>NZ_JABBXA010000023.1 GCF_014161445.1 Microbispora sp. H13382
CATGGGGTTACGGCGGTTATAGCGGCAGGGAAACACCCGGTTACTTTCCGAACCCGGAAGTTAAGCCTGCCAGCGCCGATGGTACTGCACCGGGGACGGTGTGGGAGAGTAGGACACCGCCGGACAAACTTTGAAAAGGGGCCACCCCGCACGGGGTGGCCCCTTTTTTTGTTGCCGTGCTGCCGCGGTGGCACGTCCCATCCTCGGCTCGCGTCTACGGAATCGACGGCGAAGGGCAGGACCCTACGGTGAGCCGTGAATCGTCGCCGGCTGAGGTGACCACGGAGCGAATGATCCGAGTTCCCGCAGGGAGGATTCTCCTTCGGGATGAGGGGACGCGGACGAGCTGGGTGGGCGCGGTCGGGGATTTCCTGTTGGCGCCCTTTCCGGTGACCCGGGAGCTGTATGGATCCGTCACCGATGAGGCCGTGGTGAGCTCGGCTGGATCACTGACGCCGATGACTGATGTGTCCTGGATCGACGCCGTCCGGTTCTGCAATAGCCTCTCAGAGGCGGTGGGGCTGGCTCCTTGCTATGCGATCGGAGACGACCCCAACGCGCAGGACGTGGTCTGCGACTGGGACACGGACGGATACCGCCTGCCGTCCGAGGCGGAGTGGGAATACGCGTGCCGGGCCGGGACGACCGGGGTGCGGTACGGGGACCTCGACGAGATCGCCTGGCACAGGGAGAACTCCGCCGGGCGGGTGCACGACGTCGGGACCAGGAAGCCGAACGCGTGGGGCCTGTACGACATGATCGGCAACGTGTGGGAATGGTGCTGGGACGTCTACGACGCAAGTGTCTACGGTCCCTACCGCGTGTTCCGGGGCGGAGGAGCGCATGATCTGCCCCGGGGATGCCGGGCGTCCTGCCGCCGCAAGAGCCACCCGACGTTCCGCATCGACGACCTCGGCTTCCGCCTCGCGAGATCCGTCTGAGCCGCGGTTCGTCTGAGCCGACGAACGCGGCCCAAACGTCGGCGCCCGCGACCCGCAATGCGGATGACCGCGTTTCAGGCCGGTGACCGCGTCTCAGGCGGTGCGACCGCGGCCTCCAGCAGGGGTTCGATGCGGAAGGGGATCTGGGTCGACAGGGCGATCGTCGTGTCGGTGCGCTGGATGGCGGGGGAGGCGAGGATCCGGGCGATGATTTCCTGAAGATGCGGGGTGCTGCGGGCGACCACGCGGCACAGCAGGTCGGCCTGGCCGCTGGTGCCGTAGACCTCGAGGATCTCCGGGACGCCGTCCAGCCACCGCACGGCCTCGGTCAGTTTGCCCTGAGCGATCTGCAGGGAGGCGAAGGCGAGGATGGGGTAGCCGATCTGCTCTGTCGTGATCGTCGGGCCGAAGTCGCCGATGACGCCGCGGGCGGTGAGCTTGTCCAGCCGCGACTGCACGGTGCCGCGGGCCACGCCGAGCAGGCGGGCCAGTTCGGTGAGCCCGATCCGGGGGTTGGCCCGCATGGTGGTCAGCAGGCGGCTGTCGAGCGCGTCGAGCATGCGCCGAGGGTACGCCCGGACTGAGCGAATCGACCAGTGCGCTGGCCCGAAAAAACGCTGATTTGAGCGTTTCGCACACCTCGGCTGGTCACTCTTGCCAGCTAAGCGGTTACTTGCTGTCATATCGGAGTATGTTCGAAGAAGCGCAGTATTTCGCTCCGGTGGCGACGAAGGATGATGGATCCGTCGTCGTCGAGCTGGCCACGAGCCACCCCGGTTTCGCGGACGCCGTCTACCGTCAGCGCCGCAACGCGATCGCGGCGCTGGCGCTCGTGCACAAGCCGGGTGCCCCCATCCCTACGGCCGAGTACACCGACGAGGAGCACCATGTGTGGGCGCTCGTCACCAAGGAACTGGCGATCAAGCATCAGAAGTACGCGGTGCGCGAGTTCCTCGAGGCGACGGCGCGGCTCGGCCTGCCGGAGGACCGCATCCCGCAGCTTCAGGAGGTCGGCGACCTTCTGGAGCCGCTGACCGGTTTCCGCTACCTGCCCGCCGCCGGGCTGGTCCCGCTCCGCGAGTTCTACGGCGTCCTGGCCGACGGCCTGTTCCACTCCACCCAGTACATCCGGCACCATTCCGTGCCGTTCTACACTCCTGAGCCGGATGTCATCCACGAGGTGATCGGGCACGCCAACACGCTGGCGTCACCCCGGTTCGCCGCGCTGTACCGGGCCGCCGGCCGGGCGGCCCGCCGGGTGGAGACCGACGAGGCGCTGGAGTTCGTGTCCAAGGTGTTCTGGTTCACCCTGGAGTTCGGCGTCATGCGGGAGGACGGCGAACTCAGGGCGTACGGCGCGGGGATCCTCAGCTCGTACGGCGAGATCGAGGAGTTCCGCGGAATGGACATCCGCCCGCTCGACCTCGCCGCGATGGGGACCACCCACTACGACATCACGAAGTATCAGGAGGTCCTCTTCGAGGCGGCCTCGTTCGACCACCTCGAAGACACGGTCGGGACGTTCTGGGACACCTGCGACGACGACACGATCGCCCGGCTCCTCGCGGCGCCCCCCGCCTGAGCGGGTTCGCGTGTACCCCGGTCCGGCACGTGCCCCGGTTCGGCGCCTCCCCCGCCTGATCGGGATCAGCGCGCGCCGACGATCAAGAGGGCGTCGCCGACCCCCCGCTCGGCGCCGTCGGACGGATGGTTGACCACCTTCTTGCCGAGGACCATGGTGCTCGACCCGCCGCCGTCCAGGTTGACCGCGTCGCGCGCGCCGAGCCAGCGCATGAGCGCGGCCGCCTCGAAGAAGGACGCGCCGATCGTGCTGCCCGGCCGGCGGCCGTCGACGACCGCGATGACGAGCTTGCCGTCGCGGGTGACGCCGGCGAGCGTGCGCGGATGGCGCCGCAGGATCATGTTGGTGTTGGCCATGCCGTCCCGCGACGCGGTGATCGAGGTCCTGCCGTTCCGGACCAGGCCGATCGCGCCGCCGATGATGTTGGTCTCCGGGGTCAGCGGGATGGCCTTGTTCGTCCGCAGGTCGGTGACCCGGGTCGTGACCGTGATGGTCGTGCCCTCGCCCGCGCGCTGCGACAGCCAGTCGGCGGCGGCTCCGACGGCGTGCAGCACGCGGGTCCCCGGTGCCACGGGACCGCCGGACGCGCGGACGGCGGTCACCCTGCCGGACGCGTCGAGGACCACCTCGATCCCGTCGTCCTGCGGGGTGTCCCGCCCGAGTTCCTCGGTGTACATGACCAGTTCGTCCGGCTTCGGCACCCGGTTGATGCCGGTCACCTCGGCCGTGGTCCCGTCGGCCGCATGGGCGACCACCGTGGACGACAGCTCGGTGACGCGCGCAGTACGGCCCCGCAGGACCAGGCCCACGCGGCCGGCGACGGCCTCGCTGAGCAGCTTGCCGCGGACGACGGAGATGCCCGTCGGATCGCCACGGAAGGCGGGCAGCGTGTGGATGTCGAAGAAACCGCCGTTCACGGCGGCGAGCGCCCCGGCGGCGGAGGCCATGGCCGAGACCTTCTCGCGCTTGGCGACGCTCGTGCCCAGCGACGCCTCGAAGGAGCCGCGGAACTTCCGCGGGTCGACCACGATGACCCGCATATCCCAGGGGCCGGTGGTGACGAAGCCGTCGTCGCCCTGGAAGTCGACCTTCGCGCTCACCCCGGCGTCCTTGAGTTGCTTGACGACCTCGGCCGCCGCGGCCTTCTGGTCGAGCGGCCAGTTGCCCACCCGCACCATGAAGTAGTCGCCGGCGGGGTGGTCGGCGACGGCGGGCCTGGTGAACTTGACGATGAGGGGCTCGAGGCCCGCCGCCTGCACGGCCGTCGCCTGGGCCTGTGCCTTGGCTTCGGACATGAAGTCCTTGCCCGCGAGGACGACGCTGACCGTGTATCCCTCCTGCGGATTGCCGTGCCTGAGGGTGAAGTAGCTGACGCCGGGGGCCAGGCTCTTGGCCGCCGACTTCGGGATCCCGGGCTCACCGAGGGGAAAGGTCGTCGTCGGCAGTCCGGCGACGGGCTCGGCGGTGGCCGGTGCCGAAGAGATGGTCGTCGTCAGGGCCAGCGCGGCGGCCCCGACGATTAGGCGGCGTTTCATGCGATTGCTCCCGCTCGGTGATCCTTGCGGGACTATCGTGGCGACGATTGCGTACGAAGACGACGGAAACCCGCTAAAGCGCATGAATTTCCCAGACGACTTCGGCAGCTCTCATATGTCGAATCGGACATTCATGCATATAAGTGCATCAAGGGGTGTTGGCGTCGATTTCCCGCGCTCGCTGCACGAACTCCTGCGCGGACCGGGCCTCGATGTGGACGAGCAGCCCGTCGCGCCGCCGGGACATACCCCAGTAGTGCGTGGTGGCCTCGCCCCACCAGATGGTCCATTTGGGGAAACGCGCGGACAGGGCCCGGACCACGACCGTCGGGCTGATTTTGGGTTCGCTCATCGTGGGCACGTTTCGAGGTAAGCACGATTCAGCCCGTGAGTGCGAGCATACGAAGAGTAGTCGGGTGCGGTAGACCTTACACCCGGGACGACATACCTACCTTCTGGGTGTCGGCAAGTCCGCGAGGAGCCGCCCAGCGAGCGCCTTAACGGGTCAAATCGTCTGCCCCGGCCATCGACTCGGCTATGCGGAGAGCTCGTTCAGGTGGTCTCGCGGCGGAAGGTCTCCAGAGCCAGCAGCGCGACGTGCAGCGACAGGCACGACTCGACGTCGTCGAGGTCGGTGTCGAGGACGCGTTCGAGCCGCCGCAGGCGGTCGTAGAAGGCGGGGCGGGACAGATGGGCCTTCTGCGCGGCCACCGCCTTGTTGCGTCCCGCGTCGAGATAGATGCGCAGGATCCTGGTCAGGTCGCCGTGCCGCTGGGCGTCGTAGGCCAGCAGGGGCCCCAGCTCGCGCTCGGCGAAGGTCTGCAGCCGGGCGTCGTCGCGCAGCAGGTGCAGCAGGCCGCGCAGCCGCAGGTCGGGGAGCCGGTAGAACGGCCGGCCGTCGGGCTGGCGCACGGCCACCTCCGCCACCTGCTCGGCCTCCAGGAAGCTCCGCCGTACGTCCTTGATGGACTCGACGACCGAGCCGGCCGCGAGCACGAACGGCGTGGCGAAGTTCGCCCGCAGGCGCTCGGCCAGCGCGTCGAGCGCCGTCTCCGCGGCCATGCGGGGCGGCAGCGGCAGCAGCACTCCGACGCGGCTCTGGTCCAGAGCCCCGATCAGTGCGGGCAGTTTGGCCTCGCGGCAGGCGGCGGCGCAGGCCTCGGCGAGCTCGCCCAGCCTGGCCTGTTCGCCCAGCGCGGTGCCGGCGGGCGCGGTCAGCCGGATGACGGCGCTCACGAGCCTGCGGCCGGTGAGCGGGACGCCGACGGCGCGGGCGCGGGCGGCTGCCTCGTCGGGGTCGGCGTACGCGTGGGTGAGGATGCCGTTCAGTATGGTCCCGTGCGCCTGCCGCTCCAGGGACTCCTGGTGCCGCTCCAGCAGGCGGCTGAGCGCGAGCGTGGTCGCCGCGCGTTCGGCCAGCACGATGTCACGGGGGCTGGGCGGGCCGTCGCACAGCAGGATGAGCCGTCCCCAGTCCTGGCCACGGGCGCCGACCATGGTCACCAGCCACCCGGAGGCGGCGTCGTAGGCGGTCCGCTCGGCCGGCATCACCGCGCGCGACCTGGTCTCCCAGTTGGCCAGCACGGTTCCGGTGTCGCCTCCGGCGGCGTCGCACGCCAGGACCTGGTGGGCGAGGTTCTCCAGCAGCGCCGGGCGGCCGGAGAACCGGGTGACCTGGTTGAGCACCTCCGCCGGGGACGCGCCCTCGACCGACAGCTCGGTGAACACCTCGTGCAGTTGCTCGGAGGCCCGCAGCTCCTGGAGCTGGATGTCGATGATCCGCGCGTGGACCGACTCGGTGATCTGCACGAAGGGCGTCTCGCGGGCCAGCGTGATCAGGGGCAGCCCATGCTCCTCCGCCGCCTTGACCACTGGCCTCGGCAGCTCGCGGACGAACCTGCGGCCGAGCTCCACGATCAGGCCCGAGGCGCCGACCGCGGCCAGCTCGCAGATGTAGTCGGCCAGCTTGTCGGGTTCGCTCGGCAGCGCCACACCCGTCGTGAGGACCAGCTCGCCGCCGCGTAACAGGTGGGCGATGTCGTGCACCTCGCCCACGTGGACCCACCGGACCCTGGTGTCGAGCCGGTCGCCGCCCGCCACCACCCGGGGGCTGCCGCGCCGGACGGTGTCCAGCGCGAGCACGTCGGCGACCGTGGGGAGCATGCTCAGAGGCTACCTGATCATTATGTAAGGATGACCCCCCAGTAGCTGACACATTGAGGGCCTGATCTCAGCGCAGGCGCGTGCCGAGGCCCTCCAGAAGAGCCGTCAGCCCGAATTCGAAGGCGAGCCGCCGGGCCACGAGGGGGTCGAAGTTCTCGCTCGCGTAGGACCGGTAGCGCTCCAGCAGGTTGGGCCGGTCGGCCGCCACCTTCATCACGATCGGGTCCACGGCGGCCTGCATCTCCGCGAGGCTCTGGCCCGTGGCCTCCACCGCACTGAGGAAGGCGACCTCGGGAATCGTGCCGCCCAGCGTGTACGACACCACGGCCGTCATGGCGTAATCCACGTCGATCCCCTCGAAACCGGCGCGGGCGAACGCCCCCATCAGCCGGTCGGACGCGGTGAGCGCGTTCGGCCCGAGCGCGGGGACCACGCCGATGAGGCTCGCGCTCCAGGGATGCCCGAGGACCGCCTGGCGCATGCTGTAGGCGAACACCCGTGCCGTCTCCCGCCAGTCGGCGCCCTCGGGCAGCACGACGGTCGCGTAGACCTCGTCCATCACGAGCTCGATCAGCTCGTCCTTGTTCGCCACGTGCCAGTAGAGGCTGGTCGCACCCGCCCCGAGCCGGGCGCCGAGCTTGCGCATGCTGAGGGCGTCGAGGCCCTCGGCGTCGAGCAGCTCCACGGCCGCCCGGACGATCTGGTCACGGCTGAGGCCCTGCTCACGCGCTCCCTTGCGCTCGCGGGTCCAGACCGAGGAGAACGGCTTCGCTGACACGGCCTCACAATATTCGCTCGCACAGTGTTCGACTCAGTCGTACAGTGTCCGACAGTACTCGCACACTGTTCGAGGTGACTCTCATGTCTCATCCCCGACGCTGGTGGATCCTCGGCGTCCTCTGCCTGAGCCTGCTGACCCTGGTCGTGGACAACACCGTCCTCAACCTGGCGATCCCGTCGTTCATGCGCGACCTCGGCGCCACGCCGTCCGACGTGCAGTGGATCATCGACGCGTACGTGCTGGTGTTCGCGGGCCTGCTGCTCACTGCGGGCAGCCTGTCCGACCGGTACGGCAGGCGGCGGATGCTCGTGATCGGCCTGGCGTTCTTCGGCGGGGCCTCCCTGGCGGCCACGCTCGCCACCGAACCCTGGCAGCTCATCGCCGCCCGCGCGCTGATGGGCGTCGGCGGCTCCTGCGTGATGCCGTCGACGCTGTCGATCCTGATCACCGTGTTCGACGAGAGCGAGCGGCGCAAGGCCATCGCCGCCTGGAGTTCGGTCGCCATGGTCGGTGTCATCGCCGGTCCGACGATCGGCGGGTTCCTGCTCCGGCACTACTACTGGGGGTCGGTCTTCCTGATCAACGTGCCGATCGCGGTGCTGGCGATCGTCGCGGCCTTCGCGCTCATGCCCGAGACGTACGGCGAGGCGCGGCGGGCCGACCCGCTCGGCGTGATCCTGTCCACGGCCGGGATGGGCGGGCTGGTCTGGGCCGTCATCTCGGCGCCCGGCGGGCACTTCAACCCCCTGACCGTGGCGGTCTCGGCGGCCGCGCTGCTGGCGTTCGTGCTGTGGGAACGCCGCAACGCCCACCCCATGCTGCCGCTCGGCCTGTTCCGCGACCGCTCGTTCAGCGGCGCGTGCTTTTCCATCGTGCTGTTGTCGTTCGGCGCGGGCGCGCTGATGCTGGCCATCACGCAGTATCTGCAGTTCGTCCTCGGCTACGACCCGCTGAAGGCCGGTTTCGCCCTGTTGCCGTACGTGGTGGCCGCGATGGTGTTCAACGGCCTCGGCGCGGCTCTCGGCAAGAAGGTGAGCAACCGGACGCTGATCGTCACCGGCCTGGTCGTCATGGCCGCCGGGTTCGTGCTGCTGTCCACGCTCACCGGCGGATACGGCACGCTGATCGCCGGCCTGATGGTCATGGGAGTGGGCGGCGGCCTGGCCGGTCCCGCGTCGTACGCCACGCTGATGGGGGCGGTGCCGCCCGAGCGCGCCGGGGTCGGCTCCGCGCTCAACGACACGGTGCAGCAGGTCGGCATGGCGCTCAGCGTGGCCGTCCTCGGCAGCGTGCTCGCCGGCGCGTACACCGCGGCCATGCCGGAGTCGGCGCCGCCGGCGGCGCGCGAGTCGATCGGCGTCGCGGTGAACCTCGGCGACTCCGCCGTGGCCGCCGCCGGACGCGAGGCGTTCGTGTCGGCGATGTCCGTCGGCTCATGGCTGGGCGCGGGCTGCTCGCTCGCGGCGGCCCTGGTCGCGCTGCTGGTCCTGCGCCGGAAGGCCGCCGGCGCGGCTCCCGCGACGGAGACCGCGGCACCCACCACTGTGTAAGCGAACTTCGCGAGATCCCAGACAGGCTGACGGGTGAGCCGGTCACCCGTCAGCCGGGATACTTCAGAGCATGTCGGACCTTCTCGCACGCCATCGCGCGGTCATGCCGAACTGGATGGCCCTGTACTACAACGAGCCCATCGAGATCGTCGGCGGCAAGGGGAATCGCGTCGTCGACGCGAACGGGAAGAGCTATCTCGACTTCTTCGCCGGGATCCTGACCAACATGATCGGGTACGACGTGCCCGAGGTGCGGGAGGCCGTCGAGCGCCAGCTCGCCACCGGCGTCGTCCACACCTCGACGTTGTATCTCATCCGCGGCCAGGTCGAGCTGGCCGAGAAGATCGCCCGGCTGTCCAGCATCCCGGACGCGAAGGTCTTCTTCACCAACTCCGGCACCGAGGCCAACGAGACGGCCCTGCTGCTGGCCACCTACGCCCGCGGGTCCGACCAGGTGCTCGCCATGCGGCAGAGCTACCACGGCCGGTCCTTCGGCGCGGTCAGCGTGACCTCCAACCGGTCGTGGAAGAACAACTCGCTGTCGCCGCTCAACGTGCACTTCCTGCACGGCGCCGACAAGCACCTGGCGCAGTTCCGCGGCATGTCGGACGCCGACTACATCGCCGCCTGCGTGGACGACCTGCGTCACGTGCTCGCCACCGCCGTCACCAAGGACGTCGCCGCCCTCATCGCCGAGCCGATCCAGGGCGTGGGCGGCTTCACGATGGCTCCCGACGGGCTGTTCGCGGCGTACAAGGAGGTCCTCGACGAGGAGGGCATCCTGCTCATCTCCGACGAGGTGCAGACCGGCTGGGGCCGTACGGGCTCGGCGTTCTTCGGGATCCAGAACCACGGCGTGACGCCGGACATGATGACCTTCGCCAAGGGGCTCGGCAACGGCTTCGCCGTCGGCGGCGTCGTGGCGCGCGGCGACCTCATGGACGGCCCGCACGCCGCCGGTGTGGCCACGTTCGGCGGCAACCCGATCTCGATGGCGGCGGCCAACGCCACCCTCGACTACGTGCTCGACCACGACCTGCAGGCCAACGCCGCGAGGACCGGCGAGATCATCATCGGCGGGCTGCGCGAGGCGGCCGGCCGGCTGCCCGTCGTCGGCGACGTACGCGGCAAGGGGCTGATGTTCGCCGTCGAACTGGTCGACCCCGCCACCAAGGCGCCCGCCCCGGCGCTCGCCGCCCGCTTCCTGGAGGAGACCAGGAAGCTCGGCCTGCTCGTCGGCAAGGGCGGGTTGTACGGCAACACGCTGCGGATGGCGCCGCCGCTCACCCTCACCGAGGACGAGGCCCGCGAGGGCCTGGGCATCCTCGTCACCGCTTTGGAGGCCGTCAACGATGAAGCGCGTTAACCACTGGATCGGCGGCGAGGTCGTCGAGGGCGCCGGTCGTACGGCGGAGGTGTTCGACCCCGCCACCGGCGAGGTGAGCGGGCAGGTGGCGCTCGCCTCGGCCGAGGAGGTCGACGCGGCGGTCGAGGCGGCCGCGCGGGCCTTCCCCGCCTGGCGCGACGCCTCACTCATCAAGCGCACCCAGATCCTGTTCCGGTTCCGCGAGCTGCTCGACGCGCACCGCGACGACCTGGCCGCGCTGATCACCGCCGAGCACGGCAAGGTGCACTCCGACGCGCTCGGCGAGGTGGCCCGCGGACTGGAGGTCGTGGAGTTCGCCTGCGGCATCCCCCACCTGCTCAAGGGCGGCTACTCGGAGAACGTCTCGACCCGGGTCGACTCCTACTCGATCCGCCAGCCGCTCGGCGTGGTGGCGGGCATCACGCCGTTCAACTTCCCGGCGATGGTCCCGATGTGGATGTTCCCCGTGGCCATCGCCTGCGGGAACACCTTCGTGCTCAAGCCCTCCGAGCGCGACCCCTCCGCATCCCTGCTGCTCGGGGAGCTGTGGCGGCGGGCGGGCCTGCCGGACGGCGTGTTCAACGTCGTCCAGGGTGACAAGGTGGCGGTGGACCGGCTGCTGGAGCACCCGGCCGTACGGGCCGTGTCGTTCGTCGGCTCCACGCCGATCGCGCGGTACGTGTACGAGACCGGCACGGCCCACGGCAAGCGGGTGCAGGCGCTCGGCGGGGCCAAGAACCACATGCTCGTGCTGCCCGACGCCGACCTCGACCTGGTCGCCGACTCGGCCGTCTCGGCGGGCTTCGGCTCGGCGGGGGAGCGGTGCATGGCGATCTCCGTGGTGCTGGCGGTCGACCCGATCGGCGACGAGCTGGTCGAGAAGATCGTGTCGCGGGTGCGGGACCTCCAGATCGGCCCGGGGAACGATCCCGAGTCGCAGATGGGCCCGCTCGTCACCGCCGCCCACCGCGACAAGGTGGCGTCCTACCTCGACCTCGGCGTCGAGGAGGGGGCCAAGCTCGTGGTCGACGGCCGGGAGACGCCGGTGCGCGGCGGACGGGAAGACGGCTTCTGGCTCGGTCCCACCGTCCTCGACCACGTGCCGCCGAACTCCCGCGTCCACCGTGAGGAGATCTTCGGCCCGGTGCTGTCGATCGTGCGCGTCCGCTCGTACGAGGAGGGCCTGGAGCTGATCAACACCGGTGAGTACGGCAACGGCACGGCGATCTTCACCAACGACGGCGGCGCGGCCCGGCGCTTCCAGAACGAGGTCGAGGTCGGCATGATCGGCGTCAACGTGCCGATCCCGGTGCCGATGGCCTTCTACAGCTTCGGCGGCTGGAAGGCCTCGCTGTTCGGCGACACGCACGTGCACGGCACCGAGGGGGTCCACTTCTACACCAGGGGCAAGGTCGTCACCTCGCGGTGGCTCGATCCCTCCCACGGCGGCGTGAACCTGGGCTTCCCCACCAACGCCTGACGCGGCGGGCGGCGCCCCGGACCGGCAGGGCTTAGTAGGCTCGGGGCGTCCGTCTTCTCTCACGGGGGTCGTGCGTGCGCCGTACACATCTGGCCGGGACGGTCGCGGCCGCGGGCCTGCTCGCGGCCGCCTGCGGCGGCGGGCCCGTGCCCGAGACGGAGGTGGCGACGCCGGGCACCTCGGCGGTCGCGGCGACCGCGTCCCGCAGCGCCGGCGCCGGTCCGTCCTCCGCCGGCCCCACGCCCACCCCCGCCGCGTCCCTCGGGCCGGGCGAGGGGACGCTCAGCGTGGTCGCGATCGACGGGTACGCCGAGTGGGGCGGCGTCGATCCCAAGGTCAAGTGGGTCGGCACGTTCGAGAAGGAGACGGGCTGCAAGGTCAGCCTGCGCTACTACGACCCCCGCCAGGAGGAGAAACCGGGCGACTTCCCGCCGTCGTCGTTCGACGTGATCTCGGCGACGCCCGAGGTGGGCGGCCGGCTGATGAACGAGGGCAGGGCCGCCCCGCTCAACACCGCTCTGCTGCAGGGCTACGACAAGATCCCCAAGCGGCTGCGGACGCTGCCGTCGGTCACCCGGGACGAGCGGGTGTACGGCGTGCCGTACGTCTGGGCGACCAACGAGGTCCTCTACGACACCGGCAAGGTCAGTCCCGACGGCCCGGAGTCGCTCTTCGCGGACAAGGGCCCGGTGCTGCTGCGGGACCGCCCGCTGTCGCTCGCCGACGCCGCGCTGGTGCTCAAGGCCGGAGGCGGGGACGTCGGCGCGGACATCAAGGACCCGTTCGACCTCACCGACGCCCAGCTCGACGCCGCCACCGAGCTGGTCTCTTCCGGCGCGGACGGCCGCCGCGTCTTCTGGCGTGATCCCGTCGAGGTCGTCCAGGCTTTCGCGACCGGGTCCGCACGGCTCGCGCAGGCCACGCCGTACCACCTGGACGTGCTCAGGCGGGGGCACAAGCCGGTCAGGGCCCTGACGGACCGGCCGGTGACCGGCTGGGCCGACGCGTGGATGATGTCGGCCCGGGCCCCGCATCCGTCGTGCGCGTACAAGTGGCTGGACTTCACCATGTCGGCGGACGTGCAGCGCAAGGTGTCCGCCTGGACGGGCCTCGCCCCGGCCAACCCGGGGGCGTGCACCGGCGCGGCCCGCCGGATCTGCCTGGACTACCGCGTCGGCACCGCCCGCGCGTTCCGGGGCGTCTACTTCGCGGTGCGGCCCGAGGCGTACGACAAGTGGGTGGAGCGCTGGTCGCGCGTCGTGTCCTGACGGGCGGCGCCCGGCCGGACCGGTGCACCTTGACGCAGGTCAGCGCCCGGCCCCGCCGCTGAGGGATTGGTGCGTCCCGGCGTCCCGGGGCGCGCGCTTGGGGAAGAGGGTGTAGGCGACCGGCCAGAACACCAGCCAGACCACCATGACGAACGTCAGGCGGCCGGCCCATTCCAGCAGCGCGGCCGAGCGGTCGAGGTCGCCGACGAGCGCGACGCCGGCCAGCAGCAGCCCGCAGGCGACGGCCCAGCCGATCACGCCCTTGCCCCAGGCGCGCCATTCGTACCGGGCCCGCTCCCTGCCGTAAAGCTTGCGCCGGTCGGGCGGCGGCCCTCCGGCGAAGCGGTGGGCGAACCTGGCGTCGGCCCACCGCACCATGTCGTGCCCGAAGGCGACGCTGAACCCCAGGTAGGCCGCGGCCAGCCCGTGCGTGAGCTCCGCCCGGCCGCCGTCGCGGAGGTCGACGACGCTCGCCACAAGGAGGACCAGGTCGACGACGGGGACGGCGAGCAGCAGCAGGCCGCCGAGCCGCTGCCGGCGCAGGAGGTATCGGACGGCGAGGCCCGCGACCAGGAGTACCCAGAACGCCACCTCGCAGGCGACGATCAGTCCGAACAGCATGCCGGCTCCTTTTTTCGCACCGTGTGCTACGAAGGTTTCTCACACATTGTGCTATAAAAAATGGCGGGTCGCGTGGCTGGAGGAGCTGTGCCGAAGATCGTGGATCGCCGGGTGCGGCGTGAGGAGATCGCCGAGGCGCTGTGGCGGGTCGTGCGCAGGGACGGCGTCGGCGCCGCCACCGTCCGCAGCATCGCCGCGGAGGCCGGCTGGTCCCCGAGCGCGCTACGGCACTACTTCTCGACCCAGGCGGAGCTGCTCGCCTTCGCGATGGAGCACGTCATCGCGCGGGTCCGCGCGCGCATCGCGAGCACCGTCTTCGACGGACCCGTCCGCGTCGCCGTACGCCGCCTGATCGAGGAACTGCTGCCGATGGACCCGGAACGGCGCGCGGAGGCCGAGGTCTGGCTGCAGCTGACCGCGCGGGCCCAGGGCGACCCGGTCGCCGCCGACTGGTTGCGCCACGCGGACGACGGTCTGGTGGAGGCGACGACCTCGGCCGTCCGCGCGCTCGCCGCGGAGGGGGAGCTCGCCGGGCATCGGGACGCCGAGTTCGAGGCGGTGCGGCTGCGTGCCCTCATCGACGGCCTGACCGTGCACGTCCTGGCCAGGCCGGAGTCGATGCCGCCCGAGCGCGTCAGCGCGGTGCTGGCCGCCCACCTGGAGGATCTGGCGACCTGAGATCGGGCTCCGTCAAGGGCGGGGGGAGACAGGCGAGCGCGGCCCGGTGCGCGCGGCCGGAGCCGGCGGCGACGCGCCGCGTAATCCGTCCGCCCGCAGGGTGCGGTGATCTCGAAGGTGGGAGGTCTGGGGAACAGGGGCAGCCCTGGGTCAGGACATGGCCGCCCGGGAGCGGCGGGGCAGCGGCACCTTGCCCTCGGGGGCGGGCAGCAGGGCCTCGGCGCAGTCGTCGCAGGCGTGGACGGGGGCGTTGTCGGGCAGCATCCCGACCTTGACCCGGGGGCGGGGCCACTTCTTGTGGCAGACGACGCAGGCGTCGCCGTCGCGCTGCGTGGTGGTGAGGCCGGCAGGGTCGAACGTCAGCATGAGCCGCTCGGCGCCGTTCGGGTTCCAGCCCATCAAAGTCCCCCCTCGATCGCCTATCGGAACCGTTATAACGCGGTTACCCTTCGTGATCGGCGCGAGTCGGGCCAAGCGATGGTTAAATCGAGGCATAACGCAAGCCGTACAACAACAAAAGGGACACCTCGGAACAGACCGGGTGCCCCTTTTGATGTTGTTTAAACGGTCTACTCCACGTTGAGTGCCTTCTCCAGAATGGCGAGGCCCTCCTCGAGCAGGTGGTCCGGGATGACGAGCGGCGGCAGGAAGCGCAGCACGTTGCCGTACGTCCCGGCGGTGAGCGCGAGCAGGCCCTGCTCGTGGCACCTGCGCGCGATCTCGGCGGCCGGGTAGGGCTCCTTGGTGCCGGGCACCACGAGCTCCACGGCGATCATCGCGCCGCGTCCGCGCACGTCCCCGATGATCGGGTTGCGCTCCTGGATGGCGCGCAGGCGGGGCAGCATGACCTCGCCGATGTGCCGGGCCCGATCGACGAGCTTGTCCTGCTCGATGGTCTCCAGCACGCCCAGGGCCGCCTCGCAGGCGAGCGGGTTGCCGCCGTACGTGCCGCCGAGGCCGCCGCTGTGGACGTGGTCGAGCAGGTCGGCCCTGCCGGTCACCGCCGCCAGCGGAAGGCCGCCGGCGATGCCCTTGGCGGTGGTGATGATGTCCGGGACGATGCCCTCGTCCTCGCAGGCGAACATGTGGCCGGTGCGGGCGAAGCCCGTCTGCACCTCGTCGGCGATGAACACGATGCCGTTGGCGCGGCAGAACTCCACGATCTTCGGCAGGAAGCCGCGGGCCGGCTCGATGAAGCCGCCCTCGCC
Source organism: Microbispora sp. H13382 (assembly GCF_014161445.1). Classification (GTDB taxonomy): domain Bacteria; phylum Actinomycetota; class Actinomycetes; order Streptosporangiales; family Streptosporangiaceae; genus Microbispora. The sequence continues at coordinate 15,174 of NZ_JABBXA010000023.1, forward strand.
CGCGATCGGCTCGATGACCACCGCCGCGACGTTCTCCGCGCCGATCTGCTTGTTGATCATGTCGATCGCCTGCGCCGCGGCCTCCTCGGCGCAGTTGTCCGGGCCGGTCGGCCAGCGGAACGGGTAGGCGAGCGGCACCCGGTACACCTCGGGCGCGAACGGCCCGAAACCGTGCTTGTACGGCATGCTCTTGGCCGTCAGCGTCATCGTCAGCAGCGTGCGGCCGTGGTAGCCGTGGTCGAAGACGACGACCGCCTGCCGCCCGGTGGCGTGCCGGGCGACCTTGACCGCGTTCTCGACGGCCTCCGCACCGCTGTTGACCAGGAACGTCCGCTTCTCGTGGTCGCCGGGCGTGAGCTCGTTGAGCTTCTCGCAGACCGCGACGTACGACTCGTACGGGGCGACCATGAAACAGGTGTGGGTGAAGTCGGCGACCTGCTTCTGCACGCGCTCGACGACCCGGGGGGCGGCGTTGCCGACGTTGGTCACGGCGATGCCGGAGCCGAAGTCGATCAGCGAGTTGCCGTCCGCATCGACGATCACACCGCCGCCCGCGTGGGTCACGAAGACGGGCAGCGTGGTGCCGATGCCCGGAGGCACGGCGGACTGCTTGCGCGCGAACAGCTCGCGGGACCGCGGGCCGGGGATCTCGGTGACGAGGCGGCGCTCCTGGGGGAGCTGCGGGCCGCCGTGCGTGGTGGCAGTGCTCATACCTGAGACCGTACGACCGCCGCCGCCACCTGCCGATATGCCGCTATGTCAGAATATAGGCGTACTTTTGGCCGGTAAGGACAAGCCGGCTGTTCGGGGGGAAGAGCAGTGGCACCCACGCTGCGCCGGATCACCGCGATCGTACCGCTCCACCTCGCGGTCCTCGCGGGGCGCAACGGCCTCGACCGGCAGGTCCGCTGGGTCGCGGTGAGCGAGCTGGAGGATCCGACGCCGTTCCTCGAGGGCGGCGAACTGGTGCTCACGACCGGCATGCGCCTGTCCGCCGGCGACGCCGTGCCGTACGTCTCCCGGCTCGTGGCCCGGGGCGTCACCGGGCTGGGGTTCGGGGTGGGGCTGAGCCACGAGGCCGTGCCGCCCGGGTTCGCGGAGGCGGCCGAGGCCGCCGGGCTGCCGCTGGTCGAGGTGCCGAGGGACACCCCCTTCATCGCGATCGGCAAGGCCGTCAGCGACCTGCTCGCCGGAGAGCAGTACGAGGAGATCAGCCGCGCCTTCGCGGCTCAGGGCAGGCTCACCCGCGCCGCGCTGCAGCGCGAGGGGCCGGTGGCCGTGGTGGACCGGCTGGCGCGGGAGATCGGCGGCTGGGCGCTGCTGCTGGACCCCTCGGGCGCCGTACGGCACGCCGCCGACGCGACCGGCCGCCGCGCCGGTCCGGCCGGCACGCGCGGCGCGGCGGCGGACTGGGCGGGGGAGACGGCCCGGTCGCTCGAGCCCGAGATCGCCCGGCTGCGGAACGCGCCGTCGCTGTCGAGCCTCGCGCTGGCCACCCCGGACGAGCATGTCGTCGTCCAGCCACTGGGCCGCAGGGGCTTCTTCGCGGTGGGCTCGCCGCGGCCGTTCGCGCCCATCGCGCATACGGTCGTCAACGCGGCCGGGTCCCTGCTGACGCTCGCGCTGGAACAGGGCAGGGAGCAGCGGTCGGCCGCGGCGCACGTGCGCTCGGCGGTGCTCCGGCTGCTGCTGGCCGGTGAGGCGCGGGCCGCCGCGGAGACCCTGTCGGCCCTGGGCATGCGGCTGCCCCGGGAGCCGGTCACGGTCCTCGCCTGCGACACCCCCGACCCCGAGGCGCTGACCGAGGCCCTGACCGGCGCGGCACCGCACTCCACCGGCGGGCGCCGGCCGGCCGCGGCGGGCGCCCATGAGGCGAAGGGCGCGCCGGGCGCCGGGACGGCGTCGCGGGCCGTTCCCCCGTGCTTCACCGCCCACTGGGAGGGGCTGCTCGTCGTGCTGGCCCCGGATTCCTGCGCCGACGAGGTCGTCGCGCTGGCCGCGCGGCACGGCCGGGTGGGCGTCAGCGCGCCCGGCGTGGAGATCGCGGCCTCCGCGCGGGTGGACAACCGGGTGGAGAGCCGGCCGGACAACCGGGTGGAGAGCCGGCCGGAAAGCCGGTTGGAGAGCCTTGCGGAGATGCGCGCGGAGGCCTGGGACGACCGCGCCGCAGACCGCGCCGCGGACCGTGCCCCGGACCGTGCTCCCGACCACGCCCCGGACCGCGCCCTGCACCGTGTTTTGGACCGTGCTCTGGACTGTGCTCTCGACCAGGCGAGACGGGCGCTCGTCTCGGCCTCCCCGGTGGCGCGCTTCAGCGAACTGGCCGGGCGCGGGCTGCTGTCGCTGATCGACCCGGCCGCCGCCGCGTCGTTCGCCGCGGCGATCCTCGCGCCGCTCCGCGAGTACGGCTCGCGCGCCGATCTGGTCGAATCGCTGCGCGCCTACCTGGCCAGCAACGGCCACTGGGACGCGGCGGCCCAACGCCTGGGCGTGCACCGGCACACCCTCCGGTACCGCATGAAGCGGGTGAGCGAGCTACTCGGCCGTGATCTGGACGATCCCGCCGTCCGGGCCGAGCTGTGGATCGCGCTGTGCCTGTAGCTCAGACCGGGCTTAGACCGGGCTCAGGCCGAGGGGCGGGCGAGGAAAGAGCGGATGGTGGCGTTCGTGACGATCTCGTACGTCTTGCCGTCAGGCAGATGTCCGGCACGTTCCAGGCCGAGCGCACCCTGAGCTGCGGCCCACAGCGCATCGGCGATCTTCCGGGGCTGCGTGGGCACCAGGTGACCGGCGGAGATGCAGTCGGCGATCACCCGGTCCACGATGTTGAGCGCGGCCCTCGCGAGCGTGCGGGCGCGCTCGCTCGGCACGAAGCCGGGGATGGCCCGCTCGAACATCAGGCTGTAGTAACCGGGCTCGGCCAGCGCCGCCTCCCGGTACGCGGGGCCGAGCAGGCTCAGGTGCTCCAGCGGGTCGTCGCGCTTCGGCACTGCCTCCAGCCGGCGGCGGAACCGCTCGAAGCCCTCCAGGTAGAGCGCCTCGGCCAGTCCCTCCTTGCTGCCGAACATCGTGTAGATGACCTGGGTCGAGCAGCCGGCCTCGGCGGCGATCCTGCGTACGGTCAGGCTTTCCGGCCCGGCTTTGGCGAGCAGCCCGTTGGCGACGTCGAGGAGACGGGTGCGCAACTCGTCGTAGTTGCTGCGATGGCCACGTGCGTAGGCACCCTGAAGACCGAGCGGCGCCGGCGTACCCATCAGCGACGAGCCCTTCTCATATTGGGGGTCCCGCGACAGACCCGGATGATGACTTAACCATGCCGCTCCGCCTTCAAACCGCAGTGAAACAGAAAACATCATGAAATTGCCGCGCATCTGTGACATCTGAGAAGTTGTCCACGATGGCGCGATGGAGGGCGGCGATTGGCCCGTCCGGCGTAGGGACCGCCTCCCGCCAGGTGGCATAGCGTGAAGACATGGACGTAGGCCGCACTTCCGATCCCCGCCCCTTCTGGCTCGCCGGTCGCCCCGTCACCGGAAACGCCGAGCAGGCCGTGACCAACCCCCACGACGGCAGGGTCGTCGGCGTCCACTCGGTGCCGACCCCCGAGCAGGTCGAGCAGGCGGTGGCCGCCGCCGACGCCGTGCGCAAGCAGGCCGCCGCGCTGCCCATCCACGTACGCGCCGAGGCGCTGGCCCACGTGGCCCGGCGGCTGACCGAGCGCGCCGAGGAGATCGCCCAGCTCATCAGCGCCGAGAACGGCAAGCCGATCTTCTGGGCGCGGGGCGAGGTGGGCCGCGCGATCTCGACGTTCCGCTTCGGCGCCGAGGAGGCCCGCCGGTTCAGCGGCGAGGTGCAGCGGCTCGACACCGAGCCCGCGGCGCAGGGACGGCTCGCCTACGTCTCCCGAGTGCCGCACGGCCCGGTGCTGGCGATCACGCCGTTCAACTTCCCGCTCAACCTGGTGGCGCACAAGGTCGCCCCCGCCATCGCCGTCGGCGCGCCGATCGTGGTCAAGCCCGCGCCCGCGACTCCGCTTTCAGCGCTCGTGCTCGGCGAGATCCTGGCCGAGACCGATCTGCCCGAGGGCATGTTCTCGGTTCTGCCCGTGCCGAACGACCGGGCGGCCGCGCTGGTGGAGGACCCGCGGCTGCCGGTCATCTCCTTCACCGGCTCCGGCCCGGTCGGCTACTCGATCCTGGACAGTGTGCCGCGCAAGCACGTCACGCTCGAACTCGGCGGCAACGCCGCCGCGGTCGTGCTGGCCGACGCCGACCTCGACTGGGCGGCGAGCCGCGTGGCGCTCTTCTCCAACTACCAGGCGGGCCAGAGCTGCATCGCGGTGCAGCGGGTGCTCGTGGAGGACACGGTCGCCGGCGCGTTCACCGACAAGCTCGTCGCCGCCGTCGGCTCGCTCGTGACCGGCGACCCCGCGGACGACAAGACGCAGGTCGGCCCCCTCGTCAGCGAGGACGCCGCGATCCGCGTCGAGAGCTGGGTCAACGAGGCCGTCGCCGCCGGTGCGCGCCTGCTGGCGGGCGGCACCAGGGACGGCGCGACCGTCGCCCCCACCGTGCTGGCCGACGTGCCCGCCGACGCCAAGGTGGCCTGCGAGGAGGTCTTCGGGCCCGTCGTGATCGTGCAGCGGGTCGCCTCGGTCGACGAGGCGTTCGCCGCGGTCAACGACTCCCGGTACGGCCTGCAGGCCGGGGTCTTCACCCGCAGCCTGGACGTCGCCTTCCGGGCCAACCGGGAGCTCGAGGTCGGCGGCGTCATCATCGGCGACGTGCCGTCCTACCGGGCCGACCAGATGCCGTACGGCGGGGTCAAGGAGTCGGGCGTGGGCCGCGAGGGGCTGCGCTCGGCGATGGAGGACTTCACCTACGAGAAGGTCATGGTGCTCACGGGCCTCACGCTCTGAGCGCTTTGAGACGCCGCGGACTCAGCGGAGGCCGGGCTCGGGGACCACGTCCCCGAGCCCGGCTTCTTCTTCAGGGCGTCAGTCCGCCACGAGCCGTGCCCCGAGGGCCGATCCGCGGGACCACTGCTCGCGCTGCCGCCGTACGGCGTAGGCGCCGGGGGCGCAGCCCGTCCCGCCGTGCTCGGGATGCAGCAGGTAGACGACGGCCGAGGCCTCGAAGACGCCGAGCGCCAGGCCCTCGGCGTCGGCGACGTCCGCCGTCCAGCGGCAGGTGCCCGCGTCGGCGACGAGCGTGTGCGGGTTGCCGCCGGCGGCGCCGCGCAGCAGCTCGATCCCCTCGGGCGGCACGTCCGTCCACCGGGCCCGCGGCCGGGCCCGCACGGAGGACGCGATGAGCGGGAGCGGGACGACGATGAGGTCGCCTTGGGCGTGAAGCCCGTCGACGACGGGGATGCGCGCCGACCGTTCGAGATGGTCGAGCACGGCGAGTCCGGTCCGGTGGGACAGGGATGCCAGAGTCACAGTCATGGGAGTCACCTCAGGTTCGGCGGACGAGTAGGGAGTACTGCTCGGCGGACAGCCCGTAGGTCCAGCCGGCGGCGGCGATCGGGTCACGGAAGTAGCCCGGCACGGTCAGCCCGTACCGCCGGCGGGTCCCGTCGCGTTCGACGGAGCCGTTCACCGCGAGGAGCACCCTGGTCTCCCGGCGCAGGTCGTAGAGCCGCAGGAAGTGGCCGGGGTTGCCGGGGTCGGGCGCGGAGGCGACCGGGCGCAGCCCGGCCCGCTCGATGTAGGCGTCCCAGCCGATGCGCTCGATCGCGCACCGCCTGACCTCGACGTTCTCCTCCCGCTCGATGCGTTCGACGGACGGATCGGTGATCACCCACGGGGGCACGAGTGTGCCGTGCCAGGCGTGCACCTCCCAGCCGTCGGCGTACCGCACGGCCGGGCCGTCCGGGCAGTGCGGCCGCACCTCACCGTCGTCGCCCCACACCTCCGTACGGAGGACGGTGGGCCGTTCGGACACGACGCAGACGTCCTGGCGGGGCCACCACGGGCCGCAGGAGGCGGCCGCGGTGGCCCACAGGTCGAGTTGTCGCGCCTGCTCGGCCGTGAAGACCGCCCCCGCCCGCCGCAGGGCGTCGTAGTGGGCGACCCAGAAGGCGCTCTGGGTGCGGTACCAGGCCGGCCTGGGGAGGTGTGGTGCGTGCGCGGCCAGAACCGGCCTGACGAACGCGCCGTCCATCGAGCGCTCGAGCGAGACGTGGACGTCGCGGCGGATCCAGTCGTCCAGGCCTCGATGCGCGCGGCGGACCCGCGGATCGAGGTCCAGGCAGAGCCCCGTCACCACGGCCTGGAACCGGCGGGTGAGAGGCCAGTCGGATACCCGGCTCGCGTCCTCGGCGGAACGTGGACGCAGACCGGGCGGGAGGGTCGTCAGGGCCGTGAGTGGTGACGGGACCCAGTGGAACCGGGGCGGAGCGAGCCCGATCAGCCCGTACAGCCCGGTGATGGCGGCCTCTGCGGCCGGGCGGTCGGCGGGCCGCGTCGACAGGATGCGGCCCAGCCATTCTTCGCCCAGCCATTTTTCGCCCAGCCATTTTTCGCGGAGTGCGGCAGCTTCCCGCTGCGCGAGAACGCTCACCGGATGCGGGTGGCGTCGTCCTTTCCAACGATCATGTCTTCGATGGTGACAGACGGCCACGGGTCCTGTCCACGGTCAGAGGAGGCCGAGCGCCTTGGCCAGGCCAGGGTCGCTGCCCTTGGCCAGGTCGAGGGCGGTCATGGGGGCGTAGTGGTCGACGGGGACGCCGATGGTGTCGATGGTCTCCCGGGCGGGGCCGAGGTGCCGGACCTTGGGCAGGAGCAGCACGCTCCCGTCGTCGAGGAGGTACGGCTCGCTCGGGCCGGAGATCGCGCCCGCGGTGCGGGTCCCGACGAGGGTGCCCAGGCCGTTGTCCTTCACGGCCGCGCTGAAGTCCTCGCAGGCCGAGGCGCACGCGCGGTCGGTGAGCACGACCAGGCGCAGCCCGAGCAGCGGCACGGTGTCGTCGGTGCGGTTCGGCGCGCACTCGCCCTTGGGGGGACAGAAGTAGCTGGTGACCTTGCCGTGCGCGAACGCGCCGAGCAGCCGGGTCACCTCGCGCGGCGACCCGCCGCCGTTGCCGCGCAGGTCGATGACCGCGGCCTTCGTGGCGCCCTTCAGCTTGGCGATCACCTGGTCGGCCGCGCCCTCGAAGAACCCGGGCACCTTGACGTAGGTGACGCCTCCGGGCAGCGTCTTCGACGTCACCGCCCGCTCCTGCTCCCCGACGGGCCCCGCCGTGAGCTTCACGGTTCTGACACGTCCCGTCGTGGGCCGCTTCAGCGTGAGCCGCACGGTGTCGGAGGTGAACGCCTCGACGAGGCTCTGGTTCACCTTGTCCCCGAAGAACGCCGGCATGCCGTCCACCTCGACGACGATGTCGCCGGGCCGGACGCCGGCGCGGTCCGCCGGGCTACGAGGCAGGACGCGGGTGACGAACAGGGGTGGCCGGGCCGCCGGATCCAGCTGTGGCCCCTGCGCGGCCGACAGCCCCGCGATGCCCGTTCCGGTCGGCCCGCCCTCGGGCGGGGGAGTCGGCCTCATCACCCGGGCGTGGTTGTCGTGCAGCCCGGCGACCATGCCGGTGATCGCGGCGCGCAGCGCGTCCGGGTGGCCGGCGCCGATCACACCGGCGAACGCGGCCCAGTCGGCGTCGCGGTTCCCCGTCAGCGCGGGCAGACCGAGGCCGGCCGCGTCGGCGCCGCGTCGCATCAGCTCCTGCGTGTACGCGGCGAGAGCGTCCCGCAGCAGGACCTTCGGATCCAGCGCGGGCCCGCTGTAGTAGTTGTCCAGCACGCACTCGTACGCCTGCCGGAGCGTGTCCACCGTCGTCGGCGGCGCGGACTCGGGCGGTGGCGCGGTCAGCCGGGCGCACGCGCCGCCCGGAGACGCCGCGGCCGTCGCGGCAGGTGTCGTGGTGGTCGTCGCCGCGGTGGGAGCGGGAACGGTGGCGGTCAGCGCGCAGGCCGTCGCCAGGACGGCGGAGCAGACAGTTCTGATCATGCCCGTCAGCGTGGCCGCCGGCGGGTTGCGCGGCCGTGAACGACATCGTTAACGCCGCTGTTACCCCCCGTCGGTTAGGAACCCGGGTATGCGGGTTCTCGTGGCCGAAGACGAACGCGATCTGGCCGATCTCGTGGCGATGGGGCTGCGCCGTCACGCCATGGCGGTCGACGTGGTCTACGACGGGGCCGCCGCGGCCGAGCGGCTGGCGGTGAGCGACTACGACGTCCTCGTGCTCGACCGCGATCTGCCGGAGCTGCACGGCGACCTGGTCTGCCGCGAGCTGGTGGCGCGCGGCAGCCGTACGCGGATCCTCATGATGACGGCGGCGGCGTCGGTGCCGGAGCGCGTCGCCGGGCTCGGCATGGGAGCCGACGACTACCTGCCCAAGCCCTTCGACTTCACCGAACTCGTCGCCCGGGTCCGGGCGCTGGGCCGGCGCAGCCGGGAACAGGTGCCCCCGGTGCTGGCCCGGCACGGGATCGTGCTCGACACGCACCGGCTCCAGGCGTCCAGGGACGGCCGCCACCTGCATCTGTCGCTCAAGGAGTTCGCCGTCCTTGAGGTGCTGATGCGGGCGGAGGGCGCGGTGGTGAGCACCGAGCGGCTCCTCGAGGAGGCCTGGGACGAGAACGCCGACCCCTTCACGACCGTGGTGCGGGTCGTGGTCAGCCGCCTGCGCGCGAAGCTGGGCGACCCGCCGTGCATCCGGACCGTTCCCGGCGCGGGTTACGTGCTGTGACGACGGTCCGGGTACGTCTCACGCTGATCTACTCGGGGATCTTCCTGCTCACCTCCGTGGTGCTGCTGGTCATCGTCAACACGTTGTTGCGGCAGGCGCTGGCCTCGCGGATCGCGCGGCTTCCCGCGCCGTTGCCGGGAGGGGCACCGCCGGCCCCGGCCGCACCGATGGACAGGCCGCCGGACGCACCGTCGCCGCTGTCCGCGCTGGTGCGGGACGTGATCCACTATCAGTGGGACGTGAGCGTGCTGGCGATCGGCGTCCTGACGGTGGTGTCGGTGGTCGTGGGATGGGTGATCTCGGGACGTGTCCTGCGGCCCCTCCACCGGATCACCTCCACCGCGCAGCGGCTGTCCCTGTCCACCCTGCACGAGCGGATCGCCCTGTCCGGGCCGCGGGACGAGCTGAAGGAGCTGGCCGACACGTTCGACGCCATGCTCGACCGGCTGGAGCGCTCGGTCGTGAGTCAGCGGCGGTTCATCGCGAACGCCTCCCACGAGCTGCGGACCCCGCTCGCCGTGCAGCGGACGGCGATCGAGGTCGGCCTGCCCGAGGACGTCGGGGAGATCCGCGACACGCTGCTGCTCCACAACCACCGCATCGAAAGTCTCATCGACGCCCTGCTGGTCCTCTCCCAGGCCGAGCACGGGCTGGAGAGGCGGAGCCCGGTGGCGCTGGACGAGGTCGTACGGCTGGTTCTGGCGGAAGCGGACCGCGGTGCGGTGACCGTCACGGCGCGGATGGAATGGTTCGTCGTCCCCGGAGACCCGATCCTGCTGAACCGGCTCGTCACCAACCTCGTCGACAACGCCGTGCGGTACAACCACCCCGGCGGCGACGTCGAGGTGACGCTCGCCGGGGGCGTGCTGACGGTCCGCAACACCGGTCCCGAGGTGCCGGCCGAGCGCCTGGGCGACATCTTCGCGCCCTTCAGGCGACTGCACACCAGTCGCCGCCAGGGCGCGGGGCTCGGGCTGTCGATCGTCGCGTCGATCGCGACGGCGCACGGAGCCGCCGTACGGGCACGTCCCAACCCCGGCGGCGGCCTCGAAGTCGCCGTGACGTTCCCGGCCGGATGAATTTCCCGCGAACAGTGCGGCCGACGGGGATTGGGATCGCCCGACAGGTGCAGTAGGGGGGTATGGAGATGCCGGAAGCGTCGCAGAGTGCGCGGGAGCACCCGGACGGCGTCGAGTTGCTGCGCCGTACGCCGGGGTTGAAGGTGCTGGACGACGATGACGACGATCCCGTCCTCGTACGCGCCGACGGCGGTCCGGTGGACACCTGGCGCGAGCACTACCCGTACGACCACCGCATCGCCCGGCAGGAGTACGACCGGCACAAGCGGCTGCTGCAGATCGAGCTGCTGAAGCTGCAGTACTGGCTGAAGGACACCGGCGGGCGCCTGGTGATCCTGTTCGAGGGACGGGACGCGGCCGGCAAGGGTGGCACCATCAAGCGCTTCATGGAGCACCTCAACCCCCGCGGCGCCACGGTGGTGGCGCTGGAGAAGCCCAGCGAACGTGAGCGCGGCCAGTGGTACTTCCAGCGGTACGTCGAGCACCTCCCGGCGGCGGGGGAGATCGTGCTGTTCGACCGGTCCTGGTACAACCGGGCCGGGGTCGAGCGGGTCATGGGCTTCTGCACTCCGGAGGAGTACATGGAGTTCATGTACCAGGCTCCGCTGTTCGAGCGGATGCTCGTGCGCGACGGCATCCGCCTGGTCAAACTGTGGTTCTCGGTGTCGCGGGCCGAACAGCGCACCCGGTTCGTCATCCGCCAGGTGGACCCCGTGCGGCAGTGGAAGCTGTCGCCCATGGACATCGCCTCGCTGGACCTGTGGGACGAGTACACCCGGGCCAAGGAGGACATGTTCCTCAACACCGACACCGAGGACGCCCCCTGGACGATCATCAAGAGCAACGACAAGAAGCGCGGCAGGCTGGAGGCGATGCGCTACGTCCTGTCCCTGTACGACTACGACGACAAGGACGACTCGGTGGTGGGCGAGCCGGATCCCCTGATCGTCCGGTCCGCCGCCGACATCGTGGACGAGGACAACGCCGAGCCGCTGTCGCCGTTCTGACCCCTCACGCCCGCTCGGCGGTGCGATACAGGTCGCGTACGGCGTTGCCGAAGTAGGGGCCGTACATCGTGCGGTGGTCGTTGCTGTACTTGAAGCTGCTGACGGACGTCAGCGTGCCCCGGCCCGAGGCGGGGTCGAAGCCGCTGAGCCAGGGCCCGCCGCTGGCCCCCGCCGTGAGGTCGCACCGCAGGCCCTGGTCGCGGGTCTGCCCCTGCGGGTCGCCGTGCGGGACACCCGCGCAGTACAGCAGCCGCTCGCCGTCGTACGGAGGATCGGCGGGGAACCCGAAGCCGTAGGTCCGGCGGCCCCGCGGCGGGGCGAAGCCGATGGGCTGCCCGCCCACGGCGTCGGTCAGGTGCTGCCCGTCCAGGTCGTCCACGGCGACCATGCCCACGTCGTAGTCGTCGTTGCCGGAGCGCGACCAGGGCCCGGCGACGAACATGCGCCGCGCGGGGAAGCCGCCGTACGGCTGCCGCCCCTCGTCGTATCCGGGAACGAAGGTCCAGTTCTCCGCCCAGGCCCCGGCGCCGTCCTTGACGCAGTGCCCGGCGGTGACGACCAGATCCCTGTTCGCGCTGCGGACGGCACTGGCGGAGCAGGAGAAGTCCACCCCGTTCAGCGTCAGGAACACCCTGCCGGTGGTCCTCGTCACCGAACCGCCCGCCGCCCAGCGCGTGCCGCTGGTGGTGACGGGGGGCATCGCCGCCGCCTGCCGTGTCCTGCCGGTCCCGGTCGTCCGGGTCGTCCGGGTCGTCTGGGTCGTCCCGGTCCTCGCGGCCGGCTGCGCCGCGTGGCCGGGTGCGAGAGCCGACCTGGCGGCCGGCGGCAGGGCGGCCCCGACGACGGGCGGCAGGACCGGCGGGGTGCCGCCCAGCAGCCCGACCGGGACCGCCCGCGCCATCCGCTGCGGCGTCCAGTAGATCCCGGACGCGTGCCCGGCGACGTGCTCCACGACGTCTCCGAGGGGCGGGACCTCCGGGCTGGGGGCTCCCAGGAGCCCGGCGACGAGGGCGGTGACGGCAAGCAAGGGGAGGCTCGGAGTCATGGCTCCCGAGTGTGGACCACCGTTCGTGGTCTTGTCGCTACTTTCCGTGAATCAGGTCAGGGCCGTCTTCTGGGCCGCGTTGTAGACCGCCTCGGCCTCGGGGCCGAAGTAGGGCCCGAACATCCAGTAGGACGCGAAGTTGTACTTGAAGCTGTTCACCGAGTTGAGCAGGCCGCCGCCGGTGCTCGGGTCGAACCTCACGAACCACGGGCCGCCGCTCGATCCGCCGGTCATGCCGCAGCTCAGTCCCTGGTCCTGGGAGCTGAGGTAGTCGTCGAACGTGCGCCCGCCGCAGTAGACCAGCGTCGACCCGTCGTACGGCGCGCCCGCGGGGTAGCCGAACGCGTACGTCTGCCGCCCGCGCGGCTGGTTGAACGCGACGCCCTGGCCGCCGACGACGTCGGTGAGGCTCTTGCCGCCCTGCGGAGCGACGACGGCGGCGGCGAGGTCGTAGTTCATGTTCTCGCCGGAGTTCCACTGTGAGGTGGTGAGCAGGGTGGTCGCTGGCCAGGTGCCGTTGGGCCGGTCGCCCCGGTCATAGCCGGGGACGAAGACCCAGTTGGCGTGGAAGGCGCCGTTCAGCTTCACGCAGTGGCCCGCGGTGATGACCACGCTTTTGTTGGCGCTGGTGACGGCGGTGCCCGAGCAGGAGGCGTTCCGCCCGGCGTCCGACCCGGCCGTGACCGTGAAGAACACCCTGCCCGTCGTCCTCGCGACCGTCCCGCCCGCCGTCCAGGGCGAGCCCGAGGTCCGCGACGAGACGTTCGCGGCGGCGTCGGCCGCCATGGTCCTGGCCGTGGACGTCGTGGCGCCGGACATGGTGGAGGAGGTGGGCGCGGTGGAGGAGTCGGGCACGGTGGGGGAGACGACGACGGGCCGTGTCCCGGTGCCGTCGGCGGCGGCGGAGGCGGCCGCGGCGAAGTGCCGGTCGCCGGTGCCGGGCGCGTCCAGCGGCTCGGCGGCCTCCATCCTCGCGGCGGTCCAGAACTTCTTGACCGTACGCTGCTCCGTCGTGGTGTCGGCGGCCTCGTGAACGGCGGGCCGGGGGCCGGCGGCGGCCCGGGTCACGGTCGCCGCGGCGCCGTGTGCGGCGGGGAGCATCGCCCCCGCGGCCGCGAGGGCGGGGACGGCGAGAACCGCGAGACGTCGTGTGGTGGGGTGCATGCCTACCTCCGGGTCGGGATGTCCTGACGCGGGAAAGTAGCGACGCCTTCACCCGGATTTCTCACAATCCGTCTATACGGTTATGGGCAAATTCGGTCTTATATGTGCTGTTTTCTCCTGAGTATCGGCCGTCTCGTACCAGGGGTCGCGTCAGGACGTTTCGGGGGCCCGTGCTGATGCGAGCCCGGGGTGTGGCTTGGGGACAATGGGGGGATGAGCTCCGAATCACTGCCGCAGCCCCGGTCCGTCGTCGTGCTGGGGTCCACCGGGTCCATCGGCACCCAGGCTCTCGACGTCGTCGCCAACGCTCCCGGACGGTTCCGCGTGACCGCGCTCGCCGCCGGCGGCGGCCGGGTCGACCTGCTGGCGAGGCAGGCCGCCGACTTCGGGGCCGAGGCGGTGGCGGTCGCCGACCCGGCGGCCGTGCCGGCGCTGCGCGAGGCCCTCACGGCGGCCGGCGCGCGGCCGAGGGTGCTGGCGGGCCCGGAGGGGGTGGCGGAGGTCGCGGCGTCGCCCTGCGACGTCGTGCTCAACGGCATCACCGGGGCCCTGGGGCTGACCTCCACGCTGGCGGCGCTGGAGGCGGGCCGGGTGCTCGCGCTGGCCAACAAGGAGTCGCTGATCGTGGGCGGCCCGCTGGTCAAGCGCCTGGCCGGGCCGGGGCGGATGATCCCGGTGGACTCCGAGCACTCCGCGCTCGCCCAGTGCCTGTGGGCGGCCGGGCCCGAGGGGGCCGACCCGGCGGCCGTACGGCGGCTGGTGGTGACGGCGAGCGGCGGCCCGTTCCGCGGCAGGAAGCGGGCCGAGCTGACGGACGTCACGCCGGAGATGGCGCTGAACCACCCGACCTGGAGCATGGGCCCGGTCATCACGGTGAACTCGGCGACGCTCGTCAACAAGGGCCTGGAGGTGATCGAGGCCCATCTGCTGTTCGACATCGGCTTCGACCGGATCGAGGTGGTGGTCCACCCGCAGTCGATCATCCACTCGATGGTGGAGTTCGCCGACGGCTCGACGGTCGCGCAGGCGAGCCCGCCCGACATGCGGCTGCCGATCTCGCTCGCGCTGGCCTATCCCGAGCGGGTACCCGGCGCGGCCCGGCCGGTCGACTGGACCACCGCCCACACCTGGACCTTCGAACCGCTCGACGACGAGGCGTTCCCGTCGGTCGCGCTGGCCCGTCACGTGGGCGCCCTGGGCGGCACGGCGCCGGCGGTCTACAACGCGGCGAACGAGGTGTGCGTGGAGGCGTTCCTGAAAGGCGCCCTGCCGTTCCTCGGCATCGTGGACACGGTGGAACGCGTGGTGGCCGCCCACACCCCCGGGCCGGCGGCGTCCGTCGAGGAGGTCCTCGCGGCGGACGCCTGGGCGAGGGTGCGGGCGGCCGAGCTGACGCGCTAGGCACCCCTGGCGCGACCCGGGTCAGGCGGGCCGCGCCACGGGCGGGCGGGTCAGGCCGCCGAGCAGGACAGCGACGGGGTGCCGCTGCTCGAACCGTTGGCCAGGAAGCCGAACGTGGTCGAGGCGCCGGCGCCCAGGCTGCCGTTGTAGTTCACGTTCTTCACACTGACGTTGCTGCCGGACTGGCTGAGCGTGCCGTTCCAGACCTGTGTGATGGTGCCGCCGCTCGGCTGGGACCAGCTCACCGTCCAGCTGCCGATGGACGAGGACCCGGCCTTCACCGTCACCTCACCCTGGAAGCCGCCGCCCCAGGAGTTGGTGACCTTGTAGGTGGCCGAGCAGCCGCCGGGGCCGCCGGAGGTCGGGCTGGCCGAGGGGCTGACCCTCGGGCTCGGCGAGGTGTTGGGCGAGGTGCCGGGGGACGGGGAGACGGGCGGGGTGGGGCTCGGGCTGGTGTTCGGGATGCCGACGCCGGTCACCTCGCCGTTGCCGCCGTCGAAGACGACGTCGGAGCAGCTGTAGAACGTCTCGTTGCTGTCCGAGCGCTGCCACACGGTGTAGATGATGTGGCGGCCGCTCTTACCGGAAGGCAGGCGGGCGTTCCAGTAGTAGTGGCCGTCCTCGGTGCCCACCGAGCCGAGGCTCGGCGGGTTGGTGACGCTGTCGAACGGCGTCGACTCCAGGTCGCTCCAGGCCAGCGGGCGGGTCGGGCTCCAGGAGTCCTTGGTGACGTACGACCGGAACGTGCCGGGGTGCGCGGCCCACATGTTGTACTTGAACTGGATGCTCGCCCCGGACGTCAGGTGGGTGACCGGCCAGTCGTTGCGGGCGAGGTCGAAACCGCTGAAGTCGTAGACGATCGCGCCGCCGCTGCACAGCTGCCCGTCCGGGATGAAGCCGGACATCCGGCCCGCGCCGTCCGAGCGGAGCACGGCGAACCAGTTGTACAGCGCGTTGGTCCCGCCCTTGGCGACCGCGGCCGCGCAGGCGGGGTTCTTCGGCTGGATGGCACCGCTCGAAGTAGTGCCGTCCTTCCAGCACAGGTAGGTGCGGCTGCCGGGCACCATCGGGGCGCCGTGCGCGGACGCCGGGGAGGCGAGCACGACGGCGGACACGAGGGCGGACAGTGCGGCGACGATCAGCCCGATCGTCGTCTTCGTTACTCTTCTTCGTGGTCTACCCACGGGCTACCCTTTCGCGTGGTCATGGCTGCCGCACTCGTGGTGCAGCACGGCACCGCCGACGGCGCGAGCACGTCGGCCCGGGGGACAGCCTTTGACACAAACCGGCCAGATGGTGCGAGAGCGCTCACGCTGTTCGGACTGTAGGTCGGCCCCGGCCGTCTGCCCACCCCGCCCGCGAGCACGGTGCCGATAGGCGCAGGTCGAGCCGGTTTCTTCCGTGACGGGTCATGAAACCTTCATTCCTCGTGAAAGGTTTCGGGCCGTCCGGCCTCACGGCACTCCTTAGACTGGGAGGGCCCCCCACCGGGCGTCGCCTATCACAACAAGGTGCAGAAATGTCTGTTGATCTCGGGATTCCCGCCGTACGGACCCAGCCGATCGCCAAGCGGCGGGTGTCGCGTCAGATCATGGTCGGTTCGGTCCCCGTCGGCGGGGACGCGCCGGTCTCGGTGCAGTCCATGACCACCACGCTGACCGCCGACGTCAACGCCACCCTCCAGCAGATCGCGGAGCTCACCGCGTCGGGCTGCCAGATCGTCCGTGTCGCGGTCCCGTCGCAGGACGACGCCGACGCGCTGCCGGCCATCGCGAGGAAATCCAAGATCCCCGTCATCGCCGACATCCATTTCCAGCCCAAATACGTGTTCGCGGCGATCGACGCCGGATGCGCCGCGGTCCGGGTGAACCCGGGGAACATCAAGAAGTTCGACGACAAGGTCGGCGAGATCGCCCGCGCCGCCTCCGACGCCGGTGTGCCGATCAGGATCGGCGTCAACGCCGGCTCCCTCGACCCGCGCCTGCTGCAGAAGTACGGCAAGGCCACTCCCGAGGCGCTGGTGGAGTCGGCGCTGTGGGAGTGCTCCCTGTTCGAGGAGCACGGCTTCCGCGACATCAAGATCTCGGTCAAGCACAACGACCCGGTCGTCATGATCCAGGCCTACCGGCTGCTCGCCCAGCGCTGCGACTACCCCCTGCACCTCGGCGTGACCGAGGCGGGGCCGGCGTTCCAGGGCACGATCAAGTCCGCGGTGGCGTTCGGCGCGCTGCTGGCCGAGGGCATCGGCGACACCATCCGGGTGTCGCTGTCGGCGCCTCCGGTCGAGGAGGTCAAGGTCGGCAATCAGATCCTCGAGTCGCTGGGCCTGCGCGAGCGCGGCCTGGAGATCGTCTCCTGCCCCTCCTGCGGCCGGGCCCAGGTGGATGTGTACACCCTGGCCGAGCAGGTGCAGGCCGGGCTGACCGGGCTCAAGGTCCCGCTGCGCGTGGCCGTCATGGGCTGTGTCGTCAACGGCCCCGGGGAGGCCCGGGAGGCCGACCTCGGCGTCGCCTCCGGCAACGGCAAGGGCCAGATCTTCGTGAAGGGCGAGGTCATCAAGACGGTCCCCGAGTCGCAGATCGTCGAGACCCTCATCGAGGAGGCCCTGCGCCTCGCCGAGGAGATGGGCGTCGACGTGGACCTCGACGAGGACGAGGCCGCCGGCCCGGAGGTCGTCGTCCGCTGACCTCGGGCGTGTTACATCAAGCAATGCTCTGACTACACAATGGCAATGATCGGGTAGTACGGCCCGTACCCCGCCGATCACGCCGCGAAGCTGTCCTCTGCCGTAAAGGGAGCAGAGGAGCGTGCCGGTGAAGCGGGTCGTGGGTGTGGTCGTGGGCGTGGCGGCGCTGGTCGCCGGGCTGGTCGGACCTGAAGCGGCGGCTGGATCCGACCATGCCGGGCACTGGGGGCCGCCGCAGCGTCCGCTGGAATGGAAGCCGTGTCCGCCGGAACCCGCGTCGGCCTCCGGCGGCGCCCTCGGCCCGGCCCGGTCCGCCCGCCGGGAGCCCGCCCAGGAGTGCGCGGAGCTGCGCGTCCCGCTCGACTACCGCGAGCCGTACGGCCAGCAGATCTCGCTGGCGCTCAACCGGATCAAGGGCACGGCCTCGCGTGACGGCAACCACCTCGGCGCGTTGCTGGTGAACCCCGGCGGGCCGGGCGGCGAGGGGCTCAGCCTGGCCCGGTTCGTCGCGGCCCGGCTGCCCCAGGACGTCGCCGCACGGTTCGACGTCATCGGCTTCGCGCCGCGCGGCGTCGCCCCCAGCAAGCCCGCGCTGTCGTGTGTCGACGTGGCCCGCTTCTACGCGCCGCCCCGGCCGGACAACGTGCCGAGGAACGACGCCGAGGAGCAGGCGCTGATCGGCCGGGCCAAGCAGTACGCCGAGGGCTGCGGCAACCGCGGGTCCTGGTTCCTGCCCTACCTGACCACGGAGAACACCGCGCGGGACATGGACGCCGTGCGCGCGGCGCTCGGCGAGGAGAAGATCAGCTACCTCGGCTACTCGTACGGCACCTACCTGGGGGCGGTCTACGCCACCCTGTTCCCGCAGCGGGTGCGCCGGCTCGTGCTCGACAGCGTGGTCGACCCCGACGGGGTCTGGTACGAGGCCAACATCGCCCAGGACCACAGCTTCGACCGGCGGCACCGCGACTTCCTCGCCTGGGTGGCCGAGCACGGCGACGTCTACAAGCTGGGCACGACGCAGGCGGCGGTGTCCTTCGCGTGGTACTCCATGCGCTCACGGCTGCGCGACAGGCCCGCGGGCGGGATCGTGGGCCCGAGCGAACTGGACGACGTCTTCTCCAACGGCGCCTACAGCGACCGCCTCTGGCCGTATCTGGGCGCCGCCTTCTCGGCCTACGTCCGCGACGGCGACCCCTCGATCCTGGTGAAACTGTTCCACCTGGAGGCCGAGATCGACGCGAAGGAGGAGAACGCCTACGCGGTCTACCTGGGGGTGGAGTGCCGGGACGCCGCCTGGCCCCGGTCCTGGGAGCGCTGGCGCGCCGACACGCGCCGGGCGCACGCCGAGGCGCCGTTCATGGCCTGGCCCAACGCCGTCTACAACGCGCCCTGCGCCTTCTGGCCGGAGAAGGGCGGCACGCCGGTCAAGGTGGGCACACCACACCTGCCGCCCATCTTGCTCATCCAGGCCGAGCGGGACGCCGCCACGCCGTACGAGGGCGCGCTGCGCATGCGCCGCCTGTTCCCGACCGCGCGCCTGCTGACCGCGGGCGGCGGCAACCACGGCGTGTCGCTCGCGGGGAACGCGTGCGTGGACCGGCACCTGGCGGCCTACCTGCGCGACGCGACGCTGCTGCCGCAGCGCAGGGGCAAGCGGGGCGCCGACGCGACCTGCCCGGCCGGGCCGGAGCCGCGGGCCACGCTGATGAAGGTCACGGAGGGCGCGCAGGGGACGCCCGCCCACGTCTCGGCCGTACGACGGTGAGCGCAGCCGGGCCGATACCTCCCAAACGGGAATCGTTCGCGTAGGCTGGCCCCGTGATGCTGCGAACATCGGCGTCGCGCGTGCTCGACGACAGCGATCGTGACGAGGTTCTGGCGCTCCTCGACACCGATCCGGTCGCCAATGTGTTCGTAGCGGCCCGGGTCAGGGCCGTCGGCCTCAGCCCTGCACGGCTCGGCGGTCAGATGTGGGGCTACGGCCCGCGCGGCGGGCTCGCGTCCCTGTGTTACGCGGGCGCCAACCTGGTGCCCGTGAACGCCACCCGCGAGGCGGTACACGCCTTCGCCGACAGGGCGCGCAAGCAGGGCCGCCGCTGCTCGTCCATCGTGGGTCCGGCCGGCGCCGTGGAGCAGTTCTGGGAGCGGCTGGAGCCGCACTGGGGCGGCGCCCGCGCGATCCGGTGGGCCCAGCCGGTCATGGCCACGAGCTCCGCGCCCGCGGTCGAACCGGACCCGCTCGTACGCAGGGTCCGGCCCGAGGAGTTCGGCACCTTGCTGCCCGCCTGCGTGGCCATGTTCACCGAAGAGGTGGGTGTCTCGCCGGACAACGGCGACGGCGGAGCGCTCTACCGGTCCAGGGTCGCCGAACTCATCCGCATCGGGCGGTCGTACGCGCGCATCGACGACGGCCAGGTGGTCTTCAAGGCCGAGATCGGCGCGGTGACGCCGCAGGCGTGCCAGATCCAGGGCGTGTGGGTCCATCCCGACCTGCGCGGACGCGGCCACGCGGCGGCCGGCATGGCCGCCGTGGTCGAGCAGGCGCTGAAGTACTTCGCCCCGGTCGTCACCCTCTACGTGAACGACTTCAACCTCCCGGCCAGGGCGGTCTACCGCAAGGTGGGCTTCCAGGAGGTCGACACGTTCATGTCCGTGCTGTTCTGACCGTGCTGCTGTTACCGCCGGGTGCGGCCGACGTCGCACGGACCAGCCGGGTCAGCAGGTGGTCCAGCTCGGCCGCGGGGTCGCGGGTCAGCCCGGCGTGCACCGGCCCGGTCTGGACGACCGTGCTGCGCGGCGCGGTGAGCCAGCGGAACCGGGCGCCCAGCGGCTCCCCGCCCAGCGGCCCCGCCTCCTCGCCGCACGCCCTCTCGTAGGCGGCCAGGGCCAGTCGTACGCCGGGCAGGTCCACCGGCGTGCCCAGCGCCAGCAGCCGGGCCTCGTCCAGCTCGACCCGCGCGCACAGGTAGCCGCGCGGCTGGCAGTAGAGGATGACCCCGGCGTTGACCAGCTCGCCCCGCTCCACGCTGGGCACCACGCGGATCACCGCATACTCGTAGACGTCCAGGTCGCTCATCGGCCGCCCTCCCGGGTGGCGCGCCAGAAGCCGCCGATCGTCGCGCCCCGCTCGCCGCGGAGCTGCGAGGCGGAGGCGGTGGCGGTGCTGGTGGCGGTGCTGGTAGCGGGGTCCGGCAGCCAGTCGCGCGGCCCCGCGACCCGGGCGAGCAGGTGCTCGGTGTAGGCCTGCCGTACGGCCCGCGCGTCCGCGAAGCCCGGCTCGCCCTCCAGCCACTCGTCCGGCACGAGCGCGGTCACCTCGTCGAGCAGCGGGCGGGTGACGAGCGCGGCCAGGTCCGCGTCGGCCTGCTCCAGCTTCGTCGCGAACGGCGCGAGCACGTGGTCGCGGCCGTCGAACCGGCGCCGCGGGTCCGCCGTCGGCCAGTTGTGGTGGAACCACAGAGCCGCGCCGTGGTCGATCAGCCACACCCCGCCGTGCCAGACGAGCAGGTTCGGGTTGCGCCAGCTCCGGTCCACGTTGTGGACGAGCGCGTCGAACCACAGCACCCGGGAGGCGAACTCGGCGTCGGGCTCCCAGGCGAGCGGGTCGAAGCCGAGTGCTCCGGGCAGGAAGTCGATCGCGAGGTTGTGCCCGGCGCTCGCCGTGAGCAGGTCCTGGATCTCCTCGTCGGGCTCGCGGAGGCCGAGCTGCGGGTCGAGGTCGATGACCTTGAGCTCCGGTGTGGCGAAGCCGAGCCGCCTGGCGAGCTCGGCGCAGACGATCTCGGCGACGAGCACCCGCCTGCCCTGCCCGGCGCCGCGGAACTTCACGACGTACGTGCCGAGATCGTCGGCTTCGACGACACCGGGCAGAGACCCGCCCTCGCGCAGGGGCGCGACGTACCGCGTCGCCGTGATCTGTTCGAGCACGAGAGGAAGGTTACCGTCAGGGCCGGCGGTCGCTCCCCTCCCCGCGCCCGCCGGCCGTCGTGACGGACAAGCTCCTCAGTTGGCCTTGCTCGGCATCCACCACATACGGCCCTCGGCGACGTCGTGGTAGACGTCGAGCAGGTCCATGCCGGTGGTCTTGCTGCGTGATTCGGCCGCGGCCCACGCGTACACGCCCCGGGCGATCGCGCCGGGCTCCTGCTGGACCCGCATCGCGTAGACGAGGGCCCTGATCTCGTGCACCTTCCGGTCCTCCGGCTCGGCCTGCGCGGCGAGCTCGGCGAGCTGGCAGGCCAGGCGCAGGTCGCCGTCGGCGGCCGCGGCGACGGCCCGGCCCGCGACCGACGCCGCTCCCGCGGACAGTTCGGCGACCGCGCGGGCGAACACGGCGTCCGGGGCCGGCTTGAGGTTGGCGGGGTTGCCGTCATGCCAGCCGCCGTGCAGCCGCCAGATGTTGCGCACGATGAACTCGGGCTCGTCGTGACGTTCTCGCAGGTAGGGCCGTCCGGCGAGCGCGGCGGGCGGCTTGACCGAGTGCAGGATCTCGTCCAGGCGGGCCCCCGCGTTCATCAGGTCGAGCGTCTGCTCCACCAGGCTGTCGAGATAGTCGGCGGTGTCGGCGAGCGCCCGGCGCACCCGGGCCGACCCGCGGACGGGCAGCCCACGCCCGGGGAGCAGCAGGTCGGCGTCGAGCGCCGCCATGGTCCGCAGCGCCACCGCCCAGTCGTCCGGATAACGCTGCACCCGCTGCGGGTCGCCCGCTCCGGGAACCGTCCAGGCGAACAGGTCGCCGGTCAGCAGCACGCCACGCTCGGGCAGGAACGCCCAGGTGGCGTCCTCGCTGTCACCGCGGGCGTGCATGAGCTCGAAGGTGACGTCTCCCAGCGATAGCGACAGCCGGTCGCGGTAGGTCAGGTCGGGCAGCCGCTGCGGCGGCGGCCAGACCAGCCGGGGGAAGCCCCGCTCGCGCAGGTCGACGACCGCGTTGTAGCCGGCCGTCCTGGCCTGCCGGGTGAGCCTGCGGGCCAGTCCCTCCTGCGCCACGACCAGCGGGCGGGTGCCCGGTTCGGCGTCGAACTCCTCCATGCCGGTCAGCCTCTCGGCGCGGCTGCGCGAGAAGATGGCGTATTTGAGCGGCTCTACCGACCACTTCCTGATCGCGCGGTACGACTGGGAGGCCTCGTGGGCGTCGCCGGTGTCGAAGAGGCCGAGCCCTTCCTCGCCTCGGACCACGTACACGTTGCCGCACGCCGGCCACATCGCCACGCCGTAGGCGATCTCCTGCACCCCGTCTCGGCGGAGCTCTGAATAGGGCACGTCCTCCGGGCGCACCGAACCACGCCAGACCTCGTCGGCGTACGAGAGGATCGGTGATTCCATGGTCAAGAGCCTGATCCTCCGGGCGGACGGTGCCCAGTAGGGAGATCCCTAGTGTCCGCGCCGGCCCGTGAGGGACTCGGCGGTCCAGCTCGCGAGAAGGTCCAGGGCGCGTTCGGAGGACGAGCCGGCTTCGGCGGTGTAGACGAAGAGCGTCGTATCCGGGTCGCCGGGCAGGGAGAGGGTCTCGTACTCGACGGTCAGCTCACCGACGAGAGGGTGCCGCAGGCGCTTGGAGCCGTGGGTGCGCTGGTGGACGCGGTGCTGTTCCCACCAGTGGGCGAACTCACGGCTGTGCTCGCGCAGGTCGGCGATGAGTGCGACGGTGGCCTGGTCGTCCGGGTCGCGGCCCGCGTCGAGCCGCAGGCTCTCGACCGCGGCGCGTGCCTGGACGTCCCAGTCCACGAACAGCGATCGGGCCTCGTCGTCGAGGAACATCCACCGCGCGTAGTTGCGCCGGCGGGACGGTAGCCGGTCGAAGTCCGTGAACAGTGCTTTCGCCATCGTGTTGGCGGCGAGGACGTCGGTGCGGCGGCCGAGGACGAGGGCGGGCTCGCCGTCGAGGGCGTCGAGGAGCTGGTAGAGCCCGGGGCGCACGCGCTGGACGCCGCGAGTCCGGCGCAGGACGGGGGCCGCGGTTATCCCGATGAGGTCGCGCAGATGCGCGCGCCCGGCGTCGTCGAGCCCGAGGGCACGGCCGACGGCCTCGACCACGGTCGGCGAGGGGGTGATGCGCCGGCCCTGTTCGAGGCGTGCGTAGTAGTCGGTCGAGACTCCGGCCAAGAAGGCGACCTCCTCGCGGCGCAGCCCCGGGACCCGTCGCACGCGGCCGTCGGAGGGCAGGCCGGCCCGTGACGGGTCGACCTGGCTGCGGGCGCGTCTCAGGAAGTCGGCGAGTTCACGGTTGGTTCCGGCCACGAATCCAGTCTCTCGCCTGCCGTGCGTTCCTGACTGGTCCTGTGCGTCCTAGGTTCCCCCGTGCGCGGTCGCGCAGGGCGCGATATGGACGTCCGCAGCGGGTCGCGGTGAACGAAGCTGGAGCCGTGCCGGTCCCGGGGCTCCCCGGCCGGCGCCACTCGCGACATTCGAGAGGATCACCATGAGATTCCCAGCGGATCGTCCCGCCACCTGGTTCGTGACCGGCACCTCCCGCGGCCTCGGCCTCGAACTGGTCAGGCAGATCCTGGAGCGCGGCGACCAGGTCGCCGCGACGACGCGGTCGCCGGAGCGGCTGCTCGCCGCACTCGGTGACGGGGTCGAGACGGCGCGCCTTCTCCCGCTCACCGTCGATCTGCGTGACGAGGCGGCGGTCAAGGGTGCGGTCCGGGAGACCACCGAACGCTTCGGCGGCCTGGACGTCGTCGTCAACAACGCGGGCTACGGTTTCCTGGCCGCAGTGGAGGAGACCGGCGACCGCGAGGTCCGCGACATGCTCGACGTCCAGGTCGTAGGCGTGTGGAACGTGCTGCGCGCCGCTCTGCCGATCCTCCGCGAGCAACGCGGCGGCCACATCGTCAACGTGTCCTCGATCCTCGGCCTGACCGCCGTCCCGGGCTGGGCCCTCTACTGCGCCGGTAAGTTCGCGCTGGAGGGGTTGAGCGAGGCGCTCGCCGCCGAGGTGGCGGACTTCGGCGTCAAGGTCACCATCGTCGAGCCCGGCTACTTCCGCACCGAGTTCCTCACCGCGGACTCCCTCGCCCTGCCCGCCGAGACGACCGCGCACTACCCGGCCATCCGCGAGATGACCCTCGACCACCTCAAGCTTCAGGGCAGCCAGCTCGGCGACCCGGTCAGGGGCGCCCGCGCGATCATCGGCCGGGTCCTGACCGGGGAAGGCCCGCTGCGGCAGTTGCTCGGGTCGGACGCCCACTCCTACGCCGTGGCCAAGGTCGAGGCCCTGCGGGCGAACGTCGACGCCGCCGCTCTCACCGCCCCGGCCACCGACTTCCCCGCCGCCTGACGCCCCGCCGCCTCTCGTGGACAGGCGGACTTGTCACAGCTCGCCGCGTTCGACGGCCAGGGCGAGCTCGACGCGCGACCGCAGGCCGGTCTTCGCGTAGACGCGGGTGAGATAGACCTCGACGGTCTTGCGGCTGTAGTGCAGCTCCTCGGCGATCTGGGGGTTGCTCAGCCCGTCGGCGACCAGTTCGATGACACGGCGCTCCCCGGGGGTCAGGCGGCCCGCCGGTTCGGGGACCAGCCCGGCCGCACGCAGGCGGCGCTCCGACAGGGCCGCCCAGGGCGCGGCGCCGAGCCGGGTGAAGATCGCGTGTGCGCGGGGGAGCTGCGCGGTGTCGCCGAGCGCGCCGAGGACCAGCCGGGCCCGGGCCTCCTCGAACGGCAGGCCGTCCGCGCGGGCCTGCTCCAGCGCCGCGCCCGCCCGCGCGCGGTCGCGGAACGCCCAGCCCACCGCCAGGTCGGCCGCGAGCCGGGCCCGGGGGGTGCCGTTCGCCGACCGCTCCTCCAGCCGGGAGGCCGCCGCCCGGCAGCCCGCGTCGTCGCCCGCCCCTGCCGTCACCAGCACCTTGATCGCCAGCGCCCGGTGCACCACCTCGGGCACCTCGTACGCGAGGGCGTCGTCGAGTTCGCGCCGCGCGGCGGCGATGTCGCCGCGGCCCGCCGCCAGGCGCGCGCGTAACACGCATCGCATGCCCTGCTGCAGGGCCGAGCCGGGCGGCGGCTCGGCGAGGACCCGGGCGGCCTCGTCCAGCCTGCCCTGGTCGAGCAGGATGTCCAGTTCCATGTTGCGCAGGAGGGCCAGGTTCTCCAGCAGGCCCGCCTCGGCCAGCGCCCGGGCCGCGACCGCGATCTCCTCCAGCGCCCGCGCCCACTCGCCGCTCATCCGCCGGATCACGGCCATGGTCCGTACGTGCTGCCCGGCGATGTCGTGCCAGCCGAGGCCGCGGTGGATCTGCTCGGCCTGGTCGAGCACCTCGACGGCGCGCGAGCGCTGCCCGGCGATCGCCAGCACGTGCGCCGCCGACTCCAGCGACGCGAGCCGGGCGCCAGGGGGCAGCGCGGCGGCGAAGGTGAGCAGGTCGTCGACCGCCCGCCGCGTCTCGGTCCAGTCGCCCTGGACGAGCGCGTGAAGGGCCAGGTAGCCGACCGTGATCGCGCGGTCCTGCGGCGGGCAGTCGGCCAGGCCCTCCCAGGCCCGCCGGGCGGATTCCCTGCTGGGACGGCCCATCTCCGCGCTGACCAGCGCCTGCTGCGCGAGCAGCGCCGAGGCGTCGTCGGCCTTCGGGATCTGGCGGCGGGCCACGTCGAGGGCCACCTCGTACCAGCCCATCACGTGGGCCGCGCCGACCGCGGTGTACGCGGCGCGGGTGCGCCGCCGCCCGGCGGGCAGCACGGCGAGCCCACGCTGCGCGGAGTTCAGCGCCAGTGCGGGCCGCGACCCCTTCCAGTACGCGAGAGCCTGCCTGGCCAGCAGCTCGCCGGGCTCCGGGGACAGCTCGGCGGCCTTGCCGTACCAGTGCGCGGCCGACAGCGGCGCGGTCCAGCGGGTCAGTTCGGCCGCGCGCAGCACCGCGGGCAGTGCCTCGGCGGCCGGCCCCGCCTCGGCCATGTGGGTGGCCCACTCCAGGACCCGTCTGGTCCCGGTCAGCCCCTCCCGTTCGAGCATGGCGGCGATGCGGCGGTGCACCTCGCGCCGGCCGGAGGCGCCGAGGTCGTCGTAGAGCGCCTCGGCCACGAGCGGGTGCGCCAGCGCGTAGCCGTCGCCGTTCTCGGTCACCACGCCATCCCTGACCAGCGCCTCGAAGGCGCGTTCCGCCCGGGGCGGGTCGAGCCCGGCGAGTTCGGCGAGGGCCGTGAGATCGGCGCTCTCCCTCGTCCGCGACAACGTGGCCAGCACGCGGGCGAGGTCGCGTCCGCCCCGGTCGCGCTGGAACAGGCGGCTCAGGATCGCGCCACGCCGCGCCCCCGGATCCGCAGAGCGCACGGCACCGCCCTGCACCAGGGCCAGCACGGCCTCCTGCACGAACCACGGGTTGCCCCGGCTCGCGACGTGGATCCGCCGCAGGACGGTGTCGCTCGGCGTACGGCCGAGCAGCGTGCCGACCAGGTCCGCGATCTCGGCCATGTTCAGCGGCTGGAGCCGGACGGACAGGTCCACGTCGAGCGGGGGAGGGTGGCGGGCGGTGCCGAGGATGGCGACGGCGTCGTGGCGGCGCGGCAGGGCCCGCAGCACGCTCAGGGTGTCGGCGTCGGCCAGGTGTAGATCGTCGATGGCGAGGAGGGTCGGGCCGGGCAGCGACTCCAGCAGGCGGGCGGCCATCGCGCCGGGCGCCGCCGCGGGGTGCCCGAACGCGGCCTGGTCGATCGCGTCGAGCAGGTCGGACAGTACGTCGGCCGCCTCACCGCGCAGCGCGCCGAGCGCATCGACGAGGGGGGCGTAGGCGCGCCCGCCGTCCAGTTCGCGGGCCTGGCCGCGCAGCACGTGGTAGCCCTTGAGCCGCGCCGCGACCTCGTTCAGCAGGTGCGTCTTCCCGATGCCGGGCTCGCCGAGGACGAGGACGGTCCGCGGCGTCTTCGACAGGGCCGACACCACCTGACCGAGCGTGCCCGCGCGGCCCTCGCCGGCGGCCGATACGTCCAAGGCTGGCCGTCACTCCCTTCGCATCCGTCCCGCTGGTGTCTCCTAGGACGCGGCGGAAAGGTTGAACGTTCACACGTGAATGTGACGCGCTCCGCAAGTGATCGCAAGGGGATCGATATATCAAGATTCGAACACGGCGACGGCGGCGGCGGTCAGTCTCTCCTCGACCACCTCCGCGGGCACGTCCATCGTTTTCACCACCCCGGACTGCACCGCACCGAGGGCGGCCCAGGCGCGTACGCGCGTGCTCGGGGAGGGGTCCGGCCCGGCCAGGCGGGCGAACAGCTCCCGGCCGAACTCCCTGATCGCCTCGCCGGGCGATCCGGGAGGGGCGCTGTCGGCGCCGCCGATGTCCTCGGTGAGCAGCCGGACCACCGCGCGGTGCCGTACGGCGAACGCGGTGAACGCCCGCAGGAACTCCCGGTGCCCGGGGAACCGGGCGCCGAGCAGCGTGAGCAGGTCGTCGGCCGCCGGGGCGATGATCTCGGCCGCCAGCCTGTCCTTGGGATGGAAGTGGTAGGCGACCGCCGTCTTGGTCAGACCGACCGCCGCCGCGATGTCGGCGAGCGACACGGCGGCGTACCCGCGTTCGGCGAACAGGTCGCGGGCCGCGGCCAGGATCCGGGACCGGGTCGCGTTCCCCTGGTCGAGTGTGGTCATCGTCTCATTTTCCGGCGTGCCGCTCGCCCGCCGACAAGTTCCGTTTACCCTTGTTTTGTACGGCCGTACAGGACGGCCGTCAGGACATGCTACCCGGGACGGACGACGATGAGCGGGCTTCTGGGGCGGCTCGGCGGATGGTGCGCGCGCCACGGCTGGATCGTGCTGACGCTGTGGGTGCTGGCGGCGGGACTGCTCACGGCGGGCACGCTGGTGTGGGGCCGGCCGGTGAACAACGACGTCGCGATCCCCGGCACGGACGCGCAGCGGGCGCACGAACTCATGCACGAGGGCTTCGGCCCGGGATTCGACCCGGGCGGGACAGTGCAGCTCGTTCTCTACACGGCGAACGGCACACTGATCGACAAGTCCCGCAAACAGGCCGTCGAGGAGTCGATGGACGCCCTGCGGCGCGCGCCGCACGTCACCCAGGTGGAGACGCCGTACCGGATCGGCGGCATGTCGTCCAACCTGCGGATCGGCATGATCACCGTACGGCTGAAGGGGCAGGACACCACCAAGATCGCGCAGACCTCCGAGCAGCTCGTCGCCGCCGCCGCGCCGGCTGCGCGGGCGGGCATCGAGGTCGTCCCGTCCGACAGCTCCACTCCCGCCGACAAGCAGATCAAGACCGGCGCCAGCGAGGTCGCGGGCGTGGTCGTCGCGCTGCTGGTGCTGCTGTTCGCCTTCGGGACGTTGGTCGCCGCGCTCGTGCCGATCTTCACCGCGCTGATCAGCATCGGCGTGGGGCTCGGCGTGATCGCGCTGCTCGGGCACGTCGTGGACGTGCCCTCGACGGCGTCGATCCTGGCCACGATGATCGGCCTCGGCGTCGGCATCGACTACGCGTTGTTCCTGCTGTCGCGGCACCGGTCGCTGCTGGCCGCCGGCGTGCCGGTGCGGGAGGCGGTGCGGCGCACCGTGGCCTCCTCGGGCGGGGCCGTGCTGTTCGCCGGCGGCACGGTCGTGATCGCGCTGAGCGCGCTGATGCTCACCGGCTTCCCGCTGCTGCGCACGCTCGGCTGGATCACCGGCGTCTCGGTCGTGTGCGCCGTGCTCACGTCGATCACGCTGGTGCCGGCGCTGCTCGGCATCCTGGGGCACCGGATCAACGCGCTGCGGTTGCCGTTCTCCGGGCGCACCGCCCGCCGCGACGGCCCGGCCACGGGCTGGGCCAAGCTGGGCGCCTGGGTGGCGCGCCGTCCCTGGCGGGTGCTCGCCGTCACCGTGGTCGTGCTGGCGGCGCTGGCCGCCCCGGCCGCCACGATCAAGCTCGGTCCGCTCGACAACGGGTACGGCGACAAGGGCACCTCCGCCCGCCGGGCGTACGAGCTGATCGAGGCGGGCTTCGGCCCGGGGGCCAACGGCGGGCTCGTCGTCGTGGCCGAACTGGACCAGAAGATCGCCGACTCGACGCCGCCCGACCCGGTCGTGCAGGTGCTGCGGCAGCGGGTCGAGCACACCGAGGGCGTCGCGTTCGTCGCCCCGCCGAAGGTCAACGAGGACGGCCGCTCGGTGCTCATCCAGGCCGTGCCCGACTACGCGCCGAGCGACCCGCGGGCCCTCGACGTGGTGAAGCGGGTGCGGGCCATCGAGGTGCCCGGGGCGCACGTCCACGTCGGCGGCGAGGTGGCCGGGCTGGCGGACGCGGGCGACCGCATCATGGGCAGGACGCCGCTGGTCGTCGGCATCGTCGTGCTGCTCAGCGCCCTGCTCCTGCTGCTGGCCTTCCGCGCGCCCCTGGTCGCGGTCAAGGCGGCGGTGATGAACCTCGTCTCGCTCGGCGCAGCCTTCGGCGCCCTCGCCGTGGTGTTCTCCCACGGCCTGGGCAGCCGCCTGGTCGGCATGGACCCCCCGCCCTCGGCCGACGGGTCCTACCTCGCCACGCTGTTCTTCTCGGTGCCCATCGACACGTACGTGCCGCTCATCCTGTTCGCCGTGCTGTTCGGCCTGTCGATGGACTACGAGGTCTTCCTGCTCACCTCCGTACGGCAGGCCTACGCCCGCAGCGGGGACAACCGGAGCGCGGTGGCCGAGGGACTGGGGTCGACCGGCCGCGTCATCACCTCGGCCGCGCTGATCATGGTGGCGGTGTTCACCGCCTTCATCGCCTACCCCGACCCGTTGGTCAAGGTGTTCGGCGTCGGGCTGGCCGTGGCCATCACCGTCGACGCGACCCTGATCCGGGGCTTCCTCGTGCCCGCCACGATGGTGCTGCTCGGCAGGCTCAACTGGTGGATCCCGCGGTGGCTCGACCGGATCCTGCCGAACCTGTCCATCGAGGGCCATGAGGAGGACGGCGAGCCGGCCGGGCCGGCGGAGCCCGAACTCGTCGGCGCGGGCCGGCACGCTCGTCCCTGACGCGCTCATTCGCACGGCACCGGTGTCCGGGTCAGAAGTTCTTGCTCCGGACCGTCCAGGGGGCTCTGGCCGCCAGACCCGAGGGGCCGAGGATGTACGCGCGTGCCGTGGCGTTGCCGTTGAGGGTCATGTCCAGGAACTGGACCACCGCGGTCATGCCGTCGGTCATCTGGCTGCCGGTGATGAACCCGACGTGACCGGCCTGCGGATGCTCGGCCAGCACCGCCGGCACCTGGGTGAGGTCGTAGTTGGCCCGGGTGTTGTCGTAGGCGATGTCGGAGGGCCCGCCGTCCAGGAACATCACCGGGGTGTGCAGCTTGGACAGTTCCGCGCGTGAGTATCCGAACGAACCGTCGGCGAACAGCCCGCTGTCCAGCGAGACGACGCTCTTGACCCGCCGGTCCTGGCCGGCGATCAGCGCCTCCAGCCCGCCGCAGGAGTGCCCGGCCGTGGCGACCCTGGACAGGTCGATGCGCTGGTAGAGCGGCGAGCCGGCGCGGGCGTTCTCCCGCTCGGCCCAGCTGATCCCGTCGGTCAGCAGCGACGGGATCGGGGACCCGCTCTGCACGCCGTTCGGCGAGCCGTCGACCGACGCGGTGTCGACCACGACGAACCCGCGGGCGGCGACGAACGTCAGCGCCTGGACGACCTCGCTCCCGTTGGTGTGTGCGCAGGCCCCGTTGCCGAAGACCAGCACGGGCATGGGACGCCCCACGGCCGCGGGGTTCGACGGCCGGAACACGGTGTAGCGGTTGGTGCCGTACGCCCCCTCCCTGGTGACCGGGAAGTTGTTCTCGATGGCCGGCCTGCTCGGCGGGGTGGGACTGGCACTCGGCGAGGCGCTGGGACTGGGACTGGGACTGGGACTGGGGGAGGCGCTGGCACTGGCACTGGCGCTGGGGCTCGGCGTGGGGCTGGGGCTGGGAGAGGTGACGCCGCCGGTGCAGGTCACGCCGTTCAGGGCGAAGCTGGACGGGACCGGGTTGGAGCCGTTCCAGCTGCCGTTGAACCCGAATTCCGTGCTGCCTCCGGTGGGGATGCCGCCGTTGTAGGAGAGGTTGGTCACCGTGACCTGGGAGCCGGACTGGGTGTGGGTGCCGTTCCACAGCTGGGTGATGGTCTGCCCGGCGGGGAACGACCAGGTCAGCTTCCAGCCGTTGATCGGGTCACCGAGGTTGCGGACGCTGACGCTCGCGCCGAAGCCGCCTTGCCACTGGCTGGTGACCGTGTAGCCGACCTGGCACCCGGCCGCGGCCGCCGACGCGGCGTGCGTCGCGGCCACCCCGGCGCCGGCCGTCAGCAGCACGGCGGCGGCCGACAGCGTCAACCGCCGGCGAAAAGAGCTCTCAATACGCACGGGCTTCTCCCGAGTCTCCCGAGTATTCGCGTTAGCGCTAACAATCAAGGGTGCCGATGTACGCGGACATCGCTTCTGTCGCTGTCGGGAGTCAAACCGGCACGCAATGACGCGTCAACGGCACGAGGGTGTCCGCCGTTCTGACAGCACGATGGGAAACCCCTGGTGAACAGGCGCTTCGAAAAGCATGCGAAAGACTGTCGGTCGGGACGGCGGTGAATCTTTCACGCCACCCGCCCGTCATGCGCGGGTCAGTCGACCACCGGAGGAGGCGGGCTGTCCTGCGGATCGGGACTCTGCCGCCCCGGCTCCCGCGGCCCGGGGTCCCCCGGCACCGGGCTCCTCGGCGGATCAGGAGTCGTGGGTGTATCGCTCCTTGGCGGATCGGGTGACTTGGGTGGGTCGGGCGTCTTGGGCGGGGTGGGGCTCTCGTTCCCCTGACCCGAGGGGGACTCCTGCGGCCGCGGGCACCGGGGGCCGCCGACCCCCACCTCGGCCTGGCGCGGCCCGCCGGGATAGGCCGGATCGGTCGTGACGCGCACCCCGAACAGGGCCCTCTTCCCGCATTCCACGGGCCCGAGGCCGGCGGCCACCGTGAAGGAGTAGGACGTGCGGCCCGAGAGCGTACGGGTGTCGGCCGCTGTCGAGCGGCCGTCGCGCGTGAAGACGGTGGAGACCCTGACCGGGCCCCTGCCCGTGGTCCGCACCGTCACGGCCGCCGCCCTGCCGTCCCAGCGGTCGATCGCCACGTCCTCGACGGCGGGCGCCGGGCAGGGCGCCCCGGTGAGTCTCCGCGTCTGTGCGCGGGTGCCCCCGCGGGCGGCCGGGGCCGTGGACACCTCGACCCGACGAAAGACGGTGGTCCCGCAGGCCGGGGCGGGGAACGGCTGCTGCAGCCCGATGTGATAGGACGTCGCGCCCCGCAACCCGACCGTCTGCGCGGGCGCGGCGGTGAGCGCGTCCGGCGACGGCCCGGCCGCGAAACGTGCGGTGAGCAGGACCCGGGCCGTCGTGCTCGCCCGTACGTCGACCGTGACCGCCTGGCCGTCGAACGCCGCGATGCCGAGGTCCGTGACCCGCGCCGGCGCCGGCGACGCGGTCGCGCCCAGGTGCGAGGGGGTGGCGCTCGGCCCCGAAGAGTCCGGCGGCCCCGAAGAGCCCGGCGGGACGGAGTGGCTCGGCGGGACGGCCGGCCCGGTGGACACGGACGACACCGGCGTGCCGGACAGGTCGGGCGGCGTCGTCCCGGCGTTGTCGTCCGGCCCCGCATCGCTCTCCGCGGTCTCGCCCGGTGTCGTCTCGTCCGGTGCCGTTTCCCCCGATGCCGTCTCGTCGGGTGCGGTCTCGGCTGTGACCGGCGGGACCGCTTCCGTGGAGTCCGTGGCCGGGGGCAGCGCCGCCGGAGCGCTCCGCGGCGGCGGGGTGAGCAGGGTGTCCTGCGCCACCGGGGTTTGCCGGTTGGCCGCGACCACCGCCGCGATCACGGCGGCCGACAGAACGGCGGCGCCGATGGCGAAACGGGGCGCGAAGCGCGTGAGCCGCTCCGACAGCACGGTCTGGGCGAGCGAGGTGGACGCCTCGACCGGCTCGGCCGGAGCGGCCAGGGGGAACGTCAGCGCCAGCAGCGTCGCCAGCTCGGCCAGATGGCGGCGGCCGCGCTGCTCCCAGTCGGGCCCGTACGCGGCGGTCGCGGCGGTCTCCAGATCGGCGATGAACGCCCGCGCGGTGGGCGGCCGGTCCGCCGGGTTCTTGGCCATGCCGCGCGCGACCAGGCCCCGCACCGAGCCCGGCACGTCCGCCGCCGGGACGGGAGCGCTGCGGTGCAGCATGCGCAGCGCCGTCAGATCGCCGGCCCGGTAGGGCCGCCGCCCGGTGAGGCACTCGTAGAACACGCAGGTGGCCGCGTACACGTCGGCCGAGGGGCCGGCGAGCCCGCCGTACCACTGCTCCGGAGCCATGTAGGGCGGGGTGCCCGCGGGCGCGTCCGGCGAGCCGCTCGGCGTCGCGATGCCGAAGTCCGACAACTTGCTGGTCCCGTCGGCCTGGATCAGCACGTTCTCCGGCTTGTAGTCACGGTGGACGATGCCCGCGGCGTGCGCCGCCGACAGGCCCGCGAGCGAGCCCTTCAGCACGACCAGCGCCGCCTCCGGGCTGGTCGAGCCGTGCTCGGCGAGGATCCTGCGCAGTGAGACCCCGTCGACGAGCTCCATGACGATCGCCGCGCCGTCGGGCGCCTCGACGTACTCGTACAGGCGCACGACGTTGGGATCGTTCAGCTCGACCATGACCCGGGCCTCGTGCCGGAAGCCGGCGAGGAAGCGCCGGTCCCGCCGCAGTTCCTCGCGCAGGTACTTGATCGCCACGTAGGCGCCGGTGGTCACGTAGGTCGCCAGCACGACCCGTCCGGCGCCGCCGGCGCCGAGTTCGCGCACCTCCCGGTATCCCGGTACCGACCAGGCGTTCATGACGCCGCCCCCTCGGATAGCTTCGACTCAAGGTCTCACCCGAAAGGGCGATTGTCACCGGAGCAAAAAAGTCACCTTGCGGATGTAGTCCTGGCGTGCGCGGTGACGTGCCGGGCCGCGCGTACGGCGAGGTCGCGGGCGCGGTCCACGTCCACGCCCACGAGGCGGCCCCCGCGCTTGACGACGCGCCCGCCGACCAGCACCGTGTCCACGGCGGCGGTGCCGGCCGCCGTGACGGCCGCGGCCACCGGGTCGTGCACGGGCGCGAGGCCGGGGGCGCCGGCGTCCAGGATCACGATGTGGCCTGCTTGCCGGGGCGCAGCGAGCCGATCCTGCGGTTCATGCCCAGCGCGGCCGCGCCTTCGATCGTGGCCATGCGCAGCACGTCCGCCGCGGTGAGAGCGGGCCCGGCGGGGCGGGCGCGTCCGGCCGCGAACCCCGAGTGCCTCCGAAAACGGTGATGCGCACGGCGTCCTCCCCGACAGCGGTGTCTGGGCCCTTCACATCTATGGTGATTGCCTATGCCGCGCAACCTCATCCTGTCCGGGGGAGTAGCCCACGACTTCCCGGCCACCTCAGCCGCCCTCGCGGACGTGCTCGCTGAGATCGGCATCGAGTCGGAGATCACCGAGGACGTCGCCGGAGCCCTCGCCGCGCCCGCGCCGGTCGACCTGATCACGGTCAACGCGTTCCGATGGAGGATGGACGGCGACGACTTCGCGCAGGAGCGGGACCGCTGGCGTTTCGAGACGCCGGACTCCGTCAGGCGGACGCTGCTCGACCACCTCGGGAGGGGCGGCGGGCTGCTGGCCGTGCACACCGCCTCGCTCTGCTTCGACGACTGGCCGGAGTGGGCCGAGATCCTGGGCGGCGCCTGGAGGTGGGGCACGTCGTACCATCCGCCGATCGGCAGGGCGAAGGTCCGGCTCGGCGCCGGTCATCCGATCGTCGACGGCCTGGCCGGCTTCGAGGTGACCGACGAGGTCTACACCGACCTCGAGGTCCTCCCGGACGTGGAGCCGCTGGCGTACTCGGGAGACCAGCCCCTGCTGTGGGCGAGAACCGTGGCGGGCGGCAGGGTCGTGTACGACGCGCTCGGCCACGACACCCGGTCGTACGAGAACCCGGTGCGCCGCACACTGCTGCGGCGGGCGGCGCGGTGGCTCCTCGGGAGCTGACCTCCGGAGACCTACCGCCCCCAGAGCGTCGCGGCGACGAGTTCGGGCACCAGCGTCTCGGTGAGCAGGGCGACGTCCGGATCGTCGTCGTGGCGATAGCGCACCGCCGCCGCCTGCCCCTCGACCTCCCCGCCGACGGCCAGCACGCGCGACCCGCGCATGCGGATCCACTCCATCGCCTGCTCGTCGTAGCGCGACCCGGGGAACAGCACGGCCCGGTAGTCGCGGGTCTTGGTGAGATAGACGTCCACGTGCGCCCAGTCGCCCGTCTCGCACGCGTCCGCCTGGATGCGCGGTCCCTCACGGAACATCAGCGCCGACTGCTCGGCCGACGACAGCCGCTCGGCCGGCGCGATCGTGTAGACGCCGTGCGGCCCGTCGAGCAGCCCCACGGCGTCCGCCAGCCACTCACGCCGCCGATCCAGCAGGTCGGCGGTGGCCGCCGCGGCCCGCCGTACGAGGCCCGCCACGGCATCGGGGCCCTCGGCGAGCGTGAGCAGGAGGGCGAGCGTGTGCTGGAAGGTCCGGCAGGCGACGCCGCCCCGCTCCTCGCCGGCGAGCATCGGCACGACCAGGTCGGCGCCCTCGGTCACGGGGGAGCCGGGCCGGTTGGTCAGCGCCACGACGAACGACCTGCCCCGGTGACGGGCGAGGGCGTCGAGCGTCTCCCGGCTGCCGCCCGTCGCCGACACGACGACGGCGGCGGTGCGCGGGCCGGGCGGGGTGCCGAGCGCGGCGGAGGCGTACTCCGCGACGGCGTCCACTCCGGCCGCCCGCAGCCGTTGCGCCGCTACCCCCGCCGCGTAGCGCGAACTCCCCATGCCGAGGAACACGACGCGGTCGAACCGCCGCGTCAGCCCCTCGAACGGATCGCCGCCGTCCAGGAAGCCGGCCAGCGCCTCCAGTGCCTCTGGCTTCGCCTCCAGGTCGGCGAGAAACAGCCCCGCGTCCACGCGTCCATCCCCTCGTTTCGTAGTCAGGCGTTCCGTAGTCAGGCGTTTCGTTGTCAGGCGTACCAGGCCCGCAGCACGCCCATCGGCGCGTACCGCCAGCGCGGCAGGTGGCGGGCGGCGTAGATCAGTTCGCGGCACTCCTGCTCGACTTCGAACGGCCGCAGCAGCGACCGGTCGAGCAGGTCGGCGCGGCCGGCCCGCCCGAGCGTCCGGGCGTAGGCCGCCGTCAGCTCCCGGCGCGCCGCGGCGGCCCAGGCGGCCGTCGCGTCCGGGTCGGCGGACCTGCGTCTGACCGCCACCTGCCCCGCGTGGTCCACGCTTGTCGTGAGCTGCGCGAGGTCGCGGGCCGCGGGCTGGTAGGGGTCGGCGTCCGCCACGGTCGGGTTGCCGTCGAAGTCGACCACCGCGTAGCCGTCCCGCCAGCGCAGGATCTGTCCCACGTGCAGGTCGCCGTGGACGCGGATCAGCGGTGTGGCGGGGGTGCGGGCGAGGGGCTCCAGTTCGCGGCGCAGGGCCTCGGCCCGCCCCGCGAGCCATGCGCCGTCCGCGCCGTCCGTCAGAGCCAGGGCCTCACGCAGCGCCTCCTCGGCGCGGGCCCGCCACGCCCCCTCGCCGGGCGGCGACAGCCGTACGGGGTCGGGGAGGACCGCGGACGGGGTGGCCATCGCGAGGTGCAGTTCGGCGGCGAGGGCGCCGACCTCGGCGGCGAAGCCGGTGCGGCCGGCCTCGGCCTCGTCGACGCACCACTCCCAGCCGTCCCGCGCCTCGGGCAGGTACGCCGTCACCAGGGCGACCAGCGCGTCCTCCCAGTAGACCGCCGCGTACGGCGTGGCCGTACGGGCGAAGCCCGCCAGATGGGCGAGCAGCCCGGGCGCGGGGTGCGGGGCCCGCGACGGCCGGGGGAACCACTTGACGACCACGGTCTCGCCCGCGACGACCGAGTGGTTGGTCTGGTCCACCGTGATGGCCCGTTCGCCGGGGGGCACCGGCGGCAGCGGCCGCAGCGCCCGCACCGAGAAGGGCGGCGGAGCCGCTTCCCGCGCCAGGTCGCGCAGCACGCGCTCGGTGACCCCTTCGGCCGTCTCCAGCGTGAGGACGCCGTCAGGGCCCTCGATCACCCGGGGCCAGCGGGAGCCTTGCACTCGATCTCCTGAACGTGGGTTCAACGCGGCAACAAAAGGAGCAGGTAGACGTAACGGGAAAAGTCTTGTCTATGTTGATTCGTCCTGCAACACTGGCCGCCATCCTCACGCAAGGGAGCCCCCCATGACGCGCCGCGTGCCCCTCGTCGTGGCCTCTGCCTTTCTGGCGTCCGCCCTGACCGCCTGTGGCGGAGGCGCGGCGACCGACTCCGCGGGTGCGCCCGCGACCCTCGACGCCAAGGCGGACCTGTCCAAGCAGAGCCTGACGATCTCGATCTGGGACGGTTACAGCCCGAAGGATCTTCCGCAGCGGGTGAAGGCCACGCTCGGTTTCGACACCAAGGTCGCCATCCACGACACGAACGAGACGATCGTGGCCAAGCTGACCGCCGGAGGCGACAGCGGCATCGACGTGGCGTTCGTGTCCGGTCAGTACGCGCAGGCGCTCAACGCGCAGGGCCTGCTGGAGCCCATCCACCGTGAGCTGGTCCCGAACCTGAAGAACCTCTACCCCGAGGCGTCCCAGCTCGCCTACGACAAGGGGAACGTCTTCTCCGTCCCGTACACCTGGGGGACCACCGGGTTGTGTTACCGCAGCGACCTGGTGAAGACGCCGCCGACGAGCTGGAACGACCTGCTCAGCCCGGCCCCCGAGCTGAAGAAGAAGATCACCATGATGACCACCGAGCGGTGGCTGGCGCTTCCGGCGCTCAAGCTGCTCGGAGCCTCGGTCAACACCACCGACCAGGCCGCGCTCGACAAGGCCAAGGAGCTGCTGCTGAAGGTCAAGCCCGACCTGCTGGCCTACGACGACACCACGTTCGGCGACCGGCTCAAGTCCGGCGAGGCCGTGATGGCCGAGGCGTGGGACGGCTGGTGCCCGACGTCGGAGAAGAACATCAAGTTCGTGGTGCCGAAGGAGGGCAGCGACCTCTGGGCGGACACGATGGTGATCCTCAAGAGCTCCAAGAACAAGGAGGCGGCGCACGCCTTCGTCAACTACATCCTCGACCCCGAGAACCACGGCTGGGTGCCCGCCAACATCCTCTACAGGATCCCCAACAAGGCGGCCATGGACAAGGTCGACCCGGCACTGCTCAAGAGCTACCCGGCGCTGGCGGAGCCGCCGTCCGAGCTGCTCAAGGGTGAGAGCCTGATCGACCTCGGCGAGGCGTCCACCGCGTACACGCGCCTGTCCACCGAGGTCTCGGCGGCGCAATGACGGCCCGACAGCCCGCCCATGTCGTCGGCAAGGCGGCAGGCCGCCTCGCCACGATGGGGCCCGGGTTCGGCTTCCTGACCGTCTTCCTGCTGGTCCCGCTGGCGCTGGTGCTGAGCTACACCGTGTTCAGGCGGGGCCGGTTCGGGGGAGTGGTCTACGAGCCGACCGGGGAGAACTTCACCCGCCTCGCCGACCCGCTCTACCTCGACGTGGTGGTCGGGTCGGTGAAGCTCGCGGCGATCACGACGCTGCTCGCCCTGCTGCTCGGGTATCCGACGGCGTACATGATCGCGAGGCTGCCCGCCCGGTGGAAGGTCGTCGCCCTGGTGGCGGTCGTGCTGCCGTTCTGGACGAACTTCCTCATCCGTACGTACGCCTGGATCGTGCTGCTCAACTCCGAGGGGCCGGTGAACTCCGGGCTGAAGGCGCTCGGCCTGGGGCCGGTGGAGCTGCTCTACACGGACGGCGCCATCGTCGCCGGGCTGCTCTACGCCTATCTCCCGCTGATGATCCTCCCGCTGTACTCCGCCGTGGAGCGGCTGGACCCGCAACTGCGGGAGGCCTCGGCGAACCTGGGCGCACGGCCGGCCAGGACGTTCTGGTCGGTGACGCTCCCACTGTCGCTGCCCGGCGTGCTGACCGGATGCGTGTTCGTGTTCGTGCCGAGCCTGGGCAACTTCGTCATCCCTGAGCTGCTCGGCGGCGGACGCCGGATCATGGTCGGCAACCTCGTCCGCGACCAGTTCCTCAAGGCCCGCGACTGGCCGTTCGGGTCGGTGCTGGCGCTGGCCGTGATCGCCGTGCTCGTGTTGCTGCTGTTCGCCCAGGCGTGGGCCGCGCGGAGGGCGGGACGCGGTGCGTAGACACGGCTGGCTCCGGCTGCCCTTCTGGCTGACCTATCTGTTCCTGTACGCGCCGATCGTCGTGCTCGTCGTGATGTCGTTCAACCGGAACAAGTCGCCCTACTCGTGGGGCGGCTTCTCGCTCGACTGGTACGGCAGGCTGGCGGGCAACGCGTCGATCCGTACCGGGCTGCTGAACACGCTGATCGTCGCTCTCGGCTCGACGGCGCTGTCCACGGTGCTCGGCACGCTGCTCGCGGTCGGGCTGGCCCGCCACACGCGCTCGCGGCTGCTCGACGCGCTCTCGACGCTGCCCGCGATCCTTCCCGACCTCGTCATCGCGATCGGGCTGCTGGCGTTCTACTCCGCGATCAAGCTGACGCTCGGGCTGCACTCCGTGCTGATCGCGCACACCGTCTTCGGCATGGCCTTCGTCGCGGCCGTCGTCCGGGCCCGGCTGGGCGGCATGGACACGTCGCTGGAGGAGGCGTCCCGGGACCTCGGCGCGACCCCGCTGACCACGTTCGTCAAGGTCACCCTGCCCACGCTCGCCCCGGGTATCCTCGCGGGCGCGCTGCTCGCCTTCACGCTCTCCCTGGACGAGTTCGTGATCGCGTTCTTCACCGCGGCTCCGTCCGAGCCGACGCTGCCGATCGTCATCTACTCGATGGTGCGGTTCGGCGTGACCCCCGAGATCAACGCGCTGGCGACGCTGCTGCTCGCGGTGAGCTTCACCGTCGTGATCGTCGCGCAGCGCCTGACCAGACTGACCGAGGCCCTGCGATGACTCTCATATCCATCGACGGCGTCAGCCGCCGGTTCGGCGAGGTGACCGCGCTCGACTCGGTCGACCTCGACATCCGGCAGGGCGAGTTCTTCGCCCTGCTGGGACCGTCCGGCTGCGGCAAGACCACTCTGCTGCGGATCCTCGCCGGGTTCGAGCAGCCGGACACCGGCTCGGTGCGCCTCGACGGCGCCGACCTGCTCGCTATCCCCGCGCACCGCCGCCCGGTCAACCTCATGTTCCAGTCGTACGCCCTGTTCCCGCACATGAGCGTGGAGAAGAACGTGGCGTACGGCCTGGAACGGGAGCGGCTGCCCCGCGCGGAGATCCGGGAGCGGGTCGGCGCCGTGCTGGAGACCGTCGGCCTGACCGCGCAGGCCCGCCGCAGGCCGCACGAGCTGTCGGGCGGGCAACGCCAGCGCGTCGCCCTGGCCAGGGCCGTCGTCAAGCGTCCCCGGCTGCTGCTGCTCGACGAGCCGCTGAGCGCCCTGGACAAGCAGGTCCGCTCGGAGATGCAGCTCGAACTCAAGCGGCTGCAGCACGAGGTCGGCATCACCTTCGTCGTGGTCACCCACGACCAGGAGGAGGCCATGTCGCTCGCCGACCGGATCGCGGTGATGAACGGCGGCCGGGTCGAGCAGGTGGACGCCCCCGAGGACCTCTACGAACGGCCGCGCACGCCCTTCGTGGCCGGCTTCATCGGGGCCAACAACCTCTTCACCGGAAGGGTCACGGGCAAGGGCCTGGAGGTCGACGGGCTGGGTGTGCTCCCCGCGCCCGCGGGGAGCGAGCAGGGCGGGACGGCGATGCTCGCGGTGCGGCCGGAACGGATCCGCCTCGGCCCGGTCACGGCCGGCGAAGGGGTGCTGCGAGGCCGGGTCGTCGACGTCAGCTTCTACGGCGGCGTCTCCCACGTGGCGCTGAGCGTGCCCGGTCACGACCGCGCGGTGCTGGCGGCCACGCAGGGGCGGGCGAGGGTGGAGGCCGGCGCCGAGGTCGCCGTCTCCTGGGACGCCGACGACGCCGCCCTCGTGACGCCGCCCCTGTGAGCCGCCCCAGCCCACGGAGGTCAGCGGCGATCTGCGGGCCTGAGGGGGTTGCCCGTGGCCAGGCGGGCGTAGTCGAGGATCAGCTCGACGGCCTTGTCCGGGTCGATCGAGTGGTGCCGGGCGATGATGCGGTAGCCGTACGCGTCCTCGAGAGCGACGAGGTTGCGGGCGATGGTCTCGGAGTCCTGCGCCAGCGTGAATACGCCGTGGGCGGCGCCCGTCTCCAGGATCGTCTGGTACATCGACACCTGCCGGTCGAACAGCGTGGTCAGCAGCGTCGCGTAGACGCGGTTGCGGCCGGCGGCGCCGCCGAGCTCGCACAGCAGCCGCACCCCCGCGTCGTCCGGGCCGTCGGGCAGGCCC
Organism: Microbispora sp. H13382; assembly: GCF_014161445.1. Taxonomy (GTDB): domain Bacteria; phylum Actinomycetota; class Actinomycetes; order Streptosporangiales; family Streptosporangiaceae; genus Microbispora. Next base: position 56,605 of record NZ_JABBXA010000023.1, read on the forward strand.
GAGCGGATCGTGACGACGAGCTTGTCCGCCGGGTCGGAGATGCCGCTGATCTTCTTCATGCGCCGCTCGTAGAAGCGCTCCATGCCGGCGTGCTGGGCCTCGATCAGCAGCTCGCGCAGGTCGGGGTAGTGATAGAGCACCGCGCCGGAGGTGAGCCCCGCCTCCTCGGCGATCTGGTTGAGGTGGACCCCCTCGGCGCCGTGCTGGAGCATCGCCCTGTGGGCCGCGTCGATGAGGTCGAGCCGCCGGTCCGCCTTGCTCTTGCGCTGCGTCATCCCACCCCTCTCATTGCACCTCGCTTCACATCGCGCACACGATACTCCCCCAGCTCTTGACGGGTGTATCCCCCTCGTATTTGAATCTCGCTTCAACTAGCTTCGGAGGAGCCCCCCAATGACGGCCACGCCTTTGACGATCCTGTTCATGCCGGAGAGCGCCTACGGGCCGACGAACAACTGCGTCGGGATCGGCGACGTCCTGCGCCGCCGCGGCCACCGCGTGGTGTTCGCCGCCGAGGCGTCGTGGAAGGGCAAGCTGGAGGCGCTCGGTTTCGAGGAGGACCTGGTCGACCTGGCGCCGCCGGCGCCCGAAGAACAGGACGCGACGGAGCAGGACGCGGGCCAGTTCTGGAAGGACTTCATCCGCGACACGGCGCCGGAGTACCGCAAGAGCACCCTGGACCAGCTGGAGACGGTCATCAAGCCGATCTGGGAGGCGCTCATCGACGGTGCCAAGTACTGCGAGCCGCAGCTCAAGGCCATCATCGAGCGGGTGCGGCCGGACGTGATCGTCGAGGACAACGTGGTGGCCTTCCCCGCCCTGGTGACGGCGGGCGTCCCGTTCGTACGGATCGTCTCGTGCAACCCGCTCGAGGTGAAGGGCCCGGGCGTGGCCCCGCCGTTCTCCGGACTGCCGGCCGACGGCACCGGCTGGGCGGAGTTCCGGGCGGAGTACGACCGGACCCACCGTGAGATGTGGGAGGCGTTCAACGCGTGGGTGGTCGAGCAGGGCGCCCCGGCCCTGCAGGACCTGGAGTTCATCCACGAGGGTGACGCGAACCTGTACGTGTATCCCGAGATCGCGGACTACGCGGCGGAGCGTCCCCTGGGGGACTCCTGGACCCGCGTCGACTCGTCCGTACGGGAGACCGACGAGGAGTTCACGCTGCCGGACATCCCCGGCGAGGGTGCGCTGATCTACTTCTCGCTGGGTTCGCTCGGCTCCGCCGACGTCGATTTGATGCGCCGCGTGATCTCCGTGCTGGCCCGCACGCCGCACCGGTACATCGTCTCCAAGGGCCCGCTGCACGAGGAGATCGAGCTGGCTCCCAACATGTGGGGCGCCGAGCTCGTCCCGCAGACGAAGATCCTGCCGCTGGTCGACCTGGTGATCACGCACGGCGGCAACAACACGACGACCGAGGCGTTCCACTTCGGCAAGCCCATGATCGTCATGCCGCTGTTCTGGGACCAGTACGACAACGCCCAGCGCGTGCACGAGGCCGGGTACGGCGTCCGCCTGGACACCTACGGCTTCGCCGACGAGGAGCTGACCGGGGCTATCGACAGACTGCTCGGCGACCAGGACCTGCGCGACCGGCTCGCGGCGGCCGGCGAGGAGATCCGCCGCCGCGACGGCCTGCGCATGGCCGCGGACGTCATCGAGAACATCGCGACCAAATGACCAAGGGCAGCCGTCTGATCGAGGACGCCGCTCCACGGGTCTTCTGGACCGACAGGCCCGGGGCGCCCGGCCCGTACGAGCCCCTGCACGGCCGCACCACGGCGGACCTGCTGGTGGTCGGCGGCGGCTTCACCGGCCTGTGGGCCGCCGTGCTGGCCAAGGAGGAGAACCCCGCCTGCGATGTCGTCCTCCTGGAGGCGCGCTCGATCGCGTACGGCGCGAGCGGCCGCAACGGCGGGTTCGTCTCCGACTCCCTGACCCACGGGCTGGGTCAGGGAACGAGGCTGTGGCCGTCGGAGAACGCGGCCCTGCTCGCGCTCGGGCGGGCGAACCTCGCGGCCATCGCCCGCTTCGTCGACGACCACGGCATCGACGCCGACCTCCGGCTGGTCGGCAAGACCACGGTCGCGGTGGCGCCCCACCAGGTGGAGGAGCTGAGGCGGGCCGAGAAGCTGCACCGCGAGCACGGAGAGGACGCGGTGTTCCTCGGCCGCGACGAGATGCGCGCGGACGTCGAGTCGCCCACCTATCTCGCGGGGCTGCGCCTGCGCGGCACCGGCGGCGTCCTCGACCCCGCCGCGCTCGCGTGGGGCCTGGCCCGCGTCGCGGCGCGGCTCGGGGTGCGCATCCACGAGGGCACCGAGGTCACCGCGCTGACCCGGACGCGTACCGGCGTGGAGGCCGGGACGAGAGGCCGCGGCGTGGTAAACGGCGTGGTGAGCGCCGGGCAGGTGCTGCTGGCCACCAACGCCTTCCCCTCGCCCCTGCGCAGGCTGGGCCTGTTCGTGCTGCCGGTGTGGGACTACGTGCTCGTCACCGAGCCGCTGTCGCCCGAGCAGCGGGCGTCGCTCCGGTGGCCGGAGGGCCAGGGACTGACCGACGCGGGCAACCGGTTCCACTACTACCGGCTCACCGGCGACGATCGCATCCTGTGGGGCGGATACGACGCTGTCTACAACTTCGGCGGCGGCGGCTCGGAGCAACGCGACGCCACGCACGAGCGGCTCGCGCGGCACTTCTTCGCGACGTTCCCGCAGTTGCGTGGCCTGCGCTTCACCCACAGGTGGGGCGGGGCGATCGACTCGACCAGCCGGTTCACCCCGTTCTTCGGCACGGCGATGGGCGGGCGGCTGGCCTACGCCCTCGGATACACCGGCCTCGGCGTCGGCGCGTCCAGGTTCGGCGCGATGACCGGCCTCGACCTGCTGGCCCGGCGGTCCACCGAGCGGACGCGGCTGCGGATGGCCCGCCGCCACCCGGTGCCGTTCCCGCCCGAGCCGCTGCGCTGGCCGGTGGTGCAGCTCACCCGCCGCGAACTCGCCCGCGCCGACGAGAACGGGGGCCGCCGGGGGCCCTGGCTGCGGTCACTCGACCGTTTCGGCATCGGTTTCGACAGCTGAGGACGACCTCATGACGACCCTCATGACGACATTGATCAACCCCGCCGACGGCCGGGTCATCGAGGACGTGCCCGACACCCCGGTCGACGGGGTTGCGCGGGCCGTACGCGTGGCCCGGGAGGCCTTCGAGCAGTGGCGCGAGACGACGCCGGGGGAGCGGGCGCTGGTGCTGCTGCGCCTGGCGGACCTCGTCGAGCGGGACGCCGCGGAGCTGACCCGGCTGGAGGTCGAGGAGACCGGCAAGCCCGCCGCCGTGTTCCGGGATGGCGAGCTGCCGTTCGCCGCCGACAACCTCCGGTTCTTCGCCGGCGGGGCCAGGTCCCTGGACGGCACGGGCGCCGGCGTGTTCAGCGCCGGATACACGTCCGTGCTGATCAGACGGCCGATCGGGGTCGTGGGGGCGATCGCGCCGTGGAACTTCCCCCTCATCATGGCGATCTGGAAGATCGGCCCGGCCGTCGCCGCGGGGAACGCCGTCGTGATCAAGCCGGCGCCCCGGACGCCCCGCACCACGCTGCGGCTCGCCGAGCTGTTCGCCGAGGCCGGGGCCCCGGAGGGCCTCGTACGGGTGGTGACCGGCGGCGCCGACGTGGGGCGGGCCCTGGTGACCGACCCCGGCGTGGACATGGTCAGCGTCACCGGGTCCACCGCCACCGGCCGCGAGGTCATGCGCGGCGCGGTGGACGGCCTCAAGCGGGTCCATCTGGAGCTGGGCGGCAAGGCGCCCGCGCTCGTGTTCGCCGACGCCTCACTGGAGGACATGGCGGCCGGGGTGGTCATGGGCGCCACCTACAACACCGGTCAGGACTGCACGGCCGCGACCAGGGTGTACGTCGAGAGATCGCGGTACGCCGAGGCGGTCGAGGCGATGCGGGAGGCCGTCGCCCGCGTCCGGCCCGGCGACCCCTGGGCGCCGGACGCCGACATCGGCCCGCTGATCAGCGCCGAGCACCGTGAGCGGGTCCACGGCTTCGTGACCAGGGCGTCCGGCCGCGTCGTCCACGGGGGCGCGCCGATCGACGGCCCCGGCTTCCACTACGCGCCGACGCTGATCGCCGACGCCGACCCGGCGAGTGAGATCGTGCGGAGCGAGGTCTTCGGCCCGGTGCTGGTGGCGATGCCGTTCGACGGCGAGGACGAGGCGGTCCGGCTCGCCAACGCCACGCCGTACGGGCTGGCCTCGTCGGTGTGGTCCACGGACGTGGCCCGCGCCCTTCGCGTCTCCCACCGGCTGGACGTGGGCGTGACGTGGGTGAACGACCACCTGCCGATCGCCTCGGAGGCGCCGCACGGAGGCGTGAAGGGCAGCGGGTTCGGCAAGGACATGAGCCAGGAGGCCGTGCTGGAGTATTCGGTCACCCGGCATCTCATGATCAAGCACGCGGCCCCGCAGGCGCGCGACTCGTTCCGCCCCGCCTGACCGGGCCGCCTGCTCTACGCGCCGGGGAGGTTCCGCAGCGCCTCACGGCGGCTCAGCCCGCTGAGGCCCTGGTGCTTCACGTAGCGGAGCACCTCCTGCGGGTTGGTCTTCGCGTACTCCCGCAGCGCCCAGCCGATCGCCTTGCGGGCGAAGAAGTCGGTGTCCGACAGGCTCGGCTCGATGCAGGCGTAGAGCAGGTGGGCGTCGGTCCGCTCCTTGAAGGAGTTCTGGCACAGGATGGCGGTGCGCCGTTTCCACAGGTCGGAGTCGTGCGCCCACTCCAGCACCAGGCGGCGCATGCTCTCGGGATACAGCCGCAGCAGCGTGCCGATCCGGTGCACGGCGATGTCGTCGACCAGGTCCCACCACGCCCCGGTGACGATCATCTCCTCGTACATGGGGATGGTGTAGAGCGTCTGCCAGGGCCGGTAGAAGCGGTGCGCGGACAGCTCGATGGCGGCGTAGCGCTCCTCGCGGTACTCCGCCTCGCGCCACAGCGCCAGCACGGCCCTGCGCCACTCGGGGGCGCTGTCCAGCCGGTGCTCGGAGAAGACCCTGCGCAGCGCGGCCCGGCGGGGCACGGCCGTCACCCCGAGGAACGGCATCTCCGACTTCATGTACGACCGCATCGAGACGGCGCGCGCCGGGTCGGCGGCCTCGGTCAGCGCGAGCCGTACGGCCTTGAGGAGTGTCATGACGGGCGGCTCGCCCGTTCGCCGGTCGCCAGGCCGTCGAACAGCAGCTTGCCGAAGTGGTCGGCCAGCGCGTCCGTGTCGAGCGTGCCGCCGGGGCGGAACCAGCGCACGGTCACCCAGATGGTGTCGCGGATCATCCGGTAGGTCAGCTTGGGGTCGACGTCGGGGCGGAACTGCCCGGCGGCCTGGCCGCTCTTGATCTGCTCCACCCACATGCGCTCGACCTCGTCCTCGGCCCGCACCAGGTAGTCGAACCGGTCGCCGGGCAGCGAGCGCAGGTAGTTCCAGTCGTTCTGCATGACCGTGATGGCCGCCCGGTGGTCCTCCAGCGTGCCGAAGCCGATTCTGACCATCTCCGCCAGGACCGAGCGCGGGTCGGCCTGCGTGTTCAGGGCCGCGCGGTAACGGGCGATCAGATCCTCGAGGAAGGTGCGCAGCACCTCGTCGACGATCGTCTCCTTGGAGTCGAAGTGGTGGTAGAGACTGCCGGAGAGGATGCCGGCCTCCAGCGCGATCTCCCGCACGGTGGTGGCCTGGAAGCCCTTGCGCGCGAACAACTCGGCGGCGAGCTTGACGAGGTGGTCGCGCCGTTCGGACGCCGAACCGGCCGCCCCCCGCTTCGCCCTGACCGGCGCGGCCGTGCCGCCGGAGTCCTTACGCTGGTTCACGGCTCCCATTATGGCCGCCGACCAAGAGCTTGTTCACATTCTCGCCTCGCCCGACCTCCCCGCACCGGCCGGGCCCGTAGGGCAGGATCGAACTCATGGCGAAAATGGGCTATCCGTTCACCCTGGGGGTGGCGTCAGGGGAGCCGTTACCCGACGGCGTGATCCTGTGGACCCGTCTGGCCCCCGAACCGCTGCATCCGACACAGCCTGGCGGCATGCCCAACCGGGCGATGACCGTACGGTGGGAGCTCGCCGAGGACGAGGCGTTCACGAGGATCCTGCGGTCCGGCACGGCGCCCGCGCAACCGGACTGGGCGCACAGCGTACACGTGCGGGTGACCGGGCTGCGGCCCGCCGCCGACTACTTCTACCGGTTCTCCGTGGAGGGCCACGTCAGCCCGGTGGGCCGCACCAGAACCGCGCCGGCCCCCGATTCGACCGCACCCGTGCGGTTCTGCTTCGTCTCCTGCCAGCGCTACGAGCACGGCCACTTCACCGCGCTGCGTCACATGGCCGCCGAGCGCCCCGACCTCGTCCTCCACCTCGGCGACTACATCTACGAGTACGGCAAGCCGAAGAACCCCAAGCCGGGCCGATGGGTGCGCCCGCTCGAGTCGGCGGCCGAGTGCACGACGCTGGGCGCCTACCGCAACCGCTACGCCCGCTACAAGATGGATCCGGACCTGCAGGCCGCCCACGCCGCCGCGCCCTGGGTCCCGATCCCCGACGACCACGAGGTGCGCGACAACTGGGCGGGCGCGCTGCCCGGCGACGGCGGCAGCCCCGCCGCCTTCCTCAAGCGCAGGGCCGCCGCGTTCAAGGCCTACTACGAGCACCAGCCGCTGCGCGTGCGCCCGTCCGGCTCCAGTCTGCAGAACCACCGCTGGCGCCCTTACGGTCGGGTGGCCGACTTCCTGCTGACCGACACGCGGCAGTACCGCGAGGGGCGCGACATGCTCGGCGCCGAGCAGGAGAAGTGGCTGACCGACCGGCTGCGCGGCTCGGCGGCCCGGTGGAAGGTGCTCGCGCAGGCCGTGTTCTTCTCCCAGCGCAAGTTCCCGCTCGAACCCGTCAGCGCCGACGCCTGGGACGGCTACCCCGGCTCGCGGTCCCGCGTGCTCGCCGCCGCCCCCGACGGGCTGGTCGTGCTGAGCGGCGACGTGCACAGCGCGTACGCCTGCGACATCCGTGCCGACTGGGCGGATCCGGCCTCGCGCGCCCTCGGGGTCGAGTTCGTCGGGCCGTCGGTGACGAGCATGCCCGGCATCACGGACGCGAGCGCGATCCTCGACGTCAACCCGCACATCGCGTTCTTCGACAGCCGCCACGGCTACGTGTCCTGCGCGGCGGACATGGAGGGCTTCCGCGCGGACTACCGGGCCGTCGCCTTCGTGGACCGTCCCGGCGCGCCGGCGACCACCGTCGCCGGCTTCGAGGTGAAGGAGAACCGGCTCCACCGCGTCGATCTGTGAGCACATCCCCAGGCCTGCCCCCTAGCAAATAGGAAACTTTCCTATTAGATTGCGGGGCATGCCTGAGCGATGCCTTGTGGGCGCAGCATGAAGCGAAGCCCTGACCTGCTCCGTCTGGCCGACACGGTCCTGTTGCCCGGCTTCACCGGGACCACCGCCCCCGACTGGGTGCGGCGGCGGCTCGCCGGCGGGCTCGCCGGTGTGGTGCTGTTCTCCCGGAACGTCGACACCCCGGCCCAGCTCGCCGCGCTGACCTCGGCTCTGCGCGCGGAGAACCCCGACATCCTGATCGGCATCGACGAGGAGGCCGGGGAGGTGACGAGGCTCGAGGCCCGCACGGGCAGCTCGCGGCCGGGCAACTACGCCCTGGGCGTCGTGGACGACGTGGAGCTGACCGAGCGGGTGGCCCGCGACATCGGCCGCGACCTGCGGGCCGCGGGGGTGAACATCGACTTCGCCCCGGCCGCCGACGTCAACTCCAATCCGGACAACCCGGTCATCGGCCTGCGGTCGTTCGGCGCCGATCCGCTGCTCGTCGCGCGGCACACGGCCGCCTGGATCCGCGGCCTGCAGTCCACCGGCGTGGCGGCCTGCGCCAAGCACTTCCCCGGGCACGGCGACACGTCGGTCGACTCCCACCACGGCGTGCCGCGCGTCGGGGTCTCCCGCGAGGAGCTGGCCGAGGTCGAGCTGTGGCCGTTCCGGGTGGCCATCGACGAGGGCGTGCGCTCGATCATGACCGGCCACCTGCTGGTCACGGCGTACGACGAGGAGCTGCCGGCCACGCTCAGTCCCCGCATCCTCACCGGCCTGCTGCGGGAGGAGCTGGGCTTCGAGGGCCTGATCGTGACCGACGGCATCGAGATGGCCGCCGTCTCCGGCCGGTACGGCTTGGGCGGCGCGAGCGCGATGGCCGTGGCGGCGGGGGCCGACGCGGTCTGCGTGGGCGGGGAGAACGCCGACGAGGCGACCCACGAGCACATCCGCGACGCCGTCGCGGACGCGGTGACCGAGGGCAGGCTGTCGGAGGAGCGGCTCGCCGACGCCGCGGCGCGGGTGCGCGCCCTGACCGCCTGGCAGGCGCAGGCCCCGCCGCTGGACGACCGCACGGACGAGATCGGGCTCGTCGCCGCCCGCCGGGCCGTACGGGTGACCCTGCGCGGGGCGGACGGCGTGCTGCCGCTGGCCGGAGCCCCGCACGTGGTGGAGCTGGCGCCGGAGACCAACCTCGCGATCGACAAGGGCATGCCGTGGGGTGCGGGGGAGCCGCTCGGCAAGCTGCTGCCCGGCACCACGGTCGCCCGGCTGCGGCAGGGCGACGTGCACAACGGCGTCGCCGGCACGGTGCTGAGCCAGGCGGCCGACCGGCCCCTCGTCATCGTCGTGCGGGACGCCCACCGCCACCTCTGGCAGACGGACCTGCTGGAGCGCCTGCTGGCCGCCCGGCCGGACGGCGTCGTGGTCGAGATGGGGCTGCCGGGCCGTACGGACCTGGGGGCGGTCCACATCGCCACGCACGGCGCCGCCCGGGTGTGCGGCCAGGCGGCGGCGGAGGTGCTGGCCGGGCTCACCTGACGTGCCCAATAGCATTGGTCACCGATGACATGCGGATGGGAGCGTCATGAAGGTCGCCTACGTCACCACTGACCACCCGGCGGCCGAGCTGGACGACGAGCGGGAGATCGCCCTCGCCGCCTGGCTCGGCGCCGGCATCGAGGGCGCGCCGGTGAACTGGCACGACCCCCGCGTCGACTGGTCGGACTTCGACGCGGCGGTGGTCCGGTCCCCGTGGGACTACATCGACCGTCGTGACGAGTTCGTCGCGTGGGCCCACCGGGTGGAGTCGGTGACGCGGCTGTTCAACCCGGCGCCGGTGATCGAATGGAACACCGACAAGACCTACCTGCGCACGCTCGGCGTGCCCACCGTTCCGACGCACTGGGCCGAGTCCGGCACGGACCTGCCCGACTGGGACGAGTACGTGGTCAAGCCCGCCGTCTCGGCGGGCGCCCGTGACACCGTCCGCACCGCGGACCGGGACGCCGCCGCGGGCCACGCGGCGAAGCTGCTCGCCGAGGGCCGTACGGTCATGGTCCAGCCCTACGTCGCGTCCGTCGAGCAGGAGGGGGAGCTGTCGCTGCTGTACTTCGGCGGGCAGTTCAGCCACGCCGTACGGCGGCACCCGATGCTGACCGGCGTGGCGGAGACCCGGGAGAACCGCGCCACGCTGCGCGACCCGGACGACGACCAGTTCGCCCTCGCCGAGCGGGTCCTGGCCGCGGTGCCGCCGAACCTGCTGTACGCCCGGGTTGACCTGGTCCGGATGCCGGACGGCGAGCCGGTCCTGATCGAGCTGGAGCTCACCGAGCCCTACCTGTTCCTGCGGGACGAGCTGGCCGCGCCGGACCTGTTCGCCGAGACCCTCGCCGAGATGCTCAAGGGCTGAACGGGCCCGCCCGTCCCGCGGCGGCCAGCGCCAGCCGTACGGCCTCGGCCGGGCCGGCCGCGGGCACCGGACCGGGCACCGGGCGGCCCTCGGCGTCGAGGACCTGCCAGCCGCCGAGGGTGATCACGGGCGTGCCGCCCCGCTGGGCGAGGGCCAGCTCGGAAAGCGTGCCCCAGGACCCGCCCACGACGACGACCGCGTCGGCGGCCCGCACGATCAGCGCGTTGCGGGCCTCGCCCAAACCGGTGGGCAGGGCCACGGTGAGGTCCGGGCTCGCCCCGGACCGGTCCCGCCCGGACAGGACGCCGACCGCGACGCCTCCGCCCTCCCGGGCGCCCGCCGCGGCGGCGGCCATCACCCCGCCGTACCCGCCGCACAGCACGACCGCGCCGTGCTCGGCCAGCAGACGGCCCACGGCGCGGGCCGCCCCGGCCTCCTGCGGGGTGCACTCGCCCGGCCCGCACACCGCGATCTGCCACATGCCCGTCCCCTACCCGTGGGTGGAGATCCCGCCGTCCACCGGGATCACCGCGCCGGTCAGGTACGACCCGGCGCGTGAGGCGAGGAAGATGGCCGCGCCCGCCATGTCGTCGGGCCTGCCGATCCGGCCCAGCGGAACGCCGTTCTCGATCGCGCCGCGCATCTGGGGGTCGTCGAGCGCGAAGGCCATCATCTTCGACTCGAACGGCCCGGGCGCGATCGCGTTGACCGTGATCGACTCCCGGGCGAGCTGGTGGGCCAGGTGCCGGGTCAGCATGTGGACGCCCGCCTTGGCCGCCGAGTACGCGTAGTTCTCCAGGAACGGCACGCGGAGCCCGTCGATCGACCCGATGTTGATCACCCGTGCCGGGTCGCCGGGTGACGCGGCGGCGCGCAGCAGCGGCAGGAACCGGCGGGTGAGGAAGAACACGCCCTTGACGTTGATGTCCCAGAGCTTGTCGAAGGCGTGCTCGGGATACTCCTCCAGCGGCGCGCCCCAGCTCGCCCCCGCGTTGTTGACGAGCACGTCGAGGCGGCTCTCGCGCTCCGACACGGCCTGCGCCAGCGCCTCGACGCCGTCGGGGGTGGACAGGTCCGCCCGTACGGCGTGGCAGCCCAGCTCGGCGGCCGTGGCCTCCAGCTCGTCCTTCTTCCGTGAGGAGATGTAGACGGTGGCGCCCGCGTCGAGGAACCCTCGCGCGATCATCTTCCCGATGCCCCGGGACCCGCCCGTGACGACGACCGTCTTGCCTTCCACCGAGAACAGAGTCATGCGGGCAGCATACCGACCGGTCGGTTCCTGCGTCAGGAGCGGAACCCTCCGTACGCGCCGCGGAAGAACACCAGCGGGCCGCCGTCGTCGTGCCGGTCGAGCCCGGTGACCCGGGCGACGACGATCACGTGATCGCCGGCGGGGTGCTCCACGTCCACGACGCAGTCGATCCAGGCGAGCGCGCCGTCCAGCACGGGGGCGCCGCCGGGGGACAGGGCCCACGACAGGCCCGCGAACTTGTCCCCGCCCGGGGCGGCGAGCCGCTCGCACGCCTCCCGCTGCTGTTCGGCGAGCACGTTGACGCACAGGTTCGCGGCGGCCTTCAGCCGCGGCCAGCTCGTGCTGTCGCCCGAGACGCAGAACGCGACCAGCGGCGGGTCGAGGCTCACGGACGTGAAGGAGTTGACGGCCAGGCCGCACGGCTCCCCGGTCCGCGGGTCGATCGCGGTGACGGCCACGACGCCCGTGGCGTACCTGCCGAGGACGTTCCTGAAGTGCTGGGGATTGACGGCCGGAATCCTCCTGGCGCCGTCATGGCCGACCCTCCGGGACACAGGGATGCTCATCGCGCGGGCGCCTCCTCAGCCGGAACTCCCCATGAGACTCAAGGAGGGCCGGAGACGATGCATTCCCTGCTTGCGCCTAACGGTGGCGCGTCCTGGCGGGCGTGGGGGACCCGCCAGGACGCGCTCCGCCCCGGCGCGAGACCTCGACCCCGGCGAGGGTTGGGGTCGAGACCTCGTTCATTCGCACGGAGTCCGTGGGGAGCGGCCGTCCTCGTCCGGCCGCTCGGGGGTGCGGTGGTACCGCGCGTTCGGGCATGTCACGCCATTTCCGCGCAAGGCGGTCATGCCGGTGGATACCGACAGCTCTGACATGTCGTTCCCGTCGCTCTGATAGGTCTGGGCTCTGGCAGGTCTGGGCTCGGTTGGCCGGGGTCGGAGCTCGCGGCAGAGCGAGTTCGGCGTTCGCGCACCGACCGCCCTCACGGGCCCACCTCCATTGGATGGATTTGTACCAACGTTTGGATAATGCGCGGCCGGGTGGGCTCAGGTCAAGGGGTTGTTTCCCGGTAGACCGAGATCCTCTAGATTTGTTGGAACAAAAGGGTGGATTGAGGAAAGATGGCACGATCGTCGCTCTACCAGCAGGTGGCCGCTGAGGTGCGCAGGGCCATCTACGCGGGCGAACTCGCGCCGGGCGACCAGATCCCGACCGAGGCCGACCTCATGGAGGCGCACGGCGTCAGCCGCAACACCGTACGGCTGGCACTGGGCGAGCTGGAGAACGAGGGTCTCATCCTGCGGATGCGCCGGCGTGGAACGTTCGTACGCGAGCGCCGCCCCCTCCTCATGCGCCCCCAGGACGAGTTCCTCCCGTACGACCAGGAGGAGCCGCGGTTCGACACCTTCGTCCACGCGGTCCGCTCCGAGGGCCGAACGGCGGACCAGCGGATCGAGGTCTCGATCGTCGAGCCGCCCGAGGACGTGGCCACCCGCCTCGCACTGGCCGACGGCGCCCTGGCCGTCGTGCGCCGGCGGCTGCGCTTCGTGGACGGCCAGCCGTACAACACGCTGGACTCGTACTTCCCCCTGGAGATCGTGGGGGACTCCGAGATCGCCCGGCCCGGCGACATCACGCGCGGGGCCAACCGGGTGCTGGAGGAGCTGGGACATCTCCAGGTCCGCGTGATCGACGACATTTCCGCGCGCATGCCGACCTCGGACGAGTCGTTACGGCTCCAGCTGGAGCCCGGCACTCCGGTCGTCGTCCACACCCGGGTCGGCTACGACGCCGATGACACGCCCGTACGCGTCGCCGTGTCCGTGCTGCCCGCAGACAAGCATCTGATCCGATACGAGCTGGAACGTCATTGACGAGGCCCGGACACCCTCTCGGCTGAGCGGGTGTCCCCGGCCACAAGGCCCTCCTCCGGGGGGCCGTTCCCGCGATTCCCGTCCTGACCCCGGCAGGGGACCGCGCCGGACCCGCGCGCCCTGACGCGGCCCGCCGTCTCCGGACGGACGCTGTACGGCATCCCGCCGTCACTCACAGTGGTCGAATCGCCGCCGTCGGCACGAAAGGAATCAGGCATGCCTGCGAACACCCTGGATCTTGTTACGGAACTCACGCTGCGTCGCGCCGCCCCCGCCGATCTGCAGGGCGTCCTCACCCTGCTGGCGCGCACCGCCGGGTGGCTGAACGGCCTCGGCGTGCGGCAGTGGCCCGCCGGAGGCTTCCCCGCCGGGCGCATCGAGCCGCTCATCGGCGAGGGGGTCATGTACGTCCTGGACGCCGGTGAGGACGCCGACGCCGACGCCGACGCCGGTGTCCGGGTGCCGGCGGCCACGATCGCCGTGGACGGCCACGCCGACCCGGAGTTCTGGACCCCCGGGGACCGGCCCGGCGACGCGCTCTACGTCCACAAGCTCGCCGTGAGCAGGGCCTACTCGGGACAGGGCCTGGGGGAGGCGCTGCTCGACTGGGCCGCCCTGCGGGCCGCCGTCCACGGCCGGCCCTACCTCCGGCTGGACTGCGCCAAGGACAACGCCGGCCTGCAGTCGTACTACCGGAGGGCGGGCTTCCGGCACGTCCGCACCGTCGACCTGCCGCACCGCGCCTCCGGCGCGCTGTTCGAGCGGGACGCGCCCGGCGCGCTCCCGGCCGGTTCGTCCCGTCGCCGCACGCCGGCGGTGCCGGTGGTGCCGGCCCCCCGCTCGGGACATGCCACACAAGCCCGGAGGGTTCTTGACATCACAGCCCACAACGAGTTGATCGAGTGCTGAACAGGGCGGATGCCGTGAGGTGCCGCAAAGGGACCGGATACTGTTCACTCCATGACGGGATCCCTCCTTGAAGTGATCGCGCTCGACCTGCGTGACGCCGTGGCCGCCGAGGAGGGCGGGGCGGACCGCCTGGAGATCGTGTCCGACATGGACGCGGGCGGGCTCACCCCCTCGGCGGACCTCGTCGCGGCGATCGCGCGCGAGTGCGGGCTGCCGCAGATGGTCATGCTCCGCTGCAACGCCGGGTTCACCGTGACCTCGGAGGAGCTCGACCGGCTGCGCGGCCACGTCAAGGAGCTCGCCGAGGCCGGCGCTGCGGGGTTCGTCTTCGGTTTCCTGACCGAGGACGGGTCGGTCGACAGGGAGGCGACGGACGCGCTGATCCACGCGGTCTCGCCGCTGCCCTGGACCTTTCACCGCGCCGTGGACCACGCCGCCGACGTGCGGGCCGCCTGGCGTGCCGTACGGCTGCTGCCGAACCTGGCGACCGTCCTCACGTCCGGTTCACCCGAGGGCGTCGGCAGCGGCCTGGGGGTCTTACGCGCGCGGGCCGAGGCGGGCGACGCCTCGCTCATGCTCGCCGGCGGCGGCCTGCGCGAGGAGCACGTGCCGGTGCTGCTCGACTACGGCGTCCGGGCCTTCCACGTGGGCAGCGCCGTACGGGGCTCGTGGCGGGAGCCGGTCGACGCGGACCGGGTCAGGCGCTGGCGCGGCATCGTGGACCGGTTCTGACGCTCTCTACGGGCGGCGGCGGGCGACGAGGACGGCGTCGCGGATGGTGACCTCGCGCCCCTCCTGGTCGGCGGCCGTGCGCGGCCGGGCCTCGGCCGCCGCGACCTCCCACTCGGCCGGGTCGAGCGAGGCCGCGACCTCCTCGGCGGTGAACATCATGTGCGGGAAGTGCATCCGCCTGACCGTGGTCAGCAGGTCGGACGGGTGGTGCCCGACGATCAGCAGGGTGCCTCCCGGAGCCACCGCGGCGGCCAGCCGGCCGAACAGCCCCCGCCTGGCCTCGCCCGGCAGGTGCATGTACTGCGCCGAGACGAGGTCGTAGGCGCCCTCGGGAAGGGCGTGGTCGCGCAGGTCCGCGTGCAGCCACTCGACGCGGCCCGCCACGTCCGCACCCGCCTCGGCGGCATGGGCGGCGGCCCGCTCCAGCGCCGTGGCGGAGATGTCGGCTCCCGTCACCCGCCAGCCCCTCGCGGCGAGCCAGACCGCGTCGGCGCCCTCGCCGCTGCCGACGTCGAGGGCCCGGCCCGGCGGCAGCTGGGCGGCCTCGGCGACGAGCTGGGCATTCGGCTGCCCGCTCCAGACCGCCGGCCGGGAGCGGTAGCGCTCCTCCCAGGCGGCCTCCTCGACAATCGTGCTCATCTGGTCCCGGTAGGCGGCGACGGCCTCCCGGGTCTCCTCCGCGGTGAGATCCATGTTGATCGCCGCGCCGGCGGCCAGGCCCGCGGCGGCGGACGCGATCACAACGGCGCGCACGTCCGTCACGTTGCCCGCCACCCAGACGCCGGGCACGGCGGTCGCCCCGGTCGGCTCCGCGGCGATCCGGGTGCCGGCCACATGACCGCCGTGCTCCGCCTCGACCGGCTTGAGCCCGAGCGATTCCAGCACCCCGGAGCGAGCGGTGAGCGGCGCTGCGACGACGAGCGCGTCGAGCGCGACGACCTCGCCGGAGGCCAGCCGCACCCCGGTGAGCGCGTCGCCGGTCACCTCGATCGCCGCGACCGTGCCTTCGGCGACGGGAATCCGGCGCGCGGCGAGCCGCTCGGCGTCCTCCTCCGGCAGCGCGGGGAGGTGGTGGGCCAGGAACACCACGTCCTCGCTCCACTGCCGCCACAGCAGCGCCTGCTCGACGGAGAGCGGCCCGGTGGCCAGCACCCCGATCCGCCGGTCGCGGACCTCCCAGCCGTGGCAGTACGGGCAGTGCAGCACGTCGCGGCCCCACCGCTCGGCCAGGCCGGGCACGCCGGGCAACTCGTCCACGGCTCCGGTCGCCACCAGCAGCCGCCGGGCCCGTACGGCGCGGCCGTCGTCCAGCGTCACGAGGAAGCCGTCGTCCTCCCGCGTGGCGGCCTCGGCCCGCCCGGCGACGACCTCGACGCCGTACCGGATCACCTCATCCCGCCCGGCCGCCAGCAGCTCGGCGGGCGGCGTGCCGTCCCGGCCGAGGTAGTTGTGCATGTGCCCGGCGGGCGCGTTGCGCGGCTCCCCGGCGTCCACCACCAGCACCGACCGCCGCGCCCGTCCCAGCGCCAGGGCGCCGCTGAGCCCGGCGGCGCCGCCGCCCACCACGACCACGTCGTACTTCTCGTTCACCTGTGCCTCCTGTGTTCGGCTTGTGCGCAACAGTGCGGCACGGCCGGTGAACACGGCAAGAAATTTTGCCGATGCGGCAAATCTCAGCAGAGCGCCCGGTCGGCTCGGGCCAGCGCGGCGACCAGCGTCTTGATCGTCGCGGGCTCGTCGAGCACGCCCCCCGCGGCCGTACGCCGTTCCTGCCAGGCGCGCACCCGATCGGCGTACTTCTCGTAGCAGGCGAGATGGAACGCGTAGACGGTCGTGAAGCGGCTGACGAGGTGCGAGGGGTGCATGTCCCAGCCCTGGTAGAAGCCGTGCGCCAGCGAGTGCGACACCAGCGCCGAGTGCCTGCTCAGCAGGGCGTGCACGTCGGCCGCCGCGTCCGAGGCCGGGGTCGCGGCCAGGGAGCCGTCCGACAGCTCCACGCCCGTCCCCGACAGCGCCGTCTGCATGACGTGCCGCGCGTGGTCGCAGGCCGGATGGTCGAGCCGCTGCTCGTCCGGCGGCAGCCCGAGCGCGGCGGTGTAGTCGAACACCCCGAAGTGGGCGGCCGCCAGCCGCCCGCCCAGTGAGGGCACCAGGTCGGCCGAGCGCTGGAGCATGAGCACGGTCTGCGGAGCCTCCACCTGCATCTCGAAGCGCAGCGTGCCGGTGGGCAGGCGCAACGCCCGTTCCAGCGCCTCCAGGCAGCCGGCGAACTGGCGCAGGTAGTCCTCCATGAGGACCTTGGGGAACGTGACCGTGAACCCGCCGGGCAGTTCGCCGGTGCGCCGCACGACCCCGGTCAGGAACCCGTCGAGCGTGCGCAGCGAGCGCAGGGGGTCGCCGTCGGCGAACGACTTCACCCGCAGCCCCCACCTGCGGGGCAGCGTGCCCGCCGCGTGCATCGCGGCCACGGCCGTCGCGGCCGACTCGGTGTGCCGGTCCTCCTCCTCGTGGGGGCGCCGGCCGTACCCGTCCTCGAAGTCGATCCGCAGGTCCTCGATGGGCTCGGCGTGCAGCTTCCTGCGTACGCGGTCGTGCACGGGCTGGGCCAGCTCGGGGTCGAGACCGAACAATGCGGCCAGCTCGGCGGGGGTGAACAGGAGCCGGTGGAGCAGGTCGGTCGCGGCGTGCCGCCACTGCTGGACGATCTCCGCCGTCACCCGGTCCGCGGGCACGTACACGGTGTGCACCGGCTGCCACGCGGGTTCCCGTTCGGGGAACCGGGTGAGCTGCTCGTCGTAGGTGCCGGCGAAGCCGTCGAGCAGTCCGTCGAGCGGTCCGTCCGGGCCGGTCAGCGTCGTCTCCATGGGGACGATCCTCGCAGACGCCCCCGCCACGGCGACGTCATCACGCAACGTCGCTGCGTGAGCACGATCCGTTGGCTATTCTTTTCCTCGAACAGCCGATCGAACAGGTGAGCGAAAAAAGAAACGGCCCCCTGTCGGGGGCCGTAGAGCCCGGGGACGTAGCCGCGGGCGCGGTGACTCCATGTTAGGAGATGATGGCGGTGCGCGACAACCCCGTTCCCCACGTCGTGCGTGTCGGGGTCTACGTCGACGGGTTCAACCTCTACTACGGGCTGCGCTCCCTGCGGGGGCGGCGCTATCTCTGGCTCGATCTACAGGCGCTGGCCCTTCGGCTGCTCAGGACCGGGCAGACGCTGACCGCCGTCCGCTACTTCACCGCTCCCGTCCGGGGCGACGCTCGTGCCCTCGCCCGCCAGCAGACCTATCAGGCGGCCCTGGAGACCCTGGGGGTCGAGGTGGTGCTCGGGCGGTTCCAGGAGCAGCGCGCCTCCTGCCGGGCCTGCGGCGTCTCCTGGAAGACCTACGAGGAGAAGCAGTCCGACGTCGCGCTGGCCGCCGCGATGGTCGGCGACGTCGCCCTCGACCTGGTGGACACGGTGCTGCTGCTGTCGGCAGACTCCGACCTGTGCGCGGCCATCGAGGCGGTGCGCCAGGTGGACGCCCGGCGCGGCGGAAAGACCCGGGTCGTAGCCGTCTTCCCGCCCGGCAGACGCTCCGACGGCCTGCGCCTCGCCAGTGACGCCTGGTTCCCCCTCGGCGACGCGCTCATCCGGCAGTCGCAGCTTCCCGAAGTCGTGCCCGGCCGCGACGGCGCGCGCTACCACCGGCCGGCCCACTGGTCCTGACCGGGACAACCGTCAGGACGCGCTCCCCGGCCGGGCGAGCCGGCCGCACGCGCCCAGCATCGCGTCCCTGCCCACCAGCTTCACCCGCTCGCCCCTCCGCAGACTGCCGGCCAGCGAGGCCTCCGCGGCCTCGATCGCGAGCCAGTCCTCGTACGTCACCGGGCTCAGCCCGCGCGCGGCGAGCAGATCGTCCAGCCGGGTGGTCGCGGTGCCCGGCACCGCCTCGGCGAGCAGGGTGCGCACGGTCTCGGCGGCATCGGACTTGTTGGTCCCGATCACGCCCGTCGGCCCCCGCTTGAGCCAGCCCGAGACGTACTGCCGGTCCGCCACCCTTCCGGCGACGTTCGGCACCGTCATCGTCTTCGGGTCGAACGGCACCCCGGGCAGCGCCACGCTCTGGTAGCCCACCGAGCGCATCACCATGTCCGCCGGGATCGTCTCGTACTCGCCCGTCCCGACGACCCGCCCGTCCTCCAGCCGGGTCCGCTCCAGCCGTACGCCCTCGACCCGGGACACACCGAGGATCTCCACGGGACGCAGCCAGAAACGCACCTCCAGGCGGCGAGGCCGGTCGGCCGGCTTGCGCTCCGACCACGACCGCAGGACGTCCACATTGCCCTTGACCTGCCGCGACAGCGTGGTCAGGTCGGCGACCGCGATCTCGTCGGGGAAGGTGAGGACGTCGGCGTTCAGCAGTTCGCCGAGCTCGCGCAGCTCCTTCAGGGTGAACTTCGCGTGCTCGGGGCCGCGCCGGCCGACCATGTGGATGCGCTTGACCCGCGAGGCGGCCAGCCGGTCGAGCACCTCCTCGGGCACGTCGGTGCCGCGCAGCTCGCCGGCGCTCTTGGCCATGATCCGCACCACGTCCACGGCGACGTTGCCGACACCGATGACGACGACGTCCTCCACGTCGAGGGAGAAGGCGTCCGGCGGTACGTCCGGGTGGCCGCAGTACCAGTTGACGAAGTCGGTCGCGGCGACGCTGCCCGGCAGGTCCTCGCCCGGGACGCCGAGGTGCCTGTCGACCATCGCCCCCGTGCAGTACACGACGGCGTCGTAGCAGGACAGCAGGTCGTCCGCGGAGAGGTCCGCGCCCAGCTCGACGCCGCCCAGGAAGCGGACCCCCGGGGTCTCCAGCACCCTGCGCAGGTAGCCGGCGATCGACTTGATCGACGTGTGGTCGGGCGCGACGCCGTACCGGACGAGCCCGTACGGCGTGGGCAGGCGTTCGAGGACGTCCACCTCGACGGGATCGGGCGACTGCTTGACCAGCGCCTCGGCCGTGTAGATGCCGGCCGGGCCCGACCCGACGATCGCGACGCGCAGTGTCACCATGGCCTCCAGGCGCAGGCGGAGCTTCTACCTGTGATTCTTTATCATCGCCAGCACGCCCTGCCAGTGGTACGCCATGCCGTGCACCCCATGCGGATCCGTGTTGTGATGATTCGCGGGGTTGCGGGGGAGCGGCGGCCGCGATCAAAGTGATGCCCGTGGGCTCTGGGGCTAAAAGACGGGGAAACCCGCGGACGAGAAGGCCGGGCGGTGGCACCCTCCCTGACATGAGGGGACTCCGCGGGGGGCGGGACGAGCCCGGGGCCTCACCGGCCACGGTCTACGGCCCGCAGAACGGTCAGGACGACGGCGACGACGCGCCGCCGCACGGCTCCGGCCCGGACGGGCTCAGGTACGAGGCGCTGGGACGGGTCATGGCCGCCCTGTCCGGCGAGGCCGAGACACTCGAGGCGTGCCGCGACCTCACCTGGTGGCGGGGCACCGGCCGGTCCTGGCACATCGAGTGGCGCGACGGCCCGTACGCGGCCGAGGTGGCGGCGCTGCTCATGGAGCGGGTGGGTGAACCGGGGCCGGAGACCGTGCCGGCGGCCCCCGCGGGCCCGGCGACCACGTCGACGGCGATGCTGAACGTGATGGGCGTGACCTTCGTGCTGCGGGCCATCGACCCGTCCGGCATGGAGCGGCACCGGACCAGGGCCGGTCTGTGGCGGCTGTCGGCGGCGCTGGACGGCGGCCCGGTCGGCACGGGAGGGCGGTCGCGCCGGCACTGGGAGGAACTGCTCGGCGGCTGAGCCGGACCGGTCGCCGTTCAAGTGAGGCGGTGAGGGCCCCGGAGTCGATAGCCTTGAGAGCACATCGTCTTCGTCTCGTCTCTCAGGTCGTCTCCGAGGATCCGCGAGTAGCTCCGCGTCGCGGGCCCCGAGGAGGCGCCGCCGGCGAGACCTCTCACGAGCAAGGAGTAGCCGTGCTGCTGCGTATGTCGACCCTGTTCCTGCGCACCCTGCGTGAGGATCCGGCGGACGCGGAAGTGCCGAGCCACAAGCTGCTCGTCCGCGCCGGCTACATCCGCCGGGTCGCGCCCGGTATCTACTCCTGGCTGCCGCTCGGCAAGATCGTGCTGGAGAACGTCGCGCGGGTCGTCCGTGAGGAGATGGACCGGATGGGCGCGCAGGAGGTGCTCTTCCCCGCGCTGCTGCCCAGGGACTTCTACGAGCCCACGGGCCGCTGGACCGAGTACGGCGACACGCTGTTCCGGCTGAAGGACCGCAAGGGCGCCGACTACCTCCTGGGGCCGACCCACGAGGAGATGTTCACCGACATGGTGAAGGGGGAGTACTCCTCCTACAAGGACTACCCCGTCACCCTGTACCAGATCCAGACGAAGTACCGCGACGAGGCCCGGCCCCGCGCGGGCATCCTGCGGGGCCGCGAGTTCGTCATGAAGGACTCCTACTCCTTCGATCTCGACGACGACGGTCTCAAGCGGTCCTACGAGATGCACCGCGAGGCGTACATCCGCATCTTCGAGCGCCTCGGCATCGACTACAAGATCTGCTTCGCGATGTCGGGCGCCATGGGCGGGTCGGCCTCCGAGGAGTTCCTCGCCCCCTGCCCGACCGGTGAGGACACCTTCGTGGCCTGCCACAACTGCGGCTACGCGGCCAACGCCGAGGCCGTCGTCACGCCCGCGCCGCCCGCCGTCACCGCCGCGCAGCCGCCCATGCGGGTGCTCGACACGCCCGACACCCCGACGATCGAGTCGCTCGTCTCGTACGTCAACGAGCACCACGGTCTCGGCATCACCGCCGCCGACACGCTGAAGAACCTCGTCGTCAAGGTCCGCACGCCGGGCTCCGACGAGGTCAAGACGGTGATCGTCGGTGTGCCCGGCGACCGCGAGGTCGACTTCAAGCGCCTGGAGGCGGCGCTCTCGCCCGGCGTGCCGGAGATCTTCGAGGCCGAGGACTTCGCCCGTCACCCCGGCCTGGTGCGCGGCTACATCGGCCCGCAGGTGCTCAGGGACCTGGGGATCACCTACCTGGTCGACCCGCGCGTGGTCGAGGGCTCGGCCTGGGTGACGGGCGCCAACGAGCCGGGCAGGCACGCCGCGCACGTGGTCGCGGGCCGCGACTTCCAGCCCGACGGCACGATCGAGGCCGCCGAGGTGCGGGCGGGCGACTCCTGCCCCCGCTGCGCGCACCCGCTGTCGATCGACCGGGGCATCGAGATCGGCCACATCTTCCAGCTCGGCCGCAAGTACGCCGACGCCGCCCAGCTCGACGCGCTCGGGCCCGACGGCAAGCCGATCCGCATCACGATGGGCTCGTACGGCGTCGGCGTCTCCCGGGCGGTGGCCGTGCTCGCCGAGCAGCGCCACGACCAGCTGGGCCTGGTGTGGCCCAGGGAGGTGGCGCCCGCCGACGTGCACATCGTCGGCACCGGCAAGGAGAACCAGATCGAGGTCGCCAGCACGCTCGCCGAGACCCTCGAGGCGCGGGGGCTGCGGGTGCTCGTGGACGACCGTCCCGGGGTGTCACCCGGTGTCAAGTTCAAGGACTCCGAGCTGCTCGGCCTGCCCACCGTCCTGATCGTCGGCCGGGGACTGGCCAACGGCGTGGTCGAGCTGCGCGACCGGGTCACCGGGACCAAGGAGGAGATCCCGCTGGACGAGGCCGTCGAGCGGGTGCTGACCGCCTGCCGGGCCTGATCGCCGGACACACGGCGCCGCCGTCCCCCGCACATGACTCACGCGGGGCGGCGGCGCTGCCCTTTTCGCTGAACGCGGGGTCGTGTCCTGCGCCGCCTACTGGCCGTCGGGCGCGGACGGCTCCGGCTGGGCCTCCTGACCGGACGTCTCCGCGGAGACGTCGGATTCGGAGCTGTCCACGACGGGGGAGTCCGGCGCGGAGGATTCGGCTTCCTGAGTGGGGATGGCGGCGTCGAAGTCGGCGCCGTCCCGGCCCATGCCCGGAAACGGGTCACCGATCTTCGGCTGCCAGCCGTACGCCCGGGTCGCGCACTCCTGCGCGGTCAGCGCCGCGATCCGCCGCAGGCCGGGGTCGGGGTCGGCGGCCAGCTCCAGGTAGGCGGTGATCATCCGCTGCTCCACCAGCACCGCCAGGCGCACCGCGTCGGCCGGTTTGCGCACCTCGAAGGGCAGGCGGTAGGTCGGGCCCGGCTCGGCGGGCGTGCCGCCCCGCTCGGTGATGAACGCGCGAAGCTGGTCGCGCCGCGCCCGGTGGGCGTCGAACCCCGCCATGGCGCGCCTGAGCAGCGCACCGCTCGTCTTCCCGCCGATCACTCCGTACGCGAACACGGCGGCGTGCTCGGCGGACAGGACACGGCCGAGCACGTCGTCGGCCGGCGACCCGGTGGGCCCGGTCGGGCTCTCAGTCACGCACCCTCCCCAGGGCGACGACGTGGACGGCCTCGCACGCCCCGATGCTCGCCAGGAGCTGGGAGAGAGCGGGGGAGGCCGCGGCCATCTGCGCCGGGCGCGCCGACGCGGCGCGCCGCTCGGCGTCCCTGAGCGCTTGCACCGAGACCGCCGACCGCCCTTCCGCCGGCGACGCGGAGGACGAGGGCGGGGACGGGGGCGCGGGGCTCGCGGGGAACGTTCCCGTGCCGTTCGCGGCGGGCAGGAGCACGCGCAGGGCCTGCAGATGGGCCACGTGACGCTGACGGAACGGCTCCAGCGCCGCGGCCCGGTCCGGCAGGGCGGCGGCCGCGCGCCCGTACAACGACACCAGTTGCTCCTTGCCGGCGATCAGCGAGGTGAGCAGCACGGCCTGCGGGTCCGGCGACGCCGGCGCGGCCGGTCGCCGCGGGCCCGAGGAGCAGCCGGCCGCGGCCAGACCGGCCGCGGCGGCGGAGCCCAGCAACACGCGCCTCGTCACCCGTGCCCCGCCGCTGTGTCTCACGACACAGCATCGTACGGCGCGCCGCCCAGTGGTCATCGCCCCGTGACCACGATGATCGTGCACGTGTCGGAGCGCCGCTCGGGTGTGGCGCTGTTTCCACCTCCCGGTGTCGATAGGCTGTTGGCACATCGGGCTAGGCACACGGTCACAGCCACACGGTCATAGGGAGGTCGGCATGGGCAGCGACGCTCGAAGCGGCCGCCTGGTTGAACTGCTCGGCCCGGTGGTCGCCGCCGAGGGCTTCGACCTGGAGGACGTGACGGTCACACCGGCGGGTCGCCGGCGGCTGGTGCGCGTCGTGGTGGACCGGGACGGCGGCGTGAGCCTGGACGACGTGGCCGACGTGAGTCAGTCGGTCTCCAAGCGGCTGGACGAGGTGGACGTCCTCGGCGGCAGCCCGTACGTCCTCGAGGTCACCTCTCCCGGCGTCGACAGGCCGCTCACCGAGCCGCGTCACTGGCGCCGGGCGCGCGGGCGGCTGGTGAAGGCGGAGCTGCGCGACGGCACCGCCGCGGAGGGCCGCGTGACCGAGGCCGACGAGACCGGTGTGGAGCTGGACGGCACGCGCCGCCTCGCGTACGGCGAGCTGGTGCGTGGCCGGGTGCAGGTCGAGTTCAACCGGCGAGACGCCGGGCTCGACGACGAACTTGATGAGGACCTCGATGTCGACGAAGACATCGACGACGCCGACGACGAGGGCTAGGGGGAGCCTTGTGGACATTGACATGAGCGTCCTGCGCAGCCTGGAGCGGGAGAAGGACATCTCCTTCGACCTGGTCGTCAAGGCGATCGAGGACGCGTTGCTCATCGCGTACTTCCGGACGGAGGGCGCGGCGCAGAAGGCGCGCGCCGAGCTGGACCGCGACACGGGCCACGTGATCATCTGGGCGGCCGAGCTGGACGAGAACGGCGACGTCGTGCGGGAGTACGACGACACCCCGTCCAACTTCAGCCGGATCGCCGCCACGACGGCCAAGCAGGTGATCCTCCAGCAGCTGCGCGACGCCGAGGACGAGATCAACTTCGGTGAGTTCGCCAGCCGCGAGGGCGAGCTGGTCGCGGGCGTCATCCAGCAGGGCAAGGACCCGCGGGTGGTGCTGGTCGACCTCGGCAAGATCGAGGCGATCCTGCCGCACAACGAGCAGGTCCCGGGCGAGGAGTACGCGCACGGCGAGCGCATCCGCTGCTACGTCGTGCAGGTGAAGAAGGGACCCAAGGGCCCGTCGGTCACGCTGTCGCGCACTCATCCCAACCTCGTGAAGAAGCTCTTCGCGCTGGAGGTTCCGGAGATCGCCGACGGCACGGTGGAGATCGCGGCCATCGCGCGCGAGGCCGGCCACCGCACCAAGATCGCGGTGAGGTCGCGCAAGCCCGGCGTCAACGCCAAGGGCGCCTGCATCGGCCCGATGGGCTCGCGCGTGCGCAACGTCATGACGGAGCTGCACGGCGAGAAGATCGACATCATCGACTGGTCGGAGGATCCGGCCGAGTTCGTCGGGAATGCCCTGTCGCCCGCGCGCGTTTCCCGTGTCGAGGTGGTCGACGCCGACAGCCGCACCGCGCGGGTGATCGTGCCCGACTACCAGTTGTCCCTGGCGATCGGCAAGGAAGGGCAGAACGCCCGCCTCGCCAACCGTCTGACGGGCTGGCGGATCGACATCCGGCCGGACACCGAGCAGGCACCTGCTGATCCCGCTGATGCGTCGGCGAGGTAAGCTGGAATATGGTTACCGGGCAGCCCCACTGAGAACGTGTGTGGGCTGCCGGGTTCGCACGGTAAAGTCCGAGTTGCTCCGCCTGGTCGTGGCCGAGGGCGTGATCGTCCCCGACACGACAGGACGGCTTTCGGGACGCGGTGCGTCGCTGCACCCGTCCCCGCGCTGTCTGGAGCTCGCCGAGCGTCGCCGGGCGTTCCCTCGCGCGTTCCGCGTGGAGGGGCCGCTTGACACGTCGCTCTTGCGGGCTCACGTGGAGGGGTTGACGCCGGGGCGGTCCGGGTGAATGGTTACCGCTGGCCCTCGGTATCGGCTCCGGGAGCCAGGGCACGACGAAATTGTCATGTAGGACGCCGAGTTGATGGGCGGAGTCAGATTGCTATGAGCGCCTGATGAGCACGCGGCGATGAGTACGTTCAGGTAGCGACGGTCCGGCGGCACTGCAAGCCTCCCGGGCCGAGTTAGGGAGTGCAGTGGCGAAGGTCCGCGTATACGAGCTCGCCAAGGAGTTCGGGGTCGAGAGCAAGGTCGTCATGGCCAAGCTCACCGAAATGGGCGAGTTCGTGAGGTCGGCGTCCTCAACGATCGAGGCGCCGGTCGTCCGCAAATTGACCGAGGCGTTCAAGGGTGACGCCTCCAAGGGCGGGGGTAGGCCCGCCCGTCCGGCGCAGCCGAAGCCTGCGCCGAGGCCGGCTGAGAGCCAGGCCAACGGGGGCGCCCCGCAGGCGCCCGTTTCCCAGTCCACCGGCGCGGTGGCCAAGCCGGGCCCGAAGCCCGGTCCGCGGCCCGCTCCGCGTCCGGTTCCGATGCCTCACGCGCCGGTGTCCCAGCCGGACGCGGCGCGCCCCGAGGCCGCCCGTCCGCAGGCGCCGCGTGCGGAAGCGCCGCGTGCGGAGGCCCCGCGTGCGGAGGCCCCGCGTCCAGCGGCCGCGGGCCCCAGGCCGGGTGCCCCCGGTGCCGGTGCGCCGAAGCCCGGCCCCAGGCCGGCCCCGGCCCCGCGCCCGGGCGGCGCACCCGCCGGTCCCGGTGCGCCCACCGGCGGCGCTCCGCGCCCCGGCGGGCCCAAGCCGGGCCCGCGCGGTCCGCGTCCGGGCAACAACCCGTTCTCCTCGAACGCCAGCGGCATGGGCCAGCGGCCCGCGCGTCCCGGCGGCCGCGACGGCGGTCGTCCCGACCGCGGCGACCGTCCCGAGCGTACGGACGGTGGTCCGCGCGAGCCGCGCCGTGACGGCGGCCGCGACGGCGCCATGCCGCGTCCGCCGGCCGCGCGTTCCGGCGCTCCGGGCGCCGGCGGCCCGCGTCCCGGGCCCGGGGGCCCGCGTCCCGGACCGGGCATGGGCGGTCCGCGCCCCGGCCCCGGTGCCGGTGGCCCGCGTCCCGGCGGTCCGCGTCCGAACCCGATGATGATGCCGCAGGGCCGTCCGGCGGCGCCGGGCGGCGGTGGCCGTCCCGGTGGTCCCGGTGGCGGCGGAGGCCGTCCCGGTGGTCCCGGTGGCGGTGGCGGTCGTCCGGGTGGCGGCGGCGGTCGTCCCGGTGGGGGCTTCGGCGGTCCGCGTCCCGGCGGCGCTACGGGTGCCGGTCGCCCCGGTGGTCCCGGCGGTGGTCCGGGCGGTGGCGGCGGCGGCTTCGCCGGCCGTCCGGGTGGCGGCGGCGGCCGTGGCCGCGGTGGCGGCACGGCGGGCGCGTTCGGGCGTCCCGGAGGCCGTCCGACCCGTGGCCGCAAGTCCAAGCGCCAGAGGCGCCAGGAGTTCGACAACATGCAGGCCCCGGCGATCGGCGGCGTGCAGGTCACGCGTGGCGGCGGGCAGACGATCCGCCTGCCGCGGGGCGCGTCCCTGTCGGACTTCGCCGACAGGATCGGCGCGAACCCGGCCTCGCTCGTGCAGATCATGCTGCACCTCGGCGAGATGGTGACCGCGACCCAGTCGGTCAGCGAGGAGACGCTCCAGCTTCTCGGCGCCGAGCTGGACTACGACGTCCAGGTCGTCAGCCCGGAGGAGGAGGACCGCGAGCTCCTCGAGTCCTTCAAGATCGAGTTCGGCGAGGACGAGGGCGACGAGGCCGACCTCGCGCCGCGCCCGCCGGTCGTGACCGTCATGGGTCACGTCGACCACGGTAAGACCAAGACGCTCGACGCGATCCGCCACACCAACGTGGTGGCCCGCGAGGCCGGCGGCATCACCCAGCACATCGGCGCCTACCAGGTGGCGACGACGCACGAGGGCGAGCAGCGGAAGATCACCTTCATCGACACCCCGGGTCACGAGGCGTTCACCGCCATGCGTGCCCGTGGTGCGCAGGCCACCGACATCGCGGTGCTGGTGGTCGCGGCCGACGACGGTGTGAAGCCGCAGACCATCGAGGCGCTCAACCACGCCCAGGCGGCGAACGTCCCGGTCGTGGTGGCGGTCAACAAGATCGACAAGGAGGGTGCGGACCCGACCAAGGTGCGGGCCCAGCTCACCGAGTACGGCCTGGTGGCCGAGGAGTTCGGTGGCTCCACCCTGTTCGTCGACATCTCCGCCAAGCAGGGCATCGGCATCGACAACCTGCTCGAGGCCATCCTGCTGACCGCCGACGCCGAGCTGGACCTGCGGGCCAACCCGGACATGGACGCCCAGGGCCTCGCGATCGAGGCGCACCTCGACAAGGGCCGCGGCCCGGTCGCGACCGTGCTCGTGCAGCGCGGCACGCTCCGGGTGGGCGACTCGATCGTCTGTGGTGAGGCGTTCGGCCGCGTCCGCGCCATGCTGGACGACAACGGCGAGACGGTCGAAGAGGCCGACCCGTCGCGTCCGGTCCTGGTCCTCGGTCTGACGGCCGTCCCGCGCGCCGGTGACAACTTCATCGTCGTCACCGACGACCGGATGGCCCGCCAGATCGCCCAGCAGCGGGCGGCCAGGCAGCGGATCGCCGACATGGCGAAGTCCGGCCGCCGCCGCACTCTCGAGGAGCTGTTCAAGGACCTCGAGAAGGGTCAGGTCGACGAGCTCAAGCTCATCATCAAGGGTGACGTCTCCGGTTCCGTCGAGGCCCTGGAGGACGCGCTGCTCAAGATCGACGTCGGCGACGAGGTGCGCCTGCGGGTGCTCCACCGCGCGGTCGGCGCCATCACCGAGCACGACGTCAACCTGGCGATGGGCGACGACAACGCCGTCATCATCGGCTTCAACGTCCGGCCCGAGGTGCGGGCGCGGGACCTGGCCGAGCGCGAGGGCGTGGACATCCGCTACTACTCGGTCATCTACCAGGCGATCGAGGAGATCGAAGCGGCCCTCAAGGGCATGCTCAAGCCGGAGTTCGAGGAGGTCAGGACCGGCACCGCGGAGATCCGCGAGGTCTTCAAGGTCCCGAAGATCGGCAACGTCGCCGGTTCGATCGTCCGCTCGGGCGTGATCACCCGCAACAGCAAGGCCCGGCTCATCCGCGACGGCGTCGTGGTGGCCGACAACCTCACCGTCTCGTCGCTGCGCCGCTTCAAGGACGACGCGACCGAGGTCCGCGAGGGCTTCGAGTGCGGTATCGGTGTCGGCTACAACGACATCAAGCTCGACGACGTCATCGAGACGTTCGAGATGCAGGAGAAGCCGCGCGTCTGACGCACCGTGCCGCCGCCCCCGCCACGCGCGGGGGCGGCGGCCGGGCGTTCGGGACGTGGTGAGAACCCATGTTCATCGGTGCTCTTACTCTGGACATCCTGCTGGGCGACGTCCATTCGCTGAAGCAGAAGCGCTCGCTGGTCCGGCCGCTCATCGCCGAGATCCAGCGCAAGTACCCCGCCGTCGCCGTCGCGGAGGCGGGCCACCTCGACCTGCACCGGCGCGCCGAGATCGGCGTGGCCGTCGTGTCGGCGTCCGCGGCCAACTGCGACGAGGTGCTGGACGCCTGCGAACGCCTGGTCGCCTACCATCCCGAGATCGAGTTGCTGTCCGCGCGGCGGCGGCTCTTCAACGACCACGAGGAATAGACGGCCCGGCCCGCGCGTCAGCCGTACAGATACGAGGGAGCGTGAGCATGGACGCAGCGCGTGCCAGAAAACTGGCCGACCGCATCCAGCAGGTGGTCGCGGAGATGCTGGAGCGGCGGATCAAGGATCCGCGGCTGGGGTTCGTGACGGTGACCGACGCCAAGGTCACCGCTGACCTGAGCGACGCGACCGTCTACTACACGGTGTTCGGCTCCGAGGCGGAGCGGGCCGACACGGCCGCCGCCCTGGAGAGCGCCAAGGGCATCATCCGGTCCGAGGTCGGCCGGCAGACCGGCCTGCGGCACACCCCCGGCCTCACGTTCGTGCACGACCCCCTCCCCGACAACGCACGTCACATGGACGACCTGTTCGCGCTCGCCAAGGCCAAGGACGCCGAGATCGCCCGCCAGGCGGAGGGCGCGAACTTCGCCGGGGACGCCGACCCCTACCGCTTCGAGGAGGACCTCGACGCCGAGGCGGCCGAGGAGGAGGGCGAGGACGAGTCCTCCGGCCGGGCGGGACGCCCCGCGCGGTGACCGCGATCGACGAGACGGCGATCGGCGAGACGGACTGGCGGCGGGCGGCCGATCTGATCGACGCCGCCGGCTCCCTGGCCCTGGCCTGCCACGTGTCCCCGGACGGGGACGCACTCGGCTCGATGCTCGGTCTGGGGCTGGCGCTCGCGCGTACCGGGAGACAGGTCGTGGCGTCATTCGGCGACCGGGTCTTCGCGGTGCCCCGGCTGCTGCGGTTCCTGCCCGGGCAGCGGCTGCTGGTGGAGCCGTCGGCCTACCCCGCCGAGCCCGACCTGATGGTCACCTTCGATGCCTCCACGATGGAGCGGCTGGGCCTGCTCGCGCCCCACGCGGGCAAGGCAGGCGAACTCGTCGTGATCGACCACCACGTGTCGAACACCCGCTTCGGGACGGTCCACCTCGTGGATCCCACGGCGGCCTCGACCACGATGATCGTCGAGGAGCTCATCCGCCGGCTCGGGCTCACGGTGGACCGAGAGGTCGCCACCTGCCTGTACGCGGGCCTGGCGACCGACACCGGCTCCTTCCGGCACTCCATCACCACTCCGGCCGCCCACGCCATGGCCGGCCGGTTGCTGGCCACGGGACTGCGCCCGGAGGAGATCGCCAGGGAGCTGTGGGACCGCTCGCCGTTCGCGTACCTGCGGGTGCTCGGCACCGCGCTCGGGCGGGCCGCTCTGGAGCCGGACGCCGCGGGCGGCCTGGGACTGGTGTGGACCTACGTGAGCCGCGCCGACCGCGCCGCGGAGGGCCTGCCGTACGACGAGGTGGAAGGCATGATCGACGTCGTGCGCCGGGTCGACGAGGCGGAGGTCGCGGTCGTCCTCAAGGAGGACGACGAGGGCGGCTGGAACGTCTCGACCCGGTCGAAGGGCGCGGTGGACGTGGCGCGGGCCTGCGCCGCGCTCGGCGGCGGCGGCCACCCGCGTGCCGCCGGGTTCTCCTCGGCGCTGCCGGTGGCGGACACGATGGCCGCCCTGCGTTCCCACCTCACCCCGGAAGGGAGCCGGTCATGAGCACGGCCCAACCCAAAAGGACGCAGCCCAGAAGAACTCCTCCGCCGAGTGGCCTGATCATCGTGGACAAGCCGTCCGACTGGACGTCGCACGACGTGGTGGGCAAGATGCGCGGCGTCGCGGGCACCCGCAAGGTCGGCCACGCGGGCACGCTCGACCCGATGGCCACCGGCGTGCTGGTGATCGGGGTGGAGAAGGCGACCCGCCTCCTCGGGCACCTCGCGCTGACCGAGAAGGTCTACGAGGCGACGATCCGCCTCGGCGCGACGACGAACACCGACGACGCCGAGGGCGAGGTGGTCGCCACCACCCCGGCCGGGCACGTGACCGACGAGCAGGTGCGCAAGGGCGTCGCCGCGCTCACCGGTGAGATCATGCAAGTTCCGCCGCAGGTGAGCGCCATCAAGGTGGACGGGCAGCGGGCCTACAAGCTGGCCCGCGCCGGCGAGGAGGTGGCGCTGGCCGCCCGGCCGGTCACGATCCACGCGTTCGAGGTCGGGGAGATCAGGCGGATCCCGGAGACGGTGGAACTGGACGCCGTGATCACCTGCTCCAGCGGCACCTACATCCGGGCGCTGGCCCGCGACCTCGGCGCGTCGCTCGGCGTCGGCGGCCACCTCACCCGGCTGCGCCGCACCCGGGTCGGGCCGTACGGCATCGAGGCGGCCCGCACCATCGAGGACCTCGCCCGGGAGTGTGTGATCATGCCCATGGCCGACGCGGTGGCGGCGGCCTTCCCCCGCAGGGACGTGGGCGAGGAGGAGGCGCGGCTGGTCGCGCACGGCGGCAGGCTGCGCGCGGCGGGCCTCGGGCCGGGCCCGATCGGCGTTTTCGGGCCGGACGGAGCGCTGCTCGCGCTCGCCGAGGAGCGCGGCGGTACGGCCCGGCCCCTGGTGGTCTTCGCCTCCTGACGCCGGGGCTGGTTCCCCGGCACCCTGGTTCCCCGGCACCCCCTGGGGCATGGCAGTCTTGTCTACTGCGCTTCCCACGCGAGGCGGCTCAGGCGCCTTGCCGGAGGCGCGGCAGATGAACACAGAAGCGAGGTCGAGGTGCAGAGCTGGCACGGGCTGGACGAGGTCCCACAGGACTGGGGCAGGTCCGTCGTCACGATCGGCGTGTTCGACGGCGTGCATCTCGGTCACCAGCGGATGGTGGCCCGCGCGGTGGACATGGCCCGCGATCTGGGGCTGCCGGCCGTGGCCGTCACGTTCGACCCGCACCCCGACGAGGTCGTACGGCCCGGGAGTCATCCGCCGCGGCTCACCACGACCACCCGCCGGGCCGAGCTGCTCTTCACGCTCGGCGTGGACGCGGTGTGCGTGCTGCCGTTCACGCTGGAGTTCTCCCGGATGTCGCCGGACGAGTTCGTCCAGACGGCTCTGGTCGACCGGCTGCACGCCGCGGGGGTCGTGGTGGGGGAGAACTTCCGCTTCGGCCACAAGGCGTCGGGCGATCTGGAGACGCTGCGGACGCTGGGGGAGAAGTACGACTTCACGGCCGAGGGCGTGCCTCTGGTCAGCGACGGCGACGCCATCTCCTCCACGTTGATCCGGGAGCGGCTGGCCGCCGGCGACGTCGCGGGCGCGGCCGCCCTGCTGGACCGCCCCCACCGGGTGGAGGGCGTGGTGGTCCGCGGTCACCAGCGCGGCCGGGCGCTCGGCTTCCCCACGGCGAACGTCGAGTCGCCGCAGCACACGGCCATCCCCGCCGAGGGCGTCTACGCCGGATGGCTGCAGTGCGTGCAGAGCCCCTCGCCGTACGAGGGGGAGCGCTGGCCGGCCGCGATCTCGATCGGGACCAACCCCACGTTCGACGGAGTGGAGCGCACGGTCGAGGCGTACGCGCTGGACCGCGACGACCTGGACCTGTACGGCGCGCACGTGGCGGTGGACTTCGGCGAGCGGCTGCGCGACACGCTCAGGTTCGACTCGATCGAGGCGCTGATCGAGCAGATGCACGCCGACGTGGCCCGGGCGCGGGAGCTCACGTCCTGAAGGGCCGGCGTGACGCGGTGTGTCCTACGGGCTGGTAGGGTTGTATGTCAGCCATGTTCAGGTGGCGTAAGCCACCCGGCTGTCCTGTCACGGCGACTGTAGGCACGCACGGTCGTTCGCGGGCTGGGAACCGTTGCGCGTGCCATTTCACCAGAACGGAGAAGCAGTGTCGCTTGACGCCGCTACCACCAAGTCCATCATCGGCGAGTACGGCACCAGCGAGGGTGACACCGGGTCGCCGGAGGTCCAGATCGCGCTTCTGAGCAAGCGGATCAGCGACCTCACCGAGCACCTGAAGACGCACAAGCACGACCACCACAGCCGTCGTGGTCTGCTCCTGCTGGTGGGTCGCCGTCGCCGGCTGCTGAAGTACCTGCAGGCCAAGGACATCACCCGCTACCGCTCCCTCATTGAGCGGCTGGGCCTTCGCCGATAAGGTGAGGAAGGAGCGGCGATTCTTCGCCGCTCCTTTTCCATAACGGGCCACAATGGCCTGAGCGAGACAACTGAATAGCCGAGACCAACTGCCCCGCGTCCGCAAGCAAGCCGCAGCGCGATCCCGCGGCGTGAGAGGGCCGGTCCTCGGTAGTGGCCCCCGGTCGGCACGGCGACAGCCGTTTGTACGGACCGGGCGCTTCGATCGAAGACCGGCACTGCACCTGAACGGGGAGCCCGGCGACCGAGGACGCGGGAGACCGATCCGAAGAGGAGGTCCCCCGTGGAGGGTGTCCACAGCACAGAGGCCGTTATCGACAACGGTCCCTTCGGCACGCGCACGATCAGGTTCGAGACCGGGCGGCTCGCCCGGCAGGCGGCGGGAAGCGCCGTCGCGTACCTGGACGACGAGACGATGATCCTGTCCGCGACCACCGCGTCCAAGCATCCCAAGGAGAACCTGGACTTCTTCCCGCTCACGGTCGACGTCGAGGAGCGGATGTACGCGGCCGGCCGCATCCCCGGCTCGTTCTTCCGCCGGGAGGGCAGGCCGTCCGAGGACGCGATCCTCACCTGCCGTCTCATCGACCGGCCGCTGCGCCCGTCGTTCGTGAAGGGCCTGCGCAACGAGATCCAGATCGTCGCGACGGTCATGGCCCTGCACCCCGAGCACCTGTACGACGTGATCGCGATCAACGCCGCGAGCATGTCCACGCAGCTCGCCGGGCTGCCGTTCTCCGGCCCGATCGGCGGCGTCCGCGTCGCGCTGATCGACGGCCAGTGGGTGGCGTTCCCGACCCACACCGAGCTCGAGCGCGCCACGTTCGACATGGTCGTCGCCGGGCGCGTCCTGGCCGACGGCGACGTCGCGATCATGATGGTCGAGGCCGAGTCGACCCGCGACACGCTCAAGCTGGTCGCCGAGGGCGCGGTGGCCCCGACCGAGGAGGCCGTGGCCCAGGGTCTGGATGCCGCCAAGCCGTTCATCAAGGTGCTCTGCGAGGCCCAGTCGAAGCTGGCCGAGGTCGCCGCCAAGCCGACCGCCGAGTACCCGATCTTCCTCGACTACCAGGACGACGCCCTGGAGGCCGTCACCGCCGCCGTCAAGAGCGAGCTCGCCTCGGCCCTGACGATCGCGGGCAAGCAGGAGCGCGAGCTGGAGATCGACCGCGTCAAGATGCTGGCGGCGGAGAAGCTGCTGCCGGACTTCGAGGGCCGCGAGAAGGAGATCGGCGCCGCGTTCCGGTCGCTCACCAAGAAGCTGATGCGCGAGCGCGTCATCAGCGAGGGCGTCCGCATCGACGGCCGCGGCCCGAAGGACATCCGGCAGCTCAACGCCGAGGTCCACGTGGTGCCGCGGGTGCACGGGTCGGCCCTGTTCGAGCGGGGCGAGACGCAGATCCTCGGCATCACGACGCTGAACATGCTGCGCATGGAGCAGATGATCGACACGCTCAATCCCGAGCGGACCAAGCGCTACATGCACAACTACAACTTCCCGCCGTACTCCACGGGCGAGACGGGCCGCGTCGGCTCGCCGAAGCGCCGCGAGATCGGCCACGGCGCGCTGGCCGAGCGGGCGCTGATCCCCGTGCTGCCGTCGCGCGAGGAGTTCCCGTACGCCATCCGGCAGGTGTCGGAGGCGGTCGGGTCGAACGGCTCGACCTCCATGGGGTCGGTCTGCGCCTCCACGATGGCCCTGCTCGACGCGGGCGTGCCGCTCAAGGAGATGGTCGCCGGCATCGCGATGGGCCTCATCGGCGAGGGTGACACCTACGTCACGCTGACCGACATCCTCGGCGCCGAGGACGCCATGGGCGACATGGACTTCAAGGTCGCCGGCACCAAGGACCTGATCACCGCGCTCCAGCTCGACACCAAGCTGGACGGCATCCCGGCCCACGTGCTCGCCGCGGCCCTGAAGCAGGCGAGGGGCGCCCGGCTGGCGATCCTCGACGTGATGCAGGAGGCCATCGACGCCCCGGCGGAGATGAACCCGACCGCGCCGCGCATCATCACGATCAAGGTCCCGGTCGACAAGATCGGCGAGGTCATCGGCCCCAAGGGCAAGATGATCAACCAGATCCAGGACGACACGGGCGCCGAGATCACCATCGAGGACGACGGCACGATCTACATCGGCGCCACCGACGGCCCGTCCGCCGAGGCCGCCCGTACGCTGATCAACGGCATCGCGAACCCGCACATGCCGGAGGTCGGCGAGCGTTACCTGGGCACGGTCGTCAAGATCGCCGCCTTCGGCGCGTTCGTCTCGCTGCTGCCGGGCAAGGACGGCCTGCTGCACGTCTCGCAGATCCGCAAGCTGCACGGCGGCCGGCGGATCGAGAACGTCGAGGACGTCATGAACGTCGGCGAGAAGATCCAGGTGGAGATCGCCGAGATCGACTCGCGCGGCAAGCTTTCGCTGGTCCCGGTCGAGGTGGTCGAGAAGGAGGCCGCCGAGAAGGCCGCCGCGGCCGAGAACGGCGAGGCCGCGCCCGCTCCGGCCGAGGCCGCCGCCGCTCCGGCGGAGGAGGAGGACCAGCCGCGGACGCCGCGCCGCAGCCGCAGCCGCACCCGTGGCGGACGTGACGAGCGCAACTCGTGACGACCGAGACGCTGTTCCCGGGCAAGGACGGTGCGGGGGTCATCCGCCGCACCGTCCTCCCCGGCGGCCTGCGGGTCGTGACCGAGACGATGCCGACCGTGCGAAGCGTGGCGGTCGGCCTGTGGGTGGGCATCGGCTCGCGTGACGAGGCCCCCGAGCACATGGGGGCCACCCACTTCCTGGAGCACCTGCTTTTCAAGGGCACGCCCACGCGTGACGCCATGGAGATCTCGGCGTCCATCGAGGGCATCGGCGGTGAGATCAACGCGTTCACCGCGAAGGAGTACACCTGCTACTACGCCCGGGTGCTCGACGAGGACCTGCCGCTGGCGATCGACGTGCTCGCCGACGTGGTGACCTCCTCGCTCATCACCGAGGAGGACGTGGAGTCGGAGCGCGGCGTGATCCTGGAGGAGATCGCCATGCACGACGACGATCCCTCGGACGTGGTGCACGAGCAGTTCTCCGCCGAGCTCTACGGCGACACGCCGGTGGGCCGCCCGATCCTCGGCAACGAGGAGTCGATCAACGCGCTCACCCGTGACCGCATCCGCGAGTACTACCAGCGGTTCTACGTCCCGCCCCGCACGGTCGTGTCGGTGGCGGGCAACGTCGACCACGAGCGGGTGGTCGCGCTGGTCGCGGCGGCGTACGAGCGGGCGGGCGCCCTCGGCGGCTCCGTCGAGCCCGCGGCCCCGCGCCTCGGCGGTCCCGGCGTGGACGTCCGCAGCGGCGTCCGGGTGCTCGACCGGCCCACCGAACAGGCCAACCTGGTGCTCGGCATGACCGCCGTCCACCGCAACGACGACCGGCGCTTCGCCCTCGGCGTCCTGAACGCGGCGCTCGGCGGCGGCATGTCGTCGCGGCTGTTCCAGGAGATCCGGGAGAAGCGCGGCCTGGCCTACAGCGCCTACAGCTACACCTCCCAGTACGCCGACACCGGGCAGTTCGGCATCTACGTGGGCTGCCTGCCCGGCAAGGTGGACGACGTGCTCAAGATCTGCCGCGACGAGGTGGCCAGGGTCGTCGCCGAGGGGATCACCGCCGAGGAGATCGCCCGCGGCAAGGGCCAGATGCGCGGCGGACTGGTGCTCGGCCTGGAGGACACCGGATCGCGCATGTCCAGGATCGGCAAGAGCGAGCTCGTGTACGAGCGCCTCATGACGGTCGACGAGGTGCTCGCGCGGATCGAGGGGGTCACCCCCGAAGAGATCGCCGCGGTCACCGAGGACATCCTCAACCGGCCGCTGACGCTCGCGGTGATCGGGCCTTATTCCGACAAGGACTTCGGCTTCGCCATCGCCTGACCGTGCCGTTGGAGGCCGCGCCGGCGCCGTCGCGCGTCGCGCGGCCTCTTTCGTCCCCGCGACATGCGGGCCGCCCGCTCGTCGCGGCCCGGCCCCGCGCCCGCCCGGTACGGCTTTCGCCGCGGCGGCGCCTCCCGCCGTCGCGGGCACGGGCGCGTCGTGCCGCTCCTCGCCGTCCCGGCTCCCGCCGGCACGTATAGCCTTGGCGCGTGATTAAGGTCGGTGTTCTTGGCGCCCGAGGGCGCGTGGGTGTGGAAGTGTGCAAGGCCGTCGAGGCGGCCGACGACCTGGAGCTCGTGGCGGAGGTCGACAAGGACGACCCGCTCGACGCGCTGACCGGCGCCGAGGTGGTGGTGGACTTCACCCACCCCGACGTCGTCATGGGCAACCTCGAGTGGTGCATCTCCCACGGGATCCACACGGTCGTGGGCACGACGGGCTTCGACGCCGGACGGCTGGAGACCGTGCGGGGCTGGCTGGCCGCCAACCCGGGGACCAACGCGCTGATCGCCCCCAACTTCGGCATCGCCGCCGTGCTGATGATGCACTTCGCGGCGCAGGCGGCCAAGCACTTCGAGTCGGTCGAGATCGTCGAACTGCACCACCCGCACAAGGCCGACGCCCCCTCCGGCACCGCCCGCCGCACGGCGGAACTGGTGGCGCGGGCGCGGCATGAGGCGGGGCTCGGTCCGTCTCCCGACGCGACGACCACCGCCCTCGACGGCGCCCGCGGGGCCGTGGTGGGCGACGTGCACGTGCACGCCGTACGGCTCGCCGGGCTGATCGCCCATCAGGAGGTCATCCTGGGCGGTGAGGGGGAGACCCTCACGATCCGGCACGACACGATGAGCCGGGCGTCGTTCACGCCGGGCGTCCTGCTGGGCGTACGCCGCGTGCCGGAGCTCGACGGTCTCACCCTGGGTCTGGAACGCCTCCTCGACCTGTAATCCATCCACAGCCGGCACCGGGCGGACGATCCGCCCGGGCCGTGTCAGAGGGCCGGATCGAGCGGGAGGAGGGCGCCGCGGGCGCCCCGGCCCGATGAGGCCTGGCGCCAGGGTACGCCTGCCTGTGTTCACCGTCCTCGGGGCTTGTCCCGCCGAGCCGGACGTCGATCGGCAGGCGTGTCCCTGTTCCTCCTCCCTTTCTCTCATCGGTGTTCTCACCGGTGTCCCCGCGTGTCTCCTGCGTGTCTCCAACATGTTTCCTGGATGTTCCTCATAACAGAATTGCCTGACCGAAGGCGCAGAACGCTTCTTAAACTCATCCGGACACGCGAGATTCAGGAAGTGCCCGATGATCACCGAAGTGACGCCCTCCCCGGTGCGACTGGTCGCAACGGACGCTCCGAACCAGCCTCCGACGACCCCGAGACGGCTCGCTGAGCTCAGCGGCCCGGCACGGCTCGTCGACCGGGCCGAGCGACCGTGAGCCGCACGCGAGTCTGGATGGACGAGGTCAGCACGTTGTTCCTCCTGGCCATGTCCTCCCTCGACGACGACGAGCTGAGCGCACCGACCGCGCTGCCGGGGTGGACGCGGCGACATGTTCTGGCGCACGTCGGATGGAACGCCAGGGCCTTGCAGCGGCTGGTCGGCTGGGCGCGCACCGGTGTGCCCGCGGCGATGTACGCCTCCGCCGAGCAGCGTGTGGCCGACATCGAGGAGGCCGCGGGCTGGGAGGGGCAGCGCCTGCGGGAACTGGTGGCCGCCGGCATGGCGGACCTCGCCGCGGATCTCGACGGCCTGGACGACGACCAATGGCAGGCCCGGCTCGTCGTGCAGGGCCGCACCGTGCGGGCCGCGGAGCTGCCGTGGCTGCGAACCCGCGAGGTCGGCGTTCACGCCGTGGACCTCGGGGCCGGCGTGACCTTCGAGGATCTCGCCGAGGATCTGTGTGCGGCACTCCTGGACGACGTGGCCGGCCGTCGTTCCTCGTTGCGCGAGGACCCCGCCCTGCTCCTGAGGGACGAGGCCGGACGGTCGTGGCCGGTCGAGGGGCACGGCGTCCCGATGACCGTCACGGGGTCGGTGCACCGGCTCGCGAGCTGGCTGACCGGCCGTGGCGGCGAGGGCGTACGAGCCGAGTCCGGTCCGCCGCCGGCCCTGACCCCATGGTTGTAGAGGGGCGCGGCGGCACCGCCACCAGCCCCGCGGAGGCGGGGACGTCCGGCATCGGACGAAATCCTGAACCGTCCGGATCGGTCTTCGGCCCAAGGTCTCGATGAGGAGCACCAGCATGTTGAACCAGCTTCGGTTCACCGGAACCAGCGTCGTCGTCACCGGCGCGGCCGCCGGCATCGGCGCGGCCGTCGCCGAGCAACTGGCCCAGTTGGACGCTCACGTCGTGGCCGTCGACGTCGACGAGACCGGCCTGGCGCGGCTCGTGGAATCGCTCGCGGCGCAGTCGCTTCAGGCGACGAGCGTCGTGGCCGACGTCCGCGAGCCCGCGAGTGCGACGCGTGTCGACGCCGCGGTCGCCGGGACCGGCGTGCCGCTCAAAGCCCTCGTCAACAACGTCGGGGTGAACCGGAAGGCCCCGTTCTCCGAGGTCACCGAGGCCGACTGGAACGAGACCCTGGCGCTGAACCTCACGAGCGCCTTCCGGCTGACCCAGGTTCTTCTGCGGAGACTCCTGGCGGCGCCGGGTGGTGGGGCGGTGGTCAACGTGTCGTCCGTTCACGCCCTCCGGGGCCAGCCGGGGGCCACGGGCTACGCCACCACCAAGGCGGGGCTCATCGGCTTCACCCGGCAGCTGGCGGCCGAATACTCCGAGGCCGGCCTGCGGGCGAACGTCGTCTGCCCGGGGCTCACGATGACCGAACGTATCCTCGCGCGTGGCCATGGGGAGGCGCAGGAGGCGCTTCGCGATCGGCTGCTCGACGGCCGCTTCGCGGAACCGGCCGAGGTCGCCAACGCGATCACGTTCCTCGCCTCCACCGCCGCTTCGTATATCAACGGCGTCGTCCTCCCTGTCGACGGAGGCTTCACCGCCCGCTGAACAACGATCACTATGCGAAAGGGAATTCAGACATGACGATCGCTACGGGCCTGAGCCGGGACCAGGTGGAGGCCTACCGGAGGGACGGCTTCCTCTTTCCTCTGCGGGCCATGTCCGCCGAGAAGGCCGCGGAGTACCGAGCCAGGATGGAGGCGTTCGAGTCCGAGCACGGCGAGCGCGCTTCCGGCATCCTCCGCTCGAAGTCCCACCTGGTGCTGACCTGGGTGAACGAGCTCATCCGGCTCGATTCGGTGCTCGACGCCGTCGAGAGCGTCCTCGGGCCCGACATCTACTGCTGGGGCTCCTCGTTCTTCATCAAGAATCCGCACAACCCCGGGTTCATCGCGTGGCACCAGGACGCGCCGTTCTCCGCCATCCCGCCTGGTGGTGAGATCCTCACGGCGTGGATCGCCCTGGCTCCGAGCACCCTGGAGAACGGCTGCCTCAAGGTCGTCGCCGGCACCCACAAGGAGCAGGCGGAGCACGTGTTCGTCGACAACGACTCCAACATGCTCTCGCAGGGACAGGAGATCGCGGTCGAGGTCGACGAGGCGGACGCGACCGCCATCCAGCTCCTCCCCGGCGAGTTCTCCCTGCACCACCAGTTCATCTTCCACGGCTCCGGCCCCAGCGTGAGTGACGAACGCCGCATCGGCCTCGCGGTCCGGTACATGCGCCCCTTCCCGCGGCAGGACGACGAACCCGTCACCGCGACCCTCGTCCGCGGACAGGACCCGTACGGCACCTTCGAGAACGAGCCGGTGCCGACCACGGATATGGACCCCGCCGCTGTCGCCTA
Organism: Microbispora sp. H13382; assembly: GCF_014161445.1. GTDB lineage: Bacteria > Actinomycetota > Actinomycetes > Streptosporangiales > Streptosporangiaceae > Microbispora. Next base: position 97,458 of record NZ_JABBXA010000023.1, read on the forward strand.
CCTCGACGAGCAGCTCATCCGGCGCCACGGCGACCGCTACCGCAAGGCCTGACCAGTGCCGACGGCCGCTGACGCAGCCGATCTTCAGGAGTGCGGATGATCCCGGTCGTGGCCGGTGCCGTCATGTTGGCCACGACCGGGACCCTGCCGGTGTTCATGCTCACCGCGCAATCGGTGCTCGTCACCGACGATCTGGGCCTGACCGATGCGCAGCTGGGCATGCTCGTCACGGTTTTCTACACCGCGTCGGCTCTTTCCTCGATACCGACCGGCCGTGCGGCCGAGCGGCTCGGGACCGGCAGGGCCAGCCGGCTGGCCGCGGGGCTCGCGGCTGTCAGTCTGGTCGGGATCTCCCTACGGCCCACCTCGCCGGTCATGCTCGCCGTGTTCCTGGTGCTCGGCGCGGTGGGCAATTCGATGTCCCAGGCAGCGTCGAACCTGCTTCTCGCCCGGGGCACACCGGCCCGGCGGCAGGGGGCGGCCTTCGGAGTCAAGCAGTCCGCCGTTCCGCTCGCGGCCGCGATCGGCGGTGCCGCCGTGCCCACCGTCGGCGTATCCCTCGGATGGCGGTGGGGCTTCGCGGGGGCGGCCGTCCTCGCTGTGCTGGTCGCGCTGCTCGTGCCCCGCGTCTGCTCCGGTGCCGAGGCGGCCCGGTCCCGGACGACGAGCCGCGACGGCGCCCGGCCGAGGCTTGTCGGCCTGCGTCCTCTGCTGCTGCTCGGGACGGCGACCGCCTTCGGCAGCGCGGCGATGGGCAGCCTCATGGCCTATCTCGTCATCTGGGCGAACCACTCGGGGATGACCGCGGGAAACGCCGGTCTCCTGCTCTCGGTCGCCGGCGTCGGCAGCATCGTCGCGAGGGTGTCCATCGGATTCGTCGCGGACCGCCGGGCGGGCAACAACATGGCCGTGGTCATCGGCCATGTCCTGCTCGGCGTCGTGGGGCTGTGCCTGATCGGCACCGGAGTCGTCCCGCTGATCGTGCTCGGCGCGGTGCTGACCATCTCCATCAGCTGGGCCTGGCCCGGACTGATGCTCTTCACCGTCGTCCGGACCAACCCGTCCTCTCCCGCCGCGGCGACCGGCGTCATCCAGATGGGCGCCTATACGGGAAACGCCGTGGGACCGGGTCTGTTCGGTGTGCTGCTGACCCTCGTGGCCTTCCAGGTAGGCTGGCTGGTCAACGCCGGTCTGCTCGTCATGGCGGCTCTGCTGATGGCATGGGCCCGCCGCCTACGGCTGGTGGAGCGGCGACGACCCGAAGAGCCGCCCACCGTCTGAGCCATCCTGCGCCGCATCGACAGAAATCCGTGGACACCGTCGCCTTCCTGCCCGTCCTCGGCGCGGGCACAGTACGCCGCCCGGCGCACGCGACCTTCACCCGAATGCCCCCATTTCCGTGATCTTCGCCGCGACCGACCGGTGCGGCGGAATCTTTCCAATGTCTCCGCGAGATTCGGGAGGCGAGCGCGTTCGCGCAGTTCAACCGGCATCGATTTCAGATTTTCGGTATGGCCCCGGCCTTTCGCCGGAATGGCTTGGCGCAATCTCGTTCTGCTAGGTGGAATGGTATTGTCGCCGAACAGAGCATGTTCATACGTTGAGCGCACTCTGAAGGGAAGGTAAAGGCAATGAACGCAGGTCGTCGAACCGCTGGTCTCATCGGTGCTGTCGTCGTGGCCCAGGCGGTCCTCGCCGGCTGCGGCAACGGTGGCAATGGCACGGACACCGTGATCCGGGCGGGCGAGGTGAAGCTCGAGGGTGAGCAACTCGTCGCCGCGGCCAAGGAAGAGGGAGAGCTCTCCTTCTACTGCGCCAGCGCTCCGGACACCTGTAAGGCGCTGGCCGACGGTTTCCAGGAGAAGTATCAGGGGACCCGTGTCGTCGTGCTGCGCGTGACCAGCCCGGACCTTTCCGCGCGCTACGCCTCGGAGAAGAAGGCGCGGGCCAAGACCGCGGACGTCCTCCTGCACTCCGACATCCCCTTCATCGCCGTGGGACTCAAGGAGGGCCTCATCACGTCCTTCGGGAAGGCGGGCTACCTGCCCGGGGACTTCCCGAAGGAGTGGGTGGTCTCCACCGGCGAGATCACCGGCACGCCCTTCATCTCCGAGGGCATCGGAATCGGCGTCAACACCGAGGTCGTGCCGCAGTCGGAGCGGCCGACATCGTGGCAGGACATCACCGACCCGAAGTGGCGCGGCAAGATGACGGGCCCGGACAAGACGAACGCCGGCTTCGCGCCGATGTACGGAACCACCGCGGACCACGTGCCGGGGCTGCTGGAAGGGCTGAGCAAGCAGGAGATCTTCGGGGACACCGGCGGCATGGTCAGCCTCACCGAGTCCCTGGGCGCGGGTCAGTACGCCATCCAGACCCTGGCCAGCCCCGTGACCATCGCGGCCGCGAAGCAGAAGGGCGCTCCGGTGGACGTCGTGTACCCGAAGGAGGGGGTGACGGGCCCCGCTTTCGCGTACACGCTGAACCCGGAGCCGGCGAAGCCGCACCTGCAGAAGTTGTTCGCCCAGTACGTCGCCTCCAAGGACGCCGGCGAACGTCTCTCGAAGATCAACGATGCCCTCGCGGCGGCCTACATCGACCTCAAGTTCACCTTCAACCCGCCGAACTTCGAGTACTACACCGAGGCGGGGAAGAAGAAGATCATCGACGCGATGGCCGGCAACTGAGCCACGTGATCGGGAAGTGAGACCAGGATGAGCATCCTGCAGGCGCCGAAGCCTCAGAGCGTGGCAGCGGCCGACACCCGCGGGCGCCAGGTATTTACCCCAGCACGGGTCGTGGTCGCGGTGATCGGCCTGCTGATCAGTGTCCTGATCGGCTATCCCCTGTTACGAGTCCTCGCGGGCATCGTATGGGTGGACGGGCGCCTCAGCACGGCGGCCATCACGGAAACCCTCGCCCTGCCGGAACTCGGCGTGGTGCTGCGCGACACGACGATCGTCGTGGTGAGCGCGGTGGCGATCGCGCTCTTCGTCGGCTCCCTGTTCGCGTGGCTCAACGAGCGTACCGACGCGCGAATGGGGGTGCTCACCGACGTCCTGCCGATCGTCAACTTCCTGATGCCCGGCATCGCCACCGCGGTGGGCTGGCTGCTGCTCCTGTCGTCGCAGGCGGGCTACGTCAACAAGGTGCTGCGCGCGGTGCTCAACTCGGTGTTCGGCATGGACCTGAAGTCCGGACCGCTCTCCGCGCACAGCTGGTACGCGGTGATCGGCGTCTACGCGCTCACCCTGGTCCCCTTCGTCTACCTGGTCGTCTCGGCGGGGCTGCGCAACATCGACTCGCGTCTGGAGGAGCAGTCGAGGATGTGCGGCGCGGGAACGCTGACCACGCTGCGCCGGGTGACTCTGCCGGCGCTGCGGCCGAGCTTCCTGTCCGCGAGCTTCCTCGCCGTCTGGTTCGGCTTCGCGATCTTCTCGGTGCCGGTGGTGCTCGCCGAGCCCGCCGGGATCCAGATCATCTCGGTGCGGATCGTGCACATGCTCACGGAGACCTATCCGCCGAAGACGGCGGTGGCGATCGGGCTGAGCCTGGTGATCCTGGTCTCGCTCGCGGCGATCTGGATGTTGCAGCAGAAGTCGATCCGCAGCCAGCGCTCCGCGATGCTCGGAGGCAAGGGCGCGGGCACCGGCCGCATACCCCTCGGCCGGCTGCGGATCTGGGCGCGGCTGGCGATGCTCGCCTACCTGATCTTCGCGGTGGTGCTCCCGCTGAGCGCCCTCGTGCTCGTCTCTTTCAACGGCTTCTGGGGCAACATCCGCTGGACCGAGCTGTCTGTGGCGCCGTTCCTCGACGTCCTGTCCAAGCCGGCGAACTTCGCCGCTGTCCAGAACAGCCTCGTGTTCGCGCTGATCGTGGCGACGGTCGCCATGCTGCTCTCGGCGTGCATGGCGTGGGCGGCCGTGACGTCTCCCGGCCGTCTGTCCCAGGTAGCGGCCGCGATCGCCAAGGTTCCCGCGGCGGTGCCGCCCATCGTCATCGGCGTCGGTATCGTGCTCGCGGTCGCCGGCCCCCCGTTCTTCCTCGGCGGGACCGCGTTGATCCTCATCCTCGGCTTCCTGATCGTGGCGATGCCCGAAGCGTCCATCACGTCCGAAGCCGCCGTCGGGCAGGTCGGCCATGAGCTCGGCCATGCGTCGGCGCTGTCCGGCGCCTCGCCGCTGCGCACGTTCCGGTCCGTCTACCTGCCCCTGATGATGCCGGGGCTCGCGGCCGGCTGGACCCTCATCTTCGTCAGGATCATGGCCGACGTCGAGATGTCAGTCCTGCTCGCCAGCACCGGGACGCCCGTCATCGGCTTCCAGTTGCTCTCGATCTTCGAGGGCAGCGGAGGCTACGCGGAGCTCGCGGCACTCGCGCTGTTCGTCACGATCACCTCGATCACCATGGTGACGATCGTGCTGAGCACCACCGCAGCACTTCAGCGCCGGCGAAGCCGGTGACACGCCCCGATTTCTTCGGCACTGAGGAGAACCCCATGTCCGTGACCGCCACGACCGCGATTCCGGCGACATCCCCTGATTCCGACGCCGGGCCGGCGCTGAGCATCCGCCAGCTCAAGAAGGTCTTCCACCGCCCCGGCGGGCAGGACGTGCCCGCCGTCGACGACACCACCATGGATGTGGCCAAGGGAGAGCTCCTCGTTCTCCTCGGCGCCAGCGGCTGCGGAAAGAGCACCTTCCTGAGGTGTATCGCCGGCCTGGAGACACCGGACAGCGGCGTCATCGAAAGCCACGGCAGGATCTGGTACTCGTCCCAGGACAGGATGCTGGTTCCCCCGGAGCGGCGCGACCTCAGCATGATCTTCCAGTCGTACGCCCTCTGGCCGCACATGACCATCCGCGACAACGTGGCCTATCCACTCACCGTCGGCAAGAAGCGCCCCTCCCGGACGGAGATCCGGGAACGCGTCGACGATGTCCTGCGGATGATGGGGATCGAGAACCTCGCGGAGCAGTATCCCGCCCAGATCAGTGGCGGCCAGCAGCAGCGGGTCGCCCTGGCCCGGGCGCTTGTCCGAGGCTCCGAGATCGTGCTGTTCGACGAGCCGCTGTCGAACGTCGACGCCCGGGTGCGTGACCAGCTCCGTACGGAGATCCGTGCCATGCAGCAGCGTCTGGGCTTCACCGCGATCTACGTGACGCACGACCAGGAGGAAGCCCTGGCGATCGCGGACCGGATCGCTGTGATCGACCATGGCGTGGTGGCCCACCTGGGTACGCCTCGGGAGGTGTACCTGGCCCCGGCCAATCTCCGGGTCGCCCGGTTCGTGGGCAAGCTGAACGAGGTCGACGGCGTCGTCTCCTCGGTCGAAGGCGGCCGCGTCACGGTGCGGACGGACATCGGAGAGGTCGTCGCGGGCTCCGCGCAGGAGGGACTGGCCGTAGGCGATCCTGCGGTCGCTGTCTGGAGACCCGACCGCGTGCGCCTCGGCGGCGGCACGTCGGGTCCGAACTCCTGGGACGGCGTCGTGACGAGCTCGCACTTCTTCGGTTCCTTCACGGACACCAAGGTGGCTGTCGCCGGCGTGACCGTCCTTACCTGGGACCTCGGCGACTGTCCCCAGCCGATTCAGGGGAGCGTGCGGTTCAGCGTCGCGCCCGACGACGTGCGGGCGCTCAAGCCGATGCCGTGAGTCGCCGCATCGCGGCGTCCCTCAGTTCGATCAGGAGGGCCGGGTCACCCGGCCCTCCTTCGAGTGTCCGCGGTTCGCCGCGAGGCGGAGCGGGAGGTGGGCGAGCTGAACTCGGCGCCAGACCGCGAAAGACGCTCGGCCGGGATACCCCGGCCGAGCGTCTCGCTGTGCTTCTCGACGCCAGTGATCGATCACAGTGTGGCGACGGCCGCTCGAATGCGCCGACGGCGGGCGGCGGTGGTCAGCCGATCACGAGCCGGTGCATGACGCGCAGGTGGCCGGTGGAGTCGTTGATGGCGTAGTGCCAGACCTGACGATTGTCCCAGAAGGCGATGGAGCCCTTCCGCCAGCGGAAGCGGCAGCCGAATTCGGGACGCAGGGCGTGCTGGAAGAGGAAGTTGAGCAGCGGTGTGCTCTCCTCCTCGGTCCATCCGTCGAACCGCACCGTGTAGCCGGGCGACACATACAGCGCCTTGCGCCCCGTTTTCGGGTGGGTCGTCACGACCGGGTGGACGGCGACCTCGGGCCGGGCGGCGATCTCCTCCGGCGTGCGGTTCTTCTGGTTGCGCGCGTGCACGTGGACGCCCTTGAGGTTCTCCAGGGTCTGCTTCAGCCCCTCGGAGAGGTATTCATAGGCGGCCTGCATGTTGATGTACGCGGTGTCGGCGCCGTATTCGGGCACCTGCAAGCCGTACAGCATGGTCCCGTAGGTCGGCTCGTCCCGGTACGTCTGGTCCGCATGCCAGACGCCGCCGACGACGTCCGGCTGGGCTTCGGGCCGGCGGATGAGCTCGTTGATGAGCGGGTGTCCGGCGACGGTGGGAAGGGCCTTGCTGACGCTGATCTCCCCGAAGTGGCCGCCGAACTCGAGGTACTGCTCAGGGGTGAGGTCCTGGTCCCGGAAGAAGATGACGCCGTGCTGGTTGAGCGCGTCCTTGATCGCCTTGATCGTCGCCTGATCCAGCGGCTGCGACAGATCCACTCCGGACAGTTCGGCGCCGAGCATCCCCGTCACGGGAACGACGGACAGCCCCTGGATCGGCTGCGTGGTAATGGTCATTGGTCTTTCCTCTGCACATCAGGTCATCCGTAAAACCATATGACTAGAGGATAGCGCTGAGCTGGAATGGAAACAAGGGGCGTAGATCGGCGCATGGCAAGCCGTGATCGTCGATGTGACGACCTGGTGGAGCTCGTGGGCGGGATGCCGCCTATCCGCGGGACATCACAGGTGGAGGGCGATCCGGCACGAGCCGGACCGGATCGCCGCCGCACGACACCGCGGAGGGGAAGATGGCCCAGGTGGTGTGGGGCGGGCAGTCGGGCAGGCCTGGCGCGCCACCCGCCCGGAGCCGCCCCGTGGCCGTCGCGTCACCGTGGTCGTCGCGTCACCCGTGGCCGTGGCCGACGGAGCGGGGGCGACCCCTGACCGCGGCCGTGAGCGCGCCCTGGCGTGCTCACACACCTCCTGGGCGTCCCAGGAGGTGCGGGAGGTGAGGGACCGGGAGAGAAGGGGTGTCAGGCGGCCACAGCCAGGCCGGCGAACATGCCGAGCGCCCACAGCAGTTCGGCGACGCTCGTCTGTGCCAGCACCGGCACCAGCCGCCCGCCGGTGGCGCCGCGCAGGACGGTCGACACGGCCGGGACCGCGGCGGCCAGGAAGACGAGGCCGAGTAGCGCCCACGGAGACGTTGTCGCGGCCACCACCGCCAGACACAGCACGGCGGCGGCAAGCACCGCCGCGTACAGGAGCCGGGACTTACGGTCTCCGAGCAGGGCCGGGACGGTCAGTTTGCCGGACAGCGGATCGCTGTCGATGTCTCGCAGGTTGTTCGTCAGCATCACCGCGGCGGTGAGGATCCCGACGCCGGTGCCGGCGGCGAGTGTCGGGATCCAGATGCCCGAGAGCGACTCGACCTGGATGTAGGTGATCCCGGTGACGGCCACCGGGCCGAAGAACAGGAAGACCATGACCTCGCCGAGCCCGTGGTAGGCGTACGGTCTGGGTCCCCCGGTGTACGTCCACGCCGCGAGGAGGCACAGGGCGCCCAGTAGCAGCAGGCGTAGGTCTGTCGTCACCGCTATGACGACGCCCGCCACCGCCGCGATGCCCAGCGAGATCAGCGCGGCGGTGCGGACGTGTGCGGGTGCGGCCGCCTTGGAGGCGACGAGCCGCGCCGGACCGATCCGGTTGGTGTCGGTGCCCTTGATGCCGTCGAAGTAGTCATTGGCGTAGTTCGCTCCCGCCTGCACGCCCGCGACGGTGATGAGGGCGAGCAGTGCCTTCGGCCAGCTGGCCGAGCCGGCGAACGCCGCGATCGCGGTTCCGCCCAGAACCGAGGCCATGGCGACGGGGAGTGTCCGGGGGCGGGCGCCCTGGATCCACTCGCGCGGTGAGGTCATGGTCTCCGTCCGGGTCGTCAGGCGTCCGGTCCGGTCACACCTTCGCCTGGGGACGGTCGGCGTACGGCACCGCGCCATTGCTGCTGACAGTGGCGGTAAGTCTACCAACCTGCTCGATTTCGACGACGATCCTGTCGCCGTCACTGAGCGGCCCGACCCCCTCGGGCGTCCCGGTGGCGATGACGTCGCCCGGGAACAGCGTCATCACGGAGCTCGCGTAGGCGATCAGCTGGGGGACACCGAAGATCATCGCCGAGGTGCTGGCATCCTGCCGGAGATCATCGCCCACCCAGCACCTGAGCCGCAGGTCGTCGGGGTCGGCGATCTCGTCCTTGGTGACGATGTACGGCCCGATCGGGGTGAACGTGTCGTACGACTTGCGCGTCGAGCGGTCCTCGGTCGACCGGGTGGTGATGTCGAGCAGGCAGGTGTAGCCGAACACGTAGTCGAGCGCCTCGTCCGCGGAGACGTGCCGCGCCTCGCGGCCGATGACCACCGCGAGCTCGCCCTCCTGGTCCGTCCGCACGTCGGTGTAGGGCAGCTCCACCGTGCCGCCGTCACCGATCACCGACGAACTGGCTTTGAGGAACAGGCCCCACTCGTTGATCGTCGTCGGGTTCCCCATCTCCTCGACATGCGCCCGGTAGTTCGCGGGGGCGCCGAGAATCTTGTCCGGGTGCGGCAGCGGGGCCCTCCAGCGCGGGTTCGCCACGCGCGGAGCCGAGCGCAGGGCTTCCTCGGTCAGCCTGGCCTCGAGCTGCCCGCACGCGATGAGCGCGTGCAGCAGTCCCTGCCGGCCGGCGGAGTGGACGCCGGCGATCTCTGTCACGTCGAGGACCTCGTCCTTGTGGATGACACCGAGCCGGTCGTCGTCGAACACGCCCAAACGCATGCGCTCTCCTGGGGTTGCTGAAGGGGCTGAAGGAATCATGGGGGGAAGTGATACGGTATCATGTATGACCAGACGACTTGGGGGCGGGTGCCCGTACGTCGTCCCGTCGGGCCCGTGAGACGCGCAGATGAGGTGCACCGTGCGATCCAATGAGGTACTCGGCTTCGTCGGTCTGGGGGCCATGGGGCGGCCGATGGCGGAGCACCTGCGGGACGCGGGCTTTCCCCTCGTCGTCCACGACGTGTCCGCGGCGGCGTCTTCTCTTTCCGGTGTCACCGTTGCCGCCACTCCGGCGGAGGTGGCAGATCGGGCTGATGTGGTCTTCCTCTGCCTCCCGGACGCGCACGCTGTCCGGGAGGTCGTTCTGGGACCTCAGGGACTGCGCCTGGGAGAGCGGATGTCCGTGCTCGTGCACACCGGGACGTCCGGGGCGCCGGTCGTGCAGGAGATGGCGTCGGCGCTGGCAACCGTTTCGGTCGTCGACGCGCCCGTCACCGGCGGCGTGCCGCGGGCGCGCGCCGGGTCGCTGACCGCCATCGTAGCGGGGCCGGTGGTGGCGGTCGAGCGTGTCCGGCCCTACCTGGACGCCTTCGCCACGAAGGTGGCGCACGTCAGTGCCAACCCCGGCGACGCGCAGCGGATGAAGCTGGTCAACAACTTCCTCTCCGCGGGCAATCTCGCGCTGGCCTGCGAGGCCATGGTCCTCGGCCAGAAGCTGGGCCTGGACCCGAAGGCCATCGTGGACGTCGTCAACAGCGGTTCGGGCCAGAACAGCGCGACCCTGACGAAGATCCCGGAAAACGTCATTCCGCGGAAATTCTCCCGCGGCGGCGCCATCGGCATGCTGCTCAAGGACCTGCGCGAGGCCGAGGACGAGGCCCGGGCCAACGGGGTCGAGACCCCGCTCGGCGACGCGGTGCGTGCGGTGTTCGCGCGTGCGATCGCCGAAGGCTCGCCGCGAGACGACTCGACGTCGGTCATCTGCCACATGGAGCGGGCTGCCGGGCTGCACAGCCACATGTCGGCCGAGGACTGAGGACCTATGAACACGACACCGGACACGTCGTTGCTCCGCCCGCTGTACCAGCGGGTGTACGCCGTTCTGCTGCAGCGGATCTCGGAAGGAGAGTATCCGGTGGGCTCGGCCCTGCCCTCGGAGTCCCGCCTGTCCGAGGAGTTCGCGGTCAGCAAGGCGACCATCCGCAAGGCGGTCGACGAGATGGTCGTCCGCGGCTACGTCGTGCGTCGGCAGGGCAGCGGCACCTACGTCAGCGCCAGGGGCCTGCGGCCGGAAGGCGGCGTCTTCGTGGGATCCATGGACGACCTGATCTCCGGCACGCCGCATCTGCCCGTTCACGACGTGCGCGTCTCGCGGGGTGTGCGCTTTCCGCAGGACGTCCGCGAGGTGTTCTCGCCGGGCGTCGAGAGCGGGACCATAGTCCGCAGCAGGCGCAAGTCCGGAGACACGATCTTCGTCTACTCCGTCCACTACCTGTCGCCCGGGATCGAGCCGCTCATCACCGAGGAGGAGCTCCGGGAGGGCGGCATGATGGCTCTGCTTCGCCGGCGCGGTGTGCCGCTCACCGCGGTCGAGCAGACCATGTCAGCCCGGCTCGCCGATGTCGAGGTGGCGGAGGAGTTCGACATCGGCGTCGGCTCGCCGGTTCTGCTGGCCCGCCGCGTGCTCTACGCGCAGGAAGGCCCGGTGGACGTGACGCGGATCTGGTACCGCGGGGACATGTTCCAGTGGCGGGCCTCGCTGCGCCTGGCGGAGGGCCAGGAGGACGGAATCTACTCGGCGTCGGCGCGCTGAGGCAGTCCGCTTCGGGGGCTGCCCCGAAGGTCCCGCTCGACGGCGGCGACGGTCGACGCGATCTCCGCGTTGAGCCTCGACAGCTGGTCCCTGCGGAACCGGGACGTGGGCATCGCCAGCGACATGGCCGCTATGACCTCCTCGTTCGGCTGCCTGACCGCGCGCGCCACCGCGGTCACGCCGCGCTCGGTGCGCTTGTGCTGATCGTTGATCGCGAACCCACGCCGCCGCACCATGTCCAGGATCTTGAGCAGGCTGTCGAGCTGTGACGGGTCGAACTCCGGCTCCGCGGTCAGGCGCTCGACCAGTTCCTCCGGCGGCAGCGCCGCCAGGAGGACCCTTCCCCCGGAGATGTCCCATGCCGGGAACAGCTGACCCTCGCGGTCGCCGACCTTCAGCAGGTGGGTCGACTCCACGCACGCGATGAACCGGACGTGGAGACCGGACAGGACCTGAAGGTTCACCGTCTCACCGGTCGTATCGCGCAGCGTCTGCAGGTGGGGCATCGCGAAGGCGCGCAGCTCCGCGACCTGGGTGGAGTTGAGGCCGATCGGCCGCAGGGCCGGCCCGGCGTCGTACCGGCGGTCCTCGTTCTGCTGGGCGAAACCGCGGTACACGAGCATGGCCAGCAGCCGATGTGCCGTCGAGCGGGCGATCTTCAAGCGGCTCGCGAGCTCCGAGCTTCGCATCGGGCCCTCCTGCTGAAGGAGGAGGGCGAGCCTGAGCGCGTGGTCGACGGAAGAGACCGCGTAGTCGGGGCGATTCTTCATGGCGGCATCGTATATCGGATCAGCGGAATCGCGATTAGCCTCTCAGGTGATGGTCGCCGGTCCCCAGAGTCCGCTCCCTCGGCATAGCCGGGCGGACAGCCGGCACCACGAGCGCGGGAACCCGCGCTACTACATCGACGCCGGAAGTGAGGACGCGATGGCGACATCGACTGAGAAGCGCGGGGCTTTGGCCGAGTCCTACTACGAGCGCGTTCGCGAGGCGCACCTCGTGGCACTGTGGCGGGTCCCGGAGACGGACGCGCCGGAGCCCGCGCCGGCGGAGTCGCCGCATGTCTGGCGCTACGACGAGCTCATCGGTTTGCTCAAGGAGGCCTGCGCCCTCGACCTCGGAGGCGAGTCCGACCGGCGGGCGCTCAACGCCGTGAACCCCGGCCGCCTTTGGGGGACGACGCAGAGCATGGTGGCCGGCTACCAGATGGTGCTCCCCGGTGAGAGCGCCCCTGCGCACCGGCACACCCCTGCCGCGATCCGCCTCATGTTGTCGGGGCGGGGGTACACGGTGGTGGAAGGCGAGGCCGTCTTCATGGAGCCGGGCGACCTTGTGCTCACCCCCGGGTGGACCTGGCATGACCACCGCAACGACGGAGACGAGACGATGGTCTGGCTCGACGGCCTCGACGTCCCGTTCGTCCGCGGTATGAACGCCCAGTTCTACGAGGACTTCGAGGGTAAGCAGCTGCAGCCCAAGCTCGTTCCGGACAACGCCAGCGTGTCGCGCTTCGGCTCCGGCGTGGTCCCCTCGGACGAGCCCGCCGTCACCAGGCACTCCCCGCTGACCAAGTATCCGTACGGCTCCACACTGGCGAGCCTGCGGCGGCTGCGCGAGGTGAAGGGTGACCCGGAGCACGGCGTGTCCATCGACTTCGTCCATCCGCTCACCGGCGGCCCCGTGCTGCCCACGATGGCCTGCGCCATGCAGTTGCTCCCTCCGGGCCGCGCGACCCAGGCGCGCCGGCACACGTCCAGCACCGTCTTCTGCGTCACCCAGGGCGAGGGTTACACCGTCGTCAACGGTGAGCGCATGGACTGGAAGCACAAGGACTTCTTCGTGGTGCCGTCCTGGACCTGGTACGAGCACCACGCCACCGGTACCGAGGACGTGACGCTGTTCTCGATGAGCGACCGACCGCTCCTGGAGCCGTTCGGGCTCTACCGGGAGCAGGTGCGCTGAGGGATCGGACGAGTTGAGAGCAGATAGGACTAGACAGTTGAATTTGGCACAGCGAGCCCTTCCTCGGGTCGTCGTGGTCGGTGGCGGCATCGGGGGGTTCACGACGGCGCTGGCGCTGGCCCTGCGGGGGATGGAGGTGCAGGTCCTCGAACGAGCCCCCGAGTTCACGGAGATCGGCGCCGGGCTTCAGTTCGGCCCCAACGCCAACCGGGCCCTTGAGCGCCTCGGCGTACTCGACGCCGTGCTCAAGACGGCGGTGCTGCCGACGAAGTTCGCCATCATGGACGTCTACACGGGTGCCGAGCTCTACCACGCCAAGCTCGGCGAGGTTCTGGCCAGCCGCTACGGGGCGCCGTACACGGTCATGCACCGTCATGACCTGCTCACCGCGCTCATGGAGGGCGCGAGGGCGACCGGGCGCGTGGAGGCCCTGCCGGGCAAGGAGGTCGTCGACCTGGCTCAGGACAGCACCGGCGTCCGGGTCACCTGCGCGGACGGCTCGACGTACCAGGGGGACGTGCTCGTCGGGGCGGACGGGGTGCGCTCCATCGTGCGCAGGCTCGTCCTCGACGACTCGGAGCCGCTGATGTCCGAGTACGTCATCTACCGCGGGCCCGGTCCCCGGCCGGAGGGCATCGAGGACGCCGTGATGCTGTACACCGGCGACCAGATGCACCTGATGCAGTACCCCATCCAGGGGGGTGCCATGGTCAACCGCGTCCTGTCCTTCCGCAGCACGAAGGGGAAACCCGGAAGCGACGAGTGGGGCACGCCGGAGGAGCTGTTCGACCGGTTCAGCGTGGCCTGCGACCACGTGCGGGCGGCGCTGCCGACGCTGGACCTGGAGAAGAAGTGGGTGCAGTTCGACCGGGCGCCCCTGGCGGGGTGGGCGCAGGGACGAGTCGCGCTCCTGGGCGACGCGGCTCATGCCATGCGGCAGTACCTCGCGCAGGGTGCCGGGCAGGCGGTGGAGGACGCTCTCGCCCTCGCCGAAGCCCTCAGCGCGCGGCCGGACGACATCCCGGCGGCACTGGCGCGCTACGAGGAGGTCCGCTTCCCGCGCGCCAGCGCCGTCCAGATGAACACGCGCTTCTTCGGGGAGTTCACCCACTTCGGGGGCATCGAGGCACTGGTCCGGAACTATCTTCTGAAGATCCTGTCGAGCGACGACTACGAGCTCGTGGAGTGGCTCTACGGTGACGGCAGCGTCCCGCCCCCCGTCCCGCCGAGAAGCCTGAACCTGTACTGATGCCCGTCCTTCCGGGATGGCGGCGCGTGACGCCGCGCCGGAAGGAACTGGAGAAGGACAACGAGGACAACAAGTGGTTGAACGAATCACATTGGCGTGCGGGCCCTACGACCGCACCGCGGCACTCGCCGACGGCCGGGTCAGGGTGCAAGGCGTCGACCTGAACTATCTGCCCCTGAGCGCCGAGGAGATCTTCTTCCGGATGGCCCGGCACGGGGAGTTCGACGTGGCGGAGATGTCGCTGTCCTCGTACACCCTGAGCGTTCTGCGCGGGCGGCCGTTCGTGGCGATCCCCGTCTTCCCCTCCAGAACCTTCCGGCACCACGGCGTCTACGTCCGCGGTGACAGCGACTACACCGACCCGTCGCAACTGGCGGGCAAGACGGTGGGCATCCCGGAGTACCAGATGACCGCGGCGGTGTGGATTCGCGGCATCCTCCAGGAGCACCATGGGCTGCCCGTCGACTCGGTGAGGTACCGAACCGGCGGACTGCTCGAACCCGGCCGGATCGAGAAGCTCACGATCGACGTCCCGGGCGTCGACATCGCGCCGATTCCCACCGGCACCACGTTGTCGGACATGTTGGAGCGCGGCCAGATCGACGCGCTGTACACCGCCCGGACGCCCCGGGGCTTCGGCGGCCCGGACAGCAACATCCGCCGGCTGTGGAGCGAGCCGATGGACGTCGAGTCCGACTACTTCCGTCAGACCGGCATCTTCCCGATCATGCACACCGTCGTCATCCGCTCCGACGTGTACGAGCGCAACCGCTGGCTGGCCCGCTCCCTGATGAACGCCTTCTCCGAGGCGAAGGCTCTGGCCGCCCAGTCCCTCGCCGAGGTCGTGGCGCTGTCCAATCTCCTACCCTGGGGCTACCGGCAGGCGGAGCACGTCCGCGAGCTCATGGGAACGGATCACTGGCCGTACGGCATCGAGGAGAACCGGGCCTGCCTCACCACCTTCCTCGGCTACATGCGGGCCCAGGGCCTCACGCAGCGGCTTGTCAGCCCCGAGGAGATCTTCGCCCCCGAGACCCACGACGAATTCGTCGTCTGATTACGGAGTGATGCACTCGTGACCTCCCGGCTTGCCGAGCCTGATCCGCGGTCCTTCACGGCCGACGAACGTGCCGTTTACGACGTTGTCACCAGCGGCCCGCACAACCCCACCGGGCCGACGGCGATCTGGTCCCGCAGCCCCAGGCTCGCTCAGGCGGCACTCGACTTCGGTAACTACGTCCGCTTCGGTTCGGTTCTCGAGCCGCGGCTCCGGGAACTGGCGATCCTCGTCACCGCCGTGGAGTGGCGCTGCGAGAACGAATGGCTCGCCCACGAGCCGCTGGCCCGCAAGGCCGGCCTGTCCGAGGAGGCCGTCGCGGGCGTGCGTGACGGCGCTTTCGCGTCTCAGGACGCGGCGGAGCGGGCGGTCCACGACGTCGCCGTGTGCCTGCACCGGGACCGGGACATCCCGGACGACGTTTACGAGCGCGCGTCGCGCGTCCTCGGTGACCGGGGAATGGTCGAGCTCATCTCCACCGTCGGCTTCTACACGATGATCGCCATGCTCCTCAACGGAACCAGGGCCCCCATCACCAGACGCGACGACAAGGACACCCGGCCCGACCCCCAGGAAGTGAGCAAGCCATGAGCCCGTTCGAGACCCTCTCCAGCCCGATCTCGATCGCCGGGATGACGGTTCGCAACCGTCTCATGCTGACGACGCACAACCCGAAGATGAGCGAGCGGCGCTACCTCAAGTACCTTGAGACGCGCGTGCGCGGCGGCGTCGGACTGGTCGGCATCCCCGTTCTGTCCGAGGCCATCTCGACGCCGTACTTCGTGACGACCGGATGGCAGGACCACGTCGCGATCGATGACATCGACGCCGGTCCCGACCCCGAGACCCCGGAGGGCGAGGCTTTCTACGACCGCTTGCTGCTGCCGAAGATCGAGGCGCGAGCCAAGATCGTCCACGACTCCGGCGCCGTCGTGTTCGGGCAGGTGGCGAACCGCGGCTCGATCCGCCTGCCGGAGACGTTCCAGGCCATGGTCTCCCCGAGCGGCAAACAGGATCCGCACGTCCGTACGCAGCCGCACACCCTGACGACGGACGAGGTGAAGCAGGTGGTGCGGCTCTTCGCCCGGGCGGCCTCGCGGGTCCAGCGCGGCGGCTTCGACGGTGTCGAGGTGCACGCCACCCATGGCTACCTCGTCGAGCAGTTCCTCTCCCCGGTCACGAATCAGCGGACCGACGAGTACGGCGGCACCCCGGAGAACCGGCGCCGTTTCCTCGACGAGATCATCGCCGCTATCCGCGAGACCTGTGGTCCGGACTTCCCGATCGGCATGCGGATCAGCGGCCGGCAGGCGAACCCTCAGGGACTGTCCACCGGCGACGTCGTGGAGATCGTCCGCGCGGTCGAGCAGCACCTGGCCTATGTCAATGTCACGGCGGGTACGATCGGCGCGCTCGACGACGGGGTCGTGCTGCCCTACGTCGCCTCCGCGTACCTCGAGCCCGGGTTCAACGGCGAGTCGGCGGCACGGGTCAAGTCCGCGGTCTCGGTGCCCGTCATCCTGACCGGCCGGATGAACGACCCGGCCCTGATGGAGCGGGTGCTCAACGAGGGTCTGGCGGACATGGTCGGGACGACGCGGGCGCTGATCGCCGACCCGGACTTCCTCCGCAAGGCCGAGCGCGGCGACGCCGGGCGTATCCGCAAGTGCATCGGCGTCAACGAGTGCCACTATCCCGACCGGGTGTCGGCCTGCCCGGTGAACCCCTGGGCCGGGCGAGAGGACGAGCTGGCCGTCCCCGCGCCGCCGGCGGGCAAGCACGTGGTGATCGTCGGAGCCGGGCCCGCGGGCCTGATGTGCGCGCGTACGGCGGCCGAGCGGGGGCACCGCGTCACACTCCTGGAGAAGCAGGACCAGCTCGGCGGTAAGCTGCGCCGGCTGTGCCTGGACCCGGGCCGTGCGGAGATGCGTTCCCTCATCGACGGGCTGGAGAAGGAGGTCCGCCAGGCGGGCGTGGACGTCCGCACCGGGGTCGAGGCGACACCGGAGCTGATCGCCGCCCTGGCGCCGGACGCCGTGGTCGCCGCGACGGGCGCCATGCCGGCCATCCCGGATCTCCCGGGAGCCGGGGACATCAGGACGTTCAGCGCCCTGGACATCCTCGACATGGACCTGTCCGAACTGGGGGAGTCCGTGCTTGTCGTCGGTGGTCTGAACGACCACGTCGCACCGCTGGCGGCGGCGGACTTCCTGGCCGCGGCAGGCAAGCAGGTGACCCTGATCTCGGAGTGCTTCGTCCCGGGGCAGGGTGCGGAGCCGTCGATCCTCCATCTCCTGACGCAGCGCTGCCTGGAGCAGGGCGTGGACATCAGGGCGAACACGAGGCTGGACACGCTGGGCCCGAAGCCGCAGGTCTACAACACCTTCTCCAGGCGAACCGACCTCGTCCCGGCCGACTCGGTGGTCTTCGCCGCCGCCCAGGAGGTGACGGACTTCCCCGACATCGAAGGGGAGTTCTACCGGATCGGTGACGCCCTCGCGCCTCGCAGGATCGTGCACGCCACGTTGGACGGGGCCCGGATCGCACTGCGTCTTTGACCCGGCGGCCGGCGGCCGGCGACGAGGACGCGGGCGGGCCCACGCCTGACGCCGGCCCGGCCGATGCCGCCGTGTCGTCCGCGTGTCGTCCGCGTGGCGGTCGGTGGGACGCGCGGTCGGCGGACGTGTGGTTGGAGGGGGGCGGGATGACCGATCCGGTGCGGACCTGGCGAGCGCGACGGGCGTGGGGCAGGTTCGTCGGCGCGGTGTACGCCGGCGGTGCCGAGCGGGAGTGGATCTTTCGAGTCGCCGGCCGGGTGCTGTGGGGGACCGACACGCGGCTGCTGCGGCGCGGCATCGGCGAGCTCGCGCGGTTGCCGTCGGACGTGCTGATCCTGGACGCGCCGTGCGGAAGCGGTGTCGCGCTCGCCGGGCTGCGCGCCGCCGGTGGGCCCGGATACGTCGGCGTCGACATCTCACCGGCCATGGTCAGCCGCGCCCGGCGGCGCGCCGGGCCGGGATCCGCGGCGCGGTTCGCTCGCGCCGATGTGCGGGCGCTGCCCTTCGCCGATGGCGCGTTCGGGGGGTGCCTGTCCTACAACGGGCTGCACTGCCTCCCCGATCCCGGCGTCGCGGTGGCGGAACTGGCTCGCTGTCTCGCCCCCGGCGGCCGACTGGTGGGGTGCTGCATCGTCAGGAAGGCCGGGCCGCGCTTCGATCGGATGATCGCCCTGCTGCGCCGGTTCGGGGTGTTCGGAGCCGTGGGAACGGCGTCCGACGTGCGGGGATGGTTTCAGGAGGCCGGCCTGCGACTCGACCGCTTCGACCGTTCGGGCGCGGTCGTCCACTTCGTTGCCGTGCGCCGGTGAACCTGTTACTGTCTACTGGTCATACGCTTAACCGTATGACTGGAGGAAAGCTGTGCGGTCCACGGCGGGTAGCAGGAGTCGATGCCTTTCCCGCCGGGTGCCCGCGGTCGGACCGATGAACGTGTCCGTGTCCTCCCACGCGGCGGCGTGGTGGACTTCCCCAAGATCGACGGCGAGGTCTGTCGCATCGACGCCTGCCTCGCCACTCGCCCCCTTCACCCCCCTGGACCCCTTCACGCCGCACCCCTCGCCGGGCTCGTCCACGCGACATCCGGCGAGGCTCGTACGGGGCTCGAAGGGGGCCGTGCAGGGGGATCTCGCGGGGGTTCGTGAACATGACGCAGACGGCGTGACTGGAGGAGACGCATGCGCGGAGTGGTGTTCCCCGGAAGCAGTGTGATCGGTTTCATCGACCTGCCCGACCCCACACCCGGACCGGGCGAGGTCGTCGTTGAGATCAAGGCGTCGGGAATGTGCGGAAGCGATCTCAACCTCTACCGGGCGGCGCCGGGCAGCAAGCGCCACCCCAAGCTCCCGCCGCCGACCGAGCCGATCATCGCGGGGCATGAGCCGTGCGGGGTGGTGGCGGCCGTGGGGTCCGGGGTGACGGCGAACGAGGCCAGGGTCGGCGACCGGGTCATGGTCCACCACTACTGGGGCTGCAGCGTCTGCGAGCACTGCCGGGCGGGCTGGGCGCAGATGTGCTCCCGGGAGGTCCCGGCGGTCTACGGCATCAGCGCGCACGGTGCCCACGCCCCGTACATGACCGTCCCCGCCCGTACCCTCGTGCCGCTGCCCGAAGAGCTGAGCTTCGAGGCGGGCTCGGCGATCTCCTGCGGCATGGGCACCTCCTACGGCGCGCTGATGCGGGTGCGGCCGTCCGGGAGGGACACGGTGGCGATCTACGGCCAGGGCCCGGTCGGTCTCGCCGCGACGCAGCTCGCCGCCGCGATGGGCGCCCGCGTCATCGCCCTCGACATCAGTGAGGAGCGGCTTCGGCGTGCCGGGGAACTCGGCGCGGACGTGATCGTCAATCCGGCGGTGGAGAGCTCCGTGGAGGCGATCCTGCAGCACACGAAGGGGCGCGGGGCGGACTACGCTCTGGAGACCTCCGGCGCCGTGTCGGCACGGGCCGAGGCCATCGCGGCGGTCCGCCCGTGGGGCGCGGTCGTCCTGGTCGCCGGGGTCACGGCGCTGCAGGTCGAGAACGTCAGCACGATCACCTCCCGGCAGCTCACGATCATGGGCTCGTGGACCTTCTCGAACGTCGGGCAGGCCGAGTGCGCGCAGTTCGTCGTCGATCACGGCATTCCGGTCGACGAACTGTTCAGCCACCGGTGGCGGCTCGACCAGGCCGAGGAGGCATACCAGCTGTTCGCGCGGCAGACCGACGGAAAGGGGGTCTTCCTGTTCGGCTGATGGAGAACTACCGGCTCCGCGCCGGCCTCGGCACGATCGGGGCGACGCGTGCCGGATGGCGACCAGCCCCCGGTGGTGCCTCGTGTGGCCCGGTCACATGGCCGGGATGAAAGAAGAGAGAGCAGGTATGTCAGTCGAGAACTATGGGCTTTTCATCGACGGGAAGTGGCGTCCCGGGTCGGAGGGGGAGAGCTTCGAGGCCGTCAACCCGTACACCCGGCAGGCATGGGCCACGCACGCGCAGGCCAGCCCGGCGGACGTCGCCGACGCGGTCGAGGCCGCCCATGCGGCTTTCGCGGGCACGTGGCGCAGGACCAGCGGCCTGCGGCGGGCCACCCTGCTGCACGAGCTCGCCTCTCTCGTCGAGCGCGACGTCGACCGGCTTGCCCTGCTGGAGACCACCGACAACGGCAAGGTCATCCGGGAGACCCGAGCCCAGGTGCTCGGTGCCGCCCGGCAGTTGCGCTTCTACGCCGGCTACGCCGACAAGGTGTGGGGCTCCTCCATTCCTCTGGACCGGCCGGACGTCCTCGACTACACCCATCGCGAGCCGATCGGTGTGGCCGCGCTCGTGACTGCCTGGAACTCCCCGTTGTCACTGCTGTCGAACAAGCTCGCGCCGGCGCTGGCGGCGGGCAACTGCGTGGTGATCAAGCCGTCGGAGCACGCGTCGGCGACGACCGCGGAGCTGTGCCGGCTGGTCGAGGAGGCCGGCTTCCCGCCAGGTGTGGTGAACATGGTGACGGGGGACAGCCGCGTCGGCAAGGCGCTCGTCGACGGGCGGCGTATCGGACGGGTGAGCTTCACGGGGAGCCCGGAAGTGGGCCGGGAGATCGCCGCCGCGGCCGGCCGCAACCTCGTCCCGGTGACCCTGGAGCTCGGCGGCAAGTCGGCGAACATCGTCTTCCAGGACGCCGACCTTCCTCGTGCCCTGGTCGGCGCCGTCGCCGGGATCTTCGCGGCCGGTGGCCAGAGCTGCGTCGCCGGGTCCAGGCTGCTGGTGCACCGGAGCATTCACGACCAGGTGGTCGAGGAACTGCGGACGCGGGCCGAGCGGATCGTCCTCGGGGATCCCGCGGATGCGGCCACGGAGATGGGCTGCGTCGCGAACGAGCCGCAACTGAGCAAGATCCTCACGATGATCGAGGGCGCCGAGCAGTCCGGGGCCAGGCTCGTCACCGGCGGTCGCCGGGCCTCGGGTCCCGGTCTGGAGCAGGGCTTCTTCGTGCAGCCCACCATCTTCACGGACGTCACGCCCGACATGCCGCTGGCCCAGGAGGAGGTGTTCGGCCCGGTGCTGGCCGTCCTGCCCTTCGACGACGAGGACGAGGCGATCGCGATCGCCAACAATTCCCGGTACGGCCTGGCGGCGGCGGTATGGACCCGCGACGTCGACCGGGCCGTCCGGTGCACCCGCGCCCTCGATGTCGGGACCGTCTGGGTCAACTGCTATCGGGCGGCCGGCGTCCAGGCGCCGTCGGGCGGTGTCAAGGACAGCGGCTTCGGGCGGGAGCGAGGGGAGGAGGCGCTCGACGACTACCTCACGGTGAAGAACGTCATGATCGACTACTCGGGCTCGACCGGCGACCCATTCGTGATCAAGACGTGAGCACCTCCCGGGTGCCGGCCGTGCGGCCGGGCAGGGCCTCGACGCGCTCGCGCGTCTAGCTCTCACCAGAGGTCTGGTCCTGCCGGCGGCTCTGGCTCTTGCCGGGGAACAAACGCACGTCAGAGGCGTCGTACCGGGCGGGCTGCCGGAAGCCTGAAGAACTTCCATCAGCCCGGTTCGGAGGGCGCCTCTCGCTGTTTCCGGGGCACTTCAGTCATGTTCCGGCCCGTGGATCCAGGCTGGGCAACGTCACACCGGCAAGCCCGCGGTCACCGGACGCGCATGACGCCACTTCGACGCCCGGTCTCAGCGACCGAGAAGGCGTCGGCTGTGCGTCCATCCGCTACCCAGCATGCGCACCCAGCACGGATAGCGGATTTCCACAACAGCCTGTGCCGCCGTTTCTGTCCTCCTCTTTCTTTTCAGGCCGCAGTACCGAGATGTCCGGCAAGCGCGGCATCGTCGGTGTGGTCGGCGCTCTGTCCACGGGAACGTACGGCGACGGATCGACTGTGGCTTCGACATGTTCAGCCGAAGCCGCGAAGGGCCGGAGGCGGGGACGGATGCCGCGTCAGCGGATGTCGGTGGTGAGGCGGATCATCCTGATCGGGCGGCCCATGTCGAGGACGCGCTCGGCCTCGTCCTCGCCCCAGCCGGCCGACTCGAGGAAGCCCAGCATCGGGTGGTTGTCGGCGAAGACCCAGGTGACCACCGTGCTGTAGCCGTCCTCGCGCAGGTGGTCCACCGTGGCGTTGAGCAGTCTGCTGCCGTGTCCGCGCCTGATGTGGTTGGGATCGACGAGCAACGTCATCAGCTCGGCCGTCGTGGCGGGATGGAGATCCGGATCTTCGGCGGGTCCGTGCGACGCCAGCCCCACGACCCGGTCGGAGGCACGCTGCGCCGCGGTCGCCAGGATGCCGCCGGGCCCGAGCGCGGTGAACGCGTCGGTGTCGGGCACCACCCGCTCGACGGCGACGAGCAGGCGGTGACGCGGCGAGGGCGGGGAGAGGATCGCCTCCTCCCACTGGCGGCGCCACATCTTCTCCGCCGCCGGCCCGGTCATCTGCTCCAGCGGGATCGGTGGCAGGAAGTCGCGATAGACAGCCTTCCACGCCCGGATCTGGGTGCTGGTCACCGCGTCGACGTCCTCGAGGCGGGCAGCTCTAACACCCATTCGGCGGGCTCCTTTCTTAGCCTGTAACACCGTACTGGTCAGGAGGGCCTCGGCGTACCTTCCGCCTGGCGTCGTGCCCGATATGCCCGGGTTTTTGTGCGGTTTCCGCAGACGCGCATGGAGCACCAGGAGCGAGACCGATTTTTCGAGGAGTCGATGAACGCCCATTGACAGGTGCTCTCGGCGCATACCTTCAGCCGCGGCCAGGTGCCGTCGGCGTGGGCGGCCGGGATCAGCGCCGCGAGGCGCGCGAGTCCGCCCGCCACTCCGGGCGCCGCCGGCTCCAGGGCCGGCGTGCCCGCCGAGAGCGTCACCCGCACCGGCAGCCCCGCCAGCGCCGCGTCCAGCCCGTCCGGCACCTCGTACGAACCCCCGTCGTGGTTGCCGCGCAGCGCGGCCCGCAGCCCTTCGCGCAGCTGGGTCGCCACGGCGAGATCCTCGTCGGCGGCGCGGTCGTCGTCGCCGATCAGCCCTCGCTCGCGCAGCCAGACGGACAGCTCGGCCGGCGAGGCCAGTTCGTCGGCGTCTCCCTCGACGTCGTAGGTGTTCACGAAGTCGCGGAGCAGCTCCGCCGGGCCCGTCATGATCGATCACCCCTCGTGACCACTGTACGACAGTCGGAGGTCGCGGAATAACAACACCTTCGTAAGCGTTTTGCCGGTGTTTGCCATTCCGAGGAGGAGCCCATGCGCTTCAGCTACCTGGCCTACCTGGCGCTGCGGAACAGCGAGCGCCGCGAGCGTCTGTCGCGGGCCACCCGCCGTGGAGAGCACGGAGAAGAGCCCCGATCCGGTCGCGAGCGCCACTGACGAATCGGATGCCTCCCTCGGAAACGGGGATCCGAGCCGAGGTACGAGAGCGGCGGTGCACGGCCTCTCCTCTGTCAAGGGGGATGACACAGATAAGACGGTTCAGGTGGGGCAAAAGTTGTCTCCTGGGGCTCCTGTGACTAACCGAGACGCCGGGCCGCATGGAACGTCAGAACCGGGCCGAGGCGGCGGACGCCCTCGTCGAGCTCGGGCAGGCCCGCCGCGGCCGTGTGGGTCAGCCGGAGCCGCGGGCCCGGGGGCTCGGAGGGGTAGTAGATGCGCCCCGGGCTCACCAGCACGCCCTGTGCCTGTGCCGCCTCGACCACCTCCGCCTCGTCGGTGCCGGGCGGGAGCCGTACCCAGACGTGCAGGCCGCCGGAGGGCACCAGATGCACCTCGGCGGCGGGCGCGTGACGGGCGAGCCCGGCCAGTAGCGCGGCCTGCCGTACGCCGATCTCCTGGCGGACGGTGCCGAGGTGCCGCCGCCAGGCGGGGGAGCCGACGAACTCGACGGCCGTCTCCTGCAGGGGCCGGGCGACGAAGAACGACTCGACCACCTGACCGGCCCGCAGCCGGTGCGCGGCCGGGCCCCGCGCGATCAGGCCCGCCACCCGCAGGCTCGGTGAGGTGATCTTGCTCAGCGACAGGACGTGGACCACGGTGCCGTGAGCATCCACGCTCACCATGGGCGGCGGGACCGGGCCGGTCGCCAGATATCGCGCGTAGTCGTCCTCGATCACGAACGCCCCCGCGGCCCGGGCCACGGCCAGCACCTGTTCCCTGCGCTCCCGGGTCAGGGTCGCCCCGGTGGGATTGTGCAGCGTCGGCTGGCAGTAGAACACCCGCGCCCCCGTCATCGCGAACGCCTCCGCCAACAGGTCGGGCCGTACGCCGTCCTGGTCGAGCGGCACCGCGCTCGCCCGCAGTCCGGCGGCCTTGGCCGCCGCGAGCGCTCCCGGGTAGGTGGGGGTCTCGACGAGGATCGGCGAGCCGGGGGCCGCCAG
Source organism: Microbispora sp. H13382 (assembly GCF_014161445.1). Classification (GTDB taxonomy): domain Bacteria; phylum Actinomycetota; class Actinomycetes; order Streptosporangiales; family Streptosporangiaceae; genus Microbispora. Next base: position 121,872 of record NZ_JABBXA010000023.1, read on the forward strand.
TGCGCGGAACGCGAGGGTGAGCGCCGACTGGCCGCCGCTCACGACGAGCACGTCGTTCTGCGTCACCGCGCCGCCGACCTCGGCGGCGAACCAGCGGCGCAGCTCCGGCAGGCCGTTCAGCGGGGGCATGCTCCACGCCTCCGGCCGGCGTACGGCTCGCGCGGCCGCCGCTGCCAGCGCCCTGACCGGGCGCAGCTCGGGGTTGAGATAGCCGCCGGTGAGCGGGACGACGCCGTCGGCGGGCTGGGCCAGCAGGCTCGCCGTCGCCGAGTCGTCCACCACCCGGTCGCCCAGGGCCACGGTCTGCCACGACAGGTCGGGCGCCTCCGTGACCGGCCGCCGGGCCGGGACCACGAACACCCCCGCGCCGGGCCGGGTGACGACCCGCCCCTCCGCCGAGAGCTGCGCGATCGCCCGCGAGACCGTCACCGGGCCCACGCCGTGGCGGCGCATGATCTCCCTGCTGGACGGCAGCCGCTCGCCCGGCCGCGACCGCTCCGTCTCCTCCCGGAGGATCGCGGCGAGACGGGCGATACTGCTATCGTCGTTCATGAAAATTGACAATAGCGCTATCGGCGTCCTCCCGATAGCGGACTCCCCTCGCCGTTCCGCGTGGCGGGGCAGTCTCCTGGCCGGCGTCGGCGTGCTGTCGTTCTCGGGGTCGTTTCCCGCGACCGTGTTCGCGATGCGGGGGTTCGATCCGTACCTCGTCGCGATCGGGCGCGCGGCGATCGCGGCGCTGGCCGCCGTGATCTGCCTCAAGGCCGCCGGTGCGCCGCTCCTGCCGCCCCGCGCCCACCTGCGGTCGTACGCGATGATCGTGCTGGGCGTGGTCGTCGGCTTCCCGCTGTTCAGCGGCCTGGCCCTCGACGGCGGCGCGAGCACGGCCCACTCCGCCGTCGTCATCGGCCTGCTCCCGGCCGCCACCGCCGCGTTCGCGGTGCTGCGGGCGGGGGAGCGGCCGCGGCCCCTGTTCTGGGCCGCCTGCGCGGCGGGCGCGCTGTCGATCACCGTGTTCACGCTGACCCGGGGGACCGGCCGTTTCGCCGGGGCGGACGTGCTCCTCGTGCTCGCCCTGCTGTCGGCCGCCGTCGGCTACACCGAGGGCGGCCGCCTGGCCCGGGACACGCCCGGCTGGCGGGTCATCTCGTACGCCCTGGTGCTGGCGGCCCCGCTCACCGTGCCCGTGACGGTGGTGCTGGCCGTCACCACCCCTGTGGAGCCCTCGGCCGTGTCGCTCGCCGGGTTCGCGTACGTCGCGCTGGTGTCGATGTTCCTCGGGTTCATCCCGTGGTACGCCGGGCTCGCGATGGGCGGGATCGCGCGCGCCGGGCAGATCCAGCTCGCGCAGCCGCTGCTGACGCTGGTGTGGGCCTGGCTGCTGCTGGACGAGGAGATCGGCGCCGCGACGATCGTGGCGGCTGTCGCCGTGCTCGTGTGCGTCGCGGTCACGCAGGGCAGCCGCGGACGGCGAGGTGTGGGCGCCTGAGCGGTGTGGGCACTTGATTGGTGTGACGGCACGGCGCAGGATGAGGCTGACGCTGTTACATGGTGATGTGGGTCACAGTCGCGGGAGGGTGAGACGGATGTCGGACGTCGTGGTTCCTGAGGGCGGTTTCTGGCCGGCTCCCGAGATCCCGCAGCCCAACATCTACCCGATGGAGTGGCGGGTGGAGACCGAGAAGCTCGCGGCGATCTACGAGAAGTCCAAGCGCATGGTCTGGAACCCCGCCGACCTGCCGTGGAACCTGCTCGATCCCGGGGAGTTCACGGCCGAGCAGCGGCTGGGGATCATGTACTGGTTCTCCGTGCTGGCCAACTTCGACGCGTCCGGCCCCGCCGTCTTCGCCCGCGCCACGATCCACGCGTTCGAGAAGCACGAGGAGGATCCCGTACGCAAGTGCTTCTTCTCGATCACCCGCGACGAGATGAACCACGAGGAGTGCTGCCAGCGGACGATCGCACGGCTGTGGCCCGGCGGCCCGCTCGACTGGCAGCCTTCCGGCGACCTGGAGCGGGCGGCGCACAACAACATCGGCTGGCTCTACCACAACGGCGGGCGCTACTGGAACGGCTACAACGCGGCCGTGGGCAAGTATTCGCTCGCCGTGCTGTTCACGAGCTTCATGATGGGGGAGATGGCGGCCTCGACGCTGTTCCGGGGGATGGCCTCCGGCACCGAGCACCCCCTGTTCTCGGACATGTTCCACAAGATCGGCCGGGACGAGTCGCGCCACCTCCAGATCTGCATGACGATCCTGGAGAACGAGTGGCCGGGGCTCACCGACGACGTGCGCGGCCTGATCACGCGTCAGTTGCGCGCCGGGTTCGTGTTCCTGTCGATGATCCTGTGGGAGCCGCCCGAGGGCTTCTGGGAGCTTCCGCCGTACTTCCTGCACAACCACCGGGTGCTCATGGACCACGCGCGGGAGGGCGGCCTCGGCGTGCTGTCGTACGAGGAGCAGGCCGACAACTGGCGGCTGGCGATGGCCCGGGTACGCGCGATCGTCGAGCGGTGGGGCATCGAGTTCCCCGCGATCCCCGAGCTCGACATCGACGGCGTGGAGGTCGACGTGATCGACCCGGAGGACATCATCCCGGTGTTCTGACTCCTATCGGACGGCGGAACGCAGGGCCGCGATCAGGGCGACGACGGCGGGGTGACCGCCGGCGCCCCGGCGGAAGGCGACGCGGGTGCGGCGGCGCATGGACAGCGCGGTCAGCGTGACGCCTCCGGGCGGGTCGGCGGCTCCCAGCTCCGGCACGAGCGCCACGCCCTGCCCGACGGCGACCATCGCCAGCACCGTGGCGAAGTCGTCGATGTGGTGACGTACGCGGGGGGAGAACCCCGCCGCCTGGCAGGCGCGCATGGTCATCGCGTGGCACAGCGTGCCGGGAGTGGAGGCGATCCACGGCGCGTCGCGGCAGGAGAGGAGCGTGGCCGCGTCGCCCTCTCCGTCGACGGTGTGCGGGGTGGCCAGGTACATGAATTCGTCGAGGAGGGGGACGGCGTCCAGGGCGAGGTCGGGCTCGGCCGGGACGAAGTCGTACTCATGGACCAGGGCGACATCGAGCTCGCCGGCGCGCAGCCGGGGCGCGACCTCGGCGGGATCGACCTCGTCCACCATCGGGTCCAGGCCCGGGTGGCTCCGCGCGAGCGCCGCCAGGGCCGCGGGGAGGATGGCGCGGGTCGCCGTGGGAAAGGCGCCGATCCGCAGGATCCCGGACAGATCGCTCCTGGCCGCGGCGAGTTCCGCCGCCGCCTGCTCCAGCCGTTCGAGCACGGCCTCCGCGTGCCGCACCAGCGCCACCCCGGCGGGGGTGAGCGCGACCCGCCGTCCGGTGCGCTCCAGCAGGGCGACCCCCGCTTCGCGTTCCAGCGCGGCGAGTTGCTGGGAGACGGCCGAGGGGGTGAACGTCAGCGCCTCGGCCACCGCCGCGATCGTGCCCCGGTAGGCGAGTTCACGGAGCAGGCGGAGCCTGCGGACATCGAGCATCAGTGCAGACGGCTTCGGGACGCATCGAGCATCAGTTCAGCTTAACGGTTTCGACAGAAACACGAACTGGACCTACACGGTTGCTCGCCGGAAGGATCGTGGGCATGACTCTTTCCGGTGTTCACGTCCCGTTGATCACTCCGTTCGCCGAGGACGGCGAGATCGCCGTCGACGCGCTCGAAGCCCTGGCGCACGCCGTGCTCGACGACGGCGCGTCGGGGCTCGTCGCGCTCGGTACCACTGCGGAGGTCGCCACGCTGGCCGAGGAGGAACGGCGCGCGGTGATCGAGATCTGCGGCCGGGTCTGCCGCGAACGGGGCGCCACGCTCACGGTCGGCGCGGGGTCGGCCGACACGCGGAGCACGGCCGAGGCGCTGCGCGCTCTCAAGGGGGAGGCGGACGCGGCGCTGGTGACGGTCCCGGCGTTCGTCCGCCCGTCCGAGGCGGGCGTGCTCGCCCACTTCACCGCGCTGGCCGAGCAGACGCCGGTGCCGCTGGTCGTCTACAACATCCCCTATCGAACCGGGCAGTCCGTGGGCGCGGGCACGCTGCGCCGCCTGGCCGAACTGCCCATGGTGGCCGGGGTCAAGCACGCGGTCGGCGGCGTCGACATGGACACGGTCGCTCTGCTCGCCGACCCGCCGGCCGACTTCGCGGTGCTCGCCGGGGACGACCCGTTCCTGTCCGCGCTGCTCGCCCTGGGCGCCTCCGGCGGCATCCTCGCCTCCGCCCACCTGCGTACCGCCGATTTCGTGGAGCTCGTCCGAGCCTGGCGCGCCGGAGAGGCCGACCACGCCCGCTCTCTCGGTCACCGGCTGTCGCTCATGTCGGCGGCCATGTTCGCCGAGCCCAACCCGACCGTCCTGAAGGGCGTCCTGCACGCCCAGGGCCGGATTCCCACCGCCGCCGTACGGCTCCCGCTCGTCCCGGCGAGTCCGGCGTCGGTCGAGGCTGCGCTGCGGACACAGTGACCTTTGGAGATAATCCGCAATCGGACGAATTGGTAGCCTGGGCGTATGACCGCCATGGCACCCTCGCGTAACGAGCCCGACCTGTCCTTCCTGCTCGATCACACCAGTCACGTGCTGCGTACGCGGATGGCGGCCGCCCTCGCCGAGATCGGTCTGACGGCGCGCATGCACTGCGTGCTCGTCCACGCGCTGGAGGAGGAGCGCACGCAGATCCAGCTCGCCGAGCTCGGCGACATGGACAAGACCACGATGGTGGTCACCCTCGACGCGCTGGAGGAGGCCGGCCTCGCCGAGCGGCGCCCGTCCAGCACGGACCGGCGAGCCCGGATCGTCGCGGTCACCGAGAAGGGTGCGGAGATGGCGGAGCGGAGCCAGAAGATCGTCGACGGGGTCCACCGGGCCGCGCTCGGGTCGCTGCCCGACGAGGAGGCGGAGGTGCTCGTCCGCGCGCTGAACCGGCTGGTCACGGGGCATCTGGCCGCTCCGGTCGAGGCGCCGCGGCCGATCCGGCGAGCACGCCAGCGCGGCTGATTGGTCCGTAAGGGATCGTCTATAACAAAACTATCTGCTACGGTCGGTCCTGTTCCTCATGAACAGGAGGCGACCCCATGTCGCGCATATCCCGATCCCGCCGGCTCGTGCTAGGTGTGCTGTCCGCCACGATGCTGATGACGGTCCTCGACGGCAGCATCGTGACCGTGGCCATGCCCGCCATCCAGCGGGATCTCGGCTTCGCGCCCGCCGAGCTGAGCTGGACCGTCAACGCCTATCTCATCGCGTACGGCGGCCTGCTCCTGCTGGCCGGTCGTCTGGGCGACCTGATCGGCCGCCGGATCATGTTCCTCGCGGGCAACGCCGTCTTCGCCGCCGCGTCCCTGCTGGCTGGAGCCGCCACCGGGCCGGGGATGCTGATCGGCGCCCGGTTCCTCCAGGGCGTCGGCAGCGCCATGGCCTCGGCGGTCGTGCTCGGCATCCTGGTGACGACCTTCACGGACGCGGGGGAGCGGGCCAAGGCCATCGGCGTGTTCAGCTTCACCGGCGCCGCCGGGGCGTCGCTGGGCCAGGTGCTCGGCGGGGTCCTCACCGACACGATGGGCTGGAACTACATCTTCCTGATCAACGTGCCGATCGGCGTCGTCACGATCGCGCTGGCGGTCCGGGCGCTGCCGGCCGATCGAGGGCTCGGCCTGTCGGCGGGCGCGGACGGTCTGGGCGCCCTGCTCGTCACGGCCGGTCTCATGCTGGGCATCTACAGCGTGGTCCAGATCGAGCGGTTCGGCCCGCGCTCCCTGTGGTTCGGCGCGGTGTCGCTCGCGCTGCTGGCCGCGTTCGTCGTCCGGCAGGCGACCGCCCGGACGCCTCTCATGCCGCTGCGGATCCTCCGCTCGCGGGCCGTCGCGGGGGCCAACCTCGTGCAGATCCTGACGCTGGGTGCGATGTTCGCCTTCCAGGTCGTCGTCGCGCTGTTCATGCAGCAGGTGCTCCGGTATGACGCGCTCGGCACCGGCCTGGCCATGCTCCCGGCGGCGCTGTCCATCGCGGGGGTGTCGCTGTTCGTGTCCCCGCGGCTCAGCACCCGGTTCGGCGCGCGTGCCGTACTGCTGGGCGGCCTGGTGCTCCTGATCGGCGCGATGGCCTGGCTCACCCGTGTCCCGGTCGACGCCCGCTACCTGACCGACCTGCTCCCCGTGATGGTGCTCATCATGGGCGGGGGACTGGTGCTTCCGGCGCTGACCACGCTCGGCATGTCCGCCGCCCGCTCCGACGACGCGGGCCTGGTCTCGGGGGTGTTCAACACGACCCAGCAGGCCGGAATGGCCGCCGGCGTCGCGCTGCTGTCCACGCTCGCCGCCACCCGTACGGAGGGGCTGCTGGCGGGCGGGGCGAGCGAGGCGGTCGCGCTGACCGGCGGCTACCGGCTGGCCTTCACCGTCTCCCTCGCCCTGCTGATCTCCGCCTTCGCGGTCGCGCTCGTCGTCCTGCGGCGGCGCGGCGCCCAACCTCGGGCGGACGTGGAGCAGGCGGCGGCGCTCCAGCCCGAGCGGGTCTGAGGGCCGCGACCCGGAGGCCTGTGACTCCAACGGCCTGTGATTCCAATGACCTGTGATTCCAATGAAACAGGGCCAGGTTGTCACCGGCCCGAGGCCGTGCGGCGTCCTCTCCCGTGCGACCAGTGCTGACGGAGGCGGCGATGCGAGGTCCCTCGCCGGCGCGGGTGAGAACCCGTGACCGCCTCCCGCACCGCGTCGCCCGGCCGGTGAGTGACGGTGACCGCGCCCCCGCGCGACCGGCTTCCGTACGGCGGCGTGTTCGTCGCCGGTCGTCCCCCGAACTACGGAGCCATGGTGGATTCGCAGACCGTTCTCGTTCTCGTCGCAGCCTTCTTCGGCTCTGGCTCGTCTCCGACTACGTCCGCAACTACCTGTCCAAATGCCGCAAGTGCAAGGGCAGCGGCACGCTCAAGGCCACCTGGTGGTCCGGGCGATACCGCCCCTGCCCGCGCTGCGGACGTAAGGGAGAGGTCCCGCACGCCTTCGGCCCCAAGAGCTGACCCGGGGACGAGGGCGCGGGAAACATCGCTTTCCAGATGATCTATTGTCAGGCTACTCCTGACGACCTAGGCTCGGTGCCGATCGTCAGGAACAGCCTGACAGGACATCCCTTGGAGGCGACATGCCGGCTCCTTCTCTGGCGGAACAGGACATCCGCTGCTCGTTCTGCTCCAAGCCGAAGACCGCCGTGGCCAAGATGATCGCCGGTGCCGGCGTCCACATCTGCAACGAGTGCGTCGGGCTCTGCGCCGAGATCCTGGCGGCTCAGCCCGTCGAGACGCCGGACATCTCCTACACCGAGAGCATGACGGTCGAGCAGATCCTGGAGTTCCTGCCGCGGATCGCCGCGGTGAGCGCACAGGTCGAGGACAACCTGCGAGTCTGGGTTCAGCGGGCGCGTGACCGGGGCGCCACCTGGGCGAGGATCGGCGCGGCGCTCGGCATGACCCGGCAGTCCGCCTGGGAGCGGTTCTCCGGCGAGGAGTGACGCTCGCTCAGGTGGATCTGTCGGTACGACCTGCCACCCTGGCCCGCATGACGACGACCGATCCCTTGGCCCCGTTCCAATGGCTCAACGTGCCCGAGAGCGAGGGCGGCGGCCCGTTGGGCGTGATCTTCAGCGTGGCCTTCTTCCGCGGGCTCGACCCGGCGGAGGTCGTGCGCCGCTTCAGCCGTGGCGAGGACTCCGGCCGGGAGTCCGGCTTCGCCGAGCTCGACGACAAGGTGTACGAGTTCGTCGAGGACACGGACGGCGGAGACGGCGGCGGCCATGTGGGCGTCTTCCAGGCCGGCGAGTGGTGCGTGGCCATCGAGCCCTTCGGCTGGATGGTCACGCTCCACGAGGTGCTGCCCAGGCTGTCACGAGGCTGCGAGGTGGTGGCGGTCACCCGTCACGACTACGCCGCCGACCACGGCTTCGAATACGCGATCGACGGCACGATCGTCACCGCGTATCGGCCGCGGCACCCGTACGAGCGCTACGGCTCCGACCCCGACCGGCTCGACGCCTACATGCGCGAGCTGGGGATGGGACTGGACAGGCCGGAGGACGAGGCCGCGTGGGACGCCGCCTGGGAGGACAACCACGACACCGCCGTGCCGAGGGGGTTCGCCCTGGCGGCGAAGATCACCGGGGTCCCGTTCACGGAGGACATGCTCGCCCGCCCGATGCTCGTGGGGCCCATCGTGGATCCTTTCGGGGACGTCCACGGCGCGTGATCGGGTCCCGGCCGACCGATGGAATGTCGGAGGCGCGAACTAGGGTGCGGCCCATGGCCACGGATGACGCTCTCTTCTCCGCGATCGGCCGCATGGTGGTGCTCGTCGACGACGCCGACGAGGCGCTGGCCTTCTACCGCGACGTGCTCGGCTTCGCCGTCCTGCACGACTACGTGGAGGGCGGCTATCGCTTTCTGCATATCGGGCTGCCCGGGCAGGAGGGGGTGGGGCTGTGGCTGATGCCGATCACCTCCGAGCGGCAGCGTGAGCTCGTCGGCAGGCAGACCGGCGGGCAGCCGCTGCTCGTCCTCTACACCGCCGATCTCGACGTGGTCGCCAAGCGGCTGCGCGAGCACGGCGTACGGATCTGGGACGAGCGTGAGGACCCCGACAGCCGCTCCCTGCACTTCGCCGACCTGTACGGCAACGTCGTCGTCGTGGCCCAGTTGCTTGCCGCCTGAGGCGAAGCTCGCGCCTCGTAACCACCGGCGTCGTGCCGGCAGGCGAGCCGGGTCCGCTCGACGGCGACGCGCAGGGAGGCCGGGCGTCAGGGGTCCATCGCGCGGTTCGGGCCGTTCGGGGCGGGGGACTCGGTTTCGCCGATCCTGCGTCGCAGGTGGGCCCGTTCGGGTTCGGTGCCGGCCAGATCGAGGGCTCGGCGGTAGGCCGCCGCGGCCTCGGCGAGTCGTCCGAGTCGCTGCAGCAGGTCCGCCGGGGTAGCCCCACGCAGCCGCTCCTCGTCGGTCAGCTCGTCGAGCAGTGCCAGGGCCGCTTCCGGGCCGTCGCGCATCGCCACGGCCGCCGCCCGGTTGAGGGCGATGACGGGGACGGGTCCAGCGCGAGCATTACTTCGTAAAGGGCCACGATCTGCGGCCAATCGGTAGTTGCCAGATCAGCTGCTTTATCGTGCAAAGCGGCGATAGCGGCCTGCACTCCGTACGGCCCGGGCGGACCGCCGGTCAGAGCGGCGGGCACCAGCGCGAGGCCCTCCTCGATCATGTCAGAGCCTTACGCGCCTCATCCGGCAGAGCCGGGTGGGCGCGGGTGGCGAACAACTGCAGCCGATCGTCGGGAAGATCGGCGACGGCGTCCGTCGCCGTCACCTCGCCGGGAACGCCGTCACCTCGCCGGGAATGAGGTGAGAGCACCCGCGCCCGCCGCCACGTACTCGGCGTACGCGCCGCTTGCGGCGTTCAGGTTCATGACGTGTGCGCGAGCGCCGGACAGGGAGGGGTCCACCGGAATCCGAGCGGCTCGCGCCGGACTGCGGTCGCTCGCGGTGTCTCTCCTCGGCCCGGGCTCGGCCCGGTGCAGTGGAGATCAACGGAGCAGGCCCGGCGGGAGGTCGTAGCCGAGCAGGCCGCGCCGGTCAGGAGTCCGGTGGCGGTTCGAGGCGGATGCCGAGCTGGGAGTAGAGCTCCAGTTGGTCGTAGTAGTCCCGATCGGTGATGATCTTGCCGTTCTCGACCGCGCAGGCACAACTGCCCCGGACCGTTATACGACGACCCGTTGCGGCCGCCACCCGGCCGCCTGGCAGCAGGAGCGGGCCCATGTGGGTACCGGTCATCGTGTACTCGGTGAAGGCGGGGTCTTCGCAGGGTGCCTTGTACCAGGCCGTGTAGCGAATGTCGGGGAAGACCTTGCAAAGGTCCTCGTAGCTCCATGCGATCTGCTCACGGCCCTCCGCAATGCCCGTGGGGCTGACATACACGGCATTGGGCGCGTAACAGTCCAGCACGTCATAGAGGTCGTGACGGTTGATCGCGGCGAAGAGTCTGTCTTTGAGTTCTCGAGCGCTCGGCATCGTCCTGGCCACCTCCTTGGCGCTCCGATATACGACAGCACCGCAGAGACCTATTCAAATCTAACAAGCGCTCCGGTTCCGGGCGCTCGGCTGGGCTTGCCACGGCGGTCGCACCGGTGGCCGCTGCCGTCCTCGACCAAGAGGCGATGGCGTAATCTGCAATATCCGTGTCGTTGACGCCGTGAAGGCCTGCTCGCAAGCATTGAGGCATGCAGCGACGCGTGGTCATCGTGATCTTCGATGGCTTTCAGATGTTCGACCTCGCCGGGCCGGCCGACGTCTTCACCACGGCGAACCTGCTCGTGCCCGAGCCCGGCTACCGGGTCGAGGTGACGGCCGTGCGTGCCGGGGCCGTACCGGCCCAGAACGGGATCGCGACGCTCGCGGAGACACCGCTGGGCGAGGTCGCGGGGCCGATCGACACGCTGATGGTCGTGGGCGGGCTCTCGGTGCCGGAGCACCTGCGCGATCGGGAGCTGGTCGCGGGCGTCGCACGGCTGGCGGCAGGGGCCCGGCGGGTCGCCTCGGTCTGCAACGGCAGCTTCCTCATCGCGGAGGCGGGACTGCTGGGCGGCAGGCGCGCGACCACCCACTGGCTGGTAGCGAGAGAGATGGCCGATCGCTATCCGGACGTCGAGGTGGACGCCGATCCCATCTACATCCGCGACGGGAACGTCTGGACTTCGGCAGGGGTCAGCTCAGGAGTGGACCTCGCACTGGCGCTCGTGGCCGACGACCACGGTCACGCGCTCGCCCGCAACGTCGCCCGCGGACTTGTGGTGTATCTGCACCGTCCGGGCGGGCAGAGCCAGTTCAGCGCCCCCATGCGGGCCGCCGTCCCACGCGCCGAGCCGCTGCGCGAGATCCAGGCGTTCATCGACGCCAACCCTGCCGAGGACCTGAGCGTTCCCGCGCTCGCCCGGCGGGCGGGGATGAGCGAGCGGCACTTCTCCCGCGTCTTCACCGAGCAGACCGGGGTCTCACCCGGCAGGTACGTCGAACGCAGCAGGGCCGACGCGGCGCGGCGGCTGCTGGAGACCACCGCTCATCCTCTCGACAGGGTGGCCAGGGAGTCGGGACTCGGCGTTCCCGAGACCCTCTATCGCGTCTTCCGCCGCCATTGGCGCGTCTCACCCGGCGACTACCGTCGCCGGTTCCGATCGAAGGAAAGCAGCAGAGCTTGACATCCTCCCCCTCGTGAACGAGGGGGATTCCAACCGTCGCCGGTCAGGCTTCCTGCTTCACTGCCGGTCGCCCCGTCCGAGAGGGCTCTCGTTGAGGTCTTACACCAGCTCCACAGGCGTTTTACCTCTCCGCCAGCCCGGCGGCGAGGATGTTCTTGGCGGCGTTGACGTCCCGGTCGTGGACCGTGCCGCAGGCGCATCGCCAGGTCCGGACGTTCAGCGGCATCGACTCGGCCAACACCCCGCAGGCCGAGCACAGCTTGGAGGAGGGGAACCACCGGTCCACGACCAGCAGCTCCCGCCCGTACCAAACCGTTTTGTACTCCAGCATGGACCGCAGTTCCCGCCAGGAGGCATCGGAGATGGCGCGGGCGAGCGAGCCGTTCCTGAGCATGTTCCGCACGGTGAGGTCCTCGATCACGACCGTTTGGGTCTCACGGACGAGCCGAGTGGTCAGCTTGTGCAGGAAGTCCCGGCGGCGGTCGCTGATCCGCGCGTACACGCGGGCGACCCGCAGCCGGGCCTTGGCCCGGTTGTTCGACCCCTTGACTTTGCGGGACAGCGCCCGCTGCGCCCTGGCCAGGCGCTCGCGGTCGACCCGCTCAAGCCGGGGGTTCGCGACCTTGCCGTCCTCGTCGGTCAGGCCGTCGATCGGGCGAGTCAGGGCGAGCAGACTCGTGATCCCCGCGTCCACACCGACCATGTGCTCCGCGGGGTCGAGGGGTCGGATCGTCTCCTCCACGAGGATGGACACGAACCACCGCCCGGCCGCATCCCGGGAGACGGTCACCGTGGACGGCTGCGCGCCTTCCGGCAGCGGACGCGACCACACGATGTCCAGCGGGCCGTCCATCTTCGCCAGCCACAGCCGGCCCTCACGCCAGCGGAACGCGCTGCGGGTGTACTCCGCCGACGCCCGCGTCTTCTTGCGGGACTTGAAGGTGGGGTATTCGGCTCGCTTAGCGAAGAAGTTCGCGAACGCCGCCTGCAGATGACGCAGGGCTTGCTGCAACGGCACCGACGACACCTCGCCCAGGAACGCCAGCTCCTCCGTACGCTTCCACGCCGTGAGCATGGACGAGGACTCCTCGTAGGAGACGCGGCGGCCCTGAAGGGTGTAGGCGCGGGTCCGCTCCTCCAGAGCCTTGTTGTAGACCAGGCGCACACACCCGAACGTCCGGGCGAACTCGCCGGCCTGCCCGGGGGTCGGGTAGAAGCGGTACTTGTAGGCCCGCTTCACGATCCGCGCCATGCCGCACATCATGCCACTCGATCACGGCCAGAACCGCACGTTTGTTCGTACGGCCTGGCGTCGAAACACCTACCCCTGCCCTGCTCCGCAGGGAGTCCGATTCCTCCCCCGCCTGAAGGCGGGGGTCTCCTCGGAGGTTTCTGATGAACATCGCGATCCCCCTCTATCCCCGCTTCACCGCGCTCGACGCCGTCGGGCCGTACACGGTGCTGGCCTTCGCGCCGGGCTGCACGGTCACGTTCGTCGCGGCCGAGCCGGGGCCGGTGCTCGACGACCGGGGCAGCCTGAGCCTCGCGGCCACCGCGTCGTACGGCGACCTGCTGGCGCCGGACGTGGTCGTCGTGCCCGGAGGACCCGGGACGATCGAGGCGTTGTCCGACTCGGAGTTGCTCAGCTGGATCGCACGGGTGCACGAGCGGACGCGGTGGACGACTTCGGTGTGCAGCGGCTCGTTCCTGCTGGGCGCGGCGGGGCTGCTGAAGGGCCGCAGGGCGACGACCCACTGGGGGTGGCTCGACCAGCTCGCCGGGTTCGGCGCCGAGCCGGTCAGCGAGCGCGTGGTCATCGACGGCAAGGTCGTGACGGCGGCGGGCGTGTCGTCGGGCATCGACATGGCGCTGACTCTGCTGGCCGCGATGCGGGACAAGGAGACGGCGCAGGCCGTTCAGCTCGCGATCGAGTACGACCCGCAGCCGCCCTTCGACGCCGGGAGCCCGAAGACGGCCCCGGCGGGCCTGACCGACAAGGCCATGGCCCTCATCAACTGAGCCGTTCCACCCGGCGGGCTTCGGACGGGCGCCTTTTGATGATGCTTTCGACCACGACCAGGTTGACGATCCAGCCCAGTGTCTGACCGATCGGGATCATGGAGGTCGCGAGATCTCCCAGCGATCCCGGATCGGCCCCGCGGAAGGGGATCTGGACCAGCAGGAGCAGGGGAACGAGGACGCGCGCGGTGACCGCGAGGAACGTCAGGGCGTAGTTGCGCATCATCCAGTCGCGGTGGGCGGCGAAGTCGCGCCGGCGGGCGGCTCGGTACGCGAGGCCACCGGTGATCAGCCATAGGACGGCCGCGGTCGTGAGGCCGATCTGTGTCATGAGGCGGCCCGACCACAGCGCGACCGGGATCGTGGCCACCGCGGACGGCAGAACGCCCGCGAGGAGATAGACCCGGCCGAGCGTCCGGTGGACCCGCCTGCGTGCCCGCACCGTGGGCATGAACTGCAGGGGACCGAGCACGAGCGCGACCGCGGCGGTCCAGATATGGCCGACCAGAACGGAGTAGTGCAGGCCGTTGCGCACATCGAGGCGGCTGTCGTCGACGTCGAGGCGCAGGTACGGATAGACGAGCACGGAAGTCGTGATGACCGCGACGATGAGGATCGCCCATGCCGTTCGCCTGTGCATAGCCCGGAGCCTCGCAGGCGCACGCTGCTCCGGCATCCGCCCGAGGATGGCCGTGCGCATACGTGAATCGGCGTACGGACCCCGCTGCCTGAGCGTCCCGTCTGCCCTTTCGCCGACGGCAGCCGGTGGAACGTGGGCCTCGTCAGGCGACTCCCCCCTCATGCCCGAGGAAGCGCGGAGGGGAATGGGGGAGTCACCTGACGATCGCGGCTACGCTTCGAGGCCCTCGCTCTTGGCGATCACCCGGTCGATCATGCGGGACATCTCTTCGCGCCACGCCTTCTGGGCCTGTGCCTCCACGAGCAGGATGCGGCGGGCGGAGCGGAACCACTCCGCCATCTCGCGGAACTCGTCCTGCCCCTTGCGTGGTTTCTCGCTCCTGATCTCGGCGATGTCCCGTTCGACGGCGTCGACGCGCTCATTAGTTTGTGGCATGCGCGACACCGTAGGGCGCTGAGCGGATCACGAAGGGTGAAAACGCGATCCCTCTCCGTCGAGATCTTGTCGGCCGTTCCGGCCCGCGTAATGCCGAGGTGTGTCCTTCGGCCAGTTCTCCGGTGCGCACACGTAGGAACCGCGATGGGGGACGGTGAAGACGTAGCCCTGGTCCCGAAGGAGTCCGACGGCCTGTCGCACGGTTATCTTGGCCACGCCGTACTGCTGCATGAGTGACTTCTCGCTCGGGATCGGCCGGTTCGGTTTCAGCTCACGGCGCTCGATGCGCTCCGCGACCTCTCTCGCGATCAGCTCGTACAGCGGCGGCTTACGTCGGGGACGGTAGACGGTGCCGTCTCCGACGAAGGTCCCCATTCCCTGCACGGTACGAACGAGACCGAGCTCCCTCAGTTCTCGGGCGACTCGCCGTGCCGTGGGGCGAGCCACCCCGTATTCGGCCTCCATCTCCGTCTCGCTGGGGATGGCATCACCGTCGACCAACTCGCCCCGGCGGATTTGTTCCTGGATCAGTTCGGCGATCTGCTTGTAGACCGGTACCGGTCCGTCACGGTCAAGCATGGATCGACCGTAGACCGACCGGGACGACTAGACGACGGAAACCGCTAATCCGCCGGCCACTTGTCCTCAGGTGACACGAAGCTCCCTCGTTGCGGGACGGTGTAGACCCAGCCCTGCTCGCGGAGACGGCCGATCGCCCTGCGTACCGTCTCGCGTGCCACCTCGTACTTCTGGACCAGCGCCGTCTCGCTTGGTCTGGGACGACGCGGACTCAGGTCGCCGTTGCGAATTCCATCGACGATGTCGTCTGCGATCTTCCGGTACATCGGAATCTTCCGCGGCTCTCGCAGCGCGGTGTCCGGTGAGGTCACGAACGTGCCCTCACCCTGCACCGTGTAGATCAAGCCTTCTTCCCGCAGTATGTGGAAGGCGCGGCGTGCCGTGGTCCGGGCCACGCCGAACTCACTCTGGATGGCGGCCTCGCTCGGAATGGGGTGTCCAGGCGGGAGGTCCCCGCGCTGGATCTGTTGCCGGATGATCTCGGCGATCTGCACGTACAGATGCGTGTCACCGTCGTGGTCGAGCACGCCCGAAGCCTAGACGACCCATTACAAGGCTATCTGTATGGCTATGTCTGGTTAGGCGTCGTGCTTTGTCCTGGGCAAGGCAATACAACTAGACGTACTATGCATCTATGCATTTCCAGAGGGAGGCCAAGGGACTCGGCGCCAGGCGGTGTCGGTGACGATCACGTGGTCGAGGAAGCGGAGGCCGACGGTGTCGGCGGCCTCGTGGAGGCGGGCCGTGACCTCGACGTCGGCGGGGCTGGGGTCGAGCGACCCGCTCGGGTGGTTGTGGGCGAGGCCGAAGGCGGCCCCGCCGGACAGGAGGACGGTGGTGACGATGTCGCGGACGGGTGCGGGGGTGTGGTCGCTGCCTCCCTCGGTGACCACGGTCCGGCGCAGCACGGCGCCACGGCCGTCGCACACGACCACGACGAGCCGCTCGCGCGGCTGTCCGTGCAGCAGCGGAGCGGCAGCCGAAGCGATGTCGGCCGAGCAGGTGATCCGGCTTCGCTCCGGCTCCGCCTGGGCCCGCCGTACGAGATGGAACGCGGCCGCCACGCGGGCGGCCTTGGCGGGACCCACACCGGGGACGGCGAGCAGCCGATGGGCCTCGGATCGGGCCAGCTCGCCGAGGTCGCCGCAGTGGGCGATGAGCTGGGAGGCGAGTTCGACGGCGCTCACGCCCCTGCTGCCCGAGCCGAGCAGCAGGGCGAGCAACTCCCTGTCGGCGAGCGCCGCGGCTCCCGACGCCATCAGCCGCTCACGCGGCTGGTCGCCCAGGGGCATGTCCTTGACGCGCATCGGCACCTCCGGATGGGGGATCCGGATCGGTTGTACCAGTGGGCACCGACAGTCAGAGGGGGCTGGGAATGCCGTAGACCAGGCGGAACCTGTCGCCGGGCACCACGGCGTCGCTCGTCTCCACCGGCCGCTCGCCGGCCCAGTACGTGCGCTCGATCTGGAGCACCTGGACACCGGCGGGCAGCTCCAGCAGGTCGCTCTCGGTCGGCTGGGGAACGCGGACGTGCACGGTCTCGCTGATCTCGGTGAGCGGCATGCCGCTCGCCGCGAGACGGAAGGCCGCGCTCCTGCGCTCGTACGTGCCCTCCTCGGGCGCCTGACTCTGCCCGGGCTCGACCGGTTCGTACGTCGTGAGCAGCTGCACCGGGCGCCCGTCGCCGCGGAAGACGTATCGGGTCCGGATCACCGGGCTGCACTCCCCGATACGCAGCCGGCGGGCGATGTCGGGAGGGGCGTCGGCGAGCTCGCTGCGCCAGCTCCAGCTGGGTTGCCGCCCGCCCGCCTGCATGTCGCCGACGAAGGCGGCGTGCGGTTCGGGGAGACGGCTGCGGTTGAGCGGGAGCAGGATCGGTTTCTCCCGCACCCGGTGCCCGGAGCCCACGCGGCCGATGATGAGGCCCTCCTGCGCGAGCACGCGCAGCGCGTGGCGGGCGGCCGTCTCTCCGACGCTGTATTTGCGGGTGATCTGGTGCCGCGAGGGGATCGGTGCGCCCGGGGGGAGCGTGCCGTCGACGATCTGGCGGCGAATGTCCTCGACTACGCGCAGGTAGACCGGATCAGAGTTTGCCATCAATCCATCCCTGAGGGGGTGACGGGTCTTCCAAATCTTGGCGTATTCGCCGGGCAACCGAGAGTGACGGAGATGGCCTGTGACTCCAACTTTGCCTGCTGAAAGGGCCGCTAATGGGTGATATTGCCGCTAAGCGGCCAGGCGTCGATATTCCCCTCCCGCCGCCCTATCACGGCATCCATGCCAGCCCTCCGAGGGACAGGCACCAGAAAATCGCGTGGTCGAAACCCACCAACCGCAGTGACCGCGTGCGGGTGCACAGGCACACGTGTGAGTGCAAGGCGACGATCTACGAGCTGTGCTCGGCCGGCGGGCTGATGTTCATCCGGCGGACGAAACGGGGCGTGAAGATGGAGATCCGCGAGAGCGAACGGCTCGTCTCCGCTCGGATGCGGGAGCTGTGGGTGCGGCTGCTCTCGGGGGAGGCCCACTGATCGCGTCCTCGGTCCACCTGATCCGCCCCGGGGTCACCTGATCCGCTCCGGCTCACGGATCTGCCGCCGGCTAGCTGTACTGACCACAGAGGTTAGGTACGGGGCGACACGCGTTGATGACCTTGTAATTGGGTGAGGGCCTTCGGTTTGGTGTGGATTGCGACATCTACACGCCAACCAGAAAGGCCCTCATGCCC
>NZ_JABBXA010000024.1 GCF_014161445.1 Microbispora sp. H13382
GTTCCTCAACCGTGTCGACGACATCGTGGTCTTCCACCAGCTGACGCCCAAGGAGATCATCCAGATCGTGGACCTGATGCTCGCCCAGGTGGCCGAGCGCCTCAAGGACCGCGACATGGGCCTGGAGGTGTCCCCCGCGGCCAAGCAGGTGCTGGCCGACCGCGGGTACGACCCGGTCATGGGCGCCCGGCCGCTGCGCCGGACCATCCAGCGGGAGCTGGAGGACACGCTGTCGGAGAAGATCCTCTACGGCGAGCTGCGGCCCGGCCAGGTCGTCAGGATCGACGTCGAGGGCGAGGGCGACGCGGCCACCTTCACCTTCGCCGGCGAGACCGCGCCCGCCGCCGCCGGCGCGCCCACCTCCGCCGCGTCGAACGGCTGATCTCGGCCGATGGCCGGACAGCAGGCCTTCTGGATCGACGGCCGATCCGACCGCGAACGCGCCCGTGACGGCGTCAGCCACTACTCCGAGCGCGTGCGGGAGAACATCGGCGAGTTCGAGGGGGTGTGGGGGGACATCGCCCCGGTCGCGTTCGCGTGCGCGGCCTGGCGGGTCGCCACCCCACCCCTGAGCTCGCCGGGGCTGGTCCGCTGGCACCGGCGGATCCTGTCCGCCTCCTGCGTGCGCAACGGCTGGGACGGGTCGCTGACGGCACGTGTCACGCTCGTCTCCCCACTGCCCGCGGCGCTCACGGTCTCGCGCGACTGGTGGCGCGATCGCGGCTGGCGTGGCTGGCCGGAGATCTTCGGCCAGTTCGTCGAACCCGCCGAGCAGGACCTCGCGAAGGTCCCCCATCTGCGTCCCACCCTGCTCGTGGACGCCCCCGTGCCCCTCGAAGACCTGCCCGCGACGCCGGACGGGCCCGCGCGCGACCTGGCCGAGACGGCGCACCGCGCGCTCACGGTCCTCGTCCGGGAACTGAACGACCTGCTCGCCCCGATCGTCACCCACCTGGAACAGGACCTCCGCTGAGGTGTTCCCCGCGCCGATCGCGGGGCCGCTCGCTCGCGTCGCGGAACCTCTTTCCCACCCCTTGACAGTGGCCCAGAGCGGCCTCAGTCTGTTGCGCATAGTGCTATGTGTTTCGTCTTGCACAACTCATGCACGCTGACTGATTCGAGGGAAAGAGAGACCATGGCGCACGAAGTCCGCGGGGTCGTCGCGAGGGGCAAGGGACAGCCGGTCAGCCTGGAGACCATCGTCGTCCCCGACCCGGGCCCGGGTGAGGCGCTCGTGGCCGTACAGGCCTGCGGGGTGTGTCACACCGACCTGCACTACCGGGAGGGCGGCATCAACGACGACTTCCCGTTCCTCCTCGGGCACGAGGCGGCCGGCGTGGTCGAAGCTGTCGGCGAGGGCGTGACCGACGTCGCCCCCGGCGACTTCGTCATCCTCAACTGGCGCGCGGTCTGCGGCGCGTGCCGGGCCTGTCTGCGCGGACGCCCGCAGTATTGTTTCGCCACCCACAACGCCACCCGGAAGATGACGCTGGCCGACGGCACCCCGCTGTCCCCGGCGCTCGGGATCGGCGCGTTCGCCGACAAGACTCTTGTCGCGGCCGGCCAGTGCACCAAGGTCGACCCGAGCGCTTCCGCGGTCGCGGTGGGCCTGCTCGGTTGCGGAATCATGGCGGGGCTCGGCGCGGCCATCAACACCGGCGGGGTGACCCGCGGGGACTCTGTCGCCGTCATCGGCTGCGGCGGCGTGGGAGACGCGGCCGTCGCGGGTGCGCACCTGGCCGGCGCCACCACGATCATCGCTGTCGACGTGGACGACACCAAGCTCGACTGGGCCCGCCGCTTCGGCGCCACGCACACCGTCAACTCGCGGGACACCGACGCGGTGGAGGCGATACGCGACCTGACCGGCGGGTTCGGCGCGGACGTCGTGATCGAGGCGGTGGGCCGTCCCGAGACGTACAAGCAGGCCTTCTACGCCCGCGACCTCGCCGGGACGGTCGTGCTGGTCGGCGTGCCGACCCCGGAGATGCGGCTCGAACTGCCGCTGCTCGACGTCTTCGGCCGCGGCGGAGCGCTCAAGTCCTCCTGGTACGGCGACTGCCTGCCCAGCCGGGACTTCCCCATGCTCGTCTCCCTCTACCAGCAGGGACGGCTCGACCTGGACGCGTTCGTCACCGAGACGATCGCGCTCGAGGACGTCGAGGCGGCCTTCGAGAAGATGCACCACGGCGAGGTGCTGCGCTCCGTCGTGGTCCTGTGACCGGCCTCCCCCTGATCATCTCGATCCCCGACGTGCGACGTACGACCTTCAGGAGCGACCAGTGAGCACCACGAGCCTGCCCCCCAGCCTGATGGCCACACTGCCGGGCGAGCACTACACCGATGCCCAGGTCTTCGCGCTGGAGCAGAAGCGCATCTTCGAGTCGATGTGGTTCTGCGCCGTCCGGGCCGCCGACCTGCCCAAGCCCGGGGCGTTCAAGACCGTTCAGGTCGGTTCCGAGAGCATCCTGGTCACGCGGGCGCGGGACAACTCGATCCGCGCGTTCTACAACGTCTGCCGCCACCGCGGCGCCCGGATCTGCACCGAGGAGTCCGGCGAGGTCAAGCGGGCCTTCCAGTGCCCCTACCACGCCTGGACGTACGACCTGGAGGGCAAGCTCATCGCGGCCCCCAACCTCACGAAGATGCCCGACCTCGACCGGGTCGAGTACGGCCTGGTCAACGTGGCGGTGCGGGAGTGGCTGGGCTACGTGTGGGTCTGCCTGGCCGACGAGCCGCCGTCGTTCGAGGACACCGTGCTCGGCGAGGTGCGCACGCGCCTCGGCGACGTGGCGTCCCTCGACAACTACGGCGTGGAGAACCTGGCGCTCGGCCGCCGGATCGTGTACGACGTGAAGGCGAACTGGAAGCTCATCGTCGAGAACTTCATGGAGTGTTACCACTGCGCGACCATCCATCCCGAGCTGACCGAGGTGCTGCCGGAGTTCGCCGACGGCTACGCGGCGCAGTACTACGTGGGCCACGGCGCGCTGTTCGGCGAGGACGTCCAGGGGTTCACGGTCGACGGCTCCGAGGGGCTCGACCGCATCCCGACAATCAGCGAGGATCAGGATCGGCGCTACTACGCCATCACGATCAAGCCGCAGGTGTTCGTCAACATGGTGCCCGACCACGTGATCATCCACCGGATGTTCCCACTCGCGGTGGACCGCACGGTGGTGGAGTGCGACTGGCTGTACCTGCCGGAGGTCGTGGCCGAGGGCAAGGACATCAGCCGGTCGGTGGAGCTGTTCCACCGGGTCAACGAGCAGGACTTCGAGGCCTGCGAGCGCACCCAGCCCTCGATGAGCTCCCGCACGTACGCCAAGGGCGGGGTGCTGGTGCCGAGCGAGCACCACATCGGCCTGTTCCATGATTGGGTGCGTGGCAAGCTCGGCGAGTGAGGTCGCCGGGCTCAGTGAGGTTGGAGGAGATGCGGGGTGACGCGTAAGGCGCCTCGGGAGGACGTCGGAGACGAACGCCTGGAGATCGGCTCGCCCAAAACCTGGGCGGGCGGGGTCCCGGCGGTCGGCCACGCACTCGGCACGGCGTACCGGCAGATGGGCGCGGGGCGGACGATGCTGACCCTGCTGCGGGTCAACCAGAAGTCCGGCTTCGACTGCCCGGGGTGCGCCTGGCCGGAGGGCGACGGCCACCGCAGCCCCGCCGAGTTCTGCGAGAACGGCGCGAAGGCGGTGGCCGAGGAGGCGACGGTCCGCCGGGTCACCCGCGACTTCTTCGCCGAGCACCCGGTGGACGAGCTGGCCCGGCGCAGCGACTACTGGCTGGGCCAGCAGGGCCGGCTCACCGAGCCGATGTACAAGCCGGCCGGCTCGGACCACTACGAGCCGATCTCGTGGGAGGACGCCTTCGGCGTCGTCGCGCGCGAACTGCGCGCGCTCGACCACCCCGGTCAGGCCGTCTTCTACACCTCCGGCCGCACCTCGAACGAGGCCGCCTTCGCCTACCAGCTTCTCGTCCGCCGGTTCGGCACCAACAACCTGCCCGACTGCTCCAACATGTGCCACGAGTCGAGCGGCTCGGCGCTGACCGAGACGCTCGGCATCGGCAAGGGGACGGTGCTGCTGGAGGACCTGCACCGGGCCGACCTGATCTTCGTGGTCGGCCAGAACCCCGGCACCAACCATCCGCGCATGCTCACCGCGCTGGAGCGGGCGAAGCGGGGCGGCGCGCGGATCGTGGCGGTCAACCCGCTGCCGGAGGCCGGGCTGCTGCGGTTCCGGAACCCCCAGCGGCCCTCCGGCCTCGCCGGGACCGGGACGGCGCTGTCCGACCGGTTCCTGCAGATCCGTCTCGGCGGCGACCTGGCGCTGTTCCAGGCGCTGTCGCTGCTCCTGCTGGAGGCCGAGGACGCCGCGCCGGGCACCGTGGTGGACCGCGAGTTCGTCGAGGCGCACACGCACGGCTTCGACGCCTGGGACGAGCACGTGCGCGGGCTCGATTGGGCCGAGGTGCTCGAGGCGACCGGGCTGACCCGCGCCGAGATCGAGGAGACGGCCCGCGACGTGCTGGCCGCCCGCTCGGTCGTGGTCTGCTGGGCGATGGGCCTCACCCAGCACCGCAAGTCGGTCCCGACGATCCGGGAGATCGTCAACTTCCTGCTGCTGCGCGGCAACGTCGGGCGTCCCGGCGCGGGCGTGTGTCCCGTACGCGGGCACTCCAACGTGCAGGGCGACCGGACGATGGGCATCTACGAGAAGCCCAAACGGGAGTTCCTCGACGCGCTGGAGAAGGAGTTCGGCTTCCCGCCGCCGCGCGAGCACGGCCACGACACCGTGGAGGCGATCCGCGCCATGCGCGACGGCGACGCCGAGGTGTTCTTCGCCATGGGCGGCAACTTCGTCTCGGCGACGCCGGACACCGCCGCCACGGAGGCGGCCCTGCGCCGCTGCCGGCTGACCGTGCAGGTGTCGACCAAGCTGAACCGGTCGCATGCCGTGTGCGGCGAGCAGGCCCTCATCCTGCCCACGCTCGGCCGTACCGAGCGGGACGTCCAGGCCGGTGGCGAGCAGTTCGTCACGGTCGAGGACTCGATGGGCATGGTGCACGCCTCGCGCGGCCGGCTGCGCCCGGCGTCGGACGCGCTGCTGTCGGAGGTGGCGATCGTGTGCCGGCTGGCCCGCGAGCTGCTCGGCGACGACCCGCACGTGCCGTGGGCCGAGTTCGAGGCGGGGTACGACGCGATCAGGGAGCGCATCGAGCGGGTGGTGCCCGGGTTCGACGACTTCAACGCGCGGGTGCGCAGGCCGGGCGGCTTCGCGCTGCCGAACGCCCCGCGCGACGAGCGCCGCTTCCCCACGGCCACCGGGAAGGCGAACTTCACGGTGAACACGCTGGAGGTGCTGCGGGTGCCGCGGGGCCGCCTCGTGCTGCAGACCATCCGCAGCCACGACCAGTACAACACGACGATCTACGGCCTGGACGACCGCTACCGCGGCATCAAGAACGGGCGGCGGGTGCTCTTCGTCCACCCCGACGACCTGGCCGAGCGCGGTCTCGCGGACGGCGACATGCTGGACATCGTCAGCGAGTGGCCGGACGGCGAGCGCGTGGCCGAGGGGTTCCGCGCGGTCGCCTATCCGACGGCGCGGGGCTGCTGCGCGGCGTACTTCCCGGAGACGAACGTGCTGGTGCCTCTGGACTCGGTGGCGGAGACGTCGAACACGCCCACGTCCAAGAGCGTCGTCGTACGGCTGCGCCGTGCCGCGGAAGGGGCGGCGGAGGAGACGGTCAGCCACCGAGGCGGTGACTGATCTCCTCGGCTCCCTTGACCAGGACGGGTGCCAGCTCGCGCATGCGCTTCTCACTGAACCGGTAGGTGGGCCCGGACGCGCTGATCGCCGCCACGACCTCTCCGTGGAAGGAGCGGACGGGAGCGGCGAGCGCGTTCAGGCCCACCTCCAGCTCCTCCAGGGACAGGGCGTAGCCGTGCTCGCGCACCTCCGCCAGCTCCCGTTCCAGGTCCTCCACCGAGGTCACCGTGTTCGGTGTGTGGCGCCGCAGGCCGGCCGCGCGCAGCAGGTCCGCGCGGCGCTGCCGCTCCACGCACGCCAGCAGGACCTTGCCGCTCGACGTCGCGTGCAGGGGCGTGAGCTGGCCCACCCAGTTGTGGGCGGTGACGGCGGAGGGGCCGCGCACCTGGTCGAGGTTGACCGCGTAGTGCGAGCGCAGGACGGCGATGTTCACCGTCTCGCCGATCTCCTCGGCCAGTCGCTGGCATACGGGCCGGCTCTGCTGGGTGACGTCCATCCGCATGGAGACGCTGCCGGCGAGACGGACGAGCCCGAAGCCGAGGCGGTACTTGCCGCGGTCCTCGGTCTGCTCGACGAGGCCGCGTGCCTCCAGGGCGCCGAGCAGGCGGAACGCGGTCGACTTGTGGACCTCGATCTCGGCCGCGATCTCGGTGACTCCCGCCTCCCCACGGCCGGCGAGGATCTCCATGATGCTGATCGCGCGATCGACGGACTGCACGCCGCCGCCGTTGGCGGCGGAGGCGTCGTTGCTCATGGCGAGACTGTAGCGCTTCACGCAACGCTGAGCCGGGGCGTAGTGAGATTCCCAGGGAGATCTTCTGGTTGGTCCGACGCGAGCGCCGGCGCCGTTTACCGCACGTGAGGTGGCCGGCGGGCCGGTAATTGTCGGATGGGTCCGGCAGGATCGCTGCCATGGTTTCCTATCAGCTGGTCATCGACTGTGCGGCACCGGAGCGGATGGCCCGGTTCTGGGCGGGCGCGCTGCGGTACACGGCGGAGCCGCCGCCGGGTGGATTCGACACATGGCGGGATTACTGGCGCACTGTCGGAGTGCCGGAGGACGAGCTGGGCGAGGGGGACGGCAGCGACAGCATCGTCGATCCCGAGGGGTACGGGCCGAGGATCTGGTTTCAGCAGGTGCCTGAGGGCAAGGTGGTCAAGAACCGGTTCCACCTGGATGTGAAGGTGGGCGGCAAGCGGGAGGACGTACCGCTGGAGACCCGGAAAGCGCGGGTGGACGCCGAGGTGGAGCGGCTTGTCCAGGCGGGGGCGTCCGTTGTGCGGGTGCTGTCGCAGCCCGGGATCGATCACTATGCGGTAGCGATGGTGGATCCCGAGGGAAACGAGTTCGATGTGGTCTAGCGCCGTACGACGGTCGCGTCGGGGCGCTGGAGGCCCGGTGTGAGCGACAAGCCGTCTCCGGGTTGTGCGGAAACGCTCGGCCGGGAAAATCCCGGCCGAGCGTCCCGAACGGACGCGGTCCCGGTACACCGGGCGCAGCGCTCCGGCCTTTCGGTGCAGGGGAGCGGGTCAGTTCTTGGGCGCCAGGCAGAGCACGTAGCCCGCCTTGCCCCTCTCACCTTCCCAGAAGGACTGGTCCGCCTTCGGGTAGGCCGAGCAGATCTTCCCTTCCTTGTCCGCGTCCCACTCCTGCTCCGTCTTGTCCTCGACGCGGCCTTCGACAGTGAGCGCCGCGGCCGCGTCGGTGCACGAGACGACCTTGAGCTCGTCGGCCGTGGCGCCGGCCATGCAGTCGCCGGCCTTGGCGATCTCGGGAGCTCCGCTCAGCTGCTTGTACGCGAAGCCGCCACCGGCGAGAACGGCGGCGCCGACGGCATAGGCGACGATGCGCTTGCCGAAGACCTTGCCCGCGCCTGCGGCCTTCTGGCCGAATGTCGGGGGCTCCTGGGGGGTTTCCGTCATCATCTGATCCTGTAAAGGGACGACATATGGGGGTACGAACTTACAGTGATCATGTGCCGCCCTTCACGGGAATTGTCATTTTGGGGCCGCATCGAGGTCCGGTGACTCACCGGTCAGGCGGAAAGCGAAAACGCCCCGGCAATGCCATGCCGGGGCCAGTGGAAAGAGATCTAGCGGAAGACGACGGTGCGGTCGCCGTTGAGGAGCACGCGGCTCTCGCTGTGCCAGCGCACGGCCCTGGCCAGCACCTGCGCCTCCACGTCGCGGCCCACGGTGACGAGCTCGCCGGGGTCGAGCGAGTGGTCCACGCGCGCCACGTCCTGTTCGATGATCGGTCCCTCGTCGAGGTCGGCGGTGACGTAGTGCGCGGTGGCGCCGATGAGCTTCACGCCGCGCTCGTGGGCCTGGTGGTACGGCTTGGCGCCCTTGAATCCCGGCAGGAACGAGTGGTGGATGTTGATCGCGCGGCCCTCGAGCCGCTTGCACATGTCGTCGCTGAGGATCTGCATGTAGCGGGCGAGCACGACCAGGTCGGTGCCGAGATCCTCGGCCAGATCGAGGATGCGCTGCTCGGCCTCGGGCTTGGTGTCGGGGGTGACGGGCACGTGGTGGAACGGCACGCCGTAGAACTCGGCCAGTGGTTCGAGGTCCCGGTGGTTGGAGACGATGGCGGGGATCTCGACGTTCAGCGCGCCGACCCGCTGCCGGTAGAGCAGGTCGTTCACGCAGTGGCCGAACCTCGACACGAGCACGAGCGTCCTCGTCGGCGTCACGGCGTCCTTGATCTGCCAGTGCATCTGGAAGGAGTCGCCGACGTAGGAGAAGCCGCGGCGCAGTTCCTCGATGTCGCCGCGGCCCTCGGGCACCCCGAAGTGGACCCGCATGAAGAAATGGCCGTTCGTACGGTCGTTGAACTCCTGGCTCTGCAGGATGTCGCCCGCGTGCTGGACGAGGAAGCCGCTCACCGCGTAGACGATCCCCGGCCGGTCCACGCAGGAGAACGTGAGGACGAACTCGCGACCCGGGCGAGCGGACATGGAGCCTCCTGAGTGCGCGATACGCAACGTGGTGACGTATACGCAACAGAGTGACCCGATGTCCCGGACAGGTCAAGAGCCTTGTGCGTAATCTGCGTAGAGTTGTGCCATGAGCAACGGGCCGGGTGACGGTTCGGCGGTGCAGTCCGTCGACCGCGCACTCACCATCCTGAAGTTGCTCGCCCGGAACGGCGAGCTCGGCGTCAGCGAGATGGCGGCCGTCCTCGGCGTACACAGGTCCACCGCGTTCCGCCTGGTGGCGACGCTGGAGAGCCACGATCTGGTCGAGCAGGACAGCGACCGCGGCAGGTACCGGCTGGGCGTGGGCCTGGTCAGGCTCGCCGGGGCGACCAGTGCCCGGCTCGACCTGGTGCGCGAGAGCCGCGCCGTCACGCCTGCGCTCGCCCGCACGGTGGGGGAGACCGTGAACGTGGCCGTCCTCTCCGGCCGGGAGGCCCTGTACGTCGACCAGGTCGCCGGGCCGTCGGCGCTGCAACTGCACAACTGGGTGGGCCAGCGCATCCCGCTGCACGCGACGTCCAACGGCAAGGTGCTGCTCGCGCACGCGCCGGCCGCGTTGTACGACGAGGTGGTCGCGGCGGGGCTGCCCGGCCTCGCCGCCCGCACCGTCACCGATCCCGGGCTGCTGCGCGCGGAGCTGGCCGAGGTGCGCCGCCGGGGGTACGCGACGGCGGTGGACGAACTGGAGGACGGCCTGAGCGCGGTCGCCGCGCCCATTCTGGGCGCGGACGGCTCCGTCGTCGCCTCGCTCAGCGCGTCCGGTCCGACCTTCCGGATGCCCGAAAAGGCAATCCCCGCCGTAGCGGAGCAGGTCATGGCGGCGGCTGGCGAGGTATCTGCTCGAATGGGCTGGTTTGGGGCGGCAGTGTAAAAAAGGCGCACAAGCCTTGACTGTCCGCGAGTGTCGGGTCGATTCTGTTCCTCGATAAGCAAACAAGTGCGTAATACGCAACTACTGCGCGCTTGCTTTGTCGTGGCGACCGGAAGGCACTGCCTGTGGCGGACCTCTGCATCGGTGGCGCCTGCATCGACGCTGTCGCAGGCGGACGTCAAGGAGTGTGAGGTGTCATGGCCGTATCCTCTGTGGCCGATCACGAGAGTCCGGCGAGCGCGCCGGACGGCGACAGGCCCACGGTCCTCGACGTACGCGGCCTGTGGAAGGTCTTCGGGCAGCGCGCCGACCGGGTCGTCGGCACGCCGCTGGCCACGCTCGGCCGTGCGGAGCTGAAACGGACGACCGGGTGCGTGGCCGCGGTGCGGGACGTCTCCTTCTCGGTGTGCCGGGGTGAGGTCTTCGTCGTCATGGGCCTGTCCGGCTCGGGCAAGTCCACGCTCGTACGCTGCCTGAACCGGCTGGTCGAGCCGACGGCGGGCGAGGTCCTGCTCGACGGTGAGGACGTGCTCGGCTACGCCGGCAAACGCCTGCGCGAGCTGCGCCGCCACCGCTTCGGCATGGTGTTCCAGCACTTCGGCCTGCTGCCGCACCGGCGGGTCCTGGACAACGTGGCCTTCGGCCTGGAGATCAGGGGCGTGAAGAAGGCCGACCGCCTGGCCCGGGCCCAGGAGGTGCTCGAACTGGTGGGCCTCGCCGGGTTCGAGGGCTCCTACCCCGACCAGCTCTCCGGTGGCATGCAGCAGCGGGTCGGCCTGGCCCGCGCCCTCGCCGTGGACCCCGAGGTGCTGTTCTTCGACGAGCCGTTCTCGGCGCTCGACCCGCTGATCCGGCGCGAGATGCAGAACGAGGTCATCCGCCTGCACCACGAGGTGGGCAAGACGATGATCTTCATCACCCACGACCTCGGTGAGGCGCTCAAGCTGGGCGACCGCATCCTCATCATGCGCGACGGCGAACTCGTGCAGACGGGCACCCCGGACGAGGTGGTCGGCGCCCCGGCCGACGACTACGTGCGGGACTTCGTCAGCGACGTCCCCCGGTCCGATGTCCTCACGCTGCGCTGGATCATGCGCGACGCCGCCCCGGGCGACCCTCTCGACGGGCCGGAGCTGAGCCCGGACACCGTCATCCGCGACGCGGCGCGCACGGTCCTGTCCGCCGGGCGACCGGTGAAGGTGGTGCGCGACGGCGACCTGCTCGGCGTGGTCACCCCGGCGGAGGTCCTGGAAGTCATCGCCGGCGCGGGCGGGCAGAGTTGATGGTGGCCCTCAGCGCGCCGGTGACGCGCCGGTTCCCCTCCCGCACGTACGTCACGGGCGCGGTCGTCGTCGCCTGGATCGCGCTGTGGGTGGTGCTGAACGGCCGCGACACCCTCCCGCTGGGCGGCGCGCAGCTCACGCCCCTGCACAACCGGCTCGGCGAGGCCGCCGACGCGATCGACGCGAACCGCGACAGCAATCCGCTGTTCCTCTACTTCGTCAACTACATCCGGCTCTTCCTCGACGCCGCGGTGACGTTCGTCCAGGCACTGATCAGCCAGCCGTCATTCGGCCGCCCCGTGCCGCTCGTCGGCTGGCTCGGGGTGACCGGCGTCGCCACCGCGATCGCCCACCTCTACGGCAACCGCAAGGTCGCCGTGCTGACGGCGGCCGGGTTCGCGTCGTTCGGCCTGCTCGGGCTGTGGGAGGAGAGCATGGACACGCTCGCCCTCACCCTGACGGCCGTCGCGCTGTCGCTCGCGGCCGGCATCCCGCTCGGGATCTGGGCCGGGCTCAGCGACCGCTTCAACCGGATCGTCACGCCGGTGCTGGACTTCATGCAGACCATGCCGACGTTCGTCTACCTGGCCCCGCTCACGCTCTTCTTCCTGATCGGGCCGGCCAGCGCCACCGTCGCGACGATGATCTACGCGGTCCCGCCCGCGATCCGGCTCACCGCCCACGGCATCAGGCAGACCCCGCCGGCCACGCTGGAGGCCGCCGACTCCCTCGGCGCCACCGGCGGCCAGTCGCTGCGCAAGGTGCGGCTGCCGCTGGCCAAGCGGACGATCGTGGTCGGGATCAACCAGACCATCATGGCCGCCCTGTCCATGGCGACGATCGCCGCGCTGATCGACGCGCCCGGCCTCGGCAAGACCGTTCTCAAGGCGCTGCAGACGCTCGACGTGGGCACCGCGTTCAACGCCGGGCTGGCCATCGTGATCATGGCGATCGTGCTCGACCGGGTGACCTCGGCCGCCGGCCGCCGGGTGGAGACCGTCCACCGCGCCGGGCGTTCAGACAGGTCGCGGCTGCGCCGGGTGGAAACCGCGGTGACCGCGGCCGTGGCCGTCATGCTCGTCTACCTCTCCTACACCTACGTCTGGGCCGCGGAGTTCCCCGGCGGGGCGGACCTCGGCTCGTACGTGCGGCGCGGTGCGGACGCCGCCAGCACGTGGGCGCAGGACACGCTGGTGACCTACACGAACGGGCTGAAGAACGTCGTCACCTACGCCCTGCTCAACCCGTTCGAGGCGTTGCTCGGCCGGTCGCCCTGGTGGCTGGTCGCCGTGGTGGCGGTGGCCCTCGCGCTGCTGCTCGCGGGCGTGCGCGCGGCGATCACCGCCGCGGTGGGCTGCGCGCTGCTCGTCGCGCTCGGCCTGTGGCACGACAGCATGGTCACGCTGGCCACCACACTGGTCGCGACCCTCCTCGTGATGGTCCTCGGGGTGATCCTCGGGGTGTGGATGGGGCGCAGCGAGCGGGCCGACCGCGTGCTGCGGCCGGTGCTCGACGCCGGCCAGACCATGCCGGCGTTCGTCTACCTCGTGCCGATCCTCGGACTGTTCGGCGCCACCCGGTTCACCGCCATCATCGCGGCCGTCGTGTTCGCCGCGCCGGTGTCGGTGAAGCTGGTCGCCGAGGGCATCCGCGGGGTGCCGCACACCGCGGTGGAGGCGGCGACGGCCGGCGGCGCGAGCACCTGGCAGCTCATGTCCAAGGTGCAGTTGCCCATGGCCCGCGCCGGGATCACGCTCGCGGCCAGCCAGGGTCTCATCTACGTGCTGTCGATGGTCGTCGTCGGCGGCCTCGTCGGCGCCGGTGCGCTGGGATACGACGTCGTCGCCGGTTTCTCCCAGCACCAGTTGCGCGGCAAGGGCCTAGCCGCGGGGCTCGCGATCGTCGTACTCGGAATCATGCTCGACAGGATCATGCGGGCCGCCGCCGCGCGGGCCGGGAGCCCTCCGGCTTCCCGCTGAACCTGTAACACCCCCACAGGAGGACCAACGTGGCAGTGACAAGGAACTATGGGCCGCGCGCGCTCGCGCTCGTGGCCGGCGCAGGCCTCCTGCTCTCCGGTTGCGGAGGCGCGAAGGTCGGGGAGACGCAGGCGGCCTCCGACGGCAAGGGAGGCTGCGGCACCGTCAACCTGGCGATCAACCCGTGGGTCGGCTACGAGGCCAACGCCGCCGTGATCGCGTACGTGGCGGACAAGGAACTGGGGTGCACGGTCGTCAAGAAGGACCTCAAGGAGGAGGTCGCCTGGCAGGGCTTCGGCACCGGCGAGGTGGACGCCGTCGTGGAGAACTGGGGTCACGACGACCTGAAGAAGAAGTACATCGACGAGCAGAAGACCGCCGTGTCCGCGGGCGTCACCGGTAACAAGGGCGTCATCGGCTGGTTCGTGCCGCCGTGGATGGCGGAGAAGTACCCCGACATCACCGACTG
This sequence comes from Microbispora sp. H13382, assembly GCF_014161445.1. Classification (GTDB taxonomy): domain Bacteria; phylum Actinomycetota; class Actinomycetes; order Streptosporangiales; family Streptosporangiaceae; genus Microbispora. The sequence goes on from NZ_JABBXA010000024.1 coordinate 13,358, forward strand.
GAAGAACCTCAACAAGTACGCCGACCTGTTCAAGACGTCCGAGTCGGGCGGCAAGGGCCAGATGCTCGACGGCGACCCGTCCTTCGTCACCAACGACGAGGCGCTGGTCAAGAACCTCGACCTGAACTACAAGGTGGTCTACGCCGGCAGTGAGGCGGCTCTGATCACGGCCTTCCGTCAGGCGGAGAAGCAGAAGACGCCGCTGCTCGGCTATTTCTACGACCCGCAGTGGTTCATGTCCGAGGTCAAGCTGGTCAAGGTCGACCTGCCCGAGTACACCGAGGGTTGCGACGCCGACGCCGAGAAGGTGGCCTGCGACTACCCCGTCTACGACCTCGACAAGATCGTGAGCAAGAGGTTCGCCGACTCCGGCAGCCCGGCCTACCAGCTCGTCAAGAACTTCACCTGGACGAACGACGACCAGAACCTCGTGGCCAAGTACATCTCCGAGGACAAGATGTCCGCCGAGGACGCGGCCGCCAAGTGGGTCAAGGACAACCCCGACAAGGTGAAGGCCTGGCTGCCCCAGGGCTGATTCCGGCCTCACCCGCGCGGCCGCTCCTCTCCGGGGACCCGCCCCGCCCCGGGAGAGGGCGCCGTCACCGGAGGTCCCGGCCAGGTCCGGAACCGCACTCCGTGCCCGGTGCCGATCTTCCCCCTGGATCGGCACCGGGCACGGTTTTGTCCTGTTTTTGACGCTTGACACCCGCACTATGAGGCGTCAGGCTTGTTGCGTTAAGCGCATAACGTTGCGAATTATGCAACATCGGAGGTGGGTATGACGGGCCCGCGCGTCGTCATCATCGGAGCAGGCGTCGTCGGTGCGGCGCTCGCCGACGAACTGTCACTCCGAGGCTGGACGGACGTTACGGTGGTCGACCAGGGCCCGGTGCCCGCGACCGGAGGCTCCTCCTCGCACGCGCCGGGACTGGTCTTCCAGATCAACGGCTCGAAGACCATGACCCAGATGGCCCGCTACACCGTCGAGAAGTTCTGCTCGCTCGACCTCGACGGCGAGCCCTGCTTCCTCCAGGTCGGCGGCCTGGAGGTCGCGACCAGCCCGGAGCGGCTCGCCGAACTGCACCGCAGGCACGGCTGGGCCACGTCCTGGGGCGTCGAGTCGCGCCTGCTCACCTCCGCCGAATGCGCCGGGCTCTTCCCCCTGCTCGACCCCGGCGTCGTGCTCGGCGGCCTGCACATCCCCACCGACGGCGTCGCCAAGGCCGTACGCGCGGTCGAGGCGCAGCTCAGGCGGGCCCAGTCCCGTGGCGTACGCGTGCTGGAGCGGCACGAGGTGCTCGACGTCCGCACCGAGGACGGCCGGGTGGCCGGCGTGGTGACCGACCAGGGCGAGATCGCCGCCGACGTCGTGGTCTGCTGCGCCGGCATCTGGGGGCCGAAGGTCGCCGGAATGGTCGGAATGCCGCTGCCGCTGACCCCGCTCGCGCACCAGCTCGCCTGGACCGGCCAGGTGCCCGACCTGGCGGGACGCGAGGAGGAGGCGACGCTGCCGATCCTGCGGCACCAGGACGCCGACCTCTACTACCGCCAGCGGTTCGACGGCGTCGGCATCGGCTACTACGGGCACCGCCCGATGCCGGTCAAGCCCGAGGACCTGCTGTCGGTGGACGAGGCCGAGGTCATGCCGTCGGTGCTCACGTTCACGCCGGAGGACTTCGAGGACGCCTGGAGCGAGACGCAGCGGCTGCTGCCCGGCACCCGGGCCGCGAAGATCGACGAGGGCATCAACGGACTGTTCTCCTTCACCCAGGACCACATGCCCCTCATGGGCGAGTCCCCGGACGTGAAGGGCTTCTGGGTCGCCGAGGCGGTCTGGGTGACCCACTCCGCCGGCGTCGGCAAGGCGATGGCCGAGTGGCTGGTCGACGGCCACTGCTCGTCCTTCGACCTGCACGAGTGCGACGTCAACCGGTTCGAGCCGCACCAGCTCGCCCCCGACTACGTGCTGGCCCGCGACTGCCAGAACTTCGTCGAGGTCTACGACATCATCCACCCGCTCCAGCCGATGGAGGAGCCGCGGCCGCTGCGCCTCAGCCCCTTCCACACCCGCCAGCGCGAGCTGGACGCGTTCTTTCTGGAGGCCGTCGGGTACGAGCGGCCGCAGTGGTACGGCGCCAACGCCCGCCTGCTGGAGGGCCGCGACATCCCCACGCCCGGCGACTGGGCGGCGCGCTACTGGTCGCCGATCGTCGGCGCGGAGGCCCGGGCGTCCCGCGAGTCCGTCGCGCTGTACGACATGACCGCGCTGAAGCGGCTGGAGGTCGCGGGGCCCGGCGCCCTGGCCTTCCTGCAGCGGCTGACGACCGGCCAGATGGACAAGTCGGTCGGCTCGGTGACCTACTGCCTGCTGCTCGACACCGACGGCGGCATCCGCAGCGACGTGACCGTCGCCCGGCTGGGCCGCGACGAGTTCCAGGTCGGCGCCAACGGCAACCTCGACCTCGACTGGTTCCACCGTCACCTGCCCGCGGACGGCTCGGTGATGGTCCGCGACATCACGGCCGGCACCTGCTGCCTCGGCGTCTGGGGGCCCCGCGCCCGCGACCTCGTCCAGCCGCTGACCGACGCCGACTTCTCCAACCAGGGCTTCCGCTACTTCCGCGCGAAGAAGGCGTACATCGGCACGGTGCCGGTCACCGCGCTGCGGCTGTCGTACATCGGCGAGCTGGGCTGGGAGCTCTACACCACCGCCGACCTGGGCGCCAAGCTGTGGGACACGCTCTGGGAGGCGGGGCAGCAGTACGGCGTCATCGCCGGCGGGCGCGGCGCCTTCGCGAGCCTGCGGCTGGAGAAGGGCTACCGGTCCTTCGGCGCCGACATGACCTTCGAGCACGACCCGTACGAGGCGGGGCTCGGCTTCGCGGTGAAGCTCGACAAGGGCGACTTCATCGGCCGCGAGGCCCTGGAGCGGCGCAAGGAGAACGTGCGCCGCCGTCTCGCCTGCCTGACCATCGACGACCCCGCCCAGGTGGTCATGGGCAAGGAGCCGGTGTACGACGGCGAGAGCGCCGTCGGCTACGTCACCAGCGCGGCCTTCGGCTACACGATCGGCAAGGGCATCGCCTATGCCTGGCTGCCCGCCGAGCTGGCCACGCCTGGACGCACGCTGGAGATCGGCTACTTCGACCGGCGGGTGACCGCCGTGGTCGCCGAGGAGCCCCTGTTCGACCCCGCCATGGAACGGCTGCGCAGCTAGTGAGGACTGAAGTGAACGATTCGGTGATGGACGCGCCGCTCGCCGAGACCGACCCGGAGGTGGCGGCGGCGATCGGCGAGGAGACCCGCCGCCAGCGGTCCACCCTGGAGATGATCGCCTCGGAGAACTTCGCGCCGGTCTCGGTGATGCAGGCGCAGGGCTCGGTGCTCACCAACAAGTACGCCGAGGGCTACCCGGGCAGGCGCTACTACGGCGGCTGCGAGCACGTCGACGTGATCGAGCGACTGGCGATCGACCGGGTGAAGGCGCTGTTCGGCGCCGAGGCCGCCAACGTGCAGCCCCACTCGGGGGCGCAGGCCAACGCGGCGGCCATGTCCGCGCTGCTGGAGCCGGGCGACACGATCCTCGGCCTCGACCTCGCGCACGGCGGCCACCTCACCCACGGCATGCGGATCAACTTCTCCGGACGGCTCTACAACGTCGTGGCCTACCACGTGCGCGAGAGCGACAGCCTCGTGGACATGGACGAGGTCGAGCGGCTCGCCCGTGAGCACCGGCCCAAGCTGATCATCGCGGGCTGGTCGGCCTACCCCCGTCACCTCGACTTCGCCGCGTTCCGGCGGATCGCCGACGAGGTCGGGGCGTACCTGATGGTGGACATGGCGCACTTCGCCGGGCTGGTCGCGGCGGGGCTGCACCCGTCGCCGGTCCCGCACGCGCACGTCGTCACCACGACCACGCACAAGACGCTCGGCGGGCCCAGGGGCGGGGTCATCCTGTCCGCCGAGGACCTGGCCAAGAAGATCAACTCGTCGGTGTTCCCGGGTCAGCAGGGCGGCCCGCTGGAGCACGTCATCGCGGCCAAGGCCGTCGCGTTCAAGATCGCGGCGGGGGAGTGGTTCCGCGACCGGCAGCGCCGCACGCTGGAGGGCGCCCGGATCCTCGCCGAGCGGCTGCTCGCCCCCGACGCCGCCGAGGCGGGCGTACGCGTGCTGTCCGGCGGGACGGACGTCCACCTGGTGCTGGCCGACCTGCGCGAGTCCGCACTGGACGGCAGGCAGGCCGAGGACCGGCTCCACGAGGCCGGGATCACGGTCAACCGCAACGCGGTGCCGTTCGACCCCCGGCCCCCGATGGTCACCTCGGGGCTGCGGATCGGCACCCCGGCCCTGGCCACCCGGGGCTTCGCCCGCCCCGAGTTCGAGGAGGTCTCCGACGTGATCGCGCGGGTGCTCCAGCCCGAAGCGGACCTGGCCGCGCTGCGTGCCCGGGTCGAGGCGCTCGCCGCCAAGCACCCCCTCTACCCGGGTGTCGGGGAGGCCCGATGAGCCCCCGCGCTCGCACCACCCGACCACCGGGCGTCGACCTGCCGGACCACCCCGACCGGCTGTGGAGCCCGGCCGAGCCGAAGCGCGCGTACGACGTGGTCATCGTCGGCGGCGGCGGCCACGGCCTGGCCACGGCCTACTACCTGGCCAAGAACCACGGCATCACCGACGTCGCGGTGCTGGAGCGCGGCTGGCTCGCCGGCGGCAACATGGCCCGCAACACCACGATCATCCGGTCCAACTACCTGTGGGACGAGAGCGCGGGCATCTACGAGCACGCGCTGAAGCTGTGGGAGGGGCTGGAGGAGGACCTCGGCTACCCGCTGCTGTTCAGCCAGCGCGGTGTGCTCAACCTCGCCCACAGCCTGCAGGACGTGCGCGACAGCGTGCGCCGGGTCAACGCCAACCGGCTCAACGGCGTGGACGCCGAGTGGCTGACGCCGGAGCAGGTCAAGGAGGTCTGCCCGATCGTCGACATCTCCCCGGACGTGCGCTACCCCGTGCTCGGCGGCACCTACCAGCCGCGGGCCGGCATCGCCAAGCATGACTACGTCGCCTGGGGCTTCGCGAAGGCCGCGGCCGACCTCGGGGTCGACATGATCGAGCACTGCGAGGTGACCGGCCTCGACGTGCGCGACGGCCGGGTGACCGGCGTCCAGACCACGCGCGGCCCCATCGCGGCAGGGAAGGTCGCGCTCGCCGCCGCCGGGCACTCCTCGGTCGTCGCCGGATACGCGGGGGTGTCGCTGCCGCTGCAGAGCCACCCGCTGCAGGCGCTGGTGTCGGAGCTGCTGGAGCCGGTGCACCCCACCGTCGTCATGTCGAACGCGGTCCACGTCTACGTGAGCCAGGCGCACAAGGGCGAGCTGGTCATGGGAGCGGGCATCGACGCGGCGAACTCCTACCGACAGCGGGGCGCGTTCCACGTCATCGAGCGGCAGATGTCGGCCGCGCTGGAGCTGTTCCCGGTCTTCGCGCGGGCGCACGTGCTGCGGACCTGGGGCGGCGTGGTGGACGTGACCCCCGACGCCTCGCCGATCGTCGGGCTCACCCCCGTCGAGGACCTGTACGTCAACTGCGGCTGGGGAACCGGCGGGTTCAAGGCCACCCCGGGCGTCGGCTGGTGCTACGCCCACACGGTCGCCACCGGCGAGCCGCACCCGCTCAACGCCCCCTTCTCCCTCGAGCGGTTCACCACAGGAAAGCTCGTCGACGAGCACGGCGCCGCCGCCGTCGCGCATTAACACGGAGTCGAAATGCTGCTGATTCCCTGCCCGTGGTGCGGGCCGCGGGACGAGGCCGAGTTCCACTACGGGGGGCAGGCCCACGTCGCCTATCCGGAGGACCCGGCCGCCCTGTCCGACGAGGAGTGGGCCCGCTACCTGTTCTTCCGCGACAATCCCAAGGGCCTGTTCGCGGAGCGGTGGAGCCACACCGCCGGGTGCCGCCGCTGGTTCAACGCCGTACGGGACACCGCCACCAACGAGATCCACGCCGTCTACCGCGTGGGCGAGCCGCGGCCGGTGATCGCATGAGTGGACAGCCGTACCGTCGTGAGGGGGCGACCGGGCGGGTCCTGCGCTTCCGGTTCGACGGCCAGGAGTACGAGGGACTGGAGGGCGACACGCTGGCCTCGGCGCTGCTGGCCAACGGCGTGCGCGCGGTGGCGAGCAGCATCAGGCTCGGCCGCCCGCGCGGCGTGTACGCAGCGGGCTGCGAGGAACCGAACGCGCTCGTCCAGATCGAGGAGCCCTTCCCCGAGCCCATGCTCCAGGCGACGACCGTCGAGCTGTACGACGGCCTGGTCGCCACGGGCCTGCCGGGACAGGGCAGGCTGGCCGACCGCCCCGACCCGGCGCGCTACGACGCCGTGCACGCCCACTGCGACGTGCTCGTCGTGGGGGCGGGACCGGCGGGCATCGCCGCCGCGGGCGTGGCCGCGCGGGCCGGCGCCCGGGTGATCCTGGCCGACGAGCGGCCCGAGCCGGGCGGCAGCCTGCTCGGCACGGCCGAGACGCTGGACGGCAGGCCGGGCCGCGAGTGGGCGGCCGGGGAGGTCGCCGCGCTGGCCGCACTGCCGGAGGCGCGCGTGCTGGGCCGCACCACGGTGCTCGGTCACTACGACGACAACTACGTCATTGCGGTGGAGCGCCGGACGAACCACCTGGGCGCCGCGGCCCCCGCCGAGATGGCGCGCGAGCGCGTCTGGCGCATCCGGGCGAAGCGGGTGGTGCTGGCGACCGGCGGCCACGAGCGGTTCGTCGCCTTCGCCGGGAACGACCTGCCCGGCGTGATGCTGGCCGGCGCGGCCCGCACCTACGCGAACCGGCACCGGGTCCTGCCCGGGCGCCGGGCGGTGGTGTTCACCACCAACGACAGCGCCTACGCCGCGGCGCTCGACCTCGCCGACGCCGGGGTGGAGATCGCCGCGATCGCCGACGTACGGCAGGCCCCCGGCGAGGCGTGGGCGGCGCGCTGCGCCGAGCGCGGCATCGAGGTCCTGACCGGTCACGTGGTCACCGCCGCCAGAGGCGAGGGCGAGGTGTCCTCGGTCGAGACCGCTCCGCGCTCGAAAACACAGGGCGCCGGCGGCGAGACCCGGGAGATCCCCGCCGACCTGCTGCTCGTGTCCGGCGGCTGGTCGCCGGTGGTGCACCTGTTCAGCCAGTCGGGCGGCACGCTGCGGTACGACGAGGGGCTGGGCGCGTTCACGCCCGGCGAGGCGCGCCAGGCGGTCGAGGCCGCCGGCTTCGCCCGGGGCGTGACGACGCTGCGCGGCTGCCTGGAGGACGGCGCCGAGGCGGGCCGCCGCGCGCTGTCGGCCGCCGGCCTCGCCGTGCCGTCCGAGATCGCCGTGCCGGCCGTCGGCGAGGAGCCTCCCGCCGCGCCCGCCGAGCACCTGTGGCTCGTGGAGAGCGGCGACTACGGAACGCACTTCGTGGACCTGCAGCGGGACGTCACGGTGGGGGAGGTGCTGCGCGCGGTCGGCGCGGGCCTCAGCTCGGTCGAGCACGTCAAGCGCTACACCACGGCGGGCACGGCGCACGACCAGGGCAAGACGTCCGGGCTGCTGACCAGCGGCGTGGTGGCGCACGCGCTCGGCGTCGAGGTCGCCGAGCTCGGGACCACGACGTTCCGCGCGCCGTACACGCCGGTCTCGTTCGCCGCGCTGGCGGGCCGGGACCGGGGGCCGCTGCACGACCCGGTCCGCGTCACGGCGATGCACGAGTGGCACGTCGCGCGCGGGGCGCTGTTCGAGAACGTCGGCCAGTGGAAGCGGCCCTGGTACTACCCGCGGCCGGGTGAGGACCCGGGTGAGGACATGGAGGCCGCCGTGCTGCGAGAGTGCCGGGCGGCGCGTGAGGACGTCGCGGCGATGGACGCCTCCACGCTCGGGAAGATCGACGTGGTCGGTCCCGACGCGGCCGTGTTCCTCGACCGGCTCTACACGAACATGATGAGCACGCTCAGGGCCGGGTCCATCCGCTACGGCGTGATGTGCCGCGCCGACGGCATGGTCTTCGACGACGGCACCGTCATCCGCCTGGCGGACGACCGCTTCCTCGTCACCACGACCACAGGCAACGCGGCGGCGGTGCTCGACTGGATGGAGGAGTGGCTGCAGACCGAGTGGCCGGACCTGCGGGTGCACTGCACCTCGGTCACCGAGCAGTGGGCGACCGTGGCGCTCGTCGGGCCGCGCTCCCGCGAGGTGCTGGCGCGGCTCGCTCCGGGTCTCGCGGTGGACAACGACAGCTTCCCGTTCATGACCTGGCGGGACACCGAGGTCGCCGGGATCGAGGCACGGGTCTGCCGGATCAGCTTCTCCGGCGAACTGGCCTACGAGATCAACGTGTCCTCCTGGTCGGGGCTCGCCCTGTGGGAGGCCGTCATGGCGTCCGGCGAGGTCACGCCGTACGGGACCGAGACCATGCACGTCCTGCGCGCCGAGAAGGGGTTCCCCATCGTCGGCCAGGACACCGACGGCACGGTCACCCCGCAGGACCTCGGCATGGAGTGGATCGTCTCGAAGAAGAAGGCCGACTTCGTCGGCAAGCGGTCCTTCGCCCGGGCGGACACCTCCAGGCCCGACCGCAAGCACCTGGTCGGCCTGCTGCCCGAGGACCCCGGCGTGCTGCTGCCCGAGGGCGCCCACCTCGTGGCGACGTCGTCGCTGCCCGAGCCTCCGGTGCCGACGCTGGGCTTCGTCACCTCCAGCTACCGCAGTGCCGCGCTCGGCCGTACGTTCGCGCTCGCGCTGGTGAGCGGCGGGCGCGAGCGGGCCGGCGAGCGGCTGTACGCGCCGGTGGGGGCGGACCTGGTGCCCGTCACCGTGACCTCCCACGTCCTGTACGACCCGGAAGGAGCGCGCCGCGATGGCTGAACGCAGGAGTCCGGCCGCGGCGTTCGCGGCCAGGTTCGAGGCGGCGAGCGCGGGCGGCGGCCCGCGCCTGGCCGAGATCCCCTTCCTGACCCAGATCGACCTCCGGGTGGACCCCAAGAGCCCGGCGGCCGAGCGGATCGGGACGGCGATCGGCGTGCCACTGCCGTTGGAGCCGGGCACGGCCGTGCGCGGCGGCGACCTGACCGTGCTGTGGCTGGGGCCGGACGAGTGGCTGCTGCTGGGCCCGGACGGCGCCGCCCCGGGGCTGGTGGAGCGGCTCACCGAGGCGGCGGCCGGCGAGCCCGTGTCGGTCGTCGACGTGTCGGCGCAGCGCACCACCCTGGTGGTCGCCGGGGAGCGGGCGCGGGACGTGCTGGCCCACGGCTGCGCGCTGGACCTGCATCCCCGGGTGTTCGGCCCGGGCCGGTGCGCCCAGACCACGCTGGCCAGGGCGGGCGTTGTCCTGGTCGCCGGCGAGGACGGCTTCCGGATGCTGGTCCGCTCGTCCTTCGCCGCGTACGTCGCGGAGTGGCTGCTCGACGCGTCCCTCGAGTACGTCACGCCCCCGGCCGGAGAGGCCGCTCCGGCCTGACGACGGGCGGTGGTCCTGCCGGGGAGGCACGTGACATACCATCGAGGGCGCTCGTAAGGAGGGCCGTCCGCACCCCGGTGGGAGATCATGTTCCGCACGCTGATGAAGTCGAAGATCCACCGCGCCACCGTCACGCAGGCCGATCTGCACTACGTCGGCTCGGTGACGATCAGCGCGGACCTGATGGCCGAGGCGAACCTCGTCGAGGGTGAGAAGGTCGACATCGTCGACATCGACAACGGCAACCGCCTGTCCACGTACGTCATCGAGGGCCCGGCGGGCTCCGGCGTCATCGGTATCAACGGCGCCGCCGCCCGCCTCATCTCGGTCGGCGACCTCGTGATCATCATCGCGTACGCGCTGGTCGCCGAGGAGGAGGTCAAGGCGCTGAAGCCGCGCGTCGTCTTCGTCGACCGCGACAACAGGCCGATCCACGTGGGCGACGACCCCGCCGCCGTCCCCGACGGCACGGGTTTGGTCCCCGGCGACATCGCCCCGCCCGCCCTTCCCTGACCCGGAGGTCAGCGCGTCTCGCCACTTCCGCCGCGCGGGCAGGAAGCCCGTCTGTCCCGCCTCCGAAGGATGACCTCTATCGGACGGAATCGCCGACAGCGGGGTGGCAAGGTATCTAATTCCGCTTTTGCGGGATCGGTGTTGAGCATTATGATCTTCCGTCTCGTCGGCCGCGCTGATCCGCCGGCCGCTGGTCCAGTCTGACGGGGGCCTCGACGGTCCCGACGACCGAATGGGAGATCGACTATGAGGCGCGCACTGGCGGCGTTGGGCATCGGCGTGGGACTGTTGGGCACCGCGGTCGTTTCCGCTCCGGCTGGGGCCGCGAGCGTGGTGACGGCGCCCCTGGCCTCCGACGTTCCGACCGCTCAGCAGGTCGCGGCGTTCTGGCTGGCCGACGCGGGGGCCAACCTGCAGAACGCCACGCCGTACGCCGTGCAGACCGTGGTCCACGGGGAACGCGCGACCACCGCCGTCGTCGCGGACGGCAGGCCCGGCCTTGTCGCGCCGTCCCAAAACGCGCTCCAGAAGAAGACGAAGACGCCCACGACCTCGGGCAAGGTGTTCTTCGTCGGCGCCGACGGTCAGCCGCACTGGTGCACGGGCACCGCCGTGCAGGCGGCCTACCGCAACGTGGTGGCCACCGCCGGTCACTGCCTGTACGACATCGAGCGCAGTGGCGGCACGCTCGGCAAGTGGGTCTTCGTGCCCGGCTACTCCGGTGGCAAGAACCCGGGGGTGCTGTACGTCGGAAAGCAGGCCGTGGTCCATTACGACTTCGGCGTGTACGGTGACTACGATCGCGACGTCGCCTTCGTGAACGTGTACAACGGTGTCGTCTCGTCGTCCTCCGGCGTGCTGACCGACAGCGGGCGACTGGGCGACAACGTGGGCGGGCAGGGGCTCGCCTACAACCAGCCGACGGCCTCCTCGGTCGACGTCTTCGGCTACCCGGCCGGTCTCAACCCCGACGGGACCCGGCCCTTTGCGGGCAAGACCCTCGAGCGCTCCACCGGATCGACGTTCGCCATGAGGCTCCTCGACCTTCCCGCCGACCAGCCCGTCGGGGTCGACTCCCCCTTCACCGGTGAAGGCTCCCTCGGCTCCTCGTGGCTGTACCGCTACAGCGACGACGCCCGCGTCGGCTATCTCAACGGCGTGACGATCAGCGTCTCCGACACCGACGGCGACAACAGGTACGACACCAGCGTCTCCCCTTACTTCGACGGCGAGGTGCACGGGGTCTACTCCGTAGCCGCCAATCTCTGGACCGGCTCCATCGCGTAGCCGTCCGTTCCACGGCTGCGTCGGCTGCGTCGGCTTCGCGGGAAGCGACAGCGCTCAGGGCGCGGCGTCAGAGGAGGGTCATCTGGCCGGAGCCCGCGAGGGGGTCACGGTGCTTGCGCAGGTGCCGCCACCGGGGCAGGTCGTCGAGGTAGGACCACGACAGGCGGTGGTGAGGTGTCGGGCCCGTCTCCGCCAGCGCCTGCTGGTGGACGGGGGAGGGATAGCCCGCGTTGGCGGCGAAGCCGTACGCCGGGTGCTCCTGGCCGATCTCCGCCATCAGCCGGTCGCGGTGGACCTTGGCCAGCACCGACGCGGCGGCCACCGACACCGAGCGCTGGTCGGCCTTGACCTCGCACCGCACCCGCCACGGCCGGCCGAGGAAGTCGTGCGCGCCGTCGAGGAGCACGACGTCGGGCCGCAGCGGCAGGGCCTCCAGCGCCCGGCACGCGGCCCGGCGCAGCGCCTCGGTCATGCCGACCTCGTCGATCTCCTCCGGGCCCGACTCGCCGTACGCGTGACAGGTGAGCCAGTCGGGCAGGACCGCGGCGAACGCCTCACGCTGCGCCGGGCCGAGCAGCTTGGAGTCGGTCAGCCGGACCGTGCGCTCCCCGCGTCCCGGCAGCTCGGGCGGCGGGCCGAAGGCGGTGACGGCGGCGCAGACCACCGCCGGGCCCGCCCACGCGCCGCGGCCGACCTCGTCCACGCCCGCGATGTGGACCGCCCCCGCGGCACGCAGTTCGTTCTCGATCTCGTATCCGGCCGCCCGCCGTGGCGGGACGGCGGGCACGGAGTCGGCGGGGTCAAGCCCGGGCAAGGCGTCGGTCATCCCGCCATCATTCCAGGAGCCCGCACGCCGATCCCGGCAGTCCAGTCCGAATCGCCGATCTCGTAGATGTCGACCCGCCACGGCAGGTGCGCGCACCGGCCGGCTCCAGCCGGTGGTCATCCCGTGGACGGCCTCGGGCTGTGCCGTCCGGGAGAGAGCGGCCACCGGCGGCCCGGCGGCGCCCACGGGGGGCGGCCGGGCCGCGGGGAGCGGTCAGGACGTCGTACAGGCGGTGCCGTTGAGCGTGAAGGCGATCGGCGTGGGGTTGGCGCCGGTGTAGGTGCCGTTGAAGCCGATATGGACTGACTGACCGGGCTTGATGGTCTTGTTCCAGTCGAGGTTGGCGGCGGTGACGTTCGCTCCGGTCTGGGTCCAGGTGGCCGACCAGCCGGGCGGGGTGATCTTCTGGGTGCCGGGGAAGGCGAACGCCAGGCTCCAGCCGTTGATCGCGGTGGTGCCGGTGTTGGCGATCGTCACGGCCACGGTGAACCCGCCGCCCCAGGTGGTGGGCGCGTACGTCACCCTGCACTCGGCGTCGGACGACGGGGACGGGCTGGGCGAGGATGTCGCGCCGGGCTGCGCGACGGCGGTGTACGGCGCCGAGGGGAGGCTCAGGTTGCCGGCGGCGTCGCGGGCCACGACCTGGAAGGTGTACGACTGGCCGCCTTCGAGGCCGGTGACGATATCGCGGGGAGTGGCGTTCTCGCCCTCGTAGGCGTAGCCGTGGTCGGTCCGCCGGAACAGGTCGTAAAGGGGCGGGACGCCGCTGTTGTCGCTGACGGTGTTCCAGGACAGGAAGACCCCGCCGGGCACGGACATCCCGCTCGAGGCGGTCAGCCCTGTCGGCATGCCGGGAGGCGTGGTGTCGGTCCCCGGGCTCGGGCTGGCGCCGGGGGGCTCCACCATGGCCCGCTGGCGGACCAGGTCGGAGGGCCCGCTCAGGTTGCCCGCGGCGTCCTTCGCCACGACGTAGAACAGGTAGTCGCGTCCGGGAGTGAGGTCGTCCACGACCGCGAGGACCTTGTCGTCGGACTGGTTGAAGATTTGGGCAGGCACCTTGCTGAAGGCGCCGTCGATCCAGGCGTACACGTCGTAGCCGGAGACCGCCACGTTGTCCGTCGAGCGGGTCCACATGAGACCCGCGGCGCCGTTGACATAGACGTCGTACGGCTGCACGCTCCCCGGACGGGTCGGCGGGGTCCGGTCGGCCGGGGACGGGCTGGGTGAAGGCAGGCCGCTCTGGGCGGTCGCGGTGAGCGTGGCCGAGGGCTGGCTGGTGTTGCCGGCGGCGTCCCTGGCCACCACGTAGAACGTGTAGCTCGTGCCGGCGACCAGTCCGTCCGCGGCGTAGAGGGTCATGGTGGTCGAGCCGATCTTGGTGAAGCCGGTGCCCTGCTTCATGTACACGTCGTAGCCCGTGACGCCGGTGTCGTCGGTCGAGGCGTTCCAGCACATCGGCACCGCGTTCGTGAAGTCCGCCCCGCAGACCCGCAGCCCGGTCGGCGCGCTCGGCGGGGTCCGGTCGGCCGGGGACGTCGGGCTGGGCGGGGGAGCGGACGGCGACATGCCGCTGAGATAGTTCGCGGCCTGCGTCACCTCGTTGGACGGCGGGCCGGCGTTCCCGGCCGCGTCCCTGGCGATGACCCGGAACGTGTACAACTGCCCAAGGGTGAGGCCGCTGACGATGGAACCCGTGCTGGCCGTCGTACGTATGGCCGTGAAGACGCCGTCCTGCTTGACCTGGACGTCGTAGCCGGTCACCCCGACGTCGTCGGTCGCGGCGCCCCAGCACAGCGACACACCGATGCCGAGGCCCGACCCGGGCGCGGCGGGCAGCGGGCAGTGGAACAGCGTTCCCGGCACGCTGGGCGGTGTGGTGTCCGCGGTGCCCACGGCAGGCGCGGCGGACGCGGCGAGCGCGAGGCCGGCGCCCAGGATCGCTGCGGCCGGACGGAGACCCTTGACGGGCATGTGGTTCACCTTTCCGATGGGGGCGGCCCGGCGCATCGGGGACGCGCCGGGCCGTCGGCGGGATCAGGAGCAGGTGGTGCCGTTGAGGGTGAAGGCGGTCGGCTTGGGGTTGGCGCCGGTGTAGGTGCCCTGGAAGCCGATCTGGGTGGACTGGCCGGGGTTGATGGCCTTGTTCCAGTCGAGGTTGGTGGCGGTGACGTTGGTTCCGGTCTGGGTCCAGGTGGCCGACCAGCCGGGCGGGCTGATCTTCTGGGTGCCGGGGAAGGTGAACTTCAGGGTCCAGCCGTTGATCGGGGTGGTGCCGGTGTTGGCGATCGTGATGGTCGCGGTGAACCCGCCGCCCCAGTCGTTGGCCGCGTACGTCACCGTGCAGCCGGCGCCGGCCGAGGGAGACGGGCTGGGAGACGGGGACGGGCTGGGCGAGGGGCTGGGTGAGGGCAGGCCGCTCTGGGCGGTCGCGGTGAGCGTGGCCGAGGGCTGGCTGGTGTTGCCGGCGGCGTCCCTGGCCACCACGTAGAACGTGTAGCTCGTGCCGGCGACCAGCCTCTCCGCGACGTAGAGGGTCATCGTCGATGAGCCGATCTTGGTGAAGCCGGCGCCCTGCTTCATGTACACGTCGTAGCCCGCGACCCCGGTGTCGTCGGTCGAGGCGGTCCAGCACATCGGCACCGCGTTCTCGAAGTCCGCCCCGCAGACCCGCAGCCCGGTGGGCGCGCTCGGCGGCGTGGAGTCCACCGGAGACGGCGAGGAGGACGGCGACGGGCTGGGGGAGGGGGACGGCGAAGGCGAGGGGGACGGCGAAGGCGACGGGGAGGCGGTGCCGCCGGGTGGGGTGCCCCAGACCAGCGTGTTCCCGTCGTACACCGGCACGTGGGAGGCCGCCGACGCCGACCAGTCGTTGGCCGGGTCCCAGGCCGCGCCGTTCGGCACCGAGATCCGCAACTGCGTGCCCCGCTTGTAGAGCTGCGCGTCGCCGGGGTAGATCGGCTTGCCGGTGCAGTCCACTTCGGCGTAGTAGGTGCGCTCCCCGGCGGACGCCGGCCCGCTGACCGTGCAGCCGTTGCTGTCGCCGCCGGTCACCTTCACCTGCGAGATCGAGGTGGAGCCGTCCAGTGTGAAGTAGTAACGCGCCTTGCCCGACTGGAGCACGCGCGGTGGCCAGTTCGACGTGTTGGTGATGGTGACGGTCATGGACGTGCCGTCCACGCCGGTGTAGATGTTGCCGGTCTCGGCGCGGATCTCCTGGTACTTCTCCTCCGGCGCGGGGAAGCCCGCCACCGGCGTCCCGCCGTACTCCTTCGCGAAGCGCGCGAGCACGTTGGTGATGCCGGAGTTGTAGTCGATCGCCACCTCGTTGCGGACGTAGTCCGTACGGCTGTCGGTGTAGGCGTCGGCCTGGTCGGGGCCGCCGGCGAGCGCGCCGTACAGGACGTGCAGGTTCGGGCCGGTGGTGTCGCTCATGTAGCCGAGGTACTGGCCGCTGGCCGCGCGATGGTGCACGTGCGTGGGCGGGTTGGTCCCGAAGCCGACCATGTAGCTGGAACGGCGGGGATTGTCCCCGAGCGCGTAGTCGACCTGCCGTTTGGCGAAGTCGTGGTAGCGCGCGTAGAGCGGGTCGCCGGGCCCGAGATGGTCGGCGTAGACCAGGGCCACCCAGGCGGTGTTCAGCGCCATGCGCAGCGAGGCCCAGTTGAAGATGTAGGCGAGGCCGCCGGGGGTGACCGGCCCCTTCTTGCCCTTGTATCCGGCCGTCCAGTAGTCGAGGTAGCGCCGGACGTCGTCCGTGTACTTCTGCTCACCGGTGAGCGTCGCCATCAGGGCGTAGACGCCGTACTCCTTGTCGTTCCACCCCAGCCCGAAGGTGTACGCGGGCACGGTGGTGCCGCCCGCGCCCTGGCCCACGTCGGGCTCGCTGCCCATCTTCGGGTAGAACTCGCGGGCCTTGTCCAGGTAACTGCCGGTGCCGGTGGCCCGGTAGAGCCACACGGCCGCCCAGGCCAGCTCGTCCCAGTACATCTTGGTCGCGCCCGGATGGTCGGCGGCGCCCTCCCAGGTCGAGTTGTAGTAGCCGGAGATGCCCGGCACGCAGCTCGTGTACGCCGTGTCCTGGCCGTTCGTGCCCTTGGTCGTGTCGGCGAACGTGAACAGTTGCCTGGCGTGGGTCAGCAGCGTGTCCGCGTACGCCGGGTCGGTCTGGCGGAAGGCCATCGAGGAGGCCGCCATCGCGGCGGCGGTCTCGGCGACGACGTCGGTGCCCTTGCAGGTCGGCGTGATCTTGTAGACGGGCCGCGACATGCCCTTGATGTCGATCACCTCGGGCGGGCCCCAGTACGCGTGGTCCACGCTGCCGTCGCCCACCTGGACGTACAACGTCTCCGGTTCGGGGTGGGCGGCGATCAGGTAGTCGGTGGCCCACTTCAGGTTGTTCAGCATGGGCGTGAGCTGGGTGCCGTACCCAGACCGGTTCTCGACCACCCCCCAGGCCAGCATCGTCGTGGTGAACGCCATCGGGAAGCCGAACTTGACGTGGTCGCCCGCGTCGTACCAGCCGCCGGACAGGTCCACCCCGGCCGCCTTGCCGTCGTTGAGCGTGCGGTCGCCGCGCCACTCGACGCGGCTCCAGTCGGGCTTCCTGCCCGACTGCTGCGCCTCGTAGAAGTAGATCGACTTCTGCAGGGCCTCGGTGTAGTTGTACGACCCCGCGGCCTGCGCGGGCGTGGACCCGGGCACGAGCAGGGCGGCCAGCACCGCGGTCACCCCGCCCAGGGACAGCAGTCTCATCGAAGGCCTCGTCTCAGGAGCAGGTGGTTCCGTTGAGGGTGAAGGCGGTCGGCTTGGGGTTGGCGCCGGTGTAGGTGCCCTGGAAGCCGATCTGGGTGGACTGGCCGGGGTTGATGGCCTTGTTCCAGTCGAGGTTGGTGGCGGTGACGTTGGTTCCGGTCTGGGTCCAGGTGGCCGACCAGCCGGGTGGGCTGATCTTCTGGGTGCCGGGGAAGGTGAACTTCAGGGTCCAGCCGTTGATCGGGGTGGTGCCGGTGTTGGCGATCGTGATGGTCGCGGTGAACCCGCCGCCCCAGTCGTTGGCCGCGTACGTCACCGTGCAGCCGGCGCCGGCCGAGGGAGACGGGCTGGGAGACGGGGACGGGCTGGGCGAGGGGGACGGGCTCGGTGAGGGGCTGGGTGAGGGCAGGCCGCTCTGGGCGGTCGCGGTCAGCGTGGCCGAGGGCTGGCTGGTGTTGCCGGCCGCGTCCCTGGCCACCACGTAGAACGTGTACTGGTCCCCGGGCCTCAGGCCGCCCGCGTAGTAGATCCTTTGCGTGGTCGACCCGAACTTGACGAATCCGGTGCCCTGCTGGATGTAGACGTCGTATTCGACGTATCCGGAGTCGTCGGTCGAGGCGTTCCAGCACATGGGGACCGCGCCCTGGAAGTGGTAATCGCACACGTGCAGATTCGTGGGCTGGGTCGGCGGCGTGGTGTCCTGCGGGGAAGGCGAGGCGGATGGGGATGCCGAGGGCGAGGCCGAGGGGGAGATCGACGGCGAGACGCCGGGCGAGGGCTCGGCGCCGGGCGGCGTGCCCCAGATGAGGCGGCCGTCGTTGCCGTACAGGGTCATGTGGTCCGCGCCCTTGGCCGACCAGTCGTTGGACGGGTCCCAGGCCGCGCCGTCGGCCACGCCGACGCGCAGCTGCACCTCGCGGCGGAACTCCGACTGGCCGCCCGGGAAGATGAGCGTCCCGGTGCAGTCGACCTCGGCGTAGTAGGTGCGCCCCTCCAGCAGGTGCGGCCCGGTGGGCTGCTTGCACTGCGTGTAGGACGTGCTCACCGTGACCTGGCTCGCCGTGGTCGAGCCGTCGAGGGTGAAGTAGTAGCGGAACTTCGCCTTGTCGAGCACGGTCGCCGGCCAGGCCGACTTGTTGATGACGAACGTCTTGGCCGCCGTCTCCCGGGTCGTGTGGGTGATCGTCGGCTCCAGATAGAACTCGGGGCCGTCGGGCGTCTCGCGCGGCAGCGTGGCCAGGGGGGAGCCGCCGTACTTGCCGTAGAGGACGGCGAGCGAGCTGGTTATGCCGGAGTTGAAGTCGAGCGCGACCTCGTTCTTCACGTAGTCGCCGCGGCTGTCGGTGTAGGCGTCGGCGCCGTCCGGGCCGCCCACGAGGGCGCCGTACAGGACGTGCCTGCTGACGGCGGGCTCGCTGTCGGGGCCGCCGTTGGTCCAGGCGCCGTGCGCGCCGCGGTGGTGCGGGTTGCGCGGCGGGTTGGTCCCGAAGCCGATCATGTAGCTGGAGCGGCGCGGGTTGTCGCCGAGCGCGTAGTCGACCTGGCGCTTGCCGAAGTCGTGGTAGCGCGTGTAGAGCGGGTCACCGGAGCCGAGGAAGTCGGCGTACCTCATCGCGACGAAGGCCGTGTTGGCGGCCATGCGCAGCGAGGCCCAGTAGAAGATGTAGGCGAGGCCACCCGGGGTGACCGTGCCCTTCTTGCCCTTGTAGCCGACCGTCCAGTAGTCGAGGTAGCGCCGGACGTCGTCCGCGTACTTCTGCTCGCCGGTCAGCTCGGCCATCTGCTCGTAGACGGCGTACTGCTTGTCGTTCCAGCCGAAGCCGAAGTTGAACACCGGCACCTGTACGCCGTTGCTCCCCGGGTCCTCCTGCGTGCCCATCTTGGGGTAGAACTCGCGGGCCCGGGAGAGGTAGCTCGCGGTGCCGGTGGCCCGGTAGAGCCAGACGGAGGCCCAGGCCAGCTCGTCCCAGTACATCTTCGTGGCACCCTCGACCTGGCCGCCCTCGCCGGTGGAGTTGTAGAAGCCCTGCGCGGCGCTGACGCAGTTCACGTACGCCGTGTCGCGGCCGTTCGTGCCCTTGGTCGTGTCGGCGAACGTGAACAGCTGCTTGGCGTGGGTGAGCAGCGTGTCGGCGTACGCCGGGTCGGTCGGCCGGAAGACGACCGACGAGGCGGCCATCGCGGCGGCGGTCTCGGCGGCGACGTCGGTGCCCGGGCACGACGCGGTGATCTTGTAGACCGGTCGCTTGTGGCCCTTGGCCTCGACGGTCTCCGGCGCGCCCCAGTAGGAGTGGTCCTCGCCGCCGTCGCCGACCTGCACGTACAGGACGTTCGGCTCGGGATGGGCGTGGATGAAGTAGTCGTTCGACTGCCGGAGCGTGCGCAGCAGGTACGGCAACTGGCCCGAGCGCTCGTACGCCGCCCGGTAGTCCGCGCCGCCCCACGCCAGGGTGGTGGTCATGGACGCCATCGGGAAGCCGAACTTCACGTGGTCGCCGGCGTCGTAGAAGCCGCCCGACAGGTCCACCCCCGCGGACTTCCCGTCGTTGACGGTCGAGTCGGCCCGCCAGGTCACCCGGTTGCCGGACGGCAGGTGCCCCGATTCCTGCGCCTCGTAGAAGAGGAACGACTTCTGCAGCGCCTCCCCGTAATTGAAGGAGGCGGCCGAGACGGGGGTGGAGGTCGCGGTGACGGCCAGCAGGGCGCCGGCCAGTGCGGTCGCCGTGCTCGCGCTCAGCAGCCGTCGCGGTAGTCGCATCACGTGCCCCTCGGAAGGACGACGGGCCGGCCCCGTGCGTGCGGGGCCGCCCCGGAACGGGCGGGACGATCTCGGGAGGGCTCCCGCCCGGATGGTGCGTACGCGAGGTAGCGCGATCCAAGCACGCTCCGGTCACGGACCCGTACGGCCAGGTCAGAGCGGCCGGGGGCATGTCGCGGAGCTGAAACTTTCAGCTCGCCGCCCGCCGGCGGGGACGACGGCGGGCGGCGGCTCGGCCGGCTACGCCTGCACCGGGGCGGGCGAGTATGCCTCGACGTCGTGGTGCCGCATCCGGTGGATCAGCGTGTCGAGCGCCCAGGCGCCGGGCCCGAAGACGGCGATGAGGAAGAACGACCAGCAGAACATGGCCGCCGCCTCGCCGCCGTTCAGGAGCGGGAACAGGTTCTGCGGCGCGTGGACCACGAAGTAGGCGTACGCCATCGAGCCCGAGCAGAGCAGCGCGCTGACACGGGTGAGCAGCCCGGCGAGGACGAGCGTCCCGAACACCAGCTGGATGGCCGCCGCCCACCAGCTCGGCCACGTGCCGAACGCCACGGCATGGCCGGTTCCGCGGTTGCCGCCCAGCACGCCGAAGATCGTCGCCGCGCCGTGGCAGACGAACAGCAGCCCCGTCACGATGCGGAACAGCGAGAGGACTGGTTCGCGGATCTGGTCCGATTTCATGTGATCACCTTCTTGTCGTGCCTGCCGGGAGGGCCTCGCCGCGTACGCGCGATCGCGCTGCGGGCAGGCCCATGAGAACGCGCCGGAAAAGCGGAAACCGGCGGAAGGGAAAGAGGAACTCCGGCCGTCGCCTATCGATAGTCAGAGTTCAGTAAACCGGCCGTCATTTCCGCCGTCCCGTGGCTCACATTGTCGGCGAATTGGACGTCCGGCGGCAGGAAGCCGCGCGGTCCTGCGCCAAAAGGCGCGGATTTCCTGGTCAAAGCCTGGAACGAGCAGCATCGTCGTTGATGGTGCGGTGTTTCGCCCATGGACCACGGTGGCCGCGACTCGCTTATTCAACGGTGAATACGCGTGGGGCGGCGTAGCCCCAAGATTGCTTATAGGGGTACCCCTAGTCAAGACTTCAAGTAATTCTCCGTCAGGTTGTTGCCACGTGGCGTCGGCGGACGCGTGACGGCACCCCGGTCACCTGCCGCTTCTTCTGACGGGCGGTCCGCCTAATTCCGGGAGACCGCGTGAAACTTTCTCGCGGATCCCCTTCCGTGCTGCGACTGTCACCGTCCGTCATCGCGGGGGTGCGCGCGGGCTACCTCGTCCACAGGCACTCCTGCGCTGTCCGTACGAGTGCCATCAACCCGGGCGACAGCCGTTCGCCCCGCCAGGCGAGCGCGTAGGTCAGGCGGAGGTCGCCCGCGTCCAGGGGGACGAAGGCGACATCGTCCCTGCGGACGGACGTGACGACCAGGAGCGGAGTGGGCAGCAGGCCGACGCCGGCCGCGACCAGGTCGAGCGCGGCGGCGAAGTCGTCGATCTCGTCGGCCACCACGTGCTGCCGGTGCGGCCCGAGGCGGGCGGCCAGCCGTGCCCATACCCCGCCGGGCGGGCGTTCGCGCGGCATCAGCACGCGATGCCGCGCGAGCCGCTCGGGCTGCAGGCGGGGCAGGCCGGCGAGCGGGTCTCCGGCCGGTACGGCCAGGTGACCGACGGGCACGTGGAAACGGGCGACCGTGGTCAGCTCCCGCGGGAAGGGCGCCGCGAGGATGGCCGCGGTCACCTCGCCGGCGGCGAGGGCCGCGACGGCGGCGGCGCGGCCGGCCGGGCGCAGCTCCACCTCGGCCGGAGGATCGCGGCGCGCCATCCGGCGGGCGATCCGCGCCGCGAGGCCGCCGGTGAGCGGGGGATAGGCCAGGCGGACACCGTCGCCCTCCGGTGCCGCGAGCCGTCTCGCCTCGGCCGAGAAGGCGGCCGCCGACTCCAGCAACGCCTCGGCGTACGGCAGCAGCGCCTTCCCGGCCGGCGACAGGTGGACCTCCCGGCTCGTCCGCTCGAACAGGCGGACCCCGAGCGCGCGCTCGAGACGGCCGACGGCCTGGCTCGCGGCGGGCTGGGAGACGCCCAGCTCGGCGGCGGCGCGGGAGAAGCTGAGATGCCGGGCGACGACGGAGAAGCAGCCGATGTCGCGCAGCGGCGGGCCGGAGTCCACGCTCAAGTATGGGGAGATCAGACGGCCCGGCGCAGACGCAGGTCGCAGCCCGTCTGGCGGTAGAACGCCAACTGGTCGTAGTAGACCCGCCCGCTGGCGAACACGCCGTCGTCGCCCATCGTGTAGGCGCCCGCCGCCGGGAAAACCACGCGGCGGCCGGTGCCCGTGATCTCCGTGCCGCCCGGCAGCAGCAGCACGCCGGTGTGGGTGCCGCTGAACGTCCACTCCACGACGATGGTGTCGTCGAGGACGGTTCGTGTGGTGGTCTCGTTGTGCATGTCGGGGAACGCCGTGAAGAGCTGCCGGAAGTACCACCCGATCTGCTCGTGACCCTCCATCACCCCCGCGGGCGTGACGAAGACGGCGTCCGTGCCGAAGCAGCGGAGCACCCGCTCCTCGTCCTGGGAGCTGATCGCGTCCGTGAGCGCGTCGAGCAACGCGCTGATCTCGCCCATCCGCCTCCCGTTTCCCGTCCGGGAACTCCTACCCGTGGCGACGGGTTTCGACGCCGGGGCGCGGCGCCCGGGGCTCACGTGGGGGCTCAGGGCTCACGCGGTCGACGTGGGAGCGGGGTCGGCATGGGAGCGGGGTCGGCATGGGGGTTCAGGGCCTGCGGGCGACTCCGCACAGCGCGTCGACCTCGGGCGCCTCCCCGAACTGGCTGGGCTCGGGCCGCCACCGCGACACCGACACCACACCCGGCTCCAGCAGCGTGAGACCGTCGAAGAAGCGAGCGAACTGCTCGGGCGTCCGCAGCCGGTAGGGGTCGCCGCCCTCGGCGCGGATGCGCTCGGCCTCGTCGGCCGCCTCGGGCGCGACGACCTTCGTGCCGTCCTCGAACACCAGATGACTGCCGGACGGCAGGGCGTCCATGAGGTGACGCACGATCCCGTACGCCTCCTCGTCGTCGAGCACCTGGCCCATGATGCCCAGCAGCATGAGCGCCACCGGCTCGCCGAAGTCGAGCGTCTTCGACGCGGCCCGCAGGATCTTGTCCGGTTCGCGTACGTCGGCCTCGATGTAGTCGGTCACGCCGGGCGGGCTGCTGGTCAGCAGGGCGTTGGCGTGCACCAGCACCAGGGGGTCGTTGTCGACGTACACGACCCGCGACTCCGGCGCCACCCGCTGGGCCACCTGGTGCGTGTTGTCGGCGGTCGGCAGGCCGGTGCCGATGTCGAGGAACTGCCGGATGCCGACCTCGCCCGCCAGGTGCCGTACGGCCCGGCCGAGGAAGCCCCGCGACTGCCGGGCGATGTCCACGATGCCGGGGTACGCCTGCCGGATCTGCCCGCCGAGTTCGCGGTCGACGGTGAAGTGGTCCTTGCCGCCCAGGAAGTAGTTCCAGATGCGTGCCGAGTGGGGCACGCTCGTGTCGAGCTTGGGACGGTGCTCCTCGCCGGGACCGTCCGCCGGTACTTCGCTCACCCGGTCCTCCTGCCGTCAGTTGATCACCCCACACCTTAGATACTCGGGCGTGCGCCGCGAAAGCCGTACGGGCCGGGGGCTTGAGTCTCCAGCCGCTGGACGGTCCACACTCGGGCTTATGGACGACGAGGGGCTGTTCACCATCGGACGGCTCTCCCGCCGCACCGGGCTGCCGGTGCGCACGATCCGGTACTGGTCGGACGTCGGCGCGCTGCCGCCGGCCGGGCGGAGCGAGGGAGGCTACCGGCTCTACGACGCGGGCGCCGTGGCCCGGCTGGAGCTCGTCAAGACGCTGCGCGAGCTCGGCCTCGGCCT
The DNA here is from genome assembly GCF_014161445.1 of Microbispora sp. H13382. Lineage (GTDB taxonomy): Bacteria > Actinomycetota > Actinomycetes > Streptosporangiales > Streptosporangiaceae > Microbispora. The sequence goes on from NZ_JABBXA010000024.1 coordinate 36,886, forward strand.
CGACGACGTACGCAGAGTGCTGGAGCGGAGGGTCACCCTGGCCGAGGTCGCCGCCGTCCACGTCAGCGCACTGGACGCGCAGATCCGCACCCTGCGGCTCCGGCGTGCGGTGCTCAGCGCCGTCGCGAGGCGGCGGTCCGGCACGGAGGAGATGAAACGGTTGAACGACCTGGCACGGCTGTCCGCCGAGGAACGGCGGCGAATCATCGAGGACTTCGTGGACGAGGTCTTCGGCGGCCTGGACGCCGATCCCGAGCTGCGGCGCAGGCTGCGGCACACCGAGATCGATCTTCCGGACGACCCCACGCCCGAGCAGGCGGACGCCTGGGTGGAGCTCGCCGGGCTCGTACGCGACCCGGGCTTCCGGCGGCGCATGCGCGACATGGTGGAGCAGAACACTCGCGGTCGGGCGGGACAGGAGCCGGGGGCCTTCATGTGGTTCGCCAAGAAGGTCGCCTGGATCGCCGGGGAGGCGCGCGAGAACGGCGTGCGCCCGGAATCGCCCGAGGCCGCCGAGGTCGTCGCCCGCCTGCTCGGCGACATGGACGCCGCCGGCCGGGCGGCCGTCAGGGAGCGCCTGGAGGCCGGCCTGTTCGCCGGGGCCGAGCGCTACCGGCATCTCATGGCCGTGATCAACGGCCGGGAGCCCAAGCCGTCCCACGCGAACGACTTCGCCTGGCTTCTCGAGGCCCTCCGCGCCCATCCCTGAGGCTGGGAGTGCGGATCTGATCCCGTCCGGGTCCGCCGCGCGCCTTCGCAGCGTGCCATCCGCGCCGGCGGCGAGAGCCGGCCCCGCCGAGGCGTGCCGCCACGCTTCGGCGTAGGCCGATTATCGAGCCGACAAGGTCTACCACGGCCTGGCCGACCCGGCGCGTACGCCGCGGGCGCGGTCATCCGGGGGCAGGCCGACGGCTGGACCGTGGAGCAGGCCGGCCGCGCGCGGGACATGCTCTTCCTCGCCGTCCCCATGTTCCTGGCCGCCGCCCGGCGCAGCATGTTCGCCGTGATCCCGTAGCGGCCGAGTTCGGCGGCGGCCGACATGGTGTAGTTCTCCTGGGCCGCCTTGGCCGCGCCGTAGGACACCTCCTCGGGGAATCCCGCAGGCCCGCCGGAGGTGAGCCCGACGATCCGCCCTCACGTGGCGCCGCGCCGCACGTGGCGGCGGGCGAACTCCGCGATCAGCAGGGCCGGTGCGCGCACGTCCACGGCGAACTGCCGGTCGTGAGAGTCGGCGTCCACGGGGCGCAGCGCCCGCCCAAAGCGGTCCCGGGCGTCGGGAAGGAAGGTGTCGGCCAGCCAGCCGCTGGCATTGTTGACTAGGATCTCGACCGGGCCGAAGGCCGCCTCCGCCCGGTCGAACAGCCCGCCGACCGCGTCGGCGCCTGCGAGGTCGGCCTCCACGTGTTCGGCCCGGCCGCCCTCCCGCCGGATCCGGGTCACGACCTCCTGGGCGTCCCGCGCCCGCAGCCTCCCGTACGCCTCGGGGAAGGCCGGATCACCGGCGTGCTCGGCGGGATCGAGGCGCTTGTAGGCGAGGAGGACCGCCACCCCGCAGGCGGCGAGCGCGACCGCCGTGGCCGCGCCGATGCCCTGGTTGGCCCCGGTGACCAGTGCCACCCGGCCCGTCAGTCGAGGATCGATCACCGCCAGAAGTCTGGCACTCGCCGAGCGACCCGGGCCACGGATTTCCCCGGGCGGTCGTCCGCGACGGGACCCCGACCGGAATGTCGGTGGCCGTGGCTAGGGTTCGTCCGTGACGATGTTCGATCTCTCATGGCCGGCTACGACGGGGTCCGTCCGCTTCGAGGAAGGCGTCTGATGGTCACGGTCGACGACGTACGGCGGGTCGCGCTGGCACTGCCCCGCACCGAGGAGGCACTGGTGCGCGACCATGTGAAGTTCCGGGTCAGAGGCATCGTGTACGCCTCCGTCTCCCCGGACGAGACCCTGATGGGCTTCGGGTTCCCCAAGGAGGAGCGGGCCGCCCTCGTGGCCTCCGAGCCGGAGAAGTTCCTCATGCCCCGTCCCTCGGACGAGCGCTACCACTGGGTCAGGGTCAGGATGGCGGCCATCGACGAGGCCGAGATGCGGGAGCTCGTCGTCGACGCCTGGCGGATGGTCGTGCCCAAACGGGTGGCCGCCGCGTACGAGGCCGGCTGACCGCGGAGCCCCGTCGCATCGGCGAGCCATGCGGTGCCGAACAACGGCGCCGGTGACGGCGCATGGCGTGGTCACCTCCCTGATTGCCGGCCAGCTGGCCGCTACGCCGCCGTCACCCGGTGGCCGGGCCTGAAACCGTGGCTTCGCGCAGCCCAGACGAGCACGAACGCGATGAGAGCCAGGACTGACAGCGTCCAGGGGAACGACGCCGGTCCAGCCGTCTCCAGCAGGACGCCGCCGACCGCGCCTCCTCCTGCGACGGCGAGGTTGAAGATCGTGACCAGCATCGACTGCGCGACGTCCGCTCCGTCGCCCGCGGTGTCGGCGATCGCCGTCTGCAGCAGGGTGGGGGCGCCGCCGAACGTCAGGCCCCACGCGACGACTCCCACGACGATCGCAGCCGGAACCTGGCTGCCGACTCCCAGCACCACAGCGGAGACGGCGAAGCCCGCGAGGCTGGCCAGGGTGAGGGCGCGGAGCCTGCGGTCGACGAACATGCCGGTGATCCAGATTCCCGCGATGGCGGAGGCGCCGAAGAGCAGAAGCATGAGATCGACCCGGTTGCCCAGGCCGGCGTTGCCCAGGAACGGCGCGATATAGGTGTACAGGATGTTGTGCGCCAGGATCCAGAAGAAGATCACGCCCAGCACCGAGCGGATACCCGGGGTCATGAAGATCTCCCGGATGGGCCGGCGGTTCTCGGCGGTCTGCCCGGGGAAGTCGGGAACCGCGATCAGGATCCAGCCGATGAGGACGAGCGCCAAGGCGGACATGATCCAGAAGACGCCGCGCCAGTCGAACATCGAGCCCAGCCAGGTGCCCAGCGGAACTCCGGCGGTCAGCGCTATCGGCTGGCCCACCCCGACGACGGCCAGTGCACGTCCCTGCAGATGCGGCGGCACCATGCGCCGGGCGTATCCGGCGAGCACACCCCAGACCACGCCGGCCGCCATGCCCGCGACGAATCGCGCGGCCAGAGTCACCGCGTAGTCGCCCGACAGTGCCGTCACCGCGTTGAAGACGAGCAGACCTCCGACGGCGAGCAGCAGGAGCGGTCGTCTGCGCCAGCTGCGGGTGGCGGCGATGACGGGGATCGCCGCCAGCACGGAACCGATCGCGTAGAGGGTGATGAACTGACCCGCCAGTGCTTCTGAGATGGTGAGGCCTCGTCCGATCTGCGGGAGCAGTCCCGCGGGCATCGTCTCGGTGACGATCGCGAGGAAGCCCGCCGTTGTGAAGGCCAGCAGACCCAGCACGGGAAGCCGGGCGGAAAGCGTGGCCTGCCCGGGAGACAAGGTGATCGCTTCACCAGTGTTAGAGCTGTTCATGGGTTCTCCGTCTTTCGCTGTCGGGGCACGGCAGAGTCAGCGGGCGGGCCCGCCCGATTCGTCACCGGCGGCACAGACGCGGGATGTCGTGGCGGTCACCGCGTCGGCGCGGGCACGACCCAGGGCGCGGCGGCTCCGGTCAGGAAGGCCCGGAGCGGATTCACCCCGGCGTGCCGGCCGATCCTCGCGGTTGGTCGTGGCGCCCGGCGCGCCCTGAAGCCGGGGCGGCCGAGCCGGCGCGACGCGTTCGCAGTCGCCGTGCCGGCCGCCCCGGCCAGGAGGCGCCAGGTGATGCGACGGACTCAGTAGTCCGGCGTTTTGCAGAGCAGATGGGCGCGGTCCCGAATCTCAGGCCCGTACACCTTTTCCTGCCATTCCTCCGGGTCGATCGGTTCCAGGGCGATGGAGACCGCGCCTGCCTCGCATCCCAGTGCGTTCTCGAGAGCCTGCGTGATCGTGGTCATGAGGGCGGTCTGCTGCTCAGGGGTCATGGTGACGGGGAAATGCTTGATGTTGACGTGTGGCACGCCCTTCTCCTTCTTCGTGTGGCAGGCGCGTCAGACCGCTTCCCGCCGTAGGACGTCCGCCCGCATCCTCTCGCCGATGAGGTAGGCCAGCTCCTTCACGCCCGGGTCCTTGAGCAGGCCGTAGTGGTCGGACTCCAGATCGACGACTACCGGTGGGTTGGCCAGGGATGTGATGCAGCCCTCGAGAAAGGAGTAGTCGTCGCCTCTGGCCTTGAAGACCGTGATGGGGGCGGACACCTGCTTCTCCACCAGTTCGTGGAAGGTGTACTCGAAGCTGTAGGTCAGGCGGACGATGCTGATGATGCGCTCCACCAGGCCGCGGTCGAGTTCGCCGTATCGGCTCAGGATGAAATCCGTGAAGGTCCGCTTGTTCTTTGTCGCCCGCAGGCACTCTTCCAGGACAGGCCCGTTGATGGTGCCGGCGAAGACGGAGAACAGGATCGTCACGAACGCCCGGTCGCGATAGATGTCCTCTCCGGTGGCGGTCAGGTCGGCCGCCTCCCTCAGCACCGGCGAGCCCGGGGCGATCAGGAACAGGTGATCCACCGTTTCGCCGGACCGCTCGAGCTGGTAGGCGGTCTCGAAGGCGACCCTGGCGCCGAAGGAATACCCCCACAGCGTGTACGGGCCGACAGGTTGAACCCGTCTGATGCTGTCGGCGTCCGCCGCGGCCATCTCGCCGATCGTCGCGTAGGGCGTCTCGCCCTCGTTGATGCCCTTCGCCTGGATACCGTAGAACGGCCGTGACCCATCGATGCTCTTCGCCAGCGTCCGGAGGTTCATCGGATAGCCGCCGAGGCCGGGCCAGCAGAATATCGGACGGTGCTCCATATCAATGCTCCGTTTCAGCTTCGCAGCGCCACCAGGCGCGATACCGGGGCTACCTCGTCGGAGTCGATCCTGCGGGCCAGCCCTTCTATCGTCGATTCCTCGAATATCGTTTGAAGCGGGAGTGAGACGTTGCAGGAACGATTGATCTCCTGAATGAGGACTACGGCGAGCAGGGAATTGCCGCCCCATTCGAAGAACTCGTCGCGCACTGACACGTCGTCCGACTTCATCACCTTGGCCCATGCCCGGGCGACCCGTTCCTCGGTTCTCGTCCTGGGGGCCACCACGACCCGCTCGGCGGTGCCGAAGTCCAGCTCGACCGTCCGTTCGAGGGCGTTGACATCGACCTTGCCGTTGGCCGAGAGCGGAAGCCGGTCGAGGATGAGGACCCGGCCGGGGACCATGTAGTCGGGCAGGAAACCCGCGATGTCCTGCTTGATCAGCTCTGCGGGCCCCTTGGTGTGGACCGCGTCCTCCTTCATGCCCTCGCTGGTGATCTGCTCCCGGCTCACCCGCCCGCCCAGGAAGAAGTAGGAGGGACCCGTCGCCTGGCCGCAGCCGTCCAGAATCGCCGTTATCCGTTTCGCGGAGAGCAGGTCGTTTCCGGTCTTCGAGCTGTAGCCGGAGGACATGAACCCGAAACCGAGATCGTTCATCTGGAGGACCTGGAGCCGCCTGCCGAGGTCGATGTACGCGGACCATTCCCGGGTGGACCTGCTGATGAGGGAGATGCCGATGCCCGCGCGTTCGTAGACCTGCTGGTTGATCGCGATCACGTGTTTCTTGAGGATCAGGTCCGGCGAGACGAGAACGAACTCACCCGCCTCGTACTTGTACTGTCCGGGGGTCATGTCGGTGACTCCTCCGGGGAGCACCTGGACGTATGTGTCGACGGGTCCCGGGCCGCACCTTTCCGCATACGGGACCACGTCGAAAGTGCCGAGGTAGTGGTGTCCGTCGCCGCATTCCAAGTGATTCATCACCGAGGGCTCGTATGCCCCCGCGCCGATGCCCATGCCGAACTGCGGAAGCACTTCGTCGAACAGGCCGAGCATGTGCCCCGTCTCGAACTCGAGGACTTCCAGGACGTTGTTCCTGTAGACGGACTCGATCGCCGGCCGCTTGCCGACGAAATGCAGCCTGAGCCCTCCCTCCCCGGTCTCCCGCGCGGGCTGGATGAGAACCAGCTGATGGCGAGCCGGATGATAGTAGTAATAACCGGGCTGGAAATCGCCGGTACCGCGGATCTCCACGTAGAGCTGGGTCGCGTACAGGGCTCCGGGGGATGCGTAGCCGTATTTGGGCAGCAGTCTTTCCTGACTGTGGAACTGCCCGAAGTACCGGAGCAGCTCTCCCACCTGCGGGCGGGTCAGAACGGTGGGCGCCGCCGGCTGCGGGGTCCCCACCGCTCTTTCGAGCAGTCGACGGATGTCTGACCGGCTGATCGGGCCGCCCTCGAAGAACCGGTACGTCTTGCGTGCGAACACCCGGCGCCGCTGCTCCGAGGTCGGTGAGCCGCCGGGCATGTCCACGACCCTCTTGCCGGCGAGCTCCCGATCCTCGCGAAGACCGAGGTTCGCCAGTTGGGCCCTGACCTGGACCCGGCTCTCCTTGGACTGGTGGTGCGCGCCATGGTTGCCCTGGTCCATGAGGGCGGCTTCCCGCGGGTTGAGCTCCACGCAGGCGACCAGGCTCTGGTGACCGGTCTGGGGGCTGGTTCGCACCAGCACCGCCGCGCTCTTCACCCAATCGTGGTTCTCTATCGCCGACCGCACCTCGTCGAGCTCGACGCGGTAGCCCCTCAACTTGACCTGGTTGTCGGCGCGGCCGACGAACTGCGCCGCACCGTCCTCGCTCCATCTGGCCAGATCACCCGTCCGGTACAACCGGATGGTCTCGCCGTCCCCGCCGAGCGGAAGGTCGACGAAGCGTTCCGCCGTCTGGTCGGGACGGTGCAGGTAGCCCCGTGCCACCTGGATTCCGCCGATGTAGAGCTCACCGGTTCCGCCGGCGGGGACGGGCGATCGTTCCTCGTCGAGGATGTGGAAGCTCGTACCGTGGGCCGGTCTTCCGATCGGTATCACGCTCGGCTCGTCCTGAGCCGTCCGGGCGTTCACCACATACGACGATGCGTTGATGGTGCACTCCGTGGGCCCGTACAGGTTGACGAGCTCGCAGCCGGGCAGCACTTCGAGGCACCGAAGCGCGAGTTTCTTCGACAGTGCCTCGCCACCGCTGAAGACCTGCTGCAGGGACGTGCATCGCTGGAACAGCTCGTCGTCGACCAGCGCCTGCAGCAACGTCGGAACGCACTGCAGGGTGGTCACGCCGTGGAAGGCGATCGTCTCGATCAGCCCTGCCGGGTCGCGGTACACATCCGGTGGACCCATGACGACCCGGCTGCCGCACGCCACGGCGAGGATCTCCCACTGCGCCGCGTCGAAACTCATCGGCGTCTTCCGCAGGACGGTCTTCTCCTCGTCGATGCCATGAATGCTCTTCAGCCACGACATCTGGCTGACGATGCTGCGGTGCTCCACCGCCACACCCTTCGGGCGGCCGGTGGTCCCGGAGGTGTAGATGACGTAGGCGAGGCTCTCCCCGCCGAAGCCGTCCGGATGATCCTGCCGTTCGAGCTCCGCCGGGCTCTCCTGCGGATCAGCGGACCCGGGCGCGTCGTCGAGGGCGACGACACGCACACCGGGCAGGATGAGATCCGTCAGGCGTTCACGCAGGTGAGGCTGCGTGAGGACGACCGTGGATCGCGAATCCTCGATCATGTACCGGATCCGGTCCTCCGGATACTCCGGCGCGAGCGGCAGATAGCCGCAGCCGGCCAACAGGATGCCCCAGGTGCCGACCGCCATCTCGATGGACGGCTCGACGAATATGCCGACGACGTCGTCGGCCGTCACGCCGAGCGCGCGCAGGCGCCCGGCGAGGCGAGCGCTCCGGAGGGCCAGTTCCCTGTAGGTCAGGGCCCAGCCCTCCCCGGTGACCGCCACATCCTGTGGACGTTTCGCCACCTGCTCCCAGAACATGTCGGGCAGTGTTTCGGCCCCCGCACCGGTCGGCGTCGGGTGGCGATCCCCGTCAGATGAAGGTTTCCCGTTCCTCGTCACGTTGCTTGTGCCCATCGCTTCCAGCCCCCTGAATCCTGGAATTCGGCTGTTCACACGGTGATTCGCTGCATCGCCGTGCGTGACCGCACCGCTGGGTCTCTAGTGCTCCGACAGAAGAGAGCCGACGCCGTGAACGCGGTCGGCTATGCCGTTCTGCCGGAGGGCATGCCAGTAGAGGACCGTGTTGTTGGAGATGACCGGCTTGTCGATCCAGGCTTCGGCGATCGCAGCCAGGCGCATCATGGCCACGTTCGTGCCGACCTGAACGATGGCCTCGACATCCGGTCCGTCGACTTCCTTGATCGCGTCTCGGAGTTGCTTCTCGGACACGTGGGCGATCTTCGCCGGGCTGGGGCTGCCGAGCCCCTGGATCCTCACCAGGTCGTATCCGCTGTCCGTGAAGAACCGGCTCACAGAGTCGTCACCCACCGGCAGGTACGGAGTGATGACCGCGATCCTGCGAACTCTGTAAGTCTCCAGCGCGGCCCGGATCGCATCGGGACTCATCGTGACGTGGAGGCCGCCGGCGGCCGACCGCATCGACTCCAGGACGCGGTCGTGGCTGTCCGGTCCGTCCCAGTAGCTCTCCGGTGAGACACCGATGATCAGGCAGTCCGGATTACAGGTGACGACGCTCTCGATCGCGGGGTGGGTCGACTTCCTGATGCTGTGCATCACGTGGTCGAAGCCCGGCTCGTCGACCATCGAGTCGTCGCCGATCAGCATCCGGCTCACGTGGTTGGTCACTCCTGCGGGCCTCAGTGCGTCCATTTCGGGCTGTGCCGAGGTGTTCGTCGAGGGAATGACGACGGCCACCCTCAGACGAGGTCCAAGAGAGTCGGTCATGTTGTGCTCCTTTCAGTCGGCCCAGGGCCGGAGAGTGCACGGCGTTCACACCATGCGTGGCCATGAGAGGGTCGCTTGCGGGGGCTTCGCGGCGGCGGGAAACAGCTTCCCGGAGGCAGGCCGCCGTGGGACGGGGACGCTCCCGCCGTACGAATCGCATTTCGGCAGGGGCGTTCAGCCCTCGGTACAGGGTTTTCCGCGTCTACCGGCGGCGGACCGTCGCGCTCATGATGCGGCCGCGCATACGGTCACGGTTCGTGCGAATGGAAGTGTGACGGACACGGACGGCCGCAGCGCCGTGACGTCCCCACCTGGACCAGGAACGGGACGCACCGGCCCGGCGTAGGCCGGGCGGACGCCGGCCGGCGGACAGCGCGACCGCGACGTCCCGTCCCGCGGCTACCGCCTGTGCCGCGGATCTGCCGAGGTGTTCGAGCGGCGCCGATGTGTCACGCGGCGCCGGGTGGACCACCGGTCACGCCAGACAACGTCACGGCGAGCCCCCGCCGCCGTGCCTAGTGGCCTGCCTGTCATGCTGAGTGTGCTCCTCACTGATCAAGCGGTGGGGTAGGTCGGAAAGCCCCGTCCGCGGCTCGAGCGACAGGCTCGGCAGGAAACCGCCTCTCTCATGGAGACGGCGAAAACCCCCGGCGGCTTCGGAGCCGCATTCTCTCGGCCCCCGTCCGTCTTTACCGAGCCAGCGGGCGCCTGACGTCCTTTTGAGCCCCCGTGCTCATTCCGTCGAGAACGAGTCAATCATGGCGCAATGGACCGGGTCAACCATTTAAGGTTAACGCCGGAATTCGAGTGCACATCCGGCGGAATAAGGACTTCCGCTAAGTCTGTATGGGTCATCTCATTCGACTTCGGATATACGCTGCGTGCGCGGCCGATCACTTGTGACCGTGATCGTGTCGCTCGTCGCACGGCTTCCGCGGTTCATTTCGAACGGTGCTGTGAGAATGACAACACCGGAGGCCGGCGACAATCGTCGCCGGCCTCCGGTGTCGTGCTTGAACGAGTGAATAATGGTGAACAAAAGCGCCGTCGTAAATGACGGGAATCGGGCCCGGAAATGCGAACAGAAGAGGCCGCGGGACGCATCCCGCCGGGTCTCGGCGGCGGCCGTTATGCCGAGGCGGCCGGACTGGCGGCGAAGCCGGCGAAGTAGCCGGCCACCATGTCGTCGTCCCCGTGTCCCTGCGCTTCGGCCCGGCGGAACCGTTCACCGGCCGCCTCGGCCAGGTCCACCGCGATCCCGGCGGTCGCGGCGGCCTCGGCGATGAGCCGGGTGTCCTTCTCGGCGTTGCGCACGGTGAAGCTGGGAGAGTAGTCCCCGCTGATCACGGCCTTCATCTTCGCCTGGAGGTAGGGGCTGTCCATCGGCCCCCCTGTGATCACCTGGCCGAACAGCGCCGGATCCACGCCAAGTCCTTCGGCCAGGGCGAGCGCCTCGGCCAGCACGGAGGTCAGTGCGATTCCGAAGCCGACCGTCGTGAGCTTGAGCCGGGTGGCCGCTCCCACTTCCCCCACCCACAGCGTCTTGCTGCCGATCGCGGAGAAGACGGGGGTGAGGCGCTCGTCAGCGGGTCCGGCGGCGAGGACGACCAGGGTCCCCGCCTCCGCCGGTTGCCGGGTGCCCTGCACGGGCGCGTCGACGAACACGAGTCCGTGCGACCTGGCGAAGGCGTCGAGACGTTCGATGGCGGCCACACCGACCGTGCTCATCTGCGCCCACACCTGTCCGGCCCGCAGCCCGGGAGCGGCGGCGGCCATGGCCTCGCCGACCGCGTCGCCGTCGGTCAGCATGGTGATCACGACATCCGCGCCGGATACGGCCTCGGCCGGGTCCGAGGCGACGAAGGCGCCGTCGCTCCGCAGCGGCAGCGCCTTCTCCTCGGTCCTGTTCCACACCCTTACCTCAAGGCCGGCCTTGGCCAGGTTGCGCGCCATTGCCGCGCCCATGATCCCCGTGCCCAGCAGTGCGACGGTGGCCATAGTCAACCTCTTTCTTTATTGAACAGTACAGATAGCACCAGGTCGACCACCGCCACCAGCCGGCGCCGGTCGGCTCCGGCCTTGCCCTGGACGCGCAACCCCTGAATCGTCGTCATGACGAGGTCGGCCATCGCGGTCACGTCGGCGTCCGGAGGCAACTCGCCGCGCTCGCGGGCGCGGCGCAGCACGGCGGTTATGGACATGGCGTTCCGGTCGAGCGCCTCGCCGACCACGCGACCGGCCACCAGATCGTGCGGCAGTCGCTCGGTCGCGGTGTTGGTGATCAGGCAACCGCGCCGCTCCGGATCGCAGACCGTCTCTTCCACCAGCCAAATGAGCAGGTCGCGGAGGACTTCGCGGGCCGGGGCCGCGCTCGCCAGGCGGGTGGCGATGTCGGATGTGGCCTGCGCGGCGTAGCGGCGTAGCGCGGCCTCGTAGAGACCGTCCTTGCTGCCGAAGGCCGCATACAGCGAGCCGCGGCCGATCCCGGTGGCCTCGACCAGGTCCTGGACCGATGCCGCGGCGTATCCCTTGCGCCAGAAGACGTCCACCGCGCGGTCGAGCACCGTGTCGGTGTCGAACTCCCTCGCCCGTGCCATGCGCCCATCTTATTGCTTCTGTGGAACGAAAGGTCAAGTATCGCGGTGCGTCCCGTGGCGACCGGACGGTTCATTTCCGGACTGACGCGAAGTCCCGCGCCCGCTTATGGATGCCGGCGGTTCAGCAGGGTGACGGTGAGCTGATCCATAAGCACGGGCAATGGATCGGGTCGGGAGCGGGTCCGGCGCGGGGAGGATGCGGGGCGTCCTGCCTGACGAACGAGGAGTCGTGATGACGTCGTCTTTTCCCGCGTCGACCGTGCTGGGGTATCCGAGGATCGGCCCCGATCGGGAGTTGAAGCGGGCGCTGGAGTCGTACTGGGAGCAGCGCACGAGCCGGGGAGATCTGGAGAGTACGGCGCGGCGTCTGCGGGAGGACTCCTGGCGGCGGCTCGCCGCGCTGGGCCTGGAGGGGCTGCCGTCGAACACGTTCTCCTACTACGACCAGGTCCTCGACACGGCGGTGCTCCTGGGCGCGGTGCCCGAGCGTTACCGGCAGGACGACGACCTGGCGACCTACTTCGCGATGGCCCGTGGCGCCGAGGGAATCCCCCCGCTGCGCATGACCAAGTGGTTCGACACCAACTACCACTACATCGTCCCGGAGATCGGCCCGGAGACGGTCTTCTCCCTCGACGCGGCCAAGCCGCTGGCCGAGGTGCGCGAGGCTCGGGCGCTGGGGCTGGAGACCCGGCCGGTGGTGGTCGGGCCGGTGACGTTCCTGCTGCTGGCGCAGGCCACGCCTGGCAGCCCCGGCGGGTTCGCCCCGCTCGACCGGCTGGACGACGTCGTCGAGGTGTACGCGCGGCTGCTCGCCGAACTGGCCGCGGAGGGCGTCGGCTGGGTGCAGTTGGACGAGCCCGCCCTGGTCGCCGACCGCACCCCCGCCGAGCTGGCCGCGGTCGAGGCGGCCTACGGACGGCTGGGACGGTTGGAGAACCGGCCCGCGCTGCTGGTCGCCTCCTACTTCGGGGACCTAGGCGACGCGCTGCCGGTGCTGGCCGCGACGCCGGTCGAGGCCGTCGCCCTGGACCTCGTCCGGGGCACGGCACACGGCGTGGACGCGCTGGCCGGCAAGACGGTCGTCGCCGGTGTGGTGTCGGGCCGCGACGTGTGGCGGACCGACCGGGACCGGGCGCTGGCCACGCTGCTCGCCGTACGGGAGCGCGCCGGCCGGGTGGCGGTGGGCACGTCGTGCTCGCTGCTGCACGTGCCGTACGACGTGGAGCGGGAGACCGGCCTCGATCCCGCGCTGCGGGAGCGGCTGGCGTTCGCCGAGCAGAAGGTCGCCGAGGTGGTCGAGCTGGCGGACCTGCTCGCCGCCGCACCCCGCCGTCATGCACCCCGCCGTCATGCACCCGGCCGTCATGCACCCGGCCTTTATGCACCCCGCCGTCATGTGCCCGGACAGCCCGCGGCCCAGGGCCGTCCGCACGCGTCCGGACGCCGGACCGCGCAGGGCCGCGCTCCCTACCCCGTACGGGCGGCCGCGCAGGCCGAGCACCTCAAGCTGCCGATTCTCCCGGTCACCACGATCGGCTCGTTCCCCCAGACGGGCGAACTGCGCCGCGCCAGGGCCGCGCTGGCGGCCGGGGAGATCGGCGAGGCGGCGTACGAGGGCATGCTCCGCACGGAGATCGAGCGGGTGATCGCACTGCAGGAGCGGCTCGGGCTGGACGTCCTCGTGCACGGCGAGGCCGAGCGCAACGACATGGTGCAGTATTTCGCCGAGCACCTCGACGGCTTCGCCGTCACCCGGCACGGCTGGGTTCAGTCGTACGGCTCGCGCTGCACCCGCCCGCCCATCCTGCACGGCGACGTACGGCGGCCCGAGCCGATCACCGTCCGCTGGGCGCGGTACGCGCAGTCGCTCACGAGCAAGCCGGTCAAGGGCATGCTCACCGGCCCGGTGACGATCGTGGCGTGGTCGTTCGTCCGCGACGACCTGCCGCTGCGCGAGGTGGTCCTCCAGGTCGCCGACGCCGTGCGGGAGGAGGTGGGCGACCTCGAGGAGGCGGGCATCCGCGTCATCCAGGTCGACGAGCCGGCCCTGCGGGAACTGGTGCCGCTGCGGCGTGCCGAGCAGGACGCGTACCTGGAGTGGGCCGTCGCGGCCTACCGATGGGCCACCTCGGGCGCGGATGAGTGCACGCAGATCCACACGCACCTGTGCTACTCGGACGCCGACCAGATCCTCGCCGCGATCGACGCCCTCGACGCCGACGTCACGAGCATCGAGTCGGCACGCTCGCGGGGGCGGCTGCTCGGGGCGGTCGGCGACTTCTCCCGGGGGCTCGGACCGGGGGTGTACGACATCCACTCGCCGCGCGTCCCGGGCGCCGACGAGGTGGAGGGCCTGCTCACGGAGGCGCTGCGGGCGGTGCCCGCCGAGCGGCTCTGGGTGAACCCGGACTGCGGGCTGAAGACCCGCTCGTACGAGCAGGTCGAGGCCGCGCTCGCAGGCGTCGTCGAATCGGCCGCCCGCCTGCGTGCGCGGCACGCCTGAGCACGCTCAGCGGGGCTTGACGGAACCCCGGGCGACCACCAGGCCGGATTCGTAGGCGAAGACGACGAGCTGGGCGCGGTCCCGCGCGCCCAGCTTCGTCATCGCCCTGCTGACGTGGGTCTTGGCGGTGAACGGGCTGATCACCATGTGCGCGGCGATCTCCTCGTTGGTGAGGCCGCGCGCGACCAGGGCGACGACCTCCCGTTCGCGGTTCGTGAGCTCCCCGAGGGCGGCCGTCGGCACGGCGTCCGGCGGGCGGGAGACGTACTCGCTGATCAGCGTCCGGGTGACGGCCGGGGACAGCAGGGCGTCGCCGCGCGCCGCGACCCTGATCGCCTGGAGGAGCTCCACGGGTTCGGTGTCCTTGAGCAGGAACCCGCTCGCGCCCGCCCGCAGCGCGTCGAACACGTACCGGTCGAGCCCGTAGTTGGTCAGCATCACTACGCGCGTCGCGCTCAGGCGGGGGTCGGCGGCGATGCGGCGGGTCGTCTCGATGCCGTCCATGACGGGCATCTGGATGTCCACGAGCGCGACGTCGGGCACGTGCCGCTCGGCCAGCGCAAGGCCCTGGCCGCCGTCGCCCGCCTCGCCGACCACCTCGATGCCCTCCTCGGCGTCGAGCAGCGCCCGGAACCCGGCCCGGATGAGCGCCTGGTCGTCCACGAGCAGCACTCTGATCACGTCGCACCCTCCTCGACCGCGAGCACGCCGTCGCCGAACCCGGTCGCCGCGGCCGTGAGCGGCAGCTCGGCGTGGACGGTGAAACCGCCCTCCGGCCCCGGACCGGCCTGGAGCCGCCCGCCGAGCGCGGACACCCGCTCCCGCATGCCGGTGAGGCCGACGCCCGTGCCGGCCGCGCCGGGCCGCTCCGGGCCGGCCGGCACGTCGGGCAGGCCGCGGCCGTCGTCCTCGACGCGTACGACGAGGGCGCCGGGCCGGTAGCCGACGTGCACGGACGCCGAGGCGGGGCCCGCGTGCCGCGCCACGTTGGTGAGCGCCTCCTGCACGATCCGGTAGGCGGCCAGGTCGACCTCGGGCGGCAGGGCGCAGGGCGTGCCGGTGACCGCCAGCGTCGCGGGCACGCCCGCCGATCGCGCCCGCTCGACCAGCTCGCCGATCCGGTCGGCCCGGGCCGTGCCGGGGGCGTCGTCGGCGCCGGGTTCGCGCAGCACCTCCAGCGTCGCGCGCAGCTCCCGCATGGCGTCGGCGCTCGCGTCCTGGATGGCCAGCAGCGCGGGCGGCAGGTCCTCTCCCCGCTTGCGCGCCAGATGGACGGCCACCCCGGCCTGCACCTTGATGATGGAGATGCTGTGGGTGAGCGAGTCGTGCAGCTCCCTGGCGATGCGCAGCCGCTCCTCGCCGGCCCGGCGCAGCGCGGCCTCCTCGCGGGTGCGCTCCGCCTCGATGGCGCGCTGCTCGGCCTGGCGCAGGTAGGCCCGCCGCTGCCGGGAGACGACCCCCGCCACGTTGGCGGCGACGAACCAGCCGAGCAGCAGGCCGACCCGGTCCACCACCTCGCGCGGGGTCCGTGTGCCGAGGTCCGACAGCTCCACCAGCAGGACACCGGCGAGGTAGACCGCGCTCGCCGACGCCGCCCACACGCGCCGGCCGGCGTTCGCGGCGGAGAAGACGGTGATCATCACGGGGAAGGCGGTCGCGGTCTCGGGGGGCACCCGCACGGCGTAGGCCAGCATGCAGGCCGCCGAGACGACGAGCGCGGTCACCGGCGCCGTCCGTCGAACGGCCAGGGCGGCGGACCCGCCCACCAGGAGCAGGTAGCCCACCACCCCCACCCGCGCCGGGCCGCTCGGCGCGCCGGGCAGCAGAGTCCCGCCCGCGAGCAGCGCCGCCATGACGCCCGCGATCGCGGCGTCCGCGGCGTACGTCCCGGACAGGCGCCGCGCACCTGTCCTGCTGTCCGGCGGAGCCGGTGCGACCACGTCGGTGCCAGGGGACGCCTTCTGATCCGGGGAGACGGGTGGGCCGGGGGAGGCCTGCCGTCCGCGATCGCCGTCCATGTGCGAAGCGTAAACCGTGACCGATTCGCGCCGCCTCCTCCCGGCGGACCGGTCCCGCACTACTCCCGCCGGAGTACGGCGGCCGCCTCCCGCCGTGCCGGGGAGCGGCGTGGAACGCCTTCCGCCGTACGACGACCGGGACGGCGGCGACCGGCAGGATCGGGCCGCATGACAGCACGACCGATGGGGAGGCCAGGATGCCCACGCCATACCGCTACGTGACCCCGGTGCCCAGGCAGGCGGCGACCGGCAGGGTGGCCGAGGTCTACGACCAGATCGCCCGGGATTTCGGCATGGCCCGCCTGCCGCTGTTCATGACGCTGTCTCCGGCTCCGGACGTGCTGGCGCCCACCTGGGCCGTGCTGCGCGAGTCGCTGCTCGCCGGGCAGGCTCCGAGGACGGCCAAGGAGGTCGTCGCCGCCGGGGTCTCTCTCGCCAACAAGTGCCCGTTCTGCGTGGACGCGCACACCGTGCTCCTGCACGCGACCGGCGAGCACCGGCTCGCCGAGACCGTGGCGCGCGGGGAGACACCGTCCGATCCGGAGCACGCGCGGCTGTTCGCCTGGGCCACCGGCACGGCGACGGCCGGACAGGCGCCGCCGTGCCCGCCGGATCAGGCGGCCGAGCACGTCGGCACGGCCCTCGCCTTCCACTTCATCAACCGGATGGTGTCGTCGCTGCTGACCGGCGATCTCCTGCCGGCCGGCCTGCAGCGGTCCCGGCTCGTCCGCAACCTGGGCGGCAGGGCTCTGGCCAGGACGGTACGCCGCAGCCTGCCGCCGGGCGAGGCGCTGCCCCTGCTGCGGGGGCTGCCGTCGGGCAGGGTCCCGGCATGGGGGGCGGGCACGCCGGCCGGGACGGCGTTCGCCGCGTTGCACGCCACGGCGGGGGAGGGGGCCTCCCTCCTGGGCGGCACGGCCAGGGAGGCGGTCGTGGAGGCCGTCGCGGCCTGGGGCGGCGCGCACCCAGCTCTGTCCGGCTGGCCGTCCGGCCCGCTTGCGCAGGTCGCGCCCGCGGAGCGACCGGCGGCCCGGCTCGCGTTGCTGGCCGCCCTCGCGCCGTACCGGGTGACCGACGCCGACGTCGCCGCCTGGCGGGAGGCCGGGGGCGGCCGGTCCGACGCCGACCTCGTGCGGCTGCTGGCACTCGGGGCGATCATCGCCGTGTGGCGGATCGAGGCCGCCCTCGCCGTGGCGACCTCCTGACGCCGAGGGGCGCTCGTCCCCTGGGCCCAGCCCTGCGTACGGTCAGAGCGTGACCGGAAGGGAGGTCAGACCTCCAGCTCGCCGGACCAGACGGTCACCGCCTGCCCGGCGAGTTCGACCCGGTCGCCGCGCAGGGTCGTGCGCACGGTACCGCCGCGCTGCGACAGCTGTTCCCCGACGAGGGTGTGCCGGCCGAGTCTGCCCGACCAGTACGGCGCGAGCACGCAGTGGGCCGAGCCGGTGACCGGGTCCTCCGGCACGCCCACCCGGGGCCCGAAGAACCGGGAGACGTAGTCGGCGGAGGTGCCCTCGCCGGACGCCGTCACGATGACGCCTCTGGCCTCGACCTCGGCCAGCCGCGCCATGTCGGGGTCGACGGCGCGCACCTCGTCGGCCGACCCGACCTCGACCAGGACGTCGAACCGGCTGCGCCCGGTCCACAGGGGTGTGAGCCCGAGGGCCTCGGCGAGGCCGTCCGGGGGCGGGCACGACGTGGCCGGATTCGCCGGGAAGTCCATCGTGATCAGGCCGTCGCCCGCCTGCTCGGTGGCGAGCACGCCGCTCTTCGTGGCGAACTCCAGCCGCCCGGACTCGCCCAGGGAGTAGAGGACGTGCGCGGTGGCCAGGGTGGCGTGCCCGCACAGCGCGACCTCGACCGCCGGGGTGAACCAGCGCAGCGAGCGCGGCCCGTCGTCCTGCGCCAGCACGAAGGCCGTCTCCGAATGGCGCATCTCGGCGGCCACCGCCTGCATCCACTCGTCCGGCACGGTCTCGTCGAGGAGGCAGACCGCGGCGGGATTGCCCCGGAACGGCCGGTCGGTGAAGGAGTCCACGGTGAAGACGCGCATGTCCGCGGATTCTACGGCCGTGCGGCATCACCGGCGGCACGGCCGAGCGCGGCGAGGGTCTCCCGGGCGACCTGGAGCTCCTCGCGGGGCCGTACGACCAGGACCGGCACGCGGGCGCCCGGCGGGCTGACGACGCGGTCCCGGTCGGCGTCGGTCACGGCGGGCGGCTCGACGCCGAGCAGCGACAGCCTGGCGCACACCGCCTCGCGCACCTCCGGCTGGTCCCAGCCGATCTCGCCGGTGAACACGAGCGCGTCGAGCCGGTCGAGGGCGGCGGTCGCGGCGGCGATCTCCCGGCTCACCCGGTAGGCGAACACGTCGAGCGCCAGCGCGGCGGCCTCGCCGGTCGAGGCGACCAGGTCACGGGTGTCGCCGGACAGGCCGCCGGAGAGCCCGAGCAGGCCGGAGTCGTGCTCCAGCCCGTCGCGCAGCTCCTCCAGCGTGAGGCGTGAACCGGACAGCAGCCACAGGAGCATGCCGGGATCGACGCTGCCCGACCGCGTGCTCATCGGCACGCCCTCCAGCGGCGTGAACCCCATCGAGGTGTCCACGCTCCGGCCGTTCCGTACGGCGCAGACCGAGCACCCGCCGCCGAGATGCGTGAGGACCAGATCGACCTCTTCGGCGGGCCGCCCGAGCAGCTCGGCCGCCCGCCGGGCCGCCCAGGCGTACGACAGCCCGTGGAAGCCGTAGCGGCGCAGGCCCCACCGGCGCCGCCACTCGGCGGGCAGGGCGTAGGTCGCGGCGGCGGCGGGCAGCCCCGCGTGGAAGGCGGTGTCGGGACACAGCACGTGTGGCACCGACGGCAGCACCCGCCGGGCCGCCTCCACCAGCGCGAGCGCGGGCGGCACGTGCAGTGGCGCGAGGTCGGCGTACCCGCGCACGGCCTTCACCACGTCGTCGTCGGCGACCACCGGCGCGCGGACGGCCTCGCCGCCGTGGACGAGCCGGTGACCGACGGCGGTCACCTCGGCGTCCGCCCCGGACAGGAAGTCCGACAGCGTACGCTCCGCGGCGGCGGGGTCCGGGCCGTGCTCGCTGTGCTCGGTCCGCAGCACGCGGCCGTCCCGTACCAGATGCAGCTGCAGGCTGCTGGAGCCGGCGTTGACGGTGAGCACGACCGGTTTCATGGCGTCCGTCTCCCCGGGGATCCGGCGGGCAAACCCGGGGCGGCCCGTCGGCCAGAGGTCCCTGCGGGGATTACGGGCGTACGCCGCAGAGCAGGCGGTTGTGGCCGCGCTGCCACAGCGTCCCGATCTCGGCGAAGCCCGCCGAGCGGAGGGCCTCGACGTGGGTGGACAGGTGGAGCGACTCCGAACCGTGGTGCGAGGCGGTGGCCGGCCGGGGCGCCGCGACACCCGCGAGGTCGGGGTCGGCGGTGATCGCGTCCCACCACTGGCGCCAGTCTTCGGGGCGGCCGCCGGCGAAGCGCCGCCGCTCCTCGCTCTCGTGCACGGCCTGCTCCAGGCGCGCCAGCGTGGGAGTGGTGTCCTCGGAGACCAGGTGGTCGCCGTTGAGGAACAGCCCGCCCGGCCGCAGCACGGTCGCGAGCTCGGCGTACACGGCCCGCAGGTCGGGCTCGGCCAGCCAGTGCAGGGCGGTCGTGCTCACCGCCGCGTCCGCCGGGCGGCCGAGGCCGAGCGCCTGGCTCCACCCCGGTTCGCGCAGGTCCAGGTCGGCGAAGCGCAGGCCGTCGCGCTCGCCGTACGCCGCCCGGCCGAGCGACAACAGCAGGGGGTCGGCGTCGACCGCGACGACCGTGGCCCGGGGCAGACGGTCCAGCAGCCGGGCCGAGAGCGAGCCGGGGCCGCAGCCGAGGTCGATCACCAGGGGGTCCGGGCGGCCAACGCCCGCCTCGACCGCGTCGATGAGCGCGGTGAAGCGCTCCTCCCGGTCGGGGAGGTAGCCCTCCTGCTGGCGGTCCCAGCGGTCGATCCACCGGGTGGCGACGTCCAGAGTGAGCATGCCGGTCTCCTTGTAACTGGCGTGTATGCTTTCGGCAGTTACAAACGTAGAACGCAAGGGCGTAACTGGTCAAGTGAATTTCAACAGTCACACTGATGCTGTCGTGTCGGTCGCCGTGGGCCTGGTCAACACGCTGACCGCCGGTGAGGCACGGGGCCGGCCGTACGAGCCGCCCACGGGTGAGGCGCGGGCCGCCGCGGTCGCGGACATCCTCGCGAGCGGCGACAGACGGGCGCCCGAGGTCGCCGAGACGGAGGCGGGCGCGCTCGCGGAGGTCGCGGGGCGGCTGCGCGGCGTGTTCGAGGCGGTGACGCGTGACGACGTGGACGCGGCGGCGCTCGCCGTGAACGCTCTGCTGGCGGAGACGGACGCGCGCCCGCATCTCGACCGGCACGACGGGGAGCCCTGGCACCTGCACTTCCACGGCGCGGGCGGCACCCTGGCCGGCAACTACGCCGCCAGTTGCGCGACCGGCCTCGCCGTGGTGCTCGGCAGCGAGCTGCACGACCGGCTCGGCGTGTGCACCGCGCCGCACTGCGACCGCGTCTACGTGGACACCTCCCGCAACGGCACCCGGCGCTTCTGCTCCACGGCCTGCCAGAACCGGGTGAAGACCGCCGCATTCCGGGCACGCGGCGCCTGAGCGTCCGGCCCGCGAACGCCAGGTCCGATCGCCGCCGGACCTCCCGCCGCCGTTCCCGCCATGCTCGACACCATGAACGAGATCAACGACATGAACGGTAAGGCGGCGCTGGTCACCGGGGGTGGCCGGGGCATCGGCGCGGCCGTCGCCCTGAAGCTGGCCGAGCGCGGCGCGGACGTGGCGCTGACCTACGAGCGAGACGAGGACAGCGCGGCCGCCGTGGCCGAGAAGGTGAAGGGGATGGGCCGGCGGGCGCTGGTCATCCGGGCCGACAACGGCGACGCGGGGGCGGTGACCGGAGCTGTGGACGAGGCCGTCGCGGCCTTCGGCCGCCTCGACGTCCTCGTCAACAACGCGGCGGTCTTCCACGTGGCGCCGATCGAGGACCTGACGCCGGAGGACGTGGACCGCACGCTCGCGGCCAACGTGCGCGGGCCGTTCCTGGCCGCGCGGGCGGCGGCGGCCCACATGACCGAAGGCGGCCGGGTCATCACCATCGGAAGCAACGTGGCCGAGCGGGCCGTCTTCCCGGGCTTCGCCTTGTACGCCATGAGCAAGACGGCCATGGTCGGGATGACCAAGGGGCTCGCCCGCGACCTCGGGCCGCGCGGCATCACGGTCAACCTCGTCAACCCCGGCCCGACCGACACCGCGTCGAACCCGGCGGACAGCCCCATGGCGGACACGATCCGGGGGCTGACGGCCCTCGGCCGCTACGCGGAGCCGGACGACATCGCCGCGACCGTCGCCCACCTGGCCGGCGACGGCGGGCGCTACGTCACCGGCGCGACGATCAACGTCGACGGCGGCTGGACCGTCTGACGTCCGCCCGGGCACACCGCCCGACCGGATGCCGCTCGCCCCCCCGCTCGCCCCCCGATCGCCCGCCCGGCCGCCGTCAGGTAGCGACCGGGACAGCGTGCGGAGCGACCTCGTCGGCCTCCTGGGCGGCGATCGCGGGGGAGCCGTGTCGGCCCGCGGACCGGTCGAAGGATGCGAGCACAACGCCGGACGTCTTTGTCGGACCCGCCCGGCACGATGGCCGCATGACTGAAGCGCCCCCGATCGACGCGATCCCCGACGAGACCGCCTACGCCGAGGCGGTCCAGCTGGCGGCCGACGCGGCTGCGGCCTACTACGGTGACGGCACCTCCCCGCTGGACGACGACGCCTACGACAGGCTCGTCCGTGGCATCGCCGCCTACGAGAAGGCCCACCCCGACCAGGTGCTGGAGGCCTCACCGACGGGCAAGGTCGCCGGAGTCGTGGGTGATGTCCCGCACACCGTGCCCATGCTCAGCTTGGACAACGTGTTCGGGCCCGAGGAGCTGGCCGGCTGGGCCGCCTCGCTGGAACGCCGCCTCGGGCGTCCGGTGACCGCGTGGTCGGTGGAGCCGAAGCTGGACGGGCTGGCGATCGCCGCCCGCTACCGTGGCGGCCGCCTCGTCCAGCTGGTCACCCGCGGCGACGGGAGCGCGGGCGAGGACGTCTCACACGCGATCGGCACGATCGTCGGTCTCCCCGGGCGGCTGGCCGACCCGGTCACCGTGGAGCTGCGCGGCGAGGTGATGATGACGGCCCGGCAGTTCGAGGAGGCGTGTGTGAAACGGCAGGCGCATGACGGGACCACGTTCGCGAACCCGCGCAGTGCCGCCGCGGGCACGCTGAGGGCGCAGGACCGGCCGTACGTGTGCGAGCTGACGTTCTTCGGGTACGGCGCGCTGCCGCTGCCCGATGACACCTCCGACCTCGCGACGCGGCTCCGGGAGTCGCCGCACAGCCAGGTGATGGACTGGGTCGCCGGTCAGGGTGTGCGGACCACGGCCGGGACCGCGGTCGCCGGGATCGTCGCGACGACCGTGGAGCAGGCGCAGCAGCGGATCGAGGAGATCGCGGCCGCGCGGCCGGAGCTGCCGTTCGGGATCGACGGCATCGTGGTCAAGGCGGATGACGCGGCGGACCAGGCGCAGGCCGGGTTCGGCTCGCGGGCGCCGCGGTGGGCGATCGCCTACAAGCTGCCGGCCGTGCAGAAGATCACGAGGCTGCTCCAGGTGGAGTGGAACACCGGCAGGACCGGTGTGATCGCCCCGAGGGCGGTGCTGGAACCGGTGGAGCTGGACGGCTCCGTCGTGACGTACGCGACGCTCCACAACCCGTCCGACATCAAGCGCCGCGGGCTCATGCTGAGGGACAGCGTCGTCGTCTACAAGGCCGGCGACGTGATCCCACGGGTGGAGTCCCCGGTGGTGCACCTGCGCACCGGCGACGAGCAGCCCATCGTGTTCCCGGAGGTGTGCCCGACCTGCGGCGACGAGATCGACACCTCGCAGGAGCGGTGGAGGTGCGTGCGAGGCCGGAACTGCCGCGCGATCGCCTCGATCCGGTATGCGGTCGGCCGCGACCAACTGGACGTGGAAGGGCTGGCCGACAACCGCGTCCAGCAGATGCTGGACGCCGCTCTGATCGCCGACTTCGGCGACCTTTTCTTCCTCACACGCGAGCAGCTCCTGGGCCTGGAACGGATGGGGGAGGTGTCCACCGACAACCTTCTGACCGCCATCGACAGGGCCAGGACCAGACCGCTGAGCCGGGTGTTCTGCGCGCTCGGGGTGAGGGGAACGGGGCGCTCGATGAGCCGCCGCATCGCCCGGCACTTCGGCACGATGGAGGCCATCCGCGCGGCGGACGCCGAGGGATTCCAGTCGGTGGACGGCATCGGCCCGGAGAAGGCGCCCGTGATCGTCGCCGAGCTGGCCGAGCTGAGCGACCTCATCGACAAGCTCGTCCGCGCCGGGGTCAACATGATCGAGCCCGGTGTGGCGGCGGTGGCCGGTGACGAGGGCGGCGCGACCACCCCGACGCCGGACGGCGACGAGCCGGGTGCTCTGCCACTGACCGGGATGACGGTCGTGGTCACGGGCGCGATGAGCGGGCGGCTGGCAGCGTTGTCCCGCAACCAGATGAACGAGCTCATCGAACAGGCCGGGGGCCGGGCGTCGTCCAGCGTTTCGGCGAAGACCTCGCTAGTCGTCGCGGGAGAGAACGCGGGGTCCAAACGGGCGAAGGCCGAATCCCTCGGCGTGCGAGTGGTTTCCCCGGAGGAGTTCGCCGAGATGGTCGCGCAGCAGTTGTAGGCGACCCTGTTCGTCCGCGTGCAGCCACACCCGGCGGGCGAGCCGAAGCTCGACCACGCCGCCGTCGGCGCTGCCCGCTCTCCAGCCGGGACAGGGTGCTCTCCGACACGCCGGTCGTCGCCGCCAGGTCGGCGAGGGTGAGGCCGTGGTCACGACGCAGCGCACGCGGCCGCGGCCCCACCGCGTTGAGAACATCGTCGTCCGTCTCGCGATCCACGAGGCCACCTTGCCGGAACCGCAAGATTTCTCACCAGCCATGGCGCGCCTGGCAAGACTGAGCGCAGCCGAAAGAGGGCGAAGTGATCGACGGCGCGACCGGGCGCTGACCCCGGAGCCGCCGAGCTGCTCAAGGACGGTCGGCAGCCGGAGGGGCACTCTCGCGGTGCGGGCGGATGACTTGTCAGGCGTCGGCGGGTTCGACGTCGGCGACCACACAGGAGATGTTGTCGGGTCCGCCGCCCTCGTTGGCCAGCTCGATGAGCCGGTGGACCGTCTCCTGCGGATCGGCCACGGTGGTGAGCACGTGGTGCAGCGTCTCGGGTTCGAGCACTGAGGTCAGCCCGTCGGAGCACAGCAGGTAGCGGTCGCCCGGGTACGCCTCGCGCAGCGACAGGTCGGGCTCGGCCAGGCCGCTCGTCTCCAGCGCCCGCAGCAGCAGCGAGCGGCGGGGATGGCGGGCGGCCTGGTCGGGGCTCATGCGCCCGTCGTCCACCAGCGACTGCACCAGCGTGTGGTCGCGCGTGATCTGGTACAGCGCGCCGTCACGCAGCATGTACGCCCGCGAGTCGCCCACATGGGCCAGGGCGAACTTCCCCTGGCCGTCCCACAGCATCGCGGTGACCGTGGTGCCCATCCGTTCGAGCGCCGGGTCCTGCGCGGCGAGGTCGCCCAGGCGCTGCCCCGCCTCCCGTACGGCGTCCGCGAGGGTGGCCACGGGGTCGGCGGGAGCCGGGACGTCCTCCAGCTTGGCCAGGGTGGAGATGACGGCCGCGCTGGCGACCTCACCGTGTCCGTGCCCGCCCATCCCGTCGGCGATGGCGAGCAGGCGCTCGCCGGCGTGCACCGAATCCTCGTTGTTGGCACGCGAACGCCCGACGTCCGACCCAGCGGCGTACCGAATACGGTTGTGCGTCATGGTTTTGAGTAAACCATTGGTTGAGTCACTTCACAAGCATAGTGCTAGGCTCGTGTTCATGAGCCACGACGCCCAGGCGGACATCACGGCGGACACGTCGGCGCGCCCGGCCGCCGCGAGCCCGATCGAGGCCGCCGTCGAAGCGGCGGTCGAAGCGACCGTGAACGCGGGCGACATCGCCCGGCTCGCCGACGTCGGCAGGGCCGCGGTCAGCAACTGGCGCCGCCGCTACGAGGACTTCCCCCAACCGGTCGGAGGTACCGCGTCCAGCCCGCTTTTCTCGCTTCCCGAGGTGGAGGCGTGGCTACGCAGGAACGGCAAGTCGTTCGAGGTGTCCCAGGGCGACCGCGTCTGGCAGCGGCTGCGCGCGTCGGCCGACGACCTGCGCCTGGGCGAGGTGCTGGGGGACGTCGGGGCGTTCCTGCTCTACACCCTGCGCGATCCCGACGGCTGGAAGCGGCTGTCCGCCGCCTCCGACCTCGCCGTACGGCTCCCGCGCGCGGTGGCCCGGGCGACCGCCGACCTGCCCCGGCGCGGCGGGGACGCCACGCCGGTGGAGCCCGGCGTGCTCCGGCTGGTCGCCGGGATGGCCGAGCGGCACGGCGCGGCCGGCGCCTTCGAGTTCCTCTGCGAGAGGTACGCCGAGGCGCACAGCCGCAGGCTGGCGCTGACCCGGCCCGACGTGGCCGCCCTGATGACCCGGCTGGCCTGTGCGGGGGCGCGTACGGTGCTCGATCCCGCGTGCGGCATGGGCACGCTCCTGCTGGACGCCGCCGCGGGGGCCGGCGGGGCGGCGGACGAGGTGCGGCTGCTCGGCCAGGACGCCAACGAGACCGTCGCGCTGCTGGCGGCGCTGCGGCTGCTACTGCGCGGCCGGGACGCCCGGGTCGTCCCCGGGGACGCGCTGCGGCACGACGCCTTCCCGCCGGACCGGCCGATTGACGCGCTCGGGGACGCGCTGGTGGACGCCGTCGTGTGCGACCCGCCGTTCAACGAACGGGCCTGGGGCCACGAGGACCTCGTCGGCGATCCCCGCTGGCAGTACGGCATGCCCCCGCGCGGCGAGCCGGAGCTGGCCTGGGTGCAGCACTGCCTCGCCCACGTGCGGCCCGGCGGGCTGGTGGCCATCCTGATGCCGGCCGCCGCCGCGAGCCGCCGCCCGGGCCGTCGCATCCGCGCGAACCTGCTGCGGGCGGGCGCGCTGCGCGCGGTCCTCACGCTGGCGCCCGGGGGTCCCGACCTCTGGCTGCTGCGCCGCCCCGAGCCCGGGGAGCGGCGGCCCGGCGCGATCCTCGTGGCCGACGCGGGCGACGACCCGGCCTCCGTCGAGCCGGCCTGGCGGGCCCACCTCGCGGAGACCGAACCGCCGCCCGGCGGCCGCGCGGTCCGGATCATCGACATCCTCGACGACGAGGTCAACGTGAGCCCGGCGCGGCACCTGTCGCCGAGGTCCGACACGCAGGGCTTCCCGGCGGCCAGGGAGCGCTTCAGGGAGGCGGCCGCGGCACTGGCCGGCGACGTGCCCGATCTGGAGGTGCTCACCGGCGCCGCGGCCGGCTGGGACGCGTCGTGGGCGACCGTGGCCGAGATGGCCAGATCCGGGCTTGTCGCCATCCGGCACTCGACGCTGCGGGCGCTGCCCGCCGATGTCCCCGACGGCGAGACGCCCGAGGGTGGAGTGCCCGTGCTGACGGCCGACGACGTCGCGGCCGGGACGGCGCCGTCACGGCGGATGCCGCCCGCCCCCGGCCTGGTCGCCGTACGCCGGGGAGACGTCGTGGCGTCGGCCGTCACCGCCAGGGTCGTCACCGTGGAGGGGGCGCTCCTCGGCCCGCATCTCAGCCTGTTCCGCGTCGATCCGGACAAGGTGGACCCCGAGTTCCTGGCGGGGTTCCTGCGCTACGCGGCGGGCGGCGGCCGGCCGCACCTGGGCAGCAGCCGGGTGGAGGCCCGCCGGGCCCGCGTCCCCCAGCTTCCCCTGGACGTCCAGCGGACGTACGGCACGGCCTTCCGGCGGCTGCTCGCGCTGGAGGACGGCCTGCGCGAGGCGGCCGCCGCGGGGGAGGCACTCGCCCGGCTCGGGGTCGAGGGACTCGTCGACGGACGTCTGCGCCCCCGCGGGTGACGCGCCGATGGTTCCCCGTGGTTGAGACCCGGTTGCCGAGCCCGAACATCGCGGACGGATCCGGTAGCTTTTTCCCCGATAGGCCGACGGGAGGGGCGCATGGTCATCGGCGACCGGTATGAGCTGGACGACCTTCCCCTGGGCCAGGGCGGCATGGGCGCCGTGTACGGCGGGCATGACCGGCGGCTCGACCGCAAGGTGGCGGTGAAGTTCCTGCGGCTGCCCGACGGCCCGGACGAGGAGCTGCAGCGCCGGTTCCTGCGCGAGGCGCGGATCCTCGCCAAGCTCGACCACCCGGGCGCGCCCGTCCTGTACGACTTCGGCACCTACGAGCAGCGGCTCTTCCAGGTCATGCAGTTCATCGAGGGGGTGACGGTCGCCGATCTGCTGAGCGAGCACGGCCCGCTGCCGGTGCCGTGGGCCGCGGCCGTCGCCGCCCAGGCGTGCGCCGTGCTGACCGCCGCGCACGAGCTGTCGATCTGCCACCGGGATCTCAAGCCGACCAACCTCATGCTCTGCCCGGACGGCAGCGTGAAGGTGCTCGACTTCGGGCTCGCCATGCTGCGCGAGAGGGATGTCGCAGGGGTGACGGCGCAGTTCACCCGGATCGGGCAGATCCTCGGCACCCCGGCTTACATGTCTCCCGAGCAGATCCAGCGTGGCGTCGCCGGGCCGAAGAGCGACCTGTACTCTCTCGGCTGCGTGCTGCACGAGATGCTGACCGGCAACCAGCTGTTCACCGGCCCGACGGAGTACGCCGTGTTCGACAAGCAGGTGAAGGAACGGCCGCCCCGGGTGCCGGGGGTCCCCGCCGAGCTGGACCGCCTGATCGCCGAACTGCTGGAGAAGGAGCCGGACAACCGGCCGCCCGACGCGCACACGCTGTTCGAGCGGCTGCAGCCGTTCGCGGTCGACCTGCCCCCGCTGCCCGGCTTCCTCAACCCGTCGACGGTCCCCAGCCCCGGGCGCATGTACGCCCAGATGGTCGGCCGCGTCCGCTGAGAACGCTCAGGCGCGCCAGGCGGTCAGGACCTCCTCGACCCGGGACCGGATCCGCTCGCGGGCGGTCATCCGGGGCACCCCGGACATCAGCAGCTCGTCGTAGTCGGTGTCCAGGTGGCGCACGCTCGCGACGACGGCGAGTGTGATGGCGCCCTCGTCCAGCACGCGGGCGGCGGCGGTGCGGCCGACCCGCCCGCTGCCGCGGACGGCGGCGTGCGCGGCGACGGCCTCGGCCCGTTCGGCCGGGCAGCGGGGGAACAGGCGGCGGATCTCCGCCGCCATCCTCGCCTGGAACTCGGCGTCCTCACCGGCCCTGCGCTCGCGGTCGCGTTCCCGGCGGCGCAGCCGCGCCTCCTCGTCGGCCAGGCACTGCTCCTCGGCCCGCGTCAGTGCCTCCTCCTCGACCAGCACGCCGAGCCGCTCGTATCTCTTGCGCCGCCGGTTGAAGCGGACCACCACCGCCGACAACCCGCTCTCCTTCTTGGCGCGGCGGCTCAGCGCCGCGTTCCCCGCGGGGAGGAGGCACAAGTGGTCCATGTCGGCGCAGGTCAGGCAGTGCGGCCGGTCGTCCTCCATGATCAGGTACGGCCCGGTCTCCCCGCAGCCTGCGCAGGTCCACGCGTCCAGCGGCGCGACCACCACGAGGTCGGGGGCCTTGTTGTGCCGTTCGGCGATCTGCCGCCGCCGCGTCTCGCTCAGCTCCGGCGAGAGCCAGTGAACGCGGAAGGCGCGCTCCAGGTCCTCGTCGCCCGCCGTCGTGAAGCGCAGCGGCCGCCGGTCGCGGGTGCCCGCCGTGTACGCCGCCTCGCTCTCCAGCAGGTCCCGGGACAGGGCCCACGCGCGCAGGTGCGACAGCGCCTCCTCCATCCGGACGGCGTCCACGGCGGCCAGCCGTTCCAGGCTGTCGGCGCGGCCCTGCCGCCAGGTCTCCACGTGGCGGTCGTGCAGCCACCGCAGGCCGGTGAGGACGTCGATCGGGGTCACGTACTTGCGGGTGGCCAGGGCGATCTCCGCCGCCTGGGCCACCCGTCCGCCGAGCTTGCTGCGCATTCCCCCAAGACTGCCCTATGCGGGCGTGCGCGTACGCCGGTTCACGGCCGCCAGCAGCCCCACGGCCGCCAGGCTGGAGATCGTGGCCGACCCGCCGTACGACACGAACGGCAGCGGCAGCCCGGCGACCGGCAGCAGGCCCATGGTCATCCCCACGTTGACGAACGTCTGGAACGCCAGCCAGCACACCACCCCGCCGGCCACGGCCGTGCCGAACGGCGTGGGGCTCTTGGCCGCGATCCACAGGCCGCGCCACAGCAGGGCGAGCATCAGCAGGATCACGCAGGCGGCGCCGACGAAGCCGAGCTCCTCGCCCGCGACCGTGAAGATGAAGTCGGTGTGCTGCTCGGGCACGAAGTGCCCCGCCGTCTGCTCGCCGTGGAACAGGCCCTTGCCCAGCAGGCCCCCGGAGCCGATCGCGATCCTGGCCTGGGTGGCGTTGTAGCCCACGCCCATCGGGTCGGCGTCCGGGTCGGCCAGCACCATCAGGCGCTGGAGTTGATAGGGCCGGATGAGGTCGAGCCGCCACACCAGGAGCAGCGCGGCTGCCCCGGCGGCGGCGAACGCCGCGAACCACCTCTTGGGCGCACCGGACACCGCGATCACCCCGGCGGCCACCACCAGGAAGACGAGCGCGGTGCCGTAGTCGGGCTGCAGCGCGATCAGGCCGACCGGCAGTGCGGCGAGGCCCAGGGCGAGCAGCACGGCCCCGGCGCCCGGCCTGCGCTCGCCGTCCCGCGGCTCGCCGAGCGCCGTCGCCAGCGCGAGCACCGTGGCCGCCTTGGCGAACTCGGACGGCTGGAACTGCAGCCCGTCGCCGAGCACGATCCACGCGTGCGAGCCGTTGACCGTACGGCCCAGCGGGGTCAGCACGGCGACCAGGCCGGCCAGCCCGAGCAGGTACAGCACCGGAACGTAGGCCCGCAGCACGCGCAGGTCGATCCGGGAGACGGCCCACATGAGCACGAAGCCGATGCCCACGCTGAGCGCCTGCCGCTGCGGCAGCGTCGAGCCCGGCTCGTTGCGGGTGGCCGACCACACGAGCAGCAGCCCGATGGCCGACAACGCGGCCGCGGGCAGCATCAGCCCCAACGCGGGGAGCAGGGCGAGGCGCGCCTGCGAACGCCGCCTCGTCGCGCGGCCCGCCGGCAGCCGTACGGACAGGGGACCGAGCGTCGTCATCGCACGCCTCCCGGGTCGTGTCGGGAGGCCACGCGCCGCCGCGCGTGGCCCAGGCAGGCGAGGGGCGGCGTTCGCCGGACGCGCTCCGGCAGCCGGGCCGCGGCCGCGGCGGCAGGTGCGCGGCCCGCGACGAGGCGGGTCAGGGCCGCATGGGCGGGCGGGCGGCGCGTCACCGCCCGCCGTCCTTCTTGTGCTTCTTCTGGTCCTTGTGCTTTTTCTGATCGTGGGAGAGGGCGGCGATGCCCTCCCAGATCTCCCGCGCGGCGGGGGCCGCCGTGGTCCCGCCCGTGCCGCCCTGGGAGACGACGACCACCACGACATACTTGGGCTTCTTCAGCGGGCCGAAGGAGGCGAACCACGAGGTGTCCTGCCTGCCGTACGCCTCGGCGGTGCCGGTCTTCCCGGCGATCGGCAGGCGCTTGAACGCGTACCCGTCGAACGCCCCGGCGGCCGTGCCCGTGCGCGGCACGCCGGCCAGCGCGTCGCGGATGAACCGCAGCGTCTTGCGCGACGCGTCGACCTTGCCCACGACGGGCGGGGTGATCGTGCGGACGACGGTGCCGTCGGCGCGCACGACCTGCTTGCCGATCCTGGGGCTGAAGACCGTGCCGCCGTTGGCGAGCGCGGCGTATCCCCGGGCGAGCTGGAGCGGCGTCACCAGCACGTCGCCCTGGCCGATGGAGAAGTTGGCCGCGTCTCCGGCCCACCAGACCCCGCCGGAGCGGCAGTTGTCGGCGGCGAGCGCCTTGAGGTAGGCCGCCCGCCTGCGGTCGGACATCTCCGGATAACCGGTCTTGGCCCGGCGGCAGGAGTCCGCCTTGGTCCGCTCCCAGTTGGCCTTCTTCCAGGCGCGGTCGGGCACCCTGCCCGCCGCCTCGTGCGGCAGGTCGACGCCGGTGGCGGTGCCGAACCCGAACTCCCCGGCCATCACCTGCATCGGGTCCTTGGGCCGCTTGACCGGCTTGAGCCCGCCGTCGCGCCGCCACATCTTCTCCGCGAACCGGTAGAAGATCGTGTCGCACGACACCACCAGGGCCCGGCGCATGTCCATCCGGCCGAGTTCGGCGCTCTCGAAATTGTGGAACACCCGGCCGCCGATCTTGTAACCTCCGGGGCAGTCGTAGGAGGCCCGCAACGAGTAGCCCGCCTTCGCCGCCGCGGCGGTCGAGGTCACCTTCCACGTCGAGCCCGGCGGCCACTGCCCCTGCACGGCGGCGCTGACCAGCGGCAGGTCCTCGTAGTCGCGCTGCGAGATTCCCCCGGTCCACACGCCCGGGTCGTAGGTGGGATAGTCGGCGATCGCCGTCACCCGCCCGGTCTTCGCCTCCAGCACCACCGCCGCGCCGCTGTCGGCGGGCTCGCCCCGCTTGCGCGCGGCGGTCACGGCCCGGGCCAGCGCCCGCTCGGCCACCTTCTGGACGCGCGCGTCGATGCTGGTCACCAGGGTGTCCCCGGCCACGGCGGCCTCCTCGCGGACCAGGCCGGTGACCTTGCCCGTGCTGTCGACCGCCATCTGCCTGATGCCGGTCCGCCCGGCCAGCTCGCGGTCGTACTCCGCTTCCAGGCCGTCGCGGCCGATCAGCTCCGGGCCTCCCTCGGGGTCGTCGGGCGAGGGCGGCTGCAGGTAGCCGAGCACGTGCGCCGCGGCCGAGCCGAGCGGGTAGGTCCTGACCGGCCGCAACGCCGTGCTGACGCCGGGGAACTCGCTCTGCCGCTCGGCGATCCACAACGCCGTGCGCACGCTCACGTCGTCGGCGACGACGATGGGCTGGTACGGCGAGCCGGGCCAGCACGGCCGGGGCACGTTCCCGGCGCACAGCCGCGCCCGGTCGGCGATCTCCTGGTACGGCCGGCCCAGCGCCCGGGCGAGCCGGGTCAGCACGTCCCTACCGCCGTCGGGCTGGTGGATGAGGGCCATGTAGTCCACCGACACCTGCGGCTTGGTCTCGTTGGCCACCAGCGGCCGGCCGCGCACGTCGAGGATCCGCCCCCGCACCGGCGGCAGCACGACCGAGCGCACCCGCGCCTCCGTGGCCGCCCTGACGTACGACGGGCCGGTGACGACCTGCAGGTACCACAGGCGGCCGAGCAGGGTCAGCATGAGCGCGGTCACCACGACGAACACGAGCGTGAGGCGGCCCTGGGGCCGGTTGCGACCCCGGCTGAGAGGACGCTGCTGGACGCTCCTACGACCCGGGCTGAGAGGACGCTGCTGGACGCTCCTACGCAAGCCGCCTCCCGGGCGCGTACGGATCGCGAGGTCTGTCCCGTGGTCCGCGCACCCGCCCGAACGACCGGCGGCGGGGCAGCAGGGCGAGCGCACCGGTCACGAGCGCGGCCAGGCCGGCGGTCCAGGCGAGGGCGCCGGGCGCGAGGGCCGTTCCCCAGGGCGTCCCGTCGAGCAGGGCCGCGAGCACGCCTCCGGCGAGCGTCGCGCCCAGGGCCACGGCGGCGGCGACGGCGGCGCGCCGCCCGGCCGTGGCGTCCGCGGTGAGCCGCGTGCACACCCACCCGGCCAGGCACAGAACCAGGGCGAGCCGCCCGATGGTGTGGTCGGCGGGCGGCGCGATGTCGGCGGCCAGGCCCGCGGCGAACCCCAGGAACGCCCCCGCCCCTCCTCCCGCAGCCCGGGGCCGCAGCAGCGGCGCGAGCGCGACCACGCCGACCAGCACGACGTCGGGCCCGCCGCCGGGCAGCGCCAGCCCGTTGACGACGGCGACCTGGAGCACGGGTGCGACGAGGACGACGAGTAAGGACAGGACGACCGCCTTCATCACGCCCCCTTCGCCTTGTCCGGGCCGCTCTTGTCCGGGCCGCTCTTGTCCGGCAGTGGTCCGAGGACCACGGTGACGAGGCCGAGCGCGGTGAAGCGGGCGAAGGGCCGCACGAGCGCCGTCCTGGTCAGCGCGTCCGGCGCGGGCTCGACCGCGACCACGGCGCCGATCGGCACGTCCGGCACGTACGGCCGCATGTCGCGCGAGCCCAGCGTCACCACCCGGTCGCCCGGCTTCACCTCGGCGGAGGCGTTGAGCAGGCTCAGCCGCAGCAGCCCGCGCTCGGGGACGCCGGTCACCAGGCCGACCTCCCGCGAGCCCTCGAGCCGTGCGCCGATCGAGGCGCCGGAGGCGGTGGCGAGCTGGACCGTCGCCGTACCGGGACCGGACCGCAGGACCCGGCCGACCAGCCCGTTCCCGTCGAACACGGTCATGTCGCGGGCCACGCCGGCCTCGGAACCGGCGTCGACGGTGACCGTGCCGTCCCGGCCGAAGCCGACGACGTGGGCGGGCACGGCCCGGTAGCCGTCCGCCGGAGCAGGGGAGGAGGTCACGCGGCGGGCGGCGAGCAACTCGGCGCGCAACCGGGCGTTCTCGGCTTCGAGCTCCGCCACCCGGTGTTGTCCCGGCGCCCATCGGACGCCGGCGGACGCCGCGTCCTCCAGCCCGCCGAACACGGCCGACCCGAACGCCCGCAGCGGGTCGAGCGGCGTCAGGGTGTCGGCGACGATCAGGGCGACGGAGACGAGCGCCAGCAGCACGGGCGTCCGGCGTCCGGCGGCCCTCATCGACGCGTTTCGGGAAGGAACACGTCCTGCATGTCGTCGAAGCGCTCGACGCACCGGCCCGCGCCCAGCACCACCGACTGGAGCGGCTGGTCGACGAGGTGGATCGGCATGCCGACGGCGTCTCCGAGCCGTTCGGCCAGCCCGTCGAGCAGCGCGCCGCCGCCGGTCAGCACGATGCCGTTGTCGATGAGGTCGCCCGCCAGCTCGGCCGGGCACTGGTCCAGTGTGGTCTGGACGGCGTCGACGATCGTCTGGACCTGGTCCTCGATCGCCTCCCTGACCTGGGCCCGGTTGATCGTGGCGGTCTTGGGCAGGCCGGTCACCAGGTCGCGGCCCCGGATCGGCAGCGAGGTCTCGTCGTCGCCGCCCGGCCGCGCGCTGCCCATCTTGATCTTGATGTGCTCGGCCGTGCGCTCGCCGAGCATCAGGGAGTGTTCCTTCTTGACGTAGTTAACGATCGCCTCGTCGAGCTCGTCGCCGCCGACCCGCACGGACTTCGACACGACCACCCCGCCGAGCGAGACGATCGCGACCTCCGTCGTGCCGCCGCCGATGTCCACGACCATGTTGCCGGTGGTGTCGCCCACGTTGAGCCCGGCGCCGATCGCCGCGGCCATCGGCTCCTCGATGATGTGGACGCGGCGGGCGCCCGCCTCGTACGCCGCCTCCCTGACCGCGCGCTGCTCCACGCTCGTGGTGCCGCTCGGCACGGCGACGACGACCCGGGGCTTGGCCAGGTAGCGGTTCTTGTGCGCCACCTGGATGAAGTGCCGCAGCATGCGCTCGGCCGCGTCGAGGTCGGCGATCACACCGTCCTTGAGCGGGCGCAGCGTGGCGATGTGGGGCGGGGTGCGCCCGATCATCTCCTTCGCCGCGGTCCCGACCGCCACGATCCTGTCCGTGTGCAGGTTGATCGCCACCACCGAGGGCTCGTCGAGGACGACGCCCTTCTTGCGCACGTACACGAGCGTGTTGGCTGTGCCGAGATCGACCGCCATGTCCCGGCCGAGCAATCCCCACGGGAAACCCATCGCCGACCAGCTTTCAGAGAGGAGGGAGAGCACGCGTGATCGCTGCCCGGCGGCCCCGCCTCTAAACAGAACGGCCCCTCCCGTACGAACCGGACACGCTAGGCGACGCTGAGATAGAGGTCTCTCGCCAGCTTCGTCACCCGCTCCGCCGACTTCCTGAAGGACGCCCCCGAGGGCTGCAGGGTGAGCACCACCATGATCAGCCGGTCGCCGATCACGCCAGTAGTGTGGAGCACCGGACGGCCGAAATCAACCGGGTTGCCGCCCATTGTGACCGCCCCGATACGGAGTGACGCCACCGTCGCGCGGGTGCACTTGACGGGAGGAACCGCGCCGTATCCCGACCACCCCTGCTTGATCGCCCAGGGTCTGGGGACGGCGCGCGGGATCCCGAAGTACTGGTCGAAGCCGTCGCTCGCGCACTTCGACGCACTGTGCAGGTTGCCGAGGACGAAGTCGCGGACGCGGGGTTCGGCCCGCCGCAGCAGATACCGGTAGACGAGCGCCATGTCGGCCGCGCTGACGGCGGTGTAGCCCCAGAATCCGGGTTTGGCGGCGGGCGGCGGGGCGGTTTCGGTCAGGCCGATCCGGCGGGCCATGCGGCGGACGATCTCGCCCTGACCGCCGCGCCGCCACAGGGCCGTCGCCGCGTCGTCGTCGCTGCCGCGCAGCATGGGCGTCAGAAGCGCCCTGTCCCGGGCGGGCACGGCGCCCTTGTGCCGCTCCAGGTAGTCGACGGCGATGAGGATCTTCACCACCGACGCCGACCGGAACCGGTGGTGCGCCAGATGCCGGGCGACCGTCTTGCCCGTGGTCACGTCCACCACGGCGTACCCCGCCGTCACCCCGGCCGGCACCCGCACGGGCCCGGCGGGGGAGCGGACCGGACGGGCCGCCTCGGCCGCCGCCTCCCCGGCGGCGGCGCCGCCCGCTCCCGGCGTCTTCGGGGCCGCGGACGCCGCCGTGTCCGTGTCCGGGTTCGGGGACCGCGTCGCCGGCCGGGCGTTCGCCGCGCACCCGGTCAGCAGTGCGGGAAGCACGGCGGCGACGGCCAGAAGCGAGGCGGTTCTCGATCGGGTCACCCGACCATGCCTACCAGATCGCCGCGAAGCGCGACGGCACTCGCCTGGTCGCGCTCTTCTCAGCGGAAGGCCGCGTGGCCGGTGAGCGCCTGTCCGACGACGAGGGTGTGCATCTCGGGAGTGCCTTCGTAGGTCAGGACCGACTCCAGGTTGGTCATGTGCCGGATCACGGGGAATTCCAGCGAGATGCCGTTGGCGCCGAGAACGGTGCGCGCGACGCGGCAGATCTCCAGCGCCTTGCCGACGTTGTTCAGCTTGCCCATGCTGATCTCGTGCGGACGCACCGTGCCGGCGTCCTTGCGGCGGCCGAGGTGCAGGGCCAGCAACTGCCCGGTGGCGAGTTCGGCCGCCATGCCGGCGAGCTTGGCCTGCGTGAGCTGGAAGGCGGCGATCGGCCTGCCGAACTGGGTGCGCTGTCCGGCGTACTCCAGGGCGGCGGCGAACGCGGAGCGGGCCGCGCCCATGGCGCCCCAGACGATGCCGTAGCGGGCCTCGTTCAGGCAGGACAGCGGTCCCCTGAGGCCGCGTACCTCCGGGAACGCCGCGTCGGCGGGCAGCCGGACGCCGTCCAGGACGAGCTCGCTGGTGATCGAGGCGCGCAGGGACAGCTTGTGCTTGATCACCGGGGCGGAGAAGCCGGGAGCGCCGGTGGGGACGACGAACCCGCGGATGCCCTCGTCGGTGTTCGCCCAGACCACCGCGACGTCGGCGACCGAGCCGTTGGTGATCCACATCTTCCGCCCGTCGAGGATCCAGTCGTCGCCGTCGCGGCGGGCACGGGTGCGCATGGCCCCCGGATCGGACCCGTGATCGGGCTCGGTCAGGCCGAAGCAGCCGATGGCCTCGCCGGCCGCCATGCGGGGCAGCCACTCCTGCTTCTGCTCCTCGGTGCCGTGCTTCCAGATCGCGAACATCGCCAGCGACCCCTGCACCGACACCAGGGAGCGGATGCCCGAGTCGGACGCCTCCAGTTCCAGGCACGCCAGGCCATAGTCCACCGCGCTCATGCCGGCGCAGCCGTATCCCTGCAGGTGCATGCCCAGGAGGCCGAGCGAGCCCAGCTCCTTGGCGAGGTCCCGGATCGAGGGCAGGCCGCCCTCCTCGAACCAGGTGGCGACGTACGGATCGATCAGCCGCGCGCACAGCTGGCGCACGGCGTCGCGTACGGCCTTCTCGTCGGAGCCGAGCAGGTCCTCGATGCCGATCGGGTCGAGCGGGTCGACGGGGGCGGGGCGGCCGGGAGCGGTCATGACGGTGTCTGTCCTGTCGTAGGGAGATCGATCGGGTCGAGATCCGCGAGCGACCCGTGACCGGAGGCGAGCCAGGCGCGCACGGCGGGGTCGTGTTCGCCGAGCGCCGGCGGCGGCCCCGCCGGGCGGACCAGGTCCTCGGAGTAGCCCACGGGGTGGCGCACCTGCGGTGCGCGATCGGAGCGGGGGCGTACGGCGGGTGCCAGGCCGAGGCGTTCGGCCAGACGGAACGCCTCGGCGAGGTCCTGCACGCGGCCGGCCGGCACCTGCTCGGCGGTCAGCCGTTCCTGCCAGTCGGCCGCGTCCGCGGCGGACAGGAGGCGTTCCAGCGCATCGACGAGCTCCTCGCGGTGGGCCACCCTGGCGGCGTTCGTCGCGAAGCGATCGTCGGTGGCCAGGCCGGGGTCGCCGAGCACGCGGGCCAGCCGGGCGAACTGGCCGTCGTTGCCGCAGGCCACGGCGAGCAGGCCGTCGCGGCAGCGCAGGGTCTCGTACGGGGCGATGGAGGGGTGCCGGTTGCCCATCCGCTTCGGCGGCACGCCGGTCTCCAGGTAGCCCTGCGCCTGGTTGACCAGCGCGGCCAGCAGGCTGGACAGCAGATTCACTTCGACGTGGCATCCCCTGCCGGTGCCCGCCCGGGCGGCCAGCGCGGCCAGGATCCCGATGGTGGCGTCCTTGCCGGTCAGCACGTCGACCAGGGCCACGCCCGCCTTCGTCGGCTCCCCATCGGCCGCGCCGGTGATCGACATCAGTCCGCCCACCGCCTGGACGACGAAGTCGTAGCCCAGCAGGTCGGCCCCGGCGCCGGCGCCGAAGCCGCTGACGGAGCAGTAGACGACTCCCGGGTTCGTGGCCGCCACCTGCGCGTAGCCCAGGCCGCGCCGGTCGAGCGCGCCCGGTTTGAAGTTCTCCACGAGCACGTCGGCGCGCCGCGCCAGCTCGCGGGCGAGCGTCAGGTCCGCCGGATCGTCCAGGTCCAGCGTGACGCTCCGCTTGGAGCGGTTCACGCTCTCGAAGTAGGTCGACGACGTGGCCGACCACGGCGGGCCCCACGATCGGGTGTCGTCTCCCGTGCCGGGGCGCTCGACCTTGATCACGGTCGCTCCCAGGTCGGCCAGCGTCATCGTGCAGGACGGTCCGGCCAGCACGCGGCTGAAGTCGGCCACGAGAACACCGTGCAGCGGACGGGTCACGGCCGCGCCTCCGGTTCCCGCGGCGCGCCGATCGGCGGCTCTGGGTCGCGCATCACATCTCCTCGGTCGGGTGCGGGTGCCGGGACGTCTCGAGGCTAGGACCGGGTGCGGCCCTCGTTCTTCGGATGTTCCGCCGGAGTTCGGCGATCACCGGGCGAAACCGATGAAGATCACCGCACCGCCGACATCGGGCCGATGAGTCGGACAAAATACGCAATGCGGATGTAAGCTCCGGGGGGCATCGCCCGCAGCAAGCCCGGGACCTGGGGCTTGAGGTGCGGCTGTACCGTGTCATCGAGTACGCCGTCGGAACGGATCACCGGCCCGCCCCGGGCGTACGAAAGCAAAGGATCGACTCCCGCATGTCCGAGAAGGGCGCCGAGTTCGAAACCGGGTTCGGCGACCCCCACTGCCAGGTCGAAGGCCCGGTCGTCAGCCTGGAGATGGACGGGAGCGCGACGTACACCGTGCCCGACGTGATCGAGGCGATGCCGGCGTTCGGCGCGGGTGCCGCGGGGACGTGACCGATGCCCCGGCTCGCCGAGCTCAGCCGCGCCCTCGGGCATGACCTGCGGCCCGTCTCCGCCGGGCCGCTGCCCGACCGCGTCGTGACCGGAGTGCACGTCAGTGAGCTGACCGATCCCACGCCGTACCTTGAGGGCGGCGAACTGCTCCTGACGACCGGCATGGGACTCACCGGACAGGCCGCGCAGGCACGGTCGTACACCGCCCGGCTGGCGGAGAAGGGGATCGCCGCCCTCGGTCTCGGGCTGGGCCCGATCTACCGGGAGGTGCCCGCCGTCCTGGCCGAGGCGTGCGAGGCGGCCGGGCTGCCGCTGCTGGTGGTGCCCGATCCCACGCCGTTCCTCCTGGTGGCGCGCAAGTACTGGTCGCTGCTGGCCGAGGCCGGTCAGGAGGAGGCCGACGCGACCCTCGGCGCGCACCGGGAACTCGTCCGCGCGGCCGCGGGCCCCGACCCGGTGTCCGCCGTGGTCCGGACCCTCGCGGGCGCGGTCGAGGGGTGGGCCGCCCGGCTCACCCCGCAGGGACACATCGTGGAGGTCTGGCCCTCGGAACGCCGTCGCGTCGCGCGGCAGATCGCGGGGGTGCTGGCCCGGCTGCGCGCGGCCGGCCCGCACTCCTCGGCGACCCTGCCCATCGACG
Organism: Microbispora sp. H13382; assembly: GCF_014161445.1. Lineage (GTDB taxonomy): Bacteria > Actinomycetota > Actinomycetes > Streptosporangiales > Streptosporangiaceae > Microbispora. The sequence continues at coordinate 76,392 of NZ_JABBXA010000024.1, forward strand.
GGGACGACGTGGTCGTGCAGCCGCTCAGCGCCCAGGGGCGGCTGACCGGGTTCGTCGCGATCGGCTGCCCCCCGCCCATGAGGGCGCGGGACCGGCAGCTCGTCCTGGCGGCCTGCTCGCTGCTGGCGCTGCGGGACGAGCGGGGACGGTCTCACGGGCGGGCGGCCCGGGCCGCCCGCGACGCGGTGGCGCGACTGTTGCTGCTGGGCTACTGCGACGCGGCGCGCGCCCTCGCCGCCGACCTCGGCATGCCCGCGCCGCCCTCGCGCCTGCGCGTCCTCGCCGTCACGGGGGCCGCCGCGGCCGGATCCGACCTGCTCGACGCGCTGGAGCAGACGCTGCCACGCGGGCATGGGCGGATCCTCGCCGCGGCCGGCCCCGGTGAGCTGTGGATGCTGCTCGCCGACCGGAACCGGCCGGCGGTCCAGGCCGTCGTCGCCGACTTCGTCGCCGCCGGTGCTCCGGCGGCGCGCGCGGTGCTGTCCCGTGAGCTGGCCGTCCGCGACCTGGCCCTGCACCTGCCCGCGCTGCGTGCCGCGCTCGCCCGGGCGGACGGGGGGTCGGTCAGGGACCTGGCCGCGGACGGGCGGCCGTTCGCCGGCTCGCCCGATCTGGAGCCGCTGCTGTCGTACGCGCGGGCGGATCTCGTCGGCGCCGTCGTCGCCTACCTTCGCCACCGTGGGCGTTGGGAGGACGCGGCCAGGGAGCTCTCCGTCCACCGCAACACCCTCCGGCACCGCATCGGCACCGCGGCCAAGGTGCTCGGCGCGGACCTCGACGATCCCGACGTGGCGAGCACGGTCTGGCTTCGCCTGAGAGAGCGCGGCCTGGCCTGAGACCGCGGATTCTCCCGCTACCGAGGGCTCAGCGGCCGTCGAGGAGGGGCTGCCCGGGGTCCCAGCGGGTGCCTTCCGCGGCGTCCCTGCGGCGGCGGGCGATCGCCGACAGCGCCTCGAGGACGACCCGGTTGCCGAGGTACGCCGTGATGTCCGCGTGGTCGTACGGCGGGGCCACCTCGACGATCTCCAGGCCGACGACGGGCAGCTCGTAGCAGGTGCGGCGTACGGCGTCGAGGAGCTGGCGGGCCGACAGGCCGCCCGGCTCGGGCGTGCCGGTGCCCGGCGCGTGGCCCGGGTCGCAGACGTCCACGTCAACCGACAGGTAGACCCCGTCGCAGTCGTCGAGCGCGATCGCGTACGCCTCGGTGAGGCACTCGTCGAGGCCCCTGGCGACGATCTCGGTCATCTCGTAGGACCGCATGCGCTGCCCGGCCATCCAGCCGAGGATGTCCGGCCCCGGCCAGTAGCCGCGCAGCCCGACCTGCAGGAAACGGTCGCCCCGGATGGCGCCCGACTCGATGAGCCGCCGCATCGGCTGCCCGTGGCCGTGCAGGTGGCCGAACTCGATGTCGCCGGTGTCGGCGTGCGCGTCGAAATGGATCATCGAGATCCGGCCGAAGCCGTGGTGACGGGCCACACCGGTCGCGTCGGGCAGGGCGATCGTGTGGTCGCCGCCGAGGACGACGGGGATCGCCCCGGAGGCCGCGATCGCGGCGACCGCGTCCTCGATCGCGCGCAGGCTGCCTTCGATGTCCCCGGCGTAGGTCTCCACGTCCCCGGCGTCCAGCACCCGCAGGTCCTTGAGGGCGTCCACGCGCAGTGCCAGGCTCGGGCGGGAGCCGTCATGGGGGAGATAGCAGGTCTGGCGGATGGCGTTCGGGCCGAAGCGCGCACCCGGACGGTGGGAGGTGCCGCCGTCGAACGGCGCGCCCAGGATGACGACGTCGGCGTCCGCGTAGCCGGCGGGGTCGTCGAGGTCGCACCGCTCGACGCCGAGGAACGTGATGTCGGGGCCGAACATCTGGCCGTAGCGGGACAATCCAACTCCTGACGAAACCGGTCTTATCGGGTATCACATGCTATTAGCTGACAAGGTGGACATGGTGCGGGCCTCGACGATGAACGGGTCGAGCAGGCCCGGGGTGCTCGCGGCGGCGAGGCGCAGCGCCTCGGCGAGGTCCACGTCGCGCACCTGGTAGCCCTGCTTGCCCGCCGCGGTGGTCGCCGTCAGCGTCGCCAGGCGGGCGCGGCGCTGGAAGAACGACCGCTCGATGTTCCAGCCGATGACGCCGTCGCACTCCAGCACCACGCGGCGGCGCACGATCGAGCCCCAGCGGGTGACCAGGTAGCCGGACGTCAGCGCGTGGCCCAGCGAGCGGTAGCGGTCGGCGGCCAGCAGGGCCGTCAGCGGCAGCAGGGCGGCGGCGGTGAGCCACGTCCACGAGGGCAGGCCGGCCCACTGCCACGCTGCGAGCAGCGCGGCCAGCACCAGCGCGTGCACGCCGTACGCACGGGTGAACCTGCGGCGCAGCGCGGCCGGGCCGTGCGCGGTCAGGCCCGCGGTGACCGGCGAGGCGGCGGCCTCGGGCGTGCCGGAGGAGACGCGCGGGAGCACGAGCCGGGCCACCGACACGGCCCGCTCACGCGGCGCGGGTGGCAGCAGCATCGACCCGCCGCGCTGGGCGCCCTGCGCGGCGCGCAGGCCCGTGGTCACCGCCGCCAGGCGGGCCCCGCGTACGGCGCGCAGGAGCAGCGGCTCGCCGACCTCGACGCCGCGCAGCCGCCGCTCCTCGATGGTGGTGGCCCGCGTGGTCAGCAGTCCCCGGGTCACGTGCAGGGTGCCCTCGGCGTGCCGGGTCAGCCGGAAGTTCCCGAAGGCCAGCACGTAGCCGAGCGTGGAGGCGACGCTCACGAACACGACCAGCACGAGCACCACCGTCGCGATCTCCAGCGGGAGCGACATCGCGCTGAACCACCGCCAGGTCTCCCGGACGGGTCCGACTCTCCCGAGGTCGACGTTGCCCTCCGAGACCAGGCGGGACACGAAGCCGGCGACGACGCCCACGGTGACGAGCCCGGACATCGTGAACGGCCCGAACCTCACCCACTCGGGACGCATCCGCGCGAGCTCGGTCTCCGCCGCCGGCGTGCTCCCGGCGGGAGGCGTCACGGTGACCGCCGTGGTGGACGCGGTGGTGGAGGCAGCGGGAGAGCGGTGCAGCAGTTCCACGCGCAGGCGGGCGGCCTCGGCGGCGGTCAGCGCGTCGAGCTTGAGCCGGCCCTCGTGCCTGCGCTCCGACGTGCCCGTCCCCACCTCCACCCGGGCCAGGCCGAGCACGCGGTGCAGCACGTGGGAGGTGACGTCCACCGTGCGGACCCGGTCGCGGGGCACGGTCAGCACCTTCCGGGTCAGCAGGCCACGGCGGACCTGCACGTGCTCCGGGGTGATCCGATAGGTCGTGGTGAACCAGCGCAGCATGCCGAGCACGACCATGAGACCGACGCCGGCGACGCTCCACAGGTGCCCCTTCCCGCCGCTGCTCGACCCCGCGACCAGCAGGCCGAGCAGCGCCGGGGCGGCCCGTACGACCTCCTGGAAGGGGTGGACCACCAGCATCCGCGGGCTCAGCCGGCGCCAGACCGTCTCCACCACGGGGTCGATCACGTGGCGTCACCCGCCGTGGCCTGCGCGGCGGCCGTGAGGTCGGCGACCAGGCGCTGGGCGGTGTCCCGGTCGAGGCCGCCGACCTTGATCGGGCCGGCCGCGGAGGCGGTCGTGACGGTGACGTTGGCCAGGCGGAAGAGCTGCTCCAGCGGGCCGCGCTCGCTGTCCACGGTCTGGATGCGGGAGACGGGGGCGATGCGCCACTCCTGCTTGAACCAGCCCGACTGCGTGAAGACGGCCGCGGAAGTGGCCTCCCAGCGGTGCACCCGATAGCGCCACTGCGGCATCACCGTGACGTGCGCCACCGCGACGACGGCGGTGACGACGAGAGCGGCCACGTGCGTGGTGACGGGCAGGGCGTTCTCGTCGTCCATCACGAGCCAGAACACCTGGGCCGCGATGACGACGAGCCAGCCGAGGGCGGCCCGGGCGGCCCAGTACCAGACGGCGGTACGGCTCACCCGGTGCTGGGGGGATCGGAGGGTCGGGGTGTCCACGTCCCAACTCTGCCCGATCGCCCGCGTTCCGGCGTAGTGGAGCCGATCCTGTCCTTCTCAGGACAAATGTCATGCCCCCGGGCGTCGTACGGCGGATCAGAGGGCGGACAGGAGCTTGTGGACGTGGGAGAGCGGGTCGGCGCCCACCGGGCGGACGGCGACCGTGGTGACGCCCGCCTCCCACAGTGCCCTGACCTGCGCGGACGCCTCCTCCGGCGAGCCCGTCGCCATGACGACCTCCTCGGGCGGCACCTGCAGGAACGCCGCCTGCTCCTCCGCCGCGGGCCGCATGGCCTCCCGTGCGCCGTCGCCGACGTAGAGGTGGACGAACGCCACCACTTCGTGATCGCCGGTCGCGCCGATCCGCTCGATGGTCGACCGCACCCGCTCCGGGCCGAGGCCCTCGGGAAGGATCGTGCCCTCGGCCACCCGCCCCGACAGGGCCAGCGAGCGCGGGCTCACCACTCCGGCGAGGACCGGCGGCGGCTCGGCCGGCGGGTGGACGAGGCGGACGCCGTCCAGGCGCACCTCGCGTCCGTGCAGGGTGACGGTCTCGCCGCGCAGCAGCGCCCGTACGGACGTGATCGTCTCCTCCAGCAGCGACAGCGGGGACGAGGCGGCTGCGCCCACCTGGCGCATCCACGCCTGCACGCCGTGCCCGATGCCGGCGGCCAGCCGCCCGGGGTGCAGGCGGGCCAGGTTGGCCAGCTCCATCGCCAGCAGCATCGGATTGCGCAGGGGCGCCGGGGTGATGCCGATGCCCACGCGCAGGCGTGAGGTCGCGGCCAGTGCCGTGGCGGCCGAGGAGATCCCGCCCGTCCAGCCGAGGTCCTCCACCACCCACAGGTCGGAGACCGCCGTGCCGTCGAGTTCCCCGGCGAACGCCGGGAGCGACTCCGGTGGCAGGTCGCGGTCGAAGACGACTCCAAGCCTCACGGACGGCCCTCCAGTTTCAGGCGAGATCGGCTCTGCGGCTTTCCGAGTATCCAGGACCCGGGGACGCGCCGCACACGGGGGCCGCGAAGGCCGGACGGCGGAGGAGATGAGTGGTGCGGGGGAGGGCCGGGCCCGGACAGGGCCGGGCCCGGATCACGGCGTCACCGCGGACAGCGGATCACTCGCCCTCGGCGGGGCGGTTGGCCTTCTTGGCCTGCTTGGCCGAGCGGGCTTCCTTGATGGCCGTCCTCTTCGCCTTGCCGGTGGACTTCACCGGCTTCTTCTTCTGAGCGTCGTCAGCCATGATTCCCCCGAATGTACGAGGATGCGCCTAATGTGCGCATCTGTGGGGGTTGATACCCAAGAGGGGCGTGTGCCATCCGGCCTGCCGCCTCGCACCGGCGAGTCACGCTTCCCGGGTGCGATGTCCTGTCGGGCTCACGCCGATGTGCGCGGTCCGGGACGTGGGACCCTGCGGTACGCCTCGGGGTCGACCTCGCGGGTCGCGTTCCAGTAGGCGAGCAGCGGGAACGGCCAGCACTGCGACACGCGTCCCCTGCTGTTCTTGTACCAGCTGCTGACCTCGGCCGCGCCCCAGACCACTCGCTTGTTCTCGGCGTCGACGGCGTCGTTGTAGCTCAGGTAGGCGTCCTCGCGGCAGTCGAGGGCCGCGTCGCCGTCGCGCACCAGCCTCTCGACGACCTTGACGATGTATTCCATGGAGAGCTCCGTGAACAGCACGGTGCTCCCGTTCAGGACGTGGTTCGTGTTGGGGCCGTAGAGGAGGAACAGGTTGGGGAAGTGCGGGATGGTGACGCCGAGATACGCCCGCGCGTCGCCGTCCCAGAAGTCCTGGAGGTCCCGCTTCCCGGTGCCGGTGACCCGCATCGTCGACAGGAACTCCGAGGCGCTGAAGCCGGTGCTGTAGACGATGACGTCGAGCTCGTGCAGGGTTCCGTCCTCGGTGCGGATCCCGTTCGCCGTGAACTCCCGGATCCGGTCCGTCACGAGGGCGACGTCGTCCCGCTTGAGGGTCCGGGCCCAGCTCCCGTTGTCCCGCAGCAACCGCTTCGCGCCCGGCGGGTATGTCGGGATCACCCGGTCGAGCAGGTCCGGCCGGTCGGCGTACTGCGCGGCGAGATGCTCGGTCAGGGCCACGCGCAGGACCTCGTTCTGCGCGGAGACCGAGCCCTCCTTGGTCCACTCGGGATCGACCTCGGCGAAGCGGCGACGCCCCTCCACCGACGTCCAGAACTGGAAGAACCGGTACCACTGCGCGTAGTACGGCACATTGCGGAAGAGCCAGATGAGCTCCTCCTCGATCTCGTCCACGTACCGCGGGGTCGGCAGCGTCCAGGGAGGGTTGCGCTGGAAGACGGTCAGGTGCTCCACCTGCTCGGCGATCGCCGGGACGACCTGGAAGCCGGACGCGCCGGTGCCGATGACGCCCACGCGCAGACCCGTCAGGTCCACGTCGTGACGCCACCGTGCGGTGTGCCAGGTCTCGCCCCGGAAAAGCTCCTGGCCCTCGAACCTCGGTACCAGCGGCTGGTTGAGCTGCCCCACGGCGCTGACGACTGCGTCGAAGACCTCGGTGGCCTCCGCCCCGTCGCCTGTGCGGTATCGCACCCGCCAGTTCGCGTCCGGCTCCTGGAAGCCGAGCGCGACGACATGCGTCGAGAGCCGCAGGTGCGGGGCGAGGCCCGCGTCCTCGGCGAACTTCACGAGGTAGGCCTGGATGGACTCTCGGCTCGAGAAGTAGCACGGCCAGTCCGGCTTCTGCGCGAACGAGTAGCTGTAGGCGTAGTTGTGCGTGTCGAGCCGGCAACCCGGATAGGTGTTCTCGTACCAGGTCCCGCCGACGTCCGGGTTCTTGTCGAAGACCACGACCTCCACCCCGGCCTGCCTCAGCCGGTGGGCGGCGACGAGCCCGGACAGACCGGCGCCGATGACGGCGACGCGGAAGTCGCGCTCGGGATCGAGGTCCTTCAGCACCCAGCCGGGCGCGCCGCTGTCGTGTGGGATGTCGAGTTCGTGCGCCAGCAGGGGAAGGTAGGACTCGTCCGCCCCGTGGGAGATGAAGTCCAGCAGCCGGGTGAGCCGGGCCGGATCCGGCTCGGGGCCCGTCGCGAACCCCGAGTCGCGGAAACGTCGCAGCCCGTCGAGGCAGAGAGCGCGCGCCCACCGCTGCCGCTCCTCGTCGAGGCCGCCTTGGTGAAGGGCCCCCGCAGGCGGGATCACCGAGTCGGGGCGCAGGGCGGGATCGATGAACGCGTCGTCGTCCAGGATCTGCGCCAGCGTGGTGAGGAGGGCGGGAAGGTCGGCGGTCGCGACCGCGCTTTCGAGTCTCTCGTCGCTCCACTCGGCGTGGTCGGGCACCGGTGCGGTGACCCGGTCGACGGCAGCCTGGTCCATGGTGAGTCCTTCGGTGGGTGGGAGGAGGTCAGGGGAGGCCGGACCGGCGCCCTTTCCGGGGCGGGGGCGGGGCGGGGTCAGCGCGGGACGGTCAGCTCGGGACGGTCAGCTCGGGATCGGGGGCTGGAGCCGCTCCTGGTGACGTCGCCAGGCGTCGGAGAGCCACGGGACGTATTCCCCGAGGGCCGCGAACGCCTCGGACTCCCGGCCGGCGGGTGCGGCGGCCGCCACGTACCGGTCGGGGCGGACGAGGAGCGTCACCGGCTCGGCGAAGGAGCGGGAGCGGTCCGCCACGACGATCCGGCCGTCCGCCGCGCCGGGGGTCGCGCCGGGGGTCGCGTCGAGGGGGACGACCTCGATGCCCGCGCCCGCGGTGAACCGCAGCGCGTTCCACCCCGTGCCGAGCACCGTGTCCAGCGGTGCGGTCTCGCCCCCGGGCAGGAGGACCGCCGGCTGGGAGAGGGCACGGCCGACGACGCCGGCGACGGGCTTGGGCAGCCCGCCGGGGACCGGGGCGACGCAGCCGCCGGTGAAGTGCGGCTGCCTGAGGAACTTCATCGCCGTGATCCAGCTCTTCAGCGACGGCACCAGACCGGTGCCGCGCAGCAGCAGGTCGCGCGTCAGGGTGACCTTCGCATCCGTGCTCATGACGATCTGCCCGATCCGCCGCGACAGCTTGACCATCTGCTCGGCGTGGGGGCGCCGCTCGGTCTCGTACGTCGCTACCAGCGCGTCCGTCCCGGTGCCGTGGACGGCGGCGGCGATCTTCCAGGCGAGGTTGGCGGCGTCGCGGATGCCGGCGTTCATCCCCTGTCCCGCGAACGGCGGCATCATGTGGGCGGCGTCGCCGGCGAGCAGAACGCGGCCCTGGCGGTAGCGCAGCGCGACGCGCTGGTGCGCGACGTAGACCCTCGCCCGCCGGATGTCCTCGGGGGCGATGCGGCGGTGCAGGTACGGCTCGACGAGCGTCGCCACCATGTCGGGGGTGGTCACCTGCTCGGCGGTCTCACCGGGCAGGAGCATGAACTCGAACCGGCAGCGTCCCTTGACGCCCGGGACGACCACGGCGGGCCGGGTGCCGTTGCAGTGGAACTCGGCGAACCTCTCGTGCTCGCCGGTGCCCAGCAGGTCGACGACGATCCACTCCTCGACCTGCGTGGAGCCCTCCATCGGAATGCCCAGCTGGCACCTGACGGGACTGCGCCCGCCGTCGCAGGCGATGAGCCATCTGGATCGCACGACCGTCCTGCCCTGCGGGCCCAGGACCGTCGTCTCCACGTGGTCGCCGGCGTCCCGCACGGAGAAGGCCTCCGTCTCGAAGCGGAGCGTGACACGGTCGCGCCCGCGGACGGCGTCGAGCAGCAGCTCCTCCAGCACCGGCTGGTCGAACTGGGATTTGCCCGGCTGCCCGAGCCGGGAGCTCGCCGGGCGGACCTCGGCCAGCAGCCGCCCGTCCCGGCCGAAATAACGCGCTCCGGTGTCCAGCAGCGTCTCCGGCCTCAGCCGGTCCATGATGCCGATCTGCTGCATCACCCGCAGTGTCTCGTCCGCGACGCTGATCGCCCGCGGCTCGTCGCAGGTGCCCGGGTTCTTCTCCACGACCACGACGCGCACGCCGTGGTCGGCGAGGAGGGCTGCGGCGGTCAGCCCGGTGGGCCCGGCCCCGACGATCAGGACATCGGTGTCCATGACAGGGTGCATCGACTGTCTACCTTCCGACGCTGGATTCCGGGTCGACTGGCCTCAGCGCTCGCGCCGGACGGTGTTGCGCAGGACTCCGAGACCGGTGATCTCCACCTCGACCACGTCGCCCTCGGAGAGCAGGCCCTGCGGGTCCATGAACATGCCGACCCCGCCCGGCGTGCCGGTGACGACCACGTCGCCGGGAGCCAGCCGGGTGAACCCCGTGACGTGCGCGATCAGCTCGGGGATGCCGAAGTACAGGTCTCCGACGGAGGCCTTCTGGCGCACGTCGCCGTTGACCCTCGTCTCCAGCACGAGCTCGTCGACGTTCCCGAGGTCCGCGGCGGACACGAGATAGGGCCCGAACGCGCCCGTTCCCGGGAAGTTCTTGCCCGGGATCCACTGGCTCGTGGCGCGCTGCCAGTCACGGGCGGTGAAGTCGTTGTAGACGGCGTATCCGGCGATGTGGTCCCAGGCGTCGGCCTCACCGACGTGGAAGGCCTCCTTGCCGATCACCAGCGCCAGCTCGCCCTCGTAGTCGAACTGGGTGGTCGACGCGGGCATCAGCGCGGGCCGCAGGTGACCGATCTGGGTGTCCGCGAAGCGGGTGAAGACCGTGGGGGCCTTCTGCTCGGTGCGGCCCGTCTCCTGCTGGTGGCTGCGGTAGTTGACGCCGATGCAGATGATCTTCGACGGGTTGGTGATCGCAGGGAGGAACTCGATCTCGGCCTCCGGCCGAGCCGGCGCGTCCAGGTAGCGGTCCCCGACCTGGCCGAAGACGCCCGAGACCACGGCGTCGCGCAGATCGGCCGCGAGGCCGAGCCCGGAGGGGCCGAGGTCGTAGGCGGTCCCTGCGACGATCACTCCCCAGGTGGGCGATCCGTCGGGGGCGGAGAAGCTGGCGTGGTGCATGGGTGTTCCTTCGGTGGGGCGTTGGTGATGAGAGAGGCGATCCGCGGGGGACGCGCGTCAGGCCACGTACGAAATGGCGTCGAGCAGCTTCTCTGTGGTCGGGTCGGCCTCGACGGCCAGGCACTCGGCCGCGATCACGCGGTCGGGGCGGAGGAAGAGAACCGAGTAGGGCTTGTCGTCGAACCACTTCTTGACCCGGCCCAGGGCGTCGCCGATGACCGTGACGCCAGGGGAGGCGTTGGCGGCCGTCCACTCGCGCTGCACCTCGGGCACCACCTGGACGAAGGCCGCACCGAGACGTTCGAGCGCCTCGACGGACTTCTCGGACAGGATCCGGCGCGGGTCGTTGTTCCAGGTCAGGACGGCCCACCGCAGGCCGATGACGTCGTCGAGCAGTTTCACCGCTCCGTCGGGCGCGGACACCTTCGGCTGGATGAACAGCCTGCCCGCCGAGCGGTTCACGCCGTGCGCCGGGAGGATCGACCTCGACTTGTGGACCTCGGTCCGCACCACGGCGCCGCGGGTGTAGGTCGGCATCGGCTTGAAGCGCATCGAGGCGACGTAGCGCTTCACCGGCGGGAGATAGTCGACCGCGGTCCCGACGACGGTGCGGGCCACCTCGCGCAGCCGGCCGCGGGAGGCGAAGGCCTTGCCCATGCCGACCGACAGTTCGACCATGCCGCGCACGTGGTCACGGCGCTCGATCTCGTAGGTGTCGAGCAGCGCGGGCGACGAGGTGCCCTCCAGCACCGCGGCGAGCTTCCAGCCGAGGTTCACGGCGTCGCGGATGCAGGAGTTCCAGCCCTGGCCGGCGTTCACGGGCATGACGTGCGCCGCGTCGCCCGCGATGAAGACGCGGCCACGACGGAAGGCCGAGGCGATCCGCGCGTTGTGGGTGTAAACCCGCCTGCGGATGATGTTGAGCCGTTCGGGGCTGCGCACGTGGTCGGCGAGCAGGCCGCGCACGAAGGCGTCCGACTCGGCCAGCTCGTTGTCCTCGTCGTCGCCGAGCATGAACTCCCAGCGGCGGATGCCGTGCGGCAGCCCGAAGGTGGCCCAGCTTCGTACGGGATCGGCTCCGAAGATCGCGTTCGGGGTGCCGAGCGGGTCGTCGGCGACGTCGATGACGAGGCAGCGGTCGGGCAGCGTGACGCCCTCGAAGTTGGCGCCCAGCCAATCCCTGGTGAACGAGCGGCCACCCTCCGCGCCGACCATGTATTCGGCCGTGACCCGGGTGACCTCGCCGGAGTCGACGTCCTGGATCGTGCAGACGACCTGCTCGGCGGTCTGCTCGATCTTGAGGAGCTCGTGTCCGAGCCGCACGTCGACGTGCGGGAAGCGGTCGAGACCGGTGAGCAGCGCCCGGTCGACGAGGGGCTGGATGAAGCCGTTGCGGCGCGACCAGCCGAACTCGTCGGTCTGCGGCGCCATCTCGGCGATGACCTTGCCCTGGGCGTTGACCGCCCGCACCATGTGGTGCGGGACGGTGTGCGGGAGGACCTTGTCGACGAGGTCGATGGCCTGCATCGAGCGCAGGGCCTCGTCGTCGATGCCGATCGCACGCGGGTAGTCGATGAGATCGTGGAGCCGCTCGATGATCAGCGTTCGCACGCCGTAACGCCCGAGCAGGTTGGACAGCGTCAGGCCCGTCGGGCCGGCCCCGACGATGACGACCTGGTAATCAGCGGCACTCATGCTCGATAACTCCCGATAAGAAGCTGTGTTGCCCGGGCCACGAGGCCCACGTCGCTGCCGAGCCCGACGAAGTCGGCCTGCCCGGAGCCGGTCATGCGGCGGGCGTACTCGCCCGAGACGCAGAAGATGCCGACGTCGACGCCGGCCTCGCGGGCGGCGGCGACGACGAGGTCGATGGCGTCCTTGACCGGGCCGTCCTCCCAGTCCAGACGCGGCGGGTGGCCCATCGTGAGGGCCAGGTCGGCGGGGCCGATGTAGACACCGTCGAGGCCGGCGACGGTGAGGATCTCGCGTCGCCGCTCGACCCCGAGGGCCGACTCGATCTGGACGTACGCGCGCACGCTCGCGTTGGCCGAGGCGCACATGTCCGGCCCCTGGTAGAGCCCGGGGCGCTGCGGACCGAGGCTCCTGGCTCCGACCGGCGCGAACTTCGTCGCGGCCACCAGGGCGCGGGCCTGCTCGGCGCTCTCGACGCAGGGGGCGATGATCCCTCCCGCGCCCGCGTCGAGGACTGCGCCGATGACGCCCGAGTCGATGCCCGGCACCCGCACCAGCGTGCGGCTCAGGGAGCCGGGCACCGAGCGGATGATCCGGGTCGCCGAGCCGAGGTCGTGCTCACCGTGCTGCATGTCCACGACCACGCCGGTGAACCCGCCGGCCACCGCGTGCTCGGCGATCAGCTGCGATCCGACGCTCAGGTGCAGGAACGCGGGCGCGCTCACCTGCCCTCATCCTCCGTGCCGGCGACCACGGGGCTCGCATCCACGGGGCTCGCGACCACGGGCCTCGGCGCGTCGGCGTTGGTGAACACCGGCACGACACGCCGCTCGGCGAGCAGCCACTCGTCGCCCACCTTCTCGAAGGTGTCGTGATACTCGCCCACGCTCGCGGGGGTCGCCGCGTTGGCGTGGGTGTCGCGGAAGGCCACGTAGTAGGAGGTGGCGCACAGGCGTCCCTCGCTCCAGAACACGCGGATGTTGCTCAGCACGTGGCGGACCTTGCTGGGGTTGCCCAGGCGCCGGATGCCCCACTGCCTGATGGCGTCGCGACCGACCATGGTGCCCATCGGCCCCTCGGAGCGGCACTTCTCGCCGTACAGCTCCCAGAGGGTGTCGGTCAGGCCGTGGTCGTTGCGGTAGGCGTGCTCGGCGAGCAGCGCCATCACGGCCAGGCGGTCCTCGGTGCTCACACTGGTCATCAGTTCACTCCTCGGCGAAGCGCGCGGTCACGGACCCCACGCCGGTGATGTCGGCCCGGTAGAGCGGCCCGAAATCGAAATCCATGATCAGACCGATCGAGCCGGGCAGGAGAAGCTCGCCGGCCTGCAACGGGACGTCCTGCTCGCAGGCGGTGCGGGCCAGCCAGGCGATGGCGTTGATCGGGTCGCCCATGACGTTGCTGCCGACGCCGGAGGTGATCTCCACGCCGTCCCGGGTGAGGGACAGGCGGACGTCCCGGAGGTCCACCTTCCCGTAGGGCTGTCTGGCGCCCAGGATGATCCCGGCGCAGGCGGCGTTGTCGGCGATCGTGTCGACGATCTTCATGCCGTAGTTCTCGTAGTGGCAGTCGACCAGCTCGAACGCCGGCGCGATGTAGTCGATCGCATCCTCGATCGTGGGGATGTCCCAGGCGTGCAGGTCCTTCTTGAGGGCGAAGGCGACCTCGGCCTCGATCTTCGGCTTGACGTAGTCCTTCGGGTCGAACACGACTCCGTCGTGGAAGACCATGTCGTTCATGATCGTCCCGTAGTCGGGCTCGTGCACGCCCGCCTTGGCCTGGACCAGGGGGTTGGTGAGACCGACCTTGCGCCCGACGCGGGTCCGTCCCGAAGCGATCTTGCGCTGGACGATCCGGCGCTGGATCTCGTACGCCGAGTCGACGTCGTCGTCGGCGATGAACTCGCGGACGAACGGCATGCGGGTCCGGTTGACGTTCGCCTCCCAGAGGAGGTCGGTCACCGTGTCGAGAACCCCGCTCATGACGCCTGCTCCCGGAGGAATCGGAGGACCGCCGCGTTGAACTGCTCGGGTTCCTCCCACTGCGGCCAGTGGGCGGCGCCCTCGACGAGCACGAACCGGCCGTGCGGCATCTTCTCGGCCAGGGCGCGCCCCACGCCGGGGTCGCCCGACGGCTCGTGGTCGGTCCAGACCAGCAAGGCCGGCAGCGGCTGGTTCTCGTAGTCGGCGTCCGTGACGCTGTTGCGCCGCCTGATCTCGGGATCCTGCAGGGCGAGGATCGCGTTCATCGAGTCGATGAACCCGGGCTGGGCGTAGATGGCCTGGCGCACCGCGACGAGTTCGTCGCTGATCGCCTCGGCGTCGTGGATGACGACGTTGAGGCGTGCCTTGACGTTCTCCCAGGAGGGGTCCTCGACCGACCGGCGCGACATGCTCTGGGCCCGCGCCATCCGGTCGGCCGGGATCATGCGCCCGCCGGGCGCGCTCAGGATCAGGGAGGCGAAGCGCTCGGGGTGCCGCCGCGCCACCTTGAGGGCGATCCAGCCGCCGAGGGACTCCCCGCACAGGTGGGGCTTGTCCAGGCCGTAGTGGTCCATGAGCGCGAGCAGGTGCTCGACGTAGTCGGCGATCTCGAGCGTGCCCTTCACCAGCGTCGAGTAGCCGTGGCCCGGGTAGTCGTACGCGATGATCTGGTAGTGCTCGCCGAGCGCGCGCAGGTTGTGCGTGTAGGCCTCGATGTGCCCGCTCGTACCGGCGAGCATGAGGATGGTCTGGTCGCCCCGGCCCATGCGGAGCACGCGGGTGCGGATCCCCCCGATCTCGGGGAACTCCAGGACGTGGGGCAGATCGGCGATCTGTGCCCACAGGGTCCGGTGGTGAACGTCGCGGATCGTCATGCGAGCGACCTCGCCGTGACCACGCCGAAGCCGGCACCCCAGGGGACGGAGGACCAGTAGCCCTCGTTCACCGTCTTGTACTCGCCGAGGGCCGACAGCGCCGAGAACGCGGCCAGCCACGTGCGCACCTCCTGCGCCCCGGATCCGCCCTCGCGCGTGATCCAGTCGCCCCGCCACTCGTCGGCCTGGGCCAGATCGTTCGATCCCAGGACGCGCAGGATCTCGCGGTCGAAGGCCTCGTTGACCGGCTTGCAGTCGCCCTCGCCCCGGGCGTGCGCGTGCGCGGCCCGCATGATCATGGCCTCGCGCTCGGCGCGCTGCTCGGGGGTGACGACGGCGCTCGTCAGCCGCTGACGCACCGGCTCGGGGGCGGTGTCGAAAACCGCGATCGGCGGGTCGTGGGACAGGCCTCCCGAGGCGAGGAAGAGCACCCGCTTGCCGAGCTGTTCCGCCGTCCTGCCCACCGCCTCACCGAAGAGGCGGATCCGCCCCATGGGGCCCAGCGGAAGGCCCACACAGTTCACGAAGATCGGCACAAAGGGTTTGGTGAATTCCTTGCCGAAGATGAACTCCATCGACTGAAGCATTCCGTGGTCGACTTTCAACCGCTCCGAGCGTGGCACGTCGATGCCCTGGGCCAGTACGCCGGCGTGAAGACGTCGCGCGGTTTCCGAGTCGACGGGAAGAGGCCCGTGCCGCGTTCCCCAGTCCCCGATTCCCTCGGCCTGAGCGCCGATGCAGAACGACGGCATCATTTCGTACAGCACGCCATTGAAATGGTCGGGGCCGAACGAGACCACCACCTCCGGATCGAACTCGGCCACGAACTCCTTGACGCCTTCGATCGCATCGAGGATCTCTTCGTAGATCGTCCCGCCGGGATCGACCCTGCCCAGGGTCGGAGCATGGCTCATTGCCGCCAACGCGAAGCTCACGGGTCCTCGCCCCCTCACTAGAATCGCGGTTCCAGAATCAACGTACTAGCAGGTTGACGCTGTTGCAAGGCCCGGTGTCGCCTCGTCGGACTCCTCCTCGCCCATGCCGGGGGCGGTGTGGCCCACGGGTGCGGGAGCGGGAAGCGGGGGCCCGGGGAGGACCATGTGGCGGCCCTGGCCTCGCGTACACTCCCCCTATGGCGCAAGGCACTTCACGGCGGGCGAGATCCGAGAACTCCAAGGAGCAGATCCTTCAGGCGGCGCTGCGCCTCGCCGTCGAGCGGGGTTACGAGGGCACGACGATGGCGGACGTCAGCGCGGAGTCGGGCCTGCCCATCGGCTCGGTGTACTGGCACTTCAAGAACAAGGAGCAGCTCTTCGTCGAACTGCTCGAGCACAGCTACGCCGAATGGATCAAGATCCACTCAGGCCCTATCGCGGTCCGCGACAAGGTGACGCGCGGCATCGCCGGCCAGGTCCGCGAGGACCCCGGCGGTTACTCCCGCGAAGAGGCGTTGTTGAAGGTCGCGATGATTCTGGCCCTCGACAAGCGTCTCGGCGGCCTCGGTGAAGACAGCGAGGTCCGCCGGACGTATATAAGAATCCGGTCCAAGATGTTCGAGATCAATGTCAGGCATCTCGCGGATTCGCTGCCTCCGGACGTGGTCGAGGCGTTTCCCGAATTGCCGGAGAAGTTGGCGGTGCTCAGTCTCGCCCTCACCGACGGCTTTTATGTGCACGCCAACTCGGCCATTCGCATTGATTTCGCCGAGTACGCCGACCTCGCCGCCCTGGCACTCGAAGGACTGGTCGACCGGTATGTGAATCTCGCGCGCGAGCGCAAATCCGTCTCCACCGCCGCCGGCTGATCAGCCGCCGGCAGGAGTCAGACGCTCCGGGTCACGCCTCCGTCGACACGTACGTTCTGGCCCGTGATGTACGCGGCGTCGTCCGACGCCAGAAATGCCACGGTACGCGCGATCTCGGCATAGCTGGCCGGGCGTCGCATCGGGATGTTCGCGACCCAATCGCTCGGGACCGTCGCCGGGTCGGCCACGGTGTATCCGGGCAGGACGTTGTTGACCCTGATCCCGTCCGCGGCCACCTCGGCGGACCACAGCTTGACCCAGGTCGTCATCGCGGCCCGCGCCACCATGGACGTCGGGAACCGAGGCGAGGGCTCGGTGGGGGCGGCGCTGGAGATGTTGACGATCGCACCGCCCCCCTGGGACCGCATGACGGGGAGCGCCGCCTTGCAGGCGCGCACCACGTTGTAGAAATACAGGTCGAAGCCGAGGGCCAGTTGCTCGTCCGTGAGCTCTTCGAGAGTGCCCTTCGGCCCATGACCGGCACTGTTCACGACGACGTCGAGACGTCCCCATTCACCGGTCACCCGCTCCACGGCGGACTCGATCGTTCCCCGTGCCGTGTAGTCCCCGCGGACGGCCAGGCCGCCGATCTCGCCGGCGAGGTCCTCCAGCGCCTCCCCGCGGGCCATCACCGCGACGCGGTGACCGCGCGTCGCGAGCTCGCGGGCCGTCGCCGCACCGATGCCGCTGCTCGCGGCGATGACCAGCGCGGCCTTCTTTCCCCCGATCAAGGTGATCCTCCTGGTGCGAGATGTCGTGTTCGGTGTGTCTCAGGCCGTCCCTCAGGCCGCGTTCAGTGCCGTCGCCGGCTCGACGCCGGTGCTGACGCGCCGCACGTGGCCGTGCAGGAACAGCAGCACGATGGCCGAGAGGACGAGTGGCAGCGCGAACAGCGTGAAGGTCAGGCGTGGTGCCACCCCGGCGTCGAAGAAGGCGCCGCCGAGGGTCGGGGCGATGATGCCGCCGATGCGCCCCACTCCCATCACCAGTCCGTAGCCGGTCGAGCGGACCTTCTCCGGGTAGAGCAGAGGCACGGCGGCGTAGAAGCCTGTCGTCGAGGCGCTCAGGAAGAACGAGGTGGCGGCGATGGCGAGGAAGGGAAGCGTCTGAACGGTCGCCGCCTGGCCGAAGACGACGAGGAGGACACCGCCGAGGACGATGACGATCGCGGTCATCCGGTAGAGGTTGCGCCGGGCGATGACGGCACCGAAGACGAGGACGCCGATCACTCCGCCGATGCCGTACCACGACATGGTGCCGGCGGCCGCGCCTCGGTCGTGCGTGACGTCGGCCATGTACTTGGCGGCCCAGTTCGTCGTGAAGTAGAAGCCGACCATGAAAAGGAAGTAGGCGAGGCTCGACAGCATCGTGTTGCGCAGGAGCCTGCCCCTGAGGACCTCGGCGAACGGGGCCCTCGTCCTGGTGAGGCGCTCCTCCTGGGGGAGGGCGCTCACGGACTCGAGACCCATGCGGCCGAGAAGCCTGTTGAAGCGCTCGATCGCGCCGCGCTTGCGGGAGGAGGCGATGTAGGCGAGGGACTCGGGCAGCAGCAGGTGAACGAGGACGATGCTGAGGAGCGCGCCGCCCAAGCCGATGCCGAAGGCGAAACGCCACCCGTGCTCGTGCAGCATCGGGCCGACGAAGGTCGAACCGAGGAACGTTCCGATGGGGATACCGGCGGCGTACCCGGTCATGACGATCGGATAGACGCGGGCGTTGACGTACTCGGAGAAGAGAACCGCCACGACGGCGATGAGGGTCCCGATCCCCGCGCCCGTCACGATGCGGCCGAGAGCGAGTAACGCGACACCGTCGGCGAAGGTGGAGATCGCCATGCCGATCGCCACGATGTAGGCCCCGAGAAGGCCGGTGGCCCGGCGGCCGATCCTGTCGCCGAGAGGTGCGAGCGCGACCGCTCCGATGAACAGACCGACCAGGGCGCCCGACATCGCCATGCCGAGTTCCTTGGAGGTGATCCCGAAGTCGTCGGCGATGTAGGGCGACGCGAACGACGTCAGCGAGATGTCATAGCCGTCCATCAGCACGAGGAAGAGACCGGTGGCGACCACCCACCATTGCATCGCCGACATCTTCCTGGTCTTCAGGGTGTCGAAGACTCCTACCGCTGCCATTCCCCTTCTCCTCCCTGAGATGGGATCGGGTGCCGCTTGAGGGGCACCCGGAGGAAGAACTCTAGAATTAAGGATCTAGAATCGTGATTCTGGTCGGAACAGTAACGAACCTCACAAGTGGCGTCAACGGGTTGTGTTGCCGGGCGAGTGAGCCCATCCCGCATCGCGGGGCCGGGGGTCGAACCCGGCGATGATCCACGGCTCGCCCGGTTCAGGCGAAGAGCCGGGCGTTCATGTGGCGACCGCCTCCACCTGCGCGTCGGGGCGTTGACGGCCGTAGCGGGGGAGGCCGTAGCGGGGGAGCGACCGCCCTGGCGCCGCGACCGCCAGAGTTTACCCGGGGCAGAGGCTGGCGGGAGTGGCGCCAGAACGGGCACAGGCACCTGCCGAGGGCAGGTGCCTGTGCCGGAGACGTGGAGCGTGCGCCCGGCGACGTCCTGACCCGTGCCGTCCTGACCCGTGCCGTCCTGACCCGTGCCGTCCATCGCGCGGATCGGCGCCTCTGCCGGCCGGGCGTCTCCTCCGGGGCATGCGGACGGGCGAAGAGGTCCGGCCGCGTGATCGCAGTCAGACCATCTGGTGCTGCTCGGAGCTGAGCGGGGCGGCGATGTCCTCCAGCGAGCGCCGGGCCGCCTCCACGCCCATGAACCACTGCACCAGCCCGGCCGCCATCATCAGGACCGCGCCGATGACGTAGCCGACCACGACGTTGCCGACGACCCCGCTCTCCACCAGGCGGCCGAACAGCACGGGGCCGATGATGCCGCCGAGCCCGGTGCCGACCGCGTAGAACAGCGCGATCGCCAGGGCCCTGGTCTCCATCGGGAAGATCTCCGAGACCGTCAGGTAGGCGCTGCTCGCCCCCGCCGAGGCGAAGAAGAACACCACCATCCAGCAGGCCGTGAGTGTCATCGGGGTCAGCACGTGCGCGTTGAACAGTGCGGCAGTGCCCAGCAGGAGCAGGCCGGACAGCACGTAGGTGCCCGCGATCATCGTCCGGCGGCCGATCGTGTCGAAGAACCGGCCGAGCAGGACCGGGCCGAGGAAGTTCCCGATGGCGATCGGGATGAGATACCACGGAGTGGTGCCGTCCGGCACCTTGAAGAACGTCGACAGCACCAGCGCATACGTGAAGAAGATCGAGTTGTAGAGGAACGCCTGGCCGACGAACAGCGACAGGCCGACGGTCGTGCGCTTGGGATAGCGGCGCAGCAGCGTCGCCGCCACCTCCGTCAGCGGGGTGCGCTCCCGCTGGGTGATCCTGATCTCCCCGTGAGCCGGTTCGAGCGTCTTGCCGCTCTCCTCGCGGACCTTCGTCTCGATCTCCGTGACGATCTCCTCGGCCTCGCGTTCGCGGCCGTGGATGAACAGCCAGCGTGGGCTCTCCGGCACCGTACGGCGGACCAGCAGGATCCCCACGCCGAGGACGGCGCCGAGGCCGAACAGCAGGCGCCAGCCGAGATCGGCCGGCAGCAGGCCGGTGTCGAGGGCCGGGATCGCGATGAGCGCGCCGAGCGCGGTGCCCAGCCAGAAGGAGCCGTTCACCACCAGGTCGACCGTGCCGCGTACGCGGGCCGGGATGAGCTCGTCGATCGCCGAGTTGATCGCGGCGTACTCGCCCCCGATGCCGGCGCCGGTGAAGAACCGGCACAGGTAGAAGTACCAGGCGTCGTGCGAGAAGGCCGTGGCCACGGTGGCGGCCAGGTAGAGGGCGAGGGTCGCCAGGAAGAGCTTCTTGCGCCCGAACCGGTCCGTCAGGTGGCCGAAGAAGAGAGCGCCGAGACAGGCTCCCGCGACGTACACGCCGGCGGCGATACCGACCTCGCTGTCGGTGAGTCCCAGCCCGCTGTCCGGATCCGTGATCCGGGGCCCGATCACCCCGACGATGGTCACTTCGAGTCCGTCGAGGATCCAGACGGTGCCAAGCCCGATGAGCACGAGCCAGTGCCAGCGGGCCCAGGGGAGCCGATCCAGCCGCGCGGGAATGTCGGTGCTTATTTGCGCCATATCGTCCCCTTCTTCGGAAGATATGGCGCCCGTCTACCCCGTATCGGGCCAGAAATTCGTTCTGCTTCTCACCGGTCCCGGCCGTGGGCGGTGCGAACCGGAGTTCACGCCGTCCTCGTCCCCTCGCTCTCCACGCCCCTGGGCGGCGGCACGGGGGCGTCGTGCCCGAGCTCGAACCACACGCAGACTCCCGTGCGGCTGGCCGACACGCCCCAGCGCCGGGTGAACAGGTCCACGAGATGGACGCCGCGGCCCGGCGTCAGCTCGGGGGACGTCCAGCACCCGCAGCCCTGGGTGGACAACGTGACGCGGGCCGCGGCGGGCGTGACCAGGACCGACACGCCATACCCCGGAGGGCGCCCGCAGGAGACGGCGTGCCGTAGGGACTCCGCGACCAGCTCGCCGATCAGTTGCACGGCGTCGTCACGGCAGGGGTGGTCGTCACCGAGACGGCTCGCCACGAACCGCCGGGCGGCCCGCACCTGGGAGGGGGCTCCCGAGAAGGGGCGTGAGATCGCGATTCTCCCCGAGAGGTTGAGAATTGTCATCCCGTGATAACTCCCTGTGCACCCGTCTGCGGATGGCGATTCGAGGTCCGTGCAAGACTTCGTTCATCCTGCACTTTGCAAAACGGCTACGCAATATGGCGAATGCACGATTGCATAGTTTCCTTTTGCGACGAAAGGGAGAGTTCGGCTCATGAGGGGAGTAGGCGGCCCTACGGTCCGGCTCCGCCGGCTTTCCGGCGAGCTGACGCGTCTACGGCGTGAATCCGGGTTCGTCCGCGAGGAGGTGGCACGGCGGCTCGGCGTGGCGGTCTCCACCGTGTACCGGATCGAGGCCGGCCACTCCCGCCCGCACACCCGGACCATCCGCGACCTGCTCGACCTCTACGGTGTCGAGGGCTCCGCGCGGGAGGCGCTGATCGCGCTGGCCAGGGACGCCGGCCGGCGCGGATGGTGGCGCGCCTACGACGACGTCCTGCCCGGGCCGTACGTCGGCATGGAGGCCGAGGCGTCGTCGGTGCGCAACTACGAGCCGCTGCTGGTGCCCGGGCTGCTGCAGACCGAGGACTACGCCCGCGCGGCCATCGGCGCCGCCCTCGTCAAGGACCCGGCGGAGATCGAACGGCGCGCGGCGGCCCGGATGGAGCGCCAGCGGCGCCTGACCGGGCCCGGCGCCATGGAGTTGTGGGCCGTCCTCGACGAGGCGGCGCTGCGCCGGCCGGTGGGCGGCCCGCCGGTGATGGCCGAGCAGCTGCGCACGCTGCGGGACAGGGCCCTGCAGCCGAACGTCACCGTGCAGGTGCTGCCCTTCGACGCGGGCGCCTACCTCGGCATGGGCAACTCGATGGCGATCCTTGCCTTCCCCGATCCCGGCGACGCCGACGTGGTGCTGCTGGAGAACATGAGCGGCGAACTCTATCTGGAGGGTTCGGCGGAGATCCGCGAGTACGCCCAGGTCTTCGATCATCTTCGTGCCGCCGCGCTCGGCCCGGAGAAGTCCATGGAAATGATCATTTCGGTCGAGAAGGAGATGGCAGGACGATGAGGGGACTCGTACCGGCGGACGACCTGGCCTGCGCGGTCTGGCGCAAGGCGGCGCGCTCGAACACCGTTGGAAACCAATGCGTGGAGGTGGCGCGTCTGCGTGACGGCGTCGCCGTACGCGACTCGAAGGATCCCCAGGGATCGCGGTTGATGTTCACTCCCGGCGAGTGGGAGGCGTTCATTGAGGGGGTGAAGGGCGGGGAGTTCGATCTGTCCTGAGGCCTTCGTCCCCGTACGGCCCGCCCCTCGTCGCGCACCTGCCGCGAGGGGCGGGCCGTACGGCGTTCCGGGGACGGTCCGGTGCGGCCGGACCGGTATGGCGGGCGCTTCATCGGGCAGGAGACCTGGCATGCGAAAGGAAGACGACCGATACATCGATACCGAGGACGAGCCGGACATCGCCGGAGAGTTCGCCCCGTCCGCCACGGACCCGCCCAACGCGGAGCCCGACGACAAGAACCCGGACGAGCGCTGGGACAAGCCGACAGAGGTGTGAGGGAGGACGTCATGACCATGGGAGTCGACCCGCGGGACCTGGGCGACGAGGACCTGATCCGCGAGTTGCGCCACCTGCACGAGACCCGGTCGGAGACGTTCTTCCACGGGTCGGACGACGCGCTGGAGCGCCACACCTCGCGGACGCAGGAGCTGGAGGGCGAGTACCTCGCACGCTACCCGGACCGGCAGGTCGATCCGGAGCGGCTGCGTGAGGGGGCGAGACAGCGGAGTGCCTGACAAGAAGAGCCTGGAAGACGCCCAGGAGATGTCGACGGCGGAGATGACGGTCTACGAGGCCGCCGCCGCCCTGAACGTGAAGGAACAACCGGCGACCGCCGCCGAGGTCGCCGGGATGACCGGCCTCCCCGAGGACACCGTACGGCGGTGCCTCGACAGGCTGGCCGAAGGCGGCAGGCTGCTGCCCAAGGGCGGCGCCTATGTCCTCGGCGACCACGACTGGGGGCTCGAGTACTGACGGCGGGGCCTGGCGCGGACGAACGTGCTCCGGCTCCGCCGCGCAGGGACGTTGCAGAACGGCGCTGCGTCCGGGCGGGAGCACGTTGGGCGCGCAAGAGAGGGGTGTCTCGGCGGCGAGGGTGTGTCACGGGCCCATCAGCCTGCTTCGGCTTGTCCAGGCTGCGCGCTCGAGAGCCTGCTTGGCTCGTTGACGCCGCCCCCGGCTTGGCTTGTCGGAGAGGGACGCGCTCAAGGGTGAGCGGGCGCTCCGGCCGGGATGGTCGCGGAGCTCGCGGCCGGGTCGTCAGCGGCCAGGGCGAGCGTGGACAACAGCGTCTCGCAGTCCTGCCATCCCTCAGGGGCGACCCAGCGCCTCGGTCATCGCCCGGGCGCCTGGGTGGCTTGAGACGAGTCGTTAGAGGGGGACCTTGACGGAGGTAGGGATGCTCCAGGGGCCGCAGTCGGAGCCGAAAGTGCCGCGGTCGCAGCCCTGGACGATGAAGGAGGCCTTGACGTATCCCCCGTGGCCGTTGGTGGTGACGCAGATGTTTTCACCATCCTCCTTGCTCCAGTAACACGTGGGGTGCACCGAATAGACGCCGCTCCACGGGGTCAGCCTGCCGACCTTCACCTGGGTGGTTTGGCCGCCGGCGGTGGTGCTCCAGCGGACCTGGAAGAAGTCCCAGTCGCGGCCGAGGCCGCTCCAGCGAAAGACTGCCTTGCCGCCTGCGTAGTAAGCGCGGACCAGGGCGCCGTTGCCGAGGCCGGGGGACCACACGATCTTGCCGTTGCGGAACTCCTGGTAGGAGCCGCGCTTGTCGGCGTAGCCGTACTCCTTGGTGACCGGGCAGCCGTAGACGCTTGTCTCTCCGCCGTTGGAGCGCCACAGGTCGCCGATGAGGCTGCCGGCCGGCGCCACGAGGGACGGGTCGCAGGTCGCGGCGTTCGCGGTGGAGGTGCTGACCGCGACGGTCGTGGCGACCGTTCCGAGAGCGGTGGCGAGGCCGAGGAGGGCGCGGGTGGTGCGTGTCATCGCAAGTGGTCCTTTCTGGTATCGGGTGCCACCTTTGGTGTACGTCGGACCGCTTTCAGTGGGGTTACCGATGTTGCAAGTCGCTTGCACGAGCCTCCCCGGCGACGTCGCGCGCCGGGCGGGTGGCTCAGGTCACTCGGCGGGGCTTTAGCAGCGATGGAACGGCCAGTGGCGGTAGCGGGTCGAGAACCGGCTCCCTGCCGTCGGGTGCCGTCGGGCGGGAGTACCGCAGGACCGCCGATTCGCCACGCCCCCGCCCCGGCACCGCTGGCGGTCCTGGTCAACGCCCGGTTGTTCGAACCTCTTTGTCAGAACGCGTTGAGTCATGGCGGTAACGGCTACTCAGTGGAAAACCCTCTGAACAGCATCTGCTACATGTGGTGGGACGTCTTTCCCACCTGGGCAGGCCGGGTGACCCCGTCGCGCACAGGATCGACGAGGTGCTGCTCGGGGTCATGCGTGACACGCTGTCCAGTGAGAACGTCGCCTGCGTCGAGAGCGGTCTGCACGGGCTGGGGCACTGGCACGTCACCTACTCGGACGCGGTCGAGAGCGTCGTCGAGGAGTTCCTGCGTCAGCGGCAGGCAATCGGCGTGTCCCTGCGCGACTACGCCCGCGCCGCCGGACGTGGCAGGGTGCTGTGAACCGGCGGCCATCGCGGGCGCGGTGGTACAGGGCACGGTCCTACGCCGGCCTCCGCACCCGCCCGCCCCGGCGCTTCGCGCCGACGGCGGGGCGGGCCGGAGGTCAGGAGCAGGCGGAGGCGAGCTGCTGCGTCGCCTGGGTGGCCTTCTGCCCGAACTCCGCGAGCTTGGTCGCGGCGGCCGGGTCCGACAGGTCGATCTTGAAGGACGCCCACGAGTCGGCCATGCCGGCGAGCGCCACCTTCAGGTCGCCGTCAGCCTTGCCGGACAGGTCCTTGAGCTGCGCGGCCAGGTCGCCGGTCGCGGCGTTGAGGCCCTTGATGTCGCCGGCCGCGCCGGCGGCCTTGGCGCTGTAGTCGGTGAACGCCTTGGTCGCCTCCTCGCAGACGGCCGTCTGGCTCCCGCTGCAGGCGGCGGTCAGGCCGAGAAGGGCGGACACCGCGACGACGGCGAGGCTGTTCCTGAGGATGTTCATGATGCCTTCCTGAGTGATCTCTGACGCGCCAGACACTAGGAATCGCCTCTTTCACCGTGCTTTCAGGCCGCTTGCACCCCGTGCGGCTGATCATCCCTGGCCCAGTTGCTCCGCGTCGTATGCTTGCGGCCATGACGCGACGGCTTGCGGAGGTTGCGAAGAAGGTCGGGGTCAGCGAGGCCACGGTGAGTCGCGTCCTCAACGGCAAGGCCGGGGTCTCCGAGGCCACCCGGGAGGCCGTTCTCACGGCTCTCGACGTGCTCGGGTACGAGCGGCCCACGCAGTTGCGCGGTGAGCGCGCCCGGCTGGTCGGGCTCGTCCTGCCCGAGCTGCAAAACCCCATCTTCCCGGCGTTCGCCGAGGTTGTCGGCGGGGCGCTGGCCCAGCAGGGGTTCACTCCGGTGCTGTGCACGCGTACGGTCGGCGGGATCTCCGAGGCCGACTACGTGGACCTGCTGTTGCAGCAGCAGGTGTCCGGCGTGGTGTTCGCCGGGGGGCTCTACACGCAGAACGGCGTCGTCCACGAGCACTACGTGCGGCTGGTCGAGCGGCGGCTGCCCACCGTGCTGGTCAACGCGGCCGCCGATCACTGGGACTTCCCCCGCGTCTCCTGCGACGACACGATCGCGGTGGAGCAGGCGCTCGGCCACCTGCGCGCGCTCGGTCACCAGCGGATCGGTCTCGTCGTCGGTCCCGCCGACCACATGCCGTCCGTTCGGAAGCTGGAGGCGTTCCGCGCCGCGGGCGGCGAGCTGGTCGAGCACACCATGCAC
This sequence comes from Microbispora sp. H13382, assembly GCF_014161445.1. Classification (GTDB taxonomy): domain Bacteria; phylum Actinomycetota; class Actinomycetes; order Streptosporangiales; family Streptosporangiaceae; genus Microbispora. The sequence continues at coordinate 102,260 of NZ_JABBXA010000024.1, forward strand.
TCGCTGGAGGGCGGCCACGCGGCGGCGCTGAAGCTCGTGCGGCAGGACGTCACCGGCATCATCTGCGGCAGCGACCCGCTGGCCCTCGGGGCCATCCGCGCGGCGCGGCGGGCCGGCAGACGCGTGCCTGCGGACGTGTCCGTCGTCGGGTACGACGACTCCGCGCTCATGACCTGCGTGGACCCGCCGCTGACGACGGTGCGCCAGCCGATCGAGGCGATGGGCAGGGCCGCGGTGGAGCTGCTGGTCAGCCAGATCGAGGGCGCCGCCGTCGCGACGGGCGAGCTGCTGTTCGAGCCGGAGCTGGTCGTGCGCTCCTCCACCGGCCGCGTCGGCGTCCCCGTCACCTGAGCACGTCATGCTGTGTGCGGAGCCCGGAGGAGGAGGCGTCCACTCCTCCTCCGGGCGTCCCGTTCCGGGTTACGAGGCGTACGCCTCGAACTCGGAGATCTGCGCGGCCGGCCAGCCGGTGTTACCGGTGACGTTGAGCCGCAGGTAGCGCCGGGCGCCGGCGGGCACGGTGACCGTGACGGTGTTCCCGGTGGCCGGGTCGAACGTGCGGCCCGCCGAGGCGGACAACGTGGTGTAGTTCGTGCCGTCCGTGCTGCCGAGGACCGCCAGTGTCTGGGTGCGGGTGGCCCAGGCCGCGCTCGGCGGCAGCCTGAGCACCACCCTGCCGACCGTGACGGACGCGCCGAGATCGACGGTCAGGGTCTGGGGGAAGGCGTTGTTCGCCGACTCCCAGTAGGTCGAGGCGTTTCCGTCGGCGGCGTTGCCCGCGACGTACACGTCGGCGTGACTGCTCGCACTGATCGCCCTGCCGGCGGCGAGGTTCCCCGTGGGCAGCGGCCCGGGGGAAGCGCTGGGCGACGGTGACGGGCTCGGGGCGCCTCCGGTGCCGTACACCTCGAAGGCCGACAACTGCCCGGCCGGCCAGCCGGTGTTGCCGGTGACCGTCACCCGGACATGGCGGATGTTCGCGCCGGTGAACGGGATGGTCACCGCGTTCCCGGTGGCGGGGTCGAACGTGCGGCCCGCCGAGGCGGACAAGGTGGTGTAGTTCGTGCCGTCCGTGCTGCCGAGGACCGCCAGTGTCTGGGTGCGGGTGGCCCAGGCCGCGCTCGGCGGCAGCCTGAGCACCACGCGCTGCACCGGCGTCACCGCGCACAGGTCCACCGTGATCGACTGGGGGAAGGCGTTGTTCGCCGACTCCCAGTAGGTGCCCGCGTCGCCGTCGACCGCGTTGGCCGCGACGTACGACTGGGTGCTGCTCGTCGCCGTGGCCGCCTTGCCCCGGGCGAGGTCGCCGCTGCCGGGAGCGCACGCCGTCGGGCTGGGCGAAGGCGAGGGGGAGGTGGACGGCGAGGCGGACGGCGACGGGCTCGGGCTCGGGTCGCCGCCCTCGTAGATGTAGTTCGGCGCGGGCCACTGGCCGGTGCAGACGGTGGAGCCCAGGCTCCAGCCGGAGTTGCCGCTGCCGTACGTGGGGGCGAAGCCGGTGCCGACGCAGTTGTGGATGGCGACACCCGCGCCGATGTGGGCCGCCCTGACGTTGGTGAAGGTCGCCTTCGCCGCCGCCTGCGCCTGGATCATGTACGTCCCGGTGCCGTCGACGTTCACGTTCGAGAAGTTGACGGTCTGGGTGCTGCCCTCGATGAACTGGATGGCCTCGTAGGAGCTGTCGACCATGTCGGTGTCGGTCACGTTGATCGTCGCGTTGACCGGCTCGTTGAGGCCGTCGAACCAGATCGCGCCGACGCCGAAGTTCCAGTTGTAGTCGCTGTTGCCGGCTCGGATGAGCGTGTTGCGGGCGACCGTGATCGTGCCGGCCACCGCGGTGCCCTGGCCGGAGTGCACCCCGGGGTAGCGGTTGGCGACGTGGATGCCGCCGCCGTTGGTGACCGTGTCGCTCACCACGTTGTCGGTGATCTTTATGTCCCGGCCGCCGTACGTGACGATGTTGTTGGCCAGGACCGGCGCCACCACGGTGTTGGACGTGAACGAGTTGTTCACGTTGGCCATCCGGTCGGGCCACATCGCCAGGCCGTCGTCGCCGGTGTTGCGGACGAACGTGTTGGTCACCGTGGAGTTCGTGACGCCGGTGTGGAAGTTCACGCCGTCGGCCGTCTGGTCGAGGATGCGGCTGTTCTTCAACGTGAAGCCGTCCATCGGGCCGTCCATCCAGGCCCCGACCTTGGTGTGCTGGATCCACAGGTTGTCGACCACCGAATCGGTCATCGCGCCGCCGACGGCGTTGACCTGGTCGTCGTCCACGCGTTCGGTGATGTCGCCGATGATCGCGAAGTCCCGCAGGGTGACGCCCCGGCTCGGGCCGCCCGCCTCGTGCGGTCTGATCCCGCCGGTGTACCCGCCGCCGCTGACGTACTTGCCGTAGACGCCGACGGCGCGGTTGCGCTGGGTGGGATGGCGGCCGGTGAGAACGCTGTGCCACGGCCCGGCGCCGCGCAGCGTCACGCCGTCCACGACCACGTGGTCCCACAGGGTGTAGGTGCCGGACGGGATGTAGACCTCCTTGCCCTGGGCCCGGCCGGCGTCGACGGCGGCCTGGAAGGCGGCGGTGGAGTCGCCCGTGCCGTTGCGGTCGGCGCCGAAGTCGTCGACCGACAGCGACCCGGCGGGCCGGGGGATCGCGTCGGGCGCGAGCTCGAAGTCGGCGAGGTCCACGACGAACCAGGGCGCGACCGCGGTGGAGGCCACCTGGATCCTGACCTTGGTGCCCGCCGCGAGCGTGGACCCGAACATCGTGCGGGTCTCGTCGTAGAAGTGGTGCGGCTTGTCGCCGGGCGTGTTCCCGAACGGGTAGCCGCCGTAGTACCAGCCGTACCGGGAGGTGAACTGCAGGTCCTTGAGCTTGGTCCCGTTGATCCTCAGGTCGACCGGTGCCGTGATGCCCGTTCCCGCCGCGTTGTCCGGCACGCTGTAGCGCACGGTCATCGCGTTGGCGGGCTTGGGCAGGGTGAACTCGACGTACTCGCCCGGCGCGTCGAGGCGCACGGCCCGGCGGCCCGAGGCCTCGGACGGCAGGCGGGTGTAGACGCGGTCCGGGCCGATCTGCTCGCCGTTGGTCACGGCGGCCTCGGCCTCGATCTCCGTGAACGGCACGCTCGCGCCTCTTCCCGGCACGGAGAACGGCGACGGTGACGTCGCGGCCGACGACGTGCCGGGGAACGCCACCACGCCGCCCACGGCGATCAGCGCCCCCGCCACCGCGACGGCGGCTCCGGATCTTGTCATGAGGATCCTTTCTGCATGCGAGATCCGGGAGATGCGGCGTGGACGCTGGAACCGCCACACCTCCGAAGAAGGTGAGTGGCCACACGATAAGTTGACAGACATCCTTCTGCAATATTGCGACGAGAAGTCGCAAGATAACCCGCATGTTACGTCGGGCCACCGCTCCAGGAGATCAGCACTCCACCGAGTCGGGGGAGACCCCCACAACCATGGGCCGAGGCGAAAGATGCCGACAGCCTGCATGCGCAAGCGGATGAAAACATTTGCGCTCGCTGTCGTATAGTTGCGTCCATGACACGACGGCTTGCGGAAGTAGCCAAGAAGGTGGGCGTGAGCGAGGCGACCGTGAGTCGCGTGCTCAACGGCAAGCCGGGGGTCTCCGACGCCACCAGAGAGGCCGTGCTCACCGCGCTCGACGTGCTGGGATACGAGCGGCCCACCCAGCTGCGCGGCGACCGCGGCCGCCTCGTCGGCCTGGTCCTCCCCGAGCTGCAGAACCCGATCTTCCCGGCGTTCGCCGAGGTCGTGGGAGGCGCGCTGGCGCAGCAGGGGTTCACGTCCGTGCTGTGCACCCGGACCGTGGGTGGCGTCTCCGAGTCCGACTACGTGGACCTGCTCCTCCAGCAGCACGTGTCCGGCATGGTCTTCGCCGGCGGTCTGTACGCCCAGGGGGACGCCTCCCACGGCCATTACCGCAGGGTCCTCGAACGCAAGCTGCCGACCGTGCTCGTCAACGCGGCGGTCGAGTATCTCGGGTTCCCGCAGGTGTCGTGCGACGACGTGGCCGCGGCGGAGATCGCGCTCGCCCATCTCATGGCGCTCGGGCACCGTCACGTCGCGATGCTGCTCGGCCCGCCCGACCACGTGCCGTCCCAGCGCAAGCTCGCCGCCTTCCGCGCGTACGCCGCCGCCAACGGCCTCGAACTGGACCCCGATCACGTCGAGCACACGATGTTCTCGCTGGAAGGCGGGCACGCCGCCGCCACGCGCATGATCGCCAGGGGTGTGACCGGCATCATCTGCGCCAGCGACGTGCTCGCCCTCGGCGCCATCAGGGCGGCGCGCCGGGCGGGACTGTCGGTGCCGGAGGACGTCTCCGTCATCGGCTACGACGACTCCGCGCTGATGAACTGCGTGGACCCGCCGCTGACCACGGTCCGCCAGCCCATCGACGCGATGGGCCGGGCTGCCGTCGAACTGCTGGTGGCCCAGATCGACGCCGCCGTCGTCCCCGGTGACGAACTATTGTTCGAACCCGAACTGGTGGTCCGCGCCTCCACGGCCCCCGCCCCCCGCTCCTAGCGGGCTTGTCCGCGAACCTCGGCTGAGGCGGTTATCAACAGGTGCGCGGAGCGCCGGGGCGGGCGGGTGCGGAGGCCGGCGTAAGACCGTGCCCTGTACCACCGCGCCCGCGATGGCCGCTCCCGAGGCTCACCGGAGCGCAACTATCACGGCCGGCCGGAGCACCCGCCCGCTTTGAGCGCGTCCAATGGCAAGAAGCCAACCCCCGGCTCTCAAGCGTCCAGCGGCAACGAGCAAACCCCGGCTCTCAAGCGTCCAGCGGCAACGAGCAAACCCCAGGCACTCAGGCGTCCAGCGGCAACGAGCAAACCCCAGGCACTCAGGCGTCCAGCGGCAACGAGCCGTAGGAGGTTCTCGGGCGATGTCCTTGCTCCGAGACGCCGTAGGCCCTGCACTGTCACTTTTTTGCACAGTTACTGCCGCTCTATTGCTCAGTCCTGCATGCCTCTGTATGTTTCTCGCAATCGAGCGGATCGGGGCGCTCCAAGTCGGCCCCGAGCCGCGTGCTTCGACGGGTCGTGGTGCGCGGTTCCAGAAGGGAACGAGGATGAAATCCCACAAGCTCTCGATACTGCTGGTCTCGGGACTTGCCATTGCAGCGGCCGCGGCGTGCGGCACCGACAACAGCGGCGGCAGCGGTGACAAGGCGAGTGCGGCGCCCGAGGGCGCCGGGCCGGTGTCGATCTCGGTGAACTGCGAGCCGCCGAAGACGAACAAGGCGGAGCGCGCGACGTTCGAGGAGGACCTGGCGGCCTTCCAGCAGCTGAACCCCACTATCAAGGTCGCGAAGGTCACCGACGCGTTCCCCTGCTACGACCCGCGCACCTTCGAGCCGAAGCTGGCCAGCGGCGAGCTCGAGACGGTCTTCTACGTCAACTTCCCCAACGTGGGCCGCCTCATCGAGAGCGGACAGGCGGCCGACCTCACGCCGTACGTCAACGAGATCAAGACGTTCCAGGACTACAACAGCTCGATCGACCTGTTCAAGAAGGACGGCAAGGTCTACGGCCTGCCGACCGACGGCTACGGCATGGGCCTCGTCTACAACAAGGAGGTCTTCACCAAGGCCGGTCTCGACCCGAGCAGCCCGCCCAAGACGTGGGCGGAGGTGCAGGCCGCCGCGAAGAAGATCGCCGGGCTCGGTCCCGGTTACGTCGGGTACGGCGAGTACAGCGGCAACAACGTCGGGGGCTGGCACTTCACCGCCTCCGTCTACGGTCGCGGCGGGTCGGTCATCACCGACGACGGCAAGAAGGCCGCCTTCAACACCCCCGAGGGCAAGGCCGTGCTGGAGAACCTGCACCAGATGCGGTGGGCCGACAACAGCATGGGCTCCCAGCTGTACATCGACTGGCCGGCCCTGATGAAGGCCATGGCCGGCGGCAAGATGGGCATGATGCTGGGCGCGCCCGACGTGCTGATCTCGCTGCGCAACGACTTCGGCGGCAAGTTCGAGAACTACGCCATCACCGCCCAGCCCGAGGCCAAGGCCCTGTTCAACGGCGGCGCCGGTTACATGATCAACCCGAAGGCCACGCCGGAGCAGATCAAGGCCGGTCTCAAGTGGATCGAGTACAAGTTCCTCACCCCCGGCAAGGGCCAGTTCGACTACGCGCGGGCCAAGAGCGCGGACCTGACCGTCGGCCAGCCCTACCCCGACCTTTACCGCCCGGACACGCCGTCCGGCCAGGCCGTCGACGAGCTGCGCAAGGCGAACGCCAACATCGACCTCGCGCAGTTCGCCGGATGGGTGGAGGGCTCCAAGGGCATCCCGCCGAAGGCCGAGCCGGGGCCGTACGCCCAGGAGATCTACAAGATCCTCGACACTCCGATGTCGGCCGTGCTGACCCGCAAGGACGCGAACATCGACCAGCTCCTGGCCGATGCCGAGTCGAAGGTCAACTCCCTGCTGGCCTCGAAGGGCTGACCGCCCTGATAATCCGGGGCGCCGCCCGTGGCCGTGACCCACGCGCGGCCGGCGCCCCGGCGAACCGTGCAGGGCGAATCGAGTGCAGGGCAATCACGTCGAGATCGGATCCACAACGATGACCACAGCGAGCATCCCGGCAGCGAGCGGCAGACGGCGGCAGCCGACGAAACTGCGGCGCGCCGTGCGGCGCAACGTGACCGCCTACGGATTCCTGTGCGGCGCTCTGATCTGTTTCGCGTTCTTCTCCTGGTATCCGATGGTCCGCGAGGTCATCCTCAGCTTCCAGAGGACCAACTTCGTGGACCCGCCCCGATGGGTGGGGCTGGAGAACTTCCGTACTGTGATCAATGACCCCGCCTTCGGGCCGGCCTGGGTCAACACCGCGGTGTTCACCCTGCTCGCCCTGCTGTGCGGCTACGGGATCCCGTTCGTCACCGCGATCGTGCTCAACGAGCTGCGGCACGCGAGGGCGTACCTGCGCTTCGTGGTCTACCTGCCGGTGATGCTGCCGCCCGCGGTGAGCGTCCTGCTGTTCCAGTGGTTCTACAACCCCGACTACGGGCTGTTCAACCAGGCTCTCGGCCTGGTCCACCTGCCGGGCCTGCAGTGGCTCAACTCGACGAGTACCGCGCTGATCTCGCTGGTCATCGTCTCCACCTGGATGAACATGGGCAGCGGCACCCTGATCTACCTCGCCGCCCTGCAGACCATCCCGAGCGAGCTGTACGAGGCCGCCGAGCTCGACGGCGCCGGCCTGTTCAAGCGGATCTGGCACGTCACGATCCCGCAGACCAAGCTGATCCTGCTGGTGATGCTGCTTCTTCAGATCGTGGCGACCATGCAGGTCTTCATCGAGCCCTACCTGCTCACCGGCGGCGGCCCCGAGAACGCCACGGTCAGCGTCGTCTACCTCATGTACCAGTACGCCTTCAACTTCGGCAATCTCAACGCCGGCAACGCGCTCGGCCTGATGCTCATGATCGTTCTCATGGTGTTCTCCGCGATCTACCTGCGCGTCTCGCGCGACAACACGGTGTGAGGGGGGAGCGACCATGCCAGACACGACGACCGACGTCACCGTGATGCCCGACAGCCCGACCGGAACGCCCGCCGCCCCTGCCCGGAACGAGCGCCGTGGGCGGCGGCGGCCCCGCAAGCCGTTCGGCACGCAGTTCCGCACCGCCGTCTCGCCGCACCAGCTCAACACGACCCGCGGCCGGATCATCTACTGGATCGTGCTGGCGATCGTGGTGGTGAGCTTCACCGCCGCGTTCGTCTTCCCGCTCTACTGGATGGTCACCGGTGCGATGAAGTCCACCGAGGAGCTCAACTCCATCCCGCCGACCTTCCTGCCGTCGCACTTCTCGCTCGACGGCTACCTGGAGGCGTGGGATCTGCTGGACCTCGGCACGCTGCTCGGCAACACGGCCCTCTACGCCGGCGGCGCCTGGCTGCTGACACTCGCGGTGGACGTCTCGGCGGCCTACGCGCTGTCGAAGCTCCGCCCGGCGCTCGGCAAGGTCGTGCTGGCGCTGATGCTGTCGACGCTGATGATCCCGCCCATGGTCATCATGCTCCCGGCGTACCTGACGGTGAAGGAAGTGCCGATCTTCGGCTGGAACCTGCTCAACACGCCGTGGGCGATCTGGCTGCCGGCCGCGGCCAACGGCTTCAACGTCTTCCTGCTCAAGCGCTTCTTCGACTCGATCCCCAGGGAACTGCTCGAAGCCGCCGAGATCGACGGCGCGTCGCCGGGCCGCATCCTGTGGTCGGTGGTGATACCGATCTCCCGGCCCATCCTCGGGGTGGTCTCGATCCTCACCGTCGTCAACGTCTGGCGCGACTTCGTCTGGCCCCTCCTGGTCCTGCCGGACAGCGACAAGATGTCGGTGAGCATCGGCATCGCCTCGCTCTCCTCGCAGATGCCGCAGAACGTGCTGGTCGCCTCCCTGGTGATCGCGAGCATCCCGACCATCGTCGTCTTCTTCCTGTTCCAGCGGCACATCATGGCCGGTCTCACCGCCGGCAGCCTCAAGGGCTGAACGACCCCACCCCTGCCGCCGTCACCCCGTAAGGAGTTGTATTCAGCATGCCCGGCAACACCTCGACCCACGATTGGTGGCGCGGGGCCGCGATCTACCAGGTCTACCTGCGCAGCTTCGCCGACGGGAACGGCGACGGGACGGGCGACCTGGCGGGGCTGCGGTCGCGCCTGCCGTACCTGGCGGACCTCGGCGCCGACGCCATCTGGCTGAATCCGTGGTATCCCTCGCCCATGGCCGACGGCGGTTACGACGTCGCCGACTATCGCAGCATCGAGCCGGTCTTCGGCACCCTCGCCGAGGCGGAGAAGCTGATCGAGGAAGCCCACGGCCTGGGCATCCGTACGATCGTGGACGTCGTCCCCAACCACGCGTCCGACCAGCACGCCTGGTTCCAGGAGGCCCTGGCGGCCGGTCCCGGTTCGGAGGCCCGGGAGCGGTTCTGGTTCCGCCCCGGCGTCGGCGACGGCCCGCCGAACGGCTGGCGGTCGATCTTCGGCGGCCCGGCCTGGACGCGGGTGCCGGACGGCGAGTGGTACCTCCACCTGTTCGCCCCCGAGCAGCCCGACTTCAACTGGAACAACCCGGCCGTACGCCAGGAGTTCCTGGACGTGCTGCGGTTCTGGTTCGACCGTGGCGTGGACGGCGTCCGCATCGACTCGGCGGCCGTCCTCGTCAAGGACCTCGACAGCGTGGAGGAGTCGTACACCGACCACGACGGCGTCCACGAGATCTACCGCGAGTGGCGGCGGGTGTCCGACTCCTACGGCGGGCGGATCCTCATCGGGGAGGTGTGGCTGCCCGACCAGGAGCGGTTCGCGAACTACCTGCGCCCGGACGAGCTCCACACGGCCTTCAACTTCGACTTCCTGTCGAGCGCGTGGGAGCCGGCCGCGCTGCGCCGCAGCATCGACCTGACCCTCGCCACGCACGTGCCGATCGGCGCACCCGCGACCTGGGTGCTGTCCAACCACGACGTCGCCCGTCCCGTCACCCGGTACGGCCGGGCCGTCACGTCCTGGGACAACGCCGAACGCCGGGACGGCATGCCGTCCGACCTGGAGCTCGGCCGGCGTCGGGCGAGGGCGGCGGCGCTGCTGGCGATGGCCCTGCCCGGCAGCGTCTACGTCTACCAGGGGGAGGAGCTCGGCCTGAACGAGGTCGAGGACATCCCCGAGGAGCTCATCGACGACCCGATGTGGGAGCGTTCCGGCCACACCGTCCGCGGTCGTGATGGTTGCCGGGTGCCGCTGCCGTGGTCGGGGGAGGAGCCGCCGTTCGGCTACAGCACGGGCGAGCCCTGGCTGCCCCAGCCGGCGGGCTGGCGCGACCTCACGGTCGATGCCCAGCAGGCCGACCCGGACTCCATGCTCTGCCTCTACCGCTCGGCCCTGCGCCTGCGGCGCGAGCTGCTCGGCGACGGCACGCTGACCTGGCTGCCGACCGGAAACGACGTGATCGCGTTCCGGCGCGACTCCGGGCTGGTCTGCGTGGTGAACCTCGGCGCCGAGACTGTTCCGTTCCCCGTCCAGGGCTCGGCCCTGCTGGCCAGCGGCCCGATCGACGGAGACCTGCTCCCGTCCGACACCGCGGTCTGGATCCTGGAGGCCCGATGAGAATTCTGCTGGCGGCCGTCGCCGTCACCGGGCTCGTGGCAGTGCAGGCCCCGGCGTCCGCCTCGGCGAAGGCGCCCGTCGTGACCCGGGCCGCCCTCGACCCGGCTCTCGTCGCCGGGCGCGGGGCCGACGTCGACTTCGCCGAGCAGGAGGCGGAGAACGCCGCCACGAACGGGACGGTCATCGGCCCCGGCCGCGACGCGTACACGCTGCCGGCGGAGGCGTCGGGCCGTAAGGCGGTGCGGCTGACCCCCGGGCAGTACGTCGAGTTCACGCTGCCGAAGGCGGCCAACGCGATCACGGTGCGCTACAGCATCCCGGACGCTCCCGGGGGCGGCGGCATCACCGCGCCGCTCGACGTCGCGGTGAACGGCCGCAAGCAGGCCACCATGACCCTCACGTCGCAGTACGCCTGGCTCTACAACCAGTATCCGTTCTCCAACGACCCGGGCGCCGGGCTGCTGCACCCCGACTGGTGGATCACCGAGTGCTCCTGCGTGCCGGCCGCCACCACTCCCACACCGGAGATCGCCAAGCCGTTCCGCCCGAACCACTTCTACGACGAGCAGCGCCTCCTGCTCGGCCGTACGTACCGGGCGGGTGACACCGTGCGGCTGACGGTCCCGGCGGGGAGCAACGCCGAATGGACGGTCGTCGACCTGCTCGACTCGCACCTCGTCGGCCCGCCGCGGGTGGAGGTCGTCGCCGCGAACGTGCTGGCCTTCGGCGCCGACCCCACCGGCAGGCGCGACTCCGCCGGGGCGATCGACAAGGCGATCGCCTTCGCCAAGCGCACGCGCCTGAAGGTCTACATCCCGCCGGGCACCTACCAGGTGAACCGTCACATCCTCGTGGACAACGTGACGATCACCGGCGCCGGCAGCTGGTACACGATCATCAAGGGCCGTCAGACCGATCTGGGCGCCCCGGCCCCGGACGGCTCGGTGCACACCGGAGTCGGGTTCTACGGCAAGGACGCCGCGGCCGGGGGCAGCCGCAACGTCCACCTGTCCGGCTTCGCCATCGAGGGCGACGTACGGGAACGCATCGACACCGACCAGGTCAACGGCGTCGGCGGCGCGATGAGCGACTCGACCATCGACGGGCTCCACATCCGCCACACCAAGGTCGGCATGTGGTTCGACGGCCCGATGCGGAACATCAAGATCACCAATAACGTGATCGTCGACCAGATCGCGGACGGGCTTAACTTCCACACCGGCGTGACCGACTCCGTCGTGTCGGGCAACCTCTTCCGCAACACCGGCGACGACGCCCTCGCCCTCTGGTCCGACAGGACCGCCGACGCGCGCAACACGATCGACCACAACACCGTGCAGACGCCCGTGCTGGCCAACGGCATCGCGATCTACGGCGGCACGGACAACACGGTCGCGAACAATCTGATCGCGGACCCGATCAGGGAGGGCAGCGCCATCCAGATCGGCTCCCGGTTCGGCGCCGAGCCGTTCACCGGCAGGCTCCGCATCACCGGCAACACCACCGTCCGCGCCGGCACCTTCGAGCTGAACTGGAGGATCGGCCTGGGGGCCGTCTGGTTCTACGCCCTGGAGAAGGACATCGACGCCGACATCGAGGTCAGCGGCGACCACTATCTGGACAGCACGTACAACGCGATCATGCTCGTCAGTGAGTGGTCGGTGAAGGACCTGTACGCGATCCCGAAGGTCCGGTTCAGGGACATCCGGGTCGACGGCACGGGCACCTCCGTGGTCAGCGCCCGCGTGAAGGGCTCGGCGTCCTTCCAGAACGTGGACGCCCGCAACGTCGGCGCGGTCGGGGTCAACAACTGCGGCGCCTTCAACTTCCCGCCCACCGGTTCCGAGTTCTCCCTGACCGACCTCGGCGGCAACGACGGCGGCTGGCTCGCTCCCTGGATGCTGCCCAACACCATCACCTGCGACGACCGCCCCCCAGTCGTCCCCCCACCCCCGCCGTCCCCGTGGTGAACGTGCCGTACGGCGGCCGACCCGCGGTCCGGGCCCAGCGGCGGGCCCCGGACCGCGGTGACGCCGCCGAGGACGGCCACCTGTACGTAGTGGCCGGCGTTGCACCTTGAGGAGATACGCCAGTCGGCCAAGGTGAAGGGTTTCACCGGCACAGCCGGGAAGCCCCTCACCCGGTCGCACGCCGGATGACGCTTCATGGCAGGTCGAAGACCCCGTCCTTGACGCCCTGCACGAAGGCGCTCCACTCCTCAGCCGTGAAAGCAAGCACGGGACCACCGTCCCTCTGCTTGCCGTCACGCACGCCGACCCATCCCTTCTCGAATGCCACTTGGACGCAGTTGCCGCCGTTGCAAACCACCTGGTGCCAGACGACATCGCCGAACAGAGGTGGGTCCGCCATGGGCTCTCCCGGATAGAAGTTCGTCTGGAGAAGGAAGCTCGCGCCGGAATTATACCTTTGTGGTGTTTGCGTCCAATATTGTCTGCGGTGGTTAGGTTGTGCTCGCCGATGCCCGGAGATCGTCAGGGCCGGTCAAGGTTGCCGGCTTTCACCGCGTCAAGGAAACCCCTCCATTGATTAGATGTGAAGGACAGGACGGGTCCTGTCAGGTCTTTCGAGTCGCGCATGGCAACGACGCCGTCTCCGAACGCGACCTGGACGCAACTGCCTCCGTTGCAGCGCGAAGAGATACGCCACTCCGGCGGGAAAGTGGGCGAGTCTTTCGTTGATTCCATAGAGACTCCCGTGATATCGCTGTACTCTCGCTCCTGCCACTGAAGTGAGTACTGCGACCGCCCAGGTGATCCCGACAGTCAGGGCAGACCGCTGGCTTTGCCCTACCGGCTCCCTATAAGACGTACTTCTGGCAGGCCTCCGCGATGCGCTCAAGTGAGTCGTCGGGGCTCAACGCGACGGCCCGGATCTGGTCAACGGCCTCGCGATAAGTGCCGAGCTCCTCGGACTTCTCCAGGTATTCGGAGTGGGTCAGCAACTCGAGATGCACGACGTTCGGCATGGTCTTATCCGCGATCTCGAAGAAGACGAACGGGCTGCCGGCACCCATGTACGCCCCGGCCTCGAAGGGGATCACTTGCACAATCACCCGGCGTGACCTCGCCAGCTCGAGTACCTTTTCCAACTGCTGGCGCATGACCGTGGTTCCACCGACCCTCCGGTGCAGGACCGCCTCGTCGATGAAGGTCCAGTAGCGGGGCGGAGTCGCTCCTGACAGGAGTTGCTGGCGTTTCATCCTGGCCTCGACCCTGCGCTCCAGTACATCGGGGTGGATCCGCGGCAGCATCCTGCCGACGAGGGCCCGGGCGTAATCCTCCGTCTGTAGCAGACCCGGGATATGCGCGATCTGGAACTCCGTGATCGACGCCGCCGCCGATTCGAGGTCCATGTAGGTGTAGATGGCGTCGTCGCCGAGGTCGCCCCACTCCTGTTTGAGGCCCGGCTGACGTGACTCGCGCGCCAGAGCCATCAACTGCGACACGACGTTCTCGTCGGTCACGTTGTAGAGGCGACAGAGATCACGTACGTCGCGGAGACTCGCGCTTCTCTGTGCGGTCTCTATACGACTGATCTTCGCGGGGCTGCACAGCAGTTCCTGAGCGACCTGTTCCACGGTCATGCCGCTTGCGTGCCGTAGCTCGCGGAGACGGCTTGCCAGCTGGCGCCGCCGGAGCGTCAGGTTGGTCCCGGCCATAGCGGTCACCTTCTGCGTACGCGTTCTTGAGGGTGCATCAAAAAGGGCAGCGTAGCATGCCATAGGCAGGTGCCGATGGAAAGAACCAGTGGCAATTGCCAAACGTGGATTGCCACTGGCAAAGGACGGGTATCAACCAGGCATAAGCCTCAACGTGGCGGCTGGACCAGCCGGTTCCCGAAGGGAGGCGATGCGAATCGGGGGCTCGTCCTTCGCCCCCTACTGAAATGCGCCGCTGGGCCGATGCTGGCACATCGACCCAGCGCAGACGACCATCCGACCTGCCTGCTCAGCAAAGGGATGATCCCGTGCACTCTAACAACAAGAACATGCGCGCTCCTTCCCTCACGGGGTTACGGATGCGCATCGTCGCCCTCCTTTGGAGGGTGGGCGAGGAGGCGTTCGCCGAAATCGACGCGTTCGCGTGGGTGCAGCGCTGGGAGATCCGGCGCACCTGGCACACCCACACGTACCGTGACCCGAGGTTCGACGCACTCGCTCCCTGCCGGATCTGTTCGGCGAAGGGGCGGTGCCCGACCGGCCTGCCGTGCCGTCGCTGCCGGGGGACCGGACGGGTGAACGTGCTCGAACCTCCGTTCTCCCGCAGGCCCGAGCACCCGTCGGGCGGACGGGCATGAGGCATCCGGTCAGGCGGAACACGCATCTGGTCCTGCGGTTCATCGAACGGGAGACCTCTCCCGTAGCGCGGCCTGGACCGCTGGTGGTGCTGTGGAGATGGCGCTACGAGACGGTGCTGCTGGTGGGAGGGCCTGCGGTCGTCGTCCTCGCGGTACGCGCGGCGGGCCCGGCCGTCACGATCGTCGCCGGCTCCCTGGTCTGCCTGCTCGTCCTGGTCTGGCCGCAGGCCCGGCGGGAGGTAGCGGGCCGATTCTGGTGCGTGGTGACGCCCCACCGCGTACGGAAGGCCTGCGCCGAGGCGTTGATCGTCAGCCGGCGGGGCAAGCTGCCGGTCATCCTCCGTACGAGGCCGGAGCCGTTCGGCGAGCGCCTGTGGGTGTGGTGCAGGGCGGGGACCAGCCCGGGAGACCTCGAACAGGCCCGTGACATGATCGCCGCCGCGTGCTGGCTGGCCCGCGAGGTGCGGATCACCAGGGACCCGCACCGGACGTCCCTCGTCATCGTGGACGTGCTGCGGCACCCCGGCCGTCCCGTTTCCCGGGAGCCCGCGGAGACCGGCGAGCGGACGCTGACGCGCTTCAGGCCCTGACGGGGGATACGCGAGAAGTCAGGCAGGGGGCTTCTCGGCGGCCGCGACGGTGGACAGTTCGACCGTGCAGAACGCGCAGCGCCGGGCGTCGACGGGGATGTCCGACAGGCACTCGGGACACTTCTTCTCCGTGGCCTCCTTGTCCCGGTCGAAGAGGCTCAGGAAACGGGTCATGGGCAGGACGACCAGCCAGTAGACGACGGCCGCGACGATCAGGAACGTCAGCAGGTGATTGATGAAGTCGCCGTATTTGAACACCGCGCCGTTGACGGTGAACGTGTAGCTGGAGAAGTCGGGCTGTTTGCCGCCGGTGATGGCCGCGATCAGGGGGGTGATCAGGTCCTGTACGAGGGCCTGGATGAGCCCGCTGAACGTCGCGCCCACGACGACGGCGACAGCGAGCTCCACCAGGTTGCCCCGCATGATGAACTTCTTGAATCCGCTCATGGGAAACGAGGTATCCGGTTTTGCCTTCCCCATGCAAGGGGTTGACCGGTCGAAATCACTCTCAAGCGTGCCACGATGAGGTGGAGAGCCGGCCGGGGGAAGGGGAGGGCGTTGCAGGACCGATCGGGAGGTCTCATTGACGATGCCGGCGATCCGTTCACCGGCCGGCGTCCGACCAGTCATGAACGGCTGACGGGCCTGCCCTGGGACGCGTCGTACCACGAGGGCCCCGCGCCGTGGGACATCGGCCGGCCGCAGCCGGCCATGGTGCGCCTCGCCGCCGAAGGCGGATTCACCGGGGCGGTTCTCGACGCGGGCTGCGGGACCGGGGAGAACGCCCTTCACGTCGCCTCGCTGGGATTGCCGGTCCTGGGCGTCGACGTGGCGGAGACGGCACTGGCGATCGCCCGGGCGAAGGCCGGCGATCGGGGCGTGGAGGCCGAGTTCGCCGAGGCCGACGCGTTGCGCCTGGAGCGTCTTGGGCGCAGGTTCGACACGGTGCTGGACTGCGGGCTGTTCCACACCTTCGACGGTGGGGAGCGGTCCGCCTATGTGGCGAGTCTCGCGTCGGTGACCGAGCACGGCGGCACTCTGTATGTGCTGTGCTTCAGCGACGACGGCTCCGATACGGGCCCGCACCCCGTCAGCCGGGAGGATCTGAGAGCGGCGTTCGACCTCGTCGACGGATGGAGGGTCGTCGCCATCGAGCCGGACCGGATCCAGACGCGATACCACGACGACGGGGCACCGGCCTGGCTCGCGACGATCAAGCGGCACTAGACGCCGGAGGGCCGGGCGTCGTCGGCCGGCCCACGCCGCAGTGGACGATTGTTTCGGTCGCGGTACGGACGCTTATCGGACGCGGCCCGACTTACGGTCCTGACCAAACGCAACAGACGGTTGTTCTGGGAGCGCTCCCATTTCAGGTATCGCTGGCCTGGGCCAAGGCGGCTTCGACCCGGTCGAGCGCGGCCAGCAGTTCCCCCTTCAACACGGCCGGCAGCCGTCCCTCGCGGTACCGGACCTCGATCTTCTCGCGGACGACGGCCAGCCCCTGACCGTTGTCGACGGCGTTGCGCAGCACCTGCTTGAGGTCCAGGGCGACGTCGTCGTCGATGTCGTGGGTGGCTTCGGCACCATCCACCAGCAGGGCGAACTGCCGGACCGCGGTGTCGACCCGCATGGGCGCGGCAGTGGTGGCCAGAGGCAGGGGTGCGACTTCGGACTTGCCGGTGGCCGAGGCCTTCGGCCGCCTGACGCTGTCTCCCGCGTCCCGGTCCTTTTTGAGGATCTTGACGCTGTGCGTCGGGGAGGGGCGGTGCCGGGCCGGGCCGGTCGTGCGTACGGGGTCCGCGACGGGCGCGACCGTGTGCCGCGGCCGGCCGACGGGGGCGGCGACGGCTTCGTCCTGCGGCGGCGGCGAGGCGGTGGCCTGCGCGTACGCCCCCGACGGGCTGGGCAGGACGACCACGGCTCCGACCTCGGGGCCGCCCGTCTGGGTGAACCAGAGAATGCCGCCCAGGGCGGCGGCTCCGACGGCGGCGGCGCCCCAGCCGGCCCCGCGCGGGCCGGGCGGCTTCTTCACCGCGCCCAGGGCGGCGGCGACCGCCCGCGCGGTCGGCCGGTCCACGGGGTCGGGGCACAGGCAGCGCCGGCACAGGTCGGCGACCTCCTGCGGCAGGCCCGGCACCCCTTCGGGAACCGGCGGCGGTCCATCCCGCCGTGCCGCCTCGATCGCCTCCCAGGTCTTCTCGGGGTACGGCAGTGCGCCCGTGAGCATCTCGAACAGCAGCACGCCGAGCGCGTAGACGTCCACGGCCGGGTCGGCCGTCGTCCCCTTCAGCCGCTCCGGCGCGACGTACGGCGGCGTGCCGAAGTCGGCGACGAGCTGGTCGTCGGCCTCGCCGATGAACGCGGCGATCCCGAAGTCGAGGAGCTTGGGCCCGTCGTCGGCGAGCAGCACGTTCTCCGGGGTGACGTCCCGGTGGACGATGCCCCGGTCGTGCGCCGCCGCCAGCACCTTCGCCAGCCCGGCGGCGATCTCCGTCGCCTCGGCCCAGGGCAGCGGGCCCTCCATGATCCGGTCGGCCAGCGACCGGCCCTCCAGCAGGCGCATGACCACGAAGGACGCCAGTCTGCCGCCGTTCGTGACCGTCTCGCCGTAGTCGTAGACCTCGATCGCGTCCGGGTGGATCAGCCGGGCGGTGGCCCTGGCCTCCCGGCGCATGAGTTCCCGTCCGGGACTGTCGTCGTCGAGCGAGCCGTCCAGCACCTTGATGGCGACCATGCGCTGGAGTGACTGGTCGAAGGCACGCCAGATGACCGACATCCCGCCCGTCGCTATCCGCTCCTGGAGCAGATAGCGACGGGTCAGGACGTCGCCTTCTCGAAGCTCAGGCCGATTCACGAACCACCAGTTCCGTGGGCAGCACCGGATTGCCCTTGGGATTGTCCCCGTCCCCGAGTGTCATGAGAAGCAGTCGTGCGGCGAGCGTGGCCATTTCCTCGACGGGCTGCCTGACGGTGGTCAGCGCCGGCGAGGTGTGCCTGGCCACGGGCGCGTCGTCGTATCCGATGACGGCCACGTCGTCGGGCACCTTCCGCCCGGCGCGGCGCAGCGTCTGCATCGCCCCGGCCGCCATCACGTCCGACGCCGCGAACACGGCGTCGATGTGCGGCGCCCGTTGCAGCAGCCACTGCATCGCGTGCGCGCCGGACGCGTGGGTGAAGTCGCCGTACGCCACGGGCATGTCGAGCACGCCGGCGTCGCGGAGCGTCTGCCGGAAGCCCTCCAGCCGGTCGCGGGCGGCCGGCAGGGTCGGCGGCCCGGCGATCGTGGCGATGTGCTTGCGGTTGTTGAGCAGCAGGTGCTCGGCCGCCTGCCGTCCGCCGTCACGGTTGTCCATGTCGACGAACGGGAGGTCGATGCCGTCTGGCGGCCGCCCGGCACAGCGCACCGGGACGCCCGAGGCCGCCAGCGTTACCGCGAGGGGGTGCCGCGCGCGTGCGCCGATCAGTAGGACTCCGTCGACGGAGCCCGCGACCAGCGGCGGCGCGGCGATGGAGGCGGTCGCCGGGGTCGCGGTCATCACGACCATGGGGACCCCGTGCGTCGTCAGCACCTCCTCGCAGGCGGACAGGAGCCTGGCGTAGAACGGCTCGGTGAAAAGGCGTGGACTGTGCTCGCAGACGACCGCGGCGATGATCTGCTCGGCCCGCCTGCCCGCGGATCCCCTGGGGGCGCGGCGCCGTACATAGCCCAGACGCGACATCGCGTCGTGAACTTGTCGGCGGGTCGACGTGGTCACGCGTACCGAGCCGGTCAAGACCCGGGAAGCTGTTGCCGGGGAGACGCCGGCTGCGGCGGCTACCTCTGCGAGGGTGGGAAGATCGGCCATCCGGTCTCCTCGGCCCGAAGGTTCACACGGCTTGGGAGCGCTCCCAAGCGAAAGTATCACTGTTTCGCTCGTGTCAACAGAGGTTTCCTCGGTGTGAAACCTTTCGTAGAGTTTCGCTCCCGTTTGGCACAGTTGGAGGCTAGAGCACGGCAGTGCTCCAGGGAAGTGAATGGGAATTTTGACACGAATCGCCCAGCTTGTCCGATAATCACCGTAAATATGCCGAAATGCCATGCGGGGGAGGCCGGAACCACCTCCCGGCGGTAGGGTCCTGCGGCAAAGGGATCACGGACGGACCGACCGCGCCCGGCCCCCGGGGGCGGTCGCGGCCGTCCCCGAGCCAGAACCGGAAAGGCCTCCAGTGACGACCACTATCCGCCGGCTCCCTGTCGTGACGGCTCGTGTGACGGGTGCGTTAACGGGCGTGCTCGCCACGGTCCTGCTCGCCGGGTGCGGCACGCCGGACCCCGCGAACCAGGCCGCGTCGCCGTCTCCCGCGGTCCCGGCCGCCGCCTCGCCCGCCGCCACCTCCGAGGCGGCCACGGAGGCCCCGCTCACCGCCGGCCCGGACGAGACGGGCGCGGACGAGACGGGCGCGGACGAGACGGGAGCGGCGGATCAGTCCGGCGGCAGGAACGCCGCCGACGTGACGTTCGCCCGGCAGATGATCCCGCACCACCTCCAGGCCCTGGAGATGGCCAGGCTCGCGGAGACCCGGGCGGGCGACCCGTGGGTCAGGGAGTTCGCGGCGAAGGTCGCCACGGCCCGCGACACCGACATGCGTACGTTCAGGGACTGGCTCGACATGTGGGGCGCCGAGCCGCTGCCGCGCGACCACGCGATGCCGGGGACGCAGACGCGGGCCGAGATCGAGGCGCTGGCCAAGCTCAACGGCCCGCAGTTCGACCGGAAGTACGTGACGCTGATGATCGAGCACGACAACGGCGCGATCAAGCTGGCCCGGGCCGAGCAGGCCGAGGGCGCCTTCGAGGGGGCCAAGGCGCTGGCCGTCGCCACCACGACCGCCCTGGGCGCCGAGGTCAAGGAGCTGAAGAAGTACCGCGCCCTGCTCGACTGAGCCTGCCGTGGGCCTGCGGTCCCGTCAGTTCTCGTAGGTGTCGAGCCGGGGCGGCAGGGCGTTCCACGTGCAGAACGCCGACGACTCGTGGATGTCCCGGAGGAAGGCGATCCGCAGCCACTGGTCGGCCTCCCAGACCTTGACCTCGTAGCCGTCGTTCGGGGTCGCCGTCACCACGCGGCAGTCCCGGGAGGTCACCGCGATCGTCGCCCGGCCGCCCTTCAGCGTGAACGTGTGCAGGCTCTCCCCGCCGGAGGTCCTGCGCGGCCGGGCGGTGGGGGAGGGCTCCGCCGAGCCGGCCGGCCCGGCCGGCTGGGTGGAGCGGGCCGGCCGCGGCGCCGGAGAGGTCCGCGTCCGCGTCGGCGTGACGGTGGCAGGGGGGCGGGAGGGGGACGGCCGTCCCGACGGCTCCCCGGACGGCTCGCCGGAGGGACCGCCCTCAGGGGTGTCCTGGGGAGAGGGGGCGGGGGTGCCCGGCGAGGCGGAGAGCGGCGAGGCGGACAGCGGCGCGGCGACGGCCACCACCGGGGCCAGGGGCGCCTCGTCCAGGATCGCGCTGCGCAGCACGTCACGCACGCCGAGCCAGGACACGCCGACGGCGAGCGCGGTCGCCCCGCACCAGGCGATCAAGTAACCCGTGGCCCTTCTCATGGGCCGCTCACTCTATCTCGTGACGTAGTAAATGCTGCTCGATCCCTTTCGGTCACCCTCTACGGGTTTTTGTCTGCCTTAAATCACGGCGAATCCGTACGTTTCGGATCGCTCTTCCTGGGACGCCGTGTGGAGCGGGAGTGTACGTTTCTGCCCCATGGCGACCGTTCTGGTGGTTGAGGACGACGAGTTCGTCCGATCCGCGATCATCCGCGACCTGACCGGGCGCAGCCACGCGGTCCGCAGCGCGGGCCGGGCGCTCGACGCCCTCCGGGAGATCGCGTACGCCGCCCCCGACGTGGTCGTCCTCGACCTCGGACTGCCCGACCTCGACGGCGCGGAGGCGCTGAAGATGCTCCGGGCGATCTCCGACGTACCGGTCATCGTGGCCACCGCGCGGGACGACGAGGCGGAGATCGTCCGCCTGTTGCGCGGCGGCGCGGACGACTACCTGGTCAAGCCGTTCTCCGGCGACCACCTGAACGCGCGCCTCGAGGCCGTGCTGCGCCGGGCCAGGCCCGGGACGCCGTCGTCGGTCGCGCGGGTCGGCGGCCTGGTCGTCGACGCCGACCGCAGGGAGGCCCGCCTGGACGGTGTGCCGCTCGACCTCACCCGCCGGGAGTTCGACCTGCTGGCCTACCTCGCCGCGCGGCCCGACCGCGTGATCTCGCGCAGGGAACTGCTGGCCGAGGTGTGGCGGCAGTCGTACGGGGACGACCAGACGATCGACGTCCACCTGTCCTGGCTGCGGCGCAAGCTCGGCGAGAGCGCGTCCCGCCCCCGATATCTGCACACCGTGCGGGGCGTCGGCGTCCGCCTCAGCCCTCCCGCGGAGGGCTGAGGCCCCTGCGGGAGCCGCGATGACGGTACGAGGTCCTGAGCGGGAGCCGCGGTGAGACGGAGCCTGGCGCTGGTGGCGGTGGCCGTGACGGCGATGGTCGCGCTGGCCTTCCTCATCCCGCTGGCCGTGGCGGTCAAGGAGATCGCCGAGAGCCGCGCGCTCGCGGACGCCGAGCGTCAGGCCGCCACGATCGTGCCCGCCCTCGTCGTGACCGACGACGCGGCGGCGCTGGAGCGCGCGCTGGCCAGCACCCCGGCGGGGACCTCGCGGCTGGCCGTCCACCTTCCGGACGGGCGCACGGTGGGCCGCTCCCGGGTCGCGCCCGCCGACGTCGCGAGCGCGGCGGAAAGAGCCAGGACCGTGCCGGTCAGCAAGGGATACGTGCTGCTCAGGCCGGTCGCGCTGGACGGCGGGCGGCGGGCCGTCATCGAGGTGTACGCGCCGGAGGCGGACGCGAGCAAGGGCGTGTCCACCTCCTGGGCCGTGCTGACCGGCGTCGCGGTCACCCTCGTGGTGGGGTCGGTGGTGGTGGCCGACCGGCTCGGGGCCCGGGTGGTCCGGGCGGCCCGGCGGCTGGGGCAGGCGGCGGCCGCCCTCGGGTCGGGCGACCTGACCGTGCGCATCGTCCCGGACGGACCGCCGGAGCTGGTGGCCGCAGGGCGCGCGTTCAACACCATGGCCGACCAGGTGGCGGGACTGCTCGCGGCCGAGCGCGAGCTCGCCGCCGATCTGTCGCACCGGCTGCGCACCCCGCTGACCGCGCTGCGGCTGAACATCGGCGGCCCCGGACCCGAGGCCGAGCAGCGCAGGCTCGCCGTCGACCGGCTCGAACAGGCCGTGGACGAGATCATCGAAGCGGCCCGGCGGCCGTCCCGGGCCGCGCCGGCCGGCTGCGACGCGGCGCTCGTGCTGCGGGAGCGGCTCGCCTTCTGGTCGGCGCTGGCCGAGGACCAGGCGCGGCCGTGGCAGCTCGTCGGCGCGGACGAGCCCAGCCCGGTGCCGGTCGCCGCGGCCGATCTCGGCGCGGTGGTCGACGCGCTGCTCGGCAACGTCTTCCGCCACACGCCGCAGGGCACGGCCTTCCGCGTCACCCTGCACCGGGGGAGCGGCATGCTGGGCATCCTCGTCGCGGACGCGGGCCCGGGCATCCCCGATCCGGAGAGGGCGCTGCGCCGGGGCAACAGCGGGGCCGGCTCCACCGGGCTCGGCCTCGACATCGCCCGGCGCCTGGCCGAGTCGACGGGCGGCGGGGTGCGCATCGAGGCCTCGGCACTCGGGGGGACCGGGGTCAACGTGTGGCTGCGCACCGACGGCCGGGCGTCCGGCCCACGCCGCCGCCTGCTGCGGCGTACCCGCGCCCGAGGGGCCCGTCACTGACCCTTTGTCGCTGATCATCCGGCGGATTGTCCGAAAAGGCCGAGTTGGGCGGGATACATTTCGGGGGACCGCAATCGGAGGAGATCACGGTGGAGTTCCGCGTGCTCGGCCAGGTCGTCGTGCTCGACGACGGTGGGACGCCGCTCGACATCGGGCCGTCCCAGCAGCGGGCGGTGCTGGCCCTGTGCGTGCTGGCGGCGCCGCGTCCGGTGAGCACGGCCAGGATCGTGGACGCGCTCTGGGAGCAGGAGCCCCCGCCGGGGGCGGTCAACACCGTGCAGGCGTACGTGTCGAAGCTGCGGCGCGTGCTCGAACCCGGCCGGGTACGCAGGGCGAAGCCGTCGGTGCTGGTGAGCAGGCCGGGCGGGTACGCCGTCGAGCTGCCGCCGGAGAGCTTCGACCTCGGCCGCGCCCAGGCCGCCGTCGCCGCCGGGCGCCGGCTGCTGGAGGCGGGCGACCACGCGGGAGCCGCCGGGCGGCTCCGCATGGCTCTGGCGGAGTGGCGGGGCGAGCCGCTGGCGGGGTTCGAGGAGGAGTCCTGGGCGCGCGACGAGATCGCCCATCTGGCCGAGCTCAGGCTTTCGGTCGTCGAGGACGTGGCCCAGGCCGAGCTCGCGCTCGGGCTCGGGCGGGCGCTGGTGCCCGAGCTGACGAGGCTGGTGGCGGCCCACCCCCTGCGCGAGCGGCTGCGCAGGCTCGGCGCGCACGCCCTCTACCAGGCAGGCCGTCAGGCCGACGCGCTCGCCCTGCTCTCCGACGGGCGCCGCCTGCTCGTCGGCGAGCTGGGCCTGGACCCCGATCCGGGCTCCCGTGAACTGGAGCGGCGGATCCTGGCGCAGGACCCCGCGCTGACGCCCCCGCCCGCGACTCCTCACGACCCCGCCCCGGCGGCCGTCGTCAGCCCCGCCGCGCCGACGGCCGAGGCGGACCCGGATTCCGGACAGCGGGAGGGCGTGCTCATCGGCCGGGCGGCCGAATCAGGCGTGCTGCGCCGCGCCGTCGCCGGGGACGGCACGCGCGTCGTGCTCGTCGCGGGCGAGCCGGGCATCGGCAAGACCAGCCTGGCGGAGGACGCCGCGGCGCAAGCGCCGGTGGCCGTGTTCGGCCGTTGCTGGGACGGCACGGGCGCGCCGCCGTTCTGGCCCTGGGCCCAGGCCGTGCGCCATCTCACCGGGCGGCACGGCGAACTGGCCGAGATGCTCGGCGCGACCGGGGAGTTCGCGCTGTACGACGCGTTCGCCCGGCTCGTCGCGGAGCACGCCGCCGCGCACGGCAGGGTGCTCGTCGTCCTCGACGACCTCCAGTGGGCCGACGCCTCGTCCCTGCGGCTGCTGGAGTTCCTCGCCACGACGCGGGCGTGCCCGGACCTGACCGTGATCGCGACGTACCGCGACACGGAGGTCGGCGGGCCGCTGGCCCGTACGCTCGCCACGCTCGTACGGCTCCCGCACGTCGAGCGGATCACGCTGGACGGTCTGGGCGAGGACGCCATCGCCGAGTATCTGCGGCGGGCGGGCGTGGACGCCACGCGGGCGGCCGAGGTGGCCAGGCGGACCGGCGGCAACCCCTTCTTCCTGGGCGAGCTCGTCCACCTGGACGGCGGCGAGGCGCCGGGCGCGGTCGCCGACGTGCTGCGCGGCAGGATGGCGGCGATGCCGCCCGGGGCGCCCGGCGTCCTGTCGGCGGCGGCGCTGCTGGGCCGCGACGCCCCGCTGGACGTCCTGCTCGACGTGGTGCGGGACGTGATGGACGTGCCGCGCGACGAGGTGCTCGACGTGCTCGACGCGGCCGTCCGGGCGCGCCTGCTCACCGAGCACGACCTCGTCTACCGGTTCGCCCACGACATCGTCCGCGACGTGCTGCGCGACGGCCTCGCCCCGCTGCGCAGGCGCCGTCTGCACGCCGGCATCGCGGCCGTGCTGGAACGGCGCGGCACGCACCTGGCCGAGCTGGCGCACCACTACCGCGAGGGCCTGGTCATCTCCGGCATGGCGGCCAAGGCGATCGAGTACGCCCGGCAGGCGGCCGCCCACGCCATGGCCCAGTTCGCCTACGAGGACGCGGTCGAGCACCTGCGGCACGCCGTCGCCCTCACCGTCCAGCTTCCCGTGACCGACCGGGAGCTGCGGTGCGACCTGCTGCTCGGCCTCGCCGAGGCGCAGTCGGCGGCGGGGATGAGCACGCAGGTGCACGCCACGTTGGAGGAGGCGGCCGAGATCGCCGACGCTCTCGGGGACGACGACCGGCTGGCCCGCGCCGCGCTCGGGTTCTCCGATCCGCTGTCGTGGGCGATGTACGAGGAATGGGCCGCGGGCGGCGCGCTGACCGGGCGCATCGAGCGGGCGCTGCGAAGCCAGGGGGAGGGCTCGCCGTTGCGGTCCCAGCTCCTGGCGGCCTTCGCCATCACGGGGTCGTTCACCCGGCCGGTCGAGGAGAGTGTCGCGCTGGCGGCCGAGGCCGTACGGGAGGCCCGCACACGGGGCGACGACGGACCGCTGCTGCGGGCGCTGAGCGCGTACGAGATCCTCTCGCGGGGGGTCGCCGGCCAGGCCGAGCGGCAGGCGGCCATCGACGAGATGACCGAGGTGGCCCGCCGGACGGGCGACCTGGTGGCGGAATGGCTGGCCCGGGAGGCGGAGCACGTCGAGCTGGTCAAACAGGGCGAGCTGGAGCGGGCGGCCCGGCTGCTGACGTGGCTGTCGGACACCGCCCGCAGGATCCGCCAGCCCGCCCTGCTCAGCCTCACCGCCTGGCTGTCGGCGATCCACGCCCATCTCCGCGGTGACACGGGCCGCGCCCTGGAGGAGGCGGAGGAGTCGGCCCGGCTCCATCCGGAGGGCGCGCTGGGCCGCGACCACGCCGAGAGCCGCGCCGCCGTCTTCCGCTGTCTGGCCGCGCGTGCGCGGGGTGACGCGGCGACGGCGCTGGCAGTGGCGGAGGAGGCGCTGGCGCGGCAGCCGGGCCAGCCGGGATGGCTGGTGCTGCGCTGCGCCGTTCTGCTCGACCTCGGCAGGAGGGACGAGGCACAGGAGGTCTTCGCCGGTCTGGCCGCCGAGGGCTTCGCCGGCATGCGGGGCGACCTCGCCTACCGGTTCATCCCCGAACTGCTGAGCGAGGCGTGCCTGGCGCTGCGCGACACGGCCGCGGCGCCGGTGCTGCACGACCTGCTCCTGGCGCATCGGGGCCGCCTGCTCGGCTGGTCGGTGACCGACCTGTGCCTGGCCCGCCTGGCGCTCGTCCGCGACGACCCCGACACCGCGCGGCGCCACCTGCGCGACGCGCTCGCCCTCGTACGCGGCTCCGGGGTCACCCTCTACGAGAAGCCGATCCTGGCCCTGCTCGCCCGCGTGTGACGGTCAGTGGGCGAGCCTGACGGAGGTGGCGATGCTCCACGGGCCGCAGTCGGAGCTGAACGTGCCTCGGTCGCAGCCCTGGACGACGAAGACGACCCGGTTGACCTCGTGACCGTTGGTGGTGCTGCAGACGCCGTTCCCGCAGTAGGGGTCGATGGAGTAGGCGCCGCTCCACGGGGTCAGCCTGCCGACCTTGACCTGGGTGACGGGCCCGCCGTCCATGCTCCAGCGGACGTTGAAGAAGTCCCAGTCACGGCCGAGGCCGCTCCAGCGGAACACGGCCTTGCCCTGCGCGTAGTAGGCGCGGACGAGGGCGCCTCCGCCGAGGTTGGGCGACCAAACGATCTTGCCGTTGCGGAACTCCTGGTAGGAACCACGCTTGCCGGCGAAGCCGTACTCCTTGGTGACGGGGCAGCCGTACACGCTGTTCTCGCCGCCGTTGGACCGCCACAGGCCACCGACCAGGCTGCCCGAAAGGGCCACGAGGGCGGGGTCGCAGGTGGCCGCGGCGGCGGGAGAGACGCCGGCGGCGAGGGCGACGGCCACGGCGCCGACGGCGGTGCCGAGAGCGGTGGCGAGGCGGAGGAGGGAGCGGGAGGCGCGACCCATCGGACTGGTCCTTTCGGGGTACGGCAGGATGCCTCCGTTGTACGGCCGGCCGCTTTCAACGGGCCGACACGGCTTGCGAAGCGCTTGCCGGAAACGGCCACCGGCGGGGCCGTCGCCCCCCGGCGACCGCCCGCCGAACTCCACGCACTCGCGAACCGCGCTCACACGTCTGCTGTCTCCGCGCCCAGTGACCCGGGCGACCAATCCCGAAAGGAAGATCGCTGGGGACAGGCGCCACGAGATGATCCTCCTATGACGGATGTGGTCTTCTTCGACCTGGACGGCACCCTGGTCGATCACCGAGGCGCAGTCCTGGAAGCGATCGGCCAGATCGTCCGGGCCGCGCCGAACGCGACGGCTCCACCGGACGAGCTGGTGGCGTTGTGGTGGACGCTGGAGGGGCGGCACATGCGGGAATACCTGGCTGGTCGTTGCTCCTTCGCCGAGCAACGCCGACGCAGGCTGCGTTCCTTCCTGCCGATGCTCGGCGAGCCGGTTCCCGAAAGTCCCGGCCTTCTGGACGCCTGGTTCGCCGAGCGCTACCTCACCGCGTTCGAGGAGTCCTGGCGGAGCTATCCCGATGTCCAGCCATGTCTGGAGGCACTGAAGCGGCTTCCCCGGGCACCCCGTCTGGCCGTTCTCACCAACGGGGACCCCGAGCAGCAGCGTGCCAAGCTCGCCCGCTTCGGCCTCCTCGAATACTTCGAAGCCGTCCTGACCCCGACCGAGCTCGGTGCGGCCAAGCCCGACCCTGTCGCCTTCGCCACAGCCTGCCGGCGGATGCGGACGGACCCCGTGCGGGCGGTCAACGTGGGCGACATGCTGGAAGGCGACGTGAACGCGGCCACGCTCGCCGGGCTCACCGGCATCTGGCTGGACCGCGGCATCGACTTCGTCACCGGTGGACCACCGCCGACGGCGGACGAGACGGTGCTCCGCATCGAACGGCTGACCGACCTCCCCGATCGGCTGTCACGCACGAACGCGTGACCGGGCGCCCTCACGTCGCAAGGTTCGAGGAACAGGACCTAGTGGGGTGTCCACTTAGGTTCGCCGGGCCGCGACACGCCGGGCCGCTTCCGGGCCTCTGATCAGGTTTGCCTCCACTGTCGGTACCAGTGATCGGTACCGACAGCAGGAGGAGCGCATGGCCG
>NZ_JABBXA010000025.1 GCF_014161445.1 Microbispora sp. H13382
GGTGGCGGCGCTGCAGTGAGCAGTCGCGGGTGGAGACGACCACGACGTTGCCGTGGGTGTCGGCCAGGCACTGGGTTTCCACGTGCCGGGGCCGGTCCAGGTAGCGCTCGACGAAGCATTCGCCGCGGCCGAAGGCGGTGACGGCCTCGCGGACGGCGGACTCGTACAGGTCGGGGATCTCTTCCAGGGTGCGGGCCACTTTCAGGCCGCGGCCGCCGCCGCCGAAGGCGGCTTTGATCGCGATGGGCAGGCCGTGCTGCTGCGCGAAGGCGACGACCTCCTGCACGCCGGAGACGGGGTCGGGGGTGCCGGCGACCAGGGGGGCGCCCACGCGCTGGGCGATGTGGCGGGCCTGAACCTTGTCGCCCAGGGCGGTGATGGCCGCGGGTGGCGGGCCGATCCAGATCAGCCCGGCGTCCAGCACCGCTTGGGCGAAGCCGGCGTTCTCGGCGAGGAAGCCGTAGCCGGGGTGGACGGCGTCCGCGCCGGTGCGCTTCGCCACCGCGAGGATCTTGTCGATGTCGAGGTAGGTCTCGGCCGGGCTCTGCCCGCCGAGCGCGTGGGCCTCGTCGGCCACCCGCACGTGCAGCGCGTCCAGGTCCTGGTCGGCGTAGACCGCCACACTGGCGAGGCCGGCGTCCCCGCACGCCCGGGCGATCCGTACGGCGATCTCACCGCGGTTGGCGATCAGGACCTTCCGGATGGTTGTGCTCACAGACGTCCTCCACGACTCCATCTCGACTCCCGCCACCCCTGCGGGCCTGTCGCGAGCGGGCGGCGCATCGCGTGCCGCCGCGCCAGAACGCACCAGCCGGAGGATGCCGACGGTGCGGCCGGGCCGGTCTGCCGCGCCGCGAGCAGCGCCACGGCCAGCGCGGCCAGTTCCTCGGGCGACGGGGCGCCCTGTATCACTTGAAACCCTGGTATGACCTGGAACCCGTTCACAGCGGGATGTTCCCGTGCTTCTTGGGCGGCAGGGCGGCCCGTTTGCCGCGCAGCATCCGCAACGCGCGCACGACCTCACGCCGGGTCTCGCGGGGCGCGATCACCGCGTCGACGTAGCCGCGTTCGGCCGCCAGGTATGGCGTGGCGAGGGTGTCCTCGTACTCACGCACCAGCTCGGCCCGCAGTGCGTCGGGGTCGTCGGCCTCGGCCAGCGTCCTGCGGTGCAGGATGTTCACCGCGCCCTGGGCGCCCATGACGGCGATCTGCGCGGTGGGCCAGGCGAGGTTGACGTCCGCGCCGAGGTGCTTGGATCCCATGACGTCGTAGGCCCCGCCGTACGCCTTGCGGGTGATGACCGTGACCAGCGGCACGGTCGCCTCGGCGTAGGCGTACAGCAGCTTGGCGCCGCGCCGGATGATGCCGTTCCACTCCTGGTCGGTGCCGGGCAGGAAGCCCGGCACGTCCACCAGCGTCAGCACCGGGATGCCGAACGCGTCGCAGGTGCGCACGAACCGGGCGGCCTTCTCGGAGGCGGCGATGTCGAGCGTGCCGGCGAAGCTCATCGGCTGGTTGGCGACGACGCCCACGGAACGCCCCTCGATGCGGCCGAAGCCGACCAGGATGTTCGGCGCGAACAGCGCCTGCACCTCCAGGAACTCGCCGTCGTCCAGCAGGGCGGCGATGACCTCGTGCATGTCGTACGGCTGGTTCGGCGAATCGGGGATCAGCGTGTCGAGGGCCCGGTCCCCCTCGTCGATCTCCAGATCCGCCTCGAACCCGGTGAACGGCGGGTCGTCGAGGTTGTTGCCCGGCAGGTACGACAGCAGCGCGCGGACGTAGTCCAGCGCGTCGTCCTCGTCCTCGGCGAGGTAGTGGGCGTTGCCGCTGCGGCTGTTGTGCACGCGGGCGCCGCCCAGCTCCTCGAAGGTCACGTCCTCACCGGTCACCGTCTTGATGACGTCCGGCCCGGTGACGAACATGTGGGACGTCTCGTCCACCATGATCGTGAAGTCGGTCAGGGCCGGCGAGTAGACGTGCCCGCCCGCGCAGGCCCCCATGATCAGGGAGATCTGCGGGATGACGCCCGAGGCGTGCACGTTGCGGCGGAAGATCTCGCCGTACAGGCCGAGCGAGACGACGCCCTCCTGGATGCGCGCGCCCGCGCCCTCGTTGATGCCGACGATCGGTGCCCCGATCTTCACCGCCAGGTCCATGACCTTGCAGATCTTCTCGCCGTATACCTCACCCAGGCTCCCGCCGAACACGGAGAAGTCCTGTGAGAAGACGCAGACCGGGCGGCCGCCGACCGTCCCATGGCCGGTGACCACGCCGTCGCCGGGCACGCGGGTGCGTTCCATGCCGAACGACGTGCTGCGATGCACGGCCAGGGCATCCAGCTCGACGAACGACCCGGGGTCGAGCAGCCGCTCGATCCGCTCGCGGGCCGTGAGTCTGCCCTTGGCGTGCTGCTTGGCGGCCGCCCGTTTCTCGGCGGCGCGGACCGCCTCGTCCAGACGCTCTTCGAGCCGGCTGAGGCTGGCCGCGGTGCCATGCGGTTCCATCGATCACCACATTCGGCGATAGGACTGAGTTTCACCATGACGATACTCAGTCTCGCGACCGTGGGCAAGCCCGGGGTCCGCGACAATGGCCCCATGGCCACACCGCCCATCAGCCACCGCCTCGCCGAGGCGGCGGTGGCCCTGTTCGACGAGAACGGGTACGACGAGACCACCGTCGACGACATCGCGGCCCGCGCGGGGGTGAGCCGCAGCACCTTCTTCCGCTACTACCGGTCGAAGGAGGACGCCATCTTCCCCGACCACGACACGCTGCTCGCCCAGGTGGACGCCCGCCTGCGCGCCTCGACCGCAGACACGGCGATCGTCGCGGTGTCCGACGCGGTCCGCATCGTGCTCGCGCATTACGTGGCGGACGCCGAGGTGTCGCTGCGCCGCTACCGCCTCGTCGGCCGCGTCCCCGCCCTCCGCGACCGGGAGAACGCCAGCGTCGCCCGCTACCAGCGGCTGTTCCGCGAGTTCATCGGCAAATGGCTGGCCGGGACCCCCGACGCCGACCTGCGCGCCGAGCTCATGGCCGCCTCGGTCGTCGCGGCGCACAACCAGGTCCTGCGCGGCTGGCTGCGCGCCGGCGGCACCTACGACCCCTCAGGGCTCCTCGACCACGCCCTCGGGTACGTCATCGCGACCTTCCGCCACCTCGAACGGCCGCAGGACGAGCGCGACGAGGTCGTCGTCGCCACCTTCAGCCGCTCGTCCTCCCCCCAGGCCGTCATGGAAGCCATCCAGGCCCACCTGCGGTCCCGCCCCTCCGACGAGGATCCGAGATGACGAGGAAGCGCATCTGAACACGATGTCGCGCAGGGCCCTCGTCCGCCGGTCGCCCATCCCCTCCTCCGGCCCGGGAGAATGAAGGCATGGCTGAACAGAGCATCTGGATGCAGAAGGTCGCCGCCGACCCCGATCACTCCACCTGGTTCATCGAGCGCTTCCGTTCCATGGCTCGCGCCGGTGACGATCTCGCCGGGGAAGCCCGCCTCGTGGACGCCCTGGTGCCGCGCCGCGCCCGCATCCTCGACGCCGGCTGCGGGTCCGGCCGGGTCGGTGGCGCGTTGGCCGAGGCCGGCCACGATGTCGTGGGCGTCGACGTCGACCCGGCTCTGATCGAGGCCGCCGAGCAGGATCACCCCGGGCCGCGCTGGCTCGTCGGCGACCTGGCCGAACTCGACCTTCCCGCGCGGGGCATCAGCACACCGTTCGACGCCGTCGTCTGCGCCGGGAACGTGATGACGTTCCTCGCGCCGAGCACCCGTCGTGAGGTGCTGAGACGGTTCCGTGCGCACCTCGCGCCGGACGGCCGGGCCGCGATCGGCTTCGGCGCCGGCCGCGACTACGAGTTCGGCGAGTTCCTCGCGGACGCGGCCGCCGCGGCGCTCGAACCCGACCTGCTGCTGTCCACCTGGGACCTGCGTCCGTTCAGGGACGACTCGAGCTTCCTGGTCGCCCTCCTCCGCCCCGCCTGACACGGGCCCCGTTCACGTGCGGGAGACGCCGTCGGCTAAGGCGCGAGTGTCTCCAACGCGAGAAGGTCGCGCATCGACACCATGCCGATCAGGCGCCCGTCCTGGTCCACCGGGATGTGACGGATGCCGTAATCGAGCATGCGACGGGCCACCTCGCGCGTGTCCTCGTCCAGGGTCGCGGTCTTGATGTCCGACGACGCGCACATCCCCGCGCTCAGCGCGGCAGGGTCGGCGGATGTGGCGAGCGCCCCCACGAGGTCCCGTTCCGTGATCACTCCCGTGACCCGGTCCGCCTCGAGCACGGCGAGCGCGCCGATGTTCTTCTCCGTCATCTGGCGCGCCACCTCGGGCAGCTTCGCGCTCACCGGGCAGCCGAACACCATTGGACGGTAAACGTTGGCGATACGCATGCGGCCTCCCCTCCTCACCAGCACATCCAGCCAACCACACCGCCCGGGCACGCCCGTCAGCCGCCGGTCGGCTGTTCGCCGTACTTCGTCGCGCCATGCGCGGAGGCTGCGGCCATCGTCACCTGGCGCCGAAGATGGCGGCGTAGACGCCGTTCTCCATGTCGATCCAGGCCGGGTACAGCCCCTTGGCCGTCATCTCGTCGAACCGCGCCTGATACTGGGCGGCGCTCATCCCGTGGAAGGCATACCAGCGGCCGATCTTGTCATTTCGCCAGATTGTGGTGTAGGACATTCCGCCAGGTTCGACCGCGATCACGGACGGCCGATATCCGGCGCTGACCCGTGCGTCGAAGACCCGCTGGTATTCGGATGCAGGCACAGAGGTTGTCACAGTCCAGGAGACACGCGAGGGGTTTTCCGCCCAAACTGCGACCATCCGCGGGCTTGACGACGTTCCGTACACGTTGACCGAGACGGGGATGTAACCGTCGCGTCGCGCATTGAGATTGGCCGCACTGAACTGCCCGGTGTCGATGCCGTGGCGTGCGGTTCCCCTGCCCGCCTTCTTCTCCCAGATGGCGGTGAACGTGGCGTCGGGTCCGCTGCCTGTCGCGGTCACCATGGTCGGCTGGTAGCCCATCGCCGTGAACTTGTCGAACGCTCCCTGGTAGGCGGCCTCCCCCCTGGCCGTCACGGTCAGGTGCCAGTCCGGCCCGGGCCTGTTGTCCGAGAACATGGCCCATCTCTCCTGTACGCTCTGCCGTCCGACCGTGAGAACCACCGGACGTAACCCCGAGGCCTTCGTGGGGACCCTGTCCCACACCCGTTGGACGCTCACGTCGTGATGGGCGCGGTACTTGTATGCGGCGGCGGTCTCGGCACGGGCATCCGCCGACGCCGAGGGCGAGGCCACCGAGACAGCGGCCAGGACCATCGTGACGGCCGCCGTGATCTTCCGCGACGTACGCATCGTCTCCTCCTTCGCGGGCCAGGCACTCAAGTTAGGCTCGCCGGCGGCTGGAATTGATCCGTGTCAGCACGGAGACCGATCTCAGTGCCACCGCGAGCCGGGGCGATACCAGAAGACCAGCGCGACGAGCAGGGCGATCACCAGGGCGCCGCAGGCCCAGAGGAACACCGCCGAAATGGTCTCGGCGAGACCACCCGTGCCCCGCGTGAGCGGGATGAGCATCACGGCCAGGCCGAACGAGCCGCCGATCGTGAGCGCCGTCTGCAGCACACCCGCGGTGACCCCGGCGCACTCCTTCGGCGCGGTGGTCAGCACGATCATGTTGAACGGGATGATCGCCACGCCGACGCCGAGCCCCATGACGACGAGGCCCGGGAGCACGCCGCCGGCGTAGGTGCCGCCGCCGTCGAGGCGGGTCAGCCAGGCGACCCCGGCCAGCACCACGAGCAGGCCGGCCACGGCACGCGTCTTGAGACCGATCCCGGCGATGCGCTTGGTGAGGATCTGGGTGCTGACGAGCAGCGCCAGGCCGAAGGGCAGGATGGCCAGGCCGCTCTGCAACGCGGTGAGGCGCAGCACATCCTGGAGGTACTGGACCAGGTAGATCAGGAAGCTCGTGAGCACGGCCGCGAGCAGCAGCAGGGCGAGGAAGGCGCCGGCCCGCTCGCGACCGGCGAAGACGGCCAGGGGCAGCAGCGGCTCGGCGGCCCGCCGGTCCACCAGCAGGAAAACCACCGCCAGCACGACCGCGGCGCCGAGGGCGGCCAGCGTCCAGCGGTCGCCCCAGCCCTTCTCCGCCGCGTGCACGAGGCCGTACACGGCGGCGGCGAGGGTGGCGGTGCTGAGCAGCGCGCTGCACATACCGGAAACACTGGCCAGGCCGCGCGGGCGGGACCGGGTCGCCTCGTCCCGCAGGCCGAGGGCCCGGGCGGCGACCGCGATGACGACCAGGCCGATGGGCACGTTCACCAGCAGGCTCCAGCGCCAGTCCCCCGCCCATGTGAGCACGCCGCCGAGCACCATGCCGGCGGAGGCGCCGAGCCCGGTCACCGTGGAGTAGAGACCGAAGGCCCGCTGCTGCCGCTCCCCCTGGAAGACGATCGCCAGCAGCGCCAGCCCGGTGGGACCGGCGATCGCCGCGCCCGCGCCCTGCAGGACGCGGCCGGCGAGCAGCACCTCCAGGTTAGGTGCGAGCCCGGCGACCAGGGAGGCCACCACGACCAGCCCGATCCCGGAGAGGAAGACCCTGCGGTGCCCGAGCACGTCGCCGAGGCGGCCGGCGAACAGCAGGAGGCCGCCGAAGGCGAGGAAGAAGCCGTTCGGCACCCACGATCCCCCGGCCACCGACAGGTGAAGGTCGGACTGGAGGGCCGGGAGCGCGACGTTCACGATCGTGCCGTCGAGCTGGAGCATGAACTCCGCCCCCACGATCGCCGCGAGCACGAGGGCCCGGGCGCGGCCGGCCCGTGACACGTCCGCCGAGACGTCGCCGGAGACACGTTCGGTGGTCATGGAACCTCCACGGTTCGCCGAAAGAGCCGAGAGTGAGGCGCCCTCAGGTTAGCGGGCGCATTTATACTGAGGTCATCTCAGGTTGCGTAAGGGGATTCAAGCTGAGGCATCCTCAGGATGTCAAGCGGGAGGTACCGGTGGACGGCAAGCCCTACATCGCCCAGCGCCCCAAGCGGGCCGACGGCCGGCGCAACTACGACGCGATCCTGGCCGCGGCCCGCAAGGCGTTCGAGGGCGCCGGCGCCGACGCCTCCCTGGAGGACATCGCGAGCCAGGCCGGGGTGGCGATCGGCACGCTCTACCGGCACTTCCCCACGCGGGCCTCGCTCGTGGAGGCCGCGACCCGGGACGGCCTGGAGAACCTCGTCGCCCACGCCGAACGGCTGGCCGCCGGGCCGGACCCGCTCGACGCGCTGATCACCTGGATGCGTGAGGCGGTGGTTCACTTCAGCACCTTCCGCGGCCTGGTGGGCATCCTCGCGCAGAGCATGTACGACGAGGGCACGCCCTCCCACACCATGTGCAGCGCCATGCACCGCGGCGGCGCGGACCTGCTGCGCGCCGCCCAGGCGGCCGGCAGGGTGCGGCCCGACCTGACCCCCGACGAGCTGTTCGACCTCCTCAGCGGCGCCGCCTGGGTGCGCGAACAGGCGACCCCGGACCGGGACGGCAGCGCCCGCTTCCTCGAACTGGTGCTGGAGGGCATCACCACACGGGACTGACCTTCCGCACACCCGCACCCGGCCCGCCCCGGTCGACGTCTTCGCGCCGGCTTGACGCTCTGCCGGGGGGGACGGACGTGCCATTCAGTCAGCCATGCCCCTCGCGGTGGCGCGGTCGTATCCAGGTCACCGCGCGTCCAACGCGTACACGTTGCCGTCCCAGCCGCCGACGTACACCATGCCACCGGACACCACCGGAGGGGCGCCGACCGCACCGCCGGTGCGGTAACTCCACCGCACCTTGCCGGAGGCTGCGTTCAGCGCGTACACCGAGTCGTCCCAGCTGGAGACGTACACCACACCGCCGGAGACCACCGGAGCGCTGGCCCAGCCATCGGTCCAGTAACTCCACCGCTCCTTCCCGGTGGCGGCGTCCAACGCGTACACCGAGTTGTCCCTGCTGCCGACATACACCACACCATCGGACACCACCGGAGCGCTGACCCAGCCACCGATCCAGTAACTCCACCGCACCTCCCCGGTGACGGCGTCCAACGCGTACAGCGAGTTGTCCCTGCTGCCGACGTACACCATGCCGCCGGACACCACCGGAGGGGCCTCGACCGCATCGTTGGTGCGGTAACTCCACCGCACCTTTCCAGAGGCGGCGTCGAACGCGTACACCGAGTTGTCGAAGCTGCCGGCGTATACCGTGCCGCCCGACACCACCAGAGAAGCGACCCAGCCGCCCACCCGGCGACTCCACCGCACCTCGCCGGAGGCGGCGTCCAGCGCGTACACCCGGCCGTCCTCACAGCCGACGTACACCACACCGCCCGACACCACGGGGTCGGAGAAGACGGGCGCGTCGATCCGGTGACTCCAGCGCACCTTCCCGGTGACGGCGTCCAGCGCGTACACGGAGTAGTCCCTGCTGGCGGCGGGGTTGTTCTTACTGCCGACGTACACCATGCCACCGGACACCACCGGGACAGAGAGGACGGACTCGTCGATCCGGGGGCTCCAGCGCTCCTTCCCGGTGACGGCGTCCAGCGCGTACACCCGGCCGTCGAAGCCGGCGACATACACGACGCCGCCGGACACCAGCATGGTGTCGTCGGCGGCGGGGTGGCTCCAGAGGGCCTTTCCCGTGACGGCGTCCAGCGCGTACACCCGGCCGCCACTGGCGACGTAGACGACACCGGCGGACACCACCGCGCTGGAGTGGATGCCGTTGTCCGTCGGATAACTCCAGCGGACTCTCGATGCGGGGGCTGCCACCGAGGCACCGGCCCGCTGCGGGTAGCGGGCCAGCAGGTTGTCCCGCAGCAGCGGAGCGAGGAGTCGCACCGCCAGTCGCGAGGTGGCCGTGAGCTTGACGATGACCGGACCCACGTTGACGAGCGCCGCACCGAGACCGCCCGCCGGCGAGCCTTCGGTGTACTGGAAAATCTGAGAGCTCTCGCTGGTGGGATCGAAGGTGTCCCGCTGCTTCGCCAGGGCCACCTCGTCGGCGAACAGCTTCTGCGCGTCGCCGTTCGAGGAGGCCACCCACATGATGGAAGCCGACACGGTGACGCCCTCGTCAACGGACGGAATCCAGTCGCATGCCGCGGGATTCGGGAGCGCCACATCCCCCAGAACCCGGGCATGCGGACTGGCGAAGTAGCCGTCCGCGATGACTTTCAGGTCGCCGTCGGTCAGAAGAGCGCAGGCATCCGGCCAGGCGCCCGGTTCGATGCCGCCGAGCGAAGCAGGCCCGGCGGAAGCGCCGTACGCCATCCGGTAAGCGGTGACGCGGCCGCTGCCATCGTGGTCACCGGCCGGAACATAGACGAGGGCCAGGTCGTCGGTCGTGCCCAGAAGGGCGGGCTGGGACCTGTGGGGGATGTCGAGGGGGAATCCGTTGAGGTCGCCGGTGCCTGCGTCCAGAGAGATCAGGAATACGGGACTCGGCCACCCGTCGGATAAATAGACGGACCGTCCCCTGGCTACGACGGTGGACGACTCGAAATACGAGGGCCGGGTCCAGCGGACGCGGCCGGTGACCGGATCGACGCCCCTCGCCTGCTGACGGGAGCCGGGAGTCCGTGGAACCAGAAAGGCCTTGTTGGCGGTGGTGAGGAGCCGGCCGTCCGGCGTGTAGATGGACGCGGTGCCCTCGATCCTGACGTGGACGAACCCCTCCGCGTCGATCGTCACACGATGCAGCAGGTCGGTGAGCCGTGACTCGTTCACCGGGGACGGCAGTTCGCGCGTCCACCGAGGCCGCAGGGTGGCAGGGTCCATCGACGCGAGGCGCAGCCCGCCGCCCTCGCAGTAATCGAGGAGGACCACCGACCGCTCAGCGACTGTGGCGTCCAGATCGCAGCGCCGCGGATAGGTCATGCGCGCCCTGGTCGTCCCGGTCCTGGGATCGAGAACCTGCATTTCGATGGGCTCGGACGACCGCTGGAAGACCACGATGTCCCGCCGGTTCACCAGAACGTCCGGCCCTGTGTAGGTGCCGACGTGTCCGGTCTTCGTTGGATCGTCCCCCGATATGGCGACCGTACGCTGCCACAGCGCGGCGCCGGTGGCCAGGTTGTAGCCGGACAGGACGCGGTCATCCCGGTCGGGCACCGCTCTGGACACGACGAGCGTCCCGGTGGCGATCCACATGCCGGCGATCCGGGGAAGCGTGGGATCCGGGGCGATCGTGTACCGGAGATCACCGGTCTGCGGGTTGTGGACCGCTATGGCACCCCGACGGGTCGCCACCACCAGGGCGTGATCGGACACCTTGGGGTGTGCGTGCCCCACGACGTCTTCAGGGTCCAGGTCGGCGGCCACCGACCAAACGGCCCGCCAGCCTACGGGGACCTGAAGGAGGCGCGGCGTGTCGGCCACCACGGCCAGGTACGCCAGCAGGGCCATCACCGACAGGCCCCCCAAAGCGCGCAGGGCCCGCCGGGTCAGCACCGCCTGGCCTTGGGAAACTCGGCGCAGACCGCGTCACGGGAGGCTTGCATCCAACCGCCGTTCGGGGAGGCGATATAGAAGGAGCGGTAGTCGGCGGCGCGACCGGTCAGCCGGAACGGGGCCCCGCCCGGCGTCTTGATCACCATCTGCTCGGCGCGCCCTTCCGTCACCACGGTGGCGACGAGGTCGAACTCGTAGTAGGCCTTCCGGCCGGTGATCGAGAGGCTCAATGTGACCCGCTCGTCCTGCTTCAGGTCGATCTGCTTGGTCGAGAAGTACGACGTGCGCTGCTTGTCACCCGTGGTGAAGTGGGGGTCGGGCCTGTCGAGATCGGCCGCGATCTCGATGGTGTCGGCCTCGCCGGCAGTGACGGCGATCAGATAGGCACCGTCCGATACCGGTTTCCGGGTGAGGACACGCGGCTTGATGTCGGCGACGCGGAGGCTGCTGCGGTTGCCCTCCAGGACCACGGTGACATCCATCTGTCCGACCGGGGCGGCATGATGGCGTTCCAGCAACGCGTCATGCCCCAGGTCGGCGCTCCCCAGCAGGACGGCCCGGTCCCTGGGGTCGGTCACCGTCTCCCGCAGGGCTAGGTCCTTGCTGCCGTAGTGGACTTCCACGTGGGCAACCTTCATAGCGGGAGCGCCGCCGATCCGGTCGATCGCGTCCGATCCGTGCTCATTGAACCAGGTGGTGAACATCACGCCCACCGCGGCCACGATCACGGCTCCGGCGATCCCGGCCACCCATGCCAGCACCGCCTTCCAAACTCCCCGCCCGGCCGATTCCGCCTCCGTGCCCGGCCGCGACGTGTCCGCGGCGTCCCGCGCGGTGTCCGAATTCGCGGCGGTGCGCAGCGTCTTGTCACGCTTTGCGCGGCGGCTCCTGGCCACGGGCGCCCCCACCTTGACTGAAGACCCCACTAGGGATCAACACCGTATGCCGAAACTCTTGTACAGAGACAGCGGATTCATCGAAACGAATCCGAGGATTGAAAAGCCGCCGGTTTTCGCCGTGGGCACCACCACGTATGCTCGCGAAGCCGTCGACCTCCTGGCCACTGGTTCTCCCCTGAGCGCTTCCCCGGCCTGGCGGA
Organism: Microbispora sp. H13382; assembly: GCF_014161445.1. Lineage (GTDB taxonomy): Bacteria > Actinomycetota > Actinomycetes > Streptosporangiales > Streptosporangiaceae > Microbispora. Next base: position 11,603 of record NZ_JABBXA010000025.1, read on the forward strand.
TCCCTACTGCTTCACCTACGTCCACGGCCTGACGCCCGAGGAACTGCTGACCCGGCTCGGCGCGCGGGTCGAAGACCGCTCTCGCGTGACGCGTGACGAGCTGATCCGGTGGCAAACCCAAACTGCTGGAGGAGTCCACCTACCTGTGCGGAGTCGTTCCCGGATCGAGGTGAGCAGAACCCACCGTCCACGGCCCCCGTGGGTTGGCCGCGGACGGTGGATCACTTTCGATCACTTCTGCGTCCACGGCCTCATCGAGATCACCGTCATCGACACGGCCGAGACGTTCACCTGGGGAGGATGGACCTCACTGAGCCGGTTCAGAATCCGTCGCGCTGGTTGCGCTTGTCCCAGAATTCCCTGAAACCCAACTCCAGCAGTTTCATCGTCTGGGGAGAGCCGAGAAGCTCCTCGAGATGTTCGCTGTTCTCGACTGCCGTCTCGCACAGCGCCATCCAGGAACGCCCGAGCGCCCAGGTCACCGAGCTCGCGGTCGCCGCGTTGACGGCGCCGCCGATGATCGATCCGGCACCGGGGACGAGCTTCAGCAGGTTGCCCGCGACGGAGGCGCCCACCTGGGAGAGGATGCCGTTGAGAAACGCCGCGACCGCCCCGCTGACCGTGCTGAGCTGCGCGCCCAGGCCGTACGCCGCGGTGATCCGCGCGATCATCTGGATCTCGTTGGGCACGAGCAGAACCGAGTCGGAGAACGGGATCGGGCTGGCGCCGATCGTGGCCGCGGCGGCCACCGAGCTGCGGACTACCCGGAGGGCCTTCTCCCTCTTCCGGGACAGGTCGATCCGCTGAGCGGCGACGAGGGCCGACCGGGCGGCCTCCGGCACGACGTGAAAGGTCGCGGTCAGCAACTCGTCGAGGCCGTGCACGTACGGCAGAAGCTGGTCGGCCTGCGCGTTGGTGAGGAAGACCTGCCCGGGGGGCGAGAGCGGCAGGTGGCGGTCCTGGATGCTTCTCGCGAGCTCCAGCGTCTTGGAGTCGGGCCGGCCGCCGTTCACTAGAGGAGTCTGGGTCAGCACCAGCAGCACCGGAAGCCCGAGGCCCGCCAGATGGCGAATGATCTCCTCCTGGCCCTCCTCCAGCCGCCGGTCGGCGGCTCGGACCGCGTACCAGACGGCGTGAATGTAATCGTCCACGTTGCCCACGCGGGTTTTGGCGACCTGCTTCGCCACCTCGTCCAGGATCTGCTCCCGCGACTCGCCCGTCTCGAAGCCCCGTGAGTCGTAGACGCGGAGGATGCCGTCCGGCCTGCTGTACAGCGTCAGCTGCTTGGTCACGGCGGCGCCCACGCCCGTCTCGGCGAGATCCTCCCCGAAGATGGCGTTGACCAAGGTCGACTTGCCCACGCCCGTCTTGCCGAAGATCGCGAGATTGAATCTGCCCAACCCGGCGAGGGCGTTTTCGAACTCTTCGCTCACCCGCTCGGCGATGCTCTCGCCGGTCACCTTCGCCGGCCCGTCGAGGCCCGCGATGACCGGAGCCGGCCGCGTCCCCCGCACCGCGAAGGCGAACACGAAGCCGTCTCCCGATGCCGCGGCCGTCGCCCTGCGGAGCTCGCCGGTCACTTCCCTCACTCCGTGGATCGTGATCACCACGGGGGCCTGCGGTCCGGGCGCGGCCAGTAACCCGATGATGGGGACGGACAGGTCCTCGTCGGCGCTGGGATCGTGTTCGACGCGGATGTCCACGTGCAGCTCCGCCGTGGACACCGTCAGCGCCGGATCCGCGAACGTGCGTGTGGTGAGCAGGAAGCGCAGCAGCGGGAGGACGGCTGTGAACCTCGCGCGTGCCAGGCGAGCGCCCGGGTGACCGTAGGCGAGGAGGATCTCCTCGGTGAATTTGGCGAGGCGAGCACAGGTCTGCTCCACCGAGCGCGTCGGACCGGCCGACACCGATCGCGTCACGTTCACTTCGCCGCCCCCTTCTCCTGGTAGCTCTCGACGTACATTCCTCGGCTGCGCACCAGCCCGGCCTCGGCCAGGGTCACCTGCTCGACCGCCCCGCGGAGGTGGCCGGCCCGCAGCACGCGCTCCCCCGCGGCCGACGTCGCCGCGATCACCAGCAGGTGGCGCAGCGCCCGCCCGGACAGCCCTTCGGTGGCGTCGAGCACCCGCGACCAGCCCTCGGAGTCGCGGTCCTCCGCCTCGGCGAGCAGGTCACCGACGTCGAAGGCGACCGCCATCGCCCGGATCGCGTCGGCGAGGATGAGGGACCGGTGCTCCCTGCTCGGGAGCGGGATCTCCAGGACGAAGTCGGCGCGCTCCCGCACGGCCCGGTCGATCGCCCTGGGAATGTTCGTGGTGAACACGAGGGTGACGTTCGGGCGCTCCCGCGCGCAGCGATCCAGGGATTCCAGAAACGCGGTCACCTGGTAGAGCGCGTCCAGCGGATTGGCCTCCATGCTGATGCTGGAACGATCCGACGCGAGGGTCTCCACCTCGTCGACCAGAACGAACAGCGGCCGTCCGTGCGAGGCCAGGTCGGAGATCTTGTCGAAGGTCGCCAGCACGTTCTTCTGTCCCTCGCCCCGGACACCGCTGAACAGCGCGTGCGTGTTGATGTGGACGAAGCCGGTGGTCTCTCTCTCGATCGCGCCCCACACCGCGGGCAACCCCCTGGCGAGGCTCGTCTTCCCGCAACCGGGAGGGCCGTAGAGGAGCACGGCCCTGCGCAGGGCCAGAGCGGTGGGCGGCGCCTTCTCCAGACGCCGCAGCGTGGTCGCGTAGGAGAGCAGCGTCGTCTTGATCTCCCCGGGGACGATCACCGCGGACCAGTCGGCGATGAACTCGCCGGCCGCGTCGGGGAACCGATAGACGTCGAAGAATCTGTCACGTGCAACGGGAGGCATCGGCTACGTCTTTCTCACGGAGATACGGGTCGGGTCCCCGGCCGAGCGGAATCCGCGGCCAGGTCGCCAAGGTCGATTTCGGTCGCGTTCGCGGCGAGGCTGTTGAGCAGTCCGTCCGCGATCCGCTCGGTCAGGAACCCCCGCTGTGCCAGCTCCGGGTGATCCTGCTTGATCCGCTCCTCCGCCTGTGCGCAGAGAACGGCGAGGTCGTCGGAATCGGGAAGTTCGACAGCGTGAGCGGACTCCGAGATTCTGTACTTCACGAGCATTACCGGCTCCGAGGGGTCTTCTGCTTTCGTCCGGCGAAGGCCCGGCGCCACCGCATCGGGGCGGGGCCGCGGGATCGGCGGTCAGTACCAGACGGACATGCCGGCCGAGTTGGCCGCCGTCTCGATGACCTTTCCGACGTCGTGCTGCTTGAGGTGGTCCACGCTCTGGAGATCGGTGGGTTCCCACCCCTTCACCGGGGCCGCACCCGGACTGGTCGTGACCACCACCCGGTATCGGCATCCGGCGAGCTTCCCCGCCTGGCTGATCGCGGCCCTGACCTCCTCGATCGCCGTGTGGTAGGCCTCCTCTCCGGTCCCGGAATACGCGATGTTCAGATCGATCCGCGTCGCCACCCGCCCGGTGGCGGGGTCGAAGATCTCGAGATAGGCCGTCTCGAGATGACGCGTGGTCAGCCAGGTACGCAGGCCGGCTTCGACGGTCTCCTGATTGTTCGCGTACTCGCTGGGATCGAGTCCGCCGGCTTGGATCGCCTCGTAGAAGATCCGGTTGATTTCATTCACCAGGTAAGTACACGAACGAGCCTTCACATCCACCGATGTGCGAAGGCGAACGCCTGCCACGGACACCTGTGCGCCCCTCCGTTTCAAGGAAATGCGACACCCGGGTTTCCGGCGCCGTCGTGGGTGAGCCACGCCGGCGATCCGGGGTCTGTGCTTTTCAGCATGAATGGCAGGGCGATACGCCGCATGACCCCCGTTCGGTCATCAGCCGAACGGGGGTCATGAATGGGTCGTGGTCACGGAGCCGATTCGGGATCGGCGGCGAAGGAGCGGTACTCCTGAATCTCATGCGCCTGGATCAGGCCGTCCTCGATCGCGCGCGCCAGCAGCGCCGCCTTGCTCGGCGCCGGACGGCCGATCTTGGCGTACTTCACGCGTACCCGGTCGATGTACTGGCGCACCGTCGCCTCGGTCAGCCCCATGCGCCGGGCCACCGACGCCTTGGACATGGACTGGAACCACAGCAGCAGAGCCTCTCGCTCGCGCTCCGATAGCCGTGGCCGCTGCGGGCGGGCGTCGGACAGGAACGCCCCCGCCATCATGGGCGGGACATAGGGCCGGTCGGTCGCGACGGTCACGATCGTGTCCACGCAGTGCTGTTCGTTCTCACTCTTGGCGATGAAGGTCGAGGCTCCGGCGTCCAGCACGGCCAGGATCGTCTCCGGGTCCTCGTGCCCTGAATAGACGACGACGCGCCGGCCTTCGGCGCACAGTTCGGCGATGCGGTCGATCACCATCACACCGTGCAGTTCGAGGTCCAGCAGCAGGACGTCCGCCGTCGCGCCCGGCCCCCGCAGGACGGATTCGATGGTCGCGCCGCTGGCTATCAACTCCGCCCGGCCCAGAGGATCGCGCGACAGCCAGGTGCGGATGCCGTCCCTGGCGATCGGGTGGTCGTCCACCACCGCGACCGTCACCGGTCGGGCCAGCGGCTCTCGATCCACAGCACTTCTCCTTCCCGATGCTCGGTGACCCTGATGCCCTCGATCCGGCGTATGGGGAAGTCGTCGGCGTCGGCGACCACGCTGACCACCACTTCGCCGGCACCCCCGAACACCGTGACGCGAGCCTCGCTGCGCGCCCTGCTCAACGCCTCCAGCGGGGCCTCGGTGAGAGCGCGACGCGTATCCAGGGGGAGTTCCGGCACGGTGCCGCGGGGCAGCAGCGACACCACGACACCGCGCCGTTCGGCGTCATAGGCGCAGGCGCGCAGCGCGTGCACGAGCGGGTCGGGTACGTCGTCCGTCTCGGCGATGAGCCGGCGCAGCCACGCCGCTCCGGTCGCGCACTCGCGGCGCAGGACCGGGTCGGCGGGGTCGGCCCCGTCCGCCAGAGCGGCGAGCAACTCGGCGGCGGCCTTGCGCACCTGCGCGTACCTGCCCAGCCGGTCGGCGTGCACCTGCTCGGCGGCCTGGCGCGCCGCGTCGGCTTCCGCGCGGGCGGCGGACAACTGCGCCGCGCGCTGGGCGGCCGAGGTCAGGGCGTGCGTCGCCACGCTGTAGCCGAGCTGCAGCGTGACGCTTCCGACGAGCACCATCAGGAACCTGGCGAGCGAGATGCGGTCGAGGACCCCGTTCAGCGCCATGCCGGTCAACATGACGACTCCGTTGAGCACCAGGAAGACGATCAGCTCGTGCGGGCCGCGGCGCCACCAGAACAGCAGGACGCCGAGCCAGCCGATGGAACCCCAGGACCAGTCGCCCGGCCCGAGCACCTCGCCGGCGGGGCAGGCGGCGAGCACTATCACGTCGATGCCCAGCGCGGCACCCGCGAAGCCCCACACGGCGCCCGGCGTCCGCCTGGTGCGAAGCAGCGCGTGGGCGGCCACCACGCCTATGACGACGTAGGCGAGCCAGGAACCCGCCACGGCGGCGGGCCAGCGGTAGACGGACCAGTTGACGACCAGGGCGGTCAGGTCGTACCCGACGTGCCAGCAGGCGGCGATCACCAGCGCGGCGACGACGCTGCCCCGCTCGTACCGCCCGGCGACGTAGGCCGCCGGGTCTCCGGTCACGGCCGCCACCCGAGGGCCACACGGGTGCCGCCCGGGCCGGAGGTGATCTCCGTGCTCCCGTCCACCCCCCGCATTCGGCCTTCGATCGATTCACGCAGGCCGTACCTGTGCGGCGGCACGCGGCCGGGGTCGAAGCCGCGTCCTTCGTCGACGACCTCGACGAGAACCTCGTCCGGGGCGACGGTCATCCGCAGCAACGCCGTGTCCACCCCGGCGTGGCGGGCCACGTTGCCCAGCGCCTCGGCCGCGGCCCCGGCGAACGCCTCGCCGACCTCCCACGGCACCGTACACCGCGTCAGCTCGGCCTTGATCCGCAGGCCGCTGCGCGCGATCAGCGCACGCAGCCGCTCGTCGAGCAGGACCGGCCCGGCCGGTGGCTGGGCGGTGGCCGCCATGTGCTCCAGGTCCGCGAGATCGGCCGCCGCCCGGTCGCGCAGCACCAGGGAGGTCTTCTCGATCCCGCCGGTGCCGATGACGGTGAGCGTGGCCAGGGCGGTGTCGTGCACGCGGCGGTTCTGCGCGCGTTCGTCGGCGCGGCGCTCCCGTCGTACGATCTCGGCCCGCTGGACGTTCCGGAGCCTGCCCAGCTCGTCGTCGGCCACGGCGGACTGTGTGCGCAGCAGCGTCATCAGCGTGGCGGTCGCGGTGATCTGAACCAGGTGGATGCCCGCGGTCACGATGCCGTCGGTGGCACCGGCGAGCCCCACGCCGGCCAGATAGGCCAACGCCACGACGCCGCCGGCCGGCACGCCGAGGTGCGGCCGCCAGGTGAAGTTGGCGCAGACGATGGTCATGGTGGTCACCGCGGCGACCCAGCTCGCCCCGCCCGGCAACGCGTCGTTCGATACCAGGTGAGCCTGGGTGAGGCACAGCGCGATGGTGACGGCGATGTCGCAGGCCATCGGCCAGGAGGCCAGCCGACGGCGGCGCAGTGCCGCCCAGACGAACACCGCGGTCCAGGCCAGCTCGATCGCGATCGCCGGGCCCAGCCAGGCGAAGGACACCGGCGGCGCGGCGCCCAGAAGTCCGGCGGCCGCGGCGACCACTCCGACGACACCGCGCATCGCCCCGCCGCAGTACGCGGTGATCCGGTCCAGCTCCGAACCCGCGGGATTGCGGTGGCTTGTCCGGAAAATACGCCAATCGAAAGCCATGCGGCGACCATCCGCGTACGAGGCATATGCACAGCGTGCGACCTCATCTTACGGCCGGCGACATGGAATATTCCAGCAATGGTGGTGCGAATCCCGACCGGAATATCACTCGGTAGATTCGTATGAATTATCACCTATACCACCATCTTCGCGATTGATGCAGTTGTATGCCTTTCTAGCATGCGTAATCCCGCCGGTTCGCCGCATGACCCCCGTTCGGCTGTCAGTCGAAAAACCGACTTCCGTCACACCGTTCCCCACCCGTTTACTCGCCTTACTCCTCGCCGAGAAGGGAAGGCGCATGAGACATCGGATTCGGGCCTTCGTGGTGGCCGTGGTGACCGCCACGGCCACACTGATGCCGGCCGCCGCCGGGAACGCCGCGGTGACGACGGCCACCGCCACGCTGTACCGCGTGGGCGCCATCGGCTGTGACGGCAAACCACAGAACGAGGCCGCCGGCACGGTGACCCTCGAGCGTTCCGACACCGCGCTCAAGGTCACCGTGCAGGTCGACGACACCCAGTACCCCTCGCACGCCTTCTCCGTGGAAGCGTGGGAGGAGGCGCCCGGCTGCTACTCGGACAACGCCCTGCGCGTGAGCGGCGCGGGCCTCACCACGGACTCCTCCGGGTCGGGCACCGCGACCTTCACCCTGCCGATGCCCTACACCCAGAGCTTCCCCGACGGCAGCACGGTCGTGCTCGGCGACGGCAGGGGCACCGAGCGCCTGGTCGTGGTCCTGGACAACTCCGGGTCCACGGGCGCCGGTGACTCCTACTCCGCCGGCCCGATCCCGCTCCCCGGCCCGGTCCCGTCCCCCAGCCCCGATCCGGACCTCGACGCGGACGGCGACGGAGTGCCCGACAGCGACGATCGCTGCCCGGACTCCTACCCCGGGTATCCGGTCGACGGCGCCGGCTGCGCCAAGCCGCTGGAGCTGGACTGGACGGTGCCCGACCGGTTCACCGGCGAGCCCGCGACGACGATCGGGCAGGTCACCCCCCACGCCTACCCGGCCACGGTGAAGGTGGCCTTCCCCGGCGGAGCGGTGTGCGATCCGTCGCTCACCTACACCCTGCGGTACGGCGATGTCACCCGGTCCGGCACCGGCACCTGCGAGTTGCCGGCGGATTTCCCCTCGGAGGGGCCGCAGGCCGTCGAGGTCACCGCCGCCGTGGCCGGCCGCACGGTCTCGTCCGGCGCCCGGACCATCGAGATAGACGACAGGCTCATCGTGTCGCTGGGCGACTCGGTGGCCGCGGGCGAGGGCAACCCGCCCTGGATCGACCGCCGCTGTCACCGCTCGGCCGCCGCGGGCGGGTTCCAGGCCGCGCTCGAGATGGAGAAGTCCGATCCGCGCAGCTCGGTGACCTTCGTCGACCTCGCCTGCTCAGGCGCGACGATCGAGGATGGGCTGATCGGCGGGTGGACCGGGATCGACCCGCGCGGCGCGGAGAAGCGGGATCCGCTCCCCGCGCAGGTCGGCAAGGCACACGAACTGGTGGGGACGAGGACTCCCGACGCCGTACTGCTGTCGGTGGGCGCCAACGACATCGGCTTCCAGGATGTGGCGGAAGCGTGCTTCCTGCCGACGCACTGCGCCGGGAGCAAGGCCGCACGCAAGCTGCCGAACGCCCTGACGAAGCTTTCCAATAGCTACAACAGGCTCGCCGGCGAGCTGAAGGAGAAGCTCACCCCGAACGGGCCGGTCTATCTCACCGAATACTTCAACCCCTTGCACGATGAGCAGGGCCGCTACTGCACGATCCTCCCGTTCTGGTCCGCAGACGAGTCCAGGTGGGCGGAGGCCGAGGTCGTCACGAAACTGAACGACGTGGTGCGGGCCGCCGCGGCCCGCAACGGTTGGACCTACGTCGGCGGGCCCGCGTCCGATTTCCTGCCGCACGGATACTGCGCCTCCCACGCCGCGAAATGGGTGGTCACCCTCTCGGAGTCCGGGCTCGGGCAGAGGGGTGTGAGCGGGACGTTCCATCCCAACGGCGCCGGACAGGACGACTACCGGCGCCGCATCTCCGAGGCGCTCACGGCCCTGGACGAATGAGCGGGTCTCCCGGCCTCGACCGCGCCGCCACTCCCCCGCGCGGGTCCCGGCGGCGTCGCGGAGCCACGTGATCCTCATCCCGCACAACGGGCGGGGGCGACCACGTCCCCGCCCGCCGGCACGCGAGCAGGCGGGGTGCCGTAGGGGCGGGGATGGTCGCGGACAACCAGCGTTTTCCGGAAGCGGAGGCGTGCGAATGCGGGTCATCGGTGTTCACGGTGTAAACCAGCACCGTCGCGAGGCGTCCGACGTGGCGGCGACCTGGCGCGGGACCATCGAGCGGGGTCTCGCCGAATCAGGTGCGGTCACTTCGCGATTCTCCTTCGAGCTGGTCTACTACGCCGACCTGCTCGAGGAGCGGCGCGACGACTGGAAGTGCGCCGACGATTCCACGGAGATCGACCCGGGCGACGAGCCCGGCCCGGCGGCGCTGCTGGCGGAGTGGCAGCGCGCTCTCGCCGATCAGGGCGTTCCTGACGGGCTCAAGGGAGAGGTGAGCATCCCCGCCACACCGTTGTGGACGCAGCGAGCGGTGCACCGGCTGGCCGCCTCTCCGGGGCTGCAGGGTCTGGGCGAGACCGGCATCCGGCGGCTCGCCAGGCACATGCACGCGTACCTCGCCCATGACGAGGCCCGCCGTCTCATCCTGGAGCGACTCGACGCCGTCGCGGGAAGCGATCCCGTGACGGTGCTCATCGGGCACTCGATGGGGTCGGTCGTCGCCTACGAGTGGTCGCACACACCCGCATCCGCTCACGTCGGGGCGGGCTGCCTGTTCCTGACACTCGGTTCCCCGCTGGGGTCGTACCCGATCGCCCGGCGGCTCCGTCCCTCCCCCGCCTCCGCCGGCACGTGCGAGCTTCTATGCCCACACCGTCGGCTCGCACCGCAACCGGCCCTCGACGGCGCTCACCATGGCCGACCTGCTGCGGCAGCTCGCCGATCTGGACGCCAGGAACGGTTCCGCAACCTGTTTCTCGTGTTGGACATGTGCGGGGCCGGAGCCCGGCTGAAAACGGCGGTCGAAGAGGTACGGTCCCACCTGCCGGCTTACTTTCTGGAGGCGGAGAGCGCCGCGCAGCGACCGCGAAAGCGCGCGCCCGTTGCTCCTGGTCGGCGAGACGTCCAGGCGACCGAGCCGGACCGTCGAGGCGGCGCCGTCAGCTGACAGAACATTCCGGATCTGCGCATCGACCGGACTAGGGTGGCGAACCTCAGCCGCTCACGCCGGCCATCGCGATGCCGTCCGCTTAGCAATCGTGCGACTACGGACTCGATGGCCGCGATGTCTAGTCCTGATGTTCGGCTTCGGGTTCGGAGCGGACGGCAGCCTCATGGGCGAGACGGCGGGGGCGACGGCGGAGCACTGCCCATGCGATGCCGAGGATGACGAACCACACCGGGGTCACCAGCAGTGCCTGCAGCGTGTCGGGCTTCTGGGTCAGCGCCCAGATGAGGAACACGAAGAACGCGAGCACGACGTAGCACACGGCGATGCCGCCGGGCATCTTGAACGCCGACGCCTCGTGCAGGCGAGGACGGCGCTTGCGGTACACGATGTAGCTGATCAGGATGATCGACCAGACGAACATGAACAGCACGGCGGAGACGGTGGTCACCAAGGTGAATGCCTCGATGATCGAGTTGCCCATGGCGAGCATGACCACACCGGCGAGCAGGAACACCCCGGACAGGAACAGGGCGTTGGCCGGGACCTTCCTGGAGGTGAGCCGGCCGAATCGCGCCGGGGCATCGCCCTCCTGGGCCAGCCCGTAGACCATCCGCGAGGTGGAGTAGATGCCCGAGTTCGCTGACGAGGCGGCCGAGGTCAGCACGACGAAGTTGATCACCGAGGCGGCGGCGCCGAGACCGGCGAGGGTGAACATCACGACGAACGGGCTGCGGTCCGCGCTGATCTCGCGCCAGGGCGTGACCGAGATGATCACGACCAGGGCGACCACGTAGAACAGCATCACACGCACCGGGATCGAGTTGATCGCCTTGGGCAGGTTCCGTTCCGGGTTCTTCGCCTCGGCCGCGGTGGTGCCGACCAGTTCGATGCCGACGAAGGCGAAGGTCGCGATCTGGAAACCCGCGACGAATCCCATGGGGCCGGTCGGGAAGAAGCCTCCGTCGTTCCAGAGATTGGAGAAGCTCGCGGCGGCGCCCCCGGGCGCCTGGAAGTGGCTGAACACCATGCCGAGCCCGACGACGATCAGCGCCACGATCGCGACGATCTTGATCAGCGCGAACCAGAACTCGGTTTCACCGAACGCCTTCACGGTGGGCAGGTTCAAGGCGATCAGCACGACGACCGCGGCCAGCGCCGGTATCCACAGCGTGATGTCGTGCCACCAGTACGACACGTACCCGGAGATCGCGATGACGTCGGCGACGCCTGTGACGATCCAGCAGAACCAGTAGGTCCAGCCGGTGAAGAAGCCCGCCCACGGGCCGAGCAGGTCGGCCGCGAAGTCGGCGAAGGACTTGTAGCGCAGGTTGGACAGCAGCAGCTCGCCCATCGCCCGCATCACGAAAAACAGCATCACGCCGATGATCATGTAAACGAAGATCACCGAGGGCCCGGCCAGCGAGATCGTCTTACCTGACCCCATGAACAGGCCGGTTCCGATCGCACCGCCGATCGCGATGAGCTGGATGTGCCGGTTGGACAGTTGCCGGGAGAGATGCCGCTCGCCCTCGGGCGGGGGCGTCGATCCTGACACAATGGTCACGCCGGTGTCACCACTTTCAGTCATGGGCAACTTTACGGGCCATGGGCGCGTGCGTGTGCCACACGCAAGCACCGGGCTGCCGCAGGCCGAGCAATCCGAAGACCTCGATCAGTGCGGTGGCACGACCGTCAGGACCGGCTGTCATGAGATGAGCGATCTCACCGGCGAGCCCGCGGAGGCCGCGCATGATCCGTCCATCGCTCACGATCGCGCAGGCTAGACCCTCGCCCAGGTGGAGATAGGCGAAGGTGTCGCTGCCGGGGCGGGCGGCGAGCTCGGCGCGTGCGGCGAGGTGACGATCCGCCTGTCGGGCACGGTGGAACAGGCGACCCAGCGGACATCGTCGGCCTCGGCCTGCCGCTCCGCTGGGCAACGTGAGGAGATCGGCGTCGACGTCCTGCGGTCCTGGCCCTCGATGCGCTCGGCCGCTGATCACTCGTCGCGCTTCCGTTCAGGGAGGGGGAAGTTACGGCTGTCGCCACGCCGAAGCCGGGCGTGATGGCCGTGCACCACGAAATCCAGGGCGGTAGGGCCGTCATCGGCCCGGGTGATCCGCACGCGGGTGGGATCGGCCTCGACGGCGAGTTCCGCGCCCCGGTAGCGGAGGCACAGCGAGAGCGTGGTGAGCTGTTCGGGGAGCACCGGGTTCAGGTGCAGGCCGTCGGGCCGGGCCTCGAGGTCGAGGTAACAGCGCTGGACCAGGTCCAGCGTGCCGGCCATGGCGCCCAGGTGGACCCCCTCGGCGGTGGTTCCTCCCTGTACGTCGGTGATGTCGCCGGTCAGCGTCTCGGTGAAGAACCGCCATGAGCCGGTGCGGTCCGATCGTGCCAGCACCCAGGCGTGCACCACGGCGCTCAGGGTCGAACCATGGCAGGTGCGGGAGAGGTAGTAGCGGATGGTGCGGCGGGTCAGGCCCGGCGCCGCCGGATAGCCGAGCCGGTCGAGGATCTGCCTCACCTCGCGGGCCGTGAGCAGGTAGAACAGCATGAGCACGTCGGCCTGCTTCGACGCCCGGTATCGGTTGGGACTGTCGTTGCCGGCCTCCAGCGCCCGGTCCAGCCGCCGCACGCCGCGATAGCGATCCCAGTCCAGCTCCGCGAGGTGCTCGTACCCGGTGAACTGACTGATGACGCCATTGTGAAAGTCCACGCGCATCCGCCGGGTGATCTCCTCCCAGCGCTCGGTCTCCACGTCCGTCAGGCCGAGGCGGCGGCGCAGGTCCTCCCGCGCGCGTCGCGGCATCAGGTCGAGCGCCTGACGGGCGCGCAGCAGCAGCCACACCGTCATGATGTTGGTGTACGCGTTGTTGTCCAGGCCCGGGGACGCGGCGCCGGGATAGCCGTCGTGGTATTCGTCCGGCCCCATCACGCCCTGGATCTCGTAGCGGCCCGACACGGGGTTGAGCCGCGCCAGCGAGGCGAAGAAGCGGGCGATCTCGACCAGGAGGCGGGCGCCCGTCCCGGCGAGGAACTCCATGTCGCCGGTGATCGCGTAGTGCTGCCAGGCGTTGTAGGCGATGGCCAGCCCGACGTGCCGCTGCAGGTGAGTGTGGTCGGGTGTCCACCGGCCTGAGCGGGGGTTGAGGTGGAGCCGTGGGGTCTCGTCGCCGCCGTCGCTGCCGCTCTGCCAGGGGAACATCGCGCCGCGCAGACCCGCGGCGCGGGCGGCCGCCCGCGCCTCCGGCAGCCGCCGCAGGCGATAGCGAAGCACCCCGCGGGCGATCTCGGGGAACCGCAGGCTCAGCCAGGGCAGCACGAACAGCTCGTCCCAGAACACATGTCCCCGGTACGCCTCGCCGTGCAGGCCACGTGCGGGCACACCCACATCGCGGTCGGCGGTGTGCGGTGAGAGGGTCTGCAGCAGGTGGAAGGTGTTCAGGCGGATGTCCCGCTGGACGCGCGGGCCCGTCACCTCCAGCCGGGCCCGTTCCCACAGGTCACGCCAGGCGATCTCATGCTGTTCCAGCAGTTCGCCGAACCCGGGCGCGAGCTCGGCCCGCCGCAGCGCGGCCGAGGTCACATCGGCGATCGCGAGATCGCGCGATGTGGTGAGCGCCACCGTCTTGACGACCGTGACGGGGCGACCCCGTTCCAGCCGCAGCACGCGTGTCTCCATGACGTGATCGTCGTGTCGCTCGACCTCGGGCTCACCTCCGCTGCTCGGAGAGGTGTCGACCCGCGAGGCCAGGGCGACCTCGATACCGGAGGAGCGGGTCCGCGTGCGCAGCCATGTCAGGGGCTCACGGGTCCCCGTCGCGTGCCGCGTCAGATGGTCGCCGCGTAGTTCGCGGTATCGGGCCACTCCCGTGTTGGCCACGCGCCCGTCCAGGCCGGAGCGTACGCGGACAGGCCCCGACCAGTTCTCGGCCGTGAAGGTCGTCTCCAGCGCGGCCAGGTAGGGGTCGGCCATGGAGACCAGGCGGCGCTGCCGTACGGACGTGATACGGCCCTCGGTGTCCCGGAAGCGGATCAGCCGATGCAGGACGGCGTGGCGCATGTCCAGCTCCTGCCGATACCGGAGCAGGTCCGCCGTACTGGGTGAGAACCACGCGGAGCCGGGTGTCGCGAAGGTCGTCGGCAACCAGTTCGGCAGGTTGACCATGTCCTCGTTGGACAGCTGGTGGCCCGCGACGTCCGAGGTGAGCCGGTCGTAGCATCCGGCGACGTACGTCCCCGGGTAGTGGACGGCGTCGGCCTCGGCTTCGGGTGCCGCACCTCGCGTGGCGAACCGGCCGTTGCCCAGCGTGCACAGCGCCTCGCGCAGTCCCTCGTGACCGGGATCGAACCCCTCGTAAGCCAGTGACCACGGATCCACCGCAGCTCCTCTCGGATCTGCCCCGGTCGATCCGGGTGGGGTCCGGACAGTGCCCGGCCCCCGATGACGGGTTCATCGCGGCGCCTCCCGGGTCGGCGCCGCATTACGTCTCGGCCGTGTCCCCCGCTTCCCCGGTCCGGGAAGGCTCCTCGATCAGGCCGAGAGTGTCCTGCTCGTTACGGTGCAGGATCACTCTGTTGATCGCCTCGATCATCTCCTGCCTGGTGTAGGCGCCCTCCGGGATCTCGTTCAGGTGCGCGAGCATGTCGGCGGTCAGGTACAGACGCGCCGACGCGTTCGCGTAGACATCCCGGACCGCGACCGTTTCACGTTCGCGGTATACCTCGTCGAGCACCTGCCGCATCTCGTCCTGGAAAACGTGACTGGGCATCTCGCGTATCCACCCCCTGATCCTTGGCTCCGTACCCACGGACCGATGTGATTTCACTTCGACTGGACGAGCCTCCGGCAGGGCGGGACGTTCGTCCGCGGGCAGGAGACCAAGTTCCCTACCTCGCCGGCTGCGCGAGGCACAGGGTGGGAGGGACTTCCGTAGTCGACATGTAGCGGGGTGGGCCATGTCGCGGTTGGTCAAGTGGTTCGCCGAGCTGGGCCGGACGGACGTCGGCCTCGTGGGCGGCAAGAACGCGGGCCTGGGAGAACTGACGCGCAACCTGGCCCGAGCGGGGGTTCGCGTGCCGGAGGGCTTCGCCCTCACCGCCGAGGCATACCGCCAGTTCATCCAGGTGAACGGGCTGAACGAAGTGATCGCTGAGCACATCGGCCGCCTGCGCGGGGGGACTGATCTGCCGGAGGTCGGCCATGCGATACGGGACGCCATCCTGGCGGCCGAACTTCCGGCGGCGGTCACGGCAGCCGTCGAGCAGGCGTACGGTGAGCTGGCCGATCGCCTGGGCACCATCGACCCGGATGTCGCGGTGCGGAGCAGCGCGACAGCGGAAGACCTGCCGGAGGCCAGCTTCGCCGGGCAGTTGGAGAGTTTCCTCAACGTCAGCGGTGTGGCGGCGTTGCTCGGCGCCTGTCTTCGCTGTTACGCGTCCCTGTTCACCGACCGGGCGATCAGTTACCGGGAGGACAGCGGGTTCGGTCACCTGGACGTCGCCCTGTCGGTCGGGGTGCAGCGCATGGTCCGCTCCGACCTGGGCGCCGCCGGAGTGATGTTCTCGATCGACACCGAGACCGGTTTCCCCCGCTCGGTCCTGATCGACGCCTCCTGGGGGCTGGGCGAGACGGTGGTCGGCGGCAGGGTGGATCCCGACGAGTACGTGGTGTTCAAGCCGCTCCTTGGCGACCCGGGCCTGTTCCCCATCGTGTCGAAGACCCGGGGGCGGAAGGAGCGCAAGGTGGTCTACGACTCCGCGGGAGGAACGCGCCAGCTCGACACCACGGAGGATGAGGCGGTCCGGTACGCGCTGGACGAGGAGGAGATCCTGCTGCTGGCCCGGTGGGCCACCACGGTGGAGGGCCACTACGGCACCCCGATGGACATGGAATGGGCCAAGGACGGCAGGACCGGCGAGATCTTCCTCGTCCAGGCCCGCCCGGAGACCGTCCAGAGGCGCCGGGAGGCGTCCCTGCTGCGCACCTACCGCATCCGCGACGCCGGTGAGCCGATGGTCGAGCCGCTGGTGAAGGGGCTGGCCATCGGAGACGCGATAGCGGCAGGGCCGGTGTGCAACCTGACCAGCGCGGCGGAGATCGACCGGTTCGTGGACGGATCGGTGCTCGTCACCAAGATCACCGACCCCGACTGGGAACCGATCATGAAGAGGGCCGCGGCGATCGTCACCGACCACGGCGGCCGCACGTCCCACGCGGCCATCGTCAGTCGCGAGCTCGGCGTCCCCGCGATCATCGGCACCGGCGACGCGACCACCCTGCTCGGTGACGGCATGACGGTGACCGTCTCCTGCGCGGAGGGCGACGAGGGCTTCGTCTACGAGGGCCTGCGCGACTACGAGGACGAGGAGATCAGCCTGGAGGACATCCCGGCCACCAGGACCAGGGTCATGCTCAACCTGGCCAACCCCGCCGCGGCCTTCCGCTGGTGGCGGCTGCCCGCCGACGGCGTCGGCCTGGCCCGGATGGAGTTCATCGTCAACAACCACGTCAAGATCCACCCCATGGCCCTCGTGCACCCCGGCCGCGTCGACGAGGACGCCCGCCGCAGGATCACCGAGCTCACCCGGGGCTACGACGACCTGACCGAGTACTTCGTCGAGCGGCTGGCCCACGGCATCGCCCGCATCGCCGCCTCCCGCTGGCCCGACCCGGTGATCGTACGAATGAGCGACTTCAAGACCAACGAGTACGCCCGGCTCGTCGGCGGGCGGCGGTTCGAACCCCACGAGGAGAACCCGATGCTCGGGTGGCGCGGGGCCAGCCGCTACTACACGGAGGGCTACCGGGAGGGCTTCGCCCTCGAATGCCGTGCCATCCGCCGGGTGCGGGAGCGCATCGGACTCACCAACGTCATCGTGATGATCCCGTTCTGCCGTACGGTCGAGGAGGCCGACCGGGTCCTGCGGGTCATGGCCGAGGAGAACCTGGGGCGGGGCCGAGACGGCCTGGAGGTCTACGCCATGGCCGAGATCCCGGCCAACATCATCCTGGCCGAGGAGTTCGCCGACCGCTTCGACGGGTTCTCCATCGGCAGCAACGACCTCACCCAGCTCACCCTCGGGGTCGACCGGGACTCCGCCGAGCTGGCGCACCTGTTCGACGAACGCAATCCCGCCCTCACCCGCAGCATCGAGCACCTCATCTCGGCCGCGCACGCGAAGAGGCGCAAGGTCGGGCTCTGCGGGCAACGGCCCAGCGACGACCCGGACTTCGCCCGGTTCCTGGTCGAGGCGGGCATCGACTCGATCTCCGTCGCACCCGACAGCTTCTTCTCGGTGAAGGAGAACGTCGCCGCGGCCGAGCGCGGACGGGAGCGCCGGGAACCTGCCCCGGCCGTCCGCGGAGCGCAGTCGCGGCCGCCGGCCTGACGAGTGCCGGCGTCCCGTGCCGTCGCCCGGCGGCCCGCGTGCAGGACGCCGGTCAGACGCTGGGCGTGATGAGCCCGTAGTGGCCGTCGTAGCGGTGGTAGACGACGTTGCCCCGGCCCGTCCGCCTGTCGGCGAAGAACACGAAGGGCAGACCGCTCGTCTCCAGCCGCGCCGTGGCCTCCTCCACCGTGTGAACCGGTGCGGGCGTGGTGCTGACGGTGAGCGGTACGGACACCGGGCCCAGACCATCGGGACGGGGTGACACCTGCGCCAGCCGGTATCCCTCTCCGCTGCGGTAGATGACGCTGTCCTGACGGGTGTCCACCTCCCGGAACAGGTGGAAGTCGTAGTCGAGCTGCTCCATGTCGAAGGCGGCCTCGTCCGGGGTCGCCCAGGCGAGTTCGTACGCCTTGTGCCGTACGACCTGCCGCTCGCCGGATGGCCGGGGGAAGTAGGGCAGCGGGTGGCGAGGCGGGCTCGACCGCCGCCACTCCTGGTCGACGTCCAGGGGATATCGCCCGCGCAGGTCCTCCCAGTCCCGGGACGTACGGCGCAGCCGGGTCCGGAGCCTGTCCTCCAGGAGGCGGATGGCCTGGTGCATGTGCTCCCCGACCGCCTGGGCCCGGACGAGCCGGCCGTTCACGTCGAGGTTGGCCTGGGCGACGCAGGGACGGGGGACGGCCGGGTCGGCCGAGACGCCGAGCTTCACCCGGGCGTAGAGCACCGGTTCGTGCGCGAGCGCGGTGAGGCCCGCGACCGTCTCGCGGGCCTCGTCGGCCGAACCGGCCGGGACCGATCCCCGGGTCTCCACCTGTACCTCGGAAGGATCGAGCGCGCTCCCCGGAGAACGGCGGTCCATACCGGATCACCTCCGCCATCGGCCGCGTCGTCGGCCTGGTTCCAGTCCTGCACTGCGTCGCCCAGCTCAACTCCGGTCAGCGGGGGTGCGGCCGCCGGCGGTCAGTCGAGCGCGTAGACGCGGTGGACGAACTCCGCGAGCTTGCTGTCCGGCAGCTCCTTGGCCAGATCCGCCTCGCTGATGATGCCGACCAGACGATGACGCTCGATCACAGGCAGGCGCTTGATGTGGTGCTCCTCCATCGCGAACAGCGCCTCCTCCACGCTGGCGTCGGCATCGACCCACACCAGGCCACGGGCCAGTTCGCCGGCGGTCGTCCGGTCGATGTCCATGCCGTGCGCGCAGCACATGACCACGATGTCGCGGTCGGTGATGATCCCCTTGAGCCGGTCGTCGTCCCCGCAGATGGGCAACGCACCGACTCCCAGGTCGGCCATCATCTGCGTGGCGGTACGCAGCGTTTCGTGTTCACCGATGCACTGAACGCCTTCGTGCATCACGTCCCGTGCCTTCTTGCCCATATCCGTTACGCTCATCGGTGCCCCCGACACACTCGATGACTCGCGTCCCGGCTCTTATACCCACCCTGGCCATGAGCAGTAGCCGACGCCGTCTCGGCATTGCCATCGTGCGGCAGTACGAGCGAGGTGTGGTGTTCCGGCTCGGCAGGGTCCGCGACGTCCGCGATCCCGGTGTGCGGTTCATGATCCCCATGGTCGACCGCGGAAGGTGGGCCTCCGCACGGAATCGCGGCGGAGGGCGAGGCGCTGTCCGCCGGATCCGCGGCTGAGGGACTTTCGTCCCGTCCATCAGGGTCGATGGCTGGCGGACCGCTCCACCTGAACAGGCGGAGGATCGAAACAGAGGCCCGCAGCAGACAAGCGGTCATCAAGGGCTCCACGTCCGATACGCATCAGGCGCCCCGTTGGTTGTGCAGGTGTGCATGTCCGCACCAGCCCGAAATCCGGGCCGGATTCGCACAGGCCGCGGGACGTCGCAACCGCGTGAGATCAGGTAATGAAGCTTGTACAGGAGACGCCCTTCCGATTCCGGATCGAGCGGCAGGCGCCGATGCGGGTGCCGGGAGTCGTGTTCGTCTCCCGGGACCTGATGCCCGAGGAGCAGGCCCTTCAGCAGGTCGTCAATGTGGCTACCCTGCCCGGCATCGTCGGCGCCTCCTACGGCATGCCCGACCTGCACTGGGGGTACGGCTTCGCCATCGGAGGCGTGGCCGCCACGGACGTGTCGGCGGGCGGAGTGGTCTCCCCCGGGGGCGTGGGGTTCGACATCTCCTGCGGGGTGCGTCTGCTGGCCGCCGACCTGCACCGTGAAGCACTCGTGCCCGTCATGGAGCGGCTGATGGACGCCCTGGACGCGGCCACACCCCGCGGACCGGGCCCGGGCGGAGTATGGCGTCTGCCGGGCCCCGCCCAGCTCGACCAGGTGCTGCGCGAAGGAGCGCGCTTCGCCGTACGCGCGGGGCACGGCGAGGCTCACGATCTGGACCGCTGTGAGGATCAGGGAGCCGTGGCCGACGCCGACCCCGGCCAGGTCGGCACGCGAGCGGTGGAACGAGGTCTGGTCCAGGTCGGCAGCCTCGGCTCCGGCAACCACTTCCTGGAGGTCCAGGCGGTCGAGGAGATTTACGACGAGGCGGTGGCGACCGCGTTCGGTCTGCGGCCAGGCCAGGTGTGCGTGATGATCCACTGCGGGTCGCGCGGTCTGGGACATCAAATCTGCACCGACCACGTCCGCGCGATGGACAAGGCCATGATCAGCTATGGCATCCGCGTGCCGGACCGGCAGCTGGCCTGCGTCCCGGTGGACTCGCCGGAAGGCCGCGGCTACCTGGGCGCGATGGCCGCGGCGGCCAACTACGGCCGGGCCAACCGGCAACTGCTGACCGAGGCGGCCCGGCGGGCGTTCCGTCAGGTCGCCGGTGCCACCTTGGCCCTGGTCTACGACGTGTCACACAACCTGGCCAAGGTGGAAGAACACGACGGGAAGCGCCTGTGCGTGCACCGCAAGGGCGCCACCCGCGCGCTCCCGCCCCACCATCCCGACCTGCCCGCCGATCTGGCGCCGTTCGGTCAGCCCGTGTTCATCCCCGGCACCATGGGCACCGCCTCCTACGTGCTCACCGGCGTGCCCGGCGGGCAGGCCTTCCACTCCACCTGTCACGGTGCCGGCCGCGTCCAGAGCCGCCACCAGGCCGCGCGCTCCACCAGAGGACGGGAACTGCGGACGTGGCTGGAGGGCAGGGGCATCGCCGTGCGCGGATCCTCGTGGCGCGGCCTGTCCGAGGAGAAGCCGGACGCATACAAGGACGTGGACGCAGTGGTCACCGCAAGCGTCGGAGCCGGGCTCTGCCGCAGGGTCGCGCGGCTCGTCCCACTCGGCGTGGTGAAGGGCTGACCCGGTGGCCCGGCCCGACGGCGGTAAAGACCCGATCAGCGGGCGCGGCCACCGCTCGCTCCCCCACACCGCCGACGTCCGCCTCGAGGCATGGGCGCCCACCGTCGCGGAATGTGTCGCCGAGGCCGTCCGCGCCGTGATCGGCGGCTTCGCCGACCTCAGCCGGGCCGAGCGTCACAGCACGCGTACGCTCCACGTCGGCCCGGCCCCACCCGAGGAGCAGCTCCTGACAGTGCTCGACGAGGTGATCTATCAGATGGACACGGCAGCCCGCGTCCCCTGCGAGATCGAAGCGCACGAGGACGAGGCAGGACTGTGGCTGACCCTGGGCATGACCGACGTGGCGGCCGTCCCCCAGATCGGCGCGGTGCCCAAGGCCGTCGCACTCCACGGCCTGCGTTTCGATCACGGACCGCACGGATGGGTCTGCACCGTGACCTTGGACGTGTAGACAACCGACACTCACCGTCGTCCAGCACTTCCTGTCCGATCCGCACATTGCGCCTATCTGTGGGTAAGGACGCCAGGGTTAGAGGGTGAACAGCGAGATGCCTGATCAATTATTCCCGGACGAGGTGCGGCAGGTCCCGGACGAGGTGTACCGCGATCGCGAGACAGCGAGGGTTCGGGAGGCCTACGCCTATGCCTCCAGTGCACGTGGCCGCTGGCATGCCCGCACACCTGAACAAGATGCCGGAGGGCGCCTAGACCCGGAACCAGACGGTCGAGGCGAGTGGAGCGAACCGCGCATGAGGACGGACCTATGGCTGGAAAGAAGAGCGCGCGGGCCGAGTCGCATCGGGACCTGTTGCGCCAGATGCTGCGCGTCAGGCGGTTCGAGGAACGCTGTGTCGAGCTGTACAGCGGCGAGAAGATCCGCGGATTCATGCACCTCTACATCGGGGAGGAGGCGGTGGCCGCGGGCGTCTGCCACGCGCTGGCCACGGACGACGTGGTCGTCTCCACCTACCGGGAACACGGGCACGCGCTCATCCGCGGAGTGCCCGCTACAACGATCATGGCCGAGATGTACGGCAAGGCCACGGGGTGCAGCCGGGGGCGCGGCGGCTCGATGCACATCTTCGACGTCGCCCGCCGCTTCTACGGCGGCAATGCGATCGTCGGCGGCGGACTTCCCCTGGCGGTCGGGCTCGCCCTCGCCGACAAACTGCAGGACCGCAACCGGGTGACCGTGTGTTTCTTCGGCGACGGCGCCATGGCCGAGGGCGGGTTCCACGAATGCGTCAATCTCGCGGCGCTCTGGCGGCTGCCGGTGCTGTTCGCCTGCGAGAACAACCTGTACGCGATGGGCACCGCGCTGGCCAAGTCCCACGCCCAGACCGATCTGGCCCTTCGCGCGGCGGGATACGGCGTCGCGGCGTGGCAGGTAGACGGGATGAACGTGCTTGCGGTCGCCGACGCGGCGACCCGGGCGGCCGAAGCGATCCGTGCCGGGGCCGGACCGCATTTCGTGGAGTTGCGCACCTACCGCTTCCGCGCCCACTCGATGTACGACCCAGACCGTTACCGGAGCAAGGAGGAGATCGAGCAGTGGAAGAAGCGCGACCCCATCGATGCCCTCGTCGCCTCGATGAAGGCGGAACGCGAGATCACGAACGACGATCTCGCCGTGCTGGAGAAGGAGATATCAGCGGAGATCGACCAGGCCGTCGCCTTCGCTGAGCAGGCGCCGGTCGAGCCGGTGGAAGATCTCTCCCGTTTCGTCTACAGCGAGACGCCCCTGGCGAGCGGCGGCGCGCGCGGGGGGTCGGTGGAGGCCGCGTCGTGAGCGCGGCGACGACCACCTATCGCGAGGCCATGCGGGAGGCGATCCGCGAGGCCCTGCGCCGCGATGACCGCGTGTTCCTGATGGGCGAGGACGTGGGCGCGTACGGGGGCTGCTTCGCGGTGAGTCTGGGCCTGCTGGAGGAATTCGGCCCCGAGCGTATCCGGGACACCCCGCTGTCGGAGGCCGCCTTCGTCGGCGCGGGCATCGGTGCGGCGCTGGGCGGGATGCGTCCCATCGTCGAGATCATGACGGTGAACTTCAGCCTGCTGGCCCTCGACCAGATCCTCAACAACGCGGCGACGCTCCTGCACATGTCGGGCGGGCAGTTGAACGTCCCGCTGGTGATCCGGATGACCACCGGAGCCGGACGGCAACTCGCCGCGCAGCATTCGCACAGCCTCGAAGGCTGGTACGCCCACATTCCGGGCCTGCGGATCCTCGCACCCGCGACGATCGAGGACGCCCGCAACATGCTCTGGCCGGCCCTGGAGGACCCCGACCCCGTACTGATCTTCGAACACGGCTCGCTGTACGGCATGTCGGGGCAGCCGCGCCCCGGCCCGGTGGACATCACCTCCGCCGCGCTCCGGCGTTCCGGCAAGGACATCACACTGATCGCCTACGGCGGCACGACCGGGAAGGCACTGGCGGCCGCCGACGCGCTCTCCGCCGAAGGCATCGAGGCGGACGTGATCGACCTACGCGTCCTGCGCCCGCTCGACGACGCCACGATCGTGGAGTCGGTCGGCAACACGCACCGGGCCGTCATCGTGGACGAGGGGTGGCGGTCGGGCAGCCTGTCGGCCGAGATCGGCACCCGCATCGTGGAGCAGGCCTTCTACCAGCTGGACGCGCCGATCCAGCGGGTCTGCACAGCGGAGGTCCCCGTTCCCTACGCCCGCCACCTGGAGGAGGCCGCCCTCCCCCAGGTGCCGTCGATCGTCGCCGCCGCGCGAGAGGCGGTCGCCTCATGAACGAGCGCGCGGAGTTCGTGATGCCTTCGCTCGGTGCGGACATGGAGTCGGGCGCGGTCGCCGAGTGGCTGGTCAAGCCAGGGGATCGGGTGCGCAAGGGTGACGTCATCGCGGTGATAGACACCGACAAGGCCACGATCGAGGTCGAGTCGTTCCACACGGGGACGGTCGAGAGCCTCCTGGTGGGGACCGGTCGGCGGGTGCCCGTCGGTACGGCCCTCGCCGTCATCGTCGGCATCCCGCCCGCTGCCGAACCGGTGTCTCCCGAGCCGGCGCCGGCTCAGCCCCTGAGGAAGCGGGCGCGCCCACGACGGCCAACGCCGGCGCGCCTGCCGGCGCCAGGCGCGCCGCACGTTCCGTCACCGGTCGCCTCACCCCTGGTACGGCATCTGGCCGAGCAACGCGGAGTGGACATCGCCCGTGTACGGGGGACGGGTCCGCAGGGACGGGTGACCCGCGCGGACGTCGAGCATGTGGAGCCCTCACCGCAGGCCAAGGTCTCGCCGCAGGCCAAGGTCTCACCGCTGGCGCGCAGGCTCGCCGCGCAGTTCGGCGTCGACCTCGCCGACGTCCACGGCACGGGGCGCGCCGGAGCGATCCGCGCCCAGGATGTGCGGGAGGCGGCCGAACGGGGTGCCGGGCCACGGCCGCCCGAGGCGGTGGAGGAGGCCACCCGTCCGCCTGCCGAGCAGGCGGAGGCGCGAGCCGTACCGGAGGCTGACCTGGAACGCCGGCGGGAGGCGATGCGCCAGGCGATCGCGAGGGCGATGGCCAGGTCGAAACGGGAGATTCCGCACTACTACCTGAGCGCGACCGTGGACCTCACCGGCGCGCTCGCATGGTTGCGCGAGCGCAACCGCGATCTGCCGGTCTCACGTCGGCTGCTCCCCGCGGCCCTGCTCCTCAAGGCGGCCGCCCGCGCCGCCGCCGAGGTGCCGAGGTTGAACGGCTTCTGGATCGACGATGCCTTCGTACCCGGGAAGGCCGTGCATCTGGGGGTGGCGATCTCACTCAAAGGCGGCGGCCTGATCGCCCCGGCCCTGCACGACGCGGCCCGCCTCGCGATCGAGGATCTCATGGCCGCTCTGAAAGACCTGGTCTCCCGGGCGCGTACAGGGCGGCTGCGCGGTGCCGAGATGACCGAGGCCACCATCACCGTCACCAACCTCGGTGACCAGGGAGTCGAAGCGGTGCACGGCGTCATCTACCCACCGCAGGTGGCCCTGGTGGGTTTCGGGAAGATCCTCGATCGCCCGTGGGCCGTCGACGGGCTGCTGGGCGTCCGGCCGCTGGTGACCGTCACCCTGGCCGCCGATCACCGGGCGACCGACGGCTACACCGGCGGGCGGTTCCTCGGCATCGTGGACCGGCTACTCAACCAGCCGGAAACGCTATGACGCCGCAACAAGCTCGGGAACTCGTCACGAGCGCGTTGAGCCAGGTGGCACCGGACACGGACCCGGCGGCGCTGCCGCAGGACGCCGACATCCGCGACGCCCTGGAGCTGGACTCGCTCGATTTTCTCACCTACGTGCAGACGCTGAGCGAATCCAGCGGATGCCGGATCGAGGAGGACGACTACCCGGCCTTCGCCACCATCGCCGGCGGAGCGGACTTCCTCGCCGTCCACGCGACGTGAGCAGGCGGTCCTTCATGGCTGTCACGGTGCGCTACCTTCGTGGCGTTCGAGGGTCGAGATATCCCCTGTGGGGAGTCCGAGCTCCCGAGCCTTGAGCAGTCGGCGCATGACCTTGCCGCTGCGTGTGTGCGGCAGGCTCTGGTCGAAACACAGCTCCTTCGGAGCGACCGCGCCGAGGCGGCGCCGGCCGAAGGCGATCAGCTCCAGCCGAAGCCTCTCGGTCGGCTCGAAGCCGGTGTTGAGCGTGACGAAGGCCTTCACCAGTTCACCGGCCACCGGGTCGGGCTTGCCGATCACACCCGCCTCGGCCACGGCGGGATGCTCCATCAGCACGCTCTCCACCTCGAACGGTCCGACGAGATGCCCCGCCGACTTGATCACATCGTCCGACCTGCCGACGAACCAGAAGTAACCGTCCCGGTCCCTTCGCACGATGTCGCCGCTCAGATACCAGCCCCCGGCGAACGCCTGACGATACCTTTCCGGGTCACCGAGATAGGCGCGGAACATCGAGGGCCAGCCGGGGCGGAGTGCGAGTTCTCCCTCGATGTCGGGCTCTTCTATCACCCGCACCTCGCCGTCGACGACGCGGGCTCGCCCGTCCGGGCCTCTTTCCAGCACGGTCGCCTCGATGCCGGGGAGTGGACGGCCCATGGACCCCGGCTTGATGTCCATCGCGGCGAAATTGCTGATCATGATGGCGCCGGTCTCGGTCTGCCACCAGTTGTCATGGATCGGCAGGCCGAGCGCGCGCGGCCCCCACACCACCACCTCGGCGTTGAGCGGCTCCCCCACGCTGGCGACGAAGCGCAGCCTGGACAGGTCGTACTCGCCCGGAAGGGTGTCGCCGTGCCGCATGAGCATGCGCAGCGCGGTCGGGGCGGTGTACCAGACGGTGACCTGCTGATCCTGGAGGACGCGGCACCAGCGCCGCGCGTCGAACTCGCCCGCGTCCGTGACGAGAGTGGCTCCCAGGCTGAGCGGCGCGATGACTCCGTACGACATTCCTGTGACCCAGCCGGGGTCGGCGGTGCACCAGAAGACGTCGGAGGGGCGAAGGTCGAGGGCGTAGGTGGCGGTGACGCGGTGTGCGACCACTGCCTCGTGTACGTGGACGGCGCCTTTGGGTGTGCCGGTCGTCCCACTGGTGAAGTGGAGCAGCGCCATGTCTTCCGGGTCGGTGGAGGGAATCTCGAACTCCGCTGACGCCTCGGCCATCGATCCCCGCAGGGACACGGTGCCCTGAGGCGGGGGAGCATCGCCGGTGACCAGCACGTGCCTCAGACCGGGCAGCGACTCGCGGATCACGGCGACCTTCCGGGCGTAGAGCTCCGGGGTGGTCACCAGGACACGCCCGTCGCCGAGGCGTAACCGCTCGCGGACCGGTTCGGGGCCGAAGGCGGAGAACAACGGGCACAGCACGCTCAGGTTCTTCAGCGTCCCCAGGACTGCGATATAAAGATCAGGCACCCGGCCGAGCAGCGTGAACACCCGTTCGCCCTTGCCCACCCCCATGCCGCGGAGCACGTTGGCGAAGCGGTTGGTGGCGAAGCGGAGATCCTCGTAGGTCATCTCGGTGACGGTGTCGTCCCTGCCGACGCACCGAAGCGCCACGTGATCGCGTCGCGGCGTGCCCACGTGGCGGTCCACGGCCTCGTAGGCGATGTTCAGCCCCCGGCCCTCGGGCAGGCCGGACACGGATCGCCGCGCCGTCTGCCAGGAGAAGCCACGGCACTCACGTTCGTAGTCCGTCAGATTGGACCGCGCCGCCTCCTGTCCTGTTTTCCGAATCGGCTCCCAGGTCATAGCGGCCTCCTCCTCAGCTGCGTTCCGGACGGAAAACCCGCCATCCCTGTCGGCGAAACGTCTGGGCGACGGGCGGAAGGTCAGGGCCGGGCACACAGCCTGGATTCCAGCGAAGGCCATGGCGGCCTTGCCACCTTCGCGGCTGCCGGGTCTTCGCAGCCGAGGCCGGCGGCCTCATGCGGCATGGAGCGTGAAGTGGTCGGTGAACCACTCGCAGGCGAGGTGGGCGACCGTCTCGAGCGCTCCCGGCTCCTCGAACAGGTGCGTTGCGCCGGGAATGACCTGAAGCGAGCTTTCGCAGCGCAACCGCTCCTGGGCCGCCCGGTTGAGACCGAGCACCACGGTGTCGCGGCCTCCCACGATCAGCAGGGTGGGGGCGTGCACCTCACCGAGACGGGGCTCGGCGAGGTCAGGCCGGCCGCCGCGGGACACGATGGCCGCGATCTCCCTGCCAGGTTCGGCTGCCGCCCACAGCGCTGCCGCCGCGCCGGTGCTCGCACCGAAGTAGCCGATCGGAAGCCCCGCCAACCTGCGCTGACAACCTACCCAGCCGGTCACCTGGACGAGCCTTCCCGCCAGCAGCCCGATATCGAACACGTTGCCGCGGTCGATCTCCTCCTGCGCGGTGAGCAGATCGAACAGCAGTGTTCCCAGACCCGCATGGTTGAGTGCGGTCGCGACGTACCGGTTTCGGGGGCTGTGCCGGCTGCTGCCGCTGCCGTGCACGAAAACCACGACACCTGGCGCATTCGGAGGGACGACCAGCCGGCCGGGGAGCCGGACCGGCCCGGCGTCCACCTCCACATCCTCGGCGAGACCCTGCAGATCAGACCCTACGGTGGCCTCATGTCGGGACGCGGCCCGCCGCAGCAACTCGACGACCTGCTCGTCGGTGGTCTGGGAGAAATCGTGATACCAGAAGCCGATCGCGTAGAGGTGGTCGGGGACATCAAGGCAAATCACCTCGTCGGCGTCCTCGCGCAGACTCTCGACCGTCTCCCGCGCCCCCACCGGCACCGCAAGCACCAGCCGTGAAGCGCCACGCGCGCGTGCGACCTGGCAGGCGGCACGAGCCGTTCCCCCGGTCGCGATCCCGTCATCGACCACGATCACCGTACGGCCCGCGAGGTCCACGGGCGGGCGGTGACCGCGGAAACGCCGGGCCCGGCGCTCGACTTCGGCCCGCTCGCGCTCCTCCACAGCGGACATCTCCGCCTGGCTGAGATGTGCAAGCCGTACGACATCGCGGTTGACGACGCCTACCCCACCCTCGCCGACGGCGCCGAATCCCAGCTCCGGCTGGTATGGCACCCCGAGCTTGCGCACCACGATCACGTCCAGCGGCGCGCCGAGCGTCTGGGCCACCTCGTACGCCACCGGCACCCCACCCCTGGGCAGCCCCAGGACGACCACATCCTCAGCCCCGGCACGCCGGCGCATCTCCTCGGCGAGCCGTACCCCCGCATCATGGCGATCAAGAAACATACGCCCACCCCCGGAACCACCGCTCAAGCGGCCATTCCCCGTGACCGCACAGGGCCTGGTCCTTGCGCCCATCCGTACCCACATTCCGCCCGTGTACGGGGGCGTGCGTCCATCACCGGGGAGCGGACATCGGCCCCATGCCGTCGTGGGGTCACAGCGTTCCCGGCGATCGCGCACGCCGGCCGGTTGGTGGCGCTGCCGCGACGACGGCGACAGGACGGCCCGCAACTTCTCAACCGGCATACTCTCCGTCCGCGGGGTACGGCCCCACAACATGGTGCAGGTTGTCACTCGAGAAGCTGTGCAGGATCTTCTCTCAGCCGGGCGGGCTCAGCTGGTCGAAGTGCTCCCCAGGGAGCAGTACGACTGGGCGCACCTCCCGTCTGCCGTCAACCACCCGATGCGGGATCTCAACGACATGTCCGCCGCCACGCTGGACAGGTCTCGACCGATCATCGTCTACTGCCACGACTGGCTCTGCGATCTGAGTCCCCGAGCGGCCCACCGCTTGGAGAGGCTGGGATTCGACTCCGTTCACGACTACTCGCCGGGCAAGATGGACTGGATCTCCGCCGATCTTCCCTATGAAGGGCACGCTGCCCTTGTGAGAGAACAGGTGCGTCGTGACCCGGTGATCGCTTACCTGGAGGATCCGCTCGTGGAAGTAGCGGACAGAGTCATCGCGGATCCGGCAGGGCTGGCAGTGGTGATCGACAGGGATGACGTCGTTCACGGGGTGATCGGCTCGCTTGAGCTGATCGGCGCGGATCCCACGGCTACGGCCGAGCGTGTCATGCGCGTCGGCGTCACGACCACCCGTCCGAGCACAGAGGTCGCGCGGCTGGCCGAACACATGGATCACGCCAAGATCCGGCATGTCGTCGTGACCCGGGCAGATGGCACGCTCGTGGGTCTGTTCGGAGTCGGCGACCTCCGGGCGCCGGAATCGGAGCCCGATCTCGGATAGCGGGAAACTCCGGCTGGTACTACGCAGGCAAGGCCGCGACATGGACATCCCGCCCCCTGACGGTGCGCGAGCCGGGGCACGGAGGCGGGCACAACTGCTGTAAGAGCCTTACCTGCCGATCGTCGATCGGGAACGCGTGAGGGGTGACGGCATGGCAGAGCCGATCGTCGTGGGTGTCGACGGATCGACGCCCTCGCTTCAGGCAGCCGACTGGGCAGGCCAGGAAGCCGCGCTCCGCGGTGCGCCGCTGCGGATCGTGTACGCGGCGCTGCGCTGGCCGTATTTCGTGCCACTCGTCCCGCAGCCGGCGAGCTGGGGACCCGATGCCGAGGCGGCTGCGCGGACCGTGCTCGATCGGGCGACGGTCTACGCCAGAGCGGGCAGGCCACATCTGTCGGTCTCGGCTGAGATCGTCGACGGCGCAGCGGAGGAGGCGCTCGTCGCAGCCGCGGAGGGCGCTCAGCTGATCGTCGTGGGAAACCGCGGCCGTGGCGGGTTCGCCGAGCTGCTGCTGGGTTCGGTGAGCCGCTACGTCACGGCCAGGGCTCCCTGCCCCGTAGCCGTCGTCCGGCAGACGAACGAAGGCGGCCGCGGTGAGATCGCCGTTGGCGTCACCGGGCACCCCGATCAGGAACCCGTCCTGGAATTCGCGTTCCGCGAAGCCGCACTGCGGCATGCCGACCTGCGTGCCGTGCACGCCTGGACGCATCCGGCCGCGGCGGAACTGGGCGACCTTCAACCGCTCGTCTACGACGTGGACAGCGTCGGGGCGGAGGAGACGCGCCTGCTCGCGGAGAGTATCGCCGGCCGGCGCGAGAACTTCCCCGACGTGACGCTCACCGAGCGCGTCGTGGAGGAACATCCGGCCAAAGCCCTGATCGAGGCCTCCGCGGAGACGGACCTGGTCATCATCGGGGCCCATACGGGAATGGCCGCCCGGCTGGGCCTGGGCGCCACCGCTCACGCTGTGCTTCATCACGCACGCGCACCCGTGATCGTGGTCCGCCACTGACCGCTTGCAGCCGGAGATCACGACCGAGGGGGTGCTCACGCTGTGGCGCCTCCAGGCCGGGGAGATCATCCTGGTCCACCGCCCGGGCCTGAGACGCAAGCCGAGGGGGTCGGCACACGAGATCGAGGAGGAGGCCATGGCCAGCGGGCTGCTCACCGATCTGTACGAGATCAACATGGCGGCGAGCTACCTTCGCCGTGGCATGACCGGCAGGGCCACCTTCAGCCTGTTCGTCCGTAGGCTGCCCGCGAAGCGCGGCTTCCTCGTCACCGCCGGGCTGGACGACTGCCTGGAATTTCTCGAAGGCTTCCACTTCACCGGCGCCGAACTCGACTACCTCGAACACATCGGACAGTACGGCCACGACGTGCTGCGGGGCCTTGAGCGCATGCGCTTCACCGGGGACGTCTGGGCGGTTCCGGAGGGATCGATACTTTTCGCCGACGAGCCGATCCTGGAGGTGAGCGGTCCGATCGCCGAGGCCCAACTGGCCGAGACCGTGCTGCTCAACCACGTCACCTTCCAGACGACCGTGGCGACCAAGGCCGCCAGGTGCGTGCTCGCCGCCGGCCGGGCACGGCTGATCGACTTCGCCTTCCGGCGCACCCAGGGAATCGGTGCCGCCATGTCGGTGGCGCGGGCCTCCGCGATCGCCGGGTTCTCCGCGACCAGCAACGTCGAGGCGGCCCGGCGGTACGGCCTGACCGCCGCCGGCACGATGGCGCATTCCTACATCCAGGCGTTCGGCGACGACGAAGCCGCCTTCGCGGCGTTCGCGGCCGACCTGCCCGGTGCGAACACCTTCCTCGTCGACACCTACGACACCCTGACCGGCCTCCAGGCGGCCATCGCCGTGTCCCGGCGGATGCGCCTGCCCGGGCCCCTGGTCGTACGGCTCGACTCCGGAGACCTGGCGGACCTGTCGCGGCAGGCCCGCCGGATGCTCGACGAAGCGGGGCTGCCCGACGCGAAGATCCTGGCCAGCGGCGGGCTGGACGAGTACGCCATCGACGACCTGGTGCGGCAGGGCGCCCCGATCGACATCTACGCGGTCGGCACGAAGGTGGGCGTCTCGGCCGACGCGCCCTCGCTGAACAGCGCGTACAAGCTGGTCGAGTACGGCGGGCG
The DNA here is from genome assembly GCF_014161445.1 of Microbispora sp. H13382. Classification (GTDB taxonomy): domain Bacteria; phylum Actinomycetota; class Actinomycetes; order Streptosporangiales; family Streptosporangiaceae; genus Microbispora. Next base: position 43,124 of record NZ_JABBXA010000025.1, read on the forward strand.
TCCGGTGATGAAGCTGTCCGCGGGGAAGGTCACCCTCCCCGGCGCCAAGCAGATCTTCCGCGGGGAGACCGGCGACATCGTCGGCCTGCGCGACGAGCCCGTACCGCCCGGCCACCGCCCCCTGCTCGCCCCCGTGATGGCGGCGGGACGGCGGCTCGCCCCGAGCGAGGCGATCGGGACGGCGCGCGACCGCTGCGCCGCGGAACTCGCGCGCCTTCCGGCGCCCGCGCTCGCGCTGCGCGACCCGCGGGCGCCCCAGGTCCGCTACAGCGAACGCCTCACCCTGCTCTCCCAGCGTGTCCGCGACGAGATACATGCGAGAACGACAGCGATCCGGAGTGATCGTGGTCCATGACCGGCAGGGGCATCGCCGGGCCACAACCGAGGGGTGGAGCCGGTGCGCGGGGAATGTCTCCGGGAAGCAGACGTGGAGACGCCGTCTGGCACCGGCCGGGGACGGGGGCACCTCGATGAGGCCATGGGCGCAGGTCAAGGAGACGCACGCCGGGGTGGTCATCCTCCTCGGCGATCACGCTTTCAAGCTGAAGAAGCCCGTTGATCTGGGCTTCCTGGACTTCACCACGCTGGAGGCCCGGCGGGCGATGTGCCACAAGGAGGTCGAACTCAACCGCCGGCTGGCGCCGGACGTCTACGAAGGAGTGGCCGATGTGGCCGGCCCGGACGGACGGGTCTGGGAGCACCTCGTGGTGATGCGGCGTATGCCGGACGAACGCCGCCTGTCGGCGCTCGTCCGCGCGGGAGAACCGGTGGAGGACGCCGTGTGCCAGGTCGCGCGAATGATCGCGGGCATGCACGCCCGATCCCCGCACAGCCCCCGGATCGACGAACAAGGGAGCGGGCAGGCGCTGCGATCCCGCTGGACCGCCAGCTTCCGCGAGGTGCGGGCGCTGCCCGAGGCGGTGATCGACACCGAGGTCCTCGGCGAGATCGAACGGCTCACGCTGCGCTTCCTCGGCGGCCGGGAACCGCTCTTCGCCCGCCGGGTCGCGGAAGGCCGGATCGTGGACGGCCATGGCGATCTGCTCACCGACGACATCTTCTGCCTGGACGACGGGCCTCGGATCCTCGACTGCCTGGAATTCGACGACCTGCTCCGTTTCGTCGACGGCCTGGACGACGCCGCCTTCCTGGCCATGGACCTGGAGCGACTGGGCGCGCCTCGCCTGGCGGAGCTGTTCCTGCGCTGGTACGCCGAGTTTTCCGGCGACCCTTCGCCGCCCTCTCTGTGGCATCACTACGTCGCCTACCGGGCCTTCGTCCGCGCCAAGGTCGCCTGCCTGCGCCATGGCCAGGGAGACACCGCAGCGGCGTGGGAGGCCCGGCGTCTGGCCGAGCTCACGCTGGGCCATCTCCAGGCGGGCGCGGTCACCATGGTCCTCGTCGGCGGGCTCCCGGGGACCGGCAAATCGACCCTGGCCGCGGCCGTCGCCGACCGGCTCGGCTGCACGCTGCTGACCAGCGACCGTCTTCGCAAGGAACTCGCCGGTATATCGCCGCACCAGCCCGCGGCCGCCCCCTTCGGCGAAGGTATCTACCGCGCGGAGTCCACCCGACGGACCTATACCGAGCTGTTGTCCAGGGCCGAGAGGCTGCTCGGTCTCGGCGAGCCGGTCGTCGTCGACGCCTCCTGGACCGACGCCGCGCACCGCACCGCCGCGGTGTGCCTGGCTCGGCGTACTTCCGCCGATCTCCTGGCATTGTGCTGCACCGCCCCTCCGCGCGTGACCGCCGAGCGGCTCGCGCGCCGCACCGGCGGGATATCGGACGCGGACCAGGCGATCGCCGCGGCGATGACGGCGACGATGGCGCCCTGGCCGGACGCGACCGAGATCGACACTGATGCGCCCCCGGAACAGACACTGGAGCGGGCGATGACGGCGATCCACGCCCGGTGGGCCGGCGTGCCACGGCGGTTCCGGCGCCCCCGGATGGAACCGGGCTGAACCACGACCGCGGCACCCACGGCGGCAGCCCCGGTCGGGTGTCCGAGGGCCTTGCGTACCCCCTCCGTCGGCCACGATCGCGCCGATGCCCTTGAGAATTTCGAGGGTGTTCTCTTCTGGCGGGCGGAGCGGACAGGGCCAGTGCCAGGCGTGGCAGACAGTGAGGGAAGGCCGCGGAGCCGAGCCTCCTCCACCCCGTAGCGCTGCACCTGTTCGCCGGCCGGAGATCCGTCATACGCCCGTGGCGTCCAGAATCCGCAGGAACGGTACGACGGCGGTGTTGATCTCCTCTACCAGCGTTTCCAGAGCCGCCTGGGCGTCGCCGAGATTGGGCAATCCCTCGGCTTCCGGCCTCGTGGGCGTCGGCAACCGGGCGGGCTGAATGGGAACCCGAAGCTCAAGAGTGAACAGCGCGGCCCTTCTGTCGAACGGCGGGGCCACGCAGGGGACGCCCGATTCGCCCTGCTGCCAGCCGAACCAACCGTGGGGCAACTGTTCCGGCGATGGAGCAGCCAGCCGGACCACTGCCAAGATGATGTAAGTCCCTTCCGGTCGATGACAGGTGGCATGCAGCACCCGTGGATGGAACCGGACATACGGCGGTCCGTCCGTCGGGCGGGTGGCCAGATCCCAGGAGGTCATCGCGTAGTGCACCGGATCCAGCGTGATGTCGCCCGCCTGAGGCTCGCTGTCCGCGGCGGCGAAGGCGTGGCTCCATGCGCGGAGCCGTTCGCCGTACCGCTCCTGAGGATTGTCGCCCGTGGCGTCGATCCAGACTCCCACCATCACTGCGGTGACTCCTCGATGGCGAGCCTTCATGCAGCGTCCATAGGCTCCTTACCCGAATACGCATGCGATCCACGTCCAGCCACCGGCTCAGTCGGCCCCGCGTTACCGTCGCGCCCCTGCCCGCCCGGGATGAGGGCCGCGCACGACGGCCACCGGTCCTTTCGCATGGTGGAGGACAGAGTGGCTGACCGAGCCGAGGCGGAGCGTGGGAAAGCCGCCACGTCCTCTGGCTCCGACGACGAGAAGTTCCGCGTCGTTCGACGCGTCGGCCAGAACCGACGCGGGGGCGCCTTCGATCACCTCTTCGTCCACGGGAACGTCCGGGTACTTGGCCTTCCAACCCGCGAGCGACTCCGACAGGAGCCTGGCGCCTTCTCGTTCGACCGCCGCCATGTCGTAACGGACCGGGCGCATCTCCCGAGGGCATGCCGGATGGACCCAGGCGTGCACGGCTCGCAGGCCGACCGAGCGCAGGGACGCCTCCTCGAACGCGAAGCCCACGGCGTCTACGGAGGCTTCCGAGCCGTCGACACCGACGACGATCCCGGATGGCCCGGAGCCGGTTCCAGTCCCGGGCACGATGACGACAGGGCACGCGGCGTGTTCCGCCATCTGGCGGCTCACCGAGCCGAGCAGCAGCCGGGTGAAGCCCCCGGTGCCGCGCGAGCCCAGCACCAGCAGGGCGGCGTCGGCCGCCTCCTGAAGGAGCGTGACGGGGATGGGGCCGATCCCGAGCCTGCAGCCGACGTCGACGGACGCGAAGGTGCGGGCGCGGTCCTCGGCGATCCTGAGGACCTCGAGTCCTGCGGCCTCCGGCCGTGGCGCCTCCAGGCCGGGTTCGCGGATCGCGACGTTGTACTCCCAGCGGACCGCGATGTGCACGATGCGCAACGGCAGATGCCTGCGCCCGGCTTCGGCGGCGGCCCAGTCCACAGCGCCCAGGGCCTGCGCCGATCCGTCCACCCCGACCACGATGAGTTTGCTCATGGCGTGTCCTTCCGTCGCGAGCGTTGGTGGCCGATCCGGAGCAGAGGGCCTTATTCAGGCAGCTCCCAGGGCAGGTTCAGTTCGACCACTTCCTGGAGCGCGTGCTGCTGGGGGGCTATCTTCCTGACCGCGATCTGGTTGAGACAGTGGCTCAGCCTGGTCAGGGCTCTGGCCGTGGCGATCTCGTCGCCCACTTCGGGGATCGACCGGTCGTCCGGGCTGCGGTGAGCGTGACCGGCGCCCGTGACGTTGACTCCGTCCGCGGTGGTCAGCGTGGCGCAGGCGTACGTCTCGTCGTCCTGCTCGGTGATGTCGATGCCGATGTTCCAGCGCTTGGTCGTCATCCTGCCTCCCCACGACTGTTAGGGGCCACGCCGGATCTGCCCCATGTCACCGGCCACGGACGCCGCGCGGGGGCGACGTCGACGCGCCTCTCCCGGCAATCACACGGCGGAGGCGGCAGGCCCCCGCATCCGGCGCTTCCACGGTGAAACACCCGGAGGCGTCTTGTCACCTACCGCGCTCTCCGTATTCGCGACGGTGCTCCACGTGGGCACCCGGGCCCGGGAAAATGAGAGTCTCGTGCTTCTCGTCCAACCACCTGACCACATAGGGCGGGGACCCGTCGCTGTGCTGGAGGCCCGTGATGATGCCGGTGCGGCGAGGCCCGTCGAGGTGACGGCTCTCGATGATCAATCGGTCGCCGACTGCCGCTTTCATGGCTGCCTCATCTCTCCCCAATGGGCTTGTTCGGTCCCGCAGCCGACCGGGGTCTGCGGATCACGTGACGCGCCGGGGCGCTCTCAACGGCCTCGGCCGGCAGCCGGGGATGCACGCCGCAGTGACCGGCGAACCCCCTGTGCCGGCCTTTATGACGCTCAACGTGAGCATATGGCTCACCCCCATCGCCGCTATTCAGCCTGGCCGGGTTCGCCCCTTCCTGCTTAGGGCAGGAGGTCCCGCAACCGAGGGACCTCCGTACCGAGGGCCGCCGGTGATGCGGGGCCCACGTCGGCGATGCGGCCGGAGGACCGCCTCCCGGTCGGTCGTCACTGCTGCCGCGGCTCTCGGGAGGCGATCGCGCGGCGGACCCGGGCGCCGTCGGCTCGCTCCATCTCGTCCAAGGACAGTTCGACCTCGGTCAGCGCCGTCTCGACGCCGGGAAGGATGTGGTCGCGGAGCGCGCGGATCAGGCGGCTGGTCGCCTCCTCCTGCGCGGACACGATCCGCTCGGCCTCCTTGGCGGCGGCATGCTCGACGGCGGCGCGAAGCGCGGTGCCGTACGCGTCCCGGGTCGGTACGAGCGCAGCGGTGAGCGGCAGCGGGGTGGACGGGCCGGGTTCCTCTGGCGCCTGGAAGGAGGTGCGGCCGGGATAGCTCGTTCCCATCGCGTCCACCCAGTCCACCCGCACCTCGGCGAGCCGCCCGTCGTCGGCGAGCCGGATCACCCTCCGGCCGCCGAGCAGTGCCGCGCGCAGCGACCAGGCGTCCGCGGCCCGGCAGGCCGCTTCCCACTCCCGGCCGGTGCGTGTCGCGTCGAGGGCGAGGCGGTCCCGCTCCTGCCGCAGGATTCGCAGTTTGCGGTCCAGTACGGCCAGTCCGTGCCGGAGGACGGCCAGGCGACGCCGGAGCCACAGCCGCCCGGCTCTGCCGGGCGGAACGCTCAGTCTCATCTCTCCTCCCGGTAGCCCGCGTCCAGCGCTTCGGACGACAGCATGGTCAGTTCCCGGCGAGGCAGCATGGAGACGACGTCCCAGGCACGGTCGAAGGTCTCCCCCAGTGAGCGGAGCTCGTCTCCCCGTTGCGCGAGCAGCCGGTGTTCGAATGCCTCCGCCAAGGCGAGGTGACGGCGGTCGACGGCGCTGAGGGCGCTTTCTCCGACGAGTTCGGCCAGTTCCCGTGCCTGCCGCGCACGGGACAGAGCGGCGATGATCTGTGCGGCGAGATCGACGTGCTCGGGCCGCGTGCGACCTGGCCCTGCTCCCGCCCGCATCATCCGCGACAGAGACGAGAGCGGGTCGATGTGCGGGTAGGCGGAGACGTTCCGGGTCAGGAGGATCTGGCCCTCGGTGATGTAGCCGGTGAGGTCGGGAACCGGATGGGTGATGTCCCCCGCCGGCATGCTCAGCACCGGCAGCACGGTGAGAGACCCGGGGCGCCCCCGCACCCGTCCGCATCGTTCGTACAGAGAGGCGAGGTCGCTGTAGAGATAGCCCGGGTAGGCCCGCCGGGCGGGAATCTCCCCGCGCGCGGCGGAGACCTCTCGCAACGCCTCGCAGTAGCTGGTCATGTCGGCGAGCACCGCCAGGACGTGGCGTCCCACGGTGAAGGCGAGATGTTCGGCGATGGTCAGGGCGAGCCGCGGGGTGAGAATCCGTTCGATCACGGGGTCGTCGGCGAGGTTCAGTAGCAGTGTCAGCTCCCCGGCGGCGGACCGTTCCTCCAATCTGTCCCGTACGGTCGCCGCGTCGGCGTGCGTCAGGCCGATGGCGGCGAACACGACGGTGAACGGTTCGCCGCCGGCACCGGCCTGAGCGGCGATCTGGGCGGCGAGTTTCAGGTGGGGCAGCCCGGCGGCGGAGAAGACAGCGATCTTCTGACCGCGCACCAGCGTGGTCAGCAGGTCGATGGCGGAGATTCCGGTCAGCACCGGCTCCGACGGGGGCTCGCGCAGGGTGGGATTGAGGGGAAAGCCGTTCACGGCGGCGTCGGCCGCCCCGGCGACCGGGGGCCCTCCGTCCAGCGGCCGGCCGCCTCCGTCGCAGACCCGTCCCAGCCAGCCCGGGCCGACGGGGATCCGCATCGGGCGCCCGGCGAAGGTCACCCGGGTGCCCTCGGCCCGGATTCCGGCGGTTCCCTCGAAGACCTGGACGACGGCCAGATCGTGATCGGCCTCCAGGACGAGACCGTGCCGGCGCTCTCCGGTCTCCAGCTCGATCGACGCGTACTCATCCCAGCCCACGCCCCTGGTGCCGCGGACCATCACCAGCGGACCGCGCAGCTCCGCCACGTCGGTGTACTCCACGGGCGCCCAGACCGTCATCGCGATCTCTCCAATGCGTCCAGCACCGTGTCCCGCCGGGCCGCGATCTCCTCCTCCGGGGCCTCCTTGGCCCGGAGGATCGGGGAGAAGTCCTGCTGCTCGATCCATGCGACCGGCACCTGGTTCTCCACAAGGGTCTGGCAGCGGTCGACGACCGCGAGAAGCGCGTCGGCGATCAGGGTCGTGCGCTCCGGCCGGCAGAAGGAGTCACGAGGGCTGAGCGCGCTCTGCTGCAGGAAGCCTTCCCGGATGAGGCGTCCGGCGAGCAGGACGATGCGTTCGTGGGCCGGGAGCGTTCCGGCTCCGAGCAGCTCGGCCAGTGCGGTCAGGCGGTCGGCCTCGGCGAGGAGGCCGCTCACCCGGCCACGCCGCTGGGCGGCGCCGGGGACCGCGGCCGTCATCGCGCCCGCGTCGCGGGCGAAGGAGCCTGCCCAGGACACCGCCGGGTAGTGGCGCGCGTAGGCGAGGTCGCGGTCGAGCGTCCACAGGGAGCGGACGAACCGCTGGGTGTGCGCGGTGACCGGTTCCGTCATGTCCCCTCCGGGCGGGGAGACCGCGCCGATGATGGTGACCGACCCCGTGGCGCCGCCGAGCGTGGTCACCCGTCCCGCCCGTTCGTAGAAGGCCGCGAGCGCGGACGCGAGATCGGCGGGGTAGCCCTCCTCGGCGGGGAGCGCGCCGCTGCGGGAGCCGAGTTCCCGCAGGGCCTCCGCCCATCGGGAGGTCGAGTCCGCGATGACCACGGTGTCGTAGCCCATGTCGCGGAAGTGTTCGGCCACCGTGACGCCGGTGTAGATACTGGCCTCGCGGGCCATCATCGGCATGTTCGAGGTGTTCGCGATCACGACGGTCCGGTCCGCCAGCCGGCCGCCGGTCCGCGGGTCGGTGAGCCGGCCCAGTTCGGCGACGACGTCGGCCATCTCGTTTCCGCGCTCCCCGCAGCCGACGTAGACGACCACGTCGGCGTCGCACCACTTCGCGATCTGCTGCAGCAGTACGGTCTTGCCGGTGCCGAAGCCGCCGGGAACGGCGACCGTGCCACCCCGGGACACCGGCAGCAGCAGGTCGATGACCCGCTGCCCGGTGGTCAAGGGGACCGGCTCCTCATGGCGGACGTCGTACGGCAGGGCCCGCCGCACCGGCTGTTCGCGTCCGAGGGTCACCTGAACGCCGCCGACGACCGCGACCGGGTCCCCGGAGGGGCAGGGGCCCGGCTCCCGGATCCGCGACACCGCACCACCGGGCGAGAGCACCAGGTAGGGCGGCGACGATCCGCTGTCGACGCTTCCGATCGGTGTCCCGCGCGCCACCGTCCGGCCCTCCTCGACCAGCGGCCTGAACGGCCAGGAGCGCCCAGCGCGGGCGGCGCGGGCGGGCGGCGGGGCGGCGGGGTCCAGCCACATGCCCGCCCCGCCGAGCGGGCGGAGCAGTCCGTCGAACACCCCGCCGAGCAGGTGCGGGCCCAGTCGCGCCGACAGGGGCGAGCCCCCGCGGCGGGCGGGGTCGCCGGGGGCCAGCCCGCCCGTGTACTCGTACGCCTGGATTGTGGCGCGGTCCCCGCGCAGGGCGATGATCTCGCCGGGCAGGCGGTGGGGTCCGAGGGCGACCAGTTCGAACATCGCCGCTCCGGTCAGGCCCTCGACCTCGACAAGCGGGCCGTTGACCCGCGTCACGGTGCCCACAAGCGTTCCACCTCCGCTCCGAGGGCATCGACGGCCCGGTTGGCCAGCGCCTCCAGCGAGCAGTCGACGCGACGGCCCCGCCCCTCCGCCACGACGCCGCCGTCGGGGTGCTCGCGCACCACCAGGTCGTCGCCGCCCGCCTCGCGGGCCAGTTCGCCCAGGCGTTTGACGAGCCGCGGGTAGCAGGGGTCGTCGCGGAGCGCCTGTACGGCCACGCCCGCCCGCCTGCGCAGTTCCTCCAGTGCCTCCCGCCGGGCGGCCAGCTCCATGCCGCGGGCCTGTCGCGCGCTTCGTGCGCGCACGGCGGCCGAGTACGCCTCCGCTTCCGCCTCCCCCTGCTCCCGGGCGGCGGCGACGATCTCGCGAGCCTGCCGTCGCGCGTCCTCGATCGTCTGGGCGGCGTCGCGCTCGGCCGCACGGATGACGGCGTCCGCGTCCAGCCGTGCCTGCCGCAGGAGGGCTTCGGCCACCGGCGCCAGCACGTCCCGCATCGCGATCAATCCGGCATCACCACCGTCAGCGGCCCGCCGGTCGCCGCACCGGCGACCGCGTCACCGAGGGCCTCGGCCGCCCGAGGGGTGAGGATCACCACGGCCACGTGGGTTTCCAGGGTTCGCCATGCCTCACGCACCGCCTCGGCGTCCTCGGCGGGGCGGACCAGGGCGCCCGCGAGGCCGAAAGCGGCCACGCGGACGGTCTCCCCGATGACTGCCACGGTCCCCATGCCCGGTCACGCCCGTTCGATGAGGATGACGCCGATGACGAGACCGTAGATCGCGATGCCCTCGGCGAGCCCGACGATGACGATGGCCCGGCCGAACAGTTCGGGCCGCTCACTCATCGCAGCGAGGGCTGCCGCGCCTGTGTAGGCGACGGCGATGCCCGCGCCGATCGCCGCGCCGGCGACCGCGATCGCCGCGCCGAGCAGCGCCGTCCCGTTCACGGCCCGAGCGGCGGCCGGGGCGCCCGCGTCCGCCCGTGGGGCGCCGGCGGCGGTGAGCGCCGAAACGAGGAGAACGAGGGCGGCGAGCACGATGACGGCGTTCACGGCCTGCAGGCCTCGTCTGATCCAGACGGACATGGCCTCGCCTCCCTGGATGTCGGTGGAAGATGCCAGGGGCGGAACGGGCGCCCCTCGGCCTGGAAGAGCCGGGAGAACAGCTCGTAGTACTCCAGGCGCAGGGCCTGGATGCCGACCACGAGCCCCTCGATCGTGAGTGCGAGCGCGTTGCCCACAACGAAGATCGTCGCGGCGGCGACCGGGCGGCCCGCCCACAACCTGGAAGTGCCCGTCCACACGATGGAGCCGATGGCCGCATGGGTGAGGCCGAACGCGGCCAGCCGGGTGAACGAGACGAGGTTCGCGCCCAGCCGGACGACCAGGTCGAACAGCCGTATCGCGGCCTGGGCGATCCCGCTCGCACCGCCGCCGGCCTCGGCGAGGAAACCGGCGAAGGCCAGCGCGAGACCTGCGGCGGCGATCAGGCCACCGGCCACGGCGAGGAGATCCAGCTTGCCGTACCATCCGGCGGCGGCCAGGCCGAGTCCGGTGAACACCGCCCCACCGGCGATCCCGGCCGAGGAGTAGAGCGCGACCGGCCATCCCCCCTCACGCCACCGGTTCACGACTGCGAGCGCGTAGGCGCCGCCGAGCAGCAGCGCGCCCACGCCGAGGGCGGCGAGCAGAAGCTGGACGGGATGAGTGAGCGGCTCCAGCCACAGCACCGGCACGACGCCGGTCGGGCCGAAGCACTCGCCGTACAGCAGGCCGAAGAGCACGCTCGTCAGACCCGCTCCGAGGACGAACGGCCACGCTCGGCGGAACCTGGCCAGCCATCTGGGACGGCGGTAGTACAGGCAGGCCGCCGCGACAAGGAGCAGCGTCCCGTGGCCGACGTCGCCGAACATCATGCCGAACATGACCATGTAGGCGGCGGCCGCCAGTGGAGTGGGGTCGATGTCGCGGTAGGGCACCGTTCCGTACGTGGCGACGACCGGGGACAGGAAGCCGCGCAGACCGTTCGACCGCAGCAGGGACGGCGCCTCGACGCCCGCCGGCCGGGAGATCTGGACGACCGCGCCGCCGTGGGGCGCCAGGCGGCTCGACAACTCGGTCACCAGCGTGGCGGGCATCCAGCCGGCGAGCGCGGCGACGTCATCGCGAACGACGGCCTCCTTCGACACGGTCTCCAGCGGCGCATCGGCAGGCGTGGACAGCTCGACCACCCCCGCGCCCCCCACCTGCCTGAGTACGTCCGGCATAGCCGGGCAGGGAGCCACGATCGCGACCCGTTCCATCCGGACGGGCCACAGAGCTTCACGCCAGGTCACGTGGGGCCGGTCAGATGAGGACATCGGCGGCGCCTCCCCTGGCGGCCAGCTCCAGCGCGGCCCGCGCCCTGCGGGCGTCCGCGGCCAGCACGGCGACGGCCCCCACAACGGGGCCCGCCGAGAAACCGGATCCCGTCAGCAGAGCACGGCCGTCTTCCTCCACGCGCTTCCACCAGCGCCGTTCGGCCTCCCACAACCGGCTGGGGTCCTCGATGTCGAGCAGCGCCCACCGGGCGGCCGAGGGAAGGCGTCCGGTCATCTCCGTGATGGACATCGCCGCCACGGCGTCCGGGCCGAGGAGGGCCCGGCAGCGATCGCGTGCTCCGGCAGAAGGCTCACGACGCTCCGCATGCCGTTCACGGGCGACCAGCAACGCCGCCGCGCCCATGACCCAGCCTCGCGTGGCGGGAGGAAGGACGTCGGCGAGCCGCTCCGCCCAGGCCAGGCGCATGCCCAACTGGATCTCGTGACGGGTGGAACCGCCGGGATCGCCCCACGGGGAGGTGGCCAGCGTCGCCCGGATGTCGGTGAGTGACCCGCACCGCCGCAACCGAGGCCACGCCGTGCCCAGCGAACCGAGGACGAACTCGGGCTCGGCGGGCCGTCCGGTCAGGCGGCACATCAGCTCGTCCACGTTGGCGATCTCGAACCACCGGGCCAGGACGCGCGTCATCTGCCCGCCCTCCCGCGGCAGCCAGCCGGCGAGGACGCGCAGATGCCACGCGAGTGTGGCGAGGACGGCCCGCTGGGCGTCGGGCAGGCTCTGATCGGGCCGCACATCGTGCCCGTAGGAGGTGCGTGCGAGCATGGCCACCGCCTCGGCGGCGGAGCCGCAGGCGGCGAGCCGACGGGCCCGCCGGAGCCCGAGGCCGCGACGCACCAGCGCTCTCGCCCGGGTGGAGCCGGAGACCCAGGAAGCGGTCATGGCACATCACGGGCCAGGGACCGCACCTCCGCGACAACCCGGGCGACCATCTCCGGCATGCGGGCGGCGGCACGCCGGCGGATCACGCCGGCAGAGCCCGTGGCGTCTCGCAGGAGAGCATCGCTCTCCTGCTCCGATGTCCGACGAGCGGCCGAGGCGGCCTCCGCCCGCGCCGCCTCCGCCTCCAGCCGCGCCGCTGACAGGACGGCGGCAGCCTGGGCACGTGCGCGAGTTCGCGTCTCCTCCGCGCTGGACCGTGCACGGAGCCGCTCATGAGCGCACCTCGCCCATGTCTCCTCGAGGGCGGAGAAGACCGCCTCGAGTTCGGCGGCCTGGTCGACCGCGTAGTCGGCCGGAACGCCGGCGGGCGCCGCGGCACCGGGTACACCCGCTGGGCGGAACCGCTGGAGGAAGTCACGCAACCGAGCCATTGTTCACCTCCACCTGCTTGGGGTGATGCCCCCGCAGGGGTCGCACCTTGCAGATCGGCGGACGCGAACTCGGTGACAGCGCTCGGCCTGCCGACGCCGCAGCGTGAGACGGCCGTCGTACCGGGAGGGGTGCTGACCGGCCAGGGCGAGGTGCCGCTTCCGGGCCACGGTGCCCACGCCGGCCGGCATCCGCGCGTAAACGATGGCGGGGGGCGGCATCCGGCTCGGGACCAGGGTCCCTGCCGAGAGGGGGAGGAGGCCCCTGGAGGTGTGCCCGGCGGTGGCCGACGCTGGGAGCATGGCTCGAACCGTTGCCGAGGCATGTGACGTCCTCCTGCGTGACGGCGGGGTGGCGCACATCCGCCCGTTGTGCCCATCTGACCGGGAAGCCCTGCACGCACTGATCACCAGATCCTCCCCGCACTCGGCGTACCTGAGGTTCTTCACCGGTGGCACCACCTCGGCCCACGTGTACATGGACCGGATCACCGGCCCGCGATACCCCGGCCACGCCCTGGTCGCCCTGATCCGCGGCCTGATGGTCGGCGTGGCCGAATACATCCCCCGCCCGGACAGGCCGGAGGCCGAGGTGGGGATCTTGCTGGACGACCTGGTGCACGGCCAAGGGCTCGGCACGCTGCTGCTCGAGCACATCGCGCTGGACGCGGCGGACGCGGGTATCGAGGACCTGGTCGCCACCGTCCTGCCCGAGAACCGGGCGATGCTGCGCGTCCTGAACGATCTCGGTCTGCCGGTGAAGAAGCAGTACGAGCAGGGGCAGGTGGAGATCCGCATCGCCACCCGGCCCACCGACAGCCTGGTGGCCGAGATCGAGGCCCGGGCGCACGAGGCGGAGCGCAGCTCCCTCGCGCACGTGTTCACCCCATGCTCGGTGGCCGTGATCGGGGCCAGCCGTGATCCGGCGCGCGTGGGGCACCGCGTGCTGCGCAACCTGGTCGACGGAGGCTTCCTCGGGCCGATCTACCCCGTCAATCCCCGGGCCGTCGAGGTGTGCGGCCTGGCCGCCTATCCCGGCCTCGCCTCGCTGCCCGGGCCGGCGGAACTGGCCGTGGTCGCCGTCCCGGCCTCCGCCGTGCTCGGCGTCGCCCGCGAGTGCGCCCGCCACCAGGTGCGCGCCCTGGTCGTCCTCACCGCCGGCTTCGCCGAGGCCGGGGGCCGCGAGGCGGAACGCGAACTGCTGCGCGTCTGCCGCGAGGCGGGCATGCGGCTGATCGGCCCCAACTGCCTCGGCGTCGTGAACACGGCGGCCCGCCTGCACGCCGGTTTCCTGCCCGGACGTCCTCCCGCGGGGCCACTGGGACTGATGTCGCAGTCGGGCGCGGTCGCGGCCGCTTTGATCGAACGCGCCGGGCTACTCGGCCTCGGCGTCTCCTCCTTCGCCTCCGTCGGGAACAAGGCGGATGTCAGCGGCAACGACCTGCTCGAATACTGGGAAGACGATCCGGCCACCCGCGTCATCGCCCTGTATCTCGAATCCTTCGGCAACCCGCGCAGGTTCGGCCGGATCGCCCGCAGGATCAGCGCCCGTAAACCGATCGTCGTCGTGAAGAGCGGACGCAGCGCCTCGGGGAGCCGGGCAGTCCGCTCGCACACCGCCGCCGCGGCGACCCCCGACGTCGCCGTGGACACGCTGCTACGCGCATGCGGCGCGATCAGGGAGGACAGCGTCCAGGACCTGCTCGACACCGCCCGGCTGCTGGCCTTCCAGCCGCTGCCGGACGGCCCCCGGGTGGCGATCGTGGGCAACTCCGGCGGCCCGCAGGCGCTGACCGCGGATGCCTGCGAGCGGCTCGGCCTGGTCGTGCCGGACCTGCGCCCCGCCACCGCCGAGGCGCTTCGCGCCCGTCTTCGCCCGGCCGCGGCCGTCGGCAACCCCGTCGATCTCACCGCCGAGGCCGACGCCGCCGACTTCGCCTTCACGATCGCGACCGTCCTCGCCGACCCGGGCGTCGACGCTGTCCTGATCGTCTACACCCCGCCGTTCGGCTCGGGCCTGGAGGAGACCAGGGAAGCGATCGCGGCCACCACCACGGACGCGGCGAAGCCCGTACTCGCCTGCCTGGCCGGGCACGACGAGCTCATCGACGGGAGGGTGCCCGCGTACGCCTTCCCCGAGCAGGCCGTGCACGCTCTCGCCCAGGCGGCCGGGTACGCCGCCCGGCGCGTCCGGCCGGTGACCTCACCGGAGGAACCACCGGGAATCGATCTGCCGCTCGCCCGCCGCGTCGTCGCCGCGGACCTGTCCGCCCATCCCGAGGGACGCTGGCTGGACGAACACACCGCAGCCCGCCTGCTGTCGGCCTACGGCGTCCACGTCGCCGAATCCGTCGCCGTCAACGGGCCCGAGAGCGCCGCCGAGGCCACCGCGCTCACCGGACTGCCCGCCGTGCTCAAGGCGACCGGCCCCCGGCTCGTCCACAAGTCCGAGGTCGGCGGCGTCCGGCTCGATTTGCAGACCCCCGAGCAGGTCCGGCAGGCATACCGGGAGATGTCCGCCCGCCTCGGCCCCGCCATGCAGGGGGCGATCGTCCAGGCCATGGCCGCCGAGGGCACCGAGATGATCATCGGAGGCGTCGCGCACGAGACGTTCGGGCCACTGATCATGGCAGGGCTCGGCGGGGTGGCCACAGAGCTGCTCGCCGACCGCGCCTTCCGCGTGCCGCCGATCGACCGAGCGGAGGCCGGGAGAATGATCGGCGAGCTGCGCTGCGCGCCGCTCCTGCACGGCTACCGGGGCCGCCCGGAAGCCGACGTCCGCGCGTTGGAGGACCAGATCGTCCGCGTCGGCCGCCTCATGGACGACCAGCCCGACATCGCCGAGCTCGACCTCAACCCCGTCATCGTGACGCCAGGCGGAGTGGTGGCCGTGGACGTGCGCGTGCGACTCGCGCCCGCCCCGCCTCTCCCCTCACCCTTCCGGCGCCGTCTCCGCTGACGCGCATCCGGGAGACACCTGCGCTTTCACAGCGGTGGCTGAGACGGTGCGCGCGTGGGTCCGCCGGACCGGCGTCATCGCCGCATCGAGGGCCCGGCAGCATCACGACTCTGCTGCGCCTCGCCGCCGCCGGCGCACGACCAGGGTCCCCGCGGCTACCGCCACCGCCAAGACGGCGACGACCAGTGCGGCGGTCCACCCGCCACCTGACGACGAGGAGGCGGCCGCCGACGTGCCGGCCGCCGGGGACGACGGCGCGGCCCCAGCGGGGGTCGCCACCCCGGCGGATGACGGGCCGGCAGCCGGACTCGCGGTCGTCGGCGTCGCCGAGGGTACGGGCGCGGGAGCTTTCAGGGTGAAGTGAAGCTCCCCACTGACGGGATGACCGTCGGAGGACACCACGCGGAAGGCGATCGCATAACGGCCGTTGGGCAGATCGGCGGTCAGTGGCTGGGTGACGACGGGCCCTTTGGTGCCCGGCTTGCCATTGGCGACCTTCTGCCCGCCCGGGCCGGTCACCACGATGGTGACGAACTGGCGATTGATGCTCTCGGTGAAGACCAGCTCGACGTGGGAGGGCGCCTTTTCCACCGTCGCGCCGTCCTTGGGCGTCGACGACTTCAGCTCCGTGTGCGCGGCCGCGGGACCCGTCACTCCGGCGATCACGGTGGTCACGACAGCGGCGGCTGCGAACAGGCGGATGACGATGTGCGCGTATCTCACGGCTTGCCCTTCCAGAGAAGAGGAGAACGCCTAAGGCTATCCGCGCTGATCGTCCCCTCCCCCTGAGCACCGCCGTAGTGCCTTCGGGGCGCTTCACCGGGCACGTCCACCGCTGAGTCCGGGGCCGAACACCGCGGTTCCGTCGTCCGATCCAGCTCCACTTCTGTTGCAACCGCATCGAGTTCTGTTCATTCGTGGCAAAAGTCGTTAACCTCGACGCAATCGGTCTCACCGGTCCGAGCCGCATCTCCCCATCCAGGGGCCGTACCTCGTGGAGGGCAGAAGTGACGATGGCGCGCTGGCTGGGCCGGTTGCTTCTGCTGATCGTCGCCGGCGTGCTGGCGACGACCGCCCTGGCGGCGCCCGCCTCCGCCCACGGCCAGCTCGCGATGTCGACACCGGTCAAGGACAGTACGGTGCGCGAGCCGATGGAGTCCCTCGCGCTCTACTTCACCGAGGCGCCCGCCCCGAACGCGTACTTCGCGGTCACCGCCCCCAGTGGCGCCCGCGTCGACCGGCCCTGGACGCACGGCCGGCCCGAACGGCTCGACGAGCCGGTTCAGGAGTACAACCTCGTCAACGGGACGTGGGAACCGGTGGTGTACAACACCGGATACCCGGCAGAGATCCCGGTCGCCTACTGGCCGGAGCGGGGCAAGTACGTCGTCCGCTACCTGTCCATCGCCTCCGACGGGGAGCCGGTGCAAGGAGAACTGCGGTTCACCTACAACGGCAGGACCTCAGGGCCGCCCAAGGGCTGGCAGGCCCCGGACAACGAGCCCGACCCCAGCCTGCTCGACTCGCACGAGCCCGGGAGCGGCACCCAGGCCCCGATGCCGGAGACCGGCGGCAGCCCGGCGGCGCTGGGCCCCGCGGCGCCCCAGGCCGGCGCCGGCCCGGCCGCGGTTACGGGGACCGGCGCCAGCCCGGCCGCGGTTCCCGAAACCGGCGGCGGTCAGGACTCCGTGCCCGAAACCGGCGCGGCCGGCACCGCCGCCCGGACAGCGCAGCCGGCCGACTCCGGCACCGGGCTGTCGGTATGGCTGGTGCCCTCGGTCCTCGTCGTGGGAGCGGGCGTCCTGGTGGTGCGGGCGGCGCGGCGGCCCGCGCCCGCCACCCCGGCGGCCCGGCGGTCGTCCGGCCGCCCAGCGGCCGGGAAACCCCCACGGGCCCCGGCGTCACGTACTCCCCAGCGTCCCAAATCCACCAGGCGACGCTGACTCGTCCCACCCCTCAGGAAGAAGACCCCCCATGACGATCGCCCCTGCGCGCCTGCGCCCACTGCTCGCCGCGCTCCCGCTCGGCGTGGCCCTGGTGATGGCCACGGCGGCCTGTGGCGGCTCGGATTCCGCCGCCCCCGCCCAGTCGGCCGCTCCGGTGTCCACCGAGTCGGCTGCCCCGGCTCCTGCCGAGTCGGCTCCCGCGGCCCCCAGCGAGCCGGCCGCCGCCGCCTCCACCGACTCGGCCGACTCCGCCGACTCGGCGGTGAAGGAGATCACCGTCGCTGTCGCCGGTCGCAAGGTCACGCCGCCGCCCGGACGGATCGAGGTGACCAAGGGCCAGACGGTGCGGATCACGATCACCAGCGACGCCGCCGACGAGGCACACCTGCACGGGTACGACAAGGAGGCAAGCCTGAAGCCCGGCACCCCCGCGAGCATCGAGTTCGTCGCCGACGAGACCGGGTTGTTCGAGATGGAAACCCACGAGTCGGGACTGCAACTGTTCCAGCTCGTCGTCCGTTAGGGCCGCCGGGATGCTGCTGGCTCACGGCGTCGGCGGCCGTCAGGACCTGCCGATCCCGTTCTCGGCCGCGCTGACCGGCGCGGCCCTCGCGTTGCTGGTGTCGTTCGTGGCGCTCGGCGCGCTGTGGAAACAACCGCGGCTGAATGCCGCCCTCACCGCTGCCCGCTCGCTGCCCACCGCCGTCCAGGCGGCGGTGACCGCGCCGGCCTGGCGGTGGGTCTGGCGAATCGCCGGGCTCGTCGCCGCGGCGTACTTCTGCATCGGGTTGATCTTCGGTCCCGATCGGGCCGACAATCCCACGGCCGGGGCGTTCTACGTACTGTTCTGGGTCGGCCTGGTGCCGCTGTCGCTGCTGTTCGGCCCGGTGTGGCGCGGCCTGAACCCGCTGCGGACGCTGCACCTGCTGGCCTGCAGAGGGCTCGGACGCGACCCCGAGCTCGGCCTGCGGCCGCTGCCCGCGGGCGTCGGATACTGGCCCGCCTGCGCCGGCCTGTTCGCCTTCGTCTGGCTGGAACTGGTCGCCCCCGAACGGGCCACCCTGCCGGTGATCGGAGCCTGGCTCGCGGCCTACGCCGTGCTCATGCTCGCCGGGGCGGTCGTCTTCGGCTCGCGGTGGTTCGACCACGCCGATCCGTTCGAGGTCTACAGCGACCTCGTGGGCAGGCTGGCCCCGGCGGGCAGACGCCGCGACGGCGTCGTGGTCTGGCGCAACTCCCTCGACGGCATGGCCGGGCTGCGACCGGCACCGGGACTGACGGTACTGGTGGTCGTGCTCCTGGGCTCCACCATGTACGACAGCCTGTCCAACGCCCCGGTGTGGGTGCGCTTCATGCAGGAGAGCGCGGTGCCGGCCCCGGTCACGGGCACCGCCGGCCTGATCGCCGTCATCGCTCTGGTGCTCGCGGCGTACCGGGGCGCGACGGCGTTGGCCGGCCGGTGGGGTGCGGCGGAGCCGGGTACGACGGCGGGCGAGATCGCCCACTCGATCGTTCCGGTGGCCGTCGGATACGTGGTGGCCCACTACTACACCCTGTTCCTGCTGGAGGGGCAGCGGACCATCGCCCTGCTGTCCGATCCGCTGGACACCGGCGCCGACTGGCTCGGCACCGCCGGGTGGACCATCCAGGCGCTCGGCACCACCCCGGCCGGAGTCGCCACCCTCCAGGTGACGGTGATCGTCGTCGGCCACGTGCTGGGCACCGTCCTGGCGCACGACCGCGCGCTGGCCCTGTTCCCTCGGCGTACCGCCGTCCTCGGGCAGATTCCCCTGCTCGTGCTGATGGTGGTCTACACCGTCGTGGGCCTGCTCCTCCTGTTCGCCGCCTGAGCGGACTCGGCGCACCCACCCGCGCAGCTGCCTCGCGGTGACCGGCGTACGCGCAGATCGTCCCAGTGCACCGAGAAAGCCCTCCTACCAGCCCAAACTCGATCAGACGCTATCCTCACCAGACCGACTACCGGGCGCAACCTGGCCCGGCAGGGTCCGTCGAGGGAGATTCCGATGCAGCCTGCTTCCCGGCGCTTGTCCGACCGGCCCTCGTCCGGGGGTGCCTCGCTGCCGGACTGGGCGCGAGAGGCCGCCGACGACGTCGACCTCCGCGTCCTCTGCGACGTGGTCGTGCGCAGGGACATCGAGGTGGCGTTCCCGTCGTACGCCGAGGACCAGGAGTTCGTCGACCACCTCACCGCCAGCGTCCGGGAGAATCTACGGACCCTCCAGGACGTGTTGTGCGCGAGGATGCGCCTGTCCGACGTGCGGCTGCGCCAGCCCTTGACGTTCGGTGCCGTCCAGGCGCGACTGCGCATTCCGCAGAGCGCGCTGCAGCGTTCGTACCGCGTGGGGTTCGTGGCGATGTGGGAGACATGGGCGGCGCGACTGCGCGCGCACGCGCAGACGGCCGACATTTCCCGGGACGAGACGAGCGACGCGCTGACCGCCCTGACCTTGGCGATCTTCGGTTATCAGGACCATGTGGCGGTGCAGGTCGCCGACACCTATATCCGCGAGGACGAGGCACTGAGCCGGTCCCGCGCGCACGTCAGGCAGCGGCTGATCCGCGGCCTCCTCGACGGCGACGAGGACCGCCTCTCCCCCTCCGATCTGCTGACGATCGGCTACGAGTTCGACGCGCACCACGTCGCCGTGCTCCTGCCCGAGGTGGCCGAGGGCGCCGCAGGACGGCTCACGATCGGAATGCGGACGGCGACGGGGGCGCGGCAGTCGCTCATCTACCCCTCGGGGCTGAGAAGCACGGTGGTGTGGCTGAGCCGCCTCTCCCCGTGGCCCGGCGAACTGGTCGACAGGCTGCGCGCCGCCCTGTCGACGGCCGGTGTGACCGCGTCGCTCGGGGAGGGCCGGCCGGGCCTGGAGGGGTTCCGCCGGACGTACGCCCAAACCCAGGACGTCGAGAGGATTCGGGCGGCCTGGGGCCCCGAACGGTCACCCAAGGTGATCAATTACTCGGAGGTGGGGCTCGAGGTCCTGCTGATGCGCGACCACGATCTGGCCCGTCGCTTCGTCGAGGACGAACTCGGCCCGCTGGCCCTCGACAACCCCGAGACGGCCCGGCTGAGGGAGACACTCGACACGTGGTTCCGCCTCGGTAGTCACGTGGCGACCGCCGAGTTCCTCGGCCTCCACGAGCACACCATCCGCAACCGGCTGCGCAAGGTGGAGAAGCTGATCGGCCACGGCGTTGGCGAGCGGCGAACGGAGACGCAGGTCGCGCTCCGCGTGATGACGCTGCTCGCCAATCGGCCGTGAGCCACCGGAGCCCGCTCCCCCGGTGTTCCGGACGAGCCGTGCCGATCAGTCGCCAGTCAGCCCACGCAGGACGGCGAAGACGCTGGCGGTGTCCTGATGTGACCTGCCCTGCGCCACCGCGGCCTGGTAGAGCACCGCGGTGACCGCCAGCAGCGGAGTCGGGCTGGCGACGCTCGCCGCGAAGTCGGCGATGATCCGCAGGTCCTTCTGGAACGTGTCCACGCGCATGGTGGCGTTCTCGAAGCCGCCCGCGACCATCATCGGCCCCCGGATCTCGAACATCCGTGAACTGCCGGCGCCGTCGCCGATCGCGGTGAGCACCTGGCCCAGGTCGAGCCCTGACCGCTGGGCCAGCAGGAGCGCCTCGGCCGCGGCGGCGTTGTGCACCGCGACGAGCAGGTTGGCCACCACCTTCATCCGGGTGCCGTTGCCGAACTCTCCGAGGTCGTAACAGGCGCGGGTGGTGTGCGAAAGGATGGGCAGGACGGCTTCGCGATCGGCGGTGGTACCCCCGCTCAGATAGGCGATCAGATCCCCGTCGCGGGCCTGCTGCCCCGTCCCGCTGAGTGGGCAGTCGAGCAGGAGCACACGGGGGCCGGCGGCCTCGCACGCGCGTCGCTTCTCGTCCGGCGACAGCGTACTGGTCTCGATGACGGTGACCGGCTGTCCGGCGGCCCGCACGCCGTCCGGTCTGGTGAGCACATCGAGCAGCGCCTCGGCGTTCGGCAGTGAGCTGATGATCACCCCGCACTCCCCCGCCATCTCCCGGGCCGACGACACGGTGCGGCCGCCCGCGGCCCGGTGGGCCCGCATCCGCTCCGGGTCCACGTCGAGGCCCACGACGTCGAGCCCCGCTCGCAGCAGGTGGGAGCTCATCGCGGAGCCCATCACGCCGAGGCCGATCACGCCGACGGTTCCGGTGCCGCTCATGACCTCCGCTCCTCGTCGCCGCGATCACGGAGGAACGCGTCCAGCACGGAGACGAACCGGTCCGGCCGCTCTACGACGGCCGCGTGGCGCGCCGATGCGATCCACTCCAGGCGGGCGCCGACGATCGCGTCCCGCAGCGCCGGCGCCGCCGCCACGAACGCCGGCATGTCGTCGTCGCCGCAGATCACCAGGGCCGGCGCCGTGATACGCGGCAGCGACGACGTCACGTCCGCGGTCTCGAGCGCCTCACAGGCCCGGGCATACCCTTCGGGATCGGTGTTCAGGAGGATCTGCCGGGCCAGGCCGACGGCGGGCGCGCCCGTAGCGAGCGCCTCCGCGGTGAACCAGGTGGCGATCGTTGGATCGACCAGGGGGGCCATCCCGCGCGCACGGGCGACGGCCGCCCGCTCGCGCCACAGTTCCCGCATCGTCCCGGGATAGGTCGCCACCGTGTCGGCCAGCACGAGCCGGTCGATCAGGTCGGGGCGGTCCGCGGCCAGGTGCTGGGCGACCAGGCCGCCGAGCGAGACGCCTGCGACCACGAACCTGCCGTCGGGCCGTCCGAAACCATCCGCGCGCAGGCGGTCCAGCCCGGCGGCGAGCCAGGCGGCCAGATCGGCGACGCCGTAGCGCCCGCTGGGCACCGGGGCATCCCCGTGTCCCGGCAGGTCGCACGTGTGCACCCGGCGGCCGGTGAGCAGGGGGACGATCCCGGACCAGAACCGGTGGCTGGAGGCGAGCGGATGGAGCAGGACGACGTCGCGTCCCGAACCGGTCGTATGCCACTTCGCGGGCTCGATCATCCTTCCTCCGGCGCCGGCGTGCCCGCGACGTTCATGATCATCGCGAGCGTGGTGTAGTAGCCGACCGTAGTGACGAGCTCCACCAGAACCGTCTCGCCCAGCTCCCCGTGGGCCCGCTCGTAGGTCGCGTCGCCGACCTCGCCGGTGCGCTGCAGTTCGTCCACGAGATCCCAGGTCACCGCGAGGCGGGCGGGCAGGTCGTCCGGCCGGCGGCCGACGGCGACGGCGTCCACCACGTCGGCGGCGATCCCGGCGCGCAGCGCGAGCGGCCGATGGAAGGCCCACTCGAAGCCCTGGTTCCATCGGCGCGCGACGAGCAGGATCGCGAGCTCCAGCACCGCTGGAGGCAGCGTGGATTCGAACCGCAGGAACTCCCCGACCTTCTGCAGCCGTGTCATCAGCTCGGGACTGCGCAGAAGCGGCGCGAACGGTCCGATGAGAGCGCCGCGCGGCCCGGACGCGATCACCTCTACGGCCCGGCGCTGCTCTGGGGTCAGCTCCTCCTCCCGCGGCGGCGGCAGGCGGTGTGACCGGTCGATCATCAGGAGGTCCCCTCCGCCTCGATCGCCTTGTTGACGAGCGGCATGACCTCGGTCGCCATGAGCTCCATGGATCGGCGCGCGAGGCCGGGGTCGGCCCAGTCGAGACCGGCGTAGACGAGCTCCCCGAAGTCGCCGGTCTGCTCGCGCAGTTCGAGCACCTGCTCGGCGACGGACTCGGGAGTACCGGTGATCACCAGCCGGTCGAGGACGTAGTCGAGAGTGATCTCGTCGTCGGGCTGGTCGCGGCGGGTCTTGAACAGCTCCAGGCGGCCCATCTTCCGCATCTTGTCGACCATCTGCCGGAAGTAGAAGCGGTAGGGGCTCGCCTCGTCCGTCCGGCCGTACCGCTCGGCGGTCTCGGCGTCGTCGGCCACGAAGACGGTGCGGGCCACCCGCCAGTCGTCGCTCCGGGCGGTCTCCCCCACCGACTCCTTGCCGCGCACGTAGTTGCCCCAGTGCGTGGCCACCCACTGCGGCAGCAGGAAGTTGGCCGACAGCGGGTGGAAGTCCTTGGCCCCCATCTCGATCACACCCTTCGAGAACGGCGCGACCACCGTGCCGACGATCTCCGGCCGCGGTGTCTGCAGCGGCCGGCCGACGACGCCGACGCCGAGGTCCAGGTCGATCGTGCGCGCCGTCGAGACCTCGAACCGGTTGCCGGGCAGAGCGATGTCGTACGGCGGGTCCGCCGACCAGAGGCGGGTGATGACGTCGATCGCCTCGGCGAACAGCTTGTTGCGGTCCTCACCGAGGATCCCGAGGATCTCGGCGTCCGACGCCAGCGCGCCCGGGCTGACGCCGAGGATGAACCGGCCGCCGCTGAGGTGGTCGAACATCGCCGAGTTCACCGCGACGAGCACCGGGTGCTGGTGCGACAGGTTCGTCGTGCCTGTGCCGAGCCGGATCTGCCGGGTGTCGGAGATCAGCGTGGCGAGAAACAGAAGGCTGTTGGTGATGTTCTCGTGCCGGTCGGTCAGGTGCTCTCCCACGAAGGCGTCGTGGAAACCGAGACGGTCCGCCAGGATCACCGCCTCTCGGTCCTCAGCCAGGGTGTCCGCCCAGGGGCGGCCCAGCGGATGGACGGGCATCGTGAAGTAACCGAGTCTCACTGTGAGCTCCCAGGTCCCTTGATCGTGCGCACCACCGCGCGCCTTGGCCGCCGCGGTTACGGAACGCGTGCGGCAGGGCCAGTCAACGAGCGGACCCGCCTCCCGCGCACTGGCGGCCGGCGTGAGATCGCCGCCGTCCGCACTCACGCCACCCGTCATCGACGTGAGCCGTCCGTTTCCCCACTGACGGAATCCGCCATCCGGGCACCGCAGAGTTCACGGGTTCCGCCATGCCGCGTTATGGGCGTGCACCGGTCTACTCCTCTCCAAGCCACCGGCGGCGTCTGGTCGCCGGCTCACCGAGTACGAGGGAACGCCCGATGACTCGACCGGATGACATCCAGCTCGAACACATGCCCACGCCGGTGGACCCGGTCGTCTTCCGCCGCGTCGTGGGGCACCTGGCCAGCGGCGTCACCATCGTCACGACCAGTCACGGCAGCGACATGTACGGCATGACGGCCAGCTCGGTCACATCGCTGTCACTGGAGCCGCCTCTGATGTTGGCGTGCATCAACAACGCCGCACCCACGGCGTCGGCGGTGTCGCAGGCCGGGCACTACGCGGTGAACGTACTGGGAGAGGGGTCCGCGCATCTGGCCCAGCAGTTCGCCGGACCGCACCGGGACAAGTTCCGCGGTGTCGACATCGTGCCGGGCGCGCTCGGCGCACCGGTGCTGAGTGCCGCGCTCGCCAATCTGGAGTGCCGGGTGGTGGAACGAGTGCGTGGCGGAACGCACACGATCTTCATCGGTGAGGTCGTCGCCGCGAGCGCCCGCGAGGGCAGCCCACTGACCTACTTCCGGGGAGGCTTCGGCCGGTTCGAGTTCGAGCGCGACGACGAGGCCTACCGGCGGGCCCGGCGCCTCCTGCTGGAGCGCCGCTACGGCGCCGACACCGTGCTCAGCCTCGACGAGTTCGCCTACGACCTCGACGTGGACAAGGCGAGCGCGTTCTACGCCCTGACCCGGCTCGCGGTCGACCAGCTGGTGCGCCGCGATCCCGAGCGCGGCTACGTCGTGGCGCCGTTCGACGTCCGTACCTCCGACGAGGCGTTCGACGCCCGCAGCGCCATCGAGGCGGGGGTGATCGACATGACGGCCGGGCGGCTGACGCCGGCCGACCTCGGCGGTCTGCGTGAGCGCTTCGAGACGATGGCGACCCTGCTGGTCGGCGACCACTTCATCGACTTCGATCGGTACGTCGACGCCAACCTCTCCTTTCACGAATACCTGGTGAGTCTGGCCGGCAACGCCGCACTGTCGGCCGCCTTCGGCCAGATCGGCCTGCGCGCGGTGATGGTGCGCAGCTTCGGCGCGAGCCCCCTCACCTCGCAGGCGTTCATCGAGGTGCAGCGAGAACTGACCGAGGCGCTGGAAGCCGCGGACACCGTGGCCGCCAAACGGGCCGCGTTCGCCTACACCGAGCTGGCGAAGGCACGCGCCCGGGAGATCCTCGCCGAGACGGGCGGCATGCTGTGACCGGCGGCGCCACACCGCTGGTGACGATGCGCGGCATCAGCAAGAGCTTCGGGAACCTGCGCGCCAACCGCGACGTCGACCTCACCCTGTACCGCGGCGAGGTGCACTCGCTTCTCGGCGAGAACGGCGCCGGCAAGTCCACTCTCATGAACATCCTGTTCGGCATGTACCGGCCCGACACCGGGCGGATCGAGGTGGACGGCACGCCGGTCTCCTTCGGCTCTCCCCGCGACGCACTGGCCCGGGGAATCGGCATGGTTCACCAGCACTTCATGCTCGTGCCGGACTTCACCGTGGCCGAGAACGTCGCTCTCGGCGGTGAGCGGCGGCACCGCCTGGGCCTGCGCCGCACCCGGGTGACCGCGGAGGTGGCGGAACTGGCCGAGCGGTTCGGCATGCACCTGGACGTACGCACACCGGTCCGGCTGCTCTCGGTCGAGCAGCAGCAGCAGGTCGAGATCCTCAAGCTGCTCTACCGCGGCGCCGACCTGCTGATCCTCGACGAGCCGACCGCCGTGCTGGGGCCGGTCGAGATCGAACGGCTGTTCGTCACCCTGCGCCGGCTGTGTGACGCGGGCCGCGGGGTCGTCATCATCACCCACAAACTGACCGAGGTACTGTCCGTCGCCGACCGGATCACCGTTCTGCGCCAGGGCGCGGTCGCGGCCACCGCCCGAAGTGGAGAGCTCGACCGAGCCGGCCTCGCTCTCGCGATGCTCGGCCGTGAACTGCCCGCTCTGCCCGCCCGGCGTCCACACCCGGACGCCGAGCCCCCCACCGTCCTGGAGGTCGAGGGCCTCAGCCTTCCGGCGGGGCGGAGCACGAAGCCGCTGCACGACGTCCGTCTGCGGGTGTCGGCCGGAGAGATCGTCGGGATCACGGGGGTCGAGGGCAACGGGCAGACCGAGCTCATGCGGGCCCTGTCGGGCCTGGTCACGCCCTCGTCCGGGACGGTGCGGCTACGCGGACGCGACGTGACCGGGATCTCGCCCCGGCAGTTGCGCGCGCACGGCGTCGGCATCGTCACGGACGACCGGCTCCGCTGGGACGCCGTCACGGAAATGTCGCTGGAGGAGAACTTGGCGCTTGTCGACGTGCCCGCCGGCCGGTTCAGCCGCTTCGGGCTGCTTCGCGGTGGCCGGATGCGCGTGTGGGCGCGGCGGCTGCTGGACGACCACGACGTCTCGCCGCCCGACCCTCAGGCCCGTATGGGTGCGTTGTCCGGCGGCAACCAGCAGAAGGTCGTCATCGCCCGCGAACTCGCTCACGGCCCCGACCTTCTGCTCGCCTCCCACCCCGTACGCGGCCTTGACGCCGGAGCGGCGGACTTCGTGTTCCGCCGGATCGTCGAGCTGCGCGACCGGGGCTCCGGGATCCTGCTGAACTCCGCCGACCTCGACGAGCTGTGGGCCGTCGCCGATCGGGTCGTCGTGCTCAACGGCGGCCGGGTGGCGCTGGAGGGGCGCACCGAGGATCTGACGATCGACCAGGTCGCCGAGGCCATGACAGGCGGCGACGTACCTTCGGCGGTGGGCCGTGACTGAGCGGGCGGGCGGCGTCGCCGTCCAGACAGCGCACGCCGGTTCGGGAGGCGGCGAGGGGAATCGCCGGCGTCTCACGCCGCCTCCCCGGCTGCGCCGGCCACTGGCGTTCGTCGCGGCGCTGGTCATCGCGCTCGCGGTCATGGCGGTGCTGTTCGCCGTGCTCGGGGCCGACCCGGTGAAGGCCCTGCGGGCGATGGCGACCGGCGCGTTCGGCACGCCGTACGCGCTGAACCAGACCCTGCAGGTGGCCAGCGTGCTGACCATGGTCGCGATCGCGGCCCTCATCCCGTTCCGGGCCGGCGTGATGAACGTCGGCGGCGAGGGGCAGCTGGCAGCCGGGGCGACCGCCGCGACCGTCGTGGTGTTCACCGTCGGTGGAGGAGGCGGGGGGCTGGGCGTCGTGCTGCTCGCGGTCGCCGCCGCGATGATCGGCGCCGCCGTCTGGGCGGGCCTCACCGGCGTGCTGCGCGCGGCGCTCGGCGCCAACGAGGTGATCGTCGGGCTGATGCTGAACTTCCTCGGCGCCCTGCTCGCCGAATGGGTGATCGCCGGGCCCTGGGCCGACACGCTCGCGCCGCAGACCCGCGCGTTCGACGAGGGCACCGACCTCCCGCAGATCCCCTTGCTGGGCGGGGAGTTCGCCACCGCGCTGCTCGTCGCGCTCGCGGTCTCGGGGCTGGCGTGGGTGCTGCTCGATCGGAGCCGCTTCGGCTTCGCCGTCCGCGTGCTCGGCGGCAACGCGGACGCCGGACTGCGCGCCGGCATCTCGATGCGGCGCATGACGGTCGCCGTCATGCTCGTCGGCGGCGCCGCGGCGGGCCTCGCCGCCTCCGTCCAGGTGTTCACCGTCAACCACGCGCTCATCCAGAACCCGGCGCAGGGCTACGGCTACACGGGCATCGCGGTCGCGCTGCTCGCTGGGCTGCGGCCCCGGCTCGTCCCGCTCGCCGCGGTGCTCTTCGCCGCCCTGACCGTGGGAGCCAACTCGCTGCCCGCCGTGACCGGGGTCTCCACGTCGGCGTCGCTCATCGTCCAGGGCGTGTTCGTGATCTGCCTGATCGCGACGGGCGCCATCACCGTGCGTTCAAGGGGTGCATCATGAGCCAGGCCGCCCTCGTGACCATCCTGTCGACCGGGGTGCTGCTCGCCGTACCGGTGCTGTGGGCCGCGCTCGGCGAACTCATCGTCGAGAAGTCGGGCACGCTGAACCTGGGCGTCGAAGGGGTCATGCTCATCGGCGCCGCCACCGCGGCCCTCGTCGTCAAGGCCGGCGCCGGCTTCGCCGCGGCCGCGCTGGTCAGTCTGCCCGTCGGAGCGCTCTGCGGGGCCGTGCTGGCCTACCTGTACGTGTCCCGGCGCACCGACCAGATCGTGACCGGCATCCTGTTCAACCTGGTCGCGCTGGGCCTCACCACGACCTTGTTCGCCCGCTACCTCAACGGCGTCGGCGAGGTGTCCACCGCGCCCCGTTACGCGGTACCGCTCCTGTCGCGGATCCCGGTCGTCGGGCCGTCCCTGTTCACCCAGACGCCCCTGTTCTACCTGTCGGTCGCGGCCGCCGTGCTGGTGCTGCTGGCCGTGCACGGCACGTGGTTCGGCCTCGGGCTGCTGTCGGCCGGCGAACAGCCCCGCGCCGCCGAGACGGCCGGGATCGACGTCATCCGCGTCCGCTGGAAGGCCCTGCTCGCCGGGAACGCGCTGGCGGGCCTCGGCGGCGCCTGCATCGTCCTCACCCAGAGCGGCGCGTTCCTGCCCAACATCACCAACGGGCAGGGATACATCGCTCTCGCCGTCGTCGTCCTCGGCCGGTTCAAGCCGGCGTACATCGTCCTGGGCGCCGTGTTCTTCGGCATCGCCAACGCGTTCCAGTTCCAGCTACAGAGTCTGCCGTTCGCGCAGGGATACCCCCGCCAGCTGTGGCTCGCCCTGCCCTACATCGCCACCATCGTCGCCGTCACGCTCAGCCGGAGCGCACGTTACCCCGCCGCGGTGGGCCGGCCGTACGTGCCGGCCACCCGCCGCGGCTGATCCGCCCCCGTCCCGTCCTCGGCCCCACTCCTCCTGGAGGTCACCATGCGCACCGTCCCCCGGCCCTTCCGTCACACACCCGTCCGAGTGGCCGCGCTGGCGGCCGCCGCGCTCCTCCTCGCCGCCTGCGGCGGGGAGACGAGCGGCGAGCCGAGCGCCTCCGGCGACGCCGGAGGCAAGCTCAAGGTCGCCGTCCTGACCTCGGGAACGGCCCAGGACGGGTCATGGGGCCAGGCCGTGACCGAGGGCGCCAAGGCCGCGGCCGGGAAGTTCGGCGCCGAGGTCCAGGTGTCCGACAACCTCGACACGCCGCAGCAGTTCCAGCAGCTCGGCAGCGCCTTCGCCCAGCAGGGCTACGACCTGGTCGTGGTCGCGAACGGCGCGGCGGCCGACGCCGTCAAGCAGCTCGCCAAGCAGTTCCCCGACGTGAAGTTCGGCGGCATCGCCCAGGAGATCCCCGACATCCCGGCCAACGTCCGGACCGTGACGCCGATCTTCCAGGAGACCTCGTTCCTGGCCGGAGTGCTCGCGGGCACGATGACCAAGACCGACACCGTGGCCACGATCGGCGGCTTCGACTTCCCCGTGCTCAACAACGAGATGGAGGGCTTCGCGCTGGGCGCCCGCTACGCCAACGCCGATGTCAAGGTCCTGCGCAGCTTCATCAACAGCTGGACCGACGCCGGCAAGGGGCGGGCCGCCGCCGAGGCGGCCGTGTCGCAGGGCGCCGACTTCATCTTCTCGGCCACGGACCAGGCCACCCAGGGAATGGCGCAGGTCACGCAGGACAAGGCCGATCACTACGTCATCACCCAGTACGCCGACGACCACAAGCAGGCCCCCAAGACGATCCTCACCAGCGCGCTGTACGGCCTCGGCGAGATCACCGGCCAGTTCGTCGAGGACGTCGCGGGCGGCGGCTGGAAGAACGAGAACGTGCAGCTCGGCCTGAAGGACATCGGCGGCCTCGCACCGTTCTACGAGCTGGAGAGCAAGGTGCCGCAGGCGGCCAAGGCGGCGGTTACGCAGGCCGAGGAGGCCATGAAGAAGGGCTGCCTGACGCTGCCGGACGGAGCGGCCCTCGGCAAGTCCGGCTCGGCCGACGCCGTAGACGTGACCCCGCTGCAGGAAGCGGTCAAATCGTGTTGAGTATGACGTTGTCGCCACAAAACGCCCGGACAGTGTGATCTTCGAGAAGGAGAGCGGTTCCTATGTCGTCCCGTAAGGTGTTCAGCGTCCCCGGCGCCGACTTCCCCGAGTGGTACCCGAGCTCGCCGGTCGCCACGGCCGGCCCGTTCGCCTTCACCGCCTCCATGAGCGCGGTCGACTGGCGGACCGGCGGCCTCGCCGAGGCCGCCCGCCCCAGGCCGGGCCTGCCGCTGAGCACCGGCCACCCGGTCAAGCTCCAGGTGCGCGAGGCCTATCGCCGGCTCGACCTGGCCCTGCAGGCCGCCGGCTCGTCGCTGGACCGCGGCGTGTCGATCAACCAGTGGCAGCCGACGTACCACGGCCTGCAGGAGCGGGAACCCGCCGGCCGCGACCCGTACGCGCTGTACTGGGAGGACTGGCGACGCGTCGCCCACGCCTACATCCAGGGCCGCAACGAGTTCCTGCTGTCGGATCGGCCGGCGAGCTGCCTCATGCCCGTCGACCGGCTGGTCGGGGCCGACGCCGACATCGAGATCCAGCTCGTGTCCCTGCTCGCCGGCTCCGGCATCACCAAGTCGACGTACGCGCACGACATCCACAGCCCGCTCGGGGGGTACTCCATCGGCGTCGAGGCCGGCCCGTGGCTGTTCTCGGCCGGGTTCATCGCCACCGACTTCACGACCGGCCTGCACCCGAACGCCCGGGTGCCCGAGCACATCTGGTACGGCAACCAGGTGGCTCAGGAGACCGAGGAGACCCTTCGGCAGATCCGCGTCGCGATGGAGGCGGCCGGCGGCCGCTGGGAGAACGTCGTCAAGGTCGTGCTGTACCTCACTCCGGAGGGCATCAGGAACCTGCCGGCGATCGACGAGGTGTGGGCGAAGCAGTGGCCGGTCGATCCGCCCGCCCGCGCGATCGTGCCGGTGTCCGGCATCGGCGGAGTCAAGCACGGCAACGTCGAGATCTACGTGATCGTCACCAGGCCCGAGCACGGCGGCGACCGTGAGGTGATCCATGCGCCGAACGCATTCGACGCGCTGGGGCATTCGGTGCAGGCCGTCCGGTCCGGACCGTTGCTGTTCCTGTCCACCCAGCTCGGGCGGACCGCGGAGGGATTGTCGCCGGAGGCGGCCGCGGCCCGCAGAGGCATGCCCCACACGCGGCGGCACATCGTCGACCAGGTGCGCCGGATCCACGACGACGTGGCGGCGATCTGCGAGGCCGCCGGCACCTCGATCGAGAACACGGTGAAGGTCGACGCCTTCCTGACGGACATGTCCGACCTGCCGACGTTCCTCGACGCGTGGAAGGAGCCCTTCACCGACGGCTACCCGGCGAGCGGGTTCTTCGAGGTGCCGCCGGGCTCGCACGAGATCCCCGACTGCGACGTCACGGTCGACCTCGTGGTGGCCATGCCCTGACGGGCGCACCGTCTCGACCTCCCCACCGCATCCCGAAGGAAGGCTTGTGTCCGATACCCCCGCGTACGACATCGTCCCCGACCACCGTGACGGCATGCGCGTCCTGTGGGACGTCCCGATCCCCCAGGACGACGGCGTCGTCCTCCGGGCGGACGTGTTCCTGCCCGAGGACGAGGGCCGCTACCCCGTGCTCCTCAGCTACGGCCCGTACGCCAAGGGCCTCGCGTTCCAGGACGGCTACCCGACGGCCTGGCAGACGCTGTCCGAGCAGCACCCGGACGTCGCCGCCGGATCCACCAACCAGTACCAGAACTGGGAGGTCGTCGACCCCGAGAAGTGGATTCCGCACGGCTACGCGGTCGTGCGGGTCGACTCGCGCGGCTGCGGGCGCTCGCCCAGCGTCGTCGACCACTTCTCGGCCCGTGAGACGCGGGACTACCACGACTGCGTCGAGTGGGCGGGCACACAGCCCTGGAGCGACGGCAACGTCGGGCTGTCGGGAGTGTCGTACTTCGGGATGAACCAGTGGCTGGTCGCCGCGACCCAGCCCGAGCATCTGCGGGCGATCTGCGTGTGGGAGGGGGCGAGCGACTTCTACCGGGACGCCTCCCACCACGGTGGAATCCTGTCGACCTTCTGGCAGCACTGGTACGACAAGCAGGTGAAGACGGTGCAGTACGGCCTGGGCGGCCGCGGTCCACGTCATCCGGTGACGGGTCTGCAGGTCTGCGGGGACGACGACTTCACCGACGAGGAGATGGCGGCCAACCGCGTCGACTTCGGAGGCGACATCCGCGCGCACCCCTTCATCGACGACTACCACCGGACCCGCATACCGGACTGGAGCCGCATCACCGTCCCCCTGCTGTCGGCCGGCAACTGGGGCGGCCAGGGGCTGCACCTGCGCGGCAACGTCGAAGGGTTCCTGCAAGCGGCCTCGGAGCAGAAATGGCTGGAGCTGCACGGCTTGGAGCACTGGACGACGTACTACACGGACTACGGGCGCGAGATCCAGCTGGCGTTCTTCGACCACTTCCTCAAAGGCGCCGACAACGGGTGGGACCGGCGCCCCCGGGTCCAGCTGCAGGTGCGCCATGTCGACGACACCTTCACCGAGCGGTTCGAGGACGACTGGCCGATCCCGCGGACGCGCTGGCAGGAGATGTTCCTCGACCCAGCGGCCCGGCGGCTGTCGGAAACGGTTCCCGCCGGGGGCACGGTCGAGTTCGACGCGATGGGGAACGGCGTGACCTTCGAGACCTCGCCGTTCACCGAGACCACGGAGATCACCGGGCCGCTGGCCGCACGCCTGTGGGTGGAGACGACGGCTGCCGACTGCGACCTGTTCCTCACCCTGAAGGTGCTTGACGAGTCCGGCCGGCATCTCACCTTCGTGGGCGCGGTCGATCCGCACGCGCCGGCGACCCAGGGATGGCTACGGCTGAGCCATCGCGCGCTCGACCCCGCACGCAGCTTGCCGTACCGGCCGGTCCACCGGCACGAGAGCGCCGACCCGGTCGAGCCGGGAGTGGTCTACGAGGTCGAGGTGGAGCTGTGGCCGACCAGTCTGGTGATCCCGCCCGGTCACCGGCTGGCGCTGACCGTCGGCGGCCGTGACTTCGCCGACCCGGACCTGCCCGAGATCCGCATGTCGAACTTCAAGAACCAGATGCGCGGCTCGGGACCGTTCCTGCACGACGATCCGGTGGACCGCGACCCCCGGGTCCTGACCGGTCGCACCACGCTGCACGCCGGGCCCGGCCGACCGGCCCGGCTGCTGGTGCCGATCATTCCTGCCGCATCATGACGGCGGCCTTCCGCGTCGCCGTCGTCGGCCTCGGCTGGTGGGGCCGCACCGTCGCGGCCGCGCTCAGGGGCAGCGGTCTGGTCAGCGTGGTACTCGGCGCCGACCCCTCCGCAGCCGGCCGGACGGCGGGCGAAGAGCTCGGGCTGCGCATGGCGAACAGTCTGGAGGAGGTGTTGCAAGCGCCGAACATCGACGGCGTCGTGCTGTGCACCCCGCACACGGCGCACGCCGGCCAGATCGTCGCCGCAGCCCGGGCCGGCAAACATGTGTTCTGTGAGAAACCCCTGTGCACATCGGGGGAAGAAGCCGAGTGGGCGCTCGGCGAGGTGGCCGAGCACGGCGTCACGCTCGGGGTGGGCCACGAGCGGCGGTTCGAGCCGCCGGTGGTCGACCTCCTGCGCCGGGTCCGGGCGGGAGAATTCGGGACGCCGCTGGTGTTCGAGGGTGCCTTCAGCCAGGACAAGTTCCTCGGCATGGACCCTGGCAACTGGCGGTTGTCACCGGAGGTCTCACCCGTCGGCCCGCTGTCGGCCACCGGCGTCCACCTGGTCGACCTGTCCATAGCTTTGCTCGGCGCTCCTACTCAGGTATGGGCGCGGATGGCGACGCTCGGCAGCGAGCTGCCCAACGGCGACACCCTCACCGTCACCATCGGCTTCGAGAGCGGGGCCACGGCGCTGCTGACCTCAGTCCTCGCCACGCCCTTCTTCGGCAGGGCGATGCTGGTCGGGTCATCAGGCTGGGTCGAGGTGCGCGACCGCAACCATCCCGAGGACCCGCAGGGCTGGGACGTCGTGCGCAAGCGCCGCGGCGCCCCCGCCGTGACCGAGTTCGTGCCGCCCCACCCCGCCGTTCGCGACAATAGCGAGCAGTGGGCGAAGGCCGCGCTCGGCGGCTCTCCCTACCCAATCCCCGTAGAGGAGATGCGCTGGACCGTACGGACCTACGAGGCCGTTGTCCGATCGGTGGCGAGCGGCCGCGTGGAGTCTCCGTAGCAACAGCCAGAGCCGCGACGGATCGGGGCGGAAAACATCGTGAGAGCTGTTTGTACATGGTGCCGAGGGTGATGTCGCCCAGGTAGCAGGCGATGTCCCGGGGGCGCCAGGACCGACCGGGATCTCGCTGGAGCAGAGCCGGGACCGTTTCCCTGCGGCGGTCGGTCAGTGCAACGAGTCGGTCGTCGCGGGACGCTGTGGGAAGTGGGGGCTCTATAGGTGCTGCGAGGACGGCGATGGTGAGCGCGGTGACGGGCTGACTGCGGTCGGGCCGGCCGTCATAGAACCGATCAGGGTGTTCCTCATCAGGGGGTTCTCTCCGGTGATGTCGGCGAGCTTAGTGGGTTCGGTCCGGTCGGCCCTCCCCGTGATGTAGAGAGACACTGCCCCGGTACTCGCGTCTTCGGCGATGAACGCGATGGGCCTGCCGTCGGGGAAGCCGTGGCGTCACGGATCATGTTGGGACTCTCGGGAAGCAGCACTACCTGGGTAAGGGGATCAGGCACAACTTCCGTGATCGGACCCCGGCTGAGCTGATCACGATTCAGGTGTTCTAGCCAGTAAGTCACCTGTCGATGGCGACGATCTGCGGCGTCTTGATCAGTGAGATGGTCGCGGCGTTGTTCCCCCACCTGGCCAGCGTGTGCATTGACCAGGTGTTACGTGCGGGAACGACGGCGCGGCCCCGGGCCAGAACCGGCACCGTGGAGGCCGCGTGCCCGGACTGCGGGGTTGGTTCAGTCGCGGCGCAGGCACAGCCTCTATGAACGGCGGTTGTCCGACACCGCAGTGGGCGGCCAGGAACTGCTCATCCACCTGCAGGGCCGTGGCCGTTTTCCTGGAGGCGCAAAGCAGGTCGATCTACCTGGATCAGGCCCAGCCAGACCCCGGCCAGCGTCTTCGGAACAGGATTGATGGAGTGAACCGAGCCTTCACCGACGTGGTCCGCCTCATGGATGACCTACGGCGAGACGTGGAAGCTCAGCAGGCAGCTCGCGAAGTCCTCCTCACTCAGGCTGAGGAGCAGCAACGGCTCCTTTCGGTCAACCGCGAGCAAGCCGAAAAGATCCGGCAGATCCTCGTTGGAGAGACCAAGGCGACCGTCCGCGCTGAGCGTCGCCAGCAGTGGATGTTCTTCGCCCTGGGCGTGCTCGTGCCCATCCCCATCGGTGTCTTGATCAACCTGCTTGTCCCGTGACAGGAGCAGCTCACGCCGTAGTGGCACACTTCCGAACCCCGCCCCAAGGACGCAGCAGCGCGCCCGCCTCCTCCAGAGGTTGGTGAACGAACCCGTACGAACGGCCGTCGAGGTCGCCAGCGTGCGAATCAACTCCCCCGTCCGCGTACCGACGCTTCACCTCGGCCTTCAGCGCCTCACCGCCGGGGCCGTCACCCGCTGGTGCTTCCGAAGCTCCACCATGGCCTCCACCCAGATCACTTCACGCGGCCGCCGCCAACCGAGCACGCAACGCATTTCGGGCCTACGGCGTCGGAGGAACCGCATCCTCCCGCCAGATGCAGCCCTCGATCGTCGCCAAGTCGTCG
Source organism: Microbispora sp. H13382 (assembly GCF_014161445.1). Classification (GTDB taxonomy): domain Bacteria; phylum Actinomycetota; class Actinomycetes; order Streptosporangiales; family Streptosporangiaceae; genus Microbispora. The sequence goes on from NZ_JABBXA010000025.1 coordinate 78,819, forward strand.
AACTCGTACACCACCTCGCGGTCGCACCGGCCCAGCGTCCGCGCACCACGCCGGCGCGCCCACTGGCGGATCGTCACCGCGCTGCGACCCAACCGAACACCGGCGATCTTCGCCGTCGCGGGAGACAAGGCACCCCCCGACAGCAGAAACCCCCGGAGCTGTCACTTATCCGCGGCTTACGGGAACGATGTCCTTGCCCAGCGGCATCAACGAGATCGGGATCATTTTGAGGTTCGCGATCCCCAGCGGGATGCCGATGATCGTGATGAACAGCGGGATCGCGGTGACGATGTGCCCGATCGCCAACCAGATCCCGGCGACGAGCAGCCAGATGACGTTGCCGAGCACTGACCACGCGCCGGCGGACGGCTTGTCGGCGACGGTCCGGCCGAACGGCCACAGCGCGTAACCCGCGATCCGGAACGACGCGATGCCGAACGGGATGGTGACGATGAGGACGCAGCAGATGATCCCCGCCACGACATAGCCTAATGCGAGCCACAGACCGGCGAAGATCAGCCAGATGACATTAAGGACGGTGTTCATAGTGCTCACTGTCCCACCCGGCCGGCTCAGCAGGTAGTGGACCGTCCTTACACAATCGATAGTGACCGCCTGGCGGTGAAGGGGCACGCGACGCGCGATAAGCGAGATCGATGCGGCCCTGCGGCCGGGCATTCGGCCTGGGCGTCGGCCGCCACCACGTCGGGAGCGACCTCCACCGATCTGGATCAGGACAAGCCCGGATGCGGCCTAGGAGATCTTGCGGCGGTAGGTGCGCATGGCGAAGGCGAACGCGACGATGAGGATGCCGACGCACCAGGCCAGGGCGGTCCAGATGTCGGTTCCGACCGGCTGCTCGGTGAACAGGTCGCGGATGGCGTTGACGATGGAGGTCACCGGCTGGTGCTCGGCGAAGGCGCGCACCGGGCCGGGCATGGTGTCGGTGGGCACGAAGGCCGAGCTGAGGAAGGGCAGGAAGATGAGGGGGTAGGAGAACGCGCTCGCGCCTTCCATGGTCTTGGCCGAGAGGCCGGGGATGACGGCGATCCACGTCAGTGCCAGGGTGAACAGGATCAGGATGCCGGCGACCGCGAGCCATGCGGGCGCCCCCGCCGCCGAGCGGAAGCCCATGAGCAGGGCGACGAGCACGACGACCACGAGTGAAATCAGGTTGGCGACCAGCGAGGTCAGCACGTGCGCCCACAGCACGGACGAGCGTGCGATCGGCATGGACTGGAAGCGCTCGAAGATGCCGCCCTTCATGTCCGTGAAGAGCCGGAACGCGGTGTAGGCGATGCCCGAGGCGACCGTGATGAGCAGGATGCCGGGCAGCATGTAGTTCACGTACGAGTCCGACCCTGTTCTGATCGCGCCGCCGAAGACGTAGACGAACATCAGCATCATGGCGATAGGCATGACTGCGGTGGTGATGATGGTGTCGGGGCTGCGGGTGATGTGGCGCAGGGATCGTCCCAGCAGGACGACGGTGTCGCCGAGGAAATGCTTGGCCATCGTGGTTCCTTACTGGTCCGTACTGACCTGCGGTGTTCGCCGGGCGTCGCCGTTCTTGCCGTCGGTACCGACGAGGGTGAGGAAGACGTCCTCGAGGGTCGGCTGCTTTTCGACGTATTCGACCTTGGCGGGCGGGAGCAGCTGCTTGAGCTCGGTGAGGGTGCCGTTGACGATGATCCGGCCCTCGTGGAGGATCGCGATTCGGTCGGCGAGGTGTTCGGCCTCGTCCAGGTACTGCGTGGTGAGCAGCACCGTCGTCCCCTGGACGGCGAGTTCCTTGACGGCCTGCCATACCTCGATGCGTGCCTGGGGGTCGAGCCCGGTCGTCGGCTCGTCGAGGAAGATGACCGGCGGGTTCCCTATGAGGCTCATGGCGATGTCGAGGCGGCGGCGCATGCCACCGGAGTACGTCCCCACCTTCCGCGCGGCCGCGTCGGTCAGCGAGAAACGGGCGAGCAGGTCATCGGCGATCCTGCCCGGGTTCCTGAGGTGCCGCAGCCGGGCGACCAGCACCAGGTTCTCCCGCCCGCTGAGGATCTCGTCGACGGCGGCGAACTGTCCGGTGAGACTGATGGACTCCCGCACGCCCGCTGCCTGCGTCGCGACGTCGAAGCCGTTGACGCGGGCCGTGCCCGCGTCGGCCTTGAGCAGCGTGGACAGAATCTTCACGGCCGTGGTCTTGCCCGCACCGTTGGAGCCGAGCAGGGCGAAGATGCTGCCGCGCGCCACGTCGAAGTCCACGCCGCGCAGCACCCGCAGGTCCTTGTACGACTTCTCCAGGCCCTGCACCTGGATCGCCGGGGCTTGCTGTGTCGTCATCACTCGGTCCTGTCTTGTCTTCCGGGCTCTTCGCCGGCGGCGCGCTCGACGGCGCTGATGAGGCGGTTCCGCACCCGGCTTCTCCACTGTCCGAGTGGGTAGTTGGCCGCGAACGCCTCCACGAACTCCACGGGGTCGTCCCCGAAGAGGTCGCGGATCGGGGTTCCGTCCGCCGCGCTCTGTTCGAACAGATCGGCCAGGTCCTCGTACATCGCCATCGCCCCGGCGCCGTCGGCCGGCCCGAGGAGCATCAGGTAGCGCTCCATCGCCTCGGCCGCCGTGCGGTAGCTCTCGGGAAGCTGCTTGACGCGCGCCTTGTACTGCCGGTAGCGCCGCTTGTCCTCCAGCGGCCCGGTGACCTTCTCCAGGTACTGCAGATAGCGGCTCTTCGACTCGTCCGGCCCTGTGGCCATGTCTACTTACCTCCTTCGCGGAGCTGTTCGAGCCTCTCGGCGAGAAAGCTCCAGGTCCTCCAGAACTCTTCGAGGTACTCCCGTCCCTGGGCGTTCAGGGAGTACACCTTGCGCGGCGGCCCCTTCTCGGACGGGACCTTCTCCACGTCGACCAGGCCGCGCTGCTCGACCCGGACCAGCAGCGCGTAGATGGTGCCCTCGGCGATGTCGGAGAAGCCCTGCTCCCGTAGCCACGCCGTGATCTCGTAGCCGTACGCGGGCTGGCCGGACAGGATCGCCAGGACGATGCCCTCCAGCGTTCCCTTGAGCATCTCGGTCGCCTGCTTGCCCATGGAGACGCCCCCCTTCAGCTACTTGGTGTTGCTGAGTACCGGTACACAGTAACGCTAGATACCGGTACTCAGCAACACCAAGTAGTTCGCGCGTATGGGTGGATGCGACCTGATCACTGCTCGTGAGCGAGCGCAGCCGCGAATGGCGCAATCGCTGAAGGCCTCATGGCGTCCACGATCACCGGACACGCTGATACCGCGCCGCCACCGTCCTGACACGGCCGCTGACACGACACCGCAGACGACCTGATCGCCGTCGAAACCTCCGTCGGCCTGCCGCCCGCCCAGCGCGGCCTCCATCTCCGGTTCCGCGACGGCGCCGCCGACGGCAAGCCGTGCAGGAGGCCACTCGGCTACAGATACGACGCGACCGGCGCAACTGCTGTATGCGGCCCGACTCGACTGATCCCGGAGGAGTCACAGAAGCGCAGCGGGCCGAGGTCCAGGATCAAACAACCGTCGCGGAGGTGATCCCACAAGCGCTCAACCGTGTCGAGCAGACTGGCGGACCTCGTCCAATCAAGATCTCCCGTGACGTGCACGACCGCCCATCTGCCATAGGCGCCGTGATCCACGTCGAACACGATCCCCTTAGGAGGCACCGCGATCACCGCCTCCCACCCGCAAGCGCCACTGCCGTACAACCCAGTCCCCCGACGAAGGTACGGCAACATCGGCCACACGAGGCGCTGCTGTTACGGTAAGCGCGGTGTGCCGGGAAGTCTGGTCGGCGACGTCTTTCAGCGTTGCACTCGGCGGAGGTTCTCGGTGGCACTCGAGACGGCGTGTAGGCACCACATCGAGGCAGGCCGGCGGTGAGCGCTCTGCTGCCGGCGTTCGCCGGTGTCCTGTTGCTGGCTGTGCTGCTGTCCAGCCTGGCGAACCGTACGATCCTGTCCACCGCGGCGTTGTTCCTGGTCGCCGGGTTCGTCCTGGGGGACGGCGTGCTGGGCGTGATGCCGATCGCCCCGGACGACGAGATCGTCGGCACGCTGGCGGAGCTCGCGCTGTTCGCGGTGCTGTTCACCGACGGCATGCGGGTCGGTTGGAACGAGTTGCGCGAGGCGTGGAAGCTGCCCGGGCGGGCCCTCGGCTGGGGTCTGCCGCTCACGCTGCTGGTGACCGCGGTCGGCGCACACTATCTCGTCGGGCTGGGCTGGATCGAATCGCTGCTGATCGGCGCGATCCTGTCCCCCACCGACCCGGTGTTCGCCGCCGCGCTGGTCGGCAACGAGAAGGTGCCACCCCGGCTGCGCCGGCTGCTGAACGTCGAGTCGGGCGTCAACGACGGGCTGGCTCTGCCGTTTGTGATGGTGTTCCTCGCGGTCGCCGCGGGCTCGCACAACCTGCACCTCGGTGAGCTCGGCCTGGAGCTCGCCGTCGGGGTGCTGATCGGCGTGGCCGTTCCGTGGCTGGCCATCAAACTGGAGCGCACTCGCTGGTTTTCCGCCTCCACCGCCTACGAGCCATTGAACGCGCTGGCCATCGGCCTGCTGGTGCTGGCGCTGGGCAAGGCCGCGCACGGCAACCTGTTCCTCGCCGCCTTCTGCGCCGGCATCACCGTGGCGACCTTCGGCGAGCGGCAGCGCGAGTCGTTCGAGCACTTCGGCGAGCTGATCGCCGAGCTGTTCAAGCTCGGCGCCCTGCTGGTCTTCGGCGCGCTGATCAGTCCGGCGCTGCTGGGCTCGGTCGGCTGGGCAGGCTGGGTGTTCGCGATTTTGGCGCTGGTTGTGGCCCGGCCGGTCGCCATCTGGGTGTCCTTCCTCGGCTCCGGGCTGGGTGTACGTGAGCAGGCCGCGACGGCTTGGTTCGGGCCGAAGGGCTTCGCCTCGGTCGTCTACGGGCTCATCGTGCTGGGCTCCGGCATCGTCGCCGCCCAGCAGGTCTTCCAGCTTGTCGCCGTCACCATCGTGGCCTCGATCCTGCTGCACTCCTCCACCGACATCCTGGTGGCCCGCTGGTTCGACGACGAGCGGGAAGTCCCCGCCTGGTATGGCGCCGCCCGTCGCCTGCACGGACGCGTACGCCGGAATCACGAGGCATGATGCGGAGGGGTGTGCTGGGACGTTTCCGGCATCCGACCCAGGTCGTCACGACCGGGTTCGCGGCGGCGGTCCTCCTGGGGGCCGTTCTGCTGTCCACCCCGCTCGCCACGACCTCGGGGAGACCCGCGGGATGGATCACGGCCCTGTTCACCGCGACGTCGGCGGTGTGCGTGACCGGACTGACCGTCGTCGACACGGCCGCGCACTGGTCGGCGTTCGGCGAGGTGGTCATCGCCGTCCTGATCCAGGTGGGCGGTCTCGGCATCATGACCCTCGCGACCGTCTTCACCCTGCTGATCTCCCGCAGGCTGAGCCTGCGCGCCCGATTATCGGCGCAGGCGGAGACCAAAGCGCTCAGTGCGAGTGACCTGCGGCGCGTGGTGGCCAAGGTCGTGCTGTTCAGCTTGGCCGCCGAAGCGGTGACGGCCTCCGTGCTCACGCTCAGGTTCATGACGGGATATGCGGAGCCAGTCGGCCATGCTGCCTACCTCGGCGTCTTCCACGCGGTCTCGGCGTTCAACAACGCCGGTTTCGCGTTGTGGCCCGACAGCCTGGTCCGCTTCGTCGGTGATCCGTGGATCTGCCTGACCATCGCGGCGGCGGTGATCGTGGGCGGGCTCGGCTTCCCGGTGCTGTTCGAGCTGCGCCGCTCCTGGCGCCGGCCTGGACGCTGGTCGCTGCTGACCCGCGTCACACTCGCGGTGACCGCGGTTCTGCTGGCCGGCGGCACGCTGATCTTCCTCGCCACGGAGTGGGCCAATCCCCGCACTCTGGGGCAGTTGGACGGGCCGGGCAAGCTGCTGGCGGCATTTTTCACCGCCGTGATGCCGCGTACGGCCGGGTTCAACAGCCTCGATCTCGCCCAGATGCATCCGTCCAGCTGGCTGGTCACCGACCTGCTGATGTTCGTGGGCGGCGGCAGCGCGGGCACCGCCGGCGGCATCAAGGTCACCACCCTCGGCCTGCTGGCGTTCATCGTCTGGACCGAGATGCGCGGCGAGAGCCGGGTGAACATCGGCCACCGCCGCCTGCCCGAGGCGGCGCAGCGGCAGGCGGTCTCCCTCACTGTGCTCGGCGTGGGCCTGGTCGCCTTCTCGACCTACATCCTGCTGGTGCTCACCCCGCACGGTCTCGACCGGGTGCTGTTCGAGGTCGTCTCCGCCTTCGGCACGGCGGGTCTGTCGACGGGCATCACCGCCTCCATCCCGCCGGCCGGGCACCTGCTGCTCGTCGCCCTGATGTTCGTCGGCCGGATCGGCCCGCTCACGCTGGGCTCCGCGCTCGCCCTGAAAGAGCGCACCCGGCGGTACGAGCTCCCGGAGGAAGGAATGATCGTCGGCTGACGGGCACGAGCACGCTACGACAGATAGCGCAGCCATAGGTACGGCGCGACCAGGGCGACGGTCACGACCGTGACGATGAGCCCGTATTTGGTGAACTGCCAGAAGCTGATCGGGGGTGCCGTTGCGCGCGGCGATGCCCAGGACGACGACGTTGGCGGCGGCGCCGACGGCGGTCGCGTTTCCGCCCAGGTCGGCCCCGAAGGCCAGCGCCCACCACAGCACCTGCGACGGCCCGCCGCCACCGTTGGCCTGGACGAGATCGGCGACGATCGGGCTCATCGTGGCCACGTACGGAATGTTGTCCACGATCGCCGACAGTCCCGCGGAAGCCCCGAGCAGACCCATGGTGGTCAGCTCCGGACGCCCGGAGGTCGCCTCCACGGCGATATGGGACAGCCGCTCGATGACACCCGTCTCCACCAGGCCGCCCACCATGACGAACAGCCCGGCGAAGAAGACCAGCGTGGGCCACTCCACCTCGGCCAGGGCCTGCTGAGTGGTGATCTTCGTGGCCGCCACGAGCACGCCCGCGCCGAGCAGCGCGACCACTGAGGGCTCGTAGTGCAGTACCGGGTGCAGCACGAAGGCGGCCATGACCAGCGCGAGCACCGCGAGGCTCTGCCACAGCAGCCGCCGGTCGGCGATCGCCTCGCGCTCGTTCAGGGCCATGACCTCCTGGGCCCGCTGGGGGTCGTAGCGCAGGGAGCGCCCGAACATCAACCGGCACAGTCCGATGAAGACCAGCATCAGCACGATGACCAGCGGGGTCATGTGGACGAGGAAGTCGTTGAAGCTCAGTCCGCCCCGGCTGGCGATGATGATGTTGGGCGGGTCGCCGACGAGGGTGGCGGCGCCGCCGATGTTGGAGGCCATCGCCTCGGCGATCAGGAACGGCGTCGCGGGCAGCGCGAGACGCTCGCACACCAGGAATGTCACCGGCGCGATGAGCAGCACGGTGGTGACGTTGTCGAGCAGGGCCGAGGCGCACGCGGTGATGACCACCAGCAGGGCCATCAGGCGGAAGGGCCGGCCTCTGGCGCGTTTGGCCGCCCAGATCGCCAGGTACTCGAAGATCCCGGTCTCCTTGAGCACCCCAACGATGATCATCATGCCGAGCAGCAGGAAGATCACGTTCCAGTCGATGCCGGAGTGCGTGGAGAAGAAGGCCGCCTCGGCATCGGTGGCATGGACGAGCAGCATGATCCCCACACCGCCGAGGGCGGCGGCGACGCGGTGGACCTTCTCTGTGGCGATCAGCGCGTAGGCGGCCAGGAACACCGCCACGGTGACCCAGGCGAGCACGGGCTCATGCCGCGAGCACCCGGTCGAGCAGCGCCTGCAGGGTCACCGCGCCCAGCAGCCGGCCGTCCTCTGTCACGGCGACCAGGGGACTGTGGGTGCGGGCCATCAGCGCGGCCAGTTCCAGCACGGTGGCGTCGGGATCGGTGACCGGTAGTTGGCGGGGTGGATCCGGCAGGGCGTCACGTACCTTGCGGCCGTTCATGTCGTTCAGGAAGGTGTCGGCGTGCGCCTCGTCCACGACACGGGCCAGCGCCGGATCGTCCTGGCAGTAGGCGGGCACGGCCAGGCGCAGGACCTCGGGGCCGGGCAGGATGGTGATCGGCGTCCCTGCCGCGTCGACCACGACGAGGCCGGGCAGGTCTTGGTTCGCCAGGAGCCTGGCGGCGTCGAGGACGGGCGTGTCCAGGTCGACCGTGGGGAAGGGGGCGAGCAGGTCTCGGGCGCGCACGTACACGTCCTTCGTGACATAGGGGGACAGAACGTGCCGACCAGACTTCCCGGCTCACCTGCGGCCACCCTACCGGTGATCGCCCGAGTGGTGCAGAGTTGGTCCGTGCCCGTCGTCCACGTCTCGGCTCTGAGCAAGAGGTACGGCGGCCTCGCCGCGGTCGACGAGGTGACCTTGAGCATCGAGCGCGGTGAGATCTACGCCCTGCTCGGGCTCAACGGCGCGGGCAAGACCACTCTGATCCGCATGCTGCTCGGCATGATCCGGCCCACCGGCGGGTCGGTCACCGTGCTGGGCGCGGCGGTCAGCGCCGGCGAACGCTCGGCCTGGGCGCGCGTCGGCTACCTCGTGGAGGCGCCGGCCGCGTACCCCGAGCTGACCGTCCGGGAGAACCTCGATGTGGTCAGGAGGCTACGCCGGCTGCAGGGCAGCGCCGATGAGGTGATCGACCGGCTGGCGTTGAGTCCGTACGCGGATCAGAAGGCACGGACCCTGTCGATGGGCAACCTGCAACGCCTGGGCCTGGCCAAGGCCCTCATCCACCGGCCCGAACTCCTGATCCTCGATGAGCCCGTGAACGGCCTCGATCCGGCCGGAGTCGTGGAGATCCGCACCCTGCTCACGGAGCTGGCCCGCGATGACGGCGCCACCGTCTTCCTGTCCAGCCATCTGCTGGCCGAGGTCGCCCTCCTCGCCACCCGCATCGGCATCATCCACCGCGGCCGGCTCTTACAGGGGATCGAGGCGCACGGCCTGGAACGCCACGTACGGCGGCGCCTCGCCGTCACGAGCACCCAGGACGCCAAGGCGCGTAGCGTGCTCGAATCCCACGGCTACGCCCCGAGCGACGCGGGCGACGGCCTCGTACTCACCGATGACCAGGCCCTCGCCCACCCCGAGGAGATCGCCACTCTCCTCGTTCAGGCCGGCTGCCCGCCCACCCGGCTCGTCATCGAGGAGGAGGATCTGGAGACCTACTTTCTGCGCATCGTGGGAGCCGGCGATGCGTGAGGCACTGTGGGCCGAGGTGCTGAAGGTACGGCGCAGCCGCCTCCTTTGGCTCACCGCCCTCGCGTTCGCAGTCGCCGCCGCGATGTGCGGGCTGTTCATGTTCATCCTTCAGGACCCGCAACGTGCCCGCACTCTCGGCCTGCTGGGTGACAAGGCGCAGCTCAGCGGGGCCGTGGCCGACTGGCCCGGCCACCTGGGCCTGCTGGCCCAGGCCGTGGGCGTGAGCGGCGTGATGATCTATGGGATCACCGTCATCTGGCTGTTCGGCCGCGAGTTCAGCGACCACACCGCCAAGGACCTGCTGGCCCTGCCCACCTCCCGCATGGCGATCGTCGCTGCCAAGTTCACGGTCGCGGCCTGCTGGTCGGTGCTACTGGCGATCCAGGCGGCCCTGCTCGGCCTGCTCATCGGCACGGCGCTCGGCCTGCCGGGCTGGTCGGCACAGGCGATCGTCTCAGGGACGGTCCGTATTCTGGTGACCGGAGCGCTGACCTTCGTGCTCACCACGCCCTTCGGGCTGGCCGCCAGCCTCGGCCGCGGGTACCTGGCCGCAGTCGGGGCCATGTTCGCCGCGCTCTTTTCCGCGCAGCTCCTCGCCGCCCTCGGCTTCGGCGCCTACTTTCCCTGGTCGGTTCCCGGCCTTTACGCCGGCCTCGCGGGACCGGACCAGGATCCACCTGGTTTCGTCGGCTACCTGCTCGTGACCGCCGTCGGGGTGAGCGGAGTGGCCGCCACCGTCATCTGGTGGCACCGCGCCGATCACACCCGCTGACCGCCGCCTTGTCGCGATCGTCCTCGCGGTGAGCGCCGGACATGCCGGCGTTCAGCCGGGAGGCGAGTTCCGGCGCAAGCCGTCCAGAACCGAGTCCCGACCAGGGGACCGTCGTGCTGCCGGCCGTCGCTCCCGCCCGAGACCGGTGTTCAACCTACGCGAGCATCCTCCGACGGCCGGGTGAGGCCCGTGGCGACGATGTCGATGAGCAGGTCGAGGATCTTCGGATACAGGTCGGGGGTCGCGAGCCGGTTCCGGTGCATGGGCATGAGGAGCACGGCCTGCAGCACGCCGATGATCACAGCGGGGTCGGCGTCCACGAGGTCCTCGTCGTGCTGCTGGAGGAAGGCCGCCAGAGCGGTGACGGGATTCTCCTGCGCCTGCGTCACCCGGGCGGGATCCAGCTTCCTGACGACGGCATCCATCTCCTCGGGATGCGTCATCAGCCTGCCGTACAAGGGATTGCTCTCCAGCTCGGTGAGGGTGGCGTGGAGGAAGCGCCGCAACCCCGCGCGAATGTCGGACCCGCCCAGCAGCGCCTGGTCGATGACCTTGCGCTTGACCTCCGCCATCTGGGCGAGCATCAGCTCCAGGTAGAGCGCCTCCTTGGAGTCGAAGAAGACGTAGAAGGTGCTCTTGGCGATTCCGGTGCCGGCGACCAGGTCCTCCAACGAGGTCTTGCGCAGGCCCTGGGTGGTGAAAAGGCGCCGGCCGTTGTGCAGGAGGAGCCCGGTGATGCGGGCTCGCTCCTCTGCGGAAAGGGCGGGAGGCACGAGCTCCATCCTTTCAGATCTGCGGTCCTACCCCTGTAGCTGGAACTTGCGCTCGATCATCCGGCGTACCGGACCCCACGATGACAGGCGCAGCGGCAGCTGAGTGAGTTCCAGCACGACGGGGTTGCGCGGCGCGTAGACACCCTTGACCCGGCGGCCGAGCTTCTGCTTCTTCTCGGTTTCGGGCCGCAGGCCCGCCTCCCATTCCGCCAGTGCAGTGGGAACGTCGCCGCCGTGGCGCTCCAGCGCGGCGCCGAGCAGGTCGGCGCCGCCGACGGCGAGCGAGGAGCCGTATCCGGCGAACAGCGTGACGCACCACGCGGCATCGCCCAGCAGGACGACCCGGCCGCGGCTCCACCGGTCGACCACCATCTGGCTGATGCTGTCGGAGTAGACCGAGTCGGCGTGCTGCAGGCCTTCCAGAGCCTGAGGGACCAGCCAGCCCATGTCGCCGTAGACGTCCCGCAACTCCTCCGGAGAACTCCCAGTCCGGCCCTGGTCGGTGCGGTAGCCGAAGAACGCGGCCGTACGGCCGTCGCCCACGCTCATCATCGCGAACGTACGGCCGTTGTCACTGATCGAGCTCGTGGTCCCTTCCGGGAGTCCGGCGGGGCGCTCCTTCATCATGTAGACCGCGACCCTGTGCCCCATGTCCAGGCGGTAGTCCTCCTCGGGGCCGAAGACCAGGGCGCGGGTGGCCGAGTGCAGGCCGTCTGCGCCGATGAGCAGGTCGGCTGACTCGACGGCGCCGTCGCTCAAGGTGACGTGCACCGCGTCCGCGTCCTGCTCGACGGCCGTGATCGTCGTGCCGAAACGGATCGTGGTCGTGTTCCTCGCCGCCTCGTACAGCACCGACTCGATGTCGCCGCGCAGGATGTTGAACGATCTCTTTCCCATGGTGGCGGCGATCGTCTGGCCGCCGACCGCGAACCGGCGCTCGCCGTTGGACTTGCGGTAGACCAGCTCCCGGGTGACGAAGGCCCGCTCCTTCAGGGCCGGCAGGATGCCCATCCGCTCGGCGCCGTCGTACCTGATTCCCCCGAAGGTGACGCCGTAGCCGCCGCCGCGGCGCTGCGGAGCCCGTTCGATCACAAGGGTCTCCCACCCCGCCTGCTCCAACCGCAGCGCTGCGGCGAGTCCCGCGATTCCTGCCCCGATGATGATCGCGCGCATGTCGCACCCCCCTCCCTGCATCCACAAAAACAGTCTGGAGATTTGTTTTCAAGTCCTGATCTATATCCCTTTGTTGCTTTTCAGGGATTTCAGTAGATACTGAAATCCCTGAAGGAGGGGTGGATGGCTGAGCAGGATCAGTTATTGGAATGGGCCGAACGGGTGGCCATGTACCTGGCGCGCGACGGCGTGCCGCCGATCGCCGGCCGGGTGCTGGGCTGGCTCATGATCTGCGACCCGCCGGAGCAGTCGGCCGGCCAGATCAGCGAAGCCATCGGCGCCAGCCGCGCCTCGCTGACCTCGAATCTGCGGCTGCTGACCGGCATGGGCTTCCTCACCTGGCGGACCCGGCCTGGCGAGCGCACCGTGTACTACCGCATGGCCGACGAAGCCTGGGCTGTCGTGGTACGCCGCCAGGTCGCCGGGATCGCCGCGTTCCTCGACATCACTCGCCAGGGGCTCGATCTGGTCGGCACGGACAGCGATCGGGCCGCCCGAATCGGCCAGGCGCACGCCACCTTCGCGTGGATGGCCAAGGTGTTCGACAACGCACCGCCCCTGCGGGAGGAGCGATGACCTCGCACGCCATCGTGATCGGCGGCGGCATCGGCGGCCTGGCAGCGGCCCTGGCACTGCACCGGATCGGCTGGCACGCCACCGTCCTCGAACGCGCGCCCGAACTGCGCGAGATCGGCGCAGGAATGTCCCAGGCGCCGAACGCGCTCCGCGCGCTCGACGAACTCGGTGTCGGCAAACAGGCACGGGCAGTGGGTGTGCCCACATACGCGACCGGCAACCTGCGCACACCCGACGGGCGCTACCTGCAGCGTGCCCGCCCGGGCGATCCGACCCCGCTGCTCGGCTTCCACCGAGCCGACCTGCACCGGGTCTTGCTGGAAGCCATCCCATCGGGATGGGTCCGGCCAGGTGCCGAGGTCACCGCCATCAGGCAGGACAAGGAGACCGTCACGGTCCGATGCGGCGACGACGAGCTGAGCGCCGGCCTCGTCATCGCCGCCGACGGCATCCGCAGCACGACCCGCCGCCTGCTGTGGCCGGATGCGCCGCCGCCGCGATTCCTCGGCCGTACCGCCTGGCTGGGCGTCTCCGAGACCCTCGGCATGCCGGGCAGCATGACCCTTGGCCCCGGCGGTTACTTCCTCATCCACCCGGTCGCCGGTGACCGCGCCTACTGGGCCTACGTCACCTCCGCCGACCGGCCAGGCATCCGCTACGACTCGGAGAAGGGAGAACTCCTCGAGCGCGTCGGCGACTGGCACGACCCCATCCCTGCCCTGATCGAGGCCACCGCGCCCGAAACGGTGATCCGCATCGACATCCACGACCTCGATCCCCTGCCGACATACGTCAACGGCCGGGTCGTCCTGCTCGGCGACGCCGCACACGCGATGAGCCCGGACCGCGGCCAGGGCGCGGGCCAATCCCTGGAGGACGCGGTGGTGCTCGCCGCGGCGCTCGCGGGCGAGCCGACCATTGACGACGCGTTGCGCTGTTACGACGCTGTACGCCGCCCTCGCACGCGGGCCACCGCCATGGGCGCACGCAAGGACGGCGCCCGCAGCATCTCCAAGGCGGCCTACCGGCTGATGACGCCGATGCTGCGCCTGGTGCCCGCACCGCTCTGGCGTAAGGTCACCTCGCCGGATGGAAACTCCACCTGGCGATGGCAACCTCCGCGATTGACCTGACTCCCGGCACGGGGACGAGGGATCACACCGCGGGGCGCCGAAGGCACGGGCAGGTGGTCAGGACCCGGTGACGGCGCGGCCGTGGTCGGCCGCATACGCGGCGAATGCCTCCGCGGGTGTTCCATTCGTGTGGAGGAAACGCTGGTCGAGGATGGTGGCGAGGTCTTCCAGCGCATCGGCGAGCACGGTGGCAGTCAGACGCACATCTGCCCGTCGGGCCGCCTGCCCGCGCTGGGCGAGGTGAACGGCATAGCCGATCTCGGCCGCCAGAGAGGAGTGGTCCTGCGTGTGGAACAGGTCGCGAAGAGCGGCATGACCAGCGCGGCGCCGAGCAGCGAGACCAACCACTCCATTCATCTCTGCCGCGGTGACTGCCCTGCGGAGCGGCGGGCGACTCGTGCAGGCATGGCCGGACCTGCCGCCTGAGCCCGGCCCGCGCTTGCGCGTATCGTCAGTGAAGGCAGGCTCGCCGTATCCACGGCAGGTATAGCCGTGCTGCAACGGCTGGGTGAAAGCACCGTCGAGGATCTGACGGCCCGAGTGCACAGCGTTCGCCTGGCCGATGACGTAATCGCCGGCAAGGACCTCATCCGGCCGGCCTTCCGAGAACTGGACGCCGCCGTGCGCACCACCACGAGGGTGGAGACCGCACGCTTGAGTCCAGCCTCATCGGCTCGCTCGCCTACCAGGTCGCGCACGTCGGCGGCCCTCAGGAGGCGACGGAGCTTACCGTAACGGCGATGGAGGTAACGGGGGAACGTGAGCGATAGGGAAGGTTTTCCGAGCATGGTCTCCAGCTCGGCCCGGCCGACCACCCCGTCCATCACCGCCTGTACGTCCAGCGGCGTGATGTCGAGCTGACGGGATCTGGCCCGGACAGCCGGATTGACCAAACCGATAGTAGATGTCAAATTATAGTTAATGTCAGAATTTGGGAGGCGTCGGCTGCACCCCGCCGATCGCCTCACCCATCACGATCCGATCTCCGCGGACGGGGGTCGGGCGTCCGCTCCAGACGACGAGCGCCTGCTGCACCTGCCGCCGTTCCCGCTCATCGCCGACCCCGATCAGCGTCGCTACCGCGACTGCGGCGTCGAGCCCTCACCATTGGCGCTTGCGCACCCCCGCTCCTGGCGGGCGGCGCCGCGCGTACTGCGGTCGACTCGGTCAACCCGGCCCGCCCGGGTACTGCCGGGCGCGCAGATACTCGGGCGGCCAGGCGACTTATTCATCGCGCCGGACGGGACCGTCCTGGCCGTCCACCGCGGTCGCCACGCCGACGACCAGTGGAGCGCGGAAGACCTCCTCGCCTCGCGGCCACGGTCACCGCCGCCATCACACTCTTCGCCGCCGTCGTCGGCAACCTGCTCATCCCCGCGTCGGCGTTGGCCTGGTTCCGCGGTCTGCCCTGGCCGCGCTGGCTGGTGCCGTACCGGGTCTTCATCGCCGTCGGCCTCACCTACTACGCGCTCATCGCGACCGTCCTGTACCGAGCCCTGGACCGCCAGGATCTGCCCGCGATCATCTGGGCCATCGTGGTCATCGTCGCCAACGAGACGTGGAACGCCGTCTTCTTCGGCCTGCGCAGCACCTTGGCCGGCTTCACCGGCATGCTGGCCTTCACCGCCCCGCTGTCCGCCCTGATCGTCGCAGCACGAGACGACTTCGTATCCCTGGCACTGCTTCTCGTCTACGCTCTGTGGGTCGTCTACGACATCGCGTGGACCGCCGCGCTCTGGCGAACGTCACGCACGGCATGGCGACGTTTCGAGCAGTGATGCGAACTGAGCGATCTCCCGCGGGCTTCTGGCACCGGCCCTGCATCAGGCGTCCCGCCTGTTCGAGTACAGGCCGGCCTGGCGGTAGACGGCGGTGAGGTAGCGCAGCATTCCGGCCGCGTCGGGTCGGGCTGCAGGACGCGGTAGGTGACCGCGCTAGCCACCATGTCGATCAGCACGTCCGGGTCGGCGTCGGCGGCTACCGTGCCGTCCTGCTGGGCGCGCCGGAGCATCGCGGCGGCCAACTGGCGGCGGGGCAGGATGTAGTGCCGCCAGTAGATCTCCACCAGGTGCGGGTGGCTCGCGACGCAGCACCTCTATTGATCTTGCTTGGGGAAAGGGTCGTTGGACGAACCGGCCACTACAGCGAGCAGTGGCTCGCGAAGACCAGCCGGGCGGTTCTCAGAAGAGCGGCCAGTTGCGTAGGGCGACGTCGGCCATCTTCTGGAGTTCATCGCGGCCGACGCCGCTCGCGGCTTGCACGGCGATGCCGATCGCCAGAGTGGTGACGTAGCGGGCCAGGAGCCCCGGATCGCTTTCCGGAGGCAGGTCGCCGCCGTCGACGGCTTACTGGAACCGCTCTCGGACGCAGGAGTAGGAATTGTTGCGCCAGGCGACGAGCGTCGCGGACTCCAGCGGCCGTTCTCATGCCACCTCAACCGCGAAGATCGCGAAGTGTCACTGGAGTACTAGACCGCGTAGACGGGGGCGAGATCGACGAATATGCGGTAATCCGAGATCAGGCCGTCGTCGCGGGTGCGCCAGATCGATACGGCTACGGCGCTCGCATCCTTGCCATCGAGCCTCCGGTAGGTCACCTCGGTCTCGGCGATGATGTCGGCATCCACCCGCCAGTTCCGGACGACCCGGTGCTGCAGGCCGCCGATGGTGGAGTAGAAGTCCCGGAGTCCGGCGACGATGGCCCCACGTCCCGCAAGCGGCTCGGCATTGCCGAACACCAGCATGGCATCCTCGGCCAGCAGTCGCCCAAACTCGTCAGGATCGAACGAATCGACTGATCGGAAAACGCGTTCCACCGCATCGTCGGACATGCCGGTCCCTTCTCACACAGACGGGATCACTGATGGGGACGATACGGGGCGAAGGATGGCCTACAACTAGCGCAAGGGTGGGGATTTCGTCGCCGCGTCCGGGCAGGAGATCTGTCTCAGGTCGTGCTCACCCCGGAGGGCAGGCGCGGCCTCACCCTGCTGTTCTGGTCGCGCGTGCTCCCGTACAACGAGGTCATGCTCAACATGGAGAGCAGGCTCACCCTCGGCGGAAGCCGACCCCGTGCGATTCAGGTGCGGTCGATTCCTTTTTGTGGTGGCCGGGGTCTACATGGTGGGAGGCGCGACCCGCGCGGCGGGCCGGTCTCTCTCATGTACGGCGAGAAAGAAAGGCTGATCGCCAATGAGCATTCCCACGACCATGCGCGCGCTGCAGCAGACTTCCCTCAACGGCCCACAGGACATACGCCTGATCACCAACGCGCCGGTGCCGAGCCCCGGCCAGGGCGAGGTCCTGATCCACGTCACCGCCGCCGGGGTCAACTTCGCCGACATCTCCAAGGCCCACGGCACGTTCCTGGAGGGCCCGCAGCCACCGTACCTGGCGGGTTTCGAGGCCGCCGGCGAGGTCGTCGCGGTGGGAGAGTCAGTGACCGGCCCGCGACCGGGGGCCCGCGTCGTCGGCGTCGGAACCGGCGCTTTCGCCGAGTACATGGTGCTGCCCACGGCCGCGGCGATGTCAGTGCCTCCCGGCTGGACGGAGCAGCGAGTCACGGGAGGCGTGCCCTGATCGCGCGCCGCGCCCCGTAGGCGGCGGCGCCGGCGGCGAGCACCGCGGTCCCGGCGATGACCGAGGAGGCCGGCAGGGCGAAGGCGAAGGTCAGGCATCCGGCCAGGCCGAGGGCGGGTACGACCCGTGGCGGGCGGCCTTCGGCCGGGGTGAGGGTCCAGGCGCTGGCGTTGGCGATGGCGTAGTAGACCAGCACGCCGAAGGAGGAGAACCCGATCGCGCCGCGCAGGTCCGCGGTGGCCGCCAGGACCGCCACGACCGCGCCGATGACCAGTTCGGCGCGGTGGGGTACGGCGAAGCGGGGGTGGACGGCGGCGAGGGCGTGCGGCAGGTGCCGGTCCCGGGCCATGGCCAGCGTGGTGCGGGAGACGCCCAGGATCAGCGCCAGCAGCGAGCCGAGCGCGGCCAGCGCGGCGCCCGCGCGCACCAGCGGCGCCAGGCCTGGCTGGCCGGCGGCGCGGACGGCGTCGGCCAGCGGGGCGGTGGTCTGGGCGAGCCCGGCGGCGCCCAGCACGGCCAGTGCGGCGACCGCTACCGCCGCGTACACGACCAGGGTGAGGCCGAGCGCGAGCGGAATCGCCCGGGGAATGGTGCGGGCCGGGTCGCGCACCTCCTCACCCAGGGTGGCGATGCGGGCGTATCCGGCGAAGGCGAAAAACAGCAGGCCCGCCGCCTGCAGCACCCCGGCGGCGGTGGCGCCGGAGGTCACCTCCAGCCGCACCACCTGCGCCTCGCCGGAGGTCAGGCAGGCGGCGACCACCGCGGCCAGCACGGCCACCACCACGGCGACGATCCCCCTGGTCACCCAGACCGTCTTGTGCATGCCGGTGTAGTTGACCACGGTCAGCGCCACCACGGCCGCCACCGCCACCGTGTGCGCCTGCTCCGGCCACACGTACGCGCCGACCGTCAGCGCCATCGCCGCGCACGACGCGGTCTTGCCGACCACGAACCCCCACCCGGCCAGGTAGCCCCAGAAATCCCCCAGACGCTCCCGCCCATAAACGTAGGTGCCGCCGGAGGCGGGATAGCGCGCGGCCAGTCGGGCCGAGGATGTCGCGTTGCAGTAGGCGACGACCGCGGCCGCGGCCAGCCCGAGCAGCAGCCCCGAGCCGGCCGCCCGCGCCGCCGGGGCGAAGGCGGCGAAGACACCGGCCCCGATCATCGACCCCAGCCCGATGACCACCGCGTCGGCCAGGCCCAGCCGGCGTTCCAGCCGCCCGGACCCGGTACGGGTCGGTATGCCCGCCATGACGACCTCTCCTGAAACGAAACCCGATATCGGACCACGATACTTTGCCCTGCTGGGCCCGGATCCGCCAGGTCCTGACGGGGCGGCAGGCGACACCCCGGTAGCCGGGCGAAGCGTTTACTCGATCGGCGGCGTGCGGGCCGCCCATGCGGGGGACTGTCCCGACCGCACGCCGTGCGCGTGGACAAACGTCAGGACCGGGCGAAACGGAGATGTCGTGGAAGATCGCAACTCACCGGCGGTGCGCCGCCGTGACCTGCTGGGCCTGTCCACCGCGGCCCTGGTGGGCGCGGTGAGCCTGACTGCCTACCGCGACCTGCCCGGCGCCCCGGCGCTTGCGGCGACACCCGGCCCGCACGCGGCACCATCTGAGCAGGAGGCGGAGGTGACCCCGCCGGAAGACCTCATGCGCGAGCACGGCGTGCTGAAGCGGATCCTGCTGGTCTACCGGGAGGGCATCCGCCGGGTCGAGGGCGGCGAGAGCGCACCCGCCCAGCCGCTGAACGCCGCCGCCCACATCATCCGCGGCTTCATCGAGGACTACCACGAGCACCTGGAAGAGCAGTACGTCTTCCCCCGCCTGCGCGAGGCCGGCAAGCTCACCGACACCGTCTCGGTCCTCCAGCTGCAACACCGCCGAGGCCGCGCGCTGACCGCCCGCATCCTGGCCGCCACCGGGCGCTCCGGCGCCTCCGCCGCCCACGCCCGCCGGACCCTGGTCGCCGACATGGCCGCGTTCATCCGCATGTACGAACCCCACGAAGCCCGCGAGGACACCGTCGTGTTCCCCGCCTTCCGCGAGGTCGTGCCCGCCAAGGAGTTCCTCGAGCTGGCCGAACGTTTCGAAGACGAAGAGCACCGCCGCTTCGGCCGGCGCGGCTTCGAAGGCATCGTCGACCAGGTCGCGGACATCGAAAAGGCCCTGGGCATCTACGACCTGTCCCAGTTCACGCCCACCAGGTGACCGCCCGGACCGTACCCGGGTCCGTGCAGCCCACCCGCCCCCAGGACTCATCCAGGATTCAGCCCGCGCCTGCGGATCGCCGGGCAGGAGCTCGGCGAGCAGGCGCAACACGCGCCGGTCCAGTTCATCGCGGCTTGCGCGGACTGTCTCGAAGGGCTGGTCGCGCAGGTCGGGGACGTCCCAGTGCAGCCGACGCTGCCGATCGGCCATGACGCTCACACCCGCGCCCTGGGGCAGGTCGATCTGACCGAGCACGACGATCACACCCGCTGCCCGCAGCGCGTTATCGGTCAGCGGCCTGGCTGCGTCCCATGCCTCATCTCCGCTCGCCGTCTACGGCCGGTCGCCCTGCGCATCGCCTGACGATATACGGCCCGGCATCCCTCTTGCCCTGCTCGATCGAGGCAACCGGGGCCGCCGCCCGCGGTACCGGCAGGCGGTAACATCGAATGCCGATATCGGTTTCAGCACATCCGATGCCGCTCATGCGGCACGGGAACCCGGGGGTGAGAAGGTGCGGGAATTCCTCCGCGGTGCGGTGCGGCTGCACATCCTGCACCACGCCGCCGAGCAGGAGATCCACGGCGCGTGGATGACCGAGGAGCTCAAGCGGCACGGATACGCCATCAGCCCCGGCACGCTGTACCCGACCCTGCACCGTCTGGAAGCCGAAGGCCTGCTGGTATCCGAGCAGCGCACCGTCGCCGGACGCGTGCGCCGTGTGTACCGGGCCACCGACGCCGGCCGCCAGGCGCTGGCCGAAGACCGCGCCGCCCTCGCCGAGCTCGCCCGCGAAGTCCTGCCCGGCCAGCAGTAGCCACTCCGGGCACGCCTCGGTCGCCTCCCTGGCCCGCTACGCACGCGTCTCGCCCGAGGCGCTGGCGGGCTCGCATGACGGCCGCGATCCGGCCGCGCGCCGTCGACTCTGATGCGGCCGGCTCGGCATGCGGGCGGCCGATCCAGCGCGGGATGCCTCACCTTGGAAGGGCGAGTCGGCAGGGCGCCTGGCGGTCACCGAGGATCATGCTTGTGCTGGCGCGCTCATGCCGGCTGGGTGTTGGGGTGAAGCATCTCGTATTCGATCGGGTCGCGCTGATGACCTACCGCGCCTGCGCGGCGGTCCTGCGCCTGCCGCGCTCTGCTCCTCCTGCCGGAGGCCGGACCGCGCCACCGGTGACGTCAGATGGCGGGGCTGCGGCGTTCGATCATGAGGACGTCGCGCCAGACGCCGTGATGGCGGCCGATGCGTTCGCGGGTGCCGAGGACGCGGAAGCCGGCCGCCTGGTGCAGGGCCAGGCTGGCCGTGTTCTCGGGGAACACGCCGGATTGGATGGTCCAGATGCCGGCGTCCTCGCTGGCGGTGACGAAGGCGTTCAGAAGGGCACGGCCCAGGCCCCGGGAGCCGTAATCGGGGTGGACGTAGATGCTGTGCTCGACGACGCCGGCGTAGACGGGACGGGCGGAGACGCGGGAGGCGGCCACCCAGGCGAGCACCCGGTCCGTACGAGTGTCGGCGACGACGTAGCGCAGATGGCCGAGGCGGGCCGAACTGAACGTCTCCCACGCCGGAGCGGTGGTCTCGAAGCTCGCGTGGCCGGTGTCGAGGCCGAGCTGGTAGACCTCCAGGACCTGGGCGGCGTCCGCGTCCCGCATGGGACGGATCTCGAAGCCGGGAGCGACGGGAGGCTTGGCGGCCTTGACGATGGCCGAATGTACGCCGTCGCCGTGGTCGGCGGTGGGGGTGATGGTGATGCCGGTGAAGCCGGCGTCCAGGAGCAGGGTGCGATACTCGCCGACGGTCAGGGAACCGGCCGTGCAGCCGATGCGGGTCTCGGTGCGGCGGCGCCGGCCCTGATCCGTGATGCCGTCCTCGGTGACGACGTCGCTGACACCGAACCGGCCGCCGGGACGCAGGACGCGGAACGCCTCCGCCAGGGTGGCGGCCTTGTCGTCGGACAGGTTGATGACGCAGTTGGAGATGACCACGTCGACCGTACGGCCGGGCAGGGGGACGTGCTCGATGGCGCCGTGCAGGAACTCGGTGTTGGTCACACCGGCCTGTGCGGCGTTGTCGCGGGCGAGGCTCAGCATGTCGGGGCTGGCGTCGAGGCCGTAGACCTTGCCGGTGGGGCCGACGCGGCGGGCGGACAGCAGGACGTCGATCCCGCCGCCGGAGCCGAGGTCGAGCACGACGTCGCCCTCGTGGAGGTCGGCCACGGCGACGGGGTCGCCGCAGCCCAGGCTGGCGCGCAGGGCACCGTCGGGCAGGGCGGCGGTGTCGTCGTAGCCGGCGGCGCCGACGCAGCCCTCGCCGAAGGACGCGTGGGCGGGCTGGCCGGTCATCGCGTTCCTGGCGAACCTGGAGTAACGGTCGACGATCTCCTCGTGAGCCACGGCGGCCTCCTTCACGCGCGGACGGGTGCGACGGCGAGCCCAGGTCGCCCCCGCGACTTCACCTCATCCTGCCGCGGCGGGGATCCGGTACGTGGGACGCGGGTAGCCGGGTTTGGACGACGGGACGCCGGCGCTCTGCACGGCCGATGTGCCGGTGGCGGCGGACACCGCCTTCACCGCCTCGACCACCGCGGCGTCGAGTTCGGCGGGCTCGCACGCGACGCGGGCGTTGAGCCGCGCCTGCGCCTCGGTGAGCGTCCTGCCCGCGACGGCGTCCACGGTCGGCTCGGCGCCGCCCGCGGTCACGCTCACCTTGCTCAGGTCACCGGCGGACTCGAGGCTGACCTTCACGTGGCCGATCATCCAGCCGTTGCCGGCGGTGGTCTCGGAGAGGTGCTCCAGCAGTGCACGGGCCCAGGTGTCCGGGTCGAACCCCTCCGCCGCCGTCACGTCCAGGCTGAGGTTCAGCCACGCCAGCGCGGCCTCGGCGTTGGCGTAGCGGTCGTAGTCGATGTCGAGGCCGCGCCCGGCGGGCTCCGCGCCCAGCCACAGGGACACCAGCCGGTCCAGCCCCTCGCCGGTTTTCGCCGAGTAGCCGGCCACGGTGGCCGTGGGGTACCGCTCGCGCAAATCCGCGATGACGGCGGCGGCCTCCGCCGCGTCGAGCAGGTCGATCTTGTTGAGCGCGATCACGTCGGCTTCCTGTAACTACTTGCCGAACAGGTAGGACATGTCCGACTCCGTGTCCTCCAGCGGCAACGACGTACGGAGCGCGTCAAGCCTTTCCGGTTCGACGACAACCAGGAGGGGGGCGGGCGCGAAACGTTCACCGTAGTGAGCACTGAGCGGCCGGATGACGGTGGCCTGCAGATCGGTGCAACTGCCCACCGCCTCGGCGAGCAGTGTGTCCACCTGGTGGCCGTCGACCAGGCGCTGTGCGACGGTCAGCAGGTCTTCGAACCGGCAGCAGAAACATCCGCCCGTGACCTCGCCGGCCTCCGCGATCGCCGACTTCGCGAGCTGGGTGTCCACCAGTTCGGTGCCCTGGTCGTTGGTGATGACCGCGACCCTGCGGCCCTGCGACTGGAGATGTTTCGCGACCGCGACGAGAGTGGTGGTCTTGCCCGCCCCGAGAAAACCACTCAAGGTCATGAAGCGATCATCACCCGGAAAGTCGTGACGATCCGTACCGCGAAAAAGGAAAGAATCCAGGCTGCGGTCCCAGACGGTGATGCGGCGCCGGTCGCGACCCTGGCAAGACAGGTCGAGCCGACCAAAGCGCAGCACGCCATCGGGATCGCTCACTGGGCGACAAGCGGCCTGGCGAGCTTCGCCCGGGGCCTCAACGACGCGCCCAAGATCGTTGCTATCGGCACCTTCGCGCTGGTGGGCGGGATGACCCCGACCGGCCTGCTGTTCCCCGTCACCGCGGCCATGGCCATCGGAGGTGTTGTGGCGGGCTCTCGCATCGCCGACCGGCTCGCGTACTCCGTTGTCAAGATTCCTCATGTCGAAGGCTTCACCGCCAACCTCACGACCGCGAGCCTCGTCGGACTGGGCGCCATGTTGGGCTTGCCTATTTCGACCACGCAGGTGTCGGCAGGGGCCATCTCCGGCATCGCGGCCAATGATCTCTCCAGGCTCAACAAGAAGACGGTCCGTGACCTTCTGATCGCATGGTTGTGCACACCGCCTGTCGCCGCCGCCGTAGCCGCAGGAACGTATCTACTGCTCTCGTAGCGGGCACAGCAGACGGGATTGCCACCGTCCCTGGTCGCCGGCGGCAATCCCGGAGTTGCAGGAGGTGTGGTGGATCGAGGTGGCGTACGCCAACCCACGGTGCCCTTGTCGCCTCGCGTCATCTTGGCCACGGCGGACAGCAACGGAGGAGCCTTCGGTTGCACTCAGCGGGAGCACCGCTTCGAGGAGTGGCAGCACCTCCTGGTCGCCTCAGGCAACCTGAGAAGTTCCGCAATCGCTTGTGAGTGATGTCGTGATCGACGATGCCTCCGCACCGAAGCGACGCACAACGGCGGGAGAGCAGGCAAGGCGTGCCGTGAACGCCATCAGCCAGAGCGAATATCAGGAGCTCCAAACAGATCGAAGGGACCATCCATGCCCCCGATGCCCAGCGTCCTGTTCGTGTGCGTGCACAACGCCGGCCGTTCCCAGATGGCGGCCGGCTGGCTCGCTCATCTGGCTGGCGACCGCATCCAGGTCCGTTCAGCCGGGTCTGCGCCCGCGGAGCAGGTCAACCCCGTCGCCGTCGACGCCATGCGCGAGGTCGGCATCGACATCAGTGCCGAAAGTCCGAAGCTCCTCACTGCCGATGCCGTTCAGGCATCCGACGTGATCATCACCATGGGCTGCGGTGATGCATGCCCTATCCTCCCCGGCAAACGGTACGAGGATTGGAAACTCGACGACCCGGCCGGGCAAGGCATCGATGCTGTGCGCGTGATAAGAGCCGAGATCTACGACCGGGTAAAGGCTCTGATGGTCGAGCTTCTGAAGCCCTGATGCGCTTCCCCAGGAGTACAGGGCGGTCCTACAGGTCACGGAAGCCCCGGCCTATGAGTACCACGGAGAAGGGCTACGCCGAGCCCAGGCCTTTACATAGTAGATTCGCCCGCTGGATTCCGCCAAAACGGACAGTTTCCGGATGACGAGGAAGCTCATTTGAACACGGCGGCCACGCGCACCTTCGTTGACCGTGGATCCCCTGATGAACACCGGTATTCAGGGGCACCGGTCGGGAGCGGTCGGCACGTTCAGCTTCACGGTCAAACGACGGTCAGACATCAAAAGAGCCTGATCACTTTAGTAGTGATCAGGCCTTGACCTGCTATGAACAGTGTCGGGACGACGGGATTTGAACCCACGGCCCCCTGTTTTGACGCGCAGGAGCCCATCCGGACAGACGGGCGACGAGGCCCGAAGCGCCGGCCACCTGTTAGGCGGGTAGTGAAATGATCTTGGGGTGGTGGGCCGGTGAGGTTGTGGCTGTTGTGGCCGTGGTCGGCCTGGTGGGCGTGCAGGCGTGCGCCAGGCCTGGGAATGGGCGGCTCCCATTAAGGCGTAGCCGACAATTCCGATACCTAGGGCGGGGCAGGGAACTCGTCGTCATGTGAAAGGCCCGTCACTATCTCTGCTCCGGAGTCAGGACGTGCCGGGTCCGGTCCCCGATCCAGGCCGCTTCGAGGATCGCGGTCAGGCTGGCGGTGTCGGCCGGGCCTGGATGGTTCTGGATCAAGCGGGTGACGCCACTGGCCATCTCCGCGAAGCGCGGGAGGTCGGCGCGTGCCACGCCGATGTCCGCCAAGCTGGCAGGGATGCCGATGTCGGCAAGGAGCCCGTGGAGCCAGGTGAGGAACGTATCTGCGGCCTCGGCATCCGAGGCATCGGTCACGTCGAGCCCGCACACCCGGGCGAGGATGGCCAACCGGTCGCTGATGGCATCCCTGGCCGCGTCCAGCGCGTAGGGCAGCAGCAGCCCGACGCCCAGGCCGTGCGGCGTGTGGGTGGCTGCGCCGATGGGGTACTGGAGGGCGTGCGGAGCCGCGGTGCCTGCGTGGGCAAATGCGAGCCCGGCCAGCATGGACCCATAGGACATGTCCGCGCGCGCGTCCTTGTCGCCTCCGTCCCTGACGGCACGGGGCAAGCTGCGGGCGATCCGCTCCGCGGCCAGGAGCGCGTAGTGATCGGTGATCGGGTTGCGGCCGAGGAAGACCTGCTCCACCGGGTCGCTCGGTCCGTGGGCCCGGGGTCGCGCGGTGTAGCTCTCCACCGCGTGACAAAACGCGTCAATGCCGGAGTGGGCAGTGACGGTCGCAGGGCAGGTGTAGGTGAGCTCGGGGTCGACGATGGCGAAGTCGGGCACGATGTGGACGCTGGAGACCCCCACCTTCAGCTCGCGGTCCGGGTCGGTCAACACCGAGACGGGCGTGAGCTCGGAGCCGGTGCCTGACGTCGTCGGGACCGCGACGAGAGGAATCGTCGGCCCCGGCACCTTCGACTCGCCGTAGAAGTCACGCGGTGTCCCACCGTGGCGCCGGATTACGCCGACGATTTTGGCGAGGTCGATCACCGTGCCACCCCCGATGGCGAGGAGTACGTCGGCGTCCACCTCTGCGGCGGCCGAGACGGCCAGGGCGACATCGGCGAGTGGCACGTCCGGAGTCGCGTCGGCGAACACCCCGACGACTGCGACCTTCTCCCGCACGGCGGCCACGATCTCGGCCACGCCCGGCTGCCCCTGAAGAAACCGGTCGGTCACGATGAGGACTCGCGAGCCACACTCGGCCACCACTCGTGGGATGTTCTGCGCGACCCCTTCGCCCACTATCAGCTGGCGTGGTCCGCGGACGGTCTCAAGCATGTCAGTGCCTCTCTGGAACGTCGGCGGTGATTTGCTGGGCGGACGTCCAGGTCACCTGCGAGACCGGGACGGCGTCGGCAAGGTTGGCTGCCGGGTGGCGCAGGCGCGCGCCGGGCTCCCGGACTCGGTCGCGCCCGGGCGCCCCCGGGTCCATCGCGATGAAGACGTCGCCCTTGGTGGGCGGGTCAGTCGGGTCGAGGGTCCCGCGGACATCGTCGCCAAGGCCGGTACGAGTCGAGGTCGCGACCAGCACCTCGATCATGAGCCTGAGGGCGTAGCCTTTGGGAGCGCCGAAAGGGCTGATCGCCCCGTCCACCGCCGCGGCCGCGTCTGTGGCGCGCACACCGGCGGAGTCGACGGCGTCCCCGGGTGCCGGCGGATTCGTGCCGGCCATGGCCCGGGTCCCGCCCCACGGGTGGAGGCCGGTCAGATCATGTGTGCACAGGGCGTGGTGATCCTCGGCGGGCACCCCGAGCAGCAGGCCGGTCACGGTAGGTCGATCGCCGCGTAGGTGACGTCGAGGTACTCAAGGATGCCCTCGTGCGACCCCTCCTTGCCGATCCCGGACTGCTTCACGCCTCCGAACGGAGCTGACGGGTCCGAGATCAGACCACGGTTGATGCCGACCATCCCCGTCTCCAGCCCCTCGGTGAACCGGAGCGCCCGCTGGAGGTCACGGGTGAAGACGTATCCGACCAGGCCGTGCTCGGTGTCGTTGGCCTTCGCAATCACCTCGTCGTCGGACGTGAACGAGATGATCGGCGCAACCGGGCCGAAGATTTCCTCCTCCAGTATCCGCGCGTCTCCGGGCACATCGACGAGGACCGTAGGCGGATAGAAGTGACCCGGCCCATCCGGACGCTCGCCGCCCACCAGGACACGGGCGCCGCGATCGACCGCGTCGGCGACGAGCTCCTCGATCTTGGTGACCGAGGCATCGTCGATCAACGCCCCGACGTCCACGCCGTCGTCGAGACCATGGCCCACCGAGAGCGCGCCCATCCGCTTGGCGAAGCGCGCCGTGAACTCCTCGCGCACCGACTCCTCGACGTAGATTCGGTTGGCCGCGATGCAGGACTCCCCGATGTTGCGCATCTTGGCCACCATGGCACCGTCGAGCGCGACGTCCAGGTCCGCGTCGGCACACACGATCAAGGCCGCGTTGCCGCCCAATTCCATGGAGGTGCGCAGCACGTTGTCCGCCGCCTGTCGTAGCAGCACGCGCCCGACCTCGGTCGACCCGGTGAACGAAAGCTTGCGGGTCCGACGGTCGGCCAGCAGTGCTGAGACCACCTCGCCGGAACGCTTGGTTGTCACGACGTTGACGACGCCCGCGGGAACGCCGACCTCCTCCATGATGCGGGCCAGGAACAGCATGGTGAGTGGCGTCTGGGCGGCCGGCTTGGTGATCGTCGTGCAGCCCGCCGCCAGCGCAGGAGCGATCTTGCGGGCACCCATGGCCAACGGAAAGTTCCAGGGCGTCACGAAGACGCACGGTCCGACCGGCTTCGGCACGGTGAGGATGCGATATCCACCATTGGGAGCGGTGTTGTAGCGCCCCTCGACGCGCACCGCCTCCTCGGCGAACCAACGGAAGAACTCGGCGCCGTAGGCCACCTCTGCCCGAGCCTCGGCGAGCGGCTTGCCCATCTCGAGCGTTATCAGCCGGGCGACCTCCTCGGATCGCTCGGTCAGTGCCCGGTACGTCGCGGTCAACAACTCTGACCGTTTTCGCGGCGGGGTCGCCGCCCACTCCGCCATCGCCTTGCTCGCCGCGTCCAGAGCGGCGAGCCCGTCGGCGACGCCGGCGTCCGCCACCTCGGCGATGGTCATGCCGGTGGCCGGGTCCTCGACGGCGAACGTGGCTCCGCTGGCGGCGTCGCGCCAGGCGTCGCCGATCCGGAGCCGCCGGTGCTCGGGGGCCAGGACGTTCATCGGGTCACTCATTGCGTCGCCTCCTGCGATGTTCTTGGTGATGTCCAGCGTGACCTCAGCGATCGCGCCACGCGCGTTGACGAACGGGTCACACGACCTCGTCGGGGTCGAGGTTGCCGAGCGGGTCGAACGGGGCCTTGGCCCCGGCTGCAGGGCGACGCCCCGCGCCACCGATCGCCTTCTCGGGCCATGGCTGCTTCAGCGTCGTCAGGCCGAGCTCACCGGTGACGGTCGCGAGGCTCGATTGCCACGTGCGGGCGCATGGTGACGTCGCCGCCCTGTGCTGTTACCTCCCGGGCGGTTACCTCCCGGTCTCGGACAGCGCCAGCCCGGTGCCCGCATCGAAAAGGTGCGCACGGTCCAGGTCGACCGTGACATGCAGCCGCTCGCCCGGCGTACCGGTGAAGGTGGGTCGTGCCTTGACCTTGAGCATCTCCGTCCCCACTTGGACGTCGACCACCGTTCGGTCACCGAGCGGCTCAAGGCCGTAGAGCTCACCCGGCAACGACGCGTCCCCACGCTGCTCGACGGACAGGTCCTCCGCGCGCAGGCCCAGCAGCAGCGGACGACCGTTCTCAGCCGTGGTCCAGCGGGGCCGCGGCAGCGTCCAGCCTTCCGCCCCGACCAGACGATCTCCCTCGGCGTGGCAGGCGAGCAGGCTGATCGACGGGCTCCCGACGAAGCCTGCGACCCACTGGTTGGCTGGACGCTCGTACACCTCGGTCGGCGTTCCGACCTGCTGCACCTTCCCCTCCTTGAGGACCGCGACCTGGTCGGCCATGGACAGGGCCTCGACCTGGTCGTTGGTCACGTAGACGAAGGTTCCCCCGAGGCTCCGGTGGATACGGGTGAGCTCGGTGCGCATCTCGACGCGGAGCTTGAGGTCGAGGTTCGTCAGCGGCTCGTCCATGAGAAACGCGCGCGGGCGACGGACCAGCGCCCGGGCCAGGGCGACACGCTGCATCTCACCGCCCGACATCTGCGCGGGACGACGCTGCAGCAGACGTTCGATGTGCAGCAGGCTCGACATCTGCTCGACGGCGGCGGCGATCTCGCTCGAAGAACAGCGGCGTGCCCGCAGCGGCGAAGCGATGTTCTCGTACGCCGTGCGTCGCGGGTAGAGGGCGTAGCTCTGGAAGACCATGGCCAGGTCGCGTGCGGCCGGGGTGTCACCGGTCGCGTCCCTCCCGTCCAGATGCACCGACCCGGCGTCAAGCTTCTCAAGGCCGGCGATCGCTCGCAGGGTCGTCGTCTTGCCTGCCCCGGAGGGCCCGAGCACGACGAAGAACGAGCCGTCCGGCACGTCCAGCGTCACCCCGTCCAGGGCCTGGACTTTGCCGAAGGACTTGCGCAGCCCGTGTACTGCCACGGTTCCCATCAGGCCACCAGCTCTTCCGTGTCCACGTCGTAGACCGGCGGGGGCCCGCCGGTGTGCCGCAGCCCGACCGGTGCGTCAGCAGCGAAACGGACAGTCGGTGCCATCCGAACTCGTACGTCGCGCTGGCCGCCGTGGTCGACCACGTAGATGATTTCGTCGCCCAGCCACTCCGCCGAGACCACGCGGGCCGGGACCGAACCTTCCGCCCCTGGTTCTGTGACTTCCAGCGCCTCCGGACGGACGCCTGCGACCAGGCGACGGTCGCGCGGCAGGCCTGGCGGTGGCGTGAGGACCAGTCCGCCCTGACTGCGCAGCTTCCCGTCGGCCACCTCCACCTCGATCAGGTTCATCGGCGGGGAGCCGATGAATGCGGCGCAGAAAAGACTCGCCGGACGGTCGTAGACCTCCAGCGGCGTGCCGATCTGCTCGACGCGGCCCTTGTTGAGGATGGCGATTCTGTGACCGAGCGACATCGCCTCGACCTGGTCGTGGGTGACGTAAACCATCGTCGTCCCCAGCTCCCCCTGCAGGTGCTTGATCTCCGTGCGCATGTCCGCCCTCAGCTCCGCGTCCAGATTGGTGAGGGGTTCGTCCATGAGGAATGCGCGCGGTCGTCGCACCAGGGCGCGAGCAAGCGCGACGCGCTGCTGCTCCCCGCCGGACAGCCGGTGTGGTCGCCGGTCCAGGAGCGGACCAAGCCGCATCAGCCGGGCGGCCTCGTCGACCCGCTCCTGCACCTCCGCCTTGGGCAGTCCCTCGGCCCGCAGTGGGAACGCCAGGTTGTCGCGGGTTCTCAGATGCGGGTAGAGAGCGTAGAACTGGAACACCATGGCGATGTCGCGCTCGGCGGGCGGCAGGTCGTTGACCAGCGTGTCGCCGATGCGGATGTCGCCCGACGTCTGCCTCTCCAGGCCGGCTATGGCCCGCAGCGTGGTCGTCTTGCCGCAACCCGAAGGGCCGAGCATCACGAACAGCTCGCCGTCGCCGATGGACAGGTCCACCTGCTCGACTGCGACCGTCCCGTCCGGGTAGCGCTTGTGCAGGGTGGTCACCTCGATGCCCGCCATCAGCGTCGCACCGCCCCGAGCGTCACACCGGCGACGAGGTGCTTGCGCACCAGATAGGCGAAGACGAGCACCGGTAGGGCGAAGACCACGGAGGCTGCGGCCACGAGACCCCAGTCCACAGTGGTTCCACCGATGAGGCCGGCGATGGCGGGTGGGGCCGTCCGCACGCTGTCGCTGGAGGTGAGGAAGATGGCGAACACGAACTCGTTCCACGAGAAGATGAGTGCGAAGACCGCCGTCGCGGCGATGCCGGGCAGGAGCAGGGGAAGGGTGAATTTCCAGAACGCCTGCAGGCGGGTGTAGCCGTCGAGCATGGCGGCATCCTCGTACTCTGCGGGCACCTCGTCGACGAACCCCTTCATCATCCAGATCGTGAACGGGACGTTGAACGCGGTGTAGATGAGGATCAGGCCGAGCTTGTTGTCGATCAGTCCGAGTTGGCGGTACATGAGGAAGATCGGGATCACGACCACCACGGGCGGCATGAAGCGGGTGGACAGGATGAAGAACAGTTGGTCCTTCTTGGCCTTCACGGAGAAGCGTGAGTAGGCCCAGGCCGCCGGGACCCCCAGCACGGTGGCCAGCGCCGTGGAGACCCCGGCGACCACGACGGAGTTGAGGAACGAGACGGACAAGGCCGAGCGACCGCCGCCGGAGGCGGCGAACACGTCCTTGAAATGGTCCAGAGTGACCTTGAAGTCGAAGAACTTGGCCGGGATGGCGTAGACGTCCCGGTTCTCCTTGATGGACGTCTCGATCATCCACAGCACCGGGAAGAGCATCACGACGGCCAGCACGGTCAGCAGCGCGACCTCCAGCACGGAGCGGCCCCGGCCGCCACGGCGCCGCGTGGAGGGCGTGTGATCCCGGCCAGGACCTGTGGACACGGCCTCGTTGACGGAGACGGCCATCAGTCCTCCTTGAGCTTGTTCAAGTAGCGCAGGTAGAGCTGCGTGAGGACGAGGACGACGAGGACCATGAGGATCCCGTACGCCGAGGCGGTTCCGGTGTTGAAGCCCAGGAACGCGACCTTGTAGACGTGGAACGACAACGTCTCGGTGGAGACCCCCGGACCTCCGCTGGTGAGGATGTAGACGAGGTCGAACAGCCGGAAGGCCTCGATGGCCCTGAACAACACGGCGATGAGGAGCAGCGGCCACACCAGCGGAAGAGTGATGGTGCGGAACCGGAACCACTCGGACGCCCGGTCGATCGAGGCGGCCTCGTACAGGTACTTGGGGACCGCGGTAAGGCCCGCGAGTGCGATGAGCATGATGAACGGCGTCCATTGCCAGGTGTCGACCACGATCAGGGAAAGCAATGCCGTTCCCTGCTGGGTGAGCCACTCCACCTGCCCCAGGCCGAGCGAGCCGAGCATGCTGTTGATCACGCCGAACTGCGCGTCGAGCATGAACCGCCAGAACAGCCCGACCACGACCGGCGACAGCATCATCGGAACCAGGAACAGAGTGGTCAGCACTCCTCGCCCGTGCGTGCGCCGTGAGATCAGGTAGGCGATGGAGAAACCGAGCACGGTCTGCAGGGCGACCGCGCCGACCACGTAGATCAACGTCGTCAGGGCCCTCAGGTGGACCTGCGCCGACGTCAGGATGGCGGTGTAGTTCTCGAACCAGACGAAATGGGCGGGCCCCCCGCGGGTGGCCGAGTAGTCGGTGAAAGACAGGTACAACGCCCACAGCAACGGGAACACCGACATCGCGAGCAACAGCAGCAACGCGGGGGAGATGAAGGCCCCGGCGAGCCAGCGGTCGCTCAGGCGGCGGGACCGGCCCGGTGCAGGCGGCGTCGCGGACGCCACCTGCCCAGGCTGGTCGATCGTCAGAGGAGCGGACTCACTCACAGTCCGCCGCCGCCCTTGCGGCCGCTGGAGTCGAGCACGGCCTGCTGCTCCTTGGCGATGTCGTTGAGCGCATCCTTGGGGTTCTTCGCGCCGTTGAGAGCCGCGTTCACGTTGGTGTTCTCAATGTCGATGAGGCGCGCGTACTCGGGCACGTTCCACATGTCCCGCATCCGCGAAACCGAGTCGGTGTACACCTTGTTGAACGGCCCGGCGTTGAGGAACTCGGGCGACTCCAGGGCGTCCGTACGCGATGGCACGCCACCAGCCGCGGCCCACTTCTTCTGGATGTCAGCCTGCTCGAACCACTTCATGAAGTTCAGGGCCTCCGCCTGGTTCGCCTCCGGGGAGTAGGCCGACACGTGCATCCCCATGCCGCCGAGAGGCACCAGGTTCGTCTTCTGGCTCGGCAGGGGGGCGAACCCCAGCTTGTCGAGAATCTGCTCCCGCGTGGTGCCGAGCGTCGACTCCTTCGGGTCGAGCAGGCCGCCGCTCGCGGCGATCCAGTTGAACGCGATGCATGCCTTGCCCTGGGCGACCGCCGCGTTCACCTCGTCGATGAACCAGTTGCCGGAGCCCTTGGCGGTCAGCGGCTTCATCTTGTTGACCAGGACGTCCATCGCCTCCTGGCCCGCGGCGTCGTTGACGACGCCGTCGATCTTGCGCGTCTTGGCGTCCCAGAGGTTGCCGCCGTAGACGCCGTTGACCGTGTTGTAGGTTACGGCCGCGGCGTCGGAGCCGTTGGCCTGGTGGAAAGCCAGCCCGCTGACGCCGGGGTTGTCCGCCTGGCACTTCTCGGCGACTGAGATCATCTCGTCCCAGGTCTGCGGTGGCTTGTCGCCGATCAGGTCCTTGCGGTAGATCATCGTCCAGGTGTCGCCGAGCAGCGGCAGTCCGTACAGGCTGGCGTTTTCGTCGCGCTTCCCGGTCTCCGCCTGGGGGTACTGGCCGTAGGCCGCCAGGAGGTACGGGTTGTAGGCCTTGACATCGATGTTCTTCTTGACGAAGTCGGTGATGTCGAGGATGTTGCCGTTCGTCACGGCCTCGCCGATGTGTTGCGAGTCCAGGATCGGGATGTCGAAGTCGGTCTTGCGCGCTGCGAACTGGGTGAACATCGCGTCGTGCCAGTTCGCGTTCGGCACGGTCTTGACCTTGATGGTCACGTTCGACCGCTCCTTGGTGTACTCCGCGTTCGCGAAGTCTTCCAGCGCGTGGGCGGGGGGCCAGTCGAACCAGATGAAGCTGAGGGTCAGCGGGTCCTTGGTGAGCTCCGGGATGGTCGCCGGCGCCTTGGGGGCGCTCGACGTCGCGCCGTCGTCCTGGCCGCAAGCCGCCATGGCCGTGGCCATCAACATGGCCGCCGTCGCCAGCCGCGCCTTTCGACCGGGAGCGGACAGTCGTCCTATTCGTTTTGGAGACCGCATCTTCTTGCCTGCTTTCTGGGGGGGACCTCTGGAGCCCTGCTGCGTGCTTCGCCGAGCAGTTGCTGGGGGGTGTTCAGGCGTGTTGCCGGCTGTCGCAGGGCTGGCCCGCAGACCGGCGTCACGGGTACGCCGCGACGTAATGGGGCTTCAAGCAGTCGAGAAGTCCTTCGGTCCTTATCGGCCCGGTGGCGAATTGAGTAGGACGTCGAGCATGCTCATAGGAGCTCCAACTGATCGAAGCGGAGCGATAACGGGGGGTTTCGCGAGGGTGAAGGATGGCTGGCATCCGCCACCTTTCCTATACGATCCGAGTGGGGGCGTCAACATCCCGCAGCGTTGCGACCGAAGTCAACAGGTTTCCGAAAACGTAAGAAAGGTCTCACGTCACGATGGACGACGAAGTGATGATCGCGCGGCGCCGTGGGGCCACGACGGGCGGAACGCCGCCGCGAAGATCTCGCGGCCGGCTTGCCGACGAGGTGTACGACACGCTGCTCGGACAGCTGATGTCGCTACGGATCGAGCCTGGCTCCCGCGTCACGATCGACGTCCTGGCGCGAGAGCTGGGGGTCTCGCAGACGCCGATCCGAGACGCTCTGAACCGCATGGAGGCCGAGGGCCTGGTCGTGCGTGTGCCCCATGCCGGCTACCGCATTCCCCCTCAGATCACCCGTCAGCGATTCGAGGACATGCTTGAGCTCCGCCTTCTCCTCGAGCCGGCAGCGGCGCGCAGATCCGCCGAACGCGCATCCTCGAAGCAGGTAGCCGGTCTGCGACGAATGCTGGAGGAGATGGCGGAGCTGGAGGGGGGCAACGGGCTCATGGCCTATGGCGCCTTCGGGCTACGCGACGCCGCTTTTCACGATCTCGTCGCCCTGAGCGCGGAGAACCAGGTCATCCGCGAAGCTCTCGCTCGCCTGCACACGCACGTGCACCTGTTCCGGCTTCTCCACGACACCCAGGTCACTCACTTGGCCATGGCCGAGCACGAAGAAGTCCTGGCCGCGATCGCCGCGCGTGACCCCGACGCCGCCGCCTACGCCATGCGCCGGCACATCCTGCTGTCCGGCGAGCGATTCCGGCGATTGTTCGACGATGTCAAGGACGCCGACGGAATGGCGGTAAAGGCTTGACGGGCGGGCCGGGCCGAGGAATGCTGACTCAACCGGATCAGATCGGATCGGATTGGATCCACCTGACCCGCCCCAGATGCGAGGAGAAGTAGGTGCCCAGAGCACTGCTCCTAACCGGCGATGCCGCCGAGGAGCTCGACACCATGTATCCCTACTATCGGGTACAGGAGGGCGGCTGGGACGTTGACGTCTCGTCACGGACGATGCGTGACGTTCAGCTGGTCATCCACGAGTTCGACCCCAACTCCGACGCCTACGTCGAGAAGAACGGCCGGAAGCTGCCGGTCGACGTACCCTGGGCCGAGGTCGACGTCGAGCGCTATGACGCCCTCATCATCCCTGGGGGACGTGCCCCCGAGTGGATCCGGGTCGACGCCGACGTCCGGCGCATCACCGAGCACTTCTTCGCGCGCAACCTCCCGATCGCGCTGGTGTGCCACGGCGCGCAGGTGCCGGCGGTGTACGGGCTGCTGAAGGGCCGGAAGACGGCCTGCTTCCCCCCCATCACCGGTGACATGGAGAACGCGGGCGCGACGGTCATCGACGCTCCCGACGTCGTGGACGGCAACCTCGTCTCCTGCCGCGGCTGGCCCGACATGCCGCAGTTCGGCAGGGTGATGATGGAGGTCTTCTCGAAGTCCATCAACTCCGCATCGGCATGAGCACACCTGGCCTGTCCCGGTGACGACTCCTCGGACCGTCACCGTCGACGGCTCCCCCGTCCACATCCTGGAGAGCGGCACGGGGCCCGCGGTGCTGATGCTGCACGGCTCCGGACCCGGTACGACCGGATCCGGAGCCTGGGCAACGACGGCACAGGCGCTGGCGACCGGCGCATGATGCAGGCGGTGGCGCAGGTCGGCCAATAGCTCGGGCTCGGCGGCTCGATCGTGGCCAACCTGTTCAACCCGCGAGTGATCGTCATCGGGGGCTACTTCGCCTCACTGGCCGAGTGGCTGCTGCCCCGCGCGCAGGATCAGCTGCAGCGGCTCGTGGTGGCCGCCCCCGCCGCCCAGTGCCGATTCGTCGCCTCCACGCTCGGCTTCGGCGCCGCTTCCCGCGGCGCCGCGAGCATGGTGGTCAACCGGATCATCGACGACCCGACCACGATCATGGATTCACTACCCGGGCCGACAGCCTACTGACGGCCCCCACAGACCTGGAGGCGGCACCTCTCCAGCAACCCCCCGTATCCGCAACCAACGCCAACAAGCGGCAACAAGCGCGGCGGCGCGCGCCTTGCCTGACGTCCCCCCGGTCAGGAAAGGGTTTCCCATGTCACCACGTCATCGAACGTGGGCCAGGCTGCTCGACGCAGCCCTGCCAGAAAACGGACGACGCCCGAGAGGTCGCACCGCGACCACGATGGCCTTAGCCCTCATCGCCCCTTTCATCACGCTCCTCGCGACGCCGGTGAGCGCCGAGGCCCCCACGGCGGCTGAGCCCGCTTTCGTCGCTGCACCGGCGCTGCTGCAGCCGTCCGCGTCTGCCGCCAAGGCCGCACCACCAGAGGTCAGCTTCAAGGTACTCGTGGTGCGCAGCACCCAGGACGCGGTGTCCTCGGCCGGCCTGGCCGCGATCCGGGATGCGGCCAGACCCGGTGAATTCACGGTCGTGGCGCCCGGGCCCGCTGACGTGGGCGACCATTTCACCGAGAAGAAGCTGAAGCAGTACCGCGCGGTCGTGTTCTTGGACACGGGTCGCGCGAGCCCGCTCACGGACACGCAACGCGCGAACTTCGAGAGCTACTTCCGCGACGGCGGCGGCTTCGTCGGCGTCGGCTCGGCGGTCGAGACCGACGAGTCCTGGTCGTTCCTGACCGACCTCCTGGGGACGCGTGCGTCCGGCAGGACCGACGTGCAATCGGCGGACGTGAAGGTCGCCGACCGCGTCCACGACGCGAGCAAGGATCTGCCGCAGTTCTGGTCGCGAACCGACAACTGGTACAACTTCACGAAGAACGTCCGCGGTATGTCACACGTCCTCGCCACCGTCGTCGAGGACCCGTTCGGGCCGCAGCCGCAGGGCGCCGACCTCGACGGGATCGCCGGGGGCACGATGGGCGCCGATCACCCGGTCTCGTGGTGTAAGGACTTCCGGGGCGGCCGCTCGTTCTACACCAGCCTGGGCAACACGGCCGCGAGCTTCGACGCCGGCCTCACCAAGCACCTCAAGGGCGCGATCGGCTGGGCCGCGGGCCAGGCCGACCCGGTTTACAGCGACTGCGGCGCGACCGTGCTGGCCAACTACCAGCAGACGAAGATCGGCTCGCCGCCGAACCTGCAGGAGCCGATCGGCTTCGACCAGCTGCCGGACGGCCGCGTTCTGCAGACGGACCGCCTCGGCTCGCTGCGCATGCACGACTCGACCACGGGCGTCACCACGGTCGTCGCCAACTTCGCCGACCCGAGCCTGCCGATGACGCAGCAGATCTACTCCGCGGGCGAGGACGGGCTCTATGGCCCGGCGGTCGACGCCAACTTCGCGACCAACAAGTGGGTCTACCTCTACTACTCGCCGAAGCAGGTCACAGACGTCAAGCTGAGCGACGGATCGGTCGTCACGCAGACCACGCCGAACACCACCCCGCCGAACGTGGCGGCGTCCAAGACCGCGTGGGATCCGTACGTGGGCTATTTCCAGCTCAGCCGCTTCAAGTTCGTCGACGCCACCGACAGCACGCCGGCGCACCTCGACATGGGCTCCGAGCAGCAGATCATGCGCGTGCCGGTTAACCGCCAGGAGTGCTGCCACGTCGGGGGCGACATCGACTTCGACAAGCACGGCAACCTCTGGTTGGTCACCGGCGATGACACGCCCGCGGGCGGCATCAACGCCGGCGGCTACGGGCCGTTCAACTCGCAGAAGACCGACGAGCAGCAGACCGTGCGCGTCACCAACGCGACGGGCGGCACGTTCACGCTGACCTTCGATGGCCAGACGACGCAGCCGATCGCGTGGAACGCGGATCGCGATGCGATCGACGCGGCGCTCGAGGCGCTCCCGAACATCGAGGCGGACGAGATCCAGACCAGCGGCGGCCCGGTCAACACGTCGAACGTCAACGTGTTCTTCCGCCGCGGCAAGCAGCAGTCCGACCAGCCGCAGATCACGGCCGACGGCGCCGGCCTGACCGGCACCGCCACGCCGGCGGTCGCCACCAGCACGGCGCAGGCGGGCGGCTGGTATCAGCGGCTCACCGGTGACTCGCGCCGCACCGCGCTGAACACCAACGACCTGCGCGGCAAGGTGCTGCGGATCAAGGTCAAGGACGGCGACATCTCCGCCGCCGACGCCAACAAGGTCAACTTGGGCTCCGGCACGGGCGCCTACTCGATCCCGTCGGGCAATCTGTTCCCGCTGGTCGCGGGCGCGCCGCAGGACAAGACGCGGCCGGAGGTCTACGCGATGGGTTTCCGCAACCCGTTCCGGATCCAGGTCGACGAGAACGACGTGGCCTACGTCGGCGACTACTCGCCCGACGCCCAGACACCGCAGCGCTCGCGCGGCCCGTCGGGCACCGGCCGCTACGAGATCGTGCGCAAGCCGTCCAACTACGGCTGGCCGACGTGCTACAAGCGCGACCTCGCGTACTACGAGTGGAACTTCCACGAGTTCGCGCCCGGCACCACCACCGCGGGCACGCCGCTGAACAACCCGGCTCAGAAGTTCGACTGCGACGGGCCGACGCAGCGCAACGACTCGCTGTGGAACATCGAGGGCGGTCCGACGGTCGAGCCGGGCCTGAGGGACGTCCCGCCGGTCACCGACCCGGACATCTGGTACTCCTACCGCGACAACAACACGAGCACGCCGCTCGGCACCCCGTGCGAGGCCGGCTATGCGCCGACCCCGGGCCCGATCGCGCCCGGCTCGACGACCGAATGCCCGCGGCTGTTCCCCGAGCTCTACACCGGCGGCGTCGGTCCGCACGGGGTCACGAAGTACCACTACGACCCGGAGAACCCGAACCCCAACAAGTTCCCGCCGTACTACGACGACTCGGTGATCATCAGCGAGTGGACGCAGGACACGCTGCGCGAGGTCAAGCTCGACAAACAGAGCAACCACGTCCAGAAGATCAACAACTTCCTGGATTGCGGCAGCCGTGCGAACGCCGGGGCAGGCAGGTTCCAGTTCGAGTGCGACAACCCGATGGACCTGCAGTTCGGTTCTGACGGCGCGTTCTACCTGCTGACCTACGGCAACGGGTTCAACGTCATCAGCCCCGACGCGGGCATGTACAAGTGGGAGTACGTCAAGGGCAAGCGCGCGCCGAAGGCCGTGCTCACCACCGACCGCACCGATGGCTCAACGCCGCTGACCGTGAACTTCTCCAGCGCCGGCTCGCTGGATGAGGATCCCGGCGACTCGATCCGCTACGAGTGGAACTTCGGCGACGGCTCGGCGATCGCGACCGACCCGAACCCGGCACACACCTACACGCGGTCCGGCCGCTACACGGCCGTGCTGACCGTGCTCGACTCGTCCGGCAAGCGAACCTCGACCAGCACTGTGATCACTGTGGGCAACACGAGCCCGAAGGTGGTCGTCAATACGCCGGTGGAGGGCGGGACGTTCACGTTCGGCGACGACATCCCGTTCTCGGTCACGGTCACCGACCCCGAGGACGGGACGGTGAATTGCTCCGAGGTGGAGGTGACGTTCGTGCTCGGCCACGACTCGCACGGCCACGCCGAGGAGTCCGTGAACGGCTGCTCGGGCGTGCTCCACACGATCGCCGACGACGTCTCACACGGCGGCAACGTCTCCGGCGTGATCCAGGCGCGCTACACCGACCACGGCGGTCCGGGCGGGGTCCCACAGCTGACCACGACCGGCCAGCACCAGATCCGCCAGAAGCACCAGGAGGTGGAGTTCGTCGTCAACCAGTCCGGCACCAACACGGCGAACAACACCGACGGCGGCGCCGGCGTGCACCGCGGCGGCCTGGGCTCGGGCGACTGGCTCCAGCTCAACGGCCCATTCAACCTGACCAACATCGATTCGATCACGTTCCGCGTGGCGGACGCGGCGGCCGGCCGCACGCCCGGGTCGCCGCTGGCGGCGATCGAGGTCCGTCAGGACTCGATCACCGGGCCGATCCTGACGACGGCCAACCTCGTGTCCACCGGCGGGACGGGAACCTGGACGAGCCAGACGTTCCCGGTCTCGATGTCCGGGACGCATGAGCTGTTCCTGGTGTTCCGCTCGGTCACGGGTGGCGCCACGGGCGGCAACCTGTTCAACCTCAACTGGGCCGAGTTCGTCGGCACGGGCATCGGCACCTAGCGAACCCGCCCGTACAGCGGCAAGAAAGAGAAGACACTCATGCGAAGAAGATTTCGCGCATCGGCAGTGGCCGCCTGCGTGACGGCGGTCGCACTCATCCCCGCGGCACCGTCGTGGGCAGAGGAAACGACACCGCCGACGATCAACGTGGCGACGCTGTCGCCCTCTGCGCCGACCGGCCAGAACAACTGGTACCGCGACTCGGTGACGCTGAACATGTCGGCGACCGACGACGTCGGCATCGCCAAGTTCCAGTACTCGCTCAACGGCGGCGCCGCCTACATCGACGTGCCCGTCGCGGGGGCGCCGGCGTCGGCCACGGCGTCGGCGGTGATCACGCAGGAGGGCAACACCAGCGTCCGGTACCGCGCGGTCGACACTTCCGGAAACGTCGCGGCGTTCCGCTCGATCTCGGTCCGGATCGACACGCGCGCGCCGGCCGCATCGTACCCGGCGATCACCGACGGTCATGTCGGTCACGTCGCCACACTCATCCCGACGCGCACGGACCCCACCCCCGGCTCGGGCGGAGTGGCTGTGCTGAACATGTACCTCGACGGCAAGCTCGTCCCGCCGTTGCCGGTGCAGACCTCCGACCTGTCGCTCGGCGTGCACACGCTCGCGGTGCATCTCTCTGACGCTGCTTCCAACAGCGCGAAGTACACGCAGACGTTCATCGTGACGACATCGTTCGCGGACGTCGGCACGCTGATCGGCCGGTTCGTGACCGCCGGCAGCGTCCCGGCGGAGGTCGGCGCGGCGCTCCAAGCCAAGCTCGACCAGGCGAAGGCGCTCGCCGACGCCGATTCGGCCAAGCAGGCGAGCCAGGTCATGAACGAGTTCGTCTCGCTCGCCAACAGCCAGATCAGGCCCGGCTCGGCCCGCAGCACACTCGTGGGCGATGCGCGTTACCTGATCGACCAGCTCAAGGGCGGGCTCGCGCCGGAGCCCGCGACGGGCCTCGAGTCTGAGCCCGCGGAGGGCCCGAAGTTCATCCCGGACCCGGTGCTCGCCCCGCTCCCGCACAACCCGGACGCCGACTACAACGTCCTGGTCTTCTCCAAGACGACGGGCTTCCGGCACGACCACATCCCGCACACCGTGGCCGCGATCCAGAAGCTCGGCATCGAGCAAAACTTCAACGTCGACGTCTACGACCCGCAACTCCCGACCGTCACGCTGCCCACGAGCCCGTTCCTGAGCCTCGACACGCTCAAGCAGTACGACACGATCGTCTTCGAGTCCAACGTCGGGCACCCGGGCCCGCTCAATGCGATCACCGAGCAGCCGAACTTCGAGGCCTACATGAACCAGGGCGGCGGCTATGTCGGCATCCACGGCGCCGCCGACTCGTTCGAGCTCCGCACCTGGCCGTGGTACGGCGACCTCGTCGGTGGGTTCTTCACCAACCACCCGAACGGCCAGAACGGGTTCGGCCAGTGCGGCAGCTGCATCCACGCCGAGGTGGTGACCGAGGACAATACGCACCCGGCGACCGCGCATCTCCCTGCCAAGTGGATGACGGTCGACGAGCTCTACAACTTCGACCGCAACATGCGGGCCGACGTGCACACGCTGCTGAGCCTCAACGAGGACAGCTACCAGCGCAGCCTCAACAGCGGCAACGCGGCCACCAACCCGCTGCGGCTGATGAAC
Organism: Microbispora sp. H13382; assembly: GCF_014161445.1. Classification (GTDB taxonomy): domain Bacteria; phylum Actinomycetota; class Actinomycetes; order Streptosporangiales; family Streptosporangiaceae; genus Microbispora. Next base: position 120,783 of record NZ_JABBXA010000025.1, read on the forward strand.
GGAGACCACCCGATCGCGTGGTGCCAGAACTGGGGCGGTGGCAAGGCGTTCTCGAACATCCTCGGCCACTTCCGGACGCATTACTACGACGACTCGTTCATGCGGATCATCCTCGGCGGGATCGAGACGACCGCCGGCCGGACGGCCGCCAACTGCTCGTCCTACCGCGAGACCAGCCTGCTGATCGAGGCCGACCGAGCGGCCGGGCTACTGACCGCGGACGCCGCGGACGCCGCCGATGCCGCCCTGGACATCGCGCGGGACAGCTACCTGGCAACCAACTACACCACCGCCATCCCGGCGCTGAACTCGATCGTCGCCCTGGCTAACGACAAGGCCTCCGGCGACGCTGCGGCGCGTTCCGAGCTCGCGCGGCAGGCGCGCGCGCTGCGGGAGTGGATGCAGAACCTCAACCGCAACCGCTGACCCGTTCACGCGGCGGGGGCGGTGGATCGCCGCTCCCGCCGCGCTGACGCTGTAGCGCACCACTATCGCGGATTTATGCACGACCTTCTCATGATCACCAACGAAACATCGGTAGGTGCCGCACGTGACCCATCCTCCGAAGGGAGCGGTGATGCGGTCGGGTCGACGCCCTGCAGGCGGCATTCGAACACTAGGTCCAGGCCGACGGCGGTTGCGCCGGCAGGGGCGATCACCGAGGCCGATCGCGAGGTCGTGATGAGCCGGCCGAATGAAAGGAAAGAACGCGTTCCGCGACGCGGAGAACGGATGCGTCCGCGATCGGAGGGGAGGAAGATGACGGTGACCCTTGGTTGAATTGCCGGGCTTTCGCGGGCGCCGCCCCGCAGACCGGCCTCACGAGTACGCCGCGCCGTACAGGGTCTTCAGTCAGTCGAGAAGCCCTTCGGTCCTTGTGCGGCCCGGTGGCGAACCGAGCAGGACGTCGAGCATGCTCAGGGGAGCTTTAGGCGGTCGAAGTAGGGCGCTGGCGGGCGGTTCCGCGATGGTTCAGGATGGCCAGCATCCGTCACCTTTCCTATACGATCCGAGTGGTCGTCAGCACGCAGCAGCGTTGCGACCGATGTCAACAGGTTCGCGAAGACGCTAGCAGGGACCTCACGTCACGATGGACGACGTGCTGGTGGATGGGCTGGTGGTCCCGATCGGTGAGCGGGACGGGATCGAGGGCCTGTACTCCGACAAGAAGGGGTACTGCGGGCAGAACGTTCAGGTCGTCGCCACGCTGTCCGGGCGCCTGGCGGACGTCGGCGACCCATGCCCTGGCTCCATGCACGACAGCCGGGCGTTCCGCCAGTCCGAGATCGCCGCGCGGTGGGCGGCGCATTACGAACCGGATGGAATGGGAATGACCGGGGACAAAGGCTATCAGGGCGCAGGGATCCGTACCCCGTACAAGAAGCCACCCGGCCGGGAGCTGACCGATGCCCGCAAAGCCTGCAACACCGCGCTAAACCGCATCCGGGCCGCGGTGGAGCGGGCCATCGCCCACCTCAAATGCTGGAAAGTCCTCAAAACCGGCTTCCGGCGATCGCTGGAGGACTTCCCCGCAGTGCTACGCACCGTGACCAAACTGAAGGTCTTCCGAGTGTACGGCCTGCCGCCGCCTACGCCATGCGCCGGCACATCCTGCTGTCCGGCGAGCGGTTCCGGCGATTGTTCGACGATGTCAAGGACGCCGACGGAATGGCGGTAAAGGCTTGACGGGCGGGCCGGGCCGAGGAATGCTGACTCAACCGGATCGGATCGGATTGGATCGGATCCACCTGACCCGCCCCAGATGCGAGGAGAAGTAGGTGCCCAGAGCACTGCTCCTTACCGGCGATGCCGCCGAGGAGCTCGACACCATGTATCCCTACTATCGGGTACAGGAGGGCGGCTGGGACGTTGACGTCTCGTCACGGACGATGCGTGACGTTCAGCTGGTCATCCACGAGTTCGACCCCAACTCCGACGCCTACGTCGAGAAGAACGGCCGAAAGCTGCCGGTCGACGTGCCCTGGGCCGAGGTCGACGTCGAGCGCTATGACGCCCTCATCATCCCTGGGGGACGTGCCCCCGAGTGGATCCGGGTCGACGCCGACGTCCGGCGCATCACCGAGCACTTCTTCGCGCGCAACCTCC
>NZ_JABBXA010000026.1 GCF_014161445.1 Microbispora sp. H13382
CAGTCATCGATCTTGACGTACAGTGCGGTGAGAAGGGTGTTGATGTCTGTCGTCACAAACGGATCATCGACACCCTTCGCCCTTCCCCACAGTCCGCCTCAAAGCGACTTAGGACTTACTCGTCTAGAGGAGGCAACGATGAGACATCGGCACTCGCTCCGCGACCTGCTGCACGGGGCGACCCATCGCGTTCCGGGGATTCCCGCGCACGCCGAGCGGCCGGCCGGGCACCAGGGCCAGGCCCGCCACGGTCATGGGTGGCGGCACTCGCTCACGCACCGCCGTTCTCACCACCACGGGTTCAACCACTCTCCGGCCCGTCCGCCTCGCGTCCTGGCGGCGTGGCAGACACGGATCGCCCGCCTGTTCGGTCAGGAGCTGGGATGAAGGCAGCGGTGCTCCACGAGGTCGGGGCATCCCGCGCTATGAGGCGGCCGCTATCGAGCTCGCCCTCGCCGGGTCGAGCCTGCGCACCTCCGGTATGGAGATCTACGGCGCGGCCAATCACATAGACCGCAGGTCAGGCGCTACTTCGTTCAAGATTTCTTCATTGCTACCGCGATCCCCCGTTGTCCAGACCGTTACGGATCTCGACCATGGCAGAAGGAGGATCATCCGAAGAAGAGCGGAGAATCACGAGCATGGATCCGGTTGTCATCCGCCGTCTCGGCGGCGAGGACTGGCGTACCTGGCGCGATCTCCGGCTGGCGGCGCTCGCCGACGCGCCGGGCATCTTCCACGGGGACCTGGAAGAAGAACGTGCCTACGACGAGGCGCGGTGGCGGAGGTGGACCGAGGACGGCGTCAAGGTGGCCGCGTTCGGCGCGGATGTGCCGGTGGGTGTGGCCGCGGGGCGTGTCCCGGCGGACCGGGCCGGAGCCGTCGAGCTGTTCGGCATGTGGGTGCGTCCCGAGGTCAGAGGTGGGCGGATCGCCGAACGTCTGGCACTGGAGGTGACGGCCTGGGCGCGGGAGACGGGACGCTCCCGGGTGGAGCTGTGGGTCGTCTCCGGCAACGATCCCGCTGAACGCGTCTACCGGCGGCTCGGATTCCGCGGCACGGGCGAATACCAACTCCATCCGCGCGACCCGGGCCTGCGCAAGTACGTCATGGCCAAAGGCATCGGCTAAGGCATCGGCTGACGGTGGGCCGGATCCCCCGCTGAGTCGGGTGAATGCCGTTGTCGGTGAGGTCGCCGTGAGGCGCGGGATAATGCCGGCGTGTACCTGGAGAAAGCCTCGCGCGTGCCGGGGGCGGTGCTGTGGTGGAGCACCTCCCCCGGCTCCGGCGCCGCCGAGCGGCGGGTGCTGCCGGACGGGTGCATGGACGTGATCTGGGCGGACGGCACGCTGCTGGTGGCGGGCCCGGACACCGCCGCGCACGTGGTGAGCGACCGGCCCGGCGCCCGCTATGTGGGGTTGCGCTTCGGCCCCGGCACCGGTCCGGTGGTCCTCGGGATCCCGGCGTACGAGTTGCGCGACCGGCGGGTGCCGCTGGCCGGCCTGTGGCCCGGCGCCGAGGTACGGCGGCTGACCGAGCGGGCGGGCGAGACCGCCGACCGGCACCCGTCGCCGGATGTGTGCCTGGGCGCGGTGCTGGAGGAGGCGGCGGCTCGCCGGCTGGACGTCGCACCCCGTCCCGTCGACGCCGGTCTCGTCGGCTCCGTCGTGAACGGCGTGCGGGCGGGCCTGCCGGTGGCGCGGATCGCCGCCGACGCCGGGGTCGGCGAACGGCGGCTGCACCGCCGGTGCCTGGACGCGTTCGGGTACGGGCCGCGCACGCTCGGCCGCATTCTGCGGATGAACCGGGCGGTGGACCTGGCCCGCCGGGGCGCGCCGTTCGCCACGGTGGCCGCCGTGGCCGGGTACGCCGACCAGGCCCACCTGTCCCGTGAGGTGAGGTCGCTGACCGGTGTGACGCTCGGCGCGCTGGCCCGCTGAGCGTCACACCGGCCCCGGGGGGCGGGACCCGGCGGTGCGATGCCGCTGACCAGGGGAGATTCCGGGCAGCGAGAGTAGACTCGAAGCACTGCCTGAGACAGATGCCGGGTTGCCCAGCCTTCCGCGACAGATGATGAGGGGCCGGTGAGACCCGCGCGCGGAGGCATCGTGTCGACCAGCCGGATTCGGGGGTCTCGCTGTGACACGCGACTCGTCAACCCGTCCTCTCCGTTCCGGCGACGGGTGCGGTCTGTTTCGGCCACCACCGGGTGTGCGGCACCGAGGGCGCTGAGCGGGTGTGGCCCGGCTGCTGAGGGAAAGGGCGCGTCCGGCTCGTGTGCGGGGGCACCGGCACGCGCCGTGGTTCGCGGTGGCGGCGGTGTGCGTCGGTGCGTTCATGGGGCAGCTGGACGCGAGCATCGTCACGTTGATCTTCCCGGCTCTTCAGCGCGGGTTCCATGCGCCGCTGGCGGCGGTGCAGTGGGTGGCGTTGGCCTACCTGCTCACCGTGGTCGCCTTGCTGGCCGGTGCGGGCCGCCTGGCCGACATCGCAGGGCGGAAGCTGGTCTACCTGTACGGGTTCGTCGTCTTCACCGTCGCGTCGGCGGCATGTGGGTTCGCACCGTCGCTGCCCGTCCTCGTGGCCTGCCGGGTGGCGCAGGCGGCGGGGGCGGCGATGTTGCAGGCCAACAGCGTGGCTCTGGTGGTGACCAGTGTCCCCCGGCACCGGGCGAGGGCGGCGCTGGGGGTCCAAGCCGCCGCCCAGTCGCTGGGGTTGGCCCTTGGCCCGCTGGTGGGCGGACTGATCGTCGCCATGGCCGGCTGGCGATGGGTCTTCTGGATCAACGTGCCGGTCGGGCTGGTGGCCGTGCTCGCCGGACGTTATCTGCTGCCTCGCACCCGCGAGCGGGCGCATGGCCGTGCCTTCGATCTGGCCGGCCTGGTGCTGCTCGCATGCGCCACGTCGGGCCTGCTGCTGGCCGTCTCGGCGGCGTCCGGAATGGGATGGCCGATCTGGGCGGTCATCGCTCTGCTGGCGGCCGCCGCGGCGGCCGCGCTGGCCTTGCGGGGCAGGGAGCGGCACGCGGCCGCCCCTCTCCTCGATCCCGCCATGGTGGGCAGACGCACTGTGGCGCTGGGGCTGGTCGGCGCGATGTGCGGGTATCTCGTCCTGTTCGGCCCGCTGGTGCTCATCCCGCAGGTGCTGCTCGCCGCCGGTCTGAGCGAGCCCCATGCGGGGCTGGTGCTCAGCGCGCTGCCGGCAGGATTCGCACTGGCCGCGCTCGCGGCCGATCACCTGTTGCCGCGCCGGTGGGGGAATCGGCCGCGCTGTCTGGCCGGTGCTGTGGCGGCCGCCGCAGCGGTCGGGCTGGCGGCGGTCGCGCCCACCGCTCCCGGTCCGCTCGCCGTCTACCTGACCGTGCTGGGCGCCGGTCTCGGCGTGTTCGTCCCGGCCAACAACGCCGCCGTGATGGCCGCCGTTCCGACACGGTTGTCGGCGACTGCCGGAGGATTGATCAATATGTCGCGCGGTGTCGGGACCGCGCTGGGCATCGCCGTCGTCACCCTCGCTCTGTACACCGCGGGAGGACCGGGAGCCGCCGGAGCCCGGGTCGCGCTGGCGGGGCTCGGGGGCGCGGCGCTGGCCGCCGCGCTGACAGCGGTTCCGCCACCCAGGACGGGTGCCGCCCACGACGGGGAGGACGACCGTGGACATGACACGATCACATGAGGGGGACGACCTCGCGACACAGATCCGGCTCACCGCACGGCTCCGGTACCTCACTTCGCTCACCGCTGCCGCGGCGGCTGCGGTGATGCTGGGCTTCGCTCGCAACGACACGGTACTTGCGGCGGGCGCTCTCACGCTGACCAACGCCTTGGTGATAGCCGTCTATGCGTTCCGGCGCCGCCCGCGCCCCATGACGTCGGGCCGGACGCCGGGCCGATGGCGCATGGCCCAGCCCTCGGCCGGGTTCATCCACTTGATCGCTGTGTTGAGCACGGTCGCCGTGCTCCTCATCATGGTCAGCCTGCTGCCTGGATAGGCTGCACGGCCGCCGCCGATCATGAGGAGCCCGGCAGGCGTCGTGGGCTCGTGAGCGGGGCGGGTCAGTCGCCGGGCAGGGCGGCGAACAGGTCCACGCCGTTGCCGTCCGGGTCGTGCACCACCGCGTAGCGCTGCCCCCAGAAGGCGTCCCACGGCGGCAGGTGCCCCTCGTATCCGGCCTCGACCAGGTCCGCGTACACGCGGTCGACCTCCTCGGGGGCCTCGCAGCGGAAGGCGAGCGACATGCGCGTCGCGCCCTCCATGGGCGTCCAGGAGGGGTCCAGCGCGCGGACGGTGCTTTCGGTGTCCCAGGCGAGGCGCAGCCCGCCGGGCAGGGTCACCTCCACATGGGGCTCGGTGTCTGCCGAGGGCGGGATGTCCAGGCCGAGCCGGCGGTAGAAGGACAGGGAGGCGGCCATGTCGGTCACGACCAGGCCGATGAGATCGAACGTGGGTGCCATGCCTGCCACGTTAGGGGGCGGGCGGGCCGGCCGTCTTGAACGCTTCGGACAGTCAGCGGGAGAAAGGCGTGACGGCGGTGACGGCGGCCACCGGGATCGGGCCGTAGATGTGGGGGAAGGCCTCGTTCGCCCCTTCTGGCACCTCCCGCCTGACCGGGCAGCCGAGCCGGTCCTCGTCTATCTCCAGCAGCACCAGGGGCTCGGCGACGCCGGCGTAGTAGCGGCTCGCGACCCCTCGCGCCTGGGTCAGGTCGGCGGAGGCGTGGATGTAGCCCTCCTCCGCCAGGGTCCGGCCGAGGGTCGAGACGCGGTATTCGCCCGCCGTGACGGCCGCGTCCCAGTCGGCGGCCAGCGCGAGATGGAAGATCATGGGCTGACCCTAGCGGGCGGTCCGAGCGCGGCGAGCGCGCGGGCCACCGCCTCCCCGGCCCGGTCTCTGGAGTCGGGGCGGGCCTCGACGACGTCTTCGACCCACAGTCCCGACAGCAGCCCGGCGACGAAGCGGACCTCCGCCGGCCCGCAGGGGTAGCCGGCGCGCTCCAGCACCGCGGCGACGATCCCGTCGCAGCCGTCGGTCCAGGCGCGGGCGATGGCCTGCAGCGCCGGGTCGCGGCCCGCCTGGAGATACAGCTCCCACAGGCCGAGCTGGCGCAGCCGGTCGGAGGCGTACACGCCGGTGAGCGTCTCGGCGACCTCAGGCGGCGTACGGCCGGGCGGGCGGTCCACCGACTCCCGCATGCGGGCGAGTTCGCGCTCGACGAGCAGGGCGAACGCCTCGGCCAGCAGCTGGTCGCGGCTGGTGAAGTAGTAGGAGGTGGCGGCGAGGGGAAGGCCGGCCCGGCGGGCGACGGCGCGGTGGGTCACGGCGGCGAAGCCGCCGTCGCCGAGCAGGTCGACGGCCGCGTCGAGCAACGCCTCCCGGCGGCGTACGGCACGCTCCTGCGGGCGCCGCGGGTGGGGTGTGACCGCCCGCACGGCGACGCCGCGCGGGGAGGCCGCCGCGGGGACGGGTGCGGGCCGGTCCTGATCGGGCACGCCGTGATCCTCCCCTGGATCGTCAGGGCTCCCCCTCGTCCGGGGAGCCGTCCGGATCACCCATAGGTCGCTGACAATCATGCCCTGCCGTGCGCAGCTCCGCGTCCGGGTGACAACGGGAACGGCGGGATCACAGCCCGGTGGTGGTCCTCGTCCGCTCCCCCTCTGTGTCGGTCCAGGAGCCGTGCCGGTTCAGGAGACGTGTCGGTTCAGGGGCCGAGCGGGTGCCCGGTCGTCGCGTCGACGTGGCCGGGGATCTCGGCGTGGCGGTCGCCGACCGTCGATGTCCCGGTGGGTTCGAACATGAGGATCGCGGCTCCGGCGGGAGCCGACGGCTTGTGCTCGGTGCCGCGGGGGACGGTGAACACCGCGCCCCGGGGGAGCCGGACCGTGCGCTCGCCGCCGGGCTCCCGCACGGAGATGAACAGCTCCCCGTCGAGCACCAGGAAGAACTCGTCGGTGTCGTCGTGGGCGTGCCAAATATGCTCGCCTTCCACCTTGGCGACGCGTACGTCGTAGTCGTTGACGCGGGTGACGATGCGCGGGCTCCACAGGGCGTCGAAGGAGGCCAGGGCCTCGTCGAGGGCGATGGGTTCGTTGCTCACGAGTGCATCCTGGCCCCTGCGGCGCGATCGGCGTGAGTGCTAGGAATAGCGCATGACGCAAGGATCCTCGCACGACGCGCGCGGGGCCGGCCCGCACCGGGTCGTCGTGATCGTGGACGAGAACTCCAACCCCTTCGAGCTGGGCTGCGCGACCGAGGTGTTCGGCCTGCGCAGGCCCGAGCTCGGGCGCGATCTCTACGACTTCCGCCTGTGTTCCCCCGAGCCGCGCACGCTGATGCGCGACGGGTTCTTCACGCTCGCGGGCGTCGCCGGCCTGGAGGCGGCCGAATCGGCGGACACGTTGATCGTCCCCAACCGTCCCGACGTGGAGGTGCCGCGCCGCCCCGCCGTACTCGCCGCGATCCGGCGGGCGCACGCGCGCGGCGCCCGCCTGGTCGGCTTCTGCAGCGGTGCCTTCACTCTGGCGGAGGCCGGGATTCTCGACGGGCGCCGGGCCACCGCGCACTGGCAGTGGGCGGCCTCCTTCCGGGCCCGCTTCCCCGCCGTCCGGCTCGAGACGGACGTGCTGTTCGTGGACGACGGTGACATCCTGACCTCCGCGGGGAGCGCCGCCGCGCTCGACCTCGGCCTGTACATCGTCGGCCGCGATCACGGCGCGGAGGTCGCGAACTCCGTGAGCCGGCGGCTCGTCTTCGCCGCGCACCGGGACGGCGGGCAGCGGCAGTTCGTGGAGCGGCCGGTGCCCGATGCGCCGGACGAGTCCTTGGCGCCGGTCCTGGCCTGGGCGCAGGAGCGGCTGGACGCCCCGCTCACGGTGGCCGATCTCGCGGCTCGCGCCTCGGTCAGCGCGGCGACGCTGCATCGCCGTTTCCGGGCGCAACTGGGCACCACGCCGCTGGCGTGGCTGACCGGGGAACGGCTCGCCCTGGCGTGCCGGCTGATCGAGCGGGGAGAGTCGCGCTTCGAGACGGTCGCGCGGCACAGCGGGCTGGGCACGGCCGCCAACCTGCGCGCGCTGATGCGCCGCAAGATCGGGCTCACTCCGCTGGAGTACCGGCGCCGGTTCGGACCGGTGACAGCGGTGCGTGTGCCGCAGGGGTGACGGTCAGTGCGCGCCGGAGAGGTTGAGCACGGCGACCCCGGCGATGATCAGCGCGATGCCCGCGGCCTTGACCAGGTTCATGTGCTCGCCGAGGAACAGGGCCCCGATCAGCGCGATCGCGGCGGTCCCGGTGCCCGCCCAGACCGCGTACGCGATGCCGACGGGCATGCGGAGCTTGAGCGCCCAGGCCAGCAGGACGAACGAGGCGATGTAGCCGGCGGCCACCACGATGGTCCAGCCCCAGCGGCTGAAGCCGTCGCTGAGTTTGAGCGCGGAGGTGGCCAGGACCTCCGAGGCGATCGCGCCGACGAGCAGGAGCCAGGCCATGGGGAACCTCTCCGAACAAAAACTGTACGCTTGTCCCAATTTTACTCGGCAAGGCGCCGCAACACCATGGGCGGGCCAACCGGGTGCTCCAGGCTTGTGAAGCAGCGGGAGCACGGGCCCTGTTCGCCGGGCGGGCGGTGAGGGATGCGTTACGGCGGATGAACGCGCCCGTGACGACGTGGAAACGACGGCCCCGTACATATCTGTCAACCGACAGAAATCCCCCCAGCTCCGGGAGCCCCGATGGCCGTCACCGTCCCTCCCTCGCCCCCCACCGACGAGAGCGCCCTGCAGACGTTCGGCTACCGCCAGGAGCTGCACCGCAGCATGGGCAGGTACGCCTCGTTCGCCGCCGGATTCTCCTTCATCTCCGTGCTGACCACGGTCTTCCAGTTCTTCGCCTTCGGGTACGCCTCCGGCGGCCCGGCCTTCTTCTGGACCTGGCCCGTCGTGCTGGCCGGGCAGATCATGGTCGGCCTCTGCTTCGCCGAACTGGCCGCCCGCTACCCGATCTCCGGCGCCATCTACCAGTGGTCCACCCGGCTCAGCACGGCGGCGTTCGGCTGGTTCGCCGGATGGATCATGATTCTCGGGCAGATCGTCGTGATCGCCGCCGCGGCGCTCGCCCTGCAGGTCGTGCTGCCGGCGATCTGGCCGGGCTTCCAGCTGGTCGGCGGCGACCCCGCGCCCACCACCGCCACGGGAGCGGCCAACGCCGCGATCCTCGGCCTCGTCCTGCTCGCGCTCACCACGACCGTGAACGCCGTCGACAACCGCGTTCTCGCCCGGATCAACAGCATCGGCGTCACCGCCGAGATCATCGGCGCGGTGCTCATCGTGGTGCTGCTGTTCACCCACGCCGAGCACGGGCCGGGCATCACGTTCAGCACCGGAGGGCACGGCGGGGCCGTCGGCGCGCTGCTGGTCGGCTCGTTCACCGCCGCCTACGTCCTCATCGGGTTCGACAGCGCGGGCGAGCTCAGCGAGGAGACCCGCAGCCCACGGCGGGTCGCCCCGCGCACCATCCTGACCGCGCTCACGGCCGCCGGGCTGCTCGGCGGGCTCATCCTGTTCGCCGGGCTGCTCGCCGCGCCGAGCCTGACCGACGGAAGGCTCGCCACCGAGGGCCTGTCGTACGTGCTCACCAGCAGCCTGGGCGACTGGGTGGGCAAGCTGCTGCTGGCCGACGTGGTGCTGGCGATCACCGTGGCGACCATGGCGATCCAGACCGCCGCCACCAGGATGCTGTTCTCCATGGCGCGCGACGGGGTGATGCCGCTGTCGGGCACGCTGTCCAGGGTCTCACCCCGCACCGGCATGCCGACCGGGCCCGCGCTGGTCACCGGGGTGGCCGCAGCGGCCGTCCTGCTGCTCAACTTCGCCTCTCCCGAGGCGTTCCTGGCCATCGGCACCACCTGCATCGTGCTGCTCTACCTGGCGTACGCGATGGTGACGGGCCCCCTGCTGTTCCAGCGCCTGCGCGGCGGCTGGCGGGGCGGGGCGCCGGCCGGGTTCGCCGAGGACGGCAGCCCGCTGTTCAGCATGGGCCGCTGGGGCCTGCCGGTCAACGCGCTGGCCCTCTGTTACGGCCTGGCGATGGCGGTCAACCTGGCCTGGCCGAGGGCCGAGGTGTACGCCCCGATCACCGGCCACTGGTTCTTCCAGTGGTTCACGCTGCTCTTCCTGGCGGCGGTCGTGGCTCTCGGCGCGCTCTACCGGCGGCTACGCCGGCCCGTGGCCCTTCTTCCGCAGGTCGGGCAGATCCCCGTCGGCAACACCGGCCAGGCGTAGCGCCGCGTTGGCGGTGGCGGCGGCCAGCGTCTCCAGGACGCCGGCCGCCATCGCGCCCGGGGTGTCCCTGCGGATCAGGATGACGCCCTCGATCAGCGCGAACAGCAGATCGGTGCGCAGCGCCCGTTCGGCGGGCGTCAGCGCGGCACCGGCGGAGGTGGCGGCCAGCAGCCGCCCGTAGGTGTCCTTGAGCTCCCCGTGCATGCGCCGGAAGCCGGCGAACCGCTCGGTGTGCACCTCGGGCAGGAGGTAGAGCGCGCCCAGGTTGTGCGGGCCCGAGCACAACAGCCTGGCGTCGCAGTGGCACAGCTGCCACAGCCGCTCTTCCGGCGTGGCGCCGGTCAGGGCGCGGGCGGTCTCCAGCGAGGGCCGCACCGTGCTCTCCAGCAGTTCGGCGAGGATGTCCTCCTTGCCGTCGAAGTAGTGGTAGATCGACGCCTGCCTGATCCCGGCCCGCTCGGCCATCACCCTCGTCGAGGTCGCGGCGTAGCCGTGCGTCGTGAACAACTCCGCCGCCGCCATGAGGATCTCCTCCCGCGGGCTCAGGTCGCCGCGCGGGCGCGCGACGGCTCGCGGCCTGCCGACTCTCCGCACGCCGGAGCCGGTCCCGCCGGAGCCGGTTTCGCTGGAAATGGGCACGTCGGAAATGGGCAGGTCGGGACGGGCACTCACCCCACGATCGTCGCACACCTCCCCCGAACCCTCGCGGCTGTGCGATCTCGGTAACGGACGGGAAACCTCGCGACGCGTGAGAGGAAACACGCGACGCCTAATTTCTGTCGCACGACAGAAATTCCTGCCCCCTCTCACAGGAGATCGCGTCATGGCGACCAGCACGACGTACGGCGCGCGAGAGCACGCCCGCGCCCAGGAGGGCACCAGAAGCGACACCATGCCGGTGCTCCCGGCCTCCGACTGGCCCGCCCCGCCGGACGGTGTCGCCCCCGCCGACCTCGTATGGGCCGAAACCGTCGCCGGGGGCGGCTACACCCACAAGGTGCTGGCCCGGGGCACCGAACTGCGCCTCACCGACCTGGCCGGCGACGCCTGCGCGCACCTGCTGCTCTACGTGGCGGGCCTCCACTGGGAGCGGCTCAACGTCGCCGACACCGTCAAGGTGCTGTGGAACGCCTACCTCGGCGAAGGCCACCTGCTGCTGTCGGACCAGGGCCGCGTGCTGGCCTCCGTGGTCGCCGACACCTCCGGCCGCCACGACACCGTGTGCGGGACCTCCACCCTGCGGCGCAACACCGAACGGTACGGCGACGGCACGCCGCACGGCCCCGCCCCCGCCGGGCGGGAACTGTTCACGCTGGCCGCCGCCAAGCACGGCCTGGAGCCCCGGGACCTGCCCCCGTCCATCTCCTTCTTCCAGGGCGTCCGGGTCGGCCCCGACGGCCGCCTGACCTTCACCGGCTCCGCCGGGGCCGGCGCGTCGGTCACCCTGCGCGCCGAGATGCCGCTGACCGTGCTCATCGCCAACACCGCCCACCCGATCGACCCCCGTCCCGCCTACACCTGCACGCCGCTGGAGGTCCTGGCCTGGCGCGGCCGGCCGACCGGCCCCGGCGACCCCCTGTGGCAGGCGAGCCCCGAAGGCCGCCGCGCCTTCCTCAACACCGCCGAGGTGACCCGATGACCCCGCCCGACGTGCTCGCGCTCGACGTTCCCGTACTCGATGTCACCGTGCCCGCCCGCGCCCCCTGGTCGGCGATCGTCCGCGCGGGGCAGGAGCTGACCATCACCGACCTCGGCGGAAACCAGGCCGTCGACTGCCTGCTGTACGACGCGCACGACACCGCCGTCCGCTACAGCGCCCCCGACACCGTCCACGCCCAGGGCGGCATCTTCCTCACCACCGGCAGCGTGCTGATGTCCAACGAGCACACCCCGCTGATGACCGTCGTCGCCGACACCTGCGGCCGCCACGACACCGTCGGCGGCGCCTGCTCCAAGGAGTCCAACACGCTGCGCTACGGACACCACACCTCCTCCCAGCACGCCTGCGTGGAGAACTTCCTCATCGAGGGCAGCCGCCACGGGCTCGGCAAACGCGACCTGGTGAGCAACATCAACTGGTTCATGAACGTCCCGGTCGAACCCGACGGCACACTCGGCATCGTGGACGGCATCTCCGCCCCCGGCCTCGCCGTCACCCTGCGCGCCGAGACCGACGTGCTGGTCCTGGTGTCGAACTGCCCGCAGATCAACAATCCGTGCAACGGCTTCGACCCCACGCCCGTGCGGATGACGGTCCGATGAACACCCTCCTCGTCGCCAATCGGGGCGAGATCGCCGTCCGCGTCATCGCCACCGCCCGCCGCCTGGGCCTGCGCACGGTCGCCGTCTACTCCGACGCCGACCGGGGCGCCGCCCACGTCCGCCTGGCCGACCACGCCGTACGGCTCGGCCCCGCCCCCGCCCGGGAGAGCTACCTGGACGCCGGCCTGGTGCTGCGGGCCGCCCTGGACAGCGGCGCGGACGCCGTCCACCCCGGTTACGGCTTCCTGTCGGAGGACGCCGCCTTCGCCCGCCGGGTCGAGGCCGCCGGGCTGGCCTTCGTCGGCCCCACCCCCGAGCAGCTCGACCTGTTCGGCGCCAAGCACACCGCCCGCGCCGCCGCGGAACGGGCCGGCGTGCCCCTGCTCCCCGGCACCGGCCTGCTCCCCGACCTGGACGCGGCTCTGCGCGCCGCGCGGGACATCGGCTACCCGGTCATGCTCAAGGCCACCGGCGGAGGCGGCGGCATCGGCATGCGCGCCTGCCGCGACGCCCGTGATCTGGCCGAGGCGTGGGACAGCGTGCGGCGCACGGCCGCCGCGAGCTTCGCCTCGGCCGGGCTGTTCCTGGAACGCCTGGTCGAGGGCGGCCGGCACGTCGAGGTCCAGGTGTTCGGCGACGGCATGGGCGGCGTCGTCACGTTCGGCGACCGCGACTGCTCGCTGCAGCGGCGTCACCAGAAGGTGCTGGAGGAGGCCCCCGCCCCCGGACTGCCGCCGCGGGTGCGGGCCGGGCTCGCCGGCAGCGCCGCCGGCCTGTGCGCCTCGGTGCGCTACCGGTCGGCGGGCACGGTGGAGTTCGTCTACGACCCGGTGCGCGCCGAGCCGTACTTCCTGGAGGTCAACACCCGGCTGCAGGTGGAGCACCCCGTCACCGAGGCGATCTACGACGTCGACCTGGTCGAATGGATGCTGCGCCTGGCCCAGGGCGACGTGAGCCACGTGCGCGCCGCGCTGCGCAACCCGCCCCGGGCCGCCGGCCACGCCGTCGAGGCCCGAATCTACGCCGAGGACCCGAGCCGCGACCACCGGCCCGGCGCGGGCCTGCTCACCCGGGTCGAGTTCCCCGAGGGCGTACGGGTCGACGGCTGGGTGGAGACGGGCACGCAGGTGAGCAGCGCCTACGACCCGCTGCTCGCCAAGGTGATCGCGCACGGCGCCGACCGGGACCAGGCCCTGGACCGGCTGGCCGCGGCGCTGGCCGAGACCCGGATCGACGGCGTCGAGACCAACCTCGGGCTGCTGCGCGCCGCCGCGGGCGATCCCTCCGTACGGGCGGCCACGCACGGCACCGCCACCCTGGCCGGGCTCGCCGACGGCTCCCGCCGCATCGAGGTGGTCCGGCCCGGCACCCTCACCACCGTCCAGGACTGGCCGGGACGGACCGGCTACTGGCAGGTGGGCGTGCCGCCGTCGGGGCCGATGGACGACCGCTCCTTCCGGCACGGCAACACCGCGCTGGGCAACGACCCCGGCGCGCCCGGTCTGGAGTGCACGTTGCGCGGCCCGGCGCTGCGCTTCAGCCACGCTACGACCGTCTGCGTCACCGGCGCGCCCGCGCCCGTCACCGTGGACGGCACGCCCGTTCCCCAGTGGGAGCCTGTCACCGTGCCCGCCGGCGGCGTGCTGGACGTCGGCGCCGCAGAAGGGCCGGGACTGCGTGTCTACCTGCTGATCGCGGGCGGGTTCGACGTGCCCGCCTACCTCGGCAGCGCCGCGACGTTCACGCTCGGGGGGTTCGGCGGCCACGGCGGCCGGGCCCTGCGCGCCGGGGACGTCCTGCATGGAGGTTGTCTGAGGCACGGTGGGCACCTCGCCCCGCACGCGAGCGCGGAGCCCGGCGAGCGGCCCGAGTTCGGACGCGAGTGGCGGATCGGCGTGGTCGAGGGCCCGCACGCCGACCCCGAGTTCTTCACCGGCGACGACATCCGCGACTTCTACGCCGCCCAGTGGAAGGTCCACCACAACTCCGCCCGCACCGGCGTACGCCTGATCGGCCCCAAACCGCGCTGGGCGCGCCTCGACGGGGGCGAGGCGGGACTGCACCCCTCCAACATCCACGACACGCCCTACTCGGTGGGCGCGGTGGACTACACCGGTGACATGCCGGTCGTGCTCGGTCCCGACGGCCCCTCGCTCGGCGGTTTCGTCTGCCCCGCCACCGTCGTCACCTCCGAACGCTGGAAACTCGGCCAGCTGCGGCCCGGGGACACTGTCACTTTCGTCCCCGTGCCCTCTGCGGTCGGCGCCCCCGGCGACGGCGGCGTGCTCCACCGCCTTCCCGAGACCGGCGAGCGGCCCTGCGTCACCTACCGGCGCAGCGGGGACGACAACATCCTCGTCGAGTACGGGCCGATGGAGCTCGACCTGGGCCTGCGCATGCGCGTGCACGCCCTGTCCGAGGCCCTCCCGGAGGCGCTCGCCGCCCGGGATCTGCCCGGCGTCGTCGACCTCACCCCCGGGATCCGCTCGCTGCAGATCCACCTTGACCCGGCCGTGCTCTCCCAGCGCGACCTGCTGGACGAACTGCTCCGCGTCGAGGACGGCCTGCCGCCCACCGGGGAGCTGGAGGTGCCGAGCCGCGTCGTCCACCTCCCCCTGTCGTGGGACGACCCCGCCACCCGGGAGGCCATCGCCCGTTACATGGCGGGCGTGCGCGACGACGCGCCCTGGTGCCCGTCGAACATCGAGTTCATCCGCCGCGTGAACGGCCTGGAGGACGTGGCCGACGTGCACCGCGTCGTCTTCGACGCCGAGTATCTCGTGCTCGGGCTCGGCGACGTCTATCTCGGCGCGCCCGTGGCCACGCCGCTCGATCCCCGGCACCGGCTGGTCACGACCAAGTACAACCCGGCCCGCACCTGGACCGCCGAGAACTCGGTCGGCATCGGCGGCGCCTACCTGTGCGTCTACGGGATGGAAGGGCCGGGGGGTTACCAGTTCGTGGGCCGTACGACGCAGGTGTGGTCGAGCTGGCAGCAGCGCGGCGCGTTCCAGCCGGGCTTCCCCTGGCTGTTGCGTTTCTTCGACCGTATCCGCTGGTATCCGGTGACGGCCGAAGAGCTGCTCGAACTGCGCGCCGACCTGGCGGCGGGGCGGTTCGAACCCAAGATCGAAGAAGGTGTGTTCCGGCTCGCCGACTACCGCCGTTTCCTGGCCGAGCACGCCGAGTCCATCGCGGCCTTCCGCGACCGGCAGGCCGCCGCCTTCGCCGCCGAACGCGCGGCCTGGCAGGCGGCGGGCGAGTTCGACCGGGCGGAGCAGTCCCAGGGCCCGGCCGAGACCGAGCTGGAGCTGCCACCGGGCTGTGAGGTGGTGGAAGCGGAGTTCACCGCGAGCGTCTGGCAGGTCAGCGTCACGCCGGGCCGGCGGGTCGCGGCAGGGCAGCCGCTGGTGGTGCTGGAGGCGATGAAGATGGAGTCCGCCGTCCCGGCCCCGGCCGGCGGCGTGGTCGAACGGGTCCTGGTCGCCCCCGGTGACCAGGTGGAGGCGGGCGTCCCGCTGGTGGTGCTGAGGAGCGATCGTGGCTGAGACGGCACGGGAACGGGTCCGCAGGGCCTACGAGCGGATCACCGAGACGGACCGTCCGGAGATCTGGATCGACCTGCGGACACAGGCCGAGGTGGAGGCAGAGGCCGCCGCCGTGGACGCCCGTGTGGCGGGCGGCGACCACCTCCCCCTCGCGGGCCGGCTGCTGGCCGTGAAGGGCAACATCGACGTGGCCGGGCTGCCGACCACCGCCGGCTGCCCCTCCTACGCCTATCGGCCGGACGCCGACGCCCCCGCCGTGGCCGCTCTCCGGGCGGCCGGCGCGATCGTGCTGGGCACCACCAACCTGGACCAGTTCGCCACCGGGCTGGTCGGCACCCGCAGCCCGTACGGTGCGGTGCGCGCCGCCACCGACCCGGCGCGGATCTCCGGCGGGTCCAGCTCGGGCTCGGCGGTCGCCGTCGCGCTCGGCCTGGCCGACCTCGCGCTCGGCACCGACACCGCGGGCTCGGGCCGGGTCCCGGCCGCCTTCAACGGCATCGTCGGGCTCAAGCCCACCCGTGGCCTGGTCCCCGCCGGCGGCGTGGTCCCGGCCTGCCGGAGCCTGGACTGCGTCAGCGTCTTCGCCCGCACGATCCCCGAAGCCCAGCGGGCCCTGGCCCTCATGACCGGCTCTTCCGCACGGCCCGCGTCGCGCCCGGCCCGCCGCCCCGGGCCGTGGCGGGTGGCCGTGCCCGCCACGGCCGACCTCGGCGCGCTGGCCCCGGGCTGGGCCGAGGCGTTCGAGACGGCGGCCGGCGCTCTGGCCTCGGCGGGCGTGGAGATCCGCCCGATCGACCCCGCCCCCTTCCTGGAGGCCGCCACGCTGCTCTACCAGGGCGCGTTCGTCGCCGAGCGGTACACCGCGGTCGGCGCGTTCGTGGAGAAGGGCGGCCCGGACCTGGATCCCACGGTCGCCTCCATCATCACCGCGGCCCGTGACCTGCCCGCCCACCGCCTGTTCGCCGACCGGGAACGCCTGGCGGAACTCCGCGAGCGGGCTATGTCCCTGCTCGGTGACGGCGACGCCCTGCTCCTGCCGGTCACTGTCCGCCATCCCACCCTGGCGCAGGTCGCGGCCGACCCCGTCGGCGTCAACAGCGACCTCGGCCGTTTCACCAACTTCGTCAACCTCTTCGACATGTGCGCGCTCGCCGTACCCGCCGGGCAGGTGGACGGGCTGCCGTACGGGGTGATGCTGGCCGGCCGGGCCCACGCCGACGACGACCTGGCCGCCGTCGCCCGGCTGCTCCAGCCGGCCGCCCGCCTGGCGGTGGTCGGCGCGCACCTGTCGGGACAGCCGCTCAACCACGAGCTCACCGCGCGCGGCGCCCGCCTGCTGGCCGCCACCGGCACCGCCGCGCGCTACCGGCTGCACGCCCTGACCACCGATCCGCCCAAACCCGGGCTCGTACGCGTCGCCGAGGGCGGCGCGGCCATCGAGTGCGAGGTGTGGGAGCTTCCCGCCGGAGGGCTGGGCGACCTGCTCTCGGCCCTTCCCCGCCCGATGACGCTGGGCCCGGTCGAACTGGCCGACGGCACGGACGTGCCCGGCTTCCTGTGCGCGCCGGAGGGGCTGCGAGGCGCCACCGACATCACCGCGTACGGGGGGTGGCGCGCCTACCTCCGATCCGAGGGGGTCCGTTTCTGACGCGACGGGCACCGCGTCCCGCGGCCGCGCTCACACAGGCGGTCGCTCACAGGGTCACCGGCAGCGCGGTCAGCCGCCGCGTGCCGGGGTCGGGGGCGCGCAGCTCGTCGATCGGGGCGGCCAGGGCCAGGCCGGGGAAGCGGCGCAGCAGCGCGGTGATCGCGGCCTGGGTCTGCACGCGGGCGAGGGATGCGCCCAGGCAGAAGTGCGGCCCGTGGGCGAACCCCAGGTGGCCGGCGCCGGGCGCCCGGGTCACGTCCAGCCGGTCGGGGTCGGCGAACACCCGGGGGTCGCGGTTGGCCGCGGCGATCAGGGCGGTGACCTTCGCGCCCTCCGGCACGGTCGCGCCGTACAGCTCGACGTCCTGACGGGCGTGGCGCGGGATCGCCAGCAGCGCGGGGCCGCACCAGCGGATGAGCTCCTCGACGGCCGCCGGCATCAGCGCGGGATCGGCGCGTACGGCGGTCAGCTGGCCGGGGTGGGACAGCAGGGCGGCCACGGCGTTGGCGATCAGGTTTGTCGGCGTCTGCCCGGCGAGGACCAGGTGCCAGACCATGGTGACGATCTCGGTGTCGCTCAGCCGGTCCCCGTCCTCGGCCCCGTCTTCGCCCTGGGCGCGGGCGAGGTCGGCCAGCACGCCCCCGGAGGCGTCCGGTTCGGCGCGGGCGGCGGCGACGGCGGCCTTGGCGCCCGCGATGATGCCCGGGATGGCCCGCGCGAAGTCCCCGCCCGCCCCGGCGGCGACGGTGGCGCCCCATTCGCGCCAGCGCGGGCGGTCCTGTTCCGGGATGCCGGCCAGCGTGCAGATGACGTCCATCGGCAGCGGCCGGGCGAAGTGGCGCAGCAGGTCGACCTGTCCGCCTTCGGCGTGCGCGGGCAGGTCGTCGAGCAGGGCGCCGACGATGGCGTCGATGCGGGGCCGGAACTCGGCCGCGCGGCGGGGGGTGAAGGCCGGGGCGGCCAGTTTGCGCAGCCGCGCGTGCTCGGGGCCGCTCATCTCGCTCATCGTCCGCATGTACGGCAGGCAGTCGTCGGGGACCGGCGGACGCATGAAGCTGTCGGCGGTGAGGGCGAAACGGGCGTCGCCGAGCATCGCCCGCGCGCCGTCGTGCCTGGTGAGGGCCCACACGGGGCCGAGGCCGGGGATCAGCAGCCGCGCGAGCGGCGCGGCCTCCCGCGCTCGTCCGTACACGGTGAAGGGGTCGCGCAGGACCTCGGGGTCGGTGAGGTCCACCTCGGGCAGGGAAATCACGGGCAACTCCAAATGCTCATCCCAGATGTTCATGTCATCTGGATGGCGACGGTATCTTGGGCCTCGCCGTACGGCAAGCGGGCGTACGCGGACGAGGAGATCGATGGAACGCCTCACGAGGGCCGAGCTTCAGGCGCGAAACCGGGCCAGGGTGCTGGCCGCCGCCCGGGAGGAGTTCGCCGATCGGGGGTTCCGCGACGCCAAGGTCGACGCGATCGCCGACCGGGCGGGGCTCACCCGCGGCGCCGTCTACTCCAACTTCCCGGGCAAGCGGGCCCTGTACTTCTCCGTGCTGGCGGACCTGGCCGAGCGGGAGGCCGCCGTGGACGGCGCGGCGTCCGGAGCGGGCACGGCCCGGGAGGCGCTCGCCGCGTTCGCCCGCGCCTGGATCGCCCGGCTTCCGCTGGCCACCGACGGCCCGGCCAGGCTCGGCATGGACCTGATGCCGGAGGTGCTCGCCGATCAGCGGGTCCGCCGGCCGTTCGCGCAGCTGATGAAGCTGAACGCGATCGTGCTCGGGCTCGGGCTGGAGGGCCTGGACGGGCCCGGGCGGCGTCTGGTGCGGGTCGCGGAGACGGCCCTGACCACCCTGTACGGCGCGAGCCAGATGGCCGACGCGGCGCCCGGTTTCGCCGAGCCGTTCGACGTCGTCGCGGCGTGCGCCGCCCTGGCGGACCTGGATCTCGGCGACCGGTGGGACGCCCCCCACCTGCCGTTCGTCCCCCGCGCGCGGCCCGACGACGGGCCGTGGTCGCCGCCGCCCGCGGTGGACGCGCTCGGCGGCGAACCGGCCCCGCTCGCGCGCGACGGCGTGGTGGCGGTCCTCGGGCTGCACCGCCTGGGGGCCGTGGAGGAGGCGGTGCGGGCCGCGCCACCCGCCGGCGAGGTCACCGTGGCCCTGGTGACCGGCGACCCCGGCGAGCTGGGGCCGCTGGCCCGGCTGGCCCTCGCCGAGCTGCGTTCCTGCCTGCGCCGGGCGCTGCCCGCGCGGGCCTGGCCGCGCCTGCGCGTGGTGCACGACGAGGAGGGGGCCGTCGCGGCGGCGGCCGGGGTGACCGCCGTGAGCGACGGGACCGAGGCGGCCGTGCGGGTGCGGTCGGGCCGCGTGGTCGCCCGCGCGGACGGGTACGGCGCCTGTCACGCCGCCGCCTCCGCCGAGTCCTGACAGCGCGGGACGCGCGGGGCGTGGACACTTGGCGCAGCGGTCGAATGCGTGTTCTACTGAACCTCATGCGTCGCGACGCCACTTCCCGCGCCGGGGACCAGAGCCCGCCGCGGCCCCGCGTGCATGAGACGGTGCAGGAGCCGCTCGTCGGTGAGGGCGGTGAAGTGACCGCAACCCGCCCACGCATCGAACGGCAGGCCGTCACCCGCGTCTTCGACGGCATCACCTGCTACGAGGTGCCGGCCCGCGCGGCGCTGGAGCGGGTGCCCGAGGCCGCCGAGCTGCCCTTCGCGTGGGGCGCGAGTCCCTATCGCGGCTGCGAAGCGGGCTGCGGCTACTGCACCGCCCGTCGCGGTCACCGCTACCTGGGCCTGGACCCCGGCGGCGACTTCGCCACGAAGATCGTGGTCAAGACCGACCTGGCCCGGCGCCTGCGGCGTGAGCTCGCCTCCCCCCGCTGGGGCGGCGATCCGGTCGCGCTGGGCCTCACCGGCGACTGCTACCAGCCGGCCGAGGAGATCTACCGCCTGATGCCCGGTGTCATCCGGGCCCTCGCCGACGCGGCCAACCCGTTCACCCTGCTCACCAAGAGTCCTCTGGTCCTGCGCGACCTGGACCTGTTACGCGACGCCGCGAAGGTGACCCAGGTCGGCGCCCTGGTGTCGGTCGGCTTCGTCGACGACCGCCTGCGGCGCGCCGTGGAGCCCGGAGCCGCGACGCCGCAGCGGCGCCTGGAGGTCTGCGCCGCGCTGAACGAGGCCGGCATTCCCTGCGGTGTGCTGATGGCCCCGATCCTGCCGCTCATCACCGACTCCACCGACCACCTGCTGGCGACCGTACGGCGGGCGGCCGAGGCGGGCGCGGTCAGCGTCACGCCCATCGTGCTGCGCCTGCCGGCGGGAGCGCGGGAGTGGTACCTGCGGTGGCTGGAGCGCGAGCACCCCGGTCTCGTGCCGCGCTACCAGGCGCTGTACGGCAGGGGCCAGGTCGCCGAGGAGGGCTACCGGCTGCGGATCGCCGAGCAGGTGCGGGCCCTCGCCGAGACCTACGGCATCGGCAGGGACGCCCGGCGCTGGCGGCGGCGCCGCTCCCCCGCCCGCCAGCTCGCCCTCGTGTGATTCCTCGGGAGACCGGAGCCGCCACCGGTCCCGTACCGCCCGATCCGCGGGAAGGCCGGGCCGTGGCAGGGCGGGCGTGGCAGGGCCGGGCCGTTCAGGCGGCGGGGCGGACGGCATAGCCGCCGAGAGAGGGTTCCAGTAGGCCGAAGGCGGCGTCGATGTAGCCGGTGAGAGCCGTCTCGATCTCCGCGTCGTCCTGCCCCGCGATGGCGCGGCGGAGCGTCTCGTCGAACAGGAGCCGGTGGACGCCGCCGAGCTGGGCGGCGGCCGCCCGGGGCAGGATGTCGCCGGGCCCGGCGCCGGTCTCGGCGGCCAGCGCGTCGGCCAGGGCCTTCTCGCGTTCGTCGTGGAACTCCCGCAGCCGGGCCGTCAAGGCCGGGCTTCCGGCGATCATCCGGGCGAACGCGGGACCGGAGAAACCGATGACCGGGTCGTGCTCGCCGACCGCGGCAAGGTAGGCGCGCCGGAGCGCGGCCAAGGCGGAGTCGCCGGGCGCCCTGTCGCGGACGGTCCGGGCCAGGGACTGCACGAACTCCTCGCTCAGGTCGAAGACCAGATCCTCCTTGCGTGGGAAGTAGTTGGTGACCGTCATCTTGGACACCTGCGCCGCCTCCGCCACTTCGGCGATCGTCACCTTGTCGAAACCGCGCTCAAGGAACAGTCGGGTGGCCTCGTGGGAGATCTTCTCCCTGGTCTGCCGCTTCTTGAGCGCTCTGAGGCTGGTCTTCTCCGTGTCCATACGCCCACCTTACATTGATTCGACCTAATTTTAGCCTTGACATGATTCTAGGTTGGACATAAGTTTTGACCTTGCCAGCCGATCCGGGCTCGTGCGACACCGAAGGGACCTGCTTTTGACCACTGCCGCGCTCCCCGCCAGCCCCGCCCGCCATCCGAAGGGAGCCGTGGACATCGACCCGGTGAAGGACTATCTCAAGCAGATCGGGCGCACCCCGCTGCTCACCGCCGAGCAGGAGGTGGAGCTGGGCGAGCGCATCGAGGCCGGCCGGCTCGCCGCGGAGGGCTTGGCCGCCGATTCCGGCGACCCGGCCGAACGGTGCGAGCTGGAGCGGCTGGCCGCCGACGGCCGCCGCGCCAGGGACCACATGGTCGAGGCCAACCTGCGGCTGGTCGTGTCGATCGCCAGACGCTACGCCGCCAGGGGCGGGCTGCCACTGCTGGACCTGGTGCAGGAGGGCACCATCGGCATGATGCGCGCGGTGGAGAAGTTCGACCACCGGCGCGGGCTGAAGTTCTCCACCTACGCCACCTGGTGGATCAAGCAGGCACTCGGCCGCGCGCTGGCCGACCAGAGCAGGACGGTCCGCCTCCCCGCGCACGTGGTCGAGGATCTCAACCGGGTCCTCCGTGCCCGGCACGTGATTCAGCGGGAGCTGGGCCGTGAGGCCACCCCCGAGGAACTGGCGGCCGAGCTCGGCCTGACACCCGAGAAGGTCGAGCAGTTGCTGCGGCATGCCCGCGAGCCGATCTCGCTGCACACCCCCGTCGGCGACGACGGCGCCGAGCTGAGCGACCTTCTCGCCGATGACGCGCCCGGTCCCGCGGCCGAGGTGGCCGCTTCCTCGCTCCGCCGTGACCTGGAGGCGGTGCTGGAGACGCTGAGCGAGCGGGAGGCGGCCGTCATCACCCACCGGTACGGCCTGGCCGACGACAGGCCGCGGACCCTGGACGAGATCGGCCGGACGTTGGGGGTGACCCGGGAACGCGTCCGCCAGATCGAGGCCAAAGGCATGCGCAAGCTGCGCGAGCCGGCCTGCGCCCGCGCCCTGGCCGACCTCCTCGTCTGACCTCCCCCGCGAAAGGACTCCCCCCGTGATTCCCGACCCCAAGACCGTGCACCCGCTGCCCGCCCACGAGCGAGTGGTCTTCCTGAAACCGCTGGTCAGCTCGCCGAACATCGAGGTGGGTGAGTACACCTACTACGACGACCCCGACGGCGCGACCGGCTTCGAGCAGCGCAATGTGCTGTACGCCTACGGGCCGGAGCGGCTGATCATCGGCAAGTACTGCGCCATCGCCTGCGGCACCCGGTTCCTGATGGCCGGCGCCGACCACCCGACGATGGGCGTGTCCACCTTCCCGTTCACCATGTTCGGCGGCGAGTGGACCGAACGCACCCTCGACATCGTCACCGGCATGCCCAGCCGCGGCGACACCGTGATCGGCAACGATGTCTGGTTCGGCTACCAGGCCACGGTCATGCCCGGGGTGACCATCGGCGACGGCGCGATCATCGCCACCGGCGCCGTGGTCACCGCCGACGTCCCGCCGTACACCATCGTCGGCGGAAACCCGGCCAGGCCCCTCCGCCGCCGCTTCGCCGACGCCGACATCGAGCGACTGCTGCGGGCCGCCTGGTGGGACTGGCCCGTCGAGCTGGTGACCGAGCACGCGCGCGTCATCATGGCCGGCACCCCGGCCGACATCGCCCGCGTCGCCGCCGAGCACGGACTGGAGAAGAGCCTTTGACCCACGTGACCATCACGGAGCACACCGTGGCCGGCCGCGACGCCGGGCCGTACGCGATCACGACGGGGCCGGACGGCGCGCTGTGGAGAGCGCTGGAAATCGGCGCGCCCGCCCGCATCGCTCCGGCCCGCGACGAGGGCTGAATTCGAACCCCGTCACCTTCGGCGCCGTCCGGCCGCGCGGGCGAATCGGGCCGACAGCGTGCGCAGGTGACGGGCGAGTTCCGGCGGCGACTCGACGTCGAAGTCGACCCCGAGCGTGCCCACCGCGAGCGCGACCAGCTCGAGTGAGTCGGAGGCCAGCTCCAGCACGCAGGTCTCGTCGTCGACGGGGGTGACGATCCCGTCGACGCGCCCGGCGACCCGGGAGGCGGGTGCGTACACCCGCAGCCGCGAGCGATACGGCCAGACCTCGTGGCCGATCGATCTGCGCAGGTAGGCCGCAACGTCGCCGCCGGGTGGATCACGGTGGGCGAAGCGAGGCCCGTTGGGCGTGCGCAGCGAGATCCGGTCGGCCCGGAAGGTACGCCAGCCGGCCCGGTCGGCGTCCCAGGCGACCAGGTACCACCTGCGGCCCCAGGCGACCAGGCGGTGGGGTTCGGCGATCCGGGTGGACCGGCCCCCGTGGTGGCCGGCGTAGTCGAAGCGGAGCGTCTCGGCGGCGCGGATCGCGGCGGAGATCGCGGTGAGGACGGCCGCGTCCACCGTGGGCCCGCCACGCGGCGGGATCGCGACCATGGCCTCTTCCAGGGTCTGGACCCGATGGCGCAGCCGGGACGGCAGGACGTGCTCGACCTTGGTCAGCGCGCGCAGCGCGGCTTCCTCGATCCCGCTGACGCCGCTCGCGGCGCCGGTGCGCAGCCCGACGGTCACCGCCACCGCCTCCTCGTCGTCCAGCAGCAGCGGAGGCAGCGAGGCGCCGGCTCCGAGCCGGTAGCCACCCGCCGGGCCCAAGGCGGCGCGGACCGGATACCCCAGCTCGCGCAGCCTTTCCACGTCGCGTCGCACGGTACGGGTCGTGACGTTCAGGCGTTCGGCGAGCTCGGCGCCCGGCCAGTCGCGGCGCGCCTGCAGCAACGACAACATCCGGAGCAGGCGGGCGGAGGTGTCCGACATCCGTCCATGATTACCGGAGTGTAGGACCGTAGCTGTCCTCCATGAGCGCAATGCTTCAAGCCATGACCACACCGGAACCGTTCCGCGTCGACATCCCGCAGGCCGATCTCGACGACCTGGCCGTCCGCCTGGCCCGCACCCGCTGGCCCGACGAGCTTCCCGGCGCCGGCTGGTCCTACGGGGTGAACAAGGACTACCTCATGAAGCTGGTCGGCCACTGGCGCACCGGCTACGACTGGCGCGCGCACGAGGCCCGCCTCAACGAGGTCCCGCAGTTCACCACCGAGATCGACGGCCAGACCATCCATTTCCTGCACGTCCGCTCCCCCGAGCCCGACGCCACGCCGCTGATCGTCACGCACGGATGGCCGAGCACGGTGTACGACTTCCTGGACATCCTCGGGCCGCTGACCGACCCGCGGGCGTACGGCGGGGACCCGGCCGACGCCTTCCACGTCGTCGCGCCCTCGGTGCCGGGCTTCGCCTTCTCCGGCCCGACCCGCGAGACCGGCTGGGGCGTCGGCCGCGTCGCGCGGGCCTGGGCCGAGCTCATGCGGCGCCTGGGATACGAGCGGTACGGCGCCCAGGGGGGCGACTTCGGCAGCATCGTCTCCCCAGAACTCGGCCGCATCGCGCCGGAGCACGTGATCGGCGTACACGTCAACGCGCTGGCCAACGCCTCGACACCGGCCGGCCCCGGCGTGCTGGACAAGCTGTCCGGCGAGGAACGCGAACAGGCAGAGCGCAACCAGAAATGGTGGTATGCCCACTCCGGCTACGCCACCCAGATGTCCACCCGTCCGCAGACGCTGGCCTACGCGCTCAACGACTCCCCTGCCGGGCAGCTGGCCTGGAACCTGGAGTGGTTCGTGGACTGGGACCCCACCCGGACGGAGCGCACCCCCGTCGACCGCGACACCGTCCTGACCAATGTCACGATCTTCTGGCTGACCGCGACCGCGGGCTCGGCCGCGCGGCTGTACTTCGAGAGCGCGTCGGAGGCCTGGGGCCGGCGGCCCGCGCCCTCACCGGTGCCGACGGGGGTGGCGAACTTCCCCGGCGACCGGGCGGTCCGCGGGCTGGCGGAGCTGTCGAACACCGTCACGCACTGGTCGCGGTTCCCCCGTGGCGGGCACTTCGCCTCGCTGCAGGCTCCCGACCTGCTGGTCACCGACGTCCGGGACTTCTTCCGGAAGCTGGGAGCCCGGTAGCCGGGCGGCGGCGCCGCCGGCGTGCGCTCCGGCCGCGCGTCGCATCCTGGAGCGGGAGGCCGCGCGCCTCAGCGCCGGGCTCGACGCGACCCGCCGTCCGCCCGAGCTCGGCGGGTGTGCGGCATCGAGGGGTAAATCGATCGACATCGGGCGCGGAAGGTCGCTACCGTCCCGCCATGGCTGTGTTCAGCGAGACCGACCTCGACCGCTTCGTCTCCGACGGGTTCCTGAAGGTGGAGGAGGCCTTCCCCCGCGAGACCGGTGACCGGATCAGGGAGCGGCTGTGGCGGCAGATCGGGTTGTCCCCCGACCGGCCGGAAGACTGGACGCAGCCGGTGGTGTGGGCGGCCCCCGACCCGACGGGGCATGGCCCGTCCGGGGAGGCGATGCGGAGCCCGCGCCTGACCGAGGCGCTGGACCTGATCGCCGGTAAGAGCGGATGGGAGCCGCGCGGCACCATCGGCAACACCCCGGTCCGCTTCCCCCACCCCTCCGACGCCGGGGACACCGGCTGGCACATCGACCAGAACGACCCCGGACCGGCCGGCGCCTGGGGAACCGTCACGCTCAGGTCCCGCACCATGCTCGTGCTGGTCCTGCTGTCGGAGATCGGCCCCGACGACGCGCCCACCCGCATCAGGGCCGGATCCCACCTCGACACCGCCCGCGTGCTGGAGCCGCACGGCGAGCAGGGGCTGGAGTTCTTCGCCTCCGGCCCGCTGCTGGACGAGGCGACCGCGCACCGCCCCGAGACCTACGCCACGGGACTGCCCGGCGACGTCTACCTGTGCCATCCGCACCTCGTCCACGCCGCCCAGCCCCACCGCGGGACGCGGCCGCGTTTCATGTCCCAGATCCCGTTCTTCCTGACCGATCCGCTGGCCCCCGGCGACGCCACCCCCCTCGCGCGGGCCGTACGGCTCGGGCTCGGCGGCTGAGAGGATCGCGACGGGGCCGGCGGCTCTCGCCCAGCCACAGCCAGGGGCCGCATCCGCCTGCCGGAGCCGGCAGCCGCCGCCCGGCCATACCCTGAACGCTGGGAATTGTCAGTCTGTGCTGCTTGACCGTCAGGCGGGACCACAGCCAACCGGGAGCGCGAGTGCCCATCCGCCCGCCGTCGACCGCGCACGACACGACATCACACGACACGGCACGGCACGAAAGGTGCGGCACAGCCGTGGACCGCGACGCCGCCGTGCTGGACGACCCGGTGGGCGAATCACTGCGCGGTCACCACGCACATCTCGCCCGACGGCTCGGCGTGGCCGCCACCTACCCGCCGGAGGTCGCGACCTTCTCCGCGGTCACCTCCGACCCCGATCCGGAGGAATGGGCCGACCTCGCCCGGCTGCTCGGCCGGGGCGAGCTCGCCGACATGTTCAGCTGCCCGGCGGCACCGCCGCCGGACTGGGAACCGGTCTTCGTCCTGGAAGGCCGCCAGATGATCTGGCCCGGCGGCCGGCCCGATCACCCCGGCGCCGACGACATCGAGGTGGTCGAACTGGGCGCCGACAGCGTGCCCGAGATGCTCGACCTCGTCGCGCGGACCCATCCGGGGCCGTTCTGGCCGCGCACCCACGAACTCGGCACCTACCTCGGCGTCCGGGAGCACGGGGCATTGGTGGCGATGGCGGGCGAGCGGCTCCGGCCACCGGGATGGACCGAGATCAGCGCCGTCTGCACCGCCCCAGAGGCACGCGGGCGAGGGCTCGCCGCCCACCTGGTCAGCGCGCTCGTCTCGCGTGTCGTGGCCCGGAACGAACGCCCGTTCCTGCACGTGGCCGAGGCGAACACCGGCGCGATCGCCCTCTACGAGCGGCTCGGATTCGACACCCGCACGCCCGTGACCTTCCGAGGGTTCCGCACGCCGTGACGGCCTCCGGCGCCGGGACGCCCGCGCCAGGAGTGAGGCCGCTGCCGATCGCCCTGGGACTGCCGGGCGGCGGTCACGCCGGCTCCTCCACCAGCGTGGTGACGAGCCGGAACACCTCGGCGGTGTCGGCCACGCCGCCCACGATGATGATCTTCAGGCTGGCCCGCTCCTCGTCGTAGACGGTCTCGACGCGCAGGGGCCGGTCGGCGGGGGAACGGCTCGCGGCGGCGGCCATCAGCATGTTGCCCAGGGTCGTCATCTCGTCGGGGGCGATGGCGTCGATCTGCACGATGCTCGAGGCCTCGACGTGGCGCCGGGCGGTCTCGGTTACCGACGACTCGGCCGGGTGGCCCATGAACGTCTCCAGGTCCTCGCGGGCGATGCGGTACTGCTTGCCGATGCGCACCGCCTTCAGCCGCCCGTCGCGCACGTAGTTGCGCACGGTCTTCACGTGCAGGCCCAGCAGGTTCGCCACCTGCTCCACCGAGTACGGCTGCTGCGGCATCCCACTCCCCTCCGTCCGGCTCCCCCACGTACCCTATCCAGCTGTCCGACGAGGGACGTTAGGGAGTTTCGAGGGCGTGGACGGCCAAGGTCGCGAGAGGGGCGGGCGACACGGCCGGTAGTCTGCGTTCATGTTCCACCGCAAACCCATCGAAGAGCGCATCGCCGAGCGCGTCGCCAAGCGCCCTCCGCTCAAGGAGGGCAAGCATTTCGAACACCGCCCCGCGCTGATCGTGTTCTGCGTGGTCATCGCGCTCGTCGCGCTGAAGATCGTGGGCGCGTTCGCCCTCATGAAGTGGGGCGTCCAGTAGGACGCCCAGCTCACGCGGCGGATCGGACGCCGACGCAACTGATGCGCGCGACGCGAAATGGATTTATGTCCACATAATCCGATAAAACTACCCGATAAATTGCCGTGGTCACCGTTTCGCATCAATGCCTGGCCAAGACGGCGTTCCCTGCCGAGCCCGGTCAAGACCACCGGCCCGGCGACACCGACGGCCCGGACGCGCCGGCGGGAGGGGCGTTACCTGGCTCGGAGTTCGGCGGGCAGGACCCCGGTCACCTCCCCGGCCACGACTCCGGCCCTGACTCCGGCGCCGAGCACACCGCGCCGGGCACCGGCTTCGGCATGGATCACGGCTTCGCCGAGATCCAGCTGCGCACCGACCGGCGC
Source organism: Microbispora sp. H13382 (assembly GCF_014161445.1). Lineage (GTDB taxonomy): Bacteria > Actinomycetota > Actinomycetes > Streptosporangiales > Streptosporangiaceae > Microbispora. The sequence continues at coordinate 28,135 of NZ_JABBXA010000026.1, forward strand.
CTGGACCTCACCGACCTGCCGACCGCGTAACGCCGGACGCTCGCCCGTTCCGGCGGCAGCACGGCTGGACCAGCCAGGCGCGCGATGCCGGCGGGGCATCGGCGATACTGCGGGCGTGGAGTACGTGTCCAGAGTGCCGCGACCGCCGCTGGACGGGCTGATCGACGACCTTTACTACCTGGAGGGTACGCCGCCGTACGCCCGGCTGACGCTGCCGCCGGGGCCCTCGGCGTTCCTCATCGTCAACCTCGGGGCGCCGTTCCGCATCCGCGCCGGCACCGACATCGAGACGGCCCAGTACGCCGACGGCTGCGTGGTCACCACGCCCACCCGCGCGTTGGAATTCGGCTACCCACTCCGGACCCGGTCCGTCGGCGTGCACTTCAGGCCGTGGGGGCTGGCGCCGTTCCTGCCGATGCCCGCGGCCGAGCTGTGTGACCGGCCTACGACGGTAGAGCAGGTTTGGGGCCGGCCCGCCGTTGCTGAGCTGCGAGACCGGCTGGCCACGGCGGACGGACCGCACGAGATGCTGACGCTGCTCGAGGAGGAGCTGATGCGACGGCTGTGCGAGACCGCCGGCCTGGGGCTGGTCCGCCATACGAGCAGCGTCATCGCGGCGACCAGCGGGGCGGTGGCGATCGGCGACCTGAGCGTGGCAGCCGGTGTCAGCAGCACTCATCTGGCACAGCGGTTCAAGGAGCTCATCGGTGTCACGCCGAAGCGGCTGGCCCGCACCTACCGCTTCGCCGCCACCGTGTTCGCGATCAACCCCGCCGGACCGATCGACTGGGGCGACCTCGCCGGTGGCGCAGGCTACTTCGACCAGGCCCACTTCGGCCACGAGTTCCGGGCGTTCACCGGGCTCACGCCGACCCGGTACGTCGAAGTCCGGCGGCGGTTCCTGCGCGAACATCCCGGCCACGCGCTGGACGGCTGGCCGCTGCCGGCCGATTGATTTCTTACAAGAGCGACAGCTCACGACACGCTAATTTGGGGCACCCCAAAGCAGAGGAGAGCCCCGTGGGCAAGGTGGTCATGTACAGCTCGGTGTCGGTGGACGGCTTCATCGCGGACGAGAATGACCAGCCCGGACCGCTGTTCGACTGGTTGTCCAGCGGTGACGTCCCGTTGGACGAGAGCGGTCAGCTGAAGGTGTCGCAGGCGTCCTACGACTACACCCGGCCGTACTGGGACCAGATCGGAGTCACGATCGTCGGCCGCCACGTCTTCGACATGACGGACGGCTGGGACGGGAGGCCTCCGGGCGGCATCGACCACGTGGTCGTCGTGTCGCACCGGCCGATGCCCGAGGGCTGGGACCCCGAGGCGCCGTTTCACTTCGTCGACGGCGTCGAGGCAGCCATGGCCAAGGCGCAGGAGCTTGCGGGTGACCGCATGGTCGAGGTCGCCGCCGGCGACGTCGGTGGCCAGGTGCTTGCCGCGGGCCTGATCGACGAGGTGCGTATGGACGTCGTACCCGTCGTGTTCGGGTCCGGCAAGCGCTACTTCGGCTCGGTCCACGCGCAGCACCTGTTGGAGGATCCTGACGTGGTGATTCAGGGCAACCGGGTGCTTCACCTGCGCTATCGGGTGCGCCGTTGACCGATCCGAGCGGGTACGCGAAGAAGTCCACTGCGAACACGGTGCTCGAACTGGACGTGCCGCTGCGGGAGCGGGTGCTGTGGACGCTGCTGTACGAGTCCACCGCCCGCGCCGAGGAGGTACCGCTGCTGAACGTGCCGGACTGGACACCGCGAACCGGCGGGTGGTGGTGACCCGAAAGGGCGGCGCGACCTACCGGGCGGGCCGTACACGCTGCACCAGCTGCGCCACTCCGGCCTAAGGTACTCGCGGAACTTGCGGCGCACGGGCGGCCGCTGGCCGCCGAGCGAGATGCCCGGCGTCGGGAACTGCTTGGCGATCTCCAGCGCGGTGAGAGGGCCCGGCGCTGCAGCTGTGTGACCAGGCGTTCGCGAGGGTGCAATCGAGATCCATGCGGTCGTGCTCGAGCCCGCCGAGTACGCCGTGCTGAGTCCGGAACGCGAGGACTACCCGCGGACGCAGATCGCGCACCGATTAGGTTTCCGCGCCGTGCCCGTCTGTACGTGTGAGATCGACTCAAGGGAGGCTGGCACGATGCGGAAACTGATCTTCGGCATGAACGTGACGCTGGACGGCTACATCGCCGCGCCCGGCGACGACATCGGCTGGGGTGGGGGGGAGGGACCGGACTCGTCGCCGAGCGCCGAGCTGTTCCAGTGGTGGTCCGACCGGGTGGACGCGACGGGCCTGGCACTGTACGGGCGCAAGCTGTGGGAGACGATGAGCTCCCACTGGCCGACCGGCGACCAGCAGCCCAACGCTACCCCGGCGGAGATCGAGTTCGCGCGCCGCTGGCGGGACATGCCGAAGGTGGTGTTCTCATCGACGATCGACAAGGTCGACTGGAACACCCGCCTGGTCACCGGCGACGCGGTCGCCGAGATCGCCCGGCTCAGGGCCGAGGACGGCGGCCCGATGGACATCGGCGGCGCGACGCTCGCCGGGGCGGCCATGCGGGCCGGGCTGATCGACGAGTACGCGCTGGTCACCGTGCCGGTCCTGGTGGGCGGCGGCACGCCGTTCTTCACGGCGCTGGACAGCTGGGTGAACCTGAACCTGGTCGAGACGCGGACATTTCCCGGCGGCGTGGTGCTGACCCGATACGAGACGAGGCGATGAGCACGGGCCGAATGCTCGGCTCGTAAGGCCAGGTCGAAATCCTTCCTGGCGTGCTCACCGCGCCCCTCGGCGATGAGGGAACCTTTTCCGGCCCTTCCTTGCGTTCCGAGTGAGCTGTTGACCGACTCGCTGAGGATGAGGACGACGGTGACGCCGGCCCGTGCGCTGGACTCGTCGACGAGGGGGACGTGTCTGATCACAGCGTCGCGGGCAGGCTCAGCCATGGTTTGTCGGTGGCGTCGAATCCGGTGAGTTCGGCGATCTTGCCGTCGACGATGTGCAGGACCGCGATGGTGAACAAACGGTATTCCGGGTCGTCGGGGGTGCGGAGGTACAGCGCGGCGGCAGGCATGCGGTTGACCGTGGTGGCGGTGCAGCGCCAGTCGTCGTAGCCGCGCTGGAACAGCCCACCGGAGACCCAGCCGTCCACCGCGTCCTTGGCCGTGACGGTCACGGTGCCCGGGTCGGGCAGCATCGCGAAGCGCAGGTCGTCGCGCAGCAGGGCCATCAGCCCGTTGAGGTCGTTGCGCTCATGGGCGTCCATATACGACTTCACCACGCCGCGCTCGTCATCCGACAGCTCGTGTGCGGCAGGGCTCCGCCAGTCGAGGCGGCGGTCGCGCAGCTGCTCGCGCATCGTCACGCGCGCCCGCTGCAGCGCGCTGGTCACCGATGCGACGGTCAGTTCGAGGGCGTCGGCGGCCTTCGACGCCGGCCAGCCGAGGACGTCGCGCAAGATGAACACCGCCCGCTGCCGCGGCGGCAAATGCTGGACGGCGACGATGAACGCCAGCTCGATCGTCTCCCGCGCCACCACCGATTCCTGCGGGTCCTCCGGGAGCATCCGGTCCGGGTAGGGCTGCAGGTAGCGCACTTCCGAGCCCGCGCCCGGCAGCTCGGCAGGCACGGGTGTGCGGTCGTTGCGCTTGTCCAGGAAGTCGAGACAGGCGTTCGTCGCGATCCGGTACAGCCAGGTCCGCAGCGCGGCGTGGCCCTTGAACGACTCCCGCTTGTTCCACGCCCGCAGGAACGTCTCCTGCGTCATCTCCTTGGCGTCCTCGTAGTTCGCGAGCATCCGGTAGCAGTGCACCTGCAGCTCACGCCGGTAGCGCTCCGTGGTGAGCGCGAACTGTGCTGCGTCATTTGAGCGGGCCGCCGCGATGAACGCGGCGTCGTCGTCGCCTGGCAGTCTGGCGTCGGTCATGGTCGTCAATCCTTCCGCAGGTGGCGAGGGGCTACCAGAACTGACGACGTGGCGGAGGATTTCTGAGCGGTGAAGCCACTGACACCGGGCCGTTCGTCAGGCCGGATGGGTCGGGTCGATCCAGGGGACGTGTTCGGGCCGGGTACACCCGGGTCACGCAACGGACGGTGGCTGCCGCCTCCGCGTACGCCCTTCTGCCGACGTCACGCGGCCGGGACGGCTTTCCCGGTCGCCGAACACGCCGTGGATGCTAGAGGGACTCCCCCAGCGTGGCGACGAGCCGGGCGATGCGCTGCTCGTCACGCTTGTAGTGGGTCCGCTTGCCCACCTGCGTGGCCTTCACCAGGCCCGGCCGCTGCAGCTCGGCCATGTACGCCGACACGGAGCGGATCAGGACTCCAGCGCGCTGCCCTGCTGCCACTTGCTGAACGGCATCTGCCAGAAGCCCCAGCCGTTGTTCCACTCCAGGGCCCGGTCGGTGCCGACGATCTTGACGACGTCGCCCCGGTGGTAGTTGTCGTAATACCACTTGGCGTCGTTGGGGTGGGCGTTGATGCAGCCGTGGCTCACGTTGGCCCGGCCCTGGGAGCCGACCGACCACGGCGCGCCGTGGACGTACTCGCCGCTGTTGGAGATGCGCACCGCGTGGTTGACGACCTCCTTGTAGTACCCGGGGTCGCCTTCCTTCTTCCCGGGAGAGATCATGGTGACCGGGTTGCCGCGTTCCATGGTCAGATGGATGCCGCTGGTGGTGGTGTACTCGCGGGTGGTCGCCTTGCCGGCGCTGATCTTCATGGTCTTCACGACCTTGCCGTCGCGCCGGACCACCATCATGTGGGTCCTGGTGCTGACCGAGCTGATCCAGGCCGCGCCGATCTTGATGGTCGTGCTGTGGTCCTCGACGCCGTAGGTGTCCTGCCCGGCCTTCACCCCGGTCAGGTGCGCGGTGAACTTGACCTTCTGGTGCGCGGGCCAGTACTTGGCCGTCCGGTAGATGACGAACTTGTCGTCGATCCACCGCCAGGCGCCCTTGACCGGCTTCTCCGCGTCCACTTCGAGGGCCTGTTCCACGGCGGCCTTGTCCTGCACCGGCGCGTTGAACCTCACCATGATCGGCATGCCGACGCCGACGGTCTCCCCCTTGATGCCGGGTGTGACGTCCACGACCTCCAGCCCGACCTTGGGCTTGAGGGTGGTGAAGCGGCTGGTCGCGGTCGCGGGGCCGCCCTCGCCGGTGGCCCTGGCCGACACCGTGTATCTGCTGGAGGGCTTGAGCGGCTGCTTGGAGGTCCATTTGGTGCGGGTGGCGTCGAAGTCGCCCTCGATCGTCTCGCCGCCCACCTGGACCGTGACCTCCTCCAGCTGGCCGTTGGCGGCGGTGACGACCACGGTCTTGTCGGGACGCACCTTGGCGCTGCCCGTCGCGGGGCTGATCTTGATGGCGGGAGCCGGGACGGCGGGCGCGGCGGCGTCGCCGGAGCCGCCGCCCGCCGAGCCCGGCGCGCCCGACCCACCGGAACACGCCGACAGAGCCGCGGTCAACGTCACGGCGACTGCGGCGATCGGCCACCTCGAACGACTACCAGTGCTCAGCACAACCACTACTCCCCCATGAGCGCGTAGGTGCACCATAAGACCTTATTCGGGGTTGCCTCTTATGTTGTCATTTTCTCCTGCGCTAAGGTCACATTTCGGTCGCTTCTCCGGTGGAGTCGTCTCTGTTGACGGTAAGGTGCGGGTCAAGACTGATCAAGCACCCAGTCAGCGCAGGTCGTGACGAGGTCCTGCACGTCCGCGTACGACGGGAGGCCGGCGGGGATGTCCCCGCCTCCGGCGACCGCCCGGGCGGTCCCCACCACGGCGTGCAAAGCGGCCCGCAGGAGCAGCGACCCGGTGCTGATGCGCCGGACGCCGAGCGTGGCCAGCCCGGCGACCGTGTGGCGGCCGGGCAGGAACAGCACGTTGAGCGGCAGATCGACCGCGTCCACCAGCGCCCGCACGTCGCCGGCGTCGGCGACCCCGGGAACGAACACGCCGTCGGCCCCCGCCTCGGCGAAGGCCCGCAGCCTGGCGATGGTCGCGCCCGGGTCCCCGGCGCCCAGCCAGTAGGTGTCGGTGCGGGCGTTGACGAACAACTCCGGCGCCCGCGCCTTGACCGCCGCGATCGTCTCGCACCGCTCGCCGAGGTCGGCCAGCGTGCCGTCCGGCCGGCCGTCCTCGATGTTGACGCCGGCCACGCCCAGGGCGGCCAGTTCGGAGGCGATCTCGGCCACCCCCTCCGGCGTGTCCGCGAAGCCGCCCTCGATGTCCACCGACACCGGGCACGGCAGTCCGGCCAGCCGCCGGGCCAGCGCCAGCGTCTCCGCCGCGGTCTCGCCGGTCGCGTCGGGCTTGCCCGCCGCCGCGGCGACGCCGAGGCTCGTGGTGCCGATCGCGGCGAACCCGGCGGCTGCCAGCGCGGCCGCCGAAGCGTGATCCCAGGCGTTGGGCAGCACCAGGGGGCGCTCGGCATGGTGGAGCGCCCGGAACGTCTCGGCGTGCGTGGTCATCGGGGTCCTTCCGCTGTCTCGGGGTTGTGAAGGCAGAGCCGGGCGGGCACGCGCAGGTTCGGCGACGGCTCGTACGGAATCTGCTCGTACGGAATCTGGGGGTCGGCGAGCCGATGGCCGGCGGCGGCCTCCACGACGCCCGCGGCCAGGGCGAGCGCGGCGGCCTCCCCCGGGCAGGGCCTGATCCCGTCGCCGAACCCCAGGTGCCCGCCGCTCCCGCCGCGACCCCGCCGGAAACGGGTGGGGTCGAAGCGGTGCGGGCCGGGGAAGACCTCGGGGTCCCGGTTGGCCGCCGCCAGGTCCAGCACGAGGACGGCCCCCGCGGGCACGGAGACTCCCCCGGCCGTGGCGTTCTCGGCGGCCACGCGGCGCGTCACCCGTACGGGCGGGTCCCACCGCAGGATCTCGGCCAGCATCGCCTCGACCGGCCACCGAGGGGCCGGGTCGGCGGGCATGCGCGTCACCACGGCGAGGGCGTTGCCCACCAGACCCGCGGTGGCGTCGCACGCCTGGACCAGCACCCCGGCCACGGCGGCCAGCAGGCCGGGTTCGGGCGCATCCCCTCCGCCGAGCGCGGCGGCCAGCACGCCCACCGCCGCGTCGGCCGCGTCCCGGGCGGGCGGCGCGTCGGAAACGGCGGGGAGGTGGTAGGCCGCTGCCATGGCCGTTACCGCGGCGACGACCTCCTCCCTCCGGTCCTCCGGGACGCCGAGCCGCGTGGCGAGGACCCCGACCGGGACGCGGCGCGCGATCGTGGCCATCACGTCGACGGGTGCCCCGCCCGCCAGTTCGGCGCGCGTCCGCTCCCGGGCCTCGCGGCGCAGCCGTACGGGGTCGAGGGTGTCGAGCAACCCCAGCACGCGCGCGCGGCGGCGGGCGTGCTCGGCCCCGTTGCTGAACCTGCTGACCGCTCCCCGCAGCCAGGCCATCCCCGGTCCCGAACCTGTTCCGAGCGGCACGGCGGGGGCGGCCGGGACGAGGAAGCGGGGGTCGGCGAGCACGGCACGCACGTCCGCGTACCGGGTGAGCCGCCGTTCCCATACGGCGGGCGGATCTGCTGTCATCGGTGGGCGGGGGCGCGTGGAGGCCGCCCCCTTCCCCCTTCCGTGGTGGTCGTCGCCTCCCGGGCAGGCTAGGGCCGCAATCCTTCGGCTCCGGTCGAACGATGAACGTTTCACGCCCGGGCATGCCGTGCGCGGCTTGTGGGTCTTTGGGCCTTTTCAACGATCGCCGCGCGGGTTATCACAGGGCGGGAGGGCGAATGTGATCCTCCCGCTTTTCTGAGCGCGTTCCACGGCTCCACCCGACGTACCGGCTCCACGCGCCGGATCACCGGCGTCGACATCTGCACGCCCACTGGGCACCACCGCGATGGAGGACGGCATGCGCCTGTTACGAACCGTGGTCACTCGATTACTCCTGTTGTGTGCGATGGTCGCCGCGGGCGCCACCGCCGGGGCGGGGGCCGCGAACGCGGCGGTTCCCGACGTGTGGGGATTCGCCTACATCGACGTCACCTCCGGCGTGCCGAACCTGGCCTACCAGGCGGGCAGCTGGGCGCCCGGGCCGACGGTCAGCGTCACGCCCGGCGGCTCCGGCGAGTACTTCGTGCGGTTCCCGAAGATCGGCATCCCCAAGGGCGGGATCGCGCACGTGACCGCGATCTCGCAGTCGGCCGAGTGGTGCCAGATCGAGAAGTGGGGGCCGGCCGGCTCCGACGAGATCGTGGCGGTGCGGTGCTACCGGTTCGGCGGAACCCCCGTCAACGCGCGCTTCTCGATCGTCTTCGCCAGCAGCAGCGGGGCGCTGGCCTCGGCGACGCAGGCGTACGGCTACGTCTACTGGAACGGCACGTCCATCGCCTCCGACTACAACTCCTCGCTCGGCGTGAACGCCGTCTTCCCCAACACGACCGGAGACTGGACCGTCTGGCTGCCCGGGCTCGGCTCCTCCGTGCAGGCCGGGAACATCCAGGTCACCGCGGTCGATTCGAGCAAGCCGGCGCGGTGCAAGGTGGGCGCCTGGAGCTGGGCGCCGTCGGGTCAGAAGATCCAGGTGCTCTGCCACGACGTGGCCGACAATCCGTACGACACCGGCTGGACTCTCACCTACCAGCGTGAGCGGGCGATCACCGGGGCGTTCGCGCCGCCGAAGCTGTTCGCCTACACCTTCGACAACGTCCCGGCCAACCCCGGGCCGTACGCGCCGGTTCCCCCCGGGGTCAACTACAACTCCCAGAGCGGGGTCAACACGGTGCGGACGGCCGGGACCGGCATGCGCCTGGTGTACTTCCCCAGGGTCGGGTCGCCGCCCAACAACGTCCAGGTGACGGCGTACGGCCCCGGGCCGGAGTACTGCAACCTGCTCACGCTGTGGACGACCTCCGGCGCCGACGTGTACGTGCGTGACGTGGTCTGTTACAAGGGAACCACCCAGGTCGACCAGCCGTCGTTCGTGACCTACGTCTCCAGGTACTGACGCGGACCGGGGCGGGCGCCCCGGCCAGGACCCGCGGATCAGGACCCGCGGATCAGGGCACACGAATCAGGGCACACGAATCAGGGCACGCGGAGGCGGTGGGTCAGCCCCGTGTGGCGGCGGCCCGCCCCCCGCGTGCGCACCGCCTGGCCGAGAGCCCGCCGCGACCCGACGACGACCACCAGCTTCTTGGCCCGGGTGATGGCGGTGTAGAGCAGGTTGCGCTGCAGCATCATCCAGGCGCTGGTGGCCAGCGGGATTACCACCGCCGGATACTCGCTGCCCTGGGAGCGGTGGATGCTGACCGCGTAGGCGTGGGCGAGTTCGTCGAGCTCGTCGAAGGAGTAGTCGACGTTCTCGTCCTCGTCGGTCAGCACGGTCAGCCTGCTCTCCTCGGGGGTGATGGCGGTGACCACGCCGACCGTGCCGTTGAACACCCCCGCCGCACCCTTGTCGTAGTTGTTGCGCAGCTGGGTGACCTTGTCCCCGACGCGGAAGACCCGCCCGCCGTACCGGCGTTCGGGCATGCCCTCGCGGGCGGGGGTCAGCGCCTCCTGCAGGGCGGTGTTGAGCGCTCCCGCGCCGGCCGCGCCGCGGTGCATGGGCGCGAGCACTTGTACGTCCCTGCGCGGGTTGAGGCCGAACTTCCTCGGGATGCGCCGGGCGACCACGTCCACGGTCAGGGCGGCGATCTCCTCGGGTTCCTCACAGGGGAACAGGAAGAAGTCGGGGAACTCGCGCACCAGCGGCTGCTGCCCGGTGTTGACGCGGTGGGCGTTGACGACCACGCCGGACTCCTGCGCCTGGCGGAAGATCTGCGTCAGGCGCACCCGGGGGACGGCGGGGGCGGCCAGCAGGTCGCGCAGCACCTCTCCGGCGCCGACCGAGGGAAGCTGGTCGACGTCGCCGACGAACAGCAGGTGCGCTCCCGGGGCGACGGCCTTGGCGAGCTTGTTGGCCAGCAGCAGGTCGAGCATGGACGCCTCGTCCACCACGACCAGGTCGGCGTCGAGGGGGTTGTCGCGGTCGAAGGTGGCGTCCCCGCCGGGGCGCAGCTGGAGCAGCCGGTGCACGGTGGTGGCCTCGTGCCCGGTCAGCTCCGCGAGCCGCTTGGCCGCGCGGCCGGTCGGAGCGGCCAGGATGACCTTGGCCCGCTTCGCGCGGGCGAGGGTCACCACCGAGCGCACGGTGAAGCTCTTGCCGCAGCCGGGGCCGCCGGTCAGCACCGCGACCTTCTCGGTCAGCGCGAGCCGTACGGCCTGGGCCTGCTCGGGCGCGAGGTCGGCGCCGGTCCGGCCGCGCAGCCAGTCGAGGGCGGCCGGCCAGTCGACATCCGTGAACGCGCCGAGCCGGTCGTGCCCGGCGGACAGCAGGGTGCGCAGCGTGCCGGCCAGCGACAGCTCGGCGCGGTGGAAGGGGACGAGGTAGATCGCGGGGACGGTGCTCTCGCCGTCGTCCCCGTTCTGCTCACCGTTTCCCCTGGCCGGGATCTCCTCGCGGACCACCCCCTCCTCGGCGACCAGCTCCTCCAGGCAGGCCGTGGTCAGGTCGGCCGGCACCTCCAGGATCTTCACGGCGTCGGCGACCAGGTTGGGCGCGGGCAGGAAGCAGTGGCCGTCGTCGGCGGCCTGGGAGAGCGTGTAGCGCAGCCCGGCCTTGACCCGCTCGGGGCTGTCGTGCGGGATGCCCACGGCCTGCGCGATGGTGTCGGCCGTCTTGAAGCCGATGCCCCACACGTCGTCGGCGAGCCGGTAGGGCTCCTTGCGGACCACGTCGATGGAGTCCTCGCCGTACTGCTTGAAGATGCGCACGGCGATGGAGGTGGACACGCCGACGCCCTGTAGGAAGATCATCACCTCTTTGATGATCTTCTGCTCCTCCCAGGCGGCGGCGATCATCTTGGTCCGTTTGGGCCCGAGGCCGGGGACCTCGACCAGCCGCTTCGGCTCCTCCTCGATCACCCGCAGCGTGTCGGTGCCGAAGTGGTCCACGATCCGCTCGGCCATCTTCGGGCCGATGCCCTTGATCAGGCCGGAGCCGAGGTAACGCTGGATGCCCTGAATCGTCGCCGGCAGGACGGTGGTGTACGACCAGACCTCGAACTGCCTGCCGTACTTGGGGTGGGAGCCCCAGCGGCCGGTGAGGCGCAGCGACTCCCCCACCTGCGCCCCGAGCAGCGGCCCGACGACGGTCAGCAGCTCGGTGCCCGACCGTTCGGTGGCGACCCTGGCGATCGTGTAGCCGGTCTCCTCGTTGGCATATGTGATCCGCTCCAGTACGGCGTCGAGCTGCACGCCGGGCGGCCTGCCCGCGGCGCCCCCGGGAGGATTCGTCATGGGTCGCATTGTCTCCCACCCCGCGGGGCCCGCCCGACCGCGACCGGTCGCGTGGGGACGAAGCCGTCCCCGTCCTGCCAGGAGGCCGGGGACGGCCGTTTTCGCGGTGCTACCCGGTGAAGGCCGCGGCGTGGTCGCGAGCCCAGGTGGCGAAGGTGCGGGGAGCGCGGCCGGTGACCTGCTCGACGTCGTCGGTCAGCGGCACGTGGCGGCCGTCGTTGGCCTGCCAGTAGGCGAGCAGGGCGTCGGCGTACGGACCGGGGATGTGGTCGGCCATCTCCTTCTTCCATTCCCCGGGCGTGACGTGGCCGACGGCGATGGACCGCCCGGTGACCTCGGCGAGCCGCTCGATCTGTTCGGTGAACGTGAGGCTCTCCGGGCCGGTCAGGTGCAGGCGCCGGCCCTGGTGGCGTGGGTCGGTGAGCACGGAGAAGGCCACCTCGGCGAGGTCCCGTTCGTGGATGGGGTCGGTGTGGGAGCCCGGGTAGGGCAGGCTCACCGGTCTCCCGGCCCTGATGGACCAGGCCCAGGCGCCCGCGTTGCCGGCGAAGGAGCCGGGTCGCAGGATCGTGGTGGTCAGCGGTGCGGCGAGCAGCGCGGTCTCGACGTCGAGGTGCGACTTGGCCAGCGGGTCGCCGGCGGCGCCGGGGTTCAGCACGCTGGCGGACGACAGCAGGACCACGTGCTCGACGCCGGCCGCGACGGCGGCGTCGGCGAACTCCGCGATGTGCGAGGCCTCGGCGTACAGGAAGACCTCCGTGACGCCGGCGAGGGCGGCCGGGAAGGTCGCGGGGTCGGTGAGGTCGCAGGTGACCGCCGTGACGCCGTCGGGCCCCCGCAGCCGGCCGGGGTCGCTGGAGGCCACGCGTACGGGGCGGCCGGCCTGAAGCAGCAGGGTCAGCAGGTGGGTGGCGACCGCGCCGCGGCCTCCGGTGACGAGAATCATGGGAATGCTCCTGTGAACGGTACGGATGTGGATGCGGATGCCTTCCGGGAGGCGGGGAAGGTTCAGCGGGCGTGCGCGCCACGGCGCGCGGGCAGCGGGATTCTCGTCGCGCATGCGGCGGTGACGGCCCTGGCCGGACGTGTCGACGGCGGCGCGACGCCGGTCACCGTGGCGCCGAGCGGGTCGAGCGCGTCGGCGGCGACCACGAGCAGGAAGATCGCCCATGTGGGCGGAGACAAGGGTGAGGACATGGCGAGGCAGACTCTCCGCTGAGAGATCCAGACAGCCTGTACTGAGGCTGTCGTGCCGGCCGGATGTCCCGACACGCTCATGAACGAGCGCCGCACCTTACGATCAAGAAGCTACCACGGCGGTCACGTGCCCGGCCCGACGGCGGATACGGCTAGCGGGGGTTGTCGTAGCACTCGAGAAAAGTCGGGCGAATATGGCCCTGACCTGGTGCTTCGCTAATCCTGGTGGAGCAGGTCGGCAGGAGCCGGAGGCTGCGGCGTCGTAGGTGTTACCGGCGCCCGCCCGGAGTCGAGGTCGCCTTGCGGCAACTCGACACGAGCGCGGCGATCGGTGAGGAAGACCGGCCCGGCCCGGCGTCCGGCCAGCAGGCGGGGCAGGAGCCGGGCTGTGGCGGTGCGCCAGACGATGACGTCGACGGCGCCGTCCTCGTGCCGCACCCGGGCGCGCCGGTTTACCACACCCCGTCGGCACCGCCGTGCCGCCGGCCGCGTGGGAGGCCGCACTGTCCGACGCGGTCGCACAGGCCGGCGGACTGGACGACGTGGCGGGGCTCGATGCGTTGCGCACCGACCGCAGCGAGGCCAGTGGGACTGGATACTGGTCGGCCGCGACCGGTGAGTACCGCCTGGACCTGCTCCGGTTGGCGTTCGGTCGCGACGATGTGCTGCTGCCGCAGGTGCTCGGGCCGACTTGTCAGGCCGGGCACCTGCGCACCGGCGCGCCGCTGGGCCCCGGCGCCGGCGACTGCGCCGCAGCGGCGCTGGGTGTCGGTGCCGAGCCGGGCGACGTGATCGTGTCGATCGGCACCTCCGGCGTAGTGTCCACCGTTTCCAACGTGCCGACCGCAGACCCGAGCGGGATCGTGGCCGGGTTCGCCGACACGACCGGCCGGTTCCTGCCGCTGGTGTGCACGCTCAATGCCGCCCGGGTGCTCGACGCGGCCGCGACCATGCTGCGGGTGGACCACGCAGAGCTGTCGGCGCTGGCGCTGTCCGCCCCGCCGGGCGCCGACGGGCTGACCCTGGTGCCCTACCTGGAGGGCGAGCGCACACCGAACCGCCCGCACGCCACCGGAGCCGTGCACGGCCTGGCCCTGCGGACCTCGACCCCCGCGCACCTGGCTCGCGCGGCGGTCGAGGGCATGCTGTGCGCACTCGCCGACGGGCTGGACGCAATGATCGCGCAGGGCACGACGGTCAACCGGGTCATCCTCGTCGGCGGTGGCGCCCGCTCGGAGGCGGTGCGCCGGATCGCGCCTACTGTCTTCGGCCGCCCCGTACTCGTCCCACCACTGGGGGAGTACGTCGCCGACGGCGCCGCCCGCCAGGCGGCCTGGGTGTTGTCGGGCGGGCAGCGGCCGCCGTCGTGGACGGTCGGGCAGGTTGAGATGCACGAGGCGGACGCCGTGCCGGCGATCCGCGAACGGTACGCCGTGGCCCGCGCGAACGTCCTCGACCGCGCTGGCTGACGGCGGAGCTGGTAAGGGCGGCGATCACACCCTGGCCGCGCTGAAGTCCATCCGGGCCGCCCTCCCCGGCGGCGCCCCGATCTACGTGATCCCGGACAACCTGTCGGCCAACAAGACCCCCGCGATCCGCGCCTGAGCGAACAAGAACAAGGTCGAGCTGTGCCTCACCCCGACCTACGCCTCGTGGGCCAACGCCATCGAGGCGCGGTTCGGGCCGCTACGCAGCGAGAAACAACGCCGCTGGGGACGACCCGCCAACGAACCCGCCTGACCAACCCTGCGAACGTTCGTGGTCACCGCATCAGCGGGGCAGGCGCAGTCCTGCGATGAGGATCCCGGCCAGCCGGCGCGCGTCGTAGCGGGGATCGCTGTCCGCGCCGATGCAGAGGTTCCCGACGCCGCGCATGAGTTCGATGGCCTCGATGTCGGAGCGGATCTCGCCGGCGGCGGCCGCGGCGTCGAGCAACTCGGCGCACACGGGCACGAGCCGGTCGAGGAAGTAGGCGTGCAGCGTCTCGAAGCCCCCGCTGTCGGAGCGCAGCACGGCGGCCAGGCCGTGCTTGGTGACCAGGAAGTCGACGAAGAGGTCGATCCATCGCCCGAGGGCGGCGTACGGGGTCTCGCCGGCCGCCAGCAGGGCCGGCCCGGCCTCGGCGCAGGCCTCGACCTGGTGCCGGTAGACGGCGATGATGAGGTCCGCCCGCGTCGGGAAGTGGCGGTAGATCGTGGCCGTCCCGACGCCGGCCTTGGCCGCGATGTCGCGTACCGGCGCGTCCACGCCCGAGGTCACGAAGACCGCGGCGGCCGCGTCGAGCAGGGCCTTCTCGTTGCGCCGGGCATCCGCCCGCCTGGGCCGAACCGCACGCCCCGCGCCCCGGTCGTCGTCGTTCATCGCGTCGTTCCCTCCACCGCCGAGCTTGCTAAACGGGACGTTGTTCCGTATCGTCAAACGGGACACGGTCCCGGTTGTTCATCTTGCCAGATCAGCGGCCCGGTCACCAAGAGCGCGCCGCCATGCCTCACCCGCGATACGGCCGTGCGTGCCGCCTCTCCTCATCCCCGCGAACAACTGAAGGACAATCCTGTGAACGAATCGCTCATGACCATCGGCGCGCCCACTCCGGTCGTCTCGGTGAAGCCGGTGGTGCTGCCGGCCCCCGGCCGTGGCCAGGACCTGCACGTACGGGTGTCCGCCCCCACGACCGGGCACGAGTTGCCGGTCGTCGTCTTCTCGCACGGCTTCGGCGAGTCGCTGAACGGCTACGCCCCCCTGGCCGACTTCTGGACCGCCCACGGCTTCGCGGTGATCCAGCCCACCCACCTCGACTCCAGGACGCTGAACCTTCCCCCCGACGACCCCCGTACCCCGCTGATCTGGCGGTCGCGGGTCGAGGACCTCAAGCGCGTCCTCGACCGGCTCGACCTCGTGGAGGACGCCGTCCCCGGCCTCGCCGGGCGGCTCGACCGCGGCCGCGTCGCCGTCGCCGGCCACTCCTGGGGCGCCCAGACGGCGAGCATGCTGCTGGGCGCGCGGGTCCTCGACGCCGAGGGCGTGCCGGGAGAGGACATGTCCGACCCGCGCGTCACGGCCGGGGTGCTGCTCGCCCTGACCGGCAGGGGCGGCGCGGACCTGGCCCCGTTCGCCGCCGAGCACTTCCCGTTCATGAACCCCGGCTTCGCGGAGATGACCACATCGGCCCTCATGGTCGCCGGCGACAAGGACCAGTCCCTTCTGTCCGTACGCGGACCGGACTGGTTCACCGACGCGTACCACATGAGCCCCGGCGGCAAGAGCCTGCTCACGCTGTTCGGAGCCGAACACTCGCTCGGCGGGATCTCCGGATACAACGTCACGGAGACGACGGACGAGAACCCCGAACGCGTCGCCCTGCTCCAGAGGGTCACGTGGGCCTACCTCCGCCACGCTCTCGGCATCGAGGATTCCGCGTGGTCGGCGGCGCGCACGGCCCTGGCGGACGGCGGCCATCCGCTGGGCCGGATCGAATCCCGGTGAATCCCGGTGAATCCCGCCGCGTACGACCCGGCGAGGCATCTTGCGGTGGCTAACTTAGCTTGCTAAGTTAGCTGCATGGAACGAAACCTCAGCCTCAACCTGCATGTGCTCACCGCCCGGCTGGACCGCGCCGCCGACCGGATCCTCCGGGCGGAGCACAACGTCTCCTACAGCCGCTTCCTGGCGCTGACCCTGGTGGGAGAACTGGGCGCCTCGACGCAGCGGACCCTCGCCGACTATCTCGGCGTGACCGAGCCGTCGGTGAGCCGCATGACGTCCGTGCTCGCCGCCGAAGGTCTCCTCGACGTCCAGCCCGACCCCGGCGGGGGGAACCGCCGGCGGCTCAGCCTCACCGACGGCGGGAAACGGCTGGTGGCCTCCATCCGGCAGGAGTTCGAAGACCGGCTGGCCGCGGTCGTCGCGCAGAGCGGCGTGCCGTACGCGGAGTACGCCGAGCACACCGCGCGACTGCTGGCGACGTTCGACCGGCTGGAGCGGGAGGCGGGCAAGTGATCCGGGACATCGACACCACGCCCTTACGCCGGCACACGGCCGTCTCGGCCGACGGCACGGAGATCGCCTACCGGACGCTGGGCGCGGGCCCCAACCTCATCCTGGTCGGCGGCAATCTCAAGACCTCCGAGGACTACCTGCCGCTGGCCTCCGCGCTGGCCCACTCCTTCACGGTGCACGTGGTCGACCGGCGCGGACGCGGCGACAGCGGCCCCCAGGGACCCGGCTACTCCCTGGCGAAGGAAGTGGAGGACCTGCGGGCCGTCCAGGACGCGACCGGGGCGCGCCTGGCCTTCGGGCACAGCTACGGCGGGCTCGTCATCCTCGAGACCGCGCGCTCGTTCCCGCTGTTCGACCGGATCGCGGTCTACGAGCCCGGGGTGCCCTGCGCGCCCGTCCCCACCGCCTGGATGGCGCCCTTCCGGGAACGGCTGGCCGCGGGCGACGACTACGGGGCGTTCATCCACTTCATTCAGGGGTCGGGCGGCGCGCCGGACTTCATGACCAGGCTGCCGCACTGGTATCTGCGGATGGTCTTCCGCATGGCCTTCCGCGGAGCGGCCTGGCAGCGGATGCGGCCCCTGCTGGGCGCCTGCCTGGCCGAACACGAGCAGCTCGCCGCACAGTACGGCCGGCTCCCCGAGTTCGCGGACGTCACCGCCCCGGTGCTGGTCCTGGTGGGCGGCCGCAGCAAGCCGGCGCACCAGGAGGAGTACGCCACGCTGGCCGGCACCCTTCCCAGCGCCGTGCTGCGAACCGTCGACGGCCTCAACCACATGGGCCCCTCGGAACGCAAAGCGGCCCCCGCCGTGGCCGAACAGACGCTGCCGTTCCTCCTGTGACGATCCGCCGGCCGCGGCTCCCCGCGCGTGCCTCCCGGAACGAGGCGTGGCCTGGGCCGTCTCCGGGGTCGCCGGGGCGGCGGGACGCTAACCTGGTGCGGGTCACGGAAAGGGGACGACCGGAATGGTGCTGGAGGGGACGGCTCGCGCGCTGCTGCGCAGGCTGGCGGTCGAGCAGGCGGAGGCGCGGGTGCCGTCGCTGGTGGCGGCGATCGTTCGGGGCGGCGAGATCGCCTGGTTCGGGGCGCGCGGCCGGGTGGACGGCGAACCGCCCACCCGCGACACCCAGTACCGCATCGGATCCATCACCAAGACCCTCGTGGCGACCGTCGTCATGCGGCTGCGCGACGAGGGCAGGCTCGACCTGCTGGACCCCCTGGACAAGCACGTGCCCGGCACGCCGCTGGGCGACGTCACGGTCGCCCAGCTGCTGTCCCACAGCGGCGGGCTGACCGCGGAGTCACCCGGCCAGTGGTGGGAGCGCACCCCGGGGGTTCCGGTGGGCGACCTGGTCGCCACGCTCGGCCCGGAGTCCGCCCGGCACCGGCCCGGGCGCCGCTACCACTACTCCAACCTCGGATTCGCCCTACTCGGCGAGCTGGTCGCGCGCAAGCGGTCGGCGCCGTGGGACGAGGCCGTACGCGAGGAGGTCCTCGAGCCGCTCGGCATGCGCGACACCACCCCGCGCCCCCGGGCGCCGCACGCCACCGGGTACGCCGTGCACCCCTGGGCCGACGCGCTGCTGCCCGAGCCCGAGAACGACCACGGCGCCATGGCCCCCGCGGGCCAGTTGTGGACCACCACCGCCGACCTGGCCCGATGGGCGGCCTTCATCGGCGGCGACACCGGCGACGTGCTGCGCCCCGCCACGGTCGCCGAGATGCGCGAGCCGGCCGTCGTCGAGGACGGCGACATCTGGGTGCGCGGCTACGGGCTGGGCCTGCAGCTCGCCCGGCACGTCGGCCCCGGCGGCCCGCGCCGGCTGGCCGGCCACAGCGGGTCGATGCCCGGCTTCCTCGCCAGTGTGTGGGCCGACCCCGCCGACGGCGTGGCCGTGCTGTGGATGGCCAACTCCACCTCGGGCATGCGCAACCTCGACACCGCCCTGCTGGACATCCTGGCCGAGCACGAGCCGCCGCTGCCGGCCGAGTGGTCGCCCTCCCCGGTGGACGAGGACCTGCTGGAGCTGACCGGGCCGTGGTATTGGGGCCCCACGCCGTACGTGGTCCGGGTCCTGCCGCACCGGGGCCTGTCGGTGACCCCGCTGAGCGGGCAGGGCCGGGCCTCCCGGTTCGTCCCCCAGGCCGACGGCACCTGGCTCGGGCTCGACGGCTACTACGCCGGGGAGACCCTGCGGGTGGTCCGCTCCCCCGGCGGGGTGACCCACCTGGACCTCAACACGTTCGTCTTCACGCGTGAGCCGTACGCCCCGGAGGCCCCGGTGCCGGGCGGGGTCGACCCGGCCGGCTGGCGGTGACCGGTCAGGTGGCGGCCAGCGCGACCGTCGGCGACAGGCCGGCGGCCCGCATCGCCGGGTAGAGGCCGGCGAGGGTGCCGACGACGAGCGTGGCGCCGACGGCGCCCGCGAACGCCCAGCCCGGGATCACCGGCGGCCACCCGCGCGACAGCGCGTAGCCGGCGGTGGCCAGGCCGCCGAGCGCCGCACCCGCGGTCCCGCCGAGCGCAGACAGCAGCAGCGACTCCGCGAGGAACTGCAGGCGCACCTGCCCGCGGGTGGCGCCCAGCGAGCGGCGCAGGCCGATCTCCCTGCGCCGCTCCAGCACCGAGATCACCATCGTGTTGGCCACGCCGACCCCGCCGACCAGCAGTGCGACCGCGCCGAGGCCGAGCAGCAGGCCGGTGAACGCGTTCGCGGCCGCCGCCCGGGCCGCCAGCGCGTCCGAGGGCCTGCTGACGGTGACCTCCTCCGGGTTCTCCGGGTTGACCGTGCGCGGCAGCACGGCCCGCACGGCCTCCACCACCTCCTCCGCGGACCGCTCGTAGATCGTCGTCGGGTGACCGTCGAAGCCCAGGTACTTCCGCGCGGCCGGGAACCCGACGAGTGCCGAGCGCTCGATCTCCGGGGCGAGCGGCATCGGGCCCAGGACGCCGACGACGGTGAACCACCGCTCGCCCATCCAGGCCTGTACGCCGGTCCGGGTGATGCCGAGCCGTTCCGCCGCCTTGGCGCCGAGCACGACGGCGGGCCGCGCCTCGGTGGCGGCGTTCAGCCAGGCGCCCGTCACCACCCGGCCCTCCAGGGTGGTGAGCAGGTCGGCGGTGGCGGCCTGGACGGCGATTCCGCCGGTCACGGCCTTGGGGATGCGGTCGGTGCGCCTGATCGTGGTGTCGACCGAGCCGGTGGCCGAGGCGGTGCGGACCGGCCCGATGCGCCGGACCATGCCGAGCGCCTCGGTCGGCAGCGTGGCCTCCTCGCCGAAGACCGACTGCCCGGGCGTGACGGTGAGCAGGTTGGTGCCGAGCCGGTCGAGCTGGCGCAGCAACTGCTCCCGGGAGGAGGACGAGACGCCCAGCACGGCGATCATGGTGGCGATGCCGATGGCGATGCCCAGCGCGGACAGCATCACCCGGGCGGGACGGGTGCGCAGCGCGGCCACGCCGGTCCGCAGGACGTCGGACGGCGCGAGCCTGGCGGGGGTCAGCCTCTGACCGGTCATCGTGGTGCTCCCTTCGGCGCCGTTCCGGGCTCGTCCGCCGTCTCGTGCATGGGTGCCGCCTTACAGGTGGGCTTGGGGCCGGCCCCGGGGGTGCGGCGTCCGGCGCCGGCCCCGGCGTCGGCGACGACCCGGCCGTCTCGCACGCGCACCTGCCGGGGGCACCACGCGGCGATCTCGGGATCGTGGGTGATGACCGCGATCGTGGTGCCGGCGGCGTGCAGGTCGCGCAACACCCCCAGCACCTCGGCGCCCGCCGCCGAGTCCAGGTTGCCGGTCGGCTCGTCGGCCAGCAGCAGCGGCGGGTCGCCCGCCACCGCGCGGGCCACCGCGACCCGCTGCTGCTCGCCGCCGGACAACTGGCCGGGCCGGTGGCCCAGCCGGTGGCCGAGGCCGACCCGTTCCAGCGCGGCGGCCGCCCGCTCCCGCCGCGCCCGCAGCGGCGTCCCGGTGTACAGCAGGCCGTCGGCGACGTTGTCCAGCGCGCTCGACCCGGGCGCGAGGTGGAACTGCTGGAAGACGAACCCCAGGTGGCGGGCGCGCAACGCGGACAGCTCGCGGTCCGCCAGGCCGGCCACGTCGTGCCCGGCGATCCGCACGGTGCCCGTGGTGGGCCGGTCCAGGGTCCCGATCAGGTGCAGCAGGGTCGACTTGCCCGAGCCGGACGGCCCGGCGATGGCGACCAGTTCGCCGCGTTCGATCAGCAGATCCACGCCGCGCAGCGCCCGCACGCCGCCGCCGTACACCTTGGTCACCTCGCGCAGCTCCACCACGTACGGCCCGCCCCGCGCGAGGGGCTGCCCAGGTGGCACGTCACCGAGGGGATCGGAAGCGTGCGCGGTGCCCGGCCGGCCGGGCCGGATCAGCCGGTTCATGTGGCGGGCACCCCGACCCTCATGCCTGCGGCGAGCCCGGCGCCGGTGATCTCGACCATGCCACCGCCGAAGGCGCCGAGCTCCACCGGGATCACGCGGGTGGATGCGCCCTCGACCAGTTCGACGCCGAATCCGCCCTCCCGCAGGGCCAGCAGCGCCTCCACGGGCACGGCCAGCACGTCCTTGCGCCGCTCGCTGACCAGCTCCACCTCGACCGGGGCCCTGTCGAGCCGGGTCCTGGGGGTCTTGCTCAGGGTGATGTCGACGTCGACCGTGCTGCCCGCATCCTGTCCCCGCTCGCCGGAGACGGCCTCGGCCACCGTGCCGACCGAGGTGATCTTCCCGGTGACGCGCTCGCCGCCGGGCAGTTCGACGGTGACTTTGGCGCCCTTCCTGGCCAGCGTCTGGTCGTCGGTGGACAGGTCCACGTGCACCAGCCGCCGTACGCCCGACACGGTCAGGGCCGGGCGCCCGGGAGTGATCCTGGCGCCGACCTCGACCCCGGTGTCGGTCACCCGCGCGGCGGCGGGCAGGAAGACCACCTGGGAGGCGTCCACCTGCCCGGTCTCGGGCAGCCCGGCGTCGTCCTGCCACCGCTTGACGGCCAGATGGGTCGCGTAGCTGAAGTGGTCGTCCACGGTCAGGTCGTCGCCGTAGCCGAGGATCTTGAGGTTGCGTTCGAGCTGCTCGACGTCCGGGCCGTCGTCGACGCCCTGCCGCAGCGGCCGGTACATCGGCAGCGTGCCGTACATGAGGACGACCGGCCTGCGGTCGACCCTGAGCAGCGGGCGGCCGCGCCGGACGACCGCGCCCTCGGCGGGCGCCCAGGTCACGGTGCCGGAGGCGTCGGTGCTGACCCGCCGTTCGCCCGAGTAGGTCAGCGCCCCCTCGACGGTCTTGGTGTCGACCAGGTCCTGGCGGGTGATCGGCGCGGTGGCGGGGACCGGGGGCGGAGACGGCTCGGCCGCGCCGGCGTCGTCGCCGCCCGCCACGGCGACGACCGTTCCCGCGGCCAGTGCGAGGAGGCCGGCGCCCGCGATCACCAGGCTCGTCCTCACCCGTTCCTCCCCGGGGCGGACTCCTCGCAGGCCTTCCGCGCCTCGTCCATCGCCTTCTCCTGACCCGGCTTGATCTTGATCTGGAGTCCCTGCCCGGGGGCCGGGTCGGCGACGTCGACGCCGTGCTCGCGCATGCACTGGGCGAACTTGACCATGCGGTCGCGCGCCTCGGGGTCGTCGCCGCCGAGCTTGTCGCCGACCGCGTCCTTCATGAAGTGCTCGCAGGCCTGCATGGCCTTACGCATCGTGGCCTCCTCGCCCTTCTTGCCGGTGATGCGGACGCGGCCGTCGGGGCCGGGGTCGGGCATGTCCACGCCGTGCTCGCGCATGCACTGGGCGAACTTCAGCTGGGCCTCCTGGCGGTCGGCCGGGCCCGGCGCGGACGGCTTCGCCGTCGCGGTCGAGGCGGCGCCGCCGGCCCTGGCGATCCCGTCGTCCGCGGGGGCCGCGCCGCAGGCGGCCAGTGCCAGCGCGAGCCCGAGGGCCGGTGCCAGGGCACGCGGCGGTCGTATGCGCATGAGTCGCTCCTCCTCTCCCGGGGCGTTCGCCCGGGACGCGGCCCAACTCCAGCGGAGGCGGTGCTAAACGCGGATAAGCGAGATCGGCTTATCCGTGCTTATCCGCGGCTAACACCTCCTGCGTCACTCTCGAAGCCGAGCGGGAGGTTGGGATGCGGGTGCTCGTGGTCGAGGACGAGGAACAGCTGGCCGACGCCGTCGCCCGGGGGCTGCGGCTGCACGCGATCGCCGTGGACGTGGCCTACGACGGCCGGGAGGCGCTGGAGCTGACCGCCTACGTCGACTACGACGTGGTCGTGCTGGACCGCGACCTGCCCGACGTGCACGGGGACGAGGTCTGCCGGGAGCTGATCGGCGCCGGAGGGGCGAGCCGCATCCTCATGCTCACCGCGGCCGGGCGGGTCAGGGACCGGGTCGGGGGCCTGTCCCTGGGCGCCGACGACTACCTGGTCAAGCCGTTCGCGTTCGCCGAACTGGTGGCCCGGGTCCGGGCGCTGGCCCGGCGCTCGTCCCGTGCGGTGCCGCCCGTGCTGGAGCGGGCCGGGATCCGGCTCGACCCCGCCCGCCGTACGGTCGTGCGGGACGGGCGGCAGGTGGCGCTGGGCCGCAGGGAGTTCGACGTGCTGCACGAGCTCATGCGGGCGGGCGGCGACCTGGTCACCTCGGCACGGCTGCGCGCGGACGTGTGGGACGAGCACTCCGACGCCGGAACGGGCGTGCTGCGCGTCACGATCACCTCGCTGCGCCGCAAGCTGGGCGTCCCTGCCGTGATCGAGAACGTGCCGGGCCGGGGGTACCGGCTGTGACCCGTGCCCTGTTCTTCTGGGGCAGGCTGGGCCTGCGCATGCGGCTCACCCTGCTGTACGGCGGGCTGTTCTTCGTGGCGGGGTCGGTGCTGCTGTGGTTCACCCACCTGCTGACGGCTCGGGCGCTCAACCAGCGGTTCGTGGTGTCGGTGGCGTCGAAGGTGACCGGCGCGGGCGCCCCCGACGCGGTTCCGGGGGGCGCGCTGCCCGATGCCGTCCAGGGGAGCGCGCTCCCCGATGCCGACATGCTCGCGCGGCGGGTGCGCACCGATGTCGAGCAGGGGGCGGCCGGCGTGCTGAGCGACGTCCTCGGGTCGTCGGTGATCGTCATGATCCTGGTCGGGGCCGTCGCGGTGCTGCTGGGATACCTGGTGGCCGACCGCGCGCTGCGCCCGCTTGAGCGGGTGACCGAGACCGCGCAGCGGCTGTCGGAGAGCACGCTGCACGAGCGGATCGCCCTGAGCGGCCCCCAGGACGAGGTCAAACGGCTCGCCGACACCTTCGACGCGATGCTCGACCGGCTGCACCGGGTGTTCGACGCCCAGCGCCGGTTCATCGCCAACGCCTCTCACGAGCTGCGCACCCCGCTCGCGGTCAACCGTACGGTGCTGGAGGTGTCGCTGGAGGAGCCGGCGGCGTCGGAGGACCTCAAGGCGCTGGCCCGGGCGCTGCTCGGCACCAACGCCAGGCATGAGCGGCTGATCGAGGGCCTGCTCATGCTGGCCCAGTCGGAGCAGGAGCTCACCGCCCGCAGGCCGGTCGACCTGCGGCAGGTCGTCCGTACGGCCATGGAGCAGATCGACCTGCAGCCGCGCCGCAGGAAGGTGGTCGTCCACGAGGACCTGTGCCGGGCGGTCGCGTACGGCGATCCGCTCCTCCTGGAACGCTGCCTGTTCAACCTGCTGGAGAACGCGATCAAGTACAACGTGCGGGACGGGGAGGTCTGGGTCCGGCTGCGGGAGGACGAGAGCGGAGTGAGCGTGACGGTGGAGAACACCGGGACCCTGGTCCCGCCCTACGAGGTGGACGACCTGTTCGAGCCGTTCCGCCGACTCGGCGGCGACCGCGTCCGCTCCGCCCGGGGGGCGGGGCTGGGCCTGTCCATCGTCCGGGCCATCGCGGTGGCACACGGCGGCACGGCGGAGGCGCTCGCCCGGCCGGAGGGCGGCCTGGCGGTGACCGTACGCCTGCCCGGGCCGGCCCAGGGGTGATCACATCCGGGCTTCCCTACCCACTGTCGCCCGGCCTCTCCCTACTCGCGAGTAAAATCCGAGTTGTTCTAACTTGACCGGTTTGACCTGGTCTATTACCTTTTAGGCAGCTCAGGGCGCACTTGCTCATTCAATGGCCAAGAAGCCCTCCTCAGACCGACGCGGCCGGCCGATCCCGGCCTGCCGCCCGGCCGCCGAGTCCGCGTCCGCGCGGAGCCGGGGACCCACCTCTCCTGGGGTGAATCGGCATGCCTGCCATGCCGTAGGGCGCCTTCCAGCCCGAACCCGTCAGCTAACCCGGTAGGCGGCATGGAAGTAAGGGAGTTCGCCCCACCATGCACGTCCTCAACACCTGTGTTCGCGCTGCCCTCGTAAGCGGGGCCCTCGCTTCGGCCGTGCTGGTCGCGGCGCCGGCCGCGCACGCCGACAACCCCGCCACCGGCAAGGGCCCGGCGGCCGCGCAGTCCATGGCCGAGATCGCCTCGACCCTGCCCAAGGTCAGCGCGGTCGACGTGCTGAGCCTGGCCAAGAGCCAGGTCGGGATCAGGGAGAACGCCTACGGCGGCGGGACCAAGTTCCAGCAGTGGTACATGTCCACTCCCCGTGCCCAGGAGACCCTCGCCCGCGACGGCGGCACCCTGAAGGGCTACCTGAACGCGCCCTGGTGCGACATGTTCGTCTCCTGGGTCGGCCACGAGCTCGGCATCGGGCCGGTCATGGGCTCCGACGCCTACACCGTCGAGCACGCCAACTGGTTCGCCGACCACGGCCGCTGGGGCCGGACGCCCAAGCCGGGCGCGGTGGTGTTCTTCAACTGGAACGGCAGCAAGGACATCGGCGACATCGTGCACGTCGGCTTCGTCGTCAAGGACAACGGCGACGGCACCATCCGGACCATCGAGGGCAACACCGGCAACGGCGCCGTCGAGGTCCGCACCCGTCCCACCTGGCAGGCTGTCGGGTACGGCTACCCGATGTACCCGGGCGAAGCCGCCGCCTCCGCCTGACGGCTGACGCCCCGACCCACGAAGCGCGCCGGTGATCCCGGCGCGCTTCGCCATACCCCCGCCGCGCAGGCGCCCGGCGCTGATGCTCAAGACGCCGGCCTCCGAGGTGGCGCAGCCGGTCTGGGGGCCACGCGCTCGAGCTTGGTCCAGCCCGTCCAGCCTCGCTGCTTCAGCAGCTCGATCAGCCGACGCGCCGGCGGCACGGTGTCGAACGCCAGCGTGTCCATGAGCTTGACGAGCGGTGACGCGATGTCGGTGTCGTCGACATAGTGCTCGCCCCGCTCGTCGGCCATACGCGTGATGTAGACGGCCAGCTTGTCGGCCAGCTCGACCAGCCGCGGGTCGTCGTCGTCTCGATCGAGAGCCTGGCTCAGGGTGAGGTAGAAACCGACGAGCCGCGGGTCGTCGATCTGCTCCCGCTTGCGTGCCATCCACTCCGCGACTCGCCCGGGTGAGTGCGCGGCCAGGGGGATCCAGCCGTCACGCTCGGCCCGGACGATCCGCTCGTCGACCCCGAGCGCCCGCAGCCGGTCGAGATACTCGACCACCTCCGGGGGGAGTGCCAGGCTGTCCCCGGAGGCGAGCCGGGCAATTCGCTCGCGATGCCGCTGCCGCTCCCGGATTTCCGCCCGCAGCCGCCTGTCGATGTCCGCGACCGCCGCGGCGAACTCCTCCTCACCGGACTGCAGCAGCTCCCGCACCCGCGCCAGCGGAACCCCGGCCTCGGCGAGGGTTCGGATTCTGATCAGCTCGATCACGGCGCCGGCGTCGTATCTGCGGTAGCCGGAGTGGTCCCGCTCCGGCTCCGGCAGCAGCCCCTTGGCGTGGTAGTGCCGTACCGCGCGCACCGTCACTCCGGCATAGGACGCCAGCTCGCCGATGGTCAGCATCCGACCGGTCTCCGGGAGTCGCTCACGAGGTCGCGTGGCCGGCCGGGCCTTCCACGCCACGGATGATCTGGGCGATTTCCGGGGCATGGGTGAAGACCAGCTGATGGTCGGCGTCGAGCCATGTGGTGGTGATGTGCGGGTGCTCGCGGACAAGCCGCTCGACGCCGGCACGCCAGATCCGGTTGAACCGCGGCGCGTGCCCTTCGCCGCTCTCGCCGGCCATCGAGGTTGACATGATCATTCTGATGGGCCTGTCGATCTCTTCGTACCGGTCGAGGATCTCCGACCGGATCATGTCGATCTCGAGGTTCAGGTCGACAATCTCCCGGGCGGTGAGCGACACCTGACGCGCGGTGCCCTGCTCGGACTCCTGCCGCACCGTCAGCTCCTCCCACATGGCGCGGAACTCCGGCAGGACGGCCTCGGTGATGAACGGTTTGGACACCGGGTTCGCCCCGTCGATGAGAACAAGCTCGGCGACGGTGTCGGGATGCTCGCAGGCATAGTGCACGGCCAGGTCGGCGCCCAACGAGTAGCCCACCAGCACAGGCGCCGCAGGCAGGCCAAGGTCTCCCAGCTCCGCCATCACCGCCGCGAAATCGCCGAGGAAGGCCTCGAAGGAGTACCGGTCGGCGGCCGAGGCGAGGCCATGGCCGCGCAGGTCGAATGTCACCACGTCGTGGTCGTGCCGCAGCAGCTCGGCCAGCTCCCGCAGGTCGGCCTGTGTCGAGTTCAGCCCGGGGCACAGGACCAGCGGTCGTCCCCGGCCGCCGCGAGACACCGGGATCGTGACGCCGTCGTTGCGGATCGTGAAATTCCGCGTCGTACTGTCGCCTCCCTCGGCCCGCTCTCCACCATCGTCGTGCTCACCGTACGTCTCGCGCGGTCCGGCGACCTCGGTCGCACTGGTTTCCCTGGTCATGCCACCATGCTGAGAGATTGACCCAGCGTCAGGGTCAAGCGGCGTGACGTCCGCACTTCGTGACCGCCGGCCCCTGCTCGCGCGGGGCAGGGGCCGAGGGCAACGCGCCGGTCAACGCATCCCGATCGACCGGCACTCCGACCGGCCGATCGGGCGACGACCTGCGGCAGACCACTCCCCCAGAGTCCCGCTGCTTCCCTCGGCCCCCGGCGACGGCGACCTGCCCGTACGGCTGCCGCGGGCGGCCCGCGTCAGGCGCCGACGTAGGCCGCGAGGTGCTCGCCGGTGAGGGTGGAGCGGGCGGCGACGAGGTCGGCCGGGGTGCCCTCGAAGACGATCCGGCCTCCGTCGTGCCCCGCGCCGGGGCCGAGGTCGATGATCCAGTCGGCGTGCGCCATCACCGCCTGGTGGTGCTCGATGACGATGACCGACTTGCCGGCGTCGACCAGCCGGTCCAGCAGCCCGAGCAACTGCTCGACGTCGGCGAGGTGAAGGCCGGCGGTCGGCTCGTCGAGGACGTAGACCCCGCCCTTGTCCGCCATGTGGGTGGCCAGCTTGAGCCGCTGCCGCTCGCCGCCGGACAGCGTGGTGAGCGGCTGGCCGAGGGCGAGGTAGCCTAGCCCGACGTCGGCGAGCCGGTCGAGGATGGCGCGAGCGGCGGGCGTGCGCGCCTCGCCGGAGCCGAAGAACTCCCGGGCCTCGGTCACCGGCATCGCGAGCACCTCGCTGATGTCGCGCCCGCCGAGCTTGTGCTCCAGCACCGCTGCCTGGAACCGCTTCCCCTCGCACTCCTCGCAGGTGGTGGAGACGCCGGCCATCATCGCCAGGTCGGTGTAGATGACACCGGCGCCGTTGCAGGTGGGGCAGGCGCCCTCGGAGTTGGCGCTGAACAACGCCGGCTTCACGCCGTTGGCCTTCGCGAACGCCTTGCGAATCGGGTCGAGCAGTCCGGTGTACGTCGCCGGGTTGCTCCGCCGCGAGCCGCGGATCCCGCCCTGGTCGACCGACACCACCCCAGCGCCGCCCGGAATCGACCCGTGGATGAGCGAGCTCTTGCCGGAGCCGGCGACTCCCGTGACGACGACGAGCACTCCGAGCGGGATGTCGACGTCGACGTCGCGCAGGTTGTTCGCCGTGGCGCCGCGGATCTGCAGCGTGCCGGTGGGCGTGCGCACCGTCTCCTTCAGGGCGGCCCGGTCGTCGAAGTGGCGGCCCGTGACGGTGCCGCTGGTCCGCAGGCCCTCGACGGTGCCCTCGAAGCAGACGGCGCCGCCCGCCGTACCGGCGCCGGGGCCGAGGTCGACGACGTGGTCGGCGATCGCGATCATCTCCGGCTTGTGCTCCACGACCAGCACCGTGTTGCCCTTGTCCCGCAGCCGCAGCAGCAGGGCGTTCATCCGCTGGATGTCGTGGGGATGCAGGCCCGTTGTGGGCTCGTCGAAGACGTAGGTGATGTCGGTGAGGGAGGAGCCGAGGTGGCGGATCATCTTGACGCGCTGTGCCTCGCCGCCCGACAGCGTGCCCGACGCCCGGTCGAGCGACAGGTAGCCCAGCCCGATCTCCACGAACGAGTCGAGGAGCTGCTGCAACGTGGTGAGCAGCGGCGCGACCGACGGCTCGTCGAGGCCGCGGACCCAGCGGGCCAGGTCGCTGATCTGCATCGCGCAGGCGTCGGCGATGCTGACCCCCTTGATCGTGGACGACCGGGCGGCCTCGCTGAGCCGGGTGCCGTCGCACTCCGGGCAGGTCATGAACTTCACCGCCCGCTCCACGAACGCCCGCACGTGCGGCTGCAACGCGTCCTTGTCCTTGGACAGCATCGACTTCTGGATCCGCGGGATCAGTCCCTCGTAGGTGAGGTTGATGTTGTCGACCTTGATCTTGGTCGGCTCCTTGTAGAGCAGGTCCTGGAGCTCCTTCTTGGTGAACTCCCGGATCGGCTTGTCCGGATCGAAGAAGCCGGAGCCGCTGAAGATGCGGCCGTACCAGCCGTCGACGCTGTAGCCGGGGATCGTGAGCGCGCCCTCGTTGAGCGACTTGGAATCGTCGTACAGCTGGGACAGGTCGATGTCGGACGTCCGGCCCATGCCCTCGCAGCGCGGGCACATGCCGCCGGTGATCTTGAAATCGCGCCGCTCCTTCACGGTCTTGCCGCCGCGCTCGAGTGTGACCGCGCCCGCTCCGCTGATCGAGGCGACGTTGAAGGAGAACGCCTGGGGCGAGCCGATGTGCGGCTGCCCGAGCCGGCTGAACAGGATGCGCAACATCGCGTTGGCGTCGGTGACGGTGCCCACGGTCGAGCGGGGGTTGGGGCCCATCCGCTCCTGGTCGACGACGATCGCGGTCGTCAGCCCGTCGAGCACGTCGACCTCGGGCCGGGACAGCGTCGGCATGAAACCCTGCACGAAGGCGGAGTAGGTCTCGTTGATCAGCCGCTGCGACTCGGCGGCGATCGTGGCGAACACCAGCGAGCTCTTGCCCGAGCCGGAGACGCCGGTGAACACCGTGAGCCGGCGCTTCGGGATCTCGATGCTGACGTCCTTGAGATTGTTCTCCCGGGCACCGTACACACGGATCAGGTCGTGGGTGTCGGCGGCGTGCGGCGCGGGCGGCTGCGCGTCCGTACTCGGGGCCATGCTCATCGTGTCTCCATATCCTGCGGGCAGGCGGCGTCGCCTGGCATGATCTCACCAGCTTCGGCCGGTACGTCTGGTTCTCCGCGACGGCGCGGTCCCTGGACCGGCGTGCGGCGGCGCGGGTTCAGCGCAGCTCGTTGATGCGGAGCAGGTTGCCGGCGGGATCGCGGAAGGCGCAGTCGCGGACCCCGTACGGCTGCTCGATCGGCTCCTGCACGACCTCGGCGCCGCGGGCCTGCAGCCGATCGAAGACGCCGTCGAGGTCCCTGGTGGTAAGAACGATCATCGCGTAGGTGCCCTTGGCCATCATCTCGGCGATGGTGCGGCGCTCCTCGTCGGTGGTGCCGGGGTCGGCGGCCGGCGGGTGCAGGACGATCGACGTGCCGGGCTGGCCGGGAGGGCCGACCGTGATCCAGCGCATCCCGCCGTATCCGACGTCGCCCCGGACCTCGAAGCCGAGAGTGTCCCGGTAGAAGGCCAGGGCCGCGTCCGGGTCATCGTGCGGGAGGAAGACCGAGTGGATGGTGACGTCCATGGCGGTCACGCTAGCTGCGGCTCGGCGAGCCGCGCTTCTCGATTCCTGACCGGCCTGGTCACCTGTTTCGTCACGCATGAAGGGATGCCGGCCGTCGCGCTCCCGGCCTGTCGCCGATAGGTGCTGGGCGGCACACCGACCAGCTCGGTGAAGCGGGTGCTGAAGGTGCCCAGCGACGAGCAGCCGACCGCGAAGCAGACCTCGGTGACGCTCAGGTCGCCGCGGCGCAGCAGCGCCATCGCGCGCTCGATCCGCCGCGTCATCAGGTACCCGTACGGCGACTCCCCGTAGGCGAGCCGGAACTGCCGGCTGAGGTGCCCGGCCGACATGTTCACGCCGCGGGCGAGCGCCTCGACGTTCAGCGGCCGGTCGTACTCCCGGTCGATCCGGTCACGGACGCGGCGCAGCAGCGCGAGGTCGCGCAGATGCTGTGCCGTGGCGGTTCTGCTGGTCACCTGCATACCGTACGTGCCGCCACCGACATTTCGCGTCCGCTTCAGCGGACGACGATCACCCGGTTGTCCGCCCGGACGGCCCGGACACCGGCCGGCTGAGGCGATGAACTGTCCTCGTGATGGCTCCGGACCCGTTCATCTGCTTTTCCGTCACCGCTTCGCTGCCCCTTACCCGTTGACACGCGGCCTCACGGGAATGGAGAGTGCACGGCCGCGTGGCATGGGCGGCCGGGAGTCATGCCGACTGCGGGGGCTGGAAGGCTGGTGCGGAAAGGCACCGTGGGCATGAGGTCGGAAATCGACTACGGGGCGGTGTTCAGGGCCGGTCAGGCCCCGTCTGCGGTGCTGACCCCCGACTTCGTCATGATCGACGTGAATGACGTCTTCCTGAAGGTGAGCGGGCGCGGCCGCGAGGAGTTGCTGGGCCGCGACCTCTTCGACGTCTTCCCGCCCAATCCCGCCGCGCCGGAGGACTCCGAGCAGCAGGGAGCGCGGATGCTGCGAACCTCCCTGGAACAGGTGCTGACCACCCGCCGGCGCGATTTCGTGCCGCTCCAGAGGTACGACATCGCGATGGCGGACCGGCCCGGGATGTTCGAGGAGCGGTACTGGAGCACGGTCATCACTCCCATTCCCGGCCCGCACGGCGAGGTCCGGTGGATCGTCCTCAGCACCGAGGAGGTCACCGACTTCGTCCTCGCGTTGCGGCGCTCCGGCGTCGGCGGCGAGCACGAGGGAAGGACGGACTGCCTGGCCCTGCAGTTGCAGACCCTCAACGACCAGCTCAGGCAGGCGCACCGGGAGCAGCGCGAGACGACCTCGGCTCTGCGCGAGGCCATCGAACGGCAGCGGCGACTGGTCTACGACGCCTCCCACGATCTTCGCAATCCACTCACGGGCCTGCTGACGGAACTGGAGGTCGCGCTGTCCGACCCCGGCTGCGACCTGCAGCGGATGTTGCGCAAACTGCTGCGCGACGCGGAACGGCTCAACGACATCGTGGCGGACCTGCTCGATCTTGCCCGGTTGGACACCGAGACCCATGAGAACCACCGCCTGATCGACCTCGCCGAGTTCGTCACGGACGAACTCGACCGCCGCACCCCGGGCACCTGCGTCCTCACCCGCCTCGACCCGCAGGTGCGCGTGCGCGCGTCGGAGATCCGCCTGGCCCGTCTGCTGAGCAACCTGATGACCAACGCCGAGCGGTACACGAACACCACGATCGAAGTCGTCGTCGTCGCCGACCCGCCCGACGCCGTCCTGGAGGTCGTCGACGACGGCCCCGGCATCCCGCCGGAGGACCGCGAACGCGTCTTCGAGCGCCGTTACCGGCGGGAGGAGGCCCGCCTGCGGGATCCGGGCGGGTCCGGGCTCGGCCTGTCCATCGCCCGGGAGATCGCCCAGGAGCACGGCGGCCGGCTGTACGTCGCCGAACACCACGGCGGGGCCCGTCTCGTCCTGCGCCTGCCCCTCGCCACCGAGCGACGCCCCTGAAGGAAGGTGTGCGCGATCAGCTCGGTGCGTGATGATGGCCGGACGCTTCGGCCGTACCGCGTCCGGGCGCGCCCCCGTCTCCGCCGGCCGCTCGTCCGGTGAGGGACTCGAGTTCGGCGACGGCTCGGTCGGTGGCCGTCTCGGCGGCGATCTCGGCCGCCAGTCGTCGCGCCTCCCGCCGGAAAGAGGGCTCGCTTAGGACGCGGTCGACCGCCCGGGCGATCGTGCGGGGTGAGGCGTTCTTGCTCACGGTGATCCCGGCCCCGGCGAGTTCGACATGCCGTGCCACCTCGCCCTGGTCCCGTCCGAGCGGCAAGCAGACCAGGGGGACTCCGGCGGCCAGGGACTTGACGGCCGTACCGTGGCCGGCGTGCGTGACCGTCACCGCGGCGTGGCGCAGCGCGATGGTGTGCGGGGCGGCCGCGGCGACCAGGACGTTGCCGGGCGCCCGGACCGTCGCGGGGTCCACGGCAGGGCCGGTGGTCAGCAGCCCGCGCACCGGCAGCGTGCCGAGGGCTTCGGCGATGCGCTCGAGTTGCGTGCGCTGGTTCATGAACGACGAGCTCAGACTGGCCAGAACCAGCGGCGCGTCACCGTCCGGCAGCTCGCACTCCCCGGCCCAGGCCGGGTCGTCGAGCCGTGGGCCGACGTGCCGCAGGCGGGCGGGAAATCGCCTGCCGGGATAGTCGAGCGCACGCGGGGACAGCACGAGCACAAGGTCGGCACGGTCGAACGCGTCGATCACCGAGTCCACCGGCGGCAGGCCGTGCGCGGTGCGGGCGGCGTTCAACGCCGGCAATCCCTTCCCCCACGGTTTGAGGACCAGCTGTGTCAGCACCCGATCACGCAGGCGCCCCAGCGCGCCCGCAGCGGGAGCGAGGCCCGGACCGGGCGGCGGCGCACCCGGAGTGGGAAGCGGGTAAAGGGTCGTCACCAGCGAGGCCACGGGGATCCCGGCGGCCTCGCCGCCGATGAGCGCGCCGAGCAGCATGTGCTCGGCGACCAGCACGTCGGCCGGGCGGGCGCGCAACTCGGCCAGCGTGTCCCGCGCGTAGTCGGCCGCGGGACCGCAGACGATGCGATCTCTCAGCCGCGCGAACGCGCCGAGCGGCGTGCGGGCCTCGAAGTCCCTGATGACGTCCTTGGCCGGATCGGTGACGTCGCCCTGGGGCGCCGTGGTCCAGGCGATCGGCTCCAGGCCGGCGGCGTCGATCTCCTCGTGCAGTGACCTGTCGGCCAGCACGCGAACGCTGTGGCCGCGTTCGCGCAGCGCGCGGGCGACCGACAGGACGGGCGGCACGGCTCCGCCGCCGGCCCAGGTGGCGAACAGGAAGTTCTCAGGCATCGTGGCTCTTCCGGGGGTCTATGGAGGTCAGCAGGTCGCGCATGGCTCGTTCGGCGTCCTCGCGCGACAGGCCGAGGTCGCGCCGCCACAGCTTCCACAGGTAGACGTCCGTGGCGGCGTAGTGCAGGTTCAGCGCGTGCTCACGGGCGGGGCCCTGAGCCGGGAGGCGGTCGGCGAAGACCTGTTCCAGCCACGCCCGATGCCGGACGCGGGCGTCCGCGGCCGCCCGCGCGATCGCCGGGACACGGTCCATCTGCGCGGTCCAGAGCACGTTGGCGTCGCCGTGCCGCTCGTAGTCCTCGAAGAGGACGGCCACGATCGCCGCCACATCACCGGCCGGCACCTCACGGGTGAGCGCCGCCTGCGACGCCACCCTCTCGGCGACGGCGTCGGCCAGCCCGTCCTTGCCGCCGAAGTGGTTGACGATCGTCTGCACCGAGACACCCGCCTCGTCGGCGACGTGCTGCAGCGTGACGTCGTCGTACCAGCGCCGCCTCCACAGCGCGGCCGCCGCCTCCACCACGCGCGTACGTGTGACCTCCGCGGCCGCGGCCCGGGCACCCATGCGGTACGGACGCCTGGTCTCGCTTTCCATGGAGTAGTTCTTATATTCAATTGACGGCCGGATCAAGTGAAATCTGCTCGCACTCCGCCCGGCCGAGGACCCCCGGATGCGTGAGGACCTGATCCCTGAAACCGAGGCCCGGTGCGACAGCCGTGGTGCTCACGCGACGTGCCGGGTCCGCAGGAGCCTGCCCGGCACTGGCTCTCAGCTGGTGGCGCCCCAGGTGAGAGAGATGCCGGTGGCCGCGCGTTCGGTGCGGATCTCCATCATGCTGCCGAGGATGGTGGCATGGTCGGACACCACGGGCGTGGCGTCGAGGGTGTAGGTGATGCGGCTGCTGACGAGCACCGGGCTGCCCTGCGGCTCGTGGAGGTGGCGGGCGGCGGCGGGGTCGAGCAGACCGGGCCGGACCACCTCGGACGCCCGGGCGACCGTCACTCCCGCGTCGGCGAGGGCCGTGTAGAGGGAGACGGCGGTGAAATCGCGGTCGCGGATCTGGTCGGCCACCGGCCGGCGGACCCAGGACACCTGGTGTACGGCGGGGCGTCCCGCGAACTCGCGGACCCGCTCCAGCCGCAGGGCGGTGTCGCCGGGACGCAGCCGCAGCTCCGCGACGATCCGGGCGGGGGCCCGGCGCACCGCCCGCCCGGCCACCGCGGTGCGCACCTCGTGGCCCTGTTTACGCAGGTCGTCTACCAGGCTGCGGAGCGAGTCGAGCTGGTACGCCAGATGGGGCGGGGCGACGAACGTGCCCCGCCCGGGCTGCTGCACGATCAGCCTCTCGTCGCTGAGCTGCCGCAACGCCTGGCGCAGCGTCATGAGGGTCACCCCGTAGGAGGCGCTCAGCTCCCGTTGCGGCGGCAGGGCCTCACCGGGGGCGTAGTGTCCCGACCGGATCTTCGCGGCGAGGTCGGCGGCGATGGCGCGGTATCTCGCCTCGTGCCCGGCGTCGGGGGTCATCGTGGTCGGTCACACTCCTGGTCGAGGGCCTGCCGCAGGGGCGCGAGGAAGGCCCGCAGGTCGTCCGGCCCGGCCCCGTCGAGCACCCGCCGCATGACCGCGGCGCCCACCACGACGCCGTCGGCGTGCCGGCGGGCTTCGCGTGCCTGGTCCGGGGTGGAAATGCCAAATCCTAGCAAGACCGGCCGGTCCGAGACGCGCCTGATCCGCTCGGCGAGCTCCGCCGCCGAAGCGGCGAGGGCGGCCCGCTCACCGGTCGTGCCCATCACCGACACCGCGTAGACGAATCCGCGACTGCGGCACGCGATCTCCCCCAGCCGCGGCTGCGGCGTCGCCGGCGACGCCAGCAGGACCAGCTCGATCCCGGCGGCGGCGGCCACGTCCGTCAGCTCGTCCGCCTCGTGCACCGGCAGGTCGGGCACGATCAGGCCGTCCACGCCGGCCCGGCGCAACGCGGCGCAGAACGCCTCGGGACCGTCGTGCAGCACGAGGTTGTAGTAGGTGCTGGCGACGAGTGGCACGCCCAGGTCCAGCACGCCGGACAGGTCGGCGAGGATCCGGCGGGTGCTCGCCCCCCGGGCCAGTGCCGTGTCGCTCGCCTGCTGGATGGTGACGCCGTCCAGCGTGGGGTCGGAGAAGGGCAGGCCGACCTCGATCGCGTCCGCCCCGGCGGCGGCGAACGCCCGCAGGTAGTCCGTCCAGCCGGGCGTGATGCCCCCGGTGACGTACGGCATGAGCAGGCCGCGGCCGGTGTCCCGGCGGGCACGCAGGTGGCGTTCGACCGCGCCGGCGGCCAGGGTGGGGTCCGTCACAGCAGCTCCTTCAAAGTCGAGACGTCCTTGTCTCCCCGGCCGGACAGCGTCATCAGCACCGTCGATCCCGCGGGCAGCTCGCCGTCGCCCGCCGCGCGGATCACCCAGGCCAGGGCGTGCGCCGATTCGAGCGCCGGGAGGATGCCTTCGGTGCGCGCCAGCCGTACCGCCGCACCGGCCGCCTCCTCGTCGGTCACCGTGACGTAGCGGGCCCGGCCCAGGTCGCGCAGGTGGGCGTGCTCCGGGCCGACTCCCGGGTAGTCGAGGCCGGCGGCGATGGAGTGCGCCTGGACGATCTGCCCGTCGTCGTCCTGCAGGAACAGCGAGCGGCAGCCGTGCATGACGCCGAGCCGGCCACGGGCCGCCCCGGCGCCGCCCTCCGCCTCGACCCCGACCAGGCGCGCCCGGGTGTCGGCGAATCCGGCGAACGTGCCGGCCGCGTTGGAGCCGCCGCCGACGCACGCGACCACGTAGTCCGGCACGCCGGTCCGCAGCTCGGCAGCGCACTGCCCGCGGGCCTCGTCGCCGATGATCCGCTGGAACT
This sequence comes from Microbispora sp. H13382, assembly GCF_014161445.1. Lineage (GTDB taxonomy): Bacteria > Actinomycetota > Actinomycetes > Streptosporangiales > Streptosporangiaceae > Microbispora. The sequence continues at coordinate 64,769 of NZ_JABBXA010000026.1, forward strand.
CCCTGACCATCCACGGGTACGGATCAGGCCCGACGACCGAGCCGATGCAGTAGTGGGAGTCGCCGGTCACGCCCACCCAGTGCCGCATGGCCTCGCTGGTCGCGTCCTTGAGAGTACGGCTGCCCGTGGTGACCGGGACCACCTCGGCGCCCAGCATGCGCATCCGGAAGACGTTCAGGGCCTGCCGCTCGATGTCGCGCTCGCCCATGAACACCGTGGCCTCCAGCCCGAGCAGCGCGGCGGCGGTCGCGGTGGCCACCCCGTGCTGACCCGCTCCCGTCTCGGCGATCAGTCTCCGCCGTCCCATCCGGGTGGCCAGCAGAGCCTGGCCCAGCACGTTGTTGATCTTGTGGGATCCGGTGTGGGTGAGATCCTCGCGCTTGAGGTACAGCCGTACGCCCAGCGCCTCCGACAGCCGGTGCGCCGGTGTGAGCGGGGTCGGCCGCCCGGCGTGCACGGCGAGCAGCCGCGCCAGGGCGCCGCGGAACCCCGGATCCGCCCAGGCCTCCCGGAACGCCTCGTCCACCTCGCGGCACGCCTCCACCAGAGACTCCGGGGCGTACCGTCCGCCGTACTCGCCGAATCGGCCCCGCGCTCGGGGCTCGCCCATCGTCCCGTCCGGCGGGGCCGGCTCGCGCAACGGCAGCACGTCTCGCATGCCACTCTCCCATCGTTCTATAACTCTTGAGTGAGTTCTATAACAATGAGTCTGGCACGGACGATGGGGACGCGCCACCTCCGTTCACCCAGTCCTCGTTGCGCTGGTTCGGTTGGTCGCCGCGCCGCGAGTGCGTCCGGCAGCGCGGGCCGCCACGGTTGCCGGGAGAGTTCGGCGCCGACCCCGGGGCGTGCGCCGAACAGGCCCTGCGCGACGCCACGCAGAGCTTCGCGGTCAGCAAGGGCCGCCCGTAGTTTCCAGCCCAAAAACAACGCTAAGCAGTTGATCTAGGGTGTGGACGGCGTCAGCCACGCCGGGGTGGAGCGGTGTCGAGGAGTTCGGTGACCTAGGCGAGGGCGACGGCGCCGGGTTTGACGTAGCGCATGGCGGTGCGTGGGTTGCGCCACCGACCCTTGGCCATGATCAGTTGTAGGCCGGCGTTGGCGTCGCCGAGGTGGGTGGCCGCGCTGTGGCGTAGCTGGTGCAGGTCCCAGCCGGGCGAGGTGTCGGTGCGGGTGTAGTGGTCGAGCAGGGCGCGGGCCCGGTCGTAGCCGAGACGGGCGCGGCCGGTGTGCGGGCAGATGTCTTTGGCCGGAGGCCGGCGGGCGGGGCCGGGGCGGCGTTCGGACAGGAAGACCGGGCCGGCGGTGCGGCTGCGCAGGAGCCGGGGCAGCAGGTGCGCGGTACCGGATGCCCAGTAGACGTACTCGATGTCCCCGCCCTTGGAGACCACGCGGGCGCGGCGGGCGTCGAGTTCCAGGTCGGCGATGTCGAGGGCGAGGATCTCGGCGGCGCGGGCGGTGGTCTGCGCTGGTTCCAGGTCGACGCCGCGGACTGGCCCCACAGCGCGGTGAGCGTATCGGCGAGCTCGTCGCCGGTGACGTCGCCGAGGTACCGGTCGGCGCCGACGTGGTCGGCGAGACGGTCCAGTGCGCTGCCGTCAAGATCGCTGCGGGTGGCGCCGCTGGTCGTGATCGCCGCGCGATCGTCCATGCACCGGATAATAGGCCGTTATCCGGTGAAGATGGGATCACCGCGGCCAGGCCGCCACCGCCGGTCCGACGCCCGGCCGTCATCTCGACGCGGTAACCCTTCGTGATGAACGGGCGTTGCCAGGCGGCCAAGATTCGCCCGCTCATAGCCGATGTGCGGAAGTTGGCATAAGGAAGTGGTCGATGGCCCTGCCTGAGCTGTCTGGCCGTGAGGGGGTCGGCCGCGGGGGTCGGCTGGCTTGCCCGCCCACGCCCTGGCCGCTGCCCGATTCGTGGCAACGGGCTCGCCGCCTCATCCGTGCGGTGGCGCGGCTTGGCTGGGGCCGTCAATCCGGGTGCCGGCGGGGGCCAGGCTTTGCCGGTGTCAGCTGGTGAGGCCGGCATCGTGGGCGAGTAGGGCGATCTGGGTACGGTTGTTGAGATTGAGTTTGGTGAGTATGCGGGAGATGTGGGCTTTCACGGTAGCCACGCTCATGAACAGTTCGTTGGCGATCTCGGCGTTGGACTTGCCGTGCCCGACGGCGATAGCGACCTCGCGTTCGCGTTCGCTGAGCTGATCCAGCGCGGTGGTGGCGTGCTGTTGCCTGGCGGCGGCGCCGGTGTCGCTGAGGTGGGCGATGAGCTGTCGGGTCACGGTCGGCGACAGGATGGGTTCGCCGGCTGCGACCCGCGTGATCGCGCGCAGGATCTCGGCGGGTGGGGTGTGTTTGAGCAGGAAGCCGCTGGCCCCGGCGCGTAGCGCGCGGAGGACGTGCTCGTCGGCGTCGAAGGTGGTCAGGATGATGACCTCGGGTGGGTTGGGTCGGGCGCGCAGCTGTTCGGTGGCGGCGAGGCCGTCGAGGGTGGGCATGCGGATGTCCATCAGGACCACGTCCGGGGCGTAGGCGTCGACGGCGTCGGCTACTTCGCTTCCGTCGCCGGCCTCGCCCACCACGGTCAGGTCGGGTGAGCCGCCGATGACCATCGCCAGGCCGGCCCGCACGAGCGGGTCGTCGACGACGACGAGGACCCGCACCGCTGCGTTCACGTTGGGCTCCTTCTCTCTGCCCAGCCGGGCCACGGACCGACGCTGGCCGCGATCAGAGGGTAGGCCACGGTAGCCAGGCCCAGAGCCGGAACTCACCGGCCGGGGTGGGTCCGTGTTCGAGGCGTCCGCCGGCGAGGGCGGCCCGTTCGGTGAGCCCGATGAGGCCGATGCCGGCGCCGGGAATTGCGGTACCACCGCCGGTGCCCATCGGGCACGGGTTGCGGATCTCGACGATTACGCCGTCGCCCGGGGTTGCCCGGACGGTGACGGCCACCTCGGCGTCGGGGGCGTACTTGCGGGCGTTGGTCAGCCCTTCCTGCACGATCCGGTACGCGCTGCGCCCCACACCAGCCGGCACGGCGGCAAGCGCATCGGTCTGGCAGTCGAGCCGCACCGTCATCCCGGCGCGCCGCGACTGGTCGACGAGGTCGGGGAGGTCGGCCAGGGTGGGCTGCGGCCGTTCCGGCGTCTCGTCGGACCGGTCGACACCGGCGCGGAGGACGCCGATCACCTCCCGAAGGTCCTCCAGCGCCTGGTAGGCACTGTCGCGGACCACCCCGGCGGCGCGGGCGACCTCGTCGGGCGCGGCGTCGGGGCGTAGCTCCAGCGCCCCGGCGTGCAGGCTCAGCAGGGACAGGCGGTGGGCGAGCACGTCGTGCATCTCCCGGGCGATCCGGTTGCGTTCGCCCTGGCGGGCCTCGGCGACCCGCAGCTCCTGTTCGGCCTCGACCCGCCGGGCCCGTTCGCGCAGCGACTGGCGCCGGGCCCGCACGAACATGCCCCAGGCGAGCACCGCGAGCGCGAAGACGACGCCCAGCACGATCTGCGACCAGGGTCCGACCGGGACGTCCGGGCGGATCAGCAGCGTGAGGAACGGCACGAGCGCGTACCCGGCCGCGATCCCGGCGACCACTGCGAAGCGCCGGTGGACCGCGACGGTGAACAGCGCGACGAGCGCCGCGCCCGCGGCGGACGTCGCGTAGACGCTGACCAGACCGACGGCCACGGCGAGGCCGACCGGCCAGCGCCGGCGCAGCCACACCGCCAGACTGCACAGGCTGCCGAGGACGAGGTCGACGGTGAGCGGGACCGGCGCGATGTGCTGCGCGCGGCTGTCGGCCAGGGTCTGCACCACGACGCCGACGGCCAGCAGGAAACAGGTGGCGTCGACGACCCGGCCGCGGACCGTGCGCCCGGCCGGGCGTACTGGATCGTGGTCAGCATCGCTGATCACGCCCGCCGGTAGCGGGCTCCGATCCTGCGGGTCCGCCGGGGCCATCATGATCAAAGCGTACGGCCGGGTCGGGCCCCACGGCATCCGACCAAAGTCGAACCCGAGGTGTAGACCTTCGGCCCGCCGCCATCGACCTCGGCTCGTAGCGGCGCATGCGGCCGCTCTAGCAATCTGTTCCATATAACCGGAACGGACGGCCCAACAAAACCTCCGAAACGGCATTCCGACCATTCCTGCGCCAACGAATGGCGCGGAAAGGAAGTGAGAAACGATGAGCGACATCCGAACGAACACCCCGAGCATGCTCGACAACCCGCCGATCCCCGTGCAGGCCAAGCTCGCGGCAGCATGGACCAGCTTCATGTTCCTCTACATCTACGTCGACTACTTCCACCTCTACAAGCCTGGCGCCATCGACGAAATCCGGGGTGGCGTCGTCTTTGAGTTCGACATCAGCGGGACGTTGTTGACCATTTTCACCGCGTCCGTGGCGATCCCGGCCCTGATGGTGATGCTCTCCATGACGCTGCCCGCCCGGGTGAACCGCGCCACGAACCTCGTCGTTGCATTGCTCTACATCCCCTTCTCGGTGTTCAACGCGGTAGGGGAGTCCTGGGACTGGGCCTCCTTCTACGGCCTCTCCATCGGAATCGAGGTGCTGCTCCTGGCCTTCATCCTGCGGTACGCGTGGAAATTCCGTCCGGAAATCGCACGCCCCGAATCCTCCCGCGAATCGGTGTCGGCGCGCTGAACCGATCCGCCTGCCTCGGCGCCCACCGAGGAGGGAGACCCCTCAAATGAGTAAAGGAGAACCCCGATGTACGTCGCGCAAACGAGACGCGCGCTACGGAGCGTTACCAGTGGCCGTCGCGAAGGAGCCGCTACCGGCCGGCGGTGATGGCCTCCGACGGCAGCCGGAGCGGTCGGTAGCCGTCGGCGTCGAGTTGGGCGAGTTCGCCGTCGATGTCGACGGAGTGGGTGCCGTAGAAGTGCACATTCTCGTGGTGGGTGGGCCAAATGTGGGCGAGGACCTCGTCGTCGATGTCGTGGCCGTCGCGACGCAGCGCGGCCACGCCGAGGCCGTGGTACTCGGTCGACCAGCACACGATCGCGTTCGTCGCCACGGTGAGACACCACATCTGCTCGGTCTGCTGCTCGTGGTGGCGATGGCGGATGGCGCCCTCGCCGGCGTAGGCGAGGCTGCGGCGCAGGGCGTGCAGGTTCTCGCCCTTGTTGAGCTGGCGGGCGATCCTGCGCCGGTAGGTCTCGTCGGCGAGGTACCGGGCGGCGTAGACGGTGCGCCGCAGCGCCCAGTACTCCTTGATCGCGCTGGTGAAGGCGTTCGGCTGGCGTTTCGACGAGCACAGCTTGCCCACGACCAGGGCGGCAGTGGCGTGCCCGCCCTGCACGGACGCGGCCACCCGCAGCAGGTCGTCCCATCTCTCGGTGATCAGGTCGGTGTTGAGCCGGCGGGTCAGCAGCGCACCCGCCCGCGGGTAGCGGGCAAGGAACTCCTGCCGGGGTCCGGTCCGGTACAAGGTGATCTTCCCGAGGTCGCGGATGCGGGGCGAAAGCTGCTTGCCGACCAGGTCGAACAGGGCGAAGTTGGCCAGGGTCGCGCCGTGGGTGTCGGTGGCGTGCTCGTCGATGGGCAGGTCGGTGGCGTTGCCGAGGATGCCGTCGAGCACGTAGTGCGACTCCGGCGCGGTCGCCACGATGACCTTCGTGTCGAAGGTGGAGTGCTGGTCGGAGACGTGGGTGTAGGTGGAGATGCCCTGCCCGCGGGCGAAGTACCGCGACAGGTGCCGGGCCGTGATCGACTTACCCTTGACCGGGAACCGTTGACCGTCCGAACTGGACAGTGTGCCTGGCCCGAACGCCTGCGTGAGCGGCAGCCGGTGGTGGTAGTTGACGATCGCCGCGTTTGCCGCCTCCAGGGTCTCCGGGCGGAAGTACCACTCGGCGGTCCAGGCCAGCACGTCGTAGGGCACGCCGAACGACTCGGCCATCGCGCCCAGGCCCATGTTGGTGGCCTCGGCGATGACCACGTACAGCAGGTTGCGTTTGAGCTCGGCCACCGGGTCACCTTCCCGCCGGCGTGCACCAGGTGGTCGGTGAACCCGGTCCGGGCGTCGATCTCGACCAACACCGACGCCAGGGGCACCCGGGGTAGCATCACGGCCAGCTCGTCGCGCAACGTCTCGGCCTCGCCCGGTACGTCCTCTGCGGTCAGCGGCGGGATGACCAGCTCGCCGGCGTCGGTGAGCCGAACCTCGCCGGTGGTGCCCTTCACGAGCAGCCCCTCCAGGTCGCCGAGGGCGGTGCGCAGCTCGTCGTCGGCCAGGGCCAGGGCCTCACCCGCGACGGCCGGCTTGCCGACCAGACGGCAGAACTCGACCCGCTGCGCCGCCCACGCCCCGGCCGTGAGCAGGAACGACGCCGGGTCGGCGTAGCGGCGCGAGCCGGGCACGAACACGTCACCGGAACGCAGCCCGTCGCGCAGCGCGACCAGCACGCACAGCTCCCAGTAGTGCCGGTACGCGATGATGTCGCCGGCCTCGGCCGCCGCGACCAGATAGCCGGCCCACTTCGTCGGCACGAACCCCACCGGCGCGCCGGCCGGCACCTTGCGCGTACCGGTCGCGTAAAGCTCGGCCAGCATCGACACCGCCCGCAGCAGCTCGTCGGTACCCAGCCCGCCCGAAAACCGCACCGCCGCCAGCACCGCAGGCGCGAACTGACGCAGGTACGACATCGACGCGTCCATCAACGCCAAATGCCCGTGGTCGCGGGGCCTCGTCCGCCAGCCGTCGCCTGATGCGCTCGAACGCCTCCAGCGCGTCCCCGCGCCGCCCCGCCGCGGACAGCGCCCGCACCAGCAAACCGCTCGGTGCGCGCCGCCCACGCCGCCCGCATCCGCTCCATCCCGATCCGGCTGCGCAGCAGCGGCCCGACCTGCTCGTCGCCGACGACCGGGTCGAGCACGACCGACAGGATCTCATCGAGCAACTGCTGACGGTTCTCCCCACCCCGGGCCCGCTCGGCCAGGGCCTCGGTCAGCTTCTGCTTGGCCGCCGACTCCCGCCCGGACACGGCCTGGTCGAACAGCAGCAGCACCTCGTCGAGCACGTCGACGGCGGACTGGGCCAGCAACGTGAGCAGGATCGGGTACCGGCGCTCCGGCTCGCGCCGCGCCAGCGCCTGCGGGGTCAGCCGCCGGCCCACGCCCGCGAGGAACCGGCGCCGCTCGCCCGGCAGCATCGACAGGCCCAGGGTGTGCGCGTCCAGCCGCCGCAGATACGTCAGCTTCTCCAGCTCGGCCTTGACCGCCGCCGGCGTCGACGACGTCGCCCCAATCCCCAACCACGCCAGGGCGCTACGCCCGAGCAGCGCATCGGGCACCAGCAGCAGGTCCAGCTCGGCCCGGTGCCGGTCGGTGAGCAGGTGCGCCACCCGCATCCACGTCTCCTCCCGCGCCCGCGCCCGCGCGGCCGCCACCCGCTTGAGAATCAGCACTACCCCGGGCCGGGCCACCCGCGACGAGGCCAGGTACTCGCAGGCCAGCCGGAACAGCAGCTTCGGCGAGTCGTGCTCCATCGCCAGGGCGAACAGGAACTCGTCGAGTCCCTTCCACTCCATGGCGTCAATCGCCCGCCAGCCGAGGTACGCCGCGACCCCCTGCAAGTGGTCGGTGCGGGTCTGCTCGCGCTCGCCATAGCCGCGCAGCTCACCCATGGGCACGCCGAGCCGCTGCGACAGCCGGCCCACCGCGGCCGCCGGCGCGGCCGTCACCTCGTCGGGCACAAACCCCAGCCACGGCAGCGTGCACAGCTGCACCGCCGCGCCGAGCACGTTGCGCCCGGTCCGGAACTTGCGCAGGAACGCCACGTCAGCGTCGGACACCGTGAAGTGCCTGATCAACTCAACTCGATTGATCTCAGGGAAGCCCCGAAGCTGCGCCAACTTGTCCTCTGAGAACACGTCCCGAGTCGCCACGAACCCACCACCCCAGCCCCAGGTCACAGCGCCGGGCCGGCTCCTCACCGAACCCGACCCAGCGCCACACGGATTGTCGCGGCGCTGGGCGAGGACTGCATTTCGGCGGAGAGCAGGACTCTAGATCAACTGCTTAGCGTCGTTTTTGGTCCGGAAACTACATGCGGCCCAGCAAGGCGCCGACCTGGCCGTACAGCCCACCGGAGGCCGGCTCTCGCATGGCGAGGGCCGGACCTCACCGGTGATCAGATCGAAGCCTCGCCGGTCAGCGAGGGCACGGCGCAGGGGCGGAGGACCATGAGCGAGTCCTCCAAGGCCGCGACCATGGCGAAGGGGAACCGGTCGAGTTCGAGACAGAGCGCGACGTCATCGGGATGGGCTCCCTCACGCACGCCCTGCGCCAACTCGGCGGCGGCGCGTGACTCGCCGGCGCGGCTGAGGAACTCGGACGCATCCGCCCCGGCCCCCGCGGCTATCTGGGCGATGTACTGAGCGCAGGCCAGATCTTCGTCGGCGCGCCCGTCCTCCCCGGTGATCACGAACGTGACACTGCCGCACCCGCGCGTCCGCAGGAGCCGAGCCGTCGCCTCCGCCACCACGAAGCCGGCGCACAGTACGAGCGGCGCATCCTTCACAGCGAGGGCGCCCACCGTCCCTGCCGTGGTCTTCTGCACAACCGTCCGTCCGCCAAGGTCAACAGACCGCAGCAGGCCCGGCGAGTTGACGATGTCGAACCCGGCCGCCGGCGGACCGTCTTTGAGCGCCACCCAATCCGGGTGGCGAGCCTTGAGCGCCAGGGCCTCGTCCAGCGACCCAGCAAGAACGATCCTTTCCGCTCCGCGGGCGAAGGCCCAGGCAGCCACTGTGAAGGCACGCATGACGTCGACCACGACCGCCGCGGACGGGGCTTCCACCAGCTCAGCGATGCCACGGAAACGAACGTCCATCCCGTCATGATCCCGCATGCCCTGCCGCGCCCGTTCCAGCGTCAGCTCCGCCTGGACGCGCTCCCGCTCTCCCGCCGCGTATGTGCGAGACGACCACTGTTCAGGCGAGATCAGCCGGCGGGCTTGCCGAACCAGCGGGAGAGGTGGTCGTCCAGGTCCTGCTGATCGTCGCCGATCCAGGCGATGTGGCCGTCGGGGCGTAGCAGGACGCACGGAACATCCAGTGCCGCAGTGGGATCCGCGAGGTAGTCCACCCGGTCCGACCAGCGGTCGGCGGTCAGGCGTTCGGTGCGGTCCAGCAGCAGGCCGCGGCCGCGATGCAGCAGAGCGTAGAGGTGCCCCTGTTTCACGTCGATGTCGCGCAGGCGGCGGCCGAGCAGGTCGGGGCCTTCGCCGAAGTCGTAGCGGATGCCGGTCGCGGTGATCTTTTCGATCAGGTAGCGGTTCACCTCGTCGAAGTCCATCAGTTCGGTGAGCAGCCTGCGTACGGCCCGCGGGCCCGGTTCGGCGGACAGCAGTTCCATCTGGGCGCGGGTGTTGTCCAGCACGTCCTCGGCGACCGGATGACGTTCGGCCTGGTAGGTGTCCAGCAGTGTTTCCGGGGCCCAGCCGCGGATCTGTCCGGCCAGTTTCCAGCCGAGGTTGAACGCGTCCTGAACGCCCAGGTTGAGGCCCTGTCCGCCGATGGGCGGATGGATGTGCGCCGCATCGCCGGCCAGCAGCACCCGCCCGGCCTGATAACGTTCGGCCAGCCGGGTGGCATCCCCGAAGCGGGACAACCAGCGCGGGGAGTGCACGCCGAAATCGGTTCCGGCGATCGCCCGCAACTGTTGTTTGAAATCTTCGAGGGTCGGCGGTTCCGCGCGGTCGCCGACTCCCGCGGCGGGGACCACGACGCTGTAGACCCCTGCGCCGAAGGGCCGGAGCCAGAACCGCTGATGGGTCTCGCGGGTCTCGGTCACCTTGGCGGCGATCTCCTCCTGCGACACGCCCACTTCCATCTCGCCCATCAGCGTCTCGGTCTGTGAGGGCACGCCGGGAAAGCCGACGCCGAGCAGTTTGCGGACCGTACTGCGCCCGCCGTCACAGCCGACGAGATAGCGCGAACGCAGCTGTTCCCCGTCGGCCAGCTCGACGGTCACCCCCTCGTCGTCCTGCTCGAAACCGGCGACCGCGCAACCGCGCCGGACCTGCGCACCCAGTTCGAGCGCATGCTCTTCGAGCAGGCGCTCGATGACCGGCTGCGGGATGCCCAGCAGATAGGCGTACGGGGAATCCAGGCCCTTGGGGGCGGGTTTGGGGATGGCGGCGAAGAAACCGGCCGCCGGACGCTGTCGTCCATGCCGGAGAACGCGCTCCAGCAGTCCGCGCATCGCCATCAGCTCGAGACTGCGGATGTGCAGACCGACTATGCGGACGAACGACTTCGGCTCGGTGTCCTTCTCCAGGACGAGCACCCGCACGTCGTGCAGCCGCAGTTCGGCGGCCAGCATCGCACCGGTCGGCCCGCACCCGGCGATGATCACGTCGAACATGAGGGGCGCGCGATCGGCGCCGGAGGCCGGCGACCGGGGTCCGGGGACGTCCCCCACGGTGGAGTCGCGCTCAACCATGTCGTTCGACGACGGCTCGGCGGTGAACTGAGAGTCCATAGGTGTTGCCTTTCGGGAGTGCCTTGTTGGCGAGGCGCTCCTGGCGACACCTACGTCAATCGCCCGGCCGTGACGGGAAGGGGGAGCACCCACATCGATACAGCGTTCATGGGTCTCACCTCCTCGGGCGGTGTCACGGGCACCTGCAAACTACAAGCCCGGGCATCATCCCGTCGAGTCCTTTCCCAGCCACGTGATCGCTCCCGCCCGGGCGGTGGAGTTGACGATGCGCCGTCACGTCGCCGGCGGCGGCTCGGCGGCCTCCCGGCGCAGCCGCAGCTCGGCCGCGACCGCGCGTTCGCGCAGCTGGGCCGCCTCGGCCCGGGCCACGTCGAGCTGGGCACGCAGGTCGGCCAGTCGCGCCCGTTCCAGCGTCAGCTCCGCCTGGACGCGCTCCCGCTCCCCCGCCGCGGCCCTGGCGTCCTGCCCGGCCCGGGCCGCCTCCGCGTCCGCCGCACCGGCGCGTGCCTCGGACTGCGCCGCCTCCGCGCGCAGCCGGGCGGCCTCCGCGACGGCCTGCTCGCGGGCCGCCTCGGCCGCCTGGGCCCGGGCCAGCCCCCGGTCACGCTCGTCGTTGGCCTGCGCCACGGCCCGGTCGCGTTCGGCCTCCGCCCGCGCGACCGCGCGGTCGCGTTCGGCCTCGGCCGCCTGGGCCCGGGCAAGCGCGGCGGCGCTGGCCTGCTCGGCCTCCCGATGCGCGCGGCGCGCCAGCTCGGCCTCCGCCCGCGCCGCCCGCACGTCGGCCTGCGCCGCGTCGCGTTCCTGAACGGCCTGCTCGGCCTGCTCCCGCGCCGCCCGCACGTCGGCCGCGGCCCGGTCCACCCGCTCGGCCAGTTCGCGTACGGCCTGCTCGCGGGCGGCTTCGGCGATCTCGGCCCGGCGGGTGGCCTGGTCGGCCTCCTGCCTGGCCCGGCGTTCCGTGCTCGCCGCCTCCCGCAGCGCGGCCAGGGCCTGCTCGCGTGCGGTCTCCGCGTCGGCGAAGGCCGTGTCGCGCTCGGTGTAGGCCTCCTGCGTCCGGCGGCGTGCCTCCTCCGCCTCCCGGCGGGCCTCCTCGGCGGCCTCGCGGGCCAGCCGTACCTGCTCCAGGGCCTGCTCGCGCTCGGCGCGGGCGATGGCGACGCTCGTGTGCGCCTCGGCCTGGATCGCGCTCAGTTTCGCCTCGACTCCCGCCGGGCTCAGCTCTTCGGCGAGCACCCGCGCCAGCGGCTCGATCGCCGCCGCCAGGCCCTTCTCCATGCGTTCGTACAGGTCCTCCACCCGCGCCAGCGCGCCCTCCAGGCCCGGCGTGGCGCGGCGCAGCTCCCGCTCCCTCTTGGCCGCCGCCTGGCAGTCGCCGTCCGGGCAGTACTCCCGCGGCCTGCCCCGCCGTACCGGCTGCTCGATGGGCGCGCCGCAGTGCTTGCACGCGGTGATGGTCACGGAGCTCGTCACGGCCGCCCAGCCTAGCGACTTTCTGATTTTCTGGAAATAGAAAATAGAAACTGCTCATCCGTTGCGTCACGCCGTCAGGCGGATCACTTGGGAGATGGGTAATTCTCGCAAGCTATCGAAACCGGTCCGCGCCGGGCGCCCGACAGGCCGCCACCGGTCCCGGCCTCGTGAGAGTCCACCCGGATCTGTGCGAGCGTCGCCGCCTTCCGAAGACGCGACGATAAGCTCTGCGTCGCGGCGAGAGATTTCTCCAGGGCCGTGTCGATCCGCGGGCCGCTCGTTCGACGTGTGGGTGCGAGGGCCGAGAGGCGGCCCCGCCGGACGAGGAGAACGCGATGCCGAAGTACCTGCTGATCATGCGGGGCACCGACGAGTCGAACGCGGCCATGATGGCCGACATCGACGAGATGATGGCCACGACCCGCCAGTTCATCGAGGAGATGGTCAAGGCAGGCGTTCTCCTCGCGGCGGAAGGGCTGGACGATCCGGGCCAGGGCGTCGTGGTCGACTTCAGCGGCGAGGCCCCGGTGGTCACGGACGGGCCGTACGGCGAGACCAAGGAACTGTTCGGGGGCTTCTTCCTGCTGGACGTCGCCTCGAAACAGGAGGCGGTCGAGTGGGCCAAGCGGGTCCCGGCGGCCCCCGGGTCCAAGATCGAGGTCCGGCGGGTGCCCGGGAGCGACGAGGTCCCGCAGGTCGACAAGTGATCCCTATGGACTGGGCCGGGCGCGAGAGCAACGGTCGGATGTGATGGGTACGGCCGATGTCGAGGCCGTCTGGCGGATCGAGTCGGCGCGGATCGTCGCCGCGCTGACCCGGTTCACCGGCGATTTCGGGCTGGCCGAGGACGCGGCCCAGGAGGCGGTGGCCGAGGCGCTGGTGTCGTGGCCGCTCGACTCTCCGGTGAACCCGGCCGGCTGGCTGATGGCCACGGCCCGACGGCGGGCGATCGACGCGATCCGCCGCCGGACCGCCCTCCAGGATCGATACGCCCTGCTGGCGGCCGAATCGCCGGTTGAATCGGCGGTTGACGAGGAGATCGATCCCGACAGGATCGATGACGACGTGCTGGCGCTGATGTTCGTCAGCTGCCACCCGGTGCTCTCCCCCGAAGCCCGGGTGGCGCTGACCCTGCGCGTGGTCGGCGGCCTGTCCAGCGAGGAGATCGCCCGCGCGTTCCTCGTATCCGTGCCGACCGTGCAGGCCCGCATCACCCGGGGCAAGAAAACGATCGCGGCGGCCGGGGTGCCGTTCGAGCTGCCACCGGCCGCCGAGCGCCGGGAGCGGCTGAGCGGCGTGCTCAGCGTCCTCTACGTGATCTTCACCGAGGGGTCGACGGCCACGTCGGGCGACCGGCTGCTGCGCCCCGACCTCGCGTACGAGGCGATCCGGCTGACCCGCACGCTGGCCGCGCTGCAGCCGGACGAGCCGGAGGTGCACGGCCTGCTGGCGTTGTGCGAGCTGACCGCCGCGCGCTTCCCGGCCCGGACCGGCCCGGACGGTTCGCCGGTCCTGCTCGACGAGCAGGACCGGCGGCGGTGGGACTTCTCGGCGATTCACCGCGGGCTGGCCGCGCTGGCCAAGGCGTCGACTCGCGGCCTCGGCCCCTACGGCCTGCAGGCCGCGATCGCCGCCACCCACGCGTCGGCGCCCTCGGTAGAGGCGACCGATTGGGACCGGATCGTGGTGCTCTACGAGGCACTCGGCCGGATCGCACCCTCGCCGGTGGTCGAGCTCAACCGGGCCGTCGCCGTTGCCATGGCGTCGGGCCCGGCGCAGGCCCTGGCCATCGTGGACGAGCTGATCGCCTCGGACCGGCTCCCCGGTTCGCATCTGGTCCCGTCCGTACGCGGTGAGCTGCTGGCCCGACTCGGACGGCGGCCGGAAGCGCGCGCCGAGCTGGAGCTGGCGGCCCGGCTGTGCGCCAACCAGCGCGAACGCTCAGTGCTGCTGCGCAAGGCGGCCACGCTGAGCTGACTTCTCCGGCTCGGCCATAGGGTTGGCGGCATGCCGCTGCGACTTGTTCAGGTGAATTTCAAGGCTCGGGATGACGCGGCGCTCGGCCGGTTCTGGGCGGAGGCGCTCGGCTGGGGTGTCTCCAGCGAGGGACCCGGCGTGACCAACGTCGAACCCGTGGGCTTCGCCTGGCCGGACCCCACCGCCGTCTGCGTCGACGTCGTCACCGTTCCGGACCCCGAGACGGTGAGGTATCGCGTGCACCTCGATCTCGCCACCACCTCCGCGGCCCATCAGACGGAGTTGGTGGCGCGTCTGAAGGAGCTTGGTGCGACGCCGGCCGACGTGGGCCAGGGCGAGGTCCCGTGGACGGTTCTGGCCGACCCGGAGGGCAACGTGTTCTGCGTGCTGGAGCCCCGGGAGGTCTACCGGGACACCGGGCCGATCGCCGCGGTCGTGGTTCACTGCGCCGACCCGCGGGCCATGGCCCGGTTCTGGGGCGAGGCGGTGGACTGGACCGTGCACGAGGTGACCGACGATCACGCGAGGCTGCGCTCCGCCAAGGGCGTCGGGCCCTATCTCGAGTTCCTCCGCGCAACGCCCGGCGTGGCGACCGCGTGGACCCGCGTCCATCTCGACGTGCTGCCCCACCCCGGAGACGATCAGGCGGCGGAGGTGGCCCGGCTACGGGCCCTCGGCGCGACGCTCGCCGACGTCGGCCAGGGCGACGTCCCGTGGATCGTCCTCGCCGACCCGGAGGGCAACGAGTTCTGCGTCCTCGGCCCGAGCTGACGCGAGGCCTCGTCAGGATCGAACGGATGCGGGCCCCGGCAGGCCGCGCGTACCGACGGTGCCGGTCACTGAGTCACCTTCTGGAGGAACTCGCCCACGTTGACCGCGGTCCTGCTGATCTTCTCTTCGAGCGTGAGCGACTCGGGCATCCGCCCGCCGGGCCCGACGTCCTTCTTGCCGCGCAAATACAGGGAGCAGGCCAGGTCGGTGCAGACGTAGACGCCCACGGAGTTGCCGTTGCCGCCGGCGCGGCGGGCCGTCATCAGCGACACGCCGTCGCCGCTATGGGTGGTCAGGCAGAGCGAGCACATGCTGCGCCGCACGTGTCCGGCATTGGAAGTGGCCCGCCGCAGCGCCACCCCGACCAGCCGGTCCCCCTGCTCGGCGACCAGATAGGCACGGCCCGGGGACGCGGGGTCCTGCCAGCCCAGGAAGTCCAGGTCGTCCCAGGGCCGCGCATCCAGGTCCCTCGGTACGGCGAGGCGTTTGGCTTCGCCCTTGGTGCAGTTGACGAACGAGGCGCGGATCTCGCGCTCGGCGATTGGCTTCATAGGATTCAAGCTATCCACTGCCACTTCTAAGGGCAATCGATTAAGCTTTTACCTAGGAGTCCTAGGAAGAGAAGGATGGCGGATGGCACGAGCCGGGGTGACGGCCGAGCGGCTGACCGAGGCGGCGGCGGAACTGGCCGACGAGGTGGGGCTGGAGAACCTGACGGTCTCGGAGCTGGCGCGCAGGTTCGGCGTGAAGGACGCCAGTCTGTACTCGCACATCAGGAACGCCCACGAGCTGCGGGTCCGGGTGGCCGGGCTGGCCCTGGCCGAGCTCGCCGACCTGGCCGCGGCGGCGCTGGCCGGACGGGCGGGCAAGGACGCGCTGGTCGCCTTCGCCGGCACCTACCGCGACTACGCGAGGGAGCATCCGGGCAGGTACACGGCGATGCAGGTGGATCTCGACCCGGATACCGAGGCGGCGGGCGCGGCCCGGCGGCACTCCGACATGACGCGGGCGATCCTGCGCGGCTACTCGCTGGCGGAGCCCGACCAGACCGACGCGGTCCGGCTGCTGGGCAGCGTCTTCCACGGGTTCGTGAGTCTCGAGATGGCAGGCGGCTTCCGCCATCATCCGCGCGCCGCGGACGAGTCCTGGAGCCGGATGCTCGACACGATCGATGTCGCCCTGCGCAACTGGCCGGCCGAGCGCGCGGAGCCGGACGCGAGCCATGGCTGAGGTGCGGGCCTGTCAGGCCATCGCGAGAAGGCCGACGGCGACGGCGGCGGCTCCCAGGCCGATCAGCTGGTTGCGGTGGATGCGTTCGGCGAGCACGCCGCGGGCGAGCAGGACCGTGCCGGCCGGGTAGAGGGCGGTGATCACGGCGACGACGGTGAGGTCCCCGCTGCGTGCGGCGAGCAGGAACAACAGGTTCGCCACGGAGTCCAGCACGCCCGCGCCCGTAGGCGACGGGCGCGCCGCGCCCGCACCGTGTCCAGCGCTGACCAGCACCACCGCCACCGGCGCGAGTGGCAGGCCCACCACCGCGGCGGCGGCCAGGTGCTCGCCCTGCAGCAGCCCCACGCCGACGGGCAGCGCGGCGGACACCAGCGCGGTCACGGGCGGCAGCACGTTCATCGGGCCGATCGCCAGCGTGCGGTAGAGCAGGGCGAACGCCGCGGCCGAGGCGATCCCAGACGCGGCGCCCCAGCCCAGAGCCCCGCTGCTGAACGAGGCGCCGAGCAACGGCCACAGCAGCAGCTCGACCGCGAGACCGGCCGGGGCCGCGACCATCACGGTACGCAGCACATGAGCCTTACGGGCACCCAGACCGCCGAGGAAGTCGGCGCATCCATAAGCGAGAGAGCTGCCGAGGGCCAGCAGCAGAGCGATCACGGCACGTCCTTTACCACCGAAGACCGCGTCCGTGTCGTCTCGGCCGACGCCGTCGTGGCCGCCCGCGGCCGGCCGCCGGAATGCTTTCCCGCCCGTCCTTCGTCGCCGAACCTGAAAATCCGTCGGAAATGACATCGCGCGATGGGCGCAGGCGGCGGCCGCCGAATTTCGACCGGCCCCTATCGCCCGAACTCGCCGGTCCGATCCTCCTTCGACGCGACTCGGCGCTGACGCCGTTTCCCTTCGTCCTCCTTGTTCTCCCCGATGCGGCATCGTCCGCGATATGCCGATATATGCCGCCAAACGAGGCAAATCGGAAAGGTTGTTGACAGTACGAGGGGGGCGCGCCATTTTGTCTAAGGAGCGATCCAGCAATTTACCTAAAGGTCGCTCTTTTTGCTTATAGAAAGGGCCGGAGCGGTTGGGGGACGTTCACGCCTTTCGCCATCGTCAACCACTGGAGGAACTCGCATATGAGGCGTTCTCATGCGCGTGGCCACGCGTCGGGTCCGTCGCACAGGGCGTTCGCCGCTCTCGGCGCGCTGGTCCTGTCGGCGGCGGCCCTGACCGCCCAGCCGGGTCCGGCCGCGGCCGACCCCGGTGATCCGGGCGTGCCCGCGTCACCGAAGACCGTCTTCGCCGAGGACTTCGAGCACGGTCAGGGCGCCACACCCATCCTGGTCAGCGACTACACCGGAGCCGCCCCCGTCAACCAGACCTACACCGCCGACCCGGCCTGGCTGACCCACTGCAACGGCTGGATCGCCTCACAGCAGAACCCCGCCGTCGCACCGGCGAACTCCGGCTGCGGCAACGTCTGGGCGACGGTGAAGCAGATGGCCGGCGCACTCGGCCAGTGGGCGGACGGGGACCCGGCGGCCAACCACGCCGTCACGGCCTACACCGAGGGCGCCGATCCCGGATCGGGCAGGACCCAGCTGGAGTCGAACTTCTCCATCGACATCGGCCCCAAGCGGTTCCTGGCCTTCTCCGTCGACGTCGCCGAGACCAACTGCTTCGCCGACCACGCCAATCTGGGCTTCTACCTGCTGGACGCCGTGACGGCCGTGCCCGCCTTCACCACCCCGATCGAGCCGTGCGCCCACCCGGGGACGACGATCGGTTCGGTGGCCGTCGGCACCTACACCAGCGACGGGCCCATCCTCTTCGACGGGGGCGCGCTGCGGCTCAGGCTCGTCAACTTCCAGGCCAGCGGCATCGGCAACGACGCGGCGTTCGACAACGTACGCATCCTGGACGTCACACCCCGGCTCGACGTCTCCTACAGCCCCGATTCCGCCCGCGTGGGCGAGACCGCGGCGCTGAAGTTCACGATCACCAACACCAGCGAACTGGCCGTGAAGAAAGGCTGGTCGTTCAAGGGCAGCCTGCCGAGCGGGCTCACCGTCGCCGGGGCGCCGTCCACCGACTGCGCGGACGCGACCGTGACCGCGCCGCAGGGAGGCGGGCAGATCACGGTGACCGGGACCTTGCCCGCCGGAGCCGCCTACTGCACCGCGACCGTCACCGTCTCGGCCGCCCACACCGGCACCTACCGCACATGCGCCGCGGACGTCACCGACCGCACCGGGATCGACCCTCCCGGCTGCGCGGAGGTCACCTTCACCCGGCCCGTCCTGGTCTTCGACGCGCACGCGCACGGCGGCCGGGTCTCGGCCCCGCTGGTGACGGTCGCGCCGCTGGTTCCCTCCGACGTCACCTGCACCGACGCCCCGGGCTCCGACGACGGCACGCTCCTGCAGGCCACGCTTCCCGGGCTCGGCTCACTGGGCGCGATCACCACGAAGGCCGCAGGCACGGTCGGCGACGACGGCCTGCGCACCGCGTCCGCCTCCGCCAAGACCGCGGGGGTGAACCTCCTCGGCGGTCTCGTCACCGCCGACGAGATCACCGCCAAGGCCAAAGCCCGGGACGGCGAGACCGGGCAGGTCGACGTCGACGGCTCGGTGCACATCACCAACCTCAAGGTCGGCGGCGTGTCGATCATCGACCCGAAACCCAACCTGACGATCAACATCCCGCTCGTGGCGAAAGTCGTGATCAACGAGCAGGTGACCACCGCCGATGGCGCCGGCGTGGTGGTCAACGCCATCCACGTGCGGACGCTGGCGGGGGTGGACATCGTGGTCAGCCACGCCCGGGCCGCCCTGACCGTCCCCGGCAAGCCGTGCCCGTCCGCCTGACCATCCTGACCGGCCCCGCCGCCCACGGCGGCCGCCTCGACGCGAGGAGACAGCCTTGACCGACAGGAGATTCCGGGCGCGCGCGCTCGCCCTTGCCGCCGTAGCCACCCTCGGCGTGGTGGCGCCGGCCGCCGCGAGCCCGGCCCAGGCCCGGCCGCTCGCGCTTGTGCAGTGCCAGGGGACCGAGTCCGACGCCTACGAACCGGGGGTGGTCTTCCAGCCCCGGAACTTCGAGATCACCACCACCGGCCGGTTCACCTCGTGCCTGGGCGGAGGCGATGTGACGAGCGGATCGTACGACGAGCGCTTCACCATCCTCGCCGGCTGCAACGACCTCCTCGACGGTTTCCAGAGCGCGCGGACCCTCACCTGGAACACCGGGGAGGCCAGCGTCATCGAGGGCACCGGCAGCAGCACCGCCGTGGCCGGGCAGGTCGTCACCACGTTCACCGGCACCGTCACCTCGGGTCCGTTCACCGGCCGGTCCGCGGTGCAGGTCATCGCCCTCCCCCAGCCGAACCTGCTGATGTGCCTCACCACCGGCTTCACCGGAGCGACGGGGGTGACGACGCTGACCATCACCTGAGCTCCCGTACGGGCGCGGTGACGAGTACGCCCCGTCCCGGCATCCGCCGGGGCGGGGGGTTCCCTGCACGGGAAGAGGCCGACCGGCGGCTTCCCCGCGGACCGTACGGCACCGGCCCGGGGGAAAAGCCGGTGCGCGCTGCCGGCGCCGGCTGACACACTCCCCGGCATGGCCACACCGGAACCGAAGACGGACCTCCAACGCTATCTGCAGACCGCCCGCGACGCCCTGTTGTGGAAGCTCGACGGGCTCTCCGAATATCAGATCCGCCGCCCGCTGACCCCGACCGGCACCAACCTGCTGGGGCTCGTCAAACACCTCGCCGGGGTGGAGGTGGGCTACTTCGGCGACACGTTCGGGCGGCCGTTCGGCGAACCGCTGGAATGGACGGAGGACGACGCCGAAGACAACGCGGACATGTGGGCGACCGCGGACGAGTCGCGCGACCACATCGTCGGGCTGTACCGCCGGGTATGGCAGCACTCCGACACCACCATCGCCACGCTGGCGCTCGACGCGACCGGTCATGTGCCGTGGTGGCCGGACGAACGGAGCACGGCGACGCTGCACCAGATCCTGGTGCACGTGATCGCGGAGACCAACCGGCACGCCGGTCACGCCGACATCGTCAGGGAACTCATCGACGGAACGGCCGGCCTGCGGGACGGGAACCTCAACCTGCCCCACGGCGATCAGGCATGGTGGGAGAGCTACCGCAACCGTCTGGAGCACACGGCGCGGGAAGCCGGCGAGGGCTGATCACGGGCGGAGGGGAACCTGCCGCAGGCACGGTCGCGGCGCACCGTCCTCGCGGCCGCTGCCGGGTCAGGGCGCGGCGGCGAGGACGGTCACCGGGTCGCCGACCTGGATCTCGCCGTAGTCGCGGGGGATGAAGCGGACACCGAACCAGGTCTTGCCGTCCCAGCGGCGGTGGCGGGCCAGGGTGCGAAGGGGTTCCCTGCCCTTTTCGAGGGTGATGGGGTCGTAGGTCGGCACGGCGCAGCGGTCGCACAGTTCGGACATGCGGAAGCGGAGTGCGCCGATACGGATCTCGCGCCAGCTGTCCTCGACGTAGGGGGCGAAGCCGTCCACGACGAGGTTGGGGCGGAAGCGGGCCATGTCGAGGGGGGCGGGGACCTCCTCCTGACGTTCGCGTGCCCCCTCGGCGATCCACTCGTCGAGCCGGCGCAGGGAGGAACGGGAGGTGAGCAGGAAGGGAGCGTCCCCGGCCAGGCTGACGACATCGCCGGGAAGTCCGCCGTGGGATGCCGGGACGGCGCAGCGGCGGGGGTCGTCGAGCCAGACGAGGCGGGCGGGCTTCCCCAGCAAGCGGGTGAACCAGGCATGGGCCTGCGGATGGGCGAGGACCGCCGTGTCCAGTTCCACGAAGTGGACGGGGACGTGCTCACCCGTGGCCGGGGGCACCTTCAGCTGCGGCAGACCGGGGGCCTCAAGCAGGAGGCCGTCCTCGGCGGTGCGAGTGGCGACGACGGAGAGCAGCCGCGGATTCTCCCCGACCCAGTGCAGGTTGCCCGATTCGTCCACCACGGCCCACCGGCGATCCCCCGCCAGCCCCCACGGCTCCACGACCGCCGAATCAACAATCCACCCAGAAACCGACTTCACCGGATATCTACGGATCTCGGCCAGCTCCACGCCGTCAGCGTACGTCCGGGAATCACTCCTCGAAAGCGGTGAAATCCGGTCGCTCCGCCGTATCCTCGCCGTACGGGCACCCGCGCCCGAACGGCCCGCGCACTCGCGGCTGGACCTGACCGGCGCGGCGCTGCTGGCGGGCACGCTCGCGATCGGCGTGCACACGCTGGCCGGTGTGCCCGTCCACGGCTGTACCGCCGCGCCGACGCTGCTCGGGCTGCTCGCCGTCGCGGGCCTGACCGCCGTGTTCGTCGCGCACGAGCGCCGCGCGGCGCATCCGATCGTGCCCGCCGCGGTCGCCCGGTCGATGCCGGTGACCGCGTCGATGCTGCTCCTGCTGGCCGTCACCGGCGGCGTGTTCGGCGCGCTGTTCGCCGCCACCTTCGTGCTGCAGGAACGGCTCGGGCTCGGCCCGCTCGCGACGGGCCTGCGGCTGCTTCCGGTCACGGTGGTCATGGTCTTTGGAGCACCCACGGCGGCCGCCGCCCTGCGCCCCTCGGCCTGATGCCTGCCGCGCTTCTGCCCGCCGGGCCTGCCCCGCGCCGCTCCCCCGAACCGGCCGGAGCGTCCGGAGCGTCCGGAGCGGCCGGAGCGGCCGGAGACGCGCCCGCTGCCTGAGGCGGCGGCCGACAACGACGTGCGCCGGGTGGGATGACCCGCGGTGGGGTGAACGAGGGCGGGAGCCCGCGGCAGTGCGGCCTGCCTGCCACGGGCTCCCGATCACCGCGTCGCGCGGTGATCCCCGCTCAGGAGGGGGAGGAGAAACCGGTTCGGCCTGGACCAAGCATCGGCACGCCGGCACAAGCCGGGTATTGGCGCCGGTCGAAGACGACGCACCGCCGTGGCGAGGTCCCGGGGGCGGACGGCCGCGCTTCTTCGGCGCTGAGCTCTTCACCCAGCGCCCTGCTGAGGAGTGCGGCGGCCCGGCCGTGGGGCCGTCCACCGGACCAGGAACGACTCCGCCCCGGCGACCCGTACGCGTTGCAGGTGCACGGGCGTGAGGCCGTGACGGATGCCGAGCGGCACCTCGCCGACGCCGGGCAGCAGGACCACGGCGGTCCCGCCGGGCGCGAGCACCCGGCGCACCTCCGCCCACCAGCGTCCGGCGGACGCGGCGAGCAGACCGCCCGGGGCCACCTGACCGCCCCAGGGCGGGTTCGCCAGCACACGGTGGGCGACGCCGTCCGGCACCGGCAGGCGCCCGGCGTCGGCCCGGGCCACGGCGACGGGCAGCCCCGCGGCGTTCTCCCTCGCTGCCGCCACCGCCCGCGAGGCCAGGTCGAACCCGCAGGCGCGGATGCCCGCCCGCTGCCGCACCGCCTCCACCAGCAGGGTGCCGGCGCCGCAGCAGGGATCGAGGACCGTGTCACCGGGCTCGATGCCGGCCATGGCCACCATGGCGGCGGCGAGCGGGGGATGCAGGGTCCCCGGGACGGACCGCCGCTTGTAGGCCCGCCGGTGCAGCGGGCGCTCGGCGATGCGCAGCAGCAGCGTGGCCCGCTCCCCGTCGAGGGTGACCCGCCAGCCGCCGTGGCCCGGCGGCGGCGCGCCACCGCGCCGCGAGTGGTAGCCGACCCCCAGCCGGGCGGCCAGGGCGCGGCCGACCGCGTCCTCCACGTCGTACCGGGTGAAGTTGCGCCTGCCCAGGAACGACGCCGAAACCTCGACACCCGTGAGCGCGCCGGGGCCGCCGTGGTCGCGGCGCAGCCGCGTCAGGGTGGCGAGGTCGGCGGCGGCTGCGAGCTCCGCCAGGGCCGCGACCCCCGTCCGCGACGGGCCGACGTCGGTGCCCCGCGCGGCCAGCAGGAACACGTCGTCCGCCGTGCGCAGGCCCAGTACGAGGCCGTGCGGCGCGGGCGGCCGCGACGCGCGGAAGTGCACCTCGCGATGCCCGATGTGAGTGATTACGCCGAGGCCGTGCCGCAGTATCTCGGCGGCGACCGTCGGCTCCAGCCCGTGGACGCACCGCGCCACCAGACTCGCCGCCGTCATGGGACGGTGGGAGCGCTGGGACGCGGAGCGGAGAAAGTGACAGCGCGTACGCGCATGGTGATCGTTGTTCTCCCGCGTCGGCCCGGGACGGCGCGTCGCCGTCCCGCCTCGTCGGCGACGGGCGGGGCCTCGCTTCGCCGACGGCGGCTAGCGGAGGGGGAAGAAGAACGTGAACGTCACGGTCGCGATCGTAGGGCCGCGGGGGCGCCGGATCAACTTCTCCGCTCCGGCCTGGGCCGCCGGCCGTGGACCTGGACTCCGGCCCGGCCCCGTGCGGGTGAACGGGCGCTCTGGTGTAGGGTGCCGGTCACGGCGGCGACGACGCGAGGAGGTGAGCCCCATTACCGCTGAACAGGTCGGGTGCTCCCCTCTCCCCGCACGTACGGTCGCGTAGAGGCAGGCGACCGCGGGAGCGCCCTCGGCACACCGGAAGGTTCTCCCTTGTCACTGTCCCTCTCCCCCGCTTTTCCCTCGGTCGTGGCCCGGTTGCGGGCCGCGGGGTGCGTGTTCGCCGAAAACGAGGCCCGTCTGCTGGTCTCCGCCGCGCGTACGCCCGCCGAGCTCGACGACATGGTGGACCGGCGCGCCCGCGGCCTGCCGCTGGAACACGTCATCGGGTGGGCCGAGTTCTGCGGCCTGCGGCTGGCCGTCGACCCGGGGGTCTTCGTGCCCCGGCCGCGCACCGAGTTCCTGGTCCGCCGGGCCGCCGCTCTCGCCCCGCCTGGCGCCGTCGTCGTCGACCTGTGCTGCGGTTCGGGCGCGATGGGCGCGGCGCTGGCCGCAGCCGCCGGGCCGGTCGAGCTGCACGCCGTGGACGTCGACCCCGCCGCCGTACGCTGCGCCCGCCGCAACCTCGCCCCGGCGGGCGGCAGAGTGTACGAGGGCGACCTCTACGCAGCCCTGCCCGCCGCGCTGCGCGGCCGGGTGGACGTCCTGGTCGCCAGCCCTCCGTACGTGCCCACCGGCGCGATCGGGCTGCTGCCGCCGGAGGCGCGCGTGCACGAGCCGCAGGTCGCGCTCGACGGCGGCGCGGACGGGCTCGACGTCGTACGGCGGGTCGTCGCCGGGGCGGCCGATTGGCTCGTGCCGGGCGGCCACCTGCTGGTGGAGACGAGCGAGAGCCAGGCGGAGGAGACCGCCGAGGCCGTCGGCCGCGCCGGGCTCGCCGCCCGCCTGACCCGCGACGAGGAACTGGACGCGACCGCCGTGATCGGAACCCGGCCGGGCGGCGCGCGCAGGTGACGGCCCGCGGGGATTACGGTCGCCGGGGTTCCGGGTGCCCTCGTCCGGGCTCTCGGGGAGCAGAGGAGCACACCCGTGACAGAAGCGACGTCTTTCCTGCTGGAACGCCTGCACGCGGCCGGTCTGACCGACGTCGTCGCGGTCGAGCCGGCCACTGGAGGTCTCGCCGCGACGGCGGGGCTCGCGCGCCGCGGTGACGGCACGCCAGTGTTCGTCAAGGCGTTCGGCGAGCCGCCGTCGGACGACGCCTTCGCCGCGGAGGCCGAGGGGCTCACCGCGCTGCGCGAGGCGGGCGGCGTCGCCACGCCCGAGATCATCCTCGCCGGCCGCGATCTGCTCGTGCTGTCCGCGCTGCGGCCCAGGCCGGGCACCGAGGTCTTCTGGGCGCGGTTGGCGCATGCGCTCGCCCACCTGCACACCACCACGCGGCACCCCCGGTTCGGGTGGCACCGGGACAACTGGCTGGGCCGTCGCCGGCAGGTCAACACCTGGGCTGACGACGGGTTCGAGTTCTTCGCCCGGCACCGTCTGCTGCGCTGGCTCGGCGAGCCTCGCGTCCGGGAGGCGCTCGACACCGCGGACCGGGCGGCGCTGGAGCGGCTGTGCGACCGGCTGCCCGAGCTGCTGCCGGTCAGGCCCGCGTGCCTGACGCACGGCGACCTGTGGGCGCTGAACGTCATGGCCACCCCCGATGGGCGGCCCGCGCTGATCGACCCGGCCGTGTCGTACACGTGGGCCGAGGTCGACCTGGCACACCTCTGGACGACCGCGCCGCCGCCCGAGGCGCACGTGTTCTTCGAGCTGTACGCCGAGCTGACCGGGCTCGACCGCGACTGGCGCCAACGCATGCCGATCATCCAGCTACGCCAGCACCTGGCCGTGATCGCCCAGTTCGACCCCGACTGGGGCGCCGCCGACCTCGTGCGGGCCACGCTCGCCCCGTTCCGGCGGAGGGGGTGAGGTCGGCGGAGGGCACGGGGAGTAGGGGCGGTTGCCGTGGGCCGAACCGGTCGATCGGCTCCCGGAGCTCTCGTCTATCGTCGGGGCCGTGCTTTCCGACGTGCGGCTGCCGCCGGCCGAGACCCAGGAGCAGTTCATGGCCGTCCGACGGGACGAGTCCCGTCTCGGCCCGGCCGTGTCGGCCCTGCTGGGGCATCTCGGGCTCGGCGGCGAACGCCCTGAGCGCTTCGCCGACGGGTCGTTGCCGGTCTACGCGGTGGGCGACCGGCACGTGCTCAAGCTCTACCCCGAGGTCTACCTGCCCGAGGAGTACGACACGGAGCTGACCGTCCTGCGGGCCGTGGAGGGACGCCTGCCGATCCCGACGCCCCGGGTCCTGGAGGCGGGAGGGCTCGACGGGTGGAGCTACATCCTGATGACGCGCCTGCCCGGGGAGAGCCTCGCCCTGGCGTGGCCGGGCATCCCTCACGACAACCGGGTGGAGCTCGCCGCCGCCGTGGGCGAGACGCTCGCCGCGCTCCACTCGGTGTCCTCCCCCGGCCTCGACGCGGTCGTGGGGCCGCACGACTGGGACGGCTTCCTCCGTACGCGGCGGGACGCGTGCGTGGCGCACCACCGCGCCGACGGGCTGGAGGAGGCCTGGCTGGCGCAGATCCCGGACTTCCTCGACAGCGTCGAGCTCACGCCGTCCGCGCCCGTGCTGCTGCACACGGAGGTAATGCGCGAGCACCTGATGGTCGTGCGCGACGGCGACGGCCGGCGGCTGTCGGGCCTGTTCGACTTCGAACCGGCGATGCGGGGCGCGCGGGAGTACGAGTTCGCGTCGGTGGGGCTGTTCCTGTCCTGTGGCGAGGGCGAGATCCTGCGC
Source organism: Microbispora sp. H13382 (assembly GCF_014161445.1). GTDB lineage: Bacteria > Actinomycetota > Actinomycetes > Streptosporangiales > Streptosporangiaceae > Microbispora. The sequence goes on from NZ_JABBXA010000026.1 coordinate 90,849, forward strand.
CGCCTGCTCCTCGCGTACGGCTACCGCGACCGTGACCTGAACGAGGAACTGAGCAGGCGGCTGCTGGCCTACGCCCTGCTGCACCGGTACAGCAGCCTCGCCTGGTACCTGACCCGCTTGCCCGCGCCGCCGCGGCCCACCCTCGACCGCCTGGCCACGCATTGGTGGGCCTTGTAGGGCCGCGCACGTCCCTGCGCGCTACCTTGAGGCGCCGGCGACGTAGTCGTGCAGGCGGGCGGAGCCTTCGAGCATGGCGACGGCCGTGGCGGCGAGGGCGGCCCGGCGTTCGGCGAGGGCCGCGCGCAGCGCCTCGGTGCTGCCGCTGCGGCGCAGGCCGTCCAGCACGTCGCCGATCCGCGCCAGCGGATACCGGCCCTGCCGCAACATGTGGATCATGCGGGCGTCGCGGACCTCGGCGGGGCCGTACCACCGGTAGCCGGTGCCGGGCTCGCGCTGCGGGGTCAGCAGCCCGGCGTCCTCCCAGACGCGCAGCGCCGAGGCGCGTACGCCGAGGAGCGCGGCCACCTCCCCGATCCGCAGGGGGGACCGCGGCGCCATCGCACCGCCGGGGTCCTGGCCGGCCACCGCTTCGAGCGCCTCCCCCGTCGCCCGCAGGGCGAGCCGCTGCTGGTGCAGTGCGGAGTGGCAGGCGTCGACGAGGGCGAGCGCGCCCGCCAGGTCGCCGTCGTGCACGGCCAGCATGATCGAACGGGCGGCATCCCAGCCGTACCCCTTGGCCAGCGCCCGGTAGGCGAGCAGGGCGTCGCGGTGCCGCGCGTCGAACCTGCGGTAGCCGGCGGCCGTCCGCTCGGCGGGCGGGAGGATGCCCGCGTCTGCGTAGTTGCGGATCTGCTGGGTGGAGACCCCCGCCTCCCGCGCCAGGTCGACCGGGCGCAGCGCCCTGCGGCTCATCGATCCCGCCACATGCCGGCCGGCTTCACCTCGGTTGGGACTTCACGTCGCATCGGCTCATCGTAGCCGCCTGCGAGTCTCAAGTGATCTTCGTCAGGTGACGGCCCGGCGCACGGCGTAGACGACGGCGCCGGCGGCGAGCACGGCGGCCCCGGAGACCACCGAGGACAGGGGCAGGGCGAAGGCCAGGACCAGGCAGCCGGCCAGGCCGAGGATGGGCACCACCCGCGGCGGCCGTCCCTCTTCGGGCCCGAGGGTCCAGGCGGCCGCGTTGGCGATGGCGTAGTAGACCAGCACCCCGAAGGAGGAGAACCCGATCGCGCCGCGCAGGTCCGCGGTCGCGGCCAGGACCGCCACGACCGCGCCGACGGCCAGCTCGGCGTGGTGGGGCACCCGGAACCGGGGATGGACGGCGGCCAGGACGTGCGGCAGGTGCCGGTCGCGGGCCATGGCCAGCGTGGTGCGGGACACCCCGAGGATCAGTGCGAGCAGCGAGCCGGTAGCGGCGACCGCGGCGCCCGCGCGGACGACCTGGGCCAGGCCGGGATGACCGGCCTCCCGCACGGCGGCGGCCAGGGGCGCGACCGCGTCCGCCAGTCCCGTACCGCCCAGCACGGCGAGCGCGGACACCGCGACCGCCGCGTAGACGACCAGGGTGAGCCCGAGCGCGAGCGGGATCGCGCGGGGAATGGTCCGCACGGGGTCGCGCACCTCCTCACCGAGGGTGGCGATGCGCGCATAACCGGCGAAGGCGAAGAAGAGCAGGCCCGCCGCCTGCAGCACCCCGCCGGCCGTGACGCCGGCCGGCACGTACAGCTGCCCCGGGTCCGCCGCGCCGGAGGTCAGGCCCGCGACCACCACGGTGGCCAGCACCGCGACGACCACCCCGACGATGACCCGGGTGAGCCAGGCGCTCTTGTGGATCCCGGCGTAGTTGACCGCGGTCAGCGCCACCACGGCGGCCACCGCCACCAGATGGGCCCGCTCCGGCCACACGTAGGAGCCGACGGTCAGCGCCATCGCCGCGCACGAGGCGGTCTTGCCGGTCACGAACGCCCATCCCGCCAGATAGCCCCAGAAGTCCCCCAGCCGCTCCCGTCCGTACACGTAGGTGCCACCGGAGGCGGGGTGGCGCGCGGCCAGCCGGGCCGAGGAGGTCGCGTTGCAGTAGGCGACGACCGCCGCCAGGGCCAGCCCGAGCAGCAACCCGGACCCCGCCGCGCGCGCCGCGGGCGCCAGAGCGGCGAAGATCCCCGCACCGATCATCGAGCCCAGCCCGATGATCACGGCGTCGGGCAGGCCCAGCCGGCGCTCCAGCGGCCCCTGCCCGGCGCCGGTCGGCGTGCCCCTCATGGCGACCTCCGATGTCGAGGGCTTCGCGGTCTCAGGGCCACAGGCGGTGACGCGTCCAGGCGCCGTCCGCACGCGCATAGCGCAGGCGGATGTGCCGGCGGTCGCGGTCGGCCTGCCAGAACTCGACGTCGTCGGCGCGGACGCCGTAGACGGTCCATCCCGGCGCGACCACCCCGGGATCGGCCTCGATCCGCGCGTGTGCCGCGCGGAGGGCGGCGTCGAGGTCGGACGGTTCGTCCAGGACCTGCGACTGGCGGCCGGTCAGGGCGTCGGCGCGGGCGCCGGGGGAACGCGCGAGGAAGTCGGCGGCGCCGCGCCCGGCGTCCGCCGGGGCGGCCGCGCCCCGCACCCGGATCTGACGGCCCTGCTCGGGCCAGTAGAAGCTGAGAGCGGCGTACGGCGTGGCGGCCAGCTCCCGGCCTTTGCGGCTGCCCGCGCTCGTCGCGAAATACCAGGTGCCGTCCGCGTCGAGGTCCTTGCAGATCAGCACGCGGGACGAAGGCCGCCCGGCGGCGTCGGCGGTCGCCAGCGCCATGGCGTGCGGTTCCCGCACTCCGGCCTTGACGGCCGAGGTCAGCCATTCCACGAACAACGCGACCGGCTCCGCCGGCGCGGCGTCGACGTCGAACCCCGGCAGTTCGGTGTCGAAGACCGGAAGCCCCCGCAGCAGATCACGTATCGAACCCGCCGGACCGCTCTCCCCCACGATCACCCCTCCACCTCGCGGCGCGATGAATCCACGGCTGTTCCATCAAATGTGCTTGATGTATCGTCCGGGTCATGGCGTCGTCGAGTCAAGCCACCCCGGCGTTCGTGCGCCTGGCCGCGCACCCGCTGCGCTGGCGGCTGCTGACCGAGCTCGCCGCGGGTGATCTGCGGGTCCGCGAGCTCACTGCGCTGGCCGGAGCGCCGCAGAACCTGGTCTCCTACCACCTGCGTCTGCTGCGCGACGGCGGCCTGGTCACCGCCACCCGCAGCAGCCGCGACGGCCGCGACAGCTATTACCGGCTCGACCTGGACCGATGCGCGCAGGCCCTGGCCGGCGCCGGGGCCGCCCTGCATCCGGCGCTGCGCGGCGTCCCCGAGCCGCCGACGCATCCGGCGCGGTGGCCCCGGCTCTCGGTGCTGTTCGCCTGCACGGGAAACAGCGCCCGCTCGCCGATCGCCGAAGCTCTGCTGCGTCACCACACCTCCGGTCTCGTGACCGTGACCAGCGCCGGCAGCCGGCCCCGGCCGCAGATGCACCCGCAGGCCGTACGGGTGCTGCGCGAGCGACACGGCATCGACATCGCCGACCGGCGGCCCCGCCACCTGGACACGCTGCGCGGCCGCCGGTTCGACTACGTCATCACCCTCTGCGACAAGGTCCGCGAAACCTGCCCCGAATTCGGCGACCACGCGCGGCGAATCCACTGGAGCACCCCCGACCCGGCCGCGGCGGACCGGCCGGAGCCGGACGGCCACGCCGCGTTCGACCGGACCGCGGCGGACATCGACACGCGCGTCCGCCACCTACTACCCGTCCTGGCCCACACCCCGGAGGCTCCCCGATGACCGCGACCTACCGCTACGCCGGCGTCCGCTACCTCGTCGACGACGTCCAGGCGGCCGTCGACTTCTACACCACCCATCTCGGCTTCACCCTCAACAGCAGCGCCGCACCCGCCTTCGCCGACGTGGTACGCGGGCCGCTGCGGCTGCTGCTGTCCGGACCCGCCAGCTCCGGCGCCCGCGCCACTCCCGCCGATGTCTCCGGCGCGGGCCGCAACCGCATCCACCTCATCGTCGACGACCTGGACGCCGAGATCGCCCGGCTCCGCGCCGCGGGCCTGTCGTTCCGCGGGGAAGTGGTCGCCGGCCCCGGCGGCCGGCAGATCCTGCTCCCCGACCCCGCCGGCAACCTCGTCGAACTGTTCCAGCCCCGTTCCTGACTCGGTTCACCCGGACTCGGCCGGCTGTCAGGCGTCGCCGTCGGGTGCCGCCGACAGGCGGGCGGCGCGGGCGTTGAGATAGCGCCTGCGCGGCAGGCCCGCCGCCCGCCGGGCCGCCGTGAGGTAGGCCTCCCGTGCCGCGGCCCGCTCCCCCGCCATCTCCAGCAGGTGCGCGCGCACCGCGGGCAGGCGGTGGTCGCGGGCGAGCCGCTCGTCGTCCTCCAGTCCCGCGAGCAGATCCAGCCCCGCCCGCGGGCCCCGGCTCATCGCCACCGCGACCGCGTGGTTCAGCGCCGTCACGGGATTGGCCGACATCCCGGTCAGCACCGCGTACAGCGCGGCGATCTGCGGCCAGTCGGTCACCTCCGCGCTCGGCGCCTCGTCGTGCAGGGCGGCGATCGCCGCCTGGATCTGGTACGGCCCGGGCACGCCCCGGGCCAGAGCGGCGTCGACCAGCGCCACGCCCTCGACGACGCGGGCGGCGTCCCACAGGGTCCGGTCCTGCTCGGCCATCGGGATCGGCGTGCCGTCCGGGGCGGCGCGGGCCGCACGGCGGGCGTCGGTGAGAAGCATGAGCGCGAGCAGCCCGGCCACCTCGCCGTCGTCGGGCAGCAGCCGGTGGAGGATGCGGGCCAGCCGGATCGCCTCGGCCGCCAGGTCCTCCCGGCGAGGCCCGGCCCCGCCGGCATCCCCGGCGTACCCCTCGGTGAAGACCAGGTAGAGCACGTGCAGGACGGCGCGCAGCCGCGCGTCGCGGTCGGCTTCCGCGGGCATGCCGAACGGAACGCCGCTGTCCCTGACGCGCTGCTTGGCCCGGGTGATGCGCCGGGTCATGGTCGCCTCCGGCACCAGGAACGCCCGCGCGATCTGCGCGGTGGTCAGGCCGCCGACCGCACGCAGGGTGAGGGCGATCTGCGCGGTGGTCAGGCCGCCGACCGCACGCAGGGTGAGGGCGATCTGCGAGGCGGGCGACAGCGCGGGATGGCAGCACATGAACAGCAGGGTCAGCGTGTCGTCGGCCCCGGCCGCGGACCTGTCCGCCGCGGGCGCGGGCCGCCATTCGGGCAGCGCCCGCCTGCCGGCGGCCTCCTCCCGGCCGCGCCGGGCCTGCTCGGCGCGCAGCAGATCGGTGAGCCTGCGGCCGGCGACGATGACGAGCCAGCCCATCGGGTTGTCCGGCAGGCCGTCCTCCGGCCAGCGGACGGCGGCGGCGAGCAGCGCCTCCTGCACGGCGTCCTCGGCGGTGTCGAAGTGGCCGTACCGCCGCACGACCGCGCCGAGGACCCGCGGCGCCAGGCCGCGCAGCAGGTCCTCGGTCTCGCCGCGAGGCGTCGTCACAGCTCCAGCTCGGCCTGCGACTCGGCGATCGGACGCACGTCCACGTACCACTCGTGCGCCAGGGCCGCGCCCTCGGGATACGGGGTGCGCGCCAGGCGTGCGGCGATCTCCGTCGCCCGGTCGAAGCTGTCGCACTCGACGATCGTGTAGCCCGCCAGGACCTCCTCGGTCTCGGCGTAGGGGCCGTCGGTGACGACGGGGACCCCCTCACGCAGCCGGATCCTGCGGGCGTGGACGGGGGCGGTCAGGCCCTGGGCGTCGACGAACTCGCCCGACTTCACCAGGTCGTCGTTCCACTCCGTCATGAACGCGTGCATCGCCGCGACGTCACCGGCCGACCAGGCGGGCGTGTGGCCCGGCCGTCCCGCGAGGACGTCGTAGTCCTGCTGCGAGCCGTACAGCATGATCATGTATTTCACGGTTCGCTCCTCTCCGGCGGGCGCCTGCCGCACCGCCGCGCAAAGGACGTCGGAGCCGGCCGTCCGATCCGGACACGCTCTCACGCACACGGGAAAGTTTCACGTCCGGACACGAAGGCCGCGTCCCGGAGCAGCGCGATCTCTCCCACAGCCGGACACGCGGACCCGGGCCGTTGGCGCGCGCGCCCGCGTCGTCCATGGTGTGCGGCATGGCTCACTGGGCACGCGTGTCACGGATCCTGGCCGGCGTGGTGGTCACCGTGGCATCCACGGTGACCACCACGGTGCTGCTCCCGCCGATGGTCCCGGCGTCGGCGGCGGGCGCGGAGGCGGCGGCCCTCGCCCCGCGGCAGGATCCGGGGGAGCGGCCCGGGCGGCCGCCGGGGCGGCAGCTGCGCTGGGGCGACTGCGCGGGGGCCGGCGACCCGGCCCTGCGCTGCGCGGAGGTCACCGTGCCGCTCGACCACCGCCGTCCCCGCGGCCGGACGATCACGATCGCGATCTCGCGGCTGCCCGCGACCGACCCGGCCCGCCGCCGGGGCGTGCTGCTCACCACCGGAGGCGGCCCCGGCGGACCGGGCGTGCCGCTGCCGTCGACCCTGGCGCCCCTGCTGTCGCCCGAGGTACGGGCCCGATACGACCTGATCGGCTTCGACATGCGCTTCGTCGAGCGGAGCACGCCCATCGGCTGCGGGCAGGACCTGGAGGAGACCGGCGGCTACTGGGTGCGCACCGCCACCCCCGGGAGCTTCCCCGCCGACGCCGCCGAGGCCCGCGCGTACGCCCGCGACTGCGTGCGCGCCGCCGGGTGGGCCCTGCCGTACGCCACGACGGCGAACGCGGCCCGCGACATGGACGTCATCCGGGCCGCGCTCGGCGAGGAGAAGATCTCCTACCTCGGCGGGTCGTACGCGGGGATGCTCGGGGCGACCTACAGCACCCTGTTCCCCGGCCGGGTGGACAGGTTCGTGCTGGACAGCCCGCCCTACGGCGACACGGCGTGGCGGCCGTACGAGCTGGCGCGCACCCCCGCGTTCGAGGCCGGCACGGCCGCCTTCGCCGCCTGGACGGCCGCGCGCGACGCCGACTACGGCCTCGGCGCCACCGCGCAGGAGGTCACCGGCGCCGTCACCGGGCTCATCCGCCGCGCCGCGACGAGCCCCCTCGTCGTCGCGGGACACGCCTGGACCGGCGGCGAACTGGGGTCGCTGCTCGTGGCCGGCGTCTACGACGAGCGTTCCTTCGGGCTGGTCGCGGCGGCCTTCGCCGACCTCGCCGCCGGGCGGGAGCCGTACGTGCCGTTCCCCCTCCGGCCGCTGCCGCCCGCCGGGGTGCCTGGCGTCCCCGCGGACAACCACACCGCGACCAACATGGCCTACCGGTGCGGGGACGGCCCCTGGCCGCGCGACCCCCGCGACTACCTGCGCGACCTCGCCTCCTACGGCGCGCGGTATCCGCTGTTCGGGCCGACCAACGCCAACATCACGCCGTGCGCCTTCTGGCCCCGTATCAAGGACGAGCCGGTGCGGTTGTCGGCCAACCGGGCGCCCGGGGTCCTGGTGACCGCGGCGCTGCGCGACGTGGCCGTCCCGATCGCCAACAGCCGCGCCGTCGCCGCGCACATCCCGGGCTCGCGACTGGTGACCATCGACGCCCACACCCACGCGCCGTACCCGTCGTTCGGCGACGCCTGCCTCAACGGCGCCGTCGACGCCTTCCTCACCACCGGGACGCTCCCGCGCGCCGACGTCGCCTGCTGACCGGATCGGCGGGCAGGCCGCGTTCGCCCGGCTCAGCGGGTGAGAAGGGCGCGCAGGGCCCCGGCGACGACGGCCGGGGCCTCCTCGGCCATGAAATGCCCGCAGGCGACCGTGGAGTGCACCAGGTCGGGGGCCCAGGCGCCCCACAGCGCCACGGCGTCGTACCCGAGCGCGGCCCCCCAGTCCTGCTGGAGCACGCTCACCGGCATCCGCAGCCGGGCCCCGGCCTCCCGGTCCGCCCGGTCGTGGTCGGCGTCGATCCCCGCCGACGCGCGGTAGTCCGCCACGATCGAGGGCACCGCCGTACGGCAGGCGTCCAGGTAGGCGGCGCGTACGTCGCCGGGGATCGCCCCGCGGTCGAGGGTCCACAGGTCGAGGAAGTGGCCGAAGAACGCGTCCGCGCTCGCGCCGATCATCCGCTCGGGCAGGCCGGGCGGCTGGGCCATCAGGTACAGGTGGAACCCGACCGCGGCGGCGGCGCCGTGCATCACCTCCCACATGTCCAGCGTGGGCAGCACGTCGAGGCAGGCCAGGTGGCTGATCGCCGCCGGGTGGTCGAGCCCGGCGCGGAAGGCGACCAGGGCGCCGCGGTCGTGCCCGGCCAGCGCGAACCGCTCGTGTCCCAGCGCCCGGGCCAGGGCGACGACGTCGGCGGCCATCGTGCGCTTGGAATAGGTCTCGGGACCGGCCTCGGCAGGCTTGTCGCTGGCGCCGTAGCCGCGCAGGTCGGGACAGATCACGGTGTGGCCGGCGGCCAGGTCCGCGGCGACGTGCCGCCACATCAGGTGGGTCTGGGGGAAGCCGTGCAGCAGCACGATCGGGCTCCCCGACCCGGCGACGGCGGTGTTCAGCGACACACCGTCGGCGACCGGCACGCGCAGGTAGTCGAAACCGGGAAGGACAGGCGCCATGACGCGTTCCCTTTCTGTGCGGGATCGGATGTGCCCCCAGGCTGCCGGGCGTGAATGAGCATCCGGTCAGCGCGCTACCGTGACAGGTGCCGTGACCTGGAGGGGGCCGCAGGTGGGGATCGCGTTCGGGGTGCTGGGGCCGGTGACGGCCTGGGACGGCGCCGGCGCCGCGATCGCCCTGAAGGGGCCCCGGCACCGCGCGGTGCTGGCCCGGCTGATCGTCGCCCGCGGCCGCGTCGTCCCGGTCACCCGCCTCATCGACGACCTGTGGGACGAACCGCCGGCGGGGGCGCTCGGGGCCGTACGGACGTTCGTGGCGGCGTTGCGCCGCGCCCTGGAACCCGACCGGCCGCCCCGCACCCCCGCGCGGCTGCTGGTCACCGAGGGACCGGGGTACGCGCTGCGGGCCGCGACCGACGCGGTGGACTCCTGGCGTTTCGAACACGCGGTGGCCGCCGCCGCGGCGCTGCCTCCGCACGACGGGCTCGGGCGGCTGGAGGAGGCGCTGGGGTGGTGGCGCGGCCCCGCCTACGCGGAGTTCGCCGACCAGGACTGGGCCCGCGCCGAGCGCTCCCGCCTGGCCGAGCTGCGGCTGCACGCGGTCGAACGCCGGGCCGAGGCGCTGCTGGCCCTGGGCCGGACCGCCGAGGCGGTGCCCGACCTTGACGCGCACACGGCCGGGCATCCCTGGCGCGAGGAGGCCTGGCGGCTGCTCGCGCTCGCGCTGTACCGCGGCGGGCGGCAGGGCGACGCGCTGGCCGTGCTGCGCCGGGCGCGTGCGCTACTGGTGGACGAGCTGGGAGTGGACCCCGGCCCGGGGCTGCGCCGCCTGGAGACCGACATCCTGCGCCAGGCCGGCCACCTCGACCCCACCCCGGCCGCGATCGCCGGCGCGGCCGAACGGGTGTGGGCCGAGGCGACCGCCGCGTACGACCGCACGGTCGCCACCGGAGCACGGGCCCGTCTGGAGTCGACGGCCGGGCTGCTGCGCGACCTCGCCGTGACCGGAGGCGGCGGCCTGCGGGCGGCCCGCGAGCACCGCGTGGCCGCCGTCGAGGCGGCCGAGGAACTGGGCGACGCGGAGCTGACCGCCCGGGTGATCGGCGCCTTCGACGTCCCGGCCATCTGGACCCGCTCCGACGACCCCGGGCAGGCGGCGCGGATCGTGGCGGCGGCCGGGCGCACACTGGCCGCCCTCTCCGCCGGTCACGAGGCCGCCGGTCACGAGGCGGCCCGGGCCCGTCTGCTGGCGACGATCGCGCTGGAGTCGCGCGGCGCACGCTCCGGCCCCGGGCCGCGGGCGGCGCGGCAGGCCGAGGAGATCGCCCGCCGCCTGAACGACCCCGCGCTGCTGGCGTTCGCGCTGAGCGGCGTGTTCATGCAGACCTTCCACCGCACGGGACTGGCCGCCCGCCGCGACGGAATCGGCGCCGAACTGGTGGACCTGTCCGCCCGGCACGGCCTGGTCACCTTCGAGGTGCTCGGCCACCTCGTCCGGATGCAGGCCCGGTCGGCCCTCGCGGACTTCCCGGCCGCCGACGCGCACGCCGCCGCCGCCGAGGGCCTGGCCGTACGGCACGAGCGGCCCCTGGTGCGGGTGTTCACCGGCTGGTACCGGGCGCTGCGCCTGGACGCGACCGGGCGGGCACCGGTGGAGGAGGCCGAGGCCGCCTACCGGGAGGCCGCCGCGCGGCTGGACGGCGCCGGCATGCCCGGCATGGAGCGCGGCCTGCTGCCGCTCGCGCTGCTGTGCCTGCGCCTGCGGCACGCGCAGCCCGCACCGGACGACGTACACGCCGATTGGGGGCCGTACGCGCCGTGGGCCCGGCCTCTAGTGTTGCTGGCACGCGGCCACCGGACGGAGGCCGCGGCGGCGCTGCGCGCACTTCCCGAGCCGCCGGGAGACCTGCTGACGGAGGCCCTGTGGTGCCTGGCCGCCCGGGCGGCCCTCACCCTCGGCGACCGCACGACCATGGAACGCGCGTACGCCGCGCTGCTGCCCGCGGCGGGTGAACTGGCCGGGGCGGGCAGCGGCGTGCTGACGCTCGGCCCGGTGGCGGGACACCTGAACGACCTCGCCGCCGCGCTCGGCTACGAGACGAACAGGGGCGCTTGCCTCAGCGGCGGCGGGGGCGCGGCCTGCGGGCGGGCGCCCGGCCCGCCGCCGCGGGCGGACGGGCCGCGGGGCCCGACCAGTGCGACGGCCGGGTGAGGCCCGGGGGCAGCTTGGTGGCCTCGTCCCCCTTGGCCGCGTTCACCTGGGCCTGGGTGAGGAAGACGCTTTGGGTGAGGTCGGCTCCGCCGAGATCGGCGCCGCGCAGGTCCGCCCCGATGAGGTCCGCCCAGCGCAGGTCGGCCCCCCGCAGGTCCGCCCCGATGAGGTAGGCGCCCCTCAGGTTGGCGCCGCGCAGGTCGGCCTTTCTCAGCCGAGCGCCGATGAGATCGGCTCCCCTGCGGTCGGGAGCGCGGCCCCCGGCCGGCGCCCGCACCAGCTCGCTCGTCCGCAGCAGCAGCATGTTGACCTTCTCGCGGTGGGCGGCGACGTCCACGCCTAGCAGGTCGTCGGGGGTGCCCGTCGTCAGCCGCTCGGTCTCCTCGAACGCGCCGCGCAACTCGGCGTGGATCGGGCGGGCCGCCGGCAGGGCCAGCGCCTCGTCCAGGTACCACAACAGCTCGTGCAGGTGCCGCATGACCGGGAAGACCTCGAACATCCGGGCCGCGGTCCGCGGTTCGTCCCGCCAGCTGCGCCCGAAGGTGACCTGCGAGACCTTCTGCCCGGCGCCGAAGCAGTCGTAGACGGTGCAGCCGGGGAAGCCGCTGTCGCGCAGCCGGGCGTGGATGCCGCAGCGGAAGTCGTCCCGCAGGTTGGGGCACGGTCGTCCGGCGTCCTTGGTGATCGCGAAGTCGGCCGAGGCGGCGAAGGGCAGCGCGACGCAGCACAGCCCGAAGCAGTTCGCGCAGTCGGCCCGCAGGCCGATCCGCCTGCCGCCGGGGCCCGCCGGGGCGTCCGCGCCGGTGCCTGCGGGGTCGTGCGTGTCGGGCAACGTGCCTGATCTCCTCGTGTTCCGCGGGCGATCGGCCGCTCGCCGGCCCGGCGCCCAGCTAGAAACGTATCCCACCCGCCGAGCGCCGTACGCCGGGCCGCCCGCGCGGACCAGGTCCGCGGGCTCGAAGACGATCGGAGGCGAAATGGACGATTTCGTCCAGTTTATGGTGGTATGTCGGGTAATATCGGGCTGATCTCCAGCGGGGCCGGGTGCGCGAAGGCGGGGTTGTCGCATGGCCGATCGAGGGTCGAGGAAGGATTCCCCACGGCTCACCGCGCGCGGCGCGGCCACTCGCGACCGCATCGTCGCCACCACCGCCGACCTCATGTTCAGGCAGGGGGTCGCGGCGACGACCCTCGATCAGGTGGTGGACGCCTGCGGCATCAGCAAGTCACAGCTCTATCACTACTTCCCGGACAAGGAAGCCCTGATCGCCGAGGTGATCGCGATGCGGAAGCATCGCATGGTCTCTACCCAGAAGCCGCAGCTCGACCAGGTGCGCTCGATGCGAGATCTCGAACGATGGCGCGACTGGCTGGTGACCAGCCGCCGGGAGCGCGGCGAGCCCTACAGGTGTCCCATCGGCTCACTGGCCAACGAGGTCGCCGGCCGGTACGACGACGCCCGCCGCTCCCTGGCGGGCATCTTCGACACCTGGCAGGGACTGCTCGCCGACGGCCTCGCCCGGATGCGGGAAAGCGGCGAGCTCGACCCCGGCACCGATCCCCGGGAACTCGCCGTCGCGGTCATCGCCGCCCTTCAGGGCGGCTACCTGCTCGCCGAGACCATGCAGGACGAACGGCCCCTCATGGTCGCCCTCGACATGGCGTTGGACCACGTGAAAGCCCACGTCAGGGCCCCTGTCGCCAATTTGACACAATCGGACAACTGACCGCAAAGTGGACGAAATCGTCCAATCTGCGCTTCGTGGTACCGACCGTCCACGGGTGTGGCAGGAGAATGGTGAGGCCGATGCCGTTCCTGCGCTCGATCCAGAAGCGCTACACGACAGCCGTGGCGGTGTTGTCCCTGCTCTTCACGGTCCTGGGCGGCGTGAGCCTGGACCTGGCGATCCGCTACAGGGTCGAAGACAGGGTGTTCTTCGACGCCGAGCAGGTCGCCGCCCTGTGGAGCGCGCAGGTGCGCAACGGCACGCTGCCGCGCACCGCCCCCGTCGCGGGCACAGTCGACCTGGTCCAGCTGGTGGACGCGCGGGGCAGGGTCGTGGACGCCAGCCCGGCGGCGACCGGACGGCCGCCTTTGAGTGGTTTCAGGCCCGGGCCGGACGACCGGCTCCAGCGGCGCGTCGAGTGCGGGCCGGGCGAGCGGTGCGTCCTGCTCATGGCCAACCGGGTGTCGCCGGCCCCCGACGCCCCCGTCGTCTACGCGGGCACGGCCGAGCCGCCCCTCCTGGCGACACACCACCTCGAATACCTCATCGCGGGGGCCGCGCTCCTCATCGTCCTGCTCGGCAGCCGGCTGACGTGGTGGATCACGGGCCGGACGCTGCGCCCGATGGAGCAGCAGTTCCGGCTCGCCTCCGTCACCTCCCACGAGCTCAGGACGCCGATCGCCGGGCTGCGGGTGCAACTGGAGGAAGCACTGCTCTACCCCGACCACGTCGACCCCCGCGACACCATCCGGGGGGCGCTGTCGGCCACCGGCCGCCTGGAGGCGATCGTGCAGGATGTGCTGGCCATGGCCGGGCTGCGTGGCGCTCGGCCCGCGCCGCCCGAGCCGATCGACCTCGGCGCGCTGGTGACCGAGGAGGTGAAGGCACACCCCGGCCGTACGCCCGTGGAGGTCCGCACGACCGGGGACGTGTGGGTGCACGGCTCACGGGTGCAGCTGGTCCGGTTGGTGAACAATCTGCTGAGCAACGCGCGCAGGCACGCGGTGACCGGCGTCACGGTCGAGGTCGGGTCCGCCGGCGGCCAGGCGGTCGTGACGGTGAGCGACGACGGGAACGGCATCGCGCCCGACGACCGCGAGCGGGTCTTCGACCGGTTCACCCGGCTGGACGAGGGGCGGCGCAGGGACGCCGGCGGCACCGGGCTGGGTCTTGCGATCTCCCGCGACATCGCCCGGGCGCATCGGGGAACCCTGCGGGTCGAGGACTCTCCCCGCGGCGCGCGGTTCGTCCTCCGGGTGCCGCTCATGCACCGGAACGCGATGGGCGGCCTCCCGCCCACACCGGAGCCCTCGAGAAAAATCTTGAAAAAAATCCGGGAGAGGTGTCGATACGGGGTCGTCCCGTTCGAGGAGTGAGTGAAGGGCCGGTGAGGGACCGGCCCCCGCCCGAAGGGACAACCGCCCATGACCACCGCCACCGCTCACGCCGGCACCCCGTCCCGCGCCTGCGACCGCGAGAGCGCCGTCACCCGCAGCCTGCTGGGGTACGGCGTGATCGCCGGCCCGCTCTACGTCGGGGTGTCGCTCACCGAGGCCCTCACGCGGGACAGCTTCGACCTGACCCGGCACGCCTGGAGCCTGCTCGCCAACGGCGACCTCGGCTGGATCCACATCACGAACCTCGTCCTGGCCGGGGCGATGACCGTCGCCTTCGCCGCGGGCCTGCGCCGGGCCGCCGGACGCGGCTGGGCCCCCCGCCTGCTGGCCGTCTACGGCCTGAGCCTGCTGGCGGCCGGGGCCTTCCGGGCCGACCCGGCCCAGGGCTTCCCCCGGGGCGTGCCCGGCGGCGAGGTCAGCTGGCACGGCATCGCGCACCTGGCCTCCGGCGGCGTCGGGTTCACCTGCCTGGTCGCGGCCTGCTTCGTCCTCGCCCACCGCTTCGCCCGCAGCGGGCGGGCGGCCTGGGCGTGGGGGTCGCGGGCGACCGGCGCGCTGTTCGCGGCCGGCTTCCTGGCCATGGTCTCCGCCGCGGGCGCGGCCTGGTCCAACCTCGCCTTCACCGGCGCCGTGGTGCTCGGCTGGGCCTGGATCGGCGCCCTGGCCGTGCACGTCTACCGGAACGCCTGACCCGTCCCACGATCACCTGATAGATCATTGCTTGGAGGGAGAGACCGATGCGATACATGGTTCTGCTCAGGGCCGCCCAGCCCGCCACCCCGCCGCCCGCCGACCTCATGGAGGCCATCGCCAAGCTCGGCCAGGAGGCGACCGTCGCCGGGGCCCTGCTCGACACCGCCGGCCTGGCCCCCAGCGCGTCCGGGGCGGCCGTACGGCTCGCCGAGGGCGGGCTCAGCGTGACCGACGGCCCGTTCGCCGAGTCGAAGGAACTGATCAGCTACGCCCTGTACGACGTGCGGTCGAAGGAGGAGGCGGTCGAGTGGACCTCACGCTTCATGCGCCTGCACCGCGACCTGTGGGAAGGCTGGGAGGGCGAGGCCGAGGTGGTCAAGGTGCTCGGCCCCGAGGACTTCGCCCCGCCGGCCTGAGCACCCCGTGACCGGCACCGAGCCGCGGCTCGCGGCGCACCGCGCGATCGAGGCGGTCTGGCGGATCGAGTCGGCCAGGCTCGTCGCGGGGCTGGCCCGCCTCGTCGACGACGTCGGCCTGGCCGAGGAACTCGCCCAGGACGCGCTGCTCATCGCGCTGGAGCAGTGGCCGGAGGCGGGCGTGCCGGACAACCCGGGCGCCTGGCTGATGGCCACCGCCAAGCACCGCGCGATCGACCACCTGCGGCGGCGCGGCCGCTACGAGCGCAAGCTCCAGGAGATCGGCCGCGACATCGGCAGCAGGCCGGAGCCGGACCCGGACGCCGACATGGACGACCACATCCGCGACGACATGCTGCGGCTCATCTTCACCGCCTGCCATCCCGCCCTGACCACCGAGGCCCGCGTCGCGCTGACGCTGCGCCTGCTCGGCGGCCTGACCACCGGGGAGATCGCCCGGGCCTTCCTCGCCACCGAGCCGGCGGTGGCCCAGCGGATCGTCCGCGCCAAGCGCACCCTGGCCGCGAAAGAAGTCAGGTTCGAGATGCCGGCCCCGGACGAGCTGGCCGGACGGCTGGCGTCCGTGCTGGAAGTCGTCTACCTGATCTTCAACGAGGGCTATTCGGCCACGGCGGGCAACGACTGGACCCGTCCCGACCTCTGTCACGAGGCGCTGCGCCTGGGCCGTCTCCTGACGGGCCTGCTCCCCCGCGAACCGGAGGTGCACGGCCTGGCCGCGCTGATGGAGCTGCAGGCCTCCCGCCTGCGCGCCCGCACCGGACCCGGCGGCGCCCCGGTCCTGCTCGCCGACCAGGACCGGCGGCTGTGGGACCGGCTGCTCATCCGCCGCGGGCTGGAGGCGCTGGAGCGGGCCGAGTCGCTCGGCGGCGTCTTCGGCCCCTACGCCCTGCAGGCGGCCATCGCCGCCTGTCACGCCCGCGCGGCCCACGCCGGCGACACCGACTGGGAGCGCGTCGCCGCCCTCTACCGGGTGCTCGCCCACGTCTCCCCCTCCCCCGTCGTGGAGCTGAACCGCGCCGTCGCGGTCGCGATGGCCGGCGACCCCGCGCGCGGGCTCGAGATCGCCGACGCCGTCGCGGCCGACAGGGCCCTGCGCGGCTACCCCCAGCTGCCCGCCGTACGCGGGGACCTGCTGGCCCGGCTGGGCCGTACGGAGGAGTCGCGGCGGGAGTTCGAACGGGCGGCGTCGCTGACGGGCAACGAGCGGGAGCGGGCCCTGTTCCTCGGCCGCGCCGCGGGCGGCCGATAACCCCCGCCGGGCGGCGAGCACGCCGTACGGCCCGACGAGTCGAGGAGAAACCGGTCATGTCGGTGACGCGGGAAGTGCGCGCCTACTACGAGCAGGACAGGGAGCACGGCAGGCTCCGCGCGGGGCGAGGCCGGCTGGAGCTGTGGCGGACACAGGACGTGTTGCGCCGGGCACTGCCGTCGCCGCCCGCCCGGGTGCTCGACGTCGGCGGCGGCACCGGCGTGCACGCCGAATGGCTGGTCGCGGACGGCTACGAGGTCGAGTTGCTCGACCCGATCCCGCTCCACGTCGAGCGGGCCGGGGCCCTGACCGGGGTGACGGCCCGGCTGGGCGACGCACGCGACCTGCCCGCACCGGACGCGAGCATGGACGCGGTCCTGCTGCTGGGCCCGCTCTACCACCTGGCCGACCGCGCCGACCGGGTCACGGCCCTGACCGAGGCGCGCCGCGTGGTGCGCCCCGGAGGACTGGTGGCCGCCGCCACCATCAACCGCTACGCCGCCGTACACGACACGATCTACCTCGGGCACTACACGCAGGAGCCGGAGCGGCGCGCGGCGCACGAGGCCGTGACGGACGGCGTCATGCTGTCCCCCGGGCACGGTTTCTCCGCCTACTTCCACGAGCCCGACGAGGTTGCCGGGGAGTTCGCCGACGCCGGACTGCCCGAGGCCGAGCGGTACGGCCTGGAGGGCGCCTTCTGGCTGTACGGCGACGTCGACGACTGGCTCGACGACCCCGGACGCCGCGCGCTCATGCTCGACGCCCAGCGCGCCCTGGAACGCGTGCCGTCCCTCCTCGGCGTCAGCGGCCACCTGCTCACCCTCGCGCGCCGCCCCGCGTAGACCCCCTACAGCGCAGGCTCCTGCTTGGCCTTCGGGCGGGCACGCAGGTGGGCGCGCTCACCCTGCTGCCCGAACAGGCTGAGGAACTCCACCGCCTGCGCGTCGGCGGCCCCGAACCAGTGCGGCAGCCGGGTGTCGAACTCGGCCGCCTCACCCGGGGAGAGCACCAGATCCTGCTCGCCGAGGACCATCCGCAGCCGCCCGTTGAGCACATAAAGCCACTCGTAGCCCTCGTGGGTCTTCGGCTCCGGCTTCCTCCTGCCGCTGCCCGCCGGAATCACCAGCTTGTACGCCTGGATCCCCCCGGCCCTGCGGCTCAGGGGCAGCATGGTCATGCCGTTGCGTACGACCGGGCGCAGATGCACGCGGGGATCCCCGGTCGGCGGGGCGTCGACGAGCTCGTCCAGCGTGACACCGTGCGCCCGGGCCAGGGGCAGCAGCAGTTCGAGGGTCGGCCGGCGCGCGCCCGACTCCAGGCGCGACAGCGTGCTCACCGAGATGCCGGTCGCCGCCGACAGGTCGGCCAGGGTCGTCTCGCGCTGCCGGCGCAGCGCGCGCAGCCGCGGCCCGACCGCGACGAGCGCGTGTTCGAGGTCGTCGTCCACCCCGACAGCTTGCCATACCTCCAGCGACGCCAACGAAGAGCCGGAAATGAGACGTCAGCCCATCATTGGTAGGTTCCTGGGCAGACACTGACCTATTGAACGGAGGAGCAGCGCCGTGGATGTCGAGCAGACGGTGTTGCCGGGGATCGGGTTGCGGCACGAGTTCACCACCCGCTCGGGACGGCGAATAGGAGTCGTCTCCCACCGCACCGGGCGACGCGACCTGGTGATCTACGACCCCGACGATCCCGACAGGGCCTGTGAGACGGTGAAACTCAACGACGAGGAGGCCGACGCGCTCGTCGAACTGCTCGGCGCCCCCCGCATCGTCCAGCGGCTCAACGCACTGCACCGCGAGGTCGAGGGGCTGGTCAGCGTCCAGCTGCCGATCTCGCCGGGCACCCCCTACGCCGGCCGCCCCATGGGTGAGGCCCAGGTGCGCACCCGCACCGGAGCCTCCATCGTGGCCGTGGTCCGCGCCGGACGCGTCTTCGCCAGCCCCGCTCCCGACTTCGTCCTCGCCACGGACGACGTCGTGGTCGTGGTGGGCAGCGAGGACAGCACCGCCGCCGTCGCCGACATCTTCGCCAGCGGCTGAGGGCAGCGCGTGCACAATACCGCGATACTGTTCCTGGAATTCGGCGCCGTCGTCCTCGGACTCGGCATCCTCGGGGCACTGGCGCTGCGCGTCGGCATCTCCCCGATCCCCCTCTACCTCATCGCGGGCCTGGCCTTCGGTACCGGTGGCATCCTCCCGCTGGCAACCAGCGAGGAGTTCATCGCCACCGGCGCCGAATTAGGTGTCATCCTGCTGCTGCTCACCCTCGGCCTGGAATACAACGCCGACGAACTGGTGACCAGCCTCAAGGGCAACGCCCGCGCCGGCCTGGTAGACCTCGTGCTCAACGCCGCCCCAGGCGCGATCCTGGCGCTGCTGCTCGGCTGGGGCCCGGTCGCCGCGGTCGCCATGGCCGGCGTCACCTACGCCACCTCCTCCGGCATCACCGCCAAGGTCCTGTCCGACCTGGGCTGGATCGGTAACCGTGAGACCCCCGTGGTGCTGTCGCTGCTGGTCTTCGAGGACCTCACGATGGCGGTCTACCTGCCGGTCCTGACCGCCATGCTGGCGGGCCTGAGCGCCGTCGCCGGGGCGATCACCGTGGCCATCGCGCTCGCCGCGGTGAGCGTGGTGCTGCTGGTCGCGCTCCGCTTCGGCCGCTACATCGAGGCGTTCGTCGCCAGCCCCAACTCCGAAGTGCTCATGCTCAAGGTGGTCGGGCTGGCGCTGCTGGTGGCGGGACTGGCCCAGCAGCTGCAGGTGTCGGCCGCGGTCGGCGCGTTCCTCGTCGGCATCGCCCTGTCGGGCGAACTGGCCGAAGACGCCCAGGCGCTGCTCGCGCCGCTGCGCGACCTGTTCGCCGCGGTCTTCTTCGTCTTCTTCGGCCTGCAGACCGACCCCACCAAGATCCTGCCCGCCGCGGGCCTGGCCGCCGGTCTCGCCGTGGTGACAATGATCACCAAGCTGCTGACCGGCGGGTACGCCGCCCGCCGCGCCGGCATCGCCCGCGCCGGACGGGTCCGGGCCGGCATCGCGCTCATCCCCCGCGGAGAGTTCAACATCGTCATCGCGGGGCTGGCGGTGGCCGCCGGCGCCCACCCCGACCTCGGCGCCCTCGCCGCCGCGTACGTCCTGATCCTGGCGGCCTTCGGCCCCCTGGCGGCGCGCCTGGTCCAGCCGATCCTCACCCGGATAGCCGCCCGCGCCTGACGACCGTCACCCCCCGACACCGGCCTGCCCCCGCACCGCGGCGGCAGGCCGGTGTGCTGTCAGGGCATGCGCGTTCGCTCTCGCCGGGCTCAGCGGGTCACGGCGGTCTCCCGCTCCACACGCGACAACTTCTCGGGATTGCGTACGTGGTAGGCGCCGGCGACGTAGCCGTTCTCCACGCGTACCGCCACCACACCGTCGATCTCCCCGTCGACGCGCACGAGCAGCCCGCGGCCACCGTTGATCTGCACCAGTTCGACCGACCTTTCCGCGTCGCGTCTCCACCAACCCGCGGCCAGCAGGCGAGCCACGTTGCCGATCCCCACGACGGGCCGCAGCAGGGCGTGCCTGACTCCGCCGCCGTCACTCAGGGCGACGACGTCCGGCGCGAGGACGTCGAGCAGGCTCTGCAACGCGCCGGTCTCGACCGCTCGCTGGAAGGCCTGAAGCGCGGCTCGGGTCTCGGCGGCGGAGGCGGTGCCGCGTGGCCGGCGGGCGGCCACGTGCGCCCGCGCCCGGTAGGCGATCTGGCGTACCGCGGCAGGGCTCTTGCCGACGGCTTCGGCGATCTCGTCATAATCCAGGTCGAACACCTCGCGCAGCACGAAGACCGCCCGCTCGGTCGGCCGCAGCGTCTCCAGCACCAGCAGCATCGCCATCGAGACGCTCTCGGCCAGCTCGACGTCCTCGGCCACATCAGGCGCGGTCAGCAACGGCTCGGGCAGCCACGGACCGACGTAGGACTCCCTGCGCCGGCCGAGCGCACGTAGCCGGTCCAGCGCCTGCCGGGTGACGATCCGCACCAGGTAGGCCCGCTCCTCCCGCACGGCGCCAAGGTCGACATCCACCCATCGCAGCCAGGTCTCCTGCAGGACGTCCTCGGCGTCGGCGGCCGAGCCGAGCATCTCGTAGGCCACGGTGAACAGCAGGTTGCGATGGGTGACGAACGCCTCGGTCGCGCGGTCCACGGAGCCGACCCGGCCGGCACGATCGAGCGGCCCGGCCGGGCCCGCACTTCGTTCGCTCATGCCCGGCTCCCACCTGTTCGTTCTCAACGCTGCCACACGCACAGGACGCCGGTCCCCACCGCTCCGTAACACCCACGGCGGGTGACCCATGTCACATGCCCGCGCTGTCACAGGGATCGGGTCGCCGGCGTCTCGTGGTCGTCAGAACGCCGCGCGTACAGCGCTTGAGAAAGGCAGAACGACATGAGCGTCACCACGTTCGCGGTAGCGGGAGCGACCGGGCGGCTGGGCCGCCACGTCGTCGACGTCCTGACCGAGCGGGGGCACCGGGTCGTGCCGATGTCCCGCGCCACCGGCGTCGACATCATCACCGGTGAGGGCCTCGCCGAGGCCCTCACCGGGGTCGAGGTCATCATCGACGTCGCCTCGTGGCACTCCTCCGACCAGGAGGCGGCGACGGAGTTCTTCCGCACGTCGGCCCGCAACCTGCACGAGGCCAGCCAGAAGTCGGGCGTCGCCCGGATCGCCGTGGCGTCCATCATCGGCGCCGACAAGGCCACCGCCGGTTTCCTCGCCGCCAAGAAGGTGCACGAGGAGCTCCTCCTGTCCGGCCCGCTCCCGGTCCGCATCCTGCGGCCCGCGCAGTTCCACGAGTTCGTCGGTCAGCTCCTCGAGTGGCGGCAGGGCGACGTCGCCTACATCCCGGCCCTGCCCACCCAGCTCGTGGCCTGCCGCACCGTGGCCGAGGAACTGGCCGACCTTGCCCTCGCCCCCGGCGCGCCCGCCCCGGGAACACCGATCCCCGAGATCGCCGGTCCCCGCACGGAGACCATGGCGGAGGCGGCCCGGCTTCTCGGCGCCCGGCGAGGCGTCAAGGTCGTCGGCGTCGACGGGTCCGGCATGCCCGATGCCGAGATCGCCGCCGACGGCGCCTTCCTGCCCGGCCCGCACGCCAAGCTCGCCGGACCCGCCTTCCAGGAGTGGCTCGGCACCAAACCCTGAGCCCGGCCGTACGGCACGGCCTTGCCCGTGTTTTCGGGTGTCCTCCTGGCCTACACGGGGTCGTGTGCCAGCCTCGGCCGGCGCGCCGGTCCCCCGCGGCGATCACGGCGATCGGGGCGCCAGGTCGTGACCAGGGCGGCGGCGAGGAGCAGCTCGGCGATGTCGCCGCCGTAATACATGATCTCCGCCCCGCCCCGCAGCTCGGCCACGGGGGCCCGCACGCCCACCCGGAAGCCGGCGTACATCAGCTGCGCGACGACCGCGTGCACGGCGATGGCACAACCGAGGTAGACCAGGCGGGCACGGACGCCCGGCCTGGCGGGCGCGGGATCGGGACCGGCGATGACATGGGCGAACAGGCAGCCCGACAGCAGGAAGTGGGCGTGCAGCAGCCAGTGCCCCGCCGCGTGCGCCGCGGCGGCGTCGTAGAGCGGCGTGAAGTAGAGCGCCACGATGCTGCCGGTGGACAGCAGCAGGGCGGTCGCCGGATGGGCCGCCAGCCGGCCGGGACGGCTGTGCACGACGGCGGTCAGCCGCCGCGCCCCGGCGACGGGCAGGGTCCGCAGCAGCAGGGTGACGGGGGCGCCCAGCACCAGGCCGATCGGGGCGTACATCCCGATCAGCATGTGCTGCACCATGTGACCGCGGAAGTCGGCGTGGGCGAGGGACGCGACGGGCGGCAGGAGCGCCGCCGCCACCAGGACGAGCCCGGCGGCGAAGCTCGCCGTACGCCACCCTCTCCAGCCCAGGACCGGGTTGCGGCGGCGCGCCCGCCGGGCCAGGTGAAGGTACACGAGCAGGACGAGGACCGGCGCGAGCACGCCGGACACCCCCGCGAAGTGGGCGCCGTGGTCGTTCACGCGAAAGCCCCGGCGGGGTCGAAGGACCGCCCGCTACGCGCGAGCAGGTAACCCCCGGCGAGCAGCAGCGCGCCCAGGACGAGGAAGCCGAGGTCCCACCACAACTGGTCGGGGCCGCCGCGGACGTGATGGATGCCCAGGATGTGGTGGTCCAGGACGCCCTCGACGAGGTTGAAGACGCCCCAGCCGACCAGGACCCACCCCCACAGCACCCGCGAGGTCCACACCCGGCGCCGCTCGCGGGTGACGCGGGAGTACAGGATCGCGAGGCCGATGAGCACCGCGAGCCAGCACACGGTGTGGAACAGGCCGTCCCACACCGTGTTCATCTCCAGCCCCGAAACCGTGCGGGGGTCGTAGTACCGCACCCCGATGCGGTCGCTGTCGGTGCTGCTCAGCATGTGGTGCCACTGCAGGAGCTGGTGCAGCAGGATCCCGTCGACGAACCCGCCCAGCCCCACCCCGAGCACGATGCCCGGCAGGCGCAGACTGGCCGGCGCCGGACCGGTCCCGGCCTCGCCCGCGGTGGTCGCCATCGCCCTGCCCCCGTCCCCCGGCCGCCGCTGTGCGGATCTCCGCCTGGGCAGGTTCCCCGGACCGGGGGGCGTAGTCACGCAGGCACGCGCGGATCCTCCGCCCGGCCTACCGACTCTTTAGACGGCGCCTCTTAGGCAGGGCCTCGTCCGGCGGTGCGGGCGGTGACGAACGCCCCGACGCCGTCGAGCACGCGCTGCAGGCCGAACTCGAACGCCTGGTCCGGGTCGTAGGCCGCGTTGTAGGCCTCGCCCGCCGCCGCGCCCACCCGGGCCGCCAGCGGATGACGCCGGGGATCGAACGCCTTGGCCAGATAGGGCGCGTGGGCGTACCACCACTGCTCGTCGGTGACGCCCGTCTCCCCCGGCGCCTGCGCCGCCTCCACCGCGCCCCGCGCCGCGCCGCTCACGTAACCGTTGAGCAGCGTGACCACCGAGTCCATCTCGAGGTCGTCCAGGCCGATGCCGTCGACCGCCCGCAACTCGTAGTCGTACTTGGCGATGAGGTTGGGGCCGAGCGGGGGCCGGCTCGTCGTCGACACCTGCAGCATCCACGGATGCCGCCGGTAGAGCGCCAGGTTTTCCCGGGCGATCAGCTCCAGCCTGCCCCGCCAGCCGCCCGCCACCTCCGCGGGTGCGGGCAGCTCGCCGTACGCCGTGTCGACCATGACGTCGATCAGCTCGGCCTTACCCGGGACGTAGGTGTACAGGGACATCGTCCCCACACCGAGCTGCTCGGCGACCCTCCGCATGGACAGCGCGGCCAGGCCCTCGGCGTCGGCCACCGAAATCGCCGCGCGCACGATCCGGTCGACACTGAGATCCGGTTTGCCCTTGCGTCCGGTCCGCTCACCCGTGCGCCACAGCAGGGCCAGACTCCGCGCCGGGTCTCCCTGCGAGCTGTACTCCGTCATCGCCTGCGAATTCTATGCGCACCCTGGTTCCGTATGCTGTACGGTACGCCGTACCAATCCTGAACGGAGAAACGCGATGACGCACGCGGTCACAGCGGAAGGCCTGCGCAAGCGGTACGGCGACACCCCCGCCCTCGACGGCGTCGACCTCGCCGTCCGCGAGGGCACCGTGCACGGCCTGCTCGGACCGAACGGCGCCGGCAAGACCACCGCCGTCCGGATCCTCACCACGCTGCTGCGGCCCGACGGCGGCACGGCCCGCGTCGCCGGCTTCGACGTCGTACGCCAGGCCGCCGACGTACGCCGCAGCATCGGCCTGGTCGGCCAGCACGCCGCCCTCGACGAGATCCTGAGCGGCCGGCAGAACCTCGTCATGTTCGGCCGCCTCCACCACCTGCGCCCGGCCGCGGCCCGCGCCCGCGCCGACGAACTGCTCGCCCGGTTCGGCCTCGCCGGCACCGGGACCAAACCCGTCGGGCAGTACTCAGGCGGCATGCGCCGCCGCCTCGACCTGGCGGTCGGCATGATCTGCTCCCCGCCGGTGCTGTTCCTCGACGAGCCCACCACCGGACTGGACCCGCGCGGCCGCACCGAGGTGTGGGACGCCGTCCGCGCCCTCGTCGCCGCGGGCACCACCGTGCTCCTCACCACCCAATACCTGGAGGAGGCCGACCAGCTGGCCTCCCGCGTCTCGGTCGTCGACGCCGGCCGCGTCGTCGCGGAGGGCACCCCCGACGAGCTGAAATCCGCGCTCGGCGGCGACCGCCTCGACGTCGTCGTGCGCCACACCGCCGACCTGCCGGCCGCCGCCGCGATCGCCGGCCGGGTGACCGGCGCCCCGGGTGACGCCTCCGTGGACCTGGACGCCGACGCCCGCCGCGTCAGCGCGCCCGTACGCGACCGATCCGCCGCGCTCCCCGAGGTCCTGCGGGCCCTGGACGCCGCCGGGATCACCGTGGCCGACATCGCCCTGCGACGGCCCACCCTGGACGAGGTCTTCCTCCACCTCACCGGCGCACGGAACACGACCGAGAACACCACAGGAAAGGCGGCCGCGGGATGACCGTCACCGCACCCGAGATCCCCCGCACCGCGGCCGCGCGGCTGCGCTGGGCCCTGGCCGACGGCTGGACCGTCACCCTGCGCAGCCTTCACCACTGGGCCCGCACACCCGGCCGGCTCGTGGCCGCCCTGCTGTTCCCCGTCATGATCGTGCTGATGTTCGGCTACCTGTTCGGCGGCGCGATGGCCGTACCGGGCGGCGGCGACTACCGCGAATTCCTCATGCCCGGCATGTACGCCATGACCATGCTCTTCGGTATCGAAGCCACCTTCACCGCCGTCGCCCGCGACGCCACCAAAGGCGTCACCGACCGCTTCCGCTCCCTGCCCATCGCCTCCTCCGCCGTCGTCCTCGGCCGCAGCGTCGCCGACATGCTCAACACCGTCCTCGGCCTCGCCGTCATGATCGTCTGCGGCCTGGCCGTCGGCTGGCGCTATCACGAAGGCCCCGCCCGCGCCGCACTCGCCGTCGGACTGCTCTTGCTGCTGCGCTTCGCCTTCCTGTGGGTCGGCATCTACCTCGGCCTGACCCTGAACGGCCCCGAAGCCGTCATGGCCGTCCAGATCCTCGTATGGCCCGTCGGCTTCCTGTCCAGCGCCTTCGCCTGGACCGGCACCATGCCCGGCTGGCTCGCCGCCGTCGCCGAATGGAACCCCCTGTCGGCCACCATGGCCGCCACCCGCCACCTGTTCGGCAACCCCGGCGCGGGCGGCACCACCTGGGTCGCCGAGCACGCCGCGGTCATGGCCCTGGTCTGGCCGCTGCTGCTCGTCGCGGTCTTCCTCCCGCTGTCGGTCCGCCGCTACCGCCGCCTCGACCGCTGACACCCCTTTGTGACCCATGACACATGCGGTTCCTGTCAGCAATCGGGGCGCTGTTCCGCTCAAGTCAGCGAAAGCAAGCGAGAGCGAGCCGACAGGAGCAACACATGAAGCACCGCATCGTCGTCCTCGGCGCCGGCTACGCCGGGGCCTACGTGGCCGGGACCCTGGCCCGCCGGCTGTCCCCGGCGGACACCGAGATCACCGTGGTCAACGCCGTGCCGGACTTCGTCCAGCGGCTGCGGCTGCACCAGTTGGCGGCCGGCCAGGAGATCGAGGCTCCGAAGCTCGCCGACGTCTTCGCGGGCACGGGGATACGGCTGCGCCTGGCCCGTGTCACCGCCGTCGACCCCGAGCGCCAGGTCGTCGCCGTGGCCGACGCCGACGGCGGCGGCGAACTCGGCTACGACACGCTTCTGTACGCGCTCGGCAGCCACGGCGACGACCACGCCCTCCCCGGCGTGGCCGAGCACGCCTTCGACGTCGCCGCCAGGCCCTCGGCGCTGCGCCTGCGCGAGCGCCTGGACAGCCTGGACAGCCTGGGCAGGCGGGGCGAAGGCGGGCGTGTGGTGGTCGTCGGCGACGGGTTGACCGGCATCGAGACCGCCACCGAGATCGCCGAATCCCGGCCCGGCCTGTCGGTGGCGCTCATCGCCCGCGGCGAGCTGGGCGCCCGGCTCTCCGCCGGGGCCCGCGGCCACCTGCGCCGGGCCTGCGACCGGCTGGGCATCACCGTCCTGGAGCACACCGCCGTCGAAGCCGTCGAAGCGACGCGCGTGCTGTGCGCCGACGGCACCGCCCTGGCGTCCGACGCCACCGTGTGGACGGCCGGGTTCGCGGTCACCCCCCTCGCCGCCGCCGGCGGGCTGGAGGTCACCGAAAACGGCCGGATCGTCGTCGATCGCACCATGCGGTCGGTCTCGCACCCGAACGTCTACGCCGCCGGCGACAGCGCCTATGCCATCGGCGACAACGGCCGGCCGCTGCCGATGTCCTGCGCTTCGGCCGGCTTCACCGGCCGGCAGGCCGTCGAGGCGATCGTGGGACGCCTGACCGGCCGTGAGATCGCCAGCACCACGCTGGCCTACCCGGGCAACCACATCAGCCTCGGGCGGCGGGACGGGATCCTGCAGCTGGTCGACGACGAAGCGCAAGCAAAGCCGAAATACCTGGGCGGCCGGAAGGCCGCGCGGATCAAGGCGGGCATCCTCACGATGTCGCTGTGGACCACCTCGCACCCGACCTTCGGGATGCCCAAGCGCAAGCACCGCCTGGCCGCCGCGCCGGACGCGACCGCCGACAAGGCGATCTCCCACAGGGAAGGCGGTCACGTTGCCGCCTAGTGGGGTGTCCACTTAGGTTCGCCGGGCCGCGACACGCCGGGCCGCTTCCGGGCCTCTGATCAGGTTTGCCTCCACTGTCGGTACCAGTGATCGGTACCGACAGCAGGAGGAGCGCATGGCCG
>NZ_JABBXA010000027.1:0-114121 GCF_014161445.1 Microbispora sp. H13382
CCGTTGATCCAGGCCTTGGCGGCGGGGGTGGCGAAGCCGAAGCCGAACATCTTGTCCAGGAAGGCCCACAGGAACACCCAGCCGATGGCGATGCGGGCGGCGGCCCAGGCGTACCGGGCGGGGCCGGCGGTCGTCCGGGGCGCGGTGCCGGCGGCGGGGGTCGTCTCGGTGTGCGCGCGGGGGGCGGGGACGGTGACCGCGGCGGCGGGAGCGGCGTCGTAGAGGCGGTGCTTCCTCTGGTTGCGCCCTTCGATGGTGGCCATGACCGGCCCCTTTCAACGTGTTCGCGTCTTTGCTCTCTCTTTGACACCTCAAGCAAACCGCGATCACCGGCCCTGCCGCAGGAGCCGTACGGCACGCCGCGTCCACCCCGAAGTCCCCGTGATCGTGGGACTTTCGGCCCGCCTGCGGCCTGCGGCGAGCGTTCCGTCTCCGATGGATGGTCCTGGTCCGCCGGTGGACCATCCATCGGCGACTCCGCCGGCCGGCTGTCGAAGGCCTCAGGGGCCGACTCTCACTGGACGCTGGACAGGAACGCGCGGGTGCGCTCGTGCTCCGGGGCGGCGAGAAGGTCGCGGGGACGGCCCTCCTCGACGACCACGCCGTCGGCGAAGAAGGTCAGCCGGTCGCCGACCTCCCGGGCGAAGGCGATCTCGTGGGTCACCACGACCATCGTCATCCCCTCGGCGGCCAGGCCCTTCATGACCTCGAGCACCTCGTCCACCAGCTCGGGGTCGAGGGCGGAGGTCGGCTCGTCGAACAGCATCAGGGTGGGCTTCATCGCCAGCGCCCTCGCGATGGCCACCCGCTGCTGCTGGCCGCCGGAGAGCTGGTGGGGCCGCTTGTGCGCGTGGTCGGCCAGGCCCACGCGGTCCAGGTGCTCCATCGCCAGCGTCCGTGCCCGGTCCTGGGACATGCCCAGCACGTGGACGGGCCCGCACGCGACGTTCTCCAGCGCGCTCTGGTGGGCGAACAGGTTGAACCGCTGGAACACCATGCCGATGTTCCTGCGGAAGGCGGCGAACTCCTTCGGAGTCCAGGGGTGGTATCTGCCGTCGCGCAGCGTGTGGCCGACCTCCTCCCCGAGCACGCGCAGGCTGCCGCCCAGCACGGGCTCCAGACCGTTGACGCACCGCAGGAACGTGGACTTGCCCGAGCCCGACGGGCCGATGATGCAGCTCACCTCGCCGGGGGCCACCGTGAGGTTCACCCCGTTGAGCACCTGCACGCCGTTGTAGCCCATCCGGACATCGGACGCGACCACGACCGGGGCCGCGCCGCGGTCCTTGCCGGCGCTCACGCGGCCACCTTCGGCAGGACCTTGGCCGCGACCCCGCCGCCGCGCACCAGGCGTACGGCGTCGGAGCCGAACCGGCGCTCCAGCCGCCCCTGCAGGAACGTCGCCACGGCGGTCATGAGCATGTACCAGACGCTCGCCACGATCAGCAGCTCCATGATCCGGTTGTTCGCCTTGTAGATCTGGCTGGCGTTGGTCATCAGGTCGTGCCCGGCGACGACGTACACCAGCGAGGTGGTCTTCAGCATGGAGATGAACTCGTTGCCGGTCGGCGGGATGATGATGCGCAGTGCCTGCGGCAGCACGATGACCCGCATCCGCTTGGCCGGCGTCATGCCCAGCGAGTACGCCGCCTCGGTCTGGCCCCGGTCCACCGCCTGGATCCCGGCGCGCACGGTCTCGGCGAAGTACGCCGCCAGGTTCAGCCCGAGCCCCAGCATGGCCGAGGTGAACCCGGTCATCACCTGGTTGGTGTCCCACTTGAGACCGATCGCCGTGAAGGGGATCTTGAGCACGAGTTCGGGGAAGAGGAACGCGAGGTTGTACCAGAAGATGAGCTGCACCAGCACCGGCGTGCCGCGGAAGAACCAGATGTAGAACGTGGCCAGCCCGCTCAGCACCGGATTCTGCGCCAGGCGCATGACCGCGACCAGGACGCCGAGCACCAGTCCGAGGGCCGTCGCCAGCACGGAGATCTCGATGGTGACCCAGACCCCGGACAGGATGCGCTCGTTGAACAGATACTCGGCGACCTTGTCCCAGTCCAGGCGCGGGTTGACCACCACCAGGTAGGCCAGCCAGCCGGCGACCACGAGCGCGACCGCCGCGGCGACCCAGCGGCCCCAGTGCCAGGCTCGGGCGACGGGGACCGGCGTGCCGGCCCCGTCGACGATGGGTTCGGTGCGCACCTCACTTACCGCCGTTGACCACGGCCGACTCGACGGCCAGTGCGTCCAGGTTCCAGGCCTTGAGAATGTTGCCGTACTCCCCGCTCTTGATGAGGGAGTCCAGTGCGCCCTTGACGGAGTCGATGAGCTCCTTGTTGTCCGGCCTCATCCCGATGCCCCAGGGGCTCGCGGTGCCGTCGAGGGTGATCGCCTCCATCTCGAGCTTGGGGTCGGCCGCCTTGTACGCGGCGACCACGTAGTCGGTGACGCTCGCCTGCGCACGGCCGTTGCTCACCTGGAGCATGGCCTCCGTGTCGCCGGGGAACTTCAGGATGTCCACGGCGGGCTTGCCGTCCTTCTTGCAGGCCTCGTCGTAGCTCTCGGCCAGGTCCATCGAGGAGCCGTTGTCGACGACGGAGACGGTCTTGCCGCACAGGTCCGCGGGCCCGGTGATGCCCGCCGAGTTGCCCTTCTTGACCAGCAGCGCGGCGCCGGCCTGCACGTAGTCGACGAACGTGACCTGCTCCTGCCGTTCCGGCGTGTCGCTCATCGAGGAGATGACGAAGTCGTAGCGGCCGGTGAGCACGCCGGGGATCTGCGAGTTGAACTCCTCGTCGGTGATGGTCACCTTGACGCCGAGCTTCCTCGCGATGGCGCGCGCCAGGGCGGGGTCGAAGCCGATCGCGGTCTTGCCGTCGCTCGCGAACAGCTCCATGGGCGGGTAGCCGATCGAGGAGACGACCTTGAGGCCGTTCGACTTCAGGCTCGCCGGCGCCTTGGCCGCGAGCTCCTGGTCGGGGGTGATGGCGTTGATGACGTCGGCCGCCTTCTCCTCGGCGGGGGCCTGGTCGAGCACGACGGCCGGCGGAGCCGAGGCCGCCGCGCCGGAGTCGTCGGCGTTCAGGGACTGGGCGCCGCAGGCGGCGGTCGCGGCGAGCAGGCCGCCGACGGCGAGCGTGGTGAGGATCCGGGTGTTCACAGGGGGTGCTCCTTCAGATTCGCCGCCAGCGGACCTCGCCGCCGACGACCGTGGTCAGAACCTTGGTGCGCAGCACCGCCTCGGGTGACTCCAGGTAGGGGTCGATGTCCACTGCGATGAAGTCGGCGAGTCTGCCGGGCGTGAGGACGCCCTTGCGCTCCTCCTCGCCCGCGGCGTAGGCCGCGCCCAGTGTGTGGGCGGTGACGGCCTCGGCCATGCTCAGCCGCTGCTCCGGCTGCCACCCGCCGACGGGGGTGCCGTCGGTCCGGGTGCGGGTCACCGCGGCGTACAGCGCGGCGAAGGGGTTGGGGTGCTCGACGGGGGCGTCGGAGCCGAAGGCCAGCGCCACGCCGACGTTGAGCATCCCCCGCCAGGCGTAGGAGGCCAGCTCGTGGCCGGCCAGCAGGTGGTCCACCAGGTCGATGTCGCTGGTGCAGTGCACGGGCTGCATCGAGGCGACGATGCCCAGCCGCGCCATCCGCGCCAGGTCGCCGGGCCGCAGGTGCTGGGCGTGCTCGATGCGGTGCCGCAGCCCCGGCGTCTGGCCGACCGCCTCGTACGCGTTGATGACCAGGTGGTTGGCCCGGTCGCCGATCGCGTGCGTCGCGACGGCGATGCCGGCTCCCGCCGCCCGGGAGAACAGCGCGACCAGTTCCTCGTACGGCGTGACGGCGATGCCGTTGTTGCCGTGCTCGCCGGCGAAGGACTCGCTCATGTGGCAGGTGTGCGAACCCAGGGCGCCGTCGCTGAAGATCTTCACGGGGCCGGTGCGGACCCAGTCGTCGCCCTGCCCGGTGCGGCGGCCCTCGGCGATCGCCGCCTCCAGGTGGACCATCGGGATCGCCTTGTGGACGCGCAGCTTGAGCTCGCCCGCGTCGCGCAGCTGCAGGTAGGCGGCCCGGCAGTCCTCGCCGTCGATGTCGTGGACGCTGGTCAGGCCGAGCGCGAGCAGCTCATCCTGGGCCGCGCGGAGCAGGTCGCGCAGGTCGGGGGAGACCATGAGGTCGCGCAGCGGGTACGAGGCCGCCTCGCGCAGGATGCCGGTGGGCTCTCCGTTCGCGTCCCTGACGATCTCGCCGCCCACGGGGTCCGGCGTGCCGGCGTCGATGCCGGCCAGCCGCAGCGCCGCCGAGTTGGCCCACACGGTGTGACCGTCCACGCTGGGTAGCGCGACCGGCAGGTCCGGGCACACGGAGTCGAGCGCGTACCGGTCCGGCTGGGCGGGCGGGTTCCAGGTGTTGCTGTTCCACCGTCCGCCGAACAGCCAGGCGCCCGGCCGCAGCCGCGCCGCGTGCGCGGCCACCGCGGCGAGGGCCTCGTCCAGGGACCGCACGTCGCGCAGGTCCACCGCGCCGAGGCTCTGGGCGTACTGCGCCGTGTGGATGTGCGCGTCGTAGAGGCCGGGGAGCACGGCTGCGCCGTCCAGGTCGATCAGCTCCGCGCCCGGGCCCGCGGCCTCGCGCACCTCCGCCTCCGTGCCGACGGCGAGCAGCGTCTCGCCGTCCACGGCCATGGCCTGGGCGGGTGGGGCGCCGCCGGCTCCCGTGTGGATGGCGGCGTTGCGGTACACGCGGATGCTCATGTGACCTTCAGAAGGATTCGGGAACGGTGGCCCATCACTGTAGAAGTGGCGAAAAGAAGTAGGAAGCGCTATAAACACGACATTTGGCAACCCTGAGAGCAAGGAACGCTAATGCTCAAGCCGGAACATCTCCGCACTCTGCGCGAGGTGGTACAGTTCGGCTCCTTCGCCGCCGCGGCGAACCGGCTGGGGTACACCTCGTCGGCCGTCTCCCAGCAGATGGCCGCGCTGGAACGGCAGATCGGCGTGCGCCTGTTCGAGCGGTCCGCGCACAGCGTGCTGCCCACCAACGCCGCCGAGGTGCTGGCCAGGCACGCGGCGGCCGTGCTCGACGACATGGAACGGATGATCGCCACCGTCCAGGCCGTGCACCGCAACAGCGAGCGGCGGATCCACCTGGGCATCTTCCCCAGCTTCGCCGACGTGCTGACCGGCGTGCTCGGGCGGATGGAGGACCGGGACCGGGCCGGCGTCAAGGTCGCCGTCGCCGAGTCCTCCCAGCTCATCCCGCGTCTCGGCGCCGGAGGCGAGATGGATGCGGCGATCGTCTACCAGGTGGGGAACTCCGGCCTCTCGTGGCCGTCGGCACTGGGCCGCCGCTGGATCGCCGAGGATCGCTACAAGATCGTCCTGCCCGCCGGGTGGTGCGACCTGGCGCCGTACCGGGCCGAGCAACTCGTCGATCTGCCGTGGATCACGCACCACCCGGGCAGCAGCGACGCCTCCTTCTTCGAGGGCGTGTTCGCGCGCTGGGGCCTGCACCCCAGGATCGCCGGCCACGCGGACGACTTCAAGATCACACTGAGGATGGTCGAGGCGGGAATGGGCGCCGCGTTCGTCCCCGACCTCGCACTGCGCGGGCACGGCCCGGGCGTCGTGGTGGCCGACGTGCCGTGGCTGAACACCAGCCGCAGCATCTTCGCCCTCGCCCGCCCGGAGCGGGAGAGCGCCCGCCTGCTGTCCCTGCTCGACGCCCTGGCGGTCTGACCGTACGCGATGGGGGGTCGCCCTCGGTGAGGCGCGCGCCGGCTCGGCGAAGGCCTTCCGAGGTTCGACGTGAAACGGGAGATATGTCACCATTTGCCGGATCTCGGTGCGGCTGGTGACGACCCCGCCGCGCCGCCCCGCCGGACGGCTACCCGCCGCCGGAGCAGGCGTTTGAGGAGGCCCCCGACCATGGAACGCGAGCCGGAGATCAACGGGTCCGCCGAGGCGGTCGCGGAACGCGACGCGGCGATCGCCCGGTCCGCCGAGGCGATCCGCCTGCACAGCGGGCACGCGATCCTCATCGAGGCCGGCGCCGAGCCGGTCATCGAACGGCTCGGCGGCCAGGAGCGTCCCGCGCCCGGCGGCCCGCCGGAGCTGTGGGCCTGGACCTTCGTCGTCAAGGACATGATCGACGTCGCCGGGCTCCCCACGACCCGCGGTTCCGCCCTGTACGGAAGCGAGGAGGCGCTGACCACCGCCCCCTGTGTCGAAGCGCTGGAACGCGCGGGGGCGTTGCTGGTCGGCAAGGCGAACCAGCACGAGTTCGCCTGGGGCGTCACCAGCGAGAACCCGCACTGGGGCGACGTGCGCAACCCGCGTCACCCGCACCTGTCTCCCGGCGGATCGAGCGGCGGCACGGCGGCCGCCCTCGCCGCCGGCATCGCCAGGTTCGGCCTCGGCACCGACACCGGCGGCTCCGTACGGATCCCGGCCGCCTGCTGCGGCGTGGTCGGCCTGCGGCCAAGAGCCGGCGCCGTCCCGTCCGGGGGAGTCGCGCCGCTCGCCCCCATGTTCGACGTCGTCGGGCCCATGACCACCTCGGTCGCCGACTGCGCCCACGTGTGGCGGGTGCTCTCCGGCGAGGCGGTCGAGCCGCCGGACTCCCTGGCGGGGCTGGTCGTCGGCGTCGCCGAGGGGTGCGCGCAGGCCGGGGAGTTCGCGGACCTCGGCGCCGAGGTCCGCGAGATCGCCCTGCCGTACGAGATCCTCCCGCGGTACTGGACGATCGTGGGCGCGCAGGCTCGCCGTACGCACGAGGCCACCTATCCGAGGGCGGCCGGGAGCTACAGCGAGGGGGTGCGCCGGAAGCTGGACGGCGCCGGCGGGATCGGCCACCGGGAGTACCGCCGGGCGGTCGAGGATCTCGACGCGGTCAGGGCCCGGTTCTCCGCGGAGATGTCCGGGATCGATCTCCTGATCACGCCGACGCTCGGTGGCCCCGCGCCCCGGCTCGGGTGCGACGAGGCCGCCGTACGCGGGGAGGTCGGCCGCGTCACCGCCGTCGTGTCCGCGCTCGGCCTGCCCGCGCTGGCGGTCGGCGACCTGCAGGTGGTGGGACGCCGCGAGGCGGACGTCCTGCGCGCCGGGCTCTGCCGGGAGGCGCGGGGCGGCGGCGTCCCCGAGCCACGCTGACCCTTCAGGCGTGCCGAGGCAGGGCCCACGGGTCCACCGGCACGACGGCCGTGCAGCGGCCGAGCCGGTCGAGGACCCGGCCGTACAGCTTGGCCTGCCGCAGCACGATCTGCCGGTCGGCCACGGTCACGTGCGGAAATCGCTCCTCCAGGCGGACCACCAGCGGGTGCAGGTCCGCGACCTCGTGCAGGCCCACGGTGAGGAGCATGTTGCGGGTGCCCGCGAGCGCCGCGCAGGTGCGGGTCTCCGGCCAGCCGAGCAGCGCCCGGCCCGTCTCCTCCAGCAGGCCGTCCGGCATCCGCAGCCACAGGACGGCCGAGGAGTGCCAGCCCGCGTGCGAGCGCGCGAGGTCGCAGCGGAAGTCGATGTCGCCCGTCGCGACCAACCGGGAGAGCCTGCGCTGCACCGTGCGCTCGGACACGCCGACGGTCCGGGCCAGTTCGGAGTAACCGGCCCGGCCGTCCGGCAGCAGGGCCTTGAACAGCAGGCGGTCGAGTGCGTCCATCCGCCTCGTCGACTCCGGCGGGCCGGGCCGCCGCGCCAGCGCGGCCGCCGCACGAGGGGACAGCACGCGCAGCCGCCAGCGGCACGAGGCCTCGAAGACGCGCGTCGCGACGTGGGTGCGCACCTTCGCCACTCCCGGCATCCGCGGCAGGTCCGTGAGCAGGTAGTCCGCGAGCGCCGGCATCGACGCGGCCACGGCGATCACGAACAGGTCGTGGCCCGCGGCGACGTGCTGCACGGTGATGAGATGCCCGGCCGTGGCGAGCCGGCCCGCGACCTCGACCGCGGCTCCGGCCTCGCAGTCGATCTCCAGGAACACCATGCTCGTCTCGTGCATCTGGCGCCGGCCGAGGGCGACGGTGGTCCAGGCCTCGCCCGAGGCGTTCAGCCGCTGCCAGCGCCGCGCGGCCGTCGCCGGATCGGCGCCGATCGCCGCCCCGATGTCCACCCAGCTCGCGCGCGGGTTGATCTGGAGCGCGTCGATCAGTTCGAGGTCGGCCTCCGACAACAACCCAGGCTGCTCTCTGTCGGAATCCTGCACGCATGCCCCTTCAATGACGCTTTGCTGCATTTTTGTGCTCGGATCACCTTATAGACCGATCCTTGTGCGCGCGGCCGTCGCGGTGCGCCCCGGCCGGCCGTACGGCGCCGAAGCCTGCGGCACGGACGGGCCTGCGGCACGGACGGGCCTTCGGGGCGGACGGGCCTTCTGGGCGGCGCGAGGGACGACACGGGGAGCCCACGGGGCGGCGGAAGCTTCCGCGGCCGTGCGGCGGCACCCGTCGCATTCGGGGAGAGGACGAATCTCGATGACTCGGTTCTGGGGCACCCGGCGGGTCCGCGAGCTGGCCGGAGGCGGCCGGTGAGCGAGCCCCGTCTGGTCGGCGTCCTGGGCGGCATGGGACCGGCGGCCACGGTCGACTTCTACGGCAAGCTCGTGGAGGAGACGCCGGCGACCTGCGACCAGGGTCACGTGCCCGTCGTCATCTGGGGCGACCCCCGCGTACCCGACCGATCCCTGAGTCTGATCGGCGACGGCGAGGACCCGACCCCGTACCTGCGACGCGGCATCGAGGGCCTGAAACGGGCCGGGTGCCAGGTGCTCGCCGTGCCGTGCAACACCGCCCACGCGTTCGTCCCCCGCCTCGCGGACGAGGCCGGGCTGGAGCTGGCCAGCATCATCGAGGTCACCGCCGACGCCCTCGCCGCCGACGGCGTACGCGCGGCGGGCGTGCTCGCCACGACGGGCACCCTGCGCGCGGGGCTGTACGCGGAGGCGCTGCGGCGGCGCGGCGTCGCGGTGATCGAGCCGGGCGAGCCCGACCAGCCGCGGGTCATGGCGGCCATCGGCGCGGTCAAGAGCGGCGCCGCCGGCCCGGCCCACCGGCTGGGTCTCGAGGAGGTCTCGCGCTCCCTCGTGGACCGCGGCGCCGAGCGGATCGTCGCGGCGTGCACCGAGATCGTCCTGGCCTTGGACGCCTCGCGCGTCCCCGTCCCCGTCGTCGACCCCGCCCGTCTGCTAGCTCGCCGGGTCGCCGAGTTGGCGCTGCGCTGACCCCGCCCGCTCCGGCCGTCGTGGGGCCTGCGGCCGCTCCCTTCCCGGAGCGAAGGAGTCATAGTCGTAGGATGACGAGTAGACGATATTCCTGCTGGTCACGAGGCATGCCATGCGGGTGAGCGGTTCGCGTCGTACGCGATGGGCCGAGGGAAAAGGCGGACTGACCCGGCGGACGATCGTGGTGAGCATGCTGATCTTGGGCCTCATCAGCGGCGCCTTCGCGTTCCTCCTGCCGGCGATTTCGGGTCTTCGTGAGGCGGTGCATCTCACAAACCACTCCAGGCATGTGCTGACGACCGCGAACCACCTCCATAGGCTCGTCATCGACCTTGAGACCGGTCAGCGGGGGTTCGTCATCGCCGGAGACGAGAGCTTCCTGCAACCATGGAGACAAGCCCGTGCCTCCATCCCCGAGCAGGCGGCCACCCTGGAGCGGCTCGCAAGCGCCCAGAGCGCCGCGCAGGGAGACCGGGCGCGCCAGATCAAGCAGTCCGTCGAGGCCTACATCCGTGACTATTCGGTGCCGACCGTGGAGGCCGCGCGGCGAGATCCGGCATCCGCCCGAACCGTGGCGGTGACGGAAGAAGGAAAGCGCCGTGTCGACGCGATCAGGGGTCAATTCGAGCGCTTCGTGAATTTTGAGAATCAACTTCTCGCGTCGCGGCAAGAGCGTGCCGCCGATGCCGCTGTCCGGGCCACCGCGGCGACGTCGGTCGGTGTAGCGGGATCGATCCTGCTCATCCTTCTCTTCGACACCTACCTGATCCGGTCGATCGTCCGGCCGGTCCGCAAAGCGGCCGCCGTCGCTTCCCGGCTCGCCGACGGAGACCTCACGGCGCGCATGCCCGAAACCGGTGCGGGCGAGATCGGCAAGCTCGAAGTCGCGTTCAACAGCATGGGGCGCTCGCTGGAGGAGAGCCGCGAGCTGACCGAGAAGGCGCACAGGCGCCTCAAACTGCTGTACGACGCCAGCACGGCGGTGGGCACCACCCTCGATGTGAGGCGGACCGCGGAAGAACTGGTGAAGGTAGTGGTCCCTGAGTTCGCCGACTTCGTCACGGTCGACCTGGCGGTGGCTGTCCTGCGGGGCGATGACCACCGGCCGGACGAGGGCGAGATGCTGTGCCGGGTGGCCATCGGATGCATTCGGAACACCGGGTCGTTCCACCCGCCCGGCGTGCTGATCACGTGGGCCCCGCCCACGCCTCAGGCCCGCAGTTTCGACGGTGGCCTCGCCCTGCTCGAACCCGATCTGCGGGCTTCCACCGCGTGGCGGTCCCGGGATCCGGAAGCGGCCGCTCGGATCCTGGACCACGGCATCCATTCCCTGATCACGACCCCGCTACGTGCCCGGGGGGTGCGGATGGGCGTCGTCAGCTTCTGGCGCTCGCGTCAGCCCGGGCGATTCGACGAGGAGGACCTGTCCTACGCGGTGGAGCTGACCGCCAAGGCGGGCGTCGTCATCGACAACGCCCGCCGTTACGCCCATGAACGCAATACCGCGCTGACTCTGCAGCGCAATCTGCTGCCCCAGCGGCTGCCCGTGCAGCCGGCGGTGGAGATCGCCTTCCGTTATCAGCCGGCGGGCGCGCAGACCGGGGTGGGGGGCGACTGGTTCGACGTGATCCCGCTGTCCGGCTGCCGGGTCGCCCTCGTCGTCGGGGACGTCGTCGGCCACGGCATCCACGCCGCCGCCACCATGGGCCGGCTGCGCACCGCCGTACGCACCCTGGCCGACGTCGACCTGCCGCCTGACGAGCTCCTCACCCACCTGGACGACCTGGTCATCCACCTCACCAGCGGCGAACAGCCCGGTATGGCGGAAGGCGACACGGCCGCGTTCGCCGAGCTGGGCGCCACGTGCCTGTACGCCGTCTACGACCCCGTCTCACGCAGATGCACCTTGGCCACCGCCGGTCACCCGCTGCCTGTTCTGCTCACTCCCGACGGCACCACGGAACTGGTGCGCGGCCCGGTCGGCCCTCCTCTCGGCGTCGGCGGCCTGCCCTTCGAAACCACCGAGCTGCGCTTGACCGAGGGCACCGTCATCGCCCTGTTCACCGACGGCCTGGTCGAGACCCGCGACCGTGACATCGACCAGGGCCTCGCCGAGCTGCGCCGTGCCCTGGCGCTGCCGACGGCGTCACTGGAAGACATCTGCGACACCGTGACCGGCGCCCTGCTCGACGGCCGCGCGGCTGACGACGCGGCCCTTCTCCTCGCACGCACCGAAGCCCTCTCCCCGGACCAGGTCGCCATGTGGGAGGTCCCCGCTGACCCGGCCCTGGTCGCGCGCACCAGGAAGCTCGCCATCGACCAGCTCCTCGTATGGGGACTGGACGAAATGGAGTTCGTCACCGGCCTCGTGGTGAGCGAGCTCGTCACCAACGCCATGCGCCACGGGACCGGCCCGATCCAGCTGCGACTGATCCGCGACCGCACACTGATCTGCGAGGTCTCGGACGGCAGCAACACCGCACCGCATCTGCGCCGGGCCCGCGTCTTCGACGAGGGAGGGCGCGGACTGCTGCTGGTCGCACAGCTCACGCAGGGCTGGGGCACGAGGCAGACGACCAGTGGCAAGACCATCTGGTGCGAACAGGCCCTGCCTCCCCCCGTGCCGAGCTCAGACGGGGCACCCGGCGACGAAGTCTCCAGGGCGGCATGAGGCAGGCGTGACGCGGGCGATCCCCGTCTGCGGATCAGTCGCGTACGGGCCTGCGGCGGGCGGCGTACGCGCGGGCCTTGGCCCGGTTGCCGCAGACGCTCATGGTGCACCAGCGCCGGGTGCGGCTGCGGGTGCCGTCCCAGAACACCCACTCACACGAGTGATCCGGGCACATCTTGAGGCGCCGCCACTCCCCGTTGGCCACGACCAGGGCCCAGGCGGCGCCGATCGAGGCAAGCGGACCCTCGCCCATCAGCGGGTCGCCGGGCTCCGATGCCGCCCCCAGCCGTACTCGGAGGGGCAGCGCATCCAGCACGGTCTGCGCCTGACCGATGGCCCGGGCCGCTTCCGGGGTGTCGGGAGCGCCGATGTTGTTGGTCAGCAGGCGCGCGCGCAGACCGGCGCGCAACGCGATCGCCTGCGTGTGCGTCCGTTCGTCCACGTCGCCGGTCAGCCCTCGATCGCGTGCCCAGGTCGTCAGCCCCTCCATCGTGGCGATCGCGTCCGTGCCGTCTTCGACGTCGATCGTGTTGGCGAAGTCACGGATCAGCGCCGCGTGGGCCGACGGGTCTGTCATCGCTCTGCTCGTTCCTTCGGGGCCTGCGCCGTATTCCATCTACCAGGATAGATGGCCGAAATCTCACCACCTACCACCATAGACGGGTAGAAATCGACTGCACGGGTGGGCGTGGGCGGCCGGCTCCGGGGTCGCGGATCCGCCTGGTCACCTCGACTGGTTCCATCTATCGGGATAGCTGGTTAATATCCAACCATCTAAGGTGATAGATGGTTGGAGGTGGCGTGGCTGTGACGGTGACACGGGGTGCACCGCGAAACCGGGCGAGCCGCCGGAACGAGACCGTGCTGGTGGGCTTCACCGCGGTCACCAATCTGGCCGACGGCGTGGTGAAGATCACGCTTCCCATGCTCGCCGTGGCGGTGGGTGGCTCCGTGGGGCAGGTGGCGGGGGTGGGGCTCACGCTCACGCTGCCATGGCTGCTGGCGTCGCTCCCGGTGGGCGTGCTCGCCGACCGGACCGATCGCCGCCGGCTGGTGGTCGTCGCGAACCTGCTCCGGCTGGCGGCCGTCGCCGCGCTGTTCGTCGCGGTGCTCGCCATGGGCACGGCCGGGCCGCCGTTGCTGCCGGTTCTGTACGCCGTGGGGCTCGTGGTCGGCCTCGCCGAGGTGGTGGCCAACACCGCCGTCGGCGCCGTCGTTCCCGCGGCCGTCCCGGCGGAGCGCCGGCCCAAAGTCAACGCCTGGATCGCGGGGGTGGAGACGCTCGCCAACGAATTCTGCGGGCCGGCGGTGGGGGGCCTGCTCGTCGGCGTCGGGGCCGGCGTCGCGCTCGGCTCCACCGTCGCCGGGTTCGCCGCCGGTGCGATGCTGATGACCCTGCTGGCCGGCCGGTTCCGGCCCTCAGCCGGGACGGGGCCGCGTGAGGAGCACGTGAGCCGGGCGAGCCTCGTCGCCGACGTCCGCGAGGGACTGGCCTTCCTGTGGCGCCATCGGCTGCTGCGCACCCTTTCGCTGACGATCGCCGTCCTGGCGGGATGCTGGAGCGCCTGGCTCGCCCTACTGCCGTCCTACGCGGCGTCCGTACTGGAGCTGGACTCGGCCGGGTACGGCCTGCTGGTCAGTGCCATCGGCGTGGGCGGCCTCGTCGGCGCCGTGCTCACGTCGGCGGTCAACCGACTGCTCGGGGTGCGCTGGGCGCTGTTCGCCGACCTCGTCGGCACGTTCCTGATGATGGCCGTGCCCGCGCTGCTCCCGGCCGCATGGACGGTCGGCGCCGCCGCCTTCGTCGGCGGCATGGGCGGAACCCTGTGGACGGTGAACGCGCGGACCATATCCCAGGCGCTTGTTCCCGACCGGCTCCTCGGCAGGTACGGCGCCGCCGCGCGCCTGCTCGGCTGGGGCACCCTTCCACTCGGCGCCGCCCTGGCCGGGCTCCTCGCCGAGGCATTCGGTCTTCACCTGGCGTTCGCCGTGTTCGCCCTGGCGGTCGCCGCGCTCACCGTGCCCTTCCTGCGCACCGTCACCCCTGCCGAGCTGGCGGCCTGACCCTGCGGCGAGCCGGTTCGGCCTTCCTGGTGCTACGGGGGTGCATGGTCGCGTTGCGTGGTGTCCGGTCAGGCAGCGATTGCCGGGAACACCACGAGCGATCCGTCGCTGCTTCGTTCGATCTCGATCGCGACATCAGCCTGGTGGGTTCCCACGTTGAGGCCGTCGCCCAAGGCGCGAAGTCGATATACGGCCTTGAGTAGGTCGTCGACCTCGCGCTGCGTGAACATGATGCTCAGGAAACCGCCGTCACGCTTCAGTTCGAGAGTCGACAGTCGAAGAAGGACGGAGTTGATGCCTGATTCCAACTCGTCGACGCAACGCTCGTCGTCGTGCAGCGATGCGACAAAGCTCTTGAACGGATTGTCCGTGCCCGCCAGTTGAGCGTGTTCAACCGCCTGAAGCACGAGCACCCGGTGTTTGAGGGCGATGGCGAGTCGTGCAATCTCCAGGTGCGCGCGGAATGCTCCGCCTTCCTCGTTGACACCGGGGAATGCTTTCGCCAATACGTCAAGCTCGACAGGACCGTCGGGCAGCTTGGCCAGCGCATCCTGCCTTTTCTTGAGCCGACGCCTGGCGCGTTCGATCGCCGTGCTGATCGCGTACGACGAGGTGTCCAGCCCTAGCGACAGGCCGATCCTGCCCTGGTCGAGGAGGATCGACGTCGCCTTGTCGATCGCGTCACGACAACCGTCCACCTCGCTGCGTTCGTCCTCGAGGTTGTCTTCGTGTAACTGCTCCAGGAGGTCGGTGATCCGCTCGATCGCTTTCTGGCGCTGCTGATCGGCGTAGGCGCTGACGCCGACCGAGACGGCCATCAGCACAAGTGGCGCGGCCACGGTCAACGCTGCTGAGCGAGCGGGCTGGCCGCATGGAGCGGAATTCCGCCGTTCCGGTCGCGCCTGGTTGGTATCGGATGCGCTTCCAGCGTGGCGATGGGGGAATTTGCAAGTGCCGCCAGGACTGTTCTCAGTTCTGCGAGCCGTGCCGGTGTCATGCCCTCATCGCCCAGCACGTCCGGCACGCTCAAGGCCTCAGTGGCGAGTGTCCATACTGGCAGGGATACCTCATCACCAGTTGTCACGCCTCGTCCCCTCTCCGAACTGAAACACACCATAGCCTTTCAGTCGTAGGCGTGGATGGCTCAGCAATTGACCGAGCGCCATGAAGCTGTCCGCTCTCCCGGCATTTCTAGCTGAATGTCCTGGTCATTCTTTGATGCGGCGTGTCGAGCCGCGGCGTTGCCATCGCTCAGGCCTTCGCCCGTAGCCCCCGCTGGGGCCGCCTGGTCACGAAGGCCGGCCTCGCCGACGCGCTCAAGCTGCCGGCCTTCCACGCCGGCGCCGCCCGACCAGCATTCTCGGGAGGTGCTTCGCTGGCTGAACGACACCCGCTGACCCGCCCGTTCCCGGGGACAGGCGGCAGGGGTCATCTCACGATCTGGAGCAGGGCCTGGTTCCGCGCCTTCGCCGGCTCGGCGAGCCGCTGCAGTTCCCGGCCGGCCGAGTCGAGCACGACCAGGGTGTTGTGCGTGCGGCCGCGGACGCGGACTACCAGACGGCCGTCGGGGAGGTAGAACGCGCCCATCTTCGTCCCCTTGACCGGGATGGGAACCCGCTTGCCCGTGACGGTGTCGACGATCGTCGGGGTGGACCCGATCGGCCAGACGTAGTCGCCTTCCGGGTCATTCCTCGAAAACGTGTGTACAACGACCTTCCTGGCGTCCGGCGACAGGCTGTGCACGTGGTTCGCGTACTTGATGCCCTTGACCCGGACCGACCGCCCGGTCTTGACATCGAAAACGAAGACGCCGTCGCCGGCCGCCCCCGCGAGGTGGCGCCCGTCCGCGGACCAGGCGAGGTGGCAGGCGCCAATCGGAGCGCCCGCCTTGCGTACGCCCGTGCCGTCCGCGTTCATGACCATGAGAGGTGTCCCGCTCTCGGCGTTGACGTGCTTGCCGAAGAAGGCGACCCGGGCGGAGTCCGGGGACCAGACCGGGGTGAAGCAGGGGAAGTTGGCGGCGATTCCCTTGGCCACGACCTTCGACGTGCTCCCGTCCCCGATGTGGAGCTTGCCCTTCGGCAGGCGGTCCAGCGTGACCCAGGCGAGCTTCGTGCCGTCGGGCGAGGCGGCGACCTGGAAGGTGAGATCCGGTGCGCTGCCGAGCTTGATGAACCCCTTGCCCGGTTCGTAGCGGCTGATCGGATAGCCCTTGCCGTAGCTCAGGTAGACGGCGACACCTGCGAGCGGCTTCGGTGCCGCGCTCATGGACTTGGTGGTCGTCGTGCCGGCGGCGGCCGCGGAGGGGAGGACGGCGAGGCCGGCGATCGCGGTGACGGCCAGACCGAGTGCGGTGCGCTTCATGGTGAACTCCTGGGTGCGTTGCTCCCCGGCGTGATCGGCGCCGGGTTTGATCGCGCCCAGTGAAAGGTCGACCGCTTGCATGTTCCTTGATTACGGCATAGCGGGGCGCTGCCGTCAGCCTGCAGGGGCGGCCATGCGGGGACTGGAAAAGGAACGCTCTGACCCACATCGGGAGGCCTTCATGTCATCTCCCGGGACCGCCGGGGAGCAGGAGCCGCGGGCGGTAGCCGGACGGGGCTGCTGACGAAGGTCGTCGCCCGGAGCGGTGCACTGCCGTTTGTGACGACAGGTGACGATCGCCGGCGTGCCGGTGAATTCGTGAGGGTGGCGGTAATCGCCGATCAAGGGGACTGCAAGGGGTCCGTCTCAGACTGCGTCTGTCCCACCGCAGACGAAAGGACCCCTTTCATGGACATCCCTCGCGCCTCGGCCCGCGTCACGCTCGCCGTCGCCATCTCGGTCGTGACCGTCCCGGTGGCCGGCTTCACGATCGGGGCTGGCACCGTGCAGGCGGCCCCAGTGCAGTGGCGGGTCGTCAAGGGTGCGGCCCTCGGGCCGGACGGCAGTGCCCTGATGGACGTGACGGCGGCCGGCCCGCGGGACGCGTGGGCCGTCGGGTACGGCTGCGGGCGGGAGAAGGCCGTGAGCTGCCCCGCCATCGCACGGTGGAACGGCACCCAGTGGAAGAGCGCGACCATGCCCGCCTACCGGCTGCCGACGGGGTACGACTCGGATCTCCACCATTTCAACGCCGTCAGCGCGGCTTCCGCCCACGACGTCTGGGTGGTCGGCAACGGACTGGGCGTACGGGTCGGGCACTGGAACGGCAGGAGCTGGAGCATGTACCGGCCGTTCGGGAAGGCCGGGAGTACCAGCCTGTCCGACGTCGGGATCGGCCGGGGGCGGGTGTGGTTCACCGGAAGTCTCAGCGAGACCGGTGACCGTGCGGTCGTCCTGAGCTGGAGCAGCAGCGCCGGGTTCACCAGGGAGTACACCCACAAGGGCTCGCTCGCCGCGCTGTCGGCCCGTCCCGGGACGGGTGAGATCTGGGCGGTGGGCTCGCAGAAGACCGGACCGCTGGTCGTGCGGGGGACCGAGCGGGGCGGCCGGGTCCGCTGGGAGGAGAGCCGGACCCCGGCGATTCCCGAGGGGAAGCTCAACCAGGTGCGGGCGATCGGCGCCGACGACGTCTGGGCGGTCGGTCAGATCGGCAACCCCTACGACTGGAGTGACTTCAAGCCGCTCGCGCTGCACTTCGACGGCAAGTCGTGGAGCCAGGTGCCCCTCCCGGTGTCGAAGGGCCGCATCACCGGCCTCACCGCCGACGCCTCCGGAAACATCTGGGCGA
Source organism: Microbispora sp. H13382 (assembly GCF_014161445.1). Classification (GTDB taxonomy): domain Bacteria; phylum Actinomycetota; class Actinomycetes; order Streptosporangiales; family Streptosporangiaceae; genus Microbispora. The sequence goes on from NZ_JABBXA010000027.1 coordinate 17,652, forward strand.
GCGGCGTCGACCCCTCCCACCCGAAGCAGGTCCTCTTCATGCGGTATATGCAGGGCGCCTGGACCACGTCGTACGGCCCCAAGCTGGGGCTTCCGGTGCGGCACGCGACGATCGGCGCGATCCCCGGTTCGAGCGGCATGTGGGCGGTCGGCCGAATGATGGGCGACAGCGAGGACTCGGAAAAGGACTTCATCCTCCGGTACGGCTGAGCCGCCCCGCGGGTCCCGATCAAGGCCGGTAAATCTCCTGCGGTCGATCCCCGAGAGACTGTCGAGAACCGGGCGGCGTGCTTCGTCGAGGGCGTCATGAACTCTCGGCACCTGGGGGACTCCGGGGGCCATGCGGCTACACCCGCAACCGCTGTGAGCTGCTGCGGAGCACTCTCCGATCTCTGCTGTGCACACCGGAAAGCATCCGGATACATAGGCGGCAGTATCACGCGAAGTATCAGGTGCGGCCCCGGATTCCGCTCCTCGTTGCCCCGAGCGGACGCGATCAACCGCCTCAAAAGAAATGGGACTATTGGTACGGCGAGCCGTCCGCGCGGACGCCTCCGCCGCGCTTCCGAGAACTGAGAGTAGATCCCCCAGTATGCCCCTGTCTGTAAGTGTCGTCCGGAACCTGATCTGGTTCCAGGCGACACTCGCCCTGATCAGCGTCGTTCTGCTCATCCTGGGGCTGGTTCTCGACCCGAACGACTTCCTTGAGGACCTGCTCTACGCCCTCGTCTACCTCCCGCCACTCGCTGCCGGCTGGTTGGCGAATCAGTGGCACACCCGACGCCCGCGGGTCCGTCTCGCCACCATCGCCGTCCAGCTCGCCATCCCCTTGCTCGACTTCATCCACTTTCTGATTGAGGACACCCTTGACTGGGTCCTCACCGCACCCTGGTCAGCGCTCATCGTGACTCTGCTCCTGCTTCCTCCGGCGAGAACCTGGTTCGCCCCTACGCTCCAGACCCCATGGAGCCCGTCGCAGCCGGCACCGCCCGCCGCCACCTGACAGTCCTCGACCGCTAGCAGCTTCACCCCCGAAAGCGCCGCCCTACGCCCCTGGGCCATGCGGAACCTCGGAGATCACCGGCGCCCCTCGCTCGGACGCAGGAGCAGGCCAGGCAACGAGTGGGTGAGCGGTCTGCGGAAGGCGGAAAGTACCCTCGCCTCGTACAAGAAGAACATCCGGCTGCACCTCAAGCCGTACATCGGCAGCATCCCTCTGGCTTCCCTCACCTCCGATCACGGCGCTGTATGTGATGTCGGAGAAGAAGGCATGCGTAACGGCAAGGGAGAGCTGATCGGCGAGGGTCTGTCCGCGCGTCCGGTCCGTTACACCCCCACCATCCTGCGGTCGGCGCTTCAGGCCGCCGTGGATGCCGAGCCTGCCCTTCTCGCCAAGAACCCCGCTGACAAGGCACACCCTGAGCGGTTCAGCCGCGCTCTGGGTGAACGGCGTCGCCACCCCCGAGACCGTCGACGCCGCCTGGCGCATCGCCCCGATGCCCCCGTTCGGTCCCTTCCAGACCCTCGACGTCATCGGCCTGAAGACCGCCTACCACGTCGCCGCCGGCACGCCGGACCCGAACGTCCAGGCGTTCGCCGCCGCGCTCAAGGAGCAGTACATCGACAAGGGCAAGCTCGGCACCACGACCGGGGAGGGCTTCTACACCTACTGAGCCCGGCCGACATCCGGCCGTCTCCGGGCCTGCCATGGACGACGGTGCGTCAAGGGACCGCGTACGGGAAACGCGAGGCACCGCATCCACGGCGAAGGCGGGGAGACCGCGAGGTCGTCACCTCACGAGAAGCGCATCTCCGCCAGGCCCTTCTCCAGCGTCACGTCAGGCGAGTAGCCCAGCTCCTTCCTCGCGGTGGTGATGTCGTAGGAACGGTCACGCCCGGTGAAGCTCACGAGCCAGTTCGTCAGCGGCGGCGCCGACTTCCGGCGAAGCAGGCGTGCCGTGCGGTCCATCATCGCCGCCAAGGGCGCCGCCATCGCCAGGGGGACGCTGCGGCTCTTGGACAGATCCACGCCGCGGGTCGCCAGCAGGGGAGTGAGGAAGTCCCGGATGGGCATCGGCGTGCCGTCCGTCACGTAGTAGACCCCCTTGTGGCGGCCCCGCGTGAGCGCGAGGATCGCGGCACCGGCCAGGTTCTCGACGTGCACGAAGTCGACGACGTGCTTGCCGTTGTCGATCCAGGCGAACCGTCCGGCCTCGGCGACCTCGACCATCTCGTTGATCGTCGTCATGCCGCGGCCCCAGATGAACGGCGGGCGCAGCACCACCAGCTCGGTTTTCCCGCTGCGGGCGTTCAGGAGTGCGCGCTCGGTGGCCAGCTTGACGCGGCTGTAGGCGATGTTCGGCCGGCCTTCCGGTGTCGACTCGTCGACGACGGGGCGGCGTTGGCTGCCCGTGGAGACGGACGCGGCGCTGATGAGCACGAAGCGTCGCACCCCGGCCGCGACGCTCGCGGCGTGCAGGGCGACCGTCGGCACGTGATTGGCCTGTTCGAAGAGCGAGTCGGGCCCCCAGAACTCCATCTGGGCCGCGACGTGCACGACCGCGTCGACCTCGCGCAGCTTGGCGAGCCACGTCGGCGCGGGGGAGCCGGCCCGGCTGAGCTCGGCGAGATCGCCGGGGACGGGATCGGCTCCGGCGGCGCGTACCCGCTGGATGCTCGAGCCCGATCTGGCCAGTGCCATGACCTCATGTCCTTCGGCGACGAGGCGATGGACGAGGGTTCCGCCGACGAATCCGCTGCCGCCGGTGATGAAGATCTTCATTCTTCGACTCCTGGTGATTGAGAACGCACTCTTCGTGCAAGCCCGGTTTCCGCTGTCGCTCGGCACGCAACCGGCCGCTCCGCGTACATGCATTGATATCAAATGGTTTGATACCAATGCATCGACGTGAATGTAACATCCCGTACGATGGGTGCGTCAAGTGGGAGGTGGGCGATGCCACACGCGAACCAGGGCCTGACCGCGGCACAGGTCGCCGACGAGTTCAGCCGTACGGCGAAGGTTCTCGTACGTCACTTCAACGAGCGTCTGGGCGAGCACGGGGTGTCGACGCCGCGGTCCCGATTGGTGGTGGAGGTGGCGCGTTCGCAGCCTGTCCGGCTGACCGAACTCGCTCTCGCGGTCGGCATCGCCCAGGGGACCGCCTCCACCCTGGTCGACGCGCTCGTCCGCGACGGCCTGCTCGAACGCCAGGCCAGTGCGGACGACCGCCGGTCCGTACTCCTCCGAGTAACGGAGCAAGGGGCCGCCCTGGCCCAGGACTGGACGACCAGCTATGAACTGGCGGCCGAAGAGCTGTTCAGACCCCTCACTCCCGAGCAATTGTCGACGCTGGTCGACATCCTGCGGATTCTCGGCGCCGATGAGGCGCCGGCCGCCGGCGACTGAAGAAGGCCGGCACATGGATTGCCGGAGCGTCGCCCGCCACTGATGACCTGCGATCGGGAACCCGCAGGTTGTCCACGGCCTCCCTTGAAGCGGACGCGGGTCGCGAAGGACTATTCGCCGCTGGGTCGGCCTGATCGGGAAACGGGGCGGCAGGATCCGGGACGGGACGTCGACGTCGAGTTGCCGGACTTCCCGGCCGAGCTGTCGCCGGAGGTGGGAAGGGCGCTGCTTCGGCTCGTGCTGGAGATGAGCCGCCCGCCGTGCGACGACCGTATGCCGCTCCGGTCGTCCGGAGGATCTTCCGCTGCACCTTCCCCCGCGAGTACGCGATCGGCAACTAGCTGGAACACCTCCGCAACGCCTACCCGCGCGAGGACAGAGCCATCAGCGAGGCCCCGGTCGATCTCAAGACGCCGGTCTACCAGCGCCTCGGTCTGCGGCTGACCTATCACCCCGGAAAAGCGAAAGTGAGGGCCGAGATGATTCTCAGCCCTCACATGATGAGAGGTTTGTGTCCGAGGGGGGACTTGAACCCCCATGCCCATCACTGGGCACTAGCACCTCAAGCTAGCGCGTCTGCCTATTCCGCCACCCGGACGTGGTGCCTTACGCAGGATCGTCATCCCGCGTCGGCGGATACAGGTTAGCACTCTCTCCGCCCTGCTTCATACCGGGAATCCGCCCCGCGCGGCTCGCGGCGGCCCGGGGGTGCCCGGGGGTGCCCGGGGGTGAACGTCACGCCCGTACGGCGGCAGGATGGAGGCGCGAGCCGTACGACGTGAAAGGGCGGGCCGGACCTCGGACGGATCCGCCGGCAGGAGGAGGCGCAATGACCCCACGCTACGGGGAGGACGAGGTCGTCGAGCTGTGCCGCGACCTGATCCGCATCGACTCGGTCAACGCGGGGGACAACGCGGGGCCCGGGGAACGTGAGGCCGCGGAGTACGTGGCCGGAAAGCTGTCGGAGGTCGGCCTGGAGCCACGGATCCTCGAGTCCGACCCCGGGCGGGCGAACGTGGTCGCCCGTGTCGAGGGCGCCGACCCGAGCAGGGACGCCCTGGTCCTCCACGGCCATCTGGACGTCGTGCCGTTCGACGCCGCCGACTGGACCCATCACCCGCTGAGCGGCGAGATCGCCGACGGGTGTGTCTGGGGCCGCGGTGCGGTCGACATGAAGGACATGGACGCGATGATCCTCGCCGTCGTGCGGCGGCGGCTGAGCGAGGGGCGCAGGCCGCCCAGGGACGTCGTGCTCGTCTTCACCGCGGACGAGGAGGCCGGCGGGCACTACGGCGCCCAGTGGCTGGCCGAGCGGCACCCGGAGGTCTTCGAGGGCTGCACCGAGGCCGTCGGCGAGGTCGGCGGCTTCAGTGTGACCACCGAGAAGGGCCGGCTGTACCTGATCGAGGCGGCGGAGAAGGGCATCGCCTGGATGCGCCTGACCGCCAAGGGCAGGGCCGGGCACGGCTCGATGCTCAACGACGACAACGCCGTGACCGAACTCGCCGAGGCGGTCGGCAGGATCGGCCGCCACAAGTGGCCGGTGAGGCTCACACCCACCGTGCAGGCGTTCTTCGAGGAGGTCTTCGGCACGGAGGTCAAGGCGGAGGACGCGGAGGCGGCGGTGGCCACCCTCGGGCCGCTTGCCCGGATGATCGGCGCGACTCTCCGCAACACGACCAACCCGACCATGCTCCAGTCGGGGTACAAGGCGAACGTCATCCCCCAGATCGCGAGCGCGCACGTGGACGGCAGGTTCCTGCCGGGCTACGAGGACGAGTTCTTCCAGACCGTGGACGAGCTGCTCGGGCCGAACGTGACCCGGGAGTTCGTCTATCACGACGTGGCGGTCGAGACCCCCTTCAAGGGCCCGCTGGTGAAGGCGATGGCGGACGCGCTGCACGAGGAGGACCCGGGCTCGCGGGCCGTTCCGTACACGCTGAGCGGCGGCACCGACCTCAAGGCGTTCAGCCGTCTCGGCATCAGCGGGTACGGCTTCGCGCCGCTGCGGCTTCCCGAAGACTTGGACTTCTCCGGGATGTTCCATGGCGTCGACGAGCGGGTTCCGGTCGATTCGCTCCGCTTTGGCGTCCGGGTCCTTGACCGTTTCCTCGAATACTGCTGAGAAAGCTCTTGCGATCACGTGCCGTGCCGCTACAGTAACTCTCCGTTGGGGGTTGGATCCGCTCCGGGTTGACCCGGCGGACTGTTCGACTCAGCGGTATGGGGAGGTCGCGTGACGCGCACGTCGCAGGAGCAGTGGGGGGCCGACAGGCCCGCCGCCGCTCCCGGCGTGCGCGTCACGTCTCCCGGCTCCGTCGAGCGGGGCCGGATGGCGCGGTTCGCGGCCGGCTCCCGTCTGGGCCGCCTGTTGGTCATCGGCGGGCTGATCGCCGCCGGATGGCTGCTCGGCGTGATCTTCGGCGTCTTCGGCACGGCGACGTCCGTGGCCGGGGCCGCACCCTCACATGATGTCGCCGGGTCGGTTCTTCCCGACCGTCTCACAGGTCCGGACCTCGGCCTGACGTCCTCACCGGGCGCGGCCGGGTCCCACGGGAAGAGCACCGACGGTTTCCCCACGGCGACGGACGACGTCTCGGTGAACGCCGAGGCGATGGCGGGGCGCACGGTCGACGGGCTCACGAGCCAGTCGAAGCCTCTGCTCCCGCCGCCCTCCACCGCGGACCACGCGCCCGCAGACCAGGGTCTGGTCCCGCAGTCGAGCGGTGGAAACATCCTGTTCGGGGATGTCGCGCGGGATGTGTTCGAACCGCGCTTCACCAAGCTGCCCGCCCCACTGGCGGCGGTTGTTCCCCCGGTGGTCCGCACAGCGGCGGACGACCCGTCTTTCTCTCCTGACTGATCCCGCCTTCGTGCCGGTCCCCGTCGTACGGCGACCGGTGCCACCGCCTGCCCTCGCTCGTGGTGCCCGGGCGGCAGGCTCCCGCGGGTGACGCGGAATCTTCCATCCTCGTGACCGTCCACGGCTCCGCTGTGCTCATACAGCCTGGACATGCGTCGCGAGCTGTCAGGTAACCCCCTAGAAGAACCACTAGGAGCATTCATCATGCGAACGTGGGCGAAGGGCTCGGCTTCCGCGGCGTTTCTGGCCGCCGGCGTCATGGCCCTTGGCAGCGGTACGGCTTTCGCCGACACCGACGGCAGCCATTCCGTACTCGGCGGCAACCAGGTCGACATCCCGGTGACCCTGCCGATCGACATCAGCGGCAACGCGGTGGCGGTCGTCGGCGAGTCCCGGGCCTCCTCCCTGGGCGGCGCGGCCGTGCAGGGCGCGGGCGTGGGCGCCGGGCAGAACAAGACCTCCGGAGCGGGCAGCATCCTCGGCGGCAACCAGGTGGTCGCGCCGATCAACGCCCCGGTCAACGCCTGCGGCAACGCGGTGTCGGTCATCGGGCGGTCCGACGCGAGCTGCCGCGGCGGCGCGGCGGTCAAGGGCTCGGGACAGCGATCGAGCGCGGGCGGCAACCGCACCAGCGGCGTGCACAGTATCGGGGGCGGCAACCAGGTGGTCGCGCCGGTCACCGCGCCGATCAACCTGTGCGGCAACTCGATCGCCGTGTTCGGCGACGCCACCGCCGGGTGCCGTGGCGGTGCCTTCGTCGGCGGCGGCCGTGACGGCGTCCGCGCCGGCGGCAACCGCACCAGCGGCCGCGGCTCGATCCTGGGCGGCAACCAGGTGGTCGTCCCGATCACCGCGCCGATCAACGTCTGCGGCAACTCCGTCGCGGTCATCGGCGAGGCGTTCTCGGGCTGCCACGGCGGCTCGTCCGTGGGCGGCTCCGGTGGTCACGGTGGTCACGGTGGTCACGGCGGCCATGGGGGTCACGGCGGCCACGGCGGCCACGGCGGGTACGGCGGTCACCACGGAGGCGGTCACACGCACCGCCCCGGCTCGACAGGACACGACAACGACGGCCGCTTCTCGGTGGGCAGCGGCACGCAGGTGGTCGCGCCGATCGTCACGCCGGCCGACGTCTGCGGCAACGGCTCGGGCAACTGCCAGGGCGGTTCCAAGCCCGGTCACGGCGGCAAGGGCGGCTACGGCGGCCACGGTGGCCATGGTGGCCACGGTCACGGCGGCTGGTCCGGCGGCGGAGCGGGCGGCAACCGCACCAGCGGCGTGCACAGCGTCGGCGGCGGCAACCAGGTGGTCGCGCCGATCACCGTGCCGGTCAACGTCTGCGGCAACGCCGTCGCGATCGTCGGCGACGCCTTCGCGGGCTGCCGCGGCGGCGCGACGGTGGTCGGCGGCTGGAACAAGCACGGCGGCCGGGGTGCCGGCGGCAACGTCACGTCCGGTCGTGGCTCGATTCTCGGGGGCAACCAGATCGTCGCCCCGATCACGGCCCCCGTCAACGTCTGCGGCAACGCGGTGTCGGTCATCGGCCGGTCCCAGGCGGGCTGCCGGGGCGGCGCCTCGGTTCTCGGCGGCGGGGTCGGCGCGGGCGGCAACATCACCTCGGGCAGGCACGGGATCCTCGCGGGCAACCAGATCGTCGCCCCGATCACCGCGCCGATCAACGTCTGCGGCAACTCGGTCGCCGTGCTCGGCGACGCCGCCGCGGGGTGCCTGGGCGGTGCCCAGGTGGGCGGCGGCTGGAAGCACCACGGCTACTGGGCCCACCCGCAGCACAAGGCCGCCCGCGGCGCGGTCATGCCCGCCATGCCGGGTGCGTCGGTGCTGTCCGGCAAGCACACGGTGCAGCCGATGAGCGCCGCCGCCGCTCCCTCCGCTCCGGTCATCGGCGACCTGCCGAACATGCTCGGCCTGCCGGAGACGCCGAGCCTGCCCGGCGCCCCCGCGGAGAAGGGGAACAAGGCCGGCAGCACCCCGGCGGCCGTCTCCAAGGCCGGCGGCGTGCTCGGCGACGCGACCCGTACGCTGCCCGCCCAGCAGACGCTGGAGGACGCGACCGCCTCGCTGCCCGTCGCCGACACGGCGCGCAGCCTCCCGACCGGCGACCTGAGCAAGAGCACCGACGTGCTGCCGCTGGGCAAGCTGAGCGGCCTCAAGCTGATGAGCGCCGAGCAGCCCGTCGGCCTGACCGGGATGAACCCGGCCTCGTTCCTCGCCCTGGCCCTCGGCGCCATGTTCGCCGCTTCGGCGAGCCTGTTCGCCGTCACCCGCCGCTTCCGGTTCGGCCGCAAGTAGCCGTACGGCCGCGCGTGTCAGCGCGGGAACATCTCCGGCGGCGACGGCCGCACGGATGTGATCCGGCGGCGCGCTGCTGACGGAGGCGAGGGATATCACTCGCCCGCGCCAGGCGCGGCGGCGGCGAACCGGCCGTCGCGGTGTCGCCCGGCGCGGGCGACCAGGACGCTTCACCACCGCCAGTGGATGGAGGCACCAACGCTTTGCCCGTTCCGGGGGCGCGGCCCGGGGCGGGCAAAGCTCATTTGCCGAGTAGTCTTCGAAAGACGGGTCGGCGCACGAGCAATTCGCGCGCCGGCGGACCGGGAACGGGCAAAGCCCTTTTGACCGTGCGCGTCCGCGTCCCGGCGGCTCACATGGTCCTGGCGGCCCGTATGATCTTCCGACGCAGCCGGACGCGCCTGCTGCCGTCGGGATAAAGGCGTAGCCGCTCCAGTTCCCAGTCCCCGTGCTCGGCATGCTCGGTGAGCATCTGCCTCGCCACCTCACGAGGGGTGTCCCGAGGGAGATACAGGTCCAGGTAGGAGTAGTCGAGCACAGCCATTGGTCTCCGGGGCGTGCTAGGGAACTCGTTGGGCTCTATTCTGCGTCTCCGTGGATAACAGCGCCAGGCGGGTTACATTCCCGGACATAACCGGGTAGCCCGAGGGGGAGGAACGTGCGGCGGCAGGTACCTTCAAAGCGGCGCCTCCTCGGCGCCCCAAGGGGGTAATCGCCTCCGGCCCGGACGACGAGGGTGTCATGAGCCGGGACCACGAAGCCCGGCAGCACGGGGAATGACAGCGGACAGCGAGGTAGGAAGCAGCGTGCCAGCCAACAACGGCAACGCCGGCGGAACCCGCCTGGTGATCGTGGAATCGCCCGCGAAGGCGAAGACGATCGCCGGGTACCTCGGGCGCGGCTACATCGTCGAATCGAGCATCGGCCACATCCGGGATCTGCCGGAAAAGGCGGATGACATCCCGGAGAAGTACAAGAGCGAGGGCTGGGCCCGCCTCGGGGTGAACGTCGACCACGAGTTCGAGCCGCTCTATGTCGTGAACCCGGACAAGAAGTCGCAGGTGTCCAAGCTCAAGCAGCTTCTCAAGGAAGCCGACGAGCTCTACCTCGCCACCGACGAGGACCGGGAGGGCGAGGCCATCGCCTGGCACCTGCGCGAGGTGCTCAAGCCCAAGATCCCCGTGCACCGCATGGTGTTCCACGAGATCACCCCGCACGCGATCAGGGACGCCGTCTCCAACCCCCGCGACCTCAACCTCCGCCTGGTCGACGCCCAGGAGACCCGGCGCATCCTCGACCGTCTGTACGGCTACGAGGTCAGCCCGGTCCTGTGGAAGAAGGTCAAGCCGCGGCTTTCCGCCGGCCGTGTCCAGTCGGTCGCGACCCGGCTGGTCGTGGAGCGCGAGCGGGAGCGGCTGGCGTTCACCGCCGCCAACTACTGGGACCTGCAGGCGCTGTTCGACACCGGCCGCGCCGGCGACGACCCCCGGACGTTCTCCGCCACCCTCACCGGTGTGGACGGCAGGCGCGTGGCCCAGGGCCGCGACTTCGCCTCCACCGGCAGGCTGAAGGGCTCCGACGTCCTCCACCTCGACGAGGCCGCCGCGAGGGCCCTCGCCGCCCGCCTCGATGGCGTTTCCTACGCGGTGCGCTCGGTCGAGCGCAAGCCGTACACGCGCAAGCCGTACGCGCCGTTCCGGACGACCACCCTGCAGCAGGAGGCGAGCCGGAAGCTGGGCTTCTCCGCCAAGTACACGATGCAGGTGGCCCAGCGGCTGTACGAGAACGGCTACATCACCTACATGCGTACCGACAGCATCACGCTGTCGGAGACCGCCGTCGCCGCCGCCCGCAGCCAGGCGATCAAGCTGTACGGCTCGGCGTACGTGCCGGACAAGCCGCGCGTCTACACCAGCAAGGTGAAGAACGCCCAGGAGGCGCACGAGGCGATCCGGCCGTCCGGCGAGGAGTTCCGCACGCCGGGCGAGACCGGCCTGTCCGGGGACATGTTCCGGCTGTACGAGCTGATCTGGCAGCGTACGGTCGCCTCCCAGATGAAGGACGCCGTCGGCGAGTCGGTGTCGGTCAAGGTCGCGGGCACGTCCAGCGCGAACGAGAACGTGGAGTTCAGCGCCACCGGACGGACGATCACCTTCCACGGCTTCCTCAAGGCGTACGTCGAGGGCGCGGACGACCCCTTGACCGACCGGGACGACTCGGAGAAGCGCCTGCCCACGCTGGCCGAGGGCGACCGGCTCACGGCGGCCGAGCTGACCGCGCTGGGGCACTCGACCAAGCCGCCCGCGCGCTACACCGAGGCGTCGCTGGTCAAGGAGCTGGAGGACCGCGAGATCGGGCGGCCTTCGACGTACGCGTCGATCATCGGAACGATCCTCGACCGGGGCTACGTGTTCAAGAAGGGCACCGCCCTGGTGCCGTCGTTCCTCGCGTTCGCCGTGGTCAACCTGCTCGAACAGCACTTCGGCAACCTGGTCGACTACGACTTCACCGCCGATATGGAGAAGGTCCTCGACGACATCGCCAACGACCGCGCCGAGCGGGTGCCCGAGCTGCGCAGGTTCTACTTCGGCGGCGAGGACGGCGACGAGGGCCTGAAGGAGATGGTCACCGACCTCGGGGAGATCGACGCCAAGGAGATCAGCTCGTTCCCGATCAAGGGGACGGACATCGTGATCAGGGTCGGCCGCTACGGGCCGTACCTCGACCGCGACGGCGCCCGGGTGAACATCCCCGAGGACATGGCGCCCGACGAGCTGACCGCCGAGAAGGCCGAGGAGCTGTTCTCGCGCCCGAGCGGCGACCGCGAGCTGGGCGTCGACCCGGCGACCGGCCGGACGATCGTGGCCAAGGACGGCCGTTTCGGCCCGTACGTCACCGAGGTCCTGCCCGAGGAGCCCGCGCCCGCGGAGGGCAAGAAGCGGACGAAGAAGGCGGACGTTCCCAAGCCGCGGACCAGCTCGCTGTTCAAGACGATGTCGCTGGACACGATCACGCTGGACCAGGCGCTCAAGCTGCTCCAGCTGCCCAGGGTCGTCGGCGAGATCGACGGCGAGGAGGTCACCGCGCAGAACGGCCGGTTCGGGCCCTACATCAAGAAGGGGACCGACTCGCGCTCGCTCGCCTCGGAGGAGGACCTGCTCACGGTCACGATCGAGCAGGCCAAGGAGCTGTTCGCGCAGCCGAAGGCGCGCGGACGCGGCCGTGCCGCCGCGGCTCCGCCGCTGCGCGAGCTGGGCGAGGACCCGAACTCCAAGAAGCCGGTCGTGGTGAAGGAGGGCCGCTTCGGCCCGTACGTCACCGACGGCGAGACCAACGCGTCCCTGCGCAAGGGCGACACGGTCGAGGACATCACGCTGGAGCGGGCGGCGGAGCTGCTGGCCGAGCGGCGGGAGCGGGCCCCCGCCGCCAAGCGCACGACCCGCACCAGGACGGCCGCCGCGAAGAAGCCCGCCACGAAGTCGTGATCCACGGCCCCGGGTGGCGGCCGACGGCCGCCACCCGGGCGCTGTCCGTGCTTGCGCAGGTCAGGCTGTAGTGCAGGTCGTGCCGTTGAGCGTGAAAGCGCTCGGCGGGGCGGAGACGCCGGTGTGGGAGGCGTTGAAGCCGATGCGCGCGGACGCGCCGGGTGCGAGGGTGGCGTTCCAGGGCAGGTTGGTGGCGGTGACCGTGTTCCCCGGCGCCTGACTCCAGTCGGCCGACCAGCCCTGGACGATGCGCTCGCCCGCGGACGGGAAGGCGAACCGCAGCGTCCAGCCCGAAATCGGCGTGGTGCCCGTGTTCTTGATCACCAGGTCGGCCGTGAGGCCCGTGCTCCACGCCGACTGGCTGTAGTCGACCTCGCAGGTGGCAGCGGGAGTCACCGAGGGGCTCACCGAGGGGCTCGGCGACGGGCTGTACGTGGGGAACCCCTGCTGGGCCACAGTGGTGATCGGGTCGGACGGCAGGCTGAGGTTGCCGGCCGCGTCCCTGGCGACCACCACGTAGGTGTACTTGTGGCCCGTCACCAGGTTGCCCTCCGTGAAGTAGGGGGAGGACGTGGCGCCGGCCCGCACCCATCCGGTCGCGGTCAGCCGGAAGACGACGTAACCGGTGACGCCGACGTTGTCGGTCGACGCCGACCAGCAGAACCCCGTGCCGGGGAAGTCGTACACGCAGCCGTCGTGCAGCCCGGCGGGTTTGCTGGGCGAGGTGGTGTCTCCGGTGACCGGGCTCGGGCTGACCACCACGCCGGTCACCGCCTGCGCATTGATCAGCGCCGTCGGCGGGCTGGTGTGGCCGTCGGCGTCCTTGGCCACGATGTAGAAGGTGTAGGTCCGGCCGTACGCCAGGCCGCCCATCATGACGGTGGTGCCGGTGGTCGACGTCGTCTTGACGAAGCCGTCGGCCGTGAGCCGGTAGACCTCGTAGCCGGTGACGCCGACGTCGTCGGTGGACGCGCTCCAGCACAGGCCGACGTATCCCTCGGTGGTGCCGGCCGGCACCGGCGGCGGGCACAGCCGCACGTTCGGCGGCGTGGTCGGCACAGCCGGATCGCTGTTCGGCGACGGGCTCACGCTGGTCCGCGGGGTGGGGGAGGGCGTGGCGTCCACCGCCGCGGCGGGCGTGCCGTGGAGCGCGATCGCCGCGACGGCCACCCCTCCTGCGGCCATCCATGCCAAATGCCGGGGGCTTCTCATGTGTCACCTCGTGTCGTCCGCCCCCGGAGATCTGCCGGAGGCATCGTCTCCAGGACGCTTCCAGCCGCGATCGTCCGCCCGTTCTCCGCGGTGGGCAAAGATCAACGGTGGTGGTACGGCATGAGGCCGACTCGACGGTGAAAATTTCAGCGGGCGCCGATTCTCGCCGTCGCACGCGGGAACGCGGCTGCCGGTATGAGCTCGTAGCATCGTCGTCAGCCGGCCCTTGATCGCCAGCCGGTCGAGGGGAGTTCTCGTGGGGTTCGTGGGCGTGATCCTTACGGCCGTGGTCGTCGTGCACCTCTATCTGTGGCGGCGGCTGGTCAGGGCGTCGACGACGCCGGGATCGCGTTCGCGGCGGGTGCTGACGTGGGTGCTCGTGGCCCTGGCGGCCCTGATGGTGGTGACCTTCGGGGGGAGCCGGCTCGGCATCGGCATGGAGGTCGAGCGCGTCGTGGCCTGGCCCGGCTACCTGTGGCTGGCCACGATGTTCTACCTGTTCGTGTTCGGGCTGGTCATGGAGGTGCCCCGGGCGGTCGCGGCGTTCCTCGTGTCCAGGCGCCGCCGTACGACGGTCGTGGCCGCGGGCGGGCGGGCCGAGGGGGAGGCGGCGCCGGTGGACGAGGTGGTCCTCGCGGGTGCGGCGGCCGGGGGAGGCTCCCCCGCGCACGGCACGGCCACGACCGGCGGGCACGCGGCGGAAGGGGCCGGCGCGGGCGTGCCGGAGATCGACCGGCGGCTGTTCATCTCCCGTACGGCCTCCGCGGTCGTGGCCGCGGGTGCGGTCGCGACCGTGGGCTACGGCGTGAGCCGCGCCCTCGGCGACCCGGTGATCGAGCGGGTGCCGGTGCGCCTGCCCCGGCTCGACCCCCGGATGAGCGGCCTGCGCATCGCGGTCGTCAGCGACATCCACCTCGGCCCGCTGACCGGCCGGGGCCACACCGAGAGGATCGTCCGGATGATCAACGGTCTGGAGGCCGACGCCGTGGCGATCGTGGGCGACCTGGTGGACGGCACGGTCGCCGAGCTGGGCCGTCTCGCCACGCCCCTGAGGTCCCTCGAATCCCGTTATGGCGCGTATTTCGTGACCGGCAACCACGAGTACTACACCGCGGCGGGCCCCCAGGAATGGATCGAGGAGCTGCGTTCGCTGGGCGTCCGGCCACTGCGCAACGAGCGGGTCGAGATCCGTCACGCGGGAGCCGTGCTCGACCTGGCGGGGGTCAACGACCTGTACGGCGTGCCGTCGGGCGACGGCCCGGACTTCGACAGGGCCCTCGGGGGCCGCGACGCGAACCGGCCCGTCGTGCTCCTGGCCCACCAGCCCGTCCAGGTGACGCAGGCCGCGGCCCACGGCGTCGACCTCCAGCTGTCCGGGCACACCCACGGCGGTCAGATGGCGCCGTTCAACCTGCTGGTGACGCTGCAGCAGCCCATGGTGGCGGGGCTGGCGAGCGTGCCGCGCACGGGCGGCGGCGACACCCAGGTCTACGTCACGCGTGGCGCGGGCTTCTGGGGGCCGCCGGTACGGGTCGGCGCGCCGCCCGAGATCACCCTCGTCGAGCTGCGGGCCTGACCGCACCCCCGGAACGGGGGAATCGGGCAGAACATTGGCGCCATCTCGACAGCGAGGACGAGGCGGACGTAATACCCTCAGGCGACGAGCAGGCCCAAGTGGCCCGCTCGCCGTCTCCCAAGCCCAGCGAGCACCTGGATACGCTGACATCATGAGCATCCCTGGCCGTGCCGCCGCCGCGCGACGCAAGCAGCCGCACGTGCTGGCGAACGCGCCGTTCCGCAGGCTCTGGACGGCGATGGCGACGTGCAGCCTCGGTGACTGGCTCAACATCATCGCGCTGACCGCCCTGGCCGGTAACCTCACCGCCGAATCCGGCTTCCAGGCGCAGAGCCTCGCCATCGGCGGCGTCTTCGTCGCCAAGATGCTGCCCGCGATCCTGCTCGGCCCGCTCGCGGGAGCGGTGGCCGACCGGTTCGACCGCAGGCTGACGATGGTCGTCGCCGACCTCGCGAGGTTCGCGGTGGTGCTGTCGATCCCGCTGGTCGGCGTCTACCAGTGGGTGATCGTCGCGACGTTCCTGGTCGAGTGCGTGAACCTCTTCTGGGTGCCCGCCAAGGACGCCACCGTGCCCAACCTCGTGCCCAAGGAGCGACTCGAGGAGGCCAACCAGCTCAACCTTCTCGTCACGTACGGCACGGCCCCCGTGGCCGCGGCGCTGTTCGCGATCGTGTCGGCCGTGGTGACGACGATCTCGGCGGCCGTCCCGTCGTTCACCGTCGCGGCCACCAGCCTGGCGCTGTACGCCAACGCGCTGGCCTACCTGGCCTCCGCCGCGATGGTCTTCACGCTGCGGGCCATCCCGAAGAACCACGTCAGGCACGTGTCCGCGCCGTCCGTGCTCCGGCAGATCACCGAGGGCTGGCGGTTCGTCGGCGGCAACCGGATCGTGCGCGGCCTGATCATCGGCATGCTCGGCGCCTTCGCCGCCGGCGGCGCGGTCGTCGGAGTGGCCAAGGCGTACGTGCAGGCCATGGGCGGCGGCGACGCGGGGTACGGCGCGGTGTTCTGCGCCGTCTTCCTCGGCATGGCGTTCGGCATGTTCTTCGGCCTGCGGCTGCTGAAGGGGCTGTCCAGGCGGCGGCTGTTCGGGCTGTCGATCGTGCTCGCGGGGCTGACGCTGGCCGCCGTCTCGCTCATCCAGAACCTCGTGGTCGTCGTCGTGCTGACCGTGGTGCTGGGCGCCTGCGCCGGCATCGCCTGGATCATCGGTTACACGGTGATCGGCCTGGAGGTGGAGGACGGGCTGCGCGGCCGTACGTTCTCCTTCCTGCAGTCGCTGGCCCGGGTGGTGCTGCTACTGGTCGTGGCGCTGGCCTCCACCCTCGCGGCGTTGTTCGGCGCGCACGTCGTCCGGATCGCCGGGATCAGCTACCGCTTCGACGGCACCAACCTCGTGTTGCTCCTGGGGGCGCTGCTCGCGATCGCCGTCGGGGTGGTCGCGCTGCGGCACATGGACGACCGTCCCGAGGTCCCCATCGGGGTCGACCTGCTGAACGCCCTGCGCGGGCGGCGGTTCGTCCAGGCGGAGGAGCCGGACCCCGAGCGCGGGCTGTTCATCGCCTTCGAGGGCGGCGAGGGCTCGGGCAAGACCACCCAGTCGCGGCTGCTCGCGATCTGGCTGCGCGACCAGGGCTTCGACGTCGTGCAGACCCGCGAGCCGGGCTCGACCAAGGTCGGCATGCGGTTGCGGGCGATCCTGCTCGACGCCGCGCACCAGGGGCTGTCCCCGCGGGCCGAGGCGATGCTGTACGCCGCCGACCGGGCCGAGCACGTGGAGAAGGTGATCAGGCCCGCGCTGCGACGGGGCTCGACGGTGGTCTGCGACAGGTACGTCGACTCGTCGCTGGCCTACCAGGGCGCCGGACGGTCACTCGACCAGGAGGACGTCGCGAGGATCAACAGATGGGCGACCGGCGGCCTCGTCCCCGACCTGACCGTGCTCATCGACGTGCCGCCCGCGGTCGGGCTGCGGCGGATGGCCTCGCCGGCCGACCGCATCGAGGCCGAGCCGCTGGAGTTCCACGAGCGGGTGCGGCGGGAGTTCCGCGCGCTGGCGGCGGCCGACCCGGACCGCTACCTCGTGGTGGACGGCACGCTCGACCAGCGGGAGGTGACGCGCCTGATCCACGACCGGGTGCGGGAGATCCTGCCCGACCCGGTGCCGCAGGAGGCCGAGGAGGCCACCGGCACGATGCCCGCCATCCGCGACTTCGGGTAGCCGCGCATGACCGTTTTCGGGGATCTGATCGGGCAGGACCGGGCGATCGACGTCCTGGGGCGGGCCGCGTCGGCCGCCGCGGAGGTCGTCGCCGGGGGCCGCGGCGCGGGCATGACCCACGCCTGGCTGTTCACCGGGCCGCCGGGATCGGGGCGGTCCACGGCCGCCAAGGCGTTCGCGGCGTCGCTGCTCTGCACTCAGCAGGGCTGCGGCCACTGCGACGCCTGCCACCAGGTCGAGGTCGGCTCGCACCCGGACGTCACGTTCGTGCGGCCCGAGGGGCTGTCGTACAGCGTGCGGCAGACGCGCGAACTCGTGCTCAAGGCGGCGGGGGCGCCTACGCTCGGCCGGTGGCGGATCGTGCTGTTCGAGGACGCCGACCGGGTGACGGAGGCGGCGGCGAACGCGTTGCTGAAGGCCATCGAGGAGCCGCCGCCGCGGACCGTGTGGCTGCTGTGCGCACCGTCCCCGGACGACATGATCATCACGATCCGCTCGCGCTGCCGGGTCGTGACGCTGCGCACGCCCTCCACGGAGGCGGTCGCGAACGTGCTGGTGACCCGGGACGGAGTGCCTCACGAGGTGGCGCTCGACGCCGCGCGGGCGGCCCAGGGGGACATCGGCCGGGCGCGGCGGCTCGCGCTGGACGAGGAGGTGCGGCGCCGGCGCGACGACGTGCTGTCGATCCCCCGGTCGCTGGCCGGTGTGGCGGAGTGCATCACCGCCGCCGAGCGGCTGGTGAAGACCTCGACCGAGGACGCCGACGCGGCCACGACCGCGTTGAACGAGACCGAGACCGCCGAGCTGCGCAAGGTCTACGGTGAGGGCTCCTCGGGCAAGGGGCTCAACAAGGGCCTCGTGCGGGGCGGCGCGGGAGCGCTCAAGGAACTCGAGACCATGCAGAAGTCCCGGGCCACCCGCATCAAGCGCGACTCCCTCGACCTCGCGCTGCTCGAACTCGTGGCGTTCTACCGTGACGTGCTGGCCGTGCAGTTCGGGGCCCCGGTCGAGCTGGCGAACGAGGACCGCAGGCACGAGGTGGAGACCGTCGCCCGCGCGTCCAGTCCCGAGCAGACGCTCCGCCGTACGGACGCGATCATGAAGTGCAGAGAGCGGCTGGCGGCCAACGTGAACCCGCAGATCGCGGTCGAGGCCATGACCCTCGCCCTCCGCTCTCCCGCGTAGGACGCAAGCAACCCCGGCGGGCGTACGGCGTCTCTGGTACATGAAGGCCGAAACGCTCGATCTCGACCAGCAACCCGGGGGGCCCGTGAGCGTCCCGCCCCTGTCGGCGGGCGCCGACGACACGATCAGCGGTCTCTACGCCGAGCACGCCCTCGGCCTCACCCGGCTGGCCCTGATCATGGTGGGCGACCGGGAGAGCGCCGAAGACGTGGTGCAGGAGGCGTTCCTCGGTCTGCACCGGCGCTTCGACGGCCTGCGTGACCGGGACAAGGCGCTCGTCTACGTGCGCGCCGCGGTGCTCAACAACGCCCGCACCGTGCTGCGCAGGCGGCGGCTGCCGTCCTGGTTCGCCGGCACGTACGACCCGCCCGTCTGGTCTGCCGAGTCGGCCGCGATCCTCGGTGCCGAGCGGCGGGAGGTCATGGAGGCCCTCCACCGCCTGCCCCGGCGCCAGCGGGAGGCCCTGGTCCTGCGTTACTACGCCGAGCTGTCCGAAGAGGAGACGGCGCGGGTCATGAAGATCAGCCGGGGCACGGTCAAGTCCACCACCTCCCGGGCGCTCGACGCGCTCGGCCGCCTCCTGGGAGAGACCCGATGAACGACGTCATCCGCCGGTTGCAGGACGCCGCCCACGCGGTGGGAGAGACGGTCGACGCCGTCCCGCCGTTCGGCCCGGAGGCCACCCCGGCCCGCCGCCGTACGCGCGTGGGCACTGGACGGGGCAGGACGTGGCTGATGCCGGTCGCGGCGGCGGCCGCCGTGACGCTCGCGGTCGCGGGTGGGGCGGCCGTCGCGCGCCACGGCGGCGGGACCGACGACACGGCCGCCGGCATCGCCGTCGGCCCGGCCGCCGACCCCGCCTTCCTCGCCCACATCGGGGACCCCGGCGACATCACGATCAGGAGCGTCACCGACGGGCACAGCACCGACGTCGTGCCGCGGCCCGCGACAGACGAGGGATTCTTCGCGGTCCAGGCGACGCGCGACAACCGAGTCTTCTATGCGGCCACCATCTCGGACGGCTGCCGCTCGCGGCTGTACCAGTTCACCCTGGACGGGGAGGGGAGGGTCGCCTCACACGGCGAGCTTCCGTACGCGCCACCGGAAGGCACCGAGATCACCGCGCTCGCGGTGAGCGGCGACGGTGCGACGCTCGCGTACGGGCTGTCTTCCTGCGAGTCGGAGCAGTCGCGCGTGTCCCTCGTCGTCACCGACACCGCGACCGGCGGCAGCCGTACGTGGACGTCCACGCGTACGGAGGCCGTCCGGGATCTGTCCCTGACCGACGACGGGCGCCGCGTGCTCCTCACCAGGGCCATGGGAACGGTTTTCGGGATCTCGAAAGCACCCCGGCCTCCCATGCAGGAGCCCCCGGACTCGGGCGCGAAGCCTGCACCGGTCGACACGGCCATGTCCGCGCCGGGTGCGGAGGCGAGTGTGACTTTCGAGTCGGCATCCGCCGATCCCGCGGCGACGCTCGCCGGGACTGAGGCGGGTGCGGCCGCGGGCCGCGAGGCGGGAGGGCCGGCCGGGACCGAAACCGGAGCGCCCCCCGCGCCGGACTCGGGAGCGCCCGGCGAGGCCGGTGCGTCGGCGGTGCCCTCCGCGTCGGACAGCCCCGGGGCCGACGTCGCCGTAGCGGCGTCCGATTTCCCCGGGTCCCCGCCGGACGGATGGGGATGCAGGGTGCGGTCGATGGGCGCGGAGCCCAGTGGCTCTCCGGATGCCACTCCGAATGCGAAGGTCGCCTGGGCCTGCTCGGGTCCGCGGGATCCGATGCTGCTCGACACCGGCGTCGCCGGCACTCTCGACGACGCCCGTGTGATCAGGCTGACGTCTACGACAGGGACGCCCCCGGCCCTGATTTTCGGGGTCACGATCACACCCGACGGGTCGCGAGTGATCGCGGCGCAGACGACCCTCAAGCTGAGCACGGCCGAGGAGGCCGCGAGAAAGGACGACTTCGACGGCATCGTGGCGTACGACCTCGAAGGGCGTCAGATCGAGGTTCTCCATGCCCACGGCGGCAGAGGGGTGGTTCCGATCGGGATGCTCGACGTGGACGGCACCGGCCGGAACTTCCTGGTCTCCAGACCCGGCGAGCTGGGCGAGATCACCCCGTCCGGCTACCGGGAGCTGCACTCCTACGGCGTTCCCCCGCAGGGCGCGCCCGTCGGCAAAGTGGCCTGGTAGGCGCATCACTCCGGCGGGGCCAGGTGTTCCGGCCCCGCTGGGGTCGTCCACAGGTGATGATTGCCGGTGCCGTACGACACGTATGGTGGGTTCGGACGCGTTAGCCGTACAGGATCGAGGAGGGCCGGCGCTTGGGCATGATGATGGCGGTGAGCTTCACCCGCTACGGACGGCTCTACTACCTCGATCCCGGCGGCCACTCTCCCAAGGTGGGCGACAAGGTCCTCGTGCCGACCGACTCGGGCCCGGAGGTCGCCGAGTGCGTGTGGGCGCCGCAGTACGTGAGCGAGGACGTCGAGGGCCTGCCCGTCTGCCAGGGCATCGCGGCCGAGGAGCACCTGACCAGGGACGAGGCCAACCGCCGCCGCAGGGCGGAGGCCAGGAGCGTGTCCAAGCGCCTGATCAAGCGCCACGAGCTGCCGATGAAGGTCGTCGGAGTCGACTACCTGGACGC
Source organism: Microbispora sp. H13382 (assembly GCF_014161445.1). GTDB lineage: Bacteria > Actinomycetota > Actinomycetes > Streptosporangiales > Streptosporangiaceae > Microbispora. The sequence continues at coordinate 38,559 of NZ_JABBXA010000027.1, forward strand.
CGACAACGTCTACACCGTGTACTTCTCCGCGCCTCACCGGGTCGACTTCCGCGCGCTCGTGCGTGACCTGGCCCGCAACCTGCGGGCCCGGGTCGAGCTGCGGCAGATCGGCCCGCGCGACGAGGCCAGGCTCCAGGGCGGCATCGGCCCCTGCGGCCGCGACCTGTGCTGCGCGACGTTCCTCAAGGACTTCGAGCCGGTCTCCGTGCGGATGGCCAAGGACCAGGACCTCCCGGTCAACCCGCTCAGGATCGCGGGCGCCTGCGGCCGGCTCATGTGCTGCCTGAAGTACGAGCACCCGCTCTATCAGGAGTTCCGGGCGTCGGCGCCGCGCGCGGGCCTCACGGTGGACACCCCACAGGGCCCGGGCACGGTGGTGGGCCACAACGTGCCGTCCGACTCCGTCATCGTCCGCCTCAACGAGGGCGGCCGCCGCTGCGCGTGTTCCAAGGCCAGCGTCTGCGCGCCCCGCAAGGCCCACGACTCCATGTACGGCGAAGCGCAGCCGGCGGCCGAGGGCGCCTCCGAGAGCTGACGAGCACCGTCGTTTCGTGGCCGGGGCGGCCCGGCCGACGGCGGCGAACCCACGGTGTCCGACGGCGGCGTCCCCATGGTGTCTGACGGCGGCGTCCCTATGGTGTCTGACGGCGGCGAACCCACAGCCCCGCGCGCGCCCGGCGCTCGCCCGGGGTCCGTGGGTTCGCCACTTCGTCCTTCAGCGGTCTCCCGCTGTCGTGCTCACGGACTCGTGCAGGTGAGGGACGGCGTCGACGGCGTGCCTCCGGCGGTGAAACCGAAGGTCGTCGAGGCGGAGGCCCCCAGCGAGCCGTTGTAGGAGACGTTCTTCACAGACACGGCCGAGCCGCTGGTGCTCAGCGTGCCGTTCCAGACCTGGCTGATGGTCTGGCCGTTGCTCAGGTTCCACTTGACGGTCCAGCCGTTGATCGGCGAACCGCCGGCCGTCACCGTGACCTCGCCCTGGAAGCCGCCGCCCCACGAGTTGGTGGTGCGGTAGGTCGCGCTGCAGGCGCCGCCGGCCGGCGACGGGCTGGGCGACGGTGAAGCCGGGGGAGTCGGCGACGGCGACGGCGAAGTCGGCGGTGTGGGCGAGGGCGAAGCCGGGGGAGTCGGAGAGGGCGAGGACGTCGGCCCGCTGCCGCTGAACTGCCACCAGTTCACGTTCATCAGGTAGCCGCTCCCGCCGGTGAACCTGAGATACAGGTCGTGGGTGCCGGTCGCGCCGGTGACCGGGCAGGAGACGGTCGTCCAGGTCTGCCAGCCGCCGGTGCCCGGGACGTCGCACGTCCCCATGAGCGTGCCGCTGACGCCGTCCCGCCGTAGCTCGATCTTTCCGCCACTGGCTCCCGAGGCGACCCGCGCGCTGAAGGAGCTGGCGCCGGTGCCGAAGGCGACGCCCTTGACCTTGATGTAGTCGCCGTTGTCGATGAACCCGACGTTCATGCCACCCTCGTTGGACGGCTCGGTCTCGACGCCGGACTCCCAGGCGATGGTCTCGGCCTCCTGCCGGACGTACGGGTCCAGCGTGCCGATCTGGGGCGCCCCGGTCGTGGTCATGTTGATCGTCGGGATCGTGCCGTCGGCGTTGTAGCTGAACTTCTCCACGGCCACTGAGCGGGTGAAACCGCCGCCGCCCGGCAGCGCGCCGTTGTGGTAGAAGAAGTACGATCCGCCGTTGAAGTCGACGATCCCCGGGTGGTTGGTGAAGCTGCCGCCCTGCGTGGGCATGACCGTGCCCCGGTAGGTCCACGGCCCGGTGGCGCTGGGGGCCGTCGAGTAGGCGATGAACTCCGAGCAGCACTTCGCCGCGAACACGTTGTAGTACAGGCTGCCCCGCTTGTAGACCCAGGGTCCCTCCTCGTACAGAGTCGGGCGGCTGGCGTCACCGGTGCGGGTGCCGAACCCGGCGGTCGTGAGGTTGACCTTCGTCGGGCTGCCGGAGTAGGAGATCATGTCGCTGTTCAGCTTGACGTACCACAGGTTCGGGTTGCCCCAGTAGAGGTAGGCCTGACCGTTGTCGTCGATGAAGACGGTGGGGTCGATCTCGCCGTTCTCCACCAGCGGGCGCCCGAGGGCATCCTTGAAGGGGCCGGTGGGGCTGTCGGAGACGGCCACACCGATGGCCATCCTGCCGCTCGCCCGGCTGGTCGTGGGGACGTACCAGTAGAACTTGCCGTTCCTGTAGATGGTCTGGCCCGCCCACGCGTCGGATTTCGCCCAGCTGAAGCTGGCGACGCTCAGCGGCGAGCCGTGGTCGGTCCAGTTCACCATGTCGGCCGACGACCAGACCCGCCATTCGTTCATCGTGAACCACGTCGAGCCGTCCTCGTCGTGGCCGGTGTAGAGGTAGACCCGGCCGTTGTGGACGAGCGGCGCCGGGTCGGCGGTGTAGATGGTCTGGATTATCGGGTTGTCCGCCCTGGCCGCGGTGGCCGGGAGCAACGCCAGCATGCACAGCAGGCCCACAATCCAGGTCGCGGTGCGCCTGGACAGTGAAAACGCGTATCTCACATGCGCCTCCGGATGTGATGGTCGCTCACCGTGCACGCCGGGCCGTCGACACCCTCATGTGAGCGTTAACGTCTCATCGAAATGTGAGCGTTAACAATTCATGGTGGGCGACCGTGGTCATGCGGCGGAGCCAACCTCAGGCGCGGGGGACGGTCAAGGTCGCGAACCTGTGCGGGCCTGTGCGGGGCGTGCGAGCGCCGATCCGCGCAGTGGCGCTGAGCTGGCTCCGGATCCCCGGCGGGCGAGTCGCCGATCCCCGCTGGAATGTGAAACTTTCACCCTCTGACGGAGTTAACGTACGGGGACGTCGTCGATCCTGCCGAAGGGGCCGGCGTCGAAGGTCACGCTCGTGACGCCCGGCGGCGGTGCCGGCACGTAGAAGAAGCCGCGGTTGCCCGTGCCCGGCTTGACGTTGAACGTCGCCCAGCCCGGGTCCACGTAGTCGTCGGGGCCCCGCGGATCGTCCGGTCCCATCCGCACGGCGCGGTAGACGGTGCGCGACGCCGGATCGACGACGGAGAAGGCGGTGTACCAGCCGCCGATGTAGGCGACGTCCCCTCCGTATCCCGTCCCGGCGCCGAGGTCGCCCGGGCCGAGGTTGACGATGTCGAACACCGCGACGAGATAGGCGCCGTCGCGGTAGAAGGGCTTCACGTCGATGCGGAGCCGCTGACCGGACGGTCGCCCGGTGGAGGTCCGGCTGGTGACGGTCTCGCCGTCCTCGGCGTGGAACGGAGCCGGCCGTCCCCCGGCGGCGCCGGTCTCGCCGGCTCCCGCGGACGCGGGGCCGCCGGTCCGCTGCCTGATCCGGTAGGAGATCTCGACGCGCCGGTTCCTGGCGCGCGCCTCCTCGTCGTTCACCCCGCCCTCCCGGGCGACGGGCTCGGTCTCGCCCCTGCCCGTCGTGCGGTATCGGTACGCCCCGCCGAGGCGGGCCGCCAGCTCCCCGCGTACGGCCTGCGCACGCCGCAGGGACAGCGCCATGTTAAGGAGTTGAGGACGGATCTGTACTCACCTGTACGGTTGACCGCGTCGAGCGAGGAGGACGACCTTCATGGGTGATCGGGTCAGGGTCGGGTTCGTCGGGCTAGGGATCACCTCCCGCAGCCACTTCGCGGTGCTCGAGCAGCGGCCCGAGGTCGCCCTGGAGTTCACCGTCGACCCCAAGGTCACCGAGCCGCCCGCGTTCCGCGAGACCACGCCGGCGCACTACCCCGACCTCGACGAGGCGCTGGACGCCCACCAGCCGGACCTGCTCGTGATCGCCACCCCGACGCGGACCCATCTGGACCTGACGGTGCGGGCGCTGACGCTGTCGTCGGCGACGGTGCTGGTGGAGAAGCCGCTCGTGCACGACCTCGCCGCGCTCGCCCGGCTCCGCGAACTGGACGGGAAGACCGACGTACGCGGCCGGGTGTTCACCGCGCACCACTTCGCGTTCGCGCCAGAGGTCCGCTGGGCGGCCGAGCAGATCGCCGGGCATCCCGAGTGGGGCCCGATCACCCGGGTCACCTCGGCCTTCTACGACCCGTACGTCCTGCGGGGCGAGCAGGCCTTCGCGTCCTACGTGTCGAGCTGGACGGACTCGGGGGTGAACCAGCTCAGCATGCTCGCCCGCTTCGCCGAACCGGCCGCGCTGACCTCACTCCGCGAGATGGACGGCGGCGCGAGCGCCTGGGCCACGTGCGAGTTCCGCTCCCGGGGCAGGACCGGCCTGGCCTCGCTGCGATCGAGCTGGCTCACGGGCGAGAGCAGCAAGGGGACGACGCTCACCCTCGGCGAGACCGACGTCGAGGTGGTCATCGACCACACGGCGAACACCGGCTTCGCCGCACAGGCGGGCACCCTGCTCGCGGCGTACGGCCACGACGGCCGCACGCCCAGGAAGACGGCGCGGCACCGGCCGCTGTACGAGAGCCTGCTGTCCGGCGCCCCCGATCCCGTGCTCGGCTTCGACACGACCGCGAAGATCACCGAGCTGCACCATTCGAGGCCCTGAGGGGGCTCAGCCCGTCTTCGGGCAGACCGTGCCGTTCTTGGGCGAGCGCAGCGCGAGCAGGTAGTCGTCGACCGCGCTGTCCACGCAGGCGGAGCCGCTGCGGTAGGCCGTGTGCCCGTCGCCGTCGTACCCCAGGAGCACGCCAGAGGTCAGCTCCTTGGCGAGCCCCTGCGCCCACTCGTACGGCGTGGCGGGGTCGCGCAGGGTGCCGACGACGAGGATCGGCGGCGCGCCCTCGGCCTTGAGCGGCTTGTCGGCGCCGACCGACTTCGCGGGCCAGTAGGCGCAGGGCAGCGAGCCCCACATCACGAACGGCCCGAAGTGCGGCGCCGCCTTGGCGGCCTCACCCGCGGCCCGCCGGTACGCGTCGAGCGCCTTCGGGTAAGGGTGGTCCACGCAGTTGACGGCCATGTTCGCCTCGGTCTGGTTCGAGTACGAGCCGTTGGGCTGCCGGTCGACCAGCAGGTCGGCCATCTGGAGCAGGTCGGTCCCGTCGCCCTCGTTGATCGCCTTGCCCAGGGCCTCCCGCAGCCGGGGCCAGGCCGCCCGCTCGTACAGCGGGGTGGCGATGCCGATCACCGTCCACGCCTCGTTGACCTTCCGGCCGTCGCCGAGGACGTTCTTCAACGGCTGCCGGTCGGCCTTCACCAGCAGGTCGCTGATCTCCTGCAACGCGCCGTCCACCGTACGGCTCTTGAACGGGCAGGAACGGCTGAGGAGGCAGTCTTCGACGAAGGCCCGCAGCGCCACCTCGAAGCCCTTGGCCTGCACCTCGTTGGACTTCAGCGACGGCACTGCCGGATCGACCGCGCCGTCGAGCACGAGCGCCCGCACGCGCTTGGGGAACAGGTCGGCGTACATCGCGCCGAGGAAGGTGCCGTACGACTTGCCCAGATAGGTGAGACCCGGGTCGCCGAGGACGCCGCGCAGGACGTCCATGTCCCTGGCCGCGTCGGCCGTGCCGACGTGGGGGAGAAGCCGGGCCGCCTTGGCGCCGCAGCTGTCGGCGAACTCCTTGGACGCCTTGTCGAGCGCCGTGACCTCCGCCGGCGTGTCCGGGCTCGAGTCCATCCCGATGTACGCGTCGAGCTGGGAGGCGGTCATGCATGTGACGGGGGTCGACTCGCCCACGCCGCGGGGGTCGAACCCCACGACGTCGTACTGGGCCCGCACCCTGTCGCTGACCACGGACCGGGCCGCTCGCGCGTACGAGATGCCCGAGCCTCCGGGCCCGCCGGGGTTGATCAGCAGGGAGCCGGCGCGCTTGCCGGTGGCCGGCAGGCGGATCACGCCGAGGTCGATGCGCTCGCCGGTGGGCTTCTCGTAGTCGAGGGGCACCTGGATCTTGGCGCACTGGAAGCCGTCACCGCAGTCGCGCCAGGCGGGCCGCTGGGCGTAGAACGGCCGCAGCTCCGCCGTGGGGGCCTCGACCGGCGGCTGCGCCTGCGCGCCCGTGCTCGGCTGATCGGAGGTGGCCGGTGTGTGGGTGGAGCACGCCGTGAACGGCAGCAGCGCGGCCAGCGCCGCGACCGCCATTCGCCGGCTCGGACCGCCGCCGTACCGCGTACGAGACGGTGTGACCTTCGCTTTCTGCCCGGCCGATCGCATACCCGTCGTTTCCCCTGCCGTCGCCTGCGTGACGAGGACCAGCATGCCGCCTGCGGAGGACGGGCGGTGACGTACCGGCCACGGTGGCGAAGGATGAGGTCAAATGTCTGGCGGCCCGTCGGCGTCGTCAGGCGGGACAGGGCGCTTCTCCCGTGACAGATGCGTCTGGTACGCCCCGTTTCCGCTGGTCGTACGGTAAAGGGAGGGCCGTCGGACGGCTGGGGAAGTTTTACCGGTCTCCATGGAACCTGCCCGGCTCCGGAGCCGCCCCGAGGGGCACGCCGCTCCGGACGGTGACGGGTGCACGAGAACCGCGATGACCCTGTAGACTGTGCGAAGCCGCTCGCGGCGTGCCGCCTTAGCTCAGTCGGCCAGAGCACTTCACTCGTAATGAAGGGGTCAAGGGTTCGATTCCCTTAGGCGGCTCCAGGTCAGAAGCCCTCTGTGATGATCACAGGGGGCTTCTTGCTAACAGCAGGGGTTGAGGGCGCTTGGCCTGTGTCATCGACGGTTCCCCGCCGCGGAGGTGACCATGGCTGATGAGCCGTATCTCATGGCCCAGTGTCCAAGTTGTGGAAGACCTGCGTCAGCTAAAAAAGAGCGCTCAGTCTGTTACCAGGATGACGACGGCGAGCCGCACCAGGTGACGCTGTTCTACTGTCGGCCATGTGACGCGCCCTTCCTTACGGTGCAGGTCCCGTACGGTCCCGACTGGGGCGACCCTGTGAAAGCGCTGAAGGCACCGGTGTGGGGACCGGTCGCGACGACGCACCGCGACGCGAGCCGAACGCCTTCGAACGCGAGATCCGCACCCGCCTGGCGCAGGCGAAGCTGAGCAGCCCACGGATCGCCGCCGGGCTCTTCGGCGCCCAGACGTTGCTCGCCGATCACACCGAGACGGACAGATCGGAGATCGCCCGGGTGCTGACCGGGCGGCCGGAGCCTCTCCTCGCCAGCGAGGAGGCCATCGGGCAGTATCCCGGCCTGGCCGCGTGGCTGCGCTCTCGCGTCGCCGTGACGGGTCGCGTTCCCGGGACCGCCTTGAGGCGCTAACGGCGTCGGGATCCCCGGATGAACTGGTCAACAGCGATCTCCACGATGCCGTCGAGCAGTTCCGGCGCCATCAGGCCGCCGTTGACCAGCGTGGCGATGCCCTGCAACGTCGCGAACAGCACGATCCCCACGCGCTGCGGGTCGCCGGGCTCCAGCACGCCCTGCGCCTGCCCCTGTGCGATCAGGCCGGGCATCAGCCCGAGCGGCTCGGCGGCGGCCGCGACGAGCCGGTCGGCGCCCTCGCGGTGCTTGCGGGTGAACATCAGCTCCAGCAGCGCGCTGTCCTCGGTCGCGAACCGCAGGTAGGCCACCGCCGTTGCGTGCAGGCGCGGCCCGAACTCCTCCCCCGCCGCGGCGAGCGCCGCGCGCAGCTCCTGGTCGAGCCGGGCGAACCCGGACTCGGCGAGCGCGTCCAGCAGCGCCTGACGGTCCGGGAAGTGCCGACGGGGCGCGGCGTGGCTGACGCCCGCCTCACGGGCCAGATCGCGCAGCGAGAGCCGGTCCGCTCCGTCCCGGCGCAGGCTGCGCTCGGCGGCGGCGAGCAGCGTCGCGCGAAGGTTTCCGTGGTGGTACGCGGGCATGCACGTCATCGTAGCTTGAGATGTTGTCGTTGACATCTTTGTTGTCAGTGCCTACTTTGTTTTCCATGACAACATTCACTGCCGACCGGATCCCCGCCATGACCGGTCGCACCGTCGTCGTCACCGGCGCGAACAGCGGCATCGGCAGGGCCGCCGCCCAGGCGCTCGCCGCCAGGGGCGCCCGCGTCGTGCTCGCCGTCCGCGACCCCGCCAAGGGCCACGCCGCCGCCGGGACCATGACGGGCGACGTCGCCGTGCGGCGGCTCGACCTCGCCGACCTCGCCTCGGTCCGCGCGTTCGCCGACGGCTTCACCGAGCCGATCGACGTGCTGATCAACAACGCGGGCCTGATGATCCCGCCGCTCGGGCGCACCGCCGACGGTTTCGAGCTGCAGTTCGGCACCAACCACCTCGGGCACTTCGCGCTCACGAACCTGCTGCTGCCGCGTATCCGGGGGCGGGTGGTCACCGTCTCCTCCGGCGCGCACCGGACGGGCCGGATCGACTTCGACGACCTCAACTGGAAGGGCAAGCCCTACCGGGCGCTCCCCGCGTACGCGCAGTCGAAACTGGCGAACCTGCTGTTCACCGCGGAGCTGCACCGCCGCCTCACCGAGGCCGGATCGCCGGTGCTAGCGACCGCCGCGCACCCCGGCGTGGCGGCCACGAACCTACTCGGGCACCTCGACGACGGGCGGTCCCCGCTGCGCCGACTCCGTACGGCCGTCATCAACGGCCTGGCGCAGAGCGTTGACGACGGGGCGCTGCCCACGCTCTACGCGGCGGTGGCGGACGTTCCGGGCGGCGGCTACGCCGGACCGGGCGGGTTCCTTGGGCGCGGGGCGCCGAAGCTCGTCGGCCGGTCGAGGGCCGCCCGGAACGGCGCACTCGCCCGGCGCTTGTGGACGGTCTCCGAGGAGCTGACCGGCGTCACGTTCCCGCTGCACCCGACCGGGCCGGCAGCGCGGCCCTGAGCCGGAAGCTTGACCGGGGAGCTCAGGCGGGGCGCGCGACGAGGATCCGGATCGCCGAACCGCCGAGCGGCGGTGTGACCTCGGTCAGGTCGAACCCGGCCGCGGCGAGCAGGTCCCGGAACTCGGTCCTGCCGCCGGTATAGACGAGCATCGCGATGTCGCTCATGACGGCACCGGCCGCCTCCGGCGTGCCGAGGCCGGACGGCATCACCGGCTCCAGCACGAGCAGGCGTCCGTCCGCCGCGATCGACCGGCGGCAGGCACGCAGCAGGACGACACAGCGCCGGTCGTTCCAGTCGTGCAGGACGCCCTTGACCAGCATGACGTCGCCCCCGGGCACGGCCTCGAAGAAGTCGCCGGTCTCGATGACGCACCGGTCGGACAGGCCCGCCCGCCGGAACTCCTCGTCGGCGCCGGCGACCCCCTCGGCGGTGTCGAACAGGATCCCCTTGAGGCCCGGCGCGGCCGCCAGCCCGCCGCGAGCAGCGTGCCGTTGCCGCCGCCGACCTCGACCACGGTCTGCGCGCCGGTGAAGTTCGTACGCCTTGGGGAGCGCGGGCGCGATCCGTTCGGTGCCCTCGCGCATCGCCCTGTTGAACACCGCCGACAGTTCCGGGTGGCGGAACGCTGTGGGGTCAGCGCCCCCCCACGCCTGCCACGCAACCGGTGCAGCGCGCCGGGGTCCGACCCGGTGCGCTCCGCGAGCCGCGCGACCCCCGTACGGCCTCCTCCGCGAGCAGATCCGGGCAGGCCGAGCCGGACGGCCGCGTAGAGGATCTGCGAGGTGGCGTAGCCGAAGGCCATCCGGGACAGGTTCGCCTGCCCCGCGAGTCCTCGCGGTAGGTCACTCATGGGCCTGCTCCTTCCGGGGGCTCTGACAGGTGCGGGGCAGGTGCCGTGCAGGAAGAGGCCGGGCGTCCACTCCAGGTCGGCGGGATCGACCGCGAGTGCGATCTCGGGGAAACGGCGCACCAGCGCTCCGATCGCGGCCGCGGCCTGCAGCCGCGCCAGCGCCGCGCCGAGGCAGAAGTGCGCGCCGTGGCCGAAGCCCAGATGCCGGTTCGGGCTGCGGCCGATGTCGAAGACGTCCGGCCGGGGGAAGACGGCCGGATCGCGGTTGGCCGCCAGCAGCACCGGCACGACCACGTCCCCGCCGGGGGATCACGGTCCCGCCGATCTCCACGTCGGCCAGGACGTACAGCGGCCGGGAGTGCCCGACCGGGCCGTTGTACCGCAGCGCCTCCTGTACGGGAACGGTGGTGGCGATCTCGTTGCGACCTACGACCTTCACAGCGCCGAAGGCGGCGCTGCGGTCGCTGAGGGATTTCATACGCGAGGTCGGGCAAGAGCGTGCCGAGCGAATGGCCCGGGCCATGGAACGGATCGCCGACCGGCACGCCGCACGCGAGGGCCGTCACACTCCGGGTGGAGGCCGTTGACGCGGTCGTCCCTATATGGCGCTACGCGTCGCTAACTCGGTGGCGGCCGTGCTGCTGTGCCCGACCAACCGTGAGATCTCTTCGAGCGGATGCCGTTGTCCGAGAGTAGCGAGACGAAGCTGTGCCGCAGCTCCCGGGGAGTCTACTTTGGCTGGGGTGCAGCGGTGGTTCACGAATCCCCCGGTGCTGCGCTTTGCTGCTCCTCTTCTCTTCGATGTCTCTCCACAGTCGAACGGACATCCAAGAAGAAGGCCGCGAGTAGCAACACACCGCCGACGGCCAGCAAAATCGTCGTTGGGATCTGAACCAGATTGCGAACATCCTCGCACTCGTTCACATGGTCCTGGCCGGCGGCAAGTGAGGGCGAGACGAAGGCCGAACCGCACTCCGAGCCGCCTTCGGTGAGGGGCATCACACCAGCAAGCACACCGGCACCAATAAACAGTAAGGCGATGAATGCGATGAACGCGATCGCTCTGCTGGACATACCTGATCCTTCTAATCACCGATGCAAAGAAGGATCATTCCATCTCGGCCCTCAGAGCGGAAGTACCGACCCAGGGTCTGGTCTCCACCGAAGCCGGGGCGACTCAGGTTGGGCGGGGCAGGGTCATCCCGTCACCCTGCGAGGGTGGGCGTTGTATCTGGCGGGCACCGCCAGGGCACATGAGCGCGAAAAGCAGCGCGAAATGATGAAGAGCGGCGAACGCTGAAAGCCCACCTCAGCGCATGAGCTGGGCAGTCCCCGCAGGTCAGCCGTCAGGACAGATCAGATCTCGGCGATCTGACCCGCGCGATGAGGTCGCATTCGGCAAAGCGTCTCCGCGTGACGAACTGCGTGACGACACCTGCCCACGAACCATCCAAGGGCGAGGGTTAACAGGGCGACAACCAGGTTGGGAACTGCCTTGACGCTCTCCGCCCACAACGTCGCGCCCATCCGTCCTCCTCGCCTCCTGTCTATCTGTAGAACAATCGCCGGCGAGGTGTCGAGGAATATGACTCGTTCTTCGGCGACCGCCGCAAGGCCGCGCGCTGTACGGAGCCTGTATCCCCGCTGAACCCCCGCTCTTTACGATCGGGGTCAATCACGTCCGGTGAAAGGAAGTGGTCATGAGAGCGCTGATCAGACGGGCCGCCGACAGGATGGTCGACAAGGTGGTCCCGCACGCCGAAGCCCGCGCCTGCGGGTGGGAGGGCTACTGCAAGTGCGTCGGCGGCGACATCTATCTCTACTACTGCGGCCGCTGCACCTACTACGCGCACGCCGGCTGCTGACGGGCGGCGCGTGACCGGGTGACCGAGCCGGACCCGGTGCGACCATCGGGTCCGGCGGCACACGAGGGGGATGGCGGTTGTCGCTTCTGCTCACCGTTCCGGCGATGACGGCCCTCGCGCTGGCGGCGGTGACTTTGGGGATGCGCCGGGCCTTCGTCGTGGTGACCGTACGGGGCAGGAGCATGCAGCCCACGCTCCGGGACGGTGACCGGGTGCTGGTGCGGCGACGCGGTGTGACGGCGGTCCGCCCCGACGACCTGGTCGTCTTCGCCGACGTGATCGACGCGCCTCCCGTGCCGGTGCCTGCCGGGGCGGCGGACAGCGACGGCCCCCGCACGGTGTGGGTGGTGAAACGGGCGATAGCCGTTCCCGGAGACCCGGTCCCCGAGATGCGCGTGCCCGTGCTGGCCGGGGGGACCACGTCCGTCCCCGCAGACCGGCTGGTGGTGCTCGGGGACAACCCGGCGGTGAGCCGGGACTCCCGCCTTTACGGGTACGTCGCAGGAGAGCGTCTGCTGGGTGTTGTGATCCGGCGAATGTGACCGTCTGATGGGGATTAATGCTGAGGCTGATGATCGGCCAGTTACGCCGCCAGCCGGTGCGCTCGATGACGATGCTGCTCGGCGTGTTACTGGCCACGAGCGGGTTCACCCTGCTCACCGGCTCGGTGGAGACCTCACGCCTGCGCGTGACCGGGACCGTGGACGACAACTACCGGAGCACGTACGACGTGCTGGTGCGGCCCAAGGGGAGCCGGGACGCGCAGGAGCTCACGCACGGGCAGGTGCGCCCGAACTTCCTGTCCGGCCAGTTCGGCGGCATCACGCTCGACCAGTGGCGGCGGATACTCACGCTGCCCGGCGTCGAGGTGGCCGCTCCGGTGGCGATGGTGGGGTACGTCGACGTGACGGCGACCGCCGAGATCGACCTCACGGAGCAGCTCGACCGAGGGGCACGACAGCAGTTGCTCAAGGTGGACAGGACCTGGACCAGCGACCGGGGACTGTCGACGATCGACGACCCGGGTGACAGGTACGTGTACGTGACCCGCAACCCCGTGCTGTGGCCGCGGTTCACGACGAGCAAGGCGAACTTCGTGGACTTCGCCGGCTACCGCTACGAGGGCCGGAAGGTGCGAGTGGACGACGCGGTATGTGACCGCCCGGGGATGTCGTCCGGCTACCCTGCGGCCGAAGTCCTCCCGGACGGACGGATCCGGCCGATCTGTCCCACCGCGCGCAAGCGAGAGCCCGGACGCACCTACCTCACGGCGGCGGACCGGTCCCGCGTGGACGTCTACCAGATGCTGCCGGACGGCGGTTTCCGCACCCAGCTCGGCGACGCGGGCGGTGGGATCATCCCCAGGCAGGTACGGCTGCCGCGCCTGACGCTCCCCGTCAGCTGGCCCGTGCCGCTGTTGCTGGCGGCCGTCGATCCCGTGCAGGAGGCGGAACTGGTCGGGCTGGATCGCGCCGTGGTCACCGGGCGTTACCTGCGCGCGAACGACGGCCCGACGCCGACCAAGTGGGCGCTGTTCGCCGATGTTCCCATGCTGCTCTCGTCGACCGCGCACATCGACGAGCAGCTGACCGCCGGAGTCTCCCGGCTGGACCGGCCGCCGGACATCGCGAGCCTGCGTGGCGATGAGCTGTGGAAGCGGCTACGGACGGTGCCGGCCCGGCGCACGTCGACCGTGCGCGTCGACGCGGAGAGCGTCTACCGGCAGGTCAGCGAGCGCCCGATCACCGACCCCGGCGACACGTGGCTCAACGTGGACCGCGTCATCCAGTCCGGCCGCCCGCGCTATGGGGGCGGAGAGGGGGCGCTGAAGCCGGATCCCGTCACCGTCGACCTCGACGAGGTGTGGCGGCAGGAGAACTCCCTCGTGGACACCTCGGCCCCGTTGTTCGCGCACGATCGGGCGCTCCGGCCGTTGACCAAACGCGAACTGGCCGGCCCCGGTGGCGTATCCATATACGCGTTCCCGCAGGTGGTGGGCAGATTCGACGCGGCCGGGCTGACCGAGTTCTCCGCGTTGTCCGCGGTGCCGCTGGAGACGTACCAGCCGGCGAGCGCGACCGGCGCGGACCAGGCCGCGCGGGCGGCGCTGGGGAGCCGCCCGCTGCTGCCCAACGGCAACCCCGGCGGTTACCTGGCCACCCCGCCCCAGCTCCTGACGACGCTGACCGCGCTGCCCATGCTCATCCGCGGCGACGACCCGGCGCAGGAGGCGCCGGTCTCCGCGATCCGGGTGCGGGTCGCCGGGGTCACCGGGCTGGACGATCTGTCCCAGGAGCGGATCCGCGCGGTCGCCGAGAAGATCGCCACCACGACCGGGCTCGAGGTGGACATCACCATCGGCTCCTCCCCGGCCCCGCGCCCGGTCGAGCTGCCCGCCGGCTCGTTCGGCCGCCCCGGGCTGCGGCTGCTGGAGAACTGGACGACCAAGGGCGTGGCGGTCGCGCTGACCAGGGCCGTCGACCAGAAGAGCGCGCTGCTGTTCGGCCTCATCCTCGTGGTGTGCGTGCTGTTCCTGGGCAACGCGGTGGCCGCGTCGGTCCGGGTGCGGCGGCGCGAGCTGGCCGTCCTCGGCTGTCTGGGCTGGCCGGCCGGGCGGCTGGCCGCGCTGGTGCTGGGGGAGGTGGTGCTGGTCGGCCTGGTCGCCGGGATCCTGGGCGCCGCCGTGTCCCTGCCGCTGGCCGCCGCCACCGGCATCGAGGTGAGCCCGGGACACGCGCTGCTGGCCGTACCGGTCGCCTGCGGGATCGCGCTGCTCGGCGGGCTGGTGCCCGCGCTGCGCGCCGGGCGGGCGCACCCGATGGCGGCGATACGTCCCCCCGTGGTCACCCGCACCCGGGCACGCCGGGCCCGGACGGTGTACGGCATGGCGGTGGGCAACCTGGTCCGGGTCCCGACCCGCAGCCTGGTCGGCGTGCTGGCGCTCGCGGCCGGAGTGGCGGCGGTGTCCACATTGCTGGTGATCACCTGGCGGTTCCACGGCGAGGCCCAGGGCACGCTGCTGGGCGACGCCGTCTCGTTTCAGGTACGCGGGGTCGATCTGGCCGCCGCCGTCACCACGGTGGTGCTCGGCGTGTTCGCCATCGCGGACGCTCTCTACCTGAGCGTCCGGGAACGCAGCGGCGAGCTGGCCGCGCTGCGCGCGTGCGGGTGGTCCGACGGGGAGCTCGGCCGCCTGATCGTCACCGAGGGCGCGCTGCTCGGTCTGACCGGCGCGGTGCTCGGGGCCGGTCTCGGCCTCGGCGTGCTGGCCGCGTTCCTGGGCGGCCTCACCTGGGCGACCGTGAGCGCCACGCTCCCGGTCGCCGCGGCCGGAACCGCGTTCGCGGTGCTGGCCGCCGCCGTCCCCGCGCAGCTCATGCGCCGCCTGCCGCTCGCCGCCGTGCTGGCAGAGGACTGAGGCCGTCGATGAGGCACGTGGAACTCGGCTGCCAGATCCTGCTCGCCGTGGTCTTCGGCTGGTCGGCGGTGAGCAAGCTGGCCTCCCGTGAGGCGTTCCGGCGGTTCCGCCGGTCGATCGAGCCGCTGACCGGAGGCGGCACCTGGCCGGCCGCGGCCCTGTGCGCCGCCGAGGCGTTGGTCCCTGCGCTGGTCGCCGTGGCCCCGCCGGCGGGGTTCGCGCTGGCGGCCGGAGCGGTCGCCGTGCTCACGGCGGGTGTGGTCGTGGTGCTCCGCCGGGGCCTCGCCGTACGGTGCCGGTGCTTCGGCGGCGGCGAGGCGGACCTCGGCACGCGGCACGTGGTGCGCAATCTCGCCCTGCTCGGCGTGGCCGCGCTGGGCCTGGCCGCGGCGGTGCTGCCGGGCGGCGCCGGGATCGGCGGCCCCGGCGTCCTGCTGGCCACCGGGGTCGCGCTGCTCGCGGCGGCCCTGGTCATCCGCTTCGACGACGTCGCCGACCTGTTCGGCCCAGTGAACTGAATGTGCGGAGGTGCGTTGTGGGATACGTGGTCGCGGCCCTCGTGCTCGTGGGACTCGTGGCGGTGCTCAACCTGGTGTTCACGTACGGCGTCGTCCGGCGCCTGGCCCGGCAGGACCGTGAACTCGCGACCCTGCGGGCCGTCCTGCCGTCGAATCCGGAGGAGGTCATGACCGGACCCGGGTCGGCGCCGGAGGACTTCGGCGAGGTCACGACGACCGGTGGTGAACACCTGGACAGGGACTCCCTGACCGGCGGCATGATGCTCGGGTTCTTCACGCCGACCTGTGCTCCGTGCCGCGCGCAGGCGTCGCCCTTCGCGGAACGCGCGCGGTCCCTGGGCCGCGACCGGGCGCTGGTGGTCGTGGTCGGGTCGCGGGACGATGTGGGCGAGCTGGTCGCGCTGTTCGATCCGGTCGCGCGGGTGCTGGTCGAGCCGGATCAGGGCCCGGTCCAGCGGGCCTTCGGCGTACGGGGCTTCCCGGCGATGTGCGTGCTGGACGCGGACGGGCGCGTCGCGGCCGTGGCCACGGGAGTGGACCGGCTCCCGGAACCCGCCGCGAGGGCGGAGTGAGGACGGAGAGGTGAAGGTGGAGGCGCGTACGACCGGCACCCGGCGCGGTGTCGAGGTGACGATCAGGGGACTGACCAAGCGTTTCGGTCAGGGAGACGGCCGGATCGTCGCCGCCGACGACGTGTCGCTGCACGTGCCGGCGGGGCAGCGGGTCGCCGTGGTGGGTGCTTCGGGCTCCGGCAAGTCCACCCTGCTCCACCTGATCGGCGGCATGGAACGGGTGGACGGCGGCACGATCACGGTCGGGGACCGGGAGGTGACCGCGCTCGGCCGCCGTGAGCTGTCGGTCTACCGTCGCAGCGTCGGCTTCGTCTTCCAGCGGTTCCACCTGCTGCCCGCGCTCACCGTCCTGGACAACGTCCTCGCCCCGGTGCTGCCCCGCCGGGTGGACTTCGACCGTACGGAACGGGCCCGGCAGCTGCTCGCCGCCGTGGGCCTGCTGGACCGGGCGCACGCCGTGCCGTCGCAGCTGTCCGGCGGGCAGCAGCAGCGGGTCGCGGTCGCGCGTGCGCTGATCGGCGACCCTCGGCTGATCCTGGCCGACGAGCCCACGGGGAACCTCGACTCGGCCACCGGCCGGGAGGTGATGGAGCTGGTCGACCGCCTGGTCGCCGAGCAGGGGCTGACCCTGCTGGTCGCCACCCACGACGACGGGGTGGCCGCGTACTGCGATCGGATCATCCGCATCCGGGACGGCCGGATCGTCGACGACACCGCGCGCTGACCGTTCGGGGGCTCAAAGCCGAAGCGCGTCGCCTGTTCTGTTCTGGACGCCCGGGCGGAGCAGGCCGGGGTCGCGCCGGAGGATGGCGGCCTGGAGCCACTCGACGCGGTCGTCCGGATCGAGTCCCAGCGAGCGCCGGAGCACCTCACGGGCGCCGGCGCACGCCTGGAGCGCGCCGGCGACGTCGCCGAGCCGGTACAGCGTGACCATGAGCTGCCGGTGCGGGCGCTCGCGCACCTGGTGCTCGGCGAGGTGCCCGCGCAGGTCGGCGGCGAGGGCGGACCCGCTGCACCGGTCGGTGGCGGTCAGGTCGAGCCGGACGTCGAACCAGTCCTCCAGCACTCCGATGCGGCGTTCGTCCAGCGCGGTCGCGGTGGCGGTGAGGATGGGCCCGCGGCGCAGCCCGGTCAGCGCGGGCCCGCGCCACATGTGGAGCGCGCGCTCGTACGCCGAGGAGGCGGCCGGCAGGTCGCCGTTCATCTGGTCGTTCCTGGCCCGGGCGCACAGGTCGGCGAAGACGTCGACGTCGATCTGTTCCCTGTCGACCTGCAGCCGGAGGCCGTCGGGGTCCGAGACGAGCTGCGGCCCGCCGTCGAAGACGACCCGGCGCAGTTCGGTCGCGTACGTCCGCAGGTTGGACATCGCCGAAGCGGGCTGGGCGCCGTCCCACAGTTCTTCCAGCAGCCGGTGCCACAGCACCAGCTTTCCGGAGTTCAGCAGCAGCATCACGAGCAGCGCCCGGGGCTTATGGGCGGTCAGCGAAATCGGTTGTGCCCCATTGAGAATTTCGAGTGGACCCAATAACCGGAACTCAAACCCCATGAAGACCCCGTAAGCCCCCGGAAACTTTCGGGCAATCGCAGAAAATATAAACTCCGACAGAATGTATTTCAAGTAAAGGACATATCCGGCATAGCTGATGGTCAGTCCCGATGCCCCGGCTCGGAGAACTGGTAGCCCCGCGCCTGGAGGGTGAACAGCCGCGCGTAGACGCCGCCGGCGTCCACGAGCGCCTCGTGCGTCCCCTGCTCCACCACCTGTCCCCGGTCCAGGACGACGAGCAGGTCCGCGTCCCGCACCGCGCTGAGCCGGTGGGAGATCAGCACGCTGGTGCGTCCGGCCCGGTGCTCGCGCAGGCCGGTGTGGATCTCGTGTTCCGCCTCGGCGTCCAGCCCGGAGCTGGGTTCGTCCAGGATGAGCAGGTCGCGTTCGCCGCGCAGGTACGCCCGGGCGAGGGCCAGGCGCTGCCACTGCCCGCCGGACAGGTGGACACCGTGCTCGCCGCCGTCCCCGTCGAGGAAGATGCGCGACAACAGGGTGTCGTAGGCGCGGGGGAGCTTCTCGGCGAACGAGTCGGCGCCCGCCGCACGTGCCGCCGCGACGATCCGGTCTCGATCGCCCAGCACGGCGAGATCGCTCAATCCGATGTTGTCCGCCACGGTCAGGTCGTATTCCATGTAGTCCTGGAAGACCACGCCGACGCGGCGCCTCAGCTCGTCCGGCGCCATGTCGCGCAGGTCGACCCCGTCCCACAGGATCGCGCCGCGCTCCGGGTCGTACATCCGGCACAGCAGTTTCACCACTGTGCTCTTGCCCGCCCCGTTCCTGCCCACGAGGCCGAGGGCCCCGCCGTACGGGATGTCGAAGCTGATCCCGCGCAGCGCCCAGTCCTGTTCGGGGGAGTAACGGAACCACACGTCCCGGAACTCGATGCCCCGCCTCAGCGCGGGGACGGGCCGTGGCCTCGCCGCGACCGGGAGGTCGGGACGGTCGGACGTCACCGCGAGGTGGTGGGAGAACAGCCGGAGGTGCTGATGCGCCTGGGCCACCTCGGTCACCAGGCCCGTGACCGAGCCCTGCACCCCCGCGACGGCGGCGACGAACATCGAGACGTCGCCGATCGTCCGGCCGCCGTCCAGGGTGCCCACCAGCGCCCACAGCAGCCCGGCCCCGGCCGCCAGCGCGCCCGCGAGACCGGTGCAGGTCTGCACGGCCAGCTCGCGCCGGTCGGTACGACGGCGTTCCGCGTCCGCGGCCCGGCGCTGGTCCATCATGAGCCGGCGCAGGTGGCCGGCGATGCCGAACAGCCGGATCTCCTTGGCGGCCCGCACGTTGACGAGGAGCTCACGGAAGAAGATCTCCCGCCGCTCATGCGGGCCTATGTCCCACAGCATGGTCGCCCGCCGCCGGGACAGCCACAACTCGGCCAGGAGCATGGGGGCGGCGGAGCCGAGCACGAGGACGGCCATCCACGGGCTGACCGCCGCGAGCGAGGCCACGAAACCCACCCCGACCAGGGCGCTCCTGGCGATCCCGAGGAGAGCGGCGACGAGCAGGGCGGGAGTGGCCCCGCCGTGCCGCTGGGCCAGCTGCAGCCGGTCGAGGAAGGCGGGATCCTCGAACCGGGCCAGACCGACGAAGCGTTCCGTGGCCAGGAACAGGCGGTCCTGGGCGATCCGGCTCACCCGCCGCCCGGTCTCCTCGCGCAGGTAGTGCGTGATCGCGGGAACCGCCGCGGCGCCCGCTCCGCACACCGCCAGGGCGGTCCCCAGCGTGACCACCAGGGCGATCGTGGCGTCGCCGTGCGCGATCAGGTCCAGCGTCACCTTGGTCAGCCAGGCGACGGCGAGTGGGACCGCGGCGGCGAGGACGGTGAGCGCGGCGAACAGGACCAGGCGGGACCGGCCGGCCTGCCAGGCGAGACCGAGCGCGTCCCTCATCGCGCGCGGCCTTCCGCATCGCGGGTCGCGGCGGCGAACGCGGACGCCGGTGGCGCGGTGACGGGGAACGGCATGCCGCCAGCCCTTTTCGATCGGGGACCCGGGGTCGCGGGACCGGGAGGACCACGCCCGTGACGTGGGCATCCTGGCCTGCCGGTCTTCTCGCAGATTAGGGGCGCCGCGTATAGGAGTCGTACATTCCCGGCACAACGCCATCGCGGGTGGCCGCTGTTCGGCCGAGCCGCCCCTACGGCCACGGGCATCGAGCCGCCGACTGCCCCAGCGTCACAACGCTCTCGGTACCGAACGCCGGTTGCCTCTGGCTGAGCTGCCTTCCTAGGGTGGGTGGCCGTGATCGATGGAACGGTTGAACCTGGTTTCGAGCAGGTACGGGACGTTTTCGCGGATGTGCTGAAGCGGCAGGCCCCAGGAGCGGGGGCGGCGGTCGCCGCGCGGCTGGACGGCCGCTGGGTGGTCGACCTGTGGGGCGGGCCCGGCTGGTCCCGCGACAGCATCGTCATGCCGTACTCCGTGACCAAACCGTTCGCGGCGGTCTGCGTGTTGCTCCTCGTGGACCGGGGCGTGCTGGAGCTGGACGCTCCGATGCGGCGCTACTGGCCCGAGTTCACCGCGCCGGCGACCGTACGGCATGTCCTGTCGCACCAGGCGGGCGTGGTGGCGCTGGACCGACCGGTGCCCACCGAGACCTTCTACGACTGGGACCGGATGTGCGCGCTTCTCGCCGCGCAGGAGCCGTCGTGGGAGCCGGGCACCGCGCACGGCGAGTCGGCGCTGTTCTACGGGCACCTGCTCGGCGAACTGGTCCGGCGCACGGACGGGCGGACGCTCGGCCGCTTCCTCGCCGAGGAGATCTGCGGCCCGCACGAGCTGGACTTCCACATCGGCCTCGGCCCCGCAGAACAGGCACGGGCGATCGAACTGACCGGCTTGACCGCGGCCTACCGGGCCGCCGCGCTGGACGGCAGGCCCGACCTCTACCGGCGGGCCATCGGCAACCCGCCCGGTGCCCAGGACCCGGCTGTGGTCAACTCCGCCGCCTGGCGGGCCGCCGAGATCCCCGCTGTCAACGGCCACGGCACCGCCCGTGCGGCCGCCGGGTTCTACGCCGCGTTGCCGCGGCTGCTGTCGGCCGGCCTGCTCGCCGAGGCCACCACCGCCCAATGCTCGGGGGTGGACGCGGTTCTCGGGACGCAGGCGACCTGGGGGCTGGGCTTCGGCATCGACGGCGACGAATACGGCATGGGCGGCCTGGGCGGCAACTACGCCGGGGCCGCCGGCTACACCTTCGCCTTCCTCACCGGCCATGCCGGCGATTTCGATCGCGCCACCGACCTGGAGAACGCTCTGCGCGCCGTTCTCGGGCTCGGCCCGATTTCCGACTGAACCGGGACCGGCGGCCCTGCGTCGCGATGGCTAGGCAGGGCCGCCGGTAGTCCGCTGAGGAGTGCCCGGTCCTCAGCTCACCGCCTGTCGCAGGAGCGCCCCGATCCTCTCCTCGACGTCGGCGGTCAGCTCGGTCAGGGCGAACGAGGCAGGCCACATGGCGCCGTCGTCGAGGTTCGCCGCGTCGCTGAAGCCGAGTGTCGCGTACCGGGCCTTGAACTTCGCCGCGGGCTGGAAGAAGCAGATCATCTTGCCGTTGTGGGCGTACGCCGGCATTCCGTACCACAGCTTCGGCGTGAGGGCGGGCACGTTGGCTTTGATCACGGCGTGCAACCGCTCCGCGATCACCCGGTCGGGCTCCGGCATCTCGGCGATCTTCGCGAGCACCTCGCTCTCCGTGTCGGCCTTGGCGCCTCGCCGTGCGCTCTTCAGCTCATTGGCGCGCTCCTTCATCGCGTCGCGCTCCTGCTCGGTGAAAGCGCCCTTGGTGGTGGTCTTCGGCGTGGTCGGCATGACGACTTCCTCTCTCTGCTGCGTACGGTTTCGGGCGGTGCTGGACGGGAGCGGTGTCACCACTTGCCCGCCTGCTGGCGGGTCGGCACGTTGAGCCGGTTGAAGGCGTTGGCGATCGCGATGTTGAGCAGCAGCGCGGCCAGCTCCTTCTGGTCGAAGTGCTTGGCGGCCACGTCCCACACCTGGTCCGGCACCGGGTCCGGCCGGTCGGCGAGCCGGGTCACGGCCTCGGTCAGGGCCAGCACGGCGCGCTCCTCGTCGCTGAACCACGGCGTCTCCCGCCACGCGGCGACGGCGTGCACCTGGTCGGCGGTCACGCCGTGCCGCTGGGCCTGGTGGACGCCCCCGGCCACACACGGAGCACAGCCGTTGATCTGGCTGGCCCGCAGGTGGCTCAGCGCCAGCAGCCTGCCGTCCACTCCGGCGCCCGCGACGGCGCTGCTGACCGCCATCAGGGCCTGCATCGCCTCGGGGATCAAAGCCGCCGGGTTCGGCATGCGCTCGGTCGACATCGTTTCTCCTTCGTCGCGGGTGTTTCCGACAGGAGTCATCTGACCATCGGCGTGCCGGGGCCCGCCTGGTCCGTGGGACACCGTGGGACAGGCAGAACCCTGCTGAGCAGGGCAAACGTATCGCTGATCCGTCTCCGTGGGCCGGGACGGGTACGGTGTTGCACGTGTCCAGCCCCCAGGAGCGACTGGTGGCCCAGCTCGCCCGGATCAAGGAGCTGAGCGGGCTCAGCCTGCGCGCCCTCGCCCGCCAGACGGGTCTGAGCAGCTCGTCCTTGTCCAGGTACCTGACCGGACAGCTCGTGCCGCCGTGGGAGGCCGTCGTGGCGCTGTGCCGGGCTGTGGGACGCGATCCCCGGCCATTGCGCGCGCTGTGGGCCGAGGCGACCGAAGCCGGCGCGGCGCCCGCCCGGCGCCGCAACGACCTGCCGGCCGACCTGTTCGACTTCACCGGCAGGCAAGCGGAGTCCGCGCTGGTCGAAGAGCTGCTGCGCACCACCGGCGCGGCCGCGGTCGACGGCATGGCGGGCGTGGGCAAGACGAGCCTGGCCGTGCACGTGGCCCACCGGCTCGCTCCTTCGTATCCGGACGGCGGGCTCTACCTCGACCTCCAGGGCTTCACCCCGGGTCAGGAGCCACTGGAGCCGCACGCCGCGCTGGGCCGGCTGCTGGACGCGCTGGACGTCACGCACCCCCCGGCCGGCACCGCGGAACGCGCGGCGCTCTGGCGGTCGGAGCTGTCCCGCCGGCGGGTTCTCGTCGTCCTCGACAACGCGGTCGACGCGGAGCAGGTGCGCCCGCTGCTCCCCGGAGCGGGGAAGTCCGCGGTCCTGATCACGAGCCGCCACCGGCTGGTCAGCCTGGACGGAGTGCCGCCGGTGTCCCTGGAGCCGCTGGCCGACGGCGACGCGGTGCACCTGTTCGCCCGGGCGGCCGGGCTCGCGCTCACCGAAGAAGAGGCGCTCGGCCAGGTGCTGCGGCAGTGCGGCGGGCTCCCGCTGGCGCTGCGGATGGCGGGCGCGCGGCTTCGCCACCGCCCGGGCTGGACGGTGGGGGTGCTGGCCGAGCGGCTGCGCGCCACCCCCAGCCGCTTCGACTCCGTCTTCGGCATGTCGCTGCATCAGCTCGACGCGGTCGAGCGTCGAATGTTCCGGTTGCTGGGCGTGCTGCCGGGGGCCGACTTCGACGCGGCGGTGGCGGGCGCGCTCACCGACATGCCGCCGGACCGGGCCGGCGCCGCGCTGGAGGAGCTGGTCGACGCCCATCTGGTCCAGGAGCCCTCGCCCGGGCGCTACCGGATGCACGATCTGATCCGGCAGTACGCGGCGGACATCGCCGCCGACGAGGAGCCGCGGGCCGAAGACGCCCTGCGCGGGGTTCTGCGGCACTATCTGGCGCGGGCCGTCGCCCACGAGCGGACGCTGCCCTCGCCGCAGCGCGGGCAACCCGCGCCGGGGGATCCGGCGAAGGCCATGGCCTGGTTCGACCTCGAGTACGTCAACCTGGTGGCCTGCTTCGACGCCGCCGTACGGCTCGGCGAGGACGAGGTGGTGGCCGAGCTGCCGCAGGCCATGCGGGTCTGGTTCTTCCGGCACCGGGGGACCGACGACCAGGCGCGCCTGCTCGAAGCCGCCGCGGCCGCCGCGGCACGTCTCGGCCGCGACCAGGAGCGGGCTTCGCTGCTCGCGGACCTCGGCTACGCCCGCGCCGCCGCCGGACGCCTCACCGCGGCGCTGTCCGCGTACGAACTGGCCGAGCGGTCGGGGCCGCCGGACGACGACATCGCGGCCGGCCTGGCACTGCGCATCGGCTTGGTACGCAGGGATCTCGGCGACTTCGAAGCGGCACAGGCGCACTTCCGGCGGGCACACGAGCTGTTCGAGAAGATCGGGCGCCGCACGGGCCAGTCCCAGGCGCTGGCCTTCGACGGATGGGTGACACTTCACCTCGGGCGGCGCGCGGAAGCCGTCGAACTCGCCCGGGCGTCCGTCGCCCTGGCGGACGGGCCCGCGCAGGTCACCGGGCTCGTCACCCTCGGTCTCGCGCTGACACCCGACGACCCGGCGGAGTCGCTGCGAAGGCTGCACGACGCGTTGGAGCTGTCCGAGCAGCACAATCTCCAGCACAACCAGGCGTGGTGCCACAACTATCTCGGGGTGGCGCTGCGGATCGCGGGTTCGCCCGCCAAAGCGCTCGAACACCACCGCAGGGCCTTCGAGCTGCTGGAACCGCTGGCCGAGGTGCAGCTGGAGATGGACTGCCTGCACACCTACGCCGAGACGTGCCGCGTGGCGGGCCGCCATGACGAGGCGCTGGCGCTGCTCGACCGGGCCATCGGGCTCGCGCGTGAGCTGGGCCGGCCGTACGACGAGGAGCTCGCCCGTGCGGCGCGGGAGGCCGTGCGCGCAGACCGCTGAGTCGCCGCTGAGTCGCCGCGCTCCCGTCCGTACGCTTTCGTCTGGCTGTGCCCCTCGTTAATCGTTTGTCGGCCGCCTTGTGCGTCGCCGATGATGCGGCCATGGCTACGACACGGCGAACCGGCATGGGTGACGAGCGCGGCACGCCGGTCGAAGCTCTTCGTGGCCGGGTGCTCGACGGCTGTGCGAGTGGCCCTGACGCTCCGCTCCGGGCGATGGAGCGGGCCCTGGCGAAGGCCGGTGACGCCGTGACCATGGTGCTCGTCGAGGGCCCAAGCGACCAGATCGCACTGGAAACGGCCGCGGTGGGCCGCGGCCGGGATCTCGAGGCGGAGCGGGTCGTGATCGTGCCGATCGGCGGGGCGCACGCGATCGGCCGATTCCTGGCGGGGTTGGGCCCGCCGGGCACCCGGGTGCGTCTCGGGGGTCTGTGCGACCTGGACGAGGAGGAGATATTCCGGCGCGCGATGGTCGCGAACCGGGTCGGCTCGCCCCGCACGCGCGCCGACATGGAGCACCTCGGGTTCTTCGTCTGCGTGAACGACCTGGAGGACGAGCTGATCCGCGCCGTGGGCAGCGCGGAGACCGAGGCGCTCTTCGACTCCCACGGCGATCTCAGGTCGTTCCGCTCGTTGCAGAGCCAGCCCGCCTGGCGCGGCCGGGAGCCCGAAGCGCAGATCCGGCGGTTCCTGGGCAGCGGCGCGCGCCGCAAGTTCCGGTACGCACGGCTGCTCGTCGAGGCGGCGCTCGGCCGGGACCGCCTGCCTCGGCCGCTCGACGCGCTGCTCGCCGCCGTATGAGACATCGGGAAGCGGGATGACAGGTGAGGGGTGTGCCGGATGACGAGGCGACACGGGGTGAGATCGCGGTGAGACGCCGGCGTCTGCATCGGGCCGTCTTCGCCGCCGCCGGGGTCTACAACATCGCCTGGGGCGCGTACGCGGCCCTGGACGCGCAGTGGCTTTTCCGGTTCGCCGACATGCCGCTCCAGAACCATCCGCAGATCTTCACGACCCTCGGCATGGTCCTGGCACTGTACGGCGTGCTGTACCTGGACGTGGCGCTGCGGCCAGAGCGGGGCTTCCTGATCGCGGCCGTGGGGCTCGCGGGCAAGGTCTTCGGCCCTCTCGGCTGGTTGTGGCTCGTCTCCACCGGCCAGTGGCCGATCTCCTCCGGAATCCTCGTCGTCACCAACGACCTGATCTGGTGGATCCCCTTCGTCGTCTATCTCGTGGATACCTGGCCGATCTGGTGGCGCGACGTTCGCACCGGCCCCTACGGTGATCCCCGAATCTCTGATCTTCCGTAGCGCGGCCGTCCTCGCCGAACTCGGCCGCGAAACGGCGGGCTCGGGCGTCATCGGTGCCGTCGGACCGACGAAAGGATCACGGTGCCGCCGCCGAGCCGGTTGTCGTCACTCGCCATCCCGGCCTTGCTGGCCGCGGTAGCTCTGGCCGCCGTGCCGACCTGGGAGCTGTGGCGGGAGAAATGGGAGCTCGAGAGAATCCTCGAGGGCGGTGAGGGGTCCTTCGAGATCTACGGGTGCATAGGAATGCTGGGCGCCGACGAATGGCCGCTCGCCGCGATCCGTGATGACCTGTCGAGGGTGGTGGAGACCGCCGAGAGCTGGGCGGTCCCCGCTCTGGCCGTGTTCCTGGGGCTCCTCGCGTACGTGCGAGGAAAAGACCCCCAGGTCGTCGGCCGTCGGGTGGCGGGACTCCTCGTCCTGACCGCCGTCGCCGAGCCTCTCATTCCGCTGTACAGCGAGCCGGGCGGTTGCGGCGGGACGGTTCCGCTGCTCAGCGCCGACTGGTTCGGGCGGGTGCTCGGCAACTGGGGAGCGAACCAGCTGTGCCTCCTGCCGGCGGCGGCGCTGGTATACGCCGCGTCGCGGACGCGGCGGCGCGCCGCGGAGCCGGGCGTGGCCGCGACCGGGGCGGCCTGGCGTCGTCCGGTGGCGGCATTCATCGACTACGTGATCGTCGTCGTGGCTCTCCGCGTCGTCGTGGAACCGGCCTGGGCCCTGATCGGGTCGCACTACCTCTGGTTTCCCTGGTTTCACCAAGGGCTCCTGGGACGGCTCGACGAGGTGTTCGAGAGCACCGTGAAGCCCGGGGAGGTGCTCGCGCTGACCTCATGGCTTCTCTATTTCTGGCTGCAGCACACCGTGTGGGGCCGGACGCCCGGCAAGTGGCTGCTGCGCCTGCGCCTCGTGAACGTGCGGACGGGCGGACGGCTGGGAGCGGGCAGGGCCGCCCTCCGTACGCTGGCCTTCCCCTTCCTCGCCGTCGTTCCCGACGTCGGGCTGGTGCTCCTGTTCGCCGGCGGACTGGCGGCGCTCTTCGACGCCGACGGGCAGGTCCTGCACGACCGGCTGCTGGGCGCGGCGGTCGTACGCCACCGGCCTCGCAGGTTCGACACGGAAGGCGACCGGCATGTCACTGATCTCGCGTGACGGATGTCCAGGACGGATTTCTGCTCCTGGGTGAGCCAGAGCGGTCCTGGAACGTACGCGTGTACACGCGGGCGGACGACGAAGCGCATCCGCGAGAGCAGTTCCTGGTCCAGTTCTGGCCGCGAGGGGGCTCGACCTAGATTTAGATCTTCCCTGTGCGGGGTCGGGAGATAACAAGATCCGGCCAACTGTCGGCACGGCCACACGTGTCGTCCCGCGCCAGGCATCTCCGCCGGACGAATCTTCCCTGCGGTGCCAGCGCCGCTCGTACGGCCTGGTCGATCGTCACGACGAGAGGACCTTCATGATGAGGCACATCCCCAGGATGTGTTACCCCGTCGCCGCCCTGGTGGCGGCGGCTGTCCCGCTGACGCTGTCCGGGCCGGTCCCCGCCGGCGCCGCGCCCCTCCCCGCGCAGACGGTGGCCGCGGCGCCGAACCCCGCGTCGTGCCCCGAGCAGGTGGCCTTGGTCAACGGCGGTTTCGAGAAGCCCGTCGTCGCCGGAACCTGGGCTTCGTTCCCCGACGCCTCGCAGAACAACCCGAACGCGGTGCCGGGCTGGCGGACGAGCGCCACCGACCACATGATCGAGATCTGGAGCCCCCGCATGGGCGTTCCGGCGGTCGAGGGCGCGCAGTTCGCGGAGCTGAACGCCAACCAGGTCTCGACCCTCTACCAGGACCGCCCGACCACCCCCGGGCAGAAGCTGTACTGGCGGCTGTCCCACCGCGGGCGTCTCGGCACAGACCAGATGGCTCTGGACATCGGCGTTCCCTCGGGCCCTGCCCAGCAGGGGACGATGTCCGACGGCACCGCGAAGTGGGGCACCTACCACGGCACCTACACCGTGCCCGCCGGGCAGACGACCACCAGGTTCGCCTTCCGTTCCATCTCCGCTGCCGGAGGCAACGCGGCGGTCGGCAACTTCCTCGACGACGTCTTCTTCGGCACCCCGCCGTGCGTCGTCGTCGGCAAGTCCGCGAGCCCGCAGGGACCGGTCGACGTCGGCGCCGAGATCACCTACCGGGTGACCGCCGTCAACAAGGGCGGCGACGTGGCGCAGAACGTCAGGCTCACCGACAGGATCCCGGCCGGGACGACCTACGTGCCCGGCTCGCTCCGCATCGTGGACGGCCCGAACAGCGGCGCCATGACCGACCAGGCCGGCGACGACCAGGCCGAGTTCGACGCCGCCACCGGTGTCGTCTCCTTCAGGCTGGGAGACGGCGCGACCGGCGCGGCGGCGGGCCGGCTGCCCAACGACACCGCCCTGCCGGACGGCACCACCGCCGAGTTCCGGGTCAAGGTCGGCAGGGCGGCCGCCGGGAAGCAGCTCGTCAACCAGAGCGCGGTCGACTACGAGAACCAGCTCGGCCCGGACCCCGAGCCGCTGGCCTCCACCAGCGGTGACACCGTCACCAAGGTGAACCCGGCCGTCGACCTGAGCGTGGTCAAGTCCGCGGACAAGACCGAGGTCACCGTGGGGGAGACCGTCACCTACCGCGTCACGGTCGCCAACGCCGGGCCCAACGACGCCACCGGCGTCGCCGTCAAGGACGCGCTGCCGGCCACCCTCGCTCTCCTGTCGGCCACGCCCTCGACCGGCACGTACGCCGGGGGAACGTGGACCGTGGGCACGCTGGCCAGTGGCGCGACGGCCACGCTGGTCGTCCACGCGAAGGCCACCGCGATCGGGGAGACGGTCAACACCGCCACCGTCGGCGGCAAGGAGCTCGACCTCGACCCGGACAACGACAGCGACGCGGTCAAGGTCTGCGTCCAGCGCGAGCCGTTCTGCCCGTACTGCACGCCGGAGAGCAGGCAGGGCGCCGGCAAGAAGTGACCCGCTGAGACTCACCGGGAGCCGTCCTGCCGTGGCCCGCGCCCCATGGCAGGACGGCGGCCGCCGGGGCTACCGTCGTGCCGAAGACGCGCCACGACGGAGAGGACCCCCATGGCAGGCCGCACCCTCCTGGACGAGCTGTACGAGGCCGAACGGCGACTGCAGAACGCGCAGCTCACCGGTGACGTGGAGGAGCTCGACCGGCTGCTCGACGAGCGGCTCGTGTTCACGGGACCGCCGGACGGCCGGCTGTACACGGAGGCCAAGCAGCTCGATCTCCACAACCACCGCTCACGTACACAGGTGATGACGAAGGTGGCGGAGGAGGACCTCACCGTTGTCGTCTCGGGGACGACCGGGGTCACATGTTTCCTCGGCACCCTCGAAGGCTCCTACGCGGGGGAGCCGTTCGCCGGCCGGCTGCGCTACACCCGCACGTGGGTGCACACCGACGAGTACGGCTGGCGCGTGCTGGCGGCCCACGCAGGCGAGGCCTGAGCCGAGGATCGGAAGCGAGAGGCCCCTCGGACCGAGGGGACGCTGAGCGCGTGGGGACGCGTGGAAGGGGCACGGGCGGGAACGCCCGTGCCCCTCGTGGCCCTCACCGGCTGTCAGGACCTCGCTTCCCGGCTCACGGGTCGCAGTCCTTACTGGAGTGCATCATGGGCCGGCTGTAGCTGCTGACCTGCCGTGACTCGGTGACGTACCGCGTCTCGGTTATCGGACGCTGGTAGGTCATCATGCGCGTGTAGCTGACCGGACGGCTCTCGGTGACGAACCGCGTGGACTTCACCGCGTGGCTCTCCGGCACCATCCGGGTGTAGCTGACCGGGCGGCTTTCGGTGACGAACCGCGTCTCGGTGACGGGCCGCCGGTAGGTGACCTGACGGGTCACGGGGCGGCTTTCGGTGACGTACCGGGTTTCCGTGATGGGCCGCTGGTAGGTGACCTGTTCGGTCACCGGGCGGCGCTCGGTGACGTAGCGCACCACCGGGCGCTGGTAGGTCACGTACCGCGTGACCGGCCGCGACTCGGTGACGAACCGCGTCTGGGTGATCGGGCGCTGGTAGGTCACCTGGCGGGTGACCGGCCGGCTTTCCGTGATCATGCGCGTGTAGGTCACGGGGCGCTGGTAGGACACCTGGCGCGTTTCGGTGACCGGACGCATCCGGGTGACCATCCGCGTTTCGGTGATCGGGCGCTGGAAGGTGACCTGCCGGGTGAACGTGACCGGACGGCTCTCGGTCACCATGCGCGTCTGCGTGACCGGCCGCTGGTAGGTGATCGTCCGCGTGTA
Source organism: Microbispora sp. H13382 (assembly GCF_014161445.1). Taxonomy (GTDB): domain Bacteria; phylum Actinomycetota; class Actinomycetes; order Streptosporangiales; family Streptosporangiaceae; genus Microbispora. The sequence continues at coordinate 68,410 of NZ_JABBXA010000027.1, forward strand.
GCTGATCGGACGGCTGTACGAGGCCTGCTCGCCGAGCGCCAGGCTGCTGCTGCGGCTGTGCAGGGACGACTGGCCCAGTGAGGACCGTGAGTGGTAGGCGAGGTTGCTCCCGGACTGGCCGCTCGACTCCTCGCTCGACTCTTCGCTCGATGAACCCTCCTGGGCGCTCTCCGGCCCGTACCCGCTCTCCTCCTCGTACGCGCGCCTGCTCTGCTCGGCCGCCTCCTCCGACTGTTCGCCGAGGCTGGTGCCCGGCTCCTCGGCCCGCGGCGCGCTGAGCGCGGCGGCGAGGCCGGAGGGCTGGGCGGCGGTGGAGGCCGATGCGATGGCCGGCCAGAGCGTGACGGCGGACAGGACTGCCGGACCCAGCAGTAATGAGAATCGAGTGCCGTGCATAGAGATACTCCTCTCCGATCAGCGATCGGGTCGTATCTCAATCGTTGGCACCGCGGCCGGAGCCCGTCCAGGCGAGTTGACCCGTCCCGGGACGTTCGCTGTCGCACTCCATGAGCGCCAATGGGGGTGGCTATCGGCGGCGCGGCCGATGACCATGCTCCGTTTTGCCCCTCTGTTCCGTGCACGATGGGCTTTCAATCGTGCCGACACGTTTACGAATTCGGTATTGCGCGTTGTTCCGGAAAGAGCCGCTCAGCGGTGGGCGATGACGGCGTAGCGCTCGTCGTGGACGGGTTTGCCCCACAGCACGGGATCGGTCAGCGGCTCCGCCCGCACGCTCGCGGCGTACGGCCGCAGCACCTCCACGAGGGGCTCGGCGCTCACCCCGCCGAGCCAGGGCAGGGAGCCGGCGCCCGGCACGTACGGCGGGCCGTCCCCGGAGGCCCGCCAGTTGCCCTCGATGAGGATCAGCCGGCCGTGCGGGCGCAGCAGGCCCATCCAGGTGCGGAGGGCGCGTTCCGGCGCGGGCAGGGTCCACAGCAGGTGCCGGGCCAGGACGACGTCGAAGGAGGTCCCGGCGGCGTCCGGCGGGTCGCTCGCGTCACCGGTGAGGACGGGGGGCGTGAAGCCCGCGGCGGCGAGCTTGCGCCGCGCCGCCTCGGCCATCCTCGGGGACAGGTCCACGCCCACCGGCCGGTGTCCCTGCTCGGCCAGCAGCAGCGTGAGAGAGCCGGTGCCGCAGCCCAGGTCGAGGACGTCGGCCGGAGGGTGCGGCATCCAGGACCGCAGCCGTCCCGCCCAGGCCGCGCGGACCCGCAGGTCGCGCAGTCCGTGGTCGGCCTCGTGGTCGAAGGTGTCGGCCTCCGCGTCCCAGTAGGAGGCGATCGACTGGGGATCCAGATCGGGCACGGACGCATCTTTTCACCAGCGTCCGACAAAACCGGATGCGAAGAGTAAGACGGACGGCATCCGCAGAGATCGGAGGGACCGCGGAGCTGAACCGTTCACCTGACCGGACGGCCCCGCATACGCCAGGACCCCGGCAGGAGGATCTCCTGCCGGGGTCCCGCACGTGTGGTGCCGGTGCCGGGTCGCCTCTCGGCGAAAGGCACAACGCGGCTCCAGCCGAACGGTAGTCCGCGAAGGCAAATTAGGTGAGGCCCGGGGACACCTGCACACCGGCCACGCTTCATCCAACCACGTGTCCGCCCCTGTTGTTCCCCGGCCACGCCATCTTTTTCGGGCCGATCTTCGGAGCCGGTGCTCAACCACGGAGGAAGAGGGTCTTCCCGGACGAGCCGGGGAAGACGAGGACCAAGTGCTCCTCGACCGGGCCCTCGGACGCGTACGCCAATGCCTTCTCCTGTCCGCGCACGTAGACCCGGACGCGGTAGCGGCCGGACCCCGCGACGGCGAGGTTCGGCAGGGAGCCGTCTCCCTCCCAGAGGAGCTCGATCCTGCCGTCCACACTGGAGATCCCGGTCTCGGTCACCGTGTCCCAGCCCTTGAGCCGTGAGCGAGGAGCCTGGTTCAGCGCCTTGACCGTCAGGCAGATCGGGGAGTTCTCCACTGCCGTGCCGACCGAGACGGCGGTCGTGGTCAGCCAGTCGATGACGCGGTCGAACGCGCGGTCAAGCCGACGTGGTCCGCCCACGCCGCTCCCGTACGTATCGCCTTCGACGAGGTAGCCGCCGCCCTCGCCCACGGAGAGGGCGGTGGTCGCCTGCCGCACCGCCCGCAGGCGGCGTGCGGGGTCCGAGCAGTGGGCGGTCATCCTCGCCAGGTAGTCGTCCTCCTCCTTCCGCCCCTCGGCCTCCGACAGCACCAGATCGGGCCACTTCGGGGCGACCGCGTCCGGGCACAGGAACACCAGCGCGTTCATGAGCGACCAGCTCCAGTCGTACGCCCCGGCCTGATCGAGCAGGGTGCGGACGCGTGGCTCGGTGGAGGGCCGTCCGGCGACGCCGCACAGCGCCCGGCCGAAGGCGAGCAGTTCCCGGTCCGGCAGCGTCACGAGCCGAGGCGCGTATCCCGCGACGTCCCGTGCCGTGCAGAGGAAGGCGCGCTCACGGTCGCGAGGCGGGGTGTCGCCGTAGGACTGGTGGAGCACGGTCCACGTGCCGCAGTCGTCCTCCTCCGAGAGCCCGCCCTCGTCCTCGGCGGCCCTCTCGTAGGCGGATATGGCCGCGAACAGCCGCTCCGTCTCGGACGAGCCGTCCGTGCCGGGGTCCTGGGCGTAGACGCGCATGGCCACGTCGAGGCCGGTGTAGCGGTCGTCGGCGCCCCGGTCGGCCACGGGCGCCGCCAGCAGGAGGCAGCACACCCCGAAGACCCCGGCCGTACGGCGCAGCCGGGCGTGCGGACGGGACCCGGCGGGCCGGACGGCCCACAGGACCAGGGTGGCGGCTGTCACGTCGCAGGCGCTCACGCCCAGGTTCCACACGGCGAGCGGCTCCCACAGCCGCCAGCAGCCGGAGCCGGCCGTGACCACGTCGTACGCGACGAGCGCCGGGTTCACGAGCGCCATGAGCAGCACGTAGCAGGCGGCGACGCGGCCCGTCACCCGGCTTGCCCGCCCGCCGCGCGTCACCAGCCAGAACGCGAAGGCGAGAGGAACGGCGAAAAGATGCCACCCGAGCAGGTAGGTCATGATCGGGGCGGAGAACAACGTCGTCTGGAAATCGAACGCCGGGCAGTCCGGCACGCCGTACGTCGTGAATCCGAAGGACACCATGCTCTCGGAAAACGCCGATGGCGCCAGGGGCAGCAGTGTCATGACGATCGCGAGCACCCAGAGCCGGAAACCCCGTGTCCGCCACATGACGTCGCTCCCCGTCCGCCCGACAAACCAGAGGCACCTTATCCACATGAAGATCGAATTGTGGCGATTGAGCGCGATTCGAATCGGGGAAAATCCCTTGCCACATCCCCGGTGCTGCGAAAGCCTCCCCTCTTGTGGAGCGAGTGATTCTGGCCGGGGCGGACGGCGTCCCGGCCATCAGTTATGTCGAGGACAGACGGAACGGGCTGCCGTGCGCCGACCTGATCGAGGTCGTGGGCCCGGGCGCGGCCGACGCCGTGATGACGAAGCTGCCGGGCTGGGCGGTGGCGGGGCCGGTCGGCCTGGGCGAGGCGCTCGTCGCGCGCGGCGCCCGCGTGATGCGGCACGCGCACGAGATGACCTGTGAGCTGGGTACGGCGCCGCCCGCCGTGGCCACAGCGCCCGACGGTTTCCGGTTCGTGCCCTGCGACCGGTCGCCCGAGGAGGTGTTCGCGGCGTGGCGGGCGGCCTACCCGCCGGGCCACCCCGACCACCGGGGCGTGGACGACGCCGCCGCGTTGCGCGACATCCTCACCCCGCTGCTGGGCGGGAAGATCACCGGCGAGATCCTGCCCTGGGGCCTGCTCGCCGTGGACGGGGACGACGCGGTGGCCGGCGGCGTCGTGGTCACCCTCTTCCACGGCCGGCCCTGGGTGGTCGAGGTCTTCCGCCACCCCGCGCACACGCCCGCGGGCCTCGGCGCCCGCATGCTCGCCGCCGTACGGATGAGGGCGGCGGCCGGCGGATGCGAGCGGCTGGGCCTGGTCGTGACCGAGGGCAACCCGGCCAGACGCGTGTACGAACGGCTCGGCTTCACCCTGGTCGCGAGCTCGATGACCGTGGTCATCCCGAGTTGACCGTCACGAACTCCTTGAGCTCACGCTCGTAACGTGCGGGGTCGGCGTTCCAGGAGCCGGTGTGCCCGCCGCCGCTCGTCCGTACGAGCCTGACGATGTCGGGGCGGGCCTCGGCGAACCGGAGCGCCGGGCCGACCGGCACGGTCGCGTCGCCGTCGTCCACGAAGACCAGCGTGGGGATCCTGAACTCGCGGGCGTGCCGCAGGTGGTCGACGTCGTCGAACGACGTGCCGGTACGCCGCTCGACGACCCATTCGCCCACCGTCACGAGGAAGCCGGGCACGCCCATCTGCTCGGCCCCGAGGGCGATCGGCGCCCGCCAGTCGATGACCGGACTGTCGAGGATCATGGCCTTGATCGGCTCGCCGGGCAGGTTGCGTACGGCCATCGGCACGATGCCCCCGCCCATCGACCAGCCGTACAGGACGATGCCGGTCGCGCCCTGCTTCCTGGCGTACGTGATGGCCGCGGCCACGTCCTGCCATTCGGTGGCGCCGAGGTGGAACTTGCCGTCAGGGCTCGCCGGGGCGCCCTCGTCGTTGCGGTAGGTGATGCCCAGCACCGGCATCCCCAGGCTGTGGAAGACCGGCAGCACGCGCAGGGCCTCGGCCGGGCCGCCGTTGCGGCCGTGCACGGCGATCACCCAGGTCGCAGAGGTGCCCTCGGTCCGCCAGCCGGGGAAGTCGCCGAGCGGTGAGGGGATCTTCACGTCCTGGTACGGCACGCCGGCGGCGGCCGGGGTCGCGTGGCCCCACATCCAGCGGTCGAGGTAGGCGCGCACCCCGGGGCGCAGCTCACCGCGGACGACCTCGGTGACCCTCCTGGTCACCGTGCCCGGCCCGGCCACGATCGCCGGTCCCAGGACGGCGTTGCCGTCGGCCCAGGTCAGGCCGTACGTGCCGGGCGCGCCCGTGTCGGTGCCGCCCTTGATGGTGACCTGGTCGCCGCTGACGGCCGTCACCTCCAGGGGATAGCCGGAGGTGTGGTCGGGGTCGATCACGAGCCCGGAGTAGTACCAGCCCGCACCGCCGACGGCGGCCACCGCGAGCACCACGACGACGGCGAGCGTCCACAGCAGGCGGCGCCGCCAACGTCTTGTCCCACGCATGGTCCAGAATCTACTGGGCCTTTTTCAGTTGGTTAAGTGCGTATGACGCCTTTCGTGCGCATGAGGAACTCGCCCAGGTAGGCGTCGTGCGGGACCCCCGGCGGCATCAGGTAGGTCGGGGTGTCGCCCAGGTAGACGTTCCTGATCGACGGGTCCTCCACGAGGCGGTCGACCAGCCCGTCGTCCTTCGTGATCGCGGTCAGCACGAGCGTGTTCCGCAGCGGCTCGATGCCGTCGGCCCGGCTCCACGGCGCGAACCACACGCAGGGGAACGACAACTCGATGCCCGTCTGCGGCGCGTCCGGCCGGTCCACCCGGAAGACGGCCGGGCGCAGCACCCCGCTGCCGTCGCCGAGCTCGTCCACCACGCCGTCGCCGCCGAGCACCGGCGTCGCGCCGTCCACGTGGTCGAGCAGGTACTTCTCGATCGCGCGCGCGTCGGCGACCGGCTGGACGGGCAGCACCGCGCCGTCGTCCTCCGGCGGCAGGCTCGGGATCGCGGCGAGCCGTTCCGCGACGGCATCGGCCACCGGCGCGGGATCGCCCTCCACGAAGACGGCGGTCGTGTTCACGCAGGCCGTCCCTCCGAAGGCGCTGACCGAGTCCACGATCGTGCCGAGGTGGGACTCCCAGTCGCCCCCGGTGAGCAGGATCTTGGACCGTCCCGGGCCCTGCGGCAGCACCCTGACGTCGTTGCCGTACTTGTTCACGACCTCCTCGCCGCCGTACACCATGGCGAGATCCGCGTCGCGGATGATGTCGTCGGCCACCGCGTAGTCGGTCGGCAGGAGCACCACCTGGTCCTCGCCGAACCCCGACTCCCGCAGCGCCGTGATCAGGCGGTGCGGCGTGAACGGCTCGCGCCGCGAGGGGCGCACCGCGACCCGGTAACCGAGCGCCAGGGCCTCCAGCCACAACGTGTGCACCCCGGGGTGGTTGCCCGCGGCGTGTACGGCGAAGACGTCGCCGCGCCGGGTCCAGACCGCGTGGCCGTCGCAGGTGAGCGGGTCACGCCAGTCGTCCACCGCGCCCTGGGGCCGGGCGTGCCGGGTGGTGCGGTACGCCTCGCCGGCGCGTCGCCCGATGCCCGCGGTCGCCGAACGGACCACGGTGATCGGCATGCCCGAGACGCGGCTGACGATGTGCTGGTACTCCTCCGCCGGAATGCCGTTCACCGTGCCGGTCGCGAACAGCCGTCCCGCGCGGGCGAGGGCCGCCGACCGATCGCCGGGCGGCAGGGCCCGCGCCTCGCGCAGGGCCGCCATCGTCCGCTGGACGAACAGGCGCGGCACCAGGCTCAGCTCGGCGACCGGCGTACCGGTCAGCTCCGTGATCGTCTGCCGGCTGCGGCTGTGGTACGGCCCGCTCGCGCCCAGGGCGTCGAGCAGGATCAGCTCTTCCATCTAGTACACCCCCTCGATGACCGGTTCGTTGTCGAAGGTGGGGAGCGGGCCGACGTCGGCGACGGAGTCGCCCATCTGTCCCGGCGGCGGCGCCACGCGGGTGGCCAGGTCGCGTTCGAGGTTGTTGGGCAGCAGGAAGCTCTTGCTGACGTGGTGCATCACCACCTGACCGCGGTCGCCGTACCGGACGACCCCGCCGGTCTCCTGGTCCACCACCGAGAACGTGATGTAGGGCGAGAACGTGTCGAAGACGACGATGTCCTCGTCCGGCGACGTGACGCGCTCGGCCAGGCCGCCGAGGATCATCGTGCTGCCGTACGTGCCGTACAGCTTGACGCCGGGAAACACCTCGGTGCGGAGCAGATAGCGGGTGTCGGGGTCCATGTGCGCCCCACCCCAGCTGATCGCGGCGATCTTCGCGTTGACCAGGTCGACGAGCGCGTTCCTGCGGGCCAGCCGGGTCAGCAGCGGCGGCGTGGTCACCAGCACCCGCACGTCCTGGGTCTCCAGGATGTAGGCGCTCTGGTCGATCAGGTGCTCGGCGTAGCGCTCGGCCTCGTCGGCGCGGCCCTCGGCGATGCATCGCTTGACCCACCGGGGGTCCATGTCGACGGTGAACCGGATGCCGCCCCGCCGTGCGGCCTGCCAGCGGACCAGCTCGCCGAAGACGTGCGGCCCGGTCGGCCCGAGCGACAGCCAGTGGCCGCTCTCGGGGTAGCCCCTGGCCTGCAGGTCCTGCTCGGTCCGGTGCATCAGCCGTTCCAGCCAGTCCCGCAGCACCACGACGCGTTTGGGCGGCCCGGTCGTCCCGCCGCTCTCGAACACGCCGACGACGTCGGCGTCCGGGCCGTAGCCGCGGGGAATCAGGTCCTCCACCCGGACGTCGCGCAGCTCGTTGGCCACGTTGGGAAACCGGCGCAGGTCGTCGAAGGTGCGCACGTCCTCGCGCGGGTCGAAACCAAGGGTCTTCGCCCGCTCCAGCCAGTACGGCGAGCCGGTCTCGGGGCTGAAATGCCACCGCATGGCGGCCTCGAGGAACTCCGGGCCCTCCGGGACCTGATCGAGCGGGCAGTCGAGGATTTGTTCTGTTGCCATATCCCGCCCCTTTGGCTTGGAAATGCCCTGAAAAGCCAGGCTATTTCCGTGTGATTCGCCACCGGGTCAAGAAAATCCGGTACTGGGCAAAAGACTGCGCGAGACGGGCAGCCTCCGCCCCATCGTGCCCACGCCGGCGGCGGCCAATCACGGCCGCACGTCCTACCCCCGGGTGAGGACACGCAGGGCGACGCGGGGACGCAACAGGGCCGGGGTCGGGTCGAGGTAGCCCGCCACGCGCCAGAAGGCGTCGGCCACGGCCACGTCGGTCGCGCCCACGCGGTGCAGTCTCGCTACGTAGCGGTTGATCAGACGGGTGAGGAGCGGGCGGGGTCCGGTGATCTCGGGCAGGGCCAGGTCGCCCGCGGCGGACAGCTGCCAGGCCGGATCGATGACCTTCGCCGCCGCGCGGTAGAAGCGGTGGGCCAGGTCGCCGCGCCCGGCGGCGAGGCAGGCCCGCAGGGCTTCGGCCTGGAGAGAGGCCACGGTCATGCCCTGACCGTAGATGGGGTTGAAGCTGCACAGGCCGTCCCCGAAGACGAGCAGACCCTCCGGGTACGCGGACAGCTTCTCGTACCGTCTGCGGACGCTGGAGGGGAAGGCGTGGGTGACCGGGTCGGAGAGGCGGTCCGACCTCACGATGACGTCGTGGACGTCGCGTGGCGCGATGGTCCCGGCGAAGTCGACCAGCGCGTCGGGGTCGGTGGGCGGATGGTCGCCCGCCATGCCGGCGACGGTGAGCAGCCAGCGATCTCCCTCGCAGGCCATGAAGGCCATCCCGCGCGTGCGGCCGGGGACCGGCCCGACCAGGACGCCCTGCTCGGGCGTGAGAGCGCCGGGGGGTGTGCGGAAGAAACAGCTCACGTATTTGATGCCGACCTTGATGCGTTCCTCCGCCGGGGCGGGATAGCCCAGCCGCGAGACCCATTCGACGGACCGGCCCGACCGGCCGAGGGCGTCGACCACCAGGTCGGCCTCGACGGTCTCCTCCTGACCGCCGGCGCCGGAGCGGCGGACGAAGCGGGCGCCGGTGACCCGGCCGGCGGAGGTGACCAGGCCGGAGACGTCGCAGCCCTGGACGAACTCCACACCGGGCAGAGCGGCGACCCGGCGGCGTACGGCGTGTTCCAGGGTGGCGCGGGTGGGCTGGAGCATGACCGGTCCGGGGCGGCCGCGGGTCAGACGGTGGCCGGAGACGACGAACCTGATCTGCCGGGCCAGCTGGGTGTGCGGCACCCCCGCCAGGCCGAGCTCGCCGGCGAGACCCGGGAAGAACGAGCCGAGGACCTGGGAGCCGCGCGGGAGCAGGACGTGGACGTGCCGGCCCTGCGGCACGCCGCGCCGGTTCAGCGGCTCCGCGGGGAGCTCGTCCCGTTCGACCAGCGTCACCCGGGCGTACGTCTCGGTGAGCGCCCGTGCGGCGAGCAGGCCGCCCATGCTCGCCCCGAGCACCACGGCGTGACCGGTTGTACGTCCCATCGCGCACCCCTGCCGCTGGAGAACATGCCAGCGTCATTGTGTGGGCGGCCGCCCGAGGCGTGAATCCGCGAGAGTGCGGTCTTGTCCGTCCTTCGGGTACGGCGATCCGGCGACGGCACGCCACGCGAAAATGGAGTGCCGGGCCTGGAAGGCGGCATGTAGCCTCTCCGCGAAGTCGGGAAGGGGACAGCTGGTGGGGCACGTCGAGGTCGGGCATCTGACGCATGTGCTGCCGGACGGCAGGATGCTGCTGAACGACGTGTCGTTCCGCGTGGGGGAGGGCGTCAAGGCGGCCCTGGTCGGTCCGAACGGCGCGGGCAAGACGACCCTGCTCCGGATGATCGCGGGCGATCTCCAGCCGGTCGAGGGCACCGTGGCCCATTCGGGCGGTCTCGGGGTGATGCGGCAGTTCGTCGGCAACATCCGGGACGGCCGTACGGTCCAGGACCTGCTGCTCAGCGTCGCGCCCGAGCGCGTCAGAACGTCGGCGGAACGGCTCCACGCCGCCGAGCTCGTGATGATGGAGCGCGACGACGAGAAGACCCAGATGCGGTACGCCCAGGCGATCACCGACTACGGCGACGCCGGGGGCTACGACATCGAGGTGCTCTGGGACGCCTGCGCGATGGCCGCCCTCGGCGCGCCGTACGACCGGGTGAAGTATCGCGAGGTCGCCACACTGTCCGGCGGCGAGCAGAAGCGGCTGGTGCTGGAGGCGCTGCTGCGCGGCCCCGACCAGGTGCTGCTGCTCGACGAGCCCGACAACTACCTCGACGTGCCCGGCAAGGTGTGGCTGGAGACGGCGCTGCGCGAGACGCCCAAGACCGTGCTGCTGGTCTCCCACGACCGCCAGCTGCTCGCCAACGCCGCCGACCGGATCGTCACGGTCGAGTCCGGCAACGTCTGGATCCACGGCGGCGGCTTCACGACGTACGCCGAGGCGCGGCGGGAGCGCAACGAGCGGCTCGACGAGCTGCGCAGGCGCTGGGACGAGGAGCATGCCAAGCTCAAGCGCCTGGTGGTCATGCTCAAGCAGAAGGCCACCTACAACGACGGCATGGCCCCCGCCTACCACGCCGCCCAGACCCGGCTGCGCCGGTTCGAGGAGGCCGGGCCGCCGGAGGTCGCACCGAAGGACCAGGTCATCAGCATGCGCCTGCGCGGCGGCCGTACGGGCAAGCGGGCGGTGATGTGTGAGGCCCTGGAGCTGATCGGCCTCATGAAGCCCTTCGACCTCGAGGTCTGGTACGGCGAGCGGGTGGCCGTCCTCGGCTCGAACGGCTCCGGCAAGTCGCACTTCCTGCGGCTCCTCGCGGGGGAGGGCGTGCGGCACACGGGGACCGTCAGGCTCGGCGCGCGGGTGGTTTCCGGGCACTTCGCCCAGACCCACGCCCGGCCCGAACTGGCCGGCCGTACGCCCTGCGAGATCGTCATGACCGAGCACGCCCGGCTGAAGAACGAGGCGATGAAGGCGCTGGCCCGCTACGAGCTCGCGGGCCGGGTGGCCGAGCAGCGGTTCGAGACGCTGTCGGGCGGCCAGCAGGCCCGGCTGCAGATCCTGCTGCTCGAACTGTCCGGCGCCACGCTGCTGCTGCTCGACGAGCCGACCGACAACCTCGACCTGGCCAGTGCCGAGGCCCTGCAGCAGGGCCTGGACGCCTTCGACGGCACCGTGCTGGCGGTGACCCACGACCGCTGGTTCGCGGCCGACTTCGACCGCTACCTCGTCTTCGGGTCGGACGGCAGGGTCTACGAGTCGCCCGAGCCCGTCTGGGACGAGACCCGGGTGGTCCGCCCCCGATAGACGGGCGGTAAAGATACCTGCGGGATCGCGCGTGTCCCGGAGGCGGCGTCCCATTCAGGGGTTATGACGGCTAAGTGACGCGACGTTGCCACATGACCGCCGCACTCGTCATCGCCGCGCTGGCGATGGCGTCGTGCGCGAGGAATGACAATCAGGAGGGCCCGCGACCGCTGGCCCTGAAGGAACAGGTGTCCTCGATCGTGCGCTCGGGAGCCGGGTACGCGGTGAGCTGGGCGGGGGTGCTGAGCAACCCCAACCGATGGCATTTCGGGGAGAACGCCGTCGCCGTGGTCACGGCGGTCGACGCCGGCGGCAAGGAGGTCGTGCACCTGGAACAGCCGCTGGACGCGGTGCCGCCCGGCCGTCCGCTGGCCTTCAGCGGCCAGGTCACGGCCACCGCCCAGCCGGTCCGCGTGAAGATCGACTACCGTCCCGCCTCGTGGCGGCCGATCCCGCGCACCCCGTCGGCGTTCCTCAAGTTCCCGATCTCGGATGTCCGCACGGACAAGCTGAAGAACGGGTCCTACCTCGTCACCGGCTACGTGCTGGACCCGTTCCGCAAGCCCGCCGGCGGCCTCGCCGTCACGGCCCTGCTGCGCGACGCCGCGGGCACCCTCGTCGGCGGGGCCACGACGTACGTGGACGACGTGCGGCCGGGCGCCAGGCGCCGGTTCGTCATCACGGTCGAGGGCGTGCGCGGCTCCGTCGGGGCGACCGACGTGCAGGCCACGACCTGGGGCTCGACCGCCAAGACGTACGAGGAGCTGGCCGGGGCCGGGGCCGTCCCGCTGCACACGGTCGCGCCGACGACGGAGCCGTTCGCCAAGGACCGCGGGTATCCGCCGCCCAACGACCGGCGCCAGTGAGCGGCCCACTGCCGATCTTGACGGGAGGGGAGGGTTACCGTAGCGGGATGGCCACCCCCAGGATCGTGCTGTTCGGAGCCACCGGTTTCACCGGCAGGCTCACCGCCGAGGCGCTCGTCGCGCGCGGGGCCCGGCCGCTGCTCGCAGGCCGGGACCAGACGCGGCTGACCGCCCTCGCCGACTCGCTGGGCGGCGATCTGCCCATCGCGGTCGCCGACGTCGGCCGCCCCGAGTCCGTACGCCGGATCGTCGCGCGCGGCGACGTGCTGATCTCGACGGTCGGCCCGTTCGTCCGGTGGGGAGAGGCCGCGGTCGCCGCCGCGACGGAGGCGGGCGCGGTCTACCTCGACACCACCGGAGAGCCCACCTTCATCAAGCGGATCTTCCAGCGGTACGGCCCCGCCGCGGCGGCCAGGGGCGCCGCCCTGATCACCGCCTTCGGGTACGACTACGTGCCCGGCAACCTCGCCGCGGCCCTGGCCCTGGGCAAGGCCGGGCCGGGGGCCGTCCGGGTGGACGTCGGCTACTTCGTGGAGGGCGGCATGGCCCGTCGCGCCAGCGCGGGGACCCGCGCCTCGGCGCTGGGAATGATCCTCGAACCGATGTACGGCTTCCGCGAGGGCCGCATCGTCCCCGAGCACGGCCGCACCCGCAGGTTCGTCGTGGACGGCCGTGTCCGGCACGGCCTGTCCATCGGCGCCTCCGAGCACTTCACATTGCCGCCCGCGCACGCCGGTCTGCGTGAGGTGAACGTCTACCTCGGCTGGCTGGGCGGGTTGACCAGGGTCGCGGGCGTGCTGGCCAGGGCGACCCCCGTCATCGGCGCGGTGCCCGGGGTCCGGCGGGCGACCGAGGCGCTCGCCGACCGGGTGCTGCGTACGGGCGGGGGCGGCGGGCCGGCCGGGACGGGTGTGTCGTCGCGCATCGTGGCCGAGGCGTACGACGCGGAAGGCCGCCGCCTGGCCGCCGTCCACGTCGCCGGCGGCGATCCGTACGAGTTCACGGCCGGGGTGCTGGCCTGGGGGGCGGCGACGGCGCTCGCGGAGGGCGTGCACGGCACCGGCGCTCTGGGGCCCGTGGACGCCTTCGGGCTGGAGAACCTCATTCGCGGGTGCGCCGAGGCGGGAATGACCGTACGGGAGTGATGGCGTCCGGTCGGTTGACCGGATTTATCGTGATTGATTGCGCAATAAGACGGCGAATCGCGGCAGTTCGTTTGGCTGGCGGAGCGTAAAAGTCCTCCGTGTAGTTACGCGACTTCGCCTGAATGGGTGGAGCGGGGAGTTACCGAGCATTTACGCTCCGTTATATGAATGATGGCGTCCTGGTCGAGGCGTTGCGAGCCCGGGATCCGGGAGCGCTGGCCGCCCTTTACGACACATACGCGGAGAGCCTTTACCGGTACTGCCGCACGTTGCTGGCCGGGCCCGACGCCGCCCAGGTCGCGCTGCGCGACACGCTGATCGCCGCGGAGGCCCTCGTCGGCTCGCTGGCCGATCCGCACAGGTTCCGTCCCTGGCTGTACGCCCTGGCCCGGGGCGAGTGCATGCGCCGTCGCACGCCCGGGCCGGAGGACGGGCCCGGCACCGGGCCGGTCCCCGTCGCCACCCTGCCCTTCCCCGGTGTCGCGGCCGACGGCGCCACAGCCGAAGGGACCGACCTGCGCGTCGTCGCCGCCAGCGCCGTGGGGGCGCTGTCCCCCGAGGACCGGGAGGTGCTCGAACTCGCGGCCAGGCACGGGATGACCGGCCAGGACCTGGCCGCCGTGCTCGGCACGGGCGAGCGGTACGCCGAAGGGCTCCTCGACGCGGCCACCGAACGCCTGCGTGAGACGGTGACCGCCGAGATCCTGGCCAGGCGCGCCACCCACGACTGCGAGCGGGCGTCCGCCATCCTCGAGGGGTTCACGGGAGAACTCACCCCGCAGACGCGGGCCCAGCTGATCCGGCACCTCGCGCGCTGCGAGATCTGCGGACGCCAGCGTGTCCGGCAGATCTCCGCGGCCAAGGTGTTCGGCCTGCTCCCCCAGGTCGCCCTGCCCGAGACGCTGCGGGTGCGGGTGCTCAGCAGCTTCATCGATCCCGAGCTCGTTCCCTACCGGCGGTACGTCGCCAAGCGCGTGGGCAAGCTGAACGCCGCGGGCTACCCGAGGGCCGGCCGCCGCGAGGGCAGGCTGGCACAGGCCGTGGCCGGCGCCGTGGCCGCCCTGGCGGCGGCGGCGACGATCGCGCTCGTGTTCGCCCAGTTCGCCGGGGACCTGCGCGAGCAGGCCGCCGACACGATCGCCCCGCACCGGCTCCCCACGGCGGAGGCCCCGGTCAGCCCGCCCGCCGCGTCACGCGAGGGGTCCGATGACGCGGCCGAAGGGGCCGCGGGGCGCTCGCCCGCGCCCCCGATCTCCCGGGATCTGGCCGAGCCCGTCGCGCCCGTGGAGCCGGTGGCCCTGCCGCGCCCGGCGCCCCTGCCCCCACCCGCGCCGCCCTCGGCCGTACGGCCGCATCGTCCCGCGCCGCCGGTGCGACCGCCAGTGCGACCGACAGTGAGACCATCCGTGCGCCCCACCGGCGCGCCGTCCGCCACCGTGCCGAGTCCGGGGGCCTCGCCGTCCGGCCCGACACCCGTGCCCACCATCACGCCGGGCACCCCCGGCACGGAGCCCAGCCCCGGTGGCTCAGGCTCCGATGGGCAGGGCTCCGATGGGCAGGGTTCCGACGGGCAGGGCTCCGGCGGTCCCGGCTCGGGCCGGCCGAGGGGCGGGCCGCCGCCGGCGCATTGGCCGGGACACCGTCCGCCCTGGCGCGACCACCAGCACCACCCCCGTCCCCACCGGGAGTGCCCGCCGACTCCCGAGCCCTCCCACGGGCCCTCCGGCGACCACGGCGGACCCCCGGCGGTTCCGCCCGTACGCGGAGGACACGGCAGCGGACACGGCGGCGGACACGGCGGCAGGTACGAGGCCCGGGGCGCCGGAGGCGGCGCCCGGCCCCTCCCCGGGCCGTGGCCCGCCCGGTACGGCGGCGCCGCCCACGAGCGCCCGGGACGCGCAGAGCCCGACCGCGGTGGGTCCGGCAGGGACGGCTCGCACCGTGACGGCCCGGGTCCCGGGCGGGACGGCGATCCGCCGGGCGTACGCGCGACCCGGGAAAGCACCCCGAAAGACACCGAGCGTCGTGGCGCGGCCGGCGGCCCCGCGGCGGGGAGCTCCGGCGGATCCGGAGACGGGCACGGTCCCGGCGGCGGGCACGGTCCCGGCGGCGGCTCGGCCCCGGCCGACCCGAAGACCACATAGAGGCTTATTCCGGACACCGGCCCACCTCTTTCCCTGCCTTATCGGGACGACCCACCGCATAGGTGGATTACTGGGCGTGACTTAGATGTGTACGGAGAGTAGTCGCCGGGAAGTGAGGGGAGTGGAGCAAGGAAGGGGAAGTAATGCCACTCCTCAGAGCGTCGGGGCTGGTCGCCGGGCTCGGGTCAAGTCTCGTCCTGACCTTGGGGGCGCCGGCCGGAGCCGATCCGAAGCCTTCGGCCAAGGACGTCGCCAAGGCGCGGCAGCAGGTGCAGGAGCGCGTACGGGAACTGGGCAGGGCCGAGGCCGATCTCGCGGTCGCGCAGGCCGGCAAGGAGACGCTGAACGCCGAGGCCGAGCGGCTCGTGGAGGCCTACAACGGGGAGCTCGTCCAGCTCGAGCAGGCGCGTTCCGCGTACGAGCAGTCGGCGCGGCGGGTCCGCCAGGCGGCCGGCCAGGTCGACCGGCTGCGCGGCGAGGTGGCGGCGAGGGTGGCCGAAGCGTACGGCGGGCTGCGGCTGTCGCCGTCCACCGCGGCGATGCTCGGCGGTCTGAACGACATGCGCGGCTTCCTGCGAAGAGCCAGCGTGCTGACGCAGCTGGGCGACGAACAGGTCGCCACGCTGCAACGCCTGGAAGACGCGCAACAGGTCTTCGAGATCCTCCGAGAACAGGCGGCCCGCGCCTACTCCGAGCAGTCGCGCAGCGCCGACGAGGTGCGGCAGGCGAAGGACGCGGCACAGCGGGCCGTCGAGGAACAGCTCGAACAGACCCAACGCATCGAGCAGGAGAAAACGGAGATCTCCAAACGGCTGGAGGTCGCCCGTGAGCGCGTGGACGAGCTGAAACAGGCCAGGACCAAGGCACGGCAGGCCGCCAGGAGGGTGTCCCTCCCCGCGAGCAGAAGCCTGGCGGTGCCGGCGTGGACGGGGCGACTCGGGTCGGGGCCCGGCGAGCAGGCCGCCCAGTGGGCGCTCAAACAGATCGGCAAGCCGTACGTGTGGGCCGCCGCGGGCCCGTCGGGGTTCGACTGCTCGGGGCTGACGATGCGGGCCTGGCAGCGGGCCGGGGTGTCACTTGATCACTGGACCGGCACGCAGTGGACCTCGGGACGGCACGTCCCCCTCAAGGAACTGCGCACCGGCGACCTCATCTTCTACGGCCAGTTGAGCCGTAATCCCGGCTCCATCCATCATGTGGGCATCTACATCGGGCGCGGCATGATGGTCCACGCCCCCCAGACGGGGGACGTGGTGCGCATCTCGCCCATCTGGCGCCACGATCTCGTCGGCGCCACCCGGCCCGGCTGATCAGTGCTCCTGGTGCTCGGTCTCCTGGAACCGCGCGATGCTGGCGAGGATCTCGGCCTCGGCCTCGACGCGCCCGACCCAGTTGGCGCCCTCGACGGACTTGCCGGGCTCCAGGTCCTTGTAGACCTCGAAGAAGTGCTGGATCTCCAGCCGGTCGAACTCGGCGACGTGGTGGATGTCGCGGATGTGCTCCATCCGCGGATCGGTCGCCGGGACGCACAGGACCTTGTCGTCGCCGCCCTTCTCGTCGGTCATCCGGAACATCCCGACAGCGCGGCAGCTGATCAGGCAGCCGGGGAAGGTCGGCTCCTGGAGCAGCACGAGCGCGTCGAGCGGGTCGCCGTCCTCGCCGAGGGTGTTCTCGATGAACCCGTAGTCGGCGGGGTACTGGGTCGAGGTGAAAAGCAGGCGATCCAGACGTATGCGGCCGGTCTTGTGGTCAACCTCGTACTTGTTCCGTTGTCCCTTGGGAATCTCAACGACAACGTCGAACTCCACTCGTTCCTCCGCATGAGTCCCCGGTCTCCCGGGTGGGCGTTAATGTCTCGTAGGCGTGGTCAGGGTCGGCGCGAAATGAGGGCGTAGTGGTGCGACGTGAGCGGTGGATGGTGGTGGCCACCCTCGCCCTGCTGCAGATCTTCGTCGTCCTCGCGGGTACTTACTTGGTCACCCATGACGCCGACAGGACCCCGGCTCCGGTCGCGTCTCCGAAGCCGACCCCGATCCCCCTGGTGACCGCGGGTCCGGTTCTGGCCGCGGCGGGGGACGGGGCTCTCCCCGCCAAGGGTACTTTGACCACCCGGCTCGCCGCTGCGATGGGTGACCCCGCACTGGGCGGCAGCGTGGCCGGGATCGTGCTCGACGCCGTCACGGGAGAACCTATATACGACGGCCGCTCGGGCACCGCCATCACCCCGGCCTCGACCACCAAGGTGGTCACCGCGCTGACGGTGCTGGCCACGGTGGGGCCGGACGCCCGCCTGGCCACGCGGGTCGTGCGGGGGACCTCCGCCACGTCGATCGTCCTGGTCGGCGGCGGCGACCCGACCCTGGCCGGCCCGGCCACCAGCGCCGCGGAACAGAGGAGGATCTACCCGAGGCCGGCGTCGCTCGCCCGGCTCGCCTCGACCACGGCCAAGGCGCTCAAGGCGGCGAAACTCGCCTCGGTGGACCTGTCGTACGACACCTCGCTGTTCGCCGGGCCGCGGACGGCGCCGGGCTGGAAGCCGACGTACATCCCGGAGGGCAGCGTCGCCCCCGTGGCCGCGCTCATGATGGACGAGGGCCGGGCACGCAACGGCGCACGCTATCCGGACCCGGCACGGGCCACCGCCGACGCGTTCGCCTCGCTGCTCAGGAAGAACGGCATCAAGGTGGGCAAGAATGTCGACTCGGCCAGGGCGGCGCCCACCGCGCAGGAACTGGCCCGGGTCGAGTCCGGCCCGGTCTACGCGCTCGTCGAGCGGATGCTCACGCACAGTGACAACGATCTGGCCGAGGCGCTCGCCCGCCATGCGGCCGTCAAGGAAGGTCTCCCGCACACCTTCGAGGGCGTGCCCGCGGCGGTCCGGCGCGTGCTCACCCGCCTCGGCGTGACCGACGGCGTGGAGGTCCACGACGGCAGCGGGCTCTCCACGAAGAACCGGATCACGCCGACCGCCCTCGCCCGCATCCTGGCCGTGGCGGCGTCCTCCGCCCATCCGGAGCTGCACTCGCTGATCAGCGGCCTGCCGGTCGCGGGATTCACCGGGACTCTGCACAACCGCTATGAGAAGTCCGATTCGAGGGCGGGCGCCGGATTGGTGCGCGCGAAGACGGGCACTTTGAACGGGGTGAACACCCTGGCAGGCATCGCGTACACCTCCGACGGCCGGTTGCTGACCTTCGCGTTCATGGCCGACCAGGTGGCCAACCCGCCGGAGGCGATCGCCGCGCTCGACAAGATGGCCACGATCGTCTCCCAAAGCTGACCGTCCCCCTCGCGGCTGCATGCGCGGCGAGAAGGCGAAGAACGTACGGTGGTGGGTATGCAGGTGATCGACTGGGATCTGGCCGTCTCGACCGGGGTGCGCCTCGTGCGCCCCGGCCCTCAGGTGAGCCGCGAGGAGGCCAGGCAGGCGGTCCTCGAACTGCGGCGGCTGTCGCGGGACGCCGAGGGGCACGTGCGGGAGTTCACCCGCATCGACTCGGCGCCGCCGGAGGCGGCGACCGTGGTCGACCGCCCCGGGTGGATCCGCGCGAACGTGGACGGCTTCCGGGTGGTGCTGGAGCCGCTGACGCAGAAGATGTCGAACGTGCCGGCGGTCGTCGGCGCGGTGGGCTCGCGCATCACCGGGCTCGAGGTCGGCGCGGTGCTGGCCTTCCTCGCCTCGCGGGTGCTCGGGCAGTACGAACTGTTCCTCCCGCCCGACCCCTCGGGCAACGCCCCGACCGGGCGGCTGACGCTGGTGGCGCCCAACATTGTGCACGCCGAGCGCGAGCTGGGGGTCGATCCCCGTGACTTCCGCCTGTGGGTGTGCCTGCACGAGGAGACCCACCGGGTGCAGTTCACCGGCGTTCCCTGGCTGCGGGAGTACGTCCGCGGCCAGATGACCGATTTCCTCCTCGCGTCCGAGATGGACCTGGCGACCCTGCTGGAGCGCCTGCGCGCCGCCTCCGACGCGGTGGCCGACGCCTTCAGGGGCGGCGAGGGCAACCTCATCGAGGCCATCCAGACGCCCGAGCAGAAGGCCGTGCTCGACCGGGTGACGGCCGTGATGACGCTCGTGGAGGGGCACGGCGACTACGTCATGGACGCGGTGGGCCCGTCCGTCGTGCCGTCGGTGGCCGAGATCCGGGCCAAGTTCCAGCGCCGCCGCGAGGGCGGCTCGCGCTTCGACCAGCTCGTCCGCCGGCTGCTCGGCATCGAGCTCAAGATGAAGCAGTACGCCGAGGGCTCCCATTTCGTGCGCACCGTCGTGGACGAGGCCGGCATGGAGTCGTTCAACAAGGTGTGGACCTCGCCGGAGACCCTGCCCGACCGCCGGGAGATCGCCGACCCACACGCCTGGATGTCCCGCGTCCTCACCTCCACCTGACCACCTCCACCATCGTGATCTTGTAGTTTGTCGCAGAGACCCCATCTGACCTGCGTCGCATCCATCCGTGATCATGTAATAAATCGGACACCTCTGGGCCGACCTGGGCGGACCTCTCTCGTGATCACGCAGCGGCCGGGCCGGGGCGTTACCCGGCCCGCGAGCGGCACCGCCAGAATGGCCGCATGGGCCCGCATCCCGCCGTCGCCGACGTCCGCCGTGCCGTACGGCTCTCGCTCGCGGACCTCGCCGTCCCGCGAGACGTGGTGGAGCCGCCGCTCGTTCTCGTGGCCTGCAGCGGCGGCGCCGACTCGCTGGCGCTGGCGGCGGCCACCGGTTTCGCGGCCCCGCGCCTCGGCCTGCGCGCCGGGCTGCTGACCGTCGACCACGGCCTGCAGGAGGGCTCGGCCGGGCGGGCCCGCGACGTCGTACGGCTCGCGCACTCGCTCGGTCTCGACCCGGCCGAGGCGCTGACCGTCACGGTCGGCACGGCCGGGGGCCCCGAGGCCGCGGCGCGGGAGGCCCGCTATGCCGCGCTGTCCGCCGCGGCCGGCCGGCTGGGCGCCGCCGCGGTCCTGCTCGGCCACACCCGCGACGACCAGGCGGAGACCGTGCTGCTGCGCCTGGCCCGGGGCAGCGGCTCGCGGTCGCTGTCCGGCATGGCGGAGGTCACCGGGATCTACCGGCGCCCCCTGCTGGGGCTCGGCCGCGAGCGGACCAGGCAGGCGTGCGACGCCCTCGGCCTGCGGCCCTGGGACGACCCGCACAACGACGATCCGGCGTACACAAGGGTCCGGGTGCGGCGCGACGCTCTTCCGGCGCTGGAGGCAGCGCTGGGGCCGGGGATCGCCGAGGCGCTGGCGCGTACGGCGCGGCTGTGCCGGGACGACGCCGACGCCCTGGACGAGTGGGCGGACAGCGTCCACGCCAAGTCGCGGGGCCCCGGCGGGGAACTGGACGTGTCCGTCCTGGCCGGCGTGCCGGGGGCGGTGCGGCGGCGGGTCATCCGGCGGGCGGCCGTCGAGGCCGGGGCGCACGCCGCCGCGCTCGCGGCGGTGCACATCGAGGCGGTCGAGCGGCTGGTGACCGGCTGGCACGGGCAGAAGGGGGTGGACCTACCCGGGGGGGTAGGGGTGGTCAGGCGCTGTGGCACCCTTGTGTTCGCCGTGGACAACCTCTCGCTCGCGTAAGGAAAACCCCAGGTGGACGCAGCCGACATGGGCAAGGATCTCTCCAGAGTCCTCATCTCCGAGCAGGAGCTGCAGGAGAAGATCAAGGAACTGGCGGGCCAGATCGACGCCGACTACGCCGGCAGGGAACTGTTGATCGTCGGCGTGCTCAAGGGGGCGGTCATGGTCATGGCCGACCTCGCCCGCGCGCTGCACGTGCCCGTGCAGATGGACTGGATGGCCGTCTCCTCGTACGGCGCCGGGACCAAGTCGTCCGGTGTCGTGCGGGTGCTGAAGGACCTCGACACCGACATCGCCGCCCGGCACGTGCTCGTGGTCGAGGACATCATCGACTCCGGGCTGACGCTCTCGTGGCTCATGAACAACCTGAAGTCGCGCAACCCGGCGTCGGTGGAGATCTGCACCCTGCTGCGCAAGCCGGACGCGGTGAAGGTGGAGTTGGACGTCCGTTACGTAGGTTTTGACATCCCCAACGAGTTCGTCATCGGGTTCGGCCTCGATTACGCGGAGCGCTATCGCAACCTGCCGTTCATCGGGACTCTTGCGCCTCATGTGTACGGAGGGGAGTAAGCCCTTAGCGAAGTGACCCTCGGATCGTGCGTTATTGGGCGCCAGGTCGGGGAACACGGGGTTGGCTGACGTACGTTGGAAAGGCAAAGCCGGAGCCGCTCGGGCAGTTACTCGACGCGGCTGCCGGGTGTACCTTCGGATATCCGTGGGAGGCCGCTGAGGCCGGCCCGCGGTAGCCAGAAGGAGCGGTAAGGGATGCCGCGACCCCGGGTTCTCCCGGGGCAGGCCTTGGTCAGGAAGGGACGGGCCCGCCGGGGTTCCGCAACGGATGGATCTCAAGCGATTTACACGTGGCCCACTGCTGTGGATCCTGGGCATCGTATTGCTTCTCCTGCTCGTCACCACGATGTTCGGCGGAGACGGCAACTACGCCACCGCTGACACCTCGACGGTCGTCCAGCAGATCCAGCAGGGCAATGTCAAGAGCGCGACCGTGGTCGACAAAGACCAGCGCGTCGAGCTGACGCTGAACAAGCCCATCGAGGTCGCGGGCAAGACGACCGACCGCATCCAGGCGCCCTGGGTCGAGGGTCAGGGCGTCCAGCTCGCGCAGGCGCTCGACCAGGCCAAGCCCAGCCAGGGCTGGACGGTCGAGGTGCCGAAGCAGAACTTCCTCGTGAGCCTGCTGGTCAGCTTCCTGCCGATCATCATCGTCGTCCTGCTCTTCCTGTTCATCATGAACCAGATGCAGGGCGGCGGCTCCCGGGTCATGAACTTCGGCAAGTCGCGGGCCAAGCTGATCACCAAGGACACCCCGAAGACCACCTTCGCCGACGTGGCGGGGGCCGACGAGGCCATCGAGGAGCTCCAGGAGATCAAGGAGTTCCTCCAGGCGCCGGCCAAGTTCCAGGCCATCGGTGCGAAGATCCCCAAGGGCGTGCTGCTGTACGGCCCGCCCGGCACCGGCAAGACCCTGCTCGCGCGCGCGGTCGCGGGTGAGGCGGGCGTGCCGTTCTACTCGATCTCCGGTTCCGACTTCGTCGAGATGTTCGTCGGCGTCGGCGCCTCCCGCGTCCGCGACCTGTTCGAGCAGGCCAAGGCGAACGCCCCGGCGATCATCTTCATCGACGAGATCGACGCCGTCGGCCGGCACCGCGGCGCGGGCCTCGGCGGCGGCCACGACGAGCGTGAGCAGACGCTGAACCAACTCCTCGTCGAGATGGACGGCTTCGACGTCAAGGGCGGCGTTATCCTCATCGCCGCGACCAACCGGCCCGACATCCTCGACCCCGCCCTGCTGCGTCCCGGCCGCTTCGACCGTCAGGTCGTCATCGACCGGCCCGACCTGGAGGGCCGCAAGGGCATCCTGCGCGTCCACGGGCGCGGCAAGCCGTTCGCCTCGGACGTCGACCTCGACGTGATCGCCCGCCGGACCCCCGGTTTCACCGGCGCCGACCTCGCCAACGTGATCAACGAGGCGGCCCTGCTGACCGCCCGCATGGATCAGAAGCTCATCACGATGTCGACTCTGGAGGAGTCGATCGACCGCGTGATGGCCGGTCCCGAGCGCAAGTCCCGGGTCATGTCGGACCAGGAGAAGAAGATCATCGCTTACCACGAGGGCGGGCACGCCCTGGTGGCCCACGCGCTGCCCAACTCCGACCCGGTCCACAAGATCACGATTCTGTCCCGCGGCCGCGCGCTCGGTTACACGATGACGCTGCCGATGGAGGACAAGTTCCTGGCGACCCGGTCCGAGATGATGGACCAGCTCGCCATGCTGCTCGGCGGCCGCACCGCGGAGGAGCTCGTCTTCCACGAGCCCACCACCGGCGCGTCCAACGACATCGAGAAGGCGACCTCCATCGCCCGCCGCATGGTCACCGAGTACGGCATGAGCGAGCGGCTCGGCGCCCGCAAGTTCGGCAGCGGCAACGGCGAGGTCTTCCTCGGCCGTGAGATGGGCCACGAGCGCGACTACTCCGAGCAGATCGCCTCGGCGATCGACGAGGAGGTCCGCCGCCTCATCGAGAGCGCGCACGACCAGGCGTGGGAGATCCTCGTCCAGTACCGCGACGTGCTCGACAACCTCGTGCTCGAACTCATGGAGAAAGAGACGCTCTCCCGGGAGCAGGTCCTCGAGATCTTCTCGCCCATCGTGACGAGGGAGAAGCGGCCCTCCTACGCCGGATACGGCAAGCGCCTGCCGTCCGACCGTCCTCCGGTCATCACCCCGAAGGAGCGCGCCAACGGCAACGGCCAGGCGCTGCCCGCCGGCGGCTCCGGCTCGACGCCGTGGGCCAACGACCAGTCGGCGCAGCGGGACGAGGCCTGAGCATGGCCGAACCCATGGTGGGGCCGCCCCCCGGCTTCGACCACGACCGGATCGAGAAGGCGGTCCGGGAGATCCTGTTCGCGATCGGGGAGGACCCCGATCGCGACGGGCTCCGGGACACCCCCGCCCGGGTGGCCAGGGCGTTCGCCGAGCAGTTCGCCGGGCTCGGTCAGCGCCCCGAGGACGCGCTGACCACGATGTTCGACGCGGACCACGACGAGATGGTGCTCGTCAAGGACATCGAGGTGATGTCCACCTGCGAGCACCATCTGCTCCCGTTCCACGGCGTGGCCCACATCGGCTACACCCCGAACGAGAAGGGGCGCATCACCGGCCTGTCCAAGCTGGCCAGGCTGGTGGACGTCTACGCCCGCCGGCCGCAGGTCCAGGAGCGGATGACCTCCCAGATCGCCGACGGCCTGATGAAGGTCCTCGAACCTCGGGGAGTGATCGTGGTGATCGAGGCCGAGCACATGTGCATGACCATGCGCGGTGTGCGCAAACCCGGCGCCAAGACGCTCACCTCGGCCGTTCGCGGCGACTTCCGCACCTGCGAGGCGACCCGGGCCGAGGCCATGTCGCTGATCCTGCGCGGCTGAGCGCGGGCGAGGGCCGGTTGGGACGGCGCTCCTGCCCGACGGGCACCATGCCTCATGGCACTAGTCTTGACCCCATGACCGCAGCGAGTGTGCCCGGTATGCCCGAGTCTGGGCGCTGTCTGGTCATGGGCGTGGTCAACGTGACCCCCGACTCGTTCTCCGACGGCGGGCAGTGGTTCGACGCCGACGTCGCGATCCGGCACGGCCTCGAGCTGGTGGCCGAGGGCGCCGACATCGTGGACGTGGGCGGTGAGTCCACCCGTCCGGGCGCGGCCCGCGTCTCCCTGGAGGAGGAGCTCCGCCGCGTCGAGCCGGTGATCCGCGCGCTCAGCCAGGAAGGCGTGACCGTCAGCGTCGACACCATGCGCGCGGAGGTGGCCGAGGCGGCCGTCGAGGCCGGGGCGAAGCTCGTCAACGACGTGAGCGGCGGGCTGGCCGACCCCGCCATGCCGCGGGTGGTGGCCGCGACCGGTGTGCCGTACGTCGTGATGCACTGGCGCGGGCACAGCCGCGACATGGAGAGCCGGGCCATCTACGGCGACGTCGTGACCGAGGTGGCGGAGGAACTGCGCAAGCGGGTCGACTCCGTGCTGGCCGAGGGTGTGCGGGAGGAGCAGATCGTGCTCGACCCCGGCCTCGGGTTCTCCAAGAACGCCGAGCACAACTGGGCCCTGCTGGCCGGCATCGGCGAGCTGAACCGCCTCGGCCGTCCGTTGCTGATCGGAGCGTCGCGCAAACGCTTCCTCGGCCGCCTCCTGGCGGGGCCGGACGGCGAGCCCAGGCCCTTCGACGGCAGCGACGACGCCACGCTCGCCGTCACCGCGCTCGCGGCGCGGGCCGGTGCCTGGTGCGTGCGGGTGCACCGGGTGCGGGCGAACGCGGATGCGGTGCGTGTGGCCGCGGTCTGGCGGGCAGCAGGCGTACGACACGCTGACGAGGGCCGGTGACGAGATGCCGACAGGGACGCCGATGAAGGACATCGAGGAGCTCAACCAGGCGTTCTACAACGCCATCGAGAGCGGCGACCTCGACACGATGTCGGAGATCTGGATCGAGGACGTCCCGGGACGTCCGGCCATGTGCGTCCATCCCGGCTGGCCGATGCTGACCGGGCGGTCGGAGGTGCTCCGCTCGTGGGCGCTCATCATGGCCAACACGCCGTACATCCAGTTCGTGCTGACCGACGTGCAGACGACCGTGCTCGGCGACGTCGCCGTGGTCACCTGCGCGGAGAACATCCTGACGGCCGCCGACACCGACGAGCCGGGCTTCGCGGCCGGCCGGGTCGTCGCGTCCAGCACCTACGTGCGCACCGGGACCGGGTGGCGGCTGTGGCTCTACCACGGCTCACCGGTCCTGCAGAGCGACGACGAGGACGAGGAGGAGCAGGAGCCTTGACGGCACGGCCGACGACCAGTCGTGACACGGTTCGGTTGACGGGCCTGCGGGCCCGCGGCAGGCACGGCTGCCTGCCCGCTGAACGAGAGCTGGGCCAGGAGTTCGTGGTCGACGTGGCCCTGCGCTTCGACACCGCCCCGGCGGCGGCGGCCGACGACCTGACCCTCACGGTCGACTACGGGGCGCTGGCGGGGGAGCTCGTCCGCATCGTGGAGGGCGAGCCGGTCAACCTCATCGAGACGCTCGCCGAGCGGCTGGCGGCGGCCTGCCTGGCCCACCAGCTGGTCGAGGAGGTGGAGGTCAGCGTGCACAAACCGGCGGCGCCCATCCCGCTGCCGTTCGACGACGTGGTGGTGACGATCAGAAGGGGGCGCGCATGAGGGTCGTGATCGCGCTCGGCAGCAATCTCGGCCGCCGTATCGACAACCTCCAGGGGGCCCTCGACTCGCTGTTCGACGCCCCTGGGCTCACGTTCGTGGCGGTGTCGCCGGTTTACGAGACCGATCCGGTCGGCGGCCCCGAGCAGGGCCCGTACCTGAACGCGGTGGTGGTCGCCGAGAGCATGCTCGACCCCCGCACGCTGCTCGACCGCGCGCAGAGCGTCGAGACCGCCTTCGGCCGCGAGCGCAAGGAGCGGTGGGGCCCGAGGACGCTCGACGTGGACCTCATCGCGGTCGGCAACCTGATGTCCGACGACCCCGAGCTCACGCTCCCGCACCCCCGGGCGCACGAGCGGGCGTTCGTCCTGGTCCCGTGGGCGCAGGCCGATCCGGGGGCGGTGCTGCCCGGGCGCGGCTCGGTCGCGGCCCTGCTGGCCGACACGGACCAGAGCGGGGTACGGCTGCGCACCGACCTCGTGCTCGAACCCCCGGTCTGATCGACGAGGAGTCTCCCGCGTGAAGCCCAGCAATCCCGGCGTGCTCGTCGGTCTGGTGGTCGTGTTCGCCCTGCTCACCTGGGGGCTGCTGCGGCAGTTCTACTCCATGTTGCCGACCCTGCCGTGGACCGCGATCCCCACCACGCTGCTGCTGGCCGTCGGCGAGGTGTACACGGGCTGGCTGACCCGGGCGAGGATCCTGCGCCACCCCGGCACCAAGCCCGTCGAGCCGCTCGCCGTCGCCCGTCTGGCGGCGCTGGCCAAGGCCACGGCGTACGCGGGGGCGGCGTTCGGCGGCGTCTTCGCCGGGTTCGTGCTGCGTGTGCTGGACCTGCTCGACCTGGACAAGCCCCGGCAGGACGCGTTCGTCGGAGGCGGGTCGTTCGTGGCCTGCGTGATCCTGGTCTGTGCGGCGCTGTTCCTCGAACACTGCTGCCGGGTGCCCGGCAAGCCCTCCGGGGAGGCCTGATCGGCTACTTGTCGATGTCTCCCACCACGAAGAACATCGAGCCGAGGATCGCGATCATGTCGGCGACCAGGTTGCCCGGCAGGATCTCCCGCAGCACCTGGATGTTGTTGTAGGAGGCGCTGCGCAGCTTGAGCCGCCACGGCGTCTTCTCGCCGCGTGACACGAGGTAGTAGCCGTTCAGGCCGAGCGGGTTCTCCGTCCAGGCGTACGTGTGACCTTCGGGCGCCTTCAGCACCTTCGGCAGCCGCTGGTTGATCGGCCCGGGCGGCAGGTGCCGCAGGCGCTCGGCACAGGCGTCGGCCAGGTCGAGGGAGACCTTGACCTGTTCGAGCAGCACCTGGAACCGGGCCTGGCAGTCCCCGGCCGACCGGGTCACGACCTTCACGGGCAGCTCGCCGTACGCGAGGTAGGGCTCGTCGCGCCGCAGGTCGAAGTCGACGCCCGAGGCTCGCGCGATCGGGCCGCTCACGCCGTACTGCATGATCGTCTCGCGGTCGAGCACGCCGACGCCGCGGGTGCGGGCCAGGAAGATCTCGTTGCCGGCGATCAGTTCCTCGATGTCGGGCAGCCTCCGGCGCACGGCCGCGACGGCGGCGGTGACGCGGTCGAGCCAGCCCAGGGGCAGCTCCTCCTTCAGGCCGCCCACCCGGTTGAACATGTAGTGCATGCGGCCGCCGGAGATCTCCTCCATGACGTGCTGCAGGGTCTCCCGCTCGCGGAAGGCGTAGAAGACCGGGGTGATCGCGCCGAGCTCCAGGGGATAGCTGCCGAGGAACATCAGGTGGCTGAGCACGCGGTTGAGCTCGGCCAGCAGCGTCCTGGCCCACACCGCCCTGGGCGGCGGCTGCATGCCCAGCATACGCTCGACCGCGAGCACCACGCCCAGTTCGTTGGCGAACGCCGACAGCCAGTCGTGCCGGTTGGCCAGCACGATGATCTGCCGGTAGTCGCGCACCTCGAACAGCTTCTCCGCGCCGCGGTGCATGTAGCCGACGATCGGCTCGGCGGCCGTGATGCGCTCGCCGTCGAGGACGAGCCGCAGCCGCAGCACGCCGTGGGTGGACGGGTGCTGCGGGCCGATGTTGAGGATCATGTCCTCGGTGGCCAGCTCCCTCGCCTGCACGGCGTCGGCTCCCGCGCCGAGCCCCACGATGCGTTCGGTGCGCCCGCCCTCCTGCTCGGTCGTCATGCCGTCCATGCTTTCACGCTCATCACGCGGGAGCGAAGACGGCGAAGGCATCAGCCGAACTCGACCACCGTCGCATGCCAACGTTGGGCAGACCCCTCGTCGACCGGCTCAAGGGCAGCTCCCTGCGATCTCAAGGAACTGCGTCCAGGATCACGCGGGCGATCGGAAATCAGGATCATTTTCGCCTTGTCTGAGCGTTGCCCGGGTCTCACAGATCGAGCATGGAGAGGTCACGTCCATCGAGGTCATCGCTCGCTATGTAGAGGCGCTCGGGGCCCGCTTGGACCTGGTCGTCGACTTCGGTGATCGGACGCTGCGCCTGCCCGTCAGCGAGAGGTCGACGGATGCCGCTTGACAGGGGGCCTCTTGGGCGAGACCCCCGAGCTCATTTCCCGTCTTCGGCGGCGGCGATTTGACGCAGGGCGTCGACGAGGCGGTCGACGTGCTCCTCGGTCGTGCCGATGCCGATCGAGGCGCGTACGGCGCTCACCGTGCCGTCGGCGCAGCCGGCGTCGTCCCCGCCGAGGAGGTGGCGGACGAACGGGTGGGCGCAGAACTTGCCGTCCCTGACGCCGATGCCGTGGTCGGCCGACAGCGTCTCGGCGACCTCTCTGGCCGTGCGGCCCTCCACGGCGAACGACACGATGGCGACGCGCGGGTGGTCGGGACCCCACAGGGACAGCTCGCGTACGCCGGGGATCGTGGCGAGCCCGGCGCGCAGGCGGGCGAGCAGCCGCTCCTCCTCGTGGACCAGCGCGATCCAGCCGGTCGTGGTCAGCGCGTCGCAGGCGGCGGCGAGCGCGATGGCGCCGAGCACGTTGGGGGTGCCGGCCTCGTGCCGGCTCT
Source organism: Microbispora sp. H13382 (assembly GCF_014161445.1). Taxonomy (GTDB): domain Bacteria; phylum Actinomycetota; class Actinomycetes; order Streptosporangiales; family Streptosporangiaceae; genus Microbispora. Next base: position 97,328 of record NZ_JABBXA010000027.1, read on the forward strand.
CGGGGTCGTCGCTCCAGTCCACCGTCTCGCCCACGGACCGTACGGCTCCGCCGCCGCGCAGGTACGGATCGGCGTCGGCGAGCCAGTCGGGGCGGCCCACGAGCACCCCGGCGCCGAAGGGGGCGTAGAGCTTGTGCCCGGAGAACGCCACGTAGTCGAGGTCGAGCGCGGCGAGGTTGAGCCCGCGATGGGGGACGAACTGGGCGGCGTCCACGGCGATCCGCGCGCCGTGCCGGTGGGCGACGTGGGCCAGCCCGGCGATCGGCCACAGCTCGCCCGTGACGTTGGAGGCGGCGGTCACGACGAGCAGGGCCGGGCCCTCGATCGCGGCCAGCGCCTCGTCGGCCGCCCGGATCGCCTCGCCGGGGAAGGCGGGCGGCGCGAGCCGTACGACGTCGGGCCAGGGCAGCAGCGAGGCGTGGTGCTCGGTGTCGAACACGACGACGGTGGTGCCCTCGGGGAGGCTGCGGGCCAGCAGGTTCATCGCGTCGGTCGTGTTGCGCACGAAGATCAGGGCGTCGCCGGGACGGGCCCCGACGAAGGCCCGCACGGTGTGCCTGGCCTGCTCGTACCGCGCGGTGGTGAGCTGTGAGGCGTAGCCCGCGCCCCGGTGGACGCTGGAGTAGGCCGGCAACGCCGCCGCGACGGTGGCGTTCACCGGCTCGAGACAGGGCGCGCTCGCCGCGTAGTCGAGGTTCGCGTACGGCACGAGCCTGCCGCCCCTGACGGGCACCTCCAGGCCGGCGCCCACGACAGCCGGTAGGCGTACGGGCTCGGAGATGCGGGTGACGGCCTGCTGGACGAAGGTGAGTGCGGACAACGCCAAGCCTCCTCGGGTCTGGGACCCCGGCCATGGCGTCGTACGGCGGAGCCCGCGCTTGCCCGGCACACCTCGTGCCGGACCCGGTCCTCACCCGGGGCACCCCGCCGCGAGCGCGAGGGTTGCCGGCCAGCAAGCCGGGGCTTGACGCTGGCACTCATGACCTGAGCGCACTATAACCCGGCATCCGGGCTCGAAGGCAAGCCCGCTGGTGAGAGGCGGATTTGCCGTTATGGTGTGCATTGTGAAGTTTGATCCTTGGAATCCCGAGTTCGTGGCTCACCCGTACGACGCCTACCGCGATCTGCGGGACAACGAGCCGGTCAGCTTCTTCGAGCCGACCGGGCAGTGGCTGGTCGCCCGGCACGCCGACGTGAACGCGCTGCTGCGCGACCGCCGGCTGGGCCGGTCCTACCTGCACGTGGCCACCCACGAGGAGTTCGGCCGGGAGCCCGAGCCGGACTTCCAGGAGCCGTTCTGGCGGGTGATCCGGGCCGGCATGCTCGACGTGGAGCCCCCGGTGCACACGCGGCTGCGCCGCCTGGTGTCCAAGGCCTTCACGCCCCGGATGGTCGAGTCGCTGCGCCCGCGCGTACGCAGGATCGCGACCGAGCTGACCGAGGGACTGGTCGAGCGCGGCGGCGGCGACCTGCTGGCCGAGGTCGCCGAGCCGCTGCCGGTCACCGTGATCGCCGAGATGCTGGGCGTGCCCGAGGCCGACCGCCACCTCCTGCGCCCCTGGTCGGCCGACATCTGCGGGATGTACGAGCTGAACCCGGCCCCGGAGGTCCAGCACACGGCCGTACGCGCCGCGACGGAGTTCGCCGAGTACCTGCGCGGGCTGGCCAGGGCGCGCAGGGATCGGCCGGGCGACGACATGATCTCCGCGCTCGCGCAGGTGGTGGACGACGGCGACCGGCTGACCGAGGACGAGCTGATCGGCACCTGCGTGCTGCTGCTCAACGCCGGGCACGAAGCCACGGTCAACGCCACCGGCAGCGGGTGGTGGGCGCTGTTCCGCAACCCCGGCGAGCTGGAGAGGCTGCGCGCCGACCCCGGCCTGATGCCGACGGCGGTCGAGGAGCTGCTGCGCTACGACACCCCGGCGCAGATGTTCGAGCGGTGGGTGCTCGAGGACATCGAGGTCGGCGGGGTGACGATCCCCCGGGGTGTGGAGATCGCGCTGCTGTTCGGCTCGGCGAACCGGGACCCCGAGGTCTTCGCCGACCCGGACCGCCTGGACATCGGCCGGGCGGACAACCCGCACATCTCGTTCGGTGCCGGCATCCACTTCTGCCTCGGCGCGCCGCTCGCGCGGGTCGAGATGGCGGAGTCCTTCGGCGCGCTGCTGCGCCTCGCCCCCGGCCTGGAGCTCGCCGAGGAGCCGGCCTGGAAGCCCAGCTACATCATGCGCGGCCTGGAATCACTGAAGGTCGCCGTCTGACACGCTGACCGTGTGGTGGGTGACCGTCGTGTCGTAGCCGAGCAGGACGGCCCGGGCGGCGGGCTCGACGACGGCGGTGGCGGGATCGTCGCCGGCGAAGCGGCGGATCGCGTCCATCGACTCCCACAGCGTCATGACCTGGATGTCCACCCGGCCGTCGGCGTCCCGCCGCAGCAGGTACGCGCCGCGGTGCCCGTCCACGTCGCGCAGGGAGGGCAGGACCGACGCGGTGAAATGCCGCTCGTAGCGGTCCGCGCCCTCCCGGGTGGCGCTCGCGCGCCAGATCCTCGCGATCATGGTCGCTCCTCTCGATGTCGTGACTGACTGAGCCAGCCGAAGCCGCCGAGGCCGGCCGGGTCGATCAGCTCGGCCTCCTGGGAGGCCCGGCCGAGCGCGCGTACGTAACCCGGGGGATCGGTGGACGCGAGCGCGAGCGGCGGCCGGGCGCCGGTGACCCCCAGCTCGCGCAGCGCCTCCCGCTGCGTGGTGAGCGTGGTGGTCTCAGCCCCCGCGCGCTCGCCCGCCGCCGCGCAGGCGTCCAGCGCGACGTGGGCGGTGATGTCGCACGACCCGTCCGGCACAGCGGGCACCAGCGAGCCGTCGCGATATCCGGTGAGCGTGCCGAGCGGGGGCCGCCGTCCGGCCAGATGGGCGTAGTCCACGGCGACCGCGGTGCCGTGCGCCAGCCGCGCGATCAACGAGGCCCACGCCTCGTCCCGGGGACGGCCGATCTCGGCGCGCTCCCCGGCGGAGCGCAGCGGCCACCAGCGCTCCAGCCAGGCCAGATCCTCGGGGCCGGGAGCGGGCCCCGGCCGCTCCTCGCCGGTCGCCGGATCCACGAGCACCAGACGTGGGCCGCCGGGCGTCATCTCGGCGATGTCGAGCGGCACGTTGTCCAGCCACTCGTTGGCCACCACCAGGCCGCTGACGCCGTACGGGACCTGCGGCTCCCAGGCGACGCGGGGATCGAGATCGCCGGGCCGGGGGGACAGGTCGACGGCGGTGACCCGCAGCCGCTCCGCGAGGTCCGGCGGCGCGGCGGCGAGCACCCGGGCGGCGAGGAGGCCGTTGCCGCTGCCCATGTCCACGAGGTCGACCGGGCGGGGCCGGCCGAGGGCGGTGTCGACCTGCCGGAGCAGGCGCAGCACGGCCTCGGCGAAGACCGGCGAGGCGTGCACCGATGTCCGGAAATGCCGGTCGGGGCGCTCTCGCAGGTAGAAGCCCCGCTCGCCGTAGAGCGCCCGCCGCATGGCCTCCCGCCAGGTGACTTCCACAGCGCTTCACGGTACCGACACGCCGGGGCCGTGACGAAAAGTAGTCACTTTCGTACTTATGGCTCAACATAGGCCTGTGAGAAATGGGACAAAATCGGACCGTCGGGTTGGGGCGACCGAGGAGTGCCTGCCCGCCTGGGCAACGCCCAGCAGGGCCTGATCTGCCAGACATGACCTGGAGCCGGGTCGGCGGGAGCGCCGCCGCTACGCTGAACCGAGGGGAGGCGTCATGGACACAAGTGACCGCCCGGCGCGGCTCGCCGTGGGAGTGCTCGGCGCGGGACGGGTCGGTTCCGTGCTCGGAGCCGCGCTCATGCTCGCGGGTCATCGGGTGGTGGCGGCCAGCGGTGTGTCCGACGCGTCGGCGCGACGGGCCGCCGACCGCCTCGGCCTGAAGCTCAGCAGGCCGGAAGAGGTGATCGCCGAATCCGAGCTCGTGCTGCTCACCGTGCCGGACGACGTGCTGCCCGGCCTCGTGTCCGGCCTCGCCGCCACCGGCGCCGACCTGCGCGGCAAGCTCCTCGTGCACGCGAGCGGCGCGTACGGCCTGGGCGTGCTGGACCCCGCGGCCGAGATGGGCGCGCTGCCCCTCGCGCTGCATCCCGTGATGACGTTCACCGGCAGGAGCGACGACCTGACCCGGCTCAACGGCTGCTCGTTCGGCGTCACCTCGCCCGACCTGCTGCGGCCGGTGGCCGAGGCACTGGTGATCGAGATGGGCGGCGAGCCGGTGTGGATCGCCGACCAGGACCGGCCGCTCTACCACGCCGCCCTGGCCGGCGCCGCGAACCACATGGTGACGCTCGTGGCCGAGTCGCAGGAGCTGCTCGCGAAGATCGGCGTGGAGCATCCGGGCCGGATGCTCGCCCCGCTGCTGAGCGCCGCCCTCGACAACGTGCTGCGCCTGGGCATCAGCGGGCTCACCGGGCCCGTGGTGCGCGGCGACGCGGGCACCGTGCGCAAGCACGTCGACGCGCTCATCCTGGCCGCCCCCGAGGCCGCGGACGCGTACGTCGCCCTCGCCAGACTCACCGCCGACCGGGCGCTCGCGGCGGGGCTGCTCAAGCCGGAGACGGCCGAACGCCTGCTGGACGCCCTGGGGGGGAACATATGGACCTGATTGTCGCCGCCGACCGGGCCGGCCTCGTCAAGGCGAGGGACGCGCTCGGCCCCGGGAGGATCGCCCTGGTCCCCACGATGGGGGCGCTCCACGAGGGCCACCGGTCGCTCATCCGGCTGGCGCGCGAGCACGCCGACCACGTGGTGGTGAGCGTGTTCGTCAACCCCCTGCAGTTCGGCCCCGGCGAGGACTTCTCCCGCTACCCCCGTACGTTCGACGCCGACCTCCGGACGTGCGAGGAGGAGGGCGTGGGCGTGGTCTTCGCGCCCTCGGCCGACGACATGTACCTGCCGGACCGCCAGGTGGAGGTCTCGGCGGGCGGCATGGGCGGAGTGGTCGAGGGCGCCTTCCGGCCCGGCCACTTCGACGGCGTGCTGACCGTCGTGCTCAAGCTGTTCAACCTGGTGCGGCCGGACCTCGCGGTCTTCGGGCAGAAGGACGCCCAGCAGCTTGCGCTGATCCGGCGGATGGTGGCCGACCTCGACGTCCCCGTGTCGGTCGTCGGCGCGCCGACCGTGCGGGAGCCCGACGGCCTCGCGCTGTCGAGCCGCAACAGGTATCTGTCCGAGGCCGACCGCCGCACCGCGCTCGCGCTGTCGCGGGCGCTGCGGGCCGGCGCGGCACGGGCCGGAACGGCGGGGCCGGCCGGGATCCTCGACGCCGCGCGGGCCGTGCTGGAGGAGGCCGCCCGTTTCGACCCGCCGCTGCTGCTCGACTACCTGATCCTGGCCGACCCCGCGACGTTCGGGCCGGTCGGCGACGACCACCGGGGTGAGGCCATCCTGGCCGTCGCCGCCAAGGTCGGCACCACCCGTCTCATCGACAACATGGTCCTGACCCTGTAGGGGCGGCGGCTCATGCCTCCCCGGCGCGCAGTGTGAACCAGAAGGTGGGCACCGGGTTCGTCCCGGGTGTGATGTCGACCAGCTCCCAGCCGCCGAACCTGGCACGCAGCTCGTCGGCGGTGACTCCGGAGAACGTGTCGTCGAACGCCCCGGGGCCGTACCCGAACATCAGCAGCCGCGCGCCGGGAGCGGCGCGGCGGGTGAGCCCGGCGGCGTAGGCGTCGCGGCGGTGCGGCGGGATGCCGCAGTAGCAGCTCAGGTCGAAGAACAGATCGAAGGGGCCGGGCGCGTCCAGCTCGTCGAGCCGGGTGGCGTCTCCGTGCAGCAGCCGTACGGCCACTCCCGCCGCGTCGGCCTTCTCCCGAGCCTGCTCGACCGCCCGCTCGACGAGGTCGACGGCCACGACCTCCCAGCCGTGCCGGGCCAGATATACGGCGTTGGTTCCGGTGCCGCAGCCGAGCTCCAGGGCGCGGCCGGGCGGCAGCACACCGTCCCCTTCCCCTTCCCCACGCCCTTCTATCAGGGCGACCAGCTCGGGCGGCGTCACGCCGGTGTCCCACGGCGGCTTGCCGGCCCGGTAGTACTCCTCCAGCGCTCGGCGCACGGCCTCCTCCTGGTCGACGTCCGCGCCCGCGTTCGGCCTGCTCATGGCCCCTCCGGATTTTTAGAGTTCAACTCTAGTGACTGACTCTAGAGATATACTCGCGCCGTGGACACCGTCAAGCGGCCGGACAAACGAGCCGAGCGCTCACGCCGCACCCGGGAGAAGGTCATCCAGGCGGCGCGGGAGCTGTTCGTCACGCAGGGCTACGGGGCGACGAGCCTGCAGGAGGTCGCCGACCGGGCGGGCGTGGCGGTTCAGACGGTCTATTTCGTCTTCGGCAACAAGCGCACGCTGTTCAAGGACGTCGTCGACACGTCCATCGCCGGTGACACCGAGCCGGTGGCCGTCATGGACCGTGAATGGTTCCGCGCCGCGTGCGCCGAGCCCACCGCGGCCGGCCAGTTGCGCGCCCACGTGCGCGGCACGAGTGAGATCCTCGCCCGGGTCGCCCCGATCATGCCGATGATCGCGTCCGCCGGGGCCGCCGACCCGCAGATCGCCGCGCAATGGCCCGACGGCCCCGATCCGCGCTACACGGTGCAGCACGCCGCGGCCCAGGCGCTGGCGGGCAAGCCCGGCGCCCGCCCCGACGTCTCCGTCGCGATGGCGGCGGATCTGCTGTTCTGCCTGCTGAGCCCGCAGCTGTACCTGCTCTTCGTCCAGGACCGCGGCTGGTCGCCGGACCGGTGGGAGGAATGGGCCTACGCCACTCTGGCCGCCCAGATCTGCACGGGTCCTGCGACAAGCACGGGCCCCGCGGCGAGTCCCCTGTAGGAGGGGCCGGGGCGGCACCATCGCACGGGGGGCGTTATCGTCATTATGACGAAAGGGGATCCCCTCATGGTGGCGCTCGCACGCAGACTCACCGCCCCCGCACCCGGCTGGACCGTCGAGGCCGACGCCGTCGTGATCGGGTCCGGCATCGCCGGCCTCACCGTGGCGCTGCGCCACGTCGAACTCGACCCCCGGGCGCGGGTGCTCGTGGTCACCAAGGACGTGCTGTCGGCCGGGTCCACCCGCTGGGCACAGGGCGGCATCGCCGCCGTCCTCGACCCCGAGGACACCCCCGACGAGCACCTGAGGGACACGCTCGTCGCCGGGGTCGGCCTGTGCGACGAGGAGGCCGTACGCGTCCTCGTCACCGAGGGCCCCGACGCGCTGAAGCGGCTGATGAGCCACGGCGCCGAGTTCGACCGCGGCACCGACGGCGAGCTCCAGCTCACCCGCGAGGGCGGCCACCGCCGCAACCGGATCGTGCACGCGGGCGGCGACGCGACCGGCGCCGAGGTGCAGCGCGCTCTGGTCGAGGCCGTGCTGGCCGAGTCCCGCATCGAGGTCATCGAGCACGCCCTCGCCCTCGACCTCCTCCTCGACGCCGAGGGCCACGCCTGCGGGGTCACGCTCCACGTGATGGGAGAGGGCGCCCGCGACGGCGTCGGCGCCGTACGGGCCGGGGCCGTGGTGCTGGCCAGCGGCGGCATGGGCCAGATCTACGCGGCCACCACCAACCCCGTCGTGTCCACCGGAGACGGTGTGGCGCTGGCCCTGCGGGCCGGCGCGGTGGTCAGGGACATCGAGTTCGTGCAGTTCCACCCCACGGTCCTGTGGCTGGGGGAGGGCTCGACCGGCCAGCAGCCCCTCGTCTCCGAGGCCGTGCGCGGCGAGGGCGCCGTGCTGATCGACTCGAACGGCGAGCGTTTCATGCGGGGCGTGCACGAGCTGGCCGACCTCGCGCCCCGCGACGTGGTCGCCAAGGCGATCATGCGCCAGATGGCGCGGACCGGCGCCGACCACGTCTACCTCGACGCCACCCACTTCGGCGAGGACAAGTGGCGGACCAGGTTCCCCACGATCCTCGCCGTCTGCCGCGAGCACGGCATCGACCCCGTCACCGAGCCCATCCCCGTGGCCCCGGCCGCCCACTACGCGAGCGGCGGCGTAGGCACCGACCTGTACGGCAAGACCAGCGTGCCCGGTCTGTACGCCTGCGGGGAGGTGGCCTGCACGGGCGTGCACGGCGCCAACCGGCTGGCCTCCAACTCCCTTCTGGAAGGGCTCGTCTACGGTGAGCGGATCGCCGCCGATCTGGCCGCGAAGAAGCTCACCCCGCGCGAGCCCGCGCGAGACGATCGGCCCGAGGGCCTCGTCGACCCGCGTACGCGGCCGAGGGTCCAGAGCCACATGAGCCGGGGCGCCGGGGTGCTGCGCAGCGACCGGAGCCTCGCGCAGGTCGCCCGCGCGCTGTCGGACGCCCGCTGGACGCCGGTCGCGGTCGAGCCCTGCACCGAGTCGTGGGAGGCGACCAACCTCCTCACGGTGGCCTCCGCGCTGGTCGCCGCGGCGGCCGTGCGCGAGGAGACCCGCGGCTCGCACTGGCGGGAGGACCACCCCGACCGCGACGACGCCCGCTGGCGGGCGCACATCGACATCGCCCTGACGGCGGAGGGACTGACCTTGACGTACACACCTCACGAGGAACCGCGGACCGAGCTGGACAAGGCCGGCCTCGACCCGGACGCCGTGCTCGGTCTCGTCCGGGCCGCCCTGGAGGAGGACCTGGCCGGGGGACAGGACGTGACCTCGGTCGCCACGATCCCGGCCGGACAGCGGGCCGTCGCCGACGTGGTGGCCCGCAAGGAGGGCGTGGTCGCCGGCCTCGCCGTGGCCGAGACCGTCTTCCGCCAGGCCGCCGGGCAGGTCGAGATCGAGCGGCACGCCGGCGACGGCGACCGGGTGTGCCCCGGCGACGTGGTGATGACCGTGCGGGGCACGACCAGGGACCTGCTCACGCTGGAGCGCACCGCGCTCAACTTCCTCACCCACCTGTCCGGCATCGCCACCCAGACCCGCCGCTGGGTGGACGCCGTCGAGGGCACCGGCGCCCGGATCCGCGACAGCCGCAAGACCCTCCCCGGGCTGCGCGCGCTGGAGAAGTACGCCGTCCGGGCCGGCGGCGGGGTCAACCACCGGATGGGCCTGCACGACGCCGCCCTGATCAAGGACAACCACGTCGTCGCCGCCGGAGGCGTCGCCGAGGCGTTCCGCGCCGTACGGCAGGCCTTCCCCGGACTGCCGATCGAGGTCGAGGTGGACCGGATCGACCAGATCGAGCCGGTCCTCGCCGAGGGAGCCGACGAGATCCTGCTCGACAACTTCACCGTGGACCAGCTCGCCGAGGCCGTACGGCTGGTGGCCGGGCGGGCGCGGCTGGAGTCGAGCGGCGGGCTGACCCTGGACGTGGCCCGCGCCGTCGCCGAGACGGGGGTCGACTACCTGGCCGTCGGCGCGCTCACGCACTCGGCCCCGGCACTCGACCTGGGCCTGGATCTTCGTGAGGCATAATCGGGGAATGCTGCTCACCATCGACGTCAGCAACACCCACACTGTGCTGGGCCTGTTCGAGGGTGAAGAGGTGATCGAGCACTGGCGGATCGCCACCGATCCGCGCCGCACGGCGGACGAGATCGCGGTGGTGCTCCAGGGCCTCCTCGGGCAGTCGCCGCTGCTCAAGGACGCCGACATCAGCGGCATCGCGATCTGTTCAACGGTCCCGTCGGTGCTCAACGAGATGCGGGAGATGTCCCGGCGTTACTACGGCGACGTCACGGCCGTGGTCGTCGAGCCCGGCGTCCGCACCGGCGTTCCGGTCCGGATGGACAACCCCAAGGAGGTCGGCAGCGACCGCATCGTGAACGCGCTCGCCGCCACCGCCCTGTACGGCGGGCCGTGCGTGATCGTGGACTTCGGCACGGCCACGTCGTTCGACGCCGTCTCGGCCCGGGGCGAGTACGTCGGCGCGGTGACCGCTCCCGGCCTGGAGATCTCGGTGGACGCGCTGGCCACCGCCGGGGCCCAGCTCCACAAGGTCGAGCTGGTCCGGCCGAGGTCGGTGATCGCCAAGAACACCGTGGAGGCGCTCCAGTCGGGCATCATCTACGGCTTCGCGGGCCTGGTGGACGGCATCGTGGACCGCATGACGGCCGAGCTGGCCTCCGACCCCGACGACGTCACCGTGGTCGCCACGGGCACCGGTGCGCCGCTGATCATCGGCGAGGCCCGTACCATCGACGTGCACGAGCCCTGGCTCACGCTGATCGGCCTGCGGCTGGTCTACGCCCGTAACGCGTCCTGACGACTCCCTCGCGTACGGGACCATAGAAGGCAGGATCCCGTTCAGAGAGGACTGACGTGATGGACGCCGACTGGGTGGCGCGTTTCGCCGATGAGGTCATCGCCGAGGCTGAACGGCGCGCACCGGGCAAACCCATCGTCTGCGCGTCCGGCCTCAGCCCCTCGGGCCCGATCCACCTGGGCAACCTGCGCGAGGTCATGACCCCGCACCTGGTGGCCGACGAGATCAGGCGGCGCGGCCACGAGTGCGTGCACATCATCTCGTGGGACGACTTCGACCGCTTCCGCAAGGTGCCGGTCGGCATCGACCCCGCGTGGAACGAGCACATCGGCAAGCCGCTGACCACCGTCCCGGCCCCGCCCGGCAGTGAGTACCCGAACTGGGCCGAGCACTTCAAGGCGCCGATGATCGCGGCGCTCGACGAGCTCGGCGTGGAGTACCACGGCATCAGCCAGACGCAGATGTACACCTCCGGGGCCTACCGGGAGCAGGTGCTGCTCGCCATGCGCGAGCGGCGGCGGATCGACGCGATCCTCGACCAGTACCGCACCAAGAAGGCGAAGGCCAAGGAGGTCGTGGACGCCGACGAGGCCGCCGCGATCGAGGGCTCGGGGGCCGCGAGCGAGGACGACGGCTCCGGCGCCGGGGGCTACTACCCCTACAAGCCCTACTGCTCGGCCTGCGACCGCGACCTGACCACGGTCACCTCCTACGACGACGAGACGACCGCGATGTCGTACACCTGCGTGTGCGGCCACGGCGAGACGGTCCTGTTGTCCGAGCACACCCGCGGCAAGCTGGTGTGGAAGGTCGACTGGCCGATGCGCTGGGCGTACGAGGGCGTGGTCTTCGAGCCGTCGGGCGTGGACCACAGCTCGCCGGGCTCGTCGTTCGTCGTCGGCGGCCAGATCGTCCGCGAGGTGTTCGACGCGCCGCAGCCGATCGGGCCGATGTACGCCTTCGTCGGCATCAGCGGCATGGCCAAGATGAGCAGCTCCAAGGGCGGCGTGCCGACCCCGGCCGACGCCTTGTCGATCATGGAGCCCGCGTTGCTGCGCTGGCTGTACGCCCGCCGCCGTCCCAACCAGTCGTTCAAGGTCTCCTTCGACCAGGAGATCCAGCGGATGTACGACGAGTGGGACACGCTGACCAGGAAGGTGCAGGACGGCACGGCGCTGCCGGCCGACCAGGCGGCCTACCGCCGCGCGTCGAGCACGGCGTCCAGGACGCTGCCGGAGACGCCGCGGCGGCTGCCGTACCGGACGCTCGCCTCGGTCGTGGACATCGCCACCGGGCACGAGGAGCAGACGCTGCGCATCCTGCGCGCGTTCGACCCGGAGATCACCGGGCTGGACGAGCTGCGGCCGCGGTTCGACCGCGCCCGGCACTGGGTGAACACCTACCTGGCCGCGGAGGAGCGCACGCAGGTGCGCGAGACGCCCGACAAGGAACTGCTCGACACGCTCGGCGAGCAGGACCGCGAGTCGCTGCGCCTGCTGGCGGAGGGCCTCGACGCGCACTGGTCGCTCGACGGGCTGACCACGCTCGTGTACGGCGTGCCGAAGGTGCAGGCGGGGCTCGACATGGACGCCAAGGCGGCCACGCCCGAGCTGAAGGCGGCCCAGCGGGCCTTCTTCGCCCTGCTCTACCGCCTGCTCGTCGGCCGCGACACCGGCCCGCGCCTGCCCACGCTGCTGCTGGCCGTGGGCCGCGACCGGGTGCGTGAGCTGCTCGGTCGTGCCTGAGTCTCATGTCCCGGGGGCGGGCCGCACCGCCGATTAGCCGGCGCCGCGGGCCGGACGGCATCGCCGTCCGGCCCGCGGTCGTACCGGAGCCGCTCCCGTTCGCACGCCGGTCCGGCGGCGTCAGGGCACCCGGCACGCCAAGGCACCGGAATGCCCCACCGGAATGCCCACCGGAATGTCAGGGCAACAGGACCAGCCGGCCGCGCAGGCCGCCCCTGCGCAGGCGTTCGTGTGCCTCGGCCGCCCGCTCCAGCGGATAGGTGCCGGCGACTCGCATGGTCAGCCGTCCGGCCTCGGCCAGCTTCGCCACGTCGCGGAGCTGGGCCGTGTCGGCGCGGACGAACACCGTCGAGACCCGGATGCCGCGCAACGGGAGCGGGGCCTGCCCGGCGCCGACGGCGACGAACGCGCCCCCGTTGCGTACGGCGTCCAGCGCGGGCAGGCCGGCGACCGCCGCGTCCACCAGGCCGTCCACGCCGCCGGGAACGACGGCCCTGACGGTCGCGGCCAGGTCGGCGCCCCTCGGGATGAACCACTCCGCGCCGAAGCCTCGCACCAGCGACTCGTCGCCGGGCGCGGCGACCGCGGCGACCCTGATCCCCCGTGCCACGGCCAGTTCCACGAGGTAGCCGCCGAGGCCCCCGGCCGCGCCCGTGACGAGCAGGGTCTCGCCCGCGGCGAGCCCGGCGAGGTCGAGCGCCTGCATGGCGGTGAGCGCGTTCAGCGGCAGTGTCGACGCCTCGGGTGCGGCCACCCCCGCGGGTGCCGGTGCGATGGCCGCCTCGTCCAGCACCACCAGGTCCCCCTGGGCCTTGAACCGGTCGGTCAGCCGGTCGGACAGACCGATGACGCGCGCACCGGGGCGTACGGTCGTCACTCCCGGACCGGCCAGGTCGACCACGCCCGCCACGTCCCAGCCCAGTGCGTACGTCTCCAGCCGGGGCGCGAGCCCGTAATCGGGCAGTGCGCCCGAGGCGGTGAAGAGATCGATCGGGTTGACGGCGGCCGCCTCCACCCTGATCCGCACCTGTCCCGGCCCCGGCTCGGGATCGGGCGTCTCGACCAGCCGTAGGGCACCGCCCTGTGCCACCAGTGTTCTCATGTGTCCTCCTTCCACGCGGAAGTGAGCGTAGGAAGAGCTGCTCTCTTTTGGTAAGTAGGCACCTGGAAGTGTGTAAGGGAGACAGAGGGAACCCCCGCGGTGCCGGTACGGGCCGGCTGCCGGCTCACGCGCCTGGATGAAAACCTCACGCCGCCGCTGGAAGCGATCGGGCGGTGGGCCGGGGTCCACACGGAGGATGCCGAGGCGGGCCCGGGAGACGTACGACCGGCGGGTCGACTCCCAACCTTGACGACCTTCGCGGCAGGCGTTTACCGTCCCTGGAGGGTGGGCCGACGAATCATCGTCGTGGGGGAGGGCGGACGATGGGTGTTCCCGAGGTCGTCTACCGAGGTGACAGTCTCACCTCGGATTTTGATCGTGCCGGTCTCACCGAAGAGGACTTGCTTCTTCTCGCGGAGCTGGCCAAGGGCGTGACCGCCGACCGTGTGGGCCGCAGTCTCGACGTCAGCGGGCGCACGGTGCGGCGCCGGCTGCGGTGCATCTGCGACCGCATCGGCGTCGCGACGGCGATCGAGGCCGTCGCCTGGGCGGCGCGCCGCCGCCTCATCTGACCGCGCTCCGGATCGCACGACGTCGCGGAAAGACGCCGGAGAAGGCGGCGATGTCGAGGAGCGGCGCCGCCGGCGAGGGCGGCTCAACCGGCATGCGCTCCGCGTCGCGCGATCTCGGCGGCGCGGCTCGGCCGGGGTGCGCTCCGGGTCGCGGGGTGCCGGCGTCGCGGCTCAGTCGGCGACGCGCACCGCTCCCGCGAACGGCCGTCCGGCGATCTTGGCGATGTGGATGACGTCTCCCGTGCGCGGCGCGTGGATCATGTAGCCACCGCCGATGTAAAGGCCCACGTGGTGCAGGTCGGAGTAGAAGAACACCAGGTCTCCCGGGCGGAGCTGGTCGCGGGAGATGTGCGTGCCGGCCGTCCACTGGTCGCCCGTGTAGTGGGGCAGGCTGATGCCGACGGACTGGTAGGCCGCCATGACCAGGCCCGAGCAGTCGAAGGAGCCCGGGCCCTCGGCGCCCCACACGTACGGCTTGAGCTGCTGCCTGAGGGCCCAGCGCGCCGCCTGGGCGGCCTTGCCGTCGCCCACGATGGGGAACGCCATCCGGCTGCGCGTCTCGCTGCCGACCGTGCGGGAGACCTGCCGGTAGAGGCTGCTCTCGGTCTTCTTGATCAGCTTGGTGATCTTGTCGCGGCGGGAGTCGAGGCCGGCGAGCAGTTTCTTGACCTCGGCCTGCCGGGCCGACGCGCTCTCTCTGGCCCGCGCGGCGGCGTCCATGGCCTTGGTGACCTCGGCGACCTCCTGGCTCTCCTGCAGCTCCAGCGCGTACGTCGTGGAGGCCTGGCTCAGGTACTTCCGCGGGTCGACGTTGCTGTCGATGAGCACGAGCGCGTTGCCGAGCCCGTTGGTCATGTAGGAGTGCTGCGCGAGGGCGCTGGCCTTCTGCCGGCGGACCTCCAGCTCGGCCTCGCTCTTGGCGAGGTTCTTCTTGGCGAGCTCGGCGGACCGCTCGGCCGCCTTCAGGCGCACGCGCTCGCCGTTGTACTGCTCGGTGAGGCTCTCGATCTCGGTGTAGAGGCTCTCGACCTGTTCCGTGAGCTCTTTGAGGCTCGGCTTGGGGTCGGCGGTGGCGCGGACCACCGGGGCGCCGAACGTGATCGCGGTGAGCGCGACGCCGACGAACGCCAATCGGCGGATGGCACCCGGACCGGCCGTGCCGGATCCGGACCGTCGGCGGCGGGCGTGCCTGCCCGCCGGCCGTCCTCCACGCGTGCGCAACCGAGCTCCTCTCCCACATGTGCCCCCCGGCAGGCCGTGGTGGAGCACGGCCATGTGGCGGGGCACTACTGAGCGCCTACCGGGTTAGCTGACGGGTTCGGGCCGGAGTAGCCCTACCTTGGTGGATTCACCCCTTGACGATCTGAGACCGAACCGATCCTGATCCTGCAGTTGGGTCCCCGGCTCCCCTCCGCACTCGGTGCTTCGAAGATTCGGCGCCCGGTCGCCGTGAGCGCTCACGATGACCGGCATCGTCGCTGGACGATAGTGCACGGCGAGTTCTTGCTCAACCAGAACTCCGAAACCCGTCTACGTTTGACAACCAAATGATCACAGCTGGGTCACGGACTCAATGGTGGTACGTCCGCGTTCACGTGCGTTTGGAGCGATCTGAGGTGTTGGACGTGCTGCGCGGGCTGCCGGAAAAAGTGGGACGAACCGGATCGTGGTCCTAACGGACGGCCGGGCGTTCTTCCGTATCCTGGCGGCTACAGAGGGTCAGATCTCATGTCGGGTACGGCGTTTGGGAATGACCGTTATCCGCAGAGGTCGTTCGTGCCGACTGCGAGGGATCGGACGCCGTCCGGCTAGGCTGGCCGCTCATGGAGCAGGTCGCCGCGCAGACATCCAGTGGTTCGGGTGCCACGGCCGTGACGGTGCGCCGGGCCAGGACGCCGGACGTCCGGGCGATCCGGCGTCTCGTCGACGCGTACTCGGGCGTCGGGCCCCGCCTGCTCAAGAAGAGCACGGTGACGCTGTACGAGGACGTGCAGGAGTTCTGGGTCGCGGTGGTGGACGGGCAAATCGTCGGCTGCGGCGCGCTGCACGTGCTGTGGGAGGACCTCGCCGAGATCAGGACCGTCGCCGTGGACCCCACGGTGCGCGGTGGGGGCATCGGCCACCGGATCGTCGCCGCGCTCATCGAGACCGCCCGGGACCTCGGCGTGCGGAGGGTCTTCTGCCTCACGTTCGCGGTCGAGTTCTTCGCCCGGCACGGCTTCCGGCCCATTCAGGGCACGCCGGTCTCTCCCGAGGTGTACGCGGAACTGCTCGCGTCGTACGACGAGGGTGTTGCCGAGTTCCTCGATTTGGAGCACGTCAAGCCGAACACTCTGGGGAACACCCGGATGTTGCTGCACCTCGACCGCCGTTGACCGCCGTTCACGGTCCGGCAGGTAATGATCTTGACGTGAATTGTCAGTGTCCGCAAAGGTGACTGTTGTTACACCTGTCGCTACTTTTGGCAATATCAGCGTGTGCTACGGACGTGCGGCGCATGCGTCTTCGAAACGAGGTGACACGGTGAGCACCGGACAGCCGCCGTACCCACAGGACGAGTCGGACGGAACGCCACCGCCGTCATCGAACCCCGGGTACGGCACGGACAGACAGGCCCAGGACTACGACCCTGATGTCACGGTCGTCAACTATCGCCACACGGGGCAGAACACGGGCCCGCAGCAGCCGCCCGGCTACGACGCCGCCCAGGGCGGCTACGGCCAGCAGCAGGGCTACGGGGCTCAGCAGGGCCAGCAGCAGTACGGCCAGCAGGCCCCGCAGCAGGGCTACGGGCAGCAGCAGTACGGCCAGCAGGGCTATGGCCAGACGGGACCGCAGCAAGGTTACGGTCAGCAGGGCCAGCAGCAGTACGGCCAGACGGGCCCGCAGCAGGGCTACGGCCAGCAGGCCTCCTCGCAGGACTACGGCCAGCAGCAGGGTTACGGCGCCCAGCAGCAGTACGGGCAGCAGGGCTACGGGGCTCAGCAGGGCCAGCAGGGCTACGGCGCCCAGCAGGGCCAGCAGCAGTACGGCCAGACGGGCCCGCAGCAGGGCTACGGCCAGCAGGCCTCCTCGCAGGACTACGGCCAGCAGCAGGGTTACGGCGCCCAGCAGCAGTACGGGCAGCAGGGCTACG
>NZ_JABBXA010000027.1:114221-117042 GCF_014161445.1 Microbispora sp. H13382
GCGCCCAGCAGGGCCAGCAGCAGGGCGGCTACGGTCAGCAGCCCGGCTACGGGCAGCAGCAGTACGGCGCCCAGCAGAGCCAGCAGCAGTACGGCCAGCCGGGGTACGGCCAGTCGGCCTCCCAGCAGGGCTACGGCCAGCAGCAGGGCTACGGCGCCCAGCAGTACGGCCAGCAGGGCTATGCCCAGCCCGGCTTCGGCCAGCCGTACGCGGCCGCGGGGCCGATTCCGCCCGGTGCCCCGGCTCCGCTCGCGGAGTGGTGGCAGCGCCTCGTCGCCCGCATCATCGACGGCGTGGTCGTCGGCATCCCCTTCGGGATCATCTCGGTCGTGATCACGGCGATCGTCGTCACCAGCGGGAGCATCGACCTGAGGACCGGGGTGTACTCCCCCGGTAGCGGCGTCTTCCTCGCCACGCTGCTCGTGGCGATCCTGGGCGGTGTCGTCATGGTCGGCTACGAGTTCGTCATGCTGCGCCAGCGCGGGCAGACGCTCGGAAAGATCGCAATGGGCATCAAGGTCGTCCCGGTCGGCGGAAGCCTCGACGGCGGCCTCGACGTCGACGTGGCCGGCAAGCGCGCAATCGTGATGTGGGGTCCGCAGTTGGTGCGCTGGATTCCCGTCGTCGAGTATCTGGCGGCCATCTTCGCGTTGCTGAATATGCTGTGGCTGCTTTGGGACAGGCCGTTGCAGCAGGCGTTGCATGACAAGGTCGCCAAGACCGTGGTGGTCAAGGTCAGGTAAGGACCGCAGAGGGGGCCGATGGAACGGACCATCGGCCCCTTTTTCTATGGCTGCTTTGGCGCGTCCACGCCGGGTGCCCATCCGGCTGTGCGGGAAAAACCGTACGGGGCCGCCCGGGCATGCCATGCTTGGGTTCACCGTCCCCGGAGGTGCCCCAATGACCGCGAGACCGCCCCCGGTGCCAATCCTTAAGGCTCGTCCTCGCCGTCCCCGCCCGGGCCATATCGGTCCACGGGCGGCTTAAGGAACCGTCAGGGGCGCTTATGGGGCCGTATGGAGCCGCAGGGGGCCCTTATGACGCTCCGGATGCGCACCGCTCTACCCCGCCGCGGACGCCGCCCGCGGAATGCGGGGGACCGTTTGGCCGTGCGAAAGTCGGGCGCCCGGCCGCCCGGGCCGTCCACGTGATTGTGCCCCCGCTCCTTTATTCGATCTTCATGTCGCCCCCGTTGATCTTGGTGGAACCGGCCGGTCCTCTCTTTTTGCGAGGCTTCCGGACTGTGACGATCTGCTTGCGCGTATATCTCGCAAGGCGAGCGCAGCGTACGAGAAGGGGGCGGGGCTCCTTGTGAAGATCCGGCCGCCCAGACGTCGCTCCTCGTTTCGCCCGAGCTCTTCAACGGCCGTACGTCCTCCGGCCGTCCTTTTTCGCGAGCGTGTTTGCGGCTTCGCGCTTGTCGGGCCGTGTCTGTCCGGCCTGGCCGGAAGGCCCCTCACCTGCCCTTACGGCACCGGCCTCGCCGAACCCCGGGGAGTGCCGCTACCGCCGCCCGCCGTCGCGCGGGAAGTGCGCCGGCGGTGAAACGGAGGGACGGCCGGGGAGCGGTGACCGGGCGGGTCGGCATTCTGGGTACGATTTCGAGTGCATCCGGTAAGGCCGCTGGAGAGACGGGGGATTACCCCGGCCCTCCTGGGGCACCCCGGAAGGCGCGGCCGGTCCCTCCCGGCGCTATGGTCGTATCAGGGCGCCTGGCCCGGCAAGAGGCCGGTGACCTTGCCACGTCCCCGGAATTTCCTCGGGTGCACCTAATGACACCCCCGGCACGAGCGAGGCAGAATGACAGAGGTATTGTCCGCCTTGATACCTTCCGTGGTCGTCGCCGGCGCGGTCGTCTACGGCATCGTAAAGTTGGTACGTTCCGACGCGGCGGGTCTCCGCGCGGCACGGGAGCCACGCGAGAAGTCACGGGACTCAGAGGTTCCTGAGAATCCGCAATCTTGAATTGTCAGCCGGGGGAAACCGGGTATATGTTTGGCTGACGAATCAAAGTATGGGCTGCGAAAGGATTGCCGGATGGCCAAGCACACGCAGGTGATTCTCATCGACGATCTCGATGGCGGCGAGGCCAATGAGACGGTCACCTTCGCGATTGACGGCACGTCATATGAGATTGACCTGAGCGACGGCAACGCGAAGCGGCTTCGCGAGGCCCTGTCGCCTTTCGTCGGCAGCGCGCGGCGCGCGGACAGCGGGCAGGCCCGTGGGCGCCGTCGTGGTGCGGGCGGCGGGGGCCAGCGAGCCATGACCCGCGAGAAGAGCGCGGAGATCCGCGCCTGGGCGAAGGCTCACGGACACCCCGTGAGTGAGCGCGGTCGTATTGCCGCCTCGATCGTCCAGGCGTACGAGGACGCGCACTAGGTCGTGTCCCTTAGATCGCCACGGCGAGATCGGCGGGACACTCCCTAACTTCAACCTTGATCGTGCGGTTATGCCGGTCGTCGGAGGACCTGACGATCGCATAACCGCGCGATTGTGTTTGTGCTCCCTTAAAACCTCGTTCGCTTGCGGCGTATCGGGAACATGTCACCCCCAGCAGGGGGTTGGATAGAGCATGAACGCCCTTCGCTTGGGGAACCCTTCTGCCAAGGAGCGGTCGCTGGGTCGGGGCTACCATGCGGAACGACGGGCCGGATCTCCCGTGCTCGCCTGACCGCTTCGTGAGGAGCGACGAGATGTTCGAGAGGTTCACCGACCGTGCGCGGCGGGTTGTCGTCCTGGCTCAGGAAGAGGCCAGGATGCTCAACCACAACTACATCGGTACTGAGCACATTCTTCTTGGTCTGATCCATGAGGGTGA
>NZ_JABBXA010000028.1 GCF_014161445.1 Microbispora sp. H13382
ACCTGGGAAACCCGCGAAGAGCTCGCCAACGCCATATTCGAATGGATCGAATGCTGGTATAATCCATACCGTCGTCATTCCAGTATCGGAATGCACAGCCCCGTCACGTTCGAGAGCCTCTACCTGCCCTCAGACACCATCGAGTGACCACACCACAGGTGTCCGTGCTACGGGGGGAACCTCAGACGGCGTGGCTGATGTCGTTCAGCGGCAATGCGGCAGAAGCGAAGGACACATGACCCTATTGATGGAGACTCGCTCGATGGTGGCCCCGCCCGTGCGAGATTGACGCTGCGAGACCTGAGCTGTCGATGCCAAGCGATAGCGAGACCGATCCGGGCGGCCAGTCCGGTCCCTGCCGGACCATTCTCCACCTGGGCCTGCGCCTTCCCTCCGTGGCCGCCCCACGGCGTCACCCCTGTTCCGGCGGCTGACTATGCGCCGGCTTAGCCCGTCGCCGCAACCCGGGTTCTCGCCCGCGTGTCACCGCGGCCGCAGTGGGCGAGTGGCGGGATTTCAAGATCTTTTGCTGCGCAAAACATCTTGAAATCCCGCCACCACCCGGGTTGCGGCTCCGGTCACGCCGTCGCGACGTCCGCTCCTCGCCGGAACGGGGACGCCGCCGAAGGCGGCTTCCCCCGGCCGGCAGACACCAGGCCCCATCCGAGGCCGCCGATGAGGGGGAGGACCCGTGCTCGACATCCACATCAGCCTGACCGGCAGGATCGCCTACGACCCGCGCTTTTTCGCCTCCGATCACGAGGCGCCGGCCATGTGGTCGGCGGTGCTGGAGGTCAATGGACCGCCGACCCCGCGGCGCGACGGCTCGTCCTACGTGCCCACGCGTCAGGTGGAGGTCCTCGTCTACGGGGTCGCCGCGATCCGCGCGCACGAGTCCTACCGCAAGGGCCACCTGGTCATGGCGCACGGCTGCGACCTGATGTCCCGCACGTACGAGACCAAGAGCCGCGAGGGCGAGCCGGTCGTACGCGCGGCGGTCAAGGTGATCGCCACCGACCTGGGGCTGGCCACTCGATACAGCCCGGTGCGTGAGGAACAGGCCGCGTGGCCGGTCGCCGCCGCGCCCCGGCGTCTGGCCCAGGGCGCCTCGGCGGCCATGGAAGGGCCGGCCACCCCGCTGGCCGCCTGACCTGATTTGTTGCGGGCGGCCCTGCACCTGGCCGCCCGCACTCCCGTCATGAGTACGGACGCCGTCGCGCCGCAGCGTGCCGAGACGGCATGCCATTGGCTTTCCCCTCTTGTTCCTGTCCGCTTCACCAACAAGGAGCTCGCATGCCTGAAACAGCCGACTGGGAGAACGGTCTGCGCGAGGCCGACAATGATCGCCTGGCCCACATCCCCCTGCACCTGCTCGACCATCACCCCGGGAACGTCCGGGCCGACTACGCGCTGACCGAGGCGTTCTGCAAGTCCCTGGCAGCCGAGCAGCAGGTTGCCGTGCACGTCGTCCCGATTCCCGAGGACCATCCGCGGGGGGAGGGCTATCGGTTCTGGGTGACCAAGGGCAACCGGCGTCTGGCCGCCGCCCGCCGCGAGCAGTTGCCCGACCTGTTGTGCCTGATCGATCTGGCCAAGGCCGGCGACCGCGCCGGCCAGTTCATCGACATGGTGGTCGAGAACGACGACGACTTTCGGCGGGGGCTGACCGCCTTCGAGCAGGCCCAGGCGCTGTTTGCGGCGTATGAGGCCGGGGCCGGCCGTACCCGCATCCGCAAACTCACCGGCCGCACCCGCGAAGAGGTCGCGGGGGCCATCACCGCGGGACGGCTGTCGGCGACGACCCGCCGGGCCGCCCAGGAGATGGACTACGCCTGGACGCTGGAGGACCTGGCGCTGCTGGCCGAGTTCGACGGCGACGAAGAGGCATTGGCGGAGATCCACCAGAGGGTCGGCTGGGGACACAAGGTCCGTTACGCGGTCGAGCATGTACGTACCGAGCAGGCCGAGGCGGCCGAGCGCGCCCGGGTGCGCGCCGAGCTGGAGCAGACCGGGATCCGCGTGACGGACGACATCCCGTCGATTGACACGCGGAACGGCGCATGCTTTGTTTGTAACTAGTTACAGCAACTAGTTACCTTCGAGAGGGCGTAAGCCGTCGAGCCGAGGTCATCAGTTCCCTTTCATTCGCCCCGGCTTAGACGATGAGCGCCGAGATCGGCGACACCCGAAACGACCCGACAAGCCCCACGAAAGACGAGGGAGACCGGATCAGCATGGTCGAGCATGTGGTCGTAATCGGTGCCGGCGTCTACGGTGCGGCGGTGACCGCCGCGCTGACGCGGCGGGGCGCTCGTGTCACGGTCGTTGACGCCGGTGCACCGGCGGCTGGCAGCTCTGGTGCGACGTTCTCGTGGACCAACTCCTGCGGCAAGCAGCCGCGGTCGTACCACGATTTCAGCGTCGCGAGTATGGCGGCCCATCGCAAGCTGGCCACCGACGTGCCTCATGGCGACTGGTACCACGAGGGCGGCAACCTCGAATGGGCCGCCGACGACGCCGGGCGCGAGGCACTGCGCAAGAAGGTTGCGGGCGTCCTCGACTACGGATACGAGGCACGGTGGCTCAGCCGAGCGGAGGCGCTGGGCCTGGAACCGGACATGGACCCCGCCGAGTTGCCGGCAGGCGAGATCGCCTACTTCCCGCGCGAAGGCTGGATCGAGCCGGTGCGCCTGATCGCCCACCTGCTGTCGAGGGCGGTGGCCGGCGGTTCCGAACTGGCGGCGAACGACGCCGTCACCGCACTGGAGGTGACTGCGGGCACGGTGCGCGCCGTGCGGCTCGCCTCCGGCCGGCGGCTCCTCGCGGATGCGGTCGTGAACTGTGCAGGACCCCAGGCCGCCGGGATCGCCGCGCTGGCCGGACTGGTTCTGCCCATGCGCAACACCCGCGGTGTGCTCGTCTGCTCCTCACCGGTCGCGGTATCGGTCTCGCGCGTCATCCATGCCCCGCACGTCCACCTACGCCCGGATGGCGGCGGGCGGCTGCTGCTGCACACCCATGAGATCGACGGCACGGCACACGTGTCCGGCACCGGGGAGATCAGCGTCGACCCGTCGGCCATCGACAAGGTGGTCGAGGCCGGTCGTGCGCTGTACCCGGGAATGCGAGCCTCGACCGTGGAAGCCGTCCGGGTCGGTCAACGGCCCATCCCCGGCGACGGCCTGCCGGTACTCGGCCGGGTCGTCGCGCTGCCCAACTTCCACTTCGCGGTCTCGCACAGCGGCGCGACGCTCAGCGTGCACGCCGGCGACCTGGTCGCCGGCGAGGTGCTCGGTGAGGACCACGACGACGCGCTGGCCGCGTTCCGGTTCGAGCGGCCGGCACTGGCGGCCCGGTAACGGAGGGATCATGCGCACGATCGTCCTGCATGGCTGCGACCTGGTCGACGGCACGGGCACGGATCCACGGCACGGGGTGGACATCGTCGTCGCGGGGGGCACCATTCGCGAGATCGTTCCCGCGCGACCGGCTGACGCCTACGGCACGGTGGACGAGATCGTTGACGCGGCCGGAATGCTGATGATCCCCGGACTGATCAACAACCACACACATGGCACCGCGTACGGACCGCTGTTTCCCAGCGGACACGTGGGCCTGCCACACGAGCAGGTCCTCGCCAACCTCGACCGGCACCTGCTGGAAGGGACGACCACGGTGCTCTGCGTGGACGGGTTCGTCACCGCCGAGGCGCTCGCGCGCACCGGTGAAGTGCACCCGATCAACGTCAAACTCGCCTCGTGCAACACCCCGGCGTGCCTGGCGGCGGCGACCATCGCCGACGGCGGCGGCCTCACCGAGGCGAACCGCATGTTCACCGCGCGGCACGCGGTACGCGCCGGCGCGGTCGCGCTCGGCGAGATCGGGGCGGGACACACCCTCGGTGGGGGCGGGGCGAGTTACATGTACATCCCGGCCGAGATCGAGAGACGTACCGGCGTGAAGATCACACCCCGGCAGGCGAACGGGCTGAAGACCGCGGTGCTGGGCCGGCACATCTCGGAGAAGGCGTTCGATCGGGACCGTGTCGAGGAGGCCCTGGCGAGCGCGGGCCTGACTGGCACGCTCTCGGTCGAGGACACCCGTGAGATCGTCTCCGGCATCGTGCTGCCGGCCTTCGACATCGCCTTGCACGGGCTCGCCGAGGCGGCCGGGCAAGCTCGCGAGGCGGGCGTCCCGGTGCTGGTGCACAACGCGGCGGCATCGATGACCCAGGTCGCCTCCATCGCGGAGACGGACGTGACGCTGATCGCCGGGCACTCCAACCACTCGAGCTTCGAGCTCCGCGAGGCGGTCGAGCACGCCGGACGGCTCAAGGAGATGGGTGCGATCGTGGATGTCTCCACCCTGGACACCTTCGGGGCACAGCGGCTCACAACGGGGCCGGAATTGCTTTATGCGATGTTTTCCGCGGGGGTGGTCGACACGATCTCGACCGACTACGCGGGCGGCCACCACGACCCGATCCTGCTGGCGATCGACCGATCCATCAAGGCGGGTGTGGTGAGTCTGCCGGCGGCGGTCGCGATGGCGACCGCCAACGTCGCGGACGCCATCCCCGGCGTGGCGCCGCGGCGTGGCCGTATCCTGCCGGGAACGATCGCCGACCTCGTGCTGACGGACCCTGCGGAGCTCCACCACGTGGGGATCGTCATGGTCGGTGGCGAGATCGTCGCGAGAGCCGGTCGGCGCGTCGCCGCCTGACCGGCGCCGGAACTGCTGGGGGGGACCGGGAGAATCATGGTGAAACGAGCGACCATCGGCGACGTCGCCGCGGACGCCGGCGTGTCCACGGCCACGGTCTCCCGCGTCCTCAACGGCGGCGCCGTCACCGAGGCGACCGCCACCCGGGTGTGGGAAGCGGTCGCTCGTCTCGAGTACACCCCCAACGCGCTCACCAGGGGCGTCTTCGCCGGACGCTCCAGCACGATCGGAGTCGTCATCCGCGACCTGAGCAGCCCGTTCTACCTGGACCTGATCCGCGGCATCGACGAGGTGGCGGCCGCAAACGACAGCCTCGTCATGCTCGCCAACACCTTCCGTCGCGTCGACCGCGAGGTCGCCCAGGTACGGACCATGGACGAACAGAGGGTGCGTGGCCTGATCGTGACGACCGGCGAAGCGACCGATGGCCGGACACGCCGGATGGCCGAGAACGGCACCCCCTGCGTGATCATCGCGCGCTCCGTGCTGGACGCGCCGCCCGGCATGCACTCGATCAGCTTGGACAACGTCGAGGCCGGGCGGCTGATGGCCGTCCATCTGGCCGGGTGCGGGCGGTCGTCCATAGGCGTCGTGTCCTCGGGACGCCGCACGTCTCAGATCGAGCGCACGGCGGGGCTGAGGCGGGCCCTCGCGGACCTGGGGCTGCCCTTGCCCGAGGACGCGGTGATGGTCGCGGAAACCGAAGACGAGGTGAGCGGTGCCGTCGACACGCTGCTCGTCCGTGGCCGTGATCGCGGCGAGCCATTGGACGCGATCGTCTGCACCACCGGCCGACTCACCGTCGCGGTCCACGCGGCCCTCACCGCTCGCGGCATCGCCATCCCCGGCGACATCGCGTTCGTGACGATGGACGATTTTCCGTGGGCCACCGCGCTCGGGATCACCGTGATCGCCCAGCCCTCCTACCAGATGGGCCTGAAGGCGGGCGAACTCGTCGTCGACCGCCCCAGCGGGCCGGTCGAGTTGGTCTTCGCGCCTACGTTGGTCGCCCGCACCTCGTGCGGCGAGCGCCAGAAGGCCTGATCCCGTACCCCGGCAGCTCGGCGCTCCCGCCAAGCAGTCCAGCCCCGACTGCGCTGCCCACGGTCGTTCCCCACTCGCCTACCAGCGCAATGTGACCAGGCGTACAGCGGTGTGGGGTCGATCAGCGGGACCGAGCGGATCGTCGGGTGCGGCGGGAGGGGTATGTCCGCGGGCAGCAGGCTGAAGTGCTGCGTGTCGGCTGCCAGGTCTGCCAGGAAGTGGTCCAGTCCGAGATTCGTGCCTTCGGCGTGCTGGTGGATGCCGAAGGCCGTGGGGAAGCGGTGCAGGAAGTCCAGCCGGTGGAGCGGGCCGGGGGTCCACAGCACGCCGTCGCGCAACTGTGCCGGACGGATCGCGGGGGCGTCCGCCAGCGGGTGGTCGGCGTGGAGGATCGCGTCCACAGGTTCGAGCCGTACCAGACGAGGGCGGCCACTTCGCCTCGCTGGAACGCCCCGACCTCGTGGCCGACGACATCCGCGCGTTCTTCGCATCCCTGCGCTGACCTCGGCCCGAGATGAGGGTCGTTTCGTCGTACGTCAAGCAGACTGCTGGCGGGACAGTCCCGCCCGGGGACCAGGTGAGGACCACACGTCTTGCGCGCAGTCGAACAATCCGCACGTCACTAGACGCCGTCCGGAGTTACCTAAACGCCGTTGGGCTGCGAAAACGCCTACTCCAACGTCCTGGGGGTCAAGGGGTCGTGGGTTCAAATCCCGCCGTCCCGACACTGTTCTAGCAGGTCGGAGCCGTGATCACGCGAGGGTGATCACGGCTTTTCTGTTTCTCGTTGCTCGTTTGTTGCTCGGACGAGCCGTCAGTTGCCGACACCCCGCTGCCCGTCATTGCCGCAGGCTGTCGCGTGTTCCGGCTCACCGACGTCAGCCCGGGACGCGAATGTTCAACGGGTAGCTCACAACCAGGGGTCATGTTGATCTACGAGGTAAAGGCGTTCGCTTTCGTGCTCACCCAAGCATCCGGGCGTCAGGCGTCAGGAGTCACGATAGGAATCCCGTATGCGCGAGCCTTACGGGCCTTTCCGTCGCCGGTGAAGACGACGAGAGCGCCCGGCGGCAGTTCGAACCGGCTCGTCGGGCGCTGGGAGTTCTGGCCGCATCAGCCCGGGCGTCCTCGACGGCTTCGAGCGGCAGATGGAGCAGGGTGGCGACGAGGTTGAGCTCCTGGCGCTCGGCCTCAGCCACCACGCCGTCGGCCAGGGCGGCCCGGGCCATCGCGGTGAGATAGTGACGGTGCAGCCGGTCCAGGTCGGCTCGGTACAGTCCCAGCGTGGTCGCAAGATCGACAAGAGCGTCAGTCTCCGCAGCGGAAGGTGTACGCCGGAGGCGTGGCCCTTAAGGGAGGTACACAACATGATCACTGGCGGAGTGCAACATGGGCCCGTGATCCAGGCAGGCCGGACCCGCGCTCCCGGACAATGGCGCGGCTGCCGGCTACCACAGACTGTTCCGCTCAGCGGGCGGGGCGACCTGGGCGATGTCCTTGGACGTGATGACCAGGAGCTCGTCCGTCAAGTCGGCAAGCGCGCGGGCCGTGGCGAGTTCGTCGCCGATTTCGGGGACCGAGGGGTCGGCGGGGTTGCGGCGTGCGTGTCCCGCACCGGCCAGGCGCCCGGCCTCGGACGATGCGACGGCGGGCCGCTGCGAGCGGTATTCCGTGCCGTGTCGTTTCTACCCCCCGCTGTACGCTTCCCAGACCATCTCAGGAGTGAAGCGGTTGTCGCTGCAGATCTTGAGTCTGAGGAACTCCGGGCTGCCCACCGTGCTTTTACTCAGGCAGAACGGGTGATCGGGGTAGTAGGCGCGGGAGCGGAAGACGTACTTGTCGACACCCATCGGGACGGCCATCCAAACGGTGTTGCCACTGCACGGCCCGAGAACCACTGCATTACCGCCGTCCGGCGAGGACGCGGCGCCAAATGCGATGCATTGTCCCGTCAGTTTGTTCTCCAGTTTGACCTCGCCTATTTTGCCAGTTCTGGGAAACCTCACCTTCCAGAGCTGCGAATCTTTGGCGAACCCGCTCGCGTTCAACCGAACGAATCCATTGATCTTGCCGTCTGGGGCCCATTGCACGTCCATTGAGCGAAGGGCGAAGGGGGCGGTCTTGTCCTTCGTGGTGCCCCGGAGATGGAACCATCCGGCGGGCATGGCATTGGCGGGTGTCGCCGTGAGAGGAACGAGCCCCGCCGCCAGAATCGTGACGCCGGTCAGAGCGGTGAGTGTTGCGCGGCGCATCGGGTGTCCTTTCACAGTCGTGTAGTGAGGCACCTCTTATGTACGGCAGGGCACTTTCATCCGGACTGACGAACCTTGACGGCGGCTTAAGAGCCGCTTGATCAGATCTTTCGGCGGCGCCGGCCATACCGGCGCTTGCTCACGTCGGGCACCGCGGGCGCCCGTGACGCCCGTACCGCTTCAGAATGGCTGCACAGCCTGTGAGCTGGGGTTTGCTCAGTGATCAACTTGCACGGTGGTACTCGTGCAGGAGGCCTGCGACGGCTTGTCGGCGTTCGATCCGGGTTGCCGGGAAGGGTACGACGTTCGGGTCGTCCAGAGGCGCGAGCTGGTTCCGGCCCTGATGCGGTCGATGCCCGTTGAAGTGGCGGGCGTAGTCGTGGAGGATCTTCTCGGCATGGCCGCGGTCGAAGATCAGTAGGCGGTCGGTGCACTCCTCGCGTACTGAACCGCGTTCGGCTGCTTGATGCCGAGCCGCTGCGCGACCTCGTCCCACGTAGCGCCGGCTTCCCGGGCGGCGGGCGGCGGCGACACCGGCCAGGGCGCGCTCCCGCCGCACCGACTGCAGCCAGTCGTCCCCCGCGCGGGGCGCGGTCACCGGCGCGGTCACCGGGGGCCGCCTTCCGGGGCGGCGGGCAGCCACGCCCGCACCGTCACCTTGACGCCCATGTGCCAGCCGGTGACGGTCAGTTCGCCCCCGGAGTTGCACGGCCCTCCGTCGTGCAGCGGCACCCACTCCGGGTCGGCCTGCAGGAACCCCGCCCAGGCGTGGACGGCGGCGGCGTGCTCGGCGAACCCGGCGTCGTCGCGCGGCGTGCCCGGCACCACCCCGCGCAGGAACGGCACCGCCACCTCCCGGGGCGGGTTGATCCAGACGAGCTCCGGCAAGTCCTCGGCCAGCAGGTCACGAGGCGGCGGCGGCAATCTCGGAGGCGACGGGGGAGGGGCTGTCCTCAACGACGATCTGGAAGCTGCGGACGGGTAGGTCGGACAACCCCCAGCTCAAGACGTTGAAGGCACTCGCGAAGTTTTTCGGCGTGCCGATCGGCTACTTCGGCGACGACGCGGAGGCCGAGGCGACGGCCGACCAGGTAGTGGCGTCCTCTTTAATCGGCGAGTCCGGCCTCAACCGTGAGGCGCTCCGCGCCCTGGTTGAGATGTCCGACGGCGGCCGCCGGCTCGTGGCCGACTTCATCATCAGCGCTGCCCGCCTCGAACGTGGCCAAGGACGCGGCGGCCGCCAAGCCTGAAAGTACGGTTTGCGAGTCCAGCTCATGTTGGACAAGACCACGTCGAACGTACTCCGGTACATCGAGCGTTTGTGTCAGACGGAGCGGTGGCCGTGGACGGGAGCGTACGGCTCGCACCCGCTCCGCCTCTCCCTTCCGGCGTCGACTCCGCCAAACATGTCAGGGAGGTGCCCGCACCTTTCGTGCGCCTGGCCCCGCCGATCGCAATCAACCGAACGACGGCATCGCAGCGCACATCGAACGCCTCAGGGTCCCCGTCAGCGCGCTCATGGCAGTACGGCAGCGTCGTGAGTTGACTTCGGTATAACGGACACCCGTGATCAGGGATTCGCCGCTGGAAAGCCCCGCCGAAACGAAATCCAACGGGGCTTCCGCAACTTGCCACTATGCAAGGACGAAGGGCGTGACACGAGTGCCGAAGTGGCCGATGCGGGCGGGCACCCAGCTGGAGCGCACAGTGGCCGCTGGCCTGGACTGGCCGATTCTTATCAGCCTAATCGCCCCACTTGTATCCGTTCACTAGTTATTACGCCGGCATCATGGAATAACACACAAGAGCCCCTGCGATGAAACCCAGTCCTGGTCGAGGAAACGCCCCGTGATTCTTCCTATGATGATCAGAAGTTGCTCCAGGTCTGATACCGGCATCGTGTTGTCGTTTGATAGGTTTGTCCGATAGGCCTCATACTCGGCCTCGTCAAAGATGCTTCTGTACTCGCCGTCGAGGGTGTAGATCGGCTCATCAAGTTCCTCGATTTCGCCGACATATGAGATTTCAAACGCGCGCTGGCCATGGCGGCTGAGCTCCTCCGCGGACGACGCCTGCCCGCCACTGAGGAGAAGGACATGGGACCAGCCGGGTGCATGTGACGTGATCCAAACCCGCTGCGCAGAGCCTACAGGATCGTATGACCTCATAGCGGTTTGAAAGTCGCAGGTCTCTATCGTCTCCGCCGGGAAGTGCAGACGCCGGGCCACCTCGTGACCGTCCTCAATGCTGACCCATTGGGCGCCGAACCACCTGTCGAGTCCGTGCGCCACCAGTAGACGTTGTTGGTTTTCGGCAGGAAAAAGAGTCATAAGTAATCCGCTTTCCGTTTGCGTGGGAGTCGGAAGGGAGGGTGACAAGAGCGGGCATGATGCCTCTCGTCACCCTCTTTGGAACTTCCTTCTCTTCAGATTTTAGGGCTCAATGAGCACCCAATAAGAGTTGCCTTCGCCAACTCGATATTCTGTGTACCATCTTCCGATTGCATTTCCCTGCAGCCGGTTGTGGACCCTGTTCAGGGCTCGCAAAGAGTAGTTACCCCGAGCGGTGCCAGCCCCTTCCTTGCTTGCGGCGAACGGATATTCGTCACAGCTGTTGGGTCCGCCTATAGGCAGTTTGTCTGCTCTGAACGGAGCCGGATACTTTTCGGGCTGATAGTACTTGCAGTAGTTGATGTAGAATCTGTGCTGGTTCTTTTCCTTCTCCTCCGGGGTATTCCCTGGGATCAGCCAGTGCATCTCCGGAAGCAGTGGATCCAGGCTTCCCACGTCCATATGCATCTCGATCTTGGAGAATTGCTTTCTGTTTACGTCCTGGGCTCCAGGGGCAAGCTTTTTCAGTGGGTCACTCTTGGTCGCCCAGTTTCCGACGGTTATGTTCTTTGCCTGCTCGGTGCCGAGCGTCTTGCGTGTGGGCACTTGCGACGGCGTATCCCAATTCGTCCCTGGTCTGTATGGCGGATAGGTTGGCATGAAGCCGGGAGTGAATGCGTCTTGGATATGCTTGATGACCTCCGCGAATTCCGCGTTTCGGCTGTAGGACATGACGAATACGCGCTTTGCTCTGGTGTTGATGCAGCCGCCGCGGCGATCCTCAATATTCGAATTATTCGCGCCGAAGACCCTATTGTCGCATCGCCAGTTCGGGATATGTCGCATGTGGCCGCTGGGCCGTTCGCTTCCCTTGCGGAATACACCGACCGTTTTGCCGTCCGCAGCTATGACCTTCTGACTCCACAGAGGAAGCTCGAGGTCATAATCCATCCCCAGCAACTCTTCTTGGAAGACGGCATACGGCATGATTCTGCAGAGGAAGACGCTTGACGTGTCGATCGTTGCTCGAACGTTGAAGGTTTCGTACGAGCTGGAGACCCAGCTCGTGATGTCCTTTTTCTTGTCCGGGCCAGATTCGCAGTCGCCATCTTCCCATGCCTGCGCGAAGGTACGCACCCTCGCCGTGATAGGCAGGTCGCGCAGCTCTGCCGCAGGAACGACAACGTGACCATCCTCATCGACGATCGCGAAGTCATCGAACTGAACGAAAACCTTCATATCCGACGGTTTGATGCCGGTTCCGGCGCCGCCGACCACTCCGTTTCCGGTCGAGTCGCCGAGATAGCTGTGGATAACCGTTGTCGCGCGGAAGCGGAGGGCGTACTCCTCATCGAACGCCTCCTCAATTTGCTTGCAAATCCACTTAATCTTATTGGGCAGACTCTTACAGGTAGACTTCTTCATTCGCCCAGTCGCATCGTCCTCCTCGTAATCATTAAACTGGAGGTACGCGGACCAGCATGAATTGTAGGACAGCTCACGAATGCGGGCATCGTACTCCGCATAGCCAGTCTCACCGGGGCTGACCTGACACGTCTGCAGATTGTGCGCTGGTAGTCGAAAGAGCCCGGTACAGCTGCCGCCAGAGCCTTCGCGGCTTCCTTCTGCGCCACCGGCGCAGCCACAGATGCTGGGGCCGTGATCGAGGTGATCATGACGGCGACATCCTCGGCGCTGAGAGGTCGCTGGTAGATCTGGACCTCGTCGAGGTCGCCCTTCACCTTGCTGCCCAGGCTCATGGCGGTGTCCGCGTTCCACGGGGCGAAGCTGACGGGCGCGGTCTTGACGAGGGTTCCGTTGAGGTACAGCGAGGCAGTCTTGGCTGCGGCGTCGTACACGCCGGTCAGGTGGAACCACTCACCGGGCTACACCGCGACCAAGACGCAGTCACGGCCGGCCTCACCCTGCCCTACAGCTCCGGACCCGTGGAAGGGCACGTCAACCGGACCAAAATGCTCAAGCGGCAGATGTACGGCCGCGCCAACCCCGACCTCCTGCGCAAACGCCTCCTGCTGGCCGACTGACCAGGGTCAGATCACGAAAAGTGTGCCTGATCCCGTTTTCGAGCGTCGTTGACAGTCAGGGCGAGCAACTGCATCCAGGCCATGAGTTCGCAAGCCGGCGTGACGCGCAGATGGAGCGCAAGCGTCCCTTTCTCTGGCCACTATGTCTCAGCGTCACCTCGTGTCCTGCTTCGGTCGTACTGAGGGCCGAGGTTAACTTCATGGAAGGCTAGTTCCCGGAAGTAATGCTAATACGATCATGGCGTCCTCCTCCGGAAGGAGCACCTCATGACCGTCACCCCACCGCCGGCGCGCGGGCGCCCCCAGACGATCACTCGCGTCCACGCCAGCGCGCTCCTCGTCGGCACCGACCGCACGGTGCTGGTGCTCGACGGCAACGGGGACCTCGCCGCAGTCACCCCTGACACCGCCCTCGCTGGTGCCGCCGTACGCGTTCTCCTCACCCGCTCCGACCTTCTCGACGCCGGCGTCCGTACCGTCCCGGGCTCGGGCGGGCGCCTCACTCCGGGAAGCGGTCCCCTCGTCGACGAACTCCTCGATCACCTCAACCCCCTCCTCACGATCGCGGGCGACCGGCAGCAGTGACAGGCATGGAAGAGAAAACAGCCACCGCGGGAACCCTTCGACTGTCGTTGCACTGCCTCACTGTGCGGACCGAGCAGCGCGCCCACGCCGCCGCGGCTGAGCGCATCCAGCACCACTCGGGGGCGGCCGCGTGACGGCCCTCCCCGACATCGCCGAGACCACCACCGAGCTGCTACCCGCTACCTCGACCACGTCCGACAGGTCCCCCTACCACGTCTACCTCGACTCCCTCACCAGCGATCAATCCAAGCGGACCATGCGTGGCTGCCTGAACCGCATCGCCCGCCTCACAGCTGGCGTGGATGCCGCGCAGTGGAAACAGCTTCCCCCAACCCCCCGGGAGGACTTCGGCGCCACCCTGCACTGGGGGCAGCTCACCTACGCCCACACCAGTCACATTCGCACCCTGCTGATCGAACAGGGTTGGGCACCCGCCTACATCAACAAGCACCTGGTGGCGCTGCGCCGCGTGCTGAAGGAGGCCTGGCGGCTCGGCCAGATGAGCGCCGAGCAGCGTGACCGCGCCAGCGACCTGCCCCCGGTCAAGGGCACCCGGCTACCCGCCGGGACACACGTCCCCCCCGAATCCCTGGCCGCCGTCCTGGGCGTGTGCGACGCCGCCGCCACCTCCGAACTGGAGGCCCACCGCATCGCCGGTGCCCGGGACGGGGCCATCCTCGCTGCACTGTATTCCACCGGGTGCCGGCGTGCCGAACTCACCGGCCTGGCCCTCGCCGACTACGACCCGGGCACCCGGTCACTACGGGTGCGGGGCAAGGGCGGCAAGGAGCGCCTGGTCTACCTCATCCCCGAGGCCATGGCCCGCCTCGAGCAGTGGATCGCGCTGCGCGGCCGCACCCCCGGCGCCCTGTTCCCGCCGCTGCGCAAGGGCGGCCGCCTGCGCGTCGACGGGCGCGGCCAGCCCGTGCACATGACACCGCGCGCGCTCGGCACCATCCTCGACGCGCGCTACGCCCAGGCTGCGGTCGCCCCGCACCCCGCACGACTTCCGCCGCACCTTCGTCGGCGAACTGCTCGACGCCGGCGTCGACCTGGCCACCACCCAAGCCTTGGTCGGGCACGCATCCCCCGCCACTACCGCCAGGTACGATCGGCGGCCCGAGCGGCGCCGTCAGGAGGCGACCGAGAAGCTCACCTTGCCCAAGGCCCGGCCGCCGCGATCCTCACCTCCGAACGACGTCCCACGGGCCGATGGGTGAGCGCTGCCGTCTGGACGCGGCACCATCCATCTACCTCCACATTGCGGAGCTCACTGCCGATACCTCACGGACCGCCATACGTGCTGCGCCCAGCGCAGGTCGCCCGGTTCCTCGTACAGACAGGCAAGGCGTAGAGCCTGGCCGTCCTGGATGACATAGCCGTACAGCTCGTGCCGGGTACCGCCTTCCTCGGAGGAAGTCAGCCAGAACGCGTGCCTGAGACCGCCAGCGTGTTCTTCCGTCACCTGGTGGCCCGCGTCCACGTGAGGGGCACCGTGCGTGAGCGTCGCGAGCAACTCGGCCGGCGTCCCGTCCTCCGCATGGATTGAGATCTTGGCATGCGCGGTCCGGCCGGGACCCGCGAACTGCCACACACCTTCGACCACGCGCGCCGCCAGACCGGCGGTGCGCTCGATGCTCCACCGCTCATCCAGCGCAGTCTGGACCGGGACAGGCAGGGGATGCTCGAAGCAGCGCAGCACGTGATCGCGGTTCCAGACGGTGTGCAGGACATGGGAGAGGAGTTCATCATCGCTGGAGTCCACGGAGGGAATCTCGTCTACGTCGCGCACCACTGCGGTCACGGGCGCACCCAGAAGGTCCTCGCCCCACGGCCCGATGCCGTTGGCCAGCGTGCCGGTCAACACCAGACCGGCGTACTCGGGCTCGTCCCACAGGGTGCGGGCACGGGCGAAATCGGCGCCGCTGATGCGTATCCAGGTGCCCAGCACCAGCAGCAACTCTCCGGACAGCCGCACCGGCAGGAGACACCTGGCGAACCATTCATCGTCCTCCACGCGGAGCAGTTCGCCGTTCGCCCAATGCCGCGCTGTCTCTGGAACGGTCAGAGCGGCGTCGGGCAGGGTGAACCGCACGTCGATCTGGTCTGTCTCGGTAATATTCTCGCCGCAGCAGGAACAGGTCGTGGGAGCACCCGTAGTCATAGGCGCGGAGCGTATTCCACCCGACCGGGAAGATCCAGAGCGAGCTAGCTGCAGTGCCTTGGCGGGGGCCGGGGTCCGACAGCGTCAAACTCGATCCATTGCAGATCCTGAGCAGAGCCGCGGCTTGACCTGTGGGGTTCATCGACTAGCGATAAGGAAGGTTATCGCTGGTTGATCAATGGTGGTAGGGGCCGCGCGCGGTGCACGCCACGTTCCTTGCAATCAGCCGGACCCCGACGGCCCCTGATGATCAACGTGCGCAGGGTCACGAGGAGGACGAATGGCGTCAGGGGGAGCCCCTCGGATTGCCGAGCCTGGACCGTGTCCAACCTCAAGACCCCGACCCGATCCGCAGGAGGTGCGGATCGGCCCTATCTGCAAGTGCGGCCGGTGACCAGGGACCCGCTCTTCTTCTCATCAGGCTCGACATGGAATCCGAGCACGCGCAGGAGATCGCGGAGCGTATGGTTCATCACGTTCTGCACGTCGTCGAACACCTGATAGCCGTGCACGTGAAGGCGGGCTTGCCGGTCGCGCTGGGCCCAGCGCACGGTGTAGCCGTCTGCCTGCAACGCGTGGCCGATGTACGCACCGCCGAGCGAGCTTTGGCGGTCGCTGTCATACAGCGGCAGACCCGCCGCGAATACTGCACTGGCAATCTCCGCGGCCAGCACCACCTGCGGGCTACGGTCGCCTGCCAGCCACCGGTGGCCGAGGGAACCGGGGATGCGTTCCAACTGCTCGGCCAGGTGCGCCTGCCACGCTCGTTCCTCTGCAGTCTCACGATCGAGGAGAGCAGCGTGCGCTTTTCCTGCCTCGTATGCGTCATCGGTGAGGGTCAGTCCGAGAGAGGCGGCGAGGACGTCGACGATCGCCTTGGTCATCACGTCCTGGACGGCATGGAAGCGCCCGCTGAGCTCAGAGGCTCGGAAGGTGGCACGACGGTGCTGAGACCAGGTGACGGAGATGCTGTCTTGTCCCGGTGCGACACACGCTCTGCCGAGCGGACTGTGACCTTCGCAGTCGTGCAGCGGCAGGCCCACCTCGACCAAGGCGGTGGCGACGGCAACTGCCCCCGCCACCTCAAGGGACCGGTCGCCCGCCAGCCACCTCTTGCCGAGGGAACCGGGGATGCGTTCCAGTTGCTCGGCCAGGTGCGCCTCCCACGCCCGATCCTCGGGACTGAGCCGTTCGTCGAAGGTGCCGTCGGCGCGAGGCGACCCGTACGCGGATCGCAAACGGCTGATCGCTTCATCGTCGTCGACGTACTCGGGCGGCAGGTCGCAACAGTCGGCTTCGCCGCGATCCTCGAACGGACCCGCGACGACCCGCTGGCCGTCAACCACCCACCAGCCCGGCCGCATCACGCCACCCTTTGCGTCGTCGGGACGACGGACCCAATGCGCGGAAAAGACTTCACGGCCCGCGTACGCCCGCTGGTGGGAAGCGCTGCGGAGGTGAGGAGTTCGGCCGGGACGTGGCCGGGCCCCTGCCCGTGATCGCGTAGCTCGACGGAGCTGTCACCGATGCAGGAAACCATGCGCCGGAGCGTCTCTCGGCCCTGAATGCGCTGTGCCGCCTGCCACCGCCGAGGGCGGGCATGAACGCTGTCCCCGCTGTAGGCGGGACGGCCGTGCCGGCGCCGATCCTGCGCTGTAGCACGCACAACTCGATCTGGGTCGGGTCCGTCGTCACGGCTGACAATGCACCTCATTCACGTCACGATTTGTGGCCCCCAGCCTACGGGGCTTGCAGGTCGAGAGGGCCACACTTGCGGCGGTGCCCATCGCGTTCCCTGCACCGCGAGGTTGCACATGGGGCTGCCGCTACGTGGGCGGCTCGAACGCCTCGTCTCAGGGGGCGCCACTGTCAGGTTCGCCGAGGTCGGCCGGTGCTGGATCTCCTCGGCCTGCTGGGTGTCGTTCTCGGCCGCTGGCCTACGTCGATCTCGGCCCGGCGAACCCACGTGCGCACCGTCTCGGCCGCGCCGATACGCCGCTTCGCCGCGACCGCTTTCATCGCAGCGCACTGTATGGGGTCGTTCCGAAACCGATCTCGGCGACCATGCGTACCGCGCGCTCGCGAAGTGCTGCCGGGTGGGGACGGACGCGCCATGACTCGATCATCTCAGGGCTTCGAGCCTCCACCAGGCCCAGAGCGCTCCACCGATGGCGCTGTTGTGTTCTCTGAGCGTTCAGCCGTACCAGGTGACTTGTATGATCTCCACCACTCGTCGGTACTCGATGATCAGGTACGTGACCATGCCTCGACCGCCGTCGCCAAAGGTCTGCGTCCGCATCGGGGCGTCTGGTCGTTCTCCCATGAAGGGGTTGCCGTTCCACGGCGCGACTTGAAGGAACACGGTCGCTTCGTGGAACGCCGCGAGCGCTTCTGCAGGCAGGGCGGCGATCTGCTCGTCTACCTGCTTGCTGATGCCGACCGTGTACATCTAGAGATCGAGTTCCACGCCGAGCACAGATGCCCGTTCGGCAAGAACCTCTCGCAACGGCCTGCCCGGAACATATTCGCCACGTTCGATCTGCTCCTGGATACGAGCGCCGCGTTCCAGGACCGCTTCGTACTCCCCGGTCGCCTTCATCCTGGCCATGTGCCACCAGTGCGCGAGCAGAGCGTTCACCGGCGCGAGGTCCAGTTCCTCTGTGGCCTTGGCCATGGCCCGCCGATAGTCCCTGTCGAAGTACTCGCGGTCGGCAGGAGGCAGGCACGCACGAATGTTGCGCGGAGTCCGGTCGGCCTGCAGGGACTCCACGACCTGTTCAGGCGTCCGGACACTGAGCAAGTCGTGTGGCTCGGCGGTCATGCCGTTACCTCCTCAGCTCACAGGTGTCCTGGCTCAGCACGCGAGTCGCGACATCTCGCAACAAGCCTAACCGTCGTGGGTCGGCAAAATCGCCGCTCAGTAGAGCCAGGGTCCGGGGAAGGCTAGTCTCCCTGCCTCGAGCGGGTGACGGTCCAGCTGTTGGCCCCGGCCGCGTACTGCCGGATCCAGTCCTTGGCCGTTTCCGGTGGCGCCTCAGGCCGCTCGTGATCGCTCAGTCGCTGGCTGTCCGCTACACCTGCTCGATGATCTCGGCACGCGCCGCATCGCACACCCCATACAGCGCCACCCGTACGCCATTCGCGCGTTCTTCCTCCAGTTGCATTGATCGGGTGATCTGATGCGGCCCGCCGTGCCAGCTGCAGCTGCCTCGGCGAGGGGGCCGAGCCGGCCTTGTGACGCTCGGGACGGTACTCCTCATCGGAGACGATTCGGATTACGGTCGGCATCGCCATGGGTTCGACCCTTCCGCGGATAGGGTTCCGGCCGGTTCGCTGCCGACGATCCAAGAACCGCTGTCTGGCGTCAACCCGCTCCGCCTCCTGCCTCCGATAAATAGCCCTCCCGGCGAGGACGGCACCTTCTGGTGTGAAGCGCGGCGAAACGCCAGGAGGCTGCCCGCTGGACAGACCGGCGGACCGGAACCGAGGCGAGCAGCCTCCGAGTCGCCCGATGTACGGGCGCTCCCTGGGTCTGGTGCAGGGGGTCGGACGGATCCTCTCCGAGACTCTCGGTCTTCGCCAGGGCCTGGCTGTCTGGGCGTAGTCACGCCTGCGGTGTCACCCCTGTTCCGGCGGCTGACTATGCGCCGGCTTAGCCCGTCGCCGCAACCCGGGTTCTCGCCCGCGTGTCACCGCGGCCGCGGTGGGCGAGTGGCGGGATTCAAGATCTTTTGCTTCGCAAAACATCTTGAATCCCGCCACCATCCGGGTTGCAGCTCCGGTCACACCGTCGCGACGTTCGCTCCTTGCCGGAACGGGGCCGCCGCCGAAGGGCGGCTCCCACCGGCCAGCAGACACCAGGCCCCACCCGGGGCCGCCGACGAGGGGGAGGACCCGTGCTCGACATCCACATCAGCCTGACCGGCAGGATCGCCTACGACCCGCGCTTTTTCGCTCCCGATCACGAGGCGCCGGCCATGTGGTCGGCGGTGCTGGAGGTCAACGGGCCGCCCACCCCGAACCGCGACGGCTCCACCTATGTCCCCACGCGCCTGGTGGAGGTCGTCGTCTACGGGGTCGCCGCGATCCGCGCGCACGAGTCCTACCGCAAGGGCCACCGACCGCGTTGCAGGTGCTGGCGGACGCGGCCGGGCGCATCACCTGGGATGTCAGCGTCGATTCCACGGTTGTCCGGGCGCATCAGCACGCCGCCGGGGGGCGGGAAGGGGGATCTTCAAGCCGAGCCGCCGGGGGGCGGGTGCGGTGACTGCCGATCACGGGTTGGCGCGTTCTCGTGGCGGGCTGACCACCAAGCTGCATCTGGCCTGTGAACAGGGGCAGTATGCCGGGCGGCCCCGTACGCGCCCGGACCGTGTCCTGGCCGACAAGGCCTACACCTCCACGGCTTACCGCGCCTACCTGCGGCGGCGCGGGATCAAGGCCGCCATCCCGAGCAAGGCCGCCAAGGACGCCAACCGCCGCGCCAAGGGGTCCAAGGGCGGGCGGCCACCCGCCTTCCACCCTGAGATGTACAGGCGGTGCCACGCGGTGGAGTGCGGCATCAACCGGCTCAAACACCACCGCGCTGTCGCCACCAGGTACGACAAACTCGCCGTCCGCCACAAAGCAACGATCCTCATCGCCGCGATCGCCGAATGGCTCTGATCGACTTCGATAAAGGCCCTAATGTCGCCGTCAGTGCCGGGTGGCCGCCTCGATCTCCTCGGCCACCTTCCACAGTGGGGCGCCCTTGACGGTCAAGACCACGACGACCTCGGAAGATGACTCGTCTCCAGTTGCCCGGCCGTCTATCCAGGGGTGTAGCGCCGCCATCGCCTCGGTCATCGCAGCGTCGAACTGCGCTCGCACGTCCCCTTGGGCGCCCGTACGGAGCCAGGCGCGCAGTACATGGTTGTGCGCGGCCACTATGGCGGCGGCCGCCACCTCGTGGCGCAGCCGGAACGTCTCCCTGCTCGCTTCCTCGCGGCGGTCATCCATGTAGCGCACGAACGCCCGCTGGTAACGACTGATGGCCGCGATTTCCCACTCACGCAAGGCCGGGACGCGCCGCGTCAGCTCGTAGCGCTTGACCGCTGTCTCGGGGTCTTCCGCGTACATGTCCAGGACGATCGCGGCGGCCTCCGCGATCACGGGGAGGGGCGGACGCAGCGGGGAGGCCGATTCGAGAAATCGCGTCACCCGCCCCAGGCACTCGTCGTGGTCGGGGAAAATCGCGTCTTCCTTGTTCCGGAAGTGCCGGAAGAACGTCCGCCTGGCCACTCCGGCGGTTCTGGCGATCTCGTCCACCGTCGTCTGGTCGAAGCCCGCGTCGAGCGACAGACCGATGGCCGCTGACATCAGTTCCCGCCGCGCGTCCCGCCTCGTCGACATAGGTCCCTCCGGCCGCTGCTCGCCGACCTACCGTAACACCCACTCTGGCGCTATGGCACTGAGTGACTTACCATAAGGCACTCAGTGCTATTCGGGTCTGGGAGAAGTGGATGAGCCTGTCAGAACACCTGCACGACGCGGCGGAGGAACACCCCATGCTCCGTGAGACGGTCCGGGCCCTCGCCGACGAGAAGATCGCCCCGCGTGCCGCGGCGGCCGACGAGAACGAGGAGTTCCCCTGGGAGGTCTACAAGGACCTTGTCGGGGCCGACCTGCAGGCCGTCCACATCCCCGAGGCGTACGGCGGGGCGGGTGCGGACGCGCTCGCGACCGTGATCGTGATCGAGGAGGTCGCCCGCGCGTGCGCCTCGTCCTCGCTGATCCCGGCCGTCAACAAGCTGGGCACCGTGCCGCTGCTGCTGTCGGCGTCGGAGGAGCTCAAGCAGCGCTACCTGACGCCGGTCGCGCGCGGGGAGGCCATGTTCTCCTACGCCCTGAGCGAGCCGGAGGCGGGCTCGGACGCCGCCTCGATGAAGACCAGGGCCGAGCGTGACGGCGACCACTACGTGCTCAACGGCACCAAGATGTGGATCACCAACGCGGGCGTGTCGGAGTACTACACGGTCATGGCCGTGACCGACCCCTCGGCCGGCGCCCGGGGCATCTCCGCGTTCGTGGTGGAGAAGGACGACGAGGGCGTGTCGTTCGGTCCCAAGGAGAAGAAGCTGGGCATCAAGGGCTCGCCCACCCGCCAGGTCATCCTGGAGGACGTCCGCATCCCGGCCTCGCGGATGATCGGCGAGCCGGGCACCGGGTTCAAGACCGCGCTGGCCACGCTCGACCACACCCGCGTCACGATCGCCGCGCAGGCGCTCGGCATCGCCCAGGGCGCACTCGACTACGCCATCGGGTACGTCAAGGAGCGCAAGCAGTTCGGCAAGCCGATCGCCGACTTCCAGGGCCTGCAGTTCATGCTCGCCGACATGGCCATGAAGCTGGAGGCGGCCCGGCAGCTCACCTACGCCGCCGCGGCCAAGTCGGAGCTGGCCATGAACGGCACCCCGGTCAAGGACCTGACGTTCTTCTCCAGCGCCGCCAAGTGCGCCGCCTCCGACGCCGCCATGGAGATCACCGTCGACGCCGTCCAGCTCCTCGGCGGGTACGGCTACACGCGCGAGTTCCCGGTCGAGCGCATGATGCGCGACGCCAAGATCACCCAGATCTACGAGGGCACCAACCAGATCCAGCGCATGGTCATGGCCCGCCAGCTCCTCAAGTAGCCGCTGAGCAGCGAAAACCCCGCCTCCCGTACATGGGAGGCGGGGTTCGCCGTGTCCGGGCGGAGCCTCTGAGCGATCGCCGAGGTGGTGCTGCTGTCGGTGGCGGCCGCCCTGCTCGGCACCGTGATCGGCGTCGGGTTCGCCTGGGCCGGCTACGAGGTGATCGTGAAGCGGGCTCTCGGCGACGCCGGCAGGGCGTTGACATGCTCGCCCGGTCGTCAATAGGTTCCTGGAGTGAAACAGCGTTCTAAATAGAGGAACAGAATGCGACCGGGATACCTCACTCTGCCCTCGGGGCAGGTGCATCTGCGCCAGGCCGGGGCCGGCTCACCCGTATTGCTCCTCCACGACGCCCCCGGTTGCGCCGGGGGCTGGGACCCGGAGCTGATCGAGACGATCGCCGGCAGGCGATGGGTGATCGCCCCGGACCTGATCGGCTTCGGCGGCACCACCGTCGACGACGGCGCTGCGGGAGATCTCGACGTCCAGGCCGACATGCTCGCCGCGGCGCTGACCCTGCTCGGCGTGCGCCGCACCCCGGTGGCGGCCGAGGGGGCCGGGGCAGCCGTGGCCGCCCGGCTCGCCGAACGCCACCCCGGGCTGGTCCACGGCTTCCTGGTGCTGCACGTTCCGTACGGCGGCGCCGAGCGTCCGCCCGCGCCGTCCGCGCCGGACGGCAGCGGCGGGCACCTGCTGCGGCTGTACGACGAGGTCCGGGACAGCCTCGTCTTCAGCCCCTGGTGGCGCCCATCGGCCCGGAACCGGCGGAGTCGTGGGTTGCCCTCCGCCGAGGTCCTGCACGCCCTTTTCCTGGAGACGGCCGACCACGGCGACGCGCACCGGCGACTGGCGTCGAGCGCGGCCGAGGCATGGCCCGGCGTGGCGGGGCTCTCCGGGATGGCCGTCGCCGGTGACGACTGGGCCGCCGACATCCTGGCCCTCCCCGAGGGGGACGTGGTCGCGGAGCCGGCGAAGAGCGAGTCCGGCGAACGCGACTACGTCGAGGTGAGCACGGGTGTCGTCCATGTCCGCCGCTTCGGCGCTCAGTCCTCCGGCCGCCGTCCGGTGCTGATGCTGCACGCCAATCCCGGATCCGGGTCCGGCCTCGAGCCCCTGGCCAGGGCACTGGGTGAGACCCGTACGGTCCTCGTTTGGGACACCCCGGGTCACGGCCGGTCCACACCGCTGCCGGGGACCGCGGCGGACGCGCCGACCCTCGGCGGCACCTACGTGCCGCTGCTGGTGGAACTGCTCGACGCGCAGGGCATCGAGACGTGCGACGTGTACGGCACCCACACCGGCGCGGCGATGGCCGTCGAGCTGGCCGTCGCCGCGCCGGACCGGGTGGGCGCGCTCGTCCTCGACGGGGTGCCGCTGTTCGACGACCAGCCCGAGCTGGTCGCCTCCGTCATGGAGAACTACTTCGTGGACCTGACCCCCGACACGCACGGCTCGCATCTGCGCCGCGCCTGGGGGGCGAGCGCGGACATGGCGTTGTGGTGGCCCTGGTTCAACCACACCCCGGAGGGTGTCCGGGACGTCGACGCCTACCGGCCGGAGTTCCTGCATCGGGTCGTGCTCGACATGTTGCGGTCCGCGCCGCACTACCACCGCTACTACCGTGCCGCCTGGCAGTGGCCCTGCACCGAGCGGCTGCCGCTGGTGAAGCGGCCCGTGCTGGTGGGCAGCACGCTCACCGATCCGCTGGCGCCGATGACCCCGGTGGCGCTGCGGCTTCTGAGGGACGCCACCGAGGCCACCTTCGCGCCCCTGGGAGCCCCGGGCTCGCCCGAGGCCAACGCGGTCCTGCTGGCCCGATACCTCGACGGGATCGCGTGAGGCCGTCGTGAAAGAAGGAACCGCCCCCTCACCAGAGGAGGCGGTTCCCTCGTGAACGTGCCGGTCTATCTCACCGGTCTTCCGCGGCCAGGCGGCGGCCGAGC
This sequence comes from Microbispora sp. H13382, assembly GCF_014161445.1. GTDB lineage: Bacteria > Actinomycetota > Actinomycetes > Streptosporangiales > Streptosporangiaceae > Microbispora. The sequence goes on from NZ_JABBXA010000028.1 coordinate 23,757, forward strand.
AACCGGCCGAACGTGATGGCGGGCGTGACCAGCATCCCGGAGCAGAAGCTCTGTCCGCAGGTGGCCGCGGCGCCGATCACTTCGCCGATGGCGTACAGGTTGGGCAGCGGCGAACCGTCGGTCCGCCGTACGCGGAAGTCCGAGTCGATGTCGATCCCCGCGAACGTGACCAGGGAGATGGCGTGGTTGCGGATCGCGTAGAAGGGCGGCTGGAGGAGGGGCAGCGGCAGATGGGCGCGCCCGAAGTCGGGGTCGACGCCGGAGGCCACCGCCTCGTTGTAGCGGGCGGCCGTCGCGGTCAGGCCCGCCGGGTCGATCCCGGCCTTCGCCGCCAGTTCCTCCAGCGTCCCGGCCGAGTGCACGCCGGTGCGATGGTCGGCACGGGCGCGGAGATCCTCGGGTGTCCAGCCCACGACGAGCGGGCGGCCCGACCGCGTCGACTCGACCATCGCGTCGTCGAACACGGTCCAGAAGGTCATGTCGTCGATGCGGGTGAGCGCGCGTTCCTTGTCGTCGATCGAGGGCTCGTCCTCCGCGACCCAGCGCCGGCCGTGCTTGTCGACGTATATCTCGACGGGTGGGCGTTCGGCCGCGATGAGGAGCTGACGGTCGGACCAGTTGGCCTTTCCCGGCGAGGTGGGATGGGGCAGGCCGCCGAACGAGGGCAGGAACGAACCGGTCCCGGCCACCGCCGCGCCGAGCTCTCTCGCCAGGTGGATCCCGTCGCCGGTCGAGGTCGGGTGCGCCGCCGACACGAGCGGCGCTCCCTCCAGTTCCAGGAACAGATCCGGATCGGCGGCGAAACCGCCGGTGGCCAGCACCACCTCACGGGCGTGTACTTCCACGTCCTGGTCGCCTCGCAGGACGGAGACCCCGCCGACCCCGCCGTTCCGGGGGATGAGCCCGATCACCGGGGAGTTCTTCCACAGATCCAGCCGGCCCGTGGCGATCGCCTCGTCCAGCAGGCGTTCGAACACCTCCAGGATCGACATCGCCTCGTCGGCGCCGTAGTAGGTCCGCGCCGTGGTGTACGGCTCGTGCCCGTAGACGATCCGGGGTGTCTCGGACGCGAAGCGGAAATCACGGTCGTCCAGCCAGTCGACGGTCTCGGCGGCGTTCTCGGCCACGATGCGGACCAGATCCTCGCGGGCGGTCCCGGCGCTGATGCGGCGGATGTCGGCGAGGTGGGCGTCGACGGAGTCCGCGATGCCCCGCTCGGCCTGTCGCCGGGTCCCCGCCGCCGCCATGTGCCCGCCCGAGATGTGCAGCGTGCCGCCGATCTGGTGGTCCTTCTCCACCAGAAGCACCTTCGCGCCCGCGAGGGCCGCCTCCGCCGCGCAGGGGATGCCGGCGGTGCCGGCGCCGACCACCACGAGGTCGTAGCTGAATTCCACTGGTGGATCTCCTGTAGTGCTTTCCGTTGTCGCTCTCATCACTCCGCCGCGTCCTTCATGCGGCCGGGCTGTACCACCGCTCGGGCTCGGCACCGGGAACACGGCGCTCCTCGATGAGCGTCAGGCGGGTCAGCCTGCCCTCCTCGAAGTGCTGCCACAGGCGGGTGCGGTAGTCCCCCTGCGGCATCGACATCTCGACGATCCGCTCCTGCGGGCGATGGTTCCAGCCGAAGGTGAAGACGATGGCCTGGTCACCCGCACGGCTGGTCGTGCCCCACATCTCGGTGTCGACGAACTCGACGTGGTCGCCGTCCACGACGGCGCGGTAGTGCCGTACCGCGGGCTCCTCGCCCTCGCGGAGGTACACCACCTTCTCCGTCCAGTCGGTCCCCTCCATGAGACCCTCCTGGCGGCTGGCGAAACGCTCCACGAGGGCGCCGGCGGCGTCGAGCACGGTGTAGGTGCCCTCCCACACTCCGGACATGTCGCGCAGGATGTCGGCGATGGTCATCGTTCCTCCGTCTGGCTGGAAGCGCCGTCGTAGTACCAGGGCCTGGGACCGGCGGCGTCGCGCACCAGCAGGGCTCGCCGCCGAAGGAAGCGCCGCACGGAGGGCGGGCCCATGCGGGAGGCTCCGAGTCCGGACAGTTTGAAGGAGTTCTTCTCGACGGCCGGGACCATGCCGGTGAGGCAGGCGTCGTTGACGCTCACCGCTCCGACCTCGAGACGGTGGGCGATCGACAGCGCCTCGTCGGCCGTGCCCGCGAAGACGGCGGCGCTGAGCCCGAAGTCGGTGTCGTTGGCGAGCGCGACGGCCTCGTCCGCGCCGTCGAAGGCCATCACCGGGATGATCGGACCGAAGGTCTCCTCGCGCATGACGCGCATCGTGTGGTCGACCCCGGTCAGCACGGTGGGCCGCAGGTAGATGCCGCCGCCGAGGATCTTGATCGAGCCGCCGGTCCTCACCCGGGCGCCCTTCGCGACGGCGTCGTCCAGGTGTTCGCGGATGGTCTCCGCCTGCGCGGCGGTGATGATCGGCCCGATCTGCCCGTCGGCGAGGTCCGGGTAGGCCAGCCGTACGCGTTCCGCCCTGGCGGCCAGCGTGTCCACGAACACGCCGGCGACTAGCCGGTCCACGTACACCCGCTCGAGGGACATGCAGGAGTGCCCGGAGTTGATGGTCGAGCCCCACAGGATCGCGGAGGCGGCGGCGTCGAGGTCCGCCGACGCCGTGACGATCGCCGGGTCCTTCCCGCCGAGTTCGAGGAACGCCGGGATGAAGCGGGCGGCCGCCGCCGCGGCGATGGCGCGTCCGGTCTGGACGCTGCCGGTGAAGCAGACGGCGTCGGCCGCGTCGATCACCGCGGCGCCCGTGGAGCCGTCGCCCTCGACCACCTCGAAGACGCCCGGCAGGTCCGGGGTCTCCGCTATGCAGGCGCGCAGCACGGGAATGAACCGGGGCGTCATCTCGCTCGGCTTGAGCAGCACCGCCGAACCCGCGAGCAGCGCCGGAACCGCGTCGATCAGCGCGAGCTGGAACGGGAAGTTCCATGGAGAGATGACGGCGACCAGCGGGTAGGCCACCAGGTCGGCGGCGGCGTGGACCTCCGGATCAGGCGTGGGGGCGGGCGCGGCGGGCGCGAAGGTCTCCTCGGCGAACAGGCACGCCCGGTCGATGCCGCCGACGACGGCGTCCACCTCCAGTCCGGACACCCACCGCCGTCCGGTGTCGGCCTCCAGCCTGGACACGATCTCGTCCCGCCGGCGGACGAGCGTCTCCCTGAATTCCCGTAGGACGGCGATCCGCCGCTCGACCGGCCGCGCGGCCCACTCCGCCTGGCGGGCTCGCAGCCGCTGCTCCGCGCGGCGTATCTCTCCGGCGTCAGCGGCCTCGATCGTGTAGTCCGCCACACCCGTACGAGGGTTGCGGACGGAGATCTTCTTCGTCATCTCAACCGTTTCTCAGATCAGGCCGTCCGCGGACAGCCGCTCGATCACCTGGCGTTGCGTCGCCGCGAAATGCTCACGCGAGATCTCGCCCGGCCGCACGCTGTCCGGCGGGTAGAAGGAGGTGCCGGCGTAGCTGGGCGCGTAGAGCTCGAAGCGCTGCCGGGGGAGGAGGTTCATCATCTCCGGCGTCCTGCGCGCCCGGCGCAGTGCCGCCAGGTCGATCTCCGCGTTGGCGGCCATCGACTCGCCCTGACCGGCCTTGGCGATGACGATGCCCCGGTGGTCCACGATCTGGCTGCCGCCGTCGCCCGACTCGGGCGGCAGGCCGGTGCCGTACAGCCCCGCGGTGTTGGCGGACACCACGTAGGCGCCGTTCTCGACCGCGCGGGCGAGCTTGGCGACGTTCTTCGGCGACAGCAGCGCGCTGCAGACCTCGGAGGAGCTGTGCAGGAACACCTCGGCGCCCCGCATGGCGAGGCAGCGGGCGACCTCGGGGAAGAGGATCTCCTCGGACGCGATCGCCGCCAGCGTGCCGATCTCGGTCCTGGCGACGGGGAAGAGCGCGTCCTCGCCGTAGACCGACAGGTAGTCGTCGAGGATGTCGTGCGGGGTCACGGCGAACATCGAGTTGAGCCGGCGGTAACGCAGGACGACCTCGCCACGCGGGTCGAACACGACCGACGCCTGGAAGTAGACGCCGGGGAAGTGCTCGTCGAGTTCGTAGCCGTTGACGCACAGGAACACCCCGGCGTCGCCGGCGATCTCGGCCAGGCGCGCGTACTCCGGGCCGCCGGGCGCCAGGGCCGCCCGCTCGCACCACTCGGGGACCGGCTCCCCGATGGGGTGGCCGGTCAGGAGGTACTCGGGAAGCACCACGAGCCGCAGGTCCGGCCCTACGAAGCGTTTCGTCGCCACGACCTGTTCCCGGACCCGGTCTATGGCCGTACGGATCATGTCGCGGCTCGCCGCGGTGTCGTCGGCGCGATTGACGGCGTGACACGCGGTCTGCAGCGCGACCGCACGGAAGGCGGTCACCGCCCCTTCCGCAGCATCTCGGCTCACAGGATCTCCGTTCCACACATCGAAACGCTGTTTCTGTCCCGACTATAGGGAAGAGCCTCCCGGATCCGAAAGGTCTGACGCTTCATTGACATGGAGGGGTGGTCGCTCTAGCGTGAAACGTTGTTCCGTTCTGCGGAACATCGAGACCCCGATGGAACGGAGGCTGGTTTGTCGCTCGGAGCGGTAGTGGAGGCAGTAATCGCATGCCGGGACGTCGAGGCGTCGATCGCCTTCCACACCCGGGCGTTCGACCTCGACATGATCGAACGCGACGACACGGAAGCGCTTCTGGGAGTGCGCGGCGGCGAGACCGGCCGGATACGGCTCGTCCCCGCCCCCGCGGACGCCGCAGGGGCCGCTGAGCCGCGCGTCTGGGACATCGGCCCCAGGCTTCTCGGCATCTACTCCAGGAACCTCGCCCGGACCACGCGGAAGATCGACGAGGCCGGCGGCCGGTCGCTGCCGATCGCGACCTACCCGTACGGCTCCGGCACGCTGAGCGAATGCGTCGCGCTCGGCGCCGACGGCGTCTGGTGGACGATTCCGCAGGCGGGCGCCGCGCACCGGCCGAGCCCCGCGCTCGAGGGAGATCCGGACCGGCTGCACGGCGAGTTGCACACGGCCGTCGTCGTGCCCGCCGACCATGAGCAGGCGCTGCGGTTCTTCGCCGAGGGCGGCGGGCTGAGCGTCGCGTTCGACGGCGAGATGAACGGTGAGACGTTCGAGCGGATGACCGGCATGCCGGCCGGGGCGAGCCTGCGGCTGTCCTTCCTCGTCTCCGCCGGCCAGGCCCCCGCCCGTTTCGAGATCATGTCGTTCACCGGGGTCGACGCGGCGGACCTGTCCGATCGGCCGCTCGGGCTGCGCCGGGTGGTGTTCGAAGCGGACGACCCCGCCGCCACGGCGGCCAGGCTGGCGGCCCACGGCGGCGTACGCCTCGGGGAGCACCTGGTGCGCGGGCCGGCGGGCCTGGAGGTGGAGCTGTGCGAGCCTCGGGAAGGCGCGCGATGACCACACGGGATCTCGGATGTTTCGACGTCGTGGTCGTCGGGGCCGGGACCGGCGGATTGTGCGTCGCCATCGAGGCCGCCGCCGCGGGGGCGAGCGTGCTCGTTGTCGACAAGCTCGCCGACGTGGGTGGCATGCTGCACATCGCCAACGGCGAGTTCAGCGGAGCGGGCACCCGGCGCCAGGCCGCCCGCGGCATCGACGACACCCCGGAACGCCACTTCGACGACGTGATGCGGCTGTCCCACGGCAAGGCCGATCGGGACCTCGTCTGGCAGACCGTGCGTGCGCAGGGCGACACGGTCGACTGGCTGGAAAGTGAGGGCTTCGACTTCGACCCCGCGACCCCGGGCCTCGTCCACGGGCACGAGGTCTACTCGGTGCCGCGCACCTACTGGGGCGTTGAATTCGGCAGGTCGGTGCTGCGGGTGCTGCGGCGGCGGCTCGACGACGCCGTCCGATCGGGCTCGGTGCGGTTGCTCCTCGGCACGCGGGTCCGAAGCGCCGTGCTGGACGACGGCCGGGTGACCGGCGTCGCCGGGACCGGCTCAGACGGCGGTGAGGTGGTCGCGTACGGCGACGCCGTCGTGCTCGCCACCGGCGGGTACGACGCCAACCCGGCCCTGCGCAACGAGTTCCTCCCTCCCGGCTGTGAGGACGCGATCGTCGCCTGTCTCGACCACGCCACGGGTGACGGGCTGGCGATGGCTGTCGAGATCGGCGCCGACGTCAGCCGCGACGGGTTCTTCATTCCGGTGATGGGGTTGATCCCCGATCCCGGCCGCAGCGGGTTCGCGGTCGACTACCGGGAGGCGTTCCTGGAGTTCGCCCCGGCCTACCGGACCCCGCACGAGATCTGGGTCAACCGCGACGGCAGGCGTTTCGTCGCGGAGGACGGCACCAGCCCCGAGCATCGGGAGCGGGCGCTGCTGCGCCAGCCGGGAATCGCCATGCACGTCGTCTGGGACCGCGCGATCGCCGAGACGGCGGAACCGCTGATCCGCAACGGTGCGGGGGACTGGACCCACGAGCGCATGCTCGCAGAATGTGAGCGCGGCCGATGGATCGTCGCCGCCGACACCATCGAGGAGCTCGCGGAACGGCTCGTCGTGGACGCCGCCGGGCTCACCGCGACCGTGGAGCGATACAACGCGGCGGTCCGCGCCGGCCACGATCCCGATTTCGGGCGGACGACCCTGCCCGTGCCCATTGGGACACCGCCGTTCTACGGGATCACCTCGGTCGCCGCCTCCCTGCTCAGCCGGGACGGCCTGCGGGTGAACGGCGACCTGGCCGTGCTGAACCGCGAAGGCGCTCCCATCCCCGGCCTCTTCGCCGTGGGAGAGGTGCTCGGCAACAACGTCTTCGCCGGTGACAACTACGTCGGCGGCATGAGCGTGACTCCGGCCATGACACTGGGCCGGCTGCTCGGCGCGCGGCTCGCGGCCGGCCGGGACGCCTCGTGAGCGCCGGCTCGGGTTCCACGCCGCTGGTCGAGAGCGTCACCTCCGCGGTGATCGGAGTCACCGGCTTCGACGCCCATCTCGACCTGTTCTGCGGCGAGCTCGGGTTCGAGGTGTCCGGAGAGGGCGTGGTGGCGGCGGCCGACGCGGCACGGCTGTGGGGAGACGGACTCGGCGACGTGGAGACCAGGCTGCTCACCGCGGCGGGTGCGGACACCGGCCGGATCCACCTGCTGAAGGTCGCCGAGCCGGTCGCGGCCGCGGCGCACCCCCACACGCTGGATGTCGGCCTCGCCGGCATCGATCTCTACACTCGTGACATCCAGGCGTCCCACGACCGCCTGCGGGCGCGGGGCCACCCGTGGGGCAGCAGGCCGTCGACGTACGAGGTGCCGCTGGGGGAGGGCTCGATATCGGTCACGGAGGGCTTCTGCTTCGGGCCGGACGGGCTCGACATCGTCTTCGTCCAGCCGGGCGAGGCGCGCGGCACGGTGGCCTGGGACACCGATCCCGCCCGGCACTACACCGAGCTCACCTCCGTGGTCTGTCACGTTCCGGACATCGAGGCTGAGCTGCGGTTCTGGGGTACCGACGGGCTCGGCCTGTCGGTCTGGTACGACGTGACGTTCAGCTCGCCCGGCCTGGAGGCGATGGCCGGCCTGCCGGCGGGCACCGCCGTACGGCTGGCGTTCCTCGCCGGAGCCGAGGGCGGGACGACCCGCATCGAGATCGTCCACATCCCCGGAGACGCGCGCGGGGTCGACCGGCGTGCGTCGCAGCGGCCCGGCCGCGGCCTCGGGCACACGGGATGGTCGGTCCGCACGCGGGATGCCGACGCGGCGGTGACCCGCGCCGTGCGCGCCGGAGGGCGTGTGCTCTGCCCTCCCTTCGAGGCCACGACTCCGCTGCACGGCACCGCCAGGCTCGCCGTGGCCGACACGCCCAACGGAATCTCCGTGGAGCTCTGGCAGCCGCTGTGAGCCGGCTCATTGCGACTGGGTTAAACATCAGACCAATTCATTGACATGGGGATGGCCGCATTCCTAGGCTCACCGTAACGCTGTTCCGCACAGTGGAATCTAAGTCAAGAGAACAGGAGGTGGCACGTGCGCGGACCAGGTATTCGATGGGTGGCGGCGGCGGCCGTCGGCGCACTGGTGCTCTCCGGATGCGCGAGCAAGGAAGAGCGGGCCGCCGAGGCGGGCGGAACGAGCGGCTCGGGCTGGACCGCGGGCACCGACACCATCAAGATCGGGCTCATCAGTCCCATGACCGGCGCCTACTCGATCCTCGGAATTCTGCAGGAGAACTCGATCCGGGTGGAGATGGACCGGATCAACCAGGCGGGCGGCATCGGCGGGGCCAAGCTGGAACTGGTCATCCGGGACTCCGCGCTCGACCCGGGCAAGGCCGTCCAGGCGACCAACGAGATGGTGGGCGACAGCCAGGTCAAGATGGTGGTGGGCCCCTCGCTCTCGGCGTTCTACAACGCCGCCAAGGGGATCTACGAGCAGAACCGCATGCTCAACTGCCAGCCCGGGGTCGGCACGGGTGACTTCGGCGTCCTCAAGTACGGCTTCCGCTCCCAGGACCCCAACGACATCGGGGTCGAGAAGATGACGCAGTATCTCCAGAGCGCGGGCGTCAAGTCGGTCGGACTCGTGTACGAGGCCGACGACACCGGCAAGGCGATGGACGGCTACCTCAAGGAGTTCGCGCCCAAGTACGGGCTCACCTACCTGGGCTACCAGCAGACCCGTCCCGACGACCAGTCGCATCGGCCGTACATCGACAAGCTCAAGGACGCCGGGGCCATCATGGTCTCCAGCAACGCCAGCGGCGCGAAGACGATGGCGGCGGCCGACGAGGCCGGTTACAAGGGCCTGATGGTCGGCACGTCCGGGCTGCAGAACGTGTCCTTCCTCGACGCGGCCCAGGATCTCGCCATCGGTTCCGTCTTCGCGGCGGGCAACCTGCAGTTCAACATCCGCGACAAGGCCACGTGGAAGGCCGGCTACCGCACCCACGTCGAGGCGATCGAGAAGCGTTTCGGGGTGGTCGAGGGGCCGAAGTCCGGCGCGAAGATGCCGAAGGGCACCGCCATCGCGGCCGACTGCGTCACCGCGTTCGCCGCGGCGGCGGAAAGCGCCAAGTCGCTCGACCCAGACAAGCTGGCCGGGGCGATGGCGCAGCTCGACGTCCCCGACACCCAGACCCCGTCCGGCAACACGATCAAGCCGGCGGACCACGAGTTCTACCACGTCGGCGACATCCACATCTACCGCTGGGACAAGGACGCCGACGGCTGGTTCATCACCGATGTCACCCCGAAGTCCTGATAAAGCCTGATCTTCGCCCGAAAGGATCCCCCCATGGCCCTCACCACCGGTCGCAAACTGACCGCGCTGCTCGGCGCGGCCCTGCTGCTCACCGCCTGCGCGAGCAAGGAGGAACGCGCCCGAGACGCGCAGACATCCTCCGGCAGCGGCTGGAGCGTCGGGCGTCCAGTGGTGAAGGTCGGCCTCATCGGTCCCATGACCGGGCCGTTCGCCGTCGCCGGCATCTCGCTGGAGAACTCGCTGAAGGTCGAGATCGACCGGCTCAACGCCGACGGCGGCGTCGGCGGAGCCAAGCTCGAGCTCGTGGTCCGCGACTCCGGCCTCGACCCGGCGAAGGCCGTGCAGGCCGCGAACGAGTTCGCCGGCGACGACGGCATCGGCCTGGTGGTGGGGCCGGCGCTGTCGGCGTTCTACAACGCCGCCAAGGGCAGTTTCGAAAGCGGCAGGAAGGTCAACTGCCAGCCTATGGTGGCGACCGGCGACTTCAGCTCGTTGAAGTACGGGTTCCGCGCCCAGGACCCGGTCAGCCTCGACGTCGCGAAGATGATCGCCCACCTCAAGGCGGAGGGGGTCACCTCGATCGGCGTGATCTACGAGGGAGACGACGCGGGCAAGGGCACGGCCGACGAGGTCAAGGTCCAGGCGGAGGCGGCGGGCCTGACCTGGAAGGGCTTCGAGGCGACCCGGCCCGACGACCAGTCGCACCGCGCGTACGTCGACAAGCTCAAGGACGCCGGGGCGATCTGGATCTCCAACTCCGCGAGCGGCGCCAAGACCATGGCCGCTGCGAGTGAGGCGGGTTACCGGGGGCTCATCGTCGGCGGTTCCGGCGCCCGCAACATCTCCTTCGTCGAGGCGGCGGGCGACGCCGCGGACGGCGCGCTCTTCAGCGCCACCTATTACCCGTACCCGAGCCGCGACGCCCGGGACACATGGAAGCCGGGCTACCGGCAGCACGTCGAGGAGATCGAGAAGCGGTTCGGCAGGAACGTGGGCCCGAAGACCGGCGCCGAGTCGCCCAAGGCCGCCGAGATCGCCGCCGACTGCGTGCTCGCGTACGTGAAGGCGGCCGACCAGGCCCGCTCTCTCGAACCCGACGCCGTCACCGCCGCGCTCGACAAGATTGAGATCTCCGACCAGGAGACCCCGTCCGGAAACTCCGTCTCCCCCGACAAGCACGAGTTCTACGGCATGGACGACATCCACGTCTACCAGTGGAAGAAGGACGACAAGGGCTGGACCACCGTCGAAGTCACCAAGTGACGTGGAACGGCACTTGGTGACGGTCGGTGAGCGCCAGGTCCATTACCTGAGGGCGGGGTGTGGCCTGCCGGTCGTGCTCCTGCACGCCTCGCCCGGCGACCACCGGCCACTGCGTGAACTGGTCCGGGAGCTGGCGCCCTGGTTCAGCGTGTACGCGCTCGACACTCCCGGTCACGGCGGGTCCGACCGGCTCCCGGCCGCCGAGCCGGGCGTCGAGGACTACGGCGCCGCGCTCGGGGAGACGCTGACCGCGCTCGGCCTGGAGCGGGTCCACCTGTACGGCACGCACACCGGAGCGAAGATCGCACTGGCGTTCGCCGTCGAGCACCCGGAACGGGTCGCGTCCCTCGTGCTCGACGGACTGGGGATCTCGACCCCCGGGGAACGGGCCGACCAGCTCGCGAACTACCTTCCTCCCGTGCTGCCGCGAGGGGACGGAACCCACCTGGTCGCGGCGTGGCACCAGGTGCGCAACATGTTCCTGTTCTGGCCCTGGTACCGGGAGGAGCCGGGAGCACGGCTGTCCGCGGCGATGCCGGACCCCGAACAGCTGCACGACGTGACGGCGGGCCTGCTCGAAGCGGGGGAGGCGTACCCGCTGGCATACCGGGCGGCGTTCACCTGCGACCCGGTGCCGATGCTGGCACGGCTCGCGGTGCCGACCCTCGTGCTGGCCTCGCCCGGCGACCCGTTGCACGCGCACCTCGCCCGGATTCCGGCCGCGGGGGCCGGGGTCCGCGTCGAGCATCCGCCGTTTGGAGCCGGTCCCGCGCATGTGGCGGCCCGGCTGCGCGCCCAGGCGACGGGGTGTTCCGCCGGCGTGCGGGAGGCGCCGGAACCGCCGGGGCCGCTCCTCGCGGACCGGCTGTCCCGTCGCTATGTCCGGACCCGGCTGGGTCAGAGCCTGATCAGGTGGATCGCGCCGGCGGCCGGCGCCAGGCCGTTGGCGGTCCTGCCGCCGGCTCCGGCCTCCGGGCGGGCGGTGGAGCGACTGCTGGCGCGGGCCGGCAGCAGCCGCCCCGCGCTCGCCGTCGACCTGCCGGGCACCGGCGACTCGGAGCTCGACGGTCCCCTCGACGTGGACGCGGGTGAGCTGGCCGGGGCCGTGGTGGACATGCTGGACGAGGCCGGTCTGGACACGGTCGACCTGTACGGCACGGGCGCGGGCGGCGCGATCGCCGCCGAGGTGGCCCGGCGCCATCCGGCGCGCGTGCACGCCCTGGCGCTGGCCGCGCTGCCCGACCCGGACCGGGTTTCCGCCGGCCTCGTGGCGGCACGCACCCCCGACCTCACCCCGGACGACCACGGGATCCACCTGCTGCGGGCATGGCACCTGGTCCGCGACGGCGCGCTCCGCGCCGGCCAGGTCTACGACGGGCGGGCTCTGGGCGAGCCGCATCGCAGGGTCCTCGACATCGTCAAGGCCTGGCCCTCGTACGGCTCCGCCTTCCGGGTCGCGGCGCTCGCCGCCCTCGCCCGGCAGCCGGCCGATCTCCGAGCCCCGGTCGTCGCCGCGGATCCGATCTGGGACCCGTTCCTGGCCGCGACGGAGATCATCCAGCCGTCCTCCCGCCGTGATGGCCGGGGTGGCGTCGACGAACTGCTCAGCGCTCTGGACGAGGCGGGAACATGAGCCGATACCGGTACGGAGTCATCGACTACGTCGGCGACGGCGTCGGCCTCCGCGGCCGGGAGGAGTGGACGCTCACCGTCGCCGAGGACGGCACCCGCACGCTGCGCGCCCACTGCCGCATGTGGGACAGCCGGATCGAACGCGATGTCGTGCATACGGTCTCGCCCGCGTTCCGCCCGATGCGGACCTTCATCAGCCATCGGCTGGCCGGGGAGTTTCTCGGGGAGGGCTGGTTCGTCACGGGGGATGCCCTGCTGGAATCGCACCTGCTGCTCCGTGAGGCGGGCCACGCGTCGCAGCGGATCGATCTTGCGGCGCCCCCGCCGTTCTTCGTCCCGCACGCGGTCTGCTGCGACTCCTGGATCGTGCCCTCCTATGACCTGGCCGCAGGCGGACGGCAGGCACTGGTGGGCGGGTTCCGCTCCTCGCCCCGGCCCGACGGCGCCACGGGCCCGTACGCCGAGGAGATGACCGGCATCACCGCGGCCCTCGTCGGCGCGGAGACGGTCGCCGTCCCCGCCGGGACCTTCGCCACCTGGCACTTCCTGCTGACCAGCGACGGCGGCGCGGAGGAGCACCTGTGGACGAGCCGCGACGGGGACTGGCTGATGGTGCGACTGCGCTCCGACCGGCTCTCCTCGACCTACCACCTCGCCGAGCTGCGCGAAGGGACGTGACGCCCCCGATGGCCGGACGGAGCGGATGATCCGGCTCCCCCGCGCCGACGGGCCGTACGGCCGCCCGGCGGGCCCTGCTGCCACGCCCCGACGTCGGCCCACGCGCACCCGTGGGCCGCGTGGGCCGGGCTTCAGGCCGGGGGGAGCTGTCCCAGGTCGAGGCGGGTGACCACGGCGGCGCCGTCGAGCGCGACCAGGTTCCGCACCAGCTCGCCGACGACGGAGGCGTCCAGCCGGTCGGGGTTGAACCGGCTGGACAGCTCGCTTTTCACCATGGCCGCGACCACGAGGTCCGTCACTTTCACCAGGCGGTCGGAAAGCTCCGCGCGGAGCGTGTCGGACAGGCCGAGCAGCCCGAACTTCGACGCGGAATACGCCGCTCCCGTGGGGTAGCCGCGCAGGCCCGCGCCGGAGTTCACGTTGACGATGTGGCCGCGTTTGCCCGCGACGGGTTCCTGCCGGATCATCTGCCGGGCCGCGGCGCGGGCGCACAGGAACGCGCCGGTGAGGTTCGCGTCCAGAGTCTCCCGCCACGCCTCGTCCGTCAGTTCCAGGATCTCGCTCTTGCGGAACACTCCGGCATTGTTGACCAGTACGTCGAGCCTGCCGTACTCGCGGGCGACGCGGGCGACCACATGGTCGACCTGCTCCGTCACCGTGACGTCGAGCGGCACGCCGGTCGCGGCGCCTCCCGCGGCCCGGATCGCCTCGGCCACCTCGGACACCCGGTTCGCGCGCCGGCCGGCGCACACCACCGCGTACCCCGCCGCCGCCAGGGACTCGGCGATCGCTCGCCCGAGTCCGCTGCCCGCGCCCGTCACCAGGGCGACTCCGGCGCTCACCGACATTGGTAGAACTCCAGGACCTCGCCGTCCAGACCGAAGAAGGTCTGCACGAGGGCGGGGCCGTACGGCGGCAGGTCCACCTCGACGGGGTCGCACACCGGCTCGGCTCCGAGCCTGCCGACCAGGTCCGCGGTGGCCTGCAGATCATCGGTCTCCAGCGAGACCGAGAGAATTCCGAGGCTGGGCGGAACGGCGCGGTCCCGCTGCTGCTCACCGGGGAACCCGACGTATTGGGCGAGCTCCACCCGGCCGTTGAGGCTGCTGCCGGGAACGTACAGGTTGATGTTGTGCAGTCCGGTTCCCCGCGGAAGGCGGAAGAAGGACTCCATGTTCTCGATCAGCTTGTCGTACAGCTCGGCGAAACCGAGCGCCCGGTAGAAGGACGCGGACGCGCGGGCGTCGCTCACGTGCATCGCGACCGTCTGCAGCTCGCTCGGTCGCCCGTCGTAGCCGGCCAGGGCCGAGCCCTCGCCGGGCTCGAGTTCGAACACGTCCAGGACGACCCCGTCGGGGTCGTAGGACAACGAGTCCCACGCCGACAGGTCCGGCGTGACAGTCCAATGGGTCGGCTCCGACTTGGAACGGCCGCCCGCCGCGCGCAACCGGCCGATCGCCGAGCGGATGTCGGGCACCCGGATGTTGAGCGCGTAATGGCCGTAGTCCTGCGGCCGCGAGTAGTCGCCCCAGTAGGGCTCGCCGGGCGCGACGGACTGGTCGGCGTCGAATCGGACAAGGCGCAGCAGCCCGGTGGTCGCACTCACCGGTCCCATCACGACCGCGTGCCCGGTGAGGCCGCTCGGCATCTGCCAGGCGAGCTCCGCCTCCCGGCCGCCGACCGTTCCCTCACCGAGACGGACGTAGTCGAACGTGTCCGCGTAGAAGGCGCAGGACCGTTCGAGATCCGCGACGGCCACCGTCGCCACCCGGATTTCACTGATCACAGGACGCGTCCCCTTCGCCGGGCCGGTCATGCGAGCGGCGTGGCGCCTTCGGGCCACCAGTCGCCGGCGCCGTACGGATCCTCCAGGGGCTGGGAACCGTGCTCGTGGACGATACGCCAGCGTCCCTCCTCGCGGCGGACCAGCCAGGTCATCCGCATGCGCAGCCGTCCGGCCTTGCCGTCGCCCATGATGTCGTAGTCGATGACGCCAACGACCTGGGCCAGGGTGTCGCTCTCCCAGGTGAAGGGACCCTCGACCCAGCGGAACCCGTTGATGCGGATCGGCGCCTTGAAGTACGCCTCCCATCCCGCCCTGATCCGGTCGCCGCCGTGGGTGGTCCAGCGTGGTCCCTCGACGAACACGTACGCGTCGTCGGCGGGAGAGAAGGTCTCCAGCACGCCGTCCAGTCGTCTTTCGATGACGGCGGTGAGCATCGCCTCCGCGGTGCCGAGCGGTGTTGTGGTCATGGGCACGCCTTCCGTGATCTCAAATGTGTTCCGGTTCATCGTTTCGATTCCGTGACGTCAGGAGCTTGGGGGATCAGGGGCCCGGCGGCGACACGACGTGATGCAGCATTCCGTTCGGGGACTCGATCAGCGCGCTCGTCACCCTGCCGAACGGAGGGATCTCCTCCTCGGCGGGTTCGAGGGCGGGCAGACTCGCGTCCCTCGCCGCCCTGACCGCGTCCCGTGCCGAGGGGACGGCGATCGTGCACGCGACCAGGCCACGGGTCGGCGGGCGCACGCCACGCAGTGAGACGTCCCGCGCGCCTCGCCCGTAGTCGATGATGCCGATGTACGGCTCCGCGAGCCGGGATCCGTAGTTCGCGGCCCTGATGCCGTGCCCCTCGGCGAGACCGACCATGGACTGGAAGGACTCGTCCGCGAACGCGTACTCGTACACCTTGTTCAGGCCCAGGACGTCCAGGTAGAACCATCGGGCGTCTGCGGGATCACGGACGGGGGCGGAGACACTCATCACCTCGGAGACGTCGCGATCCGTCATCGTCACGTACTGCCGGAACTGCACCGGATCGCCGGAGCAGAGCGCGCACACCACGCCGTCGTCGATCCAGAGGTGGGTCTCGCTGAAGCTCCAGCCGTCGAGGTCGTAGCGGGAGGTCGGCCTGAGCTTGCGCGCCCCCAGCTCGAGTGCCCTGTGCTCCACCCTCTCCGGGTCGGGGCAGTAGAAGTCGATGACCTTGAAGGCGTCCTTCGCGTCGCCGTTCTCCGGGCCGCGCGCCACCGCGGTCGAGCTCGGCGTGAATTCGAGGAGCCGGATGCCGGACCGGGTACCCGGCGTCATGAGGGTCGTCTCCAGCGCCGGAAGGCCGACCGACCAGATGCGCTCCGAGTCACGGGCCGTACGCCGCGTGACGCTGTGCACCTCGAGCCCGAACGCCCTGGTGAACAGACTGGTCTGCCGATCGGTGTCGCCGGTCACGATGACCGGGCCGAGGAGCCCCGGCTGGGGAAGGACGGGCGGCGGCGTCGTCACGAGGCTCTCACCCACCCGGCTCGCCGGCATCGGCTGGGCCCGGCGTACGTCCGTCGCCGCGTGCGACGTGCACGATGGTCTTGCCGATGTTGCGGCCGGCCATGAGCCGGCAGAAGGCCGCGGGGGCGGAGCCGAGCCCCTCGTGCGTGTCCTCGAGGACGCGCACCCGGCCCTCCGCGACGAGCCGGCCGACCCGGTCGGCGAACCGCGGCAGCAGGTCCTGATGATCGTGTACGACGAGGCCGTGCACGGTGGCGCGTGCCCGCATCACCGCCCCGGCGGGCAGCGTGGTCGGTCCCGTCTCGTTGGCGTTGTCGGGCAGGCCGCACAGCACCACCCGGGCACCGGCGGCGAGCCGGTTCAGCACGCCGCCGAGGACCGCGCCGCCGGCCATGTGCAGGTACCCGTCGACACCGTCGGGGCAGGCCTCGGCGAGGGCGTCGAGCCAGTCCGGGTCGTGGCGGTCGACGGCCGCCGCGTAGCCGAGGCGCTCGACCGCGACCCGGCACTTGTCCGGACCGCCGGCGATCGCCACCGTGCGTGCGCCGGCGAGCCCGGCGAGCTGCCCCGCGGTGCCGCCGACCGCGCCGGTCGCGGAGGACACGACGACGGTGTCACCCACCTCCGGGCGCAGCAGCCGGCTCACCGCGGCGTACGCGGTCAGCCCCGGCATGCCGAGCACGCCGAGTGCCGCGGTGCGCGGCACGCCGGACGGCACCGGCAGCGGGCGCGGGGATGAGGCGGGGACCGCGGCGTACTCCTGCCATCCGGTCTCGGCCACGACCCACTCGCCCGTGTCCACCACTTGGGCGAGGGCCCTGCCGGGCACGAGCTCGCCGGGGTGTACGGGGGGATGGCCGAGGTCGCGCCCGGTCAGGGTGCCGCGGACGTACGGGTCCAGTGAGAGGTGAACCGTGCGGACCAGTGTCTCGCCGGGCCCCGGTGACGGCAGGGCGGTCGTCTCCGTACGGAAGTCGTCTTCGATCGGCACGCCTCGCGGGCGCCGGGCCAGGACGATTCTCCGTTGCGTCCCTGGGAGGCTCATCCGATCCGCTTCTCCTTCTCCGGCGACACCGGCTCGGTCAGGCAGGACCCAGGCTTACACATCGAAACGTTGTTTCGCTAGGGGGAACACGGGCTCAACATCGAGCGTCGATGAGGTTAGGCTGTCGCCGTGTCCACCGATCGTGTTTCGGCGC
The DNA here is from genome assembly GCF_014161445.1 of Microbispora sp. H13382. Taxonomy (GTDB): domain Bacteria; phylum Actinomycetota; class Actinomycetes; order Streptosporangiales; family Streptosporangiaceae; genus Microbispora. The sequence continues at coordinate 41,028 of NZ_JABBXA010000028.1, forward strand.
CCGCTTATCAGGATCTGGCCGACCGGCTGCGCGAGCAGATCCTCTCCGGAGAGTTCGAGCCCGGAGACCGCCTTCCCGTCGAGCCCGACCTGTGCGCGATGTACGGCGTGAGCCGGAGCACCGTGCGCGAGGCGTTGCGCGTCCTGTCCAGCGAGCGGCTGCTGGTCACCCGGCGGGGGGTGGCGGGAGGCAGTTTCGTCGCCCGCCCCGAGCCGGAGCACATCAGCAGCTATCTGCTGTCCAGTCTGGCGCTGTTCCGGGATTCGGGCTCGGTCGCCAATCTACTGGAGGTGCGCGTCCTGCTGGAGGTGCCCACCGCCGGCCTGGCCGCAGTCCGCAGGTCCCCGGAACAGCTGGAGGCGCTGCGGGCCGCGATCTTCAACCCGCGCGAGGTCGAGCGTGAGGACCTCTACCGGACGAACCGGCAGTTCCACAAGGCGCTCCTGGAGGCGGCGAACAACCCCTTGCTCGACGCGGTGACGGCGCCCGTGTTCAGCGTGCTGGAGAGCGGTTTCGACCGGCACGGCGTTTCCGACGACCACTGGGACAGGGTCGACAGGGACCATCGGGAGATCCTGGCGTACGTCGAGGCGGGGGACTCCCTCGGCGCGGAGCGGGCTCAGCGGGAGCACCTGGAACACCTGCGCAGCACCTACTCCCAGATCGACAGGGAGCGCCGCAGGGGAGACGGCTGAGGGCCGCGGCGCGCGTAGATTGGAACGCCGTTATGCAGAGCGGAACAATCCCTTGACCCCTAAATGGTCTGACGTTTAGGCTCGGGCCCGTAACACGACAGGTCCGAGGTAGGGAGCGTCATGGGTGTCAAGCCGGGCTGGCAGGGCCGGTTCTTCGAGGATTTCGAGGTCGGTGACGTTTACCGGCACCCGCTCGGCAGGACGGTGTCGGAGGCGGACAACACCTGGTTCACGCTCCTGACGATGAACACGAACCAGATGCACTTCAACGCGGAGTACGCGGCACGCTCGGAGTTCGGCCGGCCCCTCGTGGTCTCCACCTTCACGGTGGCGATCGCGGTGGGGCAGAGCGTCACCGACCTCACCCAGAACGCGTTCGCCAATCTCGGCTGGGACGACATCAAGATGACCCACCCGGTGTTCGCGGGCGACACGCTGTGGAGCGAATCGATCGTGCTCGACAAGCGCGAGTCGGCCAGCCGGCCGCACGCCGGCATCGTCACCGTGCGCACCCGCACGCTCAACCAGGACGGCAAGGAGGTCTGCTCGTTCAAGCGGACCTTCTACGTCTACCGCCGCGGCGCCGAGCAGATCGAGGGTGTCTTCCCCGTGGCCGAGCGGCCGCTCAGCCTGGAGGGCTGACATGCGCATCACCTACGGTCCCTGGGGAGAGACCCTCGCGGAGCAGGTGGAGGCGGCGCGCGCGGCGGAGCGGGCGGGCGCCGAGGTCGTCTGGGTTCCCGAGATGCACCGCAGCGCGATCGTGTCGGCGGCGGCGCTGGCACAGTCCACGGCCACCGCCCGGATCGGCACGGCGATCGCGCTCGCCTTCACCCGCAGTCCCATGGTGACCGCGCTGGAGGCGCTCGACGTCGACGAACTGTCCGGCGGCCGTTTCGTTCTCGGGCTGGGCACCGGTGTGCAGCGGCTCAACGAGGACTGGCACAACGTGCGGTGGGGCAAGCCGGTCGGCCGGCTGCGGGAGACCGTCCGCGACATCCGGCACTTCTGGGCGCACTGCGCGTCGGGTGAGCCGATGGTCCTGGACGGAGAGCACGCGCCGATGCGCATCCGCGGATACCGGCGGCCGTTCCCGGTCACCCGTACCCGGATACCGATCTATCTGGCGGCGGTGGGCCCCGCGATGACCCGGCTCGCGGCCGAGATCGGCGACGGCTGGATATCGCACGAGCTGTGCTCCCCGGCGTACCTCGCCGAGCGCGTCCTCCCGGAGGTGGAGGCGGGGCTGGCGAAGGCGCGGGGAAAGAACCGGGAAGACCTCGACCTCGTGGTTTCCGCGTGCTGCTCCGTCGACGCGGACGCGGGCGTCGCCCGGCGTCGTGCCGCGGGCCTGGTCGGCTTCTACGCGAGCGTGCGCAGCTACGCCGACTTCTTCGCCTTCCACGATCTGGCCGGCGAGCAGGCCGCCGTGGTGGAGGCCTTCCGCTCCGGACGCGGCGCCGACCATCTCGGCGACGTCGTGCCGGACCGGATGGTCGACGCGGTCACCATCGCCGGCGACCCCGATGAGGTGCGCGCCCGTCTGGCCGCCTACGAGGGTCTCGCCGACACCGTCAAGCTGACCCCGCCGACGCACGGGCTCCCCGCGTCCGAGACCAGGGCGGCCCAGGAATCCATCATCCAGCTCATCGCCGACATCACAGGAGGGCGGGCGTGAGACCCCTGGAGGACGTCCGGATCGTTGCCGTCGAGCAGTACGGCGCCGGCCCGTTCGGCAGTGTGCACCTGGCCGACCTCGGGGCCGAGGTGATCAAAATCGAGGATCCGCGGGTCGGCGGCGACGTCGGGCGGTACGTGCCGCCGTACGGCGAAGGCGAGGACTCGCTGTTCTTCGAGACCTTCAACCGCAACAAGCGCAGTCTGTCCCTCGACCTCGCCACCGACGAGGGGCGTGCGGTCTTCGAGGACCTGGTGCGGGTCAGCGACGTGGTCTACAGCAACCTGCGCGGCGACGTGCCCGCCAAGATCCGCATCACCTACGACGACCTGAAGCACCTCAACCCCGCCATCGTGTGCTGCTCGCTCACCGGGTTCGGCATGACCGGCCCCAGGCAGAAGGAGCCGGGGTACGACTACGTCCTGCAGGGCCTCGCCGGATGGATGGACATCACCGGGGAGCCCGAGGGGCCGCCCACCAAGTCCGGTCTGTCGATGGTCGACTACTCGGGCGGCCTGGTGGCGGCGATCTCGCTCCTGGCCGGCCTGCACGCGGCCCGCAGGGACGGCGTGGGCATGGACTGCGACGTCAGCCTCTACGACACCGCCATCGGTCTGCTGACCTATCCGGCGGTCTGGCACCTCAACGAGGGATTCGTTCCGGAGCGCACCCGCCACTCCGCCCATCCGTCCCTGGTCCCCTTCCAGGCGTTCGAGGCGAAGGACGGCTGGCTCGTCGTCGGCTGTGCGAAGGAGAAGTTCTGGCAGCGGCTCGCCAAGGTCATCGGCCACCCCGAATGGGCGGACGACGAGCGGTTCGCGACGTTCGCCGACCGCCGCCGCAACAAGGACGTCCTGCTGCCGATGCTCGAGGAGGTGTTCCGCGGGCGAACGGTCGACGAATGGCTGGCGCCGCTCTACGAGGCGTCGATTCCGTGCGGCCCGATCAACGACGTCGCCACCGCCCTGACGGAGGAGCACACCGCCGCCCGCGGCCTGGTCGTGGAGACCGAGCACCCCCGCTGGGGCACGCTGCGCCAGGTCGCCTCCCCGATCCGGGTCGGTTCGCGGCCCCCCGAGTACCGGCGGGCGCCCCAGCGCAACGAGGACTTCGGCCACGTCGTACGCGGGCTCCTGGGATACGGCGACGCGAAGGTGGCGGCGCTGGCGGAGGCGGGTGCCTTCGGACCGCCCGCCCGGGAGGTGGCGTCGTGACCGCCGCGCGCGCCCTAACCGCGTGGGCACTGGGTCCGGGGCCGGCCGGCGCGCCCCCGGAGGTGCGGGAGGCGGCCTGCCGTCACCTGCTCGACGGGCTCGGCACGGCCGTCGCGGCCGGCCGTACCCGGATCGCCGCGCCCGCGGTCGCGGTCGCGCGAGGGCTCGGGGGCCCGGCGGAGGCCACGGTGCTCGGCACCGGCGAACGCGGGTCGGCGGTGGCGGCGGCGCTCGCCACCGGCACGCTGGTGCACGCCCTGGACTTCGACGACACGCACGCGGGCGGGCTGGTCCACGCCACCGCGGTGGTGCTGCCGGCGGCCCTCGCGGTCGGCGAGGAGGTGGGCGCGTCCGGCGCCGAGGTGCTCGCCGCGGCGGTCGCCGGCTACGAGACGGTGTGCCGCGTCGCCGCCGCTGTCCCGCACGGGTTCCACACCCGCGGCCTGCACGCGACCATGAGCTGCGGAGTGATGTCGGCCGCCGTCGTGGCGGCCCGGCTGCTGGGGCTCGGCGCCGACCGGACCGTCGACGCGCTGGGCATCGCGGGCAGCCAGGCGGGCGGGCTGCTCGAGTTCCTGTCCACCGGCGCGTCCACCAAGCAACTCCACCCCGGCTTCGCGTCGGCCTCCGGCATCCTCGCCGCCCGGCTCGCGGCGGCCGGGGCCACCGGTCCGGACAGTGTCCTGGAGGGCCCGCACGGGCTGTACGCGGCGCTGGCCGGCCGGACCGTCGACGCCGGCGCGGTCACCTCCGGGCTGGGGGAGTCGTGGGAGACCACCCGGATCACCGTCAAGCCCTACCCGGCGTGTCAGCTCATGCACGTGACCCTCGACGCGGTCGCCGAGGCGCTGCGCGGACACGGCGTCCGGGCGTCCGAGGTGATCGAGGTGGTCGCCGACGTGCACCCGGACAGCGCGGCCATCGTGTGCGAGCCGGCGGAGCGCAAGACCCGCCCGCGCACGCCGTACGACGCCAAGTTCTCCCTGCCGTGGAGTGTGGCGGCGCTGCTCCTCGACGGCGAGGTGACGCTCGGGACGTACTCCCCGGAATCCATTCGCCGTCCTGAGGTGGCGGATCTCGCGGCACGGGTGCGCACCGTCGTCACCCCTGCCGGCGTATCGAGCACCGTCGCCGCCGACGCGCCGGGACGCGTGCTCCTGCGGCTCGACGGCGGACGGGTGATCGAGGGGAGGGTGCCCGGCAGCGCCGGCGGCCCCGACCGCCCGCTCCGCGACAGCGAGCTGGACGCGAAGTTCACCGCCAACGCCGCGGGCGACCCGAAGGACACCGCCGAGCTGGCCCGCAGGGTGCGCGGCCTCGCCGACGAGCCCGATCTTTCCACCATCGCCGCACTCGCCGACCGGCTCGCCCGGTCGGCGCCGGAGGAACAGTGATGACCTTGCAAGCCATCCGTCCGAGCCGCTTCCCATGGTTCCGCTATGACGGCTACTCCTTCTCGCTCGGCCTGACGCACGGTGACGGCGCCTGGCTGTCCGGGCACTCGGCCAGCGAGTACGACCCCGAGTCCGGGCGCATCGTCGTGCGCGGCGGGATGACCGACCAGGCCCGCACGGCGTACGCGAAGATCGGCGCTATCCTCGACGCGGCCGGGCTGTCCTTCGCCGACGTCACGCGGGTCACGGAGAACGTCACGGTCGCGGGCCTGGACGCCTACCAGGAGGCGGCGGCCGTCCGGGCGGAGATCTTCGGTGAGCACCGCCCCGCGGTCAGCACGGTGATCGTCGACCGCCTGCTGCGCCCGGCGGCGTTCATCGAGATCGAGGTGCACGCGAGCGCGGGCGGCGCGACGGCAGCGGCCGGCGGCGTGGCCGAGGCCCCGGACGGCACGATCTTCCTGCCCACGGTGCTGCCCCTCGACGAGCGGGGCGACGTGGTCGCCGAGGGCGATCTCACCGGCCAGTACGCCTACTGCCTCGAGCGGGCCGACCTGCTGCTGCGCGGCATCGGGTCGTCGCTGGACGCCGCCGTCACGACCTACGACTACACGACGCCCGCCACCCGGGACGTCTACCGGCGTACGCACGCGGTCCGTAAGGAACGGCTCGGCGGGGCCGGCGTCTACCCCGGCGCGGGCGGCATCCTGATGAGCCGGCTGCACCGCCCGGGCGTGCTCGTCGCGCTCGACGTCACCGCGTCCCGGCATCCCCTGGAGGCGGTCAACCCCGGCTGGGCCCGCTACGACACGCTCACCTACACCCCCGGCGTCAAGGCCGGCGGCATGCTGTGGATGAGCGGTTTCGCGGCCCTGGACATGGAGACGCAACAGGCGCTGCATCCGGGTGACGTGGTGGCGCAGGCCGAGGTGACCTATGAGGCGATCCTGCGGGTTCTGGACGCCGCCGGCGCCGGTCCTGAGCACCTGCTGTCGACGATCGAGTACGTCTGCCCCGAGGGGCTGAGCGCCTATCGGGGCGTCGCGGACGTGCGCAAGCGCCTGCTCCGCGAGCCATGGCCCGCGTCCACCGGCGCGATCTGCGCGGGACTGCTGCGTCCGGAGTTCCTCATCGAGGTCTTCCCCGCGGCGGTGCTCCCATGAGCCTGCTGACGGAGGAGATCCGCGCGCTCGTCGGCAAGGAGGTCTCCTACACCGCGCCCGAGGAGCTCGGCAGGGCCTCGATCCGCTACTTCGCCCGCGCCGTCGGCGACGACAACCCGCTCTATACGGACGACGCGTACGCCAGGCGGCACGGCTACGACGGAGTCATCGCCCCGCCCACCCTGGTCTGCGAGACGAACCAGTACGCCGACGTGCCGCCCGATCCCGACGGCTATGCCGGGCACGACTGGCACATCGAGATCCCCGGGACTCGGAAGGTGCGCGGCGGCAACACCTACACCTTCCACCGCCCCGTCCGGCCCGGTGACGTCGTCACCGCGACCTGGCGTCTGACCGGCATCGCCGAGCGCCGCACCTCCGGGGGGCAGGAGATGCTCGTCGTCTCCTCGGCCGCCGAGTACACCGACCAGCAGGGCAGGTTGCTCGTCACGAACGAGGAGACCATCATCTTCGTCGCGCTGAAGGAGGAACGGTGACCGACCCGACGGTGACTGGGCCGGCGGTGACCGACCCGACGGTGGAGGCCGGCACCGAGGTCGCTCCGCTGGAGCGCACGATCGGCCTCCGCGACATGATCGCCTACGCCGGCGCCACGTGGGACTGGCACCGGCTGCACTACGACCACGAGTACCTGCAGGAGCGGGGGCTGCCCGCGCCAGTGGTCGACGGGCAGGTCTTCGGCGCGCTGCTCGTCGAGCAGCTCCAGGACTGGCTCGGCCCGCGAGCCGTCGTCCGCCGCCTGCACTTCCGGTTCAAGAATCTGGTCTTCGCGGGGGACACCGTCCGCTGCGTCGGGCGGGTCACCGCGGTCGACGGCGACACCATCCGAGTGGAGCAGCGCATCCTGATCGTCGACGGAGACGAACCGGAACGGGTGGCGGTGGAGCCGGCCGGGGCCGAGGTCGTGCTGCGCCACCCCGAGCAGCGTGACCCCGAGCAGTGCGACCCGGAGGGGACGGAGGCGCCATGACCACCTCCGTCGCGATCGCCGGAGCGGCCGAGAGCGATCTCGGCGTCACCGGCAAGTCCGTCCTCGGCCTGCAGGCCCAGGCGATCGGCCGGGCGCTCGAGGACGCCGGGCTGACCCTCGCCGACGTGGACGGCCTGGCGACGACCGGGGTGTCCCGGTTCTCGGCGACCCAGGTCGCCGACTACCTGGGGCTGCGCCCGGCCTGGACCGACTCGACCTTCGCCGGCGGCTCCGCGTTCGAGATGTACGTCGCCCGCGCCGTCCAGGCAATCGAGGCCGGTCAGTGCTCGACCGTGGTCATCTCGTACGGTTCCAACCAGCGCTCCGCCCGGTCCCGATCCCTGGCCGGCGTGGTGGAGTCGCACACTCCGGAGGCGCAGTTCGAGACGCCCTACGGACCCCTCTATCCCATCTCCTACTACGCGATGGCCGCCCAGCGATACCTCCACCGGTACGGCGGGACCCGGGAGCAGCTCGCCGAGGTCGCCGTCGCGGCCCGCGAGTGGGCGCTGCTCAACCCGGCGGCGTTCCGGCACGGGACGGGCCCGCTGAGCGTGGCCGACGTGGTCGGCGCCCCCATGGTGTCGACGCCGCTGACCACGGCCGACTGCTGCCTGGTGACCGACGGGGGAGGGGCGGTCGTGCTCACCTCGCTCGACCGGGCCCGCGACCTGCGCAGACCGCCGGTCCGCGTGCTCGGGTACGGCGAGTGCACGACCAACACCTCGATGACCGCCGTGGACGATCTGACCGTGACCGGGGCCGTCGAGTCCGGACGGGCCGCGTTCGCCCGCGCCGGGCTGACCCCCGCGGACGTGGACGTCGCCGAGGTCTACGACTCCTTCACCATCACCGTCGTGCTCACCCTGGAGGCGCTCGGGTTCTGCGGCAGGGGCGAGGCACTCGACTGGATCGCCGGAGGACGGATCCGGCCCGGCGGCGACTTCCCGCTCGACACCTCCGGCGGCGGCCTGTCCTACTGCCATCCCGGACAGTACGGCGTGCTGCTGCTGGTCGAGGCCGTGCGGCAGCTGCGCGGGGAGTGCGACGCCCGTCAGGTGGCGGGGGCGGAGATCGCCCTCGCGCACGGCACGGGCGGGATCCTGTCCACGCACGCGACCGTCCTGCTGGGGGTGGACCGATGAGCACCGAAGTACCGGGGGGCGGCCAGGTGCCCGACCCCGACGAGGTGACCGCGCCGTGGTGGGACGCCACCCGGCGGCGTGTCCTCCTCGTCCAGCGCTGCGCGGCCTGCGGGCACGCGCAGCATCCCCCGCGCGCGCTGTGCACGGCCTGCGGATCCCCGCGCGACCTCGGCTGGTCGGAGGCGACCGGCGACGGCGTGGTGGACGCCTGCACGGTCGTCGAGCGGGCGATGCCCGGCTTCCGGCCGCCCTACGTCGTGGCGCGCGTACGCCTCGCGGAGGGCGTGCTGCTGCTCAGCAACGTGGTCGCCGAGCGCCCGCATGACGTTGGCGTCGGCGACACGCTCCGGCTCGACTGGCGGCCGCTGCCCGACGGGCGTGCGCTGCCGGTCTTCGTACTTTCCCAGAGGTGATTCGTGGACTTCGAGCTGAACGACGACCAGCGTGAGTTCCGCGCGCTGCTGCGCGCGTTCGTCGACAAGGAGATCGTGCCGGTCGCACGGGACTGGGAGCACTCCGGCCGGTACCCGACCGAGATCGTGGACGGCTTCAAGGCGATGGGCCTGTTCGGCGTCACCGTGCCGGAGGAGTACGGCGGGCTCGACCTGGACCCGGTGTCCTTCGCGCTCGTCTTCGAGGAGCTCTCGCGCGGCTGGATGGGGGTGGCGGGCATTCTCGGCAGCCACTCCCTGGCCTGCCGGATGATCGCGATGCACGGCACCGAGGAACAGAAGCGGCGTTACCTGCCGGGGCTCGCCAGCGGTGAGCGGCGTACCGGAATCGGCCTCACCGAGCCCGACGCGGGCACCGACCTGCAGGGCATCCGCACCACCGCGCGCCGCGACGGCGACCACTACGTGGTGACCGGCACCAAGACCTGGATCACCAACGCGCGGCACGCCGATCCGCTCCCGGTGCTGGTCAAGACCGACCCGGACGCGACGCCCGCGCACCGGGGGATGAGCATCCTGCTCGTCGACGCCGACACCCCCGGATACACGGTCACCAAGGACATCCCGAAGCTCGGTTACAAGGGCACCGAGTCGTGTGAGGTCGTGCTCGACGGCGCCCGGGTCCCGGCGGCGAACCTCCTCGGAGGGGCCGAGGGCCGGGGCATGCAGCAGGCGCTGTCCGCGCTGGAGTGGGGCCGGGTCAACATCGCGGCCCGCTCCGTGGGCATCGCGCAGCGCGCCTACGACGAGGCCCTGGCCTACGCCGGGCAGCGCAAGGCGTTCGGCCGGCCCATCGCCGACTTCCAGGCCGTCCAACTCCAGCTCGCCTCGCTGGCCACGACGCTCCAGGCGGCCCGGCTCATGGCGTACTGGGCCGCCGACCGGGTCCGGCGCGGACGGGCCGACGCCCAGACGGGCATGGCCAAGATCTTCTGCTCCGAGGTCGCGCTGCAGGCCGCCATCGACGCGCTGAAGGTGCACGGCGGATACGGATACTCCACCGAATACGAGGTGGAGCGGCTGTACCGCGACGCAGTCCTCATGAGCATCGGCGAGGGCACCAACGACGTGCTGCGCACCGTCGTGGCCAAGGCCCTCACCCGCGGGGACGCGAAGGTGGGGTGGGGCGGGTGACCGCGCGCTCCTACCTCTACGTTCCCGGCGACTCCCCGGAGAAGCTCGGCAAGGCACTCGGCAGGGGCGCGGACGCCCTCATCGTCGACCTGGAGGACGCGGTCCCGGCCGCGGGCAAGGACGAGGCGCGGGCCGCCGTACGCGACTGGCTGGACACGGCCGACCCCGGACCGGTGGAGATCTGGGTCCGGGTCAATCCCGGTGAGCTGCGCGAGGCGGACGTGCGAGCCGTGGCGGCCTCCCCGAGGGTGACCGGTCTCGTGCTGGCGAAGGTCGAGACCGCGGACGAGCTCGGCACGCTCGACGCCCTGCTGACCGGCATCGGCGCCGAACGGCTGCCGGTCGTCCCGCTGCTGGAATCCGCGGCGGCCGTCCTGCGGGCGCCGCGGATCGCGGCGGCCCCCAGGGTGGCCCGCCTGCAGGTCGGCGAGGCGGACCTGCGGGCGGACACCGGCATCACCCCGGGCGACGACGAGCGGGAACTGCTCTGGGTCCGCTCCCAGGTGGTGCTCGCCTCGGCCGCCGCCGGCATCGACCCCCCGGTGGCTCCGGTCTCCACCGACTTCCGCGACCTCGACGCGCTGCGCGCCTCGACGCTCGGCCTGGCCCGGCTCGGTTACGTCGGCCGCGCCTGTATCCACCCGGCGCAGATCGCGGTGATCAACGACGTCTTCACGCCGGCCGACGACGAGGTCGGCTGGGCGCGGGACCTGGTGGCCAGGTTCGAGGCCGAGGGGTCGGGCGTGCTCGTCGACTCGAACGGGCGCATGGTCGACGAGGCGGTCGTGCGCCAGGCACGGCGGGTTCTCGCGAGAGCACGGTGACGTCCGGCGAGGCCGGAGTCGTCGATCTGCACGCCCCGGACCTGGCGTGGACCACCGTGCCCATGCCCGGGGCGGCGGACCCCGTCCGGCTGGTCCGCCTGCACCTCGACCGCGCGACCCGCTCCTCGGTGTCGCTGGTCCGCTTCCCCGCCGGGTGGAGCAGGCCGGGAGCCGGCCACTACACCTGCGCCGAGGAGTTCGTCGTGATCGAGGGGCGCATCTCCGTCAGCGGCACGGACGTCGAGGCCGGGACGTACGCCTACCTGCCCCCGAGGGCGACGAGGACGGCCACCGTGGCCGGAAGCGGCGGCTGCCTGGCCGTCGCCTGGTTCTCCGGCGCGCCCGTCTGGCGGGAGGGCCCGGCCGCCGACGTCCCGGACCACGACCCGGTTCACGGGCCGGTCCACGGGCCGCCTGGCCTGTGCCGGAGGCGGAGGCCGGCCGTCCCGGGGGATTCCGCGGTGCTCCCCTCCGTCGCCGGTCTCCCCGAACGCCTCGCCGAGGCCGTCGACCTGCTGTTCGTCGATTCGCCCCGGTGGGCGTACGTCCCGCCCGGGGAGCCCCTCCCCGGGCTCCCGGGTCCCGTCCTGGCCCGGCGCTGGCCCGCCCCGTCACCTCTCGGCCCGGCCGAGGTGACGCAGGAGCAGCAGCACCCCGGGTAGCACCGCCACAGCGGCGCCCAGCAGCCCGGCACGCAGACCGGTGTCGAGGATCCGCGCCTGCTCGGCCAGGGTGGAGAGCGAGCCGAGCACCGCGATCCCCAGCACCGCCCCCGTCTGCCGCACCAGCGACAGCGCGGCCAGCGCCGACGCGGCCCTGGCCGCGTCCACGTTGCCGAGCACCGCCAGCGTGTCCCCGTTGTAGAGGATCCCGGCGGCGAAGCCGGACAGGACGAGCGGCACCACGATCAGGGCGGTCGGACCGAGCGCGGCGCACGCGACCAGCACGTAGACCACGGCGAGGACCGCGACGGCGCAGGCCATCACCCTGGCCAGCCCGCTCCGGCGGGCCAGTCGCGCGGTGAGCCGCCCGCCCAGCGGCATGCCGATCGCGCCGGCCAGGACGATCAGCCCGGCCTGGCCGGGGCTGAACCCCCGCACCTCCTGGAAGAGCAGCGACACCAGGAACGAGCCGCCGGTGATGGTCCCGTTGTAGAGGAGGCTGCTCACCATGATCGCCGCGTACGCGGGATCGCGCAGCATCGTCAGGTCGACGGCGGGCTGGGCGGCCCGCCGCTCGACGATCACGACCAGGGCGAACAGCGGAACGCACGCGGCCAGACCGGCGAACGCCCATTCCGGGCTGCCGTCCGGCCTGCCCAGCTCGATGAAGGACCAGCAGAGCACGGCGAGGCCCGCTCCGGTGACGGCTGCCCCCGCGATGTCGAACCGCCCGCTCGCCCGTCGTGCTCTTTCGGCCAGCCGCGTAGTGCCGATCATCCCGAGCGCCGCGAGTGGCAGGTGGACGAGGAAGACCGCCCGCCAGCCGAGCGTGCCGACGAGCCAGCCGCCGACGGTGGGGCCGGCGATGAGGCCCAGGGACGACACGGTGATCCAGGTCCCGAACGCCCGGCCGCGGTCCGACTGGCTGACGTTGGCCTCCAGCAGGGCGGCGGAGTTCGGCAGCATGAGCGCGACACCCGCTCCCTCCACGACGCGTGCCGCCAGCAGCAGGGGCAGCGACGGTGAGGCGGCCGCCGCGGCGGTGGCCAGGCCGAAGAGCGCCAGCCCGAGCCGTACCGCCCGCCGGGTGCCGAAGCGGTCGCCGAACGCGCCCGCGAACGGCAGCACCGCGGCGGCGGCGAGGGACATCGCCGCCGCCACCCACTGCAGGCCGGAGACGGACGCCGCCAGGGACGCGCCGATGACGGGGAGCGCGACGACGACGGCGGTGTTGTCGAACATCACGAGCCCGAGTCCGACACCGCAGGTAGCCGCCACCAGGGCCGGGCGGGGGCGCGCGGACGCCGCGCTCACCCGCCCGCGATCAGCGCCGCGTCGAGCAGGCCCGCGACCTTCGCGCGGCCCGGCAGGCCGCGTACCTCCGCCGCCAGTGTGGCCGCGGCCCGGGCCGGCAGCACGCGAGCGGCGTTGAGCTCGTACTTCGTCTGCAGTTCGTCCATGGTCAGCGGGTGTTCCGGCCCGCCCCGCGAGGAGTGGACACGGTGCTCCAGCCGCCGCCCGTCCGTCGTGCGCACCCTCAGCACGGCGGAGAACGCCCGGGGGAACTCCTCGGTGCACTCCGCGTCGGGCACCACGCGCACCCTGGCGGCCAGGGCGAGCCTGCGCTCGTCCCGGAAGGCGGACTCGGTGAAGTCGTCGAGGTGCAGACCGAGTCCGCCGCCCCCGATGAGGGCGCTGGCCACCGTGTAGGGGCCGGAGAACTTCGCGTGGTACGGCGTGCGCGGCCGCACCTTCTCTTCGTACGGCTCGCCGATGGTGCGCAGCGGGGCGGCCGCCACGCCGAGCTCGATCTCCGCGATGTCGTCGGGCCGCAGCCCGCCGGCGCGCAGGGCGAGGGCGGCGTCGATGCCGGGGTGGGTGAAGTGGTTGGAGGGATACGGCTTGTACACCGTTCTGAGCAGCTCCCACCGATCGCCGAGCCCGTCGGTGATGGCGCCCTCGTCGTACCGCCCGTCGAGGAACGCCTGGAAGAACCCGAATCGTCCTTCGAAGACCGTCGGCGGCCCGGTCACGCCCTCCGCCGCCATCCCCGCGGCCACCACGCCCGCGTGGGCCGCCCAGCCGCAGTGGATCCGCTTGACGGTGCCGCCGGTGCGGTTGGCCTCGATGACGCCGGCTCCCATGCTGGCGGCGATCCCCATCGCGTGGGCGATTCCGTCGGCGTCCAGGCCCATCAGCAGCGCCGCGCCGGCCGCGGCGCCGACGGTCCCGCAGATCGACGTGGCGTGCCAGCCCTTCTCGAAGAAGAGGGAGTTGCGCATCTCCGGAATGTAGGACGCCATCCCCAGACGGTTGGTGATCTCGTCGCCCACCGCGACCGCCTGACACAACTCGGCGCCCGAGGCGCCCACCGCCTCCGCGACGGCCAGCACGGCCGGAACGACGGAGGCGGACGGGTGGAGCACCGAGGGCAGGTGGGTGTCGTCGAAGTCGAGCGCGTGTGCGAGGGTGCCGTTGACCAGCGCCGCCGAGGGCGCGGGAAGGGAGAGCCTGCGGCCGATGACCGATGACTCCCCGGCGCCGCCCCATCTGCCCGCCAGGCGCATGATCGCCTCGTGCGGTTCTGCGGGGCCGGTGAGCTCCTGGGCGGCGAGGCAGTTTCCGAAGGTGTCGAGCACGCGGCCGGTCACGTCGGCGACGATCGGTTCTGGCAGGCCGGCACGACTGGCGGCGGCGAACTCGGCCAGGGTCGAGACGATGGTCATGCCGCGAGCACCGCGAGGGGTCGCACGGGTGCGCCGGTGGCGCCCACGACGGGCAGCGGGTTGAGCACCAGCAGGAACTCGGGCTTCCCGATGCCGATCAGCTCGGTCAGGCGCATCGTCTCGACGATGTTCACGCCCGCCTCCACCAGTAGGATCCGGTGCACGGGCAGGGTCGCGTGGCCGCGCCCGGGGGCGATTCGCTCGAAGGCGATCGTCTCTCCGCCGACCACCGCGGCCCCGTGCCCGACCAGCCATCGAGCGGCGTCCGGGCCCGGGCCGGGCACCCCGCCCTCCTCTCCGGTGAACCGGGACGGCCGGTCCCACTCGCGGGACCAGCCGGTGCCGATCAGCACGGCGTCGCCGCGGCGCAGCTCCACGCCGGCCCTGCGCCGCGCGGCCTCCAGGTCCACGGGAGTGATCTCGTAGCCGGGCGGCAGCACGTCGACGCCGTGTACTGCGGTCACGTCGAGCAGCACGGCTCGTCCGACATAGGGCTTGAAGGTCTCGATCCCGTACCGGGACAGGCCCTGGTGCGACTGGATGCCCGAGGCCTCGACTCGTCCGTACACGTAGCCGTCCTGGGACACGTGCCCGAGGGCGTCGACGTGTGTGCCCACGTGCCCCCCGGTGAGGATGACCTCGTTGGCCGCGGAACCGCCGTCCTCGCGGACCATGTCGCCGTGCCTGCGCTCGATGACCATCCTGAACCGCGGATGGTTCGGCGACTGGGGCATACCCGTGCGCATCGGCTGCGCGAGATCGACGACTTTGGCGTCGTCGAGATACCGCCACAACGACATCACACCACTCCCTTGTCTCGCAGGGCGGTGAGCTCGTCGGCGCTGACGCCGAGGCCGCCCCATACGTCTGTGTTGTCGGCGCCGCGCGCGCGGCCCGTCCATCGGATGGAACCCGGCGTCTCGGAAAGGCGGAACAGCACGTTCTGCATGCGTACGGGCCCGAGGTCGGGGTCCTGCACGGTGGTGATCGTGTCGAGCGCGCGGTACTGCGGGTCCTCGAACACGTCCCGGATGTCGTAGATGGGAGCCACCGCCGCCTCGACCCGTTCGAATTCCTCGACCACGGTCGCCAGGTCGCGTTCGGCGATCCACGCTCCGACGTGGCCGTCCAGCAGGTCGGCGTGTTCGGCCCGGCCGGCCCCGGTGGCGAACCACGGCTCGTCGATCACCTCGGGATGCCCGACCAGCCGCATCACCCGCTGCGCGATGGAGTCGGCCGACGTGGACACCGCCACCCAGCGGCCGTCCCGGGTCCGGTAGGTGTTGCGCGGAGCGTTGTTGACCGAGCGGTTGCCGGTGCGCGACTGGATCTGGCCGAGCTGGTCCCACACGAGCGGCTGCGCGCCGAGAATGGTGACCAGCGGCTCGACGATGGCCAGGTCGATCACCTGGCCGCGTCCGCTCCCTCCGGGCCGGTCGCGGTGATGCAGCGCCATCGTGACCGCGTTGACGCAGGTGAGCGCGGAGATCCCGTCGGCCAGACCGAACGGCGGCAGGGTGGGCGGGCCGTCGGGCTCCCCGGTGACCGCGGCGAAACCGCTCATCGACTCGGCGAGGGTGCCGAATCCGGGGCGGCGAGCGTACGGGCCGAACTGTCCGAAGCCGGTCACCCGGGCGATGACCAGGCGGGGGTTGAGCTCGTGCAGGATCTCCGGGGACAGGCCCCATCGTTCGAGTGTGCCCGGGCGGAAGTTCTCGATCAGCACGTCGGCGCGGGCGAGCAGCCGTTTGAGCAGCTCGGCGCCTTCGGAGCTGCTGAGGTCGGCGGTCACCGTTCGCTTGTTCCGGCCGAGCATCTTCCACCACAGGCCGATCCCGTGCTTGCTCGCGCCGTGAGTGCGTGAGGGGTCACCCCGCTTGGGGTGCTCCACCTTGATGACATCGGCGCCGAAGTCTCCGAGGATCGTCGCCGCCAGTGGCCCTGCGAACAGCGTGGCGGCGTCGACGACGACGACGCCGGCCAGCGGCCCGGTGGGCGTTCCGGGCTGCTGGGCTTCCGCTGATCGTTCCTCCGGAACGATCTGCTCTTCATCCACGGAATGGGCCTCCTCGACCTGCTGTGTGCCTGAGACATCGCTGTGTGCCTGGGACGTGTTCTGGGGCGCGTACCAGGACCTGACCTGGGACATGGTTCGAAACGCACCCGGTCGGGCGGTCACACGCCCCGGGGCTTCCCAAGCTATTGAAACAGCGTTACTGTGTGCGGAACAAGTCCACTGTAGCTGTCGCACTTCGAAGGGGACCAGCCCCGATGATCTACCTCGTCTACCGGATGAAGCTCAGCTCGCGGGCACGTCGCGACATGAGGGGCTTCTGGCAGTGGCTGGAGGATCGGGAGAAATGGTTCTACCGGGATCTGCCGGCGGTGCGGGAGGTGCGGTGGTACTACAGCGTCGTCGGCGACGTGTACGTCCTCGAGAACTGGGCCGCGTTCGACGACGAGGCGGCCTGGGGCGAGTACCGCACGGCACTCGCGAGCCTCAAGGCGGACGGCGACTGGGAGACGCGACGGGTCAGCCAGGACGACTGGTGGGAGTTCCTCGACACGCGAATTGTCACCGATCTTCCGGTGCCGGTCGGAGTCCGACGCCAGGATAGGTGATCAGACTCATCCGAATTCTCCTGGAGGAACGATGTCGCCCAAGACCCGTGCCGCAACCGACACCGACGCACCCGCGCGCGAGAACACCGGACAGGCCATCGCGACGGTCGAGCGGGCCGTCGAGGTGCTGATGCACTTCGCCGAGACCCCGTCGCCGACCCTTGGTGTGACCGAGATCGCCGAGGCGCTGGGCATGTCGAAGGCGGCCGTGCACCGGATCCTGGCCTCGCTGCGCGTTCGCGGGCTGATCGAGCTGGATCTGGTGACCCGGCGTTACTCCCTCGGGGTCGGCGCCATGCGCCTGGGCCTCGCCTACCTGGACCGGCTGGACATCAGGCGCATCGCCGCGCCGGAACTGATGGCGCTGTCCCAGCGCACCGACGAGACGGCGACCCTGTCCATCCGCACGGGCTGGACCCGGATCTACGTCGACCAGGTCACGCCGGCCCGCGAGGTGATCATGACCGTCTCCCTCGGCGTGCCCTATCCGCTGCACGCCGGCGGGTCGTCGAAGGCGTTTCTCGCCTTCTTAACGGAAGAGGAAATCGAGAGCTACCTGGCGCAGCGGTCGCTGGAGCCGCTGACCAGCGAGACCATCGCCGACACCGGGAAACTGCGCGAGGAACTCGCGGCGATCCGGAAGCGCGGCTGGGCCCGCTCGTTCGGCGAGCGCATGGCGGGCGCTGCGTCCGTGGCGGCGCCGGTGTTCGATCACCACGGGCGGCCGATCGCCGTCCTCAGCGTCTGCGGCCCCCAGGAACGGTTCCGCGACGAGGTCGACGCGTGTGTCGAGGCGTTGCTCGAATCCACCGCACGACTGTCCGGCCAGATGGGCTGGACAGAAGAAGAAAGGAGGTGACGGCCGTCCGGTCGGCCGGCCGTCGCGCGCATGTCCCGATACGATCTGCTCATCAAGGGTGGCACCGTCGTTCTTCCCTACCACGGAGAGGTCCGCGCTGACCTGGCCGTGCGCGACGGGAAGGTGGCGGCTCTCGCCGACGACATCGCCGCTTCCGAAGCCGGCGAGGTCGTGGACGCGGCCGGGAAGGTGGTCCTTCCCGGCGCCGTCGACGCACACTTCCACCTCGGCATCTACCGCGACTTAGCCCTCGACGCCTTCGAGGAGACCCGCTCGTCCCTCGTCGGCGGCGCGACCACCGTTGTCTCCTACTTCCGCACCGGCTCGCACTATCTCGAGCGCACGGGACCGTACAAGGAGATCTTCCCCGAGGTCCTCGACCGGGTGTCCGGCCGGTGCTGGACCGACTACGGCTTCCACCTCGCGCCGATGACCGTGGAGCAGATCTCCGAGATCCCGTTCCTGGTCGAGGAGCACGGCGTCACCTCGTTCAAGTACTACATGTTCTACAAGGGCTTCGACCTCGCGGCCAACAGCCGTGACGCCCAGGCCTTCACCATGGGCGACGAGTACGACCTCGGCCATCTCTACCTGATCATGGAGCAGGTGGCGGCGGTGCAGCAGGCGCGTCCCGACCTGCGGCTGTCTCTGTCGCTGCACTGCGAGCAGTCCGAGCTGATGCGGGTGTTCATCGACCGGGTCCGCTCTCAGGGCGATCCGCAGACGCTCCGGGCCTACCACGAAGGGCGTCCGCCGCTGACCGAGCGGGTCGCCATCGGCGAGGCGACCACGCTGGCGAGCCACACGGGCACCAACATCAACCTGCTGCACCTGTCCAGCCGGGAGGCGATCGAGGCGGTTGCCCTCGCCCGCGCGTCGTACGGCGGGATCGACATGCGCGCCGAGACCACATTGCACCACCTGTGTCTCGACCACGACGGCCTGGACGCCCGCGGCGGGCTCGGCGGGAAGGTCAATCCGCCGATCCGCACGAAGGCGGACAACGAGGCGCTGTGGCGGCGGGTCGCCGACGGCACCGTCGACTGGGTGGCCTCCGACCACGCCTGCTGCATGGAGGCGGAGAAGGGCGAGGAACTGTGGCCGGCCCGTCCGGGCTTCGGCGGGACCGCCCTGCTCTATCCCGTCCTGTTCTCCGAGGGGCATGTGAAGCGCGGGCTCTCCCTGACCCGCGTCGCCGAGCTGGCCTCGGCCAACCCCGCCCGCGCGTACAACCTGTGGGGCCGCAAAGGCAGCCTCGCGGTCGGCTTCGACGCCGACCTCACCGTCGTCGACCCCGGCCTGACCCAGACCGTGACGGCCGAGCGATGCCTCTCGGGCCAGGACCACTGCCCGTTCGAGGGAGTCGACCTCACCGGCTGGCCGGTCACCACCGTCGTCGGCGGGCAGGTTCGGTTCCGCGACGGCGAGGTCGTGGGCGAGCCGTCGGGGCGTTACGCCCACCGCGGCTGACCGGTCCGGCAAAACGTCAGACCTATTGACAGTCAATCGATGTCAACCCTACGTTTGCCAAAACCCTGTTCCGTTGGGCGGAACAGGGTGGGTCAATTCTCGCAACACTTCCAGGAGCGTTCCAGATGAGCCCTGAGGTGATCATCGACGGGCTGTTCGCCGGTTCCGTCTACGCACTGGTCGCGCTCGCCCTGGCCATCGTCTTCCAGCCGACGAGGATCATGAACTTCGCCCAGGGCGAGGCGCTGATCCTCGGCGCGGCGGTCTCGTACCAGATCGTGGCGCTGGAGAAGATGAGCTGGGCGCTCGCCCTTGTCGTGACGATCGTGGTAGCGGCGCTCATGGGCGTGCTCATGGAGCGCATGATCATGCTACCAGTCCGCATGTCGGGCTCGCGCTACGCGTGGATCATCGCGACGCTCGCCGCGGCCCTGATCTTCCAGTCGCTGTTCAACCTCGGCTTCTTCGACGTCGACGCGCTGCGGCCGGATCCGGTGGTCGCGGGCGGTTTCGAGATCGCGGGCGTCTCCGTCGAGTGGCAGGAACTGCTGGCCATCATCGTGGCGCTGGCGGTCATGGCCGGCTACGACCTGTTCCTGCGGCGATCGGTCTACGGCCGCGCCATCAGGGCCACCGCGCACAGCTCGGACACCTCCGTGCTCATGGGAATCCCCGTGCAGCGCATCGTCGTGCTCTCGTTCGTGATCGCCGCCGTCATCACCGCGGTCGCGGGCCTGCTCGCCGCGCCCGTGATCTTCATCGCCCCCGCGGTCGGCCTGACCTTCACCATCAAGGGCTTCACCGCCGCGGTGATCGGAGGCGTCGGATCGCCACGAGGGGCGCTCGCCGGAGGCATGATCGTCGGTCTGCTGGACACCGTGGTCCGGAGCGTGGTCGGCGGGACGGTCGGCAACTTCGCGGTGTTCGCGGCGCTCGCGGTGATCCTCATCGTCTTCCCGTCCGGACTGTTCGGCAAGCCCATGGAGGCACACTGATGGCAACGGCGGACCCAGCTCCCCCGGAACGGGCCGGTTCCCTGTTCGACACGGAGCTCTATCACCGGATACGGACCGTGGCCATGGGCGTCCTCGTGGTCGTCGCCGTCGCGGTGCTGCTCATGTGGCCGAGCATCACCGACTACTACAGCTACAACGCGTCCTACTACAACGGCATCGTCGCCTCGGCCGCCATCAGCGCGATCCTGACGATCTCCCTGAACCTGTCCATGGGATACGGCGGGATGCTGTCGATGATGCACAGCGGCCTGCAGCTCGCCGGCGGCTACGCCACCGCGTACGTCGTGGTCAAGGCGAGCGGTTCCTGGCTCCTGGGCGTGGCGGCCTCGGCGGCCGTCGGAGTGCTCCTCGCGGTCCTGGTCCTGCTGGTCAGCCTGCGGGCGACGTACCTCTACTTCGGCATGATCACACTGGCGGCCAACCTGATCGTGATCGAGTCCGGACGCGAGTGGGAATCAGTGACCGGCGGCATCGTGGGCCTCAGCGGCGTCGCCCCCAAGCTGGGCGACGAGCCGATGTCGAAGCAGGCCTTCTACTACGTGGTCCTCGCGTTCCTCGCGCTCGCGTACGTCGTGCAGCGCAACATCGTGCGCAGCGGCGTGGGACGGGCCGCGATGGCGGTGCGCGAATCCTCCGACACCGCCTCGGCCATGGGCATCTCGCCGGCCCGCGCCAAGCTTCTGCTCTTCGGCGTCTGCGGCGGGATCGCGGGCGTGTCGGGTGCGCTGTACGCGCTGCAGCTCGGGTTCATCAACCCCGACGTCGGCCTGCTCGACAACGGCATCATCTTCTTCGTCGGGCTGTTCCTCGGCGGCATCTCCACGCTGATCGGGCCCGTGATCGGGGTCGCCCTGATCGCCGTGCTCGTCGAGCTCATCAAGGACCAGGCCCGCTACACCACGCTCGTCCTCGGCGTCCTGCTGCTGGTCGCCATGATGGTGATCCCGCGCGGGATCGTGGGGACCTGGCGGGCGTCCCGGGCCGGTCGCGACAGGGTGTCCGACGCGGGTGACGACACGCTTCCCGACGAGGTTCCCGACGTCGTGCCGGAGGTCCGCGACGCCGCACCCGAGGTGCCCGCGATCGAGGGGGTCGGCCTTGTGAAGCACTTCGGGGGCGTGCACGCCGTCGACGGGGTCGACATCAGGATCATGCCCGGCACCGTGCACGGGATCATCGGGCCCAACGGTTCGGGGAAGTCCACCCTGGTCTCCTGCCTGACCCGCTACCACCGCCTGGACTCGGGAAAGGTGATGATCTTCGGTGAGGAGGCGCCGGCCGCCCCGCACCGGGTGGCGGCGGCCGGGGTGACCCGGGTGTTCCAGGTTCCCCACCTGTTCGAACGCGTCAGCGTGCTCGACAACGTGCTCACCGGCATGCGGATGAGGGAGTCCTACACCTGGCTCGGCGCCACCCTCCGGTCTTCCGCGTACCGGCGGCAGGACCGCGCCGAACGGGCGGAGGCGCGGGAGCTTCTCGCCTTCGCCGGGCTCGCGTCCCGCGCCGACTGGCCGGCCTCGTCCCTGTCGCACGGCCAGAAGCGGCTGCTGGAGGTGGTGCGGGCGGTGGCGACCCGGCCCAAGGTGCTCATCCTCGACGAGCCCGCCACCGGCCTTACCTCCACGGAGCTCGACGCGCTCGGCCGGCTGTGCCGGGTCCTGCGGGAGCGCGGGCTCGCGGTGGTCCTCATCGAGCACGACGTGGACTTCGTCATGGGGCTCTGTGACGAGATCACAGTCGTGGAGAGCGGCAAGGTGATCGAGCGGGGCGACCCCGAACGGGTGCAGAGCTCCCCGGCGGTGCTCGAGGCGTATCTCGGCCGTCCCGAACTCATCGAGGAGACAGCGTGAGCAGCAGGTTGCTGGAGATCGCCGGGCTCGCGGCGGCGTACGGCGGGGTGCGCGCCCTCGACGGGCTCGACCTGCACGTCGACGAGGGCGAGTTCGTCGTGCTGCTCGGCCCCAACGGATCCGGTAAGACCACCACGATGAAGACCGTGTCCGGGCTGCTGAAGCCGGTGTCCGGGCAGATCAGGTTCGGCGGCCGGGACCTGGCCGGGGTGCCCGGCTGGAAGCGCCCGTCTCTCGGCCTGTGCCAGGTGCCCGAGGGGCGGCAGATCTTCCCCGACCACACCGTCATGGAGAACCTGCACCTCGGCTCCTTCCCCGTCCGGCGGAACCGGGCGGAGGCCGAGCGCAGGCGCACCGAGGTGCTCGACATCTTCCCGCGGCTGGCCGAACGCGCCGAGCAGCTCGCCGGGACGCTGTCGGGCGGTGAGGCGCAGATGCTCGCCATCGCGCGTGCCCTCATGGCGGGACCGCGGCTTCTCATGCTGGACGAGCCGTCGCTCGGCCTGGCCCCGCTGAAGGTCGCCGAGCTGTTCGGCTACCTCAAGCGGCTGCACGAGGAGCGCGGCCTCGCCGTCCTCCTCGTGGAGCAGCAGGCCGGCACGGCGCTCAAGCTCGCCGATCGCGGTTACGTGCTGGAGCGGGGGCGGGTGGCGGTGGAGGGGACCGGAGCCGAGCTCCGGGACGACCCCCGCGTCCAGGCGGCCTACCTGGGCCGGCTCCGTCAGAACGCCACCTGACACCGTCCACCCACCAGACCCCGATCGCCACCGATACACCGATTCCCCGCCGGCTGAGCCTGCGGGGAATCTTTTCGTGCCCGGCGGCGAGGTTCCAGGGGTGGGGTATACGAGAGGCCCCCGCGCCGGCTCGCCGATGGTGAGCCTGCGCGGAGGCCTGCTGACCCGGACCGGAGCGGGGTGATTGCCGGGGGACTGCCGGCCGGACGTGTCAGCCGAAGGCGGTGGTGCCGGGCTTGACCACGCCGAGGAACGCGGCCACCAGCACCATCACCCAGATGAGGTAGACGTATGGCAGGCAGGACCGGACCGACCGGGTGATCGCCTGCTCGACCTCCGGGCTGGAGCCCTCGGTCATCAGCCGGCCGAAGGCCGGGCCGAACGTGCTGAGCCGCCAGCGGATCAGCACGCCGCCGAGGACGCACAGGCCGTAGGCCACGAGCTTGCCGCCCAGCCACTTAGGGTTCGTCTGCACGCCGAAGGGCTCGGCAGTGAAGATCATGTAAATGCCGATGACGACCAGGACCGCGACCAGGCCGTACCTGACCAGGAGGTCCAGCCGCTGCACCAGGCGGCCGAGCGGGGTGGCGCCGCGGGTGTAGTCGTAGACGACAAGGGCCAGCCAGCACAGTGCGGCGACCCAGACGAGGGTCACCAGCCAGCCGGGGAAGTAGCCCTCGCCGAACGGGCTCAGCGACATGAGCGTCACGCCGCTGGGCAGGAACAGCACGAGGCAGATCCGCGGCGCCATGTCGACGACGTGCATGATCTTCGCGGCCACGGACCGCGCCGCGGGCGTGAGATCGGGGCGGACCACGTAGCGGCTGGAGTAGTAGACGCCGATGTCGCTGCCGAGCCAGTAGACGAACAGGACGATGTGCAGCAGGATCGCGAAGCTGTACGCGTTGAGCCCGTGTACGGGCTCGACGGCCGTGGTGGGAGTCATGGGGAGAATCTCCGTAGATGACCGTGGCCGGGCCCGACGGGCCCGGCCACGTTTTCCAATGCGGTGAGTGGTTGGTCTCGGCTGGTCGGCCGGAGGGGCGGCCTACATGCCGTCGCCGTCCCAGCGGCCGCGGGACCGGCTGCGCACCGGGAGGGTGGACAGGATGGGGGCCGGGATGGGGTCGCCGGCCTTCCACGGCCGGCCGCGCCCCCAGTCGTGGGCGTGCTCGTCGGTGCGCTCGTCGGCGTGCTCGAGGGAGGCCGGGTCCGCCCCCCAGTCGAGCGCCGGCGCATCGTGGTCGTGAGTGTGGTCGTGCCCGTGGTCGTGCCCGTGGTCGTGAGTGTGGTCGTGAGTGTGGTCGTGCCCGTCCCCGTGACCACCCTGGAGGCGGGCCGCGTCCAGGGCCTTGGCGATCGCCAGCAGGCTCTTGTCGGCGCCCTGTCCGTGCTGCACGTACTCGACGTCGGGCTCGCCCTGGTCGCGCTGGTACTGCCACGCCGCGGTGAGGTCCGCGATGTCCTTCTCGCTGCGCCAGGTGGGGCCGGAGCCGTGGTCGTGCGCCGACTTCGACCAGCGCATGCGGCCGCCGCCCGGCCCGTAGTTGACCGCCTCGCCGCCCCAGCGCAGCCACTCGTTCTGGGTGTACCAGTTCTGCAGCTCACCGTCGGAGCGCAGCAGCCAGGTCGCGCCGCCCTCCATCGTGGTGAAGTGGCCGTGCTTCACCCGGGCCGGCCGGAAGAAGTACGTGCCCAGGTCCAGCGTGCCGAAGTTGTACTCCATGTGGCCCTGGGTGGTGTACG
This sequence comes from Microbispora sp. H13382, assembly GCF_014161445.1. Lineage (GTDB taxonomy): Bacteria > Actinomycetota > Actinomycetes > Streptosporangiales > Streptosporangiaceae > Microbispora. Next base: position 65,406 of record NZ_JABBXA010000028.1, read on the forward strand.
CCTCCTCGTAGCAGGGGTGGTGGGCCAGCCGGTGGTCGGCCCAGCCCTCCTGCGCGTGCACGAGGCGGGTGTAGAAGCCGGTGACCGGGTCGACGTGCAGGTACTTGATGAACAGGCCCGGCATGGGACCGGGGTTCGGCACGGCGTCCCACTGCATGGCCTCGCTGTCGATGACGATGACGTCCTCGCGGGCGTTCTCCCAGCGCGGCGCGTTCAGGCCGTCCACGCGGTCGAAACCCGCGTCGCCGTACTCCCGGTAGTGCAGGATCCGGGTCCCCTCGGCGAACGTGATCGCGTCGGTCGGCACGCCCTTGGGCGCGAAGACGTACCCGCCCTTGCCGATGGTGCGCCCGCCGTACGTCATCGAGCCTTCGAGCACGTAGTACTCGGTGTTGGCGTGGTGGATGCCCGGGCCGCGGCCCCAATCGGTGTGGAAGTCGATCCGCAGCGAGGAGGAGCCGTCCTCCTCGTCGACGGACAGGCGCCGCTCGCTGGCCCGGCCCTCACCGTTCACGAGCTCGGCGCCGTGCCATACGTAGTCGTCTTCCTGGATCAGTTCGACGTGGGGGCGCACTGTGATGTCCTTCCGCAGATTTGTTGCTCCGTGTTCCGCAAGATGGAACGCCGTTTCTAATCACTGGAGCGTAATTGTCTGAGGTTTTGGGGTCAAGGGTTCTCAAGGCGTGAGGAACGGTCAGAGGCCCTCGTCGAGGGGTTTCAGGTCGCGCTTGACCACCTTGCCGGCGGCGTTGCGGGGGAGTGTCGCGACCACCTGCCAGCGTTTCGGCACCTTGTAACCGGCGAGGCTGGTGCGGCAGTGCGCCTCCAGCAGCGCGGCCAGACCGTCCGCCCCGGCGGCCGGGGCGCCGGCGCGCAGGACGACGTACGCCATGACCTCCTCGCCCCAGGTGTCGGAGGGGACGCCCACCACCGCCGCCTCCGCGACCGTTTCGTGAGCGTGCAGCACGTCCTCGATCTCGCGGGGATAGACGTTCACCCCGCCTGAGATGATCATGTCCTTCTTCCTGTCGACGACGTGGACGTATCCCTCGTCGTCCCGCACCACGATGTCGCCGCAGGTGAGAAAGCCGTCGTCCGTCGTGCACTCGGCGGTGGCCGCGGGGTCGTCGTGGTAGCCGTTCATGAGGAAGGGGGAGCGGCTGAACAGCTCGCCGGGTTCACCGGGTTCGACCGGTTCCCCGGCCGCGTTCACGACCCGCAGTTCGGTCATGTACCACGCATGGCCGACGGAGCCGGGCTTGCGGCGCTGGTCGACCGGGCGGAGGTTGGTCACGATGCCCGCCTCGGTGGACCCGTACAGCTCATGGACCCCGCACGCCGGGAACGCCTCCATGACCCACTGCTTGAGCGGCCACGGCAGCGCGGCGGCGTTGAAGTAGAGCGTGTCGAGGCTGGCCAGGTCCCTGGCGGTCAGCGCCTCGCGGTCCAGCGCGCGGAGCATCTGCGCGTGCGTCGGCACGAGGAAGACGGACTGCGCGCGATCACGCTCCACCAGGTGAAGCAGCGCCTCGGGGTCCCATTTGCGGAGCATCGTGACCGTGCCCCCGGTGTAGACCGGGGCGTACCCGAAGGCGAATCCGGCGCCGTGGTACATGGGCGCGACCGCCACCGACACCCGCCCGGCGCCGAGCCGCCATTCCAGCGCCGAGCAGTAGAAGGTCAGCGACCGGCTCCGGTGGCTGATCAGCACGCCCTTGGGCCGCCCCGTCGTGCCGGAGGTGTAGGTGATGCAGAACGGGTCGAGTTCGTCGATCCGCACGGCCGGATCCACCGCCCGCGCCGCCGCCAGCGCGTCCTCGTAAGACCGGCCGGTCTGGGCGCCGTCGATGGACAGGGCGGGCAACCCGAGGTCCTCGATCGCGTCTCCGGCGATCGGGGAGAGCGCGTCGTCGAGGACGATCGCGCCTGCGCCCGAGTGCTCCAGGATGAACCGGGCCTCGGCGGTGGTGAGCCGCGGATTGAGGGGCACCATGACGAGGCCCGCCTTTGCGATGCCGGCCGCGATCTCCGGATACTCCAGCCGGTTTCCCAGCAGCACCGCGACCCGCTGTCCGGTCGTGAGCCCGCGCGAGAGGAGCGCGCTCGCCAGACGGTTGGAGCGCTCGTCGAGCGCGGCGTAGGTGAGCGCGCGATCACCGTCGATCACCGCGGTGGCGCGAGGGGTGGCGCGGGCGAACTCGCGTACGCCGCCCGCGATCGACAGGGGAGCCCCGCCACGGTGGACGGTCATGTCACTTCCTCCACAGAAGACGGTGCATGGTTTGGGGGAGTTTCATCTGATTCCCGATCAGATTCGCGGCTGCCACAGCGTGACCGAGACGCCGTTCGGAGTATCGGCGGCGGCCACGACGGCCCGGCCGTGCAGCGGGTCGTCGGTCTCGATCGGCCCGCCGAGCACCCGTCCGCCGGTCCGGCGCACGCTCTCCAGCGCGGCCTCCAGGTCCCGGGTGCGAACCGACCATCCGCTGTGGCCGAGGGAGCGGGCCGGCCGCTGCACCGCCCGGCGGTCCACCCGGTGCTCGCCGGCGGCCGAGGTGACCTCGATCCGCGCGGTCTTCTCCCCGGCGAGGAACGCCAGCCGCATCTTCGTGCCCGCGGGCAGCCCGGCGACGGTGTCGAAACCGGGAGAGGAGAACACAACGTCATACCAGACCGACATGCCCAGGCCGTCCGGTCCCCAGAACGCGACCTCGGCGTCGGCGTCGGGGACGTGGCAGACGACCGAGGTCAGCTCGGTGAACGGACGGCCGGGGTCGGCGGCCCACGCCTCGGTGCCGCGCACCGCGGCGGGCTGGACGAAGACGACGACCGTCCCGTCCGGGCCCGGGCACACGCCCTGGGTGACCTGCACCTCGCGCTCACCCACCGCCACGCCGTACGTCGTGGGGGGAGTGGCCCAGGCCCGTCCCGCCCGGCCGAGCTCGGCGTGTGCGGCATCGATGTCGCGGGCGTACAGGTCGATCCCGATCAGCCCGTCGTCGAGGTTGTGCGGAGGTTCGGCGGGCGCCATCGGCTCCGGCACGCGCACCAGATGGATTCTCCCGGTCTCGGCGCCAGCCGCGGCCAGCGCGACCACCTCGACGTCCGCGGAGCCCGACCCCCACAACGCGTCGGCCACCGCCGCCGGGACGGTTCCTTCCGAGGCGACCTCGAAGCCGAGGTCGTCGCGGAAGAAGCGCAGGTGGGGGTCGAATTCCGTGACGCCCACCAGGGTGGCGGTTATCCCCTCGACCAGCGGCTGTCGGTTGTCCTCGCTCACATGATCCCCTCAGCGGCTTTTGTTCCTGTGCTCGGAACGCTGTTTCAAAATGGTTCAGATCACGCTAGGCTCCCCGCCGACGGCCTGTCAACGGGCCGCCCAGCCGGCCTCGCCGCGGGTCGAATCACGTCTGACCAGGGAGGAACCATGCGAGCAGCGATCTCAGGGATGCCGATCATCAAGAGCCACCTCGGTGAATGGCGGGGCGAGTACATCCACGTCGACGCGGAGGGCAACATCGTCGACCGGCATGCCTCGCACCTCTACTGCCGCGTCCCGGAGGACGGGACCTACGACATCCTGCAGACCAACACCTACACCTGGGCCGACGGGCGGCAGGAGGCGTTCGACTTCGGCGGCAGGCTCGACGCCGAGGGCGTCTGCCACTTCGACACCGACCGCATCATCGGAGAGATGAGCCAGGTGGACGATCAGACGATCGTGCTCACCTGGTCGTACAAGAACGACGCGAACAACTATCTCTACGAGCTGATCCAGCTGTCGCGCGACGGGCGGCACAAGTGCCGGACCTGGCACTGGATGGACGGCGACCGCCTCGTCAAGCGCACGATCATCAGCGAGACCAAGGTCGCCTGACCGCGTGCCCGGCCGCCTGAGGGGCGACGCCCGGAAAGGTGGCGTCTGCCGGCCCCGGAACGGCGTTTCACAACCGCTTGTCGCCACTTCCCGCCCCGCCCTCCCGAAGCTAATATTCCGGACACAGAAACAACGTTCCCCGCTGTGGAACCGGATGTCCGTTCAACAGAAGGGGACCCGGAAATGCTGCGGTACGTCGGTCGTCGGGTCGCCGGCCTCGCGCTGGTCCTGCTCATCGTCCTGACTCTCGTCTTCTTCATGCTCAGGGCCGCACCGGGCGGGCCGGTCGACGCGTATCTCGGGATGAACCCCACCCCGGAGAAGCGGGCCGAAGTGGAACACCGCTTCGGCCTCGACCAGCCGATCTGGGTGCAGTACGCCAAGTTCCTCGGCAACCTCGCCTCGGGCGACCTCGGGAACTCGCTGTTCAGCGACCGTCCCGTGAGCGCCGTCATCGGCGAGCGCCTGCCGGTCACCCTGGAGCTCAGCCTGACCGCCTTCCTCTTCTGGGTGGCGTTGGGCCTCGTCGCGGGGGCGGTCGCGGCCCGCCGGCGCGACTCGTTCGTGGACGGATGCGTCCGGGTGATCAGCGTCGTCGCGCTGTCGGTCCCGAGTTTCTGGCTGGCGCTGGTGCTGGTCGTGGTCTTCGGCCTGTACGTCAAGGGCGTGCTGCCGTCCAGCGGCTGGACGCCCTTCAGCCAGGATCCATGGGGCAACCTGCGCGGTGTGGTGCTGCCCGCCTTCGCGCTCGGCCTCGGGTCCGGCGCGATCATCGCGAGAACGCTGCGCGCATCCATGATCGAGACGGCCCAGGCCGACTACGTGTCCTTCGCGCGGGCGATGGGGATGTCCGAGCGGCGCGTCCTGCGCCAGATCACGCTGCGCAACGCGATCATCCCGACGGCCACAGTGATCGGGCTCATGCTCGGCGTGTTCGTGAGCGGCACCGTGCTCATCGAGAACGTGTTCAACATCCCGGGAATCGGTCAGACCGTCGTCGGCGCCTTCACCCGGCACGACTATCCGCTGGCCATCGCCTGCACGCTGATCACCGCCTCGGTGTTCCTCGTCGCCAACCTGGTCGTCGACCTCCTCTACTTCGTGCTCAACCCCCGGATACGCGCCGGGTTCCTGAACGGGACGGCTCGCTAGACATGGTGATGACCCGGGTTCTCCCCTCGGCCGCCGGAAGGCGCTTGCCGCGGATGTCAGCGCTCACGTGGACCGGCGTGGTGCTGCTGGTGCTGTTTCTCCTGCTGGCCGTGTTCGGCCCGCTGCTCGCCGGCGATCCCGACGCCCAGACCGGGCAGACCCTCGCCGCACCCGGCATGGAGCATCTGTTCGGCACCGACCATCTCCAGAGGGACCTGTTCGCCCGCGCCGCTGAGGGCGCCCAGGTGTCGCTCCTGGTGGCGGTGGCCGCGGTGGCGTTCGGGCTGGTCGTCGCGGTGCCGGCCGGACTGGTCGCGGGCTACTTCGGCGGGCGCTGGCCCGACGACCTGATCATGCGGGTCCTGGAGGCCCTCCAGGCCCTGCCGCTGTTCGTCTTCGCCCTGTTCGTCATCGGGATCACCGGAACCGGCGACTCCCAGCTGGGCCCGCTGCCGCTCACCTCGACGACCAAGGTCGTCCTCCTCCTCGGCGTCGGTTTCATCCCGTACTTCGCCCGGGTGACCCGGTCGGCCGCGCTCGTGGAGGTGCAGGAGGACTACGTCGACGCGCTGCGGGTGATCGGAGTGCCGCGGTGGCGCGTCATCGCCGGTGAGGTGCTCGTGAACGTGCTTCCACCGGTCCTGGTCCAGGCGTTCCTGTGGCTCGGTGTGGCGATCTTCGCGGAGAGCGCCCTCAGCTTCCTGGGCCTGGGAATCCAGCCTCCCCGGCCCAGCCTGGGCAACATCCTCGGCGACGCGACCGGCTACATGTTGCTCGGGGCGTGGTGGTACTCGATCATCCCGGGCCTGGTCATCCTCGTCGCCACGGTCGGCTTCAACCTCGTCGGCGACGGCCTCGGCGACGCCCTCGACGCGCACGGACATCGCTGACCCGCGCGCACATACACCCCCCCACTTCTGAGGAAGAGTCATGACTGACGAACACCCCATCCGCGCGCTCAGCAGGCGCCGCTTCCTGACGGCCGCCGGCGTGCTCACGGCCGGCGCGCTCACGCTCGCCGCCTGCGGCGGAACGGACGACGCGGGCGCGGGCAAGACCGCGACGGACGGCGCCGGCGGCGCGGCCAAGGCGGCGGGCACGCTCACGTTCGGCGTCGGATCCATCTCCGACTACCTCAACCCGCTCAGCACCACCTCCAGCCGGGTGCACTGGATCACCGACCCCGTCGTCGAGTCGCTCTACACCTACGACCCGTCGCTCGCGTCGGTCCCGCTGCTCGCGGACGGCGAACCCGAGATCTCGTCCGACGGGCTGACCTGGACGATCAAGCTGAAGCAGGGGGTGACCTTCCACAACGGCGATCCGTTCACCGCCGCCCACGTGGTGGAGACGCTGACCTTCGTCACCGATCCCAAGAGCACGAGCGACTGGACGGCCTACTTCGTCGGTTACGTCAAGAAGGTCACCGCCCCGGACGAGCACACCGTGAAGATCACGCTGACGACGCCGTTCGGCGTGCTCCGCTCCCATCTCACGAACCTGCCCATCGTGCACAAGGACTACGTGCGCAAGACCGACACGACCATGGGGACCGGTCCGTTCAAGATGGACAAGGTGACCCAGGGGCAGCAGGTGACGCTGACCGCCAACGACGCCTACCACGGCAGCAAACCGGAGCTGCGCGGCGTCGTGTTCCAGGCGGTCCCCGATCCCGCCACCCGGCTGGTCAACCTGCGCGAAGGCAAGATCCAGATTATGACCGGGGTCTCGCCGGAGAGTGTCGGGCTGCTCAAGCAGGACGACGAGATCCGGGTCCACCAGGTGGCCGCCCCCACCGACATCGTGACCTACTTCAACGCCGCCAAGGCTCCCTTCGACAACGTGAAGGTACGGCAGGCACTCGGCCACGCGATGGACCGCAAGGGCGTGCGGGACGTCGTCTACGCGGGGACCGCCACGATCGCCCAGGGCCCGATCGGCCCCGCCACCGAGGGCCACGACCCCTCGTTGCAGATCTACGCTGAGGCGCCCGATCCCGCGAAGGCCAAGGCGCTGCTGGCCGAAGCCGGGGTCTCCTCCCTCGACTTCACCCTGATGATCACCAGCGACCCGGTGATGAAGAACATCGGGCAGGTGCTCGTGGAGGGGTGGAAGCAGGCCGGTATCACCTGCACCCTCGAGGTCCTCGACATCGGGCCCTGGGTGAAGAAGTGGGCGAGCGGCGAGTACCAGATGGCGATGACCGGGTTCGAGAGCGGCTTCGGCTCCGGCCGCACCGCGTTCACCCTGCTCGGGCAGATGAGCTCGCGCAATCCGCTGAACTTCGGATACAAGAACGACGAGGTGGACAAGCTGCTCGGCGAGGCGTGGGCCGCCACCGACGAGGCCGCCCGAGTGGAGGCCTGCAAGAAGATCGACAAGCTTCTGGCGGACGACGCGATCCTGCTGCCGCCGGTCTACCCTCAGATGATCGTGGCCCAGCGTACCGACCTCTCCGACATCGACGAGAAGCTCATGAGCGTCAGCCGCGTCCCGCTTCCCCCGCTGAGTTTCGCCTGATGGCTGCCATGACGGCCGCGCAGTCCCCGGCCGGGCAGCTGCTGTCCGTACGGGACCTCGCGGTGGTGTTCCGCACCCGAACGGGCGAGGTCCCGGCCGTACGCGAGGTCTCCTTCGACCTGGCCAGAGGAGAGATCTTCGGCCTGGTCGGGGAGTCCGGCTCCGGCAAGAGCACGGTGCTCACCGCGCTCACGCGTATGCTCGCGCGCAACGCGCGGATCACCTCGGGGCGGATCGGCTTCGACGGCGCCGACCTGCTGGCCCTGCGGGAGCCGGCGATGCGGCGGTTACGCGGCGACCGCATCGGCCTGATCCCGCAGCGGCCGATGACCTCGCTGTCACCGGCCACCAGCATCGGGCGCCAGCTGCGCTGGCACCTGGACGGGCTCGACGACGCCGGGCGGCTCAAGGAGCTGCTCGGCGGGGTCGGGCTGGACGCCCTCCTCGACCGGCTGGACGGCTATCCGTTCGAGTTCTCCGGCGGCCAGCTCCAGCGCCTGCTCATCGCCGTCGCCGCGCTCGGCAAGCAGCCGGACCTGCTGCTGGCCGACGAACCGACGACGACGCTCGACGCCACCGTCCAGGCGCAGGTGCTGCGGCTGCTGCTGGAGTTGCGCGACCGGGTCGGGTCGGCGATGGTGTTCGTCACCCATGACCTCGGTGTGATCTCCCAGATCAGCGACCGGATCGGGGTCATGTACGCGGGCCGGCTCGTCGAGGTCGCCCCGGCCCGGGAGCTGTTCGCCGCCCCCCGGCACCCGTACACGCGGGCGCTGCTGGAGGCGATCCCCGTCCGGCACCGGCGGGGTGAGCCGCTGCGTACCATCCCGGGCACGGTCACCGGTGCGAACCGCCTGAGCGGCTGCCCCTTCGCCCCGCGCTGCCCCATCGCCCTGGACCTGTGCCGCGAGGAGAACCCGGCGCCACGTGAGACGGGGCTCTCACTGGTGCGCTGCCACCGGGCGGGAGAGGATCTGTGAGCGTCATCAGCGCCGAGCGGCTCGTCAAGCACTACCGCATCCGGTCGGGTGGCCGGCGCCCCGACCGGGTGGTGCACGCCGTCGACGACGTCTCGTTCGAGCTGGCGGAGGGCAGCACGCTCGCGATCGTCGGTGAGTCCGGCTGCGGCAAGTCCACGATCGCCCGGATGCTCGTCCGGCTGACCGAGCCGACGGCCGGCCGGATCCTCGTCCAGGGCCGGGACACGGTGGACCGGCGCGCGGTGCAGTTCGTCTCGCAGAACCCCTGGTCGGCGCTGAACCGGCGCAAGAGCATCCGGCACGCACTGGAGCAGCCGCTCGCGGTGCACGGGCTGCACCCCGGCCGGGCGGCGCGGGCCGCCCGGGTCCGTGAGCTGCTGGACCTGGTCGGCCTCACGGAGGAGTACCTCGATCGCCGACCCGGTGGCGTGAGCGGCGGCGAGCTGCAACGGGTGACCGTCGCCCGGGCCTTGGCCGTCGAGCCGCGGGTGCTCGTGCTGGACGAACCCACCGCCAGCCTCGACGTCAGCGTCAAGGCACTGCTGGTGAACCTGCTCGCCGACCTGCGGCGACGGCTCGGTCTCAGCTACGTGCTCATCACCCACGAGATCGACATCGCACGGCATCTGGCCGACCGGGTCGCGGTCATGTACCTGGGCCGGATCGTCGAGACGGGTGACGCCGAGCAGGTGTTCACCGACCCCCGCCACCCGTACACCCGGGCACTGCTGGCCGCCGTGCCCGGCATCGGATCCCGGGAACCGGCGCCCCTGCTGCGAGGCGAGGTGCCGTCCGCCGTGTCCCCGCCGCCCGGCTGCCGGTTCCACACCCGGTGCCCGATGGCCGTCGACGCCTGCGCGCGTACCGAGGCGGCACTCGAGCCCGGCCCGGACGGCCGCCGGGTGGCCTGCCTCCGGCTGGACGACCTCACCGCGCCCCCGCCCTTCCTGAACGACCCCTCCTGAACGGAGACGAATCCATTGAGCACCCACGACACGGCACTCACCCAGGACACCGACGGCGGGTACCCCACCGTCCCGCTGGCCAAGGAGGTATGGACGCTCGGTGTCGTCCAGTCCCGGGTGAACGCGGCGCCCGACCGGGCGGGCATGAAGGCCAACCTCGACCACATGCTGCACCTGATAGACAACTCGTTCCGGGTGGGATTCGGCGCGGCTCCGGATCTGCTCTTCTTCCACGAGTTTCCGATCAGCGGCTGGGACCGGTGGGACAAGGCCGAGACCGAGCGGCGCTGCATCGAGATCCCGGGTGAGGAGACCGAACTGATCGCCGCCAAGGCCCGGCAGTACCGCTGCCACATCGCCTTCGGCGCCTACGTCCGGGACCCGGACTGGCCGGGGCACGTCCTCAGCATCACCACGTTGATCGGCCCGGACGGTGAGATCGTGGCCAAGCACTGGAAGTCGCGCAACGTCAAGGGCGTCTTCAGCGGCTTCGAGTTGTTCACCACCACGGTGTACGACGTCCTGGACGAGTACATCGACAAGTACGGTCAGGACGAGGTGGTTCCGGTGGCCCGTACGCCGCTGGGGAACATCTCCATGTCGTCCACTCAGCTGGAGCCGGAGTTGTTCAGGACCGCGGCGATCAAGGGCGCCGAGGTCTTCCTCCGTACCGCGACGGGTGGCTTCAGCGAGATCGACGTTCGAGCCACCGCCCTGCACAACCGGGCGTACTGTGCGATCGTCAACAACTCGGTGCTTGCGGCGGAGACCAATTACTTCGAGGACACCGGGGCCGGCGGCTCGGCCATCTACGGCCCGGATGGCGAGGCCATAGCGTCGGCCGACAGCAAGTTCGAGAAGCTGGTCCTCGGCCAGATCCCGATCGGAGCGTTCCGGGCGCGGCACCGCCAGCCGGACATCCACTGGGATCTGTACCGGCCGGTCTTCGACCGCTACCAGAGCCGGTTCGAGCCGAACCTCTACACGCCGTATCAGCCGATCAGTTTGGAGGACGCAGGAGGCTATCTGCAGGGTAAGTCCCGCTGGCGTTGAGCCTTGGGTATATCTGAAGCCTTTTGGGCAGCGGAAACTCCTGCTCTCACCTCCTGGGGGTCAGGGGGGTCGTGGGGTTCAAATCCCGCCGTCCCGACACTGTTCTAGCAGGTCGGAGCCGTGATCACGAGAGAGTGATCACGGCTTTTCTGTTTCTCGTTTGTTGCTCGGACGAGCCGTCAGCTGCCGACACCCCGCTGTCTCCCGTTGCCGCAGGCTGCCGTCCATTCCGGGGCCTTGAAACCAAATGAGCTCGCCGAATGTTCAAACCGGCCGGCCGCAACGATCGAGATAGTGATCTACACTGTAAAGAAAAACTCCATGAAAGCACCATCTCGGGAGCAGGTGCCACAGCCTTGTGCTCAACGGATATGACTAGCTGCGGGGGTCAAGCGACGAGCGGGAAAGGCGCTTTAGCCCAGAGATCCAGTGCCTGGGCCGCCTCGATGAAGGCGATCAGCACCTCGGTGTCGGTGTCGTCCGGGTCTCCGGCAACGTAGCCGCGGGAGATCCTGCCGCTGATGCCGCACATCGCCGGTACGACAACGCCGACCGCACTCACCATCCGCGGCGGCCCGTCCTGCCGGGCCCGCGTCACGAGCAACCGTCAGACCGCGTCGCGGGCGGCGTTCGAGCAGGAGGGGTGGATCAGGAAACACCGCTTTGAACTGGGTGAGCCTTTGGCGGCTCACGATTTCGAGGAACTCTTCGTAGTCCACGTCCGGGCTCCTCGCTCGACACACGCGTGGCCGAGCGGGAGCAGGTGGACGTCGAGGAGGCCGAACGGCACGCGCGAGCCGTCTTCTGGGCGCTGGCCGGTGCCCTGGACGCCAAGGAGGTGGCCGACCTGTCGGCGGACCTGCCGGAGGAATTCGACTCCCTGGTGGCCGAGGCCCAGCGGCGGCACGTGGAGGTCATGCGGTCCTCGGAGATCCTCAGCAGGGTCGCCAGTCGGACCGGTCTCGACGCCGAGGGTGCCGAACGCGCCACCGCGGCCGTGCTGGAGACGCTCGCGGGGCGCATCGCCGCAGGCGAGGTCAGGGACCTCATCCCGCGAACTGCCGGTCCGGCTGCACCCACCACTGAGGCGGGGCATCGCCGGTCGCTTCGGTACGGCCACACGGATGGGGCTGGAAGAGTTTCTGCGCCGGGTGGCTGAACGAGAGGGCGTGTCCCTTGACCAGGCGCGGGAACATGCCGCCGCCGTGTTCGCCACGTTGCGCGAGGCCATTACGGACAAGGAGTTCTTCGACATCACCGTCCAGTTGCCGGACGAGTACTGGGCCCTGCTTCCCCGTCCGTGAGCGGGCGACGGGCGGGCTCGCCGCTCCAGGTGCTCCATGAACTCCGGCAGGTCCTCGAAACCGCGTCACAGTAGCAGGTCACCTCTTCCCGCGGAGGCCCTGACACGTCACAGACCCGGCCAGGCGGTCCCGCGTCCGGTCACGGCGGTCGTCTCAGACCGTCGTGACCGCGGTTCCGCCCTCCGTGCGCATGGAGTCCGGCCCAGGTGAGAAGGTGTGGACAGCCGCCTCCGGCACCGCTCGGGCTGCAGGCTGCCAGAGGTCTCCGTGGACCTGCGAAACGTTTCGGAACGGGCACGGCAGGCATTGCACATCGCGATGGTCGCCCCGCCGTGGTACGACATCCCGCCTAAGGGGTACGGCGGCATCGAGTCGATGACGGCGGATCTCGTCCGCGGACTGCTCGTCCGCGGGCACCGGGTGACCGTGATCGGCGCGGGCGACGGAGTCGATCGGCGCACCTACAACGAGCCGCCGTCGGCGAGGATCCGGAAGTCGTGCACGCTGCCAGGGCGGAGCACCTCGCAGCGGGCGAGCGCACCCGACCTCAATTGGGTCGCGCAGGTGCACAATGCCGTGGATTTCGCCACGTTCCCGTTCTGTGCGCGCAAGGAGGGCCTACGCGCTGCAACGCTTCGACGTTCCGGTGATGACCGAGGCCTACGAACGCTTGTACCAGCAGGTCTTCGCGCGGATACATGACCCGGGCCGTCCGGCGGGACGGGAAGGGGGAAATTCGGGGAGCCACAACGCCTGACCAGTACGGAGTTGCTTCGCACCTGGCGCTCCCCCTGGGCGACCTGCTACTGCTCATGGGAGGCAGATGAGGGCCGGGAAGGGTGGTGCGAGGGAACGGCAGGCGGGATCCTGGTATGGGAGACGAAAATCCCGTCGGGTGTTCCACAAGCCGACGGGGGGACACGCGTCATAGGGATTGTTCTCGCTGGTAGAGCTCTGATACCGCCAACGTCGAAGGTGGCGTGGATTCCGGTTCTCCCGCTCCGGCCGATGCGCATCGGCGGCGGAGCGAGTTTCACGAGCTGGAATAGCCGAGGGGGTTGGTCCCGTGAGCGTCCCGAGAACAGCAGGGCCCCACAAGGTGGTGCTGGCCACCTACAGCAGCTACGACGCGGCCCAGCACGCGGTAGACGTCCTGGCCCGCCACGACTTCCCGATCGCACACGTCACCATCGTGGGCTGCGATCTGCGGTGGGAGGAGAAGGTGCTCGGGCGATGGGGCCTCGGCAGAGCACTCGTCACCGGCGCCGGTACCGGCGGCTGGATCGGTCTTCTCATCGGCTTGATATTCGCGATCTTCAGCCCGTGGGCCGGATGGGCCATCGGCTCCTCGATCGTGCTCGGGCTGGTCTTCGGCCTCGTCTGGGGTGCGATCAGTCACGTGGTGCAGCACCGGACGTTCGCCTCGATGCCTGCGGTCGTCGCCGACCACTACGACATCCTCGTGGACCTCGAGTTCGCCGACGAGGCCCGGCGCGTGCTCACGCACGCTCGTGAGACCGCTGCGCTCAGGTGAGCGCCAGGAGGGGGATGAGGACATGGCCAAGGCGGTGGGCATCGACCTAGGCACGACGAACTCGGTCATCGCGACCACCGAGGACGCGCATCCGACGGTCGTCCCGAACGCCGAGGGGTCGCGCACGACTCCCTCGGTGGTGGCCTTCACGGACCAGGGCGAGGTGCTGGTGGGCCAGATGGCCAGACGCCAGGCGATCCTCAACCCGAAGGGCACGATCTATTCGGCCAAGCGCTTCATCGGGCGCAAGTTCGACGAGGTGCAGAGCGAGATCAAGGCCGTCTCGTTCGACGTCGTGCCGGGCCCGGACGGCGCCGTGCGGTTCAAGGTGCGCGACAAGCTGTACGCGCCGGAGGAGATCTCCGCCTTCGTGCTGCGCAAACTGGCCTCGGACGCCGGGAAGTTCCTGGGGGAGAAGGTCAACGAGGCCGTCGTCACGGTGCCCGCGTACTTCAACGACGCGCAGCGGCAGGCCACCAAGGACGCCGGCAAGATCGCCGGCCTGGAGGTCCTGCGGATCATCAACGAGCCGACCGCGGCGGCCCTGGCATACGGCCTGGACAAGAAGGGCAACGAGACCGTTCTCGTGTTCGACCTGGGCGGGGGCACGTTCGACGTCAGCGTCCTCGACATCGGCGAGGGCGTCATCGAGGTCCGTGCCACCTCGGGCGACACTCATCTGGGCGGCGACGACTTCGACCGGCGCATCGTCGACCACCTGGCCGACGAGTTCCACAAGCAGCAGGGCATCGACCTGCGGCGCGATCCGCAGGCCCTCCAGCGGCTGTTCGAGGCCGCGGAGAAGGCCAAGGTGGAGCTGTCGGCGGTCACCCAGACGCAGGTCAGCCTGCCGTTCATCACGGCCGACGCGACCGGCCCCAAACACCTGAACACGACGCTCATGCGCTCGACCTTCGAGCAGATCACCCACGACCTGCTCGAACGCTGCCGGGGCCCGGTGGAGCAGGCCATGGCCGACGCGAAGCTGACGACGAACGACCTCGACGAGGTGATCCTCGTCGGCGGCTCCACCCGCATGCCGGCCGTGCAGCAACTCGTGCGGCGGCTGACGGGCAAGGAACCGAACATGACGGTCAACCCGGACGAGGTCGTGTCCGTCGGCGCGGCCGTCCAGGCCGCCATCATCAAGGGCGAGCTGAAGGACGTCGTGCTGCTCGACGTCACTCCTCTGTCGCTCGGCGTCGAGACGCTCGGCGGCGTGATGACGAAGATCATTGACAGGAACACCACGATCCCGGCCCGCCGCACGGAGACGTTCAGCACGGCGGACGACAACCAGTCGGCCGTGGACGTGGTCATCCTGCAGGGCGAGCGCGAGCGGGCCGCCGACAACCGGGTGCTCGGCCGGTTCCGGCTGGAGAACATCCGGCCCGCGCCGCGCGGGGTGCCGCAGATCGAGGTCACCACCGACATCGACGCCAACGGCATCCTGAACGTCTCCGCCAAGGACAAGGACACCGGCGCCGAGCAGCGCATCACGATCAGCGAGAGCTCCAACCTGGACAAGAGCGAGATCGACCGGATGATCGCCGACGCGGAGCGGCACCGCGCCGAGGACGCGCAGCTTCGCGCCGCGATCGACGCGCGCAACGAGCTGGACTCGGTCGCCCACCAGGTGGAACGCCGGCTGTCGGAGCTGGGCGAGGCCGTCCCGGTGCACGAGAAGGCGCGGGCCGAGCAGCTGATCATGGAGGCGCGTCAGGCGATCAAGGAAGAGGTGCCCGTCGACCGGCTGCGCGGCCTGACCGCGGAGCTGCAGCAGGTCTACCACGGCCTCGGCGTGGCGGCGTCCGCCGCCCAGGCCCAGAGCCAGGCCCAGACCCAGGGGCCGGCTCAGGCCGGGCCCGGCCAGGCCGCCGCCGGCCCCTCGGACGAGGACGTCATCGACGCCGAGTTCACCAGCTCCGAATAGCCCGTGACATGACATGACCGAGCGGAATGAGACACCACCTCCGGAGCCCCGGCAGGCCGTCGAGGAGCCCGTTGCGGAGAAGCTCGCCGAGCTGGAGGACCGGTGGCTGCGCGCCGTCGCCGACCTCGACAACCTCCGCAAGCGTGTCGCGCGCGACATGGACCGGCAGCGGATCGAGGAGCGTACGCGTGTCGCGGCCGAGTGGCTGCCGGTGATCGACAACCTCGAACTCGCGCTGAAGCACGCGGGCGCCGACGCCGACGCGGTGATCGAGGGGGTCCGGGCCGTCCGCGACCAGGCGGTCGGCGTGCTCGCGCGTCTCGGCTTCCCGCGCAGGGACGACGTCGGGACGCGATTCGACCCGGCCAGGCACGAGGCCGTCAGTACGGTCGCCGTCCCGGACGTCGACGCCGGCACCGTCGTCGACGTCGTACGGCCCGGCTACGGCGACGGCGCGCTGCAACTACGCCCGGCCTCCGTCGTCGTCTCCACGAAAGCCGACGAGTGATGGCGGAGCGCGACTTCTACGAGATCCTGGGCGTCCCGAGAACGGCGGACCAGGACGAGATCCAGCGGGCCTACCGGAAGCTGGCCCGCACCTACCATCCCGACGTCAACAAGGCCCCGGACGCCGAGGACCGCTTCAAGGAGGTCTCGGAGGCGTACGAGGTGCTGTCGGACCCCGGGACGCGGCGGCGGTACGACGCGTTCGGGCCAGACTTCCGCCGGGTGCCCGAGGGTGTGGACCCGGCGGCGTACGCGCGCGCCCGCGCCGGAGCGGGAGCCGGCGCGGGGCCGGGCTGGGCGGGGCCGGGGCCCGCCTGGGCGCGCGGACCCGGCGGGGAGGAGATCCACTTCACCACCGGCGAGGGCTTCGAGGGCATCGACCTCGAAGACCTGCTCGGTGGCGTCTTCGCCAGGCGCAGGCGAGGCGCGACCGGCCGCGCCTGGGGCCCGGTGCCCGGCGCCGACCAGGAGGCCGAGCTGCCGCTCACGGTGGAGGAGGCTTACCGCGGCGGCCGGCGGAGCATCACGATCCCCGGCCCGGGAGGCGGGCGGACCCTCCAGGTGAACATTCCCCCTGGCGTGACCGACGGCCAGCGGATCCGGCTCGCGGGCCAGGGCGGCGCGGGCAGCGACGGCGCCAGGGCGGGCGACCTCTACCTGATCGCGCGGATCGCCGACCACCCCCGCTACCGCCTCGAGGGGCGCGACATCCACGTCCGCCTCCCGCTGACGCCGTCGGAGGCCGCGCTGGGGGCGACTGTAGCGGTGGACACGCCCGGCGGGGAGGCGAAGGTCAAGGTGCCGCCGGGCACCTCGTCCGGGCGCCGCCTGCGCCTGCGCGGACAGGGCATGCCGAACCCGCGCGGCCGGCCCGGAGACCTGCTGGCCGAGGTCCGGATCATGGTGCCGCCCACGCTCGGCGACGAGGAGCGCCGCCTGTACGAGCAACTGGCCAGGATCTCGGCGTTCAACCCGAGGAGCCCGTCATGACCTATCCGCTCGTCCGGCTCGCCCAGGTGGACGTCGGGCACCTGGACCTGGAGTCCTTCTCCCGGGCCACGGGACTGCACCCGGAACTGGTGCGTCGCCTGGTGGCGCTCGGGCTGATCGACGCCTGGACCGGCTTCTCGGGCGGCCTGTGCTTCCCGCCCACCCAGGTCGCCGCCGTGGGGCGCCTTCAGC
This sequence comes from Microbispora sp. H13382, assembly GCF_014161445.1. Taxonomy (GTDB): domain Bacteria; phylum Actinomycetota; class Actinomycetes; order Streptosporangiales; family Streptosporangiaceae; genus Microbispora. Next base: position 82,413 of record NZ_JABBXA010000028.1, read on the forward strand.
GCCTGCACGCCGGGCTCGCCGTCAACTACGCCTCCCTCGGCCTCGTGACGGACCTCCTGGACCGCATCGCGGAGCTGGAGGCGGCTCTGCGCACCAATACGAGAAGGACCGGAGACAGATCGTGGACCTGAACCGCCTGACGCAGAAGTCGCAGGAGGCCCTGCACGACGCCCAGACCGCGGCGATCCGCTTCGGACACACCGAGGTCGACGGGGAGCACCTGCTGTTGGCGCTGGTCCGGCAGCCCGACGGGCTCGTCCCGCGCCTGCTGTCCGCCGCCGGCGCCGACCCGGACAAGCTCCGGCTCGAACTGGAGCACGAGCTGGAGCGGCGGCCCCGCGTCACCGGTCCCGGCGTCGCCCCCGGCCAGGTCTACGTCACCCAACGGCTGTCGCGGCTGTTCGATGCCGCCGAGCGGGAGGCCGGCCGGCTGAAGGACGAGTACGTGTCGGTCGAGCACCTGCTGATGGCGCTGCTGGACGAGGGCGTCGACAGCGCGGCGGGCCGGCTGCTCAAGGGACACGGGCTGACCCGTGAGCGCTTCCTGCAGGTCCTGACGCAGGCACGCGGGAATCAGCGGGTGACCTCCGCCAATCCGGAGGTCGCCTACGAGGCGCTTGAGAAGTATGGGCGCGACCTCGTCGCCGCGGCGCGGGCGGACAAGCTCGACCCGGTCATCGGGCGGGACGGCGAGATCCGCCGGGTCGTCCAGATCCTGTCCCGCAAGAGCAAGAACAACCCGGTCCTGATCGGCGACCCAGGCGTGGGCAAGACGGCGATCGTGGAGGGCCTCGCGCAGCGCATCGCGCGCGGCGACGTACCGGAGGGCCTGAAGGACAAGACGATCTTCAGCCTGGACATGGGCGCGCTCGTCGCGGGGGCGAAGTACCGCGGCGAGTTCGAGGAGCGCCTGAAGGCCGTGCTCACCGAGGTGACGGCGTCCGAGGGACGCATCCTGCTGTTCGTCGACGAGGTGCACACGGTGGTCGGCGCGGGCGCCGCCGAGGGGGCGATGGACGCCGGCAACATGCTGAAGCCGATGCTGGCCCGCGGCGAGCTGCACATGATCGGCGCGACGACCGTGACGGAGTATCGCAAGCACATCGAGAAGGACGCTGCCCTGGAGCGCCGCTTCCAGCCCGTCTTCGTCGACGAGCCGTCAGTCGAGGATTCCATCTCCATCCTGCGCGGGCTGCGCGAGCGTCTCGAGGTCTTCCACGGCGTGAAGATCCAGGACGGCGCGATCGTCGCCGCGGTCGTGCTGAGCCACCGCTACATCTCCGACCGCTTCCTCCCTGACAAGGCGATCGACCTGGTCGACGAGGCGTGCGCCATGCTCCGTACGGAGATCGACTCGATGCCCGCAGAGCTGGACGAGCTGACCCGCCGGGTGACGCGGCTGGAGATCGAGGAGGCGGCGCTCGCCAAGGAGGACGACCCGGCGAGCCGGGAGCGCCTGGAGACGCTACGCAAGGAGCTGGCCGACCTGCGGGCCGAAGCCGACGCCATGCGGGCCCAGTGGGAGGCCGAGCGGCACGCCCTGCGCAAGGTGCAGCAGCTGCGCGAGGAGATCGAGAGCGTACGCCGGGAGGCCGAGCAGGCCGAGCGCATGTACGACCTGAACCGCGCGGCCGAGCTGCGACACGGCAGGCTTCCCGAACTGGAGCGCAGGCTGCGTGCCGCGGAGGAACAGCTGGAGAGCAAGCAGGGCGGGCACCGGCTGCTGCGCGAGGTGGTGACCGAGGAGGAGATCGCCGGCATCGTGTCGCGGTGGACCGGCATCCCGATCAGCCGCCTGCAGGAGGGCGAGCGGGAGAAGCTGCTACGGCTCGACGAGATCCTGCACCAGCGGGTGATCGGCCAGGACGAGGCCGTGCGGGCGGTCGCCGACGCCATCATCCGGGCGCGCTCGGGGATCAAGGACCCCCGCCGCCCGATCGGGTCGTTCATCTTCCTCGGGCCGACCGGAGTCGGCAAGACCGAGCTGGCCAAGACGCTGGCCGAGGCATTGTTCGACACCGAGGAGAACATCGTCCGCGTCGACATGAGCGAATACCAGGAGCGCCACACCGTCAGCCGCCTTGTCGGCGCCCCGCCCGGGTATATCGGCTACGAGGAGGGCGGCCAGCTCACCGAGGCCGTGCGGCGCAAGCCCTACTCCGTGGTGCTCTTCGACGAGATCGAGAAGGCACACACGGACGTGTTCAACACCCTGCTGCAGGTGCTGGACGACGGGCGGCTCACCGACGCCCAGGGGCGCACGGTCGACTTCCGCAACACCGTGATCATCATGACGTCCAACATCGGCTCGCACTACCTCAGCGAGAAGGCGGCGCCGTCGGGCGAGATCGACCCGGAGGTGCGCGAGATGGTCATGGCGGAGCTGCGTGCCCGCTTCCGCCCCGAGTTCCTCAACCGCATCGACGACATCGTGCTGTTCAAGCCGCTCACCGAGGCCGAGATCGAGCAGATCGTCAAGCTGATGTTCAACGACATCAGAGCGCGGCTCGCCGAGCGCAGGATGACGCTCGAGATCAGCCCGGAGGCGGTCCGCCACATCGCCGAGCGCGGGTTCGACCCGATCTACGGAGCCCGCCCGCTGCGGCGTTACATCGCCCGCGAGGTGGAGACCCGGGTCGCGCGGGCGCTGGTCGCCGGCGACGTCCGCGACGGCGCGACCATCCGGGTGGAACTGTCCGGCGGCGAGATCGTGGTCACGTACGAGAACCCGGAGGGCTGACCGATGCCGCCGAAGGTCGTGGAGTCGAGCGTCGTCCGGTGCCCGCACTGCGGCCGGAACAACCGCGTGCCCAAGGCGGGGGCGGGAGCGCCGCGCTGTGGCGAGTGCCGCGAGTCGCTGCCCTGGGTGGTGGACGCGGGGGACGAGGACTTCGCCGAGGTCGCCGAGGCGGCGCGGATTCCGGTCGTCGTCGACTTCTGGGCGTCCTGGTGTGGGCCCTGCCGCACGGTGAGCCCGGCGCTCCAACAGGTCGCCACCGAGCTGGCCGGGCGGATCAAGCTGGTGAAGGTGAACATCGACGAGGCGCCCGAGACATCGCGGCGCTTCGACGTGCGAGCCGTGCCGACGCTCGTCGTCCTCCGGCTGGGGCGGGTCGTGGCCCAGCGGGCCGGTGCGGCGCCGGCGCCCGTGTTGCGGAAGTGGGTCGGCGATGCGCTGGCCGGATGAGCTCACCGAGTCGCCCGATCTGCAGGGCGCCTACCCCCGGCTGAGCGATGTGCAGATACGGACGCTGGCCGCCCACGGCGAGCGCCCCGCCGGGATCTCCGGTGGCGAGCTGGCCGAGCGGGCGATGATCCAGGCCCGCAAGTTCGGCGCGGAGCTCTGCGTCCCGGCGGAGGCGTGCACGCTGCGAGCGCACGAAGGCCATCACCTCGTCACCCTGAAGGAGGGCACGACGGTCCACGCCCGCACGCTGCTCATCGTGACAGGCGTCCGCTACCGGAGGCTCGTCGTGCCCGACCTGGAGAGGTTTGAGGCGACCAGCGTCTACTACGCGGCCACCGCGTTCGAGGCACAGACGTGCAGCCGGGACCCGGTCGTCGTCGTGGGCGGCGGTAACTCGGCCGGCCAGGCCGCGCTGTTCCTCGCCCACCACGTCGCCTCTGTCCGCCTGCTCGTACGCGACGGCGAGCTGACCAGGAACATGTCCCGCTACCTGGCGGTCGAGATCGAACAACACCCCGGCATTCAGGTGATGCTGAACACCCAGGTCCGGCGGCTGGCCGGGCGGGAGACGCTCGAGGCGGTCGTCGTCGAGCACAACGTCACCGGGGAGCGGTTCACCGCCGAGGCCCGCGCGATGTTCGTCTTCATCGGTGCGGAGCCGTACACCCGGTGGCCGGCCAACGAGGTCGCGCTCGACTCCCGGGGATACATCCTGACCGGGCTGGACGCCGCTCGTTCCGGCAGGAAGGGCGTGCCGGACTCCACCGGTCGGCCGTTTCCACTGGAGACCAGCAGAGCGGGTGTGTTCGCGGCCGGCGACGTGCGGAACGGATCGATCAAACGGGTCGCGTCGGCCGTCGGCGAGGGCGCGATGGCCGTGCGCCTCGTGCACGAACACCTTCAGCTGAGGGGCTGAGCCGCCCGCGCGGGGAGGAAGGGGACTGGCGATGGCAGAAGTGATGGCGGTGCAGAGGTTCGAGCGGTTCTTCAGGACGGCGGCGGGCCTCGACGTCGACAAGGAGGATCTCCGGCGCTACAGCGACTTCGTGAACCAGAAGCTGTACGACCTGCTGGTGATCGGCCAGGCCCACGCGAAGGCGAACGTCCGGGACGTCGTCGAGACCTGGGACCTGCCCATCACCAAGGGCCTCCAGGAGAGCATCCACCGGTTCCGCGACCTCGACGAGGACATCGAGCTGAAGCCCATCCTGGAGCAGCTCGCGGCGTTGCCTCCGCTCGACCTGTCCATCGGCGAGGAGGTGAGGGAACGGCTGCCCGAGATCGTCGGCGGGCTGTCGCTGGCGCTGGCGCGCACGTTCACCATCCTCGATCCCGGCCTGAAGAATCCGAGGACCGAGCAGTGGGAGCGCGTGATCCGCCTTTTCGAGCTGCTGCTCTAGAAGCGAGGACATCATGAAGGCAGTCGTATACGAGGGACCCCGGCAGGTCGGCGTCAAGAACGTGCCGGACGCGCGGATAGAGATGCCCACCGACGTCCTGGTCCGTGTCACCACGACCAACATCTGCGGGTCGGACCTGCACATGTACGAAGGCCGGACCGACCTGGAGCCGGGCCGTGTCCTCGGCCACGAGAACCTCGGCGAGGTGGTCGAGGTGGGGCCGGGAGTAGTACGCGTCCGCGTCGGCGACATGGTCTGCGTGCCGTTCAACGTCGCGTGCGGCTTCTGCGCCAACTGCGAGAGAGGCCTGACCGCCTTCTGCCTCACCACCAACCCGGAGCCGGGGGTGGACGGGGCCGCGTACGGCTTCGCGGACATGGGCCCGTACAACGGCGGCCAGGCCGAGCTGCTGCGCGTGCCGTTCGGCGACTTCAACTGCCTGGTCCTGCCGGACGACGCGCGGGAGAGGCAGACCGACTACGTCATGCTGGCCGACATCTGGCCCACCGGCTGGCACGCGACCCAGCTCGCCTGTGTGCAGGCCGGCGACTCGGTCGTGATCTACGGGGCGGGGCCGGTCGGCCTGATGGCCGCCTACTCCGCGACGTTCAAGAGCGCGGGCATGGTGATGGTCGTGGACCGCCACCCGGACCGGCTGGCCAAGGCCGAGGAGATCGGGGCGATCCCGATCGACGACTCCAAGACGTCGCCGGTCGACCAGGTCATGGAGCTCACGCACGGCAGGGGCGCCGACCGGGGCTGCGAGTGCGTGGGCTACCAGGCGCACGACCCCCAGGGGCACGAGCATCCCAACATGACGCTGAACAACCTCGTCAAGTCGGTGAGGTTCGCCGGGACGATCGGGGTCGTGGGCGTGTTCATCGCCATGGATCCCGGCAGCCCCGACGACCTCTACAAGCAGGGCGAGATCGCCTTCGACTACGGGATGTTCTGGTTCAAGGGCCAGACCATGGGCAACGGCCAGTGCAACGTCAAGAACTACAACCGGCAGCTCTGCACCCTCATCCACGAGGGGAAGGCCCGGCCGTCGTGGGTCGTCTCACACGAGCTGGATCTGGACGACGCGCCCGGTGGCTACGAGCACTTCGACCAGCGGGATCCCGGTTGGACCAAGGTCGTCCTGCATCCCGCCGGCACCGGCTGACCCTCCCGTCGCGGCCGCGGGCCCCGGCGGTCCGACCGTTGGCAGTGAGGGGGACGGGCCATGCGCATGCCGGACGCCCGCTGGCTCAAGCAAAGGCTGCACGACGCGCCACACCGGGCCCTTCATGCTGCCCGGGGGCCAGGTGCTGGAACAAACCGGCCGCCATGTCGCCGTCCGGGGCACCAGTACCTGATCGGTGGGCAACGACAAGATCATCAGTCACCGGATGTACTTCGACCAGCTGGAGCTCTACACCCAGCTCGGCGGGCAGAGGACTGAGCGATGCTGTCAGAGGACATGGGCGACATGGTGACGGTCGAGCTGTTCTTCCAGTGCAGGCACGACGTCGTCAGCGAGGAGATCCGGGTTCCACAGACCGACTGGGACGCGATGAGCGCGGGCCAGCGCGACGCGTACCTGGCCGACCGCGTCGACGCGCTCGTGAGCGCGAACTCCAGCGCCGGTTGGAGGGAGATCCAGGAGGGGGAGCGGCCGGGGGACGGCCCGTCGTGGGAGTGGGTGAGAGCGTGGGCGCGTTGAAGGTGGCTCTCGTGGGGTTGGGCGTGGCGGCCCAGGTCGTGTACCTGCCGCTGCTCGCCAAGCGGCGGGACATCTTCCAGGTGTCCGCCGTGTGCGACCTTGACGGCGACCACGCAGAGACGCTCGGCCGGGAGTTGGGCGTCAGATCCTACGACCGCGCCATGGCCATGCTGGAGGCGGGCGGGTTCGACGCGCTGATCGTCCTCACGCCCGGTTCTCACGGGCCGCTCGTGAAGGCGGCCCTCGCCTGCGGCTGCTGGGTGCTGTGCGAGAAGCCGCTCGCCTACAGCCGGGCCGAGCTTCGCGCATCCCCGGCGACGCGCGGCTGATGGTGGGTTATGTGAAGCAGTACGATCCGGCCACGCAGCGCCTGCTGTCGGCGCTCAGCGAGGCCGGCGGCGCCAGGGCCGTGCGCCGTCTGGACGCCACCGTCCTGCACCCCTCCGAGGAGTCGCAGCTCCTGTTCGCCAGAGCCCGGGTGTCGAGGCCGGCGTCCGAGCGGCTCGCCCCCTACCTGGAAGCCGACAACGAGGCGATCATCGAGGCTCTGGGAACGGTCCCGGAACGGCTGCGGCGCCTCTACTCCCAGGTCTTGCTCGGCGACGTCCGGCACGAGCTGTCCGTCATGCGGCTGCTGGTCGGCTCGCCCGCGACCGTGGACCATGTGTCCGTCTGGCCGGACGACGTCTTCCCGCCCTCGATCGAGGTGAGCGGGAGACTGCCGGACCCCGCGCGCGGCAGGTACGGCCTGTGCTGGCACCACCTGCCGGACTACCCCGTCTACCGGGAGACGATCGCCGTACACCACGACCACGGCTCGCTGGAACTGTGCTTCCCGACCCACTACCTGCTGAACGCCCCGACGAGCCTCACCGTCCTGTCGCGGACCGGCACGGCCGAGCGCACGGTCGCCTACCGCGACCTCGCGGAGGCGTACGAGCGGCAACTGGTGGCCTTCCACCGGTTTGTCACCCAGGACGAACCACCGCTCACCGGGCTCGACGGGGCGTTGAAGGACATTGTCACTGCGCAGCGGATCATCCGCCGCCACGCCGAGCAGACGGGGCTCCCCGTCGGCGGCGAATGCGTGGAGTAGGGCGAGTGTGGGCGGCATGGCGACCAGGGACAGCGTCCGCTCCTGGCTCCTGGAAGGGCTTCAGCACGAGGACGTGATGCCCGCCGGGCCCCACGTGGTGGAGGCGCCGCACAGGCGGCACGCTTGGTGGCGGGTCATGTGCCTCACCGGTCTCGACTACTTCTCCACCCTGGGCTACCAGCCGGGGATCGCCGCGCTGGCGGCGGGTCTGCTGTCGCCCGTCGCGACGTTGTTCCTCGTCGCGCTGACGCTGTTCGGCGCGCTGCCGGTCTACCGGCGGGTCGCGGTGGAGAGTCCGCACGGCCAGGGCTCGGTCGCGATGCTGGAGCGGCTCGCCCCGAGGTGGTGGGGCAAGCTGTTCGTCCTGGTGCTACTCGGGTTCGCGGCCACCGACTTCGTGATCACGATGACGCTGTCGGCGGCCGACGCGACAGCGCACATCCTGGAGAACCCCTTCGCGCCGCGTGCCCTCCAGGGGCACCAGGTCGCCGTGACGATCGGCCTGCTCGCGCTGCTCGGCGCCGTGTTCCTGCTGGGCTTCAGCGAGGCGATCGGCGTCGCCGTCGTCCTCGTGGGCGTCTACCTGTCACTCAACGTTGTGGTGGTGACGGCGGCCGTGCTCCATGTCGCCGACCGGCCCGTCCTGGTCGTGGACTGGAAGCAGGCCCTGCTGTCCTCGCACGGCGGGCCGGCGTCGATGGTGCTGCTGTCCCTGCTCGTCATGCCCAAGCTCGCCCTCGGCCTGTCTGGGTTCGAGACCGGGGTGGCCGTCATGCCGCTGATCAAGGGGGGCCTGGCGGGACGGATCAGGGGAGCCAAAAGGCTGCTGACGACGGTGGCCCTGGTCATGAGCGTCTTCCTGATCGCCAGCAGCTTCGTCACGAGCGTGCTGATCCCGCTGCGGGAGTTCCGGGAGGGCGGCAGGGCCAACGGCCGGGCCCTGGCATACCTGGCTCACGCCTATCTTGGGAACGGGTTCGGCACGCTGTACGACGCGAGCACGATCGCGATCCTGTGGTTCGCCGGCGCTTCCGCGATGGCAGGCCTGCTCAACCTGGTTCCCCGTTACCTTCCCCGGTACGGCATGGCCCCCGACTGGACGCGGGCGGTCCGGCCGCTTGTCCTGGTCTTCACGGCCGTCGCGTTCGCCATCACAGTGATCTTCCGGGCGAGCGTGACGGCGCAGGGCGGGGCGTACGCCACCGGAGTCCTCGTGCTGATCCTCTCAGCGGCCGTCGCGGTCACGGTCTCGGTCCACCGGCGTCGCAGGCGCGCGGCGACGGCGGCGTACGCGGCCATCGCCCTCGTCTTGACGTACACGCTGGTGGCGAACGTGATCGAGCGGCCGGACGGTGTCAAGATCGCGTCGTTCTTCATCGCGGCCATCGTGGTCACCTCGCTGATCTCCCGAGCGACCCGGTCCACCGAGCTGCGGGTCACCCGCGTGGTCCTCGACCCCCTGGCGGAGCGGTTCCTCCGCGAAGTGCCCGGCGACGAGGTCCACCTGATCGCCAACGAGCCGCAGCGGCGCGACCGGGCGGAGTACGAGGAGAAGCTGCGTGAGCAGTGGCGCAACCACCGGCTGGATCCCGCCACGCCGGTGCTGTTCGTGGAGGCCACCGTCCCGGACGCGTCGGAGTTCCTGACAGAGCTGCGCGTCCGGGGCGAGGAGCGGTACGGGCACCGGATCCTCCGGCTGGAGAGCTCCTCGATCCCGAACGCGCTGGCCGCCCTGCTGCTCTACATCCGGAACCGCTTCCGCAAGCTGCCGCACATCTACTTCCACTGGGCCGAGGAGAACCCCGTCGCCGCGATGCTGCGTTACCTGGTGTTCGGAGTGGGCGACGTCCCGGCGATGACCCGCGAGATCCTGCGGGAGGCCGAGCCGGATCCCGAGCACCGTCCCCGGGTGCATGTCGGATAGGCCGGCAGGCCTCCGCGTTTGCGCCGACTCCTCAACCACTACCGCGGGCTCCCCGACGTCGTCGTCCCGGGACTGCCGTGCGGCGGCGTGCCGGTGGCGTACGAGGTGGCGACGGGGCTGGGCCACCCGCTCGACGTGTTCCTGGTGCGCAAGCTCGGCACGCCCGGCCGGGAGGAGCTCCCCATGGGGGCGATCGCCGGCGGCGGAGTGATCGTGCTTGACGAGGACGTCACGCGCGTGCTCGTCATACCGTCCGAGACGATCAGGGAGGTCGCCCAGCGGGAGGCCCGCGAGCTGGCGAGATGGGAGAGCGTCTACCGGGGAGAACCGCCCACGCCCGAACTATGAGCACGGTTACGCCCAATGGGCGACCTCGGCCCGTAGCGCTTCGGAGAAGCCTTCGAGCGCGAACTTCGTCGCCCCGTAGGCGGAGATTCCCGCGAACGACAATCGTCCTCCCACGCTGCTGACCTGCACGATCGCGCCGGACCGTCGTGCCCGCAGGTGGGGAAGGGCGGCGCGGGTCAGCCCGGCGGGGCCGAAGAAGTGGACCTCGAACAGGGCCCGCTGCTCGGCCTCGCCGGTTTCCTCCACGGCACCGACGTGGCTACGTCCGGCGTTGTTCACGAGGATGTCGATGCGACCATGTCGAGCGATGACCTCGGCCACTGCCTCGCCATGGCTCGGGTCTCGGGAAGAGCGCTGGCTTCTGCGCGGATCACGCCTGCTTCATGCTGATCTGCTTGAGCACGGGCTGCGGACCTGTCGCAGCAATCAGTGACCTCGTTCCCGGCCGAGGAAGCACGACAGGAGTCGCCTGAAGTCGTGCGGGTGCTCGAGCGCCGGCACGTGCCCGCATCGGCCGAGCACGTGCAGACGGACATCGGCCAGGTGTTCGAGCAGGGGCAGAGCTGCCGTCCCGAGCGGGGTGACTCGGTCCTCGGCGCCGTGGACGAGCAGCACGGGCGCGCGGATCCCTGCCAGCGTTTGCGCCGAGAGGGTGAGGTCGTCGGCCCAACGTGCCCTAGGTGGAGGGAACAACGACGCGTATGCGGCCGCCCCCGCTTCCATCGCAGCTGCACGGGCAGCGACGGCCGACTCGGTCACGAGCGCTTGGTCGAAGACGAGGCGACTCAACATGTCTCGTGCCCCGGGCGGGCCGGCGGGGGCGGCCCAGACCGCGTCGAGCTCGGCGGACAGCGGCGCCCCGGGGGCGCCCATCGTCGAGACCGCCACGACACGGGTGACCTGCTGGGGACGCGCGGCCGCCAACGCCAGCGCCACGACACCGCCCATGGAGTGACCCACCACGGCGTAGTGCTCGACACCGAGAGCATCCATCAGGCCCGCGGCCTGCTCCGTCCACAGCCGGAGCCCACCCCTGGAGCCCGCCGGGATCGGTGTACGGCCGAACCCCGCCTGGTCAGGAGCCACCAGGTGCCAGGACGTGCCCAGCGCCTGTGCCGTCGTTGCCCAGGCTCCGGATCCGGTCGTACCGGGTCCGGAGCCGTGCAGCATCAGCACCGCGGGCCCCGTGCCGCTCTCCAGGATGTGGACGGGGGAGCCGTCGACGGTGAC
>NZ_JABBXA010000029.1 GCF_014161445.1 Microbispora sp. H13382
ACCTCCGAGACCCAACGCCGCGCCGCCCTACCCGCCTGGTTACACACCTACAATCACCACCGCGGCCACACCGCGCTGAACGGCCTACCACCCGCCAGCCGCGTACCCAACCTCATGGGACAGAACACCTAGCGCATGCCGCGGTGCCGCCGGACGCGCCACACGACCAGGGCGGTCACGACGACCGCGGCGAGAACGGCCGCGACCACACCGCCGACGGCCGACTGCACCTGCTCGTACGCCGCCCCGGCGAAGAAGCCCAGGAGGGTGTAACCGACTCCCCAGAGCACCCCGCCCAGGACGTTGAACAGGAAGAACCGCCGGTAGCTCATACGCGAGACCCCGGCCAGGGTCGGCATCATGGCGCGGAGGAACGCGGCGAACCGAGCGAAGAACACCGCCTGAGGACCCCACTGGCGGATCAGCACCTGGGCCCTCTCCACGCGGTGGCCACGGCGGCGCAGGACCCGTACGTTCAGGACCGTGGGGCCGAGGCGACGGCCGATGAAGTAGCCCACACTGTCGCCGGCTATCGCGGCAAGCGTCACCACGAGCCCCACCCAGTACACCGACAGCCTGCCCTGACTGGCGAGCACGCCGCCCAGCACGGCGGCCGTCTCCCCCGGCACGACGAACCCCACGAACAACGCGTCCTCGGCGAAGACCAGCGCCGCCACGACCGCGTACAGCACCGTCCCCGACAGGCCCCAGAGCCAGTTGATGATCGCGTCCACCCGTCCTCCATGCGCCTCCCCGTTGTCGTGTCCCCGAGGAGGCGCGCGTACGCGCGCCGCAGGCCGGGCGTGGTTCACCCAGCGTGCCGCCCGGACCGCCCGGTCAGGCGTCCATGCCCCTGCGGAGCAGGGCCCATGCCCGCGCGGACGTGCCCCGCTGAGACACCCGCCCCCTGGAAACGAAGGAACTTTGCACGCGGACGGGCACAGGCACGACCGGCCTTCACGCCGACCCGGGCATACGTGAGGGGCGCCGCCCCTCCAACCGGGAGAGTGCACGGCGGCCGACCGTCTACAGGAGGAGATGCCGAATGAGCACCGACGAGCAGGTCCTGAGCTACCCGATCCCCAACGACGCGGCGCTGGACCCGCCCGCCGAGTGGGCCGAGCTGCGCGCGACGTGCCCGGTGGCCCACGTCACGCTGCCCAGCGGCGACCGGGCGACCCTGCTGACCCGGTACGAGGACGTCAAGCAGGTGCTGGCCGACCCGCGCTTCACCCGCCAGCTCAACGCACCCGACGCCGCCCGGTTGTCGGCGGACGGCGGCGGCGTGTTCAGCGGCGAGATGGCGACGATCATCCCCGACAGCGGCGAGGAGCACCAGCACTGGCGGCGCCTGGTCGGCAGGTGGTTCACCGCCAAGCGCATGAACGCGATGCGGCCCGCCATGATCCAGATCGCCGAGGATCTCGTCGACGACATGGTCAAGCGCGGCGCGCCCGGCGACCTCAGGGCGAGCCTCGGTTTCCCGCTGCCGGTCTACGTCATCTGCGACATGCTCGGCGTGCCCGCCGCCGACCGGGACCGGTTCTCCTACTGGTCCGACACACTGCTCAACCTGACCCGCTACGGCAAGGCCGAGACCGAGGCCGCCCAGGGCGAGTTCTTCCAGTACATGTCCGACCTCGTCACGGCCAAGCGCGCCGAGCCCGGCGACGACCTGCTGAGCGAGCTGATCACGGCCGGCGGTCCTGAGAACGGCGGGCTGTCCGACATCCAGATCCTGGTCACGGGCATGGCGCTGCTGGTCGCCGGGCACGAGACCACCGCCAACATGATCGGCAAGATGGTCTCCATGCTGCTGGCCGACCGCTCCCGATGGGAGCGGCTGCTGGCCGACCCGTCGCTGATCCGCACCGCTGTGGAGGAGTCGCTGCGCTTCGACGCCAACTCCGGCTTCGGCCTGCCCCGCTACCTGAACGCGGAGACCGAGGTCAGCGGCACGATCCTGCCCCGCGGCACGACCGTGGTGTGCAGCATGGCCGCCGCCAACCGCGACGAGACCGCCTTCGAGAACGCCGGCGAGATGGACCTGACCCGCAGCCCGAACCCCCATTTGTCCTTCGGCTCCGGCGCCCACTCCTGCCTGGGGCAGGCGCTGGCCCGCACCGAGCTGCAGGTCGTCCTGGAGGTGCTGCTGCGCAGGCTGCCGACGCTGGAGCCGGCCGTGCCCGTGGAGGGACTGGAACGCGTGGAAGGGCTCGCCGTCGGCGGCCTGCGCGAGGTCCCGGTCCGCTGGTGACCCCTGACCACAGAGGCTCGATCGGCAAGGAGGACATGGACATGAAGGTCGTCGTCGACGAGGCGAGGTGCTGCGGCGCCGGCCAGTGCGTGCTGATCGCACCGGAGGTGTTCGACCAGCGCGACGAGGACGGCGTCGTCGTCCTGCTGGAGCCCGAGCCCGCCGAGGACCGGCACGACGCGGTCCGCGAGGCCGCCGCCGTCTGCCCCGCCGCCGCCATCCAGGTGGACGAGGACGCCTGAACCCCCATCGCCTCTGACCCGGGAGCACGCCCGATGGTGCCGGGACGGGACGATCCGTCCCGGCACCGGGGGGCCTCAGCCGGCGGCCGGAGGGATCCAGCCGGCCGGGACGCGGGCGATGCGTACGCGCTGCGGGTGGTCGCCGACCGGCACCGAGGTGATCTTCTGTCCGGTCGCGAAGTCGATGGCCGTGACCCGGTCGGCGCCGCTCTCGGAGATGACGCAGGCCCGCCCGTCGCCGCTGACGGTCGCCCAGTAGGGCTTCGAGGCGCTCACCAGCGGGCCCTCCCGCAGCGTGGCCCGGTCGACGACGGTGGCGTAGTCGTCCATCGTCCCGGCGACGCACAGCTTGTCGCCGGCGGGGTTGATCGACAACCCGTGGTGCCGGGAGTCGTTGACCCAGGTGGTGCGGTCCTCGCTGGTGGCCGGGTTCTTCGGCAGGGTCTTGATCCGGGTGATCGTGTCGGTGGCCGTGTCGTACTCGGCGAAGCCGTTGAAGAACGAGACCTGGAAATACAGCTTCGACTCGTCCGGGGTGAGGACGGCGGGCCGCACCGCGTCCGACAGGTCCTTGCGGCCGAAGGCGTCCAGCCGGTCGCGCATGTCGATGGTCCTGACGACCTTGTACGTCGAGGCGTCCGCGATCGTGATGTGGCGGTCGCCCTTCAGCCAGTCCTGGGACGGGCTGTCGAAGTCGTTGTTGACCTCGCCGATCGACATGTTCCAGATGTACCTGCCGCCGCCGGTGAAGATGTTCTCGTGCGGCTTGTCCCCCGTGCGGAACGAGCCGAGCTGCCTGCCGGTGGCGATGTCCAGGACGTGCACGGTGTTGGAGGTGGAGGCCGACACCGCGACCCGGGTCCCGTCGGGGGACACGGCCATGTGGTCGGCGCGGAAGCCGGAGACCGGGAAGCGCCATCTGATCGCGCCGGTGGTCAGGTCGATGGACACCACGTCGGCGAAGCTCGGGCGGGAGACGACCATGGCCGTGCCGTCCGGGGTGGCGTACATGTCGTCGACGAACTGGTCGTGCCCCTCGCCCGGCCCCTGCCGGATGCCCAGGAAGAAGGCCAGCTTGATGGGGTTGAGGTAGATCTCGGCCAGCCGCCGGGCCTTGTCGGGGATGACGTCGATCCGGCCGATCCTGGCGAAGTCGCCGCTCGACTCGATGACGTCCGCGGTGCCGTCCCAGTTGTTGCCGACGAACATCACCTCGCGCGGTCCGTCGGCGGCGCTCGCGGGAGCGGCCGGAACGCCGCAGACGACGGCGCCTCCGACCGCCACGGCGGCGGCGAGCAGGGATCTGCGCAGGCGTGCGAGGGCCGAAGCGTGCATGTGCTTCCTCCGGGGGGTGGGAGGTGGGCGGTGAGCGAGCATGGCCGGCCGAGGGTCCGCGCGCCTTCGGCGCGTGGACTCGCACAAGTCTGAACATTTCAATATTCAGACTGTGTTACTGGATAGTAGGCACCTCTGACCTCCGCTACAAGGCCCAAAATTCATGACAACGGAGCGGAGGGCGCGGTGGCGGGCAGGATCACACCGGCGGCGGGCCGGTACGGCGGCAGGCCCGCGGCGGAACGGCAGGCCGAGCGCCGCAGGCGCTTCCTGGAGGCGGGCCTCGACCTGTTCGGCGCCGGGCCCGGCTACCGCGCCACCAGGATCACGGACGTGTGCCGGGCCGCCGGGCTGTCCAGCCGCCAGTTCTACGAGGAGTTCCACACGCTGGAGGACCTGCTGGCCGAGTTGCACCTGTACGTCAACGACGTCGCGCAGCAGGCGGTCCTCGGCGTACTCCCCCAGGTGCGGCACCTGGAACCCATCGAACGCTGCAGCCGGCTGTTCCGTGCGTACGCCGCCGGGGCCACCGCCGACCCCCGCCACACCCGCATCGCCTTCGTGGAGATCATCGGCGTCAGCCCCCGCCTGGACCGCCAGCGCCTGGACCGCCGGGCCCGCTGGATAGCCTTCCTGTGCGAGCAGCTGGACGACGCCGCGGGCCGCGGCGAGATCCCCGCTCGCGACTTCCGCGTCACGGCCGCCGCCTTCATCGGTGCGATCAACGGCCTCATGCACGACTGGGCCGTCGGCTGGGTCGACGCCACCCTCGACCAGATCGTCGACGAGCTCCTGCTGATGCTCCTGGGCCGCCTCCAGGTCCCCGGCGAGACCGGCCCCGCCGGTGCGGCTCAAGACGTTCCGGCTCAGGACGTTCCGCGATAAGCAGTGGCGGCCCCTCCACCATGGCGTGAGATCCTGCGTCCACCCCGAGATCGAGCCAGGCGGCGGAGGCCGAGGAGACGACGTCATGAGCGACAAGACCGCCCTCGGCGACCGCATGAAGGCGTACGAGCGCGTCACCAGGAGCGTGCTGCCGCGTCGTCGTCCGGGAGACCGGGCGACGCGAGACCGGCTACCGGGACGGCCGGACGGGGAAGGCGGAGACCATCCTCACCACACGGTCCTGGTGGGAGGTGCGGGAGGCGTCGCACTTCACCGCGGATCCGGATGGCTGGCTCGCCGCCGTGATCCCCGCCCTGCCGTCGCTGACCGCCCGTCCGTAGACGCGTTGAGTTCAGGATCAGCTGAATTCAAAATCTCCTGTACTGTCGAAGGGTGCTCACCATCGCTCCCGACGTCGAGGTGCTCGCCCGCTTCGGCCGCGCCCTGGCCGACCCGATCCGCTGCCGCATCCTCCTCGCGCTCCGCGAGGCCCCGGCCCATCCCGCCGACCTGGCCGAGCTGCTGGGCGTCTCCCGCACCCGCTTGAGCAACCACCTGGCCTGTCTGCGCGACTGCGGTCTCATCGTGGCCGTGCCCGTCGGCCGCCGCACCCGCTACGAACTGGCCGACGAGCGGCTCGGCCGCGCCCTGGACGACCTGCGCACCGTGGTGATCGCGGTCGCCGCCGACGGCACCTGCCCCGACGCGGCCGAGGAAGGCTGCTGCCGATGACCGCGATCTCCCTCGGCCCCACCCCGGCCCGCCGCGACACGCTCCGGCGGCGCGTCCGGCTCCTGGTGGCCGCCACGATCACCTACAACGTCGCCGAGGCCGTCGTCGCCATCACCGCCGGCACCCTGGCCTCCTCGGCCGCTCTGGTCGGATTCGGGCTGGACTCCGTAGTGGAGGTCGCCTCCGCCGCGGCGGTGGCCTGGCAGTTCTCCACACCCGAGCACGAGAAGCGGGAGAAGACCGCCCTGAGAGTCATCGCGCTCTCTTTCTTCGCCCTGGCCGCCTACGTCACCGTCGACGCGCTGCGGACCCTGCTCGGCGCCGGCGAGGCCGATCACTCCACCCCCGGCCTGATACTGGCCGCCCTGTCGCTGATCGTCATGCCGCTACTGTCGTACGCCCAGCGCCGCGCCGGCCGCGAACTCGGCTCGGCCTCGGCGGTCGCCGACTCCAGGCAGACCCTGCTGTGCACCTACCTGTCCGCGGTGCTCCTGGCGGGACTGGCGCTCAACAGCGCCTTCGGCTGGTCCTGGGCCGACCCGATCGCCGCGCTGGTCATCGCCGCCGTGGCGGTCAAGGAAGGTCGCGAAGCCTGGCGCGGGGACCCCTGCTGTGCCGTCCCGGCGGCCTCGGTCTCCGCACCCGCCGACACCGCTCACGACGACGGCTGCGCCGGCGGCTGCCGCTGACCTGATCCCCGCCCCCGGGGCCTCCCTCAGGCCCGGGGGCGCGGCGGCGCCGTGCTGTGGCGGACGACCAGACGGGTGGGGACGAGGTCGGTGCCCGGCCGAGCGGCCCCGCCTCCGCGGATCTGCCGCAGGACGCCCTGGACGCAGCGCCGGCCGACCTCGGCGAAGTCCTGGTGGACGGTAGTGAGCGGCGGGACGAAGCAGGAGGCGTCGGGGATGTCGTCGAAGCCGACCACGCTGACGTCGGCGGGGACCGCCAGCCCCCGCTCATGGAAGGCGCGCAGCAGGCCGAGGGCCATCTGGTCGTTGGAGGCGAACACCGCCGTGCAGCCGGGTTCGCCGGCCAGCGCCAGCCCGGCGGCGTAGCCGGACTCGGCGGACCAGTCGCCGTGCAGCGGCGGGGGCACCGGCCGCCCGGCCTCCTCCAGGGCCAGCCGCCACGCCTGGGCGCGGCGCTGACTCGCGAAGGACGTCTCCGGGCCGGTGACGTGCCAGACCGTTTCGTGGCCCAGGCCGAGGAGGTGGCGTACGGCGAGCCGGGCGCCCTCGGCCTGGTCGGTGTCGACGACGCTGTAGCGGTCTCCCGCGTCGGAGTCCACCACGACGACGTGGACTCCGGGGGGCAGCGTCACCGTGCCGGCGTCGAGGAGGTGGATCTCGATGATGACGATGACGGCGTCGACGGCGAGCTCGCCCATCCGGGTGAAAGCGCCCAGCACGTTGTCCTGGGTGGGGATGCCGATGGGGATCAGCGTGATCGCGTAGCCCTCGGCCGCGGCGTGGGTGGCGATCGCCTCCACGGTGCGGCTGTTGCCGGTCGACGCCAGCCCGAAGAGGATCACGCCGATCGTGTTGAACTGCCCGTACCGCAGCGCCCGGGCGGCGCTGTTGGGCCGGTAACCCAGCTCCCGCATCGCCGCCAGCACCTGCTCGCGCGTCGCGCCGACGACGCCGGGATGGCCGTTGGCGACCCTGGAGACCGTCTGGGACGAGACACCCGCGAGCCTGGCCACGTCGGCCATCGAGACCCGTTGCTTGCGCCGCCCGCCGGGGATGCCCGAGCCGCCCCGCTGCGCCCCGCCGATCGGCGCCGGGACCTGCCGGGCCGGGCCGTCCGGATCCATTCCTGTGTCGCTCCCGCCTGCTCGCCCCCGTCGCCGGAGATCGTACGCCGCGATCCGACCGGATGTGACCCGGGGGCCCTTGACCTCCCGTAGGGCCGGTGCCACCATACCGCAGCAGAAGTTTACGTAAACATAACTGCGGCGACTCAAGAGATCACCCTTCGCGACGAACCGACCCCACGCTCGTTCGCTCGCGATGTTCACGTAAACACGGTGTTCACGTAAACGCATGGGAGCCACGACCGACGGACACGCCGCGGAGAGGAGCGAACCGGTGGTCTCGGAAGGGTATTCGGACGTTCGGGGAGGCCGGGCCGCCAGACGCCGGTCATGGGCCGGCTGGCAGTTCGTCGCGCCGTTCATGGCGGTGTTCGCGCTGGTCTTCCTGGCTCCGATCGCGTACTCGCTCCACCTGAGCCTGTTCCGCACCCGGCTGATCGGCGGGACGTCCTTCGTCGGCGCCGACAACTACCTCAAGGTCCTGCAGGACCCGCAGTTCTGGTCGGCGTTCGGGCGCGTCGCGCTCTTCCTGGTCGTCCAGGTGCCGATCATGCTCTTCCTCGCACTGCTGGTCGCCCTCGCGATCGACAGCGGCAGGCTCTACGGGTCGGCGTTCTTCCGGATCTCCGTGTTCCTGCCGTACGCGGTGCCCGCGGTCGTCGCCACGCTGATGTGGGGCTTCATGTACGGCACCAGGTTCGGCCTGATCGGCAACGTCAACGAGGCGTTCGGGCTCTCGCTGCCCGATCCGCTGTCGCCAGACCTGATCCTCGCCTCCGTCGGCAACATCGTGACCTGGGAGTTCGTGGGCTACAACATGCTGATCCTCTACTCGGCGCTGCGGGTGGTGAACCCCTCGCTGTACGAGGCCGCCGCGCTCGACGGAGCCGGCCAGTTCCGGATCATCTGGGCGATCAAGCTGCCCGCCCTGCGCGGCGCGCTGCTGATCGCCACGATCTTCTCGATCATCGGCAGCTTCCAGCTGTTCAACGAGCCGAGCATCCTCAAGACGATCGTGCCGAACTCGATCATCACGTACTTCACGCCGAACTACTACGCCTACTCGCTGTCCTTCCAGGGCCAGCAGTTCAACTACTCCGCCACCGTGGCCATCGTCATGGGGATCATCACGATGGTCGTCGCCTACCTGGTCCAGCTGCGCGGCATGCGGAAGGCGGTCTGAGCCATGGCGACCTCCACTCCCACCGCCGGCCGCCCGAAGACCGTCGCGGCCCGGGGCCCTCTGGTCGTCCGGCGGCGACGGTCCCCGCAGGGCCGCCGCAGCGCGACACTGACCGTGCTGACCGCGCTCATGCTCGTCTACACGCTGCTTCCCCTGGTGTGGCTGGCGGTCAACGCCACCAAGACCCAGGAAGGACTGCTGGGCTCCTTCGGCCTGTGGTTCGCCGGCGACTTCGCCCTGTTCGACAACATCGGCGCGACCTTCACCTACGGCGACGGCATCTTCGTCCGCTGGCTGCTCAACACCCTGCTGTACGTGGTCGCCGGGGCGGGCGGGGCGACCCTGCTGGCGGCCCTCGGCGGCTACGGGCTGGCGAAGTTCGACTTCCCCGGCAAGAAGGCGGTGTTCGCCGTCGTGATCGGGGCGGTCGCGGTGCCCGGCACGGCGCTGGCCGTCCCCACGTTCCTGATGTTCTCGAAGATGGGCCTGACCGACACGCCGTGGGCGATCATCATCCCGTCGCTCGTCTCGCCGTTCGGGCTCTACCTGATGTGGACCTTCGCCACCGACGCCGTGCCGGAGGAGATCCTGGAGTCGGCGCGGGTGGACGGCTCGGGCGAGTTCCGCACCTTCTTCCGGATCAGCCTGCCGCTGCTGGCGCCCGGCCTGGTCACGGTCCTGCTGTTCAACGTGGTCGCCACCTGGAACAACTACTTCCTGCCGCTGATCATGCTGAAGGACCCCGGCTGGTACCCCCTCACCGTCGGGCTGAAGTCGTGGAACCAGCAGGCCCTCACGGCGGGCGGCGAGGCCGTCTTCAACCTCGTGATCACCGGATCGCTGCTCACCATCGTCCCGCTGATCGCGGCGTTCCTGCTGCTCCAGCGCTACTGGCAGTCGGGCCTGGCCGCCGGAAGCGTCAAGGAGTGACCGGCGAGGGACGACCCGGCATGGAATGACCGCCCCCATCGACGTCTGCCTCCCCCGACAACCCAGAAAGGCACTCCCCATGGCGATAACCCGCCGTCGCGCCCTCCTGCTGGGCGCGGCCCTGACCGTGTCGCTCACCGCCGGCGCCTGCGGCTCCTCCGGCTCCTCCGGCGGAGGCGGCTCCGCAGGCGACGCCGCCGCGGCGTCCGCGGCCGTCTCCGACGCCGACATCAGGAAGGCCCTCGACACCGGCGGCTCGATCACCGTGTGGGCGTGGGAACCGACGCTGAAGCAGGTCGTCGAGGACTTCCAGGCCAAGTATCCGAAGGTCAAGGTCAACCTGGTCAACGCCGGCACCGGCAACGACCAGTACACCGCCCTGCAGAACGCGGTCAAGGCCGGCTCCGGGGTTCCGGACGTCGCCCAGGTGGAGTACTACGCCCTGCCGCAGTTCGCCCTCGCCAAGTCGGTCGCCGACCTCGGCGCCCTCGGCGCGGGCACACTGGACGGCACCTTCACCCCCGGCCCGTGGAGCTCCGTGCACGTCGGCGGCGGCATCTACGGCCTGCCCATGGACTCCGGCCCGATGGCCCTGTTCTACAACAAGGAGGTCTTCGACAAATACGACCTCAAGGTGCCCGCCACCTGGGACGAGTTCGCGGCGGCCGCGGAGAGCCTGCACAAGGCCAACCCGAAGGCGTACATCACCAACGACGCGGGCGACGCGGGCTTCACCACCAGCATGATCTGGCAGGCGGGCGGCAAGCCGTACACCGTCGACGGCACCACGGTCGGGATCGACTTCACCGAGCCGGGCACCCAGAAGTTCACCGCCCTCTGGCAGAAACTGATCGACGGCAAGCTGCTCGCGCCGGTCACCAGCTGGAGCGACGAGTGGTACAAGGGCCTGGGCGACGGCACCATCGCCGGCCTGGTCATCGGCGCGTGGATGCCCGCCAACCTCGAGTCCGGGGTCAAGGCCGGCGAAGGCAAGTGGCAGGTCGCGCCCATGCCGCAGTGGGAGGCCGGAGGCGGGGCCACCGCCGAGAACGGCGGCAGCTCGCTGGCGATCCCCGAGGCCGGCCCGAACAAGACCCTCGCCTACGCCTTCCTCAAGTACGCCACGGTCGACGAGGGGGTGCAGGCCCGGGTGGACGGAGGCGCCTTCCCCGCCACCACCGCCCAGTTGCGGGACCCGAAGTTCCAGGACAAGGAGTTCCCCTACTTCGGCGGCCAGAAGGTGAACAAGGTGCTCGCCGAGTCCGCCTCGCAGGTCGTGAGCGGCTGGTCGTACCTGCCCTTCCAGGTCTACGCCAACAGCATCTTCAACGACACGGTCGGCAAGGCCTACACCTCCTCCACCACGCTGCGGGACGGCCTGAAGGCCTGGCAGGACGCCTCGCTCAAGTACGGCGAGGAGCAGGGCTTCACCGTCAGGCAGTAGGAACCGGGTCAGGTACGCCTGGGGCCACGCACGGCGGGGCCGACCAGCAGTGGAAGACCACGTAACCATCACTCGAAGGAGACGTTGTGCACTCTGACCACGGCCACCGGTGGCTCCGCTGGCCGTCCGAGCCCGGACGGGCCCGGATGGCGTTCGGCGCCGACTACAACCCGGAGCAGTGGCCTCGCGAAATCTGGGACGAGGACATGCGCGCGATGCGCGCGGCCGGAGTGAACATCGTCTCCTTGGCGATCTTCTCGTGGGCGCGGATCCAGCCGGACGAGGACGTCTGGGACTTCGACTGGCTCGACGAGGCGATGGACCTGCTGCACGCCAACGGGATCGCGGTCGACCTGGCCACGGCGACGGCCTCGCCGCCGCCGTGGCTGACGACCAGGCACCCGGAGATCCTCCCCGTGGACCGGCACGGCCACCCGGTGTGGCCGGGTGCGCGGCAGCACTGGCGGCCGACCTCGCCCGTCTTCCGCGCGCACGCGCTACGGCTGACCCGGGCCCTCGCCGAGCGCTACGGCGGCCATCCCGCCCTCGCCGCCTGGCACGTCTCCAACGAACTCGGCTGCCACAACGTCTACGACTTCTCCGACGACGCGGCGGCCGCCTTCCGTGAGTGGCTGCGGGCCAGGTACGGAACCCTGGACGAGCTGAACCGCGCCTGGGCGACCTCGTTCTGGTCCCAGCGCTACGGCGACTGGTCGCAGATCCTGCCGCCGCGTCTGGCGGCCTCCTTCCCCAACCCCACCCAGCAACTGGACTTCAAGCGGTTCTCCTCCGACGCGCTGAAGGACCACCTGCGCGCGGAACGGGACATCCTGCGCGAGCTGACCCCGGACGTCCCCGTGACCACGAACTTCATGGTCATGGGCGAGACCAAGGGCATGGACTACGCCGACTGGGCCGGCGAGGTCGACTTCGTCTCCAACGACCACTACCTGCTGACCGGTCCGCAGGCCCAGGACGAGCTGTCCTTCTCCGCGAACCTCACCGGCTCGCTCGCCGGCGGACGGCCGTGGTTCCTGATGGAGCACTCCACCAGCGCGGTCAACTGGCAGCCGGTCAACCTGGCCAAGAGGCCCGGCGGCCTGGCCCGCGACTCCCTCACCCACGTCGCGTACGGCGCCGACGCGGTCTGCTTCTTCCAGTGGCGGCAGTCGGCGGGGGGCGCCGAGAAGTACCACTCCGCGATGGTCCCCCACGCGGGCACCGACAGCGAGGTGTTCCGGTCGGTCGCCGACCTCGGCGCGACGCTCGCCGCCCTCGCGCCGGTCGCGGGCACCCGGCGCCGCCGCGCGCACGTGGCGATCGTGTTCGACTGGGACTCGTGGTGGGCCGCCGAACTCGACTCCCACCCCACCTCGCTGCTGCGTTACCGACAGGAGGCCCTCGACTGGTATTCGGCGCTCCTCGACGCGGGAGTCCGGGTGGACGTGGTCGACGTGGACGACGACCTCGGCGGCTACCGGCTGCTCGTGGCGCCGATCCTGCACGTCGTGCCCGGCTCGCTCGCCCGCAGGCTGGAGGACTACGCCGCCTCCGGCGGCCACGTCGTCACCACCTACTTCTCCGGCATCGTCAACGAGGACGACCACGTGTGGCTAGGCGGCTACCCCGGAGCCCTGCGCGACCTGCTCGGCATCCGCGTCGAGGAGTTCTGTCCCCTGCCGGACGGCGACGCCGTCGACCTCGACCTCGGCGTGTCCGGCACCCTGTGGACCGACCGGATCGACCTCATCGACCCGGCGGCCGAGGTCCTCGCGACGTACAAGACCGGGGACCACGCCGGGCGCCCCGCCATCACGACGCGGCGCGCGGGAGCGGGCTCGGCGTCGTACGTCTCCACCCGCCTCGGCCCCGAGGGGCTCGGGGTCGTGCTCCCCCGCCTGCTGGACGTCGCCGAAGTCTCCTCCGAGCTGCCCTCGGAGGCCCGCGGCCTGGTCGACCTCGCCGTACGCACCGACGGCACCGACGACTACTGGTTCCTGGTCAACCGCACCGACCGGCACGTCGACCTGTCCGCGATTCCCGGCGAGCCCCTCCACGGCCCCGCCCTGGCCGCCGGCACGACCCTGGCCCCCCGGCAGGTCCGGATTCTCCGCCGCGCCCGCGACCGGTGAGAACGCCTGGTGGTCGCGACCGGGGGTCAGACGTCCCTGACGACGGCGAACACCCCGCGGACCTCGGCCTCGTCCGGCAGACGCCATCCGGCCGTGATGTGGCCCCGCGCCTCGGCGGCGTCCTCCGCGCCGGGCCGCAGGACGCGGGTCACCCGCACGGCCAGCCGCTCGCCCGGCTCGCCGTCCGCTGCGGTGTGCACGACGACGTCGGTGCCGTGCGGCCCGTCGTCCGTGGTGGCCGA
This sequence comes from Microbispora sp. H13382, assembly GCF_014161445.1. GTDB lineage: Bacteria > Actinomycetota > Actinomycetes > Streptosporangiales > Streptosporangiaceae > Microbispora. The sequence continues at coordinate 13,196 of NZ_JABBXA010000029.1, forward strand.
CAGGATCGGGCCCCAGGCGGGAGTTCCTGTGAAGCTCCTGGTCACGGTGGGATCGGGGGTGTCGCTCTCGTTCTGGTGCTGCGGCTTGGCATCGCCCCGGAACACGGCGAGAAGCTGGGCGAGGAGGACCGGGTCGTGGGTCCCGTCGTAGATCCATCGCCGGCCCAGGACCCCGTGCTCCCCCGTGCCGATGAGGGCGTGCTCGGCTCCCTCCAGCGGCGCCCCCCGATAGGTGAGCGGGACGTGGTAGGAGACCGGCCGGTCGCCGCTCGCGTCGTTGACCACCATGAACTCCATCCCGACCTCACCCTCGGGATCGTCGAGCCGGAAGCCGCCGGCCTTCGTCAGCTCCGGCCGGCGCCCCGGCGCCTGGTACCAGGGCCGGGCGGGCAGCCACGACGTGAGCAGCTCCAGTTTGCTGGGCGTCAGAGTGGTGTGATGAATGACAGCCATACCGTGCAGGCCTCCGTCGGCGTCCCGTCCCCGTGCTCCCCGGCGTCACCGTCCGGGGCCGATCATCGTCTCACACAGCGCGTGGCGGCGGTGAGCGAAAGCGGACTGGCGGACAGGTCAGGGCTGCGTGAGCTGAAAATCGGCCGCCTGACGGGTGAACAGGCGGGCGTACTCTCCGCCGAGGGCCATCAGCTCGTCATGGGTGCCCTCCTCGGCTGTCCGGCCGTCGGCGAGGACGACGATGTGGTCCGCGGCGCGCACCGTGTTGAGGCGGTGCGAGATGAGAAGGCTCGTACGGCCGCTGCGGTAGTCGCGGAGCCGCTGGTGGACGGCGTACTCGGCCTCGGGGTCGAGTCCCGAGCTGGGCTCGTCGAGGATGAGCAGGTCGGCGGTGTCCGCGCGGAGGAGTGCGCGGGCGAGGGCGACGCGCTGCCACTGCCCCCCGGACAGCAGCACGCCCTGGCCGGGGTCGTCGTCCTGTTCCGCGGCGAAGAAGCGCGACAGGAGGGTGTCGTAGCCGCGGGGAAGGCTCGCCAGCGTGTCGTGGACGTCCGCCCGGCGGGCCGCCTCGTGGATGCGTTCCGGCCGGTCGAGGGAGCCGACGTCGCCGACGGCCACGTTCTCCGCCGCGGTCAGGTCGTAGGCCATGTAGTCCTGGAACACCGCTCCGATCCGGCGGCGCAGGTCGTCGGCGCGCAGGTCGCGCAGGTCGGCGCCGTCCCAGCGGACGCTGCCGCGCTCGGGGTCGTACAGACGGCACAGGAGCTTGACGATCGTGCTCTTGCCCGCGCCGTTGAGGCCGACCAGGGCCAAGCTCCGCCCGTACGGGATGGTCAGGTTCAGGCCGCGGAGCACCCACGGGTGGCCGGGGTCGTACCGGAACCAGACGTCGCGGAGTTCGATGCCGTGCCGTAGCGGTGTCACGTCGCCACCGGTGACGGGCTCGGGCAGGTCGGGTCCGATGGTGACGACGTGGGCGTAGTGGCCGGCCAGGACGAGTGCCTCGTTCAGGTGGGCCAGCTGGATCACCACGCCGGAGAGGGAGGACTGGGTGCCGGCGAGGGCGGCGGTGAGGACTGCCAGGTCGCCGACGCCGGCCTGACCCCCCGCTATCCGGGAGACCAGCACGATCAGCGCGGCCCCCGCGATGACCGTGCTGAGGGCGGTGAGCGCGCCGTTGTAGCGGATGGCCGTCAGGTCCATCCGGCGTTCCGCCCCCTGCTCGGCGGCCAGTTCGCCCAGCATGCGCCGCCGCAGGAAGCCTCCGATGCCGAACAGCCGGATCTCCTTGGCGGCCTGATGGTCGAACATCAGCGTCTGGTAGAACATCCGGCGGCGTTCCGCGGGGGCCATCTCCAGGCGGAGGTACGCCCGCCGGCGGCCGAGCCTGAGCTGGACGATCAGTTCGGGCACGGCGGCCGCGGCCACGACGGCGGCGAGGAGCGGGCTGAGCGTGGCGAGGGCGCCCAGGAGCCCGGCGACGGTGATACCGCCACGTGCCGCTCCGAGCGCCGACTCGGTGACGAGTTGCGGGGCGGTCTGGGCGGACTGCTGGGCCAGCTGGAGTCGATTGTGGAAATCCGGGTTCTCCAGCCTGGTCAGGCCCTGCATGCGGCACACCGCGGTGAACAGTTCGTCGCTGGTGCGCCACGCGATGCGGCGCTGCTGCTCCCGCTGGACGTACCCGGACAGGTGGGGCAGCAGCGCGCTCAGGGCTCCAAGCACGGCCATCGCGGCGGCAAGCGGCGTCGTCGAGGGGCCTGACCCGGTGGTCAGGCGATCGATCAGAAGTTTGGTGAGCCACGTGATCGCGACGGGGGAAGCGCCGTTCAGAACCGCCATGGCGACCTGGGACAGGGCGAGAGCCGGCCCGGCCCGCCAGACGAGCGCCAGGGTGAGCCGCAGCGGCCCGAGTCGTGACCCCACGCCGGTCAGGCCGGGGACGGCACGGCCGTCGGCAGCTCCGGCTTCAGGCTGCTGCCGGCGACGGTCCCGTCGGGGCCGACCAGGAAGAAGGACGGGAAGGCCCTGACCTCGAACGCGTCCGCCATCGCGCCGCCCTCGCTCTCCACGACGACGCTCACGTCGTCCGTGAGGGCGGCGAGCAGCTCGGCGGATCTCTGCTCGCCCTCCACCACCACCGCCAGTACTCGTATGCCGTCGGCCGCGGCGTCACGTGCGGTTGCGACGAAGGTGGGTGCCTTCGGCAGGCAGTGCGGGCAGTCGGTGCTGAAGAACCCGACGAGGGTGCGCTCGCCCGCGAAGTCGTCCGCGGTGACCTTCGTGTCCGTGACCGTGAGCGCGGAGAAGGCCGGGACCTCGGCGCCCACGGCGAGTCCGGGGCTTCCGGGAACCCTCCCGGCAAGGGAGTCCTTGGTGATCTTTCGGAGTTTCCTGATGACCGCGCCGGTCAGGAGCAGGTTCACCAGGACGAGCCCGCCGAGCAGGACGACGGCGGCGGCCAGGACGGCCATGGGCGTTCCCTTCGATTCGAGGGTCATTCGAGGGTCAACGGAGGAGATGGAGCAGGTCGTCGAGGAGCACGACGGCGCCGACGGCGATCGAGGCCCCGAGCAGGCAGAGCACGGCGGCGGGCGGCGCGACGGGCGTGCCGCCCGCCGCGGGCGTCATGGCGGCCCCGGCCACCGCACACGCGACGAGAACGGCGTTGCGCGCCACGTGCCGGCGGTTGACCGGCTCGTCCGATCCGCCGAAGCATCGGCACGCGACGGTCGTTCCGCGCCGCAGCGCCGTCACCAGGACCGCGGCGAACCCGAGGAGCAGGCCCCCGGCGAGCAGGAGGCCCGCCCTGCCGTCGCCGTCGAGGCCGGGCGCCGCCAGCATGGCGACGGTTCCGGCCTCGACGGCGACGACCACCACGGCGGCGGGCGTCCCGAGACGCGGGGGAAGGCCCCCGAGCCGCCGTACCGCCGTGGTGAAATCGCCGAAGGCCCGCCGCGTGCGCAGCTTCGTGAGGACGGAGACCAGGAAGACCCCCATCAGCACGAGCCGGACAGTCAGCACGGCGTAGGCCATTGGACGTGTCGGCCGGCGTCAGCAGTAACCGATGTTCTGCCAGGCGCCGCCGCAGCTGCTCCGCCAGTACGTGATGCAGAGGAAGCCGGTCGGGTTGGGGTAGCAGTCCTTGTAGCGGTTGCAGCCACCCGACGGCCAGTATTCGAAACAGTTGTCGGCCTGGGCTTCGGCACCGGGGAGGAGCTTTTCGAGCAGCCTGTCTCCCAGGCGGTTCAGCTTACGGATCATGGTTTCTCCCTTTGCTGGGTTCGGGCGTGGTAGGCCGCCCGCCCTGTGAGGATGCTCGGCGCGGCCTTCGCCGCGGTTGCGGCCGGTCGCGGGTGCGGCGCAGGCGCCGCGCTACCGCGGCGCTACCTCGGCGCTACCTCGGCGGGACAGAATCGCGATCGGCTGACAGGCCGAAAGGTTGATCATGCAATATTTCGTGATTTCGCTGCTGTCGCTGGCCGTGGTCGCCGGGGTGGTCGCGGCCCGGCGACGCTTCGTCGTGGTACGGGTGGCCGGGACGAGCATGGTTCCGACGTACCAGCCGGGAGATCGGGTGCTCATACGGCGCGGCGGGCGGGCGGTCCTGCGGTGCGGCCAGGTGGTGGTCTTCCGGCGCCTGCAGCCGGACGGCGTCGGCTCTTCTGGACGCGCGTCCGGACTGCGCGGGACGGAGTGGCTGATCAAGCGGGTCGCCGCGATGCCGGGCGACAGGGTGCCCGACCAGGTCGCGCCGGGCGTGCACGCCGCGCCGGGCGACGTGGTCCCGGCCGACCGGCTGGTGGTCCTCGGCGACGGACCCACCAGCCGGGACTCGCGGCATTGGGGCTACCTGCCGGTGAGCGAGGTGCTGGGCGTCGTCATCCGCAGGTTGTCGTGAGACACCTGTCCGCCGCCTCGGGCGAGAGCGGGGGCCGATACGCCGAGGCCGGTCGACGACAGGCGTGCGGAACACCTCCCTAGTTCGGGACACGAGCCATCGGGATTCCGGCGGGGGACGCCCGGTCCGTCAGCAACACGGCGATCTCGGTGGCCTCGGCGGTGTTGCCGAGCCGCTGGAACAGCCGGTGGGCCGCCGCCCAGGACCGTACGGCCCTCTTCTGGTCGCCGCGGTCCCGCTGGGCCCGGCCGAGGGCCCTCAGCGCGAGAGCCTGCTCGTGGAGATCGTGCAGTCCCCGCGTGATGCGCACCGCCTCGGTGAGTGCGCGGACCGCCTCGTCCGCCCGGCCGCCGAGACGGTGGGACTCGCCCAGGACGCGGAGCCCGGTGGCCCGTCCTGACGGGACCGCGTACTCGTCGAACACGGGCATCGCCTGTGCGATGAGCTTCGCCGGGTCCCGGCGCCCGAACCGCAGGGACAGATCTCCGAGGGCGAGCAGGAGGCGGGCCCCGAGCAGCCGCTCGTTCCGCCGCCGGCATATCCGCAGGCCCTCCCACATCTGCTGGGAGACGCGCGTCAACGCGGTGTGGTCGCGGCAGGCGGCGGCCACTTCCCGCAGGGCGAGGGTCCTGGCCACGAGGCTGTTCCCGCGGATCGCCAGGCGCAGCGCGTGGTCCGCGCAGGCGGCCGCGTCCTCGTGGAGCCCCTGTTCCCGGGCCGCGACGGCGCGCAGGCACCACAGACGGCTCAGGGCGGGCTCGTCGCCGATCTCCTCGGCCATGGTCATGGCCTCGTCCGCCGCCGCGCGGGCCTGGTCGGGGTCGCCCGCGCGGCGCAGCGCGAACGCCCGCAGGCACAGCAGGTCGAGCGCGCCGTGCCGTTCACCCGCCGCGAGGAACACCGCGAGTGCCGCCTCGATCGCCTCCGGGTCGGCGCCGCGCCGCACGTCCACGCCGATCATGCGCAGGTGGCCGAGGCCGCGCGTCATCACCGCCTCCCCCCACTGGTCGCCGCCCACCTGGCACGCCCGCAGCGCCAGCTCGTGGGAGGACGACCAGTCCCGGTAGTGGCCGCGGAAGGCGTAGTAGCCGGCCGCGCGGGCGGACAGCTCCCAGGCCGCCTCGCTCATCCCGAGCCGGCAGGCCTGCGCCACCCCCGCCAGCAGGGTCTCCCGCTCGCTGTCGAACCAGGCCGCCGCATCGCCCACCAGGGCTCTGGTGGTGGCGGGGTCGGCGTACCAGCGGGGGGCCGCGCCGCGGATGGCGGAGGCCGCCTGCTCCGGCAGGCCGTCTTCCGCCGCCTCCGCCAGCCCGAGCAGCGCGCCGAGGACGCGGGCGATCGCCGTGTCCCGCTCGCCGGCGGTCTCCTCCAGTTCGGCGCGTTCCCGCGCGTAGAGCCGTACGAGGCCGGGGAGGCGGTAGCGGAACCGCCCGTTCCCTTCGCCGTCCGCGCAGCTCAGGAGCTGGGCGTCGACGAGCTGGTCGGCGTACGTCTCGGCGTCGCGCACCGGCACGTCGAGAGCCGCCGCGAGCATCCAGGCGGCGATGTCGGGAACGTCGAGCAGGCCGAGCATCCGCAGCGCCCGCCGGGCGGTCTCGCCGAGCCTGCCGTAGTCGGCGGCCAGCCCTGCCCGGACCGACAGGTCGCCGACGGCGAGCTCGTCCAGGCGCCGCCGCTCCTCGCGCAGGCGATCCGCCAGGTGTCCGAGGTGCCAGTGCTCGCGCAGCACCAGTTTCGCCCCGGCGATCCGTATCGCCAGCGGCAGATGACCGCAGAGCCGGACGATCTCGGCCGCGACCGCGGGCCGCGCCGCCACCCGGTCCGGCCCGGCGATGCGCGCGAGCAGCTCGGACGCGCATGCCGGGTCGAGCGGGCCGACGCGTACGGCGCGGGCGCTCAGCCCCGCGACCCCGCGCCTGCTCGTCACCAGCACGGCGCAGCCCGGGCCGCCCGGCAGGAGCGGCCTGACCTGCTCCTCGCCCGCGGCGTCGTCCAGCACGACCAGCACGCGGCGATCGGCCAGAAGGGTGCGGAACAGCTCGCCGCGCTCCTCGGCCCCGTCCGGCACCGCCCGCGCGTCCACGCCGAGTGCGATCAGGAACCGCGCCAGCGCCTCGGCCGGGTCGGCCGGCCGCGGGCCGGTCCCGCGCAGGTCGGCGTAGAGCCGGCCGTCGGGGAACGTCCCCCGCAGGCGGTGCGCGACGTGGACCGCGAGCGTCGTCTTGCCGGTGCCCGCCCCGCCGTACAGCGTCACGACCGGCGTCGCGGACGCGTGCCCGCCCGCGCCGGTGAGCCACAGCCGCAGCGACTCCACCGTGTCCCGGCGGCCGGTGAAGTCCGCGATGTCCGGTGGCAGATGGCACGGCACGGTCGTCGCGGCCCCCGTCCGCCCCTCCTCCGCCGGGCCCTCCGCGTCGCTCCCTGCGTCGCCGCCCGCGGTGTATCCGGCTTCGGGGTGCGCGGCGCGTTCGTCCGCGCAGGCCGTCCCCTCCGCCCCGAGGATCTCGTCGATGATCGGACCGGTCGCCTCGTCCCGCAGGACCGCCTCGTGAACCCGCCGCAGCAACCGGCCGGGTTCCACGCCGAGCTCCTCGCCGAGCACGGCCCGCGTCCGCTGGTAGACCCCCAGCGCCTCGGCCTGGCGCCCGGCCCGGCTCAGGGCCAGCATCAGGCAGGCGTGCAGCCGCTCCCGGTACGGATGCAGCCCGGCCGTCTCGGCCAGGCCGGTCACCAGCTCCGCGTGGCGGCCACGGGCCAGATCGACGACGGCCAGCTCCTCACAGGTCAGCAGCCGCTCCTCCTCGAGCCGCCGGGCCTCGTCGGCCACCGGCGCCACGTCCCCGACGTCGGCGAAGGCGGGGCCCCGCCACAGGCCGAGCGCACGCTCGAACAGCATGCCCGCCGTCGCCAGATCGGCGTTTCTCCTGGCGGCCCGCCCCGCCGTCGTCAGTTCCCGGAAGCGCAGCGCGTCCAGCTCCTGCGGCAGTACGGCGACGGCGTAGCCGCCGGTCCCGTGGACGACGCGGTCGCGCTCCCCCATCGCCCGCCTCAGCCGCAGCACGTATATCTGCAGGGTCTTGTTCGCGCTGCGCGGCGGCGTGCTCCCCCACAGGGCCTCGATCAGCGCCGGCACCGCCACCGGCCTGCCCGGCGTACACAGCAGGGCAGCAAGCAGGCGGCGCAGCATCGCCGCGCCCAGCGGGACGGTCACCCCGTCGCGGCTCATCCGCAGCGGCCCCAGAACGTCGAACTCGAACACCGTCACCTCCCGCGAGGCCGGTAACCCTGGCGAGCCTCCGATGGGCCGGGGTGCCCGCCGACTTCCTCCCCCGGCCATGCTCTGCCGTGGCAGCCCCCGTCGCATGGTCACCTTCTGCGGGCTCTTCCGAGCGTCGAAGAGACCGGTATAGGCGAGGTATAGGCCCTGGTGGCGGCCCTGAGAGCCATCGTCCCCCGCCGGTCACGGTCAGCGGCGCCACAGCCTTCGGGACATTCGCGCGGTCAGCTCACGGTCAGTCTGCGGTCAGTTTGCGGACCGGCGACTTGCACGACCGGCGCTGCGCGGGCGCCTGCGAGTCGAAGCGGACGTGCCAGTCGCCCGTGGACGGCACCTTCTTCCGCAGGGTGAACCCGCCGTTCGACCCCGTCGTCGCGGACCCCTGTACGGCGCCGGCGCCCGAGCCCGCGGGGTCGAACCAGAGCCGGACGCGCTGCTGGGGCAGCGGGTCCCACCGGGCGGGCTGCCCGGTGGGCTCCACCCGGACGAGCAGCGTGCCGGTGTGGGTCGCCTTCCTGCCCCGCTTGCCGCTCCTGGGTTTCGCCGAGTAGATGATCCTGGTCCGGGCCCCGGCGGATCGCACCGTCGAACGGACCTCGGCGCTCCTGGCGGTGGTCAGGCGCGCGCGGTCCTCGGTGGAGCCGCGGAACTCCGCCGACCAGAAGCCGGACTCGGTCGCCGTCACCGTCGCGTCGAACCGGCCCGACCTGCCGGTGACGACCCGCGCCACCTCCCTGCGGGCGAGCATGTCGTCGGCACGGAACAGCAGGGCGACCGTCCGTTCGGGAAGACCGCCCCAGTCGTCCTTGCCGGTCGTCGCCTGCAGGCGGCCGGAGACGGTCAGCGGGCTCCCCTCGTCGACCGGGTCGGGGGACAGTTCGACGCCGTCGATCCTCGACCGCCGCGGCTTGTCCTCGGCGTGGACCTCGAACTCCCGCTCCTCGACGATGTCGCCGGCGGCGACCTCGACGCGCCAGCGGCCCGCCGCCGCGTCCCGGCCGAACACGTGCCCGGCCCGCCACCGCTCCTCGAAGGGTGTGCGCTCCACGCACTCGAAGCGCAGCCCCGTACGGGACTCGTCCGGAGCCGTCAGCTCGCCCCTGACCTCGTCGGCCCGGCCGCTGGTGACCACCTCGACGGTCACCTCGGTCGCGTCCTCGCCGCCGATCGGGACGGGATCGGGATCCACCTCGACCGACTCGATCTCCACGAGAGCGTCGCCGAGGGCGGGCCGCCGCAGGAGCCGCGCGAGCAGGTGACGGTTGATCCTCATATCCCTCAGCACACCTTCCGGTAGGGCGCCTCCGGCACGAGGCGCCGCCAGTCGTCTTGTCCCAGGGGGCCGCCCGCCCGCGCGCAGGCCTCCGCCGCGGCCCGTTCCGGGTCGACGGTGAAGCGCCGCAGCGTCCCGTCCCTCCCCGCGCTGTAGAGGTACCGCCCGTCGGCGTCGAAGGCGAGCGCGAGCACCGGGCCGGTGTGGGCGGCGTACGGCAGGCCGAGCGGCGACCGGGAGGCGGCGTCCCACAGGCGGACCTCCCCGCTCGTGCCCCCGGTGGCGATCAGCCGCCCGCCGGGCGCGTAGGCGAGCGCCACGACGTCGTCGAACCGGCCCTTCTCCGGGGCGAGCGTGCCCGCCCGCCGCAGCGTGCGCGCGTCCCACAGGCCCACGCCCGCCTCGTGGAAGCCGGTGGCGATCGTCGAGCCGTCCGGGCTGAAGGCGATTGACCGCACGCCGTCGAGCACCGGCCCGAAGGGACGGCCGGTGACCGTGCCGGCGGCCAGGTCCACCAGGGCGGCGTCCCGCCCGCCGATCGTGAGGGCCCGGCCGTCCGGACCGACCGCCATGACGTCCCATCCGGTCCTGCGCGGGACGGGAATCTCCACGCCGCGGGACAGGTCCCACACCCGGACGGGCCCGTACTCGCCCGCGACGGGCGCCGCGGCGAGGACGTGGCCTCCGGCGGCCAGCCCGCCCACGGACGCGGCCCCCACGATCGGGACCCGGCGGAGCAGGCGGCCGTCCGGCACGTTCCACAGGCTCACCGTCGCGGCGTCGTCGCCCGAGGCTCCCGTGCCGTCCGGGCGGGGCGCGGAGGCGAGCGTGCGGCCGTCGGAAGCGAAGACGAGCGCCCCGGCCGGGACGCCGCCGAGGGACGGCCCCAGGCGGGCGCCCGTGGCCGGGTCCCACAGCAGCGGTCCCGTCCCGTCCGGCGCGACGGCGAGCGTCCGGGCACCCGGAGCGAAGGCCGCGGCGGCGGCCGAGGGAGCGACCGCCGTCGAACGGGCGCCCGCCGCGGCGTCCACCGTGGCGACCCGGCCTCCGCTCAGCAGGTAGCGCAGGACCGGGCCGCCCGCCGTGCCCGTCGCGACCCTGATGTCCGGCATGCCGGTGGTGTCCTCCGGCGTCGAGTAGGCCAGCAGGCCGCCGCCGTCCGCGCTCCAGAGGCCGACGCCGGTGCGGTCGAAGGTCAGGACGAGGCGGCCGCCGTCGCCGTACGCGAGCCAGACGGCGGAGGCGCCCGCCAGGACGGGGCCGCGGCGGCGGCCGGTGGACAGGTCCCAGAACCCCACGTCCTCGCCGCGGCCGACGGCGAGGGTGTGGCCGTCGGGACTGAAGGCGACGGCATCGGCACGCCCGCCGGCGGGGGCGGTGAGCCTCCGCGCCCGGCCGGAGCGCCCGGCCGCCGGCTCGTACAACCGGAACCGGCCGTCGTCCAGCAGCACGGCGGCGTGCCGTCCGGAGACCGCGACGCCCTCCACCCGCTCGTCACGCACGTCCAGCAGCTCGACGCCGCCGAGGGCGTCCCAGACCTGGCCCCGGTGACCGGGCGTGAGCACGGCGAGACGCCTGCCGTCCGGGCCGAAGGCCATCTCCAGCGCGCCGTTCCCGAACGGCGGCCCGAGCGGGCGGCCGCTGCCCAGGTCCCACACGCGCAGCGTGCCGCCGTTCGAAACCGCGAGGCGGCGGCCGTCGGGGCTGAGCGCGACGGCGTCGGGAGCGGGCCCGATGCCCTGGGCGCCCCCGGCCACGCGGTGCGCGGCCACATCCCACAGGACCACCCGGCCGGCGTCGGCGACCACGAGCAGGCGGCCGTCCCCGCTCAGGTCGAACCGGGCCCCGGCGGTGACGGGCGGCGGCGGGTCGATCCGCCGCAGGGGCTGAGCGAGCGAGCTGTAGAGGGCCGCCCGGGCCTCGGGCACCCCGGCCAGCCGCCACGCGGCCACGCTCAGCGCCATCGCCCGCGCGGGATCGGACGAGCGCGAGGTCTCGGCCAGCGCGGCGAGCCGCCGGGCGACGGCCACGTCCCGCTGCCGCTCGGCGGACGACTTCTGGTCGAGAGCCAGCCCGGCCGAGGCCGCCGCGACCGCCACGAGCACGGCGAGCGCGGCGGTGAGGCGGCGCCGCCGCCGGGCGCGGAGCCGGGCGAGCGCCCGGGACTCGTCGAGGAACGCCTTCTCCAGCGTGTTCAGCGTGACGTGGTGGCGCGTGGTGGCCGCCCAGCCGAGCGCGGTCTCCAGCGCCGTCCCCTGGTAGAGGTCGCCGGGACGCCGCCCGTGCCGGTCCCACAGGCGGGCGGCCTCGGTCAGGGGCCGCTGCACGCGCAGGCCCGCGCGGTCCGCGTCGACCCACCCGTGCAACCGGGGCCAGGCCCGCAGCAGCGCGGCGGCGGCGAGGGCGACCGTCTCGCCGTCCCGGACGACGAGATCGGCGCGGGCGAAGCCGGACAGCACCCGGGCGGCGGTCTCCCGGTCGACCACGCCGTCGAGGAGCTCGTCCTCGGGCACCCGGCGGGGCAGGTCGTCACCCCCCTCCCCCGGCGCGACCATCCGCAGCATGATCCGCGGCACCAGCGCCTGGTCCGCCGGGGCGAGCGCGCCGTACGCCTCCTCGGCCACGGCCGCGAGCGAGGGCGGCGCGAGGGCCCGGGACGGCCCTGTGCTCTCGGCCCTACGGGTGCTCTCGGCCCTACGGGTGCTCTCGGCCGTACGGGTGCCCTCGGCCGTACGGGTGCCCTCCGCGAGCAGCCCCTCGCCCCGGCCGTACGGCGACGGGTGGCCGAGCAGCGCCGCGAGGAGGACGGCCGCGTCGGGCCTGGCCTCCGGGTTCTTGTCGAGCGCCCGGGCCACCAGGCCGCGCAGCGGCTCCCGCAGCGCCGTCAGATCCGGATCGGCGGCCAGGATGCGGTGCAGCAGGGCCGCGACCCCGGTCAGCGCCTGCCCCGGCGGGCCGGGAGCGCCGCCGGGCACCGGCAGTGGCGTGGTCCCCCCGGCGAACGGCTCCCGGCCGGTGGCGGCGAACAGCGTCACCGCTCCCCAGGCCCAGATGTCGACGGCGGGGCCACCCCGGGCACCGACCACGATCTCCGGGGCCATGAAGGCCGGTGTGCCGGCGACGTGCCCCGTCGTCGTCAGCGACATGTCGGCGGTCCTGGCGATGCCGAAGTCGATGACCCTCGGGCCGTCCGGGCCGATCAGCACGTTGTCCGGTTTGAGGTCGCGATGGATCACCGACGCCTCGTGGATGGCGGCCAGCGCCGTCGCGATGCCCGTGGCGAGGCGGTGCAGCTCCTCCGGCCCGTACGGCCCGCTCCGGGCGACCGCCGCGCGCAGGCTGGGCCCGGCGACGAACTCGCTCACGATGTACGGCCGGGGGCCCTCCAGGTCGGCGAAGATGACCCGGGCCGTGCAGAACGGCGCGACCCGGCGCGCCGCGGCGACCTCCTTGGCGAACCGCGCCCGCGCCTGCTCGTCCTCCACCTCGCCCGCCGGGCGCAGGACCTTGACGGCGACCCGCTGCCCGGCCTCGTCGTACGCCTCGTAGACGACGCCCTGCCCGCCCTCGCCCAGGCGGCCGGCGAGCCAGTAGCCGCCGAGCCTGCGCGGGTCGCCGGGGAGCAGGACGGTCGCCATCCGGACCTCCCGCCAGCCGCGGACCGCTTGCCCCGATCGTGCTACGGGTGCCCGCCGCCGCCAAGACCGGACGGGTGATCGACACCTAGCCCCCGGGCGGCCGGCCGCCTCACCTGCGTTGGTGATGCGCGAGCAGCCGGGTGAGAAGGCGGGTCAAGGTCTGCCTGTCCTCGGCCGGAAGCGGTCCGAGCAGGTCGTCCTGCACCTTGTCCAGTGCCCGGTCCATACGTCGCAGTTGTTCCTCACCCGCCACGGTGAGGGCCACGATGTTGCGCCTGCGGTCCTCCGGGTCCGGCGTCCGCTCGACGAAACCCTGCCCGGCCAGCTGGTTGATCGCCGCCACCACGTCGCTGCGGTCCATGCTGCATCGGCGGCCGAGCTCGGCCTGACTGGCCACCCCGAACTCGTGCAGCGCGGCCAGGATCCGGTAGTGGTACCCGCGCGCGCCCACCTCGCCGAAGCCGTCGGACGCCAGCCGGTGGGCGTGCACCGCCAGCTGGGTGAGCAGCCAGCTCGGCTTCGCGGTCAGGCGTGCGGGTGTCTCCTCCACGTCAGCCACCCTACATTGTTGGCGCAACCAATGAATCCATGTATGGTTGGCGCTACCAACATTGGCAACGCCAACAAAAAGAGGCCGTCATGTCCACGGACAGTCTGATCGCCGACCGCATCGAATCTGTCCACCGGCGAACGATCTCCCGAGACCAGACGCCGGCCGTCCGGACGGCCGGGCGCACGACGAATCCCCTGGAGTCAGCAGCATGATCAAGCCGTTCCGCATCGACATTCCCCAGGCCGACCTCGACGACCTGCGAGACCGGCTCACCCGCACCCGCTGGCCCAACGAGGTCGCCGACGCCGGATGGGACTACGGCTTCCCGCTGGCGCGGCTCAGAGAACTGGCCGAACACTGGCGCACCGGCTACGACTGGCGCGAGCACGAGGCCCAGCTCAACGAGCTGCCGCACTTCATGACGGAGATCGACGGCCAGAGCATCCACTTCGTCCACGTCCGGTCGCCGAAGCCGGACGCGCTCGCGCTGATCCTCACGCACGGCTGGCCCGGCTCGTTCCTGGAGTTCCTCGACGTCATCGAGCCGCTGTCGCGCGACTTCCACCTGGTGATCCCGTCCATCCCCGGGTACGGCTTCTCCGGGCCGACCCACGAGCGCGGCTGGGACATCGTCCGGGTCGCGCGGGCCTGGGCCGAACTGATGCGCCGTCTCGGGTACGAGCGCTACGGCGCGCAGGGTGGCGACTTCGGCTCGGGCATCTCACTGGCGCTCGGCGCGGTGGCGCCCGGGCAGGTCGTCGGGGTGCACGTCAACTACCTGCCGACCCGGCCGGACCCGGACGCCGGCATCGAACTGTCCGAAACGGAGGAAGCCCGGCTGGACAAGGTGCGGCAGCTGATGGCCAACCGCCCGCCGTACCAGGCTCTGCAGGCCACCACCCCGCAGACCATCGGCTACGCGCTGACCGACTCGCCGGTCGGCCAGCTGGCCTGGATCGCCGAGCGCTTCGCGCAGTGGACCGACCCTCGCTCGCGGATCAGCGACGAGCGGGTGCTCACCGACGTCTCGCTGTACTGGCTCACCGCCACCGCGGCCTCCTCGGCGCGGCTGCACCGCGACGCCCCGCGGCGGACCGAGCCGTGCCCGGTGCCGGTCGGAGTGGCGGTGTTCGCGCACGACATCACGCAGTCGGTGCGGCCGCTGGCCGAGCGGCTGTACGACATCAGGCACTGGTCGGAGTTCGAGCGCGGCGGCCACTTCGCCGCGATGGAGGTGCCGGAACTGCTCGCCGAGGACGTCCGCGACTTCTTCCTCACCTACGACGCCCCGCTCGCCACACGTCGGGGAGACGGTCAGTAGGGAGAGGCCGAGTTGCGCTCCGCCCAGAGCCTCTCGGCGTCGGAGCCCGCCGGAGGCGGCGCGATCCCGTTGATCATCCAGAGGTCCTCACTGGTCTCGTCGACATGGAACTCCCAATGCAGTCCCGCGTGCCGTTCGAGGTGGGGCCGCAGCATGCCCTCGATCCATCGGGCGGTCCGTCGCCGGCTCTCCCGGTCCGGGTTGCGGCGGGCGATGTGGTCGATGACGATGCGGACCCCGGCCGGGGTGGGCTCCCCGCCGACGTGGAAATCCTCGGGCCGGGTCTGGTGGAACAGGGTGACCACGTAGAACCGGGGCAGCCCGACCTGTTCGTAGTGGTCGGTGATGCGGGAGGCGAGCCGGTGCTTCTCCTCGTCGGTGAAGATCCCGGGCGTGTGATGAATGCTCCACAGCGGCATAGCGGTTCCGTACTCCTCGAGATGCGGCGTCAGCGGGCGGCGGAGAAGGTCAGGCGCTCAACGGGGCCGGACAGCGCCGCCTTGGCGGCGATGGACGCGTCGTCGGCGAGCACCTCCACGTCCCCGGCCTCCAGACCGTCGACGATGCGCGCGGCCACCTCGGCCGGCGTCGCCTTCGGCGCCTCGACGGCGGAGACCATGTCGGTGTCGATGAACCCCGCGTGCACGCCGACGACCTGGGTGTTCTGGCGCGCCAGTTCCAGCCTGAGGGAGTTCGTGAGGGACCACGCCGCCGCCTTGGACGCCCCGTAGGCCCCGCTGCCGGCCAGCCAGGACAGCGCGGAGTGCATGTTCACCAGCGCGCCCCCGCCGTTCGCGGCCAGGATCGGCGCGAACGCCCGGGCCACCCGCAGCGGCCCGAAGACGTTGACGTCGAACGTCACGGTGGCGCGTTCGAGGTCACCCGTCAGCAGCGGGGCCGGCAGCAGGATCCCGGCGTTGTTGAACACGATCTCGGCGTCGGCGGCGGCCCCCGCGAGGGCGGCGACCGACGCCGCCGAGCCGACCTCCAGCTCGGCGGTGACCACCTCCGGACGGTCGTCGGTGTACGCGGAGCGCGCCGTCGAGTACACCTTCCGCGCCCCGCGCGCCAGCACCTCGTCGACCAGCGCCGCGCCGAGACCACGCCGGCCCCCGGTCACCACGACCACCCTGCCCGCTACTGCGACCACGACATCTCCCCCTGAGTAACGACCTCGTTAGTGAGAGGATTGAATCACGCCACGCTGGATAACGCAAGCGTTAGTTACAATGACGGGGTGGCGATGAGATTCGAAGAACGACTGAGCGACCGGGACGCATGGTCGATCGGCGAGGGATGCTCGGCAGGGCGGGTGCTGGACCTGCTCAGCACCAAGACGGTGTTCCTGGTGGTCCGCGAATGCTTCTACGGCACGACCAGGTTCGACGACTTCGTGACGCGGACCGGGACCTCGGCGCCCGCGGTGTCGCGGGCGCTCAAACAGCTGAAGGCCGCGGGCATCGTCGCATCCGTTGTCTACCGGGAGCCGGGGAGCCGGGCCCGCGACGAGTACCGGCTGACCGAGGCCGGGGAGGACCTGCTGCCGGTGTTCCTGTCGCTCCTGCAGTGGGGTGACAGGTACCTGCAGGACGGCCGCCCGCCCCTGTCGTTCGTCGAGGCCGGTTCGGGCCGTCCGATACAGGTCCGCGTGACCGCCGACCCGGCGCCGGAGACGACGTGCGACGACATCGAGATCCGGCTGAACCCCGCCTGGCGGCGCGATTAGGCGCTGTCACTCGGACATACGGGCAGCCGTCTCGACGAGCCGGTTGGCGTAGCCCCACTCGTTGTCGTACCAGCCGAAGACCTTGACCAGTTCGCCGTCCGCCTGGGTGAGCGCGGAGTCGAACACGCAGGACGCGGGGTCGCCCACGATGTCGCGGGACACGATCGGGTCGGTGCTGTAGCGCAGCACGCCCTTCAGTTCCCGGTCGGCGGCGTCGGCGAAGGCCCGGTTGACCTCCCGCACCCCGGCCGGGCGAGACAGCACCACCGCGAGGTCGGTGAGCGAGCCGTCCTCGACCGGGACGCGCAGCGCGACGCCGTCCAGCCGGCCCGCGAGCTCGGGCAGCACCTCGCCTACCATCCGAGCGGCCCCGGTCGTGGTCGGGACGATGTTCACGGCGGCCGAGCGGGCCCTGCGGGGGTCCTTGTGCGGGGCGTCCAGCAGCCGCTGATCGCCGGTGTACGCGTGCACGGTCGTCATGAAGCCGTGGACGACGCCGAAGTTCTCGTGCAGCACCTTCACCATCGGGGCCACGCAGTTGGTGGTACAGGAGGCCATCGAGACGATCTCGTGGCGGCGGGGGTCGTACGCCGCGTCGTTGACGCCGGGGACGATCGTGACGTCCACGCTCTTGCCGGGCGCGGAGATGAGCACGCGGCGGGCGCCGCCCTTCAGGTGGCGGGCCGCGTCGTCCCGGGTGCGGAACCTGCCGGTGGCCTCGATCACCAGGTCGGCGCCGTAGGCGGCCCAGTCGATGTGCGCCGGGTCGCTGTGCGCGGTGACCGGGATGCTGCGGCCGTCCACGTCGATGGAGGAGGCACCCGCGGTCACCGGAACGCCGAGGGGGCCGTGCGTGGAGTCGAACCTGAGCAGATGGGCGAGCGTCACCGCGTCCGCGAGGTCGTTGATCGCGACGACCTCGATGCCCATGGGCAGCGCGCGGCGCAGCACGGCCCTGCCGATCCTGCCGAATCCGTTGATGCCGATTCTCATGGTGATCCTCCTCAGCACTGGCTGTGCCGCAATCGTCCGCCCCTGCCGGAAGCGGTCGTAGGGGCCTAAGTGCCGCGGGCAGAGGCGTAACTGCCTTCACACGTGGGTCTTCCGCCTCTCCATCCGCGCGGGGTGACGGCAGTGGGATGGAGGCGCTGTCAGGAGGAGGAAGAGATGCGTGTGAAGGTCGCCGAGGTCATGGCCCGCGACGTCCCGGTGGTGGAGGGCGACACGCCGTTCAAGACGGTCGCCCAGGCGCTGATCGCGGCGGACGTCGGAGCCGTTCCCGTGGTGGACGCCCAGGGCCGGGTCATGGGCGTCGTCACGGACGCGGACCTGCTGCTCAAGGAGGAGTTCAAGGACCAGTACGCCCACGAGGGCTACCGGCCGCCGCTGCGGGCCCGGCTGCGCCACCTGTTCGGCCGGGAAGGACGCGGCGGCCGCGCGAAGTCGCGCGGCGACACCGCCGCCGAGCTGATGACCACGCCCGCCGTCACGATCGGCCCGGGGACGGCGGTGGTGTTCGCCATCCGGCTCATGGACGAGCACGGCGTCGCGCACCTGCCGGTCGTCGGGACCGACGGCGCCCTGGAGGGCATGGTCGGCCGGCACGACCTGCTGCGGGTCTTCACCCGCCCGGACGCCGACATCGCCCACGAGATCACGACCGACATCCTCGGCCGCTCCCTCTTCCGGGACATGAGCATGGTCGACGTGACGGTCGACCAGGGCGTCGTGACGCTGGCCGGCCGTCTACGCCGGCGCAGCGACGCTCTGACGGCCGCCCGGCTGGCGCGCGGAGTCAACGGTGTCGTCGACGTGGTCGACCGGCTGGAGTGGGAGGAGGACGACACCCACACCTGGCGCCACCGCTGACGCATCCCCTGCCCGGTGCCGGCTGCGCGGCTCAGCCGGCCGGCCCGGGCGGTGAGCGTTCCGCCTCCGCCGTGATGGCGCTTCGCGCTCGGGCACGGTCTGCTCCTCCTGGGCCCGCCGCACCTCGTCGATCCCGTAGGAGATCTCCGGCGCGTACGCGTGCACCGGCAACTGCCACGCGTACAGGACCAGCAGACGGCATCCACGCGACCGCGCCTCCTCGAACGCGTAGGTCAACGCGGCCTCCGCCTCGGCGGAGCCGTCGGCACCGGCCACGATCAGCTCGTGCGGCGCCGACACCTCAGGCCGCACCACCACGAACGGGACCGGAACCTGACCGGCGAGATGCGTGCCGACCGAGCCGAGCAGCATGCCGGCGAACCCGCCGTGACCCCTGCTGCCGACCACGAGCTCCACGCCACCGGCGGCCTCCCGGCGCAGCACCGTGACCGGCCCGCCTGGGCCGAAGGTCCCACGATCATGGGACTTCGGGGCGGTCGCGGCGTGCCGTACGGCTCCTGCGGCAGGGCCGCTGATCGCGGTTTGCTTGAGGTGTCAAAGACAGAGCAAAGACGCGAACACGTTGAAAGGGGCCGGTCATGGCCACCATCGAGAGGCGCAACCAGAGGACTCACCTCGACGCCGCCACCACCGCGCCCCGGACGACCCCCGCCACTGCGCCCCGGACGACCGCCGGCCCCGCCCGGTACGCCTGGGCCGCCGCCCGCATCGCCATCGGCTGGGTGTTCCTGTGGGCCTTCCTGGACAAGACCTTCGGCTTCGGCTTCGCCACCCCCGCCGCCAAGGCCTGGATCAACGGCGGCAGCCCCACCACCGGCTTCCTCAAAGGCACCGCCGACAACACCTTCGGCGACCTGTTCAACACCCTCGCCGGACAACCCTGGGTCGACTGGCTGTTCATGACCGGCCTGGCCGGCATCGGCACCGCCCTCATCCTCGGCATCGGCATGCGCATCGCCGCCACCACCGGCACCCTGCTCCTGCTCCTGATGTGGGCCGCCGAACTCCCCCTCACCACCAACCCCTTCATGGACGAGCACATCGTCTACGCCATCGTCCTGATCGGCCTGACCCTCGCCGGCGCCGGCACCACCCTCGGACTCGGCACGACCTGGACCAACACCACCCTGGTCCGCCGCCTCCCGATCCTCAAGTAACCCCGCCGGGTCTCACGGCCCATCGACTCCAGTGCCCGCCCCGGCTGCCGGGGGCGGGCACTGGCATGTCTCCGGGACGGAACCCGCACCTGAAGAAGAACCTCGCTTCCGGCGCGCCGGGGAACCTACTGCTCGCGGGGCAGGCCGGGCGGATTGACCAGGGACTCGGGGACGGCCTCGTTGGGCAGGCCCCACCGGGCGAGGACCTTGCCGTAGGTGCCGTCCTTGATGAGGGCGTCGACGGCGTCGCTGATCGGCTCGGCCAGCCCGTTGCCCTTCTGCGTCATCGCGGCGATGAGCCCCTGGAGCGACGGGCCGGCGCCGGAGTAGGTGCCGACGATCTTCGTGTCGCCGCTCACCGCGGCGTGGTACGCGGAGGTGGGATTGGGTGCGAAGTACGCCTGGATCCGGCCGGACTTCAGCGCGAGGTAGGTGTCGGCCGGCTGCTTGTAGTACTGGATCCGGACGGGCTTCAGCCCGGCGGTGCGGTTCTGCTTGTCCCAGCCCAGCAGGATCTTCTCCTGGTTGGTGCCCGAGCCCACGGCCACGCTGAGCCCGGCGACGTCGGCCGGCTTGGCGATCGAGGTGATCGTGCCGTCCTTCGGCACCTCCCAGGCCAGCTGGTCGAGGCGGTAGGTGGCGAAGTCGTAGATGTCCTTGCGCTCCTCGGTGACCGTGATGTTGGAGAAGCCGGCCGCGTACTTGCCGGACCGCACGGCGAGGAACAGGTTCTCCCACGACGTGGCCTCGAAGCGTGGCTTCAGGCCGAGCACGTCGGCGACGAGGGAGGCGATGTCCTCCTCCACCCCGATCGGGGTGACGTTGTCGTCGGCGAGGAACGACAGCGGCGGGTTGAACGTGGTGGTGCCGACCAGGAGCTCCCCCTTGGCCCGGATCGCGGCGGGCACCTGTGCGGCGATCGCCTCCACCTTCGTGGCCCGGATCCGGTTCTGCTCCGGACTCGTGTTGATCTTCAGTACGCCGGGCGGGGCCGCTGCCGCGGGGGCCGCGTCGGTCACGGCGTCGTCGGGGACCGTACCGCAGGCGACGAGCAGCAGCAGGGCGGACAGGCCGAGCACGGACAACCGGGATGCGGAAGACATGCGATTTCCTTGGAGGTCAGAGCACCTTGCTGAGGAAGGCGCGGGTACGGTCGTGCCTCGGCCGGTCGAGCACCTGCGGGGGCGGGCCCTGCTCGACGATCCGGCCGGCGTCCATGAAGACCACGGTGTCGGCGACCTCGCGCGCGAAGCCGATCTCGTGGGTCACGACGATCATGGTGGTGCCGCTGCGGGCGAGCGCCTTCATGACTTCCAGCACCTCGCCCACGAGTTCCGGGTCGAGTGCCGAGGTGGGCTCGTCGAACAGCACGACCTTGGGCCGCAGCGCCAGGGCCCGGGCGATCGCGACGCGTTGCTGCTGTCCCCCGGACAGCTGCCGCGGGTAGGCGCCGGCCTTGTCGGACAGGCCCACCTGCGCGAGCAGCTCGGTCGCCAGCGCCTCGGCCTCGTCGCGGGGCCGGCCCTGGGCCGAGACCGGGGCCTCGGTCACGTTCTGCCGGACGGTGAGGTGGGGGAAGAGGTTGAAGTTCTGGAAGACGAAGCCGATGTGGGTGCGCTGGCGCAGGATGTCGCGTTCCCGCAGCTCGTACAGACGGTCTCCGGAGCGCCGGTAGCCGACGAACTCGCCGTCGATGGTGACGTACCCGCGGTCGATCTTCTCGAGATGGTTGATGCTGCGCAGCAGCGTCGACTTGCCCGAGCCGGAAGGACCGATGACGACCGTCACCTCGCCGGCCTGGACCCGCAGGTCCACCCCGCGCAGGACTTCCAGCGGGCCGTAGCTCTTGTGGACGCCGCGCACGTCGACCATGGGCGTGCTCATCGCTGCCCGCCTCCGTTCGCGGCCAGGCGCTGCCGCCGGGCGGCCCGCCGTACGGTGAGGATCCGGCGCGCCCGCTGCACCGGCGTGGGCGGCAGGGCCCGCGCGAGGCCCCGGCCGAACCTGCGTTCCACGTAGTACTGCGCGGCCGACAGGACCGTGGTGAGGACGAGGTACCAGATCGCGGCCACCAGCAGCATCGCGATCACCCGGCCGTTGCGGTTGTAGATCACCTGCACCTGGTAGAACAGCTCGGGCAGCGCCATGATGTAGACGACCGAGGTGCCCTTGACCAGGCCGATGATCTCGTTGCCGGCGGCCGGGACGATCGAACGCATGGCCTGCGGAAGCCGGATCCGCAGGATCTGCCTGGCCCTCGGGATGCCGAGCGCGGCGGCCGCCTCCAGCTGACCCGGTTCCACCGACAGGAAGCCCCCGCGCACGATCTCCGCGGCGTACGCCGCCTGGTGCAGCGCCAGGCCGAGCGCGGCGGCCGTCACCGGTCCGATCAGCTCCATCGAGTCGACGGAGAAGAACGCGGGCCCGAACGGCACCCCGAACGAGATCTGCTTGTACAGCGCGGCGAGGTTGTACCAGAACAGCAGCTGCAGGATGAGCGGCACCGAGCGGAACAGCCACACGTAGCCCCAGGCCACCGACGTGAGCAGCGGCACCCGGGACAGTCGCATCAGCGCGAGCACGGTCCCCAGCAGGAAGCCGAGCACGATGCCGAGCGCGGTCAGCTCGACGGTGAACAGCACCGCGTGCAGCACCGAGGGATGGAACAGGTACGCGCCGACGACCGGCCAGTCCCAGGCCGGGTTGGTGATCAACGCGTTGACCGCCATCGCCAGCAGCACCGCCACCACGGCGCCGGCGATCCAGCGTCCCGGGTGACGCGCCTTGACGACGGTCAGGGAGCCGGCGGACTCCGCCGCCTCCTCCTCGATCACGGCGGGCGCGGTCATCGTGCCTCCGCGGTGGCGAACGAACGGACGGTGGTGAGCACGTGGGGCTCGGGGGTCATGGATCAGTCCTCCCGGCGACCGCGTCTGATCGCGGGCGTCCCGACATGTCCCTATCTTCAGCACAGAGATCCATATACCGTCAAGACCTACTTGTTTAGTAGGTAATAGTCTACGATCTCTCCGCAGGCGTACGAGCGACAGGAGGTCCGATGCCGCGGACATGCGTGTTCATCCGATACGGCCGCCCCGAGACGGAGGCGCCGGCACGAGGAGGGCGCGCGAGCGCCGGCCACGGCGACGTGGCGTGGGGAGAGCCGCGGTGAGCGACCGGCACCTCCTGGACAACCCCGTGTGGGCGTCGCTCACCGGGCCACACGCGCGCTTCGCCGAACGGTACGGCAACGCGCTGCGCTACCCGGACGACGTCTCGCCGTTCTTCGCGCTGCCCGGCGAACCCGGCCCCGCGGACTGGAACGACCTCGCCGCCCTCGCCGGACCCGGCGCGATCGTCCCGGTCACCGGCGGCGCCCTCGCACCGCCGGACGGGTGGGAGGTGGTGGCACAGGGCGCGGGCGTGCAGCTGACCGGCGACGACGTGATCCCGGCACCGGACGAGGAGGCGGTCCGCCTGGGGCCGGCGGACGTGCCGGAGATGCTGGACCTCGTCGCGCGCACCCAGCCGGGCCCGTTCCGGCCGCGCACCGTCGAGATGGGCACCTACCTGGGCATCCGTCGTGACGGCGCACTGGTCGCGATGGCCGGGGAACGGCTGCACCCGCCCGGCTGGACGGAGATCAGCGCGGTCTGCACCGATCCGGCCTACCGCCGCCAGGGCCTGGCGTCGCGGCTCGTGCCGGCCGTCGCCGCCGGCATCCGCGCCCGCGGCGAGACCCCGTTCCTGCACGCCGCCGCGAGCAACACGTCCGCGATCCGGGTGTACGAGGGGCTCGGCTTCCACCTTCGCCGCCGGACGACGTTCGCGACCGTCCGCGTGCCCGCCGACGTGCCGGTCGCGTGAACGCCCGCCGACCCTGAGGCCGCCTTCCTGGGCGACATGGGTGCCGATTGACGACAAAACCTTATTTTCCTACTGTATTAATAGGTTTCAACGGGCCGAACTGTCAGGAGTCCCCGTGACCAAGCAGATCCATCTCGCCGCGCACTTCCCCGGCGTGAACAACACGACGGTCTGGTCCGACCCCGCGTCGGGCAGTCAGATCGACTTCGACTCGTTCCGCCATCTGGCCCAGACGGCCGAGCGCGGGAAGTTCGACTTCTTCTTCCTGGCCGAAGGACTGCGGCTGCGCGAGGCGAAGGGACGCATCCACGACCTGGACGTCGTGGGCCGCCCGGAGTCGCTCACGGTCCTGTCCGCCCTCGCCGCCGTCACCACCCACCTGGGGCTCGCCGCGACGGTCAACTCCACCTTCAACGAACCGTACGAGGTGGCGCGACGGCTCGCCACGCTCGACCACCTGAGCGGCGGCCGGGCCGCGTGGAACGTGGTGACCAGCTTCGACGCCTTCACCGGGGAGAACTTCCGCCGGGGCGGCTTCCTCGCCGAGGCCGACCGGTACACCAGAGCGAAGGAGTTCCTGCAGACCGCGAGGGAGCTGTGGGACTCCTGGGCGCCCGACGCCGTAGCCGCGGACCGGGAGTCGGGGCGGTTCCTCCGGCCCGGCGGCGTCGCGCCCTTCCGGCACCAGGGCCGGCACTTCGACATCGCGGGGCTGTTCACCACGCCGCGGGGCCCGCAGGGCCACCCGGTGATCATCCAGGCCGGCGACTCCGCCGAGGGCCGGGAGTTCGCCGCGTCGTCGGCCGACGTGATCTTCAGCCGGCACAGCAAGCTGGAGGAGGGCCGCGCCTTCTACCGTGACGTCAAGCGCAGGCTCGCCGCCTACGGACGGCGGCCCGAGGACCTGAAGATCCTCCCCGCGGTGACCTACGTACTCGGCGACACCGAGGCCGAGGCCCGGGAACGGGCCGTCGAGATCCGGCGCGCACAGGTCAGCCCGCAGACCGCGATCTACTTCCTGGAGGCCGTGTGGGGCCGCGATCTGTCGGGATACGACCCCGACGGCCCGCTGCCCGACGTCGAGCCGAACCTGGACGAGGGCGTCACCAAGGGACACGCGGCGTTCCGCCGCGACCGTGGCGAGGTGGTGGCCAAGTGGCGCGCCCTCGCCGAGGAGAAGAACCTGTCGATCCGCGAGCTCGCCATCGAGGTCTCCGCACCGCAGACCTTCATCGGGACGCCGCGCGCGGTGGCCGACGAGATCGATCGCTTCGTGCAGACCGACGCGGCCGACGGCTTCATCTTCGTGCCGCACCTGACTCCCGGCGGGCTCGACGACCTGGTCGGCAAGGTGGTCCCCCTGCTTCAGGAGAAGGGCGTGTTCCGGGCCGACTACACCGGGCCCACGCTCCGCGACCACCTCGGCCTCTCCCCCCGCACTCCGAACCGCACCGAGGAGATCTGATGACGCTGCATCTCGCCGTCGCACTGGACGGGGCGGGCTGGCACCCGGCCGCCTGGCGGGCCGAGGGCGCGCGGCCGGACCGGCTGTTCACCCCCGGCTACTGGGCCGAACTCGTCGCGGAGGCCGAGCGCGGCCTGCTCGACTTCGTCACCTTCGAAGACGCCCTCGGCCTCCAGTCCTCCCATCTCAACGAGCCCGACGGACGCCTCGACCAGGTGCGCGGGCGGCTCGACGCGGTGCTGATCGCGTCGCGTGTCGCCCCGCTGACCTCGCGGATCGGCCTCGTGCCGACCGCCGGCACGACCCACACCGAGCCGTTCCACGTCGCGATCGGCATCGCCTCGCTCGACCACATCAGCCGCGGCAGGGCCGGGTGGCGGCCCCAGGTCTCCGGCCGCCCCGACCAGGTCGCCCACTTCGGCCGCCGCCCGCCGTTTCCGCCGCAGGACTACTCCCCCGATCGGGACGGCGCCTTCGGCGAGCACGTGCGGGACCTGTTCGCCGAGGCCGCCGACGTGGTCGAGGTGGTCCGCCGTCTGTGGGACAGCTGGGAGGACGACGCCGAGATCCGCGACGTCGCCACCGGCCGTTTCATCGACCGCGACAAGCTGCACTACATCGACTTCAGCGGCGACCGCTTCAGCGTGAAGGGTCCCTCGATCACGCCGCGCTCCCCCCAGGGCCAGCCGCTGGTCACCTCTCTCGCCCACGACACGGTGCCGTACGAGTTCGCGGCGAAGGGGGCCGACGTCGTGTACGTCACGCCGCGCGACCGCGAGGACGCCACCGCGATCGTCGAGCGCGTCCGGGCGGCGGAGGCGGCCGTCGGACGCACCGAGCCGCCGCTGCGGATCCTCGCGGACCTGGTGGTCTTCCTCGACGCCCGCGACGCGGCCGGCCGCAAGGCGCGGCTGGACGACCTCGACGGCGCCGAGCTCGAGTCGGACGCCCGCGTCTTCACCGGCACCCCCGGGGAGCTCGCCGCGCTGCTGCTCGACTGGCGCAACGCGGGGCTGGCGGGCTTCCGTCTCCGGCCGGGCGTGCTGCCCCACGACCTGGCCGCGATCACCCGCGGCCTGGTGCCCGAGCTGCGGGCGGCAGGGGCGTTCCGGACCGCGTACGACACGGGGGACCTGCGCGGACGGCTCGGCCTCGCCCGCCCCGCCAGCCGCTACGCGAAGGCGTCATGAGCGCCGCATCCGGCACGGGAAAGACGCGAGGGGCCGCCGCGCCGGCGCGCACGATCCACGCGACGAAGGAGGACGGCCGGTCGTGAAGTTCCTCGCGATGACACTCGGATTCCATCTGCCCCACCCGCTGACCGGCGAGCTGAAACCGGTGACCGAGCGGTTCCGCGAGATCGTGGCCGCCGCCGTCGTCGCCGAGGAGCTGGGCTTCGACGGGTTCGCCTTCGGCGAGCGGCACGAGCGGCCGTTCCTGTCCTCGGCCCCGCCCGTGGTGCTGAGCCACGTCGCGGCGCACACCAGCACGATCAGGCTGTTCACCGCGGTGACCACGCTGAGCCTGCTCGACCCGGTCCGCGCGTTCGAGGACTACTCGACCCTGGACCACCTGTCCGGCGGACGCCTGGAGCTGATCATCGGCAAGGGCAACGGCGCCGCCCAGGCGCAGCTGTTCCACGTGACCGACCAGGACCAGTGGGACCGCAACCGCGAGGGTTACGAGCTGTTCCGGCGGCTCTGGCGGGAGGACAGGGTGACCTGGTCGGGCCGCTTCCGCCCGCCGCTGACAGACGCCGAGGTGCTCCCCCGGCCGCTGCAGCGGCCCATCCGGATCTGGCACGGCAGCGCCACCAGCAAGGAGTCGGTGGAGCTCGCCGCCCGGTACGGCGATCCCCTGTTCTCCGCGAACGTGACCAACTCCGTCGAACCGTACGCGGAGCTGGTCGCCTACTACCGGGAGCGGTGGGAGCACCACGGCCACGACCCGGCCGACGCCCTGGTCGGGGCGGGCAGCGCCGGCTACTACGCCACACCGAGATCGCAGGACGCCGTCGAGACCTACCGGCCGATCTTCGACGCCCGGGTGGCGTTCCTGCGCAAGCAGGGGCTCGACCCCGTGTTCCCCACGCTGGAGGACGCCATCGAGCGCAGCTCGATCCTCGTCGGCAGCCCCCAGCAGATCATCGACAAGGTGCACCGCTACCACGAACGGCTGGGCCACGAGGTGATGCACGTGTCGGCGGAGGCCGACGGGCTGACCGGCGCGCAGCACCGGGCGTCGCTCGAACTGTTCCAGAGCGACATCGCCCCCGTCCTGCGCAAGGAGATCCCCAGCAGGCCGTTCCCCACCGGAGGTCCGTCATGACCCGCCTGTCCGTCCTCGACCTCGCCCCCATCTCGTCCGGCGGCACCGCCGGGGACGCCCTGCGCAACACCGTCGACCTCGCCCGCCGGGCGGAGGACGCCGGGTACCACCGCTACTGGCTCGCCGAGCACCACCTCACCCCCGGCGTGGCGAGCTCCGCGCCGGCGGTGCTCATCGGCGCGGTGGCCGCCGCCACCCGGCGGATCCGGGTCGGCTCCGGCGCGGTCCAGCTCGGGCACCAGACCCCGCTGACCGTGGTGGAGCAGTTCGGCACGCTCGACGCCCTCTATCCCGGCCGCATCGATCTGGGGATCGGCCGCTCCGGGCAGCGTGCGCGCGAGTTGCGCGAGGCTCCGCCCGAGCCGGCCGCCCCCGCGGCGGCGCGTACGGTCAACGGCCTGCTGATCCCGCCGCCGTTCTCGTTCACCCCGGCCATCACGCAGGCGCCGATCTTCGCGCTGGCGCTGACGCTGCTGCAGCAGCCGGGAGCCCAGAGCCCCGACTTCGCCGAGCAGGTCGACGACATCGTCGCGTTCCTCTCCGGGAGCTACCGCTCGGACGACGGCCACGAGGCGCACGCCCAGCCCGGGGAGGGCGCCGAACTGGAGCTGTGGGTCCTGGGCAGCAGCGGCGGCCAGAGCGCGCAGGTCGCGGCCGAGCGCGGGCTGCCGTTCGCGGCGAACTACCACGTGAGCCCGGCCACCGTGCTGGAGGCGGTGGACGCCTACCGCGACGCGTTCAAGCCCTCGCAGGCGTATCCCGCGCCACACGTCATGGTGTCCGCCGACGTCCTGGTCGCCCCCACCGAGGAGGAGGCCCGCCGCGTCGGCGAGCCGTACGGGCTGTGGGTGAGGAGCATCCGCACCGGCGCCGGGGCGATGAAGTACCCCTCTCCGGAGGAGGCGTCCGCGTACGAGTGGACCGAGGAGGACAGGGCCCTCGTCGCGGACCGGCTGGACACGCGGTTCGCGGGCACGCCCGAGAAGGTGGTGGAGGGGCTGCGGGTGCTCAAGGAGGCGACCGGGGCCGACGAACTCCTCGTCACCACGATCGCGCACGACCACACGGACCGCGTCCGGTCCCAGGACCTGCTCGCGCAGGCGTGGGCGGACGCCGGCGTCTGACGGACATCGCCACCGCCACCAAGGCCGGGCCGGCACCGCGTCAGCGGCGCCGGCCCGGCCCTGTTCGGACCGCGCTGGTGAGCCCGCAGGGCCTTCAGCACGTCCGGCAGGGTGTGCGGGGCCGCCCGCGACGCGGCCGGCGCCTCGACGATCTCTCTGTGCAGGTGCGGCCCGAGTCCCGGCAGCGGGGGGTCACCCCCAGGACACCTCTGTCACGCGTGCTCCCCCGCGAGCGCCTCGCGTCCGTGCGGCTCGTCCCAGTCGGCCTCGTGTGGCTCGACCGTGATCCGCACCGGACCGCCGCGCCGCTGCGCGGGCCTGGCGCCGAGCCGGAAGGCGGCGAAGTCGGTGGTCTCGCGGAACGCGGGGGTCCGGTAGAGGTCGCGGGCGTACGCCCAGAGGTGGGGGTAGGCGGTCAGCGGGCGTTTGGTGATCCCGGCGAGCGGATTGTGCAGCAGGTCGTATCTGACCAGGACCACCCAGAGCTGCACGTCGGACTCGGTGAGGCGGTCCCCGAACAGATACCGCCGGCCGGCCAGGCGGGCGTCGAGGCGGTCCAGAGCGGCGGCCACCCCGGCGCGCCGCCGCTCGTACTCCTCCTGGGTGGCGGCCCCGGCGACCAGGTGCACACCCTGGCTGAGGTCGCGTGCGATCTCCTCGTCCAGGGCCTCGATCTCGGCGCGCAGGTCCTCGGGGTAGAGGTTCTCGGTGGCCCATTCGGCGAACCCGGTGCCGAGGTCGACGGGGATCCGGGCGAAGTCGTTGCTGACGATCCGGCGCGTGCGCCGGTCCCACAGCACCGGCACCGAGATGTGGCCGGGATATCCGGGCTGGGTGGCGTCGTACGCCTCGGCGAGGAGCGTGAAGCCGTTGACCGGGTCGGGCCCGCGCCGCTCGCGGAACGCCCAGCCGCGCGCGTCGCGGTCGTCGTCGACGTAGGACACCGACACGACCTCCCGCAGCCCGGCCAGGTCCCGCACGATGACGGCGCGCTGCGCCCACGGGCACGTGTACGAGGCGTAGACGTGGTAGCGACCGGGCTCGGCGGGGTGGCCGCCGGAGCCGTCGGCGCTGATCCGGCCCTGGAAGGGGTAGCGGGGTCCCGGCCGGTCGGTCCTGCCCGGCCCGTACGGGCCATGGGCGGCGACGTCGGCGGGACTCGCGTAGGCGGGCGCCTGGGTGGTCATGGGGTCTCCTTGCGGTGATCAGCCGGTGGTCAGCCGGTGGTGGGCCGAGTGGTCAGCCGGGGTCAGCCGAGGATCCGGGCCGCGCCGAACCCGGCGGGCAGTTCGCCGCCGGTCGCGAAGCGGCCGGGCCCGAAGGCGGCGAGGCGGGGATCGGGGTCGTCCAGGAGCAGCCGGGCGACGTGGTCGCCCCAGGCGGGAGCGAGCTTGAAGCCGTGCCCGCTGGTGCCCGCGTCGACGAACAGGTGCTCGCCGACCCGGCCGGCGACCGGCTGCCAGTCGGGGCTCACGTCGTAGAGCGAGGCCCAGCCGCCGGCCACCCTGGCGCGGCGGCGCGCCGCGGAGCGGGCGGCGGAGGCCGCGGCGAGCCGGTCCAGCTCGCCGGCGAGCGGGCCGGGGAAGTCGTCGGGGTCGGCGGCGGAGGCCGGGACGACCCCGCCGGTGAGGTACTGGGTGCGGGGCTGCGGGGTCGTGTAGTAGCCGCCGGGAATGTCGATCAGGATGTGCGGCACGATCTCGGCGCCGTCGGCGGGGTCGTGCTCGGACACGGCGACGACGTGCCGTTCCACGGTCAGCGGCAGGTACACGCCGAGCGGCCACAGCAGCGGCGCGGTCCACGGCCCGGCCGCCACCAGCAGCCGTCCGGCCCGGTGCACCGCGCCGTCGGACGTGGTCACCGCCGCCCCGCGGCGCTCCTCTGCGAGCGCGACGACCGGACTGTGGGTGTGGAACACCGCGCCGTGGCGCCGCGCCGCCGCGGCCAGCCCGGTCGTCGTCGCGGACGGGTCCGCGTAGCCGGCGTCGGCCTCCCAGACCGCGACCGCGACGCCGTCCAGGTTCAGGTGGGGCAGCCGGGCGGGCAGCGCGTCGGCGGCGACCAGCTCGCTGGTGACGCCGAGCGAGCCGAGCCGCGCGGCGGTCTCGGCGGCCGAGGCCACGTCGCCGGGGCCGTGCAGGTAGAACGCGCCGGTCCGGCGGAACCCGGACTGGTGCCCGCCGGTGTGCTCCTCGAATCGGGTGAGGAACGCGATGCCGTCCCGCGCCGTCTCCGCCAGGAAGTGATCGGTGTAGTAGGCCCGGCAGATGCCGCCCGACCGCCCGGTGGGCCCGCCCGCGACCGGCCCCTTGTCGAACACGGCCACGGACACGCCGCGCCTGGCCAGATGTAAGGCCGCGGCCGTGCCGTGCACCCCGGCCCCGACGATCACCACGTCGTACGTCATGCGACGGCCTCCCGATCACGCGGCCGGTGTACCGGCAGCCGGGGGATCGCGGCCAGCAGCTCGCGTGTGTACGGCGCGCGCGGCTGGGTGAAGACCTGACGGACGTCGCCGGACTCGACCACCCGGCCGTCCTTCATCACCAGCACCCGGTCGCTGACATGGTGGATCACCCCGAGGTCGTGGGAGATGAACAGGCAGGCCACGCCGAGTTCGGCCTGGAGGTCGGCGAGCAGGTCGAGCACCTGGGCCTGGATCGACACGTCCAGCGCGGAGACCGGTTCGTCGCAGACGATCACCTGGGGCCGCGGGGCCAGCGCCCGCGCGATCGCCACCCGCTGCCGCTGCCCGCCGGACAGCCGCAGCGGCCTGCGGTCCAGGACCGACGTGTCCAGGCCGACCTGCGCGAGCAGCTCGGCCGTACGGTCCCGCCGGGTCCGGCGCGGCTCGCCCCCGGCGGCGAGCGCCTCGTCGAGGATCCGCCGCACGGTGAAACGGGGGTCGAACGAGCTCAGCGGGTCCTGGTAGACGACCTGGATGCGCCGCCGCAGCGCGCGGCGCCCGGCGGAGCCCAGCCCCCGCCAGGACCTGCCGGCGATCTCCACCTCGCCCGCGTCCGGCTCCAGCAGCCCCAGCACCAGGCGCGCCGTCGTGGTCTTGCCCGATCCCGACTCGCCCACCAGCCCGAGGGTCTCCCCCGCCCGAAGCTCGAACGACACGTCGTCCACGGCCGCCCGGGGCAGCCCGTCCGGCCCGGTGAACGACTTGGCCAGGCCGGACGCCCTGATCACCACCTCGCCGGGCCGGGCCGCGGGGAGCGGAGCGGGCGCGGGGGCGGAGCCGTTCCCGGGGACGGTCAGCCGGGTGCCCCTGCCGTGCTCGGAGGGCACCGCGGCCAGCAGCCTGCGGGTGTAGTCGTGCCGCGCGGCGCCGAGCACGTCCCGCGTGGGCCCCTCCTCGACGACCTCCCCGTCCTTCATCACCAGCACGCGGTCGGCCAGTTCGGCCACCACCGCGAGGTCGTGGCTGATCAGCAGCAGCCCGGCCCCGGCCCGGCTGCGCTCGGCCAGCAGCCGCAGGATCTGCGCCTGCACGGTGACGTCCAGAGCGGTGGTCGGCTCGTCGGCGATCAGCAGCGGGGGCGCGCAGGCGACCGCGGAGGCGATCAGCGCCCGCTGGCGCAGCCCGCCGGAGAGCTGGTGGGGGTACTGCGCGGCCCGCAGCTCCGGCTCCGGCACGCCCACCTCGCGCAGCAGCTCCACCACGCGCCGCCGCACGCCGGCACGCGGCACGACCCGGTGGAGCCGCAGGGTCTCGGCGATCTCCTTGCCGACCGGGCGCAGCGGGTCGAGCGAGACCAGCGCGTCCTGCAGGACGTAGCCGACCTGGCCGCCCCGCAGCGTCCGCCACTGCCGCTCGCCGTACGAGGACACGTCGCGGCCTCCCACGACGAGCGACCGCGCGGTGATCTCGGCGCCGGCGCCGGTCAGCCCGATCAGCGTGCGGGCGGTGACGCTCTTGCCCGAGCCGGACTCCCCCACGATGGCGACGCATTCGCCCGGCCTCACCGTGAAGGAGATCGACCGGACCGCCTGGACGGGGCCGAACGAGACCCGCAGGTCGGACACCTCGACGACCGGGTCGACCCGCTGAGTGGTCACGACAGTCTCCCTTCGACGCGCCGCTGCAGGTGGCGGCCGACGACCGTGACGGACAGGACGGTGAGCGTGATGGCCAGCCCGGGGAAGACGGCGACCCACCAGGCGACGGAGAAGTAGTCGCGCCCGGCCGAGAGCATCGCCCCCCATTCCGGGGCGGGCGGCCTGGGACCGAGGCCGAGGAAGCTGAGCGAGGACGCCGCGACCAGCGCGGTGCCGACCTCGATCGTGGCCAGCACGAGCAGCGGCGCGAACGCGTTGGGCAGCACGTGCCGCGCGATGATCCTAGCCTTGGTCAGGCCGAGCGAGACGGCCGCCTCGACGTACCCGGACCGGCGGATGACCATGGTCTGCGCGCGGACCAGGCGCGCGTAGCCGGGCAGCGTGTACGCGGCGATGGCGAAGACCGCGTTGAGCGTGCCCGGCCCGGCGACGGCGATGACCAGCAGGGCCAGCAGCAGCCCCGGCAGCGAGAGCAGGACGTCCACGACGCGCATGACGACCTCGTCCGGCACCCGCCCGCCGAGCGCCGCCAGCAGCCCGGCGAGGGTGCCCCCGGTGACCGCGAGCGCGGTGGCGGCCAGCCCGGCCAGCACCGACGGCCTCGCCCCGTACACGATCCGGGTGAAGATGTCGCGCCCGTTGGCGTCGGTGCCGAGCAGGTGCTCGCCGTCCGGGGGCCGGAGCGCGGCGAGGGCGTCGGTGAGGTCGGGCGAGCCGTGCGCGACCAGGCCGGGCGCGATCGCGATCACCGCCACGACCAGCAGGAACGCGGCGGCCGCCCAGACGCCGGCGCGCGGGACGCGCCGCCGCCTGCGCCCGATCACGACGCCCGGGGAGACGATCGTGGACGTGGTCACTCAGGCACCTCGCAGTCGCGGGTCGATGGCCAGGTAGAGCAGGTCGAGCAGGATGTTGATGACGACGTAGAGCAGCGAGGCGATCAGGACCACGCCCATCACGACCGGCAGGTCCTTGTTGGTGACGGCGGTGAGGGTCAGCCGCCCGATGCCCTGCCGGGAGAAGACCGACTCGGTGATCACGGCGCCGCCGAACAGGTAGCTGACCATCCATCCGGCCAGCGTGACCGTCGGCAGCAGCGCGTGCCGGAGCGCGTGCCGCAGGCGCACGCCCAGGTCGGACATGCCGCGCGAGCGCGCGGTGAGCACGAACGGCTCCTCCAGCGTGAGCTCCAGGCCCTCGCGCAGCACCTGGCTGAGCGTCGCGATGACCGGGATCGCCATCGCGACGGACGGCAGGACCAGGCTCTCCACTCCCTCTCCGCCGGTGGCCGGGAAGAGCCCGAGCCCGAACGAGAAGACGGTGAGCAGCAGGATCCCGGCCCAGAACGACGGAATGGAGATGCCGACCAGTTCGACGCCGGAGAACACCGCCCGCGCCCACCGGCGCCCCGCGGTCAGCACGGCGACCGTGACGGCGACCACGACCGCCAGCGCGAACGAGGCGAGCATGAGCTGGACGGACGAGCCGATCTGTTCGCCGATCGCCGAGGCGACCGGCTGGTGCAGCTGGTACGACTGGCCCAGGTCGCCGTGGAGCACCCGGCCCAGGTAGGTGACGTACTGGACGAGCAGCGGCCGGTCCAGCCCGTAGTCGGCGACGATCCGCGCGCGGACCTCGGGCGTGACGGTGTTGGCGCCGATCAGCAGGTCTACGACGTTGCCCGGGGTGAGGTGGAGCCCGGCGAACGCGACCGTCACCGCCCCCCACAGCACCAGGACGGACGTGCCCAGCCGCACCAGCACCGGGCGGACCACCCGGGCTCGCGCCCGGGTGGCCGGTACGGCCACGGCGGTCATGCCTGCTCGACCCAGGCGTCGTAGAAGGTCGGGTACGCCTGGGGCTCCCAGCCGATGCCGTGCACCTTCTCGCCGGCGCCGAGCAGGTAGTTGAACACGTACACCGGGAAGACCGCGGCCTCGTCGGTCACCCGCTGCTGCACCTTGGCGTACAGCTCGGCCCGCTCGGCCTGGTCGGTCGTGTCCAGCGCGTCGCTCAGCCAGCCGTCGACGTCCTTGTCGGCCAGGCGGGCGGCGTTCTGGCCGAACTTGGCGTCCGTGGGGATGGACGAGCTGTCGAACAGGTTGCGCAGGGTGTCGCCGTCGGCGCGCTGCCAGCTGAAGTCCATCAGGTCGTAGTCGCCCTTGGGGTACTTCTCGAGCCATTCGTTGACGGTGCCGGCGACGAACTCGACGTCGAAGCCGATCTTCTTGGCCTCGGCCTGGATCTGCTCGGCCAGCGTGTCGCGCTGCTCCCGGGCGAACGCCTTGAGGAACCCCCACCGGATCGTCAGCCGCCTGCCGTCCCTGGTGCGGTAGCCCTCGGCGTCCCTCGCCGACCAGCCGGCCTCGTCGAGCAGCCTGTTCGCCGTCGCGGGGTCGTACTTCGCCTTCCCTTCGAGGGTCTTGTCGTACCCGTCGGTCGCGGGCGAGATGGGACCCGCGGCGGGCTGGAACGCGCCGAAGTAGAGGTTCTGCACGATCGTCGCGAAGTCGATGCCGTCGCGGAACGCCTGGCGGACCCGCTTGTCGGCGAACGGCCCGGACGTGGTGTTCGGGTAGTAGTTGTAGTTGCCGCCCGGCGCCTGCCGCGTGGTGATCGTCAGCCGGGGGTCGGCCCGCACCTGCCTGACGTTCACCGGCGGCACGCCGGCGATCGCGTCGACCTGCCCGCTGGTCAGCGCGCCGAGCCGGACCGAGTCCTCGGTGATGACCTTGATCTCCAGCTTGTCCAGGTACGCCGCCCCGGTGTGCCCGGCGCCCTCCGCGGCCCAGTCGTAGCCGGGATTGCGGTGGTAGGTGATGCCCTTCTGCACGACGTACTCGTCGATGACGAACGGCCCGGACCCGACGACCTTCTTGCACAGCGCGTCCTGCGGCTGCTCGAGCGACCGCGGCGACTCGATGCCGAAGTACGCCGTGGCAAGGGCGGACAGGAACGGCGAGTACGGCCTGCTGAAGCTGACCTTCACCGTGTGCGGGCCGACGACCTCGCTGCCCTCGTACGGCTCGATGTAGCCCGCCGCGAGCTGGGACCTGGTCGCGGGATCGACGATGTGGTCCAGGTTGGCCTTGACCGCCGCCGCGTCGAAGGGAGTGCCGTCGGAGAACTTCACGCCCTCCCGCAGCTGCAACGTGTAGGTCTTCTGGTCCTCGGAGACGGTCCAGGAGGTGGCCAGCCAGGGGCGGATGCGCCCCTCGGTGTCCAATGACACCAGCGAGTCGAGAACGGGCCGGGTGAACAGGCCGGCCACATCGGCGGGGCTCTGGTGCGGGTCGAGGCAGGTGGAGGGTTCGGTGTTGACGCCGAAGGTGAGCGTGCCACCCTTGACCGGCCCACCGGGAGCCTTGGCCGCCGCCGCTCCTCCGTCCCCCGTGCCGCAGGCGGTCAGGGCGAGCGACAGGGAGACGAACACGGCGGCGGGTAATCGGATGCTTGTGGACATCGGAGGGCGAGCCTTTCGGTGGTTCTCTGCCGGTGGTTCTCTGCTGGCGGTTCTCTGCTGGCGGTTCTCTGCTGGTGGTTCTCTGCCGGCGGTTCTAGACGAGACCTCGGGGGTGCGGCTGCCGCACCGCCGCGGTCACCTGCGGGGCGACCCGATCCAGCCAGTCGGCGAGGATCCGGTCGAGGTCGGGGATCTCGGCCTCGAGCAGCGCCAGGCCCGGACTGGGCACGAGCGCACCCAGCTCGATCAGCAGGGGACGCAGGTGCAGCTCGACGGCCAGGGCGTGCCGGGGGGCGCCCATGACCATCAGCGGCAGCGCCACCGTTCCGGTCAGCGCGCCGCCGGGGAGGCGGTCGAGGAACGCCTTGAGCAGGCCGGTGTAGGTGGCCTTGTAGGTGGGGCTGGCCACCACGAGCACCTGCGCTCCGGCGGCCAGCTCCAGCGCGACCTCCACCCTGGGCGAGGGGGCGGGGGTGAACAGGTGCGGGCCGATCGCGGACAGGTCCACGACCTCGGGCGGCGCGTCGTGCCCGATCCGGCGCCCCAGCGCCTCGGCCGCCGCCACCGCCGCGAGGTGGGTCCGGGAGCCGCCCCGCGGGTTGCCGGCCAGCGCCACGACAGAGCTCACGACGTCACCCCCTCGTGCCGCGCTTCGGCGGTGTGACGGGCGGGTCCGGTGCGCGGAGCCGCGTGATGCGCTTTCTCACGGAGTGTGCGGGTGGTCAACGGACGTCCTCCATATCGGGGAGACGGCGCTCGGCGCCGAGCGGAAGCGGGCTCACGGGTGGGCGGTGAAACGGCCGAAGCGGCCCTGGTGATACAGCAGCGGACGTCCCGGCACGCGCACCTCGGCCTGGGTGACCAGGCCCACGACGAGGACGTGGTCGCCCACACCGACCCTCTCGTACGGCAGGCAGACCAGGTGGGCGGAGACGTCTTCGAGCAGCGGCGCGCCGAGCGGTCCCGGGCGCCACCGGGTGGGCTCGGCGAACCGGTCGACGCCCTTGCGCGCGAAGCGGGCGGCGAGGTCGGCCTGGTCGCTGGCGAGGACGTTGACGGCGAAGTGGTCCGCCTCACGGAGGGACGGCCAGGTGGTGGACGCCTGGTCCACGTAGAAGGAGACGAGGGGCGGGTCGAGGCTGACCGAGGAGAACGAGGTGGCGGTCAGCCCCACCGGCACTCCCCCGCTCCGCGCGGTGATCACGACGACCCCCGCCGCGTGCACCGCGAGGGCCCGCTTGTAGTCGTCGGCGTCGAGGGCGGGGCCGAGCAGAGTCTCCGTCATGGCGAACCTCCGGTTGGTCGCAGCTGCTCTCGGGGTCGATCCCATCGGCCGGCAGCGTCACGACACGCGGGATCGGGGATTCGGATGGAGGCGGGACCGGGGTTCGGACGAACACCCTGGCTCATACCGCAAACGTAGGATCAGACGATCCTAAAGTCAATATTTCCTACCAGCTATACATAAAATTTCCCGAGACCGGCCCGCGGCTCCGGGTCCGTCTCACAGGGACGAGACGATCTTGGCGACCAGCTCGTAGGAGCGGATCCTGGCCTGATGGTCGGGCACCTGCGTGAGCACGAACAGCTCGTCGGCGCGGGTGCGGCGCAGGAGGTCCCCGAGGCGGGGAGCGACGCGCTCGGGGCCG
The DNA here is from genome assembly GCF_014161445.1 of Microbispora sp. H13382. Classification (GTDB taxonomy): domain Bacteria; phylum Actinomycetota; class Actinomycetes; order Streptosporangiales; family Streptosporangiaceae; genus Microbispora. Next base: position 50,346 of record NZ_JABBXA010000029.1, read on the forward strand.
CCGACGAACTGGGGGCCGATCTTCTCGCGCAGGAACCGCTCCTCGGCCGCGGTGAACCGGTGCGCGGCCGTCTCCTCCTCCCTTGGCAACAGCGTGGCCGGATCGGCCGTGCGCATGAGGATCTGGCCGTACACGAAGGAGGCGGCGAGCCGGTGCGCGCGCTCGTCGCTGTCGTTGACGACGGCGATCACCGCCACGCCGGCGTGCGGCCCGGCCAGGGCCGCCGACGGCCGGAACGCCTGCCGGTACGCCTCCAGAGCCTCCGGCGCCCCGCCGCCCACGATCGCGTGCGCGTACACGTACGGCAGGCCGAGCCGGCCGGCGTACGCGGCGCTGGACGCACTCGACCCGACCAGCCAGATCTCGGGCGGGACGCCCGGCTCGGGGATCGCGCGCACGCCGCCGCTGCCGCCGGCGAAGTACTCGTTCAGCTCGCGCAGCGCGTCGCCGAAGTCGAGCCGACGCGGGTCGCCGAGACGCGCCGCGGCCTCCCCCGAGCCGCCGGCCGCGCGGCCGAGCCCGAGGTCGACCCGGCCAGGGTGGAGCCCGGCCAGCACGCCGAATTGCTCGGCCACCGCGTACGGCGAGTGGTTGGGCAGCAGCACCGCGCCGGAGCCGACCCGGATCGTGGCGGTCGCCGCGAGGATGGCGCCCGCGAGCACCGCCGGGCTGGAGGTCGCGAGCGCGGGCGTGTTGTGGTGCTCGGCCACCCAGTGGCGCCGGTAGCCCAGGGCCTCGACGGCCCGGGCCAGGTCGACGGAACGGCGCAGTGCGTCGCCCGCGGTGTCGCCGCGCCAGACGGGGGCGGTGTCGTGCACGGAGACGGCGATTCCCTCGGCCAAGGTCCTCTCCTTCAGCGGACGGGAAGAGGCATATCCGGAGGATGCCTCACGTTGCCCAGAGTCAACCTGAGGTACCCTCACATTGTCAACGGCGGGGTGGACCGCGAGCCCTGGTCAGGTCACGACGACGGGGTGACGCACCACCGCGTCGAAGCCGTAGCCGAGGGTGTTGCAGGCCGCCCTGCCGGGCTGCGTCGCGCCCGTCTCGTCGGCGGCCCGGGCGAGCAGCCGCAGGTCGCCCGCCATCCGAGGAGTCCAGGGGAAGGTCCACCGGACCCAGCCACGCGGGTGCCGGTCGTCGTGGAGCCGGGCCGGCCGCCACGACGCGCCCTCGTCGTCGCTGACCTCGACCCGGACCACCCGCCCGTGACCCGACCACGAACGGCCGCGCAGCAGATGCTCACGCCCCACCTGGAGACGGGCCGGCCAGGGCAGTTCGAAGGCGCTCTTCACCCCCATGCGGGTCAGCGGCGGCCCGCCCCCGGGCGGGTGGCCGGGGCCGTGCATCCGGTACAGCCGCGTGCTCCACGGCGACTCCAGCGGCTCCGCCGACACCTCGACGTCCCCCAGCCACTTGATCGAGGCGACGCCCACCCATCCCGGCACCACAAGCCGCGCCGGATAGCCGTGGTCGGGCGGCAGCGGCCGCCCGTTCATCTCGTAGGCCACCAGCACGTCGTCCAGCGCCTTGGCCACGGGAAGCGGGCGGCGCACCCTCCCCAGGTTCTCCCCCGCCTCCACGTAGTCGGCGTCGAGCCCGCGCGGCATCAGCGCGACCGCCCGGTCGCTCATCCCCGCCCTGCGCAGGAGCGTCGCGAGCCGCACCCCCCGCCAGCGCGCGACCCCCACGGCGCCGAGCCGCCAGGGCGTGCCCGACACCTCCTGGCCCTGCTGCTCGCCGTACAGGCCGCGGCCGTTGCCGGCGCACTCGATGAACGCGGTCACCGTCTCGGCCGGCATGCCGAGGATGTCCCGGTAGGTGAACGCGACCGGCCCGCCGTCCAGCCCGTCGCCCCACAGTGTGAGGCGCCAGGTGGCGGCGTCGACCAGGGGCGTCGCCGTGTGGTTGCGGACGAAGAACAGGTCGTCCGGCGTCAGGTAGCCCGCACCGCGCAGCGCCTCCCAGCGCGTCTCCGCGTTCGTGCCGTGCACGGCGAACAGGCGTGGCGGCAGGGGTTTGCGGATGCCGGGCCGCGCGGGCGGCGCCTGCGCCGCCCTTCTCGCCCCGGGCACCGTACGGCAGGGTTCCCCGCCGTCCTCGTCGGTGGTGGACCGTGCGTCCATGCGCCCTCCTCACCTGCGGTGTCAGCCGGCCGGCCTCCGCAGGGCGACGGCCGGCACGGGAATGGGCGGAAAGGGGTTGTCCGGCAGCAGGATCACGCGGCGCGGCCGGTCCGCCTGCCCCGCCGCGTCCAGGTGCAGCAGGGCCGCCCCGATCCCCGCCGCCCCCGTCAGGTAGCCGGTGTCGGCCGACACCTCGCCGGGGCGGTGCCGCCGGTACGCCTGGTACCAGCGGTATCCCCTGCCGTCGTAGCCGGTCGCCCGGCCGATCAGGTGGTCGGCGAGCCTGCGGGCGAACTCCAGGTGCTCCTGCTCCCCCGTCGCCGCCCACAACCCCACGTACAGCTCGATGAGTCCCGCGGTGCCGCAGCACTGGCAGGCGACGTTCCACAGCCCCGCCGTCTGCCGGAAGGGCGCGCCGGACTCCCTGACGCCCCTGGCCAGCCGCTTCACCCACTCCAGGTCGCCGCGGTCGCCGGTCACCCGATACAGCTCGTAGAACATGCGGGCGATCCCGGCGGACCCCGAGCAGTAGCCCAGGTGGTCGGTGACCAGCACCCCGCGCCCGGTCGCAACGCCCGCGGCCCGGACGAGGCCCGCGCCGCGGCGTGCCGCGTCGAGGAACGACTCCTCACCCGTCGCGCCGTAGAGGCGGGCGAGGAGGAACGCCGTCCCGGCCGTCCCGGCCAGGAAGCCGGGCGGGGCCGCCTCGGCGGGCAAGGCCGGGCACGCCGCGGGCCGCTCGCGGGGCGCGGTCAGCCGCGCGATCCGGCGTCCCGCCTCGATCGCCATCTCCTCGTAGGCCGGCACGCCGAGCGCCGCCGCGGCACGCAGCAGTCCCAGGACCACGCCGCCGTCGCCGCGCGGGGTGGGATCCCCCGACCAGCCGATCCCGCCGTCGTCCATCGCGCGGGCGCTCCGGACGATCCTGTCGGCGGCCGCGACCGCCGCGGCCTCGAACCGCTCCTCGCCGAGCACCCAGCCGGCCTCGGTCAGCGCGAGGACGACGCCGGCCAGGCCGTGATGGAGCGACACGTCGGCCAGTCGCCGCCACGTCGCCGCGAGGTGACGGGCGCCCGCGCGGGCGTCCTCCAGGTAGGCCTCGTGCCCGGTGCCGGCGGCGAGCTCCAGGAAGAACAGCACGATCCCGGCCGCCCCGGAGTGAAGGGACGCGGAGTGAAGGGACGCGGAGTGAAGGGACGCGGAGTGAAGGGACGCGGAGTGAAGGGACGCGGAGTGGAGAGACGCGGGCCCGCCGGGCGCGGCCGGCCTGCCGTGCGGGTCGGGGTTGGCCCGCCATCGCCTACCGTGCTCGTCGTCGACGGCAGCCGTACGGATCCACCGTCCCGCCATGATGGCGGCCGTCAGCGGGGTGTCTGCGCGCTCGCCGGAGGAGCGGGTCGGGTCCGGGCCCATGGACAGCACTATCCCACAAAGCTGGTAGGTAATAGCAACTATGTCGGCCCGGGATCTTTCCCTGCATTCCCTATTGACTTGATGGGTATTTTCGCCCCACAGTCGAGCCGAACACTCGCACTCCCGAGAAAGGCGTCCGGCGTGAGCGACGAACACCCCCCGACCGTCGGCGAGCACACCCGTGCCGCGATCAACGAGGACTGGGCCGCCACCATCGTCGGCCTCGTCCTCCTCGTACTGGTCATCACCGGCGTGATCCCGACGGGGCTGGTGCCGTGATGAGCGGCGAGGCGGCCGTTCCCGCCGCGACGCGGGCCCCGGCGTGGCAGTGGCCCGCCCTGGGCGTCCTCGTCGTCCTCGCCCTCGCCGCGGGCACCAGGGCCCTGGAGAAGGGCGTGCCCGAGTGGTTCGCCGGCTCCGGCCTGGCCAAGGCGATCGAGTACCCCGTCTACGCGATCGCCCTCGGCCTGCTGGGCAACGCCGTGCTCACCGCGACCGGGCTGCGCGACCGCCTGTCGGCCGGCTTCCGCACGGAGTTCTTCATCAAAACCGGGCTCGTGCTCCTCGGAGCGTCGATCAACCTGAAGGTGATCGTCACCGCGGCCGGCCCCGCGATCCTCCAGGGCATCGTGCTGATCAGCGCGGTGTTCCTGTTCACCTGGTGGCTCGGCGGCCGCCTCGGGCTCGACGACAGGCTGCGGGCGCTGCTGTCGGCCGCGGTGTCCATCTGCGGCGTCAGCGCCGCCATCGCGGCGGCGGGAGCCGTACAGGCCAGGCGCGAGCAGCTCGCCTACAGCGCGAGCCTGGTGATCGCGTTCGCCCTGCCGTCCATCTTCGTCCTCCCCGCGCTGGCCTCGGCTCTGGGCCTGAGCCCGGAGGTGGCGGGCGCCTGGATCGGCGGCAACATCGACACGACGGCGGCGGTGACCGCGGCGGGCACTCTCGCGGGCGAGAACGCGCTGGCGGTGGCGACCATCGTCAAGGTCACCCAGAACGCCCTGATCGGCGTCGTGGTGGTCGCGCTGACCGCGTGGTTCGCCTTCCGGATCGAGCGCCGCCCCGGCGCCGAGCGGCCGGGCGCGGGCGAGCTGTGGCGGCGGTTCCCGAAGTTCGTGCTCGGCTTCGTGGCGGCCTCGGTGCTGGCCACCTGGTATCTGTCCACCGCCGGCGCGGCCGAGGGCAAGGCGGTCATCGGCGTCGCCAACGACCTGCGCACCTGGTTCCTCATCCTGGCCTTCGTCAGCATCGGCCTGGAGTTCAGGGTGGCCTCGCTCAGGGAGGCCGGCTGGCGTCCGGTCGCCGTCTTCGCCGCCGCCACCGTGGCCAACGTCCTGCTGGCCCTGGGACTCGCCACGCTCCTGTTCAGCGGCTTCACCGTCGCCTGAGCGGCACCACCCGAAGCACCACCCGAAGCACCACCTGAAGCACCGGGGACGAGCCGGCCGGCCCGGCGGAACCCGTCAGCGTCGCCGCAGCCAGGGACGCCACCGGGCTCCGGCCTCGTCCTCGTCCTCCTCCGGCGCGGCGTCGTCGTCCGGCAGGTCGTACCAGTGCGTGTCGCCCGGGAAGGGGTCGCGCGGCACGCCGGGCGCCTCGGCGGCGTCCGCCACGGCGGACGGCCGGGCACCGCCGTCCGGAAGGGCGCCGCCGGACGACGGAGCCGGGCGCAGATCGGTCACGGCGATGCCCTTCCGTTATTTCCTACTAACTCGCCCTGGAATGTACCACGCCGCCGACCGTCCTCCCGGGGCGGTATCCCCTCCGTGGCGTCAGACGCCGGCGGGCATCGTCACCGTGGCCGTGACGGCCGTGCCGGCGCGCGCGGCGTCCAGCGCCCTGCGGGCGTAGGCGCGGACGTCGGCGTCGGAGTCGCCGAGAGCGCCGTGCAGGGCCGCGGCCACCTCGGCCCGCACCGCCCACGCGGACAGCGAGAGCACCGCGGCCTTGCGCACGTCGAGATGGGGGTCGGCCAGCGCCGCCACCAGCGGTTCCACCGCCAGGGCCGGATCGGCGGCGGCGAGTCCGCGCGCCGCGCCCACCCGCACCTGCCAGGCCGGATCGGCGAGAGCGCGTACGGCCGTCTCCGCGAAGACCGGCTCCCCCTGGAGAGCCCGGCCGAGCCCGGCGGACGCCTCCAGGGCCGCCGCCCGGACGAGCGGATCGGCGTCGGCGGCGAGCCGCGCGACGGCGGGGGCGCCGTCGGCCAGGCCGATGACACCGAGCCCTCTGGCCGCCCAGACGCGTACCTCGCGGTCCTCGTCGCCGGCCGCGAGCGCCACCCGCGCCGGGTCGTCGAGCGCGACCAGGCCCCTGACCGCCTCGATCCGCACCCGGGTGTCGGCGTCGGCGAGCGCCGCCTCGAACAACGCGGCGTCACCGAGGCGCAGCGCCCGCAGGACGTCCAGAACGGCCGCGCGAACGATCGGGTCCCCCGCTCCGCCCCGGCCCGCTTCCGTGTAGCCGGCGACGGCGCGGAGCGACGCCCCGAACCCGGCGGTCGCGGGCAGCACCTCCACGAGCTCCCGCAGGCCGGTCGCGGCGGCGCGCCGTACCGTGCCGTGCGAATCGGCGAGGGCCCGGGCCAGCGCGGTCTCCACACCCCGGGGCGCGGTCTCGGTCAGCGTCGCGACGGCCGCCCTGCGGACCTTGGGATCGGCGTCCTCCAGGTAGGGGGTGATCTGGTCCAGCGCCGGCTCGCCGTCGGCGAGCCGCAGGAGTTCGAGGATGCGCGGCGAGCGTCCGATCGCCTCCACCGCGAGCCGCCCGCCCGCCCTGCGCCGCGCCGGGCCCGCCGGGCCGTACGTCCCGACCAGGACGGGCTCGGCCGGGCGGGGGGCGAAGCCCTCGACGGGCACGAGGTACGGCTCGACCGGGCGCTTGACGAACTCCATCGCCCCGTCGGCGTTCTTGCGCAGGTTGAGGTGGTAGAGCCACTCGTCGTCGTCCCGCTCGGGCAGGTCGGCGCGCTCGTGGTAGAGGCCCCACCTGCTCTCCGTGCGGACCAGCGAGGACCTGGCGGCCATCTCCGCGCAGTCCCTGATGAACGTGACCTCGGCGCAGCGCATCAGCTCGTGCGGGGTCCTCGCGCCCATGGCGGCGATCTCCTCACGCATCCGCTCGAACGTCTCCAGGGCGATGTCCAGCTTCCTGGCGGTCTTCGGCGGGGCGACGTAGTCGTTGACGAACCGGCGTAGTTTGTATTCGACCTGCTGCTGCGGCGGGCCGTCCGGGTTGCGCAGCGGGCGATAGATCAGCTCGTGCGCCGCAAGGATTTGGTCCTCCGGCAGGCTGCCGGCCGTACGGTGGTGCTCGGCGGCGTGGGCCCCGGCGAGGTCCCCGAAGACGAACGCCCCGATCATGTAGTTGTGCGGCACGCAGGCCAGGTCGCCCGCGGCGTACAGGCCGGGGACGGTGGTGGCGCCGTTTTCATCCACCCAGACGCCCGAGGCCGAGTGGCCGCCGCACAATCCGATCTCGGAGATGTGCATCTCGACGTCGTGGGTCCGGTAGTCGTGCCCGCGTCCCGCGTGGAAGGTGCCCCGGGTGGGGCGCTCGGTGGTGTGCAGGATGTTCTCGAGCGCGGTGAGCGTCTCGTCGGGCAGGTGGCTGGTCTTGAGGTAGATCGGGCCGCGGGCCGACCCGATCTCCCTCGCCACCTCGGCCATCATCTGGCCCGACCAGTAGTCGCAGTCGACGAACCGCTCCCCCTCGGCGTTGACCTGGTAACCCCCGAACGGATTGGCGACGTACGCGCAGGCGGGGCCGTTGTAGTCCTTGATCAGCGGGTTGATCTGGAAGCACTCGATGCCGCTGAGCTCCGCGCCCGCGTGGTAGGCCATCGCGTACCCGTCCCCGGCGTTGGTCGGGTTCTCGTACGTGCCGTACAGGTAGCCGCTGGCGGGCAGGCCGAGCCGTCCGCACGCGCCGGTGGCGAGGATCACGGCGCCGGCGGCGACCGTGACGAAGCGGCCCGATCGGGTGTCGAAGCCGGCGACGCCGACGGCCCGGCCCCCGCTCGTCAGCACACGGACCGGCATCACCCGGTTCTCGATGCGCACCTTCTCGCGGATGTCGCGGCGGCGCAGCACGCGGTAGAGGACCTTCTTGACGTCCTTGCCCTCCGGCATGGGCAGGACGTAGCTGCCCGACCGGTGGACCCGGCGCACCGCGTACTCGCCGTGCTCGTCCTTCTCGAACTTCACGCCGTAGCGTTCCAGCCGCCGCACCATGTCGTAGCCGCGTGTGGCCGTCTGGTGGACCGTGCGCTGGTTGACCACTCCGTCGTTGGCCCTGGTGATCTCGGCGACGTAGTCCTCGGGGGTGGCCCTGCCGGGGATGACCGCGTTGTTCACGCCGTCCATGCCCATCGCCAGCGCGCCGCTGTGCCGCACGTGCGCCTTTTCCAGCAGGATCACGTCGGCGCCGCGCTCGGCGGCGGTGATCGCGGCCATGGTCCCGGCGGTGCCGCCGCCGACCACCAGGACCTCGCATTCCAGATGCGTACGGTCCGCGGGGGAAGGGATGTCCACTTTCACAGCTCCTCGATGATGTGGGCGCGCAGTTCGGCGCGGTCGACGTCGGGGGTGCGCGGCTCCGGCACGCGCAGGATGGTCGCGATGCCGCCGTGTCCGCCGCTGTGTCCGCCGCGATGTCCGAGCACGACGACCCTGTCCGCGAGCAGCAGCGCCTCGTCCACGTCGTGGGTGACGAAGACGACCGTGGCGAGGGTGTCGCGGAGCACGTCCAGCAGCAGGCGCTGCATCTCACCCCGGGTCTGCGCGTCCAGCGCGCCGAAGGGCTCGTCCATGAGCACGGCGCGCGGCGCGCCCGCCAGGGACCTGGCGAGCTGCACGCGCTGCCGCATGCCTCCGGACAGCTCCCGGGGCAGCCGGTCCTCGCAGCCGGCGAGGCCGACGCGGGCGATCCAGCTCTCGGCGGCCGCCCTGCGCTCCCTCCTCGGCACGCCGCGGATGCGAAGCGGCAGCTCGACGTTGCGCCGGACCGTGCGCCAGGGCAGCAACGCGTCGTCCTGGAAGACCATCGCCCGGCCGGGCGACGGCCCGGTGACCGGCACGCCCTGGGCCAGGACCCGGCCGGCCCGCGGCGCCAGCAGCCCCGCGATCGCCCGCAGGACGGTGGACTTGCCCGATCCGGACGGACCGACGATCACCAGGACCTCGCCGGGGGCGATGTCGAGGTGCAGGCCGTCCAGCACGGCGTGCCGCCCGTAGCCGAGCGACACGCCCTCCAGCCGGATGGCGAGCCCGGCGTCCGCGCGTGCGGTCTCCATGGCGGGAGCGCTCATCGGGCGGTCCCTTCCCCGCGCGGCAGCCACCGGGTGAGGCGCCGGCCGAGCAGTTCGACGGAGGCCGAGGTGACCCAGCCGAGCACGCCGATCGACGCCATGCCGACGAGCACCGCCGGGTAGTCGACCACGGTGTAGGCGTGCCAGGTCCGGTAGCCCACGCCGAACTCCCCGGAGATCATCTCGGCGGAGATCACGCATATCCAGGCGACGCCCATGCCGACCGACAGGCCGCCGAAGACGCCCGGCAGCGTGCCCGGGAGGACGACGTTCCACAGCACGTGCGCGCGCCCGCCGCCCATGGTGCGGACCGCGTCCTCCCACAGCGTCGGCAGCGCGCGTACGGCGTGCCGCGTGCTCACCATGATCGGGAAGAACGCCGCGGCGAACGTGATGAACACGATGCCCTGCTCGTCGGTGGGGAACACCAGGATCGCGATCGGGACGAGGGCGATCGCCGGGATCGGCCGGACGACCTCGACGGACGGCAGCAGCACGTCGCCGATCCACCGGGACCGCGCGACCAGGACGCCCAGGGCGATGCCGGCGACGGCCGCCAGCGCGAACCCGGTGAGGATGCGGATCATGCTCTGGGCCAGGTCGAGGTAGTAGATCCGGGTGCCCAGCTGCCGGCCGAACTCCGCCGCGACCTCGGCGGGCGAGGGCAGCCGGTCGAACCGCAGTCCGACGCGGGCGTCCACGGTCGTCAGCCACTGCCACAGCGCGACGACGATCGCCAGGGAGCCGAGCCTGACCGCCCACGCGCGCAGGCCGGCCGCCGTTCTCGTCCGGGCCGTCCGCACCGCCGGGGCGTCCGGGGTTCCGGCGGCGGCGGGGGCGAGCGTCGCGTCCAAGGCCGGAGTGCTCATCGCGACGTACCTCCCGCCGCCGCCTTCAGCGCCCCCGCTGCGGCCTTCAGCGCCTCGTCGTAGCCGACGATCTCGGCCTTGGGATGCTCCTTCACGTACGCCTGCGCGCCGTCCCCGGTGGTGAAGGGCTTGAACCGGTCGTCCTCGCCCGCCGACGGGTCGCGCACCCAGACGGACCTGTCCGCGAACCAGTGCGTCCCCGTGGCCGCGTCGGGCACGTAGGCGGCCCGTACGGCCTTGCCGCCGGAGACGGCGGCGGCGACCTGGCGCAGCAGGCAGGCGGGGGTGGCCGCGGGGCGCAGCCGGTCCTCCCCGGCCAGCCAGACCTCGCCCGCCTTCGCCGGGTCGCCCACGGCGGTCCCGCAGGCCTCGTCGGTCCCGCCGATCTTCGCGGCGTTGGCGGTGCTCGCGGTGTCGGCGTCGTAGGAGGCGCCGTACGCCTTCCTGAGGTAGGAGTCGTTGGCGAACCTCGCCACGTCGACGCCGGCGAAATCGGTGCCGATCGACTTGAGGTACTTCTGGTCGTGGTCGAGGGCGGCCAGCAGCCGCGGCTTCATCGTGACGTCGAACGACGCGATGCCGTCGCGGCCGTTGTAGAGGTAGACGACCTCGGCCGGCAGGCCGGTGGCTTCGGCGACCGCCTCGGCGGCCTCGACGGGATGCTCGTGCAGGTACCTCGTCGCGTCGATCTGCGCCTGCAGGAACGCCTGGACGACGTCCGGGTGCTCCTTCGCGTACGCCTGCCGTACGACGACGCCGTGGAACGTCGGCACGTCGAGCGCCGAGCCGTCGTAGACGAGGCGGGCCTGGTTCCGGAAGACGAGCAGCCCCGGCCAGGCCACGAACTGGGCGTATCCCTGCACGTTGCCCGACTGCAGCGCAGACGCGCCGACCGGCGGCTGCTGGTTGACGACCTCCACGTCGGTCGCGGGGTCGAGCCCGGCCCGTTCCAGAGCCTGGACGAGCGTGCCGTGACCGGCCGACCCGGAGCTGGCGGAGACCTTCTTTCCCTTCAGGCCGGCCAGCGTCCGCACGTCCGACGACGGGGCGACGACCACCGAGTTCAGCCCGCCGCGCAGGTTGTAGCCGGTCACCGAGACGAGCTCGGTCCGCGCGGCGGCCACGCCCTGGGTGCGGGATGCGTTGATGAGGAGCGGGTAGTCGCCCATCGACCCGATGTCGATCTTCCCGGCCACCATCTTGGCGGTGATGGGGGCGCCGGTGTCGTAGTCCTGCCACTCGACCCGGTACCCGTCGCCGAGCCGCTTTTCGAGGTAGCCGAGACCGCGCAGCAGCGTCCCCGCCGTCACGGTGTTGATGGTCTTCGACTGGTATCCGACGACGACCGTCTGCCTGCCGTCGTCGGCGCCGGCGGAGACGGAGCACCCCGCCGCGGCCAGCAGCGCCACGGCGGCGATGAGCTTACGCATGGGGAGTGTCCTTCTATCGGAGCAGGTAGGGGATGTTCACCGTGACGGCGTCGGCGGGGCACCGGTCGGCGCAGGGGCCGCAGTACCAGCACTCGTCCACGTGCATGTACGCCTTGCCGCTGACCTCGTGGATGGCCAGCGAGTCGAGCGGGCACACGTCCACGCACAGCGTGCAGCCCTCGATGCACAGCGACTCGTCGATCGTCACGGGCACGTCGACGCGGCTATTGACCAGGGTCATCGGTGTTCCTCCAGAGATGGCCACGCATGGTGAGGCGGTCGCCGCGGAACCTGACGAACTCCAGGTCGACCGGGCGGCCGTCGGACAGATGGGTGAGGCGCTCGACCATCAGCAGCGCCGCGCCGCGCGGCGCGTCGAGGACGGCCGCGGTGTGGGGGTCGGCGTTCACGGCCTCGATCGTCAGCTCGGCCACGCCGAGCGGCTGGCCGGCGATCCGTTCCAGCAGCACGAACACGTCGTTGTGCACGAGGTCGGCGTCGAAGAGCGGCTCCCCCACCTCGCGGACGAGGTAGGTCAGGTCGAGCGAGAGCGGCAGGCCGTTGAGCCGGCGCAGCCGCTCCACGTAGACGACGTCCTCCCCCGGCGGCAGGCCGAGCCGCCCCCGCACGGCGGCCGGAGGCGGGATCAGCCCCATCGCGCGGACCTCGTTGGTCACCTCGCCGTGCTCCCGGAGGGTCTCGGCGAGGCCGAGCAGCCGGTGCAGGCCGTGCGGGTACTTCTCCGCGGCGACGGTGGTGCCGACGCCCGGGCACCGCTCGATGAGGCCCTCGTCACGCAGCAGGTCCAGGGCGTCCCTGATCGTGTTGCGCGAGGTCCCGAACTCCCGCGCGAGGGCGGACTCCAGCGGTAGGTGACCACCGCCGAAGCCGCCGTGCACGACCTCCCGCCGCAGCAGGTCGGCGACCTGGCGGGCCCTGTCCGCCCGGCGCCGTCTCGCGTCCGCCAACTCCATGAGGCGTAAGCCTACTGTTCAGGTAGGAATATGCGGATAACGACGCGATTACGCCACCCCGGCGGATCGCGTCACCGTCGTGAGCTGCGGTTCCACCGGGAGACCGCCGACAACCGCCACCCCGGGAAGCGGTGACGGAGGTGGGCGGGCTGGACCACCCGCGCCGGCTCAGGCTCGGCGGCACGCGTGTGCCCCCGGGCAGGCTCGTCGAGCCTGCCAGAAGTCACCGCTGCCGGGTCAGCTGCCGCAGTCCGTTCCGCAGCAGCGCGAACGCGTGTTCCGCGTCGGCCACCGCACCCGCGTAGCGCTCGTCGGCGGGCTCCCCGTACGCCAGGCGTTCGGCGTTGTCCTGCGCCAGCGCCCAGTGGACCGCGACGATCTGGGCGGCGGCCAGCCGCGCCGTGAGCTCCGGGACGTCCGCCGTCTCCTGCAACGCCTGGGCGAGTGCGCGTTCGGCGCCGCTCTTGAACCGCTCCATCCGGGCCACCAGCGAGGAGGTGTCGAGGATCATCCGGTGGAGCTTCCGCACCTGGGGCGCGTCGTTGAGCCCGGTGATCGGGTCCCGCTCGCGCAGTCCGTCGAGGAAGTGCTCACGCAGCGCGGTCAGCGGGGCGGTGCGCGGCGGGCGGGCCCGCACGACGCGTGCCATCTCGGTCTCGTGGTCGGCGAGGCGATGCACCACGAGGTCTTCCTTCGCCGGGAAGTAGGCGAACAGCGTGCGTTTGGACACCTCGGCCGCCTCGGCCACCTGCGCCACCGAGACCTGGTTGAAGCCGTGTTCGAGGAACAGCGCGATCGCGGCCTCGGAGATCGCCGCGTGGGTACGCCGCTTCTTCCGTTCCCGCAGCCCCGGCTTGCCGTCCACGACGTCACCGTAGCAGGGTGTTGCCCCAGGGATATTCCTGCACCCGGTATACATTTACCCCGAGGCGAAATGGAGTGATGACGGTGGACGAGATCGAGACCGAGGTCGTCATCGCGGGCGCCGGCCCGACCGGGCTGATGCTGGCGTACGAACTCGCTCTGGCAGGGGTCGAGACCCTGGTGCTGGAGAAGCTGGCCCAGCGGACCGAACAGGTGAAAGGCGCCGGCATCCAGCCCCGTACCGCCGAGCTGCTGGAGTCGCGCGGGCTGCTCGAACCGTTGCTGCGGCGCGCCACGCCGCATGAGCCGGTCGGCGGGCACTTCGCGGCGCTGCCCGTCCCCCTGGACTGCGCCCCCTGGCGGACCAGGCACCCTTTCCCCATCCCGATCCCCCAGTGGGGGATCGAGGAGGTGCTCGAAGAGCGGGCGGTCGCCGCCGGCGCGCGGGTTCTGCGCGGCACCGCCGTCTCAGTGGTCGAGCCCGGCGACGACGGTGTGGTCGTGACAGCCGGAGATTCGCGGGCGCGGGCGCGCTACCTGGCGGCCTGCGACGGCGGCCACAGCACGGTGCGCAAACTGCTCGGGCTGCCGTTTCCCGGCAGGCCCGGAACCCGTCAGGCGGTGCTGGCCGACATCCGCCTGTCCGCCGTTTCGCCGCTGGTGCCGCAACGGATCGGGCACATGAGCAGCCTGACCCGTCAAGCGGACGGCTACTGGGCCATGCTGGTCCCTCTGGGCGGCGACCGGTACCGAATCACCTACGGCCGGACGGACCAGGCCGACACCGACCGCGACACCCCGGTGACCGACGAGGAGATCACCGCCGGGCTACGGGCCGTGTACGGCCACGAGACCACGCTCGGTGCCGTGGACAACGCGTCCCGGTTCACCGACGCCACACGGCAGCTGGAGCACTACCGCGTGGGCCGCGTCCTGTTCGCGGGCGACGCGGCGCACATTCACCCGCCGCTGGGCGGCCAAGGTCTCAACCTCGGCATACAGGACGCGTTCAACCTCGGGTGGAAACTGGCCGCGACCGTGCGGGACCGGGCGCCGAGCGGCCTGCTGGACAGCTACCACGCCGAACGGCATCCGGTCGGAGCCCAGGTCCTGCACCACACGTCGGCGCAGCGCGTCCTGGCCGATCCCGCCCCGAGCGAGGACGTGGCCGCCCTGCGCGACATCTTCATCGACCTGCTGCGCCTGCCCGACACCAACCGCCACCTCGCAGGACTGATGTCCGGCCTCTCGCTGCGTTACACACTGCCCGGCGATCATCCGCTCACCGGACAGCGCATCCCGGACGCCGATCTGGTCACCGACGCCGGCCCCACCCGGGTGTCGGCGCTGTTCGGCGCGGGGCACGCCGTCCTGCTCGATCTGGCCGGAACCGTTCCCGCCGGTTTCCGGCTTCCACCACGAGTCGACCTCGTCCGCGCCACCCGCACCGACGATCTGGGCGCCGCCACCGTGCTCATCCGTCCCGACGGCTACGTCTGCTGGGCCGCGGACGGCCCCGCCGCCTCCGGCGACGCCCTGCTCGCCGCGATCACCGGCAACCTCGCGACGATGCCCTGAGCCGGGTGCCGGGCCGGCGGCTACCGGCACCCGCCCGCGACCGGTTGTGATCGGGGGGCGGGACCGCTCGTTCCACGCTGCCCGCCTGTACGGCGGTGCCACACTAAGATCGCGTTCCGTGCTTCCGGACAGGTTCTGGCGGAATATCAGGATCGGATCAGTAGGTCTGGTTCTCGCGGCGGCGGTCGCGGGCCTGGTGCTCGGCGACGCCTGGCTCTGGGTGGCCGTCGAATGGTCGCCGCCGGCCTACGCGGGGTTCTACGGGCGCGCCGGGTTCGACACCTCGACGACGGTGGCGCTGCTCGTGGCCGCCCTGGTGAAGGCCGCGCTCCTGTGGCTGATCCTGCGTGCCCCCGCGCAGGGACCGCTGGACCGCCGGGCGAGGGCGCTGCGCCGCCTGCTGTATCTGGCGGTGGCGTACGCCCTCGTGCTGTGGTACCCGATCGCGCTGCTCCCCGACGCGGTCGACGCGGCGTTCCAGCTCGCGCTGTGGACCGCGATCGACGTCCTCTACCTGCTCGTCATCCGCTGGCGGTCCCGCGTGCTGCGCGCGGCGGCCGGAGCGATCTTCGCGGTCGAGCTGGCCGGGATGGCCGACGACCTGCTCGACGAACTCGACCTGCCGGAGATCGGATCGGGCGGAATCGTCGAACTGGGCTTGATGCTGAGCGGAGTGGCGGCGACCCTCGTCACGCTCGTCGGGCAGCGGCGCGACGGCCGGTGGAGCCGCGGCACGCAGGCCGCCGGGTGGGTGTCGATGGGCGTCTACGCGCTGGTGATCCCGCTCAACGTCCGCTTCGCGATGATTCCCAGCGGCGCCGATCTGGTGATTCCGGTAGTGATGGACGCGCTGGCACTCGTCGGCACCGTGTGGATCGCGGCGACCGCCCGCGAGCTGCCCGCCGAGGGCCGCCCGGCGGACCTTCCGCCCGCGCGGCGGCGCGTGATCCGCGTCGCGGTGGCGGCCGTGGCCCTGCTGCCGGTCATCGCGATGATCCACCCGGAGCAGACCCCGCACCTCACCTACACCGGCTGGTCGACGGACTGCTACGACCGGCCCAGCTTCGGCGACCTGAAACCCGCGGAACGCGAGGCCGTGTTCCTGTGCCGGGCGCGGAGCACGGACGGCGGAGTCTCGCCGATCTTCCCGGACAGCCTGTCCGACCAGCAGGTCCTCGCGTACGGGCGGGCGCTGTGCCGTACGAAGGACCGCGAGGAACAGGAGGCGATCCTGACGCGGGCCGGGAGCGCGCGGCCCGCCTGGGGCGCGGACCCGTGGGACCTCGTCTACGTCTGCCCGGAGATCGTGGGCGCGACCCACCCCGAGTTGCTGCGGTCGACCGCGGAGACGGAGGCGGCGAACGCCGCCTACATCGCCGAGGAGAACGCGAAGTGCCGCGACCCGTGGCCCCGGACGAAGGGTGTCGTCCAGGCCACGGCCAAATACTTCCTGTTCGCCGACGGCGATCACGGCTATCTGGTCCACGACCCCGACGACGAGGCGGCCGACGAGGCGGCGGAGCAGGCCATCGACGACCTCTACGACGACAGCGCCCTCGTCGGGGTGGCCGGCAGCACGGCGCTCATCGGGCATGTCGAAGACGTCATCGATCTGTGCCTCACGGTGAAGGCCCTCCGCACCCCGCCGCCACCGCGGACGGCCGGGTGGGATCAGGTCGACGAGGTGCCGATCGTCAGCCGCAGCGGCACGCTCACCGTGCCGGAGATGGGCGACGGCGGAGACGTGGGCGCGGGTGCCCCGATGCCGAACCTGGCGATCGTGGGGAAGGGCCGCTACCGGCTCCGTGTCTACGTGCGGATCGGCGATGCGGGAGAGGAGCACCTGGTCGTCGTGTTCCCGGGCGCGTCGAGGAAGAGGCTCACGCTGAAGCCGTGAGCGCGGGCGGGGCGCACGGCCGTTATTCCTTTGGCACGGTCACCGGGAGATTCCGAATACTTGGCCACTCGCCTCGGGTAATGCAACGTGCCAGGGGTAACGCGCACGTATGAATTACGCGGAGTACCAAAACGAGCTGTACGCCCAGGGGCGGACCGGCCGGCAGCCGCCGTATCCCATGACATTCGCGGAGCTGGAAGAGAAGGCTTCGGCCGCGATGCGGCCGAAGGTCTGGGGGTATGTGGCCGGGGGCGCCGGTGACGAGCACACCCAGCGGGCCAACTGCGAGGCGTTCAAGCGCTGGGGCCTGTATCCGCGGATGTTGGTCGCTCCCGCCGAGCGGGACATGTCGATCGAGTTGTTCGGGACGAAGCTGCCCTCGCCGGTGTTCATGGCGCCCATCGGGGTGATCGGGGTGTGCGCCCAGGACGACCACGGCGACCTCGCATGCGCGCGAGCCTCCGTCCGGACCGGCGTCCCGTTCTTCGCGGCGACCCTTTCCGCCGATCCCATGGAGGACGTGGCGGCGGCGCTGGACGGCACGCCCGGCTTCTTCCAGCTCTACACGCCGCCGGACCGGGACCTGGCGGCGAGCCTGGTGCACCGCGCCGAGGCGGCGGGGTTCAGGGGCATCGCCGTCACCCTCGACACCTGGGTGACCGGCTGGCGTCCCCGGGACCTGCGCGGCTCGAACTACCCCCAGGTGCCCAGCGGATGCCTGCGCAACTACACAAGCGACCCGGTGTTCCAGCAGAGACTGCGACCCGGCGAGGACGCCGTCGAGGAGGTGGTGCGCACGTTGCCGATCTTCGGCGGGCCGTTCCGGTGGGACGACCTGGACTGGCTGCGGTCGCAGACCCGGCTGCCGCTGATGCTCAAAGGCATCTGCCACCCCGACGACGTCCGCCGGGCCAAGGACCACGGTGCGGACGCCGTCTACTGTTCCAACCACGGCGGACGGCAGGCCAACGGAGGGCTGCCCGCCCTGGAGTGCCTGCCCGGCGTGCTCGAAGCCGCCGACGGGCTGCCGGTCCTGTTCGACTCGGGGGTGCGCAGCGGCGCCGACGTCGTCAAGGCGCTGGCGCTGGGCGCCACCGCGGTGGGGATCGGCCGGCCCTACGCGTACGGCCTGGCGGTCGGCGGCGTCGACGGCGTCGTGCACGTGCTGCGTTCCATCCTGGCCGAAGCGGACCTCATCATGGCGGTCGACGGGTATCCCACCCTCAAGGACCTCACGCCCGAGGCGCTGCGCCTCGTGGCATGACCGCCTCGCGACGGGCCGCGGACGACGACGGCCCGCCGGAGGCGCCACACTCGATGATCAGTCCTTGCCGTGCCCCGGGTTCCGGCGTGCGACGTACAGGCGGTTGCCCTCGGGGCCGGTCCACTCCAGCCGTACGACACCGGGCACGGCGGCGTCGGCGACGCGCGACGGGTCGGCCCAGTAGCCGAAGTTGGGGTTGCGGAAGAACGTCGCCCACAGCCGGCCGCTGCGGTCCGCGAAGATGTTGTTGTGGCCGGCGCCGACGCCCAGGGTCCACCGCTTGGAGTATGGCCCCTCGAACGTGTCCGCGACGGCGACGATCGCGTCGTACTGGTACTGCACACGGCCCGGGGCGGCCGTGTCGTAGGCGTACCGCGTGCTGCCGTCCGTGTTGACCGACGACCGATCCCATGCGGCGTGGACGAGGTAGTACTTGCCTCCGTACTTGAAGACGTACGCGCCTTCCAGGTACGGCTCGGGCGCGTAGGGCGTCTGCTGGAACTTCGGCAGGTTCGTCGCCGGGACGATGTCCTCCATGTCATCCCGGAACTTCGCGTACAGGTTGTTGTGCAGCACGAGCCACGCGTCGTCGCCCTCGGTGTAGAGGCCGCCGTCGATGTGGTGGTAGGCGCCGGGCTTGATGAAGGCCGGTCCCCCGATGAAGGAGTCACCGAAGGGCTTGTCGTGGTTGCCCTGGACGAGCCGGTACGGACCCTCGACCCCGCCCTCGCTCA
Source organism: Microbispora sp. H13382 (assembly GCF_014161445.1). Lineage (GTDB taxonomy): Bacteria > Actinomycetota > Actinomycetes > Streptosporangiales > Streptosporangiaceae > Microbispora. The sequence continues at coordinate 68,800 of NZ_JABBXA010000029.1, forward strand.
CGAGCATGAACGAACCGACCTTCTGCGAGTGGTCGCCCATGCACGCGACGATGTACCACTTGCCGCGGAAGTAGTGCACCTCCGGCGCCCAGGCGTTGCCGCGCTTGCCGAACTGGTCGTCGTACCAGTACTCCTGCCACGGAGCGACGACCGTGCGCCCGGGCCGGTTCTCGCCGGCGAACTCGGGCGACCACACCTTGCCCTTCTCGGCGTCCGGCCGGATGCCGGTGGTGTCGGCCAGCCGCCACGGCCCGTGCAGGGACGGGGCCGTCCACACGAAGATGCCGTCGTTCCACGGGCCCGCCGCCTGGAGCCCGGGCACCCGGGTGGTGCCCGTGGCGACGTAGACCGGACGACCGCCGACGACGAAGCAGTTGACGTAGGTGTCCCGCATCCAGACCCGGCCGAGCTCCTCATCACGGGGACGCGGCTCGAGCGGCAGGATGAAGGAGTTGTCGTCGCGCGGCCACAGGTCCGGCCGCGTGTCCGCGAGGCCGTAGGGCTCGAGCTCGGGCCAGTTCGACGGATACCGCCCCTTCGGCGCGCCTCCGTTCGGCAACTCCTTCGGGTCCGCGTGCGCGGCGGCCGCGGGCAGCGCCGCCGCTCCCAGCAGGCCCGCGACGCCGGCCAGTACGGACCGCCGGCCGACGTACAACCCGTTATCGGAATCAGTCATGAGTCACGTCCTCCCACTTGTCCAGGACCAGGTCGCCCTGCCGGGAGGAGACGGTAGTGGGACGTATTTCGACAGTGAACAGACGACAGAAAGGTTTCGGCTCGCCTTCGCCGGCTTCGGCCGCGGATGTCGCCGGGGATTTCCCTATTTCCTACCGGCCGTGAATTCCTCCATTCCGCGGCGCCAAAAAAATAAGAGCCACGGCCGATTCGCTCGGCGAACTCTTCGCGGTGCGGTCGCAGGCGGCGACAGCGGTCCGAGTTCCGCTCCCACCGTCGCAGAGCCGGCCGGTGCGGAGCCGAAAACACGTTGCGGCGGACGACCGCGACGCGGAACGCTCCCGGCGTGAGGATGCACGCCGGCCAGCTGACGGTGACACAGGAGACGGTGCGCGCGTTGGTGGACGAGCAGTTCCCCGAGTGGCGGAGCCTGCCCGTGACACGCATCGGCGCCCACGGGACGGTCAACGCCGTCTTCCGCGTCGGCGACCGCTTCACGGCCCGGTTCCCGCTGCTACCCGGCCCGGCCGACGAGCTGCGGCGCCGGCTGGAGTCGGAGGCGGAGGCGGCCCGCGAACTGGCGGGCAGCACCCGCTTTCCCACGCCCGAGCCGGTCGCGCTCGGTGAGCCCGGCGCGGGATACCCGCTTCCGTGGGCGGTGCAGACGTGGCTGCCCGGTGCCGTGGCGGACGACGAGGACCCGGGCGAATCGGTCGCGTTCGCCCACGACCTCGCCGATCTCATCACCGATCTGCGTGCGGCCGGCACGCGCGGCCGTACGTTCGCCGGCACGGGCCGGGGAGGCGACCTGCGCTCCCACGACGCCTGGATGGAGACCTGCTTCGCGCGCAGCGAACGGCTCCTGGACGTTCCCCGGCTGCGCCGGATGTGGGACAGGCTCCGCGTCCTGCCCCGCGAGGCGGCCGACGTGATGTGCCACGGCGATCTCATTCCCGGCAACGTGCTCGTGTCCGCCGGCCGGCTGGCGGGGATCCTCGACGCCGGCGGCTTCGGGCCGGCCGATCCCGCTCTCGACCTCGTGAGCGCCTGGCACCTGCTGGAGGCGGGGCCGCGCCGGGTGCTCCGCCTCGACCTGGAGTGCGACGACCTGGAGTGGGAGCGAGGCAAGGCGTGGGCCCTCGAACAGGCGATGGGACTCGTCTGGTACTACCTCGACACCAACCCCGCCATGGCCCGGATGGGCCGGCGCACGCTGGCACGCATCCTGGCGGACAGCGGGCCCGCCTGAGCCGGTGCGGCCGCGATCACGGCGTCGTCAGCCGCGGGTGACCCGCACGCCGCCGAAGACGCCGTAGTTGCGCACGCGGATGACCGGTCCGGAGGAGTCCGGCGTTCCCGGGTCCACCCGGCGGCCGCCGAACAGGCTGAAGCCCTCGACCTCCACCGTGCTGTCGGCGGGCACCCGCAGCCGCACGCCGCCCGCGATCGAGATCTTCGTGACCGAAGTGACCGGCGCGATCTCGGCGTCGCTGAAATCGAGGTCGGCGCCACCGAGGGGGGTGAGGACCACGGTGTCCGCGGGCACCCGCCCCGCCCCCCGGCGCTTCAGGCCGCCGAGAAGGGCGACGTGCCAGTCCGTACGCTGCGATGATGTCGTGTTCGTGATGAGAGGCGGCCCGCCGCTCGCGCTCGCTCAGGTGCCGAGGCGGTAGACGCGTTCCGCCGTTCCCCGGAATACCGCGTCACGCTCGGCGGCCGACAGCCCCGCGTCCGTGAGCAGCGCGCGCACGGTCTCCGCCCACAGGGGCAGGGCGCCCGCGAGGAGGCAGACGGGCCAGTCGGAGCCGAACATCAGACGCCCGGGCCCGAACGCGTCGAGCGCGACGTCGGCGTACGGCCGCAGCCGCGCCGCGTCCCAGTCGTCCCAGGCCGCCTCGGTGATCAGGCCGGAGAGCTTGGCCGTCACGTTCGGCTCGGCGGCCAGCTCACGGACGAGACCGGCCCACGGTTCGAGCTCGCCGGACGCGACCGGAGGTTTGGCCAGGTGGTCGAGGACGAAGGCCAACTCGGGAAGGGCCCGTACGGTCTCGATCGCGGCGGGCAACTGGTGGGGCAGGACGAGCAGGTCGTAGACGAGCCCGGCCGCCGCCACCTGACGCAGTCCTTCGCGGACGTCGTCGCGGGCGAGCCAACGGGGGTCGCTTTCGCCCTGCACGAGGTGGCGGATGCCGCGCAGCAGTTCGCCGCCCGGTGAGGCGGCGAGCGCGGCGAGTTCGGCGGCGAGATCGGGCCGGGTGAGATCGGCCCACCCCACCACGGCGGCGACGGTGTCCGACCGCGCCGCCAGCGCGAGGAACTCCCGGGTCTCCTCTGCGTCGGGCAGGACCTGTACGAGCACCGAGCTCCCGATTCGCGCTTCCGCCGCGACGGCGGCGTAGTCGGAGGCGGTGAAGTCGCGGCGGATCCGCGCCATCTTCGGAGGATCGAGCCAGGTCTGCGGCCGCCGGGACAGCTCCCAGAGATGGTGATGAGCGTCGACGATCGTCCCAGTGGATGTCCCAGTGGATGTCGCGGTGGATGTCACAGCGCGTCAAAAGCCTCTCGTGCCAGTTCCCGTAATGGTTTTCCGGTGACCTGGGCCAGCCTGGCCAGGTCGTCGTGCTCGGGTTTGACCCCCCACGGCCCGTGCTTCATCCGCACGTCCTGGCCGTACAGCCGCACGGTCTCGAAGTGCCGGGGCAGCGCCACCTTCTCGACCACGCTGCGCCGCAACCCCAGGCTGCCCGTCTCGGCCAGGACGAGTTCCTGCAGACGGCCGGCCAGTTCGACGGGCGCGAGCACGTGCAGGACGTGCGCGGGCCGGCCTTTCTTCATGACCGCCGGAGTGATCCACGCGTCCGCCGCGCCCGCGGCCAGGGCGCGCTCGATGACGTGCCCGAGAATCTCACCGGTCACGTCGTCGAGGTTCGTCGACAGGACGACCTGGTGGTCCGGGCCGGCGGTGGGCCGCCCGAGCATCGCCACCGTCACGTTCGGCCGGTCGGGCAGCTCGCGGGTGCCCGCGCCGTAGCCCGTGGCGTGCAGTTCCATCTCTGGGACCGTGCCGTACACCGCGCCGTGCACCGTGCCCGCGGCGTGGAGCAGGGCCGCCCCGGTCGGCGTGACCGCCTCCCCCGCCGCTCCGGCTCGCACCCGCGCTCCCTTCAGCAGGGCGAGCGTGGCGGGAGCGGGCACGGGCAGCACGCCGTGACGGGTCCGCACGGTGCCGCTGCCCAGCGGCAGCGGTGCGCAGTGGACGCGCGTCACGCCGAGGTCGCGCAGGGCCGCCGCGCAGCCGACGATGTCGATCAATGTGTCGTGCCCGCCGAGCTCGTGCAGGTGGACGTCGGCGGGCGGAACGCCGTGCAGCGCGCCCTCGGCCTCGGCGATCGCGGTCAGCGCCGCGTCGGCGACGGGCAGGCCGGCCCGGGCCGCCATCGCGATCAGCTCCGCGGCGGGGCGCTCACTTGCGTCGTCCTCGACGTCGATCAGGACGCGGGTGGCGGTCAGCGCTCCGGTCCGCACGCGCTCGGCGTCCAGCCGCCACCCGGTCAGGCCGGTCAGGGCGACGGCCCGGCGTACGGCGTCGAGGGAGGCGCCCGCGTCCAGGAGTGCCCCGAGCAGCATGTCGCCGGCCAGGCCGGTGAACGGATTCAGGAAGAGGATCACCTCGGCCCCCTCGTGAGGCGGAAGGCCGCGAGCGCGGCGCCGAATCCGGAGTCGATGTTGACCACGGTGATCCCCGCCGCGCACGAGGTGAGCATGGCGAGCAGGGCCGTCACGCCCTCCAGCGCGGCGCCGTAACCGGTGCTGGTGGGCACGGCGATCACCGGCGTCTCGACCAGGCCGCCGATCACGCTCGCCAGCGCCCCTTCCATACCGGCGATGACGATGACGCTGTCGGCCGCGCGCAGGTCCTCGACGGCGGCGAGCACGCGATGCAGCCCGGCCACTCCCACATCCCTGATCAGGGTGGTGCGCAGGCCGAGGGCGGATGCGACTGCCGCGGCCTCGGCGGCCACCGGGCCGTCCGCGGTCCCGGCCGTGACCACGGCGACCGTGTGCTCGATCGCCCGGGGCTCGCGCCAGACCAGCAGCCGGGCGTCCCGGTCGTACCGGCCGCCGGGGACACGCCCGAGCACGGCCTCAGCGGCGTCGGGGTCGACCCGGGTCACCAGGACGGGCCCGGTGTTGCGGCCGAGCAGCGTGGTGACGATTCCGGTGATCTCGGTCACCTGTTTGCCCGGACCATAGACGATCTCGGGCAGTCCCTGGCGCGCCTCGCGGTCGAGGTCGACGCGCGCGTAACCGAGGTCGAGGGCGTCGCTCACGGCCTCCTCCCGCTCGACGGCGCGCGGTCGCGTTCGCTCCGCCTGTTCATGACGGGACGATGTATCCGACGGTCAGCAGGAGGTTCGCGTAGAGCCGGTCGTCGCCGGTCGCCACCGCGAAGGCGACGTCGGGGCCCTTCGCGGCCTCGTAGAACTCGAGGCGTCCCATGGGTTCGATGGGCCGCTGCGGGCCGAGCAGCTCCCGGTAGCGGGTGAGCACCTCGGGCTCGCCGCCTTCGTCGGGACGCATCGAGTGGACCGACTCCAGCGGCACGGCGTCCACGAGCACCTCCAGGACGTCGTCCACGCGGACCAGCCCGGGACGCAGGTTGAGGTGGATCACCGGGGCGCCGGCCCGCACATTGGTGGCGTGGGCGTAGTTGGCGTCGGCGAGCAGAACGCGCGATCCGTGGCCGGTGGCCGCGAGCGCGGCCAGCAGCGGCGGGTGGATCAGGGGGTAGCGGAGCACGTCATTCTCCCCCGAGGTACGGAATGGTCATGGGCCCCTCGGGCAGGACGCAGACCCGGCCGGGCAGTGCGCGCACGGTGGCGGCGATGTCGCCGGTCTGTTCCAGGTGGGCGGCAGCGAGGTCGGCGTCGCTCAGGTGCGAGGTGTGCATGACCACGCGGGCGTGCCGCTGGATGCGGGCCTGGATCTGGACCTGCCACTGGTCGGGCACCGTCTCGGTGCGGCGGGAGATCTCCTCGAACAGCGCGTCCGGGGAGGCCGCGGAGGTGAGCACGTCCCGGTAGGAGCCGTGGTCGGGGAACCCGTCCCGGCACTCGGCGGCGCAGACGATCGTGCCGCCGGGCCGCACGACCTGGGCGGCGGCGCTCATGCCCTTCACCGACTGGTAGAGGTTCTGGTCCAGCGGGAATCCGGCGTTGGTGGTCACCACCACGTCGAAGGGCTCGGCGACCGGCCGCATCGCGGCGGCGCGGGCGGCGGCCGTGGCGGCGGCGTGCATCGGCGGCAGGTCGCCGCCGAACGCCCGGACGATCTTCTGCTCCCGGTTGAGCACGACGTCGAGGGCGAAGGTGACCCCGGTCGCCTCCGCGATGGCGCGGACGTCGTCGTGCACCGGGTTGCCCTCGATGACGCCCCAGGTGGCACGGGGATCGCCGATGCGGGCCGCGTCGTGCAGAGTGAGCACGGTCTCCAGGGCGGCGAGGCCGGGTGCGACCAGTTTGGGGCCGCCGGAGAACCCGGCGAAGAAGTGCGGCTCGACGAAGCCCGTCGTGATCCGCACGTCGGCGTCCGTCCACTCCCGGTTCAGCCAAACCGGGACGTCCTTGCCGTGACGGCCCATCCACCTCAGGGACGACGCGTCGCGCGCGTCGTGGTTGACGATCCGCACGGCGTCGACGACCTGGTCACCGAACATCGCGCGCAGTTCCGCGTCGGTGTTGCCGCGGTGGGTTCCGGTGGCCACCAGGATCACCACGTCGCCGGTGTCGACGATCCCGTCCAGCTCCGCCAGGATCGCCGGGATCATCAGGTGGCGCGGCTGGGGTCTCGTGCCGTCGCAGGCGGAGATCGCCACCGTCTGGCCGGGGCGCACCCGCTCGCGCAGCGGCGGGCCCGCGACCGGTTCACGCAGGGCCCGCAGCACCTCGGCGGCCTCGTCCGCCACGGCGGGCCGGGCGACCGGCGCGATCACCGTGGTCCTGTCGTCCGGCAGGTCCACCACGAGACCGTCCGTGCCGTAGGCGAGCTCAACGCGCATGGTCCAGCTCCTCCCACAGTTCCCCGGGCACGGGGGTGGCGGCCAGGTCGAGGTCCTCCCGCACCTCCTCCGCGCTGCGCGCGCCGAACAGGACCGTGGTGACGGCCGGATGCCGGTGCGGGAACAGCAGGGCCGCCGCCGGCAGCGGCACGCCGTACGACGCGCAGATCCGCTCCAGCTCGCGCGCCCGCTGCAGCACGGCCGGCGGGGCGGCGTCGTAGTCGTAGGTGGCGCCCCCGGCGAGGACGCCGCTGTTGAACACCCCGCCGGCGACGACGGCGACGCCGCGCCGTTCGCATTCGGGCAGCAGTTCCCCGGCGGCGGAGCGGTCGAGCAGCGTGTAGCGTCCCGCGACCAGCACGGCGTCCAGGTCGGTCTCGCGGACGAACCTGGTCAGCATCTCGGCCTGGTTCATCCCGGCGCCGATCGCGCCGATCACTCCCTGGTCGCGCAGCTCGGCCAGCGCGGGGTACGCCTCGCCCGCGGCCTGCTCCCAGTGGTCGTCCGGGTCGTGGATGAACACCAGGTCGAACCGGTCAAGCCCGGTGCGCTTCAGGCTGTCGTCCAGCGAGCGCAGCACCCCGTCGCGGCTGTAGTCCCGCACCCGCACGTACTGCGTGCGGCCGGGAAACCCGTCCTCCTCGCCCTGCCCGGGCACCAGGACGCGGCCGATCTTCGTGGAGACGACCGCCTCCCCCGCGGCCTGACCGGGCAGGCCGCGCAGGAAGCGTCCGAGACGCTCCTCCGCCAGGCCGGTCCCGTAGTGCGGCGCGGTGTCGAAGTAGCGGATCCCCGCCTCCCACGCGGCGGCCAGCGCCTGCTCGGCCTGCTTTTCGCTCACCGGCGCGAACAGCCCGCCCAACGGCGCGGTGCCCAGCCCGTACGGCCCGAGGGAGAGCTTCACGAGGTCACCGGCCTCAGCCGCAGGCCGGACATCCCGCCGTCCACGGCCAGCTCGACCCCGGCCGTCGAGGCCGCGCGCGGGCTGGCCAGGTACGCGACGGCGTGGGCGACCTCCTGCGCCGTGACCAGGCGGCCGTGCGGCTGCCGGGCGGACAACGCCGCGCGCTCGGCCTGCGGATCGGGAGCGGCGTCCAGCAGCCGGCCGACCCAGGGGGTGTCGACGGTGCCGGGGTTGACGCAGTTGACCCGGATCCCCTCGCGAAGGTGGTCGGCCGCCATCGCGCGGGTGAGCGCGAGCACCGCCCCCTTGGACGCCGAATACAGCGCCCGCTGCGGCAGCCCCGCGGTGGCGGCGATCGAGCAGGTGTTGACGATCGCCGCGTGCGGGGACATGCGCAGGTGCGGCAGCGCCGCCCGGGTCACCCGGGCGATCCCCACCACGTTCAGGTCGAACACCCGCAGCCATTCGGCGTCGTCGTTGTCGGCCACCGTGCCCTGCGCGCCGATGCCCGCGTTGTTCACCAGCACGTCGATCCGGCCGTAGCGCTCCGCCACCGCCGCCACCGCCGCGCGTACGGAGGCGTCGTCGGTGACGTCGCAGACGAACTCGGTGTCCTTGAGGTCCAGAACGGCGACCCGGGCGCCCCGCGCGGCCAGTTCCTCGGCGACGGCCCTGCCGATGCCCGAGGCCCCGCCGGTGACGATCGCCACCAGGCCCTCGAACTCCTCACTCATGCCTGGCCCACCTGCTGGCGCTGGCGGCCGAGGCCGTCGATCTCCAGCTCCACCACGTCACCCTCCCGCAGGTACGCCTGCGGGCCACGGCCGAGTGCCACACCCGCCGGCGTGCCGGTGTTCACCACGTCGCCCGGCTCCAGCACCATGAACTGGCTGAGGTACCAGATCACGTGATGCACGCCGAAGATCTGGTTCTTCGTGTTCCCGTTCTGGCGCAGCTCGCCGTTGACCCACAGCCGCAAACCCAGCGCCTGCGGGTCGCCGGCCTCGTCCGCCGTCACCAGCCACGGGCCGAGCGGGTTGAACGTTTCACACGACTTGCCCTTGTCCCACTGACCGCCGCGCTCGTTCTGGAACTCCCGCTCCGACACGTCGTTGGCGATCGCATACCCGGCGATCACCTCGGCCGCGTCGTCCGGGGAGTCCAGGTAACGGGCCGTACGGCCGAGGATCACCGCCAGCTCGACCTCGTAGTCGGTCTTCACGCTGCGCCGCGGCACCAGCACCTCGTCGTCGGGACCGACGAGCGTGTTGGACGCCTTCATGAACACCACCGGCTCGGCGGGGATCGCCGCCCCGGTCTCCTCCGCGTGGTCGGAGTAGTTCAGGCCGATGCACACGATCTTCCCCGGCCTGGCGATCGGCGCGCCCACCCGCTCGTACGGCCCGGCCTCGGGCAGGGCGCCCTCCGCCAGGGCGGTCCGCACGCGCTCGACGCCCCCTCCCGAGAGGAACGCGCCGTCGATGTCGGCCGTCAGCGACGACAGGTCGAGCACCCGCCCGTCCGGTCCCATCGCACAAGGCCGCTCCTCACCCGCCGGACCCACTCGCAACAGCTTCACGATCTGTCTTCTCCCGCTGGTGTCACAGGTGCGTATGTTGTGCCGAGCCTGTCAGATTCATCGGGTTGAAGTAAAGCCTCTTATGGGGCATTTGCCGATTCTCTTGACCATCGCTCCCGGTGACCCTACTGTTCGATCCATATTCATCCGACCAATTGGAGTCCGCCCATGCCGGTGATCACTTCCGTGGACGTGATCGACATCAGGTTCCCCACCTCCGCGACACTCGACGGCTCGGACGCGATGAACCCGGACGGCGACTACTCGGCGGCATACGTGGTGCTGGAGACCGACGGCGACCTGGCCGGGCACGGCCTGACGTTCACCATCGGGCGCGGCAACGACCTTTGCGTGGCGGCGGCCCGGCAGATCGGGGCCCGGCTGGCCGGGCGTGACGTGGACGAGCTGGCAGGCGACCTTGGCGGCCTTTACCGGGAGATCATGTCCGACAGCCAGATGCGCTGGCTCGGCCCGGAGAAGGGCGTGGTGCACCTCGCCGCCGCGGCCGTGCTGAACGCCGCCTGGGACCTTGCCGCACGCCGGGCCGGCGTACCCCTGTGGCGCCTCATTGCCGACATGTCGCCCGAGGAGCTGGTGGCCGCCTGCGACTTCCGCTACCTGTCCGACGTGCTGACTCCCGCCGAGGCCGTCGAGATGCTGGCCAGGCTCGCGCCGACGCGCGGGGAACGGATCGCCGAACTCGCCGCGCGCGGCTACCCCGCCTACAACACCACCCCGGGCTGGCTCGGCTACGACGACGGCAAACTGCGCCAGCTTCTCCGTGAGGCCGTCGCCGACGGCTGGACGCACGTCAAGCTCAAGGTCGGCGCGAACGTCGAGGACGACGTCCGCCGCCTGTCGATCGCCCGTGAGGAGCTCGGCGAGCGCACGCTGATGATCGACGCCAACCAGGTGTGGGACGTGCCCCAGGCCATCGAGTGGGTCAACCGGCTCGCGCCCTACGAGCCGCTGTGGATCGAGGAGCCGACCAGCCCCGACGACGTCCTCGGCCACGCGGCCATCCGCAAGGCCGTCGCCCCCGTCGGCGTCGCCACCGGCGAACACTGCCACAACCGGGTCATGTTCAAGCAACTCCTGCAGGCCGGCGCGATCGACTTCTGCCAGATCGACTCCTGCCGGCTGGCGTCGGTCAACGAGATCGTCCCCGTGTTGCTGATGGCGGCCAAGTTCGGCGTGCCGGTCTGCCCGCACGCGGGCGGCGTGGGCCTGTGCGAGCTGGTCCAGCACATGTCCGTCGTCGACTACGTCTGCGTGAGCGGCAGCCTGGAGGGCCGGGTCCTCGAGTACGTCGACCACCTGCACGAGCACTTCACCGATCCCGTCCGCATCGAGCACGGCCACTACCGGCTGCCCGAGGCCCCCGGCTACAGCGGCCGCATGCATCCCGAGTCGATCGCCGGCTACCGCTACCCTGATGGCCACCATTGGGGAGGCTGAGTGGGCGCCATCGAGACGGCGATCGACACGGTCAAGCAGATGATCATCGACGGGAAGCTGCGCCCCGGGCAGAAGCTTCCCGCCGAGAAGGACCTCGCCGAACAACTCGGCGTCGCCCGCAACACCCTGCGCGAGGCCGTACGCGCGCTGATCGCCATGCGGGTCCTGCAGACGCGCCAGGGCGACGGCACCTACGTCACCAGCCTGTCTCCGGACCTTCTGCTCGACGGGATGAGCTTCGTCGCCGACATCCATCTGGACGCCGGGGCCGGGCAGTTCCTGCACGTCCGCAGGATCCTCGAGGCGGAGGCCACGGCCCTCGCCGCCACGCGCATCCCCGACGCCGACCTCGCCCGCCTGGGTGAGTTGCTCGACGACGCCGAGAGGGTCGCCGCGGAAACCGTGATCGACCACGAGAAACTCGTCGCCCTCGACCAGGACTTCCACGCCCTCATCACCTCCCACTGCGGCAACGCCGTGCTCGCCGCCGTGATCCACAACATGTCCGGCCGGACCGTACGCGCCCGCGTCTGGCGCGGCATGAGCGACCCCGAGGCGGTCCAGCGCACCCTGCGGGAGCACCGCGCCGTACATCGGGCCCTGCTGGCACGGGACGCCGAGCGGGCCCGGCTCCACGCCGCCCTGCACGTCCTCGGGGTCGAGGAGAGCGTCACCGGTTCACGTACGTATGGAGGCGCCGATGAGTGACCGCGCTGCTCCCGCGGACCGGACGACGGCGAACGCCCCGGACGGCGCCCCGGACCAACTGACGGCGCAACTGATGGCGCGGCTGACGTCCCGGCTGCGCGAGGAGAGTGCGCTCGTCGTCGCCTACTCCGGCGGCGCGGACTCCGCGTTGCTCGCCTTCGCCGCCGCGAGGGCACTCGGAACCCGGGCGCTCGCCGTCACCGCGGTCTCCCCCAGCCTCGCCGCCTCCGAACGGGCCGCGGCCCGTGACTTCGCGCGCCGCCACGCACTGGCGCACCTGGAGGTGCGCACCGACGAGGCCGACCGGCCCGAGTACGCCGCCAACGGCCGCGACCGCTGCTACCACTGCAAGTCCGCGCTGTTCGACGCGCTCGCTCCGCTGGCGGCCGCCATGGACGCCAGGATCGCGCTCGGCACCAACCTCGACGACCTCGGCGACCACCGCCCCGGCCAACGGGCCGCGGCCGAGCGCGGGGCCGTCGTACCGCTGGTGGACGCCGGGTTCACCAAGGCCGACGTCCGCGCGGTCAGCCGGGAACTCGGCCTGGTCACCGCGGACAAACCCGCCGCGCCCTGCCTGGCCTCGCGGGTCAGCTACGGCGACCCGGTCACCCCGCAGGTCCTGCGCAGGATCGAGACCGCCGAGGCCGCGCTGCGCGACCTCGGCTTCCCGGTGTGCCGGGTGCGCGCCCACGCCGGCGGCACACTCGCCCGGATCGAGGTGCCGCAGGCCGAGATCCCCCGCGCGTGTGAGCTGCGCGAGCGCGTCGACGCCGCGGTCCGCGGCGCCGGCTTCACCTTCTGCTCGCTGGACCTGTCCGGTTTCGCGTCCGGGCGCCTCAACGCACTGCTGCCGCTGCTCCCCTCCTGACCTGCCGCCGCTCCCCTCACAACCCGCGCCGCTCCCCTCACAACCGCCTCGTGACCGGTCGCCGCCGTGCCCTGCGCGGACGCCGGCGGCCCGGGCGCGTACGAGAGCACCCGGGCCGCCGGAATCCGTCAGTCCTGCGACTTGCCGCCGGTGAGGCGGGAGATCGCGAGCGCGGTGAGGATGATCGCCCCGTTGAGCGCCTGGATCCACTGCGCGGGGACGCCCGCGAGAGTGAGGACGTTCTGGATCATGTAGAGCAGCAGGATGCCGGTGAACGCGCCGAACACGGTGCCCTTGCCTCCGTTGAGGCTGACACCGCCGATGACGGCGGCGGCGAACACCGTGAAGATCGCCCCGTCGCCCTGGGCTGCGGCGACGGAGGCGAGCCGGCCCGTCAGCAGGAGGCCGCCGATCGCGGCCAGCAGGCTGGCGGAGATCAGCGTGATCCACAGGACCCGGTCGGTGCGGATACCGGCCGCCTTGGCGGCGTCGACGTTGCCGCCGATCGCGTAGAGCGCCCGGCCGAACCGGGTGAAGCCCATCACCACGATGCCGGCCGCGAACAGCAGCAGGCAGATCCAGATCGACGCCGGCACGCCGAGCCACATCGTGGAGCCGAAGTAGGTCATCGAGTCGGGGAGGTTGAAGAAGGTCTGCCCGCCGGAGATGCCGGTGAGGAGGCCGCGCAGCACGATGAGCATGCCCAGCGTGACGATGAAGCCGTTGAGCCCGAAGCGGACGATGAACAGCGAGTTCACCACTCCGACCAGCACCCCCACCGCGAGGGTGATGGGAATCCCCCAGGCGCCCGGCAACAGCCCGAGCCCGGCCCCCGTTCCGCTGGCGACCGTCAGCCAGGCGGCGACGCCGGGCGCCAGCCCGAAGGTCGACTCCAGCGAGAGGTCCATCCTGCCCGCGATCAGCACGAGCGTCTGCGCCAGGACGAGGAGCGAGATCTCCGACATCGTCTGCAGGATGTTGATCAGGTTGTCGCTCTGCAGGAAGATCGGGTTGACGATCTGCCCGACGATCGCGATCACGATGACCGCGGGGACCAGCGCGAAGTCCCGCAGCCGCGCCAGGGGGATCGCCGGGCGGCGCCGTCCCGCCTCCTCCGGGGGCGGGCTCGGCGGGTGCCCCGTCGCGGCGTGTTCGGCGGTGGTCTCAGGCATCGAGGTCGACTCCTTCCATGGCGGCCACCATCTCGTGGTCGTGCCAGCCGGCGGCCAGTTCCGCGACGACGCGGCCGTGGAACATCACCAGCACCCGGTTGCACAGGCGCAGGTCGTCTAATTCATCGGAGGCGATCACGACGCCGGTCCCGCTGTCGGCGATCTCCTCGACCTTGCCGAGCAGGAACTCCTTCGACCGGACGTCGACCCCGGCGGTCGGCGTGATCAGCACGAGCAGCCGGGGATCGTTCGCCAGGGCCCGGGCCATGACGACCTTCTGCTGGTTGCCGCCGGACAGCCCGGAGACGGGGAGTTCCGGGCCGGGTGTCTTGATCGCTAGGTTTTCGATCATTTCGCGGGCCAGCGCGTCCTTGCGGCGGCCGCTGACGAAGCCCGCCTGACCGAGCCGCTCGGGCACGGTCATCGTGGCGTTGTCAGCGATCGACATCAGGGGGACGAGCCCCTGGTGGTGGCGGTCCCGGGGCACGAAGCCCACACCGGCGGCCAGCGACTCCGGCACGCTTCCGGGGCGGGGGCGGCTCCCGGCGACCTCCAGGGTTCCCTCCTGGGGGGCGCGCAGCCCGACGAAGGTCTCGGCGAGCTCGGTCTTCCCGCTGCCGCCCAGGCCCGCCAGCCCCACGATCTCCCCGGCCCGGACCTGGATGTCGACGTCCTGGTAGACGTCGCCGTCCGACAGGCCCCGTACGTCGAGGACCACCGGGGTCTGCGCCGCGACCGGCGGGCGGACGGCGTGCTCCCGCAGGCCCGCCGCCTCACCGGTCATCGCCGCCACCAACTCGCCCTGCGGCAGGTCCGTCACCGGCGCGGTGAGGATGTGCCGGGCGTCCCGGTAGACGGTGACCGTGTCGCAGATCTCGTAGATCTCCTGCAGGTGGTGGCTGATGAACAGGAAAGTGATTCCCTGCTCGCGCATCGCCCGCATCCGGTCGAACAGACGGGCGATCGCCGCGCCGTCGAGCTGGGCGGTGGGCTCGTCGAGGATGATGAACCTCGCGCCGAACGACAGCGCCCGGGCGATCTCCACGAACTGCCGCTGCTCCACTCCGAGCTCCCCGGCCGGCCGGCGGACGTCGACGTCCACCGACCAGGCCTCCAGCAGCTCGGCCGCCTTCCGCCACAAGCCCTTCCAGCCCACCAGCCCGAACCGGTTCCGGTCGTGCCGGTTCAGGTAGAGGTTCTCCGCCACGGTCAGCTCAGGGATGATCGTGGACTTCTGGTAGACGCAGGCGACCCGCTCCCGCCAGGCGTCGCGGTCCGCGGGCCGCGGAGCGGGGGCCCCGGCGAAGCGGACCTCGCCGTCGTCGGGCGCCTGCAGTCCCGTCAGGATGGAGACCAGGGTCGACTTGCCCGCGCCGTTGCGGCCGACGAGGGCGTGCGTCTCCCCCGGGTTGATCGTGATGTGCGCCCGGTCGAGCGCCACCGTCTCGCCGTATCTCTTGGTGATGCGCTCCGCCTCGGCGACGGGCGAGCCCGTGCGGGTCCGCCCGTCGTCGTGAGCGGGTGGAGGGCTCGCGGGCCCTCCCGCGAACTCATCCATGGGTCACGCCCTCTCAGCTCAGGTTGTTGCCCCACAGCGACTTGTCGTCGTACTTCACGCTGGGGATGTCTCCGTACGTGCCGCCGTCGGCGGTGACGAGCGGCGCGGACAGCTGGTCTTCCAGCAGGCCGGGCCGCACCTGGATGATGGTGCTGTCATGGTCGGTCTTGCCCGGCTGGAAGGTCTTGCCCTCGACCGCCGCCTTCGCGTACGACAGCGCCCACTTGGCGTACAGGTCCGCGGGCTGGGAGACGGTCGCGTCGATGTTGCCGGCGGCGATGTCCTTCAGCTCCTGCGGGATGCCGTCGTTGGAGACCACGAAGACGTGCTTGGGGTCGTCCGGCGGCACCAGCAGGTCACGCTGCTTGAGCACCTGCAGCGTGCCCGCGAGGGCGAAGCTCGACTGCATGTAGACGCCCTTGACGTCCGGGTTCGCGGTCAGGACCGTGGAGAGCTTCTGCGAGGCCACGGCGCCGTCCCAGTTCGTCGCCTCACCGAACACCTTGATGCCGGGATAGTTCTGCTTCATGCAGTCGTTGAACGCCTCGGTGCGGTCCCGGCCGTTGATCGAGGCCAGGTCGCCCTCCAGCATGACCACCTTGCCCTTGCCCTGAAGCTTCTCGCCCAGGAAGCGGCAGGCCTTCTCCCCGTACGCGCGGTTGTCGGCGCGGACGACCATGAAGGCGTTCCCCGTGTCGGGCCGCGTGTCCACCAGCACGGCGGGGATCTTCTTGCTCTCGAGCTGCTGCAGTGTGGGGGCCACGGCGGCGGTGTCCTGCGGCGCCATGACCACGGCCTTCACGCCCTGCCCGACCAGGGTCTGCACGTTGGAGGTGAGCTTCGCGATGTCGTTCTGGGAGTTGGTGGTCTTGGTGTCCGCTCCCAGCTCGCCGGCGGACTTCGGCACGTAGCTGATGTAGGAGTTCCAGAAGTCTGTGTCCGAACGCGGGTAGTCCACGCCGATGACCGGCTTCGCCGCGGTGTCGCCACCGCCACCGGAGCCGCCGTTCTCGCTGTTCCCGCCGCAGGCCACGGCGAGGCACCCCGATAAAGTCAAGGCCGCGGCGAGCGCGAACCGTCTGCGTACCATCGTTTCTCCTTCTGAAGCACCACGGGTGCCATGCCGTCGCTGACCGCGCCGCGCTCGGACAGGGCCCGAGCATGCCGCGCGAACTCCGGCGAGGTTCGCCTGGAGCGGGCTCATCATCGACAGGACATGGGATGTCTTTCTATGACCAAACCCCGGTCAGTGTCCAGACCCTAGGGAAGAATCACGAAAATCCCTCGCACTCGTACACGAAGGGTCCGACGTATCGCGTGCTCCCACGGTCGGGAGGAAGGCAGATACATCGCATGGCCAGCCCTCCGGACAGCGGGGCGTGTGCGGGTTCTCCGCCTGGAGGTATCAGAATCCTCCTATGTCGTTGACCGAGCAGGCGATCGAACGCATCAGGCAGCGCATCAAGGACGGGACCCTCCCCCCGGGCGCCCGGCTGCCTCCGGAACAGGAACTCGCCGCCGAACTGGGCCTGTCCCGCAACCTCCTCAGAGAAGCCGTACGCTCTCTCGTCACCACCCGCGTCCTCGAAGTACGCAGAGGCGACGGCACCTACGTCACCAGCCTCACCCCCGAACTACTCCTCGAAGGCGTCGGCCTCGCCGTCGAGATGATGCGCGGCGACGATCTCCTGGAAATCACCGAAGTACGCCGCCTCTTCGAACCCGTCGCCACCGGACTGGCCGCCACCCGCATCACCCCCGGCCAGCTCGCCGAAGTCGAACGCCACCTCAACGCCATGATCGAAGCCCAGAACGACGTAGAAGCGCTCAACCACCACGACGACGCCTTCCACCGCGCCGTGTTCGAGGCCACCGGCAACAAGTCCCTGTCCGCCCTGCTCGGCGGCATCGCCGGCCGCACCCTCCGCTCCCGCGTCTGGCGTGGCCTCGCCGAGGAGAACGCCGCCGGCCGCACCATCGCCGAACACGCCGCCATCTACCGCGCCCTCGCCCACCACGACGCCCCACTCGCCCAAGCCGCCGCCCTCATGCACGTCAGCACCACCGAGACCTGGCTGCGCGAGAACCTCGGCCGCTCCCTCACCGACACCACCGCGCAACCACCGCGTTGAGCGCACCGCCGGTCGTCGCAGGGGAGTGAAACTTACAGACATCCCACTTACGAGACGGCAGACGGCTTCAAGACGGCACAGACATGGGTTGTCTGGGCGGCCGGGGCAGCAACGGGATCGACGCCAGGCCATCCGGCATGCCAAAACACCGGCGGCACGCACGGAGTCCGCGGAGCTCCCAGCCCAGGACCGGATCTTCGCCGACCTCGGGGACTCTTGGCATTCGCGATCACGCCGGACACGCGTCGGCGTCCGCCGTCCGGCGAGAAGCCTGGACAGATCGCCACCGTTGACTTACAAACATCCCATGTCCACGTGGTGAAGGTCGTCGCACCATGCGACACATCCGCGAAATGCACGTCCTCGGCCTGCAGGACGTCCATCCCACGCACGGCCGGCGAGGTCTGCCGGCCGGTCGGGAACGCCCCAGCAGAGCTCCCCCCGCTCCAGAGAGGTGCCCCACATGTCCTCGTCTTCGTCGTTCCAGTTCAGCCGTCGTCAGCTGCTCGTCGCGGCGGGCCTCGGCGCGGCCGCCGGCATGCTCAAGGTGGGCCCTGCCTGGGCCACCGCCGGTCCGCAGAGCTACAGCCCGAGCTGGTCGTCGGTCGACCAGCACCCCCCGGCCGCCGAGTGGTTCCAGGACGCCAAGTTCGGCATCTACTTCCACTGGGGCGTCTTCAGCGTCCCCGCGTTCGCCAACGAGTGGTACCCGCGCAACATGTACAACAACGGGTCCGGCGAGAACAACCACCACAAGAGCGTCTACGGCGACCCGTCGGCATGGCCGTACCACAACTTCATCAACGGCGCCCGCGACAAAGCCGGCAACTGGGTGCAGTTCGCACCGAAACTCAAGTCCGCCGGAGGCAACTTCGACCCCAACGAGTGGGCACAGCTGTTCGCCGACGCCGGCGCCAGATTCGCCGGCCCGGTGGCCGAACACCACGACGGCTATTCGATGTGGAACAGCCGCGTCAACGAATGGAACTCCGTCGCCACCGGCCCCAAACTCGACCTGCTGCGCCTGCACGCCGACGCCATCCGCGCCAAAGGCCTGAAACTGCTGGTGGCCATGCACCACGCCTACAACTTCACCGGCTTCTACCAGTGGGCGCCGTCCCAGTCCTCCACCTCGCTGAAGAAGCTGTACGGCCAGCTCAGCTTCGCCGACGAACAGCAGCTGTGGCACGACAAGCTCAAAGAGGTCATCGACGGCTACCAGCCCGACATCATCTGGCAGGACTTCAACCTCTCCCGTCTCGACGAATCCCGCCGCCTGGCCTTCCTGGCGTACTACTACAACCAAGCCGTCGCCTGGAACAAAGACGTCGTCGCCACCTACAAAGACGGGTTCAACACCAGAGGCGAGGTCTTCGACTACGAACGCGGCGGACCCGCCGCCATCCAGACCCCCTACTGGCTGACCGACGACAGCATCTCCAGCTCCAGCTGGTGCTACACCAACGGCATCGGCTACTACTCCCTCAACGCCATGCTGCACTCCCTCATCGACCGGGTCAGCAAGAACGGCAACATGCTGCTCAACATCGCCCCCATGGCCGACGGCACCATCCCCTCCGGCCAGCGCTCGATCCTGCTGGGCATCGGCGACTACCTCAAGCGCTTCGGCGAGTCCATCTACTCCACCCGCGCCTGGGCCGTCTACGGCGAGGGCCCCACCCAGATGGGCGGCGGCTCCTTCACCACGCCACGGGCGGGAACCAACACCGACATCCGCTTCACCCGCAGCAAGGACAACACCGTCCTGTACGCCACCGTCCTGGGCTGGCCCGGCGCCACACTCAACATCACTACCCTGGGCGCCAACCGCATCAACCTCAGCAACCTCGCCTCGGTGCAACTACTCGGCTCCTCCGCCGGCCAATACACCACCCTGCCGGGCCGCACCCAGGACGGCTCCGCCCTGCACATCACCATGCCCTCCTCCACTCCCCCGTTCAGCGCGCCCGCGTACGTGGTCAAACTGACCTTCAACGGCCAGATCCCCACCCTCGGCGGCGGCTCCACCCCCACCGGCTACGTGCGGATCACCAACGTCGCCACCGGACTCGTCCTGGACAGCGGCGGCAACGTGGCGTCGGGGTCGACCCTCAAGCAGTGGAACTGGGACGGCAGCACCAACCTCCAGTGGCAGCTGGTCGACCTGGGCGGCGGCTGGTACCGCATCGTCAACCGCACCAACGGCATGGTCGCCGACAGCTGGGGCGACACCACCAGCGGCGCCCTGTGCAAGCAGGCGTCCTGGAACGGCGGCAACAACCAGCAGTGGAAACTGACCGACATGGGCAACGGCCGCTACCAGATCGTCAACCGCGGCACGAACACCTGCCTGGACAGCGGCGGCACCACCACCGTCGGCTCCAGCGTGAAGCTGTGGGCGCCCGGCTCCAGCACCAACCTCCAGTGGACCGTCACCGCGGTCTGAACCATGCCGCCGCACACGCCCTCCGCTCGCGCGCAGGGCGTTCGGCGTCTCAGCGGTCCCCTGCCCGGCGCGCGTCGCCGTCGTCGGGCAGGCGGTTCAGGGACTCCTCGACTCCGATGAGATGGTTGGCCATCCGGATGCGCGCCCGTTCGGGATCGCGTGCCATCAGCGCCGTCCAGATGGCCACGTGCTCGTCGTGGGTGCGCCGGTCGGCGTCCTTCTCGTGCAGGCTGCGCCACAGCCGGCCGTGGACGGTGCGCCTGGCGAACGCCTCGATCAGGCCGACCATGACCGGATTGTCGGAGTGGGCGGCGATGATGCGGTGGAAGGCGATGTCGATCTCGATGAGACGCTCGTGGTCGTGGGGGGCCTGACCGACCATGCGGGCCGCTTCGTCGAGCAGGTCCCTGGCCTGGCAGAGCGCTTCATCGGTGATCCTGGTGGCGGCGATCCGCGCCGCTTCGCACTCGAGCAGGCGCCGGACGGCGTACACGT
>NZ_JABBXA010000003.1 GCF_014161445.1 Microbispora sp. H13382
CAGCGGATCCCGTCGATCAACTGCCGCTTGCTGAACAGTGACGGCCGCCCAGACCGCTTCGGCGCTGGCAGCAGCGGCTCCAGCACCGCCCACTGGGCGTCGGTCAGATCGAACCGCCTCGTCACCGCTAAGGTGTCCACGAGGTCTCCGGTCTTCGGTTTGTCTTGGTCGATCAACCAAATACCGGAGACCTCTTGCGTTGTCGATCTACGACCTCTCCGACTCCCGCACCGCCGCGGACTTCGATACAGGCCCTAGGGGCGCCGGAGAGCGCGCCGCCGCCTGCCGGACGCGGGGATCCCGCGCCGAGGCGGCGGTCGCCCAACGGCTCCGGCTCCACCGCCCGTGGAACCCTTCGGCGCGCGAACCCTCGGCTCGCGAACCCCGCGCGATGCCGGTCGGGCCGCGTCGAAGAGTTTCTCCCGGGCGCGGGACCGCTGCGGCCGCCGCGGGACGGCAGGTGAAACGTCACGCAGGCAGCCGCGTTCGTGCCCGCCGGGCGCTCGGCGTGGATCGACGGGGCCGGCCGAGAATCTTGATCTACGCCGTAAAGGCCGGCTCGTGTCCCACCACACCGGGGTCCGCGCGGGCGGCGAGATCGTCGGCCGGGATTGTCGGCGAGGCCCAGTAGTCTTTGGGTGTGGCGGATCCGGCAACCTATCGACCGGCGCCCGGATCGATCCCCGAGTCGCCAGGCGTCTATCGCTTCCGCGACCCGGGCGGCCGGGTGATCTACGTGGGCAAGGCGAAGAGCCTGCGGCAGCGGCTCAACTCGTACTTCGCGGACTTCGCCGGCCTGCACCCGCGGACGCAGACGATGCTCACGACCGCGGCGTCCGTGGACTGGACGGTGGTCGGCACCGAGGTCGAGGCGCTCCAGCTCGAATACTCCTGGATCAAGGAGTTCGACCCCCGGTTCAACGTCAAGTACCGCGACGACAAGTCGTACCCGTACCTGGCCGTGACGATGGGGGAGGACTTTCCCCGGGTGCAGGTGATGCGCGGGGCCAAGCGGAAGGGCACCCGCTACTTCGGCCCCTACTCGCACGCCTGGGCCATCCGGGAGACCGTCGACCTGCTGCTGCGCGTCTTCCCCGTGCGGACGTGCTCGGCCGGGGTCTTCAAGCGGGCGGGGCAGATCGGCCGTCCCTGCCTGCTGGGATACATCGACAAGTGCTCGGCGCCCTGCGTCGGCCGGGTCACCCCCGAGGAGCACCGCGCGCTCGCCGAGGACTTCTGCGACTTCATGGCCGGCAACACCGGCCGCTTCATCAAGCGGCTGGAGCGCGAGATGCGCGACGCGGCGGCCGTGGAGGAGTACGAGCGGGCCGCGCGGCTGCGGGACGACATCCAGGCGCTGCAACGGGCCCTGGAGAAGCAGACCGTCGTGCTCGGCGACGACACCGACTGCGACGTGATCGCCCTCGCGGAGGACCCGCTGGAGGCGGCCGTCCAGGTCTTCTACGTGCGCGGCGGCCGGATCCGCGGGCAGCGCGGCTGGGTGGTGGACAAGGTCGAGGAGGCCGCCCCCGGCGAGCTGGTGGAGCAGTTCCTGCTCCAGATGTACGGCGAGGCGACGATCCCCCGCGAGATCCTCGTGCCGGCGCGGCCGCCGGACGAGACCGCGCTGATCGAGCTGCTGAGCGAGCAGCGGGGCTCCCGCGTCGACCTGCGCGTTCCCCAGCGCGGTGACAAGAAGAGCCTCATGGAGACGGTGGAGCGCAACGCCAAGGAGTCGCTCGCCCAGCACAAGCTGCGCCGCGCCAGCGACCTGACCACGCGCAGCCGGGCTCTGCAGGAGATCGCCGACGCCCTCGATCTCGACCAGGCGCCGCTGCGGATCGAGTGCTACGACGTGTCGCACATCCAGGGGGAGAACGTCGTGGCCTCGATGGTGGTCTTCGAGGACGGCCTGGCCCGCAAGAGTGAGTACCGCCGCTTTTCCATCAGGACCGCGGACGGCGACGTCGCCTCGATATACGAGGTCATCTGCCGGCGGTTCAAGCGCTACCTGGAGGAGCGGGCGGAGACGGGCGAACTGGACGCCGACGTGGACGACGCGGGCGAGCGCGAGGCCGGGCACGGGGCCGGGACGCCGATCGACCCGGAGACCGGCCGTCCGCGCAAGTTCGCCTACCCTCCCAACCTCGTGGTGGTGGACGGCGGCCCGGCGCAGGCGGCGGCCGCCCAGCGCGCCCTCGACGAGCTCGGCATCGACGACGTCGCCGTGTGCGGCCTGGCCAAGCGGCTGGAGGAGGTGTGGCTGCCCGGCGACGACCAGCCCGTGATCCTGCCGCGCAGCAGCGAGGGGCTTTACCTGTTACAGCGCGTCCGTGACGAAGCGCACAGGTTCGCCATCACCTACCATCGGACGAAGAGGTCGAAATCGCTCAAAGAGAGCGCGCTCGACCAGGTGCCGGGTCTGGGCCCGGCACGCCGTCAGGCCCTGCTGCGTCACTTCGGCTCGGTGAAGCGGCTGCGGGAGGCGAGCGCGGAGGAGATCCGCGAGGTCCCCGGCATCGGCCGCGCGACCGCCGAGGCCATCGTCGCGGCGCTGCGCGGTGAGAGCCCGTCCCCGGCGGGGCAGGGGTCGTGACATGCCCGCGCGAGCACGGCGGCATGTCACGTCGCGGCCAGGGCGGCTGGCAGGGCACCATGGGAGTTGCCCGGCATGGCGGTGGCGCGATCAGGTGAAGAGGTGTCATGCTCCGGCACCAGAGAGTCCCCCGCGGGGGACGCGCCAGGTTCCCGGCGGCCGTTCCGGCCGCGGGCGCGGACGCGGATGGGGCTGACATTGGGCGAGCTGACATGGGCGGCAAGGCGGTGAGCGGGCGATGAGCACGACAGAGCCGGCATTCGTGGTGATCACTGGGATGTCGGGGGCGGGGCGCAGCACCGCCGCGAAGTCTCTGGAGGACCTCGGCTGGTACGTGATCGACAACCTGCCGCCGGGGCTGCTGTCCTCGCTCGCCGAGGAGGCCGGCCGGGTGAACATGGCGACCGACCGCGTCGCGGCCGTGGTCGACGTGCGCAGCCTCGCCTTCACCACCGACCTCAACGCGGCGATCGAGGAACTCGACGGGCGCGGCGTCGGCGTCCGGGTCGTGTTCCTGGAGGCGAGCGACGAGGAACTGGTCCGCAGGTTCGAGAACGTCCGGCGGCCCCACCCCCTGCAGGGTGACGGGCGGCTCGTCGACGGGATCGACCGTGAGCGCGGCATCCTGCGCGAGGTCCGCGCCAACGCCGACCTCGTCATCGACACGTCCCTGCTGAACGTCCACGAGCTGCGCAAGAAGATCGTGTCGTTCTTCGGCGGCGAGGACCGGCCCGGGCTGAAGGTCAACGTGGTGTCCTTCGGCTACAAGTACGGCCTGCCGGTCGACGCCGACCTCGTCGTGGACTGCCGGTTCCTGCCCAACCCCCACTGGGTGCCGGAACTGCGGCCCATGAACGGGCTCGACGCCGCCGTGCGCGACTACGTGCTCAGCCAGCCGGGTGCCAAGGAGTTCCTCGACGGATACGAGGAGGTCTTCGGCGTCGTGGCCGCCGGATACACGCGCGAGGGCAAGGGCTACGCCACCCTCGCCGTGGGCTGCACCGGAGGCAAGCACCGCAGCGTCGCGATGGCCGAGCAGCTCGGCGCGCGCCTGCGCGAGCGCGGCATGGACGTCCAGGTCAGCCACCGGGACGTGGGCCGCGAGTGACGGCTTCCGGCCGCCGCGCGGCGGGGGTGGTCCCCTCAGGGCGTAGCGTGGCGGGCACCGGCCGGTAACGGGTCCGGGCCCGCACCGCGGCCGTCGAGGAGCGCGCCCGGTCCCGGTCGCGTGACCGGAAGGGCGTGACAGATCAGCACGACGTGAGCGCCACGGCTCCGCAGAGCGGTGCTCGTGGCGCGGCGAGGAGGACGATGAAGGACCCCGCCGCGGAGGCCGCGGACCCCCCCGTCCCTCGACATCCCCCGAAGTCCCCCACCCCCGGCAGTCCGATGTTCCCCCAGCAGTTCGAGACCGCCGCGAGCGGTCCCAGGGTCGTCGCGCTCGGCGGCGGCCACGGCCTCTACGCCTCCCTGTCGGCCCTCAGGACCGTCACCGACGACCTGACGGCCGTGGTGACGGTCGCCGACGACGGCGGCTCCAGCGGACGCCTCAGGCGCGAACTGGGGGTGCTGCCGCCCGGTGACCTGCGGATGGCGCTCGCGGCCCTGTGCGGCGACGACGAGTGGGGCAAGACCTGGAGCGAGGTCGTCCAGCACCGTTTCAGGAGCGAGGGCGAGCTGCACGGCCACGCCGTCGGCAACCTGCTCATCGTCGCGCTCTGGGAGCTGCTGGAGGATCCCGTCGTCGGCCTGGAGTGGGTGGGCCGGCTGCTCGGTGCGCACGGCCGCGTGCTGCCCATGGCCTCCGTGCCGCTCGACATCCAGGCGGAGGTCGAACTGGACGGGCTGATCACGACGGTGCGCGGGCAGGTCGCCTGCGCGCTGACGCCCGGGCGGGTTCGCTCCATCTCGCTGCTGCCGTCCGACCCTCCCGCCTGCCCCCAGGCGATCGAGGCGATCGAGGCGGCCGACTGGGTGGTGTTCGGGCCGGGCTCCTGGTTCACCAGCGTGCTGCCGCATCTCAAGGTGCCCGGGCTCGCCCGGGCGCTGCACGAGACGAGCGCCAGGCGGCTGGTGATCCTCAACCTCGCGCCGCAGGCGGGGGAGACCGACGGCTTCTCACCCGAACGGCACCTGGAGGTGCTCAGGGAGCACGCCCCCGCGCTGCTCGTCGACGCGGTGGTCGCGGACGGTGCGGTGGTCGCCGACCCGAGGGCGCTGGAGAAGGCGGCGGCGTCGATGGGCGGCCGGGTCGTTTTGGCCGATGTGGCCGCCTCTGACGGATCCGCACGCCACGACGGACCACGTCTTGCCGCTGTCCTGGATGAGATTTTCCGCGAGAAGCGGTGATTGCGTGCGCACAAGGTGCGAGAGACTGGCGGGCAGAGTCTGTTTGGGGGAGGACACGCGCTGATGGCCATGACGGGTGTGGTGAAAGACGAGCTGAGCCGCCTTCCGGTGCTCAAGCCATGCTGCCGGAAGGCGGAGGTGTCCACGCTGCTGCGGTTCGCCAGCGGGCTGCACCTGGTGGGCGGGCGCATCGTGATCGAGGCCGAGCTCGACACCAACGCCACCGCCCGCAGGCTGATCAAGGACATCGGCGAGGTCTTCGGGCACAAGGCCGAGGTGCTGGTCCTGGCCCCCGCGGGGCTGCGCAAGGGCTCGCGCTACGTCGTGCGCGTCTACAAGGACGGCGAGGCGCTGGCCCGGCAGACCGGTCTGATCGACAACCACGGGCGTCCCGTGCGGGGGCTGCCCCGGCAGGTCGTCTCCGGGGCCACCTGCGACGCCGAGGCGGCCTGGCGGGGCGCGTTCCTCGCGCACGGGTCGCTGACCGAGCCGGGCCGGTCGATGTCGCTGGAGGTGACCTGCCCCGGCCCCGAGGCGGCGCTCGCCCTGGTCGGCTCGGCCCGGCGGCTCAAGATCCACGCCAAGGCCCGCGAGGTGCGCGGCGTCGACCGCGTGGTGGTGCGCGACGGCGACGCGATCAGCGCGCTGCTGACCCGGCTCGGCGCCCACGACAGCGTGCTGGCCTGGGAGGAGCGGCGGATGCGCCGCGAGGTGCGGGCCACCGCCAACCGCCTGGCCAACTTCGACGACGCGAACCTGCGCAGGTCGGCCAGGGCGGCCGTCGCCGCCGGGGCGAGGGTGCAGCGGGCGCTGGAGATCCTCGGCGACGAGGCTCCCGAGCACCTCGTGATCGCCGGTCGGCTGCGGGTGGAACACAAGCAGGCGTCCCTGGAGGAGCTCGGCCAGATCGCCGACCCGCCGCTGACCAAGGACGCCATCGCCGGGCGCATCCGGCGCCTGCTCGCCATGGCCGACAAGCGCGCCCAGGACCTCGGTATCGCCAACACCGAGGCCAACCTCACCGCCGACATGCTCACCCAGTAGCAGTCCGCCTTCCGGTGCCGTCCCCGGCCGCCGGGGACGCGTCGCCATGCCGTCCCCGGCGGCCCGATCGCGCTCGGCGTACGCCGGGCCGGCGGTCCCGCGGAACGGGGTACGGCCGGGTCCGCGCCATGGGAAAGGGCCCGCTCACCGGCCTGTCCGGCCTGACACGCCGTCAAAGTACGGCCCGGTGGTCTACACCAATTTGGGTCCGATAAGGTCTGTCATTGAGGTTTAACACAGCCCTGGCGCCGGTACGCCGGCGCACGACGTACGAGGAGATCGGTTCCGTGAGCATCCGCGTAGGCGTCAACGGCTTCGGCCGTATCGGCCGCAACTTCTGGCGCGCTGTGGCGGCCAGCGGCAAGGACATCGAGGTCGTCGCCGTCAACGACCTCACCGACAACGCCACGCTGGCCCACCTGCTGAAGTACGACAGCATCCTGGGCCGCCTGCCGTACGAGGTCAAGGCCTCGGCGGACGAGATCACCGTTGACGGCAAGGCGATCAAGGCGTTCGCCGAGCGTGACCCCGCCAAGCTGCCCTGGGGCGACCTCGGCGTGGACGTCGTCGTCGAGTCGACCGGTCTGTTCACCGACGCCACCAAGGCCAAGGTGCACGCCGACAACGGCGCGAAGAAGGTCATCATCTCCGCTCCGGCGAAGAACGAAGACGTGACGATCGTCATGGGCGTGAACCACGACAAGTACGACCCGGCCGCTCACACGATCATCTCGAACGCCTCCTGCACCACCAACTGCCTGGCCCCGATGGCCAAGGTCATCAACGACACCTTCGGTATCGAGAAGGGTCTGATGACCACCATCCACGCCTACACGCAGGACCAGAACCTGCAGGACGGCCCGCACAAGGACCTGCGCCGCGCCCGCGCCGCCGCGCTGAACATCGTCCCGACCTCCACCGGCGCCGCCAAGGCCATCGGCCTGGTCCTGCCGGAGCTGAAGGGCAAGCTCGACGGCTACGCGCTGCGTGTGCCGATCCCGACGGGCTCGGCCACCGACCTCACGGTCGAGGTCGGCCGCGAGACCACCGTCGAGGAGGTCAACGCCGCGCTCAAGGCCGCCGCCGAGGGCCCGCTCAAGGGCTACCTCAGCTACACCGAGGACGAGATCGTCTCCAGCGACATCGTCACCGACCCGTCGTCCTGCATCTTCGACGCCGGCCTCACCAAGGTCATCGGCAACCAGGTCAAGGTCGTCGGCTGGTACGACAACGAGTGGGGCTACTCCAACCGCCTCGTGGACCTCATCGAGTACGTGGGCGCCTCCCTCTGATGATCGGAATCGACGAGCTCGACGTGAAGGGCCGGCGCGTGTTCGTGCGCGCCGACCTCAACGTCCCCCTCGACGGGGAGACGATCACCGACGACGGCCGCATCCGGGCGTCGGTGCCGACGATCAGGAAGCTGGTCGAGCGCGGCGCGAGGGTCGTCGTCGCCGCCCACCTCGGCCGCCCCAAGGGCTCGGTCACGCCGAAGTACTCGCTCGCCCCGGTCTCCCGGCGGCTGGCCGAGCTGCTCGGTGAGGACGTGGCGTTCGCCGCCGACGTGGTGGGCGAGTCCGCGCAGAGCGTGGTGGCGGGCCTGCAGGACGGGCAGGTCGCCCTCCTGGAGAACCTGCGCTTCGAGCCGGGCGAGGAGTCCAAGGACGACGCGGTCAGGGGCGAGTTCGCCGACAAGCTGGCCGCCCTCGCCGAGCTCTACGTCGGCGACGGCTTCGGCGCGGTGCACCGCAAGCACGCCAGCGTCTACGACCTGCCCAAGCGGCTGCCGCACGCGGCCGGCGACCTGGTCCTCGCCGAGGTCGAGGTGCTGCGCAAGCTCACCGAGGACCCGGCCAGGCCGTACGTCGTCGTGCTGGGCGGCGCGAAGGTCTCCGACAAGCTCGGCGTGATCGCGAACCTGCTGTCCAAGGTCGACCGCCTGCTCGTCGGCGGCGGCATGGCCTACACCTTCCTGAAGTCGCAGGGCCACGAGGTGGGCAAGTCGCTGCTGCAGGAGGACCAGATCGACCAGGTCAAGGGCTTCCTCGACGAGGCGGCCTCCCGCGGGGTCGAGCTGGTGCTGCCGGTGGACGTGCTGGCCGCCACGGAGTTCGGCGCCGACGCGCCGTACGAGGTCGTGGACGCCACCGCGATCCCGGCCGACCGCGAGGGCCTGGACATCGGTCCCCGCACCCGGGAGCTGTTCGCCTCGAAGCTGGCCGACGCCCAGACGGTGTTCTGGAACGGCCCGATGGGCGTGTTCGAGTTCGAGGCGTTCTCCGGCGGCACCCGCGCGGTGGCCGAGGCGCTGGTGAGCTCCGAGGCGTTCACCGTGGTCGGCGGCGGCGACTCGGCGGCGGCCGTGCGCAAGCTCGGCCTGCCCGAGGACGGTTTCTCGCACATTTCCACCGGTGGCGGCGCGAGCCTCGAGTATCTCGAAGGCAAGACGCTGCCCGGACTCGCGGCGCTGGAGGAGTAGATGGCTCGCAAGCCGCTGTTCGCCGGCAACTGGAAGATGAACCTCAACCACCTCGAGGCCATCAACCTGGTGCAGAAGCTGGCGTTCACGTTGACCGACCGCGACTACGACAAGGCGGACGTGGCGGTCATCCCGCCGTTCACCGACCTGCGTAGCGTGCAGACGCTGGTGGACGCGGACAAGCTCCGCATCACCTACGGCGCGCAGGACCTGTCGACGCAGGACTCCGGGGCGTACACCGGGGAGATCTCCGGGGCCATGCTGGGCAAGCTCGGCTGCACGTACGTGCTCGTGGGGCACTCGGAGCGGCGGCAGTACCACGCCGAGGACGAGGCGCTGTGCAACGCCAAGGTCAAGGCCGCCTACCGGCACTCGCTGACGCCTATCCTGTGTGTGGGTGAAGGGCTGCCGGTGCGTCAGGAGGGCCGCCACGTCGAGCACACGCTGGCGCAGCTCGACGGCGCACTGGAAGGCGTCCCCGCCGAGCAGGTGAAGTCCATCGTGATCGCGTACGAGCCGGTCTGGGCGATCGGCACCGGCGAGGTCGCCACGCCGAAGGACGCCCAGGAGGTCTGCGGCGCCATCAGGACGCGACTCGCCGAGCTCTACGGTGACGATGTGGCCTCTGTTGTCCGTATCCTTTACGGTGGCTCGGTGAAGTCGGACAACGTCGCCGGCATCATGGCGGAGGCCGACATCGACGGCGCCCTCGTGGGAGGGGCCAGCCTCGACGCGGTCGAATTCGCCAAGATCTGCCGATTTGGCGAGACCGCCGGCTAGCTGAGCCGTTTGGGGGGTGCGACTTGACAACAGGTCGTACCCTCGAAGAACACAACTGAATCGTCACGCCGATGGCATCGTGCACAACGCGTCGTGCACGCCCGGACATAGGAACAGGTCTACGGTGACAATCGGAATCTCCATCGCCCTCATCCTGTCGAGCGCTCTGATGGTGCTGCTCGTCCTGCTCCACAAGGGCAAGGGCGGCGGTCTGTCGGACCTGTTCGGAGGCGGCTTCTCGTCGTCCTTCGGTGGTTCGTCGGTGGTGGAACGCAACCTGGA
This sequence comes from Microbispora sp. H13382, assembly GCF_014161445.1. Lineage (GTDB taxonomy): Bacteria > Actinomycetota > Actinomycetes > Streptosporangiales > Streptosporangiaceae > Microbispora. The sequence continues at coordinate 9,531 of NZ_JABBXA010000003.1, forward strand.
CCGCCTCACCATCATCACGGGCATCGTCTGGTTCGTCTGCATCATCGCGCTGGGCCTGCTGCTCAAGCCGTAGCGGACGGCCTGCGGCCACGCGTGACAGAGATTCATCTCCCCCCGTCCGCGGGGCGATCGAGCAAGGAGTTCTTCGGTGGGTAGTGGCAACGCGATCCGTGGCAGCCGAGTCGGCGCTGGCCCCATGGGAGAGGCCGAACGCGGCGAGGCCGCCCCCCGTGTGCGGGTCTCGTTCTGGTGCGCGAACATGCACGAGACGCGCCCGAGCTTCGCCAGCGACGCGGCCGTCCCCGAGTTCTGGGACTGCCCGCGGTGCGGACTGCCGGCCGGGCAGGACCAGTCGAACCCGCCCGCTCCGCCGAAGAACGAGCCGTACAAGACGCACCTCGCGTACGTGAAGGAGCGCCGTAGCGACAAGGACGGCGCGCAGATCCTCGCCGAGGCGCTGGAGCGGCTGCGCTCCTCCTCCCGCCCGATCTACTGATCCGGACGACTGTCAAGGCCCTTCCCGCCCAGGCGGGGAGGGCCTTCACGTATGCGCCGGCTCCCGGTCGGCGGAGCGGTACACGGCCGTGGCGATGTGGGCGAACGAGCGGATCAGCGGGTTGGCGTCGGCGCTGTTCCAGGCCAGGACGAGGCGGCTGGGCGGCATGTCGGCCAGCGGCACCGACGTGAGCCCCTCGGGCAGCGCGTGGGCCGCCGGCGCCAGCCCGACCGTGCCGTTCCACAGGACGGCCTGGACGTCGTCTACGACGACGCGTACGACCTCGACCTGGGCGGCCGGGTGGTGCGGCTGCGGGCCGCCGGCCGGGCGCACAGCAGGGGCGACCAGGTGATCACGGTCCCCGACGCCGGGGTGATGTTCACCGGCGATCTCGTGGAGGCCGGGCAGTTCGCCATCTTCCCGTGGTTCCCGCCGTACGACACCGACGTGTCCGGCACTCGCTGGATCAGCGTGATGCGGCGGCTGGCCGACGCGTCGCCGCGGGTGGTGGTGCCCGGTCATGGCGACGTCGGCGGCCCGCAGCTGCTCGCCGACGTCCGGGACTACCTCGAACTGCTGCGCGACGAGACCTGGGCACGCCGGGACTCGGCCGTGGGCGAGCAGACGATCGTCGAGGAGGTCAGGTCGCTCATGATCGAGCGGCACCCGGAGTGGGCCGGCAGGGAATGGATCGAGAAGGGTGTCGGCTGCCTGTGCGCCGAGCACCCCGCATGACGCGGGCGGTGGTGCCTGCGGGGGAGCGGCTGGTCAGGGTCGGCACCGTGGGAGCGCGTCGAAGACCGCATTCGCAGGCCGGCGCGACCGCCGGGATCCTGTCGCGGGCCCCGGACCTGGCGGTCGGCGCCACCCCGGTCACCCGCCGTGCACCTGCTCGCCGTCCAGGAACGTCATGAGGACCTTGGTGGTCCAGATGTCCTTCGGGTTGAGCGTGAAGGGGTCGCGGTCGAGGACGACGAGGTCGGCCGGGCGGCCCTCCTCGATCACCCCGGCGGGAGAGCGGTTGATCCAGGCCGAGCCCTCGGTGTAGGCCGTCATGATCGTCCGCAGGTCGAGGCTCTGCTCGGGCAGGAACGGCGTCTGGGCCGTGGGGTACGTCGCGTGGACGGAGCCGCCCGGCTCGGTGCGGTTGACCGCCACGTGCATGGCCTCAAGGGGGTCGGCCGAGGAGACCGGCCAGTCCGAACCTCCGGCGAAGCGGGTGCCGTGCCGTACGAGGTCGGCGAAGGGGTACTGCCAGGAGGCGCGCTCCTCGCCGAGGTAGGGGATGCACAGCTCGTCCATCTGCAGGTGGTGGGTGGCCCACAGCGCCTGCAGGTTGGCCGTCACGCCGAGCTCGGCGAAGCGCGGCACGTCCTGCGGCGTGATGATCTGCACGTGCGCGATGTGGTGCCGGTTGTCGGGGTCGGTGCCGGTCAGCGCGTCGAGCGCCTCGCGCACGGCCCGCTCGCCGATGGCGTGGAAGTGCACCTGGAAGCCCAGGGCGTCGAGCTCCTTGACGTACCCGTCGAGCAGCGCCGGGTCGACGTACGACAGGCCGGTGCCGCCGCAGCGGCAGTAGGGCTCGATGACGGCGGCGGTGAAGTTCTCCGGGATGCCGTCCTGCATGATCTTCACCGACGTCGCCCGGAAGCGGTCCAGGCCCTTGGCCATCGCGCGCCGCTCGACCAGCTCGGGGATCTGCTCGGCGCCGCGGCTGCGGTCCCACCACAGGGCGCCGACGACCCGCGCCCGCAGGCGTCCCGAGGCGGCCGCGGACAGGTAGGCGGGCAGCTGGTCGTCCGACCCGGCGTACGAGCCGACGATGGCGTCCTGCCAGCCGGTGACGCCCAGCGAGAACAGGTGGGACTGCGCGTCCATCAGGGCGGCGTCGACGTCGGCCGGGGTGGGGCGCGGGGTGAGCAGGCCGACGAGGTCCATCGCGCCCTCGTGCAGCACGCCGCTCGGCGTGCCGTCCGGGTCGCGCTCGATGCGGCCGTCCACGGGGTCGGGGGTGTCCTTCGTGATCCCGGCGACCTCCAGGGCCCGCGTGTTGACCCAGGCGGCGTGGTGGTCGCGCTGCACGAAGTACGCGGGGCGGTCGAGGAAGTCGAGCTGGGACCGGTGGGGGAGACCGCCGGGGAAGGCCGACATGTCCCAGCCGCCGCCGTCGATCCACTCTTTGCTCGGATTGTTCGCCGCGTAGCCGGCGATCAGCGTGGTGTAGGCGTCGAGGCCGTACACCTCGGCCAGGTCGCACCTGGCCCGCTCCAGGCCGGCCTGCACCGGGTGGACGTGGGCGTCGGTGAATCCCGGCGTCAGCAGGCCGCCGCCGAGGTCCACCGGCTCGGCGCCCGGCGCCAGCCGTACGAGGTCGGCCTCGGCGCCGACGGCGGCGATGGCGCCGTCACGGACGAGGACCGCCTCGGCGAAACCGCCGGGGACGAAGACGCGGCCGCCGCGGAACAAGATGGTGGAGCTCAAGGGTGTCGTGTCCTTCTTCGAGATGTGCGGGCGTCCGGCGAACAGCGCGAGATCACAAGGGCTAGTGGCCGGTGATCTTGTCGGCGATCCTGGCCAGTACGGACGTCCTGGTCATGCCCCTGCCCTCACGGGCGTCGGCCAGGCGGTAGAGACGGTACATCGAGTGGACGCCGAGCCAGCGCAGCGGCTCCGGCTCCCAGGCGCGTACCCGCCGGTCCACCCACGGCATGCGGGTCAGATCGGTGTCGCGGCGCAGCACCAGGTCGCACAGCGTGCGCCCGGCGAGGTTCGTGGCGGTCACGCCGTGGCCCGTGTAGCCGCCCGCCCAGCCGAGGCCGGTCGCGGGGTCCACGTGGACGGCCGAGCACCAGTCACGCGGCACGCCGAGCACCCCCGACCAGGCGTGCTCCACCCGCGATCCGGCGACGGCGGGGAAGAACGCGACCAGCAGGTCCCACAGGGCGTCCACGGTCCAGTTGTGCGTGTGGCCCCGCTCGTCGACCCTCGACCCGTACAGGTACGGCCTGCCGCGGCCGCCGAAGGCGATGCGGTCGTCGGCCGTCCGCTGGGCGTACATGTAGTAGTGCGCCATGTCGCCGAGCAGTTCGCGTCCCTGCCAGCCGATCTCCGCCCAGACCTGCTCCGGCAGCGGCGCGGTGACGATCAGGGAGCTGTTCATCGGCAGCCAGTCGCGGTGGTGGCCCGCTATGGTCGCGGTGAACCCCTCGGTGCAGCGCAGGACGTAATCCGCCTTCACCGTCCCGTACGGCGTGACCGCCCGGCCCGGCGCGATCTCGGTGACGGGCGTCCGCTCGTAGATCTCGACGCCGAGGTCCCGTACGACCCGCGCGAGGCCGCGGACGAGCTTGGCCGGCTGGATCCTGGCGCAGTGCGGGCTCCAGGTGGCTCCCGTCGCGCCCGCCACAAGCAGCCGGTCGTTCATCTCGCCGGTGGTCAGCAGCCGGACGTCGTCGCGGTCCCAGCCCCACTCGCGCTGCGTCGCCAGTTCCTCGCGCAACCGCAGCGCCTGCGCCGGGCCGCGGGCGACCGTGAGCAGGCCGCCCTTGACGATGTCGGCGTCGATGCCCTCCTCGCGGGCGACGCGGATGACCTCGTCCACGGCCTCGAACATCGCGCGCTGCAACCGCCGGGCCGCGTCCCGGCCGTGGGTCTTCGCGTACCGCTCGGGCGAGCCGGCCAGCGCGCCGGTCAGCCAGCCGCCGTTGCGTCCCGACGCGCCGAACCCGGCGAACTCCTTCTCCAGCACGACGACCCGCAGCGACGGGTCGGCCTTCTTCAGGTAGTAGGCGGTCCACAACCCGGTGTAGCCCGCGCCGACCACGGCCACGTCGGCCCGCAGGTCGCCGCCCAGCGGTTCTCCGGGCTCGGGCACGCCAAGCGACCGATACCAGAAGGACACCTCACCGTTGACGAAGCCGGGGGACAGAGGAGCGGTCATGGTGCACATCCTGCTATATCCGTGCTCGCCTCGCTATTCGGCGACGGATGTCGTGGTGATCCGATGGAACACATGCGGATAACCGTAGTCGTAACGTGGCGCATCGACAGGAAACGATCGGCTCACCGCTGTGTAGCAAGCGTGTAACAGCATTCCGCCACCCTGGAGACCAGCGCAACGGAGGGAGCGGATACCGATGGGGTTCTTCCGGATTCGTACGACCGTGGACGAGCGGCCGGGGCGGCTGGCGTCGCTGGCGACGGCCCTGGCCGACAGGGGCGGCAACATCCTGGGCCTGTCGGTGCAGCCCGACACGGACGGCACGGTCGACGAGTTCGTCACCGACATCCCCGCCTCCCCCGAGGCCGTACGCGAGGCGCTGGAGGCGGCCGGCGGGAGACGGGTGCGGATCGTCCCCGCCACCGCGCACGAATTGACCGACGAGCCGACGCGGACGCTGCTGCTCGCGGCCCGGCTGCGCTCTGCTCCCTGGCGCCTGCCGGAGATCCTGGGCGAGCTGCTGCGCGCCGACGACGCCCGCTGGGTGTACGGCGCGGCCGCCGTGCGCCCGCGGAACGAGGACGGCGAGCGGGACGAGGGGGAGGCGCTGGAGCTGCCCGACCCGACTCTGCTGGTGGTGCCCGTGGCGCCGCGGCGGTCGATCCGGCTGCGCCGCTCAGGGCTCCCGTTCACCCTGACCGAGGCGGCCCGCGCCGCCGCGATGGTGAGGCTGGCGCAGCCGCCGGCCGAGCCGTCCGCGGCCGAGGGGCCGGTGCGGCTCGCCGACGGCGCGGAGGTGCAGGTCAAGCCGTTGACTTCGCTTTATCGCGAGGCGCTGCGCGACCTGCACGAGCGCTGCTCGCCCGAGACGCGCAGGTTCCGCTACTTCACCGCCAACCCCACCCTGCCGCCCCACATGTTCGACCGGCTGTGCGACCGGGCCCGCGGGCAGTCGCTCGTCGCCGGGCACGACGGGCAGGTCGTCGCGCTCGCCTCGCTGATGTTCACTCCCGACCCGGGCATCGCGGAGATCGCCTTCCTCGTGGAGGACCGCTGGCAGGGCCGGGGGCTCGGCACCCACCTGGCCCGCATGCTCCTCGCCCAGGCCAGGGACCTCGGCTTCGCCGAGGTGCGGGCGACCCTCCTGTACGACAACACGCGCATGCGCAGGCTGCTCGGCTCCCTCGGCGCGACGCTCACCCACACCGAGGACCCCGGTGTGGTCGAGGCGCGGCTCGCCGTGGGCGTGATGGCGACGGCGTCCCCGAGCTGACGTCCTCACGGGTGGTCCTCCTGGTCCGGGGTAGCTCAGGGCACCGGACCAGGACGGCTCGCCGCAGGTGCGCGCCGTTCGCGGGGTCTACGGATCTCGGCCCGGCCGGTCACCGTGCCGGACGGACGGGCCGGTCAGTGCGCGGGTCCCTTGGCGGGGGCGGTCACTGCGCCGGAAGGAACCTCCGGTCCTCGCGAAGCCCGCTCCGCTGGGCCTTCGCTGCGGTCCTCGCTCCCTTCCGCTCCGCTCTCTCGATCCCCGTCACTCGGCGGTGCACCACTCGACGAACTCCCGCGCCTGCTTGTCGTGCCACAGAGCGAGGGCGGGGTCGCTGTCCTGGAAGGCGGCCAGCGCGTCGAGGAGCAGCTCCGACCGCAATTGAGGATCGGGACGCCGATCAGCGGAGCGTTGAGCGTCGGCTCGGCATGGCGCCCGAATACGAGAGCGTGAGCCGGAGCTCCGTCACACAGCGTCAGAGCGGTGGAGGGTCTGCTCACGGACTCGTTGCCCATGAGAACGCGAGCGGACCGCAGTAGCGGGCGTGTGGCGAGCGCGAGGGCATAGCTGCCTTCGGGCAGGAACAGCGGCATCTCCAGATCGCCGGTGACCTTGCCGGCCATCCATTCCCAGAACGCGCTGGACTCATCACCGGTGACCCAATCCCAGAACGAATCCGTGATCGATTCCTGCGGTGGCCTTCCCGGGGTTGGTGGAGTGGTCGTTATCGTCTCGACAGACCACGCGTCGTCCGGTGAATACGGCTGCCAGAGCCGGAACACGGGCGCGCCGCCCGGCCTCCAGCGTGTGTAGCTGTCCGGTCTTCCGCAGCCGGTAGGCGGCGCCGTCGCCGCGTATCACCAGGCGTGCCACGGTGGGAGTCACGGCAGAGAACACGACCGACCGGTCCGTCATGTCGAATGAGATCACGGCCCCCGAGTATCACGCGCACCTGCGATTCCTGGACGGCGAACCGTCGCTCGAGGTCGGGTCGCCCACGCTGCCCGGCCTGCCGGTCTGAGAGCGGACGGGCGATCCGCGACACAGTCGACGGCGGTCGCCCGTTCAGGAGATCTCGCCGGTGCCGGTGGAACGCCGCGGCGAACTCAGGTACAAGGTGGTCTGTGGACTTCGACGAGGCGGCCGAACGGCTCTACGGCATGGTGCCCGAGGAGTTCACCTCGGCCCGCGACGCGCTGGCGAAAGAAGTGAAGGCGGCCGGGGACGCCGCGCTGGCCAAGCGGATCAAGGCGTTGCGCAAACCCACGGTCGTGGCCTGGGCCGTCAACCGGACGGCCCGCGAGCGCGGGGACGAACTCGGCCGGCTGCTCGACCTCGGACGACGGCTGCGGGAGGCCTGGCGGGCCCAGGACGCGGACGCCCTGGCCGAGGCCGGCCGCGAACGTACCCCGCTCGTCGCCCGTCTCGTCCGGTCCGTACGCGAGGAGGCCGAGGTGGCCGGGCATCCGCTGGGCTCCACGGCCGACCTGGAAATCGAGCAGACGCTCGACGCCGCCGTGGTGGACGAGGACGCGGCCGAACAGGTGCGCCGGGGCACGCTGACCCGCCCCCTGAGCTACAGCGGCTTCACTCCCGCCCCCGTCGTACGTCCCGCCCCCGAACCCGCCGCAGCACGTCCGGCGGGAAAGCCCGCGAAAGCCGGCACGAAGTTTCCGGCCGGTGCCGGCCCCGAGGCGGAGCACCAGGCCCCGGACCAAGACCAGGAGCGCCGGGAGCACGAACTCGAACGCGAACGGCGCGAGGCCGAGCACCGGGAAGCCGAGCGCCGTCGCCGGATCGAGAGCCTCGAAAACGCGCTCGCCGAGGCCGAACGGGCCGCGACGGAGGCGGAGCGGGGCCGCGCCGACTGGGAGGCCGAGCGCACCGAGGCCGTACGCGAGCACGAGCGGCGCACGGCGAAGGTCGAGACGCTGACGGCCAAGCTGGCCAAGGCCAGGGACAAGCTGAAGGCGGCCGAAAACCGGCTGGAGGTCGCCCGCCGCGAGGAGACGAACGCCGAACGCGCCGCCCGCTCAGCCCGCCAGCGTGCCGACCAGGTCCGTGCCACCCTCGACGAGGCACGATCCGCCCACGAATGATGGCGCGGCGGGGAAGGAGCGGAGCGGGCGGGAGGGAGGACCGCAGCGAAGGCCCAGCGGAGCGGGCTTCGCGAGGACCGGAGCTTCCGACCGGCGCAGTGACGTCTCTCCGCAGTGACGTCTCACGGGCGGCGGTGCTGCCTCGCCTTGGTGACGTCTCATACCCGAACGGCCGGGCGGGGGCGTGTGCCCCGGCCCGGCCGTTCCGATGTGATCTCCGTCAGGGGGAGGCGATCCGCCCCAACGACGGCGGGATCTTGTGTGCGGCGGCGCGGTCGAGCAGGAACAGCGTGCGCTGCCGCCCGCGTGCCCCGGCGGCCGGGACCTGGAACGGCCCGGCGTCGGACAGGGCCATCCGGACCGCCTGTGCCTTGTCCTCGCCCGCGGCGACGATCCAGACCTCCCTGGCGGCCCGCAGTGCCGGGAACGTCAGAGACAGCCGGGTCGGCGGTGGCTTGGGGGAGCCGTGCACCGCCACCACCGAGCGCTCCTCCTCGTAGACCGCGGGTCTGTCCGGGAACAACGAGGCGACGTGCGCGTCCGGTCCCATGCCGAGCAGGAGCACGTCGAACGACGGCACCGGCCCGTGATCCTCGGGCCTGGCCGCCTTGGCCAGCTCGACCGCGTACGCGTCGGCGGCCTCCTCGGCGGTCATCCCCGAGTCGGGGCCGGGCATCGGGTGGACCCGCGCCGGGTCCACGTCGACATGGTCGAGCAGGGCCTGACGGGCCCCGGTCTCGTTCCGCTCGGGATCGCCGGTCGGCAGGAACCGCTCGTCACCCCACCAGATGTCGAGCGCCCGCCAGTCGATGGCGTCGCGCGCCGCCGTCCCCGCGAGGGCGGCCAGCGTCGCGATGCCCACGGTGCCGCCGGTCAGCACCAGGTGCGCCGAACCGCGGGCCGCCTGGGTGTCCACCAGCCGCGTGATGAGGCGGGCGGCCACGGCCTGGGCCAGCAGTTCGGCGTCCCGGTGGACGATGACGGTGGGAACGCCGCTCACGCCCGTCCCCGCCCCTTCATCTCCGCCAGGCGGCGGATCGCGGCGGCGTAGATGTCGTCGGGGTCGAGCCTGCGCAGCTCCTCGGCCAGCAGCTCCGAGGTCGGCCTGCGGGCCAGGGCGACCCGGCGGTCGGGGTTGCCGGGCCGCGACAGCGTGGCGAGCCTCGCGTCACCCCTGCTCACCGTCAGCTCGCCGCCGTCCTCGATGGACAGCCGTACGCCCGTCAGGCCAGGGCCGGCGGAGTCGGCGACCTCGATCGGCACCTCCAGCCGGTCGCACAGCCAGGCGGCCAGCAGCGGCGCGCTGGGGTTGCCCGCCGCGGCCTCCACCACGCCTCCGGTGACCTTTCCGATGGGCTGGTCGAAGGCGGCGGCCAGCAGGCTGCGCCACGGCGTGAGCCGCGTCCAGGCCAGGTCGGTGTCGCCGGGCACATACTGGTCGGCCCGGGCGGCTATGGCCGACACGCCGTCCTGAGCGGACCTGGCGTCGGTGATGCGGCGGCTGCCGAGGTGCCCGATCGCGTTCTTGGCGGGGAGGTCCGGGCAGTCGCCCGGCCACCACACCACCACCGGCGTGTCGGTGAGCAGCAGCGGCGTGATCACCGAGTCGGCGTGCTCGGTCAGCTCGCCGTACAGGCGCAGCAGCACGACCTCGCCCGGCGCCGACTCGCCCACGCGGATCTCCGCGTCCAGCCGGTTGGGCTCGGCCGGGTCGCGGCTGATCACCATGAGGATGCGCGAGGGGTGCTCGCGCGCCGCCTCGGTGGCCGCGCGCAGGGCGTCGTACTGCCCCGCCTCGTCCACCACCACGACGAGCGTCAGCACCATGCCGACGGCGGGCGCGCCCAGCTGGTGCCGCAGGCGGGTGAGCGTCGAAGAGATCTTCGACGCGGTCGTCTCGGTCAGGTTGAAGGTCGTCACACCGCTCTCCGCTCGATCCGCCCGGAACGCGCCTCGCCGGAAGCCGCGCTCACAGCCGCCTCCAGGCGCGTCCGTCCCTGGCCAGCATCGCGTCGGCCGAGGCGGGGCCCCAGGAGCCGGACTCGTACCCCTCGGGCTTGCCCTCGGAGGCCCAGAACTCCTCGATCGGGTCGAGGATCTGCCACGACAGCTCCACCTCCCGCTGGTGCGGGAACAGCGGCGGGTCGCCGATGAGCACGTCGAGCAGCAGCCGCTCGTACGCCTCGGGGGAGGACTCCATGAACGACTCGCCGTAGGCGAAGTCCATGTTGACGTCCCTGACCTCCATGGCCGTGCCCGGCACCTTGGAGCCGAAGCGCACCGTGATGCCCTCGTCCGGCTGCACGCGGATGACCAGCGCGTTGTGGCCGAGGATCTCGGTGTCGTCCTTGCTGAACGGCAGGTGCGGCGCCCGCTGGAAGACGACGGCCACCTCGGTCATCCGGCGGCTGAGCCGCTTGCCCGTCCGCAGGTAGAACGGCACTCCCGCCCACCGGCGGTTGGCCACCTCCAGCTTCACCGCGGCGTACGTCTCGGTCGCGGAGTCGGAGGAGATGCCCTGCTCCTCCAGGTAGCCGACGACCGGCTCGCCGCCCTGCCAGCCCCGCGTGTACTGGCCGCGGGCGGTGCCGGTGGCCAGGTCGGCGGGCAGCTTGACGGCTCGCAGCACCTTCTCCTTCTCCCGGCGCAGCGCGTCGGCGTCGAAGGAGGTGGGGTCCTCCATCGCGACCAGCGCGAGGAGCTGGAGCAGGTGGTTCTGGATCACGTCACGGGCCGCGCCGATGCCGTCGTAGTAGCCGGCCCGGCCGCCGATGCCGATGTCCTCGGCCATCGTGATCTGGACGTGGTCGACGTAGCCGCGGTTCCAGATCGGCTCGTACAGCGTGTTGGCGAAACGGAGCGCCAGGATGTTCTGGACGGTCTCCTTGCCGAGGTAGTGGTCGATCCGGAAGACCGAGCTCTCCGGGAACACGGCGCTGGTGATCGTGTTGAGATCCTGCGCGCTCTTCAGGTCGTGCCCGAACGGCTTCTCGATGACGACCCGGCGCCAGGAGCCCTCGGGGCCCTTGGCCAGGTTCGTCCGCTTGAGCTGCTCGATCACGAGCGGGAAGAACTTCGGCGGCACCGACAGGTAGAAGGCGTAGTTGCCGCCGGTGCCCCGGGTCTCGTCGATTTCCTTGAGCATCATGGCGAGCACGTCGAAGGCGCCGTCGTCGCCGAACTCGCCGGGGCAGAAGTGGATGCCCTCGCTGAGCTGCTTCCAGACCTCGTCGCGGAACGGCGTCCGCGCGTGCTCCTTGACCGCCTCGTACGTGACCTGGGCGAAGTCCTCGTGCGCCCAGTCACGGCGGGCGAAGCCGACCAGGGAGAAGCCCGGGGGCAGCAGCCCCCGGTTCCCCAGGTCGTAGATCGCCGGCAGCAGCTTGCGCTTGGCGAGGTCGCCCGTGACGCCGAACAGCACGAGCACGCACGGCCCGGCCACCCGGGGCAGGCGCCGGTCGCGCGGGTCGCGCAGCGGGTTGGCCGCCATGGTCAGCTCGGTCGTCCCGGTCGTGGCGGCCTGCGCGGCGGCCAGGACCGCCCGCTCGGCGGCCGTCAGATCGTCCACGGCCTGCCGCGGCAGCTCGTCTCCCGCCTGCTGTGCAGCGTCCGGCGCCTGCCGGGCGTCGTCGGCGGGGGCCTGCGGCTCCTGTTGCTCCGTCATGTGTCCTCCCTGCGGACGGGCCCTTCGCCTGTAACGCATCGCATGGTCAGAGCTCCTCGGCCACGGAGAGCAGGTGCCTGACGCCGGCGACGCGGTCGGTGAGGTGCAGGCGGACCGCCGGACGGCCGCGGGAGGTCAGGGCTCCCAGGTCGCCCAGCGCCTGCGCGAGTTGCAGCCTGCCCAGCGTGTACGGCTTGCCGGGCACCTCGACGTCGTCGGTCACGGCCCCGGTGACCTGCAGGAACACGCCGGTCTCCGGACCGCCCTTGTGGTACTGCCCGGTGGAGTGCAGGAAGCGCGGGCCCCAGCCGAACGTGACCGCGTGGTCGGTGCGGTAGTCGAGCAGCGCCCGCAGGGTGGCGACGTCGGCGCTCGCCCACGTCTCGGTCATCTCCTCGAAGGAGGCGTCGCCGACCACCGCGGCGTCGAACGCGGCCTCGCGGTCGAGGTACGCCATGATCGCCAGGTAGCCGCGCTCGGGGATCGCGCGCAGCAGCCAGGTGAGGACGTCGGCCAGGTTCTTCAGGTCGCCGGGCACGTCGCCGTACACCTCGACCGGGCCGTCGGTGAGCACCGGCGTGCCGGTCGGCAGCGGGCCGTCGCCGGCCTCCTGCAGAATCCTGGTGGTGTTCTCCTTCGACTCGGCGACGTTCGGCTGGTCGAACGGGTTGATCCCGAGCACCCGGCCGGCGATCGCCGTGGCGTACTCCCAGACGAGGAACTGCGCGCCGAGCGGGCCGTCGACGGTCGTGCCGCTGTCGGAGCCGATGGTGACGAGGAACTGGTCGCCGGCCTCGGCCGCCTCGGCGCCGACGACGGGCAGGATGCCCTTGCCCTCCTTGCCGGTCGACTCGGCGATGAGCTGCTCGATCCAGTCGGGCAGGCCGGTGATGTCGGAGGGCGCGTCGCGCAGGATGAGCTTGTCGCGCCCCTGCAGCGCCCGCGCGCCGAGCAGCGCGCCGAGCTCCAGGCCCGGGTTGCCCTCGTCCTGCGCGAGCAGCGGCGCCACCGCGGCGGCGTCGTCGAGCAGCTTGGCCACGTCGGCGCCGGCGAGGGCGCTCGGCACCAGGCCGAACGCGGTGAGCGCGCTGTAGCGGCCGCCCACGTTCGGGTCGGCGAGCACGACCTGGTATCCGGCCTCGATGGCCGTCCGCTCCAGCGGCGAGCCGGGGTCGGTGACGACCACGATCCGCTCGGCCGGGTCGATGCCCGCGTCCCGGAACGCCTGCTCGTAGACGCGCCGGTGGCTGTCGGTCTCGATCGTGCCGCCGCTCTTGCTCGCCACCACCACGACCGTGCGGTCGAGCCGGTCGGCGAGCGCGCGCCGGACCTGCTGCGGGTCGGTGGTGTCGAGGACGGTCAGCGGCACGTCCTCGGTGGCGCAGATCACCTCGGGGGCGAGGGAGGAGCCGCCCATGCCGGCGAGCACCACGTGGTCCAGGCCCGCGGCGCGGGCCCGCTCCACCAGCTTGGCGATCTCCGGCAACAGCTCCCGGCTCGCCCGCGGCAGGTTGAGCCAGCCCAGCCGGATCGCGGCCTCGGGCTGCGCCTGCGGGCCCCACAGCGTGGAGTCGCCCGCGGCGAGCGCCGCGGGCACCCCCTCGGCCACGAGCTTGTCCTTGACCGCCTTGACGGCGTCCGCCTCGTCGCCGAGGGTCACCTCGATTGTCATCTGTAGCTCAGGCCTTCCGCAGCTCGCCGTCGACGGTCTCGAGAAGCTCGCTCCAGGACGTCTCGAACTTCTCGACGCCCTCCTCCTCCAGCGCGCGGACGACGTCGTCGTAGTCGATTCCGGCCTGCTTGAGCGAGGCCATGACGTCCCACGCCTGCTGGTAGAACGGGCGGATGGTGTCGCCCGAGATCCGGCCGTGGTCGGCCGAGGCGTCCAGCGTCTTCTCCGGCATGGTGTTGACGACCCCGGCCGTGACCAGCTGCTCGACGTACAGGGTGTCGGGGAAGTCGGGGTTCTTCACACCCGTGGAGGCCCACAGCGGGCGCTGCGGGTGCGCGCCGGCCGCGCGCAGCGCCTGCCAGCGCGGCGAGTTCATGACCTCCTCGTACGCGGCGTACGCCAGGCGGGCGTTGGCCACGGCGGCCTTGCCCTTCAGCTCGGCGGCCTCCGGCGTGCCGATCTTGTCGAGGCGCTTGTCGATCTCGGTGTCGACGCGGCTGACGAAGAACGACGCGACCGACTCGATCGTGGCCAGGTTGAGGCCGTTGGCCTTGGCCTTCTCAAGCCCGCTCAGCCAGGCGTCCATCACCTGGCGGTACCGCTCGAGCGAGAAGATCAGCGTGACGTTGACGCTGATGCCCTCGGAGATGGCCTGGGTGATCGCCGGCAGGCCCTCGACGGTCGCCGGGATCTTGATGAGCACGTTGGGCCGGTCGACCAGCCACCACAGCGCGCGGGCCTCGGCGATCGTCGCCTCGGTCTTGCGGGCCAGGCGCGGGTCCACCTCGATCGACACGCGCCCGTCGACGCCGCGGGTGGCGTCGAAGACCGGCCGCAGCACGTCGGCCGCCCAGCGGATGTCGAACGTGGTGATCGCGCGTACGGCCTCCTCGACCGTCACCCCGCGGGTGGCGAGGTCGTGCAGCTGCGCGTCGTAGGCGTCGCCCTTGCTCAGGGCGGAGGCGAAGATCGTGGGGTTGGAGGTGACCCCGGTGACGTTCTTGTCGCGGATCAGGGCGGCGAGGTTGCCGGAGCGCAGCCGCTCCCGGCTGATGTCGTCGAGCCAGATGGAGACTCCGGCGTCGGACAGTCGCTTCAGGTTCTCATTCATCCTTCGTCCCTCAGTTTCCGGTCGTCTCGCCCTTGTCGGCGCCCGTCTTGGCCAGGCTGGCCTTGGCGGCGGCGACGACGCGGTCGGCGGTGAGGCCGAACTGCTCGTAGATCGTCTTGTACGGCGCCGAGGCGCCGAAGTGGTCGAGCCCGAGGACCTCGCCCGCGTCTCCCACGAACTCGCGCCAGCCGAGCGTGATTCCCGCCTCGACCGCGACCCTGGCCTTGACCGCGGGGGGCAGCACGGTCTGCTTGTAGGCGGCGTCCTGCGCCTGGAACCACTCCACGCACGGCATCGAGACCACGCGGGTCGGGATGCCCTGCGACTCCAGGATCGTGCGGGCCTCGACGGCGAGCTGGACCTCGCTGCCGGTGCCGATGATCACGACGGCGGGCTGGCCGTTGGACGCGTCCTGCAGGACGTAGCCGCCCCGCGCGACGGCGTCCGGGTCGCCCGTGCCGTCCAGGGTGGGGACGTTCTGCCGGGTCAGGGCGAGGCCCGCCGGGCGGTCGTTGTTCTCCAGGACGGCCTTCCACGCGGCCGCGGTCTCGTTGGCGTCGGCCGGGCGGACGATGTCCAGCCCGGGGATCGCGCGCAGCGCCCACAGGTGCTCGATCGGCTGGTGGGTCGGGCCGTCCTCGCCGAGACCGATCGAGTCGTGCGTCCAGACGTAGGTCACCGGCAGCTTCATCAGCGCGGCGAGGCGCACCGACGGGCGCATGTAGTCGCTGAACACCAGGAAGGTGCCGCCGTAGGGGCGGGTGCCGTTGTGCAGCGCGATGCCGTTGAGGATCGCGCCCATGCCGTGCTCGCGGATGCCGAAGTGCAGCGTCCGGCCGTACCGGTTACCGGGGAACTCCTTGGTCTGGTACTCGTCCGGGATGAAGGACGGCTCGCCCTTCATCGTGGTGTTGTTGGACTCCGCCAGGTCGGCCGAACCGCCCCACAGCTCCGGCAGCACCGGCGCGAGAGCGCTCAGCACCTCGCCGGACGCCTTGCGGGTGGCGACCTGCGAGCCGATCTCGAACGACGGCAGCGCCTTGTCCCAGCCCTCGGGCAGCCTGCGCTTGGAGATCCGGTCGAACAGCTCCGCCCGCTCGGGGTTGGCCTCACGCCAGCTCTGGTAGCCCTTGTCCCACTCGGCGCGCAGGGTGCGGCCGCGCGCGACGACGTCGCGGGCGTGGTCGAGCACCTCGGCGGGGACCGCGAAGCTCTTGCCGGGGTCCATGCCGAGGACGCGCTTGGTCGCGGCGACCTCGTCGGCGCCCAGGGCCGAGCCGTGGATCTTGCCGGTGTTCTGCTTGTTCGGCGCCGGCCAGCCGATGATCGTGCGGAGCTTGACGAACGTCGGCCGCTCGGTCTCGGCGCGGGCCGCCTCCAGCGCGGCGTACAGCGCCTGGACGTCCTCCTTGTACTCGCCCGTGGCCGTCCAGTCGACCTCCAGGACGTGCCAGCCGTACGCCTCGTAGCGCTTGGCGATGTCCTCGGACAGGGCGATCTGGGTGTCGTCCTCGATGGAGATGTGGTTGGAGTCGAAGACCACGGCCAGGTTGCCGAGCTTCTGGTGACCCGCGAGGGCGCTGACCTCGTGGCTGATGCCCTCCTCGAGGTCGCCCTCCGAGGCGAAGCACCAGATCATGTGGTCGAACGGCGAGGTGCCGGGCGCGGCGTCCGGGTCGAACAGGCCGCGCTCGCGGCGGGCCGCCATCGCCATGCCGACCGCGTTGCCGATGCCCTGGCCGAGCGGGCCGGTCGTGGTCTCCACCCCGGCCGTGTGGCCGTACTCGGGGTGGCCCGGGGTGAGGCTGCCCCACTGCCGGAGCGCCTTGAGGTCGTCCAGGGTCAGGCCGTAGCCGGACAGGTAGAGCTGGATGTAAAGCGTCAGGCTCGAATGCCCGCAGGAGAGGACGAACCTGTCCCGCCCCGCCCACTTGGGATCCGAGGGGTCGTGACGCAGGACCCGCTGGAAAAGAAGGTAGGCAGCGGGGGCGAGGCTCATGGCGGTGCCGGGGTGACCCGATCCCGCCTTCTCCACGGCGTCCATCGCCAGGGCCCGCACGACGTCGACCGCCTGCCGGTCGAGGTCATTCCACTCAAGGCTTGCGCTGCTCAACTGCTCGATCCCCTCTAGTTGTCGCGCCGTTCTGGCATTTCCCGCCCACAGGGGACCCTAACGGGTTCGGCGTAATACCGTTTGGTAGCCACCTCGGTAACGGCGCTTGCGGCCTCGGCCCCGATTGGGGGACCACCTGCGGTGGCGACTACAGTGATTGACCAAGTGCCGGCTGCTGCCCGGAGACAGGCTGCCCGGAGATCCGCCCTAATCAGAGGTTACGCGTTGACCCCGCACGTGTTGGAAGCGCCTTGACGGTCTTGACGAACAAGCAGACGGTGGCCCCTCTCGGGTCCGCCGCGACGGCCACGGCTCCCCGCTCCGTAGGGGCGCTCGTGAAGGCCTACGTGGCGCTCACCAAGCCCCGGATCATCGAGCTGCTGCTGATCACGACCCTGCCGGTCATGTTCCTCGCGGCGCATGGCCTGCCCGACCTGTGGACCGCCACCGCCACCATGGTCTTCGGCACCCTGTCGGCGGGCAGCGCGAACGTCCTGAACTGCTACATCGACCGGGACATCGACCGGACGATGCGGCGCACCCGCAGGCGTCCGCTCGCCAAGCACGACGTGTCGCCGATGGGCGCGCTGGTCTTCGGTGTGATTCTCGGCACTCTTTCCACACTCGGGCTCGCCCTCACGGTCAACGGGCTGGCCGCGGCGCTGTCGCTGGGCGCGATCCTGTTCTACGTCTTCGTGTACTCGCTGGTGCTCAAGCGGCGCACGTCGCAGAACATCGTGTGGGGCGGCATCGCCGGCTGCATGCCGGTGCTGATCGGCTGGGCCGGCATCACCGGCGGGCTGTCGTGGGCCCCGGTCGTGCTGTTCGGCGTCGTGTTCTTCTGGACGCCGCCGCACACCTGGACGCTCGCCATGCGCTACCGCGAGGACTACGCGGCGGCCGAAGTGCCCATGCTCCCGGTGGTCACCACCGAGCGCCGGGTCGTCCAGCAGGTGGTCGCCTACACCTGGGCCACGGTGTTGTGCTCGCTGCTGCTGTGGCCGGTCGCCGGCACCTCCCTGGTCTACCCGGCCGCCGCGCTCGTGCTCGGCGTGGTCTGCCTCGTGGAGGTCCACCGCCTGCTCGGGCGGGTGAACGCCGGCAAGACCGGCGTCGACCTGCGCCCGATGCGGTTCTTCCACTGGTCGAACGTCTACCTGGCGCTGCTGTTCCTCGCCGTCGCGATCGACTCCCTGGTCGTCTGAACGCCGCCGACTCCGGCGCCGAGCGGTCAGCGGCGGTAGGTCTTCCGTACGTTGTCGTCGGGGGCGGGCAGGCGCTCGGCCGCCGGTCCCTCCGCGAAGCCCTTCAGCAGGTTGGTCGTCGCGGTGGTGACGAAGGCCCGCGTACGCGCGCCGATGCCGTGGGCCCGTGGCAGGTCGCGGGTGCCGGCCATGAGCGTTTCGGCCCACCGCATGGTCCCCGAGGCGAAAACCCCGGCCCCGCTCGGCGCCGTGTAGTAGGCGGCGTCGGCGAAGCTGGGACGCCCCACGCAGGTCACCGGCGAGTGGGCGAGGATCTGCAGCGGCCTGGGCGTCGGCACGTCCGTGTTCACCCGGTCGTACTCCACGCCCACCAGGTGCGGGAAGGCGTCGCCGCGGCGTACACCGGTGCCCGTGAAGATCCAGTGGCCGGGCTCGTGCACCACGAAGGGCGCGTCCACGGGATACCCGTCGTAGTACACGCCGATGAGAGACGACTCGGGGTCGGCCTTCGGCGCCGCACGGAAGTCGGTCGTCGCCAGCGACGGGCGCGTGCGGACCAGCGGGTCGCGGTCCACCGCGGTCTTGTAGCAGACCACCATCCTGCCGTCCTCCTCCAGGCGGACGCGGCGGTAGCAGGTGTTGGCGCCCAGGAAGGCCAGGTTGGCGCCCGCGTCGCGGGCCTCGGTCACGGTGCGGCGCATTCCGGGCGTCCAGTACTCGTCGTGCCCGAGGAAGATCACCGACGATGCGCCGGTGAGCACGTCGTCGCCGGCCTCCAGGTCACCGCCCGTCGTGTACGCCAGGGGAAGGCCGAGCCGTTCGGCCAGCGCCACCACCGGCCGCTCGTGGATGAGGAACTTCTCCATCCCGGTGCGGTCGTAGGGGCGGTCGAAGCTGACCGCGAGCGAGCGGCTCTCGTAGCGGCCGTCCTCGCCGTAGTAGAGGCTGTAGCCGCCCCACCGGTTGTACGCCTGCCATGTGGGGGTGGCGTGCACCATCACCGTGCGCCCGGACCCGGAGGCCGAGCGCACGACCAGTGGCACGTACCGCTGGTGGCCGCGCTCGGTGTCGAGGCGCAGCAGGTAGGCCCCCTCCGGCCAGCCTTCCGTGGACACGGTGAGGGATCGCCGCCACCCCGCGCGTACGGTGCGGGTGTCCCCGGTGAGCCGCCCGCGGCCCTGGTCGCGCCCCCTCATCCACCCCGACCGCCACACCCGGCGGGCGAGCGTGCCGCCGTACCAGCCCATCCGGTACGCCGTGACCCGGTAGCGGCCCTCGGTGGTGGAGACGTGCAGCCCGAACGACTCCCCGGGCAGCACGCTCGCCCGATCGCCGTAGCCCTCGATCGCCTCGTCGGGGCCGCGTCCGCGCACCCGCCAGTCGGGGTCGCCGGGCAGCAGGCGTTCCGGCACCGGCCTTCCGGGCGACGGCGTGGGGGTGGCGGAGGGCGGCGTGGAGGCGGGAGCGGAGGCGTCCCGGGACACGGGCGCGCATGCGGCGACCGAGCCGACGGCCGCGGCGCACGCGACGCGGAGGAACCCGCGTCGTCCGAGCCCGTCACGTGGTGCGACATCCATGATCGCCCATTGTGCCGGTAACCGGGACGTGCTCCGGACGACCGGCTCGGCGCGCGAGACGATCGGCCGACGCAATCGATGGGATCTTTTGGGGCCGGAGGAGGACCACGGCGGGCGTGGTCGGTTACAGTCACACAGTGGCAGGCCTCGACCCCCGCGCCGTTCTCAGGGAGCGTCCGTCCATCGGTCTCATCGTGGGTCTGGTCGTCGCCGGGATCTGCGCCCTGGTGTCGTTCTCCTTCGACATCATCAACGGCGAGCCGGTCCAGTTCTTCATCGCGCTCGGGCTCGCCGTGGCCCCCGTGCCGCTGCTGCTCGCGGGCGTGCTCGCCCTCGACCGGATGGAACCGGAGCCCCGCACCAACCTGATCTTCGCGTTCGCCTGGGGCGCCGGCATCGCCGTCCTGCTCGCCGGCGTGCTCAACTCGCTCAACCTCGTCTACGTGGCCCACCAGCTCGGGGACATGACCAACGCCCGCAACCTGGTCGCCACGTTCGGCGCCCCGCCGGTCGAGGAGACGGCCAAGGGGCTGGTCCTGCTCGGGCTGCTGTGGTTCCGGCGGCAGGAGCTGGACGGTCCCACCGACGGGATCATCTACGCCAGCATGGTCGGGCTCGGCTTCGCCATGTCGGAGAACGTCAGCTACTACCTGGCCGCGCTGGAGGAGAACGGCGCGCAGGGGCTGGCCGCCACGCTCGTGCTGCGGGCCGTGCTGTCGCCGTTCGCCCATCCGCTGTTCACCTCCCTGATCGGGATCGCGGTCGCGTACGCCGCCCAGCGCGGAGGTGCGGTCGGGGTCGTCGTGATCGTCATCGGGTGGATCGGCGCCATGCTGCTGCACGGACTCTGGAACGGCTTCGCCTCCTTCGCCGGCCTCGGCGGGCTCGCCATCGCCTACCTGCTGCTGATGATGCTGCTCATCGTCGAGCTCGTCGTGATCTTCCGGGACAGACGGCGGATCGTCGGGCTGATCCAGCACTACCTGCCGCCGTACGAGCGCAACGGGCTGATCAACCAGGCCGACATCTTCATGTTGTCGTCCCTGCGCCGGCGGCGGCAGGCCAGGGCGTGGGCCAAGGCCCACGGCGGCAGGGCCGGGGCACGGGCCATGATCGATTATCAGATCGCCTCGACCGAGCTCGGGCTGCTGCACGCCCGCGCGGCCCGGGGCGGGGTGGACGAGCAGACCTTCCGCGCCCAGCAGCGGTCGCTCGCGGACCTGATGGCCTACACCCGGCTGTCGTTCCCGCTGCCGGAGCGTCACCAGGCGAGCGCCGCGCGAGGGGTGCCGCCGCCGGGGTACGCTCCGGGCGCCCCGCCGCCCGGCCAGTGGCCGGGCGGCGGCCCCGCCGTGCCGCCCTGGTATCGGCAGCAGCCTGGCGAGCCGGGCCACGGCCCCGCGCAGGGGCCACCATCCCCGGGCCCCGGGCGCCCGCAGACGCCGCCGCAGAACGGGCCGCAGGGCCCGGGGCGGGGGAACTGAGGGCGGCGTCCCCGGAGGTCTCTCACTCCGTGGTGCGGCGCTGGCTCTCGATCTGACGCAGGCACTCGCCGGCGACGCGGCGGGCGAACCCGGCCGGATCCAGATGCGCGGGCACCGGCTCCGGCACGACGGCGTGCACGACGCCCTCGGCGAGCAGGTCGGCCGCGCGCACCCGCTGCCGGCGGGCGACCTGGGGCGCGAGCCCGGGGCCGCCGTGCAGGATCGCGCTGGCGCCCTCCGGCGGCAGGGGGGACAGCCACGCGTTGCCGGCCGCGATCACCCGGCGGGACGGCAGCAGGGCCAGCGCGCCACCGCCGCTGCCCTCGCCCAGCAGCACCGAGACGGTGGGGACGGTGAGCTCCACCATCTCGGCCAGGCAGCGGGCGATCTCCCCGGCCAGGGCGCCCTCCTCGGCGGCGGCGGACAGGTCCGCCCCGGGGGTGTCGATGACGCAGATCAGCGGCAGGCGCAGCTCCTGGGCGAGGCGCATGCCGCGCCGGGCGCCGCGCAGCGCGGCCGGGCCCAGGGGACGGTGCTGGGACTGGGTGCGCCGGTCCTGCCCGACGAGCACACAGGGGGTGCCGGAGAACGAGGTGAGCGCCAGCAGGAGCGCGTCGTCGGTCTCCCCGGATTGGGTGCCGTGCAGCGGCAGGACGTCGTCGGCGGCGTGACGGAGCAGCTCCCGTACGCCGGGCCGGTCGGGCCGGCGGGTGAGGGTGATCGAGGACCAGGCGTCGCCTCCGGCGTCCACCGCGCTCGTCTCCGCGGGCGCCTCCCGCGGCGGCGTCTCCGCCTCCGGACGGCGTGCCCCGGAGAGAAGGGCGAGCGCGCGGGCGGTCACGCCGGCCAGTTCCCCGGTGGGGACGACGGCGTCGAGGATCCCCTTGGCGACGAGGTTCTCGGCCACCTGGACGCCCTCGGGGAACGGCTCCCCGCGCAGGGTCTGGTAGACGAGGGGGCCGAGGAAGCCGATGAGCGCGCCGGGCTCGGCGACCGCGACGTGCCCGAGGGACCCCCAGGAGGCGAACACGCCGCCGGTCGTGGGATGGCGCAGGTAGACGAGGTAGGGCAGGCCGGCGGCCTTGTGCGCGACCACCGCGCGGCTGATCTCGATCATCCGGACGAACGCCGGCGTGCCCTCCTGCATGCGCGTGCCGCCCGAGGCCGGTGCGGCGATCAGCGGCAGCCGTTCGCGGGTCGCCCGCCGTACGGCGGCGACGATGCGCTCCGCCGTGGCCACTCCGATGGAGCCGCCGAGGAAGCCGAACTCGCTGACGACGAGCGCGGCCGCGTGCCCGCGGATCAGCGCCCGGCCGGTGAGCACGGCCTCGTCGGTGCCGGCCTTCGTCTCCGCCCGCTCCAGCGCGGCGCGGTAGCCGGCGTCGTATCCGGTGCGGTCGACCGGCTCGTCCCAGGGGCGGAAGGTGCCGGGGTCGACCGTGGCGTCGATCAGCGCGCGGGCGCCCAGCCGGGTCATGCGCCGCGCTCCCGGACGTCGTCGCCGTCGACCGGGTCGCGCACCGTGCCGAGGCGTCCGACCTCGATCGGGCCGCCGTCCCGGCGGATTCCCACGATTGTCATCGGTCGGCTCCTCCAGCCCGGAATCTCGCGAATCAGGTTCGTGGGTCTCGTGAAGCCGCTGCCGGCGGCCCCGGCAACACCCTCAAGCCGTTCCACGTCCACACCGTGCTGCGTACCCCGCACGCGGCGAACCTCAGCGCGGTCCGTTCCGCCGCCGCGCGAGGGTGGTCAGAACGCGAGGGTGGTCAGAAGCGGAACGTCTCGACGAACCGGTGGAGAAGAGCGGGGTCGCCCTTCACGCTCACGCTGCCGTCGGCCAGTGCCTCCCCGGGAGTCTTGGCACCGGTCATCAACGCGTGGACACCTTGGTCGCTCAGCCTTTCGACGACGAGGTCCGGGGCGGGGTGCGGGCCGACGCCGACCGTCAGGGCCCCGTCGGTGATCTGCAGGCGGAGGGTGAAGTCGCCCATCCGGACCTCGTAGCCGACGGTCGTGCCCCGAGCCGCTTCCGGCCGGTAGGTGGTGCGGAAGGCCATGGCCACCGACTCGGGCGTGATGACCTCGCCGGCGCGGGGCTCGGTCATCGTCCGGGCGCCCCAGCGGCCCAGCGCGATCAGCGCCGGCTCGAGTTCGCATCCGTAGCCGGTGAGCTCGTACACGACCGCGCGTTCGGGATGCGGCAGCGCGCGGCGCACGACCAGTCCCGCCTCTTCGAGCTGTTTGAGGCGGGCCGACAGGATGTTGGTCGGGATGGCGGACAGGCCCTTGCGCAGGTCCGTGTAGCGCTGGGGCCCGGAGAGCAGGTTGCGGACGATCAGCAGGGTCCAGCGTTCGCCGACCATCTCCATCGCGCGGGCCAGCCCACAGAACTGCCCGTACTCACGAACCGTCATGCTGCAGATCCTACTCCATGCTTCGGTTGACAAACCTTGCTTGCAAAATACAAGCTTGCTTCTCGTTCGGCCACGAGGCCGGTCAGCAGAGTCATCCTGAGGAGTGGTCGCGTGACTGTGCCCGGCGGCACGATCACCCTGGCGGGCAGCCCCACCGGCGTGCTCGACCTGACCTACCGGCCCGTCTGACCCCTGAGCGAAGAGAAAGAGAACATCGATGAACGACGCCGAGATCAGGACGCTCCAGGTCCCCGGGGCACGCCTGCACTACGAGGTCCGGGGGACCGGACCGCTGCTGCTGATGATTCCCGGCGCGCCCGCCGACGCCGGGGCGCTGGCCGGGCTCGCCGCGAGCCTGTCCGACCGCTACACCGTCGTCACCTACGACCAGCGCGGCCTGTCCCGCAGCCTCCTGACGGGCCCGCCCGCCGACCAGGACGTCGCGGTCTTCGGCGAGGACGCCTACCGCCTGCTGGCCGCCCTGGGCGACGAGCCGGCCAACGTGCTGGGCAACAGCGGCGGCGCGCTCACCGCCCTGGACCTCGCGGCCCGCCACCCCGGGCGGGTGCGTGCCCTGGTCGTGCACGAGCCGCCGATCCCCGAGCTGCTGCCCGGCCGCGAACACTGGCGAGCGGCGTTCCAGGACGTGTACGACACCTACCGCGACCAGGGCGCGGGTCCGGCGATGCAGAAGTTCGCCGCCACCGTCGCGGGAGAAGGCGGTGCGCCCCCCGCGATGCCCGATTTCGCCCAGATGCCGCCCGAGGCGCTGGAGATGATGGGCCGCATCCAGCAGAACCTCGATCACTTCTTCTCCCATGTGCTGCTGCCCGTGCTGCGCTTCGTGCCCGACGTCGCCGCGCTGCGCTCCGGCCCCGTGCCGGTCGCCGTGGGCGTCGGAGCGGCCTCGGGCGACGGGGTGCCCGCCTCGTCCGCCAGGGTGCTGGCCGAACGGCTCGGCGTCGAGCCGCTCGTCTTCCCGGGCGACCACCAGGGCCTGGCGCTCGACGTCGCCACCTGCGCCGAGATCATCCACAAGGCCCTCGGCTGACCCCGCCGGCGGGCCGGGGCGCGAGCGCCCGCGCCGCCCCGGCGCCCCGCCTCCGTGCCCGCCTCCGTGCCCGCGTCCGCCGCCGTAGGCTGACGTCGGCGCGGAGGCCGTACCCGCCCGGTCGGTGCCGGGGGCGTACGGACATTCCGCGCCCGCTGCCCCACCCAGCTCGCCCGGGGACGAAGGCGACCCCGGCTGACGCAAGGATCGGAGTCACCGTGTCCGGACCGCTCGACGGAGTGCTCGTCGTCGATCTGACCCGCGCCCTCGCCGGGCCGCACGCCGCGATGATGCTGGGCGACCTCGGCGCCCGCGTCGTCAAGGTGGAGAACCCCGGAGGCGGGGACGACACCCGCGGCTGGGGGCCGCCTTTCGTGCAGCCCGAGACGGGCGACCGCGAGTCGACCTACTTCCTGTCGGCCAACCGCAACAAGGAGTCGATCACCCTCGACCTCAAGGACGACGCCGACCGGGAGGTGCTCACGGGTCTGCTGCGCCGCGCCGACGTGCTGCTGGAGAACTTCCGGCCCGGCACGCTGACCCGGCTCGGGTTCGGCACCGACGTCCTGGCCGAGCTGAACCCGCGGCTGATCACGCTGTCGATCAGCGGCTTCGGGCACGACGGACCGGAGGGCGGCCGGGCGGGCTACGACCAGATCGCCCAGGGCGAGGCCGGGCTGATGTCCCTGACCGGGCCGGGGCCGGACGACCCGCAGCGCGTCGGCGTCCCGATCGGCGACCTGCTGGCCGGCATGTACGGCGCCTACGGCGTGCTGGCCGCGCTGTTCGAGAGGGAACGCACCGGACGCGGGCAGGTGGTGCGCACCTCGCTGCTCGCGGCGATCGTCGGCGTGCACGCCTTCCAGGGGACGGCGTGGACGGTCGCCGGCCAGGTCGGGCGGCCGCAGGGCAACCACCACCCGTCGATCGCGCCGTACGGGCTGTTCCGCTGCAAGGACGGATCGGTGCAGCTGTCGTGCGGCAGCGAGTCGCTGTGGCGCCGGCTCTGCGGTGAGTTCGGCCTGGACCCCGAGGCGCCGGGCATGGCGACCAACGGCGAACGCGTGGGCAACCGGCAGCGGGTGATCGAGCTGATCGAGGACGCCTTCGCGGAGCATCCCGCCGAGGAGTTGCTGGCCCGGCTGGCCGCGGCAGGCATCCCGGCCGGCAAGGTGCGCACGATCGACGAGGTCTACGCGTGGGAGCAGACCCTGTCACAGGGGCTGCTCGTCGACGTCGAGCACGCCACCCTCGGCCGGCTGCGACTGCCCGGTCCGCCGCTGCGCTTCTTCACTCCCGGCCCGGACGGCGAGACCGAGACCACCCGCCGCGAGCACGCCGCGCCGCCCGTGCTCGACGCCGACGGAGCGGCCATCCGCGCCGAGGTGGCCCGGGGCGCCGACGGCGCCCCCCAGCGGGACCGGCCGAGCTCAGCCGACGCCTGAGCGGGCGCCCGGGTCGTACGGCCTGTCCGCTCTTGGCCCGGGCGGCCCGCGCGTGCTTCAATCACTGTGCGCGGTGGCCACTTGATGGGTGGGCTCCAGGAGGGCGTGTGGCGATGCCGCATGCGTTCTTCTCGTACGACAGCCCCTGACGGCGCGACCTTCCCCGGAAGGCGTGCCCGCCCATCATGAGGAGAACTTCAGTGCAATCCCCGCGTTTGAGATCGCTGTCCCTGAGATCCGGGCGCAAACTCGCCGTGCTCGCCGTGGTGGCGGCCGTGCTCGCCGGCGTCGTCGCGGTCCTGACGCAGACCGCGGCCGAGGCGCACGGCGCCCTGCAGGCCCCGGCGAGCCGCACGTACGCGTGTTACACCGACGGCCTCACCGGCGGCCAGATCATCCCCAACAACCCCGCCTGCAAGGACGCCGTGGCGGCCGGCGGCACCCAGCCCCTCTACGACTGGTACGGCGTGCTCCGCTCCGACGGGGGCGGCCGCACCCGGGGCTTCATCCCCGACGGCCAGCTGTGCAGCGGCGGTTTCAGCAAGTACGCCGCCTACGACGCGCCCAGGACCGACTGGCCGACCACCACGCTCAAGGCGAACAGCATCTACAACTTCGTCTACGGCGCGTGGGTGCCGCACCCCGGCGGCTTCAAGCTCTACGTCACCAAGGACAGCTGGAACCCGACCAAGCCGCTGACGTGGGCGGACATGGAGGAGCAGCCGTTCCTCACGGTCGACCCCGAGCCCGCGGTCAGCAACGGCGCCTACCGCTTCTCCGGCAGGCTGCCCGACAAGAGCGGCCGGCACATCATCTACGCCGTCTGGTACCGGTCCGACAGCCAGGAGACCTTCTACGGCTGCTCGGATGTGAACTTCCTCCGCGACGGCGTCTCGCCCAGCCCGTCGCCGAGCCCTTCGCCGAGCGCGTCCCCCACGAGCAGCCCGTCGCCGAGCCCCGCGGCCTCCCCGACCTCCGGCAACCCGGCGTGCACGGCCACGGTGAAGCTGACCAACACCTGGCAGGGCGGCTTCCAGGGCGAGGTCACGATCAAGAACACCGGCACGAGCCCGCTCAACGACTGGTACGTCCAGTGGGCGATGCCGCTGGGCACGACGCTCACGCAGGCGTGGAACGGGACGTCCATGCAGAGCGGGCCGTTCATGATGATCCATGCGCCGGAGTGGAACAAGTCGCTGGCCCCGGGCGCCTCGGCCACGGCCGGGTTCCTCGGCAGCGGCTCGGCCACCCCGTCGATCAGCGACATCAGCTGCGGCTGACGGCTTCCCGCGACGCCGGGCGGACGGGCGCCGCCTGATCCGCCCGGCACTCGCCGGGGGCCTTGTGGCCGCGCCCCGGCGCCGGGTGCCACGGGAGACGCCCGGGGAGGCCGTCGCGGCGGCTCCCCGGGCGTTGCGCGATGGGTGGGCGGAGGAGGATCCGCCTCTCGTACCCGCGGTGCGATAGCCACTGTGGGTGTGGCCTCACCTCCCTCTGGGGATGGTGGGAGCGCTCCCACATGGCCCGGACCCTAACCCGCCGCGTCGCGCCGGACCAGCGGACCCGCCCCGGCGGGCCCTGTCCGCCCAGTTCACGGCCCGCCGCGCGATGAAAGTTTCGCGGCGGGCATCCCTCGGGTGCCTCTCACGGCCGCTCGTGGGATGCGGGAGTCAGCGGTCCAGGGCGTGGTCGAGCGCGGTCTCGCGCCGGCCGAGGAACCGCGGCGAGGAGCGCAGGACCAGGCCGTCGACCAGGCCCTTGGCCGAGGCCGGGAACTCCCTGACGGTGTAGGCCACCGTCTCCACCGGCCAGTCGCGGATCGAGTCGTCGCCGACCCCGAACGCGTCCAGCCCGGCCGTACGGCACAGCGCCACGGCCCGGGGGAGGTGGAACACCTGGGTCACGACGACGAGACGGGACGCGCCGAAGATCTCCTTGGCCCGTACGCAGGAGTCCCAGGTGTCGAACCCGGCGTAGTCGAGGACGATCCTGTCCGCGGGCACGCCGCCGGACAGCAGGTAGTCGCGCATCACCGAGGGCTCGTCGTAGTCCCTGCGGCTGTTGTCGCCGGACAGCAGCAGGGCCCGCACCCTGCCCGTGCGGTACAGCTCGGCCGCGATGTCGAGCCGGGCGCGCAGCATCGGGGTGGGCTGCCCGCCACGCACGCCCGCGCCCAGCACGAGCGCGGCCGGCATCGCGGGCACCTCGGCGGTCCAGCGCGTGCCCGGCTCGGCGGTCACCCGGTGGCCGGCGCTCGTCAGCCAGGCCCAGGTCATCGGCGCCAGCGGCAGCACGCTCAGGGCGACCAGCCCCTGGAAGGCCCGGCGCAGGGCCGTACGGGACCAGGTCCAGGGGCGTAAGGCTCCCACCGGGGTCAGACCCCCGCGCGGTGGAGCTCCTGCTGCTCGGGCGCGGGGACGGGCGCGGGGCCCCGGGTCCGCATCAGGAACACGACGCGCAGCGCGCAGATCCACACGAGCGTCGCTCCCAGCACGTGCAGGAGCACCAACGCCGCGGGGACGGCGAGGAAGTACTGCACGTAGCCGACCACGCCCTGGGAAAGCTCCACCGCGAGCAGCACGAGCGCGGCGCGCCGGGCCGGGCCGGGAGAGTCGGTGACGCGCAGGGCCAGCAGCAGGGCGAACGTCAGCCCGACGACGACGTAGGCGATGTCGGTGTGCAGCCGCACCACGCTCTGGATGTCGAAGCCGAAGCGGGAGGCCGCGTCGTCGCCCGAGTGGGGCCCGGTGCCGGTCACCACCACCCCGGCGAGCAGCAGCGCGAAGGCGGCCGCGGCCAGCACGTACCCCAGCGTGCGGATCTCCTTGCGGACCAGCCCCTCCGCCGGGGCGTCGCCCTCGCCCGCCCGCGCGAACAGCACGACGGCGGCGGCGGTCATGCCGATGGACAGCAGGAAGTGGACGCTGACGGTCACCGGGTTGAGCATCGTGTGGACCACGAGCCCGCCCCACAGGGCTTGGACGACGACGCCGGCCGGCTGCACCAGCGCGAGCCGCAGCAGGACCGGGCCGCGCTCGCCCCGCGACAGCTTCCAGGCGGCGATCACACACGCGACCGCGACCGCGAGCACGAGGAACGACAGCAACCGGTTGCCGAACTCGATCGCCATTTTGAGGGGCGCGTGCGTGTCGATCCTGGCCGGCACGAAGCTGTCGGGCGTGCAGCGCGGCCAGGTCGGGCAGCCGAGTCCAGAGCCGGTGACGCGCACGGCGGCGCCGGTGACGGTGATGCCGACGTTGACCACGATCGCCGCCAGCGCCCACCGCCGCATCGACTCGTTCGTCGGGAACATGAACGAGCGGTAGAAGGCGAGCAGCCTGCCGCGGATCCGGTCGGTCGTGGGATTCACGGCATCAATCGTAGGTGGCCCTGTGGGTGGTCCCTTCTCCGGACCCCGCCGCCCGCGTTGATCATCTCCGCGGCCGGGCCGGTACGATCGGCCGTACGGGACCGAGGAGGGCGGTGACCGGTCGATGGGCGGGGCGTGGGACGGACCGGCGGGACGCACGCGCGACGACCTCCGCGCACCGGGCGGGAGAACGCGGCAGGAGAACCTGCGCGAGCGGGTGGCGCAGGCGCTGCGCGACGCGCTGGTGGCCGGGGAGATGCGGCCCGGCGTCGTGTACTCGGCCCCGGCGCTGGCGGCGAGGTTCGGGGTCTCCGCCACACCGGTGCGGGAGGCCATGCTCGACCTCGCCAAGGAGGGCCTGTTCGAGGCGCTGCGCAACAAGGGCTTCCGGGTCGCGGAGGTGTCCGAGCGCGATCTCGACGAGATCATCGAGGTCAGGCGGCTGCTCGAGGTGCCCACGGTGGCCCGGCTCGCCGGGGAGACCCCGGCCGCGGAGGCCGAGGAGCTGCGCCCGCTCGCCGAGGAGATCGTCTCGGCCGCTGCAAGGGGCGATCTGCTCGCCTACGTGGCCGCCGACCAGCGGTTCCACCTCGCGCTGCTGGCTTTGTCGGGCAACGTCCGGCTGGTCGAGACGGTCAGGGACCTGCGCGCCCGGGCCCGGCTCTACGGGCTGCGCGGCCTGCCCGACCAGCGGCTGCTCGCGGCCTCGGCGCGCGAGCACCTCGACCTCCTCGACGCCCTCGTACGCGGCGACGCCGCGGCGGCCGAGAGCCTGATGAACCACCACCTCCGGCACGTACGGGCGATCTGGTCGGGCGGCCCGCCCGCGGCATGAGCAGCGGCCGGAGGGGACCGGGTCAGCCGTCGCCCCGGCGCGTGGCGCCGATGGAGGCGACGACCACGCAGCCGATCGCCGCCCACTCGCGGACCTGGAGCACCTCGCCCAGGACGAACAGGCCGACAAGGGCGGCGACGGCGGGCTCCAGGCTCATCAGGATCCCGAAGACCCGCTTGGGCATCCGGCGCAGCGCCTCGAGCTCCAGCGAGTAGGGGATGACCGAGGAGAGCAGGCCGACGCCGGCCCCGATGAGCAGGATCTCGGGCCGCAGCAGGTCGCTTCCGCCCGCGGTGACGCCGATGGGCGCGATCACGACCGTCGACACGATCATGGCGAACGACAGTCCGCTGGCACCGGGGAATCGGGCGCCGGTGGCCTGGGAGAACACGATGTAGGCGGCCCAGAACGCCCCCGCCATCGCGGCGAACCCGATCCCCGCCCAGCTCGCGCTCCCCGCATCGCCCCAGGGGGCGAGCAGGACCACGCCGGCGGCGGCCAGCGTCACCCACAGCAGGTCGAGCCTGCGCCGGGAGGACACCACGGCCAGGGTGAGCGGCCCGACGAACTCGATGGCCACCGCGATCCCGATCGGCAGCCGGGCGAGGGCCTCGTAGAACGACAGGTTCATCAGGCCGAGGCTGAGCCCGAAGGCGACGCCGACGGCGAGGTCGCGCCGCGACAGCCCGCGAACCCGGGGCCGGACGACGGCCAGCAGCATGACCGCGCCGGTGGCGATGCGCAGGAACACCACGGCCGTGGGGGGAAGCTGGGTGAACAGGTTCTTGGCCAGCCCGGCGCCCACCTGGACCGACAGGACGGCCAGCAGCACCAGGCCCGGCGGCGGTATCGCGTCCGACGCGGCCCGCAGCACCCTGCCCGGCGACGGCCTCATACGGTACGGCTCGGCCCCCGGAAGGGATTCAGCGGTCATGCCGGCGACCCCAGACTGCCATTGATCACGGACAACGCCCGCAATCATATGCAGGGGCCGTCAGGTCGCCGGTGCGGCCCCCTGGGTCATTCCCAGCGGAACGTGCGGACGGCCAGGGCGAGCGCGGCCACCGTCCAGCACAGCAGCACGAGCAGCGCGCCGCCGGGGAATCCCCCGCCGGCGCTCAGGACGGTCCGCAGGCCGGAGGTGAGCGCGCTGATCGGCAGCAGTTCGAGCACGTGCCGGACGCCGGCGGGGAACCGGTCCAGCGGGAACAGCACGCCGCCGAGCCCGAGCAGCACCAGGTAGACCAGGTTGGCCCCGGCCAGCGTGGCCTCCGCCCGGAGCGTGCCGGCCATGAGCAGGCCGAGGCCGCTGAAGGCCGCCGTGCCCAGCAGCAGGAGCGGCACGGCCCACAGCGGATCGCCGTGCGGCGACCAGCCGAGCGCCAGCGCCACCGCGACGATCACCACGACCTGCAGCGCCTCCACGGCGACGACGGCGACGGTCTTGGCCAGCAGCAGCCCGGACCGCGACAGCGGGGTCGCGCCCAGGCGCTTGAGCACGCCGTACCGCCGCTCGAAGCCGGTCGCGATCGCCTGCCCGGTGAACGCGGTCGACATGACCGCCAGCGCGAGGATGCCGGGGGCGAGGAAGTCGACGCGCCTGCCGTCGCCGACGTCCACCAGCGGGGCCGCGCTGAAGCCGGCCAGCAGCAGGATCGGAATGATCATCGTGAGCAGGAGCTGCTCGCCGTTGCGCAGCGTGGCCCGGATCTCCGCGCCCGCCTGGGCGAGGACCATCCGGTGCAGCGGCGCGGCACCCGGCCGCGGCGTGAGGTCCAGCGTGGCGATCGTGGTCACCGCAGCTCCCTGCCGGTCAGTTCGAGGAAGACATCCTCCAGCGTGCGCCGCTCGATGCGCAGGTCCTCGGTGGTGACGCCCTCGGTGGCGCACCAGGCGGTGACGGTCGCGAGCAACTGGGGGCCGACCTGCCCCTCGATGATGTAGTGCCCCGAGGGCGACTCCTTGGCGGCGCTGCCCGACGGCAGCGCGGCCAGCAGTTCCTCCAGATCGAGCCCCGCCCGCGCGCGGAACCTGAGCTGGCGCTCGGCGCCGGTC
Organism: Microbispora sp. H13382; assembly: GCF_014161445.1. Classification (GTDB taxonomy): domain Bacteria; phylum Actinomycetota; class Actinomycetes; order Streptosporangiales; family Streptosporangiaceae; genus Microbispora. The sequence continues at coordinate 41,332 of NZ_JABBXA010000003.1, forward strand.
AGCGACTCGGGCGTGCCCTCGGCCACCACCCGGCCGTGGTCGATGACCACCACGTGGTCGGAGAGCTTCTCCGCCTCGTCCATCTGGTGGGTCGTCAGCACCACCGACACCCCGGCGGCGCGCAGGGCCCTGACGAGGTCCCAGCAGGCGTGGCGCGCCTGCGGGTCGAGCCCGGCGGTCGGCTCGTCCAGGAAGACCAGTTCGGGCCGCCCGATCACCGCCGCCGCGAGCGACAGGCGCTGCTGCTGCCCGCCCGACAGCCGCCGGTACGGCGTGCGCGCGTGCCCGGCCAGGCCGAGCAGGCCGAGCAGGGCGTCCGGGTCGAGCGGGTGGGCGTAGAACCGGGAGACCACCCGCAGCCACTCGCCCGCGCGGGCGGCGGGAGGCACCCCTCCCGTCTGCGGCATGATCCCCAGGCGCGGCCGGAGGGCGGGGTCGGCCGGGTCCAGGCCGAGCACGCGGACGGTCCCGCCGTCCGGCCGGCGGAAGCCCTCGCAGATCTCGATCGTGGAGGTCTTGCCGGCGCCGTTGGGCCCGAGGATCGCCGTGACGGCGCCCCGGGCGCAGGTGAGAGTCAGCCCGTCGACGGCCGTGGTGCTCCCGTACCGCTTGACCAGCCCGTCGATCTCGACAGCGGGAGCGCCGTCGTCCGCGCCGCCACGCGTGCTGTCAAGCGTGCTGTCAACCCCCGGCACTCCACCGGCCTCCCCTCACGGACCGACCGCCAGAGCCGGCCGGATGCGGGTCGTCCTGGTCAGTCGTCGACGGCATCGAGTCTAGGGAGCGGGAAGCGCGCTCTCGTCGGTGAGTGCCGTCATTCCAGCCCCCGCAGGTAAAGGATCGGGAAAGGCCGCGTCGCCGCAGGTTAGGTAAGCCTTACCTGCGTGAGAAATTGCATTCCCGTGGACCTCGGCTAGGGTTTGTCGGCCGGGAAGGAATTACGGCACACTGATGTTGTGAAATACGTGCAGGGGAAGCAGAACGCCGAGAAGGCCGTGGTGACGCGGCCGGTTCCGGCGACCCCTGCGCACAAGGACGTCGTGAGCAAGGACATCGGCGCCGAGCGGGGGACCCGGGCCAGGGTGGCGCGGCTCATCCTGGAGCACGGTCCGGTGACCGCCGCGGCGCTGGGCGAGCGGCTCGGCCTGACTCCGGCCGCGGTCCGCCGTCACCTCGACGCACTGCTGGCCGAGGGCATGATAGAGCCCCGTACGGCCCGCCCGCGCGGCCAGCGGGGGCGCGGCAGGCCCGCGAAGATGTTCGCGATCACCGACGCGGGCCGCAGCGCCTTCGTCCACGCCTACGACGACCTGGCCGGCAGCGCGCTGCGCTTCCTGGCCGAGCGTCTGGGCGGCGAGGCGGTGTCGGAGTTCGCGCGGGCGCAGGTGTCCGGACTGGTCGGCCGGCTCGAGGCGCTCATGCGCGAGGTCCCGGCCGAGCAGCGGGTCCGCGTGCTGGCCGAGGCTCTGTCCACGGAGGGCTACGCGGCGTCGGCGTCGGAGACGGGCAAGGGCGGCGAGCAGTTGTGCCAGCACCACTGCCCGGTCGCGCACGTCGCGGCGCAGTTCCCGCAACTGTGCGAGGCGGAGACCGAGGCGTTCGCCCGGCTGCTCGGCACCCCGGTGCAGCGGCTGGCGACGATCGCCAACGGCGACGGGGTCTGCACCACCCATGTGAGTTCACACGCGCTCGCCGCACGGCACGCGCGTACCGACCTATCGAGCACATCGACGAGCAAGGAGTCCGGAAGGTGACTGTCACCGACCGCCCGGAGCTGGAAGGCCTCGGGAATTACAAGTTCGGCTGGGCCGACACGGACGTGGCTGGGGCCACGGCCCGGCGTGGGCTGTCCGAAGAGGTCGTCCGCGACATCTCCGCGCTCAAGAACGAGCCGGAGTGGATGCTCGACCTGCGCCTCAAGGGCCTTCGGCTGTTCGGGAAGAAGCCGCTGCCGACCTGGGGCTCCGACCTCACGGGCATCGACTTCGACAACATCAAGTACTTCGTCCGCTCGACGGAGAAGCAGGCCGCGTCCTGGGACGAACTGCCCGCCGACATCAAGAACACCTATGACAAGCTCGGCATCCCCGAGGCGGAGAAGCAGCGCCTCATCGCCGGCGTCGCCGCCCAGTACGAGTCCGAGGTCGTCTATCACAAGATCCGTGAGGACCTCGAGGAGAAGGGCGTCATCTTCGTCGACACCGACACCGGGCTGCGCGAGCACGAGGAGCTCTTCAAGGAGTACTTCGGCTCGGTGATCCCGGTGGGCGACAACAAGTTCGCCGCGCTCAACACGGCCGTCTGGTCGGGCGGCTCGTTCATCTACGTGCCGCCGAACGTGAACGTCGAGATCCCGCTGCAGGCCTACTTCCGGATCAACACCGAGAACATGGGCCAGTTCGAGCGGACCCTGATCATCGTGGACGAGAACTCCTACGTCCACTACGTCGAGGGCTGCACCGCGCCGATCTACTCGTCCGACTCGCTCCACTCGGCGGTCGTCGAGATCATCGTGAAGAAGGGCGCCCGCTGCCGCTACACGACGATCCAGAACTGGTCGAACAACGTCTACAACCTGGTCACCAAGCGCGCCGTGGCGTACGAGGGCGCGACCATGGAGTGGATCGACGGCAACATCGGCTCCAAGGTCACCATGAAGTACCCGGCCGTCTACCTGATGGGCGAGCACGCCAAGGGCGAGACGCTGTCGGTCGCCTTCGCCGGCGAGGGCCAGCACCAGGACGCGGGCGCCAAGATGGTGCACCTCGCGCCCAAGACGTCCTCCACGATCATCTCCAAGTCCGTGGCGCGCGGCGGCGGCCGCACGTCCTACCGCGGCCTGGTGCAGATCGACGAGGGCGCGGCCGGCTCGGCCTCGACCGTCAAGTGCGACGCGCTGCTCGTCGACCAGATCAGCCGGTCCGACACCTACCCGTACGTGGACGTCCGTGAGGACGACGTGTCGATGGGCCACGAGGCCACGGTCTCCAAGGTGTCGGAGGACCAGCTGTTCTACCTGATGAGCCGGGGCCTCGGCGAGGACGAGGCGATGGCCATGATCGTGCGCGGCTTCGTCGAGCCGATCGCCCGCGAACTGCCCATGGAGTACGCCCTGGAGCTCAACCGCCTGATCGAGCTGCAGATGGAAGGAGCGGTCGGCTGATGGGCCTGGAGACCAAACCGCTGTCGACGCTGCACGAGAAGGCGTCGTACGACGTGGCGGACTTCCCGGTGCCGACGGGCCGCGAGGAGGAGTGGCGGTTCACGCCGCTGTCGCGGCTCAAGGGCCTGCACAACGGCACCGCCGCCGTCACCGGCGGCGTCGTGGTGGACGTCGAGGCCGCGCCCGAGGTGCGCGTCGAGACCGTCGGCCGCGACGACGCCCGGCTCGGGAAGGCCTACACGCCGGCCGACCGGGTCAGCGCGCAGGCGTACTCGTCGTTCGAGAAGGCCACCGTCGTCACGGTGCCCAAGATGACGGCCGCCTCCCGGCCCACCGTGATCACCCTGCGGGGGTCCGGGGCGGGCGCCGCGGCGTACGGGCACGTCCTCGTGTCGGTGGAGCCGATGGCCGAGGCCGTGCTGGTCCTGGACCACCGCGGCAGCGCCGTCTACGCCGACAACGTCGAGTTCGACGTGGCCGAGGGCGCGACGCTCAAGGTCGTCAGCCTGCAGGACTGGGACGACGACGCCGTGCACGTCTCCCACCACCACGCGCGGCTCGGCAAGGACGCGACCTTCCGCTCGTTCGTGGTCACCCTCGGCGGCGACCTCGTACGGCTGTCGCCCTCGGTGTCGTACACCGCCCCCGGCGGCGACGCCGACCTCACCGGGCTGTACTTCGTGGACGCCGGCCAGCACCTGGAGCACCGCCTCCTGGTGGACCACAGCGTGCCCAACTGCCGCAGCAACGTGACCTACAAGGGCGCGCTGCAGGGCGACGGCGCCCACGCGGTCTGGATCGGCGACGTGATCATCCGGGCCGAGGCCGAGGGCACCGACACCTACGAGCTGAACCGCAACCTCATCCTCACCGACGGCGCGCGCGCCGACTCGGTGCCGAACCTGGAGATCCTCACCGGCGAGGTCGCGGGAGCGGGCCACGCGTCCGCCTCCGGCCGCCTCGACGACGAGCACATCTTCTACCTGCAGGCCCGCGGCATCCCGTTCGACGAGGCCCGCCGCCTGGTCATCCACGGCTTCTTCGCCCAGCTGCTGGAGAAGATCGAGGTGCCGGAGATCCGCGAGCGCGTCCTGTCGGCCGTCGAGGCGGAGCTGGCCCGATGAGCGCCGAGACCGTCCACTGGGAGAAGGTCTGCCAGGTCGGGGACATCCCCGACGGCGGCGTCCTCGGCCTGGAGGTCGGCGAGACGCCCGTCGCGGTTGTGCGGACCGGCGGCGAGGTCTTCGCCCTGCACGACGTGTGCTCCCACGCCGAGGTCCGCCTCAGCGAGGGCGAGGTCTACGACCACACCCTGGAGTGCTGGCTCCACGGCTCCTGTTTCGACCTGCGCAGCGGCAAGCCCACCGGGCCGCCCGCGACCAGGCCCGTCAACGTCTACCGTGTCAAGATCGAAGGCGACGACGTGTACGTCTCGCTCTCGAAGGAGTAAATAACTCGTGTCCACTCTTGAGATCCGTGACCTGCACGTCGCCGTGGGCGACAAGGAGATCCTGCGCGGCGTCGACCTGACGGTCCGCAGCGGCGAGACGCACGCCATCATGGGCCCCAACGGCTCGGGCAAGTCCACGCTGGCGTACGCCGTCGCGGGGCACCCCAAGTACACCGTCACCTCCGGCACCGTGCTGCTCGACGGCGAGGACCTGCTGGAGATGTCGGTGGACGAGCGCGCCCGCGCCGGCCTCTTCCTCGCCATGCAGTACCCGGTCGAGGTCCCCGGCGTCAGCGTGTCGAACTTCCTGCGCTCGGCGATCACCGCGGTCCGCGGCGAGGCGCCCAAGCTGCGCGAGTTCGCCAAGGAGCTGAAGGGGGGCATGGACGCGCTGTCCATCGACCCGGCCTTCGCCCAGCGCAACACCAACGAGGGCTTCTCCGGCGGCGAGAAGAAGCGCCACGAGATCCTCCAGCTGGAGCTGCTCAAGCCCAAGATCGCAGTGCTGGACGAGACCGACTCCGGCCTCGACGTCGACGCCCTGCGCGTCGTGTCCGAGGGCATCAACCGGTTCCGCGCCTCCGGTGACACCGGCGTGCTGCTGATCACCCACTACACCCGCATCCTGCGCTACGTGAAGCCGGACTTCGTCCACGTCTTCGCCGCCGGCCGCGTGGTCGAGGAGGGCGGCCCCGAGCTGGCCGACAAGCTGGAGGCCGAGGGCTACGAGGCCTACACCGCGAAGGCGGCGTCCGCCTGATGAGTGCGCCCGGCTTCGACGTGGAGAGGATCAGGAAGGACTTCCCGGTCCTCGCCCGCGAACTCCCCGGAGGCAGGCCGCTGGTCTACCTCGACTCCGGCAACTCCTCCCAGAAGCCGGCGCAGGTGATCGAGACCATGCGCGATCACCTGACCTGGCACTACGGCAACGTCGGCCGGGCGCTGCACGTGCTGGGCAGCGAGTCGACCGAGGCGTACGAGGCCGCGCGCGACAAGATCGCCGCGTTCGTGAAGGCCCCGTCGCGCGACGAGATCGTCTTCACCAAGAACGCCTCCGAGGCCCTCAACCTCGTGGCGTACGCCTTCGGCAACCCCGTCGGCGAGGACGAGCGGTTCCGGATCGGCCCCGGCGACGAGATCGTCATCTCGGAGATGGAGCACCACTCCAACATCGTGCCGTGGCAGCTGCTCGCGCAGCGGACCGGCGCGACGCTGCGCTGGTTCCCCGTGACCGACGAGGGCCGCCTCGACGTCGAGGGCCTGGAGGAGCTGGTCAACGATCGCACGAAGATCGTCTCGATCACGCACCAGTCGAACGTGCTGGGCACGGTCAACTCGGTCTCGCCGATCCTGGCCCGCGCGCGTGAGGTCGGCGCGCTGATGATGCTCGACGCGTCGCAGTCGGTGCCCCACCAGCCCGTGGACGTGACCGAGCTGGGCGTCGACTTCGTCGCGTTCACCGGCCACAAGATGGTCGGGCCGTCCGGCATCGGCGTGCTGTGGGGCCGTCGCGAGCTGCTCGACGCCATGCCGCCGTTCCTCGGCGGCGGCGAGATGATCGAGGCGGTCTGGATGGACCGCTCGACGTACGCGCCGGTGCCGCACAAGTTCGAGGCCGGGACGCCGCCCATCGTCGAGGCCATCGGCCTCGGCGCCGCGGCCGACTACCTGACCGCCGTCGGCATGGACCAGATCAAGGCGCACGAGAAGGAACTCGTCGCGTACGCGCTGGAGGCGCTGCCGGAGGTCCCGGGGCTCAGGATCATCGGCCCGCGTACGCCCATCGCCCGAGGCGGCACGATCTCGTTCACCCTGGAGGGGATCCACCCCCACGACGTGGGGCAGATCCTCGACGACGTGTACGGGATCGCGGTCCGGGTAGGTCATCACTGCGCCCGGCCGCTGCACCTCAGGTTCGGAATTCCCGCGACCACACGGGCGTCTTTCTACCTGTACAACACGACGGCCGAGATCGACGCACTGGTCCGCGGCCTCCACCACGTGCAGAAGGTGTTCGGCTGAGCCATGATCGCTGAATCGATGTACCAGGAGCTGATCCTGGAGCACTACAAGCATCCCCAGGGCCGGGGCCTGCGTGACCCGTACGACGCCGAGGTGCACCACGTCAACCCGACCTGCGGCGACGAGGTGACGCTGCGGGTGAAGGTGGCCGACGGCGGCAAGGTGCTCGACGTGTCCTACGACGGCCAGGGCTGCTCCATCAGCCAGGCCGCCGCCTCGGTGCTGCACGAGCTCGCCACCGGCTCCACCGTGGAGGAGTCGCTGTCGGTGGTGGAGGAGTTCACCCGGCTCATGCAGGGCAGGGGCCAGGTGGAGCCGGACGAGGACGTGCTGGGCGACGCGGTGGCGTTCGCCGGTGTGGCGAAGTTCCCCGCCCGCGTCAAGTGCGCGCTGCTGGCGTGGATGGCTTACAAGGACGCGCTGATGAGGAGCCAGGGATGACCGGCGGCCTCCGTCGCGTTGGGAAGTACGGCGCCACGCCGCGGGCGCCGAGAGGTGAGGAGACGACGTGAGCAAGCCGACCGAGACCCCGACGGGAACCGCGACCGAGGCGGCGACCGGGACCTACGACGGGGAGAGCTCCCTCGACGACGTGCTCGAGGCGCTGAAGGACGTCGTGGACCCCGAGCTGGGGATCAACGTGGTGGACCTCGGCCTCGTGTACGGCGTCAACCTCGACCCGGCCGGCGAGGGCGAGCGTCCCATCGCCACCATCGACATGACGCTGACCAGCGCCGCCTGCCCGCTGACCGACGTGATCGAGGACCAGGCCAACTCGGCGCTCGCCGACCTGGCCTCCAGCGTGGTCATCAACTGGGTCTGGCTGCCGCCGTGGGGTCCGGACAAGATCACTGACGAGGGTCGCGACCAGCTCAGGATGCTCGGCTTCAACGTCTGACCCCGGCGGCCTCCCGCCGGGCAGTACCCGCACCGTCCCGCCGCGTCCGCACGTGGCGGGACGCCGCGCTTCCACCCGCACGCGGACCGTGTCCCGGACCGGGGCGGCCGATGTGATGCGGGAATGCCGTACGATCGTTTTTTGCTCTTCCTTGTGCGACGTGAGTGAAAGGCGTCCGTGAGAGCCGCCGCCCGGCGGTCTCCACTTCTGCGGGACGCGTGCTCACGGCAACGTGCGGGCAGCAGGCCGTCGTAATTCCGGCCCGTGACGCCCGTAGGCACGGCACGCCCGCCGTGCCTGTCCCGGCTCGTCCTTTCGCAGAAGTGACGCGCCCGCGTGTTCCGGCACGTCTTTCTTCGAAAGGCACGATTTCGTGACCATCTCTGCCCTCGACGAGGGCACGACCACCCCTGCCGAGTTCGGCACGCTGGGGCTGCCCAGACCGCTCGTGACAGGGCTCGCCCGGCAGGGCATCACCACGCCGTTCCCGATCCAGCGGGCGGCCATCCCCGACATCCTCGCCGGGCTCGACGTCCTCGGACGCGGCCGGACCGGTTCCGGCAAGACCCTCGCCTTCGGCCTGCCGACGCTGGCCAGGATCGCGGGGGAGAAGTCGGCGCCCCGGCGGCCCCGCGCCCTCATCCTGGTGCCCACCCGCGAACTCGCCTTCCAGGTCGCCGCCACCGTCGAGCCGCTCGGCCGGGGGCTGTCGCTGCGCACCAGGACGGTCGTCGGCGGCATGCCGATGGGTCGCCAGATCGAGGACCTGCGCCGGGGGGTGGACGTCGTGGCCGCCACGCCCGGCCGCCTCACCGACCTGATCGAGCAGGGCGCCTGCGCGCTCGACGACGTCCAGATCACGGTCCTCGACGAAGCCGACCACATGTGCGACCTCGGCTTCCTTCCCGTGGTGAGCGCGTTGCTCGCGCGCACGCCCGCCGACGGGCAGCGCCTGCTGTTCTCCGCGACGCTCGACGGCGACGTGGACACGCTGGTCCAGCGTTTCCTGACCGACCCGGTGGTCCACTCGCTGGACCCGGCCACCTCCCCGGTCGAGACGATGGAGCACCACCTGATCCAGGTGCAGCGCGACGACAAGGCCGACGTGACGGCCGAGATCGCCAACCGGGACGGCCGTACGATCCTGTTCGTGCGCACCCAGCACGGCGTCGACCGGGTCGTCAAGCAGCTCGCCCGGGCGGGGGTCCGCGCGGGCGGCCTGCACGGCGGCAAGCGGCAGAACCAGCGCACCCGCATCCTCGACGGGTTCCGCCAGGGCAAGATCGGGGTGCTCGTGTGCACCGACGTCGCGGCGCGCGGCATCCACGTCGACGACGTGAGCCTCGTGCTGCACGTGGACCCGCCCGCCGACCACAAGAGCTACCTGCACCGGGGCGGCCGTACGGCCCGCGCGGGCGAGCGCGGCGTGGTGCTGACGCTGGTGCTCCCGAGCGAGCGTCGCTCCACCGAGTCGATGACCCGCAAGGCGGGGGTCGACGCGTCACGGCACCGGGTGACGCCGGGCGACCCGGTCCTGAACGAGATCGCCGGGGCCCGGCGGCCGAGCGGCGAGGCCGTGCCCGTATGGGAGCCCGACGTGCGCTCGCCGCTGCGGCCCGGGCACGACGACAGGCAGCGGGACGACAAGCCGCGGGGCCGTCGCCGTTTCGGCGACCGTCCCCGTGGCGGTGACCGTCCCGGCGAGGGCGACGGCCGGCGCAGGTGGCCCGACCAGGGTGAGCGGTCCCGGGCGCCGTGGGCCGGTGACGGACACGGCGAGTCCCGTGGCGGGCGGGGCGGCGGTCACCACCGTGGCCGGGCCGGCGGGCAGGCCGGGTACGGCGCGGCTGAAGGCGGTCGCGGCCGCCGGTTCACCGGCCGCTGATTCCACCTCTCCTCCCAACCACCGGGCCGTCCGTACGGGCGGCCCGGTGGCGTGTGGGGACGATCCTCATACGCGCTCCTGAAACCTTGGGTACATCTTGACGTGAACTATGTAGACCGGTCTAGTCTCCTCATGTGATCGAAACATCAGGAGCCGGGATCGGCGGGCGGCTCGTGGAGCCGGTGCCCGAGCTGGTCCACGAGGGCACGGAGGTCTCGTCGTGAGCGCCGCGGACAGGCACGCGCTGGTCCTGGGCGCGACCGGCTTCGTCGGCCGCCACCTGGTCCTCGCGCTCGGTCGGGCCGGCGTCCGGGTGAGCGCGGCCTGCCGCGGCCGCGAGTCCTACCGGAGGCTCGCCCGGTGGCTGGCCGAGCACGGGCACGACGAGGCCCCGGCCGACCTCCGGGTCGATTTCGCCGGGCCGTCGCTGATCGACGGGGAGGCCGGCGACGTCACGGAGGTCTACAACTGCGCCGGCGCCTACCGGTTCGGCATGCCGGCCGACGAGGCCCGCCGGGCCAACGTCGACAGCGTGCGCGCGGTCGTCGCCTTCGCGGCGCGGCTGCCGCGTCTGCGCCGCCTCGTCCACGTCTCCGGGTATCGCGTGGGCGGGCAGGACCCCCGTCCCTGGAGCGAGGAGCAGCGGCGGGAGGCCTACCGGGCCCTCGGCGCGTACGAGGCGTCCAAGGTGGAGGCGGACGCCGTCTTCCGGATCGAGGCGGAGCGGCTGGGCGTGCCCTGGTCGGTGGTCAACCCGGCCAGCGTGATCGGTGACAGCGTCACCGGCGAGGCCGGCCAGTACCTCGGGCTCGCGTCGACCCTGCGCGACCTCTGGCAGGGCGCTCTCGTGGCGGTTCCGGGGAACGCGGGGACGTTCGTCCCCGTGGTCGCGGTCGACTACCTCGCCCGGTTCATGACCCTGCTTCCGGGGGACGAGGCCGCCGAGCGCGCGTCCTACTGGCTGCTGGACGACGACACGCCCGCGCTGCCCGGCCTGATCGCGCTCGTCGCGGAGCACTACCAGGTCAGGGCGCCCCGGCTGCGGGTTCCGGTGCCACTGGTGAAGCGGCTGCCCCGCAGGCTCACGAAGGCCGATCCGGAGACGCTGACGTTCCTGTCGAGTGACCGCTATCCCACCGGCCCGGCGCGTGCCTTCGCGGCACGCCACGGGCTGACCATGCCGGACACCGCCACGACGATCCGCCGCTGGGCCGACCACCTGGCGGCGAGCCGCTTCGGGGACGCCCCCGCCGGAGGCAGGCGGTTCGTCGACGCGGGCGGGGTGCGGACGTTCGAGGTGGGCGAACCGGGCGCGCCCACGGTGGTGCTGCCGGGTCTGCCGGTCAACGCCGACACCTGGGCGCCGGTCGTCACGGCGATGGGCGACGCCCGTGCCGCCGACCTGCCGGGGCTGGGAATGAGCGCGGGAGGTCGCGACGACTGGCCGGCCTGGCTGACCGCTCTCGTGACCGGGACCGGCGCACGCCACCTGGTCGGTCACTCCATCGGCGCCGCCGCCGCGGTGGAGGCCGCGGCCGCCCATCCCGGCGCGGTGGACCGGCTCACGCTCGTGGCGCCGTTCTTCCTCCAGGCACGCCCCGCTCCCGCCGCCCGTTCCGCACTCGCGGCCCGCTGGTATCTCGGCCGGGTCCGTCCCACCGCGCTGGCCGAGCGGCTCACCGGAGACCCGGCACACGCGCCCGCCCTCCGTTCGAGCGTGGCCGACCTGCGCCGCGGCGCCGCCGCCACCGCCGCCCGGCTCCTGGCGGCCGCGGCTTCACCGCGGTGGCGGGCGAGCCTGCGGGCCGGGCTGGCGCGCTACCCGGGGCACGTGCACGTCGTCGTGGGCTCCCGCGACCCTCTCACCCCGGAAGGACGGGCCCTCGTGGACACGCTGCCCCGGGTCACCGTGACGGTCGTCCCGGAGGCGGGTCATCACCCCCAGCTGACGCACCCGGAGGAGGTCGCCGAAGCCGTCGGCGCGGACAACCCCTCTCCGGGCGCGCGAGCCGTTCAGCCCTTCAGACCGCTCAGCACGATGCCTCGGGTGAAGTAGCGCTGGAAGGCGAGGAAGAAGGCGATCGACGGCAGGGAGGCGAGCAGGCCGCCCGCCATGATCGCCCCTTGGTGCTGCGCGCCGGCGAAGTAGGAGTTGAGGCGGGCGAGCGCGACCGGGATGTTCGCCATCTCGTCGCTCTGCACGATGATCAGAGGCCACAGGAAGTTGTTCCATTCGGCGAGCACGATGAAGATCGACATCGCGGCGAGGGCCGGGCGCAGCAGCGGCAGCACGATCCGCCACCAGATGCGCCACTCCCCGGCGCCGTCGACGCGGGCGGCCTGGATCAGCTCGTCCGGGATCGAATGGAGGAACTGCACCAGGAAGAACAGCACGAACGCCTTGGCCAGCGCCGGGATGATGTAGCCCTGGTAGGTGTCCAGCCAGCCCAGGTTGCGCATGATGACGTAGTTCGGCACCAGGGTGGTCTGCCAGGGCACCATCATCGAGGCGACGATCAGCAGGAAGATCAGCCGCCGCCCCGGTACGCGGTGCTTGGTGATGACGTACGCCGCCAGCGAGGCGATCAGCAGCGACCCGACAGTGATCGCGACCGTGATCACCAGGCTGTTGAACATGAAGCGGCCGAAGCCGAAGTCGACCTGGAACCGCTGGAAGATGCCCTGGAGATGGCCCGGATTGACCTGGGTGGGGGAGTAGCCGGGGTCGTAGAAGTTGTTCAGCGTGGGGTGCTCGGGCACGAACGACGGCGGTTGCCGGTTCAGCTCGGTCACCGGTTTGAACACCGTGATCAGCATCCAGTAGAACGGCGCGATCATGGTGAGCGACAGCAGGTAGAACGGCAGGCGCAGCAGGTTCCCGCGCCAGGTGGCGCGCGACGCGGCGGGCGCCCGCCGGGGTGCGACGGCGGGGTCGGAGACGATCGGCGTGGTCGTGGGGGCGGCGGCCATCACAGCTCCTTCAGGGCGCGGCCGATGCGGAGGTTGACCATGCTCAGGGCGAAGATGATCAGGAAGAGCACCCACGCGATCGCCGAGGCGTAGCCGAGCTTGAAGTGCGTGAAGCCCTGGTCGTAGAGATAGGGCACGATCATCAGGCCCGAGTCGAGCACGCCGCCGATGTTGTTGGTGCCCCGGAACACGATGTAGACGGCTTCGAAGACCTGGAAGGCCCCGATGAGGCCGGTCACGACCACGTACGTGGTGACCGGCCGCAGCAGCGGCAGCGTCACCCGGCGGAACTGCTGCCAGGTGCCGGCGCCGTCGATGCGGGCCGCCTCGTAGTACTCCTGCGGGATCGTGTTGAGCCCGGCGACGTACAGGACCATGCCGTAGCCCATCCCGCCCCACACCGACATCAGCACGAGGATCGGGATCGTGAGACCCGGCGTGGCCAGCCACTCGACGGCCCTGCCCCCGAACCAGGCCGCGACGGTGTTGGCCAGGCCGAAGTCGCCCGGGTTGAAGACCCACTTCCAGAGCAGCATCAGCGCGATCGACGAGGTCACCGAGGGCAGGAAGAAGATCGTCCGCATGATGCGGTGCGGCCAGCTCGACCCGTTGAACGCCAGCGCGAGGCCGAGCGACAGCAGCGTGCCGATCCCGATCGACGCCACGACGTAGAGGAACGTGTTGCCCAGGGCGTGCCGGAACCGGTCGTCGTCGAACAGCAGGCGCCGGAAGTTCTCCAGACCCTGGAACTCGGGGGCGTTCACCCCGTCGAACTTCGTGAAGCTGAGGTAGAGCGAGTTGACCAGCGGCCAGACCAGGAAGCCGGCGAACAGGCCGAGGAACGGCAGCAGCATCAGATAGGACGTGCCGTAGCGGCGCCATCGTCGCCGGGGCGCGGCGGTGTGGGTTGCCATGTCGTCTCCAGTCGAAGGGAAGCCGAGGACGGACCCGGGCCGGTGAGAGGTCAGGTGTCACCGGCCCGGGCCTGGTTGGGGGGGACGGATGCCGCGCCGGTGAGGGGTCAGGCGTCACCGGCCGGAACGGCTATCCGGCGTTGCGCTCCATCACCTTGGCGGCCTCGCCCAAGGCCGTCTTCACGTCGGCCTTGCCGAGGATCGCCGACTGGAGCTGCTTGGCCACGTCGGACGCGCTCTCGTCCCAGCCGGGGCACCCGGGCGCCGCGGCGCCGGTCTTGATGATCTCCGCGAACACCGCCGAGTGCTCCGGCGCGAACGGCGAGTCGGCGACCTTGTCCGGGCGGGGCGGGATGTAGGCGATGTTGCGGGCCTTCGACTCCGCCGCCACCGCGTCGACTGCCTCGTCGGTGTAGAGGAACTTGACGAAGTCCGCCGCCTGCTGGATGTGCTTGCTGTACGACGTGACGCCGACGGCCCGTCCGCCGATGAAGGTCGTGGGCCCCGCCGGGCCGGTCGGCAGCGGGGCGATCGCCCACTTGCCCTTCAGCTCGGGCTTGCTGGTGTCGATGGCGAGGGCGTTCCAGTTGCCGCCGTAGACCATCGCGGTGCCCGCGCCCAGCGCGTCCGGGGTCGTCACCGTGTCGGTCGGCGCGCCGTGCTCGCGGTGCAGGTCGATCCAGTACGACAGCGCCTGCTCAGCCTGGGAGGTGTTCAGCGACGGCTTGCAGTCAGGCGTGTAGAAGGTGCCGCCCGCCTGGTAGAGGAAGTTGAAGTAGCCGATCCAGTCGAGGTTGCCCCAGTCGATGCTGAACGGCGTCTTGACCCCGGATTTCTTGAGCTTTTCGATGTCGGCGGTCAGCTCGTCCCAGGTCTTGGGCGGCTCCTTGAGCCCGGCCTCCTCGAACAGGTCGGTCCGGTAGTAGAGCGCCTCGGTGGACATGTCGAGCGGGATGCCGTAGATGGTGCCGTCGGGGGAGACGGCCGACTTCCACTGGGCGGGCTGCGCCTGGGCCTGGAGCTGCTCGATGCCGTACTTGCGCAGGTCCACCATGCCGCCGCGCAGGCCGAACTGGATGGTCCAGGTCATGCCGCCGGAGATGATGTCGGGCCCGCTGCGGCTGGTCGAGGCCGCGAGCAGCTTCGCGTACGCGTCGTCCCAGCTCAGCGTCTGCACCTTGATCGTCATGTTGGGGTGCGTCTTGGCATACAGGTCGGCGGCCTTCTGGAAGGTCGCGGTCTCGTCGTCGCCGCCGGTGGACCACCACGTGATCGTGGCGGGGGCGTTCGCGTCCGCCTGCCTGGTCTCCGACGTGCCGCTGGTCGCGCAGCCCGCGCCGAGGGCGGCGATCAGGGCGGCGCAGGTGGCCGCCGTCGTTCGTCGCATGGACGTCTCCGATCTCTACGGAAAGTGATCGACTGACATGTCGTGCCCCCCGAGAGGGCGGACCGCGAGGCAGTGCCGGTGCGGCCGCACCTCCCACGCTTCGAATTCGTGCAGAGTCCAGCACTAAACCGGATTAGTTTCAAGAGGGTGTTTCATCCCGTCAACCCGGGTGTAACGCTGTCCCGAGTGTCATTTCGCAGGTCGTCGGCGGGGATGGTCTGGAGCCGAACCCCGGCGGAAGACCCTTAACCGGGTCAGAAGTCTGAAACAAGGCGTTTGTGTAACCTTGCGGCATAACACGAGCCAGGCCCACCACCCACGGGAGTCCCCCATGTTCGTCGACATGCCTCTCGACCAGCTGCGCGCGTACCTGCCCGAGCGCCGGGAGCCCGCCGACTTCGACGCCTTCTGGGACCGCACGCTGGCCGAGGCCCGTGCGCACGATCTGAACCCCGTCTTCGAGCCGTACGAGGCGGACCTCGCGCTGATGGACGTGGCAGACGTGACGTTCGCCGGATTCGGCGGGCATCCGATCAAGGGGTGGTTCCTCGCTCCCGCGGGCGCGTCGGGCCCGCTGCCGTGCGTGGTGGAGTTCATCGGGTACGGCGGCGGCCGGGGCCGGCCGCACGACTGGCTGCTGTGGCCGGCCGCCGGATACGCGGCCTTCGTGATGGACACCCGCGGGCAGGGCGGCACCTGGCGCTCCGGAGACACCCCCGACCCGGTCGGCGGAAACGGCGCGCAGATCCCCGGCAAGCTCACCCAGGGCGTGTTCGACCGGGACGGCTACTACTACCGGCGGCTCTACACCGACGTCGTGCGCGCGGTCGAGGCGGCCAGGTCGCACCCCCTCGTGGACGCCGGGCGCGTCGTGGTGACCGGCGGCAGCCAGGGCGGCGGCATGGCGCTCGCCGCCGCCGCGCTCGTGCCGGACCTCGCCTTCGCGTTCGTCAACGTGCCGTTCATGTGCGACATCCGGCGCGCCGTCGAGATCACCGCCGAGGACCCGTACGCCGAGCTGGGCCGGTTCTGCGGGATCCACCGGACCCGGGTCGAGGAGATCTTCGCGACCCTCGACTACTTCGACGGCCTGCACTTCGCGGCGAGGGCCGCCACGCCCGCCCGGTTCTCCGCCGCCCTACGCGACGGCGTCACCCCGCCCTCGACCGTGTTCGGGGCCTACAACCACTACGCCGGGCCGAAGGACATCACGGTCTGGCCGTTCAACGGCCACGAGGGCGGGGAGTCGCAGCAGGCGCTGGAGCAGCTCAGGCTGGCCAGGAAGATCCTCGGCTGAGACGGATCTCGCAGGGTGGACGCGGGGCGCGGCGGTCCGCCCCCGCGACTACCCTGGGGCCGATAACCTGAACGCGCAGGCCCACGATCCGAGAGAGACCATGAAGACCTTCGAAGAGCTGTACGCCGAGCTGGCAGAGAAGGCGCGCACCCGGCCCGAGGGGTCGGGCACCGTGGCCGCCCTGGACGCCGGCGTCCATGCCATCGGCAAGAAGGTCGTGGAGGAGGCCGCGGAGAGCTGGATGGCGGCCGAGCACGAGTCGGCGGACCGGGCGGCCGAGGAGATCTCGCAGCTGCTCTATCACGTCCAGGTGCTCATGCTGGCCCGCGGGATCGGGCTGGACGAGGTCTACAAGCATCTGTAGCCGCCGCGGCGGCTACAGATCGTCCATCGACCTCGTTCTGCTGAAAGGATCTCCCACCCATGCTGCGCATCGCCGTACCGAACAAGGGCGCGCTCTCCGAGGCCGCCCAGACCATGCTGAAGGAGGCGGGCTACCGCCAGCGCAGGGACAGCAAGGAGCTCGTGGTCGTCGACTCCGACAACTCCTGCGAACTGTTCTTCCTCCGCCCGCGCGACATCGCCGTCTACGTCGGCGAGGGCACCCTGGACGCCGGGATCACCGGGCGTGACATGCTCTTCGACTCCGGTGCCCCGGCCGAGGAGGTCATGCCGCTCGGGTTCGGCCGGTCGACGTTCCGCTTCGCCTCCACGCCGGGCGCCTACTCCGGCGTCGCCGGCCTGTCCGGCCTGCGCATCGCCACCTCGTACGCCGGGCTGCTCGGCAAGCACCTCGCGGACCAGGGCGTGGACGCCCGGGTCATCAAGCTCGACGGCGCGGTCGAGACGGCGATAAGGCTCGGCGTCGCCGACGCGATCGCGGACGTGGTGGAGACCGGCACGACGCTGCGCAACGTCGGCCTGGAGGTGTTCGGGGAGCCGATCGCGCACTCCGAGGCCATTTTGATCAAGCGGGCCGGCGCCCCGGAGGCCAACGGGTTCCAGCAGCTCATCCGCAGGCTGCAGGGCGTGCTCGTGGCCCGCGACTTCGTCATGATCGACTATGACATCCGGGCCGAGCGCATCGACGAGGCCATCGCCATCACCCCGGGCATGGAGGGGCCGACCGTCTCCCCGCTGCATCGTGAGGGCTGGGTGGCCGTGCGGGCGATGGTCCCCCGCAAGGGTCACCAGCAGGTGATGGACCAGCTCTGGGAGATCGGTGCCAAGGCCATCCTCGTCACCGCCATCTTCGCCTGCCGCCTCTAGACCGCCTCTGGACCGGACTTCGCCGACCCGCTGTCGCGGCGGGCGGGGCTTGTGTCAAGATCGCGTCATGACTCGATTACACC
Source organism: Microbispora sp. H13382 (assembly GCF_014161445.1). GTDB lineage: Bacteria > Actinomycetota > Actinomycetes > Streptosporangiales > Streptosporangiaceae > Microbispora. Next base: position 58,670 of record NZ_JABBXA010000003.1, read on the forward strand.
GTTTGTTGGTGCCGTTGATCTGCGCGCTCACCCTCGCGGCGGCCGCGCCCGCCGTCGCGGCGGGACACGCGGCGAGCGCGGTGGCGGCCGATGTCCCCGCGACACAGCTCGACGCGATCCGCAGGCTCGACTTCATGGTCGGGCGTTGGGCCGGCTCGGGGTGGGTCGACACCGCCTCCGGCCGGCAGCAGTTCCTCCAGACCGAGAAGGTCGCCTACAAGGCGGGCGGCCAGGTGATCACGGTGGAGGGTCAGGGCCGGGACAAGGCCGACCCGCGCAGGATCGTGGACACCGCGCTCGCGATCGTCAGCTACGACGACCAGACCGGGCAGTACCGCTGGGAGGCGTTCTCGCAGGGGCACGTCACCGCCACCGTCCCCCTGGTCGGCGACCGCTTCTTCCAGTGGAGCCTCCAGACCGCGGGCCCGACCGTCCGGTACACCCTGCGCTTCACCGGCAGGGACTGGCACGAGATCGGCGAATACACCCTCGACGGCGGCGCCACCTGGCGGCAGAACTTCCAGATGGACCTGCGCCGCGTGTCCTGACGACTGCGCGTCCTCCTTCCTTCCGGCGGAAGGAGGGAGGACGCTGACAGATGTCAGGGTTCCGGCGTCGCCAGGCGCTCGACCGCGATCATGGCGGTGTCGTCGTGCAGGTGGCCGTTCACGTGCTCGAACAGGCGCTCGCGGAGCCGTTCGACGAGGGTGCCGGCGTCCTCGCCGGCCCGTTCGCCCAGGTGTGCGGGGAGGTCGAAGAACGTGCCGGTGCGGTCGCGGGCCTCGATGACGCCGTCGGTGTAGAGCAGGAGGATGTCGCCGGGTTCGAAGGGGAACGTCGCCGGCCGAGGTTCGGACTCCGTCAGCAGTTCGAGTCCCAACGGGGGGGCGACCTGGTCCGGCTGCAGGGTCAGCACCCGGTTCCCGCGGAGGAGGAGCGGCGGCGGGTGACCACAGGCGATCACGTGCACCTTCGGTTCGGCGTCGGGGATCTCGGCGACGGCCGCGGTGACGAAGCATTCCTGGGCGTCCGTGTCGGTTTCGGCGTGCTCGGTGAGGTTCTGGCAGAGGCTGGTCTCCATGCGCGTCATCAGCTCGGGGAGGGTCGTGGGGCCGTGTGACGCCTCGCGGAAGGCGCAGAGCGACGCCGCGGCGTCACTGATCGCGGGCAGCCCCTTCCCGCGTACGTCACCGATCAGCAGACGGGTGACGCCGTCGGTCCGGGCGGCCGCGTACAGATCGCCCCCGATCCTCGCCTCCGCGGCCGCGGCCAGGTATATCGACGCGATGCGCAAGGGGCCGACCCGCCGGGGCAGTGGCCGCAGCAGGACGCGTTGGGCGATCTCGGAGACCGACCGCACCTGGTGGAGCACAGCCAGGTGCCGCTCGTGGACCACGCGGAAGACGACCACGACGGCCGATACGGCGAACAGGGCGAGCATCTCGACGTTGTGCTCGGAGCTTCGCAGGACGCCCTGTCCGAGACCGCTCACCACGTCGGCCGCCAACGCCAGCGCCCCGATCGCCGCCGTGCACCTCGGACCGGCGAACGACGCGGTGAGCGCGGGAGCGACGACGAGCAGCGGCCCCAGGTGAACGCTCCGCGGCAGCGCGAGGTCGACAGCCGCGATGATCACGATGAGCCCGATTGGGATCACCAGCAGTATGTGACTCACCTCGAGATTCCGGCTGAGATCCCGAAAGGTCGCCAGAAGGCGCACGTCTCCTGGTTATCACGCTGCGGACATCGTCCGGAAGCCAGGGGCGGGCGCTCCGGGGCGGATAAGGGGAAGCCGGTCGCGTCGGCGGGCAGAGGGGCCGGCGGCCCGGCGGATGACAAAAGTCATCGCGAAGGCCGGAGGCAGGGCACTGACGGCATACGGGTCCCGATTCCTACCGTGAAGCCCATGAACGCCATCGCCTTCACCGAGGTCACCAAGAGATACGGTGACGTTGTCGCGGTCGACGGGATCGACCTGGAGGTCCCGGCCGGCGCCACAGTGGCGCTGCTGGGGCCCAACGGGGCCGGCAAGTCCACCTCGATCACCATGCTTCTCGGCCTGCTGCGGCCCACGTCCGGTGAGATCCGGGTCTTCGGCGAACCGCCGCGGACCGCCGTCGCCAACGGGGAGATCGGCGCGATGCTCCAGGAGGGCGCGCTGATCCCCGAGCTGAGCGTCGCGGAGACCGTGGACTTCGTCCGGCGGCTCCACCCCCGCCCGCTGCCGCTTGAGGAGATCCTCCGGCTCGCCGACCTGACCGAGATCGCCCGGCGGCGGGCCTACCGGCTGTCCGGCGGGCAGACCCAGCGGGTCCGGTTCGCACTGGCCATCGCGGGCGGACCGAAGCTCCTGCTGCTCGACGAGCCCACCGCGGCCATGGACGTCGAGTCCCGCCGCAGGTTCTGGGACAACATGCGGGCGTACGCCGCGAAGGGACGGACGATCCTGTTCGCCACCCACTATCTGGAGGAGGCCGACGAGAACGCCGACCGGGTCGTCGTGATCGCCCGCGGCCGGATCGTGGCCGACGGCAGCGCCGCCGGGATCAAGGCCGGGGTCGCCGGCCAGGCGGTGAGCTTCCTGCTGGGCGAGCAGCCGGTCACCGGGCTCGACGCCCTCCCCGGGGCGACCGGTGTGGAGCTTCAGGGCGCCCGGGTCACGCTGCGCACGACCGACCTCGACGCCACCGTCGCCGCGCTGTACCGCAAGACCACCCTCGACATCCGCGATCTCCAGGTCCACGGGGCCGACCTGGAGGACGCCTTCCTCGCCCTGACCAAGGAGGCCTGACGATGCGGCACTACATCAAGGTCGAACTGCTGCGGATGCTGCGCAACAAGCGCTACGTCGTCTTCGTGGTCGCCTTTCCCGTCGGGTTCTACCTCCTCTACGCGAACCTCTGGGGGACGGAGTCCGACCAGGCGACCGGGCTGCGGGGCAGTGTCATGCTGATGGTCTCGATGGCGGCGTACGGCGCGCTGGCCGCCGCCATGATGTCGACGGCCGTGCCCTGGTCGCAGGAGCGGCACAGCGGCTGGCTGCGGCAGCTCCAGATCACCCCGCTGCCCGGCCGGGCGATCATCCTGACGAAGCTGGTCTCCTCGCTGCTGCTGGTCCTGCCGTCGCTGGTGCTGGTCGGCCTGGCCGCGGTGCTGACCCAGCACGTGTCGCTGCCGCCGGCGCGGTGGGCGGCGCTGATCCTGGCGATGTGGGCCGGCACGATCCCCTTCGCGGCGCTCGGCCTGGTGATCGGATCCCTGCTGCCGCCCGACACCGCGCAGCCCGTCGCGATGGTCGGCATGTTCGGGCTGGCCATGCTCGGCGGGCTCTGGCTCCCCGAGAGCATCATGCCCGCGGCCATGAAGAGCGTCGCCCACGTGACTCCGTCGTACGACTACGCGAGCATCGGGTGGCGGATCGCGGGGGGCGACGCCCCGCACCCGGCCCACGCGGCCGGCATCCTCGCCTGGGGGGTGGTGCTGGTGGCGCTGGCTCTCGTCGCCTACCGGCGCGCGACGACACGTGCATGACCGCACAGAACGCGACGACACGTGCATGATCGGACAGGGCGCCGCGACGCGCGCCTGATCCATCACGCCCGGGAAGGGACGAGCGGGATGAGCCGGCTGGCCAGAGTGTTCACCTTCGGCGGCACGGACGGGAGCGCCTCCCGGCTGAGGCGCCTGCTGGGCATGTCGCTCGGCCTGATCTACCTGTTCTACCCGGTGTCCGAGGTGGTCGACGGGACGGTGAGCGGCGCGCAGGCGGTCTGGCGGATGGCTGCGCTCGCGGCCTTCCTGACCGTCTACCTGGGAGTCGTGCTGGGGCCGCGCGACCACGACGACCACCCCCGGTGGATGTTCCCCCTGCTCGGCGTCGCCACGGCGATGGGGGTGATCTTCCCGCTGCTCTTCCGCAGCGGAGGCTGGCTGACCCTGCCGGTCTTCCTGGTGATCGTCTACGCGATGGGCCTGCCGCCGCGCCGCGCCCTGATCGGAATCGCGGCCATGGCCGCGCTCGTCGTCGTGCAAGGCGAGATCATCGGGGCGGACGACGGCGCGCCGTGGGTGCTCGTGCTGCAGGTCGTCACGCTCGGCGTGCTGTTCATGAGCGTCCGCAACACCCGCGTCCTCATCGTCCAGCTGCGGCAGGCGCAGGGCGAGGCGGCCCGCCTGGCCGCCACGGAGGAGCGGCTGCGGATCGCCCGCGACCTGCACGACCTGCTGGGGCACAGCCTCTCGCTCATCGTGCTCAAGAGCGAACTGGCCCGCCGCCTGGGCGAGCAGGGCTCGCCGAGGGCGGCCGCCGAGGTGGCCGACATCGAGTCGGTCGCGCGGCAGGCGCTGGCCCAGGTGCGCGAGGCGGTCAGCGGATACCGCCGGCGCCGCCTGTCGGAGGAGATCGACGGCGCCAGGTCCGCGCTGGCCGCCGCCGGCGTCGCCCTCGCCGTGCGCACCCGCGGCACCCCGCTGCCCGAGGACCTCGACGGCCTGTTCGCCTGGGCCGTGCGCGAGGCGACCACCAACGTCGTACGCCACTCCGGGGCCACCCGCTGCGAGATCGACCTGTCGTACGGCGAGGAGGGCGCGGTGCTGGAGATCGCCGACAACGGCGGGGGCGGGCCGTACGAGCCGGGCAACGGCCTGACCGGGCTCGGCGAGCGGGTGCGCGCGGCGGGCGGTGAGCTGGAGACCGAGGCCGGCAAGCGGGGGTTCCGGCTGCGGGCCGAGGTTCCGCCGCCCTCGGACCGTACGGCGGAGATGATCGCGGATAGGTTGGCCGAGTGATCAGGGTCGTGCTGGCGGAGGACCAGAGCATGGTGCGGGGAGCGCTCGCCTCCCTGCTCGGCCTGGAGCCCGACATCGAGGTGGTCGGAGAGGCGGCGAACGGGGACGAGGTGATCACCGTCGCCGAGGCGACCCGGCCGGACATCGCGCTGCTGGACATCGAGATGCCCGGCAGGGACGGGATCGCCGCCGCCGAGGAGTTGCGCCGCCGGGTCCCCGGATGCCGGGTGGTGATCCTCACGACCTTCGGCAGGCCCGGCTATCTGCGCCGCGCGATGGAGGCGGGGGCGGTGGCCTTCCTGGTGAAGGACAGCCCCGCGAGCGAACTGGCCGCCGCGATCAGGCGGGTGCTGCGGGGCGAGCGCGTGATCGACCCCGGCCTGGCCGCCGCCGCGCTCAGCGCCGGGCCGAACCCGCTGTCGCCGCGTGAGCGCGACGTGCTGTCCGCCGCGGCGGACGGCTCGACGATCGGCGACGTCGCGGCACGGCTGCACCTGTCGGAGGGCACGGTGCGCAACTACCTGTCCGCGGCCATCCACAAGACCGGGGCGCGCAACCGCATCGAGGCCGTCCGGAAGGCCCAGGCCCAGGGCTGGCTCTGACGCGCCCTCCGGATCCGCGCGTCAGCGGGCGGGCCGCAGGTCGGCGGCGTGCCGCAGCAGGTCGCCGACCCGGACCACGCCCATGCACCTGCCGACCTCGTCGACCACCACGAGGTCGTCGTACACGCGGGAGTTGTCCCGCCCCGCCACCTGCATGGCCGCGATCACCGGGGTCGTCTTCGCCACGATCTTCGCGGTGTCCGCCAGGCGGCCGGCCGGCTTCTTCGCGTGCAGCGCGTGGCCGTACGCCCCGGCCATGAAAAGCAGGAACCGGCTGCGGTCGATGCTGCCCTGGGGCCGCTGGTACTCGTCCACCAGGACCACGCTCGTGATCGAGGGCTCGGCGCTCAGCACGGCGACCACCTCCTCGGCGGTCGACTCGGCCGGCAGCGTCACCGCGGGAAGCAGGAGCTCCTGCACCCGGGGACCCAGCGCGGCCGTGGAGGCGGTGGCCTCCGGCACCGGCAGCGGCACGTGGACGCGGTTGTACCCGTGGGAGGGCCGCCAGTCGGACGGCGCGAGCAGAGGGCCCTGGGCGAGCCGGATGCCCCAGCCGCGTACCGCCGCCAGCTGCGTCTCGTCCCGCACGCCGGGGGCGAGCACGTGCGCGCCGACGCCGCGCGCCAGACGGACCAGCGACTCCGCGAGCGCCCCGCGCCGGGGGTCGCGCGGCCCTCGCGCCACCAGGTCGGCGGACAGCGCGACCACGTACGGCGAGGCGTCGGCGAGCAGATCGAGCGGCAGCGCGGCGGTGCCGAGCCCGGCGAACGCGATGAGGTAGCCCACCGCGCGCAGGCCGTCGATCCCGGACAGCAGGGCCGTGCGCTCCGCGGGCACCGGATCGCCCTCGATGGCGAGGATGACCTCGCGCGGGCGCCGGCCGCGCATCCGCATCGCCTCGTGCAGCGGCGCGAGGCCGGCCGACCCCCCGGCCACGGCGGCGGCGGGGATCGGCAGGACCAGCGGCAGCAGGGCCTCCTCCCGGGCGGCGGCCAGCACCCCGTTCACCGTGCCCGCCACGTCCGTGGCAGCGGGGGAGGCGCCCCCGGCGATCACCTCGACGGCCACCGCGCCGCCGGTGTCGAGGTCGACCACCGGAAGGAAGAGCGGGGCGGCCGGGCGCTCGGCGGGAAGGCCGGGCGCGTACGCGCGCTGGTCGTACGGCTGGGGGGAGGCCGCAGGGGTGTACCTCCGCACGAAGTTCGCCGGGTCGTGTTCCAGGACGGTGTCCGCGGGGAACGGGGTCGCCGGGGCCGGGCCGGGCGCCGGGACGTGCTGCGGGATCGCGGCGGACGGCGCCGCCGACGGTGAGGGGAGCGACACGATTGAATTGTGGGACGCCGGGCCCCGGACGTTGACGTTCGCAGGAGGAAATTCACCTATATTTCCCCGTTAGTTGGAGGGGATCCGGCAGACAACCGCACGGGTAGGCTGATCGGCCATGACGGCACGGCCCGCCGCCGGCGGCGGCAGGTGGATCCCGGTCGCCCCCGAGCGGCTCGCGGGGTGGATCGCGCGCTTCGCCGAGCGGCACGGCGCGGTCGAGGCCGTGGTGTTGCCGGACGTGGTCCGTCTCGACGCCGCGGACGGCGCGGTCGCGGAGTGCCACATGCCGTTCCCGCCGCTGCGGCCCTCCCCCGACGGTCCGGCCGGCGACGGGCATGAGGACGGGTTCCGCCTTCCCCCGCCCGCGGCGGCGCTGGTGGCCCACGTGTGCCGTGAGCGGACCGTCGGCGTGCTGCTGGCCCGGCTCGGCGGGTACGCCGCCGGTGTCTTCACCGGAGCCCGCCTCGTCGCCGGCAAGGTCGGCTCCCGCCAGGTCCACGGCCGCAGCGCGGCGGGCGGGTGGTCGCAGCAGCGCTTCGCCCGGCGCAGGGACAAGCAGTCGGCCGAGGCGCTGCGGGCCGCCGCCGACGTGGCCGCCCGGGTGCTCGTGCCGAGGATCGAGGAGTTGGATGCCGTCGTGCTCGGCGGGGACCGGCGCTCGATCGACGAGATCAGGCGGGACCGGCGCCTCGCGCCGCTGTTCGCCCTGGAGACCGGGCCCTTCCTCACCGTTCCCGACCCCAGGCTGGCGGTCCTGGAGGCCACGCCGGACCAGTTCCGCGCCGTACGGATCCGCCTGGTCGACCCCTGACCGGCGGCACGACGGGGCGGCCCGCGGAGTCCGGGGCGGCGGTGTGCGAGCGGCCGGTGGGCGGGGGCGTTCCGCGCCCCCCGGGGGCGGGTTTCGCCGCAGGCGGCCGTGGGGACGGCGGCATTACACTTGAGCCCATGCGCACTCCCGATTGATCGCTCCCGGCTGCCGATCCTGACCTCATCACCTACGGGAGTGTCCCCTTCATCATGATCATCGCTACCGACATCGAACTTCGCGCGGGCTCACGCCTGCTCATCGAGGGCGCCTCGTTCCGGGTGAACCCGGGCGACAAGATCGGTCTCGTCGGCCGCAACGGCGCCGGCAAGACCACCCTCACCAAGGTCCTGGCGGGAGAGGGCCTGCCCGCCGCGGGCACGGTCACGATCTCCGGCAGCGTCGGCTACCTGCCGCAGGACCCTCGCACCGGCGACCTGAGCGTGCTGGCGCGTGACCGCATCCTGTCGGCCCGCGGCCTCGACGAGGTGCTCCGCGAACTGCGCGAGGCCGAGGCCGGCATGGCCGCCGACGACCCGCGCGTACGCGACCGGGCGGTGCGCGCGTACGGCCGTCTCGAAGACCGCCTGCACGTCCTCGGCGGCTACGCGGCGGAGTCGGAGGCGGCCTCGATCGCCTCCAGCCTCGGGCTGCCCGACCGCGTCCTCGGCCAGCCGCTGCAGACCCTGTCCGGCGGTCAGCGACGGCGGGTGGAACTGGCCCGCATTCTTTTCTCCGGAGCGGAGACTCTCCTGCTCGACGAGCCTACAAACCACCTCGATGCGGACTCGATCGGCTGGCTTCGTGATTTTTTGCGCTCGCACCAGGGCGGCTTGGTGATCATCAGCCACGACGTAAACCTTCTTGAAGCGACGGTAAACCGGGTGCTCCACCTCGACGCCAACCGCTGCGTCATCGACACCTACAACGTCGGCTGGAAGGCCTACCTCGCCCAGCGGGAGACCGACGAGAAGCGGCGCAAGCGCGAGCGGGCCAACGCCGAGCGGCAGGCGTCCGCCCTGCTGTCCCAGGCCGACCGCATGCGGGCGAAGGCCACCAAGGCCAAGGCGGCGCAGGACATGGAGCGGCGCGCCCGGCGGCTGCTCTCGGGCGTCGAGGGAGAGCGCCGCTCCGACCGCGTCGCCAAGCTCCGCTTCCCCGACCCGGCGCCCTGCGGGAAGACCCCGCTGACGGCCCGCGGCCTGTCCAAGTCGTACGGCTCGCTAGAGGTGTTCACCGACGTCGACGCGGCGGTCGACCGGGGCTCGCGGATCGTCATCCTCGGCCTGAACGGCGCGGGCAAGACCACACTGCTCCGCCTGCTCGGCGGCATCGAGAAGCCCGACACCGGCGAGGTCATGCCCGGCCACGGGCTCAAGATCGGCTATTACGCGCAGGAGCACGAGACGCTCGATCCCGGGCGCACGGTCCTGGAGAACATGCGGTCGGCCGGACCCGACCTGGCCGACGTCGACCTGCGCAAGGTGCTGGGGTCGTTCCTGTTCACCGGCGACGACGTGGACAAGCCCGCAGGGGTCCTGTCCGGCGGGGAGAAGACCCGTCTCGCCCTTGCGACGCTGGTGCTGTCGAGCGCCAACGTGCTGCTGCTCGACGAGCCCACCAACAACCTCGATCCGGCCTCCCGTGATCAGGTGCTGACCGCGCTCGGCTCCTACACGGGCGCGATTGTGCTGGTCACGCACGACGAGGGCGCCGTCGAGGCGCTGAAGCCGGATAGGGTGATTCTGTTGCCAGACGGAGTCGAGGACGCATGGAGCGACGAATTTTCCGATCTTGTGGCGCTTGCCTGATCTTAATTTGAGCGGGTAGGGATCTTTTCCCGCGGAGTAGGTAGCCGATCCCGTCGAAATGACTGATCATGGGCTGAGGTAACGCTGCGGAAGTCTGGCACTACAGGAGGTACTCGTGGCCGAGACTCTGAAGAAGGGCACCCGGGTGACCGGGGCCGACCGGGAAAAACTGGCCGCCGATCTCAAGAAGCGCTATTCCGCGGGTGAGAGCATCCGCGCTCTGGCTGCTTCCACCGGCCGGTCGTACGGGTTCATCCACCGCATCCTTAGCGAGTCCGGGGTGACTCTGCGCGGGCGCGGCGGCGCGACCCGGGGCAAGTCCAAGCGCTAGGGATCCACCTCAAGACGCGCGACCGCAGCCGCTCGTTCCTGCAGGAGGAGCGGTCACGTCCAACTCGCCAGAACGATGTTCGGTAAGCTCGGGCGCGACCGCGAGATGAACAGGAGGGCGGACGCCGGCACGGACGGTGCGCCGCACCGGACCGGCCGTGCGAGGCGACGCCACTCCGCACAGGACGCAGGAGCAGGCATGGCGGAAGCGGCAATGGGGGGGAATTCGGAGCACGTCCCCGAGACGGGCGGCGGCTCCGATGTGTCGACGATCTCGGCGGCCGTGTCGGCCGAGGTCGGACTGCGCTTCGAGGTGGACGGCGAGATCGCGACCATCACTTTGGACCGGCCGGACAAGCGCAACGCGCAGACGTTCGCCACCTGGTCGGCCCTGGCCCGGATCGGGGAGACCCTTCCGGAGCAGGTGAGAGTGGTCGTGGTCAGAGGCGAGGGGCCGTCCTTCTCAGCCGGGATCGACCTGCGCATGTTCACGCCTGAGGGAGTGCCCGGACAGGGGTCGTTCGCGAGCGCCGCCGCGCTCGGCGACACCGAGTTCGAGCAGCGGATCGCGGAGGCCCAGAAGGGCTTCCTGTGGCTGCGCAGGCCGGAGATCGTGTCGATCGCGGCCGTGCAGGGCCACGCGATCGGGGCGGGCTTCCAGCTCGCGCTCGCGTGTGACCTGCGAGTCGTCGCCGACGACGTGAAGTTCTGCATGAAGGAGCCCGCGCTGGGGCTGGTTCCCGACCTGACCGGGACCAAGCCCCTGACCGATATCGTGGGCGTTCCCCGGGCCGTCGAGATGTGCCTTACCGCGCGCACCGTGGGGGCCGCCGAGGCCGTACGGCTCGGCCTGGCCGAGATCGCGGTGCCCGTGTCCGAGCTGGCCCAGGCCGTGGACGACCTGGCCGCCGCGCTGCTGTCCACCGACCGCGCCGCCGCGGCCGCCACCAAGAGGCTGCTGCTGGCCGCGCCGGGACGCACGCTGGAGGAGCAGGCCGCCGCGGAGCGGGCCGAGCAGGTCGCGCGCATCCGCGCGCTCTTCGGGGGCGTGTCCGCGCCGAACTGACGGGCGGTGTTCGCCTCGCGTCGACGGGCAGTGTTCGCCTGAACGGGCGGGCGGCGTTCGCGTGGAACTGACGGGCAGGAAGTGACGGGACTGTTCGCTTCGAGCTGACGGGGGAATCGGGGGAGTCCTCCCACCGCTGCACGGCTGGGAGGATGTACGGCATATGTCGATGATGAACGGGGGCTACGGTCTCCAGGTGATGCGGTCCTTACGGCGTGACAGCTCCGTGACGAAGGAGCGGCTCGCGCCGGGGATCGTCCGGCGCATCGCCGGCTACGCCCGGCCGTTCCGCAGGCAGATCGCCGGCTTTCTCGCGCTGGTCGTGGTCGACGCGGTCATCGTGGTCGCCAACCCGCTGCTGATGAAGGCGATCATCGACTACGGGATCACCCCCAAGCGGGTCGACGTGGTGGTCTGGCTCGCCGTGGCGATCGGGGCGCTCGCGGTGCTGGACGCCGGGCTCGGCCTGCTGCAGCGGTGGTACTCCGCCCGCATCGGCGAGGGCCTGATCTACAACCTGCGCACCGAGGTCTTCGACCACGTGCAGCGGATGCCGGTGGCGTTCTTCATGCGCGCCCAGACCGGCGCGCTGGTCTCCCGGCTGAACACCGACGTCATCGGGGCGCAGCGGGCCCTCACCAGCACGCTGTCGTCGGTGGTGTCCAACGTCATCAGCCTGGTCATGGTGCTCGGCACCATGCTCGTGCTGTCGTGGCAGGTCACGCTGGTCGCGCTGATCCTTTTGCCGATCTTCATCTTCCCGGCCAAGTGGGTCGGCCGCCGGATGTCCGCGCTGACCCGCGAGCAGATGCAGCTCGACGCCGAGATGAGCTCGGTGATGACCGAGCGGTTCAACGTGGCCGGGGCCATGGTCGCCAAGCTGTACGGCAGGCCGGACGACGAGGCGGCCCACTTCGCGGAGCGCGCGGGCCGGGTCCGCGACGTCGGCGTGATCGTCGCCATGTACGGCGCGGTGTTCCGCATCGCGCTCGGCCTGGTCGCCGCGCTGGCGACCGCGCTGGTCTACGGCCTCGGCGGCGTGCTCGCGATCTCCGGCGCCTTCGCGCTCGGCACCCTGGTCGCCCAGTCGTCCCTGCTCATGCGCCTGTACGGCCCGCTGACCAGCCTGTCGAACGTCCATGTGGACGTGATGACCGCGCTGGTGAGCTTCGACCGGGTCTTCGAGGTGCTCGACCTCAAGCCGATGGTGGCCGAGAAGCCGGACGCGCGGCCGATCCCCGAGGGGCCGGTCACGATCGAGTTCGACGACGTCCGCTTCCGTTACCCGGCCGCCTCCGACGTGTCGCTGGCGTCGCTGGAGTCGGTGGCCCGTCCGGACACCGGGCCCTCGCAGGAGGTGCTCAAGGGCGTGTCCTTCACCGCGCGTCCGGGCGAGCTGGTGGCGCTCGTCGGCCACTCGGGCGCGGGCAAGACGACCATCACCCAACTGGTGTCCCGGCTGTACGACGTGGACGAGGGGACCGTCCGGATCAACGGCGTGGACGTCCGCGACGCCACCCTCGACGGCATCAGGGACACGGTCGGCGTCGTCATGCAGGACGCCCACCTGTTCCACGACACGATCGGCAACAACCTCCGCTACGCCCGCCCCGAGGCGACCGACGAGGAGGTCTGGGAGGCGCTGCGCGCGGCCCAGATCGCCGACCTGGTGAAGAACCTGCCCGAGGAACTGGAGACGGTCGTCGGCGACCGCGGCTACCGGCTGTCGGGAGGGGAGAAGCAGCGCATCGCCCTCGCGCGGCTCCTGCTGAAGGCGCCGCGGGTGGTGGTTCTCGACGAGGCCACCGCCCACCTCGACTCCGAATCCGAGGCCGCGGTGCAGCAGGCGCTGAAGACCGCCCTGCGGGGGAGGACGTCGCTGGTGATCGCCCACCGGCTGTCGACCATCCGCGAGGCCGACACGATCCTGGTGGTCGAGGACGGCCGGGTCGCCGAACGCGGGCGCCACGAGGAACTGCTGGAGCGGGGCGGCGCCTACGCCGAGCTGTACCGCACCCAGTTCACCGGCTCGGACGCGGGCGGGTCCTGAGACGGCCCTCCTCAGCGGTAGCCGAGGCGGGTTAGCTCCTCCCTGGCCACCTTCTCCACCAGTTCGGCGTCCTCTGCCGACAGCCGCCGGCGCCAGCTTCCCGGCCTGGGAACGCTCGTGCCGTACAGCGCGATCGTGGAGACCTTGGCCTCGACGAAGGACGACACGGCGTCGATGGCCTCTCCCGGTGAGGCCACCATGTCCTCGTACCGCAGGGTGAGCAGGTGCTCGGCGGGCAGTTCGCGGCGCAGGGCCGCGCTGAGCCGCACGGCGCCGCGCCAGCGCAGGGCGCACTTGCCCGCGGGCGGCATCCCGGCCCAGCGCTCGCGGTGCTCGGCCGAGCGCACGCCGAGGAACGGGTTGGGAAACTCGGCGTCCTCGCTCAGCATGTGGGGCTTGACCCAGGTCATGCAGGCGGGGTCGGCCAGCATGTCGGCGACCACGTCACGGCCGTCGCGGATGATCTGGATGAGCCGGGCGTCGGGGAACGCCCGCAGCAGCACCGGCGTGCTGTAGAGCAGGTCGGGGCTGGCGTCGCCGAACCGGGACAGCGCGCCCGGCCCGACACACGGCCCCGCGCCGACGATGCCGCCCGCCTCCCGGCAGGCGGATGTGCACTCCGCGCACGCCGCCGGGACCACCTGCCAGGCCTCCGCCAGCACGTCGCGCAGCACCTGCGGCGCGCCGCCGCTACGGGCGATCGACGGTCTCCTGGCGAAGGCGTAGACGACCCGGGCCACCGGGCCCCTGCCCATGGTCACGTGGAAGCCGGGCGAGCGCTTGAGGGCACGGCCCAGCAGGTCCGCGCCGGAGTGCGGCGCCGCGACAACGAACACCGGACGGCGGACCTTGACACCGTTGACCACGAGGATGTGCGTCGGAGGTCGCATAGATACCGCTAAGTCTGACACCCTTTGAAGGGTGAGCGAGCGCTTCCGCGGCGGGGCGGGCGGTGACGCCTCGGTAACGGTCCCGGGCCTGCCCCGGCGGCTGCGGCCCGGTGACACGGTCGCGCTGGTCGCGCCGGCCGGGCCGGTCGATCCCGTACGGCTGGAGCGCGGCACCGAGGTCCTGACCGGGCTCGGGCTGCGGGTCGTGCACGGGGCGTCGATCCTCGCGCGGGAGGGTTACCTCGCCGGGTCCGACGCCGCACGGGCGGCCGACCTGCGGGACGCGTGGTGCGATCCCGGGGTGGCGGCGGTCGTCTGCGCCAGAGGCGGCTACGGCACCACCCGGCTGCTCGGATTGCTCGACTGGGACGCGATGGCGGCGGCCGGGCCGAAGATCCTGCTCGGGTCGAGCGACATCACCGCGCTGCACCGGGCCTTCGCCGACCGGCTCGGCCTGGCTACGCTGTTCGGGCCGATGCCGGCCACCGCGGTGATCGGCGGCCCGGAGGAGCCGGAGCCGGTCACCTTCGCCCACCTGCGGGAGGCCCTGTTCGAGGGCGGCACACCCGCGCCGATCAAGGGTGACCGGGTGATCGTGCCGGGCCGGGCCGAGGGCCGGCTCACCGGCGGTAACCTCGCCTTGCTCGCCGCCCTGTGCGGCACGCCGTACGCGCTGCGCGCGCGGGGCCGTGTCGTACTGCTGGAGGACGTGACCGAGGAGCCGTACCGGATCGACCGCATGGTGACGCAACTGCTGCAGGCGGGCTGTCTCGACGGCGCGGCGGGCATCGTGCTGGGATCGTGGGTGGACTGCGGCGACCCGCTGCCCATGCTGGCCGAACGCCTGGCCCCGCTGGGTGTGCCGGTGCTGGCGGGGCTGCCTGTGGGCCATGGCACACCACAGATGAGTGTGTGGTTGGAGACGAATGTGGCTATTGTTGCCGAATCGTGTTCTCTCCTGGGCATGTTCCGCGACTCGGACGCGGCAACCTGAGACCCGCCCCGGAGGCATCCGGGCGGTGGCGAAGGGATGGTGCGTTGGGACTCTTGCGGCGACTGCTCAGCCGGACGCGGCCGGATCATCCCGCTCCGAGAGCCGTCGAGGACGTCGATCTCGACTCGCTGCTGGCCCTGGTCGCCGAGACCATGGGCTACACCTGCGTGTTCGCGGCCGACGGCACGTCGCTGACGTTGACCTCGCCCGAGCGTGAGCGGGTGGTGAACCTCGTCGGCCTGCGCCGGGAGGCCGGTCGCCGTGCCCGCGAGGACTGGCCGATGCTGGTCTCCGAGCACCTGGCGCACGCCGTGTCCGGCGAGCCGTTCGACGCCTGCAACCTCACGCCGATCAAGCCGCTGCTGCGCACCCGGGTCCACGCCGCCGACGACCCCGCCTTCCCCGATCCCTCCCGGATCATCGGCCGTCACCTCAGCGCCGACCTCATCGAGGTGCTGACCATCGGCGCCCGGCCCGTACGCCCGGAGGAGGCGTTCTGCTGGCCGATCCCGCCGGCGGAGGCGCTCGACGTGGCCATCGGCAATGCCCTGTCCGACGAGCGGCCCACCGTGTCGCGGCTCGACCTCGCCGGGACCGAGGTGTCGCTGCTGACCGCGCCCAGCGCGGCGGCCCACCTGCGCCGCCTGGCGGCGTACATGGAGGTGCCCGAGGACGGCATGCTCGCCGTGCTGCCGCACCGGGGCATGGTCGCGGTGCACCCGGTGGCCGGCATCGGCGTGGTCCGCGCGATCGAGCGCCTGCGCATCTTCGCGCACCGTGAGCACGCGGGCCGGCCCGACGGGCTCAGCCCGCACGTGTACTGGTGGCGCCGGGGCAAGCTGACGCGTATCCAGGCCGACCTCATCAGCCACGACGGACAGACCCGGCTGGTCGTCGCCCCGCCGCCCGAGTTCGCCCGGCTGCTCGCCCGCATCGCCGGCCAGTCGTAGTCCGCGCCCGAAGCCGCCGCCCTGAGCCGCCGCTCTGAGCCGCCGCTCTGAGCCGCGCGTCCGGTGCCGCCGCCCTGAGCCGCCGCCCTGAGCCGCGCGTCCGGTGCCGCGCCGCGGCGCGGCCGCGAGGTCTGACTCCGCGCGGAAAACCGGGTGCGAAGGGGACGCCCGCCGGGTGAGACTGGCCGGCATGACGACCGTGCCCTTCGGCCGCAGGCCGTACGCCGGAGCCGAGGATTTGCGGGAGATGCAGGATCTCGCCGAGCGGCTGTGGACGCCCGGGGCGACCTGGCACGTCGGCGATCTGGCGTGGGAACGCTTCCAGCACCCGGGCGGGGAACACGAGTGGCCCGCCATGCTCTGGGACGTGGACTGCGGGACCGCGGCCTGGGGATGGGCCGATTCCGGGCAGCTGAACCTGCTGGCCGATCCCGCGCAGGTCCTCCTGGCCGACGAGGTCCTGGACTGGTTCGCCGCGCAGGTGCCGGACCCGGCCCGTACGGTCACGGTCTCCAGCGCGGAGACGCACCTGTTCCCCGCGCTCGGCCGGCACGGCTATCGGCGTACGGACGAGGGGCCCTTCTTCCTGCACATGGTCATGGACCTGGATCACGGCCTGCCCGAGCCGATCCCGCCCGCCGGATACCGCCTGCGTGCGGTGGGCGACGGTGACGTCGCCGCCCGTGTCGCGGCGCATCGCGCGGCGTTCCATCCGTCGCGGGTGACGGAGGAGAGCTACCAGGCGGTACGGCGGGCCTGGCCGTACCGGCCGGATCTGGACTGGATCGCCGAGGCGCCGGACGGGAGCGCCGCCGCGTTCTGCCTGGTCTGGCTGGACGAGGTCAACCAAGCCGCCCGGATCGAACCGGCGGGCACCGTGCCGGGTCACCGGCGGCGTGGCCTCGCGCGTGCCGTCTGCCTGGCCGCGCTGCACGCGGCGCGGCGGGCGGGTGCACGGCGGGCGGTGGTCAGCCCACGTGGCGACGACGCCTACCCGGTGCCCGCCCGGCTGTACCGGTCGCTCGGATTCCGTGCCTGCGCAAGGAGTCTGGGCTACCGCGCAGCGGTCAGCGGCTGAGGGCCATAGCGGTGCGGATCAGGTGGATGTGGGTGAAGGCTTGGGGGAAGTTGCCGAGTTGGCGGCCTGTTCTGGGGTCGTATTCCTCGGCGAGGAGGCCGACGTCGTTGGCGAGGTGGATGAGGCGTTCGAAGAGTTGGACGGCGTCGTCGTGGCGGCCGGTGAGGGCGCGGGCTTCGGCGAGCCAGAAGCTGCAGGCGAGGAAGGCGCCTTCGCCGCCTGGTAGGCCGTCGACGGGGTTGTCTTCGGCGATGGGGTAGCGCAGGACGAAGCCGTCGGTCATGAGTTCGCGTTCGACGGCGGTGATGGTGCCGGTGACGCGGGGGTCGTCGGGGGGGAGGAAGCCGACGATGGGGATCTGCAGGAGGGCGGCGTCCAGTTCGTGTGAGCCGTAGGACTGGGTGAAGGTGTTGCGTTCGGGGTCGTAGCCTTTGTCGCAGACCTCGGCGTGGATGCGGTCGCGCAGCGCGCGCCAGCGCTCCACGTCGCCGTGCCGGCCCAGCTCCTCGATGATGCGGACCATGCGGTCGGCCGCGACCCAGGCCATGACCTTCGAGTGGACGAAGTGGCGGCGGGGGCCGCGTACCTCCCACAGTCCCTCGTCGGGCTGGTCCCAGTTGTGCTCGAAGAACTCCATGATCTTCGTGACCAGGGCCCAGGCGTGGTCGTCGGGTCCCATGCCCTGCTTGCGCGCCCGGTAGAGGGCGTCGACGAACTCCCCGTAGATGTCGAGCTGCAGCTGGTTCGCCGCGCCGTTGCCGATCCGCACGGGCGCCGAGTTCTCGTAGCCGGGCAGCCAGTCGAGCGTCATCTCCGGCAGCCGGCGCTCGCCGGCCACGCCGTACAGGACCTGTACGTCCTCGGGGCGGCCCGCGATGGCGCGCAGCAGCCAGGAACGCCAGGCGTCCGCCTCCTCGACGTACCCGGAACCGGTCAGCGCGTCGAGGGTCATCGCCGCGTCGCGCAGCCAGCAGTAGCGGTAGTCCCAGTTGCGCACGCCGCCCAGGTGCTCGGGCAGCGACGTGGTCGGCGCGGCCACGATGCCGCCGGTCGGGCTGTAGGTCAGCGCCTTGAGCGTGATGAGCGAGCGGACCACGGCGTCGCGCCACGGACCCCGGTGGCCGCACCGGGAGACCCACTCCTCCCACAGGAGCCTGGTCTCGGTGAGCTGCTCCAGCGGGTCGATCCGCTCCGGCTCCGGCTGGTGGGAGGGGTGCCAGGTGAACACGAACGGCAGCCGCTCCCCGGCGGCGACGGTGAACGTCGCCTCGTGCCGGTAGTCGCTTCCGCGCAGATGGACGGGGGAGTGGATCCAGACCGAGTCGGGGCCGCCGACGGCGTGCAGGTGCCCGTCGGTGCGCCGCACCCAGGGGACGATGCGGCCGTAGTCGAAGCGGATGCGGATCTCCGTCGTCATCTCCACGGTCCCGGACAGGCCCTCCACCACGCGTACGAGGTCGGGGTTGGCGTGCCGGGGCGGCATGAAGTCGATCACCTTGACCACGCCCGTGGGCGTCTCCCAGAAGGTCTCCAGGATCAGCGTGTCCTCGACGTACGCGCGGCGTGTGGCCTGCTCGTGTCCCACGGGGGCCAGGCGCCAGAAGCCGTTGGACTCGTCGCCGAGCAGGCGGGTGAAGCAGGAGGGGGAGTCGAAACGCGGCAGACACAGCCAGTCGATCGAGCCGTTCCGCCCGATCAGGGCGGCCGACTGCATGTCGCCCACGAGGGCGTAGTCCTCGATCCGCATGCCGTCACGCTACCCGCGGATGCGGTTCTTCTCATCCGTGACCGGGAGACGGCGGGGCCGTCGCGGACCCCGTCAGGAACCGGCTCGGGCCGCCATGATCCTGTTCGTGCCGCTCAGCGCCTGGGCGGTGTGGATCAGGTGGACGTGGGTGAAGGCTTGGGGGAAGTTGCCGAGTTGGCGGCCTGTTCTGGGGTCGTATTCCTCGGCGAGGAGGCCGACGTCGTTGGCGAGGTGGATGAGGCGTTCGAAGAGTTGGACGGCGTCGTCGTGGCGGCCGGTGAGGGCGCGGGCTTCGGCGAGCCAGAAGCTGCAGGCGAGGAAGGCGCCTTCGCCGCCGGGTAGGCCGTCGACGGGGTTGTCTTCGGCGATGGGGTAGCGCAGGACGAAGCCGTCGGTCATGAGTTCGCGTTCGACGGCGGTGATGGTGCCGGTGACGCGGGGGTCGTCGGGGGGGAGGAAGCCGACGATGGGGATCTGCAGGAGGGCGGCGTCCAGTTCGTGTGAGCCGTAGGACTGGGTGAAGGTGTTGCGTTCGGGGTCGTAGCCTTTGTCGCAGACCTCGGCGTGGATGCGGTCGCGCAGCGCGCGCCAGCGCTCCACGTCGCCGTGCCGGCCCAGCTCCTCGATGATGCGGACCATGCGGTCGGCCGCGACCCAGGCCATGACCTTCGAGTGGACGAAGTGGCGGCGAGGGCCGCGCACCTCCCACAGTCCCTCGTCGGGCTGGTCCCAGTTGTGCTCGAGGAACTCGGCGCCCTTCACCAGCAGCGACCAGGTGTAGTCGTCGGGCGGCATGCCCCGCTTACGCGCCCGGTAGAGGGCGTTGACCACCTGGCCGTAGACGTCGAGCTGGAACTGGCCGGCGGCGCCGTTGCCGATCCGCACGGGCGCCGAGTTCTCGTAGCCGGGCAGCCAGTCGAGCGTCATCTCCGGCAGCCGGCGCTCGCCGGCCACGCCGTACATGATCTGGTGGTCCTCGGGACGGCCCGCGATGGCGCGCAGCAGCCACACGCGCCAGGCGTCCGCCTCCTCGACGTATCCGGCCCGCAGGAGCGCGTCGAGGGTCATCGCCGCGTCGCGCAGCCAGCAGTAGCGGTAGTCCCAGTTGCGCACGCCGCCCAGGTGCTCGGGCAGCGACGTGGTCGGCGCCGCGACGATGCCGCCGGTCGGGCTGTAGGTCAGCGCCTTGAGCGTGATGAGCGAGCGGACCACGGCGTCGCGCCACGGACCCCGGTAGCCGCACCGGGAGACCCAGTGCCGCCACGCGTCGACGGTCAGGCCGAGCTCGGCGAGGGGGTCGATGGCCGGGGGCTGCGGCTGGTGGGAGGGGTGCCAGGTGAACACGAACGGCAGCCGCTCCCCGGCGGCGACGGTGAACGTCGCCTCGTGCCGGTAGTCGCCGCCGTGCAGCGGGATGGGCGAGTGGATCCAGACCGAGTCGGGGCCGCCGACGGCGTGCAGATGGGCGCCCGTCCGGCGTACCCACGGCACGATCCGCCCGTAGTCGAAGCGGATGCGGATCTCCGTCGTCATCTCCACGGTCCCGGACAGGCCCTCCACCACGCGGACCAGGTCGGGGTTGCCGGAACGGACGGGCATGAAGTCGACCACCCTGACCGTCCCCGTGGGCGTCTCCCAGACGGTCTCCAGCACGAGTGAGTCCTCGAGATACGCCCGCCGGGCGGCCGTGTCCCGTCCCGCGGCGGCCAGCCGCCAGGAACCGTTGGACTCGTCGCCGAGCAGACGGGCGAAGCAGGAGGGGGAGTCGAACCGCGGCAGGCACAGCCAGTCGATCGAGCCGTTCCGCCCGATCAGGGCGGCCGACTGCGTGTCGCCGATCAGCGCGTAGTCCTCGATCCGCACGCGCTCACCTCCCCTCACGCCGTACGGCGTGTCCCCTCAGCGCCGGGCGTGGGCCTCCTTCCCGGGCGGCGGTCCGGCGCCGGCGTGGCGGTGGGTCATCACGGCCACCCCGGCCGCCCCGGCGACCAGGCCCTCCCACAGCGCTCGCCTCATCATGCAGGCTTCGTACCCGGTGGCCGGGCGGTGTCCCCGGCGGGAGCCCACACCTTCATGAAGACCTGCGTCGCCGGGCCGATCGTCAGGGCGAACACGACCGTGCCGATGCCGACCGTGCCGCCGAGCAGCCAGCCCACGGCGAGCACGGTGATCTCGACGACCGTGCGGGCGACCCGGATCGACAGGCCGAGCCGGTTGAGGCCCGTCATCAGGCCGTCACGCGGCCCCGGGCCGAAGCCCGCGTGGATGTAGAGCCCGGAGGCGGCGGCGATGGCGAGGATGCCGCCCAGGAGGAAGGCCCACTGCACCGGCCAGGCCGCCGGCGCGGGGACCAGAGCCATCACGCCGTCGGCGCTGGTGCCGACCACCAGGACGTTGCTGATCGTGCCGAGGCCGGGCCGCTGCCGCAGGGGGATCCACAGCAGCAGCACCAGCGCGCCCACCAAGTTGATGCACAGGCCGATCGACCACCCGGTGCGCACCGACATGCCCTGGTGGAAGACCTCCCAGGGGTCGAGGCCGAGCCCGGACCTGACGAGCAGCGCGATGCCTCCGCCGTAGAGCACGAGGCCGGCGTAGAGGCGGACGAGCCGCAGCGGGAGCGAGCGGGGGCGGGGGAGGGACAAGCGGGAGCGAGCGGGGGTGGGGGAGGTGGAGAGTTCGGTCATAGTCGACCCATCGTGCAGGCCGGCGGGGTTGCGAGGAAAGGGCCAATCAGAGAAATTGGCCTTCATGGATCGGTATCTCAGCGCTCCCCAGCTCGCCCGGCTCGTCCGGGTGCCGTCCGACGCCCGGCCCTACTACCGGGCGCTCGCGGAGGCGGTGCGCGGCCTGGTCCTCGACGGGCGGCTCGCCGTCGGAGTGCGCGTGCCGGCCGAGCGGCACCTGGCCGAGGCGCTGTGCGTGAGCCGCACCACCGTGACCGCGGCGTACGACCGGCTGCGCGAGCAGGGCTACCTGGAGAGCAGGCAGGGATCCGGCAGCCGCACAGCCCTGCCCGACGCCGGTGCGCTCGGGACCGACAACCCGTGGCTCGCGTCCGACGACGACGGGCTGCTGCCGCTGCACGCGGCCGCGCCCCCGGCGACCGCCCTGCTCGGCGAGGCCCTGGAGGAGGCGGGCCGGGCCTACCACCGGTACGCGCTGGGCATGGGCTACCACCCGGCCGGGCTCGCGCCGCTGCGGGAGGCGATCGCCCGCAGGTACGGCGAGCGGGGGCTGCCCACCCGGCCCGAGCAGATCCTCGTCACGGCCGGGGCCCAGCATGCCGTCCACCTGCTGATGTCCGCGTTCGCCGAGCCGGGCGGCGCGGTGCTGGTCGAGTCGCCGACCTACCCGCACGCGATCGACGCGGCGCGGCTGCGGGGAGCCCGCCTGGTTCCGGTGGGCGTCCAGGAGGACGGCTGGCATCTCGACCTGGTGAGCTGTGCGATGCGGCAGTCGGCGGCCCGCCTCGCCTACGTCATCCCCGACTTCCAGAACCCGACAGGACACCTGATGTCCGACGCCGATCGCGGCGCGCTGGTGGACGCGGCCCGCCGGCACGGGGTCACGCTGATCGCCGACGAGAGCTGGGCCGAGATCGCGCTGGACGACACGGCCCGCGCGGCGCCGCTGGCCGCGTTCGACACCGACGGCCGGGTGATCAGCGTGGGGTCGGCCTCGAAGCTGTGGTGGGGTGGCCTGCGGGTCGGCTGGATCCGGGGGAGCGCCGCGACGGTGCGCCGCCTGGCCAGGCTCCGCGCCGCCGTCGACATCGCGGGCGGGGTGTTCGAGCAGCTCGTGGTGGCGCGCCTGTTCGAGCGGATCGAGGAGGCGCGCGCCGAGCGCCGCCGTGGGCTCGGCGCGTCGTGCGCGGCACTCGCCGCGGTCCTGCGCGAGGAGCTGCCGGGCTGGGCGTTCACGGTGCCGCGCGGCGGAGGCTCGCTGTGGGTGCGGCTGGACGGGCCGGTGGCGGACGCGGTCGCCGCGGCCGCCGCCGCCCGAGGCGTGCGGCTGGCGCCGGGACCGTGGTTCGGCGTGGACGGCGCGCTGGAGCGGTATCTGCGGCTGCCGTTCACGCAGCCGCCGGCCGTGCTGGAGGAGGCGGTGCGCCGCATCGCCCGCGATCCCGCCGGCTACCGGCCGCGCGAGCCGCTCACGCCGATCCTCTGACCGATCCGCTGACCGGTCTTCAGCTGGGCGCGGGCACGGGCGGCATGTGGTCGTGCTCGGCCATCAGCACGCGGAGTTTGCGGACGAACACCAGCATGACGAGCCCCGCCGCGATCGCGGCGAGCGCGAGGGTGAGGTAGTACGCGGGCATCGGCACGATCTTGGTCAGCCGGTAGGCCTGGCCGCCGACGGAGTCGCCGAGGGCCATGGAGAGGAACCACAGGCCCATGAGCTGGTTCTCGAACGCCCGGGGGGCGAGCTTGTTGGTGACCGACAGCCCGGCCGGGCTGAGGAACAGCTCCCCGACGGTCTGGATGAGGTAGACCGACAGCAGCCACATGACCGAGACCTTCACGCCGCCCGAGGCGATGCCCGCGGCGACCGACATGACGACGAAGCTCAGCCCGACGACCACCAGGCCGACCGCGAACTTGAGCGGCGTGCTGATCCGGGTGCCGGCCTTGAGGAACATCTGCGCGAAGAAGGGGGCGACGAGGATGATCGCGAGCGAGTTGACGTTGCCCACCCAACCCGGCGGGATCGTGAAGCCGAGCACGTTCAGGTCGGTGTCGTGCTTGGCGAACAGCAGCAGCGCGCTGCCGGCCTGGTCGTAGACGAGCCAGAACATCGCGGCGGCGAGGAACAGCCACACGTAGGCGCGCAGCCCGGCGCGCTCCTCCGCGGTGACCTCGTGGGAGGAGAACAGGAAGGCGAAGTACGCGACCGGTACGACCGCCGTGACGATCGTGAGCACGAGGGCGAAACGGTCCACGGTCAGCGTGCCGCTGAGCGCCCACAGGGACAGCGCGGCCGATCCGGCGGCGAGCCCGACGCCCGCGACGAGCTTGAAGCGCCGCTGCTCCTCGGGTGTGAGCCGGTGGTCCGGCTCCTCGCCGGCGCCGCACAGGGTCGCCCGCCCCCTGATGTACTGCGCCAGGCCGATGGCCATGCCGACCGCCGCCGCCCCGAAGGCGAGGTGCCAGCGGCCGCCCGTCTGGAGCCAGGGCACGACCATGATGCCGAGGAAGGCGCCCAGGTTGATGCCCATGTAGAAGATCGTGTAGCCGGAGTCGCGCCGGGCGTCGTCCTCGTGCCGGTACAGCTCGCCCACCAGCGCCGACATGTTCGGCTTGAGCAGCCCGCTGCCCAGCGCGATCAGCACGAGACCGAGCCAGACGAACCCCCCGGCCATGGGCATCGCCATGCTGACGTGGCCGCCCATGATGATCAGGGCGCCGGCCAGCACGGTCCTGCGCGCGCCGAGCAGCCGGTCGGCCAGCCATCCGCCCACGAGGGCGAGCAGGTAGACCGAGGCGATGTAGACGCCGTAGACGCCGACGGCGGTCGTCTCGGGCAGGCCCATGCCGCCGCGCGCGACGGGCGCCGTCAGGAACAGCACGAGGACGGCGCGCATGCCGTAGTAGCTGAAGCGCTCCCACATCTCCGTGCCGAACAGCGTGGCCAGCCCCCGTGGATGGCCGAAGAAGGTCCGCTCTCCCACCGGCGGACCCGATCTTCCGGATGCCATGCGTTCTCCCCCCGGTCACGCATCGTTCTCGTACCTTACCTGCCTTGATGTCTTATTTGTCCGATTAAGATTGCCTCGCATATCACATCCGGCCGCGCTTCTCGCCACCGGGGTCTTGTCCGCGGCTGATCTTTTGTGGTGCGATGCATGCCACGCGTGCGAGATGCCCCTTGGGAGGCGCGATGACCGGCGTATTTGAGGACCGGGCGGCGATCGAGCGGGAGATCGCGGGCAGAACGGTGTGCGAGCAGCTCAGCTGGGCCGCGCGGGAGCATCCGGACTCGCCGGCCTACTCCGATCCCGCCGGAGACGAGTGGACGACGCTGACCTACGCCGAGGCGCACGGGCGTGTGCTGGAGATCGCCGCGGGCTACGCCGCGCTGGGCCTGCGGCCCGGCGACGCCGTCGCGCTGATGCTGGTCAACCGCAGCGAGCACGTGCTCGCCGACCTCGGCGCCGTCCACGCGGGAGCCGTCCCCTGCTCCGTCTACGCCACCTTCGCCCCCGAGCAGGTCGCGTACGTCGCCCGCGACGTCGGGGCGCGGATCGCGGTGCTCGGCGGCCCCGCCGACCTGGCCCGCTGGGAGCCGATCCTCGGCGAGCTGCCCGCGCTGACGAGGATCGTCATGCTGGAGGGCGCCCCGTCCGGCGACGAGCGCTTCCTGAGCTGGGAGGCGTTCCTCAAGATCGGCGCCGACGCGCTGGCCGCCGACCCGGCCGCGGTGGACGCGCGCTGGCGCGCGGTGACCCCGGAGGACACGCTGAGCGTCCTCTACACCTCGGGGACGACGGGCAATCCCAAGGGCGTCCCGCTGACCCACGCGAACGTGCTGTTCGAACTCACCGCGACGCAGCGGATGATCGACCTGCCCATGCACGGCACGCAGATCTCCTACCTCACCTACGCGCACATCGCCGAGCGGGTGCTCAGCCTGTACCTGCCGCTGGTCAAGGTCAACCACGTGTACTTCTGCACCGACATGGCGAACCTCGGCGCGACGCTCGGCCAGGTGCGCCCGGTGTTGTTCTTCGGCGTCCCCCGCGTCTGGGAGAAGCTGACGGCCCGGCTCCAGGCGCTGCTGGCCGGCCAGCCGCCCGAGCAGCAGGAGAACGTGCGCGCCGCGATGGCCGCCGGGCTCGCCTACATCGAGGGGCTGCAGTACGGCCACACGGTCACGCCCGAGGTGCGGGAGGCGTACGAGCGGGCCGACGCGGCGCTGCTGTCGCTCATCCGCGGCATGATCGGGCTCGACCAGGCCCGCTGGTGCGCCACCGCCGCCGCGCCGATGCCGATCGAGGTGCAGCGGTTCCTCGCCGGCCTCGGCCTGAAGGTCATCGACGTGTACGGCATGACCGAGACGACCGGCGCGTTCACCGCCAACTCGCCGGACGTCTTCAAGCTCGGCACGGTGGGTCGGGCCGAGCCGGGCGTCGAGGTGCGGATCGCCGAGGACGGCGAGATCCTCACTCGCAGCCCGCTCAACACGCGGGGCTACCTCGGTCTCCCCGAGGCGACCGCCGAGCTCCTCGACGCCGACGGCTGGCTGCACACCGGCGACGTGGGGTCGATCGACGAGGACGGCTTCGTGCGCATCGTCGACCGCAAGAAGGAACTGTTCATCACCTCGGGCGGGGAGAACGTGTCCCCGGCCGTCATCGAGGGGCACCTGAAGGAGCACCCGCTCATCGGGCAGGCCCTCGCGTACGGGGACCGCCGGCCGTACCCGGTGGCGATCCTCACCCTGGACGGCGAGGTCGCGCCCGAGTGGGCGCGGGCGCGCGGCATCCCCTTCGAGTCCCTGGCCGACCTGGCCGGGCATCCGGACGTGCTCGCCGAGGTCGAGGCGGCCGTCGAGGCCGCCAACCTCAGGCTCGCCCGGGTGCAGCAGATCAAGAGGTGGCGGCTGCTGCCCGCCGAGTGGACCGCCGAGACCGAGGAGCTCACCCCCAGCCTCAAGCTCAAGCGCCGGGTCGTCCACGCGCGGTACGCCGGCGTGATCGAGGAGTTGTACGCGACCGGCTGAGCGCGGGGAGGTTCCCACCGGGCCGCACGACCGGACCGAGTTTTACGGGCCGGCTTTTTACCTGGCCGGGAGTGTGTCGGGGGCGGGGCGGCCCCCGGTCGTGCGTACGGTCACGGGGCATGATGAGACCTCTGTTCGCGACGCTGGCCCTCGCGGCCGCGACGACGGCGGCGGCCGCGCCGGCCCCCGCCTCCGGTGACCTGGCCATCCGCTCGGTCGAGGTGCGCCCGTCCGATCCGGTGGTCGGCCCCAGCGGGTCGGTGCGGCTGGTCGTCGACGTGGTGGCGCGCGGTGCGGAGCGCGTCTCCGTCGTCCTGGAACCCGGCCGCGCCCCCTCGGGAGACGACGAGCCCGGCACGGAGCCCGAACCGGACGTGTCCCCCTCGCCGCCGTCGGGCGACGCCGTGCCGGTGCCGTCCGCCTCCCCGGATCCGGGCTTCCCGGCTCCCGCCGTGCCCGCGCCGGTGCCCGCTGTCGGGCCCCTGCCGGGCCTGGGCGGGCTGGCGTCCGCGATGCCCGGAATGGTGGGCGTGTCGCCCGCGGGCGGCCGGCCGGCCTGGCGCGTCTCCCCGGCGTCGTCGGGGGAGTGGGAGACCTGGCGGTTCCTCCCGGACAAGCCGTTGTCGCGGTGGTACCGGAGCGGCCCATGGACGGTCACCGCGACGGCGGTGAACGCGCGGGGCGAGCGGGCCGTCGCACGGGCGGGCTTCAACCTGCGCCGGGCGACCGAGATCGAGGGACTCAAGGCGGTGCGCGACGGGGACGCCGTGCGGGTCACCGGGACGCTGCTGCGGGTGGATCCGATCGGGAAGGTCGACTACCGGCCCTTCGCGGGGCAGCGGGTCGAAATCCGCTTCCGGCCCGCCGGGTCGCCCCGCTGGAGGACCGTGGGGGAGGCGGTCACCCGGAGGGACGGCTGGTTCAGCACCCGGGTCCGAGCGGACGGAGAAGGCACATGGCGTGCGGAATATGCCGGTACGTCCAGATATGCCGCCGACGCAAGTCCGCAGCGTGAGGCATAAAGGCCGATTTGAGCCCTATAAGCCCATAAAGCCGGACATAAAGGACTGTTACTAATTTGTGATATTTCAATCCCAAGAGTGAGGCAACTTTTCACTTCCTTGTGACGTCTATGACGTAGGTGCGCCCCAAACCGGGGTGCGATCCTGAACGGGGAGAGGATTCAGCCTCATGGAGAAACGAGTCGCTACCGCCCTGGTAGCGGTCGCCATGGGCGCCACGGCGCTCGCGACTGCGCCCGCGTACGCGGACCCTGTCGCGCCTTCGCCGACGCCCACATCGGACTCCACTCCTGCGGACAACGCCCGCAAGCCGTACACGCCTGACCCGCGCATCGTGTCGGTGGACGTCGACCCGAACGTGGTCGTGGTGAACAGGGGCCGGTCGGCCCAGGTCACCGCCCGGGTCACGACCAAGGACGTCAAGAGCGTCGACATCGACCTGTGGGGTCCGAGGGGCCGCAGCGACCACGGCGGCGACCACTGGTTCGGCAAGCGTAAGGGCGGCCCGAACGACGGTCCGAAGTTCGACCGCGCGTCGCGGTCGTGGCGCTTCGACTGGAGCGACCGCACCGGCACCTACAAGGTGCACGTGGAGGCGATCGGTCTCGACGGCAAGAAGTACACCGCCGACCGCACCTTCACGGTGAAGCGCAACGAGTGGCACGCGCCGCGTCCGTCGGGTCCGAAGGCGACCCGCATCGCCGGCTTCGACGCCACGCCCGAGCCGGTCCGCAAGGGCCGCTCGCTGACCCTCAAGGGCACGCTGCAGGTCGCGAAGTGCTGGGGTGACTGGTACTACGACGACTGGAACGACTTCTCCGGCCGTCGCGGCGGCGACCGCTACTGCTCCGACAGCCGCAACTACTGGAACGACTGGCGCTGGCTGGGCTCGCAGGACCTGAAGGTCTACTTCCAGCCCTCGGGCTCCGGCCGCTGGCAGTACGTGGACACCATCGAGACCGACGGCGACGGCGACTTCGCCGCCAGTGTCCGGGCCTGGCGGTCCGGCACCTGGGCGGTGCGGTTCGACGGCAACCGCCGTCTCAAGGGCTCCGAGGCGACCGACTACGTGAAGGTCTGGCGCCACTAGGAAACCGTTCGCGACGCCCGGCTCCCGTATGGGGGCCGGGCGTCGGCTTTTCTCTGACGCGGTTCCTGATTAAAGGTGACAGTTGGGGTAGAGAGGTCCCGGCGTGCGCGTGAAACCTGCATAGTGAGTGGAGCGTCGCGGTCACGAACGGCGAGCAACCGCTCGCACCGCGTGTAGGGGGGTCTGGATTGATCCGACTGATGCTCGCCGAGGACATGCACCTCATCCGCAAGGCGCTGGTCGCTCTGCTGTCGAGCGAGGACGACCTCGAGGTGGTGGCCGAGGCGGACAAGGGCGAGGACATCGTCCGGCTCGGCTGCCTGCGACGCCCCGACGTCGCGGTGCTCGACATCGGGATGCCCGGTGTCGACGGCCTCACCGCGGCGGCCGAGCTGCACCGCCGATTACCCTCCTGCAAGACCGTCGTGCTCACCGGTCTCGGTACGCCCACCGCGCTGCGCAAGGCGCTGGACGCCAACGTGCGCGGCTTCGTCGTGAAGGACGCCTCGCCGGGCCACCTCGTGGACTGCATCCGCCGCGTGGCGAAGGGAGAGCGGGTCATCGACCCCGAGCTCGCGGTGGCCGCGCTCGACGCCGACGCCAACCCGCTGACCGCGCGCGAGCTCGACGTCCTGGAGACCGCCGCCGGCGGCGCGACCGTCGGCGAGATCGCCGACCGCCTGTCGCTGTCACGCGGCACGGTCCGCAACTACCTGTCCCGCATCCTCACCAAGGTCGGCGCCCGCTCACGCGTCGAGGCGATCCAGATCGCCTCCGAGTGCGGCTGGCTCTGGCCCGCGGCCGGGCGCGACATCGGCATCCTGCGCTACCGCTCCCGCCGGTAGCGGCCCCGGCGCCTCCCAGTGGCCGACCAGGTCCGCGTACAGCGGCGAGGCGGCCACCATCTCCTCGTGCCTGCCGAGCAGGACGCGGGTGCCGTCCATGACCAGCACCCGCCGGGCCCGCAGGGCCGAGGAGATCCGGTGCGCCACGACGATCAGCGTGCCCTCGCGCGCCGCGAACGCCGCCTCCGCCCGAGCCTCCGCCGCCGGGTCGAGATGGCAGGTCGACTCGTCGAGCACGACCAGCCGGGCGGGGGACAGGTAGGTCCTGGCCAGCGCGACGAGCTGGCGTTCGCCCGCCGACAGCTCGGCCGGGTCGAGCGGGCCGCCCGCCGTGCGCCGCGCGAGCTCCGCCAGCCCGAACACCGCCACCGCCTCGTCCACCCGCTCCGCCGGCGTCCCCGGCGCGAGGTAGGTCAGGTTCTCCGCCAGGGTGCCGGGGAAGACGTACGCCTCCTGGGGGATCAGCGCGCGGGCGGCCGGATGGACGCGCGCGGCCCGGACGCCGCCGACGAGGACCTCGCCGTCGTCCGGGCTCAGCAGGCCGGAGACGAGCGCCGCCAGCGTGGACTTGCCGATCCCGCTCGGGCCGACGACCACCAGGTGGTCGCCCTCGGGCACGACGAGGTCCAGGCCGTCGATCACCGGCTCGGCGGCCTTCTGACCGGCGGTGCCGTAGGCGAAGCGCACCCCGCGCAGCTCCAGGCGGACCCCGTCGGGCCGCCGGTCGCCGTGCGCGACGGGCGGGCCGGGGGCGTGCAGGATGCGCTCCAGCGTGACGGCCAGGCGGACGCCGCTGACGCCGAGGCCCTGCACGAGCCCCCCGAGCGCGGGGGCGAGCGACTGCATCACGTAGGTCAGCGAGCCGAGGATCACCCCGCCGGTGACTCCCTGGCGCACCAGCCAGGGCGCGCCGGCGAGCAGGAGCACGACCGGCAGCCACGCTCCCACCGCCAGCGACAGCGTCCGCGACGCCGTCACCCGCGCCAGCGCCCGCGCGGCCCTCGCCTGCCGGGAGACCTCCCGCCCGACGCTCGCCGCGACGCGCTCCTCGCCGCCGCAGGCCGTCACGTCCCGCAGGCCACTCGCCATCGCCGCCACCGCGGCCGCCGTACGCTCGTCGGCGACGATGAACTCGCGCTGACGCCGGGCGAGGGCGGGCAGGGAGACGAGGAACAGGCCGAGCCCCAGGGCCACCGGCGCCAGCACGAGCGGGACGACCTTGGGGGCCAGCGTCGTGAGCCCCACCGCCACGCTGGCCAGCGTGAACACGAAGGTCCTGACCACCGTGATGATCGCGCCGAAGGCGTCCCTGGCCAGCTCCACCTGATGGTTCATCCGGGCGACGGCCGCGCTGTCGCCGCCCCGCCCGGCCCGCAGCGCCCCGGTCACCACGCGTTCCAGCAGATCGTCGCGGAAGGGCTCGACGATCCCGGCGACGAGCAGCAGCACCTGCCGGGCGGCCACCGCGGCGACCGCCCAGGCGGCGGCGAGCACGCCCAGCCACATCAGGCCGGAGCCGGGCCGGCCCGCGGCGAAGCCGTCGTCCACGGCCCTCGCGATCGCGTACCCGCCGGACAGCGCGGGCAGCGCCTCCGCCAGCGACCACAGGGCCAGCCACAGCAGCCGGGAGGGCTCGCGCAGCAGCGCCCCTGTGACCACCCGCCGCGCCCCGGTCGGTCGCGTATCGGCGCCCTGCATTTCGGCTCGGGGTACGCCGGCCTGCCGCGCGTCCGCCTTCCGCGGTCTCCCGGCGAGCACGCGCCGCCTCATCACGAGTCCTCCCCGGCTCGGAAGACCGCCCGGTAGCCGGGGTCCTCCCACAGCCGGTCATGCGTGCCGGCCGCGCGTACCCGCCCGTCCTCCAGCCACACGACCTGGTCGGCCTGCGCCGCGGTCGTCACCCGGTGGGCCACCACCAGCCGGGTGCGGTCGGACAGGCTCCCGGTGAGGGCGCGCGCCACCTGCCGCTCGGTCACCGTGTCCAGGCTCGACATGGCATCGTCCAGGATCAGCAGCCGGCCGGCCTGGGCGAACGCGCGGGCCAGGCCGACGCGCTGGATCTCGCCCCCCGACATGGGCGCCTCGCCGACCGGGGTGGCGTAGCCGCGCGGCAGCCGCCGGATGAAGTCGTCGGCCCGGGCGGCCGCCGCGGCCACCCGCACGGTGTCCCCGCTGCGCTCGGTGTCCCCGCTGCGCTCGGCGTTTTCGCTGCGCTCGGTGTTTCCGCTGCGCTCGGTGTTTCCGCTCCGCATGGCGTCTGCGCTCCGCTCGCCGGGGGCGTCCCGGGCGCCCAGCCCGAAGGCGACGGCCTCGCCCAGCGTCTCGCCGAACAACGCGGGCCGCTCGAACGCGTACCCGACCGCGCGGCGCAGCGGCGCGCGGCCGATCTCCCGCAGGGGTACCCCGTCCAGCAGGACGGCGCCGCGTTCGGGATCGAGGAGCCGGCCGGCCACGGCGGCGAGCGACGACTTGCCCGAGCCCGAACGGCCCACGACCGCCGTGCACGTGCCGCCCGGCACGACCAGGCTGACGTCGCTCAGCAGCCGCACGCCGTCGGCCCGTACGGTCACGTCGCGCAGTTCCAGGGTGCCGGGGCCGGGCGGCAGCGAACGGTCCCCGTACACGGGCGCCGGCACGGCGAACAGCTGCTCCAGCCGCAGGGCGGCCGACCGGGCGCGGGCGATGCGCGCCGCGTAGCCGAGCGCCGACCCGAGGCCCGCGCCGAGCACGACGTAACGCGCGGCGGCGAGCAACTCTCCGACGGTCAGGCCACCGGCCGACAGGCGCAGCCCGCCGACCGCGAGCACCGCGATCTCCAGGAGCGGGACGACGACGGCGGCCTGCACGCCCGCCCGTGCCTGCAGCCGCCACAGGGCCAGGCCGTGGGCCCGCAGGCGGGGCAGCGGTGCGAGCACGCGCGCGGCCTCGCGCTCCTCGGTCCCGGCCGCGGTGATGGTGCGGGCCCCGGCGAGGGCGCCGACGAGCATGGCCGCGATCTCCCCCTGGGCCTGCTGGTAACCGCCGGAGGCCGCCGTGGTCTTCCGCATGAACGCGCGCAGCACGGCCACGATCAGAAGCAGGCCGGCCACCAGCGTGACCGCGAGCCACGGGTCGATCAGCGCGAGGGCGACGACACTGCCGGCCGCCGGAACGATCAGCGTGGCGGCGGTGACCACCGCCTCGGGGGTCCGCCCCGCCTCCTCCACGTTCACCCCGGCCCGGGTGACGAGCTCGCCCGGCGTGAGGTGGCGGGTCATGCCGGAGCCGACGGACAGGGTGTGGGCCACGACCCGGGAGCGCAGCCACTGCGCGGCCCGCGCGCCGCTCACCCCTGCCGCGAGCACGCCCAGGGCGTCGCACGCGACCACCAGCGCGACCAGCAGCGCGGCGATCGCGACCGGGCCGGTGAGCCCGGCATCGGCCCCCGAACCCGCCCGGGCCCCCACCACGGCGTCGACGGCGCCGCCGAGCGCCGCCGGGAGCAGCAGGTCGGCCGCGGCGCCCAGCAGCGCCGTCGCGGTCAGCACCGCGAGCCAGGGGCCGCCGCGCCGTACGGCCCGCGCGATCAGCAGGTCCGCCGGACGAGAGCTCACGTGGTCCTCCATGAGTGCGAGGGCGGGACGGGGCCGGAAACGCGGAAGCCTGGGCGGCCGCGACGACCGCCCAGGACTCCGTTGCGCGTGCTATCAGCCGCAGATGAGGCTGAGGCTGCTGTTCTCGTGCGGGGTGCAGCCGAGCAGGCTCAGGTTGCTGCCGCCGCCACCGCCGCCGCCGTGGCCGCCGGGGACCTCGAGGGTCTGCAGGTCGAGAAGCGCCATTTCGATCATCTCCTTGTATGCGTGCCGTCAGCCCCGGTTGGGGCCGAAGTTCGTGGTCTGGATGGTCGTCAGCCGCAGATGAGGCTGAGGCTGCTGTTCTCGTGCGGGGTGCAGCCGAGCAGGCTCAGGTTGCTGCCGCCGCCGCCACCGCCGCCGTGGCCGCCGGGGACCTCGAGGGTCTGCAGGTCGAGAAGCGCCATTTGGGACATCTCCTTGTATGAGTGCCGTCAGCCGGAACGAGGCTGAAGATCGTGATCACCGAAGGGGCGTCAGCCGCAGATGAGGCTGAGGCTGCTGTTCTCGTGCGGGGTGCAGCCGAGCAGGCTCAGGTTGCTGCCGCCGCCGCCACCGCCGTGGCCGCCGGGGACCTCGAGGGTCTGCAGGTCGAGAAGCGTCATTGCGCGTTCACCTCCTTCCGGTGCTGGTCGGGACGTGCGACCCGGCGGCGGTGCGCAGGGGCCCCTGCGCCTGAGACCGTCCGGGGGGCTCGAGGAACGGGAGACGGACCGGCTTGTCGTGCAGCGCGGTGCCGAGCGCGAGCAGCACGCCGGCGCTCCCTGTGGCGAGGTCCATGGACAGGCGGAGCAACTGGGCTCCGGGGAAGGCCAGCCCGCCCTGGTAGGGAAGCTCGTGCCAGGCCAGCCGGGAGATCTGCGCCGCGGCGGCCTCGGGGTCGGGGCGGGAGCCGGACGACAGGCAGGCGATCATGCCGGCCCGGCCCGCGAACAGCCCCGACTGGACGTAGTAGTTCAGGGTCGTCACCGGCCTGATGGCGTCCAGCGACCCGGCGAAGGTCTCGTCGTCCCGGTGGGCGAGATAGCGGTCCAGCACCAGGCCGATGCCGGCCGACCCCTCGTCGAGGTAGGGGTTGGTCCGCCAGCCCTGCTGCACCTGGAGTTGGCCGTCCTCGCGGCCGACGCACCGGCGCAGGTCCTGCCGCAGCGCGGTGGCCGCGAGGTCGAGCAGCCCGGGGTCGCCGGTGCGCTCGTAGGCGTGCAGGAACATCAGGGCGGGTCCCGACGAGCCGTACATCAGGCCCGCGTGGGGGTACCTGCCGCCGCTGATCTCGGGCACGTCGTCCGGGCCCCCGAGCCGGTCGGCCACCTCGGCCACCACTCGGGCGGCCCGCTCGCGGAACTCCGGCTCGCCGGTCGCGTCGTGCAGGTGCATCAGGGCGAGAGCGACGCCGGACAGGCCGCGGTAGAGGCTCAGGTCGAGACCTTCCCCCGGCCCCCGCGCGCACCGCTCCGCCACGCCGAGCGCGTCCTCGCGGCGGCCGAGCGCCTCCAGCGCGTACGCCACGCCGTGCAGCCCGTTGTAGAACCCGATGCCGACGCCGGGCTTGGCGGCCTGCCGGACGAGCCACTCCTCGTGCTCGGGGAAGCGCCCGGCCCCGGTCACCGCCAGCGCGTACAGCACGCCGGCCGCGCCGTTGGCGAGGCTCACACCGCCGCCCGGCTCGAACTGGAGGATGTCGCCGGGGAACAGCCGGTCCTCGCGGTCCGGTGTCGCCGAGGTGAGGATCGCCTTCGCCAGCGCGTCCCGGACGGCGGGCCAGCCCTCTCTCATACGGTCCGGCTGAGGGAGCCGGCTCGGCTGGGGGGCGGGCGGATCCTGCCCGAGGATGGTCCGTACGGCTCCCTCGATCAGCGCGGGGGGCACCGGGAACGTCTCGGTGATCAGCCGGCCGAGCTGGGCGGCCTTGGGCCGGTGGAGCTGCAGCAGCATGGTGGTCATCGGGGCGAACACGCCCAGGTGCAGGCAGGCCAGCGCGTACTCGTCGGCCTCGACGCCGGCCAGCCCGCGTGGCGGCACGAAGCCGGGGTTGGCGAGCGTGGGCCGCCTGCGCTCCTCGACCGGCGAGGAGACCTCGAAGTCGATCAGCACCACGCGCTCGCCCTCGACCAGGACGTTGAAGGGGTGCAGGTCGCCGAACACCACGCCGCGCTCGTGCAGCGCCGAGACCGCCGCCCGCACCTTGGCGAGCATCCCGACGGCCCACTCGGTGTAGTCCGCGTCCGCCTGCGGAGTGCGGTCGGCCCGGGTGAGGGGATGCTTCTGGGCGATGAGCTGGCTGAGCGAGGTGCCGTCGACGTACTCCTGCACCAGGAAGTGGTGCTCGCCGACCGTGAAGTAGTCGCGCAGCGCCGGCACGGCGTCGAGGCCGGCCAGGCGTTCCATGATGGAGGCCTCGTGCCGCAGGCGGGTGACGGCGTCGCGTCCCTCGACGTCGAGCCCGGCGTGCGGGCGGGCCTCCTTCAGCACCACCTTCTCGCCGGTGCGCCTGTCGCGCCCGAGGTACACGCCGCCGCCGTTGGAGAAGTGCAGGACGCTCTCCACGTCGTACGGCACGCCTTCGAGCGTCACCGCGTTGCGCGCGGCCAGGTGCGGTTCGAGGAACGCCGGCAGGGTCACCCAGGAGGGCAGGGCGAAGGCGGGGCCGCGCACGTCGGGGACGAGGTTGCCGTCGGCGTCCTCGATCGCGAGCACCCGCTCGCCGTTGTCGTCCAGGCAGTGGCGCTCGGCGAAGCCGCCGTACCGGACGAACAGGGGGCCGTCGCCGTAACGCAGATCGCTGAGAATGTACGGGCCCTCGACGCCGTCGAGGATCTCGGCGAGCTCCTTGAGCGTCAGCTCCAGCTGCGCTTCGTCGACCGGATAGATGGTGACCAGCTTGCCGCTCGACCCCCGGAACGCGTACTTGGAGTTCTGCATCGTCATCACGCGCCGGCCGCGCAGGAACTTGAAGGCCAGCCCGCGGGGCACGCAGTAGTCCCACGCCGCCGCGATCACCCGCTCCGCCTCCGGGAGGGAGGAGGAGATGTGGATCTTCCATCCCTGCGTGGGCAGAGCCGCACCGGCCGGCGCGTAGTGCAGCCACGTCTCGCTCTCGGCGTGCCGCCAGTCGTCGGGCGTGGGCCGGGCGGCGATGGCGAAGTCGGGGTGCTCGGCGCGCTTGCTGTCGAGCGTGTCGTAGAACAAGGGATCTGCGAGGCAGTAAATCTCGTACTTACTAATCACCAGAAGTCCCCTTAGGCCGGTCACGTCAAAGAATTCCGGAAATAAGGAGAAGGGCCAAGTTACGCCCGTCAACTGCGCTATGTGAAATCTGCACATAACGAACCGTGACGCAGTCATGGGTGGGCAGTGATGCCATTCACGGCCGTGTCCGGGATGTCTCGCGGACCATCTGGTCAGATCGCTGGTCAAGTGTGTGGCGCCCGCACACCGGCCGGGTGCTCGCAGACCCGGGGACGGGCGGCCGGGTGCCGGGTGCTCAGAGACCCGGGAAAGGCCGTCCCGGAGGCTGCGTGCCGCGCCGCTGGAGCCGGGTGAGCCCGGCCGGCGTCAGCGGCGGTCTCCGCCCTTGCGGGGGATCTCGACGATGATTCGGAACCAGCCGTCCGGGTCGAGGATCGTTCCCACCATGCCGTCGAGCGCCGCCGCCCGGTTGCGCAGGTTGTCCAGGCCGTTGCCGTCGCCCGGCGGGACGGAGGGATCGACGCCGTCGTTGGCGACGGTGAGCGTCACCAGGCCGCCCCGCACGACGATCTCGATCGTGCACAGGGTCGCCCTGCTGTGGCGCAGGACGTTGGTCACCGCCTCCCGCACCGTGATCGCGAGCACCGCGCTCACCTCGTCGCCCAGCTCCGCCTCGGCGACCTCGATCTTGCAGTCGGTTCCGTACGCGCGCAGCACGGCCCGTGCGTTGGCCAGTTCCGAGGCGAGGGAGACGTCCCGGAAGGAGCGGGTCACGTTGCGGATGTCGGCGGACGCCTGACGGATCGCCTGCACCACGTCGGCGAGCGCCGGTCGCAGGGGACTGTCGTCGTCGGCGAGCCGGTAGGCGAGTTCGCTGCGCAGGGTGGCCAGCCACAGGCGGCTGCTCACGAGGTCGTGCACGTCGCGGCCGAACTGCTCGCGCGCTTCCGCCGCGGCCTGCCGTACGGCCTCCGCCTGCATGGCGCGCAGCCGGCGCAGGTGGACCGCGAGGATCACCAGCGCGGCGATCAGGAGCGTACCGAGCAGGACGAGCAGGGCGATGAGGGCGAAGTGAGGCAAGTAACGACCCTCCAGTCATCCTTGCCGTAACATCGGCCTCGCCATTAGGTGCACACGTTAGATCTTTGCATACCGGTCACGAAATATGGCCACTTCATTCGTGTCGAAGCAGGTTCTATTACCACTGCATATAGGGGTTGCCGGTGGCGTCCTAAAAACGGGCGTTCATCAACTGTGAATCCGGCTGTAACAATTCCGGGGGCCCTGCCCGTTCCGGGGCAGAAGGCGCGGGGGTCAGGCGAGTGTCCGCACCGCGGCCTCGAAGACCGTGGGCAGGCGCCGCGCGGCCGGCACGATCATCCGGGCCGCGACGGGATGCCGCCGGGCCCGCACGAGCGTGGCCGTGAGCAGCCGGGAGCGCCACGACAGGCGCCGCCAGGCGGTCTCGTACTCCTCGGGGCGACCCGCCCGCAGACAGCCGACCAGCGCGCGGGCCGACAGCAGCGCGAGTGAGATCCCCTCGCCGGTGAGCGCGTCCACGTAGCCCGCCGCGTCGCCGACGAGCAGCACCCGCCCGGCCACCCGCCGCCGCACCCGCTGGCGCAGGGGTCCTGCCCCGCGCACGGGGGTGACCGGCGGGCCGTCCAGCCGGGCGAGCAGACCGGGAAACTCGGCCAGGTGCTCGTCGTAGGTCCGCCGCTCGCCGCTCAGCACCGCCACGCCGACCAGGTCGTCGCCCACCGGCGTGACGTACGCCTCGCCGCCGGGTGCCCAGTGCACCTCCACGAAGTCCGTCCACGGCGCGACCCGGTAGTGGCGGCGCAGCCCGTACCTGCGCGGACCGCGGGAAGGCAGGCCGAGCCCCAGCCGGGCCCTGATCGGCGAGTGCAGCCCGTCGGCGGCGACCAGCCACCGCGCGCCGAGCGGGGCTTCGCCCGGCACATACGCGAGAACGGCCTCGCCGGCGGCGCGCACCGCGTCCACCCGGCCGGGCACGACGCGGACGCCGAGCTCCCGCGCGCGGAGGGCGAGCGCGGCGTGCAGCGCCGTCCGGCGCACGCCCAGTCCCGGGCCGTCCCGGAACTCCGCCTGCACGCGGTGCCGCCCGTCCACGTAGCGGATGCCGAGGAACGGCCTGCCGTCAGGCACCGCCACCCCGAGGTCCGCCAGCGCGGCCGCGCCGCTGGGCATCAGCCCCTCCCCGCACGCCTTGTCGACCGGGACGGGCCGTGGCTCGACCACGACCGCCTCCATGCCGGCGAGGGCCGCGTGGACGGCGGTGGCCAGCCCGGCGGGCCCGCCGCCGGCGACCAGCACGTCGATCACGCCGCGGTCCCAGTCCCCGCGCCACGCGCGGCGGGTCCGGGGGCGGCGGTGGCGAGCGCGGCGTTCTCGCAGCGCAGGCGCACGGCCATGAGCGGCACGTTGAGCACGGTGAAGACCAGCGCGGTCAGCCAGGCGGAGTGCACGAGCGGCAGCGCCGCGCCCTCCACCGCCACCGCGACGTAGTTGGGGTGGCGCAGCCAGCCGAACCGGTACGGCCCGCGCCGCACGAGCGGCATGCCGGGCACGACGACGACCTGCGTGTTCCAGTGCGGGCCGAGTGCGGTGACGCACCACCAGCGCAGCGCCTGCGCGGCCAGGACCAGCCCGAACATCGGCCAGCCCAGGCCCGGGACGAACGGCCGGTCCGCCAGCCACACCTCCAGCAGGCATCCGGCCAGCAGTCCGGTGTGCAGGGCGACCATCCAGGGATAGTGGCCCCTGCCGTACACCACCCCGCCCCGGGCGAGGCTCCAGCGGGCGTTGCGGCGCGCGACGACGAGTTCGGCGAGCCGCTCCACCGCGACGAGCGCGACGAGCAGCGCGTACGAGAGCGACACGGGTCTCCCTACCAGCGCAGCAGGACCAGTTCGGAGCAGAATCCCGGGCCCATCGCCAGCAGCAGGCCCGGTGTGCCCGGCGGCGGGGGCCGCAGGGCGAGGGTGTCGCGCAACACGTGCAGCACCGAGGCGGACGACAGGTTGCCGTTGGCGGCCAGCGAACGCCAGGTGAGGTCGAGCGCGCCGTCCGGCAGCGCGAGCGTCTCCGCGACGGCCTCCAGCACCTTGGGGCCGCCGGGGTGGCAGACCCAGGCGGTGACGTCGCCGGCCGTCAGGTCGTGGTCGGCGAGGAACGCGTGCACATCGTCGCCCAGGTACGCGCGGACGACGTCGGGCACCGCGGCGTCGAGCACCACCCGGAAACCGCTGTCGCGGACGTCCCAGCCCATCACGCGTTCGGAACCGGGATACAGGCGGCTGCGCGTGGCGACGACCGCGGGCCCCGCCGCGCGGCCCGCCCCGGGCGGCTCGCGGTCGTCGCCGTACGCGACCACGGCGGCGGCGCCGTCCCCGAACAGGGCGCCCGCCACGAGGTTGGCCGTGGAGGTGTCGTCGCGCTGCAGGGTGAGGGAGCACAACTCGACCGAGAGCAGCACCGCCACGTGACCGGGCCAGCCGCGCAGGTAGTCGTGCAGCCGGCCGATCCCCGCCGCGCCCGCCACGCATCCGAGGCCGAACACCGGCACCCGCTTCACGTCCGGGCGCAGCCCGATCCGGTTGACCAGCCGGGCGTCCAGCGACGGCGCGGCGACGCCGGTGACCGACGTGCACATGATCATGTCGACGTCCGCCGGTGTGAGGCCGGCCGCGTCCAGCGCCGCCGTCACGGCCTGCGCGCCCAGGTCGAGCGCGGCCTCGATGAACAGGTCGTTGGCCGCGCCGAAGCCGTCGAGCTTGCCGTACTGGTCGAGGGGCAGCACCAGGTTGCGGTGCTCGACCCGGGCGCCGGCGTGCAGCCTGTCGAGAAGCCGGCGGTCGGCGCCCGGAGGAAGACATACCCTCGCCAGGGCGTCCGCGATGTCCGCCTGCGAGTGGCGATGAGGGGGGACGACACCGTGGACGGCCGCGATCCGCGTCATCTCACATCCTCGGGCTGGCGAAAATCGTAATAAGTCCCTCTTGCCCGTTGCGGGCCGCCGCATACCTTCGGATCGCGATGGTGATCCCCATCCGTAAGGTCCGGTTACGCTCGGGGTCGTGACCGGTTCAGGGGCCCTGCCCGACGAAACGGCGGCCGAAACCGGCCCGGGTGCCGCCGCGCCGGTTCGCTGCGCGCGTCCCGGGGGCACCGCCCCGGCGGACGTCGCGGGCGAGCCGCCGGCCGGGCCGTCGCGGACGGTGGCCGGGCTGGCCCTGGCATGCCATCCGGGTCCGGCCGCGGCGGTGACGGCCCTGGTCGCGGCGCTCGTGGCGCTCGCCGGGTGGGGCCCGGCGGGGACCGCGCTGGCGGCTCTCGCCGTGCTGACCGGTCAGCTGTCCGTGGGCTGGTGCAACGACGCCGTCGACGCCGCCAGGGACGCCGCGGCGGCGCGGGCGGCCAAGCCGATCGTCGCGGGACTGGTGACCGCGCGCACGGTGCGCGCCGCGGCGTTCGCCGCGCTGGCGGCCTGCGTGCCGATCTCGCTGGCCTGCGGCGCGGTCGCCGGGGCCGCGCACCTGTTCGCCGTGGCCGCGGCCTGGGCGTACAACCTGTGGCTCAAGGGCACGGCGGCCTCGTGGGCGACTTACGCCGCGGGGTTCGGCGCGGTGCCGGTGTTCGTCGCGGCCGGGATGCCGGGCGGCCTGCCGCCGGCGTGGTGGGCCGTGCTCGCCGCGGCGCTGCTCGGCTGCGCGGCGCACCTCGCCAACGTGCTGCCCGACATCGAGGCGGACGTCGCCACGGGAGTGCGCGGCTGGCCGCAGCGCCTCGGCGCCGCCCGGGTGCGGGCCGTCCTGCCGCTGCCGCTGCTGGCCGCGTCCGTGCTCCTGGTGGCCGGGCCTCCGGGACCGGCCGGCCCGGCCCGATGGCTCGCGCTCGCGGCGGTGGCCGCGTGCGCCGCGGCCGGCCTGCTGCTCGGGCGGCGCGTGCCCCGGGCGCCCTTCGTCGCCGCGATCGGCGCCGCAGGCATCGACGTCCTGCTGCTCGCCGCGACGCCCGGCGTCGTCACCGCCGGCTGAGCACCACGTATCCGGCCTCCCGGAACACCACCCGGTAGCCCCGCGCGCGCAGGGCCTCGACCCGGGCGACCTGCGCGTGGACCGAGCCGAAGGGGAAGGCCCTGGCCCCCACGTCGGCGGCTACCCAGGGCGCCCCGCGCGGCGTGCGGTCCCACAGCAGGGTCCGCGTACGCGGCGACAGGGCGGGAGCGAGGGAGTCGGCCGCCTCGACCAGCGCGCCGTCCGGCACGGCCGCGACGGCCCGCTCGGCCGCGCGGGTCCGGGCGGTCTCCGTGGAGAAGCCGGGCGTGAACAGCGCGCCGAACGAGAAGAACGGCACGAGCGCGAACGCGACGGCGAGCGCCAGCAGCGCCCATCCCCGCAGGAGCACTCCGGGCCTTCCGGGAGAACGCGAGGCCGCCCGCAGCGCGCCGTCGACCCCGGCGGCGAAGACCACCGCGACGACGAAGGCCGTGTAGTGGTACCGCGGCGTCCACCAGTTCGGGTAGGTGCTGGCGAGCATGCGTTCCAGCAGCGGCGGCAGCAGGGTGAGGCCCAACGGGGACAGCACGGCGGTGAACAGCACGGGAGCCAGCGTCAGCACGAGTGTCCGCAGCTTCAGCGGCGGGTCGGCGAGCAGCGCGGCGACGTCGCCCGGGCGTGTGACGGCGTGCACCACGGCCCGGGGGAGGTCCGGGCCCAGTGTCCAGTACGCCCAGTAATAGTCGGCCCTGCCCCCGAAGTGCGGGATGAGGACGCTCGTCGCCACCAGGGTCGCGGCGGCGCCGCCCGCGACGAGCAGCGCCCCCGCGATCCGGTCGCGGCGGCGGGTGAGGAGGAACAGTCCGAACCCGGCCAGCAGCAGGCCCATGTCCTCCTTGACCAGGAGGAGGGCGAGCCCCGCCAGGACCGCGGCCCGCCTGCGCCCGGCCTGGTACCGCTCCAGCATGGCCGCCGTGAGTAGCGGCACGAACGCCACCTCGTGGAAGTCGAAGGCCACGGCCTCGGCGATCGGCCACGACAGGGCGTAGGCGACCGCGACGGGGTATGCCACGCGCCGTCCGGCCGTGATCGCCGAGGCCGCGCGGAAGGCGTACACCCACACGAACGGGATCGACAGCGCGAGGAGGACGGCCTGCGCGACGAGCAGGGTCGTTGGCCTGTCGTGGATCCGGTACAGCGGCGCCAGCAGCGCGAGCGCCGGAGACCAGTGGTCGCCGAGCACGCAGAACCCCGGCCCGAACCCGTTGTGCACCCCCTTCAGCATCGAGACGGGCGGCTGGAGGCGCGCGTACGAGCGGACCGCCTGGTCGAATATCACCAGGTCGTAGGCGCCCGCCCGGAAACGCGCCAGCCTCAGGCACGAATAGAACGCGTAGAGCGCCGCCGCCGCGACGGTGAGGGCCGAGACGCGGGCGAGGTCCGCGCCGGTCCACTTCTCGCCGGCTCGCTTCTCGTCAGGACAGGTCCCTTCGGCCCGAGTCCCCCCGGCCCGTTTTCCGGCGGCGGGGCCCCGGCCGGCGAGGTCTCGACGCCGTGCCCGCGACGGCCATGCGACCATCCGTGTGACAATCCGCGCGATCCCGGGCATTGGTGTCGTCCGCTTCCGCCTGCTTTCCGCGCAGGCTATCGGCGTCGCCGCAGCACGGACCGGGACCGCCGCCCCGTTTCCCCTCATCGGCCGGCAAAGCTCCGGCCCGCCTCACCGGTGCGGGATCAGGACGGAGAACCAGCGGCCGGCCTCGCTCCACACCTCCGCCGGGCGGAAGCCGGTGCGCCCGGCGAGCGCTCCGATGTCCGACACGCTGACCCGCGCCCAGGCGAACCACGCGGTGGCCCTGCCCTCCCGGCGAAGCCGGACCCGCTCCGAGCGGGTCGCGGTGCCGGGCGGATCGAGCTCGGTGACGACCTCGCCACCGGGCCGCAGCAACTCGCGGACCCGCCGCAGCAGGGCGTCGGGGTCGCCGCCGATGCCGATGTTGCCGTCGGCCAGCAGCACGGTGCCCCAGCGGCCGGCGCCGGGCACGTGACCGAAGACATCACGGCACAGGGCCCGCCCGCCGGCGAGGCGGGTGAGCCGGACGGCCCGGGGGGTCACGTCGATGCCGAGCGCCCGCACCCCGCGCCTCGTCA
This sequence comes from Microbispora sp. H13382, assembly GCF_014161445.1. Classification (GTDB taxonomy): domain Bacteria; phylum Actinomycetota; class Actinomycetes; order Streptosporangiales; family Streptosporangiaceae; genus Microbispora. Next base: position 101,764 of record NZ_JABBXA010000003.1, read on the forward strand.
GCGCCACGGTCAGCCGCCCCGGTCCCGAGCCCACGTCGAGCGTGGGGTCGGCGCAGCGGGCGAGCATGGCCTCGTCCCCCTCCGCGCCGTCGATCCACCGCCACGACTCCAGCGGCCACGTCCCGCCGTCCGCCGACTCGACCTCGACCCGCGCGCCGTCCAGCGACTCCGCGTACAGGGGCCCGATCACGCGGGGACGTCCGTGCCGAGGGCCGCCAGCGTCACCGCGAACCGCGAGGAGGGGGCCAGCGCGGCCACCGCGCGCGCGTCGGCGGCGGTGTCCACGTCGGTCAGCTCGGGCAGCAGGGCGGCCCGCACGCCCGCGGCGCGGATCCGCTCCATCAGCAGCGGCCCGGTGTCGGGCCGGGACATCGGCAGCCCGGCCAGCAGGGCGGGGTCGGGCCTGCGCTGCCCGAGCAGCCAGAACCCGCCGTCGGTGGCCGGGCCGACCACGACCTCGTGCTCGCCCAGCAGCCGCCCCGCCTCGGCCAGCAGAGCGGGGGTGACCTGCGGGGTGTCCATGCCGATCAGCACAGCCGGGACGGGCGTCGCCGCCCAGGCGTCGGCGAAGGCGGCGGCCAGCCGTGCGGCCAGGTCGTCCCCCCGCTGCGCGACCACGTCGTACCCCGCGGGCAGCCAGGGGCCCGCCTCGCCGAGCAGGGCCAGCACCCGGCGCGCGGCGGGGGCGGCGGCGACGGCCGCCAGGGTGTCGCGCAGCGCCGCCTCCGCGAGCGCGGCGGCCTCCCGCGCGGTGTACGGCGGCGTGAGCCGCGTCTTGACCGCCCCCGGCACGGGCGACTTGGCGATGACGACGATCTGCGCCGCGGTCCGGCCGATGCCCGGCGTCACGCCGCCCGCCACATGTCCCGGACGGTCCTGACGGTGCCGCGGACGGTCCCCGTCACCTTGGACCGGCCCACCCGCGGCAGGTAGTCGACCTCGACCTCGCCGACGCGCCAGCCCGCCTCGCTCGCCCGCAGCACCATCTCCAGCGGGTAGCCGAACCGCCGGTCCCGCAGGTCCAGGGCGAGCAGCGCCGTACGGCGGGCCGCCCGCATCGGGCCGAGGTCGTGCAGCGGGGCGCCGGTGCGGCGGCGCAGCCGCCAGGCGAGCACCCGGTTGCCCAGCCGGGCGTGCGCGGGCCACGCCGACCCCGTGACGGGCCTGCGGCGGCCCAGCACGAGGTCGGCGGCGCCGCTCACCACCCCCTCCGCGACGTACGGCACCTGCCGGGGGTCGAGGGAGGCGTCGGCGTCCATGAAGCACACGACGGGGGCGGTCGCCGCGGTGAGGCCCGCGTGGCAGGCGGCGCCGAAGCCCGGCCGCGGCTCTGTCACCACGAGCGCGCCGTGCCGGGCGGCGACCTCGGCCGACCCGTCGGTGGACCCGTTGTCCACCACGATGGCGCGGCAGCCGTCCGGCATCCTGCCGAGCACCCAGGGCAGCGCCGCCGCCTCGTCGAGGCAGGGAAGCACCACATCGATCTGCATGCCGCAGAAGCTAGGGCCGCCGGTGCCGCGCAGTTCTTACGAAGTGACTACGGCGGGGGGTGGGCGGCCGCCGGCGAACCTAGCCTGTGGGCCGTGACGACACGACGGCGGGCACTGACGGCCTGGGCGGCGCTGGTGGCGGGCGCGTTCGCGGTGGGCGGCCTGCTGCACGCCCGCGGCGTGCTGCGCATCGACCACCTCCCGCCGCTGCACGCGCTGGCGCGCCTGCCCACCGCCGCCCTGCTCCCGGCGGCGGCCTTCGCCGTGGTCGCGGTCCCGGTGCTGCCCCGGCTGACCGCGCATCTGCCGATGCGCGCGGCGCTGGCGGCGGCCTTCGCCGCGTCGCTCGCCTGGACGGTCCTGCTGGCCGTGTCGGGGGAGGGGCTGGCGTGGCCGTTCACCCACCCGCAGGAGTACCTGGCCGGGCTCGGGGCCGTGGGCGGCGATCCCCTGGGCTGGCTGGCCCGCTTCACCCGCGACCTGCCGGCCTACCCCACGCACGTGCGCGGCCATCCGCCGCTGCCGGTGCTGGTGCTGTGGGCGACGGCGGCCGCCGGGCTGCCGGGACCGTTCTGGGCGGCCGTCCTCGTGGTCGTGGCGGGGTGCTCGGCCACGGCCGCGATCGGGCTGGCCGTGTGGCGCGTCGCGGGGGAGGAGGCGGCCCGGCGCGCGCTGCCGTACCTCGCCCTGTCCCCGGCGGCGGTGTGGATCGCGACGACCATGGACGCGTTCTTCGCGGGCGTGGGCGCGTGGGGGACGGCGCTGCTGGTGCTCGGCGCGCGGAGCCGGGCGGGCCGGGTGGCGCTCGGCCTCGGCGCGGGGCTGGCCCTGGGCGCGCTGCCCTACCTCAGCTACGGCCTGGTGCCGTACCTGCTCGTCCCCCTCGTCGCGGCGGTCGCGGTGGGGGTGCCGCGGATGACCGTGGCCGCCTGCCTGGCCGGGATGGCCGCGGTGAGCGCCCTGTTCGCCGCCGGTGGTTTCTGGTGGCCCGCGGGGGTGCTGGCCACCCACGCCGAATGGGCGGCCGACCCCGGCGCGGCCCGGCCGTACCTGTACTTCCTGGTCGCCAACCTGGCCGTGCTCGCCCTGGTCACCGGTCCCGCCACCGCCGTCGGGCTCGTGGCGCCGGGGCGGGGCGCGGAGCGGATCCTGCCGCTGGCGGCGCTGGCCGCGGTGCTCGCCCTCGACGTCAGCGGTGTGACCAGGGGCGAGGTGGAGCGCATCTGGCTGCCGTACGCCCTGTGGGTCGCCGCCCTGGGAGGGCGCACAGGAGACCGCCGCCTGCTCGCCGCGCAGGCGGCGGCGGGCCTGCTGCTGCAGGGGTTCGTCCGGTCGCCCTGGTGACTCAACCCGCCGTTCCCAGAGGGGCGTGGGCGAACTCGCGCATGCCGTCGGCGAAGCGGATCCGCGCCCGGAAGCCCAGGTCGGCGGTGGCGCGGTCCGGGGAGGCGACGATGTGCCGCACGTCGCCGAGCCGGTAGCGGCCGGTGACCTGCGGGGCGGGCCCGCCCCGCGCCGCGCTGAGCGCCTCCGCCAGGTCGCCGATCGTGCGGGGCTCGCCGCTGGCCACGTTGTACGCGCGGAGCCCGCCGGGCGGGGCGGACTCCAGCGCGTCCAGCGCGGCGAGGTTGGCCGCCGCCACGTCCCCGACGTGGACGAAGTCCCTGCGCTGGCCGCCGTCCTCGAACACGAGCGGCGCCCGCCCGGCCTCCAGCGCGGATCGGAAGATCGCGGCCACGCCCGAGTAGGGAGTGTCGCGCGGCATTCCCGGCCCGTACACGTTGTGGTACCGCAGGGCGATCGCCGCGCCGCCGGTCTCGCGGGCCCAGCCGGCCGCCAGGTGCTCCTGGGCGAGCTTGCTCGTGGCGTACGCGTTGCGCGGATCGGGCGGGACGTCCTCGTCGACGGTGCCCGGCGTCAGCGCCCGCCCGCAGCGCGGGCACACCGGCTCGAACCGGCCGGCGGCCAGGTCCTCCCCGGCCCGGGGGCCGGGGCGCACGGGCCCGTGCTCCGCGCAGTCGTAGACGCCCTCGCCGTAGATCACCATCGACGACGCCAGGACCAGCCGGGCGACCCCGTGCCGCGCCATCGCGGCGAGCAGCACCGCGGTCCCGAGCGCGTTGACCGACACGTACGCCGGCAGGTCGGACACGTCGACGCCGAGGCCGACCTTGGCCGCCTGGTGTACGACGGCGTCGACGCCGGCGAGCGCGCGGCCGACGGCGTCCTCGTCCCGCACGTCACCCACGGTGACGCCCGCGCCACCGCGCAGGTCGTATCCCTCAACCTCGTGCCCGGCGTCCCGCAGCAGAGCGGCGACGCGGCTCCCGATGAAGCCGGCCGCGCCGGTGACCAAGATTCGCATTGCGCCACGGTAGCGACGGCCCGCCCCGCTGAAAGTTTCACAATCCTTACGGGACGACCGGCGGGGACGGGGCCGGTCCTTTGACGGGCACGTACGGCCGACCGATGATCCGGGCGAGTTCGTCGGCGAGATCGTCACACGGAGAGGTGGAACCGTGCCCAGACTGTCCTGGCCGGCCGCGTGGGCCGCGGCGGGCGCCGTCGCCGCCGCACTGCTGGCGGCCAACATCGCCGCGCCGCCCGTGCTCGCGGGTGGCGCGGCCGAACTGCACGCCGTCCGCGCGCTGACCACGGTCTCGCCGTCGCCGTCGCCCTCGCCGGGGGCGGACGTGACGCCGCCGACGGCCCCGGGCGACCTGCGGGCGTGCCCGCCGCCCCCGCCACCGAGCGGGAGCTTCCAGGGTGTGGTCGGCCTGTGCTGGACGGCGTCCTCCGACGACACCACCGAGTACAAGGTGTTCCTTCTCAGGAACGACGGCTTCTACGAGGTGGCCTCCACCTCCCGCACGACGGCCGTCGTCCCCGGTCTGGTCCACGGCCGGACCTACACGTTCTACGTGGTCGCCAGGGACGCCGCCGGGAACACCAGCCGGCCCTCCGAGCTGCTCAGCACCCCGGCGGTCTCCGGCGCGAACGTGACGCCGACCCCTCCCACGGGTGACACGACGCCGCCGACCAGGCCGACCGGGATACAGGCCAACTGCCTGCCCGACTTCAAGGGGACGTCGTTCTGCTGGACGTCGTCCACCGACAACGTCGGGGTCACCGGCTACGACGTCTACCGGCGCACCGCCGTCGGCTGGACGCGGGTGGGCACGCCCATCGGCACGCACTTCACCGAGGGCAACCTCGTCACCGGCCAGTCGTACGTCTACTTCATGGTGGCCAAGGACGCGGCGGGCAATCTCAGCCTGCCGTCCGATCTGGTGACGGCCACGGCGTCGGGCGGCTACCCCACCTACTCGCCGCCTCCGGTCAGCTGCAAGATCGAGTACACGGCGTGGTCGTGGAGCGGCGGCTTCGCGGCCACCGTGAAGATCATCAACCTGGGCCAGGCGCCGATGAACAACTGGACGCTGCGCTTCGTCCTCCCGGACGCCGGACAGAAGGTCACCAGTGGCTGGTCGGCCACCTGGTCCCAGTCCGGAAAGGACGTCACCGCCGCGGCCATGTCGTGGAACTCGGTCATCCCGGGCGGCGGGTCCCTGCAGATCGGCTTCAACGGCTCATTCACGGGCGCCAACCCCGATCCCACCGGCTTCACGCTGAACGGCGGCACCTGCATCCGGGGCTGACCGTCACACCGGTCCGTCCGGCCCCCGGACGGACGGACCGGACCCGTTTCTCCCGGACGGACGCGGGCAGTCAGGACGTATGCCGCTGCTCGACACCACGCTGCTCCTGCTGCTCGAGGGCTACGCCTGGCTGCCGGCCCGATGGCGGGAGACCCAGGGAGAGATGGTCCACACCCGGCTGATGGGCCAGCGCGCCGTCGTGCTGCGCGGGCCGGACGCCGTCCGCTTCTTCTACGACGACAACCACGTCCAGCGGGCACCCGCGCTGCCCGAGCCGATCAAGAGCACGCTGTTCGGCCACGGCGCCGTGCACACGCTGGACCAGGCCGCGCACCGGGCGCGCAAGGGCATGTTCATGTCGCTCATGACACCGCGGAGCGTCGCCGCCCTGGTGGACGAGACCACCGCGGCGTGGGACGCGGCGGTGGCGACGTGGCCGGACAGGGGACACGTCGTGCTCTTCGACGAGGCCGCCCGCGTCATCACGCGGGGGGCGTGCCGTTGGGCGGGCATCCCGCTCACCGAGGAGGAGACCGGGCCCCTCGCCGCCGACCTCGTCGCGCTGGTCGACGGCTTCGGGTCGCCCGGCCCCCGACACTGGCGGGCCCGCGCCGCCCGCAGGCGCCGCGAGGCGTGGCTGGCGGGACTGGTCGAGGACGTGCGGCGCGGCGCCCTGCGGGTGCCGGACACCTCGGCGCTCGCCGTGGCCGCCCGCCACCGGGAGCCCGACGGACAGACACTCGCGCCCCGGATCGCGGCGGTCGAACTGCTCAACCTGGTGCGCCCCACCGTGGCCGTGAGCTGGTTCCTCACGTTCGCCGCGCACGCCCTGCACTGCTGGCCGGTCAACCGCGTCCGCCTGGCCGAGGACGCCGACGGCACGTACGCCGAGGCGTTCGCCCACGAGGTGCGGCGCTTCTACCCCTTCGCGCCGTTCGTCGCGGGGAAGGCCGTCACGGACCTCACCTGGAAGGGCGAGCCGATCCTGGCCGACTGGCTCGTGCTGCTCGACATCTGGGGCCAGAACCACGACCCGGCGCTCTGGCCGAACCCGTGCGCGTTCGACCCGCGACGCTTCGCCGGGCGGGAGATCGGCCCGTACGACCTGATCCCGCAGGGCGGGGGCGACCCGGCGGACGGCCACCGGTGCCCGGGCGAGCCGGTCGCGGTGGGCCTGCTGGAGGCCCTCGCGCCGCGGCTGGCCCGGCTGGACTACACCGTGCCGGAGCAGGACCTCACCGTCTCGCCGTACCGGATCCCGGCCCGGGTGGCGAGCGGCTTCGTCCTGCGTCCGTCCGGCGCCCGTCCGGCCGGCTCAGCGCCCCGCGAGACCGTGGGCGCGGAGCGGCGGCGTCCCTCCGTTCATCCCTTGTAGTTGAAGACCTGGCGCAGCGTGTGCCGGACCTCCACGAGGTCCTTCTGGTCCGCCATCACCTGGTCGATCGGCTTGTACGCCTCGGGGTGCTCGTCGACCAGCGCGGCGGCCCGGTCGGAGTTCCAGGTCCGGCCGCGCATCGCCTCTTTGAGCGAGGCGGGCGACAGCTCGCGCTTGGCCCGGCTCCTGGACATCCTGCGTCCCGCGCCGTGCGAGCAGGAGTTGTACGACAGCGGGTTGCCCCGCCCGCGCACGATGTAGGACCGGGTGCCCATCGAGCCCGGGATGACGCCCTCGTCCCCGATGTCCGCCTTGATCGCTCCCTTGCGGGTGATCCACAGCTCCTTGCCCTGATGGGTCTCCATCTGGGTGAAATTGTGGTGGCAGTTGATCGTCCGGACCCGGGCGCCGGTGCCGACGACGCGGAACAGCGCCTCGCTCAGCACCTTGTCCATCCGCGCCCGCGACCCCATCGCGTAGCGCTGCGCCCACAGCATGTCCTCGATGTACGCCGTGAACTCCGGGGTGCCCTGGGTGAAGTAGGCCAGGTCGTAGTCCTCCAGCCCGATCGCCAGGCCGCGCATGAGCCGCTTCGCGCCGTTGATGTGGGCGGTGGCGAGCTGGTTGCCGATCCCGCGCGAGCCCGAGTGCAGCACGGTCCAGACCCGGTCGCGCTCGTCGAGGCAGACCTCCACGAAGTGGTTGCCCGACCCGAGGGTTCCGAACTGGCAGGCCACGGTGTTCTCCTGCTTGGGCGTCAGCGCGGTGTGCGGCCGGCCCAGCTCGCCGAGCGCGCGGTCCACCGCGCGGTCGTCGTGCCCCTTGCCCACGCCCGCCGGGATGCGCCGCTCCACCAGCCGCATCAGCGGGTCGAGCGAGTCGGGCAGGTCGGCGGCCGTGAGCGTGGTCTCGGTCGCGACCATGCCGCAGCCGATGTCCACGCCGACGGCGGACGGGATGATCGCACCCTCGGTGGGGATGACGGAGCCGACCGTCGCGCCGATGCCCACGTGCGCGTCCGGCATGAGCGCGACGTGACCGGGCACGAACGGCAGACGCGCCGCGCGGGCGGCCTGATCGATCGTTCCCTCGTCGATCTCGCTCGCCCAGGACAGCAGCTTCGGGGCGATGTGCTTCGGCATCGTGGATCTCCTCCTCGGTCGAGATCCACTGTGCCGGGGAGGCGGGTGCGATCCCAACCGAATTATTCGCGTGCGAAAGTCGTTTGCCGCCCTACCCGCCCCCCGCCCATCATGCGGAGATGCGCGACGATTCCCGGGAGCCCGGCGGCCAGGGGGAGGAGCGGCGTCGCCGTCACGATGAGGACGGCCCGCCCCCGCCCGCCAGAGGCGTACGACTGCCGTGGGCCGCGGTGCCCGCGCACCTGCGGCTGGCCGTCGAGACGCACCTGGGCGACCGCGTGACCGAGGCCCTCACCCAGCCCGGCGGCTTCTCCCCGGGTGTGGCGGCCCGCCTGCGGCTCGCGGGTGGCGGCAGGGCCTTCGTCAAGGCCGTCGGGCCCGAGCCGAACCCGGCCAGCCCCGGCATCCACCGGTCGGAGGCCCGGGTGGCCGCCGCGCTGCCGGCGACCGCGCCCGCGCCCCGGCTGCTCGCGTCCTTCGACGAGGACGGCTGGGTGGTCCTGCTGTTCGAGGACGTCGAGGGGCGGCAGCCTGCCCAGCCCTGGATCCCGGCGGAGCTCGACGTCGTGCTCGGGGTGATGGCCGGGCTGGCCGAGTCGCTCACCCCCGCGCCCGTGGCCGTCCCGTCCGCCGCCGAGCGGCTCGGGGAGGACTACCGGGGATGGCGGCGTCTGGCGGCCGGGCCGGACGGCCTCGGCATGGACGGATCCGATGCCGCGTGGTCCCGGCGGCACCTGGACCGGCTGGCGGAACTGGAGTCCGAGTGGGAGGAAGCGGCGGAGGGCGACACGCTCGCCCACGCCGACCTGCGGGCAGACAACCTGCTGCTCACGGCGGACGGCGGAGTGGTCGTCGTCGACTGGCCCTGGGCGTGCCTGAGCACGCGGTGGTTCGACCTGCTCGGGATGCTCCCGAGCGTGGCCATGCAGGGCGGGCCGCCGCCGGCCGCGGTCTTCGACCGCCACCCGGTCGCGGCGAAGGCGGACGGCGACGCGGTCACCGCGGTCCTGGCCGCCGTGACCGGCTTCTTCCTGCAGCGGGGAAGCCTTCCCCCGCCGCCAGGTCTGCCCACGCTCCGCGCGTTCCAGCTCGCACAGGGCCGGGTGGCGCTCGCCTGGCTGCGGCAGCGGACCGGCTGGAGATGACCTCCGGCAGCGCGAAGCGACCGGGCCCGTGCCCGCGGTCCGGGTGACGAGCGCCGCGCGTGACCCTCACTCGGAAACCGGGGGGCACGCGTGGAACCCTTGGCGAGGGCGGCGGCGCAAGCCGTGCGGGACCACGCCCGGAGTGCCCCGCCGATTCGCGCGTGCGAGAGGAGAACGACGATGAACTCCGCCTCGGCCGCCGTGGGCGGCGCGGCCACCTTCGTCTGGCTCGGGATGGTGCTGGCGATCTCATTCCTGGAGGCGCCGCTGAAGTTCCGCGCGCCGGGAGTGACGATCGCGATCGGGCTCGGCATCGGCCGCCTCGTCTTCCGTGCCCTCAACGCCGCCGAGGCCGTGCTGGCGGTCGTCGTGATCGCGGCGGTCGCGACGGGCTCGCCCGGCCCCGCCGTGGTGGCGCTCACGGCCCTCGCCGCGGCCGCCCTGGTGGTCCAGATCGCCGCCGTACGCCCGCCGCTCAACCGCAGGTCCGACCGCGTCCTGTCCGGAGAGGACCCGGCGCGGCACAGGTCGACGGCGCACCTGTACTACGTGGCGCTTGAGGTCGTGAAGGTCCTGTCGCTGCTCGCCCTGGGCTGCTTCCTCCAGGCCGTGTAGCGGTTCCTCCCGTCCGCGCCGTGATCGGAAAGACCCGCCGGGCGGGCGCTGTCAGGGGCGTTTGACGACGGTGAGCAGGACCGCGCTGTCCTCGACGGCGTCGAGCGCGTGCCGTGCGTCGGGAATGGCGAGCAGATCCCCGGACCGCCCCTCCCAGGAGGCGTCGCCGCTGCTCAGCCGTACATGACCGCGCAGCACCAGCAGGGTCGCCTCACCCGGGCTCTCGTGCTCGGCGAGGCCGGTCCCGGCGGTGAGGGCGAGCAGCGTCTGGCGCAGCGCGTGCTCGTGGCCGCCGTGCACGCTGTCGGCCGCGCGCCCGCTGGAAGCGGCGGCGGCGCGTTCGAGTAGTTCCCCGGCCCGTACGTCGAGAGAGATCGGTTCCATGCCCTCAGTTTGCCCCACGCTCCACGCGGTGCCCGGAAAGGCGATGGCCGTTCTGGAGACGCCGCCGTTACTGCGGCCCGGGTCACGCGGCGCGGCACGGCGGCGCAGGAGGCGCTGCGGCTCGAACTGGAGAGCAACAAGAACCAGGCGCGCGTGAGCCGGCGCGAGCGCGAGCGCGCGCTGGCCGAGCACCGGCGCGAGGTCGCCCGCCGCAAGCGCGTCGAGCGCCGTCGTGACCGCTGACCCCGCACGGAAACGGCGCTATGCCGCGGTCACGGCCTCGCCCACTTCCTTGTGGGCGGCTTCCGCGATGCGGAGCATCATTTCCGCATAGGGCAGCAGGCGCGTTCCCGCCTCCGTCAGGGCGATCCGGCGGCCTCTCCGGTCGAACAGGACCGCCCCGACGGCTTCTTCGAGGGTCCTGATTTGCGCGGTAACGCTGGACTGGGCGTAGTGCATCTTCTTTGCTGCCAATGTAAAGCTCAGCTCGGCCGCGACCTCACAGAAAGTGCGTAGCTGCTGCAGGTTCACGCAGAACGACAAAGTCTCCCCTATAACCCGAGATCAGCGTATGGTCAAGGTGGTGCACGCTCATTTTCCAGCGATGTATTTACCATGTCCATCGACATTCTGTCACGCATGAGGCGATGCGTGAAAACAGGCCCCGGGCGCGGGTTTTCCCGCCAATTCAGCCGCGCCTCGGGATCACTTTTATAGGGCCGAAAACAGAACGCCTCTTCGCCGGGCCTGCTCGTGAACCGGACGCCGGCGATTTCCTGCCCGTGCCGCCGCGCCGCCGGCCGCGTCCCGCCGTACGACCGACCGGGAGTAGCCCGTCCCGGGGACGGTGGAGATCCCGGTCGGCCGCGGCGTGGGGGCTCTAGTAGTCGGCGACCGCGGCCGAAGCCGCCACCCGGCGCCGTGCGGAGGCGCGCAGCGCCGCGACGAGCGTGAGCAGCATGGTCACGACGGAGATGCCGGTGACGACATAGAGGCCGTTGTGGTAGCTGGACAGGGTCGCGGTCGCCTCGCCCGCCTCGCCGCCGGCAGCCATCGTGGCGGTCACGATGGCGAGGACGATCGCCGCGCCGACCTGGTATCCCGTCTGCAGCACACCGGCCGCCAGCCCCTGCTCGGAGTCGGCCACACCGGTGGTCGCCTGGACGTTCGCGGCGGGGAAGGAGAAGGGGAAGGCCACGCCGATGAGCAGAATGCTCGGCAGGATCACCCAGGCGTACGGGGACGCCTCGTCGATCCGCAGGAAGAGCAGGTACGAAGCGGTGTAGGCGACGAATCCCGCGAAGATCATCCACCGGACCCCGAACCGCGAGATCAGCTTGCCGGCCCGCGGCGCGATCGTCGCGATGAGCAGGCCGATGGGGAGGAAGGCCAGCGCCATCTGCATCGGCGACCAGCCGCGCAGCGACTGCAGGTAGAGGCCGCCGATGAACTGGAAACTCATATAGGTGCCGAGGATCGCCGCCGCGACCAGGCTCGCGCCCACCAGCGCGCCGTTGCGCAGCAGGCCCAGGCGCAGCAGGGGCTGGGCCGTCCGGCGCTCGATGACGACGAAGGCCAGGAGGAGCACCACCGAGGCGGCGAACATCCCCAGGGTGCCCGGCGACGTCCACCCCGCGGTGGGCGCCTCGACGATGCTGTAGACGAGCAGCAGCATCGCGGCCGTCACGGTGACGGCGCCGGCGATGTCGAACGAGCCCCCGCGCCGGCCCGACGCGGCGTCGCGCGGCACGAGCGACAGGGCGCCGGCGAACGCGATGAGCGCCACGGCGACCGGGAGCAGGAACGTCCAGCGCCAGTTGATCTCGGTGAGCGAGCCGCCCACGATGACACCGGTCGAGTAGCCGACCGCGCCGCACGCGGTGTAGATGCCCAGCGCGCGGTTGCGCTGCGGGCCCTCGGCGAAGCTGGTGACGATGATGGACAGGCTGGCCGGGGCGGTGAACGCGGCGCCGACGCCCATGACGAACCGGGCGACGATCACGACCAGGCCCTCGTTGGTGATGCCGCCGACCAGCGATCCGACGGCGAAGACGGCGACACCCGCCAGGAACATGCGGCGACGGCCCAGAAGGTCCGCCATGCGCCCGCCGAGCAGCAGGAAGCCGCCGAAGCCGAGAACGTACGCGCTCACGACCCACTGCACGGACTCGGTGGTCATCCCGAGGTCCGCCTGGATCGGCGGCACCGCGATGCCGACCATGATGTTGTCGAGAGCGTCGAGGAAGAAGGCGGCGCAGACGCTGACGAGCAGGCCCCACTCGCGGAGCCCCCACGAGTTCCCCTCCGCCGGTGCCTTCGTCTGGGCTTCGGCTAACGTCTGGACTTTTTCTTCTGGTGAAGTCGTCATGACTGTCCTAATCCACTCCGGTCGTATTGTCGCTGCCGCCGCGCCGAGGGGATGGGAAGCGCCGATCCCGAGCCTGGAGCGGAGGCTCTTGCCGCCCGCGTCCGATGCCGGCGGTAAGCCAGGGGCGAGGGGATGCCGGCCCTCGCCCCTGGCCGGCTTCACCGTCGCGGGTCAGCCCTTGAGCCCCAGCGGGAAGGGCGCCAGAGGCGTCCCGCCGAGGAGGTGGGCCCCCGCCGACTGCACGATCTGCTCCTGGGCGAGGATGTGCTGGCACATCGTGTGCAGGTCCCGCAGCCAGCGGTCCAGGGGAGAGGTCCGGTAGATCGAGGCGGTTCCGACGAGGTCGGACAGCCGGGAGACGATCGAGCGAGCCGTCCTGAACGCGTTGACACGGGCCAGCGCCGAGGAGACCTGCTGGTCCGGGGTCGGTTCGACGCCGGACTGCAGCCGGTCCCACAGATCGTGCAGGGTGCCGTAGACCGCGTAGCGTGCCGCGGCGAGCTCCATCTCCGCCTGGCCGATGGCGGTCTGCACGCGGTAGCTGTCCGACCACGGCGTACCGGTCGTCTTCTCGACCCGGCCGGCCGCCAACTCGCGTACGTGGTCCAGGGCCGCGCGGGCGACTCCGAGCGGCACACCGGGCACGTTGCTCAAGAAGGCGTCCGGAGCGGTGAACGGTCCCGACCGCTGCGGCTGGGTGAAGTCGAAGGAGCGCTCCTCGGGGACGAACAGGTCGGTGACCTGGTAGTCCATGCTGCCGCTGCCGGCCAGCCCGGTGGTGTGCCAGGTGTCGACCTTCTCGAACTCCTCGCCGCGGGCCAGTATCAGGCGCCAGTTCATCGGCGCGCCGCCGGGCCCCGGCTCGGGCTCGCCGTCCTGGTGGACGACGCACCCGCCGACGACCCAGTCGGCGTGCGTGACGCCACTGCCGAACGGCCAGCGGCCGGTGACGCGATAGCCGCCGGGCACCCGGTCGGCGCGGCCGACCGGGAAGATCAGGCCGGCCGTGATCGCGTCGGGGTTGGCCCGCATCTCCTTGACGACGAACTCGTTCAGGTAGCCCGCGTAGATCCAGGTGTCCATACCGATCATGGCGCACCAGCCCGCCGCGGCGTCGCCGTAGGAGAGGGCCTCGATCACCTCGGTCTGCTGGGCGAAGGTGAGTTCCGGGCCGCCCCACTCGTTGGGCATGCCGATGCGGAAGACGCCGGTGTCGCGGAGCAGCTCCACGACGTCCTTGGGAAGGTGCCTGGTGCGTTCGATCTCCTCGGAGCGTTCGCGCAGCAGGGGAGCCGCCGCCCTCGCGCGCGCCAGGATCTCCTCCGGCGAAGCGGGAACCTGCTCGCGCCCTGCCACGGGCCGCAGAGTCTCCGGCATGGTCATGTGAAAACCTCCTGTTCGTGGCTTCGTCTCTGGTCCGATCGCAGCGACGGACTGCCGCCGTCCGCTGATGACTCCAGGCCGCCGTGGCCTGTACAGCGGGACGGTGTGACAGTCCTGGCCACTTCGCAGCGGGTTCCACGCTAGGAACGGCGGCGCCTCACCGTTCGCCCGAACGCGCACGCGATCTGGTACGTCCGCACACGCCGGACGTGACCGACTCACCCCATGCCCGGTGGCGAGGGCCCATGTGACCGGCAGTGACATGGCCCCTCTCCCGAACGCTCAGGTAGTGCTCCATATAACCGTCATGGCAGACTTTAAGGGTTAGAAACACGGCGCTGCAACCGGTCACTTATGATTGAGTGGTTAGAGCAGGCGGTAGTTGGAGGATGTCGCCATGACCGAGCCCGACCCGCGTCCGTTCGTCCGGGAACCCCTCGCCCTCGACCTCCTGAACACCCGGTGGAAGGAGCACGGCCGGCTTCACGACCTGCTGGACTCGCCCTCCGGGCTGCGCGTGTGGCTGGCCGGCCACGGGCTGGCCGACCGCTTCGCCGCGGACGAGGAGTCGCTGAAGGCGGTCGTCCACGCGCGCGACGTGCTGGCCGCGGTGGCCGCCGGCCCGGGGGGTCCCGCCGTCCACCGGCAGGTCGACGACGTCCTCGCCCATGGGCGCATCCGGCTCACCCTCACCGCGGAGGGACCCGGCGAGACGGCGGAGTTCGACGACCCGGCGTGGGGGGCGGCGTGGACCGCCGTCCGCGACTACCTGGACCTGCTGGCCGCGGCTCCGGAGCGCATCCGGTTGTGCGCCCAGCCGGACTGCATCCGCTACTTCCTCGACACGTCCCGTAACGGCACCCGCCGCTGGTGCTCCATGTCCCTGTGCGGCAACCGGGTCAAGGCCGCCCGGCACTACGCGCGGGCTCGCGACACCGGCGTCTGAACCGGCCATACGGCGGTTCCGGTCTCGAAAGGTCTCCGCTCATGTCCCGTGGCGCTCTGCCCGAGCACATCGCCGAACTCCTCGTCCGTCCGAATCCCTGTGTCATCAGCACCGTCCGCCAGGACGGCGCACCGGTCTCCGTGGCCACCTGGTACCTGTGGCAGGACGGGCGGGTGCTGGTCAACATGGACGCCGGGCGCAAACGGCTGGACTACCTGCGCAAGGATCCCCGGGTGTCGCTCACGGTGCTGGACTCCGGCGGCTGGTACCGCCACGTCAGCCTGCAGGGGCGGGTGGTGGCGCTGCAGGACGACCCGGACCTGAAGGACATCGACCGCCTCGCCGTCCACTACACCGGTGAGCCGTACCCGAACCGCGAACGGCCGAGGGTGAGCGCCTGGATCGAGATCGACACCTGGCACGTGTGGGGGATCCCCGCCGGGTCCTGAACGCGGGCACGCGCCCGCGCCGGTCAGGCCGCACAGGTCAGCCCGGGGCGTCCGCGCGGCGGACGACGGATGCCGCCGGGGGAACGGTTCCCCCGGCGGCACCGGCGTCACGGACTCGGCCGGGTCAGGAGCGTGGCGTGAACGCCACGACGCGGCCGGTGTCGCGTGCCGCCTCGAACCGCTCGCGCAGGTGCGCCCTGCGGAGCTTGCCGATACCGGTCTTGGGGACGTCCTCCCTGTTGACCGGCACGACGTACGTCACGTCGACGCCGAACGCGTCGGCCACCCGGCCGCGGATCAGGCGCTCCGCCTCGGAGGCCGGCATCCCGTCGCGGGGGTGGAAGAACACGGCCAGCTCCTCCGTCTCCCCGTCCTCTCCGGTCACCAGGCAGGCCACGGTGTACGACGGCTCCACGAACGGGAGCTCCTCGACCCGGGCCTCGATCTCATGGCCGTGGTAGGTGACGCCGCCGAGCTGGATGACGTCGTCGGCGCGGCCGGTGACGGTGAGGATCCCGTCCTGGATGTAGGCGAGGTCGCCCGACTTGAACCAGCCGTCGGCGGTGAACGACTGGCGGTTCTGCTCGGGGTTGCGGTAGTACCCGCCCGTCACCGGGGCGCCGCTGACCTGCAGGTTGCCGATGGCGCCGGGGGGCACGAGCGCGTTGTGCTCGTCCACCACCCGTACGGACGTGCCGGGCTGGGGCCGTCCCACGGGGACGTACCGCTCGTCGCCGCCGTCGCCGGCGGAGAACCGGCAGTCCACCACCCCGGCGGAGGTCTCCGACATTCCCCAGCCCGGGTACATCGCGTCCGCGGGAAGCCCGAAGGGCGCGAGCAGCTCCAGGAATCGGCGGACCACGCCGTTCCGGATGGCCTCGCCGCCGTTCATGATGTACCGCAGGCGGCTGAGGTCCCAGGACTGCTCCTTCAGCCGGTCCGCCTGGTCGTTGATGAGCCCGAAGGCGAAGTTGGGCGCCCATGTGGTGTCCGCGCGGTGGCGGTCCATCGCGGCGATCCAGCGCAGCGGGTCTTCGAGGACCCACTCGATCCGGGCATGGACCTGGTGGCAGCCGAGGTAGACGTCGCGGACGTGGAACATGACGAGACCGCCCACGTGGTCGAGCGGCATCCAGTTGAAGGTGCGGTTGCGGCCGCCCAGCCGGTTCACCCGGGCGGTGGCCGCGGTGCGGCTCAGCACGTTGCCGTGCGTGAGCACCACCGCTTTGGGCACGCCGGTGCTGCCGGACGTGAGGAGGTACATGGCCGGGTCGCCGGGTTCGGCCGGGTGCCGGCGGTGGTCGGGAGAGTGTGCGAGCAACCGGCGGGTGTCTCCCAGCCACGCGGTCCGCCAGGCCGGATCGGCGAGGACCTCCCGGGACAGCGGCTGCTCCGCACCCGTGATCACCCACGGCTTCCCGTAGCCGTTCCAGACCCGCTCCAGCAGCCCGGGCGCGGCCTCCCGCTGGTCGGCGGTCGCGCCGGCGTTGACGGGCATCGGGACGAAACCGCCCAGGACGCAGGCCCAGAAGGCGACCAGCAACTCCGGGTCGTCGGCCACCTGGAGGACGACCGTCTCCCCGGGCGCGACACCGGCCGCGCGGATCCCCGCGAGCATGCGCGAGGCGGCGTCCAGCAGTTCCCGGTAGGTCATCCGGGACTCCGAGCCGTCCGGCCGGATGAAGCAGATCCCCTCCGCGCTCCCCGCCCGCGCCGCCCGGACGAGCGCCTCACCGAGATGCGGGACGTCGGGGGTGACGACCGGACCGCCGTCGAGAAGCGAGATGCCGGCGTTCGTCACAGCGCCTCCGCCCCCTCCGCGGTCGCCACGATCACGACCGGTCCGCGCCCGTGCGGGGGAACCTGCTCCTTGCGGAAGCCGCCGTACTCGGCCGAGATCCCGAGGCCGGCGTCGGCCAGCAGCTCGCGCACCTCGGGCCCGGTGAGGACCGCCTGGTCGAAGAAGTTGTCGTACATGCTCACCCGGCCGTCGGCCTCCCGTACGAGCAGGGTCTCCTCGTTCCTCCAGTTCGCCGCGCGGGGGTTGAGCGACTGGCGGGCGAGCCGGGTGACGAGCACCCCGTCACCGCGGTGGTGGGCGACCGTGTACGGCTGGTAGCTCTCCACGAAGTTCAGCAGGTGGCCGAACTCGAGGACGACGTGCCCACCGGGCAGCAGCAGGCCGCGCATCTTCCGCAGAACGCGCCGCAGCTCAGCCCGCGGCAGGTAGTTGAGCGTCATGAACAGGCAGTAGACGAGGTCGAACCGGTCCTCGCTGTCGAAGTCCTCGACCCGCTCGTGTACGTACTCGACCCCCTCTCCGCCCATCCGCCGCGCGTACTCGACGAAGCTGGCGCTCTGGTCGACGCCGACGCCGGAGTAGCCGCGCGCGCCGAGTTCGCGGAGGTTGGTCCCGGTCCCGCAGCCGAGATCGAGAGACCGCCCGCCGTCCGGCAGGAGAGAGGCGAGGAAATCCGTCTCCGCCGCGAGGTTCCGGAAATCCCTGCGCATCAGCTCGTAGTACTGTCCGGGGAATTCGAAGCTTGTCACTGCGTCACCTTTCCGCTGGTCGGTCAAATCGGTGCGGGGCTGCCGGTGGACTCGGCGGGGTTCGTGTTCCGCTGCTTCCGGAACTCCCTGGGGGTGATGCCGTACCGGTCCCGGAAGAGGCGGCTGAAATGCGAGGCGCCGTAGAATCCCGATCGCTCGCCCACGGCCGCGATGGACAGGTGATCGAGCCCGGGATCGCCCAGCTCCGCCCGGCAGCGGGCCAGCCGCTCGTCTCGGATCCAGCGCGCCGGGCTGATGTTGTGCTCCTGGAATATCTTCTGCAGATACCGGAGCGAGACGTTGTGCCGCTGGGCCACGACGGCCGGGGTGAGGTCCGGGTCGGCGAGCCTTTCCCGGATGAACGCCTGGATGCTCAGCATCAAGGCCTGCCTGCCCGCGTCGGCATCGGCGGCCAGCGACCGCATGCGCTCGGCGAAGAAGGCCGCGGCCAGGCCCGCCACGCTTCCGCCCAGCAGCTCGATCGCCGTGCCGACTTTCCCGCTGTGCTTCTCGAGCCCGATGAGAAGATTGGACATCAGTGCGCCGAGTCCCTCTGAACCGGTGCAGGACCTCGCCGTGAGGAGTTCGGTGTCCTTCGGCGTGAGTCCCATCAGACGATGCGGAAACAGCAGGGTCGCCATACGGAACGGCTCCGGCATGACGATTTTGTAGGGCCGCAAACTGTCATAGCAGACGAATTCCGGATCGCGGACGACCGAGTGCCGCCCGTCCTGGAAGACCCATATCTCGCCGGCCAGCGGACGGCATACCCTCAGGTATCCCTCGGCACTCTGGTCGATCAGCCTGCTGGGCCGGATGAGTTCGCGGGGCCCTCCGTCGACCAAGGAGAACCGCACTTCACCGAACTGCCTGGCCGCCGTGGTCCCATCGAGCTCCGCCCGGTGATCACGAATGATCTCCAGGTGACCCTGTGAACGCGCGAACGGTTTCGTGTGGACGACGGTATGACGTGCATTCGGTACTTGGACAGGCAGCATCGATCAATCACCTCGTCGGTAAGACCTAGTGGTAGACGTGCCGTTCCGCGAAGGCACAACCGCGACCTCTTCAAACGGGGCTTGGTCCTTGAACGGATTGATGTCGCCCCGGGGTCGCTTCGCCCGCAAGACATGAGAACATGCGCTTTGCCGGATTTTCTATGGCGATCGAAGTTTTCGATGACTGCCACATGTGCCTCGGAAACATCGCCGGCGGGCCGCGGACGCCGCCCACCTGGATCCGGTCATGCCGCCGGGCGCCGAACCGTACTACCGTGCGCAGTCACGGGCGATTTACGTGCGTATCGGCGCAAGGAAACGTGCGCGACCCGCCAAGTGGGCGGACGGCCGCGTCGCTAGCGTCCAGTCGTCGCCCGGGCCTTTCCGCCGCCGGCGCGTATCCCCGCACCGGGTGACGGCGACAGCGCGGGCCGGCGTCGGCGGCGCCGGGCGGAGCTTCCTGCGGACACGAGGAGATCGACGTGGTCAAGACGCGCCACCACGAGGGTGAACAGGCCGTGCAGAAGCGGGCGGGCGAGGGACACGCGGGCTGGGGGTCTCCCATGTTCGACGACGTGATCCAGCCGGGGTTCGCCGACTTCCTGAGGCGGCAACGCATGCTCGTCCTCGGCGCCGCCGATCCCGGGGGCGCGGTGTGGGCCTCCCTCGTCACGGGAGACCCGGGGTTCGCCGACCCGGTCGGCCACCACAACCTCGTGGTCGCCGCCCTGCCCGTCGCGGGCGACCCGTTGGAGCACGCCTTCGAGACGGAGCGCGCCGTGGGGACGCTGGCGATCGAGCCGCAGACGATGCGCCGCATCAGGGTGAACGGTGTGGCCCGGCGGCACGAGGACAGGCTCCACCTGCGGACCGAACAGGTGCTGGGCAACTGCCCCAAGTACCTCCGGCAGCGTGTGCTGCTGGAGGACGATCCGGGCTCCGTACGGCCCGCCGCGGCGAGCCGGGCGGATCTCGGACCGCGACAGCAACGGTGGATCGCGGAGGCGGACACCTTCTTCATCGCCAGCCACTCCCCCGAGCACGGCGCGGACGCCTCGCACCGAGGCGGGGAACCGGGCTTCGTGACCGTCGAGGGACCGCGCAGGCTCTCCTGGCCCGACTACGTCGGGAACTCCTTCTACATGACGTTGGGGAACCTGCATCTCAACCCCTCGTGCGGCCTGCTCTTCCCGGACTGGGAACAGGGCCACACCCTGCAGCTGACCGGCCGCGCCCGAGTCGACTGGGACACACGGCGAAGCGCGGCGCTGCCCGGGGCGCTGCGGATCGTCGAGTTCGACGTGGAACGCGCGGTGGAGATCCGTCACGCGACCGCGCTGCGCTGGGGCCCCGGCGCCTTCGTCCCCCTGCGGCCCGGCGCCCGGCGAAGCTTTCCCCGGCGCTGATCCGCGCCCGTGCGCTTTCCGGAAAAACGCGAACGGCATGCGCCCCGGCCCGGTCGCCCTGAAATCGTCGTGCACCGGCAATCTCCGGTGCGCACTCCGGCAAATGTCCGCGCCGACGCTGGGTAATGTCGTCGGTGTCGAGCCGATTCGATTTCGCTTTGAGGCCGTCGGGGGTCCGTCCCGCGGGGGCCGTCATTTTCTGAGCATGTGTTGAATATTTCGTGTCCGATGCTCCCCGGGAGGACCAACGATGGGTGAGGCGCCAACGGCAAATCAGGTGGCGGTCGCCGTGCAGGACGACCTGCGCACGGTGATGCGTAATTTCGCCACGGGCGTGTGCGTGGTGACCACGTTCTCCGGCACCGCTTCGCTCCGCACACACAACGCCCTGACGATCAATTCGCTGACCTCGGTCTCGCTGGACCCTCCGCTGATATCGCTGAGTATCCGCCGTGAATCGACGTTCCTGGCCGATCTGATGGAGGCCCGGGTCTGGGCGGTTTCCATCCTCGACGCCGAAGGCGAGGACCTGGCCCGGATATTCGCCCGCCCCGAACAGGAAAGGAAAAAGGCCCTGAGCAGTCTCCCCACGAAGCCGGGCGAGCGGACCGGGGCCCTGCTCCTGGACTCCTCGGCATGGCTGGAATGCCGGTACTGGAATCACATCGTGGCCGGCGACCATCTTCTGCTCGTCGGGGAGATAGTCGGGCTCGGTACGAACCATCCGCGGGCGCCGTTGGTTTTCCTGCAGGGGGCATTTCATCGGATCGACCTGAACCGGATCGGCTAGCGCCATTCCTTCTCCATAAATCGACAGGCGAGGCTGACACATGTCTGGAATCTCAATCGGTGTGATCGGAGGCGGCGCGTCCGCGGTCTGCCTCATCGACGCGTTGGCCCGGGAGCGGGGAAGGCCGGGCAGCATCACCGTGTTCGAACCGTCCCCCAACCTGTGGCGGGGCCGGGCCTACCAGGTCGACACCGAGGTCATCAAGGTCAACGCGACCCCCGACGACATGTCGGCACGTGTGGGCGACCTTCACCACTTCGAGCGCTGGCTGGAGATACGGGAGCGCGTCGCCGACGACGCCGGGTACGTCGACGCCTACTCGGGAGCACGTTTCGTACCGCGGACCGTCTACGGCGAGTACCTGGAGCAGACGGCGTACGCGGCACTGGGGGAACTGCGCAGGCAGGGCTGGCGGGTCGATCTCGTCGGAACCGCGGTCACCGGGGCCCGGCGGACCGCCGACCACGTGCTGCTCAGTACGGGCGGCACGAGCGCGGGCGCGTTCGACTACGCGGTTCTGTGCGTGGGCGGCGACGGCCCCAGGGACGTCTACGGGCTGACCGGCGCACCCGGATTCGTCGCCGACCCGTACCCTGTCTCCGGCAGTCTCCGCCACATCGGGGAACGGCAGGACGTGGCCGTCATCGGCAGCGGCCTGACCGCGGTCGACGTCATCCTCCACCTGGACGCGCAGGGGCATCAGGGACGGATCACCCTCCTGTCCAGGAGGGGTGTGCTCCCCGCCGTCCGGCAGCGGCCGATCGAGCTCGAACTGCGCCATCTCACCAAGTGCCACATGCGCTCACTCGCCCGGCAGCGGCGGG
The DNA here is from genome assembly GCF_014161445.1 of Microbispora sp. H13382. Classification (GTDB taxonomy): domain Bacteria; phylum Actinomycetota; class Actinomycetes; order Streptosporangiales; family Streptosporangiaceae; genus Microbispora. Next base: position 123,288 of record NZ_JABBXA010000003.1, read on the forward strand.
AGATGTCCGTGGAGGACCTCACGGCGGTCGTCCGGGCCGAACTCGTGGACGCCGGCGCGGACCTCGACGCGATACGCGCCGAGATCGTTGACGTGGACATGGAGCCGCCGGTCGAACGCCTGCGCCGTCATCTCGCCGCGGTGGACTCGCCGGACCCGGGCCTGCGGATCCTGCAGCGCGCGGTCCCGGACATCGGCCCCGACGTCTGGCCGTTGCTGACGGAGCGGGACAGGGCGGCGATGCTGCGTTCCCACTACCGCACCGTCATGAGCCTGTGCTGTCCCATGCCGCCGAGCAGCGCGGCGCGGCTGCTCGAACTCGTCGACGCCGGCCGGCTGGACGTGCGGTCCGGGCTCCAGAAGGTCGCCGTACGCTCCGGTGGCGGCTTCGAGCTCGCCACCTCCGACGGGGAGGTCATCGGCGCCGACACGGTGATCAACGCGGTGAACGCGTCCGAGGACCGGATACCGGCCGCCGCCCGGTCCCTGGTGACCGCGCTCACCGCCGGCCGCGCCGCGAGCCCCCATCCGCACGGCGGACTCCGGCTGGCCCGGGAGACGAGCCGCCTCATCGCGGGCGGCGCACCGGATCCGCGCCTGTACGGACTCGGCACCATCGGGGCCGGAGCCCTCTTCTTCACCTTCGGCATCCCGTCCCTGGTGGACCGCAGCGAGGACATCGTCGCGGCCATCCTGCAGCACGCGGAGGCCGGAGACGCCGCCCGGTCCGAGGACGTCCTGCTCCCCGCGTAGCGGGTCCCGGCGCCCACGCCCGCTCACCAGCTCACACGGCCTGCCCAGCAGCACAGACCAGCAGCAGAGAGGTGAAACGACCATGACCATGACGACGGCCGCCGAGCCGCGCCCGGCGTACCTCGCGGACACCGCGACGGGCCTGCCCATCCCGGGCGAGCCGGCCTTCGACAGTCCCGACGAAACCCGCCGCCACCGCAAGCAGCGCCTGGCGGCGGCCCTCCGGCTGTTCGGCAAGTACGGGTTCGGGGAGGGCATCTCGGGCCACATCTCCGTACGCGACCCGGAGCACCACGACCGTTTCTGGGTGAACCCCTTCGGCGTCTCCTTCAACCGCGTACGCGTCGCCGATCTGATCTGCGTCGACTCCGCCGGACGGGTCGTCCACGGCAGGCACCGGGTCAACCCCAGCGCCTTCGTCATCCACTCGCAGATCCACGAGCTCCGGCCGGACGCCACCGCCGTGGCGCACGGACACACGGCGCACTCGCGCGCGCTCGGCGCGCTCGGCCGCCTGCTGGAGCCGATCGACCAGGAGTCGGCCGCCTTCTACGGCCGGCAGACCCTGTACGAGGCGTACGAGGGCCCCTCCGTGTCCCTGGAACAGGGCCGGGACATCGCGGACAAGCTCGGCGACAACCGGGCCATCCTGCTGCGGCACCACGGGCTGATCACGGTCGGCGGGTCGCTGGACGAGGCGGTCCACTGGTTCTTCACCTACGACAGCTGCGCCCAGGTGCAGCTGCTCGCCCTGGCGGCCGGCACCCCGCGGACGTTCACGCGCGAACAGGCCGAGGCCGCGGGCGCCGGATTCGGCGATCCGCAGCTCGGCTGGTTCAGCTTCCAGCTGCTCTGGGACGAGATCGTCGCCGAGCAGCCCGACCTGCTCGAGGAGTAGCACGCCCGCCGAGGTCCGGCCGCCGCCGCGGCCTCCGGGCGGCTCTCGCCGTACCGGCGCGTCCGGAGGGCGTGGCGGCGGGTGCGCGCGGAATGCGGACCCGGCACACATACCTGTGAGGCAGAAGGTGCGACCCAACGCGTGCATGGCCATCGAAAGCACGGACGATCTCGTCCCCAGCCGGAAGACACCACAGCCATGAATTCTCCGCAGAGTGCCCCGGTGGGCCAGTCCTGGCGAGACCTACCCGCGGCGCAGCAGCCCGAGTACCCCGACCGCGAGGCTCTGCGCGGTGTGATCGCGGACCTCGAGTCGTACCCCCCGCTCGTCTTCGCCGGCGAGTGCGACCAACTGCGCGCCCGCCTGGGAGCCGTCGCCAGGGGTGAGGCATTCCTGTTGCAGGGCGGCGACTGCGCCGAGACCTTCGGCGGGGTCTCCGCCGACCAGATCCGCAACAAACTCAAGACGCTGCTCCAGATGAGCGCGGTCCTCACGTACGCCGCCTCCATGCCCGTCGTCAAGGTGGGCCGGATCGCGGGGCAGTACTCCAAGCCGCGTTCCGCGCCCACCGAGACCCGCGACGGCGTGACGCTCCCGAGCTACCGGGGCGACTCCATCAACGGCATGGAGTTCACCCCCGGGGCCCGCACACCCGACCCGGAGCGGCTCAAGCGGATGTACCACGCGTCCGCCTCGACGCTGAACCTGGTGCGGGCCTTCACCACCGGCGGGTACGCCGACCTGCGCCAGGTGCACTCCTGGAACCAGGACTTCGTGAAGTCCTCGCCGGCGGGCCGGCGCTACGAGGCCCTGGCCCGGGAGATCGACCGGGCGCTGAGCTTCATGAACGCCTGCGGGGCCGGTCCGGAGGAGTTCGGCGCGGTCGAGTTCTACTCCTCCCACGAGGCGCTGATCCTGGACTACGAGTCGGCGCTGACCCGGACGGACTCCCGCACCGGGCGGCTGTACGACGTGTCGGCGCACATGGTGTGGATCGGGGAGCGCACCCGGCAGCTCGACCACGCGCATGTCGCGTTCGTCTCCGGGATCCGCAACCCGATCGGGGTGAAACTGGGGCCGTCCAGTACTCCGGAGGAGGCGCTGGCCCTGATCGACCGGCTCGACCCCGAGCGTGAGCCCGGCCGGCTGACGTTCGTCACCCGGATGGGCGCGCGCGCCGTCCGGGACCGGCTGCCCGAGCTGGTGGAGAAGGTGACCGCCGAGGGCGCCCAGGTGGTGTGGGTCTGCGACCCGATGCACGGCAACACCTTCGAGGCGGCCTCCGGGCACAAGACCCGCCGCTTCGACGACGTGCTCGACGAGGTCAGGGGCTTCTTCGAGGTGCACAGGGCGCTCGGCACCCACCCGGGCGGCATCCACGTGGAGCTCACCGGGGACGACGTCACCGAGTGCCTGGGCGGCGGAGACGAGATCCTCGTCGACCACCTGCACCGGCGCTACGAGACCGCCTGCGACCCCCGGCTCAACCGCAGCCAGTCCCTCGAACTGGCCTTCCTCGTCGCGGAGATGCTCCGTCAGGACCCGGCGGGGAGGGGGGCTTCCCCGGGCGGGACGGGGATGACCGTCCGGGCGGTGCGGGGCGCCATCCAGGTCGAGCGGGACGACGAGCCGCACCTCCTGGAGAGCGTCCAGACCATGCTCCGCAAGATCATGGATGCCAACGACCTGTCGCCCGACGACCTCATCAGCATCGTGTTCACCGCCACCCCGGACCTGGTGAGCGCGTTCCCCGCTGCGGCGGCGCGCGCGATCGGCCTCACACACGTCCCCTTGATGTGCGCGCGGGAACTGGACGTGAAGGGAGCGCTGCCCCGAACGGTGCGCGTCCTCGCGCACGTGCGGACCGCCCGAGCCGTCCGCGACGTCCGGCACGTGTACCTGGGGGGCGCGGCGGCGCTGCGCGAGGACCTGGCACAGCCGGGAGAAGGGGGAGTGACCCTGTGATGCGCACCATGGCGGTGGTCGGCACAGGTTTGATCGGGACATCGGTGGGGCTCGCGGTGAGCCGGCACGGCGTCATGGTGCATCTGCTGGACCAGGACGAGACGGCGGCGCGCACCGCGGCGGCGCTGGGCGCCGGCGTGGCCGGCGCCCCGGCGGAGCGGGTGGACCTCGCCGTGATCGCCGTACCGCCCAGCAGGGTGGGCGCGGTGCTGGCCGAGCAGCAGCTGCGCGGACTCGCCCACGCCTACACCGACGTGGCGAGCGTGAAGTCCGCCCCGGCCCGCGACGTGCTGCGCACCATCTCCGACCCGGTGACGTTCGTGGGCGGGCATCCGCTGGCGGGCCGGGAGAGGTCGGGCCCGCTCGCGGCCCGCGCCGACCTCTTCGAGGATCGGTCATGGGTGCTCACGCCCACGCAGGCCACTTCGCAGCCGGCCCTGAACCGGGTGCTCGAGATGGTGGCCCTGTGCGGTGCGATCCCCGTGGTGATGGAGGACCAGGCGCACGACGCCGCCGTGGCGTTGACGTCCCACGCCCCGCACGTGGTGGCCAGCCTGATGGCGGCGCGGCTCCAGGCCGGGCCTGAGGAGGCCTTCCGGCTCGCCGGGCAGGGACTGCGCGACGTCACCCGCATCGCGGCCGGCGACCCTCACCTGTGGAGCGACATCCTCCAGGCCAACGCCGCCGCGGTCGCCAGAGTGCTGCGAGCGCTGAACGACGACCTGTCGGCCGTGCTGGCCGCACTCGACGACCTCGCGGCGGCCGAACCGGTGCGCGAGGGTCACAGCGTGATGAGGATCGAGGACCTGCTGCGCCGGGGGATCGCCGGACTCGACCGGATCCACGGCAGGCGCACCGGCACGCCGCCGGGCCAGGTGCGGTTGCGGGTCGCCGTGGGGGAGCGGCCGGGGGAGCTGGCGCTGCTGCTCGCCAGGCTCGCGGAGCTCGGAGTCGGCCTCGACGACGTCGCCGCCACGGCGTCTCCGGATCGAGGGGCCCTCTTCGCGGAGTTCGGCCTGTCCGCGGTCCGGGCGGAGTCCGCGTGGCGGGCGCTGACGGAGGGGGGCTGGGCCGCCGAACGCATCCATCCGATTACGGCGCCGGAGGGCTCGGGTGGTGCGGACGCCGTCGCACCCCTGCCGCCCGCCGATCCCGGCGTCCCGTCACTGGACGACCAGGTGGAGGCCGGCCGGCAGGAGGCCCTGAGCAAGCCGTGAGTGCGGCGGCTGCGAAGCCGGTCGGTGGCCGGGCGGGAATCAGGGCGGGGACGGCGAGGTTGTCGCCGTCATGACGGCAGGGCTTAGGCTTGAGGCTCTCTGGGGGTTGGAGGTCCTCTCGTGCTGGTTGACTCGTTCGGCCGGGTCGCGACCGATCTGAGGGTGTCGCTGACCGACCGGTGCAACCTGCGGTGCGCGTACTGCATGCCGCCCGAGGGCCTCGACTGGCTGCCCAAACCCGAACTGCTCACGGGCGAGGAGATCGTCCGCCTGGTGACGATCGGCGTGGGGCGGCTCGGCATCCGGGAGGTCCGCTTCACCGGTGGCGAGCCGCTGCTGCGGCGGGAGCTCGTCGAGATCGTGACCGCGACCGCCGCGCTGCGCCCGCGTCCACAGGTGTCGCTGACTACCAACGGCATCGGCCTGGTCCGCCTCGCGGAGCCGCTCGCGCGGGCCGGCCTCGACCGCGTCAACGTCTCGCTGGACACGCTCGACCGTGACGTGTTCGTCCGGCTCGCACACCGCGACCGGCTGCGCGACGTGCTGGACGGGCTCGCCGCCGCGACGGCCGCGGGGCTCACACCGGTCAAGGTCAACGCGGTGCTGATGCGCGGCGTCAACGAGCACGAGGCCGTGCCGCTGCTGCGCCACTGCCTCGACCGGGGATACGAGCTGCGCTTCATCGAGCAGATGCCGCTCGACGCCCAGCACGGCTGGCGCCGCGACGACATGATCACGGCCGACGAGATCCTCGGGCTGCTCAAGGACTCCTTCGACCTCGCCGAGGACGACCCGCGCGAGCGGGGCAGCGCCCCCGCCGAGCTGTTCCTGGTCGACGGCGGCCCGCAGCGGGTGGGAGTGATCGGCTCGGTCACCCGGCCGTTCTGCGGCGCCTGCGACCGTGTCCGGATCACCGCCGACGGCCAGGTCCGCAACTGCCTGTTCGCCACCGAGGAGTCCGACCTGCGTACGGCGCTGCGCTCGGGCGCCTCGGACGAGGAACTGGCGGAGCGATGGGTCGCGGCGGTGCGGGGGAAGAAGGCCGGGCACGGCATCGACGATCCCGCGTTCCTGCAGCCGGCCCGTCCGATGTCGGCCATCGGCGGCTGACGGGGCCCCGAAGAGTCCTGGAGTCCGCCGTGCGTCCTGTCCACGAAACCGGAACCGGCGCCGGCGTCGGAACCGGAGTCGCGGCGTACGACGCCGTGATCCTGGCGGGGGGCCGGGCCGAGCGCCTCGGCGGGGCGGACAAGCCGGGCGCGCTCGTCGGCGGACTGCCCCTGGTCGAGCGCGTGGCGGCGGCGGTCCGCGACGCCCGCACCGTGGTCGTGGTGGGCCCGCTGAGGGACATGCCGGGCGTGCTTTTCACCCGTGAGGACCCGCCGGGCGGCGGGCCCGTTCCGGCGCTGCGTGCCGGGCTCGCCGAGGTGACCTCCCCGCTGGTCGTCCTGCTCGCCGCCGACCTGCCGTTCGTCGTCGCCGGTCACGTCGGGGCACTCCTGGCGGCCGTGCCCGAGGGCGGCGCGGGCGCGGTGCTCGTGGACGACGAGGGCCGTGAGCAGTGGCTCACCGGAGCGTGGCGGACGGCGACGCTGCGGGCGGCGCTCGGCGCGTACCCGGGGCGGTCGCTGCGCGGGCTGCTCGGCCCGCTGGCGCCGGCGCCCGTGCGCCCGCCGGTGGCGCCGGGCGAGATCCCGCCGTGGTTCGATTGCGACACCGTCGACGATCTCCGCGCGGCCCGCGAACGGGCCGTGGGACGTGGGGTGAAGGGAGTGCGCGTGAACGTGCTGGAGGAATGGGCGGCGCTGGTCTGCCGCGAGCTGGGCATCGACCCCGCCAGGGTGGACCGGACCGCGGTGCTCGACCTGACGAGGGATGTGGCGCACGGCGTGGCGCGGCCGGCCGCCCCGTTGACCGCCTACCTGCTGGGGCTGGCGCAGGGGGCCGGCACCGCGCCGCCGGACGCGATGGAGCGGCTGTCCCGGATGGCGAAGGACTGGGCGCGGGCGACCGCGGAGGCGCCCGCCACTCCTGACACTCGTGACTCCTGACAGCCCCGGTTCCTGACACCTGCTGCCACGGCCCCGGCGCGCCGCGGGAGGGGGAAGGGCGGGCGCCGGGGGCCGTTCGGCGGAAGGGCCGTCTCCTAGGGGGGGACGACCGCGACGGCCGGTCCGTGAGGTCCGTGTAAAGATGTCAGAAAAGGGCGACGCCGGGTGGTTACGGGGGCAAACCACCCGGCGCCGCTTCATCGGCGTTCCGACGGGGGCCCGGAACGCCGGCACCAGCGCTCCGACGGGGGACCAGAGCGCTTGGCTAAACTGTACACCTCCAACCCATGGGTTGCGTCAAGACTTTGTCACGACCCGATCTCGCGTCGATGGCGTGGTATCTCGTTTTGGTCAGGTGACGTAAAGCCCGGGGGCGGAGGAGGCTCATGACCTCTTTGGTTAGCCCCGATTACGGCAAGGTATGGCAAAAGAACGGCCCCCGCGACGAACAGGGCCTTGACGGGCCAGGGGGCCGGTACCGCCACCGCCAGGATCAGGCAGACGAGCCGGATGCCCATCTTGATGAGGTAACTGATCTCCCGCTTGCGCACGTCGTCGGTCAGCGACGGCTGGGCGTCCGTCACCTGGTGAACGACCGGGCGGTCTTTTCTCAACCAGCGCCATGGATTCACGGTTTCCACGGTAGACCCCGGGGTGAGGCGGGGTGACGCCCGCACGGCGATACGATCACGCGACAGGCACAGGCAGGAGGACATGATGTCGGATCGCACCTACCGGGTGACCGAGATAGTGGGCACCTCGGCCGAAAGCGTCGACCAGGCCATCCGCAACGGCGTCAGGCGGGCCGCCCAGACGCTGCGGCACCTGGACTGGTTCGAGGTGACCGAGGTGCGCGGGCACATCGTGGACGGCGAGGTGGCCCACTTCCAGGTCGGCATGAAGGTGGGCTTCCGCCTGGAGGACGCCGAATGAGGCGATGTGAGGCCCTGGCACCGGCCACCGGATCGCCCTTCCGCTCCGCCGCGCGGTGACGATCGGTGGCGGGCCGGGCGCGTCGTCCCGGCGACGTGCGCACAACGCTGTCCGCGCCGCGCCGGCACTTCCCGGACCGTCGGCGCCGCTGGACGCGCTCGCCGAGGCCGGGTTCCCCCGGGAGCTCGCGCGGGATCGCGACCGCGCCAGGTGTACTGACGCCTAGCTGGCCTGGCTGACCGTCGACATGTTGAAGTCGGGCACGCGGACGGGCGGCATGACGGCGCGGGTGAACCAGTCGTTCCACTCGCGCGGCAGCGTCTGCTCGCTCGCGCCCACCTCCGTGAGGCGGCCGAGCAGGTCGACCGGCGACTCGTTGAACCGGAAGTTGTTCACCTCGCCCACGACCTCGCCGTTCTCGACGAGGTAGACGCCGTCCCTGGTCAAACCGGTCAGGAGCAGCGACTGTGGGTCGACCTCGCGGATGTACCACAGGCAGGTGAGCAGCAGGCCCCGCTCGGTCGAGGCGATCATCTCCTCCAGCGAGCGGCCGCCCTCGGGCCCCGTCATGATCAGGTTGTCGATCTGCGGGGTGGTGGCGAGGCCGGTCAGCTCGGCCGAGTGCCGGGTCTGCACGAGGTTGGCCAGGGTGCCGTCGCTGATCCACTCGGTGCGGGTCAGGGGCAGGCCGTTGTCGAAGACCGACTGCTCCCGGCCGGAGGAGTGGGCGACGACGAACGGCGCGCACTCGACGCCGGCCCGCGCCGGGTCGCTGTGCAGCGAGATCGGCAGCGGTGAGAGCCGCTCGCCCACCCGGGTGCCGCCGCCGGGCCGTGAGAACACCGTGCGGCCGTCCGCGGCGTCCCGCGCGCCCGCCGCCCAGTACAGGTAGATCAGCAGGTCGGAGACCGCGGTCGCGGGCAGGAGCGTCTCGTAGCGGCCCGGCTCCAGGCTGATCCGCCGCTTGGCCCAGTCCAGCCGCCGGGTGAGCGTCTCGTCCAGGGCGGCCACGTCCACGTCGGAGAAGTCGCGGGTGGCCACGCCCGTCCACGCCGAACTCGACATGTCCGCCGACTTGGCGTTCAGTTCGAGCCGCCCGGTCGGCTGGTCGTGGCGCAGCCGCAGGCCGGTGGACGAGCCGACGAACGTCGAGGTCACGATGTGCTCGGCGAAGCCGTACAGCCTGCGGCCGGAGGCGTCGGCGGCGGCGAACGCCTCGCCGAGCGCGGGGGCGAAGTCCCGGAACACGTCGATGGAGGTCGGCTCCACCGGGCGCTCCCAGCCCTCCCCGGCGGTTCCCCCCACCAGCGCCCGGGCGTCCTCCGACGGCCGGGCCTCCCGCGCGGCGCGGTCGGCCTCGGCCACCACGTCCCCGAGCTGATCGGCGCGTACGGCGGAGCGTGAGACGACCCCCACCCCGGCGCCCACGACGGAGATCACGGTGAGCCGGGACGAGCGCGCGACGCCGTTGGTCGTCAGCGTGTTGCCGGCGAAGCGCAGATTGGCGGTCGAGCCCTCGTCCGCGATCACGACGCAGCCGTCGGCCCCGCTCAGCGCGAGCGCCCGCTCCACCGTCTCCTGCGGTGTGGTCACCCCGTCGCTCACTTGCCACCCTCCTGGACGGTGTTGAGGATCCGTACGCCGCGGAACAGCGCCGCGGGGGCGCCGTGGCTGACCGGAGCGACCTGGCCCGGCTGGCCCTTGCCGCAGTTGAAGGCGCCGCCGAGCACGTACGTCTGCGGACCGCCGACGGCCTCCATCGAGCGCCAGAAGTCCGTGGTGGTCGCCTGGTAGGCCACGTCGCGCAGCTGCCCGGCCAGCCGGCCGTTCTCGATCTTGTAAAACCGCTGCGCCGTGAACTGGAAGTTGTACCGCTGCATGTCGATCGACCAGCTCTTGTCGCCGACGACGTAGATGCCGTGCCCGACCCGGGAGATCAGCTCGTCGGTGGACGGGCCGTCCGCCGCGGGCTGGAGTGACACGTTCGCCATCCGCTGGATCGGCACGTGCCCGGGGGAGTCGGCGAAGGCGCAGCCGTTCGACCGGCCGAGCCCCTTGAGCAGCGCCATCCGCCGGTCGAGCTGGTAGCCGGCCAAAGTGCCCTCGCGGACGATGTCGAACGACTGGCCGGCCACGCCCTCGTCGTCCCAGCCGACGGTGGCCAGGCCGTGCTCGACCGTGCGGTCGCCCGTCACGTTCATCACCGGCGAGCCGTAGTGCAGGCTGCCGAGCTGGTCGAAGGTGGCGAACGAGGTGCCGGCGTAGGCCGCCTCGTAGCCGAGCGCCCGGTCCAGCTCGGTCGCGTGGCCGATCGACTCGTGGATCGTGAGCCACAGGTTCGACGGGTCGACCACCAGGTCGTACGGCCCGGCCTCGACCGAGGGCGCCTTGAGCTTCTCGTCCAGCAGGTCGGGGATCTCGGCCAGCTCGGCGGGGAAGTCCCAGCCGGTGCCGGTCAGGTACTCGTACCCCCGGCCGACCGGCGGGGCCAGCGTGCGCATGTCGTCGAACCGGTCGCCGTCGGCCCGCATCGCCGTCAGGACGGGGTGCAGCCGCACCCGCTGCTGCGTGGTCACCGTGCCGGCCGTGTCGGCGTAGAACTTCTGCTCCTTGACCTGCGTCAGCGAGGCCGAGACGTGGTCGACCCGGCCGAGCAGACCCGACGACCACTCCGCGAGCAGCGCCGCCTTGTCCGGCAGCGGCACGTCGAACGGGTCGACCTCGTAGGACGAGACCCAGGTCACGTCGTCGTACACCGGCTCGGGGGCGAGCTCCACCGGCTCGCGGTTGATGGGCGCGCTGACCGCCGCCACCCGCACGGCCTCCTCGGCGGCCCGGGCCGCCGCCTCCGGGGTCAGCTCGATCCCGGACGCGAAGCCCCAGGTGCCGTCCTTGACGACCCGTACGGCGAAGCCGAGGTCGTCGGCGTCCGAGGAGCCCTCGAGCCGGGCGTCGAACAGGCGCAGCGTCTCGGCGCGCACGCGTTCGAGCCGGAACGAGGCGTGCTCGGCTCCCAGGTCACGGGCGCGCTGCAGGGCCGCGTCCGCCAGCCGCCGCAGCGGCAGGGCGAGGAAGTCGGGGTCGATCTGGCGCATGTCCACGATCCTAACCCTGTGATCTTGTGTCCAGCGGACAAGAGGACTACCCCCAAGTAGCCGATACCGTCGGTCGCATGGTTCGCTCTGTACTCGTCACCGGCGGAAATCGCGGCATCGGTCTCGCGATCGCCCGTGAGCTCGCCGCCGCGGGGGACGCCGTCGCAATCACCTACCGTTCCGGCGAGCCGCCGGAGGGGCTGTTCGGGGTTCGCTGCGACGTGACGAGCTCCGCCGACGTCGACGCCGCCTTCGAGAAGGCCGAGGCCGAGCACGGCCCGGTGGAGGTGGTCGTCGCCAACGCGGGGATCACCAAGGACACGTTGCTGCCGATGATGAAGGAGGAGACCTTCACCGACGTCATCGACACGAACCTGACCGGCGCGTACCGCGTCGCCAAGCGGGCCGTGCGGCCCATGCTGCGGCTGCGGCGCGGGCGCATCGTCCTGATCTCCTCCGTCGTCGGCCTGTCCGGCTCGGCCGGCCAGACCAACTACGCCGCCTCCAAGGCCGGCCTGGTCGGCTTCGGCCGGTCGCTGGCCCGCGAGCTCGGCTCGCGCGGGATCACGGTCAACGTGGTCGCGCCGGGGTTCGTGGAGACCGACATGACCGCGGTGCTCGACGAGGCGCAGCAGGAGCAGATCCGCAAGAGCATCCCGCTCGGGCGGCAGGCGCAGGCGGAGGAGATCGCCCGGGTCGTCAGGTTCCTGGCGAGCGACGACGCCTCCTACATCACCGGGGCGGTCATCCCCGTCGACGGCGGCCTCGGCATGGGCCACTGAACAGGCCACTGAACAGGCCACCGAACAGGCCACCGAGCGGACGACAGACTGGAGCTGGACATGGGTTTGCTGGACGGGAAGCGACTGCTGGTCACCGGCGTCCTCACCGACGCGTCGATCGCCTTCAACGTGGCGAAGCTGGCCCAGGAGGAGGGCGCCCAGGTCGTGCTGACCGGCTTCGGCCGTCTCAGCCTGGTCGAGCGCATCGCCAAGCGGCTGCCCGAGCCGCCGCCGGTGATCGAACTCGACGTGCAGGACAACGACCACCTCGACACCCTGGCCGACCGCGTCGGCGCGCACCTCGACGGGCTGGACGGAGTCGTCCACTCGATCGGGTTCGCCCCGCAGTCCTGCCTCGGCGGCAACTTCCTCAACACCTCGTGGGAGGACGTCGCCACGGCGGTCCACGTCTCGACGTTCTCGTTCAAGTCGCTCGCCGTCGCCTGCCTGCCGCTGATGAAGGAGGGCGGCGCGGTCGTCGGCCTGGACTTCGACGCGACCAAGGCGTGGCCCGTGTACGACTGGATGGGCGTGGCCAAGGCAGGGCTCGAGTCCTGCTCGCGCTACCTCGCCCGCGACCTCGGCAAGCACGGAATCCGGGTCAACCTCGTCGCCGCCGGTCCGCTGCGCACGATGGCGGCCAAGAGCATCCCCGGGTTCAAGGAGTTCGAGGACTCCTGGCCGGAGAAGGCCCCGCTCGGCTGGGACCTGGCCGACACCGCCCCCGCCGCCAAGGCGTGCGTCGCGCTGCTGTCCGACTGGTTCCCCGCCACCACCGGTGAGATCGTCCACGTCGACGGCGGCGTCCACGCGATGGGCGCCTGACGGCGTCCGCCGGCGGCATGCCGGCTCCTGACGTCCGGCGGGCCGGCGCGAATCGATCGGCCGGTCCCGCCCGGGGCCCGCGGCACGGCATCAGGACGGCGTAACCGGAACAAGCGTCACCGGAACACTCACCGGGACGGGGCGCCGGCGAACGGGATGGCGGCAGGAGCCGGGTCCTCCAGCGTGTCCACCGGGTGCCGCCACAGCCCCCTGCGACGCAGCAGGGGCAGGACGCCCTCGCCGAACCAGTAGGCCTCTTCCAGGTGCGGGTGACCGGACAGCACGAACTCGTCGACGCCGAGCGCGTGGTACTCCTCGACGCGCTCCGCCACCTCGGCGTGGCTGCCCACGAGCGCCGTGCCCGCGCCGCCGCGGACCAGGCCGACCCCGGCCCACAGGTTCGGCGAGACCTCCAGCGCGTCGGTGCGGCCCCCGTGCAGGGCCCGCATGCGCCGCTGCCCCTCCGACCCGCTGCGCGCGAGACCTGCCTGGACCGACGCGATGACCGCCGGGTCGAGCGCGGACAGCAGGCGCTCGGCCTCCGCCCACGCGTGCGCCGAGGTGTCCCGGCTGATGACGTGCAGCCGGATCCCGAAGCGCACCTCGCGGCCGGCCGCGGCCGCCTCCCGGCGGATCCAGCCGATCTTCTCCGCCACCTGCGCGGGAGGTTCGCCCCAGGTCAGGTAGACGTCGCAGTGCCGCGCCGCCACCCGCCCGGCCGCCGGGGACGACCCGCCGAAGTACACCGCGGGGACGGGGGACGGCACCCGGCTCAGCGCGGCGTCGGTGACGCCGACGTGCCTGCCCGCCAGGGTGACCCGTTCCCCGCGCCACAGGGCGCGTACGACCGTCAGGAACTCGTCGGTGCGCTCGTAGCGCTCGTCCTTGGTGAGGAAGTCGCCGTAGGCGCGCTGCTCGTGGTCCTCGCCGCCGGTGACGACGTTGACCAGCAGGCGCCCGCCCGAATGCCGCTGGAACGTGGCGGCCATCTGCGCGGCGAGCGTGGGCGACAGCAGCCCCGGCCGGAAGGCGACCAGGAACTTCAGCCGTTCGGACCCGGCGACCAGCATGGCGGTGGTCAGCCAGGCGTCCTCGCACCAGGCCCCCGCCGGGGTGAGCGCGCCCTCGAAGCCGAGTTGCTCGGCGGCGCGCACGATCTGGCCGAGGTACGCCAGCGAGGCCGGCCGGTCCCCGCCGGCCGTGGTGATGTCGGTGCCGTGCCCGCCGCCGACGAGGTGACGGCTGTCGCCGTACGTGGGCAGGAACCAGTGGAACGTCAGTGTCATGGCATTCCCTTCAGGACGCGGCCAGCAGCGGGCGGCGCGCGGCCACGGCCGACGCGAAGGCGTCGACCACGCGGTAGAGCGGGGCGGCGTGCTCCGGGTCGAGGCCGGCCTCGCCGTCGCGGACCGCGATGTGCCGGTCCAGGACGAACCATCCCGGCACGACGTGGTCGGCCCCGAGCGAGGTCAGGACCGGGCGGAGCGCGTAGTCGATGGCCAGCACATGGGCGGGGCTGCCGCCGGTGACGACCGGCAGCACGACCTTGCCCGCGAGCGCGAACTGCGGCAGCAGGTCGAGCACCGTCTTCAGCAGCCCGCTGTAGGCGGCCTTGTAAACGGGGGAGGCGACCAGGACGCCGTCCGCCTCCTCGACGAGGCGGACGACCTCGGCGATGCGCGGATGCCGCGTGTCGGCCGACAGCAGCGCCTCCGCCGGCAGGTCGCGCGCCTGCACGCCGTCGACCTCGTGGCCGAGGAGGCGCAGCCGGTCGGCGAGGTGCGCGCAGAGGGCGGCGGTACGCGAGACCGCCGAGGGGCTGCCGGACAGGACGACGATGGTGGACATGGCGGAACCTCCGTCAGATGGGACCGGATCAGATCAGGCCGTGCCGCGGGGGCAGGGTCCGGTTCAGCGCGTACCTGCCGATGTGCTGGATCTTCCAGCGGACGGGATCGTGCAGGGTGTGGGTGCGGGCGTTGCGCCAGTGCCGGTGCAGGTTGAGCGAGTCCAGCGCCGACCTGGTGCCGGCCACCTCGAACAGCGCGTCGGTCACCTCGACGGCGGCCGGATCGGCGAAGGCCTTCGCCGTGGCGACCGCGATGGACGCCGCCGCGGCGGTCTCGTCGTCGAGCCGTTCCCGCGCGCGGTCGACCGCCCGCCCGGCCTCGCCCAGCAGGGCCTCGGCGGCCCGTACGGAGACCTCCAGCTCGCCGAAGCGCTGGATGGTCAGGGGGTCGTCGGCGGCGTGGTCGGCCCCGCTCTCGAACCACGGCCTGCTGCGGGTGCGGACGAACTCGGCCGCCTCGGTGAGCGCGGCGCGGGCGATGCCCACGTCGATCGCGGCGTGCAGCAGCTGCGCGTGGGCGCCGTGCAGCTGCGGCCCGGTGAAGGTCAGGTGGTGGGGGACGACGCGGTCGGCGGGCACCCGCACACCCTCCAGCCGGACCGTGCCGCTGGCCGTGGTGCGCTGGCCCATGCCGTCCCAGTCGTCCACGATCGTGAGGCCGGGCGCGCCGGCCGGCACGTACGCGACGACGAGCCGGTCGGCGGGGTCCTTGGCCAGCACGGTGATCCAGTCGGCGAAAAGGGCGCCGGTGGAGTAGTGCTTGACGCCGTCGAGGACGAAGCCGCCGTCCTCGGCGGGGCGCAGGCGGGTGCGGTAGTCCTGCACGTGCCTGGTGCCCGCCTCCGACTGGGCGTTGCCGAACCGCCTGCCCGCCAGGACCTCGGCGAAGAAGAACGCCCGCTGCGCCGCCGACCCCCGCTGCCGCAGCACGTTGACGTACACGAAGTGGCTCTGCGGGATCTGGGCGATGTTGGGGTCGGCGGTGGCGAGCAGGCGGACGACCTCGGCCAGCGTGGCGGTCCGCACGTCGGCGCCGCCGTGCTCACGGGGGACGGTGATGCCGAGCAGGCCGCTCAGCGAGAGCTCGGCCAGCTCGGCGACCGGGAGCACCCGGCGGGCGTCCCGTTCGGCGGCGCCGCTCGCGAACCGCCCGGCCAGCTCGGCGGCGACGGCGAGGGCCTCCTCGTCGCCGGTGACGACGTGCGCGGTCCCCGATGCGTGAACGGGTGCGGGGACGGTCGTGAGATCGGTCATGGTGTCAGGCCCGGGCCGGTTCCACCGGGAACGCGCCCTGCGCCGCGAGTTCCGCCTCCAGCTCGCGGATGATGGGCAGCACGTGGCGGCCGAAATACTCGACCTCCTCGTGGTAGTGCAGGAAGCCGAGCAGCAGCAGGTCGACGCCGCGCTTCTTGTACTCGATCGCCCGGTACGCGATCTGCTCCGGCGTGCCGATGAGGCGGGTGCGGAAGCCGTCGTTGTACTGCACCAGGTCCTCGAACGAGGAGTCGGCCCACATCCCCCGTCCGTCCTGGGCGGACCTGCCCGCCTGCCGGACCGCGTCGCGGAACCCGTGGACGGCCTCGACGTCGGCCTTGGCCACGATCTCGCGCAGCGTCGCGCGCGCCTCGGCCTCGGTGTCCCTGGCGATGAGGAAGCCGTTCAGGCCGAACCTCACCCGGCGGCCGTGGGCCCGCGCCGCCGCGCCGACCTCCTCGACCTGCTCGGTGACGCCGTCGAAGTCCTTGCCGTTGCTGAAGTACCAGTCCGACACCCGGCCGGCCATGGCTCGCGCGGCGGTGGAGTTGCCGCCCTGGAAGATCTCGGGGTGCGGGCGGCCGGGTGCGGAGAGCGGTTTGGGCTGCAGGTCGTACCCGTGCAGCCGGTAGAAGTCGCCCTGGAACTCCGCCTTGTCCTCGGTCCAGCTCGCCCGCAGGACGCGGATGAACTCCTCGGCCCGGCGGTAGCGCTCGTCGTGCTCCAGCCACGGCTCGCCCAGGGCGGTGAACTCACCCTTGAACCAGCCGCTCACCACGTTGACGGCGACCCGGCCGCCCGACAGGTGGTCGGCGGTGCTCAGCAGCTTGGCCAGCACCGCCGGGTGCCACAGGCCCGGATGCACGGCGGCGATCACCTTCAGCCGCCGGGTGGCGAGCAGCAGCGCCAGGCTGAAACTCGTCGACTCCTGCTGGTACGCGGCGCCGTAGCTGGCCATGTAGCGCACCTGGGACAGCGCGTACTCGAAGCCGTTGTCCTCGGCGAGCACCGCCAGCTTCCGGTTGTAGTCGTAGCTCCAGTCGGTGCGCTGCTCGATCGTGCTGGTGACGAGCCCGCCGCTGACGTTGGGCACCCAGTAGGCGAACCGCAGCGGCTCGGGACTGACGTTCGCGGACACGAAGGACCCCTTCCAGATATTTCCTACTCAGATACTCGGGATCCTACGGCGACGCCGCCCGGAGTTCCACACGCGATCGGCGGGGGAGTGATAGGGCCGCCCTGTCACCCGGCGGCGCGTGCCCGTGCGCCGGTGCGGCATTCGCGTGCCCGGTCCACAAGGAGCCGGTGGAGGTCGCGGGCCACCCGGGGGCCCGAGGCGGAGCGCTGCGACTGGATCACCAGGAGGACCTCCGCCACGCGCTGCGCCAGCGGCCGGTAGGTGATGGCGCCGTTGCGCAGGAGAGGGTCGCCGGCCACGCTGAACTCGGGAAGCACGGTGGCGCCGAGCCCTTCGGCCACCATGAGCTTGCCCATCTCGGCGCCGTCGGTCGAATACGAGAACGACGGCGCCCGCCCGCCGAGGAGACGGTGCACCAGACGGTGCATGACATAGCCGGCGCGCATCACGATCAGGGGCTCGCGGAGCAGGTCGGCGACCTCGATCGCGGGCAGCGAGGCCAGCGGGCTGTCCGGCCGTACGCACACGACCGGGCGGCCGCGCAGCAGCTCGGTCGTGGCGAGGTCGGGCGGCAGGTCGTCGCCGCTCAGGTAGTTCACCAGCCCCAGGTCGAAGCTGCCCTCCCGGATGCGCCGGTGGATCTCGGCCTGCTGCGCGCCGACGACCTCGACCTGTGTCGCCGGATGGGCCTCGCGGAAGGCCCGTACGGCGGGGATCAGCAGCGGGACGGTGGCCGCGTTGACCGTGCCCAGCCTGACCATGCGGGCCATGTGGTGCTGCTCGTCGGCCGCGCCGCGCAGGCGGTCCACCGCCTCCAGCACGCCGTTGATGTACGGCAGCAGCTCGCGGCCCTTGTCGCTGATCGTGGCGCCGGACCGGCGCCGCTCCAGCAGGTCGACGCCGAGCTCGCGCTCCAGGTTGCGCACGGTCTCGCTCAGGGCCGGCTGGGACAGGTGCAGATGGTCGGCCGCCCGGCGCAACGAGCCGAGGCGGGTCACCGCGCGGATGTACTCAAGCTGCTCGATGCGCATCGTCGTCCACCTTGTCAGGGGGTGTTCAAGGGCGACCCTACCGGTCGTTCGGCGATTTCCCTACTCAACAAGTAGAGAATGTTGCCTAACCTGGTGAGCGACAGCCGGCGCGACGCGCCGCACACGAGAGGAGACGACACGTGACCATCGCTCACGCCAGCCGGACGGAGTGGACGGACGGACCCGCGCCGCGCACTCCCGACGAGTGGATCGCGCGCGCCGGCGAGGTGGCGGCCGTCCTCGCGGTGGACGCCGCCGAGCGCGACAGGGCCGCGAAGACCCCGTACGCCGAGATCGGGCTGCTCAAGGACTCGGGCCTGGTCACGCTGCTCGGCCCGGCCGGGCACGGCGGCGCGGGGCAGGACTGGCCCACCGCCTACCGGGTCGTCCGCGAGGTGGCCGCGGCCGACGGCTCGATCGGTCAGCTGCTCGGCTACCACTACCTGTGGAACTGGGCGGCACGCCTGGTGGGCACCCGCGAGCAGTGGGAGCGGATCGAGGCCGGCGCCGCACGGCACCGGTGGTTCTTCGGCGGGGCCGTCAACCCCCGCGACCGGGACATCGTCGTGCGCGACGAGGGCGACACCCTCGTCTTCGACGGCCGCAAGACCTTCTCCACCGGCAGCAAGGTCTCCGACGTCACCGTCCTTGAGGGCGTGCTGGAGGGCACTGACAAGCACGTCTTCGCCGTCGTCCCCTCCGGCTCCGAAGGGCTCGCCTTCCACGACGACTGGGACAACATCGGCCAGCGGCTGACCGAGAGCGGCAGCGTCACCGTCTCCGGCGTGCGCGCGCCGTGGAGCGACGCCCTGGGATACGTGGACAAGGAGTTCCGGCCGCGCGTCTACGCCACTCTCAACGTGCCGACCATCCAGCTCGTGTTCGTCAACTTCTACCTGGGCATCGCCCGCGGCGCGCTGGAGACCGGGCTGGCGTACACGAGGGAGCACACCCGCCCGTGGCTGCACGGCGGACACGAGCGCGCGGTCGACGAGCCGTACGTCATCGACCTCTATGGGGACCTCACCGCCAAGCTGTGGGCGGCCGAGGCGCTGGCCGACGAGGTCGCCCGGGAGGGCCTGTGGTTCCACCTCAACCCGGACGAGGTCACCCCCCGGCTGCGCGGGGAGCACGAGGTGCGGGTGGCCGCGGTCAAGGCGCACGCCACCGACGTGGCCCTGGAGGTCACCTCGCGTGTCTTCGAGGCCACCGGCGCCCGATCGACCGCGTCCCGCCACGGGCTCGACCGGTTCTGGCGCAACGTGCGCACCCACACCCTGCACGACCCCGTGGCGTACAAGCGCCGCGAGGTGGGGGTCTACCGCCTCCGGGACGAGATTCCCGAGCCCACCTGGTACTCCTGAGCGCCGGGGAGGCCGGGCTCAGGCGAGCCGGTGACGCCCCGACCTGCCGGGCAGCCGCAGGCCGCCCTCGAGCGGGATCGACTCGCGCGGCTCCTGCTGCCCGGCGCGCGCCCGCCGTGCCGAGACCACGCGGGTGGCCAGCAGCGCGGACAGCAGCAGCGCCGCGGTGAGGGCCGTCCCCGCCGCGTCGTAGGACCGGGAGGCGTGCGCGGGCGCCCCCCCGGGGCCGCCGCGCAGCTCGGGCAGCCCGGGCAGCTTCTGCCCGGGCCACAGGAGGGGGATCACGCCGTCCTCGTCCGGGTCCACCGTGGACCGGCGGTGCGTCGTGTCCGGCGCGTCCTCGTGCGCCGCGACGAGACGCGGCCGGTACGGCTCGCGCGGAAGGGTGCCCTCTGGGGTCATGGACGCATTCGGCCGGGCCGGCTTCTTGCCGGCCGGCCGTGCGTGCCGCGCACCCTCCGCGTCCTCGCCGCTCTCGCGGTGCCCCTGGGACGCACAGCCCTCGCCAGCGACCAGGGGCAGGCAGGTTCCCTGGACGGCGCGGGTCAGCCCGTCGGTGAGCTTCTGGACGCTCGGGGCGGGGCTGTGCGTGGCGGCGGATCCGCCCGTCACCGCCTGCGCCGCCGCTCCGGTCGCCGTGTCGGCGGCTCCGCTCGCCGCGCCGACCGCGGTGTCCGCCGCTCCGGTCAGCGTCTGGCCGGCCTTGTCGACCGCCTTGCCGACGTCGTGGACCGCCGTGCCCGCGGCGCTGGTGGTCGTCGTCAACGTGTCGTCCACGACCTTCGTGACCGGTTCCGTCACCCCGCCCGTGGCCTTGTCCGCGACGTCGGTCACGCCGTCCGTCAGCTTGCCCACGCCGTCGACCAGTGAGCAGACACCGCCGGTGACGCCCGAGAGCAGGCCACCGCCCCCCGTGCAGTCGAGCGCCTGTGCCGGGGATGCGGCGAGAGGGAGTCCTCCGGCCAGGGCGATCGCGAGAGCCCCGGCGGAGATCGCGGAGGCCTTGCCTACGATCCCCATGTGTCCCCTTCCGCAGTCTCTGGTCCATCCCCCGACATACCCGTCACTCTTCGCCAGAGCGCGGGGTTATGCAGTAGAAAGTTGCAGTTCGGTATCGATGTGTGATACGTGAGGACGATTCTCGTTCGCCTCGCGACCGGGCGCGGCGCTCACGGGTCGGAGACGTCGTCCAGAGCCTCGCGGATCTCCCACGGCAGCGTCAGCTTCTCCGCCTGCAACACGCCGAGGAGTTGCGCGTGGGTGCGCGCGCCGACGATCGCCGACGACACGCCCGGGCGGTCGCGCACCCAGGCGAGCGCCACCGCGAGCGGCGACACGCCGAGCCCCTCGGCCGCCGTGGTCACCGACTCCACGATGCTGCGGCACCGCTCGTCCAGGTAGGGCCGGACGAACTCGGCGAAGTGCGGGGTGGCGGCGCGGGAGTCGGCGGGGATCCCGGTGCGGTACTTGCCGGTCAGCACGCCGCGTCCCAGCGGCGACCAGGCGAGGACCCCGGCGCCCACGTGCCCCGCGGCCGGCAGCAGCTCCTCCTCGGCGTCCCTGGCCAGCAGGGAGTACTCCACCTGCGCCGCGACGATCGGGGCCCGCGCGTCGCCGCACCGCTGCCAGGTGGCGGCGGCCGCGAGCTGCCAGCCGGTGTAGTTGCACACGCCCGCGTAGGCCGTACGGCCGGTGGAGACGGCGAAGTCGACGGCGGCGAGCGTCTCCTCCAGCGGCACCCGGGGGTCGAACGCGTGGAGCTGCCACAGGTCGACCTCCTCCAGCCCGAGCCGGGCCAGGGAGGCGTCGAGCGCCTGGATGAGGTGACGGCGGGAGGCGTCCCGCTCCCCGCCGGGGGTGAGCACCGCCTTGGTGGCGATCACCAGTTCCCCGCGCGGCACCACGTCGCGGATGAGCCGGCCGATCAGGCGCTCGGCGTCGCCGCCGCCGTACACGTCCGCGGTGTCGATCAGCGTGCCGCCGGCCTCGGCGAAGGCGGTGAGCTGCGCTGTCGCCTCCTCGGCGGAGGTGTCGCGGGCCCAGGTCATCGTGCCGAGCCCGATCCTGGACACCGACAGACCGCTGCGCCCGACTAGTCGCTGGTCCATGGTGCGGACAGACTAGCCGATAGGCTGTCCGCACCATGGACGTACTACAGGCGATCGTGCTCGGGCTCGTGCAGGGTCTCACCGAGTTCCTGCCCATCTCCAGCTCAGCGCACCTGCTGATCGTGCCCAAGCTGGCGGGATGGGACGATCCCGGCGCCCCGTTCACCGCGGTGATCCAGCTCGGCACCATGCTCGCGGTGCTCATCTACTTCTGGCGCGACATCGTCCGGATCACCTGGACGTGGCTGCGCAGCCTGTGGACGCCGGAGCTGCGGGGCGACCTCGACGCGCGCATGGGGTGGTACATCGGCCTGGGCACGATCCCGATCGGCGTCGCCGGCCTGCTGTTCAAGGACGCGATCGAGGGCCCGGCCCGCAACCTGTGGCTGAACGCGGCCATGCTCATCGTCTTCGGCCTGCTGCTGCTCGCGGCCGACCAGATGGGCCGCAAGAAGAAGGAGGTCGCCGACCTCAACATGCGCGACGGCCTGATCATCGGCGCGTGGCAGATGCTGCCGCTGATCCCGGGCGCCTCCCGCTCGGGTTCCACGATGACCGGCGCGATGTTCCTCGGGTACACGCGCGAGGCCGCCGCCCGCTACTCCTTCCTGCTGTCGATCCCGGCGGTGATCCTGTCGGGGCTGTTCGAGCTGCGGCACGTCGGCGACGGCGGCGGCCCGCCGGTGGCGGCGACCCTGATCGCGACCGTCGTGTCGTTCGTCGTCGGGTACGCCTCGATCGCCTGGCTGCTGCGTTACGTCGCGCGCCACTCGACCATCGTCTTCGTCGTCTACCGCGTCTTCGCGGGGACGTTCCTCCTCACGTTGCTGACCCTCGGGGTGGTGCAGTCATGACGACCGTTCTGCTCGTACGGCACGGTCTCACCGCGATGACCGGCCCGGTGCTGGCCGGCTGGACCCCGGGCGTCCACCTCGACGAGCGCGGCAGGGAGCAGGCGCGTGCGGTGGCCGAACGGCTCGCGCCCCTGGAACTGGACGCCATCGTGTCCAGCCCGCTGGAGCGGTGCCGGGAGACCGCCGCCGCCGTCGCCGAGGGGCGCGCGCTCACGGTCGAGACCGACGACAGGTTCGGCGAGTGCGGCTACGGCGACTGGACGGGCAGGCCGTTGAAGGAGCTCGCCGAGGAGCCGCTGTGGCGGGTCGTGCAGGCCCATCCCAGCGCGGCGGTGTTCCCCGGCGGTGAGGCCCTGGCGGAGGTGCAGAACCGCGCCGTGCGGGCCGTACGCGACTGGAACGAGCGGCTCGGCGAGAAGGCCACCTACATGGTGTGCAGCCACGGGGACGTGATCAAGGCGATCGTGGCCGACGCGCTCGGCCTCCACCTGGACCAGTTCCAGCGCATCACGGCCGACCCCGCCTCCGTCACGGTGATTCGCTACACCCCCCTGCGTCCCTTCCTGCTCAGGGCGAACGACGTGGGCGGGGGAGTGGCCAACCTGGTGCCCCCACCGGAGGTGTCGGAGGACGAAGACGGGGGAGAAACCCTCACCGGAAGCGACGCCGCCGTCGGCGGCGGACCCGGGACCACATAAGGTCGGGCTATGCCGGTCTTCGACTACGATCCGCCTGACAGGTTCGTGGCCGGTGCCGTGGGGCAACCGGGCGCACGAGCCTTCTTCCTGCAGGCCCGAGGCCAGGGCAGGATCACCACGGTGGCGCTCGAGAAGTTCCAGGTCGCCGTGCTGGCCGACCGCCTCGACGAGCTGCTCGACGAGGTGCTGCGGCGCAGCGGGGGGCGCGCGCCGGTCCCGGCCATGGCCCCGGCGGAACTGGCCGACGAGGGCCCCCTCGACCTGCCGATCGACGAGGACTTCCGGGTTGGGACGATGGCGCTCGCCTGGGATCCCGAGACCGCGCAGGTGATCATCGAGGCGCAGGAGGCGACGGAGGGCGACGAGGAGGACGAGCCGCCGCTGGACGACGACCGGCCCGAGCCCGCCGTCCTCAGGGTGCGGATCAGCGCCGCCGCCGCCCGCGCCTTCAGCCGCCGGGCGCTCGATGTGGTCGCAGCGGGCCGCCCGCCGTGCCCGCTGTGCGGCCGGCCGCTCGATCCCGAGGGGCACATCTGCGTCCGCCTCAACGGCCACCATCCCGGGGTGTTCTCGGCATGAGAGGCACGGCGTGAACGGCTGGAAGGGCGGCGGCGCGCCGCGCGGGCGAGGAACCGGATGACGACGGAGGACGAGGCGAGCATCAGCGACGTGGACGGGCCGGGGCTGGACGACGCGGCGGCCATGCGCCTGCTGCGGGAGGGCACCTTAGAAGTGGCCGGGCGACTCGTCGAGGCCACGAACATGACGCTTTACTGCTCCATCAGCGACGGTGAGCACGCGGCGGCGTGCGTGTACAAGCCGGTGCGCGGGGAGCGCCCCCTTTGGGACTTCCCCGACGGCACGCTGGCGGCCCGTGAGGTGGCCGCCTACGAGGTGGCGGCCGCCACCGGATGGCGCATCGTGCCGCCGACCGTCTACCGGGACGGCCCCTTCGGCCCGGGGATGGTGCAGCTGTGGATCGACGCCGATCCCGAGGCCGACCTGATGGCCCTCATGCGCAGCCGCAACCCCGCGCTTCGCCGCATGGCCGTCTTCGACGCCGTGGTGAACAACGCCGACCGCAAGGGCGGCCACCTGCTGCCGCTGCCCGACGGGCACGTCTACGGGGTCGACCACGGGGTCTGCTTCGCGGTGGAGGACAAGCTGCGCACCGTGCTGTGGCAGTGGCGCGGCAAGACGCTGCCGCGCGAGTCGGTCAACGTGCTGGTGCGGCTGGAGCGCGAGATCGAGCGCGGCCGCCTCGGCCGGCGCCTGCGTGAGCTGCTGACCCAGGCCGAGGTGGAGGCCACGTGGGAGCGGGTCAAGAGGCTGCTGGCCACCGGGGTCCACCCGCACCCCTCCGAGGACTGGCCCGCGATCCCGTGGCCCCCGATTTGATCGCCGCAGACAGGCTTGCGCAAAACGTGCGGATTGTGCACTCTGCAGGGGTCTCTACCGATATTGGAGGGAACGCGCATTGTGTACGGTCATCGTGAGCGTTGAGCCGGAGTCCGGTACGCCCGTGCTCCTCGCGGGAGTGCGTGACGAGTTCGTCGTGCGGCCGTGGATGTCGCCGGACCGGCACTGGCCCGCGTATCCCGGCCTGGTCGGCGGCCGCGACCTGGAGGCGGGCGGCACCTGGCTGGCCGCCGATCCCGTGGGGCGGCGCGTGGCGGCGCTGCTCAACGGAGAGGGGACGGCGGCTCCGGCGGGCCGGCGTCACTCACGGGGCGAACTGCCCCTCCTGGCCGCCGCCACGGGGGAGCTCCCGTCGCTCGACCTGTCCTGGTACGACCCCTTCCACCTCGTTCTCGGCGGGCTCGACGGCGTACGGCTGTGGAGCTGGGACGGCGAGATCCTGACCGAGGAGAAGCTGCCCGAGGGTGTTCACATGATCGTGAACACGGGCTGGGACCGCGGCGAGAGCGCGCCGCGCACCGCCTGGTTCCGGCCCCGGTTCGCCCGGGCCGCCCGGCCCGGATGGACCACGGGCGGCTCGTCCGAACGGTTCTGGGGGGAGTGGCTCGACCCCGCGTCGGGCGCCGGGCTGGCCTGGGACGATCCCCGCGCGCTGGTCATGCGGCGGCGGCTGCCGGACGGCCGGGTCTTCGCCAGCCTGTCGGTCACGCTGGTCGCCCTCGCGGAGCAGGGGCTGCGCTACGACTTCTGCCCCCAGCCGGACGATCCCGACACCTGGCACCAGATCGACACCTCGTGGACCAGACCGGCTGAACCGGTCCGCCGGCCTCGCGGATAGGCTTCACACCATGCGATCGTGGTCTGCTCCGAATGTCCCCAGGTTGCCTGGTCCGGGCCTTCCGCTCCGTCTGTACGACACCGCCGCCCGTGAGGTGCGGGAGACGGCCCCCTCCGGCGAGGCCCGTCTGTACGTCTGCGGCATCACGCCGTACGACGCCACCCACCTCGGGCACGCCAACACCTACCTCGCCTTCGACCTGGTCAACCGGGTGTGGCGGGACGCCGGCCACGACGTGCACTACACCCAGAACGCCACCGACGTGGACGACCCGCTCCTGGAGCGGGCCGAGGCGACCGGGACCGACTGGCGCTCCCTCGGCGAGCGCGAGATCGAGCTGTTCCGGTCCGACATGGAGGCGCTGCGCATCCTGCCGCCCCGCGAGTACGTCGGGGTCACCGAGACCGTCGGGGAGATCGTCGATCTGATCGTCCGGCTGGCCGAGCGGGGCGCCACGTACGAGATCGACGGGGACGTCTACTTCTCCGTCGCCGCCGCACCCAAGTTCGGCGCGGTCTCGGGCTACTCCGAGGAGACCATGCTGGAGCTGTTCGGCGAGCGCGGGGGCGACCCCGGCAGGCAGGGCAAGCGCCATCCGCTCGACTGGCTGCTCTGGCGGGCGGAACGACCGGGAGAGCCGTCCTGGGAGTCGCCGTTCGGCCCCGGCCGGCCCGGCTGGCACGTCGAGTGCACCGCCATCGCCCTGCGCAACCTGGGCAGCGGCTTCGACGTCGCCGGCGGCGGTTCGGACCTGATCTTCCCCCACCACGAGATGGGCGCCTGCGAAGGCCACGTGGCCACCGGCGAGTGGCCGTTCGCGCGGGCGTACGTCCACGCGGGCATGGTCGGCCTGGACGGCGAGAAGATGTCCAAGTCCAAGGGCAACCTCGTGTTCGTCTCCCGCCTGCGGCAGACGGCCGACCCCATGGCCGTCCGGCTGGCCCTGCTGGCGCACCACTACCGCACGGACTGGGAGTGGACGCCGGACCAGCTCGCCACGGCGGAGGAGAGGCTGGCGCGGTGGCGGGCGGCGGTGGCGCGCCCGGCGGGCCCCGCGGGCGGCCCGGTGCTGGCGGCGGTGCGCGAGTGTCTGACCGGCGACCTCGACGCCCCGGGCGCGCTCGCGGCGATCGACGCCTGGGCGGCGGCGGAGGGCGACGACGCCTCCTCACCGGCGCTGGTGCGCGACATCGCCGACGCGCTCCTCGGCGTCGCCCTCTGACAGATATAGGAGCATCCCTCGCCCTGACGGCACCGGCGCCCCTCGCCTCGGCGGCACGGGCCGTCCCCAGGCCGCGGCCACGACGGGCCTGACCCGGGGACGGCGACCACGCCGGACGCGCTCTACGGCGCGGGAACCAGGTCGCGAGCGGTGTCAGGACGGTCGACGAAGAGCTCGCCGGCGGGTTCCTCCGCGCGGAGGGCGGAGCCGGCGAAGTTCGCCTCGACCGCGCTTTTCTCAGCCGCGCTGGGGTTGGCGTTGGTGCAGCTCACCGGGGCGCTGTGACCGGACATCAGGTCGGTGCAGCGGCCGGTGCGCCGGTCGGGCAGACCGAGGATGTGGCCGATTTCATGGGTGGCGATGCGCAGGGGATAGTAGCCCTCGGCGGTCGCCTCCCTGCCCATCCAGATGGTGCCCCGGCCCAGTCTGGTGACGCTCGTGCGGGGCCAGCCGTTGTCGGCGAGCACCACGAAGTCCGCGGGTGTGCCCGCCACGAGCCGGACGTTGCTGACGGAGGCGTTCCAGACCTGTGCGGCCTGGTCCATCACCGTGCGGAACTCGGCGGCCCTGCTCGCGTCGTACCGCAGCACGCGCACCGCCGCGTTCGCGGCCGTGTTCGCCGCCGTGGCGCCGGCCGGTCCCGCCGCCCGGGCCGGCGACACCGTGAGCAGCACGGCCGCTCCCGTGAGCAGGGCCGCGACGGTCCGGAGGAACCGTGACACTCGCATCGGGGACACTCGCATCGGGGACATTCGCATGGGGGTCTCCTCGGCTGGGGGATGACCACCACGAGGCGCGCCGGTGATCGGGGTGTCTCGGGTGGGGCTGCCGCCAACGTACGTTCGGCGGGCCCGGCGGAGGACAGGCCAATTTCCCCCTACTACCGCGTTATGGAAGGCGGGGCGTTCACCCGATCGGCACCCGGGGGGCCAGCCAGGGGAACACGACGTACCACAGCGCGGCCACCGTCACGCCGGTCAGCAGCAGGACGACGGCCAGCCGGAGCGCGGTGCCGCCGGGCAGCCGCCGCCAGAGGAATCTGTACACGCCGGTTCTCCCTCGGTCAGTCCTGGCGTTCCTCGCGGCGCACGAGCACGCCCTGGACGACCAGGCGCTGCGCCGCGGAGAACTCGGGGTGGCAGGTGGTCATGGTCATCACCGCGGTCGTGGGCCGCCGCCCGGGATGGCCGGGAACGGGGTCGACGACGTCGACCTCCCCGGGATCGACGACCTCCTTGCGCGTGACCTCGTAGGTGTAGCGGGCGTCCCGCGCGTCCACCACGATGTCGTCGCCGCGCCGCAGTTCGTCGAGCCGGTTGAACGGCGCGGCGTAGGTGGTGCGGTGCCCGGAGAGCACGAAGTTGCCCACCTGACCGGGCAGCGCCGTGCCGGGGAAGTGACCGGGGCCCTTGCGCAGCTCCGCCGGCCCGACGCCCTCGACGACCGCGAACCGGTATCCGGCCCCCAGCCGGGGGATGCGCAGCAGCGCCAGGGCGTCGCCGAGCCGCACCGCGCCGGGGCCCGCGTGCCCCCGGTCCCTGTCGAACACCTCGCCGAGCCTCTGCTGGAGCACGTGCTGCTCCCGCTCGGTCTCCGCGCCGGTGCCCCAGAGCAGGTACGCGTAGAACAGCAGCAGGACCAGCCCCGCGGGCAGGCACAGCTCGCCGATGACCCGTACGACCGTCCGCACGGCCCCGTCGTCTTCTTCCCGCACGGACCGAGTATCGCCTTCATGCACAGGCTCGCGGTGGCGCTGGAACGGGCGTTGGTCGAATCTTTGGCACGTCGGCCAAGGGGCGGTGAGTTCGTCACGTGTTCCGCGCCGTATGGCCCGCGCCGTTCGATCGTGTGCGCGGTCCGTCGCCCCACCTGCGGTGGAGGGTGATCGGTCAACGCCGTGAAAAGGTAAACGATCCTTTCGTTAAACACTGAGTGCCGGACCTGGAGGCTCTTCCCCGAATGAGTACAACGGTAGAGCAGCGAAATACCGCTGGTGACTCAGTAAATACTTATTCGCTTGAGCCGGCTTTATCGGGAGTCCGAAGTGGCGCGACAAAACACAGTACCTGTTCTTCTGGCGGTGACGGTTGCGGGCGGCCTGACACTCGGCGCCAACGGCATCGCCAATGCCCAGTCCCACTCTTCGGCGCCAGGGCTCGCCGCCCATCCGGATCGGTGCGGACCCGGACCCTGCGACCCCGTGGTCGCCGGGAACGGAAACGCCGGCGGCACAGCCCGGGAGGAGAGGCACTCGAACCCGCCCCACCTGCGCCCGGGCCTCCTGTCGCTTGGCCTGGGCCTGGGGGTAGGGGTAGGGGCTAAGTCCTCGGCCGGCGTAGGAGTGCGGGTCGAGCCTGCCGCGAACGCGGCGATCGGGACTGCCGTGAAGGCGGCGATCGGGACTGCGGCGGACGCGGATTGCGGTTGCGTCCCTGCCACCGATGCGGCCGGGCCTGCTCCGGAGAAGAGCAAGCCGGTGACCAGGCCGGTGACCCAGCCGGAGAGCCGGGTCGAGCCTGTGGTGAAGGCCGAGCCGGAGACCCCGTCCCAGCCTGCGGCCGGGCCTGCTCCGGAGAAGACCGAGGCGGAGGACGAGGCGGAGACCAAGCCCCCGGTGGACGCGGAGGCCGGGCCCGTCGACGCGGACACCGTTGTCGAACCGGTCGTGCCGGCGGCGGTTCGGGAGCAGCGACCGACGACTGTGCCGGAGACTCAGGTGGTCGCACAGCCCAGCGACCACAACGGCGGGTGGCCGACGTGGAACCAGCCCGCGTGGGGTGGCGGCAACGGACCCGGCGTCCGGACGAACAACCAGACGCCGAACGGCAACGCGCCGGCTCAGCCCGTCGTCGCGCCTCTGGGCACGGGCGGCAACGCGGGGATCGCTCCGGCGCAGAACGCCGCGCATAGCGCCCCGGGGGCGCCGCAGGCCGCGCCCGGCGCAGGCGACCTCGAGAACACACCGGAGGAGGAGCCCGAGGAGACTTCCGGCGAGGATGCTCCAGAGAAGACGGTGCCGGAGGCGCCGATGAGGGTGACCCCCGAGGAGGCGGAGCCCGCGGGCGGTCCGGCCGGTGGCGCCGCCCTGCCGTTCACGGGGGCGCCGATGGGAGTCGCCGCCGCGGGCGCGGGCCTGCTCGCCACCGCCCTCTCCCTCGGCTGCGCCCTGCTGTTCTCCCGGCGCCGCCGCTCCGCAGACGCCGAGTAGACGGCGAGGACAACGCCGTTCGCCGTCGTCGGCCCTCGTCTTCGTGCCGGCCGAGGCCGCTCGCTGTCCAGACGTCGAGCACAGGAGCGGTAAGTCCGTCGCGTGTCCCGCGCCGTACGGCCCCCGCGAGCCGTACGGTGTGCGTCTCGCACCATTCCGCCGGGGTTATTCGGCTGTGGTCAACGAAGCGAAAACCTGGACGATCCTTCGGTAAGCACCGTGCGCCGTGATGGAGAGAGTCTTCCCTGGACGCATATAACAGTCGAGCAGCGAAATGTCGCTGGCAATCAGCGCAAATGCTCAATAAATTGAGCGGCCGTTATCGGGAGTCCAAGTGGCGCGAAATAAAATACCTATCTTTGTGGCGGCGGCGGTCGCCGGCGGCCTGGCCCTCGGGATCCCCGGGGCCGCGGCGGCGCAGTCCGTCGGCTTCACCGTCCTCCCGTCGGGCGACGGCGTCTATCCGCCCAGGCCCGTCGTGGTGGAGAACGTCCAGACGCCGACGGAGCCGGTGGTGGTGAGCGACAACCAGGTGACGCAGCCCAACAACAACAACGGCTGGATCTGGCCGCAGAACAACTGGCAGGGCTGGAACTGGCCGCAGGCCTACACCAACAACGACACCACGAACAGCAACGCGCAGCCTGTCGTCGCACCCGTCGGCGCGGGCGGCAACGGCGGGGTCATGCCGGTGCAGAACGCGGTGCAGTCCGCCCAGGGCGCGCCCGAGGCGGCCGGGCCCGTCGGGGAGGAGTCGGAGGAGGTGCCGGAGGAGGAGACCGAGGAGGAGATGCCTGAGGAGGAGACCTTCGACGACGAGGACTTCGAGGACGAGGACTTCGACGAGGCGGCGGGCATGGGCCCCGAGGAGACCATGGGCGGGGGCGGTCCGGCACCGGTCGCCGCGGGTGGCCCGGCCGGAGGCCCGCAGCTGCCGTTCACGGGCGCGCCGATGGGCGTCGCCGCCGCGGGTGCGGGTCTGCTGGCCGTCGCCCTGGGCTGCACGCTGATGTCCGCGAGGCGTCGCCGGTCCAGCGGTGCCTAGTAGGAGGAATCGCCGGCTGGTCGTCGTCGGCCTGCCGTCGCTGGCCCTCGGCCTCGTGCTGGCCGGGGGCTGGGCGGCCCATCTCGGGATGAGCGTGCGCGACCATCTCGAGGCGACGCGGGCCGCCCTGCTCCGGCTGCGCGCGGGCGACGTCAGGTCGGCTTCGGCCGCCAGGGCGCTCGCGGACGCCCGTACGCACGCGGCCGAGGCGCGGCGGCTGACCGGCGGCCTTTACTGGGGGCTGCTCACGCACCTTCCGGTGGTGGGCGACGGCGCGGCGACGGCCAGGGGGCTGGCCGCGTCCGTCGCGGACGTCACCGACGTGCTGACCCGGGTGGAGCGCGCCGCCGCGCCGCTGCTGTCCACGAACGCGCAGTCGCCGGGGGACCTGCGGCGCGCGCTGGCCGCACTCGACGCGATGGCACCCGTGCTGCGCGACGGCGTCGTCCGCGTGGAGGCGGCGAGGTCGCGCGTCGCGCGCACGCCGGCGGCGACGGGGCTGGCCGCCCTGGACGGGGCGCGCGACATCGTGCTCCGCGAGACGGGCTGGCTGCGCGGCATGCTGAGCCAGGGCGCGGACGCCGCGGCTCTCCTGCCGCCCATGCTCGGCGGCGGCGGCCCCCGCCGCTACTTCCTGGCGTTCGAGACCAACGCCGAGGCCCGCGGCACCGGCGGCCTCGTCGGCGCGTTCGGCATCCTCAAGGCCGACGGCGGCAGGGTGTCCGTCACCCGGCTGTCCGCGAACACCGGCATGGCGGCGAGCGCGAAGCCCGTCGCCGACCACGGCCGGGGGTTCGCCTCGCGGTACGGCCGGGGCGCGACAACGACTCTGTCGGTGTCCAATCTCTCCCCGCACTTCCCCTACGCGGCGGTCACCTGGACCGGCTTGTGGCGCCGTCAGACCGGCCAGAAGCTCGACGGGGCCATCGCGACCGACCCGGTCGCCCTCTCCTACATCCTGGGCGCGATCGGGCCGGTGAAACTTCCCGGAGGCGAAACGGTGACGGCGGGCAACGTCGTCGACCTCACCGAACGGGCGGCCTACGCCCGCTACCCCGATCCCGCCGAGCGCAAGAAATACCTGATCAGGATCGCCGGCGCGGTCAGCGAGGCGCTGACCGGCTCGCTGGACCGGCCCACGCGGCTGCTGCCCGCCTTGGAACGCATGGTCAGCGAGCACCGGCTCCGAGTCTGGAGCCGGGCCGAGGACGAGCAGCGCCGCCTGGCGGCCACCCCGCTCGGCGGGGTGCTGCCCGAGCGGCGGGGGCCGTACGCCGGGCTCGTGGTCAACAACTCGGCCGGCACCAAGCTCGACTACTACCTGGACCGCTCGCTCACCTACGAACTCGGCCCGTGCCGCCCGGACGGGCAGCGCACCTCCCGGGTGCGGATCCGGCTGACCAACGACGCGCCGCGCGGGCCGCTGCCGACGTACGTCACCGACCGGCTCGACGACCCCGGGCACCCGCACGCCGCCGGGTCCAACCTGCTCTGGGTCTCGCTGTACGCGGCGGTCGGCGCGAAGGCGACGGCGGTGCGGCTCGACGGGCGGCCCATCTCGTACTACGCGGAGGCCGAGCGGTCCCATCCCGTCTACTCGAAGGTGCTGGAGTTCGCCCCCGGCCAGTCGAGGACGCTGGACGTCGACCTCCTCGAACCGTATTCGGCGGCGGCTCCCGTGGTCCCCGTGCAGCCGCTCGTCCGCCCGCAGAAGACGCTGGTCACGGCCGACGGAACGGGCTGCGGGTCCTCCTGAGAACCCGCGCGAGGGGAACCAGGAAGCGTAAAGCCCGGCGTGCCGCGAGCGGCGGCGCGCCGGGTGCGGTCTAGCGTCCCGCCCATGGAGCGTACGAGTGGTACGAGAGCGGGGGAGGCCGCGGCCGGAGCGATCCCGGAGGCCCGGATCCGGTTCATGGACGGCGCCGGTGAAGCGGGGACGACGACCCCGGACACGATGCGGCAGGACACGGAGACCTTCCGTGTCCTGTTCGTGTGCACGGGGAACATCTGCAGGTCGGCCATGGCCGAGCGGCTCGCCCTGGCCGCGCTCGGGCCGGGTTCGCCGATCGTCGTGAGCAGTGCGGGGAGCCGCGCCCGCGCGGGGCTGCCGATGGCGGAGCGGGCGCGTGAGGTGCTGTCGCGGCTCGGGGGGGATCCGGAGGGCTTCGCCTCGCGCCCGCTCACCGCCGGGGCGGTGGCCGGTGCCGATCTCGTGCTGGCGGCCTCGTCCGAGCACCGCGCCGCAGCGGTGGCTCTGCAGCCGGGCGCGGCCGCACGCGCGTTCACCATCGCCGAGTTCGGCGCGCTGGCTCGTGCGGTTCCTCCGGACAGGGTGCTGCGCCAGGTGGATCCGGTGGGCAGGGCGCGGGTGCTGCTGGAGGAGGCCGGGGCGCTGCGCGGGCTGGTCCGGGTGGACCAGCCCGACATTCCCGACCCCTATGGAGGGCGCCGCAGGGCCTACCGGCAGGCGGCCCGCCGGATCGCCGACTCGCTCGCCGTCCCGATCCGCCTGCTCACACAGGGATAGGCGTGATCTGCCGTGCGGTGTCCTGTTCCACCGGCTCGTATCCGTAGCCCGAGCCGTAGTGGTCGCTCTGCTTGACCGGAGCGAAGTTCAGGACGGCGCCGACGAGGCGGGAGTTGACCGACGACAGCAGTTCCCCGGCGCGCGTCACCTGCTCGCGCCGCGTCCTGCCGTGCCGCACGACGAGCAGCGTGCCGTCGCAGATCGCCCCGAGCGCCGCGGCGTCGGTGACGGGCAGCAGCGGCGGCGCGTCGACGATCACCATGTCGTACTGCTCGGTGAGCTGGGCCAGCACCGCGCGCATGCCCTGCGAGCCGAGCAGCTCGCTGGGGTTCGGCGGCACGCGCCCGCTCGGCAGCACCGACAGGCCGGGCCGGCCCCACGTCTGCACCACTTCGGGCAGGCTCGCCTTGTCGATGAGCACGTCGGTGAGGCCGATGCCGCCCTCGATGCCGAGATAGCCTGGAACGCTCGGGCGCCGCAGGTCGCCGTCGATCAGGATCACCCGCCAGCCTGCCTGCGCCATCGCGATCGCCAGGTTGACCGAGGTGGACGACTTGCCCTCGTTCGGAAGGCAACTGGTGACGACGAGCGACTTCGGCTGCCGGTCCACCCCGATGAACTGCAGGTTGGTCCGCAGCGACCGGAACGACTCCGCCCGCGACGAGCGGCCGCCGCCGGTGATCAGGGGATTCCTGCGGGCGTCGCGCTCGTAGCCGATGACTCCGAGAATCGATGTCCCGGCGACCCGCTGCAGCGTCTCGGCCGTCTTGACGGTCGTGTCCAGGCGGTCGCGCAGCACGAGCCCGCCGACGGACGCGAACAGCGCGATCAGCACGCCGAGCGCCACGTTGACCAGCGGCCGGGGTGCCACGGGCTTCTCGGGAACCTCCGCGCCGTCCACGACGATGACCCGCACCGTGGGCGGGGTCTTGGGCGCCGGCCGCTCGATCTGATCGATCGTCGTGGTGAACGCGGAGCCCAGGGCGTCGGCCCGGTGGGCGGCCCGCACCGGGTCGGTGTCGGCCACGGTGGCGCGCAGCAGCGAGGTGTTGGGAATCGCCTCGGCCGTGATGTCCGCCTCCAGCCCGTGCACGTCACCGCCGCCGGCGATCTTCCCGATCACCCGGCGGCTGGTCAGCAGGGCGGCGTACGATTGCACCCGTTGCTGGGACAGCGTCTCCGCCTGCAGAGCGGTCGAGAGGCCGCCCTGCCCGGCGTCGGCGGAGACCAGCATGGTGATCGTCGCGACGTACCTCGGCGGGGTGCCCGCGGTCACGGCCAGGGCCGCTCCCACGCCGGTGAGCAGCGCGAGCAGCAGGATCCACCAGTATCCGCGCATCAGCCGCGCGTAGTAGAGCAGTTCCACGAGAGTTACCGCCTCACACGAATCGAGGTCGTCGGACGTTTCGCCGGGTAGACCCGGACGCGCTGCGCCAGGATGACGGCCGCGACCGCGGTGGCGGCGGCCCCGGTCACCGCGCCGAACGCCGGGACCCACCCCAGCGTCATCGCCAGGTCGAGAACGCCGGCGGCGGCCGCGAGTGTGGCCAGCGCCAGGGCGGTGAGCCTCTTGCCGAGGCCGAGCCGGTGCAGGCGATGAGAGAGGTGATCGGATCCGCCCTGCAGCAGCGGGCGGCCCGCCCTGCGCCGCGCCAGCAGGACGACGCCGGTGTCGACGGTCGCGACGAACGTGGGCAGCAGCAGGCCCGCGGCCGCCGTGACCGTACCGCTGCCGGTGACCAGCAGGGCGGCCGAGGAGGCGAGGACGAACCCGATGAAAAGAGAGCCGGCGTCGCCCATGAAGATCCTCGCGGGCGCCCAGTTGTGCAGCAGGAAGCCCAGGGCGGCGGGGGACAGGGCCGCCAGGACCAGCCCGATCGCCGGCCGCCCGGAGACGAAGGCACCCGCGGCGAGGAAGGCCGCCGCGGCCACGGTGACGCCGCCGAGCGCGCCGTCCATGTTGTCGAGGAAGTTGAACGAGTTCGTGACCACGACGATCCACAGCGCGGTGATCGGGACGTCCAGGACGCTCCCGGTGAGGGGCGCCACGATCCCGCTCATCACGGCGACCCCGGCCGCCAGTCCCTGTACGGCCAGCCGGGTCGGCGGGGGGAGCGGGATGAGGTCGTCGATCAGGCCGAGCAGCGCCATCGCCACGGCGCCGACGAGGACGCCGGCGACCGGCTTCAGGGCCGGGCCGGCGAGCACGAGCGGCGGGACGAGTGTGCTCAGCGCGATGGCGATCCCCCCCAGGTAGGGGGTGGGCCGCCGGTGCGACTTGTGTCCTCCCGGCCGGTCGAACAGTTCCCAGCGCAGCGCGAGATGCCGCAGTACGGCGGTCGCGGCGGCGCACAGGGCGAACGCGATGCCCCCGGCGGCCAGGGGGGTGGTGCCGTTCACCGGTCCGGTGCCGTGAGTTCGGCGCGGGCGTCGGCGATGGTCTCCAGCAGGATGTCGTCGAGCGTCCGCTTGGGCGCCCATCCGGTGAGTTCGCGGAGCTTGGTGGTGTCGGGCACCCGCCGCGTCATGTCCTCGAAGCCCTTGCCGTACGCCTCCGCGTACGGGACCAGGTCGATCCCGGAGGTGCTGCCGCTCAGTTCCGTGACCAGCTTGGCGAGTTCGAGGATGCTCACCTCGTCGCTGGAGCCGACGTTGAAGGTCTGGCCGATCGCGGAGGAGTCGTCGAGGAGGAGGAGCAGGGCCTCAACGACGTCCCGGACATGCGCGAAGCAGCGGGTCTGCGTGCCGTCTCCGTGGACGGTGAGCGGCGCTCCGCTCAGCGCCTGCCGGATGAGCCGCGGGATGACCATGCCGTAGGCCGGGCTCTGCCGCGGCCCCACGGTGTTGAAGAGCCGGACGATGATCGCCGGTAGCCCGCGCTCCCGGTGGTAGGCGTTGGCCAGGATCTCGTCGACGGCCTTGGCCGTGCTGTACGCCCAGCGGACGATCTCGGGGCTGCCCAGCACGCGGTCGGCCCCCTCGGGCAGTGGCCCGGCGGAGTTCTTCCCGTAGATCTCGCTCGTGCTGGTGACGAGGATCTTCCGCCGGTACCGGTGCGCGGCTCCGATCACGATCTCCGAGCCGCGGATGTTGGTCGTGAGAGACCGCAGGGGGTGCTCGACGATCAGCTTGACCCCCACGGCGGCGGCGAGATGGACCACCACGTCGCATTCGTGGACCAGTTCGTCGACCACGAGCTCGTCCAGGACCGACCCCCGGACGACGCGCAGCCGGTCGTCGCCCGCGTGATGCGCGAGGTTCGCCGCACGGCCGGTCGACATGTCGTCCAGGACGACCACGGACTCCCCGCGCGCCAGCAGGGCGTCGGTCAGGTGTGACCCGACGAAGCCGCTTCCACCTGTTATCAGATATGTGTTCCCGCTCGACATGGTCAACGACTTCTCCCAGCAGTGGCGGTTGAAAGGATCGCTAGTTGAGTGCATGCAGAAAAGGGGGGACGGCGCCGGGCGCGCGCCCGGGGGCTTCTCACCGGGGAGCCGTGCCCTGAGTCTTCTCGAACCACGTCACCGTCAGGCCCAGGCCCTCGCCGAGCGGCACCGGCCGCACGCCGGGGAACCGCTCCAGCAGCAGGCGGGGGGAGGCCTGCGACTCCCGGATGTCGCCCGCGCGGGCGGGGAGGAACTCCGCCTCGACCGGCCGGCCGAGGATCGTCGCCAGCGCGTCCTTCAGGCCCAGCAGGGACACCCGCGTGCCGAACGCGAGGTTCACCGGCGTCGTGCTCGTGACACGGCGGACGGCGGCGTCGGCGAGGATGCCCGCCACCGATCCCACGTAGGTGAAGTCACGGGACTGCCTCCCGTCTCCGTGCACGGGCACCGGCCGGCCGGCCAGCGCCGCGCTCACGAACGCCGGGATGACCGCGGCGTACGCGTGCCCGGCCGGCTGGAGGGGCCCGTACACGTTGAAGAAGCGGAACGGCAGGACCGGCAGGCCGTAGCTCTCCGCGTACGCCAGGGCGTAGGCCTCGGTGGCGAGCTTGCTCGCGCCGTACGGGCTGAGCGGGCGGGTGGGCAGGTCCTCGTGCTTGCACGGCTCGGCGCAGTCGCCGTACACCGAGGAGGAAGAAGCCAGGATCATGTGCGGGCGGGTGGCCCGGCACGCCTCCAGGACGTGGAGCGTCCCCGTGGCGTTGACGGCGTGCGAGGTGAGCGGGTCCTTCACCGACCGGGGCACCGAGGGCCGGGCGGCGAGGTGGATCACGTGCGTGGCGCCGGGCACGAGCTCGGCCAGCAGGTCCCGGTCGAGGATGCTGCCGGTCACGAGGCCGGCCCCGACGCCGGCGAGGTTGGCCGGGTCCCCGCTGCTCAGGTCGTCGAGCACGGTGACGCTCTCGACCTCGGGGCGGGTGACGAGCGTGCGGCAGAGGTTGGCGCCGATGAACCCGGCGCCGCCGGTGACGAGGATCCTCACGCGACGAGCCCCCGGGTGAGCGCGGGCCCGGCGCACAGCGACCGGTAGAGCGCCTCGGTGTCGGCCGTCAGGCGCTCGACCGAGAAGGAGTCCGTCGTCCAGCGGCGCGCGGCCTCACCCATGCGAAGCGCGAGCGCCGGATCCGACAGCAGCCGGAAGACGTGCGCCGCGAGCTCGGCCGCGTCCGGGCCGGCCAGCAGGCCGGTCACCCCGTCGCGGACCACCTCGTGCACGCTGCCCACCCGGGTGGCGACGACGGGCGTCCCGGCCATGCCGGCCTCGATGAGGCTCAGCGGGGTTCCCTCGTTGTCGGACGTCAGCACGACCACGTCGGCGGCGGCGTACACCGTCTCGACGTCCGCCCGCCATCCCAGCAGGTGGAAGGCGTCTGGCAGAGCCGCGA
The DNA here is from genome assembly GCF_014161445.1 of Microbispora sp. H13382. Lineage (GTDB taxonomy): Bacteria > Actinomycetota > Actinomycetes > Streptosporangiales > Streptosporangiaceae > Microbispora. Next base: position 161,195 of record NZ_JABBXA010000003.1, read on the forward strand.
TCCCGCGCTCCACCTCCCCGGTGAGCTCGCCGCCGCCGCAGACCGCGAACCGGCACCCGGGCAGGCGCCTGAGCAGGGCCGCCGCCATGGCGAGGAACCGGTCGGGCCGCTTCACCCGGGTGAGCCGGCCGACGAAGGCGACGACGGGCGCGTCCGGCGGGAGGCCCAGGCCGGCGCGGGCCGCCGCGCGGCCGGGGACGGGGCCAAGGCCCACCCCCGGCGGGATCACGACGTACTGCTCGGGACGGCCGATCCCCTCGGCGAGCAGGTCGTCGCGGACCTTCGCCCCCACCGTCACCAGCCGGTCGGACATGGCGGCCAGACGCCGCTCGGCCGAGACGTAGAGGCGGCGCTTGAGCGGAGAGAAGTAACCGTCGAGGAGATGGCCGTGGAACACGTGCACCGTCCGCCCTCCGCCCCAGGCGGGTCCGACCCGGGCGAGCCGGGCCGCCGTACGGCCGAGCGCTCCCGCCTTGGCCGTGCGCGTGTGCACGATGTGCGGCCGGAAGCCGCGCATCTCGGCGGCCAGCCGCAGCAGCGCGCGGCAGTCGTCGGCCGGTCTGACGGAGCGGCCCAGTCCGGGAATCCGGTGCACCCGCAGCGTGGCGTCCCGCAGGCGCATGTGGTCGCCTTCGGCGCCGTCCACGTCCCCTGTGTAGAGGCGGTGGTCGAATTCGTCCGTGTCCAGCCGTTCGTGCAGCCCCAGGATCTGGGTCGCCGGGCCGCCGATGTTCATGCGCGCGATGATTTCCATGACCCGAATGCGGCCGTTCGGTCTCATCACGGGCTCCTCGGTGATGGGCCTGTTCACGTCGGAGAAGCTAACTCGGCATTTGGGCTTTTCACCGGCACCGTCACGGTCCCGGCGAAGCCTTTTCGCATTCCCTACCGACCCATGATCCGGGCGGTTTGGCGCGTGTCCGCCCACCGTTCGGCGGAAACGTAAAGCATCGGCCCGGTTCGTATTCGCGCCGCGCCGCCGGGAACGGACCGCTTTTCCTCCGCCTCGGCGCGGATGCGCGCGACGCCGCGGTCCGCGGACGAATGCGGGTCCGTACAAAGGAGTGGCAAGGACTCCGCCGCGCCCCGGCGTCGAAGCCGGGCGGGGGCGCGGACGATCGTGAGGCTTGGCCCCATGGCCGAGACAACACCTCTGCGGCACGCCGGTCCGATCACCCTGGCTCCGGCGGGACGAGCGCGTCCGTCGCGGCCGGACGCCCGGGCCGCGCGCACCCGTGCGGCCCGGGTCCTGGCGTGGCTGCCGGCCGCGACGGTGACGGCGTTCACGGCGGCCGTCGTGCTGCGCTACGGCGTCTCCGTCAGGGACCTGCTCTGCTTCTGCGCCTATCTCGTCGCCTGCGTGGCGCTGCCCGGAACCCTGCTGGTCCGTGCCCTGTACCGCGGCCGCCGCACGGTGGCCGAGGAGATCGCCCTCGGCGTGGCGCTCGGCTACGTCGCCGAGGTGCTGGCCTACGTAGCCGCCCGCGCCGCCGGGGCGCCGCTGCTCGTGCTGCTGTGGCCGGCCGTCACGTACGCGGCCTGCGCCGCGTTCCCGCGGCTGCGCGGGCGAGGGGCGGCCGTCCCGCGGGCCACCGCGCCGCTGTGGTGGTCGTGGTTCCTGGCGCTGACCGTCGCGAGCCTGGTCGCATGGAGCGCGGTCACCTTCTTCCGGCACACCGCCCTGACCTGGCCGCTGATGGCGGTCGCGAACGTCGACCTGCCGTACCACCTGGCACTCGTCGGCGAGCTGAAGAACCACATGCCGCCCACGGTGCCCCTCGTCGCGGGCGAGCCGCTGCTCTACCACTGGTTCGTGTACGCGCACTACGCGGCGGCGAGCTGGATCACCGGCATCGAGCCGCTGGTGCTGCTGTTCCGCCTCGGCATGCTGCCCGTGCTGGCGGCGCTCGTCGTCCTGCTGGCCATGGTCGCCCGGCGCGTGGCCAGGTCCCGGGCCGCGGTGGCGGCCACCCTCGCGGGCACGTTCTTCATGGCGACTCCGCAGCTCTACGCCGGGCCTGGCGCCGGCGTGTTCACCTGGCGCGTCCAGTCGTGGACGAGCCCGTCCCAGACGTTCGGAGCGCTCCTGCTCGTGCCGGTCGTCCTGCTGGTGATCGAGGCGCTGGAGCCCCGCGGGAGGCCTGTGAGTGGGGCGGACGCCGGGCGGTGGATCCTGCTCGGCGTGTTCCTCGTCGGGGTCATGGGCGCCAAGGCCACCCAGCTGCCGCTGCTGGCGGCGGGGCTGGCGGCCGCGGGCGCCGCCGCCCTCGTCCGGAGGCGCGCGCCGTCCCGGGCCCTGCTCGCCGCCGCGGGGATGACCGCGGCGTGCCTGCTGTACGCGCAGTTCGTGTTGTTCGGCGGCGCGCGCAACGGCATCGTCGTGGACCCGCTGTCGCTCATGCGCACGACGTGGGGGCAGCTCACCGGGCAGGACGAGGCCCGCGCGGGGACGGCGGCGCTGCTCGGCGTGACCCTCCTGTACGTGCTGTGCTGGGCGACGATCTGGTTCGGGGTGCTCGGACTTCTGGGCCGGTCGCGGGCGCTCACCCGGCCGGGGGTGCTCGTCATGCTCGGCATGGGCCTGTCCGGGCTCGGCGCGGTGCTGGTGTTCGGGCACTGCCTGATGAGCCAGATCTACTTCCTCGCCGGGGGCTACCCCTACCTGGTGATCACCGCCGTCCACGGGCTGTCCCTCGCGCGGCGGCGCGCGCGGTTGCCGTACCGCGCCGTCGCCGTCGCGGCCGGATCCGGGGTGCTGATCGGACTCCTGGTACGGGCCCTGTGTGGAGTCCGGGTCCCGTTGGCTCCCGGCCTGCCGCAGGCGTCGCTCTACCTGCCGTACGCCGCCGCGGCGGCCGCCGTGACGGTGGTCGCCGTCGTTCTGGCGATCATGAGATGGAGCCGCGCCCGCCGATGGGCCTTCATCGTCTTCATGGTCACCGGCCTCGGCCTTCCCTTCGCGTGGGCGGCGAGGGCGCTCTCCGGTGACGCGGGGGACGCCTCCTCCGCGCCCGGCGGACCGGTCCCGGTCACGTCCGTGCCCGCAGGGGCGCTGGACGCGGCGCGGTGGCTGCGCGCGCACTCCGGCCCGGACGACCTGGTCGCGACCAACGCCCACTGCCGGTGGGGGTACGAGAGCCCGTGCGACAACCGGCACATGTGGCTGGCCGCCCTGGCCGAGCGGCGTGTGCTGGTCGAGGGCTGGACCTACACCCCGTCGAACAACGGCCGCTGGCGTCCCGGGCTGCCGATCGAGCGCATTCCCTTCTGGGACGAGGAGCGGCTCCGGCTCAACGACGCCGCGTTCCGGGATTCCGCCTCCTCCGCGATCGGGCTTCTGCGCAGCCGGTACGGCGTCCGCTGGCTCGTCCTCGAACGCCGGCGGGGAATTCCGGAACCACGCGCAGGGGAATGGGCGAAGCCGGTCTACCGGTCCGCCGACTACCTGATTTACCGCGTCGTCTGAACGCGATCCGGAGCCGTTTTCCTGAATATTCTCCTAGGGGATTGAGCGCGATGCGCAGTGTCCATGTGTGCGAAGTCATCAAGACGCTGGACGTCGGGGGCGCGGAGATGCTCCTCGTCGAGCGGTTGCTCGCCACGTCCGGCTCGGCCCACCGTTACACCGTGGCGTGCCTGAGCGCGTCGACCGGCGAGCTCGCCGGCCGCCTCAGGTCGGCCGGGATCGGCGTCGTCGACCTGTCCTCCTGCCCGCGCCCGCTGCGGCTCGCGCGGCTCGTGCGGGAGGTCAGGCGCCTGGGGCCGGACGTCGTGAACCTGCACTCGCCCCTTCCCGCCGCGCTGCTGCGCCCGGCGTCCCGGCTGTGGCGCCACCGGCCGTTCCTCATCTCGACGGTCCACAACGTGCGCTACCACCCGCTGACGACGGTGCTCGACCGGGCGACCGCCTGGCTGGACGGCCGCATCGTGGCGGTCTCGCCCCAGGTCGCCCGGGCGCGCACCGGCAGGCGCGGGCGCGGGCCTTTCACGTGTGTCCACGGTGTGCGGGTGGCCGAGCAGCGCCGCTGGGCCGCGCTGGCCGGCTCGACCCGGCGGGAGTGGACGGTCCCGGACGACGCCTTCCTCATCGTGAACGTCGCCAACTTCCGTCCGCAGAAGAACCACGGGCTGCTCGTCGAGGCGGCCGCCAGGGTCGTCGCCGCCGACCCGCGCGCCGTCTTCCTGCTCGCTGGGGCGGGGCCGCTGCGGCAGGAGACGGAGCGCCGCGTCGCCCGCGTCGGGTCCGACCGCATCCGGGTCGTCGGCCCCGTGGCCGACGCCCGCCGGCTGATCGCCGCCGCCGACCTGCTCGTGCTCAGCTCCGAGTACGAGGGGTTGCCGGTCGTGGTGATGGAGGCGCTGGCCGCGGGGGTGCCCGTGGTGTCCACCGCCGTCGGGGGTGTGCCCGACCTGATCGAGACGGGCAGGAACGGCCTGCTCACCCTGCCCGGCAGCGCGCACTCCCTGGCCGAGGGCATCCTGCGCGCGATGCGCCCGGAGACGGCGCGGAGCCTGCGGGCCGGTGCTCGTGAGAGCGCGGAGCAGGTGGACATCGGGCGGGCGGCGGAGTGGTTCGAGCGGCTCTACGCCGAGGTCTGCCGCCGGAAATCCGGGTGACTCCGGATGGAATACATCGTCGTTCTCGTGGCGGCGGCGCTGCTCGTCGTGACGGTGCACCTGAGCCTCGATCCGCGCGTGGCGTGGCGCGCGCTGCCCGTGCTGCTGGCCGCCTTCGCCGTACGGCTCGCCGTGCACTTCTTCGTCGTCCGGTCCAGCGCCGTCGGCTACGGCGGCGACAACTTCACCTACGAGTTGAGAGCCCTGGAGGTCGTCGAGCTGTGGCGGCGGGAGGGCCCGCACTTCGTCGGCCCAGGCGAGCTGGACTCGGTCGAGTCCGTCGCCGTGCCGTGCAACGTTTTCGCGCTCGTCATGTATCTGTGCGGCGGCCGGGCTCCGCTCGCCTGCACCGCCGTCGTGGCGCTGCTCGCCTGCGTGCTGTGCGTCGTGGTCTACCGGTTCGCGCGGCTCGCCGGAGCCGACGACAGGGCCGCGTTCCGGCTGCTGGTCATCACGGCGTTCCTCCCCGGATTCGTGCTGCACACGTCCGACACGTTCAAGGACGGATTCAACGCCTTCCTCGTGGTGGCCTGCCTCGGGGTCGCCGCGTCGAACGTGCGGCGCTTCGACATGCGCAAGGTGCTCGCCCTCGTGCCGTTGCTGTGGGCGCTGTGGAACGTCCGGCCGTACATGGTCTTCATGTGCGTCCTTCCGCTGATCGTCGGCGTCTCCAAGATCAGGGGTCGGCTCTCCGCCAGCAATGTGCTCGCCCTGTTCGTCCTGTTGGCGCCGCTCCTGCTGCTCATGCTGCGGGGAGCCGACCACGCCGGGCCGATCGCGGCCATGCAGGCACAGCTCGACCGCGCGCAGTCGCAGCACGTCCGGCTCGCGAACGCCGAGGGGACCTCCGGCGTGCTCTTCGACGACGGCGGCAACGCCTGGAACGCCCTGGCGCCGAAGCTGGCCTACACGCTGTTGTCCCCCTTCCCGTGGACGAGCGGGAGCCTGGTCCTGCAGCTCAGCAAGGTGGACACGCTGCTGTGGTACTGGCTGCTCTACCACGGCGTGCGCGGTGGCCTGCGGCTGTGGCGACGCAACCGCAACGTGCTCATGGTCCTCCTCCTGTTCGTCGTCCCGGGAAGCGTCGCCTACGCGACGACCATGTCGAACATGGGGCTCATGTTCCGCCAGCGCATCCCGATCGTCCTGGTCGTGAGCCTGCTGTCGGCTGTCTCGTGGTCGAGGACCGTGCCGGACGGCCGCTCCGGCGAGCCGCCGGAGCCGTCCGCGCCCCCGGCCGGCCCTGCCGAGCGGCTCGCCGCGCCCGTCCGGGGGAGCACGGCGTGCCGCACATGACCGGCGGCGGCGCCGGGAACGGGAGCCTGCGGAAGCTGCCGCAGACCATGATGAGCCAGGCCGCCCCGCTGGTCCTGGCCGCGGTGGCGGGCGTTCTACTGAGCCGCTGCCTGCAGCCCGAAGGCCGGGGGATATACGCGACCGTCACCACGACCGCGGGGACGGCCCTTGTGGTCGGCCATCTGTCGGTCGGGAGGTCGCAGATGGCGCTGTGGCCGGCGCTGGAGCGCCACCGGCCGCTCGCCGGCAACGCCGCGATCCTCGGACTGCTCCTCGGCGCCGCGGCCGCCGCGGCGGCCTTCGTCCTGGTCACCGTGCTGCACGTCGTCGCCGCGCCCCATCTCCTGGCCGTGGCGCTGCTCGCCGTGCCGTTCGGTGTCGCGGCGGTCAACCTCAGGGGGATCGCGCTGCTGCAGTCCCGGGTCGGCCTGGCCAACCGGGCCACCGTCCTGCCGGCCGTGGCGCTGTACGTCCCGATCCTGCTCCTGGCCGTGACGGGAACCGCCACCGTGACCGCGGTCGTCGCCCTCTGGGCGGTCTCCACGATCCTGCCCTTCGTGCTGTTCTTCCGTCCGCTCGGGCTTCCCGCGGCGGGGGAGGTGGTGCTCGCCCGCCGGCAGGTGGCGCTGTCGGGCCGCTATCACCTGGGGACGGTGGCGGTCCAGCTCCTGCTGACCGTGGACGTCCTGCTCCTGAACGCCCTCACGACGCCGGCCGAGGTGGGCCTCTACACGGTCGCGACGTCGTTCCTGTCCCTGTCGCGGGTGCCCACCGACGCGCTGGCCCAGATCGTGCTCTCCCGTCAGGCGGTGCCGGACGAGACCGCCGCCCGGGAGATCACCGCGCGGGTGGTCAGGCTCACCCTGCTGCTCGTCTCGGCCGTCGTCTGCGTGCTGGCGTGCGCCGCGCCCCTGGTGGTCCCGCTGCTGTACGGCCACGCCTTCGCGGGGAGCGTCGCACCGCTGCTGGCCCTCGCTCCGGGCATGGTCCCCTGGTCACTGCAGCGGCCGGTGGAGCAGTATCTGGTGCGGCTGGGCCGCCCGATGACGATGAACGCCGTGGCCGCGGGCGCCCTCGCGCTGAACCTCGCGCTGAACGCCGTGCTGATACCGCTGTGGGGGGCGCTCGGGGCCGCTCTCGCCTCCACCGCGAGCTACAGCGCGATGGCGGTGGTGGAGACCGCGTGGTTCGCGCGGGCCGCCGGGCTCGGCGTCGCGGACCTGCTGCCCAGGACACGCGACGTCCGGTGGGCGTACTCGGCGCTGCGCCCCGGGCGGCGGAGGGCGGACCGGCTCTCCGCAGCCGGGGTCTGAGCGGCCCTCACCGGTCCCGCGGGCGGCGCCGCCTCACCCGCGGGGCGACGACACCGATTCCAGGGAGGACGACGTGAGGATTCTGCACATCGGATATCGGCTGCCCCCGGAGCCGGGCGGCAAGGAACGCTACATCGCGCGCCTCGCCCGGGAGGAACTGCTCCGCGGGCACCACGTGCTGGTGGCCCACCGGTGCGGCGAGGCGCCGCCCGGCGTGGAGACGGTGACCCTGCGGCCGACCCGGGCGAGCCGGGCCGCCGCCCGCGCGTCCGGTCCCGTGGCGTTCGCGCTGGAGTGCGCCCACGCGCTGTCGCGTCTGGGCCCGCCGGATGTCGTCAACCTGCATGGAGACCACCGGGAGGCGCTCTTCCTCGGCCCGGCCGCCGCACGGCTGCGGATTCCGCTGCTGCTCACCGTGCACGGCGCGCTGGCGATGCGCCATCGGCCGATCATGCCGTGGGCCTTCCGCCGGGTGGGCGGGTTCGTGGCCGTGGGCGCCCGGCCGGCCGGTGAGTTGCGCAGGGCCGGAGTCCCGGTGCGGGCAATCCGGACGATGTCCGCCGGGCTGGACCTGACCCTCCTCGACGCGATCCGGTCGGCGGCCTCCAGGGAGCCCGGCCTGGTCGTCAGCGTGGGCAACCTCCTCCCCGTGAAGAACCACGCCCTCACGATCGAGGCGTTCCACCGGCTGCGGGCCGTCCGGCCCGAGGCGCGGCTCGTCATCGTGGGGGAGGGCCCGGAGCGCGCCCGGCTCGAACGGCTCGCGGGAGCGGGCCGCGGCGTGGAGTTCGCCGGGCAGTTGTCCGGCGAGGAGGTCTACGCGCTGGTGGGCCGGGCGCAGGCGTTCGTGCTCGCCTCGCGCAGGCTGCCCTCGATCGGCGAGGGGATCCCGACGGCGGCGCTGGAGGCCCTGGCGCTGGGCACCCCGGCAGTCCTGTCCTCCGACGCCACGCTCGACCCGGTGGTCGCCGACCGCGGCGCCTACCGCGTCTTCCGCAGCGGCTCGGCGGACGACCTGGCCGGACATCTGCGCCCCCTCCTCGACGACGAGGCGCTGCGGGCACGGATGGCCGAACGCGGCAGGCGGGCGGTCGCGCACCTCGGCTGGCCCCGGGTGGCGGCCCGGTTCGAGGATTTCTACAAGGCGGTCATCCGCGAGCGCCTCGGTCCTCCCGGTGGGCCGCACGCGGAGCGGGGCACGCGCCGCCTGGCGGAGCGGACCTGAGGTAGGGGAGCCGCTCCAGCATCGGGGAGCGGCCGTCCCGCGGGGCGCGGCGGCTGTTCCCCGCTGCGGGAAGGTCCGGGCCGCCCGCGGCGCATCGGGCCTCCCGCCGCCCGGCCCGGCCCCTCTCGCCTTCCGGGCCGGCGGCCGGGGCGAGGCCCGTACGGCCGCCCGCGCGCCCGTGCCGGAGGGCCTTCCGGGCGGAGGCCTGTGGCGGATCGGGGTCGAACAGCACGTCGACCCAGTAGTTGGTGGCCTGGAACGTCTTGTTGGGGAAGGCGTTCGCCGACGTGTAGAGGTAGACCCCGTTGCCTCCGCTCGCGGCGTCGGCCAGGGCGGTGAGCGGACCGCGCGTGTAGGTGTTGACGAAGTAGTACCGGTCCGCCGAGTAGTACCCCGCCGGCGCGAGGTACGAAGCGACGTAGGTAGTGCCCGCCGTGATCGAGATCGCCGGCGAGAAGTTCACCTGCTGCCAGCCGGTCGCGGTCTCGTTCGTGAAGGTCGCGCTTGCCAGCAGCTGGCCGGTCGTGGTCCACAGGCTGCCGACATGGGTGCCGGTGTTCTGCGGGCCCTTGTAGAACCTGACGCCCCTGATCTTGCCGGAGCCGGAGGCCTGGAACTTGACGCCGACCACGACCGACTTGTTGTCCTGCTGGGACGGATTCGACGGCGTCGCGGTGTCGTCCCAGAGGGTCGTCGCGGGTGAGAAGACCACGTCGACCCAGTAGTTGGTGGTCTGGTAGGTGCCGTTCGGGAACTTGGTCCCCGCGCCGTAGGAGTACAGTCCGTTGCCTCCGCCGTCGCCGCTCGCCGGGGCGGTGATCAGCCCGTTCGAGTACTGCGTGGTGAAGTAGGGCCGGGTCACCGAGTAGAACCCGGGGGTGTGGTACGAGGCGACGTAGTCGACGCCGGTGGAGATCAGCACGGGAGTCGAGAAGTTCACCTGCTGCCAGCCGGACGCGGTCTCGTTCGTGAAGGTCGCCTCGGCGAGCAGCGTGCCGTCGGCGGTCCACAGGCTGCCGACATGGGTGCCGGTGTTCTGCGATCCCTTGTAGAACCGGATGCCGGAGAGGTAACCGGGCGTGGTGACGCGGAACCTGACGCCCAGCTCCACCGACTTGGCGTCGGGGTTGTTGGCGACGGCGGGCGTGGTGCCGGGCGGCCAGATGGAGCACGGACATCCCGCGTTGACGTTGTACGTCATCGACGCCGGAGTGGTCTGCAGGTTGCCGATGTCGTCGACGGCCCGGGACAGCACCGTGACCGTCTGCGACTTCGGTGTCGTCCAGCGGTACTGCCAGCTCGTCCGGCCCACGGCCCGGTGCCAGGTCGTGCCGCCGTCGACCGAGACCTCCACGCCGGCCACCACGCCGCCCCCGGTGTCGGCCGCCGTGCCGCCGACCGTCACGGTCGTCCCGCCGGGGACCGAGGCGCCGGCCGTCGGGGTGAGCATCTGCGAGGTCGGGGGAGCGGTGTCGGTCGACTGCGTCGCCGGGACCAGGCCCGGCTCCAGTGTGGCCGGCTGCACCCCCATGTCGGCGAACAGGTTCACCGTCGCCTGCTTCATGCTGACGTCTGTGGGCGTGCCCGGGCGGTCGTGGACGGCGTCCAGCCCCCAGGCCCACTGCGTGGTCCCCGCGCCGAAGACGATCGAGCCGGCCGTGCCGCGGTACAGCGTGAGGTGGTGGGTGGCGGTCCCCGCGCCGTACGTGCTGCCGTAGTCGAGCAGGTACTTGTTGCCGGTGAACACGCTCACCTCGGACAGCAGCACCAGCCCTGGCGGCGCGACGCCGTTGTCGGGCGCCTCGTCCCACTCGTAGCCGAGTGTGCCGGTGGGGAAGACGGCGGTCTGCCCGGGCTGGAGGTTCGCGACCGCGGTGTTGCGCCACAGCCGGTAGGGCGCGTACGCCGCCGGGACGGCGATGTTGTTCGCGGAGATGCCGTTCACCCGGAATAGCGTGCCGGTCAGGGCGTTCTCGGGCCTGCCGCCGTCGGAGGGCGGGGAAAAACGCGGGTCCCGCCAGGTCCCGGTCCACTGCGGGCTGGGGTCGATCTTCGCGTTGGCGATGGTCTCCTTGTAGCAGACCAGTGTGCGGAACGGCGTGCCCGAACTGTCGATGCTGTTCTCCCACCGCGTCTTCCAGAACGACTCGTTGCCGGAGAAGAAGGTGAGCCCGACGCCGTTGTCCCTGGCGTTGGTCACGTTGGTGCGCATCTCGTTCGACCAGTACTCGTCGTGCCCCGACGACATGAAGATCTTGTGGTTGAGCAGCAGCGCAGGCCGGGTCGCCGTGTCGACGTTGCTGGTGTAGGCGACGTCGTAGCTGTTCAGTTCGAGCCACCTGATCATCGGATACTCGGCGTCGAAGAAGTAGGTCTCCGGCCGCTCGGCCCGCAGGGTCATCGGACGGTTGTAGCTGACCTTGAACGCGCGGCCCGTGGGAGTGCCCTGGTAGAGGCTGTTGCCGCCGTAGTCGTTGTACGCCTGCCAGGTCGCGTCGGAGGTCTGCACGAGGATGTCGGAGTTACGCGCGTCGTTGCGGACGACGAAGATGTTCTGGCTCACGCCGGCGGTGCCGTCGGTGCGGACGAAGTTCGCGAGGTAGACGCCGGAGACCGCGTTGGCGGGGACGGCCCAGGACGCGGAGACGGCCCAGTTGCCGCAGTCGATCAGCCCGGTGGCCGAATCGGTGAGACAGGCCGGCTGCGCCTGCGGCAGGGACGCGGACGGGGTGACGCTGGTGATCAGCCGCGCCCCGAGCCCCTGGTAGTAGCCGACGCGGTAGATGTCGATCCGGTACGCGGTGACGGACGGGGCCGACACCTTCCACTGCTGGGTGTCTCCCGCGTTGACGCTGATCTGCGTGGCGAAGCCGGTGATGTCGCTGCTGCCGTCGCCCGGCACGTCCCACTGGGACGGCGGGGTGCCCGGCAGGCTGTTCTCCAGGCAGATGATCGAGGTGGTCGGGCACGCCGCGCGCCGGGCCCGCGTCCGGGGGAGCCGGGTCCTCCGGCCGCTTTCCGCGGGCGCCGGGCCGGGTGAGGCCGAGGACACAGGGCGGGGTGAGGCCGAGGACACAGGGCCGGGCGTGCCGCCGCTTGGAGTCGCAGCGTCGTCCGCGGGCGCGGGCGCGGGCGTCCAGGCGGCCAGGAGCAGGGCGGCCACCGTCGCGGAGGCCGCGCCCAGCAACCGCGTGGCCGATGTCCCCCGCCTCCGGCGGACGCCGGCCACGCTCACTTCGCCTGACATCGCACACCCCTCGCGATCCGACAAACGATCAGGGGGAGTGACGCGAAGGATAGTGGTCGCGGAACCCGCCGGATCGGCACCCGGGAGTCGGCGAGTTTCCGCCCGGCGCGGATTTCCTTCTCCTTTCCCTGCCTGTCCGCCTGCCGCCAATCAAGTCGTCATATGAGCGCATTTAACGGGCGAACGGACACTCCTTGCGGAAAGGAGAAAAGAAAGGATGGAAATCATGAATCGCCGCGAGTAGCATCCCTGCTGAGCGGGCATTCTGCAAATCCTCCCCGTCCGCGTATAGATCATCGGCACAGGTGCGGCAATCCGCGGCTTCGGCCGTCCTTTCCCGCGCCATCGTTTTCCGCGTGACGACTCGCGCCCGGCGTCGCGCGCCCGGCGGATCGAATCCGATCGGTGCCCGCGGCGCGAGATCCGGGGGGGCCGATCTCCGATATGAGTCCCACAACACGTGCGTTCGCACCTTCACGTGAGGTAGGTCGGAAATGAACCGCTCAGCCGCCGCCCGGAAACGCGGGCGGGAACCCGTCGGGGACAGGCCCCGGAGACGTCGCCGGGATCTCTTCCGCAACGCCGGGCGGCACCGGCTCGCGGCGGCCGTCGTCGCCGTGCTCGCCGCCGGCGCCCTCGTCGCGGCGCCGGGGCAGGCCGTCGCCGATCCGTCCCTGTCCCTCGGCCGCGCTGCCACCTACGGGGTCCTGGCCTCGGTCTCGGTGACCAACACCGACTCCACCCAGGTCACCGGCGATCTCGGGGTGAGCCCGGGGACCTCGGTGAGCGGCTTCCCGCCCGGCACCGTCAGCGGGTCCGTCCACGCGGGCGACTCCGCGGCCGCCAACGCGATGGCCGACGCGGTCGTGGCGCGCGACCAGATCACCGGGATGTCCTCCACCGCCACCATCGGGCCCAACCTCGGCGGCACGACCCGGGGCCCCGGCGTGTACGACTCGAGCACCGGCGCCTTCTCGATCAGCGGATCGCTCACGCTCGACGCGCAGAGCAACCCCGACGCGATATTCGTGTTCCGGGCCTCCACCCTCACCGCCGCCCAGTCCAGCAACATCGCCCTCACCGGCGGCGCGCAGGAGAACAACGTGTACTGGCAACTCGACAACACCGTCTCGCTGGGCATGTATCCCACCTTCCGGGGCACCGTCCTGGCCAACGGCAACGTCTCGGTGGGCCCCGTCTCGGCCGTCTACGGCCGGATGTTCTCCCTCGGCGGCACGGTCGCCATCACGGGGACCACGAGCATCCCCGCCACCCGCATCACCGTGCCGAACAACCCGCCGACCACCACGACCCTGACCTCGTCGCCCAACCCCTCGCAGACAGGGCAGTCGGTCACCTTCACCGCCACCGTCCAGGCGCAGTCGGGCTCGGTCGTGCCCGCCGGCGACGTGGCCTTCAAGGACAACGGCGTCGTCATCGGCAAGGACCAGCACTACCAGGGGCATCCCGCCACGCTCACAACGTCGAGCCTCTCGGCGGGGCAGCACCGCATCACGGCCGTCTACCTCGGCGGGCCCACCTTCGACAACGAGGCCGTCATCTACTTCGCGCCCAGCACGTCACAGCCCGTCGTGCAGTACGTGTCGAGCACCAGCCTGTGGAACGACGGCGCGACCCCCGCCGTCGCCTCGCAGAACGACCCGAGCCCCGTCGTGCTGGGAGTCAAGTTCACCTCCTCCCAGAACGGCCTCATCACGGGGATCCGGTTCTACAAGGGCGCGTCGAACACCGGGACCCACACCGGCAGCTTATGGACGGCCGACGGCCGGCAGCTCGCGACCGTGGTCTTCACGAACGAGACCACGTCCGGCTGGCAGCGGATGGACTTCCCGTCCCCCGTCGCCGTCGCCGCCGGCACGACCTATGTCGCCTCCTACCACACGACGTCGGGGTTCTACTCGCTGGACCGGAACTACTTCACCACCTCGTACGTGAACGCACCGCTGACCGCTCTCGCCAACGGGCCCTCGGGCGGCGACGGGGTGTACTCCTACAGCCCGTCCGACACCTTCCCCGTCAGTTCCTACCGCGCCTCGAACTACTGGGTCGACGTGATGTTCACCCCGGCGCAGACCCTCTGGGACGACTCGCAGACCCCCGCCGTCGCCTCGCAGAACGACTCGAACCCCATCGTGGTCGGGGTGAAGTTCCAGTCGTCGCAGGACGGAGTGGTCACCGGCATCCGGTTCCGGAAGGGCCCGCAGAACACCGGCACCCACACCGGCAGCCTCTGGACGATCGGGGGGACCAGGCTCGCGACCGTGACTTTCAGCGGCGAGACACCCGCGGGGTGGCAGCAGGCGGACTTCCCCACGCCCGTTCCCATCACCGCGAACACGACCTATGTCGCCTCGTACCACACGACCTCGGGACGGTACGCGGTCGACCGGAACTACTTCACCTCCCAGCACGCCAACGGCGCCCTCGTCGCCCTCGCCGACGGATCCTCGGGCGGCAACGGCGTCTACACCTACAGCGGCACCGACACCTTCCCCGTCAGCTCGTACCGCGCCTCGAACTACTGGGTCGAGCCCGTGGTCCAGTAGGGGAGCCGGCGTCCGGCCCCGGGGCGTAAGGCTTGCTCAAGGAAATCCCCACGGCGGGCGGTCACGGACGTGCCGGGCCGCCCGCCCGATGTTCACTGGCGGAGGTGAGCACAACCAGCCTGACAGCGGTCCCCTTCAACCGGACCCACGTCTGCGACAACGAGCTCGGCTACCTCACCGAGGCCGTACGCCAGGGATTCACGTGCGGCGACGGGCCCTTCACCCGCAGGGCCACCGAGCTCCTGCGCGAGCTGACCGGTGCCGGCCACGCGCTGCTGACCACCTCCTGCACGCACGCGCTGGAGATGTCGGCGATCCTGCTGGACCTGCGCCCCGGCGACGAGGTGATCATGCCGTCGTTCACCTTCGTGTCCACCGCCAACGCGTACGCGCTGCGCGGGGCCGTGCCGGTGTTCGTGGACTGCCGTCCCGACACCCTGAACATCGACGAGCGCCTGATCGAGGCCGCGATCACCGGCCGCACGCGGGCCGTCGTGGTCGTCCACTACGCGGGCGTGGCCTGCGAGATGGACGCCGTACAGGCCCTCGCGGATCGGTACGGCCTGGCCGTTGTCGAGGACAACGCCCACGGCCTGGGCGGGTTCTACCGGAACCGGCCTCTCGGGTCCTTCGGGTGCATGGCGGCCCAGAGCTTCCACGCGACGAAGAACGTGCAGTGCGGAGAGGGCGGGGCCCTGCTGCTCCAGGACGCCGCCCTCGCCGCGCGGGCGGAGATCATCCGGGAGAAGGGCACCGACCGCAGCCGCTTCTACCGCGGTCAGGTCGACAAGTACCAGTGGATCGACATCGGCTCCAGCTACCTGCCCTCGGACGTCCTCGCGGCCATGCTGACGGCCCAGCTGGAGTCGTTCGGCTCCATCCAGGCGCGGCGTCACACGGTGTGGCAGGCCTACCACGAAGGGCTGTCGGAGTGGGCGGGGGACAACGGCGTCGCCCAGCCGGTGGTGCCCGAGGACCGCCGGCATCCGGCACACCTCTACTACCTGCTGCTGCCCGACCTGCATCACCGGCAGGCGTTCCTCGCCCATCTCGCGGCCGCGGGCGTGCAGGCGGCGTTCCACTACCAGCCGCTGCACCATGCCGTCGCGGGTCTGCGCTACGGGCGCACCGCGCCCGGCGGCTGCCCCGTTACGGAGCACGTCGCGGACCGGCTCGTACGGCTGCCGCTGTTCGCGGGGCTGGACGACGCCGGCGTCACCCGGGTGATCGAGGCCGTGCGCGGCTACAGGGTGGACCGATGAGCTGGCGGGACGTGACGGAGCCCGGCGTGGTGCTGACGGTACCGTCGCCGGTGGAGTCCGCGAGGTTCGGCCGTTCGGTCGAGCGTCTCACCGTCTCCGCCTCGTCCGCGGCGCCGCTGGAGACGGTGCGCGATGCCGTGGCGCGGTCGGCGGCGGACGTCGTCATCCTGCGGTACCCGGCGGAGTACGTCGGCTGGTTCGCCGGGCTGACGACGCTCGGCCGCACCGCCGTGCTGGCCGACTCGCTGGTCTACTGGCGGCTGCGGGCGGGGGAGGGCCGCCGGCCTCAGCCGGTGGGCGGCCTGGCCGTGGACGGTGTGCCGGCCGCGGCGGAGGTGCGCGCCTTCGTCCGGCGGACCTTCGGGGCGTACGGCAACCACTACCTCGCCAACCCGCTGTTCGACGCCGCGGACGCGGCCGAGGGCTACGAGGAGTGGGCGCTGCGGTCGGCGGCGCGGGACGGATGCGTGACCCTGCGAGGCCCCGACGGCGTGCTCGCGCTCGCGACGATCGAGCAGGACGGTCCGCGCACCGAGATCCTGCTCGCCGGTGTGACCCCCGCGGCGCAGGGGCGCGGCGTCTACGCGCACCTGCTCGCGGCGGTCGAGGACCGCGCCGCCTCGCGCGGCGCGGCCGAGGTCGTCATCTCCACCCAGGGACACAACACGCGCGTGCAGAGGGCCTGGGCGAGGTACGGGTTCGAGCCGGTCCACACCCTCCTCACCGTGCATCTGATCCGGGGCCCGCTGCCGCGCTGAACACGGACGCCTGCCGGGGAGGGGAGCCGGCCCGCTCGCGGATCACGTAGGTCGGGCGGCCCATGCCGCCGCCGTGAATGCGCCCGATGTACTCCCCGAGCACGCCGATCGAGATCAGTTGCGCGGCGGAGAACAGGGCGACCATCGAGGCCAGCGTGGTGAACCCGGCGACCGTGATGCCTCCCATGAGGAAGCGCCACAACACCGCTCCGCCGAGCGCCAGGCCCACGACGCCGACCAGGAACCCGAGGTAGCTGGCCGCCCTGAGCGGGGCCGCGCTGTATCCGACCAGCATGTTCAGGGTGTGCCGGACGAGCAGCCGGGGGGTGTAGTTGGACCTGCCGTGGCCGCGCTCGTCCATGTGCACCGACGCGGAACCGACCCGGGTGGTCGCCCACGACAGCGCCACGTCGACGGAGGCGTGCGGCCCGGTCAGTCCCTCGAACGCGTCCCGCAACGGGGTGCGGAAGGCGCGGAACGCGCTGATCGCCCGTGCGGCGCCGACGCCGAGCGTGGCCGCCATTCCCGCCTTCACCGAACGCGACGCGAAACTGCGCAGGAACCCGTGCTCCTCCTGGTACGGCACTCCGTACACCAGGTCGAGCCGTTCCCGCTCCAGCGCGTCCAGCAGCACCGGGATCTGCTCCGGCGGGTGCTGCAGGTCGTCGTCCATGGTGACGACCACATCGAACCTCGCCTCCCGGATGCCCGCCACCAGGGCGTTGTGCTGCCCGTAATTGCGCGACAGGTGGAGGGCGCGCACGCCGTCCACCTCGCCGGCCAGCCGGGACGCGGTGAGCCAGGTGTCGTCCGGGCTCCCGTCGACGACGAGGATCACCTCGTGCGACGGGGACAGCCGGCGCAGGACCGGCATGAGCCTGGCGACCAGCGACGGAAGGGTCCGCGCTGAGCGATAACACGGAATTACCACCGACACCGACATCGATTCCCCTGGTTCGTTAGCGCGGTTCATGAGCACCGGCGATTACACTCCTGCTGACCGGTCTCGGTAGCACATCCGGAGTGATTCAATCATGCTCGAACTGGAAAGCCGGAGTGCCCGGAAAGCCCGGGTCGCGGCCCTGCCGGCTTTTCTCGGCCAGCGCATCACATACCTGCTGGCGGGTGCGGCAACGGCGGGGGTGTATTACGTTCTTCTTGGCCTGGGTTTGCTGCTGACCAGGAATTCGGTGCCCTATCTTTTCCTCGTCGTGGGCTGCCATTTCGTCACCGTTGTGACCGTCTATCCGGCGTACCGGCTCGTCGTCTTCCGTGGCTGCACGGTCGGCTGGATCACCGGCTACCTGCGCTTCTACGCCGTGGGGCTGACCTTCCTCGGCGTGTCCGTGGTGGGACTGCCGCTACTGGTGGAGTTCGCCGGGATTCCGCTCATGGCGGCGCAGGCTCTGATAATCCTGCTGAGCCCGCCGCTGAGTTACCTCGCAAACCGGTTCTGGGCTTTCCGGGCGACCGGCATCGCCTGAGCTCCGCAACCCGTGTCACGCCGTACGGCAAAACGGGGAGCGGCGATCCGCGGCCGATTACCGGTGGCTGTTATTTTCGGGCGATCGGCCGGTCGTGCGCGTCCCGGGAAATCCCGTCGGCGGCCAAATTCTAGGAAAGGAATCGAGAGCGTGAAGGCACTCGTCCTGGCGGGCGGCAAGGGCACGAGATTGCGCCCGCTGACCCATACCTCGGCCAAACAGCTCGTTCCCGTCGCGAACAAGCCGGTGCTCTTCTACGGGCTGGAGGCGATCAGGGACGCCGGCATAACGGACGTGGGGATCATCGTCGGCGACACGGGCCGGGAGGTCCGCGAGGCCGTCGGCGACGGTTCGGCGTTCGGGCTCGACGTCACCTACATCCAGCAGGAGGCGCCGCTCGGGCTGGCGCACTGCGTCCTCGTCGCGCGGGAGTTCCTCGGCGACGACCCGTTCGTCATGTACCTCGGCGACAACTTCCTGGTCGGCGGCATCGGCGGCCTGGTCGAGGCTTTCGCCGCCGAGGACTGCGACGCCCGGATCCTGCTCACCCGGGTGGCCGAGCCGCAGTTCTACGGCGTCGCCGAGCTCGGCCCGGACGGGGAGATCGTCGCGCTGGAGGAGAAGCCCGAGCACCCGCGCAGCGACCTGGCGATCGTCGGGGTCTACGCGTTCTCCCCGGCCGTCCACGAGGCCGTACGCGCGATCACGCCGTCCGCCAGGGGCGAACTGGAGATCACCGACGCGATCAAGCGGCTCATCGACACCGGCCACCGCGTGCGGTCGCACCTCGTCACCGGTTACTGGCGTGACACCGGCCGCCTGCAGGACATGCTGGAGTGCAACCGCATCGTGCTGGAGGCGGTCGAGCCCGGCGTGGCGGGCACCGTGGACGGGCTGTCGGAGGTCAGCGGGCGCGTCGTGATCGCCCCCGGCGCCGTCGTGGAGGGCTCGGTCATCCGCGGCCCCGTGGTGATCGGCGCCGACACCAAGATCATCGGATCGTACGTCGGACCGTACACCTCCATCGGCGAGGGCTGCGTGATCGAGGACGCCGAGGTGGACTACAGCATCGTGCTCGCCGATTCGGCCGTCCGGGGAGTCCGCGGCATGACCCACTCGCTGATCGGCCGCAACGCGGAGGTCACGAAGGCGACCGGGGTGCCCAACGCCTACCAGCTCATGATCGGAGACCACAGCAAGGTGCAGGTGCGCGCATGAGGCTCCTCGTCGCCGGCGCGGCCGGCTTCATCGGGTCCCACTACGTCCGCTCGGTGCTGTCGGGCGCCTACCCCGGCTACGAGGACGCCGAGGTCACGGTGCTGGACAAGCTGACCTACGCCGGCAACCCGGCCAACCTCGCCCCGGTCGAGACCAACCCCGCCTTCACGTTCGCGTACGGCGACGTGTGCGACGAGGAACTGCTGCGCGAGCTGGTCCCCGGGCACGACATGGTCGTGAACTTCGCCGCCGAGACCCACGTCGACCGCTCGATCGCCGGCGCGGGCGACTTCGTGACGACCAACGTGCTGGGCACGCAGCGGTTGTTGCAGGCCGCCCTGGAGGCGGGCGTGCGCACGTTCGTCCAGGTGTCCACCGACGAGGTGTACGGCTCGATCGACGAGGGGACGTGGACGGAGGCGGAGCCGCTGCTGCCGAACTCGCCCTACTCGGCCGCCAAGGCCGGGGCCGACCTGCTCTGCCGCGCCTACCACCGCACGTACGGGCTGGACGTCCGGCTGACCCGGTGTTGCAACAACTACGGGCCGTACCAGTACCCGGAGAAGGTCATCCCGCTGTTCGTCACCAACCTGATCGACGGGCGGCCCGTGCCGTTGTACGGCGACGGCCGCAACGTGCGGGAGTGGCTGCACGTGGACGACCACTGCCGGGGCATCCAGCTCGTGCTGGACAAGGGGGAGCCCGGCGAGGTCTACAACATCGGCGGCGGGACGGAGCTGAGCAACCTCGATCTCACCCGCCGGATCCTGGACGCCCTCGGCGCCCGCTGGGAGATGGTCGAGCGCGTGCCCGACAGGCCGGGGCACGACCGGCGCTACGCGCTGGACAGCGGCAAGATCCGCGCGATCGGCTACGAGCCCCGGGTGGACTTCGACGAGGGGCTCGCGGACCTCGTGCGCTGGTACCGGGACCACCAGGACTGGTGGCGCCCGCTGACGAATCGCCGCGGCTGAGACGGCACATCGTGACAGACAAGGGACGGGGGTCCTTGATGGAGAAACTGGTCGTGGTCGGGCAGGGGTATGTCGGCCTGCCGCTGGCCGTCCGCGCGGTGGACGCCGGATTCGACGTGGTGGGCGTCGAGGTGGACGAGTGGCGGGTCAAGCGTCTCAACGCCGCCCAGTCGTACGTCGAGGACGTCGGCGACGACGCGCTGGCGGCGGCGCACGCGACGGGCCGTTACCGGGCGAGCGCCGACTACGCCGACGCCGAGGACTTCGACGTCTGCGTGATCACCGTGCCGACGCCGCTGACCGACGGCGTGCCCGACCTCAGCCACATCGCGTCGGCCGGGCGGTCGCTCGCCCCCCGCCTCCGGGCGGGCGCGACCGTGGTGCTGGAGTCGACCACCTATCCCGGCACGACGGAGGAGTACCTGCGGCCGATCCTGGAGGAGGGGTCGGGGCTGCGCGCCCCCGGAGACTTCCACCTGGGCTACAGCCCGGAGCGGATCGATCCCGGCAACGCGCTCTGGGGTCTGGAGAACACGCCGAAGGTCGTCTCCGGTCTCGACGCCGCCGCCCTCGCGCGGGTCCGCGCCTTCTACGAGGCCGTCGTCGAGCGGGTCGTCCCCGTGTCCTCGCCCCAGGTGGCCGAGTTGTGCAAGCTGCTGGAGAACACCTTCAGGCACGTCAACATCGCCCTGGTCAACGAGCTTTCGGTGTTCGCGCGGCAGCTCGGCATCGACGTGTGGGAGGCCATCGACGCGGCCTCGACCAAGCCGTTCGGTTTCATGCGCTTCACCCCCGGGCCCGGCGTCGGCGGCCACTGCCTGCCCATCGACCCGTCGTACCTGTCCTGGAAGGTCAAGCGCAGCCTCGGGCACAACTTCCGGTTCGTGGAGCTGGCCAACGACGTCAACGACCACATGCCCGCGCACGTCGCCGACCGGCTGGTCCTGGCGCTGAACGACCGGCGCAAGGCCGTGAACGGCAGCCGTGTGCTGCTGCTCGGCCTGTCGTACAAGAAGAACACCGGCGACTGCCGCGAGTCCCCGGCGCTGGAAGTGGCCAGGCACCTGCGAAAGCTGGGCGCGGACGTGCGCGCGGCCGACCCCCACGTCGACCTCGCCCTCGTGCCGGAAGGGGTGGCGCTCGCCGAGGCGTCGCCGCGGGAGATCGCGGTGGCCGACGCCGTCGTGATCCTCACCGACCACGACTGCTTCGACTACGCCCTGGTCCAGCGCGAGAGCGCCTTCGTCCTCGACACCCGCAACCGCTGCCGGGGGCCCAACGTCGAGCGGCTGTGACACCGCCACCACGGGCGGCCCCCAAATGAGGGGGCCGCCCGTGCCGTGTCAGCGGGACAGGTCGTGCGGACCCACCGCGGGACCGTGCTCGTACGGCAGGTCGCGGATGAGCGCGACTCCCTCGTAGTCGTCCGTCAGCGCGAGCCGCGGCGGCGGGGGCTCGTCCCGTCCGGACCCGCGACCGCCGAGACGGCGGGCGACGTCGTCCCGCAGCCGCGGCAGGTACGCGTAGAGGCGGTCGCCCGGGCAGGCGGTCCGGTTGAGGTCGCGGTGGCCGACGATCGCCTCGTGCGGGTCGAGGTCGTACGCGTCGCACAGCCAGGCGAGCAGCGTGGTCAGCGCGGACAGCTGGCGGGCCGGGGGCAGGAGGGAGGTGTACGTCCCCTCGGTCTCGATGCCCAGCGTGTGGTCGTTGTGGTCGGCCGCCTGCGCGCCCAGCACGTGCCTGCCCGCCTCGACGGCCGGCAGCGAGCGGTTGCGGCCCTCCATCACGTATCCGCCCCGGCTGACGGTGAACTGCTCGCCGATGTCCTCCCAGCCGTTGCGCCGCATGTGGTAGCGCTGGATCGACCGGGACAGCCGGAAGGCGGCCTCGAGGTCGGCAGGGCCCGTGTTCGCCGTCGCCGTGTGGTGGACGACGAGCCGGTCGGGCGCCCGGTCGAGCACCTCGGCCTTGCTCCTCGGCGGTTCGGCCTCCCAGTCGGACCGGGTGTACACGCGCGGCCGCCGCGGGCGGTTTCCGGCCCAGACGGGCGTGGCGACGGCGACGATTCCACCGTGTGCGGCCAGGAGCGCCGGCAGCAGGAACCCCGACCTAAGGAACGCGCGGCGCGAGACCGCTGGCATCCGTCCTCCCCGAGTGCGCGCGGGCCCTCGGGGGCCCTCGTCCGGGGGGAGGCGGCATCGGTATCCCCTTTCTCCGCCGCGGATATTCCTGCGGTCGGAAAACCGGTCACATGTCAACCGAAATGTCCGTGCCATCCCGCGGCGGAAAATGCCGCAGTCCGGTCACGGAATGGCGCTACCGCGATCGCGGGAATTTCACGAAATACCCGCGTTACGGGCCGGGGCAGATGTGCTGACCTTGTGTGACGGCGGCGGGCCGGGCGCGGATCGCGCGACGTCACGCGGAGGAAACGCGGGCCACACGAGGGGCACGCCCGTGTTAACCCGATGTTGCATCCGTTATGCCTGTGGATTGCGTGTTTCGTGGGTGCGGCACATGTAACGGCCGCACGGTCACGCATGGTCAAAGTGCGTAACGCGCTCTTCCTAGCTTCTGGTACCGGCCCCAGCCGACACAGACGCGGGAGGAACGATGACGGCGACACAGGCGGCGACACCCGGGAAGGGCCGCTGGATCGGTGACTGGAGACCGGACGATTCCGCCTTCTGGGAGAGCTCCGGCAAGAAGGTGGCCCGGCGGAACCTGGTGTTCTCGATCCTGGCCGAACACCTCGGGTTCACGTTGTGGACCGTGTGGAGCATCGTCGCCGTCAAGCTCGGCGCCTACAAGTTCTCCACCGACCAGCTCTTCTGGATCGTCTCGCTGCCCAACCTGGTGGGCTCCGCGCTGCGCATCCCCTACACCTTCGCGCCCGCCCGGTTCGGCGGCCGGAACTGGACCGTGGTCAGCGCGCTGCTGCTGCTGGTGCCCGCCGGCCTGCTCGCGGTGGCGGTGAACGACCCCGGTACGCCCTACTGGGCCTTCCTGGCGATCGCGGCGACGGCCGGGCTCGGCGGCGGCAACTTCGCCTCCAGCATGGCCAACATCACCTACTTCTACCCGCAGAACAGGCAGGGCGCCGCCCTCGGCCTGAACGCGGCCGGCGGCAACATCGGCGTCAGTTCCGTGCAGCTGCTGATGCCGCTGGTCATCGCGGGGTTCGGGCTGGCCGCCGCCGGGTTGTTCTGGGTGCCGTTCATCCTGGCCGCCGCCGCCGGGGCGTACTTCTGCATGGACAACCTCACCTCGGCCAAGGCGGAGCCGAAGGAGATGGCCAAGGCGGCCGGCCGGGCGCAGACGTGGATCATGTCGATCCTCTACATCGGCACGTTCGGCTCGTTCATCGGCTACTCGACGGCGTTCCCGCTGCTCATCAAGTCGCAGTTCCCCGAGCAGGCCGCGCTGACCTCGCTCGCGTTCCTCGGCCCGCTGGTCGGCTCGGTCATCCGGCCCGTCGGCGGCTGGCTGTCGGACCGCCTCGGCGGGGCCTCGGTGACGTTCTGGAACTTCGCCGCGATGATCGTCTCGGTCCTGCTCGTCTGGCAGGCCATGACCGCGCACAGTTTCGCGCTGTTCTTCGCCGCCTTCATGCTGCTGATCGGCACCGCGGGCGTCGGCAACGGCTCCACGTACCGGATGATCCCGGCGATCTTCCGGGCGAAGGCGGTCGGCGGCGTCGAGCCCGGCACCCCGGCGTACGAGGAGGCGCTGGCGACCGGCAAGCGCGACGCGTCGGCGGCCATCGGGTTCATCTCCGCGATCGGCGCCTTCGGCGGGTTCTTCATCAACCGCGGCTTCGGCAGCTCCATCGCCGCCACCGGCGGCGCGGGGGCCGCGCTGGCGGCCTTCGCCGCCTTCTACGCGGTCTGCTTCGCGCTCACCTGGTTCTGCTACATGCGGACCCTCGGCGCGAAGGCCGCGCCGAGCCTGGCGGCCGCCCGCGTCTGAACTCCCGATGCGGGCGCCCGAGCGGCGCCCGCTCTTTTCCGGCCCGATGCCTCACAAGCGGCGACAGCACAAGTGAGCTTTCGAGACGACGGGGTCTCTCACACGCCGCGCTCGCCCAAGTTAGCGCGGTTGGCGGCTTGTAGCACAGCGGTAACAGAAGGGACCCAGCGGTGAAACCGCCTGTAAGCACCATCGGATCCATGCCGATCTCACTACACGCTCCCGGACCTGTGATGTCACAGGCCGCCGCGGACCCGACCGTGGGCTCGGCCACGCACTGCCCCTACTGCGCGTTGCAGTGCGGCATGTACGTCAGAGAAGGGGAGATCACCCCACGGGAGGACATCCCGGCCAACGCCGGCGGCCTGTGCCAGAAGGGCTGGACGGCAGCCGAACTGCTGACCTCGCCCGAGCGGCTCACCACTCCGCTGCTGCACGGCAGCCCGGTGAGCTGGGACGAGGCCCTCGACTACGTCGCCGCCCGGATCGAGGCCGTCAGGGCCGGACACGGGCCGGACGCCGTGGCGGTGTTCGGCGGCGGCGGGCTGACCAACGAGAAGGCCTACCAGCTCGGCAAGTTCGCCAGGGTGGCGCTGCGGACCAGCCAGATCGACTACAACGGCAGGTTCTGCATGTCGTCGGCGGCGGCCGCGGTCAACCGGGCCTTCGGCATGGACCGGGGGCTGCCGTTTCCCATCACCGACGTCGCCCGCGCGGACGCCGTCCTGTTCGCCGGGGGCAACGTCGCCGAGACCATGCCCCCCTTCGTGCGGCACCTGACCGCGATGCGGTCCGGGGGCGGCAGACTCGTCGTCGTCGACCCGCGCCTCACCCCGACCGCCAAGATGGCCGACCTGCACCTGCAGGTCACCCCGGGCACCGACCTCGCGCTGGCGCTCGGCCTGCTGCACATCGCGATCGCCGACGGGTACGCCGACCTGGACTACCTGGCCGCCCGCACGACCGGCTTCGAGGCGGTGCGCACCTCCGTGTCGGCCTGGTGGCCCGAGCGGGTGGAGCGCGTCACCGGCGTCCCGGTCGCCCGGATGCGCGAGGCCGTACGGATCCTCGGCGAGGCGGAGCGCGCGATGGTGCTGACCGGGCGGGGCGCCGAGCAGCACGCCAAGGGCACCGACACGGTCACCGCGTTCGTCAACCTGGCGCTCACCCTCGGGCTGCCGGGCCGTGCGGGCTCCGGCTACGGCTGCGTGACCGGCCAGGGCAACGGCCAGGGCGGCAGGGAGCACGGCCAGAAGGCCGACCAGCTCCCCGGCTACCGCAAGATCGACGACCCGGCGGCGCGGGCGCACGTCGCGGCCGTCTGGGGGATCGACCCCGCCGACCTGCCCGGCCCGGGCCGGTCGGCGTACGAGCTGCTGGACGCGCTCGGCACCCCGGAGGGACCGAAGGCGCTGCTGCTGTTCGGCTCCAACCCCGTCGTCTCGGCGCCGCGTGCCGGGCACGTCACGCGGCGGCTGGAGGCGCTGGACCTGCTCGTGGTCTCCGACTTCGTGCTGTCGGAGACCGCGGCCATGGCCGACGTCGTGCTGCCCACGACCCAGTGGGCCGAGGAGTCGGGCACGATGACCAACCTGGAGGGCCGGGTCCTGCTGCGCCGCCAGGCCGCCGCGCCCCCGCCGGGCGCGCGCACCGACCTGGAGATCCTGCGGGGCCTCGCCGAGCGGCTCGGCTGCGGCGAGAAGTTCCCCGCCGACCCCCGCACGGTCTTCGACGAGCTGCGCCGGGCCTCCGCCGGCGGCGTCGCCGACTACTCCGGCATCACCTACGAGCGGATCGCGGCCGAGACCGGCGTGTTCTGGCCGTGTCCCGAGACGCGGGGGGAGCCCCACCCGGGAACCCCGCGGCCCTTCCTGGACCGCTTCGCCACCCCGGACGGCCGGGCACGCATGGTGCCGGTGGACCACCGCCCGCCCGCCGAGGACGTGGACGAGGAGTTCCCGCTCTACCTGACGTCCGGGCGGGTGCTCGCCCACTACCAGTCGGGGGCGCAGACGCGCCGGATCCGCCCGCTCACGCAGGCGTCGCCCGAGGTGTTCGTGGAGCTGCACCCGGACCTCGCCGAGCGGCTGGGCGTCGCCCCCGGCGACCGTGTCCGGGTGCGCAGCCGCCGCGGCGCCGCCGAGGGCGTCGCCCGGGTGAACGCCTCGATCCGGCCGGACACGCTGTTCATGCCGTTCCACTGGGAGGGCGTCAACCTGCTCACCAACCCGGCGCTCGACCCCACGTCGCGGATGCCGGAGTTCAAGGTCTGCGCCGCCGCCCTCGAACGCTGCGAAGACGGGGAGCGTGTCGCATGAGACTCGTCGTGGTGGGGAACGGGATGGCGGGCTCGCGCCTGGTCAACGAGGTCCGCGCCCGGGACAAGGACGTGAGGATCACGGTGTTCGGCGCCGAGGCCTGGCAGCCGTACAACCGGGTGCTGCTGTCGAACGTGGTGGCCGGCACGTCGAGCCCGGACCAGGTCCGGCTGCTCGACCCCCGCTGGTACGCCGAGCACGACGTGACCGCCCGTCTCGGCGTCGCGGTCACCGCGATCGACCGGGACTGCCAGACGGTGGTCGCCGCCGACGGGACACGTGAGCCGTACGACGTGCTCGTGCTCGCCACGGGCAGCGAGGCGTTCGTCCCGCCGATCCCCGGCGTGGAGCGGGCGACGGCGTTCCGCACGCTGGACGACTGCGAGCGGATCAGGGAGGCCGCCGCGAGCGCGCGCGGCGCGGTCGTGGTCGGTGGCGGGCTGCTCGGCATCGAGGCGGCGCGCGGCCTGGCGGGGCGGGGCGTCCCGGTGACGCTGCTGCACCTGGCCGGCCACCTGATGGAGCGCCAGCTCGACGAGGAGGCCGGGCTCATCCTCCGCGAGACGCTCGGCGCGCTCGGTGTCGCCATCCGCACGGGCGTCACGGTGAGCGCGATCCACGAGCGGCACGTGGAGCTGGCCGGCGGGGAGCTCTCCGGCGGCGAGTCGATCGACGCCGACCTGGTCGTGCTCGCCTGCGGCGTACGGCCGGTCGTCGGGCTCGCCCGCGACGCCGGGCTGGAGGTCGGGCGCGGCGTGGTCGTGGACGACGAGCTGCGCACCGACGACCCGTCGATCTTCGCGATCGGGGAGTGCGCCCAGCACGCGGGTCGCGTCTACGGACTGGTCGCCCCCGGCTGGGAGCAGGCGTCGGTCGTGGCCGACCTCGTCACCGGCGCCGACAAGGGCGCGCGCTACCGCGGCTCGCGGCTGGTCACCCGGCTGAAGGCCAAGAGCGTGGAGCTCGCGGCCATGGGGGAGACCCAGCTGACCGAGGACGAGGCGGAGATCGTCCGCTTCTCCCACCGGCACAAGGGCACCTACCGCAAGCTCGTCATCCGCGACGGACGGCTGGTCGGCGCGATCCTGCTGGGCGAGACCTCCGCCGTGGGCACGCTGACCCAGCTGTTCGACCGGGGCGGGCCCCTGCCCGGCGACCGTACCGGGCTGCTGTTCCCCGACCTCGGCCTCGGCGGCGCGGCCGTGGCCGACAGCCCCACCCGGATGCCGGACTCGGCCCGGGTCTGCCAGTGCAACAACGTGACGAAAGGCCAGATCAGGGCGTGCTGGGAGTCCGGCGCGCGGGACGTGGAGGCCGTGGCCGCCGCGACGCGGGCCACCACCGGGTGCGGCGGCTGCCGCGACGCGGTGGAGGGCATCGTCGGCTGGCTGTGTGAGCAGGAGGGCGTAAGCGCATGAGACTCGTCGTAGTGGGACACGGCCCGGCGGCACACCGCCTGATCGAGACGCTGGCCGACCGCGGCTTCGACGGGACGGTCACCGTGTTCGGGGAGGAGCCCCGTCCGGCGTACGACCGGGTGGCGCTCACCTCCTACCTCAGCGGCAGGAGCGTCGAGGACCTCACCTATCCGGTGCCGGACGGCGTCACGGTCAGGACCGGCGTCCGCGTCACCGCGATCGACCGCGCGAACCGCGTCGTCACCACCGACGCCGGCGACAGCGAGCCGTACGACGTGCTGGTGCTGGCCACCGGGTCGGCGCCGTTCGTGCCGCCCGTGCCGGGCGGGGATCTGCCGGGCTGCTTCGTGTACCGGACGATCGACGACCTGGACGCCATCAGGGAGGCGTCGCGGGACGCCCGCGCGGGCGTGGTCATCGGCGGCGGGCTGCTCGGGCTGGAGGCGGCCGACGCGCTGCGCGGGCTCGGGCTCGACACGCACATCGTCGAGATGAGCGGCTGGCTGATGCCCCGCCAGGTGGACGAGGGCGGCGGCTCGGTGCTGCGCGGCCACATCGAAGGGCTCGGGCTCACGATCCACACGGGCGCGGGCGTGCGCTCGATCGAGGCGGGCCCGGACGGCCGGGTCGCGTCGCTGGTGAAGCCCGGCGGCGAGGCGATCGACACGCAGGTCGTCGTCTTCTCCGCCGGCATCCGGCCGCGCGACGAGCTCGCCCGCGCCTGCGGCCTGGAGGTCGGCGAGCGCGGCGGCGTCGTGGTCGACGCGGGCATGCGCACCTCCGACGAGCACGTCTACGCCATCGGCGAGTGCGCCCTGGCCGGCGGCGTGGTCTACGGCCTCGTCGGGCCCTGCAACACCCAGGCGGAGGTGGCCGCCGAGCGCATCATGAGCGGGTCGGCCGCCTTCACCGGCGCCGACATGTCCACCAAGCTCAAGCTGCTCGGCGTGGAGGTCGCCCAGTTCGGGGCCATGTCGGGCGCGCTCGACGTCACCTACATGGACCCCGTGGGCGGCGTCTACAAGCGGCTGTTCATCAGCGACGACGCCAAGACCCTGCTCGGCGGCATCTGCGTCGGCGACGCCGGGCCGTACAACGCGCTGCGACCGTTCGTCGGCAAGCCGCTGCCCGGCGCGCCGAGCGACCTGCTGTTCGCCGGTGCGGGCAAGGCGTCGGTCGACCTGCCCGACGATGCGCAGGTCTGCTCCTGCAACAACGTGACGAAGGGGAGGATCTGCGCGGCCATCGCCGACAAGGGCCTGACCGACGTACAGGGGATCAAGGACTGCACCCGGGCCGGCACCACCTGCGGCAGTTGCGTGCCGATGCTCAAGCAGATCCTGGTGAAGTCGGGCGTCGACGTCGGCAAGGCGCTGTGCGAGCACTTCCCGCACAGCAGGGCCGAGCTGTTCGACATCGTCAACGTCCGCGGCATCACCACGTTCTCCCAGCTCATCGCCGAGCACGGCACCGGCCGCGGCTGCGACATCTGCAAGCCGGTGGTCGCCTCGATCCTCGCCTCCCTCGGCCGCGGCCACATCCTCGACGGCGAGCAGGCCGCGCTTCAGGACACCAACGACCAGTTCCTGGCCAACATCCAGAAGAACGGCACCTACTCGGTCGTCCCGCGCATCCCGGGCGGCGAGATCACTCCCGACAAGCTCATCGTGATCGGCGAGGTGGCCCGCGACTTCGGGCTCTACACCAAGATCACCGGCGCGCAGCGCATCGACCTGCTCGGGGCCCGGGTCGAGCAGCTGCCCGCCATCTGGCGCCGGCTCGTCGACGCCGGCTTCGAGTCCGGGCACGCGTACGGCAAGGCCCTGCGGACGGTGAAGTCCTGCGTCGGGTCCACCTGGTGCCGGTACGGCGTGCAGGACTCGGTCGGCCTGGCCATCGCCCTGGAGCTGCGCTACCGGGGGCTGCGCTCGCCGCACAAGCTGAAGTCGGCCGTCTCCGGCTGCGCCCGCGAATGCGCCGAGGCCCGGTCGAAGGACTTCGGCATCATCGCCACCGAGCAGGGCTGGAACCTGTACGTGGGCGGCAACGGCGGCTTCAAGCCCCGCCACGCCGACCTGCTCGCGTCGGACCTGTCCACCGACGACCTGGTCAGGACCATCGACCGGTTCCTGATGTTCTACATCCGCACCGCCGACCGGCTGCAGCGGACCGCCGCCTGGCTGGAGAACCTGGACGGCGGGCTCGACTACCTCCGTGAGGTGGTCATGGAGGACTCGCTCGGCATCTGCGCGGAACTCGACGCGCAGATGGAGCGGCACGTGTCCACGTACGTCGACGAATGGCGCGCCACCATCGAGGACCCCGACAAGCTGCGCCGCTTCGTCAGCTTCGTGAACGCCCCCGGCGTTCCCGACCCCTCGATCTCCTTCGAGACCGAGCGCGACCAGATCAAGCCGGTGCTGATTCCCCTGGAGGTGACCCGCTGATGACCGTCCTCGACGTGACCCCGGCCCTTGCCGGCCACTGGACCCCGGTCTGCACCTACACCGACCTGCTGCCCGAGCGGGGCGCGGCGGTGCTCGTCGGCGACCGGCAGGTGGCCGTCTTCCGCGCCTTCGACGGCGCCCTGTACGCCCTGGGCAACCTCGACCCGTTCAGCGGGGCGCAGGTGATGTCCCGGGGCATCGTCGGCACCAGGAACGGCGAGCCGACCGTGGCCTCGCCGATGCACAAGCAGGTGTTCTCGCTGGTCACCGGCGCGTGCGTGGACGACCCCGGCGTCGCCGTACCGACCTATCCCATCCGAGTGACGGACGGAACCGTGGAGGTGAGCGTGGTATGACCGCGCTGCTGGAGGAGGTCCCGATGACCCTTGAGACCGCGCCCGACGCCCTGGCCGGGTTCACGATCGGGGTGACGGCGACCCGCCGCAGCGAGGAGCTGGCCGCGCTCCTCGAGCGGCGGGGCGCCCGGGTCGTGCGGGCGCCCGCGATCCGCATCGTGCCGCTCGCGGAGGACGCCGGGCTGCTCGCCGCGACCCGGGCGTGCCTGGAGGCGCCCGTCGACGACGTGGTCATCACCACGGGCGTCGGCTTCCGGGGGTGGATGGCGGCGGCCGAGGGCTGGGGCCTGTCCGCCGACCTCAACGCCCACCTCGGGAACGCGCGGCTGCTCGCACGCGGCCCAAAGGCGCGGGGGGCAGTGCGGGCCGCCGGCCTGGTGGACTTCTGGACCCCGGCCACCGAGTCGTGCGAGGAGGTCAAGGAGTACCTGCTCGCCCAGGACCTGCACGGCCGCCGCATCGCGGTGCAGCTGCACGGCGAGCCGCTGGACGGCTTCGTCGCGTCGCTGCGGGCGGCGGGCGCCGAGGTGATCGAGGTGCCGGTCTACCGGTGGCTGCCCTACCGCGACACCTCGCCGCTGCGCCGCCTGATCAGCCAGGTGATCACCGGCTCGGTGGACGCGGTGGCCTTCACCAGCGCTCCCGCGGTGCTCGCGATGCTGGGCGCCGCCCGCGCCGACGGGTTGGAGGAGGCCCTGCTGGCGGCGTTCGACGCCCGCGTGGTGGCCGCCTGCGTCGGCCCGGTCACGGCCGGGCCGCTGACCCAGCGGGGCGTGCGGGCCGTCCAGCCCGACCGGGCCCGCCTCGGCGCGCTCGCCCGGACTCTCGCCCGCCACCTGCCGGAAAGCGGCGTCACGCGGCTCGTCGCGGGCGGACACGACCTGGAGATCCGCGGCCACGCGGTGGTGGTCGACGGTGAGCTCAAGCCGCTGCCGCCCGCCCCGATGGCCGTGCTCAAGCGGCTCGCCGAGCGCCCCGGGCACGTCGTGAACCGGGCCGACCTGCGGGTCGTGCTGCCCGGCGGCCCCTCACGCGACTCGGCCGAGCACGCGGTCGAGATGGCCATCACCCGCCTGCGCCGGGCGCTCGGCCCCGCGGGCATCGTCGAGACCGTCGTCAAGCGCGGCTACCGCCTCGCCTGCGGCCGGGACGAGCGGTGACCCCGACCCTGGTGATGGCGGCGCACGGCGCCCGCAGCGGCCACTGGGAGTCGGTCATGGACTCCCTGGCGGCCCGGGTGCGCCGGGCCAGGCCCGCCGCACGGGTCGAACTCGGGTTCCTGGAGATCAGCGCGCCGCTGCTGGCCGACGTGCTGTCGCGGGTGCCGGGACCGGTCGTGGTGGTCCCCATGCTGCTCGCCGGGGGGTACCACGCGCACATCGACCTGCCTGCCGTCGTCGCCCGCACCCGGCCCGACGCGGTCGTCGCCGGGCAGCTCGGGCCGCACCGGCTGCTGACCTCGGTGCTGGCACGGCGCCTGGCCGCGGCGGGCCTGCGGCCCTGTGACACTGGGGGCCTGCGGCCCTGTGACACCGTGATCCTGGGCGCGGCCGGCTCGTCCGACCCCGCCGCGCTGGACGACGTCCGCGCCGCCGCCCGGCTGCTGTCCGTACGGCTCTCGCGTCCCGTCGCCGCCGCGTTCGCCTCGGCCGGGACGCCCACGGTCGCCGAGGCGCTGGAGCGCGCCAGGGCCGGCCTCGCTCCGCGCGTCGCCGTCGCCTCCTACCTGCTCGCGCCCGGCTTCTTCCACGACCGGCTGCTGACGAGCGGCGCGGACCTGGTCAGCGCACCCCTCGGCGTGGACGACGACCTGGCCGCCCTCGTCTGGACCCGCTTCGACGAGGCCCTCGCCCGGCCCGGCACTGCCGTTCCGCCCGCCCCCGCGTCGCACGCCGCCGGCACGCGTCGCTGAGCGGGCTCCGGCCGAGCCTTCCGTACGCCGGCTGCGCCGAGGGCGAGAGCCGGTCAGGCGGCGTGGTCGCGGAGGTACTGGGCGAAGGCCTCCCTGGCCAGTTGAGACACGGTCTTGCCCTCCCGTTCGGCCAGTGCCCTGGCGGCCGCCTTCTCCTCCGGACTCAGGCGGAACGTCACCTGCGGCGATCGCCTGCCCGGTGCCGTGAGAGAGGGACGGCCCACCGTCCGCCGGACGTGCTCCACCGCGGCCTCGACATAGGCCTCGTCGATCCGGTTCCCCCGCCTGTCGTAGAGCTCCTCCGCGCCCAGGTCGACGTCCGCCTCGTCATCCGCGGTGAGCTCGACGTCCTCCGGCGGCCAGGGCCCGGTGTACTCGGTCATGGCTCGTTCCTCCTGAGCGCGGTCGGCATCACGTGGATCACCAGTAGGTATTTCTCGGTCAGCACGGCGATCACCTCGAGCTCCAGCCCGCGATCGTCCACGCCGACCCAGTGCCACTGCTCGTCCAGACCAGGCCCTGGCGGTGGCACTACCGGCGGATGACGGCCAGTGCCCGCGCTGTCCCGATGCGATGCTTCCGCGCTGACTGCGTGAACCTGATTCTACGCACGACCAGGAATTGTGCCATGCACAACTGGTGATCGTTCACGGAACGTGGTGTTCTCGTTGCCGACGGTTCGCGACTCGGCCTGATCGCCGACGCGGCGACGGGTCGGTAGTCGTGCACCGGCCCGAGGAAATGGGCCTGCCCTTGCGGCTTTCGTGTCAGGGATCCTCGTTACCGTTTCGAATGCGCCGCACATCGCCGGCGGATCCGGGTCGTGACCTCGCCGAGGCCGGGTTGTAGGTCGTAGTCGTAGGGGTTGACCTGCATGTTCCGGTTCCCTCAGGCTTACCGATAACCGAGGAAAAAGGGTCCGTAATTCAGTGTCCCGGGAATGGTCGCGGAGAAGTCCGGGCCATGTGGCGGGTCCGCCATTCGTGAATCCGGGTTTTCAGCCAGATGGTTCATTCGCCGAGAAATGCGAGGAGGCGAAGATGCCGCATGCCGATTTCAGGAGTCCTCCGCCGCCGTCCGACCGTGACCGGCCGGAGAGACTGCTGCGCCTCCTGGCCGAGGACCTGCGGACGATCGTCGAGCGAGACCCGTCCGTCCGCGACCGGAAGGAGGCGTTGCTGCACCCGGTGCTACCGGCGCTGTGGCTGCACCGGGTCGCCCACCGGCTGCACCGGCGCGGACGACGGCTGCCGGCCCGGCTGCTGATGCTCCTGGCGCGCGCCGTCACCGGGGTGGAGATCCACCCGGGCGCGGTGCTCGGGCGCAGGGTCTTCGTCGACCACGGCGCGGCCGTGGTGATCGGGGAGACCGCGGTCGTGGGTGACGACGTGACCGTCTACCACCAGGTGACGCTGGGGGCGGTCGGCTGGTGGCGCGACAACCGGCGCGCGGACGGGGAACGCCGGCACCCGGCGATCGGAGCCCGCGTGGTGCTGGGCGTCGGCGCGACCGTCCTCGGCCCGGTGCGCGTGGGCGACGACGCCGTCATCGGTGCGCGGGCGCTCGTCCTCCACGACGTGCCCGCCGGTGCGCGTGCCCTCGCTCCCATGTCACCGGCGTCACCCCTGTCACCGCTGTCACCGCGTCACCGCGGCGGGTCGTCCCGTACGGCCCGCGCCCCCCTGTCCAGGCCCCCCGACGAAAGGAGTGGATCGATGAATCCGGACAGCACGGTCCTGATAGTCGGCGCCACCGACGAAACCGTGCGCAAAGCCAAGGAGCTGGGCCTGACCGTCCTGCTGCTCCAGCATCCGACCAAGGTCAGCCCCGAGCAGGAGGAGCTCGCCGACGTCCTGCGCGTCCTGGACTACACCGACTGGGCGGCCGTCGAGCCCGTCGCCCGGCAGCTGTGGCAGGAGCCAGGGTTCCGCGTCGCGCTGTCCATCACCGAGCCCGGACTGGAGAACGCGGGGCGGATCAACGACCTGTTCGGCCTGGGCGGCACCGGCTACGAGGTCACCAGGAGGTTCCGCGACAAACTCGCCATGCGCCGCCACCTCGCGTCGGTGCCGGGCGCCGAGCTCGACCCGTCCGCGCTGGCCGCCGCGCCGCTCCTGCGGCGCGAGGACCTGGGCTCCTTCGCCGCCGCCCACGGCTACCCGTTCATCGTCAAGCCGACCGACGCGACCGCGAGCATCGGCGTCTTCCGGATCGGGGGGCCGGATGACGCCGAGCGGGTGTGGGCCACGGTGGAAGGGCTGCGCGGCACCCGGACCGACCGCGTCTCGACCATGTACCTCCTGCGGGACTTCCTCATGGAGGAGTACGCCGAAGGGCCGGAGTTCAGCGTCGAGGCGTTCAGCTTCGCGGGCCGGCACGTCGTGGTGGCGATCACCGAGAAGTTCGTGCACGCCGACCGGTTCGCGGAGCTCGGCCACGCCGTGCCCGCCCGGCTGGACGAGCCGGTGGGGGAGCGGATCCGCGCGAGCGTGTCCCGTTTCCTGGACCTGATCGGCCTCAGGGACGGCGTCACGCACACGGAGCTGCGGCTCGGCCCGCGCGGTCCAGTGATCATCGAGAGCCACAACCGCGTCGCCGGCGACATGATCCCGGAGCTCGTGCGCGGCGCGTACGGCATCGACCTGGTCGAGTACGCGCTGGGCTGGCCGTTCGGGCTGGTCCCCGAGCTGCCCGACCGGCCGCAGGCGCACATGGGGGCCAGCGTGCGCTCCCTGGTGAGCGAGCCGGGGCGGGTCGAGTCGGTGGAGGGCGTCGCCGACGCCGCGGCGCGGGACGGCGTGCTGGACGTGCGCGTCACCGCCAAGCCGGGCGACACCGTGCACGCGTTGCGCGACAACTGGGACCGGCTCGGCCTGGTGGCGGTGACCGGCCCCGACACGGCCGCGGCGATCCGCCGCGGCGCGGAGGTCGCCGCGGACGCCATCCGGATCCGGGTGGCGGGCGAGAACGGGCGGACCTGGCTCGCGCAGGTGGCCGAGGCCCCGGCTCCGGCGTTCGCGGAGGCTCTGGCATGAGTGTCGTCATCGTGCACCGCAACCCGCTGGAGCCGTTCCCGTACGACCGCTGGCTGCGCGACTACGAGGGCCCCGTGGTGATCCTCGCCGCCCGCGACAGGTTCGAGCCGTTCGGCGAGCGGGTGCCGGAGGGCGACCTCGGCTACACCCGCCTGGAGCTCTTCGACCACGACGACCAGGTGGCCGGGCGGGTCGCCCGCCTCGCCGCCGAGTACGGCGCCACGCACCTGATCGGGGAGCACGAGGCCGACGTGCTGCGCGTGGCCGCCCTGCGCGAGGAGCTCGGGCTGCCCGGCCCCCGGGCCGCCGACGTGCTGCCGTTCCGCGACAAGGCCCTGATGAAGGAGCACGCCGCGCGGGCCGGCGTCGAGGTCGCGCCGCACACCGTGCCGGGGAGCGTGGCGGACGTGCTGGCCTTCGCCGACCTCCACGGATTCCCCCTCGTGGTCAAGAACAGGGCTGGCTTCAACTCCGTCGGCCTGCGCATCCTGCGCGACCGGGACGCGCTGACGGCCTTCCTCGCCGAGACGTACGGCTCGCAGCGGGACGAGCGGCGGGACGAGCAGGGCAACCTGCGGGGGGCCGAGCAGCGGGACGACCTGCTGCTGGAGGCGTACGTGCCCGGCCGCATGTGCCACGTCGACGGGCTGGTGGTCGACGGTGAGGTCGTGCTGGCCTGGCCGTCCCAATACCAGTACGAGCTCGCGTCGTTCGGCACCGACCCCGGCTCCCGGGTCGACCTGGCGCTCGACCCCGGCGACCCGCTCACCGGCCGCCTGCTGGAGCTGACCGGGCGGACGCTCGCGGCGCTGCGGCGGCCCGGCGGCCGGCTGCGCGACCACGCCTTCCACGCGGAGATCTTCCACACGCCCGACGACCGGCTGGTGCTGTGCGAAATCGCCTGCCGCTCCGGCGGCGGGAAGATCCGCGAGGTCTTCCACACCCTGTTCGGGGTCAACCTCGCCGAATGCTCCATCCGCGCCCAGCTCGGCCTGCCGCTGCCCGACGTGGAGCGGGTCGTACGTCCCGGGCGGCGGCCGGAGCCGGCGCGGATGGCGGGGCAGGTGCTCATGATGAAGCGGCCGGGACTGATCCACGCGCTGCCCCAAGCGCCGCGGGAGCCCTGGGTGGAGCACTTCTGGCTGTACGCCGAGGCGGGCCAGGTGGTGCCGCCCGCCTCGGGCTCGGCCGACTTCCTGACCGTGGCGATCGCCTCGGCCCCCACCCGAGCGGAGTGCGAGCGCAGGCTGCGCTCGCTCGGCGCGCGGCTGGAGGAGCAGGTGCGGATCGGGGCGGTGCCGTCATGACCCGCCCGTCGACGCGGACGCGGTACATGGCCGGGATGGTGGTCGACGCCACCGGCAGCGGCATGTACCTGCCCCTGTCCCTGCTGTTCTTCCACCACGTCACCGGGCTGCCGATCGAGCGGGTCGGCGTGATCATGACCGCGGCGGCGCTGTTCAGCCTGGTCGGCAACCCCGTCGCGGGCGTGCTCGTCGACCGCTTCGGCGCGCGGGCCGTCGTGGTGGGCGGTTACCTGGTGCGCGCCGTGGGGTTCGCCGCCTACCCGCTGGTGGACTCGCCGCTGACGATGTTCCTCGCGGTGGCGCTGGTGGCGCTCGGCGACGGCTCCTACCCGCCGTCGATCCAGTCGTTCGTCGCCGCGATCGCGCGGGGCGCCGATCGCGACAGGCTCCTCGCCGCCCAGCGCAGCCTGCGCAACGCCGGCCTCGGCGCCGGCGGCCTGATCGCGGGCGCCGCGCTCGGCCTGGGCAGCGACGCCGCCTACCGGGTGATCGTCCTCGTCAGCGCGGCCGCGTTCGCCGGCGCGGCGCTGATCCTCCGCACGATCCCGGTCCCCGGCGGACGGGCCCGTACGGCAGGGCGGGCGGCGACGGCGCGGCGGGGCGGGGGATACCGGCTCGTCCTGCGCGACCGGACGTTCCTCGCGCTGACCCTGCAGAACGTGCCGACCGCCTTCGGCTACATGGTGTTGTCGGTGGCGCTGCCCGTCTACGTCACCCAGGAACTGGGCGTCCCCACGTCGCTGGTCGGCGTGCTATACGCCGTCAACACCGTCGGCATCGCGCTGCTGCAGATCCCGGTGACGCGGCGGCTGATCCGATATCGGCGCACCCGCACGGTCGCGGCCGGCGCCGCCACGTTCGGGGTGTCGTTCGCGGCGTTCGCCCTGCTGGCCGGGGTGCCCGCGCGGCCGGTCGCCCTGGCCGGGGTCTTCGCCGCGACGGCGCTGTTCACCCTGGGGGAGATGCTGCACGGCGCGCCGCTGTCCGCGCTCGTGTCCAGCGCGGCCCCGGAGGAGACCCACGGCAGATACATGGCGGTCTACCAGTTCTCCTGGGCGATCCCGATCACGCTGGCTCCGGCCGTGCTGACCGCGCTGCTGGGCGTGTCGCCGGCCTCCATGTGGCTGCTGCTCGCGGGAGGCGTCGCCTGCTCGGCCCTCACCGTGCTCCGCCTGGAGTCCCGGCTTCCCGCCCGGGCCGTCCACCCGGGGATATCCGAGGACCCGGAAGAGACACAACCGGAAGACCGTCGCGCGGCGACGGCGACACAGAAGGCTGGTGTGGAGTGATGGGCAGATCGAGCTGGCACGTGCTGCAGGGAGAGGACCCCGCGTACGCGCTGCCGGAGGCCGCGGGCCAGTGCGGCTGGGTGAGCCAGTTGCGGCCGTTGATCGTCGAGATGACCGAGCCGGGCGACGTGGTGCTCGACCCCTTCGCCGGCTGGGGGACCACGCTGGTGGCGTGCGCGGTCGAGTCCCGGAAGGGCATCGGCTTCGAGGTCTCGCCCGACCGCGCGGAGCAGGCCCGAAGGCGGCTGGAGGCGTATCCCGGCCAGACGATGCTGTGCGCCGACGCCCGCACCCCGCCCCTGCCGGAGGAGTCGGTGGACTTCGTCCTGGCGGATTTGCCCTACTTCGGGACGAATCTGGACACCGACTCCGGCGTGGAGGGCCAGTTCTACGCGCTGCGGGACTATGAGGAGTACCTGGACGCGCTCGACGACGCCTTCGCCGCGGTGACGAGGGTCATGCGGCCGGGCGCGCGTGCGGTGCTGGCCGTGCAGAACCGCCGGCTGGGCGGCAGGTTCGTGCCGCTGGCCTGGGACGTCGCCCGGGTGCTCGGCCGGCATCTGACCCTCGGGGACGAGCGGATCCACTGCTACGACCGGCCGGTCAGCGACGACGACCCGATGGTGACCAACCGTTCGCACGAATACCTGCTGGTGGCCGCGAAGGAACCGCGCCACGCCGGATGACCGCCTCAATCACGACCCCACGGCCGGCTCCCGCGGGCCCCGCGGCGCCGGGGAGCCGGCCCCGTGCAAGGAGTACCCATGATCCCCCTCATCCGCGGCGACATAGCGACCAGGATCGACGACCTCATCGGCAACACCCCCCTGCTCCGTCTCGCCCTCGACGGCCTGCCCCCGGACGCCACCGTGCTCGCCAAACTGGAGGCGGCCAACCCGCTGTCGAGCGTCAAGGACCGGGTGGCGCTGCGCATGATCGAGGAGGCCGAGGCGTCCGGGGCGCTGACCCCCGGCGCGACCGTGATCGAGTCCACCTCGGGCAACACCGGCATCGCCCTGGCGGCGCTCGCGGTGAGCCGGGGACACCCGTGCATCGTGGTGATGCCGGACAACGCGTCGAAGGAACGCACGCTGACCCTGCGCATGCTGGGCGCCCGGGTCGAGTTCACCGACCACGTCCTCGGCTTCCAGGGCTGCGTCGACCGGGCGACCGAACTGCACGCCGCCGTCCCAGGGTCCTGGTACGCCCGGCAGCACGAGAACCCCGCCAACGTCATGGCCCACTACACGACCACGGGACCGGAGATCTGGGCCGCCACCGGCGGCGAGGTCGACGTGCTGGTGTGCGGGGTCGGGACCGGCGGCACGCTCACCGGAACGGCCCGCTACCTGCGCGAGCGCACCCCCCGGCTGCGCGTCGTCGCGGTGGAGCCGGAGGGCTCCCCCCTGCTGTCCGGAGGCGCCCCGGGGCCGCACCGCATCCCCGGCCTCAACGGCGGCTTCATCAGTCCCGTCACCGACGTCACCCTCATCGACGACGTGATCACCGTGCCGGACGACGAGGCGGCCCGCATGACCCGCCTCATCGCGGCCACCACCGGGCTGCTGGTCGGGGTCTCCTCGGGCGCGGCGGCGTACGGCTGCGCGGACCTCGCGCGCCGCCGGGACCTGTCCGGGCAGACCATCGTGACGATCTTCCCCGACACCGGTGAGCGCTACCTCAGCTGGTGGCCGGCCTGACCCGGCGTACGGCATGAGCAGCGCTTTCAACCGCGGGGTTGACGAAGGGAGGAGGCGCGGCGTACGGTCCTTTAAACCATTGGGTTGAAACTGGGGGTGTTGGCCACGGACGCGCTGTCCCGGGTCTTCGCGGCCCTCGCGGATCCGACCCGGCGCGACATGGTCGCCCGGCTCTCGGAGGGCGACGCGACCGTGAGCCAGCTGGCCGAGCCGTACCGGATGACGCTGCAGGCCGTCTACAAGCACCTGCGGGTGCTCGAGGAGGCCGGGCTCGTCAGCCGGCCGCGAGGGCCGCAGCCCCGGCCGGTACGCCTGGAGATCGGGGCCCTCGACCTGATGGACACCTGGATCGAGCGGCACCGGGACCGCGTCGAGCAGCGCTACCGCCGCCTCGACGCCGTCCTGGCGGAGATGGGGAGAGACGAGCATGAAGAGGAACACCGAGACGGCCGTCGAGGCCGACCCGAGGCTGCCGGTCATCCGGATGAGCCGTGACTTCGCGGCGACGCCGGAGCAGCTGCTGCGCGC
This sequence comes from Microbispora sp. H13382, assembly GCF_014161445.1. Classification (GTDB taxonomy): domain Bacteria; phylum Actinomycetota; class Actinomycetes; order Streptosporangiales; family Streptosporangiaceae; genus Microbispora. Next base: position 201,435 of record NZ_JABBXA010000003.1, read on the forward strand.
CCACACGGATCCCGCGCTGTTCGTCCGGTGGGTGGGTCCCGACGCCACGGTCAGCCGGATCGAGCACTGGGACGCTCGTACCGGCGGCAGCTGGCGGTACGTCTCGGTGCACGACGGCACGGAATACGGGTTCCACGGCTGCTTCCACGATGTTCGGCCGGACCGTATCGTGCAGACCTTCACGTTCGAGGGCGATCCCGACGCGGTCGCGCTGGAGACGCTGTGGTTCGAGGACCTGGGCGACGGCCGGACGCGGCTGCGGACGCAGTCGCTGGTCGACAGCTTCGACAGCCGCGACGCGTGGCTGCGCAGCGGTATGGAGACCGGTGTCGACGAGGGTTACGCGAAGCTCGACCGGATGCTCGCCGATGGCGCTGTCTGACCGCCCGGCCGAGCGGCACCGTCAGGTCGCCGGGCTGTTCACCGACCGGGTCCGCGGCACCCGGCGCTGGGACGCGCCGGCCCCGGTGGCCGGCTGGACCGCCCGCGACGTCGTGCGTCACCTGACCGAATGGCTCCCCGGATTTCTCGCCTCCGGCGCCGGCGTCGAACTGCCGGTGCCGATCCGCTCTCGCGCGCCGTCCGCGGACGAGGACCCGGTCGCCGCGTGGCAGGTTCACTGCGACGGTGTGCAGGCGGTGCTCGACGATCCGGAGACGGCGCACCGGGAGCTCGCCGACCCGCATGTCGGCAGGCTGCCGCTGGAGACGGCGATCGACCGGTTCTACACCGCCGACGTGTTCATGCACACCTGGGATCTGGCCAGGGCCACCGGCCAGGACGACCGGCTGGACGAGGGGTTATGCGCTCGGCTCCTCGCCGAGATGGAGCCGATGGAGCGGGTGATCCGCTCCTCGGGCCAGTTCGGCGCCCGGGTCGAGGTGCCCGGCGGCGCCGACGTCCAGACCAGACTGCTGGGTTTCATCGGCCGGGACCCGTTCTGGCCGGGGCGGTGAGCAGGACGCTGCCCGGCCGGGCCGGCTCCGGCCCGGACGCCGTCTCGCCGGGTCAGCGGTCGGTGCCGCGGTCGCGGCGGCGCAGGTAGCGCTCGAACTCCGCCGCGATGGCGTCGCCGCTGGCCTCGGGCAGCTCGGCGGCGTCCTTGCGCTCCTCCAGCTCACGCACGTACTCGGCGACCTCGCTGTCCTGGGCCGCCAGCTCGTCCACGCCGTGCTCCCAGGCCCGGGCCTCCTCGGCCAGGTCGCCGTACGGCATCGGGATGTCGAGCATGTCCTCGATGCGGCGCAGCAACGCCAGGGTGGCCTTCGGGTTGGGCGGCTGGGCGACGTAGTGCGGCACCGACGCCCACAGGGACACCGTACGCAGCCCGGCGGTGCCCAGGGTGTGCTGCAGCACGCCCACGATGCCCGTCGGGCCCTCGTACTTGGTCAGCTCCAGGTTGAGCGCGCGAGCCATGCCGGGGTCGCTGACCGAGCCGGTGATCGGCACGGGCCGGGTGTGCGGCGAGTCGTTGAGCAGCGCGCCGAGCAGGATGGCCAGCTCGATGCCGAGGTCGTGGCAGAGCCCGACGATCTCGGCGCAGAACGACCGCCACCGCATGTTGGGCTCGATGCCGCGCAGCAGCACCACGTCGCGCTTGGCGCCCTGCGGGCGGGCCAGCAGCAGCCGGGTCGTCGGCCAGACGATCGAGCGGGTCAGGCCGTCGCCGAGCTCGACCACCGGCCGGGTCACCTGGAAGTCGTAGTAGTCCTCCGGGTCAAGCTCGACCAGCGGGGTGGCCTTCCACTCGGACTCGAGGTGTGCGAGCACGCCGCTGGACGCCTCGCCGGCGTCGTTCCATCCCTCGAACGCGGCGATCAGCACCGGGTCGACGAGCTCGGGGAGCCCTTCGAACTCGATCACGCGCCGCCTCCTCACTGGCCTTGTGCAGTATGGCTCAGTCCAAGACTATTCGGTGAGGGGCCCCGTACGTCACCTCCGCCGGGCACCGGCCCGTCGCGCTCCCCTGACCTGCGGCGCCGTTCCGGCGACAGGGAATCGGACGCCCCTTACCCGGCCGGTATTCCCGTTTCGTGCGCACGATCCGTGTTCCGTCCGGCGGGGCCGATAGGCTTGCCCCATGACCAGCAGACCGTCGTTCCGAGAAGTGCTGTCCGAGCGAGTTCTGATCGCCGACGGAGCGATGGGGACGATGCTGCAGTCCTACGACCCCACCCTTGACGACTTCCAGGGCCACGAGGGCTGCAACGACGTGCTCAACGTGAGCCGGCCCGACATCGTGCGGGCGGTGCACGACGCGTACCTGGAGGTGGGCGTCGACTGCGTCGAGACCAACACCTTCAACGCCAACCGGGCGGCCCTGGGCGAGTACGGCATCGAGGACCGCATCTTCGAGCTGTCCGAGGCCGGCGCGCGGCTGGCCAGGGAACGGGCCGACCACTGGTCGACGCCGGACAGGCCCCGCTTCGTCCTCGGCTCGATGGGCCCCGGCACGAAGCTTCCCACGCTCGGCCACCTGCCGTACGAGACGCTGCGCGACGCCTACCGGGACAACGCCGCCGGCCTGGTCGCGGGCGGGGCGGACGCCCTGATCATCGAGACCTGCCAGGACCTGCTGCAGGTGCGGGCGGCGGTCGTCGGCGCGAAGCGGGCGGTCGAGGCCTCCGGGCGGGACGTGCCGATCATCGCGCAGGTCACCATCGAGACCAACGGCGCGATGCTGCTCGGCTCCGAGATCGGCGCCGCGCTGACCGCGATCGAGCCGCTCGGCGTCGACCTGATCGGTCTCAACTGCGCCACCGGTCCCACCGAGATGAGCGAGCACCTGCGCTATCTGGCCCGGCACTCGCGCATCCCCATCTCCTGCATGCCGAACGCCGGTCTGCCGCAGCTCACGGCCGACGGCGCGTACTACCCGCTGAGCCCGGAGGAGCTGGCGGACGCGCACGAGGCGTTCACCCGCGACTACGGGCTCGCGCTGGTGGGCGGCTGCTGCGGCACCACCCCCGAGCACCTGCGCCAGGTGGTCGAGCGGGTGGGCGGCCGCGCCCGCGGCGAGCGGCGGCCCCGCCCGGAGGCGGGCGCGGCGTCGCTCTACCAGCACGTGCCGTTCCGGCAGGACACCTCCTACCTCGCCATCGGCGAGCGGACCAACGCCAACGGCTCCAAGGCGTTCCGCGAGGCGATGCTGGCCGGCGACTACGAGGAGTGCGTGGAGATCGCCCGGGCGCAGGCCCGCGACGGCGCGCACATGCTCGACCTGTGCGTCGACTACGTCGGCCGCGACGGCGTGACCGACATGAAGGAGCTGGCCTTCCGGTTCGCCACCGCCTCGACGCTGCCGATCGTGATCGACTCCACCGAGCCGCCCGTACTGGAGGCCGGGCTGGAGATGCTCGGCGGCCGGGCCGTGGTCAACTCGGTGAACTACGAGGACGGCGACGGCCCGGACTCGCGCTACCAGAAGATCATGCGCCTGGTGAAGGAGCACGGCGCGGCCGTGGTCGCGCTGACCATCGACGAGGAGGGCCAGGCCCGCACCGCCGAGGGGAAGGTGCGGATCGCCACCCGTCTCGTCGAGGACCTGGTGAACACCTGGGGCATGCGGGTCGAGGACATCATCGTCGACTGCCTGACGTTCCCCATCGCCACCGGCCAGGAGGAGACCCGGCGCGACGGCCTGGAGACGATCGAGGCGATCCGCGAGCTCAAGCGCCGCTACCCGGGTGTGCAGACCACGCTGGGCGTCTCCAACGTGTCGTTCGGCCTCAACCCGGCCGCCCGCATGGTGCTGAACAGCGTCTTCCTCAACGAGTGCGTCAACGCGGGGCTCGACTCCGCGATCGTGCACGCCTCCAAGATCCTGCCGATGAACCGGATCCCGGACGAGCAGCGGCAGGTCGCGCTCGACCTGGTGTACGACCGCAGGCGCGAGGGCTACGACCCGCTGCAGCGGTTCATGGAGCTGTTCGAGGGCGTGGACGCGGCGTCCATGAAGGCCGGCAAGGCGGCCGAGCTGGCCGGGCTGCCGCTGTGGGAGCGGCTCAAGCGGCGCATCATCGACGGCGAGCGCAAGGGCCTGGAGGCCGACCTCGACGAGGCCCTGGCCCAGCGGCCGGCCCTGGAGATCATCAACGACGTGCTGCTCGACGGCATGAAGGTCGTCGGCGACCTTTTCGGCTCCGGCGAGATGCAGCTGCCCTTCGTGCTGCAGTCGGCAGAGGTGATGAAGACGGCCGTCGCCTACCTCGAACCGCACATGGAGAAGGTCGAGGGCAGTAGCAAGGGCCGCATCGTGCTGGCCACGGTCAAGGGCGACGTCCACGACATCGGCAAGAACCTCGTGGACATCATCCTGTCCAACAACGGCTACGACGTGGTGAACCTCGGCATCAAGCAGCCGGTGTCGGCGATCCTCGAGGCCGCCGAGGAGCACCGCGCCGACGTGGTCGGCATGTCCGGGCTCCTGGTCAAGTCCACGGTGGTCATGAAGGAGAACCTCGAGGAGATGAACTCCCGGGGGATCGCGGACAAGTATCCCGTGCTGCTCGGCGGCGCCGCCCTGACCAGGGCGTACGTCGAGCAGGACCTGGCCGACCTGTACCGGGGCGAGGTCCGCTACGCGCGTGACGCGTTCGAGGGCCTGCGCCTCATGGACGCCTTCATGGCGGTCAAGCGCGGCGTGGACGGCGCGACGCTGCCGCCGCTGCGCGCGCGGCGGGTGAAGACCGGGGCGGTGCTCACGCGGACCGCCGAGGAGGACCTGCCGGCCCGCTCCGACGTCGCGGCGGACAACCCGGTGCCCACCCCGCCGTTCGTCGGCGACCGGGTGGTGAAGGGCGTCCCGCTGGCCGACTACGCCGCCTTCCTGGACGAGCGGGCGACGTTCATGGGCCAGTGGGGCCTCAAGGCCGCCCGGGGCGGCGACGGGCCGTCGTACGAGGAGCTGGTCGAGACCGAGGGCAGGCCCCGGCTGCGCATGTGGCTGGAGCGGCTGCAGACGGAGAACCTGCTGGAGGCGGCGGTGGCCTACGGCTACTTCCGCTGCGTCAGCGAGGGCGACAGCCTGATCATCCTCGACGACGACGGGAAGGAGCGGACCCGCTTCACCTTCCCGCGCCAGCGGCGCGACCGGCACCTGTGCCTGGCCGACTTCTTCCGCTCCCGCGAGTCGGGCGAGACCGACGTCGTCGCCTTCCAGGTCGTCACGATGGGCAACCGGATCAGCGAGGCCACGGCCGAGCTGTTCGCGAAGGACGCCTACCGCGAATACCTGGAGCTCCATGGCCTGTCTGTGCAGCTCACCGAGGCGCTGGCCGAGTACTGGCACGCGCGGGTGCGGTCGGAGCTGGGCATCGGCGGCGACGAGTCGCTGGCCGACATGCTCAAGGTGAACATCGCCGGCTGCCGCTACTCCTTCGGCTACCCGGCCTGCCCCAACCTGGAGGACCAGGTGCAGGTCATGGAGCTGCTCGACCCGTCGCGCATCGGCGTGACGCTGTCGGAGGAGTTCCAGCTGCACCCCGAGCAGGCCACCTCGGCCCTGGTCGTCCACCACCCCGAGGCGAAGTACTTCAACGTCTGACCGGCCGCACCGGCGTTCACGGGCGCCCCTTACCATATTGGTCCCCCCCTGATCGGGGGTCTCACCGGGGGAAGGGGCCACGTGGACGCCGTGCTGTTCGACATGGACGGGCTGCTCGTCGACACCGAAGGGGTGTGGTTCGAGGTCGAGACCGAGGTGGTCACCCGCCTCGGCGGAGCCTGGGGCCCGGAGCACCAGGAGCAGCTCGTGGGCGGCTCCTGGGACCGCACCGTCGCGTACATGCTGGAGCTGACGCAGGCCGACGCCGACCCCGCGGTGGTGGGGGAGTGGCTGATCGACGGGATGGAGAGCCGCCTGTCGAGAGGCGTCGAACCAATGCCGGGAGCGCTCGACCTGCTGCGCGGGCTCGGCGACCACGGGGTGCGCACCGCGCTGGTCACCTCGTCGCTGCGGATCATCGCCGACGCGGTGCTAAAGGCCGTGGGCCGGGAGCACTTCGAGATCGTCGTCACGGCCGACGACGTCATGAACACCAAGCCGCACCCGGAGCCGTACCTGACCGCGGCCGGGCTGCTGTCGGTGGACCCGGAGCGGTGCGTCGCGCTGGAGGACTCGCCGAACGGCGTCGCCTCGGCGACCGCGGCGGGCTGCCGGGTGGTCGCCGTGCCGGGCGTCCTGCCGATCGCCCAGGCGCCCGGGCGGGTCGTCATGCCCTCGCTGCTCGACGTGGACGTCGACTTCCTGCGGGCGCTCGTCCGGTAGCGCGGTCCCCCGCATGATCGCGTCGCGGGTGCCAGGATGGGGGTACACCGTGGACTAAGGGGGCCCCTCATGACATTCACCGACATCGCCTGGCTGCCGTTGTGCGCAGGCCTCACCGCGGTGGGAGTCGGGCTCAGCTATCTGGCCTTCCGGCGCCGGGGGGTGACCGCCGGCCTGCGGGCCACCGCCTGGTCCCTGCTGCCGCTGGCCGCCTATCTCACCGGCGCGCTGAAGACGCTCTGGAACATCGGCGCGGCGGCGGTGGGTTTCGTGACCGGCCTGGTCCTGTCGCCCTCGGTCTGGGCCGGAGTGATCCTGGCCGGGCTGTCGGCGCTGCTGTTCGTCGTCTCCGGCACGCTGCGCGGCCGTGCCCTGTCCCGGGTGCGTACGGCACAGCCGGAGCCGGGCGGCGCCAGCGCGGCACCCGAGCGGTCCGCCACGCCCAAAACAGCCACGCCTAAAACAGCACAGACCGGGAAGACGGCACCACGTCAGGTCGAACAGCCCGCTGGGGATGATTTCTCGGACATCGAGGACATCCTGAAGCGCCGCGGGATCAGCTGAGAATCCCACATCGTGGGACCAAGTTACCGGCCAGTGCAATGTCACAGTCCCAAGACACAATCGGCACGCGACTCCGACAAACTCTTCAAGATCAACACGAATGAGTTTCGCGTGAATCACAGTTGAGCCACAGGCCGCCTCTGGGGACTGGTCAGCCCAGCTCAGACCATAGATTCTGCCTCCGGGGGTCGCACACCACGCGAACCCCCTACGGACAATGTCGTCTGGGATCCAGGGGGCCAGCACCAAATGGCCGTGCGAGGCAAGGTCGTGAGCGGCCACCGCTTCTCTGCCACCGGATCGATCCCGGGCTTCTCCGAGCATGTCACCGCGGACGCGGTCGGCTCGGGCAGGGCGAAGGAGGATCGATGACCGCGCCGATGGACGTCACCGGTGGGGACACGCAGGCCACGCCGGCGGTCGTCGAAGGGGCGGGAGGCCAGGCGATCCAGGGCCGGTCCCTCGGACAGATCGCCTGGATGCGTCTCAAGCGCGACAAGGTCGCGCTCGCCGGCGGGCTGATCGTCATCTTCCTGATCCTGGTCGCCGTCTTCGCCCCGGTGATCGCCGGAGCGTTCGGGCAGGATCCCACGCAGTTCAACTCCGACCTGATCGACTCCTCCACCATGGCGCCCAAGACGGGCACGGGCATCAGCGCCGACCACCTGTTCGGCATCGAGCCGGTGAACGGCCGCGACATCTTCAGCCGGGTCGTGTACGGCGCGCGGATCTCGCTGCTCATCGCGTTCCTGGCCACGCTGCTCTCGGTGGTCATCGGGACCCTGCTCGGGGTCACCGCGGGATACTTCGGCGGCCTGGTGGACTCGATCATCAGCAAGGCCATGGACGTCTTCCTGGCGTTCCCGATCCTGGTCTTCGCGATCGCGCTGGCGGGCATCGTCCCCGACACCGCGTTCGGGCTGACCGGCGACACGCTGCGCGTCTCGCTGCTGGTGTTCATCATCGGCTTCTTCAACTGGCCGTACATCGGGCGGATCATCCGCGGGCAGACGCTGTCGCTGCGTGAACGGGAGTTCGTGGACGCGGCGCGCAGCCTCGGGGCGCGGGGGCCGTACATCATCTTCCGCGAGCTGCTGCCGAACCTGGTGGCGCCGATCCTCATCTACTCGACGCTGCTGATCCCCACGAACGTATTGTTCGAGGCGGCGCTGTCGTTCCTCGGCGTCGGCGTGCGCCCGCCCACCCCCACCTGGGGCGGCATGCTGTCGGACGCGGTGCGGTTCTACACGATCCCGCACTTCATGTTCTTCCCCGGCATGGCGATCTTCATCACGGTCCTGGCGTTCAACCTGTTCGGCGACGGCCTGCGGGACGCTCTCGACCCGAAGGCTCGTTGAGCTCCTTCCTTTTCCCGTAAAAGTCCCCCGGCTCCTATCACCAAGGGGTTTGCAAATGCAGATAAGAAGACTGGGTGTGGCGGCCACCGGCGCCGTGCTCGCCCTCGCCGTGGCCGCCTGCGGCGGCGGTTCGGGCAGCAGCACGCCGTCGTCCTCCGGCGGCGCCGCGGCCGGCGCGAACGCCACGGGCGAGTTCAACGCCGCCCTGACGGGGGTGGTCAACCCGTCCGACAAGAAGGGCGGCATCCTCAAGTTCGCCAACGGCGGTGACTGGGACTCCCTCGACCCGGGCGACACCTACTACGGCTACTCCTGGAACTTCATCCGCCTGTACGGCCGGTCGCTGCTGATGTTCAAGTCCGCCGTGGGCAAGGAGGGCAACCAGCTCGCCCCCGACCTCGCCGAGGACCTGGGCACGCCCAGCGACGACGCCAAGACCTGGACGTACAAGCTCAAGAAGGGCATCAAGTTCGAGGACGGCACCCCGGTCACGTCCAAGGACGTGAAGTACGCGGTGGAGCGGTCGTTCGACAAGGAGGTGTTCCCCGACGGATACACCTACTTCAACGACTTCCTCGACTGGCCGAAGGACTACAAGGGCGCGTACAAGTCCAAGGACGTCAACACCGACAGCGCGATCGAGACGCCCGACGACTACACGATCGTCTTCCACCTCAAGCAGCCGCTGAGCAACTTCGACTACTTCGCCCAGCTTCCCGCCACGATCCCGGTCCCCAAGGACAAGGACACCGGCGCGAAGTACAAGGAGCACATCATCTCCACCGGGCCGTACAAGTTCGAGAAGAACGAGATCGGCAAGGGCTTCACGCTGGTCCGCAACGACCAGTGGGACGCGGCGACCGACCCGAACCGCAAGGCGCTGCCGGACGGCTACGAGGTCTCCACCAACGTCAACGCCGACGACATCGACAACCGGATCATCGCCGGCGACCTCGACGTCGACGTCGCGGGCATCGGCGTGCAGTCGGCGGCCCTCGGCCGGGTCCTGCCCGACCCCGCGATGAAGGCGAACTCCGACAACCCGACCAGCACCCGCCTCTGGTACACCTCGATCAACGGCAACGTGGCGCCGCTCGACAACATCGACTGCCGCAAGGCCGTCCAGTACGCCACGGACAAGGTGGCCCTCCAGACCGCCTGGGGCGGCGAGTTCTCCGGCGGCCAGATCGCGACCAGCCTGCTGCCGCCGGCGATCCCCGGCCACGAGGACTTCAACCTCTACCCGCCGGGCGCCGACAACAAGGGCGACCTGGACAAGGCCAAGGAGGCGCTGACCGCCTGCGGCCAGCCGGGCGGTTTCGAGACCAACATCTCCTACCGCGCCGAGCGGCCGAAGGAGAAGCAGGCCGCCGAGGCGCTGCAGCAGTCGCTCGGCCGGGTCGGCATCAAGCTCACGCTCAAGCCGTTCCCGCAGGCGGACTACTTCGCCCTGTACGCCGGCAAGCCGGGCTACGCCAAGGACAACAAGATCGGCCTGGCCATGAACGGCTGGCAGTCCGACTGGCCCGACGGCTTCGGCTTCCTGCAGCAGATCGTCGACAGCCGCGTCATCCGTGACACCGGCGGCTCCTCCAACATCAGCGTCCGGGACCCCGAGGTCGACAAGCTCATCGACCAGGCGATGAAGGAGACCGACACCGACGCCCGCAACGCGATCTGGACCCAGATCGACAAGAAGGTCATGGAGGACTCCTTCATCCTGCCGAACGTGTGGACGAAGACCCTGCTCGTGCGGAGCAAGAACGCGACGAACATCTTCGTCAACGACGCGTACGGCATGTACGACTACCTCGGCATGGGCGTCAAGTAAGCGTCCACCGAGACCAGACAGATCCGATAGACGCGTGAACGCGGCAAGGGGGCCGGTCCCACGGGACCGGCCCCCGGAGCCGGGGGGACTGTGGTCACATACATCATCCGGCGGCTGATCTGGGCGGTGGTGATGCTCACCATCGTGAGCATCATCACGTTCGGCATCTTCTTCCTGGTGCCCCGCCTGGCGGGCGCCACCTCCGAGAGCCTGGCCGCGCGCTACGTTGGGCGCACCGCCTCGGCGGAACAGGTCAAGATCGCGGCTGACAAGCTCGGCTTCAACGATCCGCTGATCGTGCAGTACGGGCGGTTCGCCAAGGGCATCGTCGCCGGCGCCGACTACGACTACGGCCCCGGCGTGGAGCACTGCCCGGCGCCCTGCTTCGGATACTCCTTCCTCACCCGGCTCCCGGTCTGGCCGGACCTGATGGACCGGCTGCCCGTGACGCTCTCGCTCGCCATCGGGGCCGCCGTCATCTGGGTGATAGCCGGTGTGGCGACCGGCGTGCTGTCCGCGCTGAGACGCGGCAGCCTGTTCGACCGCGCCGCGATGGGCGTCGCCCTGGCCGGTGTGTCACTGCCCATCTTCTTCACCGGCATCGTCTCGCTGGTCGTCTTCAGCTATGGCACTCCCTTCCGCATCACCGCCCCGGGCGGCAGCTTCACGCCGTTCGACGAGAACCCGGCGATGTGGGCCTACAACCTGATCCTGCCGTGGATCACGCTGGCCTTCCTGTACGCCGCGGGATACGCGCGGCTCACCCGGGCGGGCATGCTGGAGACGATGAACGAGGACTACATCCGCACCGCCCGGGCCAAGGGCCTGAGCGAGCGGAGGGTGGTGGTCAAGCACGGCCTGCGCGGCGCGCTCACCCCGATCCTCACGATCTTCGGCCTCGACCTCGGCCTGCTGCTCGGCGGCGCCGTGCTCACCGAGAGCACCTACTCGCTGCCCGGCATGGGCAAGTACGCGATCGACGCGATCACCAACCAGGACCTGCCGAAGGTCATGGGCGTGACGCTCGTCGCCGCGTTCTTCGTGGTCTTCGCGAACCTGATCGTCGACCTCCTGTACGCCGTCGTGGACCCGAGGGTGAGGCTGGGATGAGCTTCCTGGAACTGAAGGACCTGCGGATCCACTTCCCGACAGACGACGGCCTGGTCAAGTCCGTCGACGGGCTGTCGTTCTCGCTGGAGCGGGGCAGGACGCTCGGCATCGTCGGCGAGTCCGGCTCCGGGAAGAGCGTGACCAGCCTCGGCATCCTCGGCCTGCACAAGGGCGGCCGCGCCCGCATCTCCGGCGAGATCTGGCTGGACGGCGAGGAACTCGTCGGCGCCAGCCAGGAGCACGTGCGGGGGCTGCGCGGCAAGAAGATGGCGATGATCTTCCAGGACCCGCTGTCGGCGATGCACCCGTTCTACACGGTCGGCGAGCAGATCATCGAGGCGTACCGCATCCACAATGACGTCAGCAAGAAGGTCGCGCGCAAGCACGCGGTCGACATGCTCGGCCGGGTGGGCATCCCGCAGCCGGAGCGGCGCGTGGACAGCTACCCCCACGAGTTCTCTGGCGGCATGCGGCAGCGCGCCATGATCGCGATGGCGCTGAGCTGCGACCCCGAGCTGCTGATCGCCGACGAGCCGACGACCGCGCTCGACGTGACCGTGCAGGCGCAGATCCTCGACCTGATGCGCGACCTGCAGCGCGACTTCAACGCCGCGCTGATCGTCATCACCCACGACCTCGGCGTCGTCGCCGAGCTGTCCGACGACATCCTCGTGATGTACGGCGGCAAGTGCGTCGAGTACGGGACGTCCGAGGACATCTTCGAGCGGCCCGAGCACCCCTACACCTGGGGCCTGCTCGGCTCGATGCCGCGGCTGGACCGCGAGCCGACGGAACGGCTGCTGCCGATCAAGGGCTCGCCGCCCTCGCTGATCAACGTGCCGTCCGGCTGCGCCTTCCACCCGCGCTGCGCGTTCGAGGAGCGCACCGCCGGGCGGGCCAAGACGGAGGTCCCCGAGCTGCTGGAGACCGAGGGCGGCCACCTGGTGCGCTGCCACCTGACGCGCGAGCGCAGGCGCGCCATCTGGGAGAACGAGATCAAGCCGAACCTGGAGGCTTCGTGAACGAGGAGCCCTTGCTGTCCGTACAGGGGCTGGAGAAGCACTTCCCGGTCACGAAGGGCCTGCTCAAGCGGCAGGTCGGCGCGGTCAGGGCCGTCGACGGCATCAGCTTCGACGTGATGAAGGGCGAGACCCTCGGCCTGGTCGGCGAGTCGGGATGCGGCAAGACCACCACCGGACGCCTCATCACCCGGCTGATCGAGCCCACCGGCGGCACGATCGTGTTCGAGGGCAACGACATCTCGCACATGTCCCAGGGCCGGTTGCGCCCGCTGCGCAGGGACGTGCAGATGATCTTCCAGGACCCCTACAGCTCGCTCAACCCCCGGCACACGGTCGGCGCCATCGTGGGCGCGCCGTTCCGGATCCAGGGCATCAAGACCGAGCAGGGCACCAAGAAGGCGGTCCAGGAGATCCTCGAACTGGTCGGCCTCAACCCGGAGCACTACAACCGCTACCCGCACGAGTTCTCCGGCGGCCAGCGGCAGCGCATCGGCATCGCCAGGACGCTCGCGCTCAAGCCCAAGCTGATCATCGCGGACGAGCCGGTCTCCGCGCTCGACGTGTCGATCCAGGCCCAGGTCGTCAACCTGCTGGAGGACCTGCAGAGCGAGCTCGACCTCACGTACGTGGTGATCGCGCACGACCTGTCGGTGGTCCGGCACATCAGCGACCGCGTCGCGGTGATGTACCTCGGCAAGATCGTCGAGATCGCCGACCGCAAGGGCCTGTACGAGGCGCCGATGCATCCGTACACCAACGCGCTGCTGTCGGCGGTGCCGATCCCGGACCCGAAGCGGCGCAAGGAGCGGGACCGCATCCGGCTGCAGGGCGACGTGCCCTCCCCGCTCAACCCGCCGCCCGCCTGCCGGTTCCACACCCGGTGCTGGAAGGCGCAGGACATCTGCCGGCAGGTCGAGCCGCCGCTGCTGACGCTGGCCCCCGGCCACCAGGCGGCCTGCCACTTCCCGGAGAACGCGCCTTCCGGGAGCGCGGCGGCGGCGCCGCAGGAGCCGGCCGCGGCGCCCGCGGACTGAGCCCGGGCGTGGCCGCCGGCCACGCCCCCGGCCCGGCGACGCCGCGCCGGGCGGTCAGGAGAAGGCGCCGGGGACGATCAGGCCGGTCTCGTACGCGAGCACGACGGCCTGGACCCGGTCGCGCAGCCCCAGCTTGGTCAGCACGTTGCCGACGTGGGTCTTCACGGTCGTCTCGCTGACCACGAGCTGGGCGGCGATCTCGGCGTTCGACATGCCCTTCGCGATCAGGCGCAGCACCTCGAGCTCGCGCTCGGTGAGCCGGTCGAGCCGCGCCGGGGTGGCCTGCTGGTGCGCGGAGGGCAGTCGGCTGGCGAACCTGTCCAGCAACCGCCGGGTGACGCTCGGCGCCACGATCGCGTCGCCCGCCGCCACCACGCGGATCGCCTGGACCAGGTCGTCCGGCGGCACGTCCTTGAGGAGGAACCCGCTCGCGCCCGCGCGCAGCGCCTCCACGATGTACTCGTCCAGGTCGAACGTGGTCAGCACGAGCACCTTCGGCACGTGCGCGCTCGGCGCGGCCTCTCGCACGATGCGGCGGGTCGCCTCGATGCCGTCGGTGCCGGGCATGCGGATGTCCATGAGCACCACGTCGGGCAGCAGGGCCCGGGACTGCTCCATGGCCACCGCGCCGTCGCCCGCCTCGCCCACGACGGTGACGTCCGGCTCCGCCTCCAGGATGAACCGGAACCCGGTGCGCAGCAGCGGCTGGTCGTCGACCAGCAACACCCGGATCGTCATGATGCGTCCGTTACGGGGGAGGCGGCGGGCCGCCGGGTGGAGGGGGACACCCTGATCGTCATGCTCTGTCCTCGAGGGGGCTCTGCTTGAGCGGGCTGTGGTTGAGTGGCCTGTGGTTGAGGGGGCTGTTACCGAGGGGCCTGTGGTTGATCGGGAACTGGGCGCGGACCTCGAAGCCACCCCCGGTGCGGGGACCGATCCGCAGAACACCACCATAGAGTGCGACGCGCTCGCGAATGCCCACCAGCCCGTGGCCCTTGCCCCCGATCCGCAGCGACTCCTCCGCCGCGCCGCGCCCGTCGTCCTCCACGTGGACGCTCAGCTCGTCCGGCTCGTGCCGTACGGTGACCCAGGCGCGGGCGGAGGGCCCGGCGTGCCGCAGGCTGTTGGTCAGCGCCTCCTGCACGAGCCGGTAGGCGGCGAGGTCGACCCCGGGCGGCAGGCCGCGCCGCTCGCCCTCGATCCACAGCTGGGTCCGCAGGCCCGCCTCGCGCATCTGCTCCACCAGCGCCGGCAGGTCCTGCATGCCCGGCTGCGGGGCGCGCTCGGCCGGGCCGTCGGTGCGCAGCACGCCGACGATGCTGCGCATCTCCGCCATCGCCGTGCGGCCCATCTCCTCGATGGCGGTGAGGGCGTCCCGCGCCACGTCGGGCTTGGTGTCGAGCATCTTGCGGGCGGCGGCGGCCTGGACCGTCATCACGCTGACGTGGTGGGCCACGACGTCGTGCAGTTCCCGCGCGATGCGGGAGCGCTCCTCCGCCCGGGCGGCCCTGGTGTCGGCCTCCCGCGCCCGCTCCAGCCGGTCGGCCCGCTGGACCAGCTCCGAGAGGTAGGCGCGGCGTAGCCGCAGCGCCCGGCCGCACACCCAGCACAGCAGCATGACGGTGGTCATGACGACGTGGTTGGCCCAGGAGACCGGGACGGGCGCGGCGGCGACCATGGCGGCGTAGGTGGCGAAGGAGACGGCCAGCGCGGCCAGGCTCAACGCCAGCCCGCGGTGGGCGGCCACCGAGTAGAGGAGGACGAACGTGCCGATCCCGCTCAGGCCGGGGCTGTAGCCGAGCGCGATCAGCCCCACGCCGGGAAGGGCGGTGGCCACCAGGAGCACGAACGGCCGCTGCCGCCGCAGGGTCAGGGGCAGGGTGCAGGAGGCCGCCAGCGCCAGGTTGAGCGCGTCCGCGGGGCGGGCGTACGGGGGCTCGGCGAAGGCGACGATCGTCCAGAGGGACGCGGTCGTCAGCACCACCGCGAGGATCGAGTCGGAGACCAGGGGATGGGCCCAGAGCCAGGACCGCGTACTGCCGGGGGTGGTGCGCACGTACCAAATCTAGGCGGTCACCGCCCGCGTCCACCCTGCCCGGGACGGATATGCGCATCCTCCCCGCGGATGAGTCCGAGCGACGGGGGCTGTGCTCGCGGCGCGCCTCCGGCACGACCGGCGGGAGTGAGGCGCGCCTCCGGCACGACCGGCGGGAGTGAGGCGCGCCTCCGGCACGACCGGCGGGAGTGAGCGGCCCGAGCCTGAGGGCCGCGCCGCCGGTCCGGCCTCACAGTTCGTCGCTGGCCGACCTTCTGCTGACGCGGGGGGACAGCCCGGGCTCGCGGTCGGGCACGGGCGGCGGCGTGCCGCCGAACTCCGGGCACAGCGCCTGGTGGTCGCACCAGTCGCACAGCCGCGAGCGGCGGGCGCGCCACTCCTTGGTGCGCACGGCGCGCTCGATGGCCGTCCACAGCGCCTCGACCTTGCGCTCGGTCGCCCGCAGGTCCGCCTCGTCCGGGACGTAGCGGACGATCTCGCCGTTCCCCAGATACATGAGCTGGAGCATCCGGGGGACCTGGCCGCTGCGCCGCCACAGCGCGAGCGCGTAGAACTTCATCTGGAACAGCGCCTTGGCCTCCCAGTCGCGCCCCGGCGCCGTGCCCGTCTTGTAGTCCACGACCCGCACCTCGCCGGTCGGGGCCACGTCGAGACGGTCGATGTAGCCGCGCAGCAGCAGCCCGCTTTCGAGCACGACCTCGACGTACATCTCACGCTCGGCGGGCTCCAGCCGCCGGGGGTCCTCCAGCGTGAAGTAACGCTCGACCATGCCGCGCGCCTGCGTCAGCCAGGCGTCCCGCTCGCCGTCGTCCTCGAACAGCCCCGCGTAGTCGGGCTCCTCGGAGAGCAGCCGCCGCCACTGGGGCTCGAGCAGATCCTGCGCGGCGGCGACCGTCCGCGCCTCCGCGGGCAGGTCGTAGAGCCGCTCCAGCACCGCGTGAACGAGCGTGCCCCTGACCGCGGCGGCCGAGGGCCGCTCGGGGAGCTGGTCGATCACCCTGAACCGGTAGAGCAGGGGGCAGGTCATGAAGTCACCGGCCCGGGAGGGGGAAAGCGCCCCGATGACGGCGCGCTCTTCGGCGAGGGTCATGCCCGAACTGTAGGACACCGGGCCGACAGAACGCTCCCGTCTCGCCCCCGCTCGCCCCGCGTGGCCGATCGCACGGTGCGCGACGGGCGGGCGAGCTCTTAGGCTGATCTCACGCTCCGGCACGTAGCATCGAGGGGCGTGGGAGGGGAAGGCGGCCACATGAGCACACCTGTCAAGGAGTCCACCGGACTGCGGATGGGACGGCCGTTCGGCATCCCTGTCTACGTCTCGCCCACCTGGCTCATCGTGGCGGTGTTCATCACGATCAGCTTCCAGCCGCAGTTCGCCGACATGCTGCCGGGCTTCAGCGAGACCGCGGCGTACGCCGTCGCGCTGGCCTTCGCCGTCCTGCTGTACGTCTCCGTGCTGCTGCACGAACTGGCGCACTGCGTCGTGGCCAAGCACTACGGGCTGCCGGTGCGCCGGATCACCCTCTACATGCTCGGCGGCGTCTCGGAGATCGAGCGCGAGCCCGAGACGGCGGGCCGGGAGTTCGCCGTCGCGTTCGCCGGGCCGCTGCTGTCGCTGGGGCTTGCCGGCATCGGGGCCCTGGCGGAGGCGTTCGTCGTGCCGCCGGGCGGCCTGGCGCAGGTGCTCGTCTGGCAGCTGTGGCTGTCCAACCTGATCGTCGGCCTGTTCAACCTGCTGCCGGGGCTGCCGCTCGACGGCGGCCGGATGCTGCGGGCCGCCGTGTGGAAGGTCAGGCGTGACTCGGGCACGGGCACGCTGGTCGCCGCGTGGGTCGGCCGGGGCGTGGCGGTGGCGGTGGTCGTGGTGCCGCTCCTGATGAACCTGATGGCCGGGCAGGAGCCCAGTGTGGGCAGCATGCTCTGGACCGTGGTGCTGGCGTCGTTCATCTGGTTCGGCGCGTCCCAGTCGCTGCGGGTGGCCCGCGTGCGGGCCCGGCTGCCGCAGCTGCGGGCCCGGGGGCTGGCCCGCCGGGCGATCCCGGTCACCGCCGAGGTGCCGCTGTCGGAGGGCCTGCGCCGGGCCCAGGAGGCGGGGGCCGGGGCCATGGTGGTGGTCGACCACGACGGGCGGCCGGTCGGCATCGTCAACGAGGCCGCGGTCAACGCCACTCCCGAGCACCGCAGGCCGTGGGTGAACGTCGGCGCCCTGTCGCGCGCCCTGGAGCCCTCGCTCGTGCTCGGCGCCGATCTGGAGGGGGAGTCCCTGCTCGACGCCATGCGGGACACCCCGGCCCCGGAGTATCTGCTCGTCGAGCGGGGCGGGGAGATATACGGCGTGCTCGCCACCGCCGACGTCAACCGCATGTTCAGCGGTGTGTGAGCGCGGCCCGGGGAACGGCCTCCCCGGCGGGGCGCCCCGCGCACTCGTCCGGCGGCCCGCCGGGCACCGGGTGCTGATCGAGACCGGGGCCGGGCGCCGTTCGGTCGCTCGCCGCGCGCTCCCGCAGGCCGGTTCACCGTTCTTTTTTGCTACTTTCTGGGGGGATCGATCCGGCACACGGCGTGCCGGCGATGGTGCCGGTCATCCGGTGGCGTTTCCGGAGGGAGAACTTCTGTGACGGAACAGGGCGTGGGGGTGGTCCGCCCGCTGCCGGGGGAGGGCGTGGTCGCCCATCTGAACGGTTTGCTGCTCGTGTGCGCCACCGGCGGCGACCAGCCGGTCGAGGACCTGCTCGGCGCGCTGAGCGAGACCGCCACGACGGGCGGCGACGGCCGGGCGCTGGCCCGGCGGGTGGCCCAGGTCCTCGCGCGCGCCATGGACAGGTCGATCGGCGGGGAGCCGGTGGCCTGCGCGGTCGCCGGGCCGGCCGGGGGCGGTGTGGCCGTGCTGGTCAGCGGGGCCGCGTACGCCACCGTGTCGGGGGCCGACGGCGAGGTCCGCCTCGCCGGGCACGACGCGCTGACCTGGACCGACCGTCTCGTCAACGGCCCGGTGTCCCGGATCGAGCTGCGGCTGCCCGGAGCGGGCCCGTCGAGCCCGTACGCCCGGCTGGACGGCGGCGTGGTCGCCGGGGCCGGGCTGGAGTGCGACTTCGCCCAGCAGGGCGATCTCGCCTTCCCGCCGCTGCCCCCGCGCCCGCCGCAGCACCAGGGACAGCAGCAGAACATCCAGCCGCCGCCCATCGGGGCTCCCGAGCCGATCGCCCCGCGTGGACCCGTTGTGCCATCGCCCGTGCCGTCGCCCGTGCCGCCGCCGCCCGTGTCGCCGTTCTCGGGCCCGCTGCCCGGCGGGGGGCCGTCGGGCGAGCAGGCGCCGCCGGGATCGTCCCAGCCGCTCGCGCCGCCGCCCGTCCAGCCGCCGTCCCACGTCTCCCAGCCGCTGCCGCCGTTGCCGCCCGCCCTTCCCGACCCCGGGCCGGCGCATCACTCCGGGCCGCAGCCGATGCCCCCGCTGCCCGAGCCCGCCGAGGACCGGGGCGGGCCGCACGACCTCGGGGCGCCCCACGACCTCGGCGGGCCGCACGACTTCGGCGGGCCGCATGACTTCGGCGGGCCGGACGGTCCGCCGGGCGGGCCGTACGAGCCGGCGCCGCACGCGCCCGCCGACGAGGACCCGGGTGAGCCGACCCAGATGGACGCGACGCCCGAGCCGGAGCCGCGGCCGATGGTCTACGGCGTCGACTGCAAGAACGACCACTTCAACGACCTGCGTGCGCCGTACTGCGCGGTCTGCGGCATCCCCATCGACCAGCGGGCGGTGGTGCCGTACAAGGGGCCACGGCCGCAGCTCGGGGTGCTGCTGCTCGACGACGGCATGGCGCTGCCGCTGGAGGCCGACTACCTGCTGGGCCGCGACCCCGAGCGCGCGCCCGAGGTTCAGTCGGGCGAGGCCAGGCCGGCCAGGGTCACCAGCCCCGACGGCTCGGTGTCGCGCCGTCACCTGCGGGTCTTCCTGGACAGCTGGGACGTCAACCTGCTCGACCTGGGCTCGGTGAACGGCACCCAGATCCAGCCGCCCGGCGACCCCAACTTCTACGACATCCCGCCGAACGAGCCGGTGCCGATCCTGCCCGGCACGACCGTGCGCGTCGGCGTCTCGCGCACGATGCGGTACGAGGCCCACCGCAACGCCTGACCCGTGAGACCCGCCGGGGGCCTGGCCGGCTCCCGGCGGCGGTCAGGCGCGCAGGCGCTCGATCTCGCCCATGATGAGCCGTTCCAGCCGCTCGCCGGTGACGTGCGACGGATAGAGCAGCCGGTGCACGCTGAGCCCGTCCACGAGCGCGAGCAGCCGCTCCGCGACGTCCTCCAGGTCCTCGTCCGTACGGACCTCACCGGCCTCGGCCGCGGACCTGAGCAGGCTCGTCACCAGATAGCGGAGCTCGGCGGCCTCCCGCCGCTGGACCTCGAGCAGCGCGGGGCTGGTCAGGCTGCGCCCCCAGAAGCCCACCTCCAGGCCGGTCTCCCCGGCCCGCTCCTCGTCCAGCGGCACGTTGTCGAGCAGCAGCTCCCGCAGCGCCGCCAGGCCGGTGCGGCCCGACAGCTTCTCCCGCAGCCGGTCGGCGATCCGGCGGTGGGACGCCTCCAGCGCCGACAGCAGGATCTCGTCCTTGTCGGCGAAGTAGTGCGTGAGCACCCCGTTGGAGTATCCCGCCTCCTTGGCGATGGCCCGCGTGGTCGCGCCCTCGATGCCCTCGCGCAGGATGACGCGGCGGGCCGCCGCGACGACCTCGCCCCTGCGCTCCTCGTGATTGACGATCTTCGGCATGGCCCACCACCTCGGTTGACATTTTAGTCGGGCGCCCGTCTATTATACGCTCATGACGGTAGTGACGGTCGGCGTGCATATCGTCGACGTCCTGGCCCGCCCGGTCGAGTCCATCCCGGCCGGTCAGGACACCCACCTGCTGGAGCAGATCCGCATCACCGCGGCCGGCGCCGCCGCGGGCACGGCCGTGGCCCTGGCGAAGATCGGCGTGCCGGTCGCCTCCATGGGCGCCGTCGGCGACGACGAGCTGGGCGACTTCCTCCTGATGATCATGGCGCGGCACGGCGTCGACGTGGACGGCGTGGTGCGCAGGGCGGGGGAGCAGACGGCGGCCTCGATCCTGCCCATCCGTCCCGACGGCGGCCGGCCCTCGTTCCACGTGCCCGGGGCCAACCTGGGGCTGGCGACCGCCGACCTCGACGCCGGCCGTCTGACCGGCGCGAAGGTGGTGCACCTCGGCGGCATGGACGTCACCTGGGGCCTGCACGATCCCGCCTTCTACACGCTGCTCGACAAGGCGCGCGAGGGCGGCACGGCCGTCACGCTGGACCTGCTGTCGAACATGCCCGACCTCATGCCCGGCGTCCGCGCGTTCCTGCCCCACGTCGACTACCTCCTGCCGAACGAGGAGCAGGCGCTCATGCTCAGCGGGGCGCCGACGCCGGAGGAGGCCGCGGCCGCGCTGCTCGCCGAGGGCCCGAAGGGCGTGATCGTCACCCTGGGGGCGGCGGGCAGCCTCGTCGCCACCGCCGGCGGAGTCACCCGCGTGCCCGCCCTGGACGTGCCGGTGGTCGACACCACGGGCTGCGGCGACGCGTACTGCGCCGGATTCGCCGCCGGACTGCTGCGCGGCGAGGACGTCTTCGGCGCCGCCCGCCTCGGCACGGCCGTCGCCGCGCGGGTCGCCGGCGGGCTCGGCTCCGACGCGGGCCTGGACGGCTTCCGCCCCGGCGACCCCGCCCCGGACGCCTGACCCCGGCTCCACCTCTCCGATTCCCCCGAGTTCAGGAGTGCCGCCCATGTCCGTCGACGCCTCTCTGCGGGCCCGTGCCGCCAAGGTCATCCCCGGCGGCATGTACGGCCACCTCAACGCAGCCCTGCACGGGGACCGCTACCCCCAGTTCTTCGTCCGCGCCGAGGGCGCCCGGCAGTGGGACGCCGACGGCCGCGAGTACGTCGACCTGATGTGCAGCTGGGGGCCGATGATCGTCGGTCACCGCAACCCGAAGGTGGAGGCCGCCGCCGCGGCCCAGCAGGCGGCGGGCGACTGCCTGAACGGCCCCGGCCCGGTCATGGTGGAGCTCGCCGAGCTCCTGGTGGACCTCATCCCCTCCGCCGACTGGGCCATGTTCTCCAAGAACGGCACCGACGCCACCACCCAGGCCCTGATGGTGGCCAGGGCGGCGACGGGCAGGACCAAGACGCTGGTCGCCCACGGCGCCTACCACGGCGCCGACCCCTGGTGCACGCCCGGCCTGTCCGGAGTCACCCCCAACCAGCGGGCGGACACGATCGAGTTCACCTACAACGACCTCGCGAGCGCCGAGGCCGCCGCGGCCCAGGCGGCCGGCGACGTCGCGGCCATCCTGGTCACGCCGTTCAAGCACGACTCGTTCGAGGACCAGGAGCCCGCCGACGCGGAGTTCGCCCGGGGCGTGCGGGCACTGGCCGACCGTCTCGGCGCGGCCCTGGTCATCGACGACGTACGCGCAGGGTGGCGGCTGGACCTGCGCGGCTCGTGGGAGCCGCTCGGCGTGCGCCCCGACCTGACGGCCTGGAGCAAGGCGATGGCCAACGGCTTCCCCATCGCGGCGGTCACCGGGACCGACGCGCTGCGCGGGGCGGCCCAGACGCTGTACTCGACCGGCTCCTTCTGGTTCTCCGCCACGGCCATGGCCGCCGCCAAGGCGACGATCGAGATCCTGCGCGAGATCGACGGGCCCGCGCTCATGCACCGGGCCGGGACGCGGCTGCGCGAGGGGCTCGCCGCCCAGGCGGCGGCGCACGGCTTCGTGGTCCGCCAGACCGGCCCGGTGCAGGTGCCGTGGCTGTCCTTCGACGGCGACGACACCCTGGAGAAGGGCATCGCCTGGGCCGGGGCCTGTCTGGAGGAGGGCGTCTACCTCCATCCCTGGCACAACTGGTTCCTGTCGGCCGCGCACACCGACGAGGAGATCGACCGGGCCCTGCAGGGCACCGACGCCGCCTTCGCCAAGCTGAGGGCCGCGTACGGAGCCGGCTGAGGGACCGGCCGGCGCAGGCGTGGCCGGAACGCCCACCCGGGCGTGCCGCGCCGCGGACGGCCCGCGCTCGGGCGCCGGGTTCCGGGCGGCGCCCGAGCGCGGGGGGTCCGTTCCGCTCAGGGGCGTGTCCTGGCCCACTGGACGTCGTCCAGGCGGGTGCCTCCGGGGCCGGGCAGCAGCCCCTTGACGAGGTGCTCCCTGGTGAATCCCGCCCGTTCGAGCACCCGGTGCGAGGCGGTGTTGTCCGGCGTGGTCCCGGCGACGATCCGCCTCAGCGGCGTGTTCGCGAACGCCCACTCCACCAGCAGGTTCACCGCCCGCGTCACCATGCCCTTGCCGCGATACTCCGGACGGAGGCTGTAGCCGAGCATCGCCTGGCCGAGCGGCGGGACGACGCCGGTGAGCTGGATGTCCCCGGCGAACTCGCCGGTGCGGGCGTCCCTGATGGCGACGTCGGCCCGCTGGCCGGTCAGCCACCGGTGCCCGGCGTACCGGCAGACGGCCTCGCTGCCGGCGTACGACGGCTCCACCGGCGGCACGTGCGAGTCCATCACGTCCGGTACGGACGCCAGCGCGAAGTAGTCGGCGGCGTCGGCGGCGGTCAGCGGCGTGAGCCGGACGACCCCGTCGGTGAGCGAGCCGCCGGGGAACCCCCCGGGGAAGAACGGGAGGAAGGGCGCGATCGGGTCGCCCGGGTCGGAGGCGAGCCGCCCGAACACCGCCAGATCGGCGCGGGCCTCCCCGCGGGCCGAACCGGCCGCGCGCAGCACGCCCTCGTGCGTGAATCCGCACCGGTGGGCGACCTGCTGGCTCGGGATGTTGTCGACCTCCGCGATCAGCCCGATGCGGGGGACGCCCCGGGCGAAGGCCCGCTCGGCGAGCGCCCGCACGGCGGCCGTGGCGACGCCGCGGCCCCGGGCCCACGGGGCGAGCCAGTAGCCCACCTCGGTCACGCCGAACCGGTCCGGCGGCTTCAGCCCGGCCGTCCCGAGGACCTCGCCCGTCCCGGGGTCGGCGACGAGGAAGTCGGCTCCGCCGTTCTCCCAGGTGGCCGGGACGGCCTTGGTGATCCAGGCCAGCGCGTCGTCACGTGTGTACGGAGACGGGACGAAGGGGATGAAGCGCGCGATGTCGGGGTCGGAGCAGGCACGGGCGATCTGGTCGGCGTCCCCCTCGACCGGCAGGCGCAGAACGGCCGGTCCGGCGGGAATCGCCTCTTGGGGCAACATGTCCCATTGTTAGCAGCAGTGACACGGCGGCGGCCAGTGGTTTCCCTCCCGGCGATCTTTGCCCCGTGGCGGCAAATCTCGTCGGTCGCGGCACCCCGTGCCCCTCCCGCCGATCTTTGCCCCGTCGCGTCGCCCAGAGCGGCACCTCGCCTCGTTGTCGTCGTCGCCGATGACGCTGTCATCGGCTCCTCCTCCGCCTTGCGATGCACCACTCTGGACACCGCTCCGTACGGGCGAATCTCGTCGGTCGCGGCACTAGCCTTTTCCGCATGGGTTTTCGCAGGCACGGCCCGTTCCGGGCCGGAGATCAGGTCCAGCTCACCGACCCCAAGAACAAGCGGCACACGGTGACGCTGAAAGAGGGCGGCGTCTTCCACACGCACAAGGGGTCGATCCCGCACGACGACCTGATCGGGCAGCCCGAGGGGTCCGTGGTGCGGTCCTCGGGCGGCACGGCGTACCTGGCGTTCCGGCACCTGCTCGCCGACTACGCGGTGTCGATGCCGCGCGGCGCCGCGGTGGTCTACCCGAAGGACGCGGCCCAGATCGTCGCCATGGCCGACATCTTCCCCGGCGCCCGGGTGGTGGAGGCCGGCGTGGGGTCCGGCGCGCTCACCTGCTTCCTGCTGCGTGCGGTCGGCCCGGAGGGGAAGGTGACCTCCTACGAGCGGCGCGCGGACTTCGCGGAGGTCGCCACGAAGAACGTGGAGAAGTTCTTCGGCGGCCCCGTGGGGCAGTGGCGCCTGGTGGTCGGCGACTTCGTCGACGCGCTCGACGAGGCGGACGTGGATCGCGTCATCCTGGACATGCTCGCTCCTTGGGAGTGCGTTGACGCGGCGGCGAAGTCCCTTACTCCCGGGGGAGTTATTTGCTGCTATGTTGCGACAACGACCCAGTTGTCCAGAACGGTGGAAACCCTGCGGGAGCACGGGAGTTTCACCGAGCCTCACGCGTGGGAGACCCTGGTTCGCGACTGGCATGTCGAGGGCCTCGCGGTACGGCCCGACCACCGGATGGTCGGCCACACGGGATTCCTCGTCACGGCCCGGCGCATGGCGGACGGCGTCACGCCCCCGCCGCGGCGCAGGCGCCCCGCCAAGGGGGCGTACGGAGAGGGGATCGAACAAGGGTGACGATTCGGCCACAACCCGGCAAAGCCACGTGACACGGGAACATTTGGGTGTGTTCCTAATGGTGACCCGAACAATCGGTCCATAAGGTATCAAACGCCGAACACCCAACGTAACTACACGAACACTGCCCGGCCAGGTTACGTACAGCGCCAAGATAGGTAGGGTCTTGAGTAGTCGTTCTCGACGGGGAAGGAGGTGACGGGGCGTGGCAGCTCGCGACGACGCTGAGGCTCGGGCCGCGCAGCGCGAACGGGAGGTCGCCGATCTCACAACACAGGTCTCCTTCCTGCAGGAGGAGATCACCGCGTTGCGCCGGAAGCTGGCCGAGTCTCCCCGGCAGGCCAGGGTCATCGAGGAGCGTCTCCACGAGGCGCAGGCGCAGGTGGCCGCCCTCACAGGCCAGAACGAGCGTCTGGTCGCCACCCTCAAGGAGGCCAGAGACCAGATCGTCGCCCTCAAGGAGGAGGTCGACCGGCTGGCGCAGCCGCCGTCCGGATTCGGTGTCTTCCTCGAGGCGAGGGAAGACGGCACGATCGAGGTGTTCACCGGCGGGCGCAAGCTCCGGGTGAACGTCAGTCCGGCCGTGGACGTCGACTCGCTCAAGCGTGGCCAGGAGGTCATGCTCAACGAGGCGCTCAACGTCGTCGAGGCCCTCGGCTACGAGGACGTCGGCGAGATCGTGATGCTCAAGGAGTTGCTGGAGGAGGGCGGGCGCGCCCTCGTCATCTCGCACGCGGACGAGGAGCGGGTCGTCAAGCTCGCCCACTCGCTGCTGGACCAGCCGCTGCGGGCCGGCGACTCACTCCTGCTCGAACCCCGCTCCAACTACGTCTACGAACGCATCCCCAAGTCCGAGGTCGAGGAGCTCGTCCTCGAGGAGGTCCCCGACATCTCCTACGAGGAGATCGGCGGCCTCAGCAGGCAGATCGAGCAGATCAGGGACGCCATCGAGCTGCCCTACCTGCACGCCGACCTGTTCCGCGAGCACAAGCTGCGCCCGCCGAAGGGCGTGCTGCTGTACGGCCCGCCCGGCTGCGGCAAGACGCTGATCGCGAAGGCCGTCGCCAACTCCCTGGCCAAGCAGGTCGCGGAGAAGACCGGCCAGTCCGGCAAGAGCTTCTTCCTCAACATCAAGGGCCCCGAGCTTCTCAACAAGTACGTCGGCGAGACCGAGCGGCACATCCGCCTGGTCTTCCAGCGGGCCCGTGAGAAGGCCTCCGAGGGCACCCCGGTGATCGTGTTCTTCGACGAGATGGACTCGATCTTCCGGACCCGCGGCTCGGGCGTCTCCTCCGACGTCGAGAACACCATCGTTCCCCAGCTCCTGTCGGAGATCGACGGTGTCGAGGGCCTGGAGAACGTCATCGTCATCGGCGCCTCCAACCGCGAGGACATGATCGACCCGGCGATCCTGCGGCCCGGCCGCCTGGACGTCAAGATCAAGATCGAGCGGCCGGACGCCGAGGCGGCCAAGGACATCTTCTCGAAGTACATCGTCAACGACCTGCCGCTGCACCCGGAGGACCTCACCGAGCACGGCGCCAGCCGCGAGGGCACGATCGCCGCGATGATCCAGCGGGTGGTCGAGCGGATGTACGCCGAGAGCGAGGAGAACCGCTTCCTCGAGGTGACCTACGCCAACGGCGACAAGGAAGTCCTGTACTTCAAGGACTTCAACTCCGGCGCCATGATCCAGAACATCGTGGACCGCGGCAAGAAGATGGCCATCAAGGAGTTCCTCGACACCGGGCAGAAGGGCCTGCGGATCTCGCACCTGCTGGCCGCCTGCGTGGACGAGTTCTCCGAGAACGAGGACCTGCCCAACACCACCAACCCCGACGACTGGGCCCGCATCTCCGGCAAGAAGGGCGAGCGGATCGTCTACATCCGCACGCTCGTGCAGGGCAAGCAGGGCACCGAGGCCGGGCGGTCGATCGACACGGTCGCCAACACCGGTCAGTACCTGTAGCACCCGGCACCCGGCCGGGCCGGTGCCATCGAGGAGCGGCGCGATCCGATCGCGCCGCTCCTCCGGCTTTTCCGGCCCCTCGCCCGGACCGCCGGCGGGGGCGGAACGCGCGTCGCCTCCCGTGACGTTCGCGGTCCGAGGGAACCGAAGCCGGGAGTGATCACGTCAAAGATGGCATGATCGTCCTTGGCTCGCGCGGGTGACTCCCGTGGGACAGCCCGTCAGACAGCCCATGCGGCAGAGCGCTCCGGTTTCGGCCGCGGTTCCGGTGCCGCAGGCGGCCGCACCGGCCGGGAGCCGCCGCCTGGTCGAGCTCGACGTCCTGCGTTTCGTGGCCGCGTTCGCCGTCATGGCCTTCCACTTCATGGCGGCCAGCAGATCGCTGTGGGACGAGTTCCCCACCAAGCTGTTCGAGCCGGTCGCCCGGCTGACCACGCTGGGCATCCTCGGCGTGGAGCTGTTCTTCCTCATCAGCGGTTTCGTCATCCTGATGAGCGTCTGGGGGCACACCGTCGGCGAGTTCGCCGTCTCCCGGGTGTCCCGGCTGTACCCGGCGTACTGGTTCTCCGTGCTCGTGATCTTCATCATGTACCGCTTCAGCGGGGTCGGGGGTTTCGACCCCAAGCTCAGCGACGGTGAGTACCTGCTCAACCTGACCATGTTCCAGGGCGCGTTCGGCGTGGGCCACGCCGGCGGCGTCTTCTGGTCCCTCTGGGTGGAACTGCGGTTCTACGTCCTCGTGGCGCTGTTCTCCCTCGTGGGGATCACGCTGCGGCGCTGCCTGGTGTTCCTGGCGGCCTGGACCGGCCTGGCACTGCTGGCCGAGTTCACCCAGAACGAGACGCTCGTCTTCGTCTTCATGCCGCGGCAGGCGCCGTACTTCATCGCCGGCATGGCCTTCTTCCTGATCCACCGCTTCGGGGCGCGCTCGGGGGCCCTGGTTCCGTGGCTGATGGTCGCCGCCGGCTACGGGATGTCCCTGTACGCCGCCATGGAGCGCGTGGGGGAGCGGGTGCGCCTGGTCGGCATCGCCCGGTACCCGGCGCCCCCGGAGGCCGTCGTCGTCGCGATCACGCTCGTCTACCTCCTGATGGCCGCGGTCGCCCTCGGCTGGCTGCGGTGGGTGCGCTGGCGCCGCCTGGTCGCCCTGGGGGCGCTGACGTATCCGCTCTATCTTCTGCACCAGACGGTCTCGGCCGTCCTGATCCCCGCGTACCGGGACGTGGTGGACCCGTGGGCGCTCGCCGGGATCACGATGGCGGTCTCGATCGTGCTCGCGTACCTGATCTACCGGCTGGTGGACAAGCCGGGTCAGCGATGGCTTCGGGCCAGGCTGGGGGCCCTGCTCGGCCGCCCCCGCAGGCCCCGCCAGCGTGGCCGCGGCCCCGCCTCCCGGACCGCGACGACCATTCCGGTGCAAAGTCCCGAGGCATCTGTGCCGTAACTGTTCGGTAGCAGGGCATAGAGAAAGGGCTAGGCTCGGATATGACTACGACGGCCTGAAGCAGGCGGGGTGCGAATGACGGTTCGGCGGGTGATGGGCATCGAGACCGAGTACGGCATCGCCGTGCCCGGTCAACCGGGAGCGAACGCGATGGTGACCTCCTCACAGGTCGTCAACGCGTACCTGGCGGCGTCGGCCGCCCGGGCTCGCCGGGCCCGGTGGGACTTCGAGGAGGAGAACCCGCTCCGCGACGCCCGGGGGTTCGACCTGGCCCGTGAGGTGGCCGACCAGAGCCAGCTCACGGACGAGGACCTCGGGCTCGCCAACGTGATCCTCACCAACGGCGCGCGCCTGTACGTCGACCACGCCCACCCGGAGTACTCGACGCCCGAGTGCACCAACCCCCGGGCCGCGGTGATCTGGGACAAGGCGGGCGAGCGGGTGATGTACGACGCCGCCGTGCGGGCGTCCTCCACGCCCGGCAACGCCCCCATCCAGCTTTACAAGAACAACACCGACGCCAAGGGCGCGTCGTACGGCTGCCACGAGAACTACCTCATGCGCCGCGCGACGCCGTTCGCCGACATCGTCAGGCACCTGACGCCGTTCTTCGTGTCGCGGCAGGTGGTGTGCGGCGCGGGCAAGGTCGGCATCGGCCAGGACTCGCGTACCGAAGGCTTCCAGATCAGCCAGCGGGCCGACTTCTTCGAGGTCGAGGTCGGGCTGGAGACCACGCTCAAGCGGCCGATCATCAACACCCGCGACGAGCCGCACGCCGATCCGGAGAAGTACCGGCGGCTGCACGTGATCATCGGCGACGCCAATATGTCGGAAATTTCGACATATTTGAAGCTCGGTACGACGGCCCTGGTGCTGGCGATGATCGAGGAGGGGTTCCTCACCATCGACCTGACCCCCGAGTCGCCGGTCGCGGCGCTGCGCGCGGTGTCCCATGACCCGACCTGCAAGTACGAGATCGCGCTGCGCAACGGGCGGAAGATGACCGCCGTTCAGCTGCAGATGGAATACCTGGAGCAGGCCCGCAAGTACGTCGAGGACCGCTTCGGCTCGGGCGTGGACGAGCTCACCAAGGACGTGCTCAACCGCTGGGAGTCGGTGCTCACCCGGCTCGCCGAGGACCCGATGCAGCTGTCCCGTGAGCTCGACTGGGTCGCCAAGCTGGAGATCCTGGAGGGCTACCGCACCCGCGACAACCTGCCCTGGAACCACCCCCGGCTGCAGTTGGTCGACCTGCAGTACTCCGACATCCGCCCCGACCGCGGCCTGTACAACCGGCTCGTCGCCAGGGGCCGGATGCAGCGCCTGGTGACCGAGGAGGACATCGACCGCGCGGTGGAGACGCCCCCCACCGACACCCGGGCCTACTTCCGGGGCCGGTGCCTGCGGCAGTACAGCGAGTCGGTCGCCGCCGCCTCCTGGGACTCGGTGATCTTCGACATCCCGGGCCGCGAGTCGCTCCAGCGCGTGCCGACCCTGGAGCCGCTGCGCGGCACCAAGGCGCACGTGGGCGACCTGCTCGACCGCTGCCGCACGGCCGCCGACCTCGTCGCCGCGCTCACCGGCGAGGGCTGACCACCGCGTCGGCCACGGCGGATGATCAGTCGTGGCGGGTGATTCGGGGAACGGGGACGTCGCCGGCGCAGCGCACCTCGATCTCGACCCTGCCCTCGTCCGACTCGAACCGCACGCGGGCGTGGTCGTCCGGCCCCGGATCGACGTCGTGGACCTCGTAACCCTGACCGGGCGTCCACGACTGGAGCCGCGCCAGGCCGCCGTCGCACCGGGCGATCACGCTGCCCGCGCCGGTCGAGATCAGCTTCCGGCCGGTGACGGGCCCGGCGCCCGGCGTGGCCTGCCCCGGGGAGCGTGCCGGTACTGCGCCGGGGGACCGCGCCGGTACGGCTGCTGAGGCGGGGCCGGAGGACGGCGCGGCAGGGGTGTCCCGGGCCAGCGCGACGCGGATCTCCTCGGCCGACATGGGCCGCCCGGCGGTTCCGGCGAGCGGCCGGCCGAGCAGGCCGAGCACCGCGACCCCCGCTCCGGTGGCGAGCGCGGCGGCCAGCAGCCATCCGGCGACGGCGAGGACGAGGCGGGTGTTCACGCGCCCACTCTCCCACCGCGAAAGCTAAGGGATCGCTAAGGCCCGGATAACGGACTTATGCCGCAGACCGGCGAAAGGCTAACGTAGCGGCCAAATGCCAAGCGTGCTCCTCATCGAAGACGACGCCCCCATCCGCGGCTCCCTCACCCGGAGCCTGCGCGAGCGCGGCCACGCCGTCTCCTCCGCCCCCACCGCACTCGACGGCCTGCGGTCGGTGGTGGAGGACCGGCCGGACCTCATCGTGCTCGACCTCGGCCTGCCCGACATGGACGGCGCCGACCTGCTACGCATGCTCCGCGCCGTGAGCCGGGTCCCGGTCATCGTGGCCACCGCCAGGGACGGGGAGGCCGAGATGATCCGCCTGCTCGACGCGGGCGCGGACGACTATGTGGTCAAGCCGTACAGCGCCGCGCAGCTCGACGCCCGCATCCGGGCCGTGCTGCGCCGCGTGGACACGGCCCCCGAGGACACCTCGCTGACCGTCGGGGCGCTGCGCGTGGACCCGCGGACCCGGGAGGCGACGCTCGACGGCGCCCCGCTGGACCTGACGCCGCGCGAGTTCGACCTGCTGCACTATCTGGCGGCGCGGGCCGGACAGGTGGTCACCAAGCGCGAGCTGCTCACCGAGGTCTGGCAGATCCCCTACGGGGGCACCGACAAGACGGTCGACGTCCACCTCTCCTGGCTGCGCCGCAAGCTCGGCGAGACCGCCCAGCAGCCGCGCTACCTCCAGACCGTCCGAGGCGTCGGCGTCCGCCTCGCCGCCCCCTCGTGACCGGTACGGCGGCCCGCGCCGGCGCGGGCCCGGGAGAGCGCCGGTGAGGCGCTGGCTCGCGGCCCTCGTCGCGGCGACGACGTCACTCGTGCTCGTGTCGCTGCTCGTGCCGCTGGCGCTGCTGGTCCGTTCTGTGGCGCAGAGCGAGGCCGTCGACTCGGCGACCCGGGCCGCCGAGTCGGTCGCGGTCGCGGTCGGCACCGTGGACGAGGAGACGCTCCGGCTGACCGCGGAGCAGGCGAGCGCGTCGAGCGGCCACCCGGTGACGGTCTTCCTCGCCGACGGCCGGGTGCTGGGAGCCGCCGCGGCCCGCACGGCCGCGGTGGACCTCGCGGCGCGGGGCCGCAGCCTGTCGGCGGCGGCGCCGGGCGGCCGGGAGATCCTGGTGGCGGTCGAGGGGGCGCCGGGCGGCACCGCCGTCGTCCGCGCCTTCCTCAGCGACGACGATCTGATGCGCGGCGTACGTCAGACGTGGCTCGCGCTGCTGATCCTCGGGGTCGCCCTGGTCGGGGTCGGCATCCTCGTCGCCGACCGGCTCGCCCGCGCGGTCGTCCGGCCCACCACGGCGCTCGCCGAGGTCTCCCACCGCCTCGCGACGGGCGACCTGACCGCCAGGGCGACGCCACTCGGCCCGCCCGAGGTGCGTACGGCCGGCCTGGCCCTCAACCACCTGGCGGGACGAATCTCGGACCTCCTCGCCGAGGAGCGGGAGATCGTGGCGGACGTCTCCCACCGGCTGCGCACCCCCCTCACCGGCCTCAGGCTGGAGGCGGAGTCGCTGTCGGATCCCGGAGAGGCGGCGAGGATCGAGGCGCGCGTGGACGCGCTGGAGCGCGCGGTCACCGCGGTGATCAACGACGTCCGGCGGCGGTCGCGGGAACGGGCCTCGTGCGACGCCGTCCCGGTCGTGCGCGACAGGGTGGCGTTCTGGTCCGTGCTCGCCGAAGACCAGTCCAGGGCGGTCGGGCTCGACCTGGCCCCCGGCCCGCTGCCGGTGGCGGTCTCCGCCGAGGACCTCGCCGCCTGCGTCGACGCCCTCCTGGGCAACGTCTTCGCGCACACCCCCGACGGCGCGTCGTTCCGCGTCCGCCTCACCGCCGGTGACGCCGGCCCGGACGGCGTCGGCGGGGAGGGCGTCGGCGGGGAGGGAGGCCCGGTGGTCCTCACGGTGTCGGACGCGGGTCCGGGCTTCGGCCCGGGCGACCCGCTGAGGCGGGGGGAGAGCGGGGCCGGGTCGACCGGCCTCGGCCTCGACATCGCCCGTCGCGTGGCCCAGGAGTCGGGCGGCTTCCTGGCTCTCGGCGAGTCCGATCTGGGCGGTGCGGAGGTACGCCTGGTTTTAGGGATCGCTTAGCGCGGCCCTAGCATGATCGCTGCGACGGTTGGGTCATGAGACAGACAACGAAGATCGCTCTCGCGGCCGCCACGACCCTCGCCGCCCTGACCGCCGGTGGAACGGCCGTCGCCTCCGCCTCCGTCGCGGCGCCGGCCACCGCCTCCACCGCCTCCACCGCCACCGCCTCGGCCTCCACCGCCGTCAGCCGGAGCCGGGCGATCGCGATCGCCAAGAGGCGGGTGCCCGGCGCCCGGGTCACCAAGGTGGAGCGCGAGTGGGAGCACGGCCGCCGCGTGTGGAAGGTCGAGCTCCGCAAGGGCCATCGGGAGTACCGGGTGTACGTCTCCGTCGCGAGCGGGAGGATCGTCAGGTTCCGGGTCGAGGACGACGGCCGACGGCACGACGACCGGGGTCACCACGGCAGGGGACACGACGATCGGGGCCACGACGACCGGGGCCACGACGACCGGGGGCACCACGGCCGCGGTCACGACGACTGACCGTACGACGGGACGGCGGCGACGGCTCTTCGGCGAAGGACGCGGGAGAGCCGTCACCGGCAGGCGGGCTCAGGGCGCCGGGGGGCCGTTGCGGTGCCGGCGGGGGCGGGTCGTGGGAGCGGGCCAGTAGGGCGAGTCCCCCTGTGGCTGATCTACGTCGTAAAGGCGCCCGGCCGTGAGCTCCCCGGGCGCCCGCGGCGATCCGTGCGCGGGGGCGCGGCCGTAGGGATGCTCCCTGCTCTGCCTGGGCGCGGTACGGCTCGGCAGCTCGCCGGCCGTCCGGCCCGGCGTCGCCGCCGGGATGCCCTGCCGCCGCAACACGTCCACCAGCACGTGCATCGCCTGGTCGACGGTGAGTCGTTCGTCCGGGTCGGGCCGCAACAGGCCCTCCAGCAGCGGCCGCAACGGGCCCGCCCGGCGCGGGGGCTCGGGCCTGCGGCCGAGCAGCACCTCGGCCGGCAGCGGGCCCGTGGGCGGGTACGGCGGCCGTCCCTCGACCCCGCGATAGAGCGTGGCGCCGAACGACCACAGGTCGGCCGAGGGAGCCAGGGACTTCCCGCGCAGCCGCTCGGGGGCGAGGTAGGCGCCGGACCGCGCCACCGGCACGGTCGACGACCCGGCCGGGTCCCGGTCGAAGGCGGCGATGCCGAAGTCGGTCAGCACCACCCGGTCCTCGGTCAGCATCACGTTGGCCGGCCGGATGTCCCCGTGGACGACGCCCAGCGAGTGCGCGTGCCGTACGCCCGACAGGAGCTGGAAACCCACCCAGGCGGCCCAGTGGACCGGAAGCCGGCCGAGGTGGCGCACGGTGTCGGCCAGCGTGAGGCCCTGCAGGAGCTCGGTGACGATCCAGAGCCGGCCCTTGTCCTCCAGCAGGTCGTGCACCGTGATGACGGCCGGGTGGCTGAGCCGGGCCGCGGAACGGGCCTCCCGCAGCGCCTGCCGGCGTGCGGCGGCCAGGTCGGCCACGTCCACGCGGTACGGCGGCTGCACTTCCTTGATCGCGACATCGCGCTTCAGGCGGAGATCATGGGCCTGCCACATGATCCCCCCGGAGTCCCGACGGAAGGGCGTCAGCAGCTTGTACCGATCCGCCAGCAGTTGCCGTGCGTGCGATGCCATCGACCACCCGTGCGCTAGCCCCAGATCCGTGATCCATCAATTGTCGTCCCGGATGCGGTCGCACCGCGCCGAAAGGCGGCCGCGGGGAGTGTGACGTCGATAACGATCCGGTCTATGAGCGCGGGGAATTCTCCGTGTTCGCCTTGCCTGCGGGCACCGGGTGGGCCGGCCTCGCACCCCCGCCGAAGATCGCACGCCCTTTCGCGCGCATTGTCGGTCGGTTCGGGGAAGATATGGGGAGAGGCGTCCCCCCGAGCAGCGGAGGTGTCAGGGATGGCGACCAAGGAGACCGGCGGCCAGAAGCAGACTGGGCGTCAGGAGCACGAAGTCGAGGAGACCGAGGCGCAGGCGTCCCCGGACGTCCAGGAGCGTCAGGAGAAGCTCACCGACGACGTCGACGCGATCCTGGACGAGATCGACGAGGTCCTCGAGGAGAACGCGGAGGAGTTCGTCCGTTCCTACGTGCAGAAGGGCGGACAGTAACCCGACGGAGGCGTCCGGCCCGGTGGCGGCGCTCCGGGGGAACCGACCCCTCCGGCAGGGCCGCCGCCGGGCGCCGTCACGCCCCGGCGAGATGAACAGTCGCGATCTCGAAGGGCCTGAGCGGGACGCGTACCGTCCGCCATGAGGTCCCCTCGTCGCGGGACACCTCCAGAGGGCCCAGGGGAGAGCCCTGAACGTCGGCCGTCCAGGCCGCGGTGAAATCTCCCCGTACGACCGCCTCGGTGGCCGTGGGATGCTCGGCCACCAGGCGGACCTCCAGCCGTCCGTCCCGCTCGCGCAGAGCGGTCATCACGACGCCGTCCCCGCCGATCGAGAGACGGCCGTCCCGGCCCGTCCCGGCCGCACCGCCCCCGCCGGCGCCCGGTACGGCGAGCAGGTCGTGGCGGAACTCCTCCGCGAGCCGCGGCAGCCCCGCGTCGTGCCACCCGCCCGCGTACGGCAGGACGGCGAATCGCACGGTCAGCGGCCCCTGGCACTGGGCGGCCGGGGTCGGCACCTCGGGTCCCGCGGGCTCGTCGCGGTAGGGATTGCGGTTCCGGGACAGATACCCGACGGACCGCACGAGCGTGAGCGCCATCTCGGTCCCGGCCCCGCTGATCTCGTCCCCGGTGATCTCGTACTCGGTGACGTGGTCGAGCAGCACGGCGAGGCCGCCGGCGGCGGCGAAGGACTCGGCGGGGAAGGTCGGGATCGGCCGTTCGCCGCCCCCGCCCTCGGCTGTCAGGCCGCGCCGCACCACGGCGAACTGTCCCTCCGCGTACGACTCGGCCGCCGCCCGGGGCAGCGGCGCGTGCCAGCGGATGCGATGGTCGCGGCAGCGCACGTCCATGGTGATCTCACACCGGGCGAACGGCTCGCCCGCCCTGAGCTCCACCCGGGTCGTGACGACCGCCGGCACGGTCGCGGCGTCACCCGCGCCGGCCGGCCAGTCGTACCCGCGGGTGATCTCGTACGCGCCGGTCAGCGGTCCCGAGCAGATCTCCTCGACGGTGACGCGGGAGGGCCGGTCGAGGAGCCGGTCGCCGGGCGGCGGCGCGTGGTTGTAGGTGTCCCCGGCGTCCCCGCCGTGGACGATCCGCCCGACGCCGTGGACCTCCACGCCGTCCGCCCCGCGCAGGGACAGCGTCCCGTCGTCCGCCACGCGCACCCGCAGCAGGCCGTTGTCCAGCACCGGCTCGAACTCGTACGGGTCGGTCCGCAGGGCGCCCGGGACGGGGGCGGGTTCGGCGGGCGCGACCGGACGTGCGGTGAGGACGGCGCGGCCCAGCGGCGGCACGGTGACCAGCGCGGCCACGGTGACCACGGGCTCGGCCACCGTGCGGACGGCCCACGGCCCCGGCCCGGCGTCGAGGACGGCCCTGCGCAGGTCCTCGTACGCGTACGCGCCGGACGCGTGGCGGCTCACGGTGACGGTGAACACGCCGTCCGCGGCGGCCCAGGAGACGATCTCGTGGCCGTACAGCTCCCGCTCGTGCACGCGCCCGAGGAGCAGGGAGAGGTCGTCCATGACGGTCTCGTCGAGCAGGGTCGCGGCGTGTTCGAGCCGCTGCACGGGAACGTTGACGGGGACCGCACGCCCGCGGCCGTCGGCCAGCGACGCGCGGTCCTCCGGCAGGTCGGCGAGCACCAGGCCGGTCCGCTCGAAGGGGGACGGGTTGACGACGACGAGCGCGTCCTTCGGCGCGGCCCCGGCGAGGGACGCGGCGACCAGGTCCACGACCGCTTGGGCCGTCTGCCCGGCCTCGGCGATCCTCGCGGCCACCTGCTGGGCGGTCTCGTCGGAGCCGCACCCGGTGACCGAGTCGTGCCCGCCGCAGGCGATGACCGACCGCCAGGCCATGTCGATCAGGCGCCCGCACGCCGAACGGTCGGTGAGCCACAGCGCGGACATCGGCTCGGCGTAGCGGGTGAGGAGCCGCTCGGCCCGCGCCATGGCCTGCTTCAGCGGCACCCGGGCCGAGATCACGCCGGGCAGGAGGTTGGCCCGCGCGTGCGAGCGCAGCTCGCCCACCACCCGGGGCAGCCCGTCGCCGGGCCCGTGGAGGCCGGTCAGGGCCTCGGCGAGGGTGGCGACGCGCAGTCCCGACGCGGTGATCTCGCGGGCGGGGGCCGAGTGGTCGGCGCCGTACATCGCCAGCAGGGTCCCACCGGCCGCCCAGTCCCCGGCCGCCCAGTCCCCGGTCGCCCAGTCCCCAGCCGCACGGACGAAGGCCGCCACGCGGTCGGGCATGCGCTCGGCCGGGCCGGCGAACAGGCCGGAGGCGTTGCCGTACCCGCCGGGCAGGTATCTCGTCCTGATCGTCGTGCCGTCGGCGCCGGTCCAGTCGAAGGTGTCGCGGTCCACGTGCGCGGGCACGCCCCGCCACAGGCAGGCCAGGCGCAGCCCCGCCAGCGACAGGATCTGCGGCATCTGGGCGCAGTGGCCGAACTGGTCGGGCAGGTACCCGACCGGCATGGCGCCGCCGAGCGCGGCCGCCCCCCGCATGCCGTACTCCAGGTTGCGCAGCAGGGTCTCGCCCGAGCACAGGAACTCGTCGGCGAGGATCAGCCAGGGCCCCACGGCGAGCCGCCCCTCGGCGACGAACCGGGCGACGTCGTCGCGGCGTCCGGGGCGGATCTCCAGGTAGTCCTCGACCGCCGCGAGCTGGCCGTCCAGCGTGAAGCGGTAGGCGGGGTCGGCGGCCATGGCGTCCAGGACCTCGTCGAGCACCCGCACCAGGCCGACGCGGAACCGCTGGAAGGGCAGGTACCACTCGCGGTCCCAGTGCGTGTGCGGGACCACCACGATCTCGCCGCTATCCGCGGACGCCCTGCTCGGCGTGACCGATGGCTCCACTCGCGCCCTCCTCGGCGTAGCTGCTGACGTCGGCCCCGGCGGTCGCCTCCCGGGGGGCGCCGGTGACCTCCTGGGCGCACTCGCCGCCGATGGGGACGCCGGCCCAGCGCGCGTACCGGTGCACGATGCGCTGCGCCGTGACGATATCCTCCAGGGCCCCGTCGAGTCCGGTGAGCGGCGGTTCGTCCTGGGTGACGAAACGGTGGAAGGCGCGTAGCTGCCGCTCGAACGCCTCGGCGACGTCCTCGCTGACGACCGTCCGCTCGGTGGTGCCGACGCGGCAGGTGACCGTCAGCCGGGTGGGCGTGTTCAGCATGTACGGCGAGGGGAAGCGCAGCTCCAGCGAGCCGTGCTCGTGGTGCAGGGTCATGACCTCGTGGTACGCCGGGTAGCTCGGCAGGTAGTGCCACCGCAGGCCGTACCGGCCGGAGCCCTCCACGGGCAGCGTCCCGCTCACCTCCAGCGACGGCGGGAAGGCCTCCACCGGCCACACGGCCACGTGGTCCACCGTGTCCGGAGATCCGGTGAACAGCCGTATCAGCGACAGCTCGTGGCAGAGGCTGCTCAGCAGGACCTCGGCGTACAGCCGCCGCAGCCGCTCGGAGGAGGTGCCGAGCGCGGCGGTGAGCGCCCGGTCGTCGGCCTCCGCGTAGGGGGCCGTCCGCTC
This sequence comes from Microbispora sp. H13382, assembly GCF_014161445.1. Classification (GTDB taxonomy): domain Bacteria; phylum Actinomycetota; class Actinomycetes; order Streptosporangiales; family Streptosporangiaceae; genus Microbispora. The sequence goes on from NZ_JABBXA010000003.1 coordinate 239,326, forward strand.
GGGGGAGGGCCGTCCGGGCCGCGCGCGGGCGAACAGCAGCTGGGACTCCTGCGACGGGTGCAGCACGGTGGCGTCCAGGTGGCGGACGACGTCCGGCCCGCCGGCCTCGTGCAGCGCCTCCAGCAGCCGCTGGGAGGCCGGGTCGTACTGCTTCATGTAGCCGGTCATCAGCCGCTCGCCGGACAGGCCGCTCAGCTCGGCCCGGCTGTAGGCGAGGGGCTTCTCGCACAGCACCCACAGGCCGCGTTCGAGCGCGGCCCGCACCAGCGGCCCGTGGGAGCCCGGCGTGAGTACGATCAGCGCGTCGAGCCCGCCCTCGTCCAGCATCGCCCGCGGGTCGTCGTACGCCGGGACACCCGCCTCCCGGCCCACCGTCTCCGCGTGCCCGCGGTCGAGGTCGCACACGGCCGCCACCCGGAACAGGTCGCGCCGCCGCGCCAGCAGGGGCAGGTAGACGACCTGCGCGACCACGCCGAGCCCGGCGATCCCCACCTTCACCGTCTCCACGTCCTCACCCTCCTCCGCTCGGCGACCTGCCCTGCACCTCCCCACCGGCGGCGTGGCGCAACCTCGTCAGCTGCACACGGCCATGAGCTCGTTGACCGGCGTCTCCAGCCGGTGCGTCCCCGGCCGGGCCGGCAGGAGCGCGAGGTCCCCGCGAATCACGCGACGGGTCCGCGGCCCCCACAGCACCAGCCCGTCGGCGTCCACGGCCAGGAACTCGTCCTCCAGCCGCAGCAGCAGCGGGCCGTTCAGGGAGGCCGACACCGCGGTCCGCCCCTCCGCGACGGCGCGTACGACGGCCCTCGCGGCCTCGGGGCCCCGGCCGTCGCCCTCGGCGAGCACCCACGTCGCCGGCGCGCCGGGCGGGTGCCCCTCCTCCGGCCGGTGGTAGTCGCCGCCGCCCACCACGACCAGGCCGCCGGTCAGGCCCGCGGCCCAGGCCTGCGCCCAGGCCAGCGGCGCGCCCCAGGTGCGGTCGTGCCAGCTCCGGTGCCACAGCTCCACGGTCCGCGGCCGGTCGGCCATCGGGTGCCGCCACGCGCAGTCGGCCGCCACCGGGTGGTTGACCGACAGCACCCCGCCCCGGTCCCGTACGGCCTTCGCCCACTCGTCCGGGGGCAGCCGGAAGTCGATCCAGCCGACGTCCCCGAGGGCGCCCGCGTGCCCGAGGTCGGTGGTCACCTCCTGTCCGGGCACGAGCACGATCCCGGCGAGCGCCGAGGCCGCGGCCAGCTCCGCGTGGTGGCTGACGGTGTTGTGGTCGGTCACCGCGAGGAAGTCCAGCCCGGCCGCGGCCGCGACGCAGGCCAGTTCGTAGACGCTCAGCGTCCCGTCGGAGTGGTCGGTGTGCGCGTGCAGGTCCCCGGCGAGCCAGCGGTGTCCGGGCGGCGACGGCAGGCGGCGGCGCACGGCGGCGGGCTCGGGCGGGAGCGGCCCGGGCACGCGGGAGATGCGGGTGCGGCGCCGGCGCGGCCGGGCGGGCGGCCGCACGTGCCTGATCACCCGGATCTCGTACGGCAGCCCGCCGAGGGGCACGCGGTGCAGGCCGACCAGCACCCGCCACACGCCCGGCTCGATCTCGCCGGGCAGGTAGCCGGGGGTGGCCCAGGAGGGCGCGACGGTGTACTCGGAGCGCGCGCCGCCCGACCAGCCGCGGAAGCCGGCGGGCCCGGCGCAGCCGAGGTCGAGCACGCCGGCCGACCGGTCGTAGGACAGGCGCACCGTGAGGGCGGCCGTGCCGGGCCGCACCTCCACCGGCACCTCCGCCACCGGCCCGGCCAGCCGGTCGTCCAACGTCCACGTCCCGCCGACCACGGCCCTGGTGGTCATCGTCTCGCCGCCATCGTCACCCACCGCGACCCGCACGACCTGAGGAATCCGGCTCCATCCTCGACCCTCGCACGCGATTACCCGCGAGTAAAGAAGCGGCTCGGCGGACGAGTGCCCGGCGTCTTATGGGATGTCTGGTTCGCGCTGAGCTGATCGGGAAGAGTGCAACCAGAGCTGAGACCTGAGTATGGTCGGGCGTAACAACGCATGCTTGGAGGGAGTCGCGTGGCATCTCAGCCAGCCTGGATGAACAGCCTCTTCACATATACGGGATCGTCGTCGTTCTCGGAGTTCGTCGGCGTGCACGCGCCGAACCTGCTGCCCGCCCGCAACGAGTCGCTGGCGGCGCCGGTGGGCGACGAGATCCCGCACGCGACCACCATCGTCGCGGCGACCTGCGCCGGCGGCGTGGTGATGGCGGGCGACAGGCGTGCGACCTCCGGGAACATAATCTCGCAGCGGGACATCGAGAAGGTGTTCCGCACCGACGACTACTCCTGCATGGGCATCGCGGGCACCGCGAGCACCGGCCTGGAGTTGGCCCGGCTGTACCGGGTCGAGCTGGAGCACTACGAGAAGACCGAAGGCCGCTCGCTGTCCACCGAGGGCAAGGCGCACCGCCTGGCCACCATGATCCGCGGCAACCTGCCCATGGCCATGCAGGGCCTCGTGGTCGTGCCGCTGTTCGCGGCCTACGACCCGGGCCGCGACGCCGGGCGGATCTTCAGCTACGACGTGGGCGGCGGGCCGTACGAGCAGAAGGAGTTCCACTCCATCGGCTCGGGTTCGATCTTCGCGCGGGGGTCGCTGAAGAAGCTGTACCGGGAGAACGCAAGCCCGCAGGACACCGCCCTGACCTGCCTGCACGCCCTGTACGACGCCGCCGACGACGACTCGGCCACCGGCGGCCCCGACGTGATGCGGAAGATCTGGCCGGTCGTGGCCGTCATCACCGCGGACGGCTTCCGCCGCCTCCCCGACGACGAGGTCGCCGAGTTCGTGGAGTCCATGCTGGAGAGGCGGATGGCCGCCCCCGAAGGCCCGACCGCGCCGCTGCGCTAACCCAAGAGAGGATCACCCCCGGTGTCCATCCCCTTCGGAGGATATGCCTCGCCCGAGCAGATCATGCGGGACAGGGCGGAGTATGCCCGCAAGGGCATCGCTCGCGGTCGCAGCGTGGTCGTCATGCAGTACGCCGACGGCATCCTGTTCGTGGCGCCCAACCCGTCGAAGGCGCTGCACAAGATCAGTGAGATCTACGACCGCATCGGTTTCGCCGCGGTCGGGCGCTACAACGAGTTCGAGTCGCTCCGCCTGGCCGGCATCCGCTATGCCGACATCAACGGCTACACGTTCAACCGCAACGACGTCACCGGCCGCGGCCTGGCGAACCTGTACGCCCAGCACCTCGGCATGATCTTCACCGAGTCGATCAAGTCGTTCGAGGTGGAGATCGTCGTCGCGGAGGTCGGCGACGCCCCCGAGGACGACCAGATCTACCGGATCACCTTCGACGGCTCCGTCTTCGACGAGCAGGGCATGGCCGTGATCGGCGGCCAGGCCGAGGCCGTCGGCGGACGCCTGAAGGAGCGCTACAGCGAGGGACTGCCGCTGCCGCAGGCCCTCGACGCCGCGCTGGCCGCCCTGACCGAGCCGGGTGGCGAGCGTCCCCCGGCGACCCAGCTCGAGGTCGCCGTGCTCGACCGCGGCAGGGAGCACCGCAAGTTCCTGCGCCTGACCGGGTCCCGCCTGGACAAGCTCCTGGAGACCGCCGGGGAGGGCCGGGAGAGCGCGCGGCGGCCCGCCGCCGAGCAGACCTCGTCCGAGGAGGCGCAGGCCGAGCAGGCTCCCGGCGCCACCCCGCCGATCGCCCCGGAGGGTGAGATCGACACGGGCTCCGGCGAGTAGTCCGCACTTCCGTCCCTACCATCGCGGCGCCGCGTCCCTCTCCGGGGGCGCGGCGCCGTCCCGCGGTGGGGCCGGATCAGGGACTTACGGCTCAACCAAACCTCGATTTCGCTACTCTCATCCTGTTGTGATGACTTTTGATCTTTTCCGGCGAGCGGGCGTTCCGGCCGCCGCCGTCGCCCTCCTGTCGCTGACCGCCTGCTCCGGGTCCTCCGGCGGCTCGGCCTCGCCCACCGTGACGGCCACCGTGACCGTGACCGCCCCCGCGTCGCCCGCGGAGCCGTCCCCCGCCCCGGAGGACTCCGGCACCCCGGCGGCGGAAACCCCGACCGCCTCGGCCACGACCGCGGCCCCGCGGAAGCCGGCCGGGCCGCCGATCACGGACAAGACGCCGGCTCCCTTCGGGGGGACCCTCCAGTCGGACCCAGGGCACGACTTCACCAAGGGACTCAGCCCCAGCAGGGACGGTGTCGTGCGCGGGCAGCTGGTCGCCATGCACGACGAGAACGTGGCGGAGTACCGGCCGATCAAGTACGTCAAGGAGTACGGCGGCAGCACGACCGGTCACTTCGAGGGGCCGCCGGAGGGCGACGTGACGGCCTTCGCCGCGCCCCTCGCGAAGGACGTGGTGTTCCTCAGCGCGGTCGGCTGCGACGGCAAGGACCAGACCATCGACGGCCGGTACCTCGGCACCCAGCGCTGCTCCAGGGACAAGCTGGTCCTGCGCGCCGACAAGGGCGACCTGCGGGCGCTCATCACCGTCGACGGAGGGCAGATCGTCAAGGTGACGGAGATTTACGTCGCCTGACGGCTCCTTCTCTTCATTCCACCGCCTGATCACTGTTCGGCCGCCGGTTTCGGGGAATAGGGTGAGGTGATGGATCGACGCATATTCGGGCTGGAGAACGAGTACGGCGTCACCTGCACGTTCCGCGGGCAGCGGAGGCTGTCGCCGGACGAGGTGGCGCGGTACCTGTTCCGGCGAGTGGTGTCCTGGGGCCGATCGAGCAACGTATTCCTGCGCAACGGCGCACGTCTGTATCTGGACGTGGGCAGCCATCCCGAGTACGCCACCCCTGAGTGCGACAACGTCGTGGAGCTTGTCACCCACGACAAGGCAGGGGAGCGGATCCTGGAGGGTCTCCTCGTGGACGCCGAGAAGCGGCTCCGCGAGGAGGGCATCGCGGGAGACATCTACCTGTTCAAGAACAACACCGACTCGGCCGGCAACTCCTACGGCTGCCACGAGAACTATCTCGTGGGCCGGCACGGGGAGTTCGGACGGCTGGCCGACGTCCTGATCCCCTACCTGGTGACGCGGCAGATCATCTGCGGCGCGGGCAAGGTGCTGCAGACCCCGCGCGGAGCCGTCTACTGCGTCTCCCAGCGGGCCGAGCACATCTGGGAGGGCGTGTCCTCCGCGACCACCCGGTCCCGGCCGATCATCAACACCCGCGACGAGCCGCACGCGGACGCCGAGCGGTTCCGCCGGCTGCACGTCATCGTGGGCGACTCGAACATGAGCGAGACCACGATGCTGCTCAAGGTCGGCGCCACCGACCTGGTGCTGCGCATGATCGAGGCGGGCGTGGTGATGCGCGACCTGTCCCTGGAGAACCCGATCAGGGCGATCCGGGAGGTGTCCCACGACATGACGGGCCGCCGCAGGGTGCGCCTGGCCAACGGCCGCGAGGCCTCGTCGCTGGAGATCCAGCAGGAGTACCTGACCAAGGCGCAGGACTTCGTCGAACGGCGGGGCGGGGACGCCATCGCCAAGCGGGTGCTGGAGCTGTGGGAGCGCACGCTGCGCGCGGTCGAGACGGGCGACCTCGACCTCGTCTCGCGGGAGATCGACTGGGTCACCAAGTACCAGATGATTGAACGTTACAGGCAGAAGTACGACCTGCCGCTGTCGTCGCCGCGCGTGGCGCAGCTCGACCTGGCCTACCACGACGTCCACCGCAAGCGGGGCCTGTTCTACCTCCTGCAGAAGCGGGGGGCCGTCGAGAGGGTGGCCGACGACGTCAAGATCTTCGAGGCCAAGTCGGTTCCGCCGCAGACCACACGGGCCAAGCTGCGCGGGGAGTTCATCCGCAAGGCCCAGGAGAAGCGGCGCGACTTCACCGTCGACTGGGTCCACCTGAAGCTCAACGACCAGGCCCAGCGGACGGTGCTGTGCAAGGACCCGTTCCGCAGCGTGGACGAGAGGGTCGACAAGCTGATCGCCGGTATGTGATCTCTTACACCGCTCTGACGGCGGGTTCGGGTAGCCTGGCCCGGACCCGCTGTCTGTTTGAGGATTACCTACATGCGCCGTAGTACGGCACTCGTCGCCGCCCTGCCCCTGCTGCTCGCCGCCGCGTGCGGAACCGCGCAGAAGACCGCCTCCAGCGCGAGCCCCGCCGCCTCCGGGGCCCGGGCCGCGGCCACGGCCATCAAGGTGACGGGAGAGGTCGGCAAGAAGCCCACCCTGACCTTCCCGTCGGGCCAGCCCTCGCTCACGTCCGCCTCCATCAAGGTCGTCGAGGGCCAGGGCACCCCCGCCAAGGACGGCGACGTCCTCACCGCCAACGTCACGGTCTACAACTGGGACGGCAAGGAGAACAAGTCGGCGGGCTCCGACTACGACCAGGGCAAGTCGGAGTTCGTCTCGGTCAGTCCGCAGCTGCCCAAGGCGCTGCACGAGGCGCTCGTCGGCGCCAAGCCCGGCGGCCGGGTGATGGCCGTCGTCGCCAAGGACAACCTGAGCGCCGAGCAGCTCGACCAGGCCAAGCAGCAGGGCCAGGACTTCAACAACGCGTCCCAGGTGCTGGTCATCGACGTCATGTCGGCCACGCTGAAGTCCATCGAGGGCACCGCCGTCGACCCGGGCGTCGACGGGGTGAAGATCGGCAACCCCGGCGGTGACAAGGCCCCGGCGCTGACCACCAAGACCAGCGAGAAGGCGCCCAAGAAGCTCGTCGTCAAGACCGTGATCAAGGGCGCCGGCCCGGAGGTGAAGGCCGACCAGACGGTCCTCGCCCACTACGTCGGCAAGATCTGGGGCACCGACAAGCAGTTCGACTCCAGCTGGGAGCGCGGCCAGCCCGCGACCTTCGCTCTCAACCAGGTCGTCAAGGGCTGGTCGCAGGGGCTCACCGGGGTGCCCGTCGGCAGCCGCGTCCTCATCACGATCCCGCCGGACCTCGGCTACGGCAAGGAGGGCAACGCCCAGGGCGGCATCAAGGGCACGGACACGCTCGTCTTCGTCGTGGACGTCCTCGGCGCCGCCTGACACCCGCATACGACAACGGGGCCCCTCCCGCCGCCCGGCGGGAGGGGCCCCGTCGTCGTGCGGGCGTCAGCTCCGGATCTCGTAGGCGTCGCCGTAGACCTTCCAGCGCAGCGGCGGATCGAGGTCGAGGTTGCCGTTCCTCAGGAACACCCGCTGGGCCGTGTCGACCCGGCTGGTGTCGCTGTGCGCCTCCTCCGTCTTCATCGCCGCCTTGCGGGCGTCGAGGAACGCGTTGAGGTAGGCGACCTCGTCCCCGCCCTGTGCCGGGGTCTTCGCCTTCTTCATGGCCGTCTTGCGGATGCCGCCGAAGCTGACCGCGTCGTCGCCCGGGCCGTGCATGACGATGGCGTCGTAGTAGACGAACTGCCCGAGCGCGCGCAGGCCGTCGGCCTTGGCCCGGGCCACGGCCGGGTCGAAGTAGACCCGGTCGCGCTCGTCGTTCTGCGCCTGCCGGAACACCGGATCCGCGGCGGCGGCGCGCCAGTCCCCGGGGAAGCCCGGGTCGAGCCCCCGGTGCGAGTCGGTGCCGTTCACCTTCCGCAGGGCGGGCAGATACTTGGCCAGCACGTTGCCGGGCTTGCGCATGGTGTAGAGCTCGACCAGGTCGAGCATGTCGCCGGTGCCCGAGCAGAAGCCGATGATGCCGGCGGTGTAGCCGCGCCCGTCGTCGATGTCCTCGATGTACTTGTACTGGGCCTTCCAGTCGAGGGAGGAGTTCTCCGCGCTGGAGACGAGCTCCATCGCGATCTCCTTCTTCTTCGGGTCGGTGAGGTCGGCCGGGGCGGCCATGACCGTGACCTTCAGGGGCTCCCCGGCGGCGGCCGGGCCGCCGGTGGCGGCTCCCGCCGCTCCCGCGGGGAGTGCGGCCGCAGCGGCGGCCAGGAGCAGCAGAGCCGCGCGCCGGGGAGTGCGCCTGATCAGCGGATCTTTCACGTGCGTCGCTCCGTTCTCCGCCCGCGACCGGCCTGCGGCGGGGGAGGCGGGCGGGGATGAGCCCTCCATGAGGGGGATTAGTTAGGAAGGTTTCCTAATGAAAGCAGCACGCTCGCGACGGTGTCAACGGTCCTGCCGGCGGCACGACCTAGACTCCGGCTGTGACGAGCGACGACCTGGAGTCGATGAGCGTGCTCGGCGATCCCGTGCGGCGGGCGCTGTACCGGTTCGTGGCCGAGCAGGGGCGGGACGTGGGCCGCAACGAGGCGGCCGAGGCGGCCGGCGTCCAGCGCACGCTGGCCGCCCACCATCTGGACAAACTGGTGGAGGCGGGCCTGCTCGAGGCGGGATTCAAGCGGCTGAGCGGCAGGGCGGGCCCCGGCGGTGGCCGCCCCGCGAAGGTCTACCGGCGGGTGCGCGAGGAGCGGTCCGTGAGCCTGCCGCCGCGGGACTACCGCACGCTGGCGCTCGTGCTGGCGGAGACCGTCGACCTGCTGGGCGGTGAGGAGAAGGCCGAGGAGGCCGCCCGGCGGGCGGGGGAGCGCCTGGCCGCCGGCTCCTCCGGTGCCGGCGGGGCCGCCGGTCTCGTGGGGGTGCTGCGCGGGCGCGGCTACGAGCCGTACGAGGAGGAGGGGCGGGTGCGGTTGCGCAACTGCCCCTTCCATGTGCTGGCCGAAACTCACCCGCTGCTCGTGTGCTCGATGAACCTCGCGCTCTGCGAGGGGATGCTGGCCGGTCTTGGCGAGACAGGGGTCGCCGCGACGCTCGATCCGAGACCGGGGGAGTGTTGTGTGGCCTTCACGCCCTCTAAAAACAACGAAGATTGACATAGACTCGGGGTATGCATCTCGCCCAGTTCAACGTCGCCCATCTCCGCGCGCCACTCGACTCCCCGGCGCTGGCGGACTTCGTCGCCGCACTGGAACCGATCAACGCGTTGTCCGACGCCGCCCCCGGCTTCGTCTGGCGCATGAAGGGGGGCGAGGACCCCACGGACACCATCCAGCACGAGTACGGCGACCTTCTGCTGGTCAACTTCTCGGTCTGGGAGTCACGCGAGGCGCTGTGGAACTTCGTCTACCGCAGCGCCCACCTGGACGTCATGCGCCGCCGCCGCGAGTGGTTCCACCGGGCGGCCGAGTCGTACACGGTGATGTGGTGGGTGCCGGGGGGCTACCGGCCGTCGCTCGACGAGGCCATGGCGCGCCTGGAACTGCTCCGGGCGCAGGGACCGGGCCCGGAGGCGTTCACGTTCAAGGACTTCTACGAGAGCAGCGACGCCGCGCACCTCCCGGCGGCGGCGGAGGTCAGGAAGTAGGCCAGGTCCTCCTCCAGACCGCGGCCCATGGTGGACAGCCGCACGGGTGACGCCTTCAGCGCGTCGTGCAGGCCGTCAACCGGCACGGTCACGATCTCGTGCCGCGTGGCCAGGGCCGCGGCCTGCTCGCGCACAGCCGCCCCGAACGCGCCGGGCAGATCCGGCACGACGACCCGGGCCGGGGCCAGCGCGACCCGGCCGTACGCGGTGAGCGAGTGGTGCGACACCCCGACGTGCCGCTCGCGCCGGTCGCCCTCGCTGACCCGCAGCGCGGCCACGGGCCGCCCGCCCAGCACGGCGGCGGCGTTGACCGCCTCGCCCGCGGCGACGCCGGAGAACCCCCAGCGGGTGCCGGTGCCGAGGTTGCCCGGCCCCTGCGCGACCACGGCGACGTCGGCGCCGAGCACGTGACGGGCGGCCAGCAGGCCGGTGTGCAGCGTGACCGCCTCGACGTCCCCGCCGAAGGACTGGCCGGTCGTCACCACCCCGCACAGCCAGTCGCGCTCGCGCAGGGTCGCGCACGACATCGAGAACCAGGCCGGCAGCGCCCCGCCGTCCTGCATCACGTACGCCACCCTGGTGCCCGGGGAGTCCGCGTACAGGCCGCACAGGATCGCGGGCAGGGCGGAGTGCAGATCCGCGACGACCACGGGCATCCCGCCGACCGAGTCCGCCTCCCGCAACGCCTCGTGGTGCGGGGACCCCTGCTCGTCCGCGCCGAGCACGGTGGCCTGCAACGGGGTGTAGCGTGCTTTCACCAGGTGGCCGGGGCCGGACGGATCTTGCGGTAAACGGTCCGGGACGGCGACCACCATGGCGTACCCTCCCGTACCGAGACCCATGGCGAGGGCGGTCGTGTTGAGCAGCACGGTGTCGCCCACTTCAGGGCGTCCCACCAGCGGGGGATAGGCGAGCGCCCGGCACTCGCCCTCGGCGACGGCGACGTCGAGTTCCACCGCCCCCGGCCACTCGCGCCGGACCCGCACCACCTCGCCCTTACGCCATCTGATCACGCCGAAAAGGGTAGCGTTCTCGACTGGAAGGGAGGCCCGATGTCGCGGCGGAAGACCGAGCGGCTGCTCAATCTGGTTATCTGCCTGCTCGCGACGCGGCGGCCGTTGAGCGCGGAGCAGATCCGGCAGGCCGTGCCCGGGTACGACCCGGACAACGACGAGGCCTTCCAGCGCATGTTCGAGCGCGACAAGAACGAGCTGCGTGAGATCGGCATCCCCATCGAGGTCCACAAGGACCCCTGGGAGGACGACCCCGGCTACCGGATCGTGCGCGAGGCCTACGAGCTGCCCGAGATCACCCTGGAGCCGGACGAGGCCGCCGTCATCGGCCTGGCCGCGCAGGTGTGGCAGCGGGCGAGCCTCGCGGAGGCGGCCGGCGGGGCGCTGCTGAAGCTGACCGCGGGAGGCGTGCACGCCGACCTCGCGGAAAGCCCCCTGGAGCTGCGGGTGGACACCCGCGACCCCGCGTTCCCCGCGCTGTGGGAGGCGGTGCGGGACCGGCGCGTGGTCGCCTTCGACTACCGCTCGGCCGGCAGCGAGTCGGTGCTGCGGCGGACCGTCGAGCCGTGGGGGGTCGTCAGCCGGCGCGGCCGGTGGTACCTGGCCGGGCACGACCGCGACCGCGGCGCCGCCCGGGTCTTCCGGCTCAGCCGGATCACCGGGGCCGTGTCCACACTCGGGCGGCCGGGGGCGTTCACCGTGCCCGAGGGGCTGGACCTGCGCGCGATGGTGGGCTATCAGGAGCTGCCGAACGAGCGGGTCGCCCTGGTGCGCGTGCGCAAGGGCACCTGCCTCGGCCTCCGGCACGCCGCCCAGGCCGTACGGACGGGCGAGGGCGAGTGGGACGAGGCCGAGGTGACCTTCGCCGACCCCGAACGACTGGCCGGGTGGCTCGCCAGCCTCGGCCCCGACGCCGTCGTGGTGGACCCGCCGGACGCGCGTGAGGCCGTGATCCGCCGTCTGAAGGGGGCGTTGCAGTGAGCTCGGACCGGCTGCCGCGGCTGCTCGCGCTGGTGCCGTACCTCATGTCGCACCCGGGCGCGCAGGTGCCCGAGGTCGCGCGGCTGTTCGGCCTGTCGGAGAAGCAGCTCGTCGACGACCTCCAGCTCGTCTGGATGTGCGGGCTTCCCGGGCACACCCCCGGTGACCTCATCGACGTCTCCTGGGACGGCGGCGAGATCCTCATCGACAACGCCGAGGCGATCGCCCGGCCGCTCAAGCTCGGCGTGGACGAGGCGAGCGCGCTGCTGGTCGCGCTGCGCATGCTCGACGAGCTGCCCGAGTTCCAGGGCCGCGACGTGCTCGGCCGGGTCATCGCGAAGCTGGAGCAGGCGGCGGGCGAGGGCGCGGCCACCGTGAGCAGCCAGGTCCAGGTGGAGATCGGCGCGGCCCCGGACGCCCACGCCGTGATCACCGACGCCGCCCGGAGGGGCCGCAGGCTGTCGCTGCGCTACTACGTCCCGGGGCGCGACGAGATCACCCCCAGGGAGGTCGATCCGCTGCGGGTCGTGCTGGTGGACGGCCGGCACTACCTGGAGGGCTGGTGCTACCGCGCGGAGGCGATGCGGATGTTCCGCGTCGACCGGATCCTGGACGTCGAGGTCCTCGACGTGCCCGTGGACCCTCCCGCCGGGGCCGAGCCGATGGACGTGGCCCAGGGCGTGTTCCGGCCGTCGGACAGCGACGAACTGGTGGAGCTGGAGCTGACCCCGGCGGGCCGCTGGGTGGCCGAGTACTACCCCTGCGAGGAGGTCGCCGAGCTGGGCGAGGGGCGCCTGCGCGTCTCGCTGCGGGCCCGCGACCAGTCCTGGCTGGTGCGGCTCGCGCTCCGGCTGGGCGACAGCGGCCGCGTGCTGTCCCCGTCGTCGCTCGCCGAGCGGGTGACGGCCACCGCCAGGCAGGCGCTGGCCAACTACGAGACCGCCGTCTGACGGGCGAGGGCTCTGCCGTACTCGCCGCTGCCCGCCGGGCCGGGGCCGTGGATTGAGCGCGCCGCAATCACCTCGCCGTCGTGGCCGTTAGCATGGCCGGTATGACCTGGATCTTCGTCGCGCCGGTGGTGGCCGTGGCCGGGCTCGCCGTCCTCGCATGGCCGGCGGCCCGGGTTCTCACCGCGGCGCGGGAGCTGCGCGCCGAGGTCGACCGCGCCAAGGGGCGGCTCGAAATGTCCGAATAGCGGGATTTTGCCCGGGATTGATGTGATTTTGAAGCCCCGAGACAGGTGAACTTAGGCGTGTGGTGCGCGTACGATCGAGGAGTAGTACCCACGGCCCTCGCGGTAAGGACACGACATGCCCAACCTCGGACCCATGGAATGGATTCTGATCCTCCTGGTTCTGATCCTTCTTTTCGGCGCCAAGAAGCTTCCGGACACCGCGAAGGCCCTGGGGCAGTCGCTGCGCATGTTCAAGAAGGAAACCAGCAAGATGAGCGAGGAGGACGAGGCGCGGCAGACGGTCAAGGCGCAGGCCGAGCCCGTCGCCCCGCCGGCGGCGCAGATCCCGCCGACCACCCCGTCCGTCGAGGAGCGGCTGCGTCTGCTCGAGGAGGAGAACCGGAAGCTGCGTGAGAGCCAGCAGCCGGTGAGCTCGCAGAACGAGCAGCGCTCCAACTAGGGCGCCCCGCCGTCTCACACCCCACTGATCTCAGGACGAGCTAGATGGCCCTGTTGAAACGGTCGACTCCCGCGACGCCGCCCGTCACGCCGGAGGACGGGCGGATGACGCTCATGGAGCACATCCGCGAGCTGCGCAACCGGCTGCTCAAGGCCATTCTGGCGGTGGTCGTAGGGACCGCCGTCGGGTTCGTCTACTTCGAGCCCATCTGGAACTTCCTGAAGCAGCCGTACTGCCGGCTGCCCCAGGCCCACCAGCTCAACAAGGACCAGTGCACGCTCGTCGTGAACGGAGTCTTCGACTCCTTCTTCGTGAACCTCAAGGTCGCCGTGATCTTCGGCGTGGTGGTCTCGGCCATCTTCTGGATCTACCAGATCTGGGCGTTCGTGACGCCGGGCCTGTACCAGAACGAGCGCCGCTACACGTTCGCGTTCCTCGGCCTGTCCGTCCCGCTGTTCGCCGCCGGCTCGGCCCTGGCCTACGTCACGATGGACAAGGGCCTGTCGCTGCTGCTGAGCTTCGCCCCCGAGGGCACGCTGACGCTGGTGAGCATCAACGAGTACCTCAGCTTCGCGCTCGCGATGCTGATCATCTTCGGTGTCTCCTTCCTGATGCCGTTGCTGCTCGTGTTCCTCAACGTCATCGGCGTGCTCAAGTACAAGACGGTCGCCAAGCACACGCGCATGGTCGTGTTCCTGATGTTCGTCTTCGCGGCCGTCGCCACGCCGAGCCAGGACCCCGTCAGCATGCTGGCCCTGGCGATCCCGATGGTCGGCCTGTTCTTCGTCGCGATGGCGTTCATGTACTTCCACGACAAGAAGCGCGACATCGCCGACGCGGAGCACGCGCGGGCCATCGAGGAGGAGCTCGACGGGCCGTCTGCCGCGGAGGGCACGGCGGACTCGGTCGAGGCCAGGGACTGACAGAACATCCCTCTGGTGTCGCCGGCCGGGTGGCGGTAGGTTCCGCTCATGGCCGATGAGATCGTCGTCCTGGTCAATCCCGCCGCCCGCGGCGGTCGTACGCTGCGCCTGCTCGACCCGGTGCTGCGGCGGCTGCGGGCGGGCGGCCGCCCGGTGTCGGTGATCGTCGGCACCTCGGCCGCCGACGCGCTCGCCCGGGCCCGCACGGCCGCCGCCGACGGGCCGGCCGCGCTCGTCGCCTTCGGCGGTGACGGCCTGGTCCATCTGGCCGTGCAGGCCGTGGCGGGGACGACCGTGCCGCTCGGGATCGTGCCCGCGGGGACCGGCAACGACATCGCCGACGCCCTCGGCATCCCTCGCAAGGATCCGCTCGCCGCCGCGGACATCGTGACGGCGGGTGCCTGCCGGACGATCGACGCCGCGAGGCTGGGCACGGGCGAGTGGTTCGCCGGCGTCCTCGCCTGCGGGTTCGACTCCCGGGTCAACGAGCGGGCCAACGCCATGACCCGGCCGCCCGGAATGGCGAAATACCTGGTCGCGCTCGTGCGCGAGTTGCGGTCGTTCACGCCGATCCCGTTCCGGATCACTCTCGACGGGGAGGCCGCCGAGCACGAGGCGATGCTGGTGGCCGTGGCCAACACCCGCTCGTACGGCGCCGGGATGCGCGTATGCCCGGACGCCCGGCCCGACGACGGCCTGCTCGACGTGCTCGTGCTGGGCGCGGTGCCCAAGGGCGAGTTCCTGCGCACGTTCCCGCGCGTCTACCGGGGCAGCCACACCGCTCACCCCGCCGTGACCCTGCGACGGGCCCGGCGGGTCGAGATCGAGGCCCTGCACGGGGATGGGGCCGGGGACGTGGTCGCGTACGCCGACGGCGAGCGGGCCGGGCCGGCCCCGCTGACCTGTGTCGTCGAGCCGGGCGCGCTGCGAGTCCTGGTTCCGGGATCCACGGCGTGAGGCGGCCCGCGTAAAAGGATCACCGATGGCGGACACCCGGAATCCCGTTATCGGTAGGGTTGACGGTATGAGTACGCCAGCGGAACGCTATGCCGCCTTCCGTGAGGGGCAGTCCGGAACCGGACCCGCGCTCGCCTCGTTCCGCGAACTATACGACTTCGAGCTCGACGACTTCCAGCTCGACGCCTGTCAGGCGCTAGAGGCCGGAGACGGCGTGCTGGTGGCCGCGCCGACCGGGTCGGGCAAGACGGTGGTGGGGGAGTTCGCCGTCCACCTGGCCCTGCAGCAGGGCCGCAAGTGCTTCTACACGACGCCGATCAAGGCGTTGTCCAACCAGAAGTACAACGACCTGGTCAGGCGGTACGGCGCGCGCAACGTCGGCCTGCTGACCGGCGACAACAGCGTCAACGGCGAGGCCCCGATCGTCATCATGACGACCGAGGTCCTGCGCAACATGCTGTACGCCGG
The DNA here is from genome assembly GCF_014161445.1 of Microbispora sp. H13382. Lineage (GTDB taxonomy): Bacteria > Actinomycetota > Actinomycetes > Streptosporangiales > Streptosporangiaceae > Microbispora. The sequence goes on from NZ_JABBXA010000003.1 coordinate 254,568, forward strand.
CTCCAACACGCTGACCGGCCTCGCGTACGTGGTGATGGACGAGGTCCACTACCTGGCCGACCGGTTCCGCGGCGCGGTCTGGGAAGAGGTCATCATCCACCTGCCGGAGTCGGTGCGGGTGGTGGCCCTGTCGGCCACGGTCAGCAACGCCGAGGAGTTCGGCGAGTGGCTGGGGGAGGTGCGCGGCGACACCACGGTGATCGTGGACGAGCACCGCCCGGTCCCGCTGTGGCAGCACATGCTGGTCGGCAACAAGATGTTCGACCTGTTCGTCGACGAGGGCGACGGCACCCTGCGGGTCAACCCGTCGCTCATGCGCATCGCCCGAGACGAGATGCGGCTGGCCCAGGCCAGGGGCAGGCGGGGCTACTCGCGGCCGGGCCGGGGGACGACGCCGGGCCGCTCGGATGTGATCGAGAAGCTCGACGCCGAGGGGCTGCTGCCGGCGATCACCTTCATCTTCTCCAGGAACGGCTGCGACGCCGCCGTCATGCAGTGCCTCTACTCGGGGCTGCGCCTCACCACCGAGGCCGAGAGCCACGAGATCCGCCAGATCGTCGACGAGCGGACCGCGCACCTGCCCGACGAGGACCTCGCGGTGCTCGGCTACCTCGAATGGCGCGACTGCCTGGAGCGCGGTCTGGCCGCCCACCACGCGGGCATGCTCCCCGCGTTCAAGGAGGTCGTCGAGGAGCTGTTCACCAAGGGCCTGGTGAAGGCGGTCTTCGCGACCGAGACGCTGGCGCTCGGCATCAACATGCCGGCGAGGTCCGTGGTCATCGAGAAGCTCGACAAGTGGAACGGCGAGACCCACGCCGACCTGACCCCGGGGGAGTACACCCAGCTCACCGGCCGGGCCGGGCGGCGCGGCATCGACATCGAGGGCCACGCGGTGGTGGTCTGGCAGCCGGGGATGGACCCCCTCGCGGTCGCCGGTCTCGCCAGCACCCGCACCTATCCGCTGCGCTCCAGCTTCCAGCCGTCGTACAACATGGCGGTCAACCTCGTCGGGCAGGTCGGCAGGGAGCGGGCGCGGACGCTGCTGGAGGACTCCTTCGCCCAGTTCCAGGCCGACCGCGCCGTGGTGGGCCTGGCCCGCCAGCTCCGCAAGGCGGAGCAGGCCCTGGAGGGCTACGCCGAGGCCATGACCTGCCACCTCGGCGACTTCGAGGAGTACGCGGCGATGCGCAGGCGGCTGTCGGACCGCGAGGCCGAGCTGTCGCGCCAGCGGGGGGCGGCCCGCCGGGCCCAGGCCGTGCAGTCGCTGGAGGTCCTCAAGCCCGGCGACGTCATCCGGGTTCCGGGAGGACGTCGCGCGGGCATCGCGGTCGTGCTCGACCCGGGCGTCAACGGCCGGGGGCACGACGGTCCCGCGCCGCTCGTGCTGACGATCGGCAAGCAGGTCAAGCGCCTGTCGGCGGCCGACTTCCCGGTGCCGGTCGAGCCGGTCGACAAGATCAGGATTCCGAAGGGCTTCAACCCGCGCTCACCGAAGGAACGGGCCAACCTGGTCTCGACCGTGCACGCGAAGCTGGGCGACCGCGACCTCGGCAAGCCGCCGCGGGCGCGCGACCACGCCCAGGAGGACGAGGAGATCACGCGCCTGCGGCGGGAGCTGCGCCAGCACCCCTGCCACGGCTGCGACGAGCGTGAGGACCACGCCCGCTGGGCCGAGCGCTACCACAAGCTGCTCCGGGAGACCGAGGGGCTGCGCCGCCGGGTCGAGGGGCGCTCCCACGTCATCGCCCGCACCTTCGACCGGGTCTGCGGCGTGCTGGACCAGCTCGGCTACCTGGACGGCGAGACCGTCACGGAGCAGGGCCGCAGGCTCGCCTCGCTGTACACCGAGCTGGACCTGCTCACGGCCGAGTGCCTGCGCGCCGGGATCTGGAACCGCCTCGACCCCGCCGAGCTGGCCGCGTGCGTGTCCTCGCTGGTGTACGAGTCGCGGCAGGCCGACGACGTCCGCAGCCCCAAGATCCCGGCCGGCGCCACCCGCGACGCCCTCGGGGAGATGGTGCGGCTGTGGGGCGAGCTGGAGGGCATCGAGGAGGACCACGGCCTGTCGTTCGTGCGCGAGCCCGACGTCGGCTTCGCCTGGGCGGCCTTCCGCTGGGCCAAGGGCCACAGCCTCGACGCCGTGCTGACCGACTGCGACCTCGCGGCGGGCGACTTCGTCCGCTGGATCAAGCAGCTGCTCGACCTGCTCGGCCAGCTGCGGGACGCCGCGCCCAAGGGGAGCAAGGTCGCCGACAACGCCGCCAAGGCCATCGACGCCATGCGCCGCGGGGTCGTCGCCTACTCCTCCGTCAGCTGACCCGCGGGCTCAGACGGCCGCGAAGCGGACCTCGCGGGTGGCGGGGTCGGCGCGCGTGAGCCGTACGGGGACGCGCTCGCCGAGCGGCAGCCGGTCGCCGTCGCAACGGGCGATCACGGCGGGCTCGGCGACCTGCACCTGCCCGCCCGGTTTCCCGTCGGTGACGTCGATGACGACGGCCTCGAAGACCTGTCCGATCCGGGGCCGCAGCACGGCCGCCTCGACCAGGTCCACGCAGGCCCGCTCCACCCCGCCGGCCCGCCTGCCGCCCGCGGCCATCTGCTCAGGAAGCTCGGGCAGCGCCCGCGTGACCTCCTCGGCGACCGGGCCGCCCGCGGCCACGGCCAGGCAGACCTCGGTGGCGTACCGGTCGACCAGCCGCCGCAGCGGCGCGGTGACGTGCGCGTACGGCGCGCCCATGGCGGCGTGCAGCGCCCGCGCCGGAGGGGCGCCGTCGAAGGAGACGTAGGCCGCGCCGCGCAGCAGCACCGTCGACTCGTGCAGGAAGGCGGCATGGCCCGGAATCTTGGGATCGATCCCGTGCACGACCTCGGCGTACGACACGCCGGCGGGCCAGGGCACGCCGAGCGCGGCGGCGACCCTGCGGACCTTGCCGACGTCCTCCGGGCCCGCTTCGGGCAGGACCCGGAGCACGCCGACACCCGCGTCCAGCATCATCCGGGCCGCCGCCATGCCGGTGAGCAGCGAGATCTGGGCGTTCCACGCCTCGCAGGGATGGTTGGTGCGGAACTCCACCCGGTAGCCGCCGTCCCCGTCGGGGACCACCTGCTGCTCCGGGGTCGGCAGGGACAGTCCGCCCCTGGCCCGCTCCCGCTCCAGCCGCAGCGGGCCCACCTCGGCGAGCAGCGCGAGCGTCCCCTCCGCCCGGCCGGTGTCCACGGCCGCCTGGACGGTGTCGTAGTCGAGCCGCTCGCGGCTGCGTACCAGGGCCCGGCGCAGGTCCACCGCCTCGATCTCGCCGTCGGAGCCGAGATCGAGCCGCCACAGAGCCGCCGGACGGACCTGCCCGGGCAGCAGGCTGGCCGCGCCCTCCGACAGGAGCGGCGGGTGCAGCGGGACCCGCTCGCCGGCCATGTAGATCGTCTGCGCGCGCACCCTGGCCTCACCGTCGATCGCCCCGCCGGGCCGGACGAACGCCCCGACGTCGGCGATCGCGTACCAGACGCGGTAGCCCGCCCCGCGCCGCTCGACGCACAGCGCCTGGTCGAGGTCCATCGAGCCGGGCGGATCGATGGTCACCAGCGGCAGATCGGTCCGATCCTCCCCGTCCGTGACGGGGGACGCGGCGGCCCGCTCGGCTTCCTCCAGTACCGGGGCGGGGAAACCATCCGGCAGGTCGAAATCGCTGCGAATGCGGGCGAATCCGTCGCGGAGCCCGTTCGCTGTGTCGTCTAAGCGGATCATCGTGCGCGGCACGCGATCAACCTACCCGAGTGCGGACATTCCAGGCTGTCAGCCGATGAAGTCCTGGACGAGCGCCACGAGCTCCTTCGGCCGCTCGGCCATCACGATGTGCCCGCTGTCCAACTCCTCGTACGAGGCCCCCGGGATGGCGGCGGCCAGCTCGCGGCAGTTCTCCACAGGGACCAGCGCGTCGCGGGCGCATCCGATCACCAGTGTCGGCGCCTGGACCCGCGGCAGCAGATCGTGGACGTCCAGTCGCAGGGCGAGATCGATCTGCCGGAGCCTGCCCGCATTGGCCCGATAGGCCGCGGCGAGCTCCTCCACAGCCGCCCGGCCGATGGAATTCAGATGCGCGCGGCTGAATGCGAGCAGCATCGTGTACCGCGGGAAAGTGCCGGCATCACCGGCGAGATCGCGCCAGACGGTCAACGCGTTGCGCAGGTACTCGTCGCCGAGTCCGGCGAAGCCCGCGACCGACACGAGGCCGCGGACCAGGTCGGGCCGGACGGCGGCGAGCGCGGCGGCCACCGCGGCGCCCAAGGAGTGCCCGACCACGTCGGCGGGTCCCTGTCCCAGATCGGAGATCACCGCGGCGAGCTGCTCGGCGAGCAGCTCGACCGTGAGCTCGCCCCCGTCGTCCCGCGCCGCGTCGCTGCCCGAAAGATCCGGCAGCACCACCATGGCGGCCTCCGCGAACGCCCCGGCCACGCCGTCCCAGGCCGTCGAGCCCGGACTGCCCCCGTGCACCAGTACGAGCGGGCGGCCCTCGCCCATCACCCGGTACGGCACCCGCGCGGTGCCCACCGTGATTTCCCTCATGTCCGTCTCCCGTTCTCGTCGCCGATGCCGGAGACGCTGCCAGGAGCGTGCGGCGATGAGGAGAGGAGGGGATTGCCTAGGACCGGCTCTCCTAGCGTGCGCGGGACGGGAAGGGGCCGGGACGCTCAGGATGGATGACATGAAGATGGACCGGACCAAGCTGGCCGACTTCCTCCGCCGTTCCCGCGAGCGGCTCCGGCCGCAGGAGGTCGGACTGGCCGCCGGACCCCGGCGCCGCACGCCGGGTCTGCGCCGTGAAGAGGTGGCCCAGCTGGCCGGGGTGTCGGCCGACTACGTGATGCGGCTCGAGCAGGCGCGCGGCTCCCAGCCGTCGGCCCAGCTGCTGACCGCACTCGCCCGGGCTCTGCGGCTGACCGAGGACGAAAGGGATCACCTCTACCTGCTGGCGGGTCACCGCCCGCCCGAAGGGGCGCGCGCCGGAGATCACGTCCGTCCCGGTCTGCTCTATCTCCTCGACCGGCTGGGCGAGACGCCGGCCCAGCTCCTCAACGACCTCGGGGATCTGCTCGCGCAGAACGCCCTGGCGGAGGCCCTGTTCGGATGCGTGTGCACGATCGCGGAACCGGACCGGAACATCGTGTGGCGCTGGTTCACCGACCCGTCCGTGCGCGAGCCGTACCCCACCGAGGAGCACGACCGTCTCAGCCGACTGCACGTCGCGGACCTGCGCGCCGCCGCGACACGTCGTGGCTACGATCGGCCTTCGAGCTCGCTGGTCGACCGGATCGGGGCGGCGAGCGAGGAGTTCGCCGCCCTCTGGCAGCGGCACGAGGTCGCCGTGCGCCGCGCCAGCCGGCTGCGTGTCATGCATCCGTCCGTCGGGCCCATCGAGTTCGACTACGAGCTGCTGCAGACGCAGGCCGCGGATCAGCGCCTCCGCCTGTTCACGCCGCCGCCCGGTTCCAGGAGCATCGAGGCTTTGGAGCTCCTGCGTGTAGTGGGCCCGGAGACCGCCCACCGCGGTCACCGATGAGAGCCTCCCGCGCGGCGGGGCTCAGGCCAGCGTGGCGAGCAGGCGGTTGAGCGGGCTGTCCAGGCCGTACTTCTCCGACAGCGCGACCAGCCGCTCGGGATGGCGCGGCGCGGCGGGCAGGGTGACGTCGACGTCCGGGACCGGGACGTCGCGGGCCACCCGGACGACGAGGGGGGCGACCTCCAGGTAGTCGCGGGCGGCGGCGAGCTTGTTGCGGGCGCCCGCCGGGAAGCCGTCGGCGCCGCCGTCGTCCAGCGCGGCGAGCAGCGCGGACAGCGACCCGAAGCGCGTGACGAGGGCCGCCGCCGTCTTCTCGCCGATGCCGGCGACGCCGGGCAGGCCGTCGCTCGGGTCGCCGCGCAGCGTCGCGAAGTCGGCGTACGCCCGGCCCGGGATGCCGTACTTCTCGCGGACGAACGCCTCGTCGATGATCTGAAGGTTACGAATGCCCCGTACTGTGTAAAGGGCCCGGCACGGCTTCTCGTCGTCCACGAGCTGGAACAGGTCACGGTCGCCGGTCACGATGTCCACGGCGGAGGTGGCGGCGGTCGCGTAGGTGCCGATCACGTCGTCGGCCTCGTAGCCCCCGACGCCGACGCGGGCGACGCCGAGCGCGTCCAGGACCTCCTCGATCACCGGGACCTGCGGGGCCAGCGTGTCCGGCACCTGTTCCTCGTCGCCGCTCGCCACCCGGTGCGCCTTGTACGACGGGATCGCGGCCACCCGGAACGCCGGCCGCCAGTCGGCGTCCATGCAGGCCACGATCTGGGTGGGGGAGTGCTGCCGCACCAGGGTGGCGATCATGTCGAGGAGCCCGCGCACCGCGTTGACCGGCATGCCGTCCGGCGAGGTCACCGACTCCGGGACCCCGTAGAAGGCGCGGAAGTACAGCGACGGAGTGTCGAGAAGCATCAGCACCCTGCCATTGTCACGCCTGTCAGGAGTGCGGTGGGCCCTATCCGGTCACCGCGACGGCCAGCAGGCAGGTGTCGTCCTCGGGGTTGGGGCCGCCGATCGCCTCCACCAGGCCGTCGAGGCCCGCGTCGAGATCCGCTCCGGCCGCGCCGAGGCCGGTCGCCACGGCCGCCTCCACGATGAGGGACACCCCCGCGCCGATGTCGCGCGAGCGGCGCTCGACCAGGCCGTCGGTGAACATCAGCAGCAGGTCGCCGGGCTCGAGGCGGACGTCGGCCACCCCGTACGGCAGGCTCGACGTCGCCCCGAGCACGACCCCCCGGGGCGCCCCGAGCTGGCGCGCGCCCCCGCGGCGCACCAGTATCGGGGCGGGGTGACCCGCCTGTGCCCACGTGAAAAGGCGGGTCGCCGGGTCGAAGTGGCCGCACACCGCGGTCGCGGTGGTGTCGTCCAGCCGGGTGAGCACCAGGGTGTTCAGCCACGTCAGCAGCATGCCGGGGCAGGCTCCGGTCATGCTCAGGCCGAGCAGCGCGTGCCGCAGCTGCGCCATCTCGGCGATCGCGGGCAGGCCGTGCCCGGACACGTCGCCCACCGCGAGGAACATGCGGCCGTCGGGCAGCGGAGCGGCGTCGTACCAGTCGCCCCCGAGGCTCGACGCGCGGCCCGCCGGGACGTACCGTACGGCGATCCGGGCGTAGGGCAGGTCGATCGACGCGCCCGGCTCGGGCAGGATCGCCTCCCGCAGTGCCAGCGTGACGCGGCGCTCCTCGACGGCCCGTTCCCGCCGCTCCGCCCAGCGCCGTCCGCCGATGTTCTTGCCCGGAAGGATGCCGACGGGGGCGGCACCGGGCGTCGCGCCCGGGTCGCGGTCGTCCGCGGGGGGAAGGGCCGGCCTTGTGCCGCCCACTACGCCGACCATTTGTCTCGCTCTCGATGTTGCTCGTGCACTGCCGTTGGGACGTTCCGTGATCGCCCTGACGCGGAGCGTAGCAGTCCTGCATTACCCGGGGGTTGGTTTTCTTCTATGCCGTGGAATAAGCCAGAGCCCCGCGAAGCTCGCCCGCGTGGCGCCTGTGGTACAAGCACCTGAGTGTGTCGCCGGAGTCCGCGCTCGTTAGATTAGGTCGCGTGACGACGATGTCCCAGGAACCCTCCGACCTGTATCCCACGACCCGCCCGGCAGCCGTACGGGAGGCCGTCGGCCGCGCCGGTCTCGACGCGCTGCTGCTGACACCCGGCCCGGACCTGCGTTACGTGACCGGCTACGACGCCCTGCCGCTGGAACGCCTGACCTGCCTCGTCGTGCCCGCGTCCGGCGAGCCGTTCCTCATGGTGCCGCGCCTGGAACTGCCGGCCGCCGAGCACTCGCCGGCCTCCCGGCTCGGCGTCGAGTTCGTGGCGTGGGACGAGACCGACGACCCGTTCGCCGAGGTGACCCGCCGCCTGGGCCCGGTCGCCAGGGTCGGGCTCGCCGACCGGATGTGGGCGATGCAGTCGCTGCGATTCCGGGCCGCCATGCCCGGGGTCGAGCAGGTGCTGGCCGGGAGCGTCCTGCGCGAGTTGCGCATGCGCAAGTCGCCGGCCGAGGCCGCGGCGCTGGCGGAGGCGGGGGCGGCCATCGACGCCGTGCACAACATGGTGCCCCAGTTGCTCAAGGCCGGCCGCACCGAGCGCGAGGTCGGCAAGGACATCGCGGAGGCGATCATCGACGCGGGGCACGCGCGGGTCGACTTCGTGATCGTGGGCTCGGGACCGAACGGCGCCAGCCCGCACGCCGAGGTGAGCGACCGGGTGATCCGGCCCGGTGAGCCCGTGGTGGTGGACATCGGCGGCACGATGCCGAGCGGCTACTGCTCGGACTCCACCCGGGTCTACTGCGTGGGCGAGCCCCCGGCGGAGTTCACGGCGTACTACGAGGTGCTCAAGCGCGCTCAGGAGGCCGCCTGCGCCCACGTGAGGCCGGGCGTGAGCTGCGAGTCGGTGGACGCCGCCGCCCGCGAGGTGATCGCGGAGGCGGGGTACGGCGAGTACTTCATCCACCGCACCGGCCACGGCATCGGCCTGGAGACGCACGAGGAGCCGTACATCGTCACGGGCAACGCCGAGGAGATGCGGCCGGGGTTCGCGTTCTCCGTGGAGCCGGGCATCTACCTGCCCGGACGGCACGGCGCCCGGATCGAGGACATCGTCGTCTGCGGCGAGACCGCCGGCGAGCGGATGAACCACACCACCAGGGACCTGGTCGTCGTGGACTGATGCGGCCGCCCCTCGGCAAGGGTCGTCTCTCACTGCCTGTCGCTCCGATCGTCGGAGTGGCGATTCGAGCTATAGTCGCTTCGTCCTCGGCGGTCTAGGCTGCGCGTGGGGGCAGTGCAGTGCCAGGCGGGCCCGTCCGTTGTGGAGGCTTGAGTTGACGCAGGTGGTCACTGCTGCCGACGGCCGTGCCCTGGCGGTGGACTCCATCGGGGCGCCCGACGGCAAACCGGTCTTCCTGCTGCACGGCACACCGGGCAGCCGTCACGGTCCCCGCCCCCGAGGAGTCGTCCTGCAACGACTCGGCGTCCGGCTGATCTGTTACGACAGGCCCGGGTACGGACAATCCAGCCGGAGACCGGGACGCACGGTGTCCGACAGCGCCGACGACGTCAGCGCGATCGCGGACGCGCTGGGCCTCGGCGCCTTCGGCGTCGTCGGCCGGTCCGGGGGCGGGCCGCACGCTCTGGCCTGTGCCGCGTTGCTGCCCGGCCGGGTGGAGCGGGCCGCCGTCCTCGTCGGCCTGGCGCCGGCGGACGCGCCGGATCTCGACTGGTTCGCCGGGATGACCAGCTCCAACGTCGAGGAGTACACCTCGGCCGACGACGACGTCTCGGCGGTCGAGGCCGACCTGACCGAGCGCACAGACCACATCCTGCATGATCCGGAGTATCTGCTCAGGTTCCTCCTGCCCGAACTGACCAGCTCCGACCGCCGGGTCATCGAGGATGTCGGCATCCGGCGGCTGCTGATCGACACGTACGCGGAGGCGTTGCGGCGCGGGCCCGACGGCTGGATCGACGACGTGCTGGGCGCGCGCCGGCCCTGGAAGTTCGAGCTGTCCGACATCTCCGTTCCGGTCCTGCTCTGGCATGGGGCGGACGACATGTTCTCTCCGGTCGAGCACACGCTGTGGCTGGCCGACCAGATCGCGCACGTCACACTCAAGGTCGAGCCGGGGGTGGCGCACTTCGGCGCCGTGGAGGTGCTTCCGCAGGTTCTCGCCTGGATGGTGGACCCGGCCGCGCGAACACGGTTCGCGTCGGCCGGGACGGGTTTCGCGCGCTGATCAGAAGGGCTGTGGGTCCAGCGTGCGGCCCACCAGCCGCCCTGCCCGCAGCGTCGTGACGGTCGGATGGTCGTCACCCAGCACCGCGGCGAGCTGGCCGAGGAGCGTTTCGCGCTCGGCGGCGGCCTCCGCCGCCCCCAGGCGTTCGCGCACCAGCAGCAGGTTCGCCTGGCAGCGCAGCGTGTCCGGGTGCCGTGGCCCCAGAGACCTGCTCATCCGGTCCAGGGTGTCCTTCTGTATGTCGGCGGCGTGCTCCAGCCGGCCGGCGTCGGCCAGCATCGCCGCCTCGGCCGCCTTCGCGGCCAGGTGATAGGGGTGGTCGGGACCGAGCCTGGCCGCGAAGCCGGCGGCGGCGGCTCTGACCTCCGTCAGCGCCTTCTCCTGGTCGCCCCGCAGGTGGAGTGCGCTCGCCATGTTGAGCCTGCAGACGAGCGTGTGGGGGTGGTCCTCGCCGAGCCGGCTCCGGTATGTCTCCAGGACCTCCTCGATCTCCCTTTCCGCGTCGTCGATCCGGTCGAGGCCCAGCAAGGTCACCGCCCGGCCCAGGCGGCAGGTGAGAGTGTCGAAGCTGTCGTCTCCGAAGCGCCGGCGCAGCAGTGACCAGGCCTCCCGGAACCTCTCCTCCGAGCTTTCCATCGCTCCCGTGGCCCGCAGCGCCATCGCGTACACCACCTGGGCGTTCATGCTGACGGGCGAACCGCTGCCCAGATGCTCGGCGCATTCGGCGGCGGTCTTCGCCATGCGCGCGGCGGCCGCGTCGTAGTCACCGGCCTCCAGTAGGTCGCGACCCCGGTTGACCGCGCTGAACAAGGTGAAGGGATGGGCGGTACCGAGCGCCGAGCGGCGCTGGTTCAGGGTCTCCTCGTCGAGTTGCAGCGCCTCACGGAACCTGCCGTTGACCCGGTAGGAGACGGCGAGGTTGTTCCCGGAGGCCAGGGTGCCATGCTCCTCCACGCCATGGATCGCGCGCCAGGTCCGGTAGGTCTCCTCCTCGATGGCCAGCGAATCGGCGTAGTCGCCCAGCGCCCGCAGGTCCGCCGCGAGGCTGCCGGCGGTCAGCAGGGTGTGGCGGTGGTTGCCCAGAACACGCCGCTGCTCGGCGAGGGTGCTCTCGTTCATCGCCCGGGCCTCCTCGAAACGGCCCAGGCTGCGGATGACGTTCCCGAGATTGAACCTGAGGTGCAGCAACTGCCGCTTGAGCCGGGCCGCGGCGTCCGGGTCCGTCTCGGCCGCGAGCATGTCCTCCCACACCGCCGCGGTCCTCCTGCCGAACTCCTCCGCCTGCGGCAGGTCCCCGCGCAGCCAGATGTAGCGGAGACGGTCGATGAGCAGCGTGCGAACCGGCTCCTGGCCGGAGTACACGGCACCCACGGGCTCCAGGTGCGGCCAGATCATCTGATACCTGGGCCAGTTCGCCGGGTCGTCGACGTCCTTCTCCGGCCGGGCCGCCGCGAGCACCCCTTGCACGTCCAGGCGGGCCGTCGCGCGTTCCTCCTCCGTCATCCGCTCCTTCGCGACCGCCTGGAGCACGAGGTGGACATGGATGCGCTGGGCGGGGGTGTCGTTCTTGATCAGGGCCAGACGGTCGAGCTCCCGGATCAAGATGGTGATGTCCTGCGGCTCAGCGAGCGTCGGGTCCAGCGGCCGCAGCAGTTCCACCATGGCCCGGGACTTGAGCAGGTCGAGGCCGATGCGGGGAGCCATCACCGAACAGAGCTCGAACAGCCGGGAGGCGGCGGCGGACCTGTCCCGCAGTTTCTGCAGAGACATGTCCCACGCCTTCGACAGCGACTCGGGATACTCGGCGAGCCTGCTCCGCGAGATCGCCCGGAGGGGCTGTGCCCTCAGCTGGTCCAGGTAGGCGTCCACGGAGATGTCGGTCTCGGCCAGCCAGGCGCCGGCGGCGGCGACCGCCAGGGGGAGGTCACCCAGAGCCTCTGCGGCGTTGCCCGCCTCGGCCATGCTGATGCGGGTCTCGCCGACCCTGCGGAGCAGGTGCGCGACGCTCTCCTCACGGCTGAACACGTCGACCTGGACCGCGTGGGACCGGTGTTCCCACTCCCGGTTGCGTGAGGTGATCAGCACGTGACCGCTGCCTCCGGGCAGGAAGCGGGTGACGTGCTCCATGTCGTCGGCGTTGTCGAACACCAGCAGCCACCGCCGGGCGAACTCACCCTGCCCCAGCGCCTGCCTGACGGCGGGAACGACCTCGGCGGAGGTCAGCGCCGGGCCGGCGGCCGCGGGGCCGCGCATCCGGGCGACCAGGTCGGCCAGCGACGCGTCGACGAACTGGGGCTGCTCACAGTCCACCCACCACACCAGGTCGTACGCCGCGGCGAAGCGGTGGGCGTACTCCATCGCGATCTGGGTCTTGCCCATGCCGCCGCTGCCCAGGATCGTGAGGGGGCGCATCACGGCGCTGCCGTTCTCGCGCAGTTCGTCGCGGATGTGGCGGAGAATGTCCTCCCGGCCGGTGAACAGTTTGTTCTGGGCGGGGGCCTCGAAGATCTGCGGTGCGGCGCCGGGGTAGCGGGCGCCGAGCGTCCGGGCGGGTGGCGGCGCCCCCATGTCGACCATCTCGAGAAGCTGTGCGACCGCCTCGTCCTCCGGCAGGCCGGCGAGGAAGGCCGCGGTGGCGGACGACAGCGGGGCCACGGGCCGTACGCTCGCGGTGTAGAGGGCGTAGGCGGGCTGCCGGGGGGACAGGGTCCCGCGGACCTGCCTGATGTACGCCGGGGTGACGACGGCGAGGACGGACGCCAGGCTCTCGCTCCACTGGTCGTGGTCGGGCTCGTCCAGCGGGTCGCGGACCGTGAGGCCGGCCGCGGTGAGGACGCCGCCGATCCACTCCGCCCACGCCTGGTCCTCGGGGAGGTAGTCCAGCAGGATCTCGTTGGGGGGCTTGCGGATGAACCGCTGCCGGGTGCGCAGGCGCACCGCCTCGTCCAGGTAGGGCATGGCGGTGACCGCGCCGTCGGTGAGCCTGGCCGTGAGCCGCTCGTACGCCGACCGCAGGGATCCGGGTTTGCCCGGAGGGTCGCCGAAGACGGCCAGGATCTCCTCGTAGGCGTAGAACGCCTGGTAGGGCACCTCGACGGCGGACCAGTACTCCTGCCGGCCGGCCTCGTTCAGCCCGGCGGGCAGGCCGCGGAAGGCGTGGAAGGCGAACGCGCGGCCGACCTCCATCTTGTCCATCTCCGCCTGGTCCACCCGCATGGGGACGGGCAGGATCCGGATGTCCCTGGACAGCATGCGCTCCTGGACGGTCCTGGCGACCTGGGCGCCTCCCAGGATGCCCTGGTTGCTCAGCGTGAAGCAGTCGACGAGCACGTCCGGCAGGTGCATGGTGCAGATGTCGGCGACGTCGCTCAGCCCCGTGCGGCTGTCGATGAGGACGTAGTCGTAGTCGCGCCTCATGTCCGCGCGGAGCTCGTCGAAGAAGTCGGCGCCGTGCAGCACGTCGAAGAACAGGTCCCAGTCCATGGCGCTGACCGTGCGGGTGTAGTCCAGGTTCTGCCGTCCGCGGGGCAGGTAGTCCAGGACGCCGCCGTCGGGGAAGGGCCAGTCGAGGGAGAAGACGTACGGCCGCACCTGGGCCTGCTCCTGGATCACCCTGCGGAGGCGGGCCCGGGCGTCGGCCGGCTTCCCCTCGGCCGGCAGGGCACGCCGTGCCGCCCACTCGTAGCTGCGGATCAGGTCCACGATGCCGGGCTCGCCCGCGACGGAGATGTCGATGAACGGCTGGTAGAACCGGTAGAGGCCGGGGGAGTCGAGGTCCCAGTCGGCGACGAGGACGCGCTTGCCGTTGGACGCGAGGATCCAGGCGACGTTGGCCAGCGCCATCGTGCGCCCGGTGCCGCCCTTGTACGAATAGAAAGTGACGATCTGGCCGTCGCGGGTGCGCGGCTGCCTGCTGTCGTCCATGTCAGCCATGTGTCTCCTCGCCGAGGGTGTCCAGTGGCGGAGTGAGGGTGCTCGGCCCGGGCCCGCCCGCCAGCCGGTGCCGCGGCGACGCGACATCGTCCGGGTCGGGCTTGGGACCGTGCCGGAAGTACTGCCGCTCGGCCTCCACCACCAGGCGCGGCATGATCGAGGCGAAATGTTTCAGGGAGCGGACGCCGGCGACGGCCTCGCGGGCCGACTCCGTACGGAGCGCTCCGGCCTGTTCGAGAAGCCCCCTGGTCCGCTCCGCGAGCCGGTCCGCACGCTCACCCCCACGGGGATCGGGCACCAGGAGAGGAACCACCCAGGGCGGTAGACCCCGGACGAAGGCGTCCAGCCGGCCCGCGGCGTCCTCGTCCGCGACGAACCAGGGATCGATGAGCGCCACCCCGGGCAGCCGCTCCGCTTCGGGCCTCAGGACGTCCCTGACCACGGCCGCGAACTCCAGCCGCTCGGCGACGCCGGCCGCGTACTCGGCCAGGGAGAGCTCCTGCTCGTCCAGGAACGGCCGCCAGAGCCACGAGCTGGTCCCGTACCGGTGGGGATCGGCGCCCGCCGGGAGGGCGGCGAGGGCCGGCGCGGCCACGGTCACCTCGAAGACCGGGTGGGCCTCGGCGGAGGGAAACGGGCTGTCGGCCGTCGTGATGTCCGCGATCTCCGAGGGTCCGACGGGCGATCCCTCGGCGAGCTCGACGATCCGCCGGGCCAGCCGGTCGAGCACCGCGTGGTAGGAACCGCGCATCGGAGCGATCTTGAGTAGCGCGCGCAGGCCGTGCTCCGCGTAGCCGGGCACGGAGCCGGCGTCGAGCTGGAGCAGCTCCGGCCGGTCCGCGCCGTCGGGCAGCGGCGCCCACAGCACGGGGACGATCCGGGTGAGCGGATCCGCCACCCCGGCGTCGACCATCCGCTGCCGGTAGCAGGCCCACTCACGTCCTGGCCAGGACCTGGCGAAGTACCCGGGGGAGTACAGCGCGACGAAGACCTCCGCGGAGCCGAGGGCGCGGGAGAGCCACGCCTTCCAGTCCGTGCCGGCGCGGACGTCCTGGTCGAAGGAGCCCGGGGAGACGCCGAGGTCGCGGCGGGCGAGTGCCCGCACGGCCGTGTTGAGGTCGCGGAAGAACGGCCGGACCCATTGGTCGGGATCGGCGCCGGAACTGCCCGGCAGGGGAGGCGAGTGGGCGTAGCTGAGGAAGAAGTAGCCGCCATGCCGTTCCCAGGGGGCGTTCCGGGTGGTGTCGGTCATCGCGGCTCCTCGAAGCTGGTGCCGAGTGTCCTCACGTCGAGCGCGAGCGGCTCGACGCGATGGTGCATGAGGATCTTCTGGATGCGCTGCGCCAGGAGCCAGACCACGGTGTGGTACTCGTTCGACCTGCCGAGCCGGCGCAGTCCGAAAATGCCGTGGGCCTCGTACAGAGCGATCTCCTCGGCGAAGATGTGCAGGTTCTCTCCCGCGAACCGCTCGACCGACCCGACGATCTCGGGAAAGCCGTCCGGCGCCGGCGCCCAGATGACCGGCAGGATGCAGGTCTGGTGAACCGAGGCGGAGTCGTCCAGCCGCACGACGCGCCGGCGGGAGAAGCCGTGCCACTCCATCGCGCACCACTTGCTCCGCATGTACGGCGCCATCAGCAGGGGGATGAACACCTGGCAGGTTCCGAGCGCGTCGAGCAGCTCGCCCTCCCAGCGTTCGCCGCCGCCCATGGACCTGTCGATGAAGCCGTACGGCGCGCCCGGGATGCGGGGCACCAATACCGCCAGGTCCACGCACAAATCATTGAAGAATCGCATGGCGAGCTCGTTGGGGCCCGGCGGTGTGTTCTTCTCCGTGTGCGCGTAACTCATAAAGAACAGCGGCGCCCGCGGATCAAGATCGGCGAAAGCCCGATCGCCCAACCCGCACACCCCGCTTTCTTATATCGCTTTGATGGTAACCATTTCTCGCGGAGAACTTCCGGGGTTCGCGAGGTCAGTCCCCGGCCCACGAGCCGACGGTCGCCCGCATGCCCGCGACGAACCGGACGCCGTGCGGTGTCAGGGATCCGGAGGCGGTCAGGACGTCGATCGCCTCGTGGATCCGCGCGCTGAGCCTGCCGAACCTGTCTCGGGCGTCCGCGCCGGGCGTGACCCGCCACAGCTCCGCCTGCGCCAGCCGCGCGTAGGCCTCCCGGAGGATTCGGCCGGGGGCCTGCGGGGTGACCTCGACGAGGCCGTGCAGGGTCGTCAGCGCGTCCAGCTTGGCGATCTGGAACTCGCGGAGCAGGGCGACCTCGAGATCGCCGGAGCCCGGCGGCGGCAGCCCGACCGCGCCCAGCGGATGCCGGAGGCCGCCCGCGCGGTGCCCGCGGGGCGGCCCGGGGCGCAGCGGCACCACGGCCCGCAGTCCCGCCCTGAGCGCGCGGGCGTAGGCGGGAGCGTCCTGTTCCAGGCGCTTGCCCGCGCCGTCCAGGCAGGTCCTCCAGCCCTCCCAGCGGCTGCCTGTGAGACGGCCCGCCGGACGCCATCCGGACCGGCCGCGGAAGGCGTCGAGGTCGTCCACGAGAACGGTGCGATCACCGAACCTGGCCGACCGTACGGGCAGCCAGCGCGGGTCCTGCCCGGTGACCCGCCGTCCGGCCGCATACAGCCCCCGCGAGGAGACCGAGACGCGGATCGTACGGCCCGCCTGCCGCCCCAGCCGGAGCACGCCCAGAGCCGGCAGGTGCAGGGAGCCGTCGCGGACGGGGAGCGGCAGCTCGGCCTCCATTCCGGCGTGCAGCGCGGCCGAGGCGGCGATCCCCGCCAGGTGGGCGAGGTCCAGCGTGGCGCGGGCCGCGCGCGGCGGACGCAGGCAGCGTGACGCCCACACGGCCGTACAGGGATGGGCGAGGACCTCCGCCACGGCCGCCGGCCGTTCGAGGTCCACCCGGGAGAGCAGGGCCAGCCCTTCCCAGGCCGCCTGCTCCAGTTCGCCTGCTCCGTCCGGCAGGCCGGAGGCGACGCGGGCGACCAGCGCCCGGGTCAGCGACAGCCCGGCCTGCGCGAGCGCCGCCACCGCCGCGGGATCGCCCGGGCCCCGCGCGAGCGAGTCGAAGGCGGCCGGGGACAGCGTGTGAGCGGCTGTCCCCGTGGAGCCGGCGTCCGGGGCGGGGGCGGCTTTCGCGGCCGGGACGACGAGACCGGCGAGCGCCTTGAGGTCCGGGCAGTAGACGGAGGGATTGGAGAAGCCGCTCCCCGTGCGGTAACGGTGCGCGTACAGGCCGCCGCCGCACACGCGGACCACCTCGCAGGATCGGCATGTCTCGCACAGCGCGGCCAGGCCGCCGCGGCGGGCCGCCGGGCCGGGAAGGGCCGCCACCGCGTCGACCGCGTGCGTGCGGACGTTCAGCCCGGTTTCAGGGGCTCCGTCGAAGGCGGTCTTCAGCGAGTCGGCCTGCTCCCAGCCGCCGTCGGTCTCGATGACCAGCAGGTTCACCGGGTCGAGGCCCACGGACTCGCCCAGGCTGGGCCCTCCGGACGCGGCGGACAGCATCGAGTCGAACAGGCGGATGGCGACCGGACGGCCGTCGGAGGTCCACCGGGCGTGGACGCGGCCCAGCCAGTCCGCGTACGGCGTGCCCCCGCCGGGCCGGGGCGGCGGGTGGTCCCAGGTCGCGTGGGGGAGGAGCAGGTCGAGGCTGGGCGGCGACTCGGCGAGCAGCGCCTCGTAGACCGCGATCGGGTCGTTGGCCGGATCGACCGTGCACAACAGCCCGGCGTAGAGGTGCCGGTACTCCGGCCGCCTCAGCAGCTCGAGGGCATGGCGGACGTGGGGATGACTGCTCCGCCCGTCGGCGAACCGGCGATGCCGGTCGTTGGCCGCGCGGTCGCCGTCGAGGGACACCCCCACGCGCACCGCGTACTCGTCGAAGAGCGCGCACAGCGTCTCGTCGAGCAGCACGCCGTTGGTGTGCAGGCGTAGATCCAGCCGGCACACGGGATCGACGCGGGAGCGGAGCACGGCCAGGACCTCGCGCAGCCCCGCAGCCCCGAGCAGCAGGGGCTCGCCGCCGTGCAACACCACGCGTATCTCGCCGAGACCGTGCGCGGCCGCGTGCTCGGCGATCCGCCGGGCCGCCCACCGTACCGTCGCCCCGCCGATCGCCCGCGGCTTGCGGCGCCAGCTCTGGTCCGCGTGCTCATAGACGTAGCAGTGATCGCAGGCCAGGTCGCACCGGTTGTGAATCTTGAGGACGTATTCGGTGACCAAAGGCGGCGCGGCGCCGTCAGATGGCCGAATTGAACACCGCCGTCCCGGTCGTTTCCGTCTCCCCGAGCACATGCGTCACCAGGCGGTTCACGGCGCCGTCCGCGTCCGCGGTCAATTCCGCGAGCGACACGTCCCGCAAATCGGGGATTCCTA
This sequence comes from Microbispora sp. H13382, assembly GCF_014161445.1. Lineage (GTDB taxonomy): Bacteria > Actinomycetota > Actinomycetes > Streptosporangiales > Streptosporangiaceae > Microbispora. The sequence continues at coordinate 272,680 of NZ_JABBXA010000003.1, forward strand.
TTCGACCGTCATTCACGACCGTTTCCTCCTGGGTATCGGGCGGACGCCGGAGGGGTACCGGAGAGGAGCTTTTTCAGCGTAGGTCACGGCACCGGCGTTGTCATCAGGGTGCGCGGGCCTGCCGCGTCGCGTGCTCTCGGGAAACGGCGTTTCCGCGCGTTCACGGAATCGGCCGCCGCGGACGGGGCGGGGCCGTGCGCGGGGCGGCCGTCCGGTGGCGATTCCCCGGGAAGGTCCCGCCGCCGCTACCGTTGCTCGGGTGGAGGAGATCGATCGCCGAATCGTCACCCTGCTGGCGACTGACGGCCGGATGAGCTTCACCGATCTGGCCAAGGAGACCGGACTGTCGGTCTCCGCGGTTCACCAGCGGGTACGCAGGCTGGAGAAGCGTGGTGTCATCCGCGGATACGCCGCTCTCGTGGACTACGACGAGATCGGCCTTCCGCTGACCGCGTTCGTCTCGATCAAGCCGATCGACCCCTCCGCGCCGGACGACGCGCCGGAACGGCTGAGCCATCTGACCGCCATCGAGGCGTGCCACAGCGTCGCGGGCGATGAAAGTTACATCCTCAAGGTCCGCGTCGCCTCTCCGCTCGCCCTGGAGGAGCTCCTCCAGCAGATCCGCGCGTCGGCCAACGTGAGCACGCGCACGACCGTCGTCCTCAGCACGCCGTACGACTACCGGTCCCCGGTGATCGAGAAGGAGCTGGACGGCGACGTGACCGGCTGAGCGCCGCCCCCCTCCTGGGCGAAGTGCGCCCGCAGCCGGGCGTACGCCTCGGGGGGCGCGCCGAGGCGGTCGAGGCCGAGCAGCGCGGCGCCCACGATCGGCGGCACGCCGGCCACGACGAGCCGGGCGAGCGGCGCTCGCTCGGCGTAGTGCCGCTCGACCAGCGACGTCAGGAGGGAGTGGCGGGCGGTCAGCACGCCGCCGCCGAGCACGACCTCGCAGGGCGCGGCGAGCAGGCCGAGCCGCCGCATGGCGACGACGCCGAGCAGCGCGATCTCCTCGGCCTGTCGTTCCACCAGCGACCCGGCGACCGCGTCGCCGTCCGCGGCGGCGGCCAGCAGGGACGGCACGAGCGCGTGCAGCCGGTCGCCCGGCAGGTCCCCGAAGTGCAGCCCGACGACGGCCTCCTCGACCGTGGCGGTGCCGAAACAGGCACGCACGGCCTCGGTCAGCGCGGTCGCGGGGCCGCGGCCGTCCTCGGCGCGTACGGCGTGCCAGAGGGCCTCCTCGCCCAGATGGTGGCCGCCGCCCCAGTCGCCGCTGAGGCGGCCGAGCGCGGGGAACCGGGCGACCCGCCCCGTGGGGGAGACCCCCACGGCGTTGATGCCGGCGCCGCAGACGACGGCCACGCCCCATCCGGTGGACGACCCGGCCCGCAGCAGGGCGAAGGTGTCGTTGCCGACGACCACGCTCGCGGCGTACCCGCGGGCCAGCAGCTCGGCCCGCAGCCGCTCCTCCTCGACCGGCAGGTCCGCCCCCGCGACGTACGCCGCGACGTGGTCGGCGTACGGTGGCGCGGCGGTCTCGCCGGCGAGGGCGCGCCGTACGGTCCGGCCGATCACTTCGACGGCGGCCCCGGTCCCGGCGCTCTGCGGCAGGAACGCGGGCCCGCGCGCGGCGGCCAGCACCGTGCCGTCCTCGCGGACGAGGGCGACGTCGGTCTTGCTGTTGCCGCCGTCCACCGCCAGCACGGTGCGCGGCAGGGTCACCTCGACACCGCCCAAGGCAGGAAGGCGCGGTTGGCCTCCACCAGGCGCGCGGCGAGGCCGTCCGCGAGGGACGCCTGGCCGACCAGCGGATGGGCCAGCAGGGCGTCCCTGACGCGGTCCGTGCCGCCGTGCAGCGCCGCCTCCAGGGCGAGCGACTCGTACGCCGACACGTGGGCGATCAGGCCCCGGTGGAGCGGCTCCACGGGATCGGCGGGCAGCGGGACGGCGCCCGCGGCCGTGACGGCGGCCGTGACCTCGATCACCGCGTCGTCGTCGAGGAACGGCAGCGTGCCGTTGTTGCGGGTGTTGACGACCTGGACGTCCCCGCGGTCGCCGGCGAGCGAGGCGACCAGGGCCACGGCGGCCTCGGAGTAGAACGCGCCGCCGCGCCTGTCCAGCAGGCCGGGCTTGGTGTCCACCGCCGGGTCCGCGTACATCTCCAGCAGTTCCGCCTCCATCGCGGCCACCTCGGCCGCGCGCGACGGCGAGGTCCGCTGCTCGGCCACCACGCGGTCGTGCTCGTAGAAGTACCGCAGGTAGTACGACGGCACGGCGCGCAGGTGGCGGACCAGCTCCACCGGCAGGCCGACGGACTCGGCGATCTCCTCTCCGTGGTCGTCCAGCAGGCGGGGCAGGACGTCGACGCCGTCGAGCAGGACGGACCGTTCCCAGGTGAGGTGGTTGAGCCCGACGTGGCCGAGTGTGATCCGCCCGGGGGCCACGCCGAGAAGGGCGGCGAAGCGGCGCTGGAACCCGATGGCCACGTTGCACAGCCCGATCGCCCGGTGGCCGGCGTCGAGCAGCGCCCGGGTGACGACGCCGACGGGGTTGGTGAAATCGACGATCCACGCGCCGGGCGCGAGGGCGCGCACCTTCTCGGCGATGTCGAGCACCACCGGCACGGTCCGCAGGGCCTTGGCGAGGCCCCCGGCCCCGGTGGTCTCCTGCCCGACGCAGCCGCACTCCAGCGGCAGGGTCTCGTCGACGTTCCTGGCGGTCTGGCCGCCGACGCGCAACTGCAGCAGCACCGCCCCGGCCCCGGCGACGCCGTCCTCCACGCGGGTGGCTGTGGTCAGCGCGGCGGGGTGCCCGGCGCGGGCGAGCATCCGCCGGGCCATCCCGGCGACCGTCGCGAGCCGGCGCTCGTCGGGGTCGATGAGCGCGATCTCCGACAGCGGCAGTTCGCCGCGCAGGCGGGCGAAACCGTCGATCAGCTCCGGCGTGTACGTGGAACCGCCCCCGACAACGGCCAGTTTCATTTGACTCCCGTCAGCTTGACGCCCTCGATGAAGACCTTCTGGGCGAAGAAGAACACGACGATCACCGGGGCCATGGCCAGCAGCGTGGCGGCCATCGTGAGGTTCCACTGCACGCGGTGCACCGACCGGAACGCCGCCAGCCCCAGCGACAGCGTCCAGTTGTCCAGGTCGGTCCCCGCGTACAGCAGGGGCCCGTAGTAGTCGTTCCAGCAGTAGAAGAACTGGAAGAGCGCCACGGCGGCGATGGCCGGGCGGGCCATCGGCAGGATCACCCGCACGAGCGTCCGGAACTCGCCGCAGCCGTCGACCTTCGCCGCGTCGGAGTAGTCGCGCGGGATCGTGACGAGGAACTGGCGCAGCAGGAAGATCGAGAACGCGTCGCCGAGCAGCATCGGCAGGATCAGCGGCCACAGCGTGCCGGTCAGGTGGAAGCGGGCCCAGATCAGGTAGATCGGCACCGCCACGACCTGCGGCGGCAGCATCATCGTGGTGATCACCAGCAGGAACGCCAGCCGCCGCCCGCGGAAGCGGAACCGCGCCAGCGCGTACGCCACGGGGATCGACGACACCAGCATGAACGCGGTGGCGAGCAGCGAGTAGAGCAGCGTGTTGCGGATCCAGGTCAGCAGCGGCGCCTTCGCGAAGATCTCAGCGAAGTTGCCCCAGTTCCAGGTGTGCGGCCACAGGTCGGAGGTGAGCGCCTGCCGGTCGCTCATGAGGGCCGTGAGCGCGATGAACACCAGCGGGCCGAGGAACATCAGCGCGAGCGCGATGGCCAGCGCGTGCCGGGCGACCCACAGCAGCGCGGTCCGGGTCACGACTCCTCCTCCGTGAAGCGGAACTGCCGCAGCAGGATGAGCGTGAACGCCATCGCCACCGCGAACAGCACCAGCGCGAGCACGCAGGCGTAGCCCATCGCGTAGTCGCGGAAGCCCTGCTGGAACAGCCACTGCGGGAACGTCAGCGTGGACTGGTCGGGGTAGCCGGGGGTGAAGACCGACCCGGCCGAGTCGGTCGCCCCGGACGCCACCCGCGCGGCCACCTCGGCCTGGGTGAAGTACTGCAGCGTCTGGATCACCCCGGTGACGAGCGCGAACATCAGCACCGGCCGGATCACCGGCAGCGTGATCGACGTGAACTGCCGCCAGCCGTTCGCGCCGTCGATGGCGGCGGCCTCGTAGAGCTGTTTGGGCACGTCGAGCAGGGCGGCCATGAAGATGACCATCAGGTCGCCGACCGACCACAGGCCGAGCAGGGTCAGCCCCCACTTCGACCACGCAGGGTCGCCGAACCAGTCCGGCGCGGGCAGCCCGACGGCCGACAGGATCGCCTGCACCGGCCCGGTGCCGGGGTTGAGCAGGAACACGAACCCGAGCGTCCCGGCCACCAGCGGCACCAGGGCGGGCAGATAGAAGATCGTGCGGTAGACCCCCACGCCGGCCTTCAGCCGGGTCACCAGCTGGGCCACGCCGAGGCCGAACAGCACCCGCAGCGGGACCATCACCACGACGAGCCACAGGGTGTTGCGGATCGCCGTCCAGGCCGCCTGGTCCTTGAGGAAGTACTCCCAGTTGAGCAGCCCGACCGGTTCCAGCGTGAACAGGTCGTACCGCTGGAAGGAGAAGTAGACCGTGGACAGCAGCGGGTAGACGAAGAAGATCGCGAACCCGGCGAGCCAGGGGGACAGGTAGAGCAGGGCGCGCAGGTTCCCACGCATCGGCTCAGCCGCCCGCCGTCAGCTTGAGCTTCTCGTCGATCTTCTTGTCGACCTCGGCGAGCAGCGCGTCCAGGTCGGAGGCGCGGCCCGACTCCCACTTGATCTGCGCCTCCTGCAGCGTCTGCTGGTTGAAGACGGAGTTGACGTGGGCCGGCAGCGTGGTGCTGTTCGGGTTGGCGAAGACGTCGAGGAAGGTCTGGAAGTTCGGGTCCTTCTTGAGATCGGGCGACTGGAGCGCGGGCAGCGTGCTCGGCACGTTCCTGATCGCGTTCGACAGCGTGACGAGTGTGCCGGTGTCGGTGGTGAGGTATCTCACCAGCTCCCAGGCGGCCTCCGGGTGCCCGGCGCCGCGCGGGATGCCGATGACGGTGCCGGTGATGAAGCCCGCGCCGTACCGCTGGGGCTGGTCGTCGGCCACCGGCAGCGGCGCGGTGCCGTAGCCGAGGTCCGGGGCGTCGGCGGCGAGCATGGCCGTGCGCCACTCGCCGTCGACGGCCATGGCGACCTTGCCCGTGGTGAACGGGTTCTCGGCCGACCACTCGTCGCCGAAGCTCTTGCGGAACTTCTCGAGCCTGTCGTAGCCGTACCAGTCGGTGAGGTCCTTCTGCCAGGTCATCAGCTTCTTCCACTGGGGGTCGGAGCCGATGGCCGAGGTGCCGTCGGGGTTGGTCCACTTCGCGCCGACCATCACACCGGTGTGGATCGGCGCGTTCTCGTACATCTGGCTGGTCGGGACGAACCCGGCGACCTTGATGTCGCCCTTGTCGTCCTTGACCGTCAGCTTCTTGGCGAGGTCGGCCAGCTCGCTCATCGTCTTCGGGGGCTCGTGGCCCTTCATGAGCGCCTTGTTGTAGTAGAGGCCGTACGCGTCGGCGAGCATGGGCATCACGCAGCGCCTGCCCTGATACCGCGTGTATTCGGCGATCACCTTCGGGAACAGCGCCGCCGGGTCGATGCCGCTCGCCTTCAGGTACGGGTTGAGATCCTGGAAGATCCCGGCCTTGCAGAACTCGGCGACGCTGTCGGTGGTGAACGACAGGGCCACGTCGGGCGGGTTGCCGCCGCGCACGGACTGGAGGATCTGGGAGTCCTGGACGGCCTTGGTCGGCTTGACCGTGATCCAGGGGAACTTCTTCCGGAAGCCGGCGAGGGTCTCGTCGAAGGCCTTGAGCTCGTTGTCGGCGCTGAAGCCGTGCCAGAACTCGATGGTGACCGGGTCGTGGCTCGCCCCGCTCTGGGCCACCTTGGGCGGCCCGCTCTCGGTGCCGGCCGTACAGGCGGTGAGCGCGGCCAGCCCGGTCACAGCGGAGACGAGGAGAAGGCGTTTCATGGGGGGTGCCTCCCTAGCGCATAGAAGGGGATGTGTTCACCGCGCCGAACAGCTCCTCGCGTACGGCGCCGAGCGCGAGGTCGAGGGCCCCGGCGAGGACGGGGTTGCCCTCCAGGGTGGACAGCAGCACGCGGGGCCGGGGGATGGTCAGCGCGTGCAGTTCGCGCTCGACCGTCTCCCGCAGGACCTCGCCGCCCGCCAGCAGCACGCCGCCGGACAGCACGACGATCTCGGGGTCGACCACGGCGGTGATCGCGGCCAGCCCCAGCGCGAGACGGCCGGCGAGGTCGCGCAGGGCCTCGCGCGCGCTCTCGCCGGCCGGGCCGCCGCGCGCGGCGGCGGCGACCGCGTTGCGTACGGCGCGCGCCGGGGTGGAGCCGCGCACGCCGTGCGCGCGCAGGAGGGCGAGCACGGCCGGGCCGCCCGACAGCGCCTGGAACCCGTGGTTGGCCCGCCTGCCGACGTCCCGCGCGGTGGGGGCGCCGACCACGGGCATGTAGCCGACCTCGCCCGCGCCGCCCGTCGCCCCGCGGTGCAGGCGGCCGCCGATGACGAGGGCCGCTCCGATGCCCTCGTCGGCCCACAGCAGCACGTAGTCCTGGTGGCCGCGGGCGCTGCCCCGGGACCGTTCGGCCTGCGCGACGAGGTTGACGTCGTTCTCCACGTCGATCGGCACGCCGATCCCGTCGCGGAGGGTCCCGATCAGGTCGGGGATGTGCCAGCCGGGGATGTGGGCGGCGTAGCCGAGCCTGCCGGTCGAGGGGTCGACGGCGCCGCCGATGCCGACGACCACCCGGCTCAGCTCCGTCGGGTCGAGGCCGGCCGGGCCGCACGCCCCCGTGAGCGCGGCTCTGACCCGCTCCACCACGTCGCCGCCGGTGCGCCCGGGCGTGGCCAGGCGGTGCTCGGCGACGACCGCGCCGGTGACGTCCGCGACCGCGACCGCGATGCGCGCCGGGGTGACGTCCAGCGCCGCCACGTGCGCCGCGCGGGGGTTGATCCGGTAGAGCTCCGCCGTACGGCCCGGCAGGCCCTCGCGGATGCCGTCCAGGACGACCAGGCCGGCCTCCTGGAGCCGGGCCAGCAGCTGGGAGGCGGTCGGTTTGGACAGGCCGGTCAGCGCCCCCAGCTCGGGCCGGGTCAGCGGACCGCGTTCCAGCAGCACCATCAGCGCGGCGCGGTCGTTGATCGCGCGCAGCAGGCTCGGCGTCCCCGCGATGGGCCGGGTCATGCGTTCTCCTACCGCCATGCGTTAGGAAAGTTTCCTAACTATGGACGCGACCGTACGAACGGGCCCGGACGCCGTCAAGAGCGCGCTGGACGCCGAGATCCACCTGTGACCCCCTCGTGCCCGATGCGGGCAAAGAGCGGGACGGCACGTAGAATCTGGCGGCCTATGCCACAGTCTTCGACGGGCGAGCTGGCCCGGGAGCAGAAGTACGTCGCCGCGCTGTACGAGCGCCTCGACGTGCTGCGGGAGCGCACGCGCGGGCAGCTCGACGCCGTGCTGGCCCAGGGGGCCTTCGGCACCCACCAGAACCGCTCGGAGCGCGACAGCTTCGCCGTCATGTACACCCAGCGGCTGGCCCGCCTGTGGGCGGTGGAGAACGGCCTGTGCTTCGGCCGGCTGGATCACGCCGACGCGAGCCGGCTGTACATCGGCCGCATCGGCCTGTCGGACGACGACCAGCACCGGCTGCTGATCGACTGGCGGGCCCCGGTGGCGCAGCCGTTCTACCGGGCCACCCCGGCCGCCCCGATGGGCGTCACCCGGCGGCGGCACCTGCACACGCGGGGCCGCAGGGTCACCGCGATCGACGACGACCTGCTCGACCTCGACGGCCTCACCGACGCCGACCGGGCCTCGCTCAACGGCGAGGCTGCCCTGCTGGCCGCGCTCGGCGAGAAGCGCACCGGCCGCATGCGCGACATCGTGGCGACCATCCAGGCCGAGCAGGACAAGATCATCAGAAGCGACCTGAACGGCGTGCTCGTCGTCCAGGGCGGGCCGGGCACCGGCAAGACCGTGGTGGCCCTGCACCGCGCCGCCTACCTCCTGTACACCTACCGCGAGCGGCTGGAACGCCGGGGCGTGCTGATCCTCGGGCCCAACCCGACGTTCATGCGCTACATCGAGCAGGTGCTGCCGTCCCTCGGCGAGACCGACGTGCTGCTGTCCACCGTGGGCGAGCTGTACCCCGGTCTGACCGCGACCCGGGAGGATCCGCCCGAGGCCGCCGCGGTCAAGGGCCGGATCGGGATGGCCGACGTGATCGCGCGGGCCGTACGGGAGCGCCAGCGGATGCCGCGCACGCCCGTGGAGATCCGGCTCGACAAGTTCACGCTGAAGCTCGACCGGCAGACGCTGGAGTCGGCCAGGTCGAAGGCCCACCGCTCGCGCCGGCCGCACAACCAGGCCAGGGCCGTGTTCGTACGGCACCTGCTGACCGCGCTCACTCGGCAGGCGGCCAGGCACCTGGGGCGCGGCGCGCTCGACGACGCCGACTTCGCCGACCTGCGCGAGGACCTGCGCACCGAGGAGCCGGTGCGGGTGGCGCTCAACCGGCTGTGGCCGTACCTGACCCCGCAGCAGCTGCTGATCGGGCTGTTCACCGAACGCGAGCGGATGGCGGCGGCCGGGCTGGGCGCGCGGGAGTGCGACCTGCTGCTGCGCGAGCCGCCCAAAGCGGGGGAGAAGCCGGGCGAGAACTGGTGGAGCGTGGCCGACGTGCCGCTGCTCGACGAGGCCGCCGAGCTGCTGGGGGACATCGACGAGGGTGTGCTGCGGGCGGCCCGCCGGGCCGAGCAGGAGCGTGAGGAGCGCATCGCCTACGCCCGCGAGGTGCTGGAACTGACCGGCCTGGCCGACATCATGGACGCCGAGCGCTTCGCCGAACGGCAGCAGGCCGAGGAGACATATCTCACCACGGCCGAGCGGGCCGCCAGAGACCGCACGTGGGCCTTCGGTCACGTGATCGTGGACGAGGCCCAGGAGCTGTCGGAGATGGCCTGGCGGGTGATCATGCGCCGCGTCCCGAGCCGCTCCATGACGATCGTCGGCGACATCGCCCAGACCGGGTCGGCCGCCGGCGCGGCGAGCTGGGCGCGGGTCCTCGACCCGTACGTCGCGGGCCGCTGGCGCGAGGAGCGGCTCAGCGTCAACTACCGCACCCCCGCCGAGCTGATGGAGGTCGCCGCCCGCGTGCTCGAACTGGTCGGCCCCGACCTGAAGGCGCCGGAGTCGGTGCGGGAGACCGGCGAGCGGCCGTGGGCCCTGCGGGTCGCGTCCCTGGTGGAGGCGGGTCCCGCGGTCGCGGCCGAGGTCGTCGAGGGGGGCCGCCTCGTGGTCATCGCCCCTGCGGGGATGGTCGGGGAGACCGGGCGGATGGTCCGGGCCGTCGTGCCCGATGCCGCCACCGGGCCCGGCCCGGCCGCGCTGGACGCGCCCGTGGCGGTGCTGTCGGTGACCGAGGCCAAGGGGCTGGAGTTCGACTCGGTGATCGTGGTCGAGCCCGGCCGGATCCTGCGCGAGTCGCCGCGCGGCCCGAGCGACCTCTACGTGGCCCTCACCCGGGCCACGAGCCGCCTCGGGGTCGTCCACACCGGCGATCTGCCGGAGGCTCTGACCGGCCTGGAACGGCGCTGAACCGACACCGCTCCCACCTGCGGAAACGTGGTGTTTCCGCTGATCGGGACGCGGTTGACATCTGCGCTGAGGTCGGTAGTTTGCTGCAAAGTCCAGCACGGGACTGACCGGTTGGCCGTTCTATGGCGCCGCTGGCCTCTGCGTCGATGACGGAGCGTGATCCCGTCAGCACACCAGGCGCAGGGCGGCGTTCCGCCGAGGCGGGGCACCCCAGCCGGCCGGGGGGTTGGACCCAGGAGGGGCCCGGGCACCCAGTAGACAACGGAGCTCCGCGCCCGCCGCCGACGGGACGGAACCGGTCCGAAGGGCCGCCCGGGCCCCCTTCACTTCCTCGTAGAGTTGCCGAGGGCCGGTTTGGCGGCTCCCGCCGCCGTCTGCGACCCTGACCTGGGGTGATTTTCCGCACCAGGACGCGGGCCCATCGACACGCGAGGAGAAACTGTCCCGTGGCACTGAAGACGGCACAGGACGCGGAGCCGGCCGCCGCCGCGGCGCCCCGGGCGCGAGTGCCGGGCGCGCTGATCCGCCTCGCCGCGTCCGTCGCGGGCGGCCTGGTGCTCTACCTCGCCTTCCCGCCCCTCGGGTGGTGGTTCTGCGCGCCCGTGGGCCTGGCGCTGCTCGCCCTCGCCGTCCGCGGCACCAGGCCGCGCCGGGCCGCCTGGATCGGATACGCCGGGGGGCTGGCGTTCCTCCTGCCGACGCTGGCCTGGGTCCGCCCCATCGGGGACGACGCCTGGCTGGCCCTGACGGGCATCGAGAGCCTGTTCTGGGCGGCGCTGGCCTGTCTCGCCGCCCTCGTCATGCGGCTGCGCCTGTGGCCGCTCTGGGTGGCCTGCCTGTGGGTGGCACAGGAGTGGGCCCGGGGACTGTTCCCCGTCGGGGGCTTTCCCTGGGCGCGGCTGGCCTTCAGCCAGGGCGAGTCGCCGTACACCGGCTTCGCCGCGCTGGGCGGCGCCCCACTTGTAAGTTTCACGGTCGCCCTCACGGGGATGCTGCTCGCCGCGCTGGTCACACGGCGTCCGCCGACGTGGCGGGCCGACCGGGTGGTTGCCGGAACGCTCCTCGCCGCGATAGCCGTACCGGTGCTGGGGCTGGTCGTGCCCCGGCCCGGCGACGAGGGCAGGACAGTGCGGATCGGTGTCATCCAGGGCAACGTCCCTGGGCGGGGGATGTACTTCCTCGGCGACGAGCCCGCCGTCGTGCTGCGCAACCACGCCGACGAGACGCACCGGATGGCCGAGGCCGTACGCGCCGGGAAGCTCCCGCGGCCCGACATCGTGGTGTGGCCGGAGAACTCGACCGACATCGACCCCTACAGCAGCGAGTTCGCCCGGCAGGTGATCGACTCCGCTGTGAGGGACATCGGCGTGCCGGTCCTCGTCGGCGCGGTGGTCAAGATCGGCACCGAGGAGCGGGCCACCCGCGGCGTGGTCTGGGACCCCGTCACCGGCCCCGGCGCGTACTACGACAAGCAGCGGCTCGTGCCATTCGGCGAGTACACCCCCATGAAGGACCTGTTCCTCGCGCTGTCGTCGCGGGCCAACCTGGTCGGCCGCCAGTCGGTTCCGGGAAACAGGCCGGGGGCGCTGCGGATGGGCCCGGTGACCATCGGGACCGTCGAGTGCTACGAGGTGGCGTTCGACAGCACGGTGCGTGAAACCGTGCTGGCGGGCGGCACCCCGCTGGTCGTGCAGACCAACAACGCCAGCTACGCGCTCACCAACCTGCCGCCGCAGCAGCTCGCGATGTCGCAGCTGCGCGCGGTGGAGTTCAACCGCGCGGTGGTCACCGCGGCGACCACCGGCATCTCCGCGTACGTCGGCCCGGACGGCCGGGTCGGCTGGCGTACGGGCGAGCTGGTGGCGGGGATGAACGTCCTGGACGTCCCCGTCAGGACGAAGAACACGGTGGCGGCAGGGGTAGGTGCGCTGCCGGAGTGGGTTTTGATACTCATGGGAGCCGGAGCGACGGTGGCGGCCATCTCTGGGCGGAGGAAAAGCTGATGGAGCGGACCCCAGGGCGGGTGCTCGTGATCGTCCCCACGTACAACGAGCGGGAGAACCTCCCGATGATCACGCGGCGGCTGCGTGAGGCGCTGCCCGACGTTCACCTGCTCGTGGCCGACGACAACAGCCCCGACGGCACCGGCCGGATCGCCGACGAACTGGCCGAGGCCGACGACCACGTCCACGTCCTGCACCGGACGAGCAAGCAGGGGCTGGGCGCCGCCTACATCGCAGGCTTCCGGTGGGGCCTGGCCGAGGGCTACGACGTGCTGGTGGAGATGGACGCCGACGGGTCCCACCAGCCCGAGGAACTGCACAAGCTGCTCGACGCGGTGACCGACGGCGCCGACCTCGCCATCGGGTCCCGGTGGGTGCCCGGCGGCAAGACCGTCAACTGGCCGTTCTCGCGTGAGCTGCTGTCCCGGGGCGCCAACACCTACGTCCGGCTGGTGCTCGGCATCCCGGTCCGCGACGCCACCGCCGGCTTCCGCGCCTACCGGGCGGCCACGCTGGAGAAGATCGGGCTGGACGACGTCGAGTCGCAGGGCTACTGCTTCCAGGTGGACCTCACGCTCCGCACCGTTCGGCAGGGCCTGCGGGTCAGGGAGATGCCGATCACGTTCGTCGAGCGCACCGTGGGCAGCAGCAAGATGAGCCGGAGGATCATCATCGAGGCCTTCTGGCGCGTGGCCGTCTGGGGGGTCACGGGGTTCGCCGACCGGTTTCGCCCGCGGCGATAGGCGCGATCCACAGGAACCCCAGCGGCCGCGGGGACGTTGACGCAGACGTACGAGTGCCGGGGTGAGTGGGGCAAGACATGGTGCGGATCGGGCTGTTCCTCGGGTTCCTCCTGGTTCCCGTCCTGGAGATCTGGTTTCTGATCCGGGTGGGGTCCGTGATCGGCGGGTGGGAGACGGTCGCTCTGCTCATCGCCGACAGCATCCTCGGCGCCTGGCTGGTGCGCCGGGAGGGACGGCGGGCCTGGGCGGCGCTGCGCACGACCATCGAATCGGGTCGCATGCCGGACAGGGAACTCGCCGACGGCGCGTTGATCGTCGCCGGCGGCGCCCTCCTGATGACCCCCGGCTTCCTGAGCGACGTGTTCGGTTTCTTCATGATCCTGCCGTTGACCCGGCCGATCGCCCGCCGCTGGCTGTCGTGGTTCCTCGGCCGCCGGGTGCGCTCACTCGCCGCCCGCTCGCCGTACGCGCCGCTCTTCGACCGGACCGCGGGATTCGGCGGGGCGGGCTTCGACGGGGCGGAGGGCTTCGGTGGGCCCGCCGGGGCGAGCCGTGGCCGCGTGGTGCACGGCGAGATCGTCGACGACGACTGATAGCGGCCGGGCACGCCGTTGCCCCGGCGGCGGAGGCGCACCGGGGCAACGGGGCTGGTAACGGACGAAGCGCGGTCTACAGGCGCGGCTCGTCCTCGCCGGGGACGTCCCGGCGGCGGATGTCCCGGTCACGGGCGTCCGGGTCGGTGACGAAGCGGTCACCGGACCGCGTCAACGGGTCGCCGGTGCCGAACCGCTCCTGCGACCGGGCCGCCGGATCCTCGGTGCCGTACCGCTCGCTCGACGTGATCGAGGGATCACCGCCGCCGAACAGCTCACCGGACCGGGTCGCGGGGTCGCGCGGCGCCAGAGGCTCACCCGGATGCGTACCGGGAATCTCGGCGTCCAGCCGGTCCCTGGAGCCGAGCGCGGGATCGTCGGTGCCGTACCGCTCCCCGCCGCGGGTCACGGCGTAGTCCCTGTAGTCCGCGGGGTCTCTGTAGTCCGCAGGGTCTCTGTAGTCCGCAGGGTCCTCGGGGCCGGCCCCCAGGCGTTCGCGCTCGCGCCGCCCGCCGCTGTCGGCCCAGCCGGTGATGTTGTCGGACCGGTTCGCGCGTTCCCAGGCGGCGTCCCAGCTCATGTCGTAGTGACGGTAGAGCTCACGCTCCTGCTCCGCGGACAGGTGCCCGTCGGCGTCCAGCTTCACGTCGGGAGCGTTCTTGACGTGCTCCTTGGCGTACGGGACCTCGACATGACCGGCCGTCAGGTTCGCGTCGTGCAGCGGGATGAAGGTCTCCTTGGTGTGGAGGAGTCCCGTCTTGACGCAGACCCACTTCGGCCGTCCCGTCGCGTCGTCCAGGAAGACCTGCGCGACCTCGCCGATCTTGTCGCCGTTGAGGTCGTGGACCGGGTTGTCGAGCATCATGGGGATCTGCTCGTGAGTGATCACGTGCTTCTCCTTGTCTCTCGCTTGGTCGGTCCCTTTCTGGGCTACCGCCGATGGGAGAACGAAAACCACCTCTCCGGAAAATCGCCGCTGCCGCGGTGGGTGCGATGGCACCGCTGCCTCGGCATCGCCGCAGGTGGGCACCGTGATCCCGGCGCCAGCCGCCGTCGCGAAAATCGTCGTCACGATCGGCCGGGCCGAGGGCGCTCCGGTGGTCTGCGGCGTTTCTGGCGGGCTGCGGGGGTTCCGGCGGGAGGGGCGGCCACCTGCCGGCGGAACCGCCCGGCCTCGGGCAGCCGGGCAGCGGAAACGTGGAGCGAGCCGATAAGAATCGTTTTTGGCTGATATTGGCCGGAATTATCCGGCCGCCTGTGACCCCATCTAATTCGGCTTCGCACTTGAAGTGGGCGAGAACCGCGTGAAAGAATTCATACAAGTATTCGAATGAGCTGGAGGGGGTGTCATGGCGTCGCCAATTATCGACCCTGACCGCTCCGGTCGTTCGAACATGCCCGATGAGACCTGGTGGGAGCGACTCACTGCCTGCTCGCCTCTCTGGTCATCGGAAGGCGCGCGAACCGGCGATGGGCGAATCTGGGGAATAAGCCAAACAAATATCCCTGGCGACCCGGCCCGTGATCCTCGTGTCGCGCGAAGGTGGAAATTCCTCCTTGGGCAAATGCCCCCGCGTCCAAGTGCGGCTGCCGACAGTGCCACTGCTGACAGTGCCACTGGTGCGTCTGCTGCCGCCGATGATGGGGGGGCGGGTTCTGCCGGGGCGGATGGGGCTGGCGCGGGTGATCGCCGGGGTCGGTCGTCGTGGGTGCTGGTGGGCTCTGTTCGTGAGTCGGCGCAGGCGTTGGCGTTGGCGCCGGTTCCGGACGATGTGGATGTCTGTCTGGCCGAGGCTGAGGAGTTGGTGTTCGCGCGGGATCGGATCATCTCGGCGTTGGCGGATCGGGTGGGGCGGGTGCATCGGGCGGGGCAGGCTGGGCGGCATGGGCATGCCTCCACCCGCAGTTGGCTGCGCACCGCCGGAGGAATGAGCGTCGCGGGTGCGGGCCGGCTGCTGACCTTGGGGATCGAGTTGGCGCGGCTGCCGCGGGTGCGGGAGAAGTTCGCCGCGGGTGACTTGGCGGCGGGGGTGGTGGAGGCCATCTGCATGGCGATCTCTGGCCTGTCCGATGAGCACGCCGCCTTGGCTGAGCCGATTCTGCTGGAGCTGGCGGGCAAGGCGGGGGCGGCGGAGGTGGCCAGGGCGGGCCGTTATCTGCGGGCGGTGCTGGACCCCGATGGTGAGGACCGTGATGAGCGGGCCGATTTCGGGCGGCGGTTCCTGCGGGTGCGCCGGGGCAGGGGCGGCGGTTTGGAGGGGGAGTTCTACCTTCCGCGTGAGCATGCCGCCCGGTTGCAGGCGTTGCTGGATGCGTATGCCAGGCCGAAGGCGGAGGGTGATGA
This sequence comes from Microbispora sp. H13382, assembly GCF_014161445.1. Classification (GTDB taxonomy): domain Bacteria; phylum Actinomycetota; class Actinomycetes; order Streptosporangiales; family Streptosporangiaceae; genus Microbispora. Next base: position 288,034 of record NZ_JABBXA010000003.1, read on the forward strand.
CCGGCCATTGAGGGTGCGTCAGGCGGATGCGTTCATGGCGTTGCTGGAGGAGAAGATCGCCGCCGAGCTTCTGGTGCTGGTCAACGCCGAGTCCCTCCCTGCTGACCCCACCCCCGGCCCCGAGCGCCCCGAGAGCGCTGGCCAGCCCGAGACCTTCGAAGGCCTGGTGGACACCGAAGAGCCCGAGAACACTCAGGACGCCGAGGCGGCCGAGGAAGTCGTTTCCGGAGTAGGCGCCGGTGCCGATGTAGCCGCAGAGGCCGCCGTTGAGAGCACCGCCGAGAGCGGCGTCAACAGCGCCGACCTGCCTGTGGGGGACTGCCGCGATGCGCAGGCCACGCGTGAGGGCGACGGCCACGAGCACCAGCGGCATGGCGAGGGCGCGTGCGGGTGCGGGTGCGGCAGTAGGGCACGGTGCTCGTCCGCAGCGCCGAGGACGTCCCGCACGTCCGGAACGGAGCCGGGGCCACCACCGGGACCAGAGCAGGGGACGCCGCAGGGCGTGCTGGGACCAGAGCCGGGACCAGAGCAGGGGACGCCGCAGGGCGTGCTGGGACCAGAGCCGGGACCAGAGCAGGGGACGCCGCAGGGCGTGCTGGGACCAGAGCCGGAGAGGCCACCGGGAGGAGAGCCGGGGTCGCCACCGGGAGCGTCGGCCGGAGGGCTGCCTGGGGCGCTGCTGGGGGCGCTGGGCACGTTGGGGACGGCGCCGGGGTTGCTGCTGGCGACCGGGCAGGTGCTGCCCGTCTCCGGCGTGCACCGGCTGGCCCGCACCTCCACCCTGGTGCGTCTGGTGATGGACGCCGAGGGGCAGGTCCTGGACATGGGCCGCAAGGTCAGATTGGCCACCCCTGCCCAGCGGCGGGCGATCTTCACCCGGTACGCGACCTGCTGGGTCGACGGCTGCCCGCTGCCAGCCACCAGGTGCCAGATCGACCACGCCGACAACTGGAGCAGCGGCGGCCTGACCGACCTCAATCTGCTGGGCCCGGCCTGCCAGTTCCACAACCGCGACCGCTACCAGCACCCCGACCGCTACACCCGCCGGAGGGTCGGCGAAGACCGCTGGGTCTTCACCTACCACCCCAGAGCCCGGCGAGCGCAGACATGATCACACCCCGCAGGGCCGATCAGGCGCCCTCCCAGGGGCCGGCGTCGTCATCCTTCCACTCCAGGCGGTCGACGACCCCGATCACGCCGTTGGTCCGCTCGACCATCCGCGTGAGCACGCGTGCCTGGGAGCGGCGCTCCAGTGCGCCGGTGAGCGTCACGACGCCTTCCGACACCGACACCTCGACGCCCGACAGGTCGGCCCACAGGCAGTTGCCGATGATGTCCTCGCGTATCTCCCTCGCGATGTCGGCGTCCGCGCGGGCGAGGACCTTGAGCAGGTCGTGGCGGCTGATGATGCCCACGAGCACGCCCTCGTCGTCCACCACGGGCAGGCGTTTGACCCCGTGCCGGCTCATCTGGCGCGCGGCGCTGACCACGCTGGTGTAGGGCCAGGTGGTGACCGCGGGGGCGGACATGAGTTCGGCGGCGGTCACACCGTGGGCCCGCTCCTGGGTCCTGGAGGCCCCGTGCCCCACGGCCTCACGCAGGCGGGCCCGCAGCGGCGGCCGGTAGCCCTCGCGGTAGAACTGCTCGCGGAACTCCTCCTTCCGCAGCAGGTCGGCCTCGGATACCACGCCGATGACATGGCCCTCGCCGTCGACCACGGGCACCGCGCTGACCTCGTGCGCGATGAGCACCTCGGCTACGTCCCTGAACGGCGTGCTGCCGTTGACGGAGGCGACCTCGCTGGTCATGACGTCTCGCACCTTCATGTGCATGATCGGCTCCTTTCCGGGCCATGGCCTTCCGCTTCCATCGCACCGCCGATCGGGCGGCCTGCGAAGGGACTGAGGGCCCTGTTAACCGGGTCCTTCGCCACGGGAGGAACGCAGACGCGACGGGTGGCCGAAAGTCCCAGGTGGTCAGGACCTTCACCGCTGACCCGGAAGGACGCGGCGAGGCACGCTGGCAATGAGGAGATGGGAGGCGTCGTCATGACGACGAAGGTGAAGGATGTCATGGGCAAGGTCGCCATCGCGGTGCCGATGGACGCGTCGTTCGCGGACCTTGTCGCCACCATGCAGCGGTTCAAGGTGGGCGCGGTCACAGTGATCGACGCCGACCGGCGCCCGGTGGGTGTGGTGTCGGAGGACGACATCCTCCTGAAGGAGTTCGTCCTGGACGAGAGCGTCTTCGACGGTCCCCGCAGGCGTGAGGAGCACCGCAAGGCGGTGGGCACGAAGGCCGGCCAGATCATGTCGCGCCCCGCGATCACGGTGACCGGTGGCACGTCGGTGCGGGACGCGGCCCGGCTGATGCACCGCAACCGCATCAAGCAGCTGCCCGTGATCGACGCCATGACCGGCCGCATCATGGGCACGGTGCACCAGGGAGACCTGCTGCGCGTGTTCGTCCGCCCGGCGGAGGACATCCTGGCCGAGATCGAGGAGATCGCCGCCCGGCTGAACCTCGGCCCCGACGACCTGCGGATCACCGTCTCCGGCGGCGTGGTCGGGATCAGCGGACAGGTGCCCCGCAGGTCGGACGTCAAGCCGCTGCTGCACGCCGTACGCCGGGTCGAGGGGGTCGTCGAGGTGGAAGCCGACGTCGCCTTCCTCGTGGACGACCTGCTCATCGCCCCGCCGTTGCTGTAGCCGAGCCAGGGGAGGAGATCGTGAACACTCGTACTTCCGAGGGGATCGCGCAGGCCGCGCAGGCCGCGGTGGAGGCGGCTCTGTGGGCGCCCTCGATCCACAACACCCAGCCCTGGTCGTTCGGCGTCTCCGGCGACGAGATCTGCCTGCGCGCCGACCCCGACAGGAAGCTGCGGGTCTCCGATCCCACCGGCCGGCAGATGACGATCAGTTGCGGCGCCGCGCTGTTCAATGTGCGTATCACCCTGCTGGCGCTCGGCTACGAGCCCGAGGTCCGCCGTTTCCCGGACCCGGAGCGACCGCTGCTGCTGGCCAGGATACGGGTGCGGCCCGGGCGTGAGCCGGGCGAGCACATCCGCCTGCTGCATGCCGAGATCGAGCGCCGCCGCACCCACCGGTCCGGGTTCACGGCTCTGCCGGTGCCGGACCGTCTGGTCGACGCCCTCGTGTCGGAAGCGGCGCCCGAGGGCGGCCACATGATGCCCATCACGTCGGACGCCGCCGCCCGGGTGCTCGCCGCGCTCACCGGCGCGGCCCAGGACGTGCAGTCACAGGACCGGTTGTTCGTCCTGGAACTCATGCGCTGGGCCCGGCCGCCCGGCAGCTCGCGCCGCGACGGGGTGCCGGCGGCCGGTTATCCGACCGATCCCCGGCGTATGCACCCCCAGCACTTCGCGCAGCGGGACTACGCCCGGGGGCACGAGTGGGGGATGGCGCCGGACGAGCGGGTGTCCGCGTCGACGGGTCTCGTGGCGCTGCTGAGCACCGACGGCGACGGCCGCGAGGACTGGCTGCGCGCGGGCGAGGCGCTGCAGCGGATGCTGCTGCACGCCTCCGCGTACGGAGTGAGCGTCGCCTTCCACACACAGGCACTTGAGATGCCCGAGTTGCGCGAGTTCATCCGCACGCATCTGTGCTCGGGAGAGCCGCCGCAGATGATCATGCGCCTGGGGTTCGTCATCGACGAGAGCGAGAGCATGCGACGCGCCCCCTCCGAGGTCATGGAGTGAGGTAGGCCGATCTCGGTCCGCCCGAACGCGCGTGGACGGGCGTGCCGGGGGAAGTGGGATCTCCTGTGGTCGTCAGGAGGTGTGCCCATGAGATCGGTCGCCCGCTGGGTCGTGTCGTGGCTACGCCGCTACCGGCCTGATGGCAACCCGCTGCGCCGCCGTTCCGACCGGATCGAGGCGGCGCTCGTGGTGGCGGCGCTGGCCGTCGTCCTGCTCGCCGCGTGGCCCGCCTCGCTGATCGCTCGTACGGTGTACGACGGCGGCGTCAGGGCCGAGCGAATGGGGCTGGGAGCGCGGCAGCTGGTCGAGGCCACCCTGATCCAGGACGCGTCGGCTGTCGCGGTTGACGGCCGCGGGATGCTGGGGGCGAGTCCGGTGCGGTGGACGCTGCCGGGCGGCGAGGTCCGGGAGGGCATGGTCCCGGTGGCTCTCCTCCTGCGGGACGGCCCGGCGAACGCGCGGTTGTGGGTCGATGCCGAGGGCAGGCCGGCCGTGGCGCCGCCGCAGCGGGCCGAGACGGTGACCAGGGCGTGGCTGGCCGCCTTCGGCGTCGTGTCGGCGGCCGCCGTCCTGGCCTGGGCAGGCTTCGTTCTGGGGCGTCATCGGCTGGACCGCAGGCGCTACCGCGAGTGGGAGGCGGCCTGGGCGGCGGCCGACCGGAGGTGGCGCCGCCATCACATCTGACCGCCATCCGCGCTGATCACCTCATGTTCTGTGAGATGTTGCAGGAGGGACTGTCGGGGGCGCAGTACGCGCCCTGACTGGTTATTTTCCCGGCGGACGTGACGGTGGTCGACTGCGGGCCGCTCAGGAGCGAGGGTGTGCTGACGCCGTTGAGGTTCTGGACGTCCCGGCCGTTGCCCGAACTGTACTGCGTGGCACTGGTCCGCGAGTCCCGGGCGATCTGGTAACTCTGCGGGCCGGGCCTGGGCTTGGCCCTCGCTCTCGCCTTCGCAGCCTTGGCCGCCTTGGCCGCCTTGGCCTTTGCTTTGGCCGCCGCGGCCGCGTGAGGCTTGCGGCGCAGCGGCGCGGAGGCCGCGTCCGCCGCATCCGGAACGGCGAGGCCCGCCAGCGAGACGACGAGCGCGGCCACCGCGAGCCGCCGCACCGTCGTGACGAGACCCCTCCCGGGGACGTCCGCGCAGTGACGAGACACCTGGCACCCACCTGCCCGTTCAGCTGTGGATATAAGCGACATAGGGCATATGCCCGTATCGCTGTGGCCGGGCCTGCGTCCTGGGGGATTCCGGCACGGATGATTACCCTGCCTGGTGCGGGCCGAAGGTCCCGGCGGCCGATGGCTTTCGCCCGGCGCAGCCACCGGAGGCGGATGATCTGCTGGTGACATGACATCCGCTGTGCGCACGCTGCGTGGACTGCCCGAGGAGGAGGCCACGCGCCTGCTCGCCGAGCACGGGCCCAACGAGATCCCCCAGCCCCGGCCGCCGGCCCTGCCGGTGCGGGCCGCGCGTCAGCTGGCGGATCCGCTGTCGATCCTGCTGCTGGTGGCCGGCCTGGTCACGCTCGTCGTCCTCGCCGAGGTGCCCGAGGGCATCGCGATCCTGGCCATCCTGCTGGTGAACGTGCTGATCGGGACCGGCCAGGAGGCCAGGGCCGACAAGGCCGTGCGTGCGCTGCGGGCGCTCACCGCGCCGATGGCCACGGTCGTGCGGGGCGACGCCGTACGACGGGTGCCCGCGGCCGAGGTGGTCCCCGGCGACCTCGTCGTCGTCGCGGCCGGGGACCGGGTGCCCGCCGACGCGCGGCTGGTCGAGGCCGAGGCGCTGGCGGTGGACGAGGCGCCGCTGACGGGGGAGTCGCTGTCCGCGGCCAAACGGGCGGGTGGCCCCGGCGGGCCGGACGTGCCGCTGGGCGACCGCGCGGGGGAGATCTTCTCCGGCACGCTCGTCGTGCACGGCCGCGGAACGGCCGAAGTGCTGCGTACCGGCGCCGCGACCGAGGTCGGCCGCATCGCCTCGGCCCTGCGCGGCGGCGGCAGGGGACCGCTGGAGGCCGAGCTCGCCCAGGTGTCGCGGCGGATCGGCCTGCTCGCCGTCGCGGCGGGCGCCCTGATGATCCTCATCGGCCTCACCCGGGTCAGCCGGGGCGAGGCGTCGCTGGTCGACATCATCCTCGCGGGGGTGGCGCTCGCCATCGCCGCGGTGCCCGAGAGCATGGCCGCGGCCGTCACCACCGCGCTGGCGCTGTGCGCCCAGCGCATGGCCCGGCTCGGGGTGATCGTGCGCCGGCTGCCCGCCATCGAGGCCTTGGGCGCCACGACCGTCATCGCGGCCGACAAGACCGGCACGCTGACCACCGGCCACCTCACCGTGGCCGACCATCTCGCCGTCTCCGGCACCGATCTGTGGCGGGCCGCGCTGCGCTGCAACGACGCCAAAGACGGGCTGGGCGACGCGGTGGACGTCGCGCTGGCCGCGGCCGCCGCCCGCGAGGACGTACGGCTGCCGGCCGGGGAGACCCGGATCGGCACCCGTCCCTTCGACGCCGAGACCCGCTCGATGGCGGTGGTCACCGCCGTGGACGGCGCGCGCCCGCTGCTGACGGTCAAGGGCGCCCCCGAGGTGGTGCTGGCCCGCTGTGCGCCCGATGAGCGGACCGACCGGCTCGCGGAGGCCGTGTCCGGGCTGGCCCAGCGGGGGCTGCGAGTGCTCGCGCTCGCCGAGGGGGAGACCGACGATCTGGACGCCTCCGGGCTGCGCCCGCTCGGCCTGGTCGCGCTGCAGGACGAGATCCGGCCCTCCGCGCGCCGCGCCGTGGGCGACTGCCGGGCCGCGGGCATCCGGGTCGTGATGGTGACCGGCGACCACGCGGAGACCGCGCGCTCGGTCGCCGCGGAGGTCGGCATCGACGCCGACGCCGTGGTGGCCCGGGTGGATCCCGCCACCAAGCTCCGCCTCGTACGTGAGCTGAAGGAGCGCGGCGAGGTGGTGGCGATGACCGGCGACGGCGTGAACGACGCCCCGGCCCTGCGGCACGCGGACGTCGGCGTCGCCATGGCCGGTGACGAGGGCACCGACGTGGCCCGCGAGGCCGCCGCCGTCGTCGTGACGAACGGCGAACTCGGCACGATCGTGACCGGCGTGCGGGAGGGCCGGCGGCTGCGCCACAACGTCGCCTCCATGATCGGCTACCTGCTCGCCGGCAACCTCGCGGAGATCCTCATCGTCCTGGCCGGGCTGATCGTCTGGCCGGACCTGGTCGTGCCGCTGCTCCCGGTGCACCTGCTCTGGATCAACCTGGCCCTGGACGGGATCCCCGCGATCGCGCTCGGTGTCGACCGCCCGGCGGGTGACCCCCTCACGCTGCGGCGGCGCGAGAGGCTGATGGCGTGGACGGCGCTGACCCGAATCGGGCTGCGTGCGGTGGTCGTCGCGGTGCTCGTCTTCGCCGCCGTGGAGACGGCGCGGCGGCTCGGCTGGAGCGACGAACAGGTCCGCGCCCAGGCCGTGCTCGCCCTGGTCTTCGCCCGGCTGACCCTGGCGTACGTGACCCGGGCGCGCCGGATGACCTTCGAGCGCGGCTGGTGGCGGGGCCGCTCGGTGCTCGTGGCGGTGGCGGCCACGCTGGTCCTGCAGACCCTCGTCACCGCCGTGCCCTTCCTGGGCGCGCCGCTGGCCCTCGTGCCGCTGCCGCCGCTCGGCTGGGCGATGGCCCTCGGCGCGGCCGTGCTCACCGTGACGTTGTGCGACGCGCTGCGCCGCGCCACACCGGGACGTGAGTGAGATGAGGCAGGAGATCGTGGTCGCCTACGACGGCACGCGGCAGAGTCGCGCCGCCGTCGAGTGGGCCGCGGCGGAGTGCCGGGTCCGGCGCCGCGCGGGCGTCGCGGTCTGCGAGGTGTGGGACGGCCCCTACCCGGAGCGCGCCGAGGCCGTCGCCGCCGAGGAACGCCGCCTGGCGGCGCTGCGGCTGTTCGAGGGGGTACGGCTGGCCGAACGCCTGCTGCCCGGCCGGGAGGTCCGTCCCGTGCTCGTGCGGGGAGATCCCAAGGACACGCTGGTCGCCCTCAGCCGGGAGGCCGCGATGCTGGTCGTGGGGCATCGGAGGCACGGGCGGCTGACCGGGCTGCTGCTCGGCTCGGTCAGCGCGTACGCCGCGGCGCACGCCGCCTGCCCGGTCGTCGTGGTCGGCGCGCCGGCGCCCGCGCCGCCCGCCGGCGGGGTGGTGGTGGGGATCGATGTGGCGCGGCCGGACGGACCGGAGGCGGAGTGCGCCATGCGCTTCGCCGTGGAGGTCGCGCGCAACCGGTCGCTGCCGCTGACCGCGGTCTACGCGACGCGGGGGGGCGAGCCGGAGGGCGAGCGGGCGCTGACGCGGATCGTCGAGCCGTGGCGGCTGCGCTGCCGGGCGGGGGTCACGATCGAGACCAGGGTCGTCGAGGCGCCGCCGCTGCCCGCCCTGCTGTCATGCGCCGGGAACGCCCCACTGCTGGTCGTCGGGGCTCGCGGGGCGGGCGGCCGGGCCCGGCTGCTCGGCTCGGTCGGGCAGGGCCTGCTGTGGCGCGCCGCCTGCCCGGTCGCGGTCGTCCACCCGGCTCCCGTCTGGCCGATACCATTCGGTATCCCGACGATCTGATCCTTGGAGTGACAATGCCCCGTCCCGGTCTGGTGATCGGCGGATACACCCCGGACACGGAGGGATCGGGCCCCGGCCTGACGGTCGCCCGGGCGCAGGCGGACGGGCGGCTGGAGGCGGTGGCGGAGGCGGCCGCGTCAGGGCCGTCGTTCGTCGTCGCCCACCCGCGGCTGCCGCTGCTGTACGCCGTGCTCGAACGCGCCGGGGACGGCGGTCTCGCGGTCTTCGCCGACGAGCCCGCTCCGCGGCCGCTGGCCGAGTACCCGAGCGGCGGGTCGCTGCCGTGCCACCTGGCGCTCGACGCGGAGGCGCGGTGGCTGGCGATCGCCAACTACGGCGACGGGACCGTCACGGCCTACCGGCTGGGTGAGGACGGGATGCCCGAGCCCGGCCCGCTGACGTTCCCCCACGAGGGGCGCGGCCCCCACCCCGACCGGCAGGAGGGCCCGCACGCGCACCAGGCGGTCTTCGGGCCCGACGGCGTGCTGTACGTGACCGACCTCGGCACCGACGAGGTGCGCCGCTTCCTGCCCGGCATGCGCCCGCACCCCGGCGGTCCCGTACGGCTGGCCTCCGGCAGCGGCCCCCGGCACTTCCTGCACCACGAGGGGCACTGGTACGTCACCGGCGAGCTGGACGGGACCGTGCGCGTCTACGACGGCGAGTGGCGGGAGGCGGGCGTGGTGCGGGCGAGCGGCGCCGAGGGCGATAATCTGCCCTCCCACATCGCGCTGTCCGCCGACGGCCGCCACCTGTACGTCGCCAACCGCGGGCCGGACACCATCAGCGCGTTCGAGGTCGAAGGGCCCCGGCTCACGATGGCGGCCGAGGCGCCGGCGGGCGGAAGCTGGCCACGCCATTTCGCCGTCGACGGCGACCGCCTCTACGTCGCCAACCAGCGCTCGGACGCGGTCGCGGTGCTGGCGCTGAAGGACGGGCTGCCTGGGCCCGCCGAACAGGCGCTGGCGGTGGGCACTCCGTCCTGCGTGCTCATCCGGTGACCCGGCCGACGCCCCCGACGATCCACACCCGCTGCGCCTGGCCGGCGCTCTGCGGGGCCTCCGGCCGCCACTGGCGGATGTAGACGAGGCCGGGGTCGACGAGTTCGGTGCCGTCGAAGAAGCGCATCACCTTCTCCCGGCTCCGCGGCACGTCGTCGGCCTGCGGCACGATCTGCCGGAACAGCTCGACGATCCGCGCGGCCAGCTCGGGACGGCTGTCGAAGACGGCGTGGCCGATGGCCAGGTAGCTGCCCGGGGCGAGGTGGTCGCGCACATGGGCCACGCACTTGTACGGCTCGGCGCCGTCGGGGAGGTACTGCAGCCGGGCCGGGATCAGCACCCCCACCGGCTGCTCGAAGTCGATGAGCCGCAGCATCTCGGGGTGGGCCAGCATCTCCGCCGGGCGCAGGATGGAGCCGTCCACCACTCCGGTGCCGCGGTCGCGGGCGAGCATGGCCCGCGCGTGCGTGAGCACCACCGGGTCGTCGTCGACGTACACCACCCGGGCGTCGGGCGCGAGCTCCTGGGCGACCTCGTGCGTGTTGCGCCGGGTCGGCAGCCCGGACGCCACGTTGAGGAACTGCCGCACGCCCTGCCCGACGAGGAAGCGCACGACCCGCTCGAGGAACTCGCGGGTGTCCACGGCCATCGTCTTGACCTCGGGCGCGATGGTCATCAGCCGCTCGGCGAACGCCCGGTCGGCGGCGAAGTTGTCCTTGCCTCCCAGCAGGTAGTCGCTCATCCTGGCGATGTTCGCGGTGCCGGTGCTGAGGCCCGCCACCTTGGCGGGCCGCTCGCCCCCGTCCAGCTCCGTGCCGCCCAAGCCGTCTCCCTCGCTCACAATTGTCCGCCGGTAATTATCGCCCTAATCCCACCAGAACGACCAGGCATTCTGACCAACGATCTGCTCGGCGTAGTCAACCAGCGTGCCCGGGCCCTGGAGGATGCTGTCGGGGCAGAACGTCCAGTGCTCGGCCGCGACGTGCAGCGCGTGCGCGGGCGTGGCGGGCGGCGCGGCGACGCTGAGCTCCAGGGTGTTGAATCCCATGCCGACCACCCGCGCCCCGAACCGCTCCTCCCAGCTGCGCACGACGGCCGCCAGGGGCACGGTCCACTCGTTGTGGTGCAGCGCCCCCTGCCAGCCCATGGCCACCATCGCGTCGGCGCCGCGGTTCACCGCGGCGAGCCCGAGCGGCGTCATCCGCTCGGCCACCACGTCGGCGTACCAGTCGGCGACCACGTCGGGGTCGGCCACGAGCGCGGCGGGCGGTGCGATCCCCGGGCACTCGGCCCCGAAAGGCGCGAGGTACGCGTCGTGGCCCAGCAGCAGGTCCTGCCACGCCTCGGCCATGAACCCGGCGGCGCTGTAGTAGTCGACATGGTCGGGCGAGTCCGGCGCGATCTGCCCGGCGGACCAGGGCTGCACACCGTCCTCCAGCAGCACCGGCCACAGGCCCGACCGGGGGTGCTCGGCGCGCAGCCGGGCCCACAGCCCGGCCGGCACCGGCTCGTCGCTCAGCCAGAACGAGGGATGGTGATGGGTGCGCAGTTTGTCGTAGTCGGGGTCCGGCCACACGAGGGACCCGGACGGCAGGTCGACGGACAGCACCCGCCCGTCGCCGCCGTCACCGAACAGCAGCTCCAGACCCGTGGGGAGCCGCCGACGCTCGTGAACCGACATGCGCCAATAATGTCGGAACCGGCCTCGGCACGTCCCGCGAGGGCGATCATTATGGAAATCACGGAATGTCGAGCCGGCACAGTCCCTCGGCGAGGACCTTCGTCGTCAGGCGCGTCCGGCTGTCGCAGCCCAGTTTGGCGAAGATGTGCTCCAGGTGAGTGGTCACGGTGCGCACGCTCAGGACGAGCGCGGCCGCGATCTGCGGGTTGGAGTCGCCCTGCGCGACCCGGGTGAGCACCTCGATCTCCCGCGCGGTCAGATCGTACGGCAGGGCGCATGGACGCTCGGCGATGACGGCGCCCTGGATGGAGCCGTGGAAGCCCACGCCGGCCCGGTGGAGGCGCAGCTCGCGCCACTGGCCGGCGCCGTCCAGCCACAGCCCCCGCCGCGACAGCTCGCGGGAGTCGATGAACGCCCTGGCGAGCTCGGCCATCGCCGGTTCGGCCGCGAGCGCCTCCGACGGGGGCCATCCGGCCACGTCCCTGTGCCGCCCGCCCCGTTCGTACGCGACGGCGTGGAAGCCGGGCGGCAGGCCGAGCGGGTCGATGACGCAGCGGGTCACGTCGGTGAGGTGGGCCAGGGCGGGGGAGACCGCGCTGATCACCGCGGGCGCCTCCGGCGGCAGCTCCGCGCGGGAGCCGACGTGCAGCAGCCCGGTGTAGCGCCCGCCGGTGAGGAAAAGCGGCGTGGTGATCCCGGCGCGCCAGCCGTACGGCTCCAGGTGGCGGCGGAAGTAGCGCTCGGTGCCGGGGGAGCCCATGACGACGGGCGTGCGCCGGGACATGGCCCGGCGGTAGGCGTCGAGCCGGGCGTACTCCTCAGCGGCGTCGTCGTCCACGCGGGTGTAGCCGGCGGAGACCAGCGAGCGGTGGCTGCCGGTCGCCGGGTCGAACGCGACGAACTCGTAGGCCTCCACGGGGATGACCTCGCCCAATGCGGTCATCGCCCCGTGCGCCCCCTGCCGGGCCACCTGGAAGCCGAGTTCGGCGACGGCGTGCAGGCTCCGCGCGCTGAGGCTGATTGCGTCCATGGATCCTCCATGCTCAGCCTGCCCGGTAAAGGTTCCGCAAGGAATACGTAAAGTCTCCGATGCAGACGGCGGCCCTGTTACCTACCCTCACCCGCAACACGACGGAGAGGCGGAGGACCAGTGAGGGTCACGAGAAGCCGGGCGGCCGCCCTCGCTGTGGCGGCCATCATGCTGAGCGGCGCATGCGGGGGAGGATCGTCGTCCGACGGCGGCGGCGGCAAGGGCGCGAACGCGTTCTCGGTCGCGCTGACCGAACCCGACCATCTCACTCCAGGCAACACTTCGAGCAGCTACTCGCTCACCGTGCTCGACGCGCTGTTCGACACACCGGTCGCGATCGATCCCGCCACCGGAAAGCCGCAGATGCGGGCGGCGGAGTCGGTCACCAGCACCGACCAGAAGGTCTGGACGATCAAGATCAAGCCGGGGCGCAAGTTCAGCAACGGCGAGCCGGTGACCGCGCAGAGCTTCGCCGACGCGTGGAACGCGGCCGCGTACGGGCCGAACGCGTGGACCAACAACTACTACTTCGACAAGATCGAGGGCTACGACAAGCTCAACCCCGAGAGCGGGGAGCCCTCCACCGACAAGCTGAGCGGTCTCAAGGTCGTCGACGACACCACCCTCGAGGTCACGCTCACCGCGCCGTTCAGCCAGTTCCCGATCACGCTGGCGTGGATCGCGTTCGCGCCGATGCCGAAGGCCGCCTTCGGCGATCTCAAGGCGTACGACCAGGCGCCGATCGGCAACGGGCCGTTCGTCCTCGACGGCGCCTGGGAGCACAACAAGCAGATCAAGGTGAAGCGGTCGCCCGCCTACACCGGCGAGCGCGCGGCCAAGGCCGACGCGGTGACCTTCAAGATCTACGCCAGCCGCGACACCGCGTACACCGACCTGCGGGCCGGCCGGGTGGACCTGCAGCTCACGATTCCCCCGGCGAGCGCGCCCGAGGCCAAGAAGCTGCTCGGCGACCGGTTCGTGGCGACGGCCGGCGGCACGATGGACTACCTCGGCCTCCCGGTCTTCGACAAGCGGTTCGCCAGCGCCGACCTGCGCAAGGCCATCTCCATGGCGATCGACCGGCAGGCCATCGTGGACGCGGTCTACAACGGCACGTTCAAGCCGATGGGGTCGCTGCTGGCGCCGCTGGTGCCCGGCTACCGCGAGAACGCCTGCGGCGAGGCGTGCACGTACGACCCGGCCAAGGCCAAGGCGCTGTTCGACCAGGCCGGCGGCTTCAGCGGCACGCTGAACCTGTGGTTCTCCAACGCCGACCCCAGCTACGAGCAGTGGATGACGGCCGTCGCCAACCAGCTCAAGCAGAACCTCGGCATCTCCGACATCAAGTTCCGCAAGATCCCGGCGTCCGACTACCTGTCGACGCTTCGCGCCCACAAGCAGGACGGGCCGTACCGCAACAACTGGGTCATGGACTACCCGAGCCCGCAGAACTACCTGGAGTCCATGTGGGGCGAGGGCAACCGGATGGGCTGGGAGAACAAGGAGTTCCTCGACCTCATCGGCCAGGCCAACTCCGCCCCGACCTTCGACGACAGTCTCCCGCTCTACCAGAAGGCCGAGGACATCGCGCTCGCCGAGATGCCGATGATCCCGCTGTGGAACTGGCAGGACCAGATCGGCTACTCCAACCGGCTCAGCGGCGTGAACGTCACGCCGTACAGCGCCAACCTCGACGCGATCAGCGTCAAGCAGGGGTGACCCGAGGGTGAGGTACGCCGCGCAGCGCCTGGCCCAGGCGATCCCGGTGTTCTTCGCGACCACCTTCCTGATCTACACGATGGTGTTCGCGCTGCCGGGCGACCCGATCCTGGCGCTCGCGGGCGACAAGCCGGTGCCCGAGCAGGTGCTCGCCGTGATGCGGGCGCGCTACCACCTCGACGAGCCGCTGCTCGTGCAGTACGGCCGCTACATGCTCGGGGTGTTCCAGGGCGACCTGGGGGAGACCTTCACCGGCCAGCCGGTGAGCGAGCTCCTCCAGGACCGGTGGGCGGTCACCGCGCAGCTCGCGCTGACCGCCTGGGTCTTCGAGCTCGCCGTCGGCGTCGGGCTCGGCGTCCTGGCCGGGCTGCGCCGCGGCGGGGCCGCCGACACGGCGGTCCTCGCCGGCACCACGTTCGTCATCGCGGTCCCGGTGTTCGTGGTCGGGTACACGGCCCAGATCGTGCTGGGCCTCAATCTGGGGCTGTTCCCGACCGCCGGGACCGACGAGGGCTGGCCGGGCAGCTACCTGCTGCCCGGGATGGTCCTCGGCTCGTTCGGGCTGGCGTACGTGGCCCGGCTCACCCGTACCTCCCTCGTGGAGAACCTGCGCGCCGACTACGTCCGTACGGCGACCGCGAAGGGCCTCGCCCGGCGGCGGGTCATCGGGTTGCACGCGCTGCGCAACTCGCTCATCCCGGTCGTGACCTACCTCGGCGTCGACTTCGGCAACCTCATGGCCGGGGCGGTCGTCACCGAGGGCATCTTCAACCTGCCCGGCATCGGCCAGCAGGTGTTCCAGTCCATCCAGCTCCAGGAGGGTCCGGTCGTCGTCGGCGTCGTCACCCTGCTCGTCATGATCTTCATTCTCGCCAACCTGGCCGTCGACCTGCTGTACGGCGTGCTCGACCCGAGGATCCGCCGTGCTCGCGCGTGACGCATGGGCGGAACTGCGCGGCCGCGCGGTCTTCTGGTTCTCCACCGCCGTCCTGCTGGTGGCCTTGGCGATGGCGGCCTTCCCCGGGCTGTTCGCCCGCCTCGGCCCCAACGAGGCCTGCGACCTGCGCATGTCCAAACGCGGCCCGGCCGACGGCGCGCTGTTCGGGTACGACCTGCAGGGCTGCGACTACTGGTCGCAGGTCGTGCACGGCACCCGGGCGTCCATCGTGGTCGGCGTCGCGGTCACCGTCTTCGCCCTGCTGATCTCCATCGTGCTCGGGCTGATCGGCGGCTACTACGGGGGCGTCGCCGACGCGCTCATCTCCCGGATCACCGACGTGTTCTTCGGCATCCCGTTCGTGCTGGGCGCGACCGTCGTGCTGGTGGCCTTCCCCGACCACGGGATATGGGCGATGACGCTCGTGCTCGTGCTGCTCGGCTGGACGACCATGACCCGGCTGATGCGCGGCCAGGTCATCGCCGTCAAGGACATGGACTTCGTCGCCGCCGCCCGCATGCTGGGCGCGAGCGACCGCAGGCTGATGTTCCGGCACATCCTGCCCAACGCGATCGCACCGGTCATCGTGGTGGCCATGCTGAACGTCGGGAACGTCATCGCGGGCGAGGCCACCCTCGACTATCTCGGCGTCGGCCTGCAGTACCCCGACGTGTCGTGGGGCCTGCAGCTGAACATCGCCCAGACGTTCTTCGCCGAGCACCCGCACCTGCTGGTCTTCCCCGCGCTGTTCCTCACCGCGACCGTGCTGAGCTTCCTCATGCTCGGCGACGTGGTGCGCGACGCCCTCGACCCCCGCCTGCGCTGAGACCCCAGCTTTGTCTCCGGCGTCGACATGACCTTCTACCAGGGCTGAGCGTTCCTACGCGGCCGCGACGAGCAGCCGGTCGAGGACGCGTACGCCGAACTCCAGGCCCTCGACGGGCACCCGCTCGTCGAGGCCGTGGAACATGCCGAAGTAGTCGAGGTCCGGCGGCAGGAGCAGTGGCGCGAAACCGTAGCCCCTGATGCCGATCCTGGCGAACCACTTGGCGTCGGTGCCGCCGGTCATGACGTACGGCACGGGCCTGCCGGCGGGGTCCTCGGCGAGCAGGGCGGCGGTCAGCTCGTCGAACAGCCCTTCGGCGGGGGAGGAGACGGCCTCCTCGAAGCTGACGAACTCGCGGGTGACCTTCGGGCCGAGCAGCCGGTCGACGGTCTCCAGGAACTCCTCGCGCTGCCCGGGCAGGAACCGGCCGTCCACGTGGGCCTCGGCCGTACCGGGAATGACGTTGACCTTGTATCCCGCGTCGAGCATGGTCGGGTTCGCCGAGTTGCGCAGCACGCCCTTGAACAGCGCGGCCGCGCGCGGGATCCGCTCGATCTCCTCCTCCAGCCGGTCGGCGTCGATCGGCCGGCCGAGCGCCCGCGACAGCTCCTCGATCAGCCGGGCCACCTCGGGCGTCAGCCGTACCGGCCAGGTGTGGTCGGCGAGGCGGGCGAGGGCCCGGGCGAGCTCGGCGACGGGGTTGTCCACGGCGGGCTTGGACCCGTGACCGGGCACGCCGCGGGCGGTCAGGCGCATCCAGGCGGTGCCGCGCTCCCCGACGGCCACCGGGTAGATGCGGACGTCGCCCTCGTACCAGGAGAAGCCGCCGGACTCGCTGATCGCCTCCGTGCAGCCCTCGAACAGGTCGCGGTGCCGCTCTACCGCGTGGCCCGCGCCGTACTCGCCGGTGGACTCCTCGTCGGCGAGGAACGCCAGCACGAGGTCGCGCCGGGGGCGCACGCCCCTGCGCGCGTTCTCGCGGGCCCAGGCGAGGGTCATGGCGAGCGTGCCCTTCATGTCGACCGCGCCCCGGCCGTGTACGCAGCCGTCCTCGATCTCCCCGGAGAACGGGTGCGTACGCCATTCGGCCGGGTCGGCGGGCACGACGTCGAGGTGCCCGTGCAGGAGCAGCGCGTCGGGGCTGTCGCCGGGGATGCGCGCCACCACGCTGGTGCGGCGCGGCGCCGACTCGAACACCACCGGCTCGATGCCGACCTCGGCGAGCAGGGACGCCACGTATTCGGCGGCTCGCCGCTCGCCCGGCCCGTCGCCGGACCCGTCGTTGGTGGTGTCGATCCGCAGCAGTTCCGAGCAGATCGCCGCGACCTCACTCACAACATCCCACCTTCCAGCTTCAGGGGCGGCACCTCGGGCGTCGGAAAGCCGAAGACGATCCCGTAGAAGGCCAGCTCGGTCTCCAGGGCCCGGACGATGGTGTCCTCACGCCGCCAGCCGTGCTGTTCCCCCTCGAAGGTGAGGTACGCCCACCGGTGCCCGTGGCGGGCCAGCGCGGCGGCGAAGCGCTCCGACTGCGCCGGATCGACCACCTTGTCCTCCAGACCGTGCAGGAGCAGGGCCGGGCCGGACGCCCGTCCGGCGTGCAGTTCGGGCGACCTGTCCAGGTAGCGCTGCCGGGTCTCGGGCAGCGGGCCGATCAGCCCGTCGAGGTAGCGCGACTCGAAGTCGTGCGTCTCGGCCGCCCAGTGCTCGGGGTCGGAGATGCCGTAGTGGGACACCGCGCCGCAGAAGACGTCGCTGTGGACGAGCGCGGCCATCGACGTCCAGCCGCCCGCGCTGCCGCCCCTGATCGCCACCTTCTCCGCCCGCCCGGTGTCCAGCAGCCACCGCGCCACCGTCTCGCAGTCGCGGACGTCGACCACGCCCCAGTTGTGCCGCAGCCGCTCCCGGTAGGCCCGGCCGTAGCCGGTGGAGCCGCCGTAGTTGACCTCGGCGACGCCGATCCCCCTGCTGGTGAAGTACGCGATCTCCAGGTCGAGCACCGGCGTGGCCGAACTGGTCGGCCCGCCGTGCACGAACACCACGTAAGGCGCGGGCTCGCCACCGGCCGGGGCGTACAGGTGCGCGTGCACTCCCTCGACGGCCACGGCCTCGGGGGTGGGCAGCTCGGCGTCCCCGGGCACCGGCTTGCCGGGGGACAGCACCTCGTGCGCCCCGGTGTCCAGGTCGACCCGCACCACCTCGTACGGGCGGTGGGGCGAGGCCGCCACGCCCACGACGTGGGAGCCTCGGGCCGACAGGGCGGGCACCCAGTGGGTGTAGTCGCCGCCCACGTCCCGGATGGGATTCGCTCCGGCGGGGTCGTCGACGACCCCGAGCCGCCGCTCGTCGGCCGTGCCGTACACGGCGGCGATGCGGCCGCCGGCGACGGCGAAGAACGTCCCGCCGATCTTCCAGGTGGCGTCGCCGAACTCCAGCGGCACCGGGGTCAGGTCGCGTGCCGTGCCGTCCAGTCCGACGAGGTGGATGTTCCACCAGCCGGTGGGGTCGGCGACGGCGTACAGGCTGTCGTCGTCGCGCCACTCGGCCTGGCAGGTGGACGCGCCGGACAGCAGGACGCGGTGGGGGCCGCCCTCCACCGGCCCGACGCAGAGCTCGGTGGCGTCCCAGGGCATGTCCGGGTGGTTCCAGCCGATCCAGGCGAGCGACCGCCCGTCCGGCGAGACGCGCGGGTTCATCAGGAAATGATGGGCCTTCACCACGCTGCGCAGGGGGGAGCCGTCGAGCGGCACCGCGACGATGTCGCGCTCGCCGCTGCGCGCGTCGCCCCGCTCCCGCACGCACCACACCTCGCCGCCGTGGACGACCAGGTCGGCGTAGCGGGCGGAGCCGCCGGGCGTGAGCGGGACCGGCTCCCCGCCGGGGGAGCACAGGTAGATCCGCCCGTCCGCCCAGTTGGTGAACACCAGACGGCCCTCGTGCGCGCGCCAGGAGCGCCCGCCGTACTCCATGACCCGGTTCCTGGCGTTCCAGCCCTGCGGGAGCACGTCCTCGATCACGCCGTCGGCCCTGCGCCGCACCACGCAGCGCCGGCCGCCCTCCCGCGGGCGCGGCTCGTCCCACCAGACCTCGTCTCCCGAGATCTCCACCCACAGCGGGCGGTCGTCCACCCGTGCGACGTCGACGGCCCGAATGGTCACCAGTTCCCCCCGGAGTCTGGAAGCGGAGTGCCGGGGGGATGCACGATGTGCGCGATCCCCCCGCTGCTCGTGGCGCGCAGCCAGACGCTCTCGAACGCCGCGCGCGGGTACACCCGCCGCACGCCGTCGTCGTCCGGCGCGGCCGGGTCGTTCGCGATCACGTCACCGCCGGCCGTGAATCCCGTGACGACCATGATGTGCCCGCTGGTGGAGTATCCGGCACCCGGCAGCTCGTGCTCGCGGAACGCCTGCGAGGTGATCACCGGGATCCCGGCGGCGATGAACCGCTCCAGCTCGGTCAGCGAGCGCAGCCGCGTGACGAAGCCGTCCAGCCCGTACCGCCCGGCGTACGCGACGCCGAAGGGCCAGTTGCCGGTCCCCTGGTAACTGTGGTCGTACATGTCGCGCGCGGCGTGGTCGACCGCCGGGCACGGGTCGCCGGGAGCGACCCAGGCGAGGTCCGCCGGGGCGGGCCCGCACCCCCAGTAGTCCAGCACCATCGTGAACGACGCGGGGCTGCACCAGGACTCCCCGCCGCCGTCCCACTGCGGATAGTGTCCCGCGTGGGCCTTCTGCGAACGGCGCGGCACGTCGAGCTCGACCGCCCGCGGCCCCGGCCGGCCGCCTCTGCCGGCCTGCCCCACCGCCGAGGCCATCACGGTCAGCGAGCGCACGCCGCCGCCGCTGCCGTACAGGGTGGCGCGCACGCGGTACGACGTGACGGGGCGGGCGGCGAGGAAGGTGTCCACGGCGACGTCCCCGTCGGCGTCCCCCTGGCCGGGCAGCGACGTGCGGTGGATGTCGGCGTCGGTCTCGGCCCACCGGCCCATGACGTACCACTTGGTCAGGGCGCCGGTGACGGTGCGCGCCTGGATCTCGATCTCCAGCCAGGCGCCGGGCGGCGCGGCGGCCGTCCACGAGGGCACCAGCTCGGTGGCCGCGAAGCCGATCTCCCGCTCCGGGGACGTCCAGCGCGTGTAGGGCCACTCCCGCTCGCCGCCGGGCGCGAACGGGTCCAGGTATTTCGCCGTCCCCGTCTCCCGGGCCTCGACGGACCACCGGTGGAGGACGACGGGGCTCGCCTGGGGGCTCGGTCCGGCCGACAGCAGGGTGACCACCTCGCCGATTGTTGTTACCGCCCCGACCTGGCACATCGGATGGTTTACGTATCCGACACAGGGGACAGTACGGCATCGGCCGCCGTGGTCCGGTCAGAGATAGAGGCCGATCGCGGGGGTGGGTTCTGCGGCGGTGGCCGGGCGGCCGTCGCGCTGGGCGAACAGCTCGGCGAGCGTCATCCCGCCGGGGCTCACGCCGTCCGCCCGGCCCAGCCAGCGGGCCGCCTGGTCCGCCTCGAAGCGGCCGACCTCGACCTGGGCCAGGCACCGCCCGGGCCGTACGACGGCCGGGTGGAGCCGGCTGAGGTCCTCGTTCGTCGTGATCGCGACGAGCACGTCCCTGCCCTGGCCGAGGAGACCGTCGGTCAGGTTGAGCAGGCGCGACAGGCCCTGGCCCGTGGACTGCTTGGCCTCGGCGCGGATCAGCTCGTCGCAGTCCTCCAGGACCAGCAGCCGCCAGCGCGGCTCGTCGTCCTCGCCCGGGCCGTCCCAGCCGACGGCGACGTCCATGAGATAGCCGGGGTCGTTGAACAGCAGCTCGGGGTCGAGCACGCAGTCGACCTGGCACCAGGACGCCCACTCTCGGGCGAGCGTGCGCAGCAGCGTCGTCTTGCCGGTCCCGGGCGGGCCGTGCAGGAGGACCAGCCGGCCCGTCACGTCGGCCGCGGTGGTCGCCATGAGGGTGTCCAGTCGGCCGGCGGCGGCCCGGGGGTAGTTCCGCCTGATCTCCTGCCAGGACGAGGTGGTGATGGGCTTGGCGGAGCGGTGGGGGCCGTGGCTCGACCGCCACCAGAAGCCCATCCGCACGTGGTCGGAGTCGGGGGCCGCCTCCTCCGCGTCCCTGGTCGCCTGCTCAAGGACCGATCCGGCCAGCTCCTCGCTGACGGCCGTGGCGGTCAGCGTCGCCGACCGGTTGGAGTTGCGCACCACCCGCAGCGTCCATCCCTCGCCCGCCATGAGCCGTGTCTCGTATCCGTCGGTGTGCTGCGCGACGCGCAGCAGCCGGCCGCCCTCGGGGGCCAGCGGGGCGCCGGCGCGGACCCGCGTGAGGTTGGCCGTGCGCGACCAGGGCTGCTCCCCGGTGGCGAACGGCGACAGGGCCATGGCGTCGATCACGTCGGCCGGGCTGTCGGAGTCGTCGAGCCAGATCCGCATCGGCACCGACGGCGTGGGCGTGGAGTGAGGAGTGAAATCGACCTCCTTGACAACGGACATACAGCCATGATCTCGACGAACATCTCGCTCTGTCGAATGGATTTATGTGCTATTCGGGTTGCTTGCCGTTTAACCGGTTTCATATGGGCAAAAGGCAGTACCTGCTGGGGCGTTACCGCTACGCTCGGTGTCCAGTCATACGGTTTGCAACGGAGAGCACTGTGGCCATCGATCTCGTGTCCCGCGCTGACTGGGGCGCGCGTCCTCCCAGGGGCTCGTACTCGTCGCTGGCATCCACGCGCGGCGTGAAGGTCCACTACACCGGCGGCCGCGTGGATACGGGCATCGTCGGCGACCACGCCAAGTGCGTGGCCATGGTGAAGTCGATTCAGGACTTCCATATCGACGGCAACGGCTGGATCGATATCGGATACTCCATGGTGGCTTGTCCGCATCGGAAGGTTTTCGTCGGCCGTGGGCCGGGGCACCTGCCGGCCGCCAACGGCCCCGGCCTGAACTCCGGCCACTACGCCGTGCTCGGTCTCGTCGGCAACGCCGGGCTGGTCCAGCCGACCGACGGCATCCTGCACGCGATTCTGGACGCGGTGGAATACCTGCGCGCCAAGGGCGGCGCGGGCAAGGAGATCAAGGGCCACCGCGACGGCTACTCCACCGACTGCCCGGGCGACCCGCTGTACGCCTGGATCAAGAAGGGCGCGCCGCGCCCCGGCACCACCCAGCCGGAGCCCCAGCCCGAGCCGGGGCCCGCCACGAAGTGGCCCGGCCGCCTGCTGAGATATCCGCCCGTCATGCGCGGCGACGACGTGCGCACGTGGCAGGCCCGGATGAAGGAGCTGGGCTACGACATCGCCGTCGACGGCGCGTACGGGCCGGACTCCCAGGAGGTGTGCCGCAGGTTCCAGAAGGACCGGCACCTCGACGTGGACGGCGTCGTCGGCCGCGACACCTGGAACGCCGCCTTCGCGCGCGAGTAGTCACTCGGTCCGCGTTGTCCACAGACCGGGACCCCGGGAGCCCTGAGCCGCTCCGGTGCATCTAGCATCCGGTGCATGACGGTGCCGCCTGTTGAACTCGACGATCTCGCCGATCCCGCAGCGGGGTTCCCGCAGGCCACACGCGAGCAGTGGCGGGCGCTCGCGGCCGACGTGCTGCGCAGATCCGGCTGGGGCGGCCCGCCGGACGCGGTCGAGGACGCCCTGTCCACCACGACCTACGACGCCGTCGCCGTGGCGCCGCTGTACGACGCCGCCGACCTGCCGCAGACGCCCCGCGTGGTGCGCGGCCCCGGCCCCTGGGACGTGCGCCAGCGGCACGCCGACCCCGATCCGGCCGCGACCCGGGAGGCGATCCACGCCGACCTGGAGAACGGCGTCACGTCCCTGTGGCTCGACCTGAACGTGATCGACCCGGCCGCGCTGCCGGCCGTGCTGGACGGCGTCCTGCTCGACCTCGCCCCGGTCGTCCTCGACGCCGGCCCGCGTACGGCGGAGGCGGCGGAGGCGTTCCTGCGCCATGTCGAGAAGACCGCCGGGGGAGTCGCGCTGCCCGGGGGCAACCTGGGCGCCGACCCGATAGGGCTGGCCGCCCGCACCGGTGCCGGCGTGGACGCGGGTGCCGCGGCCGCGCTCGCCGGCCGCTGCGCCGCGGATCACCCCGGCCTGCGGGCGATCACCGTCGACGCCCTGCCGTACCACGACGCGGGCGGCGCCGACGCCGAGGAGCTGGGCTGTTCGATCGCGACCGGCGTCGCCTATCTGCGGGCGCTGACCGGCGCGGGCCTGACGGCCGAGCAGGCGTTCGGGCAGCTCGAGTTCCGGTACGCCGCGACCGCCGACCAGTTCCTCACCATCGCCAAGCTCCGGGCCGCCCGGCGGATGTGGGCGCGGGTCGCCGAGGTGGTCGGCGGACCGGGAGTCCAACTCCAGCACGCGGTCACCTCCTCGGCGATGATGACGGTCCGCGATCCGTGGGTGAACATGCTCCGCACGACCCTCGCCTGCTTCGCGGCCGGGGTGGGCGGGGCGGACGCGGTGACCGTCCAGCCGTTCGACGCCGGCCTCGGCCTGCCCGACGCGTTCGCGCGGCGCATCGCGCGCAACACCCAGTCGCTGCTGGTGGAGGAGGCCAACGTCGCCCGGGTGGCCGACCCGGCCGGCGGCTCGTGGTACGTGGAGCGGCTCACCGACGACCTCGCCGCCCGGGCCTGGGAGTGGTTCCAGGAGATCGAGCGGGCCGGCGGCATGGCGGCCGCGCTCGAGCGGCTGGTCCCCGAGCGGCTGGCGGCGACCAGGGCCAGGCGCGCGGACAACCTCGCCCACCGACGCGACCCGGTCACCGGGGTCAGCGAGTTCCCCGACCTGAAGGAGAGGCCGGTGTCCCGGCGGCCCGGCCCCGGGCTCGCCGTCACCTCCGGTGAGGGGCTGCCGGTGATGCGCTACGCCGAGGAGTTCGAGGCGCTGCGCGACCTCGCCGACGCCCGGCCGGAGCGGCCCACGGTTTTCCTCGCCACGATCGGGCCGGTCGCCGCGCACACCGCGAGGGCGGCGTTCGCCGCCAACCTGTTCGCGGCGGGCGGCGTCGCGACCGTCGCCGGCGGCCCGGGCACCGACCCGGCCGCGATCGCCGCCGCCTTCCGCGACTGCGGCACCCCCGTGGCCTGCCTGTGCTCCAGCGACCGGCTGTACGGCGAGCACGCGGCGGCCGTCGCCGCGGCGCTGCGGGAGGCCGGGGCGCGCACGGTCTGGCTGGCCGGCAAGGGAGAGTATGAGGGGGTGGACGCCACCTTGTACGCCGGATGCGACGCGATCGAGGTGCTGCGCACGACGTTCGACGACCTGGGAGTGAACCGATGATTCCGGATTTCTCGGAAATTGACCTGGGGTCGAGCGCCGCGGCGCCGGACGTCCACTCCGGTGACGAGGTGTGGGAGACCCCCGAGGGCATCGCGGTCAAGCCGTTCTACACGGCCGCCGACCTCGCGGACGGTCCGTCCCTCGGGACGTACCCGGGCATCGCGCCCTTCCTGCGCGGCCCCTACCCGACGATGTACGTCACCCAGCCGTGGACCATCAGGCAGTACGCCGGGTTCTCCACGGCGGAGGAGTCCAACGCGTTCTACCGGCGGAACCTGGCGGCCGGGCAGAAGGGCCTGTCGGTGGCCTTCGACCTCGCCACCCACCGGGGCTACGACTCCGATCACCCCCGCGTCGCCGGCGACGTGGGCATGGCGGGCGTGGCGATCGACTCGATCTACGACATGCGGCAGCTGTTCGACGGGATCCCGCTCGACCGGATGAGCGTGTCGATGACCATGAACGGCGCGGTGCTGCCGATCCTGGCGCTCTACATCGTCGCGGCCGAGGAGCAGGGCGTCACGCCCGACAAACTGGCGGGGACCATTCAGAACGACATCCTCAAGGAGTTCATGGTCCGCAACACCTACATCTACCCGCCGGGCCCGTCGATGCGGATCATCTCCGACATCTTCGAGTACACCTCCAGGAAGATGCCGAAGTTCAACTCCATCTCGATCTCGGGCTACCACATCCAGGAGGCCGGGGCGACCTGTGACCTGGAGCTCGCCTACACGCTGGCCGACGGGCTGGAGTACCTGCGCGCGGGCGTCCAGGCGGGGCTGGGCATCGACGAGTTCGCGCCGCGGCTGTCGTTCTTCTGGTGCATCGGCATGAACTTCTTCATGGAGGTCGCCAAGCTCCGCGCCGCCCGGCTGCTGTGGGCCCGCCTGGTCAAGGGCTTCGGCCCGGCCAACCCCAAATCGCTGTCGCTGCGCACGCACAGCCAGACCTCCGGATGGTCGCTGACCGCGCAGGACGTGTTCAACAACGTCGTACGGACCTGCGTCGAGGCGATGGCGGCCACCCAGGGCCACACGCAGTCGCTGCACACCAACGCCCTGGACGAGGCGCTCGCGCTGCCGACCGACTTCTCGGCGCGGATCGCCCGCAACACCCAGCTGTTGCTTCAGCAGGAGTCGGGAACGACGCGGGTGATCGACCCGTGGGGCGGCTCCTACTACGTCGAGCGGCTGACCCGCGAGCTGGCGCGGGCGGCCTGGGGTCACATCCAGGAGGTCGAGCGGGCCGGCGGCATGGCGCGGGCCATCGACCAGGGGCTGCCCAAGATGCGCATCGAGGAGGCGGCGGCCCGCACCCAGGCCCGCATCGACTCCGGCAGGCAGCCGGTGATCGGCGTCAACAAGTACCGCCCCGAGGCGGACGAGCCGATCGAGGTGCTCAAGGTCGACAACACCGCCGTCCGCGACCAGCAGATCGACAAGCTCCGCAGGTTGCGCGAGGAGCGTTCGGCCGATGCCGTGGCCGGGGCGCTGGAGGCGCTGACGAAGGGCGCGGCCGGCGGGGAGAACCTGCTGGACCTCGCCGTGAACGCGGCCCGGGCCAAGGCGACGGTCGGGGAGATCTCCGCCGCGCTGGAGAAGGTCTTCGGACGGCACTCCGCGCAGATCCGTACGATATCGGGCGTGTACCGCGCGGAGGTGGGCGACGCCGCGGACCGGGTCCGCGAGGCGTGCGCGCAGTTCGAGAAGGCCGAGGGCCGCCGGCCCCGGATCCTTGTCGCGAAGATGGGCCAGGACGGCCACGACCGGGGCCAGAAGGTGATCGCGAGCGGCTTCGCCGACCTCGGCTTCGACGTCGACGTCGGCCCGCTGTTCCAGACGCCCGAGGAGGTCGCGCGGCAGGCCGTCGAGGCAGACGTGCACGTGGTGGGGGTCTCCTCGCTGGCGGCCGGGCACCTGACGCTGGTGCCCGCGCTGCGGCGGGCGCTCGCCGGCCTCGGCGCGGACGACATCATGATCGTGGTCGGTGGCGTGATCCCGCCGGGCGACGTCGAGGAACTGCGGGACGCGGGCGCCTCGGCGATCTTCCTGCCCGGCACGGTGATCGCCGACGCGGCCCTGGAACTGCTACGCGAGCTGTCCGCCCGGCTGGGTCAGCAGTGACCGCACCGGCGATCGAGGACTACGTCAAGGGCGTGCTGTCGGGCGACCGGCGGTGGACCGCCCGGGCGATCACGCTGGTGGAGTCGACCAGGGCCGACCATCGGGAGATGGCGCAGCGGCTGCTGGTCGAGCTCACCCCGCACTCCGGCAAGGCCCGCAGGGTGGGCGTGTCCGGGGTGCCCGGAGTCGGCAAGTCGACCTTCATCGAGGCGCTCGGCACCTACCTCACCGGGCAGGGCCACCGGGTGGCCGTGCTGGCCGTCGATCCCTCGTCGCGGCGCTCGGGCGGCAGCATCCTGGGGGACAAGACCCGGATGGCCGGGCTGTCGGCCGATCCGAACGCCTTCATCCGGCCGTCCCCCACGGCCGGGACGCTCGGCGGCGTGGCGAAGGCCACCCGGGAGGCCATCGTCGTCGTGGAGGCGGCGGGCTACGACATCGTGCTCGTCGAGACGGTCGGGGTCGGCCAGTCGGAGACCGCGGTCGCCGACATGGTGGACACGTTCCTCCTGCTCACCCTCGCCCGTACCGGAGACCAGCTCCAGGGGATCAAGAAGGGCGTGCTGGAGCTGGCCGACGTCATCGCGGTCAACAAGGCCGACGGCGAGCACGAGATGGCCGCGCGCAAGGCGGCGCGCGAGCTGTCCGGGGCGCTGCGGCTGCTGCGCGCGGCCACGCCCGTGCTCACCTGCAGCGGCCTCACCGGCGCCGGGCTGGAGGAGCTGTGGCGGCACGTCGTGCGCCACCAGGAGGGCGCCGACCTCGCCGCCAGGCGCAGCAGTCAGCAGGTCGAGTGGACGTGGGCGCTGGTGCGCGACCGGCTGCTGGCCATGCTCCGCGACACGACCGCGGGGATCGCCCCCGAGATCGAGCGGCAGGTCCTGGACGGCACCCTCACCCCGGCGCTGGCGGCCGACCGGATCCTGGCGGCCTTCCTGTCCGCCGGCGGCGCGATTGACACTCGGGAGATCACCTTTCCTCCCGAGTGAGAAAGATCGCTACCCCTGTAACCGGGAATGCACTGTTGCGTGTTTTCCCCGGCCGAAACCGTGCCACGATGTGCGCGCTTTCGATTACGGAGAGGTGCGATGAACCACGATCCGATGATGCCGCCGCAGGTGGAGCGCGCTCTGCGGGAGTACCGGGCGTTGCTGTCCGCGCACGGCATGACCTGGGGAGAGCCGCCGCTGGGATACGTCCGGATGATGCCGTTCCTCCGATTTCCCGAGGAGGCCGACCGGATGAGCATCCGGCCCGACCTCGACGCGGAGTTCCGCGACGCCCTGGACGGCGAGGTCCCCCGGGGTCTGGTGGCGCTGCGGCTGACCACGGACGGCCGCCGCCCGGAGCACTGCCTGGAGCCCCGTCTGGAGCACGGCCCGGCCCGGCCGCTGCTGTCGCCGGGGCCGGTGCCCGTGACGCTGCTGGTCGACTCCGCGCTGCCGCACCCGGTGGAGGTGACCGCCGACGGCGTGCCGTACGGCATCGCGGCGGGCGGGGCCAGGCTCCTCGACGTGACGACCGCGACCGTCCTCACCGTGGACGGCGCGGCGGTGGACCTGTCCGGGCTGGCCCGGCCCGCGCCGGCCGCGAGGCTGCGGTTGCGCGCCGGATTCCCGTGCCGGTGGAGCGTCACCTCCCCGGGCGGCCATGGGTGGTACCCGGAGGGAGTGCCGGAACGGCGCGACAACGACGACGTGCCGTTCTTCCACGGCGACGACGTCGTGCTGACCGTGCCCGCCGAGCCGGTGACGATCCGGGTCACGCGCGGCATGGAGTACGGCGTCGCGCAGACGACGGTCGTGCCCAGGACGGGGGAGGAGACCCTGGTCGGGCTCGCGCCGCAGCGGCTGTACGACGCGGCCGCCCTCGGCTGGTACGGCGCCGACCTGCACGTCCACATGAACTGGGCGGGGGACCTGGTCGCCGCCCCGGCGGCGGCGGCCGCCGCGCAGCTCGGCGAGGACCTGCACGTGCTCAACCTCGTCGCGGGCAACATCGCGGGAGAGCGCGTCTACGACCGGGAGGCGCTCCAGCACTGGGCCGGGCGCGACCTGCCGTGGTCGGACGCCGGACACGTGGCCCGGATGGGCGTGGAGTATCGCAACGACCTGTTCGGGCACGTCCACGTCTTCGGGGTGGCCGTACCGCCCGCCGTCTACCACACGGGCTTCGGCACCGACGCCGACTGGCCGCCCAACGCCGCGATCTGCGGCGACCTGCGGGAGCCGCGGGCCGTGCTCGGGTACGCGCATCCCTTCCACGGCCCGATCTCCTCCCCTGAGGACGTCGTGGGCGAGGGAACCAGGAACTGCACCGGCCGCGCCCTGGTCGTGGACGCCGCGCTCGGTCTGGTCGACGGAGTGGAGGTGCTCCATTTCAGCGACCTGTCGCCGGTGCCGGGCACCGCCGAGGTCTACCGGAGGCTGGTCGGCGCGGGCAACCGGCTCGCCGCCCTCGCGGGGACCGACACCATGCTGTCGTTCACCCGCCAGGACACGGTTTCCAGCCCGCCGGGCTGGGAGCGCGTCTACGCCCGGGTGGACGGGCCGCTCGGCGCCGAGTCGTTCGCCGAGGCCGTACGGCGGGGGCGTACGTTCGCCACCACCGGTCCCTGGCTGGAGCTCACGGTGAACGGCCTGGGGCCGGGGGAGACGCTCGACCTCGACGGAGGCGAGACGGTGGCGGTCCGGGCGCGGGCCGTCGGGACCGAAGTGGAGCACATCGAGATCAGGACCGCCGCCGGCGTGCTCGCCGAGGGGCCGGGCCCCGAGATCACCGCGTCCCTGCCCGTGGACGACGCCGACTACGTGGTCGCCGTGGTCCGCGGCGGCCCCCATCCGCGGTCCCCGCGCGGGCGGGCGTACGCCCACACCAGCCCGGTCTACCTCGACGTGCGCGGACGGCACGTGGCCAGGGAGGAGGACGTGCGCTGGTGCCTGCGGTGGCTGGACCTGCTCGACGAACTGGTCAGGGCCAGGGCCCGCCTGCGGACCCGCGCCCAGCTCCGCGACCACCTCGACCTGGTCGAGAAGGCCAGGGCCGTGTACGAGTCCCGCGTGTGACTACAGGTCGAGTGACGACCCGCCGAAGCGATCCCGCAGGAACCGGCCCTGGTCTCTGAGGGCCTGCTCGTCGCCCTGGTAGACGGCTTCGGCGATCGCCGACAGCCCCGACTCCAGCAGGCCGAGCTGGGCCATCAGCTCCTCGTGCGCGCTGCGCTCGCGGGGCCCTCGCCGCGTCAGCGCGTACGACCTGGGCAGGTTGGCGTACGCCTCCAAACTCGTGGGCAGGTAATCGCGGACGGCCTGCGAGACGACGTGCAGGTGGTCGGGGGCGGAGGTGAGCGCCTCCGCCCTCGCCAGCACGTCGCGCAGGATCGCGGCGAGGATCCCGACCTTGGCCACGACGTCCTCGGGGAAGCGGGGCGGCGACACGTTGGCCACCAGGGTGTCCAGGTCGGTTCGCAGCGCCCGTGTCTCGACCTCGGCGTGGGAGATCGTCAGCCGTACCCGGTCGGGCGGGGTGAGCAGAGCGCCCACGCCGTACAACCCGGCGACGACCACGGGCCAGAACGACCCGGCGAGGCCGAGGAAGTGCAGCCCGAGGCCGCCGAGCGCGAGGGCCGAGCCGACGATGTTCTTCAGCGAGCCGAGGTAGGCGAGGATCCGCTCACTGGTAGCCACGGATCTCCTTGAACGCCGAGGCGAGCGATGCCCGCCGGGCGTCGAACACCGCGCCTCCGGTGAGGGCAGCGACCTGCCGCATCTCGTCGGCGTCGCTGTCGCCGAACAGCACCACGAAGGTGGGAACCCGGGTCCGCAGGCCGCGGTAGAAGCCGGCGAAGTCGGAGGAGGAGCCGTCGGTGTTCTCGCCGTCCGTCATGAGCACGATCGAGGTGAAGTCGTCACCGCCCTGCCCGCCCCGGACCGTTTCGTATGCGCCGCGCAGCCCGTCGTAGATCGCGGTGCCGCCGCTCGCCTCCAGGCCGTCGCCGTATGCGCGGATCTGACGCAGGACCGCCGCGGGATCGCGTTCCGGCACCGTGAAGGTGCTCGCCGGACCGGCCGTGGTGCTGAACGGCAGCAGCGTGACCGTCTCCCTGTTGCGGAACCGGGAGAACTGGCCGGAGGCCGAGGCGTCGGCGCCGGTCAGTGCCGCGAGCGCCTGCTTGAGCGTGTCGCTGCGGTCGCCCTCCATGGAACCGGAGGTGTCCAGCACGAACACCGTGCGCGAAGGGCGCCGCATCTGGTTGAGGTACGCGTCGATCAGTGCGTCGGCGGCGCTGCGGCGGTTGGGGAAAGGCAGCTCCAGCAGCGGGGCCGTGCCGAACCTCGCGTCGGGCCGTACCTCGGGCACGATGGGCCGCCGGGCCGTTGTCGTCATGATCTCGCGGCCTTGGCCTTGAGGCCGTCGATCATGTCCATCGTCGAGTAGATGTTGTCGAACGCCTTGCTCAGCGCCTCCATGCTCACGGTCGTGGCGGCGGCCTGGGTCTGGATGTCCCCGGCCTGGGTGCGCAGCATCTCGCTGGTGGCGAGGATCAGGTCGGAGGTGGTGGTGTTCAGCGCCGTGATCTGGTCGAGTACGAAATTCTGGTTGGCGAGGGCCTGGGCCACCGTGACGGCCGTGCGCAGGGCGGCGATTGTCGTGGTCGTGGCCCGCTCCACTCCCTTGATGAGCTCCAGGTTGTTCTTGCGGACCAGGTCGAGCGCGAGGTAGCCCTGGGCCGACACGGCGAGCTGGGTCAGCAGGTCCTGGTGCTTCTGGCGCACCCCGAACAACGCGTCCGACCGCAGCGCGTTCGCCTTGTCCGGGGCCGTGAGCTCGATCAGGTCGATCCGCGCCTGCAGCTCCGTGTCCAGCGCCGCCGCCAGCGTGGCGTACTCCTGGAGCTTCGTCATCGACTCCCAGAGGTTCGCCTTCTCGCCCTCGATGGCGGCGTTGTCCTTGCGCAGTTCGTCCTGCCCGGACTTCAACGCCCGGATGATGTCGTCGATGTGCTTCTGCGCGCTGCGGTACTTGGCGAAGTAGTCGCGCAGCCGGTCGCCGAACGGGATGATCCCGAGCAGCCGCCGGGTGCTCGCGGCCGCCTGCTTGGGGTCGAGATCGACGATCGTGCGGCGCAGCGCCACGAGCTGACCGGCGACCCGGGCCTGGCCGTCGGCGCCCTCGCCCTTGGCCGAGGCCAGCGCCGCGACCGGGCGCTTGAGCATTCGGTTGGCCACCTGGGAGGAGGCGCGGATCTCCGAGTCGCCCATCGAGGTGATGTCGTGCACCTTCCTGGTGAACTCCGGCGACCGGTGGTCGAGCGTGGCCAGCTGTTCGGCGAAGCCGGACGCCTTGCGGGCGAGCTCGGCGCCGCGCTCGCCGGGGAGCGGCAGCATGCCGGCCGCCTTCTCCACCGGCACCGCCGCCACCGGGGCGGGCGGAGTCAGCATCTTCGGACACGGGTGTCCTCTCTTGTCGGGTAGAAGGTCAGGACGACGGCTTCACGCCGGCGAGGTAGCGCTGCTCGATGGTCGAGATGAGCTCTTCCAGCCGGTCGTAGGCCGGCGGCTCGACGACGTCCACCAGGCTTGCGGGCACGTGCGCCCCGGTCGTGGCCACCAGGTCCGCGAAGACCTTGGGGTCGGCCGTGCGGAAGCCGTGCCTCGCGGCGAGACGGGCGAACTCGGGATCCTCCTGCAGCAGCCGGCCGACCTCGGCGGCCCGGTCCGTGAGGGGTACGAGCGTGTGCTTGCTGAGCACGGTCGGGGCGGGGTAGATCAGCCGCATGCCGGGCCGGATCTGCGCGCCGCCCGCGAACAGCCGCGCCGCGTACTGCGGCTCGTAGATCACCACCATCGGCGTCTTGCCGATCCCCAGCGCGAGGTAGTCCTCGAAGGGCGCCTCGGTGGAGGACTCCGAGTAGCCCTGGTCGAGGAACAGCGGGGCGACCGTCCGCGCCACCTCGGCGACCTGCGCCCGCGAGGTCACGACGTCGTCGCCGTTGGCCACGTAGCTGGTCGCCGCCAGGTACATGGCGGCCGAGTTCGACGTACGGACGTCCGTGGTGGTGAGCAGGACCCGCTTGCGGGCACGATAGGAGGTGTTGCCCGCCAGCGCGTCCCAGCGTGTGCCCTTCGCGACGAGTTCGAGGAATTCGCGCAGGTTGAGGACCTGGTAACCCGCACCCGAGTCGTGGACCACGCCGGCCTTCGCGAGCACGTCCGCGATCGGCTGGAACGTCGCGACCGCCATCGGGGAGTAGAACGGCGAGTACGTCCGGGCGATCCTGTGTGCCTGCCGTATCTTCTCCGCAGCGGGGACGCTGGAGGGGAAGGCGAAGTCGTACGGGCGCAGGTCCACCGTGGTCGCGATTTCGCGGGACCCCGCGGTGTCGACCTCGACCCGCAGTCCGTGCCTGGCGAACGCCGCCTTCACCGCGGGATCGTCGAAGAAGGGCTTCTTCTCAGAGCCGATCACACCCCGGATCGCGGTGACCGCCGGCCGTTCACCGCCGCCGCTGCCGCCCCCGCCGTTGCCCAGCACGAGCGCCGCGAAATGCGCGAACGGTCAGGCGAACAGCGTGCGGCCCCAGTAGTCGCCGCCGTCGACCACGCCCGGCGGGCAGGCGAACAGGCCGCTGGAGACGTGCTTGATGTACTCGTTCAGCAAGTCCTTCTGGGACAGCATCCGCTGGATGGGGACGAACTGCTTGCGGGGGTCGCGCTGGTAGGCGATGAAGAACAGGCCGGCGTCGAGCCGTCCGAGGCCGTCGGAGCCGTCCACGAAGTTGTATCCGCGCCGCAGCAGCCGCGCGCCGCCGTGGGCGTCGGGATGCGCGAGCCGTACGTGGGCGTCGCCGGCGATCACGGGCTGCCCGTCCGGGCCCTTCTTGGCGAAGTCCGGCGTGTCGAACTCCTTGTGCCCGGTGAGCGGCGCGCCCTCGCCCTTGTCGCGGCCGAAGATGGCCTCCTGCTCCGACAGCGGGGCGCGGTCCCAGGTCTCGATGTGCATCCGGATCTTGCGGGTGACCAGGTAGGTGCCGCCGTCCATCCAGGCCGGGCCGTCGCCCGGCGCGGCCCACAGGTGGTCGCGCAGCATGGCGGTGTCCTCGAGCTTCAGGTTGTTGGTGCCGTCCTTGAAGCCCATCAGGTTGCGCGGCGTCGCCTGGGAGCGTGAGGTGGACGAGGTGCGCCCGAAACCGAGCTGCGAGTAGCGGACGGAGACCTTGCCGAAGCCGATCCTGGCGAGGTTGCGGATGGCGTGCACCGCCACCTGCGGGTCGTGCGCGCAGGCCTGCACGCAGATGTCCCCGCCGGAGATCTCGGGCTGCAGGTCCTCGCCGGGGAAGGCGGGCAGGTCGGCCAGCGCGGGCGGCCTGCGGTCGGCGAGGCCGAACCGCTCGTCGAACAGCGACGGGCCGAAACCGATGGTCAGCGTCAGCCCGGAGGCGGGCAGGCCGAGCGCCTCGCCGGTGTCGTCCGGCGGCGCCTCGGGCGACCCGCCCACGGCCCCGAAGGTGCCGGCGTCCTCGCCCCGGGTCATCCGGACCGCGGCGGCGGTCCACTCCTGGAGCAGCTCCACCAGCTCGGCCTTCTTCTTCGTGATGACGTCGAACGCCACGAAGTGCAGCCGGTCCTGGGCGGGAGTGGTGATGCCCGCCTGGTGCGGGCCGTAGAAGGTCACGGGGTCGGAGGAGGAGGCGGCATGGGCGACCGGCTCCTGCGTCAGGGACCGGCCGGCGACCGCCCCGGCCCCGACGGCGGCCACACCGGCCGCGCCGAGGCCGAAGAACAAGCGTCTGCGGCTGATGCCTCCGCTCGCTGTGCTCTTCCGAGTCACCGGGCCACCACCGAGGCCACCTTGCTGATCGGCTCGGCCAGGGCGTTGATCGCGTCCGACAGCGCCTTCAGGTCGTCCTTGGACAGCTCGGTGTGGAGCTTCCACCCGTCGCCGCTGCGGTGCGCGCCGAGCGTGGTCTCGGCGTCGGCGAACTTCGCGTCGAGCGTCTTCACGAGGTCGGGGTCGCGCTCCTCGAGCACCGGGCGCAGCGCCTGGACGGCGGCCTTCGAGCCCTGCAGGTTGGCGTCGAAGTCCCACAGGTCGGTGTGCGAGTAGCGGTCCTCCTCACCGGTGATCTTGCCGGTGGCGACCTCGTCGAGCAGACCCTTGGCGCCGTTGGCGAGCTGCACGGGAGACAGCTCCAGCGCCGCGGACTTCTCCACGATCGTGGTCACGTCGGTCATGAGCTTGTCGGCGATCGGGCCGTCGCCCTTGACGTCCTTCTTGACCCACAGGTCCTTCTCGAGGCGGTGGAAGCCGGTCCACTCCTCGCCGTCCGCCACGTCGTTCTCACGGGCGTCGATGGCCGGGTCCAGGTCGCCGAAGACCTCGGCCACCGGCTCGATGCGCTCCCAGTACGTACGCGCGACCGGGTAGAGCTCCTTGGCCTTGTCCACCTCGCCGGCCTTGACCGCCTCGGTGAACTCCCTGGTCTTGCCGAGCAGCGTGTCCGACTGGCTCTTGATGTAGCGCTTGTAGCTGGCCACGGCCTCGGCGAGCTTCGCGTCGCTGGTCAGCGGCTTGCTCTCGCCGCTGACCTTGAGGGCGCCGCGGATGCCCTTGCCGGTCATGCCGGGCTTGCAGGCGGTCTCGTACATGCCCGCCGGCAGCTCCATCACGACGTCTCGGGTCAGCCCGGGGACGATGTTCTCGACCTCGCCCATGATGCGGTCGCCCGCCGCGTACACGTAGAACTCGGTCACCTTCGAGCCGTTGTTGGTGATCGAGAAGGTCGAGGTGCCGGCGGCCAGATCGGACTTCGCCACCTTGCACTCGGTGTCGGTGGCGGCCACGGCGATCTTCCCGTCTCCGGCCGCGGTCGCCTCGGTCGTGCCGCCGGAGCCCGACTCCGTGGACGAGCAGGCGGTGAGGCCGGCGAGGGCCAGTGCCGCGGTGGCCAGGACGATGGGGGTGCGCATTGGGTCGACTCCGGTCAGGAAGCGGGCTGGGCGGACTTGGGGGCGGGGCTGGCGGGCGCCTTCGCCGAGGGCCGCCGCAGGAACAGGACCAGGACGGGAACCAGGTAGACGAGCCAGGCGACGGCCTCCAGCACGCTGGGCTGCGGGGTGATGTTGAACATCCCGCTCAGCAGGGTGGAGTACCAGGCGCTGGGGTCGAGCACGCCGCTGATGTCGAAGGCGTGGGTGTTCAGGCCGGGCACCAGCCCCGACTCCTGCAGGTCGTGCACGCCGTACTTGAAGATCCCGGCCGCCACCAGGATCAGCAGCAGGCCCGTCCAGGTGAAGAACTTCGTGAGGTTGACCCGCAGGGCGCTGCGGTACAGCCCCCAGCCCAGCGCCACCGAGGTGAGCAGTCCGAGCGTGATGCCGATCAGCGGGCTCGCGCTGCTGGTCGCGCCCTGGACGGCGGCGAACCACAGCAGCGCCGTCTCCAGCCCCTCCCGCGCGACCGCCAGGAACGCCACCACGACGACGGCGGTGGCCCCGAGCTCCAGGGCCTCGCCCATCTTCTGGCGCAGCTCGCCTGACATCTTCCGGGCGGCCGTGCGCATCCAGAAGATCATGAAGGTGACGAAGACGGTCGCGGCCAGGGACGTGACGGCGTCGAAGAGCTCCTGCTGCTGGGTGGCGAGGTGGGCCGCGGTGAAGGTCAGCAGCGCCCCGAACCCCACGGAGAGCGCGACGGCGACGCCGACGCCGGCCCAGACCAGGGGCAGCCGCTCGCGGCGGTCGCTCTTGACGAGAAAGGCCACCAGGATGGAGACGACAAGGGTCGCCTCCAGGCCCTCTCGAAGGCCGATGAGATAACTTGCGAACACATCGCCCTCCGGGCGGACGGTAAGCCTTACCTAAGTTAGGACAGGTTCACCTTAGCGACAAGACCCGCGACACGTGGAGCGGGGTAGGCCCTTTGTCACCTTCGGGACGCCTGGGACTACGGTCCGGCCCGAGCCCCCGGCGGATTAATTCCGTGGCGTCCGTCCCCGGCCCCCGGTTATCGTGTCGGACGTCCTGCCGCCGCACCCCCGGAGGGTCACTTGGAGCTCTGAGGTCCCGACACCGCGCCCACGGCCGCCATCGGTGGTCCGGCGCAGCGACCTCGGCGGAGCTCTCTCCGGTGTCCTCTCGCGGCCCGTGCCCGCGGTGTCCCACGCGTACGTTCTCATCTCGCCCCTGGGATACCCGGAGCCGCCTCATGTCTTATTCCATCGTCTGCACGGATCTGTCGTTTTCCTGGCCCGACGGGACGCCCGTCTTCGAGGAACTCGACTTCACGT
This sequence comes from Microbispora sp. H13382, assembly GCF_014161445.1. Lineage (GTDB taxonomy): Bacteria > Actinomycetota > Actinomycetes > Streptosporangiales > Streptosporangiaceae > Microbispora. Next base: position 324,260 of record NZ_JABBXA010000003.1, read on the forward strand.
TCGGCGCCGGCCGGACCGGGCTCGTCGGCGTCAACGGCAGCGGAAAGTCGACCCTGCTCAAGCTCATCGCCGGAGAGCTGACCCCGGCGAGCGGCTCGGTGTCGGTCACCGGCCGGCTGGGCTACCTGCCGCAGAACCTCCCGCTCGGCGCGAGCCGTACGGTGTCCGACCTGCTGGGGATCACCCCCGCGCGCGAGGCGCTGCACGCGATCGAGCGGGGCGACCTGAGCGAGGCGAACTACGACGCGGTGGTCTGGGACGTCGAGGAGCGCGCCCAGGCCGAGCTCGCCCGTCTCGGGCTCGCGGGAGTCGACCTCGACCGGACCGTCGCGACGCTCTCGGGCGGCGAGACCGTCATGGTCGGGCTCGCCGCGCGGTTCCTCGCCGAGCCCGACGTGCTGCTGCTCGACGAGCCGACCAACAACCTCGACCTCGACGCGCGGCGGCGCCTGTACGACGCCGTCTCCTCGTGGACGAGGACGATGGTCGTCGTCAGCCACGACCGTACGCTGCTCGACCTGGTGGACCAGATCGCCGACCTGCCCGCCCGCCGTACCTTCGGCGGCACGCTCAGCGAGTACGAGGAGGTGCTCGCGGTCGAGCGGGAGGCCGCCGAGCGGATGGTCCGCGCGGCCGAGGGCGACCTGCGCCGCCAGCGGCGCGAGCTGGCCGAAGCGCAGACCAAGCTGGCCCGGCGGGTGCGCTACGGCAACAAGATGTACGAGCAGAAGCGCGAGCCGAAGATCATCATGCAGGAGCGCAAGCGCCAGGCCCAGGTGTCGGCGGGCAAGCACCGGCTCATGCACGAGGACAGGGTGGCCGCGGCCCGCGAGCGGCTGTCCGAGGCGGAGGAGGCGGTGCGCGACGACGCCGAGATCCGGGTGGAGCTGCCCGCGACCGAGGTGCCGGCCGGGCGCACCGTGCTCGAAGTGGACGGCCTGCGCACGGCCGCCGGGCCGATCGGCGACCTGGTCGTGCGCGGCCCGGAGCGCGTCGCCCTGCTGGGGGCGAACGGCTCGGGCAAGACGACGCTGCTGCGCACGATCCTCGGGGACCTCGCACCGGACGAGGGCTCGGTCCGGCTGAACGCTCCGGTGCGGTACCTGCCGCAGCGGCTCGACGTGCTCGACGACGCGCTCAGCCTCGTCGACAACGTGCGGGCGGTCGCGCCCGCCGCGTCGGTGAACGCCGTCAGGGCCGGGCTCGCCCGGTTCCTGTTCCGGGGCGGGCGGGCCGAGCGGCCGGCGGGGACGCTGTCGGGCGGCGAGCGGTTCCGCGCCGTGCTGGCCTCGCTGCTGCTGGCCGAGCCCGCGCCGCGGCTCCTGCTGCTGGACGAGCCGACCAACAACCTCGACCTGGCCAGCGTCCGCCAGCTCGCGCAGGCGCTGTCGGCCTACCGGGGAGCGCTCGTGGTGGTCTCCCACGACCTGCCGTTCCTGGAGTCGATCGGGATCACCAGGTGGCTCACGCTGGGCCCGGAGGGTCTGGAACCCGCGCGCTGAGCACGCGGGAGGCCGCGGCCCGATCCGGGCCGCGGCCTCCGCGGAAAGGCTTTCAGCTGGAGAACAGCATGCCGACCCAGCTGTTGCGGCGGTGGCCGTAGTGGCCGCCGCCGTGGTGGCCGCCCCAGGCGGGCCCACCGTGCGCGGGCGGCGGGGGAGCGTAGTGCTGCTGGGCCCACTGGGACTCCATCCGGGTCAGCGTCTCCAGCTCGCCGTAGTCGAGGAAGATGCCGCGGCAGTTGTCGCACTGCTCGATGTGAACGCCGTTGCGGTCGAACGTCCGCATGTTGCCACGGCACTTGGGGCACTGCATCCGACAACTCTCCCTATGTCAGGTCTCGGCCTTCGCGGCCGCGACGATCCTCCCGCAGGCGGACACCAGGGCCATGGCGGCGTCGTCGGGCGGGTCCCCCGCTCTCGCCGCCGTGGCCACCGCCGTCGCGGCCAGTTGGACGGTCAACGCCCGGGCGGGCGCGTCGAGTTCCCGCCACGGATCGTCGGCGGACACGGCCGTCCCGCCCGCGGCGAGATAGGCGGTCAGGAGCCGCTCCCAGTCCCGGGGATCGAGCAGGCCGGCGGCGTACCACGCGGCCGGGCGGGCCAGGTCCCAGGCGGGGTCCCCGCCGCCCAGGTCGTCGGGGTCGATCAGCAGCCACGCGCCGTCGTGCCGGACGATCTGGCCGAGGTGCCAGTCGCCGTGCGTCAGCGTGCCGCCGTCCCGGGCGGGCGGCAGCGTCGCGTACGCCGCCAGGACGGGGGCGGCGACGGCGTCCGGAACGCCGGCGGCCCTCAGATCGGCCATGGCGCGCGGCAGCCGCGACGGCCCGCCGGCGGGCGGGAGGCCGGGAGGCGCCGGCCGGGCGTGTAACAGGGCGAGCAGCCGGCCGCCCTCCTCCCACGGGGTGGTCCCCGCGTCCACGTCGGCGATGGTCAGCGCCTCGCCCGCCGGCCAGATCGTGACGAGCCTGCCGTCGAGCCGTTCGAGGCCGAGAGGGGCCAGCATGACGCCGGGCAGGTTTCCCGCCGCCTCCAGGCGGGCGCGCAGGGCGTGCTCGTCGGTGTCCGGGGGGTGGGCCTTGACGACGACGTCCCCGGCCCTGACCACGAGCACGCGGCCCTGCTTGAGCACCGTCACCGGCCCGTCGCGGCGCGCCAGCCGCGCCAGTTCCTCGATCACGGGGGACACCCTAGGGTGCGGCTATGAGGATTGGGTTTTCCGTACCGGTGTCGGGTTCGTGGGCGACGCCGGAGAACATGAAGCGGATCGCGCGCCGCGCCGACGAACTCGGCTATCACGGCGTCTGGGCGTTCCAACGGCTGCTCTACCCCGTCGGCAACCCGATGGGGCCGGTCTACCGGAGCGTGCACGACCCCGTCGTCGCGCTCGCGTACGTGGCGGCCGTCACCGAGCGGGTACGCCTCGGGGTGGCCGTGCTCAACCTGCCGTTCGTCTCCCCGGTCCTGATGGCCAAGCAGCTGGCCTCCCTGCAGGAGGTGTCCGGCGGCAGGCTCGATGTTGGCCTGGGGCTCGGCTGGCTGCCCGAGGAGTTCGCCGCCTCCGGCGTGCCGATGGAGCGACGCGGCAGACGCGCGGAGGAGTACGTCGGCCTGCTGCGGCGGCTCTGGACCGAGGACGTCGTCGAGCACAAGGGCGAGTTCTACGAGGTGCCGCCATCCCATCAGGCCCCCAGACCGGCCACGCCGCCGAGCGTCATGCTGGGCGGCACCGCCCGGGTGGCGCTGGAGCGCGCCGGGCGGATCGCCGACGGCTGGATCAGCTCCAGCCGCGCCGACCTGGGCACGATCGACCAGCAGATCGCCATCGTGAAGGAGGCGGCCAGGCAGGCGGGCCGCGACCCGGACGCGCTGCGGTTCGTCGTCCGCGGCGTCACCCGCGTCCGTGCGCGGGACGAGGGCCCGCTGACCGGGTCCTACGACAAGATCCGGCGCGACGTGGAGGACCTCGCGGCCAAGGGCGTCACCGAGGTCTTCCACGACCTCAACTTCGACCCGGAGATCGGCAACCCCGAGGCCGACCCCCGCGACTCCATGCGCCGCGCGGAGGAGGCATTGGAGGCACTGGGGCCTGTATCGAAGTCCTCTCCGGCGGTCCCGCCGCTCTGACGCTCGTGTGCGCGTAGGAGATCGACAACTGGCCACCTTGGCGGTGACGAGGCGGTTCCACCTGCCCGATGCGCAGTGGGTGGTGCTGGAACCGCTGCTACCTGCGCCGAAACGCTCTAGGCCGCTCGTGGCGGGCCGACGAGGATGAGCTCGCCGGCCCGCCACCTGCCGGCTACCGCACCGTCAAGTTCTGGTAGTCGGCGGCGTAGGGCTGGTAGGTCGGGTTGCCGGAGTAGGCAACGTGGACCGTGTAGTTCCCGCGCTGCAGATCGGCAGTCTGCAGTGTGACGACGGCCTCGCCGTCCGCCAGTGGCACGACCTGCTCGGTGCCGCCGAAGGTGACGGTGACCTCGCCGGTCGGGGTCGGAGCGTTCTGCTTCTGCCCGCCCGCCGGCCCAACAGTCACGTTCAGCTCGAACGTGTCCCCGCGGACAACCGACGCCGGCGCGGTCTTCGCATGGACCTTGACGGCGTCCGGGCCGGAGGGCACCTCGAACGACGCCGTACCTTCCGACGCCTTCAGGTAGTCGAAGCCGAGGTACTCGGCCTTGACGGTCCGGGTCCCCGCGGGCAGATCCGCCGGCAGCGTGACCGTGGCCGCGCCGTCCTTCACGTGGGCGAGCTTCGACCACGAGCCGATGCTGAACCGCACCTGACCGCCGGTCTCGAACCCGTCAGCTGCCTCGACTGTGGCGGTGGCCGTGGTCGTCTGGGCCCCGCTCGCGTACGGCTCGACAGCCACCTCAGTGGTGGTCGCGACGTCGCTGTTCGGGATCTTGCGGATGTCGTTCCACTCGCGGAGGGTGAGCGGGATCACGGTGCCGTGACGCGGACGGACGACGCCCGCGTTGGTCATCGTGATCGCCTTGGCGTTCCAGGTCGGAGCCTCGATGTTCTCGTGGCACGCGGCCTGGTATCCACCACCGTTGGTGTACCGGTCACCCCAGAGGTAGAACTGGCCGGGGCAGGAGGTGTCACCAGGGTTGGCCTTGAAGATGACCGGCCCCTCGTACCCCTGGTTGGCGACCCACGTCGTGCGCCCCAGAGCCGGAGCCAGCAACGTCCAGTTGTTGATGTTGCTGTCCAGGAAGTCGGTGTGCTTCTCCGAGAAGATGTCCGAGCCCTGGTTGCCGGCCTCGTTCTTGGTCACGCGGTAGTAGTAGTCACCGACCCGGATCGCGGTCGTGTCGATCCGCGACAGCGGGGCCGGGTTCTGCCAGACCTTGGGAGCGGAGAACGTCTGGAAGTCGCGCGTCGTGGTGTACCACATCTGCGCGTTCCCCTGACCGGTGCGGTTCACGGGGTCGTTCCACATCGACTGCGCCCAGAACACGGCGTAGGCGCCGATCTCCTCGACCCACAGCGACTCGGGCGCGAAGGCGTTGCCCGCGTTGTCGGGCGCGACCTTCACGTGCCGCTGAGGAGTCCAGTTCACCAGGTCGTGCGACTCGAACACCTCGATGTACTGGGTGTCGTTGATGGCGTATCCGCCCTGGTCGTACCAGTTCAGGTCGGTGGCGATCATGTAGAACGTGTCGCCGTCGGGTGAGCGGACGATGTGCGGGTCACGAAGGCCCTGGTCGCCCAGCTGGGAGATGAGCGACGGCCGGCCTCCGGTCAGACCGGTCCAGTCCAGAGCGGTGTTTCCGTTGGACGTGGCGAACATGATCTGCTCGCCGTCGGCGAGGTTCTCGCCCTTGAAGTACCCCATGAAGTACCGCTCGTGCTTCTCGGAACGGGGCTTGGCGGTGATGGTCACCGGGAACGACTTCGTCTTCGAGGCCGAACCCTTGGTGATGGTCGCCGTCAGGGTGGCGGTGACATCCGCATGGCCGAAGGCCGGGCGGGTCACCTCACCCGTCGGGGTGACGAGGTCGCTGGTCGACTTCCAGGTGATCGTGGATCCGAACTCGCCGGTGGCAGGAAGGTTGATGTTTCCGCGCACGTCGTCGGTGGCGTACAGGGTCAGGTCGAACGTGTCACGGTCGACCGCCTGCGCGTCGTCGAACTTGGCCTTCACCACAATGGGGATCTCCCGTGTGGTGACCTCTTGGGCGCCCTTGCGGACAGTCGCCGTGAGCGTGGCTGTCGCGTCGGGCTGCCCCTGCGCGGGCCGGGTGATCTTGCCGGTCACCGCGACCTTGCGTGCGCTGGCGACGGCTGGCGGGGTGTAGACCTCGACGACCGACGGGTCCGAACTCGTCCACGTGATGGTCGAGCCCGCCACGGAGCCCACCTTGGGCAGAACGATGTCGCGTACGATCGCACTGGTCAGGCCGAGGTCGATGGCGGCGGCGTCGGCGTGAACGCCATTGGAGACGGTCTTTTTCGCCAGGGCGAGTGTCTCGTCGAGGCTCACTGCCCGGTCGTAGACCCGGAAGTCCCGGATCGTTCCGCGGAATGAGTAGTGGCCCGACGTCTGCGAGCGAGCGAGGAAGTTGCAGTTGGTCCCCGCGGCGTTCACCGACGGCGGCGTGGTCAGGTTCGTTGACGTCGCGTGCAGCACGCCGTCGAGGTAAAGCCTGCCGGTCCAGCTCGTACCGTTCGGGTTCTGCGACTGGGTGTAGGTGACGTGCGTCCACGCTCCCTCGGGCATGCGGACCCGGTTCTGCTGGAGGTTCGCCGAACCCACCGCGACGCGGAACCGCTGGGTGTTCGAGGCGAAGATGGAGCCCTGGGCGCCGGTGTCGACGTCGCACGAGCCGGACTTCGCGCCGAAGCCCCACATCTGGTGCTCGCCGACGTTCGCCGGGTCGATCCACACGTCGTAGTCGACGGTGAGGTTCGACATGCCGGCGGTGATGTTCTTCGGCAGCGCCACGTACGCACCGTCGAGGGCGCTCTCGTAGGAGTCGGGGTTGAACCTGACTCCATCGCCGGTCAAGGTCGCCTTCCCCGGATTCACGAGCGTGGCGTTCGCCGCCGAGCCCGCGCTACCCGTGTTGACCAGCGTCGTCCCACCGGTCTCGTCGAGGGCGAAGTGGTGCACCAGACCCTCGTTGAGATTCTCCTCGGCAGCGTGCGAGGGCGTCGCTGCTAACGAGACCGAGAGAAGCGCACCCAGGGCCAGGCCGGCTACACCTCTACCCTTGCGACTCAGCCTGTGACGTGACCCTTGCTGTCGCAATCTCAATTGATCCTCCTTGATCCGGTCGCTGTGGGCACGTGGGGCACGGCCCCGTTCGGGGCGGGGCCGACCGCACGGGCGGGTGAGGCGAAGCCCGAAAGGGTGGTCAGCGTGCCGGCGAGGCCCGGCGTGATCAGGCCTCGCTGAGCGCTCGGACGAGACGAGGGCAGCACAGACAAAGGTTCACCTCGCTGTGAGATGTGGGGGGGCGGCATGAAGTGGGGGATGGGGCTATATGTCGCAGGTGTCCGGGTCTTGGATGCAGACACTAACCTCCAGCCCCACCGAAAGATAGCGCTAACATGAGTAAACTTTGTCAGTGGACCGATGAAAGCTGCGCAGGGCCTGGATAAAGCCCTCTTGTCAGTACTCAGCAGGCACCTCGCGTCCTGACCGCGAAGTACGCCTGGCCCGGGGGACCTGGGATGGGATCGCCGACAACGAGTGGGGCGCTTACCTGCTCATACGCCAGGTCACCTTGGCCTGGCCGCCACTGGGCACGTTTTTGTCAACGACGCTCGAAAACGGGCTCTGGCACTGATCCGTGCGTTGACCCGCCTCAGTGGGCGAGGAGGACGCGTTCGCGTAGGAGGTCGGGGTTGGCCCGGCCGCTCAAGGCGGGGTGATCGTCTGCGGCAGCGTGCGGGGCGGGACGTGTAGCGGCCGTAGTGGACGGTCAGCCCGGCACCCGCTCGGCGAAAGTCTCCGCGGCGCAGGCGTCGTTGCCGCACCGAAACCGCCGTACCTGCAGGTGGAGCACCGTCTCCTGGTCGCCGGCCGCGCTGTCGCACACCCGCCGCTCACAGCTGCTGTGCACGCGCCGGGAATCGGCCAGGCCTCCGATCGTCCGTGTCCGGAGGCGCTCAGGTGAGCCGGGCCCACCGCCTGAGGGTGTCCGTGGCCTCGGCGAAGTCGCGAGAGGACAGGCGGCTGATGCTCGCGCCGTGGTTCGCGTGCGGGGCGACGAACACATGGCAGTCCGTCCCCTTCGGCGTGAACCGCTCGGCACTCCAGGGATCCCGCCCGCCGTAGACGAACATCATCCGGCTCGCCTGCCGGGTCACCCAGGCGTCCACGTCCCGCATGGCCCTGCCGTCGAAGCCGGAGCGGAGGGACGCGGGCAGCACCGAGTTCGGCTGGTAGAGCCCCGGATACCGGGTCAGGCCCTTGAGGTGGGCGAAGCTCAGGGACGCCCAGCCGAGCTGGGTGGCCGCCTGGTAGTAGTAGGGCAGGTACGGCTCGATGCCCTGGTCGGTGTACTGCTTCCAAATCTGGATCTTGTCCACCCATCGGAAGATGGCGGCGTCGGAAGCCTTCTCACCGGGGATGTCCTTGCAGTCCTGCTGCCGGAAGTACTGCCAGAACGTCCAGGCGGAGTCGAGCACGCTCATCTCGAAGGAGCGGTCGGCCGTGCCGATGGTGCGGCGGAAGGTGAGGCCCTCGCGCCTGGCCATGGCCGTGAGCCGGGGGACCAGGCTCTTGCGACGCTTGAGCGCCTCCCGCTGCACGGTACGCAGGGCGGCCCGGCACGACGGTGTGCCCACGGTCGTGAAGAACCGCTCGTAGACGCGGTCGTCGGCGTTGACCGCGTCGTTGGGCGCGACATAGGCGACGACTCCGTCGAGGTCGCCCGGATAGAACCGGTGGTGGTAGACGGCGGTCATGCCGCCCTTGCTGGCCCCGGTGCCGATCCAGGCGCCGCCGTAGACCTGCTTGAGCGCCTCGACGATCGCGTGCTCGTCGCTCGCCTCCTGCCAGATGTCGAGCTTCGCCCAGTCCTTCCGCTTCGGAAGTGAGGCGCCGAAGAAACGGTGCTCGACGGAGAGCTGGTTGGCGTCGAGCGCGTAGGCGGGCTCCTGGAGCCACACCTTCTCCGGCATGAAGTATCCGCTGGTGTAGAGGACCACGGGCCGGTCCACCGACCGGTGTGAAAGGGTGAGCCGTTGCTGGAACGTGCCGCCGCGCGGGTTCCGGTGGTCCACCGGCTGGGTGAAGGTGAGGGTGTAGTCCTTGTAGCCCTTCGCCAGCCCCTTTTTCACCGACACCACCCGGAGACCGGGGACGGCCCTGAGCCGCGCCAGGAGGTCGTCCTCGGCGATCCCGGCCGTGGAAGCCGCGGACTTCGCCAGGACCGTTCCGGCACCGGTCGCCGGGGCGGCAGCCGCGGGGACCGCGACCATGAGGGACGACGCCAGCGCCGCCGAGAACAGCGCCAGGGGTCCCCGCGTCCGCCGGACCGGACTCTTCAGCCGCGCGTACGGGCGACCCGCCATCCCGTTTCCTCCCGTGTCGACGTAGATCCACAACAGTGATCGGGAAGACTCTGGCGTATCGGCATATGTCGGCACAACCGCAAAAGGATCCGGCTCATGGTCGCACCTGGCGGCGCTGTACGTGCTCACGGAGACCGCGAGGGGGGAGTTCAACGCGCCGGAGGCGGAATTCGAGGCGGCCGGCAGTGAGATCGAGACTTCCGCACGAGAGGCGATCGCCGAAGACTTCTGATTCGTGGCGTCGGCATATGGGTTGCCGGAGGCGGACGCGGAGGAGTCGACCGGCCTCCCCAAGTAGAAATAAGAGACGACCGGGCACGCCGGCGGAGGTCCTCCCGTTCAGCCGGAAGCATGATAACCAGGGGCAATTGGTTGGCAACTCGCCGTAGAAATATGTATTGGCCGACCTTGCCGCCATATTGTTAGGCGCGTTCGTCCATCTTCCGTCGCCGTCGTGATCACCATCGTGGCGCTGCGGATCACTACGTACAAGAAAAGGCGCGGGGGCTCGATGAGCCCCCGCGTTCTTGACGTGCAGGGGTGTCAGCAGGCAACCGGGTAGGTGACAGCGCGGCGATGACCGTACCGGAGCGGACCTCCCGCTCCAGCTGACCGATCTCCGTCTGTTTGAGCGACGTGTCTTCACACCCGATCAGGGCCTGGATCAACGCACGCTGAGGGCATGACCGGCAGGATCGACTAGATCATTCCGTACGCCTGGGCGATCAGCTCGTAGGAGCGCAGGCGTGTCGCGCCGCCGTGGACCTGCGTGGTGATCATCAGCTCGTCGGCCCCGGTGCGCTTGCGCAGCTCCTCCAGCCCGGCCCGCACGGTCTGCGGATCGCCGTGCACCACGGTCGACAGCCGTTCGCGGACGAACTCCCGCTCCATAGGGGTGTACGGGTACGCCTCCGCCTCCTCCGGGGTGGGGGTGCGGCCGGGCCGGCCGTGCCGCAGGCGCAGCCACGACAGCGCGCCCGGCATGGTCTGGCGCAGCGCCTCCTCCTCGGTGTCGGCCGCGACGGCCGCCACGCCGATCAGCGCGTACGGCCGGTCGAGCACCGCCGAGGGCCGGAACGAGGAGCGGTAGAGGTCCAGCGCGGGCTCGGTGTTGGCGGCGCTGAAGTGGTGGGCGAAGGCGAACGGCAGCCCGAGCAGCCCGGCCAGCCTGGCGCTGAACCCGCTGGAGCCGAGCAGCCAGATCGGCGGCCGGTCGTCACCGCGCGGCACCGCCCGGATCTTCTCGTACGGGTGGCCGGGCGGGAAGGCGCCGTCGAGGAAGCCGGTCAGCTCGGCCACCTGGTGGGGGAACTCGTCCGGGTCCACCTCGGCCGAGCGGCGCAGCGCGTTCGCCGTCGCCATGTCGGTGCCGGGGGCACGGCCGAGGCCGAGGTCGATCCGGCCGGGGTGCAGGGCGTGCAGCGTGCCGAACTGCTCGGCGATCACCAGCGGGGCGTGGTTGGGCAGCATCACGCCGCCGGAACCGATCCGGATCGACCGGGTCGCCGCCGCGAGGTGCGCGATGAGCACGGCCGGGGAGGAGCTGGCCACTCCGGGCATGCCGTGGTGCTCGGCGACCCAGATGCGGTGGTAGCCCCACTCTTCGGCCCGCCGGGCCAGTCCGGTGGCGTCGCGCAGCGCCTCGCCGGGGGTCGAGCCCTCCCCGACGGTCGCGAGCTCCAGGATCGACAGTGGCACCTCGGCCGTCCCGCGCGGCACCCCACGGATGTTGTCATCGCTCATGCTCGGCCCAACCTGAGGTCGGATCCGGATATTTCCGGATGCGGCGCGTGATGTGCTTCACCCCTCCGCCACCTGCCATGCTTGGACGCATGAGCGAGCGTAAGCCCATCGAGTCGTGGTTGTCCGATATGGACGGGGTGCTGGTCCACGAGGGCCAGCCGGTGCCGGGTGCCGACGAGTTCATCAGGCGGCTGAAGGAGTCGGGGAAGCGGTTCCTCGTTCTCACCAACAACTCGATCTACACCGCCCGTGACCTGTCCGTACGGCTGCGCGCGGCCGGGCTGGACGTGCCGCCCGAGTCGATCTGGACCTCGGCGCTGGCCACGGCCAAGTTCCTCGCCGACCAGCGGCCCGAGGGCTCGGCGTACGTGATCGGCGAGGCGGGGCTGACCACGGCCCTGCACGAGGTCGGCTATGTGCTGACCGACCTCGACCCTGACTACGTCGTGCTGGGCGAGACCCGCACCTACAGCTTCACGTCGATAACGCGGGCGATCCGGCTGATCGACAACGGCGCCCGATTCATCGCGACCAACCCCGACCCCATCGGCCCCTCGACGGAGGGCTCGCTGCCGGCCTGCGGCGCGGTGGCCGCGATGATCACCAAGGCGACCGGGGTGGAGCCGTACTTCGTCGGGAAGCCGAACCCGATGATGATGCGCAGCGCGCTCAACCAGATCGACGCGCACAGCGAGACCACCGCCATGATCGGCGACCGCATGGACACCGACGTGGTCTGCGGCATCGAGGCCGGCCTGCACACGATCCTCGTGCTCACCGGCGTCACCCAGAAGGACCAGATCGACCGGTACCCGTTCCGGCCCACCCAGGTGGTCAACTCCGTGGCCGACCTCATCGACCTGGTCTGAACCTGCCGGAGTCTGTCAGGTATGGCTGCCAGTCTGGTGGAATGAACCACCGCGTCTATCTCGAAATCGGGGCCAAGAAGGTCTTCGCCTGCTCGGTCGACTGGCCCGGCTGGTGCAGGAGCGCCAAGACCGAGGAGGCCGCGCTCGACGCCCTCGCGGAGTACGCGCCGCGCTACCGGGTGATCGCCGAGCGGGCCGGGCTGGACTTCGCGCCGGGGGACCCGGCCGTCGTCGAGCGCGTGAAGGGCGACAGCACGACGGACTTCGGCGCGATCTCCGCCGTCCCGGACTTCGACCGGGAGCCGGTGGACGCGCCGGAGGCCGCGCGTACGGCCGCCCTCGCCCGCGCGGCGTGGGCGGTGTTCGCCGAGGTGGCCGCCGCGTCCCCCGAGGAATTGCGCAAGGGCCCGAGGGGCGGCGGCAGGGACCGGGACAAGATGGTCGCCCACGTCGTGGAGGCCGAGCGCGCGTACGCCCGGAAGGTCGGCGTGCGGCACAAGCCCTTCACGGACGAGGCCGGCCTGACCGCCCTGCGCGCGGACATCACGCGGGTGCTCTCGCAGCCTTCGGACGCCTTTCCTCCCGGCGGCGAGGGATGGCCGGTCCGGTACGCCGCCCGCCGCGTCATCTGGCACGTGGCCGACCACATCTGGGAGATGGAGGACCGGCGAATGTGAATGTTGGTAACTTGGTAACATGGTAACAGTCGAGCGCTCGCAGACCGGTCTGCGCATCGAGCGCAACACGTTGAAGGTGCTCAAGGGCCTGGCCGAATATCTGGACATGTCCCTCGGCGACCTGGTCGAGGGGATCGTCCTGCACGCCTTCGAGGGCAAGGCGCCGTTCGGGCCGGAGACCCTCGCGAAGATCGGGCAGCTCAAGGAGGTCTACGGCCTGACGCTCACCGCGGCAGACGCGCACCGGCTGGAGGAGAGGTGAGCGCCGGGCCGCGGCGTCGCCGCCTGACCGGCCGGCTGCGGGTCGCGCTCCCGCCGGCCGAGGCGTTCCGGCTGTTCACCCCGTACGGCGAACGGGACTGGGTGGAGGGATGGGAGCCGCGCTTCCCTGAGGGAACCGAGGACGACACCGCGCCCGGGACGGTGTTCCAGACCCATGCGGACGGTGCGAACACCACGTGGATCGTCCTGCGCCGCGAGCCCGGCCGGTCGGTCTCCTATGTCCGCGTTCGCGAGGGGGCCCACGCGGGGACCGTCGGCGTGACGCTCGCGCCTGTCCCGCAGGGCCACAGCGACGTGACGGTCACCTACGACCTCACCCCGCTGACCGCCGCGGCGGAGGCCGAGCTGGCCGGATTCGCGGCCGGGTACCCCGCGTTCCTGCGCTCCTGGGAGGACGCCATCGCCGCCCATCTCGCGCGGGCGGCGGGCGCTCTCCGCGGAGAGGGAGCCTCCGGGGAGAGCGGCCGCCGTCGCGACTCGGCGCGCCGGCCTACGGGATCCAGGGATTGACTCCGTACAACACCCGGTTCTTCACCCCTTCCCCTTCGGTGATCGACCACAGGATCGGAGGCTGGGCCGGACCGCCGGATCGGTGCCAGTAGAGCTCCTGCACCCCCCTGGCCGCGAAGTGCGCCACCGGCTGCCCGCCCGGGACGGCTTCGTACCGCCGGCCCAGGGTGGCCGTCCTGTTGTTGCTCATCGTGAACTGGTAGAGGCCGTTCCATGAGATGCCGCCCTGCGTCCAGGGGGTCGGCTGCGTGTACGCCGCGGTCGCGCGTGCCCTGTTGTCCGTGCCGTACGCGAGGCAACCGCGGTCACATGCGCTGGTGTCGGGCGCCATCCTGTACCGCGCGACGCGGCCTGTCGGGGCCGCCGCCTGCGGCGTGGCCGGCCTGCAGGTGGGCGTGGGCTGACGGGGGTCGCACCATTCACCGGTGAGCACGCTCGGCGGACTCGTGCTGCGGTCGAGACCGAGATATCCGAAGCACGGCGGGCTGCTCATCGATGCGCACCGCACGCCGGTGACCTGCGGCCGCCATATGCCTCGCAGGGGCAGGATGTACCGGTATCCCTGCGAATAGTAGGTGCCGTTGTGAAGGCCGATGGGCCTTCCGGTGTTGGTGATGTCGCTGACGGCGCTCAATCCCAGATCGAAGAGGTCGCGCAGGTCGAAGACGAGAATCCCGTTGTTCTCCGGATGTTCCCTGTTGTCGTCGGCGATGAGCAGATATTGGTGATACCAGACCACTCCGCCGGCGTGGATCCGCATGGGATCGAAGGAGACGGGGCCGCTCGCGTCCTTGAACGGATTCACCAGAAGGACGTGCTGGTAGTGGTTGAACGGCCCGACACCCACTTCGTTCAGGAAGGTCACACGCGACGCGTTGTTGGCGGGCCCGTGCCATGAGAAGACGAACGCCTGCGCGGTGTCCTCATAGGCCGTTCCCTGCGCGGTCGAGTCCCAGGTGCCGCTGATCCCCTGCGGCGTCCACATGCCTGTGGCGTCGTCGGGGGCCAGGCAGAACCAGTCGACGACGTTGCGGACCCGCTCACCCTGGGGAGTGACCAGCGCCCCGCTGTCCTGCATCGGGGCAGGGCATCTCCGGTTGGCGAAGGGGCCGCCCGGCAGGGAGCCGGCCAGCAGTTCCGACACCTTCGTGTAGCTGTAGCCAGGCGGCGAAAACTGGAGATCCTGGCGAAGTTGCCGGATGAGGTCGCCGTACGTGTTCCCCTGCGCGTTGCGGTCGTTCCAGCTCAGGGTGTAGTCGCCGGTGCCCGTGGTGCGCATCGGGACCGGGGTCGGGACCGGTTGAGCCCCCACCACCGGGTCCGCGGGCGGGTTCGCGGCCGGATCCGTGGCGGAGTCCGCCGCCGGGTCCGCCGTCGTGTCCGTGGCGGTCCCCGCCGGTTCGCGGACGACCTGCGTGTCCCGTGACCTGTTGTCCACGCTGTCAACGTCGTTCAGGCTGGTCCACGGAGCGGTCTTCGCGTCCGCGGCCTGCCAGTTGTAGGGCAGCGCCCGGGTGTCCGTGCCGGCCTTCTGGAGCGGTGCCAGGATCTGCGTGAGATCGCGCAGCGCGTGTTGCCGCTGCGCGTTCTTCTGGTGCGAATACTGCCGCTGCCTCTTCTTGTTCTTGTTCCTGTTCCCCCCGCCATGCGAAGTGCCGCCGGGTCCGCCGTACGGCGCGGGAGAGAAAGCGGCGGTGCCGCCGGAATCCACTGCCACGGCGGCCGTGGCGGCGCCGTCGAGCAGGGGGGAGATGACGGTCAACGCGGCACCTATCGCGAAGGCTCTGACGAAGTCGCTGACTGTGGGCAATTGCACCCCTTTAATCAATTCTCGCCAGACTGCCCGAGTTCTTCCTGGTGGCGAGAATGTCCGCTCTGCAATCCGTGGACGGATCGATGTATGCCGAATTTCCTCGGCGGCCGGAGCGGCAAACGAACCTCGGCGAGCTCTTATCCCACCGATTGTCGCTTCATTGATGACGCCGTTTGATATGGCCGTTTTCGCCGCCAGGGGCGGTACGCCAGGGCCGGGCTCAGCCCTCGGTGCGGCGCAGGCGCTTGAGGTCGGACCGGTGCTTCTTGGCCGCCAGGCGGCGCTCGACCGCGCCCTTGGACGGCTTGGTCGGGCGGCGCCGCTTCGGCGGCGGCGCGACCGCGTCGCGGAGCAGGGCGGCGAGCCGTTCCCGCGCCGCCTCCCGGTTGCGCAGCTGTGAGCGATGTTCCGAGGCCGTCACCGTGATCACGCCGTCCACGAGGCGGGCGGCGAGCCGTTCGGCCGCACGGGCCTTCAACGCCGGGCCGAGGGCGGTCGTGCGCGCGAGGTCGAAGCTCAGCTCGACCCGGCTGTCGGTGGTGTTGACGCCCTGGCCGCCGGGGCCCGAGGACCGGGAGAAACGCCAGGCGAGCTCAGCCTCGGGCACGACGACCGAGCCGCGCACGTGCAAGGGGCCTGTCATGACGTTCCTTCCTCGATCGGGATGACCAACCTATCTCCGTGAATATCACCACCGCTCGCCATTTATCACCGTGAACATCGCCTGCGCTTGTCGCGGTCCATCGGGTCGTGCACAGTGACCCACGGTATTCCGGCGAAGGGATGGCGGGAGCATGACCTCGATCGTGGGCGTCCACGGCATCGGCAAGTACCACTACTACGAGGAGGCGGGCCGGTCGGCGGGCGGCGCCGCCGAGGCCATGCGGGCCAAGTGGAACGCCTATCTGCACCAGGGCCTCACGGGGCGCGAGGACGGCACCGGAGAGTACTTCGCCGAGATCGCCTACTACGCCCATCATCTGCGCAGCGGGCCGCCGAAGCCGCCCCGGCAGATGGAGGCGCCGGCCAAGCTGGTGCTCGCCGACTGGGCGGCCCAGCTCGGCGGGCCCTTCCGGGACGTGGCGGGGGAGTCTCTCACGGGTATCGCCCACCGGCTGGCCGAGTGGCTGCTGACGAGAATGGGCCCGCAGGCGGTGCGTTTCGCGCAGGACTTCTGCCCGGAGGTGGCCGCCTACCTGGGCGGCGGCGACCCGCGCGTGCGGGCCCGCGACGCGGTGGCCGGCGTCGTGCGCAGGCGCCGTCCCCGGGTGGTCGTCGCCCATTCTCTCGGCAGCGTCGTGGCGTACGAGGCGCTGTGGGCGCATCCCGATCTCTCGGTCGACCTGCTCGTTACGCTGGGCAGCCCGCTCGGCATGCGCGACGTGGTCTTCGAGCGGCTCGCGCCGGTCCCGGTGCGGGGCAGGGGGGCGCGTCCGCCGGGGGTGCGCCGCTGGGTCAACATCGCCGACAAGGACGACATCGCCGCCATCCCGGCCGTGCTGGCGTCGTGCTTCGACGGCGTCGACCGGGACGTCTCCTGCGACATCGACTGGCTCGACTTCCACACCGTGCGCAACTACCTGCGCTGCGGAAGCGCCAACGAGTACCTCAAGACCTACGTGGCCTGACTTCCGAACACCGGTTATGATCGTACGACCATGAAGACTGTGCTTTTCGACTACGGCAACGTCGTGTCGCTTCCCCAGGCCCCCGAGGACGTCGCGCGCATGGCGGGAGGTGATCCGGGGTTCGAGGACCGCTACTGGGAGGTGCGGCTCGACTTCGACCGGGGTTCGCTCGACCCGGCCGCGTACTGGTCCCACGTGTACGGCAGGCCGATGGCCGGTGCCGACCTGGACGCGGTCGTCGCCCTCGACGTGGCGAGCTGGTCGCGGCCCAACGAGGAGACCGTGGCGATCGTCGACGAGCTGGCCGGGGTCGGCGTGCCCATGGCGCTGCTGTCCAACATGCCGGTCTGCGTCGCCGAGGGGATCGACGGGCTGCCGTTCATGCGGCCGATCGGCCCGCGTTTCTACAGCGGCAGGATGGGCCTGGTGAAGCCGGAGCCGGAGATCTTCCACGAGACCGTGGCCTGGCTCGGGGTCGCCCCCGGAGACCTCGTCTTCGTGGACGACCGGCTGGAGAACGTCGCGGCGGCCGAGCGGGCCGGGCTCGCCGCCGTCCACTTCCGCGACGCCGCCGCCCTGCGCGAGGACCTGAAGCCGCTGCTGGGCTGAGCTGTTCGTCAATGCTGTTCATCGGCGGTTTCCGGCGGGGTCACCGGCCTGGGCCTCGGCGTCGACCAGGTCGATTGCACTGGTCACGTGCAGACGAACGCGTCATCCGTGTCCCGGCGAGTGTTCCTGTCCGCTCTCGCGGCCGGAGCCGGTGGCCTGGCCCCCACTTCTACCGCTTCAGGACCGGCGGGCACGTGTCCGCCGCCGGACGCACCCGCACCGCCCCCGCCGGGATGTCGCCCCTGCGGTTCGCGGTCGCCGCCTGCGCCCACTGGGAGCACGGTTACGACACGGCCTACCGCCGCCTGGCCGAGCAGGAGCCGGACCTCGTGGTGCACCTGGGCGACTACATCTACGAGTACGAGCCGCAGGGCTACACGGCCCTCGGACAGACCGCGCGCGAGCACGCCGGAGCCAAGTGCCGGACGCTCGCCGACTACCGGGTGCGGCACGCCCAGTACAAGTCCGACCACGATCTCCAGGCGGCGCACCTGGTCGCGCCGTGGCTGGTCGCCTTCGACGACCACGAGATCGAGAACAACTGGGCGGGACCCGCCTCCAGCTCGCAGGCCCCCGAGTTCCGAGATGCGGGTGCGGTTCCGCACGCTCGAGTACATCAGCCGCCGGGGGCGCCCCGCCAGGGTCTCGGCGGAGAGTTCACGATCCCGTCCGGGCACGCGGCGCTTCAGCCGTAGCCCGGCCGGGCCCGCCGGTGGCGTCCTCGGCCGGGTGGATGGCCGCGGCCGCATCGGACAGGGCGGCGATCGCTTCCTCGGCGGATCCACCAAGGCGGGCCACCTCGGCGAGGTAGGCGCGGGCGTGGCCCCTGATCAGCTCCGCGCGCGCCGTCCGAGGGTCGGATTGCGGCAGGACTCGGGTGCCGCCACCGCGCTTACCGCTCACATATCCGGCCTGCTCCAGCTCCTTGTACGCTCGCGCCACCGTGCCCGCCGCCAGGCCGAGGTCGGCGGCGAGCTGGCGAACCGGAGGGAGCCGGCTGCCGACGGCCAGCACTCCGCACCTGATCAGCTCTGCGAGCTGTGCCCGGATCTGCTCGTACGGCGGTGAGGGGCTGGTGACGTCGACCTCGATCATGATGCCCTGATCGTCGGCCGCGAGAGCAGCTCGGCCAGGTACCAGGTGGCCGAGCCCGCGGCGAAGACCGCGATCCCCAGGAGGCCGAACGCCGCGGGCGCGCTCCAGCCCGCGAAATCGCGCTGCCGGAAGAGAGCTTCCGCGGCGACGACCGCCACACCGGCCAGCGGCAGGGCCACGCAGAGGCCGTAGGCCGCGGTGACCACGCGAGCGGTATGGGCGCGCTGCACGTCGTCCACGGCTCGCGCCGCCGCGTCGAGGCCCGGACGTCCACGCTGCACGACGCGGTGCATCACCAACGCGGAGAGCAGGAACGCGGCCGCGAGCACGGCCAGCATGGGCCACGCGTAGAACCAGCCGGGCCACGGAGTGGTCGCGCTGCGCACCGTGCCGTCGGGGCTGGTCATGGCCAGCGCCCGCCCTGCACGCCCCAGGTCGTCGGCGCTCGCGGTGACGGATGTGACGGACAGCAGCAGGACGGTCACCAGCGTGAGAGCGCCGGCCAGCCGGGTCGAGAATCCGGGCAGGTAGTCACGCGCCCTTCTGATCTCCAGTGACGCACCTCGGATCGGCCCGTGAGGGCGCGGCGCGGAGAGCTCTCCCGCCAACGTGCCCAGCAGCAGGCCGATGCCCAGGACGGGGGCGGCCAGCATCGGCCCCCGGCCGAGGCCGTCCCAGCTCGACACGGACCAGGAGGCGGCGAGACCGGCCAGCAGCCCGGCAAGCCGCGCTCGGAGGAGCCGTGTCGTGGTCACGCGCAGCACGGACAGATCGCCGCCGGCCGGCACCGAGACCACGCGACTCAGCGATATCAGTACAGCGAGAAGTCCGGCGACCAGCACCAGCAGCGCCGCGAAGGTAAGGGGGATCACCGGGCCCACACCGACTCCTTTGTATCAATCGCGTGATACAAATCATGCCTCGGCCCGGCCGCTTGTCGCAACTGCTTCGCACCCTGCCCGCGACCAGGGTCAGCTCGCCCGCTCCCGGCGCGCCGACCAGGAGCCGGTCGCCCGTGACCATGACCGACGCGCCGAAGCCGGAGCCCTTGCGCCCCTTGAGCAGCGTGTCGTGACGGCGGGTCAGCCCGCCCTTCCGGGTGCCGGCGATGACCTGGACGGCGTCCCACTTCTCGCCGGCGCCCTTCACATCCGGGCTCTCCTGCGTGTACATCCCGGCGTGCCGCCGGAGCGGGTCGAGGATCGTCACCACGCCCGAGCCGTACCGCAGGCCGCCGTCGCCGGGGGCGCCCACGGCGATCTCGCCCCGGCCGTCGCCGTCGAAGCCGCCGGCGGCCAGTGCCGCGCCGAACGCGTCGCCGCGCTCCGGCCGGTCCCCGACGCCGTGCGCGCCCTGATGGAGGACATCGGTCTTCTTCAGCCTCCCGTCCCGTTCGGCGTACAGGGTGACCGTGCCCGCGCGCGCCTGCCCCCGCACGGCCGCGTACGGCGCGGCCACGGCCAGGAACGAGGGACAGGTCCGTGCGGAGACCGGTGAGGCCGCCATGGCGGGCGGTACGGCGAGCGCGGCCGCCACCAGGGCGGACATGCGTGTGACCCTCATGGCGGGATCGTCTCCGCCCACCCGGACACGCTGCTCACGTGCGTGTGAACCGTCCGCGTGGGGTGCCTGAACTCGCCCCGCCATCCGCGGCGATTACACAATTACGATCGCTCACAGCGAACTGGCGCAGAACAGGGAACAGGATCGGACTCCTGTTAGTTGAGCCGACGTAACTCAACCTACTGGAGTGCTGATGTCCCAGATCCTTCCCGTCCTCCCGCTCGACGACGAAGTCGTCCTGCCCGGCATGGTCGTGCCCCTCGATCTGTCGGACTCCGAGGTTCGCGCGGCCATCGACGCGGCGCGCGCGAACGGCGAGAGCACGGTCCTGCTGGTGCCCCGCATAGACGGCCGCTACGGACCCGTGGGGGTGAGCGCGGTCGTGGAACAGGTCGGCAGGCTGCCGGGCGGGGAGCCCGCGGCCGTCGTCCGTGGCGTCGACCGCATGCGCGTCGGCACCGGCACCACCGGGCCCGGCGCGGCCCTGTGGGTCGAGGCGACCGCGCTGGAGCCGGTCGCGGCCGGGCCCAGGGCCGAGGAGCTCGCCAAGGAGTACAAGGCCCTGACCACCACGATCCTGCAGAAGCGGGGCGCGTGGCAGGTCGTCGACGCCGTCAACCAGATCAAGGACCCCGCGGACCTCGCCGACAGCTCGGGGTACGCGCCCTGGCTGACCATCCAGCAGAAGCTGCTGCTGCTGGAGATCGACGACCCGGCCGAGCGTCTCGACAAGCTGGTCGGCTGGGCCCGTGACCACCTCGCGGAGATGGACGTCGCCGAGACCATCCGCAAGGACGTCCAGGAGGGCATGGAGAAGCAGCAGCGCGAGTTCCTGCTCCGCCAGCAGCTCGCGGCCGTCCGCAAGGAGCTCTCGGAGCTCAACGGCGACCCCTCGGACGAGGAGGAGGACTACCGCGCCCGCATCGAGGCCGCCGACCTGCCGGAGAAGGTCAGGGAGGCCGCGCTCAAGGAGGTCGGCAAGCTGGAGCGGGCCTCGGACCAGTCGCCCGAGAGCGGCTGGATCCGCACCTGGCTCGACACCGTGCTCGACATGCCGTGGAACGTCCACACGACCGACTCCTACGACATCGCCGGTGCCCGCGCGGTGCTCGACGCCGACCACACCGGCCTGGACGACGTGAAGGACCGCATCGTGGAGTACCTCGCGGTCCGCAAGCGCAGGGCCGACCAGGGCCTCGGCGTGGTCGGCGGCCGCCGCAGCGGCGCGGTCCTCGCGCTGGCCGGTCCTCCCGGAGTGGGCAAGACCTCGCTCGGCGAGTCGGTCGCCCGCGCCATGGGCCGCAAGTTCGTCCGGGTCGCCCTCGGCGGCGTCCGCGACGAGGCGGAGATCCGCGGCCACCGGCGCACGTACGTGGGCGCGCTGCCCGGCCGCGTCGTCCGGGCGATCCGCGAGGCGGGCTCGATGAACCCGGTCGTGCTGCTCGACGAGATCGACAAGGTCGGCGCCGACTACCGGGGCGACCCGACGGCGGCGCTGCTCGAGGTGCTCGACCCGGCGCAGAACCACACGTTCCGCGACCACTACCTGGAGGTCGAGCTCGACCTGAGCGACGTGCTGTTCCTCGCCACGGCCAACGTGCTCGAGCAGGTGCCCGGGCCGCTGCTGGACCGCATGGAGATCGTCACGCTCGACGGCTACACCGAGGACGAGAAGGTCGCCATCGCCCGCGACCACCTGCTCCCGCGCAACCTGGAGAAGGCCGGTCTCACCGCCGACGAGGTGACGGTGGAGGAGGCGGCGCTGCGCCGCCTGGCGGGCGAGTACACCCGCGAGGCCGGCGTCCGCTCCCTGGAGCGCTCGATCGCCCGGATCCTGCGCAAGGTGACGGCGAACGTCGCCCTCGGCGAGGCCGGGCTCCCGGTGACGGTGTCGGCCGACGATCTCGTCTCCTACCTGGGCCGGCCGCGTCACGTGCCCGAGTCGTCCCTGCCGGAGGCGCGCCAGCGTACGGCGGTGCCGGGCGTGGCGACCGGCCTCGCGGTGACCGGCGCGGGCGGTGACGTCCTCTACGTCGAGGCGTCGCTGGCCGACCCGGAGACCGGCGCGACCGGCGTGACCCTGACCGGCCAGCTGGGCGACGTGATGAAGGAGTCGGCGCAGATCGCGCTGTCCTTCCTCCGGTCGCGGGGCGCGGAGCTGGAGCTTCCGGTCGGCTCGCTCAAGGACAGGTCGGTGCACATCCACGTCCCCGCGGGGGCGGTGCCCAAGGACGGCCCGTCGGCCGGTGTCACGATGACCACGGCCCTGGCCTCGCTGCTGTCGGGCCGGCCGGTCCGCGCCGACGTGGCGATGACCGGGGAGGTCTCCCTCACCGGGCGGGTGCTGCCGATCGGCGGGGTGAAGCAGAAGCTGCTCGCCGCCCACCGGGCGGGGATCACGACCGTGCTCATCCCGGCCCGCAACGAGCCCGACCTGGACGACGTGCCGGCCGAGGTGCTGGCCGACCTCACCGTCCACGCGGTGAGCGACGTCCGCGAGGTCCTCGACCTGGCCCTCACCCCGGCGACGGTCGCCCGGCAGGCGGTCGCCTGACCTTTCGCGCACCCGGCCCGCGTCTCCGTCCCGGAGGCGCGGGCCTCTGTGATTGAGGACACATTACCGGTAGGGAATAAGGGATAGCTTTCCCCCGTTGCAGCCGTTCGTGAGCGTATCGAACCTGGTCAACCCGCCAAAGCGAGGGTGTCCCGGGGCCTGAAGGCCCGTCCTCCCACACCCCTCCCACGAAGGCACTCGACGATGACGCTCTCCCCGCTGCCCGATCTGATCCTGCGCCGGATCACGTCTTCGAAGGACAGCAAGTGATCACGGTTACCGGCCTGCGCAAGGCCTACGGCGAGGTCGTCGCGCTCGACGGCGTCGACCTCCACGTCGGCAAGGGCGAGGTCTTCGGCGTGCTCGGACGCAGCGGCGCAGGCAAGAGCACGCTGCTGCGCTGCGTCAACCTGCTCGAACGCCCCGACGAGGGCACGGTGACCGTCGACGGGCGCGAGCTGACCGCCCTCGGCGCGGCCGACCTGCGCCGCGCCCGGCAGCGCATCGGCATGATCCACCAGCACTTCGCGCTGCTGTCGTCGCGCACGGTGGCGGGCAACGTGGCCTTCCCGCTGGAGGTCATGGGCGTCGGCCGGGCCGCCCGGGCCCGGCGCGTCGCGGAGATGCTCGACCTCGTGGGCCTGGCCGACCGCGCCGGGGCCTACCCCGCGCAGCTGTCCGGCGGCCAGAAGCAGCGGGTCGGCATCGCGCGAGCCCTGGCCGCCGAGCCGTCGGTGCTGCTGTCGGACGAGGCCACCTCCGCGCTCGACCCCGCCACGACCCAGTCGATCCTGGCGCTGCTCCGGCGGCTCAACCGGGAGCTGGGGCTGACCATCCTGCTCATCACCCACGAGATGGACGTCATCAAGGCCGTCTGCGACTCGGCGGCGATCATGAGCGACGGGCGGATCGCCGAGGCGGGCCGCATCCCCGACCTGCTCGCCACGCCCGGATCACGCCTGGCCGCCGAGCTGTTCCCGCTGCCGCCCGCCGAGCCCGGCACCGTGACGGTCGCCGTGGCCGCGGACCAGACCCTGCTGTCGCGTCTTACGCGGGCGTACGACGTGGACGTCGCCGTGGTTGGCGGCGCGGTCGAGCAGGTCGCGGGGGCCCCGGCGGGCCGGCTGCGGCTGCGGATCACCGGGGCCGGGGCGGCGGACGCCCTCACCCACCTGCGCGAGCGCGGCCTGATGCCGGAGGAGGACCGATGACCTGGTCGGAGATGAGCCCCCTGCTGTGGGAGGCCACCGGGCAGACCGCGGTGATGGTGGGCTGGTCCACGCTGTTCACCGTGCTGTTCGGGCTCCCGCTCGGTGTCTGCCTCGCCGGGACGGACCGGGCCGGGCTGTTCCCGGCGCCCGTCGTGCGGCGCGTGCTCGGGCTGGTCGTCAACGTCGGGCGGTCATTGCCCTTCATCGTCCTCATGATCGCGGTCATCCCGGTGACCCGCGTGCTCACCGGCACCACGATCGGAACCGCCGCCGCGGTGGTCCCTCTCACGATCGGCGCGGTGCCCTTCTTCGCCCGGCTGGTCGAGACCGCGCTGCGCGAGGTGGGCCGCGACGTCGTGCAGGCGGCCGAGGCGATGGGGGCGGGCCGGGTGACGATCGTGACACGCGTCCTGCTGCCCGAGGCGCTGCCCGGCCTGGTCGCCGGGCTGACCGTCGCCGTGGTCACGCTCATCTCCTACTCCGCGATGGCCGGCGTGATCGGCGGCGGCGGCCTCGGCGACCTCGCCGTCC
The DNA here is from genome assembly GCF_014161445.1 of Microbispora sp. H13382. GTDB lineage: Bacteria > Actinomycetota > Actinomycetes > Streptosporangiales > Streptosporangiaceae > Microbispora. The sequence continues at coordinate 348,371 of NZ_JABBXA010000003.1, forward strand.
GCTACGGCTACCAGCGGTTCGAGACCACGCTCATGGTCGTCACCGTGGTCGTCCTGGTCGTCGTGGTGCAGCTCGCGCAGACCGTCGGCGACGCCGTCGCCCGTCGTCTTTCCCACCGGTAATCCATAGAAGGAGTTCTGTCCCATGCGTAGAACGCTCGGCCTCGCCATCGCCGCCGTGGTCGCGCTCGTCTTGTCCGCCTGCGGGTCCTCGTCCCCGGACACCGCGGCCACTTCCACCTCCGGCACGGCGGCGGCGCAGGCCCCGCTCAAGGTGGGCGTGAGCCCGGTGCCGCACGCGCAGATCCTCAAGTACGTGGCCGACAACCTGGCCGCCGCGAAGGGGCTGAAGCTGGAGATCGTCGAGTTCAGCGACTACGTGCAGCCCAACCTGCAGCTCCAGGACGGCCAGCTCGACGCCAACTACTTCCAGCACAAGCCCTACCTGGACGACTTCAACGCCTCCAAGGGCACCAAGCTGAGCTTCGTCGCCCCGGTGCACCTCGAGCCGCTCGGCCTGTACTCCAAGAAGGTCAAGGACCTCGCGTCGCTGCCGCAGGACGGCGCGGTCGCCGTGCCCAACGACGCCACCAACCTCGGGCGGGCGCTCAAGCTGCTCGCCGACAACGGCGTGGTCACGCTGAAGGACGGCGTGGGCACCGCCGCGACCGAGCGCGACGTGACGGGCAACCCGAAGAACCTGACCTTCCGCCCGCTGGAGGCCGCGCAGCTGCCGCGCTCGCTCGACGACGTGGACGCAGCCGTGATCAACGGCAACTACGCGCTGGAGGCGAACCTCAACCCGTCTTCGGACGCGCTGGTGCTGGAGAAGGCCGAGGGCAACCCGTACGCCAACGGCCTGGTGGTCGCCCAGGGACGCGAGAGCGACCCGCGGGTGAAGACGCTGATCGAGCTGCTGACCGGCGCCGACGTGAAGAAGTACATCGAGGACACGTTCAAGGGCTCGGTCATCCCCGCCTCCTGACGCGCCTCCTGAGCGCACATATATGGACGAATCATCCGGTCGCTTGACCGGATGATTCGTTCGTGCTGTCATGACCTTATGTTGTACGGCACGCCTGCCCTGGAGGCCGCGGACGAGAAGGTCCTCGGCGAGATCGAGGAGATGCGGCGGGACCTGAAATACCGGCTGGCCGAGGCCCACCGCTGGGACGGCCTGCTGCGACGGCAGTTGCAGGCCCGGGCGATCCAGGGGTCGAACTCGATCGAGGGCTACCACGCCAGCGTCGAGGACATCGAGTCGATCATGTCGGGTGAGGACCCGCTGGAGACGTCGGCGGCCGTGGCCCGCGAGATCGCCGGCTACCGGCAGGCGCTCACCTACATCGGCGCCTTGTCGCGGGCCCGGGTCTTCCGGTACGACGCGGGCCTGCTGCACGCGCTGAACTTCATGATGATCGGCCACCACGTGGACAAGACGCCGGGCACGGTGCGGCCCGGCGGGATCTACGTCCGCAACTCCGCCACGGGCGAGGTGGTCTACGAGGGCCCGGACCACGAGCAGGTCCCCGGCCTGCTGGCGGAACTGGTCGAGTGGCTCAACGAGGGCGACCTCGACGCGCCCAGCTACGTCCGCGCCGCCATGGCGCACCTCAACCTCGTCAAGATCCACCCGTGGCGAGACGGGAACGGGCGCATGTCGCGGGCGCTGCAGACGCTCGTGCTCGGCCGCGACCAGATCACCACGCCGGAGTTCGCCTCCATCGAGGAGTGGCTGGGCGAGGGCCGCACCACCTACGACTACTACGACGTGCTGGGCGAGGTGGGACGCGGCCGGTGGAGCCCGCACGGGGACACCCGCTCGTGGGTACGGTTCGTGCTGCGCTGCCACCACATGCAGGCGCAGCGGGTGGGGCGCCGGCTCGCCGAGGCGGGCGAGGTGTGGACGCTGCTGGAGGAGCGCACCGAGGCGCAGGGCCTGCACCCGCGCACGGTCTCCGCGCTCTACCAGGTGTTCGTCTCCCGGCGACTGCGCCGGGGCATGTACCAGGCGGACGAGGGGCTGAGCCAGGGCCAGGCCGCCCGCGACCTGCGCGAGCTCGCCGCCACCGGGTGGCTCCAGCCGTACGGCGAGACGAAGGGCCGTTTCTACGCGCCGGGGCCGAAGATGACGGAGATCAAGGCGGCGTTCGCCGGGCGGGCCAGGCCGTTGCGCGACCCCTACCGGGCGCTGGAGAGCTGAACGGGCGCATCCGGAATTCGCTTCTACCACATCGGAAGCAAACCGAGTACCGTTCGGTCATGCACCCTGGGGCGATCGCGGCGGTGACGCCGGACAAGCCGGCGGTGATCATGGCGGGCTCCGGCCGCGTGGTCACCTTCCGTGAGCTCGACGAGGAGTCCAACCGGCTCGCCCATCTGCTGCGGGCCGCGGGCCTGAAGCCCGGCGACCACATCGCGTTCATGCTGGAGAACCATCCGCTCTTCCTGGTGATCGCGTGGGCGGCCCACCGCTCGGGCCTGTACTACACGGCGATCAGCTCCCGTCTGCAGCCCGACGAGCTCGCGTACATCGTGGACAACTGCGGGGCGCGCGTCTTCATCTCCTCGGCCAAGCTCGCCGGCGTGGCGGGCGCCGTCACCGAGGCCACGCCCGGGGTCGAGCTGCGGCTCATGGTCGACGGCGTCGCCCCGGGGTTCACGTCGTACGAGGAGGCCGTGGCGGGGCAGCCCGCGACGCCGGTCGACGACGAGTGCCAGGGCGCCGACATGCTCTACTCCTCGGGCACCACGGGACGCCCCAAGGGGGTCAAGCCGCCGCTCGGCCGGGCGCCGCTGGAGACCCCCGGCGCCCTCGTGCAGCTCATCCAGTTCCTGTTCGCGCCGTCGGCCGACAGCGTGTACCTGTCGCCCGCGCCGCTCTACCACGCCGCTCCGCTGCGCTACAGCATGTCCTTCCAGCGCCTGGGCGCCACCGTGGTGGTGATGGAGCGGTTCGATCCCGAGGAGGCGCTGGCGCTCGTCGAGCGATACCGGGTCACCCACGCGCAGTGGGTCCCCACGATGTTCATCAAGATGCTCAAGCTGCCCGAGGAGGTGCGCGGGCGGTACGACCTGTCGTCGCTGCGCTGCGCCGTCCACGCCGCCGCGCCCTGCCCCGTGGAGGTCAAGGAGCGGATGATGGCGTGGTGGGGGCCGATCGTGCACGAGTACTACGCGGGCACGGAGGGCAACTGCTTCCTGTACGCCGGGCCGGAGGACTGGCTCGCCCACAAGGGCACGGTGGGCAGGCCGCTGCTCGGGGTGGCCCACGTGTGCGACGAGGAGGGCGACGAGCTGCCGCCCGGCGAGCACGGCACGGTCTACTTCTCCGGCGGGCCGACGTTCGAGTATCACGGCGACCCCGGGAAGACCGCGTCGGTCCAGGACCCCAAGGGCCGCGGCTGGACCACGCTGGGGGACATCGGCTACGTGGACGAGGACGGCTTCCTCTACCTCACCGACCGGCGCTCCTACATGATCATTTCCGGCGGCGTGAACATCTACCCGCAGGAGGCCGAGAACGTGCTGGCGATGCATCCCAAGGTGGCCGACGTGGCCGTCTTCGGGGTGCCCGACCCCGAGATGGGCGAGCAGGTGAAGGCCGTCGTGCAGCCGGCCGACCCGGCCGACGCCGGTCCCGCCCTGGAAGCCGAGCTGATCGCCTACTGCCGGGACCGCCTGGCCCACTACAAGTGCCCGAAATCGGTCGACTTCCGCGACGAGCTGCCCCGCCACCCCACGGGAAAGCTGTACAAGCGCCTGCTCAGGGACGAGTACTGGCCCCGGACGGCCTGACATAAAGTACGCGTAGGGCGCTCGGGGGACCCCGCCGCTGATCGCTTAGCGTGACCTTATCGCCGATGCGCCATCGTATTACGTGTACCGGCGGAGAGCCGGGATCACCGGCGAATCCATTGAGGGGGATGGCGATGAGCTCACCTGAGCACGTTCCCGGCAACGAGAACACCGAGGTACTCCCCGGTCACGGCTGGAGCCAGTTCGGCAGCACCCCGCCGAGGCACGGGCAGTACACGGGGGCCTACCAGTCGTACGGCGCCTATGGCAACAGTGCTTATGACACGGCGCAGTTTCCGCCGCCTCCGGCGCGGAAGGGCACGCTGACCGCTCGCCAGAAGGCGGGCGCGGGCCTCGCCCTCGTGGCCGTGGCGCTGGGCGGCGGGGTCACCGGGGCCCTCGTCGCGAACAGCGTGAACGGCGGGCAGACGGTGATCGCGAGCCCGGTGGTCAGGGGGGTGTCCAACTCCTCCGGCACCACGATCGCCGCGGTGGCCAAGGCGATCATGCCGTCGGTGGTGTCGATCGAGGTGAAGTCCGCCACGGCCGGCGGCGAGGGGTCCGGTGTCATCCTGTCGGCCGACGGTCTGATCCTGACGAACAACCACGTGGTGAGCATGGGCGGCGGGGGCGGCGGCACGGTCACCGTGAAGTTCAGCGACGGCAGGACCGCCAGCGCCGTCGTCAAGGGCACCGACCCCACCACGGACCTCGCGGTCATCCAGGCACAGGGTGTGTCCGGCCTGACCCCCGCCTCGCTCGGTGACAGCGACAAGCTCCAGGTCGGCGACGCGGTCCTCGCCATCGGCAGCCCGCTCGGCCTGGCGGGATCGGTCACCTCCGGCATCGTGAGCGCCCTCGACCGCACGCTGACCGAGAGCCCCGAAGAGCAGCAGCCCCAGTTCCCCTGGGGGATGGAGCAGCAGCAGCCGCAGCAGAGCCAGGCCGTCACGATCGGAGGCGTGATCCAGACCGACGCCGCGATCAACCCCGGCAACTCCGGCGGCGCGCTGGTCAACGCCTCCGGGCAGGTCGTCGGCATCAACACCGCGATCGCCACCGCCGGCTCCGGCTCCGGCAACATCGGTGTCGGCTTCGCGATCCCCATCAACACCGCGAAACTCGTCGCCGACCAGCTCATCAAGACGGGCAAGGCGACCCACGCGTTCTTCGGCGTGAGCGTGGCCGACGCGGTCGGCGGCGCGTCCGGCGCGGTGGTCAGGTCGCTCACGGCCGGAAGCCCGGCCGAGAAGGCCGGCCTCAAGGAGGGCGACCTGATCACCAGGATCAACGACAAGCTGGTGGACAGCGCGGAGACGCTGGTCGGCACCATCCGCAGCGCCCGCCCGGGCGACAAGGTGACCATCACCTTCACCCGCGACGGCAAGGAAAGCACCATCACCGCCGCGCTCGCGGAGCAGTCGTCCACGGGCTGACAACCCACGATCGTCGCCGGCGGGCCTCCGGGGGGACGGCCCGCCGGCGATCGCTTTTCTCCGGAAGAGTGGCTACTTGCGCCGGCGGCTGCTTATCGCGCGGAAGGTGTCCTCCAGGGCGGTGAGGGTCTCGTCGTACGTGAGCCGGGCGGCCACCCCGACGGAGAGGCAGTCGACGACGGTGAGCTGGGCGATCCTGCTACCCATCGCGCCGAAGCGGAACGGGGTCTCGCGGGCCGCGGTCTTCAGCACGATGTCGGCGAGCTCCGTGATCGGTGAGGGGTCGAAGTTCGTGATCGCGATCGTGGTCGCCTGCCGGTCGGCGGCGAGCCGCAGCGCGTCCAGGACGTCGACGGTGGTGCCGGTGTGCGAGATGCCGATCGCGACGTCGCCCCTGCGAAGCAGCGCGGCCGAGGTGAGCGCGCTGTGGAAGTCCTGCCAGGCGAAGGCCATCAGGCCGATCCGGTGCAGCTTCTGGTGCAGATCGGCCGCGACGAAGCCGCTCGCCCCGGCGCCGTAGAGGTCCACGCGGCGGGCCTCGGCGATCGCGGTGACCGCACGCTCCAGGGCGGCGGTGTCGAGGTGTTCGGCGGTTTCCGCGACCGCGCGGGAGTCGCTGTAGCCGATCTTGGCGACGATCTCGTGCAGCGGATCGTCGGCGCTGATGTCGCCGTCGAGCGGGCGGGAGTCCCCGGCACGCGACGCCTCCAGCGTCGCCTCGCGGGCGAGCGCGATCCGCAGTTCGGGGTAGCCGCGCAGCCCGATGGCCCGGCAGAAGCGCAGCACCGTGGCCTCCGAGGTGCCGCACTCGCGGGCGAGCGCCCCGATCGGCCGGTCCGCGACGCCCTGGGGGTCGGCCAGCACCGCGTGCGCGACCCGTTGCTCCGCGGGCCGCAGAGACCGGATCGCGCCGCGCAGCCGCACGAGAATCCCGTTCGAGTAGTCTCCGCCGGGGCCCATGCCGCCCTGCCTCTACTTGCTCATGCCGGCGGTCAGCCCGGCGATGATCTGCTTGGTCGCGAGGATGAACAGCACGAAGAGCGGCGCCGTGGCGAGGACCAGCCCGGCGAACAGCGCCGACCAGTCGGTCGTGTACTCGCCGAAGAACTGCGACAGCCCGCGCGGGATCGTGAACTTCTCGTCGGAGCGCAGCAGCACCAGCGGGTAGAGGAACTCATGCCACAGCGGCACGAACTGGAACAGCGTCACCGAGGCCAGCGCGGGCCGCACCAGCGGCAGCATGATCTGCCCGAAGATCCGGAATTCGCCGGCGCCGTCGAGCCGTGCCGCCTCGTCCAGCTCCCCGGGCAGGGAACGGTAGAACGCCGACAGCACGAACATGCAGAACGGCACCCCCGACGCGGCGTACAGCAGCGTGAGCCCGAGCAGCGAGTCGATCAGCCCCATGGAGTCCATGAGGTAGAAGATCGGCACCAGGCCCAGCCGGATCGGCAGCATCAGCCCCGCCAGGAAGTACGCCCCGAGCACCCGGTTTCCGAAGAAGTCGTAGCGGGCCAGCGGGTAGGCCGCCAGCGCGGAGACCGCCGTGCCGAGCAGCACGGCGCCGCAGGTGACGGTCAGCGAGTTCAGCAGGTAGGTGCTGAACGACGCCTCCGTCCACACCCGGGCGTAACTGCGCAGCGTGGGGGACGCCGGCAGCCCCAGCGGCGCGGTGAAGATCTCGCTGGTGGGCCGCAGCGAGTTGAGCAGCATGACGACCAACGGCAGCAGCGCGACGACCGCGTACCCCCACAGCAGCAGGTGGACGGCGACGCGCCCCGGAGCCCGGTGCCGGGCCGTCACAGCAGCCTCCTCTCCCGACGGCGGAAGTACGAGCTGGCCAGCAGTGAGACGCCGAAGATGAACACGAACATCAGCACGGCGAGCGCCGACGACCGCCCGATCGCGTTCACGCCGCCTTCCACGAACGCGACCCGGTAGAACAGCAGGCCGAGCACGTCGGTCGAGCCCGCCGGGGACCCGGTCGACCCGGCCATCGCGTAAACCAGCCCGAAGGCGTTGAAGTTGCCGATGAACGTCAGCACGCTCACCACGCCGATCGCCGGGGTGAGCAGCGGCAGCGTCACCCGCCGGAACGCCTGCCAGGCCGAGGCCCCGTCGACCCGGGCGGCCTCGTGATACTCGGCCGGGATTCCGGCGAGCGCGGCGGAGAACAGCAGCATGGGGAAGCCCACCCACTGCCACGCGTTGACCAGAATGACGACCGGCAGCGCCGTACGCGTGTCGCCCAGCCAGGGCAGCGCCCACGAGTCCAGCCCGGCCGCCTCGAGCAGCGAGTTGACCGGGCCGAACGTCGGGTTGAGCAGCAGGCTCCACAGGTAGCCGACGACCAGCGGATCCACAAGGTAGGGCGTGGTGAACGCGGCCTGCAGGAACCGCTTGCCGCGGCCGTGACGGAACAGCAGGAGGGCGAACAGCAGCCCGACCGTGTTCTGGATCAGCATCGTCCCGGCGAAGAACAGCGCGTTGTGCGCCAGCGCCCGCCACAGCTGCTGGTCGTAGGGGTAGACGCTGAACAGGTCCCGGTAGTTGCCGAGCCCGGCGAACCCCGTCTGCCGGATCCCGCGCCACTCGAAGAAGCTGTAGTCGAGCGCGGTGAGCAGCGGATAGACGATGAAGACCGAGTAGAGCAGGAACGCGGGCAGCAGGAAGACGGCCAGCACCCGCCACCGCGGCACGTACCGGCGACCGGCGCCGGTACGTGCCGGGCGACGTCCGGAGAAGCGTCCGGAGAAGCGTCCGGGAGGTCGCTCGGGAGAGCGTCGGGGCGTGCTCAGTTCCCCGGCTTGAACCACTGCCCGACGCCCTTCTGCACGCTCTCGGCGACCGCCTTGGGATCGGTCTGGCCCACCAGCATCTTCTGCACCTCGTCCCGGAAGACCGCGTCACCGTTCGGCTGGCCGTACCGGAAGTCGACGAGCAGCGTGTACGGCGCGCCGTTGGCGGCGTAGTTCTTCGCCATCTCGGCCAGCAGCGGGTCCGACGGCGTGACCCCGGGGACCGCGGACAACTGCTTCAGCTCGCTCGCGTAGAGCTGCCCGAACTCCGGCGTCGCCATCCACTTGACCAGTTCGAGCGCCTCGGCCTGGTGGGCTGACTTGGCGTTGACGCCGAACGAGCCGTCGGCCCCGCCCGGCGTGACGGGGGTGGTCACCGGGGAGCCGGGCGGCGGCGGCACCTGGAAGGCGCCGATCTCCAGGCTCGGGTTGGCCGCGAGCACGGGCGCCAGGTCGAAGCTGCCCGTGGGGTACATCGCGGCCTTTCCGGTGGCGAACAGCGCCTGGACGTCGGGGATCTTGACCGCCACCACGTCCTTGGGGAAGTACGGCTCAAGGTCCTTGATCATCTTGATCGAGGCCGTGAAGTCGGGGTCGGTGAACTTCTTCTCGCCGGTCAGCAGCGCGTCCCGGAACTTGGTGCTGCCGTAGCGGGCGTTGCCGAAGATCTCGTGGACGATCGGCAGTGTCCAGGTCGCGTCGGGCCCGGCCGCGACGGCGAACGGCGTGATCCCGGCCGCCTTCAGCTTCCTGGCCGTCGCGATCATGTCGTCCCAGGTGGCGGGGGTCTGGACGCCGTTGTCGCCGAACAGCTTCTTGTTGTAGAGCACCTGGAGCGTCTGGTAGGCGAACGGCACGCCGTAGATCTTGCCGTCCTTGTGGCCCTTGGCGCCTTCCAGCAGCTTGGCGTCGAAGCCGGACAGCGCCTCCACCTTGCCGTCCAGCGGCGCCAGCTGGCCCGCCTCTACCAGCGGCTGGAGCCCGCCGTACGCCCGCAGCTGGGCGACGTCGGGCCCGGCGGTGCCGGACAGGCCCGTGGCCAGGATGTTGTTGTACTCGGTGGCCTGGAACGGCTTGAACTCGACATGGATCTTCGGATGCGACTCCTCGAACTTGGCGAGGATCTTCTCGTACGCCTTGACGTCCTCCACCCGCCACGACCACAGACTCAGCGTGACCTTGTCACCGCCCGCCTTGTCGCCCTGTGCTGCGCCGCCCTGCTCGGACGCGCCGCCCCCCGGCGCGCACGCCGCCAGCGCCACCGCGAGCATCCCGATCGCCCCCGCGATCCACCTTCTCCTCATGAGACTTCCTTTCGGCTCGTAGCCAGTTCGGCAAGCGCCGCGCGGACCCTGCCGCCGGCGGCCTGTAGTGCCGTTCGCGCCTCTCCCACGGGGGCATCGGCGAGGAGGCAGACCAGGGCGACCTTCAGGTCCCCCTCTGCCGCGGTGAGTGTTTCGGCGCACTGCGCCTCGGCGCGGCCGGTGGCCTCTTCGAGGATCGTGACCAGGCGGCCGCGGAGTTTGGCGTTGGTGGCGGTCACGTCGATCATGAGGTTCGAGTATGTCCTGCCGAGCCGGATCATGACCGCAGTGGAGAACGAGTTCAGCACGAGCTTCTGCGCGGTTCCGGCCTTCATCCTCGTCGATCCCGCGATGACCTCGGGGCCGGTGTCGACCGCGACGTGGACGTCGACCTCGCCGCCGAGCGGGGCCGGTGGGTTCGACGACACCAGGACGGTCGCCGCCCCGGCCGCGCTCGCCGCGCGCAGCGCCCCCGCGACGTACGGCGTGCGCCCGCTGGCCGACAGCCCGATCGCCAGGTCGCCCTCGCCCAGGCCGAGCGCCTCGGCGGCGCCCGTCGCCTCGTCGTCCTCCACGTTCTCCATCGCCTGCTCGAAGGCGGCGATGCCGCCGGCGTGGTGCGCGACGACCTGCCGCGGGTCGATCGTGTACGTCGGCACGAGTTCGGCCGCGTCGAGCACCGCGATGCGGCCGGAGCTGCCCGCGCCGAAGTAGTGGATCGACCGGCCCGCCAGCAGTGCGCTCACCCCGAGGTCGACGGCCTTGGCCAGCTCGGGGAGGACGGCGCGGACCGCCGGGGCGACCAGGCAGTCCTCGTGGTTGATGAGCTTCAGCGTGTCGAGGGTGGAACGGAGGTCGATGTCGGCCGTACGCGGGTTGGCACGTTCGGTGGGGGCCGTCACCTTGACTGCCTCGAGCTCATCATCCCTCACGGATCTCTCCCCCTCGTAGAAGAACGCGTTACACAATCGATTCCGGTCTGAGCCGGACGTCAATACATGGATCGGGTCCAGCCGTCGGCGACGAACAGGTCCGCGTCGTGCGGGTTCTGGTCCTCGAAGTGAACCCCCGGCCCGCTGATCCGCACCGTGTCCACGTACACGCCGCGGCCCTGGTAGAGCGGGTCGCTCACGTAGCGCCACCGCAGCCCTGTGGTCCCGGCGGGGAGGCCGGCCTCCGCGCGCAGCCACCGGCGGCCCTCGAAACCCGAGAACGTGCCGTCCGACGACCAGCGGTGCGGGCCGGCGCTCAGCTCCATCGGCACCGGGCTCCAGGTGGCCCCGCCATCCGTGCTGGCCTCGAGGGACCCGATGTCGGAGTCCGCCTCCGTGTCGTACCACAGGGCGAAGGAGAGCCGCCCGCCCTGCGGCGCGCCGACCGGCAGTGTGAGCGTCGCCGTCCGGGCGTCCCCGACTCCGGAGAACCACGCCTCCTGCCCCGTGTCCGGCCGTACCGGAATGGCCAGCGCCAGGTCGCGGGCGACCGCCCGACGGGCCGGGTTGTTGGAGCCCCAGTCCCGGCTGGGGTGCACCCGGTTGGTCAGCAGGATCACGAACGAGCCGGACAGCGGGTCGATGACGAACGACGTCCCCGTGTAACCGGTGTGCCCGCCGGTCACCGGCGAGGAGAGCCCCTCCATGTACCACATCTGGTCGAGCTCGAAGCCGAGGCCGTGCGAGTCGCCGGGGAAGCCGGTGTTGAAGTTCGTCAGCAGCAGCCGTACCGAGTCCTCCGACAGGATGCGCGCCCGGCCGTAGTGACCGCCGTTGAGCAGCGTCTGGGCCAGGATCGCCATGTCGTAGGCCGTGGAGAAGACCCCGGCGTGGCCGGCGACCCCGCCGAGCGACCAGGCGTTCTCGTCGTGCACTTGGCCCCAGACCATGCCGCGGTCAGGTTCCGTCGTGGTCTGGTACTCGGTGGCGGCGATCCGCGGCTTGAGCGCCGGGTCGGGGTTGTAGCCGGTGTCGCGCATCCCGAGCGGCCCGGTCAGGCTCTCCGCGACGACCGCGTCGAGCCGCTTGCCGGTCACCCGCTCCACGATCACTCCGAGCGTGATCAGGTTGAGGTCGGAGTAGAGGTAGACCCTGTCCGGCGGGTTCGCCGGGGCGACGTTCCAGACCGCGGCGTACCGTTCCTCCATGGTCGGGTAGTTGTACAGCGGTATCCACGCCGGCAGCCCTGACGTGTGGGTGAGCAGGTTCCGGACCGTGATCGCACCCTTGCCCTTCGCCGCGAACTCGGGGACGTACGCGGTCACCGGGGTGTCGAGCCCGATCCGGCCCTGCTCGATCTGGTGCACAGCCACGATCGAGGTGAACAGCTTGGACACCGACGCCATATCGAAGATCGTGTCCTTGCGCATCGGCATCTGCTGGTCCGGCGGCAGCTCGGTGGGCTTGGAATCGGCGTAGCGCACCGCCTTCCCCATCGCCTCGTGGGTCGCGATCACGCCGTCGCGGCCCGCGATCACGACCGCGCCCGCGTAGAGCGGCCGCGTCGGCGACGGCGCCATGAACCTCGCGGCATCGGGCGTGATCCGGTCCACGTACTCGGAGACCAGGCCCGCCATGCCGGCGTCGCCGTACCGCAGCTCCTTGTCGGCGAAGTGCACGTCGCCGATGGTGACGGTCGGCGGGCCCTCGACGGCCGCCGCCGCGGACAGGGGGGTCGTCGCGGTGAGCGCCACCGCGAGCAGGAGAACAGGCAGAGCACGCACCGCTAGTTCCCTCCGCGGTAGATCAGGTACTTCTCGCGGGTCGTGGCGAAAGCCCCGAGCGTGCCGGCCCAGCCGGCCTCGACCTCGTCGGGGCCCTTCCCGGCGTCGATGTCGGTCCGGACCTGGGTCGAGCCGGTCATCTTGTCGATCCAGTACGGGCGGGCCGGGTCGGAGGTGTCGTACCGCCAGGCGAAGCCGTTCGGGTAGAGCCGCTTCGCCGTGACGATCATCGCCATGCCCGTCTTGACCGGGTCGAAAGCCTTCCGGTCGGTGACGTACAGCTGCACCCCGCCGCACAGTGTGTTCACGTGCTTGGAGAACGTGGGCGTGAAGTAGGCCGGCCGGAACCCGGCGCCGGGCAGGCCCAGCGCGTTGAGCGCGTCCGCCCACCGGTGGTCGACGTACGGGGCGCCGATGAGCTCGAAGGGCCGGGTGGTACCGCGTCCCTCCGACAGGTTGGTGCCCTCGAACATGCCGGTGCCCGGGTAGACGAACGCCGTGTCCACGGTCGGCATGTTCGGCGACGGCAGGACCCAGGGCATGCCGGTGTCCTCGTACGCCAGGTCCCGCTTCCAGCCGCGCATCTCCACGACCGTGAGATCCACCGGCTGGTCCAGGAATTCGGCGTTGAACAGCTTCGCCAGCTCGCCGACGCTCATGCCGTGCGCCTGGGAGATCGCCTCCCGGCCGATGAACGTGGAGAACTGCGGCGTCATGACGGGCCCGTAGGCCCGGCGGCCGGTGATCGGGTTAGGCCGGTCGAGGACGACGAACCGCTTGCCGGCCAGCGCCGCGGCCTGCATGGAGTCGAACATCGTCCATATGTAGGTGTAGAAGCGGGCGCCCGCGTCCTGGATGTCGAACATGATCGTGTCCACACCCGACCTGGTGAAGATGCCGGCCAGCGCCTGACCGCTCTTCAGGTACGTGTCGTAGACCGGCAGCCCGGTCTGCTCGTCCACGTAGAAACCTTCGGAGCCGCCGGCCTGAGCCGTGCCGCGGAACCCGTGCTCGGGGCCGAACACCGCGACGAGATCGATCTTGTGGCTGGCGGCCATCACGTCGACCTCGTGGCGGAGGTCGGGCAGGATGCCGGTCGGGTTGGTCACGATGCCGACCTTCTGGCCCCGCACGTGCGTGTAGTCGCCGGCCATCAGGACCTGGACGCCGGTCTGGAAGTTGCGGGGCAGTGGGTGGTCGCCGAGCCGGGGGACGCCGGCGCCTGTGCCGGCCATGGCGGCGGGCACGGCTACGGCGGCGGTCGACAGCAGGGCGCGCCGGGAGAAGAGCTGACCCATCGGGTGGTGCTCCGTTCTGGGGAGGGGGTGCTCCGTTTTGGGGAGGGTCAGGAGCTTCAGTAGCTCAGGCCGTGGCCGTAGGGGTAGAGCACGGAGCCGTCGGCGGACGGTATCGTCACCGGCAGCTTGCCCTTGGGGTCGGTCTCGCCGAACAGCACGCGTGCGGTGGCCTCCATCGCCGGCTTCTCCCAGGAGTACGTCGCGAGGTACGCCGGAGCGTTGGGGAAGTTCGCGATGTCGTACGGATTCCGGGCGGCGACGATGACGACGGGCTTGCCTGTGGCGAGCAGCGCGTTGACCAGGTTGCGCTGGGAGGCCGAGCTCTGGGAGTTCACCGTGGTGACCACGACGACGTCGCCGGCCTTGGCTTTGGCCACCGCGGCGTTGACGGTGGCCTGGTTGGGGGCCGCCCCCGTCTCGAACATCTCGGTGGTGACCCCGAGAGCGCCGATAGCCTTGGCCAGCCGCTCGGTCGGCGGGATCTTGACGGACGGCGGCGTGACGTTGCGGTAGCCCGTCACCAGCACGCGCTGCCCGGTGTTCTTCAGCGGAAGCACGCCGGCGCTGTTCCGCACGAGCGTCACGCTGTGGTTGGCGACCGCGCGAGCGAGCGCCTTGTTCGCCGGTGTGCCGAGGCGGTCGAGCACCTTGCCCTCGTCGACCTGCCGGTCGCCGTCGAAGAGGCCGCGATTCTTCTTGAGGCGCAGGACCCGGTAGACGGACTCGTCGACACGCTCCTCGGTCAGCTCGCCCGAGCGGACCGCGCTCAGCACCGCGTTGTAGGCGACATCGAGGGACAGCGTGCTGCTCGGGTCATCGACGATCATGAGCATGTCGACCCCGGCCTTGAGCGCGAGCACCGGGATGCGGTCGTCGCCGTACTTGTCGCGCACCCCCTGCATGCCCAGCGAGTCCGTGACCACGACGCCGTCGTAGCCGAGCTCGCCGCGCAGCAGCCCGGTCATGATCTCCGGGTCGACCGTCGCGGGGTCGCAGCCCTGCTGGGTCACCACGTCGCAGTCGCTCTGCAGATACGGCATCACGACGTGTGCCGTCATGATCATGTCGACGCCCGCGGTGATGCCGGCCCGGAAGGGCGGCGCGTCGATCCGCTCCCACTGCTCCTTCGTATGGAAGATCCACGGCACGCTGTTGTGGCTGTCGTTGATCGTGTCGCCGTGGCCCGGGAAGTGCTTCAGGGTCGCCGAGACTCCGCCCTGCTGCAGGCCGTGGACGGAGGCTCGCGTCAGGTCCGACACGAGTTCGGTGTTCTCCCCGAACGAGCGGACGCCGATCACCGGGTTGCCCGGGTTGACGTTGACGTCGGCGACGGGCGCGTAGTCCTGGTTGATGCCGAGCGCGCTCAGCTCCCGGCCGGTGACCTTCCCGGCGGTGAGTGCGTCACCCGGGCTGCGGGTCGCCCCGAGCGCCATCTGCCCGGGGAACGCCGTGAACGGCTCGTCCAGCCGGTAGACGGCGCCGTGCTCCTGGTCTGTGGCGATCAGCAGCGGAATCTTCGCGGGCTGTGCCAGCGCCGCCCGCTGCAGGTCGTTGGAGAGCCCCGCAGTCTTGACGGGGTCGTTCAGGTTGTTCGCCCACCGGAAGTACAGGATCGCGCCGAGCTTGTACTTGGCGACGAGGTCGTCGCCGTTCTCGACGTCCGGCCCGTACATCGCCCGGTTCGCGGCCACGTCGGCCGGGCTGGTCGTGTCGCCGCTCTCGCCGTAGACGTCCGCCACGAAGAGCTGCCCGACTTTCTCCTCGAGACTCATGTTCGCGATCTTGCCGAGGATCCAGGGATCCTTCCCGCCGTCGGCGTGGACGGCCGGTGCCGCCCCCGCCCCGAGAACCACTGCCGTCGCCAGAGCCAGTAACCGCCGGTAACGCATACGTCCTCCAACCCCTCGCATGAAGGTAAATGCCATGCAAGGTCATTGCGTTGCCTGAAAATTACTTACATTTGACTTGATCCGCAATGCCTTGTTCACGGAAACCTTCCGTGCGACGGTGTCCGGGCGCGCGATCATTTCGAGGGCGCGGGCTCGGAAGCGACGATCGTGCGCGTGGTCGAACAGACAGCGGGACGCCAGGTGTTCAGGAGCGGCGGGTGAGCTCCTCCGACTCCCACAGGTCCCGGTAGTAACCCGGGACGGCGACGAGGCCGGCATGGGTACCCCGCTGGGTGACCCTGCCCCCCTCCAGCACGACGATCTCGTCGACCTGCTCCAGGCCGTGCAGCCGATGGGTGACCAGCAGCGTCGTGCGGCCCCGGGTGGCGTCCAGCAGGTCGGCCATCAGCAGGTCGGCCGTCTCCTCGTCGAGGGCCTCGGCAGGCTCGTCCAGCAGGAGGACGGGAGGGTCGTACAGCAGGGCCCGGGCCAGCGCGAGCCGCTGGAGCTGGCCGCCGGAGACCGTCCGGCCGTCCTCGCCGAGCACCGTGTCCCAGCCGGTGCGCTCGGTCCACGCGTCCAGCCGCGTCCGCCGTACGGCCGCCTCGACGTCCTCGGCGGACGCCTCCGGCCCGGCCAGGCGCAGGTTGTCCCGGACCGTGGCCTGGAAGACGTACGGGTCCTGGGTGAGGCCCGTGACGAGCGCCCGCACGTCGTCGGAGGACAGGCGCCGCACGTCGGCGCCGTTCAGCCGGATCGCGCCCGACTCGAACTCCACGGTCCGCATCAGCGCCGACAGCAGCGTGCTCTTCCCGGCGCCGCTCGGGCCCACCACCGCGACCCGCCTGCCCGGGGTCAGCGTCAGGCTCACGCCGTCCAGCGCGGGCTCGCGGTCGCCGTGACGCACCACGAGGTCCTCGACCTCGACCGTCAGCGGCGGCTCGGGCACGGGCGCCGGATCCGCGGGCTCCCGCACCGCCGGGGGAGTGGCGGCGATCTCCCTGAGCCTGCGCAGCGCCGCGACCACCCCCGCGAACCGCTCGCCCGCCGCCGCCAGGGGCAGCGCGGGCTCGAAGGCGACCAGCGAGGTCAGGGCGGCCACGGCGGTCGCGACCCGGCCGAGATCGGCGGCCTGGGCCACCAGGACCACGGAGACGACGGTCAGCCCCTGCGTCAGCATGCCGACGCCGAGCGCGGCGGCGTTGATCCGCGCCTGTCCCCGCTCCAGCCGGGACAGCCGCCCGTCGGCGTCCATCGCCGCCGACAGCGCCCGGTCCCGCGCGCCGTACGCCGCGAGGTCGGCCGCGCCGTGGACCAGGTCGGCCACCCGGGCGGCCAGGTCGGCGCGGGCCGGGGCGATCCGCGCCGACCAGCGCCGGGCGGCCACGGCCGTGCCTGCGGGCAGCAGCACCCCGGCGGCGAGCAGTCCGGCGGCGAGCACGAACGCGGCGGCGGGCAGCAGGAAGCCCGCGATGACGACGGCCGTGACGCCGGTGACCAGGGCGGCGGCGGCCGGCAGCAGACAGCGGACGAGCAGGTCCTGCACGGCGTCGGTGTCGTCCACCATCCGGCTGAGCAGGTCGGCCCCGCGCTGCGGCAGCGGCCCGGCCGGGATCAGCGCCCGGTAGAGGCGCTCGCGGGTGCCCGCCTGGGCACGCAGCGCGACGTCGTGCCCGGCCAGGCGCTCGCCGTACCGGAACACGCCACGGGTGGTGGCGAACGCCCGCACGGCCACGATCGCGACCGACAGCGCCGCCAGCGGCGGCTGCTCGGCGGCACGCGTGATCAGCCAGGCGGCCGACGCGATGAGCGCGACCCCCGCGAGGTCGGCCGCCGATCCGGCGAGCGCGGCGAGCACGAGCCGCCGGCCCATCCCGGCGACAACTGACAGCGGCGACGCCGTGGCCGTCCCCGTGGCCGTCTCCGTGGCCGTCTCCATGGCCGTCCCCGTGCTCGTTCCCGTGCGGCTCATCGGGCCTCACCGTCCCGTGCGGAGATCGGGGGGACTGGAACCGCGGGGACGAGGGCGCCGCCGTCGAGGCGGACGACCCGGTCGGCCAGGTCGATCATCGCGGGCCGGTGGGCGACGATGATCGCCGTACGGCCCTCCGCCAGCCTGCGCGTGGCCGCCACGATCGCCGCCTCGCTCCTGCCGTCCAGCCGCGCGGTGGGCTCGTCCAGCAGCAGCACCTGGGCGGCCGGGCGGCAGAACGCCCTGGCCAGGGCGACCCGCTGCCGCTGGCCCGCCGACAGGTTCGCCCCGCGCTCGCCCAGCGGGGTGTCGTACCCCCGCGGCAGGGCGCCGGCGAACTCCGCCACCTGCGCCGCCTCGGCGGCGGCTCTGATCTCCTCCGGCGTGGCCGCCGAGCCGAGCGCGATGTTGTCGGCCACCGAGGTCGCGAACAGGTGCGGGCGCTGCGGCACGAAGGCCAGCCGCCGCCGCCACTCGTCGAGGTCGAGGCCGGCCAGATCCGTCCCGTCCGCCAGCACCCGCCCCTCGGACGGGGTCACGAACCCGAGCAGCAGGTGCAGCAGCGTGCTCTTCCCCGCGCCGCTCGGGCCCACGATCGCGACCCGCTCGCCCGGTTCGATGACCAGCGACACACGGTCGAGCGCGGCCTCCTCCCGGCCCGGGTAGCGCACGGTGACGTCCTCCAGCCGGATTCGCGGAGGTCCGCCGCCCGTCACGGCCGGAGCGAACCGGGGCTGCCGCTCCTGCGGCTCCTTCGACCCCTCGGGGGGCGTGATCACCGCGAACGCCTCGTCGGCGGCGGCGACGCCCTCCATGGCGGCGTGGAAGCGCGTGCCCATCGCGCGCAGCGGCAGGTACGCCTCCGGGGCCAGCAGCAGCACGAGCAGCGCCGTGCCCAGGTCGAGCGAGCCCGACAGCAGCCGCAGCCCCACCGGCACCGCCACCAGCGCCAGCGACAGCGACGCCACGAGTTCGAGCACCAGCGACGACAGGAACGCCACCCGCAGCGTGCGCATGGTCGCGGCGCGGTGGGCCTCGGCCACCTCGCGGATCACCGATGCCTGGTAGCGGGCCCGGCCGAAGGCCCGCAGCGTCGGCAGACCGCGCACCACGTCGAGGAAGTGGCCGCCGAGGCGGGACAGGGCCCGCCACTGCCGTTCGGTCACCGCCTTGGTGGTCCACCCGACCAGCGCCCCGAAGATCGGGATCAGCGGCAGCGTGAGCACCACGATCACGGCGGTGGCCAGGTCGGCCACGAAGAGCCGGACGACGACCGCGAGCGGCACGACCCCGGCCACGGCGACCGACGGGAGATAACCGGTCAGGTACGGGTCGAGCGCGTCGAGTCCCCGGCCCGCGAGCGTCACCAGCTCACCCGAGCGGTACGCCGGCCCGAGGCCCTCCACCCGACCCAGGAGCAGCCGCCGCAGGGCCGACTTCAGCGCGGTGGCCCCGCGGCCCGCGAGCACGCCCTGCGCCCAGCCGAGCAGCCCGCGGGAGGCCACGACGAGCGCGAGGGGGAACAGCGCGGCGACCGCGAAGCGGCCGGAGAGCACCCCGGCCAGCAGCTCCGCCTGCACGAGCACGAGCAGCCCGGCCGCCACCGCCGCCGCCAGGCAGCAGGCGAGGTGGAGGCGGACGCTCCGCTCGGCGCGGGCCAGCCGGAGGAGATCCTTGTGCAACGGTCCCCAATCAGAAGAACGTCGGCAGCGCGCCCCTGGAGAAGGTGCGCCACACCCATACTTGCGCGCCCACGAGGATCGGGGCGAACGGGACCACCATGACACTGAGCACAGTCAGTGTCTGATCCGGGGCGGTGTTGCCGACCATGTGCGCGGCCGTGGCCACCATGACCAGGATCGCGGGCGATGCGGCGGCGCAGGTCGACAGCAGCAGCGCCCGCCCGCCCGTGCGCGGGCCGTCCTGCAGGCGCCAGGCCGCGAATGCGCGCCCGTGCCAGGCGAGCAGCGCGAGCAGGGCGACGCCTCCCGCGACGCCCGGCACGTCGAAGGGCGAGGCGGGCAGACCGCGCACGACGGCCACCAGGATCGCGCCCCAGGCGAGGGCCAGCCCCGCCGAGCCCGCGCACAGCGCGCCGTCCCACACCAGCCGCCAGGCGGCGCCACCGGCCCTGCGGCGGAACCACAGCCCCGCGTCGCGCACGATCCACGCCAGCAGCAGGGCCACGACGAGGGGATACAGGCGGCTCAGCGTCACGCCCTCCAGCACCGGAAAAGCCCCGAACAGCACGCCGGCGAGCGCCACGAGCCACACCTCGTTGGCGAGCACGAACGGGGCCATCGCGCCGACGAGACGGTCCCGGGCGGCGGGGGAGCGGCCAAGCACGGGCAGCAGCACGCCGAGCCCGATGTCGAAGCCCTCCAGGGCGAAGTAGCCGGCGAGCAGGACGGCGAACGTCAGAAACCAGAAGATGTCCATGAAACGCGTGTCCTCACAGCGAGCGGGCGGGGACGGGCGGCGTGGTGACGGGGAGATCGGCGGCGCCGAGCGCGATCCGCTCCGGGCCGCGCCGTACGGCACGGGCGATGAGCACGTAGTCGACGACGGCGAGCAGCCCGAGCACGCCGACGAATCCGGCGAAGGAGACGGTGATGTCCCCCCGGGTCAGCCCGGGGGTGAGGGCGTCGGCCACCGAGAGTTTGCCGTACACCAGCCAGGGCTGGCGGCCCACCTCACGGACGAGCCAGCCGGCGATCGCCGCGACGAACGGCAGCGGGGTCATGGCGATGAGGAGCGGATGCAGCCAGCGCCAGCGGGCCAGCAGGTCGCGGATCAGCAGCGGCGCCAGCACGAACATCACGGCGAACTGGACGAGCTGCCCGATCATGATCATCAGTCCGAGCGCCAGGCCGGGGGCCGCCCCGTGGAACTTGTCCGGCTGGACGTCGCTGACCGGCCCGAACTGGGCGTAGCCGAACCCGACCGTGAACAGCGACCCGATGAGGGCGGTCAGCACGCCGATGCGCAGGGAGCGGGTGAAGAACTCCCGCTCGGGGGTGCGCCGGAACAGGTGGTAGGCGCTGGCGCCCATGACGACGAACCCGCCGGCCCACAGCCCGGCGCCCAGCACGTGGGGGAGCGCGAAGACGAGCGAGGGGTTGGTGAACAGCGCGCCGAAGTCGCGCAGCACGAGCCGCCCGCCCTCCTCGGCCGCGCCCGCCGGATGCTGCAGGAAGGAGTTGGCGACCAGGATGAACAGCGCCGAGGCGTACGCCGTCAGGGTCACCAGCCAGATGCACGCCACGTGCAGTCCGCGCGGCAGCCGGTGCCAGCCGAAGATCCATAGGCCGAGGAACGTGGACTCCAGGAAGAAGGCGAGCAGCGTCTCCAGGGCCAGCGGCGCGCCGAACACGTCGCCCGCGTAGTGCGAAAGCCCGCTCCAGCTCAGCCCGAACTGGAACTCCATCACGAGCCCGGTGACGATGCCGAGCGCGTAGTTGATCACGTAGATCTGCCCCCAGGAGCGGGTCATCCGCTCGTACAGGGGATTCCCGCCGATGGCGAACCGGGTGTGCATGATCGCCACCAGCGGGGCCAGCCCGAGCGTGAGCACGACGAACAGGAAGTGGAGGTTTCCGGTCACGGCGAACTGCAGCCGGGCGAGGCCGACGACGTCCATTGATCTCTCCATGCGTAGGCTGTCTATATATAGACAGCCTACATATAGACTTGGACGCATGAGGAACCGGGATAGGCTGCGGGCGTGAACGCCGACGCGCTCCGGGGCCATATGGACGCCCTGCTGCTCTCCGTGCTGGAACGGGAGCCGCTGCACGGATACGCGATCATCGAGGCGCTGCGCGAACGCAGCGGCGGCGCCCTGGACGTGCCGACGGGCACGGTCTACCCCGCGCTGCGACGGCTGGAGAGGGCCGGGCTGCTCGCCGGCGAGTGGGCCTCCGACGGCGGGCGCAAACGGCGGACCTACCGCCTCACCGACGCCGGGCGCAAGGCGCTGGCGGGGGAGCGGTCGGCCTGGCGGTCGTTCACGACCGCGATAGGGAGGGTTCTCGATCCGCTGCGCTGAGCGCGGAGATCGCCCTGGTGCAGCGCAGGCAGTGCGCCGCGTTGTACAGCTGCCAGACGGAGAACGCGTCGCTGACCAGGGCCACGGCCAGCCCGGGAAGATAGTCGGTGAAGCCCGCCGGGCCCTGCGCGGCCGCCGCCAGCATCAGGCCCATCGCCCCGACCAGCGGCGTCTGGATCCAGACGAACAGGCCCAGCCACCGGGTGAGCCGCGCGGGATGCCGGACGCGCCGGATCCCCCGGCCGAGCGCGAGCAGCGCGAGGCCGCCCACCACCCCCACGCCGAGCTGGAGCAGGTCCACCGTCCTGGCCAGCAGCCCGAACCAGTCCGGCTTGACCTGCTCGACTCGCATGGTCTCGGGGAAGACCCGCCAGATCACCGACCACAGGAACGCGGTGAGCGGCACGCTGAGGAACAGCAGCGCGGCCGTCCGCCTGCCCTGGCTCACCGCCAGTTCCCCCTGGAAACCCGGCGCGATCTCGGGCACGGTCCCGAAGTCGGCGACCGCCAGCCGCTCGGCCTCGGCCCGGGGCAGGCCCTCGCTCTCGTACGCCTCGGCGGCGTCGAGCAGGCTGTCGCGCGCCTCGGCCAGCAGGTCGCGCTTGGCGCCACGAGGACCCCGCAGCGCATGGCGCATCGACGCGACGTACTCGTCGACCGGACCCGCGTTCCCCATCGTCCCTCCCCGTTCCGCCGCCAGCGTACGGCCGGGAGGTCCGGGGCGCATCAGGGTGATCCCTGAGCCGTCGCCGCGAAGCCCGGGCCGCAGCCGGCAGGCCATGGCGGTCGCGAGGCCGCGATCCCCGCGGGAGGCCAGATCCGCGCCGAGCAGGAACCTCCACCGGTCACTCACCGGGCCACGCCCCGTCGGGGATGCGGCAGCTGTCTGAGAAGGCACCGGGCCGTTTGAGGGGGCCGAACGGGCATCCTGCTGCCATCTTCCGTGAGGCCGTTGGAGAACCATCCGGGCCCGTCGCGACCTGCTGCACGAAGCCTCGGCCGAACACGAGAGGGCCACGTTTCGTAGATCATGGGCAGGGTAGATCCATGCCACGCTGAGCCGCCTGAACGGGAGGCTCATCCGGCCACGGGCAAAGCCTCACACGCGTTCTGGGCGGTAGCCCGGCACACCGTACCGTGATGGCTGTTTCGGCGATGTCGCGTGAAGTCGGGGCCAATGAACGTGGACAACGTCGCAATGATCGACGCCGGGGGCGACGGCAGGACTTTCGGCGCCGTTCGGGGCCGGCCGGGTCTGGCATGAGCGGTGTGCTCGATGCGCTGGTGGGCGCTCCGGAACGGGCGTTGCTGGCCGCAGTCAAGGTGTTGGCGCTGTTCGTTACCGCGGTAGTGGTGTTCCGGCTTACCGGGCGGCGCGCGCTGGCTGAGCTCGCCCCGTTCGACTTCGTCACGGCCGTCGCGGTCGGAGCGCTCATCGGCCGTACCGCGACGGCGACCGACGCCTCCTGGCTGGACGGGGCCGCCGCTCTGATCGCGCTGCTGCTCGCCCATCTCGTCGTCGTCCGCCTGCGCTTCCTCCCCGGGATACGTCGGATGGCCGACCCGCCGCCGCGCCTGCTCGTCCACGACGGCGTGGTGCAACAGCCTGCCCTGCGCCGCTGTGGAATGACGCGGCACGACCTTGACATCGTCTTGCGCCAGCATGGCGTCACCGAGTTGGCGGCCGTACGCCTTGCGGTATTCGAGCCGAACGGTGCGATTTCCGTCATCGCACGTACGGAACAAGGTGGCCCGGCAGACGGGCACGACTTGCCGAGCACGACCGGCCCAGGTGGGGCCGACGGACGGGACACCTGAGGAACAGTCGCTTCCCCGCGTCGTGCGGGTCACAGCACGCGATGGGTCAGAAGACGCGTCGTGACACGATGCCGCTGCCGACATTGTGTCCGCACCACAAGTCGAAACACTCGCCTGGGCGCAGGTATTCGGCGGCCTTGTCGTCGATGACGAGTATGGTCACGATGTGGTCTTCGTCCCCCGGGCTCAACGGCTTCCAGTCGTCGGTTGTGATCGCCGCGGCGAAGGGCCAGCGGTGGATCACGTCTCCCTCCCGATAATGTGCGCTGACTGTCAGTGACTGTGTGCGGTGCGGCAGTGCGTGGGGCAGGCCGCCCTTCTCGGAAGGCAGGAGCGTGATCAACGCTCTTACTTTCATCCTGGTCATCGGCTGCGACCTCCTATTGCCGTGCGGCCCGTCCGAGCCGTGGTCGTGCTCTGCCGGCCAGTGCCCGGAAACCTCGCGCGGCGAAGGCGCGTGTCGCTTGTGCCACACGTTCGCTGAGCGGGTCGTCAGCTCCTGTGATGCCGAGGATGGCCTGTACGGCGCCTTTCGCCACCCGTCGTTCCTGTCCACCGTGGTCGCGCACATGCGCCTCGGCAGATATGCCGGACTGACTGAGGTGGCCGCCGACCGGAGCCGGCGGCCCCCGCCTATGCCAGGAATCTACGGAACGACTCGTCGTGAGGCCCAGGGGAACCCGTAGGTCGCCGGCAGCGGCGGCGGGGTGGCGCGCACCAGGGTGATCCTGAGCCGGGACCGGGAAGGCCGGGCCGAAGGTCCCACGCGGTGCGAGCCGTACGGCACTGCCGCCGCGGGCCGTCGTGCGGTGTCCTTGTGCCGTGGCAATGAACGGGCCTGTGGTCGTCCCCGGATCGGCAAAGCGGCGTACCGGCACGGTCGAGCTTCGCGGATACGCTGTTCTCGGGTGCGGCCCAGCCCCCCAAAAACATGGGCCTGTCCCTGCTGGGGCCGGAGGTACAGGCGGGTTTCCTGGGTACAGGGATGCTCGTGGGCGGTGTCTTCTGACCGTTTCGCCGCGGCAACATCCTGTTAACCCTGGTCGGCGAGACTGAGAGCGGAGAGCGAGGCGGAACGTGAACCAGCCGAAGATCGTGGTGGGCATCAACGGGTCGATGGCGTCGCAGGCCGCACTGCGGTGGGCCGCCGCCGAGGGGGCGCTGCGCGGCGCGCGGGTCGAGGCGGTGTACGCCTGGGAGTGGACTGGCGGGCTGCACGCCCACTACGCGCCGATCGCGAGCCGCACCTCACGGGAGGACGAGCGCAGGAGAGCGCTCGACGTCGCCGACCAGGCCGTCGCCGAACTCGGCGACCGCCACGTCGAGCCGGTGGTCGTCGAGGGGTCTCCGGCCCAGGTCCTGCTGCGTGCGACCGAGGGCGCGGACCTGCTGGTGCTGGGGGCGCACGAGGCCGAGTCCGAGCCCTACCCCGTGCTCAACCCGGTCGTCTCCGCCTGCCTGCTGCGCGCCAGGTGCCCGGTCGTCGTCGTGCTGCCCGGCATGGAGCACGACCGCCGTCCCGGGGTGCTCGCCGGCAGCAGATCCTGATCCTCCCCGGGGCCGGATGTCCCGCCGGTCTCGGGACTTTCCGCCCTGCCGGGCCGTGCGGCCCGCGGCGGAGCATGAGGATATGGAACCCAACAGCCCCGCCGGCGGCCCGGACGCCAACCCCGGGATCGTCGTCGGGTACGACGGCTCCGACTTCGCGATGCAGGCGCTCGACTGGGCGATGGACGAGGCGGAGTACCGGGACACGCCCATCACGGTCTGCCACGCGTGGCAGACGCCGTACGGCGCGGGCGACGAGGAGGCGCGCAAGTCGCTGCAGCACGCGGCCGAGCACGTGCTGTGGCACGGCGCCGAGTGCGCCCGGCAGTGCACGAGCGGCGTCCGCGTGCGGGAGGACCTGTTCGAGGGGCCGGCCTCCGACCGGCTCGTCGCGCTGTCGGAGACGGCCGACCTCATCGTCGTGGGATCGCGCGGGCTGAGCGGCGCGGCGCGCCGTGTGATGGGCTCGGTCGCGGGACACGTGGCGACGCACGCGCTCTGCCCGGTGATCGTGGTCCGCGGCGCGGGGTCGCTCCCGCACCGCAGGCACCCCGGTCCGATCGTCGTGGGAGTCGGCGGCGGCGACGACCACGTCCTCGCCTTCGCCTACCGCGAGGCCGTCCTGCGCGCGCTGCCGCTGATCGCGGTGCACGCCTGGCGCTACCCGGCGGCGGTGTGGAGCGCGGGCATGGCGCCCATGGTGATGTCCGATGTCCCGGGCCGGGAGGCCGTCGAGGCGCTGGAGGCCGCCGTGGAGCCCTGGCGCGCGCGGTACCCGGACGTGCACACGCTGCTCCAGCCGGTCGAGGGTCCCGTGCTCGACGTGCTGGCCGACACCTCTCCAGGCGCGACCATGCTGGTCGTCGGCGCGACCCGCGCCAGGGGCGTGCTCGGCAGGCTCGGGTCGGTCACCCGGCCGCTGATCGACGCGGTCACCTGTCCGGTGGCCGTCGTCCGGTCCTGACCGGCCGGGACCGATCCATGCCGAGGCGGGACGCGCAAGGGCAGCGCGCGTACGTTAGCGACGTCAGGTAATCGGCAAATTCATACAAGTTTGTGATAAAGACACTTATTGGTCCTGGTGTCGCGGTGGTCTACCCCTAAAGTCCGGGACATGCGTGCTCTATCCCGGGCCTGTCCCGATGACCGCTCCGGCGCCCGCGCGATCGCCGTGCTCGCGGCCGCCGGTCTCCTGGCCGCCGGCGTCGCGGTCATGTCGCCGTCGCCCGCCTCGGCCGAGCCGGGCGACGTCGTGATCAGCCAGGTGTACGGAGGCGGCGGCAACTCCGGCGCCCCGTACACCAACGACTACGTCGAGCTCTTCAACCGCGGCACCGCCGCCATCTCGCTGGACGGCTGGTCCCTCCAGTACACGAGTGCCACCGGGACCGGCCTGTTCGGCTCCCAGAAGCAGAACCTGTCGGGCTCGCTCGCCCCGGGCCAGTACCACCTCGTCCAGCTGTCCGCCGGATCGACGCCGAGCGGCGCGCTCCCGGCCCCCGACACCGTCGGCACCCTCAGCCTGAGCGGCACGGCCGGCAAGGTCGCCCTGGTCCGCTCGGCCACGGGCCTGGCCTGCAACGGCGGCTCCTCGCCCTGCACACCGGAGCAGACCGCGCAGATCGCCGACCTCGTCGGGTACGGCACGGCCAACTACTTCGAGGGCACGGCGGCGGCCCCGGGCCTGAGCAACGCCACGGCCGCGGTGCGCGCCGGCGGCGGCTGCGCGGACACCGACGACAACGCCGCCGACTTCGCCGCGGGCACGCCCGCGCCGCGCAACACGGCGACGCCCCCGGCTCCCTGCGGCGCCGTCTCCCCGTCGCCGTCCGCGACCCCCTCTGCCTCGCCGTCGCCGTCGCCGTCGCCGACGCCGACCGTCGACCCCTGCGAGGTGCCGGCGAACCGGCAGATCGCCGAGGTCCAGGGCAGCGGAGACGCCTCCCCGCTCGTGGGGCAGACCGTCCGGGTCGAGGGAATCGTGACCGGCGACTTCCAGGAGAGCGGCCAGCAGAGCGGCTTCTACTTCCAGGACGCGACGCCCGACGCCGACCCGGCGACCTCCGACGGCCTGTTCGCGTTCGCCCGGGCGACCGTGAAGGACGTCAAGGCGGGCGACCGCGTGCTCGTCACCGGCCGGGTCACCGAGTTCAACGGGCTCACCGAGCTGTCCCCGGTCACGGCGGTGGACGTGTGCGGCACCGGCACGATCACGCCCAAGGTCTACGACCTGCCGCGGGCCGCCGGCGCCACCTTCGAGCCGTACGAGAACGTGCTCGTGACCTTCCCCGAGCCGCTGACCGTGACCGACCACTACAACCTCGGCCGTTTCGGCGAGGTGACGGTCGCCGCCGGCGGCAGGCGCTTCCAGCCGACCGACCGGCCCGGCGTGGACCCCGCGCTGGACGCCC
This sequence comes from Microbispora sp. H13382, assembly GCF_014161445.1. Classification (GTDB taxonomy): domain Bacteria; phylum Actinomycetota; class Actinomycetes; order Streptosporangiales; family Streptosporangiaceae; genus Microbispora. The sequence goes on from NZ_JABBXA010000003.1 coordinate 375,406, forward strand.
GCAGGTCGCTGCTGATCGATGACGGTTCGAACACCGAGAACCCGGCCACGATCCCGTACACGAGTCCGGAGGTCGTGCGGCTCGGGGACACCGCGAAGAACGTCACCGGCGTGCTGAGCTACGGCTTCGGGGCCTACCGGCTGGAGCCGACCAAGCCGATCACGTTCACGCGCACCAACCCGAGAAAGCCGGCGCCCGCGCCGGTGGGCGGCAACGTCCGCGTGGCGAGCCTCAACACGCTCAACTGGTTCACCACGCTCGACTCGCGCGGCGCCGACACGGCCGAGGAGCAGCAGCGGCAGCTCAGGAAGATCGTCGCCACGCTGAAGGGCCTCGACGCCGACGTCGTCGGGCTCATGGAGGTCGAGAACAACGGGCAGACCGCGCTCAACGCGCTGGTCGCCGCCCTGAACGCCGAGGTGGGCGCGGGCACGTACGCCGCCCTGACCCACCCCCACCCGGGCACCGACCTGATCCACGTCGCGGCGATCTACAAGCCGGCGCGGGTGCGCCCGGTGGGCGAGACGCTGTCGTCCACCGACCCCGTCTTCCGGCGTCCGCCGCTGATCCAGACCTTCCGCCGGACGGGCGGCGGGCAGCCGTTCACGCTGCTCGTCAACCACTTCAAGTCGAAGGGCTGCGACGAGGAGGCGACCGGCGGCGACACCGACCAGGGCAACGGCCAGGGCTGCTACAACGCCGAGCGCGTACGGCAGGCCAAGGCGGTGCTCGGCCTCATCGGCTCGATGGACCTGCCGAACCCGCTGGTGATCGGCGACCTCAACGCGTACGGCGAGGAGGACCCGATCGACACGCTGGAGGAGGGCGGCCTCACCAGCCTGTCCAAGCGCTTCGTCCCCGCGGCCCAGCGCTACAGCTACCTGTTCGACGGGCTGTCCGGCGAGCTCGACCACGCCATGGCCGGCGAGCAGCTGGTCAAGCGGGTGACCGGGGCGACGATCTGGCACGTCAACGCCGACGAGCCGCGCATCCTCGACTACAACCTGGAGTACAACCCGCCGAGCCTGTACCGGCCCGACGCGTTCCGCTCCTCCGACCACGACCCGCTGCTGATCGGGCTCGACCTGCCCGGTGGTAAGCACTGACGACCCCGCACGCGAAGGGCCCCCGGCGACGGGGGCCCTTTTCTGTAAAACGGGTCTATTTCGCGTCGGGATCGACGAAGTCCCGCTTGGTCTCCGGCGGCTCACCCGGCGTGCCGCCCAGACGCGGATAACGCAGGTCGAAGGCGGGCCGCTCGGAGCGGATCGGCGGGATCGACACGAAGTTGTGGCGCGGCGGCGGGCACGACGTCGCCCACTCCAGCGAGTTGGCGGTCCCCCACGGGTCGTTCACCGTCACCTTCTCCCCGTGCCGCGGGGTCCACCAGAGGTTGTAGAGGAAGGGCAGGGTGGACAGCCCGAGCAGCAGGGCGCCCACGCTCGACAACTGGTGCATCCAGGTGAAGCCGTCGTGGGGCGAGTAGTCGCCGTACCGCCGCGGCATGCCCTGCGTGCCCAGCCAGTGCTGGATGAGGAACGTCATGTGGAACCCGATGAACAGCATCCAGAAGTGGATCTTCCCGAGCCGCTCGTTCAGCATCCTCCCGGTGAACTTCGGCCACCAGAAGTAGAAGCCGGCGAACATCGCGAAGACGACGGTCCCGAACACCACGTAGTGGAAGTGGGCGACCACGAAGTAGGTGTCGGTCACGTGGAAGTCCAGCGGCGGCGACGCCAGGATCACCCCGGTCAGCCCGCCGAGCAGGAACGTCACGAGGAACCCCACCGACCACAGCATCGGCGTCTCGAACGTCAGCTGGCCCCGCCACATCGTGCCGGTCCAGTTGAAGAACTTGACCCCGGTCGGCACGGCGATCAGGAACGTCATCAGCGAGAAGAACGGCAGCAGCACCTGCCCGGTGGCGAACATGTGATGCGCCCAGACGGTCATCGACAGCCCGGCGATCGCGGCCGTCGCGCCGACCATGCCCACGTACCCGAACAGCGGCTTGCGGCTGAAGACCGGGATCACCTCGGTGACGATGCCGAAGAACGGCAGCGCGATGATGTAGACCTCCGGATGGCCGAAGAACCAGAACAGGTGCTGCCAGATGAGCGGCCCGCCGGTCGCCGGGTCGTAGATGTGGGCGTGGAACTTGCGGTCGATCTCCAGGGCCAGCAGCGCGGCGGCGAGCACCGGGAAGGCCAGCAGCACGAGGATCGAGGTGAAGAACACGTTCCACGTGAAGATCGGCATCCGGAACATCGTCATGCCGGGAGCCCGCATGCACATGATCGTCGTGATGAAGTTGACCGAGCCCAGGATCGTCCCGACGCCGGACAGGGCCAGGCCCATCACCCACAGGTCCCCGCCGAGCTGCGGCGTGTACGGCGCGGCCGACAGCGGTGTGTAGGCCGTCCAGCCGAACGTCGGCGCCCCGCCCGCCCAGTACGACCCGAGGACCATCAGGCCGCCGAAGAGGAACAGCCAGAAGCTCGCCATGTTCAGCCGGGGGAAGGCCACGTCGGGTGCGCCGATCTGCAGCGGCATGATCGCGTTGGCGAACCCGGCGAACAACGGCGTCGCGAAGAACAGCAGCATGATGGTGCCGTGCAGCGTGAACAGCTGGTTGTACTGCTGCAGCGTGACGAACTGCATGCCGGGCTCGAAGAGCTCCGCCCGGATGACCAGCGCCTGCACGCCGCCGATGAGGAAGAAGACGAACGTGGCGATCAGGTAGAGGTTGCCGATCACCTTGTGGTCCGTGCTCGACAGCCATGAGGCGATCCGGGCGCCGGGACCCTTCGGGGCCGTCAGATCGGACGGCCGTACGGCATGAGTCGTCATCCGGGTGCTCCTTCTACGTCAAGAAGGTCTCCTGCCCAACCACGCGATACGCATCGCGAAATGGAATGCTTGGATTGTCCGGCTGGTTATGCCCGCTGAAGACCGAGCGAAAGGAGTCGCCCGTGGCGACCATCGAGGTAACCGAGAAGAACTTCAACGACATCGCCGACAACGGCATCGTACTGCTCGATTTCTGGGCATCCTGGTGCGGCCCCTGCCGGTCCTTCGCTCCGATCTTCGAGAAGGCGTCCGAGGAGCACGCGGACATCACCTTCGGCAAGATCGACACTGAGGCTCAGCCGGCCCTGTCGGAGGGCTTCGAGATCACCGCGATTCCGACGATCATGGCGATTCGTGACGGCATCGTGGTCTTCGCCCAGCCGGGCGCGTTGCCCGCGCCGGCGCTCGAGGACCTGATCCGGCAGCTGCGCGCGCTCGACATGGACGCCATCCGCGCCCAGATCGAGGCGGAGGCCAAGAACAGCTGAGGGGCCGCCCGGCAGACGAAACCGCCGTCACCCGGTCCGAGTGATCGGAGGGCGACGGCGGTATCAGACAGCCGGAGGTACGGAACGGTTCCGTCAGCTCGAGCGGTACAGCTCCGCGACGCGGAAGGCGAGGTCGAGCGACTGGCCGCGGTTGAGGCGGGGGTCGCAGGCGGTCTCGTAGCGCAGCGCCAGGTCCTCCTCCACGATCGCGTGCCCGCCGCCCACGCACTCGGTGACGTCGTCGCCGGTGAACTCGATATGGATGCCGCCGGGGTGGGTGCCGAGCGCGTGGTGGACCTCGAAGAACCCCGCGACCTCGTCCAGCACGTCGTCCAGGCGGCGGGTCTTGTGCCCGCTCGGCGCCTCGAAGGTGTTGCCGTGCATCGGGTCGCACACCCAGGCCACGGTGGCGCCGCTGGCGGTGACCTTCTCCACCAGCGTCGGCAGCGCGTCGCGGACCCTGCCCGCGCCCATCCGCGTGATGAAGGTGAGCCGCCCGGGCTCGTTGTCCGGGTTCAGCTTGTCGATCAGCGCGATGGCCTCTTCCGGCGTGGTCGTCGGGCCGAGCTTCACGCCGATCGGGTTGCGGATGCGGCTGAAGAACTCGACGTGGGCCCCGTCGAGCTGCCGGGTGCGCTCGCCGATCCACACCATGTGCGCCGACACGTCGTACGGCTGACCCGTACGGGAGTCGATCCGGGTGAGCGCCCGGTCGTAGTCGAGGATCAGGGCCTCGTGGGAGGAGTAGAACTCGACGGTGTGGAACTCCTCGGGGTGGGCCCCGCAGGCCCGCATGAACGCCAGCGCCTGGTCGATCTCCCGCGCCAGCTGCTCGTAGCGCCGCCCCGCCGGGGACTCCGCGACGAAGTCCTGGTTCCACGCGTGGACCTGGCGCAGGTCGGCGTAGCCGCCCTTGGTGAAGGCCCGCGCGAGGTTCAGCGTGCTCGCCGACGAGTGGTAGGCCCGCAGCAGCCGGTTCGGGTCGGGACGGCGGGCCTCGGCGGTGAAGTCGAACCCGTTGACCATGTCGCCCCGGTAGGCGGGCAGCTCGACGCCGTCGCGGACCTCGTTGGGCTTGGACCGCGGCTTGGCGAACTGCCCGGCGAGCCGGCCGATCTTGACGACCGGGACGCGGCCCGCGTAGGTCAGCACGATCGCCATCTGCAGCAGCGTCTTGAGCTTGTTGCGCACGTTCTCTGCCGTCGCGCCCGCGAAGGTCTCGGCGCAGTCGCCGCCCTGCAGGACGAACGCCTCGCCGCGCGCCACGGCGGCCATGCCCTCCTTGAGCTGGTCGCATTCGCCGGCGAACACCAGCGGGGGCAGGGACGCCAGCTCCGCGACGACCTTGTCCAGTTCGCCGCGGTCGGGCCAGTCCGGCTGCTGGGCCGCGGGCAGGTCACGCCAGGTGTCCAGGGCACGCGAGGTGTCGGGGTTCGATGCGCTCACGGTCACCAAGGTTATTGCACCCCGTCCTGTGCGGCCCCCTCCCTGTCCACTTGCTGAGATCTTTTTTCTTGCGCAGTAAGCCGCACGTGCTCGGGCAGCACACCGAGCCCGATGAACCGGGGCAGCAGCGAGCGCACCACCGGCACGCGGGTGAGGTCGGGGATCCGCGCCACCGGACCGGCGAGGGCCGGCCGGATGATCCGTTCCTGCACCACCCGCTGCGCGGCCTGGACGACGGCCGTGGGCGCCTTCCTGCGCCGCTCCACCTTCGCGAGCAGCCCGGCGGGGGCCCGGCCGCGCAGCAGGGCCGGCCCCACGATGTTGGCGGTCGCGACGGCGTCCTGCACCGCGAGGTTGATCCCGACGCCGAAGACCGGCGACATCGCGTGGGCCGCGTCGCCGATCAGCAGCAGCCCGGGTAGGTGCCAGCGCGTGAGCCGGTTCAGCTCGACGCTCAGCACGCCCACCTCGTCGAAGCCGTGCAGCTCGGACGTCCTGCCGCCGAGGAAGGGCAGCAGCCGTTCCACCTCGCGGCGCAGCCCGTCGACGCCCCCCGCCTCCAGCGCGGCGAAGCCGCCCTTCGGGATGACGTAGGCGAGCTGCCAGTACGTCTCCCTGTTGATCGCGACCATGAGCCGCCCGGCCGACGCCCGCAGGAACGGCTGCCCGGGGTCGCCCGCCGCCCGCGGCAGCCGGAACCAGACGACGTCCATCGGCGCGCCGAACCGCTTCGGCGCGAGGCCGGCCGCCCGCCGCACGTCGGAGTGCCGGCCGTCCGCGGCGACCGTGAGGACCGCCCTGATCTCGTGCTCCTCGCCCCGCTCGTCGCGGTAGCGCACGCCCCGGATCGCGCCGTCGTGCCGTACGAGATCGGTGACCCTGGCGTTCATCAGGAGATGGAAGCCGGGGTAGGCGCGCGCCTCGCGAGTGAGCAGGTCGAGGAAATCCCACTGCGGGACGAAGGCGATGTACCGATACCTCCCCGGCAGACGCCGCAGGTCGGAGATGGGCACCTCGCCGTCGTCGGTCCGCATCGACATGACGTACGCCTTGCGATGCGGCAGCCGGTGGAACGCCTCGGCCAGCCCGATCTCGTCCAGCACCTGGAGGGTCGAGGGATGGATGGTGTCACCGCGGAAGTCCCGCAGGAAGTCCGCGTGCTTCTCCAGCAGTGTGACGTCGACGCCCGCGCGGGCCAGGAGCAGCGCGAGCATGGCCCCCGCGGGCCCGCCGCCCGCGATCACGCATGTCGTCTCCATAATTCATCACCCGCTGAAATCATCTCACGCGGAGGGCCGGGCCGCCAGGGCCGGCCCGAAGTGGGCCTACCGGAGCGCATGCGGGACCGCTATTTTGTGATCAAAGGAGTCGGCCTTCGGGAGTTCGCTGTGAGTGCTCGTGTCAGCCACCTGCCGCGTGTCGCGGCCGGGGCGATGGTCCTGTCCCTCGTGGCGTCGCTGACCGTCGGAGCGCCCGCGGCACTCGCCGCGACCGCCGACTCCGAGCCGCACACCGGCAACGGGTGCGGCTCGCAGTCCCTCACACTGGAGGCGTGACCTCAGACGTGGGCGTGTTTCCGGGACCCCGCGCGCAGCAGGTCCAGGCACGCGGCCAGTGACCGGGTGGTGACGTCCCGGGTGGGGGCGTAGGCCTCCTCCGGATACTGCCGGGGGCCGTCCTCCACCAGCATGATCAGGTAGAGGTAGACCCGGTAGAGGGCGATCCGGACGCGGGCGGCGTGGTCCAGCCTCACCGGGCCGGCCTCCTCCCGGTAGCCCGCGAGCATCGGATCGTCCTCGCGCAGTTCGCCGAAGATGGTGGGGGTGACGAAGTCGGCGAGCGGGTCGCCCCAGAACGCCCTCTCGTGGTCGATGAGCGCCTGGACGCGCTTGTCGCCGTCCAGGAAGACGTTGCCCGGCCACAGGTCGAAGTGCACCAGCGACGGGGTGGTGACCTGGTCGAGGACGTGCGCGTTCATGTGGACGAGCCCGACGATCTCCACGATGGTCGCCGGGAGCCGGGTGTTGTAGTGGACGGCGTCGTCGAGCAGGGCGCCGATCATGACGAGGAAGGCCTCCCGCCACGTGCGGCCGGTCAGCCCGGCGTACGGGTAGCCGAAGGCGCCCGTGCCTGGGATCGCGTGCAGGCGGGCGAGGTGGCGGCCGAGTTCGAACCGCAGCGCGCCCTCCTCCGCGGGGCTGACCGTCGTCCGGTTCCACGGCACCCCGTCGAGGGCGGACAGGACGAGGTAGTCGCCGCCCAGCACCGGATCGTCGAACGACGCCCGGAGCAGGGCGGGCATCGGCAGCCCCACGGGCTGGGCGAGGTGGTAGACCATCGCCTCGGTGCGCAGCAGGTGCCGTTCGTAGGTCAGCAACCGCAGGTCGGGCGGCGGCCCGAGCTTGAGCACCACCTCACGTCCGTCGTCGAGGCCGAGCCGCCAGACGGCGTTCGCGTAGCCGTCGGCGAGCTCTTCCGACGAGGCCAGCCCGCAGCCCAGCGCGTCGCGGGCGACCTCGTCGAGTTGTGCGGGGGACAACCGCCTCTTCGTCCTGCTGTCCATTCGGTCTTCTCAGTCTTCCCGGGTAGGAGTGGGGACCGCGATGGTCCACGTGGCCTCGTGCTTGTCCCCCGGCTGCAAAACGATCAGGTCGGTGCCCGAGTTGAACGCGTCGGGCGGGCAGGTCATGGGCTCAACGGCCAGTCCCCTGTGGCCGAGCCCCGTGCCCGTGCAGATCTGGACCCACGGCATCACCGCCGGGTCCCAGGTGAGCTCCACCCCGCCCTCGGGCCCGAGCACGCGCACGCGCCCCTCCGTCACGCCGGCGAAGGCGTGGTCGACGGCGGTGTCCCCGATCACCCGCGGCGTCCGGAAGTCGTAGGGCGTTTCCGCGACCTCCACCAGGTCGGTGGGGGCGAGCAGGTCGTCGGTGAGCAGCACGCGCCCGGCCGGCAGGCCGAGCTCGTAGGCGGTGACGTCCGGCCCGGCCAGCAGCCACGGGTGCGGCCCGCAGCCGTACGGCGCCGCCGTCTCGCCCACGTTCTGCGCCGTCAGCGTGGTCGACAGGCCCTCCTCGGACACCGAGTGCCGCACCCCCAGGGCGACCCTGTGCGGGTAGCCCTCGGTGGGCTCCACGACGTGCGTCAGCCGTACGTGGCCGTGGTGGTCCTCCACCGACAACAGCTCCGCGCACTTCCAGTCGAGGCCGGCGACGAGACCGTGCAGGGCGTGGCCGCGGTCGGGCTCGTTGACCGGCAGGTGACGGCGCTGTCCGTCGAAGACGTACGTGCCGCCGACGACGCGGTTCGGCCAGGGAGCGAGGATGGTGCCGCTGTAGTACGGCACCGGCCCGCCCTCCGGCCAGCTCGTCACCAGATCACGGCCATCGTGGCGCAACACCCGGAGGGCGCCGCCCCGCTCGCTGATCGTGGCCTGGTAACCGCCGCCGGCAATCGTGTAATCGGGCACGGGGGAGTCCTCTCGCTGACGCGTCGTCAAGAAGTGGGTCATCTGACGGTATGCAGGGACCTTATCCCAGCTCATCGCCCTTGATCCAAGCGGGGTGCATCAGTTGTGGGAGCGCTCCCATAGACGGTAAAGCTAAGTCTTTTCGTCGGACGCGTCAACTTAATCTCAGGATTATCGTGTAGATCGGTATAACGGCACCGATTTGCCGCAGACCGGATCTCGCGTGCACGTGCATGGGCGAATGTCCACCGGTCCGTGCTGAAACTTTCAGCTCCTCCGCGCAGCCGTCACCCCCGTGATCTCGCAGTGCGAGATCACGGTAGGTGCCCGTGCGGGTCGCGTGGCGGGGGCGTCGAGATCGTGCAAGATCACGACAGGTATAGGTGCTGGTCAGCCCGTGGCGGCGCGGCAAACTGCACGATCACGCGGGGGCTGCGTGGTTGTCAGCGCAGCTCGCCGCTCTTCACGACGTCGCGGTACCAGAGCGCGCTGTCCTTGGGCGTGCGCTTCTGCGTCGTGTAGTCGACGTGCACGATGCCGAACCGCTGGCTGTATCCCTCGGCCCACTCGAAGTTGTCGAGCAGCGACCAGACGTGGTAGCCCTCGACCTGCGCGCCCGCCTCCATCGCGCGGTGCACGGCGCTCAGGTGGTCGCGCAGGTACGCGATCCGCCGATCGTCGCGGACGCGGCCGTCGGCGTCGACCCCGTCCACGACGGCCAGGCCGTTCTCGGTGACGACCATCGGCACGCCGGGGTAGTCCCGCTGCACCCGGACGAGGATGTCGTGCAGGCCCTCGGGGTAGATCTCCAGCCACTCGGCCTGGGCCCGCTCGTGCAGGAAGACCCGCTCGCCCTTGCCGTCGACGAAGACCGGGGTGTAGTACTGCACGCCCAGGACGTCGATGGGCTCGCTGATGATCCCGAGGTCCCCGTCCAGGATGTGGTCGGCCATCGGGCCGCGCTCGGAGATCCAGCGCAGCGTGTCCTCGGGGTAGCGGCCCTTGAAGACGGGGTCGAGGTAGAGCCGGTTCTCCAGCCCGTCCTGGTGGCGGGCCGCCTCGCGCGCCTCCGGCGTGTCGTCGGCCGGGTAGGTGGGGTGCAGGTTGAGCGCGGGCCCGATGCGGCGGCCCGGGTGCCGCTCGTGCAGCACGCGGGAGGCGAGACCGTGCGCGAGCAGCAGGTGGTGGCAGGCGACGAACGCGCGCGCGTCGTCCTTGAAGCCCGGCGCGTGCTGGCCGAACCGGTAGCCGCAGTCCACCACCGTCTTGGGCTCGTTGATCGTCAGCCAGTCCCTGATCTCCAGGGCGTCGAAGCAGATCCCGGCGTACTCGGCGAAGCGCTCGGCCGTGTCCCGGTTCTCCCAGCCCCCCCGGTCCTGCAGCTCCTGCGGCAGGTCCCAGTGGAAGAGCGTGGCCATCGGCCGGATGCCGCGCTCGGCCAGCCCGTCGACGAGCCGGCGATAGAAGTCGATGCCCTTCTGGTTGGGCTTGCCCGATCCGGTCGGCTGGATCCGCGGCCAGGCGATGGAGAAGCGGTAGCTGCCCAGGCCCAGATCGGCGATCAGGTCCAGGTCCTCGTCGTAACGGTGGTAGTGGTCGGCGGCGTGCTCACCGCTGTCGCCGTCGCGCACGTTGCCGGGGACCGCGCAGAACGTGTCCCACACCGAGGGCCCGCGGCCGTCCTCCGTGGTCGCGCCCTCGATCTGGTACGCCGCGGTGGACGCGCCCCAGACGAAGTCGGCCGGAAACCGTGCGGGTGAGTTCATGGCTTCATCCATTCTCGGTGAGGAAACGCGCGGGTGTTTCGAGCGCCGTGCGGAGCTCACGGAGGAACTCCGCGGCATCGCGACCGTTGATGTAACGGTGGTCGTATGCGAGGCCCAGTGTGGCGGTCTTGCGTACGGCGAAGCCTGAGCCGTCTTGCACGACCTCCGAGCGCGGCGCGGTCAGCGACAGCGCGCACGTCTGGCCGGGGAAGACGATCGGGACGGCGAACACGATGCCGTCGTGCGTGTGCAGGGTGAGCGTGATGGCGCCCCCCCGGAGATCGCGTTCCCGGAACGACCCGGTGAGCGCGGTCGTGCGGAAACCGGCCAGGTCGGCGGCGATCTCGGCGAGCGTCCGGTTGCCGGCGTCGCGGACGACCGGGATGAACAGCCCCTGGCCCACGTCGACCGTCACGCCCACGTCCGCGGTGGCGGCTCTTCTGGCGCGCGGGCCGGGCCCGGGCTCCGCGAAGAACATCGGGAAGCGGTCGAGCAGCCCGCCGGCCGCCTTCACCACCATCTCGGGCAGGCCGACCAGGGCGCGCAGCCGGCGGGTGAGGTCGCGGGCGAGCGACACGACCTCGGTCACGTCGACGTTCATCGCCGTGAAGGCCGCCGGGATCTCGCGCCGGGACCGCTCGACGACCTCGGCCGTCCGCTGCTGCGCCCGCGACAGCGTGATCCACCGCGCGTCGTCGTCCCCTGCCGGGGCGTCGTCCGCGACGGCGGCGGGGGAGGGCTCCTGCTCGCCGAGCAGTTCCTCGACGTCGCTCCGCCTGATCACCTTCCGGCCGAGGGCGTACACCCGCTCCATGGCGATGCCGTGCGCCTCGATCAGGTCGCGCGCGGGCGCGGTGACGACCACCCCGGTGGCGTCGCCGGGCGGCGCAGGAGTGTCCGGCCCGTGCGGGTTTCCGTCCGCGGTCTCCTCGGCGGCCTTCCGAACGGGCTCGTCCACGCTCCCGAGCAGGCGGGCGATCACCTGCCCCGGCTCGCACTCGGCCCCCTCGGCGACCAGTCGCCGCAGGACGCCGTCCGCCGGGGCCTCGACCTCCTCCGTCGCCTTGGACGTCTCCAGCAGCACGATCGGCTCGCCGTCCCGCACCGCCCGCCCGTCCTCGGCCAGCCACTCGACCAGGATGTACGACGTGTCGTTGTTGTTGAGCTTGGGTACGCGGAACTCGGTCACGACAGCGCCTCCTTCACCGCGGTCCGGATGCTGTCGGCCTGCACGAGCACCTCACGTTCCAGATGGGGGGCGGCGGGGATCACCCGGTCCGCCGAGTTGATCAGCGTGATCGGGCGGCGCAGGCGGTCCCACAGACGCGGGTAGAGCACCGTGGCCACCTCGGCCGCCCAGGTGCCGCCCTCGGTCCCGTCGTCGACGACGCAGACGTGCGGCGCGTCCTCCAGCCCCGGCAGCCGGGGTACGGGGTAGAGCTGGGCGGGCACCAGCAGTTCGCAGACCAGGTCGTCCTCCAGGAGCAGCGTCCGCATGGCGTCGAGCGTCCGGTGAACGAGCCCGCCGTGGGTGACCAGCGTGCAGTCGGGCCGGCCCGCGCCGTCGAGGTACACCCGCGCCACGTCGTCCACCAGCTCGTACCGGAACAGGTCGTCGACGCGGTGCATCTGCCGCGTGTACAGGACCTTGTCCTCGAAGAACAGGCAGGGCCGGCCGAGGCCGAACATCCGGGCGAACAGCCGGCCCGCGTCGTGGAACGGCGTCATCTCGAACAGGGACAGCCCCGGTACGCCGATGAAGTGCTTCTGCGGGTTCTGGCTGTGGGTCGGGCCGTAGCCGCGGTTGCCGCCCGTGGGGCAGCGCACCACGAGCGGCACCGGCACGGGCCTGCCGTACATCGAGGTGGACTTGGCGGCGAAGTTCGTGATCTGGTCGAACGCCAGTGCCACGAAGTCGGCGAACATGATCTCGACGATGGCCTTGTCGCCGGCCAGGGCCAGCCCGGCCCCGACCCCGGCGATCGCGCCCTCGCTGAGCGGCGTGGACCTCACCCGCGAGCCGAACCGGCCGGACAGTCCCCGGGTGACCTTGAACGCGCCGCCGTACGGGTCGCTGACGTCCTCGCCCAGCAGGTGGACCGAGGGGTCGGACTCCATGAGATCGTGCAGCGCCTGGTTGAGATGCTCGGAGACCCTGGTCACGCCGCTCCTCCCGGCCTTGTGTGGGGCCGGGCGGAGACCTCGGCGACCACCCGCTCGACGAGCTCTCGCTGCTCCCGGTCGATCCGGGCGAACCGCTCGGGCTCGGCCGCGGCGTACCGGTCGTACCAGTCGGACTCCGCGGCCCGGCGGATCTCCTCCGGCGGCCGGGTGTCGTCGCCCTTGCTGTGGGGCCCGAGGCGGTGCGTGGCGAACTCGACCACCAGCGGGGACGGCTCGGCCCTCACGGCGTCGATCAGCGGGGCGAGGACCTCCCTGATCTCACCGGCGTCGGTGGACGAGACGTGGTGATGGCGGACGCCGAAGGCCGCCGCCCGGGCGGCGATCGTGCCCGCCATCTGCGCGGACGTGGGGGTCGACTGGGCGATGCCGTTGTGCTCGACCACGACCAGCAGCGGCACCCTCCAGAGGGAGGCCATGTTCAGCGCCTCGTAGACGGCGCCCTCGCCCCAGGTGCCGTCCCCGATGTACGCGCAGGCCAGCGCACCCGTGCCGGCCAGTTTCAGGGCCACCCCGGTCGCCACGGGCAGGCTCTCGCCCTGGACGCCCGTGGACAGGAAACGCCGGTGGTAGATGTGCTGACTGCCGCCGACGCCTCCGCACAGCGCGCCCTCCCGCCCCATGATCTCGGCGAGCAGTCCGTGCGGGTCGGGATGGCGGGCGAGGAAGTGACCGTGCCCCCGGTGGTTGCTGAACACGAAGTCGTCGTCGCGGAGCAGGGCCGACAGCGCGACCGGGATGTACTCCTGTCCGAGGCAGGTGTGGGTCGTGCCGCTCAGCACACCCTGCTCGAACAGGTGGAGCAGGGCGCGTTCGAAGTGCCGGATGAGGAGGAGTGAGCGGAGATCCCCGTCGTTGAGGGTATGCCGCGAGCTCCGGGCCGGTGCAGCGGTGACGATCACAGGTGGTCGGCTCCTGGTGCGTCTCTGGTCGAGGGCGCGCTCGACGCCGGGCTTCGCTGCCAGGGACAGGAGCACCCATGTTGGGAGCGCTCCCACGGAGCGTAGGTCCGGTAAGAGGCCTTGTCAATGCCTGGCGATACGGACGATTTGGGAGAGTGTGACCACATTGTTCGTGATCTGCGGCAATATACTCACATTCCCCGCCTTGGGGCTAATAACGGACAGAAACTTCCATGACACTTGACGAATGAAAGTCCTGATCCCTAGCCTCCACTGCCGTGGGAGCGTTCCCACTCATGCGTCCGAAATGGGGGTACCGGCGCGAGCGGCAATGGGTTCCGTGCCGCGCCAGGCACCAGGCAGGAAGCTCACCGGCGGTGATTCCGCCGCCGGGTCGTTGGCCGCCCGCGTCTTCGCATCGATTCGCCGGCGTACCGGGGCGCAGAGCGCACAAAGGAATGCCATGTTCTTAATGCAAATTTCAACCGAGGTGCCGGCCTCGTGACCCGGACCGGCCTCTCACCGGCCAAACAGGCGCTGCTGGCGCAGCGGCTCAGGGCCGGGAAAGCCGCGAGGGTCACCGTGCCGCCGCGGCCGGTCGGCACCCACCCGCCGCTTTCGCACGCGCAGGAGCGCCTGTGGTTCCTGGAGCAGTACGCCCCGGGCACCACCGCCTACACCGTCGCCTTCGCCGTCCGGCTGGACGGCGGCGAGATCGACGACGCGGCCCTGGAGCGCGCCCTCGTCGAGGTGGCCAGACGCCACGAGAGCCTGCGCACCCGGTTCGTCACCACCGACGACGGGACGCCGGAGATCGTGCTGGACGACGAGCCCCTGGTGGAGCTGCGGCTGGTCGAGCTGCGGCTGTCCGACGACGCCGCCACCGCGCGGGAGGCCGTGCAGGAGGAGCTGGCCCGGCCGTTCGACCTGGCGACCGGCCCGCTGCTGCGGCTGCTCCTGGTCCGGCTCGGCGCCCGCGAGCACGTGCTGCTCCTGACCATGCACCACGCCGTCACCGACGGCTGGTCGTGCGACATCGTGATGGAGGAGCTGCTCGCCCTGCACGAGGCGTACCGGACCGGGACCGACGCCGGTCTCGCCGACCCGCCCGTGCAGTACGGCGACTACGCGCTGTGGGAGCGCGGACGGACCCACGAGGACGACATCCGCTACTGGCGGGAGCGGCTGGCCGGCCTGCCGCCGCTGGAGCTGCCGACCGACCTGCCGCGCCCGCCGGAGCAGGGATCGGCGGGCGACGCCCACAACCTCGTGCTGGACCGCGAGCTGGTGGACGCGCTCACGGAGCTGGGCGGGGCGAACGGCGCGACGCTGTACATGACGCTGCTCGCCGCCTTCCAGGTGCTCCTGGGCCGCTACTCCGGTCAGGACGACTTCGCGGTCGGGTCGCCCGTCTCGGGGCGCGACCTGCCGGAGCTGGAGCGGGTGGTCGGGCTCTTCATCAACTCGCTGCCGATGCGGGCCGACCTGTCCGGCGACCCGACCTTCACCGAGCTGCTCGGCCGGGTGCGCGAGACGGCGCTGGACGCCTACACGCACCAGGAGCTGCCCTTCGACCGGCTGGTCGGCGAGCTCGGCGTCGAGCGCGACGTGAGCAGGTCGCCGGTGTTCCAGGTGATGTTCGCGCTGCAGAACTACCGGTCGGCCCCGCTGCGGACCCAGGGCCTGACCATGTCGGCGTACCCGTTCGACGTGACCGCCAGCCGGTTCGACCTCGCGCTGTACCTGATGGACCAGGGCGACGGCCTGGTGGGGAACATCACCTACCGCACCGAGCTGTTCCGGCCGGCCACGATCGCGCGCCTGGCGGAGTGCTTCGAGAACCTGCTCAGGTCGATCGCCGCCGACCCCCACGCGCGGGTGTCGGACCTCGAACTGCTCCCGGCGGCCGAGCGCGACCGCGTGCTCGGGTTCGCGGGAGCGGCGCCCGAGGCCGAGGCGCCCGCCGCGGACGCGTTCGGCGGGGCGTCGGCGCCGCACGAGGTCATCGCCGCGCAGGCGGCCCGCACCCCGTCCGCGACCGCCGTCGTCAGCGGGGACGACGCCCTCACGTACGCCGAGCTGGACGCCGCGGCCGACCGGCTCGCCCGGCGGCTGCGCGGGCTCGGCGTGCGGCGCGACGACCGCGTGGCGATCTGCCTGGAGCAGTCCACCGGGCTCGCGGTCGCGGTGCTCGGCGTGCTCAAGGCGGGCGCGGCCTACCTGCCGCTCGACCCTGAGCACCCGCGCGGCCGGCTCGAGTACGTGCTGGCCGACGCCGGGGCGTCGATCGTCGTGACCAGCCCGGACCTGCACGACCGGCTGCCGGACGAGATCACCGCCGTGCACCTCGACCACGACACGGACCACGACACGGACCACGACACGCCGGAGCCCGGCGACCCATGGGAACCCGCGGCGCCGGGCGACCTCGCGTACGTGATCTACACCTCCGGCACCACCGGGCGGCCCAAGGGCGTCGCAGTGCAGCACCACGAGGTGATGGTCTACCTCGCCGGGGTGCGCGAACGGCTCGGAGTGGAGCCGGGCTCGTCCTTCGCCCTGCTCCAGTCACTCGCCTTCGACTTCGGCGTCACGGTCTTCTACCTGTGCCTGATGACCGGCGGGACCCTGCACCTGGTGCCCTCGCGCACCGCCGGTCCCGAGCTGGCGGGGATCTTCCGGCGCACCGGGATCGACTACCTCAAGATCACGCCGTCGCACCTCGCAGCGCTGCTCGCCGACGCCGGGCCGGACGACCTGCTGCCCAGGAAGCTGCTGCTCCTGGGCGGGGAGGCGGCCCCGCGCGGCTGGGCCGCCGAGCTCGCGGCGCTGGGCCGCTGCCGGGTCGTCAACCACTACGGGCCGACCGAGGCCACTGTGGGCGTGACCACCTACGACGTCGCGCGGCTGCCCGCCCCCGACGGCCCGGCCGAGGCGAGCGTGAGCCTGCCGATCGGCTCGCCGCTGCCCCGGGCGCGGGCGTACGTGCTGGACGAGCGGTTGCGGCCGGTGCCCGCCGGGGTGCCGGGGGAGATCTACCTCGGCGGCGAGCGGCTGGCCCGCGGCTACCTGAACCGTCCCGGCCTGACCGCCGACCGGTTCGTCCCCGACCCGTACGGCCCGCCCGGGTCGCGCATGTACCGCACGGGGGACCTCGGCCGGTGGTCCGGCTCCGGCGACCTGGAGTTCCTCGGCCGCCGCGACCTGCAGGTGAAGATCCGCGGCTACCGGGTCGAGCTCGGCGAGGTCGAGTCGGTGCTGGCCGACCATCCGGACGTCGCCCAGGCCGTGGTCGAGCCGCGCGGCGAGCAGCTCGTCGCCTACCTCGTCCCCGCCCCCGCCGCCGGGAACGCCGAGAACGCCGGGAACGCCGCGGACGGCGCACGACCGGAGACCGCGGAGGTCCGCGCGTGGCTGGCCGACCGGCTGCCCGCGTACATGGTCCCCTCGCGGTACGCCTGGCTCGACGAGCTGCCGCTCAAGTCGCACGGCAAGGTGGACCGCTCGCGGCTGCCCGAGCCGGAGGCCGACGTGGCGGCGGCCGAGTACGTCGCCCCGGCGCCCGGCGCCGAGGAGGACGTGGCACGCGTCTGGGCGGAGGTGCTGGAAGTCGAGCGCGTGGGGGCGCTCGACGACTTCTTCGCCCTGGGCGGCCACTCGCTGCTGGCGATGCGGGTCATCGCCCGGCTGCGCAAGGCGCATCCGGACCGGCAGATCACGGTGCTCGACGTCTTCAAGCACCGCACCGTCCGCGAGCTGGCCCGGCTGCTCACGGCCGAGGGGGACGTGCCGCGCTCGCTGTTGCACCGGCTCACCCCCGCCGGGCCGGCCACCACCACCCTGGTGTGCGTGCCGTACGGCGGGGGCAGCGCGGTCGTCTACCAGCCGCTCGCGGACGCGCTGCCGGACGACTGGGCGCTCTACTCGGTCGCCGTGCCCGGCCACGAGCTGGGCGAACAGGCCCGGCCGTTCGACGAGGTCGTCGTCGACTGCGTGGCCGAGATCTCCGAGATCATGGACAGGAACGGCGGCTCGCTGGTGCTGTACGGCCACTGCGGCCTCGGCGTCATGCTGTCCGCCGAGATCGCCCGGAGGCTGGAGGCGGACGGCCGAACCGTGGACGCGCTGTATCTCGGCGGCGTGTTCCCCTTCGCCCGCCCGGGTCGCGGCCTGAACTGGCTCGGGACCTTCTTCGACCGCCTCACCAGCGACCAGCAGCGGGTCAACGCCCTGACCGCGGCCGGGCTCGACGTGGAGGATCTCGGCCGGGAGCAGGTCAAACTCATCGTGCGCAACCGCCGTGAAGGCACCCGCGCCGCCGAGCGGTACTTCACGCGGATCTTCGAGGAGGGCGGCGGTCCGGCGCTGCGCGCGCCGGTGATCTCCGTGGTCGGCGAACGCGACCCGGCGGCCGAGTTCTACCAGGAACGTTACAAGGAGTGGCACTGCCTGTCGGATGACGCGGCGTGCGTCGTCCTCGACGAGGCCGGGCACTTCTTCCTTCGGTACCGCAGCGACGAGCTGGCCGAGATCGTCACCGGCACCCACGCCGCCGTCGCCTCCGGGCGTACGGAGGGGATGGAACGGGACGAGGCCCGCACCTGGTGGCTGCAGGGCGTCTCGAGCCGGTCCGCCGAGACCGGAACCGAAACCGGAACCGGGGCGGGCACGGCCCAGGACGGCCCGGACGGCCCGGACGGCCCGGACGGCCCGGACGGCGCCGCGGGCACACAGGTGCGCGTCGGCCCGCCGCCCAGCATGCGGCGCTTCCTCCTCGTCGCGGCCGGCCAGCTCGTCTCGATCACCGGCTCCGCGCTGACCGAGTTCGCCATCCCGCTGTGGATCTACCTCACCACCGGCTCGCTCGCCCGGTTCGCGCTGTTCTCCGTGCTCGGACTGCTGCCCGGCATGCTCGTCGCCCCGCTGGCCGGCGCCATCGTCGACCGGTTCGACCGGCGCAAGGTCATGATCGCCGGAGACGCGGCCGCCGGCGGCACCCAGCTCATGCTGGGACTGCTGCTGTGGACCGGCAACCTAGAGGTCTGGCACATCTATCCGCTGCTGGTCTGCCTGTCCGTCGCGCTCACCTTCCAACGGCTGGCGTACACCTCGGCGATCCCGCAGCTCGTACCGAAACGGTTCCTCGGGCACGCCAACGGCGTCGTCCAGATGGCCACCGGCACCGCGCAGCTCATCGTGCCGCTGATCGCGGTCGGGCTGATGGCGACGATCGGGCTGGAGGGCATCCTCATCATCGACGTGGTCAGCTACGTCGTCGCCACGCTCACCATCGTGCTGATCCGCTTCCCGGCGACGATGGCCTGGAAGCGACGGGAGAGCGTGCTCGCCGAGATGCTGGGCGGCATCCGCCACTCCTGGGGCAACCGGGGCTTCCGCGCGATGCTGTTCTACTTCGCGGTGCTGAACATCTTCCTGTCCCCGCTGTTCATGATGATCTCGCCGCTGGTGCTGTCGTTCGCGTCGCTGGCCGAGGTCGGCCGGGTGTCGTTCGCGGGCGGGCTCGGCGCCTTCCTCGGCGGTCTGGCGATGGCGGCCTGGGGCGGCCCGCGGCGCCGGCGGTTGTACGGCGTGCTGCTGTCCACGCTCGCCCTGTCGGTGTTCTGCCTGCTGACCGGGCTGTACCAGGACCTGTTCCTCATCGCCGTCGGCGCGTTCGGCATGTCGCTGTGCCTCACCCTGCTGAACGGCGTCTACGCCACGATCATCCAGGTCAAGGTGCCGCAGCGGTTCCACGGCCGCGTCATCGCGCTGAACACGCTGGTCGCCTGGTCCACGCTGCCCATCGGGTTCGGCCTGGTCGCGCCGTACGGCGCGCAGGTCTTCGAGCCGCTGCTCGCCCCGGACGGGCCGCTCGCCGGCACCGTGGGCGTGGTGCTCGGCACCGGCCCGGGCCGCGGGATCGGCTTCATGTACGCCTGCTTCGCGCTGGCGATCGCCGTCATCGCACTGGTCGGCATGCGGGTGCGGGTGCTGCGCCGGTTCGACGCCGACGTGCCCGACGCCCTGCCCGACGACGTCGTCGGCTATCAGGCCCTGACCGAACGTGTCGCGGCCGCCCGTAAGGACACACGGACAGGCACACGGACAGGCACGCGGGCGGACACAGGGGTGGGCACACGGGCGGCTCGCGAACCCGAGAAGGAGCACGCATGACGGGGGCGACGAGGACGCGGGGCGTGCCCGCGCTCACCCTGCCGGAGCTGCTGCGGCTGCGCGCGGGGCAGGAGCCGGACGGCGTGGCGATGATCGTGGAGGGGCACGGGACGCTCACCTTCGCGGAGTGGGAGCGCAGGTCGGCGGTGCTCGCCGCCGGGCTGACGGGCCGCGGGGTCATCCCGGGCGACCGGGTGGCGCTGCACTTCGGCAGCCGCGACTGGATCGACTTCGCCGTGGCGTTCTTCGGGGTGCTGAAGGCGGGCGCGGTGGCCGTGCCGATGTCGGACCGGCTGGCGCCGGCCGAGCTGCGTTACATGATCGAGCACTGCTCGGCGACGGCGGTGCTGCTCGGCCGGGACCTCGCGGCGCCGGCGGGAGAGCCGTGGACCGCGACCCCGGCGGAGCTGGAAGCCGGCCTCGGGCCGGACCCGGCGCCGGAAGGGCCGCGGGTGCGGCCCGGGGACCTGGCGCAGATCCTCTACACCTCCGGCACGACCGGGCGGCCCAAGGGGGTCGGTGCGAGCCACGCCAACCTGGCCTACGGGTGCGTCACGCAGCCCAAGCACCGCAGGTTCGCCCACTCGCGGCACCTGCTGCACGCCTTCCCGATCGGCACCAACGCCGGCCAGACCATGCTGGTCAACGCGCTGGACGCCCGGCCGGCCGTGCTGACCCCGGCGAGGTTCACGCCCGGCCGGTTCGCCCGGCTGATCGAGACCTACCGCCCCGGCACCGTGTTCCTGGTGCCCTCCATGGCGATCGAGCTGCTCGACGCCGGGCTGCACGAGCGGCACGACATGTCCAGCGTGGTGCTGCTGGGGTCGGCGGCGGCCGCGCTTCCTCCCGCCGTGTCGGAACGTCTGTCGGCGGCCTTCCCGAACGCGACCGTGACGAACTACTACACGTCCACCGAGGCCGCCCCCGCTCAGACGATCATGATTTACGACCGTACGCGGCCGGCCGCGCTGGGCCGGCCCGCGTTCGGCGGCTCGCTGCGCATCACCGACGAGGAGGGCACCCCGCTCCCGCCCGGGGAGACGGGCGAGGTGTGGATGCGCTCGCCCACCGCCACCCGGTCCTACTACGGCGACGCCGAGGCCAGCGCCAGGTCGTTCCGCGACGGCTGGGTGCGCATGGGCGACGTCGGATACGTGGACGCCGACGGCTACCTCTACCTGGTCGACCGGGAGAGCGACGTGGTCAAGACCGGGGCGTTCAAGGTGTCCACCCTCCAGGTGGAGGCCGCGCTGCACGAGCACCCGCTGGTCGCCGAGGCGGCCGTGTTCGGGCTCCCGCACCCGGTGCTGGGCTCCGTGCTGGGCGCCGCGGTGGTGCCCAGGTCGCCGGGGCTCGTCGCGAGTGAGGTGCGCTCCTTCCTGATGGACCGGCTGGCCTGGCACGAGCTCCCCGAACGGGTCCTCGTGGTCGACAGCCTGCCCAGGAACCAGTCAGGAAAGGTCATCAAGAAGGAGCTGCCCGCGCTGCTGGGCGACTCCGTGATCAGCACGGAAGGCGAATGAGATGTCACCGACGCTCGTAGACGAGGGGGAGCAGGCGTCCCTCGCTCAGCACGGCATGTGGATAACGGAGCAGATGGGCTGCGGGGGCCGCGTGTACCACATGCCGCTGGCCATCCGGCTCGACGGCCCCGTGGACGTGGACCGGCTGCTGGCCGCCTGCCACGACGTGATCCGCGCGCATCCCCAGCTGGGCGCGGCCCTGACCGAGCGGGAGGGCGTGCTGCGCCGGGTGCCGGCCGCCGTGCCGCCGCCCGTCGGGTTCGAGGACGCCTCCGGCCGTGAGCCCCGCGAACTGGTCGAGCGCGAGGCGTCCCTCGCCCTGGACCTGCGGACCGGGCCGACGGCCCGGTTCACGGTCTTCCGGCTCGCGCCGGAGCGGCACCTGCTCGTCGTCGTCGCCCATCACGCCGTCTTCGACGGCATGTCGAAGGACATCCTGGTTCGGGGTCTGGCCCGCGCCTACGCCGGGCTGCCGACGCCGGCCCTTCCTACGACCTACGGCGAGGCCGTCGAGCGGGAGAACGCCCGGGTGGCCGAGTTGCTCGGCGACGCCGCCGAGTTCTGGCGCGACCGCTGGCGGGACCGGCAGGACCTGCGCCTCCCCGGGCTGTCCGGGGTCTCGACCCGCGCCGCGGCCGGCGAGGCCGTCGACTTCGCGCTTCCCGCCGACCTCGCCGTCGCCGCGGACAAGATGGGCGTCACCCGGTTCGAGCTCGTGCTCGCCGCGGTGCACACCCTGCTCGCGGCGTACGGCAACGAGGGCACGGCGGTGGCCGTCGACCTGTCGACCAGGACCGAGGAGACACGGGGCCACATCGGCCCCTTCGTGAACGAGCTGCCGGTGCCGGCCCCGGCCCCGGGCGGGACGTTCGCCGATTTCGCCCGGTCCCTGCGTGAGGAGTTGCGGGCCGTCTACCGGTTCCGGCAGGTGCCGCTCGCGCGTGCCGTCGGCGGCGTGAGCCCCCGCACCGCGCTGACGCCGGTGTCGGTCAGCTACCGCAGGCGTGACGGAGGCGCGCCGGAGTTCCCCGGCCTGGAGGCGTCGGTGGACTGGATGTCCTTCAACGGCGCGGTGCGCGGCACGCTGCACCTCCAGGTGGTGGACGCGCCGGACGGCGCCGCCGCCCGGCTGCAGTTCAACCCGCTCGTCCTGAGCCGCTCCGGCTGCGAGGCCGTCGCCGGGCACCTGCTCTCCCTGCTGCGTGCGGTGGCCGCCGCACCCGACGCCGACCTGGCCGGCCTGCCGCTGCCGTCCCCGGTGGCCGACGGCGCGGTCGAGCAGTCCTTCGCCCGGACCGGGGAGGGGCCGGCCTCGGCCGGAGCGACCGGCGAGGCGGACGCGGGGCCGTTCCTGGCGGAGGTGGGGGAGATCTGGCGCGAGGTGCTCGGCATGCCGGAGATCGGCCTGGACGAGGACCTTTTCGACCTCGGCGGGCACTCGCTGTCGATCACCCAGATCATCGCGAAGGTGCGCGAGCGGATGGACGTGGAGCTGTCCTTCGACGTGTTCTTCGACGAGCCGACGATCACCGGGATCGCGGCTGAGGTCGCCCGCCTGCGGGAGGAGGCATGCTGAGGGAGCGCGTGGCCGAGCTGGTGTCGAAGGCGAGCGGCGGCGACCTGGCCGCCGCCGACATCCTGGCGGCGGACTGCAGCCTGCCCGCGCTCGGCCTCACCTCGATCGCCTACCTCCGGCTGATCGACCTGCTGGAGACCGAGTTCGACTGCGACGTCGACCTGGACGGCGGCCACCTCAACACGCTCGACGGCCTGGTCGAGCACATCGCGGGGCAGCGGAAGTGACCGCGGGTCCGCCGGCGGTGGAGGCCCCCGGCCTCACGGCGCTGCCGCCGCG
Source organism: Microbispora sp. H13382 (assembly GCF_014161445.1). Lineage (GTDB taxonomy): Bacteria > Actinomycetota > Actinomycetes > Streptosporangiales > Streptosporangiaceae > Microbispora. The sequence continues at coordinate 398,060 of NZ_JABBXA010000003.1, forward strand.
CACCGTGGAGTTCCGCGGCGCCCGGGACGGGCAGGCCGCGCTGACCTGGGGCCAGCAGGGGATCTGGCGCTCCACCCAGTGGCTGGACGACGGCGACCCCTACTTCAACCTGCCCTGGACCCTGCCGGTGACCGGCGCGGCCGACGTGGACGCCGTGCTGCGCGCCGTGGGCCGCCTCGTCGAGCGGCACGAGACGCTGCGCACGGCGTTCGTCCGGGACGGGGACAGCACCAGCCAGCGGGTGAGCCGGGAGGGCCGGCTCACGGTCGGCGTGTACGAGGCGGCGGCCAAGCCGATGAGCGCGGCCAAGGCGCTGGCCGCCGAGTTGGCCGCGACCGGGTTCGACTACGCGGCCGAGCTGCCGATCCGGTGCGCGGTCGTCTGCCAGCGGGGCCGGCCGCGCGCGCTCGCGCTCGCGCTGTCCCATCTCGCGCTCGACGGCTGGTCGCTGAACACGGTGGCCGCGGAATGGCCGCGGCTGGTCGCCGGGGAGGACCTGCCCGGCCCGGACTGGCAGCCGCTCGACCAGGCGGCCTTCGAGAGGTCGGACCCGCCGCCCGGGGGCCAGGCGCTGCGGCACTGGCGGACCGGCCTGACATCCGCGCCGCGTTCGATGTTCGACTTCCCGGCGCGGGAACCCGAGGAGCCGCGCTTCGTCCGGCACGGGATGGACTCCCCGGCGGCGGCCGTCGCCGCCGAGGCGCTCGCCGCCCGGCACGGCGTGACGACCTCCAGCGTGCTCACGGTCGCCAGTGCCGCCCTGCTCGGCGCCGTGACCGGGCATCGTACGGCTGCGCTGCAGCTCATCGTGTCGAACCGGCACCACCCGGGGATGGAGGCGATGGCCGGGCCCGCCGCCCAGGACGGGCTGTGCGTCATCGACCTCGGGGACGGCACGTTCGCCGGCGCGCTGCGGCACGGACATCGCAGGACCATGGCGACGTACCGGAACGGGCACTACGACCCCGCGCTCGTGCTGGCCGCGTGGGAGGCCGAGGCGTGGCGGCGCGGCGCCGACATCGACCTGGACGCGTTCTTCAACGACGTCAGGCAGGCGGGCCGCTGGCAGGGCCTGCCGCAGGTCGATCCGGGAGACGCCGCGGCGCTCGCCACACTCCGGGGCAGGACCAGGACGTTCTTCGTCGGCGCCTACCCCGCGGTCAAGGCGAGGATCTTCTTCGCCACCGGTCCCGCCCCGTCCACCTGCGAGTTCTACGTGCTGGTGGACACCGCCTTCCTGCCCGGAGACGTCGCCGAGCGGATGCTCACCGGCCTGGAGGAGCTGCTGGTCCGGGCCGTCTCGGAGGAGGTGCTGCTGGACCAGGTCGCGAAGATCGCGGGCCTGGACCCGGTGCCGCGCCCCGCCGGATGGACGGCGATCGGCCACGACTGGGTGAGCCTGCCGGAGACCGAGGCGCTGCTGCGCCGGGTGTGCGGGACCGGCGTGGCCGCGGTCGCGCTGGAGGACGGCGACGACGGGGCGCCCCTGCTGACGGGGTACCTCGTCGCGCGCCCCGGGCTGGACACGCCCGAGGCCGTCCACACCGCCTTCATGCGCGCCGCGACCGGCCGGACCGACGTGCTCGCCCCTCACCACTACGTCCTGTGCGCGGCGCCCCCGGCCGATTCCGCCGGCTGGCCCGGCTGTCCCCGCCTGGCCGAGGGCGGGGGCCGGGAGCCGTCCCCCTCAACGAACCCCTGGGAAAGATGACATGACCGATTCTCCGATGCTCGTGGTCGTCAACGACGAGGAGCAGTTCTCCGTATGGTGGAGCGACCGCGAGCCGCCCGCCGGGTGGCGGCCCACCGGCTTCGCGGGCACCCGCCAGGAATGCCTGGACCACATCGAGACGGTGTGGACCGACATGCGGCCGCTGAGCGTACGCGACCTGGGCAGATGACCGCCGCCGAGCGCCGCGCCGCGCTGATCGAGAAGCTGGCCGGCCTGCCCCCCGAGCGCCGGGCGGCGCTGCTGCGCTCCCTCGGGGGCGCGCCCCGGGACACCGGCGGGCAGGAGTGGCCGCTGTCGCCCGGGCAGGAGCGCCTGTGGTTCCTCAGCCGCTTCGACCCGGCCGACACCACCTACAACACGCCCTGGTGCATGCGGCTGCGCGGTCCGCTCGACGTGGGCGCGCTGTCCGCCGCGTTCACCCGGATCGTGGAGCGGCACGAGGTGCTGCGGACCCGCTTCCGGCTGCGCGGGGACGCCCCCGTGCAGGTCGTGCTGCCGCCCGGACCGGTGCCGCTGGAGAAGATCGCGTTCTCCGGGGAGGCGGACCTCGAACGGGCGTTGAAGGAGTTCGTCGACCGCCCGTTCGACCTGGAGAACGCGCCTCCCCTGCGGGCCGGCCTGGCCGGGCTGGGGGAGGGCGACGCGGTCGTGTGCATCGTCCTGCACCACATAGTGATGGACGGCTGGTCGCTCGACGTGCTCCTGCGTGAGCTCACGGAGTGCTACGCCGCCGCACGCGAGGGACGTGAGCCCGAACTGCCGGAGCTGCCCACGCAGTACCCCCGCTTCGCGGTGCAGGAGAGACAGCGGGACCACACCGAGGGCGTGGAGTTCTGGGCGCGCCGCCTGGCCGGCGCCCCGGCGCTGGACCTTCCGGCCGACCACCCCCGGCTGTCCCGGTGGTCCGGGCGCGGCGGACGCGAGCAGCTGCTGCTGCCGCCGGAGGTGATCACGCCGCTGGAGAAGGTGGCCAGGAAGCGGCGCTGCACGTCGTTCATGGCCCTGATCGCCGCCTACCAGGCGACCCTCGCCCTGGCGTCGGGCCAGACCGACTTCTGCGTCGGCGTGCCGGTGGCCGGCCGGAGCCGCAGCGAGCTCGCGCCGTTGATCGGCTACTTCGGCAACACGATGGTGGTGCGCGCCGACCTGTCCGGCGATCCGTCGTTCCACGAGCTGCTGGACCGCGTGCGGGAGACGACCCTGGCCGGGATGCGGCACGCGGAGGTGCCGTACGAGCACGTCCTGGCCGCGCTGCGCGTCCCCCGCGACATCAGCAGGCCGCCGCTGTGCCAGGTCATGTTCAACCTGCACAACCTGCCCAAGGAAGATCTGCTGGGGACCCGGTTCGCCGACCTCGACCGGGAGATTCACGTGGTCCCGCCCAGCCACACCAAGTCCGAGGTCTCGATGGACCTGTGGCGGGGACCGGAGGGGCTGGGCGGCGTCCTCGACTACAGCAGCGACCTGTTCACGCCCGCGACCGCGCGCCGCCTCATCGGCGGTTTCGCCGAGGTCGTACGGCGGGCCGGGGCCGACCCCGACATCCCGCTGTCCGCGCTGAGCGGCCCGTTCGCGCGCGTGTTCTCGAAGTGAAAGGTGCATGGAAGTGAGTGACGCGGTGAGCGGCCTGACGGCGCCTCCGGGCGCCGGGCGGCCGGGGACGGGAACGGACGCCGCGACGGCGCTCGCGCTGATCCGCCGGTGGCGTGACACGAGCCCCGACGCGGTCGCGGTGAGCGGCGCCGGGGGCCTGCTGACCTACCGGGAGCTGCACGACAGGGTCGACCGGCTCGCGGCGCTGCTGCGCGCCCGCGGAGTCGGCCAGGAGGTTCCGGTGGGGCTGTGCCTGGAGCGCTGCCCCGGCATGGTCGTCGCCCTGCTCGCCGTGTGGCGGGCCGGCGGCGCCTACGTGCCGCTCGACCCGGGATTCCCGGAGGACCGGCTCCGGTTCATGCGGGAGGACGCGGGCATCCGGCTGGTCCTGGCCGGCCAGGGCGTCGAGTCCCGGCTGCTCGACGGCGTCGAGGACGTCGTCGAGCTGGCGTGGGACGGCGTTCCCGTCTCCGCCGGGGTGCCCGGCGACGTGCCGGCCGACGGCCCGGCGGGGGACCTGGCCTACCTCATGTACACCTCCGGCTCCACCGGCAGGCCCAAGGGAGTCGCCGTGCCGCACGGCGCGGTGGTCCACCTGCTGGAGTCCTTCGCCTCCCTGCTGGAGCTCACCCCGCGCGACGCCTGGCTGGCGGTCACCACGCTGTCGTTCGACATCTCGGTGCTCGAACTCCTCCTGCCGCTGGCCTGCGGGGCGCGGGTCGTGGTCGCCTCCGGGCACGAGACGGCGGACGGCCGGGCCCTGCGGTCGCGCGCCGTGACCGAGGCCGTCACGATCATGCAGGCGACCCCGGCGAGCTGGCGCATCCTGCTCGAATCCGGCGGCGTGCCCGAGAACGTCGCGACCCGGCTGTGCGGGGGCGAGGCACTGCCCCGCGACCTCGCCGACGCCCTCCTCGGCGGCGGCGCCCGGCTCTGGAACGTGTACGGCCCGACCGAGACGACGGTCTGGTCGACGGCCGGGCGGGTGGCCCCGTCTCCTGGCCCTGTGGACCTGGGCGAGCCCATCGGCGACACGACGGTGCACATCCTCGGCCCCGACGGGCGTCCGGTGCCGCCCGGCGAGGCCGGCGAGCTGCACATCGGCGGCTCCGGCCTGGCCAGGGGATACCGCGGCATGCCGGGTCAGACGGCCGCCAGGTTCCTGCCCGACCCGTTCTCCGGAACGCCGGGCGCCCGCCTGTACGCCACGGGCGACCTGGCCGCGATCGAGGACGGCAGGCTCCGCTACCTGGGCCGGGCCGACCAGCAGGTGAAGGTGCGCGGCTTCCGCATCGAGCTCGGTGAGATCGAGAGCGTGCTGCGCGCCGCGCCCGAGGTGGCCGACGCCGCCGTCGGCGTCTGCGAGGGCCCCGACGGGCTGCCGCGCCTGGTCGCCTACGTCGTGCGCGCGGCCGGGGAGCCCGAGGGGGCCGACCTGTGGCCGTCCCTGCGGGACCGGCTGCGCCGCAGCGTGCCCGAGTACATGGTGCCCGCGCACCTCGTGGTGCTGGACGCCCTGCCGCTCACCCCCAACGGCAAGCTCGACCGCAAGGCCCTGCCCGTGCCCGAGTGGACCCGGGCCCGCAGCCGGCCGTACCGGCCTGCGGCCACGCCGCTGGAGGAGGACCTCGCGGCGATGTGGGGCGAGGTGCTGGGCATCGCGGAGCCGGTGGGCGTCGACGACGACTTCTTCGAGCTGGGCGGGCACTCGCTGACCGCCACCCAGATCATCGCCAGGATCCAGGCGCGCTTCGCGACCAACGTGCCGATCGTGGTGCTGTTCGAGAACCCGACCGTGGCCGGCCTGGCGGCGGCGATGGACCGGCTCGACGACGACGACCTGGACCTCGCCGACATCGCCGCGCTCCGCGACGAGCTCGACGGCCTCAGCGCCGAGGACCTGGCGGCCGTGCTCGACGAGATGGCGTCCGAATCATGAGGGCGCCCCTGTCGCCGGGCCAGGAACGGCTGTGGCTCCTGCAGAAGCTGAGCCCCCACGACGCCTCGTACACCATGTACCTCGTCCACCGGCTGCGCGGGCCCCTCGATCCGGACGCCCTCGATTGGGCGTTCGCCGACCTCGCGGCCCGGCACGAGGGCCTGCGCACCCGGTTCGAGGAGGAGGACGGCGTCCCCTGGGCGGTCGCCGAGCCGGCGGGGGCGCCGGGATCCCTCCCGCCGGTCGAACGGATCCAGGCCGATGACGAGGAGCACGCCCGGCGGCTCGTCGCCGAGCGGGTGAACGCGCCGTTCGACCTCGCGGAAGGCGTGCCGCTGCGCGTCGCCCTCATCGCGATCGGGCCGCTGGACCACGTCCTGTGCGTCACGATGCACCACATCATCGGCGACGGCTGGTCGCTGGGGATCCTCCTGGACGACCTGGCGGAGTACTACACCGCACGCCTGCACGGCCGCGCGCCGAACCTGGCGCCGCTGCCGGTGCAGCCGTCCGACTACGCCCGCTGGCAGCGCCGCCGCGCCGAGCGCGCGGTGCCGTACTGGCAGGAGCGGCTGGCCGATCCGCCGCCGCCCGACCTGCCGTGCGGCATCGGCAGCGAGAGCCCCGGGGGCGCCGGCGACGATGATCGCGTGGCGTACCAGTTCGTCCGAGCCGGCCGGAAGGTCGCCGACGAGCTGGACCGGCTCGCCCGTGAGCACAGGACCACGCTGTTCACCGTGCTCATGACGGCCTACCAGGTGCTCCTGCACCGGCACACCGGCCACACCGACGTCCTCGTCGGCACGGCCGTCGCCGGACGCGACCGGGTCGAGCTGGAGTCGATGATCGGCTACCTCTCGCAGACCGTCGTGCTGCGCGGCGATCTGGACGGGGACCCGTCGTTCGTCGAACTGCTGGGGCGCATCAGGCAGGAGGCGCTGACGGCGATGAGCCGCCCGTCGGTGCCGTTCGAGCGGATCGGGCATCCCGTCGAGGCGCTGATGCCGACCATGTTCATCCTGCACACGCAGGCCGGGGGACCCACCCGGCCGTTCGGCGACCTGTCCGTCGGTGCCTTCCCCCACGGATACCGCCAGGTCAAGCTCGGCCTGTACGTCGAGGCATGGCTGGAGGACGGCGAGCTCGCCATGTCGTTCGGCCACGACGGGTCCAGCGGCTCCCCGCACGAGGCGGAGGCCGTCCGCCGGCTCGCCGACCGCTTCGTGCTCCTGCTCGAGTCGGTCGCGGCCGAGTCGCGTCGCCGGATCTCCGAGCTGCGCGTGTGGACCGCCGACGACGAGGCCGACATGAGGTCCATGGCCGGGGACGGCGCCGGCACCCTCGGACCGGCGGTCCCCGAGATGATCGCGGAGACCGTCCGGCGCACGCCCGCCGCCGTCGCGGTGGCCTGCGGGGAGACCGAGGTCACCTACGCGGAACTGGACCGGCGGGCGGCACGGCTCGCCGCGGTGCTGCGAGAGCGGGGCGTGCGCCCCGGCGACGTGGTCGGCGTCTGCCTGCCCCGTTCGGTCGAGGCGATCACCGCCCTGCTCGCGGTCTGGCGGGCGGGCGCGGCCTACCTGCCGTTCGAGCCGGACGAGCCGGAGGAGAGGCTGGCCTTCGCGCTCGCGGACGCCGGGGCGACGCGTGTGATCACGAACCGGGCGCTGCCCGCCGGGTTCACCGCCGTCGACCCGCTGGACGATGAGGACGGGGCGGCATCCGGCGAGCCGGGACAGACACGCCCGGGCGACGTGGCCTACGTGATCTTCACCTCCGGCTCCACCGGCCGGCCCAAGGGCGTCGCCGTCGAGCACCGCGCCATCGCGGCCCGGATCCGGTGGATGCGCGAGGAGTACGGCCTGGCGCCCGGCGACCGCGTCGTCCAGTTCGCGTCGCTGAGCTTCGACACCCACCTCGAAGAGGTCTTTCCCGCGCTAGCCGCGGGGGCGACCCTGGTGCTGCTGCCCGGCGGGGCGGCGACGCTGCCCGACCTGCTGGCCGCCCCGGGCGGGGAACGGGTCACGGTGCTCGATCTGCCCACGGCGTACTGGCACCACCTGGTCGAGGAGATCGACCAGATCGCCTGGCCGCCCGCGCTCCGTCTGGTCGTCATCGGCGGCGAGCAGGCGTCCGGCGGCGCGGTGGCGCGCTGGCGCGGCCGGTTCGGCGACGGCGTCCGCCTGATGAACACCTACGGCCCGACCGAGGCCGCGGTCATCGCGACCGCGGCCGACCTCGGCGCGACGCCGTACGGCAGGCCGCCCATCGGCAGGCCCATCGGCGCGACGACGGTCCACCTGCTCGACGCCGCCGGGGCGCCGGTTCCGAAGGGCGCGATCGGCGAGCTGGTCATCGGCGGTGCCGGGGTGGCACGCGGCTACCTGCGCCGCCCGGCGCTCACGGCCGCCGCGTTCGTCCCCGACCCGCTGGGACCGCCCGGGTCGCGGAGATACCGCACCGGGGACCGGGCACGCTGGAACCAGGGCGGCGCGCTGGAGTTCCTCGGACGGATCGACGGGCAGCTCAAGGTCCGCGGCTTCCGGATCGAGCCGGGCGAGGTCGAGGCGCGGCTGCTCGACCATCCGGGCGTCGGCCAGGCGTTCGTGACGGTCCACGCCGAGGAACTGGTGGCGTACGTGACCGGAACCGCGACGGGGGAGGAGCTCGCCGCGCACCTCGCGCGGACTCTGCCGCGCCATCTCGTCCCGACCGCGTGGGTCGTGCTCGACTCCCTGCCGTTGACCAGCCGCGGCAAGGTGGACCGTACGGCGTTGCCCGCGCCGGTCCGGGCGTCGTCGGCAGGGCACGTCCCGCCGGACTCGGACGCGGAGCTCCTGGTGGCCGAGATCTGGGCGGAACTGCTCGGCGTCGCCTCCATCGGCGTGAACGACGACTTCTTCACCCTGGGCGGGCACTCGCTGCTCGCGACGAGGATCGCGGCCAGGCTGCGCCGGGCGACCGGGGTGGAGGTCCCGGTGCGGACGATCTTCGAACGGCGCACCGTGGCCGAGCTGGCGGTCGCGCTGGAGGACCTGCTGGTGGCCGAGCTGGAGGACATTTCGGAGGAGGAGGCCGAGCGCCTGCTCTCGTCCGCCGGCGGCTGATCCCGTTCCGCCTAAACACGGGCCGCCGAAACACGGCCCGCCGCAACGCGAGACCGCCGCGCACCCTCGGGTGCGCGGCGGTCTCGTCGTATGCGTGGCCTCGTGTCAGGCGGAGGCGCGGATCACCAGATGGGTGTCGAGGATGACGACCGGCTGCTCCAGCGGCTCGCCGTTGATCCGGGCGATCAGGAGCTGGACCATCTGCCGGCCCATGGCCTCGGTCGGCTGGTGCACGCTCGTCAGCTGCGGATCGGTGTGCAGCGCCACTTTGGAATCCTCAAAGCCGATCACCGCGACGTCGTCGGGCACCACCATGCCCTGGTCCTTCAGCACGCGCAGCGCCCCGAGCGCCATCGGATCGGAGGCCGTGAACACGGCGTCCAGATCGGGATGGCGGGCGAGCAGTTCGCGCATGGCGGCCGAGCCGCTCTCCTCGGAGAAGTCGCCGTACGCCACGCGCTCGCTCATGCCGGTGGCGAGCAGCGCGTCGCGGTATCCGGCGAGACGGTCGACACCCACGCCCATGTCCTGCGGACCGGCGATGGTGGCGATCTTCGTCCGGCCCTTGGAGAGCAGGTACTTGACCGCCTGCCGGGCGCCGGCCCGGTTGTCCATGTCGACGAAGCTGTAGGGGTTGAGCCCGACGGGACGGCCACCGAGCACGGTCGGCACGCCCATCTCCTCCAGCCGCCCCGGCAGCGGGTCGGCGCCGTGCACCGAGGTGAGCAGCACGCCGTCGACGTGCTGTCCGGTCAGGTAGTGCTCCAGCCGGTCGTGCTCGGCACGGTTCTGCGCCATCGTGAGGATGAGCTGAAGGCCGGTCTCCGACAGCGCCGAGCCGATACCGCGGATCAGCCCGGCGAAGTACGGCTCGTCGAAGACGCGCTGCTCCGACTCCGACACCACCAGCGCGATGGTGTCGGTCCGGTTGGTCACGAGGGTGCGCGCCGCCCGGTTGGGCACGTAGCCGAGCTCCTGGATCGCCAGTAACACCGCGTCGCGGGCCCGGTCGCTCACCTTCGGCGAGCCGTTGATGACCCGCGACACGGTGCCGCGGCCGACTCCGGCGCGCGCGGCGACCGCTTCCAGAGTCGGCCGGCCTCCGGAACGGCGGTCCCCGTTCATTTATACTGCCCCCTTATCGCGTCTGCGCTTATTGTGCCCGACTCAGCAGTCCGCCGTGTCTGATGGTGTCGGCATACCACAAAGCGCTCGATTTCATGGTGCGGGCCTGGGTCTCGTAGTCGACGTAGACGAGGCCGAACCGCTTGCCGTACCCCCACGCCCACTCGAAGTTGTCCATGAGCGACCAGGCGAAGTAGCCCTGGAGCGGGATGCCCGACTCGATGGCCGAGTGACAGATCCGCAGGTGGGCATCGATGTAGGAGACCCGCTCGGGGTCGTGCACGGTGCCGTCCTCGCCGATCAGGTCGTCGTAGGCCGCGCCGTTCTCCGAGATGTAGAGCGGGACGCGCGGGTACTCGTCGGCGATACGCCGCAGCATCTCGTACAGGCCGCTGCCGTCGACCTCCCAGCCCATGGAGGTGACCGGGCGGCCGCCGTTGACGAAGCCGACGTGCTCGCTGCCGATCCACGGCGAGCCGCTGTCCGTCGGCGCGGCGGCGGCCGAGGCGGCGCCGCCCGGCGCGCCCGACACGGTGAAGCGGCTGTAGTAGTTGATCAGCAGCATGTCGAGCGGCGCGGCGATCGTGGCCAGGTCGCCGTCCTGGATGAACTCCATGTCGGACAGGTGGCTGAGGTCGGCCAGCACGTCCTCGGGGTAGGCGCCCTTGAGCAGCGCGTCCAGGAAGAAGCGGTTCTGCAGCCCGTCGATGCGGCGGGCGGCGTCCTGGTCGGCCTCGCTGCCCGTGGCGGGCGTGACCGGGTAGACGTTGACGCACCCGCCGATCTGCGAGTCGGCGTTCTGCGCCCGCATCGCCTGGACCGCCAGGCCGTGCGCGAGGTTGAGGTGGTGCGCGGCGCGCAGCGCGGCGGCCGGCTCACGCCGCCCCGGGGCGTGCTCGCCGGAGGCGTAGCCGAGGAACGCCGAGCACCAGGGCTCGTTCACCGTGCTCCAGTGCCTGACCCGGTCGCCGAGCTCGGCGTGCACGGTCGCGGCGAAGTCGGCGAAGCGCTTCGACGTGTCGCGCGAAGGCCACCCGCCGGCTTCTTCCAGAGCCTGGGGGAGGTCCCAGTGGTAGAGCGTCAGCCACGGGTCGATGCCGTAGCTGAGCAGCTCGTCCACGAGCCTCTTGTAGAAGTCGAGGCCCTTGGCGTTGTACGCGCCCGAGCCGTCGGGCTGGATCCGCGGCCAGGAGACGGAGAACCGGTAGGCGGTGAGGCCGAGGTCCGCCATGAGCTTGACGTCGTCGCGGTACCGGTTGTAGTGGTCGATCGCGGTCTCGGCGTTGTCGCCGCCCACGATCCGCCCGTCCTGGCTGCAGAAGGTGTCCCAGATGGAGCGGCCCCGCCCGTCCGCGGTGAGCGCGCCCTCGATCTGGTACGCGGAGGTGGCGGCGCCCCAGACGAACCCGGTGGGGAACATCAGGCTGGGGGCTTCTGCCTCGGGTCGTGTGTCTTGCGTTGTCACGCCTTGACCGCACCTTCCATGAGTCCGCCGATGATCTGTCGGCCGAACGCGATGAAAACGACGATGAGCGGGAGGATCGACATGAGCGTGCCGCTGAAGATCAGCACGTAGTCCGTCCCGTACTTCGCGTTGAGCGAGTTGATGGCGACCTGGACCGTCGGGTTGTCCGGCGTCAGCACGATCAGCGGCCACATGAAGTCGTTCCAGATCAGCATGAACGTGTTGATGCCCAGCACTCCCATGCCCGGCCGTACGGCGGGCAGGACGACGTTCCACCAGATCCGCAGGGTGGAGGCGCCGTCGACGCGGGCGGCCTCGACCAGCTCGTTGGGCACCGCCTGCTGGGTGTACTGCGTCATGAGGAAGACGCCGAAGCCGTTGAGCAGGAAGGGCAGGATCACGGCCTTGATCGAGCCGACCCATTCGAGGCTGACCATGAGGCGGTAGAGGGGGACGATGCCCATCTGCTGCAGCGGGACCATCATCGTCAGCAGCACCAGCAGGAGCAGCACCTTGCCGCCCTTGAACTGCAGCCGGGCGAACGCGAAGCCGGCGAACGTCGAGATCAGCACCACCGAGACCGTCACCGTGCAGGCGATGATCAGCGAGTTGGTGAGACCGGTCAGGTAGTGCGCGTCGGGGTTGGACAGCACGCGCTGGACGTTCTCCCCGAGGTTGCCGCCGGGCAGGAACGGCGGCGGCATGTCGGTCGCCTCGGTGTTGGTGCGCGAGGCGATGACGATCATGTAGTACAGCGGGAACGCCGAGATGATGATCGTGACCGCGAGGACGAGCCTCGTCATCGGCGTGGGGGTCCAGAGGCTGGTGGCGCCGCTCGACGCCTTGGTGCGGCGCCGCGTGCCGGCGGGCGCGGAGATCGTGGTCACCTGTTGCCCCCGATCCGGCGGATGAGCAGGAAGTTGATGGCCGATCCGATGAGGATGAGCAGGAACAGCAGCCAGGCGGCCGCGGAGGCGTAGCCGTAGTCGAACTCGCGGAAGCCCTGCTCGAAGATGAACATCGAGACGGTCTGGAACTGGCTGGTCGTGCCGCCGTGGACGTTGCCGTTGTAGAACGTGGTCGGCTCGGCGAACAGCGTGAGACCGCCGATGGTCGAGTTCAGCACGACGAAGATCATCGTCGGCCGGAGCATCGGAACGGTGATCTGCCAGAACTGGCGCCGCCGGGACGCGCCGTCGATCGAGGCCGCCTCGTAGAGGTCCTTGGGGATCGTCTGCATGCCGGCCAGGAAGATGATCGCGTTGTAGCCGGTCCAGCGCCAGTCGACCATGGTCGCGATGGCGAGCCAGGAGGGGAGACGCTCGGCCTTCCAGTCGATGGGATCGGCCCCGAACCAGCCGAGCACCCAGTTGACCACGCCCCAGTCGCGGCCGTACAGCTGGGTGAAGACCACCGCCACCGCGACGACCGAGGTGACGAGGGGGAGCAGGACGCCCAGCCGGACGAACAGCTGGAACTTCATCCGCTTGTTCAGCGCGTTGGCCAGCAGCAGCGCCAGCAGCATCTGCGGGACCGTCGCGATGAGGAACATCGCGAGGGTGTTGACGACCGCCCTCCAGAAGGCGGAGTCGCCGAGCATGGCGGCGTAGTTGCCGAGGCCCGTCCACTCGACCGTGCCGGTGAGGTCGTAGTCGAAGAACGAGTAGTAGAGGGTGAAGGCGAGCGGGAAGAGCCCGAAGACCAGGAAGAGGATGTAGTACGGGGAGACCAGGAGGTATGGCGCGGCCTTGAGGTCCAGCCAGGTCAGGAAGGACCGGCCCGAGCTCGACTTGGCGCGCCGCCTGCTGGGCGGCAGGGCGTCGACGTGCAGGCTCATGAGTTACCTTTCGGGTGAAAGCAGGCGACCGGCCCGCCGGCGGGGTGCCGCTGCGGCGGACCGGTGCTCACCTGGCGGGCAGGATCAGCCCGCGGCCTTCACGGCGTCGTCGACGAGCTTCTTCCAGCCGTTCGCGTACGGCACGGAACCGTCGTCGATGGCGGAGACGACCGACTCGATGGCGTTCTTGACCTGGGCGTGCTTCACGCCGAGGAAGACCGGCTGGAGCGCGGCGGCCGACTTGGCGAAGATCTCACCGACGGGGGCGTCGTTGAAGTACTCGTTCTTCGCGCCCTGGACGGCCGGGTCCTGCTGGGCCTGGACGTTGCTCGGCATGTTGCCGGCGAAGTTGAAGACGCTGACCTCGGCGTCCTTACCGGTCAGGTAGTCGAGGACCTGCGCCGCCTCCTTGGGGTGCTTCGACTGCTTCGGCACGGCGAGCCAGGAGCCGCCCCAGTTGCCGCCGTCGCCGGGCACCGCCGCGACGTCCCACTTGCCCTTGAAGTCCGGTCCGGCGCCGCCGTCGCCGCTGACCGCGCCGAGCATCCACGACGGGCAGCCGAGGGTGGCGAACTGCGACTTCTTCATGCCGGTGTTCCACTCGGGCGTGAAGTTGCGCAGCTTGGCCGTGAGGCCCTCCTGGCTGATCTTCTGGGCGAAGTCGTAGGCCGTCTTGACCGCCGGGTTCTTGTCGACGATCAGGTTGTTGTCCTTGTCGAAGTAGGAGACGTTGCCGTTCTTGGCGGCCTCCTGCACCAGGACCACGTTGTAGAGCGTGTTGGTGCCGTCGACGAACTTGGTGTCCTTGACCTTGTCCTGGAACTTCTTGCCCACGGCGACGAAGTCGTCCCAGGTGGGCCAGAGCTTGCTGACCTCGTCGCGGTCGCCGGGCAGGCCGGCCTTCTCGAACAGGTCACGGCGGTAGCACAGGCTCATGCCGCCGACGTCGGTGCCGAGGCCGAACAGCTTGCCGTCGGCGGTGACGCCGTTCTCCCACTTCCAGGCGGCGAAGTCGTTCTTGCGGTTCTGCAGACCGAACTCGCCCAGGTCGGCCCACCACTCGGGGTGCGCCTTGGCGAGGCCCATGCCGCCCTCGTCGATGCCGACGACGTCGCCGGCGCCCGCGCCGGACTGCAGCCACTGGATCATCTGGGGCCAGTAGACCTGCTCGAACTGGTCGGTCAGGTTGTCATACTTGATCTGGATGTCCTTGTGCTCGGCGTTCCACTTGTCGACGGCTTCCTTGTAGCCGAAGTTCTTGCCGCCGCCGAACGTCTGGAGCGTGACCGTGACGGGGCCGGCCGCCGCCGAGGACCCGCCACCGGACGCGGTGTCCGTCCCCTTGTCGTCGGTCTGGCAGGCGGTGGCGCCGAGAGCCAGCGCCGCCACCGCGGCGACCGCGAGCAGCCTGCCGCGGCGCGAGTTGCTAATCATTCCGGACCCCTCTCAGGTGATATCCCGAATCGTTCATGGGAGGTGCATCCCAGGCCGGTCCCCGATCTCACGGCCCGCGATCAGAGGTTGTGCTCGTGCTGAGCACCGTGTTGGTGAACACGTTGGGAGCGCTCCCACGAAGGGTCCTCTATGAGCAACGCGGGCGTCAATATGCCGAAACCTAACTGTTACTCCCTGGGTGGTTAGGGCCACTCAACCGGACATAGTAGGACATACTACGCTTGGGAGCGCTCCCATTCCGATATGGGCAGAAATGATTAGCGGGCACCCCGAATCCGCCGGGGTGCCCGTCCTATTGCCCTCCGTCACCTCATCCGGCGCCGCTCGAAGCCGTCCCCAGGGACACGCCGCCGCCCACGGACACCCCGGTGCCCGCGGCGTCCGCCAGCCGGCAGCCGGGCCCGGAGCACGCGCGCAGCAGCGCCAGCCGGGCCGAGAGAACGGCGGTCAGGCCGGGGCCGGCCGACGCCGCGAGGTTGCGCGTCTCCGCCGGGTCGTCCCACAGGTCGTAGAGCTGCCGCTCCCCGGTCTCGTACTCCACGTACGCGTACCGCCCGGTCCGCAGCACGGCGTACGTGGGAGGCGAGTGCGGGGAGTAGGAGGGGTGGTAGAACTCCACGAGGACGGCGTCGCGCCAGGCGACGTCGTGCCCCCGCAGGAGCGGGACCAGCGAGCGGCCCTCGGCCGTGGGCGGCACCGCGGCCCCGCCCAGCTCGGCGAACGTGGGCGCGAGGTCGACCGTCGACGCGAGCGCGTCGGCGACGCCCCCGGCCGGCACGCCCGGCCCGCGCACCACCATCGGCACCCGGATGTCCTCCTCGAACGGCGTCGTCTTGCCCGGCCGCAACCGGTGCTGGCCGAGGTGGAAGCCGTTGTCGGAGGTGAAGAAGATGTAGGTGTCGTCCAGTTCGCCGGCCCGGGTCAGCGCGTCGACCAGGGCGCCGACCATGTCGTCCACCCCGAGCATCGCGCGCAGCCGGTCGCGGTGGACGCGGTCGATCCTGCGTGTGTCGGCGGCCGACAGCGGCGTGCGTTCGCTCAGCCAGCGGGGCTCGGCGGACAGGTCCGTCTGGTCGAACGACGGGGTTCGCGGCGCCGGCTCACCGGCGAAGGCGGCGGCGTGGCGCGGTGCGTGGTGCGCGGGCAGGTGCGGCGCGACCGGGGCGAGATAGAGGAAGAACGGGGCGTCCCCCCGGGCGGTGGAATCGGTGGCGAACGCCGCGGCCTTGGCGCTCAGCACGTCCTCCAGGTAGTCCTCCGGGGCGTCGCCGTACCGCCGGAGCGCGCCGTTCTCGTTGAGCGTGTAGCCGTACTCCTGGTACAGGCGGGTGACGGGGACATGCCACTCGTCCCAGCCCGGCGGCACGTACGTGCGTGGCGCCCCCTCGGGATAGTTGTTGAGATACTTGCCCATGAGCGCGGTGCGGTAGCCCGCGTCGTGCATCCACGTCCCGAGGGTGGACGCCTCCAGCGGCCGGAACTTCGGGAACCCGCCGGTCGGCGACCGGTTGCTCTCCACCTGGTGGCTGTGCATGTACTGCGAGCGGAGGATGGACGAGCGGGAGGGGCAGCACCAGGGATTGGTCACGAAGAACCGGGACAGCGTGGTGCCCTGGCGCACCAGGAGATCGGTGATGTTGGGGAACCGGCTCAGATCCCCGGCGTCCAGGTCGTCGGTGAGGATCAGCACGATGTTGGGCCGATGGGCCGCGGGGGCGGGCTCGACGCGGGCGGCCCCGGTGAGCCCGAGACACAGCAGGAGTGCCGCGGCGAGCCCGGCCCACAGCTTTCTCGATCGTCGTGGTTGGGGCACGGCAGCAATCATTGCCACGCGTTCGCCAGGGGAAACGTACGCAGCGTGACCGCGTGACCGCGCGGCGCCGGTTATGTGCGGGGCTGCGGTGAATGCCGCCGCCCGGCGGTCCCCGTCCTCGGTCCTGCCGCGACCTTCGCCGCCGGTCAGCCGAAGACGACCGGGTCGGGCCCGAGCCGGCGGCCCTCGTCGAGACCGTTGATCGCCGCCATGTCCTCCGGGCTCAGCGCGAAGTCGAAGACCTCGATGTTCTCCTTGATGCGCGAGGGCGTCACCGACTTCGGGATCACGATGTTGCCGAGCTGGATGTGCCAGCGCAGCACCACCTGGGCGGCCGTCTTGCCGTACTTCGCGCCGATCTCGGCCAGGACGGGCAGGTCGAGCAGCCCCTTGCCCTGCCCGAGCGGGCTCCAGGCCTCGGTGGCGATGCCGCGGTGCGCGTGGAAGCCGCGCAGCTCCCGCTGGGCGAGCTGCGGGTGCAGCTCGATCTGGTTCAGCGCCGGGATCACCTCGGTCTCGGCGAGCAGATGCTCCAGGTTGGCGACGGTGAAGTTCGACACGCCGATCGCCGCCACCCGCTTGTCGACGTACAGCATCTCCAGGGCCTTCCACGTCTCGACGTACTTGCCCTGCCGGGGAGCCGGCCAGTGGATCAGGTACAGATCGAGGGTCTCCAGGCCGAGGCGCCGCATGCCGGCGTCGAAGGCGCGCATCGCCTTGTCGTAGCCGTGATCGTCGTTCCAGAGCTTGGTGGTGACGAACAGCTCCTCGCGGGGAATGCCGGAGGCGCGCAGGGCGCGGCCGACGCCCTTCTCGTTGCGGTACAGCTTCGCGGTGTCGATGCTGCGGTACCCGCACTCCAGGGCCGTCGTGACGGCCTTCTCGGCCTCGTCGTCGGCGACCTGCCAGACGCCGAAGCCGAGCTGGGGCATCCGCACGTTGTTGTTCAAAGTGATGACGTTCATGCCTTCCATGCTGCCGTAACGTCCCGCGAAGATCCCTTCCAGGTCTGTTCACCGGGCGTTCCCGCCGCCGTCGTGTTGGACGGTTAGGGTGAGCGCGTCGTGAACGTTTCATTACGGGGCGTGGAGAACGAGGGACGGCGCCACGCCGCCGGGCAGGGGCAGGCCGTCGCGTGGGTGGAGTCCCCCCTGCAGCTGCTGTGCGTCGTCGAGGCGCACCACGCGGGGCTCCTCGGTTCCGCCACCAGGGTGGTGCCGCGGGCCGGGCTGCCCGCGCTGCGGCTGACCCGTCGCGAGCTCGAGCGCCTCGGGCCGCCCGAGGGGCTGGAGTTCGCCGAGCCGTCCCAGCGGGCTCCCCGTCCGGGCCGGACGTGGGCGGTCGGCGACGCCTTCTCCGGGCGCGTCCAGCTCGCCCTCCTCACGGCCGTCCCCGGCCGTACGGTGCTCGTGGACGACGGGCTGGCCACGATCCGCCTGCTGGAGCTGCTGGTCGCGCGGCGCCCGCTGCTGCGCGCCCGGGGGACGCCCGGCGTCGGCCGCAGGGTGCTGGGCGCCGCCGCCGGGCTCCGTCTGCGCACCCGCGGGCCCATGGTGTTCACCGCGCTCCCGGTGCCCGCCGGCCTCGCCGAGGATGTGGAGGGCGCGGGCGTCCGGCTCGTCCGGCACGACTTCGCCTGGCTGCGCGCCCAGCCGGCCGATCCGCCGCCGCAGGAGGGCACGGTCGTGCTCGGCACCTCGCTCGTACGCAACGGGCTCATCCACCGCGACCGCTACCTGCGCTGGCTGGAGCGGCTCGACGAGCCGGTCGCCTACTTCCCGCACCGCCGGGAGGACCCCCGCGACCTCGATCGGGTGCGCCGGATCGCCGGGCTGACCGTGTACGACGCCGGGGCGCCCGCCGAGATGACGCTGCGCGACCTGCGGCCGGACCAGCGGGTGCTGAGCCTGCCGTCCACCGCGGTGACCTCGCTGCGCGTCCTGCTGTCGGCGCGGGGCGTGCCGGTGGAGACCGTGGACGTGCCGGAGGACTGGTGGACGGCCTCGGCCGCCCCCTCGCTGCGCTCCCACCTCCAGCTGTTCGCCCATCAGCCCCACGAGCCCCTGCCTCACCAGCCCCACCAGCCCCACCCGCCCCACCAGCACGATCCCGGAAAGGTCGCTCCTTGACCCGCCTGCTCGCCGTGGCCGACTCCGACTCCTATCTGAAGTGGGCCGCGGGCCTGCTCGACGCGACCCCGCAGGACTGGGTCACGGAGCTGGCCGTCGTCCGTACGCCCATCGCCCCATCGGAGGCGCAGATCGCCGCCGCGGTGAGCGGCACCCGCGCGCGAGGGCTTCCCCAGGTGCTGCCGGCCCGGCAGGTGCGGCGGGCCGCCGAACGGTTCCGGCCGGACGTCGTGCTGCTGGCCTGCACCGGCCCCGTGGTGGACGCGCTGGCGGCGGAGACGCTGGCCGGGCTGCGCCCCCGGCCGGTGCTCGTGTCGGGCCTGCCCGGCATCTCGGTGCCCGCGACGGAGAAGGCGTGGCTGTTCCGCAGCGGCTGCGACCTGTTCGTCGTGCACAGCGGCCGGGAGGTCGCCGAGTTCTCCGAGATCGGCGCGCGTCTCGGCGGGGGAGGGGCGGTCGCGCTGGCCCGGCTGCCCTACCTCGACCTCCTGTCCCGCGAACCGGGCGCCCGCGACACCGGGGGCGTACGCGACCGGGTCGTGTTCGCCACCCAGGCCAAGGTGCCCCGCCGGCGCGAGGAGCGGGAGCGCATCCTGCTCGCCCTGGCCGAGCTCGGGCGGGCCAGGCCCGACCTGGACGTGGTGGTCAAGCTGCGGGCCCGCGACGACGAGCGGCAGACGCACAACGAGCGTCACCACTACGAGCGGCTGTGGACCGCGCTGGAGGCCGAGGGCCGCGTGCCCGCGGGCGCCGTGCGCTTCGCCGCCGGCCCGATGCACGAGCACCTGAGCCGCGCCGCCGGGTTCGTCACCGTCAGCTCCACGGCCGCGCTGGAGGCGATCGCCGCGAACGTGCCGCTGCTCGTGCTGTCCGACTTCGGGGTCAGCGCGGAGATGATCAACCTGGTGTTCGAGGGCAGCGGTTGCCTGGGCACGCTCGACGACCTCGCGAAGGCGGACTTCCGGGTTCCGGCCGAGGAGTGGTGCGCGGCCAACTACTTCCACGACCCCTCGGCAAGCGACTGGACCGGCCGGATCGCCGCACTGGTCGCCGCGGCCCGCGCGGGGGCGCTGGAGCCGGCGCGCTCGCTCCTCGACGGCCCCGAGCACGCGGCGGCCCGGCGCCGCGCCCGGCTGCGTCTGGAGGTGCCGCCCCGGATGCTGCGGTACGGCTACCGCGCCAAGCGCCGGATGCGCCGCTACCTCAAGGCGCTGTAGTCCCCGCCCGAGACGGCACGATGCCCCCAGTTAGACACGATGCCCTCAGTTCGGCGCATGCCCGGCCGCAGCCAGATTCCGGTGATCGCGTGGTGACATGCCGTAGGCGGCGCGGAAGGCACGGCTGAAGGTCGCGGCGTCGGTGAAGCCCCAGCGGGCGGCGATGGACTGGATGGGAAGGGAGCGCTGCCGGGGGTCGGCGAGATCGCGGTGGCACTGTTCCAGCCGGCTTCGGCGGATCCAGGCCGCCACGGTGAGGCCCTGCTCCTGGAAGAGCTTGTACAGGTGCCGTACGGAGATCTGGTGCGCCGCGGCGATCGTTTCGGGGGTCAGGTCCGGGTCGCCGAGCCGTTGCCGGACGAAGTCGTGGATCAGCGACAGCAGCGCCTGGCGTCGCGCTTCGGGTGTCAGCGAGTCACCGGCCTCGAGCTGGTCGGCGTAGGCGGCCGCGATCAGGTCGAGGGTGACGGTGGCCACCGCCCGAGCGCTGTGCGGGGTGAGGCTTTCGGCGTTGTCCGCCAGGTGCTTGAGATGCCCGGCCAGCACGCCGGTGATGCCGGGCCGGACGGGAAACGGCGCCGCGGCGAGCCGCCCGACCACGTCGGACCGCAGGCCGAGAGCATCCCGCGGGAACTGGACGAGCAGGGCCTCGGCCGGATCGCCGTCAGGTCCTCGCCACCCCTGGTACGGCCGGGAGGAATCGATGGTGAGGAACTGTCCGGCACGGAAGGTCACCTCACGCCCGGCCTGCCTCAGGCCGCCGGCGCCACCGAGGAGGAGGTGCAGCTGGAAGACCTCGGGATCCGACCGCCGGATGAGCTTGGCGGGCCGGTTCACCCGCAGCGTGTGGTGGCTCATCATCGACAACTGCACCGTGCCGAGATCGAACACCCGCGCCGACGCGTGGAACCGGGCGGGGTCGTCGGTGGCCAGCCACGCGTGCAGGTGCGCCTGCGACATCGTGTCGTACCAGTAGGGAAATCGATCCCGAACGGCCAGGTTCCTGGTGCTCCACTCCAGAATCTTCATGACATGTCCTCGGCGAGTGGTCGTTACGGAAAAGGGTGTTCCTCAGCCGTGGATTACTCTCCGGTCAGGCGTTGTGAGCGCGCCGGGAGCGACGGGGGCAAGCCCCGCCTGCCCCGGGCGGGCGCGAGGCGTGAAGCCACGCCGGGGTGATCGCATCGGCTGCGTGCACGAATGGCCATCAACCGTGCAGATGGCGTCAAGACATCCGCGACGGATCCCGGCACCCTGATTCCAGGGAGCGATTCCGCGCCGCAACGACCCTGATCACGCCTCGGAGGAAGCCCTATGGCCACACCGCGCGAGAGCACTCTCCCGCATCGAGCGCCGGTGGTCCCGTCCGGCGAAGCACGGCAGCAGCCACGGGCGCCGTGCCCCATGCTGGCCGGCGCCGACACGGGATCCCGGCCGCTTCCATGCCTGCTCATCGCCCCCGAGCCTTCCGTGGCCGGCCGCGGCGTCCGCACACCGCGGTGTGGCCGGACGGCGTCACCACCGCAGCCCTCGGCAGCGGATGTCCCGACCGTGGTCGCCATGTGCTGCTGATGGCCGCGGAAGATCGACTCAGCACGGCGCACAGCCTAGGACATCACGATCGATGTGTCCCATCCCGTTCTGTCATGTGCGGAGCGAGGGCTCAGCGGGACAGCAGGCGGCGTAGCCGCGACTGCGGGACGGCCGGAGCGGGGGCGGGCGGCTCGATCAGGCCCAGCGACTCCAGCCTGCGCTTCTTGAAGTAACGCGCCGGCCCGTGGGCGCGCACGTAGGCCGCGGCGGTCTCGCGCAGGCCGGGGTGGGCCGTGCTCTGCATGCAGTAGCCCACGGCCGCGACCAGGGCGGGCAGGTCGGCGGCGGGCGGTTCGGTGATCGTGCCGTCGGCCTCCAGCCGGGGCAGCGTCGCGTCCACGATCGTCGCCGGGATCCGGTTGCTGTTCTCGTACGGCGTGAGCCGTTCGAGCACCAGATCGGTGCCGGTTGCCGCGACGGGCAGGCCGAACAGCCGCCGTGCGGTCACCAGCGCCGTGGAGAAGCATCCGGCGACCAGTTCGGGGCGGTGCGCGGCGAAACACGCCTCGGCGGGCGTCTCCGCGGGGGCCACGAGGAGCTCGACGCCCAGCTCCGCGGCGACCGGCCGCAGCTCGCGGGCGTGCCGCCGCCCGGCGGCGGGGTGCGGCTTGAACAGCACGGTCCGGTGGCCCCGCGCCGCCACGCCGCGCAGCACGCGCTCGTGCAGCGCGGCCTCCTCGGCCGCCGTGACCAGGCCGAGCGCGGACAGGTACTGGCCGAGGATGACCGCCTCGGCGCGCGGCGCCTCCTCGGCCGCCTCCGCGACCCGGCCCGTCACCGAGGTGAACGACGCGTCCGCCAGGGCCTCGGCCGGCACGCCGTGCTCGGCCAGGAGCAGGGGCGCCAGGCCCGGGGCGAGGTCGAGGTGGAGCAGCCGGGTGATCCGGCCGGCGATCTCCTGCGGGAGCGGGTCGCGGGTCGGCCCGTAGCTCATCAGGCCGTCGGAGTAGACGGTGATCGGGCAGTCCTTGACCAGGCCCGCGAGCGTACGCGACGGGGGCACCGCGACCGACTCCAGCACCAGCTCGCCCGGCTCGCCGGTCAGGTCGCCCAGCAGGCGGCCGAGCATGGGCGTCTCGATCGAGCGCGGCTTCCAGTCCGACGGGTGCAGCGGCGCGATGATCTCGTTCCAGGACAGGACGCGGTCGAACCTGTCACGCAGCGCGGTGAACCCCGGCGCCTCGTCCAGCGCCGGGGTTACCTCGGGGATCGCCGCGTTGTTCGACACGAGGAGGATTCGGCCGCCGTCGCGGAACCGCCCCTCGTCGATCGCCGCCGCGAGCGTCATCGCGCCGAACAGCGTGGAGGCGTAGAACAGCGTGGAGTCAGGCACGCGGCCCTCCCGGCAGATAGGGACCCAGCAGAGCGGCCCGCCCGGGCTCCAGGCCGCCGACGGCCTCGGCGCGCGTCTCGCGCGGCAGCCGGGCGAGCGCCGCCCGCGCCCGCTCGTCGAACCGGGCGCGTACGGCGGGAGTGAACCGGTCGGCCAGTTCGACGTGGTGGGCGAGCAGCGCGCACAGGTTGCGGGCGGCCTTGGGCAGGTAGCGCGGCTCGGCCTCGTCGAGCACGATGTCGTAGGCGTCGAAGAAGTGGAGCTGCCGTTCGTCGCCGATCCGGGTGAGCGAGGCCGCGAGCCCCCGCCGGTAGAACACCCCGGCGAGGGAGACCACGGCGTACGACCGGGCCAGGCGGTGCAGCCGCCAGATCCACGGGCGGTCCTCGGCGGTGTGCAGCCCGGCGGGGAAGGTCAGCAGGTCGTCCAGCTCGCGCCGGTAGATCCCGGCCCACGCGTAGGGGTAGTCGACCATGGTCTTGTGATCCGCCGGCAGGATGCCGTCGCGCGGGTCGAGCACGACGCCGCGGCGTGGCTGCGGCGCCCGGTGCGTCTCCCGTCTGCGGCCCTCGACCTGCACGTGGTCCACCCGGACGAAGTCGCACCCGAGCCCGTCGATGGCGGCGACGAGCCGGGGCAGGTAACCGGGCGCGAGCCAGTCGTCGGCGTCGAGGAAGGTGACGTAGCGGCCCGCGGCCAGTTTCAGCCCGGTGTTGCGGGCACCGGCCAGCCCCAGCGGCACCGGGTTGCGGACGACGCTGAGCCCCGGCAGGTCGCGCCGGAAGTCCTCGACGACCTCCGGCGTCGCGTCCGCGGACCCGTCGTCCACGACGACGACCTCGGTCTCGAACTCGCGCGTCCGGTTGCGCACGAGCGAGGTGAGCGCGTCGCCGAGGTACTCCTCGCCGTCCCGGACCGGCACCACCACCGAAAGTGTGATCATGCCGTGGCGCGGCGCAGGCGGGCCCGCGGGGCCTCCTCGCCCGGGTAGACGCGCTTCACGCCGTCGCCGAGGGCGGTCTCGATGATGCGGATGTCGCGGACCAGGTGCTCCAGACCCGTGGGCTCCAGCGAGGCGGCGTGGTCGGAGCCCCACATCGCCCGGTCGAGGGTGATGTGCCGCTCGACGGTCACCGCGCCCAGCGTCACGGCGGCCAGCGAGATCTGCAGCCCGCGCTCGTGTCCCGAGTAGCCGACCGGCACGCCGTACCGCTGCCGGAGGGTGGTGATCATGCGGAGGTTGGCCTCCTCGGGCGGGAGCGGATAGGTGGAGGTGGCGTGCATCATCACCAGGCGCTCGGTGCCGAGGATCTCCACCGCCGCGTCGATCTCCTCGATCGTCGACATGCCGGTGGACAGGATGACCGGCTTGCGGGTGGCGGCCAGCGCGCGCAGCAGCTCGTGGTCGGTCACCGACGCCGAGGCGACCTTGTGCGCGACGACGTCCATCCCCTCCAGGAACTCCACCGACGGCACATCCCAGGGCGAGGCGAACCAGTCGATGCCGCGCTCCTCGCAGTACTTGGCGATGTGGGCGTACTCGTCCGCGCCGAACTCGGTCCGGATCTTGTACTCCATGTAGGTCATCTCGCCCCACGGCGTCTGCCGGATCTGGTCGCGCTGCTCCAGCGGCACGCAGATCTCCGGGGTGCGCTTCTGGAACTTGACCGCTTGGCAGCCGGCGTCGGCGGCCACGTCGATCAGCTTGCGGGCGATGTCGACGTCGCCGTTGTGGTTGATGCCGATCTCGCCGATGACGTACACGGGCTGCCCCGGACCGACCAGCGACCTGCCGATCCGCACCGGCCGCGGCTGCCCGAGGTGGCGGGCGGCGGTGACGGGCGCGGGGGCCGGCACCGTCTCCAGCGCGGTGGCCGGGCGGGCCGCGAGCACCCGGTCGGACAGCTCGCGCACGGCCCCGGCGCCTCCGGGGGCCGACAGCACGACGCGGGCGGCGGCCCGCACCCGGGGATGGGCGTCGGGCACCGCGACCGGCCAGCCGACGATCGCCATGCAGGACAGGTCGTTGACGTCGTTGCCCACGTACGCCACCCGCTCGGGGGTCAGGCCCTCGGCGGCCAGCCACTCGCGCAGCGCGGCGTCCTTGGCGGCGAGGCCCTGCACCACCGGCACGCCGAGCTTGGCGGCGCGGGCGGCGACGACGGGGTTGCGCTCGGTCGACAGCACGAGCACCCGCACGCCCGCCCGGCGCAGCAGCGAGATCCCCATCCCGTCGGAGCGGCTGACCGCGACCATCTCCCGGCCGTCGGAGTCGACGAACGCGCGGTCGTCGGTGTGCACGCCGTCGAAGTCGGTGACGACCGCGTCCACGTCGATCGGCAGCGGCTCGTCCACGAACGGGGCGAGCGCCCGGGCGATCTCCAGATCCTCGGGGGTGTCGATCTCGACCGCGTGCCGGGCGGGCACCGGCTGGACCGCGACCCTGCCGGAGAAACGGTGGCCGCGCTCGCGCAGGCCCTCCGTACGCATGACGTAGAACGCGCCGGTCTCACGGTAGTGGGGCTCGCGGTCCTGGCGGCGCGGGCGCACGGCCGGGTCGTGGTTCACCCCGTGGCCGGCGCCGGTCCAGACGAACTCGTAGGTCTCGGTGGCGGAGAAGACCGAGTCGGCCTCGCCGTCCAGCACCTTCGCGACGGCGGCGTCGAGGTCGCGGGGGTCGAGGAACGCGCTGGTGCACTGGACGAGCACGACGATCTCCGGCTCCTCGCCGGACAGCTCGGACAGCCCGGACAGCTCGGACAGGGCGTGGAGCACGGCGCTCTCGCTGGAGGCGGTCGAACCGCTGAGCTCATCGGGCCGGCGTACGACGCGGGCGCCGGCGGCAGCGGCCGCCTCGGCGATCCGGTCGTGGTCGGTGCTGACGATCACCTCGTCCACCAGCTCGGCGCGCAGACAGGCGTCCACGGCACGGGCGACGAGCGGGACGCCGCCCACCTTCTCCAGGTTCTTCAGTGGGACGCCCACCGAGCCTCCACGGGCGGGGACGACGGCCAGCACTCGCACGAGTGACTCCTCTACCTGCGACATCGGGAACCCGTGTGGCCCAAGGGGGCCGGGTGTCCCGAAAACTAGCCAGCAGGTCCTTTCGTTCGGGGTTACTCGGCTGAACGACCAGGGGCGCCGTTCTTAACTTTGGGTGTCGCCGCACGCCGGGGCCAGCGGCAGCGTGATCACGAACCGCACGCCGGGCTCGCCGTCCGTGACGTCCTCGACGCGGATGGACCCGCCGTGGGCCTCCACGACCTCGCGGGCGATGGCCAGGCCCAGGCCCGTGCCGCCCCGGGCGCGGCTGCGCGCCGCGTCGGTGCGGTAGAACCGCTCGAAGATCCGCTCGCGGTCTCTCTCGGGGATCGGCCGGCCGTCGTTGCGCACGTACAGGACGGCCTCGTCCTCGGTGCGCTCGACGCGTACGCACACCAGCGTGAGCGCGTGCCGCTCGGCGTTGTCGAGCAGGTTCGCCACCACCCGGGTGAGGTGCCGGCGCAGGCCCCTGACGATCACGCCGGGGGTGTTGTGGAGGTGGGTCGGCAGCCCCTCCCGCCGCTGCTCGACCTCGCAGACGACCAGGTGGGACAGGTCGACCTCCTCCCGGGCGGTCTCGGGGACCGTGGGGATCCGGGCGAGCAGGAGCAGGTCGGCGACGATCGCCTCCAGCCGCTCGGTGTCGCGCAGCGCGGCGCAGACGGCCTCGTCGGTGTCCTCGGGATGCAGCCGCGCGCTCTCCAGCTGGGCGCGGATCCCGGCGATGGGGGTGAGCAGCTCGTGCGAGGCGTCGGCGGCGAACTGCCGCTGCCGCTGGATCGACATGTCCAGCCGGGACAGCGCGTCGTTGGCCGCCTGGGCCAGCCGGGAGAACTCGTCGTCGCCGGGCGGCTCGGGCACGCGGCCGCCGGGGTTCCTCTCGGTGATCTCGGCGAGCTCCGAGCGGATCGCCTCCACCGGCCGCAGCGCGCGGCCCGTGAACTTGTAGGCCGTCCAGCCCGCCAGTGCGGTGAGCAGCAGGGCCGCAAGGAGCAGCGCCGGCAGTGTGAAGGGGGTGTCGAGGATCGGCGGGGCCGCCCGGCCCGCGTAGACGATGTCCGATTCGGCGCCGGGAGACACCCGCAGCACGGTCACGTACAGGCAGTCGTGCCCGGTGGGCGAGCAGGCCGTCGTCTGGGTGATCTCGCGGCCGGGGGCCGTGCGTAACGGGCTCAGGCGCGGCAGCTTCCGGGCTCCGGCGCTCTCGGCGACGATCCGGCCGTCCGGCCTCGTCACCTCGATCAGGTCGATGCCGTTCTCGCCGGCCGGAATGGGGTCGCTCAGGTGTCCGTCGCGGATCTGCGAGGCGATGTGGGTGGCGGTGTCCAGGCTCCGGTCCCAGATGCGGTCCGCGACCGCGTCGCGGACGAGCACGTGCACCACGATCGCGAGCGGGATCAGCAGGATCGCCGCGGTCCCGGTGGCGATGAGTGCCAGCCGGGCTCGCAGCGACGGAGAGCGCCTGGGGAGGAGCATTACCCGAGGCTACTGATGGTCATCTTTAGGGAAACTCGCGACAGCGAAAAGCTCGTCCCAAAGTTGCTCAAAGTCTCCCATATTCCAGTCGCAGGTTATGCGGCCGGGCGAGTGCGGGCACTCGGCGAAGCGTACGCGTCCCTCACGGGCCGGGATGCGTCACCTACGCGACGTCGGGCCGTGTCATCAGCGGCGACCGCAGATGCAACGCCAGATCGGGGCCGGTCAGGGGCACGATGTTCCACGTCGCCACCGCTGTGCCCGCGTCGGCGTCGACCACCAGCCGGACCCGGTGCGGTGTGGTGATGACGTAGAGGTCGGCGACGAACGTGTCGCCCTGCCAGGCGCCGGCCGCGACGACGGGGCGGCCGAGCGGTGAGCTCTCCCGCCATTCGCCGTGGCCGGCCTCGACGTCCAGGGAGGACCCGAGTCGCAGGAGCCAGCCGCCCTCCACGGGGTCGACGGCCACCGTGGTTCCGCCGGGCAGAGCCGAATCCTCGGCGGAGGCGTCGAGTCTCGCCTTGACGGCACGCTCCGGGGCGGCCGAACCCGGCACCCGCGCGAACGACAGCCGCCGCAGCCGTTCGGCGAGGATCTCGTCGTCCCCGGTGCTTCCCGCGAGCTCAGTGCTTCCCGCGAGCTCAGTGCTTCCCGCGAGCTCAGTGCTTCCCGCGAGGTCAGTGCTCCCCGCCTGGTCCACGCCGGGCAGCAGGCACTCCCATATCGCGTCGAGCACCGCCTGTGCCCGCGTATGCGCGCCGGTCACGGCGACCACGAGATCGTGCGACGGGACGACCACGCACTGCTGCCCGAAGGAGCCGTCACCGTGGTAACCGTGACGCGACACCCAGAACTGGTAACCGTAACCGCACAGGTAGTCGGCGTCCTCCGATCCGTCCTCGGACGGCAGGGTGTCGATGTGCCGTCGGGTCGCGAGCTCCACCCACTCGCGCGGGACGAGCCGCCGGCCGCCCCAGAGGCCTCCCCGGAGCAGCAGTTCACCGAAGGCGGCGACGGCCTCGGTCGTGAGGTGCAGTCCGTGGAATCCGAAGGCGGCGCCGCTCGCCACCCGGTCCCACTCGGCGTGGTCGACGCCCATCGGCCAGAAGAGCCGCTCGTCGAGCAGTTCCGGCAGGCCGCGCCCGGTGACCCGTTCCACCATCCGGGCCAGGACGAAGGTGGTCGCGTTGTCGTAGGCGTGCCGCGTCCCCTCGGCCTCGGGAAACGGTACGCGCAGGAAGCCCTTCACCAGGTCGCCCGGTTCCAGGCGCCAGGCCTCGTCGAGGCTGTCCGTACGGTGTCCGGTTGTCATGGACAGCAGGTGGTGGACGGTGAGGCGGCGTCCCTGCTCGGAGATGCGGGCCGGGACGTGCTCGGGCAGCACGTCCACCACGCGGTCGTCCAGCGAGAGCAGCCCGTCGGCGATCGTGAGCCCCACGGCGATCGAGGTGAACGACTTGGTCAGCGAGTAGAGAAGATGCGGGCGTCCGGCCGAGTACGGCGCCCACCAGCCTTCGGCGACGACGTGACCGTGGCGTACGACCATCAGGGAGTGACACTCGACGGATCCCGCTTCGAGCCGGTCCAGCAACGTGGCGATCGAACGGGACGACATCCCCGAGGCGGCCGGTGTCGAGCGCGGCAGGAGGCGCTGGGAAGGCATCCGGACACGCTAACGAAACCGCACAAGCCCGCTCAATCAGTTTCGAGACGTGGCGTGGAGCCGCCGTGTCACTGGGCGCGGGAGAGCCCCGCGCCCGGTGCCACTCCTACCGCTGCTGGGTGAAAACCGCGACCGTGCGGGCGGGCACGGTCAGCGTCCCGGTCGCCGGGTCCGCCGCCGCCTGCCGGACCACGGGGTCGTCCGACGCCGCCTGCACGGGGTGCAGCGCGGCCCCGGCGCCCTTCAGTGCGGGCACGGCCGGTGCGGCGGTCCTCCCGGTGGCGTTGAACACCACGTAGATCGCCGTGCTCGCGGGATCGACACCGGCGGCGTCGATCCGCATGACGATGACGCCGGGGGTGCCGGACGGCGGGAAGGAGACCCGCCTGCCGATCTCCGCGGCCGAGCCCAGCGAGAAGGCGGGGGAGGAGTACCTGATCCGCAGGAACTCGCCGAACCGCGCCCGCGCCGCCCCGATCGCCGCGCAGTCCGGCCGCAGGGCCGGGTCGGCCAGCAGGGGCCGCGCGTACGGCCAGCGCGCCTCGTTGTCCTTCGCGGGCGGCAGGCCGCCGCCGAAGCCGTTCCCCTGGCGGCAGTCCCACAACAGGCGGTTGAACCAGTCGCCGGAGTCGTAGGAGTTGCGGTCGAGCGACTTGGACCGCAGCCGCTCGCTGCCGGCGTGGACGAACGCCGTGCCCTGGCCGAGCAGGACCGTCGCCAGCGACAGCGACTGCATCCTGACCCGGTCGGCCATCGGGGTGTCTTCGGGCAGCTTGTAGGCGAGCGCGTCGAACAGCGTCTCGTTGTCGTGCGCGTCCACGTACGTCACCGTGTCTGCGGGGGCGGTGGCGTACCCGGCGGGGCTGCCGTTGTAGTCGACCTCCGACCCCTTGACCGGAGTTCCGGCCGACCCGGTGAACGTGAAGTCGCGCAGGTTGCCCGCGAGCCCGAGCTTGACCAGGTCCTCGTAGTGCGCGAGCCGGTCCCCGGGTGCGTCGGCCAGGCCGGAGCCGAGGCCCCGGACGCCCGGGTCCGCGTCGAACGGCGTGCCGCCGCGGACGGCGTCGCGCAGCCGGTCGCTGAACGTGCCGACCCCGGTGCCCGCCATGTTGGCCTGGGTGGCCTGCTCGAACCTGGCGTCGCCGGCCACCTCGCCGAAGTTCCAGCCCTCGCCGTACAGGATGATCGACTTTCCGTCCACGCCGTCCTTGCCGGGCGTGAGCGCGTCGAGGGCCCTGCGCACGGCGAGGATGTTGGCCTTGGGGTGGTGGCCCATCAGGTCGAACCGGAAGCCGTCGACCTTGTACTGCTTCGCCCAGGTGACGAGCGAGTCGACCACGAGCCGGCCCATCATGGCGTGCTCGGGGGCGGTGTTGGCGCAGCAGGTGGAGGTGGCCACCGTGCCGTCGTCCATGAGCCGGTGGTAGTAGCCGGGGACGACGCGGTCGAGCACGCTGCCGGGGTCCTGCCCCGAGGCGTGGGTGTGGTTGTAGACCACGTCCATGACCACCCGCAGGCCCGCGCCGTTGAGCCCCGCGACCATCTCGCGGAACTCCTTGATCCGGCGGTCCGGGTCGGTCGCGTACGACCCCTCGGGCACGGTGTAGTGCAGCGGGTCGTAGCCCCAGTTGAAGGAGTCCTTCGCGGCCGTCTCCGCGACGCACGCCTGCTGCCGGTCGGAGTCCGGCGGCAGCGCGGCCAGGTCGCAGCCCGGCTCGGTGCGGTCCGCCTTCCGGTCGGGCACGGTCGCGAAGTCGAAGGCCGGCAGCAGGTGGACGTGCGTGAGCCCGTCCTTCGCCAGGCTCCGCAGCTCGGTCATCCCGGCGCTGCCGCCCTCGGTGAACGCCTTGAACGTGCCCCGCTCGGCCTCGGGGACCGTGCTGTCGGAGGCGGAGAAGTCGCGGACGTGCAACTCGTAGATCGACGCCCGGTCCTGGCGCACCGCCGGGGGCTTGTTCAGCCCTGTCCACCCCTCGGGCCGCAGCGACCGGTCGTCGAGGTCGACGATCTGGCTGCGCCCCGAGCCCGCCGAGACCGACAGGCTGTAGGGGTCGGTCACCTCGTTGGTGACGATCTTTCCGGCGGCCGGGGCGTAGACGGTGACGAGGTAGGTGTAGTACCTGCCCCGCCACGACGTCGGGCCGTCGAGCGACCACACACCGGTCGCGTCGTCCCTGCGCATCCGGTGGACCGTCCTGCGATCGGTGGCCGGGCCGTCGTAGAGGGCCAGCTCGACCTTCTGCGCGGTGGGCGCCCACACCGCCAGCCGTCCGTTCCCCGTGGGGCCGAGCGGGACCTTCGCCGCCCCGCCGTACAGGTCGTCGAGCACGCCGGGGATCTGCACGCCGGTGGCGGTCAGCAGCGCGCCGGAGGGCCCGCGCTCGATCGCGACGACCTGGCCGCGCAGCGCGTCGCGCGCGAGGTCCGCGTCGCGCGGGTCCACCTTCAGCGCGCCGTACGCCGCGCCGGGAGACGCCAGATGGGGCCAGGCGGCCTTCTGCGCGTCGCTGAGCGTGCCCGGCGTCAGGCGGATGAGATGGACGTCCCCGGTCAGGCCGCCCGTGTCGTACGCGATGTCGCCCTTGGGGGAGTAGGCCAGCGCGTAGTGGTTCGCCTCGGCGGCCCTGCCCTTCCAGGCGACCGTGTCCCGGTCGATCCACTGGGCCGTGGCCTTGGACAGGTCGGCGTCCGCTCCGGTGGCCGCGGGCTGCGGCAGCAGGTATCCGTCCACACCTGACAGTTTCCACACCTCGTGGCCGGTCACGCCGAGGTCCAGCGACTGGTCGGCCTGCTGGTCCTTCTGGTCGCCCTTGTGAATGATCCATCCGAGCGTCTTCGCGCCCTCCTTGAGCGGCACCTCGAAGTACACGCCGAAGCGGTCGGTCCCGGCCGGCCGCAGCGGGTCGCCCCACTCGGCCGAGCCGGACGCGTCGCCCCAGAAGTGCAGGCCCCAGCCGTCGTAGTCGCCGTCCTCGCGGTGGTAGTGCAGCACCGCGACGTTCCGGGCCGCCGCCGCGCTGTCGTGGACCGCGTTCTCGCCCGAGCTCACGTACGCCTCCGGTTGCCGGGCCGGGACGAACGACTGGTCGGGCCCGGGGTCCTTCGTGTCGCCCTTGTGGACGATGTAGTTCAGCGGGGCGTCGGCGTTCTTCAGCGGCACCCGCCAGAAGGCGCCGAAGGCGTCGGTCCCGTCCGGCGGGCGCGGCGCGCCCCAGTCGGTGCCCGCGCCGTCGGCGATCGCGTCGCCCCACAGGTGCAGGCCCCAGCCGTCGTAGGCGCCGTCGGTGCGGCGGTAGTGGATCGTGGCGTACCCCTCGGCGGCGGCCCGGGAGGCGTACACGCCGGGCTTGCCCTCCACGAGCCACACCTCGCCCGTACGCGTGGGATTCACCATCCGGTCGCCCTGGTCCTTGGTGTCGCCCCTGTGGGTGATCAGGCCGACCTCGGTGGCGCCGGGCTTCAGCTTCAGCCAGGCGAAGCGGCCGAACCCGTCCTCGCCCGCGAAGCCGACGGGTGAGCCCCACTCGACCGTCTGGTCGATGTCGCCCCAGGCGTGCAGGCCCCAGCCGTCGTAGTCGCCGCCGTCGCGCCTGTAGTGGACCACCAGGTGGTCGCGCCTGACCGCGCCCGGCTGCTCCTGCTCGGGCTCCGGCCCGGCGGTCGCGCTCGCCGTAGCGCCCGCGTACCGGCCCGCCGCGTCCTTGACGACCGCCTTGTACGCGAGAGGGGTGCCCGCGGGCACGCCGGTCAGATCATGAAAGACCCGGTAGGTGTGCCCGTTGGGGGCGTCGTCGGTGCCGAGCACCCGCCACGGCGCGTTCCCCGCCTTTACGGCGAACGTGACCTGCGCGAACCCGGCGCCGGGCACCTCGGCGGCGATCGGCACGCGGCCGTCCGCCGCGGTCCCGCGCAGCGTCGTGCCGGGCAGTGTGAGGGAGATCTCCGGCGCCGTGGCCGGGGTGGCCAGGGGCTTGTCCGCGCGGTAGACGACGGCCGACAGCGGCGGCACGGTCACCGACAGCTTCCCGTCGGCCGTGCCGGTGAGCCTGCCCGTCCCGCCGTAGATCTGGGTGAAGGACGCGCTGGGGGAGTACGTCGGGATCTGTACGGTCTGCGCGGCGGCGCCGTTGTTGAGCGCCACCACGAACTCCACCCGCTCCTTCGCGCCGATCCGGGAGAAGGCGTAAACCCCTCCGCTCGCCAGCCGCTCGATCTGCGCGCCGTCCGCCAGCGCCGGGTAGCGGTCGCGCAGCCGGGCCAGTTCGGCGATCGAGGTGTAGAGGGGATGGGTGGTGACGAAGTTGTCGGTCGCGTGGGTGGCGGTGGTGCCGATGAGGTCGTCGTCGAGGTAGTCGGCCGTCCTGGAGGCGAACATCGGCTGCCGCGCGTCCTTGTCGCCGCCCGCGCCGGTGAAGCCCTGCTCGTCGCCGTAGTACACGACCGGCTGGCCGCGCGTCAGGTACATGAGCTGGTGAGCCAGGCGGTCGCGGGCGAGCAGCGTGGCGTCGCCGGCCGACGGGTCGTCCTGCCTGAGGAAGTAGCCGATCCGGCCCATGTCGTGGTTGCCGAGGAACGTCGGCAGCGACGTGGCGTTGGAGTCTGCGTCGGTGAAGTAGTCGTCGCCGGCGTACAGCCTGCTCAGGCTCGCGGCGTCACCGCCGCTCGCGTACGACCGAGCCGCCTCCTGGAAGCCGAAGTCCAGCGTCGCGTCGAGGGCGCCGGTGGTGGTGTAGCGGCTCTCGAACGCCGGGTCGGAGCTGTAGACCTCGCCGAACATGAAGAACCTGTCGTTGCCGAGCTTGGCGGCGTAGCCGTGCAGCGCGGGCGCGAAGCGCTGCCAGAACTCCATGTTGACGTGCTTGGCGGTGTCGATCCGGAAGCCGTCGATGCCGGTCTCCCTGACCCACGTCGTGTAGATGTCGGTCATGCCCCTGACGACCTCGGGCCGCTCGGTCCACAGGTCGTCGAGCCCGTCGAAGTCGCCGTACTCGGAGCTCTCGCCGGAGAAGGTCGAGTTGCCCCGGTTGTGGTACATGGTCGGATCGTTCAGCCAGGACGGCACCTTCGACTTCGCCGTCACCACCGGCGTGTACGGGAACGACTCGGCGGTGACCTTCGGGAAGTCGTCCCGCAGGGCGTGGTCGCGGTCGTCGAAGGCCCGCCCGGAGGCGTCCACGTAGGGGTAGGCCGCCTTGCCGCGATAGCCGTACGTCTTCTCGGCGTAGTCGATGAGGTCGGCCGTGTGGTTGGTGATGATGTCGAAGAACACCTTCATGCCGCGCTTGTGCGCCTCCTTGACGAGGCTCTTCATCTGCGCGTTGGTGCCGAGGTGGGGGTCGATCCTGGTGAAGTCGGTGATCCAGTAGCCGTGGTAGCCGGCGCTGGCGCCCGCCCCCGTGCCCTGCACGGGCCGGTTCTTGAACGACGGCGTGAGCCAGATGGCCGTGCTGCCCAGGCCCTTGATGTAGTCGAGTCTCCCGATCAGCCCGGCGAGGTCGCCGCCCTGGTAGAAGCCTTTGTCGGCCGGGTCGAAGCCGGTCGTCAGCCGGTCGCCGGACAGCCCGCCCCGGTCGTTGGCGGGGTCGCCGTTGGCGAACCGGTCGGTCATCGCAAAGTACAGCCGCTCGCGGGACAGGTCCGTACGGAGGGCGTCACGGGCGAGTTCGGCGTCGGACGGCGCGCCGGCCGGTGCCGACGGGACCGGTGCCGCCGGGACCGGTGCGACCAGGGCGGACGCCGCCGGGGGAGACGTCAGACAGGGGGCGATGAGCGCGGCGGCGAGTGCCACGACGGTGGACAGCGCTATGGGCATGCGCGTACGCCGGTGCTGGGGGGTCACCATGGCCCGGAAGCTAGTGTCGCGTCCTGGTTCATGCAAGGCTTTGCTGCAACTTCCAGAAACATTGCAGCCATTCCGTGACCCACCGCCGTAACGGCGGCGAAACGTGTGTCCGACACTGTTGGTGTCGCAAGAGAAGGAGGTGGTGGGGATGTTGCTGCGGCTGCGGGTCTCGCTCCCCGACCGGCCCGGGGTGCTCGGCCAGGTGGCACGCGCTTTCGGGGTGCTGGGAGCCGACATCCTGCAGGTCACCGTGCTGGAGCGGCAGGCGGGCCGCGCGGTGGACGACTTCACCGTCTCCTGGTCGGGCGTGTTCGAGCCCGGAGAGCTGCGCGAGCGGATCGGTGTGGTCCCCGGCACGCGGGTGGAGGCCGTGTGGCCGACCAGGGAGGTGCCCGGGTCGACCCCCGACTACGACCTGCTCGGCCACGTCGCCGCGGAGCCGCACCGGGCGTACGTCACCCTCGTCGACGCGGTGCCCGACCTCGTCAGCGCCGAGTGGGCGGTGGCGGTCGACTCGGCCGACGGCACGATCGTCCACGGAAGCTGGCAGGCGCCGGAGGTCGTGCCCGCGGCCGACCTCACCCCGCTGCGCGCCTCGGCGTTCGAGGAGGGCGGGCTGCACCTGGTGAGCGTGCCGATGGACGGCGTCCACCTGGTGGTGGCGCGCTCCCAGGGCCCGGCGTTCCACCGGGCGGAGCTGGACAAGATCGTCCGTTTGGTGGGGATCGTCTCCGTGCTGGCCGGCGGCGTCAGCCGTCCCGTGTGAGGGGAGGTGCGAGGGGTGTCAGCGGCGGGGCGGGTCGATGCGGGTGCCGTCCATCGTGAACAGCATGAGCCGGGAGACGTCGACGGCGACCCGGCCGTGCTCGCCCGCGCGCCACACGGGGCGGTTGCCGAGCCTGACGATCAGGTCCGCGCGGCGGTGCGTGCCCGACTGCGAGATCGGCGGCGGCGGTTCCTCCTCCGGGGGCGTGGAACCGTTCAGCAGCCGGCGCATCATCGACCGCGCCCTGCCGCCGCTCGCCGCGCCGTTGAGCTGCCGGCGGTCCGGCGGCTCGGGCACCTCGACGCCCGGGATCCCGGCCTCCAGGTAGGCGAGCCACTCGTGACCGTGATACTCCAGCGTCCGCACCCGCCCGAAGAAGGTCGGGCCCTCGGTCTTCTCCGGCACGGGGACCAGCCCGTCGGGGCGGATCCCCACGATGATCTGCATGCCGGTGTGCTGGGACACGGCGTACGCCCGTGGATCGGTCCAGGGCATGGTCAGTTGATGTGGCCCGAAATCGAGCATTATGTACTGATTTTGAGGCGTGCGGACCGTGGCGGCGAGCAGGTTGAGCTGCTGGGAGTTGAGGAACGCGGCGGTGAACGCGGTCGCGGGATCGTTGTAGACCTGCGCCGGGGTGCCGATGTCCTGCAGCACGCCCCGGTTCATGATGGCGATGCGGTCGGCCAGGGTGAGGGCCTCGACCTGGTCGTGCGTCACGTAGATGGTGGTCACCCCGAGGGCGCGCACCAGTGACGAGATCTCCATGCGCAACTCGGTGCGCATGCCGGCGTCCAGGTTGGACAACGGCTCGTCCATCAGGAACAGCGAGGGCTGGCGCACGATCGCGCGGCCCATCGCCACGCGCTGACGCTGGCCGCCGGACAGCGTGCCCGGCCGCCGGTCCAGCGTCTCGTCGATGTGCAGCGCGCGGGAAAGCTCCACCACCCGCTGCTTGACCATCGTGGGGTCCGCCTTGGCGATCTCCAGTGGGAAGGACAGGTTGCCGCGCACCGTCTTGTGGGGATACAGGGCGCCGTTCTGGAAGACCATCGCCACGTCCCGGTCCCGGGGAGCGAGGTGGTTGGCGAGCTGCCCGCCCAGCCACAGGTCGCCGGAGGTGATCTCCTCCAGTCCCGCGATCATGCGCAGCAGCGTGGACTTCCCGCAGCCCGACGGTCCGAGCAGGACGAGGAGTTCACCCTCGCCCGCGCGGAGGCTCATGCGGTCGACCGCGAGGTACCCCCCCGGGTAGATCTTCGACACGTTGTCGAGGACGACGGTGCTCATGCCAGCTCGTTCCTCCCGGGCAGGCAGGCCCGGATCCCCAGCCTTCGGTGTGAATGATGAGGTAGTACATCGCGTCGCGGGTACCCGTGTCCATACGTGTCGTGAAAGATCCGGCATCTACCTGCAACTTCTCGTTACTCCAGACTTTCCCCAAGTTAAAGACGGCTGTCAGGGGGATGTCGTGACCTCCCGCGCCCCCCTGTGGGAGCGTCAAATGTAACGAAATTGCTGAAAGTTTCTGTAAGGCCTTTCATCCCCGTTCGTGCTCCTGTTACGTTCCGCTCAAATCCCCCTGAGCAAGGAGTGCGACGCAGATGAGGCGAGTCCTCACGTCCGCGGCGGTGGCCGCGGCGCTCGCTTTGGCGGTCACCGCCTGTGGCGACGGTTCCGGCGACGCCGGCTCGGCCCCGGCCAAGAATGCCGCTCCCGCCGAGGTGTCCGGCACGGTCACCTGGTGGGACACCTCGGACGCCACGACCGAGGGACCGGTTTTCCAGGAGATCATCAAGGGCTTCGAGGCCAAGTACCCGAAGATCAAGGTCAACTACGTCAACGTGCCGTTCGCGGACGCGCGGGACAAGTTCAAGACCGCCGCGCAGTCCGGGTCGGGCGCCCCCGACGTGCTGCGCACCGACGTGGGGTGGGTCGCGGAGTTCGCCTCGCTCGGCTACCTCGCGCCGCTGGACGGCACTCCGGCCGTCGACAAGCCCGAGGAGCTCCTGCCGGTCCCGGCGGCCAGCGGCAAGTTCAACGGCAAGACGTACGGCGTGCCGCAGGTGACGGACACCCTCGGCCTGCTGTACAACAAGGAACTACTGAAGAAGGCGGGCTACGACGAGCCTCCGGCCACGATGGCCGACCTCAAGAAGGTGGCGCTCGACGTCAAGTCGAAGACCGGAGCCGGCGGCATCGCCCTGAACGTGGACGCCTACTTCCTGCTTCCGTTCATCTACGGCGAGGGCGGCGACTTCGTCGACGTCCAGAACAAGAAGATCACGATCTCGTCCCCGCAGAGCGTGGCGGGGGTGAAGATCGTCGAGGACCTCATCACGTCCGGCGCCGCGGTCAAGCCCGCGCTGCAGGACAGCTACACGAACGCCGAGACCGCGTTCAAGGACGGCAAGGTCGCGATGATCTTCAACGGGCCGTGGTCGAACGCCGACAACCTCGGTGGCAAGGTGTTCAAGGACAACCCGGACAACTTCGGCGTCGCCCCGGTCCCGGCCGGCTCGGCGAAGGCGGGCTCGCCGCTGGGCGGCCACGACTACACCGTGTACGCCGGCTCGCAGAACCTCGACGCGTCCTACCTGTTCGTCCAGTACATGGCGAGCGCGGAGAGCCAGGCGAAGATCGCCGGCAAGCTCGGCCTGCTGCCGACCCGCACGCCCGCCTACAGCGCCTCCGAGGCCACCGCGAACCCGAAGATCGCGCAGTGGCAGAAGCCGATGGAGACGGCCGTCGAGCGTCCCTGGATCCCCGAGGCGGCCTCGCTGTTCCAGCCGCTGGTCGAGGGCTACCAGAAGCTCGCCGGCGGGCAGACGACGACCGAGCCCATGCTCAAGGACGTCGCCACCGCCTACCAGGGCATCCTCAAGGGCTGGGGCCTTTAGGCGATGACGGCTGACGTCGTCGTGACGAGAAGGGCCGCGCCCCGTAGTGGGGCGCGGCGCCTCCTGTCGCGTCACTGGTACGCCTGGGCGATGACCGCGCCGGTCGTCGTCGTGACGCTGGTGCTGGTCGGCTACCCGCTCGTCCGGGGGATCTACCTGTCGCTCACCGACGCGACCGAGGGCAACATGGGCCGCACGATCGGGATGAACGTCATCCCGTCCACCTACGAGTTCGTGGGCCTGAAGAACTACATCGACATCCTCACCTCGTCGGAGTTCCTCGGCCGGCTGACCTGGACCGTCGTGTGGACCGTCGTGTGCGTCGCCCTGCACGTGGGCATCGGCCTCGGCCTCGCGCTGCTGCTCAACCGGCCCATGCGGCTGCGGTCGCTCTACCGGATCCTGCTCGTGCTGCCCTGGGCCGTGCCGGCCTTCGTGTCCGCCTTCATCTGGCGCTACCTGCTGAACGGCGAGTTCGGCGTGGTCAACGCCATGCTGCGGGCCGCCGGGTTCGCCGGGGTCAGCTGGCTGGACGACCCGTTCTGGGCCAAGGTCTCGGTGATCGCCTGCAACGTGTGGCTGGGCGTGCCGTTCATGATGCTCGCGCTGCTCGGCGGCCTGCAGGCGATCCCGCGCGAGCTGTACGAGGCCGCCGAGGTCGACGGCGCCACGCCGTGGCAGCGCTTCCGCCACATCACGCTTCCGAGCCTGCGCCCGGTGTCCAGCACGGTCGTCCTGCTCGGCACGATCTGGACGTTCAACCAGTTCCCGGTCATCTTCCTGCTCACCAAGGGAGGACCGGGCGGCTCCACGGAGATTCTCGTGACGTACGCCTACCGCCAGGCGTTCGAGGGCATCAGGAACTACTCGGGCTCCGCCGCCTGGGGCATGGTGATCCTCGCCCTGCTCGTCGTGATGGCCACGGTCTACCGGCGCGCGCTCAGGCAGCAGGGGGAGGCATGGTGAGCCACGCCGCCCCCGCCCGCGCCGGCACGTGGAGCCGCGACAGGCGCGGCCCCGGCAGGTCGGTCGCCCTGCATCTCACGCTGATCGCCGCGAGCATCGTGTCGGTGTTCCCGGTCGCGTGGCTGGTGCTGACCTCCCTCAAGCCGCGCACGGTCATCGAGACCGCGTCGGTCGCGCCGATCGACCACCCCACGCTCGCCAACTACACGCAGGTCCTCGGGGAGACCCGGTTCCTCACCTGGGCCGCCAACGCCGTGATCGTCTCGCTGATCACGGCCGTGCTCGGCGTGCTGCTGTCGGCCACGACCGGCTACGCGGTCAGCCGCTTCCGCTTCCCCGGATTCCGCTCCGTGATGTGGATGCTGCTGATCACGCAGATGTTCCCCGTGGCGATCCTGATCGTGCCGATCTACAACCTGATGGCCGGGCTCGGGCTGATCAACCAGTTCCCGTCCCTGGTCATCGCGTACCTCACCTCCACCGTGCCGTTCTGCGCGTGGATGATGAAGGGCTACTTCGACACCGTCCCGGTGACGATCGACGAGGCGGGCCGGGTGGACGGCCTGACGCCGTTCGGCACGTTCTGGCGGCTCATCCTGCCGCTGGCCAAGCCCGGCCTGGCCGTGGCCGCGTTCTACTCGTTCATCACCGCCTGGGCGGAGGTGGCGTACGCGACCGCGTTCATGACGGGCGACGACAAGTACACGCTCGCGGTCGGCCTGAGCCAGTTCGTCGGCCAGCACAAGGCGGAGTGGGGCCTGCTCACGGCATCGTCGGTGCTGATCGCCATCCCGGCGGCCGCCGTCTTCCTGCTCGTCCAGCGCCACCTCGTCACCGGCCTGACGGCCGGCGCGACGAAGGCGTGACCCTATATGAGAATCGGGGGATCCCAATGACCGAACTCGCCGTCCAGCCGTCCGCGGTCACGACCAGGTGGTGGCGCGACGCGGTGATCTACCAGGTGTACGTCCGCAGCTTCGCGGACGGCAACGGCGACGGGATCGGCGACCTGCTCGGCGTGCGCAGCCGCCTGCGGTACCTGGCCGACCTCGGCGTGGACGCGATCTGGCTGACGCCGTTCTACCCCTCGCCGATGGCCGACTTCGGGTACGACGTGGCCGACTACCGGAACGTCGATCCGATCTTCGGGTCGCTGGCCGACGCCCAGGCGCTGATCACGGACGCCCACAAGCTGGGCATCCGGATCATCGTGGACGTGGTGCCCAACCACACCTCCGACCGGCACCCCTGGTTCGAGGCGGCGCTGGAGGCCGGACCCGGCAGCCAGGAGCGGGAGCGCTACATCTTCCGCGAGGGCAAGGGCGCGGCGGGCGAGCTGCCGCCCAACGACTGGGAGTCGATCTTCGGTGGTTCCGCCTGGACCCGGGTCGAGGACGGGCAGTGGTACCTCCACCTGTTCGCGCCCGAGCAGCCGGACCTCAACTGGGACCACCCGGAGGTGCACGAGGAGTTCGCCGACGTGCTGCGGTTCTGGCTGGACCTCGGCGTGGACGGCTTCCGCATCGACGTGGCGCACGGCATGGTCAAGGCGCCCGGCCTGCCCGACGTGGGCGCCTCGGGCCAGGCCGAGATGATCGGCGAGCAGGTCGTGCCGTTCTTCGACCAGGACGGCGTGCACGAGATCCACCGGACGTGGCGCCGCATCCTCGACTCCTACGACGGCGAGCGCATCGGGGTGGCCGAGGCGTGGGCGCCCTCGCCCGAGCGGCTGGCCAACTACGTCCGCCCGGACGAGCTGCACCAGGCGTTCAACTTCCACTTCCTGAAGACGCCCTGGGAGGCCGTTCGCTTCCGCGAGGTCATCGACGAGTCGGTGCGCACGTCGGCCCTGGTGGGCGCGCCCTCGACCTGGGTGCTGTCCAACCACGACGTCAAGCGGCACGTCACGCGGTACGGCGGCGGCGAGCGCGGCCTGCGCAGGGCGCGGGCGGCAGCGCTGCTCATGCTGGCGCTGCCCGGCTCGGCCTACATCTACCAGGGCGAGGAGCTCGGGCTGCCGGAGGTGCTCGACCTGCCCGAGCAGTACCTGCAGGACCCCCAGCGGCTGCGCGACCCCGACAGCGGCCGGGACGGCTGCCGGGTGCCGCTGCCGTGGACCGCCGCGGGCGAGCCGCCGTACGGCTTCACCCCGCCGGGCATCTACGAGAGCTGGCTGCCGATGCCGGCCGGCTGGCGCGACCTGTCGGTGGAGGCGCAGCTGCGCGACGGCGCCTCGACGCTCAGCCTCTACCGGACCGCGCTCGCCCTCAGACGGGAGCACCCGGAGCTGGGCGACGGCACGCTGACCTGGCTCGACAGCCCGGCCGGCACGCTCGCGTTCCGCCGCGGCGACTCGTTCGTCTGCGTGCTCAACATGACCCACGACTGGGTGGAGATCGGGGTGCCGGGCGACCTGCTGCTGGCCAGCGGAGGGCCGGAGACGTCCGGTGGGGTCGTGCGGCTCGCGCCCGACTCCGCCACCTGGTGGACCGGGAACAATGTCTAAAGTAATGCTCATGAACAACACACGGCTCGCCGACATCGCTGCTCAGGCCGGAGTGAGCGAGGCGACGGTGAGCCGTGTGCTCAACGGC
The DNA here is from genome assembly GCF_014161445.1 of Microbispora sp. H13382. Classification (GTDB taxonomy): domain Bacteria; phylum Actinomycetota; class Actinomycetes; order Streptosporangiales; family Streptosporangiaceae; genus Microbispora. The sequence continues at coordinate 439,647 of NZ_JABBXA010000003.1, forward strand.
AAGGCGGGGGTCTCCCCGGGCACCCGCCAGGCCGTGCTCACCGCCCTCGACCTGATGGGCTACGAGCGCCCCCAGCGGCTGCGCCAGCGCAGCAACGGCCTGATCGGCCTGGTGATCCCGGAGCTCGGCAACCCGATCTTCCCGGCGTTCGCCCAGGCGATGGAGAAGTCGCTGATCCAGCACGGCTACACGCCGATCCTGTGCACGCAGGAGCCCGGCGGCGCGCCCGAGGACGAGTTCACCGACATGCTGCTCGACCGGGGTGTGTCCGGCATCGTCTTCGTGTCCGGCCTGCACGCCGACACCACCGCGCGGATGGACCGCTACACCCGGCTCACCGACCGCGGTCTGCCGATCGTGTTCGTGGACGGCTACAACGAGGCCATCCCCGCACCGTTCATCTCGCCCGACGACCGGCTCGCCGCGCGCCTGGCCGTGCAGCATCTGGTGGACCTGGGGCACGAGCGCATCGGCCTCGCGCTGGGGCAGCGGCGTTTCGTCCCGGTCATCCGCAAGATCGAGGGCTTCCGCCAGGCGATGGCGCAGCTGCTCGGCCTGACCGAGGTCGACGATCTCATCCAGCACTCGCTGTTCTCCGTCGAGGGCGGGCAGGCCGCCGCCGCGGCGCTGCTCGACCGCGGCTGCACCGGCGTCTTCTGCGCCAGCGACCTCATGGCCCTCGGCGCGATCCGCGCCGCCCGCGAGCGGGGGCTGTCCGTGCCCGGGGACGTGTCGATCGTCGGGTTCGACGACTCGCCGCTGATGGCGTTCACCGACCCGCCGCTGACGACTGTGCGCAAGCCGATCGGCGCGATGGCGGCCGCGGCCGTCGAGACGCTGCTCGAGGAGATCGGCGGCACCCCGGCCAAGCACGTCGAGCTGGTCTACCAGCCCGAGCTCGTGGTGCGGGGCTCCACCAGCTCGGGCCCCCTGGTCAACCGCTGACTTCTCCCCACCCCCCGTGATCTCGCAGTTTGCCGCACGGAGGGCCGCTCACCCGCGCGTCCACCCTTCGTGATCATGCACCGAACCTCGTGGAGCCCGGCGTGACCTCGAACGACGCCTTTCCTGATCATGCACTCGACGTCCTCGTCGTCGGCGGCGCCGGCGTCGACACGACCGTTTACGTGCCGCGGCTGCCCCTGCCGTACGCCGACACCTACGCCGTGCCGCCCGTGGTGGACCGCATCGGCAACACCGGCGCGGGGGTCGCCCTCGGCTGCCACACCCTCGGCCTGCGCGTGAAGTTCGTCGACCTGATCGGCGACGACCCGCAGGGCGCGCTGATCCGCGACCACCTCGCCGCCCGCGGCGTGGACTTCTCGCACGCGGTGTCGGAGGCGGGCACCCGCCGCAGCGTCCTGCTGGTGGACTCCGGCGGCAGGCGGCTTTCGCTCTTCGACCCCCGGGTCGTCCCCGGCCAGCGGATGCCGCGCGACCTCTACCTGCCCGCCCTCCGGTCGGCCCGGCACGTCCACGTCTCGATCGTGGACTTCGCCCGGCACGTGTACGCCGACATCCCGGACGGCACGACGGTCTCGACCGACCTGCACGACTGGGACGGGGAGAACCCGCACCACGAGGACTTCGCCTACTCCTCCGACCTGGTCTTCCTGTCCGCGGTGAAGCTCGGCGGGCGGCGGGAGGAGGTCATGCGGTCGATCGCGGAGCGGGGCCGCGCGTCGGTGGTCGTGTGCACGGCCGGGGCCGAGGGCTGCCACCTGCTCGCCGTGCCGGAACAGGGGCGCGGCGAGATCCGGCACTTCCCGGCACAGCCGCTGCCCGGGCCGGTGGCCGACAGCAACGGCGCCGGCGACGCGTTCGTGTCCGGCTTCCTGTACGGCCGGCTGTCCGGACTGCCCCTGGAGGAGTGCGTACGGCTGGGCGCCGTGGCCGGGGCGCACGCGTGCACCAGCGAGGGCACGCACGAGGACCCGATCGGCCCAGACGCATTGCTGGGCACAGTGTCGTGAGACGGGGCACGGTGTCGTGAGACGGGGCACGGTGTCGTGAGACGGGGCACGGTGTCGTGAGACGACGCCGGGCCCGCCACCGCCGGTGAGCGGTCACGGGCCCGGCACCCATGGACGTGCCCGGGTCACGGGCACGAGCATGGCCACCGGCTCCGTCGAGGGAGGAAGGACGGGCCGGCGAGCTGGGGAAACTCAGGGAGCGCTCAGGGACACAGCGCGGGGGAGCGCTCAGGGACGCAGCGCCGCGGCCTCGGATGCGAGCTTCTCGATCCTGGCGAAGTCGCCCGCCGTCACCAGGCTGCGCGGTGTGAGCCAGCTTCCGCCGACGCAGCCGACGTTCGGCAGGGCGAGGTAGGCCGGGGCGTTCGACGGGGTGATCCCGCCCGTGGGGCAGAACCGCACGTCGGGCAGCGGCCCGCTCAGTGCCTTGAGGTACGTGACGCCCCCGGCGGGCTCGGCCGGGAAGAACTTCAGCTCGCGCACCCCGCGCTCGGCCAGTGTCATCGCCTCGGTGGCCGTGGCGACGCCGGGCAGGAACGGCACACCGGCCGCGAGCATGGCCGCGAGCAGGCCGGGCGTGGTGCCGGGGGAGACGAGGAAGCGGGCGCCGGCCTCCGTCGCGGCCTCCACGTCCTCCGGCGAGCGCACGGTGCCCGCGCCGACGACGGCCTCGGGCACCTCGGCGGCGATCCGCCGGATCGCGTCGAGGGCGACCGGGGTCCGCAACGTGACCTCGATGACCGGCAGGCCCCCGCCCACCAGGGCCCGGGCGAGGGGGACGGCGCTCTCGGCGTCGTCGAGGACGACCACCGGGACGACCGGCGCGAGGTCGAGAAGGTTGCTCATACACGCTCCACATGGGGAAATCGTTGGGCGAGCCAGGCGGCCGCGCCCGTAAGCGCCGGCTGTTCGGCGATGATCAGTGAGGTGGCGATCGCGGCGGCGTACTCCGACAGCGCCGGCGCGGTCGTCTCGAACCGGGCCCGGAACGCGCTGCCGGGGATCCGCGCGACCAGGCGGGGCAGTACGCCGCCGCCCAGATAGACCCCGCCCCGCGCGCCGAGGGTGAGCGCCACGCCGCCGGCGAAGCCGCCGAGCAGGGCGAGGAAGACCTCGACGGTCTCGACGCAGAGCGGGTCGTCCGAGGAGGTGATCTGGGCCGCCGTGATCTGGGCCGCCGTGATCGTCGCGGGCGCGACGCCGCGCGCGAGCGCGAGGCCGCGGTAAAGCCGCGGCAGCCCGGTGCCCGACAGCAGGTGCTCGGCGTCGACGTACGGCAGGCCGTCCGCGCGCAGCGCCCGGACGATCTCCATCTCCAACTCCGTGACGACGGGGACGGCGACGTGCCCGCCCTCGCCGGCCACAGGCTGCCAGCCCTCGCGCACGGGGACCAGCCCGGCCACTCCGAGCCCGGTGCCGGGTCCGAGCACGGCCTTCGTCAGGCCCGCCGTCGGCGGGGGGCCGCCGAGCGGCACGAGGTCGTCCCCCGCGAGGTGCGGCAGCGAGATCGCCAGCGCCTCGAAGTCGTTGAGCAGCACCGTGAGCGGGATGCCGAGTTCCTCCACGGATCCCGACCACCCCGCGTTCGTCAGCCGGTACCGGTCCCTGTCGACCGGACCGGCGATCGCCAGGCACGCGGCCCCCGGCCGAACTCCGCCCGCATAATCTGCGAGATAGGCGGCTACGGCATCGGCAAGGCCGAGATGCTGGGAAACGTCGAGTACGGCTACCGCATCCGGCTGCCCTCCGGGCCGCGTCACCAAACCGAACCTGGCGTTGGTTCCGCCGATGTCCGCGACCAGCCAGGGAAGGCTCACGCGGCACCTCCGAAGACGCTCGCCCCGCGCTCGGCGGGGCCGACCACGCGACGGAAGGAGGCGAACAGCTCGCGGCCGGTGCCGGTCCACTGCTCGTCGGTCAGCGGCGCGCCCTGGGGCGTACGCCCGGTGAGGTCGGCGAGCACGGTGAGCGTCCCGGCGGCCGAGTCGAGGCGGATCACGTCGCCGTCGCGCACCAGCGCGATCGGCCCGCCGTCGGCGGCCTCGGGGGACAGGTGAATCGCCGCGGGGACCTTCCCCGAGGCGCCGGACATGCGGCCGTCGGTGACGATGGCCACCTTCTGGCCGCGGTCGAGCAGGACGGCCAGCGGCGGCGTGAGCTTGTGCAGCTCGGGCATGCCGTTGGCCCGGGGGCCCTGGTAGCGGACGACCGCCACGAAGTCCTGCCCGTCGAGCTCGCCCCGCTCGAACGCCGCGAGCAGGTCGAGCTGGTCGTCGAACACCTTGGCCGGGGCCTCGATCACCAGGTGCTGGGGCTTGACGGCGGAGACCTTGCTCACCGCCCGGCCCAGGTTGCCCGACAGCATGTGGATGCCGCCGTCGGGGGAGAACGGCTCGGCGACCGGGCGCAGGACCTCGGTGTCGGTGCCGGGCTCGGTCCGCTCCTCCCACACCAGCGCGCCCTCCTTGAGCGCGGGCGCGGAGCGGTAGTGGCCGAGGCCGCGCCCGGCGACCGTGAGCACGTCCTCGTGGAGCAGCCCGGCGTCCAGCAGGTCGCCGATGAACACCGCCATGCCGCCCGCGGCCTGGAAGTGGTTCACGTCCGCCTGGCCGTTGGGGTACATGCGGGTGATCAGCGGCACGACCTTGGAGAGGGCCGCCATGTCGTCCCAGGTCAGCTCGATGCCGGCGGCCGCCGCCACGGCGACCAGGTGCATCGTGTGGTTGGTGGAGCCGCCGGAGGCGAGCAGCGAGACGACCGCGTTGACGATCGCCTTCTCGTCCACGACCTCGGCGACGGGCGTGTACTCCTCGCCGTGCGGGGTGATCTCGACCGCCCGCCGCGCCGTCGCCCGGGTCAGCGCGTGACGCAGCTCGGTGTGCGGGTTGACGAACGTCGCCCCGGGCAGGTGGAGGCCCATGACCTCCATGAGGAGCTGGTTGGAGTTGGCGGTGCCGTAGAACGTGCAGGTGCCGGGGGAGTGGTAGGACGCCGCCTCGGCGTCGAGCATCTCCAGGCGGCCGATCTTGCCCTCGGCGAAAGACTGCCGGGCCCTGGCCTTGACCTTGTTCGGCAGGCCCGAGGTCATCGGCCCGGCGGGCACGAACATCGCCGGCAGGTGCCCGAATCGTAAGGCGCCGATGAGCAGGCCTGGAACGATCTTGTCGCAGACCCCGAGCAGCAGGGCCGCGTCGAACATGTCGTGCGACAACGCGATCGCGGTGGCCATCGCGATCACATCGCGGCTGTAGAGCGACAGCTCCATGCCCGCCCGGCCCTGGGTGACGCCGTCGCACATCGCGGGCACGCCGCCCGCCACCTGCGCCACGCCGCCCGCGTCGCGGACCGCCCGCTTCAGCTCCGGCGGATAGGTCTCGTACGGCTGGTGCGCCGACAGCATGTCGTTGTACGACGTCACGATGGCCACGCCGGGCTTCGCCGTACCGCGCAGGTCGAGCTTGTCCTCGGTGGGCGCGGCCGCGAAGCCGTGGGCCAGGTTGGCGCAGCCGAGCCGCCCCCGGGCCGGCCCCCGCTCACGCAGTTCGGCCCCGGCGCGGCGCACCCGCTCCATGTAGGCCCCACGGCCGTCGCGGCTGCGCGTCACCACGCGCTCGGTGACCTCGGTGATAACGGGGTGCGTCACGGAAGGTCCTCCTCCTGCCGGTGCCGCCGCGAGGCGGGGTCGAACGCGCCCCGGGGGCGTCGTCCCGGGACGTGCGCCCGGCGGCACGTCCGGCCCCCGATCCGTTGATCGGGCACCAGGTGTCGATTGGGCACGGATGGGACAGTATCGGGAAGTTATGCGACTTATCAAGCCTAGTTTTGTAACTCGAAATGAATAAGTCGTTGAACTTAGGTGAGTTCCTGTGCTTCACTTACGCTCGATGTCACGTATAGCCACGACCGGCGAGGTCTTCCAGCTCATCCGGAGCGGGGAGGCGGTGACGCGTGCCGACATCGGCCGTGTGACGGGCCTGTCCCGGCCGGCCGTCGCGCACCGCGTCGCCGACCTGCTCCAGCGCGGGCTGATCGTGGAGGACGCCGAAGGGCCCTCCACCGGGGGCCGTCCGCCCGTGCGGCTGCGCTTCGCCGCCTCCGGGGGAGTCGTCCCGGTGGCCTCGCTCGGCGCCCGGCGCACCCAGATCGCGCTGTGCGACCTCGCGGGCGAGGTGCTGCACCGCACCGACCTGGACATCGACGTCGAGGAGGGGCCGGACGTCGTGCTGCCCCTGCTCATGGACACCTGGGAGAAGCTGCTCGACGGGCGGGACGACGTCGTCGGCATCGGGCTCGGTGTTCCGGCGACCGTGGAGTTCGCCGCCGGGCGGGTCGAGAGCGCCCGCGTGATGGCGAGCTGGACCGGCGTGGTGATCCCGCCGATCATCGCCGAGCGGTTCCGCGTGCCGGTGCTCGTGGACAACGACGTGAACGTCATCGCGATGGGCGAGCACCGCGTCGTCTACGCCTCCGAACTCGACGACCTGCTGTTCGTGAAGGTCTCCACCCGCATCGGCGCGGGCGTGATCTCCGGCGGCGGCATCCTGCGCGGCGCGCTCGGCGCGGCCGGGGAGATCGGGCACATCCCCGTGCGGGACGGCGGGGGCGTGCTGTGCCGCTGCGGCAACCTCGACTGCGTCGACTCGGTCGCCAGCGGCACCGCGATCCTGCGCGACCTGCGGGCCAAGGGCCGCGACGTGACGTCGCTCGCCGACGTGACCGCCCTGGTCCGGGCCGGCGACGCGGAGACCATGGCCGTGGTGCGGCAGGCCGGCCGCTGGCTGGGCGAGGTCATCTCCGGCGCGGTCAACCTGCTCAACCCCGCGGTCGTGGTCCTCGGCGGCGACGTCGCCGAGATGTTCCAGCCGCTGGTGTCCGGCGTGCGCGAGGTCGTCTACCGGCGCTCCACCCAGCTCGCCACCCGCAGCCTGCGCATCGAGCGCGGCCGACTCGGGCCCGGCGCGGGTATCACCGGCTGCGCCCTCATGGTCCTCGACCAGGTCCTGTCGGCCCGGGCCGTGGACGCCGCCGCCCGCTGATTTCAGGAAGCCGGGGCGGCGATCCGCACGGCCGGGCCCCACTCGCGGTAGGTCGTCGTGAAGGACGACGAGTTCAGTCCCCGCCGCGGCAGGGACGCCTTCCAGGTGAACACGAACCTGACCGGCAGGTCCTCCTGGTCGAGCGTCAGGATGTACGAGATGCGGGACCTGTCCAGGCCCTGCTCCGGGGGCAGCCAGCTCGCGAGGAAATCGCGCAGCACGTAACCGGCGTCCGCGACCTGGACGCCGCCCGAGTACGTCCTGCCGTCCTTCCCGGAGCGGTAGACCCTCGGGGTGGCGCCGACAAGGGTCAGGATCGTGGGGATCGAGCCGACGAGGATGAAGAGCGCGGCGCCCGCCGCAGCCGCGTCGTGCCGACCGGCGGCCTCTCCCTGCGGGTCGAGATCCAGCGGCAGCTTCTCGCCGTTCGGAAGGTGGACGTCGCGAGCGATGACGACGACGCGTTTCCACTCGTCCGCCGAATAGGCGATGCGCATGTCGTAGGAGTCGCCGTCGTACCGGTCTTCGGGATCATGGGTGAATCGGCCGGAGGCTCGCAGGTAGCTATCGCTCTCGGTGAACAGGCCCTCACAGGCGAACCTTGCGGAAGGAGTGGCCGTGACGGCGGCGTCGATCGCCGCCCCCAGCTCCGCCGGAGTCCCGGGAGCCGCGACCGGGGACGGCACGGACGCACGGGCCGGGGTCACCGGCGGCGAGGCGGCCCCGCCGGACGCGGAGCCCGGGGAGGCGGAGACGCTCACGGCGGGTCCGCCCGAAGCTGCGGCGAGGGAGGAGGAGCCGGAGGCCGTCGGCACGGGCGACGCCCCTGACCTCGACCCGAACGGCACGGCGCCGCCGGCTCCGGTCCCGCCGGGCAGGCGGGTGACCGCGATCCAGGTGCCCGCGAGGGCCGCGACCACCGCTCCCGCGCCGGCCAGCAGCGCCCGGCGGGGGAGCCGGTGCTCCCCGCCGCCCGTCGCCCCCGGCGCGAGGAGATCGGGGGCCTGTTCGATCGCCGCCTGCCGGCCCATCTGGAGCGCCGCGACGTCCCCGCCGGAGGACGGCACGTCGTCCAGGAGGCTCAGGAGGACCTCGCGGGCGGTCGGCCGTCGCGCCGGGTCCTTGTCCAGGCAGCGTGTCACCAGATCGCGCAGCCCGCCCGTCAGGTCACCGAGGGCGGGGTCGCCCTGCACGATGCGGTAGGCGATGGCCGCGGGCGTGTCCCGGCCGAACGGGGGCGACCCCGTGGCCGCGTACGTGATGGTGGAGCCCCAGGCGAACACGTCCGCCGGAGGCCCGATCCGGTCGCCGTGGAAGTGCTCGGGCGCCATATACGGCGGCGTACCGGCTGGGAGGCCGGTGGTGGTCGAGGCGTCGACCAGCCGGGCGATGCCGAAGTCGATGACACGTGGCCCGTCGGGGCCGACCAGCACGTTGCTCGGCTTGAAGTCGCGGTGCACCACCCCCGCTCCATGGACGGCAGCCAAGGCGGTGATGGTGCCGATGGCCAGGCGATGCAGCACCGCGCCCATGAGCGGCCCGCCGCTCTCGATCACCTGCTGGAGCGATGGGCCGTCGACGAACTCGCTCACGATGTAGGGCGGGTCGGCGTCCAGCCTGGCGTCGATGATCCGCGCCGTGCAGAACTCCGCCACCTGGCGTGCCGCGGCCAGTTCCCTGGCGAAGGACGTGGGAACGCCGATGGACGGCCGCACCCGCACGACCTTCACCGCCACCCTCTCCCCGGCCGGGGTTTCGCCGAGATACACCACGCCCTGGCCGCCTTCCCCCAGTCGGCCCACGAGGCGGTAGTCACCCAGCCGTTCGGGGTCTCCGGCACGTAACGGACTTTCGGCCATGCAGCCCCTCATCCATCGCGATCACGGCTCTGCGGGCCAGAGTAGCGAAAGCACCTGCCCCGTCCAGGTGTCGTGCCGAGGGCTCGTCGGGCCGGCTGCGGCCGGGGGATCCATCCGGCCGGAACGGAATTGTCCGACGGGGGCACTAGGCTCTTGTCGATCTTCCGTGGCCCCCCAGGAGTCCTTCGTGCGTGAACGTGTCCGCCGCCTGATCGAGTCGCGGCGGTTCCAGCAGGCGATCACCGTGGTGATCCTCTTCAACGCGGCCACGCTGGGCGTCGAGACCTCCGCCGCGGCGGTCGCCCGGTACGGCACGGAACTGCACGTCGCCGACCACGTCGCGCTGTACGTCTTCGTGGCGGAGATCCTGGCCAAGATCTACGTCTACCGGTGGCGGTTCCTGCGTGACCCCTGGAACGTCTTCGACCTGCTGATCATCGGCTTCTCGTTCCTGCCCACCGCGGGCGGCCTGTCGGTGCTGCGGGCCCTGCGCGTCCTGCGGGCGCTGCGGTTGATCTCGGTGGTGCCGTCGCTGCGCCGGGTGGTCTCCGCGCTGCTCACCGCCGTCCCCGGGATGACCTCGATCGTCGTCCTGCTCGGCCTCGTCCTGTACGTCGCCGCCGTCATGGGCACCAAGCTGTACGGCGCCGCCGCGCCCGACTACTTCGGCGACCTGCCCACGTCGCTGTACACGTTGTTCCAGGTCATGACGGGGGACGGCTGGTCGGAGATCAACCGTGAGCTGATGGAGACCCACCCCTCGTCGTGGATCTACTTCGTCGTGTTCGTGCTGGTCTGCACCTTCGTCGTGCTGAACCTCTTCATCGCGGTCGTGGTGAGCGCCATGGAGGAGGAGGCGAGGCAGGACAGCTCGACGCTCGCCGAGCTGTCGGCCCTGCGCGAGGAGATCAGGGGCCTGCGCGAGAGCCTGGGCGAACGGGTGCCCAGCTCGTGATCGCCACTTCCCGGGGGACCATCCCCGCGTGCGCGGGGAACCGGAGTAGGCGGTGACGTCCCCTCGGGTGGTGTGACAACCCACACCTGGCCGGGAGTCCGGCCCTCGGCCAGGTGCCGCCGGATCTCCGTCCGCATGGCCTCGGGCGGCTTCTACGGCGGCTTGGCGGCCGAGACGCCTCGGCGGCCGGGACAGCGCGATGAGCTCGCGGTCCGGCGCCCGGGGCGGGCCGCCCCGTCGTCGAGGCGGAGCACGGCATCGCCGAAGACCGCTCGGCGGTCTTTCACCGGGGCTTGACTCTCGCGACCGCCGGCTTGTTGATGTCGTGGAGTCCGGGCAGGCAGCGGGACGAATGCGGCAGGGGAAGCCGATCGAGCGGCCTCATTGGGAAAGTTGGATTTCTCGATGTAAGGCTATGCGTATAGCAGGGAGTCGGATATATATGGCTTGGGTCCTTTCGTTGGCCGGACCTTCCGACGATCTCCAGGGGTGAGAGATCGGCGTTACCGGGGGAAATATGGAAAGAGCTGTCCGACGTATGCCGAAGCAAGGATTTTCGGCCACGTCACGGGGTGTGAGCGGGATTCGGGGATATGCCGCGACGGCATGGAGTTAGAGGGCCTCTGACGGCCCATCGCGCCTGCTGAAGGCCATTACCAGGTAGTACGGCGGCGATCCGGGCGGGCGACGCGACTTCGGCTCATGGCGTGCGGTGGACACTCCCGTCGAGATCGGCGGGAGATGCGGCACGCTTGGCGACCTGATCTGCGAAAAGCGTTGCCTTGGTGAACCGTGCGCTGATCGCACCGTGCGCTTATCACACAGTAAACACTGTCAAGGGGTGTGTTTTGGTGTCCAATCCTTTCGACGATCCCGCTGGTCGGTTTTTTGTCGTGGTCAACGACGAAGGTCAGCACTCGCTCTGGCCGGCGTCCGGCAATGTGCCGGCTGGTTGGACGATTGTTCACGGGGCGGCCGACCGTTCTTCCTGCCTGGAATACATCAACGCCAACTGGACGGACATGCGGCCGCGCAGTCTGGTGGCGTACCTGGACCAGGTGGCTCCGCCTGGGCAGGAGGCGACTCGATGACCTCGGAAGCGAGCGCGGGCGCGACCGGCGTCGGGCAGGCCGGAGGGGACGAGAGGGCCGCCGCGGAGGCACGCCTGGAGTCCATGTCCGAGGCCAAGCGGCTGCTGTTCGAGAAGCGTCTCGTCCGGCGGCGTGCCGAGAACGACGACACCATCGTCCCCGTGCCGCGGACGGAGGCGCTCCCGCTCTCGTCCGCGCAGCGGCGCTTGTGGTTCATGGACCAGCTCAGCCCGGGCAGCGCGATGTTCAACGTGTCCGTGGCGCTCCGCTTCTCGGGGCCGCTGCGGCTCGACCTGCTGGCTCAGTCGGTACGGCGCCTCTTCCTCAGGCATGAGGCGCTGCGGACCGTCTTCACCGCGGCGGACGGCGAGCCGGTGCAGCGGATCCGGCCGGACGTCGAGGTGGACCTCACTCCCGTTCCGCTCCCCTGCGCGGGACCCGGCGACGCCGATCTCGAACCGGTCCTGCGGGAGGCGGCGGCGCGGCCGTTCTCGCTGGAGCGGGGGCCGCTGGCGCGCGCGCAGGTCTTCGGCCGCGATCCCGCCGACCACGTCCTTCTCCTGACCGTGCATCACAGCGTGTGCGACGGATGGTCGATGAGCGTCCTGGTCGACGAGCTGCTCGAGCTCTACTCCGCCGCTGTGGCGGGACGCGAGGCGAGCCTGAAGCCGCTCCCCCTCCAGTACGCCGACTACGCCGCCTGGGAGGCCCGTCCGGAGCGGGCGGCCGAACTGGCTGACGGGCTCGCATACTGGCGTCACAAGCTGGACGGCGCGATCCCGGTCATCGAGCTTCCGCTCGACCGTCCGCGCCCGTCCGCCCAGAGCTTCCGTGGCGCCCGCCACCGGTTCACCCTGCCCACGCGGATCTGGCCGGCGGTCAAGGAGCTCGCGCGCGAGGAGCGGGTGACCCCGTTCATGGTGCTGCTCGCCGGGTTCGCGGCGCTGCTGTCGCGCTACTCGGGACAGGGCGAGATCTCGGTGTCGACGCCGGTGGCCAACCGGCCGCGCGTCGAGCTGGAAACCATGGTCGGCTTCTTCGCGAACTCGATCGTGCTGCGGATCGACACCTCGGGCGCCCCGACCTTCCGCGAGCTGGCGCGCCGTGTGCGCGAGGTCGCGCAGGAAGGGATCGCGCACAGCGCCGTGCCGTTCGACGCGGTGGTGGAGGCGGTCGATCCGCCGCGCAGCCTGAGCCACGCGCCACTGGCGCAGGTGCTGTTCGCGTTGGTGGACAACCCGGGGCTGGACGTCACGGCGGGCGACCTGCGCGTCACGACCGTCGACCACCACACCGGAACGGCGAAGTACGACCTGTCGCTGGAGCTCTGGCCGGACGCCGACGGCGTGCTGCACGGTGTCCTCGAGTACGCCGCCGATCTGTTCGAACCGGCCACCGTCGCCGACACGGCCGCGCACCTCGGCACCCTGCTCGACAGCCTCACCCACGCCCCGGACGGCACCATCGCGGACGCCCGCCTGCTGTCCGATGAGGAACTGCGCGAGATCGTCGTCGACTGGAACCGCACCGACGACCCGCTCCTGGGCGAGACGTACGCGCACGAACTGTTCGAACGGCAGGCGCGACGCACGCCGGACGCGCCCGCGCTGGTGTCGGGGGACCGAACGCTCACGTTCGCGGAGCTGAGCCGACGCGCCGACCGGCTGACTGCACGCCTGCGCGGCGCGGGCGTCAAGCCGGAGACGCGGATCGGCCTGTTCCTCGAGCGCGACGTCGAGCTGGTGGTCGCGGTGCTTGCCGCGCTGAAGGCCGGCGGCACGTACGTGCCGCTCGACGTGAGCGACCCGGCCGAGCGCGTGGCGTTCATGCTGGCCGACGCCGACACCCAGATCGTGATCACCACCCGCGCCCGCCGGGAGTCGCTGCCGGAGACCGGCGCGCACGTGCTCCTGGCCGACGACGACCGGCCCGACCGGCCCGACCAGCCGGAGCAGCCGGTGCCGCAGGAGCACGCGGAGCAGGCCCAGGACCCCCGGCCGCACCCGGAGAGCGCGAGCTACATCATCTACACCTCCGGCTCGACGGGCAGGCCCAAGGGTGCCGTCGTCACGCACCGGGGCCTCACCAACTATCTCGCCTGGGCGCTGACCTTCTACCGCGTCGCCGACGGCGGCGGCGCGCCGCTCGTCTCGCCGCTGCGCTTCGACCTGTCCGTGACCACGCTGTTCTGCCCGCTGCTGGCCGGCCGCCCGGTGGTGCTCGTCCGCGAAGGCGAGGAACTGGACATGCTCGCCAAGTCGCTCGGCGCGGACCGGCTCGAATTCGGCCTGGTGAAGCTGACCCCGGCCCACCTGGAGGCGTTGGACAAGGCGCTTCCCCCGGCCACCGTCGAGGCGGAGGGTTACCTGGTCGCCGGCGGCGAGAGCCTGCACGGCAGCACCGTCGCCGCCTGGCGCGAGCGCGCGCCCGGGCTGCGCGTGGTCAACGAGTACGGTCCCACCGAGACCGTCGTCGGCTGCTGCGTCCACGAGGTGGACGAGCACACCGACCTGTCCGGGACCGTCCCCATCGGCCGGCCCATCGCCAACACCCGGTTGTACGTCCTCGACGCGAACCTGGCGCCTGTCCCACGCGGCGCGGTCGGAGAGCTGTACGTCGGCGGTGCCGGCGTGGCACGCGGCTACCGGAACCGGCCCGACCTGACCGCCGAGCGCTTCCTGCCCGACCCGTTCTCCACCACGCCGGGCGCCCGCCTCTACCGCACCGGTGACCTCGCCAGGATGCGCGCCGACGGCGAGCTGGAATGCCTCGGCCGCGTCGACACCCAGGTCAAGGTCCGCGGCTACCGCGTCGAACTGGAGGAGATCGAGGCCACGCTGACCCGGCTGGACGCGGTACGCGAAGCGGTCGTGCTGCTGCGGAAAGACCTGCCGGGCGAGGCCAGGCTGGTCGCGTACGTCACCACGACCGCGACCGGCACGCCGGGATTGGAAGCCGGCCTGCGTACGGAGCTGCGCCGCGACCTGCCCGACTACATGGTGCCGGACGTCTTCGTGGTCCTGGACGCGCTGCCCCTGGCCGCGAACGGCAAGGTCGACAGGACCGTGCTCCCTCGTCCGACGGCCGCGGGACCCGAAGCGGGCTCCGAGCCCGCGACCCCGATCGAACAGATCATCGCCGAGGTCTGGTCGGAGGTTCTCGGCGTGCCCTCGGTGAGCCGCGAGGCGAACTTCCTGGAGGCCGGCGGTCACTCGCTGCTGGCCGTGCAGGCCATGGCCCGCCTGCGCAAGGCGCTCGACCTCGACCTGCCGCTGACGGTGTTCCTGGAGGCGACGTCGCTGGCCGACCTCGCCACGCGCGTCGAGACGCTCGGCGGCAAGGCGCCGCGCGCCGGCCTCGTGCCGGCGCCGCGCACCTCGCCGGCGCCGCTGTCGTACGCCCAGGGGCGGCTCTACTTCCTGAACCGGCTCGCGCAGGACAGCTCCTTCTACAACGTTCCCATGGCGCTGCGGTTCGACGGCGAACTCCGGGCCGAGGCGCTCGGCCAGGCGTTCGCGGCGCTGTGGGCCAGGCACGAGGGACTGCGGACGTGCTTCCCGTCCTTGGACGGCGAGCCGGTGCAGGAGATCCTGCCCGCCGACGCGGTCCCGTACGAGGAGGTGGACCTCCGGTCCGCGCCGCGGGAGCGGCTCGACGCGCTCATGAACGAGGAGGCGCGCACGCCGTTCGACCTCGCCCGTGGCCCGCTCCTGCGGGGCAGGCTCGTCCGGTTGGGATCCGGCGCGCACGTGCTCCTGATGACGTTGCACCACACGGTCTCGGACGGCTGGTCGCTGGACATCCTGCTGAACGAGCTCATGGCGCTGTATCGGGCGTTCGCGAAGGGTGAGCCGTCACCGCTGGCGCCGCTGCCGTACACGTACCTGGACTACACGATGTGGCAGCGGTCCTGGCTGGCGGGCGCGGACCTGGAGGCGCAGCTCGGCTACTGGAAACGGCAACTCGCGGACGCGCCGATGCTCGAACTGCCCACCGACCGGCCGCGCCCGCCGGTGCAGAGCTTCCGCGGCGCCCGCCACGAGATCAGCTGGTCCGGTGGGCTGGCGCGCGCGATCGGCGAGCTGGCCAGGCGCGAGGGCGTCTCCCTGTTCATGGCGCTGCTGGCCGGATTCGACGTGCTCATGGCCCGCCTCAGCGGGCAGCGCGACATCACCGTCGGCACGCCCATCGCCAACCGCACGCTGACCGAGCTGGAGGGCATCGTCGGCTTCTTCGCCAACACGCTCGCGCTCCGCGTCGATCTGTCCGGCGACCCGACGTTCTCCGAGGTGCTGCGGCGCGTGCGCGAGGTGGCGTACGGCGCGTACGCCCACCAGGACGTGCCCTTCGAGATGGTGGTCGACGCGGTCGCGCCGGCGCGCAGCCTCAGCCACTCGCCGCTGTTCCAGGTGCGGTTCGCGCTGCAGAACGCGGTGGGCGGCCTGCCGGACCCGGGCGAGGGGCTGACGCTCACCGTCATCGACAACGAGCAGCGCACGGCCCGCTTCGACCTCGTCGTCGACCTGTGGGAGACCGAGGACGGCATCGAGGGGCACGCCGAGTACAGCACGGACCTCTTCGACGCCGGCACGATCGCCCGCCTGATGGCGCGGCTGGAGACGTTGTTCGAACGGCTCGTCCGCGACCCGGGGCAGCGCGTCTTCGAGGTGGACATCATGCTGCCGGGCGAGCGGGAGAGCCTGGCCGAGCTGAGCCGCGGCACGTACACGGGCGGGCAGGTCCACACGTTCGCGCAGCGCTTCGCCGAGCAGGCCGGATTCCGTCCCGAGGACCCGGCGGTGACCTGTGGTCCGGTGACCCTGTCGTACGGGGAGCTGCGCCGCCGCTCCGTCGCGGTGGCCGCTGCGCTGCGCGCCCGGGGCGTCGGACCGGAGTCCATGGTGGCCGTGTATTTCGAGCGCAGCGCCGACCTCGTGGTGGCGGTGCTGGGGGTCCTGGAGGCGGGGGCCGCGTACGTGCCGCTCGACCCCGCCTACCCGGCCGAACGCGTGGCGGCGGTCGTGGCGGACGCCCGCCCGGCGCTCGTGCTCACCTCACGCGCCCTGGCCGCCACCGCCCCTGCGGGTGAGCGGCTGTTGCTGGAGGACGCCGAGGCCGAAACCCACGCGGCCCGCCCGGCGGCGCCACTGCCCGAGCACCCGGCGTACGTCGTCTACACCTCCGGCACCAAGGGCCGGCCGAAGGGCGTGGTCGTGACCCAGGGCGGTCTGGCCGCCTACCTCGACGCCCTGCCGGCCGCGCTGCCGCTGCCCGGAGAGCCGGTGTTCCTGCACACCGCGTCGTTCGCGTTCTCCTCCTCGGTGCGGCAGCTGGCGGTGCCGCTCTCGCGCGGCGGCCGGGTGGTGATCGCCGGACGCGACCAGCTCGCCTCGCCCGAGACGCTGCTGGCGTACGCGGCCGAGCACGGCGTGAACGTCCTGGATCTCGTACCGTCCTACCTGCGCGTGGTCGAGCCGGCCCTCGCCCGCCTCGACGGGTGGCGGCCGAGCGTCGTCCTCACCGCGAGCGAGCCGCTGCTCTACGAGCTGCCCGAGGCGCTGCGTCGCCTGCCGGGCGAGCCGATACGCCTGGTCAACATGTATGGCCAGACCGAGACCACCGGCATCGTCGCCGCCGCCCCGATCGCGGCCGAGCGCGAAGGGCGGGGCGCCGTGGTGCCGCTCGGCCGGCCGATCCCAGGCACCAGGCTGCACGTGGTGGACGAGGCGCTGCGCCCGGTGCCCGTCGGGCACCCGGGTGAGATCGTCGTGGACGGCCCCGGCCTGGCCAGGGGCTATCTCGGCGACCCCGCGCTCACCGCGGAGCGGTTCGTCGCCAGCCCGTTCGGGCCGCCGGGCAGCCGCCTCTACCGTACGGGCGACCGCGGCAGGTTCCTGCCCAGCGGGAAGGTGGAGTTCCTCGGCCGTCTCGGCGACCAGGTGAAGATCCGCGGCCACCGGGTCGAGCCGGATGAGGTCGCGTCCGTGCTGGGAGCGCTGGACGGCGTCGCCGAGTGCGTCGTGCTCTGCCACGAGGACGCCCCCGACGAGCGGCGCCTGGTGGCGTACGTGGCCCTGCGTCCCGGCGGTGCGGCCACCGTGGAGCGCCTGCGCGCGACGCTCACGGACCAGCTGCCGGATTACATGATCCCGGCGCTGGTGCCGGTCGACGCGGTGCCGCGCCTGCCCAACGGCAAGGCCGACCGCGTGGCGCTGCGGGCGATGGAGGTGACCACCGCCGAGACCGAGGACGACGCGCCGCGCGGTGCGACCGAGGAGACGCTGGCCGCCATCTGGCAGGACGTGCTGCGGCTGCCCGCCGTGGGCCGGCGGGACGGGTTCTTCGCGCTCGGCGGCGACTCGCTGCACGTCATCCGGGTCGTGGACCGGGCCAGGAAGGCGGGCGTCGCGATCACGCCCGCGCAGCTCATCGCCAACCCCACCGTCGCCGATCTCGCCGCCGTGGCGGCACAGGCCGGCGGCACCGCCACGAAGGTGGAGACCGGCGGCACGGTGCCGCTGGTGCCCTCGCACCACGCGTTCCTGCGACGCGACTTCGCCGACAAGCACCTGTACACGCACATCTTCATCTTCGACACCCTCCGGCCGCTCGACCCGAAGCTCATGGAGCAGGCGGTGGCCCACGTAATCGCCCATCACGAGTCGCTGCGCATCGGCTTCCCGCGCGAAGGCGACGCCTACCGGGTGAAGATCCAGAACTCCTTTGACCGTACCCCGTTCACCAGCGTGGACCTGTCGGCGCTGGACCCGGCCGCCCAGGACGCCGCGTTCGCCAGGCTGGACAGGACGCTGCACCGCAAGCTCGACTACGCGGGCGGCCCTCTCCTGCATGTCGCGCTGGTGCGGTTCGGGGCCGGGCGGCCCGACCGGTTCGTCGCCATCGTCCACCACCAGCTCATGGACAACAGCTCCTGGGGCGTCCTGCTGGAGGACCTGCAGACGGCCTACCTGGCACTCGTCGACGGGGTCGAGCCGTGGCTTGAGCCGCCCACCTCGTCGTTCGCCGCGTGGGCGCGGAGCATGAACGAGCTCGCCCGCTCGGCCGACCTCGACGAGGACGTCGCGTACTGGACCGCGCTGGCCGAGCGGCCCGTCCCCAGGCTGCCGCTGGACCACGAGGGCGGGGACAACCTCATGTCCTCGGAGGAGACGGTCGTCGTCGGACTCGACGCGGACGACACGGCGGCCCTGCGCCGCACGCTGCCGCGCGAGTACGGGCTGACGCTCAACGACGGCCTGCTCGCGGCCATGCTGCGCGGCTACGCCGACTGGTCGGGGCAGCGCTCCATCCTGCTCGACCTGGTCGGCCGCGGCCGTGAGCTCGGCGGCGACGACCTCGACCTGTCGCGCGCCATCGGCCGTTTCTCCATGACCTCGCCCCGGCTACTCGACCTGCCGGAGGAGGAGGGGCCGCGAGCGCTCCTGAGATCGGTCGCGGCGCAGGTGCGCGCGGTGCCGCGCGGCGGGCTCGGCTTCGGCCTGCTGCGCTACCTCGGCACCCGCCCGGAGGTCGCGCGGCGGCTCGCGCCGCTGGGGCAGCCGGGCATCCTGCTGAGCAACTGGGGCGAGTTCGAGGGGCCGGCGGAGGAGTCGCCGCTGCTCGGCCCGCCCGTCGAGGACGGCTGGGAGCCGCCGCGCATCGCCCGGATGTACGCGCTCACTGTCCACGGCCGCATCTCCGGCGGCAAGCTCACGCTCACCTTCCGCTTCAGCGCGAGCCTGCACGACCGCGAGCGCGTCGAGCGCCTCGCGGGCCTGGTCGAGAACGCCCTGCGATCGTTTGCGAGGACCCATGGATGACGTGAAAGAGTCGTGTCTATTCCCTGAGCGCGACCGGGTGGCGCTGTACGAGGCCACCACGCCGGGCGTCGACCCGGTGGCGTGGGCGCAAGAGCACGCCGACCGCCTCAACGAGCGGCTGACCAGCGCGGGCGCGTGCCTCCTGCGCGGGTTCGACGTGCCGGACGCCTCGGTGTTCTCCCGCTTCGTACGAGTCTTCGGCGAAGAGATGGCCGAGTACACCTACCGCTCGACGCCGCGCAGCAAGGTCGGCGACGTCTACACCTCGACCGAGTACCCGGCGACCGAGATCATCCCGCTGCACAACGAGATGAGCTACACCACCTCCTGGCCGCAGCGCATCTGGTTCTACTCCGCGGTGGCGGCCCCAGTGGGCGGTGAGACGCCGCTCGCCGACAGCCACGCCGTCTACCAGCGCATCCCCGCCGACGTACGGGAACGGTTCGAGCGGTACGGCGTGCGCTACGTACGCAACTACCGCCCCGGTCTCGGCGTCTCGTGGAAGGAGACGTTCACCGGCATGGACCGCGCGGGCGTGGAGCGGTTCTGCGACGAGCGCGGCATCGCCTACGAGTGGTTGGACGACGGCATGCTGCGCACCTCCGAGACGTGCCAGGCCGTCACCGAGCACCCGGTCACGGGCAAGACCGTCTGGATGAACCAGGCGCACCTCTTCCACGTCTCCAACCTGAACCAGGCGACCCGCGAGGCGCTGCTCGAACTCATGGCGGAGGAGGACCTGCCGCGCAACGCCTACCTCGGGGACGGCAGCCGGATCGAGGAGGCCGATCTGAAGGCGATCCGCGACGCCTACGACGCCGAGGCCCTGGCCTTCCCCTGGCAGGAGGGCGACCTGCTCATGGTCGACAACCTCGCCATGGCCCACGGGCGCAACCGCTTCGAGGGCCCGCGTGAGCTCCTGGTCGCCATGACCGGCTCGGTCGGTGGCCGGCCGGCGTCGTGGGGACGGAAATGATCAGCCGGCACCCCGACAAGATCGCATTCCTGGAGCGGCACGGCGCCGACGCGCTGGCGCACTCGGGAGAGAACCTGCTCGCCCACCTCCAGGGCGTGCACGCCCTGCTGCGGAGCTGGGGCGCCCGGGACGCGCTGTGCGACGCGGGACTGTTCCACTCGGTGTACGGCACCGAGATCTTCCCGACCGGTGCCGTACCGCCCGAGCTCAGGCCCGCGGTACGCGAGCTCATCGGCGAGGAGGCGGAGACGCTGGTCCACCTTTTCGGCACCGTCACGCGTACCAGCCTGTTCGACGCCGCCTACGACGGCGCCCCGTTCCTGCTGGAGACGCGTACCGGCGAGCAGGTCGGCGTAATCGACGCGCAGTATTCCGACCTCGCGGCCCTCACCGTGGCCAACTGGCTGGAGCAGCGGCCCCGTTTTCCCGAGTCGAGCAGGTACAGCCGCGAGCGGGAGTTCGACGCGATGCGCCGCTACCTGCCCGATGCCGCCCGTCACGCGCTCGAGCGGGCCTACGGATTCGCCCCGCTGAGTGACGCCCCCCCTTCCCCGCACACGACCTGAGACGAGAAGACGTGGCGCAAACCGAGACACCGATCCGCCCGAACGGCGAAGGACAGGCGGGCATCATCTCGCGGATCTTCATCCACTGGCCCTCCTCCCTGGTGGAGATCGGGACGAAACGTCCGTTGCAACTGTCCGACAGCCTGGTGCCCCCGCCCTACGACGACCTCGGGCGCGTCGTGCCCGCCTTCGAGGAGGCGTACGCCGCCCGGCGGACGCGACCGGGCGCGTTACGCGCGGCGCTGTACGACACGTACCGGCGGCGGTTCTGGTTCGCGGCGCTGATCTTCCTCGCCTACCAGGGCTTCGCCACGGTCGGGCCGCTGATCGTGCGCGAGCTCATCGATTGGTTCGAGGGGACCGAGCCGGGCGTGCTGGCCATGGGCCTGCTCATAGCCGCGGGCCTGGGCCTGTTCCACGTGGTGGAGTCGGTGGCGCACAAGCACCAGTGGTCCGAGGCGTGGAAGACGGCCCAGTCGGTCACCGCGCTCCTGCGGACCCAGGTGCTGCGCAAGTACCTGCGGATGGACCGCGGCGCGCGGCTCGCGCACCCGACCGGCGAGGTGATCACCCTTGCCTCGTCGGACGCGCAGCGCGTCGGCCAGCTCGGGTTCGTGCACATGGCGTGGGCGGTGCCCTTCGGGATCGCCGGCTCGTGCGTGATCCTCTGCTTCCTGGTGGGCTGGGCCGGGCTGGTGGGTATCGCGGTCCTCATCGCCGGGCTCGCCCTGTCGAACGTGGCCAACACGCGCGTCTACGCGCTGGTGCCGAAGATCCGGGCGGCCAACGGCGTACGGATCGGGCTGGTGAGCGAGTTCGTCGCGGCCATGCGGACGCTGCGCGCGCACGGCTGGGAGGACGTGGCCGAGCAGGCGGTCACCCGGGAGCGCTCGGTGCTCAACGAGCTCCTGGTCCGCCGCCAGAAGCGGCTGGCCACGCTCTACCTGGTGAGCTCGGCGACACCCGTGCTGATGGTCACGCTGACGCTGGTCACGTACGCCGCCTTCGGCAACACGTTGCGGGCGGCGGACGTGTTCTCCGCCATCGCCGTCCTCACCGTGCTGCGTTCGCAGCTGCCCGAGCTCGTCCGCTACCTCGACATGCGCAACGAGTGGCGGGTCGCGCTCGGCAAGATCGGCACGTTCCTCGACGCGCCGGACGCCGGCGACGGGGACACCGGACAGGACGCCGAGCACCTCCCCAGCGGTGCCGTCACGGTGTCGAACGCCTCATTCGCCTGGCCCGGGGCCGAGGAGTCGGCGCCCTGCCTGCGCGAGGTCGACCTGGAGATCGCGCCGGGCGAGTTCGTCTGCGTGCTCGGCCGAGTCGGCAGCGGCAAGTCCGCGCTGCTCGGCGCCCTCGCCGGCACCTTGCGTACGGTCTCCGGCGCCACGCGGGTGCCGGGCAGCATCGTGTACGTCCCGCAGAAGCCGTGGATCATGCAGGCCACGATCGCGGAGAACATCCGCTGCTTCGCTCCCGACGACCCGGCCAGGTACGCCGCCGTGATCCGCGCCGCCGCGCTCGGCGACGACCTGGCGGCCTTGCCCGCGCGGGACGCGACCGTGATCGGCGAGCGCGGCTGGAACCTGTCCGGCGGGCAGCGTCAGCGCGTCGCGCTCGCCCGCGGCGCGTACGAGGACGCCGACGTCTACCTCGTCGACGACCCGGCCAGCGCGGTGGACGACGCCGTCGCCGTCACCATCGTGGACGAGCTGTTGTCCGGCGTGCTGGCCGGCCGGACCAGGATCGTGGCCACCCACCGCTTGGACTACGCCCGCCGCGCCGACCGGGTGATCGTCTTGGAGGACGGGCGCGTGGCCGCCGTCGGCACATTCGACGAGATCGCCGCCCGCCTGCCGGAACTGCTGCCCGCCATCGCCGCCACCCCCTCCGCCGCCGCGGACGCCGAGCCGGAGGCGGAGGACTACGAGGAAGCGGTCGAGGAGGCCGACGCCCCGGTCCTGCCGTCCCGCACCGGGAAGATCGTGGGCAACACCTACCGCGGCTACCTGCGTGTGCTGACCCCGGGCGTGCTGCTCGTGGCGCTGGTCGCGCTGGCGGTCCTGGGGCAGGGAGTGCTGGCCGGCTCCTCGTTCTGGCTCGGCCTGTGGACCGAGCGCCCGGGACAGAGCACGCTGCTGTACGCGGGCGTCTTCGCCGTCCTCGGCCTGATGGCGCTGACGCTGGACCGCAGTTTGTTCTCCTTCGCCTTCTCCCGCGGCGTGAAGGCCGGCATGACGCTGCATCGGTCGATGCTGGGCCGCGTCCTGCGCGCGCCGCTGTCGTTCTTCGACAGGAACCCGTCGGGTCGCGTCCTGACCCGCTTCTCCGCCGACATGGAGACCATCGACCTCGAACTGCCCGGCTACACGCTGGACACGCTCGGGGTGGCCGTGGGCCTGGCCGTCCCCTGGATCGCGCTGGCCACCACGAGCCCGCCGGCACTGATCTTCGCTCCGTTCGCGATCGCGCTCTACCTGCGGTGGCAGCGCCGTACGCGGTCGAGCACGGTGGAGGCGTCCCGGTTGGCACGGCAGGCCAAGGAGCCGGTGCTGTCGATGCTCTCCGAGGTGGTCGAGGGCGTCACCTCGATCGAGGGCCGGTCGGCCCGCGTACGCGGCTACGACGAGGCGTTCCTGGCGCGCGTACGGACCGCGCAGCACGCCGACTACACGGTCAACTCGCTGTCGCGCCACTTCAACCTGCGGCTCGACCTGCTGGGCGCGGCGATCCTGTTCGGCTACGCCGTGCTGCTCGTCGTCCAGGGCGGCATCGGCGCGGGCTTCGCCGGCGTCGGGCTCAGCCTCGTGTACGCGCTGACCGGCACGCTCGCCATGGCCCTGCTCACCGTGCGGACCATGGACCTCGCGCTCACGAGCTTCGAACGCGTCCACGACTACACGCTTCTGCCGATCGAACCCGCGGACGGCCGGCCGGCTCCCGAAGGCTGGCCCTCGGCGGGCGAGGTCCGCTTCGAGGACGTCACCCTGCGCTACGCGGAAGGCGCGCCGCCCGCGCTGGACGGCGTCACCTTCGACGTCCCCGCCGGGGAGAAGGCCGGCATCGCGGGCCGGACGGGCGCCGGCAAGTCGAGCCTGTTCGCCGCGCTGCTGCGCTTCACCGAGCCGGAGTCGGGCCGCGTCCTGATCGACGGCGTGGACGTGTCGGCCCTCAGGCTGCGCGACCTGCGCACCAAGATCGCGGTGATCCCGCAGGAGCCGGTGCTGATGCCCGGCACGCTGCGGGACAACCTCGACCCGTTCGGCGCGTTTCCCGACGAGGAGATCGCCGGTGTGCTGGACAAGGTCGGCCTGAGCGGCAGGCTGCAGGCGCTGCCGGGCGGGCTCGGGCACGAGGCGGGCACCGGCGGCGCCGAGCTGAGCGCCGGTGAGCGCCAGCTGTTCTGCCTGGCCCGGGCGCTGCTCCACCGCGCGAAGGTCGTGCTCATCGACGAGGCGACCTCGAACCTGGACGCGGAGACCGACGCGCGCATTCAGCGCGCGCTCAAGACCGAACTCGAAGGAGCGACCGTGCTCATGATCGCGCACCGGCGCGGCACGCTCACGGACGCCGACCGCGTCGTCATGCTCGACGGCGGCCGGGTCGCGCGCGTGGTGACCGACGAGCGCCCGGGCTCGCTGGCCGACGCACTGAGGACGCCATGAGCGAGGACGCGTTCCCCACGTCCGCAGAGCCGTCCGCGCCGTCTGCGCGGCCTGCCCACATGAGTGCCGCGGAGCAGCGCGAGCTCACGGTCAGGCGTTGGAACGACACCTGCGTGGACCTGCCGAAGGGCACACTCGCAGGGCTGTTCGAGCAGCAGGCCGACCGTACGCCCGACGCGGTCGCCGTACGGTTCGACGACGATGTCCTGACCTACCGCGAGCTCGACGAGCACGCCAACCGGCTCGCCCACGCGCTCATCCGCGCCGGGGCGGGCCCGGAGTCGCGGGTGGGCCTCTGCCTGGAGCGCTCGCTCGGCCTCATGGTGGCGATCTTCGGCATCCTCAAGTCCGGCGCCGCGTACGTGCCGTTCGACCCCGGCTATCCGCGCGAGCACCTGGCGAACATGGCCGAGGACGCGGGGCTCGTGGCGCTGGTGACCAACCGGGAGCAGGCCGGTCTCGTCCCGGCCGGGGACGCGGCCGTGCTCCACCTCGACGACCTGGCCGGCGAGAGCCCGGCGCGGCCGGGCGTGACCGTGCACCCCGCCTCGCTCGCGTACGTGATCTTCACGTCCGGATCCACCGGCCGGCCCAAGGGCGTGATGAACACGCACGAGGCCGTGGTGAACCGGCTGCACTGGATGCAGCACGTGTACCCGTTCACCGCCTCCGACCGGATCCTGCAGAAGACGCCGGTCAGCTTCGACGTGTCCGTCTGGGAGCTGTTCGGGCCGCTGCTGCAGGGCGCGACGCTGGTGATGGCCCGGCCCGACGGCCACCGCGAACCGCCGTACCTGGTCCGGGCCATCGCCGAGCACGGGATCACCCTGGTGCACTTCGTGCCCTCGATGCTGCGGGCCCTACTGGACGAGCCCGGCCTGGAAGGCCGCACCGCGAGCCTGCGGCGGGTCTTCTGCAGCGGCGAGGCGCTCAGCGCCGACCTCGTCAGGCGCTTCCACGAGCGGCGCGTCGCCCCCGAGCTGCTCAACCTGTACGGCCCCACCGAGGCCGCCGTCGAGGTGACCTTCTTCCCGTGCCCGCCCGAGGCCGCCACACGCGCCATCCCCATCGGCCGGCCCATCGCCAACGCCACCGTGTACGTCCTCGACGAGGCCCTGACACCCGTCCCGATCGGCGTGTCGGGCGAGCTCTACCTGGGCGGCCGGCCGCTCGCCCGCGGGTACGTCGAGCGGCCGGGCCTGACCGCGGAACGGTTCGTGCCGAGCCCGTTCGGCGTGGGCGAGCGCCTTTACCGCACCGGCGACCTGGCCCGGTGGCGGGCCGACGGCGTCCTGGAATACCTGGGGCGCGCCGACGACCAGGTGAAGATCCGCGGCTACCGCATCGAGCTCGGCGAGATCGAGAGCGTGCTCTCCCGCCATCCGGCGGTCCGCGAGGCCGCGGTGGCGGCCCTGGGCGAGGCCGAGGACAAGCGGCTGGCCGCGTACGTCGTGCCGCGCCCCGGGGCGGTCGCCGACCCCGTGGAGCTCCGCGACCACCTGCGCGCGGCGCTGCCGGATTACATGGTGCCCAACTGGTACGTGCCCGTGACAGCGCTGCCGCTCTCCCCCAGCGGCAAGCTCGACCGGCGGGCGCTGCCCGCGCCCACGCGCGACGACGCCGGGGAGCGTTCCGCGGACACCCCGCTGGAGGGCGCCGTCGAGCACCTGCTGGCCGGGATCTGGCGGGAGCTGCTGGCGATCCCGCAGGTCTACGCGGACGACGACTTCTTCTCGCTGGGCGGTCACTCGCTGGTGGCGGCCCGCGTCGCCTCCCACGCCGCCGCGCGGCTCGGGGTGGAACTCGGCGTGCGCGACGTGTTCGAGGCGCCCACCGTACGCGCGCTCGCCCGCCGCGTGGAACGGGCGCCGAAGACCGCCGCGGCACCGGTCATCGCGCCCGCCGGGGACGGGCCGCAACCGGCCTCGTACGCACAGCGCGGCCTGTGGTTCCTCGACCGGCTCGACCCCGGCGGCCCGGTCTACAACGAGCCCATCGCACTGGACGTCGACGGGCCTTTGGACGTCGCGGCCCTGCGTACGGCGCTGGCCGCGCTGGCCGCCCGGCACGCCCCGCTGCGCACCCGTTTCACCGGCGCCGGCGACGACGTCCGGCAGATCGTCGACCCGCCGGGCGAGGTGCCGGTCGAGGTGGCCGACCTCCGGGCGTGCGGCGACCTCGCGACCGCGGTCACCGCACGCGCCTCAGCCGAGGCCCTGCGCCCGTTCGACCTGGAGCGCGGACCGCTGTTCCGCGCCTGCCTGCTCCACCTGGCCGACGAGCGGTGGGTGCTGCTGCTGACCGTCCACCACATCGTGTACGACGGCTGGTCGTTCGGCATCCTCCTGCGGGAGCTCGGCGCCCTCTATGGGGCCGCGTGCCGGGGCGAGGACGCGAACCTCGCGCCGCTGCCCGTCCAGTACGCCGACTTCGCCGCCTGGCAACGCGCCCATCTGGCGGAAAGGGTGGGCCGGGCACAGCTCGCGTACTGGAAGGACCGGCTCGCCGGCGCGCCCCCCACGCTCGACCTCGTCACCGATCGCGTCCGCCCCGACGTGCCGCGGCACGTCGGCGGCTCCTTCGCCGTCACGCTCGACGCCGCCACGGCGCGGCGGCTGGCCGAGGTCAGCCATGCCCACGGGGTCACGCGGTTCATGACGCTGCTGGCCGCCTACCAGCTCGTGCTGGGCCGCCACGCGGGCGTCCAGGACGTCAGCGTCGGCACCCCGGCCTCGGGCCGCACCCGGCCGGAGCTGGAAGGGCTCATCGGCTACTTCGTGAACATGATCGTGCTGCGCACCCGATGGGAGGACGAGCCGACGTTCGCCGCGCTGCTGGAGCGGGTCCGCGAGACGACGCTCGGGGCGCACGAACGCCAGGACGTCCCCTTCGAACACGTCGTGGACGCGCTCAACCCGCCGCGCGACCCACGCCGTACCCCGCTGTTCCAGGTCGTGCTGGCGATGGCCAACGCACCGGAGGGCGAGGCGGATCTGCCGGGCCTGTCGGCGTCCGTGCGCGAGCCCGTCGTCCGCCCGGCGAAGTTCGACCTGACCGTCACCTGGGACGAGACGCCGCTGGAGTCCGGCGAGCTACGCGCCACGGTCGACTACGACGCCGACCTGTTCGACCGGGCGACGGTCGAGCGGTTGATGCGGCACTACGTGACGCTGCTGGAGGCCGCGCTGGCGGCGCCGGACTCGCCGGTGTCCGACCTCCCGCACACCACGCGGGAGGAACGCGCGCTGCTGGCCGCGTGGGGGTCGCGCGGCGCGACGGCGCGGGCGGGAGACGTGCTGGAGGCGTTCCACGCACGGGCCGGGTCGGCGCCCGGCGCGGTGGCGTTGACGTTCGACGACGACACGCTCACCTACGCCGAACTGCGCGCCCGCGCGGAGCGGCTGGCGCGGGCGCTGGGCGAGCGGGGCGTCACGGCTGACAGCGTCGTGGGGCTGGCCATGGACCGCTCGGCGGCGCTGGTCGTGGCCATGCTCGCCGTCGTGACCGCGGGTGCGGCGTACCTGCCGCTCGATCTCGGGCATCCGGCGGAGCGGCTGGCGTACATGGTGGAGGACAGCGGCGCGTGCCTGGTGCTCGTGGATCGGGAGCCGGCGTTCGCGCCCGGCGTGCCCGTCGTCCGGCTCGGTGAGCTGGACCCCGCCGCGCCCGGGGCGCCCCTGCCCGGCGTGCACCCCGAGCAGCGGGCGTGCGTGCTCTACACCTCCGGTTCCACCGGGCGTCCCAAGGGGGTGGACATCACCCACCGCGGCATCGTCCGGCTGGTGTGCGAGGCGGACTATCTCGGCTTCGGCCCATCGGACGTGGTGGCGCAGGTCGCCAGCGTCTCCTTCGACGCGGCCACGTTCGAGGTGTGGGGTGCGCTGCTCAACGGCGCCCGGCTCGCGGGGATCGGCCAGGACGACGTGCTCTCGCCGGACCGGCTCCGCGCCCGGATCGAGACCGGCGGCGTCACCGCGATGCTGCTCACCACCTCGCTCTTCCATCTGTGCGCGGACGCCGACCCGGCGATGTTCGCGCCGCTGCGCACGCTGTTCTTCGGCGGCGAGGCGGCCGACGCGCGCCGCGTGGCCGCCGTCCGCGCCGCCGCGCCCGCGCTGCGGCTGGTCAACGCCTACGGCCCGACCGAGGGCACCACGATCGCGAGCACGTACGACGTCGCCGACGCCGACGCCGCGGCCCCCCGCGTGCCCATCGGCCGTCCCATCGCGGGCACCGGCCTGCATGTGCTGGACACCCGCGGTCGCGAGAGCGGCGTGGGCGTTCCCGGCGAGCTCCACCTCGGCGGCGCGGGCCTCGGCCGCGGCTACACCGGACGTCCCGGCCTCACCGCCGAGCGCTTCGTGCCGAGCCCGTACGGCGTCGGCGAACGCCTGTACCGAACCGGCGACGTGGTCCGCTGGCGCGAGGACGGCACGCTCGATTACCTGGGCCGCACCGACGCCCAGGTGAAGATCCGCGGGGTCCGGATCGAGCCGGACGAGATCGCGAGCGTGCTCACGACGTGCCCCGGCGTGTCGGCGGCCGTGGTCGACGCGCGGGACGGGGACGGCGGCAGGCACCTGGTGGCGTACGTCGTCGCGGACCGCGAACCGGCGGTCGAGCCGGCGGCGCTGCGCGCGTACCTGCTGGCGCGGCTGCCCGAGGCGATGGTGCCGAACTGGTACGTCGCCCTCCCCGCCCTGCCACTCACCCCCAACGGCAAGGTGGACCGCCGTGCCCTGCCCGCCCCGGCCGACGGGGACGGCGTGCGGGCCGGCACGTACGTGGCGCCGCGCGGCCCGGCCGAGGAACTCGTCGCCCAGGTCTGGGAGGACGTGCTCGGCCTGGCGCGCGTCTCGGCCCACGACGACTTCTTCGCGCTCGGCGGCCACTCGCTGCTGGCGGCGCAGGTCGTGGCGCGCGTCTCGGCGCGGCTCGGGGTCGGGCTCGGCGTCCGCGCGATCTTCGAGGCGCCGACGGTCGCCGCGCTCGCGGCCCGCGCCGGCGCCGCCCGCGGGACGGACGCGCCGGCGCCCATCCCACCGGCCGGGCCGGGGCCGCACCCGGCGTCGTTCGCCCAGCGACGTCTGTGGTTCCTCGACCGGCTCGTCCCCGGCAGCCCGCTCTACAACGTGCCGGTCGCGCTGGACGTCGACGGGCCTTTGGACGTCACGGCCCTGCGTACGGCGCTCGCCGCGCTCGCGGCGCGGCACCCGTCGCTGCGCACCCGCTTCACCACCGACGGCGACGAGGTGCGGCAGGTCGTCGAGGCGGACGGGGCGGTGCCGATGGAGATCGCCGATCTTCGCGGGGGCGACGCCGAGGCGGCGATCGCGGCGGAGGCGTCGGAGCCGTTCGACCTGGAACGCGGGCCGCTGCTGCGCGGGCGGGCGCTGCGCGTGGCCGACGAGCGGTGGGTGCTGCTGCTGACCGTCCACCACATCGTGGCGGACGGCTGGTCGATGGGCGTGCTGCTGGCCGAGCTCGGCACGCTGTACGAGGCGGCGCGCCGGGGCGAGGAGGCGAGACTCCCACTGCTCCCGATCCAGTACGCCGACTACGCCCTCTGGCAGCGCGCGTACCTGGCCGACGGGGTGGGCCGGGCGCAGCTCGCGTACTGGAAGGACCGCCTGGCGGGCGCGCCGCCGGCACTCGACCTGCCGACGGACCGTCCGCGCCCGCCCGTGCCCCGCTACGCGGGCGAGACGTTCCCGCTGCGGCTGCCGGCCGCGCTCGCCCGCCGGCTGAACGAGGTGAGCCGCGCCCACGGGGTCACCCGGTTCATGACCCTGCTGGCCGCCTTCCACCTGCTGCTCGGCCGGTACGCGGGGGTCACGGACGTCAGCGTCGGCACGCCGATCTCCGGTCGTACCCGGCCGGAGACGGCCGGAGTCGTCGGGTTCTTCGTCAACACGCTGGTGTTGCGTGCCCGCTGGGACGACGAGCCCACGTTCGCCGGCTTCCTGGCGCGGGTGCGCGAGGAGACGCTGTCCGCCTACGACCACCAGGACGTGCCGTTCGAGCAGGTGGTGGAGGCGCTGAAGCCGCCGCGCGACCCGGGACGGGCGCCGCTGTTCCAGGTCATGCTGGCGATGCAGGACGCGTCCATGAGCACGGCCGAGCTGCCCGGCCTGTCCGTGTCGGCCCGTGAGCCGGTGGGCCGGGTCGCGAAGTTCGACCTGACGGTGGCGTGGGAGGAGGCGCCCCTGGGCTCCGGCGAGCTGCGCGGCAGCGTCGAGTACGACGTCGACCTGTTCGACCGGGAGACGGTCGAGGGCATGATGCGGCACTACCTGACCCTGCTCGAATCCGCGCTCGCGGCGCCGGAGACGCGCGTGTCCGACCTGGCGATGGCGGGTGAGGACGAGCTCGCCGCCCTGCTCGAGACCGGCACTGTACCCGGCACCTCCGGCGACACCACCGTCCCGGCGCTCTTCGCCGCAGCCGTCGCCCGCTGGCCCGAGCGGACGGCGCTGCGCCAGGTCGGCCGCTCGCTCACCTACGCCGAACTGGACGCGCGCTCCGACGCCGTGAGCGCCCACCTCCGGGCGCGCGGCGTGAGCCCGGGCAGCGCGGTCGCGGTCTGGATGGACCGGTCGCTCGCCTGGCCGGTCGCCCTGCTCGGGATCATGAAGGCGGGCGCGGCCTACGTCCCCGTCGACGTGCACGGCCCGCGCGAACGCGCCGAGCACGTGCTGCGCGACTCGGCGGCCGTCCTGGTCCTCGGGTCGCGGGCCACGGGCGCGCCGCCGGACTGTCCGGTGCCGTTCGCCGCCGTCGAGGAAATCGGCGAGCAGCCCGCCATACGCGTGCCGTACGCGGCGCACCCCGCAGGGACGGCTTACATCCTCTACACCTCGGGCACGACGGGACGTCCCAAGGGGGTGTGCGTGGGTCACGCCAACCTCGCGCACACGCTCCAGGCCGTCGCCGACCGGTATGCGCTCGAACCGGACGACCGTGTCCTGCAGTTCGCGGCGCTCACGTTCGACGTGGCAGCGGAGGAGTTGTTCGCGACCCTCATCCGCGGTGCGGCTGTGGTCCTCCCGCCGGTGGGGCCCGCCCCCGGGATCGAGGAGTTGACGACCCTGGTGCGGGAGGAGCGCCTGTCCGTGCTCAACCTGCCCGCGTCCTACTGGCACGAGTGGGTGTCCGTGCTGGTCCAGCACCCGCCGGCGGCGTGTCCCTCGCTCCGCCTCGTGGTCGTGGGCAGTGAGCGCGTCGACGGCGGCAAGCTCGCCGAGTGGCAGGCCGCCGCTCCCGGGCACGTGCGCTGGCTCAACGCCTACGGCCCGACGGAGACGACGATCACCGCCACCGTCCACGAGCCGCCGCCCGCGCCCGTCCACGGGACCACCGTCCCGATCGGGCGGCCGCTGCCCGGCGTGCGTGCCTACGTGCTCGACGCCGCCCTGCGCCCGGTGCCGCGGGGGGTGCCCGGCGACCTGTACCTGGCGGGCGCCGGCGTCTCGCAGGGTTACCTCGGCGATCCGGCCAGGACCGCCGGGCACTTCCTGCCCGATCCCTGGGGCGCGCCCGGCGACCGCATGTACGCGACCGGGGACCGCGCCCGCCGCGGGGCCGGCGGCGTGCTCGAGTTCCTCGGCCGTGGCGACGACCAGATCAAGCTGCGCGGCTTCCGTATCGAACTCGGCGAGGTCGAGGCCGCGCTGGCCGCACACCCGGCCGTCGGCGAGGCAGCCGCCGTGCTGCGCGAGGACACCCCGGGCCGGCCCATGCTCGTCGGGTACGTGACGCTCGCGGACGGGGCCACGGCCGGGGACGTGCGCGGGTACCTGGCCGGACGGCTGCCCGGCTACATGGTGCCGGGTATGGTCGTCGTCCTCGACCGGCTGCCGCGCGGCGAGCGCGGCAAGATCGACCGGCGCGCGCTCCCGGCGCCCGCGCGGGACGTGCCGAGGGGAGCGGGTGAGCTCCGCGGCGCCGTCGCCGGCGAAATGGAGAGCGCCGTCGCCTCGATCTGGCGCGACGTCCTCGCGCTCGACCACGTCGGCGCCGACGACAACTTCTTCGAACTCGGCGGCCACTCACTGCTGATCGTGCGCGTCCAGTCCAGGTTGTCCGCGCTGCTCGGCACGAAGGTGCCGGTGGTGGAACTGTTCCGATTCCCGACCGTACGCACACTCGCCCGGCACCTCGCCGCCGGCGACGGTCCCGCCGGCGGGAGCGCGGGACGCCGCAGGGCCGAGGCCCGGCGGACGCGCCAGGCCGAACGAGGCCCCAGAAGGCGGGCGACCACACCCCGTGACGTTGGAGACATGAGTGATGACTGACGAGAACGTGCCGCCCGCCAACGCCGTCGCCGTCGTCGGGATGGCCCTGCGGGTGCCCGGCGCCACCACTTTGGAGGGGTTCTGGCGGAACCTGCGCGACGGCGTCGAATCGATCGCCACCCTCACCGACGACGAGCTGCTGGCGGACGGCGCCACGCCGGAGGAGATCCGGCGCCCCGGCTACGTGCGGGCACTCGGCGTGCTTGACGACGCGGCGGGATTCGACGCGCGGTTCTTCGGGTTCAACCCGCGTGAGGCGCAACTACTCGATCCGCAGCACCGCCTGTTGCTCGAATGCGCCTGGGAGGCGCTGGAGCACGCGGGTCTCGCGTCGGATGCGGACGAGCTCGTGACCGGTGTGTACGCCGGCGTCGGAGCGAGCACGTACTTCCTGCACAATCTGCTGCCCAATCCGGACCTCGTGGCGCGGATCGGCGCGTTCCAGACCTCGCTCGGCAACGACAAGGACTTCGTGCCGACGCGGATCTCGTACAAGCTGAACCTGCGCGGCCCGAGCATCAGTGTGCAGACCGGCTGCTCCACCTCGCTCGTGGCCGTGCACCTGGCGTGTCAGGCGCTCATCGGCGGCGAGTGCGACGTCGCGCTGGCGGGTGGCGCGACGGTCGCGCAGAGACAGGGCTACCTGTACGAGCCGGGCGGCATCCTCTCGCCCGACGGGCACTGCCGCGCCTTCGACGCCGACGCCTCCGGCACCGTTCCGGGCAGCGGCGCCGGCCTCGTCGTGCTGAAGCGGCTCTCGGACGCGCTCGCCGACGGCGACGTGATCCACGCGGTGATTCGCGGGTCCGCGATCAACAACGACGGCGCCCGCAAGGTCGGCTTCACCGCCCCGAGCGTCGAGGGCCAGGCCGACGTCATCGCCGAGGCGCTCGGCGTGGCCGAGGTGGACCCGGCGAGCATCACGTACGTGGAGGCCCACGGCACCGGCACGCCACTCGGCGACCCCATCGAGGTGGCCGCTTTGAAGAGCGTGTTCGCGGACGCGGACCGATGCGCCATCGGCTCGGTGAAGACGAACGTCGGCCATCTCGACACGGCGGCCGGCGTGGTCGGCCTGATCAAGACCGTGCTCGCGTTGAAGGCCCGCGAGCTCCCGCCTTCGCTCAACTTCACCACGCCCCACCCGCAGCTGGGCCTGGAGGGCAGCCCTTTCTACGTCAACGCGTCCCTGGCCGAGTGGCGCGGTGAGGTGCTGCGCGCGGGCGTCAGCTCGTTCGGCATCGGCGGCACCAACGCGCACGTCGTGTTGGAGGAGGCGCCGCCACGTCCGCCCGTCATCACCGGCGCGGGCCGTGACCTGCACGTGCTGCCCCTCTCGGCCGCCACGCCGGAAGCGCTCGCCGCCTCGGCGTCGGCGCTCGCCGCGCACCTGCGCGCGAACCCCGGCGAGCGCCTGGACGAGGTCGCCTACACGCTGCAGCGTGGCCGCCGGCGGCTCCCGTACCGGCGCTTCGTCGTGTGCCGGAGCCTCCAGGAGGCCGCCGGCGCCCTGGAACGGTCGCCGCGCGACCTCGCCTCCGAGACCGCCCAGGATCGCGAGGTGATCTTCACCTTCTCCGGTCAGGGATCCCAGCGCGCGGGCATGGGGCGCACCCTGTACGAGCGCGAGCCGGTCTTCCGCGCGCACGTGGACCGCGCCGCAGAGTTCCTCCTGCCGATCCTCGGCAGGGACCTGCGCCACCTGCTGTATCCCGCTGAAGCGAGACAGAGCGCGACGATCCACCGGACCGAGTACGCCCAGCCCGCGCTGTTCGCGGTGGAGTACGCGCTCGCGCAACTGTGGATCTCCTGGGGCGTCCGCCCCGCGGCCATGCTGGGGCACAGCATCGGAGAACTCGTGGCCGCGTGCCTGGCCGGAGTGATGACGTTCGAGGACGCCGCACGGCTGGTCACCGTGCGTGGCCGGCTCATGCAGGACGCCCTCCCCGGCGCCATGGTGGCCGTGCCGCTGCCCGAGACCGAGCTCACGCCGCTGCTCGGCGACGGCCTGGCGGTGGCCGCCGTGAACGGGCCGCGCCAGTGCGTCGTCTCCGGCCCGCTCGACGCCGTCGCGGACTTCGAGGCCCGCCTGGCCGGGCTGGAGGTGCCCGCCAAGCGGCTCAAGACCTCGCACGCCTTCCACTCGGCCATGA
This sequence comes from Microbispora sp. H13382, assembly GCF_014161445.1. Taxonomy (GTDB): domain Bacteria; phylum Actinomycetota; class Actinomycetes; order Streptosporangiales; family Streptosporangiaceae; genus Microbispora. Next base: position 474,038 of record NZ_JABBXA010000003.1, read on the forward strand.
TGGACGGCGCGGCCACCGCGTTCGAGGCGGAGGCCGCGCGGGTGCGGCTCGCCCCTCCGCGCCTCCCGTTCGTGTCGAACGTGACCGGTGCCTGGATCAGCGAGACCGAGGCCACCGACCCGGCGTACTGGGCGCGGCAGCTGCGCTCCACGGTGCGCTTCCATGACGGCCTGCGTACGGTCGGCTGCCCCGGCACGCTGCTGCTGGAGGTCGGTCCCGGCCACGTCCTGACCGCTCTGGCCCGCACCGTCCTGCGGGACGGCGGGGCCGCGGTGGCATCGCTGCCGTCGTCCGGCATGGATGGCATGAACAGCGCGGGGGGCGACGCGCAGGCGGAGGTCATGGCCGCCGCAGGCGACCTGTGGCGGCACGGCGCGTCGATCGCCTGGGAGGCGCTGCACGGCGGGACGACGCCGCGCCGCACCGCCCTGCCGACGTACCCCTTCGAGCGCGAGCGCTACTGGGTCGACCCGCCGCGCGGCGCGCGCCCTCGCCCGTCGCGGTCCCTGGACGGCATCACTCTGCGCGGCTTCAAGAGGCGGGGCGCCGCGGAGGGCGACACCGCCGAGGTCAGGGAAGAAGCCGTGACGGCGCCCGTGGACGAAGTCGAGCGTGAGGTCGCCGCCGTCTTCTCCGACCTGCTCGGGGTGCCGCGCATCGAGCCGTCGGCCAGTTTCTTCGAGCTGGGCGGCCATTCCCTGCTCGCCGCCCAGCTCGCCGCCCGGATCCGTACGGTCTGCGGCGCCGAGGTGCCCCTCCGGGCCTTCGTCGAGGACCCGACGATCCGGGGCGTGGCGGCCGTCGTCAGGGCGGCCAGGGCCGGGTCCGCGCCGATCGAGACGCTGCCGACCGTCGTCCCCGATCCCGGGTCCGCGTCGGAGCCGTTCCCGCTGACCGACGTGCAGCAGGCGTACTGGATCGGCCGCACCGGCGTCTTCGACATCGGCAACGTCGGCATGCACGGCTACGAGGAGTTGGACGTCCCCGATCTGGACCTGTCGCGCCTGGAGCAGGCGCTCCGCAGGCTCATCAGGCGGCACGGCATGCTCCGCGCCGTCGTGCTCCCGCACGGCGAGCAGCGGATCCTGCCGGACGTCCCCGACTATGTCATCGTCACCGAGGATGTCCGCGGACGCCCGGCGGAGGAGGCGCAGGCGGTGCTCGACCGCACCCGTGCCGCCATTTCCCACCAGAACTTCGCCACCGACCGCTGGCCGCTGTTCGAGCTGCGCGCGACCGTCCTGGACGACCGCACCCGCCTGCACTACAGCATCGACGGCCTCATCACCGACGCGTGGGCCTCCAACCTGATCCTGCGCGAGCTCACCCAGCTGTACCTGCACCCGGACCTCCCGCTGCCGGAGCTCGACCTGTCCTTCCGCGACTACGTGCTGGCCGAGCGGAGCCTGGAATCGACGGGCCTGTACGCCCGCGCGGAGGCGTACTGGCGGGAGCGGATCCCGGACCTGGCCCTCGCCCCCGAGCTGCCGCTCGCCCGCGATCCGCGCCACATCGACGCCCCCCGGTTCGTCCGCGTGGCGGGCGAGCTGCCGGCCGAGATGTGGACGAGCGTCAAGGCGTGGGGCACGCGGCGCGGCATCACGCCCACCGCGTTGCTACTGGCCGCCTACAGCGAGGTGCTCGCCACATGGTCGAAGAACCGGCGCTTCACGCTCAACCTCCCCATGGCCAACCGGCTCCCGCTGCACCCGCAGGTCGAGGCGATCCTCGGTGACTTCACCTCGGTGACGCTTCTGGAGATCGACGCCGCCGAGCGGTCGTTCGAGGCGCGCGCGGCGGCCGTGCGGGATCGGCTGGCGGCCGATCTGGACCACCGCCTGTTCAGCGGCGTCCGCGTCCTGAGAGAGATGAAGCGGACGCGCGGCGAGGCCGCGGCGGCGATGCCCGTGGTGTTCACCAGCCTGTTCGCCGCCCACGGCGACAGCGAGCAGCTCGGCGAGGTGGTCTACAGCATCTCGCAGACCCCGCAGGTCTGGATCGACGCGCAGGTGTACGAGGTCGACGGCGCGCTCGCGCTGGACATCGACGCCGTCGACGAGCTCTTCCCCGACGGCCTGGTTCCCGCCATGCACGCCGCAACGCTGGAGCTGCTGGCCTGGCTGGCGGAGGACGAGACGCGCTGGAGCCGTCCCATGCCGTCACTGGTCCCGGCCGCGGAGCTGGCGGCATGGGAGGCCTACAACCGGACCGCAGGCCCGGTGCCCGGGGGGCTGCTTCACACGCCGTTCTTCGCCGAGGCGGCGCGCAGGCCTGACCGGCCCGCCGTCATCACACCGTCCCGCACACTGGACTACGGCGAGCTGGCGGCCCGCGCGCACGGCATCGCCGCCCGCCTCGACGCGCGGCCGAACGAGCTGGTCGCCGTGGTCATGGAGAAGGGCTGGGAGCAGTGCGCCGCGGTGCTCGGCATCCTCGCGGCGGGCGGCGCGTACCTGCCTGTCGACCCCGAACTGCCCGACGAGCGGATCCGGTTCCTGCTCGACCACGGCCAGGTCCGCACCGTGCTGACCCAGGCGCGGGTGGCCGGCGAGGACCGCTTCGGCGACGGGCGCACGGTGATCCGCGTCGACGAGCTGGCGCCGGACCCGCCGGCGGGGGCAGGACGCGAGGTCGCCACGACGCCGGGCGATCTGGCGTACGTCATCTTCACCTCGGGTTCCACCGGCCTGCCCAAGGGCGTGATGATCGACCACCGCGGCGCGCTCAACACCGTCGCCGACGTGAACGAACGCTTCGCCGTAGGCCAGGACGATCGCGTCCTGGCACTGTCATCGCTCAGCTTCGACCTGTCGGTCTACGACATCTTCGGCCCGCTCGCGGTCGGCGGCGCGGTCGTCATACCGGACGCGCAAGCGCACCGCGACCCGGCCGCCTGGCTGGAGCTGATGGAGACGGCCGGCGTCACGATCTGGAACTCCGTGCCGGCGCTGATGGAGCTGCTCGTCGAGCACATGAGCGTACACGCGGCCACCGGCAGCGGGCTGCGGCTGGTGCTCATGAGCGGCGACTGGATCCCCGTCACGCTGCCCGGCCGCATCCGGCAGGTGCTCGGCGCGCCCGAGCTCGTCAGCCTCGGTGGCGCGACCGAGGCGTCCATCTGGTCCATCCTCCACCCCATCGGCGAGGTGCCCGAGGACTGGACGAGCATCCCGTACGGCCGCCCGATGCGGAACCAGACGTTCCACGTCCTCGACGACGCCCTCCGCCCGAGGCCGACGGGCGTGCCAGGACAGCTCTACATCGGCGGCGTGGGCCTCGCCCTCGGCTATCTGCGCGACCAGGCCAAGACCGAGGCGAGCTTCCCCGTCCACCCCGAGACCGGCGAGCGTCTCTACCGTACGGGAGACCTCGGCCGCCTCCTGCCCGGCGGCGACATCGAATTCCTCGGCCGTGAGGACTTCCAGGTCAAGGTGCAGGGCTACCGCATCGAGCTGGGCGAGATCGAGGCCGCTCTCATCCAGCACCCGGACATCCAGGCCGCGGTGATCGTGGCCCAGGGCGAGCCGCGCGGCGCCAAACGGCTCGTGGCGTTCGTCGTGCCCGGGGCGGCGCGGAAGGTGCCGGAGGACGTGCGCGAGTTCCTCGGCGGGAAACTTCCGGCGTACATGGTGCCCGGCGTCTACCTCGAACTCGACGCGCTCCCGCTCACCGCGAACGGCAAAGTCGACCGGAAGGCGCTGGAGGTGCCGGACGACGCGCTGGAGGAGGAGACGCGGGCGTACCAGGCGCCCCGCACCTCCCTGGAGCAGATCGTCGCGGAGGTGTGGTCGAACCTGCTCGACGTCGAACGGGTGGGCGTCCACGACAACTTCTTCCTGCTCGGCGGCGACTCGCTCATGGCCATGCGCGCGGTCGTCCACCTGCGGCAGGCACTCGACGTCGAGCTGCCGATCCGCGTGCTGTTCGACAGCCCCACGCTGGAGGACACCGCGCTGTTCATCGAGGACCGGCTGCTGTCCGAGCTGGAGGAGATGTCCGACGAAGAAGCCCGCTCGCTGCTCGCCGACGGATCCCGGACCACGGAGACCCGTAGGTGAGCCACACCGCATCCCGGACGACGCGCGCCCACGGCTGGATCGTGGGCGCCGCGCCCCGCCGTCCCGCCCCGGCCATCCGGCTGCTCTGCCTGCCGTACGCGGGCGGCGCCGCCTCGTCCTACGCGAGCTGGCAGAACGCCTTCGCCGATGACGTCGAGGTGTGCCCCGTCGAGCTGCCCGGCCGCCAGACCCGCTGGCACGAGCGGCCCTTCACTCGCCTCGAACCGCTCGTCGAGGCGCTGGCCTCGGCGCTGGCCGGCGAACTCGACGTGCCGTACGCCCTGTTCGGGCACAGCATGGGCGCGCTGGTGGCGTTCGAGCTGGCCCGCGAGCTGCGCCGGCGCGGCGCCGCCGGGCCGCGCGTACTGTTCGCCTCCGGCGGTGCCGCCCCCCAACTCCGGCGGGAGCGGCCAGGGATCCACGATCAGCCGGAAGACGTCGTGATCGCACGGCTGCGGTCCATGGGCGGCCTGCCCGAGGAGGTCATCGCCGAGCCCGAACTGCTCGAACTCCTCGTGCCGGCCATCCGCGCGGACTTCGCGGTCTGCGAGACGTACGCGTACCGGCCCGAGCCGCCGCTCACGTGCCCCATCTTCGCCTTCGCCGGCACGGAGGACCAGGAGGTGCCCGCCGAGCGGGTCTCTCCCTGGCAGGAGCAGACATCGGCCACCTTCCTGCACCAGGTGCTTCCCGGCGGCCACTTCTTCCTGCGCACGGCCCAGCCCGCACTCCTGAACACGGTACGAACCGGGCTGACGGCCGCCCTCGCGAGAATCCATCGTGGGGCCACACCGGAGAACGCTCTCTGATCCGAGACCGGGATGCGAAATTCCCGGCCCGCGTGAAGGACGGCGAAGTGGGCCTAGGTCCTCGTCAGCAGCCGGTCGATCTGGCCGGCGAGCGGCGGGGCGCCGAGGCGGTTGTCGATCTCGTGGTACGGCACGGCGGGCGGCTCGTCCACGCGGATGGCACGCAGGTATTCGGCGAACCTGTCCAGCTTCTGCCCGTCCCTGGGAAGACCCCGGCGGACCAGCCGCTCACGCAGCGTGGGGCCGTCGGAGCGGATCCAGACCAGGCGCACCTCGGGGCCGCCCAGCGCCTCCACCCACGCGTGCCAGAGCGCCGCGTCGTGCACCTGGGAGGTGAACGGCCCGCCGAGCATCACCGGGCAGCCGTGGGAGCGGATCTCCCTGGCCGTCGCCGTCATGCCGGCGTACTCGTGCCGCTTGACGTGATCGTCGTACCACGGCCCCTCACGCTCGCCGGGCGGCCTGCCGTGCGCCGCGAGGGTGGCCTCGACGAAGCCGCCGTACATCGTGTCCTTGTCGAGCAGGGCGGGCACGGGATCCAGGCGGGCCAGCAGCAGATCGCAGACGGTCGACTTGCCCGCGCCCGGCGGACCGGACACCACCCAGACGGGAGCGGTCATCGTGGCGGGCCGTAGGGCTCGATGGGCGGATCGGAGTAGGGCCCGCCGTCCGCCACCCCGGCGCCCCCCGAGTCGCCGACGCGCCGTCCGGCGTCCTCCGTCACCCGCAGGACGTACAGGTCCCTGTCCGGATCGACCGGCACCAGGCCGTACGCGGTGTCGACCTCGTCCTCGGCGAGGTCGAGCCGCCGCATCGCGGCCTCCAGCGTCGCGGGCGCGGGAAGCCGCACGGTGATGAGCACCTCTGCCACCGGCCCCGCCTCCCCTTGGTGGACGTCTCGACGCCGGGCGGCGCGGCCGCCTCAGGCCGCTCTCGCGGCGCTGTGATCTTCAGGCCGCCTTGGCGGCGCTGTGCTTTCAGGCCGCCTTCGCGGCGCGGCGGCGCAGCGCGGCGATGATGCCGGCGGCGTCCACCACGCCGTACCCGTAGTCGTGGTCATACCCTACGGCACTGCGATCATCGGCCGTCCGGCGCAGCAGGGTCCGGAGCTGGGCGGGCGGCAGCACGGTGGCGGGCCAGCGGGAGCGCACGGCGGCGACCAGCCCGGCCGCGACGGGGCAGGCGGCCGAGGTGCCCGAGTCGGGCTCGCCGTCGCCGAGCGCGCCGGAGCCGGCGAAGTGCGTGTAGGCGCAGACGTCCGGCTTGCGCGCTGTCAGCCGCCCGGGACCCTGCGAGGAGTAGCCCACCCGCGTCCCCGCGGTGTCGATCCCGCCGATCGACAGCGCGCGGGGATGGGAGTTGGCCCCGACGATGGGCCGGTCGGGGAAGGCGCACCTGCTGTCGCGGCACTGCGTCCCGCAGTTGCCCGCGGCGAACAGGATGTCCGCCCCCGCCTCGGCCAGGCTGCCGACGATCAGGTTGAACGGATGGGCGGGGTTGTCGGAGTAGTTGCCGGGGTGGCCGGGCGGGAAGTCCCAGCGCGGAGAGAAGGATCCCCAGCTGTTGGTCACCACCAGTGCCCGCGACTCGGCGGGCTGGGCGTCGAGGACCTCGCGCAGGTGGGCGTACGCCGCGATCGCGTCGGACAGCAGGCCGTCGAGCGTCGAGCCGCCCTGCCGCCGCGACAGCAGCACGGGCACGTCCACGAGCGACGCCTTGGGCGCGGCGATGAGCGCGTCGAAGGCGCACATCGTGCCGTGGTCGACCGGGAAGTCCCCCGGGGTCCCGGAGACGCTCGCGGGGTTCCAGCTCCGCTCGTGGTCGACCGTCACATCGTGGCCGCGGGCCGCCTTGACGTACGCCGCGTTGATTCCCGTGTCGATGACGGCGAGGGGGACGCCGGAGCCGTCCAGCCCCTCGGACGTCAGGTCGGGCACGCGCAGCAGCCGTTCGACGTCGTGCCAGTCGCCGACGGCCGGGTCGCCCGCACAGGTGAGCGTGGTCTCGATCGCCGGGTCGGCGTACACCGCGACCACGTCGCGGCGGGTCGCCGGCAGGAGGGCGATCCTGCTGGTGACCTCGTCGTCGGCGATCTCCCCGCGGACCACGACCGAGGCGTCCTGGGGCGCCATGGAGAAGATCAGCGGCTGGTTGAGCGACAGCGGATCCCCGCCGGGGGAGGCGGGCATCGGGCGGGGCACGGCCACGGGTGCGTACGACTGGTCGAGGACGACCCCGGGCAGGCCGTCGGCCACGTCCGACGCCATCGACGAAACCGACGGGTCGGCGACCGCGGCGACCAGGTCGGGGGACGGACGCAACTGGATGAGTACGCGCACGACGAGTCCACTCCGTTACTCGGCGGATGGTGACTGGGCGGATACTTTACGTGACCACCTTGCTGCATCCGGGAGGCCGCGTCCACGCCTTCACGGAAAACCTTCCGGTGTCGCGCCGATCAGAAGCTCTGGCGGGGCGACCCGCCGGCCGGCTCCGAATCCCGGGTGTATCGGGCCGATGGCGGATGTGGTGTCCCCGCCGCCCGACCCGTGGCACGGCCTCGTCATGGCGGCGGACCTGACCGGACCCGACGTCTGCCGATCCGAACCCCGCCCGCTCATGGCCCGGCCGGTGAGCCACGCGTCGATGCCCACGTTGAGCGTCGTCCTACAGGGTTGGTTAGCTTGCGCGCATGTCGGATCTAGGAAATGTGGCGTGGCCGCCTGAGCCGATCCGGACCGAGCGGCTCGTGCTCCGCGAGCCCGAGGCGCGGGACCGTACAACGTTCATCGAGCTGCTCGCCTCGCCGGAGGTGCACACCTACCTCGGCGGTCCCCGCCCGCGTGACGAGCTTGAGCGTGAGATGCCCGAGGTGCCCGAGCGATGGCCCGGGAGTTTCGTCGTCGAGCTCGACGGGGCGATGATCGGCCAGATCCTGCTCAGGAGAGCAACCGGGCACCGTCGCCCGGCTGCCGTGGGGAAAGCCGATCTCGGTTACCTGTTCCTGCCGAAGGCCTGGGGGCACGGGTACGCGGCCGAGGCGTGCGCGGCGGCACTCGACTGGTTTGACGCCGCCCTTCCCGGCGAGCCGATGGTGCTCACCACCCAAAGCGCCAACGCCGGCTCGATGCGCCTCGCGGCGAAGCTGGGGTTCACCGAGGTCGAGCGGTTCCAGGCCTGGGACGCCGAGCAGTGGCTCGGCCTGCGGCCCCCGGCCGACGAGCCCGGATCGTTCGCCCGGCCTCGGCCGTAGCCCCGAAGAGCCCTCGACCGGCACGCCATCCCGAGCGCAGGCGACGGAAGGGACGTCAACGTGCGTGACGCCCCCTCAGCGGCTCCGGCTCAGAAGCCGCACAGCTCCGACAGGCTCTTGGCCGGCTTGTCGTTGGGAGTGGGGGTGGCGCGAGGGCTCGCCCCGGCGAGGACCGGCGTGCGCGAGGCCGACGGGCTCGGCGAGGCGGACGGCGACACGGACGGCGACACGGACCCCGAGGGCGAACCGGAGGGCGTCGCGGACGACGCCGATCCCGCGGAGGTCATCGGCGACGCGGTGGCCGCGACGGCGCCCCGGTCGGTCATCGACTCGCGGATCGCCTCCAGGGTCAGCTTCCTGATCTTGGCCCAGTCCGGGTTGCCGGTGTAGATGAGCGGCGGCACGAACTGGAGGCTGGTGATCTTGGCGTTCCTGACCTTCATGCCGAGGGGGACGAGATGCTCGAGCAGGTCGCGGGGGATGTCGGTGCGGAACATGTGCCGGGCCGCCGCCGCGATCCTGTTGAAGTTCGCGAGCACCGTGGCCGGGGTCACCTGCTGGGCGAGCGCGCCGATGACGCAGCGCTGGCGGCCCATGCGGGAGAAGTCGTCGCTGTCGACCCGCGAGCGGCCGTACCAGAGCACCTCCTCGCCGTTCAACGTGCGGTAACCGGCCTTGATGGTGCCGGCGGTGCCGAACTTGCCGCCCCACTTGACGTCCTGCTCGACTCGGATCTTGAGCCCGCCGACCGCGTCGATCAGAGCCGCGAAGCCGTACATGTCGACCATCGCGTAGTAGTCGATGTGCAGGCCCAGGGTGTAGCCGATGGCGTCCTTCAGCGCCTGCGCGCCCCGGTTCTTGCCTCCCATGACCTGGGGGTTGTTGTCGGCGTAGTACCAGACGGAGTTGAGCAGGCCCTGGCCCTCGTCGTTGAAGCCGTTGGGGAACACCTTGCGCAGGGGGCTGCTCGGGGGGAAGCGGACGTACTGGAGGTTGCGCGGCAGGCTGAACAGGACCGTGTTGCCGGTGGCGATGTTCACGCTGGCCACGGTCATCGAGTCGGTGCGCACCCCGACCCGGTTGCCCGCGGCGTCGCCGCCGACCAGCAGGAAGTTCACCCGCTTGCGGCCGTTCCACGGGTCCTCGGCGCGTACGGGGGCGGGAGTCGAGCCGTCGTCCACCGGAGCCAGGACGTCGTCGAGTAACTGGTTGGCCGTCCTGATCGTGTTCGCGGTGAAGGCGAACGGCGCCATCACCGCCACGCACAGCACGCCCGCGACGATGCCGGACACCACCTGCCCGGTCTGGTGCAGGCGCTGCGGGCGCAGGGCGATGAAGGACAGCAACACGAGCGTGAACCAGGCGAGCGCGCACACGGCCGCGCCGACCATGACGGCGGTCAGCGTGCTGCCGCGCAGCGCCACGCCCGCGTTGTCCTTCAGGTTCAGGACCAGGACCACCAGGGCGACCAGTACGACGCCGAACGTCGCCAGCAGAGCGATCCCGGTGCGGCGGTTGCCCGCCCGCAGGTGGGCCGCCCCGGGGAGGACGGCCGACAGCGCCGTCCAGCCGATCAGGGAGGCGGTGGTCAGCGGGGGACTGAAACGCGCCGCCCCGCCGCGCGCGGAGGCCGCGCGTGGCGAGCCCGTGGGTCCCCCGTCGCTCCCGGCCCCGCCACGCTGATCCGTGCCGCCGCCGGGCCGGCTCGCTTCCGGGCGGGGCTGAGCCGCGTCTCCACCGGGCCGACCCGTATGCGCGCCGGGCTGACCAGCGTCTTCGCGGGGCTGACCTGTGTCTCCGCGGGGCTGACCTGTGTCTCCGCGGGGCTGACCTGTGTCTCCGCCGGGCTGACCTGGGCGCCGACCCTCCCGGGGACCCCCGGTGTCGTCAGCGGGACCCCCGCCTCGCATGGTTCACCGCTCTCTCCTCCGAAGCCGTGGCTAGGGATTCTAACTCCCATATCCGGACAAGGTAGACGTAGATCATCAAGCCGATGATCACGACACGGACGCGGACCCGACGACCCAGGTGTTGCACTGGTAGGTCATCGGGCGGGTGTACCCCTGGCGGAACCACGCGGCGTTGCTGCGCGTGTTCCCGTGGTCGCGCGGCCCTCCCGGCGGGTCGCCCAGGTGGCCGTACGCCCACAGGAGCGTGTTGCGCCGGGTGGTGTCGATCGGATACGAGGCGGCGACCGACCGCATGAACATGCCGCCGAAACACGTCGCCTGCAGTTCGTGCCGGCGGCTCAGGGCCAGCCGGCCGCTGCGCGAGGTGGAGTCGAGCGTCTGCCGCCACCAGGAGTCGGAGATGCCCGAGATGCTTTGGATGTGGTGGCCGTACTCGTGCGCCATCATGCTGATGATGATCCCGTTCCACGACCCGAGCGGGCCGTACTCCCTCGCCATCGCCGAGGTGGAGGCGTAGATCGTGCTGTTGCTCGGGCAGTAGTACGGGACGTTGCTGCCGGGGGCGGGGTAGTCGCCGCAGGCGCCCCTGCCCTTGCGGGCCGCGATCATGTACTTCGGCGGGCTCCACTCGATCCCGGCCCGCTGCAGCGCCGGCGCCCACGCCTTGCCCATGCATGTGCCGGTCCTGAGGATCAGCGCCTTGAACTGAGCGTGGTTGTAGATGCTGGCGTTCCCGGCCCGGCAGTTCGTCTTCGCCGGCGACCCGGCCCGGTAGAGGCTGTTGTTCTTCGTCGTGCGGTTGAGCACCGGGGTCGGCCGCGTCGTGGGTTGTGTCGTGGGCTGCGTCGTGGGCTTGTGGGTCGGTTCCGCGTCCGTGGTGTCCTTGTGCGACGGGAACGGCGAGAGGGTGAGGGTCGGAAGCGCGACGGGCGAGACCGTCTCCTCGTGGTCCGACAGGCCCGCCAGTGCGCTCACCACCACGACGAGCACGAACACGACCGCGAGCACGCCTATCAGCGCGCCGACGACCGCCCCCGCGCCGGACCTGCGGCGGGGCGGGCGCCAGGCGGGCGGAGGATAGGGCGCGGCCGGCCCGCGCGGGGGAGGCGGAGGCTGCGGTGCCCATCCCGGCCCCTGGGGCGGCCCCTGCGGCGCCCCCTGCTGTGGCGCCCATCCGGGCCCCTGCGGCGGTGCCTGAGGTCCCTGCGGCGGCGCCGGCGGGAACGGCATGCCCTGCGGCGCGGGCGGTGCCGGCTGGGGCGGTGCTGGCTGGGGTGGCGTTCCCCAGGCCGGGGTTCCCGGGGGCGGCGGGGGCTGCGGCGGGGCGGGGGCCCCCGGGTTCCCCGGCGGAGCCTGGAAACGGCCGTTCGCCGGGTACGCGGGCCCGCCCGGCGCGTACGCCTGGCCGCCCGGATGACCCGGGGCTCCGTTCGCCGGGTCGTACGGAGAACCGGCTGGCGCGGCGGGGGACGGCGGGGGCGCGTAGGCGGCGGGGGACTGGGCGTGTGCCTGTGCGTGCGGGCCCTCACCCGTCGCGCCCGGCCACGCCGGGGTCTGCGGGTACGGCTGCGCGCCGCCCGGGTGCTGAGCTCCGGGCTGGTACGGCGTCGCGCCCGGCTGAGGACCGTTCTGCGGATGGACGCCGCCCTGCGCCGGGGCCGCCGGGTGAGCGCCGTGGCCGGGGGGCGGCGCGGCCTGCGGGTAGGGCTGCTGCCCCCCGTAAACCTGCCCGCCGTAAACCTGCCCGCCGTAAACCTGCCCCCCGTGGACCTGTCCACCGTGAACTTGGGGACCGCCGTGGGACGGGCCGTTCTGGTACGCGGCCGGTCCCTGAGGATGCGTCCCGGGCGCAGGGGGACCGCTCTGCTGCTGCGGGGGCTGCGGATAGGGAGCCGCGCCGGGGTAGGGGCCGGGGCCACCCGGCCGCACGGGCGGCTGCTCTCCTGGAGAGGGAGGCCATCCGGACGGCCCGTTCCATGCTCCGGGCCCGGAGGGCTGCGGGCCGCCGCCCTCAGGGCCGCCCGCGCCGCCCGCACCGCCCCAGGCGGGCGGGCCGTACGGTCCCGGGGCCGGGCCGGGGGAGTGCGGTCCCTCCGGCGAGCCGGGCACAGCCTCGGGCGGCGGAAACGGTGGCCCTGAATAGGGAGAACTCCCCCCGGGCTGCTCCTGGGGAGGGTACTGCTGCGCCACGACATTGCCCCCTTTGTGGATTTGGGGCAAAAGAATACTGAAATCTCATCCATCACGGATGTAGCAGATGTCGGGCACGATGGGTAATCGAGCGGCGTGATCTCTGCGATGTTCCGGAATCGCCGGGCTCGTCTGCCCTAGCGTTTTTCGCATGAATCTGCAGCAGCTCCGTTACGTGGTCGCCACTGCGGAGCACCGCACCATGACCGATGCCGCCAGATCGCTCTATATCGCGCAGCCCGCCCTGTCCCGCGCGATTCGCGACCTGGAACGCGAACTCGGAATGACGCTTTTCGCGCGCTCGGGCCGCGGGGTCGTCGTGACGGCCCAGGGACGCCGGGTCGTGAAGCTGGCCCGCGAGGCCCTCGACGCGGTGGCCGAGATCGAGGCCCTCGCGACGCAGGGCAACTCCTCCGGCGCCGAACTGCGGATCGCGTCCACACCGAGCCTGGAGCCCGGCCTCGCCGGGCGCCTGCTGCCCGCCTACGCCGCCGAGCATCCCGGGATCCGGGTGCACATCGTGCGGTGCGAGGGCCGGGAGGGGGTGGTCAGCGCGGTCCGCGAGCAGCGCGCCGATCTCGGGCTGACCGATCTCCCGGTGCCCACGGACCTGGTGAGCCACCCGCTCGAACGCCAGGAGATCGTGCTGATCTCCCCGCCCGGCCTCGACCTGCCCGACCCCGTCCCCGTGGCCCGGCTGAACGGCATGCGGCTGGTGCTGCCCGCCCCCGGCAGCCCGCGCCGCAGGGAGTTCGACCAGATCTTCGCCACGTACGGCGTCCGCCCGATCCCCGCCGTCGAGTCCGACGAGCGCCGGGGCTGGCTGCGGGCCGTACGGGAGGGGCGGGCCTCGCTGCTGTGGTACCGGAGCATGGCCGAGCAGGCGGCCAGGGCCGGCCTGGTGGTCCGATCGCTCGATCCCTCGCTCCGGAAGATCATCGCGGTCGTGCACGCCCGGCGGCGGCTGCCCGCGATGGCGCAGGACTTCGTGGCCCTGGCCGAGGGCGGCTCCGCGGCATGACCATCTGCCCGCGGTTTGGAGCGTTCCACGGCCGTGAGCTTCCCGCGGGCACGGATCGGACGACGCGCACCTAGTACGCTGGCGGGCGATGCCCACTACGCCGATGCCCGCAGAGGCGCCCGGCCCTTCGCCCGTCCTGCGCCTGCGCGGCCGTGCCTTCGGTCCCGGCGACTTCGCTGTCATGGCCGTGGTCAACCGGACCCCCGACTCCTTCTACGACAGGGGATCGACCTACGCCTTCTCCGCCGCGGTGGACGCCGCCTCCCGCCTCGTCGAGGAAGGGGCGGACATCGTGGACATCGGCGGCGTGAAGGCCGGTCCCGGCACGGAGGTCGACCCGGCCGAGGAGATACGCCGCGTGGCCGAGGTCGTCGCCGCAGTGCGTGAGCGGCACCCCGGCGTGATCATCAGTGTCGACACCTGGCGATCGGAGGTCGCCAAGGTCGTCGCGGAGGCCGGGGCCGACCTGCTCAACGACACCTGGGGCGGCGTGGACCCCGAGCTCGCCGAGGTCGCCGCGGCGTACGGCATCGGCCTGGTGTGCGCGCACGCCGGGCGGGTGGAGCCGCGCACCCGGCCCCACCGCATCGCGTACGCCGACGTGGTGGCCGACGTGATCGCGTACACGACGGACCTCGCGGAGCGCGCGGTCGCGGCGGGGGTCCGCCGCGACGCGATCCTGGTCGACCCGGCTCACGACTTCGGCAAGAACACGTGGCACTCGCTGGAGGTCAGCAGGCGGCTCGGCGAGCTGACGGCCACGGGGTGGCCGGTGCTGGTGGCCGTCTCCAACAAGGACTTCGTCGGGGAGACCCTGGGCGGCCTGCCCGTGGAGGATCGCCACGCCGGCACGCTGGCCACGCTCGCCGTGTCGGCGCTGCAGGGCGCCCGGGTGTTCCGCGTGCACGACGCGGCGAGCGCCCGTACGGCTCTCGCGGTGGTCTCCCGCCTCGGCGGCGCGCCGGGCTCGCGAAACGGCGCCGAGGCGGAGGTCAGTTGACCTCGCGCTCCGGTCCCGACCAGGTGTCGCACGCGGCGGGCCTGCCGCTGCGCCATCCCTGCTCGAACCAGTGCCGCTGTGTGCTCAGGCGGCCGTGGTCACGCACCCACTGTGCGGGGAGCCGGCCGGCGTAGAGGTCCTGGAACTGTGTCAACGGTGGCAGTTCGCCGCGCGCTGCCCTGAGCGCCACTCCGGACAAGCACTCGGCCTGGAGTTCGAGCCGCCGGCTGGCGAGGTCGATCGCTCGTTTGGCGGCGCCTTCGGACCGGAAGTCCGCGTAGTCGAGGATGTTCGTCATGTACTGCACGTGATGCCCGTATTCGTGGGCGATCAGCTGCGCCGCCCACGCCGCCCCCCACGGTCCGATGGTGTCCCCGGGCACGAGGATGTAATAGGTCGAGGTGAGCGGGCAGTAGGTGCCGGCGGCGCCCTTGGCGGGCATCATCCCGCACTGGGGATCGCGCGTGCGGTGCCGGATGTACCTGCGCCGGGGCGGGGAGTAGAAGACCCGCACCGCGGCGAACTCGCGCGTCCAGACGCGGTCCAGGCAGGCCGACGTCGAAGCGAGGTACCTCTTCATCGAGCCCCAGTGGTCCGGCTTGATCGCCGGCAACTCGCAGCGCGCGCTCGTACGCGGCGCCGCGTAGATCGGGCTTTCGAGGGCGGCGCTCTCACCCATGGGCACGGAAACCAGCCGGGGTCCGGACGTCGCCGAGGATGAGGGCGAGGGTGGGGCAGCCGCCGGCGACCGGAGCGTCTCGGTCGACGGTGCGGCCGGCATGGGGGTCGCCCGGGCGGTGGGATCGGCGGTGCAGGCCGTCGCAAGGAGACAGGCGAGGATCAAAGGGGGATGGCGTCGCATTGTAGGGCAAATGGTAGCTGTGACCGGCGACGTGAAGATCCCATCAGAGGGGGCTCAGGTCGCCGGCGTCAGAGGGTTCGCACGGGTCCCGATCACGGTGCGGGAACGGGGACGGCTCCGGGAATGTGACAACTGGACCGGTTGAATGCGTCTCCGTAGCATTGGCCCGTGCGGCTGAACGTCCTCGGGCCCATGGAACTCGTCGTGGCCGGGCAGGCCGTACCGGCCGGACCGCCGAAGCAGCGAGCTCTCCTGGCCCTCCTCGCGATGCACGCCGACCGCGTGCTCCCCGTGGACCTCCTGGCCGACCGGCTGTGGTCAGGCAACCCGCCGGCCAGCGCCCAGGGGAGCCTGCAGGTCTACGTCTCCAACCTGCGCCGCCGGCTGGAGCCCGACCGGCGGCCGGGCGCGACCGCGGCCGTCCTGGTCAGCGCCGCCGACGGGTACGGCCTGATGACCGGCGGGCTCGACCTCGACACGAGGGACTTCGAGACGCTCGCGTCGGCCGGGACCGGCCATCTGGCCGGGGGACGGCACGAGGTGGCGGCGAACGCCCTCGCCGAGGCGCTCGGCCTGTGGCGGGGCGACCCGTACGCGGACGTGCGGTCCGAGGAGTGGGCGCAGCCGGAGATCGCCCGTCTGGAACAGGTGCGGCTGGACGCGGTGGAGGGGCTGGCCGCGGCCCTGCTGGAGCTGGGCCGCCACACGGACGTGGTCGCGCGGCTGGACTCCTTCGTCCGCGAACACCCCCTGCGGGAGCGTGCCTGGGAACTGCTGGTGCTGGCCCACTACCGGGCGGGCCGGCAGGCGGCGGCCCTCGGCTGCCTGCGGAGGGTGCGGGAGGTGCTCGCCGGGGAACTGGGCATCGACCCCGGGCCGCGGCTGCGGGAGCTCGAAGGCGCGGTGCTGCGCCAGGACGCCGCGCTGCTCCCGCCGGAGCGTCCTGCCACGCCGTCACCCCCGCGGCGGCCTGCGGCACGGACGCCGGAACAGCGGACGCAGGAACAGTGGACGCCGAAAGAGACGACGGCACGCAGGGCTCCCGAGCCCGCGGCGGAACAGCCGGTCTTCGTCGGCAGGCAGAGCGCGCTGGAGTTCCTGTACGAGGCGCTGAAGGCGTCGTCCGCCGCCGGGCAGGTCGTACTGGTGGACGGTGAACCGGGCGTCGGCAAGACGAGCCTGCTGAAGCGGTTCCGCGCGACCGCCGACGTGCCGGTCGGCTGGGGGTCGAGTCCCGACCACGAGACCGCGCCCGCCCTGTGGCCCTGGGAGCGGGTCCTGCGCGACCTCGCCGCCGCGGCCCCGGAGGTCGCCCTGCCCGGCGAGGTGAGCACGTTCCTGTCGGGCGGCCTGGAGGCGATCCCGGCGTCCGACGCGCAGGGGGCGCGGCTGCGGTTCTTCGAGGCGGTCGGCACGTTCCTGGCCGGCGCCGGCCCGGTGATCGTCGTGCTGGAGGACATCCACGCGGCCGACGACGCGACGCTGCGGCTGCTGGTCCACGTGGTGTCCACCGCCCGGCCGGGCCTGCTGCTGGTGGCGACCTTCCGGCGGCACGAGGCGTCGGCGCTCACCGGCACGCTGTCGGCGCTGTCGCGGTTCGGCGCGCGCAGGCTCGGGCTCGACGGGCTCGCCGCCGAGGAGGTCCGCGCGCTCGTCCGGGAGTTGTCCGGCCGCGACCCGGGCAGCCGCAAGGCCGAGGAACTGCGCGGGCGCACCGCCGGGAACCCGTTCTTCCTGGCGGAGCTGGCCCGGGCGGGCGAGGAACTGCCGCAGGGCGTGCTGGACGTCGTGCTGCACCGGGTGGCGGGCCTGGGGGAGGAGGCGGCCCGTGTGCTGGAGCTCGCCGCCGTGATGGGCGACGAGTTCGAGGCGGGCGTCCTGGCCCAGGTCGCCGGAGGCACGGTCGGCGACCTGCTGCCGCCGCTCGACGCGGCCCTCGGCGCGGGGCTGATCCGGGAGTCGTCGTACCGGCTGGGCGGGTACGAGTTCGCGCACGCCCTGGTGACCGATGCGCTGCTGTCGCGCAGGTCGCGGCTGTGGCGGGCGCGCGTGCACGAGCAGGTCGCGGGCGTCCTCACCCGCGTCCACGGAGACAGGGACGACCGCGCGGCGGTCATCGCGCGGCACTGGCTCGCGGCGGCGGAGCTGGGCGCGGAGCCCGCCCGCATGGCGATGGACTACTCCGCCCGCGCCGCGCGGGTGGCCCTGCGGCGGCACGCGCCCGACGACGCGGCCATCTCGTGGCAGGAGGCGCTGGCGGCGGCCGGGCCGGCCGGGGCCGGCCCGGCCGAGCGGTTCGAGCTCGCCGTCGGGCTGGCCGAGAGCCGCTACACCGCCGGGCGGTTCGACGAGGGCTACGAGGCGGTCGAGCAGGCGCTCGCCCTGGCCGGCGCCGACCTGGACAAGGCCGTCAGGGCCGCCGACATCGCGATGGGACACGGCGTCTGGGTGCCGTTCCGCTACGGCCTCGACGTGGCCGCCCTGCGGGAGGCGATGGACCGGGCCGTGCGCGAGCTGTCCCCGGACACGTCCGCGTGGGCGACGGCGCAGGCCGTCCGGGCCGTCGTGCACGCCCAGACCGGCCGCGAGGACGAGGTCGACGCGGTCTCGTCGCGGGCCGTGGCGGCGGCCGAGCGCCTGGGCGACCCCGCCCTGCTGCGGCGCGTGCTCCACCTGCGGCTGCTCGCCATGCAGGGACAGGACTTCGTCGAGCAGCTCGCCGCGACCGCGCGGCGCCTGCTGGCAGAGCCGGACCTGTCGTCCCAGCTGAGGGCGATCGCACAGCTCCACCTCGTCGCCCATCACGTCGAGCACGGCAGGGTGCCGCAGGCCCGCGCGCTGCTGGCGGAGACCGACGCGCTGCTGCGCGACCTGCACAACCCCACGCTGGCGCTGCAGGCGGCGATCGCACACGTGGGTCTCGACCTGTTCCAGGGTGTGCCGGACCCGACTCGCCACTTCGAGCCCGTCAGGGCGACGCTGTCCTTCTCCGACCTCGCGTACTTCGAGGTGGGCATGCTCGCCGTGCGGGCCGAGACGCTCATCCAGGAGGACCGCTTCGGCGAGGAGGCGGAATGGATCGAGGAGATGTTCCAGCGGACGGGCATGGCCGGCCTCGCCTACGTCCTGGCGTACGCGCTGGCGGACCGGGGCGATCACGGGCGCGCCCGGCGGCTCCTGCGGGAGACCCCGCTGCCGCCGCGCGACTACCACTGGGCGATGGCCGCCATGTGCCGCTTGCACGCGGCGATCCGGCTCGGCGAGACGGACATCGTGCGGGAGGTCTACGACGCGTTCCGTCCCTTCGCCGGGCTGCTGCATGTGAGCGGCACCTGCACCACGATCGACGGCGCGTACGACGGCCACATGGGCGAGGCGCTGCTGGCGCTCGGGGACCGCGAGGGGGCGCGGGCCCACCTGCGGGAGGCGGTGCGCCTGCTGGAGCGGGCGGGCGGCGGCTACTGGCTGACAAGGGCCCGGCAAGCCCTCGACAAGTGCGCGTAGGGGCGGGGCGCGCAGTCTGTTTCCGACACGTGAGGAAACAGACTGATGATCACACCAGAACACCTGACCGGCTTCCTGATGATGCACGCCGGTTTCCGCGCCGAGTTCGGCCGCCTGGCCGAGGCGTGCGCGAACCCGCGTGACGACGCGCACGAGGAACTGCTGGAGGAGCAGCTCGCGCTCGTGCTGGACATGCTGCACGCCCATCACTCGCACGAGGATGCCAGCCTGTGGCCCACGCTCGCCGGCCGTGCCCCGGAGGCGGCGGACGTGCTGGCCGAGCTGGAGTCGGAGCACTCCGTGCTCGACCCGCTCATCGCGGCCGCCTCCGATCGCGGGGTGCCCCTGGCCGAGCGCGCGCCCACCCTGCGGCGGCTGCACGAGCTCGTCAACGAGCACCTCGACCACGAGGAGCGGACCGCCGTGCCGCTCATGCTCCGCCACCTCACCCTCGACGACGTCGAGGCCGACAAACGCCGGGCGATGGACGACTTCGGCCGCCGCCGTGTCGCCGTCATCTTCGGCTGGCTCGCCTCGAGTGCGGACGCCGATCTGCTCGCGACGTCGTACGCCGACCTGCCGGTCGTGGCCCGGCTCATGTTCCGCCTGTTCTGGTGGCCGGCCTACCGGCGGCGCTTCACCCGCCTGTACGGCGTCACCATCCCCGCGAACGCTGTCCTGGAGTCGTAATGACCGCATCCACACCGACCACGTGGCCGCACGAGGTGGCTGAGATTCTCGTCCGCGCCATGGTCTGCGAATACGCCTCACTCACCCGCGAAGGCCGGCCCGTCACCTGGCCCGTCACGCCGTACGCCGGCGCGGCCGGCACGCTCGACGTGAGCACTGGGCTCACCTACCCCGGCAAGGCCGAGCGCGCCCGGCACGATCCGCGCGTCGCGCTGCTCTACTCCGGTGCCGGCGCGGAGGACACGGGCAGCGGGCTCAGCCGGCCGCCCGTCGTCCTCGTGCAGGGCCGGGCGACCGTACGCGACGCGGATCTGCAGGCCAACACCGACCGGTACGTCCGCGAGTCGCTCGCCAAGACCGGCGCCGGGTTCGCCGGGATGCCGTGGTTCCTGGTGAAGCGGCTGGGGTGGTATTTCGCTCGCATCTGGGTGGAGGTCACCCCCGAGAGGATGGTCTGGTGGCCCGAGGGCGACCTGTCCAGGACGCCCGAGGTCTGGACGGCCCCCGGAGACGTCGCGGTTCCCGCCTCCGACCCCGCCCCGACGGGCCCCTGGCTGCCGAGCCGATCGGCCCCGCCCGCGGACTGGCGGCCCTTCGCAGGCCGCGCGGCCCGCCTGGGCGAGCCCGTCGTGACCATGGTGGCCGACGACATGCCGCTTGCGGTGCGCACCCGCTCGGCCGTACGTACCGAGACCGGCTTCGACCTGCGGCTTCCCGCGGGCGTCCAAGCGGCCGAAGGGCCGGTGTGCCTGACCTTCCACCGGCACGGCCCGGCCATGGAGTGGCAGGAGAACGTGGTGCTCGTCGGGACCGCGACCGGAGAGGGCGACCGGCTGAGCGTGCGGGTCGAGCGGGCCCTGGACGACTGGAGCCTGTCGGGGAACCGCCGCGAGCGGATGCGCTCGTTCCTCGGCCAGGGCAGGCTGCTCAGGAAGCGCCTGGAGGCCGAGGCCGCCCGCCGCGGCCAGGCCGTTCCCCGCGTCCGCCGCCCAGACGCGTGACCTCGTCCGCGGACCCGCCGCCAGTACTGCTGGGCGTTCTTGTTTCAGCGCGCACAGCTGAACCGTCGCCCCGTTCGCCGTCGAACCGCCCTTCACGTCGAGCACACTCGGGCCGATGCACCCGCTCGGGGTCAGCACGCCACTGGGCGGGCTGAGCGTCTTCCTGCTGCTCTCAAGGGCACTCACGCGGCCACCTTGTCCAGGGCACCGTCAAAACCGCGCTCCAGCATCGACAATGGCCACGGCCCGGATTTCCTTCTCGGTCATCCCCCGTACCTGCCCCAGGTTCGTGCCGCTCAGGTCCGTGCCGCGCAGGTTCGCACTGCGGCATCGGGTCGGAGTCCCTGCGCAGCTGGGTGCGCTAGGCCGAGGTCGACGGCGGCCGGCGGCCGGGGACTACCACCGACGAGGCTAGGAGGATCGCGGAACTGGAACGGGAGGTCCGCGGGCTGCGCCGGGCCAATGAGATCCTCAAGGCGGCATCCTTAGATTCAGACGATCAACGCAACGCTGCTAGTGGATGGGTGGATCGTGGCTCGGATGGGTCGGCCGGGAATGTCGGACGCGATGAAAGAAGACTTGTGGCGGCGGTGGCGCGCCGGTGACTCCATCAGCGTGATCTCCCGGGCACTGGGCAAGCCCCCGGGGTCGGTTTTCACGGTGCTGAAGCACCATGGCGGCATCGCGCCGGCCGAGCGGGTGCGCCGGGCCGACCATTTGAGCGCCGAGGACCGGGAATCGATCTCTCGCGGCCTCGAGGCTGGAGCCTCGCTACGTTCGATCGCCGTGTCGATCGGCCGCCCGGCATCCACGGTGAGCCGGGAGGTCGCCCGCAACGGCGGCCGAGTGAAGTACCGTGCGGTCGCCGCCGAGCAACGCGCTCAAGAGCAGGCACGTCGCCCAAAACCGTCCGCCCTGCAGGACAACCCGGTGCTGCGCCAGCTGGTGATCGAACTGCTCGACAACGAGTGGTCCCCGGAGCAGATCGTGGGGCATCTGCGGCTGATGCACGCCGGCAACCCGCTCATGCGGATCAGCCACGAAAGTATCTACCGCGCGATCTACACGACCCGCTGGAAAGTGATCCCGCGTGAGCTGTGCACCAAGCTGCGCACGCGCCGTCCCATCCGTAAGAACAAGAAGAACACGGTCAAGGGCCAGTGGCGTTCCCAGATCATCGGGGCGCGGCCGATCGAGGAACGGCCTGTCGCAGCCAACGCCCGAACCGAGCTCGGGCACCTCGAAGGCGATCTCATCGTGGGAGCCAAGAACAGCCAGGTCGCGACGCTGGTCGACCGCAAGTCACGCTACCTGACCATGGTCGCGCTACCCAGCCGTCACACCACGACGGTCATCCCCGCCCTGCAGCAGGCGTTCTCACGGATGGATGCTCGCCTGCTCAGCACTCTCACCTGGGACCGCGGTATGGAACTCGCCGGCCACCGGTTGCTGACCGAAGCGACCGGCGTCGACGTCTTCAGATCCGGGTCTCGGTGCTCGACCTGCCCGCGCTGCCGCCCTCGGCCAACCCGCCCTCGCTGGCGGGCGGGCACCCGGTCGGTGGGCGCGGTCCAGTGGACTGCCGCCGTCGTCGGCGCGTCTGCTTCTGCGGGGCCAGGTCCTGCTTCGACGGTTCCGGACGTTCGATGCGGGTGGGGTTGCCGCGTACGAGGTCATCATGGATGCGCCAGCGGTCGGTGGTGGCGGCGCGCTCTGCCGCCTCGTCGCCGTGCTCGATGGCCTGTCGCAGCAGCCGTATGGCAATGCGGCGGTTGAGGCTGAACTGCCGCTCGGTGTCGACCACGACGACGATACCGGTGGGCCGGTGGGTGGCCCGTACCGCGGTGCTGGCTTTGTTGCGATGTTGACCGCCGGGGCCGCCGGTGCGGCAGGCGACGATGTCGACGTCTGCTTCGGCGAAGGTGGTGCGTGGGGTGTCGACCTGGCACGGTTGGGCGATGACGTACCAGTTTTTCCGTCCGGTGTTGGCCCGGTATGGGCTGGGGGCCTGCCAGCACAGGGTTCCGGTCCATGAGGCGGCGAATGCCTCGACGCCGTCTCCTGAGATCTGGATGAGGACCGATCGGTAGGTGCCGGCCCGGTCACCGGGGACAGTTTGGGCCCGATGGGTCTCCAGGTTGTGCCGGGTGGCGTCGCCTTCCAGGCGGTGCAGTAGCTGGGCCAGCGCCCAGGCGCACTCCTGCGGCCCGCGTCCGGCTGACAGGAGCAGGTGGACGCTCACGGCCGGCCTCGCTTGCGGCGGTGGTCCCGGTGGTCCTTCTGGGGTGTGGAGCCGAGGTCGGGCGTCTTGTAGGTGACCAGAGGGATGGTGGTGGCCACGGGCGTGGCCAGGTCATGGTCGACGAGGTCGGCGATGACTTGCTCGATGCGCTTGTAGGCCGTTGGTGCCTCCTCGAAGAGGAGTTGGCGGTCGCCGCACACCACCAGCGACCCCATCGGTGTGCGGCGCAGCTCTTCGACCGTGTGCTTGGCCCGGCCCCGGCGCAGGGCGTCCGCACGGGACATCTTGCGGCCAGCGCCGTGCGCCACGGAATGGTTGGCGTCCGGCCCGGCGTGGCCGGCCACCAGGTAGGAAGGGGTGCCTCGCGTTCCGGCGATGAGCACGTCGCGGCCGTCGCCCGGCGCCGCCCCCTTGCGGTGCAGGTAGAGCCCGTCGCGGACCTCGACCAGGTTGTGGCACTGGTCGACGATCGGCTCGGTGGGCTCGGTCCCCAGCGCGTGGGCGACCCGGGCGGCCAGCAGCCGCCGGTTGAGTGATCCCCAGCGTACGGCGCCGTCATGCATCGCCAGGTAGGCGCCGGGATCAGGGGCAGGGCCCGCGCCGTGGAGCTCAGTGTGTGCCCGCAGGATCTGTTCGCCCAGGCCTCGGGAGCCGCTGTGGACGATGAGGACCAGGTCGCCGACGGCGAGTCCGAGCCGGCTCGCGTGGCCCGGTTCGTATACGGTCCCGATGCGCGCCAGCTCGACGAAGTGGTTGCCCCGGCCGACCGTCCCGAGGCCCTCGAGGTGACCGGCGGGAATATCGCCCTTCACAACGGCCCAGGCCGGGTCGTCGGCATCCTGCTCAGGGTCCAGCGCGCGATCGAGATCGGGGAACCGGGCGGCGAGCTTCTCGGGTACGGCGCGCTTGAGCGTGACAGGGAACACGGCGATGCCGCAACCGATGTCGGAGCCCACCAGGAACGGGTACAAGATGGTCGAGGCCATGGCGGCGCCGATTGGGGCGCCCTTGCCGGGGTGCAGGTCCGGCATGGCGGCGACGTGCATCATGCCGTCGAGGGCGGCCACCTGGTTGCACTGCGCGACGGCATCGGATTCGATCCAGCTGGTGGGGGAGGCGAACACGGTGACGGTGGCCGACCCCATGGCCATAGTGGGCGGCGGCAGGAACTCCTGCGGGGAGTTTTGGTGAGACAAAGACGCTCTCTTCGCTGAAACAGGGCATGAGCAGGCGGCATCACGGCGCGAGTCGGCGCAGTGACATCTGGAAGTCGCGGGGGTGTTGTCCGTCAGAGCCTCGTGGACACCACATTCTCTGAGCCCCGTCATGCCAGGCAAACGATTTTCGGCCGTACGGGCCTGCATGGCCGTGCGGCTAGGGCACGCCTGCATGAGTACGTGGCCGCGGGGTCTCGTTGCGGAGTACCGGCAGTGGGCGCCATGGCTTCCTGCATGGTGCGGCGTTCAGCTGATGGGTTGCTCGGACCACGTTTCGGGTTCGGCGACCCAGCCGGCGGTCACGATGAGGTGGCTTCGGCGGTCCAGATGATCTATGCGGAAGCGGGTGCCCTTGGGCAGTGTGTATCGGGCGTGCTGCATAGTGGTGACGTCCCTGGTGTTGAGCGTTGGCTGGCGGGCCTCCATGAACAGTTGCTCGACTCCGAACTCGTGCAGTTCGAGCACAAGCTGGTGAAGGCAGTAGGCGCGGGCGCGCTCTTGTCTGCGCTGGTGGACCGGGGACCCGACCGCAACGACATGCAAGCCGTCGATTCCAGCCACCGTGTAGGCCAGCTCCAGCCGCTCTTTGTTATCGCGGGCGACCCAGTGCAGCTTGGCCGGGGCGTGCCGGGCGGCAAGAAGGGGTACAACGCAAAGAGGATGCAATTCGACGACGGTAAGTGGGGCGTGAAATATTCGGATCCTAACGGAGGCATGGGTGGGATCATCGGCCCGGACGGACGAGTCGTTTCCTTCTGGTACGACGACGACCACTAGGAATAAGGAAGACGTGATCCTCAGCTTCATGGATGCCTACATCCTGTGGCGCAACCTGCCGTTCCCTCGGAGCGGTTCGAGCAGGGACCTTATTCGGGCCCACAGCGATCTGGCGGAAGCCGACGAGTACGTGACGACGGTGATTCGATATGTGGAACGCGGGATCTTCAAACCGGCGCCGGTTGATGTCCTCACGATGCTTCAAGAGCTGATGCAGCGAATTGATCGGCTCGGTGGCATGGCATCGGGCGGCGACCAAACCGTCGCCCGCTCGCAACATGCATACACGGCGCTGCTCGACCTCGTTTATCGGCAGTTCCTTGAAGCGGGCCGTCCGTGTCAATAGCAGGTTCGCTTTCTCGTCGGAGTGAGGGCGGGCTGACGCCGATATGGCGTGGCCGAGGAGTACCTTGATCATGGCGAGCATGGACCGGCTGCACCCGCACCACCCTGTGCGATCAGCCTGCCCGGTTACAGGCCCACCCCGCGGGATGCAACGTGTCCGATGTCGTCATGTCCTTCGCCAGGACCGGAAAGCTGCGATCCATAGGAATCGGGATGCGCTTCGATGAGGTTATCGCACTCCTTGGTCCTGCTGATGGCAGCACGGGAGGAGACGATGCAATCTATGCCTTCGAGGATCTACAACTCGGTTTCTCGGCGAACCGTATGCTTTGGCTGATACAAGTAGAACCGCGTGGGGAAGTCCTGGTTCTGCCGACAGTGCTAGGTGGAGAGATGATCAGAAAAACGACCGACCGGAGCAGCTTCTTGCAAGACCTGCGATCAGATGGTTACGACGTTGAGCGCTGTGAGCCTTTCGCTAAGGGAGAGCTTTGGTGGAAGGTTCTACGGTCAGGCGTTCTTGTGCGTTTCGGTGACAACGGTCTCCTGGAAACGATGCAACTCGCCCGGAGGTCTGTGGCAACCACGAGGTGCGGCTGAGCCAGGAGGCGGGCATTTCTTCCAGTCGTCCCGCTGGTCTCCGTCTGGCTCATGCTTATGTATCGCAGCAGAGAGCGTTTTTGCTACAGGCGCTGCGGCATGCGCAAGAGCAGCGGGAATCGAGTAAACCGGACTATGTGACTGCGCACGCACCACTCCTCAGGAGGGAAAGGCGGGCCACTTGTTGAGGGGCTGGTCGCCCTTTTTCGGCGGTAGATGCAGGCTGGCGGAAATGCGTGCGTACCAAGGAGTTGCTGCTCCATGGCGCTGCAGTACAGAACTTCCCAGGTGCGATCACACGCACACTGTCACCCTGTTACTTCATGGAAGCGCACTTCCTGGAAGTGGTCGTCGCAAGTCACACACCGAGTCCGCGCATGGGGTTGTCGCGCCACGTGTCAGCTGCCCGGACGTATCCGTGGACGACGGGTGAGGTCTCGACCCAGCGGCCGTGGCGGGCGATGGCGAGCATGTAACGGCCAGCGGCTGCCGCCGAGAACGGCAACCAGGTTTACGTATGGCGGCGGCCGAACGGCGAAAATCAGATATTGATTCGTAATCCTGCCACTGGGCGGAACATCACCACGCAGCACTCCACCGACAGGTAAGTGGACGCTCAGATAGAAAAAGGTACGGTGGTGTAAACTTGACTGGTGATGACTTGTACACGTGCGCTTTCTGCTTCAACCCTATGCAAATCAAGGGACCCGAGGCGGAACTGAGGCTAACAGTCAAGAGAGATGGCATGCAGGCTTCGCAGGACCTATTCGCGCATACCACATGTCTTGCGTCTCGGCTGGATAGTCGACTCCCTCTAGGGGAGGTGTTTGAAGTACCCCAGTGCTAATCATCCCGCAACGTCCTGGCCGTACGTCCGGCTCGCGTAACGAGAACAATCAATACCTCATGAGGTAGGCCAGGTAGGCCGGTTGGTGATGTGCCTCGGGCACGGTTAGCTGGCGGGCATCGCGATGTTCATTCAGCCTGCGCGGGCCGGGGCATGTGCTCCATGGGAGGGCTGTCAGCTACTGACAAGGTGCACCTCGGCGATGCCTGCTTGGCGCGTGCGAGGTCACGGCTGCGTACTTTCCGCAAGTGATAGTCGCCGGTTATACACCGAGCCCGCGCATGGGGTTGTCGCGCCACATGTCCGCTGCCCGGACGTACCCATGGACGACGGGTGAGGTCTCGACCCAGCGGCCGTGGCGGGCTATGGCCAGCATGGAACGGCCGGCGGCAGCTGCGGCCGAGGCGCCGCCGGCGCGGAGTGAGTGGGCGGAGTAGCTGCCCGGGTTGTCCAAGCTGGCGGCCGCGGCGGCTGCCTTGACGCGCAGGTCGATGGACTGGGCGGTGAGCCGGTCACGGAGGTGGCCGTTACGGTCGACGCCGCGAAGGACCGCCGTCCGTGCGCTGCGCGAGGACAGGACGTCGAGCCACTGCTGGGTGACGCGGACCGGGCAGGTGTCGGCCCACTGCCCGTACGGCAGCGGGCACACCGTGCCGCGCGCCTCCTGGTCGGTCTTGGAGCTGGCGACGTAGACCTCCAGTCCTTCCTTGACGAAGCGCAGGTCGGCGTCGTTGAGCGCGACGAGCTCGGAGCGGCGGGCCTCATCCACCAGCCGACCACCAGGATGAACTGGTCGCGCATGCCGGCCATGGTGCGCGGCAGCGCGGCGACCATGGCGTGCAGCTGCTCGGGCAGGATCGGCGGGGCCTTCCGTTACCGCCAGCCGTCCTCGAGAAGTCGCCGCTTGTAGCCGCGCAGCGCGTGCCGGGCGGCCTTGGTGTTCGGCTTCGGCTGGTGCGCCAGCTCGTGCCGGCTGAGAATGCATGCGATGGCCTGGTCGATCGTCGCCGGGGACAGGCCCGCGATCACCATGGTCGCGACGTAGTTGGCCAGGGTCAGCTCCCCGCATGGCAGCGCGGTGAAGCCGTACCGCTCGCACCAGGACTCGAACTGTGTCCAGGCGCGCCGGTAGGCGGTGCGCGTGTTCTCCGCGACGCCGTCGTAGATCAGCGCGGCGGCCTCGGCGGTGAGGTACTCACGAGGAGCGTCCGGAGCGGGAAGATCGTCTCCGGCGAAGACTACCTTCCCGCGCAGCATCACCCCGTCGACCTGGCGCTCCATCCTGCTCGCTCCCCTGTAAATTGATCAACTATCGATAAGGACGATGGCGGTAGGGGCCGCGCGCGGTGCACACCACGTCCCTTCGAATCAGTCGCACCCCGATGGCCCTATCACGTTTTGCACGTCGGCGAACACCTGATAGCCGCGCACGTCAAGGCGGGCTTGCCGGTCGTGCTGAGCCCAGAGCACGGTGTAGCCGTCTGCCTGCCACGCGCGGCCGAGGTACACACCGCCGAGCGAGCTCTGGCGGTCGCTGTCGTACAGCGGCAGACCGGCCTCGAATACAGCACTGGCAATGTCCGCGGCCAGCACCACCTGCGGGCTGCGGTCGCGCCTGCGGCGGGCGCGGTCGTGCCATGAGCGCGCAGCCGGTTCATGATCCGCGACTCTGTCACCGTGGTCAGCCAGGGATCTCCCGCACCTCGAGGTGCCACGCCCGTCTGCAGGCGGTCACCCTGGCCCACGCGATCCGTGGGTCGACCACGAACGCGTGCCGCGCGTTCGCGAGCGCGTCGAAGCTGCCCGGACACTCCCCGCCGCCGGCGCATTCGCGCATGCGGTCGTGGCCGAGCGACTCTCCGAACACGTCGTGCAGAGCGGAGCAGAAATAGGCGTAGGCGGCGAAGTCGAGGCGAAGGCGGGCCGCGTCCGCGGATTCGCCCGGCTCCCCCTTCAGCACGGCGTCGATGATCTCCATCGGCGGTTTGGCGGCGCCGCCCGCGTGACCGATGTCGTAGAGGACCTCCTCGAGATCTCCGCCGCCGCTCGGGCAGGCGACACCGAGCGCATGGCCGATCGCCCGGGCCTTGCGGGTCAGCTCGTCCCGGACCAGCGCGGAGCACAGGTCGCCGAGCGAGGGTGGCGCGAGGGCGGTCCCCCGCCCGGCGACGTCCTCCATCGCGAGCACGTACCGGTCGGCCTCCATGACGAGCGCGGACGGCTCCTCGCCGGCGTCTCCCGCCATCATGGAGGCGCCGATGCGCACCAACTGGCGCGCCGACCGGATCAGGTCGCGGGCCAGCCCTCCCGACAACACGTGACACAACGCGACGTACGGCTCGCTCAGCCCGATCACCCGGCGGTACAGGAGCCTGCGACTCTCCGCGTAGTCGAGCAGCCCGACGCGCGCGATCTCGTCGAAGGAGCTGTCGAAGGCGTCCCTCGCCGGGATGCCCCGCCGCTCGAAGGCCATGAGGGCGTCGTCGGACACCGAGATCATGAAGTACACGTGCGGAACGCCGAAGATGCCCTTGATCTCGTTGAGGAACCGCTCGGCCTGATCGGCGGACCCGATCTTGTCGAGTTCGTCCACCCCGACGAACACGTTCTCCCCTCGCGCGTGCGCGAACGTGGCGACCCGGTGGGCGAAGGATCGGAACTGCTCCACGACCTCCGGATAGCTGAGTGGCTGTTCCGCGTGGGTGACGCTTCCCGTCACCTGGCCCTCGAACCCGGCGGCCAGTTTGACCCCACTCGACCACCCGAGGGTGCGCGACTGCAGGAACCGCACCCTGAGCAGGTTGCGCCGGGCCGCGGCCACGATGCCCGCCCGGGCACGCCGGGACGCGCGCCGCCGTACGAGCAGGCCGCTCCACCGCTTCGTCCGGCGCGCGAGTCCGAGCAGACCGAGGGCCGCCGCCGGCGTGACGATCCATACCGCCGGCACTCCCAGGGAGGCCGAGACCGGCTCTGCCGCAACGAGCATGAGGAGCAGGACGAGTACATGATTGACGACGGTTCCGGCCCGCTCGGCCAGGACGCGCCTGAGCCCGCGTACGCGCCTGCGGAACGCCGCCCGGCCCGCGTGCCGGGGAGTGGCGTAATGGGCGACGACGGCCCGGCAGAACGTCGCGAACAGATGGAGCACGAAGTCGCGCGCCGCGTAGTCGACGGGCGCGGAGACCATGCACCGCAGGTCATCGCCCGTCGCGCCCGGAGGTTCGCCGGGAGCGGCCGGGGGCGACCCGGGGGAGCAGTAGCGCCGCACGATCGTCGACTTGCCCGACCCCCGGGGACCGGCGATGCCGAGGCTGATCCCCGCGACGCTCCTGATCAGTGCGTCGACCTGGTCGATGGTGTGGGTGTCCACGTTGTACGCGCTGTCGTACACCTCGCTCAGGCCGGGGCTGCTGCTCACCGAGAAGGCGTGGTCGAAGCGGTTCTCCCGCATCGTGTTGAGGAGCGTCCGCACCTGGGCGAGGAGCTCGACGCGGCTCACCGCGACGATCAGACGGTCGCGCGCGAGCGTGAGCGGCGAATACCAGTCGGGGATCAGTCCCGGGAGCAGGATCTTGTGTCCGATGATGAGCCCGATGCGCGGCTTCGACAGCAGGTGCGCCGCGGCGGCCGCCGTCACCGCCGAGCCTCCTGCCCAGAGTGCGATCCACGACCAGTCCCACCACCGGGCGAGGGCGCCGAACGCGATAATGACTGTCCCCGCCCCGGCGATTCCGCGGCTCAGGTACCGCAGCACGACCTGCTCGTGGGGCGGATCCGGACCCGGCAGCTCCTCACGGCCGACGTGCGTACGTCTGGACAGCTCGGCCCGGTACGCGGCGTACTCGTCCGGCGCGAGGCTCAGCACCCGGTGCGCACCGATCAGCAGCCTCGACCGCACCGCGCTTCCGGGCAGGCGGAGGTCGGCCAGCGCGCTCCTGATCTCCGGCCGCGCCATCACCCGGTCCAGCGCGGTCATGTACATGTCGAACAACGCCGGGTCCTCGGACAGAGGGTTCGGCTCGGCCGCCATGGTCCTCACCCCGGACTACTTCGGGACCGGACCGGGAGCGGCCCTGGCCTCAGCCTCGCCGCGCCCGGCGGCGGTGGCCACGGGCGGAAGGCATGGCGTGGCGGGCCGAGTGACGTGCGGCGGCGGTGACCTTCGCCACCCGCCGCCGGACGGCGCCTACGCCGGCGAGGATCCGCCGGCGTAGGGGAGGGGTCTCATCCGTGCAGCGGGACGGTCCATTCGAGGCGGGCGCCGCCGGCCTCGGGGGAGGTGACGTCGAAGGCGCCGCCGAGTCGTTCGGCGCGGTCGGCGAGGTTGCGCAGGCCGCTGCGGCGGCCTTCGGATGGGATGCCGACGCCGTCGTCCTGGACCAGGAGCGTCAGGTGCCCGTCGGCGGCGTGGACGGTGACGTCGGCGCGGCGGGCTTTGGCGTGGCGGACGAGGTTGGACAGGGCCTCGCGGAGCACGGCGAGCAGGTGTTCGGCGACCTCGGGGGGCACGTCGTTGTCGAGGCGGCCCTCCAGGCTCAGGCCGGGCATGAAGCCCAGGTGGCCGCGGGCGCCTTCGACCAGGTCGACGATCTGGGCGCGGAGGCTGGGCGCGGTGTGCTCGCGCGGGGTCTGCAGGGCGAAGATGGTCGAGCGGATCTGGCGGATGGTGGTGTCGAGCTCGTCGATCGCGTTCTGCAGGCGGGAGGAGGCTTCGGGGCGTTCGACCAGGCGTACCGCGCTCATCAGGGTCATGGCCACGGCGAACAGGCGTTGGATGACGACGTCGTGCAGGTCCTTGGCGATGCGGTCGCGGTCTTCCAGCAGGCCGAGCCGTTCGGCGTCGCGGCGGGTCTCGGCCAGTTCCAGGGCGACGGCGGCCTGTCCGGCGAAGGCGTGCAGTGTCCGTAGTTCGGACTGGCTGAACGGCATCCGTCCCGAGCGTTTGACCAGGGCGAGCACCCCGCGCACGGCTCCCGGCGCACCCAGCGGCACGGCGCCGGCCGGGCCCACCGGCGGGTCGTCGGCCCAGACCAGACGCACCTGGTTGTGGTCGAGATCGTCCAGCGCCAGCGGTTCGCCGCTGAGAAACGCCCGGCCCGCCAGGGACCCCTCGATCGCGACCTCGTCGCCGACGAGACGGACGCCCTGCTGCCCGTCGTCGGCCGGTGCGCCGTCCTCCAGTGCCACGTGCAGGGTGTCGTCGCCCTTGCCCGGGAGCAGGATCGCCGCGGCGTCGGCGTCGGCCATCTCACGGGCACGCCGCGCGATCAGCGTGAGGACCTCCTGCGGCTCGCCACCGGACAACAACCGGGTCGTGATGTCGGCCGAGGCCTGCAGCCAGGTCTCCCGCCGCCGGCTGTCCTCGTACAACCGCGCGTTCTCGATCGCCACACCCGCGGCCGTGGCGAGCGCCACCACGATCGCCTCGTCGTCCTCGTCGAAGTCCCCGCCCCCGCGCTTCTCGGTCAGATACAGATTGCCGAACACCTCGTCACGCACCCGGATCGGCACACCCAGGAAACTCCCCATCGGCGGATGACCCGGCGGGAACCCATAGGACTCGGGATGCTCGGCGATGTGCGACAACCGCAGCGTCTGCGGCTCCTTGATCAGCAGACCGAGCAGGCCCAGCCCGTGCGGCCAGTGCTCGATCCTGGCGATCTCCTCCTCGCTCAAGCCCACCGGCACGAACTGGACGAGCGTGTTCTCCTCCCCGATCACGCCCATCGCCCCGTAGGTCGCATCCACCAGCGTGGTGGCGGTCGCCACGATCCGCCGCAGCACCACCTCCAGGTCCAGATCGCTGCCGATCGACACGACCGCTTCCAGCAGCGCGTGCACCCGGTCACGCGTGGCGAGCACTGCCTCCAGACGCGCCTGCAACTCCGCCAGCAAATCGTCCAGCCGCATGCTGGGAACCAGCGACCGCTGCTCGTTCTCCCTCATAAGGCGAAGTTTGGCATCACCGGCACGCCCGTGCCCACCCCGGGAGAACCGGGGGGCGCTCACCGGGGCCGAGGGCCTCCTCCGCGAGAGGCGGCTCAGGAGTACAGGACCGACAGGAACCGGACGAGGACCGCCTCGCGGGCCGCGGCCGGCAGCGCGTCGAGCACGGCGTTCACGACGGCCATCCCGGGCTGCCCGGTGGCGATGAGGTCGATGCCCACCGACGCGGCGAGCTCGGCGAACGTGGCGTCGTCCAGCGCGTCGAGGTCGATGGACGCGATCAGCTCGGGCAGGCCCTGCGGCACCTCGGCCGGCCCTCGCTTCCGGGCGGCCTCGGCCGCCTCCGCGATCACCTCCAGCATCGCGTCCACCCCGGCCAGCGTCACGCCGGTGACCGTCACGTGGATGTTGGCCGGGATCCCGGCGTACGACAGCTGCGGCTGGAGGAACCAGCCGAGCCGGCGCGCCTCGTCGGCGAGCACGAAGACGTCCACCTCGGCGGAGCCGGCGACGGCGACCAGCGCGGCCTCCGGCTCACCGAGCACCCGCAGGCCGGGGATCTTCCCGACGCCGTCGGCCAGCCGCCGGGTCGCCTCCAGCGTCCTGCGGCCGAGCTCCAGGTAGCCCTCCCGGCCGAGGGCCTGCAGGGTCGCCCAGGCGCCGCCGAGCGGCCCGGCCGAGCGCGAGCTCTGCACGGTCGCGTTGATGATCGTGTAGCCGGGCCAGGCCGCCGAGGCGAAGTAGGCCCGGCGGCGCAGCTCCGCGTCGCGGAACAGCAGCACCGATGCCCCCTTCGGCGCGTACCCGAACTTGTGCAGGTCGCAGGAGATCGAGGTGACGCCGGGCACGCTCAGGTCGAAGGGCGGGATCGCGGCCCCGGCCTCGCGCAGCCACGGCAGCAGCCAGCCGCCGACGCAGGCGTCCACGTGGCACGGCACGCCGCGCGAGGCGGCGAGCGCGGCGACCTCCTCGACCGGGTCGACGACGCCCTGCGGATAGGACGGCGCCGAGACCACGGCCAGCGCGGTCCGTTCGTCCAGCGCGTCCTCGAACGCCGGGACCGAGGCGCGGTAGCCGGCCGGGTCCACCGGGACCGGCACGATCTCCATGCCGAGGTAGTGCGCGGCCTTGTGGAACGCCGGGTGCGCGGTGACCGGCAGCACGACCCGGGTGGCGCCGGGGCGGGCGTCGCGGGCCGCCTTCACCGCCAGCATGATCGACTCGGTGCCGCCGCTGGTGAAGATCCCCGGCGCGCCGGGACGTCCGAGCAGCTCGGCGACCGCCCCGACGACCTGACGCTCCAGCGCGACCATGCTGGGGAAGGCCGTCGGGTCGAGCATGTTGACCTCGAGCATCTCCGCGTACGCCCGGTGCGCGGCCTCGTGCACCTCCGGCAGGCCGGTGTCGTAGACGTAGGCCGTCACCTTGCCGCCGCGGACCGGCAGGTCGGCCGCCTTCAGGGCGGTGAGCTCGGCGAGCAGTTCGGCGACGGGCCTGCCGTGGTCGGGAAGCATGGAACTCCTCAACGTGCCAGGGGGATCCGGACGACGGCGCGCAGTCCGGGGGAGGCGTCCTCCAGATGGACCGTACCGCCGTGGGCCTCGACCGTGGTGCGCACGATCGCGAGACCGAGCCCGGCGCCGCCGTCGTCGCGGCTGCGCGCGTCGTCGAGCCGGGTGAACCGGTCGAAGACCCGCTCGCGGTCCTCCGGCGGGATGCCCGGCCCGTCGTCGGCGACGGTCAGCTCCGCGACCGCCCCGTCGGCGCGTACGCCGATCCGGACCGCCGACGCCGCGTGCCGCAGGGCGTTGCCGACCAGGTTGGCGAGCACCCGCCGCAGGTCCAGGGCGTCGCCGAGCACGACGGGAGACGGCCCGGGCGCGAGGTCGAGGTCGAGGCCGTGCCGCTCGGCCGTACGGCGGGCGAGCTCGGCCAGGTCGACCGGCTCCCGCCGGCCCAGGCGGCCCTCGTCGAGCCGGGCGAGCGCGAGCAGGTCCTCGGCGAGCCGGGACAGCCGGAGGGTGTCCTCCAGCACCCCTTCCGCCGTCTCCTTCCAGTCCTGCCCCTCCGGGTGGCTGAGTGCGACCTCCAGCTGGAGCCGGATGCTCGCGAGCGGGCTGCGCAACTCGTGCGCGGCGTCGGAGACCAGCGCCCGCTGGCGCGCGTCGGCCTCCTCCAGCCGCCCGAGCATGTCGTTGAGCGTGGTCGCGAGCGCGTGGACCTCGTCGCGGGCCTCGGGCACCGGCAGCCGCCGCGACCGCGCCGTCGCGCCCACCTCGGCCGCGCCCCGCCGCAGCAGCGCGATGGGCCGCAGCGTGCGCCCGACGACCAGCCACGAGACCGCCGCCAGCAGCGCGAGCAGGAGCGGCACGCCGACGGCAAGCACGTGCCCGGTGGTCACCAGGCTGCTCTCCACCTCGGCGAACGACCGCGCCACGATCACCGTCACGCCGCGATCCGCGCTGAGCGCCCGCACCCGCAGCGGCCCCGGCAGCGCGTACGGCCTGCCGTCCAGGAAGAGGGGCTCGCCGGTGCGCACGGCGGCCTCCCGCGCCTCCGCCGGCAGCAGGGGGACCAGGCGGTCGGTGTTGGGGGTGGCGTCGACGATGCGCCCGTCCCGGTCGAGCACCTGGACGATCGTGTTGTCCGCCGAGACGACGGGATCGGACAGCCGGTCCGCGTCCGACAGCGCGACGATCTCACGGCCCCGCTGGTAGACCTGGTCGTCGATGCGGCGGACGAGCGCCTCGCCGAGCACCGCGACGAACACGTACGCCGACACGGCGAGGGCGAGCGCCAGCACGGCGGTCGCGGCGGCGGTCACCCGGAACCGCAGGCTCTGCCGCCGCCACCACGTCACGGGGCGCGCGAGAACGGGGGGATCGGGCGGGCGCACGGCTCAGCCGCCGTCGCTCGCGAGCCGGTATCCGGCTCCGCGCACGGTCTGCAGGGCGGCGCGCCCGAAGGGCGTGTCGATCTTCCTGCGGAGATACCCGACGTACACCTCGACCACGTTCGGATCGGTGTCGTAGGTGTCCCACACGTGCTCCAGGATCTCCGGCTTCGACACCACCTCGCCCGGCCGGCGCATCAGATACTCCAGCAGCGCGAACTCCCTGGGCGTCAGCTCGACCGGCTCCTCGCCCCGCGCGACGTGCCGGGCCGCGGGGTCGAGCGACAGGTCGCCCGCGCGCAGCACGGCGGGCCTGCGGCCGCCGCCCCGGCGCAGCAGCGCCCGGAGACGGGCCACCAGCACGACGTACGAGAACGGCTTGGTGAGGTAGTCGTCGGCGCCGAGGTCGAGCCCGTCGGCCATGTCGTACTCGCCGTCCTTGGCCGACAGCATGAGGATCGG
Organism: Microbispora sp. H13382; assembly: GCF_014161445.1. GTDB lineage: Bacteria > Actinomycetota > Actinomycetes > Streptosporangiales > Streptosporangiaceae > Microbispora. Next base: position 509,665 of record NZ_JABBXA010000003.1, read on the forward strand.
CACCCAGTTCTCCTCCGCGCGCAGCTGCTTGCACACGTTGTAGCCGGACATGCCGGGCAGCATGATGTCGAGCACGACCACGTCGTAGTCGCCGACGCGGGCCAGGTGCAGGCCCTCGTGGCCGTCGTGCGCCAGGTCGACGGCGAAGCCCTCCGCCTGCAGTCCGCGGCGCAGCGCCGCCGCCATCCGCCGCTCGTCCTCCACCACCAGAACCCGCATTGCCCCAGTGTGGCCCCTTTCGTCCGTGCGGGTGCGGCGTGCCTGAGAGGCCTCTCAGCCCGTCTCAGCGTCGGCACAGGAACCTCCCGGCAGTCTCGAGTCGTCAGGTTTCCGCCCATAGTGGGAGATGTGAGATGGCGAAGAGAGCCCGAGCCGTGAGGTGGGGAGTGCCGGTGGCGGCGGTGGCCGTGGTGGCGGCGGCCGTGGGGACCGGCCCGGTGATCGCGGCGGTGCGCAGCGACCCGTCGCTGCCGGACCGTACGGCGGAGCAGTTGCTGGCCGAGGTCGCGCGCACCTGGCAGAACGGCCGGATGCCGCAGATGTCCGGCACGATCGTCGAGACGGCGTCGCTCGGCCTGCCCGCGCTGCCCGGCCTGTCGGGCCTGTCCGGGCCGCCCGGGTCGGCCGGGGCCTCGCCGGCGTCGCTGCTGTCGGGGTCGCACCAGCTCAAGATCTGGTACGCGGGGGAGAACCGGTTCCGCCTCATGCTGCCGGGGGAGATGAGCGAGACCGACCTCATCGCCGACGGCGACGAGGTGTGGCTGTGGGACAGCGCCGCGAACAAGGCGACCCGCATGACCGCTCCGGCGGCCACCGGCGGCAGGCCGGAGGGCGCCTTCCCGATGCGGCCCGGATCCGCGACGCCGTTCGACACGCGGTTCGCGACGCCGGAGCAGGCCGCGCGGCAGGCGCTGGAGGCGGCCGGCACCGACACCGCGATCGGCGTCGGCGAGAACGTGACGGTCGCGGGCCGCGCGGCCTACCAGATCGTGCTGACGCCCAAGGCGGCCGACTCGCTGATCAAGGACGTCCGGGTGGCGCTCGACGGAGAGAAGCTGATGCCGCTGCGTGTCCAGGTGTACGCGAAGGGCGCGGCCGAGCCGGTCTTCGAGGTCGGCTTCGAGTCGCTGTCGTTCACCGCTCCCGCCCCGGAGAACTTCGCCTTCACGCCGCCGCCCGGCGCGAAGGTCGAGGAGGGGACCGCCGTGCCTTCCGCCGGGCACCGGCCGGAGGCGGCCGCCGAGGCCCGCGACCGGGGCCGCGTCGTCGGCTCGGGCTGGGACAGCGTGCTCGTCACGTCCCTGCCCGACGCCCCCGCCGAACGGTCCGGCGAGCGGGACGGCGAGCGGGACGGCGTGGATCTCGCGGCGCTGCTCGACGGCGTGCGCTCGTCGGCCACCCCGGTCAGCGGGGCGTGGGGGAGCGGCAGGCTGCTGCGCACGAAGGTGGTGTCGATCCTGATCACCGACGACGGCCGCCTGCTCGCCGGCGCCGTCACCCCGGAGGCCCTCTACCGGGCGGCGGGTGAGAAGAGATGACCCGGCCCACGCACCGCGGACGGACGGGATCGCGGAGGACATCACGCGGGACATCACGGTGGACAGCCGGATGGACATCACGGTGGACGCGGTGACGGTGGGCACGCGCGCGGGGGCGCTCCGGGACGACGCCGGGGCACCCTCGCCCTCCTCCGAGGGCGCGGGCGCGCACGCCATCGTCACGTCCGGTCTCACCAAGCGCTTCCGGGGCGGCCAGGTGGCGGTCGACGCGGTCGACCTGGCGGTGCCGCGCGGCGCCGTCTTCGGCTTCCTCGGCCCCAACGGCTCGGGCAAGACCACGACGATCCGCATGCTGCTCGGCCTGGTCGCCCCGACCGCCGGCACGTGGTCGCTGCTCGGCACGCCCATGCCCGCCGGGCTGGCGCGGGCGCTGCCGCGCGTCGGCGCGGTGGTCGAGGGGCCGGCCTTCTACCCGTACCTGTCGGGCGAGGCGAACCTGCGCCGCTTGGACGCGGCCGGCCCGGGGGCCGACCCGCGTACGGCGCGGGCCAGGATCGGCGCGGCGCTGGAGCGCGTCGGGCTGACGGCGGCGGCCGGAAAGCGCTACCGGAACTACTCGCTCGGCATGCGCCAGCGCCTGGCCATCGCCGCCGCGCTGCTGGTCCCGAGGGAGCTGCTCGTGCTGGACGAGCCGACCAACGGCCTCGACCCGCAGGGCACCAGGGAGGTGCGCACGCTGATCAGGAGGATCGCCGAGGACGGCACGACCGTCTTCGTCTCCTCCCACCTGCTGAGCGAGGTCGAGCAGATGTGCACCCACGTGGGCGTCATGCGCACCGGCAGGCTCGTCGCCCAGGGGCCGATCGCCGCCCTTCGAGCGTCGGGCGAACAGGCGCGCCTGCGCGTGGAGACGCCGGACGTCGGCGCGGCGGCGGCCGTGCTGTCCCGGGCCGGGCTGCGCGAGGTGCGCGCGGGGGACGGCGAGGTGACGGCGGTCGCCGGCGAGGAGGCGCCGGAACGGCTCTGCGCGCTGCTCGTCGGCGAGGGCGTGGCCGTACGCGGGTTCGGCGTGGTCCGGCCCACGCTCGAGGAGATCTTCGTCGGGCTGACGGGGGAGGGGTTCGATGTCGGTGCGTGAGAACGCGACAGCCGTGTCCGAGGCCGTGTCCGGGGTCCGGCCGGGGGAGGAGGCCGGGCCGCCGGCGCGGGAGGAGCGGCCGTCCGCCCACGCCACCGGGCCCGCAGCGGGCGTGCCGTCGGCGGGGCGGACGACGCGCCATCTGACGAGGCTGCTGGCCTCCGAGATCGGCCTGACGTTCCGCCGCCCGCGCAACCTCGCGATGCTCGGGGTGCTGGCCGTGGTGCCGGTGCTGGTCGGCGTCGCGGTGCGGGTCGCGTCGGGTGAGGACGTGGGCGGCTCGATCGTCGGGCAGATCGCGGGCAACGGCCTGATGCTGACGTTCGCCGCGTTCGTCGCGATGATGCCGATCGTGCTGCCCCTGACCGTGGCGGTCGTGGCGGGCGACGCGATCGCCGGCGAGGCCGCCCAGGGCACCCTGCGCTACCTGCTCGTCGCCCCGGCGGGCCGCACCAGGCTGCTCGCGGTCAAGTACGCCAACGTCGTGGTCTTCTGCCTCGCGGCGTGCGCGGTGGTGGCGCTGTCGGCGCTGGCGGCCGGGTTGGTCCTGTTCCCGGTCGGGCCGGTGACGCTGCTGTCCGGCACGACGATCCCGGCGGGCGGCGCCCTGCTGCGCGTGGGGGTGGTCGTCCTGTACGCCGCCGCGGGGATGGCCGCGCTCGGCGCGGTCGCGCTCGCGGTGTCCACACTGACCGAGGCGCCGATCGGGGCGGTGGCATCGAGCGTCGTGCTGGTGGTGGTCAGCCAGGTCCTGTCCGCGATCCCACAGGTCGCGGCCGTGCGGCCGTTCCTGCTGACCTCGTGGTGGGGCGCGTTCGACGGGGCGTTGCGGGCGCCGGTGGCGTTCGACCAGATGGGACAGGGGCTGCTCGCCTTCGCCGCCTACGCCCTCGTCGCCGGGTCCGTCGCCTGGGCGCGCTTCACGAGCAAGGACATCACGGCGTAAGTGCTGCCCTTTACCGTTCTTTGTCGCTAGTGTTGCCGCGGACCTCTCACCCAAGGTGGTGTTCATGCGGCACTTCTTCGGGCTGCTCCTGGGCGTTGTCGTCGGGGCGGCTCTTCTCCTCGGTGGTGGATGGGCCTCCCAGGAGGCGGTCCGGGGAGCGGCCCAGAGCATCGACCCGGCCAAGGACACCCGCATGCTGATCGCCCTGGGCGTGATGGCCGTCGTGGGCCTGCTGCTCGGGCTGGTGCTGGTCGGCCGGGTGTCCCCGCTGGCGACGTTCGTCCCGTCGATGGCGCTGCTGGCCTGGACCGTGGTCTACGTCCTCGACGTGTCGCGTGCCGCGAGCCTCGTGCCCACCGGGCCGTCGGTGCAGGCCGAGCTGCTGCAGGCCGGCCGGGGCATGCTCACGTTGCTGTCCACCGGCGTGTACGGCCTGCTCGGCGTCGCGTTGTTCCTCCCGGTGCTCATGCCGTCCCGCTGGGCCGGTCGCGAGCGGGAAGAGGAGCAGGAGGAGGAGTACGAGGAGTCGCTCGGCTTCTGAGATAGAGCTCGGCCACCACGTCCTCGATCGACGCGCGTTCCGGCACCGTCGCGCGCAGGTCGTCCACCGTGCCGTCGAAGGCCAGCCGGCCGTGGTCGATCAGCAACACGCGGCGGCACAGCCGCTCCACGTCGCCCAGGTCGTGGGTGGTCAGCAGCACGGTCGTCCCGCGCTCGGCGTTCAGCCGGCGCAGGAAGTCGCGCACCTCCGCCTTGCTGACCACGTCGAGCCCGATCGTCGGCTCGTCGAGCACCAGCACGGCGGGATCGTGCAGTAGGGCGGCGGTGATGTCGCCCCGCATCCGCTGGCCCAGGCTGAGCTGGCGCACCGGCGTCCGCAGGAAGGCGCCCAGGTCGAGCAGGTCGCACAGCTCGTCCAGCCGCTCCCGGAACACCTTGCGATCTACTTTGTACAGGAGCCGGACCAGTTCCAGGCTGTCCCGCAGCGGCAGGTCCCACCACAGCGTCGTCCGCTGGCCGAAGACGACGCCGATCCTGCGGGCGAGAGCCGTACGCCGCCGGGAGGGGTCGAGACCGGCCACGGTGACCCGGCCCGAGGTCGGTGTGAGGATCCCGGTCAGCATCTTGATCGTGGTGGACTTGCCCGCGCCGTTCGGGCCGAGGAAGGCGGCGAACTCCCCGGCCGCGATGCGGAAGGACAGGTCCCGTACGGCGTGCACGACCCGGCGGCGGACCGTGAAGGTCCTGCCGACCCCGTCTGCCTCGATCACTGTTCAGCTCCCCGTCGATCGGTAGCGGCGGATCCCCGCCCGCCAGGCGAGCGCCGCGACGGCGGCCAGCGCGAGCGCGGCGGCGGGGGACAGCAAACCCGTCCAGGACGGCAGCCCGAGCGGGTCGGGCCGGCCGAGCACGAACAGGCCCGGCTGCCAGTTGACGAACGCCAGGGGCAGCACGAAGGTCAGCCCCCGGACGATGCGGGCGTCGTAGACGCTCAGCGGATACTGGTTGAGCATCGCCCCGCCGTAGGTGAGCGCGTTGGCCACCTCGGGGGCGTCGGTGAGCAGGAACTGCAGCGCGCCGCCCAGCGTGAACAACGCCGTGAAGATCACGGCCCCCGACGCCACCATGACGGGCACCATCCAGACGCGGCCGAGCGGGATCTCCAGCCGCGTCAGGGCCACGCCCAGCACCACGGCGGCCTGTACGGCCCGGCCGATCCGGTGCGGGGTGAAGCGGTCGGCCGCCACCTGCACGAAGAGCGACGCGGGCCGGATCAGCATGACGTCGAGGGTGCCTGCCCTGATGTGCTGGCTGATCCGGTCGACGTTGCCGAACAGCATGTCGGCGAGCGCGAAGGCCAGCTCCGACGCGCCGTACAGGAACATGACCTCGGCCAGGCCGAAGCCGGCCAGTGAGTCGGTGTTGGCGAAGATCACCCAGATCACCGCGATGTCGAGGCCGCCGACGACGAAGGCGCCCGCCGTCGTGAGCGCGAACGAGAGCCGGTACTGCGCCGCGGCCCGCGTCCAGGCCCAGGCGAGCAGCGCGTACGTCCTGATCACGACCGCTCAGCCACCCTGGATCACGACCTTCCTGCGGGCGGCACGGGTCATGAGCGCGCCCAGGGCCAGCAGGACGGCGGCCCACAGTGCCTGGAAGGCAAGGGCGCGGGCGGGCTCGGCCGTGCCGAGGTAGACGTCGGCGGGCACCTGGGCCATCGCCGACCACGGCAGCGCGCGGGCGAGTTCGCCGAACCACCCGGGGAAGATCGTCAGGGGCAGCATGAGCCCGCTGAAGAACGTGGTGAGCACCATGGACAGCGTCGCGAGGCCCCGGTCGTCCATGACCCAGCACGTCGCCAGCGCGATGATGTACCTCCACCCGAAGCTCACGACCACGCCGAGGGCGACGCTCGCGAGGAACGCGGCCGGCGCGCGCGGGGCGAGGATGCCGAACAGCGATGCGCCGACGAGGGCCGGCGGGGCGCCGCGGACGGCGAACAGGTACGCCGCCCGGCCCAGGTCCTCCGACAGGCACCACGCCTGCAGGGACGCCGGGCGGACCAGGTCGAGCGCGACGTCGCCGCTGCGAATCCGCTGCGGCAGGTCCAGGCCGCCGCCGAACAGCTGCATGGGCCCGATGAACGCCTGCGTGAGGAACGTGAAGGTCACCGCCGCCGCGACGTCGTACCCGCCGAGCCCCGGCCGGGCCTGCCACAGCGCGATCAGCACGTACGCGCGGAGCACCCCGAAGACGGTGTTGGTGAAGGCCCCGGCCAGCGCGGCGGCCCAGTAGGCCGCGTGCCTGCGGAAGCCGTACCAGGCGAGCCGCGGGTAGAGGGAGACGGCGGCGCCGTGGCCGGGGATCACCGGTCGGCGAGGCGGCGGACGAAGCGCAACCCCGACCACACCTCGTCCACGGCGCACACCTTGTTGTCCACCAGGCCCTCGCCGAGCCCGAAGGCGCGGACGAGGTCGCCGGACAGGTCGGTGGCGACGCCGCTCGCCTTCTTGGGCCAGCTCACCCAGAGCCCGCCGTCCCGGGCCAGGCGCTCGCGCGCCCGCGGGAACGCGGCCGCCAGCGCGGCCTTGTCGGGGCAGAAAATCACGATCACGTCATACGGCTCGGGATTTCCGTCGTCCCCTTCATCGCCGTCCATACGAATATTTTGCGGAGCGTTTACCAGCAGCACCCGGTGGCCGGGCTTGACACCGAGCTTCCGGGGCAGCTGAGCCCTCGAATATTCGTCCATGGGAGCCTCATGACCTCCAGCCGTTACCTGCTCGTAACACTGCTGTAAGCGGAGTGAAACATGCCAGCCGGTAGAACGGTTGACCTAATGGGGAATGTCCCTTTTGGGAGGCTTGCATGGAGCATGAGCTGAATGTAGACATCCGTCCGGAATATCCGGTCAGTTGGCAGGCGGCCGCGATCAACGGGGTTCTGCGGGGCACCATGAAGCCGATCTCCACCATTCTCGTGCGCAACACCAGGGGGATGGCCGTTGCCAGCCGCATCAGCTGCCTCGGCGAGCGGGTCCCGGGCATGCTCCCCAAGCACGTGTCCATCGTTCCAGACGGATTCGGCTCGTGCACCGGGGAATGGGTGCACGGCGGGACGGGCCTGGACGAGGGCAAGGTGGTGCTCTACTTCCACGGCGGCGCCTACTTCGTCTGCTCCCCGGCCACCCACCGGCCGATCACATGGCGGCTGTCGGCCGTCACCGGCCGCCCGGTGTTCTCGCTCGACTACCGCCAGGGGCCGGTCCACTCCCTCGCCGAGTCGCTGACGGACGCGCTCCAGGCGTACGAGTGCCTGCTCGACCTCGGATACGACGCCCAGGACATCGTGCTGGCCGGGGACTCCGCCGGAGGCCACCTCACCCTGGCCACGCTGCTGTCCCTGCGCGACCGCGGCATGCCCCTCCCCTCCGCCGGGATCTGCCTGTCCCCCTGGGCCGACCTCAGCTCCAGCCGCCGCCGCGCCAACGTCTGGGCGGACCCCATGCTCCCCGCCGGCCGTGTCGACTGGCTCGCCCGCCGCTGGACCGACGGCCTCGACTGCTTCGACCCCCTCGTGTCCCCCGTATACGGCGACTACACCGGGATCCCCCCGCTGATGATCGTCACCGGCTCCACCGAGGTCCTGCGCGACGAGGCCCGCCACGTCGCCCTCAGCGCCCGTGAGAACGGCGTGCAGGTGACCTACGAGGAGTGGAACCGCATGCCGCACATCTTCCCCCTCCTCGCCGACGTCCTCCCCGAGGGCCGCCTGTTCTTCGATCACGTCTCCCGCTTCCTCGACGCCGTCGACGTCCACCGCTCCGCCGCGGGCGCAGAGGCCGCGTAGGGGTCATTTTGGGGTCAATGGGACCAATGTGACCTGGGGTTTCTCCGGCTGACCTTACCTGGAGGTGCCATTGGGCTTACCTCTCATGCCGCTTGGCGCTAGTTGAGCGCGTGGCGCGTTCCAAGCGGCCACAGTGGCTGTGCGGCACTTCGAGAGAGGTAGCTTCCGTATGGCACGTGGCGGAACGGCCTTCCAGAACGGCATGCCTCCCGGTGTGCGCCCGCTGACCGTGGGCGACCCGGTCGTCGTCGGGCGCTACCTGCTGCTCGGCCGGCTGGGCAGCGGCGGAATGGGCGTGGTCTACCTGGCCGAGCATCCCGGCGGAGGGCAGGTCGCCCTGAAGACGCCGCATCCGATGCACCTGGGCGACCCCACGCTGCGGGCCCGGTTCGCCGAGGAGATCGCGCTCTCCCGCCGCGTGGTGCCGTTCTGCACGGCCGCCGTCATCGAGGACGGCTTCGACGGCGACCGGCCCTACCTCGTCACCGAGTACGTCCCCGGCCCCGCGCTCTCCCAGGTCATCGCCGCCCGGGGGCCGCTCACGCCCGACCTCGCGTACGGCGTGGCCCTCGGCACCGCCGCCGCGCTGGTGGCCACCCACGAGGCCGGGCTGGTCCACCGGGACCTGAAGCCCGGCAACGTGCTGCTGTCGCCGCGCGGGCCGTTCGTCATCGACTTCGGGATAGCCCGCGACCTCGACGTCGCGATGGCGCACACACAGGCCGGGCAGATCATGGGCAGCCCGGGCTGGGTGGCGCCCGAGCGGCTGCGGGGCCATCACGCCATCCCCGCCTCGGACGTCTTCTCCTGGGGCTGCCTGGTCGCGTTCGCGGCGACCGGGCAGCATCCGTTCGGCGCCGGCGACCTCGACGTGCTCACGCGGCGCATCCTGGTCGAGGAGCCCCGGATCGACGCCGTGCCGAAGCCGCTGTGGGACGGCGTGGCGGCGGCGCTGCGGCGGGAGCCGGCCGACCGCCCCGACGCGGCCGGGCTGCTCGCCTTCCTGCTCGCCGCGGGCGGGGTCCACGCGACCGCCGACCCCCGGCGCGCGGTCGCCGCCGTGCTCGACGAGATCTGGCAGCCCGTGCCCCACCCGGCGGGCACCGCCCCCGGCCGGGCTGCCGCACGCGGGGTGCGCACCCGGGCCGGCGCGGCGCGGGGAGCGGCACAGGGGACGGCACAGGGAGCGGCACAGGGCAGGGCGGCCCGGCGCCGCGCGGCGCGCTCGGGGGCGCAGATGTCCCACGCGGGCTTCACCGCGCTCGCCACCGTGACGATCGCCGCGATGACCGTGGTCGCGGCGGGCACCGGGGCGGCCCGCATGGAGAGCACGGCGGATCCGCCGCCCGCGCTGCCCGTGGTCGTCCCAGGCGAGGACGGCGCCCTGCCGCCGAAGGACAAGCTCGGCACCTCGCGGCCGCCGGTGGTGCCCATCGCGGACGCCGCCCGGCCCAGGGTGACCGTGACGGCCACCCGGACCATGCCGCCGCCCGGGACGGCGACCCCGGACGGCGAGCGGACCACCACGGTGCCCACGCCGCCGTCGGCCGGGGTGACGCTGCGCCCGCCGGCGGACGGGCACTGCGGCACCGGGCGGCCGAGGGACTGCCGCCCTGCCCGGCCGTCCCCGCCACCACAGCCCGGACAGTCCGGGCAGCCCGGGCACTCCGGACAGCCGGGGCACCCCGGGCAGGGCCATTCCCCGGCGCCGTCGACGGGGGTCACCGCCGAGCCGCAGTGGGGGGACGGAGAGTCGCCGCCGTCCAGCCCGCCCCCGCCGCCGGTGAGCGAGTCGCCCGGTGTGGTGTCCACCCTGGCGCCGTCCATCCCCTGACACGCCGTGGTGAGCAGGGACGCCCATGCAGCATGCTGTGTGCCCATGGACGTGATGGACGCAGCTCTCGAACTCGACGACGTGACCGTCCGCGTGGTCGGCCGGACCCTGGTGACCGGGGCCGACTGGCGGGTGGAGCACGGCCAGCACTGGGTGATCCTCGGCCCCAACGGCGCCGGGAAGACGACGATGCTCTCGGTCGCCGCGGCCGTACGCCACCCGAGCTCGGGGACGGCCACGGTGCTCGGGCGCCGGCTCGGCCGGGTCGACCTGCGGGAACTGCGCCGGAGCATCGGCCTGGTGGCGGCCAGTCAGCGGCTCGTGGACGAGTCGCTGCTGGAGGAGGAGGGCGCCACCGCGCTGACCGTCGTGCTCACCGGGCACACCGCGACGAGCGCGCCGTTGTGGGACCGGTACGGCGACGAGGAGCGGGAGCGGGCCCACCGGCTGCTGGCCGACCTCGGCTGCAAGGACCTCGCCGACCGGCGGTTCCAGGTGTGCTCGCAGGGGGAGCGGGCCCGGATCCGGGTGGCCAGGGCACTGATGGCCGACCCGGCGATCCTGCTTCTCGACGAGCCGTTCGCGGGTCTCGACCTGCCGGCGCGGGAGGACCTGATCGAGGCCCTGGAGGACCTGGCCCGCACCCGGCAGGGGCTCACGACCGTGATGGTCACGCACCACCTGGAGGAGGTGCCGGCCACCACCACGCACGCGCTGCTGATGCGGGACACCCGCATCGTCACCGCCGGTCCCGTGGAGGAGGTGCTCACCGGTCCGAACCTGTCGGACTGTTTCGGCCGGCGGCTGCGCATCGACTCGCTGGACGGCCGCTGGTACGCCCGCGCGCTGCGCGTCTGACACCGGCGCCGGGCACGGCGAGGCCCCGCCGCCGATCCGTCAGATCCCCGTGGGGGTGACCTGCGGATCGGCGGCGGGGCCGCCACCGACCTGTGTCCGCTGTGGTTAGTGAGCCCCGGCGAACTGTGCCTCCTCCGTCGAGCCCTTCAGGGCCGTCGTGGAGGAGTCCGGCGCGATGGCCGTGCTGACCAGGTCGAAGTATCCGGTGCCGACCTCCCGCTGGTGGCGGGTGGCGGTGTAGCCGCGCCGCTCGGCGGCGAACTCGGCCTCCTGGAGCCCGACGTACGCCGTCATGCCCTCCTCGGCGTAGCCGCTGGCCAGGTCGAACATCGAGTAGTTCAGCGAGTGGAAGCCGGCCAGGGTGATGAACTGGAACTTGTACCCCATGTGGCCCAGCTCGCGCTGGAACTTGGCGATCGTCGCGTCGTCGAGGTGCTTGCGCCAGTTGAACGACGGCGAGCAGTTGTAGGCCAGCATCTGGTCGGGGTACTCCCGCTTGATCGCCTCGGCGAACTCGCGGGCCACGTCGAGGTCGGGCGTGGAGGTCTCCATCCACAGCAGGTCGGCGTACGGCGCGTAGGCCAGGCCCCGGGCGATGCAGGCGTCGACGCCGTTGCGGACCCGGTAGAAGCCCTCGGCGGTGCGGTCACCGGTGCAGAAGGCGCGGTCGCGGGGGTCCACGTCGCTGGTCAGCAGCGTCGCGGCCTGGGCGTCGGTCCGCGCGATGACCAGAGAGGACACGCCCGCCACGTCGGCCGCGAGGCGGGCCGCGTTCAGGGTCTTGATGTGCTGGCCGGTGGGGATCAGCACCTTGCCGCCGAGGTGGCCGCACTTCTTCTCCGAGGCGAGCTGGTCCTCCCAGTGCACGCCCGCGGCGCCGGCCGCGATCATGGCCTTCATCAGCTCGAACGCGTTGAGCACGCCGCCGAAGCCGGCCTCGGCGTCGGCCACGATGGGCGCCAGCCAGTGCGGGGCCCCCTCGTCGCCCTCGGCCCAGCTGATCTGGTCGGCCCGCAGCAGCGCGTTGTTGATCCGGCGGACCACGGCGGGGACCGAGTTGGCCGGGTAGAGGCTCTGGTCGGGGTAGGTGTGGCCGCTGAGGTTGGCGTCGGCCGCCACCTGCCAGCCCGACAGGTAGATGGCCTTGAGGCCCGCCTTCACCTGCTGGACCGCCTGGTTGCCGGTCAGCGCGCCCAGGGCGTGGACGTAGTCCTCGTGGTGCAGGAGATCCCACAGGCGCTCCGCGCCGAGCCTTGCCAGCGTGTGCTCCTCCTGCACCGAGCCGCGCAGTCGGACGACGTCCTCGGCCGTGTAGCTCCGCTCGACGTTGCTCCATCGCGGATTGGTGTTCCAGTCCTGCTGCAGCCGCTGGGCGGCGGCGGTGAGGCGGTCCGACATCTCCGGTCACTCCCTTGTTGCGTACGTTGTCGTCACCTGGGGCTTGCTTCCGAGTTTGTGTCGATATCAAGACACTCACAAGGCGACACCAGCAGAAAGAACTTCAAAATTTCTGGAGCAAGCAAGACTGACGGGTATTTAGAGGTGAAGAAACGCGAAGTTTTCGATGTGGACTAGACCAATCCGTGTGAGGTGGATCACGTGCTGCTGGAAGAAACACCGATTTTCCGCATAAGATCGGGTCATGACCTCCGTCCTGGGCGAAGAACCGCTGTCTTTGACGCACGAGCTCGATCTCCTGGCCTTCGGCCAGCGGCTCAAGCACCTGCGCAAGCAACGCGGTCTCACGCTCTCCGAGCTCGGCGACCGCGTCGGGCGCGCGCCCAGCCAGCTGTCGCTGCTGGAGAACGGCAAGCGCGAGCCCAAGCTCTCGCTGCTGAAGTCGCTGGCCGCCGCGCTGAACGTGCCGGTGGAGGAGCTGCTGCGCAGGCAGGCGCCGAACCGGCGGGCCCAGCTCGAGATCGCCCTGGAGGAGGCCCAGCGCGACCCGCTCTACGCGGGGCTCGGACTGAGCCGCCTGAAGGTCTCCGCTCGGGTGCCCAACGACGTGCTGGAGCACATCCTCGGCCTGTTCGAGGAGCTCAAGGCCAGGGAGGCGAAGGGGACGGCCACGCCGGAGGAGGCGCGGGCCGCCAACGCCGAGCTGCGGCGCAAGCAGCGCGAGCTGGGCAACTACTTCGAGGAGATCGAGAAGGCCGCCGCCGAGGCCCTGACCGCCGTCGGCTACCGGACCGGCGCGCTGTCGGAAAGCACCGTCCAGGCGCTGGTGTCGCACTTCGGGTTCGCCGTGCACACCGCGCCCGACCTGCCGCGTTCGGCGCGTTCGGTGACCGACCTGCGCAACCGGCGCATCTACGTCAAGCGCCAGCAACTGGGCATGCACACGCCGCGGACCGTGCTGCTGCAGACGCTCGGGCACATCGCGCTCCAGCACCACAAGCCGCGCGACTTCGCCGACTTCCTGCGCCAGCGGGTGGAGGCCAACTACTTCGCCGCGGCCGTCCTCGTCCCCGAGGCGGCGGCCGTGCCGTACCTGCGGGAGGCCAAGCAGGACAAGGCGCTGTCGGTGGAGGACCTGCGCGACGTGTTCGCGGTGTCGTACGAGATGGCGGCGCACCGGTTCACCAACCTGGCCACCCGCCACCTCGACCTGGTGTGCCACTTCGTCCGCAACGACGCCGGCGGGATCATCTACAAGGCGTACGAGAACGACGGGATCGTCTTCCCCGCCGACGAGCAGGGCGCGATCGAGGGGCAGCGACTGTGCCAGCAGTGGTCGGGCCGCCAGGTCTTCCTCTCACCCGACCGGTTCTCGCTGTACTACCAGTACTCCGACTCGCCCACCGGCACGTACTTCTGCGTCGCGCACGTGGACCCGTCACAGGAGAAGGACTTCGCGATCACGCTGGGCGTGCCGTACCGGGAGTCGCGGTGGTTCCGGGGACGCGAGACCACCCACCGCACCAAGTCGAACTGCCCCAACGGCGAGTGCTGCCGCCGCCCTCCGGCCGAGCTCGCGCAGCGCTGGGAGGGCTACGCCTGGCCGTCGGCGCGCGCCAACTCCCACGTGCTGGCCGCGCTGCCGCCCGGGTCGTTCCCCGGCGTCGACGAGGCCGACGTGTACGCGTTCCTGGAGCGCCACGCCGCCCACGGCTGAGCGGTCCCGGTGTACGCCCCGTGCTGATCGCCTCCTCCGGCCGCCGCATAAGGTGATGCCAGTGAAGCCGGCGGACAGGGGGAGGACGGGCGTGCTGCCTGAGGTGGAGGCCTGGCTGAGTCGGCGTACCTCGTCGGCGGCCGACTGGCCGGCCCGCGCCCTGCTGTCCGCCAAGGGAGACGCCTCGATCTCGGTGGTGCTGCCCGCGAGGAACGAGGAGGAGACGGTCGGGGAGATCGTCTCGGCCGTGCGCCGTGACCTCGTCGAGGCCGTGCCGCTCGTGGACGAGCTGGTCGTGATCGACTCCCGGTCGTCGGACGACACGGCGGCCCGGGCCTTACGCGCCGGGGCGAAGGTCTTCGCGCAGGACGAGATCCTGCCCGAGCTGCACGATCCTCGCTACGACGGCAAGGGCGAGGCGCTGTGGAAGTCCCTCGCGGTGACCACCGGCGACCTGGTGGTGTTCGTCGACGCGGACCTGCGCGAGTTCCGGACCTCGTTCGTGACCGGCCTGCTCGGGCCGCTGCTGACCGACCCCGCGGTCGGATACGTGAAGGCGTGCTACGACCGGCCGCTGCTCGGCGCGGCGGAGCCGAACGCCGGGGGCAGGGTCACCGAGCTGGTCGCCCGGCCGCTGCTCAACCTGCACTGGCCGCTGCTCGCCGGGTTCGTGCAGCCTCTCGCGGGCGAGTACGCCGGCCGCCGCGCGGTTCTCGAACGGGTGCCGTTCGTCACCGGGTACGGCGTGGAGCTGGGGCTCCTCATCGACCTGCTGGACCTGGTGGGGCTCGACGCACTCGCGCAGGTCGATCTGGGCCGCAGAGTCCACTCCCACCAGTCGACCGAGGCGCTCGGCGGGATGGCCGGGCAGATCATGCACACCGCCTGGGCGCGGCTGGAGCGCCAGAACAAGATCGTCCCGTTGCACGAGCCGTCCGCGCGGCTCGTCCAGTTCGAACGCGGCCCCACCGGGCACCGCCCGCTGACGCGGCACGTCGGAGTGGCCGAGCGCCCGCCGATGGCCACGGTCCCGCAGTACGCGTCCCGATTGCGCTGACCGGCTCCCGCCGAGGTGTTACCGTTGGTAACACTTGAAGGAGAGGAGAGCCTGAGATGACCTTCTGCCCCGAGTTGAACGACGACGTCCGCGAGGTGCGCGACTGGGTCCGCGAGTTCGCCAGGGACGTCGTCCGCCCGGCGGGTGCGGAGTGGGACGAGCGTGAGGAGACGCCCTGGCCGGTCATCCAGGAGGCCGCCAAGATCGGACTGTACTCGCTCGACTTCTTCGCGCAGCAGTGGTTCGAGGAGTCGGGGCTCGGCCTGCCCGTGGCGTTCGAGGAGTTGTTCTGGGGGGACGCCGGCATCGGCCTGTCGATCGTGGGCACCGGCCTGGCCGCCGCATCCATCGCCGCGAACGGCACCCCCGAGCAGATGGGGGAGTGGCTGCCCCAGATGTTCGGCACTCCCGACGACGTCAAGCTCGGGGCGTTCTGCTCCTCCGAGCCGGACGCCGGCAGCGACGTCGGCGCGATCAGGACGCGGGCCGTCTACGACGAGGCCAAGGACGAGTGGGTCATCAACGGCGTGAAGACCTGGGCCACCAACGGCGGCATCGCCAACGTCCACGTCGTCGTGGCCTCGGTCGACCCGTCCCTGGGCACCCGGGGTCAGGCGTCCTTCGTGGTCCCGCCTGGCACGCGGGGTCTGTCCCAGGGGCAGAAGTTCAAGAAGCACGGCATCCGCGCCTCCCACACCGCCGAGGTCGTCCTGGAGGACGTACGGGTGCCGGGGCGGTGCCTGGTGGGCGGCAAGGAGAAGCTCGACGAGCGGCTCGCGCGGGTGCGCGCCGGCGCGCGCTCGGGCGAGCAGGCCGCGATGCGGACCTTCGAGACCACCCGCCCCCTCGTCGCCGCGATGGCCGTCGGCGTCGCCCGCGCGGCCTTCGAGTACGCCCGCGACTACGCCCGCGAGCGCGAGCAGTTCGGCCGCAAGATCGGGGAGAACCAGGCCGTCGCCTTCCTGCTGGCCGACATGGCCACCCGCGTGGACGTCGCCCGCTTCATGACGTGGCGGGCCGCGTGGATGGCCCGCCACGGCCGGCGGTTCGAGCAGGCCGAAGGGTCGATGAGCAAACTGGTCGCGAGCGAGACGGCCGTCTGGGTGAGCGAGCAGGCCATCCAGATCCTCGGCGGCGCCGGCTACACCCGCGAGCACCCGGTCGAGCGCTTCCACCGCGACGCCAAGATCTTCACCATCTTCGAGGGCACCAGCGAGATCCAGCGCCTCATCATCGGCCGCTCCGTCACCGGCCTGCCCGTCCGCTGAGGCGCCTGTCAGATGAGTGTTGACCAGGGCACCTGGGCCAACCGGGTCCGTGGCCTCGTGCTGGGCCTCGCACTGGGCGAAAGCTTGAGCCGTGGCGCGGTGCCCGCGTCCGGGCCCATCCGGGCGGGGGTCAGCACGCAGCTGGCGGCCTTCACGATCGACGGCGTCATCCGGGCGTCGGTCCGCGCGGCGCACAAGGGCATCTGTCACCCGCCGTCGGTGGTGTGGCACGCCTACTGCCGATGGGCCGCACTGCAGGGCATCGAGGTGTACGACCAGAATCGGCAGTGGTCGGACGGATCGGAGCACTGGCCGGATGGATGGCTCGCCGGCGTGCCGCTACTGAGGGAGCGGCGCGGGTCCGCACCCGCCACCGTCAAGGCACTGAACCAGCCGGAACAGGGCACCACTCGCCGGCCGGCCACGCACAGCCGCGGCTGCCATGCCCTCACCCGATCGCTGCCGCTGGCCGCCCTGTCCCGGACGATGAGTGCGGACCAGCTCGCGGATCTCGCCCGCGACGTGGCCGCGCTGACTCACGGCGACCCGCGCGCGTACGAGGCGACGGCGGCGGCTGTGATCCTGACCTGGCGGTGCCTGTCCACTCGTTCTCTGGATGAAGCGGCGGAGCCCGATGCCGACCGGCCCTGGCCGCCGGACGTGGGGACGTTCCTCGGTGAGGCTCGTGCGGTCCTCGCCCAGGCCCGGCATACTCCCCGGCAGAAGGCCCAGCTGGCGCGGATCGCACCCGATGCCACCGCGCCATCCGCTTTCCTCGGCGGCGTGTACGTCGCGGCGTCCTGCTCCGAGCCGGCCGAGGCGATGGAGGCGCTCACCTTCGCCGCCACGGCGCCCGACGGTGATTCCGTCGCCGCCGTCGCCGGCGCCGTGCTCGGAGCCCTGCACGGCGTCGACGTGTGGCCGGTCGAGCTCCTCAGCAGGCTGGAGTCGGCCTGGGTCATGGACACCCTCGCACGTGACCTGGTGTCGGAGGTGACCGACAGCCCGGGCGGCAGCGAGTACACGCCTCCGGAGGACCCGTTCTGGCTCGACCGCTACCCGGGGTGGTGATCTCGCCGGGCGAGAAGGCCTGCGGTCGCCGTGGTCAGTGGGGTGTTTCGCCGGTCAGGAACTCGTTCAGGGCCGCGATGATGACCTCCCGGGACTCCGGACGCGCGAGGGCGGCCGGTTGGAGCGACGGGTATTTCGCGTAGTCGGCGGATTCGAGCTGGTCGCGCAGATGAGCCGATCCCGGAAGGGCGCCCAGCCTCTCGGCGAGCCGCGCCATCCGTTCTTCCGAAGCGCCGTGATGGCGGATTGACCCGAAATTGACAGCCAGGACCGACTTGGCCGGACTCGTGTAGATGCTCCATACGGAGGCCGTGTCCGAGCCGAGATTGAACCAGGCGGTCACCGACGGATACTCGCCTTCGCCGAAGTAGTACTCGTGGAAGGACGGGTGGCTCTCGGCGTGACGGTAGACGGCCAGCAGTGTGTCGCGCACGTCGGCGGGACAGTACCGCTCGACGGCCTGGAGGAATCCGGCCTCGTCCCACGTGTGCTTTCCCCGGGCGGCCCGTCCTTCCTCGGCCGTCACGGGAGCGGCTCGCAGCTCACCCGCGGCGGCGTCGGGGGGCACGGGGGGAAAGGGGTCGCCGAGAGCCTGCCGGATGGCCGCGGCCATCCTTGCGAGCCAGTCGATGGTCGCCTTCGCCTCGTCGGCGGTGATCGGGGTCTTCTGCCCGGGGCGTCGCGCATCGTGGTCGGCGGTGTGGGCGATGTTGTTCCTGCGCCAGGCGATCTCTCGCAGCCTCGTGCGTACGCCGTCCGCGGTGACCGGGTTCCTCGCGTCGCGGCCGGTCAGGACCTCGGCGACCTTCACCCAGAGGTTCACCGTGCTGACGTACGCGAATCCTTCCTTGATCTTCTCCGGGTTCTGGAAGGTCATGAAGGAGAAATGCCGCTCCAGGTGAGCGCGGAAGGTCTCCCCGAGGGATTCGTCGCCATAGTGAATCCTCTCGAACAGCTCGACGGGAATGCTCAGATTGTTGAACTTGGGAGGGCGGGGAACTTCCGGAGTCAGGGCCAGGGCGACGGCCCGGTCGACGATCTCACGCGTGACCCAGTGGTCGAGGGCCGCCACGGCCTGGGTCCAGGCCGCACGGTAGAGGTCGGTGACGTCGAAGGAGCCGACCGCGAGCAGCTCCAGACTGCGGCCGCCGTCGACGAGTTGCCGGGCGTACTCGAGGTTCTGCCGGAACTGTTCGAACGCGGCAGGAGTCGGGTCGGGCGGAGGCTGGGGACCGCCCACGGGCGGGAGGACGACGCCGTTCCGGGCGAGCATCGCGCGGAAGCGGTCGGCGGTGATGTGACGCTGCGGGTCGGCTCGGCCGGCGTGGTCGAAGGTCAGGCCTTCCTTCTCGAGCACCTCACGCGGATCATCGGTCCGTTCCGGGTCCAGCCACCGGAATTGAGCGGAGATCCGTCCTCCCGACTGCAGGACCCGATGAGCATGGCCGGTGTCGGCGCTCTCGGCCATGAAGCCTCCGACAGACTGTGCCGACATGCCCACCAGGGCCGCGAGGTCGCCATACGTGGTCCAGTAGCCCGGTTCGAGACGCTCCAGGGCCGTCAGGACGATGTTCCAGCGGGGGTCGCTGTAGACACGACCCTGCGGCGGCAGTCTCCTCGCCCGGTACTGACGCGCCAGTTCGCGATAGAGCTCGGTGCCCGCGAAGTCGTCGAGCGCGCGGACGCCGGCTTCGGTGATCGCCCAGCCGTTCCGTTTGGTCATCCAGCCAAGTGAGGCGGCCTCCCCCGTGCGGAAACCTAATTGCGCCCACCAGCGCGCCTGGCCTTGCGCGTTGGGCCCCCGGAGATCCGGGGGTATCGCCACTCTCCCTTCGACTTCCTCGCGAACCTCTTCGGGTCGCAGCGGCCGTCCGGCCTCACGCAGGAGCTCGAGCGTGGCACGGAGAATGGGAGAGATCTTGTCGGCATAGGCCATCGGGGGGATTCCTGCCTTTCAACTGTCGCCCCCGGCAGGATAAACAAGGGCTCGGTGAAAGTCCCTCGTCTCACGTAACCCTCACCTCTCCGGACGGCGGGTGAAACAAGGGCGTACGGGTAGGAAGGGGGACCGGGGCGGGGGAGGGTGGGGAAGCGGCCGATGACGACGGCGTTCATCCTGTGGGGAGGCGGCAGCCTGGGAGCCGCGCAGGTCGGCATGCTCCGCGCGCTCACCGCTCACGGGATCCGCGCCGACATGGTGGTCGGCGCCTCCATCGGGGCGCTCAACGGCGCCTACTACGCCTCACACCCGGATGAGGAGGGCGTGGAGGAGCTGGCCCGGCTGTGGCTGTCGGTGAGCAGCCACGACGTGTACCCGGTGAGCGGGCCCGACGTGCTGCGCGCTCTTGCGGGAAACCTGCCCTTCCATCCCGTACGGGGAGCCCTGCGGGCGCTCGGCGTGCTCAACTACACCTTCCCGCTCAACCCGGCCACGCTGGCCGCGGCGATGCTCGGCCGCCGCAACTACCTGTTCGACAACTCCTCCCTGCGGCGGTTCCTCGAACGCATCCTGCCGATCCGGCACCTGGAGGAGACGCGGACGCCGTTGTCGGTGCTCACCGCGGATGTGCGGACGGGACGGCCGGTGGTCCTGTCGCGGGGGCCCGCGCTGCCGGCCCTGCTGGCCAGCACCGCGATCCCGGCCCTGTATCCCACCGTGACGATCGGGGACCGGATGCTCATGGACGGCGGCGTCGCGGACCTGACCACGCTGGACTACGCGGTGGACGCGGGCGCCGACGAGGCGTACCTGCTGGCACCGGGGTTCTCCTGCCATCTGCCGGCGGCCCCGTCGACCGCGATCGCCATGGCCCTGCACGGCTACAACCTGCTCAGCGAGCAGCGCATCAGCGCCTCGATCAGGCAGAACACGCGCCGGACCCGCCTGCACGTGCTGCCGCCGCTGTGCCCGGTCGAGGTGCTGCCCGTCGACTTCCGCGGTACGGCCGACATGATCGAGCGGGCGACCCTGTCGACCGCCCACTGGCTGGAGCGGCGCGAACCGCACCCCGTACTCGCCCGCCCGCTGGGCCCCCCGCACGAGGAGGATCACCGGCACCGGCCCAGGCTAATTCAGTTGTGACGGACGCCCGCGCGGCGCTTTCATGAACAGGGCCACAGCCCCGGTTCTCCACCAACCGCTTCCACGAGACGTGGCACATCCTGTCGGACGTGCACGGCGCCTGCCTGCTGGGCAGGCTGCTGTGGGGCCTGTCCTTCCAGCGTCTGCCGGGCACCGTGGTCGTCATCGACCGGCCGCACCTCGACCCGAACCCGTTCGACGCGGAACCGGCCGATCCGATCGTGCTGGCCCCGCCTATCAGACGACGCTGAAGCGGCAGGGAGCACGCGAGCTGCTCCGCCGGCTCGCGGCCCGGGAGGTCCTGGCGAATTTCCCCGAGGGATCGGCGCCCGCCGGTGTCAACCCGCGAATCTGGCGTCACAACGGCACGGTCCGCGCCCGCGGCGGGGTCGTCGCGGCCACCGGGTGACTCGGCGTGGCCAAGGCTTCTCGTCGCCGCGTGCCAGCAGGGGAGCAGGTCGCAGGGGGTGCGGTGCGGGTTGCGCCGACCTGCGAACCACCTGTCGCCTGGGCAAGTACGATCGACCCGTGACCGAAATGACCGAAACGACGCCAGGCTGGCTCGCCCCCGACGATATCGAGTCGCTGCGGGGCCGGATGCCGATCCTGTACGTGGACGCCGTGCCGGTGCGCGTGGACGACACGGGCACCGTGACCCGCGTCGGCCTGCTGCTGCGGATCGGCGCCGACGGCACCGTGAGCCGGGCGCTGGTGTCCGGGCGGGTGTACTACCACGAGCGCATCCGCGACGCCCTCCTGCGCCACCTGGAGAAGGACCTCGGGCCGGTGGCGCTGCCGAGCGTGCCGGTCTCGCCGACGCCGTTCACCGTGGCGGAGTATTTCCCCACCCCTGGGGTCACGCCGTTCCACGACCCTCGGCAGCACGCGGTCTCGCTGGCGTACATCGTCCCCGTACGCGGTGACTGCCGGCCCAGGCAGGACGCGCTGGACCTGGAGTGGTTCACGCCGGAGGAGGCGGCCTCCCCGATCGTGCAGCAGGAGATGACCGGCGGCCAGGGCGTGCTGCTCAAGCAGGCGCTCGCCTACGTCGGCCGCCTGCCCTGATCGGGAACGCCAACGAGCGCCTCCCCGTTGCGCTGAGCCGTCGTCGCGCTGCCTGACGGGCGTTCCGCGACTCGCGTGCCGTGAGCATGGCGAGATCGGCGAGTGGCGCCGGGGTCCCCGGGCGGTCTCTAGGCCAGCTCGCGGTCCAGCACGGTGGGGGAAAGGACGTGCTGGACGACCATCGCAGCGGCGCCGACGACGCCCGCGTTCTCGCCGGCCTGTGAGGTGACGATGCGCAGGCGCTCGGTGGCCAGCGGCAGCGAGCGACGGTAGATCGACTCCCGCACGCCCGCCAGCAGCATCTCGCCGGCCTGCGCGAGCGCCCCGCCGACCACGATCAGTGATGGGTTGAACAGGCTGACGCCGGCGGCCAGCACCTCGCCGATGTCCCGGCCGGCCTGCCGCACCGCCTGGCCGGCGATCGCGTTGCCGGCCTGTAGGAGGGCCACGACGTCGGCGTTGGTCGTCGCATCGAGGCCGGCGGCGCGGAGCTTGGCCGCGATGGCGGGCCCGCTGGCCACGGCCTCCAGACAGCCGCTGTTGCCACAGCGGCAGCGCACGTCGCAGGCGTGCGGGGCCAGGATGTGCCCCAGGTCGCCGGCCGCGCCGACGTCGCCTCGATGCAACCGGCCGTTGCTGATCAGGCCTGAGCCGATGCCGGTCGCGACCTTGACGAAGATCAGGTTCTCCTCGTTCGGGAAGCAGCGGACGTGCTCCCCGAGCGCCATCAGATTGACCTCGTTGTCCACCAGGACCGGCACGGCGAAGTCGGCGGCGATCCGCGCGGGCACGTCGTACCCGTTCCAGCCCGGCATGATGGGCGGGTGGGCCGGCTTGCCGGTTGAGTGCTCGACCGGGCCGGGCAGCCCGACACCGACACCGGCCACGGGAGCGGTGAGGCCGGGGTCGGCGCACATCCGTCGCCAGGTGTCGATGAGCAGGCCCAGCACCGCGTCGGGCCCGTCGGCGATGTCCAGCGCGAGCCTCTCGACGGCCAGTGGCTCACTGGTCAGGTCGGCAACGGCGACGGTGGCGTGGGTGGCGCCGACGTCGGCCGCCAGCACCACGCGCGCGCGGGCGTTGAACACGAACTTGCTCGCAGGCCGGCCGCCGGTGGCGGCGTTGTCGCCCCCACTGGTGACCAGCCCGGCGTTCATGAGCGCGTCGAGACGCAGGCGTATGGTCGACCGGGCCAGTCCGGTCTCGGTCGCCAGCTCGGTACGGGTGCGCGCTTTCCCGTCCCGCAGCAGCCCAAGCAGCTCGCCAGGCGACGTCGGGGTGGCGCTTTGCCCGTGGTTCACCCCTCAATTAAAGCGAAGCTACCGCCTTCCGTCGGCACCGGCAACCAGTTGAGACCGGCATCGCCAAAAGTTTCTACGATCAAGGCAAAACTTTCGTTGACGATCGACATAAGTTCGCTTACCTTCAACGCATGTCAGTGACCGATCTTCTACGGGCGTCTGGCGGGCCCGAATCCGAGCAGCCGACGCTGCGCGTGGCGGTTGTGGGCGTGGGCTTCATGGGACAGGTGCACGCCGAGGCGGCCCGGCGCGCTGGGGCCAGAGTCGTGGCCGCGGTGGCGTCCCGCCCCGAGGGGGCCGTCACCGCGGCACGCGCGGTCGGTGCGGACGAGGGCTACCCGGACCTGGCGGCCCTGCTCGACGACGCTGAGATCGACGTGCTGCATGTCTGTACGCCTAACGCGTCGCATGCCCCCGTCACCGCCGCCGCGCTCGCCGCCGGTGTGCACGTCATCTGCGAAAAGCCGCTCGCCACCGGGAGTGCCGAGGCCGTCGCGCTCGTTGAGACGGCGGGCGATCGGGTGGCCGCGGTGCCGTTCGTCTACCGCTTCCACCCCATGGTGCGTGAGTTGCGGGCGCGGCTGGCCGCGGGCGAGGCCGGCGTCGTCGCCAGTGTGACCGGCGGCTACCTCCAGGACTGGCTATCCCGCCCGTCGGACGACGACTGGCGGGTCGACGGCGCGCTCGGCGGGCCGTCGCGAGCTTTCGCCGACATCGGTTCGCATTGGTGCGACCTTTTCGAGTTCGTCACGGGCGACCGGATCGCGCACCTGTCCGCCCGCACCGCGGTCGTGCACGAGCGCGCCCGCGGGAACGGGAAGCCCACCGAGGACCTGGCCTCCGTGCACTTCACGACCTCCGCCGGCATGGTCGGCACTCTGGTTGTGTCGCAGGTCGCCGCGGGTCGCAAGAACCGGTTGCACCTGGAGATTTCCGGCACCGAGGCGAGCTTCGGCTTCGACCAGGAGGACCCGGAGCGACTGTGGGTCGGCCGGCGCGAGGGCAGTCAGACGCTTCTGCGTGACCCCGGAACGCTTCACCCCTCCGCCGCGCGCTACGTCCGGCTGCCGGCCGGGCACGCACAAGGCTACCAGGACTGCTTCGACGCGTTCGTCGCCGACACCTACCGGGCGGTGCGCGGCGAGGACGCGCCGGACGGCCTGCCCACGTTCGCGGACGGCCTGCGCGCCGTCCGGATCACCGAGACGGTGCTGGCCTCGGCGGCCGCGGACGGCGCGTGGAGAAAGGTGCCGGCATGACCTCCGGCATCGCGACGAACGTGCGGCTGACCGGGATCACCAAGTCCTTCCTCGGCGTGCCGGTGCTGCGCGGTGTGGACCTGGAACTGCGCGGGGGCGAGGTGCACGCGGTCATGGGCGAGAACGGCGCGGGCAAGTCCACGTTGCTCAAGGTGCTGGCCGGGGTGCACCGGCCAGACGGCGGCACCATCGAGGTCGACGGCGCCGAGGTGTCCTTCGCCGGCCCGGCCGACGCGCAGCGGGCCGGCATCGCCATCATCCACCAGGAGTTCACCCTGCTGCCGCACCGCAGTGTCGCCGAGAACGTCTACCTCGGCCGCGAGCCCGTGCGGGGGATGCAGGTCGACCGGCGGCGCATGGTGGCCGACACCCGCGAGCTGCTGGACTGGCTCGGCGAGGACGGGATCGATCCCACCGACGCCGTGTCGTCGCTGTCGGTCGCCCAGCGGCAGGTCGTGGAGATCGTCAAGGCTCTGTCGACCGACGCTCGGGTCCTGGGCATGGACGAGCCGACCGCGGCGCTCGCCGATCACGAGGTCGAACTGCTCTACGACCTGGTGCGCCGGCTGCGCGAGCGGGGCATCGCGATCCTCTACGTCTCGCACCGCATGCGGGAGGTGTTCGACCTCTCCGACCGGATCACCGTGCTCAAGGACGGCCGGTTCGTCACCTGCGCCCCGACCGGCGAGCTGACCTCCGAGGACCTCGTCCGGCACATGGTGGGCCGTGACCTGGGCGAGTATTACCCGGACCGGGCCGCCCCCGACGACCTCGGGCCGGTCCGCCTCGCGGTGCGCGGCGCCGGCAACGACCGCGTTCGTGACCTGAACATCGAGGTGCGCGCCGGGGAGATCGTCGGGCTGGCCGGGCTGCAGGGATCCGGCCGCTCGGCGGTCGCACGCGCGGTGTTCGGCGTCGAGCCGTTCACCCGCGGCGTGGTGGAAGTCGACGGGGTGGCACAGCGGGTCACCCGGCCCCGGACCGCGGTGCGCCTCGGGATCGCGCTGGTCACCGAGGATCGCAAAGGGGACGGGCTGGCACTCCGTCAGTCCGTACGCGACAACACGCTGCTGGTACGCCGCGCCGCGCTGAGTGGCGCACGCTCCCGGGCGAAATCGGACGTCAAGGCGTTGCTCGACATGGTGACCGTGGTGGCCCGCGGCGAGCACCAGGAGGTGCGCTTCCTGTCCGGCGGCAACCAGCAGAAGGTCGTTCTCGCCAAGTGGCTGGCGGTCGAGCCGAAGGTGCTGGTCGTCGACGAGCCGACACGCGGCATCGACGTCGGCGCGAAGCGGGCTGTACACGAGCTGCTGCGCGATCTCGCGAAGCGCGGCGTGGCGGTGCTGATGATCTCCTCGGAGCTCCCCGAGCTGATCGGGATGAGCGACCGGATCCTCGTCATGCACGACGGTGCGCCGGCCGGTGAGCTGCCCGCGGGCGCGAGCGAGGGGGCCGTGATGGCGCTGGCCACCGGGCACGGGGTCGGTGATGCGGCGTGAGCGCTCTCGAGGAGAACACCGTACCGGTCACGCGGAAGGTCACGCGGCCGGCGTTCCACCGACGACTCACCCCGGTCGCCATCGTCTACATCGCACTCGCCGCACTTCTCGTCGTCGGCAGCGTGCTCGTCGGGCTCCGCGGCGAGGTCCTCCTCGACCAGGCCGGCATCCTCAACATCTTCACCCGGGCCACCGCGCTCGGCCTCGTCGCGATAGGTCAGACGATGGCGATCCTCACCGGATCCCTCGACCTGTCCGTCGCCTACCTGGTCGGCCTCACCTCGCTGATCGCCGCGGAGACGATGGGCGGGCGGGACGGCATGATCGTGCCCGGCGTGCTGCTCGCGCTCGTGGTGGCCGCCGGCGTCGGTCTGGTCAACGGGCTGGTCATCACCGTCCTCAAGGCCAACGCGTTCATCGCGACGCTCGGCGTGGCGCTGATCCTGCGCGGCTACCTCGAGGACACCTACACCGGCCCGGCCGGGGACGTACCGCGTGGCTTCCAGCACCTCGGCTACGACCGGATCGGCCCTGTGCCGGTCGCGGCGCTGCTCATGCTGGCCGTCGCCGCGCTGTCCTGGTGGTACCTGTCGCGGACCCGTCCCGGCTACCACATGTACGCCGTCGGCGGGGACATCGAAGTGGCCCGGCTGTCGGTGGTGCCGACCCGCCGGACCATCGTCACCGCGCACGTGCTGTGCTCGGTCGCCGCCGGCCTCACCGGGATCTACCTCGCCAGCCGGCTCGGATCGGGCGCCCCGTACGTCGGCACCGACGCCGGGTACGACCTGGAGTCGATCGCCGCCGTCGTGCTCGGCGGGACCCTGCTCGCCGGTGGCCGGGGCGGCGTCGTCGGCACCATCGGCGGCGTCTTCATCCTGGCCACCCTGGACACGATCTTCGACGACCTCGAGGTCGATCCGTTCTTCAAGGACGTCGTGCGCGGCGTCGTGCTCGTGACGGCGGTCGCGCTCTACGCCCGGCGCATGACGGCCAATCGGGCCCGCGGGAGGTTGACATGACCTGGCGTCCTCGCCTGGCCGAGGGCACCGCGCCGGTGCTCGTCGTGCTGCTCCTGCTGCTCGTCGGCCTGGCGATCGCCGGCCCGGCCTACGACGAGCCGTCCGGTTATCTGGCGCTGCTCAAACGTGCCGCGCCGCTCATGATCCTCGCGATAGGGCAGTACTTCGTCATCGTCTCCGGCGGATTCGACCTGTCGGTCGGCGCGCTGGTGACCGCAGGCGTGGTCATCGCGGCCCGGCTCATCAACGGGAGCGAGTCGGCGACGGCGTGGGTGATCCTGTTCGTTCTCGGGTTCGGCCTGCTGGTGGGCCTGGTCAACGGGCTGGTGACGACGAAGCTCCTGGTGCCGTCGTTCATCGTCACGCTCGGCATGCTGCTCGTGCTCGACGGCGCGATCTTCCTGTGGACCGGTGGCGCGCCACGCGGTGCGCTGTCCGCCGGGTTCCGGATGTTCGGGCGCGGCGCCGTGGATGTCCCGGTGCTCGGCGCGGTCCCGTGGTCGGTGCTCATCCTGCTGGCGATCCTGGCGGCCGCGGCGCTGTTCATGCGCGGCGGCACCGGCCGGGCGCTGGTCGCGGCCGGCGACAACGAGGCCGCCGTGCGCCTGTCCGGTGGCCGGGTCGACCGGCTCCGGCTGCTCGCGTTCGTCCTCTCCGGACTGCTCGCCGCGGTCGCCTCGATTCTGCTCGGCGGGTTCGCCAGCGTCTCGGCGCAGGTCGGCAACGGCCTGGAGTTCCGGGCGATCACCGCCGTCGTGCTGGGCGGCGTGCTCCTCGGCGGTGGGCGCGGGTCGGTCGTCGCGGCGGCCGCCGGCGCACTGTCCCTGGAGGCCCTGTTCACGCTGCTGAACCTGCTCGGCGTCAGCGGCGCCCTCGAGTCGGCCGTGCAGGGCGTGATCATCATTGCCGCCGTCGCCTACGCCGCCCTCGGCAGCGGCGTACGGCAGCGGCTGCGATTGTGGCCGAAACAGCGGAACCCCGAGCGACCCGCGCAACCCGCATCCTCCTGAAGTCCCCCCGGTAGTAAGGAGATCAACGATAATGATCAATAGATGGGCCGTAGTGGTCGTGGCGGGCGCGCTCGCGCTCGCCGGGTGCTCAAGCGACCTGCCCGACGACAAGGCCCCGAGCGCGGGATCACCCAGTTCGAGCGGTGGATCACCCAGTTCGGACGCGGGCAAGTCCAAGTTCTTCGACCAGGCCGAGTACGACCGCCAGCTGGCGTTCCGCAACGCCACGCCGGAAGGCCCGGACGGCAAGCCGTGGGAGCAGATGCTCCAGCCGGAGATGGTCGACACCGCGAAGTTCGCGAAGCCGGGCGGGAACTACACCCTCTGCTTCTCCAACGCCTCAGTGGACAACCCCTGGCGGCAGGTGGGTTACAAGACCATGCAGCAGGAGGTGAAGCTGCACCCGGAGATCGCCAAGTTCACCGTGCTGGACGCGGAGGCGAAGGACGACAAGCAGATCAGTGACATCCAGTCGCTGTCCGGCCAGAACTGTTCCGCGATCATCATCTCGCCGAACACCACCGCCACGCTGACGCCGGCCGTCGAGCAGGCGTGCAAGACCGGCGTGCCGGTGATCGTGTTCGACCGAGGCGTCAACACCGACTGCCAGGCCACCTTCATCCACCCCATCGGCGGCTTCGCCTTCGGGGCGGACGGCGCGGAGTTCCTGAAGGAGAAGGTCAAGCCGGGCGGCAAGGTCCTCGCCCTGCGCATCCTGCCGGGCGTGGACGTGCTCGAGCAGCGGTGGGCGGCCGCCAACGAGATCTTCGCCGGCAGCGGGCTCAACGTGGTCGGCGTGGAGTTCACCGACGGCGACGCGGCCAAGACCAAGGGCATCGTGACCGACTACATCCAGCGCGAGGGTCAGATCGACGGTGTGTGGATGGACGCCGGTGCCACGGCCGTCGCCGCGGCGGAGGCGTTCCAGGACGCCGGGGTCGATGTGCCCGCCATCGTCGGCGAGGACCAGCAGGACTTCCTGCGGCTGTGGGCCGACGAGGGCCTGACCGCGGTCGCGCCGACCTATCCCACCTACCAGTGGCGGACCCCGATCATCGCGGCGCTGAAGATCCTCAAGGGCGAGCAGGTGCCGAAGGAGTGGGTGCTGCCTCAGCCCCGGATCACCGGCGACAACGTCAAGGAGTACGTCAAGCAGGACATGCCGCCGTTGCACTACGCGATGTGCGGCTGCGAGGACATGCCGGGCTACCCGGGGCCGTGGAAGTGACCAGACATCGGCTCGGGGTCAACACCTGGGTGTGGACCTCGCCGCTGACCGACGCGACCTTGGCCGCCCTCGCGGCCAAGGTCGCGGGGTGGGGCTTCGACGTGCTCGAACTCCCCGTGGAGAACCCGGGTGACTGGGAGCCGCGGCGGGCCGCCCGGGTGCTCGCCGATCACGGTCTCGGCGCCACCGTATGCCTGGTGATGCCGCCCGGTCGTGAGCTGGTCGCGGCGGACCCGGCCACCATCCGGTCCACCCAGGACTATCTGTTCGGGGTGGTGGACGCCGCCGCGACGGTCGGCTCGCCGGTGATCGCCGGTCCGGCGTACTCCTCGGTCGGCCGGACCTGGCGGATGTCGCCGGCCGAGCGGGCCTCCGCGTACGCGCAACTGCGGGACAGCCTCGCCCCCGTGGTCGAGTACGCGGGCGCGGCCGGCGTGACGGTGGCCGTCGAACCGCTCAACCGGTACGAGACGAGCCTGCTCAACACCGTCGGCCAGACCCTCGAAGCGATCGGTGACCTGCCGCACTGCGGCGTCGCCCTGGACCTCTACCACCAGAACATCGAGGAGACGGACATCCCGGCGGCGATCCGCGCGGCCGCCGGCCGGGTGGCGCACGTCCAGGTGTGCGGCAACGACCGCGGCACGCCCGGCGCCGACCACCTGGGCTGGCCGGCCATCCTCGCCGCGATCGACGACGCGGGCTACGCCGGCCCGCTGTGTATCGAGTCGTTCACCGCGGAGAACGCGACGATCGCGACCGCCGCCTCCATCTGGCGTCCACTCGCCGTGAGCCAGGACGCGATCGCTCTGGGCGGACTTGAGTTCCTCAGGGGGGTGATGCCCTAGACCCGACATACCCGACGGACCCGACAGCCCTGACAGACCCGACGCCAACTCAACACCAGTCCGACGGCGCCGGCACGCCGCACGGTCACGACCACACCAGTAGTTCCTCGCGTCATGGAGGTACCGCATCTCATGAACGTGACCTGGCGTCCCCGGTGGGGACGGTGGCTCGCGATACCCGTGGTCAGCGCGCTGGCGCTGACCATGATCGGCTCCACGCCGGCGACCGCGCACGAGGGCACGGACGACAAAGCCCACGTGCTGATCTTCACGAAGACCACGCAGTTCCGGCACACCGAGGCGATCGAGCAGGGCGTTCCCGTGTTGGAGGCCGCCTTCGCCGAGGCCGGCATCACCTCGCAGCACACCGAGGACGCGTCCGTCTTCAACGACGCGGACCTCGCGCAGTTCGACGCGCTCGTGATGTTCCAGGCCTCGGGCGACCCGTGGACCGCCGACCAGAAGGCGGCCATGGAGCGCTACATGCGGGCCGGTCACGGCATCGTCGCCATCCACAACGCCACCGACATGCGTGGCAACTACACGTGGTGGGACAACATGATCGGCACGCTGATGCCCGGTCACGCCGCCACCGGCACCAGCCCCGGCCTGCCCGGCACCGTCCGGGTGGAGGACCAGGTCCACCCGTCCACCAAGCACCTGCCGCAGCGGTGGGCACGCGCCGACGAGTGGTACAACTACGCGCTCAACGTCCGCGGCAACGCGCACGTGCTCGCCACCATGGACGAGACGACCTACAACCCGGGCAGCAACGCCATGGGCTACGACCACCCGATCTCCTGGTGCAAGCCGTACGACGGCGGCCGCGCCTGGGTGACCGGCATGGGCCACTTCGGTGCCCACTACACGGGCGAGGCGGCGCTGGTGCGGCACATCGTGGGTGGCGTGAAGTGGGCCGCCGGGATGGAGCAGGGCGACTGCGGCGGCACCAAATGGGACAATTTCGAGCGGGTCGCGCTGGACCAGAACACCAGCGCCCCGTACGCCATGGACGTCGCGCCCGACGGCCGGGTCTTCTTCACCGAGCTGGTGCGCGGCCAGATCCGCGTCTACGACCCGCGGACCAGGACCACCTCCACGGCGGTCACGATCCCCGTGTACTCCGGCGGTGAGGACGGGCTGCTCGGCATCGCGCTCGACCGGGACTTCGCCAAGAACGGTTACCTCTATATCTACTACTCACCGGCGAGTGCGAACGACAGCGACCCGGCGAACTTCGTCAACCGCCTGTCCCGCCTCACCGTCGGGCCGGGCTCGCAGATCGACCGCGCCACGGAGAAGGTCCTGCTCGAGGTGCCGGCGCGCCGGCTCCCCGACGAGCCCGGTCACACCGGCGGCGGCCTCGTGTTCGGCCCGGACGGGAACCTCTATCTGGGCGTCGGCGACGATGTGAACCCGCACTCCGAGCCGTCCGGCGGTTACGCACCGCTGTCCGAGCGGGACGGGACCTTCCACGACGCGCGGGCGACCTCGGCCAACACCAACGACCTGCGGGGCAAGCTCCTGCGGATCCGCCCGGAGCCGGACGGCACCTACTCCATCCCCGCGGGCAACATGTTCGCGCCGGGCACGCCGAAGACCCGGCCGGAGATCTACGCGATGGGCTTCCGCAACCCGTTCCGGTTCTCGATCGACCCGAAGACCGGGGCCATCGGGCTGGCGGACTACTCGCCGGACAACAGCAACGACAACCCGGACAACCGGGGCCCCGCGGGTATCGCCGAGTGGAACCTCATCACCGAGCCCGGCTTCTACGGCTGGCCGCTGTGCATGGGCAACAACGAGCCGTTCCGGGACGTCGACTACCGGACGAACCCGGTGACCGTCGGCTCGTACTTCGACTGCGCCAAGCCGGTCAACGACTCGATTCGCAACACCGGCCTGACCGAGCTGCCGCCGGCGAAGCCGGCCACGATGTGGTACGGCTACAAGCGGTCCTCGGTGCCGTCGGTCATCCCGCAGGGTGGTGGCCTGGCTCCGATGGGCGGCCCGTTCTACGACTACGACCCGAACCTGCAGTCGGACACCAAGTTCCCGGCGTACTACGCCGGAAAGCCGTTCTTCTATGAGTGGTCCCGGAACAAGATGTACTCGGTCACCACGAACGGGCAGGGTGGGGTCGAGAAGGTCAATCCGTTCCTGCCGCAGCAGCAGTTCCTCGCACCGATCGACTCCAAGTTCGGTCCCGAGGGCTCGATGTACGTGCTGGACTGGGGTGGCGGGTTCGGCCGCGACAACCCGAACTCGGGGCTGTACCGAGTCGACTACATCTCCGGCTCGCGTTCGCCGACGGCGAAGATCAGCGCCTCGCCGGACTCCGGTCAGGCGCCGCTGCCGGTCCGTTTCGACGGCTCGGGCAGCAGCGACCCGGAGAAGGAGGAACTGCGGTACGAGTGGGACTTCACCGACGACGGCGTCGTCGACTCGACCGAGGTGAAGCCGACTTTCACCTACACCGCGAACGGCGTCTACAACGCCCGGCTCACGGTGACCGACCCCGCCGGCAAGACCGGGATGACGACGGTGCCGATCACGGTCGGCAACACCCGGCCGGAGGTGAAGTTCAACCTGCCGCCCAACGGTGCGTTCTTCGACTTCGGCGACGAGGTGAGCTGGGACCTGTCGGTCACCGACGCCGAGGACACCGAGATCGACGACGCCGACGTGGTGATCCAGCCGGCGATGGGCCACGACGAGCACGCGCACCCGGCCGAGCCGCTGCACGGTCGCACCGGCTCGGTGGTCGCCGCCCTCGGTGGCGGGCACGGCGAGGACATGAACGTCTTCTACGCGCTCGACGGCCGGTACTCCGACTCCGGCGGCGCGGGAGACACTCCGAGCCTGACCGGTTCGGACACCACGCTGATGTTCCCGAAGCAGCGGGAGGCGGAGTTCTTCGCCGACTCGTCGAAGGTGACGGTCGGCCCGTCGCGGGACATCGAGGGGCACGGAAACTCCATCACCGGCCAGAACGGCGCCTGGGCGTCGTACGACCCGGTCAACCTGCACAACGTCGACCGGCTGATCCTGCGCGTGTCGGCTGCCGGCGCGAGCAAGATCGAGCTCCGGCGGGGCGCGCCGGACGGTGAACTGCTCGGTACCGCCCAGGTGCCGGCGACCACGAGCGGCGGCTACGTCGACGTTCCGGTCGAGGTGTCCGACCCCGGCAAGACGTTCACCCTGTACGCGGTGTTCCCGGGTGCGGGTGAGCGGCGGCTGAACTTCATCGAGGCCGACGGCAAGGGCATCTCACCGACGAGCAAGCCGAAGGTCGCCGTGACCTCTCCGACGCCGGCCGACAAGCTGGAGCCGGGCGAGATCCAGGTGACCGCGGACGCGAGCGACGCGGAGAACAGGATCACCAAGGTCGAGTTCTTCGTCGACGGCACGTCGATCGGGGCCGACACCACGGCGCCGTACTCGGTGACCTGGAACGTCCCCGAGGAGAAGCGCTACCAGCTGACCGCGGTCGCGACGAACGACAAGGGTCACCGCACGAAGTCCCGCATCGTGCAGGTCGAGGTCGGCAACCTCTTCGGCGCCTGGCAGACCTACGCCAACACCACCGCCGGCTTCGACCGGCCGGACCAGGACACCTGGATCGTCAAGGCCGGTGGAGAGAACATGTGGCAGGGCACCGACCAGTACGGCTCGGTGTATCTGCCGGCGGCGGCCGGCGACACCTGGACCGCCACAGTGAAGATCGAGAGCCAGACGAACACGAACAACTCCGCCAAGGCCGGCCTGATCGTCCGCAACGACATGACGCGTCCCGGCGTATCGCCCGGGTACGCGGCGATGACGCTGCGGGCGGGCCTCGGGTTCGAGTGGCTGCGCGACACCGACGGCAACGGCCAACTCGACGCCAGCACCGGCGCCGGCACGACGAGCTATCCGTCCTGGGTGCGGATCGTGCGGGACGGCGGGAAGTACTACGGGTACTGGAGCAAGGACGGGAAGTCGTTCGCCCTGGTCGGCGACCCGGTGACGCTGCCCGGCGCGGCAGGCCCGCAGGACATCGGCCTCGCGGTCACCGCGCACAACGCGTCCGCCACCAGCGAGGTGAAGTTCAGCGGCTTCTCGCTGGTCGACCGGGCCATCCACCCGTCACCGCCGGAGACCGCGCCGATCTGCGCGATCCGCGGCTCGGACGCCTTCGACGGTGACACGCTGAACACCAACCGGTGGAGCACGGTGCGGAACGCGCCGAACCTCCCCGTACGGGTCGCCGACGGCGGGCTGGTGCTGCCGGTGACGAACGGTGACATCAACGAGGGTGCGACCGGGCCGATCAGCTACGTCGGCCAGCGCGCCAAGACCGGGGCGTGGACGATCACCACGAAGGTGACCATCCCGCACAACCGTGAGTGGCAGCACGCCGGTCTGCTCATGCACGGCACCGACAACGATTACGTCAAGCTGGCGTTCACCCGTAACTCGTCCGGCGGCCGGATCATGGAGTTCCAGACCGAGGCCGGCGGGACGCGGACCTGGCACGCCAACGTGGGTGTGCCGACGGACTTCCCGTCCACCGCGCACCTGAGGCTGGTCAGCGACGGTCAGAAGCTGACCGCGGCGTACTCCGCCGACGGCCAGAACTGGACGGCGCTCGCCGGCTCCGCGAACGTCATCCCGAACGCGACCGTCGGCCCCGTGGCCGCCGGGGACACCGGGGCGGCGCGGGTCAACGCCGTGTTCGACCACTTCACCATCACGCCGGACGGCACGGACGACGGTGTCCGCGCGCCCGGCGACGAGTTCGACGGCAGCGCTCTCGACGGCTGCCGGTGGAACTCGGTGGTGCGGTACGACTCGTCCAAGGTCGCGGTGAGCGGCGGTGCGCTGCGCATCGAGACCCAGCCGGGCGACATCAACGGCACCAACAACGCCTCGCCGCGGAACTTCATCCTGCAGAAGATCCCCGGGGACGTCGCCGCCGGCAACTGGACGATCGAGACCAGGCTGACGCCGACGATGCTGCACAAGTGGCAGCTGGCCGGCTTCCTGGTCTACAACGACGACGACAACTACGTGAAGTTCGACGTCGTCGCCAACAACAACGCCGGAACGCCGGCCGACCTGCGTGCCGAGCTGGTCTCGGAACGCAACGCGCAGTTCGGCAACGGCGGCAACCGGTCGATCGACATCGCCGACTCGTCCGAGAGCGGCTGGTACTACCTGCGCCTGAGCCGGAGTGGGAACACCTACTCGGCCCAGATCAGCGACGGCGGGGTCAACTGGACCTCGCTCGGCCAGCCGGTCACCAACGACGCCGCGATGACCTCGTTCGGCCTGATGGCGCTGGGTCCGGAGCAGGCGCAGCCGGTCACGGTCGCGTTCGACTACTTCCGGATCCTGGACACGACGGCACCGAGCCTGACCGTGTCGGTCGACCCGGCGCAGCCGAACGGCCAGCGTGGCTGGTACACCTCGCCGGCGACGGTCACCGCGTCGGCGAGCGACGACCGCGATGGCCCTGTCCGCATCGAGTTCGCCCAGGGCGACGGCGCCTGGACCCAGTACCGCGAGCCGGTCCGGGTGACCGAGGACGGCCTGCGGGAGCTGCGGTTCCGGGCGATCGACGAGGCCGGCAACGTCTCCGCGCCGAAAGCGGTGTCCCTGCGCGTCGACACCACGGCCCCGGTCGTGACCGTGGACGGCGTGACGAAGGGCGGCAAGTACGACGTCGGCACCTCACTGCCGATCGCCGCCGCGGCGCGGGACGCCACGTCTACCGTCGACTCGGTGGTCCTCCGCCTGGACGGGGTGGCGATCGAGAGCGGTGCGGGTGTCGAGCCCACGGCGGGCGGTCACAAGCTGGCCGTCGTGGCGACCGACCTGGCCGGCAACGTCACGGAGGTGACGGTCGCCTTCGAGATCGTCGCCACCTACGACAAGACCCAGGCGCTGGTGCGGCGGTACCAGGCGGAGGGTCTGCTCGGCGACGAGCTCGCCGACCGCCTGTTCGGCCAGCTCCAAGCGGCCAAGGCCACGGCGGCGGCGGACCGGCCGGACCAGGCCAAGGCCGCCCTGGACCGGTTCTCGGCGGCGGCTCGTACCGTCGCCGACGAGTCGGCCCGCGCGCAACTGCTCGCGGCCGGTGCCTACCTGCGGGCCCGCCTGTGAGTAGATGACGGGGAGCCGGTGCCGGCCGGCTCCCGACCGGTGCCGGAGCACGCCACGCGTGCTCCGGCACTTGGTCTTCTCGCGCGGCGCGGCGCGGCGCCGGCCGTTCGTGAGCCGGGTCAGCGCCGCGCGTGCGCGTCGCCGGCCGTCCTGGCGCCCAGAAGCTCGGTGAAGAGGTTCTCCCACAGGGGCATCACGTTCTCCGGCGCGTACTCCCTGGCGGTCGCCGCGGCGGCGGCGCCCATGCGCAGCCGCAGGTCGCGGTCGGCGATGAGCCGGTTGACGGCCGCGGCCAGGGCGTCCACGTCCCCGCAGGGCACCAGGACACCGTCGGTCCCGTCGGTGAGCACGTCGCCGGGGCCGGTCGGGCAGTCGAAGGCCACGATCGGCAGCGCGTGCGTCATCGCCTCGATCATGACCATCGGCAGGCCCTCGAACCGGCTGCTCAGCGCGTACATCGAGGCCCGGGCGAGCTCGTCGTCGAGGCGGTTGGTCCGGCCCATGAGCGTCACGTGCGCGGACAGGCCGTGCTCGCCGATCAGCGCGCGCAGGGCGGCCTTCTTCGGGCCGGTGCCGAAGATGCGCAGGCGCCACTCCGGATGTTCCTTCACCACCTGGGCGAACGCCGGGAGCAGCAGGTCGAAGCCCTTCTGCTTGACCAGGCGTCCCGCGGCGACCACCACGGGGTGCTCCTGCCGGGACGGCGTCTGGTTGACCGCGTGGACCGCGTTCGGGATCCGCACGATCCTCGTGCCGGGCAGCGCCTGCTCGTACTCGCGCTGGTCGCTGGCCGTCAGCACCGTGACCGCGTCGAACGCTCCGTAGTGCCTGACGATCTCCCCGCGCAGCGTCGCGGGATAGGTGCCGAGGTTCATGTGCTCCTGCGCCACCCGCACGACGTTCTTGGAGGCGCGGCGCGCGGAGATCAGGTTCAGCGCCGGGCGGGTGGTCACGAGCACGCCGTCGTCCAGGGAGGAGACGTAGTCGATGACCGCCTTCTCCACCCGCTCGGTGAAGTAGCCGGCGGCGAACTCGCCGTACGGCACGATCTTGCCGCGCAGCCGCCGCCACATGCGGCGGCCGAGGGAGTCGGCCCGAACGCCGGCCCGCTGGTCCACGAGCGTGTTGAGGGCGACGGCGGGATGCAGCCGGAACTGCGGCTCCTCACGGCGGCGCACCACACTGACGATCTCCACGTCGTGGCCGAGCGCGGCCATCGCGTTCGCCTGGTTGACCACGGTGCGGATCGTGCCGCCCATGCCGTACGCGTGCAGGAGCATGTATCGGATCCTCATCCGCGCCTGCCCTCCTCACGGGGCAGGTAGCCCCAGCTGCGGCAGACGGGTTTGAGTAGATCGGGTATCTCGTCCGGCCCCGGCAGGTCGCGTCCCGGCTGCACCGTGCCCGACCGGATCTTGTCGCTCCAGTCGCCGAGGCCCTTCTGCACGACCTTCTGCTCGCCGTACGCCAGCATGCCGGGCTCCCACTCGACGCCGAGGAACTCGCAGATGGCGCGGGTCGTCTTCTCCGGCTCGGCGGTCAGTTCCTCGTAGCGCACGGTCAGGCCGGTGAGGGCCTTCTGAGCTCGCCGCACGGCCTTCATGTAGCGCAGCGCGTCGGCGGCGGCCTCCTCCCGGGTGCGCTTGACGGGGTCCGCCTCGTACCAGGACGCGGCGATGGAGGCGGGGTGACGCAGCAGGAAGATGAACCGGGCGTCCGGCCAGCAGGCGGCGATCCTGGCGTACGCGAAGGCGTTGGCGGGGGTCTTGTCCACGATGGTCCGCTTGCCGCTGCGTACGAGTTCGCGGTGGAGCACCCGGTCCCACAGTATGTGCTCCAGGTCGGCATGGTTGTGGCCGAGCGCCTCCATGGCCTTGCGGGCCAGCGGCGTGCCGAATCCGACGGTCAGCCGCCGGACGTGCAGTTCATGCGGGGCGTGCAGATCGGGATGGGCGTTCAGGATCGACCGCAGCAGGGTGGAGCCCGACCGCACCGGGGACATGACGAACACCGGAGCGACCAGAAGGCGGTCGGTGCGCGGGTCGGCCGGTGGGCGCACCAGTTCCTCGGGCGCCGGAGCCGGTGCGTGAGCCTTCGGTGACGACGGCGCGGCGGGCCGGACACGGGTGAGCTGGACTCCTGTGAACCTGACGAGTGCGCCGTTGATCCTCCGCTGCCATGTCATGGCCCGCGAATCTACCGGTGCTTCCGGGGAATTCCCTGAGAATCAACCCCCTGTTCACCTGTGACCCCATGACTGTCACCAGGCGATCCGCCGCCTCGGCGCGGTCAGCCACCGGCGGGCGGCGTCCAGGTGGGCGTCACCCAGCCCGTCCCGGGGGTCGACGGAGACGACCAGGAACTCGCCGACCCCCGGATGGTCGTGCAGGTACTCCAGATCGGCAGGCCCGAGGTCGTCGTCGAACCACACGAACGGCCGGCCCCGGACGTACTCCGCGACGTGCCAGGTCTTGAGGTTCACCCCGTGCGGGCGGGGAGGGTCGCCGTCGATCGGGACGACGGGCAGCGGGGGCAGGCCGATCCTGGGGCCGATCTCCTCGTTGGCGCGCTCGCCCCAGGTCGTCGCCCAGGTCAGGGCCACGCCGGTCTCCCGGCGCAACGCGATCAGCTTGGCGCCGTGGCGGGGATCGAGCAGCAGACGGAACCCCTCGCCCTCCACCACGCATTCGAACCGGCGGAAACGCGGCGAGGAGCGCCGTACGGGGTTGAGCACCCCGTCGACGTCCAGCAGCAGCAGCGCGCCGTCCATCACACGGCCATCATCTCGCCGCCGGCGTCGCCCCTCCACCCGGCGTCCAGGTGCGGAAACGCGAACCGGATCCGGCCGGACATGTCGTCCGAACCGGATCCGGTGTGGTCGCCAGGGATCGGGCCTCAGGAATCAGGCCTCAGGAATCAGGCCCTGGTGCAGGTGAGGGACGGGGTGGCCGCGCTGCCGTTGGCGGTGAAGCCGAAGGTGGTGGTCGCGCCGGCCGCGATGGAGCCGTTGTAGGGGGCGTTGCGGACGACCATGTTGGAGCCGGACCCGCTCTGCGTGCCGTTCCACAGGCTGCTGATGGTCTGTCCGCCGGGCCAGGTCCAGCTCACGGTCCAGCCGTTGACCGACGAGTTGCCGGCCTTGACGGTGACCTCGGACTGGAAGCCGCCGGGCCAGGAGTTGACCGTACTGATCGTCGCGCTGCATCCGCCGGGCTCCGGCGAGGTTCCGGGCGACGGGCTGACCGGCGGGGTGGGGCTCGGGCTCACCGGCGGGGTCGGGCTCGGGCTCACCGGCGGGGTGGGGCTGGGCGAGGTGTTCGGGCCGGCGGCGTTGAGGGCGTTGAGGACCGCGTCGTAGGCGGGCTTCTTGTTGCCGCCGCTGAACAGCAGCGGGGTGTCGCCGGAGCGCCAGGAGTCCTGGTCACGGACGCCCCACACGGTGATGCCGTTGCAGCGGGGGACGGCCAGGCAGTCGTTGACGACGTTGGCGTAGGTGGTGGGGGAGGCGCCCTGGATGTCCAGCTCGGTGATCTGCACGTCGACCCCGAGGGCGGCGAAGCTGGAGATGGTGGTGCGGTAGTTGCTGTTGTAGGGGCTGCCGCTGTTGAAGTGCGACTGCAGGCCGACGCAGTCGATCGGCACGCCGCGGGCCTTGAAGTCCTTGACCATGTTGTAGACGCCCTGCGTCTTGGCCCAGGTCCAGTTGTCGATGTTGTAGTCGTTGTAGCAGAGCTTGGCCGCGGGGTCGGCGGCGCGCGCGGTGCGGAAGGCGACCTCGATCCAGTCGTTGCCGGTGCGCTGGAGGTTGGAGTCGCGGCGGCCGCCGTTGCCGTCGTCGAAGGCCTCGTTGACCACGTCCCAGGCGTAGATCTTGCCCTTGTAGTGGGCCATCACGCCGTTGATGTGGTTGATCATGGCCTGGCGCAGCGCGCTGCCGCTGAGCGACTGCATCCAGCCCGGCTGCTGCTGGTGCCAGGCCAGGGTGTGGCCGCGGACCCGCTTGCCGTTCTGCACCGCCCAGTTGTAGACCCGGTCGCCGTTGGTGAAGTTGAACTGGTTCTGGTTCGGCTCGGTCGCGTCGATCTTCATCTCGTTCTCGGCCGTGACCATGTTGAACTCACGGGCGGCGATCGTGGTGTACTGCGAGTCGCCGAGCTTGCCCGCACTGATCGCCGTACCGAAGTAACGCCCGCTCTGCGCCGCGGCCGCGCCCAACGTGCTCTCCGCCGCGTCGGCGGGAACCGACACCGTCAATGCGGTGATCGCGCCGAGCACGCCGAGGGCGCCGGCGAGCAGCACCCGCCCGCGGCGTGGGCGCCGAAGCCGATCTAGGGGGGTGGCGTTTGAATCCATGCCTGAGCCTCCACAACTGAATCACCGAAAGCGGGGACATCCGCGGGATCGACACCGCGTTCCCACACGGGAACGCACACCACGAGGGCGTCGCGGACGGCGACCCCCTGCCCGCTTCACCACCGACCTGGCAGGGAGAGACCGCCTCTCGGGGACTCAGTCTGGAAACCTCTCCGAAATGTGTCAAGACTACGCTGAAACTTTCGGGCGCCTCGTCCTGCCGCACCTGATCTGTGCGGCCTCCGATGAGCGGTCGGGCCACGGGAAACGCGGCAGTGGTCTCCTGGTGCGAGGCGAGCCGACGATGAAAGTTTCAGTGCGACGTCTGCGCCGCTCGCGGCCCGGCCGTCGCGGATAGCTCCTGATGAGCGGACGTCCGGTTCGGGCGCAGGGGTGGAACGGCGTGTGCCGGGGCCCTTGACGGAGCTTCCCGTCTCGTATTTGCTCCGGCGCACCACCACCCACCGGCCGCCGTGAGAAGAGGAGCAGTGACCCGCCGCGATCTGTTAGCGCTAACAACCATGCCGACGAGCGCTACGGAGCCGGCCCTCGCCGGGTGACGGTCCCCGTCGAGGGAACCGCGCCGCCACGCCAGAGCCATCACCCCCCATCCACTCGCCTTCCTCGGAAAGGTTGGGCAAACTCTAGATGTTAACGTTAACACTTCGGCGCCGCTCCACGGAGAGGCCGTCCACCGGCGGTTGGAGACGGTGGAGGCGCCTGCTGACCACCGCGATCCTGTCCGTGACCGTCGCGGCGACCGCGCCGGGCGTCGCGAACGCGGAGTCCAACGGCGGGGTGCGGGTCATGCCGCTGGGCGACTCGATCACCGAGGGCACCCAGGTGCCCGGCGGCTACCGGATCGGGTTGTGGCAGCGCCTGGCCTCCGGCCGCTACACGATCGACT
>NZ_JABBXA010000030.1 GCF_014161445.1 Microbispora sp. H13382
TCCTCGGCCTTGAGCGCCGGGGCAGCGGCCTTGAAGGTCTTGCCGTAGGCCCACTTGAGGGTCTTGCCGGTGAAGGCGTAGTTGCCGTCGGGGTGCGACCCGCTCGGGTAACCGAAGACGAAGACCGCGGAACCGATCTTCTGGTTGTAGGCCAGGCCCTGACCACCGACGTTGCCACCCAGGGTGCCGACGTCCTTCAGGGCGATGTCGACGATCTTGCCCTTGAGGATGTAGTCGACGTCGAACAGGACCCAGAACTGGGCCTTGTAGTAGCCGTTGTCCTTGGTGTAGTAGAAGGACTTGCCGTCCGACGAGAAGCCGCCGTTGCCATACTCCTGCTTGCTGACGCGGGTGATGGTGAAGCCGGCCCGCTTGCCCAGCTTGACGTCGGTGCTGTCACCGCGCACGAGCGCGTCGGTGTTCTCCTTCGCCCAGCCGGTCAGCTGGCAGAAGTCGTCCCAGCTGACGTAGCCCTTGGTGGACTCCTCGCCCTTCTGGGCCAGGTGCCGGTAGTCGGGAACGGCCACGACCTCGCCGGCCCAGCCGGTGGTCTTGAGCTCGAGGTCCTTGCGGGCCTTCTCAGCCTCGGCCTTGGTCTCGAACTTGCGGTTGTTCACCCAGTTCTTGACCTTGTCGACGGCCACGTCGGTGACCTGGACACCGTTGTAGACGGTGACGAACGCGTAGTTGCGGTCGCCGTCCTCGTAGTTGTCGAAGTCGTAGTGGGTGTACGCGGTCTTACCCACGTAGATGCCCCACGGGGTCTTGCCCTGGTAGTAACCGGGGATGAAGACCCACTTGTCCAGCGTGGCCTTGTTGCTCACCGTGTCGTAGACACAGTGACCAGCGGTCGCGACCAGGTTCTTGTACTGGCTCTGCACCGAGGTCGCCGAGCACCAGTGCGGCTTGTTGTCCGCACCGATGAAGAACACCTTGCCGGTGGTCTTCGGCAGGTTGATGTTCTTCAGGTTCGCCGTGGCGGCCTTCTGGTCGCCGCTGGAGCCGACGACGCCGGCCTTGCTGTCGGCGGAAGCGCCACCGGTCGAGACGTGCTTGGACGGCACGGTCGTCTCGACGTTGTACGGCGTGGCGTTGATGAGGTTGGCCTTGCCCTGGCCGTACCAGAACGCCGCGACCTGCTTGGCGGCGAAGTTCGTGTTGGCCAGGTTCACGGGCGGGGCGACGTCGGTGTCGGCGTGAGCCGGCGCGGCGACGGCGGCGGCAGCCAGCAGGCCCGCCGCGATCCCGCCAAGAGCGAGGGTGCGCTTCATGGGTTTCTCCCAGGTCTGTCGTGGGACGCCGCTTGCGCCCCATCCGTCAGTGAAGGATCGAGGAGAAAGCTATAGGAGAGTTTGGTGAGGTGTAAGCGCTCCGCGGCTTGTGCTCTTCCGGCAGCGCCCGCTGCGCCGTCCCTTCCAACGGGGTGCCGAGCCACGTTTTGGCTGATCATTAAGGGTGTGTTTCGGTTGTGCTGCCGTGGTTTTGTGCACCAGCGGTGTGACCTAAATCACAGTTTCTGGTGAAACCAGATGGGGCTCTCTCCCGTCAAAGCGGCCCTGCCGGACGCCCGGCCCCGCCGCCTGTCGCTTCCACGAAGGAGGCGCCCTCGGGCATGCGAAAAGGGCCCGGCTGGAAGCCGGGCCCTTTCCTGTGGTCCAGTTAGAACGTCAGAGGGAGTCTCAGACGATCTTGCCGGAAGCGAACTTCGCGGCGTACTGGTAGACGGCCAGGGTCTCACCGTCGAAGTACGGGGAGACGCTGGTGTCGATGCGCTTGTTGCCGTCGGTGTCGGAGACCGCGATGGTCACACCGTTGAGGTAGCCAAGACGCTTGGTGCTGCTGTAGCGGTAGAGCCACGAGGAACCGATCGAGCCCTCGCCGGTGAAGCTGGTCTTGATGCCGACGAGCTCCTCGGCCTTCATGGCCGGGGCAGCGGCCTTGAAGGTCTTGCCGTAGGCCCACTTGAGGGTCTTGCCCGTGAAGGCGTAGTTGCCGTCGGGGTGCGACCCGCTCGGGTAACCGAACACGAAGATGCCGGTCCCGATCTTCTGGTTGTAGGCCAGGCCCTGCCCGCCGACGTTGGCACCCAGGGTGCCGACGTCCTTGAGGGCGATGTCGACGAGGTGACCACGGAGCTTGTAGTCGACGTCGAAGTTGCCCCAGTAGGTCGCCTTGTACCAGGCGTTGTCCTTGGCGAAGTAGAAGGCCTTGCCGTCGGGCGTCCAGCCGCCGTTGCCGAACTCCTCCTTGGAGACCCGGGTGACCTCGGTGCCCCACGTCCGGTCCTGGTACACGGAGGTGCCGTGCTCCTTGGCCTGGTTCTCCAGGGTGGCCGCGTTCGCCGGGACGTTGCCGCCGAGCTGGTTCTTGGTGGCGGGCGCCTTCTGCGAGCCCGGGGTACGGAGAGGAACCCTGGTGTCGTAGTCCACCACGGGCACGATCTTGCCCGCGAAGCCGGTGCTCTTGAGCTCCAGCTCCTTCTGGGCCTTCTCGGCCAGAGCCTGGGTCTCGAACTCGCGGTTGTCCACCCAGTTCTTGACCTTGTCGGACTGGACGTCGGTGACCTGGACGCCGTTGTAGACCGTCACGAACGCGTAGTCGCGGTCGCCGTCCTCGTAGTTGTCGAAGTCGTAGTGGGTGTACGCGGTCTTACCCACGTAGATGCCCCACGGCGTCTTGCCCTCGTAGTAGCCGGGGATGAAGACCCACTTGTCGAGGGTGTTCTTGTTGCTCACCGTGTCGTAGACGCAGTGACCGGCGGTGGCCACGAGGTTCTTCCACTGGCTCTGCACCGAGGTCGCCGAGCACCAGTGCGGCTTGCCGTCGCCGCCGATGAAGAACACCTTGCCGGTGGTCTTCGGCAGGTTGATGTTCTTCAGGTTCGCCGTGGCGGCCTTCTGGTCACCGCTGGAGCCCACAACGCCGGCCTTGCTGTCGGCGGAGGCGCCGCCGGTCGACACGTGCCGCGTGGGGACGGTCGTCTCGACGTTGTACGGCGTGGCGTTGATCAGGTTGGCCTTGCTCTGGCCGTACCAGAACGCCGCCACCTGCTTGGCGGCGAAGTTCGTGTTGGCCAGGTTCACGGGCGGGGCGACGTCCGAGTCGGCCTGAGCCGGCGCGGCGACGGCGGCGGCAGCCAGCAGGCCCGCCGCGATCCCGCCCAGAGCGAGAGTGCGCTTCATGGATTTCTCCCTGGTCTGTCGTGGGACGTCACCTGCGCCCCATCCGTCAGTAAGAGACGAGGGAAAAGGTATAGGAGAGTCATGTGGGGTGTAAGGGCATTCGCGGCTTCCGTTCGGGTGCCAGCGGCACCCGAGCCGTGCCGTTCGACGGGATTCGGTCGCGTTTTGCCTGATCATTTACGTCGCGCATCAATCTTCCTGACGGAGCTGATCAGCCTCTAATGTGACTTAAATCACAGGTTTGGATGGAAACCGGAAGCGTGTGCATCGCGTCGAAGCGGCCCCGCAGGGAAGGCGGGCATCGGAGACGAGGGGCGTCGTCATGGTGGCGGGCATTGGGCCTGTCTGAGGGCTTGTGCCGCAGGTGAGGACGCATTCGGCCGCGTCGCGGAGTCGTCTCGCAAGCCCGGCTCGCCCGCTCGTGCCGCCTCCGCCCATGCCGCTGCTCCACAGAACCTCGCGAGCGGAGGTCTCGCCGTGCTCCGCGGGCACGGAGACGCCGGCGGCGGCAGGGAATTTGGACCGGTCCGAAAACTGCCATTGGCTTATTGCA
The DNA here is from genome assembly GCF_014161445.1 of Microbispora sp. H13382. Classification (GTDB taxonomy): domain Bacteria; phylum Actinomycetota; class Actinomycetes; order Streptosporangiales; family Streptosporangiaceae; genus Microbispora. Next base: position 3,736 of record NZ_JABBXA010000030.1, read on the forward strand.
TCGGTCCAATGACATTCGGTCGCGTTCTGGTTCGCCGGGCCGTAGTCCGTGACCGCCTCTGTCAAGGCCGGGGAGAGGGAAGTGGGTCCTTCTCCACTGTGCGCACGGAATTTCAGCGGCCGGATCTGGGCCGGGTAGAGCCCCCGAGGCCGGCTGTACGACCCTCAGCGCGTGCCGGCGGCCGTCCGGGCGGCCGGGGCGCTCGGGGGGCCACACGTACGTGCGGGGGCCCGGATCACGGGGATGACAGCGGCGCGCGGCATGCGGGAGACCGCGCAGGAGACGTCGCGTGCGGGGAAGTCCGGGGAAGTCCGGGGAAGACGAAAGGGCCCGGATGGACAAGCCATCCGGGCCCTTCCTGACGCCGTCAGGAGTCAGAACACTCAGACGATGCGGCCCGAGTGGAACTTCGCGGCGTACTGGTAGACAGCCAGGGTCTCACCGTCGAAGTACGACGAGATGCTGGTGTCGATGCGGTCGTTGCCGTCCACGTCGCCCAGGCCGATGGTCACACCGTTCAGGTAGCCGAGCCGCTTGGTGTTGCTGTAGCGGAACAGCCAGGACGAGCCGATCGAGCCCTCGCCCGTGAACGAGGTCTTGACCCCGACGAGCTCCTCGCCCTTGACGGCCGGGACGCTCACCTTGAAGGTCTTGCCGTAGGCCCACTTGAGGGTCTGGCCGGTGAAGGCGTAGTTGCCGTCCGGGTGCGACCCGCTCGGGTAACCGAACACGAAGACGTTCGTGCCGATCTTCTGGTTGTAGGCCAGGCCCTGACCGCCGACGTTGTCGCCGAGACGCCCAACGTCCTTCAGGGTGATCTTCAGCGTGCCGTGCGGCCTGTGGTCGTTGCGGACCGACTTCGCCCAGAACGTCCGGGCGTAGTACTTGTACTTCGGCCGGTGGTTGTTGTCGTCGCAGTGGTCCCTGCCGCCGCCCCGACGGTCGTTGTCGCCGGAGAAGCTGCCGCGGGGGTTACGGTCGTCGTCGCACCAGTCCGGCTTGCCCGTCGGCTTGCCGGTCGGGGTCGCGGTGACGGTCGTGGTCGCGGTCGCGGTCACCGTGGCGGTCGCGGTCGCGGTGACAGTCGCGGTCGCGGTCGCGGTCGCGGTCGTGGTCGCGGTCGCGGTGACGGTCACCGTCGGCTTCGGCTCCGGCTTGGAGGGCTCGGGGTGCCGGTTGTTCTGGCCACTCGGCGCGACTTCCGGCGTGAGGGCCTTGGCCTCGTCCTTCGGGCCCTGGTGGTCGTCGTGCCTCGGACCCTTGTGGTCGTCGCGGTCCCAGACCTTCTTGCGGAAGTACAGGGTCTTGCCGTCGCCGCTCGGGTAGGAGTCGAAGCGGCTGTTGTACTGGCGCTCGCTGATCTCGCGGGTCTCGACGCCCGTGCCCTTGGCCCAGGGGCCGTTGCCGGTGAGGTCCCTGCCCCGGTTCAGGGCCTGGAACTCGCGGATGGACAGGCGCTTCACGTACGAGCGGCGGTCGTCGTGGCCGTTGCGCCCACGGTCCTTGCCGTCGTGGTCGTTGCGACCGCGGTGGTCGTCACGCCCGTAGTCCTTGCCGTCGTGGTCGTTGCGTCCACGGTGGTCGTCACGCCCGTGGTCGTTGCGTCCACGGTGGTCGTCGCGGCCGTACTTGTCGTAGCTGACGTCGGTGACCTGGACACCGTTGTAGACGGTGACGAACGCGTAGTTGCGGTCGCCGTCCTCGTAGTTGTCGAAGTCGTAGTGGGTGTACGCGGTCTTACCCACGTAGATGCCCCACGGGGTCTTGCCCTGGTAGTAACCGGGGATGAAGACCCACTTGTCGAGGGTGGCCTTGTTGCTCACCGTGTCGTAGACACAGTGACCAGCGGTCGCGACCAGGTTCTTGTACCCGCTCTGCACCGAGGTCGCCGAGCACCAGTGCGGCCTGTGGTCGGCGCCGATGAAGAACACCTTGCCCACGGTGCGGGGGAGGTTGACGTTCTTCAGGTTGCCGGTGGCGGCCTTCTGGTCACCACTCGACCCGACGACACCCGCCTTGCTGCTGGCGGAGGTCCCACCGGTCGACACGTGCTTGGTCGGGAGCTTGGTCTCGACGTTGTACGGCGTGGCGTTGATGAGGTTGGCCCGGGCCTCGCCGAACCAGAACGCGGCCACCTGCTGAGCGGCGAAGTTGGTCTTCGCGAGGTTGATGGCCGGAATCTGGTCGTCGGCTTGGGCCGGCGAGGCGACGATTGCGGAGGCCAGGAGGCCGGCCGCGACGCCGCCGAGAGCGAGAGTGCGCTTCAAGGTGGATCTCCCTGGTCTGTCGTGGGGCGTCACTTGCGCCCCATGCGTCAGTGAAGGAACTGATGGAAGTTATAACGAAGAAAGCCTCTGAAAACAGAAATTTCAGAATTTGCTATCAGTGTCCACAGGGTCTCCACGCGCCGTCCTGGCGGCTCCGCCGTACGCCTACAGGACTCGTCTCCGCTGATCACGTAGCCATCGAGAGTCCCTCACTCCATGGCCGGACTGGACCGGTCCAGGGACAAATGTGATGAAAATCACAGTGGTAAGGAGTTGTGTCACTGCGGAGAGTGAGCCAACAAGTGGTGACGAAGCGTCGATTGTGGAGTCGAAAGCGTCAAATGAGACAAACGGCAGAGATTGGCATTTCCGTGCCGTGACGAGGGCGTTCGTCGGCTGTCGAATCCAGGGGACCCGGTGGAGGTGGAGCCGGCCGGCTCAGTGACCTGTCCCATCAAGTTGAAGGCAGGGGACCGCTCCCCTCAGGGGGCGGGGGAATGCCGAGCGGGAAGGCGGTCTAGCGCCTGAGCGTGCGTTGACCTGCGGATTTCGGCTCTCAGAAACCGCTGCTGTTAGCAGCGCAGATCTTATAATGATCGAGTGTCTCGTCAGGTGCGCGCTTCCCCCGGTGCGGCGTACGGCTTGGGCTACCACGTGGTGTGGTGCCCCAAGTACCGGCGCCGTGTCCTGGGCGGCCGGGTCAAGGCCCGGCTGGAGGAGTTGACCCGCGCCAAGGCCGCAGAGCACGACTGGGAAATCATCGCCTTGGAGTTCGTCAAGCCGCACCCGAAGCGCTCGCCCTCGTACGTGGCCAACCAGTTCAAGGGATGCACCTCTCACCACCTGCGCGCCGAGTTCCCGCACCTGCGCTCCCAGCTTCCGACGCTGTGGTCACGCTCGTCCTTTGTGGCGAGCGTGGGAGCTGTCAGCGCGGCGACCGTGCAGCGCTATATCGAGACCCAGTACGAGCGTGTCCCAAGAACAGCGGGGGCGCTGATGCGTAGGTCGTTCAAGTTCCTGCTGCGTCCCACGGTCAAGCAGCAGATCACGCTGACCGCGATGCTGGACGATCATCGGGCGCTGTACAACGCGGCGCTGGAAGAGCGCCGCGAAGCGTACCGCCGGGCGAAGATCTCGATCCGGTACGGGGACCAGTCCGCGCAGCTGAAGGAGATCCGTGCCGATGACCCGGCAGGGCAGGGCCGCTGGTCGTTCACCAGCCAGCAGCAGACGCTGCGCCGGTTGAACAAGGCGTTCGAGGCGTTCTTCCGCCGCGTCAAAGCGGGTCAGCCGCCTGGCTACCCGCGGTTCAAGGGGCGGGGCTGGTTCGACACGGTCACCTTTGTCGAGGGCGACGGCGCGAAGTGGGACTCCCAGCCGCACCACCCCAGTGCGACGTTCGTGAAGCTGCACGGGATCGGGCAGGTGCGGGCGCATCAGCACCGTCCGGTGCGTGGCCGGGTTAAGCAGATAGAGGTCAAGCGGGAAGGCTCCCGCTGGCTCGTGGTCGTCTCCTGTGACGATGTGCCCGCTGTGCCACTGCCCGCGACCGGCCGCGAGATCGGCGTGGACATGGGCGTGGTCCACTTCGCCACCGCCAGCGATCCGATTGCCGGGGTGAGCGACGAACACGGTCACATCCCCAACCCGCGCTACCTCAGAACCGCGCAGGAGGAGCTGGCCGCCGCACAGCGCGCCTACGCGGGCACGAAACGCGGTTCGCAGCGCCGCCGGAAGGCAGCGCAGAAGATCGGCCGGATTCACCGTGCGGTGGCCCGGCAGCGGGCTGACCACGCGCACAAGACCGCGCTCGCGCTGGTCCGGAACGCGGACGTGATCGTGGTCGAGGACCTGCGGATCGCCAACATGACCAAGAGCCCGAAGGCCAAGCCCGCCCCTGAGCAGGCGGGCGTGTTCCTGGCCAACGGGGCAGCGGCGAAGGCCGCACTGAACAAGAGCATTCTGGACGCGGGTTGGGGGGTGTTCCTGGGCATCCTCGCGCACAAGGCTGAAAGCGCCGGTCGAGAGCTGATCTCGGTGAACCCCGCCAACACCTCCCGCACCTGTCCCCGATGCGGGCACGCGAGCGGAGAGAACCGCAAGGTCCAAACCGACTTCGCCTGCGTGGCATGCGGGTATGCCGCCAACGCGGACGTGGTCGGGGCGAGCAACATCAAGAGGGCCGGGCTGGTCCTCCGCGACGCCAGCGCGGCGTAGCGAGAAGCCCCCTCGTTTACGAGGGGGAGGAGTCACTGGAGGTGTCGAAGGGGACCAGGAGTGTACGCAGCAGAGCGGCGAGGGCCTGCTGCTCGTGCTGTTCGAGACCGGCCAGCAACTCGCGTTCGCGCCGCAGCAGGTCGGCGAAGGCGGCGTCCACACGGTGCATTCCGGCCGGGGTCAGCCGTACGAGCACGCCGCGCCGGTCCTCGGGGTCGGGGCGCCGGGTGACCAGCCCGGCGGCGGCCAGCCTGTCGATGCGGTTCGTCATCGTGCCCGAGGTCACGAGAGTGGCGCGCAGCAGCGCTCCCGGGCTGAGTTCGTACGGCTCGCCCGCCCGGCGCAGGGCCGTCAGCACGTCGAACTCCCATGACTCCATGTCGTGGGAGGCGAAGGCCGCACGACGCTCACGCTCCAGGTGCCGGCTCAGCCGGGAGACACGGCTCAGCACCTCGAGAGGTGTCACGTCCAGGTCCGGGCGCTCCTGCTTCCAGGCCGCTACCAGCCGGTCCACCTCGTCCTCGGCGGGCCTCGAGAAGGTCATGGGCCGAGTTTATCTTCTCTTGACATCGAGATATCTCACGCGATATCGAGTATCTTGACATCAAGATAACGGAGGCGTGGTATGTGGGATCCGGAGATCTACGGGCGCTACGCGACGGAGCGCGGCCGTCCCTTCCATGAGCTCGTGGCCCGGGTGGGCGCCCGATCGCCCCGGTACGTCGTCGATCTCGGGTGCGGCACCGGAGAGCTCACGGCGACCCTGTGCGATCGCTGGCCCGGCGCCCGGGTGCACGGCGTCGACTCCTCGCCCGAGATGATCGCCAAGGCGCCGCCCGGGCCGACGTTCGAGACGGCCGACGTCCGCGACTGGCGCCCGCCGCACGCGGTCGACGTGATCGTCTCGAACGCGCTCCTGCAGTGGATCCCGGAGCACCCCGACCTGCTGCGCCGGTGGAGGGGGCACCTGACCGAGGGCGGCTGGCTCGCCTTCCAGATTCCCGGCAACTTCCACGCGCCGAGCCACGCCGTCGTGCGCGAGCTGTGCCGTACGACCTGGCGGGAGGAGCTGGGCGACGTGCCGCGGGGTGTGCCGGTCGGGGATCCGGCCGACTACGTGGACCTGCTCGCCGGTCTCGGCTTCGTCGTGGACGCGTGGGAGACCACCTACGTGCACGTCCTGCCGGGGGAGGACCCGGTGCTCGGCTGGATCAAGGGCACGGCCCTGCGGCCCCTGCTCGACCGGCTGCCGGCCGAGCGGCACGCCGCCTTCCTCGCCGACTGCGCCCGGGCCCTGCGCGCGGCCTACCCGCCCAGGCCGTACGGCACGCCGTTCCCGTTCCGGCGGATCTTCGTGGCCGCGCACCTTTGAAATCTGTTCACTTTCGCATGGCAGTATGACGCCGACCGGGACACCACAAGGGGGAACGGTGGCGCTTGAGATAGAGGACAAGTTCGACGTTCCGGAGGGCTTCGCCCTGCCCGACCTCGGCGGCCTGCCGGGGTGCGAAGGGGTGGCCGAGCCGCTCTCCCACCGGTTGACCGCCGTCTACTTCGACACCCCCGACCTGCGGCTGGCGGCCCGGGGCGTCACCCTGCGACGGCGGCGCGGCGGGGACGACGAGGGCTGGCACCTCAAGCTGCCCAAAGCCAAGGGCGCCCGCCAGGAGATCGCCCGGCCGCTCACCCGCGGCGCCAAGGTGGTGCCCGCCGAGCTGGCGAGCCTCGTCCTCGCGTACACGCGGGGCGTCCCGCTCGCGCCGGTGGCCCAGCTGGAGACCCGCCGCGGGGTCACCCGGCTGCTCGGTCCGGGCGACACGGTGCTCGTGGAGATCGCCGACGACCGGGTCAAGGGCACGGTGCTCGGCGACGAGCCGGTGGTGCGGCGCTGGCGCGAGGTCGAGGCCGAGCTCAAGGAGGGCGATCGCGACCTCCTGAAGAAGGTGGCCAAGCGCCTGCGCAAGGCGGGCGCCGCTCCCGCGGACAGCGCGAGCAAGCTCGCCCGCGTCCTGGGCGACCGCATACCCGCGCCGCGGCCCGTGACCCGGCCCGAGCCCGGTTCAGCCGGGGAGGTCGTCGCCGCCTACCTCCGCGCTCACGCCGCCGCGCTGCTCGCGCGGGACCCGCACGTGCGCCTGGCCGAGGAGGACGCCGTCCACAAGGCCAGGGTCTCCTGCCGCCGTCTGCGCAGCGCGCTCAAGGCGTTCAAGCGGATCGTCGCCGGCACCGAGGAGCTCCGGGAGGAGCTCAGGTGGCTCGGCGAGGTGCTGGGCGAGGCGCGCGACCTGGAGGTCATCCGGGCCCGGTTCGCCGCCCGGCTCGACGCCCTCGATCCCCGCTTCGTCACCGAGGACGCGCGCCGCAGGCTGGGTGACGACCTGCGGGCCAGGGAGCACGACGCGTACGACCGCATCCGGGCGGCCCTCGGCGGGGAGCGTTACCTCGCGCTGCTCGACGCCCTCGACGCGCTGGCCGCCGACCCTCCGCTGACGGCCACGGCGGCCGAGAACGCGGACAAGGCGCTGCCGAAGATCGTGGACAAAGCCTGGCGCCGGGTGACCGACGCCTACGACGCGGCGCGGCGCATGGAGGAGGGCGAGGAGAGGGAGACGGCCATGCACGAGGTGCGCAAGGCCGCCAAGCGTGCCCGCTACACGGCCGAGGCGGCCGGCATGCCCGGCCATGCCGAGCGCGCCGAACAGGTGCAGGAGGTGCTCGGACGGCACCAGGACGGCGTCGTCGCCCAGGGCGTGCTGCTGGAGGAGGCGGAACGGGCCAGGCAGGCGGGGGAGGACACCTTCACCTACGGCGTGCTCGCCGGCATCGAGAGCGCCGAGGCGGCCCGGGCCCACGAGGAGTTCCCCGCCGTCTGGTCCCACCTCCCCCACCCCGCGTGATCTCGTAGTCGGTCGCGAGCACGGCGGTTCGGGTGATCCTGTAAACGATCAAGCGTGGGTGGCGTAGCGTTCCAGGCTCACCACGTGCTCACCCGCGTCGTCGCCGACGGCACCCGCGACGGCCCGGTGGAGTACGGCGAAGCCGCCCTTGGCGAGGTTGCGGTCGCCCATGCCGTACGGCGCCCGGTGGGCCATGTCCAGCAGCTCGGGCAGGACCTTGCCGTGGCTGCAGAGCACCGCGGGCTCGGGCTCGGCCAGCAGGTCGCGGACGACGCGTTCCGCCGCGCGCGGGTCGTAGCCGCTCTCCGACAGCGCCTCCTCCTCACGCACATCAAGCCCGTACCGCTCGGCGTACGGCCGCAGCGTCTGCGTGCATCGCCTGCTGTGCGAGCTGACCAGCGTGACCGGGCGGTAGGCCCCCAGCACCGTGGCCAGGATCTCGGCCTGGGCGTGTCCGTGCTCGTCCAGCGGACGCCGGTCGTCGTCGCCCTTCCACTCCTGCCGCGAGCCCGCCGGCGCGTGCCGCAGCAGGATCAGCGGCATGGTGACCAGGGGAGCGGCGCCGACGGCGCGCAGCAGGCTGCGGTCCCAGGCGTAGGTGAGGCGCCGCCGCGCCTCCTCGATCGGCAGCCAGGCGACCTCGTCGACCTCGTGCCCGTCGCCGCCGATCGCATGCTGGTACCCCGGGGCGTGGGCGAGCCAGTAGTCCACCCGCTTGAGCCGGCCGCCGCGCATGTAGTGCACGGGCGGAAGGGCGCGGCCGAGCACGACCCGCAGGCCGGTCTCCTCCCACACCTCGCGCAGGGCCGCCGCGATCACGTGTTCGCCGTGCCTGAGCTTTCCCTTGGGCAGGCTCCAGTCGCGGTACGCCGGCCGGTGGACCAGGGCGACCTCCGGGTCGTCGGCGTTCCCCCGCCAGACGACCGCACCGGCCGCCCTGATCATGCCGCCGCCCATCACTCGGCCCCGTCGTCCAGGGCCCGCCAGCGGCGGCTCGCGATCAGGTGGTGCTGGAGATCCACCTCGCCCCGGTGGCGCAGCCACTTGCCGTCCGAATGCAGCGTCCAGGCCGTGGTGGTGTCCTCGAACGCCATATCGAGCAGGTGGGACAGATATCTGCGATGCTCCGGGCCGGCGACCTTCACCAGCGCCTCGACACGGCGGTCGAGGTTGCGGCGCATCAGGTCGGCGCTGCCGATCCACATCTCGGTCCGCCGTCCGCCGCCGAACTCGTAGATCCGGGAGTGTTCCAGGAACCGGCCGAGCACGCTGCGTACGCGGATCGTCTCGGACAGGCCGGGCACGCCGGGACGGAGCGTGCAGATACCGCGCACCCACAGATCGACCGGCACCCCGGCCTGCGAGGCCCGGTACAACGCGTCGATGACGGGCTCGTCCACGAGCGAGTTCGTCTTGATCCGGATCCGCGCCGCACGGCCCGCCCTGCGATGGGCGATCTCCTGCTCGATCCGGGTGAGCAAACCCTGTCGCAGCGAGTCGGGCGCGACCAGCAGCTTGCGGTAGTAGGACTGGTGGGAGTAGCCGGTCAGGTGGATGAACAGGTCCGTGACGTCCTCGCCCACCTGCGGGTCGGCGGTGAGCAGGCCGAAGTCCTCGTACTGCCGGGCCGTCTTCGGGTTGTAGTTGCCGGTGCCGATGTGGCAGTAGCGCCGCAGCTCGCCGCTCGCCTCCTGACGGACCACCATCGACAGCTTGCAGTGCGTCTTGAGACCGAGCACGCCGTACACGACGTGGCACCCGGCCGTCTCCAGCTTGCGCGCCCAGGAGATGTTCGCGTGCTCGTCGAACCTCGCCTTGATCTCGACCACGACCACGACCTGCTTGCCCGCCTCGGCCGCGTCGATCAGCGCGTCCACGATCGGCGAGTCGCCGCTGGTCCGGTAGAGGGTCTGCTTGATCGCCAGCACGTCCGGGTCGGCCGCCGCCTCCTCCACGAACCGCTGCACGCTCGTCGCGAACGAGTCGTACGGGTGGTGGATGAGGATGTCGCGCTCGCGCAGTATGGCGAACAGGTCGTCCTCGGCGCTGATCGCCTCCGCGGGGACGAACGGCCGGTAGTGCAGCTCGGGACGGTCGAGGTCGGCGATGGCGTGCAGCCCGGTCAAGTCGAGCGGCCCGGGCAGGCGGTAGATCTCGTTGCCGGCCACGCCCAGCTCGTCGACGAGCAGTTCCAGCACCTCGGGCGTGATGGTGTCCTCGACCTCCAGCCGCACCGGCGGCCCGAACCGGCGGCGCAGCAGCTCCCGCTCCAGCGCCTTCATCAGATTCTCCGTGACGTCCTCGTCGATCTCCAGGTCCTCGTTCCTGGTCACCCGGAAGACGTGGTGCTGCACGATCTGCATGCCCTTGAACAGCTCGCCCAGGTGCGCCGCGATCACGTCCTCCAGCGGGACGAACCTGCTCGGCGAGGCGGTCACGAACCGGGGGAGCTGCGAGGGGACCTTCACCCGCGCGAACACCGTGTGGCCGTTCGCCGGGTTCCGCACCATCACGGCGAGGTTCAGGGAAAGGCCCGAGATGTATGGGAACGGGTGGGCGGGATCGACGGCCAGCGGCGTCAGCACCGGCCGGATGCGCTCACGGAAGAGCTTGCGCAGCGCCGTCCGCTCGTCCCTGGCGAGGTCGTCCCACCGGACGATCGCGATGCCCTCCTCGGCGAGCTCGGGGCAGATCCGGTCGTGGAAGACCGCCGCGTGCCTGCGCGCGAGGTCGTCGGCGACCGTCGCGATCCGCGTCAGCGCCTCGCTCGGCTTCAGCCCGCCCGGCGTCCGCAGCAGCAGGCCGGTCGCCATCCGCCGCCTGAGCCCGGCCACCCGAACGCGGAAGAACTCGTCCAGGTTGCTCGCGAAGATGGCGAGGAACCGGACGCGTTCGAGCAGCGGCAACGAGGAGTCCTCCGCCAGTTCCAGGACACGCTCGTTGAACTGGAGCCAGCTCTCCTCGCGGTTGAGGAACCGGTCGTTGGGCAGCGGGGCGTGCGCGGGGAGGTCGGCCTCCTCCGGCTCAGAGGCGGGGGAGCTTTGGGCGGACATATAACGAAATATGCCCTAAGTCGTTGAACGGAACGTTAACTTCGTAGCAACGAAAGCGTCAGGCCGTGGTGCCCAGGCGCCGTTTTCCCTGTTCGCCGCGCCTCCGCGGCGCCCGCCGTACGGGGGTCGTCCCGCGCGGCGGGCGGTCAGACCTCTCCGTGCTGCTGCCGGTCGAGTCCCTTGGCCCGCTCACGCTGCAGGCGTTCGAGTTCCCTGGCCCGCTCGCGCTGGCGGCGTTCGAGTTCCTTCGCGCGCTCCCGCTGCTCGCGCTCCTGTGCCTTCTCCTGCTCGCGGCGGAGCTTCTCCTGCTCCTTCGTCTGCCGCTCGAGCTCCTTGGCGCGTTCGCGCTGCTCGCGCTCCTTGGCCTTCTCCAGCTCGCGCTGCTGGCGTTCGAGCTGCTTGGCGCGTTCGCGCTGCTCGCGCTCGCGCGCCTTCTCCTGCTCGCGGCGGAGCTTCTCCTGCTCCTTCGAGTCGCGCTCGGCGGGACTCGCCGTACGGGTGTCCACGGTGGGGGACAGGACCAGGCCACGCGTCGCGCCGGTGAGCACGGGATTGGCGTCCAGGCCCGTCAGGCCGTTCCACGACAGGTTCACCAGATGGGCGGCTACCTCCTCGCGGCGCGGTTTGCGCACGTCGAGCCACCACTGGCCGGTGAGAGCGGTCATCCCCACGAGCATCTGGGCGTACATCGGCGCGAGCTTGGGGTCGTAGCCGCGCTCCTTGAACTCGTCCGCCAGCACGTCCTCCACCTGGCTGGCGATGTCGCTGATCAGGCTGGCGAAGGTGCCCGTCCCCGACGCGGCGTGGGAGTCGCGGACCAGGATGCGGAAGCCCTCGCTGCTCTCCTCGATGTACTGGAGGAGAGCGAGCGCGGCCCGCTCCAGCTTGATGCGGGCGTGCGAGGCCGACAGGGCCTGGGTGACCAGGCTGAGCAGGCGCTGCATCTCCCGGTCGATGACGACGGCGTAGATGCCCTCCTTGCCGCCGAAGTGTTCGTACACCACGGGCTTGGACACCTTGGCGCTGGCCGCGATCTCCTCGACCGAGGTGCCGTCGAAGCCCTTGTCCGCGAACAGGGCACGGCCGACCTGGATCAGCTGCTCGCGCCGTTCCGCGCCGGTCATGCGTCTGCGGGATCGGGAGGACTCGCTCACGGGTTCCATCATGGCGGGTGCGGCGGCCCGGACCCGGCGCGGGACGGTCGCGGTCCCTGTTTTCCCGGCAGGAGTCCTCCCGGCAGGAGTGGCCGGAAGCGCCGGTACGGCCACCGCGGAGACGGGGGCCGTACGAGTGCCGGGACCGGCCGGGGACGTGGGTACGGAGGGCGCCGCCGGTAAAGGAGGCGCCGATGTGGGGGACAGCGGTGAGGGGGATGCCGGTGCGAGGGTCAGGGCCGCCGTGTTCCGGAGAGCGGCCCTGCCGTCAGCACTGACTGAGTCGTCAGGCAATTCGCTTCGCCGCCAGGCGCTCGGGAGTCGGCCAGCGCACGTCGTGAGCCCATCCGGCCTTCTCGAACCAGCGGATGACACCCGCGCTGAGGTCGATCTGGCCCTTGAGCGCGCCGTGCCGGGCGCAGGTGGGGTCGGAGTGGTGGAGGTTGTGCCACGACTCGCCGAACGAGGGGATGGCCAGCCACCAGACGTTGCGGGACTTGTCGCGCGACTCGAACACCTCCTCGCCGAACACGTGGCAGATGGAGTTGATCGACCAGGTGACGTGGTGCAGCAGCCCGATCCGCATCAGCGTGCCCCAGAAGAACGCGGTCAGCGCGCCCTGCCAGGACCAGGTGATCAGTCCGCCGAGGACCGGCGGGAGCAGCAAAGAGGTGATCGCGATCGTGGGGAACCACCGGTGCAGCTTCTTGATGTCCGGGTCCTTCAGCAGGTCCGGGGCGTACTTGGCGCGGTTGACGCGCTCGACCTCGAAGAGCCAGCCCACGTGCGCGTACAGCAGGCCCTTGCACATCGACTTGAAGCCGGGCCCGAACCGCCACGGCGAGTGCGGGTCGCCCTCCTTGTCGGAGAACTTGTGGTGCTTGCGGTGGGCGGCCACCCAGTCCAGCACCGACATCTCCAGCGAGAGGCTGCCGGCGATCCCGAGCGCGATCTTCAGAGGCCGGTTGGCCTTGAACGAGCCGTGCGTGAAGTAGCGGTGGAACCCGACCGTGACCCCCAAGCCGGACACGATGTAGAAGACGCCGGCGATCGCGACGTCCGTCCAGCCCAGGCCCCATCCCCAGGCGAACGGTACTGCGACGATGACCGCGAGGATCGGAAGGCCGACGACGAGTGCGAAGACGACCAGATCGGCTTTGCTCTTGCCTTCGGGTTCGAAGTCCGGCTTCGGCTGTGGGGAGGGACGGTCGGTCAGGACGGTCATGGGCTACCTCACGAGATGGGAAAGAATTTCTGGCTACGCAACCGTAACCTACGCCATCGTAAGTTAGGAATCCCTAAGAGCGAATGTGTGGAAGGTGACGCTCCGGGCCATATCTGGTGGCGAATCCACGCCTTGCACCAACGGTCGGCCATCTGGTAATGCCTCGTGCTCGCTCTCGGCCACGCCGTCGATGCCGCGGCGTCCACCGCGACGTGCCCGTAATGCCGTCTCGATAACACCCGGGAGCGCCTCATTTCGAGAGACATGCCAGGAGGCGGCGGCATCACGATTCCGTGGTCCGAGGCCGGGCCGCGGCGACGAGGCGGGCGCCGAGTGCGCGGATGTGCTCGACGAGTTCGGGCGGCTCGTGCACCTCGAACGGGACGCCGAGCCGTGCGACCCACGCGGCCGGCTCGTCGAGGGAGTTCGACCCGGTGCTGAGGACGCACGCGCCGTCGTCGACCGGCTCGACCACCGCCATCGTCGGGGGCATCCGGGCGGCGACGACCTCGGCCGGGGCGTGCACGGTGAACCGGCCGCGGTAGCGGTAGGGGTCGACGCAGCCGGTACGGCTCGGCGGTGCGGCGGTCCTCGGCGCCGTCGTGGGAGCGGTAGCCGAACCGCAGGCTCTCCCGGTGGCGACGGCCGCGGCGATCGCGGTGAGCACGTCCGGGTCCACGGCCGAGGCCGGGTCCGTCAGGGGAACCGTGACCGACCGCAGGTCGCCGACGCGGTGCCGGAGCCGGGACGGGAGGACCTGTTCGAGCTTGGCGAGGGCGCGGAGCGAGGTCTCCTGGACGTTCGGCCTGCACGACTTGCCCGCGGCGCAACTGGCGTGGATCGCGGAGAAGTTCAAGGAGTGGACCGCCCCGGCCCGCGAACTGCCCGAGGAGGCGGTGGACCTCGACCAGGCGCTCATCGATGTGAGCATCTACTGGTTCACCCGGACCGCCGCCTCGGCCGCCCGTCTCCACAAGGAGGGGCAGAAGGGCTGGGGGGCGGCGGCCGAGTATTCCGCGCTGCCGCACGGCGTCGCCGTCTTCCCGGGCGATGCCGGGGTCCGGCGGATCGCCGAGCGCGAACACAACGTCGTGCACTGGTCCGAGTTCGACCGCGGCGGCCACTTCGCCGCGATGGAGGCGCCGACCTGCTCGTCGAGGACGTCAGGGCCTTCTTCCGCCCCCTCCGGTGAGCTCCTGACCCCGGCTCCGGCTCGCGGGCCGGGCGGAGCGGTCGTGCGATGTGACGTGGCACGTCCGGGCATGGGGCGAATCACTGGGAAAGACTGATGCTCAGTGAACGGTCGGCTCTGTATCCTGAGTGCGGATTCGGGCGGCCGCCGGAATCCGGCAAAGCGGGACGTTGTGCCCTTCCCGGGTCGTCTAGGGGCAAGACTACAGATTTTGGTTCTGTCAACGGAGGTTCGAATCCTCCCCCGGGAGCCTGTTCATCCGTCCGTCCGCGCCCCAGGGGGGCTGGTTCCCTCTCGGGGCACGGCAGGTAAGCTCACCTTGTCGAGCGGGTGACCGTGCGGTTCCTGGGTAGTGGACGCGTGGAAGCCGCAGCCGATCCCGTGTAAGCCGCGACGCCGAGGGAGCCTCAGTCCGTGAGTGTGCCGCGCCCGGCAGCCGTGATCGTCCTCGCCGCGGGCGAGGGCACCAGGATGAAATCGAAAACCCCCAAGGTCCTCCACGAGGTCTGTGGTCGTTCACTCGTGGACCACATGCTCGCCGCCGCGCGCGGCCTCGCCCCCGAGCGGCTGATCGTGGTCATCGGGCACGCGCGCGAGCAGGTCGGCGCCCAGCTGGCGGCGACCGCGCCGGACGCCCGTACGGTCGTCCAGGACAAGCAGAACGGCACGGGTCACGCCGTGCGCACCGCCCTCGAAGCCGAGGGCCCGATCGACGGCACCGTCCTGGTGACGTACGGCGACACCCCGCTGCTGCGCACCGAGACCCTGGCGGCCCTGCTCGAACGGCACGCCGCCGACGGCAACGCCGTCACGGTGCTGACCGCCGTCGTCCCCGACCCGACCGGTTACGGCCGGATCGTGCGCGACGAGGACGGCGCGGTGCTGGAGATCGTCGAGGAGAAGGACGCCACCCCCGAGCAGCGCGTGATCGCCGAGATGAACTCGGGTGTGTACGCCTTCGACGGCGCGCTGCTGGCCGACGGCCTGAAGCGGATCGGCGCCGCCAACGCCCAGGGCGAGGAGTACCTGACCGACGTGCTGGCCATCCTCCGCGAGGACGGCCACCGGGTGGGCGCGCACGTGGCCGCCGACCACGCCGAGGTCGAGGGCGTCAACGACCGCGTCCAGCTCGCCTTCGTCCGGCGCGTGCTCAACGACCGCATCCTGGAGGCGCACATGCGCGCCGGGGTGACCGTCGTCGACCCGGCCGGCACGTGGGTCGACGCCGGGGTCACGATCGAGCCCGACGCCGTGATCCATCCCGGCACCCAGTTGAAGGGCGCCACCCGGATCGGCGCGGGGGCGCAGGTCGGGCCGGGCAGCACGCTCACCGACACGGTCGTCGGCGAGGACGCCGTCGTGCGCAACACCGTCGCCGACGGCGCGGAGATCGGCCCCGGCGCCGCCGTGGGTCCGTTCGCCTACCTGCGCCCCGGCACCGTGCTGGGCCCCACGGGCAAGATCGGCGCGTTCGTCGAGACCAAGAACGCGCGGATCGGCGAGGGCTCCAAGGTCCCGCACCTGACGTACGTCGGCGACGCGACGATCGGGGTCGGCTCCAACATCGGCGCCGCCTGCGTCTTCGTCAACTACGACGGCGTCGCCAAGCACCACACGGTCGTGGGCGACCACGTGCGCGTGGGCAGCGACAACATGCTCGTCGCCCCGGTCACGATCGGGGACGGCGCCTACACGGCCGCCGGATCGGTGATCACGTCCGACGTGCCCCCCGGGGCGATGGCGGTCGCCCGCGGCAAACAGCGCAACATCGAGGGCTGGGTGGTGCGCCGCCGCGCCGGCACCCGGTCCGCGGAGGCGGCCCTGCGGGCGACAGAAGCCCGCGACACGACCGCGGCGAACGGCGCAGACCCCGCCAATGACCAGGGCCAATGACCAGGGCCGGTGATCAGGGCCGGTGATCAGGGCCGGTAATGAGGACCGGCGATCAGGACCACCTGCGGCCCGCCTCCCCGCGGGCCGTACGGGGACAGGAAAGACACGTACGAGGCGCGGTCTGACCGCGTAGCGCCTAAGGGCCAGGCCAGGAGGACACCGTGACCGACCACATCGACCGGGCGAAGGGGTTCGCGAGCCCCGGGCGAAACGAGGGAACGGCGCCACGGCCGGCCCGGCCTCACCACGCCCGGTACGGCGAACAGGCTCGACACGCGAGGAGCGCGGCATGAGCGGCAAGAAGACGACCGGCGAGCGGAACCTGATGTTCTTCTCCGGCCGGTCCCACCCGGAGCTGGCCGAGGAGGTCGCGAGCGCCCTCGGCGTCGAGATAACGCCGACCGCGCTGCGCGACTTCGCCAACGGCGAGATCTACGTGCGGTATCTGGAGTCGGTGCGCGGCTGCGACGCCTTCGTGATGCAGAGCCACACCGCGCCGATCAACCAGTGGATCATGGAGCAGCTGATCATGGTGGACGCCCTCAAGCGGGCCTCGGCCAAGCGGGTCACCGTGATCATGCCGTTCTACGGCTACAGCCGGCAGGACAAGAAGGGCCGCGGCCGCGAGCCGATCACCGCCAGGCTGATGGCCGACCTGTTCAAGCAGGCGGGCGCCGACCGGATGATGTCCATCGACCTGCACACCTCGCAGATCCAGGGCTTCTTCGACGGTCCGGTGGACCACCTGTTCGCCCTGCCCGTCCTGATCAACTACCTGCGCGGCAAGCTCGACCCGGCGACCACCACGATCGTCTCTCCCGACACCGGCCGCGTACGGCTGGCCGAGCGCTGGTCGGACTCGCTCGGCACGCCCGTGGCGTTCATCCACAAGCGGCGCGACCTCGACGTGGCCAACCAGGTGAAGGTGCACGAGGTGGTCGGCAAGGTGCGCGGCAGGACCTGCGTGCTGATCGACGACATGATCGACACCGGCGGCTCGATCTGCAAGGCGGCGGACGCGCTGTACGAGCACGGCGCGACCGACGTCATCGTGGCCGCCACGCACGCCATCTTCTCCGACCCGGCCGTGGACCGGCTCAAGAACTCCCGCATCTCCGAGGTGGTCGTGACCAACACGCTGCCGATCCCGGAGGAGAAGAGGTTCGACAGCCTCACGGTCATGTCGATCGCCCCGCTGCTCGCCCGGGCCATCACCGAGGTCTTCACCGACGGCTCCGTCACCAGCCTCTTCGAAGGCGACAGCTGAGCCACACCACCGGGCCCCCGGTCACGTCGTCCGAGGGCCCGGTGGTGCCGGCAGTCAGTAATAGAGGGCGTTCATCGCCGCGCGTACTTCCTTGAGGGTGGCGTCGGCGATGACGGCGGCGCGTTCGTTGCCGTCGCGCAGCACGCCGCGGACGTGCGCGCGGTCCCGGGCCAGCTCCGCGCGCCGCGCCCGGATGGGCGCGAAGTAGTCGTTGACCGCCTCGGTGACGGTGGCCTTCAACGCGGCGGCTCCCCTGCCCCCGATCTCGCCGGCCACCTCGTGCGGGTCCCGGCCGAGGCACAGCGCGGCCAGGAGGACCAGGCTCGAGACCTCGGGCCGGGCGACGGGGTCGTACGCGATGTGGCGGTCGGCGTCGGTCTTCGCGCCGCGGATCAGCCTGGCGGTCTCGTCGGCGGTCGCGGCCAGGGCGATGGAGTTGCCCCGGCTCTTGCTCATCTTGCCGCCGTCGGTGCCGAGCAGCAGCGGGGCCTCGGACAGCAGCGCCTCGGGCTCGGGGAACACGGGGCTGCCCGGGGTGCCGTAGCGGTTGTTGAAGCGGCGTGCGACGGTGCGGGCCACCTCCAGGTGGGGCAGCTGGTCCTGCCCGACCGGGACGAGCCCGGCCTTGCAGAACAGGATGTCGGCCGCCTGGTGAACCGGATAGGTGCACATCAGCCCGCTGACCGCCGACTGGCGCGAGTGCGCGATCTCGTCCTTGACCGTGGGGTTGCGGCCCAGCTCCGCGACCGAGACCAGGCTGAGGAACGGCAGGAGCAACTGGTTGAGCGCGGGTATCGCGCTGTGCGTGAAGATCGTGGCCCGGGCCGGGTCGATGCCGACGGCCAGATAGTCGAGCACCAGGTCCTCCACGTGCTCGGCGAGCCGGTCGGCGACGTCGCGATCGGTCAGGACCTGGTAGTCCGCGACGAGCACCATCATGTCCACCCCCAGGTTCTGCAGGCGGACGCGGTTGTGCAGGCTGCCGAAGTAGTGTCCCAGGTGCAGCCTTCCGGTCGGGCGGTCGCCGGTCAGCGCGCGGAACCGGCCGGGCCGCTCCCGGACCGATCTCTCCAGTTCGGCGCTGCGCCGTCGCGCGGCCGGCACATCGAGGTCGTCGGACGTGGTGGTGTCGAGGGTCGTGCTCATGTGGTCTCTCCCTTGGCGGCTGGTTCGCCGTTCCGACGGCGACCCCTCGTCCAGGGAGCACGAAAAAGGGCCGTCCATCCGAACGGCCCGGTCGTACGCGTGTGAGATGGCCGCTCCTATTCGGAGCGCCACCAGCCCAGACACGACATACGAATCACGCGGCCAGTGTAACGGGGAACGGCGGACCACGCCCTCGGCGCCGCGGTGAGCGGATCTCAGCGCGCGGGAGCGTGACGGCCCATGCGCGCGCCTGGGCGGAGCGCCGCCAGCCGGCGCCGACCGAACGTGCCGGCCGCGGCGCCGGCGCCGGTCGCGGCGAGCGCGATCAGGAAGGGCGCTGCCGGGCCGTACCGGTCGGCGAGGGAGCCCGACAGCAGCGCGCCGATCGCGTAGCCGATGACGACGGAGGAGGTGAGCAGGGTCATGACCCAGGAGATCCGCTCCACCGGCACCGCCATTTCGGCCAGTGTGTACGCGGTGACGAGGATCGGCGCGATGGTGACGCCGGGAAGCGCGATCAACGGGGCCAGCACCCACAGACCACCGGCGTTCAACCCGCCCGTGATCGCGAGGGGCAGGCTGAGAACGCCCAGGAGGACGAAGCCGCCCTGGAGCCGGCGGACGAGCGGGAGGGACGCGGGCAGCATCGGGACGAGCACCCCGGCGAGGGCGCTGCTCAGCCCGAGGATCGCGTAGATCAGCCCGGCCGCACCGCCGGCGCCGGCGTCCTCCGCCCGCCAGGTGACCCCGGCCTGTATCGAGCCGAAGTAGCAGCCGAGCCCGGTCAGCCCGGCGGCGAGGATGAGCACGGGTGCCAGCGGCGCCCGGGCTCCGGTAACCCGTTCCCGTTCCCCGACGACCAGGGTGGCCGTGGCGTGCAGGGCGAACGCCACGCACGTCGTGACGGTGAGCCCGGCCGCCACGAGCACCGCCGTCCGGGGCGAAGCCGCCGTCGCGATCACGCCTACCAGCGCCGGGCCGAGGACGAACGCGAGCTCGTCGCCCGTTCCCTCGAAGCTCATCGCCGTGGGGAGGCGGTCCACCGGCAGCCGGCCGCGATGAGCCAGCGCCGTCCAGCGAGCCCGGGACAGCGGGCCCACCTGCGGCACCGAGAAGCCCGCGACCGCCGAGGACGCCAGCGACGCCCACGTGGGGGCATCCGCCCCCACGCACAGCACCAGCAGGACGAGGGCCGCCGTGTGCGCCACGGCCGTGGCCAGGCCGGCGGGCCGGTGCCCGTACCGGTCCGCGGTCCGCCCCACGAGGGGACCGCCCGCCGCCTGCCCCACCGCGAAGGCCGCGGCCGTGGCGCCGCCCAGCGTGAGCGACTGCGTCGCCCCGCTGACCAGCAGCAGCGCGCCGAGCTGTCCCATGGTCGCGGGGACGCGGCCGACCAGCGTCACCACCAGGAACCAGGAACCGGTGGCGGCGGGCAGAGAGGTGTAGGCGCGCAGGGCGTTCCAGCGGCTCACCGTTCGACGCCCCGGCCGTCCGGGCCGGGGCGCGGGTCCACCCCGTACTCCATCAGCGCCTCGCGGGGGACCACCTCCAAAGCCCGGATGTTGGTCGCCGCGAGGTTCACCGGGCAGGCGCAGCCGGCCAGGTACGCCTCGTACCACTTGGAGGCGATGACGCACCAGTGGTCGCCCGGCTTCAGCCCGGGGAAGGCGAGGTCCGGCCGCGGCGTCGCGATGTCGTTGCCGACCGTCGACTGGAAGGCGATGAAGCGCTCGTCGACGATCGCGCAGACGGTGTGCCCCTTGGGGTTGTCGGGCCCGGTGAAGCAGTAGCCGTCGCGCTTGTACCCGGTGATCGGGTCGAAGCCGCAGGGGTCCAGCGGCTCGCCGAAGACGTTCAGTGCCTGCTCGGTCATCATCGGCTCCTCGCGGTGGTGAGGCCGTCGCCCGTGGTCTCGTGATGGTCGTGCCGCATCGGGGGCGGAGGGCAGCGGAAGACGTGCTCTTCGAACTCGGCGGCGACGCGGACCAGGCGCGCGTCCGCGCCGGGCCGTCCGACGAGGAGCATGCCGACCGGCAGGCCGTCCACGAACCCGCACGGGACGCTGAGCGCCGGGTGCCCGGTGAGGTTGAACACGCAGTTGTTGTCGTGCATCTCGAAGGGAAGTTCGGTGTCGATCACGGCCGCGCGCGGGTCGGCCGGGAGGAGGTGCGGCGGCATCGGGACGCTCGGCAGGACGAGGAGATCGACCTCGCGCAGCGCGTCGTCGATCTGCTCGCGCAGTCGCCGCCGCAGGCGCTGCGCGTACGCCATGACCTTGCCGTGGGTGGCGTCCCGGAGCAGCGTGGCTCCGACGAGGGCCAGAACCCCGCCGACCGGGATGTCCTCGGGACGCCGCACCAGGGCCTCGCCGAACGCCTCCCCGAAGTTCGGGTGGTAGGGCCCGTCGTGGTTGTTGCCCTGGAGACGGGACTCGAAGACCGTGGTGAGGCCGCCCTCGATGGAGATGGGCAGGTGGATGTCCCTTCCGTGCCGGTGCAGCGGCACCGACACCTCGGACACGGTCAACCCGAGCCGTTCCAGCGCCCGGCCGGACTCCCGCACCAGGCCGTCGAGCCGGGGATCGGATCGGCCGGGCCAGCCGAACCCCTCGATGAGCAGCCCGGCACGCAGCCCGGCGATCTCCCGGGTGTAGCCCCCGGCGTACGGCTCGCCGTCTCCGTCCGGGTACGGCGTGGCGGTCGCCTCCAGGAAGGGGATCAGGTCGGCGGCGGTCCGGGTGAGCACGCCGATGTGGTCCAGCGTGCGCTCGGTCGGCATGGCGCCGTCGTACTCGATGACCCCGTACGTGGGTTTGAGGCCGAACACGCCGGACCAGGCGGCGGGGTTGCGGACCGAGCCGCCGTGATCGGTGCCGATGCCGTAGTCGGCCTGTCCGGTCGCCACCAGGACGGCGGCGCCGCTGGAGGAACCGCCGGCGGAGCGGCGCGGGTCCCAGGGGTTCCCGACGGGTCCGTGGGCGCTGGTGAAGCTCGACCCGGAGTAGCACAGGTCCTCGCAGACGGACGTGCCGAGGATCACCGCTCCGGCCTCCCGCGCCCTGCCCACCACCACCGAGTCGGACGCGGGGACGAAACCGGCCATGAGACGGCTGCCCAGTGTCATCGGCACCCCGCGCACCGCGATCGACTCCTTGACGGTCACCGTCCGCCCGGCGAGCGGCCCGCTCCCCGGCGGCCCGGGCTCGTCGACGGTGTAGAGCCAGGCGCCGTACGGGTTGCCGGGGCCGCGGGGGATCCGGGTGACGGGGACGGGCAGCGGTTCGGGGGCCTGCCCATCGGTAGCCAGATCGCGGACCCGCCGGTAGACGTCGCGCATGCGGTCGACGGCGGGGCCGAGCCGGACCACCAGGCCGGGGTCCAGTCCCCATCTGCCGGCGACGGCGGCGAGGTCGGCGGGGCTGAAGGCGGGGATGTTCGTACCGCTCACGCGCGCGTCCCCAGTTCCTCCGTCGCGCCGGACGGCGCGGAGCCGGCCTCCTCCAGCGCCCGGCTCGCCGCCGCGAAGGGCTCCACCGGAATGGGAGTGATCCCGGCTCCGACCCGGCCGCGTCCGGGCTCCCGGTGTGCGAGGCCGTTGTTGATGACGGGCTCGACGCCGGTCGCGCGCACCTTGTGCACGTCGATGCCGAGCGGCGTGCCCCGGAAGTCCTCGCCCGGGATGAGGAAACGCCGGCTCGTGCCGGCGCAGACGGTCCGCATGCGCCGGGTGATCTCCACGGCCCGGGCCATGTCCCCGCCGACGAAGGACATGATCGCGGGTGCCGCGGTCATCGCGAACGCGCCGAAGCCGGCCGTCTCGGCGACCATGGAGTCGCCCATGGTCGGATTCACGTCGTCGATGGTCGCCCCGTCCAGCAGGACCGGGTCGCCGATCGGCGCGGGCACGGTGAACCAGCGGTCGCCGAGCCCGCTGACGCGGATGCCGAACTCCCGTCCGTTGCTCGCCATGGCCGTCACGATCGGGCTGCCGGGAATCCCGTGAGCGGCGACCGTCACCGCCTTGGCCGCCGAGATCGCGAAGGGCAGCGCGAAATGCCCGTTGCCCGCGATGAACGCGACGACGTCGGCGGCGTCCGCACGGTCGAGGGGAGCGCGCAGCAGGCCGGGGGCGAGCGCCGCGAGCAGGGACGCGCTGGTCGCGACCAGCCGGTTGTGGCAGTCGTCGCCCCGCCGCAGCCCTTCGGCCACCAGGGCGAGCAGGTCGAGGGGATCGCAGCGCCGCACGGCCTCGTCGAGGGCGGGGGCGAGCACGTCGCCGAGCCACCGCAGCCGCGAGAGCGTCGCCTCGTCGTACGACCC
Source organism: Microbispora sp. H13382 (assembly GCF_014161445.1). GTDB lineage: Bacteria > Actinomycetota > Actinomycetes > Streptosporangiales > Streptosporangiaceae > Microbispora. The sequence continues at coordinate 26,366 of NZ_JABBXA010000030.1, forward strand.
GTAGCGCATCGCGCCGCCGATCCCCTCGTTCAGGGGGGAGAACGTCGTGATGCCGCCCGTGGCCTCGGCGACCACTACGGGCGTGCTCGGCGTGACGATCCCGGCCATCGCCCCGACGGCGTTCGCGTCGTGACAGGGGCTGATGGTCACCTCGCCGCTGTCGATGATCGCCTCGGCCTCGGCGGCGGTCGCGGCCTCCTTCTCCAGCAGCAGGCCCGCGATGATCGCGCCGCGCATGGGCCCGGTGATGTCGGCCAGGTCGATCGGGGGTCCGGCGTGCAGGAAACGCCGCGGCCCGACCTGGCCGGTGGCGTCCCGCGCCTTGCAGACGTGGCGCAGACGGACCTCGGTGCCGTTCAGGGCGTCGAGGGTCGCCCGCATGGCATCGGAGGACATGGTGGCATCGGACATGGTGGTACTCCTGAGCGGGTGAGGAAGGCGCGGCGGCGACGTGGCCGCCGGGCGCGGTAGTAGGGAGCGACCCGGATGGGGGCACGCTGGCGCCGGGCGGTTCCGCCCGGGCCGCGGTCGTTATGCCGAAGGCGTCTGGCGCTGCCGTTCGGCCAGGAGCTTCCGCACGATCTCCCGGTTCAGCCGGGCGTGCTCGCGGGCGCGTTCAGCGGCGAGATCGGCCGAGCCCGAGGCGATCGCCTCGAACCACGCCGAGTGCTCCTCGAACAGGTCGGACGGGTCCCCCGTCTGCCGCAGAAGCCAGTGCAGACGCCCCTGCAGGGGCTCCAGCATGGCCTGCAGCAGGGTGTTGTGGGACAGCTTGAGTATCTCGTCGTGGAAGGCCTCGTTGGCCTTGCCGAGGGCGATGCGGTCCCCGGCGTCGAGCGCCTTGCGCGCACGGGCCAGGATGTTCCGCACGTGGCGCAGCTCGGCCTTGGTGGCCCGCGTCGCGGCCTGCTGGCTGGCCAGGACCTCCAGCGCCTCGCGTACGTCGAACAGCTCCTCGACGTCCTGAGCCGACAGCTCCACGACGACCGCGCCCCGCCGGGGGACCGTCTTGACGAAGCCCTCGCTTTCCAGCGCCCGGATCGCCTCGCGCACCGGCAGCCGGGAGACCCCGAGCTGGGCCGCGATCTCGGTCTCGACCAGTCGCGTGCCGGCCGGATACACGTCGTCGATGATGCGCTGGCGCAGCTCGTCGCGTACGCGGTCCCTGAGCGGCTTGTAGTCGGCGTCGATGTCGAACGAACCCGGCGCGTCCGCCTGCCTGCTCACAGGGCCGTCTCCCCGGTCTTCCGCCTCGGTCCAGGACCGGCGCCGACCGGTGCGGGCCGCTCTGCGCCGTCGAAAGGATAGCGCCGCCGGAAGTCGTCGGCCGCCGCGTCGAAGGTGGTGAACTCGACCCCGGGCAGGTCGAGCCAGCTCTCGAAGAGCCGTTCCAGCATCAGCAGCACCTGCGGCCGTCCGGACACGTCGGGATGCAGCGTCATGGGGAACACCGCGTAGTCGAGCTCGCGGTAGACCCACTCGAACTGGTCACGCCACAGCCGTTCCACGTCGTGCGGGCTGACGAAGCCGTGGCTGTTCGGCGCGTTCTTCACGAACATCATCGGCGGGAGGTCGTCGACGTACCAGTTGCCGCAGAACTCGACGAGGTCCACCTCGTCGCCGTGCGTGAGGGGCGTCATCCAGTCCTCGGCGCGGCCGCTGTAATCGATCTTCGTCCACTCGTCGCCGACGCGGGCGTAGAAGGGGTGGAAGTCGTTGTAGTTCTGCGAGTGGTCGTAGGAGAAGCCGAACTCCTTGAGCAGGGCGGCGGTGTTGCGGCTCATCTCCCACCAGGGTGCGACGTAGCCGCGCGGCGGCCGTCCCCACAGGTCCCGGACCAGCTCGACGCAGCGGCCGAGCACGTCCCGTTCCTGTTCGAGCGACATCTCGATGGGGTTCTCGTGGGAGTAGCCGTGCGCGCCGATCTCGTGTCCCCTGTCGGCGACGGCCGCCATCTGCGCCGGGAAGGTCTCGATGGAGTGTCCCGGGATGAACCAGGTGGTCCGCAGGCCGTACCGCTCGAAGAGCTGGAGCAGCCGCGGGGTGCCCACCTCGCCGGCGAAGACCCCGCGCTGGATGTCGTTCGGCGAGTCCTCGCCGCCGTACGAGCCGAGCCAGCCGGCGACCGCGTCGACGTCCACTCCGACAAGGATCTTGATGTTCTTGGCCATGGTGTTCCTCATCTCTGCGTCTGGACTGCGGGCGGGTGGGCCGGCAGCCGCCCGTACCCGGTGATCGGCGTCGTGTCCCCGGCCAGGGCGAGGGCCTGCCACAGCGTCGCGGCGACGCTGTCGACCACCAGGACGCCGCTCCGGCTCTCCCAGCGGGCGGCCAGGTGCGCGGCGCGCAGGTTGGTGCACACCACGGCGACCGCGTCACAGCCCGCCGCGGCGAGCGTGTCGAAGGCCTCGTCCAGCTCGGCGTCGCCGAGCAGCGCGAAGTCGTAGTTGGTGGTGCGGCCGAAGTGGCGGGCCGCGTGCACGGGAAAGCCGTGGTCCGCGTAGTGCCCGGCGATGGCGTCGCCGACGTCCCGCGTGTACGGCGTGAGCAGGCCCGTGCGCCTGGCCCTGAAGGCACGCAGGGCCGCGAGGACGGCCAGCGTCGAGGTCGTGGCGGGAGCGCCGGCGGCCCGCGCCATCGCGTCGCACAGGAGCTCGTCCCGGCCCGGGCCGAGCCAAGAACCCGAGGTGCCGTTCCAGGCGACGACGTCGACGCGGGCGTCGCCGAGGAGACGGGACGCGTCGACGAAGGAGTCCTGGGCGAACTGGCGGGTGTCGGCGGGATCGAGGCTGATGCTCGTGACCCGCAATCGGGTGAAGTGGACCGACACGTCGTGCCGGGCGGCCAGCAGTTCGCCGGTCACGGGTTCCACGACGGTGTTGGACGACGGGGTGATCATGCCTATGCGCCGGGCGGTCGGCCGCACGATGCCTCCGCTCAGAGGGAGCTAATCAGGGATACTGTATACAGAATCCTAAGCACCCTCTGCGACGGAGAACAAGCGGGAACTGGTCATTGACACCCCTTTTGGCCCGCTTTAACCTCCTTGTACCGGCGCACCGGATACCCACCGTGACCGTTCCCGATGGGGGAGAACCGGCCCGTCGGAGTAGAGACGACCCCTGCTCACCCAGGGTTCGCCGCACGCCTGCCCATAGCTCCGAACCTCGGCTCGTCAACGCCGGCGGAGGGACCAGGGGGCGTTCACTCAGTGCCCAGGAGACCGCCGTGTCACCTACCGTTCGTGCACCCAAATCAACGGCTTCGGACCGCCACCCGGTGGACGAAGTCCTCCCTGCGCCCCGACTCTTCTTCTTCGGCCTGCAACACATGTTGATCATGTACGCGGGCTGCGTCGCGGTTCCGCTCGTGCTCGGCGCCGTGCTCAAGCTGCCGACGCACACCATCGCACTGATCGTCAACGCCGACCTGCTGGTGGCCGGAATCGCCACCATCATCCAGAGCGTCGGCCTCACCCGCTTCTTCGGCATCCGGATGCCGGTGGTCGCGGGAGCCTCCTTCACCTTCCTCACTCCCATGATCCTCGTCGGCTCCGAATACGGCCTGCCGACCATGTACGGCTCGATGATCGCGGCCGGCGTCTTCGGGATACTGATCGCCCGGCCGTTCTCCAGGGTGCTGCGGTTCTTCCCGACGATGGTCACGGGCTGCGTGATCACGATCATCGGGCTCTCGCTGATCAAGGTGAGCGCCGACCTGATCATCGGTTCCGATCCGCAGGCGGCGGACTACGCCAGCGTGCGGTACATCCTCCTCGCCTTCGCCGTCGTCGTGATCGTCGTGCTGGCGAACCGCCTGTTCACCGGGTTCCTCCGCAACGTCTCGGTGCTGTTCGGCCTGGCGTTCGGCACGGTGATCGCCTGGATGATGGGCCTCACCGACTTCTCCTCGGTGGGCGGCGCCGGGTGGTTCGGCTTCTCGGCACCGCTGCAGTTCGGCGCACCGGAGTTCAGGCTCATGCCGATCGTCGCGATGTGCGTCGCCATGGTGGTGGTCTTCTGCGAGATGACCGCGTGCGTGCTCGCCATCGGCGACACGGTCGGCAAGAAGGTCAGTGACAAGGACATGGCCCGGGGCCTGGCCACCGACGGCCTGTCCGCCGTGCTGGCCGGCTTCATGAACTCCGTGCCCGACTCCACGTTCGGTCAGAACGTGGGACTGATCAGCCTGACCAAGGTCAAGAGCCGGTACGTCATCACCGTCACCGGTGTGCTTCTGGTGATCATGGGCGCCATCCCCAAGCTCGGTGAGATCGTCGCCAGCCTTCCGGGTCCCGTCATCGGCGGCGCCGGACTGGTGATGTTCGCGATGACGGGGGCCGTCGGCATCCAGATGCTCCAGAAGGTCGAGTTCAACGGGAACCAGAACCTGCTCATCGTCGCCGTCTCCCTCGGCGTCGGGATGCTGCCGGTGGCGGTGCCCACCATCTACCAGAACTTCAACCAGGACACCCAGTTCATCCTCGGCAGCGCGGTCACGGTCACGGTGCTGGTGGCCTTCCTGCTCAACCTGCTCTTCAACCACCTGCTGGTCCGCGGCGGCGCGCCGGCCACGGAGGCCCCCAAGGCCCCCGAGGCCGCCCCGGCGGCGGCGACGGACAGCTCAACCTGATTTCGCGCCCCGCCGCGCACATCACACGTAAGGAGCACCGAACCATGGGTCAGGCACCCGTCTCCGCGAACATCCGGCGCATCCTCGAGGTCATCGAAGAGGGCTCCCGGGACATGGCCACCGGCTGGAACCTTCCGCGCGAGTGCTATGTCGATCCGGAGTTCTACGCCTTCGAGCAGGAGGCCATCTTCATGCGCCAGTGGCTCTGCCTCGGCCGCGTCGACGAGATCCCGAAGCCCGGTGACTTCGTGCGCATCGACATGGGCGACGAGCCCCTGATGATGGTCCGCGGCAAGGACATGGAGATCCGGGTCCTCACCCCGGTCTGCGCCCACCGGGCCCACCTGGTGTGCGAGGGGGCGGGGAACACCGGCAGGCTCTTCCGCTGCCCCTTCCACGCCTGGACGTACGGGCTGGACGGCTCCCTCATCGCGGCGCCGTCCATGAACGACACCGTCGGCCTGAAGAACCTGAAGGGAGAGGCATACCTGCCCTCGCACCGGGTCGAGATCTGGAACGGCTTCGTCTTCACCAATCTCGACCCGGACGCGAAGCCGCTCGCGCCCACGCTCACCAAGCTGACCGCCGAGCTGGAGAACTACCACATCGGCGACATGGTCAGCATGCCGGTCGCCGAGCTGCGCGACAACAACTGGAACTGGAAGTCCCAGCTGGAGAACGGCATCGAGCCGTACCACAGCGCATACCTCCACGGCATGCTGCACGACTTCGCGCACGTCAGGCTCACCAGCTTCGTCGACATCAGTCCCGACGAGGGCGCGGTCTACCACCCGACCGGCTTCTATCACCCGGACGCCGGGTTCAACCCGACCACCAAGGCCCTGCTCCCGGTGATCCCGACGCTCGGCGAGAAGGAACGCAACCAGGTCATCTTCGCCTCGATCCCGCCGAACCTGGGATTCGGGGCGGTTCCGGAGGGCCTGTTCTACTACCTCGTCCTGCCCGCCGGGCCGGAGCACATGAACCTGCGCATCGGCCACCTGTATCCGGAGGAGTCCACCCGGCACCCCCGCTTCGAGCAGCTCTACAAGATCGCCCAGGACGGCCTGGTCCTCTTCCACCAGCAGGACGCCAGCTCCGACCTCTCGCTCCAGAAGGGCATGCGCTCCCGCTTCCGCCGCCCCGGCCGCTACTCCTTCCAGGAGGAGTCGCTCCTCCAGTTCAACCAGTGGCTGCTGAAGCGCTACCAGGACTACGTGAACCTGGCCGACGGCGTGACCGAGCCCGCGGCGGCCCGCTGACCGGCGACATCCCGCCCCTAAGGAGACACACATGAAAGTCACTGTCGACCGCACCCTGTGCGACGGAAACGGCGTGTGCATGGGCATCGCCCCCGACGTCTTCGACGTCGACGACGACCTGACCCTCCACATCGCCGACGAGATCCCCGACGACCCGGCCATCCAGGCCCAGGTCCGGCAGTCGATCACCTCCTGCCCGGTCCTCGCGCTGAGCCTGGAGGAATAGCGATCGTGGTCGCCACCACCTCGCAGACCGTCGTGGTGGCCGGCGGATCCCTCGCCGGCCACACCGTGGTCGCCGAACTCGCCCGGCGCGGCTTCGCCGGCGACGTCGTCTGGGTACGCGGGCCCGAGGGCACGGGCCCGTACTCCCGGCCCGCCCTGTCCAAGGAACTCATCCAGGGCAAGGTCACCCGCGACGACATCCGCCTGCCCGCCCCCGAGGCGTACGGCCTGCGGCTGCGCGTCGTTGACCACGCGGTGTGCGCGCGACTGGACCCGGACGACGACCGGGTGCTGGTCACGTCCGCGCCGGGGGCCCGGGGAGAACCGTCAGACGGCGACTGGATCCCTTTCGACGCCCTGTTCGTCTGCACGGGGACGCGCGCCCGCCTGCCGGAGGCGTTCGCCGGGCTGCCCAACGTCCACTGCCTGCGCACGCTCGCCGACGCCGAACGGATCAGGGAACGGCTGCCCGGCCGGCCCCGGACGGTGGTCGTCGGCGCCGGTCTGGTCGGCAGCGAGATCGCCGCGTCGTTGCGGTCCTGCGGGCTGCCGGTCGAGCTGGTCGTGCAGGGGCGGCTGCCCATGGACACGGTGTTCGGCGATGACCTCGGACAGTTCTGCCTGGACCGGCACCACGCCCACGGCGTCACGACCCGGCTGCTGACGACCGTCACCGGCCTGTCGGCGGCCGGGCCGGACGGCCCCGTCGTCCTGACCTTCGACGACGGCGGGCAGACCTCGGCCGACCTGGTCGTTCTCGGGCTCGGCGCGGTCACGGCCTGCGAATGGCTGCGCGGCTCCGGGCTCGATCTCTCCGACGGCCTCGGCTGCGACGAAGCCCTGCGCACCGCGCGGCCGAACGTCTTCGCGGCCGGGGACGTCGCCAACTGGAGGCACCCCGTGTTCGGCCGCCGGATGCGGGTCGAGCACTGGAGCAACGCATCGGCCCAGGCGCGGCACGCCGTCGAGAGCTGGTGGGCCGGGCAGGAGGGCCGTGAGCCGCCGGCCTTCGCGGAGGTGCCGTATTTCTGGTCGGACCAGTACGGCCTGAAGTACCAGATGGTCGGCCACGCGCGCGGGCACGACGAGGTCAGCGTCGAGAGGACCGGCGCGGACGGGCATCCGTTCGTGACCTACTTCCGTGAGGGCCGCGTCGTCGCCGCCGCCGGGGTGAACGCGCCGCGCGCGGTGATGCGCATGAAGGCGCGCATCCAGTCCGAAGGAACGACGACCCAGGGGGCGTACGCAGGGTGAACGGCGACCTGGCCGGAGACGGCACGACACACGCGCACGACGGCGGGCGGGACCCCGCGCTGGCCGGGGTGATCCGGGACCACATGTGGTCGCTGCTGAGCGACCGCTACCGCACCAACCGCCGCTCCCCGGGCGCGCCGACCGAGGACGAGTACCTTCACGACCGGCCGTTCTGGCCCGAGTTCACCTTCGAGGAGGTGAGGTACGCGGTGGAGGGCGGCAGGGACCTGCTCCTGGTGACCTTCCACGACACCGACGTACCGGAGATCACCCTTGGCTTCCGGATCGACCTCGACAAGGCCATGACCGAGTGGTCCCGGCGCGTCGGCGGGCGCCTTCCGCGGCAGCACCCGGAGATGTTCGCGGCGGAACTGATCTGGTTCATGGTCTGCTTCATCGGCGTCGCCGACTTCGACGGGGCGACAGGCACGCCCGGATCCCCGCCGTACTGGATCAACGACGGCTCCGAGATCTTCGGAAAGCTCAGGAACAACCCGAACATGGAGACCTTCGAGTCCCACCGCTGACGTCCCCCGACAGAAAGGCCGGCACCGCCATGGCAGTTGTCGAGATCGAAAAGCCCCGCGACGGCGTCGCGATCATCCGGCTCAACCGGCCGGAGGTGCGGAACGCGCTCAACACCGAGGTGCGTGAGCTGCTCGCCGCCGCCGTCGAGACCCTCAACCAGGACGACGACATCGGCGCCATCGTCCTGACCGGCGGCGACACCGTCTTCGCCGTCGGCGCCGACCTGAACGAGCAGGCCGGACGCGACGTGGTGGGCGCGATCCGCGCCTACACCCACCAGGCGTTCTGGTACAGCGGCAAGCCCGTGATCGCCGCCGTGAACGGGGACGCGTTCGGCGGCGGCAACGAGTTCATCCTCCAGTGCGACTTCGTCATCGCCTCCGAGAGCGCCCGCTTCGCCCAGACCGAGGTCACCATCGGCCTGGTTCCCGGCGGCGGCGCGACGCAGCGGCTCCCCCGCACCATCGGACGGCAGAACGCGTTGTACGCCCTCCTCACCGGCACGCCCATGACCGCCGCCGACGCGTACCGGCTCGGTTACGTCTCCGAGGTGGTCGAGGGCAACGCCATCGACCGGGCCGTGGAACTGGCCGCGCTGATCGCGTCTCGCCCCCGCCTGGCCGTACGGCAGATCAAGGAGGTCGTCCGCCTTGGTCTGGACGTCCCTTTCGAGGCCGGGATCGCGCTGGAGCGCCGGGGTTACCAGCTCATGTTCGGCACGCGGGACCTGCGCGAGGGCTTCGCCGCGGTACGGGAGGGGCGGGAGCCGAAGTTCACCGGCGACTGATGCGGGGAGCGCCCATGGCGCGTGTCCGGCACGGTGAACGGTAGGCTGTGGGGGTTGCGCTCGTAACGCCTTCCGCTAGGGCGGGTGAGGGGGAGCGCGCCAATCCGTCGGTCGAGTCATCCCTAGGAGATGTGCCGTGTCCGAAGTACTCATCGCCGCCGAGCTTCGCAACGAGTTCGGCAAGGGCGCCGCCCGCAAGATCCGCCGGGCGAACAAGGTCCCCGCTGTCCTGTACGGCCACGGCACCGAGCCCAAGCACCTGACCCTCCCCGGCCACGACCTGCTGCTCGCGCTGCGCACGCCGAACGTGCTCATCCGCCTGCGGGGCGAGGGCGTGGACGAGATCGCGCTGCCCAAGGGCGTCCAGCGCGACCCGATCAAGGGCTTCCTGGAGCACGTCGACCTGCTGCTGGTCAAGCGCGGTGAGACGGTCACCGTCGAGATCCCGGTCACCGTCACCGGTGCCCCGATCGGCAGCGCGATCGTCGAGCAGCAGCTCGTCACGATCTCGGTCGAGACCGAGGCGACCCACATCCCGACCGGCGTCGAGGTGGACGTGGACGGCAAGGACGCCGGCTTCGCGGTGCACGCGAGCGACCTGAAGCTGCCGGAGGGCACCACGCTGGCCGGCGACCCCGAGGCCCTGGTGCTGCAGGTGATCGGCGCCCCGGTCGCCGAGCTGCCCGAGGAGGGCGAGGCCGCCGAGGGCGAGAGCGCCGAGGCCGCCGAGTAGGACCGGTTCGTGAGAGAGTCCTCCACAGGGTGTCCTGTGGAGGGCTCTTCCATGTGAGGAGACAGCGGAGGAGACAGCGATGTCCGACGTGTCCGCGCAGCGGTGGCTGGTGGCAGGCCTGGGCAACCCCGGGCCGGAGTACGCCGGGAACCGGCACAACGCGGGCTTCATGGTGCTCGACGAGCTGGCGGCCCGGGTCGGCGGGCGGTTCAAGGCGCACAGGTCGCGGGCCGAGGTGGTCGAGGGCCGCCTGGCCGCGCTCCCGGTGGTGCTGGCCAAGCCGTTGTCGTTCATGAACCTGTCCGGCGGCCCGGTGAAGGCGCTGGCCGACTTCTACAAGGTCACCCCCGAGCGGGTGATCGTGGTCCACGACGAGCTGGACATCCCGTACGGCGCGCTGCGCGCGAAGATCGGCGGCGGCGACAACGGCCACAACGGCCTGAAGTCGATCACGAAGTCGCTCGGCACGCGCGACTACCCGCGGATCCGGTTCGGCATCGGCCGCCCGCCGGGCCGCATGGACCCGGCGACCTTCGTGCTGCGCGACTTCGCCACGGCCGAGCGCAAGGACCTGCCGTTCCTCGTGGACCGGGCGGCCGACATGGTGGAGTCGCTGATGACCGCCGGTCTGGAGACCACGCAGAACCGCTTCCACGCCGCCGACCTCAATCCGGCGAAGCCTCCCCGCTGAGATCCGGCGAAGCCGCCCTGCCGAGGTCCGGCGAAGCCGCACCGCTGACGTCGCCGGTCTCGCGGTGTGCGGAGCCCGGCCACTCCATGAGGTTCTGCAGCAGTTCCGCCTGCTCGATGGCGTCGTCGAGCGCGTTGTGGGTGTGCGGGCGCTTCGTGCGCACCTCGCGCGGCATCTGGCGCTTGGTCGCCCAGGCCACCGGCACCACGGCCTTGGCGGCGTACAACGTCTTGATGTCGATGCAGCGGGAGTGGCCGAAGGGCGACTCCCCGGTGAACCGGAGGAAGTACCAGTACATCCACATCCAGTCGTACGACAGCGGGAAGGCCGCGAGCACCGGCAGATCGTCGCCGCACACCTCGCGCACCCAGGCCGACGCCGCCGCCATCGCCTCGGCCGGGTCGCGTCCCTCGCGCAGCAGCGCCGCCCGGTCGAGGCCGCTCACCGCCAGCGCCTCCGCCACGTAGTCGTCGCTGATCGGCCGTAACTCCGCGTAGAACGTCAGGGACTCCGGGTCGGTCCGCTCGAACCGCCGCCCGGTCATCCGGCCGGCCACGGTCATGCCGAAGCTGACCATCGAGTACGGCCCCGGAATCGGGCCGTCCGCCTCGACATCAACCGATATGTACGTTTCGGCTTTCACTGAAATCTCCCTGAGACGCCGGGGCGGGCGGCTAGCATTCCACCACGATCAGTAGCCGAATCATCACAGGGGGCGATGGTGCTGGACGGTGACACGTCCTCGCTCGCCGTCGGCACGTCGCGCGACTCGCCCGCCCATCCGATGCCCAGGCCGCCCGCGTGGGCGGTCCGATATCGGCTCACCGCGGCCGTCTGCGACATCCTGGGCGCCCTTCTCGCGGGGGTCACCGCCGTGGTGATCCGGTTCGGCGAGGTTACTCCGTACGTGACGCCGTATGTCATGGCGAGCGCCGCGCTGCCCGCCGTCTGGGTGGTGATCCTGGTCCTCAGCCGGGCGTACGAGCCGCGCCTGATCGGCGTGGGGGCGGAGGAGTTCCGCCGGGTCGCGCGGGCGGGCTTCACGTTGGTCGCGGGCGTCGCGATCGCCGCGTACGCGGCGAAGACCGACATCGCCCGCGGCTACGTGCTGATCGCGCTGCCGCTCGCCACCGCGCTCACCCTCGCCGCCCGGTACGGCCTGCGGCGGCGGCTGCACCGCAGGCGGGCGAGGGGCGAGGGCGGCATGCGCAGGGTCGTGGCCGTGGGCCACCGGACGGCGATCGCCGAACTGGTCGGCACCTTCCGCAGGGAGCGCTACCACGGCATGGAGGTGGTGGCCGCCTGCGTGCCCGCCTACGCCACCGGCGGGGTCGGCGACGTGCCGGTGCTGGGCGACTTCACCGACGTGCCGCTGGTGGTGGAGCAGGTCCGGGCCGACACGGTCGCGGTGCTCGCCTGCCCCGAGCTGGACGGCACGGCGCTGCGCAGGCTGGCCTGGCGGCTGGAGCGCACCCGCACCGACCTCGTGGTGGCGCCCGCGCTGATGGAGGTAGCCGGCCCGCGGACCGCGATCCGGCCCGTCGCCGGGCTCCCGCTGCTGCACGTGGAGCATCCCGAGCTGGCGGGCGGACGCCGGTTGGTCAAGGACGTGTTCGACCGGCTGGTCGCCGGCGCGGCGCTGGTCGTGCTGGCCCCGCTGCTGGCCGCCGTCGCCGTGGCCGTACGGGCGACCGGCCCGGGCCCCGCCCTGTTCCGTCAGCGGCGGGTCGGCAGGGACGGCGCGGAGTTCACGATCCTCAAGTTCCGCACCATGCGGCGGGACGCGGAGGCCCGCAAGGTCGAGCTGGTCAGCGACGCCGAGGGTGTGCTGTTCAAGGTGCGCAGGGATCCGCGGGTCACCCCGCTCGGCGCCGCGCTGCGGCGTTACTCGATCGACGAGCTGCCACAGCTCATCAACGTGCTGCGGGGCGACATGTCGCTCGTCGGGCCGCGTCCGCCGCTGCCCGAGGAGGTCGCGCGGTACGGCGACGACGTACGCAGGAGGCTGGTGGTGCGGCCGGGAATGACCGGGCTCTGGCAGGTCAACGGCCGGTCTGACCTCTCGTGGGAGGAATCGGTACGGTTGGACCTACGTTATGTCGAGAACTGGTCTCTCATGCTGGATCTGCAGATCTTATGGAAGACGTGGTCTGCGGTCGCGCGCGGAGCGGGAGCGTACTGAGAATGACGATGCGGGACGACCATTCCCTTGCCGGGCAGTTGGCGACGGAGGCGGGGGAGCGGCTTGTGGAGCTGCGCGCCCGTATCGGGTTCGCGGACGCCCGGGCGTTGAAGGACGCCGGTGACCAGGCCTCGCACCGATTCCTCATGGACGCGCTGGCGCGGCTGCGGCCGGACGACGCCGTGCTGTCGGAGGAGGCGACCCGCGAGGAGCGGATGGACCCCCGGCGGCTGTCGGCCGAGCGGGTGTGGATCGTCGACCCCCTCGACGGCACCCGCGAGTTCTCCGAGCAGGGCCGCACGGACTGGGCCGTCCACGTGGCGCTGTGGGAACGCGGCCGTCTCACGGCCGGTGCGGTCGCTCTGCCCGCCTGGCCGGGATCGGCCCAAAAACCGGCACAGGGTCGTACGCTCACGACGGCGGCGCCGCCCGAGCTGCCGGAGAAGGTGCGCGAGCCATTCCGCATCGCGGTCAGCCGCACCCGGCCGCCCGAGTTCGTCCGTGAGCTGGCCGCCCGCCTCGGCGGGGAACTCGTCCCCATCGGCTCGGCCGGTGCCAAGATCGCCGCGGTCCTCACCGGAGAGGTCGAGGCGTACGTGCACGCCGGGGGCCAGTACGAGTGGGACTCGGCCGCACCGGTCGCGGTGGCGGTCGCGGCGGGGGCCCACGCGAGCAGGATCGACGGCTCACCCCTGACCTACAACCAGGGGGACCCCTCACTGCCGGATATCCTGGTCTCCCTACCGGATCTGGCGCCAACGTTGCTCGCCGGAATCCGTGACCTGCATCGCCAGACTCCGTGAAGGAAGTCCCCATGCTTCAGCGTGACTACACCACGTCGCAGCTCGACGTGCTCGAGGCCGAGGCGATCCACATCATGCGCGAGGTCGCGGCCGAGTTCGAGCGCCCGTGTCTGCTCTTCTCCGGCGGCAAGGACTCGATCGTCATGCTGAGGGTCGCGGAGAAGGCCTTCTGGCCGGCGCCGATCCCCTTCCCTCTGATGCACGTGGACACCGGCCACAACTTCACCGAGGTGATCGAGTTCCGCGACCGGCGGGTCGCCGAGCTCGGCGCGCGGCTGGTGGTCGCCTCGGTCCAGGCGTCGATCGACGCCGGACGGGTGGCCGAGCAGACCGGGCGGCGGGCCTCCCGCAACCGGCTGCAGACCACGACGCTGCTGGACGCGATCGAGGAGCAGGAGTTCGACGCGGTGTTCGGCGGGGCCCGGCGCGACGAGGAGAAGGCCCGGGCCAAGGAGCGGGTGTTCTCCTTCCGCGACGAGTTCGGCCAGTGGGACCCGAAGAACCAGCGCCCCGAGCTGTGGAACCTCTACAACACCAAGATCAGCAGGGGCGAGCACATCCGGGTGTTCCCCCTGTCGAACTGGACCGAGCTGGACGTGTGGCACTACATCCGGCGCGAGGGAATCGAAATCCCGTCGATCTACTTCGCCCACTCGCGCAGGGTCTTCGAACGCGACGGCATGCTGCTGGCCGACGCCGAGGTGGTCCAGCGGGGCGACGACGAGCCGGCGTTCGACGCGGTCGTCCGCTACCGCACCGTCGGCGACATGACCTGCACCGGCGCCGTCGCCTCCACCGCCACGACGGTGGAGCAGATCATCGACGAGATCGCCGCCACCCGGATCACCGAGCGCGGCGCCACCCGCGCCGACGACCGGGCCTCCGAGGCCGCCATGGAAGATCGCAAGAAGGAAGGCTACTTCTGATGGACATCCTTCGTTTCGCGACGGCGGGCAGCGTCGACGACGGCAAGTCGACGCTGATCGGGCGGCTGCTGTTCGACTCCAAGGCGATCTTCGAGGACCAGCTCGAGGCGGTGGAGCGCACCTCCCGCGACCGGGGCACGGAATACACCGACCTGTCGCTGCTGACCGACGGCCTGCGGGCCGAGCGCGAGCAGGGCATCACGATCGACGTGGCCTACCGCTACTTCGCCACGCCGAAGCGGAAGTTCATCATCGCCGACACCCCCGGGCACATCCAGTACACCCGGAACATGGTCACCGGCGCCTCCACCGCCGACCTGGCGATCATCTTGATCGACGCGCGCAAGGGCGTGCTGGAGCAGTCGCGGCGGCACGCCTTCCTGACCACGCTGCTGCGGGTGCCGCACCTCGTGCTCGCGGTCAACAAGATGGACCTCGTCGACTACTCCGAGGCCCGGTTCGAGGAGATCCGCGAGGAGTTCACCTCGTTCGCGAGCAAGCTCAACGCCTCGGACCTGACGTTCATCCCCATCTCGGCCCTGCACGGCGACAACGTCGTGTCCCGGTCGGAGAACATGCCGTGGTACGAGGGCTCGTCGCTGCTGCACCACCTGGAGAACGTGCACATCGCCTCCGACCGCAACCTGGTCGACGTGCGCTTCCCCGTGCAGTACGTCATCCGCCCGCACAACGCGACCAACCAGGAGCTGCACGACTACCGGGGCTACGCCGGGCAGGTCGCGGGCGGCGTGCTCAAGCCCGGCGACGAGGTGCTGCACCTGCCCTCCGGCCTGACCACGACGATCACCGCGATCGACACGTTCGACGGCCCGGTGCAGGAGGCGTTCGCGCCGATGTCGGTCACCCTGCGCCTGGGTGACGACATCGACATCTCCCGGGGCGACATGATCTGCCGGCCGAACAACCAGCCGCAGGCCGCCCAGGAGATCGACGCCATGGTCTGCTGGATGGCCGACGGCCTGAAGCTCCAGCCCCGCTCCAAGCTGATCATCAAGCACACCACCCGTACGGCCCGGGCCCTCGTGCGCGACCTGCACTACCGGCTCGACGTCAACACCCTGCACCGGGACGAGTCGGTCACCGCCCTCGGCCTGAACGAGATCGGCCGGGTGTCGCTGCGGACGACCCAGCCGCTGTTCGTGGACGACTACGCCCGCAATCGCCTGACCGGCGGCTTCATCCTGATCGACGAGGCCACCAACGGCACCGTCGGCGCCGGGATGATCGTCGACGCGCGCTGACCAGCGCTTCCCGAAAGTCCCGAGAGGACCTGAGGGCGAGGCACGGGACGGTGATCCGGTGCCTCGCCTCCCCGGGCCCGCGCGGCACTCGCGGGTCATGCCGCGCTACGGAGCGGCGAGGATCTCCAGTGGCCGATCGGGGTCGGCCAGCGCTTGGGGCGTGACGGGCGTCCCGGCGCGTATCAGCCTCTTGATCGGCTCGACGACGTCCCAGACGTTGACGTTCATGCCGGCCAGGACGCGATCGCCGCTGAGCCAGAACGCGATGAACCGCCGGGCCGCGACGTCGCCCCGGAAGACCACCTGGTCGTAGCCGCCCGGCTCGACGTGGCCGACGTACTCCATGCCGAGGTCGTACTGGTCGGTGTAGAAGTAGGGCAGGTCCTCGTAGACCGCGTCCCTGCCCAGCATGGCGGCGGCGGCGACGGCGGGCTGTTTGAGCGCGTTGGCCCAGTGTTCGACCCGTACGTGTTTGCCCAGTAGAGGGTGGTAGGCGTTGGCGACGTCCCCGGCGGCGACGATGTCCGGGTCGCCGGTCCGCAGGGTCGCGTCCACCACGATGCCGTTGTCCACGTGCAGCCCGGCGCGCAGGGCGAGCCGCACCTCGGGCTCGGCGCCGACGCCGACGAGGACGGCGTCGGCGGCGATCTCGTCGCCGTCGCCCAGACGTACGCCCGAGGGCGTGATCTCGCTGACGGTGACCCCCAGCCGGAGGTCGACGCCGTGGTCACGGTGCAGGCCGGCGAAGACCTGGGCGGCCTCGGGCCCGAGCACGCGCAGCAGCGGCAGCCGCGCCGTCTCCAGCACCGTGACCGCGACGCCGGCCTGCCGGGCGGCCGCGGTGACCTCCAGCCCGATCCAGCCGGCCCCGATCACCGCCAGCCGGGACACGCTCCCGAGGACGTCCCGGAGCGACTCGCAGTCCTCGATGCGGCGCAGGTAGCGCACGTGCGGCTCCTGTGCGCCGGGGATCGGCGGCCGTCGCGGCCGGGCCCCGGTGGCCAGCAGCAGTTTGTCGTATTCGATCGCGCCTCCGTCGGCCAGTTCGACGCGGTGAGCGCCGCGGTCGAGGCCGGTCGCGGCCACGCCGAGCAGCAGCTCGACGTCGTGCTCGGCGTACCAGCCGTCCTGGTGGACGAAGACGCCGGCCCGGTCGGTCGTGCCCGTCAGGTAGCCCTTGGACAGAGGGGGCCGCTCATAGGGGTGGTGCGGCTCGGCGCCGATCAAGGCGATCCGTCCGTCGAACCCCTGCTCGCGCAGGGCTTCGGCGGCTTTGGCCCCGGCCAGACCGGCTCCGACGATCACGAATCTCTGCTGTGTCACGGCGATGCCTCCTTCTTCAGGGGCGGGTGGCGGTGAGGGCGAAGAACTCCTGACGGGAGCGGGCGTCCTCCCTCAGGATGCCCGACAGCGTCGAGGTGACGGTGGTCGAGCCGACCGCCCGTACTCCCCGCAGAGTCATGCAGGTGTGCTCGGCCTCGATCACGACGCCGACCCCGGCGGGCCGCAACCGGTCGGCGAGCCAGTCGGCCACCTGTTTGGTGAGACGTTCCTGCACCTGCGGCCGGCGGGCGAAGTGCTCGACGACACGGGCCAGCTTGGACAGTCCGAGGATGCGGTCGCCGGGAAGGTAGCCGACATGGGCGACTCCGGCGAAGGGCAGCAGGTGATGCTCGCAGACCGAGCGGACCGGGATCGACCGTGCCAGCACGAGTTCGTCGTAGCCCTCCTCGTTGGGGAAGGTGGTCAGGTCGAACGGGCGTGGCGTGAACAGCTCGGCATACGCCTTGGCCATCCGCGCCGGAGTCTCCCGCAGGCTCTCGGAGTCCGTGGAGATGCCCAGCGCCTCCAGGAACTCGCCGGCCGCCCGCTCGGCGGCGGCCAGGTCCACACCGTCGCGTGGCTCGGCGATCACCCGCAGGGCGGTACCGGGACGCATCTCAGCCTCCGCTCACGCCGAGCGCGGTCAGCAGCACCAGCACCACGGTGACCACGGCCAGCAGGCCGTGCCCGGCCACGACCACGACCGGGAAGTGCCGCTCGGGCGGTCCCGCCGTGCCGGTGGCGCCGGGCCCGCCGGCCACCGCCGTACGGGCGCGGTAGGCGGGGATCCACCGGGCGAACATCGCGAAGCCCAGCAGCGCGACCGGGACCAGCAGGACCAGCGCGACCCACGCCAGGGCGGCGATGCCGGCGAACAGGTACACGATCCACACCACCAGCCCGGCGGCGGCCAGCGCGAAGTGACCGAAGATCAGCCCCGGTGAGAAGCGGCTGGTACGCCGTCCGCCTCTGGCGATCCAGGTGCCCAGCATCACGAAGCCGCCCACCGCGGTGAGCAACCACGTGACCAGTGCAGCGATACCCATGACGAGTTCTCCTCCTGTTGGTGGAATGAGGGTCAGCGCCGGAAACCGTCGGCTTGGGTGACCTCGTCGGCCACCCGTACGCCGTAGCGGTAGGCGAGCTTGCCGCCCAGATAGCCGGAGACCACGAGCAGCGCCAGGCTGCCCGCGGAGAGCAGCAGCGGGCCGAGCGCGACCGGGCCCGCCGCTGTGTCGGCCGCTGTGCCCGCCGCTGTGCCCGCCGCTGTGTCGGCCGCTGGGCCGGCCTGACGCCACAGGAAGCCGGCGGCGTACGCGGCGGTGATCACGAGGTTGAGCCCCATGTGGAGCAGACCCGTGCGGAACGCCGGGGTGCCCGCCGGGATGGCGAACAGGTCGAGGAACCCGGCCATCGCCGCGGCCAGCGCGCCGAGCACGCCGATGGCGATGAGCCACTTCGAGCCCTCGGCCAGGAAACCCGGATCGGGAGCGAACCGGGACACCAGGTCGAAGACCATGCTCGCCACCCATGCGCCGATGGGCACGGCGACCAGCATCGGGTGGAACGGATGGCCGTACGGCCCGGCCAGCACCGCGCTCACCGGTCGTTTCGCCTCGTGCAGCTCACCGGTCATCGGGACCTCCGCGTGTGACATATTACGCCAATGAATGTTGGTCTTATTCGGCCGGGCGGTCAAGGTGTTCGCGTACATCGACGTGGCTATGGTTTTCGACCGCGCAGGCGGGCGTTATCGTGGCAGGGTGACGACGGATCCCGCGATCAGTGCGGTGGCCGCGCTGGACGACGCGCTGCGGCAGGGCATGTACGCCTACATCCGCAGGGCGCGCCGCCCGGTGACCCGGGACGAGGCCGCCGCCTCGGTCGGGATCTCCCGCAAGCTGGCCGCCTTCCATCTGGACAAACTGGTCGACGCCGGCCTGCTACGCGCCCGCTATGAGGCGGTCGGCGGCATCCGCAAGGTCGGCCGCACTCCGAAGGTCTACGAACCCACCGAGACCGACATCCGCGTCACGATTCCCGAACGCCGGCACGAGGTGCTGGCCGACATCCTCATGGACGCCGTTCTCGCGGAGCGTGAAGAGGAGAGCGCCCGCCAGGCGGCGGTCCGGGTCGCCGGCCGGCGCGGCGAGGAGATCGGCGCCGCGGAACGCGCCCGGGCCAAGCCCGGCCGCCTCGGCGCGGAACGCGCCCTCACCCTGCTCGAAGGCATGCTCGCGCGGCACGGCTTCGAGCCCGGCCGCGAGTCCCCCACCTGCGTGCGGCTGCGCAACTGCCCGTTCCATCCCCTGGCGGCGCGGGCCCCCGAGCTGGTCTGCGGGGTCAACCACGCCTTTCTCGACGGCATGCTCACCGGCCTGGAAGCCTCCAGGGTGCGGGCCGTCCTGGTGCCGCGGCCGGGAGAGTGCTGCGTCGAACTGCGCTCCTCCTGAGGCGGCTTCCCCGGCACCGCCGGCTGCATCCGTCCCCGGGTGGCGGGCTCGTAGATCCTTTGGTGATTGCCAGCCGTCCGATCACCCTCCGCGCTAGTGTCGTCACGTTTCGCATCCATTCATGGAGGACACGTGGCCGACACACAGCCAGTGATCTTCGTGGGCGGCCTGGGACGCAGTGGCAGCACCCTGCTCGAACGTCTCCTCGGCGAGGTGCCCGGCGTGGCGCCGCTCGGCGAGGTCGTCCACCTGTGGGACCGCGGCGTACGCGCCGACGAGCCCTGCGGCTGCGGGCAGCGATTCTCCCAGTGCCCGTTCTGGACGAAGGTGGGCACCCGCGCGTTCGGGCAGTGGCGGCAGAGTCAGGCGGGCTGGCTGCCCGGCCTGCGCGCCCGCGTCGACCGGACCCGCCGCCTGCCCGTCCTCGCCCTCGGACTCGCGAGCCGTGAGGCCGAGCTGGCCGAGTACGTACGGTCGTACTCCCGTATCTACGCGGCGGCGGCCGAGATCGCCGACGCCCGGGTCGTCGTCGACTCCAGCAAGCACGCCTCCCTGGCGTACTGCCTGGCGGCGATCATGGAGCTGCGTGTCGTGCAGGTGGTGCGCGACCCCCGCGCGGTGGCCGCGTCGTGGCGGCGCAGGGTGCGCAGGCCCGAGGACGGGCGGCCGATGACCCGCTGGACGCCCGCACGCACCGCCGTCCACTGGCTGGCCCAGAACCTCGCCTACGAGGTGCTGCGCCGCAAGGGCGTGCAGGTCGTCCGGGTGCGTCACGAGGACCTGGTGCACGATCCCCGCGCGACCCTGGCACGCCTGGCCGCGCTGCTCGGCCTCCCCGACGACGGCCTCGCCTTCCTGGACGACCGCGAAGCGCTGCTCGGCGTCGCGCACACCGTATCCGGCAACCCGATGCGCTTCTCCGTGGGCCCGGTCGGGATACGGAACCGTCCGGCGCCCCTGCCGCGCCCCCAGCGGTGGCTCGTCACCGCGCTCACCCTCCCGCTTCTCCTCTTCTACGGTTACGGTCTCGCCTACCACCGGGGAGCCGGGCGTTGAGGCCGTCCGTCGGCGTCGTCATCCCCACCCGCGGCGACCGGCCCGGCCCGCTCCTGGCCGCGCTGACCGGGGTGCTCGCCCAGGACTACGCCGGCCGGGTCGACGTGGTGGTCGTGGCCGACGGCGTCCCCGCCTTCCTCGTCGCCCAGCAGGTGTCCATGCCTGACTCGGGGGCCGACTCGGGGGCCGTCCGGGGCGTGCGCGTGCTGGGCAACCGGAGCGCTCGCGGCCTGCCGGGCGCGCGCAACACCGGGATCTCCGTGCTCGGCACCGATCTCGTCGCCTTCTGCGACGACGACGACCTCTGGCTGCCCGGCAAGCTGGCCGCCCAGGTCGACGCCCTGGCGGAGGAGCCCGCCGCCGGCTTCGCGAGCTGCGCCGTCGAGGTCGAGTACGGCGACCGCCGGGTACCGCGGCTGGCCGGCACGGGCAGGGTCACCCACCGGCACCTCACCCGCTCGCGCATGATGATGGTGCACTCCTCGACGTTCCTGTTCCGCCGGGGCTGGGCCTGGGTGGACGAGAGCGCCCCGGGCGGTCAGAACGAGGACTGGGACCTCGCGCTGCGCGCCGCCTGGCGGCATCCGATCGTCCACGTCGACCGGCCGCTCGTGCGGGTGCGCTGGGGCTCCTCGCACTACGCGGGGCGGTGGGCCGACCGGATCGCGGGCCTGGAGTGGATGCTCGCCCGGCATCCCGGGCTGGCCGCCGAGCCGCGGGGCGCGGCCCGCGTCTACGGGCAGCTCGCCTTCTGCCACGCCGCCCTCGGCAGGCGCCGCGAGGCCGCCCGCTGGTCTCTGCGCGCCTTCTCCGCGCGGCCGGGCGAGCCGCGCGCGGCGATGGCGCTGGCGGTCGCCGGAGGGCTGGTCAGCCCGCGCGCCGTGCTGCACGCCCTCCACGTCCGCGGCCACGGCATCTGATGGCCGACGTACCGTCTCCCACGGCGGCCGTGGACCCGGTGCTGGCCGGGGCCGGCAGGGTCCCAGTGGGCGCGGTGCGGCTCGACCCGCTCACCGAGGCGCAGGTGGTCGCGCACGTCATGGACGCGCTGGAGCGCGGTGTGGGCGGCCATGTCGTCACGCCGAACGTCGACATCTGTCGTGCCGCCGCCCGCGACCCCTCGCTGCGCGCGCTGATCGACGCGGCCGAACTCGTCGTGGCCGACGGCATGCCGCTGGTCTGGGCGTCGCGACTGCTCGGGCGTCCGCTGCCGGAACGGGTGACCGGAGCCGACCTGATCTGGTCGCTGACCGGGGCCGCCGCGGCCCGCGGCCTGCCCGTCCATCTCATCGGAGGTCCGCCCGGCGTCGCCGAGGCGGCGCGCGACGCGCTGTGCGAGCGGCACCCGGGCCTGGTCGTGGCGGGCGTCCACGCTCCGCCGTACGGGTTCGAGACCAGTGCGGCGGCGATGGCGGAGCTGCGGGCGCGGCTCGTCGCCGCGCGGCCCTCCCTGGTCTTCGCCGGACTCGGGTTCCCCAGGCAGGACCGGCTCATCGCGGCGCTCCGGACCGACCTGCCGGACGCCTGGTTCGTGGGGTGCGGCGCGGCCATCGCGTTCGCCGCCGGGTCGGTGCGCCGCGCGCCCGAATGGATGGGCGACCATGGACTGGAGTGGTTGTTCCGGCTGCTCGGCGAGCCCCGGCGGCTCGCCCGCCGCTACCTCGTCGACGACCTCCCCTTCGCCCTGCGCCTTCTGACCGGCGCCCTGCTGCGCAGGGCCTTCGGGCCGCGAAGCAAGGGGTAGGAAGCAGAGGTCAGAAGGCGTACGGACCGAAGCGGCCCCAGGCGACCACGGCGGCCAGCACCAGGAGCACCAGGTTGACGACGATGACCTGGGATTCCGCGCGGCGGGCGTGGACGACGACCGCTCCGGCCATGATCAGGGCGATGCCGAGCGCGGCGAGCGGCGTCAGCAGCGGGGCGATGCCCGTGACGGCTGGCAGGACGAGGCCGAAGGCGACCAGCACCTCGAGAGCACCGATGCCCTTGACCGCGCCCGAGGAGAAGTCCTCGGTCCAGGCCATGCCGGACGCGGCCAGCCTGTCCTTCGGCTGGGCGAGTTTCATCACCCCGGCGACGAGGAAGGCGAGGGTGAGCAGGCCGGCGATGACCCAAAGGACGACGTTCATGGGGAGTCCGTTTCTTGCGGCAGCAGGGCGAAATGTAGCGGATGGGCGAGCCGTGGACATCGCCGCGGATCGCTGTCACGCCTGTCTCGGCCGCGATGCCGCCGAGATCGGGATTTACGTGTCTAGGGGTGAGCTCGGCGACCGGCGTCCCGGAAAAGTTCTTCGAAGAAATCCGGGAGGCGGTGTCGGATCGGGGCGGTGGTGTTCGTAGCAGGGGTGAGGCCGTCCACGAGGGGCGGCGCCAAGGCAGAGGAACCGCGATCATGAAGCTGACGACCGTGACTCAGGTCACGCTCGACGGAGTGATGCAGGGAAACGGCGGCGCGTCGGACGAGGACCGCAGGAACGGATTCGAGCGCGGCGGATGGGCTCGGGGCAAGGGCGACAACGAGACCCACGCGTTCATCAACCAGACTTACCGGCGCGCCGAGGCGTTCCTGTTCGGCCGGCGGACCTACGAGCTGTTCGCCGGCTCGTGGGGGACCTTGACGGTCCAGGACGCCCCTGGCTGGGAGGGCGTCCTGGAAGCGTTGAACACACGGCCCAAGTACGTGGCGTCGACCACGCTCACAGACCCGGCGTGGTCGGATACGACCGTCCTGTCCGGAGACATCGCGGCCGCCGTTCGGGAACTGAAGGCCAAGCCGGGGGGTGAGCTGCAGGTGCACGGCAGTGGCATCCTGACCCGGTGGCTGCTGGAGAACGACCTGGTCGACGAGATGACTCTCATCACCGTCCCGGTGGTCGTAGGCCAGGGCGCGCGGCTGTTCCCCGACGCCGGCCCGGATCTCGCGCTCGACCTGGCCGAGTCGCGCGTCGACTCCAAGGGCGTGACGATCCAGGTCTACCGGCCGGCCGGGCGCCCGCGGTATGCGCCGACGGCGTGAAGTCCCTGACCACCGAACCACGCTGTCTTGACACCACAGGAGGCGATCTTCAGATGCGGTACCTGGTTTCCGTGATCGATGACAAGAGCAATCCCGGCAGCACGGACAGGCAGCCTGCCATCAGCGCGTTCAACGAACGACTCATCGCCGAGGGCTACTGGGTTTTCGCGGGCGGACTCGCGGACACCGACGCAGCCACGGTCATCGACAACCGGGGTGAGCAGGCGGTGTTCAGCGACGGGCCTTTCGTGGAGTCGAAGGAGTACCTCGCCGGCGTCTGGGTGTGGGAGGCCCCCGATCTGGATGTGGCGCTCAAGCTCGCCACCGAGGCGTCGAAGATCTGCGATCGGAAGATCGAGGTGCGGCCGTTCCTGTGAACGACGTCGACGTCCGCGAGGCGATCACCCGGGCCCACCACGAGGAGTGGGCCCGGGTGGTCGCCTCCCTGACCAGGCGCTTCGGCGACCTCGACATCGCCGAGGAGGCGGCCGCCGAGGCGTTCGCGACCGCCGTTCAGCGGTGGCCGGCCGACGGTGTGCCCCCCAACCCGGGCGCCTGGCTGACCACCACCGCCAACCGCCAGGCCATCGATCGGATCCGGCGCGAGAACAAACGCGACGACAAGCACAGGAAGGCTCAGATGTCATACGACGATGACCCGCCCGAGCCTGCCAGCGCCATCGACGACGACCGGCTCCGGCTGATCTTCACCTGCTGTCACCCGGCATTGGCGATGGAGACCCGCGTGGCGCTGACGCTGCGCATGGTCGCCGGCCTGACCATGCCTGAGATCGCCCGCGCCTTCCTGGTGGCCGAGAGCGCCATGGGGCAGCGGATCACCCGCGCGAAGGCCAAGATCAAGGCGGCGCGCATCCCCTATCGGGTGCCGTCGGCGGAGGATCTCCCGGCGCGCGTTTCCGGCGTCCTCGCCGTCCTCTACCTCGTCTTCAACGAGGGCTACCTGGCCACCGGCCCCGACACCGATCCCGTACGGCACGAGCTGACCGCCGAGGCGATCCGGCTCACTCGCCTGATCCGCGCGCTCCTGCCACAGGACGGTGAGGTGGCCGGGCTGCTGGCGCTGATGCTCCTGACCGAGGCCCGCCGCCCCGCCCGGGTCTCGGCCGGCGGCGAACTGGTCGCTCTCGACGAGCAGGACCGTGGGGCCTGGGACGCGGCGCTGATCGCCGAGGGTCACCGGCTGGTGCGCGAGCGCCTGGCCGCTGCCGCCGCCGGGGCGGCTCCGGGTCGCTACCAGATTCTCGCGGCGATCAACGCCGTGCACACCTCCGCCCGCGACATGCGCGACACCGACTGGTCGCAGGTCCTCGCCCTCTACGACCAGCTCGTCCGCCTCGACTCCTCGCCGATCATCGCCCTCAACCGGGCCATCGCGGTGGCCGAGTTCGACGGCCCGGAGGTGGCACTGGCGGCTGTCGACCGTCTTGAGCCCAGGTTGGCCGGCTATCACGCCTACCACGCCACCCGCGCCGACCTGCTGCGCCGGCTGGGCCGCGGCCGGGAGTCGCGCGCGGCCTACGACAGAGCCATCGAACTGGCCGGCAACACCGCCGAGACCGCCTACCTGACCCGCCGCCGCGACCAACTGCGGTAGCGCCCACGTACGCATCTCGCACGGGGAGCCGGGTGGTGTTCCACGGTTCGCCCGCACCATGGCCGCCGCATGACCGCGCCATCTGTCAGGTTCCATTGGTCTCGGCGAGCCTGCGGGCGAGGTAGCGGCGCTCCGCGTCCGTCGGTGCGAGCGCCAGGGCCTCCTCGTAGGCCTGCGCGGCCTCCGCCGTACGGTCCAGCCGGCGCAGCAGGTCCGCACGGGTGGCGGCGAGCAGGTGGTGCCCGGCCAGTTCGCCGGCGGCCCGCAGTTCTTCGACCAGCCGCAGACCGGCGAGGGGGCCGTCGGCCATCGCCACGGCCACCGCCCGGTTCAACTCGACCACCGCAGACGGCGCCAGCCGCACCAACTCTCCGTACAGCCCGGCGATCTGCGGCCAGTCGGTGTCGTCCGGGTCGAGGGCGGTGGCGTGACAGGCGGCGATGGCCGCCTGCACCTGGTACGGCCCGGGGCGGCGGCGCGCCAACGCGTCGTCCAGGAGCCGCAGCCCCTCCTCGATCTCGTCGTGGTCCCATTTCGCGCGGTTCTGGGACTCCAGCGTGACGATGTCACCCGCCTCGTCGAGCCGGGCCGCGCGCCGCGAGTCCTGCAGCAGCATGAGCGCGAGCAGCCCCTGCGCCTCGGGCTCGCCCGGCATGAGCCCGGCGAGCACCCGGGCCAGCCGGATGGCCTCGGCGGCCAGTTCCGGCCGGGTCGGACTCGGCCCGCCGCTGGCCGAGTAGCCCTCGGTGAACAGGACGTACAGCACGCCGAGCACACCCGCGGTCCGCTCGGCCAGCAGACGCGCGGGCGGCACCCGGTAGGGGATGCCCGCGTTGCGTATCTTGCGCTTGGCCCTGACCAGCCGCTGCGCCATGGTCGCCTCCGGCACCATGAACGCCGCGGCGATCTCGGCCGTGGTCAGCCCCGCGAGCGTACGAAGAGTGAGGGCGACCTGCGCCTCAAGCGGCAGAGCCGGGTGACAGCAGGTGAACATCAGGCGCAACCGGTCGTCGGGCACGTGATCCTCCTCCGCGGGCTCCGGGTCGGGGCCGGTCGGCGCCGACGCCAGCGCGCGCAGCCGCGCCGCCTCGGTCGTGTGGCGGCGGAACCGGTCCAGCGCCCGGTTGCGCGCCGCAGTGGTGAGCCACGCCCCGGGACGGCGCGGCACGCCGTCCCGGGGCCAGCGGGCGAGCGCCTGGGCGAAGGCGTCCTGGGCGCACTCCTCGGCCAGGTCCCAGTCGCCGGTCAGCCGGATCAGCGTGGCGACGACACGGCCCCACTCCTCGCGGAACGCCTCCTCGACGACCCGGGTGACGTCGGCGTCGCTCATTCCGGCCAGAACGGCCTCACCTCGATCGCGCCGAACGACGCCACGGGATGCTTCGAGGCGATCTCGATGGCCTCGTCCAGGTCGGCGCACTCGATGATGTCGAATCCGGCGATCTGCTCCTTGGTCTCGGCGAACGGCCCCTGGGTCACCAGTCCGGCTCGCACTGTCGTGGCGTCGCCGACGGGACACAGGCGATGCCCGTCGAGGCGCACTCCCCGGCGCTCGGTCTCCTCGATCCACGGCTCGGGGTCGGCCTGCTCGGGGCTGACCTCGACCGACTCCTCGGCACAGATCAACAGCAGGTATTTCATCGGCTCTCTCCTCCGGGACACGGCGGCCGCCCTGCGCGGCCGCTCTCCTCTACGACGCGGTGGAGTCCCGAAATCGACAGCCGGTCTCGCCCGAATGTCGAAAATCCGCCTCGGCGCCGTCGTCCTTTGCGGGAGGCGCCCGTCGGAAGGCGCCGTACGGGAAGGCGGGACGCATGTCCGAGGTGACCCGGAGGGCAGTCGGCCGGGGCCGGAGAGCCGTGCCACGGGCACGCGCGGCGGTGACGGCGGTGTTCGCCGTGAACGGCGCCCTGATCGCCGCGTTCGCGGTCCGTACGCCCTCCCTGAAGATGGATCACGATCTGACGGAGGGACTGCTCGGCCTCCTGAACGCCCTGTTCGGCGTGGCGGCGCTCGCCGCCACGCGGGTCGCCGGACGACTCGCGGTGCGGATCGGCAGCGCCTGGGTCGTGCGGATCGCCGCGGTCGTCCTTCCCCTCGCCCTGGTCGGGGTGGGCCTCGCCGGCGGGCACGTCCACCTGGCCGCGGCCATGCTCCTCGTCGGCGCCGCGAACGGGCTGCTCGACACGGGAATGAACGCGCAGGCGGTGATGGTCGAACGGGCGGCGCACCGTCCCATCATGAACGGCTGCCACGCGGCCTGGAGCATCGGCTCCGTGGCCGGTTCGCTCACCGGCGGAGGCGCGGCGCAGGCGGGCATGTCCCTCACCACGCACTACCTGATCCTGGGGGCGGTCGTGACGACCGTCGCCCTGGTGGCGGGCAGATGGCTGCCGGCCGAGGAACCTCCCGCGGAGCACCCGTCCGCGCGTACGGACGAGGTGGCCGGACGGCGAGGATGGCGGGCGGGCTGGACGCGCCGTGTCCTGCTCCTCGGCGCGATGGGCGCGGCGGTGCTGGCCTGTGAGGGTGCCGTCATCACCTGGAGCGGGGTGCTCCTGCACGACGAGCGGGGCGCCTCACTGGGCGTGGCCTCGCTGGGCCTCGTCGCCTTCACCGCCTGCCAGACGGCGGGACGGCTCGTGGGCGACCGGCTGTCCGCGCGATACCCGGCACGCGTCCTGGTCCGGGGCGGCACCGCGCTGGCGGCCGCCGGTCTTACGGCGGTGGTCGTGGCCCCCACGCCGATCCTCGCGGTCGCCGGATTCGCTGTCACCGGTCTCGGGCTGGCCTCACCGCTGCCGCTGATCTTCAGCGCGGCCGGGCACGCGGGCACGGAGGAGGGCGCCACGGGAGCGACCATCGCGGTCGCCCGGCTCACCACCATGACGTACTCCGCCATGCTGCTCGCTCCGGCGCTGGTCGGCCGTGTCGCACAGGCGCTCGGCCTGACCTGGACGCTGGCGCTGCTGGTGCCGCTGCTGGTGACCGCGGCCTGGAAAGCCCCGGCGGCGATGCGTATCCCGTCCCGGCCCGATGCCCCGGCCGTTCCCGTCGACGCTCCGGGTGCATCCCGTTGACGGCGCGTCCGGCCGGCGCGGGCGGCAGGGGGACGTGGTCAGCCGCGATCGGCGGCCTGGACGGTGTGGCGCAGCAGCAGGGCCGTCGTCACCGGGCCCACCCCGCCGGGCACGGGTGTGAGCGCCCCTGCCTTGTCCGCGACCGCGACGGCGTCGACGTCGCCGACCAGGCCGCCGTCCTCGGTGGGGTTGGTGCCGACGTCCACGACGACCGCCCCGGTCCGCACGTGCTCGGCCGTGATCAGCCCGGCGCGGCCGGCCGCGGCCACGACCACGTCGGCCACGGCGGTGATCGCGGCCAGGTCCCGCGTGCGGGAGTGGCAGACCGTCACGGTGGCGTTCCTGTCCAGCAGGAGATGGGCGGCGGGCTTGCCGACCACCGTGGACCGGCCGACCACGGCGACGTGCAGGCCGGCCAGGTCGACGCCGTGGTGGTCCAGGATCGCCACGACGGCCTCGGCGGTCGCCGGAGCGAACGCGGGCAGGCCCGCGGCCAGGCGGCCCAGCGACAGCGGGTTGGCGCCGTCGACGTCCTTCTCGACCGCGATCGCGCCGGCCAGGTCCTCCAGCTTCGCACCCCGCGGCAGCGGAGTCTGGAGGATGACGCCGTGCACGGTGTCGTCGGCGCTCAGCTCCGCCAGCCGGTCGCGGATCCGGCCGGGGTCGGCCTCCGCGCCGAGGTCGACGACGTCGCAGGCGATGCCGGCCTTCTCGGCGGCACGCGCGATCGAGCGGACGTACCAGGCGCTGGACTCGTCCGCGGTCGCCACGACGACCGCGAGCTTCGGCGGCCTGCCGGCCGCGGCGAGCGCGGCGGCCCGCTCCGCGGCCTCGGTCCGGACGGACGCGGCGAGCTCCTTGCCGGAGAGCACCCGGGCGCTCATCTGGCGATCTCCGCACGGACGGCGGCGGTGACCCGCTCGGCCCGCGCGGCCACGCCGTCCACCTCGGCCGCCACGGCGGTCAGTTCGGCGCGGGCCCGCTCGTCCTTGATCCCGCCGAGGTTGATCTCGATGTTCACCCGGGCGGTGGTCGCCGCGGCCCGCGCGGCCTCGGTGGCGGCGGCGATGTCGGAGACGACGTTCCGGTTGCCGACGGGCAGCAGTTCCTCGGCGATGCCGACGGCCCTCCCCGCGACGCCGACGACCTCGGCCGGGACCCTGCCCGCCCCCACCAGCGCCGCGGCGATGGCGTCCGACCGGGCGGCCTTCGCCTCGTCGGTGTCCTTGGGCAGCTTGTACGCCTCGGTGACCGCCGTGAACGCCGCCTCGTCGTCCTCGGCCAGGCGCAGGGCCCTCGACCGCAGTTCGTCGGTCTCGCCGGTGATCCGTTCGATCAGGGACGCGTGCTCGGCGTACTTCTCGCCGGTGCTGTACCGCGCGACCATGCCCAGCAGCGCGGCGGCCTGGGCGGCCTGCAGGGCCGCGGCGGCGCCTCCGCCCGGGGCGGGCACCCGGTCGGCGAGCCGGGAGAGGAAGTCGCTGATCTTCTCGTCGCGCATCGCGCCCGTCCTCCGGTGGTGACAGCACGGCCGTGAAAATCCTCCCACGTTCCGCCTGTCGCGCCTGCGCCGCCTTCCCCGTGTCCGCTGTCTCGCGTGCCCTCTGTTTCGCGTGTCCTCGTCAGCGGGACGGGCAGGCCGGCTCGGCCTCGGGCCGTACGGGCTCGGGCGGGGCCTCGGCGCGCCGGGAGGGCCCTGCCGGGGCCTGGCCGAGCAGGGTGCCGCCGAGGGCGAGAACCATGCCGAGCAGCTGAACCGGGCTGAGAGCCTGACCGAGCGCGGCCCAGCCGATGACGGCCGCGGAGACCGGACTCAGCAGCGCGAGGAAGGAGACGGACGTCGCGGGGAGCCGGGAGATCCCGCGGAACCAGATCCAGTAGCCGAGCGCGGTGCCGACGATGCCCAGATAGGCGTAGCCGAGCAGGTTCTCGCCGCTGAGCGCGGGCGGCGCGCCCTCGACGAGCAGGGCGACCGGGACGAGCAGCAGCCCGCCGGCGGTGAGCTGCCATCCGGTGAGGGCGAGCGCGCCGACGCCCTCGGGACGGCCCCAGCGCTTGGTCAGCACGGTCCCTGCCGACATGGACGCCGCCCCCACGAGCCCGGCGAGCACGCCGACCATGTCCAGTCGCGCCTCGGCGCGCAGGACGACCAATCCGACCCCGAGCAGCCCGACGAGCCCGGCGAGCACCTTGCGCGCGGTGGGACGCTCGGAGAGCAGCAGGGCCGCGAAGGCGAGCGCGAACAACGGGCCCACGGCGCCCAGCACGGCCGCGACACCGCCCGGCAGCCGGTACGCCGCCAGGAACAGCAACGGGAAGAACGCCCCGATGTTCAGCGCGCCGAGCACCGCCGCCCGCCAGACCCACACTCCTCGCGGCAGCACGCGGGTGACGGCGAGCAGCACGAGCCCGGCGGGCAACGCCCTGGCCAGCGCGGTGAACAGGGGACGGTCGGGCGGAAGGAACTCGGTCGTCACGGCGTAGGTCGAACCCCAGACCAGTGGGGTGAGCGCGGTGAGGGCGAGCGTGCCCACGGCCGGCAGGGAACCATGGTTGGCGATTCTCACGGTTGCTCCTCGTTGATAATCTCAGCATTGAGATAACAGCACGCCGAACTGTTAAACGTCAAATAAAAGAACGCTGAGAGACTTCGAGGGAGCCTGGATGGGCGACGCCGTGGACATGCTGCTGGACCAGTGGCGGCGGGAACGGCCGGACGTGGACACCTGGCCGATGGGCGTCGTCGGGCGCGTCTCCAGGCTGGCACGGCTGCTGGACCGGGAGCTGAAGGAGTTCTTCTCGTCGTACGGCCTGGAGACGTGGGAGTTCGACGTGCTCGCGACGCTGCGCCGGTCGGGCCCGCCGTACGAGCTGACGGCGGGAGCCCTGAACAGGGCGGCGATGGTGACCTCCGGCGCGATCACGAACCGCATCGACCGCATGGCGGCCAGGGGGCTGGTCGAACGGATCCCGGACCCCGGCGACCGGCGGTCCATCCGGGTACGGCTCACCGGCAGCGGCCTCGCACTCGTGGACGAGGTGCTGGAGCCGCACGTCGCGAACGAGGCGCGCCTGCTGGCGCCGCTGGACCCCGGGGAGCGGGATCACCTCGTCGGCGCCCTGCGCACCCTCCTCGCCTCCCTCGGCGACACCACCCTCGGCTAGCTTCTAGTCACTTGTTCACTGTCGGTGGTTGCCGGGGGACGGGGAGGGTACGATCGCGGATGAGGCCGCCGCTTCGTGAAGCGGTTGGAAGTGAGCCCGGGAAGGTCCCTCCGGACGGTGGGGTCCCGGGCTTGCGTCTTTCCGCACATCTTTCAGAGCCGGTGTATCTCCACGGACGTGGCCAGCCGTTCCCAGTAGCCGGGATCCCCGCACCGGCTCGCGACCAATGCGCCCGCCAGCACGTCCGCCAGCCAGAGCAAGGGCTCCGCGGGACCCGCAACGTGATCGACTCTGGGTCTCGCCGTGATCCTGTGGCGGGAAGCGAGCGTAGTCAGAAGATCGAGGTCGCGCTTGTTCTGCGTCCGTTCGCGCGCCTCGAGCACCACATGACGTACGCCCGCCTGGATCAACTCCCACAGAAGGCGTTCAAGGCACCTGCGTCGTCGGCGCTCCGATGGTGATGCGCAGATGTCTTCCAGTAAGACGACCAGGTACAGCACGTCGAGCGATTCGACGGCGCGGATGATCCCGTCGCGCCTGCTCGCGGATTCCTTGGCCCAGTGCAGCTTGCGTTGTCCGTCGAGGCGCAGCCCGTCCACCCAGGCTCTGATCTTTTCGCACGCCGTCCCGTGGACGAGCGCTGCGGCGAGGATGTACACATCTGGATCGAGTTGTGAATTGGACTCGGACTCGTCAACGAAAGCGATCCAGTCGTCGTCCTGGGGGGATGCGAGAGGCACGGAGACACCATACGCATATCTGTGACTACTGTGCGTACTCGATGCTCTGGCGCGAGCTGCCAGGGGGTGGTCGAACGGATCCCGGACCCTCGGGAAATAACATGCCTCCGCCGCCAGCGGAGTGATGGGATTTCCCGGACGTCGGTGCTGATACGCACCCTTACCACGCATCAGCCGTCTAGTGGAGGTCGCGGGCGACACGCCGGTCAGCCGTGCACCAGGGCGCGTACGCGGGCGGCGTCCTCGTGGGGGAGCGAGGCCGCTGTGAGCGCCCGGCGGGAGTCCATCGGGCGGTAGGCCGTACGGGACAGGCCCGTCCAGGTGAACGGGGAACCCGCGGGCCCCCGGGAGGACGTGCAGGCCGCGGTTATCCGGCGGGCGGCGCGATCGGTCCAGGGCAGGCCGCACCAGTCGTAGAGGTCGCGGAAGCCGTCGAGGGGTGCGGCGCACAGGTCCTCGTAGCGCACGATCCTGATGCCGGGCGCTCGACGGGCCACCGTGCCGGTGACACGCCACGCGACCCGCCACAACACGGCCGCCGCGGTGATCACATCCCGCTCGCCGGCGAAGGGCCCGAGTTCGGCCACGTACGGGTGGTCACGCAGCAGGAGGGGCTGGTCGAGCAGTTCGCGCACGTCCACCCTCCAGCCGAGCCGCCGCCAGCTCCCGGCGAACGACACGGGGTCGCGAACCACGACGACCACGCGGCAGCCGAGGCGGCCGGCGAACCACTCGGCGGACAGGAGCGCGAACGGATCGTCCAGCAGCGCCCTCCTGGCCCGCAGGCGGCCGAGGGTGAAGGCCGTGCCGTACCTGGCCATCCGCGCGAGGTCGCCGGGGCCGTGGTTGCGGCGGACCTCGGCCGCCCAGCCGTAGCGCAGCGCGACCGTACGGGAGAAGGCCGCCAGCCAGGGCGTCTCGTCGTCCGGGCAGATGTACTGGAAGCGGTGCGTCACCGACGCGTCGAGCACGCCGGGGGAGCGGCCGGGCGGGCGCTGCGGGTTCAGCGGCTCGTTGACGTAGACCAGCCGCCCGCTCGCCGTGAGCATCCGGCCCACCCAGCTCGTGCCGCTGCGCGGCAGGCCCGTGACCAGCACGGGCGGTTCGGGGCTCATGAGGCCGCCACACGGCCGAAGGGGAGCAGGCCGTACCGGCGGTGGACCTGGACGGCGGGCAGCAGGTTCTTCACGAGCACGCCGCCCGACCAGCCCAGCGCCGCGCCCAGCGCGCCGTACGCGGGGACGAGCAGCACGTCGAGGGCGATCGTCACGGCGACGGCCGCGGTCACGTTGGCCAGGCTGGCGGCCGTGCGCCCGCCCGCGACGAGCACGACGTCGACCATGCCGCAGGCGGTCGCGACCATCATCGTGGCCGACAGGACGAGCGCGATCGCGCCGCCGCCGGCGTAGGCGGGCCCGAACAGCGGCAGCAGCCACGGCGCGAGCACCGCGTATCCCAGCCACAGCGGCCAGGTGAGCACGACCAGCCACCTGGTGGTGGTGCGATACAGCGCGCGGGCGCCGTCCAGGTCGCCCTCGGCGAGAGCCTTCACCAGCCGTGTCTGCGCGGCCTGGGCGAGCCCCTGACCGGCGAGCTGTCCGAGCACCTTGAACCGGGTCGCCGCGGTGTAGACGGCCGCCGCGGCGGGCCCCGCGAGCAACGCGACGATCACCACGTCGAGCCGCTGGAACACCGACTGCAGGGCCGCCGCAGCCGACCGCGGCGCGGTGTGCCGCCAGAAGGCCCCGACCTCCCCCACCTCGTACGGCCCGAGCCCCCGCAGCCGTACGGCGGCCAGCACCGCACCCGCCACCGGGGGAAGCGCCCAGGCCGCGGCCAGCACCGGCGCAGGCGCCGCGCAGAGCACGGCGGCGGTGACGAGCACGAGCTGCCCGAGCGGCTGGACGGCCCCGGCGAGCAGCAGCGTCGGCCGCATGGTGCCGAGGCCGCGGGTGGCGCAGATCAGCACGTCCGACAGGGCGACGAACGGCAGGGCGGCGGCCAGCACCACCCAGACGCCGCCGGGCACGCCGGTGAGCCCGGCGAGCGGCCCGGCCGCGACGGCGACCGCGGCTCCGGTCATGGACGCGAGCGCGGCCACCGGCGCGAGGACCCCGCGGACCAGCCGCCGGCCCCCGTCCGGGCCGCCGACGGACCGGTTGCGGGCCAGGGCGTGGACCAGGCCGTTGCCGGTGTCGAGGCGGACGACGCCCGCGAGCATCAGGCACACCGATGTGGCCGTGAAGAACGCCCCGGCGGCCTGCGGGGACAGCGACCGCGTCACCACGAGCACGAGCGCGAACTGCCCGCCCGCGGCGGCGGCCGCCGTGACCAGACCGGCGACTCCGTGCCGGAGAAGACCGCCAGGCCGCGCGAGATCGGTCAGCGCCGCCACGAGGGCACCGCCCCCAGCCACGGCACGAGCAGCGCGTCCCACGGCTCGAAGTGCTCGCGGAGCCGGCGGTGGACCGGCGCGGGCATGGCCTGACGCGGCCGGGCGTTGTGCCGCTCGAACTCGGCGTCCCCCAGCCGGGGCAGCCCGAGGAAGCGCAGCACCCGGTCGTACACGGCGGCGGGGTCGCGGAACAGCAGCCCGCTGTCGAGCACCAGGATCCGGTCGCGCCCCACGAGCGGCTCCAGCCGGGCCAGTTGTTCGGCGTACCGTCCACGGGCGAGGTACGCCTGATGCCGGTGCGCGTGGCTCACGTAGCCGGGGACGCTGCGGAGCCGTTCGGCCTCACCGGCGAGGCGCTCCGGCTCCAGCGCGAGGGCGCGCTCGAAGCTCGGCTCGGTCTCGAACCCCCGCGCCAGCTCGTGCGCGTGGGCGGAGCAGGCCCGCTCGACCGGGTCGCGGACCAAGGCGATCAGCTTGACGCCGGGCAGGTCGGCCGCGATGCGGGCCCCCGCCAGGGGATGGAACAGGTAGTAAGGGGCCGACTCGAACGCCTGGGGAGCATGGCCGTGCCGGAATCCGAGCATCCGGGCCCCGGACGTCAGCGGGAAGTGGGCGCGATACCACGGCAGCCCCCGCTCGTAGGCCATGTCGAAGTAGTGGACGCCCTTGCGCAGCACCGGCTTCATCACCAGCGGGTGCCGGGACAGGGCGCGGTAGAGCGAGGTCGTGCCGCACCGCTGGGCCCCGACGATCAGGAACGACGGCAGCACCCTGCCGCCGCTGGTCAGCCTCCCGGCGGCGTACGAGACGGCGTGCGCGGAGTGCTTCAACGGCGCCCTCACAGCAGGCACTCCTCATGATCGACCAGAGGGTTCAGCCAGACGGCGGGCGGCCCGAGCGGCTCGTGGCCGTCGCGGCGGTGCCGCTCGGCCAGGGCGACCAGGTAGTGGACCGCCGTACGGCGGGCCAGGGCCACCTCGACGCCGAACGGCTCCAAAAGCCCGCCCGCCTGGGCGAGACACGAGCGGGCGGCGACCGCGGGCGGCATCCGGCGCAGCGCCCGGTGGAAGAAGTGGTGCAGGGCGTCGAAGCCGGGCGGCACGCCGACCGCGAAGCGTTCCCAGTCCCACACGAGCAGCCGCCCGTCCGCCCCCGCCGCGACGTTCCAGGGGGTGAAGTCCCCGTGCCAGGCCGCCTCCCCGGTCCCCTCCTCGCCGTACGGGCGGATCGCGGCGATCTCCTGTACGGCCGAGCCGAGCAGGCGGGCGGGCACGCGGCGGGAGCCCACGCGGCGGGAGGTCACGGGCAGCGGGGACAGCATCAGCACCTCCAAGCCCCGCCACTCGCCGTGATACAGCACGTCGGGTGGCATGACGACCTTCAACGGCCGCCCGGCGAGCATGCTCAGCACCTCGCTCTCGTACCGCACCAGCCGCCGGGCCCGCGGCGAGTCGCCGATCTTCACGAACCCCGCGAGTCCCGACTCGTCGTAGGCCTCCAGGATCGGCTTGCGGTTGGCGCGGCGGGCGGGCCTGACGTGGACGACCACCCGCACGCGGCGGCCGAGGACGTCGCTCAGGTGCGTCTCGATCGTGTCGGTCCCGCGGTGGACGGGCAGGCCGCGCCCCAGCGCGGCGTGCCACCACCTGCGCGGGACGACCCGCCGGGGGACGAGGCGGTGCGGCAGCACGCTGCGGGCGCCCGGATGGGCATCGTGTCCGGGAAACAGCAGGTCCATGACCTCGTCCAGGTAGCGGAGACGGTCGGCGGCGTCCCTCATCGGGCCTCCCCGAGGGCCGTTGTGACGGCGGCGTTGCGCCAGAGCAGTGCGAAGGAGATCAGGAAGAGGGTCAGGGCGCTGATCAGCCCGTCGTAGACGACCATGTAGAGCAGCACGAGGATCATCACGAGCGTCCCGGCCTTGCCGATCGGCGACCGGTCCGCCCAGTAGCGCCGGACCGCGCCGGCGAAGAAGGCGGCGTACAGCAGGGCCCCCGCGAAGCCCTGGCTGATCAGCAGCAGCCACAGCTGCCCGTCGCTGCCGAGCGGGGGATGGCCGCACTCCACGCACCACGCGCTGCGGCCCGTCGTCACGGTCCGGTGGCTGCCGTACGCGGTGCGCGTGTTGCCGTATCCGATCACCGGGGACGAGGTCGCGACCCGGACCGTGGTCGCCATGGTGAACGCGCGGATGCCGTTGCTGTGCGGGTTGTCCAGCCGCTGGGCGACGATGCCGCTCAGCGGCGACAGCAGGAACGCCGCCGCGGCGACGGCCGCGGCCGCGGCGGCCGCGAGGGGGCGTCCGCCCCGGATCACGAGGTAGGCCGCCGAGACCCCGAGCCCGATCCACAGGCCCCGGTTGAGCGAGTAGACGACCGGGACGGCGGCGACGGCGAGCGCGAGCACGGCCGCCACGCGCCGGTACGGCCCGCCGTGGGCCCACCAGCCCACCACGAACCAGATCACCAGCACCGACACGTCGCTGCCCCAGGCGTTGGCCCACTCGAACGGCGCCTCCGGGCGCGGCGCGGCGTGCCCGAGCACGTGCTGCATCTGGGCGGCCGTCGGGTGGATCAGGTTGGCGACGAAGGGGTGGCCGCCGATCGACGGCGGCAGCACCATCTCCATCGGCGAGGTGAAGGCGACGCCGGGCGCGAGCACGCCCAGCAGCCCGCCCGCGACGGCCGTCAGGAACAGCACGCCGAGCCACCTGACGAGGGTGCGCTGCGGCAGCTCGTCATGGGTGAGGTTGCCCAGGTAGAGCACCATGATCAGAAGTGAGACATAGACGGCCAGCCGCATCAGGTAGCCGATGACCCGGCCGGCGGCGAGCTCGCCGTACGTGCCGTCCGGCGTCTCGGCGAGCGCGAGCGCACTGACGAGGTAGCCCGTGAGCAGCAGCGCCCACAGGCCGAAGCCCTTCGGCACGCGGATCGGCCGCCTGCGCCACAGCACCACCGCCATGGGCGCGGCCAGCACCACCACCGACAGCCCGCCCAGGCCGAGCGCCCACCAGACCGGGTAGCCGAGCAGCAGCGCGGCGATCGGCCACGCCGTCCGCGCGGGACGGCGCCGACGCCGTCGCCGGCGGGCGGGAAAGGGCTGATCCCCGCCGGGCGGCCGGTCCTGCCACCCCGCCTCGTGCGCCGGGATCGGCGGAAGTGGGACGGCGACCACCGGCGCGGGACCGTTCGCGGTGCGGGGACCGGGGGTTCTCACGCGCCCCACTCCGCGGTCTCGGGGACGGGCGCGACGAACCCCGGCGGTACGGCGACGGCGCCGAGCACGCGGGCGCCCTGCCGGGAGAGTTGCCGTACGGCCCGGGCGACCTCGGGGGAGGTCGCCCGCCGCAGGCCGACCAGCAGCAGGGCGGCGTCGGGGTGGGCGGACCGGCCGGTCACGACCGTCACCGGCACGAGATGCGCCAGCGCGGAGCCGAGGCCCTTGGCGAGCGGCCTGGCGGTGCTCGTGACCCCGACGCCTTCGAGGAGCAGCCGGTGGGGCCCGCCGCCCAGTGACGTGGCGACGGCGGCGGCCATCTCGTCGAGGATCCCGGAGTCCGGCCTCGCCGGAAGCTCGGCGAGCAGCGGAAGGCCGCACAGCCTCTCGATGTCCGCACACGTGCGTACGCGGGTGTCCAGGCGGTCGCGGCCGAACGCGGCGCCCGCCGCGGCGAGGACGCCGAGGAACAGGCCGCTGCCGAGGAAGAGCGGAGGGCTCGGATGGGCCGGTCGCGCGGGCGGCCTGGCGGGGCTGATGACCGTGCCCGGCGTCACCGCGACGGTCTTGAGCGCGTCGTAGCGCAGCGTGAGGTCCGACACCTGCCGGGCGAGCATGGCCTGCCGCCGCGTCGTCCCCAGCCCGGCCGCGCCCCCTGCTGCCGTGGTCTGGGCTGTCGTGGTCTGGGCCGCCGTGGTCTGAGCGGTCGCGGTCCGGCTCGCGGTGGCCTCGTCGAGATCGTTCTCGACCTCGCGCAGCCGCGCGGCGATCAGCTTGAGCTGGGCGCCGATCGCGTCCTCGGCGGCGCGGGCGCGGTTGCGCAGATACGCCTCCGCGTACGCCTGAGCTCCCGCGGCCGCGGCTTGGGGATCGGACGCGGAAAACGAAATGGAAAGAATGGCGGAATTGGGGGGAACGTCCACTGTCACGTGTTCCCGCAATTCCTCCGGATTCGGATTTTTCAGTATTTCGGCGGCCCGGGCGGAGACGACCGCAGACCGGGCGATCTGTGATTCGGTGTCGAGATTGAGCGTTTCCCGTTGCCGCGCGTTCGGCACGTTGAACTGTTCCTGCGCGCCGGTCGGCAGCACCTGCACCTGGGCGGCCGCGGTGTAACGCTCGGGGGTCAGCGCGAGCGCCGCGGCTCCGCCGCCCACTCCCGCGAGCAGGCAGACGGCGGCGACCAGACGCCTGCGTCCGAGCACCGAACCGTACTCCGCCAGGCCGTGATCCACCCGGTGACGGCTTTGCGGCGGCAGGCTCATCGAACTCCCCGTGCCCTCGTTCGTCACGCGGCCGCGGCCTCAGTGCGGGGAGCTGTGGCCCCCGGAATGAGGGAGAAGCCGCCGGGCGCGTTCGTGGTCCCGGCGGCGGTCCGGCGGGATCCGGTCTCGAACTATAGGCCGCCGCGGCGTTTCGTCCCCGGCTATTGGCGAATTCGGGCCAGGCAACGGCCGCTCAATTAGCCGATGAAACTGGATATTTCCGTACATGTGAGATGGGGAAACGGCTTCCGAAGCCACGGGAATTGATGGGATGGTGTTTGCCCATCCGTTCATTGCGGGGTCTGCCGAGGAAGGGGGCGCGATGAGACTCATCGCCGGCGTGGCCGTACTGGTGGCGGGGGCGTGCGCGACGGCCTGCACGGGCACCGCCACGAGCGGGCGGGTGCCGGGCGGCGGCGCCGCGACGACGCCGGTCGCCTGCGCGGTCACCGACAAGCTCATCCCGACGTGCGGGGCGTGGTGGGGGATCGCGCCCGACGTCTTCTCCGGACGCGGCCCGATCCGCGCGGTGGACATGGCCGAACGGCGCATGGGCCGCAGGGCCGACATCGTGCACGTCTACCACCGGGGCGGCGAGCTCTTCCCCACCGCCGAGGAGCGGGAGATCGCCAAGGGGCCCCGGCTGCTGCTGGTGAACTGGAAGCCGGCGCTCGACCACACCTGGGCCGAGGTCGCGCGCGGCGAGGTGGACGGGCGCGTCGACCGGCTCGCCGAGCACATCCGGCGCACCTTCCCCGGCCGGTTCTTCCTCACGATCCACCACGAACCGGAGAACGACGTACGCGAGGGCGGGGGATACACGGCCGCCGACTACGTCGCGATGTACCGCCACGTGGTGACGCGTCTGCGCCAGCAGGGCGTGCGCAACGCGGTGACCGTGATGACCTACATGGGCGCGCCCAACTGGGCGGTCAAGCCGTGGTTCGGCCGGCTCTATCCCGGCGACGACGTGGTCGACTGGGTGGCCTTCGACCCGTACGCCGACGACCGGGTGCGCGACTTCGCCGGGCTGGTCGACAAGACACGGCCCGACGCGCCGGGCTGGCCCGGGTTCTACCGGTGGATGCAGGCCAGGTTCCCGGCCAAGCCCATCATGGTCGCCGAGTGGGGCGCCTTCGAGCGGCGCGGGGCACCGGCATTCAAGCGCGACTTCTTCGAGTCGGTCCGGCGCCAGATCGGGGACTACCCCCAGATCAAGGCGCTGGTCTACTTCGACTCGCCGCTGGCGCCCCGGGGCGACACCAGGTTCGACACCACGCCGGGCGCCACCCGGGCGTTCGCGCAGCTCGGACGGCTGCCCCGCTTCACGTCGACGCCGGTGCCGCCCTCCTGAGCCTTCGGCGGACGCCTCAGCGGACCCAGCCGCCCGCGGTGACGAGGTTCAGCACGGCGCCGACCGCGCGCTCGACCGTCATGTCCGTCGTGTCGAGGACGAGGTCGGCGTCCTCCGGCTCCTCGTAGGGATCGGAGATCCCGGTGAACTCCGGGATCAGCCCGGCGCGCGCCTTGGCGTACAGACCCTTGCGGTCACGGCGCTCGCACTCCTCCAGCGGCGTGGCCACGTGGACGAGCAGGAAGTCGCCGCCGACCTCCTCGACCATCGCCCGCACCTCGTCCCGCGTCGCGGCGTACGGCGCGATGGGCGCGCAGACGGCGAGGCCGCCGTGGCGGGCGACCTCGGCGGCCACGAAGCCGATCCTGCGGATGTTGAGGTCGCGGTCCTCCCGCGAGAACGTGAGCCCCGCCGACAGCAGCCGCCGCACGACGTCGCCGTCCAGGTAGGTGATCGCGCGGCCGCCCCGCTCCAGCAGCGCGTCGCGCAGCCCCCGGGCGATCGTCGACTTGCCCGAGCCGGACAGCCCGGTGAAGAACACCACGAGACCCCGCTTGTGCGGCGGCCCGGGGATGGTGACCGGCGCGGGGCCCGCGAAGTGCTCGGTGGCGCCGTAGTTGCGGGCCACGTGCTCGCGGAGCTCGAGGTCGATCTCGGTGTCCTCGCGCGGCGCGAGCGGCACCGCGACCACGGTCGCCCCGGGGAGCCGCTCGGCCGCCTTGAGCGCGGCGCGTACCACGGCCGGGCCGCCCTCGCCGAAGACGAGGGGCATGAGGAGCACGGCCGCGTCCAGTTCCTCGGCGGTCGCCGCGACGTCGTCGAGCGCGGCGGAGTCGAGCGGCCCGCGCATGGTCACCGCGAGGATTTCGCCGTCGGGCAGGTCCTTGCGCACCTCCTCCGGCGTACGGCGCAGCCGGGCGAACGGACCGTACGCGGGGGCGTCGAGCGCCTCGACCGGTCCCGCGGCGTGGTGGCCGTCCCGCTCCACCACGGTCAGCACCGCGACCGCCGCGCCCTCGGGGTCCTTGAGCGTCACGCGGTCGCCGGGCCCGAACTCGTCGGGAAGCGTGATGGTGATCGGGTCGGGCCAGGGCGCGCCGCCGGGCAGCCGTCCGCGGTCGACCACGCTCTCCACCTCGGCGGAGGTGAGGAAGCCGGTCAGCGGCGCGTACGCCCCGGACAGCAGCAGCTCCAGGTCGGCCAGCTCACGCGCGTCGGGCGTCCACTCGGTCATGGCATCCGTTTCCGCTCGATCGATCGGACCTCGATGGGGTCGGATACGCACCCTACTGGCATCGGCACGCATAGCGCGCCCGTGCCCAGGGCGTCTACAGGCAGACATTGATCCGAGGAGGTGCTCGTGGACGGCGCAGAGGAGCGACGATTCCGCGAATTCGTGTCGGCCCGCGCGCCCGCGCTCATGCGGCTGGCCTATCTGCTGACCGGAGGGGACCAGCACTCCGCCGAGGACCTGCTGCAGGCGGCCCTGGCCAAGGTGGTCACGCGATGGGGGCGGCTCGACGAGCCCGAGGCGTACGTGCGCCAGGTCATGTACCGCCAGCAGGTCAGCTGGTGGCGGCTGGCGCGGCGGCAGCGGGAGGTCAGCGTGGCGGACGTGCCGGAGCACCCGGCCGGCCGCGGGGACACCGGTGAGGCCGAGCTGAGGGTGATCCTGCGCCGCGCGCTCGCCCGGCTGACGTCCCGGCAGCGCGCCGTGCTCGTGCTGCGGTATCTGGAGGACCTGCCCGAGAACGAGGTGGCCCGCATTCTCGGCTGCTCCGTCGGGACCGTGCGCAGCACCGCGCACCGGTCCCTCGCCCGGCTGCGGGCGACCGCGCCGGAACTCGCCGATCTGCGCCTGAGTGAGGTGATCTCATGACGCCCCGGATGCTGAAGCAGACGTTGGAGGAGTGGTCGCGGGAGGTCCACGTGCCCGCCGACCTCGCCGAACGCGCGCTGCGCCGCCGGTCGCGACTGCGCCTGACGAGATTCGCGGGGGCGGTCTCGTGCGCGGCGCTCGTGGCGGCCGTGGCCCTGCTGGTGCCGCTGGTCGTGGCTCCCCGGTTCGCGCCGCAGGTGGACACCGGCGGCGCCCCGGTGGTGGTGCCCGTCCAGCCGTACCGCGTCCAGCCGTACCGCGTCCAGCCGTACCGGGCGTCGTCCCCGGCGCGGGACGTGCTCGCCGACACGGAGAACTCGCCGCCGAAGAAGATGATCGCGGCAGGGCGGGTGGCCGTCTCCGCCTACTTCACGTGGCGGCGGCGCGCGGTCGCCGGGCGTGAGGTGATGGACCGCACGTGGTATCTCCTCGATCCGGTGACGGAGAGCTACGAGAAGACGGAGTGGGGCTGGGCCGAGGTCGCGCCCGGCCTGCGTTGGGCGGCGGTCCTGGAGAAGGACCTTCCCGCGCGCAGGATCGGGATCTTCGACATGGAGAAGCGCCAGGTGAGGGCATGGGTGTCCGTGGATCACCCGGTGGGCGGCGTCTCCTGGTCGCCCGACGGCACGCGGCTCGTGGCCACCGCCTACGACGACCATCCCGACCTGAGCCGCGACTCGGTCCACTACGGGCGGCGGTGCCCGGCACGGGTCGCGGCGACGCCGGAGGACCCCCGGCAGCCGCG
Organism: Microbispora sp. H13382; assembly: GCF_014161445.1. Lineage (GTDB taxonomy): Bacteria > Actinomycetota > Actinomycetes > Streptosporangiales > Streptosporangiaceae > Microbispora. Next base: position 68,956 of record NZ_JABBXA010000030.1, read on the forward strand.
GTTCCAGACGGTCTCCACCAGCCGCACCGGCTTCTACGTCGTCGACGTGGCGACCGCGACGGCGGGGGACTTCCACGCCGTCGATCCCTGCTGGACCGACAACAGCAACGTCAGGCGCGACTTCGCGTGGAGCGGCGACGGCACGCTGATCCGCGAGCGCAGCCTCTCCCGGTGGCACGACGCCTTCCTGGACCTGGCGGGCAGGCCGCACGACGCGCCTCCCGGCCACGTCGCGACGGAGTCGAAGGCGGGCGTGTCGCCCGACGGCACGCTCCTCGCGGGCCGGGACGGCATGCCGACCAAGGTCACCGAGGTGTCGACGGGCAAGGTCGTGGGCCGCCAGCAGGTGCTCCAGCTTCTCGCCTGGGCCGACGACCGCCGCCTGGTCGCGCTGGGCTGCGCGGGCACGTGCGACAACGAGTTCCGCAACGGCCTGGTCCTCGTGAGCGTCGACGGCAGGCAGACGGTCCCGCTGACGGCGGACCGGAAGCACAGCCAGAAGCCCGAGGCGTGGGAGCCGATCCTGACGCTCAGGTAGCGGCTCAGATGAGGCGGGCGAAGTGGTTCTGCGGACGCCGGATCACCATGGTGATCTCGTCCTCGGTGCCGTTGAGCCCGCCTCGCGAGAGCGCGGCCACGGCCCGGCAGACCACCGAGACCAGGCCGCTGTGCGGTCCCCGCCGGGCCGGGCCGCTCACCGCCGAGTAGTCCTCGGCGATCATTAGCCCGCGCATGAGGCAGTACGCCTGGAGGCCCTCCCGGGAGGCCAGCGGCTCGTAGACCGCGGGGAGCGGCCCCACGGACCCGGCCGGGGCGAGCGTGCGCCACAGCGTCCGCCGCAGCCAGCGGGGGGTCACCCGGTCGCAGAAGCCGTACGCCGACTTCCGGTCGCGCATCTTCAGCAGCAGCAGCCCGCCGGGGCGCAGCCCCGCGACGAGCCGGTCGAGCACGAGCTCGGCGTGGTGGATGCGTTCGAGGAGGAACGAGACGTAGACGACGTCGAAGGAGCGCGGCGGGATCGGCACCAGACGCAGGTCGCCCAGGTAGGACGCCTCCAGGTCGCCGCGGTTGGCGGTGTGCGCCCGCAGGGGCGGCAGGTCCTCGTCCACCCCCGTCATCCTCGGCTCGTACCGCCCCACGTCGAGGGCGCCGCCCCGGCCGCATCCGGCGATGAGGATGTCGAGCCGCCGTCCGAGCTGGTCGGTCCACTGCTCGCGAATCCGCTGGCTGAACACGTCGTCCTGGTCCGCGGACGACAACCGAACCTCTGTCATACGACTGAGAGTAATCATTTGAGGACGTTGAGTTGCGCATTTGCCGTCACCCATCTTGCCCGGACCGAGCGGTCGAGCGGAGCGAGGCGGGCGGACAGGGTGAGGGGCGCGGCCGTGTCTGGACTGAGGAGCGCGCGGAGCGAGGAACGAGCGAGCACGCACCGAGGGAAGACACGGACTGTAGGCGCCCCGAGCGGCCGAGCGGAGCGAGGCGGGCGGACAGGGCGTAGCCTGGATAGCCGCGGCCCGGTTGGGAGCATCTCGTGGATCTTCGCGCAGGCGGGGGTCGGCCGGATGCCGGGGGCCGCGTCCGCACGCCGGCTGTCTAAGTCACGGGGCTTTTGAAGGCATCGATGTCTCTTTCCGGACTGCTCGACCTCGTTTCCGCCGAACCCAGGCTGGCCGCCGCGCTCGACGCGGCCGGGCAGTCCGCCGATCCCGGTGCCGAGCTGGTGGCGCCGCCCGCGTTGCGGCCGTTCGCCGTGGCCGCGCTGTCCCGCGTACGGCCGGTGCTCGCCGTCACGGCGACCGGGCGCGAGGCGGAGGATCTGGCCGCCGCGCTCACCAGCCTGGTCGACGAGAACTCCGTGGCCGTCTTCCCCGCCTGGGAGACGCTGCCGCACGAGCGGCTGTCGCCGCGCAGCGACACGGTCGGCCAGCGGCTGGCCGTGCTGCGGCGGCTGGCGCACCCGATCGAGGGCGACCAGACCGCGGGTCCGCTGCGGATCGTGGTGGCCCCGGTCCGCTCGCTGCTGCAGCCGATCGTGGCCGGTCTCGGCGACCTGGCGCCCGTACGGCTGCGCGCCGGCGACGAGGCCGACCTGGACGACATCGTGGCCCGGCTGGTCGAGAACGGTTACCACCGGGTGGACATGGTGGAGAAGCGCGGCGAGGTGGCCGTGCGCGGCGGCCTGCTCGACGTGTTCCCGCCCACCGAGGAGCATCCGCTGCGGCTGGAGTTCTGGGGCGACACGATCGAGGAGATCCGCTGGTTCAAGGTGGCCGACCAGCGCTCGCTGGAGGTCGCCCAGGACGGCCTGTTCGCCGCGCCCTGCCGGGAGCTGCTGCTCACCGACGACGTACGGCGGCGCGCCCGCGAGCTGGGGGAGGAGCACCCGGCGCTGAAGGACGTGCTCGACCAGCTCGCCGAGGGAGTCCCGGTGGAGGGCATGGAGGCGTTCGCGCCCGTGCTCGCCGGGGCCATGGACCTGCTGCTCGATCACCTGCCGGTGCGGTCGGCCGTGTTCGTCTGCGACCCCGAGCGCATCCGCGGCCGGGCCGTCGAGCTGGTGCGTACGAGCCAGGAGTTCATGGAGGCGTCGTGGATCGCCGCGGCGGCGGGGGGCGAGGCGCCGATCGACCTGGAGGCGGCGGCCTTCCGCACGCTGGAGGAGGTGCGCGACCACGCCCGCGAGCTGGGCCAGCCGTGGTGGAGCATCGCGCCGTTCGGCGAGGGCGCGGAGCTGGACGCGCAGGACGTCGAGGCCTACCGGGGCGACACCCAGCGGGCGCTCGCCGACATCAAGGGCTGGCTGGGCGCGGGCAAGGCCGTCGTGCTGCTGAGCGAGGGGCACGGCCCGGCCGAGCGCATGGTCGAGCTGCTCAAGGGCGTGGACGTGGCGGCGCGGCTGGTGCCGTATCTCGACGGCCCGCCGCCGAAGGACGTCGTGCAGGTCACGACGGGCCGCATCGACCATGGCTTCGTCACGCCGGACGTCGCCGTGCTGACCCATCTCGACCTGGTGGGGCAGAAGGCGTCCACCAAGGACATGCGCCGTCTGCCGTCGCGCCGCCGCAACATGGTCGACCCGCTCCAGCTCAAGGTCGGCGACCACGTCGTGCACGAGCAGCACGGCGTGGGCCGCTACATCGAGATGGTCCAGCGCACGATCCAGGGCGCGACCCGCGAATACCTGGTGATCGAGTACGCCAAGGGCGACCGGCTCTACGTGCCGACCGACCAGCTCGACGAGGTCACGCGGTACGTCGGCGGCGAGGCGCCCACGCTCAACCGGATGGGCGGGGCCGACTGGGCCAAGGCCAAGACCAGGGCGAAGAAGGCCGTCAGGGAGATCGCGGGCGAGCTGATCCGGCTCTACTCGGCCCGGATGGCCTCCCCCGGCCACCCGTTCGCCCCCGACAGCCCCTGGCAGCGGGAGATGGAGGACGCCTTCCCGTACGCCGAGACGGGCGACCAGCTCGAAGCGATCGACGAGGTCAAGCGCGACATGGAGCGGCCCGTCCCGATGGACCGCCTGATCTGCGGCGACGTCGGGTACGGCAAGACCGAGATCGCGGTGCGGGCGGCGTTCAAGGCGGTGCAGGACGGCAAGCAGGTCGCCGTGCTCGTGCCGACGACCCTGCTGGTGCAGCAGCATCTGTCGACGTTCGGTGAGCGCTTCGCCAGTTTCCCCGTCACCGTCAAGCCGGTCTCCCGCTTCCAGACCGACTCCGAGGTGCGGGAGACCCTCGACAGCCTGCGTGCGGGCGCGGTCGACGTGGTGATCGGGACGCACCGGCTGCTGTCGCCCGAGGTGAAGTTCAAGGACCTGGGTCTGATCATCGTGGACGAGGAGCAGCGGTTCGGCGTCGAGCACAAAGAGGCGATGAAGCACATGCGCACGCAGGTCGACGTGCTCGCCATGTCGGCCACGCCGATCCCGAGGACGCTGGAGATGGGTCTGACCGGCATCCGCGAGATGTCGACCATCCTCACCCCGCCGGAGGAGCGGCACCCGATCCTCACCTTCGTCGGGCCGTACGACGACAAGCAGATCGCGGCGGCGGTCCGGCGCGAGCTGATGCGCGACGGCCAGGTGTTCTTCGTCCACAACCGGGTCCGCACGATCGACAAGGTGGCCGCGCGGCTGCGCGAGCTGGTGCCGGAGGCGCGGATCGCGGTCGCCCACGGGCAGATGAACGAGAGCCAGCTCGAGAAGATCATGGTGGATTTCTGGGAGCGCAACTTCGACGTGCTGGTCTCCACCACGATCGTCGAGTCCGGCCTCGACGTGCCCAACGCCAACACGCTGATCGTGGACCGGGCCGACAACTACGGCCTGTCGCAGCTCCACCAGCTGCGCGGCCGGGTCGGCCGGGGCCGCGAGCGCGGCTACGCCTACTTCCTCTACCCGCCCGAGTCGCCGCTGACCGAGACCGCGCACGAGCGGCTCGCCACCATCGCCCAGCACACCGAGATGGGCGCCGGCATGTACGTCGCGATGAAGGACCTGGAGATCCGCGGCGCCGGCAACATCCTGGGGGCCGAGCAGTCCGGACACATCGCCGGCGTCGGCTTCGACCTGTATGTCCGGATGATGGCCGAGGCCGTGCAGGAGCAGAAGTCCAAGCTCGCGGGCGAGAGCAAGGTGGAGGAGCGGCCCGAGGTCAAGGTCGAGCTGCCGATCAACGCCCACGTGCCGCACGACTACGTCACCTCCGAGCGCCTGCGGCTCGAGGCGTACAAGCGGATCGCGGCGATCGGCTCGGAGGACGACATCACGGCCGTCCGCGACGAGCTCACCGACCGGTACGGCAGGCCGCCCCAGGAGGTGGACAACCTGCTGGAGGTGGCGCGCTTCCGTATCAAGGCGCGGCGGGCCGGGCTGACGGACGTGACGCTGCAGGGCCAGCAGATCAGGTTCGCGCCCGTGGAGCTGAAGGACTCCCAGCAGGTGCGGCTGCAGCGGCTCTATCCCCGCTCGCTCTGGAAGCAGGCGACGAGCATCCTGCTCGTCCCGGTGCCCAAGACGAAACCGATCGGCGGTCAGCCGCTTCGCGACCTCGACCTGCTGAAATGGTGCGGGGACCTGGTCGAGGCCCTGTTCCTGGAGCCGATGCGGGTACAGTGACCCGCGAAATTGTCAACATATGCGTGGCCGGTGTCGTTCGGGAGGATCGTCCGTGAAGTCGTATCGAGTGCGCGTCGCCGTGGCGCTGGCGGCGGCCGGTATCGCCGTGACCGCGTGCGGCGGTCCCGTGCAGGCGGGTTCCGCGGCAATCGTGGGCAATGAGCGCATCACCTCCAGTCAGCTGAACGACGAGGTCCGCGAGCTGCGCGCCGACCTGGCCGCGAACAAGATCCCCGAAAATCAGCTCCAGCTGTCCTTCTCGCTGCCGCAGACGGTCCTGCTCAACATGACCACGAGCAGGCAGTTCCAGGAGCTCGGCCGGCGTAAGGGCGTCACGGTCACCGACCGTGAGGTGGACGACGTCGCCGTCGCCCAGGGCGGCTGGGACCAGTTCAACAAGGTGCTGCTGGCCAACGGCATCCCGCTGGACGAGAGCCGCGAGTTCATCCGCGCCGTCATCGTCCGCAACAAGCTGGCGCAGCAGTCCGGAGCCGGTCAGGACCAGGCGAGCCAGCAGGCCGCCCTCCAGAAGATCGTCGAGGAGGCCGACTCGACCGTGCCGGTGAAGTACAGCCCGCGCTACGGCAAGTTCGACCCCCAGCAGGGCTTCGTCGCCGACGACCGCTTCGGCGGAGCCGCCGGCGCGCCCGGTGCGGGCGCGGCAGGCGCAGGCGAGGCAGGCGCGGAAGGTGCGGGCGCGGCGGGCGCGGAAGGTGCGGAAGGCGCCCCCCAAGCCGGCTGACCCCCACGGCGGCAGTGATACGCCATGAGCGGTGACTAGGGTGGGGACATGGCGTTGATCGTGGTGACCACCTCGCCCAGGGTCGCTCCGGGGCTGCTCGCGCCCGCGGCGTGGAAGGCCCTCACCGGGGGACGGGTGCTCACCGGCACCCCCGACCACCCTTGTCTGCCCTTCCTCGACGAGGCCGGCGTCCGGGTCGAGGTGGTGACCCCGGACCCCGGCGCGATCGCCCGCGAGAGCCGTACGGAGACGGTCGTGTGGCTGGCCGCGCAGGACGGCGACGAGGACTTCATGCGCGCGGTCGGCCACGCCGCGATCGCCCTGGACGAGCCGCCGGAGATCGAGGTCGTGCCCGGTTCCTACGACCTGCCCGGGGCCCGGCTGCTCGATCTCGTCCAGGTCATGGACCGCCTGCGCCGCGAATGCCCGTGGGACCGCAAGCAGACCCATGAGTCGCTCGTGCCCTACCTGGTCGAAGAGGCCTACGAGGTGCTGGAGACCATCCACGAGGGCGACTACGGCCCGCCGCTGCGCGAGGAGCTCGGCGACCTGCTGCTCCAGGTGGTGTTCCACGCTCGTCTCGCCCAAGAGCGGATGGGGACGGACGGGGACGGCTTCGACATCGACGACGTCGCGGCCGGGATCGTGGAGAAGCTGGTCCGCCGTCATCCCCACGTGTTCGCGGACGTCGAGGTCTCCGGCGCCGGTGAGGTCAGCGACAACTGGGAGACGATCAAGGCGGCGGAGCGGGCCGCCAAGGGGGAGACCGGCTCGGTGCTCAGCGGTGTTCCCATGGGCCAGCCCGCGATCTCCCTGGCCGCCCAGCTCCTGCGCCGGGCCGGCCGCGCCGGCGCGCCCGGCGTGCTCGCCGAGGACCTCCCCACGCCCGCCGGCGCCCGCCTGTTCGCGCTCGTACGGGAGACCCAGGACGCGGGGCTCGACCCCGAGGCCGAGCTGAGGGCGGCGGCCAGGGAGTACCGGCGGCGCGTGGAGGAGTGGGAGGACGATCACCGGGTGACGCCGCCGGACACGCCGTGAACGGGCGGCCCTCCGCCGTACCGAGTAGTAGGGACCGATAGGCTCGGATGGCAAACCGCCCGCCATTCTGCTAGGAGCGTTCGTGGCTGCCATCGAGGCCATCACCGCCCGCGAGATTCTCGATTCCCGTGGGAACCCCACGGTCGAGGTCGAGGTACTGCTGGACGACTACAGCACCGGCCGCGCCGCCGTTCCGAGTGGCGCCTCCACCGGCCAGTTCGAGGCCGTCGAGCTGCGCGACGGGGACAAGAAGCGCTATCTCGGCAAGGGTGTCGAGAAGGCCGTCCTCGGCGTGACCGACGAGATCGCCGACGAGCTGATCGGCTTCGACGCCGAGGAACAGCGTCTCATCGACCAGACGATGATCGACCTGGACGGCACGCCCAACAAGGCCCGCCTCGGCGCCAACGCGATCCTCGGCATCTCGCTGGCCGTCGCCAAGGCCGCCGCCGACAGCGCCGACCTGCCCCTGTTCCGCTACGTCGGCGGGCCGAACGCGCACATCCTGCCCGTGCCGATGATGAACATCCTGAACGGCGGCGCGCACGCCGACACCAACGTGGACATCCAGGAGTTCATGATCGCGCCGATCGGGGCCGAGACGTTCTCCGAGGCCGTGCGCATGGGCGCGGAGACCTACCACACGCTCAAGAGCGTGCTGAAGGAGAAGGGCTACGCCACCGGCCTGGGCGACGAGGGCGGCTTCGCGCCCAACCTGCCGTCGAACCGCGACGCGCTCGACCTGATCCTGGTCGCCATCGAGAAGGCCGGCTACACGCCGGGCCGGGACATCGCGCTCGCGCTCGACGTCGCGGCCAGCGAGTTCCACAACGACGGCGTCTACACGATCGACGGCAAGGGCGTGTCGTCCGCCGAGCTGATCGCCTTCTACGAGGACCTGGTCCGCTCCTACCCGCTGGTCTCCATCGAGGACCCGCTGAACGAGGAGGACTGGGAGGGCTGGAAGGCCATCACCACCTCCCTCGGCGCGAAGGTCCAGCTCGTGGGCGACGACCTGTTCGTCACCAACCCCGAGCGGCTCGGCCGTGGCATCGCCGAGGGCGCGGCCAACGCGCTGCTGGTGAAGGTGAACCAGATCGGCACGCTGTCGGAGACCCTCGACGCGGTCGACCTGGCCCACCGCAGCGGCTACCGCTCCATGATGAGCCACCGCTCCGGCGAGACCGAGGACACCACGATCGCCGACCTCGCCGTGGCCACCAACTGCGGCCAGATCAAGACCGGTGCCCCGGCCCGCTCGGACCGCGTGGCCAAGTACAACCAGCTCCTGCGCATCGAGGAGCTGCTCGACGACGCGGCGCGGTACGCCGGTCGCGCCGCCTTCCCGCGCTTCCAGGGATAGCGGCGGCACACGCGGGTAGCCCGGCTGGACACGCCCCGCACACGCGGTGTGGCGAGTGCCCACGCGATTTGGGGCGTGGACGGCCGGGACGGGCGGTTAGTGTGGCCGTCGATCGGGCCATGCGCTGACCGGCCGGGAGGGGTGGTTTCGTGGCGGCGAAGCGGCCGCAGCTCACCGGGCGCGCGGCGATCCTCGCGGTCGTCGTGTGCGCCATCGCCATGAGCCTGGCCTACCCCGTGCGGGAGTACGTCGCCCAGCGCCGGCAGATCGCCCAGCTGGAGCAGCAGGAGGCGAACGCGCTGCGCAAGCTCCAGAACCTGGAGGAGCGGCGCCGGCGGCTGGAGGACCCCGAATACATCAAGCGCCTGGCCAAGGAGCGGCTGTTCTACTGCGAGCCGGGCGCGGACTGCTACCAGGTGCTCGACGAGGAGCAGGCCGGCACCGCCGCCGCCAAGGCCGGGACGAAGCCGCCGGAGCGGCCCGCCTGGTACGTCACGCTCTGGCGGTCGTTCGAGGCGGCCGACAAGGGGCGGCCCGCCGTACCCCAGCAGGGGCAGCGGAGCCCGGCGCCGACGCCGACTCCGTCCCCGGCGGCGGGATGAGGACCGCGGCGGGCATCGTGACAGGCGAGGAGATCGACGTGGCGGACGACCAGGTGGGCGCGGTGGACCAGGCGGACCTGGAGGCGGCGCGGGCGCAGCTCGGGCGGGAGCCGCGCGGGGTGCGGGCCGTCGCCCACCGGTGCCCCTGCGGCCTGCCCGACGTGCTGGAGACCGCGCCCCGGCTGCCCGACGGCGCGCCGTTCCCGACTTTGTTCTACCTGACCTGTCCCAGGGCGGCCTCGGCGATCGGCACGCTGGAGTCGTCCGGGCTGATGCGGCGGATGCAGGCACGGCTCGCCGAGGACCCCGAGCTGGCCGAGGCGTACCGGGCGGCCCACGAGGACTACGTCGCCCGCCGCGACCGCGCTGCCGGTGAGGACGGCCTGGAGCCGCTGCCGCGCGACATGCAGACCGCCGGCGGCATGCCGGACCGGGTCAAGTGCCTGCACGCGCTGGTCGCCCACGAACTGGCCGCGCCGGGGGTCAACCCGTTCGGCCGGGAGGCCCTGGACGCGCTGCCCGACTGGTGGGCCGACGGCCCCTGCGTCGTCGTGGAGAAGCCGGAAGAGGCGATCGGAGGCCGGGAGGGATGAGCGTGGAAACGAAGCGGGTCGCGGCCATCGACTGCGGGACCAACTCGGTCCGGCTGCTGATCGCGGACATCTCGGGCGACGACCTCACCGACGTCGAGCGGCGGATGGAGATCGTCCGGCTCGGCCAGGACGTCGACCGTACGGGACGGCTCGCACCGGAGGCCCTGGAGCGTACCTTCACCGCCATGCGCGGGTACGCCAAGCTGATCAGGGAGCACTCCCTGGACGGCCCCGTGCCGGTCCGTGTGGTCGCCACGTCGGCGACGCGCGACGCCGCCAACCGGGCCGACTTCGTCTCCGGCGTACGGGACATCTTCGGGGTGGAGCCGGAGGTGGTGACCGGTGACGAGGAGGCGCGGCTGTCCTTCACCGGCGCCACCCGGGGTCTCGCCGGGTCCGCCGCCGAGACGCCCTTTCTGGTGGTGGACATCGGGGGCGGATCCACGGAGTTCGTCGTCGGCTCCCGGTCCGTCGAGGGCGCGCTGTCGGTGGACATCGGCTGCGTACGGCTGACCGAGCGCCACCTGCACGACGATCCGCCGGCCGCCGGGGACGTGGAGGCCGCTGTCGCCGACATCGAGGCGGCCATGGACCGGGTGGAGGAGAGCGTCCCCGTGCGCACGGCGCGCACGCTGGTCGGCCTGGCCGGATCGGTCACCACGGTCGCCGGGATCGCGCTCGGCCTGCCCGCCTACGACCCGGCGCGCATCCACCACTCGCGCATCCCCGCCGAGCGGGTCCACGAGGTGTCCGCGCGGCTGCTGGCCATGACGCACGACGAGCGGGCGGCCATTCCGGTCATGCACCCGGGCCGGGTGGACGTCATCGGCGCGGGCGCGCTCATCCTCGACCGCATCGTCCGCCGCTACGGCTTCTCCGAGGTCGTGGTGAGCGAGCACGACATCCTCGACGGCATCGCCTGGTCCCTCGCCTGAGCCTGAGAAGAAGCCCGCTTCAGGGAGCGACGGCCTCGGCACGCCGGGTCTGACCGGCGTCGCCGCCTGGAGCGTGGCTCAAGATCTTGGCACTATTCTGCATTGCGTAGTACTGTGCGTTGCGTGGACGGTAGCCAGCTCCTCAAAGGAGTCCTCGACCTGGCGGTCCTCGCGGTGCTCGCCGAGCGCGACGGCTACGGATACGACGTCGTGCGCCGGCTGCGTGAGGCCGGGCTGGAGGACGTCGGCGACGCCTCGGTGTACGGGACGCTGCGCCGGCTCTACAAGGCCGGAGCGCTCACCTCCTACGTGGTCGCCTCCGAAGAGGGGCCGCACCGCAAGTACTACGGCCTGAACGACGTGGGCCGCTCGCTCCTGCAGACCTCGGCGAAGACGTGGACGTCCTTCGCCGCCACCATGAACGACCTGCTCAAGGAGGTCGACCCAGGATGAACCCCCCGATGACGCCCCAGGACTACGCCGCCGCCGTACGCGAGGCGCTCGCCGATCTCCCCGCCCGCGACAGGGAGACTTTGCTGGAGGACCTGGACGAGCATCTCGCCGAGGTCGCCGCCGAGCCGGGCATGTCGCTGGAGGAACGCCTCGGCAGCCCCGAGGCGTACGCCGCCGAGCTGCGGGCCGCCTACGGCGGGAGGCCGCAGGGCGGGGGCGACTCCTCGCTGGGCGGGCGGCTGCGCGAGCGGGTGACCGGAGCCGTCCGCCGCGTTCACACGCGGCTGCTCGTGCTGCCGCCCTACCGCCAGGCGGCCGTCTTCGCCCCCGAGCTGCGTCCCGCGTGGTGGGTGCTGCGGGGCTACGCGATCGCGCTGGGCGTGCTCGCGCCGATCAGCGCCCCGGGGCTGGTCCCCGGTGACATCCCCGCCTGGGTGTTCACGCTGGCGGTCGTCTGGGGGTCGGTGTGGCTGGGCCGGCGCGGCCGTACGCGGGAGTCGCGCTGGGGCCGGGTGCTGCTGCTCGGGGCCAACCTGCTCGCCGCGTACCTCATGATCGTGGTGATGGCGAACGTGCCGAGCACGTCGTCGCGCAGCGTGGCCTTCGACTACGGCCCCCAGCCGGAGATGTACGCGCCGGGCATGCGGGTGGAGCGGGTGTCCTCGCTGGGCGGGGACGTCTACAACATCTTCCCGTACGCCGAGGACGGGACGCCGCTGCACAACGTCCGGCTCTACGACCAGGACGGCAACCCGATCATGGTGGAGCAGGGCTTCGACCAGGAGCTGGTCATCCCCTGCGACGGGGAGCCGCCCATCCGCAACGCCTACCCGCTGCCGCTGCGGCCGGTCGAGCACCGCGCCGATCCCACCGAACCGGAGGCGACCTGCGTGCCCGCCACGCCGTCGCCCACACTGACGCCCACACCGACGCCCACGCCCTCCGGTGAGCCGTCCGGCTCCCCGTCGCCCTCCGCCACGCCGACGCGCTGACGGCGGCAGAGCGTCCGCACTCCGGCTCCGTCATGTGGACGGAGCCGGTTGGCGCGACGTCAGCCGTGCAGGCGGACGGGCAGGGAGAACAGGCCGCGCATGATCGCGCTCGGCCACCAGCTCAGCGTGGCGGGATCGGCGGCCAGAGTCAGGTCGGGGAACCGTTCGAGCACCCGGCCGATCGCGGCCTCGCCCTCCACCTTCGCCAGGGCGGCGCCGATGCAGTAGTGCGGGCCCCGGCCGAAGGCGAGGTGCGGTTCGCCGACGCGGCCAGGGGCGAACGCGTCCGGGTCGGCGAACGCCGCCGGGTCGCGGTTGGCGGCCAGCAGCGAGACGAGGATGGGCTCCCCGGGCAGCATCTCCTGACCGCCGATGACCACCGGCTCGGTGGGAAAGCGCCAGGTCGCGTTCCGTACGGGACCGTCGTAACGCAGCATCTCGTCGATGAAGTCCGGCAGCCGCGAGAGGTCGGCGCGCAGGGCCGCCGCCTGGCCGGGATGCCGCAGCAACGCGAGCAGGCCGTTGCCGATCAGCGCCACGGTCGTCTCGTGACCCGCGACGAGCAGCAGGAACGCGGTCGAGGTCAGCTCGTTCTTGTCGATCTCGCCCTGGTTGGACCGCCGTACGAGGTCGGTGAGCATGTCGTTGCCCGGCCGGGAGCGCTTGAGCTCGACCAGGTCGGCCAGGAAGCTCTCCAGCGCGTCGGTGGCGCGGGTGATCTCCTCCACCTCGGACGCCGCCGCCGAGTCGATCACAGAAGCGTGGCGGTGGAAGGTGGCCCGGTCCTCCTCCGGCACGCCGAGCAGGTCGCAGATGATCGTGATCGGCAGGGGATAGGCGAGACCGGAGACCAGGTCCGCCTCCGGGCCGTCGAGGCGGTCGAGGAGCGCGTCGGTCACCTCCAGCGCCCGTGCGCGCAGCCCCGCCATCCGGCGAGGGGTGAAGGCCGCGCTCACGAGCCGCCGCAGCCGCGCGTGGTCGCCTCCGTCGGCGTTGAGCATGTGCCGGGCGAGCCCGGGCCGGTGGTCCAGGGGCAGGCCGAGATTGGCGGTCTGCCACTCGGGCGAGCCCGCCGCCGGGTCCTTGGCGAGCGAGGGATGGGTGAGCGCGGTCACGGCGTCCTCGTACCGCGTGACCAGCCACGCCTCGCAGCCGGGCAGCGGCACGCGGGTCACCGGCGCGTTGCGGCGCAGCCAGTCGTAGGCGGGGTAGGGGTCGGCGTCGAACGCCGGGCCGAACAGCGGGGGGCATGAGTCGATGGACACGGGCCGTACGTACCCACCTCCCGCGCGATGGAAAAGATTGGAATCTTCCTCGGTATGACCTCCTTGGGACACCTGTGGCCACGGCGTGCCGGTCCCCGCACGTGCGACGCCGGCTGCGGGGCATGGTCGCGAGGAGATCTGGTTTTCGACCGACGCATCCCCTTTGACCTGGCACGATCGGTGTCATGAGCTTCGTTCCTCCCGGTTCCGGCTGGCCGGGCGACCCCGCGGCCCCGGACACCCCTGTCGCCCAGAACGCCCGCGAGGTCGCCAAACTCGCGGCCGAGAGCCGTACGCCGGCCGACCTGACGGCCCGGCAGTCGGTGTGCCGCGCCTGCCCGCGTCTCGTGGAATGGCGGGAGGAGGTCGCCGACGTGAAGCGGCGGGCGTTCGCGGACGAGACCTACTGGGGCCGGCCGATCGCGGGCTGGGGCGACGAGGACCCGCACACACTCATCGTGGGCCTGGCCCCCGCCGCGCACGGCGGCAACCGGACCGGCCGGATCTTCACCGGCGACCGCAGCGGCGACTGGCTGTTCGCCTCGCTATACCGCACCGGGCTCGCCGCGCAGGAGACCAGCGTGCACGCGGGCGACGGGCAGCGGCTGATCGGCGCGCGGATGATGGCGGCGGTGCGGTGCGCGCCACCCGCCAACAAGCCGACGCCGGAGGAGCGTGACACCTGTTTCCCCTGGCTCGCCAGGGAGCTCGCGCTGGTGGCGGGCACGACCCGGGTGATCGTCGCCCTGGGTGGTTTCGCCTGGCAGGCCGTGTGGCCCGCGCTGCGCGCGGCCGGGTTCACGCTGCCGCCCCGCAGGCCGCCGTTCGGGCACGGCGTGGAGGTGCCCGTCTCCTACGGTGCCGCCCCGGTCACGCTCATCGGCTGCTACCACCCCAGCCAGCAGAACACCTTCACCGGCCGGGTCACCGCGGACATGCTCGACGCGGTCTTCGCCCGCGCCTCGGCCCTGGGGACCTTGTGAACGGTTTCACGAGTGTGAAGTCGGTCACTGAGGGAAGATTGCAGGAATTTTCCTGAGAAATCTCATCTCGAGATGACTAAGTGGGGAAAATCACTGGACCTTCGGCCCTAGTGGATTGGTGTGATTGCCATCTCGTGACGTAGGCTTGTGAATGCTTTCACAAGCATGGAGGGCATCGTGGCAGACCGCAACTGGAAGCACGTCGTCATCGTCGGCGGTGGGTACGTGGGCCTTTACACGGCTCTTCGTCTCCAGCGCACGCTCCGCCGTGAGCTGCGCGACGGCAGCGTGCGGATCACGCTCATCGACCCGCAGTCGTACATGACCTACCAGCCGTTCCTCCCCGAGGCGGCGGCCGGCAACATCTCGCCGCGCCACGTCGTGGCCCCGCTGCGCCGGGTGCTGCCGAAGGTGCGCATCCTCAACGGCAAGGTCTCCAAGGTGCACCATGAGGCGCGCACCCTGACCTTCGAGCCCGGCGCGGGCCAGTCCCGGGAGATGGAGTACGACGTCGTCGTCATGGCGGCCGGCTCGATCTCGCGTACGCTGCCGATCCCCGGCCTGGAGGACGCGGCCATCGGCTTCAAGACCGTCGGCGAGGCCATCGCGCTGCGCAACCGGGTGCTCGCCCTCCTCGACCGGGCCGAGTCGAGCGACGACGAGGACGTGCGCCGCCGGGCGCTGACCTTCGTTGTGGTCGGCGGCGGCTTCGCGGGCATCGAGGCCCTCGCCGAGCTCGAGGACATGACCGAGGACGCGATCGGCTACTACCCGAGCATCGAGAAGAAGGACCTGCGCTGGGTGCTCATCGAGGCGTCCAACCGGATCCTGCCCGAGGTCGGCCCCGAGATGGGCGAGTGGACCGCCGAGCAGCTGCGCGAGCGCGGCATCGAGCTCAAGATGGAGACGTTCCTGCAGTCGTGCGAGGGCGGCCTGGTCAAGACCTCGGACGGCGACGAGTTCGAGTCGGCCACGATCGTCTGGACCGCCGGCGTCAAGCCGAGCCCGATCGTCAACTCCACCGACCTGCCGCTCGACGAGCGCGGTCGGATCAAGACCACGACGCGCCTGACGGTCGCGGGCGTCAAGGGCGCCTTCGCCGCCGGCGACATCGCGGGCGTCCCCGACATGACCAACCCCGGTCAGTACTGCGCGCCCAACGCGCAGCACGCCGTACGGCAGTCGAAGGTCCTCGGCGACAACGTCACCGCGTACCTGCGCGGGGAGAAGCTGAAGGACTACCGGCACAAGTACGCCGGCTCGGTCGCCGGGCTCGGCCTGTACCGGGGCGTCGCCAACGTCTACGGCCTGAAGCTGCGCGGCTTCCCCGCCTGGTTCATGCACCGCACCTACCACCTGTCGCGGGTCCCCACGGTCAACCGGAAGGTCCGCGTGGTGATGGACTGGACGCTGTCGCTGTTCTTCAAGCGCGAGACGATCTCCCTCGGCGAGATCGAGCACCCGCGCGACGAGTTCAGGGCGGCCGCGGAGAGCGGCCGCAGACGCTGACCGCTCGCAGCGGCAGGACCCCAGGACACCGGACGGCCCGGCGGCACCCGCCGCCGGGCCGTTCCGTGTTCCCGCGGCTCTGCCATGCTGGTGTGATGGACGGGGGAGAAGGTGCGGACGGTCTCCCGGACCTTGACCGGGTGGCGGCCACCCGCGCCGTTCGCCCACTGTGGAAAGGGGGACAAGCCGCGTAAGACGTAACTTGCTTACAGAGGAGTGATCCGTGACATATGATCGCGGCGCCCCCGTAGCCCAATGGCAGAGGCAAGCCCCTTAAAAGGGCTGTGGTGTGGGTTCGAGTCCCACCGGGGGCACCATCGCCTTCCAGCACCCACGAGGCCGTGGCCAGTGCAGAGTGCGTTCGCCGACTGCTCTACCGTGCCCCGGCTGTCTACGGCTGGCATCGATCGACTACGGCGGGTCTTGCCCCGGCGTGCCCCCGAAATCAGAACTCTCCAAGCGCTGCCGGGATCCGTTTCCGTGCCGGCTCTTCCTGGCTGGCTATGCACTTGGCGTAGACGTGCAGCAGCACGGCGACGCTGTGCCCCGCCCATTCGGCGACCTGAGTCGCCGGCACTCCGGCGTTGAGACACGTGGACACAGCGGCGTGCCGGAGATCGTAGGGCCGTTTGGCGAGCGGTGAGGCCCGGCCTCGCGATGCTCCTATGACTGTCAAGCCGCTTGAACTGCGGCTTGTGGGGTGGCGTCTGGGGTGATCAGGTCCTTATAGACCTCTCTGGCGACGTAGCGTTTCAGGCAGCGGATGATCTCTTTCTTG
>NZ_JABBXA010000031.1 GCF_014161445.1 Microbispora sp. H13382
AGGCCCCCCACCCCAACACGCGCCCCAGCCACCCAGTCCCCGTCCACGTTCCAGAGTCTCGATCCCCGCGACCCGGTGCCCCTCACGCCGTCCGCATCCCAGGTTTCCGTTCGGCCGGGGCGGGCGTGGGATGGCTAGGGTTACGGAAGTGACCGAGGAAATCATCCGGTTGTTGGCCCGACATCTGCCCGGCTACGAGGTCGGCAGCGTCAAGCGGTTGGGCGAGGGACAGGACAACGCGGCGTACGAGGTCAACGGTGAGTTGGTCGTACGGCAGAGCAAGATTGACGAGGCGGCCGGCCGTGGGGAAGCGGTGCGGCGGGAGGCGGCGTTGCTGGCTGCCGTGGCCGAGTTGTCTCCGGTGCCCGTGCCGCAGCCGGTCTTCGTGGACGAGGTGGCGGGCGTGCTGGCGTACGGCAAGCTGCCGGGCCGTCCGCTGAACCTGCACCCGGTCAGGGAGCCGATGCGCCTGGCGGCTCCTTTGGGCGGTTTCCTCAGCCGGCTCCACGCGGCCCCGGTGGAGCGGATGGAAGCGTTCGTGCCGCGGGACATCTATCCGCTGAGTGAGCTGCTGGAGGAGGCCGAGGGCCATTACGGGGAGGTCGTGGCTCACGTGCCGTCGGCCGCTCGGCGGATGGTCGAGGACTTTCTCGGTAACCCGGCCCCGGCGGAGCCCGGCGTGCCGGCGTTCTGTCACAACGACCTGGGCGCCGAGCATGTGCTGGCGGACGCCGAGACGAGCACCGTGACGGGAGTCATCGACTGGACCGACGCGGCCATCGCCGATCCCGCGTACGATCTCGCGCTCGTCTACCGGGATCTCGGTCCGGAGGTTTTCGAGCGGACACTGGCGCACTATCACGGGCGTCTCGACGACGCCGGACGTGCACGTGTCCTTTTCTACGCCCGATGCGCGCTGCTGGAGGACGTCGCGTATGGCCTGCGCTCGGGTGTCCGGTCATACGCGGACGCCGGACTGGCGCATCTCGCGCGCACCTTCTCGTGACGCGCACCTTCTGCTGACGCGCTCGCGCAGCTTCTCGTGACGTGCGTCCCCCTGAGACAGCGATCACCCGGTGACCAGGCGGTACCCCACGCCGCGGACGGTCTGGATCATCGTGTCCTCCACGTCGCCGAGCCGGGCGCGCAGGCGTTTGACGTGTACGGCGATGGTGTTGGTCGACATCCCGTCGGTCGAGTGCCAGACGTTGCGCATGATCTGCTCGCGAGTGACGGTTCTGTCGGCATTGCGCATCAGGTAGTGCAGCAGCTCGAACTCACGCAACGGCAGGTGCACCACGCGTCCGCCGACCTTCACCTGGTATGCCGTGACGTCGAGCTCCACGTCGCCGATCGTGAGCACGGTCCGGTGGCCGTCCTGCCGGCGGAAGGCCGCGTGGACCAGGGGGAGCAGCTCGGGCACGCGGTACGGCCTGGCCACGCAGGCCGTCGCGCCCGCCTCCAGGGCCTGCAGCGCCTGCCCGGCGTCGCCGCCGAAGTCGATGCCGAGCAGGACGGGCACGGATCGCGCGAGCCGTACGGCGCGGACGAAGTCGACGGGTCCGACGATGGGGAGGGAGGCGCAGATCAGCACGGCGTCGGGCCGGAGCGCCCCGGCCTGCAGCAGCGCCTGGGCGCCGTCCGGTACGCCGGTCACGTCGACGCCCTCGGCCTGCATGGCGGCCGAGAGCTGTCGCACGAGACCCGCGTCCGGATCGGCCACCAGGAGCATGGGCGCCGTCCGAGTGTCCCCCTCCACTGCGGGTGCCGTCACCCGGGTCCCTCCAATGCTGTCAGCCGGAAGCGGTCGTCACCCGAAGCGGCCCGTGATGTAGTCCTCGGTCGCCTTCTCGGCCGGATTGGTGAAGATCTTCGAGGTCTCGTCCATCTCGACGAGCTTGCCGGGCTGCCCCTGCGCGGCCAGGTTGAAGAACGCGGTCCTGTCGCTGACCCGGGCGGCCTGCTGCATGTTGTGGGTCACGATCACGATCGTGTAGTCCTGCTTGAGCTGCGAGATCAGGTCCTCGATCGCCAACGTCGAGATCGGGTCCAGAGCCGAGCACGGCTCGTCCATGAGCAGCACCTGCGGGCGTACGGCGATCGCGCGGGCGATGCACAGGCGCTGCTGCTGGCCGCCGGACAGGCCCGCGCCGGGCTTGTTCAGCCGGTCCTTGACCTCGTTCCAGAGGTTGGCGCCCTTGAGCGACTCCTCGACGACGCCCTCCAGCTCCGACCGGGAGTGACGGCCGTTGAGCCGCAGGCCCGCCGCCACGTTGTCGAAGATGGACATCGTGGGGAAGGGGTTCGGGCGCTGGAACACCATGCCGATGGTCCGCCGGACCGACACGGGGTCGACGCCGGCGCCGTACAGGTCCTGCTCCTCTAGGCGCACCTTGCCCACGACCCGTGCCCCGGGGATGACCTCGTGCATCCGGTTGAGGGTCCGCAGGAACGTCGACTTCCCGCAGCCGGACGGGCCGATGAAGGCCGTCACCGACCGCGGCTCGATGGTCATCGAGATGCCCTCGATCGCCTTGTGCGAGCCGTAGTAGGCGTCGAGGCCCGCGACCTCGATCTGCTTGGCCATTCCTTACCTCCTCCTCGCGGGCGAACGCCACCAGGTGATGAGGCGTGCGACCAGGTTGAGCAGCATGACGATCAGGATCAGCGTGAGCGCGCCGGTCCAGGCCCGGTCGATCGCGGTGTCCGTGGGGCGACCGGCCTGATCGAAGACGTACAGCGGGAGCCCCATCTGCGGCCCGTTGAACGGGTCGTTGTTGATGGAGTCGGTGATGAAGACGGTCAGCAGCAGCGGCGCGGTCTCGCCGGCGACGCGGGCGACGGCGAGCATCACGCCGGTCACGATGCCGGTGAACGCCGTGGGCAGTACGACCTTGACGATGGTGCGCCACTTGGGCACGCCCAGCGCGTACGACGCCTCGCGCAGCTCCCCGGGCACCAGGCGGAGCATCTCCTCGGCGGACCTGACCACGACCGGCATCATCAGGATCGACAGGGCGAGCGCGCCGGCGAAGCCGGAGAACGGCATGCCGAGCACGAGGATCCAGAAGGCCAGGACGAAGAGCCCGGAAACCACGGAAGGGACGCCGGTCATGACGTCCACGAAGAAGCTGATCGTGCGGGACAACCGCCCTCCCTCGCCGTACTCGACGAGGTAGACGGCGGTGAGCAGGCCGATCGGGACCGCGATGAGCGACGCGAGCAGGACCTGTTCGAGCGTCCCGATGATGGCGTGGTAGGCGCCGCCGCCGGCGTCGCGCGCCCCGATGTTGCGCATGGAGTGGGTGAGGAACTCCATGTCGAGGCGGCCGATGCCGTTCTTGACGACGAGCCACAGCACCGACACCAGCGGGATGACCGCGAGCGCGAACGCCAGGTAGACGAGCACCTGGACGAGCCGGTCCTTGACCCGCCGGACGGCGGAGATGGGCTGGATTCCGGTCTGTACGGTCACGCTGCGGCCCTCGCGTACTCCTTGCGGCGGGCGATGACGAAGCGGGCGGCCATGTTCACCAGCAGGGTGATGAGGAACAGGACGAGACCCGAGGCGATCAGCGCGCCGCGGCCCACCTCGGTCGCCTCGCCGAAGCCGTTGGCGATGTTGGCGGCGATGCTGTTGCCGTACGGGCCGAGGACCTGGAACGTGATCTTGAACGTCGCGGGGAAGATGAGCGCGACCGCGATGGTCTCGCCCATCGCGCGGCCGAGGCCCAGCATGGCGGCGCTGATGACGCCGGGCCGGCCGAACGGCAGGACCGACATCCTGATCATCTCCCAGCGCGTCGCGCCGAGCGCCAGCGCGGCCTCTTCCTGCATCTTGGGGGCCTGCAGGAAGACCTCGCGGGAGATCGCCGCGATGATCGGCAGGATCATGATCGCGAGCACCAGCGACGCGGTGAGCATGCTCTTGCCGACCACGGTGTCACCGCCGAACAGCGGGATCCAGCCGAGGTAGTCGTTGAGGAACTTCGACGGGCCGAGCATGAACGGCACGAGGAAGGCGACGCCCCACAGGCCGTACACCACGCTGGGGACCGCCGCGAGGAGGTCCACCACGTAGCCCAGGACGGAGGCGAGCCGCCGGGGCGCGTAGTGCGAGATGAACAGCGCGACGCCGACCGCCACCGGGGTGGCGATGACCAGCGCGAGCAGCGAGCTCAGCACGGTGCCGAAGGCGAGCGCCCCGATGCCGAAGACCGGCTCGGTGGCGTTCGGCTGCCAGGTCAGCTCGGTGAGGAAGTGGGATGTGTTCGCCTGGAGGGCGGGGACGGCCTTGACGACCAGGAACACCCCGATCGCGGCCATGATCGCCAGAAGGACGACACCGGCCCCGGTCGAGGCGAAGCGGAACGGGCCGTCGCCGCGGCTGCGCCGGAAGGCGGACCGGCGCATGGCCGGCCCGCTCTCCCTGGTTCTGGTTGACGTCGTCATCTGCTAGGAGATCGCCTCGACCGCGGTGCGTACCTTGGTGAGCAGGCTCGACGGCAGCGGGGCGTAGCCCAGGCTGGTCAGCGCCTGCTGGCCCTCGTCGCTGGAGGTGTAGGTGAGGAACGACTTGACCAGCTTCGCGTCCTCGGCCGCCAGGCCCTTCTCACAGGTGATCTCGTACGTGACGAGCACGATCGGGTAGGCGCCCGCGGCGCTGGTGGCGTAGTCGATCTTCAGCTTGAGGTCGTTGCCGGTGCCCTCGATCTGGGCGGCCTCGACGGTCTTGCCCGCGCTCTCCGGCGTGAGCTCGACGAACTCGCCCGAGCCGTTGGCGACCTTGGCCTTCTGGAGCTGGGAGTTCTCGGCGAAGGACAGCTCGACGTAGCTGATCGCGCCCTCGGTGCTCTTGACGCTGGAGGCGATGCCGTCCGAGCCCTTCGAACCCTGGCCCTGCGCCTCGGCCGGCCACGCCTTCGCGGGCTCGTACGGCCAGTCAGCGGTGGCCGCGAGGAACTTGGTGAAGTTGTCGCTGGTGCCCGACTCGTCCGAGCGGTGGAACGCCTGGATGGCGGTCGAGGGCAGCTTGGCGTCGGGGTTGTCCGCCTTGATGGCCGGGTCGTCCCACTTGGTGATCTTGCTGTTGAAGATGCCGCCGATGGTCTTCGGCGAGAGCTGCAGGCCGTCCACGCCCGGCAGGTTGTAGACGACGGCCACCGGACCGGTCACCATCGGCAGGTTGATCGCCTTGCCGGTCTTGCAGCGGGCGTCGGCCTGGGCGGGCTCGCCCTTGTCCTCCTTCAGGGCCGAGTCGGAGCCGGCGAACGCCACGGTGCCCTGGATGAACGCCTGGACGCCGGCGCCGGAGCCGCTCGGGTTGTAGTTGATGCTGACGCCGGGGTTCGACGACTGGAAGTTCTTCTTCCACTCCGCGATGGCGTTCGCCTGGGCCGATGAGCCGGCGGCGTTGATGGTGCCCTGAAGGGTGTCGTCGCCCTGTGCGGGAGCGGCGGCGCTGGAGGTGCCCCCCGCCGTGCTCGTGTTGTCATCGGTCCCGCATGCGGCGAGCGAGAGCACGCCGGCGATGGTGGCGGCGGCGAGCCGGCCTGCATACTTCACGGTTGTTCCTCCCCTTGTCTTCTCAACATCAGGGACGGTAGGGAGCCAAGGTGACCTAAAACCTTGGTAAAGGTGAACGCGCAATGAACGCCCCCGGTCGCTCTCGTACGACTCCTGAAGAGATAACGAGCAGGTCACGGGCGTTATAGGAGAGGATTGAGTTCATGAAGCGTGTATGTCTGGTCTGCATGGGGAACATCTGCCGATCGCCCATGGCCGAGGTCGTGCTGCGCCGTACGCTGGCCGAACGCGGGCTCGACGTGGAGGTGGACAGCGCCGGGACCGGAGGCTGGCACGCGGGGAAGCCGATGGACGAGCGGGCCCTGGCCACGCTGGCCGACCACGGGTACGACGGATCGTCCCACCGGGCCCGGCAGTTCGACCGGGCGTGGTTCGCCGAGCGCGACCTCGTCCTCGTGATGGACCGCGAGAACCTGCGCGCCATACGGCGGATCGCGCCGCCGGACGCCGACGTGCGGCTGCTGCGGTCGTTCGACCCCGCCGCCCCCGAGGGCGCCGAGGTGCCCGATCCCTACTACGGCGGGCGGCAGGGCTTCGTCGAGGTGCTGCGCATGGTCGAGGCGGCGTGCGAAGGGGTGGCCAAGTACCTTGAGGATCATTAGGAACCTCGGCGGCGGGCACGCCTGGACGCTGCACGAGGGCGTGCTCGACGACGGCCGCCGGGTGTTCGTCAAGAGGAGTGCGGCCGCGTCCGCGGTGCTGGAGAGCGAGGCGGCGGGGCTGCGCTGGCTGGCCGAGCCGGGAGCGGTGGCCGTCCCCGAGGTGATCGCCGCGGACGGCGGCGCGCTGGTGCTGGAGTGGATCGACACCGCTCCCGCGACGGCGGTGGCCGCCGAGCGGTTCGGCCGTTCGCTCGCGGCGCTGCACGCCGCCGGCGCCGCGGACTTCGGCGCTCCCTGGCCCGGCTACATCGCCGAGCTCGCGATGGGCAACGAGCCCGCGCCGGACTGGCCCTCGTTCTACGTCTCCCGCCGGGTGCTTCCGTTCGTACGGCTCGCACGCGACCGCGGCGCGCTGTCGGCCGCCGACGTGGAGCTGGTCGAGGAGGCGTGCGACCGGGTGACGGAGATCGCCGGGCCGGCCGAGCCGCCGAGCCGGATCCACGGCGACCTGTGGAGCGGGAACCTGCTGTGGTCCGCGGACGGGGTCGTGCTCGTCGACCCGGCCGCCCACGGCGGCCACAGGGAGACCGACCTCGCGATGCTGGCGCTGTTCGGGGCGCCGCACCTCAACACGATCCTCGCCGCCTACCGCGAGGCGGCGCCCCTCGCGGACGGCTGGCGTGAGCGCGTGCCCCTGCACCAGCTCCACCCGCTGGCCGTCCACGTCTGC
Source organism: Microbispora sp. H13382 (assembly GCF_014161445.1). Lineage (GTDB taxonomy): Bacteria > Actinomycetota > Actinomycetes > Streptosporangiales > Streptosporangiaceae > Microbispora. Next base: position 6,919 of record NZ_JABBXA010000031.1, read on the forward strand.
CTGTTCGGCGAGGCGTACCGCGGCAGCCTTCTCACCGCCGCGGGCGACGTCCTCGCCTTGTGACGCTCACCGATAGGAGGCGTGAGGGGACAGGCGCTTGAGGACCTCGTCGTGGAGAAGGCCGTTGGTGCACACGAGATTGCCGCCCTCGAGCGGCGGGGTGCCGTCGAGGGAGGTGCAGGAGCCGCCGGCCTCCTCGACGATGATCGTGAGGGCGGCCATGTCCCACGGGCTCAGCTCGGGCTCGGCGGAGATGTCCACCGCGCCCTCGGCGACCATCATGTGCGACCAGAAGTCACCGTAGCCGCGGGTGCGCCAGCACTCCCTGGTGAGACCGAGGAACGGGTCGAGCCGCCCGGCCTTCTCCCATTCCTCCAGGTCGGAGAAGGAGAAGGAGGCGTCGTCGAGGCGGCCGACCGAGGACACCTCGCAGCGCGTCGCCTTGCTCATGTTGCGCCCGGTCCACGCGCCGCTCTCCTTGGCGGCCCACCAGCGGCGGCCGAGCGCCGGGGCCGAGACCACGCCCACGACGACCTTGCCGTGCTCCATCAGCGCGATCAGCGTGGCCCACACGGGGACCCCGCGCACGTAGTTCTTCGTGCCGTCGATCGGGTCGACGATCCAGGAGCGCATGCCGTACCCGGTCATGCCGAACTCCTCGCCGACGACGGCGTCGCGGGGGCGCGCACGGCGCAGCGTGCCGCGGATGGCCTCCTCCACGGCCCGGTCGGCGTCGCTGACCGGGGTGAGGTCGGGCTTGGTGTCGACCTTGAGGTCCACGGCCTTGAAACGGCGCATCGTCATGTCGTCGGCGGCGTCCGCCAGCAGATGCGCGAGGTGCAGGTCGTCGCGGTACTCCGTCACAGGCCCAACGTATCGTGCCCCGACCTGGTCACATCAGAGGATGGATCGCCCCGAACCGTACCTGCCGGTAACATCCCGGCCATGGACATCGGCGCCTTCATGCTCGACAGCGTTCCTTTCGCGCGGCTGCTCGGCATCACGTTCGACTCGATCCGCACCGGTGCGGCGGTCGCGCGCCTGGCCGATCGGGGAGACCTGCACAACCACGTGGGCGGCCCGCACGCCGGCGCCCTGTTCACGCTGGCGGAGACCGCCTCGGGCGCGGCCATGCTGTCGGCCTTCGGCGACCAGCTGTCCCGGGCCGTGCCGCTGGCCACCGAGGCGGCGATCCGCTACCTCAAGCTCGCCAAGGGCGAGGTCACGGCGGCCGCCACTCTGCGGGCCGAGCGGGAGGCGGTCGTCGCCCGGCTGGACGCGGGGGAGCGGCCCGAGTTCGAGGTCGGCGTCGAGATCCGCGACGCCGACGACGTCGTCGTCTCGGAGATGACCGTCTCCTGGACCCTGCGCACCAACCGCCGGAGCTGAGGCGTCACTCGGCGAGGACGTCGTCCGGGGAGGAGCGCGCGAGCGCGGCGAGGGTGGCGAGGGCGCTTTCCAGCGTGTGCGCGGGCGGTGAGGCGAGGCCGAGGCGGACGGCGTTCGGCGTGCGGTGGTCGCCGACGGCGAAGGCGGCCGCCGGAGTGACGGCGATGCCGTGCCGCGCCGCGGCGGCCACGAACGTGTCGGCCCGCCACGGCGGCGGGAGCTCCCACCAGCAGTAGTAGGACCGCGGGTCGGCGCGGACGGCGAACTCGGCCAGGTGACGCGCCGCGATCTCCTGCCGGGCCTCGGCGTCCCGCCGCTTGCCCCGGCTGAGCGCTCCCACCACGCCGTCACCGGCCAGCCGGACCGCCGCCTCCAGCGCGAAGCGCGGCGGCGCCGCGCCCATCGAGTGCAGCGCCGCGGTCACGCCGGAGGTCGCGGCCTCGGGTACGACCGCGAACCCGACGGTCAGCCCGGGCGCGAGCCGCTTGGACAGGCTGTCGACGAGGATCGTGCGCTCGGGCGCCACGGCGGCGAGCGGGGGCAGGTCGTCCCGGAGGAACGACCAGATGCCGTCCTCGATCGCGGGCACGTCCAGCCGTGTGAGCACGGCCGCGAGCGCGGCGCGGCGCTCCACCGGCATGCTGGCCGACAACGGGTTGTGCAGCGTCGGCTGGAGATAGACGGCTCTGAGCGGAGCCCCGCGCGCGGCGGTCTCCACGGCCTCGGGAACCAGGCCCGCGTCGTCGACCGGCAGGGGGACGAGGGTGACCCCGAGCCGGGTGGCGATCGTCTTCACGACGGGGTAGGTGAGCTCCTCGACGCCCAGCCGCGTGCCCGGCGGGACCAGCGCGGCGACGACGGCCGCGATCGCCTGGCGTCCGTTGCCCGCGAAGAGCACCCGTGCCGGGTCCGGGCGCCAGCCCGGGCGGGCGAGCAGGTCCGCGACGACCTCGCGGGCGACGGGGGTGCCCGCCGCGCCCACCGGCCGCATGGAGGCCTCCAGCACGTCCGGGCGCAGCAGTCGCCTGATGCCGTCCCCGAGCAGACGGGCCTGCTCGGGGATGACGGGATAGTTGAGTTCGAGGTCCACCCTGCTGCCGCTCGGTTCGGCCAGGGCGGTCCCCGGGCGCCGGGCGGAGGCGCGTACGAAGGTGCCGCGGCCGACCTCGCCGACCGTGAGGCCGCGGCGGGTCAGCTCCGCGTAGACGCGCGCCGCGGTGGAGCCGGCGATGCCGCGCCGGCGGGCGAAGTCCCGCTGCGGAGGCAGCCGGTCTCCCGGCCTGAGCCGCCCGGCCGTGATGTCGGCGGCCACCTCGTCCGCCAGCTCCCGGTAGCTCTCCACCGCCGCCTCCTCTCCGTGCCACGGTGACGCATTCAAACACGACATTGCTCCGAGAACAATATGAATTATTGCCCTGATAACGCGAGGAGGATTAGCCTGATAAAGCCGTCCGGACCGGTGTGAATGACCTGCCAAGAGAAAGCGACATCGATGGTCGAACCTCACGCGGTCCTGGGCGTCGTGTCCGTGGCGCTCGGAATGGTGCTGTCCCCGGGCCCGAACATGATGTATCTGGTCTCCCGCAGCATCAGCCAGGGACGCCGGGCCGGAATCATCTCGTTGAGCGGAGTCGTCGCGGGATTCCTCGCCTACCTGACGGCGGCGAATCTCGGGTTGGCCGTGCTGTTCGCCGCCGTACCGGAGGTCCTCGCCGCGATCCGGCTGGCCGGGGCGGGTTACCTGATGTGGCTCGCCTGGAAGACGATCAGGCCGGGCGGTGCGTCGGTCTTCACCGTGCGGGAGGTGCCGGACGATTCACCGCTCCGGCTGTTCACCATGGGACTGATGACGAACCTGCTCAATCCAAAGATAGCCATTCTGTATATCTCCGTCATTCCGCAGTTCGTCGATCTCGGCGCGGGACACGTGCTGGTCCAGGGTGTCGTTCTCGGCCTCTTCCAGATCGCGGTGGCCTCGACGGTGAACCTGTCGATCGTGCTGGCCGCCGGAAGCGTCGCGGGTTTTCTGGCGCAGCGGCCGGCGTGGCTGCGGGCCCAGCGGATCGCCATGGGGAGCCTGCTCGGAGTGCTCGCCGTGACACTGGCTCTCGGCGGTGGCGGCGTGTTCTGACGTCCCGGTCGCCGGGACTGCTTCACCGCCGCCTGAGCGACGCCCGGATCGGCGGACTTCAGTCCTCGTCGGCGGAGCCCTCGCGGCTGGCGAGCAGTCGCCGCAGGGACTCCAGCCGCGTGGGATCGGCGTGCCCCTCCGCGACGTAGCGGTCGAGGGCGCACTCGTCGCCGAGGTGGGTGCAGCCCTTGGGGCAGCCGGCCGTGGCGTCCACCAGGTCGGGGAAGGCGGCGAGCACGGTCTCCACCGAGATGTGCGCGAGCCCGAAGCTGCGTACGCCGGGGGTGTCGATGATCCAGCCGCCCTCCGGCAGTTCGAGGGCGACCGCGGAGGTGGAGGTGTGCCTGCCGCGCCCGGTGACGGCGTTCACGTGGGACACGGCCCGGCGGGCGTGCGGGACCAGCGCGTTCACCAGGGTCGACTTGCCGACCCCCGAGTGGCCGACGAGCACGCTGATCCGGTCCTCGAGCGCTTCGCCCAGGTCGTCGAGCGGGCCGCCCTTGCGGACGACGACGTACGGCACGCCGAGGGGTTCGTACAGCGCCACGAGGTCGGCGGCGGGCGCCAGGTCGGCCTTGGTGAGGCACAGCAGCGGCTCGACGTCGGCGTCGTAGGCCGCGACGAGCATCCGGTCGATCATCCGGGGGCGCGGCGGGGGGTCGGCGAGCGCGGTGACGATGACCAGCTGGTCGGCGTTGGCGACGATGGGACGCTCGATGTCGTCGACGTCGTCGGCGCTGCGGCGCAGCATCGAGGTGCGCTCCTCCACGCGGACGATGCGCGCCAGCGTGTCGGGCTGCCCGGTGACGTCACCCACCAGCGCCACGCGGTCGCCCACGACGATGCCCTTGCGGCCGAGCTCGCGGGCCTTCATCGCCACGACGAGCGTCCGCTCGCCCCTCCGCTTCTTGGGCGTGGCGGAGCGGGGGACGCCCTCGCCCACCAGACAGGTGTAACGCCCGCGGTCGACGGCCACCACGAAACCCTCGACCGCCTCGCTGTGGGCAGGCCGGATCCGCGTCCGGGGCCGTGAGCCCTTGCCCGGCCTGACCCTGACGTCGTCCTCGTCGTACTGCCGCTTTCTCAGTGCCCGCGCCCTTCGGAGTGCACCGACCCCGGGTGATCCCCGCTGCCCAGCATCGCGGTCCACATGCGGGGGAACTCGGGCAGCGTCTTGCCGGTCGTGGCGATGTCCTCTACCTCGACGCCCGGCACGACCAGGCCGATGACCGCGCCCGCCGTGGCCATGCGGTGGTCGGCGTACGAGTGGAAGACGCCGCCGGTCAGCGGCCGGGGGTGGATCTCCAGGCCGTCGTCGGTCTCCCGGGCGTCGCCGCCCAGCCGGTTGATCTCCGTGGCGAGGGCGGTGATCCGGTCGGTCTCGTGCCCCCGGATGTGCGCCACGCCCCGGATGCGGGACGGCCCGTCGGCCAGCGCGGCCAGCGCGGCGATCGTGGGAGTGAGCTCGCTGACGTCGTGCAGGTCGGCGTCGATGCCGCGCACCCTGCCTTCGCCGGTCACCCGCAGGCCCTCCGGCACCCGCTCGACCCGCGCGCCCATCTCGGCGAGCAGCCCGCGAAGCGCGTCGCCGCCCTGCGTCGTCTCCTCCGGCCAGTCCGGGACGACGACCGAACCCCCGGTGACCAGGGCCGCGGCCAGGAAGGGCGCGGCGTTGGACAGGTCGGGCTCGACCGTGACGTCCCTGGCCCGGATCGGGCCGGGCTGCACCCGCCACACGTCGCGCTCGGAGTCGTCCACCTCGACCCCCGCCTGGCGCAGCATCTGCACCGTCATCTCGATGTGCGGCATCGACGGGACGGGCGGGCCGCTGTGCCGTACGGTCACGCCTTTCTCGAAGCGCGCGGCGGCCAGCAGCAGGCCGGAGACCATCTGCGAGGAGACCGAGGCGTCGAGGGTGACCTCGCCGCCCGGGATCGGACCGCGGATCGTGAACGGCAGCGCGTCGTTGTCCACCGACGCGCCGAGCGCCCGCAGCGCGCCCAGGATCGGGCCCATCGGCCGCTTGCGCGCGTGCGCGTCGCCGTCGAAGAAGACCGGCCCGTCGGCCAGCGCGGCGACCGGGGGCACGAAGCGCATCACGGTCCCGGCGAGCCCGACGTCGACCGACGCCCCGCCGCGCACGGGATGAGGGATCACCGACCAGTCCACGCTGTCGGCGCTCTCGTTGGACGGCGTCATCTCGGCGCCGAGCGAGCGCAGCGCCGCCGCCATCAGGTCGGCGTCGCGGCTGCGCAGCGCGAGCCGTACGGTGCCGGGGGCGTCGGCCAGCGCGGCGAGCAGCAGCGCGCGGTTGGTCACCGACTTGGAGCCGGGCAGGCGGACCGTCGCACGGACCGGCTCGGCGGCCACCGGGGCGGGCCAGAGCGGTGCGGCGGCGTTCTGGTGGACGGCGTGCGGCTCGGCGCCGCCGGACGCGGACTGCGGAGAGGCCATGTCCGCAAGCTTAGTGTGCGCGTGCGCGCCCGGGCCGTCTCGGAGAACGCGTACGGCCCCCGTAAGTGGCAGTCTTGGTGGCATGTGCGGGAGGTACGCGTCGGCGCGCAAGAAGCAGGAGTTGCTGGAGGAGTTCCAGGTCGAGCTGGACGGTGTGCCCGACCAGGAGCTGCGGCCCGACTACAACGTCGCGCCCACGAAGAACGTCTACGCGGTCATGTGCCGCGTGCCCAAGGACGACGACGGGGAGAGCCGGGGCGACGAGCCCGTCAGGCAGCTCCGGGTGGTCCGGTGGGGGCTCGTGCCGAGCTGGGCCAAGGACCCGTCGGTGGGCTCGCGGATGATCAACGCCAGGGTGGAGACGGTGGCGGAGAAGCCGTCCTACCGCAGGGCGCTGAAGTCCCGGCGCTGCCTGATCCCGGCGGACGGCTACTACGAGTGGATGCCGCTCGAAGGCAAGAAGAAGCAGCCGTTCTTCATCCACCCCGCCGACGGCGGCGTGCTCGCGATGGCCGGCCTGTACGAGTTCTGGAAGGACCCCACCCGCCCGGACGACGACCCGCTGAAGTGGCTGTGCACCTGCACGGTGATCACCACCACGGCGGCGGACAAGCTGGGCCGCATCCACGACCGGATGCCGATGATGGTCGAGCGCGAGCGCTGGGCGGAGTGGCTCGACCCGCGGGTGACCGACCCCACCGGCCTGCTCGTCCCGGCCGGGCCGGACCGGCTGGAGGCGTACGCGGTGTCGGACGCCGTGAACAGCGTCCGCCACAACGGCCCCGAGCTCATCGAGCCCCTCGAAGGAGACGACGTGCCGCGGCTCCTCTGACAGGCCGCGGAATCCGAGAAAACCGCGCGTTCGTCCTATCGCGGACAACTTGTTGATCGGGGACATGGCCGGACGTACGCTCCGGTGGCGCTTTGCACGACATGTACGTAACTCGCCACTCCCAGTCACCAGGAGCGTTACATGTCCCTGACGAACGACCTCACGGGCCCACCGGCCGAGCCGAGGACGGTGACCTTCGCAACGGTCAAGGTGACGGCCGACTACAAGGCGCTGCGTGCCCTCACCGCGGACAAGTACCCGGAGTACTTCAACCGCGTCTACACGCTGTTCACCGGGCTCGAATTCGACGTCTGGTCGCACATCGCGCAGTACGAGGGCGAGGACAAGCTGTGGCTGGCCCACGCCCTCTACCTGTACGGCAAGAACAAGGACGCCCTCCCCGCCGGTTTCGACCACACGGCGGCGGTGGCCCGTCTGATGAACCGGGCGACCCAGCGCACGGCGATGCCCGGCGCCCAGGACGACGCGTTCGAACGGGAGGTGCTCCGGGCCAGTGGATGGGTGTCGGCGATGGTCGTCAGGAACCTCGCCCCGCCGGACCAGGGCGAGACCGCGAAGCTGACCTCGATCTACAACCCCCCGGGCCAGGACCGGGACGGCAGGCAGCAGGTCGGGCCGCTGCGCAAGGACGTGCTCAAGGAGCTGATCGACGTGCTGGCGAAGGTGGTGGACGAGCAGCTCCTCCACTGGGTGCGGCCCAGGAACACGCCCTCCGAGCCGGAGTCGCTCGACCATCTCAAGCGCATCGCCGACTATCTCCAGAAGTACGTCGCCCGCGTTCTCGGGCCGTACGCGGACGCCTGGGAGGACGGGCCGTACTTCGACGGATTCCGCTACTCCGAGCGCCTGCAGAGCACGTGGGAACTGCCCGCAGGGCCCGCCCAGCGGCTCAACTGGATGACGAACAGGGCCCAGGCGGTCGGCTGGGACAAAGAGCGGGGAGCGCTGCTCGCCAAGGCGAACTACGACGGCACCCGTGGCGGCGACCAGGAGACGCTGCGCCAGATGCTGCGCGAGCGTCTGGAGTCCGACGAGTCCCTGAGCAGGCGGGTCGGCGCCATGATCAAGCTGACCGCGGCGCACAGCGGGGGCGAGGGCAAGATCTCCGTGCAGCCGATCTTTCCCAGCGCCACCTGGGGCACGAAGGCCGACTGGCGCTGGCGGGTGATCAGGACCCTCGCCCATGAGCTGATGCACCGGCTCGCACACCCCGGCTTCACCGCCACGGCGGGCAGGATCCGGCACGGGCAGATCGTCTCCGAGGGCTTCGTCGATCTGCTGGCCCTCGACGTCTACACACGGCTGTGGGGCCTGGTGTCCCAGTCGAGCGCCGCCACCGAGATCCTGCTGAAGGGCGTCGGCGCGACCAAGGCGCCCGACCCGTCGTTCCTGAAGGTGGGCTACGGCGAGGCGGGAACGTCGGCGGCGGCGGTCCGCGATCTGCTGGGCGACGACCGCGTCAGGGCGGCCTTCTTCCTCGGCGCGACGCACCTCATCGGGCTGCCCTCCGCGCAATGAGCACGTACGGGGATCTCCAAGGGGTGTAAGCGGCGCGCGAAGTGGGCATCCGTTCGGGAAAGCGGCCGCACGTGAGGTGATCGGCCGCTGACCGACCAGGAGACCGGGGGCTCCTGGGCGGGTGACTCCCCCACTCCCGGAGGTGCGGATCCGTGGACGTCGCGACCGTGCGTATGCGCCTGGAAGGCATGCTCGCCGAACTCGACCGGTCGATCAGCGTGCTGCGTGGGGATCCGGTCGCCGCGCACGACAGGTCCCTCGCCGACGCGGGAGCCGACCTCACCGACGCCGACCGGACCCGGGCCATGCTCGACGCCGCGTCCCGGCAGCGTACGGCCGTGCTGGCCGCGCTGCGGCGGCTGGACGACGGCGGTTACGGCCGGTGCGTCGACTGCGGCGCCCTCGTTCCCGAGGGCAGGCTGGAGGCACGCCCCGAGGCGGCCCGCTGCGTGCAGTGCCAGTCGCGGACCGAGCGCCGCCGCTGAGTCCGCCGTCCCCGAACACCGGGAGAGCGGTCACAAGGGCTTGCGCGCGCTGGCCACCAGGTGGATGCCGACCGTGTCGTCGTCGTCGGCCTCGGTCTCGAGTTCGGTGCGGACCAGCCAGGACAGCGACTTGCTCTCCGTGCTCAGCACGTGGTCGACGGTGGAGGGGGACAGCACCGTGCGCGGGCGCACCCACTCCACCTCCAGGCCGGCGCCGGTGATCAGCTCGCGTATCTGCTGGCTGGTGAAGCAGCGGGTGATGCTGCCGTCGGGCCACGGGATGAGCATGACCTCGCCCGTCTGGCACAGATGCGCCCAGTAGTTCTGCTCGGCCAGGATCGCCATCCCGAGGACCAGCGAGTCGACGCACAGCAGCGCGCGCCCGCCGGGCCGCAGCACCCGGGCCACGTCCTCGATTACGGACTCCGCCATGATCTCGACCGACAGCACGCGCTCCTCGGCGACCACGCCGTCCACGCAGCCCTCGGGCAGGAAGCCGAGGTCGTCGGCGCGCACCTTCTGTATGCGGTCGGAGGCGTCGCGCAACCACGGTTCGGCGGGTCTGCGGAAGTCCATGACCTCGATCACCCGGTGACCGGCGCGCGCCGCCTGGACCGGCCACCGCCCCCGCCCGCCGGACAGGTCCAGCAGGAGGGAGGGCCGGTCGGGCAGCCACTGGCGCAGCTGCTCGGCGACGACCGCGTGATAAAAGGTCCAGTACGGCCCGAGTGTGCCCGAGCCGTTGAGTTCGTTGGCCGGTATAGGCAGCACGAGCGGCTCCTGGACTCTGGCTGCCCCACGTATGGGGGTGAGACAGCGAAACTCGGTTTCCGGGCTACCAAGCCGGTGCTTACTTTTTTCCCCGCACCGGGTCGTTCGTCACCTCAATCTGCACCGGGAACAGACTCTACGCCCGCCCTGTTGCAGTTGGGCATGAAGACGTTGGTGCTGCCAGAAGGCCTCGACGGGCTGGACCTCACCGGGCCGGTATCCTCGGCTGGGTACGGTGTCCTTAAGGGGGTGGGTCCGGTCTCCAAGACAGCCGAGGAGACTCTGGAGCAGCGCAGCGAGCGGTTCGAGCGCGACGTGATGCCGTTTCTCGACCAGCTCTATTCGGCCGCACTCCGGATGACCCGAAACGCAGCGGATGCGGAGGATCTCCTCCAAGAGACCTTCGCCAAGGCGTTCGCCTCCTTCCACCAGTTCCAGGAGGGGACGAACCTCAAGGCCTGGCTCTACCGCATCCTCACCAACACCTTCATCAACAGCTACCGGAAGAAGCAGCGGGAGCCCAAGCAGGCGGGCACCGAGGAGATCGAGGACTGGCAGCTCGCGCGCGCGGAGTCGCACACGTCGAGCGGGCTGAAGTCGGCCGAGATCGAGGCGCTCGAACACCTTCCCGACAGCGACGTGAAGGACGCTCTCGCCGCGCTCCCCGAGGAGTTCCGCATCGCCGTCTATCTGGCGGACGTGGAGGGCTTCCCGTACAAGGAGATCGCCGAGATCATGGGCACGCCCATCGGGACCGTGATGTCGCGCCTCCACCGGGGCCGCCGGCAGCTGCGCAACCAGCTCGAGGACTACGCGCGCGAACGCGGTCTCGTGCGGCCGGACTCCCGCGGCGCGGGTCTCGGCGGGACGCTTGGCGAGGAGGAGCGATGAGCTGCGGGAAACACCACGACACCCCGTGTAGCGAGGTGCTCGACCGGGTGTACACCTACCTGGACGGCGAGCTGGACAACGACCGCATCGCCGAGATCAGGCAGCACCTCGACGAGTGCGGCCCCTGCCTGGAGGAGTACGGCCTTGAGGAGGCCGTCAAGCGGATCGTGGCCAAGCACTGCGGGTGCGACCCCGTGCCGCGGGACCTGCGCGCCAAGGTGCTCAGCAGGATCGAGCAGGTACGCGCCGAGATGGTGGAATAGCCCGCGGCCCACGGAAGGCGTGACCGGGCCGCGCCGGGGCAATGGCTCGTTAGGATCTTCCGTACAGGCCGGGAAGGGCGGGGACATGCGGGCACTTGTCACGGGCGGGGCGGGGTTCATCGGATCCACCCTCGTCGATCGGCTGTTGGCGGACGGCCACGAGGTCGCGGTGGTGGACGACCTGTCGTCCGGGCACGTGCGCAACCCCGACGCCCCCCTGCACGCCATGGACGTGCGCGACCCCGCGCTCGCGGAGTTCGCCGAGCGCTGGAGGCCGGAGGTCGTCTGTCACCTCGCCGCGCAGATCAGCGTGCGCAGGAGCGTCGCCGACCCGCTGACCGACACCAGGATCAACGTCGAGGGCACGGTCAACGTGCTGGAGGCCGCCCGCCGCGCCGGGGCCCGCAAGGTCGTCTACGCGTCCTCCGTCGCCGTCTACGGCAGGCCGGCCGTGATCCCGGTCCCGGGAGAAGCCCCTACCGATCCCCGCTCGCCGTACGCCGCCTCCAAGCTCGGCGGCGAGCTGTACCTCGCCACCTACCGGGCGCTGTACGGGCTCGAATACACCACGCTCGTGCTGTCGAACGTCTACGGGCCGCGCCAGTCGCCCGAGGGTGAGGCCGGGGTGGTCGCCATCTTCACCGACGCCCTGCTGGCGCGGAAGCCCACGGTCGTCTACGGCGACGGCTCCCAGACGCGCGACTACGTCTTCGTCGAGGACGTGGTGGACGGTTTCGCCCGCGCCTGCGGGCCGCACGGCGACGGCCGCCGCTTCAACCTGGGCACCGGCGTGCAGACCACCGACCGTGAGCTGCACACCCTGGTCGCCGCGGCGGCCGGAGCACCCGACCAGCCGCGCTTCGAGCCGCCGCGCATGGGCGATCTCCCCGCGATGGCCGTCGACCCCGCTCCCGCGTTCGAGGCCCTCGGCTGGCGCCCCCGGCACGACCTGCCCACCGGTCTCAAGGCCACCGTCGAGTGGGCCCGCCAAGCGCTTGTCTGACCTGTGAACCCGACGACCGGGGCGGACGTCTCAGCGGTGTGATGCGTCTGCGTTCGACCGCCCTCGTCGTCGCCCTCGCCGTGTGCGCGACAGCCGTACCGGCCGGGTGCTCGACCGGGCCGAAAGCGGTGCCGGACGCGTGCCCGCGGCGCTGGGGCGGAGAGGGCGTCGGCGGCTGGGTGCCGGCCGCCGCGGATGTGGACGGCGCCGGCGAGTCGCTGGTGCCCGGCTCGCCGGTCCGGGCGCTGATCTGCGCCTACCCCGGGAGCAACACGGATCCGGGCGGCGAACGGCTGGCCGGGTCGCGCACGCTGACGGACCAGGTGGCGGTGATGGCGCGCGACCTCGCGTACCTGCCGGTGACCTCTGGTGAACCCTCGATGGACTGCACGGACATGGGCGGGCCCATGACGAACTACCTGGTTCGCTTCGCGTACGCCGACGGCTCGGCGCTGTGGGTGGGCAGCGCCGAGGAGGTGAACTCCTGCGTCGCGACGACGAACGGCACGGTCCGGACCCGCTCGTACGTCGGGGAGGCCCTGACCGCCGCCTATCGGGAGGGGACGTGGCGGTCACCCTGGCCGTACGACGGCTGACTGCCCGCCTCGCGCCGGGAGAAGGCACGCCATGAAAAGGCGCTGACAAACCGGTGCAATTGCACGCGGTGTGATGGCTTGGTTACGGTTTGGCTGCGATGGTCGCGACATCCCGGACCGGCCGTCGGCCCTTCTGTAGCCTGAATCCGACATCGACGTGGAGGCGGCGCAATGCTAGGGAAGACCGTCGTCAGGCTGATAGTGGCGCTGGCGCTGCTCACTCCGGTGGTCGCTTTGGCCGGTCTCGCGGCCGGCACCCCGGGGATCTCCTGGACGTAGTCACTGCCCGTGGGCCGGTCCGGCAGGGCCGGCTCACGGGTCCGATCCGCATTCAAGGTGGCGTAATGCGGGAACTGCCGTGGCCCGCCAGGGTCTACTTCGTCGCACTCGTCGGAACCGCCGGACTCGTGATCACGCGAGGTCTCCTCGTGCATCGTGGGCTCGCGCCGGAGGACTGGTCGGCGCTCCTCGTCCTGGCGCTGCTCTTCCTGCTCTGCGAGTCGGTGCCGACGCTGCTCAACGTGCCGCACGTCGCGGTGTCGGTGAGCTTCTCCGCCGCGCTGGCCGCCGTGGTGCTCGTCGGCCCGGAGGGCGCGGCCCTGGTCGGGCTGGCCGCGGTCGTAAGCGTACGCCCCGGCCTGCCGATGGTGAAGCGGCTGTTCAACGGCGCGCAGTACGCCCTGTGCGGATACGCCGCGGGGTGGGCCTACGAGAGCGCGGGAGGCCGGGTCGGGCTGCCCGCACCGGCCGACTTCCCGGGCGTGCTCGTGCCGTACGCCGCGGCCACGGGGGTCTTCGTGGCGGTCAACTTCGCGCTGACGGCGGTCATCCTGCGCCTGGCGTCTGAGGTGAACAGAGACCAGGTCTCGCTCCGCGCGATGGTGCAGTTCCTGAGCTCCTACATCGGCTTCGCCACCTTCGGCCTGCTGATCGCGGCCCTGTGGTCGACGGTGCAGTCGATCTCGGCCGTGCTGGTGCTGCTGCCGCTGTTCGTGGCCCGGTGGGCGCTCGGGCACTACCACGCCGAGCAGCGCGCGTACGACGCGACCATCGCGGCGCTGTGCCAGGCGGTGGAGACGAAGGACTACTACACGCGCGGGCACTGCACCCGGGTCTCCGCGGCGTCGTCCATGATCGCCGAGGAGATCGGGATGGGCACCGAGCGGATGCGCGCGATCCGGTACGCCGGGATGCTCCACGACGTCGGCAAACTCGGCGTGCCGACGAAGGTGCTGCAGAAGGACGGCCGCCTGACCGAGGAGGAGTACGCCGCGATCCAGCTCCATCCGATGCGCGGACTGGAGATCGTGCGGGGCATCGACTTCCTCGACGAGGCGTTCGCCGGGATCATGCACCACCACGAACGGCACGACGGGAAGGGCTACCCGATGGGGCTGGCCGGGGCGGAGATCCCCGAGTTCGCGAGGATCATCGCGGTGGCCGACGCGTTCGACTCCATGACCTCCGACCGGTCCTACCGCAAGGCCAAGCCGATCGAGTTCGCGGTGGCCGAGCTCCGCAAGAACGCGGGCACGCAGTTCGACCCCGACATGGTCTGCGCATTCGTCAAAGCGCTCGACCGGCACGGCTGGCACCTCGCCCAGCCGGTGCAGGTCCCGCCCGACGACCCCGCCGTGGAGACCACGGTCAAGGACCACGACGACCCCACCACGCCCATCCAGGTGGTGTCGGAGCGGTGAGGGAGCGTCGGCTGACGGCCAGGCCGGTGGGGCTCGACTCGGGCCAGCTCCTGCTCATCTGCGCCGCCGGGATGCTGACCGTGGCGGGGATCGCCCACACCACGGCCCAGGGGCTGACCGACCCGCGGGTCGCCATCGGCTTCGGCGCGCTCATCGCCGCCGGGGAGCTGGCCCGGCTCACGATGCCCGGCAACCGCGAGGTCGCCCCGATCTCCACCGCCGCCTCGCTCGGGTACGCCCTCCTGCTCGACGTGGGCGGACGGCCGGCGGACCACTCGGCCCTGCAGGTCGTGGCGGTGATGTCGGTCGGCATGATCGCGGGAGGGCTGCCGCATCTGGCGGTCGGCCGGCCGCCGCGTCTCGACGCGATGGCCCGGCGGCTGCTCGCCGGGTCGCTGCTCGCCTTCGCCTACCGGCCGCTCACCGGCCCGCTGGGGGAGCTCGCGCGGGACACGGGCGACCGGAACGGCAACTGGTGGCCCGCGCTCGGCGTGATGGCGGTGCTCGTCACGGTCATGCTCGCGGCCGACGTGGTGATCGCGGCCATGCACCGGGCCGACCAGGTCAAGACCGCGTTCGGCGTCGCCGTACGGGACGAGATCAGGATGGCCGCGCCGCTCGGCGCCGCCGTCGGGGCGTCGGGCATCCTGCTCGCGCTCGCCTCGCACAGCATGGACATGACCGCGCTGCCCGCGTTCGCCGCGCCGTTGCTCGTCACGCAGGTGGCCTTCCGCAAGTACGCCGGCATCCGGGCGACCTATCTGCAGACCGTGCGCGCGCTGAGCCGGGTCACCGAGGTCGGCGGGTACGTCGAGCCGGGCCACTCGCGCCGCGTCAGCCAGTTGTCGGTCGCCATCGGCCGGGAGCTGGGCATGGCGGAGCCGCAGCTGCTGGAGCTGGAGTACGCCGCGCTCATGCACGACATCGGCCAGCTCTCGCTGCGCGACCCGATCCCCGGCGGCGCGACCGTGCTCGCCGACCCGGCGCAGGCGCGGCGGATCGCCGAGCTGGGCGCCGAGGTGATCAGGAAGACCGGCGTCCTCCACGGCGTCGCGGAGATCGTCCGGCGGCAGTGCGACACGCTCGGCGAGGCCCCGCCGATGGCCAGCCGCATCATCAAGGCCGCCAACGCCTACGACGACCTCGTGGGCGGCTCGACCGACAGGGACCGGGCGGCGGCGGCGCTGGAGCGGCTGCGCCTCGACGGCGGCTCGGCCTACGACCCCGGAGTGGTGGAGGCGATGGCGCGCGTCGTCGAGCGGCGCGTGCTCGTCACGCGCTTGTAGCAGACATAGCATCGGAGCGCGTTCACCGCCGCGCCGACGCCACTGATGTTGTGGCGACCCTACAGAATCGGCCCCCACGTTCAGTCGGAAGGGTCGGAGGGACGGAGCGTCGGGTCACCCTAGAGTTGGCTCCGTGTTCGACTCAGTTCTCGTCGCCAACCGTGGCGAAATAGCCCGGCGGATCACCCGTACGGTGCGGGGCATGGGCCTGCGCGCGGTCGCGGTCCACTCCGAGGCGGACGCCGACCTGCCGTTCGCGCGTGAGGCCGACGACGCCGTGCTCCTCGGCCCCGCGAACCCGGCCCAGAGCTACCTCGACATCGACAAGGTCCTCCATGCCGCCCGTACGACGGGAGCGCGGGCGGTCCATCCCGGGTACGGGTTCCTCGCCGAGAACGCGGCGTTCGCCCGCGCGGTGATCGACGCCGGCCTCGTCTGGATCGGCCCGGACCCCAAGGCCATCGAGCAGATGGGCGACAAGATCAACGCCCGCAACCTGATGGAGGCGGCGGGCGTGCCGGTCGCCGCCGGGACCAGGGAGCCGGTGTCCGGCCTCGCGCAGGCCGAGCGGGCCGCCCGGGAGATCGGTTACCCGGTGATGGTGAAGGCGGCCGGCGGGGGCGGCGGCATCGGCATGGGCGTGGCGCGCGACGACGCGTCGCTGGCCAAGGCGTTCGAGCAGGCCTGCCGGGCGGCCGCCCGTTTCGGCGGCGAGCCGGCCATCCTGCTCGAGCGCTACATCGAGCGGGCCAGGCACGTCGAGGTGCAGATCCTGGGCCTCGCCGACGGCACCGTGGTCGCCCTGGGCGAACGGGACTGCTCGGTGCAGCGGCGTCACCAGAAGGTCGTGGAGGAGAGCCCGTCCCCGGGCGTGACCCCGGAGCTGCGCGAGCGGATGCTGGCGGCGGCGGTACGGGCCGGAGAGGCCGTTGCCTACCGCGGCGCGGGCACGGTGGAGTGCCTCGTCGACGCCGACGCCCAGGACTTCGTCTTCCTGGAGATGAACACCCGCCTCCAGGTGGAGCACCCCGTCACCGAGCTGGTCACCGGCCTCGACCTCGTCGAGCACCAGATCCGCGTCGCCGCCGGGGAGGTCTACTCCGTCGAGCCGCGGGTGAGCGGCCACGCCATCGAGTTCCGCGTCTACGCCGAGGACCCCCGCAGGTTCCTCCCCGGGCCTGGCAAGATCGGGGTGTGGGAGGAGCCGGTCGGCGAGGGGGTGCGCATCGATTCGGGATACACGGCGGGCAACACCGTCACGCCGTTCTACGACCCGCTGATGGCCAAGCTCTGTGTCACCGGCGCCACCCGCGAGGAGGCACTGGAGCGGGGCCGGGAGGCCGTCGCCGGGTTCCGGATCGAGGGCCCGAAGCACAACCTGCCGTTCTGCGCCGAGTTGCTGGACCATCCCGAGTTCGTGAGCGGGGACTACGACACCGGGCTGGTCTCCCGGATGAGAAAAGCCTGATCTGCTGAATTCACGTTGAGGGGAGTTCCCGGGTGGCCGAGGTGCGCGCCGAGATGGTGGCGAACGTCTGGAAGATCGTTGTGAGCGAGGGCGAGGTCGTCGAGGAGGGCGACACGCTCGTGATCCTGGAGTCGATGAAGATGGAGATCCCGGTCCTCGCCGAGGACGCCGGGACCATCGCCAAGCTCCAGGTGAAGGAGGGCGACGTCGTCCAGGAGGGAGACCTCATCGCCGTCATCGAGTAGGACCCGAGGGGGTTCAGAGGCGGGACAGGAACCGCTCCCGGTCGACGACGACCCGCTCGATCGTGCCCGTGGCGACCAGGGCGCCGGTCTTGTCGACGGCCCTGACGGAGAAGACGAGCCGCCTGCCGTCCACCTCCGTGAGCTCCGCGCCGATCTCGACGTGCATCCCGACGGGGCTGGGCAGCCGGTGCTCGAGCAGCACCCTGGTCCCCACCGTGGTCTGCCCGGGCTCCAGGTGCTGCTGGACGGCTTTGACCGTCGCCCCCTCGGCGAACGACAGCAGCCGCGGCGTGCCCAGCACCGGCACGTCGCCGCTGCCGACCCGAATCGCCGTGTCCTCGCGCTCCACCATGATGAGGACCTCGGCGCGCAGACCTGGAGCAAGACTCATGCGGGCCAGCCTATTGGGTCGTGATTTCCCGGTGCCCGCGGAGAACGCAGGCAACTAAACGGGGCGGGGAAGCGTCTTAATCGGCGGCGGGGACTCCGCGATGCTTTCCGGGCGGCGGAGGCGGGCAGCGGTTAGGGTGATGCACAGGTAGGCTCGACTTCCGACCCCCGAGCCTGGATCCCGTACGCGTACAGGGTTCCGTGATCCTGTCGTTATCTACCCGCGACACGAACCTGCTTTGTTGGACACCTTCGGGGGTCGAGTGACTTAGGGGGTACGGGGCGCAAATGGTGGCCCAAGGCACGACCCTGGCTGGGCGCTACCGCTTGGACGCCCGGCTCGGCGCCGGGGGCATGGGCGAGGTATGGCGCGGCGAGGACACCGTCCTCGCGCGCACCGTCGCCGTCAAGGTGCTGCTCCCCGGTCGCCTCGACGACCCCGGATTCGCCGTCCGCTTCCAGGGCGAGGCCCGGGCGATGGCGACCGTCAACCACCCCGGGGTCGTCGACGTCTACGACTACGGGGTCACCGAGGTCCCCGGCGACGGCTCCACCGCGTACCTGGTCATGCGGTTCGTCGACGGCGAGCCCCTCGACCGTCTGCTGACCCGCCTCGGCCGCATCGGCGCCGAGCCCGCGATGGAGCTGATCGCGCAGGCCGCGTCCGCCCTCCAGGCCGTGCACGAGCGGGGCATCGTGCACCGCGACGTCAAACCGGGCAACCTGCTGGTGCGTTCCGACGGCACGCTGGTGCTCACCGACTTCGGCATCGCCCGCGCCGACCAGGGGACCCGTCTCACCGACGCCGGGATGGTGCTCGGCACCGCGGCGTACTGCGCGCCGGAGCAGGCCGAGGGCGCTCCGGTCACCCCCGCCGTCGACATCTACGCGCTGGGCGTCGTGGCGTACGAGTGCCTGGCCGGGCAGCGTCCCTTCGACGGCGACTCGCCGGTGACGATCGCGCTCAAGCACATCCGGGAGGAGCCGCCGCCGCTGCCCCCGCACGTGCCGCCCGCCATCCGGGCCATCGTCGAGCGGGCCATGTCGAAGGACCCGGCGCTCCGCTGGCCGTCCGCCGCCGCGATGAGCCACGCGGCCCGGCAGTCGGTGCTGTCTCCGGGGGCCGCGGCGGACGCGGCGCCCGCCTACGGCCCGCAGGGCCCGGCCGGAGCGGCGTACGGCCCACAGAGCCTGCCCGGCCTGCCCGCGGCCCCGGCCACCACGGGCATGGGGGTCACACCGCCTCCCGTGGGGGCGGCCACCGAGGCCCACCCCCACCCGATCGGGCCGGAGCCCATCCCGGCCACCGGCCACACCTACCGGGTCACCCGCGAGTCCTGGAACGACGCACCGGCCGTCCCGCCGACGACCGTCGCCACGCCGCAGCAGGGCACGCGTACGGCCCGGCGCGCCGCGCAGCGGTCCAGGAGGGGCAAGGGGATGCCCGTCGCGGCCGGGGTGGCGGGGTTCGCCGTCGTCGGAGGCCTGGCCGTGCTGGGCATCAACATGGCATCGGCGGGGCCCACGGCCCCCGTGTCGCCCGCACCGTCCCTGACCGTGGCCACCACCGACCCGCCGACCCCGTCGCCGACGCGAACCGCCACACGGCCCTCCGCGAGGCCCACGCAGGAGGTGCCGGTGTCGCGGCCCAGCCCGTCCAGGAGGAAGCCGAGCCCTTCGCCGAGCCCGACTCCCAGCGCCTCGCCGAGCCGCTCCGCCTCCCCGACGCCCTCGCCGAGCCCGACCGAGGGCATGGTCAAGGTGCCGCAGCTGAAGAACCTGCCGGAGAGCTCCGCGAACGCGCGGCTCAACATGCTGGGTCTCATCCCGAAGGCCGCCTACGAGGGCGCGGAGGAGTGCAAGGGGCTGGTCGTCAGCCAGAAGCCGGCGGCGAACACGCTGGTGAAGGAGGGCACGACGGTCACGTTCACCGTGAAGAGGACGTGCCCGTCCCCCTCGCCCAGCCCGTCGCCGAGCCCGGCGACGACCCGCACGCCCGTGGCGAACTGAATCCCGGAGGAGCGGAGCCCCGCGCGACCACGCGGGGCTCCTGCGCGGGTCACACTCCTGTGGTGTTGCGCGGGTAGGCGATCGCCGGGTCCGTGGCGATGTTCACCAGGTAGGGCACGCCGGAGTCGAACGCGCGGCGCAGCGCCGGCCCGATCTCGGCCGGCGACGTGACGAGCTCCCCGCCGCCGCCGAGCGCGGTGACCACCTGGTCGTAGCGGCACTGCGGCTGGAGTTCGGCCGCCACGTCGTAGCCGTACAGCATCTGCATGGGGTGCTTCTCCAGGCCCCACATGCCGTTGTTACCGCAGATCATGACGACCGGCAGGCGGTGGCGGACCAGCGTGTCGACGTCCATCAGCGAAAAGCCCGCCGCGCCGTCGCCGAGCAGCAGCACGACCTGCGAGGACGGCCTCGCCAGCCGGGCCGCGATGGAGTAGCCGAGCCCGGTGCCGAGGCAACCGTACGGGCCGGGGTCGAGCCAGTTGCCCGGCCGCCTCGGCTCGACGTACTTGCCGGCGTAGGAGACGAAGTCGCCGCCGTCGCCGATGACGACCGCGTCGTCGGCGAGCACCTTGTTCAGCTCGCCATAGATGCGCATCGGGTGGATCGGGTCGGCGTCCGACTCCAGCAGGGCCGCGTCCTCGGCGATCGCCGCCGCCGCGGTCTCGCCCAGCCTGCTCACCCACGGCTCGTACGCCTTGGGGTTCACCCCGGCGGCCCCGCAGGCCGCCGACAGGCCCCAGAAGATGACCGACAGGTCACCGGCGGCCGAGCCGGACAGGCCGGTGTGCGTGGCGAGCTGGGAGGGCGCGTCGGCGATGTGGACGACCCTGGCGAGAGGCGCGCCCTCCTTGCCGCCGAACCAGCCGTACGCGAGCCGGAAGTCGAGCGGGGTGCCGACCACGATGACGAGGTCGGCCTGGCCGAAGGCGACGCCCCGGGCGCGGGTGACGAGCAGGTCGTGCCCGGCGGGCAGGATGCCCCGGCCCTGCCCGTTCGGCACGACGGGCAGCCGCCACTCCTCGGCGAAGTCCCGGGCCGCCTCCTCGGCGCGCTCCATCCACACGTCCGAGCCGAGCACGAGCATCGGGCGCTCGGCCTCGGCGAGCAGCCGCGCGATGCCGGCGAGGGACTCGGGGTCGGGCTCCAGCGGCGACGGGGTCAGCGTCTCCGAGACGTACTCGGGCGACGGGGAGAACAGGTCGTCCATGTGGAAGTCCAGGAACACCGGGCCGCGGTGCGGGGCCAGGGCGGTCCGGAACGCCATCTCGACGTCCTGCCCGATGGAGTCCGCGCCCGACCCGGTGAAGGCGAGCTTGGTGATGGGCTCGAACAGCGGCGGATGGTCCATCTCCTGCAGGGCCCCCGAGCCCCAGCGCGAGCGCGGGGCGCGCCCGCCCAGCACGACGAGCGGTGAGCCGTTGAAGTGGGCGGTGGCGACCCCCGAGACGCCGTTGGTGACGCCGGGGCCGGCGGTGAGCACGGCGAGGCCGGGCTTGCGGGTCAGCCGGGCGGTCGCCTCGGCCGCGAACACCGCGCTCTGCTCGTGGCGCACGTCCATGATGCGCATGTTCTGGTGGACGGCCCCGTCGTACAGGGGGAAGACGTGCCCGCCGGACAGCGTGAACATGGTGTCCACGCCGTAGGCCTGGGAGACGGCGACCGCGATGTCGCCTGCGTGTTTGGGGGACTCCATACCGTGAAACCTACCAGTCGGTCACATATGGGAACAGATGGATGGCCAATGCCCTCCAGCCTCAGGAGAACGTCGGTCACCTCCGCTGATGCCCGATGCGGCCCCGGCTACTCCGCTCGCAGGGCGTGGGATTCCAGCCGCCCGCCGTCCGAGCGCCCGCCGGCGGTCTTCAGAGGGTCTGGGAGAGCGCCTTGACGGGCATCTTGAGGTCGGCGAGCAGCTCCAGGTCGCGCTCCGGCGCGCGGCCCACTCTCCAGGACGTCGGTCTTCACGCGGCCCTCCCCGTCACAGGGGCAGCTTGAGGGTCGAGCGGAATCTGGCCGGGTCGAACATGCCGCCGAGCGCGGGAGCCAGTCCGGCGCGGGCGGCGCGGGTGAACGCCTCCCGGCCGAGCGCGCCCGCGCCCTCCGGCATCGCGCCTGACAAGGGCCGAGCGGCGAGCATCTCCAGGTCGGCGACGTTCGACCGCTCGGCGAGCCCCGGATCGGCCGGCCAGGACCCGATCACCACGCCCGCCAGGTCGAGGCCCCTGCCCGCCATGGCTTCGAGCGTCAGCGCCGTGTGGTTGAGCGTGCCCAGCGCGGCGCGCGCCACCACGAGGACGGGGGCGTGCAGCCGCCGCGCCAGGTCCGCGAGTGTGCCGCCCTCCTCGTCGTAGCGGACCAGCAGGCCCCCTGCGCCCTCGACGAGCACCAGCCGGTGCGACTCGGCCAGCTCCTCGATCCGGGCCGCCGCCGACGTGAGCGACACCGTCGGCAGGCCGCGGGCGCGGGCCGCCGCGGCGGGGGAGAGCGGGTCGGGATAGCGCGTCATCTCGAAGGTCGTCGACACCCCCGACAGGCGGATCACCTCGTCGAGGTCCCCGGGCTCCCCGGCCGCCACCCCGGTTTGGGCCGGCTTCACCACCGCGACCGTCGCGCCTCGCTCCCCGGCCAGCACGGCGAGCGCCGCCGTCACCACCGTCTTGCCGACCCCGGTGTCCGTCCCGGTCACGATGAGAACACTCATGCCCGGGAGGGTAGAGCCTTCCTGCTTACGGGCGGCGGAGGCGGGTGACGAACTTGTAGCGGTCGCCGCGGTAGAGCGACTGGGCGTACTCGACGGGGTTGCCGTCGGCGTCGAAGGCGTGCCGGGTCAGCAGCAGCATGGGCAGGCCGACGTCCACCCCCAGCACCTGCGCGTCGTACGGCGTGGCGAGCACGGTCTCGATGACCTCCTCGGCGTCGGTCAGCCGTACGTTGTAGGCGTTGTGCAGGGTCTCGTACAGCGACGAGTGCACCTCCAGCTCGCGCCGCAGGCGCGGGAACCGCCGGGCGGACAGGTGCGTGGTGTCGATCGACATCGGCTCGCCGTTGGCCAGGCGCAGGCGGTGGATCCGCAGGACCCTGCCGCCGGGGTTGATGGCCAGCCGCCGTCCGAGCGCCTCGTCGGCAGTGATGTAGCTGATATCGAGGATCTTGGTGTCCGGCTCCAGGCCGACCGTGCGCAGGTCACCCGTGTACGAGGTGAGCTGGAGGACCTGGGCGACCTTGGGCTGGGCGACGAAGGTGCCCTTGCCCTGGATGCGCAGCAGCCTCCCCTCGACCACCAGCTCCGACAGCGCCTGCCGGACCGTCGTCCGGGAGGTCTCGAACCGTACGGCCAGGGTGCGCTCGGGCGGGAGCGCGCTGCCCGCGGGCAGGCTCTTGGTGAGCTCCAGGAGACTGCGCTTCACGTCGTAGTACTTCGGAACCCGGGGAGAGTCCTCGCTGTGCTCCGTCACCTGTCCACCCTCAACTCGCCCAACTCAGGCAACATCGTCAACTCGGCCACAGCGGTGAGCGCACCCCGGACCACCGCGAGATCATCGGACCTCAAATCGGCCCCCGCGGTCAACCGCGGACAGGACCGGCACCGAGGCACCGATGGTGGGCGGAAGCATCCCATGCGGACGCCCCGGTCCGCACGCAGGGCTCCCACTCCGGGTGCGAGCGGGGGCGGGCCGGGCACGACCGCTCCCACGGCGGCCGGCGGATCGGTCATCTCCAGCCCGGGTTCACGGGCCGCGGCGGCCGGCTCCCGAGTCCGCTGCAGCGCACGTCCGGGCAGGTCAGCGGTGATTTCCGGGACATCTAGGACATCCAGGACATCCGGGGCGACACCAGCACGGGCCGGGGCGCGGCCGGTGCCGAGGGTGAACGACCGGGCCGTGTCCGGGAGTGTGCCGACCAACTCGGGGGCGCCCGGGACGGCGCCGCCCTGAGCGCCCGGCGACCTCGGCAACGTGACGGTTCTCACACTCTCCCCACACCCGGCGAGGCCCGCCGCCCCACGCTCGGCGGCGGCCGCGCGAACTCTGTCCGTCGACCCTGTCATGAGGTGCATCTTGCCAGGTCGCGATGGTCGATTCGCTTTCGACCCGGACGGCGGCGCATCATGCACTCGTGCCGACTCTCAGCGACCTCGTGTCGCGCCACACCGCGCTCGATTCCGCCGACGTCGACTGGATCCACTCGCTGGTCTCGGACTGGCAGTTGCTCGCCGACCTGTCGTTCGCGGACCTCATCCTGTGGGTTCCCGACCAGGGCGGCACGAGGTGGGTGGCGGTGGCCCAGATGCGGCCGACGACCGGTCCGACCGTCTACCACGACGACGTCGTGGGCATGTCGGTCGAGGCCGGGGAGCGGCCCCTGATCGACGTGGCCTGGAGCGAGCACCGCATCTGCAGGGAGGGCGACCCAGACTGGTCCAGCGGCGTGCCGGTGCGCGAGGAGACGATCCCGGTGCGGCGGGGCAAGGACGGCCCGATCATCGGGGTCATCCAGCGCTCGACCAACCTGTCGTCGGCGCGCACTCCGTCCCGGCTGGAGCTGACCTATCTGCAGAGCGCGTCCGACCTGGCGCAGATGGTGGCCGACGGAAGGTTTCCCTTCGCGGAGGAGGAGCCGATCCTGGTCAGGTCGCCCCGGGTGGGCGACGGCCTGCTCCGCCTGGACAAGGCCGGGCGGGTCACCTACGCCTCGCCCAACGCGCTGTCGGCCTACCGCAGGCTCGGCCTGCACGCCGACCTGGTGGGGGCGGACCTGGGGAAGACGACCGCCGACCTGTGCTACTCCGACGAGCCGATCAACGAGGATCTGATGGTCGTCGCCAGCGGCCGGGCCCCGCGGGAGACCGAGGTGGAAAACGGCGGCACGGTCGTGCAGCTGCGGGCGATCCCACTGATCGTCGGCGGCGGCCGCATCGGGGCGCTGGTGCTGATTCGCGACGTGACCGAGCTGCGTCGGCGCGAGCGGGAACTGCTCACCAAGGACGCGACGATCCGCGAGATCCACCACCGGGTCAAGAACAACCTGCAGACCGTGGCCGCGCTGCTGCGGCTTCAGGCGCGGCGGCTCAACAACCCCGAGGGCCAGGAGGCGCTGAACGAGGCCGTACGGCGGGTCGGCTCGATCGCGATCGTCCACGAGATCCTCGCCCAGATGCCGGAGGAGATGGTCGAGTTCGACGACATCGCCGACCGGGTCATCGCGATGACAGCGGAGGTGGCGGTCGCGCAGGTGACGATCAAGCGGGTCGGCAGCTTCGGCGTGCTGCCCGCCGCGGTCGCGACCCCCATCGCCATGGTGCTCACCGAGCTGCTGCAGAACGCGGTCGAGCACGGGTTCGCCCACTGCTCGGGAAACGTGCAGGTCGTGGTCTCCCGGGACGCCGACCGGCTGGAGTTCGCGGTGGCCGACGACGGCAGGGGGCTACCCGAGGACTTCGACCTCGAGGCCACCGGCAGCCTCGGGCTCCAGATCGTCCGTACGCTGGTCGTCGGCGAGCTGTCGGGCCGGCTGGGCGTCGCGGGGAGAGAGGGCGGGGGCACCGAGGTCAGCCTCAGTATCCCGATGCAGTCCGGCTGATCTCTCGCCGGCGTCTCTCCTCAAGGGACGCGGGAGGCGCCACAGGGGACCCGCTGTGCGGGACCGTTGTGGGGGATGCCATAGTGGACGCGATGTTTTGGTGGACAGACGGCCCTATGGGCGGGAGGCTCCTCGGCCGTCCCGGCCGGGGTCAGGTGCCCCGCGATTCGGTGAATGCCATGGCCGGCATCCACCGAAGGCGTTCGCGTGCGGCGGGGGAGTCAGACGGCGGCGCGGGCGCGGGCGCGCGCCGTACGGCGCTTGAGGGCGCGGCGCTCATCCTCGCTGAGCCCGCCCCAGACTCCGGCGTCCTGGCCCGACTCGAGGGCCCACTTGAGGCAGGACTCGGCGACCGTGCATCGCCCGCATACCTGCTTGGCCTCTTCGATCTGCATGAGCGCCGGACCAGTGTTCCCGATCGGGAAGAACAGTTCGGGGTCCACGTCACGGCAGGCAGCGCGGTGGCGCCAGTCCATGCGTTCCACTCCTTCGTAAAGTGGAGCCACCGTGGCTCCTCGTCAACTTTGTGATTTCTTTCACTAATTGCTGCGAACACCGACCCGGATCCTGGGTGAGGGGCCGGGAGTGTCCGCGTGATCGCCGGGGCTCCTTACGGAGGCTGTGGTCTCCGTAAAGGTCCTACGTTCCGACGTCGTGTTCAGCTTTTCAGCCGTACCAACACCACACAAGAGGTTTGGGACAAGGTTTTGCCCGTCGTGGCTGTCGGATGCGTCACACTATGACTACCTGTAACAGGTCAGACGAGAACTTGTAACGCGTCCGGGATAGCGCGAAAGATCACCCACTCGTGTTCTCCCAGGTAGTCGCCGTCGAGTTGGAAGGCGACCGGGCGGGAGGCGAGGAGAGTGAACTCGGCCTCGTCATGGATCTGAACGAGGTTTTTACCGCGTGGCAATCCCCGGTGTTCGCCGATGATCTGCCGGACGAGCGCGAGCACGGCCGGCAGGCTCATCTTGCGGAGCCCGAGCATGTCGAGCCCCGTCTCGAAACCGGCCCACGGCGTCGGGTTGATCGGACGTGTGCCGGCGTACGTCCACGGCGACGTGTTGGACACGATCGCCATGAAGATCCCATCCTCTGGCGGCCGGCCGGGACGGGTCAGCCGGATCGCCGGCCGTCGACGGTCCGTCACGAAGAAGTGGCGCACCGTCGTGTTCACGTAGAGGGCGGGCAGGGCGCGATGTCCCGCGCTCCGCAGGCCCTCGACGGCTCGGACGACTTCGGCGTCGTATCCCAGCCCAGCACAAAATGTGAAATATCTAGACCTTTGCTGGTCAGGTGGCGCACCTGCCCCCGGATCCGGGCCCGAAACCTCGTCATGCCAAATCGCCTGTCCCAAACCTATGGTGCGGCGGCGTCCTTCCCGTAGCGCCTCCAGGACGGCTCCGGTCGCCTCGACCGGGTTGTTGGGCAGCCCGAGAGCGCGGGCGAAGACGTTGGCGCTGCCGCCGGGAATGACGATGAGAGCGGGCCGGTCGGTCGCGCCACCGCCGGGATGGGCGTCGAGCAGGCCGTTGACGGTCTCGTTGATCGTGCCGTCGCCGCCGAGGACCGCCACCGCGTCGAAGCCCTTGGCGTGCGCGGTGGCCGCGAGCGCGGTCGCGTGGCCACGGTAGGCGGTCTCCTCGACCGACAGATCGACGGCGGCGCCGAGCGCCCGGATCAGTACGTCCCGGGTACGCCGGTGCGTCGAGGTCGCCTTGGGATTGACGAGGAGGAGTGCCCGCATGCCTGAAGGTTAACGAACGGTTTACCGCTCGCGCCGGGTGACGCCTGCTCAGTGGGGCGCACGCCGCTGCGGGTAGGGTTGGGCGGTGTGATCAGCAGTTCCGTGGGCCGTCCCGGCACACTCACCGTGGCCGCCGCTCTCCTGGCCGCAGAAGGCCTGCTCGCCCTCGTCCTGGGCGGCTACGTCGGCGTCGAGACCGTCATCGGCGAGCCCACCGACGTGATCACCAGCATCGCCGTGGCCGGATTCGGCGTGCTCGGCGGCGCTTTGCTGCTCTGGGTGGCCCGGGGCCTGTGGCTGGTGCTGCGCTGGAGCCGGGGCCCGGCCGTGACGACGCAGATATTCGCCCTTCCGGTGGCGATCAGCCTCATCCAGTCGGCGCAGTACGCCTTCGGCGTCCCGCTCATCGCCGCGGCGGCGGTCGCCCTGGTCACCCTGCTCGCACCGACCTCCACACACGCCCTCATGGGCGAGGACGGCGCACCCGGCGCGTCCTGAGCCGTGCGATCGGTGACCGGGCGCCGCCGGGGGGAGCGCGGCGTCGCGGTCGTCTGCCTGGCGATCGTCCGATCGTCCGGGCTCTGATGGGTTTCCGCTCAGTCCTCGGCGGTGAGGCCCTCGCGGAGCTGGGCCAGCGTCCGGGCGAGCAGCCGGGACACGTGCATCTGCGAGATCCCCAGCTCGGTGGCGATCTGCGACTGCGTCATGTTGCCGAAGAAACGCAGCAGCAGGATCCGCTTCTCGCGCGGAGGCAGGCGCTCGAGCAGCGGCTTGAGCGACTCGCGGTACTCCACACCCTCCAGCGACTCGTCCACGATGCCGAGCGAGTCGGACACGGCGGGCGCGTCGTCGTCGCCGGAGTCGGGCGCGTCGAGCGACACGGTGGAGTAGGCGTTGGCCGACTCCAGGCCCTCCAGGACCTCCTCCTCGCTCATGCCGAGGTGCGCGGCGAGCTCGGCGACCGTGGGCGCGCGGCTCTCCCGCTGCGACAGCTCGCTTATCGCCTTGGTGAGCGAGAGCTTCAGCTCCTGGAGCCTGCGCGGCACGCGGACCGCCCAGCCCTTGTCGCGGAAGTGCCGCTTGATCTCGCCGACGATGGTCGGAGTGGCGTACGTGGAGAACTCCACGCCGCGGGCGAGGTCGAACCGGTCGATCGACTTGATCAGCCCGATCGTGGCGACCTGCGTGAGGTCGTCGAGCCACTCGCCCCGGTTGCGGAAGCGACGGGCCAGGTACTCCACCAGAGGCAGGTGGAGCTCGACCAGCTCGTCGCGGATGCGCTGCCGCCTCGGGTCGTCCGACGGGAGCTCCGA
Source organism: Microbispora sp. H13382 (assembly GCF_014161445.1). Classification (GTDB taxonomy): domain Bacteria; phylum Actinomycetota; class Actinomycetes; order Streptosporangiales; family Streptosporangiaceae; genus Microbispora. The sequence goes on from NZ_JABBXA010000031.1 coordinate 35,018, forward strand.
CAGCTCGGCGAAGAGTGTGCGGGCGCGTACGCGGTCCGGCACCGCCGAGTCGCCGGAGGTCATCGCACTCGTCCTTTCCGTCATCACGACGGCCTCGCCGTACTCCGGCGCTTACGCAGCACGATCGCCAGGTGGTCGGCGTGGTCGGAGATGGCGTCCACGTCGTCGGCCAGCGCGGTCAGCACCATCCAGGCGAAGTCCTCCCGGTTGGGCGAGCTGACCCCGAGCGTGTTGACCTCGACGCGGACTGTCATCTCCGGGCCCGTGAGCTCGAACTCCGCGAGGAGATCCGTTCCGGGCACGGCGTGCCGCAGCAACATGGCGCACGCCTCGTCGACGGCGATGCGCAGGTCCTCGATCTGGTCGAGGGTGAAGTCGAGCCGTGCGGCGAGCCCGGCGGTGGCCGTGCGCAGCACGGACAGGTAGGCGCTCACGGCGGGCAGCCGGACACTCACAGCATCGCGAATCCCGGTCAGATCCACCGCAGGCGTCTCGGTTTCCTCGGTCACGTTCCTCCTCGCCTCTTCAGCCGGCTGAGTGCCGCTGACTGCAACTTACCGCCACTCGCGCGGTGCCGCCCCGGGCGGACGCGCTGATTGTGGCGATCCTTGGAGGTACCTGCACGTAAATTCCGTGCTACCGAATATGGAGTTTGTATGGGCCTTGGGGTGATCTGGCCCCGCGCGGCCCTGAAAGCCGTGCGGGGCCCGAGGTTCCGAGGCTCAGGCGGCCTTGGTCTCCCAGAAGATCTTGGCGATCTCGTCGATCTTCGCGAGGAGGTCGTCGGCCAGGGCGGGGTCCACGGTCCCCTTGGCCCCGGCGGCGCCGGCCAGCTTCGTGGCGTCCCAGAAGAGCTGGTGAAGCTGGGGGTACTGCTCGAGGTGCGGGGGCTTGAAGTAGTCGGTCCACAGCACCCACAGGTGATGCTTGACCAGCTCGGCCCGCTGTTCCTTGATGATCAGCGCGCGGGTCCTGAAGACCGGGTCGTCGTTGTCGGCGTACTTCTTAATGATCGCCTTCACCGACTCGGCCTCGATGCGGGCCTGCGCCGGGTCGTAGACCCCGCACGGCAGGTCGCAGTGGGCGGACGCCTCGTGCCGGGGTCGCAGCAGTCGTGCGAGCATCGGAATCCTTCCTTAGGAATGCTGGTGACAGCACTGTTCCAGGACCGACCTTACTCGTCTCGAAATCACTGTGCGGAGGGGGATGTGCTCACCGCCGTGTGCGTGTCCGGCGATTCGATGCTGCCCGCGTTGCGACCTAGAGACTGGCTGCTGGTACGGCGCGGCGCCCCGATCCGTCCCGGAGACCTGGTGGTCGCCAGGCGGCCGCACGGGCTGATCGTCAAGCGGGCCTTCCGGCTCACGGGCGACGGCTGGTGGCTGGAGAGCGACAACCAGTCGGCCCCGGGGCGCCGGGACAGCTGGGACTTCGGCGCGGTGCCCGAGGAGGACGTCGTGGGCAGGGTCGTGCTGCGTTACTGGCCCAGGCCCGCGCTGCGCTTCCCCGCGCCGGCCGCCTGACCGAGCCCTCCCACGGGCCCTTCCATGGGCCCTTCTGCCGGGCCGTCCTGCGCCTGGCTCAGGCGCCCCGCTTGCGCGCCCGGTAGGCGGCCACGTTCGCCCGGCTGGCGCAGCGTTCCGAGCAGTAGCGGCGCGACCGGTTGGAGGAGGTGTCGAGATAGGCGTTGCGGCACGGCGCCGCCTGGCACATGCCGAGCCGGTCCACGCCGAGCCGGGTCACGACGCTGGCCAGGCCCATGACCGACCCGACCGAGAGGGCGTCGGCGACCCGGCCGCCCTCGGTCAGGTGCAGGTGCCAGGGCTGGCCGTCGTGCCCGGAGATCTGCGGATGCACGGGATGACGGACCAGCAGCCCGTTGAGCCGCTCGACCACCTCCACGTCGTCGCCATCGGCGGCGGACGCGAAGACCCCCGCGAGTTCGTCGCGCAGCTCGCACAGCGCGTCGATGTCACGGCGGGTGAGACGCGCGGCCGCCTCCGTACGACCCGTCTCCTCCAGGAGAGCTCGCAGGGAGAAGGGGTTTTTGAGTTCGTCGCCCATGTTGACCAGCTGTACGGCCAGCTCGGCGTAAGACGTCAAGTCCACTGGGACGCCCAAATACGTAAGAGATCACCGGCAAAGCCGAGTATTACATGCCCGATGGCCTGGGGGAACACCTGAACGTGCAACGATATGTGACCCGATCCGGCCGGGGCGCGTGTCACATCCTGTGGCACAATCAGGGAACGGGTGACCCCCGTACCCCCTCAAGAGACGACCGTCAACGACGACGGCCTCCGGCGGCTACCGAAGCCAGGCTCTCGTTCTCTTGACGGCGTCTACCGAAGGAACTCGTCCTTTCGACACTGGGGTCGCTGTGACCGTCACATCTTCTTCCTTGGAATCTCTCGACCTGGATCCCGCTTTCGCCCTGCACCGCGGTGGCAAGCTGGAGGTCCGCTCCACCGTCCCGGTCCGCGACGCCGACGACCTGTCGCTCGCGTACACGCCCGGGGTCGCCCGCGTCTGCACCGCCATCGCCGACAACCCCGACCTGGTCAACGACTACACCTGGGTCTCCAACGTCGTGGCCGTGGTCTCCGACGGCACCGCGGTCCTGGGGCTCGGCGACATCGGGCCCGCCGCCGCCATGCCCGTGATGGAGGGCAAGGCCCTGCTGTTCAAGCAGTTCGCCGGCGTCGACGCGGTGCCCATCTGCATCGACTGCACCGACGTGGACGCGATCGTCGAGACCGTGGTCAGGCTCGCGCCGTCGTTCGGCGGCATCAACCTCGAGGACATCAGCGCCCCCCGCTGCTTCGAGGTCGAGGAGCGCCTGCGGGGGCTTCTCGACATCCCCGTCTTCCACGACGACCAGCACGGCACGGCGATCGTGGTCCTGGCCGCGCTGCGCAACGCGGCCCGCCTCACCGGGCGGTCCCTCGGCGAGCTGCGCGCGGTGGTGGCCGGCGCCGGAGCCTCCGGCGTCGCCGTGTCGCGGATCCTGCTGAACGCCGGGATCGGCGACATCGCGGTCTCGGACTCCAAGGGAGTCATCCACGCCGGTCGCGAGGACCTGAACCCGGTCAAGCGGGCGCTGGCCCGCGACACCAACAAGCTCGGCCTGTCCGGGTCCACCGAGCAGGCGCTCGCCGGCGCCGACGTGTTCGTCGGCCTGTCCGGGTCGACCGTTCCGGAGCGGGCCATCGCGTCGATGGCGCCGGACTCGATCGTGTTCGCGCTGTCCAATCCCACACCGGAGGTGGACCCCGCGGCGGCGGGCAGGCACGCCCGCGTGGTCGCCACCGGGCGGTCCGACTACCCCAACCAGATCAACAACGTGCTGGCCTTCCCCGGGGTCTTCCGCGGCGCGCTCGACGTCCGCGCGACGACGATCACGGAGAACATGAAGGTGGCCGCGGCGGACGCGCTGGCGGCCGTGGTCGGCGACGACGTCACCGAGAACTACGTCATTCCCTCGCCGTTCGACGCCCGGGTCGCCCCCGCCGTGATCGCCGCCGTCGCGCGGCAGGCCCGGGAGGACGGCGTCATCCGCAAGTAGTCCTCCGGCCACCACCGGACGCCGAAGGGCCGCGAGCCGCGCGATCACGCGGTGCGCGGCCCTTCGCCTTCTCCCTGTCTAGGCACGTAAACATTTGGGAATGCCTTTAGGTCCTCACGGTTAGTGCTATAAAGAAAGCTCTCCGTAACCAAATCGGCTATTGCCTGTCCCGGTTGGAGAGCGATGCGACGTGACCCCAACCGCCTGCTCCAGCAGCACCTCACCGAAGCCGGACTGTCCCGCAAGGGTCTGGCCCGCCGGCTCAACGGTCTCGGCCTGGCCCGGGGGCTGCGGGGGATGCGGTACGACCACGGTTCCGTGCTGCGCTGGATCGGCGGACGCCGCCCGCGCGAACCGGTTCCCGGCCTGCTGGCGGAGATCTTCTCGCTGCGGCTGGGGCGGCAGGTGTCCAGGGAGGACATCGGCATGCCGCGTGGAACGGTCCCCCTCGATCTGGGACGGGAGTTCCCCCATTCGTGGGAGGAGGGTGTGGCAAGCGTGACAGCACTGTGGAGGGCCGACGTCGAGCGGCGCAGGTTCCTGCTCGACTCCACTTTCGCCCTGGGAGCGGGTTCGGCGGGCATCGTCCGCTGGCTGGCGGCGCCCGACGGGGAGCGGCTCTCCGCGAACGGGCCGCGCCGCGTCGGACCTTCGGACGTGGCCGCCATTCGCGAGGTCACCCGGTCGTTCGGCGAGCTGGACAACCGGTTCGGCGGCGGCAGCATCCGCGGCCCGGTCGTGCGCTACCTGCACACCGCCGTGACGCCGCTGCTGCGCGAGGGCGCGTACGGCGAGGCCACCGGGCGCTCGCTGGCGACCGCGGCGGCCGAGCTGACCCGGCTGGCGGGATGGATGGCCTACGACCTGGAGCAGCACGGGCTGGCCCAGCGCTACCTGATCCAGGCGCTCGGCCTGGCGCGCGGCGCGGGCGACCACGCCCTGTGCGGCGAGATCCTGGCCGGGATGAGCCACCAGGCCGTCTACATCGGGCATCCCCGGCACGGTCTGGAGCTGGCCAGGGCGGCGGTGGCGGCGGCCCGGCGCTCGGGGGTCGGGTCGCTGCTGGCCGAGGCCCGGGTGCTGGAGGCGCACGCCCTGGCCCTGCTCGGGGAGCGCACGGCGTCCGGCGGCGCGCTGCACGAGGCGGAGGCCGCCTTCGACCGGCGGACGCCGCAGAACGAGCCCGGCTGGATCGGCTACTTCGACGAGGCCTACCTGGCCGCGAAGTCGGCCCACTGCCTGCGCGACCTCGGCGACGGGGCGCGGGCCGTACGGCAGGCCCGGCGTTCGCTGGTGATGGACGGGCGCTACGTGCGGGGCAAGATGTTCAACCTCTCGCTGCTCGCCACGGCCCTCATCCAGGAGGGCGAGCTGGAGGAGGCGTGCCAGGCGGCGTCGTCGGCCCTCGACCTCGCCGACAACATCCACTCGGCGCGAACCCGGACGTACGTGGCGGACATGTGCCGCCGGTTCGCGCCGTACGCCGCGGAGCCGCGGGTGGCGGAGCTGCTGGAGCGCGGCCGGGGCCGCGCGGGGAACAGGGAGAGCACGAGCAGGCAGACCGCGGCCAAGGAGGCGGTCGGCGTCTGAGGGCCGCCACGCCGGGGCCGGCCCCCTCAGCCGGCGCGCCGGGCCGCGTTGTAGACCTGGAACAGCTCCCCGTCGAAGTACGGCGACAGGCCGGTGCCCGCGCCGGAGAGCCCGATGGTCAGGCCGTTCAGGTACCCCAGGCCGCGTACGCCGCGGTAGGCGGCCAGCCACGGCGACCCGGATGCGGCGGCGAAGGCCGAGCGCACGGCGACCAGTTCGTTCGCGCTCCTCGACAGGTCCTGGGCCAGGAAGGGCCTGCGGTACGCCCGGATGAGCCCGTCCGCGGGACGCGCGGAGGCCCGCAGGGGGTAGCCGAAGATCGCGAGCGGCCGGTCGACCGGCAGGTTGTAGGCGAGGCCCTGCCCGCCGACCTTGTCGCCGAGACGCCCCGCGGGGAGCAGCCGGACGCCGGTGTAGCCGGTCGCGGTCCGGTATTTGGGGCCGCCGGAGAACCCGGCGTACTGCGCGGCGTTCCGCAGCGCGACGCGCTTGGGCAGCACGCCGGCGTGGACGCTGACGAACGCGTAGTCGCGGTCCAGGTCGCCGTACCTGGTGAAGTCACTGTGGGCGAAGGCCTGGTCGCCGGCGTAGACGCCCCACGGTGCGCCGCCGCCGGCGAAGCCCGGAATGAAGATCCAGTTTCGGTGGGGTGTGGCGGTGGAGCCCGCCGCGGACCGTGCGGCGTACACGCAGTGCCCGGCCGTCGCCACGAGATTGCGGTGGTCGGACTGTACGGACGTGCCCGCGCACCAGTGGGGGCGGCCGTCCGAGCCGACGAAGAAGACCTTGCCCGTCGTCCTCGGCAGGTTGACGTTCTTCGAGGGGCCGGTGGCCCGCTTGACCCCGGCGGCGGCGGGCACCACGCCCCGGACGCCGCTGGGAGCGGCGCCGTCGGCCGTGACAGGGGTGGCCTCGATCCCGGTCGGCGCGGACGCGGGAGTCGCGCCGGTGAGCGGGCGACCGCCGTCCCTCAGCCAGTAGGCGAGCACCGAAGCCACCTTCGCGCCGGAAGCGAGGGGCGTCGTCACGGTGATCTCGTAGCCGTGAGCGGGCACCGCCGTCCCGGTGACGAGCAACGCGGCCGTCGCCGCCGCACCCCACAGCGGGGGGAGGATGCGCTTCAACGGATCTCCTTGCTGTGTGACGTCTCCCGCGCCCCACACGTGAACGGGCTGCGAAGGAACATACAGCGATGGGGATCAAGTCGGGAAAACAACGCGGACGCTCGTCGTCGTCCCCGGAACGCCGAAGTGCCCCGCCGCGGCGCGGCGGGGCACTTCCTGGGGGGTGCCTCAGGACTGGGTCGTGAGGTTCGGAGTCCGCTGGGCGAACGTGATGACGATGTCCCTGCCGTTGGCGTAGCTGACCACCGGCCGCTGCAGCATCTCACCCACCCTGCGGGCGACCGTCTGCCACAGATCCACCATCTCCGGGCTGTCGGCGGTGATCCTGAACCGGCCCTTCGCCACGAGGTGTTCGGCGACGAGCTGCGAGAAGTTGACCTCGCTTCGCACCCTCTCCTCCGCGTCGAGGGGGGTTCGCCGGGGGGCGGGCTGCGTTCCGGAAGGGTGGGTCATCGCTGATCTCCTCGTGATCGCCGTCCGCTCAGCATGCCACCCGGGGGGCGGCGCCGGGCGTCCGCGCGACTCAGGCGATCGAGCCGGACCAGTTGTTGGCGGCGGCCTTGTAGACGCCGTAGGTCTCGCCGTCGAAGTACGGAGAGACGCTGGTGTCGATCCGCTTGTTGCCGTCGGTGTCGGAGACGCCGCTGGTGACGCCGTTGAGGTAGCCGAGCCGCTTGGCGCTGCTGTACCTCAGCAGCCACGACGAGCCCGAGGAGCCCTCACCGGTGAAGGACGACTTGACGCCCACGAGCTCCTCGCCCTTGACCGCGGGGGCCTTGGCGGCGAAGGTCTTGCCGTACGACCACTTGAGGGTCTGGCCGGTGAAGGCGTGGTTGCCGTCCGGGTGCGACCCGCTCGGGTAGCCGAACACGTAGACCGAGCTGCCGACCTTCTGGTTGTAGGCCAGGCCCTGGCCGCCGACGTTGTTCTCGAGCCGGCCGACGTCGGTGAACTTGACGACGTAGTACTTGCCGCCCTGGCTCTTGCGGATGAAGCGGTCGTACTTGAGGTAGGTCTTCCTGTCGACCTGCTTCCAGTTCCACTCGGCGATGTTGCGCAGGTCGCCGCCGCGCCCCGCCTTGATGCCGTTGTAGACGGTCACGAAGGCGTAGTCGCGGTCGCCGTCCTCGTAGACGTCGAAGTCGTAGTGCGTGTAGGCCGTCTTGCCGACGTAGATGCCCCACGGCGCCTTGCCCTGGTAGTAGCCGGGGATGAAGACCCAGCGGTCCAGGGTGGCCTTGTTCGTCTTGGTGTCGTATACGCAGTGCCCGGCCGTGGCGACCAGGTTGCCGTACTTCGACTGGACGGAGGTCGCGCTGCACCAGTGCGGCCTGCCGTCGCCGCCGCGGAAGAAGACCTTGCCGGTGGTGCGCGGCAGGTTCACGTTCTTCAGGGAGCCGCCCGACTTGCCGCCGCCGGTGGGCGAGACGGTGCCGGGCTTGCTGTCGGCGGACGGCCCGCCGGTCGAGACGTGCTTGGCGCTGACCCGGCTCTCGTACCCGTACGGGGTGGCGCGGACCAGGTTGGAGGCCTTCTGGTTGAGCCAGTAGGCGATGACGTTCTTCGCGGCGATGCCGCTCGCGGCCAGGGGGTCGGAGGCCGTGTCACCGGCCGCCTGCGCCGGGACCGCGATGGTGGCCCCGATGAGGCCGGCCGCGGCCACACCCCCGATGGGGACGATCAGACGGTTGACTCGGGTGCTCATAGAACTCCAGGTGCTGTCGTGGTACGCCACATGCGTCCCACCCGTGTGTAAAGGGCTAGTAAAGACAGTACCTCTCGCCTTTATTCGATTTTTACGTGGTTTTTGGGGTGTGGTGTCCGTGACTTTTCTGTGACTCCTAACAGGACTTGTCAGGGTCGAGATCATGCCGTGACATCAGTGCAGGTCCACTCGGATGCCTTCCGTGTCAAATCACGCACTGTCCGCAGCCGGATCGGATGGCGGGGTGTGACGTGAATCACACAGGAGCCTGTCGAGGCCCGGAGAGTCAGCCCGTGCTCTGCTTGCTCGCCTGGGTGTACACCCGTCGCGTCAGCTGGTTGAAGTACGGCGTGGAGACGGCGTCGAGGCGTCCGCCGCCGCTGAGGTTCCAGGTCAGGCTGGTGATTCCGGTGAGGTAACCGGTCCGCTTGGCGGCGTCGTAGCCGATCACCCACGGGCCGCCGCTCGCGCCGGCGGTGAACGGGCAGCCCGGCAGCCGCACCCCGTGTTCGAGCTGCCATGTTGGCGCGCTGACGAACTTCTTCTCGGTGGTGCCGTCGCAGGACTTCACCGTCTGGCCGGTGTACGGGCGGCTGCCGTCGGGGTGGGCCCCGGCCGGGTAGCCGAAGACGGAGGTCGGTTGTCCGGTCGGCTTGCCGGAGGCGAAATGGAAGGCGCCCACCTTGTCCTCCAGGCGGCCCACGTCGACCGACCGGTACTTGAGCCTGCCGTTCTCCACGTACGGCTGCCAGGTGAAGCCCCGGTGCACGGTCACGAAGGCGTAGTCGCGGTCGAAGTCGCCCTGGCCGGCGAAGTCCTCGTGCATGTAGAGCGTGTGGCCGACGAAGATGCCGGAGGGGGCGACGCCGTCGTGGTAGCCGGGGATGAAGACCCAGTTGTCCACCGTCTTGTCCTGGGCCAGCGCGTACGCGCAGTGCCCGGCGGTGGCGACGAGGTTGCGGCGGGCGGAGTGCACCGCGGAGGCGGAGCACCAGTACTCCTTGTCGCCGACCTTGAAGAAGACCTTGCCCACCATCGGAGGGGAGGCAGCGGGAGGGGGCGCCGCGGCGCGCGGCGCGACCGCGCGCGGTGTCGCGTCCCCCGGGCCCACCTCCACCAGGGAGGGCGTGCTCTTGGTCGAGGGCGACGGCTTCGTGCTCGGCACGTAGCTGCTCGCCTGCTTGAGCCGCTCCGGGCTCCAGTACGCCGCCACCCGTTGCTCGTCGGCCTGACGGGGGGCGAGGGGGAAGGCGCTGACCCCGTTCTTGCCGATGCCCGCCGCGGCGGAGACCGTCGTCGTGGTGACGCTCGACGCGGCGGTCGCGGGAACGGCGGGTCCCTGACTCCACAGCACGGCGACCGCACTCGCGGCGGCGACGCCACCGGCGGCGAGTGTCAGCTTCCTGGTCACCGTGGGACCTCTCGTTGTGGAGATATGGATAGTAAGGGGTGATTTTTCCAGATCCACACGGTTGTGGCATCCCTTCTTGCCCAGCTCGTTATGAATCCAGCGGAACCGATGTGGTCTGTGGTACGTCAGATTTCGTTGCGGTCCGGAGTGGGCGCTTGCCCTCGGGGGCTCCCCTGAGAACGCTGGTCACCAGCGGAAACGGGGGGATCGCATGAAACCGCTGCTTGTTCTCCTGGCCGGTGCGGCGCTGGCCGCCGGCCCCTCTGCCCAGGCCTGGGCCCATCCCGGCGCGGCCGGCGACGGCGGAAGTATCGCCCGATCCGGGCCGCTCGGGCCCGTGACGCCCGCGAGGGCGGGTGCGGCGCCGGCGCGGAGGGCCACCCTGCCGGCTCCGCCGCCACCCGAGATCGCCCTGCGGGCCGCCCGGTCGCCGGCCTCCCGGGTGCGGGCGGTGATCCTGACCATCGCGGACGGCGAGCAGCCGGAACCCGCGACGCGGTCGGCCTTCCTGAACTGCGCTCCGGTGGGCGGCTCACACCCCGCCCCGGAGAAGGCGTGCGCCTGGCTGAACCGGTCGGGCCGCGACCCGGGCGCCCTGCGGGTGAACGGAACCGAGCCCTGCACGATGATCTACGCACCTGTCACGGTCACCGCCAGCGGCATCTGGGACGGGAAGTACTTCCAGTTCCGGCGTACCTTCGGCAACGACTGTGAGAAGCGGTCGGCCGCCGGGGAACTGTTCGACTTCTGACACGCGCAGCAAACCGCACCCGGCGTACGGGGGACGTAAAGGTCGAAGACGCGATGGCCGCGCGGTCAGGTGTCCGCTCTCGCCGGATCCACCGGTTGGCGGCCACCGCCGTGGAGGTCGCCGAGGGACGACGTCAGCAGTGTGCGGAACGTCTCGGCGAGGTGCCGCGCGGTCGTGGCGGAGAACAGGTGGGCCGCGTAGTCCAGGAAGCCGAGGTGTTCGCCGTCGTCGACGACGAACGTGAAACTGAGGTCGGCCCAGGGCAGCCCCGGCCCCACGCGGAGCCGCCGGGCGGTCGCGCCCGGGAGGTCGATGCGTGGCCGCCCGGGCTCGTCGACCACGATCAGAGTGCGGCACAGTCGCATGGCGCCGGACCGCGACCTGCGGATGAGCCGGACGAGGTCGTGCTGGGTCACGTTCCGGTGGACGAGGGCCTCGTGGACCTTCCGCTTGGTCTGCCTGACGAGGTCCGCGTACGACTGGCCGGGGGCGAGCCGCAGCCGGAGCGGCAGGAGCCTGGTGAGCGGGGCGATCATCTGATCGCGGTCGGCGGCGCCCCGGTAGGACACCGGAGTGCCCACGATGACGTCGCGTGCGCCGCCGGCGGCGTGCAGGAGAAGGGCCGTCGTCGCGGCGAGCAGAACCAGGGGCGTGGTGTGGAGCCTGCGGCAGGCGGCGCGGAGGTTCTCGGCGAGTGCGGCGTCGAGCGCGAACGCCACCCGGTCGCAGTGGGGCGGTGCTCCCGGTGCCAGGGTCGGGGGAATCGTGGTCGCCGTGTCGGGAGACAGGCCGCGCAGGTTGTCGAGCCAGTAGGTCAGCGCCGCCGGGTCGCGTGGCGTCGAGCGTTGCCGGATGGCGTACGGACCGGGCTGCATGGAAGGCGGCGCCGACCGTAGGGGACGGTGTTCGACGCAGGCGCGGTAGTGCTCGGCGAACTCCCGCATGAAGGTGCGCATGGCCCAGTCGTCGGCCACGACGCGGTGGAACTGGACACAGAGGATCATCGCCTCGGGCGACATCTCCAGGAGGGTGGCGCGCATGGGGCTCGCGGCCAGGTCGATCGGCCGCCGGGCGAGTTCCCGCAGCTTCACCGCGGCCTGCTCGGGGGAGCACGTGTGGTGGGCCATCTCCGGCACGTTCCGCGCGGGCAGGACGACCTGGAGCAGTTGGTCTCCGTCCAGGACGAACCGGCTTCGCAGTGCCTCGTGACGGGCCACGATCCGGGCGACCGCCGAGGCGGCGGCCTGCCGGTCGACGTGCCCGCGTAGCTCCAGAGCGAAGGATTCGAGGTGGTGGGACGGCCCGTCGCCGTGCCGGCCGTCGAGCCATATCGACTCCTGTTCCAGCGTCATGGGATAGGTCCACGACGGCGTCGTGAGCGCCTTCCCCGGGGAGTCGTCGCCGGCCCGGCTCGGACGCCGCCGAGTCTCACCCGCCGGCCGGGGGAGGACGCCCGGCGGCCCGCCCTTCCGGATGCCCGTGCCGAAGTCGGTTCTCACGGAGCCTTCCCGCGATCTGCTCATGGTTTGGGTTCCCCCGTCGTCGAGTGCGGGTCCCGGAGGGGCGTCGGCGATCGAGCCGACGCCTTCGGCGATCTCAGCGGTGATTGCCTTTTCAAGTACAAGCGCGGGAAAGCCAACGCTTGTGCGGGCTTTCGCGTACCGCGCCCGTCCCTATCCTGTGCGTGCGCACGAAGGGTGAGAGGTCCCGAAAGACTCGGGCGGTGAACGGCGAGGATGAGCGTGACTTGACGAAGCAGGTGCTAATGGCTGATCGCTCTATAGCAATATCGTCAACGTATTCGCGGCCCCGCCGGCCCGTCAAGGCCGGCCGTACCGTCCCGGGACGGTACGGCCGCCCGTACGTGCTCAGACCTGTCGCCGGTGTGCAACTGTACGGCTGTGCACTCGCACACTTTTTCCGGATGGTGATGGTGGAACGTGCCAGGCTGATGCCGGCGAATTCCAATTGCGGGGCGTGCAAGCCGGACTGCGGTCGGTGACAGCCCGGGACCCCTCGGCGCCGTGGTGCTGTTCACAGCCGAACTTGACACTTTGCGCGGCTCCGGGTTAACGTCGAAATACATTTCTGTGGCAGGCGCGTCCGGCGTTCATTCTGACCGGCCCTGCGCGGCGTCGTCGAATCGTTTTATTCGGCACGCTCATCCAGTGAAGTCTCTCGCCGTACCGATCACTGACAGGGCCGTCCGGGCGGTGACGCGGTGGGGCGGAAACCGTCCGGGCCGCGGGCTCACCCGGCCGTCTCCGCTCGGCGGCGCCTGCCGGGCGGGCGCTGATCAGGCGACCCGTCGAGCGGTATGAGCAGGCAATATCTGTCCGCAGTCAGGCGAGCGACGCCCGTTGCCGGGCGTGGCGCCGGTTCCCGGCCCTCCGGCCCGTTCTGTGGGAGCGGTGTCATGACGCGCTGCTCCTTCCGCGGACGCACCGGATTGTGTCGCACAAGTCGCATCCGCCGCACAATCACCACTCGGATTGCGCACGAGCCCGAATTCGGATCGGTCCACAGCGAAAACACTGATCTGGTCGGCGCCGATTCCTCTGCTTACACATTGCCTCCGCCGCCGGGGCGTGCTTAGCATGCGTCGGTCGAGGAATGAAACCGGCCAATGAAACCATCGGGAGGCTCGTTGTGCACTGCCGGAGGGTGCCGAGATCACACGGCGGTCCGTTGACAGGATTATGTGCAGGCGTGACGTGAGCGACTCTCCGGGGCGCGACTCCGGTCCTCATCGCCACCGCGGGTGTCGTCCGGAGTTGCGTGCGCCGATCTGTGGGTTTTCCTGAAACGGTCGGGAGCAAATGGAATACGGCCGGTATCCGCCGGGTCACCGGACGGTGTGCCGCCCGGCCGGCCACGTCGCACTCGTCCGCCGCCGGATAAAAGCCGGGGAGGACTGGACTCACATTCTGCATACGGGTGATGACGCATGGAAGAAAATCGTGGGAACGGTTCGGATCCGGATGGTTATTGTGCCGCCGAGGGCCGGTGGAGCGATTTTCCGGTCCCGCCCTCACTTGCGAGGTCGCGGGTGCTGTCGATCGGCTCGCTGCTGCCGCCGAGGTCGCTGCGTCTCGAGGGTGAGAACGTCGAGCACACCCGTGTGCTGGCAGAGCTACGGGTCGCCCTCCCGCCGATCATCGTCCATCACCCGTCCATGCGGATCATCGACGGGATGCACCGCGTCGCGGCCGCGAGGCGGCGTGGCGAAACGACGATCCACGCCGTGCTGTTCACCGGGGACGAGCGTGAGGCGTTCGCTCTCGCGGTGCGGGCCAACACCGCACACGGTCTGCCGCTCTCGTACGCCGACAGAGCGGCCGCGGCGGTCGAGATCCTGCGTTACTTCCCGGGCCGGTCGGACCGCTGGGTGGCGGCGACCACGGGACTGAGCGCGGCGACGGTCAAGAACATCCGGGACCGGACGATACCTCCGGGCCAGGAGCCCGGGAAACGCATGGGCAGGGACGGCCGTATGCGGCCGGTGAACGGCAGCGCCGGGCGTAAGCACGTGCAGGAACTGGTGGAGAAGAATCCCGGCGCCTCGCTTCGGCAACTCGCCCGCGCGGCCGGGGTCTCTCCCAACACCGTGCGCGAAGTGCGCAGACGCATGCTGCAGGAGAAGGACACCGCACCGGACGCCGGGAAGACGGCCGGACAGGAAGACCGGGCCGCCTCCGGCGAGGTCGCCGCCCAGGTGACCGAGCCGTCCATTCCCGAGCCGCACATCCCCGAGCCGTCCATCGACGGAGTGCTGCGGCGGTTGAGCAAGGATCCGTCGCTCCGGTTCACGGAGTCGGGGCGTAGCACCATCCGGTGGTTCTTCTCGCGGGTCCTACGGCCCCGCGAATGGGCCGGCGTCATCGACGGCCTGCCCCCGCACACCGCCTTCGTCCTGGCCGCCGTGGCCGACAGGTGCGCCGCCGAATGGCGGGATCTCGCGTGCCGTCTGCGCGATGTGGGCGGGTCCGAATCCGATCGGGGGAAAGGCTCCCCGAGACGCCGATCCGGGTCGTGGCGCGGAAACGGCCGGACCCGGGCGGGTCCCGACTTCCGGTCGTCACCGGGTGTGGACGGTCCGGCGGTCTAGATCCGTTCGGCCTCTCCGCGTGACCGCGCACGCCGCCTCCCCGGCCCGATTCCCGCGCAATCCGCACCGCACCGGACAAGCAGCCGACGAGGGAAGATGGATATGAAGGAGACGCAGATGGCGGGCACGGGCGGAAATCCGCTGGATTTCGCCGCGGCCGCCCCCTCGTATATCAGCGACGTCCTGTATCTGATCGCCTCCGGTTACGAGGACCTGGTCGACTGCGAGGCCGTCGAGCGGCTCAACCAGGCGAACATCAGCTTCGTCCGGGGGGAATTCGTCAACGCGCTCGGCCTGATCGAGGCCGTTCTGGCCGATCTGGACAGGTCACAGCCCGCCTACACGAGCATCGCGGCGTTCAGGATGCTCCTGCAGTCCGTGGTCGGCCCCGATCCCGACCGCTGGAAGGCGGACGTCGACGAGAGACTCCTCGCCGTTCCCGGACCCCCCAAAGTCGTCCACCTCTGTATCGAGTCGGACCGGCTCTGGCACTCGGGCCGGCTCTTCCAGGGGCTCAGGCTGAACCAGCACGCGCTCCAGCAGTCCCGGCACGATTGCGGCCAATGGCACCTTTACGCCCTCGTCCTCCTGGCCAAGAAGCTCACCGACATGCATCTCCGCGGGCAGGCGCACAGGCTGGTCGGCAAGGTCGAGGCATGTGTCCACGACTCCGGGCTGCTGGCCTTCGAGCCCGTGGTGGAAGCCCTGCGGTCGTCCCTGCACCTGCAGGCCGGCGCGTTCGAGAAGGCGCTGGCGTCCGTCGCCGAGACGCTGGAGGTCGCCCAGCGCCGGGGATCGATAATCGGGGTCGAGCTCGCGCTCTCGGTGGCGGCCGTGACCCATCTCCGTCTCGGGAACCGCGACGAGGCGGCCGCGTGCCTCAAGCTGTTCCACGCCCGGAACGGGCAGCACACTCCGGCCGACACCAGGGCGCGGGCGGCCTTCGCCGAGATCTCCCTGGTGGCCGCGGAGGAGGGACCGCGTGCGGGCGCCGAGGAGATCCGGGACCGGTGGCATCTCCTCGCGACCGAGTCGGCGTGCTTCGCCGAGGACGTCACCCGGCCGGCCTGGCTGGTGGCCGTCGCGCTCCGGGCGGGGGACGCCGCGCTGGCCGAGCGGGCGCTGTGCGCGATCGAACGGCTGGCCGGCGACAACCGCGAGGTCCAGCTGCTCGCGGTCGCCGAAGAGCACGCGCGGGCCGTGTACCGGGGCGACGGCCGGTCGCTCCCGCTGCCGCTGGACCTCGACGCCGGCGCCCGTCCCGGAACCGGCGCCGCTCTCGCCACGTCGCAGGAGCCGAAGAGATCGTCGGTGCCGCCCCGGGTCCGCCCGGCCCGGCAGGCCGCGTCGGCGGCCAGGCCCGCCTGCCCGCCGACGCTCACCGCCCGGGAAAGCGAGGTCGCGACTCTCGTGTCGCGCGGCATGACCAACCGGCAGGTCGCCAACGAGCTCGGGCTCTCACCGCACACCGTGAACTTCCACTTACGGCGGATCTTCCGGAAGTTCTCCGTGTCCAGCCGCACCCAGCTCTGCCGGCTCATCGCGCAGACGGGCCCGGTGCCTGCGCCCGGGCTCGGGCCCGGGCGGGACGCCGAGCCGCGGTAGGACGGGCGGGACGATCACCACGCCCGGGCTCGCGTCATCACGGAGCGGAAGGGGCAGGATTCGAACCTGCGTGGGCTTTCACCCGACCGGGTCGCCCCGGTCCTCGTTGGGCCGCTTCGAGTACCCTTCCCTGTCCCGCGTCGCCGGGATCCCTCCCGGTCACAGGATGTTCGTCGTCACAGGATGTTCGTCGCTCGCACCAGGGCCCACAGGGACCGCGGCGACAGTCCGCCGTCGAAGGCGAAATACTCGGGCAAAATCGCCGACGGACCCCACTTGAGCTTGTACTCCAGCTGGCTCTTCGCCGGGTAGACACGATCGCCGTGGTCCGCAATGAGCCGGATGATCCGCGCGCCCGCTCCGCTGGCCGTCGGCAGCTCGTGCTCCTCGTCCAGGCCGGTGAAGGGCGTGAAGCCGAAGTGCAGCCAGGGCGTGCCCAGGGCGCGGAAGTGTTCGACGGCGTGGAAGTTGATCGCCTCCATGACGCCGGGCGGGCAGTCGGGCAGGCGGCGGCTCAGGTCGTGCAGCCAGCCGGGGCGCGAGCCGTACACGGGGGCGAAGGAGACGTACGCGACGGGCCTGCCGCCGATCGTCCCGAGGAACAGCTTGCGCAGCGGCTGCCACTCCCCGCCGATCTCGCCGATCAGGAATGTCAGCTCCTTGGTGTGCCGGCCCTTGTCGCGCAGCCAGCGTGCGTCGATCTCGGCGACGTCTTCGGCGTATCGGGTGGCGTCCACGACCGCTGTCTCGAGGCCGGCGCGCAACGCGCGGGATATCTTGTTGCGCAGTTTGAGGAACCGTTTTCCGCGCAGGTTGAAATCCGCCAGCTCCACGGCATAGGACGCACCGACCTGATTCACGGTGAATCCCAGCTCGGCGAACAGTTCCGCGTCCGCGCGCTGAAGCTGCACGCCGATGACACGGCGGCCGCCGGCGTGGGCGTGCTCGATGAACCTGGTTTGCAGCTCCTTCCTGGTCGCGGCGCCGGTGAACGGCCCGCCGAACTGCAGCCACCTGCGTCCGTGCGGCCGGTAGCACACGAAACCGTCGATCCCTGGCCAGGCGAAGTACTCGTTGCCGCGGTTGAGGGCGAGGAACGCGCTCGGGTTGTCCGCGTGCCGTTCGAGGCCGGACAGGATGTCGTCCCGGCTCTGCAACCGGGGCGAGTCGGGCGCCTTCATGCCTGCTCCCAACGGTTCGGAGTTCGTCGGTCCCGACCCTAGGGACCTCCTCTGACGTCGGGTCGACGCCGCGCCCCCGGTCATGTCAGGGCTGTGTCAGGGCCGGCTCCAATACTTGCGAAGCATGTCCTCGGCGGTGCGCCTCGAAAACGCGCCACCGGCTGTCAGAAACGCCTGGAACGCGGATTGCGGGGTCGTGGTGGCGGCGAACATCACCGAAACCCAACGAGTGCCTTCGTTGGGCAGCTTTGTTCGAGGTAAGGACGTCGAGAGCGGCAAATGGGTGTACAGCCTTCGGCCGCGCGCGGTTCTGGATGACTCGTTCGCCAGCCTGACGCTGAAACGCAGGCTGGAATCCGGCGTGATGTCCCTCGACGAGGCGCCGCCGGGCGTGATCGCCGGCCGCGTCGCGCTGGCGGAGGACGAGACCATCGAGGACGCGCTGGCCGCGGCGGCGGAGGCCACGAAGATCTGGCGGTCGGCGCCGTTGTCCACGCGCCTCGACGCCTGGACCGGGCTGATCCGGCGCGTCCTGCTGGACAGGCGCGACGAGCTCATCCACATGCTGACCCTGGAAGGCCACCCGGTGGAGCTGGCGCGCTGGGAGCTGTCCGGGATGCTGGAGCTGACCAGGGCGGAGACCGTCGAGTTCCTGCGCGGCCAGTTGTGGCAGGAGTTCACGGTCGACGGCCGCCGCAACATCGTGAGGCGCCAGGCCGACGGCGTGGTGTGCGTCAGCCCGCCCGCGAACGCGCCGCTGGTCAGCGCGCTGCTCGGCGCCGTGAGCATCGCGGGGGGCAACGCCGTCGTCGTCCGCGCGCCCCGGGCGGCGCCCTTCGCCGTCTCCCACGTCCTGCGTACGATGATCGTCCCGACCCTGGAGGAGCTCGGCGCCCCGCCCGGCACGCTCAACATCGTCTGCGGCAGCCCGGGGCGCATGCTCGACACCTGGATCGCCAGCCCGCACGTCAACGACATCATGTACTTCGGCGACACCCCCACCGGGCTGAAAATCGAGCGCCGCTGCGTCGAGATGGGCAAGAAGCCGATCCTCGAACTGGCCGGCAACGACGTCGTCCTGATCTGGAAGGACGCCGACCTGGACGCGGCCGCGGCCGCGCTGACGGAGAGCTTCTACGGGTCCGGGCAGCTCTGCATGGTCCCGAACCAGGCGCTGGTCCACCCGGAGGTGGCCGACGAGCTGATCAGCCGGGTGGCGGCCAGGGCGGAGGCGCTGCGGCCCGGCTACCCCGAAGAGGACGGCGTGCTGCTGTCGCCGGTGCTGCGCCACGACCGGTTCGACGAGTTCCTCGCGGAGGCGGTCGAGGCCGGTGCCACCGTCGTCACCGGCGGGCAGGGCATGCAGATCGACGGCACTCCGGACGCCTCCGGGTTCTTCCTGCAGCCGACGGTGCTCCGGATCGACGGCCTGGGCGGCGCGCGCGACCTCAAGGCCGTGCGGGAGGAGACGTTCTTCCCGCTGCTGCCCGTCGTCGTGCCCGAGCCGGCGGACGACGAGATCCTGCTTGACGCCTTCATCGGGTTCGTCAACTCCAACCGGTACGGCCTGCGCAACTCGCTGTGGGCCAGGGACGAATCCGTGATCGGCAGGTATGTGGCGGAGACCGCCGGAGGCGGCCTGCTCAAGGTCAACGACTCGCACATCGCGTTCACCGCGCCCCTGCCGTCGCACGGCGGCACCGGGCTGACCGGCGGCGCCTTCGGCGAGGCCAACTATCCCGCCCTCCGGGCCACGCACCTGCAGGGCATCTCGATCGTCACCGGCGAATCCGGGTCAGCGGCCTGAGGAGGGGCGGCTCCATGCGAACGATGGATGAAGCACGCGCGGTCTGTGAGCGGCACCTGCCGGGCCTGCTGGCCAAGCTGGCGGCCGTTCCGCTGCTCGAGCTGGAGAAGCCGGGCAACCCCGCGCTCGAGCTGTTCAAGGCGAGCGGCGGGCCGGGGCTGGTGATCCCCAAGGCGTACGAGGGGCGCGGCGTCACGCCGATGGAGGCGATCCAGGTCACCCGTGCGATCGGCGCGGCGGCCCCCTCTCTGTCGGTGGCCTCGACGATGCACCACTTCTCGGTGGCGACCATCTTCGCCCTCGCGGAGAGCCTGCGCTCCAGCGGAGTCGAGTGGGCGCTGCTGGAGGGCATCGCCACCCAGAACCTGCTGGTGTCCTCGGCGTTCGCCGAAGGCAACCCCGGCCAGGGCATCCTGTCGCCCACCGTCACCGGCGTACGCAAGGAGGACGGGGTCGTCGTCAACGGGTCCAAGCGGCCCTGCAGCATGTCGCGCTCCATGGACCTGCTCTCGGCGAGCATCGCGGTGCCCGGCGAGGACGGCGGGTCCGAGGTCATGCTGATGCTCGTCCCCAAGGAGACGCCGGGGCTGTCGGTGCATCCGTTCTGGGGGAGCGACGTGCTGGCCGGCGCGGAAAGCGACGAGGTGCGGCTGACCGACGTGTACGTCGACAACCGCCTCCTCGTCCCCACCGAGGTCGGTGAGCAGGGCGAGCTGGACGAGCTGCAGACCGTCGGCTTCATGTGGTTCGAGATGCTCATCACCTCCTGCTATCTCGGCATGGTCAGCGCGCTGGCCGAGCGGGCGCTGGCGAGCGGGAAGCTCGGCGCCGACCTCGCGGCCGAGCTCGGCGTGCGGCTGGAGACGGCCACGCTCCTGCTGGAGAGGATCGCCGCGCAGCTCATGGCGCGGGAGAGCGACAACGCCGCCCTCGCCAAGGCGATGATCGCCCGGTACGGCGCGCAGGAGGCGATCCTGGACGCCGAGAAGCGGGCCGTCGAGGCGCTGGGCGGGATGGCGTTCATCTCCTCGCCGGAGGTCGCCTACCTCGCCGCGGCCGCCCACTGCGTCACCTTCCATCCGCCCTCGCGCTCCGGTACGCGCCGGCACCTGGCCGCGTACTTCCAGGGCGACGTCCTGCGCGTCTCGTGAGGACCTGCCGATGCTCGAGAACCTTGTGACGTACGACGCCGGGATGAGCGACGAACAGGTGTCGGCTCTGTACCGGCGCACGATGAGCTCCGGCCGTGCCCGCCTGGCCGAGGTGCTGGGCGGGCAGGTGGAGGTGGAGTCGTCGGGCGCGTGGCTCACCACCAGCGACGGCCGGCGCCTGCTCAACGTCGGCGGGTACGGCGTGCTCATCAGCGGCGCCCGCCACCCGATCGTGGTGGCCGAGGTCGAGCGGCAGCTGCACAGGCACCCCGTCGGGACGAGGATCTTCCTCGACCCGGTGGCCGCCCGCGCCGCCGAGCTCCTGACCTCCGTGACCCCTCCCGGCCTGACCCGGGTGCACTTCTCCGGCTCGGGGGCCGAGGCGGTCGAGGCCGCCATCAAGATCGCGAGGCTCAACGGGCGGCGTCACCTCGTGGCGATGACCGGCGGCTACCACGGCAAGACGCTGGGCGCGCTGTCGGTGACCGCGAAAGACGCCTTCAGGGAGCCGTTCCACCCGCTGCTGCCGGGGGTGTCGCACGTGCCGTTCGGCGACGTGCAGGCGCTCACCGCCGTCCTGCGGCAGCACCCGGGCGAGTGCTGCGTCATCGTCGAACCCGTCCAGGGCGAGGGCGGCGTGGTGATCCCGCCGGAGGGCTACCTCGGCGACGTGCGCGCGGTGTGCTCCGAGTACGGCGCGCTGCTGGTCGCCGACGAGGTGCAGACGGGCCTCGGCCGGCTGGGGGCGTGGTGGGGCGTCGACCTGGAAGGGGTGCGCCCGGACATCCTGCTGTCCGGCAAGGCGCTCGGCGGCGGCGTCATGCCGGTCGCCGCGACCATCGCCACCGAGGAGACCTTCGCGGTCCTCGACCGGGATCCGGTCCTGCACACCTCCACCTTCTCCGCGGCTCCGATCGCCATGGCCGCCGTGTGCGGCGCGATCCGGGCGATCCGCGAGGACGACCTGGTCGGGCGGGCCGCCCGGCTCGGTGAGCGGCTCACCCCCGAACTGCGGCGGATCACGGCGGCGGGCCTGGTCCACCAGCGGCACGAGGTGCGCGGCCTCGGCCTGCTCATCGGGATCGAGTTCGCCGACCCCGCGACGGCGATCGAACTCTTCATGGCACTGGTCGCCCACGACGTCGTGGCGAACGTGTCCCTGAGCTCCGACCACGTCGTCCGGCTCACGCCGCCCGCGACGCTGGGCGAATCAGAGATCGCCTTCCTTCTGGAACGGTTCGAGCGGGCGGTCGCGCTGGTCGCCGAGCAGAACCCCGAGTACGAGGTGCATGCGGATGCGTAGTGTCGAACTCACCCTGAACTCGCCCGTGGACGCGGACTTCGCGTTCCAGCGGATCACCGAGTTCGAGCGATATCCCGACTTCGTGGACGAGGTCCGCTCGGTCGTCGTGCGGGACAACGACGGCGAGACGCTGGTCAGCGAGTGGGACATCCTGTTCCGCAACGGCCCGTTGCGCTGGTCGGAGGCCGACTACATCCAGCGCGGCGCACGCCGCATCGTCTTCGAGCAGACCGCCGGCGACTTCGACGTGTTCCGCGGGACGTGGCGGGTCGAGCCCGCCGCGACGGGCTCCGTGATCACCTTCGAGGCCACGTTCGACTTCGGCATCCCGAGCCTGGCCGGAGTGCTGGAGCCGATCGCGGCCAAGGTGCTCAAGGAGGCGATCGCCACCATCGTGCACCGGCTGCTGGGAGAGGCGACCGTCGTCGGCGAGCCCGCGATCGCCGTGGCCGTACGCGCCCGGCTCGAACGTCAGCGCGCGGCCGTCGAATCGGCCTAGGCCCCGGGAGGATGGCATGGACCACGCGAACCGTTTCCAGAGCCTGGTCACCTACCGGCTGCTCCGCGCGGAGTACGCCGTCGCCCTCGTCGTGTGCTCGGTGCTGTTCCTCTGGCACATCCGCGAGGTGCGATGGCTGCCGGCCGTGGCGCTGTTCGCCTACATCGACGTGATCGGCTACATCCCGGGGGCGATCGCCTTCAGGCGCGCCCGCGGCCGCCCCATCTCCAAGGTCTACTACGTGCTCTACAACACGATGCACAGCATGGTGACCCAGGCCGTGGTGGTGGGGGTGTGGGCCGCGGTCGCCGGCTTCGAGTGGGCCCTGCTGGTGGTGCCGATCCACCTGTGCGGTGACCGCGCGCTCTTCGGCAACTTCCTCAAGTCCTTCAGCGTGCCGTTCGAACCCGCGGTGATCCCGCAGTTCGCGGAGTTCGACAGGCGCGTCTTCGGGCGGGACGACGCGAAGCTCGCCGTCCCCACGCGGATTTGACCGGAACGGTGAGGAACGCGATGTCTCAGAGCCTGGAACGCCCTCTCATCATCGGCGCGGGGCCGGGAGGTCTCGCGGTCGCCTGGACGCTGAAGGAGGCGGGACTCGACCCCCTCCTGCTCGACCGGGGCGAGGTCCCCTGCTCCACCTGGCACAGCTACTACCCCTCGATGCGGATGAACTCCTGGCGGCGGCTCAGCCACCTGCCGGGCAGGAAGCTGTCGGCCGAGTACGGCCCCTGGCCGATGCGGGACGACTTCCTCGCCTACATCAAGGCGTACGTCCGGGACCTCGACCCGGACATCCGCTTCGGGACCGAGGCGCGGCGGATCGACCGCGAGGACGGCCGGTGGGTGGTGCGCACCTCCGGCGGCGACCTGACGACCGGGAACGTCGTGGTCGCCACCGGCCTGCACCGCACGCCGTACGTGCCGGACTGGCCCGGCCTGGACGAGTTCGAGGGCGAATTCCTGCACGCCCGGGACTACCGGGTGCCCGGGCCCTACGTCGGCAAGGACGTCCTGGTGGTCGGCTGCGGGCCGACGGGGATCGACATCGCGGTGGCGGTGATGCGGGCCGGCGCCTCCCGGGTCCGCATGTCGATCCGGAACACCCCGGTGCTGTTCAAGCTCAGCCCGGTCACGTCGCTGCTGAGCCAGGCCATCAAACACGGGCCGCTGCCGGACTGGCTGGTCAACCGGGGCAGTCTGCTGATGCACCGGTGGCACTGGGGGGACCTCACGCCGTACGGCCTGGCCCCGCCCACCGAGGGGACGCTGGCGGGCACGGCCCGGATCGGGCACGCCTACGGCGCGATCGACCGCGGCCTGATCCCCGCCGTCCGGGAGGGGTCGATCGAGATCGTCCCGGGCGTCGCCGGGTTCGACAGGAAGGCCGTGATGCTCGAGGGAGGCGCCGGCATCAAGCCGGACGTCGTCATCGCCGCGACCGGCCAGCGGCCCGGCATCGACGGGCTGGTCGGGCACCTCGGCGTGCTGGAACGGCCCGGCGGACGGCCGGCCGTGCACGGCGGCAGGTGCGCCCCGCACGCGCCGGGACTGTACTTCCAGGGGTTCCGGCTGCCGCCGGGGCAGCTGCCCGACATGGCCTTGGACGCCCACGCGATCGCCCAGGCGATCACCGGGACCCGCCGGTTCAACCCCCTCCGGGTCCTGGGGATCGCATGGTGAGCGGGCGGCCGGACGGCCCGGCGAACGGTCTCGGACCGCACTGGGCCGGCGCCGGCTCCACCGGCCCGCGCCCCCGCCTGCACGGCCCGCACCGCTGTGACGTCGCCATCGTCGGCGCCGGCCTGACCGGACTGTCCACGGCGGTGGAACTGCTGGAACTCGACCCGGACCGCCGGGTCGTCGTGATCGAGGCCGACCAGGTGGCGGCCGGCGCGAGCGGCCGGGGGACGGGCCTGCTGGGGCCGCGTATCGGCCCGGCTCTGACGGTCGCCCGCCGTCGCTACGGCGACGACGTGGCGCGGGCCGCCCACCGCTGGTCGGTCTCCGCCGTCCGGCACGTCCTGGACCTGGTGGAGCGCCATCGGATCCCCTGCGACCTGACGCCGGGCGGTCAGCTCGTCGTCGCGTCCGGCGACACGGCCGCCGAGGAGCAGGCGCGCGAGGCCGAGGCCGCCCGCGCCCTCGGCCTGGACATCCCCCTGGTCACCCGCGAGGCGCTGCCCAGGATCGGCGCCTCCTACACCAGCGGGCTGCGGTACGCCCCCGCCGCGACCCTGGACCCGGCCGCGCTGACCGCGCACCTGGCCCGGATCGGCGAGCAGCGCGGACTGACCGTCTTCGAGCGCAGCCCGGTCCGCGACGTACGGCCCGGCCTGCTGATCACCGTCGTCACCGATCACGGCGAGGTCGTCGCCGACCACGTCGTCATCGCGACCAACGCCTACGGCGGCCCGGGAGCGCCGGCGGGAGTCGTGGGCGTGCGGGTGCAGGCCGGGGTCACCGAGAAGCTGCCGGACGCGGTGCTGGGCGCGCTGTCGCCGCTCACGGCCGAGCCGCTGATCGGGCACGGCGAGCTGTCGCCGTACTTCCGGCTCACCTCCGACGGGCGGCTCGTCGTGGGCGGAGGGGCGATCCGGCGCGGGCCGTACGGTTCGTTCGCGCCGTCCCCCGGGAAGCTCCGCGCGGCGGTACGGGAACTGTCCCCGCTCCTGGCCGAGGTGGAGCTCGAGTCGGCGTGGGCGGGACCGATCGGTGTGACGCGCGACGGCCTGCCGGTCGTCGGCCGCCACCCGCACGACCCGGAGCTGTATCACGCGGGCGGGTGCAACGGGCACGGGCTCGCGGCCTCGGTCTACCACGGCGCCCGGCTCGCGTCCTGGATCGCGCACGGCGACGAGCACGCTCCGCGTCGCCTGCCCTGGGTCCGGGCGAAGGCCCCGTGGGTGCCCCGGGGACGTCTCGTGGACCGCGCCCTCGACCGGTACCTGTCGCATCTCACCGCAGTGTCCGACGTGTCGTGACGTCGCGTCCCGTCAGAGAGGAACACCGATGGACAGCCTGGGCAGCGACAACGCGACCGCCAACGAGCGGTTGATGTCGTCGGCGTCGATCGGCCGCGTGTCGGTCGACGTCCCGACGGAGGGAATGCCGCCGGGTCCGTCCCACCCGGTGTTGTGGCAGACCATCCGCTTCCGGCACGGCCGCCAGCACTACCTGCCGGAGATGCACGACCGGTTCGGGGACATCGTCACGCTGCGGGTCGTGCCCGGCGGCCCGTTCGTCATCCTGCGCGATCCCGAACACATCCGGGAGGTCTTCCGGGGCGCGCCCGAGGTCTTCCACGCGGGCGAGGGCAACTCCCTCCTGGTGCCGATCGTCGGCCGCCACTCGGTGCTGACGCTCGACGCGCCGGAGCACAAGCCGGCACGCAAGCGGATGATGCCGCCCTTCCACCACGAGCGGATCGCCACGATGGCCGAGGCGATGCGTGAGATGGCGATGGAGGAGGCCCGGAGCTGGCCGGTGGACCGGCCCTTCAGATTCCTGGAGCGGGCCTACGCGCTCACCCTCAAGATCATGGTGCGGCTCGTGTTCGGCGTCGACGACCTGCGGCGCGCCGACGAGCTCGGCCGGGCGCTGCGCCGCGTGTCCGACATCCGCCTGTCCGACATCCTGGTCTGGATCCGGCCCGAGCTGGGCAAGGTGTGGCCGTGGCGCGACTACGTACGCAGTCTCGACCACACCGATGAGCTGATCCACGCCGAGATCGCCAGGCGGCGCCGGGATCCGTCGCGCGGCAGCCGTTCCGACGCCCTGTCCATGCTGCTGGAGGACGAGCCCGACGACGTCGTCGTGCGCGACGAGGTGATGACGCTCCTGGTCGCCGGGCACGAGACGACGGCGGTCGCCCTCGCCTGGCTGTTCGAACGCCTGCTGCGCCACCCCCGGGCGCTGGCGCGGGTGCGCGAGGGACTGGACGAGCCGAAGGACCCCTACCGCACCGCCGTCTTCAAGGAGGCGCTGCGGGTCCGGCCCGTGATCCACAACGTCGCGCGGCGCCTCACCGAGCCCATCGAACTGGCCGGCTACCGGCTGCCCGCCGGAGTCTCCGTGCTGCCGTCCGTCGGCGCCGTGCACATCGATCCCCGGCTGTGGGGTCCCGACGCGCGGCGCTTCCGCCCGGAGAGGTGGCTGGAGGGCAGCCCGCCGCAGAACGCCTGGATCCCCTTCGGCGGCGGCGTACGCCGCTGCCTCGGCGCGACGTTCGCCCAGGTGGAAGTCGAGAACGTGATGGCCGCGCTGCTGCGCGCCGTGGACCTGGAGACCGTCGACCCCGGTGACGAGGGCAGCGCGATGCGCCACATCACCATGATCCCCAAGCAGGGCGCGCGTCTTCGCGTCGTCCGCAGACGCGACTGACGCCGGAGCGTCGCGAAAGGTGTGAACATGAATCAGCAGGTGCGCGTCGCCGCGGTCGTCAACCCGGCGGCCGGCGGCGACGGCGAAGCCGCCGTCAGCGCCATGAGGGAGGTGGGCGCCGCCGACGTGGAGGTCTTCGCGACCACGGCGGCGGGCGACGCGGCCGGCATCGCCTACAAGCTGGCCGCCGCCGCCGTTCCTCCGGACATCCTCGTCGCCGTCGGCGGTGACGGCACGGTCTCGGAGGTGGCCGCAGGCCTCTGCCAGGCCCGCGAGACGGGCGTCGCCGCGCTTCCCCCGCTCCTGATCGCGCCGGCGGGAACCGGTAACTCCAGCTATCGGGGGCTGTGGAACGACCGGCCGTGGGAGAGCGTGGCCGGGCTGGCGCTGCGGGGCGAGGCCGTCACCCGGACGATCGACCTGGCCAGGATCGAGCAGAACGACCACCTGGTGCTGCTGGGATCGGGCAGCGGTCTGTTCGCCGAGACCCTGCTCACGGCCAGGAAGATGGCGGGCAGGGGACGTGAGTTGCTGATGGCGGCCGCCCTGGCCGCCATGGAGGGCTACGTGCCGTACCCGGGCCGGGTGACCGTCGACGGCGAGGTCGTCTACGAGGGGGACGTCATCGAGACGATCGTGGCCGGTTTCCGCTACCGGGGAGGCCTGCTGCAACTGGTCCCGGAGTCGATCGTGGACGACGGAAGGCTCGACATCACCGTCGTCACCGCCGCCGTGGACATGGACGAGTTCGGACAGGCCGCCCTGTACGGCCGTGTCTACGACGTGCCGGGAGTGCGGTGGGGGCGCGGCGAACGGATCACCGTCGAGCGCCTGGACGGACAGCCGTTGTTGTACGAGCACGACGGGGAGCTCATGCCGCGGACCACCCCGTCCTACGACGTCCACGTCGTCCCGGCCGCGCTGACCGTCCTCACGGCGGCCGACGCGCCGTCGTGGTTCAGTGAGAGGTGATCGCGTGGTCAGCGCGAGTTCCGTGCGGGGGAGCGGCCCGTCCCTGGGCGCCGAGCCGTTCCGCGACTACTGCCGCAAGCTGGCCGCCGGCGTCGCCGTGGTCACCTCGTGCGGCCCGTCCGGCTGGTCGGGGACGACCGTGAGCACCGTGACCAGCGTGTCGATGGACCCTCCCCTCCTGATGTGCTGCGTCCGCCCCTGCTCCCAGACCCTGGCCGCGATCCGCGCCGCCGGGCGCTTCGCGGTCCACCTGCTGACCGACGACCAGGCCGCCCTGGCCGACCGGTTCAGCCGGTCGGCCGGCGAGGGCTCGCGTTTCGCCGGGATCGAGGGCCAGGTGCAGCTCGTCGACGGAAGCCCGGTGATCGCCGGCGCACTCGCGGTCGGGTGGTGCGACCTGTACTCCCTGGACGAGATCGGCGACCACGTCGTGGTGTACGGGCGGCTCACGAACATGCGGCTCGGGCAGGGCCGTCCGCTGGTCTGGCACGAGCGCTCCTACCGGCACCTGGAGGCCGCGTCGCCCGACGGCGTGAACGGGAGGGGAACCGCGTCATGACGACCACCCGGCCCGCCGGCGTCACCTCCGGCGAGCCTTCCGAGCCGCCCGCGAGCCTCACGGAGCAGCTCGCCGCCTGGGCGCACGCGGTGACGTACGGGGACATCCCCGCGGCCACGCTGGCGGCGGCCCGCAGCCAGCTCATCTCCAACCTGGCGGCCGTGCGGGCGTCGCTGCGCCACCCCGCCGGACGGGCGATCGTCGCGGCGTACGGCCCGCCGCTGCAGGCCGACCCCGCCCGGTCGGCCTGCGTACTGGCCGCCCTGGCCTCGGCGCTCGACTTCGACGAGGTCGCCTACGCGGGGCACGTCTCGACGGGGGGCGTGAACGTCGCGATCGCGCACGCCGGACTCGACCGGCTGGACGGGCGGGCGCTGCTGGCCACGATCGTCACCGCCAACGAGTGCGCCGCCAGGATCACCGCGGCGACGATTCTCAGCCCGTTCTTCCGGGGGCAGACCAACACCCACTGCCATCTGGCCGGCGCGGCCGCCGCCCGCCTCCGCGCCCGCGACGCCGCACCCGGCGAGTGGGTCGCGGGGCTGGGGCTGGCGCTGGGCACCCTGCCCGTCCCCCTCCACCACGCGGTCGTGACCAGCGACGTCAAGGCGCTGTCGGCGGCGGCGGCCGTCCGCATGGCGCTCGACGGGTGCGACGGCGCGGCGCACGGCCTGGCCGGGCCGGCCACGGTCCTCGAACACCCGGAGGGCCTGCTGGCGGCGCTGTCGGCCGTTCCGCTGCCCGAGATCGTGACCACCGGGCTCGGCCACCGGTGGCACACCGACACCCTGACCTACAAGCGCTTCCCCGGCAGCGCCTACCTGCACGCCGCGTTCGACTGCGCCGAGCGGTTGCACGAGTGGCTGCAGGGGCGGCTCGGCGCCGTCGATCCGTCCCGGGTCCGCCGGGTGGTCGTCCACGGGTCGCTGCTGACCTGGCAGATGGAGCGGAAGGTGGCCCGGGACCTCGACGGCCCCCGGACGAACGTCTCCGCCGCGACCCTGTCGGTCGGGTACGGCGTGGCCACACTGCTGATGACCGGGGCGTTCGGGCCGGAGGACCTCACTCCCTCGGCCCTGGCCGACCCGGAGCGCTGGGCCCTGGCGGAGAAGGTCGTGGTCGAGCACGACATGGACCTGTCGATCCGGATGGCGCAGGCCACCTCGCCGCTGGGCGAGTCGCTGCGCCGGGCCGGGGACCGGGCGCTGGACTGGCCGGAGTTCGTGCGGTGGACCGGCGACGCCGCGCCGGGCCTGCTGGCCGCGCTGGGCGGCCCGGAGGAGACGTTCGAGCAGGCCACCATGGCGATCGGCGCCAGGGTCACCGTCGAGCTGGCCGACGGCGCGTCCGCCGCGGAGAGCCGCGACGCGTTCACCGGGTCCGCGGGCCCCGCGACGCGCCGTGACCACGGCGCGATCGTGGGCCGCAAGTTCCTGTCCACCGGCGGGCCGCGGGACGTGCTGGCCGAGCTGGAACGCCTGGACGCCCTCGGCCCCGACCAGGTCGTCGCGGTCCTGGCCCGCGCCTTGGAGGAGCCGCCGGAGCCCTGACGGCCTGGAGCCCCGGCGGCAGGAGCCCGGCCCCTCAGGGCTCCGAGCCGTGTCCGGGCCCGGCGCCCTGCCGGAGCCCGGACCAGACGCCGGTCAGGAAACGGCCGATGTCGTGCACCGACTCGGCGGCCGCCCTGACCAGGCCCGCCTGCGCCTGGGCGGCGTGCCACAGCCTGGCGTGCTCGACGTAGCGCACCTCGACCCCCGCCGCGCGCAGCGCGGAGGCGAGCGTACGGCACTGGGAATAGAGCAGTTCCCGCGTGTTGGTGTGCAGGTACGTCGGGGGAAGCCCGGCAAGCGCTCCCAGCGCGGGCGCGTAGCGGTGGTCGGCGGGGTCGCCGTCGCCGAGGTAGGCGGCCGCGCAGGCGAAGGCCCACGTGCGGCTGACCACGAGATCCCGGCGCCGATCGGCCTGGACGCCGGGGTTGGCCCAGGGGGAGACGAGGGCCAGCGCGGCCGGCCGCGCCGTTCCCCTGGCGGCCAGCACCTGGGCGGCGGCGAGGGCGAGGCCGCCGCCCGCGGAGTCGCCCGCCAGAGCGACCGAGCCCACGACGCGGGTCAGCGCGTCGAAGGCCGCGACCGTGTCGTCCAGCGCGGCCGGGCACGGGTGCTCGGGCGCGAGGCGGTAGTCCAGGAGGTAGACGGGACGGCGGATCTCCCGGGCGAGGTGGGCGGCCAGCGACCTGTGGGTGGCCGGCGACCCCGTGGTGAACCCGCCGCCGTGGAGGTAGAGCACGGCCTCGGACGAGGGAGCGGCGCCGACGACGACCCGCTCGGCCGGACGGCCCCCCAGCCATGCTCTGGAGACCGTCGTGCCCGCCGGGAGCGGCTGCAGGCGCGCCACGGCGTTCAGCAGAGCGCGCTGCACCGGCCACGGCACCCGGTGGTGGAACGTCAGGCGGTAGTAGGGCGCCAGCAGCGCGGACGCGAGCGGCAGCGGAAGCGTCGGCATCGCCGTCACAGCGCGCTCCGGGGCGAGGGGGAGAGCCCGAGGAGCCGGGCCATCAGCACGCCGGCCCGCTGCGAGCCGGAGGGCGTGATCCGGGCCAGCCAGTCGAGGGCCTTGGCCTCGGCGCCCACGACGACCCGCGCCCTGCGCCTGCGCACGCCGTCGAGGATGACGGCGGCGGCCATCTCGGGGCTGTGCAACGCCAGCCGCCGGTCGAAGACGCCCGCGATCGCGTCCCCGTCCAGGCCGTCGGCGACCGCCAGGCGCCGGGTGATCCCCGTTCTGATGCCGCCGGGGTGGACGCAGGTCACGTGCACCGGGTGCCGCGCGGCCAGCATCTCCTGGCGCAGCGCCTCGGTGAACCCGCGGACGGCGAACTTGGAGGCGTTGTAGGCGCTCTGGCCGGGGAAGGTGATGAGCCCGAACAGGCTGGAGACGGTGACGAGGTGCCCGTCTCCGGACGCCACCAGGTGGGGCAGGAATGCGGTGGTGGCGTACACGGCGCCCCAGAAGTTGACCTTGAGGATGTGCTCGACGTCCTCCAGGCGCGCCCGCTCGACCTCGCCGTAGTAGGCGATTCCGGCGTTGTTGTACAGCTGGTTCACCCTCCCGAACCGGGTGAGGACGTCGCCGGCGTAGGAGACGACCGCGTCCCGGTCGGTGACGTCCAGGTGGTCGGCCTTGACGTCGGCGCCCCCGGCCTTGCACCGGTCGGCGGTCTCGGCCAGACCGGCGGCGTCGACGTCGGAGATCGCCAGAGCGGCGCCGGACCCGGCGAGGCGCAGGGCGAGCGCCCGCCCGATCCCCGAGCCCGCGCCCGTGATGACGGCGACCTTTCCCGTGAAACGGGTTGTTCCGGTTCTCCTGGTCATGGGGTCTCCGCGTGGGACGTGTGGTAGGCATCGAGGTCGAACGTGCGGGTGACCTGCCGGAACTCGTAGGAGAAGCCCGGCCACATCGTGGTGTTGGCGCCGTGTTTGTCCATGTACCAGCTGGCGCAGCGCCCGGTGTTCCACACGCTGCGCGACAGCTTGTCCTGCAGCGTCCGCGAGAACCGGTCCTGGGCGTCCGCGCGCACCTCCACCGATCGGATGCGCCGCCGCTTCATGGTCTCGACGGCCTCGACCAGGTAGTTCACCTGGCACTCGATCATGAAGATCATCGAGTTGTGGCCGAGGCCCGTGTTGGGGCCCACGAGGATGAACAGGTTCGGGAAGCCCGCGACGGCGGTGCCCTTGTAACACTTGCGGCCGACGTCGTCGAAGACCTCGCCGAGACTCCTGCCGTGCCTGCCGAAGATCTTGCGGTAGGTGGGGGAGTCGGTCACCTGGAACCCGGTGGCCAGGATGATGGCGTCGGTGTCGTGGAGGCCGCCGTCCGCGGTGGCGATGGAGTCGACGCCCACCTTGTCGATCCGCGCCGTCACCAGGCGCACGTGCTCACGGTTGAAGGCGGGGTAGTAGGAGTTGGACAGGAGGATGCGCTTGCAGCCCAGACGGTAGTCGGGCGTGAGCTGCCGGCGTACCTCCGGGTCGCGCACCTCGTACCGCAGCTTGGCCCTGCTCAGGTGCTCCACGGGCTTGAGCAGCATCGGCCGCCGCGCCAGGCCGACGACCTGGGCCTCGTGCGCCCAGTACAGGACCGAGCGGACGAGCCGCCGGTAGAACGGCAGACGCCGGAACGCCAGCCGCTCCGGCTTCGTGTAGCGGCGTTCCAGGCGCGGCAGTATCCAGGGGGCGGTGCGCTGGTAGACGCGCAGCTCGGCGACCTCGTCCGCGATGGCGGGGACGATCTGGACGGCCGAGGCGCCGGTGCCGATGACCGCGACCTTCTTGCCGGTCAGGTCCGCCTCGTGGCTCCACCGGGCCGAGTGGAAGATCGGCCCGCCGAACGTGTCGAGCCCGGGGATGTCGGGCAGCGCCGGCTCGCACAGCGCGCCCCACGCGCCTACCAGGACGGCGGCGGTGAACCGCCCCTTGGAGGTGCGCAGCTCCCACCGCCCGGTCGCGTCGTTCCAGCGGGCGTCGGTGACCTCGCACCCGAACACGTGCCTGCGGCGGATGTCGTACCGGTGCGCCACCTGGCGGATGTAGTCCTGGATCTCCGGCTGCTCGGAGAACGACCTCGTCCAGTTCGGATTGAGGGCGAAGGAGTACGAGTACAGGTGGGACGGCACGTCGCACGCCGCCCCGGGATAGGTGTTGTCACGCCAGGTGCCGCCGACGTCGCCGCCGCGTTCCAGGATCAGGAAGTCGTCCCACCCCTTGAGGCGGAAGCGGACCGCGGCGGCGACGCCGGCCAGTCCTCCGCCGATCACGATGATGTGCGCGTGCCGCACCGGCGGATCCGCGGGCTCCGGGTCCCCGGTGCCCGCGGCCACGACGTCGAGCGGCGTCTTCGAGTCTGTAGAGTCCACGCGCGATCCGATCTCTCGTCATCGCCGTCTGCGCGATTCGCCCGGCGATTGTCCCAACCCGGCCTGACGTGCCTCTGAAACCCGGCCCCGCCGACGGACAGCGGTGTTTCAGGGGGCTTGTGGACCATGGGTGCCGCAACGGCCGCGATGTCCGGTGCCCCGGACCTTCGCCGTCGACGACCGGGCAGGTGAGGAGAGGTCCCATGGGATTCACGCCAGCGGAGACGGGATCGGCCGAGACGCCGGACGTCCTGATAGTGGGGGCCGGAATGGCCGGGCTGGGCATGGCGATCGAACTGCTCCGAGCCGGCATGTCCGACTTCGTCGTGCTGGAGAAGGCCGACGGCGTCGGCGGGACGTGGCGGGAGAACACCTATCCGGGCTGCGCGTGCGACGTGGCGAGCGTCATGTACTCCTACTCCTTCGCCCCCAGCCGCAAGTGGTCCAGGATGTACGCGCGGCAGCCGGAGATCCTCGACTACATCGGAACCGTCGCCAAGGACCACGAGCTGGAGCCCTTCATCAGGTTCGGCACCGAGGCGGTGTCGTACGAGTTCGACGAGGCCGACGACCGGTGGCGGGTCCGCACCCGGTCGGGTCAGGAGTACCGGCCGCGGATCGTCGTGCTGGCGCACGGGGCGCTGCACCTGCCGAACATCCCGGACTTCCCGGGCATGGCCCGTTTCAAGGGCCCGATCTTCCACTCGGCCCTGTGGGACGACTCCGTCGAACTGGCGGGCAAGCGGGTCGCGGTGATCGGCACCGGGGCGAGCGCCGTGCAGTTCATCCCGGAGATCGCGGGGATCGCGGCGCACGTCGACGTCTACCAGCGCAACGCGCACTGGATGCTGCCCAAGGCCGACCGGCCGTTCAAGACCTGGGAACACCGGCTCTTCCGTACGCTGCCGTTCACGCAGTGGCTCTACCGGAACGTCGCGTACTGGACGCACGAACTCCCCGTCCTGGCGTTCCTCAACCCGCGGTTCGTCAAGATCCTGGAGGTGGCGTCGCGGCGCATGCTGGACAAGCAGGTTCCCGATCCGGAACTGCGTGCCAAGCTCACCCCCCGGTACAAGATCGGGTGCAAGCGCATCCTGTTGTCGAACGACTACTATCCCGCGCTGCTGCGCCCGGACGTGGACCTGGTCACCGACGGCGTCGCCGAGTTCACCGAGACGGGCGTCAGGACGGCGTCCGGTGAGGTCCGGGAGGCGGACGTGGTGATCCTCGGCACCGGGTTCCGCACCCACAACAGGTGTGCCGACATCCCAATCACCGGCCGGGACGGGCTCACGATCCAGGAGGCGTGGCGCGACGGCATGACCGCCTATCTGGGCATGACCGTCGCCGGGATGCCGAACATGTTCATGATCATGGGGCCCAACTCGGGCGGCGGAGCGCAGTCGATCCTGTTCGTCATCGAGTCGCAGCTCCACTACATCGTCGAGTGCCTCCGCATGATGAAGGCGCGCCGGGCCACCCGCCTGGAGGTGCGCGCGGAGGTCCAGCGCCGGTTCAACGCCTGGCTGCACGGCAAGCTCAACCGGTCGGTCTGGAACACCGGCGGCTGCCACAGCTGGTTCCTCGACCACACCGGGCACAACCGGCATTCGTGGCCGGGGACCGGCACGTCGTACTGGAAGGCCACCCGCCGCCCCGACCCGCGGGCGTTCATGCTGTCCGGCTCACGGGCCGGGCGGGACGCCGAGGGCGCCCCGCGGGTGGACGCGCCCCCGCGGGCCGGGTCCTCCGCCGGCGGTCAGTGAGGCGCACGCCCGGCACGCCGCCGTGGGCCCGAGGCGTCGCGTTTCCCTTGCCCTATAAATACGGTCGATCGTACTCTTTCTTAATGGATACCACCGCGCACATCGGTCTGACCGAAGAGACGGACCCCTACTGCGTCACGGCGGAGGACGCCGTCAGGATGCTGTCCGGAGCCCCCTGGCGCCGATACGCCGTGATCGGGGACAGCCTGTCGGCCGGCACCGGGGATCCCAGCCCGGGCTATCTCGACCAGGGGTGGTCCGACCGGCTCGCCGGCATCCTGCGGCGTGTCCGGCCGGACCTGGAGTACCTGAACACGGCGGAGATCGGGGCGACCACCGGCGAGACGCTCGACAAGCAGGCCGGGCGGATGCTCGAGTTCGAGCCCGATCTCCTGCACGTGCCGTGCGGGGCCAACGACATCATCCGCAGGCAGCCGGACTTCGGCGAGATCGAGGCGACGCTGCGGCGCATGTACGACCTGGCGGCGGGGACCGGCGCGCGGCTGACCACGTTCACCCTGGGCCGGGCCTTCGTCGTGCCGGTCTTCCCCGACTGGCACGACCGGGTCACCACGCTGAACGACATGGTCCGCCGCCTGGCCGCCGAGTACGGCGCCGTCGTCATCGACATGTGGAGCCACCCGGTCAACGACCGCGACACGCTGCTGAGCGCCGACCGCATCCACTTCTCCACGTCCGGGCAGGCGGTGATGGCGGCGGAGATGGTCAGGGCGCTGGCCGGCGTCCTCGGCCGCGACCGGCTCGGGTCCGGCGACGACGCTCCCCGGCACACCTGACAGGCCCCACCTGACCGGCCCCACCTGACCGGCCACACCTCTCGGTCCCGCCTCCGCGCACGGGCCGGCGGCTCTCGCCGCCGGCCCGTCGTCGCGAGAGCGTTGAAGAAGAAATACGTACGGGCGTATGCTCTTCTTGTTCTCTTCGTGTCCCGTCGTGCCGAGAGCCGGCGGGGATTCCCACGTACGGCAGGCGCAGTGCGAGAGGCGCAGGAACAGGGAGGTCATGTGACCAAGGACCGGCAACAGGTGATCGCCCCCGCGGCGCCGACGGAGGAGGCGGCGATCCCCTGGGGTGCGATGTCGCTCGTCATGGTCGGCATGTTCATGGCGATCCTCGACTCGTTCATCGTCGTGGTGGCGGCCCCGTCGATCGCGGCGGATCTCAACGCCTCCGTCGGCGACCTGCAATGGATCCTGGCCGCATACCAGCTCAGCTACGCGACCCTGATGATCACGGGTGGCCGCGTGGCGGACCTGTTCGGCCGCAAGCGGATCTACATCCTGGGCATGGGAATATTCACGCTGTCCTCCATCGCGTGCGCGATGGCGCCGAGCCCGGGAACGCTCATCGCCGCGCGTGTCGTCCAGGGCGTGGGCGCGGCCCTGATGGTCCCCCAGGTGTTCGCCGTCGTCACGGTGCTGGTCCCCGAGAAGGGAAGACACCGGGTCTTCGGCGTCCTGGGCGTCGTGATCGGCATGGCCACGATCAGCGGCCAGCTCGTCGGCGGCCTGCTGATCGGAGCCGACATCTTCGGGTCCGACTGGCGGGCGGTGTTCTGGGTCAACGTGCCGATCGGCGTCGTCACGCTCCTGCTCGCCCTGGCGTACGTCCCGGAGTCGCGGTCTCCGGCGGCTCGCAAGCTCGACATCCCCGGAATGCTGGCGCTCAGCGTCGCGCTGCTGCTGGCGGTCTTCCCGCTGATCCAGGGGCGGGAGGAAGGCTGGCCGTGGTGGATCTGGGCGTGTTTCGCCGCGAGCCTGATCGCGTTCGGGGTCTTCGTCGTGGTCGAGCGCGCCGTGGCCGCCCGCGGCGGCGATCCGCTGATGACGCTGTCGCTGTTCGCCCAGCGCTCGTTCTCGCTGGGCATCGTGCTGGTCCTGGCCGTGTACGCGCTGCTCAGCTCGTACTACCTGTCGCTGTCGGTCGCCATGCAGCAGGGTCTCGGCATGTCGGCGCTGGGCGCGGGGCTGGTGTACACGCCCGCCGCGACCGTCTTCTTCATCTTCAGCATGGTGGCGGGCCGGCTCGTACCGAGGTACGGCCGGCGCGTGCTCGAGGTCGGTGCGATCATCCTGGCCCTCGGATACCTGACGACGACGCTCGTGCTGCTGTTCGGCCCGCGGCTCACCCCGGCGCTGGTGATCCCCACGCTCATGCTGCAGAGCGTCGGAGGCGGGCTGCTCATCACGCCCCTGCTGAACACCGTGCTGAGCCGGATCAAGCCGGAGTCGGTCGGGATGGCCTCCGGGTCGCTGTCCACGGCTCAGCAGGTCGGCGGCGCGCTCGGCGTCGCCGTGATCGGCGCGGTGTTCTTCAACTCCTTCCACCCGCAGGCGGACGGACCGGTGGAGGCCGCGGGGCACGCCTTCGCGATGGCGTCGCTGGGCACGTTCGTGGTCGCCGCGGTGACCGCCGTCCTCATCTTCCTGTTGCCCAAGCAGGCCAGGGCAGGCCGATGAGGCGATGACCGGCCCTCCCCGGGAGGGCCGGTCAGAGGCCCAGCATCCCGTTCACGGCACGGTAGACCTTGTCCACCACGTCGGCGTCTCCCATGCGCAGGGCGGTGTTGGCGGCGCACAGCAGTGCGTCGATCTGGAAGGCGGCGAGCTGGGTGTCCAGACCGGAGACCTCGCCCTCGGCGACGGCGTGCCCCAGCTCGCCCGCGATGGTCGCGACCCACTCCTGCTGGTCGCGGAACAGCGCGTCGCGGATCGGGCCCGGCCTGCTGTCGAAGTCCGCCAGGTTCGCGGCCCGGAAACAGCCGCCGGCGAACAGCGGAGCCGTGGCGTACTCGGTCCAGTGGTCGAGCAGCGCGCGCAGCCGGGCGACGCCCGGCTGCGCCGACCGGGTCGGCCGGATGACCGCGTCGATGAACAGGCGGCGCGCGTACTCGATGGTGGCGAGCTGGAGCGTCTCCTTGCTCTTGAAGAGGGTCTGGATGCCGGCCTTGCTGAGCCCGGTCTCGGTGGCGAGCCGTCCGAAGGAGACGTTCTCGAGACCCTCCAGCGAGGCCAGGTCGACCGCGTGCCGCAGGACGCGCTCGCGTGTCCTGGCACCGCGCAGCAGGCGTTTGTCCGTGACCCCGGTCTTTCCCCGCAGGAGAGCCTGACCGGGTGCGATCGTGTCATCGTGCGGCGCGACGGGATCCACAGCACTCCCCATACGATCGACCGTACACCATAAGTCCTCACCCCGATCGGCCGCAGGCAAACGCGAGGACCCGGATCCGCCGTCATTCCCCCGACCGGCCTCGGCGCGACCTACTCGATCGACCGGGTAGCTGCTCGAACGTGCGGGTCCCCCCTGGAGATTCCCTCTGGTTAGACTCCTGCCGATGACAATTCGGTGAGATCCACCTTTTACTCGTCGCCAGAGGCCTTGACCTGCCGCCGGGGAGGATGTCCCGTTCCTCCGCCGGTGATGCGGCAACTATGTGGCACAGCCTGTTTTCCACTAGGGGGAAGTGAACTGTGGCGATCGTTGGCATAGATATTCTCGGCCCACTGCGAGTCAGGTTCTCCAATTGCGAGGCGGCACCGACCGGAGCGAAGCTGAGGAGTCTTTTCGCCATTCTCGCGTTCCGCGCCGGCCATACGGTGATGCGCGACGAACTCATCGACGAACTCGACCTGATGAACACCACCGACGACGCCGTCAACGCCCTGCACGCGCACCTGGCCCGGCTCCGCCGCTGGCTGCGGCACTACGGCCGGGAATCCGACCTGATCGAGACGGTCGGCTCCGACTACCGGCTCAACCTGGACCGGGGCACGGTGGACGCGCACCGGTTCGTCAATCTCACCGAGCGCGCGCTGGAACTGGCGCCGGGAACTCCCTCGGTGGTCGCGAGCATCCTCAAGGACGCGCTCTGCCTGTGGCGCGGCGATGCCATGCTCGACGCCCTCGACGGCCGGCTGGGTGCCGCGGCGGCCAACGAACTCGACAACTGGCGCGCGGTCGCGCGGGAGACGCTGATCGACGCGTGGCTCTGTCTCGGCAGCAACCAGCAGGTGGTGCTGAACGCCAGGAAGTTCATCGCCGAGAATCCGCTGAACGAGATGATGCACGCCCGGCACATTCGCGCGCTGTGCCGGATGGGCCGGTACGCCGAGGCGATCGAGGCCTACAAGAACGCCGAGAAGGTGCTGAGCGACGAACTGGGCGTCGGGCCGGGCAGCGAGCTCCGTCTCGCCACCGAGGATCTGGCGACCCTCGGCCCGGGCCTGGCGCTCCCCGCCGAGAGCCGGCGAGGCGCGGCCGACCACGGGGAGCCGACGCCCCACGCCGGACGCGCCACGAGGAAGGCGCCCCGCCCCACGGGTCCGGCCCGGCCGGACAGGCCCGCGGACCGGTGGGCCGCGCTCGGCGCGGGCCGATGACCCCCGACGGGAAGCGGCGGGACCACTGCGACCGGCCGCTCCTGCGGCGGGCAAGCCCGCGCCCGGGCGGTGTCTCCTGACGAAAGCCGGAAGGGCGGGCGGCGACCGCGATACATGACTCGTCGTTTTCCCGGATGAGCAGGCCGCCTGCCGATTTCTGCCCTTGTCACTGTTTTCCCGATATGCCCGTCTGCGGCGGCGGATTTCCCTGCGGGCGGCCGCCGGGCTTTCGCCGAGACTGGACGGCACCGTCGCGCCACCGTTTTATCGCCGCTATGTCACCGCCATGGCGCGATGTCCTGGCCTGCGACGGCGGCGTATCGCCCCGACCACGCGTCGTGGCTGCGCAACGTCCTGCGTACGGCCCTGCTGCACCTGACGGGCGAGCGCCTGCGCGTGACCGTGCTCGCCTGCGCCCGTTTCTCTTCGTTCAACAGGGCTGTCGCGGACGTCCTCGCCGAGCGGTGGGCGGAGGCGGCGTCGCGGCTCGCCGTGGCGGAGGTCCGGCAGGTCGTCTCCTACCTCGACACGTGGGCCCCGGCGGCCTTCCCGGCACAGGCCTGCCCGGATGAAGCTCCGAGGGCCGACGGATGGACCGCGTGGTGACGGGCTGCCTCGAAGCGGCCTCCGCGGTTCTCCCGGGCGTCACAGGCGCCGGCGGCGAGCCGCGCGGGGCCGTACCGGGCCCGGCGCGATGGCCGGAGTAATGTTCTGGCATGTTCGCCGTCACCGTCACTCAGACCGATCCGGACGACCCGCTCAAGGGCCTGACGCTCGGGGAGCACCCCGAGCCGGCCGTGCCGGAAGGATGGACGACCGTCACGGTCCGGGCCGCCGCGCTCAACCATCACGACCTGTGGACCCTCAAGGGGGTGGGGATCAGCCAGGACCGGCTGCCGATCGTGCTCGGCTGCGACGCGGCGGGTGTGGACGAGGACGGCAACGAGGTCATCGTCCATTCCGTGATCGGCACTCCGGTCGACGGGGACGAGACCCTCGACCCGGCGCGTTCGCTGCTGTCGGAGAAGTACGACGGGACGTTCGCCGAGAAGGTCGCGGTGCCCCGCCGCAACCTGGTGCCCAAGCCCGCGGCGATCACCTTCGAGGAGGCCGCCTGCCTGCC
This sequence comes from Microbispora sp. H13382, assembly GCF_014161445.1. Taxonomy (GTDB): domain Bacteria; phylum Actinomycetota; class Actinomycetes; order Streptosporangiales; family Streptosporangiaceae; genus Microbispora. Next base: position 74,936 of record NZ_JABBXA010000031.1, read on the forward strand.
CACGGCCTGGCTGACGGCCTACCGCATGCTCTTCGACAAGGCCGGGCTGGAGCCGGGCTCGACCATCCTGGTCCAGGGCGCCGGTGGCGGCGTGGCGACCGCGCTGATCGCGCTCGGCCGGGCCGGCGGCTTCCGCGTCTGGGCGACCAGCCGCTCGCAGGACAAGCGGGAACGGGCCCTCGCGCTCGGCGCTGACCGGGTCTTCGAGACGGGCGCCCGGCTGCCCGAGCGGGTGGACGCCGTCATGGAGACGGTCGGCGAGGCCACCTGGAAGCACTCGCTGAGCTCCCTGCGCCCGGGTGGCCGGATCGTCACCTGCGGCGCGACGAGCGGCATGGTCGCCGCGACGCAGCTCGCGCAGGTCTATTTCCTGCAGAAGTCGATCATCGGGTCCACGATGGGCACGCGCGGGCAGCTCGGGCGGCTCGCGGTGTTCCTGGAGCAGACGGGCGTCCGGCCGGCGATCGACCGGGTGCTGCCGCTGACCGAGGCGGAGGAGGGGTTCGCCGCCATGCATCGCGGCGAGGTCTTCGGCAAGGTGGTCTTCACGCTCTGACGGGGGCCCGTGCGGGGTGGGCGGCGCTCTCGTCGCCGCCCTCCCGCCGCGTCGTAGGGGGACGTCAGGGGTGCAGGGCCCGGCGGATGCGCTCGGCGGCCTCGTCGAGGGCGGCCCGGCACTCGGCCACGGCGCGCTCGTCCGGCACGCCGGCATCCGAGGTCCGGTGGACGTCGGCGACGAAGTCGGCCAGCATCCGGCTGAGCTCGGCGTCGTGGCCGCCCTGCCGGCCGCCGCCGAACCCCCAGGACTCCTCCCAGACGCGGCGCCACTCGTGCTGCCAGCGCTCGCTCTCCTCCTGCCACTGGCGCTTGTGGCGGCGCCACTCCTCCTTCTGCCTGCGCCACTCCTCCTTGGCGTGGTCGCGCTGCCGCCGCCAGTCCTCCTTCTGCTCACGCCGCTGGTCGCGGTTGTCGTGGCCGATGTCCCTGGCCATCTGGGTGAGCTCCTCGCGCAGGGAACGCACGGTCTGCCGCACGTCCTCCTTGACCTCGCGCGCGATGTCCTGGACCGAGGCGGTGATCTCCTGTTCGAGGTCGGCCAACTCGTCCATCCGGTCGTTGAGCTCGGCCCGGCCCTTGTCGGTGAGGGTGAAGACCTTCTTGCCGTCCACGACCTCGTGGGTGACCAGGCCCTCGTCCTCCAGCCGGGCCAGCCGGGGATAGATCGTGCCGGGAGAGGGGGAGTAGACGCCGAGGAAACGGTCCTGCAGGAGCCGGATGACCTCGTAGCCGTGCCGCGGGCTCTCCTCCAGCAACTTCAGCAGGTACAACCGCAACCGGCCATGCCCGAAAACAGGACTCATGCCTTCTCCTCTGCTCGCCTGCCGGCGGGCTGGCCGCACAGCAGGGTGACTGCGCCGGACACCGTGGTCGCCGACAGGGACGCCATGCCGCCGCCCAGCCGGCCGTCGAGCGAGCGGGCTCCCGGCATCGCGGAGGCGCGCAGCTCGGGGAAGGCCGAGTCGACCCTGCCCGAGGTCGAGTGGACGGACACGTCGGCGTCCACGTCCTGCGGGAGCCGTACGACGATCGTGCCCGACATGCTGTGCAGCGTGACGTGACCGGTGGGCTCCAGGTCCAGGTCCGCGGTGACGCGCCCGGACACCGTGTTCGCGCGCAGCCGCCGCAGCCGGCCGGCGGCGACCGTGAGCTCGCCCGAGACGCTGGAGAAGGACAGGTCGCCCACCAGCCCCCGGCTCTCCACCGAGCCCGAGACCGTCTCGGCCTGCACCTCGCCGCTGACGCCGTCGAGGACGATGTCCCCGGACACGGCCTTCACGCCGGTGATCCCCTCCATGCCCGCGACGACGGCGGAGGCGGAGACGACCCCGGCCTGGACGGGACACGTCCTCGGCACGGTGAGCGTCAGCGTGGTCCTGCGCGGGCCCGGGCGCAGCCACCCCAGGATGCCGTCCCATGTCAGGTCCTTGTACGCGACCGTCAGGCGGCCGTCGTCGTCGTGGGTCACCACGAGTGGCGCGCCGTCCACCTCCGTCACTTCGAGTGTCGGCGGGCCGTCGCTGGCCAGCACGGCCAGCCGGCCGGCCACGACGCGTACGTTGAGTGCGGTGACCTCTCCGAACGTGAGCCGTCCGGGAGAGTCGATCGTGTATTGGGGCATCGCTCGGGCCCTTCCACGCGAAGTCCTGCGTCCCCGCGGACACCGCGCGGACGTACCATCACAAACAAGATATATCTCGTTCGCGAAAAGTCAAGACATATCGCGTTTGCCCGGGCTCCCCGGCCGGGCGGAGCGGGCCTCGTCAGTCGTCGTCTCCCTCAGTCGTCGTCCTCGTCAAGGCGGGCGAGCCAGGTGGCCAGCCGCTCCACGGGCACCTCGAACTCGGGGTTGAGGTCCACGAACTCGCGCAGCCGCTCCGCGAGCCAGCCCACGCTGACCTCCTCCTCGCCGCGGCGCTCGACGAGCTCCTCGATCCCCCTGTCGGTGAAGTACATACCTCGCTCCAGTACATGGCCTGATTCATGGAGAGAGGTCCCCCACGGATGTGGGGGACCTCCTCAGTCGTACGAAACCTCCGGTCAGCCGAAGATCTCGCCCAGGATGCCGTGCAGTTCCTCGTCGTGCTTGGCGTGTGAGCCGACGGCCGGCGAGGAGTTCGGCGTACGCGAGACCCGGCGGAAGGTGCGGCCCCCGAGCAGTTCGGGCTTCTCCACCATCTTCAGGCTCAGGTATGGCCACGGGCCCATGTTGACGGGCTCGTCCTGCGCCCAGACGAGGTCCGCGTCGGCGGGGTAGCGGCCCAGCTCGGCCTTGAGCGGGTTCTCCGGGAACGGGTAGATGCGCTCCAGGCGCACCAGCGCCACGTCGTTCCTGCCGTCCTTCTCGCGCCGCGCGAGCAGGTCGTAGTAGATCCTGCCCGAGCAGACCACGATCCGCCGGACCGCCGCCGGGTCCACCGTCGAGTCGCCGATGACCGGGCGGAAGGCGCCGGTGGTGAACTCGGACGTGGCCGAGGCCGCCGCCTTGAGCCGCAGCAGCGACTTGGGCGTGAACACGATGAGGGGCTTGCGCCGCTGCGAGAGCACCTGCCAGCGCAGCAGGTGGAAGTAGTTCGCCGGGGTGCTCGGCTGCGCCACCGTCATGTTGTCCTGCGCGCACAGCTGCAGGTAGCGCTCGATCCGGCCGGAGGAGTGGTCCGGTCCCTGACCCTCGTAGCCGTGCGGCAGCAGCAGCACGACCGAGGAGCGCTGGCCCCACTTCTGCTCGCCCGACGAGATGAACTCGTCGATGATCGACTGGGCGCCGTTGGCGAAGTCGCCGAACTGCGCCTCCCAGGCGACCAGGGCGTCCGGGCGGACCACGCTGTAGCCGTACTCGAAGCCCATCGCGGCGAACTCGCTGAGCAGCGAGTCGTACACGTAGAACTTCGTGGTGTCGTGGTTGAACGTCTTGAGCGGCGTGTGCTCCTCGCCGGTCACGCGGTCGACCAGCACGGCGTGGCGCTGGCCGAAGGTGCCGCGGCGGGAGTCCTGGCCCACCAGGCGGACCGGGTGGTCGTCGATGAGCAGCGAGCCGAACGCGAGCAGCTCACCGGTCGCCCAGTCGATCGCGTCCTCGGAGATCATGGTGCCGCGGCGCTGGATCACCGGGGCGAGGCGCGGGTGGACGGTGAAGCCCTCGGGCAGGTTGAGCTGGGTGTCGATGACCCGCTTGACGACCTCCTCCGAGATCGCCGTCTTGGTGTCCTCGTGCGACCACGGGATCTGCTCGTCGGGCTCGGGAACCACGACCGCGCCGGGCTCCAGCGGCCTCTTGGCGGCCTCGCGGGTCTCGGTGAAGGCCCGCTCCAGCTGCTCCTGGTAGTCGCGCAGGGCCTGCTCGGCCTCCTCGACCGTGATGTCCCCGCGGCCGATGAGGGCCTCGGTGTACAGCTTGCGGGTCGAGCGCTTGGCGTCGATGAGGTCGTACATCAGCGGCTGGGTGAAGGCCGGGTTGTCGCCCTCGTTGTGACCGCGCCGCCGGTAGCAGATCATGTCGATGACGACGTCCTTGCGGAACGTCTGACGGTACTCGTAGGCGAGCAGACCGACGCGGACGACCGCCTCGGGGTCGTCGCCGTTCACGTGGAAGATCGGCGCCTGGATCATGCGCGCGACGTCGGTGGCGTACACGCTGGAGCGCGAGGACGCGGGGGAGGTGGTGAAGCCGACCTGGTTGTTCACCACGATGTGCACGGTGCCGCCGGTGCGGTAGCCGCGCAGCTGGGACAGGTGCAGGGTCTCGGCGACCACGCCCTGACCGGCGAACGCCGCGTCGCCGTGGACGAGCACGGGCAGGACGGTGAAGCCCTCCTCGCCGCGCTCAAGCAGGTCCTGCTTGGCCCGGACCACGCCTTCCAGGACCGGGTCGACGGCCTCCAGGTGCGAGGGGTTCGCGACCACGGACGTGCTGATCTTGTTGCCGCACGGGGCCACGAAGTCGCCGCTCGCGCCGAGGTGGTACTTCACGTCGCCGGAGCCGTGCGCGCTGCGGGGGTCGATGTTGCCCTCGAACTCGCCGAAGACCTGGGCGTACGACTTGCCCACGATGTTGGCGAGCACGTTGAGCCGGCCGCGGTGGGCCATGCCGATGACGACCTCGTCGAGGTTCTCCTCGGCCGCCGCGCTGATGACCGAGTCGAGCAGCGGGATCAGCGACTCGCCGCCCTCGAGCGAGAACCGCTTCTGGCCGACGTACTTGGTCTGCAGGAACGTCTCGAACGCCTCGGCGGTGTTGAGCCTGCGCAGGATGTGCAGCTGCTCCTCGCGGTCGGGCTTGGCGTGCGGCCGCTCCACCCGCGCCTGGATCCAGGCCCGCTCCTCGGGGTTCTGGATGTGCATGTACTCGATGCCGACCGTGCGGACGTACGAGTCACGCAGCACGCCGAGGATGTCGCGCAGCTTCATCAGCGGCTTGCCGCCGAAGCCGCCCGTCGGGAACTCGCGCTCCAGGTCCCACAGCGTCAGCCCGTGCGACTGGATGTCGAGGTCGGGGTGCTTGCGCTGGCGGTACTCCAGCGGGTCGGTGTCGGCCATGAGGTGGCCCCGGACCCGGTAGGCGTGGATGAGCTCGAGCACGCGGGCGGACTTGGCCACGTCGTCGTCGTGCGTGGCCGAGATGTCCTGCACCCAGCGGACCGGCTCGTACGGGATGCGCAGCGACTCGAAGATCTCGTCGTAGAAACCTTCGGCGCCGAGCAGGAGCTGGTGGATGCGGCGCAGGAAGTCACCCGACTGGGCGCCCTGGATGATCCGGTGGTCGTAGGTGGAGGTGAGCGTCATCACCTTGCTGATGGCCAGGCGGGACAGCGTCTCCCCGGAGGCGCCCTGGTACTCCGCCGGGTACTCCATCGCACCGACGCCGATGATCGTGCCCTGGCCGGGCATCAGCCGCGGCACCGAATGGACCGTGCCGATCGTGCCGGGGTTCGTCAGGGAGATCGTGGTGCCCTGGAAGTCCTCCACGCCCAGCTTGCCGCCGCGGGCCTTGCGCACGATCTCCTCGTACGCGGTCCAGAACTGGCGGAAGTCCATCGACTCGGCGTGCTTGATCGAGGGCACCAGCAGCTGACGGGTGCCGTCGCTCTTCTGCACGTCGATCGCGAGGCCGAGCCCGACGTGCTCCGGCTTGACGAGGACCGGCTTGCCGTCCACCTCGCCGTACGAGTAGTTCATCTCAGGCATGGACTTGAGCGCCCGGACGATCGCGTAGCCGATGAGGTGGGTGAAGGAGATCTTGCCGCCGCGCCCGCGGGACAGGTGGTTGTTGATGACGATGCGGTTGTCGATCAGCAGCTTCGCGGGGACCGCGCGGACGCTGGTGGCCGTGGGGACGACCAGCGAGGCCTCCATGTTGGCGGCCGTGCGCGCGGCGGCGCCGCGCAGCTTCTCCTCGACCGCGCCGGCCGGCACCGGGGCCTGCTGCTTGGCGGGCGCGGGCGCCTTCGCCTCGGGCTTGGCCTGCGGCGCGGGCTTCGGCGGGGCCGTCTGCGGCGCCGGGGTCACCGGCGCTGGAGCCTCGGGTGCGGCCGTCGCGGTCGCACCGTTCGCGGCGCCTGCGGACTTGGACGGAGCGGGCTTGGCCGTCCCGTTGTAGTCAGCGAAGAAGTGCCACCAGGCCTGGTCAACAGACTCGGGATCTTCGAGATACTTTTGGTACAACTCGTCGACAAGCCACTCATTTTGCCCGAAGCTTGCCAGCGGGTTTGTCCGCGACGACTCAGACGACACGGCGGAAATCGCCCTCTTCCGCAGATCGGCGTTGATGTTTGGTGAACCTGTCCAAGGCTACTCGCCTCGCACACCGAGGTGCGCCCCGGCGGGTCGCAGGTCCCGGCCCATCCTCCCAGGATCGATAAAACAGGTCACGCGCGGATAGTCCGTCTGGGTGGTGAGGTGTCCCTTACCATCTGGTCACATCGACTGGGTCAGCCGATGAGCCGCGACTCGATCCGGATATCGGGAGCTATATCGGACAGCATACCCGTGAGGTCGTCGCCCGCCGCACGCAACGCGTCCAGAGAGAGCGGTTCGAGTCGCTCCAGGAGGAAGAGCGCGTCCACCGTCTCCTCGGTGATCCTCGTCCTGACGCACTGCCGCCAGTTCCACCGCCGGCAGGTGACCCCGGCGTCGTCGCGCCACACCACCTCGCCGATCTCCGGGTCGCCCAGCGCCTCCTCCGACGGCTCGTCGCCCGCGGCCCGCATCAGCCGCGCGCTGCCCTGGTAGCGGCGCAGGTCCTCGCCGCCGATCGGCAGGCCGTGCCGTACGGACACGGTGTTGTAGGCGTCCACCACCAGGTTGATCTCGGGGAGCGGCATCCGGCGGACCAGCGCGTCGACCGACGGCCGGGTGCGCTGGGGCTTGGCGCCGAAGGCGCGGTAGGCCGTCCGCCAGGCCTCGATCCTGGGGTCGTCCAGCGGCACGGCGTCCGCGGCGGCGTCGGCGAGCCAGGCCCGCGAGCGGTCGTCGGACGGCCCGTTGCGCAGGCCGTACGCGCAGATCACCAGGACGGCGAAGTCCGGACGCAGCGCCGTGACGGCGTCGTCCACCCAGATGTCGTCGATCACGCCCGACAGCCTACGGCGACGCCCGCATGGCGAGCGTCGCCACCGCCTGGAGGTCCTCCCGGCTCGCGCCATCCCTGGCCTGGGTGGACATGCCCTGGATGACGGCGGCGAAGAACGTCGCCAGCGCGGGGGCGTCGGTCTCGGGCGAGAGGAGGCCGGCCTCGACGTCCCGCTCGACGCGGCGGCGGATCGCCGCCTTGCCGGCCTCGCGGTGCGCCCGCAGTTCCTCGATCACGCCGTGGGTATGCTGGTAGCGCCGCACGGCCTCGGCGAACAGCCGGCGCTTGTCGCCCGTTTGAAGAGATCACGCCGGAGGATTACGACAGGGCGTTCGCCGTCAACACGCGGGCGGCCTTCTTCGTCACGCGCCGGGCGCTGCCGCGCATCCCCGACGGCGGGCGGATCGTGACCGTCACCTCGGGGGTGACCCGGATCGCGTTCCCCGAGGCGATCACGTACGCGATGACCAAGGGGGCGCTGGAGACCTTCACACTGGCGCTGGCCAAGCATCTCGGGCCCCGGGGGATCACGGTCAACAACGTGGCGCCGGGGATCGTCGACACCGACACGAACGCGGACTGGCTGCGCGGCGACGAGGCGGCCTGGGCGGCGTCGGCCGGCCGGGCGGCGCTGGGCCGGGTGGGCACGACGCGGGACGTGGCCGGGGTGGTCGCGTTCCTCGCCTCCGACGACGCGGGCTGGGTCACCGGCGCCACCGTGGACGCCACCGGCGGCAGCGACCTGTGACGCCTTCGGGCCCTCAGTCCCAGGGGACGTCGAGCAGCCGCTCGAACTGGGCGGCGGCCTCGTCGGGGTCGAACCCGGGAAGGCCGTCGCGGATCAGCTCCCGGGTCCGGCGCGCGGCGTCGAGCCGCGCCCGGGAGACGGCGGCGCGGACCTCCTCCGCCAGCGTCCGGCTGTCCAGGCGCGTCGCGCGCGGCCCGAACGCCACGTCCAGCACCAGGCCCTCCGCCGACACGGTGGCCGTCACCTGACCGGAGGCCGCCTCGCCCGTGCCGGTGATCTCTTCGAGGTGGGCCCGCGCCCGCTCGGCCCAGGCGTGGACTCGCTCCGCCTGCTCCTCGGCCCGGGCGAGATCCTCCTCGCGGATGTCGGCCGGGTTCATGCGAGAGCCGTACACGGGGCCTCCAGTCGGGTCGTGAAGGGTCACAGCAGGTCGCGGGCGATCCGCTCCACGCGGTCGCGGACGAACCTCTCGTCCAGCGGCGCGGGGACGTCCGCGGTCTCGGCGAGGGCGGCGTCCATGATCTCCCGGGTCCTGGCCTCGGCGTCCCGCTGGGCCGCGCGCAGCACGGCCGTCACCTGCCGGCCGAGGGCCTCGCGGTCGAGCCGCATGACGCGCGGGTCGAAGTGCAGCTCCACGATCTCGCCCCGGCCGTCGGCCACCGCTTTCATCGTCCGGTCGGGACTTTCCGCCCCTCCCGTCACGTCGCGGACCAGGGCCCGCGCGTCCTGCAGCCGCCGCATCATCGTCCGGCCCTCCAGCAGCACGCGCTCCAGCAGCTCGGCGTCGCCGTCGGGGGAGGGGGTCGTCATGAGAAAGAAGGCTATCGAAAGGTAGATCAGTGTTTACTGTGATCCGTACGAAACGGGAAGTGGGGGAGTTGAGTCTGCGGCATGGAGTCGGGACTGGAGATCATCCACGACCGGATGAGGCAGGACGCCTCCCGGATGCAGGTGCACGGTGAGGACTACGCCGCCGCGCTGAGCCGGCTCAGGGAACGCGGGCTCGGCGGCGCTGCGTGGCAGGACGACGGCCTGCTCGGCATGCTGGCCGGGCCGTACGCCGAGTGCACGCTCCTGGGGGTGGAGGCGCTGACCGGCCTGTCCGCGGCGATGGGCGACACCGGCGACGGGCTGGGCAGGGTCAGCGCCCGCGTCGGCGAGGCCGAGGGCGCGAGCCTGTCGCGGTCCCGCGACCTGTACGGCGAGCAGTGGGCGTGACGGGGGCCCGACGGTGGGTGTGACGGTTCCCCCGCAGGTGGAGATGATGCTGAGCCTGCTCGGCGTGCCCTGGCCGAACGTCGATGAGGACGAGATCCGCAAGGACGCCGACGCGTGGCGGACCGTGCTCGCGGGCACCGATCGGTCCGGTACGGCGGCGAACGCGACGATCGCGGGGACGGGCGAGGTCTACCGCGGCAGGTCGGCGACGGCGCTGGCCGGCTACTGGAGCGAGACGGGCGGCGAGGGCGGACATCTGAGCCGGGCGGCCGCCGCCGCGCGATGGGCCCCGCCCGTGCTCGACAACGCGGCCTGGCTGACGACGGGCGTGAAGGTCGCGGTGGCCTCGACCGCCGTCTACACGACCGTGCGGGTGGCCAGGGCGTACCTGGCGGGCGGTCCGCTCGGCGCGGCCCTGGCCGCGGCGGAGATGTTCCGCTCCCGCGCCGCCATCGGGAAGATCCAGCGGGAGGGCGCCGAGGGCGCCGGACGGGTGCTGGCCCCCGCGCTCGACCGCCGGGTCACCGAGCAGTTCCGCCGGATCCTCGAAGGCCTGCGCCGCCCGGGCGGCGCGGGGCCGGTCCCCGCGTTCGCCGGCGCGGGTCACCGCATCCCGGCCCGGGGCACGGTGGGCCCCCGAGCGACCGGCCGGTCCCCGCACGACGGCCTGGCGCTCATGGGGCGCAGCAACAAGAACGCCAGGAGCGGCGGCAACGGGCGCCGCGGCGGGGGCGGGCGCCGTGGCGGCGGAGGAGGCGGGGGCGGGGGCGGGGGCGGGGGCGGCGTCGCCCGCCCGAACGAGGACGGCAAGACCGCTCATGTCGCCCGGGACCG
>NZ_JABBXA010000032.1 GCF_014161445.1 Microbispora sp. H13382
GTGTCCACGAGGTCTCCGGTCTTCGGTTTGTCTTGGTCGATCAACCAAATACCGGAGACCTCTTGCGTTGTCGATCTACGACCTCTCCGACTCCCGCACCGCCGCGGACTTCGATACAGGCCCTAGGCGCGGCCAGGCGTGCGCCGCCTCGGACGCGCAGCCTTGGCCGCCGGCACGTCGCGGGGGAAGACCATGCTCGCGGCTCTCGCGGCTCTCGCGGTTCCTGCGGGACGTCGCCGGGGCCAGGCGGGCTCGGCGCGCAGCCGTCCCCGCGGTCGGTGCGCTGCAGCGGCGACGAGATCAGCGACACCCGCAGTACATCGGCGTCCGATCGGCGCAAGCGGCTCAGGCATCGGCGGAATGTCGGTCATGATCTGTAGCGTCCCGGGCCATGGCTGATGCGGTGCTGGCGTACTCCTATGTGCGTTCCTCCGGGCTCGACCTGTCCTCAGGTCTGCTCGACCTGTCCACCTCCGGGGGCGTGACCCCCAGCGGGCCGGCCTTCCACCCCGCGTTCTTCAGCGGCCTGCTGACCCGGGCGGCGCCGGCGGCGGCTGGGCTGCTCGGGGTCGCCGACGTGGCCAGGGCCCGCTACTACGACGCCCGGCCCACAGGCATCGTTCGTGATCCGGTGGTGACGTGCAACGGTGACCGATTGCGCTTCGAGTCCTTCTCCGCCTGCGGCGGCGTCTACGCCCGGCTGGATGTCCTGCAGCAGGCCCTCGACGGCGAAGTCGTCGAGCTCGGCACCACCAACGTGGACGTCAACGACCCGCTGCGGCGGGCGCTGGTCCGGGTCGGCGGGAACGACCCTCTGCACCTGCGGGTCGGCGTCGAGGAACTGGTGGCCACCACGCTCGACGGCGCGGTGGTGGAGAAGAAGGTGCCGCTGCCCACGCGGTGGGTGCGCGGCTTCGCCGAGGTGCAGGTCATCGCCTCGGGGTTCGACCTGCGCGCGGAGTTGACCGGGCCGGAGGCGGTGCGGTTCCTGCGGTCGCTGCCCAGGCGCGGGGTGCTGTGGGCGGTGCCCGCCGGCAGGTCGCTGCGTCTGTCGGCCCGTCCGGCGGCGGGCGCGGTCTGCCTGCCCGGCCCCGACCGGCTGGCCACCCTGCTGCCTCTGCTGCGCTTCGCCAGTGGCCTGCGGGTGTACGGCCCGGCCGTCCCGGCGCATGGGCTTGCGGTCGCGAGCGCCTGGGAGCTGGAGTTGCCCGGCATGCGCTACGTGTTGACCCTGTCGCCGGAGCCGCGCAGGGGATTTTCGGGGGAAGGCGCGGTGCTGGACGACCTGGCCACCGCGCACGCGGAGGAGGACGCCGACCTGGTCGGTGCGATGCTGGCGTTCGAGCCGCGCCTGGACGCGGATCTGCTGGCGGAACGGTGCGGGCTGCCCAGGGACCGGATCCGCGCCGCGCTGACCCAGCTCGGTACGGCGGGCCGGGTCGGCTACGACGTGGCCGAGGCGGCGCACTTCCACCGGGAGCTGCCCTACAACCCGGGCCGGGTGGCGGCGATGAATCCGCGGCTGAAAGCGGCCCGGGAACTGGTGAAGCGAGGAGCCGTCCGGTTCACCGCTCCTGACACCGCGGTGGTGGGGGAGCGGCGGGTTCGGCTGACCCCGGGCGGCCCGGTCTGCACGTGCCCCTGGTACGCCGACTTCCGAGGCAGCCGCGGCCCGTGCAAGCACGTGCTGGCGGCCCAGCAGGTTCGCGACCAGGCTCAGAGGGACCCGAAGGGCGGCACGGAATGAATCCCTGGACGGAGGTGACCGCCCGCATCGACGCGGGCGGCGGCAACAAGCTGGCGCCGTTCCTGGCCACCCTTGACGAGCATGGCCGGCGGGCGGTCGCCGATCAGCTGCCGGGATATCTGTCCGAGCGGCTGGCCCAGGGGTGGGAGGGCCGACGCTGGGTGCAGGACCGGACGGACGCGTTCCGAATCGCGGGGGCGGCCTGCCTAAACGGCGCCGCGCAGGTCGCAGCGTGGCTGAACCGGCGGGACCTGCGCTGGGTGCGCGAGCCCGAGGCTGACGCCGCCCGGATCCTGGCTCTGATCGGGGACCGGCCGGCCGCATGGCGCGAGGATCTGGCCGTTCGCCTGGTGGAGCGGGTGCGCCCGCCGTCGGGGTCCGCGTCACGGCTGATGGAGAACGGTGTGCCGGGGTGGGATCTGGCCGCGGGCCTGGTGCTGGAGACGGGCATCGAGCCGCCGGACAGCGACGCGTTCACCGCCGGCTGGTTGTGGCGGCTGGTCAGGCGGCACTGGATGAACCAGGGCACGCCCGACGCGCTTGCCGGGGACCCGCTGCCCGCCCTGCCGCCCCTGCTCACCTCGCCGGAGGACCTGGCCTGGGAACTCGAGGCGCTGCGGTGGCCGGACGGGCCGCCGCAGTTCGAACGCATACTCGCCGCGCTGATCGAGCTGACCCACCGCGACCGGGACGCCGTGGCGCAGGCACTGCGGCCCTGGTGGCACAAGCACTGGCGGCAGCCGTTCGACCCGACCACCTACGTGTACGGCATCAGCGGCTTCGACCGGACCACGCACGCGCTGCTCATGCGGTGCGCGCTGGCGGTCGTCGCACCCGCCGACAGCAGGAAGCTGTCGGCCCTGCTGGCGGACCACCGGCGCGGCCATCCTGACTATGATCCGCCGATCCAGCTGCTGGTGCAGCGCCGGCTGCGCGAAGTCGTCGAGATGCTGGAGGCCGGCCGCAGCGTGCCGGTACTGCTGGCCACACCGACCTCCCCCACCGGCCACGTCGACGCGGAGACGCTGATCGAGCGGATGGAGCGGATGGAGCGGCTGGAGGGCGCCGAGCCGCTTCAGGCCGACTTCCACCAGGCGCTGCTGCGGCTGCCGCGCGAGATCGACCCGAGGGCCGCCGTACGCGCCGAGGGGCTGACCTCGCGGGCCGGCCGGACGCTGGCGGAGTGGCTGCGGCGGGGCGGGCTGCCCGACCCCGAAGTGACCGTCGGCATGCAGACGGCGCAGCGGCCGTACGCGCACTGGAACACCAGCGCGGACCACTACATCACCGTGCGGGAGATGTACGTCCGGATCGCGCCGCCAGCCGGTGTTCCCGAACCCGTCGCCGAGCTCTGCACGGGGCCGGCGACGGCCTTGTACGACGTCGAGCAGACGGTGTGGTGGCCGGCCGTCATGCCCTCCCACAGAGAGGTCGTCGCCGCCCACCTGCTGGAGACCCTGACCCTCGACATCGACAGCTCTGGGGGCGGGGGTGAGGTTCTCGCGGCGCTGGTTCACGGTGATGGCCCGGTCGGAGCGGCCACCGCGAGCGCGCTCGCCATCGGGATGGGGAACAAGCACCCCGCACAGCGGGGCGCAGCCGTCGACACCCTCGTCACCCTGACAGCGCGCGGGCAGCTCCCCGCCGCCGATCTCGGCCAGGCCGTCGCGCGGCTGGCCGACGCTGGCCTGGTCAAGCTCAACCGGATCACCGCCGCCATGGACGAGGCGACGACGGCGGGCGCGCACGCGGCTGTGTGGTGTGTTCTCCTCAGGGCACTGCCGCCCCTGCTTCCGCGCACAGGGGACATGCCCCGTGCCGGGCTGGGGGAGTTACTCGCGGTCGCGGTCAAGGCGGCCACCCTCAGCGGGCAACGCGCCGGCGTTCCCGGGCTGGCCGAGGTGGCGGCGCGCGGAGGATCCAGCCGGCTGGTCCAGGAGGCTCGCCGCCTTCAGCAGCAGGTGAGCCGATGAGCTTCTGGGCCGCGGTTGTGAAGCGGGCCGGGCAGCCGGGCGGGTTGCCGGGCCGCTTCCGGGCCGCAGATGCGGAAGGCGCCGCCGATCTGCTCGAGCGGGCGGATGACGAGGCAAGGCGCGCGCTGGCCGGGCACCTGCGGGAGTTCGCCGCACAGGGCGGGCTCGGGAGAGGCTGGTGGAACGGCCCGCCGCATGACCCGCAGGCGCCCGCGCTGCGCGTGGCCGGCGCGGCCTGTTTCGACGATGCGGTCGAGGTCGCATATTGGCTGACCCGCCCCGACCTGTGGTTGTTCGAAGGGCACGAGGACGACGCGCGCCGCATCGCCAGGGTGGTGCGCGGCCGGCCGCCGCGGTGGCGGGCGGAACTCGTCCGCCGGCTGGCGGACGAGCACGTGTGGAGGGACGAGGCCGACGGCGGACGGGCGCACCGGCTGTCGGCGTGGTATCCGGCCGCCCGCCTGGTGACAGAAACCGGCATCGAGCCGCCCGGCCATTCCGCCTTCGTGCTCGGCTGGCTGTATGCCGTGGCCGACTCCGGTAGCGGCGTCACCGATGAGCGGCTGACCCGTCATCTGGCCGCAAGCCTGCTGCGCAGCCGAGGTCTGGCGGCGCAGCTGCGGGGAACAGGAGACCTGGTTCCCGCATGGGCCGCCGCCATGGGGCACCAGGCGGGCGACGGCGTCCTGGAGCGCGGCACCTTGCTGGAGGGCTGCACAGGCGCGTTCCTCGACGGTGAGACCCGGCCGTTCACCGACCTCTACTCCGCCCTGCGGCCGAGCCCACAGGAGATCCCCGTCAGGGATCTGGCGCGGCTGGTGCCCACCGCACCGGGACCGGTCGTTCAGCTCGCGGTGAGCGAGCTGCGGCGCGCGGATGACGCCGGGCTGCTCCCGGACGAGCTGTTCGCCGAAGCGACCCAGACACTGATGTTCCGTCCGGAGAAGAAAATCGTCCGCGCGGCCCTCACCTGGGCGCAGGCCGGCACCCGCGGCAGGCGGGAGCGTACCGGCGCCGCTCTGCGAGCACTCGCCGCGGCCTTCGGCAGCGCTCACCGCGACATCGCCGAACGCGCCGTCGCGGCGGCGTCACGGCTGGCCGGCCACTCGGACGAAGACGGTCATGCAGCCGTCCGCGCGGCGGCGGACGCTCTTCCCGCCGACCTGCGGGACCGGCTGACCCCGGCCTTCCACCTGGACGGGCGGCCGATCCCCGCACAGACCGCCCTGCCGGCCCCACCGGCAGAGGAGGCTGAGCCGGTCCCTGTCATCGAGTCGCCCGAGGAACTCGCCGAACTGGCCGTCACCGCGCGGGACCCGCTGACAGTCGAACGCCTGCTCGCCGGGCTGGTGACGCTCGTCCACCGCGACCGCGAGGCGGTCCGCGCGGTCGTCGAGCCGGTGCTCCGCGCGAGCTGGCCGTTCCTGTTCGACGTCGAGCTCGCCGCCCACGGCATCGGCGGGATGAACGACGACCCGCATCTGCTGACGATGCGCGCCGTGCTCGCCGCGGTGGCGCCCGAGGCCGGCAGAAGGCTCCGCGGCCTGGTGAAGTTCTACCCCTTCCGCGACTGGGACCCGGCTCCCGACATCCTCGTCGTGACACGCCTGCGGGAGATCGTCCGCGAGCTCGAAACCGCGGAGGTGCCGGTACTGCTGGCCACGCCCACCGTCACGTCCGGACACATCGACCCGATGACCCTGGTCGAGCGTATGGAGCGGCTGGAAGCGGCCCGCGCCGAGCCACTGGATGCCGATTTCCAGCAGGCGCTCCTGCGGCTACCGCAGACGATCCCCCCGGCGGCGGTCACCCGGGCCGAGACGCTGACATCGACCGCGGGCCGAAAGCTGGCGGCGTGGCTGCGGCGGGGCGGGCTCGCCGACCCGGTGATCGGCCACCGGGTCGTGCGGCTGCCCTTCTATGAAGGCTCTGCCACGATCGTGACGCGGATCTTCCCCGCCGTGCGGCCTCACGAGGAGGACCTGCCGGACCTCGTCCGGCGCATGAGCGTCGTCAATCCCGCCGATGCCGTGAACACCGCCTCCCAGACGATGGGCTGGTGGCCCCTGCTCATGCCGTCCCACCGGGAGGTGATCACCGCCTGGATCCTGCCGCGGCTGCCCCCGCTGATCAAATCCCGCCGGGCCGACCTGGCGCCGCTGTACCGGCTGGCCTGCGGGCAGGGGCCGGTCGGCGCGGTGACCGCCGCCGCACTCGCCCACGGCCTTGGCTGTGAGGACGACGGCGCGCGGGGCATCGCGGTCGACGCGCTGCTGGTCCACGCCGCCCGCGGCGACCTGAACGGTGGCGACCTCGGAGGTTACCTGTCCGTGCTCGTCGCGGCGGACATGGTCAGGCTCGGCCGCGCCGTCACCGCGCTCGCGGACGCCCTTGCGGCCGGTGCGCACGCCCAGGTGTGGGACGCCGCCGCGCGCATGCTCGCCGAGCTTCTCCCGCAAGCACAGGAGCGACCCCGCATCGGCACGACTGACCTGCTCATCGTCGCCGCGACCGCCGCCTCCCTCACCGGCGCCCGCCTACGGATCCCACAGCTGGCCACCGCCGCACAGCGGACCGGCGGCAGCGCCTTCGTCAAACAGGCCCGGCGCCTCCATGAGCTGATCACCACAGGGGAGGAGACGACATGAGCCCGTGGGCGGAGGTTCTCGGACGGATCCAGGCGCGCGACACCGTCCGACCGCCGCGAGATCGCGACGGAACTCCCCGGCTACCTGCAACAACTGCGGCGCGGGCGCTGGGCGGCAATCACGCGCCAAGCTCATCCTGTCCGGCGGGTGAGTGGCTGTGTGCAGGTCTCGCATCGATCACCAAGTGGTATGACGGAAGGGTTCTCCGGATCGCTCAGTACTCGCGAGTCGGCGTCGCGGCGGCCAGGACGAAGATGCCGATCTTACGCCTACAGCCCAGCGGGGTGGTTGCCGACCTGGCGGGCGCGCTGGGCGGCGAGGTCTGCCGGGTCGGTGAGTTCGGGTCCCAGCCGTGTGCGTGCCAGGGGCTTCGGTGGCCCTCACTGCGGGCGAACGGCGATCGATTCGGCGGAGAGTGTGACCTCGACGGTGATGTGCGGATTGTCCAACTGCGGGAGCTGAAGCCCACGCTTGAACTCCTCCGCATCGTCCGGCATCACCTTCGGCTGAACTGTGACCTTGACTTGGCCGGTCTCGTCATCTGGGTGCGCCATCATCGTGGCCACCTCAGGACGGGATCGGAGCCAGGAGACGACCGTGTCCTGGGCCCGCTGGAGCTCCGCGGCCGAGAATCCCTTGCCTCCGATCAGGGTGACCTCCATGGGGAGGGTCCTGGCCAGCTCGATCGCGCGAGTCGGGATGAGACCCTTGAAGCCAACGCGCAGCCCCCGCTGGTCGTCGACGTATCTGACGCCGGAGATATTGTCAGGGAACTCCGCATTGAGTTCGTCGATCACCCGGCTGTTGGACGACTGTGAGCCGAAGCGGTCGATGGCCTCCTCGTACGAGATGCCCTCCGATTTGGCAATGGCCCCGAGGTCGACCAGCTCGGCGTAGGGAATGCCGTCGATCACCACGTCCGGGTCGGTCACCGCAGGGTCGTAACCCTCGAAGTCCGTCGGCTTGGGCGACGAGGTAGCAGCCACCCAGGTCGCGTACCGCTTCACGACCTCCCCCAGGGATCGGCCCGACGACGCCGCCTCTCGCTTGAGCCGCTCCAGGGTGGGCCGATGCACTTTGGGCTGATCGGCCCGCGGCAACACGATCGTCTCGACCCCGGCCACAGTGGATACCGGACCAGTACCAGACTGGCCGCAGGCGAACAACGACGCAAGCACCGCGATGACGATCAAACGCGATCTCTTCATACCTGAGGGACGCGCCACCGGCCTGGAGGGTTCAGGGGTTGAGGAAGATCCGAACGAAAACCGGCGCTTGTACTCTCCGTGACAGGCTCCGAGAGGATCGGAACGACCAGTAGTGAGAGCGGTCAGCTGGTGAAAGACATCCCAGGAGCTTGAATGTCAAGCTGCCAGCTTTTCGACACGATGCGACCAAGCAGCTGCTTCGTCGTAGAGCGTGCCGGTTTTGAGGCAGCCGTGCAGGATGCCGAAGAGCCGGTTGGCGAGCTGGCGAAGCGCGGCGTGATGGCTGACCTCGCGGGCTCTGAGCTCGTCGTAGTAGAGGCGAGCGCCGGGCGAGGCTTGCAGCGCAGCGAAGGCCTGGACGCCGAGAGCGTCGACGAGCCGGTCGTTGTGAATGTATCGGGCCAGGACGACCTTCTTCTTGCCCGAGGCCCGGGTGATCGGGCGGGTGCCGGCGTAGTTCTTGCGGGCCTTGGCGTTGACGTACCGCGTGCGGTCGTCGCCGAACTCGGCAAGCACCCGGGCGCCGAGAATCGGTCCCAGGCCGGGCCGGCTGAGAATGATCTCAGCGTCCGGGTGCCGGCCAAAATGCGCCTCGACCTGCCCTTGCAAGGCTGTGATCTGCTCGTTCAGCACGGCAAGGACGGCGGCCGCCGAGCGTACCCTCGCGGCGTAGGCGCTCACCACGATCTCAGGCTGGCCCAGACGCTCGGTCCGCAACGCGGCCTGGATCTTTGCGGTCTTGTCCGCGATGCCACGGCGGCGAGCACGCTTGAGCACCGCGGCGATCTGCGCGACCGTCAGCTTCGCGGCCGACGCCGGATCGGGAGCCTTGGCCAGCAGCTCCAAAGTGTCAGCGGCCGTCAGGTCCTCGAACGCCTCCCGCGCGGCGGGGAAGTAGTCCCGCAGCGAATGCCGCAGCCGCTGCGCGTGCCGGGTCCGCTCCCAGATCAGTGTCTTGTGCGCCCGGGCCACCACCTTGATCGCCGCAGCCTGGGCGCTGTCTCCGGCTACCGGACGCAGCTGATGGGAGTCGGTCCGGACCATGTCGGCCAGGACGTGGGCATCGGCGGCGTCGCTCTTGGCGCCCGACACCCCATGTCGCTCCCGGTACCGCGACGCCTGCAGCGGGTTGATCGCGAACACCCGGTACCCCGCGACGATCAGTGCCTGCACCCACGGGCCCCGGTCGGTCTCGATGCCGATCACCGCCTGATCGGCGGCGTCCTCGCCGAGCTGCTCACCGAGCATCGCGTGCAGCCGGGCCATCCCCGCCACGCCTTCGGGCAGCCGGGCCTTGGCCAGCCGACGGCCCGTATCGTCCATCAGTTCAACGCCGTGATGGTCTTCGACCCAGTCGTCTCCGACGAACAGCAATGCTTCTCCCGTCTGCGATGTCGATCGATCTCGGCAGCCGTTCGGGAGAACCATCAGCAACCTAATGAATCAGTGCTCACGTCCAGGCGGCGGGCACGACATCCAGTGAGACTCCAGGGGCAGCAACAACAGCCCTTGCTGAAGAGATTCAAGGGCAGGAGGTGCTTCAGTGAGGCTGACCCAACGACATCCCGGCTCCGTCTGGATGCCTTGTGATGGATCTGTCGCCTCTTCTCGGAGCATCTCCGAAGGTGCGTGCCGGAACGCTCGTGCGTGGCTTGATAGAAGCCTGATCACGCGACCCGTCACTGGTCTGCCCGCCCGGCCGACCGGCACGCACCATCTCTCAACTCTCCGAGACATGAGGACACGCGTTGGCGATGAAGCCAAGGAAGCGCCGGATCACCGGCGGGGTCGACACCCACAAGGACACCCACCACGCCGCAGTGATCTTGATGAACGGCCGCCGGCTCGCCGATGCGGAGTTCCCGGCCACCGCAGCCGGGCACGCCGACTTGCTGGAGTGGATGCGCTCGTTCGGAAGACTGCATGCTGTCGGGGTGGAGGGCACCGGCTCCTATGGCGCTGGACTGGCTCGCCACCTGCGCAGTGCGGAGGTCCGCATCGTCGAGGTGAACCGCCCCGACCGGCGGCAGCGCCGGGCCAAGGGCAAGTCAGACCCGCTGGACGCCTATGCCGCGGCCGACGCCGTGCTGTCCGGGCGTGCCATGGCAGTGCCCAAGGCCGGCGACGGCATCGTGGAGTCGATCCGCGCGCTGCACCTGGCCAGGAACGGTGCGATCAAGGCCCGAACCGCCTGCAGTAACGAGATGAAAGCCCTGGTCGTCACCGCTCCTGCCGAGCTGCGCGAGCAGCTGCCAGCACGGTCTGCCACCAAGCTTGCCCAGGTCTGTGCCCGGCTGCGGCCCCTGGCCGATCTGGCCGACCCCGCCCAAGGCGTCAAAGCCGCCCTCCGCACCCTGGCCCGCCGCTACAACGCCCTCACTGCTGAGATCGCAGACTCCGACGCCCAGCTCGCCGTCCTGGTCAAACAAGCCCGACCCGACCTGCTCGCGATACGGGGTGTCGGCGTCGAGACCGCCGCCCAGCTCCTGGCCACCTGCGGCGATAACCCCGACCGGCTGCAGTCCGAAGCAGCATTCGCCTCGCTCTGCGGGGTATCGCCGGTCCCCGCCTCCAGCGGCAAGACCAGACGTTACCGACTCAACCGCGGCGGCGACCGACAGGCCAACCGAGCCCTCTACATGATCGCCATCACCCGGATGGGCCACGACGCCGACACCCGCACCTACGTGCAACGCCGCACCGCCGACGGCCTGTCCAAGAAAGAGATCATCCGCTGTCTCAAACGCTACATCGCGCGCGAGATCTACAAGGTCCTGACCACCCGCAACACCCGCGACCAAGATCTCACGCTGGCTGCTTGACCGACATAGAAGCATCCATCAGCGATCAACTTACCCGGTTACCGGCAGGGGCACTGTCTTTCATCAGGGCTCGAGGCCCAGGAGAACGGAGTGCTCACCTGCCGGTGGCACCAGTCCCGAGTCTGCCGGATGGCGACTCGCTAACACTCATTAGGATCACGCCCGGCTCGAACCCGGCAACCTTGGACGCCGGCGATGATCCTGCGGGGGTCGGTCACAAGTGGCGCAACGCCTGGTCCCTATCGTGAGGACGTCCGGCCCAGGGGCCCGCGCGCTGGCGGGGCGGAGGCTCTCAGAGCGCGACGAAAGGTGATGAACCCGGAAGGAGGACATGGCCGCGCGTCTTCGCGTCCCCTCGAGAGACGGCAGGTGCTGGGCCGGGCGGCGGCGAGAGGCGCTGTTAGGAAGGCGGTGTGATGGCCGAGCCACCGTTGTTGCTCGTGTTGGATCTGGCCGGCACGTTCGTCTTCGGCCTTAACGGTGCGTTGACCGCCGTGCGACTGGCTCGGCTCGACATCGTCGGCATCTTGGCCCTGGGGGTGATCACCGCACTGGGTGGCGGGATCACGCGCGATGTGCTGATCGGTGCGATACCTCCTGCGGCCTTTGAGGACTGGCGCTACCTGGCCCTGGCGCTGGGCGGCGGTGTGGTTGCGTTCGTGCTGAGCCGGCGCTTGGACCGGTTGGAGACGCCGATCGTTGTGCTCGACGCCGTCGGGCTCAGCGTGTTCGCGGTGATCGGTACCGCCAAGGCGCTGGACTTTTACCTCGGGCTCGGTCCGGCGATCCTGCTCGGGGCGATCACTGCGGTGGGGGGCGGCACGATCCGCGACACCCTGGTCCGGCAGGTCCCGTCGGTGCTGCACTCGGACCTGTATGCGATCCCGGCGCTGATCGCGGCCGGCCTCACCGCCGCTGCCGTACGCCTCGGGATCTACGGGCTGCCCGCGGCGCTCGGCGCCGCCGCGGTCTGCTTCGCCGTCCGGATGGTCGGGGTCAGGTTCCACCTCAACGCGCCGGGCCCGCCGGGCATCGGCCACCACCGCGGCGACCATGACGACCGCGACCGGGGTGGCGACGATCGGGGTGGCGACGATCGGGGTGGCAGCGAGTGAGTTATCGGGCCAGCCAGGCCAGTGCGGCGGTGATGAGGGCCTGGGTGCCGGTGTCGAGGGTGGGCTGGATGACCGGGGCGAAGCCGGGGGAGTGGTTGACCGGGATGTCTCGGGACACCCGGCCGGCGTCCTGCGCCTGCTGGTAGGTCTTTGGGTCGATGCCGCCGATCCCCCAGTAGGTGTAGGGGACGCCCAGGGTCGTGGGGATGTCGCTGAAGTCCTCACTGGCGGTCTGCTGTCCGAGTGGGCCGGCCCGGTCGCCGAAGAAGTCGCCGAACGCGGCGGCGACCCGCTCGGTGACGTCCGGGTCGTTGATGGTGAGCGGGAACCGGTCGAACAGTTCGAACTCCGGGTCGCGCGGGCAGCCCGACGCCTGACACTCGGCGGAGACGATGCGGCGGATCGCGTCGAGGACCAGGGCCCGGGTGGTGTCGCCGTAGGTGCGCACGTTGAGCTCGATCACGGCGCGGTCCGGGATGACGTTGCTCTTGCCGCCGGCCCGGATCGAGCCCACGGTCAGCACGGCCGTCTCACCGGGCGGGGTCTCCCGGGAGACGATCGTCTGCAGCCGGATCACGATCATGGCCGCGAGCACCACCGGATCGACCGCGGCCTGCGGCATCGACCCGTGCGCGCCGCGGCCGTGCACGGTGATCCGCATGCTGTCCGCAGCTGAGAGCACTGGACCCGCGAGTGTGCCGACGTGCCCGGCCGGGACCGGGAGCACGTGCTGGGCTAGCGCGACGTCCGGGGTCGGGATCAGCGTGGCGAGGCCGTCGTCGAGCATGCCGCGGGCCCCGTCGCCGGTCTCCTCGGCCGGCTGGAACAACGCCACCACGGTCCCGCGCCAGGCTTCGCGGTCGTTGGCGAGCAGTTGGGCGGCGCCGAGCAGGCAGCTCACGTGCACGTCGTGACCGCACGCGTGGGCCACGGGTACCTGGTCGCCGTCGGCGTCGGTCGTGGTGACCGTGCTGGCGTAGGGCAGCCCGGTGGCCTCACGCACCGGTAGAGCGTCCATATCCGCGCGCAGCAGCACCGTCGGGCCCGTCCCGTTGCCCAGCACCCCCACCAAGCCGGTGCCACCAATGCCCTCGTGCACCTCGTAGCCGGCGTGGCGCAGTCGCTCGCTCACCCGCTGCGCGGTGCGCCGCTCCTGATGGGACAACTCGGGATGGGCGTGCAGGTCCCGGTAGAGCTCCTCCTGCCAGGCGCGCACCCCGTCCAGCCCAGCCAGCACGCTAGATGTCGTCATGACGTCTCCGAGAGATCGGCGGTGGCCACGATGATGGCCCTCGTGTGCCCGGCGTACCCGATGCGACGGACCAGGACTTGCGTTGCGGGACGACCGTCGTGGGCAGGCCCCGGGCTACTGGTTCGGCTCGGCACGCTCCCACGTCAGATGCGACATTCGAGTCGGTCAACGGCGAGCTCCGGGACGTACTTGTAGATCGTGGATCGGCTGACGCCCAGGAGCCGGGCGATCGATGAGACGGTCGCGTCGGGCTGGGTGAGCAGGGCGCGGGCGTGCCGGACCTGTTCGGCGGTCATGGCAGGCGGGCGTCCGAGGCGAACGCCGCGAGCCTTGGCGGCGGCCAGCCCCTCGTAGGTTATCTTCCACGATGAGTTCGCGGATGAACTCGGCGAGGGCGGCGAACACATGGAACACCAGGCGCCCGCCCGGGGTCGTAGTGTCGAGCGCTTCCTTCAGGGACCGGAACCCGACGCCGCGGCGGCGCAGGTCAGCGACGATCGTGATGAGATCTTGGAGGGATCGGGCGAGCCGGTCGAGGGAGGGGACGACGAGGGTGTCGCCGGGCCGCAGATAGTCCAGAGCCTAGGCGAACTCGGCGCGGTCGGCGCTCTTGCCCGAAGCCTTGTGGGGCGAAGATCCGGATGCAGCCGGCCTCGGTCAGCTGTGCGGTCTGCTGGTCGAGCCGCTGATCCCTGGTCGCGGGCATAGCCGACGAGCGCGCTGGTGATGACCGCGTGCTCGGCGCCGAGGAGGTTGCCGGCGGCCTGGCGGATCACTGCCGAGGGCGTGGACCCGTCGGGGAGCGCCGTCACACCGGAAAAGTGTAGGCAAAACGGTGCCCTCGACGTTGTTGAACGCCCTGACTTCTCAACACGTTTTTCCGACACTCCGGCGTCCGGCCAGTGGTTCGTGAAGAGGACTTCGGGTGGGGTGTTGAGAATCGAACGTTTCTCAACACCCCGGCCGGATCAGGACGTGGACCGCTCTGGTGTCAGGAGCAGTTGTCCCAGCTCTTGGGTGCATCGGGTGAGCGCGACATAGAGTCCGTTCCAGCCTCGCGGTTCAGCAATGATGCCGGGGGCGTCGATGAGCAGGGTGGCGTCCCATTCCAGGCCTTTGGCCTCGGTCGCGGAGAGAACTGGTGTGTCGGGGAGCGCTGTGCGCAGCGCCGGTATGCGTTCGAGGGGGGCGATGACGCCGACCGTTCCTCCCGCCCACCGTTCTGAGAATTCCTTGACGATGCGTGCCGTCTCGGCCGCGAGGTCGCCGTCTTCTACGGCGCGTTCCCAGGGCTCGATACCTGAAGCCCGGACGGCGCGAGGTGGTTCGTTCTGGCTGCCTGCGTTCTGAAGTACCGGGCCGGTGAGGGCTATGACCTCGAGCGGGGTGCGGTAGCAGATGGTCAACCGGGCTTCTGTCCATCTTGTGCCGAAGGCCGCGTTGACCGCTTCTTCCCAGGTGGTGTGCCGGTGCGGCGCCTCGGCCTGGTCGATGTCGCCGACGGCGGTGATCGATCGGGAAGGACAGCGCCGCATCACCATTTGCCACTGCATTTCTGAGAGTTCTTGTGCCTCGTCTATGACGACGTGTCCGTACACCCAGTCTCTCTGTGCTGCGGCACGATCGGTCAGAAATTCACCCTGCTCGCCGTTCGGTCGTGTATCGCCCAGCAGATCGTCCAGGGCATCGAACAGGGGGATGTCGCTGCTCGCCCACGTCTGCGGTTCGCCGACGATCATTTCTCTTTCGGCGTCGGTGAGTTCCGGCGCCCGCCGGTGCAGCAGTGCTTCGTCACCCAGGAGCCGGCGTAGTTCCACCTTCGTATCGCGGGTCGGCCACCACTCGTGCAGCGTCGCGGCCACGTCGGAGTCGACGGCGATCCGGTCGTGCAGGCGCTCCAGGTCCTCCTGCGTGAGCCCCCCGTCGACGTCGGCGCCGGTTGTGCCGTTGCTCGCGGCGCGATTGTCGGAGCGCTCGAATCCGGCGTCGATTCGGCTGAGAATGTCCTCGAAGCCCTCCTCCATCTGCGCCAGCAGCTCTTCGTTGCGTTCGGCTATCGCATCGGTCAGCAGATCATGGATGTGCTCGCTGAAGACGGCGCGGGCCGCGTGGTAGGAGCGCGCCGAGGTCGCTGAGGCGAGGGCCCGGGCGATCCGTCGTCCACCGATCGTGTACCGCTCCCCTTCCCACACCAGTTCGAGGTCGGCGGGCTGCGGGATGAGCGCTGCAACGTGCCGGGAGAGCGCCTGCTGCCAGAGCGCCCGGCCTTTGACCTCCGCGACCTCGCGCGACTCCAGGCGCTCCACATCGATTCCCGGTACGAGGGTGTCGCAGGTCGCCGACACGATGGCGGTCTCCCCGAGCGCCGGCAGCACCTGGGTGATGTATTCCAGGAAACGCAATGACGGTCCGAGTACCAGCACGCCCTGTGCGGCGAGCTGCGGATAGGTGAAGAGCAGGTACGCCACCCGGTGAAGTGCCACCACGGTTTTGCCGGTGCCGGGGCCGCCCTGCACGACCAGCGGGCCTCGGGAGTCAGCGCGGACCACATCATCCTGCTCGCGCTGCAAGGTGGCCGCTGCGGTACTCATCCGGCCGGTGCGCCGCTCTCCGAGGGCGGCGAGCAGGGCGCCCTCGCCCACCAGCTCACTCGCCCTCGACCCGTCGAGCGGCTCGTCGTCAATGCTGATCACTTCGCGCCCGTTGACGCGTATGTGGCGACGTCGTTCCTGGCCCTGGGGGTCGACCGGCGTCGCGGTGTAGAAGGCCCGTGCGGCCGGTGCGCGCCAGTCGATGACCAGAGGATCCCCGTCGTCTGCGGCGCTGGGTATGCCGACGCGCCCCAAATGCAGGACTGTCGCATCGATTGCATCGAGCCGACCGAAGATCAGGCCTTGGTCTGCGCGCCGCAGCTCCTCGCGGTGCCTGGTCAGCACGCGCATCCGGGCCTGCCCGGTCGCGTCGCCCGCCGGGATGGCGAGCTCGGCATCGAGGTACTGGAGCATCCCGTCGCGGCGGGTGAGGGCCTCATCGAGGATGAGCTGTTCCTCGGCTATGGCTGCTGCGTGCGCAGGATCTTCATTCAGCGGCGGGGTGACATTACGTGGAGGCACTCGCGCTCTATTCCATACGTTTTACGGTGACCGCAAAGACTGTAACACCACAACGCTGCGGAATATCCACATCCCTCGACTTCAAGGCCATCATGAGACAATGGCCACAATGGCAGCGTCATTGCAACCCATGGAGCCAGACGATCTGTTGGCGAATCTCGAAGCTTGTACCCTTGACATCACTGGCAAGTCGTGGCCATATCCGGAGGGCTGCCGAAATGTGATACATCCTTTCATCCATTACTCGAAGCCCGCACTGGATCTGTTTCGCACAGGATTCGAGGGGCGAGGCTGCCGCTGAGATAGCTTGGGGTTCATTCCTCGTCCTCATCGCCGCAGTCGGGATCGCGCAGCGGGCGGATGCCGGTGGGGCCGAGGTCGGGCCGGCTGAAGGAGTAGGTGCCGTTGACGTTGATGTGCGCGCGGACGAACGGCGACAGCCGGGCGACGTCTTCGTCCCGCACCGGGTAGCCCTGAGCCTTGAGCTGGTCGAGGGCGGCGTCGATGTAGAAGGTGTTCCACAAGGTGACGCAGTTCAGGACGAGGCCGAGGGCGCCGAGCTGGTCTTCCATGCCCTTGTAGTACCGCTGGTAGAGCTCGCCCTTCTTGCCGTGGAAGATGCTGCTGGCCAGGGCGTGGCGGGATTCCTGGCGCTCGGACACCGAATTCGGCCTCAGCCAGACGCTGAGCCTCGGACTGCGCGACGCCGTGCTGGGCGCGGCAACGCCGTTCAACTGGACTCAGCTTCGCGCTCCTCATCCGCTTCCCAGGATTGAGACGTTGCCGCCAGCAAGCCCTGTGGGAGCCATAGCCCTACCAGCGAGCTGTTTCGGGCGGCGGGCGAGCTTGATGAGGTCTTGGAGATCACAGAGCGAGACGTGCAGACGGGTCCGCTCAGCGGTGCGGTGATGCATGGGGATTCCTGTTCCGGCCACGGCGAGAGCGCCGGCGGCCGAGTCGCGCCCGGGCGCCTCGCCCACGGGCGAGCCGGGGCGAGGCTGGGCGAGTGAGCGAGGGCGGCCCGGCCGTGGTCGGCTGGCCACTCGGGGATGGTCTCCTCCGGCGACGGGGCCGGCCGGGACGGTGCTGGGGACCGTGGGGACCGTTTCGGGGTCCCCGGACGGCTGCGCGGCTGCCGTCGAGGGGTTCCCGCAGGCGGGGACACGTCTTTCCTGGAGAGAAGAGAGAGCTAAAAGCGGCTTTTTAGGGTCGTTGTGATCTCGGTCAGCGGGTCAAACCCCGGGAACAGGCGGAACCCAGTCCCCACGGTCCCCAACCGGCCTCTTCTATGGCCTGAGCTGGCCTCACGCTGGGGACCGCGATGGTCCCCGGGTCCCCACGGTCCCCAGCAGGACGGGCGCGCATCAGCGATCACCGCGGACCATGAACACGCCGCCGCTCTGCAACTTGCCGGTGCCGCTGTAGCGCTTGTAGCTCGACAGGATCCGCGCCCGGACGAGACGGCACAGCGCGTGCCTCCAGGTCGTGCTTGCCCGTGTACCACTTGGAGCGCTTGGCGGTCTGCTGGGCGTCCCTGAGGGTGAACTCAGACCGGCGGGTCCGTTCGATCCACTGGGAGCACCCAGGGCACGCCGGGGCTGGAGTCGCGGCTCTCGCTCAGCCGCCAGGCCGCGTTGACGTGGTCGGCCTGGCGCAGGGCGCACAGGCTGAAGGCGATGGCGTAGGTCATGGTCGTCGCGTCGATGGGCTGGCTCGGCTGCCGGCCTTCGGCGAGGTGGAAGACGGCCGCCAGCCGGAGGACCCTGCCTGCGAGCTTCCCAGCCCGGTCGGTAATGTGCACGTAGCGGCCGACGACGGGCTCGAGGTGAGGTTCGAGTTTGGCGCGCAGCTCGCGCAGGAGCGCGTGAGCCCCGTCATCGAGACCGATGACCTGGCGCTCGGCGTCGACCTCGGGGATGGCCAGGATGCGAGCGACGGTCTGATCCCACAGCGACTCCAGGAGCGCAGGCATGGGCGGGCTGTCCACCGCGCGGCGCCCGAGCGTGGACTCGGGGGCCGCGAACAGGAAGCGCCCGAGCAGGCCTCGGCTTGCCGCGCCGGGGATGCGGGCCGCCTTGTCGAGGACGTCGGGCTGTACCCAGGAGCCCGATGGCCAGGGCCGGGTGCGCCAGGTAGACGGCACCGCGGCTGACGCGTTTCACGCTGCTGGGGCTCTCGTCGTACGCCTTGAGGTAGAGGTCCAGGTTCGGATCGCCGCCGTTGTAGCGACCTCCCACGAGGTCGAACAGGCCGCCCTCATCGGAGATGACGCCCAGGCGCTCGTTGTTCTCGGGGGTTGAGGAACATCGGAACGAAAACCGGCGCTAAGGCCGGAGCGGCGCTTCTGGTGCTTTTGACCTGGCTTGATCGGGTGGCGGAGTCTTCAGCGGTCGTGTTGATCGACTGTTGGGAGGCCGGGCATGCCGGTGGAATTTCTGACCGATGAGCAGGTAGCGGGCTACGCCGCGTTCGGGCGGGCGCCCTCGCGCGCGGAGCTGGAGCGGTTCTTCTTCCTCGACGACGTCGACCGGGAGCCGGTGGAGTCCAAGCGCCGGCCGCACAACCGCATCGGGTTCGCCGTCCTGCTGACCAGCGTCCGGTACCTCGGGGTGTTCCTCGACGACCCGGTCGACGTGCCGACGGTGGTCGTGGACTACCTCGCCGAGCAGCTCGGGATCGACGACGCCTCGGTGCTGAAGGCGTACGGCGAGCGGGAGAACACCCGGCTGGAGCATGTCCGGGAGCTGCGCCGGGTCCTGGACTATCGGGAGTTCGCCGAGGTCGAGGATGAGCTCCGGACGTGGGTGGACGCGCGGGCCTGGACGACAGGGGAGGGCCCGAAGGCGTTGTTCGACGCCTCGGTCGGTTGGCTTCGCGAGCGTCGCGTGCTGCTGCCGGGGGTGACGACGTTGACGCGGCCGGTGGCCTCGGTGCGGGAGGCGGCGAACCAGCGGCTGTGGGACAGCCTGTACGGGCTGTTGGATCCGGGACAGCGGGCCATGCTCGACGCGCTTCTCGTGGTCCCGGACGGCGCTCGGGTCTCGGAGCTGGACCGGCTGCGCCGCGGGCCAGTGCGGGTGTCGGGCCCGCAGATGAGCCGGGCGCTGGAGCGGGCGGCGGAGATCGCCGCGCTGGGCGTGGGTGAGGTCGACGTGTCGGGGGTGCCGCCGCGGCGGCTGGCGGAGCTGTCGCGGTACGGCGTGGACGGCAAGGCGTCGCTGCTGCGCCGGCACGGGGCGTCTCGGCGGCAGGCGACACTGCTGGCCACCGCGGTGTACCTGACCACCCGTGCGGTCGATGACGCACTGGATCTGCTGGAGATGCTGATCTCGACCAAACTGCTCGCGCGCGCCGAGCGCGAGACCGCGAAGGCGAAGATGAAGACGCTGCCGAAGGTCGAGCGCGCCTCAGCGAAGTTGGCGGCCGCGATGCAGGTCCTGCTGGAGACCACCACCGAGCAGGTCGACACCGGCACGGGCGAGGTGTTTCCGCCAGCGGCCGACACCGTTGAGGCCGTGTGGGAGCGGGTCGAGGCCGTCGTGCCCCGCCGGGAGCTGGCGGCTGCGATCGCCGCGATCACCGAGCTCGCGCCGCCGCTGGATTCGGACGCCGATGAGGCCTGGCGGGCCCAGCTCGTCACGCGTTTCCCGACGGTGCGGCCGTTCCTGGTCCGGCTGACCACCGTGGTGGACTTCGGTGCCACGCCCGAGGGCGCGCCGGTGCTCGCGGCGCTGCGGACGCTGCCGGGTCTGATGGGGCGTAAGAAGGTCGCCCCCGACGAGATCGACGTCCACCTGCTGGCCGGATCCAGGCGGCGGCTGGTGCTGGCGGCTCCGCACCTGGAGCCGGGTACGGTGGATTGGAAGGCGTACACGTTCTGCGTGCTGGAGCAGTTCCACCGGATGCTGCGGCACCGGCAGATCTTCGCGAAGAACTCCTCCAAGTGGGGTGACCCCCGCGCGAAGCTGCTGGACGGGCCGGTGTGGGAGCAGGTGAAGGCGACCGTGCTGGCGAGCCTCAGCCTCCCGGCGACGCCGGGTGAGCAACTGGCGGCGCGCGCCGAGCTCCTGGACGCCACCTACCGGCAGGTCGCCGCCGCCCTGCCGCGTAACACCCAGGTCGTCTTCGACGACGCCGGCCGGCTGCACCTGGCCGCTCTCGAACCCGAGGCCGAACCCGCCTCGCTGGTGAAGCTGCGCGAGGCCGTGAATGCGATGCTGCCGCGCGTGGACCTGCCCGAGATCCTGCTCGAGGTCTTCTCCTGGACCGGAGCCGATCAGGCGTTCACCTCGATCACCGGCGGCGAGGCCCGCCTGGCGGACCTGCACGTCACGATCGCCGCGTTGCTGGTCGCGCACGGCTGCAACGTCGGCTACACGCCCGTCATCGGCGGCATCGACGCGCTGAAGTACGACCGGCTCTCCCACGTCGACCAGACCTACCTGCGGCTGGCGACCTACCGCGCCGCCAACGCCACGAGCAGGCGCCACCTGGCTGAACCTGCTCAACGACCAAGCCGCCGGCCTCGGCGGGAAGGTCGTGGCCGGCACCCCGCGCGACTCCCTGTACGTCCTGGACGTGCTGTACGACCGCGACGGCGGCCGCCGGCCGGAAATGATCGTGACCGACACCGCCTCCTACAGCGACATCGTCTTCGGCCTGCTCACCCTCGCCGGCTACACCTACGCCCCGCAGCTGGCCGACCTGCCGGACCAGAAGATGTGGCGCATCGATCCGCGCGCGGACTACGGGACCTTCACCGACGCCGCCCGCGGCCGCATCGACATGAAGCGGATCGAGCGGCACTGGGAGGACATCCTGCGGATCATCGGCTCCATCCACACCGGCGCCGTCCGCGCCCACGACGTCATCCGCATGCTGTCCCGCGACGGCCGCCCACCCCGCTCGGCGACGCCATCGCGCACTACGGGCGGATCTCCAAGACCCTGCACATCCTGCGCCTGGCCGACGAGCCCGACTACCGGCACCAGATCAAAGCCCAGGCCAACCTGCAAGAAGGCCGCCACGCCCTGGCCCGCAAGATCTTCCACGGCAAGAACGGGCAGCTGTACCAGAACTACCAAGAAGGCATGGAGGACCAGATCGGCGCCCTGGGCCTGGTCCTCAACGCCCTCGTGCTGTTCAACACCCGCTACATGGACGCCGCCCTCACCCAGCTCCGCGCCGACGGCTTCGCTGTCCGCGACGAGGACGTCGCCCGGCTCTCCCCGTTCGTGCGCCATCACATCAACGTGCTGGGTCGGTACTCCTTCCAGCTCCCCGACCTGCCCGGCGGTCTGCGGCCCCTGCGCGACAAACACGCCACCGACGACGGGTGAACTTCGGGCAGCTGGGGAGTGAGAAAGCCGCACTGGATTTTTCTCGTCCCCGGCCCGCCGACCAGTCTTAAGGGACCGTGAGCACGATCTTGCCTTGGATGTGCCCCTGGGCGGCGCGCTTGTGTGCTGCTTGGGCGTCTGCGAGCGCGAACGTGCTGTCGATGGCGACGCGGATCGTGCCCGCGTCCATCAGGCGTCCCAATTCCGCGAGCTGAGCGCCGTTCGCTCGTACCTGCGTGCCGGATACGGTGATGCCCAGCCTCGCGTTCTCCTCGTCGTCGAACTCTCCGAAGTACACCGGGTACAGTGCGCCGCCGCGCTTGAGAGTGGGCAGGAAGCGTCGGCTGTCGGGGCCCCCGACGGTGTCCAGGACGAGGTCGACGTCGCGGACGATGTCCTCGGGGCGCTGCTTGGTGTAGTCGATGTATTCGTCGGCGCCGAGGCCGTGAAGGAAGGTTTCGTGGGTGCCGGAGGCCACGGCGATGACGCGGGCTCCCTTCCACTTGGCCAGTTGCAGGGCGAGGTGGCCGACGCCGCCGCCGGCTCCGTTGATGAGCACCGTGGTGTCGCTGCCCAGCGCCATGGGGCGGTGCCTTGCCTCCTGGAACGGGGAGGGGTGGTCGTGCCCGACGTCGATCAGGTATTGCCACGCCGTCAGCCCCGACATGGACAGTGCGGCAGCGTGTGTGTGGTCCACGGCGGCTGGCTTGGGCGCGAGGTCGGATGCGGGTGCGGTGACGTACTCGGCGTACGCGCCGCTCTGCATCAGGACGGGAAAGCGCAGCAGCCCCACCACCTCGTCCCCGGCTGTGAAGCCGGGGACATCGGCGGCGACGGCTTCCACGACACCCGAGATGTCGGTCCCCGGGATCAGGGGCAGGTCGAACGGGGGCCTGAACTCGGGAGGGATGCCGGGCATGCCCTCGCGTACGTACCAGTCGGGCGGGTTGAGACCGACCGCCCTCACGCGGACGAGTACCTCGCCCGAGGCCGGTTCGGGAACTGCGACCTCCTCGTGACGCAGCACCTCGGGGCCGCCGAACTCGTGCAGCTGGATCGCTTTCATCATGCGGGTCGGCATCGTGTTCCTCCTGCCTATATGCTTATTCGGATCAGTGGACCACATAAACGGTTCACTGATCCGAATATATGGATCAGTGAACCGGTTGTCAAGTAAGGAGACCGATGCGAGTCGACGCGCAGAGAAACCGCGACCATCTGCTCGCCG
Source organism: Microbispora sp. H13382 (assembly GCF_014161445.1). Classification (GTDB taxonomy): domain Bacteria; phylum Actinomycetota; class Actinomycetes; order Streptosporangiales; family Streptosporangiaceae; genus Microbispora. Next base: position 22,446 of record NZ_JABBXA010000032.1, read on the forward strand.
TGGCGGGTCCCGTCATAGCCGAGCAGGGCATCGACGTGTCGATGCGCGACATCGCGCGCAGAGCCGAAGTCGGCCTCGCGACGCTGCTGCGGCACTTCCCGACGCGCGAGGCGCTCCTGGAGGGCCTGCTCCACGCGAGCTTCGGCGACCTGACGACCAGAGCGAGCGAGCTTGAGACAGCGCACACGACCGAGGACGCTCTCGTCTCATGGGTGCGCGACTGCGTCGCCTGGACAACCGAGTACCGAGGGGTGACCGTACTGATGGCGGCAGCCATCGAGGACCCCGAATCCGCCCTGCATGCCTCGTGCGTCACCCTGCGCGCAGCCGGTGCCCGGCTCCTCACCCGGGCTCAGGCCACAGGCGCAGCCCGGAACGACATCGACGGCGATGACCTCTTCGCCCTGATAGCCATGCTCGCGTGGGTCGGCGATCAACCCACACTCGCATCCCGCGCCAACCACCTCTTCGACCTCGTCACCAGCGCTGTACTGACGCGCGCGGACGGCGACCGGGGCACGGGTGCCCCCGGCGAACGGTGAAGCCCCCCATCACCGGCAGGTCCGGCGCCATGACGGCAGAGCTCTCTGTCCGGATCATCACCGCCGTTCACGGGACGAAGCGGCTGCCGGGGGCCGGGGGCGCGTGTTCGGCCCGAACAGGTGACTCAGCGCCGAGCGTCGCCGGGCGCGAGGAGGCTGGTCAGCTCAGAGATCGCCTCGGGGGACGGCTTGAAGTAGCGGCGGACATTCTCCGGCTTCTTGTGCCGGGACTTGGCCATCAGCATCAGCAGGGAGGCACCCTGCTCTCCGAGGTGGGTGAGGGCAGAATGGCCTGGACCACCCACGTCCCCCAGGTCTGGTGACCAGAACGACAAGAGCCGTATGACGGGCGACCGTCACGTACGGATCTGTGAGGGCCGGGAGGTGAGACTCCCGGCTACTCGGCGGTCAAGGCCCGCCGATGGGCTGCCGCATGGCCATGCTGGCACGAGGCGGGGCGAGGACGTGTTCGTCACCCGGCGGCTTGCGGTGACGGTTCGTCGTGGATCCCGACGCGTAGGACGTGCTCGATGACGCCGTCGAGCTTGTCGCGTGCCGCGGTCAGCTCGGTGATGCGCTGCTGGATGGCGTCGCGCTCGTGCCGGATCTTGTCGTACATGCTGCCGGTGACCATTCCCGTAGACACGCACGGCAGCAGATCGACGATCGTGTGGCTGGGCAGGCCTGCGGCGTAGAGCTGCTGGATCAGCTGAACCCGCTCGACTGCGCCCTCGTCGTAGGTTCGCTGCCCGCCCGCGGTGCGGTCCGAGTCCAGCAGCCCCTGCTGCTCGTAGTAACGCAGCGAGCGCACGCTGACGCCGGCTCGATCCGCCAGTTCCCCGATCCTCATCGTGTCTCCCGTCACATTCGCCTTGGCGGATTTGTCCCTGACATCAGTGTCAGGTTCTAGCGTAGGCGACGGCTCCAAGAACGGAGACCACCACGCACCCGGCCCCCGTTCTCGCACCCTGGTGCACGAGCAGACGGGACCGGGCAGAACGAATCGGCTGAAGAGGCACACATCATGAGTGACAGCATCGACATGACCGGCAAGAGCGAGCGGTACAAGAAGGGCATCGCCTACTACGAGTCGATCCACGGCGCGGCCGGCGCGCAGTCCTTCGACGCTTTGGAGGGCATCGCCCCTGGGTTCGCGGACGTGCTCATCGAGTTCACGCTCGGCGACATCCACTCCCGCCCCGGCCTGGACGTCAAGACGCGCGAGCTGCTCACCGTGGCCGCGCTGACCGCCATGGGCACCGCGAACCTCCAGCTCAAGACCCACGTTGACAGCGCGATGAACGTCGGCTGGACCAAGGAAGAGATCATCGAGACCATCACCCAGATGGCCGTCTACGCCGGGTTCCCCGCCGCTCTCAACGGGTTCTTCGCCGCGGCCGAGGTCTTCGCCGCCCGCGAAGCCGCCGGCCAGGAGGCCTGAAATGGAGCTCGCAGGACAGACCGCCCTGGTCACGGGCGCGAATCGCGGCATCGGCCGCCGGTTCGTTGCCGAGCTCCTCGCTCGTGACGTGCGCAAGGTCTACGCCGGCATCCGCAACCCGGATGCCGCCGACCAGGAGATGCGTGAGGACCCACGCGTCGAGCTCGTGCGCCTGGACATCACCGACACCGACGCGGTCGAGGCGGCAGCACACCGGGCCGAAGACGTATCGGTGTTGATCAACAACGCCGGGATCTCCACCTCCCAGCCCCTCCTAAAGGCCGACGTCGACACCGTCAGGCGCGAGATTGAGACACACGTGTTCGGGACCCTTTCCATGGCCCGGGCGTTCGCCCCCGCACTACGAGCGCACCAGGGCGCGATGGCCAATATCCTGTCCGCGCTGTCATGGTTCTCCTACCCCGGCTCCGGTGCCTACTCCGCGGCCAAAGCAGCCGAATGGAGCCTGACCAACAGCCTGCGTCTCGAGCTGGCTCCCGCAGGTGTCCTGGTCCAGGGCGTGCATCTGGGAGCGGCCGACACCGATATCAGCGCCGGGTTCGAGGGACCCAAGATCGACCCCACCGACGTCGCACGCTTCAGCCTCGACGGGATCGAGAACAATCAGATCGAAGTCCTCGTTGACGACTGGAGTCGAACCGTCAAGGCCGCACTCACCAGCGAACCCAACGCCGTGCTTACCGCACTGGTCGGCTAGAAAAGCCGACCACAGGTGTGTGGCGTGCCGGCACGGGCACGCCACACACGGCATGGGTGCCGCACTCGGCCAGGGCCACCACCCTCGCCTGCGGATACGCACTGCGGCCCTGCCCGCGTATGGTGCCAGGACGCCCGAAGAGCTGAGCGTTCGCCGCGGTGTCCGGAATGCCGAAGACCGTGCCCCCCACCGCGACAAGCAGCCACCGCCGATACCAGGCGCCCTGCGTCCGCGCGACCGCGACCGGCCGGCACACGCCCACGCCGACTTCGCCGCCCTTCAGGCGGGCGAGAGCAACCGGTCACTCTGAGCTACTTGCCACTTCGCCGGAGTTTCGGGAGGGCAGGGCCGTTTCAGGCGGCAGTGCCGAAACCAGCTGCGGGCAGGTCCTGCTCACGCAGCGGGGTGAAGTCGACGTCGAGTTTCGGGTCGTATGCCTCGGGCTGGATGCCGAGTTCGTGCGTGGAGTACTCGCCGAACCGGTTGATGTGTTCCATCAGGTACGGCGAGATGTGGGCCAGGTCCTCCGGGTCGATCTCCCAGCCCTCCTCCAGCAACTGCCGGACGAGCTCGGCGATGTCGAGGGCGTTGTGGAAGATCACCGCGTTCGTGAGCAGCGCGTTGAATTTCATCGCCTTCTCCTGCTCGACGGGGTCGTTGTCGGCGATGACGCCGCGGTTGCCGAAGCCGAGCCACTGGAGAAGCCGTTGAACGACTCGACCTTGTTCGTTGCCGCGGTCACCCTGCACCACAGCGGGGCGTCGGAGAGGTAGCGCAGCAGTCGCACGGTGCGGATGACGCGGCCGACCTCGCGGAACGCGGTGTAGGTAGCGTTCTTCCGCGATCCCGAGCGCAGCCGCTTCAGCAGCGTCGACGAGGAGATCGCCCCCTCCCTCACGGAGATGGCCACCCGCATCAGGTGCCGGAACTGGGATTCGATCAGGTCCCAGTCGATCGTGTTCTTGCCCGGCTCGCCGAACAGCGCGTCGATGTGCACGTACTCGGTCTGCTTCGACGGCCGGTAGAAGGTCAGGCCCTTCCAGTTCCTGATCCTGGGCATCAGGTCGAAGCCCAGCAGGTGGGCGAGTGCGAACACCGGCTGGGACTGGCCCTGCGTGTCCGCGTGCACGGTGGTCGGCTTCACCTCGGAGGTGTTCTTGAGCAGGCCCTCGATGATGTAGACGGCCTCCCACACGCCGCACGGGATGAAGTGCGTGAACAGCGCGATGTAGGTGTCGGAGATGTGGTGGTAGGCGATGCCGCCCGGCTTGCCGTACCGCACGGACGTCTCGGACAGCAGATTGTTGAGGTGGGTGTCCATGTGGGTGCCGTCCGCGGCGACCGCGGAGCCGTCGCCCCACGCCTGGGAGATGTCCAGGCGGGCGTGCGCATTGACCAGGTCGGCGATCGCCTCGTTCAGCAGCACGATCGAGAAGTGCCGGTTCGCCGTGTACGACAGCTCGTGCCCACACACCCCGGGGATGTGGCGGGCGGCCTCGTACGGGCCCATGTTGGCGCCCTTGACGAACGTGGTGATGACGTAGCGGCCGAACGGATCGTCCAGCTTCGGCTCGTTGCCGGAGGCCGGGCCGAAGCGGCGCCACCACTCCACCCAGTACGCGGTCCTGGACAGAATCCCGATCAGCGTGCGCTCCGGCATCCTCGCCTTGATCTCCTGCTCCAGTCGCTTCGCCGAGGGCGTGAGCCCCTCCGCGCGGTGCGGCTTCAGCGACGGGATGCCCGTCTCCGGGTCGATGACCAAGCCCTCGTTGTCCGCGTATCCGGCATCCGCCGCCGCGGCAGCGCTGCGGAGCTTGTCCTCCAGCTGCCGGCGGAAGAACTGTGCGTCGAACCCGTCGGTCTCGCCCGGCTCGCACAGCCCGACCTCCACCAGGTAGTCGGCCAGCTTGTCCTGGACGGCCTCCCACTCCAGCAGCTGCTGGGACCAGTCGGCGTACTCCTCCGAGCCGAGAACTGCGACGTCGCCACAGCGCAGTTCCTCGGCAAGGTAGGTGAAGACCATCGCCTCGAAGTGCTTGCGGACGAACTGCCCGGTGCGGGTCTTGTCGACCACCACCTTGCGCCAGTTCTGGGTGGCGAAGGAGATGTCCACCTCCTTGCCCTCCTCGTCGATTGATGAAGGCGAGCAGGGCCGGGGAGACCTTCCCGCCCAGCCGCCGGACCACCTCGTCGGCCGGCGCCTCCTCATTCAGCCCCTCAAGGGCCGCCCCGGTCTCGGCAGTCATCTCCGCGGCCTTCGCGAGCGCCAGCTGGGCCGGGCCGTCGGCGTCGATGTCCTTGAGCACGACGCGGTAGTTCCCGATCAGCGCCTCGGTGATCTCCCGCTCGGCGAGCCGAATCTCCTCCAGCTCCGTCTTGGCCTTCTTGATCTCCGCGGCGACGCGCTTGCAGAACATCGTCGCCATGTCGTCACGGACGCGCATCCTGGCCCTGTGGACCAGGCACGCGATCAGCGCGAGGCGCTTGACGGGCGTGTAGTCCCGAAGCGCCGGGGCGTCCCCGGCATCCGCCTCCCCGGCGAAGTCGGTGATCTTCCGTGCGGCGACGCCGTCCATCCACACCGCGCTATCACTGAGGCCGTCCAGCCACTCCATGCGCTTGGCCAGGTTCTTGAAGTGTGACCAGCTCGGCCCCTTGGCGGGCTTCTTCAGCCGGTTGAACAGCGTCGTGCCGTCGTTGTCGCGCTCCTCCAGCAGCCGCAGCAGCTCGGTGCGCTGAAGGGGGCTCATGCTGTCGTGGATGCCCGCGCAGATCGAGGCGTTCACCTCGGCGCGGATCTTCGAGGCCATCTTGTCGAACGTGGAGAACCCCGGCAGCTCCAGCCCGGCCTCCACCACCTTCTCCAGCGCGATGTTGATCAGGTCCGCCGGCCGGTTCTTCGCCGCGGCCTCCTTGCAGATCGACTGCTCGGCGATCCGCCGGGCCTCCGCCTGGTCGTACGCCACCCCGACCCGCTTGCGCACCAGGCCCCGGTGATGCTTCACGGTCCGCTCCGCCCGGTACACCGGCAGCGTGCCCTCCGGCAGCTCCACCTGCCGCCGCACGAACTCCACCACCTGCTCCGGCACACCCTCCAGCGCCGGGAAACACCCCATGCGCTGGTAGGACTTCAGCATCAGAAGCAGGGCCAGCAGATGCTCGTCGCTGTCCGTCGCCCCGGCCGCCCACTCCAGCTCATCGCGAGTCGGCGAGAAGAACGGCCTGACCCAAATACACCAGAAACCCGCCACGGGATGATCTTGGGGGCCTGAGCGGGCCCACCCGTCACCCGTTCAGCTCAGCGTCGTTGGTGGTGACGTTGGATGTCGTCCGGGGCGGGGTGGGCTGTGACCTCGATCGAGAGGACCGCGTATCCGCGGTTCAAGCGGCTGATCACCGCGCACGAGCTGCACTTGTTCTTCTCGCCGAGCCGTGACGAGGTCGAGTGGGCCGCCGCTCGTGCTGGCTGTGACGAGCACCTGCTGGCCCAGCTGCTCATGCTGAAGTCGTACCAGCGGATGGGGTGTTTCCCGAAGCTGGACGAGGTCCCGGACACGGTCGTCGACTTCGTGCGTCGCGCGGTGGACCTGCCGGAGGGCACGGTGCCGAGGGCGGCGAACCGTACGGCGGAGCGGCAGCGGACCGCCGTACGGCAGCGCACCGGCTTGTCGTACGACAAGGCGAAGGCCCGGAAGATCGCCGAGGCAGTGATGCGGAACGAGGCGGTGTCGAAGAACCGGCCGGCGGACCTGATCAACATCGCGTTGGAGAAGGTCGTCGAGGCCGGGCTGGAGCTGCCGGGCTTCACCACGCTGGACGCGCTCGCGGCGAAGGTCCGCACCGAGGTGAACGCCTCGATCTGCGTGGGCATCTACGACCAGCTCAGCGAGGCGCACCGGGAGCGGCTGCTGGCCCTGCTCTCGGACAAGGACGCCTCCGGCACCACGAGGTACAACAAGCTGAAGCAGTCGGCGAAGGCCCCGACGTGGTCGCACTTCCGCTCCCAGGCCGAGCACCTTGGGTGGGTGGACGAGCTGGGCGAGACCGGGGTGTGGCTGGACGGTGTCGCATCGGGGGAGATCACGGACTTCGCCGGTGAGGCGGACGCTGCGGACGCGCCGGGACTGCGGGACTACAACCTGATGAAGCGGCTCGCGCTGCTGGTGTGTCTCGTGCACAAGGCGCGGATGCGGGCCCGCGACGACCTGACCACGATGTTCTGCAAGCGGATCGCGTTGCAGGTCAAGCGGGCCAAGGCGGAGCTGGAGAGCATCCGGGAGCAGCAGCAGGCCATCGTCGAGGCGTTGATCGGGAATTACCGCACCGTGCTCCAGCACATCGACGCCGACGGCCCAGTCCAGGCCGCACGGGAGAAGGCGGCAGCGCTGACGGCCGAGATCCTGGCGGCGGTCGGGGAACTCGACCAGGACGCGGAGGCCGGCGCTGTGGCCGCGCGGCTCGGCAGCGGGCTCGCGCTCGCCCTGCACACGATGGCGAAGGCCCTTCGGGTGCAGGCCGGCGCCCTGGGAGTGCCTGCGGCAGCGGTGAATGGTTTCGGCGGGTTCGAGGGGCAGTACGAGAGAATCGAGAAGGTCGCCGCCCACCATGGCAACTACTGGGAGGTGCTGCTGTACGGGCACCTGCCCAAGGACCGCTCCACGATGTACGACCTGACCAGCCGCCTGGAACTGACGACCACCTCGGAGGACAGCCGGGTCCTGGACGCGCTCGCACACGCCCGCCGGTACAAGACCTCCCGCGACTACATCCCGGAACGGCACGAGGACGGCCGCCCGGTCGACATCTCGTTCGCCACGCTGAACTGGCAGAAAGCCGTCCGGGACAAGAACCGGCCCGGCGCGTTTGTCCGCAAGCACTTCGAGGCGATGGTCTTCGCCGCGCTCGCCGAGGAACTGCGCACAGGTGACGTCGCGGTGACCGGGTCCGAGGAGTACGCCGACTGGAGTGAGCAGCTGCTTCCCTGGGAGGATGTCGAGGCGAAGCTGGGCGCTTACCTGGTGGAGGTCGGCCTCGCCGAGTCCGGCGACGATGCGCCGTACGACGCGGTGGCGTTCCGTCGGCAGCTGGAGGACAAACTCACTGCGGCCGCCCCGAGTGCGGATGCCGGGTACCCGGACAACGAGGGCCTGGTCATCGACCTTGAGACAGGTATCCCCTCTCTCAAGGCCCACCGCTCCGAGGGACAGCGCGCCTCGGCGAAGGTGTTGGAGCAAGAGATCAGGGCGAGGATGCCGGAGCGCTCCCTGCTCGGGATCATCTCCCGCACGGCGTACTGGGTGGAGTGGTGGCGCCGCTTCGGCCCCGCCTCCGGCAACGAGCCGAAGCTGAAGGACCCCTTCGGCCGGTACGTGATCACCACGTTCGTCAAGGGCACCAACATGGGCCCCTACGAGGCCGCCCGCCACATCCCCGGTGTCAGCGGGCACGAGCTGTCGCTGTCCGCGAACCGGCACTTCTCCATCCCGACGCTCAACGAGGCGATCGCCGACCTGGTCAATGCGCACGCCCGCCTGGACATCTCCCAGGCGTGGGGCGGCGGCTCCGCGGTCGCCGCGGACGGCACCCACATGGACACCTACCTCAACAATCTGCTGTCTGAGACGTCCGTGCGGTACGGCAAGCCGGGCGGCATCGCCTACCACCACATCTCCGACACCTACATCGCGCTGTTCACGCACTTCATCCCGTGCGGCGTGTGGGAGGCCGTCTACATCATCGAGGGCCTGCTCAAGAACACCTCCGAGCTGAAACCGACCACCGTGCACGCGGATACGCAGGGCCAGAGCTTCCCTGTCCTCGCGCTCGCGCACCTGCTGGGCTTCGACCTGATGCCCAGGATCAGGAACTGGAAGGACCTGACCTTCTACCGGCCCACGAAGAGAGCCGAGTACGTGCACATCGACGCCTTGTTCGGGGAGCCGGGCCGCAACGTCATCGACTTCGACCTGATCGAGTCCCAGTTCCGGCACCTCATGCGGGTGGCCGTCTCCGTGCGCGAGGGCGCCATCTCCTCCACGCTGCTGCTGCGGCGCCTGCGGGCGGGCTCACGCAAGAACGCGACGTACACGGCCTTCCGCGAGGTCGGCCGCGTCGTCCGCACCGTCCAGCTGCTGCGCTACCTCTCGGACGCCCCGCTGCGCCGGCGGGTGACCGCCGCCACAAACAAGGTCGAGGCGTTCAACGGCTTCTCCCAGTGGTCGGCAACGGCGGCGTCATCACCGACAACGACCCCGTCGAGCAGGGGAAGACCGTGAAGTTCAACGCCCTGCTCACGAACGCGGTGATCTTCCACAACGCCCTGGACATCGCCGAGATCGTGCGCCAACTCCAGGAGGAGGGCTGGGAGATCGACCCCGAGGACCTCGCCCACATCTCGCCGTACTTGACCGAGCACATCCGCCGCTTCGGCGAGTACTCCACCCACGAACTCGGCATCCAGCCCGAGGCGTACGACCCGCACCTGGACGTCGACTTCAGCCCGCTCCGAGGCAACGACCCGCGCGCCCCGGACGGCTACGGCCAGGCGGCATGATCAGGAGAAGTCGGCCCTGGAGTCCCACTGGCTCAGACACCAGGGGACACCTGATCCGCCGGTAGGTTGGCGGGGCCCTACCGCCGTTCGGCTTCTGTATGGTGCTGGCCGTGGGTGCGTTCTAGGAGTCGATGGACGGTGGCCCGGCTTGACGGAGAAGAACTCGGCGATGGTGTGCTCGCGGGTGGCGTGCTCCTTGACGAGGCCGATCCAGCCAGCTCCGCAGGACTTGCCGCATAGGGTTGTAACAGCTACAGTTACGACTAAGCCGAGGGGTGAGGGAGGTGGAGTCCGACGTGAGTGCCAACAGCAGACTGACCATCGCGGCGCACACCCTGACATGGATCGGGCTGTATCAGCGGCGTGGCCACGAGGTCGCCACCTCCGAGCAGATCGCGACGAGCGTCAACACCAACCCCGTGGTGATCCGCCGCCTGCTGGGCGAGCTACGTAAGGCCGGCCTGGCCGATTCACGGCGGGGGGCGGGGGCGGGCTGGATGCTCGCGCGGGACCTGGCGGCGATCACCCTGCTCGACGTCTACCAGGCGATCGAACCGGGACCGATCTTCGCCCTGCATCGCGCGACACCGGACCCCGAGTGCGTCGTGGGCCACGGCATCGGACCGGCAATGACCGCCGTGTACGACGATGTGGAGGCCGCCCTGTGCAGGGAGCTGGCCAAGACCACGCTGGAGGACGTGCTGCGGGACGTCTTGAAAGCCGCCTGACCTCGAACCGTCGACTTCCCCTGATCGAGGGGGGTCGCATTCCACGGCCACCGATGTAACCGAAATAGTTACACTAAGGAATTGGAGAATCTCATGGGACAACTGGACGACAAAACCGCCCTCGTCACCGGCGCCTCCAGCGGCATCGGCCTGGCGATCGCCCGCCGTTTCGCCGCCGAGGGCGCCACCGTCTACCTGACCGGGCGTCGCAAGACCGCGCTCGACGCCGCCGTCGCACAGGTCGGAGCCCTAGGCATCGCCATCCAGGCCGATGCCTCCGATCTCGGCGACCTCGACCGGGTCTTCGCCGAGATCACGAACCGCAGCGGCCGCCTGGACATTGTGGTGGCCAACGCCGGGGTCGGGGAATACAGCCCGCTCGGCACGATCACCGAGGAAGAGTACGACCGCACTGTCTCGATCAATTTCAAGGGCACGGTCTTCACTGTCCAGAAGGCGCTGCCGCTGCTGACGGCCGGCGCCTCGGTGACGCTAATCTCTTCCAACTCGGCCCTGCTGGCCACCCCGGGCCTGGGCATCTACGCCGCCTCCAAGGCCGCGGTCCGCAGCCTCGCACGCACCTGGGCCGCTGAGCTGGCAGGCCGCGGAATCCGCGTCAACGCTCTTACCCCCGGCCCTGTCGAGACCCCTGGCCTGGCCGAGCTCGTCGCCGCTTTTCCGCGCGACGATCGGCCCACCGCGGCCGAGCCCGCCCCGCCGACCCCGCTCGGCCGCCTCGGCCGTCCCGACGAGATCGCCGCTGCCGCCCTCTACCTGGCCGGCGACCAAAGTAGTTTCACCACCGGCGCGGAACTGCTCGTCGACGGCGGCGTCACACAGCTCTAGGCGGCGAATCGGCGAGGCGGGACGCATCGACGCTCCAGGGCCTCCGAGCCGCGTAATTGCGATCGTCTCGCCAGGGCAACGGCCTCGACACAACAAGGAGTGCGTCATGAAGAGCGTGGTCCACTACCGGGCGGGCGATGCGGCAGCCGTCGCACACATCGAGGACCGGCCGGAGGCGCCGGCCCCTCGGGCCGGCGAAATCCAAGTGCGTGTCAGCATCTCCCCGGTCCACCGCGGCGATCTGGTCGCGACGGAGACCGGCCTGCCGGACGGATCCGCGGGGCGCAGGCTGAGCACCGAGGCGGCGGGCGTGGGTGACTGCGGTGGGTCCATCGGTGCCGGCGCTCCGTGTCGGCGATCGGGTAGCGGTCTTTCCGGCCCCGGGCGCATGGTCCGAGCACATCACCGTGCCGGCCGAGGCCGCCGTAGCCGTCCCGGACTCCCTCAGCGACGAAACGGCGAGCGTCCTGCTCGTCAACACCATCACCTCTCGTGACGTGCTCCGTGCGGTCGATGAGCTGAGGGCTGCCGCGGCAGCGCCGAGCGATTCTCCACTCCTCGTGTCGGGGGCCGCGTCCGCGGTCGGCAAGCTCATCGTTCAGCAGGCCCGCGACCGTGGCTGGCCCGTTGTCGCCGTCGTCCGCAGTGACCGTGCTGCGTCAACGGTCCGCACAAACTGGCCGGACGTGCCCGTCGTGGTCTCCGGAAGCGGCGGCTGGCAGCGCGAGCTGGAGGGGGCGGTCCGCGGGAGGCCGGTGCCGGTCATCGCCGATGCGCACGGCGGTCCCTTCGTGCGGGAGATCCTGCCCTTTCTCGACGATGGCGGGACGCTGGTCGTCTGGGGCGATCTAGCCGCGCAGCCGTGGACGCTCTCGACGTTGGAGCTGCTCATGCGGGAACTGAAGGTCCGCGCGGTGAGCATCACGCGCTGGGCGACCCGCCCTGGGGATATCCGGGCCGCCGATCGGCGAGCCGCCCTCCAGATCGCCGCGCAGCATCCACACCTTCTCGCCGTTCATGCCGCCTACCCCCTCGCCGAGCTGCCGAGCGCCATCTCGGCGGCGCGGACCAGCGGCACCGGCACCGTATTGCTCAAGCTGAACTGACCAAACCTGGACCGCAGGGGAGCAGTGACCTCATGGAATTCAAGACCATCGGCACCATCGGCACCATCGGTGCGGGAGCACCAGCACAAGCCGTGGCCGCCCACGCGGCACGCGCCGGGCACCCGGTGCTGGTCAGCAACAGCCGCGGCCCCAGCACACTCGGCGACGCCGTCGCCGCCATCGGGCCCGGCGCCTCGGCGGCCACGTTCGAAGAAGCGGCGGCGGCCGACCTGGTCCTGCTCGCCGTCCCGTTCGGCGCGGTCCCCGCGGTCGGGCGGCGGCTCGGGGACTGGACGGGCCGAGTGGTGGTCGACATGACCAACCAGTTCGCCCGGTCCGACCCCTACCGCGGCTTCGCCGACGTCTCGCCGCTGACCGGCAGCGAGTGGGTCGCCCAGCAACTGCCCGGCGTCACGCTGATCAAGGCATTCAACGCCATGTTCGCCACCTATATGGCTCCCGATCCCCGGCACCAGGACGGCAACCAGGTCGTCTTCCTCGCCGGTGACGACGAGAGCGCCAAGGCCCCCTTCACACGGCTGCTGACCGAATTCGGGTTCGCGCCGGTCGACCTTGGCGCGCTGCGCGAAGGCGGGGCGCTCATGCAGCTCGGCGGGCCGCTGAGCGGCAAGCACTTCCTGTTCCAGGGCTGAGGCCCGACCGACACCTCAAGAGACGAAGAGACAAAGGACAAGGACGATGGCAACAGATACTCAGACCTCGCGGACCGTGGCCGAGAAGTTCCTGGAGCGCCTCGGCAGGCAGGACCCCGACGGCATCCAGGAACTGTTCTCCGAGGAGATCGACTGGCACGTCCCCGGCAGTGACGCACTGCCCTGGACCGGGCGCCGTACCCGCCAGGAGGAGGTCGCGCCGTACTTCACCACCATGTGGCCGCACTTCGCGCACGGCCAGAGCAAGGTCGTGCTGGAGCGCTTCATCGTCGACGGTGGTGACGTGGTGCTGCTGGCGGTCTTCACGCACACCGCCGTGACCAGCGGCAAGGAGTTCACCACACCGGTGGCCATGCACCTGGCGGTCGAGGACGGCCGAATCGTTCGCATGCACCTGTACGAGGACACACTGACCGTCGCCGAGGCGTTCAACGTCGGCTGAGCGGAGGGCACTCAGGGACCCCGCGGCCCGGGGCGGCCCGGCCGGGCATGTACGCATAGGGTCAGCCGAGACACGGCCGAAGCCGAAACGGAGAGCAGAACTCGCCCCCGGCCAATCGCTGCCGGTCAGCACGTTGGGGCGGTTGGCCTTCGGCGATGACTGCCGATCAGGTCCCCCAGCGATGCCAGGCCGTCGGCCGGTGTCGCCATGTCGACCAGCGTGCCGCCCGCCGGGTCTGCCGCACTGGGGACTTGACCGGCGCCCACGAACTTTCGTCCCCCACCGTGTTCCGCCGGTCTCCGGCCTCCTCGCCCCGCTGAATGGTGTTCGCAAACGATCGTTTTCCGACAGGCAGGCGACGCGTCCAATGAACCCGTGCAATCCGGGGATTCACGGCAGCGCGAATCCAATCAGATCCGAATGGTGATTGCTGACAGGGTTTGACGACAGATAGGGTCCGATCCTCCGTATGGAAGGGGCCCGCGACCGGCATTGAGGACCCAGTCGTCTTCGAGGAGGACCCGGGAACCTCCTGCCGCCTCCACCCGCTTCAGCGGCCGAAGTTCCGCGAACTGCTCACCTACGCGCGGCCGGGCGACACTGTGCACGTCTCCGAGATGTTCCGCCTCGTGCGCGGCACCGGCCACGTCCTCGATGTGCTCGACGTCCTCCACCGCGACCAGGTGGCGCTGCGTATCCACGACGGCGCGTTCTCCGCGATGGACCTCACCGCCCGCCATCCGCGCACCGGCGAGCTGCTGTCCACCGTGAAGTTCATGGTGCAGACCCTCGCCGCCGCTGGCGAACTCCAACGCGACCTCCAGCGCGAGCTGACCTACGACGGACTGCGAGCCGCCGAGGCCAAGGGCAGCAAAGGCGGGCGCCGCCCCGCCGTGGCGGCCGACAGGGCCGGCGCCGTCCGCACCGCGTACCTGGAAGGCCGCTCCATCGCCGCCCTTGCCCGCAAGCACGACGTCAGCCGCGGCGCGATCCGCACAGCCGTTGCCGACCTCCTGCCCAACCACACCGCCATTGAGGAGGATGCCCCCGCGCCGGAGCTGCCGGTCACCCTCGATATGCCCGGCAAGGTCGCCGACTTCCTCCGCACCACCCAACTGGACCCCGCCGAGCGGGCCGCGCTCGACCAGGGGATGACCGTACGGCGCGGCCAGGGCTACACCCTGCGCGTCAGCGCCGTCCCCGCCGTGCACCGCCAGCTCCTCGACCGCTGCCAGCCGCTCGACGGCGCCCAGGGCGTCCCGGCGGTCCCGGCCCAGCGCAAGGCCCGCCGCGAGTACGAGAACCGCGTCAATGCCCTCGCTGACGACACCCCGTAGTGAGTCGCCCGGCCTCCAAGATCACCCCATGGCGGGTTTCTGGCGTATCTGGGTCACGCCCCAAGAACAGATGCAGCTCGTGCGCGGTGATCAACCGCTTGAACCGCGGGTACGCGGTCCGCTCGATCGAGGTCACAATCCCGCCTCGGGCCAGACGACAGCTCAACATCACCACCAACGACACTGAGCCGAACGGGTGACGGGCCGGGCCCTTCAGGGCTTCAAGATCAACTCATTGCCCCCTTTGGCGCGTATCTGGGTCACACCCCTACGAAGACCCCGCCACCTCCAGCCGGCAACTCTCCCTCGACCGCGCGGGCTTCACCAAGCTGCTGCACGAGGCCGCCGTCGGCGACACCATCCGTATCGCCGACGCCGCCCGCCTGTTCCGCTCCGTCGCCGACATTCTCGCCCTGCGCCCAGTGCTCATCCGCCGTGGCCTACACCTGCGCGTCGAATCCGGGCTGCTCTCCGGCATCGACCTGGCCAGCGACGACCCCGGCACCAAAATAATGGTCTCCGTCCTGGCAGCCGTACTGGAGTTCCAGCGCGACATGATCAGCGAGAACACCCGCGAAGGCGTCGCCGCCGCCAAGGCGGCCGGCAAGACCCTGGGGCGCCCCACCGCCCTCGACCCGAACACGGCGACCGCCATCGTCGAGGCATACCGCCAGGGCGCCGCCATCAAAGCCCTGGCTCGGCAGTACCGGGTCGCCCCCAAGACCATCCGGCGCGTCCTCGACGCCGCTGGCGCGCGCGACCTGCCTGGCCCGCTCGACACGCCCCTGGTCCGCCCTGGCGAGCTGGACGACGCGCTCGCCCCACAAGTGGACGTGGTCCTCGACGTACCCGGACGACTCGCCGATCTCCTGCGCATCGCTGGGGACGAGGTCGTCCGCCTGGCCCTCGTCTCAGGACGGAACATCCGCCGCGGCCCTGGCTATTCGGTCCGTCTGGCGGCCCCGCTTGCGCTTCACCGCGCCGTGCTGGAGCAAAGTGCTGCCGCTGCCGACAGCGCCGGCCCGGCTGAGCGCAAGGCACACCGGGTGTACGCGGCCCGCGTCGCAGCCGTCCAAGCCACCCGACTGCATGGGTCATGACCTGCGGAAACCCTTCGGCGAGACGCATTCGAACGGAAAGTCACGGCAAGCCGCTCAACTCTGCTCTGCTAACGGGACTTTTCGTTCGGATGCTCGTCATGCCCCGAGCTTGGCGCTGGGGATCGAGATCTTCTGTCCGATTCGGATCGAGGGGATGTCTCCGCGCTGTACCGCGTCGTATGTGGCGTCGTCGGAGATGCCGAGCAGTCGCGCGGTCTCGGGGACGGTCAGGGTGTGCCGGTCCGTGGGGGCGGGTGTCCGCTCCTGGCGGCTGTCGGCGGTCTGCCTGTGAGTCATGGTGCGTGGAGTAGCAGATCCGGGCGTTAACGTCCCCGGGCAAGATCGACACTCGTTTGACGTGCAGTGATGCGGTCGGGGGCGTGTCGGTGAGTGAGGTTTCGCCGGGGGAGCGGCGGCCACTCATGTCGCGACCTCGCGCAGGGCGTTGAGCGCCTCGAGGTAGGCCTCGCGGTAGCGGCCCCGTGGGGTGCGCCGCCCCAGCGCCCAGTACGAGACGGCCTGGGTGGTGGCGGAGGCCGGCGGCCTGCCGCAGCGCGCGGCAGGTAGAGGGGGGCGGGAGGTCGCGGCGCTGCTGTACGCGCTCCCGTATACGCGCAGAAACGAGCGTTTCGGTCAACTTTGAGATGGCCCTGTGAGCTCGCTGGGATCAATCAAGGCGTCCACCGCGCGCCGCCAGCAGTCTCAGAAAGCAGGAGTGGGGGAGTGCCCAGGATCTCCTCTTATACCCATCAGAATGAGGTTTCTGTCTGGTTAGCGATTTCGGCATCCTCCCTGCCGAATTGCGCTCGTAGAGGATCAAGGGCGGCGCTGCGCGGCCGCCACCGCGCGCGGGCCTGCGCTCGGCCGCACGCTGCGCGTGCGGCCTGGAGGCCGTTCTCGCGTGCGCCGTGCTCGGCCCGCGCCCACGAGAGAGTCGCCCTACTACCACGGTTCACACACCAGGGGGTGACCTTCAGCTCCACGAGCGAACCCACTGCTGTCGAAGCGCGCGCCCGAAGCCCACCCGACCAGCCACTCAGTCATGGTCTCCCTGAACAAGTGCTCCTGCGCCTCGTGATCGTCAATGATGAGCGCCACAGGCCATTCCTCCGGCGTGCCCACCGTCATCCAACCGAGGTAGTCGCCATCTATGGTGGAGCCCCACGGGAAGAACCCCCCAGGCTCAGGCCACATTGCTAGGGGGAAGTCCTCGGGATAATCACCCCTGAGGTCCCGGTAGTGATCCATCCACTCCGGCGCGAGAACACACTGCTCGTGTGTGAGCGCCCGATCGTCCTTGATGCTGAGCCAGCGAGCGAACTCACAGCTTCCATAGCGCTCTAGGAACGCGACATAGTCGGCCGGAAGCCGGAGGCCAAGGTCAGCGAAGACCTCATCCCAATCACGGGTACCAAACACCGGCGTGGCCGGCGGAGGAACAAGGACAGTAAGCCGATCGAGGGGTGAAAGATCCTGAGCCACGACGGCGACTGTAGCGGGGCGCAGCCGGGACAACCATGCCTCCGGTTGGGTCGGACCGCGGCGCCCTGCCGGGGTTGCCCCCGGTGGGTTTCCGCGGCCCGCCCGCCGAACCCGACGTGCCGATTACTCGGCATCGGGCTCTCCGCGTGTCTTGCCCGTTGGTCAGCCGCTGGTGACGGCGGCCGGTGTCGGGGTCCATGGAGTCGGGATCTTGCTGCCGCGGTAGCGGTAGCGTTCGACCGTGACGCTGGCTGCGCCGGTGAACACGACTCCGTTGTGGGCGAACCGCCAGCCCTGGTCGCAGAAGCGGCGGCGCAGTTCTGACATCCCGATCGGGTGGTGTCCGCGCTTGTACTTGGCGCGGGTCCAGCGCATGATCCGACCCCAGGCGTGTTGGTCGATGGCGCTGAACACGGCCTTGGACGACCCGTGTCGGAAGTAGTTCGCCCACCCCGCTAGCGATCGGTTCAAGCTGCGGAGCAGCTCGTCGAGATCGGTGTGGCGGGTTGACCTGTGCGTCTTGGCCTTCACCTTGTCCTTGATCGCCTGGATGGCTTTCCTGGACGGCTTGGTGTAGACGCGGTGCTGGTTGGTTCCTCGCTTCCGCTGACGGCGGATGTGGTGGCCGAGGAAGTCAAACCCCTCGTCAATGTGGACCACGTGGGTCTTCTCCGGCGACAGTCGCAGCCCCAGCGGGGCGAGCACGGCTGCCACCTGCTCCCGCAATGCCTCGGCATGCTGGCGCTGTCCGGACACCATGACGACGAAGTCGTCGGCGTATCGGATGAGCTTCCAGTTGCCGGGGCCGTTCTTCTTGCGTCGGCGCCGCTGCGTGTCGGTGGCCATGTCTTCCCGCCGCTGCCGGTCGAAATGCTCGTCCAACACGGTCAGGGCGATATTGGCCAGCAGCGGGGAGAGGATCCCACCCTGTGGGGTGCCCGTGGTGGTGTCTTCCCGATCGCCGAGGTCGGTGAGGACCCCGGCTTTCAAGAATGCCTTCACCAGTGCGCAGATGCGCTTGTCCTTGATCCGTGCCCGGAACCGGGCCATCAGGGCCGTGTGGTCGATCTCGTCGAAACAAGCCTTGATGTCGGCCTCCAGCACCCAGTGGTAGTTGCTCGGTGCGGAAGCCAGGTTGTGGATGTCGGCGATCGCGTCATGGGCGCGCCGGTTCGGGCGGAACCCATACGAGCACGGTTTGAAATCCGCCTCGAAGATGGGTTCGAGCACCAGCTTCAGGCTGGCCTGGACCACCCGGTCGGCAACAGTAGGTATCCCGAGCTTACGGAGCTTTCCGTTCGACTTCGGGATCATCACCTGCCGCACCTCGGCCGGCCGGAACTCGCCTGATTTCAGCGAGGCCCGGATCCTGGTCAGGAACTCTTCCACCCCCACCCAGGTCTCGACCATGGCCACCGTGACCTTGTCGACTCCCGGAGTCCGTGCCCCGAGGTTCTTCGACACGCGCTCCCACGCGTGCACCAGAAACGCGGGGTGATAAACGAGGTTGAACAGGTCACCGAACCGGCGGGACGAGTCCTCGCCCGCCCAACGGTGCAACTTGGTCTGCATACTCCGTACCGCGACGTACGCCGAATCAGGATCCGGCCACGCCACGGCGCCGATATTCACCGGCGCGTCTTCGGACATTACTTTCCTCCTTGACGAACACGCTGCCGCCCTTCCCCATGTACGCGGCTCTCCCGCGCTCGGAGTACTACGGCGGCTCCGTCCCGTCCGCGCCTTCGGCCGACGTCGCACCTATCCCCACCCCAACCCTTCCGGAAGAAGGGCAGACGAGGAACGCACGCAGACGGTTCCCACGTTCACTGTCGTCCGATCGACGGGTTAGGCACCCGGCTCTGCCCCTGCGGCATCGCCACCGGCTACTCCCGTAGCTCTTCACCCGTGGCCTCCGGCCCGGCCCCCGCAGACCCGACCAAGAGTTCCCCCGCCCGACCTCGCCCAGCGGGGTGCGCACCGCCAACCAGCCCACATCCACCGGGTTAGAGCTGGTGGAGCGTCAAGAGGCGTAACAACACCGGTTCCTCGCGTATACCTTCCCGTCTCGCTTGCCGCGCCCGACCCATCCGGCAGTGCTGACCCGGCACGGCTTTGTCGAGGCTGCTCCCACCCTCCCCGGCGACCCCCGGCTCAGGCTGCCTCCAGCTTCACCCCGCCGCTACGACGACGAGGAGACGGACGGTCTCTCACCTCCGTTCGGACAAACAGCGCCTCGTGGCGCACGCGGAGGCACTCCGGCTCCGGATGATCACCAACGGCCCGCCCATCGTGCCTGGCCGTAGCGGGCTGAGGTAGGGGCCTGATCACCCCGCCCGCCATCGACCCGGGACAAGCCGAGCAGACCAAGGCCGCCGGGTCCAGGTCGTTCGCCAGTAGGGCGCTCCACCATGGACCCGGCGGCCTTGGCCCGCTACCCCTTCGGGCGGGTCGACGGCAAACGGGGTGATCAGGTAGGCGGAGTGTGCGCGCCGCGCAATTCGAAGGTGAAGCGCTCGCGCCAGTTCCATTCCGCGTCCTGTGCCTGAACGCACGTCAGAATCCTGCAGATCTTGTCGAAGACCTCGGTCTGCAGGTTCGCCCTGCTTTCCTCCCAATGGGTCCACATCAGCTCCACCGACCGTTCTGCGTCGGTGCTCAACCTGTCCCAAAGCGCGGCGAGGTTGTGTCCGTAGTAGGGACCGAAGTCCAGCGGCCCTGCCAGTATCCGGTGGAAACCAGGTTCCGACCTGACCTGCCGGCCATCAACGACCACGCGCATCCTGCCGCCCTTCACATACGGGGTTCTGCTGGAGGAAGCTCCGGGCAGGGGTTCGGCATGGTGCCGCCGTGACGGCGAGCGATGTGAGCCTCAAGCAACCGGACCGCCAGCCCATGACCGTAGTGGAAGGCGAAGAGTCGCGGGATTGTTCCATCGGGGCCCGGGCGTTCGGGATCGGCCCCATAGGCCAAGAGCACCGCGGTGCATGCAGCGTCCAGTGGCTCTCCGGTCTGGGTTGCTCCGTCCGCCTCCACGTCGATCGCATGCACGAGCAGGGTCATGTCGGACCACACCTCATTCGGGTCGGCACCGGCGTCGAGCAATCGGGTCAGTTCCCTCAGGTCGCCGTGCTCCACCGCGAAATGTGCCGGAGTCATCGGCTCGTGGAGTGTCGCCTTATGTTCCATGACGGTGATCAAACCAGAAGGCCTCTGCATTGGGACAGAATCGGCTAGCCCTTCCCTGCAGAACAAAGTCGGAGTGCGCGCATCGCATACACCGCAGGTCCTGCGCCTGGCCGCCGGGCCATTAGCGGGCCATTAAGCAGGGTGACGAGGGGGCAACCGCGGTTACTCATGACCGGTTCCACGCCCAGGTCAGCGCCCGTACGAGCCGTGATCCATGCAATTCCCAAGCTGACAGCGCGGGTTCGATTCCCGTCACCCGCTCCAACCTCGAGGGCCCAGGTCAGGACCAGAGATCTAGACGCGATCCTCTTCCTGCTACCGACTCAGTCCAAATGTTGTTCGGGCGCAAGAATACGATCAGCCAGTTCTGCTGTGTCAACGGTGCCGTCGGGGCCGACGCTGATGGGAGTGGCTCGACCATCAGTATGGATAAGCCAAGCAAGTACCGCCTCAGTCACCGGCGTGCCGTCGTACCCATCGTTCCAGTGAGCACGCCATCCGCCCCCTGGGATGACGCTCACAACACGCTCTCCCGTTCCAGATGGGAGAAGTCCGGCCAGTCGGTGACAGGATGCAGCGCACCGCGTTGAGGATCCACGACAAGCGCCACCCCAGTAGCCGGATCCCACGCCTCCACCGGTCGCATGCGTCCAATCTCGGTCTCCGTCCCCGAGAAGATCGCAGTCCAGCCCGTCGCACTGAAATACCGCATTGATCAATTTTCGCGTACGCCTCGGCGACGGTCCCGCGGGACACGCCCAGCGCGGCGGCCAGCGCGCGTTGCGGCGGCAGCGCGGCCCCGTCCACCAGTACGTTCCCGGCGATCAGCTCGGCCAGCGCGCCGGCGAGCGCGTGCGGCAGCGGCACGTCCTCCGCCCACCACCCCCCGATCAAGCGGGCCAGGGCGGCGCTGTCGACGTGTTCCGCACGTGCCATGGACCAATTCTGCGCGATTGGCCTGGCCGATTCGGCCACGGCCGGGCATCGTCGACCGTACGCGCAGGTCGACGACGACAGGAGGCCGCGGTGGCGACGGTGGTGCTGCTGGGAACGCTGGACACCAAGACCGAGGAGTATCGCTGGGTCCGCGACCAGCTGCGTGACGCGGGCTGCGACGCGCTGGTGATCAATGTGGGCACCTTCGCCCATGGGGCGGACCTCGCCGGCATCGGCGCGGACGAGGTGGCCCGGGCGGCGGGCGCCGAGCTTGACCTGCTCCGCGCCGCCCGCGACCGCGGCGCCGCGATGGACGCGATGGCGACCGGCGCCGCCGTGATCGTCCGGCGGCTTTTCGACGAGGGGCGCCTCGACGGCCTTCTCGCGATCGGCGGTTCCAGCGGTTCGTCCGTCGCCGCCCGTGCGCTGCAGGCCCTGCCCGTCGGCGTGCCCAAGCTGCTGGTCTCGACCATGGCCTCGGGCGACGTCGGTCCCTATGTCGGAGACGTCGACGTCACCTTCATGTACTCCGTCGTGGACATCTCCGGCATCAACCGGCTCTCACGCGCGGTTCTCGGCAACGCCGCCGCCGCGGCGGCAGGGATGGCCCAGCGGTACGCCCGGGTCCGTCACGAGACCGGCGACGAGCGCAAGCTCGTCGGCGCCACGATGTTCGGCCTCACCACGCCCGCCGTCGACGAAGCGCGTGACTTCCTGACGAGTGCCGGATACGAAGTGCTGGTCTTCCACGCCACCGGTTCCGGCGGGCGGGCGATGGAGGCCCTCGCCGCCTCCGGCATGCTCGACGGCGTCCTCGACCTGACCACCACCGAGCTGGCCGACGACCTCGTCGGCGGGGTCCTCACCGCCGGCCCCCACCGGCTGGAGGCGGCGGGGCGAGCCGGCATCCCGCAGGTGGTCAGCGTCGGCGCGCTCGACATGGTCAACTTCGGGCCCCGCGACACCGTCCCGGAAAAGTTCGCGGACCGGAAGTTCCTGGTGCACAACCCCACAGTCACCCTCATGCGGACGACCCGCGAGGAGATGGCCGAGCTGGGGGCCAGGATCGGCGCCAAGCTCGGCCGCGCCACCGGGCCCGTGGAGGTCTACCTGCCACTCAAGGGCGTCTCCGGGATCGACGTCGAAGGCGGGCCGTTCGCCGACCCCGACGCCGACGCCGCCTGCTTCACCGCGCTGCGGGACGGCCTCGCGGACACCGGCGTCCCCGTCCACGAGGTGGACGCCGCGATCAACGATCCGGGATTCGGCCGGACCGCGGCCGAAGCCCTGCACCGCCTCATCCGCGCACGCCGAACTGGAGAATGAGATGAACCGCGAGACCGCTCTCGGACGCCTGCGCGCCACCGTCGAGGCCGGCCGGCCCATCATCGGAGCGGGCGCCGGCACCGGCCTGTCGGCCAAGGCCGCGGAGGCCGGCGGCGTCGACCTGCTGATCATCTACAACTCGGGCCGCTACCGCATGGCCGGCCGTGGGTCGCTCGCCGGGTTGCTCCCGTACGGCGACGCCAACGCGATCGTCGTCGACATGGCCAGGGAGGTTCTCCCGGTCGTACGCGACACCCCCGTGCTGGCCGGGGTCTGCGGCACGGACCCCTTCCGCCTCATGGGCCCCTTCCTCGACCAGTTGAAGGCGATGGGCTTCGCCGGCGTGCAGAACTTCCCCACCGTGGGCCTGTACGACGGCAGGTTCCGGCAGAACCTCGAGGAGACCGGGATGGGCTACCGGCTCGAGGTGGACATGATCAGGGAAGCGCACCGGCGTGACCTGCTCACCGCCCCCTACGTCTTCGACGCCGAGCAGGCCGCGGCGATGGCCGAGGCCGGAGCCGACGTCCTCGTGCCCCACGTGGGGTTGACCACGAGCGGCAGCATCGGCGCGGAGACCGCCCTCACCCTCGAAGAGGCGGCCGCCGCGGTGCAGGAGATGCGCGACGCCGCCGTCGCGGTGAACCCGGACGTCATCGTGCTCTGCCACGGCGGCCCCATCGCCGAACCGGAGGACGCCCAGTTCGTCCTCGACCACACGGACGGGATCGCCGGCTTCTTCGGGGCCTCGTCGATGGAACGCCTCCCCACGGAGAAGGCGATCGCCGCCCAGGCGACCGATTTCAAGCGCCTCCGGCTCGGCGGGCCGATCTCGGAATAGTGCGCGCGTCCGTCACGAGGACGTGAACGGGCCGCTTCACGACGCCCGGATGGGCGCGCGAGCGCTTCGACCAGCAGCTCGCCTAATCGACCAGGGTGACGTGCGGACCGATCACCACCCGGACGTCCGCACGCCCGTCGACCGGCTGTTTTTCACTCGGATGTCCCACTCAGGGTGTCCCACCCAATCCGACGCCGACCGGCACGGCGGCGCACTTCCCGGTGACCGGGACCGGCTCACGCCGGAGCCGCGCGGCGGTGAAGCCTGTTCCCGGTGAGCGGGACTGCCCACTTTTGGTGTGCCGCGTCACAGCACTATTTCGGCCCAACACACGGCGGAACGGAAGACGCATGGGAAGCCTGGACGGGAAAGTCGCGATTGTTACGGGAGCCGGTCAAGGCGTCGGCCAGGGCATCGCGCTCGCCCTCGCCGCGGAAGGCGCGTCCGTGGCGGTGCTCGGCCGCACGGCGGCGAAGCTGGAGACGACCTGCGAGCTGATCCGTGAGCGCGGCGGGACGGCGGAGCCGTTCGCGTGCGACGTGACCGAGACCGAGGCGATCCCCGCGGTGGTCGAGGCCGTCGTGACCCGGTTCGGCGGGGTGGACATCCTCGTCAACAACGCCTACACCGGCGCGTACGGCACGCTGCTGTCGATGAGCGACGCGGCCTTCCAGAAGGGCTTCCGCAGCGGCCCGTTCGCCGCGTTCGCGTTCATGAAGGCCTGTCATCCCCACATGAAGGCGCGCGGGGGCGGCAGCATCGTCAACCTCGTCACCTCGGCGATGGTCCGCTGGGACCCCTCCACGTACGGCGCGTACGCCGCGGCCAAGCAGGCGCTGCGCTCGCTGACCCGCACGGCGGCGGCCGAGTGGGGGCCCGACGGCATCCGCGCCAACAACATCGCCCCGCACGCCCTGTCCCCGGGCCTGAAGCGGTGGACGGAGGCCTTCCCCGAGGAGGCGGAGGAGTTCCGCAAGACCATCCCCCTCGGCTACATCGGCGACTGCGAGCAGGACATCGGCCGCGCCGTCGTCGCACTCGTGGGCCCGGACCTGCGCTACCTGACCGGCGCGACCGTGCCCCTCGACGGCGGGCAGGCCTACTTCGGCTGAGCCGCCGCACCCCCCGCACCACCTGCCGCCGTCTGGCGGTCAGCGAAAGGAGAACCACCGGATGAACGGCAAGGCGATCGGCCGCGTGGCGGCCGGTGCCCTGGCCCTCGCGATGCTGGCGGGCTGCGCCGGCGAGCGCGGCGGCTCGGCGGCGGTCCCGGCGAGCGGCGGCGACGCGCAGTCGCCGGCCGCCGCGGGCGGTCAGGGTCAGGAGACGTTCGGCACCCTGGCCTCGCCCTGCGGGCCGGGTGACGCCAAGGGCGCCACCGACCAGGGGGTCACGGACACCGCGATCACCATCGGCTACGGCGACGACCGGGGCTTCACCAAGGCGCCCGGTCTGTCCAAGGAGATGGGCGACGCGGTGAGCGCCATGATCAAGTGGTGCAACAAGCAGGGCGGCATCAACGGCCGCCAGATCGTGGGCCACCAGTACGACGCGGCCTACATGCAGGCGGCCACCGTCATGCAGAAGGCGTGCACGCAGGACTTCATGCTCGTCGGCGAGGGCTTCGCGATGGACGAGTCCGCCGAGCAGTACCGCGTCGCGTGCAAGCTGCCGGTGGTCGCGGGCTACACCGTCGGCCCGAACGCCGCGATGGGCCCGATGAAGTTCGAGGCCGTGCCGTACCCGGTGGACTACTACAACGCCGCGCCGCTGAAGCTGGCCGCCAAGACCTTCCCCGAGTTCACCTCGGCCGTGGACCTGGTGACCTCCACCTCCCCGGCGGTGATGGCGGGCAGCAACAAGATCGCGGGCGCCATGAAGGAGCTCGGCATCGCGCCGAAGAAGTGCGGCGTGCAGCTCAACGCCGAGGGCGACCCGAGCTACGTGCCGTTCGCGGAGAAGTTCAAGTCATGCGGCGTCAAGGCGCTGTGGACGTCCAAGTCGCCGGACCCGGCGATGTTCAGCCTGCTCGAGTCGCTGGACCGGGTGGACGCCCATCCGACGCTGGTGTTCGAGGCCACCTGGTACAGCCAGGCCGTCGCGAAGTGGAACACCAGCGGCCAGGGCGACAACATCCACGCCGGTCTGATCTTCCAGCCCTTCGAGAACGCCGACAAGGTGCCGGCGGTGAGGCAGTACCTCGACCTGGTCGGCGCCGAGGGCGGCAAGACCGCGCTGCTCGGCATGCAGGCGACCTCCGCCTTCCTGCTGTGGGCCACCGCGGCCAAGGACTGCGGCTCCGACCTCACCCGCCAGTGCATGGTCGACAAGCTGTCGCAGATCCACGAGTGGACCGGCGGCGGCCTGCACGCCCCGACCGACCCGGGCGCCAACATGCCGTCGGACTGCACCCTCATGGTGAAGCTGACCGGCTCGACCTACAAGCAGGTCGCCCCGGCCACCGTGGGCGAGTTCGCGTGCGACAAGAGCAACCTGCTCAAGACGGACCCGGCGACCTGGGGCACCAAGCTCGGCGAGGACCGGGTCGCGACCACCTTCCTCACCCCCGACGTGATCAAGCCGCAGGCCTGATCGCCCCGGCGGCGGGCCGGTCCGCCGGTCCGCCGCCGTTCTCGCCGTCCAGAGCAAGGGCCCCGCATGACGTCGTTCCTGACCTTCACGATCCTCGGGCTGGTCCTCGGCGCGGTCTACGCCATCGCCGCGTCCGGGCTGGTCCTCACCTACACCACCTCGGGAATCTTCAACTTCGCGCACGGCGCCCAGGCCATGCTGGGCACGTTCCTCTACTGGCAGCTCACCTACGGCTGGGGCTGGCCGATGTGGCTGTCGCTGGTCGTCGTGGTGGGCCTGGCCGGGCCCGCGATGGGGGCCCTGCTCCACATGCTGATCATGAGGGGGCTGCGTGAGACGGCGGACGTGACCAAGATCGTAGTAACCGTCGCCATCATGCTCGGGATGGTCTACCTCTCCCAGTGGATCTGGCACCCCGAAGAGGCCCGGGTCACGGAGATGTTCTTCGGGGCGAACGCGAAGATCGAGTTGGGCGGCGTGGTCGTCCGCGTTCACGAGCTCGTCTGCCTCGTGGTCGCCGTGGCGGTCGCGATCGGGCTGCGGCTGCTGTTCACCCGCACCCGCGCCGGGGTGGTCATGCGGGGCGCCGTGGACGACCCGGACCTGCTCCGCCTCAACGGCCACGACCCCGACAGGATCGCCATGCTGTCGTGGGCGATGGGC
The DNA here is from genome assembly GCF_014161445.1 of Microbispora sp. H13382. Classification (GTDB taxonomy): domain Bacteria; phylum Actinomycetota; class Actinomycetes; order Streptosporangiales; family Streptosporangiaceae; genus Microbispora. Next base: position 48,962 of record NZ_JABBXA010000032.1, read on the forward strand.
TCGACCCTCGCCGTGCTGGCCGGCATCCTGGTCACCCCGATCGGCGGCGGCGCGCTGGAGGCCAACCAGCTGACGCTGCTGGTCATCGACGCGTTCGCGGCCGCGATGTTCGGCCGGCTGCGCAGCATCCCGCGGACCTTCACCGGCGCGATGGTGCTCGGCATGACGGCGACGTACGTCATGGCGTACTTCCCGACCGACTGGACATGGGCCGGCAACCTCCGCGTCTCGCTGCCGATGATCATCCTGTTCGTGGTGCTCATCGTGCTGCCGCAGGACCGGCTTCGGGTGGCGGCGGTGCGCACCCGGGAGCGGTACCGGCCACCCACGCCGCGCTCGGCGGCCGTGTGGGGTGCCGCGCTCGTGGCCGCGGTCTTCCTGCTCGCGCTGCTCCTGGACGACGGGTCGATCACGACGTTCGCGCTCGGCATGACGTTCGCGATCGTCGCGCTGTCGCTCACCCTCCTCACCGGCTACGCCGGGGAGCTCAATCTCGCCCCGCTGTCGTTCGGCGCGGTGGCCACGATCACCGGGTTCCACTTCGGCGTCACCGGCAGCGGCCTGGCCTCCCGGCTGACGCTGTGGGGGGTGCTGCTCGCCGTCCTCGTCACCGCCGTGGTCGGCGGTCTGGTCGCGCTGCCGGCGCTGCGGCTGCGCGGACTCTACCTGGCACTCGCCACGATGGCGTTCGGCGTGTTCCTGTCGAACATGGTGCTGCGCGACACCACCGAGCACACGCTCTTCGGCGTGACGTTCTCGATCTTCCCCAACGGCACGCTGATCGTGCCGCCGCTCCAGGTGGGCCCGTTCGACCTGCGCGACCCGCGCACGCTCCTGATGACCGCGACCGTGCTGTTCGCGCTCATCGGGGTCGGCCTGGCCGCGCTGCGCGCCAGCGGGTACGGCCGGCGCCTGGCGGCCATGAAGGACAGCCCGGCGGCCGCCGCCATGCTCGGCCAGAACCTGGTGAAGCTGAAGTTCGGCGTGTTCATGCTGTCGGCGGCCATCGCGGGCCTCGGCGGGCTGCTGATGGCGAGCGCCGGCGGCTCGGTCTCGGGCGACAACTTCGCCATCATGTCGAGCCTCGCGCTGGTCATGCTCACGGTCGTCGGCGGCATCGGCTACATCAGCGGCGCGCTGTTCGGCGGCCTGGTGTCCGGCGTCGGATTCACGATCATGGTGGGCACGTTCAACGACCTCGCCACCGCGCACCCCTCGATGGAGTCGATCTACAAGACGATCGGTCAGCTCCTCGTGGTCGCCACCGCCCTCATCGGCATGGGCGTCGGCAAGAACCCCAGCGGCACCGTGCACGACATCGTCGAGGGCTACCGCACGCTGCGCGGCGCGAGGGCGCTGCTGGCCGGGGCCGCCGCCGTCGAGGCCGTGCTGTACGGCCTGGCGCTGACCGGGGTCATCGGCAACTGGTGGTTCGCCATCCTGACCGCGTGCCTGGTCATGGCGTTGCCCGTCGCGGGCCGGATGCGGGCGGCCGCACCCGTCAGGCGGACCCCGCCGGAGCTGGCCGGTGTGGCCGAGCCGTACAGCGACGAGCTGCGCGAACGGCTCGACCGAGAGCTGGGACTGCCCGCCCGCGAGCGCATGGCGAAGGAGGCGAGCGTCCATGCCGTTGCTTGAGACACGCGACGTCACCGTGCGGTTCGGTGGCAACACCGCGGTCGACGGGGTGAGCATCGGCGTCGAGGCCGGGTGCGTCACCGGACTGATCGGCCCGAACGGCGCCGGCAAGACCACGTTGTTCAACACCGTCACCGGCCTGCAGCGGCCGGCCGCCGGGCGGGTGCTGCTCGACGGCGCCGACGTCACCCGCCTCGCCCCGGCCGGGCGGGCCCGCCTGGGCCTGGCCCGCACCTTCCAGCGGCTGGAGCTGTTCCTGTCGCTGTCGGTGCGCGACAACGTCAGGGTGGCCGGGGACATCCTGCGCGCCACCGGGCGCACGGTGGACGTCGAGAAGGAGACCGACCGCGTCCTGGCGCGCACCGGGCTGGAGGACATCGCCCACCTGGAGGTCTCGGCCATCCCGACCGGCCGGGCCCGGGTGGTCGAGGTCGCCAGGGCGCTGATGACCGCGCCGCGCGTGCTCCTGCTCGACGAGCCCGCCTCGGGCCAGACCGAGCGGGAGACCGAGGCGTTCGCCGCGCTGCTGACCGGCCTCGCCGCCGAGGGACTGGCGATCTGCCTGGTGGAGCACGACCTGCCGCTGGTCATGCGGCTGTGCACGACGATCCACGTGCTCGACTACGGCAGGCTCATCGCCTCCGGTACGCCGAAGGAGATCCGGGAGTCGCCCGAGGTCGTCGCGGCGTACATCGGCACAGAGGAAATCGGCACAGAAGAGGTGCGCAGGGAGGAGGTCGCGTGAACGAGCAGGCGCCGTTGCTCGAGCTCACCGGGGTCCGCGCGGCCTACGGCCCGATCCAGGTGCTGCACGGGGTGGACCTGCGGGTCCACCCCGGGTCGGTGGTCGCCCTGCTCGGCCCGAACGGCGGCGGCAAGTCGACCACGATGAAGGTCTGCGCCGGTCTGCTGCCACTCACGGGAGGTGAGCTGCGGCTGGCCGGGCGGCGGGTCAACGGCATCACGGCCCAGGACGCCGCCCGGCTCGGCATCTGCTCGATCCCGGAGGGCAGGGGAGTGTTCCCCAACCTGACGGTGCGGGAGAACCTGTGGGCCGCGACCGGGACCGGGGCCCGCCTGGCGGACCTGGAGGAGGCCGCCTACACCCGCTTCCCGATCCTCGGCGAGCGCCGCCACCAGCTCGCGGGCTCGCTGTCGGGCGGTCAGCAGCAGATGCTCGCGCTGTCGCGCGCGCTCGGCACGGATCCGGTGATCCTGCTGCTCGACGAGCTGTCCATGGGGCTCGCCCCCATGATCGTCACGCGGATGTACGAAACCGTGGCGCAGCTCGTGGCGGAGGGGCTGTCGGTGCTGGTGGCCGAGCAGTTCGCCCGGGCCGTGCTGCCCATCGCCGACACGGCGGCCCTGATGCTGCACGGACGCGTCGTCGCATCCGGCCGCCCCGGCGACATCGAGGACCAACTCTCAAGCAGCTATCTAGGAGGCTGACCGATGCTGACCGAGGAACGACGCGAGCGGTTCATGTCTGACGTGGCGCGGATGAAGCTGAAGACCGACGGGTCGAAGCACGACGGCACGGTGCGCGTCATCGGTGTGCTGCTGATGATCGCCGGGGTCGTCGGCGGGCTCATCGCGTACAACAACTCCCTCACGCAGGACGACCTGAGAGACATCGCCTCCTTCCAGATCCTCGCGACGGCGTGCGCCGCAGTGACCGTGTCCGGCGCCGCGCTGTACCTCGCCGCGGCGGTGGCGCGCGTGCTGCGGCTGTGGCTGCTGCGCCAGCTCGTGGAGGGCCAGGCGCACACGGACCAGATCGCCGCCGCGCTGGAGGCGCGCGGCGCCTGACCACCGTGTTCTTCCCGGTCAGCGGGATTCGCCGGATCGCCGGCGGGTCCCGCTGACTAACGTCTGGACAGCTTGAAGACCGGAGAGGAGGATCCCCAATGACTCAGGAAGCGCCCCGGACAGCGCGCCCGTCCCCGGAGGCCGCGCAGAACGCTCCGGACGTGCTCGCCCCGGCGAAGCTCGGGCCCGTGACCCTGCGCAACCGCATCATCAAGGCGGCCACCTACGAAGGGCTGAGCCGCAGGAGCCTGGTCACCGACGAGCTGATCGAGTTCCACGTACGCCACGCCCAGGGCGGCGTCGGCATGACCACCGTGGCCTACTGCGCGGTCGCCCCGGAGGGGCGTACCGACCGGCGCCAGATCCAGTGGACCCCCGAGGCGCTGCCGGGCCTGCGCAGACTCACCGAGGCGGTGCACGCCGAGGGGGCCGCCGTCGCCGCGCAGATCGGCCACGCCGGCCCGGTCGCCAACCCGAGGTCGAACGGGCTGCCCGCGCTCGGCCCCACCCGGCACTTCCACGCCACCACGACGAGCTTCACCAAGGCCGCGACCCGGGACGACCTGCGGCGCATCGTCGCCGCCCACGCCCACGCCGCGAAGATGGCGATCGAGGCGGGCTTCGACGCCGTCGAGATCCACCTCGGGCACAACTACCTCGCCAGCTCGTTCCTCAGCCCCAGGGTGAACCACCGCAAGGACGAGTACGGCGGCAGCCTGGAGAACCGGGCCCGCCTGTCGAGGGACATCGCCCGCGCCGTGCGCGACGCGGTCGGCGACCGGATCGCGATCACCGCGAAGCTCAACATGGACGACGGCGTGCCCGGCGGCTTCTGGCTGGACGAGTCCATCAAGGTCGCCCGGTGGCTGGAGGAGGACGGCTCGCTCGACGCCCTGGAGCTCACCGCCGGCAGCTCGCTGCTCAACCCCATGTACCTGTTCAAGGGCGACGCCCCGCTGCGCGAGTTCGCCGCGGTGATGAAGCAGCCGGTGAAGCTGGGCGTCCAGCTCGTCGGCAAGCACTTCCTGCGCGCCTACCCCTACAAGGACGCCTACCTGCTCGACGACGCCCGGCAGTTCCGCGCCGCGCTCAAGACGATGCCGCTGATCCTGCTCGGCGGGATCACCAACAAGCAGGTCATGGACCAGGCGATGGCCGAGGGCTTCCAGTTCGTCGCAATGGCCCGGGCGCTGCTGCGCGAGCCCGATCTCATCAACCGCATCCGGGCCGACAACAACGTCAGGTCGCTGTGCATCCACTGCAACAAGTGCATGACCGCGATCTACGGCGGCACCCACTGCGTGCTGACCGGCCCGATCCCGACCCAGCGGAAGGGCTAGCGGTGCGCCGGGAGACAATCGCCGACCTGCTGCTCGACCGTCTGGGCGACGACCACCCCGGCCTGCGCACCCGTGAGCGCACCTGGACCTGGGACGAGGTGGTGCGGGAGAGTGCCGCCCGGGCGGCGCTGGCCCGGGGCCTGCGCCGGGAAGGTCCCTTCCACATCGGCGTGTTGCTCGACAACACCCCCGAGTACGTCTTCTGGCTCGGCGGCGCCGCCCTGGCCGGCGCGACGATCGTCGGGATCAACAGCACCCGGCGCGGCGCCTACCTGGAGCAGGAGGTCAGGCACGCCGACCTGCGGCTCGTCGTCACCGACGAGGCCGGCCTGAAGCTGCTCGACGGCCTCGACATCGGCGTGCCTCGCGACCGCTTCCTGCTGGTGGACGGCGACGGCTACGCGGACACGGTCGCCGCGCACGCCTGCGAGCCCGTCCGCGACCCGGAGATCACGCCCAGGACGCGGATGCTGCTGCTGTTCACCTCGGGCACGACCGGCGCGTCCAAGGCCGCCGTCTGCTCCCAGGGCCGGCTGACGGGGCTCGGCTACGCCAACTGTGAGAAGTACGACGTCCGGCGGCACGACGTCAGCTACTGCTGCATGCCGCTCTTCCACGGCAACGCGCTGATGGCCCTGTGGGCGCCGTCGCTGACCGCCGGGGCGACCGTCGCGCTCGTGCCGAGGTTCTCCGCCTCCGGTTTCCTGGCCGACGTGCGCTTCTACGGCGTGACGTTCTTCACCTACGTCGGCAAGGCCATCGCGTACGTCCTGGCCCAGCCCGAGCGGCCGGACGACGCCGACAACACCCTCGACCACGCCTTCGGCACCGAGGCATCGCCGGAGGACCAGGCCGCGTTCCTGCGCCGCTTCGGCTGCCGGCTCATCGAGGCGTACGGCTCCAGCGAGGGCGCGGGCATGATCCGGCTCGCGCCCGAGGGACCGGCGTCGGCGCTCGGCCGCCCGGCGCGGCCCGGCGTACGGGTGGTCAACCCCGAGACCCGCGAGACCTGCCCGCCCGCCGTGCTCGACGCGCACGGCCGGGTGACGAACGCCGAGGACGCCATCGGCGAGATCGTGGACGTCGACGGCGCCGCGAGGTTCGAGGGCTACTACAAGAACGACGCCGCCAACGCCGAGCGCGTGCGCCACGGTTGGTACTGGACCGGCGACCTCGGCTACGTCGACGAGGACGGCTACATCTACTTCGCCGGCCGGTCGGGCGACTGGATCCGGGTGGACGGCGAGAACATCTCCGCGCTGCTGACCGAGCGGGTGCTGCGCCGGCACCCGCTGATCGTGGCGGCCGGCGTCTTCGGCGTGCCCGACCCGCGCTCCGGCGACCAGGTCATGGCCGCGATCGAGATCCCCGAGGGCACCTCGTTCGAGGACCTCGGCCTGCCGGAGTTCCTGGCCGCGCAGGAGGACCTCGGCACCAAGGGGGCGCCGCGCTACGTGCGGGTCTCCCACGCGCTGCCGGCCACCGGGTCGAACAAGCTGCGCAAGAAGGAGATGCAGATGGACGGCTGGCGGACCGCAGACCGGGTCTACCGCTGGGCCGGGCGGGGCGCACCCGAATACAGCCTCATGACCGAACAGCACAAGGCCGCGCTGCGCGAGGAGTTCGCCGCCAACGGGCGCCTGCGCTTCCTCGGTCAGGCGTGAAGGAGAGCGGACATGGACCTGCGTGAGAGTCCGGAGCAGCGCGAGCTGCGCCGGGAGTTGAGGGAGTACTTCGCGGGCCTGCTGCCCGAGGACGAGCGGCGCCGCGTCGGCGAGGAGGGCGTCGGCGGCGCCCGGTTCCGCGAGGTCGTCAAGCGCCTCGGCGCCGACGGCCGGCTCGGCATCGGCTGGCCGGTCGAGTACGGCGGGCAGGGCCGCTCGATCGAGGACCAGTACGTGTTCTTCGACGAGGTCCAGCGGGCCGGGCTGCCGTTCCCGTTCGTCACCGTCAACACGGTCGGCCCCACGCTGATGAGCCACGGGTCGCCGGAGCAGAAGCAGCGCTACCTGCCCGGCATCCTGTCCGGCGACGTCGTCTTCGCGATCGGCTACACCGAGCCCGGCGCGGGCACCGACCTCGCCTCCCTCACGACCCGGGCGGTCAGGGACGGCGACGAGTGGGTGATCGACGGCAGCAAGATCTTCACCAGCGGCGCCAACACGGCCGACTACGTGTGGCTGGCCTGCCGTACGGATCCGGACGCGCCCAAGCACAAGGGCATCTCGATCCTGATCGTGCCGACGGACGCACCCGGCTTTTCCTGGAGCCCCATCCAGGCGGTGGGCGGCATGGTCGTGACCGCCACCTACTACAGCGGCGTACGGGTGCCGGCCGACGCGGTCGTCGGCGAGGTGAACGGCGGCTGGCGGCTCATCACCCACCAGCTCAACCACGAGCGGATCGGCCTGGCCGCGCTCGGCGGCCGGATGATCCAGCTCTGGGAGCAGGTCGTCGACTGGGCGCGGGACAACGGCGCGATCGAGCTGCCGTGGGTTCAGCGGGACCTCGCGCGCACGTACGCGCGGCTGGAGGCGATGCGGCTGATGAACTGGAAGATGACCGACGCGGTCGCGCGTGACGCGCTGTCGGGCGCGGACGCCGGGGCGGCCAAGGTCTACGGCACCGAGACCCACATCGACGTGCAGCGCACGCTGTCGGGGATCATCGGCGCGGGCGGCCGGATCCGCCCCGAGTCGCCGGGCGCCGTGCTCGCCGGGCAGATCGAGCAGCTCTCGCGGCAGGGCATCGTCAACACCTTCGGCGGCGGCGTGAACGAGGTCCTGCGGGACATGGTCGCCACCCAGGGCCTCGGCCTCCCGAGGGCTGGTCGCTGATGAGTGCTTACGAGGACTTCGCCGGGCGGGAGATCGTCCCGCTGCGGGAGGGGCCCGACCCGGTGAACGTGCCCATGATCCGGCACTGGGCCGAGGCCATGGGCGACCGCAACCCGGTCTACCTCGACGACGCAGCCGCCCGCGCGACCGGCCGTCCCGGGATCGTCGCGCCCGCGTCGATGACGCAGGCGTGGACGATGCGGGGGTACGCCGCCACCGTGGAGGGCTCGAGTGCCGGTGCCGGGGCGCGGGAGCTGAACGCGCTGCTGGAGAAGGACGGCTACACCTCGGTGGTGGCGACCGACTCGGAGTTCGAGTTCCACCGCGAGCTCGTGGTCGGCGACCGGGTGAGCGTCCGCGAGGTCGTGGAGTCGATCTCCCCGGAGAAGGCCACGGCGCTGGGCGTCGGCCGGTTCGTGACCACGGTCCGCACCTACACCGACCAGGACGGCGAGGTCGTCGCCGTGCAGCGCTGGCGTCTGCTGCGCTTCAGGCCGAAGGCCCCTTCCACCGAGAAGCGGGAGCCGAAGGCGCCGCGGCCGCGGCCCGCGATCAACCGGGACAACGCGTTCTGGTTCGAGGCGGCGCGCGAGCACCGCCTGGTGATCCAGCGCTGCTCCGGGTGCGCGACGCTACGCCATCCGCCCGGCCCGTGCTGTCCCCACTGCGGCTCGTTCGAGTGGGACGCCGCCGAGGCGTCCGGCCGCGGGCACGTCTACAGCTTCGTGGTCAACCACCACCCCCGCCACCCGGCGTTCGAGTATCCGCTGATCGTCGCGGTCGTGGAGCTCGACGAGGGCACGCGGCTCATCACCAACCTGGTCGGCGTCGCACCGGAGGAGGTCGAGATCGGCATGCCGGTGGCCCTGGAGTGGCTGGACGCGGACCCCGATCTGACGCTCCCGGTGTTCCGGCCGGTCGCGCAGGAGGAACAGGACTGATGGACTTCACGCTGGACGAAGAACTCGAAGCGGTCCGCGTCCTGGCGAACGAGATATTCGCCGACCGCGCCAGGACCGAGCGCGTACGCGAGGTGGAGGGCTCCCCGGCCCGGCTGGACGAGGAGCTGTGGGCGGAGCTGGGCAAGGCCGGCCTGCTCGGCATCACGCTGCCGGAGGAGGCGGGCGGCGCCGGGCTCGGCCTGGGCGCGTTGTGCGTGCTGCTGGAGGAGCAGGGCCGCCACGTCGCCCCGGTGCCGCTGTGGCCGGCGGCCGTCGGCGCGCTCGCGGTCGCCGCGCACGGCACCCCCGGGCAGCGCGAGAGCCTCCTGCCCGGGGCGGCGGACGGCTCGTCCCGGCTCACCGTGGCACTTGAGGAGTTCGGCCCGGGCGACCCCGCCGAGCCGCGCTGCGCGGCCCGCCCCGATGGCGGCTCCGACGGCGACGGCTGGCGGCTGACCGGGGTCAAGGCGGTCGTGCCTTCCCCCTTCGGCGCGGGGCACGTGCTGGTGTCGGCGGCGGCCGAGGCGGGGCCGGGCCTGTTCCTGGTGGCCTCGGACGCGCAAGGCGTCTCCTGGGAGGCCGCGGAGACCACGTCCCACGACCTCGCCGCCACGCTCACCCTGGACGGCGCACCGGCGCGGGCGGTCGGCACGCCGGGCGACGGCGCCGTCGCCTGGACGATCGCGCGCGCGGCGGTCGCGCTGGCGGCCGTACAGACCGGAGTGGCCCAGGGCGCGCTGCGGCACGCCGTGACCTATCTGTCCGAGCGCAAGCAGTTCGGCCGTCCGCTCGGCACCTTCCAGGCGGTGCAGCACCAGCTCGCCGACTGCTACATCGACGTCGACGCGATGCGCGTGTGCCTGTGGCAGGCCGTCACCTCCCTCGAAGGGGGCGAGGACGCCGCGGCGGCCGTGCTGGTCGCCAAGTGGTGGGCGGGGGACGCCGGGCTGACCGTGGCGCACCGGGTGCAGCACGTGCACGGCGGCATCGGGGTCGACGTCGACTATCCCGTGCACCGGCACTTCCTGTGGGCCAGGCAGATCTCCGGCACGCTCGGCGGGCCGAGCACCGACCTCGCCAAGCTCGGCGCCCTCGTCGCCGCCGGAAGGATCGCGTCATGAACGGGCGGACGTACGACGAGGTGAGCGTGGGGGAGGAGCTGCCCGCGCTGCCGATCCCGCTGACCCGCACGCTCATCGTGGCGACCGCGATCGCCGGCCGCGACTACCAGGACGTCCACCACGACCCCGGCCTCGCGGTCGAGCGCGGGTCGAAGGACGTCTTCATGAACATCCTCACCACCAACGGCCTGGTCGACCGGTACGTCACCGAATGGGCGGGCCCGTCCGCCGTCGTCACGGCGATCAAGATCAGGCTCGGCGTGCCCAACTACCCCGGCGACACGATGACGCTGACCGGTACGGTCACCGCCAAGCACGACGAGGGCCGCCGGGTCGAGATCGCCGTACGCGGCGAGAACGGCCTGGGCGCCCACGTCACCGGCACCGCCGTCGTACGGCTCCCGGGGAAGGGCGCGATATGAACAGTCTTTCCGGCGCCGCCGCCATCGCCGGCATCGGGGCCACCGAGTTCTCCAAGGACTCCGGCCGCAGCGAGCTCCGGCTCGCCTGCGAGGCCGTGCTCGCGGCCATCGCCGACGCTGGCCTGAAGCCGTCCGACGTGGACGGGATGGTGACGTTCACCGCCGACACCAACGCCGAGATCCACGTCGCCCGCAACACCGGCATGGGCGAGCTGACGTTCTTCTCCCGCATCCCGCACGGCGGCGGCGCGGCCTGCGGCACCGTCCAGCAGGCGGCGCTGGCCGTCGCGACCGGCGTCGCCGACGTGGTCGTCTGCTACCGGGCGTTCAACGAGCGGTCCGGCGTGCGCTACGGCCTCGGCCAGGCGAACCGGCCGATCGAGACGGGAGCCGACAGCGCGGCCTACGCGTGGCTCAACCCGTTCGGCCTGTCGACGCCCGCCCAGTGGGTGGCCATGTTCGCCCGCCGCTACATGCACGAGTACGGCGCGACCAGCGAGGACTTCGGCCGGGTGGCCGTGGTCGACCGCAGGCACGCCGCGAACAACCCGGCGGCCTGGTTCTACCAGCGGCCCATCACGCTGGAGGAGCACCAGGCGTCGCGCTGGATCGCCGAGCCGCTGCACCTGCTGGACTGCTGCCAGGAGACCGACGGCGGCCAGGCGCTGGTCGTGGTCTCGGCCGAGCGGGCGCGCGACCTGCCGCACCCGCCCGCCGTCATCCTCGGCGCCGCCCAGGGCTCCGGCGACGACCAGCACATGATGACCAGCTACTACCGTCCCCGCATCACCGGCATTCCCGAGATGGGGCTGGTCGGGCGGCAGCTGTACGCGCAGAGCGGCCTCGGCCCCGCCGACGTGGACGCGGCGATCCTCTACGACCACTTCACGCCGCTGGTGCTGCCGCAGCTGGAGGAGCTGGGCTTCTGCGCCCCCGGCGAGGCCAAGGACTTCGTCGCCGAGGGCAATCTGGAGCTCGGCGGGCGGCTGCCGTGCAACACCCACGGCGGCCAGCTCGGCGAGGCGTACCTGCACGGCATGAACGGCGTCGCCGAGGCCGTGCGGCTGGTGCGGGGCACCAGCGTCAACCAGCCGGAAGGAGTGCGCAACGTGATCGTGACGGCGGGCACCGGGGTGCCCACCAGCGGCCTCGTCCTCGGGGCGGACCGGTGAACACCGGCGAGATGAACGCTGCCGAGTGGGCCGGCCGCGAGCTCGGCGAGCGCACGGTCGCCTACGACGAGCGGGAGGCGATCCTCTACGCGCTCGCCGTCGGCGCCCCCGCCACCGACCTCGACCTCGTCTTCGAGGAGCGGCTGCGGGTGCTGCCGACGTTCGCGCTGACCAAGGCCCAGTGGGCCCCCGACGCGCTCGGCTCGCTCGGCGCGTTCGACACCCGGACCGCCGTGCACGGCTCCCAGCGGCTCGTGGTGCGGGGGCCGCTGCCGCCGGCGGGCGAGCTGGCGATGACGGCCCGGGTCGCCCGGGTCTGGGACAAGGGCGGCGCCGCGGTCTTCGAGGTCGAGGTGGACAGCGAGTTCTTCCTCGCCACCTGGTCGTTGTTCGCGCCCGGCTGCGGCGGGTTCGGCGGCGAACGCGGGCCGTCCGCGCCGAAGCGGCCGCAGATCGCGCCCGCCCACCAGGTCAGGCTGGACACCTCGCCCAACCAGGCAGCGCTCTACCGCCTGCTCGGCGACCGGCACCACATGCACATCGACCCGGAGGCGGCGAAGGCGGCCGGGATGCCCCGGCCGTTCATGCACGGCCTGTGCACGCTGGCGGCGGTCACGCTGCCGCTGGCCGACGCCGTGGGCGCGCACCCGGCCGATCTGACCGAGCTGGCGGGCAGGTTCGCCGCCCCGGTCTTCCCCGGCGACCGCCTCGACCTGCGTACGTGGGACACGGACGACGCGGTCGTGTTCGAAGCCGCGGTGAACGGCACGCCCGTGCTGACGGGCGGGCGTGCCGTCTTCCGCGACGCTCAGCCGCGCGTCACGAGGTAGCGGGCCGGCACCTCGCCTCCGCCGTGCACCGGGACGTCCGCCCCGGTCAGGTAGGAGGCGAGGTCGCTGGCGAGGAAGAGGCAGGCGTTCGCCACGTCCCGCGGCACCGCCATCCGGCGCATCGGGATCACCTCGGACAGCGCCGCGCCGCCGTCCTCGCCGTACATGGAGGCGGCGGCCTCGGTCCTGATGAGGCCGGTGGTGATGTGGTTGACCCGCACCTTGGGCGACCATTCCAGCGCCAGCGCCCTGGTGAGCACGAGCAGTCCGGCCTTGGCCGCCGAGTACGCCGCGGTGCCGGGCTGCGGGTCCACGCCGGAGACGCTGCCGATGTTGACGATCGAGCCGCCGGTCTCCTGCTCGCGCATGACGAGGTTGGCCGGCTGGGCCACGTAGAACGGCGCGAGCAGGTTGAGGTCCACGATCCGCTCGACGAACCGCGGCGAGACCGTCGCCGCGTCGGAGTCCGGCGAGCCCCCGGCGTTGTTCACCAGCACGTCCAGACGGCCCAGGTGATCCACGGCCTGCTCCACCAGCCGCGCCGCCTCCCCGGGGTCCCGGATGTCGGCGGCGGCGAAGCGCGCCGTCCGGCCGCCCGCGGCGGGCAGCATCTCCGGCTCGTTCCGCCCGCACACCACGACCTCGGCGCCCGCGGCGAGGAACGCCTCGGCGATCACGAAGCCGATGCCCTTGGTCCCCCCGGTGACCAGCACCGCCCGGCCGCCGAAATCCATCGTCACGTTCACCGTGTCCTCCCACCTTCGATACGCCCCAGGGAGGGTACGGCCGCGCGCCCGCCGATGGGGGAGAGGTACCGGCCAGCGGGACCGCGCCTGACGGACCGGGACGCAACGGCCACGATGACGGTCATGACCGACAACGAGGCGCTGACGATCCCGGGAGTGCTGGAGCGGGCGGCCCGGGAGTTTCCGGGCACGGAGGCCGTGGTGGACGGCGCGTCCCGCCTGACCTACGCGGAGCTGCACGCCCGGGTGCGCGAGGCGGCCCGCGGCTTCCTCGCGCTCGGCGTGGAGCCGGGGGAGCGGGTCGCGATCTGGGCGCCCAACAGCACGCGGTGGATCGTCACCGCCCTCGGCGCGCTCTGCGCCGGCGCCGTGGTGGTGCCGATCAACACCAGGTACAAGGGCGAGGAGGCCCGCTGGCTCCTGGCCCGCAGCCGCGCCCGGGTCCTGTTCACCGAGGACGGCTTCCTCGGCAACGGCTACCTCGCCATGCTCGGCGTCACCGCCGCCGGCACGCCGGACCTGCCCGCCCTCACCGCCGTGGTGGCGTACGACGGCCCGCGGCCGGGCGCGACGAGCTGGGACGACTTCCTCGCGGCGGGCGTGAGCGTGCCTGAGGAGGCGGCCCGGGACCGCGCGGCGGCGGTGCGCCCCGACGACGTGGCCGACATCCTGTTCACCTCCGGCACCACCGGCAGGTCCAAGGGCGCGATGTGCACCCACCGCCAGAACGTCCGCACCTACCTGGCCTGGAGCGCGCGGACCGGCCTGCGCCACGGCGATCGCTACCTGATCGTCAACCCGATGTTCCACACTTTCGGCTACAAGGCCGGGGTGTTCGCCTGTCTGCTGAAGTCGGCCACGATGGTGCTCCAGCCGGTGTTCGAGCCTGCGGAGACGATGCGGCTCATCGAGGCCGAGAAGATCACCGTGCTGCCCGGGCCGCCGACCATCTACGTCTCCATGCTCGACGCCCTGGGCCGTACCCGCCACGACCTGTCGTCGCTGCGGCTCGCGGTGACCGGCGCCTCGGTCGTCCCGGTGGCGCTCGTACGCCGCCTGCGCGCCGAGCTGTTCCCCCAGGTCGTCACCGCGTACGGGCTGACCGAGTCGTGCGGCACGGTCACCGCATGCTCGGTGGAGGACGACGACGTGACCGTGGCCACCACCTCCGGCCGTGCGATCGAGGGCGTGGAGGTGAAGGTGACCGGCCGGGACGGCGAGCCGGTGCCTGTGGGGGAGGACGGCGAGATCCTGGTGCGCGGGCACAACGTCATGGTCGGCTACCTGGACGACGACAAGGCGACCGCGGCGGCGGTCGTGGACGGCTGGCTGGTCACCGGCGATCGCGGCCGCCTCGACGAGCGGGGCTACCTCGCCATCACCGGCCGCTCGAAGGACATGTTCGTGGTCGGCGGTTTCAACGTGTACCCGGCGGAGATCGAGCAGGTGCTCGCCGCCCACGAGGACGTCGCCGAGGCCGTGGTGATCGGTGTGCCGGACGCCCGCATGGGCGAGGTCGGCCGCGCCTACGTCGTGCCCCGCCCGGGCATGGCGGTCACCCCCGAGGCGCTGACGGCCTACTGCCGGGAACGGCTGGCCAACTTCAAGGTCCCGCGCGAGGTCGTCCTCGTGGACGGCCTGCCGCGCAACGCCACCGGCAAGATCGACAAGGCCGCGCTCGCCGTTCGGCCGCCCGCGTAAGGCGGCCCTATGGGAGCGCTTCCATAAACTGGTCCGGCCTCATTATCCAAATAAGGCCGGACCGGATGCGGCCGCATCGGACGAAGAAGTTTCCAGGTTGTCAAAAGCCGGAACGGAGCGCTCCCCAGCGGTATCCGCCACGTGCGGAAATCGCCTGCCGTCCCCGTCAGGTCACATCGGGCCGCGGCGAACGGCACTGAAGGATATTGACCGGCCCGGAGACGAAACCTAGCCTTCATGGGAGCGTTCCCACGGCCGCCCGCACACTTTCCGCCGGTGAACGCTCTCAGGCTCTCGACGAATCCGGGGCGATCGAGGCGATGCCGCGCGAGCCGGAGACGGATCGAGAAGGAGGGCTCGTGAGCCGCTGGTCGGTTACTCGGCTGGAGTGCCGGCCGGCCTGTTCGGCGCCGCCGCCACGCGCCGCCTGGTGGATGCGGCCGCGCGGGCGGTGACCCAGGTCTGCGGCTGTCCGGGATCGGGGCCGCAGGCCAGAGAGTTCGGACTTGGACGTCTCTGACCATTGAAGGAGAGGCATGCGGCTTTCGGTGGACTTCGCCTCCGACCGTTCCGGTAGGACCGAGCTGGCATGGGGACAGCGGGCCATCTGGGAGGCCATCCACGGGGTGGGGCCGGACAACGCCCACTACTTCAACGTGCCCCGGGTGCTCGCCGTCCCCCGCGCGGGGAACCCGCGCCGCCCGGAGGTCGTGGCGGCGGCCCTGGCCGAGGTGGTGGGCAGGCACGACGGCCTGCGATCCCTGGTGCGGCTTGGCGCGGACGGGCCGTACCAGGAGGTGGCGGCGGCCGGGACTCTGCCGATCGAAACGGTCGAGGCGGCACGCGGCGACGCGGACGACGCCGCGGCGGACCTCGTCGCCCGCCTGGCCGGTCGATCCTTCGACGACGGCGAGCAGCCGCTGCGCGCCGGTCTCGTGGTCTGCGACGGCGCCGCCACTCACGTGGCGCTCGTGATCAGCCACGTCGTGGCGGACTGGCGCGCGGCCGACGTCGTGGTGCGCGACCTGCGGATGCTGCTGCTGCGCGGAGCGATCGCGCGACCGCCGTCGTCGCAGTTGCTCGACCTGGTGCGGGAGGAACAGGCGGCGTCGGCCCGTTCGGACCGGGCGATCGCGCAGTGGGAGGCGCTTTTGCGCACCGTGCCGTCCGGCATGTTCCCGAAAGCGGTCGGAGCGGGCTCGACGCCGAGGTACGCGCGGGCCGTGTTGTCGTCGCCCCGGCTCGACCACGCCGCACATGTGCTCGCCCGCCGTGCCGGCGTCAGCACGGCCACGGTGCTCCTGGTGGCGGTCACCATGCTGCTGCGCGAGCTGACCGGGCACAAGGTGTGCGCGATCACCCCGATCGTGCACAACCGCTTCGACGATCGGAGCCGAGACCTGGTCACCAGCCTGAATCAGCTGGGACTGTTCACCCTGGGCTCGTGCGGAAGCCTTGGCGAGACCCTCGTGAGCGCGTATCCGGCGGTTCTCGCGTCCTACCGGCGCGCGCGTTTCGACACGCGGGCGTTCGACGCGATGATCGACCGAGTGAGCGCCGACCGGGGCATCTCCGTGTTCCCGTCGTGCTGCTTCAACGACCTGCGCCCCGGCGAGGATCCGGGCGGCGCCGGCAGCGGGGACGGGGAGTCCGAGCTGGAGTGGCTCCCCGGGACGGACCAGCGCAGCTGCTACTTCTGCGTGGCCCTGATGCGCTGGAAGGGCACTCTCGGCGTGGAGCTGAGCGCCGACACCACCCGGCTGCCCGAGGGCGAGATGGCCGATCTGCTGCACCGGCTGGAGTCCTTCGTGGTCGGCGCGGCCCAGCCGCTCTCGTAGAAGGGCCGGCACAGGGCGGCCCGACGGCGAGGGTCAGGCCACCCTCCATGGGGTGTGGGCCCACGTGATCTGGTCGACGCCGATTTCCGGCACGCTGACCGGGCGCCGCCCTCGCGTGCGCAGACCGTCCGCCGGCCGCGGCCGCTGCGGCCGCGGCAGGACAGGCGTCCGCTCAGGAGGGCGAGGACTCCCTCGGCCTGCGGGCCAGAGCGAGGTACACGATCGGCCCGAAGGGCTGGACGACCAGGGCGGGCCACCAGAGGGACTTGTGACCGCGTAGCCGGGTCTGGGGGCGGAGGAACAGATCGACGGCGGCGGTCGCGGTGAGCGAGAGCTCCACCGAGGCGAGCGTCAGGAGAACGGCCTGCTGCCTCGGCGTGAGATCGGCCCACCGCCTCGACCGCCCCGGACGGCCGCTCTTGCGCGGTTCGCCCGTGGGTGCGTGCTCGAATCTCTCTTTCATCTTTCATTTCCTCCCTGGAGGGACGGGTGACCGTTCCAACGTGCCGGTGGGCTTCCGCACCCCGGACGTGCCGGTGCCCACCTCCAGGGGGCTGGGGGTGGGCGCCGGAGTCGATGGGGGTTACTTGAGGATCGGGAGGCGGCGGACCAGGGTGGTGTTGGTCCAGGTCGTGCCGAGTCCGAGGGTGGTGCCGGCGCCGGCGAGGGTCAGGCCGATCAGGACGATGGCGTAGACGATGTGCTC
>NZ_JABBXA010000033.1 GCF_014161445.1 Microbispora sp. H13382
GAGGTCCTTCTCGACGGGCAGGCGGTCACCGGGCCGCAGGACCCCGTCGAGGATCATCCGCTTGATGCTGTCTACTACGTCGTCTGTGCGTGACATGGCAGTGGGTGTCCTCGGTCCCGGCCGGAGCCTCATGCGGGGAGCGCCTTCCCGAGGCTCCGATTGTATTCCGCTCGGCCGTCAGCCCCGGGTAGCGGCGGACGCCGCCGAGGCAGGCGGCGCCATCAACCCAAAGATTAGATGTTTCCCGCTGCGAGCGAGCGAAGATGCGCATTTTCGGGCTGTTTGATACCAACCGTTGACGCATACATCAAATCTTTGTAGCTTTGCGGTCACTCCCCCCACATAGAGCCTCGTTGAGCCGCCGGCCCCCTCGCAACCCGCTCGTCTCGTCGTCCGCGAGCTCGTCGTCCATGCGCAGGTGCCGGTTGTCCGCAAGGCCGCGATGCGCTTGGAGAAGCGAGATGCCAGACCTGTCGCGCAGGCAATTGATGAAGATCGGTACGGTCGGAGCCGGAGCTCTGATGCTGCCGATGCAGTGGACAGCGGTCGCCCGGGCCGGATCGGTGGCGCCCTCGGAGGTACGCGCCGCCAACGACATGGCGCTGTGGTACGACAGGGGCGCCGGCACGGACTGGCTCCGTGCCCTTCCCATCGGCAACGGGCGCCTCGGCGCGATGGTGTTCGGCAACGTCGACGCCGAGCGGCTGCAGCTCAACGAGGACACCGTCTGGGGCGGCGGGCCGTACGACCAGAGCAACCCCAAGGGCGCGTCGGCACTGGCGGAGATCCGGCGCCTGGTCTTCGAGGACCAGTGGAGCCAGGCCCAGACCCTGATCGACCAGAACATGCTGGGCAAGCCCGCGGGCCAGCTCGCCTACCAGACCGTCGGCAACATCAGGCTGACCTTCCCCGGCACCAGCGGGTTCTCCGAGTACAACCGCCAGCTGGACCTCACCACCGCCACCACGTCCGTCACCTACCTCCTGAACGGCGTGCGGTACAAGCGCGAGGTGTTCGCCAGCGCGCCCGACCAGGTCATCGTCATCCGCCTGACCGCCGACAAGCCCGGCTCGATCACGTTCAGCGCGACGTTCGACAGCCCCCAGCGCACGACGCTCACCAGCCCGGACGGCACGACGGTGGCGCTCGACGGCGTCTCGGGCAACTTCGAGGGCATCACCGGCCAGGTCAAGTTCCTCGCGCTGGCCAAGGCCGTCGCCGAAGGCGGCACCGTCACCAGTTCCGGCGGAACGCTCCAAGTGTCCGCCGCCGACAGCGTGACGCTGCTGATCTCCATCGGCTCCAGCTACGTCAACTACAAGGACGTCAGCGGCGACTACCAGGGCATCGCGCGGCGGCACCTCGACGCCGCCCAGGGCAAGGCCTACGACGCGCTGCGCGACCGGCACGTGGCCGACTACCAGGCCCTGTTCAAGCGGACGACGCTCGAACTGGACCGCACCGACGCGGCCGACCAGCCGACCGACGTCCGGATCGCCCAGCACGGGGCCGTCGACGACCCGCAGTTCTCCGCGCTGCTGTTCCAGTTCGGCCGCTACCTGCTGATCAGCTGCTCGCGCCCCGGGACACAGCCGGCCAACCTGCAGGGCATCTGGAACGACTCCCTGAGCCCGTCGTGGGACTCGAAGTACACCATCAACGCCAACCTGCCGATGAACTACTGGCCCGCCGACACCACGAACCTGTCGGAGTGCTACGAGCCGGTGTTCGGCATGATCCAGGACCTCACGGTGACCGGCGCCCGCACGGCCGAGGTCCAGTACGGCGCCGGCGGCTGGGTCACCCACCACAACACCGACGCGTGGCGGGCGACCTCGGTCGTCGACGGCGCGTTCTGGGGCATGTGGCAGACCGGCGGCGCGTGGCTGGCCACCATGATCTGGGACCACTACCTGTTCACCGGCGACGTGGAGTTCCTCCGGAAGAACTACCCGGCGATGAAGGGCGCGGCCCAGTTCTTCCTCGACACGCTCGTGGAGGAGCCGAAGCTCGGATACCTGGTCACGAACCCGTCGAACTCGCCCGAGCTCAGCCACCACGCGAACGCCAGCGTCGCCGCCGGTCCCACCATGGACAACCAGATCCTGCGCGACCTGTTCGACGGCTGCGCCGAGGCGAGTGAGGTTCTCGGCGTGGACGCGAGCTTCCGGGAGAAGGTCCTGGCGGCCCGCGAGCGCCTGGCTCCGATGAAGATCGGCTCCCGCGGCAACATCCAGGAGTGGCTGTACGACTGGGTCGAGACCGAGCGGAACCACCGGCACGTCTCGCACCTGTACGGCCTGCACCCCAGCAACCAGATCACCAAGCGCGGCACCCCGGAGCTGTTCGAGGCCGCGCGGCGGACCCTCGAACTGCGCGGCGACGACGGCACGGGCTGGTCCCTCGCCTGGAAGATCAACTACTGGGCGCGGATGGAGGAGGGCAAGCGGGCGCACGACCTGGTCCGCCTCCTGGTGACGCCGGCCAGGCTCGCCCCGAACATGTTCGACCTGCACCCGCCGTTCCAGATCGACGGCAACTTCGGCGCCACGTCCGGCATCACCGAGATGCTGCTGCAGAGCCACACCGGCGAACTGAACGTGCTGCCGGCGCTTCCGGACGCCTGGCGGAACGGGAAGGTGCAGGGCCTGCGCGGCCGCGGCGGCCACACGATCGGCGCGGCGTGGAGCGACGGGCAGGCCGACGAGTACCTCGTCACGCCTGACCGCGACGGTGTCGTCAAGGTACGCGGCGGCATCTTCACCGGCCGCTACAAGATCCTCGACACCACCGGCGGCGGCACGGTCACGGTGGAGAAGGCCGAGTCCGGCGCCATCAAGATCACGGCGCAGGCCCGGCACACCTACCGGGCGTACGCGCTGCAGAAGGTCACGATGACCGCGCCCGTCGAGGTCTCGCCGGGTCAGGGGGCGAAGGCCACGGTCACCGTCCGGGCGGTGGAGGCGTCGCTGGCGTCGGCGACGGTGTCCCTCAAGGCGCCGGAGGGGTGGACCGTCACCCCCGCGCAGGCCAACGTGGGGCCCCTGGCGCCGGACGCGAAGGCCACGGTGGAGTTCACCGTCACTCCCGCCGCCGGCGCCGCGGCCGGCACCGCGGTCCTCACCGGCGTGGTGAGCGGCACCGAGGCGGGCGAGGACTGGACCGCGTCCGCGAAGGCCCCGGTGCAGGTGTGGGGCGGCGGGGAGAAGCCGCTTGAGGAGCTGTTCAGCAACGTCGGCGTCACCGACGACACCAACACCGCCCCCGGAAACTTCGACGGCAACAACGCCAGCATCTCCGCCCAGGCGCTGGCGTCGGTCGGTGTCACCCCCGGGGCCACCGTCACCAAGAACGGGCTGAACTTCAAGTGGCCCAACGTCGCGGTGGGCACCCCCGACAACGCCATCGCCTCCGGACAGTCCCTCAAGGTGACCGGCACCGGCAAGACGCTCGGCTTCCTGCTGACCGGCACCTACGGCGCGGTGTCCGGACCGGCCACCATCGTCTACAAGGACGGCACGAGGCAGACCTTCACCCTCAGCTCGCCCGACTGGTACGGCGCGCCGCGGCCGGAGGGCGACGCCGCCGTCGTGGCCCCGTACCAGAACCGGCCGAACAACCAGCGGCAGAACACCGCCGCGACCATCTACTACTCGGGCGTGGCACTGCAGAACAAGGAGATCTCCCGCGTCGACCTGCCCAACATCAGCGCGCGGGCGGCGAACGGGGTCGCGACGATGCACATCTTCGCGGTCGCGCTCGATGCCGTCACGCCCCCGCCGGCGGTCAAGCTGACCGTCACCGCCACCACCCGCTGCATCGGCACCTCGGCCTACCTGGCGGTCACGGCCGTCAACGACTCCGACGTGCCGGCCACGATCACGCTCACCACCCCGTACGGCACCAAGACGGTGGCCGACGTGGCCCCGGGCAAGCAGGCCTACCAGTCCTTCAACACCCGAGCTCCCCAGATCGACGCCGGCAAGGTCACCGTGACCGCGACCGCGACGATCGGCGGCAAGCAGGTCACCTCGACCTACGACGCGGCCTACACCGCGGCCAGCTGCGGCTGACCACACCTGGGGCGTCCCCGGCCGGCCGCCGGCCGCACCGGCGGTGACCACGATCCCCACGACGAGGACACCGCCGTAGCTCAACCGAGGCCGGCCGGCCGAACAGCCGGCCGGCCTCGCCCCCCATTTATGGAGCGAATGATCACATGAGAATCAACAGGATCACGCAGGTGCTCGCCGCGTCGGTGCTCGGCCTCACCCTCGCCGGCGTGGCCACTCCCGCGCTGGCCGACGACCCCGGCAGCGGCATCGACGTGTCGGTGAACATCGAGCCCACCACCACCCCCGGTCAGCTGTCGATGACCGTGGCCGACAACAACGGGGTGTCCCTGCAGGAGAACGGCTCCGACGCCGCCGCCCGCCAGTTCACCGGCACCCTGCCCACGGTCACGGTGACCGACACCCGCACCCCCGAGGAGATCCCCGCCGGCGAGTACTGGGCGGTCGTGGGCCAGGCGAGCCAGTTCGTCGCCTCCGACGACCCGGCCAAGACCATCGGCCCCGAATACCTCGGCTGGAAGCCGCGCCTGCTGAGCGACTCCTCCACCGGCGCGGTCTCAGCCGGTGAGCCGGTCTCCAGTGTCGTCTCCGACGGCACCGGAGCCCCCAACGTGGGTCTGGAGGGCCAGGAGCTGCTGGTCTCGACCGCCAACTCCGCCGACGAGATCGGCACCTCGCAGGTCAACGCCGACCTCGCCCTGCGCACCTCCGTCGACGTCGCCGCCGGCGAGTACCACTCCACCCTGACCCTTTCGCTGTTCAACCAGTCCTAACCCGCAGGCGGGGCGCCACCGCTGCTGTTCCGGGTGCGGTCCGGCCGGCGCGCCGGCGGCCCCTGGTGGCGCTGGGGGCTACTGGGGGCCGGTGGCAGGATGCTTGCGGCAGAGGTCGTCGCGGTCACGGCGCGGGGGGATCCCCGGTCGATCGCGGGAGCAGGCGAAGGAGGCCGATGAGCCCGAGGAAGCACCGCGTCGCCGTGCTCGTGCTGGAGGGCGCGAAGCCGCTCGACGTCGGCATCCCGGCGCAGGTGTTCTCCAACCGGCCGAGCATGCCGTACGAGGTCCGGGTGTGCGGCGCCACACCCGGGCTGGTGACCGGCGGCGACGGCCTCTCCTATCACGTGGCCGAGGGCCTGGACGCCTTCGAGCAGGCCGACACCGTCTTCATCCCCGGCTATCGGGAGCCGGCGACCACGGAACCGCCGGCGGCGGTGGTCGGCGCCCTGATGGCCGCCCACGAGCGCGGGACCAGGCTCGCGGCCATCTCGACGGGAGCGTTCGCGCTGGCGGCGACGGGCCTGCTCGACGGCAAACGGGCGACGACCCACTGGCACTACACGAAGGCCCTCGCCGACAAGCATCCGCTCGTGCGCGTGGACGAGAACGTGCTGTTCGTGGACGAGGGGAACGTGCTCACGTCGGCGGGCGCCGCGTCCGGCATCGACCTGTGCCTGCACCTGGTGCGGCGCGACCACGGCGTCGGGCTGTCCAACCACGTGGCGAGACGGCTGGTGGCGGCGCCCTACCGCAGCGGAGGCCAGGCGCAGTACGTCCCCCGGAGCGTGCCCGAACCGCTCGGCGACCTGTTCGCGAGCACGCGCGAGTGGGCCCTGGCGCACCTGTCCGAACGGCTGACCCTGGACACCCTCGCCCGCCACGCGAGGGTGTCGGCCCGCACCTTCTCGCGGCGGTTCGTGGAGGACACCGGTTACACGCCCATGCAGTGGGTGCTCCGGGCGCGCGTGGACCTGGCGCGCGAACTGCTCGAACGGAGCGATCTGGGCGTGGAACAGATCGCCGACCGGGTCGGGCTCGGCACCGGGGCGAACCTGCGCCTGCATTTCCAGCGGATCCTCGGCACCTCCCCGACGGACTACCGCCACACCTTCTCCGCCTGACCTCCCCGGCCGGACGAGCGGCCGCGCCGGTCCTCGGACGGGGTGGCGAGATCCTTGCGGACGGTGGCGAAACTTCTGGCGGGATCCTTGCGCACGGTGTCGTTCGGGCCACTGTCGGCCCGGCGACCACGCGCCGATCATGGAGCGCGGAACGAAAGGAGCCTCCATGACCCGCATCGCCGTCAACGGATTCGGTCGTATCGGGCGCAACACCCTCCGCGCCCTGCTCGAACGCGACAGTCACCTCGACGTGGTCGCCGTCAACGACCTCGCCGCCCCCGAGACCCTCGCGCACCTGCTCAAGTACGACAGCGCGCTCGGCCGCCTCGGCCGCTCCGTCGAGGTCGACGGAACCAGCCTCGTGGTCGACGGCCGCCGTATCGCGGTGCTCGCCGAACGCGAGCCCGCCAAGCTGCCGTGGGCCGATCTCGGCGTCGACATCGTGCTGGAGGCCACCGGCCGCTTCACCGCGGCGCGGGCCGCCCGCGCGCACATCGACGCCGGGGCCGGGCGGGTGCTGGTGAGCGCCCCCTCCGACGGCGCCGACGTGACGCTCGCCTACGGCGTGAACACGGAGGACTACGACCCCGCCGAGCACGTGATCGTCTCGAACGCCTCGTGCACCACGAACGCGCTGGCGCCACTCGCGTCCGTGCTGGACGACCTGGCCGGCATCGAGCACGCCTTCATGACCACCGTGCACGCGTACACGCAGGAGCAGAACCTCCAGGACGGCCCGCACCGCGACCTGCGCCGGGCCCGCGCCGCCGCCGTGAACATCGCACCCACCACCACCGGGGCCGCCAAGGCCATCGGCCTGGTGCTGCCGAACCTGGACGGCAAGCTGTCGGGCGACGCGATCCGCGTGCCGGTCCCGGTGGGTTCGCTCGTGGAGCTGAACACCACGGTCTCCCGCCGGGTCACCCGCGACGAGGTGCTCGCGGCCTACCGCGCCGCCGCCGACGGCCCGCTCAAGGGCATCCTCGAGTACGCCGACGAGCCGCTGGTCTCCAGCGACATCACCGGCCAGGCGGCGTCGTCGATCTTCGACGCCGCCCTCACCCGGGTCGAGGGCGCGCACGTCAAGGTGGTGGCCTGGTACGACAACGAGTGGGGCTTCGCGAACCGCGTCGTCGACACGCTCGAGCTGCTCGCCCGCGGCTGAACTCGGCCCGCGGGTGATGCCGCCTCACAGCACGAGCCGGCGGTGCCGCTCGGTGCGCCACTCGACCAGCATCACCGTGACGTCGTCCTGGAGCTGACCGCGCTGGTAGGAGAGGATCGAGTGGATCAGGCGGCGCAGGGTCTCCGGTGCGGAGACGCCGTCGGCCTCCCGCCGGATGACGAAGTCGGCGAAGCGGTCCAGCTCGAACCTCTCCCCGTCGGGAGTCAGCGCCTCGACGATGCCGTCGGTGTAGAGGAGCAGCCGGTCGCCGGGCTCGAGCTGACGGCGCGCGAGCACGGCGGCCGGGCCCAGGCGAAGACCCATCGTCGCTTGCTCACCACCAGCAGCGCGACCAGGCTGCCCAGCTCGGTCGCGATCCGCTCAATGGTCTCGTCGACCACGGGCACGGTCACCCCGAGCACGCGGTTCAGTCCACGCTGCCCTTGCCCGTGCCGTCCGGACTTCCGCGGCCGGCGGGCGGAGGGTGCGGCCCCCGGCGCGTAGACCTCCGCCGGGCCTGATCGCACGGCGATTTGCGCGGTATGTGGGAGAATGAGCGCCCGTGACCCCCGTGCTCGACCTTGTCGGAATCTTCGTCTTCGCCCTGTCCGGTGCGCTCCAGGGCGTACGCAAACGGCTCGACGTGGTCGGCATCGCGGTGCTCGCGTTCTTCACCGCGGTCGGCGGCGGCATCGTGCGTGACCTGTTCATCGGCGTGCAGCCCGCCGCGCTGCGGGACACCGCATATCTCCTCGTGCCGGTCGTGGCCACCGTCATCGCCTTCTTCTGGCATCCCCAGGTCGAGCGGGCGATGCCCGCGGTGCTCGTCTTCGACGCGGCGGGCCTCGGCCTGTTCTGCGCCGTCGGGACCGCCAAGGCGCTCCACTACGGCGTCGCGCCGATGCACGCCGTGTTCCTCGGGGTCTGTACGGCGGTCGGTGGCGGCGTCATCAGAGACGTCCTGTCCGGCGAGAGGCCGACCCTGCTCTACGACCGGGAGCTTTACGCCGTACCGGCGATGCTCGGCTCGACGGCGATGGTCGCGCTGCACGCGCTGGACGTGCGGGGGTTCGTCGCCACCCTGTCCTCTGCCGTGCTCGCCTTCACGTTCCGCATCCTCGCCATGCGGTATCGCTGGCGCGCGCCTCTGGCCAGGGGCGTCAGCAAGGCGCGGTGACCGGCCGGGTGCCCTCGCGCGGCGGTCAGGAGGCGAAGAACCGGTCGGCGAAGGCCTCCCACTGGGCGAGGAAGTCGATGTCGGCGTCACGCAGCCAGTTGAGCTGCAGGCCGTCGAGGAAGGCGAGCAGGTCCACCGCGGCCCGGTCCGGCCGGGGATGCCAGGCCAGCAGGTAGCGCTCGAGCATGGCGCGGCCCTCGATAAGCCGCGTCCGGAAGTAGGCGTGCGCGGGATGCGCGGGGTCCAGCGCCTCTGCCGACAGCATGGTGTACAGCTGCACGATTGAGCGTTGCGCGAGGTTGCGCCGGACGAATCCGGACATGACGGCGCGGGCGGTCGCCGGGTCGGGCGCCGGTTCGAACGTGTCGACGACGCTCGCGAGGTCGAGCGTGTCCCGGCGTTCGAGGACCGCGATGAGCAGGTCCTCCCGTGAGCGGAAGTGATGCAGCAACCCCGCCTTGGTCATGCCGCAGGCCGCCGCGAACGCCTCGAGGGTGACGCCCTTGAACCCGGAGGCGGCGATCAGCTCGGTGGCCGCCTGGAGGATCTCCTCCCGGCGTTCGGCGAGCGGCAGCCGGCGCCGTCCCGGTGCGGGGGTCATGCCGTCCTGGCTCCTGGGAGACGGGGGGTTGATTCGATCACGATACCAGCCTAGTTTATCTACCGTTTGGTAGATAGCGCTGTCGCGCCTGTTCAGAGAGTTGTGTGCGCATGTCGACGCCCTCCTCCCCGACCGCATTCTCCGCCGCCGTCGCCGCAGTGCGCGCCGGGCGGCCCCTCGACGAGGCGGCGGGCGAACTGCTGTCGCAGATGACCGGTGAAGAACGCCTGTGGCTGCTGGACGGAGACCTGCCGTTCTGGCAGGGCATGGCCGACATGATGACCAACGGGTACAACCTCACCCCTTACCCGATGGGCCGCGTCGAGCGGCTGGGCATCCCCGGCCTGCTGTTCTCCGACGGCCCGCGCGGTGTGGTGATGGGAAAGTCGACCGCTTTCCCGGTCTCCATGGCCCGCGGCGCCACCTGGGACGTCGAGCTCGAGGAGCGCGTCGGCACCGCGATCGGGCTCGAACTGCGCGCCCAGGGCGCCAACTTCTTCGGCGGCGTGTGCGTGAACCTGCCCCGCCACCCGTCGTGGGGCCGGGCCCAGGAGACGTACGGCGAGGACCCGGTCCTGCTCGGCGAGTTCGGTGCGGCGCTGACCCGCGGAGTGCAGCGCAACGCCATGGCCGTCGTCAAGCACTACGCGCTCAACAGCATGGAGAACGCCCGGTTCAAGGTCGACGTCACCGCCGACGACGCGGCGCTGCACGAGGTCTACCTGGCGCACTTCCGGCGGATCGTGGAAGAGGGCGTGTCGGGCGTCATGACCGCCTACAACTCCGTCAACGGAGAGTGGGCCGGGCAGAACGAGCACCTGATGGAAGGCGTGCTCCGCGGGATGTGGGGCTTCGAGGGCGTCACCGTCTCCGACTTCATCTGGGGCCTGCGCGACGCCGCCGCCTCGCTGCGCGCCGGGCTCGACGTGGAGGAGCCCTTCCGCCAGCAGCGCGCCGAGCATCTGCCCGCCGACCTGGAGGCGGGCCGGGCGAGCTGGGACGACGTCGACCGTGCGGCCCGCCGCATCCTCGCCACCCAGCTGCGCCACTACGCCGCCCTCAGCGAGCCCGAGCCCCCGCTCGACGTGGTGTTCGGCTCAGAGCACCGCGCGCTGGCGCGCGAGGTCGCCGCCCGCGGCATGGTGCTGCTCAAGAACGACCCGGTCGGCGACGCGCCCCTGCTGCCGCTGAACCAGGACGCCCTCGCCTCCCTGGCGGTCGTCGGGCGTCTGGCCGACGTGGCCAACACCGGCGACAACGGCTCCTCCGACGTACGCGCCCCGGAGGTGATCACCGCGCTGCGGGGGCTCACCGAGGCGCTCCCGGACACCCGGATCACCCACGTGGCCGACGACGACCCGGCCGCGGCCGCCGCCGCGGCCGCACAGGCCGACGTCGCCGTTGTCGTCGCCGGTTACACCGCGGCCGACGAGGGCGAGTGGATCGGAGGGGACGTGCTGGCCGATGCCGACCTGCTGGCGTTGTTCCCGCCGCCCGGCGACGACCCCGCCGGGCAGTCGTTCGCGGCCTTCCTGGCCGAGCCCGGCGCGGTGGACTCCATGAGCGGCGGAAGCGCCGGCGGCGACCGTGCCAGTCTGCGGCTCCGGCCCGTCGACGCCGAGATCATCCGGGCCGTGGCGGCGGCCAACCCGCGCACCGTCGTGGTGATCGTCACCGCCGGGGCCGTCATCACCGAGGAGTGGCGCGACGCCGTACCCGCCGTGCTTTTCTCCTGGTACTCGGGTTGCGAGGGCGGCCGGGCCCTGGCCGACGTGCTGCTCGGCGAGGTCGACGCGGCCGGGCGGCTGCCGTACTCGATCCCGGCCGCCGAGGAGCACCTGCCGTACTTCGACCGCGACGCCACCGCCATCACCTACGACAAGTGGTTCGGCCAGCGGCTGCTGGACCGGGACGGCCACGCGCCGGCCTTCCCGCTCGGGTTCGGGCTGTCCTACACCGGCTTCGCCCTCGCCGACCTCACCGTCGGCGCACCCGACGGCGACTCCTTCACGGGCGTCGTGACCGTGACCAACACCGGCTCACGCGCGGGCCGCCACGTCGTCCAGCTCTACGGGCGGCCCACCGGCATCGACGCGGCGGCCGACGACTTCCCCACCCGGGTCCTGCTCGGCTTCGCGACCGTCGAGCTTCCGGCCGGGCAATCGGCCCGGGTCACCGTGCCCGCCTCGACCCGGCCCCTGCGGAGGTGGACTCCCGGCGGGTTCGTCCCCGCCTCCCCGACGGCCGTGATCGAAGCCGCTTCCTACGCGGGCGACCCCGGCGCCGTCACCGCACCGGCCGAGCTCACGCTCGCCTGACAGCCGGAAGGTTTGCGCCGCATTCCCAAGTCGTGCGTCCGGAGCCGGTCCGCGGGGGCGGACCGGCTCCGGGGCCGGGCGTCACATCGAGGTCACACCCGGGTCCACTTCTGGTTGTTGCCGCCGGTGCAGGACCAGATCTGCACCTTGGTGCCGTTGGCGGTGCCGCTGCTCGCGACGTCCAGGCACTTGTTCGCCCCGACCGCGGCGATCGTGCCGTCGGAGTTCAGGCGCCACTTCTGGTTGTTCTGGCCGTTGCAGTCCCAGATGATGACCGCGGTGCCGTCCGCCGTGCCCGCGCCGTTCACGTCCAGGCACTTGTTGCCGTAGACGCGCAGCTCGGACGCGCTGGTGGAGGTCCACTTCTGGTTGTTCCCGCCGTTGCAGTCCCAGATCAGCACCGTCGCGCCGTTCGACTGCGACGCGCCGTTGACGTCTAGGCACCGGCCCGACCCCACACCCCGCAGCGCACTCGTGCTCCCCGTGCCGCCCGAGGGCGACGCAGAGGGCGAGGGAGAGGGAGAGGCCGGCGCGGAGGGGGACGGCGAGGGGGACGGCGAGGAGGAGCCGCCGCCCTGCCCGACGCCCCTGCCGCCGAAGGTGAACGAGTCGACGTCGAACGCGTTCGCCGACGGCGCCTTGAACACGACGTACACGTTGTGTGTGCCACCGGGGTCGGTGACCCGCACCGCGGGCAGGGACACGTAGTTGTTCCAGCCACCGGTCGACGGCACCGAGGCGGAGGCGATGAGCGCCCCGGTCGGCGAGTCGGCGTGCAGCTCGATGGACGCCCCGGTGGCGGACGGCGCCGAGACGCGGAAGGACACCGTGTCGATTCCGGAGAGGTTGAACGGGGTGAAGGAGAGCCAGTCGTTGTTGGAGATGTCGCCGATCCGCCTGCCGCCCTCGGCCCCGGCCTCGTCGACGATCCTGATGCCGGACGAGCCGGTGGCGTGCTCGGCCTGCTTGTGCTTGGGCTGCAGCGTGATACCGGCGCTGCCCTTCAGGCCGCCCTTGTCGGTGTAGTCCGCGCCCAGGACGTAGTAGACGTTGGAGGCCTCGTCATGGCCGGAGGCCGTGGTCGTGACCGTCCCCGAGCAGCCGGTGTACTGACCGGTGTCGTGGGCGTGCTGGTCGTGGCCGAGTGCGGTGAACACGTTGACCTTGGAGCAGTCGACGGTGCCGTCCTCGGGGTCGGTGACGTTCAGCGTGTAGGTCACCCGGTCGCCGAAGTCGATGAACCCGCCGTCGGGCGGAGCCGAGAAGACGACCGTGGGACGGGTGTTGCCGACGGCGATGGTCAGCGTGATGCTGCCCGTCTTCCCGCCCGAGTCCCGTACGGTCAGCTTGGCGGTGTAGGTGCCGTTGGCGTTGTAGGTCTTCGTCGGGTTGGCCGCGGTGGAGGTGGTGCCGTCGCCGAAGTCCCAGCTGTAGGTGATCGGGTCGCCGTCGGGGTCGGACGAGCCGGCCGAGGAGAACGCCACGGTCAGCGGCGCGGCGCCCGAGTCGGGGCTGGCGCTCGCCTTGGCGACGGGGGCGCGGTTCCCGACCACGTAGTCGATCCGGTAGATGCTGTCATCGGTGTTCGCGTGGCCGAAGCCGTTGCCCCAGTCGGCCATGTAGAGCGCGCCGTCGGGGCCGAACTTCATGTCGATCGGCGCGTGCGGGGCGATGTTCGCCACGAACGGGCTGATCTTCAGGAGGTTGCCGGAGGAGTCGAGGCGCATCTCCTTGACGAAGTTGCGGCTCCATTCGTACAGGAAGGTCGCGCCGTCGAAGTACTCGGGGAACTTCCGGTCGGAGGCGCTGGCCGCGTCGTAGCGGTAGAACGGGCCGCCCATGGGGGCCGCGCCGCCGCAGCAGTTGATCTCGGGGAACTCGGCCGAGGCGTGGTAGTTGTACCAGACGGTCGCGGGCTTGGCGGCCGGGAGGTTGGTCAGGCCGGTGTTGTTGGGCGAGTCGTTGACCGGCGCCGAGCAGTTGAACTTCGCCCCCGAGGTGTTGGTGGAGAAGTTGAAGTCGTTGAACGGCGTGTTGTTGCCGGTGCAGTACGGCCAGCCGTAGAACCCGGGCTGCTTGATCAGGTTCCACTCGACCGTGCCCTCGGGGCCGCGGTTGGCGTTGGCGCTGCCCGCGTCCGGCCCGTAGTCGCCCACGGAGATCCAGCCGGTGACCTTGTCGACCGAGAAGCGGAACGCGTTGCGGAAGCCCATCGCGTAGATCTCCGGCCGCGTCTTGGCCGTGCCCGGAGCGAACATGTTGCCGGACGGGATCGTGTAGGTGCCGTCGGGCTCGGGGTGGATGCGCAGGATCTTGCCGCGCAGGTCGTTGGTGTTGGCCGCGGACCGCTGGGCGTCGTAGTGCTCCCGGCCCGGCCGCTCGTCGATCGGGGCGTAGCCGCTGGAGGCGTTGGGGTTGGTGTCGTCACCGGGGGCGATGTAGAGGTTGCCGCCCGGGCCGAACGTGATGTAGCCGCCGGTGTGGCCCGGCTCGTCGACGTTGCGGAACGCCGGAACCTCGATGAGCTTCTTCTCGCTGCTCAGGTCGAGGCTGGTGCCGTTGAAGGTGAACCGGGACACCCGGTTCACCTCGCCGCCGTTGAGGGGCGAGTAGTTGATGTAGATCCAGCCGTTGGTGGCGAAGTTCGGGTCCAGCGCGATCCCGATACCGCCGTCCTCACCGCCGTCGTACACCGACAGGGTGCCGATGACGCGCGTGCTGCCGCCGCCCGCGGGGATCAGGTTGACCTTGCCCGAGCGCGAGATGTAGAAGACCCGGCCGTCGGCCGCCACGTCCAGCTCCATCGGCTGGTCCGGCGCGCCGTCGAGGGTCACCTTCTGGAAGCGGGCAGAGATCGTGCCGCCGCAGTCGCCGGGCTCCGCGCCCGCGGCCCACTTCACCGCGCCCAGCAGGTGCTGCTTGAACAGCGGCTCCGAGTAGGAGGACGCGTTGTGGCCCATGGCGGTGGCCCACACCCGGCCGCCCTCCGGGTTGTGGCACCAGGAGATCGGGTGGTCGGCGCCCATCTTGTTCGCGCCCGCGTCATAGGTGGTCTCGTCCGCGGTCACCAGCACGTGCACCGAGCCGCGCATGTTCTTGTCGAAGTTGTACCACTCCTCCGTACGGGTCCACCGGTCCGGCAGGCCCTTCGTCGAGGGGTGGACCTTGTCGGCGACCTTGGCGGTGCCCTGCACGATCGACGAGTGCTGCGTCATGTGCGCGCCGGCCAGCACGGTCTGGTCCCACCAGGGGAACTGCGACTCGATGTTCATGTCGACGGCGTTGTGGATCGCCACGACGCCGCGGCCGCTGCGCACGTATGCCTGCATGGCCTGGCGCTGCGCGTCGTTGTCCCACACCATGCCCGACGTCTGGAGCATGATCACCGCGTCGTAGTTGTTGAGGTTCGACGTGGTGAAGACGGAGGAGTTCTCGCTCGCGTCGAGCTGGAAGTTGTTGTCGGTCGCCAGCTGCTGGAACATCGCGATGCCGGCGGAGATGGAGTCGTGCCGGTAGGCGCCGCTCGCTGTCTTGCTGAACAGCAGCACCTTGAACTGCGGAGCGGCCGCGTGCGCCACCAACGGCACAGCGGACAGCAACAGCCCTAACAGGGCCGCGGCCAGGGCGGGGAGCAATCGTGATCTTCGCATTAGGGATCTCCTGGGGGGGTTACCGGTGACGGCCGGAGTTACGGGGTGCGAAGGGAAGGCATGGGTGATCGGCCGGTCAGGCCATGAGGGTGCGGAGGAAGGCGAGTCCTTCGGTGGCGAGGGCGTCCTGGCTCGGGGCGAGGGGACGCCAGATGGACGCCGCGGTGGCGATGGTCATGTTGTCGGCGGTGAAGGACTCGATCACGAGCGGGCCGCGGTAGCCCACGTCGCGTACGGCCGCGGCGAAGCCCGGCCAGTCGAAGTGGTCGGCGCCCGGGGCGCCGCGGTCGGTCCCGCACACCTGGATGTGCGCGATCCTGTCGCCCGCCAGGCGGACGGCCCGGAGGGGATCCTTCTCCTCGATGTTCATGTGGTAGGTGTCAAGGGCGAGTCCGCACTCCTCGGGGAGGGCGTCGAGCGCCTGCTCGACGGTGTTGACGACGCTGGTCTCGTACCGGTTGAGCGGTTCGACGCCGATCCTGATCCCGCGTTCGGCCGCGTAGGCGACGACCGGTTTCAGGTTCTCCCCCAGCTCGGCGTAGACCTCGCGCCGCTCGTCCGGGCTCATCCGCCAGGCCCGCCCGACGGAGGCGTACGCCGGGCCGCTGACCGCCGGCGCGCCGACGGTCACCGCCACGTCCACGCAGTGCCGCAGGTAGTCCTGGGTCTCCTGCACACATTGGGGCGAGGCGCCGACGAGCTCGCGTCCCGGTGGCATCGTGAGCACGACCGACGCGCCGAGCCCGAGCCCGTCCAGGAGGGCCGCCGCCCTCCCCGGTTCCCAGTCGCCGGGGTGCTCGACCGGCAGTTCGACGACGTCGAAGCCCCATTCCGCGATCCGCGGCGCGAGGGCGGCCAGGGACTCGTCGGTGAGCGGCGAGACCCAGACCCACGTGTTGACGCCGATCACGACGTGCCTCCCCACTTCCCGGGGTAGCCGGGCAGGTCCTCGCACCCGCACAGGGCGTAGTGCAGCGGCGGCATGCCGGGCTTGAGGTAGGTGGCGAGGTTCTCCTGCGTGATCGCCGGTTGCGGGAGGTTCCAGACCTTCGGCACCTGCTCGCCCTTCAGGATCTTGAGCGCCGCGATGATCGGGGTGCGCCACTGGTAGGTCGGATAGGTCGGGGCGATCGCGGTCAGCTTCGCGTCGCTCCACTTCCTCAGGAAGTCCTGCTGATCCTCGCCGTTGATCGGCGGCACGGGCTGGCCCGCGTCCTCGAACGCCTCGACGGCCGCGACGGCGGTGGCGCCCGCGTCCATCCAGACTCCGTCGATCTTGCCGTAGCGCTGGATGTAGTCACTGACGATGCTCTTGGTCTTCGCGGCGTCGCCGTCGGTGAACTCCACGCCGACGACATCGAGGTCGCTCTTGTCGAACGCGACCTTCGCCGCCGACCACCGGGTCTCCAGCACGTCCACACCGGGCAGGATGCGCAGCGCCAGGATCTTCCCGCCGGGCTGCACCTTTTCGACGAGGAACTCGGCCGCCTCGGCGCCGAAGGCGTAGCCGCCGATCGGCTTGATGAAGGTGACCGGGCAGTCGGTCTGGACCCCCCGGTCGAACACGATGACCGGCACCTTCGGGCACGCCCCGGCCACCGCGGGAGTCAGCGTGGCCGTGGTGTTGGGCGAGACGATCAGCGCGTCGCAGCCCTTGCCCTGCAGTTCCGCGATGTCGGAGATCTGCTTGTCGTCCTTGCCCTCGGCGTCCAGGGCGGTGAAGCGCGTGATCTCCTTGTGCAGGGCGACCTCCGCCTGCATGGTCTTCCAGCCGACCTGGCGCCAGGGGTTGTTGACCGCGGCGTTGGAGAAGCACAGGTGGTACGGCCCCGCCTTCTTGTACTCGGCGGTGTCGACGAGCTGCGGGTCGATGCTCTGCTCCCACGGCTTGTCCGGCGAGCCGGTCGGCTGCGCCTGGCGCATCGCCATCTGGGCGTCGTAGTCGGCCTGCACGAAGAACTTCGACTGCGCGCCGGTGCCCTTGTCCTCCTGAGCGGCGGACCCGGCCGGCGCGGCGGACGCGGAGGACACGGGTTTGTCGCTGGTGCACGCGGCCGCCGGCAGCGTCAGCGCGGCCAGCGCGGCGGAGGCGAGGAGCCGCCGCGAATATGAACGCATCGTCTTCCTTCCGTCACGAGACCGCCGCGGCTCTTCTGCGCGGGAGGTTCACGGCCCCCAGCGCCACCGCGGCGATGATGATCACGCCCTGTACGGCCGGCTCCAGCGCCCCCGAGATGCCGTACAGGTTGAGCAGGGTGAACAGCGCCTCCAGGGTGAAGGCGCCCGCCATGGCGGCGACCACGGAGCCGCGGCCGCCCCCGAGGGCCACGCCACCGAGCACGACAGCGGTGATGGCCTGGAACTCCAGGCCCTGGCCGACCTGCGCGGACACCCCGGCGAAGCCGCCGAGCAGGATCGCGGCGACCGCCGCGGACAGCCCGGAGATCATGAACGCCACCGTCCGCACGCGGGCGACGCGGACGCCGGACAGAGCCGCGGCCCGGTCGTTGTCGCCGGCCGCGATCAGCGTGTGGCCAAAACCCGCGCGCATCGCCCAGATCGCGGCCGCCGCCACCGCGACGAGGATGAGGACCGACCAGGGCACCGGGCCCAGGCTCCCCCGCCCCAGCTCGCGGAACTCCGGGGACAGGGCGCCCCGGGGCGCGCCGCCCGTCCAGAGGAAGACCGCCCCGGACAGGATCAGCAGCATGCCGAGTGTCGTGATGAACGAAGGGACCCGGAGCAGGGTGGTGACGATCCCGTTGACCAGCCCGGTGAGCGGCCCGATGACGATCAGCAGGGCCAGCACGGGCCAGGTCGCCTCCGCCGAGCCGTCGATGAGCCGGGCGGCGATCACCACCTCGGCGGTGACGAGCGAGCCGACCGACAGGTCGAACTCGCCGGACACGATGACGAAGTACTGCCCCGCCGCGAGGATCACCAGCGGCGCGGCCCGTTTGACGAAGGCGAGGAAGGCGGGCGGCTCCAGGAAGTACGGGTTGACGACCGCGATGGCGACCAGCAGCCCGGCCAGCACCACGAAGATCGGCAGCGCGCGTCTCATGTGGTCCGCCTCCTGCGGGCGTAGATCGCCAGGGCGGCCACCAGGACCACACCCCGTACGACGTCCTTGGCGAAGGAGTCGACCTCCAGCTGGTTGAAAATGCTGTCGAGGACGGCCAGGAGCAGGACTCCGCCGACGGTCCCGGCGACCCCGCCGCGGCCGCCGGCCAGAGCCGTCCCGCCGAGCACGACCGCGGCGATCGACTCCAGGTCGTACCCGCCGTCGGTTCCCACCGTCGGCGCGCCGGCCCCGAGGCGGGAGGCGAGCAGCAGCCCGGCGATCCCGGCGCAGACCGAGCAGAGCACGTGGGCGGCGACCACGACCCGACCGGTGCGGATACCCGACAGGCGTGCGACCTCGGCGTCCCCGCCCACGGCGTAGATCCGGTATCCCAGCCGCGTCCGGCTGAGCATGAGCCATGCGGACGCCGCCACCGCGGCCCACAGCAGCGCCGACACCGGCAGCGGCCCGATGCGGTCGTACCCGAGATGCTGGAAGGACTCGGGCACGCTGCCCGCGGGCCCGTCGTACCGCTCGTCGAGCAACCCTCGCAGGATCAGCGCGACCCCGAGCGTGGCGATGAAGGCGTGCACCCGGAGCCTGGTGACGATCAGGCCGTTCACCAGCCCGGCCGTCGCGCTGACCGCCAGCACCGCGGCGACCGCGGCCGGCACGCCGCCGTCGGCGCCCGCCATGATCTCGGCCGCGACCAGCGAGGTCAGGCTGATCAGATAGGCCACCGAGAGATCCAAGCTCCCGGCCAGGATCACCAGGGTCTGACCGACCGCGACGATGCCGAGGGCCGCCGATCGCTGCTGGATGCCGACGATGTTCTCCTGGCTGAGGAACTGCCCGCCGTCCAGGGCGAACAGCAGCCAGCCCACCACGACGAGCAGGGCGAGCGCCACGTAGACGGCACGCGCGGGCCGGTCGGCCGACAGCCGGCGGAGGAACGAGCCCCCGACCGCGACGCGCCGGAGCTTCAGCTGCTGGGTCATGACGCGGCCGCCAGGTGCATCACGGCCTCCTCGGAGGAACCGGCGGGCAGTTCCCCCGCGATGCGGCCGTCCCGCAGCACCACGATGCGATCGCTCATGCCGATGAGCTCGGGGAGCTCGGAGGAGATCATCAAGACGGCCACGCCGTCGCCTGCGAGTTCGCGCATCAGCTCGTGGATGGCGGCCTTGGCGCCGACGTCGACACCGCGGGTGGGCTCGTCGAACAGCAGGACGCGCGGCGCGACCGTCATCCACTTGGCCAGCACGACCTTCTGCTGGTTGCCGCCGGACAGCAGCCGGACCTCCTGGGTGGGCCTGGGCGGGTTGAGCCGCACCCGCTCGAGCAGCCGCTCGATCCCGGGCCGGCGCATCCCGGCGGCCCGGGCGACGAGCAGGGCGTTGTCGCGCACCCGCTGGTTCAGCAGGAGCCCTTCGGCCTTGCGGTCCTCGGTGACCAGGCCGATCCCCGCGGCGATACCCTCGCGGACCGAGCGGGGACGGCAGGGCGTCATCTCGCCTCCGGTGAACGGCTCGGCGCCGAACAGCGCCTTGGCCAGCTCGGTGCGGCCCGAGCCCTGCAGCCCGGCCACCCCGACGATCTCCCCCGCGCGCAGGTCGAGGTCGATGCCGTGCAGCCGGGCGTTGCCGCCGCCGCGCACGCTCAGCATCACCTCCCCGGGCGGTTCCGCCGCCCGGGGCGGGTAGTAGAAGTCGAGATCCCGGCCGACCATCAGGCGGACCAGAGCCGCCGTGTCCAGGCTCGACGCCTCCGCGGTGGCGACCCGGGCGCCGTCCTTGAGCACGGTGATCCGGTCGGCGAGATCGAAGATCTCGCGGAGCCGGTGCGAGATGTACAGGACCGCGATGCCACGCCCGGTGAGCCGCCGCACCAGCGCGTAGAGCAGCTCGACCTCGTGGTCGGCCAGAGCGGCGGTCGGCTCGTCCATCACCACGATCCGGGCGTTCAGCGACAACGCCTTGGCGATTTCGACGACCTGTTGCTGCGCCACAGAGAGCCGCCGGACGAGATCGCGCGGCCCGAACGCCTCCTCGCCGAGGGACTCCAGCAGCTCGCCGGTCGCGGACTCCATCGCGGCCCGGTCGACCAGCCCCCGCCGGACGGGTTCCCGGCCGAGGAAGACGTTCTCGGCCACCGTCCGCTCCGGCAGCAGGGTGAGCTCCTGATGGATGATCGCCACCCCGGCCCGCTGCGCCTCGATCGGGTGCCCGAACGCCACGCTCCGGCCGTCGATCTCGATGGTCCCCTCGTCCGGGGTGTGCACGCCGGCCAGGATCTTCATCAACGTCGACTTGCCCGCGCCGTTCTCCCCCACCACCGCGTGGACCTCACCGGCCGCCGCCTCCAGATCGACCCCGCCGAGGACCCGCACGCCCAGGAAGCTCTTGCCGATACCGGTCATCCTCAGCACGCGGCCCACCTGTCGGGGCTTACGGCCGCGCCGGCCATGCCGGGAGCGGCAGGCGGCATCGCAACCGGGAGACCGGCCGGGGCACGTCTCCGCGCCGTCCGGGATGACCAGTCATGCACGGGATCTCCTTGCGGGGGTGGGAGTCGTGCTGCGCCCGATGTCTCGTTCGCCGAACCGGTCGCCGGCGAGGACGCCACAGCGCCGGGCCGACGCAGCCGGAACGGTCTCGACGGTGCCGGAGCGACGGACACCAGGCCTGACCTGCGACAATCTGTCGAATCGATTCGGAACGACGATAGGTCTGCGCCTCATGCCTGTCAAGCATGCTTATCAGCGATCCATTGGATGTCTGTTCACACACAATGGGCATGGCGTCGCCGCCTATATCGAGAATCACCATTTCAGCGTGACATCGATGATGCCGCGCCCTCCTCACTCGATGCCAGCAGAGCGGGAATCAGTAGTACCTTTCAACTGCTCAGCCGGAGATAGGTCTGAAACTTTCACGTTCTGCGCTCACCGTGGCCCGCGTCGCGCGGTGAGTGGACCAACCCGGGCACCCTGAGCTTGTCCACCCATGCTTGACACATGCCGTTGACATCCCTCGCCGACGAGACCTAGGCTGCCAGCGAATCGATTCGATAGTCCCACAACCGGGATCGCGGGCCGGCCGCACCGCCGACTCGATCCCCTCGACGCGTACGGCACCTCAACCAGGCGGGCGGAGTGAGCGATCACCGTGCTGGGATCACCGTTCGGTGGGATCACCGCCGTGCCGGGGTGTGCCGTGCGGCAGCGTCTCGCACGCCCGCGGCGGCAGTCGGGCGCCCTCCCGGGAGACGGCCGCCGGTGGACGGCGTCACTCCCCACCCCCCTCTGTCCAAGGAGTCTTACGTGGACGCGAAAGGCAGAAAGCGGCGAACAGGCCGCCGCGGGATCGCGGCCCTGTTCGCCGTCGGCGCGCTCGTCGCCGGATCCCTCTTCACGACGGCGGCGCCGGCCCAGGCCGCGGACGAGTCGATCACCGTCGACTTCTCGGTCGCCGGCGGCTCTCCGACGTACCGGGCCTCCGGATGGATCTACGGCATGACGGAGGACGGCGCCAATCCCCCGGACCACTTCTTCACCGATGTCAGGTTCCGGTACATGCGGGCCGGCGGCGCCCAGCTCGACGGCCCGGGCGGCTGGGTGTCGGGCAAGTACGACCGCAGGTGGAACGCCACCCGCGCGCAGCTGCTGCGCACCCGGTCGCTGGGCGGTGAGTTCGTCCTGCTGGTGCACGACCTGTGGGGCGCCGACGGTTACCCGATCTCCCGCTTCCCCGGCGACAACGGCAACTGGACCGACTACGACGCCTTCCTCACCCGCCTGATCGCCGACGTGCGGGCCACCGGCGTCCCGGTCCAGTGGGACCTGTGGAACGAGCCCAACATCACCCTGTTCTGGAACCGTCCCATCTCGCAGTACTTCGAGATGTGGAAGCGCGCCTACCAGCGCATCCGCGCCGCCTTCCCGTCCCACCTGATCGTCGGCCCCAGCTGCGCCTGCGTGCCGTCCTCCGGCGGCTTCTGGACCCAGTACCTCGACTACGTGAAGGCCAACAACGTCGTCCCCGACATCGTCAGCTGGCACTCCCTGCCCGGCGACCCGGTGGCCAACGTCGCGACCGCCGACTCCACCCTCGGCTCCCGGGGCATCCCCCACCCCCGCCCGTACCAGATCAACGAGTACGGGGCGTCGAACGAACAGAACCCCGGGGACGGGTCCTGGTACATCGCCCGGCTGGAGCGGGCCGGCGCGGACGGCCTGCGGGCCAACTGGGCCGGCGGCGGCAACCTGCACAACGACCTGGGCAACCTGCTCGTCCGCAACTCCTCCGGGCAGTACCAGCCCAAGGGCGAGTGGTGGGTCTACCGCTTCTACGGCTCGCAGACCGGCCAGATCGTCTCTGTCACGCCCAGCACCTCCTACGACGCGTTCGCGACGAAGGCGAACGGGGAGGCGAAGGTCCTGGTCGGCGGGGGCCGCACGACGGGCGACATCGCGGTCGGCCTGCAGCGGCTGGACGCCACCAGCGGCATCGTGCAGAACAACCAGGTCCGGGTGGTGGCCGAGCGCATCCCGTACAACGGCGGGGGCGCCGTCGCCGGTCCGGTGACCGTGCAGAACACGGTGGTGACGTTGTCGGGCAACGGCACGACGGTGCATCTGCCGCATACCAACGCCGACGAGACCTTCACGATCACGCTGCTGCCCCCCGGCACTCCGGGGCCGTCACCGTCCGCGAGTCCCACGGGCGGCACGAGCGGCACGAGCGCGCTGAAGGGCGTGGGGTCGGGCAGGTGCCTGGACGTGAACGGCGCGTCGCAGGCCAACGGCGCGCAGGCGCAGATCTGGGACTGCAACGGGCAGGCCAACCAGCAGTGGACCACGACCAGCGCCGGTGAGCTGCGCGTCTACGGCAACAAGTGCCTGGACGTGAACGGCGGCGGCACGGCCGACGGCAGCGCAGTGATCATCTGGGACTGCAACGGCCAGAACAACCAGAAGTGGCGGCTCAACTCCGACGGCAGCATCACCGCGGTCGGCGCGAACAAGTGCCTGGACGTGTCGAACTACGGCACGGCCAACGGCAGCAAGGTGCACATCTGGACCTGCCACGGCGGCACCAACCAGCAGTGGACCCGCGTCTGACCCGATGAACCCCCCTCGCCGGGCGGCCGACCCCGCGCCCGGCGAGGGCCCTCGACAGCCGGTCACCTCCCGCGTGTCAGCGCCCAGCCCTCCGTCACGCCATCAGTCCCCGCGGACCGGCGAGCGTGAGCCGGTGTTCGTGGGCGGCGGCGAGGATGAGGTAGGCGCTGGCGGTCCAGGTGTAGGCGCGGTCGCGCAGGCCCGCACCGCTGCGGGCGTCGAAGTTCTCCGCGAACCCGGACTTCTCGCACAGGGCACGGAAGCGAGCGCTGATCTCGTCGGCCAGGTCCGGGTAGCCGGCGCGGCGCAGACCGTCCTCGATGAGGACCGTTGAGGGCGCCCAGATCGGGCCGCGCCAGTAGCCGTCATCCCGGTAGTCGGGTGAGCCGGGCAGCTCGGTGGCCAGCCCGAACTCGGTCAGGTGGGTCTCGATGCGGGCCGCCAGCGACGCCCGGACGGGCTCTGGCAGCTCCTCCCCCAAGACGATCGGCATCAGGTCGAGCAGGCTCGAACTGGACCACGTGCGCCCGCTGTGGGCGCTGCGCGCCACGAACCGGTCGCCGTCCCACAGCTCGGCCAGCAGCGCCTCGCGCATGCGACCGGCTTCGCGGCTCCAGGCGGCGGCCGCGTCCATGAGTCCGAGCTCGGCGGCCAGGCGGGCGAGCTCCCGCATCTGCAGCACGAGGAAGGCCGCCAGGTCCGCGGTCTCGACGACGCGCTCCGGGTCGAAGGTGGTGGCGTTGTCCCAGCCGCTGTCGTTGCCGTGCTGGTAGTGGGCGAACTCGTGACCGGGAACGCGCCGCCGGGTCAGCCAGAAGGAGGTCCACCGCTCCAGCAGCCGGTACACCTCGGCGGCCTCGCCGTCCTGCAGCGGGCGCAGCCGCGCCAGGGCCCAGCCGTGGATGGGCGGCTTGACGAAGTTGTACAGGACCTCCGAGTGCGTGACCGAGTCGGGCAGCGCGCCGGCGGCGTCCTGGTGGTCGAACACCAGCCGGAACTGGTCCCGGGCGAGCTCCGGCAGCCCATCGGCGAGGGCGATGGCGTTGAAGCAGTGGTCCCAGCTCCAGACCTTGTCCATCCAGTGCTTGGACATCAGCACCGCGGGGCGGGCGACGAACCCGGCCGGACGGACCGTGGCCGACCACAGGACGTAGGCGGCCAGCTCCGCGCCGGGCGTCCGGTCGCTGCGCCAGGGCGTCACCGCGTCCCGGAACGACTCGAAGCCGGCCCGCGCGGCCGTGAGCACCTGCTCGAAGCCGCTCTCGCTCCGGTAGGGGGCCCGGGCGGTCTCGTACTCTTCGACGGCGATCTCCCACGGCTCGTCGCCGGGGAGTGCGATGCCGCGTACGGCGGCGCCGAGCGCCTGCTCGCCCCAGGACTCGGCATGCCCGGCGAGAAGGGTGACGCGGTAACGGCGGCCGGTCTGGTACACGGTGAAGACCCACGAGCCGTCGCCGGGATCGGCGTAGAAGTACGGGCCGCTGAACGGTGTCAGGACCGAATCGGCCGCCACCAGCCGCAGCCCCAGGCCCTCACCCCGCATCCGTACGGTGTCGGGGGTCTCGTAGGCGAGGTCGATGCGCCGGTCGTCGCAGGTCCAGGTGAGCTCGTGCGGGGTCGCGGACAGGATCGTCTCGGCGCGGGCTCCGGCGGCGGTGGGGATCAACCGCAGGATCGGATGCATGCCGGTCTGGTGCGACACCAGATGGACGTCCGGGGCGTAGGTGTTCTCCGCGATCACCGGGGAGAAGCCGAACCACGATCCGCGGAAGCTGAACGGGATCTCCCGGGGGGAGAAAACCGGGCCTGCGGCGACGGTCATGAAAGAAGGGTCCCTTCTGGCTAGTGCTTAACCGCGCCCGAGGTGACGCCCGCGGCGACGTAACGCTGGGCGATGACGAGCAGCACGGCGGCGGGGATGGAGGCGATCACGGCGGTGGCCATGATGGCGTTCCACTGCTGGTTGTTGTTGCCGATGTAGTGGTAGATGCCGAGCGTGATCGGCTGGTGGGCGCCGCCCTGGTCGAGGGTGGAGGCGAAGACGAAGTCCGACCACGCCCACAGGAACGCGAACAGCGACACCGTGATGACCGAGTTGCGGCTGACCGGCAGGACCACCGACCAGAAGGTCCGCAGCACGCCCGCGCCGTCCACCCGGGCCGCCTGCAGCAACTCCTCGGGGATGCCCGACATGAACGCCGTGAGGATCAGCACCGCGAACGGCACCGCCAGTGTCGAGTCCGCCACGATCAGCCCGGGGATCGTGTTGAGCACGCCCACGTTGAGGAAGACGGCGTAGAACCCCATCGCCATGATGATCCCCGGGATCATCTGGGCGATCAGCAGCAGGAAGCTCAGCAGCCCGCCGCCTCTCGGGTGCAGCTTCCCCAGCGCGTAGCCGGCCGGCGTCGCGACCAGCAGGGTGAGGGCGACCGTGCCCAGCCCCACGATCACGCTGACCCCCAGGTAGGGCAGCTGCTGGTCGAGCACCGACCGGTAGCCGTCCAGCGTGCCGTCCAGGGGGAGCAGGGAGGGCGGGCTCCTGCGCATGTCCTGTTCGCG
Organism: Microbispora sp. H13382; assembly: GCF_014161445.1. Classification (GTDB taxonomy): domain Bacteria; phylum Actinomycetota; class Actinomycetes; order Streptosporangiales; family Streptosporangiaceae; genus Microbispora. The sequence continues at coordinate 25,630 of NZ_JABBXA010000033.1, forward strand.
GGTGAAGGACACGTTGACCATCCAGTAGACCGGGAAGAGCATCACGCCGGTCAGCACCAGCCCGGCCGCGGTCCTCCACCGGCTGCGCGTGGCCCTCATGACGCCCTCCCGCCCGGCCGCTCGTGTGCGGGGCGCGCGCCGTGCCTGCCCGTCCGCCCGTTCACGCGAGGGCCTGCCGTCGCTGTACGCGGATGTAGATCAGCCCGAAGACCAGGGCCGCCACGATCAGCAGGTTGCCGACCGCCGCCCCGCGGCCGAACTCCGGCAGCAGGTTGCCGAACCCCAGCCGGTATGACCAGGTGGCGAACGTGGTGGAGGACTCGCTCGGCCCGCCCCTGGTCATGATCCAGATGATGTCGAACACCTTCAGCGTGTAGACCAGCCCGAGCAGCAGCGTGATCGCCGAGACCGGCCGCAGCAGCGGGAAGGTCACGTACCGGAACCGCCGCCAGCCGGTCGCGCCGTCCAGTTCGGCCGCCTCGTAGACGGCGGGATCGATCGCCTGGAGGCCCGAGTAGAGAACGACCAGGTTGAAGGGGATGCCGATCCAGACGTTGGCGATGATCACCGACCACAGCGACCAGTCCGGCGAGGTCAGCCAGTGGACGGGCTCGACACCGAAGACGGCGAGCGCCGCGTTGACGACGCCGGACTCACTGTCGAGCATCCACGACCACGTCGAGGACGACACGATCAGCGGTAGCAGCCACGGCACCAGGAACAGGGCCCGCAACGTGGCCGACAGCGGGAAGTTCTTGACGAAGAACACGGCCAGCGCGAGCCCGATGGTGAACTGGAGGACCAGGGACGCCAGCGTGAACACCACCGTGTGCCACAGCGCGGGACCGAACGTCGGGTCGCCGAGGACCTTGGCGTAGTTGGCCACTCCGGTGAAGGGCGCGTCGCCTCGGACGAACGAGCGCACGGTGTAGTCGCGCAGGCTCAGCTCGACGTTGCGGTACAGCGGATAGGCGTAGAACACCAGCAAGTAGACGACGACGGGGGCCAGGAAGGCCCAGGCCGCCCACTGACCGGCCGCGGTACGGCGGAGCGACGCCCGCCGGCCGCCGGGGCGCGGCCGGGCCGGAGCCGGTCTCCGCCCCTCTGCCGGCGGCGGCGCGACCGATGCGTGTGTCGCGTGGTCCATGCTGTCCCCTCGTCCGGCGGACGTCCGGCGCCGGATCCGGCATCCGGCGCGACGTCGCCCCCGGACCCCTCCCCCGCCGCACGCGCCGCTGCTACTGTGTGGCGCTCGCGGCCGCGGCCTGCGCGTCGCCCATCGCCTGCTGCGGGCTCTTCGACCCGCTCAGCGCCGCCTGCACCGCGCCCCACATCGGCTCGGAGATCTTCGGATACTTGGTGCCGAGATCGTCGCTGGTGCGGCCCTTGGCGGCCTTGACCGCCTCCACCCAGACCGCCAGGTCGGGGTTCTCGGCCACCTGCTTGGCCTGCACCTGCTCCGTCGGCGCGACGTACGACAGGGCGGTGGTCGTGGTCAGGGAGTTGTCCGTGCCGGTCAGGCAGGTCACCAGCTTCCGCGAGGTGGCGTAGCGCCCGGTGTCCTGCTGCACGGGGATGCCGACGAACTCGCCGCCGGTCGGCGCGGGAGCCGTCCCGCCGTCCTTGGCGGGGATCGGGATGATGCCGTAGGCGAAGCCGGCCTTCTCGGCGGCGGCCAGCTGCCAGGTCCCGTTCTCCGCGAAGGCGAAGTCGCCGGAGGCGAACTCCTGCCAGCTTGTGGTCTGCGTGTTGTTGATGACCGAGTTGGGGGCGTACCCCTTCTTCAGCCAGTCGGTCCACAAGGCGACCGCCGAGACGCCCTCGGGCGAGTCGAGCGTGGTGAGCCGCGCGCCCGACCCCCAGAACCAGGGCAGGAACTGGAAGCTGCCCTCCTCGGTGCCGATCGCCGAGAACGTGATGCCCTTCTTGCCGGCCGCCTTGACCTTCTCCAGCGCGGCGGTGAGCGAGGCCCAGTCCCGCACCGAGGCGATGTCCACCCCGGCCTTCTTGAGCACGTCCTCGTTGTAGTAGAGGGCCAGCGTGTTGGCCCCGATCGGCACGCCGTACGACTTGCCGCCGATCTGCCCCGCCGCGAGCAGGTTCGGCGCGACGGCCGAGGTGTCGAGCCTGTTCTCCTCCGTCGTCGTCAGCACCCCCGCCTCGGCCAGCGTGGAGACCACCGGGTTGTCGACGACGAGCACGTCCGGCGCGTTGCCCTGCTGCGCGGCCAGCAGCGTCTTGTTCGTCAGGTCGGTGGTGTCGTAGGCGGTGCGCTCGACCGCGACCCCCGCCTGGGCGCCGCACGTCTCCAGCAGTTTCACCCACTCGGAGCCCTTGTCGTGCTGCGGGTACGGGTCCCAGATCGTGTAGGTCCCGCCGCCGGCCGCCCGGCCCGCCCCCGTCGTGGCCTCACCGCCGGACGATCCGCCGGACGACCCGCCGGACGACGAGGAGCACGCGACGAGACCGCCCGCGGCCGCCAGCGCCACCAGACCCAGACCGGCCGCCCGCCGGCCCGTTGCCGCTGATCCCATGATCTGACCTCCGCTGCGTTCCGCGGCTGGTAGTACTATCGAATCGGTTCGCATGAAGATAGGCCCGCTCATCGCGTACGTCAATGGGGTCCTGCGGATACAGCCGGATTCGTCGGCTCTATCGATTCGACCTACGATGGTGGGGCCGGGGACGAGCGGTTGAGGAGCGGGATGAACATCGGGGAGATCGCCAGGCGATCGGGCGTGTCGCGCAGCACCGTCTCCTACGCTCTGAGCGGCAAGCGCCCGGTGTCGGAGACCACCCGGCGGCGCATCCAGGCGGTCATCGACGAGCTGGGCTACCGTCCCAACGCCACCGCGAGGGCGCTCAAGGAGGGCAGGACCCGCACGATCGGCCTGGTCATCCCCCCGGCCAGCCAGCGCCTCACCGAGATGCAGCTCGGCTTCGTCGCCAGCGTCGTGGACGCCGCCGCGCGCGCCGACCTCGACGTCCTGCTGTCGCCCTCGGGGGGCGAGCACGATCGCTCATTCGAGCGGGTGGTCGGCGGCAGACGCGTCGACGGCGTGATCCTCATGGAGATCCGGATGGAGGACGACCGGGTCAGCCGCCTGCGGCAGACCGGCCTGCCGTTCGTCGGCATCGGCCGCACCAGCCGTCCCGACGAGATGTCCTGGGTGGACATCGACTACGAGACGCTGATCTCCCAATGTGTGCACCATCTGGCCGACCTGGGCCATCGTCGCATCGCCCTGGTCAACCGCTCCACCGAGCTGATGGCCGCCGGATACGGCCCGGCCCATCGGGCCCAGGCCGGTTTCAGCCAGGCCGTGGCGGAACGCGGCCTGGAGGGCGTGCAGACGTGCTGCGCCGACGACGCCCGCGCCGGCGTGTCCTGCGTGGGGCGGCTTCTCGCCGAACACCCCGATCTCACGGCCATCGCGACCATCAACGAGACCGCCATGCCCGGCATGTACCGCGCGATCGAGCGTGCGGGCCTGACCGTGCCGCGCGACTTCTCCATCGCCGGCGTCGCGGGCCGGCACTGGGCCGAGAACCTGCATCCGCCGCTCACCGCCGCCGACGTGCCCGCCGACGAACTCGGCGCCCAGGCCGTCGACCTGCTCATCCGGCAGATCTCCGACCCCGCCACGCCTCATCGCGGGGCCCTCGTCGCCCCGCCCATCTCCCTGCGCGGGACGACCGGGCCCGCACGCCCGCGCTGACCGGGGATCGACGAGGTGACGCCCGGCGCCGCGCCGATCGGGGCGGCGCCGGGCGTCATGTCGCACCGTGTTGTCACACGGACACGTCCCACGGTGCTGTCACACCGTCATGTCACACCTGTCATGCCACATAGGTGCCTGACGGAGCCTCATGACCTCTCGGGATGAGCGGGTGATCTCATACCCGGGTCCACTTCTGGTTGTTCTGGCCGTTACATGTATAGATCTGCGCCTTTGTGCCGTTGGCGGTGCCGCTGACATCCAGGCACTTGTTCGCCCCGACGGCGGTGATGCTGCCGTCGGAGTTGAAGCGCCACTTCTGGTTGTTCTGGCCGTTGCAGTCCCAGATGATGACCGCGGTGCCGTTGGCGGTGCCGCCACCATTGACGTCCAGGCACTTGTTGCCGTAGACGCGCAGCTCACTGGCGCTGGTGGAGGTCCACTTCTGGTTGTTCCCGCCGTTGCAGTCCCAGATCAGCACCTGCGCGCCGTTCGACTGCGAAGCGCCGTTGACGTCCAGGCAGCGGTTCGACGCCACACCCCGCAGCGCGCTCGTCCCGCCGGCGGGCGGGGTCGGCGACGCGGACGGAGAAGCGGACGGCGACGCCGGCGGAGAAGGCGACGGGGACGGAGAGGGCGAGGACGACGGGCCGCTCAGTTCCTTGATGCGGATGTTCCGGAAGGACACCACGTCGCCGGACCCGTGGTTCTGGATGCCGATGTAGCCCTGCTGCAGGGACCGCACCGGGTCCGAGTTGGTGAAGTCGTTGATCTTGGTGCCGTTGAGGAACACCTGCAGCCGCTCGCCCTCGACGAGCAGTTCGTAGGTGTTCCACTGACCCGGCGGGTTCAGCGCCGCGTCACGTGCGGTGAGGTCGGCCGACTTGAAGCCGTAGATCGCCCCGGTCGTCTTGTCCGCGGTGTCGGTGGCGTCGATCTGGACCTCGTACCCGGTGTCGAGGGCCGTCTGGGGGTCGCTGGTGGCCGGGAAGCCGACGACCACGCCGGAGTTGGAGTCGCCGGTCATCCTCCAGTCGAGCTTGAGGGAGTAGGAGCCGAGCTCCTTGGCGTTGTACCACAGCATGCCCATGCCGCCCTGGGAGGTCAGCGTGGCGTCGCTGTTGGCGAACGAGCCGGGCCCGGCCTGCGTCCAGCCGGTGGTCGACCCGTTGTACAGGGTCGTGTAGCCGTTCTCGGGACGGCAGTCGGCGTTCGTGGCCTTAGCCGCGTAGCGGATGCCGCCGAGAAGCAGGGTGCGGAAGTTGGAATCGGAGTACGACTCCTGGGTGTGCCCGAGCCCTGTGTAGAACGACCGGCCCGCCGCCTGCGGGTGGCACCAGGTGATCGGGTGGTCGCCCATGTTCCCGCCGCTGTAGCTGCTCTCGTTCAGGCTCTGCAGCACGTGCACGTTGGCTCGCGGGTTGGTGCGGTAGTTGTACCACTCGTCGGTGCGCGTCCAGGTCTGGCCGAGATGGGCGGTGGCCGCGTGCGCGCGGTCCTCCTCCTTGAGGGTGGCCTGCTGGATCGCCGGGTGGTCTTTGAACCAGGCGCCCATCAGCTGCCCGTAGTAGGGCCAGTCGTACTCGGTGTCGGACGCCGAGTGCACGCCCACGTAACCGCCGCCGCCGTCCACGTACGACTGGAAGGCGGTCTGCTGGGAGGCGTTCAGCACGTCACCGGTGGTGCTGAGGAAGATCACGGCCTTGTACTGCGCGAGGTTGCCCGTGGTGAACGCGTTCGCGTCCTCCGTGGCGTCCACGGTGAAGTCGTTGGCGGAGCCGAGCGAGCGAATGGCCTGGATTCCGGCGGGGATGGAGTCGTGCCGGAACGCGGCCGTCTTGGAGAACACCAGCACCTTGAAGGCGGCGGCCTGGGCGTGCGTGGCGGGGACCACCATCGCGGCGGCGGCGGTGGTGAACGCCACCGCGGTCGCCGACAGGCGTCGCAGCACCGATGTCTTCCGGTCGCTCCCCGCGCCGCGCCCGGAGGCTGCGGGGGTCAGATGTCGCAGCATGGATTTCCTTTCGTCGCGGCGCCCGGCGCGGTCCCCGTCTCGTCGTCGAGGGCGGGGCCGTGCCGGGCGCCGCATCAGGTGGTCGGTCGGATGGTGGGGAGTGGTCTGCGGGACGGCGTCAGACGCGTGTCCACTTCTGGTTGTTGCCGCCGGTGCACGACCAGATCTGCACCTTGGTGCCGTTGGCCGTGCCGCTGCTCGCCACGTCCAGGCACTTGTTGGCCCCGACCGCGGTGATCGTGCCGTCGGAGTTGAAGCGCCACTTCTGGTTGCTCTGGCCGTTGCAGTCCCAGATGATCACCGCGGTGCCGTCCGCCGTGCCTCCGCCGTTCACGTCGAGGCACTTGCTGCCGTAGACCCGCAGCTCACTGGCGCTGGTGGAGGTCCACTTCTGGTTGTTCTGGCCGTTGCAGTCCCAGATCAGCACCGTCGCGCCGTTGGTCTGGGAGGCGCCGTTGACGTCCAGGCACCGGCCCGACGGCACGCCCTTGATCGAGGTCGTGCTCCCCGCGGGAGGAGTGGGCGAGGCCGACGGCGACGGAGACGGAGACGGAGAGCTGGAGGTGCCGGTGTCGAGGGTGAAGGCGTCCAGATCGAACAGGTATCCCTGCCCGGTCGCCCCGCGGAACACCAGATACAGCGTGGTCGTCCCCGCCGGCGCTCCGCTGAGGTTCGCCGAGACGTCGGCGAAGGTCTCCCAGCCGCCGGTGGCCGCAACGGTCACCGTGCCCAGCAGCGTGCCGGTCGCCGAGCCCGCCCGCACCTCCAGCCGGCCGCCCACGCCGCCGGACGACACCCGCGCGGTGATGCGCGTGGCGTTGGCGAGGTTGTAGGGGGTGAAGGAGATCCAGTCGCCGTCGTCGGTGTAGCCGACGGTCTTGCCGCCCTCGGCGGTGGTGTGGTCGGCCGTCTGCAGGCCCTGCTGCGCGCCGAAGTGCTCGGCCTGGCGGTGCCGCGGCTGCAGCGTCCGGACGACGGTGGTGGTCAGGCCGCCCTTGTCGGTGTAGGACGCCTGCAGCACCCCGTAGATGTTGGCCGCCGAGTCGTGCTCACCATCCACCGGCACCGCGATCGACCCCGAACACCCACTCTTGGAGGTGATCTGGTGGGCGTGGCTGTCATGCCCCAGCAGGTAGGTGACCGACACCGCCGAGCAGTCGATCGTCCCGTCCTCCGGATCGGACACATTCACCTGGAAGGGCACCGTGTCGCCGAAGGAGAACAACTGCCCCTCCACCGGCGAGACGAACGCCACCGACGGCGCGGTGTTGCCCACGTTCACCGTCACACTCGCCGTCCCGGTCAGCCCCTGCGGGTCACGGACGGTGAGCGTCGCGGTGTAGGTGCCGTTGGTGGTGTAGGTCTTGGCCGGGTTGGCCGACGTGGAGGTGGTCCCGTCGCCGAAGTTCCACGAGTACGACAGTGTGCCGCCCTCGGGGTCGGAGCTGCCCGCGGAGGAGAAGTTCACCGTCAGCGGCGCCGCCCCGGAGGTCTTGTCCGCGCTGGCTTTGGCGATCGGGTTGCGGTTGGCCTTGCCGACGTACTCGATCCGGTACAGCGCCTGGTTGTTGCTGCCAGTGCCGTAGTCCAGGACGTACAGCGCGCCGTCGGGGCCGAAGGCCATGTCCATCACCTGCGTCCCCGACCAGGGGAACGCGCTGATCTCGCCGTACCCGCCGTCCGAGCGGACCTCGATCGCCTTGATCCACTTGCGGCCGTACTCCCCGGCGAAGAACCGCCCGTCCAGCGCCTGGGGGAACTTCACTGAGGAGTTCAGGTTCGGGTCGTACCGGTAGACCGGCCCGCCCATCGGCGATTCGGACCCGCCGCCGAACTCCGGCGGCGACCCGGCGTCCCCGCCGTAGCGGATCCAGGCCGGCTTGGCCGCCGGGAGCGTGGACAGCCCGGTGTTGCGGAAGGAGGCGTTGGTCGCCCCGCCCGAGCAGTTGAACTTTGGCCCGGTGCTGTTGGTCGCGAAGTTCCACCGGTTGTAGGTCTCGTTGCTGCTGTTGGACCCGGTGCAGTACGGCCACCCGTAGAACCCCGCGCTGGTGATCCGGTTGAACTCCACCTGCCCGTTCGGCCCCCGGCTGGAGTTGGTCGACCCCGCGTCCGGCCCGTAGTCGCCCAGGTAGACGACCCCGGTGGCCTTGTCCACGCTCATCCGGAACGGGTTACGCAACCCCATCGCGTAGATCTCCGGCCGGGTCTTGGCCGTCCCCGGCGGGAACAGGTTCCCGCTCGGGATCGTGTACGACCCGTCCGGCTGCGGCGTGATCCGCAGCAGCTTGCCCCGCAGGTCGTTGGTGTTGGCCGCGGTGCGCTGCGCGTCGTACTGCGGGTTGCGGTCGGTCCGCTCGTCCACCGGCGAGTATCCGGCCGACTCGAACGGGTTGCTGTCATCACCCGTGGTCAGATACAGGTTCCCCGCCGCGTCGAAGTCGATGTCACCCCCCACGTGGCAGCACATGCCCCGGTCGTTGGCCACCTCCAGCACGACCTTCTCACTGTTCAAATCCAGCGTGTCGTCGGACTTGAGCGTGAACCGGGACAGGTTCAAATGCCCCTTCCACTGGTCGAACTGCGACTGCGACCCACTCGACGGGGCGTCCCCGTTCGGGGTGCTCAACCGCGGCGAGTAGTACAGCCACACATACCGGTTGGTCGCGAAGTTCGGGTCGACCGCGACCCCCTGCAACCCCTCCTCGTCATGGGTGTAGACGTTCAGCTTCGCCGCCACCTTCGTCCCCCCTGTAGGGGAGGTGATCCGCAGCGTGCCATCCCGCGCGGTGTGCAGCACCGACCGGTTCGGCAACACCGCAAGCGACATCGCCTCCCCCAGATTCCCCCCACCGGTCGCCATCGCGACCTGCTGGTAATCGGACGCCGGGATCGTCAACGCGTTCGCCGCCGGAACATTCAGCGCCATCGGCACAGGAGCCAGCAGCGCCAGCGTGGCCAGCATCACCGGCCACGGACGTCGGGACATAAGAGAGATTCCTTCCTGACATGAGCAATTAGTCAGGGCAATGGCGCGCGCCGCCGCGCTGTTGCCGGTGGACGAGGTTTCCGGGAGGGGTGCCGCCTCCCGGTTCGGTTCGTTGTCAGACGCGGGTCCAGCGCTGGTTCGTGCCGCCGTGGCAGGACCAGATCTGCACCTTGCTGCCGTTGGCCGTGCCGCTGCCGGACACGTCCAGGCACTTGTTCGCCCCGACCGCGGTGATGCTGCCGTCGGAGTTGAAGCGCCACTTCTGGTTGTTCTGGCCGTTGCAGTCCCAGATGATCACCGCGCTGCCGTCGGCGGTGCCGCCGCCGTTGACGTCCAGGCACTTGTTGCCGTACACCCGCAACTCGCCCGCGCTGGTGGAGGTCCACTTCTGGTTGTTCTGGCCGTTGCAGTCCCAGATCAGCACCGTCGCGCCGTTGGCCTGGGAAGCGCCGTTGACGTCCAGGCACTGGCCCGACGCCACACCCCGGAGCGCGCTCGTGCTCCCGGCGGGCGGAGTGCCCGTCGGAGTGGAGGTCGGCGTGGAGGTGGGTGTCGAGGTCGGGGTCGAGGTCGGGCTGGCCGTCGGACCGCCGCCAGGCGGGTCGAGCGGGCAGCTGGCCATGTACTTGGAGATGCCGTTCGCGTTGGTCAGCGACGGGCACAGGAACGGCGCGTAGCGGGTGTCCCTGTCGACGAACAGCTTCAGCCAGACCATCATGGTGCGAGCGAAGGCGCCCGAGTTGCCGCCGCCGCCACCGGCGGGGAAGCCGTGGCCCTCGTTCGCGATCTCGACGAACGCGCGCTCGACGCTGCCGGGAATCGTGTTGTACGCGTTCTGGGCGTACTGCGGGGTCACCGTTCCGTCGGTCTGGCCGGCGAAGATGATCGTTGGGCTCTTGATGCCCGAGAGGCTGCCGTCGGGCACGTACGGCGCCTGCCCGACCGCGGTCAGCAGCGAGGGCCGCTGGTCGGCCGCGAGGATGGCCCCGCCGCCGCCCATCGAGTGGCCGCCCACCGCCAGCCGGTTGCGGTCGACCCGGTCCCGTACGGAACTGCTGTTGACCAGGTAGTCCAGCGCGGCGAGCAACTGCGCGGCCCGGGCGTCGGCGTAGTCGTTGAGGGTGTTGGTCTCGATCCCGATCACGACGAACCCGAACGAGGCGAGCCTCGGGCCCTGCCAGGCGTAGTAGCTCCAGGCGGTGCCGAAGCCGGGGGCGATCGCGATCGCGCCGAAGGTGCCCTGGCTGGTGTCGGTCGGGTAGTAGATGACCCCGCCGCCGAATCCGTTGCCCCTGGGAACGGTCACCTGGGCGGTGGCGAAGGGACCGCGGTCCGCGGCGATGCTCGCCGCGGTGGGCGCGGGCCCGCGCTGGTAGGGGTTGTCGGCGGCTGACGCGGCGGACGGCCATCCCGCCGCGCCGGCCATCGCCAGGAGAACGGCCACGATCCCGGCGAGGACGGCGGCTCCGAAGCGCCGCGGTCCGATGTCGTACTCGGGGAGCGCCCTGCGGGAGGCCGGCTCCGGGACTTGCGGTGAGGACACTACTGCTCCTGCGGGATGGGGGACTCGCGTTCGAGGGGTGCGGCCGAGGCGGCCGGCGCGGACGAGAGCGGCTCTACAGGTGTCCGGAACCGGAAGGGCGCGGCGTGCCGCCGGATCCGCCGATCCGGCGGCGGCCGCCGCACCGTGCTCCGCCGGGGCGAGGGGTCGCCCCGGCGGAGCCTTGTGTCAGATGCGGGTCCACTTCTGGTTGTTCTGGCCGGTGCACGACCAGATCTGCACCTTGGTGCCGTTGGCGGTGCCGTTCCCGGACACGTCCAGGCACTTGTTCGCCCCGACCGCGGTGATCGTGCCGTCGGAGTTCAGGCGCCACTTCTGGTTGTTCTGGCCGTTGCAGTCCCAGATGATCACCGCGCTGCCGTCGGCGGTGCCGCCGCCGTTCACGTCCAGGCACTTGTTGCCGTACACCCGCAACTCGCCCGCGCTGGTGGAGGTCCACTTCTGGTTGTTCTGGCCGTTGCAGTCCCAGATCAGCACCGTCGCGCCGTTGCTCTGCGACGCGCCGTTCACGTCCAGGCACCGGCCCGACGCCACACCCCGGAGCGCGCTTGTGCTCCCGGCGGGCGGAGTGGGCGACGCGGACGGCGAGGCCGAGGGCGACGACGTGCCGCCGCTCTGGGGCCCGGCGGCCGCCATCACGGCCTGCGCGCCGGACGGCCAGTTGTTGTTGGAGACGACGACGTTGTTGTTGACGACGTTGCCGCGGTCGCCGTTCGTGATGTTGGTGCTGCTGTTGGTCGACCAGTTGCCGGTGACGGTGAAGTTGCCCATGTTCTCACCGCCCCAGTAGTTGGCCGTGGCCCAGGTGCCGGTGTTCGACAGGACGTTGTTCCTGACGGTGTAGTACTTCGAGCCCTCGTCGAAGTAGACGCCGAACCAGCCGTTGGTCCGCAGGCAGTAGTTGTCGCTGATCACGGCGCCGGGGTTCCAGGACAGCGTGTAGATGCACCCGCCGTCCGTCATCTGCTGCATGACGTCGTGCACGTAGTTGCCGACGAGCTTGTTGCCGGACGCGGTGGTGGCGGTGGTGTACCGCGGCTGGTAGTTGTACAGCCCGCGGTTGGCGTAGTTGGTGCTGCCGCCGGGCTCGTTGGCGCCCCACCCGTAGCCGATCGACATGCCGGTGTACGGCAGGTTGTAGACCTCGTTGTGCGAGACGTTCGAGGTGGTGACGTAGGTGGTCAGGACCGAGACGATGCCCCGGTAGTCCAGGCCGAGGTCGTGGATCCGGTTGTTGCTGACCGTGATGTTCCGGTTGACCATCCGCTGGTCGCTCGGGTGGTGCGCGTCGGCGCGCACCCCGCCGGCCACGACCCCGCCGGCCGAGTTGCGGGCGATCTCGGACCGGGTGACCGTGATGTCGCTCGCGCCCAGGCCCACACCGCTGGCGTGCGCGTTCGCGTCGTTGCCGATGCCGATGGCCGTCTGGCCCAGGTTGACGAACTGCGAGTCGGTGAAGGTGATGTTGTTCGCGGCGGAGACCTGGACCGCGGCGGGCATCTGGTACCAGTTCGGCCGCGTGGACTCGAACGCCTGGCAGCCCTCCTGGCAGGAGGTCAGCCGGTCGCCGGGCCAGTTGTAGTTGCCCGCGATGTAGGCGCCGGTCTGCTGGTCCACGAAGCCCTGGTTGCTGCTGGGGCCGAGCCACGTCGTGCCGGTGAACGTGATGCCGCTGAAGGTGATGTGGTGCGCGGGCGAGTCGTAGGTGCCCCCGACGTCGACCAGCGACTGCAGCACCGGCAGCTCGACGGCGACGTTGTTGATGTTCTGCCCCGACGCCGGGATGTAGTACAGGACGCCGGTCCCGGGGTTGATGTACCACTCACCCGGGGAGTCCAGGAACTCGTACGCGTTCTCCAGGTACAGCGCGCCCGCCCGGTGCGGCTGGCTGAAGGTGTCGTACCCGAAAGTGTTGTTGTTCCAGCCGGGCTGCTGCATCGTGATGAAGTTGCCGCTGATGCTCTGCACCGTCACGTACCGGTCGGTGAACGAGCCCACGCTCTCCATCTCGACCCGGTTCTGGTTGGCGAGATTGTTCAGGTAGCTCAGCGCGCTGCTGCTGAACCTCATCCCGGTGGTGGTCGCGGTGAAGTCGTTCCGGTTCACCTGGGTGCGGGCGCGCGTGGCGAGGGCGCCGTTGACGTACAGCTGCCGGGTGTCGATCCCCGTGCCGACATCGGCGCGCCAGATGTTCTTCCCGGAGTCGGCCAGCGACCACCCGGTGACCGCCCGGGCTCCGCTGATCACCGGGCGGGCGCCCTGCGCGGCCTGCCACTTGACGCTGTAGCCGTTGGTGCCGGAGTCCGCGGCGGTGAATCTCAACGGCGAGGTCTGCCGGTACACGCCGTCGGCGAGCTCGACGACGATGTCACCGGACATGGCGCTGTTCTGCGACCGCACCGCCGTCTGCGCCGCCGGCAGCGAGCAGGGCTGGGCGGAGGTGCAGGCGGTGCCGGTTCCGGAGGGGGACGCGTACAGGGTCGTGGTGGCCGCGAGAGCCGGAGTGGCCGAGGCGACGAGGGCGGACGCCACGGCCAGCGCCGCGGCGACGATGCCGGCCAGGACCGGTCTCGGCGCCGTGACGAGCGAAGGTGACTGCACGGTGGTTCCTTTGGGGGGGTAGGGGGGTGGTCAGGTCACGCCCTCCTCAGGCAGGTCACTCCCTCCCGAGGTGGAGGCCGTCGCCGAACGGTGAGGGGTACGACGGCGGCCGGCTGCCTCACCGGCGGCACCACGAGGGGACGCCTGGTGAAGCGGGGCTGTGGACGTCGACGTGGCCGGCCGGGGTGCGGAGGGCCGCGCAGCGCCTCCACACCCCGCCCATGTGATCCAGCCGCGGAGATTCCGGAACGAGCTCTCCCACCGGGATCTCGCTACCAATTACGATCGGAGCGCTGATGCCCGTCAAGACCTTAAGCCCACTTATTTCATCGTGCGCACATCGGCGCCCGGGCCACAGTTATCCTTTTCTCGTCGTTCACCTGTGGTTACGTCCGCCGGCGTATTCGCCGGTGCCGACCATCCCGAATGAATCGTTCAGATGTGTCGTACTGATCGGACGTACGTGCCCCACGGAAAGACAACTCCGATCAGTCATACTCTGCAGGGAACGGCGAGGAGGGAGCACGGTGACCGACACCCCCCGTGAGAGCGGATACCGGCCGGGCTACGAGGTGGCCGCGGAGCAGGTGCTCGAGTTGATCGTCCGGCTGGGCCTGCGTCCGGGGGACCGCATGCCGACCGAGAACGACCTGGCCCGGGAGCTGGGCACCAGCCGCACCGTCGTCCGCGAGGCGGTGAAGATACTCTCCGCGCTCGGACGGGTGCGCGCCCAGAAGGGGCGCGGCCTCTACGTGGCCGACGACGAGGGGATGCTCGGCACCGGGCGCCGGGCGGCCTTCTTCCTCCCGACCGACCTGGACCACGTCTACATGCTGTTCGAGTTCCGCCGGACGCAGGAGATGGAGACCAGCCGGCTGGCCGCCCGGCGCGCCACCCCTGCCGAGCTGCGGGCCATCGAGGAGGCGGCCGGCATGTGCCGGCACGGCTTCGAGACCGGACGCGAGGACCTGTTCAACGAGGGCGACGACACCTTCCACACCGCCATCGCCACCGCCTCCCACAACATGTTCCTTCAGATCGCGGTGCGGGAGGCCCGGCGCCTGCAGGCCCAGTCGAGCCTCATCGGGCTGCGGGGCTCGGTGGGCGGGCACGCCGCCAAGGCCGTCGAGGAGCACGACGCCATCTCCCAGGCCATCCGCGCCGGCGACCCGGAAGCGGCCGCCCAGGCCGCCGCCACGCACATCGACAACACTCTCGACGACTATCGCAGGGAGATCCAGCAGCGCCTCTTCTCCTCCGACCGGTGACGGCCGGGCCGCGAGGCACCAGAACCGGTTCGACGACAGCGGCGCGGCCGGGACGTGAACCGCGCGTCGGGCGGATGAAAGTTTCATCGAGCACGGCGGCCGTAAACGCAGGGCATCCGGATCGGAGAGGGCTTTCGGCAGGCAGCCGGGTGACACAGAGCCTTGACAGGGAGTCCGCCCGTCGTATGTGCTACACGGTGCACCGCCGTCTTCCCCGTCTCCAGCTCGCTCGCTTGGTATCGAATCGATTCGCCTCTCCAGCGGCGACCGGCTTCGATCGGCTTTTCCGCCGTTCACGCCGGTCCTGAACAGCCGCCGGGCCGCGCGCGCCTTCCTCAGCGCGCCTCTTTCCCGAGCGAGCCTGTCCCCGCGACGCCCTACCCCAAGGAGTACGACAATGCGACCTCCATCCGTTCCCCCACCGGGCCGCGCGACGCGTGGGCGGCGCTCCCGGGCGGCCGTCGTCGTGTCCGCCGTCGCGGTGCCGGCGACCCTCGTGGCCACCGCCCTGACATGGGCGGCGCCGGCCTCCGCGGCCACCACGCCGCTGGTCGGCGTGGGGTCGGGGCGGTGCCTGGACGTCAGCGGCGCGTCCCAGGCCAACGGCGCGCAGGTGAACATCTGGGACTGCAACGGGCAGGCCAACCAGCAGTGGACCACGACCAGCGCCGGTGAGCTGCGCGTCTACGGCAACAAGTGCCTGGACGTCTACGGAGGCGGCACGGCCGACGGCACCGCGGTCATCATCTGGGACTGCAACGGCCAGAACAACCAGAAGTGGCGCCTCAACGCCGACGGCACCATCACCGCCGTCGGCGCGAACAAGTGCCTGGACGTGTCGAACTACGGCACGGCCAACGGCAGCAAGGTGCACATCTGGACCTGCCACGGCGGCACCAACCAGCAGTGGACCACCGGAGCCCAGCCCAGCCAGACGCCGACCACGTCGCCGACCTCGTCACCGACCCCGCCGCCGCCCGGCGCGCGCCCGTGCGACATCTACGCCTCGGGCGGCACAGCGTGCGTGGCCGCGCACAGCACGACGCGGGCGCTCTACGGCTCCTACGCGGGCAACCTGTACCAGGTCAGGCGCTCCTCCGACAACACGACCCGCAACATCGCCGTCCTGACCGCGGGCGGTGTCGCCGACGCCGCTGCTCAGGACTCGTTCTGTGCCGGCACCACCTGTGTCATCACGGTCGTGTACGACCAGTCGGGGC
This sequence comes from Microbispora sp. H13382, assembly GCF_014161445.1. GTDB lineage: Bacteria > Actinomycetota > Actinomycetes > Streptosporangiales > Streptosporangiaceae > Microbispora. The sequence continues at coordinate 41,002 of NZ_JABBXA010000033.1, forward strand.
GGGGCAACGACCTGTGGTACCAGGGCTCCAGCGTGGTTCCCGGATCCCCCCAGAGCAAACCCGCGGTCGCGACCACCGAGTCCCTCACCGTCGGCGGCAACAAGGCCTACTCCCTCTACATCAACCCCGGCAACAGCTACTGGAGGGACGGTCACCTGACCGGCGTGCCCACGGGCAGCGCGCCCGAGGGCATGTATATGGTCACCAGCGGCACCCACGTCAACAGCGGCTGCTGCTTCGACTACGGCAACAGCGAGACCACCCGCAAGGCCGACGCCGCCGGAGCCATGGACGCCATCAACTTCAGCAAGCAGTGCTGGTTCGGCGGCTGCTCCGGAAGCGGCCCCTGGGTCCAGGCCGACCTCGAATGGGGCCTGTATCCCGGCGGCAGCCAATCCTGGAACCCCAACCAGCGCGCCTTCACCAGCAAGTTCGTCACCGCCACGCTGAAGAACAACGGCACCTCCCGCTTCGCCATGAAGGGCAGCAACGCCCAGTCCGGCACCCTCTACACCCTCTACGACGGCGCGCTGCCCGGCGGCTACAGCCCGATGAAGAAGCAGGGCGCGATCATCCTCGGCAGCGGCGGCGACTGCTGCAAGCCCGACGGCGGCGCCAACCTCAGCGCCGGCACCTTCTACGAAGGCGCCATGGTCGCCGGCTATCCCTCCGACGCCACCGAGAACGCCGTCCAGGCCGAGATCGTGGCCGCCGGCTACCGCTGACCCGCTCCCGGGACAGGAGCCTCACCGAACCCGGACGCCGGCCACTCGGTGGAAGTAGGACAGTCCCGGAGCACGGCCGATGACCAAGGGGCCGGCCGCCACCGCGGCCGGCCCCCGGTCATGGTCCGGGCTCGGATGTGCCCGGATCAGCTCACGCCGAAGTCGGCGAAGCCGAACTGACCCGTCACGCCCGCGGCGTGGGACGTGGCGATCAGTCCCGCGTCCTGCCTGTCGGCGATGCCGGGCAGGGTCGCGGTCGGGCCGACCTTGGTCCAGGCGGTGCCGTTGGTGGAGTAGTAGCCGCTCACCTGCTCGCCGGAGCGGACGAGGCGGACCCAGGCGGGCGCCCTGATTCCCGAGACCCCGCTGAACGAGTCGAGGTAGCCGTTGCCGTCGGAGTCCCACTGGAAGGCGACCCCGTTGCCCGGCGTGACCACCATGACGGCGTACCCGGGCGACGAGCCCGTGCCGGTGACGTCGTTGCGGAGCACGACCCCCGCCTTGGCCCAGGCGTTGGTGTTGTCCATCTGGGTGACCCGCGCGGTCACGGTCGACGTGCTCCCGGCCGCGTCGTCCCGGTAGACGACGCCGTACTCGTCGAAGGACCCGGCGGCGTCCTGCCAGATGTCGGTTCCCTCGGTGAGGATGGCGTACTCGGATCCGGCCTCCGCGAACCGGCTCGGCACCGAGCCGTGGGCCTTCAGGGAGGTCAGCGGGTTGATCGCGGTCAGGGTCAGCGACCTGTCCACCGTGTAGCCGGTCTTGCCGGCGCTGAAGCTCACCGACGCCTTGACCGCCGCACGGCTGACCGGTGTCGTGAACGAGCCGGGTGCGGTGATCTTCCACGTCTCGGTGGCCGAGGCGCCGGCGGCGAGCCCGCGCTTCACCGGCTTGCCGATGCGTTCGGCCTGCCAGCCCTCGGGAACGGTGATCGAGACGGCCAGGTCGGCGGCCCGGCCGTCACTCACGTTCGCGATCGTGGCGGTGACGGTGGCCGAACCACCGGCGCTCACACCGGCCGGGTCGGCCGTCAGAGAGACGCCGAGCGGGGGGCGCTGCGGGTCGGGTTCGCCGCGGTACTTCCCGGTGGGACCAGCCTCGTAGACGATCCGGGCGGCCTCGGCGGGAATGTTGCCGGCGCTGATGGTCACGTTGTCCCTGACGACGTTCCCGCGCTGGCCGTTCACCAGGCCGGTGATCGCGGGGTTGGTGGAGAAGTTGCCGATCAGCGTGAGGTCACCGGTGTGGTTGCCGTTCTGGTTGTTGGCGTGCGCCCACTGCGCGGCGGTGCCGACGAACACGTTGTGGCTCGCGCTCAGATACCGGGAACCCTCGTCGAAGTACAGACCGAGCTGTCCGCTGCTCTCGCAGTAGTTCTCGTCGATCGTGCTGCGGGGTATCGCCGAGAGCGTGTAGATGCAGCCGGCGTCGAACATGGTCTGCACGACCTTGCGCACGTGGTTGCCCACCACGCGGACGTCGCTAAGAGTCGTCGGCGTGTCGTAGAGCGGCTGGAAGTCGTACAGCCCGCGGTTGATGTACTCCGGGCTGCCGCCCGGGTCGTTGGCACCCCAGCCGTAGCCGATGCCGATGCCGGTGTACGGCATGTCGGAGACGTAGTTGTGCTCGATGGCCAGCCGGGTGACGTAGCTGGCGAAGATCCCGTCCTGGTCCAGGTATTCGAGGGCGGTCGCGTAGACGCGGTTGTCACGCAGGAGGATGTCGCTGTTGACCATGCGGGGATCGGACGGGTGGTGCGCGTCCGGGCGTATGCCGCCGACCACGATGCCACCTCCGGCGCTCGCGGTGAACGTGCTCCCCACGACCGACACCTTGTGCGCGCCGAGTCCCACGCCGGTGGCGTGGGCGTTGGCGTCGTTGCCGATGCCGAGCCCGACGGAACCGAGGTTCACGAAGGTGCTGTCCACGAAGGCGATGTCCTCCGCGGCCGACACCTGCACCGCCGCGGCCGCCTGCGCCCAGTTGTTACGGGCCGCCTCGAATCCCTTGCAGCCGGAGGAGCACGAGGTGAACGCGTCCGGCGGCCGATGGGGCTGGACGCCGCTTATGAAGGCGCCGGTCTGCTGGTTCGCGTAGCCGTCGGAGGTGCCGGGGTGCAGCCAGGTGGTGCCGGTGAAGGTCAGGCCCTCGAACCGGAGGTTGCGGGCCGGTTCGTCGTAGGTGCCGCCGACCTGGACCAGCGACTCCAGCCGGGGCAGCTCGGCCCGCACCTGCGAGATGTCCTGCCCGGGGAGCGGTTTGTAGTACAGCGTTCCAGCGGTGGTATCCAGATACCACTCGCCGGGCTCATCCAGGAATTTCCTGGAATTGAGCAGGAAGAACTTCGGCGTCCGGAACGGAGCCTGGATGGCGTCGTACCCGTAGGTGTTGTTGTCCCAGGCCGGCTGCTGCATGACGACGGTGGAACCGGAGATGCTCTCCACCGGCGCGAACCGGTTGGTGAACGAGAGCATCGCCTGGAAGTCGATGCGCTTCTGGTCGGGAAGCGTGGCGAGATAGGCGAGATCCGGGTTCCTGATGGTGAAGCCGGTGGGAGTCAGGGTGATGTCGGACCGTGCCACGCTGATCCGTGCGCGCTGCGCGGGTTTCCCGTCCACGTAGAGCTGGCGGGTGTCGAACCCGGTGCCGACGTGGGCCTTGTAGACACCGGTGGCGGCGTCGTCGACCTCCCAACCGGTGACGGGCGTGGCACCGCTCAGCACGGGCGTGGCCCCGCGCGCGGCCGTCCAGGTGACGGTGTGCCCGTTCAGGCCGGAGTCGGCGGCGTCGAAACGCAGCGGCGAGGTCAGCCGGTAGGTCCCGTCCAGGAGTTCGACCGTGACGTCGCGCTTCCCCTCGGCCGCCGCGACACGGGCCCGTCGTTGTGCCTCCCCGAGGGTGGCCAGCGGCCGGCCCCTGTTGCCCGGGCCGTTGTCGTCGGCGTTCTTGGCTCCGGCGGGCGCCACCACGATCCTGTCGGCGGCCCCGGCCGCTTCCGCCCGGGCGGCGCCCGGCCCGGCGAACATTCCGGCGGTGATGAGTACGGCGGCGGACGCCGCGGCCGTTGTTCTTCCTTGTGGTCGTCTTCGCGGCACAGGTGACGGACGCAAGTTTCTTCCTTTCTTCCGGCACTGCGTGCGCAGGGACGGTCAGCGCCGGACGGTGTGAGACACATCGTCGGCCGGCCGCGTGCGAGGGGTGAGCTGGTGTGGCTGTGCGGGGTGACCGTGGTCGGCCACGGAAAGCAGCCGCCGACCGGCGTGCTCCGGCCGGATGTGGGGGCCGTCGGCGGCCCTGGCGTCCGGCCGGCGGGTGAACGCACTGATCGCCCGCTCGTCGATCGTGATACCGAGACCCGGCGCGTCTCCGAGGACGAAGGCGCCGTCCTCGACGTACAGGTCGAGCGACACGCCGAGCGGCGGGTGCAGGTCCTGCAACTCGCTGGCCATGTGGTTGGGCACCGACGTCGCGGCGTGCAGCAGCCCGACCGGCGTGTTGCCGATCGGGCTGACCGGCAGGTCGTGGGCGTGCGCCAGGGCGGCAACCCGGAGGAAGTGGGACACCCCCCAGACGGCGGCCGTCTGGACGATGTCGACCGCCCCCGCGGCCAGCAGCGGACGGAACTGCTCGAGCCCGGTGAGGTTCTCCCCCGTGGCGACGGAGGCGCGGACGCCACGGCCGACGACGGACAGCCCTTCGGCGTCCCACCGCCGGACCGGTTCTTCGATCCAGGTGAGATCCAGCGTGCGCTCGAGCTCACAGACGTGCCGGACCGCCTGCTTGCGCGTCCAGGCCTCGTTCACGTCGAGCATCAGGCCCGGCCGCGATCCGTGCCCGGCCTCGGTCAGGACGTCCCGTACCAGGGTCAGGCGGTGCCGGTCGCGTTCGATGTCGAGGCCGCCCTTGATCTTGGCGGCGCGCAGGCCGTGCTGGGCGTAGACCTGGTAGGCCGAGACGAGCTCGTCATCGGTCAGGCCGATGTCCAGGCCGGAGGCGTAGGCGGGAACCCGCCTGTCGAGTCCGCCCAGCAGACGCCAGAGCGGTTCGCCGGCCGCCTGCGCCTTGATGTCCCACAGGGCGGTGTCGAGCGCGCCGATCGTGCCGAACACGGCGCCCGCGTGCCCCGCCTTGAAGGTCTGCCGCAGCATGCGGTCGTAGAGCGCCGTGACGCCGCGCGGATCCTCGCCCTCGATCGCGGCGAACACGGCGTCGATGTTCACGTGCGGCCCGAGGCCGACGCCGGTGATCCCCTCGTCGGTGTCCACCATGACGATCGGCACCGAGACGACCCCGTCGGCGAAGACGCCGTTGGCGTCGCCGACGGGACGACCCCATTCCTGGACCGTCGTCGTGGTCCGATACCCCGTGATCCTCATGTCAGCCCTTCGTGGAACCTGCGGTGACGCCGTCGGCGATCCGCCGCTGCAGAAACAGATAGATCATCAGTACGGGTACCGCGGCGATCAGGACTCCCGAGGCGAAGGTGGGGATGTCGTCCGAGTACTGTCCACGCAGCGAGTTGACCCCGATCATGAGGGTGCGATGCTCCGGCGACGGCATCATCAGCAGGGAGATGAGCACGTCGTTCCAGCAGAACAGGGTGTCGAGGATGCCGACGGACAGCAGCGCGGGAACGCCCAGCGGGAGCATGATCCGCCGGTAGACCCCGTACACCGTGTTCCCGTCGATCCTGGCCGCGTCGACGATCTCCGCCGGAACGGTCCTGTAGTGGCTCGTCATCAGGAAGACGGTGAACGGGAGGAACTGCGCGACGTAGGCCAGGATCAGTCCCGGATAGGTGTCGACGAGCCCGCTGTCCGCCATGACCCTGGTGAGCGGCACCATGATCACCTGGAAGGGGACGAACAGCCCCGCGAGACACCCCAGGAAGATGACGGTCGAGCCGCGGAACCGCAGCCGGCTCAGCGCGAAGCCCGCCATCGACCCCAGCAGCAGAAGAAGGAGCACCGACAAGGTCACCACGATGAACGAGTTGGCGAAGTACCGCGCCATCCCGGCGCCGGCCCACGCCTCGGCGATGTTGTCCCAGCGCGGGGAGCCCGCCGGGGAGAACCGGTCGAGGACGTAGTCGCGGCGGGTCTTCATCGCGACGTTGGCGGTGAACACGAGGGGATAGATCGTCGCCAGCGCGAGGGCGGCCATCGGAACGGCGGCCGCCCACCTGGCCAGGCGCATACCGCGCATCAGTCCTGCCTCCCCGCGCGGCGGAGCAGGCTGATCTGCAGGAGCCCCACCACGAGCATGACGACGAAGAGAACCGTCGACGCGGCCGAGGCGAGCGCCGGCCGGTTCATCTGCCCCTGCTCGTGCCAGATGTAGTACTCCGGCAGGTAGGTCGACCCTTCCGGGCCCCCGCTGGTCATGACGAAGAGCAGGCCGAACATGGACGTCAGCATCCCGATCATCGTGGTCACGAAGACGAACTGGATGGTGCGCGTCAGGCTCGGGATGATCACGTGCCAGATGACGCGGCCGAGCGACGCGCCGTCCACCCGGGCGGCGTCCAGCAGCGAGGCGTCAAGAGTGCTGAATCCGGCGAGGAACACGACCAGCGACATCCCGAAGGTCGCCCATATGTGCACGCCGACCACCGTGAACATGGCGATGTCCGGATCGCCGAGCCAATCGACCGGTCCCAGGCCGATCGCCCCGAGAGCGGCGTTCACCGGGCCGTCGTACCCCAGCATGAGGTTGAAGATCGCCCCGACGATCACCGGCGAGAGCACGGCAGGGAAGAAGTACACGCTGCGGTAGACCCGGTTGCCCGGCACGCGCAGATAGATGAAGGTCGCGAGCAGGCCCGGGATCGCCACCGCCACGGGAAGCAGCAGCACCAGCAGCCCGACGTTGCCCAGCGCGGTGCGGAACAACGGGTCGTCGGCCAGCTCCAGGTAGTTGCCCAGGCCTACGGGGGTCCCGTTGAGCTCGCCGTCACCGGTGAAGGAGAAGTTGACGCCAAGGACGAGCGGCCACAGCCGCAGCACCACGATGATCAGTACGGCCGGGGCCACCAGGACGTAGGGCGCGAGGCGCTCGGCGAGCGCCCCGCGGGTGGGCGTGCGGGCGTTCCCGCGGCGCCCCCGCCGCTCCGTCGTCGCCGCGTCGGTGCGCCCGGAGCCGGCCGGGCGCACCGACGGCGGCGAACCTTTGACCGGCACGCGATCAGCCCGCCCGGTCGGAGGCGGCCAGCTGCTCCACGACCTCGTCCACCGTGGCCGACCCGCTCAGGAGCTGCTGGGACAGTCTTCCCATCAGGTCCAGGGTCTTGGAGGACAGCGCGACGTGCAGGGCGGGCTTGCCGGTCTTGATCTCCTGCACGATCCCGCCGACGGCCGGACCGGCCTGGGAGACGTCGATGGTCGTGTCGGACGCGATCGCGCCGGCCTTGGCGTAGAACGCGGTCAGCGCCTCGGTCGAGGTCAGGGATCGCACCAGGTCGGCGGCCAGTTGCGGGTCCTTCGTCCACTTCGCGACCGCGTAGCCGATGCCGCCGTCGTACGGCAGGCTCGGGGTGGCCCCTTCCGAGGCGACCGGGGCCTGCATGACGCCGAGCTTGTCGGGCGGCAGGAACTCGGAGAAGTCCTTCCAGTGTCCGATGTCCGACATCAGCCCGATGATGTGCGCGGCCTTGCCGGTCTCGAAGACCGTGAAGATGTCGGTGAACATCGCCGTGGAATTGGCGCCCTTGTTGTTCAGCCCCTTGTCCTGGGCCTCCTTCCACAGCTCGAAGATCCGCCGTACGTGCGGTGAGGACCAGTCGCGCTTCCCGGCGATCCAGTCGTCGTACTCCTGAGGCGTCAGGATGCCGGATCCGAGGCCCGACATCCAGAACTGGATTCCGGCGCCTTCCTTGTTGCCCAGCGCGAAGCACGTGGCCCCGGTCGCCTTCTTGATGGCCGCGCAGGAGTCGAGGAGCTCGTCCCAGGTCGCGGGCGGTTTCGCCGGGTCGAGTCCGGCCTTCTCGTAGAGCGCCTTGTTGTAGTAGATGGGGTGTCCCTGCAGGGTCACCGGCGCGGCGTAGATCTTGCCGTCCTTGCCGAACGCCTCCCAGCCCGCCAGCCGGCTCTTGTCCTCGGCCACGTACTGGTCCAGCGGCAGGAGCGCGTCGGTCCGGTCGCGGATCTGCCCGCCGCCGTTGAAGAGCATGACGTCGGGCCCCTTGCCGGACTGGATCGCCGTGCCGAGCAGGGTGTAGTACTGGTCGAACGGCTGGGCCACGAACTCCACCGTGACGCCGGGATGCCGCGCGGCGAAGTCGGCCTTCGCCTTCTCGATATAGGTCGCGGCCGCCGGTTCACTGGACTTCCAGTCCCAGACCACGAGCTTCTGCTGCTGCTTCTGCGGCGACTCTCCGGACGGAGACTCCGTTCTCGCCGCGCTCCCACAGCCGGTCACGGCCAGTCCCGCGACCATCAGGACCGCCCACCACCGCTGCTGTCTCATCGCTGCTCGCTTTCAGGAGCGGCCGACCTGCCCGGCCGATCTGGCGAAACGTAACTCGTATGACGTATTACGTCAATAGTGGTCACCTATACTGGCGCGGTGGCGCTGTTCGTTGGGCCACACGGAGGGGGATATGACGGCATCGCAGGACACCGCCGGGGGCGTGCCGGCATCCCCCGCGTGGGTACGGCGCCCGGCCAGCCTCGCCCGGGCGGTGACGGCCGAGCTGGTGGAACGCATCGTCCGCGGCGTGCACCCGCCGGGAACGCCGCTGCCTCCCGAGCCCGCGCTGTGCGAGGCGTTCTCCGTGAGCCGCACGGTCGTCCGCGAGGCCGTGAAAGTCCTGCAGGAGAAGGGGCTCGTGCAGGTCCGCCAGGGCGCCGGCACCATGGTGACGCCCCCGGCGATGTGGGACATGCTCGACGAGCTCGTCCTCGCCGCGACCATCGCCGAGGACGAGACCCTGGCGATACTCGACGACGTCGTCGTCACACGGCGCGTGCTGGAGTCCGACATGGCGAACGTCGCCGCCCGCCTGGCCGGGCCGGACACGATCGAGCGGTTGCGCGCGCTGGTGGACCGGATGGACGAGCTCGTGGACGACCACGTCACCTACGCGGACAGCGACCGCGCCTTCCACGACACGATCATGCAGGCGTCCGGGAACCGCATCGCCCGCGGCGTCGTACGGGCGCTGGAGAAGCAGGTCATCCACACCGCCCGGTACACGGGCCGGACCGAGCGGGCCCTGTGCGTGGCGTCGAACCTCGGTCACCGCCGCATCTACGAACGCATCGCCGCCCACGATCCCGACGGCGCCGCCGAGGCGATGTTCAACCACATCACCGAGGCCTGGGTCGTCCGCCGCAGCGGACCCGCCGACCCCGTACGGCTGCGGCGCTGACGCCGGAGTTCACGTCCTCGCAAACGATTCGACCCCGGGGGAGTGAAAGTTTCAGCGCGGCCCGTCGGCGGCGACCACGGCCGCTTCCCCTGGCCAGACGCGGGAGCGGCCGGTCGTCCGGGGCGGGAACCCCGTGACGCCTGGCAGTCCGAGCCTTGACAGGTCCGGTCACGGTCATATTTGCTCCGCTGCACCATCGCCTCCGTCCCCGCCGTCCGGAAGAAAGGAAATCCGATCGGGGCGTTGGGTGAGCGCTAACACCGGATGCTTCGACCGGCCGGCACACGCGTGGACCGGCGATCCGATCGCGCACGGGACGCCGGCGACGGCGGACCGGAATTCGCCGGGCCAGAGACCGGACACGCCGGTCCGGCCGGGCCCTCTCACCTCAGGAAAACGCCGGAACGAACGGCTACCTCATTTACGTATGTCTCCATGAGAAAGGAGCTTGCGTGATGCCGGGGCACAGATCCCTCTTCACCGTCATCGCGACCACGGCACTGCTCCTCCTGTCCACGGCGCAGGCCGCGCTGGGCGACAGTGCCGTCAAATCCGCCACCGCGAAGAGCGCCCTCGCGGCCACCGCGGGATGCGGCAAGACTCCGACGCTGAGAAGCGGTACGCAGTCGATCACGACCAGCGGGAAGAATCGCAGCTACATCCTGAGAATTCCTGACAACTACAACAACAACACCCCTTATCGCTTGATCTTCGGATTCCACTGGAACGGCGGCACCGCCAATGACGTCGACTCGGGCGGAACCAGTGGATACCCCTGGTCCTACTACGGGCTCAGGGCGTTGTCGAACAACAGCACCATCTTCGTCGCGCCCCAGGGCTTCAACAACGGCTGGGCCAATTCCGGCGGCGAGGACATCACCTTCGTCGACGACATGATCCGGCGGATCGAGGGGGACCTCTGTGTCGACACCTCTCAGCGCTTCGCCATGGGCTTCAGCTACGGCGGTGGCATGAGCTACGCGCTCGCGTGTGCCCGGGCGTCGGTCTTCCGCGCGGTGGCGGTCTACTCCGGCGGGCAGCTCAGCGGGTGCAGCGGGGGCACCGAGCCCGTCGCCTACATCGGGTTGCACGGCCTCAGGGACCCGGTCCTCAACATCTCCGCGGGCCGCTCGCTGCGTGACAGGTTCGTCAGGAACAACGGCTGCACGGCTCAGAACCCACCGGAGCCGGCGCAGGGCAGCCTGACGCACATCGTCACCTACTACTCGGGCTGCAGGGCCGGGTATCCGGTCGCGTGGGCGGCGTTCGACGCGGGCCACACCCCCGGTCCCGTGGACGGCAAGTCCGGCGACTTCGAACCTGGCGAGAACTCCTGGACCAGGCCCGTGGTGTGGAGCTTCTTCACGCAGTTCGGCAGCGGCGGCACCCCGTCGCCGTCCCCGTCACCCTCGGCCTCTCCGTCGTCCTCTCCGTCGTCCCCGGGGAGCACGAGCGCGCTCAGGGGTGTGGCGTCGGGCCGGTGCCTGGACGTCAACGGCGCTTCCCAGGCCAACGGCGCGACGGTGCTGATCTGGGACTGCAACGGCCAGAACAACCAGAAGTGGACCTCCACCAGCGCCAGTGAGCTGCGCGTGTACGGCAACAAGTGCCTGGACGTCAACGGCGGCGGCACCGCCGACGGCAGCGCGGTGATCATCTGGGACTGCAACGGCCAGAACAACCAGAAGTGGCGCTTCAACTCCGACGGCAGCATCACCGCCGTCGGCGCGAACAAGTGCCTGGACGTGTCCGGGAACGGCACCGCCAACGGCACCAGGGTCCAGATCTGGTCCTGCACCGGCGGCGCCAACCAGAAGTGGACCCGCGTCTGAGACGCATCGACCACAAGCACCGGGGCCACGCCCTTCTTCTGTCAGGGGCGTCCTCGGGGCAGGGACCGGCGCGGGTCTGTCACCCCAGGTGGCAGACCCGCGTCGCCGTTTCCCCCGGGATCCGCTGCTCCAATCCACCGCGGCCGCTACTCGCCGCCCCGCCGGCCCGGCTACAGCGCCCGGACGCACCCTGGCACGATCCAGACCTACCGCTACCCTGATGGCCACCGTTGGGGAGGCTGACGTGGGCGTCATCGAGACCGCGATCGACACGATCAAACAGATGATCATCGATGGCCGCTTGCGACCCGGGCAGAAACTGCCCGTGGAAAAGGACCTCGCCGAACAGCTCGGCGTCGCCCGCAACACCCTGCGTGAGGCCGTACGCGCGCTGGTCGCGATGCGGGTCCTGCAGACGCGCCAGGGCGACGGCACCTACGTCACCAGCCTCTCCCCCGGCCTTCTCCTCGACGGGATGAGCTTCGTCGCCGACATCCACCTGGACGCCGGCGCCGGGCAGTTCCTGCACGTCCGCAGGATCCTCGAGGCGGAGGCCACGGCGCTGGCGGCCACCCGCATCCCCGACACCGACCTGACCCACCTGGGCGACCTGCTCGACCACGCCGAGACGATCGCCGCGCACACCACGATCGACCACGAGAAACTCGTCGCCCTCGACCAGGACTTCCACGCCCTCATCACCTCCCACTGCGGCAACGCCGTCCTGGCCGCGGTCATCCACAACATGTCCGGCCGGACCGTACGCGCCCGCGTCTGGCGCGGCATGAGCGACCCCGAGGCCATCCACCGGACCCTCCGCGAACACCGCGCCGTCCACCGCGCCCTGCTGGCACGCGATCCCGACCGCGCCCGGCTCCACGCCGCCCTGCACGTCCTCGGCGTCGAGGAGAGCCTCACCGGCCCACACACCTACGAGAACCCCCGATGACCGACCCCGCACCTCACCCGGACCGGACGAGGGCGGACGCGGCCCGCGCGGGCACGGCGGCCAGGTCGCCCGGCGGGGCGCCGCGGCGCTCGTACGGCGCGGCTCGCGGTCGCCGTGAAAGATTCATGGCGGCCCCGCGGCTCACGGCGACACCCACGTCGCACGACGGCTGACCGAGAACGCGGCCGGCTCCGCTTCCCGAGGCTAGGACCAGCCAGCATTCGACGATGACGACGGGATGAGCAGGCGTACAGAGATCCCATCTCTCGTTCGGCCTCGGCACCGGTATGCGCGGATTTCGGCGAGTCCGGCATACCCATTGACTGGATTGATCACATGTTCGTAGCCTTGCGCGGAGCCTCTTGATCCAGCCGCAGCGAACACCCGCCGTGTCTCGTCGACACCCGAGGTTGCGGTCGAAACGATTCGAAACGTCCGCGCCTTCCTCGGACTTGGAGGACCGAATTGTCTGAGTTATCGCGAAGGCAAATGCTCAAGCTCGGCGCGGTGGGAACCGGAGCCGCGCTCCTGCCGCTGCAATGGACGGCTGCCGCGCGGGCCGCGTCGGCGCCGCCCCCGGAAGTACGCGCCGCGAACGATCTGGCGCTGTGGTACGACGGGAGTGCCGGCACGGAATGGCTGCGTGCGCTTCCCATCGGCAACGGGCGCCTCGGCGCCATGGTGTTCGGCAACGTCGACACCGAGCGGTTGCAGCTCAACGAGGACACGATCTGGGCCGGCGGGCCGTACGACCAGAGCAACACGAGGGGCGCGGGGGCCCTGGGGCAGATCCGGCAGCTGGTCTTCCAGAACCAGTGGAGCCAGGCCCAGAGCCTGATCGACCAGAACATGCTGGGCAACCCCTCGGCCCAGCTGGCGTACCAGACCGTCGGCAATCTGCGGCTCGCCTTCGGCAGCAACAGCGGGGTTTCCGAGTACACCCGGTTCCTGGACCTGACCACGGCCACCACGACGGTGTCGTACCTGCAGAACGGCGTGCGGTACAAGCGCGAGGTGCTCGCGAGCGCGCCCGACCAGGTCATCGCCATTCGCCTGACCGCCGACAGGGCCGGCTCGATCACGTTCTCCGCGACGTTCGACAGCCCTCAACGGACCACGCGCTCCAGCCCGGACGGCACGACGGTGGCGCTCGACGGCGTCTCCGGCGACCAGCGGGGCCTGTCCGGCAAGGTGAGGTTCCTCGCGCTGGCCCGGGCCGTCGCCGACGGCGGCACCGTCAGCAGCTCCGGCGGCACCCTGCAGGTGAGGGGCGCCAACAGCGTGACGGTGCTGATCTCCATCGGCTCCAGCTACGTGAACTACAAGGACGTCAGCGGCGACTACCAGGGCATCGCGCGGCGGTACCTCGACGCCGCCGACGACAGGACCTACGACGACCTGCGCTCCAGGCACGTCGCCGACTACCAGCGGCTGTTCGGGCGCACGACGCTCGACCTCGGGCGCACGGCGGCGGCCGACCAGCCGACCGACGTCCGGATCGCGCAGCACGCCAACACCAACGACCCGCAGTTGTCCGTGCTGCTGTTCCAGTTCGGCCGCTACCTGCTGATCTCGTCCTCGCGTCCGGGCACCCAGCCGGCCAACCTGCAGGGCATCTGGAACGACTCCCTGTCCCCGTCGTGGGATTCCAAGTACACCCTCAACGCGAACCTGCCGATGAACTACTGGCCCGCCGACACCACGAACCTGTCGGAGTGCTACGAGCCGGTGTTCCGGATGATCAACGACCTCACGGTCACCGGCGCCCGCACCGCCCGGGTGCAGTACAACGCCGGCGGCTGGGTGACCCACCACAACACCGACGGGTGGCGGGGCAGCTCGGTCGTCGACGGCGCGACCTGGGGCATGTGGCAGACCGGCGGCGCGTGGCTGGCCACCATGATCTGGGAACACTACCTGTTCACCGGCGACGTCGAGTTCCTCCGGCAGTACTACCCCGCGATGAAGGGCGCGGCGCAGTTCTTCCTGGAGACCCTCGTGCAGGAGCCGAGCCTGGGCTATCTGGTCACGAACCCGTCGAACTCCCCGGAGCTCACCCATCACTCCGGTGTCAGCGTGTGCGCCGGCCCGACGATGGACAACCAGATCCTGCGTGACCTGTTCAACGGCTGCGCCAAGGCCAGCGAGGTCCTCGGCACCGACGCGAGCTTCCGGACGCAGGTCCTGGCCGCCCGGGACCGGCTCCCGCCGATGAAGGTCGGTTCGCGCGGCAACATCCAGGAGTGGCTGTACGACTGGGTCGAGACCGAGCCGAACCACCGGCACGTCTCGCATCTGTACGGCCTGCACCCCAGCAACCAGATCACCAAGCGCGGCACACCCTCCCTGTACACCGCCGCGCGGCGGACCCTCGAACTGCGCGGTGACGACGGTACCGGCTGGTCGCTCGCCTGGAAGATCAACTACTGGGCGCGGATGGAGGAAGGCGACAAGGCGCGCAGCCTCATCGGCCTGCTGGTGAGGACGGACCGGCTCGCGCCGAACATGTTCGACCTGCACCCGCCGTTCCAGATCGACGGCAACTTCGGCGCCACGTCCGGCATCGCCGAGATGCTGCTGCAGAGCCACAACGGCGAACTGCACGTGCTGCCCGCGGTGCCGTCGGCCTGGCCGAGCGGGAAGGTGCAGGGCCTGCGGGGGCGTGGTGGCTACACCGTGGACGCGACGTGGAACTCCGGCGGGAACACCGAGATCCTCGTCAAGTTCGACCGCGCCGGCACGGTCAACGTGCGCAGCCGGATCTTCACCGGCACCTACCAGGTGGTCGATGCCGAGACCGGCGGCGCCGTCACCGTCACCAAACCCGAGGCCGACGTCATCGCGCTGCCCGGCCAGGCAGGGCGCACCTACCGCCTGACCGGGTCCGGCGGCGGCTCCACACCGTCGACCTACGTGCGGATCACCAACGTCACCACCGGCCTAGTGCTGGACAGCGGCGGCAACGTGGCGTCGGGGTCGAACCTCAAGCAGTGGAACTGGGACGGCAGCACCAACCTGCAGTGGCAGCTCGTCGACCTGGGCGGTGGGTGGTACCGCATCGTCAACCGCACCAACGGCATGGTCGCCGACAGCTGGGGCAACACCGCCAACGGCGCCAACGCCAGGCAGTCGGCCTGGAACGGCGGCAACAATCAGCAGTGGCGCCTCAACAACGTGGGCAACGGCCGCTACCAGATCATCAACCGCGGCACCGGTACGGCCCTCGACGGCATGGGCAACAGCTCCGCCGGCTCCACCGTGGGCATGTGGGCGCCGAACAACAACACCAACAACCAGTGGACCATCACGAACGTCTGACGGCAGGCAGCCCGTAGAAGGCCGGCTCATCTCCGCGCCTCTCCACGCCTCTCCACGCCTCTCCACGCCTCTCCACGCCTCTCCACGCCTCTCCGCGACCGGCCCTCGGTGGCGGAGAGGCGCCGTCCCCTCATCCCCGCCGCTCCGGGCGGCCACCCGGAGAACAAGGATGAGCCCGCGACGACCGCGCTCAGGCCGATCTCGGCGGGGCCGTGCTGTCGCGGACCACGAGGGCGGCGCCGAGCTCGACAGGTGGCCGGGACGGCCTGTCCCCGTCGGCGAGCGCCAGCGCGATGCGCGCGGCGGTGGCGCCTATCTCGAGGAACGGCTGGCGTACGGTGGTCAACGCCGGTGCGACCCACTCGCAGTGCTCGATGTCGTCGAACCCGACCACGCTGAGGTCGTCGGGAATGCGCAGGCCGAGGAGCCGAGCGGCCTCGTAGACGCCGAACGCCTGCAGGTCGTTACCGCACACGACGGCCGTCGGCGGGTCGGGCAGGGTCAGCAGCTGCGATCCGAGATCCCGGCCGTGCTCGAACAGGAACGGCCCGCTGCGCATGAGACGCTCGTCGAACGGGACGCCGGCGGTGTCCAGAGCGGCCCGGAACCCGTCCAGCCGCGCCCGCGTGGCCAGGAATCCGGCCGGCCCCGTGATCAGGCCGATACGCCGGTGCCCCAGCTCCAGCAGGTGCCGCGTGGCCGCGAGAGCACCACTCCAGCTGGTCGACCCCACCGACGGCGTGGGGTGCACGTCCCCCGTCGGGTCCAGCGCCACGAGAGGCACACCGCTCGCCTCGAACAGCTCGCGGTGCTCGGTGGTGACTTCGGAGACGACGGCGATCACTCCCACCGGCTGCCGCAGCAACAGCGGCTCCACCCAGGGCAGGCCCGCCGTCACGAGCGAGCGCACGTCGGTGAAGCCGACGCCCAGCTGACGGGTGGCCGCGACCTGCTCGACGCCCCGCATGATTTCGATCGCGATGGAGCCCAGCATGTTGCTGAACACCACTTCGAGGCCGCGTGCCGACCCGGCGGGGACCGGCCTGCGGTACCCGTGCTCACGCAGGAGCGCCTCCACCCGCTTACGGGTGCTCTCCCCCACCCCGGCCCGGCCGTGGAGCACCTTCGACACCGTCGGCGGTGAGACCCCGGCGAGCTGGGCGATCGCGGCGACGGTGAGGTCACCGCGCCGCAGTCCTCGACGCCCCTGCAACCGGCCTCCCCCCAACATGCGGGGAGTCTACGTGACTCGGGCGCAATCGACCGCGAACGTCAACCCCGGCCGCAGCGCCGGCGAACAGTGGCCGGCCGCGCGACGCCACAGAAAGTAGCAGCCAAAAAGGATAGACGGCACTTTCGGGATATCTATCAGGCAGTGGCACACCGTTCGCATACTCGGACAGCGGCCCGGCCGGGCCGCACGCCGCCTGAAAATTTCACTAGGACCCCATGCTTGTGACTTCGTCACTGACGGGATTTCTTATCCTTTCGCACCCCCTGTCACCGGTACGGGACGGGTGCCGCCTCTCCCTCCTCAGCTGGTCGGATGCGCTTTCCGTCACCACCCCGTCAGCCGCGGGAGCGGTTGAACGGCGACGTCGGACCTGGTATCCGGGCGGCTGCCGACGAAATTTGAGGAGGTTGACTCACGAAATTTTCCTAATAGCGTTCGCGCAAGTGACGTCGAGACCCGTGCCCGATGTGACCGGCCTGGCGTCGCCGGACTCCCGGCGTCGGTTCGCGCGTACTCCTCCCGCACGGGGTCGGCGAGCAACGACGGAACCCCGGCGGCCGCCGGGAGGCTCAGCGACGGCGATGTCGCGGCCGCCCTCTTCGATCAGGGCGGCGGCACCACCACGATCGGCACCAACAGCTAAACAGGAGGAGTCATGACGCAGGGTCGGAATGAGCCCGTCAGCGGCGAGCGAAGGATGCTGAGCCGGAGATCCGTCCTGGCGACGATGGGTGCCCTGCCGGTTCTCACGGCCGCGACGTCGGTCCTGGGGGCCACGGAGGCCGCGGCCGCCACCGCGACCATCAATCCGTCGGCGCAGCGGCAGACGATCAAGGGCTTCGGCGGCATGACCCACGCGGCCTGGGCCGGCGACCTGACAGCCGCCCAGCGGGAGACGGCGTTCGGCACCGGCGAGGGCAGGCTCGGGTTCTCCATTCTGCGGATCCCCGTCGGCGAGAGCCAGGCGGACTTCGGCCGTGACCTGGCGACGGCGAAGCGGGCGGCCGAGCTCGGCGTGACCGTTTTCGCGTCGCCGTGGAACCCCCCCGCCAGCATGATCGAGACCTTCAACCGCTCAGGTCAGACCAACGCGAAACGGCTCAGGTACGACCAGTACGCCGCATACGCCCAGCATCTGAACTCCTTCAGCACGTACATGAAGAACAACGGGGTGAACCTGTACGCCATATCCGTGCAGAACGAGCCCGACTACGCGCACGACTGGACGTGGTGGACCCCCACCGAGATGGTCAAGTTCCTGCGGGAGAACGCCGGCTCGATCAACACCAGGGTCATGGCGCCCGAGTCCTTCCAGTACCTCAAGAACATGTCGGACCCGATCCTCAACGACTCCACGGCACTCGCCAACACCGACATCATCGGGGCGCATCTCTACGGCACGTCGTACTCCAACTTCCCCTACCCCCTCTTCAAGCAGAAGGGCGCGGGCAAGGAACTCTGGATGACGGAGGTGTACTACCCCAACAGCACCGACTCGGCGGACACCTGGCCCCAGGCGCTCGACGTGGGCGAGCACATGCACCGCGCCATGGTGGAGGCCGAGTTCCAGGCGTACGTCTGGTGGTACATCCGGCGCAGCTACGGCCCCATGCGGGAGGACGGCCAGCTCAGCAAGCGCGGCGCCATCATGGCGCAGTTCGCCAGGTTCGTCCGCCCGGGATATGTGCGGATCGACGCGACGGCGAACCCGGCGACGAACGTCTACGTCTCGGCGTACCGGAACGGCGACACCGTCGTCATCGTCGCCATCAACAAGAACACCTCCGCGGTGAGCCAGCAGTTCACCGTGGCGAACGCCGCCTCGGCCGGCGTCTCGTCCTGGGTGACCGACGGGAGCAGGAACGTCGCGCCCCAGGCGGCGACCACCATGTCGAACGGCTCCCTCACCGTCACGCTTCCCGCTCGCAGCATGACGACCTTCGTGACCAGCCTGAGCGGCGGCCAGTCGCCCAGTCCATCGCCCATCGTGTCGCCCATCGTGTCGCCGAGCCCCTCGCCCAGCGCGTCACCCAGCGGCGGCACCGGAACGGGGCAGTTCCGGGTCGCCTACACGATGAACACATGGAGCGAAGGCTTCACCGCCGGCATCAGCATCACCAACAACGGGACCTCGACGATCAACGGCTGGACGCTGGCCTTCACCCTCCCCTCGGGCCAGTCCATCACCTCGGGCTGGAACGCCACCTACTCACCCTCCAGCGGCCAGGTGAGCGCCCGCAACGTCAGCTACAACGGCACGCTCGCCCCCGGGGCCACCGTCGACATCGGCTTCCAGGCCACCCACACCGGCAACACCGCCAAACCGACCGCCTTCACCCTCAACGGCGTCCCCTGCACCGTGGTCTGACCGGCACGTGACCACCCCCGGAGCCCGACCGGCGAAGGGACAGGCGGGGCCCCTCCGACGAGGGAGGGGCCGCCGCGGCCGGTGACGCGTCGGGCCGCCACCTCGCCGGCCCCGGCTCCTGCTCACTGAAGACGGATGGAATCGTCAGCCAGCCTGTGTCCTCCGCAGTCGGCACTCCCCCGCGACAAATCGTCGCCGTGTCTCTCCCTGGAGCGTGTATGAGCACATTCGCACGATTTCGCGTTGGGTTCGTGGCCGCCTCGGCGGCCGGGATGATGCTCGCGGCCGGTCCGGCCGGCGGCGCGTCCGCGGCCCTCCTCCCGCACACCGCCCCGCACACGGTCCCGGCGCTCGCGCGCCTGGCCGCCTGGCCCTCCCCGAACGGCCAGCAGGCCGTCGGCGCCACGATCAACGTCTCGGGCACATTCGACGGCGGCATGAAGCGCTACTACGGCACCGGCGCCCTGGGCAGCGGCAGCCAAAGCGAAAGCCAGCCCCCCGTCTTCAAACTCGCCAACGGCGCCGTACTCAAAAACGTGATCATCGGCGCGCCCGCCGCCGACGGCGTCCACTGCACCGGCACCTGCACCCTGCAGAACGTCTGGTGGGAGGACGTCGGCGAAGACGCCGCCACATTCAAAGGCACCTCCTCCACCCAGACGATGACCATCGACGGCGGCGGCGCCCGATCGGCCAGCGACAAGGTCTTCCAGCACAACGGCCCCGGCACCATGACCATCAAGAACTTCCAGGTGCAGGACTTCGGCAAGCTCTACCGCTCCTGCGGCAACTGCTCCACCCAGTACAAACGCAACGTCGTCATTCAGAACGTCACCGCGACCACACCCGGCAAAGTCCTGGCCGGCATCAACACCAACTACGGCGACACAGCCAGCTTCTCCCAGATCACCATCGTCAACGACCCCACCAAGAAAGTCGTCATCTGCGAGAAGTACAAGGGCGTGACCAGCGGCGAACCCACCAAGACCGGCACCGGCGCCGACGGCGTCAACTGCCTCTACTCGGCCTCCGGCATCACCTACCGGTAAACCCCCATCACCGGCTCGTCCACCGCCTCCGGTCTCACCGCCAACGGCAGCGCGGTGACCCCGTCCGTTGTTTGCAGTAGCCCCTGATCTTCATGCCTCCCCATCCGACTCACCTGAAGGAGGGTCCGTGCGCAAGGTGGGAGCTCTACTCGCCGCCGGCGTTCTCATCGCTGTCCCGATCGCCCTGCAGGGCCAGGCCACCGCCCTGGACAACGGGGTGGCCCGCACGCCTCCCATGGGCTGGAACAGCTGGAACACCTTCGGCTGCAACATATCCGAGACGCTCATCAAGCAGATGGCCGACGCGATCGTCAACTCCGGCCTGCGCGACCTGGGCTACCAGTACGTCGTGGTCGACGACTGCTGGATGAACTCCACCCGCGACTCCGCGGGCAACCTGCAGGCCAACGCCTCACGCTTCCCCAGCGGAATGAAGGCCCTCGGCGACTACCTCCACGCCAAAGGCCTGAAGTTCGGCATCTACCAGGCGCCGCTGGACAAGACCTGCGCGCAGTACTTCTCCAGCTACCCCGGCGCGACCGGCGCCCAGGGGCACGAAGCCCAGGACGCCCGGCAGTTCGCCGCCTGGGGCGTCGACTACCTCAAATACGACTGGTGCTCCCCCAGCGGCACCATCGACGACCAGGTCCGCACATTCGCCAAGATGCGCGACGCGCTGGCGGCGACGGGACGCCCGATCGTCTACAGCATCAACTCCAACAGCATCCACGCGAAGACGGGCCCGCAACGCGACTGGGGCGACGTCGCCAACATGTGGCGCACGACCGAGGACATCACCAACAAGTGGGACACCGGTCAGACCAACGGCTACCCGATGGGCATCCAGAACATCGTCAACGTCACCGTCCCGCTCGCCTCCTACGCCAGACCGGGAGCCTTCAACGACCCCGACATGATGGAGGTCGGCCGGGGCGGCATGACCGACACCGAGATGCGCAGCCACTTCGCTCTGTGGGCGATGATGGCCTCCCCCCTGATCCTCGGCAACGACATCCGCGCCATGGACGCGCCCACCCAGACCATCCTGAAGAACGCGAACCTGATCGCCATCAACCAGGACTCGCTCGGACTGCAGGCGCGCCAGATCAGCAACGACGGCACCCGCCGCGTGCTGGCCAAGCGGCTCGGCAACGGCGACGTCGCGGTCGCCCTGTTCAACCAGGGTGGTAGCACCACCACGATCAGCACCACCGCGTCCGCGATCGGGATGTCCGGCGGCTCGTTCATCCTGCGTGACGCATGGACCAACACCCTCAGCGGCACCAACGGCACCATCTCGGCCAGCGTGCCCGCACACGGCACCGTCGTCTACCGGGTCAGCGGCGACACGACCCCCTCCCCCAGCCCCACACCGCCGCAGTCCCCCACACCGTCCCCCAGCCCGCCGGTCTCCCCCAGCCCGTCGCCGACGCCGGGCGGGCAGCCGGGCACCTGCACGGCGACGTACAAGCGGATCAACGACTGGGGCAGCGGCTTCCAGGGCGAGGTCACCGTCAGCAACGACGGGCCGACCCCGCTCAACGGCTGGACCGTCAAAATGACCCTGGCCGGCGGCCAGAGCATCACGAGCCTGTGGAACGGCGCCAACACCGGCACCAGCGGCGCCATCACCGTCAAGAACGCCCCCTACAACGGCACCCTCACCGGCAACGGCTCGACGACCTTCGGCTTCACCGCCAACGGCAACGGCTCGACCGCCCCCACCGGCGTCACCTGCACGAGCCCGTAGCCCGATGCAGGCGGCCGACGCCGCCGCGCAGGTACGGTGGCGCGGTGCGGGTGTCCCGTACCGCGCCACCGGATAGCAGGCCCGCGTGGGACGGCACCGGGAAGGAAGACAGGCCGCCGAGTAGCGGTACGAGGTCGCGTCCTGTATCCGTAGAGCAGCACCACTTCCCTATGCCCACGGGCGGCGGCGCGCGGGGAGGCCCCATCGGCTCCGTGGCTGCCCGTGGTGACGGGTGGATCCTCCGCTCCGGCCGGGACCGAGGACACCCACTGCCATGTCACGCACAGACGACGTAGTAGACAGCATCAAGCGGATGATCCTCGACGGGGTCCTGCGGCCCGGTGACCGCCTGCCCGTCGAGAAGGACCTC
>NZ_JABBXA010000034.1 GCF_014161445.1 Microbispora sp. H13382
CCACCGACCCAGACAACCCGGAAAGAGAGAAGGACACCGGCGACCAGCCCGCGCACAGCCAACACAACCACCGAAGTGATCGAAGAGGAGTGCGCCGAACCGCGCCGACACCACAAGATTACCAGGGCCTGCCGACAGCTTGGCCCGGCTAAGCTCCAACGCACCGGCCCGGAGACCTATTCCCGCAGGTCACCCATCAGATGGAAGTTCTGCGCCTGTGCCTGCGCTCCAACGGCATCGACCCCGGGCTTCATTCCCGTCACGACTCGCGCACGTGCACAGGGGTAGAGGGCCGTACGTGCTAGGACTTGATCCACCTTGCGCAGCCTTGCCAAGAAGAAGGGGTAGGAACGGGACGTGATTCGACAGGGGTTACCTCGCGCCCTGCTCGTGCTGGCCGGCACCGCCGCCGCGGTGATCACTCTCGCCGGTGTCCAGGCGGTGGGCTCCATCGTCGGCCCGGTCGTCCTGGCTCTGACCCTCGTCATCGCCGTCTCCCCGGTGCGCGCCTGGCTGGCCCGGCGTAAGGCCCCGGTGTGGCTGCAGGTCGCCGTCCCGCTCGCCGTAGTGCTCCTGGTCCTGCTCGGCATGGTCGCGGTCCTCAGCCTCGCCGCCGCGCAGCTCGCCATCCTGGCCCCCACGTACGCGGTCCAGTTCAACGCCATGGTGGCCGACCTCCAGCACTGGGCGGCGGGCCTGGGCTACGGCAGCGAGCAGCTCAACAAGGCGCTTTCGTCGCTCGATCCCGGCAAGTTCATCGGCGTCGCCCAGAGCGTGCTGAGCAGCCTGCTGGGAGTGCTGTCGAGCCTGTTCCTGATCGTCGTGCTGCTGCTGGCCATGAGCCTCGACGCCCCCGTGTTCGCCCGGATCGTGGACGCCGCCTCGGCCGAACGGCCCGCGCTCGCGCGCGCGCTCAAGACCTTCACCTACAAGACCCGCCGCTACCTGATCGTCTCGACCGTCTTCGGCCTCGTCTGCTCGGTCCTGGACGTCACCGCGCTGTACGTACTGGACGTGCCGCTCCCCCTGCTGTGGGGAGTGCTCGCCCTCATCACGAACTACATCCCCAACATCGGCTTCATCCTGGGCCTCATCCCGCCGGCGCTGCTCGGGCTGCTGGAGGGCGGGCCCAAAACCATGCTGCTGGTGATCGTGGCCTACATGGCGATCAACGTGGTGATCCAGTCGTTCATCCAGCCGAAGTTCCTGGGCGACGCCGTGGGGCTGTCGACCACGGCCACGTTCCTCTCGCTGATCGTCTGGGCGTGGGTGCTCGGGCCGCTCGGCGCGCTGCTGGCGATTCCGCTGAGCCTGCTCGTGCGTGCCCTGCTCGTCGACAGCGATCCGAACGGCACCTGGGCCGCCGCGCTCATCTCCGGGCGGTTGCCGG
This sequence comes from Microbispora sp. H13382, assembly GCF_014161445.1. Taxonomy (GTDB): domain Bacteria; phylum Actinomycetota; class Actinomycetes; order Streptosporangiales; family Streptosporangiaceae; genus Microbispora. The sequence goes on from NZ_JABBXA010000034.1 coordinate 1,391, forward strand.
AACGCGCCCAGGCGTCCAGCGCCGACCCACAGCCGGAGCAGTCCGAGCCTCGGTGAGGCGGTCCGGCCGCCCGTGATCAGCGGTGCGGGCGGAGACGCCAGCGACCATGAGGGACGTTTCTGGCAAACGCCTGCCCGAGGGCCGTCGGACTGTCCTCGACACGGGACCTTTCGCGGGGTGCCGCGCGGCGCTCCGGCTTAGGGTCGGACCATGCGGCGATGGGACAACGACGAGCGGTTCACCGGGATCGCGGACGCCTCGGCGATGGAGCCACAGGTCTCCGCCCTGCTGGATGCGATGGCACGGGACGGATGGGTGACGGAGCAACCCGAGGCGCACCTGCTCCCCCACCTGCGCCGGGCATGTGGGCCGGAGTGGCTGCTGACCGGCGAACGCCTGCTCGACGACGGCGTGTACGAGGTGACGGTGTCACTCGCCGGCGACAGGGAGGGCGTCCACGTGCATCGTGACGTGATACGGCTGCTGTCGGCGATCGCCGAGACCGTCTTCTTCGTACGGCAGGCCGCGCCGGGCGTGTTCGAGTGCGTGACCGGAGTGCTCGACGGAGACCCGCCCGGTTTCGCGAGCCACGGTCACATGGTCCGCCTCATCGTGACCTGAGTTGCCCCTCCCGCGCGTGGGAGGGGCGCGGGCTCAGGTGGCGGGAACAGTCTCCTTCTCCTCCGGGCTTGGCGCCGGTGCGGTCTCCGTGTCCCTGCGCCGCCACGGGATGGCCGCGATCAGCAGCGGGAACAGCACCAGCGAGCTGATCGCCCACGGCGCGTGCAGCTCACCCCACTTGGCCCCGTGGAACTGGGTGAGCACGATGTATCCGATCGCCGCCCACAGCGAGCTGCCGAGGATCGCGGGCCAGGCCCAGCGGGTGGGGCGGGCGACCAGGAACGGCATGAACCACAGCAGGTACTGCGCGCCGAGACGCGGCGTGAAGATCATGAAGGACAGCAGGATGGCGATCGTGACGTCGACCGGGTCGGCTCTGCGCCACCAGATCAGACACGCGACGATCGCAGCGTAGATCATGTACTGGCCGATCCTCGCCGGGGTCGGGTCGAGGTTCCAGTTGCCGCCGCTGACCAGGGCGGTCCAGCCCCAGTCGCCCGTGATCGGACGGACGTCGCTGGGCCGCAGCCCGATGGTGTTGAGCACCTCGGGCAGCTGCCGCCACTCCGTCCAGCCGCCGATCGGGAGCGTCAGCAGGAAGAACACCGGCGAGACGCCGACGGCGACCAGCGAGACCAGGCGGCTGCGCAGCCCCGGCAGGAACATGAGCAGGGCCGGCACGAGGATCACCGGCCAGCTCTTCGCGCAGAGCGCGAGCCCCATGAGCAGGCCCGCCCACACGGCCCGGCCCGTCGCCGCGCGGTCCTCCTCCGACGGGCGCACGATGCGCCGCACGATCTCGCCCGGCGGGATCCAGGGCAGCGGCAGGTCACGGTTCGCGAGCCGCACCCTGGCCCACGGCAGCGGCACCGGCCGCCGCCAGTCGCCCGGGCCGCGCGCCACGACGTACGCCGCGACGGCGAAGACCAGGGAGACCGGCTCGACCTGGCCGTGCACGGAGGCGACGAGGATCGCGAGGGGGTTGCAGGCGTACTGGAAGGCGCGCAGCTTCTCGGTCCGGCCCCCGGCCAGCTTGCCGACCAGCGGGATCAGCACGACGTCCGCGACCACCGTGACGATGCGTCCGGCGTACTCCCACGGGATGCCGAGCCACAGCAGCAGCCCGTACATGTACGGGATCGTCGGGAGGAAGTGCCATCCGCCGTTGCTCTCGAGCACCGGGTCGCGGCCCTCCCGGATCGCCTCGCCGGCGGGCTGGAAGCTGTTGACGTAGTCGACCGGCTGCCAGTGGCTGTCCTTGGCCGACAGAACCATGATCAGCACGCGTACGGCGATGCCGAGCGTGAGCGTGACGGCCAGGGATGGCCGCCAGCCCTTCCATTGGGCGACGAGCGCGAGCGCGACGCCGGCGACGAGGACGATGCTGGTGGGGATCGCGTATTCCATGACGGTGCCAAGACTGCCTGACGAAGGGCACAACAGGCGACTCGATCCCCGATTCGGTGACCGCACCGTCGCGATCCGTCACGATTCGAGGTATTGTGACCACGGAGCGTTACATCCAGGAGACTTCGATGAAAATTCGCCTGTGGATCACCCTTGCCGTGGCCGTGATCGTCGGAATGCTGATCGGCCTGCTCGCCCCGACGCATGGAGGCGACCGGTCCGGCGGATAGGGGGGTCGTCCCCGCCGGACCGGCCGCCTGCTCATGGGCGCCCGGCTCGAAGCGGCGCGCGCCCGCGTCCCGGGCGCCGCGCGGCGACGGCGAGGGATCCGGCCCGGCGGGCCGTGGCCGGGTCCCTCTTACCGTGGGTAGGACGCGGGTCAGAAGCCCGCGGTGACCCGGGTGAAGTCCCAGTCGTTCTGCGCGATGCCGCTGCAGTTCGACACCACGCCGCCGCCCGGGCAGCCGCGGTCGCGGTTGACCGACCAGAAGGCGAGCCGGCCCAGCCCCTTCGACTTGGCCCAGTCGCGGATCTGCGTCCAGGTGGACAGCGAGGTCAGCTCCTGCTGGTCGGACAGGCCGTTCATGCCCGAGATGCCCATGTGCGCGTACGCCTGGGCGTCGCTCCAGCCCCAGGCCGCCTTGAGCGCGTTCTTCAGGCCCTCGGACGCGTTGACCGTGTTCTGGTACATGTTCGCGCCGCCGCCGAAGTCGAACGGCATAATCGTGTAGTTGTCGATGTCGACGCCGAGCGCCTTCGACTGGTTGATCAGCCGCGTGCCCCACCAGCTCGGGCCGGTCGTGCTGGTGCCGAAGGTGACGACGACCTTGACGTTCGGGTTGTTCTGCTTGACGATCTTCAGTCCGCCGAGGATCCGGTCCTGGACGGCCTCGTTCTCGAACTCGTCGCTGTTCTCGATGTCGAAGTCGACCGCGGCCGGGTTGTAGGCGTTGATGACCTGCTGGACGGCCGAGGCGAAGGCCGACGAGCTGGCGCAGTTGGGGCCGAGCTTGTTGCCCTGCCAGCCGCCGAAGGAGATCTGGACGTTGCCGCCCGCGGCCTTGATCTGCGAGATCGCGGTGGCGTCGGGGCTGCCGGACAGCGGGCGGGAGCCGTCCCACGCCGGGGTGCAGCCGCCGCCGGAGAGCATGAAGGCCATCGTGAACTGCTTGACCCCGGTGGCGTTCATGACCGTGGCCGGGTTCGGCGGGTTGCCCCAGCCCTCGTACAGGTACGGCGCGCCGGGAAGCTTGCCGCCGCTCTGGGGGCAGCCCGTGGTCGTGCCGGTCACCGCCCCGCTCGCCGCGGACTCGCCGTTCGAGTTGTACGCCTTGACCGTGTACGTGTGGCTGGTGCAGGTGCCGAGGCCGGAGATCGTGGCGCTGGTGCCGCCGACCGTCGCCTTGACCGAGGTGCCCTCGTAGACGCGGTAGCCGGTCACGGTGCCGCTCGACGCGGACCAGGACAGCGAGATCGACGCGTTCGTGGTGCCGGTGACGCTGGGGTTGCCCGGCTTGCCGGGCGCGCCGGACGGCGGCGTCGGCGACGGGCTCTGCGACGGGGTGCCGCCGCTGACCTGCTTCCACAGCGCCGGGACGATCGGCGGCTCCCAGCCGGTCAGGGACGTGTGCGCCTGGATGCACTCGTAGTCGGCGCCGTTGTAGGTCACCCGGGCGCCGACGGCGTACCAGGTGTTCGGGGCCCAGGCCGGGTAGGCCAGCATGACCACGCTGTTCGGGGCCGCCGAGGCGGACGCGGCCGTTCCCGCGACCAGTCCGGCGACGGCCAGGAGGAGGGAGGCCAGCAGGGCGACCAACGCCCTGGCGTGCCGGCCCGTACCGAAGCGAAGCTGCATTCTTCCTCGCAATGGTGGTTGGGGGGTGGGTGGGGGGATCACTTCAGGGCGTCGAGATACGCCCTGTGGGAGCGGGAGAATTCGGAGCCCGTGTACTTGTCCCAGTTGACGGACCAGGCCATGAGGCCGCGCAGGCCGGGGAAGACGCCGTGCGGCCGGTAGGCGCCGCAGCCGGTCCCCTTCGCCAGGCAGCCGAAGGCGCTCTGCACCTCGGCCGTCGTGGTGTAGCCGTTGCCGGCGTACGGCGCGGCGGGCAGGCCGATCGCGACCTGGTCGGGACGCAGCGGCGGGAAGGTCGCGCCACCGGCCACGGGGAAGCCGGTGAGCAGCATGTCGGTCATGGCGACGTGGAAATCGGCCACGCCCATCGTGTGGTACTGGTTGTCGAGGCCCATGATCGGCCCGGAGTTGTAGTCCTGGACGTGCAGCAGCGTGAGGTCGTCACGCAGTGCGTGGATCACGGGCAGGTACGCCCCGGAGCGGGCGTCGGCCGTGCCGTTCCGGCCGGGACCGTAGAACTGGTAGCCGAGCTGGACGAAGAACGTCTCGGGGGCCATGGTGAGCGTGAACTTCGCGCCGTACCTGGCCTTGAGCGACCGGATCGCGGAGATGAGGTTCACGACCACCGGAGTGGTCGGGTTGCGGAAGTCGCTGTCGCCGGGGTTCAGCGACAGCGAGTGGCCCTCGAAGTCGATGTCGAGGCCGTCCAGGCCGTACCTGTCGATGATCGCGGCGACCGACTGGACGAACGTGTCCCGGGCGGCGGTTGTGGTGAGCTGGACGATCCCGTTCTGGCCGCCGATCGAGATGAGCACCTTCTTGCCGGCCGCCTGCTTGGCGCGGATGGCCGCGACGAAATCGGCGTCGCTTTCGACGTTCGGGCACTCGGTGGCCGGGCAGCGGGTGAACCGGATGTCGCCGGAGGTGGGCGAGGTCGGCTCGCCGAAGGCCAGGTCGATGATGTCCCATGCCGCGGGCACGTCGGCCATCCGGACGTAGCCGGAGCCGTTGGCGAACGAGGCGTGCAGGTAGCCCGCCATGAGCCGCTTCCCGCCCGGCGGCGGGGGCGTGGGCGAGACGGACGGCGACGGGGACGGCGACGGGCTCGCCGGGGGTGACGCCGACGGAGAGGGGGACGGCGAGGGCGGGGCGCCCGGGCCGTCGAGGACGACGTCGTCGGCGTAGTAGGCGCCCTGGCCGTACCAGCCGTTGACGTAGATCGTCACACTCGTGGTGGACGACCCCGTCGTGAACGACGTGGACAACTGCGACCAGGACGCTCCCGGCGACGCCCATGTCTGGGCGTTCACGCCGGCGCCGGTCGCGCCCAGGAACACGTAGTTCCCCCGCACCCACGCCGACAGCGCGTACGTCGTGAACGGCTTGACGGTGATCGTCTGCTCGCACCGGGCGTAGTCACTGCCGGCCGGGGTCGCGGACAGGGCCCTCGACCCGCCGTGGACGGGACTCGACACCGCCTGAGCCGTGGACGCGCACGTCCAGCCCGACAGGCCCGACTCGAACCCCGGATTGGCGGCGATGTTCGCGGCACGGGCCGGGCCGGTGAACGTCGCCGTGAGCAGGCCGGCGAAGGCGACGGACGCCGCCGCGCCGAGGCCGATGAGCTTCTTCATGTGCGTCATCCCGTGTACGAAGCGAAGATCTTGGAGAACTCGTAGGGCGCCTGGGGGACGTTGGTGCAGGAGTAGAGCGCGCCGGTGCAGGCGTTGCGGTCGCGGGTCGTCTCCCAGAAGGCCAGCAGGCCGAGGTGCCTGTCCTTGGCGAAGGCGACCAGTTGACGGGCGTCGTCCTGGTTGTAGATCCGGCCGTCGTCGTTCTGGCCGAGCATGGGCGTGACCCCGACCATCCGCCACACCTGGGCGTCGGACAGGCTGGGATACAGGCTCTTGAGCTGCGCGAAGGTGCTGCCGGCCGCCTGGACCGCCGCGTCGCCGTAGTCGACGGACTGGTAGTAGTCCATGGCCATGACGTTGACGGCGTCGAGCCTGACCCCGGCGTCGCGGGCGGACCGCACCACGTTGAGACCGTCGGCGGTCAGGCCGTTCGGCAGGACGGGCAGCGTGAGGGAGATCTTCAGGTCGGGGTGGGCCTGCTGCAGCCGGGCGAGCGCCTGGGAGCGGCGGGCGATGGACGCGGGCTCGGCCGCCGCCGATCCCTCGATGTCGAGGTCGATGTACTTCAGGTCGTAGGCGCTGACGACGGCGTCGTACTCGGTGACCAGCGCTTTCACGTCCGTGCACGCTTGCGCGAGTTCGATGCCGGTCGCGCCGCCGAAGGACACCTTGACGTCCCCGCCGCCGGCCCTGATCGCGTCGATCTGGTCCTTCGCCCACTTCTGCCGCGGGTCGTACGCGTTGAACCACATCGCCTTGCAACCCGACGCGGTGACGAACGCGAGAGTGAAGCTCTTCAGGCCGGACGCCGCGGCCATCGCGCTCAGGCTCGGGGTCGGCCAGGCGCCCATGTCCACGTACGGCGCGGTGCGCAGGGCGCCGGGCGCGGGCGGCGGCGGACTGGGAGACGTGCTGGGGGATGCGCTCGGGGACGGGGACGGCGAGGTCGTGACGCCGTCACACGGGCCGCCGTTCAGCCGGCAGTTCACCGGTCTGCCGGGCCCGCTGTTGACCCAGCCGAACGTCGCCGAGGCGCCGGGGGCCAGGCCGCCGTTGTACTCGCGGTTCCTGAACGTGTAGTGGTCGCCGGAACGCGTCATCAGCGCGTCCCAGTAGGACCCGGCCGTCGAGCCGGCGGGGAGGTCGAACTCGACCGTCCAGCCGGAGAGCGCGGTGGTCCCCGTGTTGGTGACGGTGTAGCGGCCCTGGTAGCCGGAGCCCCAGTCGGAGTCGGCGGAGAAGACGGCCTTGACCGTGGCGGCCTCGGCGGGCAGCGCGACGAGAGCGAGCGCGAGTGCGGCCATCGCGGCGAGCGCACGCCAGACGTGCTTGATCTGCATGGACACAACCTCTGTCGGGGGGTGAACGGGGAGGTCATGGAATCCGTACGGCCGGCGCCTGACGGAGGCGGCCGATCAGAACGGCACCGGCCGTACGGCACTCAAGGGCGTCTGGTGACGGGACGCGGGGATGGAGAGGCTAGAGGTGAGGAAGGGCCATCGTCGGCTCCCGGGTCGTTCTTTTAGGAAAGTTTCCTAAGAGTTGTACGGATCGTAGCTTCGCGGTCGCGCGTCCACAAGACCCAATTCGACAGCGTTCTTAACGAACTTTGTCATCGCCGGTCGGCACGCGGTGACGTGTTATGCGCGCGTTAAGGGTCGACTGGCTGTCCGTTAAGGCGGTTCTGTCCCCCACACGCTCACTGGCGAGTCTCATCGGGCACGGCGCAGCCGCCGCGCGTCGGGCGCAGGCGGCGAGCGGGCGCGCCGCGGCGAAGCGAGGTCAGCGGCAGTAGAGCCGGGGCAGTGCGTGCCGAGGCCGGGGCCAGGCGGGGCAGAACCGGGGGCAGTGCGTGCCGAGGCAGCGCGGGTCAGCGGAGGGCCCGCGCGGGGCGACGCCGGATCAGCGCAGGACGGCACCCTCGCGCACGGCGTGCCGGCCGTCCCTCTGCACGTTCACGAAGTCGACGAGGCCGACCAGCTTCTCCAGTTCGAACCCGGCATCGATGCGGTCCGGGTCGGCGGGGAGGTAGACCGTGAGCAGATAGTGGCGGCCGGTGGCCGCGCCGAGCGCGTCGAGTTGCGCGCGGAACTCGGCCAGCAGGGCCGTCAAGGACCGCCTGTCGTCGACGCCGGTGTGGTTGCCCAGGTGCCCTTTGCCGCCGGGCCACTCCCAGTCGATGTCTATCCCGTCGAAGACGCCCGCCGCGCTGCCCGGCCCGCCCCTGCCGTCGACGCCCGGCAGGTCGCCCCTGATGTACGCGTCGAGACACGACTTGACGAACCTCTGCCGGCTGGCGGCGGTCCGCGCGACGTCGGAGAAGTACTTGGAATACGTCCAGCCGCCGATCGAGACCAGCGTTTTCAGGCCGCGGTGGCGGGCCTTCAGTTTCTTCAGCTGGTTGAAGTTTCCGGCGAGCGGGGCATCGGGGGGATCTGCCACGCCGTCCAGCGACTCGGCGGCCGTGAAGCCACGCTGGTAGTCGGCCCACGCGTCCCCCGCGCCGTCGCCCTGGTCGGGGTCGTTCGGGTCGGGCGCCAGCGGCCGGGTGACCCCGGTGAGACAGGTCAGCGATCCGGGGTCGATGTTCGCGAACGCGTAGAGGACGTGGGTCAGCCTGCCCGCCAGCCCGCCGGTCTCGAGGTCTCGCACGGTGGAGGTGGCGCCGTACGCGCCGCGCTGCGCGACGTACCCGACCCTGATGCGGCTCGGCGAGGGGGACGGCGACGGCGTGACGGTCACCGTGACCGTCACCTCCGGCATGGGAACGGCGTTCTGCACCGTCACGGCGTGCGCGGTCGCGGCGTGCGCGGTGCCCGCTTGCGCCATGCCTGCTTGCGCCATGCCTGCTTGCGCCGTGCCTGTTTGCGCCGTGGCTGCTTGTGCGGTTGCGGCTTGCGCGGTGCCCGCTTGCGCGGGGGCGACCGCTGCCCGCGCCGGCGCGGGGGCGGCCCGCGGTGCCACGACCCGTGACCTGGCCTCGCTGACGGCCGTCGTGCCGGTCTCGGTGGCGCGGGCCGGGCCGTACCAGGCGACGAACAACGAGGACAGCAGGGCGCTCAGGACCACGACGGTGAAGGCGCCACGCGTGATCGCTCCCATGGTGGGCTCCGAACAGTGACGAGCCTCCGCGGCGAGGCACGGAGGCGAGAAGAGGAATGCCGCGGGAGCGTAGTGACGTCACCGCCGGACCGACAAGCAGCGCAGTCTTAAGCCCGGATTATGCGTGCCTCATGTCGCAGGTGGGCGCGTTCCAGCGGCATCACCTGCGGTTACCCATGGTGTCGCCCTTCTCTGCAAGTTTCACCCCCCGCCCCCGGTGGCGAGACTGCCGGTGCCGTGCCGGCGCGGGCGCCGGGCGGCCGCACGGCGCCCCACGCCCCGGCCGCCTCAGGCGGCTGTCTCAGACGGCGCCGACCAGGGTGAAGACGCCCGCCCCCAGCAGTGCGAACGCCCACATCCTGTCGAGGTTGAACCAGGCCCGCCGCAGGACGGCGACGCCGAGGAACTCGTACACGACGACGGCGACGACGGTCGCCGTGAGGAACATCGCGAGCGTGTGCACGCCCGCGACGAGCATGCCGCCCGACAGGGCGTGCCCGTGGTGACTCGCCGGCATGCGGGTCAGCACGGGCAGCAGCATCAGGCCCGCGCCGTGCACCGACGACATCAGGAACGACCAGGCGGCCAGTTGCGGCAGCGACAGCCGCATGCCCACCCAGCGGAAGTGCCGCCGGGCGAGCAGGTGCCACAGGCCGAACCCGACGAGCACGACTCCCGCCCCGATCGCGAGGGCCGTGGCCGTCACCAGCGACCCGGTCGCCGACACGACGGCCACCACGAGGGCCACCGACACGAGGTGGCCCAGCGCGATGACCGGCAGCGACTGCAGCAGCAGGTCGCGGCTGCGCTCCTGCAACCCCCGCGCGACGGCGAACAGCCAGCCCATCGCGGGATTGATCCCGTGAAAGGCGCCGAGCAGGATGACGGCGGTCAGGGTCACGGGTAGCAGTAGGAGTCGGAGGACGCGTCGCCGCCCTGGAGCCGGGTCTGGTGCGGGCGCAGGCCGCGGAAGTCGTCGCCGTGCGGGAAGAACCTCTCGTCCAGTGTGAACGACTCGGTGTCGATCTTCGCCATCCAGGCGCCGACGCCGTCGGGATAGAACTGGTCGTCCCAGGCTCCGTACAGCGAGTTGGTGACGTAGACCCGGCGGCCGTCGCGGCTCACCTCGACCATCTGCGGCCCGCCGGCGAGCCGCTCGTCCGGCGCCGCCGGGTGCGCCTCGCGCCGCACGATGCCGCCGAGGCGGACCGAGCCGAGCTCGACCGGCTTGAACGGGTCGGACACGTCGTACTGCTTGAGCTCGCCGGTGCCCCAGCACGACACGTACAGCCGCTGGTCGTCGACCGACAGGTCGATGTCGGTGACCAGCGGCGGCACCGCGCCGAACGGCTTGAGCACGTCGGGCAGGTCGTCCGGCGAGGCCGGCTCGGCCGGGATCGTGATCACCTTCTCCGCCGCCCAGCGGGAGCCGTCCCTGTGCCACACCCACACGGAGGCCGACAGGTCCTCGACGCTGGTCACGACGCCCACGAAGCCGTAGGTCTTGGTCGGGTCGTGGGCGGGGCGCAGCTCCAGCGTCATCTGGTGCTGGTCGCCGAGGTCCACCTCCTGGACGTGCCTGCGCTTGCGCAGGTCCCAGAAGTGAATCTTGTGGCCGTACTTGCGGCCGAGCAGCAGCTCGCCGACCACCCCGTCCTCGACCATGGACGGCGTGCCCCACTCGGAGGTGACCAGGACGTCGTGGTTGATGTGCCACCAGAAGTCGTACGCGAGGTACTGCGGGCCGCGGTCGACCTCCCACCGGCCCAGGACCTCGAACGAGTTGTGGTCGAGGATGGCGATGCCGCCGGGCCCGTCGTCGCCGTACCCTCCGAGCGCGCTGACGTACAGGCCCTCGGGGCCGCAGTGGACGGTGTGCGGGCGGGAGTAGCCGGCCCGCTTGCCCAGCTCCTCGGGCTCGATGACCTTCACGAGCTCCGGGCTGACGCGGTCCTTGGTGTCGTACACGTAGATCCGCGACGACCGCAGGCCGGGCACGATCAGGTAGCGCCGCTCGACGTGCGGGTGCGGCGCGTAGGGGCACAGCGCGCTGCTGCAGGCGTTCCAGCCGAAGTGGTGCAGCTCGTCCCCCGTGTGCGGCAGGTCGGTCCAGCCGACCACGGTCCCGTACGCCGGGGACGCGGGATCGGTGTCGAGGACGGCGAGCGCGTCGGGCCGCTGGGCCGACCGGTCGAAGGCGGCCACGTAGGCCAGCTTCTCCGGCGGCGCCTCGGCGGCGTCGCGGGGCGAGGGGTAGAAGGTCGGATCGGGCTTCCACAGCGTCATGGACTCAAGGATTGTCCCTTATTACCCATAGGGTCAATAGGAATCTTCGGTCCCGCACCCTGCCGTGACCACAGACCGTGAAGAGCTATACCCTGACTTATCGCGCTTTACGGAGGCAGGGTTGTTCTTCGGGATCACCAACATCTGGACGTACATCGTCGGCTCGTTTCTGATCATCCTGCTCCCGGGGCCGAACTCGCTGTTCGTGCTGTCCACCGCCGCCCAGCGTGGCGTGCGGCAGGGTTACCGCGCGGCGGCCGGGGTCTTCGCCGGCGACTCGGTCCTCATGTTCCTGTCGGCCGCCGGGGTCGCGTCGCTGCTGAAGTCGACGCCCGTGCTGTTCTCGATCGTGAAGTACTCGGGCGCGGTCTATCTGGCGTGGATCGGCTTCGGCATGCTGCGCGGCGCCTGGCGCTCCCTGCGGGCCTCCCGGGCAGGGGCCCCGGCCCAGGTCACGGAGGCGGCGCAGGCCGTGGAGGCCGTGGAGGCGGCGATCCCGGCGGCGGGCGACCCGTTCCGCAAGGCGTTCACGATCAGCCTGCTCAACCCCAAGGCGATCCTGTTCTTCGTGGCGTTCTTCGTGCAGTTCGTGGACCCGTCGTACGGCGCGCCGGTGCTGTCGTTCCTGATCCTCGCGCTGATCGTGCAGGTCTTCAGCGTGGCCTACCTGAGCACGCTCATCTTCGGCGGCACGTTCCTCGCGAGCCACTTCCGGCAGCGCCGCAAGCTGTCCGCCGGGCTCACCTCGGGGGTCGGCGCGCTCTTCCTCGGCTTCGGCGCCAAACTGGCCACCGCGACGCTGAACTGAACGACGCTCACTCCCCGTGCAGGTCGGCGAGAGCGCCCTCGAAGGCGTCCATCGCCCGCTGGACGCGGTCGTATCCGGCCGAGGGCAGCCAGGCCATGACCCGGGACACCCCGGCCTTCTCGCACTGTTCCAGCGCGCCCGGGTCGGCCGGCGCGGACAGCATCAGGACCTCGACCTGCCTGCCCGCCTCCTCGGCCCGCCGGAACAACTCGGGAACGCGATCGAGGATCCCAGGGCCGTAGTTGGGCAGCCACGCGTCCCCGTAGGCGAGCACGCGGTCGAAGACGCGCGGCCCGACGCCGCCCACCAGGATCGGCGGGTATGGCTTCTGCGCCGGTTTGGGCCATGACCAGATTGGGTCGAAGGACACGAATTCGCCGTGGAACTCGGCCTCGTCACGGGTCCAGATCTCCCGCATCGCCCGGACGCGCTCGCGCATGACGGCGAAGCGGCGGGCCGGGTCGACGCCGTGGTGGCGCAACTCCTCGCGGTTCCATCCGGCGCCGACGCCGAACTCGAACCGCCCGCCGGTCAGGTTGTCCACGCTCGCCACCGTCTTCGCCAGGCCGATGGGCTCGTGCTCGGGCACCAGGCAGATGCCCGTCCCCACGCGCAGCCGGGTCGTCGCCGCGCCCGCGGCCATCGAGGCGACGAACGGGTCGTAGCTGTGCCAGTAGCGCCGGGGCAGGTCGCCGCCCCATTCGTCCTTCGGCGTCTGACCGTCCGGCGGCACCGGGATGTGCGTGTGCTCGGTGAACAGCAGCGCCGTGTGGCCGCGCTGCTCGACGAGCCGGGCCAAGGCATCCGGACGAACCGCATCATCTGTTGCGAAGTAGCCGAAACCTGAGTCCATGCCGTCAAAGTAACCCGCGCTCTCCGCGCGCCGGGGAAAGCGCCCCGCGGCCATCGGCAAAGCGCTGACCAGGGGTTTCCGCGAGCTCGTAAGCCGGGTGCGGCCATGCCGTACCGTTATGACCCAGCGATCGGCCCCGCGCATTCGGGCCCCGCAGGGGCGGCCGTCGGGTACCGTGAGCCACCGACAAAGAGCCTGCCCTCGGGCGTTTCCGCCCGCGATGTCCGGGTAGGCGCGTTGCCCAACCACAGCGTCGGTCTCCCCTGCCGGCCCGTTGGAGTTGCCATGAACCACACGCCTTTCGCACTGCCACGGCTCACCGCACTGATCAAGCAGGCGGTGCCCCGGCTCCTCGAAGGCGTGGTGGCTCCCCTCGTGGTCTTCTACGCGGCTCTCGCGGTGCTCGGCCTGCGCGGCGCGCTGATGGCCGCGGTGTCGTGGGTCTACCTGGGCGTCCTGTGGCGGCTCGTCCGGCGTCAGCCCGTTCCGGGGACGATGATCATGGCGACGATCGCGATCACCTTCCGCACCGTGATCGGACTGTGGACCGGCAGCCCCGTCCTCTACTTCATCCAGCCGGAACTGGGCACGATCTGCATCAGCATGGTGCTCCTGGCGTCGGTGCGGATGCGCCGCCCGCTGGTCCAGCGGCTCACGCTCGACTACATCCACCTGCCGTCGTTCGTGCTGCGGCACGAGCGCGTCCGCACCTTCTTCGCCCGGATCACCCTGCTCTGGGCGTTCGTGCTCCTGGTCAACTCGGCCATGAGCATCTGGCTGCTGCTGCACGAGTCGATCGGCGACTACCTGATCATCCGCACCGCCGCCGTCGCCGTCGTCACCGGCCTCGCCTTCCTCGGGTCGGTCTGGGCGTTCCGCCGGGTCCTGCGGCGCCTGCACACCGAGGCCCCGGCGATCACCGCTTAGCCCTCCAGCGTGTGGGTGCGCACCGCCTCGTCGCCGCGGGTGTGCCAGGCGTCGAACGCGAAGGCCACGACCTTCCACCCCTCGGCCTGCCGTACGAGCCGGAGCCGGTAGACGCCCCACACCTCGAACATGCCGCCGCCCAGCGCGGCGTCGAGCAGGTTGTAGGCGTAGCCCTTGGTGGTCACGTGCGCCTCGGCGCCGTCCACGGTCACCGCGAAGTTGCTCACCGTGTGGAAGCTCTGCTTACGGGCGTGCAGGCCGGTCCGCCAGCCGTCCACGAGGGTCTCGGCGCTGATCCGCGCGGGCTCCCCGCCGTTGAGGCTGGTGAAGTCGGCGTCCACCTCGCCGGCGAACAGCTCCCGGCACACCGGCCAGTTCTTGGCGTCCACGGTATCGAAGACGGCGGTGACGACGTCCACGATCTCGGCCCGGTCCACCAGTGCGGCGATCTCATCCATGGTCACCATCCTGCCCCACGCGATCTGTGATAGGCACGCTTGTCATGGGTACCGCACTGGTCACGGGCGCCTCACGAGGCCTGGGCGCCGTCATCGCCGAACGGCTCGCCAAGGACGGCTGGCACGTCGCCGTCAACTACGCCAACGACACGGGCGGGGCCTCCGCCGTCGTCGACCGCATCACCGCCGCCGGCGGATCGGCCCGGCCGGCCCGGTTCGACGTCACCGACGAGGAGTCCGTACGGGAGGGCGTGGCCGCGATCGGGCACGTCGACGTGGTCGTCAACAACGCCACCGGCCCGCAGCCGCTGATGCCGGTGGAGAAGCAGACCTGGGAGGACCACCTCGGCCAGCTCCGCTTCTTCGTCAAGGCCCCGCTGCTGATCCTGCAGGCCGTGCTGCCCGGCATGCGCGAGGCCGGGACCGGCCGGATCGTCAACGTGGGCAGCGAGGTCGCCGACCTCGGCAACGCGGAGTTCGGGCACTACGTCGCGGCCAAGGCCGCGATGCACGGGCTCACCCGGTCGTGGGCCCGCGAGCTGGGTTCGTACGGGATCACCGTGAACACCGTCGAGCCGGGCTGGATCCCGGTGGAGCGCCACGCGGACGTCCCCCCGGAGGACTACACCGACTACCTGCGCGACGTCCCGCTGGGGCACATGGGCGCGCCGGTGGACATCGCCGAGACGGTGGCGTTCCTCGCCTCTCCCGGTGCCCGTTTCGTCACCGGTCAGCGGCTCGCCGTCAACGGCGGCAAGACGATGAGCTGACCCCGCCCACGCCTCCCGGGTAAAGAATCACGTGATTCAGGAGCAGTTTAGGCAAAAAATCGGTTAATGTCCGTTCATGTCCGGCGCATATTTCCCTCGAATCCAGACCGTCACGGGCGCCGTCCCCGTCTCCGAGATCGACGGGCCGGTGCTCCCGTACGAGCATCTGCGCACCGACACCCGCTGGGGGGTCGGCGTGGACTCCGATCCCTGCCGGTGGCTGGACGAGGAGCGGTACGTGCTGGCCGAGGTCAAGCACCTCGGCAGGGAGCAGGCGCTGGGCCTCGTGGTGGAGCACAGCTGCATCGGCATGGCGCGTGACCCCGCCGCGCTCGCCCGGATCTCGATGGCCTCGCGAGTGCCGATCGTGGCCGCCACCGGTTTCGCGGCGCAGCCGTTCGCGGGTGAGGCCATCACGCGATACGGCGTGGAGGACCTGACCGCCGATCTGCTGCACGAGATCGGCGCCGGGCTGGACGGGACGGGCGCGCGGCCGGGGGTCATCGTCACCGCCTCGTGGGACGAGGCGCCCACCCCCGCCGAGGAGCGGGCCGTCACCGCCGCCGCCCGCGCCTCACTGCGCACGGACCTCCCGGTCGCGACGGGCGGTCTGGAGCTGCTGGAGCTGCTGCTCTCGCAGAACGTTCCCGCCGGGCGTCTCGCCGCCCGCACCGGCGACCCGCTGGCCCAGCGCAAGATCGCCGAGACCGGCGCGTACGTGAGCGTGGACGACGCCGAGGACGTCCTCACCCTCCTCGACGCCGGGCACGCCGAGCGCGTCCTGCTCAGCAGCGGCGTACGCCTGCGGGAGCACCTGTCCGGCTACGGCGGGCAGGGCTACGGGCGGCTGTTCTCGTCGGTCGTCCCGGCCCTGCGGGAAGCCGGCGTGGACGACGGCACCCTGCGCCTGATCACGCACGACAACCCCCTCCGCTGGCTCACCCCCTGACGACACGGGTGGAGCTGGTCGAGCACTACCGGCGGCTGCTGGGCGTGGCGCAGTGGCTGGGGACCCCGCAGCGCGAGATCGTCCCCCGGTCTTAGGGGCCGAACCCGGCGCTCATGGCGTGCCCGTGCGATTTCCCCGGGGCGCCACGGGCAGGGGCACGTGCCATGTTCGCCGGATTCGAACTCAGCTATGTCGAGGTCGGGGACGTGCGTCTCCGGGTGCGGCACGGAGGCCGGGGACCCGCAGTGCTGCTGGTCCACGGGCATCCGAGGACCCACACCACCTGGCACCTGGTCGCGCCCGCTCTCGCGGCCGCCGGATACACCGTCGTCTGCCCGGACCTGCGCGGCTACGGCCGGTCGACGGCGCCTCCCGACGAGCCGGACCATTCCCAGGCCGGCAAGCGCGCCATGGCCGGCGACCTGGTCGCGTTGATGCGGGAACTCGGCCACGAGCGGTTCCACGCCGTGGGCCACGACCGCGGCGGCTACGTCGTCCAGCGCCTCGCGTTGGACCATCCGCACCGCGTGGACCACGTCGTCATCCTCGGCGACGTACCGATCGGTGAGGCACTGGCCCGCTGTGACGCCCGGTTCGCCCAGGCTTGGTATCACTGGTTCTTCATGGGTCAGCCCGCACCGCTGCCCGAGCGGCTGATCGCCGCCGACCTGGACGCCTGGTACACGCTCGACCCGGCCCGGATGGGCCGGGAGAACCACGCGGACGTGGCCGCGGCGACAGCCGATCCCCGGGTGCGGCACGCGATGTGCGAGGACTACCGTGCCGGGCTGGGCGTGGACCGCGCCGCCGACGACGCCGACCGAGCCGCCGGACGGCGCATCACGAGCCCCCTGCTCGTCCTGTGGGGCGCCAGGGACGACCTCGCGGAGCTCTACGACCACGACGTCCTCGGTGTGTGGCGGCCGTGGGCCGCCGACCTGTCCGGTCACGCCCTCGACACCGGCCATCACATGATGGAGGAAGCCCCTGAGGCCCTCACCGAGGCCCTGCTCGCCTTCCTCCCCCGGCCATGAGCCCGGCGTCCGGCCCGCGCGGGCGGCGCAGGGTGAGACGGAAGGCGCAGCCCGGGGCGCCGGAAGTCCCGGACGTGACGGTGAGGTCGCCGCCGTGGGCCCGGGCGATCTGCCGGGCGATGGGCAGGCCGAGGCCGGTACCGGGCACGTCGCGGTCCCTCCAGCCGGTAACCGGCGGCGGTGACGGTGGTGATGACGGGCGGGTCGCCGAGCTTCCTGCGCAACCGGCTGAGGATCACCCGCACCGAGGTGGTGAAGGGGTTGGCGTTGGCGTCCCACACGTGCTCCAGCAGGTCCTCGGCCGACGGCACCCGGCCGGGGTGGTGCATGAAGTAACGGAGCAGGGCGAACTCGCGCGACGTCAGCTCCAGCTCGGCGCCCGCCCGCCAGGCCCGGTGGGTGACCGGGTCGAGTTCGAGGTCGCCCACCCCGCAGCAGCGAGCCGTGCTGGTCTCCGCGCCGGCCCAGCGCCCGCAGCCGGGCCACCAGCTCGGCGAAGTGGAACGGCTTGACCAGGTAGTCGTCGGCGCCCGCGTCCAGCCCCGCGACGCGGTCCCCGACCGCGTCGCGGGCGGTGAGTACGAGCGTGCGCCGGGGGCGGCACAGATGCGCGTCATCGGCGAGCGAAGGCCGCGAGCACATCGAGAACCGAGGGAATCCTCATGCGTATTCGCACACTCGTCACCGGCCTCGGCCTGGCCGCCGGCCGCCGGGGTGTCCACCCCCGCCCACGCCGTCACCGCCGCGACCGCCTGCGCCGTGGAGCTGAACTCCATCTACGCCGGCAACCTCGACGAGAAAGACGGACGGGACGAACTCCGCTTCCGCGTGGACGGCAACCTCTTCCCGCGCGTCAACTCCAAGTACTCGACGATGACGGCGGGCGACACCGACTACGGGTCGGACTTCGAGGACCCGACAACGATCGTGGACCCGACCCACTCCGCGTCCTTCAACCTGCGTGAGGTCACGCCTCCGGCCGCCGGTTCCGGCACCTCGCTGGGCAGCGCCACCGCGGACTGGTCCGACTGCGACACCCTGGATGTCGGCGAGTGGGTGGACCTCCCCTCGCAGAAGATCAGCGGCACCGACGAGACGTACTACGACTACCGCGTCGTCCTCAGGGTCACCGGCATCTGAGCCGACCGGCCTTCCCTACGGCAGGTCGCGGTTCCCCTCCGGTCCGCACGGCGGAGGGGAACCGCGGCCCGCGCATCCTCAGGAGTCGAAGCCGACGCCGAGGGCGTCGAGGGTGCGCAGCCAGGCGTTGCGGCGGCCCTCGTGCTCGTCGGCCCGGGCGATGGCCCAGCGGGTGAGCTGGATGACGCCGGACCGCACCGGCTCGGGCGGGAAGGGCATCGGCTTCTCCCGCACCATGCGCAGGTCCGTACGCTCGGTCACCCGGCCCTGCAGCAGGTCGAGCATGACATTGGCCCCGAACCGGGTCGCGCCCACGCCGAGGCCGGTGTATCCGGCGGCGTAGGCGAGGCGCGAGCCGTACGCGGTGCCGAAGAAGGCGCTGAACCGGCTGCAGGTGTCGATGACCCCGCCCCACCTGTGGGTGAAGCGCAGACCGTGGAGCTGCGGGAACGTCTCGTAGAAGTGCGTGGCGAGCTTCTCGAAGGTGGCGTCGCGCTGGTCGTACTCCGGTCTGACCAGGCCGCCGTTGTGATAGACGGCGTCGTAGCCGCCCCACAGGATCCGGTTGTCGTCGGTCAGGCGGTAGTAGTGGAACCGGTTGGCCGAGTCGCCGATGCCCTGGCGGTTCCGCCAGCCGATCTCCGCCAGCAAATGGTCCGGCACCGGCTCGGTCATCAGCGCGTAGTCGTACACCGGCACGAGGAAGTGCCTGAGCCGGCGCAGCAGCGGCGGGAAGGCGCCGGTGCCGAGCGCCACCCGCCCGGCCCTGACCCGGCCCTTCGGCGTGCCGAGTTCGAGCGCCATGCCGTCGTCGTGCAGGGAGCGCACCGGCGTGTGCTCGAAGACGCGCACGCCGAGCCGCACGCAGACGTCGCGCAGCCCCCACGCCAGCCGCGCCGGGTCGACCATGGCGACGCCCTGCCGGTCCCACACGCCGCCGAGGTACGTCGGGGAGTCCACCTCGGCCCGCACCTGCTCGCGGTCGAGCCGCTCCAGCGGCAGGCCGAGCGAGGCCGCCGCGCTCACCTCCTCGTCGAGCCCCGGGAGCTGCCATTCCTCGGTGGCGACCTGCAGCTCACCGGTCCGCTCGAAGGAGCACTCGACGCCGTACCGGGTGAGCGTGCTTTCGATCTCGTCGAGGTTCTCCCGGCCGAGCCGTTCCAGCGTCGCGATCTCCGCGGGCCAGCGGTCCTGCCCGTTGCCGAGCCCGTGGGTCAGGCTCGCCGCGCAGAACCCGCCGTTGCGGCCGGAGGCGGCCCACCCGACGGCGCGGCCCTCCAGGAGGACCACGTCGAGCGAGGGGTCGCGCTCCTTGGCCATCAGGGCGGTCCACAGGCCGGTGAAGCCGCCGCCGACCACCGCGAGGTCCGCCGTGACGTCTCCCGTCAACGGGGGCAGCGCCTCGGGTGCGATCGGCCGGTCCAGCCAGTACGGTTTGCGCTCCGCGTCAGCGAGAGCTTTCTGCGGACTCACACATTTCACTTCCCCTCGAGATCCCGGGGATCTCACAGGTTCTTACAGGGTGTCGTCAGTTCCGGCGGCGGGCCATGAGGGCGTTGACCACGGCGATCAGCACACCGGCCGCGAAGATTAGCGTGCCCATGACGTTGACCTGGGGCGGGATGCCCACGCGGGTGGCTCCCCAGATCCACAGCGGGAACGTCACGGTCCCGCCCGCGTTGAAGTTGGTGATGACGAAGTCGTCGATGGACAGGGCGAACGCCAGCATCGACCCGGCCAGCACACCCGGAAAGATCATCGGAAGGGTGACCAGGCGGAACGTCGTCCACGGTCCCGCGCCGAGGTCGCGGGCGGCCTCCTCGAGCGAGGAGTCGAGGGTCATCACCCGGGCCCGCACGGTCACGGCCACGAACGAGATCGAGAACATGACGTGCGAGATCACGATCGTCCAGAACCCGAGCGGCACGGCGAGCGTGACGAACAGCGACAGCAGCGACGCGCCCATGACGATCTCGGCGCAGGAGATGGCCGCGAACATGACGACGTTCATCGTCCCCGACCCGCGGAAGCGGTAACGGCCCAGCGCCAGCCCGATGAGCGAGCCGAGCACCCCCGCGATGATCATCGTCAGCACGGCGATGAGCAGCGAGTTCACCAGCGCCTGGGTGAGGTCGCCGATCTCGAACAGCTTGCCGTACCACTTGAGGGTGAAGCCCTGCCAGGCGGTGTTGTAGCGGCCGTGCGTGTCGTTGAACCCGAACAGGATCATGACCGCGATCGGCACGACCAGCCAGGCGACCACCAGCCAGGTGTAGATCTGGAGGCCGCGCCCCCTCAGCAGACCCTGTCTCATCGGGCCGCCACCTCCAGCACGTCGTCGGTGCCCAGCGCCCTGGCGTAGGCGAAGATGCCGACGAGCAGCAGCGCCATCAGCGTGAACGACAGCGCCGAGGCCGTCGGGTAGTCCTGCGTCACCAGGTACTGGTTCTGGATGACGTTGCCGATCATCGTGGTGTTCGTGCCGCCGAGCACGGACGCGTTGACGTAGTCCGACGTCGCCGGCACGAACGTCATCAGCACGCCGGCGAAGACGCCGGGCAGCGACAGCGGGAGCACCACGCGCAGGAACGTCTGGAACCGGCTCGCGTACAGGTCCTGCGCCGCCTCCAGGACGCGCGGGTCGATCCGCTCCAGCGCCACGTACATCGGCAGCACCATGAACGGCAGGAAGTTGTACGCGAGGCCGCCGATCACGGCGAACGGCGTGGCGAGGACACGGAAGCCCTCCGGCAGCAGCCCTATGTCCTTCAGCGGGCCGAGCAGGATGCCGTTGTCCGACAGCAGGAACTGCCAGGAGATCGTCCGCAGCACGAACGACACCAGGAACGGCAGCAGCAGCAGGAACAGGTAGACCGACTTGTGCCTGCCGCCCTTGAACGCGATCCAGTACGCCACCGGGAAGCCGATGACGATCTGCAGGACGGTCGAGGCGAGGCCGTAGAGCAGCGACCGGATGATCTGGTCGTGGTAGTTCGCCAGCCCGTCGGCGTACGAGTGCCAGTTGAAGGTGAAGGCGTAGCCGTCCTCGACGCTGCCCGACTGCAGCGACAGGGACAGCATGACGATCATCGGGACGACGAAGAAGATCGCGAGCCAGAGACCGCCCGGGAAGATCAGCGCGTACGGCGTGAGCGCCGCCCTCAGCCTGCTCATGACGTGGTGATGGGCTGGAAGATGCTTTCGAACTTCTTGTGCTCCTCGCTGTTGTCGAAGGTCACGTAGGTTCGCAGCTTGGCGTAGTCGTCGTCGCTCGGGAACACCAGCGGGCTGTCGGCGATCATCTGCAGGGTCTTTTTGTCGGCCCCGGACGCCTTGGCCGCGTCGGCGAGGATGGCGTCCCTGGCCGCCGGGACCGGCGTGACGTAGTTGATGTACTCCGCCAGGCTTCCCGCGATGTCGGGCTCGTAGAAGAAGTCGATCAGCGCGATCGCGTCGACCGGGTTGGCGGCGGTCCTCGGGATCATGAAGTTGTCGGTCCAGATCGTGGCGCCCTCCTGGGGGATCACGAACTTCAGGTCCGTGCCGTCGGAGAGGTTCTTCTGGAAGATGTCACCGGACCACGCCTGGCAGATCCAGATGTCGCCCTTGGCCAGCGGGTCGATGTACGACTGGTCGTAATATTTCCGGACGATTCCCGAGTCGCGCTGCTCGGTGAGCTTCGCGGCCGCCTTCTCCCAGTCGGCCGGGGTGGACTTGTCCGGGTCGATGCCGAGAGCGAACATCGCGAAGTTCGCGATCTCCTGCGAGTCGGCCATCATGCCGACCTTGCCCTTGTACTTCGGGTCCCACAGGGCCGAGTAGCTCGTCGGCGGCGTGTCGATGTACTTCGGGTTGTAGGCGATGCCCGTCATCCCGGACGCCCACGGGACGGTGAAGACGTTGCCCGGGTCGAAGGACTCCTGGGTGTACCGCGCCCCGACGTTCTTGGTGAAGTTCGGCAGCCGGTCGTGGTCGAGCGGCACCAGGTAACCGAGCTTGATGAGCTGGGTGAGCTGGACGCTGTTGGTGAAGACCATGAGGTCGTAGTCGATCGACTGGCCGGCGGCGAGCTGCGGCTGGATCTTGGCGTACCAGCTCGTGGTCTCCTGGATGACCTCCTTGTAGGTCACCGTGATCCCCGTGCGCTTGGTGAACTCCTTGAGTTCGGGCTTCTTGGGGTCCATGTAGAGCGGCCAGTTGGCGAAGTTCACGTGGCCGTTCTTCGCCTTGCCCGACCAGAACTTCTCCACCTCGGACTGCACCTGGGCGGAGGATGTGGGCCGGGCGGTGCCCTTGCCCTGCACACCGCAGGCGGCGAGGGCGAGCCCGGCGGCCGACAGTCCCGCGAGCCGGAAGGCGTCGCGCCTGCCGAGCCGGCGCTGGGTCATGCCACGGAGGATGGCGGGGTCCTGCCTGTATGGGTGGTTCATTGGGGTTCGGTGCTCCGGGTTCTATGTACCGGTGGTTCGGGGTGTTACCGCAGGGCGTAGGAGTGCCAGGGCTGCCAGGAGAGCCAGACCGAGTCGCCCCGCTCGGCGGTGATCGTGCTGTCGTGCGCGTTCTGCTCGAACACCGTGATCTCGGCGCCGTCGCCGAGCACCACGACGTAGCTGTTGGAGGTGCCGAGGTAGACGACCTCGGCCACGGTCCCCCGCACGACGCTGAGATCGCCCTCGGGCCGGTCCTTCGCGATCTTGATCTTCTCCGGCCGGACCGTGAGGTCGACGGTCTGGCCTGCCGAGAGCGTGCCGTCCGAGGGGATGAGGATCCGGTCGCTCTGGCCGAGGGCGAGCACGGCGGTGGCTCCGCTGACCTGTTGCACCGTTCCGCTCAGCAGGTTGGAGGTGCCGATGAACCCGGCCACGAACTTGCTGGCGGGCCGCTCGTAGATCTCGCGGGGTTCGGCGAGCTGCTCCACGAGGCCGTCGTTCATGACCGCGATGCGGTCGCTCATCGTCAGCGCCTCGCTCTGGTCGTGCGTCACGTAGACGAACGTGATGCCGACCTCGCGCTGGATGCGCTTGAGCTCGATCTGCATGGCCTGGCGGAGCTTGAGGTCGAGCGCGCCGAGCGGCTCGTCGAGCAGCAGCGCGCGGGGCCGGTTGACCAGGGCGCGGGCGAGCGCGACGCGTTGCTGCTGGCCTCCCGACATCTCCTTCGGCCGGCGCTTCTCGCGGCCGACCAGGTCCACGACCTCCAGGATCTCGCCGACGCGGCGCTTGATCTCCGCGTCGGGAACCTTCTTGCGCCTGAGCCCGAACGCGACGTTGTCCCACACGTTCATGTGCGGGAACAGCGCGTAGGACTGGAACACCATGTTGATGTCACGCTTGTTCGGCGGGACGTTCGTGACGTCCTCCCCGTGGAGCCTGACGACCCCCTGGGTGGGGTCCTCGAACCCGGCGATCATTCGCATGTTGGTGGTCTTGCCGCAGCCTGAGGGGCCGAGGAGGGAGAAGAACTCCCCCTCCGCGATGGCGAGGCTCACGCCCTTGACCGCCCGTACGACCTCGCCGTGCGAGACGTACTCCTTCACCACGTTGTCGAGCTCGATGGCGGGCACGTCTCCTGATACGGGGGCAGCCGCGACGGCTGCCCCCGGGCCCGCCTGGATCTCTGTCATTCCAGGCTTATCCCTCTTTTTCGATAGGTGCCCGGCCGGAGCCGGAGGCACCTATTCGCCGATGTAGTGCATGACGTGCTTGACGCGGGTGTAGTCGTGCAGGCCGAAGACGGACAGGTCCTTGCCGTAGCCCGAGTGCTTGAAGCCGCCGTGCGGCATCTCGGACACGAACGGGATGTGGGTGTTGACCCAGACGATGCCGAAGTCGAGCCGCTTGGACATCCGCATCGCGCGGCCGTGGTCGGTGGTCCACACCGAACTGGACAGGCCGTAGCGGACGCCGTTGGCCTTGGCCAGCGCGTCGGCCTCGTCGGTGAACGTCTGGACGGTCATGACGGGACCGAAGATCTCGTCCTGCACCATCTCGTCGTCCTGCTTCAGCCCGTCCACGACGGTCGGAGCGAAGAAGAAGCCCTTGTCGCCGACGCGGGTGCCGCCGGTGAGGACCTTCGCGTGCTCGGGGAGCCGCTCGAAGAAGCCCTCGACCCGGGCGAGCTGGTTGGCGTTGTTCAGCGGCCCGAAGTAGGCGTCCTCCTCGTCGAGGCCGCCCAGCTTGGTGGCGGCGGCGGCCTCGGCCAGCGCCGCGGCGAACTCGTCGTGGATGCTCTCCTGCACGAGCACGCGGCAGGCGGCGGTGCAGTCCTGGCCGGCGTTGTAGAGGCCCGCCCCGGCGATCTCCTCGGCGACGGCCTTGATGTCCTTGACGTCCTCGAAGACCACGACCGGGGCCTTGCCGCCCAGCTCCAGGTGGACCCGCTTGAGGTCGTCGGCGGCGGTCCTGGCGACGGCCATGCCGGCACCGACCGAGCCGGTGATCGCGACCATGTCGGCGTCGGCGTGCCCGACGACCAGGGCGCCGGTCTCCCGGTCGCCGGTGACCACGTTGAAGACACCGGCGGGCAGGACGTCACCGAGGATCTCGGCCAGCTTCAGCGTGGAGACCGGGGTGGTGTCGGACGGCTTGAGCACGATCGTGTTGCCGGCGGCGAGAGCGGGGGCGATCTTCCACACCGCCATCATCATCGGGTAGTTCCACGGCGTGACCTGGCCGATGACGCCGATCGGCTCGTGCCGGATCATCGAGGTGTGGTCGGCGAGGAACTCACCGGCGGTGGGGCCCTCCAGGGTGCGGGCCGCACCGGCGAAGAAGCGGAAGTGGTCGGCGGCGACCGGGGTCTCGTCCTCGGCCATGCGGGCGCGGGGCTTGCCGGTGTTGCGGCACTCGGCCTCGTTGATCTCGTCCGCGCGGGCCTCGATCGCGTCGGCGACCTTGAGCAGCAGCGCCGCGCGCTCGCCCGGCGTCGTCTGGCCCCACGTCTCGAACGCGGCCGTCGCGGCGGCGTAGGCGGCGTCGACGTCCTCCTGACCCGACACCGGCGCCTGGGCGTAGACCTCGCCCGTCGTAGGGTCTACGACGTCGGAGAAACGGCCGCTCGCGGCGTCGACGAACTTCCCGTTCACGAAGTTCTGGAGACGGGTGGTCACCGTTGACCTCCTGTTGAGGTGGCTGAGATGTCGCGACTCTGGCAGAGCAAAGAGCCATAGACAAGGGATTTCGTCGCTAAGATACCAAATTGCTACGGAATCGCTTGACACGAGCGACTCAGCTGACAACATGTCAGACCACGATCGCAACATGTCAAAAACGGTGCTGTAACACCAGGTCGCTACGACGGCCGAAGCCCGCCAAGAGAGGACACCCCCCGAGGATGACGACTCCCCCCAAGGCTCGCGCGGCTGCCGCTAAGGGTGGGCCGGTGGTGCTCGACGAGATCTCCAAGCAGATCATCGAGCAGCTTCAGATGGACGGGCGAAAGCCGTACGCCGCCATCGGCAAGGCGGTGGGGCTGTCGGAGGCCGCGGTGCGCCAGCGCGTGCAGCGCCTGCTCGACCTCGGCGTCATGCAGATCGTCGCCGTCACCGACCCGCTCACCCTGGGCTTCCCCCGTCAGGCCATGATCGGCATCAAGTGCGAGGGCGATCTGGAGCGGGTCGCCGACGAGCTGGCGCAGATCCCCGAGATCGACTACGTGGTGCTGACGGCCGGGTCGGTCGACATCATGGTCGAGGTGGTCTGCGAGGGCGACACCCACCTGCTGGAGATCCTGGGGAAGATCCGGGCGATCTCCAGCGTGCGGGCGACCGAGACGTTCGTCTACCTCAAGCTGCACAAGCAGACGTACTCGTGGGGGACGCACTGACGACGCCCGGCACGGCCGTCAGCACGGCGAGCAGCGGGGCGGTGGACAGGCCCTCAGCCGATCCTGGCGACGGCGCGTACGGGCGCGCCGTCGGCCCCGGTCAGGCGCAGCGGGAGCAGCGAGACCTCCACCCGGCGGCCGGCTGCCTGGGCCTCCAGCAGAGGGCCCAGGTTGCGCAGGTTCTCGGCGATCACCGCGTGCGCCCCGCACAGGGCCCGGTGCGCCGGCAGGTCGGCCGGAGCCGGCGTCGGGTCGACGCTGAGGGCGTCGATGCCGACCGTACGCACCCCCGCGGCGACGATCAGGCGGGCGGTCTCCTCCGCCAGGTACGGGTGGGCCTGGTAGTCCGGCGTCCCCCAGTGCTCGTCCCAGCCGGTCGCGACGAGCAGGACGGTTCCCGGCCGCAGCCGTCCCGCCACCGCCTCCAGCGTCCCGGGGGTGACCGGCGAGCGCGGCGGCAGGCCCCGGACGTCGAGGACGGCCGCGGGGCCGAGGAACCGCTCCAGCGGCACGTCGTCCAGCGTCGGCAAAGTGTCGTCGATGTGGAACGGCGCGTCCACGTGCGTGCCGGACTGGGAGCCGAGGTGCAGGCCGAGGACGTTGACGCCCTCGGCCGCCACGGTGAGGGCGGGCGCGATCTCGACCTCGGGGTCTCCGGGATAGACGGGCATGCCGCTCACGACGGGCACCGACAGGTCGACGATCACGGCTTCTCCCCTGGCCTCAGGCCTCCCCGGCGCGGGCGGGCCGATCAGATCGTAGGCCACGGGTAGAGATCGGTCCGCCGGTCGCGGTGGACGTCGTTGCGCGGGCCGGTGGCCTTGTCCCTGGCGCGGGCCAGGTCGCAGTCGGCGACCAGCA
The DNA here is from genome assembly GCF_014161445.1 of Microbispora sp. H13382. Lineage (GTDB taxonomy): Bacteria > Actinomycetota > Actinomycetes > Streptosporangiales > Streptosporangiaceae > Microbispora. The sequence goes on from NZ_JABBXA010000034.1 coordinate 27,920, forward strand.
CGGCCGGCCCGTCCCTGAGCACGGGGCCCGCCAGCGGGTATCCGTTCGGTCCGATCAGCGACGTCCCGCGCACCCAGTCCACGCCCCGCTCGGCCGCGCACCGGTCGGCCACGGCGACGAACATGCGGTTGGCCGCGGCGGCGATCTGGGCGTACGCGACCAGCACCGGGCGCTCCCCGGCGGGAACGGGCGAGGCGGGCCAGTTGGTGGAGACGGCGAGGAGGTCGGCCCCGGCCAGGCCCACGGACCGCACCCACTCGGGGAACTCCAGGTCGTAGCAGACCATCATCCCGACGCGGCCGATCTCGGTGTCCACGACGGGAGCCGGCGCGTCGCCGGGCGTGAACACGTCCTGCTCGTCGTGCCACAGATGGGCCTTGCGGTAGACGGCCCTGGTCCCGGTGGCGTCGACCATGACCTGACTGTTCCGCAGGACGCCGTCGGCCAGCTCGCAGAATCCGCCCACGATCACCAGGTCGTGGGCGCGCGCCAGGCGGGCCCAGGCGGTGACGGTCGGGCCGTCGGCGGGCTCGGCGAGGCTCTTGGCCTCCTCGGCGCCCGAGAAGACGTAGCCGCTGTTGACGAGCTCGGGCAGCACCACCAGCCGGGCGCCGGCCTCGGCCGCCTCCGCGATCGCCGCTTCGGCGGCGGCACGGTTCGACTCGGGCTCGCCCACCCGCAGCGGGACCTGCGCGACCGCGACCCGCGTCACGGCCGCGCCATCGTCCGCCGTCGTCATGCGTTCCTCCAGGTCATGGGGAGAGCGTCATGGGGAGAGCGCTTCAGCACGCTCACCCTCCAATCAGGACAATTAGGGATATCACGGGAAATAGGCTGACCGCTGTGGACGGGCACAACACCGTGGAGGACCTGCTGCGCTCCCCCGCGCTGCAACTGCGGGTGCTGGCGGGCGAGCGCGGCCTCGGCAGGTCGGTCTCCTGGGCCCATGTGAGTGAGCTGGAGGACCCCACGCCCTGGCTGCTCGGGGCCGAGGTCATCATGACGACGGGCATCGGCGTCCCGCGCGCCGCCGCCGCCCAGCGGGCGTACCTGGAACGGCTCGACGACGCGGGGGTGGCGGCGCTCGCGCTCAGCGCGGGCCTGCACGTCCCCCCGCTGCGCCGGGCCTTTCTCGACGCCGCCGAGGAGCGCGGGTTCCCCGTGCTGGAGGTGCCGCTGGCCGTGCCGTTCATCGCGATCGCCCAGGAGGTCGCGGCGGCGGTGCAGGAGGACGCCCGGCAGCGGCTGGGGGCCCAGCTGCAGGTGTTCGGCGCGCTGCGCTGGCTCGCGTCCGAGGGGCTGGACACGGCGGGGCTGTTCCGGCGGCTCGAACGGCTGTCGGGCTACGAGATCTTCCTGAGCACGCCGCAGGGCCGCCCGCTGCTGCCGGGCGTGCCGGCGCCCCCGGCGTCCGTACGGCTGCCCGCCTCGGCGGACGCGCCGCCGACGATCCCCGGCGGCTTCGCGCTGCCGGTGCCCGCGCCCGGCGGGCCGGCCGGGTTCCTGGTCGCCTTCGAGCGGGAGGGCGCCCGCCCGGCCGGGCTCGCCGTGGTCCAGCACATCGCGACCGTCGCCGCCCTGCGGGTGGCGATGGTGCGCAGCGAGCGCGAGACGCTGCGCCGCCAGGGAGCGGAGACGCTGGCCGAGCTGCTGCAGGACGTGCTCGACCCGGAGACCGCCCGGCGCAGGCTCGCCCTGATGGGCCTGCCGCCGGATCGCGACGTCGTTCTCCTCGTGGTGCGCGACGCCGCCGACGACGCCGTGGTCCGGGCCCTCGCCGAGCATCCGCACCTCATGCTCCGCCGGCATCGGGACCTGTACGTGCTGACGGCGGCGGCCGTCGCCACCGCGGAGCTGGAGGCGGTGCCCGGCATCGCGGCCGGAGTCAGCCGCCCCGTCACACCCGGGTCATCGCTGCGCGTCGCGCAGCGGGAGGCCCTGTGGGCGGCCTCCCGCGCCGCCGAGGCGGGCCGGCCGCTGGTCGCCTACGGCGAGGACACCACCGGCCGGTGGCTGCCGGACGACGTGGGCGTGCTGGCCGCCCTGGTCGAGCACGTGCTCGGCGACGTCCTGCGGTACGACGCCGAACACGGATCGGATCTCATCACGTCGGTCCGCACGTGGATGGAGCGCGACCGCCGCGTCGACGACGCCGCGCGAGCCCTGCATGTGCATCCCAACACGCTGTCGTACCGGCTGCGCCGCTTCGGCGCGCTGACCGGGCGCGACCTGTCGGCGACCGGCGACTTCGCCGAGGTGTGGCTCGCCATCCGGGCGGCGGCCCAGCTCGGCGGGCTCTAGTTCACGCCCGGACGGGTCACAGCTTCGGCTTGGCCGCCCGGTACAGCCACGCGTCGAACAGGTCGTCCAGGTCCCGGCCGGACAACCGCTCCGCCAGGGCGATGAGGTCCTTCGTGGTGACCGTGGAGTGCCGGTTCTGCCTGGCCCAGGTGCGCAGCAGCGTGAAGAACGTCTCGTCGCCGATCTCCTTGCGCAGCGCGTGCACGGTCATGGCGCCCCGCACGTAGATCGCGTTCCAGTCGAACATGCCGTCGCGGCCCGGGTCGCCGGTCTTGAGCTTCCAGAAGTCGCCGCCGGCCCTGTGCCTGTACTGCTCGGCGAAAATCCGCTCGGCGGAGGGGCCGCCGTGCTGCTCCTGGTACAGCCACTCGGCGTACGACGCGAAGCCCTCGTTCAGCCAGATGTCCTTCCAGCTGCGCAGGCCGACGCTGTCGCCGAACCACTGGTGGGCCAGTTCGTGCACGATCACGAGCTCGTCCGACATGACCTTGTCGTACACCGGCCTGCCCTGCGTCTCCAGCGCGTAGTCGACGTCGAGCCGGTCGGCGACGCCGCCCGTGGAGGAGAACGGGTAGTCGCCGAAGACCTTCGACTCCCACCTGATCGCCTTGGCCGTGGTGCTGTGCAGGCGCTTGAACTCCTTGGCCAGCGAGGGGTCGTACGCCGTGATGTTGGGCTTGCCTCCGACGGTGCCCCGGGTGACCGTGAACTTCCCGATCGCGACCATGGCGAGGTACGGCGCCATGGGGTGGCGCATCGTCCACTTCGAGGTCCGGTAGCCGTCGCGCGGGCCGGCGACGCCGGAGTTGTCCGGCTCGCCGTTGGCCAGGACCGTCAGTCCCTCGGGCGCGGTGACCTCGAAGGTGAAGGTGGCCTTGTCACGCGGGTGGTCGTTGGCCGGGAACCAGCTGCGGGCGCCGTCCGGCTCGGCCACCGCGACGGCGCCGTCCTCGGTGTCGATCCAGCCGGCGACGCCGAGCGCCCTGTCCTTGATCGCCTTCGGCCGGCCGGCGTAGGACACCTCGACCGTGAACTTCTTCCCCGACGGCAGCCCGTGCCGGGGTGTGACGACGAGCTCCTGGCCCTTCCGGACGTACGACGCCCGCCGGCCGTTCACCTCGACCTCGCTGATCGCCGGCCCGGAGAAGTCGAGGTCGAACCGGGACAGGTTCTTCGTCGCCGTCGCCGTGATCGTCGTCGTGGCGCTGAGGTGGCGGGTCTGCGGGGTGAACCGCAGCCGGATCGCGTAGTGGGCGACGTCATAGCCGCCGTTGCCCGCGAGGGGGAAGTACGGGTCGCCGAGACCGGCCGAGCCGGGGGTGTAGGCGCCGGAGCCGGTGCTCGCCCGGGCCGCCGGCACGGTCGCCAGGGGGATGACCGCGGTGAGCCCGGCCGCGACGAGCCCCGGCCAGGGGGATGATCTGCGAAGCATGATCCCTATCGTGGTGTATTGCTCCACGAAAATTAGGATTTATGCGCTTTTAGCGGGGTGCCGATTGGATCACGGGCGGCGTTCCAGCACGCTCGCCATCTCGGCCAGGAAGCCGTCCACCTCGCGGATCGCGTAGCCGGGCCGGAACACGACGGTGGCGAACGTGGCCTTCCTGACCTGCTCCGCCGTCAGCGGCTCGGCCGTCGTCCCGCGCAGCGTCGCCACCACCCGGTCGAGGAACTCGTCGACCTCCTCCTCCCGGTAGCCCATCCCGAGCCGTCCGGGGTGGAAGGCCACGCGTTCGACCCGGACCGCCTGCGCCTCCAGCCAGGACTCCGTGCCCGGCTCCGGTGGTGGCGTGCCCGTCTTCCCGGCGGCGTTCACTGGGGCCGCTTCCGATCCCGTGCGCTCCCCGTCCCCCGTACGGCGCGCCGCGGCCCGGGCGGCCGGCGCCGCGACGAGGGGCTGCGTCACGGCGGTCTCCGCGGCGGCGGCCCCCGTGGTGGCGGCCCCTGTAGTGGCGGGCCCTGTCACGGCGGACTCTTTGGCGGCAGGCTCTTCGGCGGCGGACCGTGGAGTCGCGGGCCCGGGAGCGCCGGTCGCGAGCCGCGCCCGCGAATCGTCGCCCTGACCGGCTCTGGCCTCGACAGCCACGATGAACGCGTCGAGCGCGAAGTCCACCGCCGTCTCGTTGTAACCCCCGAGTTTGACGGCGAACCTCGCGTTCCTGATCTCGTCGGCCGTCACCGGCGGCCCGTCGGCCGGGCCACGTCCGAGCGTCGACTCGATCCTGCGCACGAAGTCGTCGACCTGTTGGGGGTCATAGCCCAGGCGCACGGCCATGACGCGGGGAAAGCGGTTCACCAGACCTCCGGCCCACTGCTCATGCCCGACCATTTTGACGGGAGTCCCAACAGAAAGGCGAGACCCAAAGATCGCCCGATGTCGGTACGCCTGGAGGAACATCCCGATAAGCTCCAGAAACTATGCGGATCGCCAGTCTCTCCTTCCGGTACGGACGGCGAGCCCCCTGGGTCTTGCGGGACGCCGGTCTGGTCCTCGATCCGGGAGACGTGGTCGAGGTCACCGGGCCCAACGGCACCGGCAAGTCGACCCTGCTGCGGCTCGTCGCCGGGCTGCTCAGGCCCGTACGCGGAAGCGTCGAGGACCGCCCCCGGGTCGTCGGATACGCCCCCGAGCGGTTCCCCGCGGACCAGCCGTTCACCGTGGCGTCCTACCTGCGGCACATGGCGGCGGTCCGGAGGGTGAGCACGGACGCGATCGGCCGGTGGAGCGAACGGCTCGGCATGGACCACCTGCTCGGACAGCGCCTGCCCGATCTGTCCAAGGGCAGCGCGCACAAGGTGGGCCTCGCGCAGGCGCTGCTCGCCGAACCGGGGTTGCTCGTGCTCGACGAACCCTTCGCCGGTCTCGACGCCGCCACCCGGGCCGAACTCCCCACGATCATCGAAGAGGTCGGCGCGCGCGGCGGGATCGTGATGGTGAGCGACCACCAGGGCGATCTGCGCGCCTTTCCCGGCCTGCGCCGCTGTGAGGTCCGCGACCGCGCCGTACGGGAACTCGAGCCGGTCGAGGAGACCGGCGAGTCCGCTCTGACCGTGCTGGAGGTGGCGGTGACCGCGTCGCGGGCGGCGGACCTGGCCGAGCGTCTGCGTGCCGAGGGCTGCACGGTACATGTCACGGGCCGCATCACGGCCCGCGCCGCCGGGGAGGCCGCCGGATGACGTCCGTGATCGCGCTGGCACGGTTCCGCGTCGCCGGCTACGTCGCCTCCCACCGGGCCCTGCAACCGCTCATCGGACTGCTGGCGCTGCTGGCGATCCTCTACGCGACCGCCGTCCCCGCCGGTCAGGAGATCGCGGCCACCGCGGACTCGGCGGCCATGCTCGTGCCGGTGCTCGCCTGGGCCGCGCGCGGCCTGCTCGACACCGAACCCGACGAGCAGCGCAGCGTCGCCCTGTCCGCGCTGGGGCCGAGAGAGCTGGTGAGCGGGCTGCTGGCGGCGTTCTCCTCGCTGCTCGTCCTGACCGCGGTCGCCGAGGCCGCGCTGCTCGCCCGTCTCGCCGCCTCTCCCACGCTCACCGTGCTCCTCGCCGGGGTGTGGCTGCACCTGCTGTCGGCGGCGGCGGGGCTCACACTCGGGGCGCTGACCAGCCGCCCGATCCTGCCCTCACCGGCGGTCTCCACCATCGCCCTGATCCTCGGCTACCTGTCGATGCTGGTGATCAGCCTGGCCGGGGGCCGCTGGCTCACCGTGCCGGTCATGGGCTGGATGCGCGACGCCCACCACGGCGTGCTGCTCACCGGGCTGCCCCTGCTCACGGTGCAGTCAGTGCTGTGGCCCGCGATCGGCCTGGCGGCCTACACCTGGCTGCGCCGCACCCGGCCCTGAACCGGGATCAGGGCGCAGGCGCGGCGGCGAGCTGCCCGCACGCCCCGTCGATCTCCCTGCCCCGGGTGTCCCGCACGGTGACGGCGACGCCGTGGGACTCCAGGCGGCGTACGAAGGCCCGCTCGTCCTCGGGACGGGAGGCCGTCCACTTCGAGCCCGGAGTGGGGTTCAGCGGAATCAGGTTGACGTGCACGAGCTTGTTCTTGAGCAGGCGGCCGAGCAGGTCGGCCCGCCACTCCTGGTCGTTGATGTCCTTGATCAGCGCGTACTCGATGGACACGCGCCGCTTGGTCTTGGCCGCATAGCTCCACGCGGCGTCGAGCACCTCCGCGACCTTCCACCGGGTGTTGATCGGCACCAGTGTGTCCCTGAGCTCGTCGTCCGGGGCGTGGAGGGAGACGGCGAGCGTCACCGGCAGTCCCTCGTCGGCGAGCTTGCCGATCGCCGGCACCAGGCCGACCGTCGAGACCGTGACCCCGCGCGCCGAGATGCCGAGGCCCTCCGGCGCCGGGTCGACCAGGCGGCGTACCGCGCCGATCACGGCCTTGTAGTTGGCCATCGGCTCGCCCATGCCCATGAAGACCACATTGGTCACCCGGCCGGGACCACCGGGGACCTCGTCGCGCGCCAGCGCCCGCGCTCCCGCGACGACCTGCTCGACGATCTCGGCGGTGGACATGTTGCGGGTGAGCCCGGCCTGGCCGGTCGCGCAGAACGGGCAGTTCATGCCGCACCCGGCCTGGGAGGAGACGCACATCGTGACGCGGTCGGGGTAGCGCATGAGGACCGACTCGACCAGCGAGCCGTCGAACAGCTTCCACAACGTCTTACGCGTCATGCCGCCGTCACAGGTGATCTCGCGTACGGACGTCAGCAGCGGGGGCATGAGCTGCTCGACCAGCCGCTCGCGCAGCGCGCCCGGCAGGTCGGTCATCTGCTCGGGAGAGCCGGTCAGCCGGGTGAAGTAGTGACGGGAGAGCTGATCGGCGCGGAACGGCTTCTCCCCCAGCTCCGCCACCGCCGCCCTGCGTTCGGCCATGGTCAGGTCGGCCAGGTGGCGCTGCGGCTTGGCCCGGCGGGGCGCCACGAAGGTCAGCTGCCCGGTCTTCGGCTGCTCGCTCACGCAAAACCCTTTCCATCTCCCGCCGCCATGGTCTTAACGACTGGCGCGCGCGGTTTTACATTCTGTCTGGCGGTCGAATCCCGGAGGCGTACGAGAGGTGAGGTGTGGACACCACTGTCGTGCTCACCAGCCCCAACCCCTACGGGAGCCGCACACTGACGATCGAAGCCGACCGGACCTCCTCCGTAGCTTACCTTCGCGACGCGAAGGGGATCGTCCACGGAGCGGTCTGGCTGGCCAACCACGTCCCCGCGCCCGCCGAGGCCGATCTCGCCCGGGCAGGCGCCGGGCTGCCGCCGGTGATGCCCGAGGCGCACACCGCGCACCCCTCCGGCCGGCCGCCACTCGACGCGGAGTCGCTGTCGGTGCTGTGGTTCGAGGAGGGCGACGGCGTCGCCCTGTACGAGAACGACACGCTCCTGGCGGTCATTCCGGCGTGGGCCGACCTGGAGCGCGGCATGCCCGGGTACGCGCGGGACGCCGTCGGGGAGTCGCCGTTCGCCTGGCCGCTCGGCGAGGCGCTGGAGGGCCTGTCCCCCCGGGTGGCCAAGGCCCGCGCGTACTGGCAGTGGCGGCAGGCGGAGGGCAGCTGGGCCACCTACCAGCAGTTCGTGCTCGGCCACCTCGACGGCAGGCTCGGGCCGCCGGGCCGATACTGGGACGTCGGCGGCGGCCGGTTCCCCATGGTCGGGGTCAGCGAGCGGCCTGCCACGTTCACCCGGGACTACACGGTGCTGTCCACCGTGGGCATGAGCTGCCAGCGGATGCCCGCCGCGGAGATGTACGACACGGCGTGCCGCGTGGAACTCGCGCTGGCGACCAGGCAGGATCCGAGGGTCGCCGCACGGCTGTTCGCCTGGCTCGGGCAGTATCCGTGGCGGTCGGTGACATGGCTGGGACACGGGCACACGGCCCGCTGGTTCCAGAACCCGCTCACGTTCCCGTTGGACGGCGGGCACCAGGGAGTGCTCATGCTGACGGACCCGCCCGGCCTGCCGGACATGTCAGGATTCGTCTTCGGCGGTGACGCCGTACGGTGGCTGTGGTTGCTCCCGCTCACCGAGTCCGAGCTGCGCCTCGTGGCCGACCACGGCCATCGGGCGATCAGCGAACGGCTGGCGATGACCAGCCGGCTCTGACAGGCTGTCAGGCGACCGGGACCAGGAGCGTGAGCAGCAGCCACACGGGGACGAGCGTGAACAGCAGCGAGTCGAGCCGGTCCATGGCCCCGCCGTGCCCCGGCAGCAGCGTGCCCATGTCCTTGATGCCGATGTCACGCTTGATGACCGACTCGACCAGGTCGCCGAGCGTCGCGCACACCACTCCGGCCAGGCCGACGACGGCGCCTTCCCAGTACTCGCCCCGCAACAGGAAGTGGACCAGTAACGCGCCGCCCACGACGCAGGCGAGGGTGGACCCGGCGAAGCCCTCCCAGGTCTTCTTCGGGCTGATGAGCGGGGACATCCGGTGCTTGCCGAGGAAGATCCCGGCGAAGTAGCCGCCGATGTCGCTGCAGACGGTGACCGCGACGAAGACGATCACGCGGTCCGGCCCGTCCTCGGGAGCCAGCAGCAGCGGCACGAAGCCCGCCAGCAGCGCCGGATAGACCGCGACGAACACCGCGGCGGTCGCGTCCCTGACGAAGCCTTCGGTTCCCTGGAACATGCGCCAGGCCAGCAGCACCATCACGGTCACGCCGAACGCGCCGACCAGGAACGTCGTGCCGCCCCAGTAGGGCCCGAGCACCATGGCCGCCATGCCGGCCAGCAGGGGCGGCAGCGGCACCCGGATGCCGAACCCGCCGAACGCCTTGACGATCTCGTGTATGCCGACGCCGACGGCCAGCAGGACCACGACCAGGAAAGCGACCTTGACGGTGTAGAGCGAGCCGATGACCGCCGCGCCGAGCGCGACGCCGACCCCCACGGCGGCCGGGAGGTTGCGGCCCGTACGGCCCGACGACTTCTTGGCGGCGTCACCCTGCATGCCCGAAGCACCGGTTCCTTCCGGGTCCCCGAGACCGCCCGGCGTGGATGCCGTGCCCGCACCGGAACCGGCGTCCCCGCTCTGGGCGGCGCCACGGTCCGCGCCGGCACCGGCGAGGCCGTTCGACGCGGAAGCCTGCCCGGCGCCCGGACCGGCGCCGGTGCGGCCACCCGACTCGGGACCGTGTCCGGCACCTGTGGGGCCCGCCGGGCCCCCCGCCGGGTTCCGGTCGCCGGCGGCAGCAGTTCCGTCCACAGCGTCCCACTCTCTATATACGCGTGATCCTTGTGCCGCCCGCTCTCGCGGTGCGGCACAAGGATCACGGTCGTGCCTTGCGGGCCCGGGTGCCGGGCCGCGTCGTCAGACCTCGAGCAGCTCGGCTTCCTTGTGCTTCAGCAGCTCGTCGATCTTCGCGACGTGCTTCTGGGTGAGGTCGTCGAGCTCCTTGACCGCGCGATGGACCTCGTCCTCGCCCGCCTCGCCGTCCTTGACGAGCTTGTCGAGGATCTCCTTGGCGTGCCGGCGGATGTTCCGTACCGACACTCGGCCGTGCTCCGCCTTGTTGCGGGCGACCTTGATGTACTCCTTGCGGCGCTCCTCCGACAGCTCGGGGAACACCACGCGGACCACGGTGCCGTCGTTGCTCGGGTTGACGCCGAGGTCGCTGTCGCGGATGGCCCTCTCGACCGCGTTCAGCGAGCCCTTGTCGTACGGCTGCACGAGCACCATGCGCGCCTCGGGGACGTGGAACGACGCGAGCTGCTGGATCGGTGTCGGCGACCCGTAGTAGTCAACGGTGATTTTGTTGAACATCGAGGGCGTGACGCGGCCGGTGCGGATGCTCGCGAAGTCATCCTTGGCGACCGTCACCGCCTTGTCCATCTTCTCCTCGGCCTCGAGGAGGGTTTCGTCGATCACTGCGGCTCCCTACTTCCCTGCCGGACTCACCAGCGTGCCGATCTTCTCACCACGAACCGCCCGGAGGATGTTGCCCTCGCCCATGAGGTCGAAGACCACGATGGGCAGGCCGTTGTCCATGCACAGGCTGATCGCGGTGGCGTCCATGACCCCGAGACCCCGCGTCAGCACCTCACCGTACTCAAGCTGGTCGAACCGGACCGCGTCGGGGTTCTTGCGCGGGTCCGAGTCGTACACACCGTCGACCTGGGTGCCCTTGAGCAACGCCTCGGCGCCGATCTCCAGCGCGCGCTGCGCCGCGCAGGTGTCGGTCGAGAAGAACGGCGAGCCGAGGCCCGCGCCGAAGATCACCACGCGCCCCTTCTCCAGGTGGCGGATCGCGCGGCGCGGCAGGAACGGCTCGGCGACCTGCTGCATCGTGATCGCGGTCTGTACGCGGGTGTCGATGCCGCGCTTCTCCAGGAAGTCCTGCAGGGCGAGGCAGTTGATGACGGTCCCGAGCATGCCCATGTAGTCGGCCCGGGCGCGGTCCATGCCGCCCTGCGACAGCGCAGCGCCGCGGAACATGTTGCCGCCGCCGACGACGACCGCCACCTGCACGCCCTCACGGACCGCTTCGGCGACCGAGTCCGCCAGCTGGGCGACGACACGCGGGTCGATGCCGAGCGACTCGCCGCCCGCGAAGGCCTCGCCCGACAGCTTCAGCATCACCCGCTTCCAGCGCAGCGTCCCGTCGTACGACGAAGCCGCCGGCGTGGCGGGTCTGGTGTTCTCCTGCACGGCGGCGGCCTCCTCGGTAGTCAGCGCGGGTCGAAAAGCTCCTGGCAGTAAGCCTAAGCCTGGCCGACCTTGTAACGGGTGAAGGCCAGGACCTTGACGCCGGCCTCCTCCGCGACCTTCTTGATCGTCTTCTTGTTGTCCTTCACGAACGCCTGCTCAAGCAGGGTGAAGTCCTTGTACCAGCCGTTGATCCGGCCGTCGACGATCTTCGGGATGGCAGCCTCGGGCTTGCCCTCCTCGCGGGTCATCTGCTCGAACAGCGACCGCTCCTTCTCCACGACCTCGGCGGGCACCTCAGCGGGGCTCAGGTACTTCGGCGCCATGGCGGCGGTGTGCTGGGCGATGTCCTTGGCGATCTCGGCGTTCGGCGTGTCGAGCTGCACGAGCACGCCCACGGCCGGCGGGAGCTGCGGGTCGGTCTTGTGCATGTAGGAGGTGATGAAGCCACCCTCCAGCAGCGAGAACCGGCGAATCTCGATCTTCTCGCCGAGCGCCGCGTTGGCCTCGTCGAGCAGCTCCTTGACGGTCTTGCCGTTCAGCTGGGACTCGAGCAGGGTCGGCACGTCGCCGGGCTTGGTCGCGACGATGTGCCCGACGATCTCGGCCGCGAGCTCCTGGAAACGCTCGTTCTTGGCGACGAAGTCGGTCTCGCAGTTGAGCTCCAGCAGCGCCGCGAGGGAGTCGCCCTCGTGCTTGACGGCGACCAGGCCGTTCGAGGCGGTGCGGGCCTCGCGCTTGCCGACGTCCTTGGCGCCCTTCAGGCGCAGGATGTCGACGGCCTTGTCGAAGTCGCCCTCGGACTCCTCGAGCGCCTTCTTGCAGTCCATCATGCCGGCGGCGGTCAGCTCACGAAGGCGCTTGACGTCGGCCATGTTTACGGAAGCCATTGTCCAATTTCCTCTTCGGGACCCGGATGAATCGTCTGGGGGGTGGGCACCCGTGCCGAGCGCCCACCCGGTGAAGCCCTCAGTGCGGGGGGTGTGTCCCTACCGCACCGGAACCAGGTCGCTGCCTGGGAGATCCCCGCCCGTCGCGGCCGGCCGGAGGCGCCGCGCCCGGCGGGGACCCATGGTCGTACCTCAGGCCTGCTCGTCCTGCGCGGGCTGCTCGGCGGCCGGAGCCTCAGCGGCCGGAGCCTCAGCGGCGGGGGCCTCGGCGGTCTCGGCAGCGGGAGCCTCGGCGGTCTCGGCGGCCGGAGCGGCCTCGCCGCCCTCGAGGAGCTCGCGCTCCCACTCGGCCAGCGGCTCGGCGGCGGCGACGCCCGCGGGCTTCTCGTCACCGCGGCCGGCGCCCGCACGGGTCATGAGGCCGTCGGCGACGGCGTCGGCGATCACGCGAGTGAGGAGGCTGACGGCGCGGATCGCGTCGTCGTTGCCCGGGATCGGGTAGTCGACCTCGTCCGGGTCGCAGTTGGTGTCCAGGATCGCGACGACCGGGATGCCGAGCTTCTTGGCCTCGTTGATCGCGATGTGCTCCTTCTTGGTGTCCACGACCCAGACCGCGCTCGGGACGCGGGCCATGTCACGGATACCGCCGAGGGTGCGCTCCAGCTTCTCCTTCTCGCGGCGGCGCATCAGGAGCTCCTTCTTGGTGAGCCCGGAGCCGGCCACGTTGTCGAAGTCGAGCTCCTCGAGCTCCTTCAGCCGCTGGAGCCTCTTGTGCACGGTGGAGAAGTTGGTGAGCATGCCGCCCAGCCAGCGCTGGTTCACGTACGGCATGCCGACGCGCGACGCCTGCTCGACGATCGACTCCTGCGCCTGCTTCTTCGTGCCGATGAACATGATGGTGCCGCCGTGCGCGACGGTCTCCTTCACGAAGTCGTAGGCACGGTCGATGAACGACAGCGACTTCTGCAGGTCGATGATGTAGATGCCGTTGCGCTCGGTGAAGATGAAGCGCTTCATCTTCGGGTTCCACCGGCGGGTCTGGTGGCCGAAGTGGACGCCGCTCTCCAGCAGCTGCCGCATCGTGACGACAGGGGCCATGGTGATGGTCCTCCATGGTCGTGTGCCCTCGGGCACGGTCTCGGTTGGTCACGCGGGCGTCTTGCCCGCGCCCTGACGCCCCGAGCCGCTTCCACCGGACGTGGTCCGGACCGAGAAGGCGGCTCGTGAGTGGGCGTGCGAATTCGGCCCGCCTAGCAGGCCGTCGAATAGTCTACCCGGATCCGCTCCTTCAGTTGACCCTTGCCGGATCAGCACCCCGTCTCGTCACCACGCGCCTCGACGGCCACGCGGCTGCCTCCACATCAAGGCGCCGGGATTCCGGAGGCCGACGCTCAGGAGCAGGACTCGGGAATCAGGACTCAGGAGACCGGGGCTTCAGGAGACCCGGGGCCCATGAGGCGGGGTGCTCCCCCTGCCGGGGCGGCGGACTCGTCCAGTGGGGCCGCGCGCCGTCCGCGGCGCCGGGCGGCCTCACATAGGTGAGCGTGCCGAAGTGGCTGTCCATCGTCGCCAGCAGATCGTCCACCGGGGGCTGCCGCACCCCCTCCGCGTCGATCCTGCCGAGCTCGTCGAGCCACGCCGCGGTCCTCGCCAGCGACACCTCGACGTGCCAGGAACCGCCCTCGGCCGCCCTCCTGAGCAGCGCCGCGACCGCGCCGAACGCGGCCAGGTAACCGGTGCCGTGGTCGAGTGCCTGCGCGGGCAGTGGGCTGGGCCGCAGGCCGTCGCCGTTCTCGTGGGCGATTCCGCACGCCATTTGGACGAGGCTGTCGAATCCTCTCCTCGAGGCCCACGGCCCGCGCCCGCCGTACGCGGAGATGTCGACGCAGACGATGCCCGGCCGCAGGGCGGCGAGGTCGTCCGGCCCGAAACCCCTGGCCCGCAGGGCCCCTGGCCGGTACGCCTGCACGACCACGTCAGCCTGGCGGACCAGGTCGCGCAGCCTGTCCGCCTCCGACCGCAGATCGATGTGGCACGACCTCTTGCCGAACGCCGTCTCCACCACGAGCCCCGGCACCTCCGGCAGGTGCGCGGCGCCCACACGCAGCACGTCCGCGCCGTACGCCGCGAGCGCCCGCGCGGCCACCGGTCCGGCGATCACGCGGGTCAGGTCGAGCACCCGTATGCCGCTCAGCGGTCGATGCGGCCCGGCCGGGAGGCCGGTGGCGGGGTCCGCAGGCATCTCCCCGGCCCATGCGCGGCCCTCCGTGGAAGGGCCGGTCCGGCTATGGCCGGTCCCGCCACCGCTCCCGCCGCGGCAGGTTCCGCTGCGATCAGACTCGCTCCGGCCGGTTCCGCTGCGGCCGGCCTCGCTGCCGCCGCTCCCACCGCCGGTTCCGCTGTGGCCGATCTCATCGCGGCCGGTTCCGCCTCCGCGCGGCCGGCCGTCCCCTTCCCCGTCGGGCCGCCGGGAGACGCCGACAAGAGGAAGACCGGCCAGCGCCCGTGCCTGCGGGTGCGCGAGCCACTCCGCCCTGCTCCGCATCGCCGCCGCGCAGCCGCCCGCGCGAATCACGGCTTCCTCGATGTCGACCGCCGCACGGCCGGCACACGCCCTTGCGACGTCCTCCTTGCCCGAACCCGGGGGCAGCCCGAGCGCGCGCACGGCGGCGTCGCGGTGGTGATCGAAGTTGCAATGGAGCCGCACCCAGCCGTCCGATGCGCGGTAGTCCCCCGAGAGCGCGGCCCAGACGTCCATGCCCTTCCCGTCGGTGCGGAAATGCCGCTCGCTCTGGAAGGCCACGGCGGCATGGCGGACATCGATGGTCACGTCCAGGTCATGGTGGGCACCGCGAGACCCTTCCGGGCCACAGAGCCCTTCCTCGTCCTTCCCCTCGGTCCGCACGACAGTTCGCGCGGCGTACGCGGCGACGGCGGCGGTGAGGGCGCCGGCCGAGGCCGCGGCCATCGTGCCGATGGGGAAGACGGACGGCAGCACGGGATCATCTCCGGTGACCCGGACATCCGGCAGGGCGACCCCGGCGCTCGCGCCCAGCTCCCTGATCAGTTTCGCGGTCACTGCCGTCTCCTCACTTCCGATGCCCGGCGGCATGCTCCGTCGAAGCGGAGCCGCCATCCGCCTCCGGGGGACCCGGGCAAGTATTCATGCCCGTCGCAGTCTGCCCGCGGCCGCCCCTCCGCTTCCGCCCCTGGCCTCGCCTGTGGACGGCAAGAGCGCTCTCTCCCTGCTCACCTGCGGCTTTCTCCGCCCGTCCACAGCCACCGACCCGCGTGCCGCGCTTGTCCCCCGCGCTTGTCCACAGAAAGAGGTTCGGTGGCACGGGCGGGAGGCCGCGTCGGCGATCGTCTGCGCCGGAGGTGGTCCCATGGCGGCGAAGGATCGGCTGGGCAGGCAGGGCGAGCAACTCGCCGTGACCTTTCTGACGGCGAAAGGCATGCACGTACTCGACCGCAATTGGCGCTGCGCGGAGGGCGAGATCGACATCGTCGCCCGCGACGGCAACGCGCTGGTGATCGTGGAGGTGAAGACCCGCTCCGGGCGCAGCCACGGCACCGCGTTCGAGGCGGTGACCGGCGCGAAACTGCTGCGCCTGCGGGTGCTGGCCGGCAGATGGCTCGCCACGCGCACCGAGCGCTTCGACACGATACGGATCGACGTGATCGCGATCGAGCGGTTCGCCGGCGACTTCTCTCTCCGGCACGAACGCGGGGTGGTCTGAGATGCCCGTCGCCCGGACGCACTGCGTCGGCCTCGTGGGCGTCACCGGGCGCCTCGTCGAGGTCGAGGCCGATGTCGGCCCCGGCGTCGCCGGAACGCACTTCATCGGGCTTCTCGACACCGCGATCAGCGAAGCCCGGGGCCGTGTGAGATCCGCGCTGATCAACAGCAGGTTCGCCTGGCCGGACGCGCGGGTCACCGTGAGCCTGTCCCCGGCCACGCTGCCCAAGCGGGGGTCGCTCTTCGATCTGGCCATCGCGATCGCGGTGCTCGGCGCGGCCGGCGCCGTGCCCGCGCAGCGGATCGCGGCGCCGATGTTCCTCGGCGAGCTCGGTCTCGACGGGCGGGTCCGTCCGGTCCGGGGCGTGCTGCCGGCCGCGCTCGCCGCCGCCGAGGCGGGGGTGCGCACGGTCGTGGTGCCCGCGCTCAACTCCGCCGAGGCCGCCCTCGTGCCCGACCTCACCGTGGTTCCCGTCGCCACGCTCGGCGAACTGGTGGGATGGCTCCGCTCGGGCGACCTGCACCGGCTTCCGGTCGTGGCGGAAGCCGCCTCACTGTCGCGGGACGCCGAGCACATCGCGCCCGCCGGGGGCCCGCCGGGGCCGGACCTGTGCGATGTGGCCGGGCAGCCGATGGGCCGCAAGGCGCTGGAGGTGTGCGCGGCCGGCGGGCACAACCTGTGGATGCTGGGCCCACCGGGGAGCGGCAAGACCATGCTCGCCGAGCGTCTGCCCACCCTCCTTCCGCCGCTCGACCAGGAGAAGGCGCTTGAGGTGTCCGCCATTCACTCGGTGGCCGGAACGCTTCCGGCGGGGCGCCCGCTGCTCACCCGGCCCCCCTTCATGGCCCCGCACCACAGCGCGACGATGGCGGCCGTCGTCGGCGGTGGAAGCGGAGGCGTCGTGCGGCCCGGAGCGGTGTCGCTCGCGCACCGGGGCGTGCTCTTCCTCGACGAGGCCCCGGAGTTCGCGACCACCGTGCTCGACTCCCTGCGGCAGCCTCTCGAGTCCGGAACGGTGACGATCGCACGGGCTGTCGGCGCGGTCACGTTCCCCGCCCGGTTCACGCTGGTCCTGGCGGCCAATCCGTGTCCGTGTGGCCTGCAGGGAACGGTTGGACACCCCTGCAGGTGCACCCCCGCGGGGCGGCGCCGCTATCTCGACCGGCTCTCGGGTCCGCTGCTGGACCGCGTCGACGTGAAGATGAAGATCGGCCGGGCCACCCGTGCCGAGTTGCTCGCGGACCGGCACTTCGTGGAGACCAGCGCGACCGTGGCCGAGCGGGTGAGACTGGCGCGCGAGCGGGCCGCCAGGCGATTATCCGGCACCCCCTGGCGCACCAACGCCGAGGTGTCCTCGTCCGCGTTGCACCGCGACCTCCGCCTGCCCGACACCGCGATGGCCCCGCTGCACCGGGGCCTCGACGTAGGCACGCTCAGCGCACGTGGCCTGGACCGCGTGCTCCGCGTCTCCTGGACGCTCGCGGATCTCGCCGGGAAAGACCGTCCGGGCCAGACCGAGACTTCGGCGGCCCTCGCACTATGGCTCGGAGTGGACTGATGGAAGCGACCGAATTCCCCGCCGCCGACGACGTGCCGTCCGGCGACGCCCTCGCCCGGGCGGCGGGCACGCCCGGCACGGCCGGGAACGTCGATGGCCCAGCCGGGAACACGACGGACGCGGTTGAGAACGACGACCTGGCCGGGAACATGGATGGCTCGGCCGGGGACGACGCGGGCGGGCCGGGCAGGGCGGAGCGGCTGGCCCGGGTGGCGATCATGCGCATGGCCGAGGCGGGCGACGCGGTGATGGGCCGCTTGATCGCCCGCTACGGTCCGGTGGGCGCGATGCGGCAGGCGAGACGCGGCGTGCTGGATCCCGGCTTCGCGCGCGACGAGAAGGACCGCGCCGACGCTTCCCGGCGCCCTGTCGATCTCGGCCGGCATGCGGCCGCCTGGGCGGCCCGCTACTCCGACCCCGCGGCCGACCTGGCACAAGGCAGGCAGCGAGGAGCGCGGCTCGTCGTCCCGGGTGACTCCGAATGGCCGACTCAGCTCGACGACCTCGGGGACGCCCGGCCGTTCGGCCTGTGGGTGGACGGACGGGCGAACCTGCGGTTCTCCTGCCTGCGCTCGGTGTCCGTCGTCGGGGCCAGGGCCGCGACCGCGTACGGCACGACCGTGGCGGCCGAGTTCGCCATGAGCCTCGGCGGACGTGGGTGGACCGTGATCAGCGGGGGTGCCTACGGGATCGACGGCGCCGCCCACCGGGGCGCACTGGCCTCCGGGACCCCCACGGTCGTCGTGCTCGCCTGCGGGACGGACGTGTGTTATCCCAGCGCCCACGAAGACCTGTTCCGTGCCGTGCGCGAGCAGGGCGCGGTGATCAGCGAGTGGCCGCCGGGCGCTCACCCCACCCGGCTGCGGTTCCTCATCCGCAACCGGGTCATCGCGGCCCTGTCGCGGGGAACCGTTGTCGTCCAGGCGGCCGCGCGCAGCGGTGCGCTCAACACGGCCACTCACGCCTGGGGCCTGAACCGGCATCTGATGGCCGTTCCCGGCCCCATCACCACCGACGTCTCCGCGGGTTGCCACGTCCTGATCCGTCAGGGCAAGGCCGTCTGCGTCACAGCGCCCGAGGAGATCGTCGAACTGGTCGGCTTCATCGGTGACGACCTCGCACCGGAGCGACGCGGACCCGTGCGGCCTCGTGACGGACTGAACGACGAGACCAGGCGTGTGCTCGAAGCGATTCCCGCACGGCGTGCCACGGGTCCCGCCGCGATCGCCGTCGCCGCCGGTGTGGACATCGGAACCGCGCTCGCCTGCCTCGGCGCCCTGGCCGCCGCGGGGTTCGTCGAGAACGTGGACCGGGGGTGGCGGCTGCGGCCCGAAGCACGCGAATGAACCGGCGACACCGCGCCGAAGCGGCCGGCGCTCGGGGATGGACCGGCGGCGCCCGGCGCTCCGGGATCAATCTGCGAGACCGCACGCCGAAGCGACCGATGCCCTGGGACGAACCTCCGGCACCGCGCCGAAGCGGCCCGCCCGGGAACGAGGCCCGTGTATAGCATGCGGGTCGTGGCTGTGTTCCTTCCCCATGGCGTGCGGGAACGAGACGCTCATGCGCATCGGATGCCGCTCGTGGGCAATAGGACCACAAGAGGTGGGACCCGGCCGGTCCGTCGCCGCGGCACCGGGTTACGAGAGTCACCGGGTTACGAGGCGCCCGCGGGCGGCGGCGACCGTGCCCATCGAGCGGGAAACGAGGGGAAGGACGCGCCGTGGCAGCGGGCGAAGGGCAGGGGCTCGGGGAGTTCGACGCCGTCCTGGAGCGGTTCGAGCGGCATCTGCGTCTCGAACGCGACCTGTCACCGCACACGACCAGGGCGTACCTGGGAGACATCTCCTCGCTGATCGCGCACATGAGGGCCGCCGGGCACGAGAACGTGTCCGGTCTCGACGTGGCCGTCCTGCGCGACTGGCTGGGAGACCAGCACCAGGCCGGACGATCGAGGGCGACGCTCGCCCGCCGTTCCGCCTGTGTCCGCGTCTTCACCGCCTTCTGCCACCGGCGGCGGTGGCTGGCGAGTGACCCCGGGTTGCTCCTCGGCACGGCGAAGGCCGAACGCCGGCTGCCGAAGGTGCTGGACCAGACGGAGGCCGAGGCCGTCCTCAGCACGCAGGGACCTGGCGACCCCAGGGACCTGCGCGATCGGGCGATGCTGGAGCTGCTGTACGCGACCGGCATACGGGTGAGCGAGCTGTGCGGCCTCGACGTCGACGACGTGGACCGGGACCGCCGTACGGTCCGCGTGCTAGGGAAGGGACGCAAGGAGCGGACGGTGCCCTTCGGGCTGCCCGCGCTGCACGCCCTGGACGCCTGGTGCGTCCGGGGCAGGCCCCTGTGGGTGCGCGAAGGGAGCGCCCCCGCGCTCTTCCTCGGCGTACGGGGAGGCCGGATCGACCAGGGGACCGTCAGGCGCGTCGTGCACGCCCGTCTGGCGCAGGTCGAGGGGGCACCCGACATGGGCCCGCACGGGCTGCGCCACACCGCCGCCACGCACCTGCTCGAAGGCGGGGCGGACCTACGATCCGTGCAGGAGATGCTCGGGCACGCGTCCCTGGCCACCACACAGATCTACACGCATGTGTCGATCGAGCGGCTGCGGACCGCCTACCGCCAGGCCCATCCCCGCGCCTGACCATCGCGGACGCGTGTCGTCCGTCAGCCCGCCGGGAACCTCCTGCGGCTGCCGGAACCTTTCGCCCGTCAGCCCGAACCGTCACCAGGGGCCGGGCTTCCCCGGCCCCCACGCCCCACCGGTGCTCCAGTGCGCACGCCAGGCGAACCAGGCCCGCCGCGGCCGGAGGCACCCGTGCCCGCGACCGGCCGAAGCGAACGCCGGAACACCGCCGGAACACCGCCGGGGCGCGTCCGGCCGCCCAGGAGGCCGAACCGGCTCACCGTGGAATCGGACGGGCTCCGCCGACGGACCATCGGGGCAGGAGGCGGACCTGCCCCCGGCCGAACAGCAGGAGCGGGTCCAGGTAGAGGCGCCCGCGCAGAAGTCCCCAATGCAGGCAGGAGGCGGCGCAGTGCGCGGCGCCGTCCTCCTCGACGGTGCCGATGACCTGACCGGCCGCGACGACGTCACCTGGCCGGACCAGGGCACGGACCGGCAGGTAGGTGGTGCGCAGGCCACCGGGATGGAAGATCGTCACGACTCCTCGGCCGGCGATCCGCTCGGCCAGGCCGACGGTTCCCGCTCCTGCGGCCATCACCTTCTCCCCGGGCCGTGCGGCCAGGTCCACGCCCCGGTGACCGGCCAGCCACCGCTGCGCGGGCGGATCGAAGCGCCTGATCGGACGTGCGCGCCCGGAAAGCGGCCACCGCCACTCGGGCGCCTCATGCTGCCCGGTCCTGCCCGGCGCGCCGGGCGTGACCTGCAGGGCCGGGGCGTCCTGCAGGTCCGGCATGACCGGCTGCGTGACGCCACGAGGCCGGGCCGCCGCGGCCTCCTCGGTCCCGCGCGCTCTCGCCTTCCCGACGGCCGCGTGAGGCCCCATGAGGACCGGGGCGGCGACCGGCACGAGGGCATCGCGGGGACGCGTGAGGGCCACGGTCAGCATGGACAGCACGAGCACGTACGCGACGAGACGCATGCCGCGACGATGACGCCCCGCAGGCCTGCACAGAGCGGCCGAACGCCGTTCTGGGGACAGGCCCCGGGCATGGTCAGCTCGAGAAGCCCTCCTTGGGCATCTCGAGGTCGGGCTTGGCCAGTTCCTCGATGTTGACGTCCTTGAAGGTCACAACCCGAACGTTCTTCACGAAACGGGCAGGGCGGTACATGTCCCAGACCCAGGCGTCCTGCATCTTCACATCGAAGAAGACGTCACCGTTCTCGGCGGTGCGCACGTCGAGATCGACGGAGTTGGTGAGATAGAAGCGCCGCTCGGTCTCGACCACGTAGGTGAACAGGCCGACCACGTCGCGGTACTCCCGGTAGAGCTGCAGCTCCATCTCGGTCTCGTACTTTTCGAGATCTTCCGCGCTCATCCCGGTCCTCCTCTTCCACGCCCCGTCGAGATCCCCCGCAGGCACCCGCCCCGTTCAGACGACACCGGCCCCGACCTCATTCTCGCGCATGTCCTCATCCTGCCCCGTCCACAGGCCCTCGGCCGGGATCCGTGTCCCACGAGTCACCCTGGCCACCGTCACGAACGAGAACCGATGGTGGGGGCTCGGGCCGTGCCGGGCCAGGGCCCGCCGGTGGCCGGGAGTCACGTACCCCTTGTGCAGGGCGAAGCCGTACTGCGGATAGATCTCGTCGAGGCCGTACATCAGCCGGTCCCTCGTCACCTTCGCCACGATCGAGGCCGCCGCCACACACGCGGCGACCTGGTCGCCCTTCCACACCGCCAGCGACGGCGCGGGCAGCCCCGCCACCGGGAAACCGTCCACGAGGACGTAACCGGGGACGAGACCCAGCCCGGCGACGGCCCGCCGCATCCCCGCGACGTTGCACTTGTGCAGGCCGCGCGCGTCGATCTCCTCGGGAGGGATCACGACCACGTTCACGGCCCGGGCGGTCGCCGTGATCCGCTCGTAGAGGCGTTCACGGACGGCCTCGGTCAGGAGCTTGGAATCGCTCAGTCCGTCGATCTCCCGCCCCAGCACCACCGCGGCTACTACCAGGGGTCCGGCGCAGGCGCCACGCCCGGCCTCGTCCACCCCGGCGACCGGCGTGAACCCCCGCCGGGCCAGGGCCCGCTCGTAGCCGTAAAGTCCGGAGTCCCGTCGTACGACACTCGGGCGCGGGCGATAGACAGCTGTCATGACGACTAGCAGATTACGCCCCATTCAGGACCGGCGATACGGCCGGAACCGTCATCGGCGGCAAAGCCGCAGGTGAGATCAGCGTACGGCGGAGAAAGTCTCGGGCCGGGACAGGAACGAGATCCGGTTCAGCGGCCAGTAGCGCAGGAACGCCCGTCCGATCACGTCGTCCTCGGAGACCGTGCCCTGATGCCCGTCCTCCATGTTGGAGCGCGAGTCCGCCGAGTTGTTCCGGTGGTCGCCCATCAGCCACAACCGCCCCTTGGGGACCTTGACGTCGAACTCGCGGCCGGAGGGATAGACCCCCGGGTAGAGGTACTTGTTCTCCTCGTCCAGCGGCGTCCCGTTCACCGTGATGCGGCGCTTGGCGTCGCAGCACTTCACGTGGTCGCCGCCGACGCCGATCACCCGTTTGATCGTGTCCTCGCCGTCCCAGCCCTTGAAGACCACGATGTCGCCGCGCTCCACGGGGCCGAGCTTGTACGCCAGCTTGTTGACCACCACGTAGTCGTCCACCAGGAGCGTGTTCTGCATCGACTCCGACGGGATGTAGAACGACTGCAGCAGGAAGGCGTGGACCAGCAGGGCGACGACGACCCCGCCGAGCACGTACAGGAGGGTCTCCAGAAGGCCGGAGCCCTTCTTCTTCGCGGGCCGGCCCTTCTCGTCGCCGGTGGTCCGCTCGTCTTCTCCCCCGGCCCGCACCGCCGCCGCCTCCGGAACGCGGTCCGCCGCCCCGGCCGGCCCTGCGGTTCCTAAGCGACTCTCGTCGGCGTCTCCCACGGCTGTCTCCTCCGGCTCTGTCACGTCCGCCTCGCCAGCCGCCTGCGCAGGGCCACCAGCGGCACGGCCCCCGCGAGGCCCGCGACGAACGGCGCCGCCCCGAGGGCCGCCTGGAGCGCCGGCTGCGCGAACGTCTCCGGAATCGGCAGGATCTTGGCCCGGTCGAACGGCCAGACGATGACGAAGGCACGGCCGATCACCTTGTCGGCGGGGATGGTGCCGCCACCCGGGTCACCCATGTGCAGGCGGGAGTCCCAGGAGACCGAGCGGTGGTCGCCCATCACCCACAGACGGTCCGGCGGGACGGTGACCTCGAACTCGCGCCCGGACGGCTCGTCACCGGGATACAGGTACGACTTCTCCTCCAGCGGCACGCCGTTCACCGTGACCCGGCCCTGCTTGTCGCAGCACTTGACCTTGTCGCCCGGCACGCCGATGACGCGCTTGATGTAGTCCTTCTCCCCCGGCACGACCCCGAACGCGTTGCCGAGCCAGCGCAGCCCCGCCGCGATGGGGTTGGACGGCTCCTCGAGCTTCACCTCGGGGTCCCAGGAGTCCACCCCGGAGAACACGACGATGTCACCGCGCTCGATGTCGCGTACGTGGTAGACCAGCTTGTTCACCAGCACGCGGTCGTTGATGAGGAGCGTGTTCTCCATCGACTCGGACGGGATGTAGAACGCCTGGACCACAAAAGACTTGATCAGCAGGGCCAGGGCGAGGGCGACCACGATCAGAACGGGCAACTCCCGCCAGAACGAGCCTTTTTTCTTCCCGTCCTCGGCGTTCTGCTTGACGTCTTCGGCGACCACGTCCACCCCGTCCTCGGCAGGGCGGCGCGTGCCCGGCCCCTGTCCCTCGCTAGCCATCGCTGCTGAGCCTAGATGATGTCCACGACGGCGAGCGTCGGGGACACCGCATCACCGGCAAAAAGAAAGTGGCCCGCGCCTGGGGCACGGACCACGATCTTCAAAGCCTTACTTGCCGGCCGGCTGCGCCTCGCGCTTCTCGCGGATGCGCGCGGCCTTCCCGCGCAGGTCACGCATGTAGTACAGCTTGGCCCGGCGGACGTCGCCGCGGGTGAGCACGTTGATCTTCTCGATCACGGGGCTGTGAACCGGGAAGGTGCGCTCGACGCCGACGCCGTAGCTGACCTTGCGGACCGTGAACGTCTCACGGATGCCACCGCCCTGGCGGCGCAGGACGAAGCCCTTGAACACCTGGATGCGGGACCGGTTGCCCTCGACGACGCGGACGTGGACCTCCAGCGTGTCACCCGGGCGGAAAGCCGGTACGTCGCTGCGAAGGGCAGCCTTCTCGATCTCCTGGATCTGCGTGTGCATGGCGTCGGTTCCTCATTGACATGGGCACACGGAGGTCCACCCGGCCGGGCCGGAGGCTCGGCGACGAGGGGGACACGCGTGCTTGGCTTGATACGTCTTGTCTGCCGCGTCCAGACCGGGACGCACCCGGCCATGCCGAAGTAGGCAGCAGCGATTCAGTCTGCCATACCTTCCGGCCCTGCGCGAAACGCAGTGCCGGATTCGGCGGCGGAACGGCACCCCTCAAGGCGCCCTTCAAGGCGCTCCTCACGACGTTCCTCACGAGGTTCCTCAGGGCGCTCTTCGCCGCACTTCCCACGGCGCTCCTCAGGGCGCTCCTCAGGGCGCTCCTCGAACTCCTCGATGACGCGCCGGTCGTGCTTGTCGAGGCCGTCCCGGTCGAGCCGGGCGGCCAGTTCCGGCCTCCTGGCCAGCGTGCGCCGCAGGGCCTCGTCGCGCCGCCAGCGGGCGATCCTGCCGTGATGGCCCGACAGCAGGATCTCCGGCACCTCGTGCCCCCGCCAGACGGGCGGCTTGGTGTAGACGGGGCCTTCCAGCAGGTTGGCCATGGCACCGGGCGCGAAGGAGTCGTCGGCGACGGAGCGCGCGTTGCCGAGGACCCCCGGCAGCAGCCTCCCCACGGCCTCGACCATCACCAGCACGGCCGCCTCTCCCCCGGCTAACACGTAGTCGCCGATGCTCACCTCGTCGGCGCGCAGACGCTCGCCGTACTCGGCGACGACGCGGGAGTCGATGCCCTCGTAGCGGGCCGGGGCGAACAGCAGCCACGGCTCTTCGGCGTACTCCAACGCCACTTTCTGCGTGAACGGCCGGCCGCTCGGCGTGGGCACGATCAGCCGGGGCAGCGCGTCCTCCCCGGAGGCGGCTCGCCCGTTCTCGATCACCGCGTCGAGGGCCTCACCCCAGACCTCCGGCTTCATCACCATGCCGGGGCCCCCGCCGTACGGCGTGTCGTCCACGGTCTTGTGGACGTCCCGCGTCCAGTCCCGAAGCTGGTGGAGGTGGATGTCGAGGATGCCGCGCTCCCGGGCCTTGCCCATGAGGGACACGTCGAGCGGGGCGAAGTACTCCGGGAAGATCGAGACGATGTCGACGCGCATGTGCGGCCCCTACTCCGCCTCTGCGGCGTCGAGCAGGCCGGGCGGTGCGTCGACGACGAGGATTCCCTTGCCGAGGTCGACCTCGGGCACGAGCGCCTTGACGAACGGGACGTACGCCTCGTCACGGGACGGACGGGCCACCACGAGCAGGTCCTGTCCGTGGTGGAGGACGTCGCTGACCTCGCCGACCCGCTCCCCCTCGGTGGTGACCACCGTGAGGCCGATCAGTTCGTGGTCGTGGAACTCGTCGGGGTCCTCGATCGGCGGCAGGTCCGCGGAGTCCACGACGAGCAGCGTGCCGCGCAGCGCCTCCGCGGCGTCCCTGCCCTCCACACCGGCCAGGGTCAGCAGCAGGATCCCCTTGTGCCACCGGGCCCGCTCCACGGTCAGCGGCCCGGCCGAGACCGGGTCGGTGGCCAGCGTCGCCCCGGGGGCGAAGCGCAGATCCGGCTCGTCGGTGCGCACCTCGACCGTGACCTCGCCCCGCACGCCGTGCGGGCGGCCGATCCTGCCCACGACTAGCTGCACTTGTCGCCTACCTCCGCTACCGCTTTATCGCGACTTCTACGCGACTTCTCCGCGACGGTTCGGACGCCACCGTCCGAACCGCCTGTCCCCGCGAACCGCCCGGATGAGACCGATCCTGAGCCGGAAAACACGCCGGGGGACCCCTGTGCGGGGTCCCCCGGACGCGTCAGTTCGGCTCAGCGCGCCTCTTCCAGGTCGACCAGGTCGATCCGCACGTACTTGCCGTTCGACAACGCGTTGACGACGGTGCGCAACGCCTTGGCCGTACGGCCGCCACGGCCGATGACCTTGCCGAGGTCGTCGGGATGAACCCGGACCTCGAGAACGCGCCCGGTGCGGATGCGCCGCGCGCGGACCCGGACGTCGTCCGGATGCTCGACGATGCCCTTGACCAGGTGCTCGAGGGCCTCCTCGAGCACCTCAGGCCTCGCCTTCCGGCTTCTCCTCCGCGGCCGGGGCCTCGGCGGTCTCTTCGGCCTTCACGGTCTTCTTGGCCTTCTTCGGCGTGGTCGCGGCGGCGCCGGTGTCACCCGAGAGCGACTCCTTGGCGGCGGCCTCGTACGCGGCGTGCCGGTCGGGCTTGGGCTCGGCGACCTGGAGCGGCGTGGCGGGGGCGGGCTCGCCCTTGAACTTCTGCCAGTCGCCGGTCAGCTTGAAGATCTTCAGAACCGGGTCGGTCGGCTGCGCGCCGACGCCCAGCCAGTACTGCACCCGCTCGGAGTTCACCTCGATGCGCGAGGGGTTCTCCTTCGGGTGGTACAGGCCGATCTCCTCGATGGCACGGCCGTCCCGCTTGTTCCGGGCGTCGGCGACGACGATGCGGTACTGCGGGTTGCGGATCATTCCGAGCCGCTTGAGCTTGATCTTGACTGCCACGGGTGTGGTCTCTCCTGCATTAGAGCGTGGGTGAGCGGTGTCTCATCGAGTGGGGCACGACGGGAGCCCGCCCGAGGGACAGGCGCGACCGGCGGGGGTGAGAGGGCACCCGCCTGGTCACGATGTTCCAGCCTGACATTCTGCCAGATGATTCCCCATGCTCCGCCAAGGACGGTTCCACCGCCGCCCTGATTTCGGCACGGATGTGCCCATGTCTCCGGAACGGGCATGCGAACTGATCGCGCTGGTGAGCCGTCCAACCGGACATGCGAGTCACCACGAGCAGGACCCTGGCGGCGGGGGCGGCGGCCCTCGCCCTGCTGGCCACCGGCTGCGCGACGAGCGCCGCGCGCTCCGCGGCCGCCGCGCACCCCGTCACACAGACGCCCCCGCGACCGGCAGCACAGACGGCACCGCACACGACACCACAGACGACACGGCACGCCACAGCGGCCACACCGGACACCGCCGCGGACGCGGGACGGGCCACCGCGGCGGGCGCGGCATCGGTCCGGTACGGCGCAGCCGCACGCACCGCGGGTGCCGCCCCGGCGCGGTGCCGTACGACCGGCTTGCGGGCCAGGGTGGGACGGCAGGACCCGGCGGCGGGCAACCGCTACGCGCCGCTGGTGCTGACCAACACCTCGGCGAAGACCTGCTGGGTGTACGGCTTCGTCGGGCTCGTCCTCATCGACGGCCGGGGCGACGTGCTGCGGACGCGCACCCGCCGCGAGAGCGTCACCCCGCATCGGGTCACGCTGCGCCCCGGGGCCAGCGCGCATGCCCGGCTCCACTGGACGGTGGTGCCGAGCGGGCACGAGACCCGCTGCCCCGCCTCGGCCCGGTTGATGATCATCCCGCCGGACGAGGTGGCGCACCTTGAGGTCCCGTTCAGCGCGACGGTGTGCGACGACGGCAGGATCGACGCCAGGCCGATGGCCCCGGGCGCGAGCCTCTGACGCACCGCGCCAGCCTCTGAGGGGCACCGCGCGAGCCTCTGAGGGCACTTCGCGAGCCTTCGACAGGCACCGCGCCGGCCTCCGACGGCCCTGCGCCGGCCTGCCGACGACACTGCGCGTGCCCCTGACGCAGGCACTGCGCGCGGGCCGGCGGTGACGCGGGACCCGCCGGCCGGGAACGGCGGGCGGGTCCGGCTGCCGGGGTCCGTCAGTTCTGGCCGGGCAGCTTCAGCTTCGACGGGTCGAAGCCGGGCGGCAGCTCCAGGCCGGGGGGCAGCTGGCCGCCGCCGAGGTTGCCGAGCATGCCCTTGGGCAGCTTCGGGGCGTCCTGCGACGACGCGTTCGCGCCGGCCTTGCCGAGCGCGGCCTTGCGCGGGTCGCCGCTGACGCGACGGCCCTTCTTGGGCTTCTGCGCCTTCTGCTTGCGCCCGCCGGGCATGCCCGGGATACCCATGCCCTGGGTCACCCGCTTCATCATCTTCTGCGCCTCGAAGAAGCGGACCACCAGGTTGTTCACCTCGGTGACCGTGACGCCCGATCCCTTGGCGATGCGCGCCCGCCGCGAGCCGTTGATGATCTTCGGGTCCTGGCGCTCGCCGGGGGTCATCGAGCGGATGATCGCCGCGATGCGGTCCAGGTCGCGGTCGTCGACCTGGTTGAGCTGGTCGCGCATCTGCCCCATGCCCGGCATCATCCCGAGCAGGTTCTTGATGGGCCCCATCCGGCGGACCATCATCATCTGCTCGAGGAAGTCCTCCAGCGTGAAGCCGTCACCGGAGACGAGCTTGCCCGCCATCTTGGCGGCCTCCTGCTCGTCGAACGTCTTCTGCGCCTGCTCGATCAGGGTGAGGATGTCACCCATGTCGAGGATCCGGCCCGCCATGCGGTCGGGGTGGAAGGCGTCGAAGTCCTCGAGCTTCTCGCCGGTGCTGGCGAACATGATGGGCCGGCCGGTGACGTGCCGCACCGACAGGGCGGCGCCACCGCGGGCGTCGCCGTCGAGCTTGGTCAGCACCACGCCGTCGAAGCCGACGCCGTCCATGAACGCGCGGGCCGTGCTGACCGCGTCCTGGCCGATCATGGCGTCGAGGACGAACAGGACCTCGTCGGGGGTGACCGCGTCGCGGATGTCGGCGGCCTGCTTCATCAGCTCCTGGTCGATGCCGAGGCGGCCGGCGGTGTCGACGATGACCACGTCGTGCTGCTGGCGGCGCGCGTGGTCCACGGACTGCCGGGCCACCGCGACGGGGTCGCCCACGCCGTTGCCCGGCTCGGGGGCGTACACCGCCACCCCGGCCCGCTCGGCCATGACGGCGAGCTGCTGCACCGCGTTGGGCCGCTGCAGGTCGCAGGCCACGAGCAGCGGGGCGTGCCCCTGGTCGCGCAGCCACCTGGCGAGCTTGCCGGCCAGGGTCGTCTTACCCGAACCCTGAAGACCGGCCAGCATGATGACGGTCGGCGGGGTCTTGGCGTAGCGCAGCCGCCGCGTCTCGCCGCCCAGCACCTCGATGAGCTCGTCGTTGACGATCTTCACGACCTGCTGCGCGGGGTTCAGCGCCTGGGAGACCTCGGCGCCGCGGGCCCGCTCCTTGACCCGGGACACGAAGTCCTTCACGACCGGCAGCGCTACGTCCGCCTCGAGCAGCGCGATGCGGATCTCGCGGCAGGTCGCGTCGATGTCGGCGTCGGAAAGCCTGCCTTTGGACCGAAGGGAGGAGAAGACCGAAGTCAGCCGGTCGGAAAGCGTCTCGAACACGTGTTTGGCCAGCCTCGAAGCGAGTGGACGGGTCGGTGGACAGTCAGTCTCCCCAGACTATCCGCCCGCGCGGCTTTCACGCCCGCGCCGCGGTGGTGAGATCCCGGAGGAACCGGGCCGTCCCCTCACCGGATCGCGCCCACATGGGACGACAGCGCGTGCTCGACGAGCGTGATCAGGGTGCTCTTGACCGATTCCCGGTCCCGGGCGTCGGTGCGGACGATCGGGACGCGTGGCGACAGCGTGAGGGCGTCGCGGAGCTCGTCCTCGCTGTGGGTGTACTCCCCGTTGAAGCCGTTGACGCCGACGACGAAGGGCAGGCGGGCCTCCTCGAAGTAGTCGACCGCGGGGAAGCTGTCGGCCAGCCGCCGGGTGTCGACCAGCACCACCGCACCGATCGCCCCACGCACCAGGTCATCCCACATGAACCAGAACCGATGCTGACCCGGCGTACCGAACAGATACAAAATCAGATCCCGGTCCAGCGACACCCGCCCGAAATCCATCGCCACCGTCGTCGTGGTCTTGTGCG
>NZ_JABBXA010000035.1 GCF_014161445.1 Microbispora sp. H13382
GCATCACCGACAAGTACTCCTGGCGCAGCGGCGACACCCCGCTGCTGTTCGACGGCAACTACAACAAGAAGCAGGCCTACACCGCCGTCCTCGACGCACTCAACGCGGCGACCCCGAACACCAGCCCCTCTCCGAACACCAGCCCCTCCTCGGGCACCAGCCCGAATCCCGGCTCCACGAGCGCGATCAGGGGGGTCGGCTCCGGCCGGTGCCTGGACGTGAACGGCGCGTCGCAGGCCAACGGCGCGACGGTGCTGATCTGGGACTGCAACGGGCAGGCCAACCAGCAGTGGACCTCCACCAGCGCCAGTGAGCTGCGCGTGTACGGCAACAAGTGCCTCGACGTCAACGGCGGCGGCACCGCCGACGGCACCGCGGTGATCATCTGGGACTGCAACGGCCAGAACAACCAGAAGTGGCGCTTCAACTCCGACGGCAGCATCACCGCGGTCGGGGCGAACAAGTGCCTGGACGTGTCCGGGAACGGCACCGCCAACGGCACCAGGGTCCAGATCTGGTCCTGCACCGGCGGCGCCAACCAGAAGTGGACCCGCGTCTGACATCACCGTCCAACCGGGGCGGCCACAACCTGGCCGCCCCTTTCCCATGCCCGCTCGGCGTCGTTGAGGGCACACGACCACGGGCCCGGTCCACGGCGGCCGTCGTCCCTTGACGAGAGGCATGTTATCGGTAACTCTTCTCTCCATTACACAAGCGTCTGCGCCAGATTCCGGGCAGCCCGCTGCCGCTCGACCACGTGGAGCGGCGTACGGAGTGAAGCGTGATTGATGAGAGAGTTCCCCTCGCCTCGGCGCAGGGACGCCGACGACGGACGGACCGCCGGTTCGTGCGGCACGTGCGCGACACGGCCGAGGCGTACACCCTGCTCGCGCCGAGCCTGATCGGATTCCTGCTGTTCCTGGTCGCGCCCATCTTCGGGGTGGCGGGGCTGAGCCTGTTCGACTGGAATCTGATGGGCGCGCCCTCGTTCGTCGGCCTGGACAACTACCGCGAACTGGCCGCCGATCCCGAGGTGTGGCGGTCCCTGTTCAACACGGTCTACTACGTGCTGCTCAACATCCCGGCGCAGACCGTGCTGGCCCTCCTGCTGGCTCTTGCCCTGAACCGGCGGATGCGGGGCGGCAAGGTCTTCCGCGTGGCCTTCGTGCTGCCCTGGATGGCCATGCCCGTGGCCCTCGGCATCGTCTGGTCCTGGATCTTCGATCCCAGATACGGCGCGGTCAACCAGGTGCTGGGCATGGCGGGGATCGACGGGCCGAACTGGCTCACCGATCCCGCGTGGGCCATGCCGGTGATCGCCTCGGTGAACGTCTGGCAGTACACCGGCTACACCATGCTGATCCTGCTGGCCGGACTGCAGGCGATACCGCACCAGTTGTACGAGGCCGCGGCGATCGACGGCACCACGCCGGCGCAGCGGTTCTTCATGATCACCCTGCCGCTGCTGCGGCCGTCGCTGTTCTTCGTGCTGGTGACGAACACGATCGGGTCGTTCCAGGTCTTCGACACGGTCTTCGTGATGACCCAGGGCGGTCCGGGCGGCGCCACCGACGTGCTGAATTTCCACATCTACCAGCAGGGTTTCCAGCTCTTCCGGGCCGGGTTCGCCTCGGCGCTGGCGATGGTGCTGTTCGGGCTGATCCTGCTGGTGACCGCGGCGCAGTTCCTCTACTTCCGCAAGCGCACCGTGTACGACTTCTCGTGAGGACCCGATGAAGAGGACACAGCTGAAGAGGACACAGCTGAAGAGGATCGCGCTGTATCTCGCGCTCTTCATGGGCGCCGCGGTCGCGGTCGCGCCGTACCTGATGACGCTGAACTCGGCTTTCAAGGAACCCGCGCGGGTGCTCACCACCCCCGCCTGGGAGCCCGCCGTCCCCGCCACGTTGGGCAACTTCGCGAAGGTCTGGTCGGAGTACGACATGGCCGGCTTCCTGCTGCACTCGCTGGTCTACGCCGGGGCCGTCACGATCGGTCAGGTCGTCTTCAGCACGATGGCCGCCTACGCCTTCGGGCGGATGTCGTTCCCCGGCCGCGACGCGCTGTTCTGGGGCTACCTCGCGACGATGATGGTGCCGCAGATCGTCACCCTGGTGCCGCTTTTCCTGATCATGCGGGAGTTCGGGCTGATCGACACCTATCTCGGCTTGATCCTGCCCACCGCGTTCGGCACGCCGTACGGGATCTTCCTGGTGCGGCAGTACTTCCGCACGATTCCCCGGGACCTGGAGTCGGCCGCGCGCATCGACGGCGCGGGCACCTGGACGGTGCTCACCCGCGTCGTGCTCCCGCTGAGCCGCCCGATCCTCGCGACGCTCGCCACCATCACGTTCATCACGACCTGGAACACGCTGCTGTGGCCGCTGATCGTCACCAACGGCGACGCGGTCAGGGTCGTCACGCTGGGCATCTCGGCGTTGAAGGGCCAGTACTCCTCGCAGTACCACCTGATCCTGGCGGCCGCCGCCCTGGCGCTGCTCCCACTCGTCGTGATCTTCCTGCTGTTCCAGCGGCACATCGTCCGCTCGATCGCCCTGACCGGGCTGAAGTAATCACCTCCTCAGAGAAGAAGGGCATGCAGCTATGTCCAGAAAAATCGGTTTATCTATGGTTGCGACGGCGGCCCTCCTGGCCTTGGCCGCCTGCGGCGGAGGTTCGGACGACTCCGGCTCCTCCGGCGGCGTCGTCACCCTGCGCTACGCCATGTGGGACGAGGTGCAGAAGCCGCCGATCGAACAGTCGATCCGCGAGTTCGAGAAGGCCCACCCGAACATCAAGGTCCAGATCGAGCTGAACAACTGGAACGACTACTGGAGCAAGCTGCAGACCCAGCTCGCCGGGCGCTCGGCGCCCGACGTGTTCTGGGACCACGTCTCCTACTTCCCCAAGTTCAGCAAGGAGGGCGTGCTCACCGACCTGGCGCCGCTCATCGCCCAGGACAAGGTGGACACCTCCGTCTACGACCCCAAGCTCGCCGAGGGCTGGAAGGTGGACGGCAAGGTGTACGGCCTGCCGAAGGACTGGGACACCATCGGGCTCTTCTACAGCGCCAAGGCCCTGAAGGACGCCGGGCTCACCCCCGCCGACCTCGACGGCCTCACCTGGAACCCCGCCGACGGCGGCACCTTCGTCAAGACGCTGCAGAAGCTGACGGTCGACGAGAACGGCAAGCGCGCCGGCGAGCCGGGCTTCGACCCCGAGAAGGTCAAGCAGTACGGCCTGGCCATGCAGGCGCCCACCGGCCAGCAGGACTGGTGGAACTTCGCGCTGCAGAACGGGTGCAAGCTCCAGGACAAGCCGTGGGGCCGGTGGACCATCGACCAGCCGGCCTGCGTGCAGGCCATCCAGTTCGTCCAGGACCTGCGGCTGAAGTACCACGTCGCCGTGCCCGCCACGGTCACCAACCCGCCGAACGGCCCGTCGCTCGACCAGGTCGTCGGCCGCGGCGAGGCGGCCACCGCGATGGACGGAAGCTGGATGCTGCGCGCCTTCGACACCGCGCTTCCCGATGGCGGCTTCGGCGTCGCCGACCTGCCCGCGGGGCCGGTCGGCAAGGGAAGCGTCTACAACGGCCTGACCGAGGCGATCTACGCCGGGACCGAGCACCCGAAGGAGGCGTGGGAACTCCTCAAGTGGCTGGCCTCCGAGAAGCACCAGAAGGCCGTGGCCCAGGCGGGCGCCGTCTGGCCGGGGATCAGCGCGCTCAACGACGTCTTCGCGGGCGCCTGGAAGGCCAAGGGCGTGGACGTCACCGGGTTCAAGAAGGCGGCCGAGGGCACCACGATGGGCTACCCCCTCACGGAGGCGGCCGACACCTACAACGTCAAGGCGCTCGACATCTTCAACCAGGTCTGGCTCGGGCAGATGACAGCGCAGGACGCGGCGAAGAAAATCAACGACGAGGCGAACGCCGCCATCAAGTAGGCTCTGGAGCTATGGGAGTTACCGGTCACATGCCACCGCAGGACGCTTCTCGCGGCCGCTCGGCGAGCATCTGGGACGTCGCGCGTGTGGCCGGTGTCTCGCAGCAGACCGTCTCTCGTGTCATCAACGGCAAGGCCCGGGTCAGCGAGGCGACCCGGGCCAAGGTCCTGCAGGTCATCGCCGAGCTCGGCTACCGGCCCAACAGGCTGGCCCAGACGCTGGCGGGAGGCCCGGTGCGGTCGGTCACCGTGCTGACCTCGGACACCGCCCTGTACGGCGCGGCCGCCACGCTGCGCGGCATGGAGGAGGCGGCCAGGACGGCCGGCTTCTCCGTCGGCATAAGCGTCCTGCAGCCGGACTCCCAGCAGACGGACATCGCCCTGCGGCTCAACCGGCCCGGGGAGCCCGTCATGGTGATCGCCTACGACGACGCAGGCGTTCGTGCGCTCCGGGCGCTGCCGCCGGACGTCCCGGTGGCCGCCGCCGTCGAACGCCGCGCCGACGAGGGCGACGCCGCGGACGGCGGCCCGTGGCAGGTCTGGCTGGACGACCGGGCCGCCGCCGCGCACGCGACCCGTTACCTGCTCGGCCTGGGACACCGGACGGTCCACTACGTGGCCATCCCCTCCTCGACCAGCCCGTCCCCCCAGCGGACCCAGGGCTGGCGGGACGCGTTGCGCGCCGCGGACCGCCCGGTGCCCGAGCCGTCGCACGGGGGATGGACTCCGCGCTCGGGCTACCTCGCCGTTCGCTCCCTGCTGGCGGACCGCTCGGTCACCGCCATCCTGTGCGGCAACGACGACCTCGCGCTCGGCGTCATGCGGGCCGCCCGTGAGGCCGGGCGGGACATCCCCGGCGACCTCAGCGTGGTGGGCTTCGACGACGCCCCGCCCTCGGCCTACCTCAACCCCTCGCTCACCACCGTACGGCTCGACTTCGAGGGGCTCGGCCGCGCCTGCTTCGGCCTGCTGCACCGCAGGCTGGAGCCGCAGACCGCCCCTCCCGTCCCCGCCTGGAGCGAGCCGGAGCTCATCGTGCGGGAAAGCAGCGGCCCCGCCCCGGCCTGACCTCCGCGTCGTCCCGGATCGACCACTCCGGGGTGCGCCCCGCCACCGGACGCCGCCCTCCGTCCCGAGCCCGCCGCCCCCGTCAGGCGGCGGGTGTTCGGCATGTCCTCGTCCCCCACCGCCCAAGCCCTCTTCGCATCGGAAGGCCAACATGATCGTCCACGACTCCGAACGCCGCCTCTGGGTGCTGTCCGGGCCGTCCTCCTCCTACGTCCTGCATCTCGACGACCATGACCGGCTGCGCGTGCTGCACTGGGGACCCCGGCTCACCGTCGCGCAGGCGGCCTCGCTGCCGCTGCTGCCGCGGCAGCCGTTCCGCCCCGTGGAGGACGCCGCCGAGGGCACGCTGGACCTGACCGCGACCGGCGGCCTGTTCTACGGGCACGCGGCCGTGCAGGTGCGCTTCGCCGACGGCACCCGGGATCTGGAGCTCGTCCCCACCGGCCAGCGCCGCACCGATCGGGAGCTGGTGCTGACGTTCGCCGACCGCCACTATCCGCTCACCGTCGAGTGCCACTACGGCGTTCACGAGGACAGCGACGTCATCGAGCGGCACCTGGTGCTGCGCAACGAGGGCGAGCCCGTCACCGTCGTACGGGCCGACTCCGCCACCTGGGTGCTCCCCCGCCTGGACGGCTACCGCCTCAGCTGTGTGCGCGGTCAGTGGGGCGCCGAGACCCAGCTGCACCGCACCGAGCTGCCGTACGGCGAGACCGTGACGACGAGCCGGCGAGGTGTGACGAGCCACCAGGCCAACCCCTGGGCGATGGTCGACGACGGGACGGCGGGCGAGGAGCACGGCGAGGTCTACTCCTGCGCGCTGGCCTGGAGCGGAAGCTGGCGGCTCACCGCGCAGCGGCTCCCGACCGAGCGGGTGACGCTCTCGGCCGGCGCCGGGCACGACCCGGTGACGCAGGAGCTGGGCGCCGGCGAGGAACTGGTCACCCCCGTGTGCGCGGGCCTGTACACCGACGGCGGCTTCGGCGCCGCGAGCCGCGCCTGGCACGACCACCAGCTGCGGCACGTGCTGCCGCACCCCGGCGAGACGCGGCCCGTGCTTTACAACTCCTGGGAGGCCACCGGCTTCGACGTCTCACTCGAAGGCCAGATCGAGCTGGCGGAGAAGGCCGCCCGGATCGGCGTCGAGCTGTTCGTGGTGGACGACGGCTGGTTCGGCGCCCGCACCCACGACGCGGCGGGGCTCGGTGACTGGCACCCCAACCCGCGCCGTTTCCCCGACGGACTCGGGCCGCTGATCGACCGGGTGCACGAGCTGGGCATGCGATTCGGCCTGTGGGTGGAGCCGGAGATGGTCAACCCGGACAGCGATCTGTACCGCGCCCATCCCGACTGGGTCATCCACCGGCCGCACCGGCGGCGCACCGAGCACCGCAACCAGCTCGTGCTCGACCTGAGCAGGCCGGAGGTGGCCGACTGGCTGTACCGGACCCTGGACGAGCTGCTCGCCAAGAACGCCGTCGACTTCCTGAAGTGGGACATGAACCGCCCCTTCACCGAGGCGGGACCGGACGAGCGGCTGTGGACCGGGCACGTCCGCGCCCTGTACGCCGTGCTCGACCGGCTGCGCGCCGCCCACCCGCACGTGCGGATCGAGTCCTGCAGCAGCGGCGGCGGCCGGGTCGACCTCGGCATCCTCCGGCGTACCGACCAGGTGTGGGCCTCCGACGACACCGACGCCCTCGACCGGCTGGAGATCCAGCACGGCTTCACCCAGCTCTACCCCGCCCGGGTGATGGGCGCCTGGGTCACCGACAGCCCCAACCCCTACACCGGCCGGGAGACGCCGCTGGACTTCCGCTTCCACGTCGCGATGGCCGGCGTGCTGGGCATCGGCGGCGCCCTCACCGACTGGAGCGACGCGGAGCTCGAACGGGCCGCGGAACTGGTCGCCGACTACAAGCGGATCCGCCCGCTCGTCCAGCACGGCCGGCAGTACCGTCTGCTGCCTCCGGACCGCGAACTGTCGGCCGTGCAGTACCTCGCCCACGACGGGAGTGAGACGGCGGTGCTCGTCCACCGGCGCGCCCGCCGCTTCGGGCATCCCGAGCCGGGCGTCCGGCTGCGCGCCCTCGATCCCGGCGCCCGCTACCGCGACCGGTCCACCGGCCGGATCCACCACGGCGCCGTCCTGCTCGCCCACGGCGTGTTCCCCGACCTGGCGCCCGGCGACTACGCCAGCGCCCTGGTCCACCTGATCCGTGAATGAGGAGGACGACGGAGAGAGGCCGTCGGCGGCCTTCACATCCCGGTCGCCGGGGCCCGCACCCCGGCGACCGGCTCGCAGCTCAGCGAGGGGTGAGGACGAGGCGGTAGGCGCCGCCGGCGTTCTGGTTGGCGATGGGGATCGTGACGCTGCCGTTGGTGACGGTGTAGGCGTTCGACCACACCGTGGTCGGCCCGGAGACGTTCGTCGTGCGTCCCGACGCGGGCACGGACTCGAGGGTGGCGGTGACCGAGGAACCGAGCCCGCCGATGCCGTCCACCCGGATCGAGCCGTTCCCCGACTGGCCGCCGAAGACGACGCTGAAGGTCCTGCTGCCGGCGTCGTAGGCGGCCACGCCGTCGTTGTCCGTGGTCGGGGTCACCTTGACGATGTTGCCGGTCTGGTCCGCGTACCACTTGTACATCCAGTACGACGCGGTCGGCCGGCCGTTGTACAGCAGGCCGTTGAGCGTGCCCGCCTCGTACCAGAACGCCCGCTGCGCGTCACGCACGCCCGCGCGCTCGAACTGCGCCACGTAGTGGTTCGCGCTGCTGGGGACGTCGATCTCGCCGGTCGACGCGTACTCGTTGATCGAGATGGGCCGCGGGGAGATGCCGAGCTCGCGCTCCAGATTGCGGTAG
This sequence comes from Microbispora sp. H13382, assembly GCF_014161445.1. Classification (GTDB taxonomy): domain Bacteria; phylum Actinomycetota; class Actinomycetes; order Streptosporangiales; family Streptosporangiaceae; genus Microbispora. Next base: position 7,878 of record NZ_JABBXA010000035.1, read on the forward strand.
GCCTGGACGTTGCCCGTGACCTGCCGCCAGCCGCTCAGCTCGTGCCACGACACCACCTGGGGCAGCGTGTTCGTGGCCTTGGCGTTGGTGAGGAAGGAGCGCATCCGGTTGACGTCCCAGTAGGAGTAGCTCGGCCCCATGATGGCCGTGTTCGGCTCGCTCTGCCGGATGCGCTGGTAGGTGCGGACCCAGCCCTCGTTGAAGGAGACGCCCGAAGCCGAGGGCCAGGTCCAGTCGGGCTCGTTCCAGGGCTCCCACGCGTCGATGTTGGTGACGCCCGCCGACTTCGCCGCGGCGATCATCTTGTCGATCCGGCTGTACCAGTCGTTCCAGTTCGTCCACCAGTACGGGAAGCCGTCGAAGCTGTCCGCCATGTCGACGGTGATCACCGCGCCGATGGCCGCGGCGTTCCTCCAGATGTTCAGCGTGTCGCCGATCGGCGCCGGAACGCCGTTGGGCCGGTGCTCGTGCAGCGGCGGGGGCTGGCGCAGCTGCTTGAGCTTCAGCGGCTGCATGACCGACACCGGCGGGGTGTTCGCGTCGGACAGGCCGTAGAGGGTGCCCGAGGCGACCCGCGTGACCGGCCGCACGACGGTGGCCGCGTCGACGACGAGCGTGCCGCCGCCGGCTCCGGGGCCGTTGCTCCACTTCTGGTTGCTCTGACCGTTGCAGGTCCACAGGATGACCGCGGTGCCGTTGGCCGTGCCCGCATGGTCGACGTCCAGGCACAGGCCCGACTGCGTCCCGGCGATGGACCCGTCGGCGTTCTGCCGCCACTTCTGGTTCGCCTGCCCGTTGCACGACCAGATGATCACCTGCGTGCCCGGGGAGGTCTGGTTGTTGTAGGCGTCCACGCAGCGCGTGCCGTTCATCGTCCGCAGCTCACCCGCGGAGGTGAACTCGAACCCCTGGTTGGCCTGACCGTTGCAGTCCCAGATGTCCAGCGGGGTGCCCAGCGTGTCGACGTTGCCCTTCACGTCCAGGCAGCGTCCCGACGCGGCGCCGACCAGCGGGGCCACCGCCGCCGAGGCGGGGGCCGCCCACGACAGCGCGCTCGCCAGCACGGTCGCCAGGGCCGCTAAGACGCACACGGCGACGGCCGCCGGCGACGGCCGTCCACGGCGCGCCCGGCCGGATAACGGGGGGGATGTGTCGCGCATGTTCTTCTCCTGGGGGTGGGAGACGGGCGAGGGCGGGCGGCGTCCCGCACGACGTACGGGGCCGGCCGGAGCCGGTTCCGATGGATGGACGGATCAGGCCGGCCGCCACGCGCCGCTCGCGGTTCTGCCGGAGTGGCCGGCACCTTGCTTGTTTCCGGGATATTGAGGATGCGTTACCGGTAACATCAGGATTTAGGCGCTTCCCCAGCCCTATGTCAAGACCCAACTCAGAGGGCGGTTCGCGAGTTGATGCCCGGATCAGACAGAACTACCTGCCCCACGACCCGCTGCGCCGGCGGACGCGGGAGAAACGACGCGGAGTCAGTCGTCCTCGGCAGGTGGGGCGTAGTCTCCCTCCTCCTGATCGGCGATGACCTCGTCAAGTAGGCCGTCGATCTCCACCGCCGTCGTATCCACGCCCGGGCCGGGCTCCGCGGCGTCGGCCACCCACACCGGCTCGTTGATCCATTCCTCCCACGACAGCCCGTGCTTGTCAGCCAGATAGCGGGCGCGGTAGAGCCGCGTCGCGTCGTGTAGTTCAGGACCTCCATCAGGAACACCTCCTCTCCGGGCTCCCGAGGGTCGTAGCCATAGTGGACGGCGACCTCGGCCGTCATCGACACCCAGAGTGGAAGACCTCCACCAACCCGCCACCACCACGCAGGGGACAGATCGTCCCCCGCAATTCCGACGTCAAGGGCTTCCACGTGCTCATAAGCCGCTGGGTCATCGAACGCACCCTTGGATGGCTGATGCTGCACCGCAGGCTCGCCCGCGACTACGACACGTTGCCCGCAAGCTCCGAAGCGTTGATCCAATTGCGATGATCGACAACGTCAGCAAGTGTGTAACCGGCGAAACTACGCCTACCGATGGGCCTGGCTGACCGACGCGATCAGCCGGGTGTCGGAGGGCGACGCGGTCTTCTCGCCGAGGCTGGCCGGGTTCGTGCTCGACGCGTTCGCCTTGACCGAGACGCCGCCCATCGATCCCGAGCTCGATTCGCTCACCCAGCGAGAGCGCGAGGTGCTGCGGCTCATCGCCCGCGGCTACGCGTACAAGGAGATCGCCAAGCAGCTGGCCATCTCGGTGAAGACCGTCGAGACGCACGTGTCGAGCGTGCTGCGCAAGCTCCAGTTGTCGAACCGCCACGAGCTCTCCCGCTGGGCCACCGCCCGACGCCTGGTCTGATCCGGCTGACTGGTTTGTACGTTACTCGTTTAATATGCCCCGATTGTGAATGCGGGCGAACCGTACGGCATGATCCGTCTATGGAACGTTGGTGTACAAACGAGTAAGGCGGACAAACCGTGCCATCCCCCCGAGTTCTCCTCGCCATCGCCCTTTCGGCGGCGCTGACCGCCTCCTGTGGAGGTTTGGACGAGGAGCCGGTCGCTTCTTCACCGTCCAAGAAGCCGAAGAAGACCGCGGAGGCCGTCAAGGCCGCATCTGGATGCGACGAAGCGGGGGACGGCTTCGAGAGCGACGTGAAGCTGGTCCGATGCCTCACCGAGAAGTTCTGGGCGAAGCAGTTCAAGGACGCAGGTGGAACGTACCAACCCATCAAGAAGTTCATCGCGTACCGAGGGAACAAGGCGCCGTCCGCGGCGAACTGCGCAGGCGAGAAGGCCGAGCCGGAGAACGCGTTCTACTGCTCGGACGGGCACTTCATCGCGTACGACGCGGACTGGATGAAGTCGATGTACCGGCAGATCGGAGACAGCGCCGTATACTTCGTCGTTCCCCACGAGTTCGGACATTCCGTACAGGCACAGCTGGAAACCGAGTTCAAGTACAACGTGAAGCTGGAGCTTCAGGCGGACTGCTATGCGGGTGCCACGCTCGCCGGGTTGGTCGAGTCGGAGGAGCTCGAGCTGGAGGAGGGCGACGACGACGAGCTGATCGCCAATCTGGAGGCGGTGGGCGACCCCACCGACGCCTGGTGGGAGCCGGACGCCCACGGCACACCCGAGAAGCGGATGAATGCCTGGGTCAAGGGATTCGAAAAGGGCGTCGACGCCTGCTGAGCGGCGGCATAAAGTCGGTGGTCGGAGGAGGACACGTGGGGCGTACGGATCCGGTCATGTGCTCTTGGGGCTCCTCGCGGCCGCGAACGTGCTGAACAACCGGGTCGCCAGACGCTGGGCCCCGCTGACGTCGGCCGTCGCGACGGGAGCGCTGCTGCTGGTCGCCCGCCATGAGGGGCTGACCCGGCCGGAGCTGGGCTTCCGCGGGACCCGGCGGGGCGCGCGCATCGGAGGGGGGCTCGCCGCCGGGGTGGCGGCCGTCTACGCGGCGGGAGTCGTGCTTCCACGCACCCGCCCGCTCTTCCACGACGAGAGGGCGCTGTCGCCGTCGCGCCGCCGCGTCCTGGAGGAGGCCCTGGTGCAGGTGCCGTTCGGGACGGTGCTGCTCGAAGAGGTGGGCTTCCGCGGCGTGCTGCCCGCGCTGCTCGAGCGCGAGCTTCCCGCCCGTACGGCGGTCGCCGCCTCGGCCGCGCTGTTCGGGCACTTTTCGTCCTAGCACCTCCCTCTCCAGGTTGGTGTAGTTTCGCCGGTTACACGCTTGCTGACGTTGTCGATCATCGCAATGTGGATCATCGCTTCGGAGCTGCGCATGCCGTACAAATCAACCAGCAGACATAGGCGACTTCAGCTCACAAGACGCACCCAAAACTCCCTCTCGGGCGGCGGACGGTCGATCGGCGGCGCCGGCCGGTTCACGCCCGCCGGTGCGCCTGCTCAGACGTACGGTTCACGAGGACGCGGGCGAGGACGACGGTCACGACACCGGCAAGGACGACGGACAGCAGCCCGACGCGCAGGCTGATCAGGTCGGCGACGAAGCCGACGAGGGGCGGCGACAGCAGGAATCCTCCGCGCAGCAGCCAGCTGACGACGGTCAGGCCGGTGCCGGCGGGCAGCCCGGGCAGCTCGTCGGCGGCGTGCATGGCCGCGGGCACGAGGGTGGCGAAGCCCAGCCCGGCCAGAGCGAAGCCGGCCAGCGCGGTCGCGACCGACGGCACGGCGAGGGCGGCGCCCATGCCGGCGGCGGCCAGGACTCCTCCCGCGCGGGCCACGGTGCGCTGGCCGAAACGGTTCACGACGCGGTCGCCGGTGAGACGGCCGGTGGTCATGGCGGCCTGGAAGGCGACGACGGCCAGGCCCGCGGTGGCGGCGTTCGCGTGCAGGTCGCTGAGAAAGAGGGCGCCCCAGGACGCGCCCGCGTCCTCGACCAGGGCGCCGCAGGCGGCGAGCACGCCGAGCACGGCGAGCATCCGCACGGCGGAACCGGCGAACGAGCGCCGGCCTCCGTGGGCGGGCGGGACGGCCGGGTGGCCGTCGGCGGCGGCGAGGTCCTGGACTTCGGCGGACCGCTCGGCGTCCTCCGGGCCGGGCAGCAGGAACCGGTAGGCGACGACGGCGACGACGCTGAACAGCGCCGCGGAGATGCTCAGGTGGACCGCGAGAGGGATGTGCAGGCCGGCTGCGGCCGAACCCATCAATCCGCCGACGACCGCGCCGACGCTCCACAGGCCGTGCAGCGAATTGAGGATGGACCGCCCGTACAGGCGCTGCACCCGCAGGCCGTGGGCGTTCTGCGCGACGTCGACGACCGCGTCGAGAGCGCCCACCACGAACAGCGCGCCGCCCAGCGCGATCCAGTTCGGCGCGAGGGGGATGACCAGCGTCGCGATCGTGGTCACGACGATCCCGAACGCCGCCACGCGCGCCGAACGGAACCGGCGGATCGCGGCGCCGGCCAGCAGCCCGGCCAGCAACGCGCCGATCGAGGTCCCGGCCAGCGCGGTCCCGAGGACGGCGTTGCTCACCCCGAGATCGGCCTTGATCTGCGGATATCGCGGGACGACGTTGAAGAACACGGCGCCGTTGGTGAGGAACAGCGCGGCGACGGCGGCGCGGGCCTGGCGCGCCTGACGAGTGGGGGCGGTCAGGGAGGGGGCGGCGGGCATGGACTTTCCGATCACAGTGGTGCGGTCGAGGGAACGGCGCGGGTCAGCGCAGGTAACGGTCGATGGCGTGGCGGATCTGCTCGGGCGTCATCGGGTCGGTCGACAACGCGCTGTGCAGCACCAGCCCCTCGATGAGCGCGTCCAGTTCCCGGGCCGTGGTGGGGTCGAAGTGGCGTTCCAGCGCCTGACGGCTGCGCGCCATCCACGCCTGGGTGACGGCCCTCAGTGCCGGGTTGCGCGCCGCGGCCAGGTACAGCTCCACGGCGAGGACGAGGTCGCGCTGTGCGCCGAGCAGGTCGTCCGACACCAGCGCGATGACGGCCTCGACCGCCGCCTTCCGGTCGGGGGCGGCACGCATGCGCTCGTCGAAGACGCGGGCCACGGATTCGGCGTGCCGGGTGAACGCCTCGGCGAGCACCTCGTCCAGCGACGTGAAGTGGTAGGTCATCGACCCCAGCGGCACGTCGGCGACGCGGGCGATCTCCCGATGCGTCGTCCCGGCCACGCCCCGCTCGGCGATGACGGTCAGCGCGGCGTCGATCAGCCGATCCCGCCGTCCGGGGTCGTGCCGGCGGGGCCGCCGTGGGACCGGCGGGCGCGAAGCGGCGGCGGGGCCGCTCACGCCGTGCCCGGGCCGATCGTCCGGATCACCCGGGCGGGGTTGCCCACCGCCACGACGTTCGCCGGCAGGTCCCGGGTCACCACCGCGCCGGCGCCGACGACGCTGCCCTCCCCGATGGTGACTCCCGCCAGGACGATCGCCCCGCTGCCCAGCCACACGTTGTCGCCGATGGTGATCGGCTTGGCGGCCTCCCATTTCGCGCGGCGAAGCTCCGGATCCACCGGGTGCGTCGGGGTGAGCAGCTGGACGTTCGTACCGATCTGCACGTCGTCGCCGATCGTGATCGGCGCGACGTCGAGGGCGACGAGCCCGTAGTTGACGAACGAACGGGCGCCGACGCGGATGTGACTGCCGTAGTCCACCCGCAGCGGCGGCCGGATGTAGGTGTCCTCGCCGATCTCCCCCAGCAGCTCGGTGAGCAGCCGCCGGCGCTCCCGGGAGTCGCGGGCGGGGGTGGAGTTGAACGCCTCCATCAGGTCCATGGCCCGCAGATGGTGCTCGGCCAGCTCCGGGTCGTCGGCGATGTACAGGTCACCGGCGAGCATCCGCTCACGCATCGAGCGGCCGTCCGAGTCAGGCACCATATGTACGAGTGTACACACGATATGTACGCCCGTACGTATCCCGGGATGCCCCGAGGTCCGGCCGGCGGGCTGTGCCGCGGGTAAGGCGGGACTCATCGCACGGCTATAGGCGAGAACGAGCCGAAGACGCAACATCGACATATGTCGGATAAGCCTCGTATGACCAGCCCCACGCTGAAAGTGATCGAAGTCTTCCTCGCGGAACCGGACAGGGAGTTCTACGGGCTGGAGTTGCGCGCGGCCACCGGCCTGGCGAACGGGACGCTCTACAAGCGGCTGATGGATCTGGAAGCGTATGGGTGGCTGGAGAGCCGGTGGGAGTATCCGGACGCGGACGAGCGGGCCGGGCGGCCACCGCGCAGGTACTACCGCCTGACACGGGAGGGTGCCGTGCAGGCCCGCGAGAAGGCGGAAGGGGCCGCTCGCGCTCGCGCGAGAGGCGGTCTCCGCGCCCGGCTGGGAACGCAGGGGGCGTGACCGTGGAAACGACCATCGGGCCGCTGCTCGGCCGACTCGCGGATCGCTTCGACGACGGCGACCTGAAGCTGGTCGAACGCGCGTACCGGCGCGCGGCGAAGCACCATGCGGGTCACCTCCGCCACAGCGGTGACCCGTACATCAGCCACCCCATCGAGGTCGCGACGCTGGCCGCGACGGCGAAGGCCGACGCGGCGACCGTCTGCGCGGCCCTGCTCCATGACATCGTGGGCGCGGGGTACGACCTCGACGTTCTTCGTGCGGAGTTCGGCGCCGAGATCGCGGGACTCGTGGCCTCCGTGATGGCTCTGGATCAGGGCGGGCCGACGCCGAGCGACCAGCGGGTCATGCTGCTCAAGCTCTTCGACCGCCTGCACAACATGCGGACGATCGAGCATCTGCCACCGCGCAAGCAGCGTCTCAAGAGCCTGAACACGTTGGAATGGTTCGTCCCCGTGGCGCGGCGACTCGACTTGGAGCCCGTCGCCGTCGAACTGGAACGCCTGGCCCACGATCGGCTGGACCCGGGCCGGGGATTCATGGCGGTACGTGCGGCGTCCATGGTCTTTCCCTCGTCCGCGCGCGACCGCTATCTACAGGAATGGTCTGTCCAGTTCGCCGAAGTGGACGGTCGCCGGGGCGTGTACATCATCGAAACGCTCTGCGGCGTGCCCGGCATGGCGGTCCTGCTCTGGCGCCCCCATGCGCGCGTCCTGATCCGAAAGATCCTCACTCCCGCCTTCGCGACCCGTGGCCGGCCCTGGCTCGCCCTCGCGCCTTTCCTCGCGTGGGTGACCTACCAGATGGGCCGCTCAAGCCTCGCCGACGCCTTCGCCTTCGTTCTGACCATCCCGCCCGCTCTGTCCGCACTGATCACCAGGATCCGGATCCACCTTGGCCTGGAGCGGGAACGCGACACCGGCAATGGCTGACCCGCCGTCAGCGAGGCTCTGCCCGGCTACCCGTTCTCCCCCGCGGTGTGCTTCGTGAACGGCAACACGAGCCGGGACGGGTGGGCGGCGTCGCGATAGATCTTGTGGGTGACGGGGCGGCCCACCGGCAGGTGGAACGCATCCGGCGGCAGCAGCGCGTTGTGCGCGTCGGCCGGCGGTTCGTCGTTGGACAGCTCCGCCACCAGACGGTGGCCGGGGTTGATCGTCGCGGCGAAGGGGTAGAGCCGCAGGACGTACTCCTCGATCTTCCCGGGCTCCACCGGCACGGCGCGGGTGTGCGGGTGGTACGGGTCGCCCTCGGTCGTCCGCTCGTCGAGCTCGCGGTGCGACGCCTTGAGGAAGCCCGTGGTGATCAGCTGGCGGCTTCCGTCCGGGGCGACGTCCCACAGCCGCATGATGAGGTTCGTGTCATCCTGGTCGATCTCGACGAACAGGTGCGCCGCACCGGTGCCGATGAGCTCCGTGGGCTCCTCGAACGGCGCGGTGCTCCAGCTGACGATCTCCACCTTGTCGGTCACCGTCAGCGGCGCCTGGTAGAAGCCGTCCGGGGCGGCGTGCTCCGCGCCCATCAGCTCGGGCTCCCGGGAGAGCTTGTGCCGCGGGCGCAGGTACAACGGCTTGTGCTCGATCTCCTTCGGCGGCCACCGCTCCGCGGTGACCACCTCACGCGAGCCCTCCACGAAGACGCGCACGGCCGGCTCGTCCATGATCCCGTTGTCGACGCCCTTGAGCCAGTACTCGTACCAGCGGAACATCGTGTCGTGCTCCTCGATCCAGGGGCGCGACTGCATCGGCGGGTAGGAGCCGATGTCCAGCTTCTTGGGACCCTTCAGCACGTCGAACAGCTCGATGTGGCCGTCCACGGTCCAGCCGCGTCCCTGGTCGATCTGCAGGTAGACCGGGATGTCGATGTTCTCGGCCAGCCTGACGGGGTTGCGCTCCTCGTACCACTCCCCGTCGACGGGGTTCATCACGATGTCGAACCAGAACTCGCGGTTCTTCGGATACTTCAGCACGTGCACGAGGTTCGGCCACGCGGCCACGTCCGGGTCCCGGAGCCGCTCGTCGACGAGCTTCGCGAGCTCCTCCGGGGAGTGGAGCTCCTGCATCCGGGACCTGACGTCGGTGTGCGCGATGCCGGAGTCGCCGCCGCGCCCCTCGCGGGCGGCCCGTGGCATGAACCACATGACGCCGCCGTGGTAGGTGGTCTCGTAGAAGTCGAAATGACCGCCGCTGACGAAGATCGCCTTCAGGTGTGGCGGCCGCTCGGCCGCGGCGACCACCTGCATCGACCCGAAGTAGGAGATACCGATCATGCCGACGTTCCCGTCGCACCACGGCTGCCCGGCGACCCATTCGACGAGGTCGTACAGGTCCTGGCCCTGGGGAACGCCGCCGGCGTTGTAGTTGCCGATCATCACGCCGCCGGAGTCGCCGGTGCCGCGCACGTCGCCGATGACGTGGACGTAGTCCTCCCTGACCACGCGCGCGATGTCACCGGCCTCGATGCAGCCGTCCCACATCGGGCTGGGGCGGCGCTGCGGCGGCGTGGTGAGGGCGAGAGCCTGCAGTTCCTTGCCGTAGGCGCTCATCGCGATCAGGGCCGGCCGCGGCTTGTCCTCCGTGCCGTGGTAGGCGTCCACGGCGAGGGTGACCCCGTCGCGCATCGGCACCCGCAGGTCCTTGCGGACGGCGATCGTCTGCTCGCCCGCCCGGATCGTCTGGAAGTCAGCCATGAGTGCGAAGTTCCTTGTCCTCTGTCACGAGCTCTGGTCGAAGTGCGTGCGGTAGCCGTGCATCGACGTGAAGAACGGCGACGGCTCGAGCGTGGGATCGCCGGTGTAGCCGAGCCTCTCGGCGACGGGGGCGAACGGCGAGTACGGCGAGTCCGTCTCCCGCAGTCCGTCGCGGAGGCAGCGGCAGGCCGCCTCGCCGACAGCGGCCTCGATGTCCAGGCTCTCCTGGAGCGCCTCCCGGGCCTGGCCGGCGTCGAGTTCGACGCCGTACGGCACGCCGTCCGCGCGGCGGTACGGGTGCCCGAGGTAGAGGTGCCGCGGGCGGACCTCGTCGCGCAGGTAGCGAAGGCCGGCGCGGTAGGCGGCCGGATCCGCGTAGCCGGGGAAGCCGTTGGCGGCCCCGTGGACCTGGACGGCGTCGCCGGCGAACACCGAGCGCTGTCCGTCGATCACATAGGCCACCGATCCGGGGGTATGGCCCGGGACCGGGTGGACGGAGACGGTGACGCCGCCACCGAGCGAGAGGGTCTCACCGCCCTTGAGCAGCATGGTCGGCTCCATCTCGCCGGAGATGACCGCGTCGGCCGCGGCCGCCACCTTCGCCGCGCCTTCGGGGTCGTTCAGGTAGCGCGCCCGGCCGTGGAGGTACTCGTCCACGTGCGCCCGGCGTGAGCGCAGCATCGGGGCGTCGGCCTCGTGGACGACCACCTGGGCGCGCCGGCCGGTGAGCTCCCACAGTGCGTGGGCGCCGCCGACATGGTCGATGTGACCGTGGGTCAGCAGGATCCAGCGCACGTCCTCGATGCGGCGCCCGATGGCCTCGAGCGCGGGGGCCATTCCCTCGGCGGGCGAGGAGGCGATCCCCGTGTCGACGATGGCCGGCTCGGGGGCGTCGATGAAGAAGGTGTACAGACCGAACCGGCCCCACGGCGAGACCAGGGGATGAACGTCCACGTGCGTCATGACTCGCCCTTCAGGAAGGCCGCCGTCTCCTCGAAGACCCGGTGGTAGTCCGGGATCGAGGAGAAGTGCTGCACGAACCCGTGGCCGGCGCCCGGGTAGCGGCTCACGGTGGCGTCGACTCCGGCCTCCTCCAGGCGCCGGCCGTAGAGTTCGCCCTCGTCGCGCATCGGGTCGTGCTCCGCGGTCACGATCAGCGCGGGCGGCAGCCCGGTGAGGTCGGCCCGCTTGATCGGCGAGACCAGCGGATCGGCCGGGTCGGCGCCGCTGCCGAGGTAGAACGCGTTGAACGGCTTGAGCCCCGCCGTCTCCAGGCCGTAGCCGACGGCGTTCTCGCGCAGCGAGGCGTAGCGGTCGACGTCGAAGTCGAGATCCAGCGAGGGATAGAAGAGGACCTGGTGCGTGATCCGGTCGAAGCCCTCGTCGTGGGCCATCGCGGTGACGGCCGCGACGAAGGTGCCGCCCGAGCTGTCGCCGGCGACGGCGAGCGTCGTACCGTCCCAGCCCAGGCTCTCGCCGTTCTCGGCGGCCCATCGCACCACCGCGTGACAGTCCTCGATCCCGGCCGGGAAGGCGTGCTCGGGCGCCCGCCGGTAGCCGACGGAGACGACCCTGAGTCCGGTCTCCTTCGCCAGCGACCGCGCGACGTGGTCGTGGGTGTCCAGGCTGCCGAGGAAGAACGCGCCGCCGTGGAAGTAGACCAGCAGGCCGTACGCGTCGGCCTCGACCGGCGTGTAGATCCGTACGGGGACCTCGCCCGCCGGAGTCCGCGCCCTGGTGTCCTCCACGGAGTGGAGCGGCAGGCGCTCCTCCAGGGGCGGAACCTGCGCCTCCTCGGCGGCGCGCATGGCGACCGGGTCGAGCGGACCGGGAGGCGGCGCCGGCAGCGTGGCGAGGACCCGGGCGATGTCGGGGTGCAGCGGCATGGGTCAGGCCTCCTGCGGCTGGGACGCCGGCTGCTGGGCAGTGGGCTTCTGGACCGTGGGCTGCTGTGATGCGGGCTTCTGGGATGCGGGCTTCTGGCCGGGGAAGACGTCGTTGATCTCGTCCTCGGTCCAGCCCTGGCGCGAGATCCGCTGCAGCTCGTCGGTGACCGGCTTGCGGATGGCCTGGTAGCGCGCCAGCGCCTCCCTGACGGAGCCGGCCTCCTTGAGGGCGTCGGCGAGGGCGCCGGCGTCCAGGATCGCCGAGTTCGCGCCCTGGCCCTGATGGTGCAGCATCGAGTGGGCCGCGTCGCCCACGAGTACGACCGAGTCCGAGTGCCACGTGCCGACCGGGTCGATGTCGTAGACCGCGCGGCAGTTGACGGTGGCCATGTCGAGGCCGCGGGTGATGTCCACGATCCGCTCGTCGAAACCCTCGACGGTCTTCAGCAGGTCGTCCTTGGTGACGCCTGGCGTCCAGGTGTTGTCCGGGCACAGGGCGGTGATGTCGAACGAGACCTGGCCGCGGTGGCGCAGCGGCAGGAAATAGACCTTCGTGCCCTGGCCGATGTACATGCGGAGGTTGTCGTCGACGGCCATCCCGTGGGCGTCGTCGACGGAGATCACGGCGCGGTACGCGTGCTCGCCGGAGAACACCGGCTGGTTGTCGCCGAACAGCTGCCCGCGCACGACCGACTTGATGCCGTCGGCGCCGACCACCAGGTCGGCGGTGACCGACTCGCCGTTGGCGAAGACCAGCGTCGCCTTGTCGCCCTCGTCCTCGACGCTCTCCAGCTTGTGGCCGAGGTGCACCATGCCCTTGGGCAGCACGCCCAGGAGAGCCTCGATGAAGTCCCCGCGGTGGATCAGGTGGGTCTTCTCGCCGAAGGTGTCGATCTCCGGCCACGCCTCCTTCGCGATCGGGTCGCCGGTGGCGGTCAGGATCTCGAAGTAGTCGCTCGGCGAGCTCACCCTCGCGATCGCGTCGAAGATGCCCCACTGGCGGAACCGGTCCATGGTGGACGGCCGCAGGCCGATGCCGGCGCCGACCTCGCGGATCTGGCTCGCCTGCTCGTAGACGTCGACGGTGGCGCCGAGGAGGCTCAGGGCCTTGGCCGCGGCGGCGCCGCCGTACCCCGCGCCGACGACGGCGATGTTCAGGTTCTTCAGGTCTGAGGGTTGCATGGTCGTGGTCCTTGTCACTTCTGGATCGTCATGAAGTCGGCGGGGTTGTCGACGAAGATGGTCGTGATCGCGGCCTCGTCGAGCCCGGCGGCGCGCAGATCCGGAATGAGGTCCTCGAAGATGTAGTTGACGGTGTGGCCCTTCACGCCCGGCCAGCCCAGCGGGCTGCAGTTGGCGTCGGCCGAGGCGAGCACCTTGCGCAGGTGCCCCTGGCCGATGAACCGGAGGAAGTGGTCCAGCCGCTCCTTGCGCGGACGGGCCCAGAAAGGCGGGTCCTCGAGCTCGGTCTCGTAGCCGAAGGTGTCGAACCCGATGCGGCCGCCCTGCTCGGCGATCCAGGTGTCGCGTGTCTTGTCGGCGTTCACCCCGTCGTCGACGTGCCCGAACAGGACGCGGTCGAGCGGGAGGCCTTCGGCGTCGAAGATGGCGATGGCGTTCTCGGCGTCGATCGCGAGGTGGGTCAGGACGGGCACGCCGGTGGCCAGGGCGGCGCGGGCGGCGGCGCGGTAGATGCGTTTGTCCAGGTCCGTCATGCGGCCGCCGCGGCTCACGCCGACCTTGATCACGCCGGCGCGGCCGCCCGTGCCGCCGATGCCGACGGTGATCTCGTGGACGAAGTGCTCGGTCAGATACTCCACGCTCGCCCGGGCGAAGAACGGCAGCGCGGTGTCGCCGCCGACGAAGCCGGTGCTCGCCACGATGTGCACGCCGGTCTTCGCGGACAGGGACCTGTAGTAGTCGACGTCCCGGCCGTTGCAGATGCCGGTCGCGTCGACGAACGTGCCGCCGCCGTACTCATGGAACCGGCGCAGCTTCGGGACGGTCTCCTCGTACCGCTGCTCGGGGGTCTTCCACCACTTGGTGTCCAGCTCGGAGCCCGGCATGCCGTACCCGATGTGCTCGTGGACGGCCACGAGACCCAGCTCTTCGGCCGGGATCGGCCCCAGGACGGTGTTCACTCTCGACACAACAACTCACCTTTTGAAGCTCAGTGGTCTTGGGCTCGCGCGCGCTCAGCGCACCGACAGCAGGTCGCGCGGGTTGTCCACGAGGATCCGCCGGACGTCCCCGTCGCCGAGGCCCTGCTTCGCGAGAAGGGGGACGAACGTGGTCAGGACGGCGCTGTAGGCCACGTCGTTCGCCGGGTGGCCCTTGGCGACGCCGGTCGCGTTGCTCGAGAGCAGGATCCGGTCGCCGTGACCGGCCTCGACCAGCTCGATGACCAGGGCGGCGCGCTCGGCGTCGGTGACGTGGGTGTCGTCCTCGGTGTCGCCGGTGCCCTCGGCGCCCACGTGGTCGAGGGCGACGTAGGCGCCGCGGGCCGCGACCTCGAACGGGGCGCCCGCCGCGACGGCGTCCCTGCGGTCGAGCCCGCCGACGACGACGCGGCCGGCCGGCAGCTTCTCGTCCAGGACGACCTCGAGGTCGCGCACGGCGTCGTTCCCGAAGCGGATGGACACCGGGACACCGGTGGCCAGGGCGGCCCGGGCCGCGCCGCGGAACAGGCTCTCGTCGGTCGCGGTCATGCCCGCGAGGGTCGCGGCCGTGGCCACGAGGCCCGCGGCGCCCCGGCGCTCGACACGCGGGACCACCATGCCCTCGGTGACCTCCTTGGCGAAGAGGTCGGCGAACTTCTCGGCCGGCCAGGGGGTCGGCGGGTTGGTCTGCGGCGTCAGGAAGTAGCCGCCGAGCATCTCCTCGGGGCCCTGACCCGTCGACGCGACGATGTGCACGCCGGTCGTGCGCGAGAGGGTCTCGTAGAGCCGCACATCGCGTCCGTGGAACATGCCGGTGCTGTCGACGATCGTGCCGCCGCCGTGCCGGCGGAAGTCCTTCAGCTTCCCGGCCAGGGTCTCGAAGATCTCGGCCCGGTCGAGGGTGACGTCGAACCCGTACTGCGCTCCGGGGAACACCGACAGCAGGGCCTCGTGAACCGCGGCGACTCCCAGCTCCTGCGCGGGAACGGGGCCGAGGACGGTGTTGACGGTGTTGCCGGTGGAGTTCCCGGCAGTCTGGGCGCCCGTCACTGGCACTCCTTTCGGTCTCGGCGAGTGACCGCGGTCACGCCGCATCTGGAATGGTGTCAGTTAGCTTTACAGCACGTCAAGCGTGTTATCTGCAAGTAAATTAGATTTTCCTGGAGTACGGTACAGGTCGAGACCCCCGCCCGAAGCGGGGACCTCGGCTCGGCCCGGCGGCTTCCGGGTCACCCGGCGGGGACGGGCTCCTCATCGGTCAGAGGCTCCTCGACGCCGGCGCGCTGCGTGCCGAAGAGCCCGAAGAGCGTCAGAGCCGCGGCGGCGGCGGCACAGAGGCCGGCGACCAGGAACGCGAGGCTGTAGGCGCCGCCCAGCGACTCGGCCGCGAGCGCGCGGAGGCTCTCCGGCATCGGCACCGGCGGCATGGCCGGACCGGCGCCGGGCACGACCGGCATCGAGTTGATCGCCATGGCGCCGCCGCCGTGCGCGATCCCCCCGGCGATGTCGGTGTACGGCGGCGTGAGCCCGGACCCGCCGATCGCCCTGCCGAGACCGGCGGTCAGGTCGCCGTTCGCCCGGCTGACCGCGAACGCGGCGATGAGCACCGGGCCGAGAGCGAAGCCGAAGTCGCGGAGCAGGTTGGTGGTGGCGCTGGCCATGCCGGCGAGCCGCAGCGGAACGGTGTTGATCGCGACGGCCGTGATCGAGCCGACGGTGAGCGCGAAGCCGACGCCGAGGGCCAGCATCGGGCCGATGAACCGCGTCCAGTCCATGTCGTGGACGTCGAACGTCGAGCACCAGACGCCGCTGACGGCGATGAGGGCGAAACCGGCGGTGAGCACCCAGCGAGGCGAGAAGTTCCGGATCAGGTGGGAGACGGCCGGCACCAGCACGAAGGCCGGCCCCTGGATGAACAGGAACAGCACGCCGACCCGCAGAGCGCTCTGGTGCTGGACGGCGCCGAGCCAGATGCTCACCGAGTAGCACGTCGCGAGGAACGCGAACATGCCGACCACCGTCGCGATCGCGACGACCGCGTACGAACGGTTGGCGAAGACGCCCAGGTGCAGCAGCGGGACGCGGGTCCGCAGCTCGATGGCGATGAAGGCGCCGAGGAGCACGAGGCCCGCGACGAAGGCACCGATGATCTCGGGACGGGCGAAGCCTGCTTCGGAGCCCTGCGTGGCGGCGAAGAGGATGGCGATCAGGCCGAGGGCCAGTGTGACCTGACCCGGGATGTCCAGCTTGCGCCCCTCCGGGGCCGAGGAGTCGGCGGCGAACCGCGTGATGACGATCGAGACGACCGCCGCCGCGATGACCACGAGGTACGACGTCCGCCAGTCGCCCTCCGCGGCCAGCCATCCGCCCAGCAGCGGGGAGATCGCCGCACCGATCGAGAGGAAGCCGGCCCAGACGGCGATGGCCTTGGAGCGGGCCTCCTGCGACGGGCTGACCGCGGCCATCATGGCGAGCGAGATCGGATAGAGGATCGCAGCTCCGAGACCCGCGACGACCTGCCCGATCCACAGGATCTGGACGGTTCCGGCGAGGGCGCTGACGAGCGAGCCGGCCACGGTCAGCAGAGCACCGGCCTGCAGCAGCCGCTTGCGGCCGAACAGGTCACCGATGACGCCGGTGGTCAGCTCGAAGACGACCATGGGGATGGCGAAGGCGGCCGTGACCCAGGTCAGTTCGGCGCCGGTGGTCTGGAACTCCTGCTGGAAGGTGCCATTGAGCGCGCCGGGCAGCGAGTACGCCACCTGCGCGAGGAGTACGGCGAAGCAGCCGGCGACCACCGTTGCGGTGTAGCCCTGCTTGCGCGCAGCGGTCTGCGTCATTGCGGAGTGCTTCCTTGTCCACGGGCCGGGCGATGGGTTCCGGCCCCCGGGATCGGCCACCCGATGTGGGCTCGATTTCCCGTTGGCTGTGCAAGGTGGCACATCACTTGACGCGACGTCAACCAATTGAGCAGTATGTATTCACAACAGTCAGCGAGAGCGGAACGCGGCCGGGGTGCCCTATGCTGACGGGCATGGCGAGGCTTCGTGCGGCACAGAAGGAGATGACGCGGAAGCTCCTGTTGGATGCCGGTCTGGACCTGTTCGTGTCGAAGGGCTACGCGACGGCGACGGTCGACGACATCGCGTCGGCGGCGGGGACGACGCGGGTGACCTTCTACGCGCACTTCCCCTCGAAGGTCGAGCTGATGAAGGCTCTCATCTCGGAGCGGCTCAACGCCGCGCTCGACCGGGTCCCCTCAGCCGAGCACGGGTCGACCGAGCGTGAGCTGGTCGCGGTGGTCGAGGACGGCTCGCGGGAGCGGATCCGCGCGTGGCTCGCCTCGACCTCACAGCGTTGGGATGAGATCCGCCCCTACACCACGACCGCCTTCGAGGCCGCGGCCGTGGACCCCGCGATCCGCGCGCTCCTCGACGAGTGGCTGAACGAGGCCATCGGCGACATCAAGGAGGGGCTCGACCGTGCCGGCCGGTTCCCGGCCGGCACCCGCCACTTCCGCAGCGTCATCGCCATCACCGAGCTCGACTACGTCGCGCGCCACTGGACGCCGGGGACCTGGGGCGTCGGGCACGACGAGATGCTGGACGTCCTCACCGAGAGCTGGGTCGGCTCGATCGGGCGCCACTGAGCAGACCGAAGCCGATCAGGCGGGAGACTGATCAGGCCGGAGACGCCGACAGAGTCGCGTCGACGGGGTCACCGTCAACGGAGTCGAGTGGAATCGGCGTGAACATCGGCGGCTCCTCCTCCGGCGTCAGCGCCGTGGGGCCGTAGATCCAGTCGGTGAAGGAGTAGTCGTAGGTGTCGCGGGCCCGCAGCAGCGTGTTGCGCCGGAGGCGGGGCACGCCGTCCAGGTGCCACAGCTCGCCCCAGGCGCGGGCCGTGGTCAGGACGCGCCGGCAGTGCTCGGGGCGCACGGCCTCGTAGGCCGCCAGGGCACCCTGCCAGTCGATCGTGCCGTCCCCGGCGCGGCGGGCGGCGACGTGCCTGGCGAGCACCCAGCCGTCCTCTATGGCCATGATCGCGCCCTGCGCCATGTACTGCAGCGGCGGGTGGGCGGCGTCGCCGAGCAGCGCGATGTTGCCGTCGACCCAGGTCATGATGGGATCGCGATCGAACATCCGCCACCAGCGGTCACGCCACATCAGCGGGATGCCGGCCCGCACCTCCGGACAGGTCGCGGCGAAGGCGGCGTCCAGCTCGTCGGGCGTGCCCCAGTCCTCCTCGCCCGCGCGGGCCTTGGGGGACTCGAAGACCGCGACCTGGTTGAGCATCTCGCCGCCGCGCAACCCGTACTGCACGAAGTGGCAGCCCGGGCCGACGTGGACCGAGACCTCGCTGAGGTCGACGTCCCGGCCGGCCTGCTCGATGGGCACCGCGGCACGGTAGGCGACGTAGGAGGAGCTGACCGGCTCGTCCTCGACCAGGAGCCGGCGCGCGACCGAGTGCAGGCCGTCGGCGGCGATGACGATACGGGCCTCGTCCGTGCGGCCGTCCGCCAGCAGCACCCGGGCGCCGGACGCGGTGTTCTCGTAGCCGCTGACGCGGGCGTCGGTGACCAGGCCGACTCCCGCGCTCCGGCAGGCGCGCAGGAAGATGCCGTGCAGGTCGCTGCGGTGGATGACCATGTACGGGAAGCCGTAGGTGCGTTGCAGGTCGACCAGGTCCAGCCGGGTCAGCTCGCGACCGTCGACGGCGTCGCGCATCACCATGCTCTTCGGCACCACGCCGAGGCTCTTGGCCTCCTCCAGCAGGCCGTAGTCATGCAGGATCCGGGTGCAGTTGGGCGCGATCTGCAGGCCGGCGCCGACCTCGCCGAACTCGCGCGCCTGCTCCAGCACGCGCACCCGCAGGCCCGCGCGGGCCAGGGCGAAGGCCGCGCTCAGGCCGCCGATGCCGCCTCCGACGACCAGGACGTCGACGGGGCCGGCGGAGGTGGTGGATGTCGTCACGCTGCTCTCCTCGATGGCCGGGACGCTCACAGCCACGCCGGCAGGGCCGGCGCGAGGGAGCCGTCGGGGGTGGTCAGGGTGTGCGGGCGTCCGGCGAGGTACGCCACGACCTCGGCGAGCGGGCCGCCGGCGGTGACGGGCTCGCCCTCGCCGGGCAGCTCCCAGCGGTCGCCGGTGTCGGTGGCGGCCAGGACGACCGCGGGACCCGCGGCGCCGCCGCGCTTGGCGGCGATGTCGTCGGCCAGGGCGGTCAGGAATCCGGCCGGCAGGTCGGTGAAGGCGACGCCGGAGGCCAGGTCGACGGCGTGGACGCAGACCTCGCGGGAGCGCAGCCAGGGGATCTCGGTCGCGGGGACGGTACGGCCCTGGGCGGTGACGACCTCGGCGTTCCACCGGTCGTCGTCCAGCCCGGCGATGCCCGCGGCGAGCCGCCCGGCGGACGTGTCCAGCCAGGCGGCCAGCTCGGCGGCCGGCTTGCGGGAGCCGGCCTCGATGTCGGCGTCACGCTGCCGGGGCGAGGAGTACATCGGGGTCTTCTCGCCGGTGGCGGCCCAGCGCACCAGGTTGCTCAGTGCGTCGGCGTTCGCCGCCACGTGGGCCACCAGGTGCTTGCGGGTCCAGCCGGGGAGCCCGGAAGGGGCGAGGTACTCCTCCTCGCCCCACCCGGCGACGGTGGCGAGGAACAGCTCGGTGCCCGTCTCGCTCCAGCCGAGGGTGTCGCCGAAGGTGCGGCGCATCAGGCCGCCCCGTCCTTGGCCACGGTGTTGTCGAGCCGGCCGATGCCCTGGATCTCCGCGACGACGCGCTCGCCGCCGGTCAGGTAGCGCTTGGGGTCGCGGGCGTGGCCGACGCCGCCGGGGGTGCCGGTGGCGATGACGTCGCCGGGGTTGAGGCGCACGACGGTCGATACGTACTCGACCAGCGCGACCGGGTCGAAGAGCAGGTCGCCGGTGGTGTCGCGCTGCATGACCTCGCCGTCGACGCTGAGGCTGACCTCCAGCTCGGGGCGTACGCCGCCGGGCAGTTCGTCGGGCGTGACGAGGTAGGGGCCGACGGGGGTGGAGGAGTCCCACATCTTGCCCTGCAGCCACTCGCGCGTGCGGAACTGCCAGTCGCGGCAGGTGATGTCGTTGAGGACGGTGAAGCCGGCGATCGCGGCCTCGGCCTCGGTGTCCTTGACCCGGCGGACCCGCTTCCCGATCACGACGGCGAGTTCCACCTCCCAGTCGAACTCCGCGGTCTCCTCGGGACGGGCGATGTCGTCGCCGGCGCCGATCAGGCAGTCGGCGAACTTGGCGAACAGGGTGGGGTACCGCGGCAGGTCGCGGCCCATCTCCTGGATGTGGTTCCGGTAGTTCAGGCCCACGCAGACGACCTTCGAGGGCCGCGGGACCACCGGGGCGAAGTCCGCGCCGTCGACCGGGTACGTCGTGGCGGTGCCGGCGTCGACGGCGGCTGCCGCGGCGGCCCAGTCATCCCGGGAGAGGAGTTCGCCGAGGTCGGCGGCGCCGAGGTCGACCAGCCGGTCGCCGTCGAGCCGTACGGCGCGGGTCGAGCCGTCGACGCGGAGGGTGGCGAGCTTCATCGGGTGGTCCCTTCGATATGAGTGCGGTTGAGCTGCAGGGCCTCGAAAACCGGGGAGTCGCTGAACCGGAACAGGTCCAGCGCGCCGGAGTCGGAGTCGGTGGAGCCCGCCTCGGACCGGGCCGAGAAGGGCTGCCAGGACGGGACGGCGAACAGGTCGCCGCGGGTGACCGTCCAGGTCCTGTCGCCGGCGGTCACGGTTCCCGAGCCGTCGAAGACCTGGTAGACGGACGAGCCGGTCTCGCGGACCGGGGCGGTCTCGGCGCCGCGCGCGATGCGGTGCATCTCGGCGCGGAGCGTGGGGAGCACGTCGGCGCCCGTGGCGGGGTTGGTGTAGCGGACCGCGGCGTGGCCGGGCTCGACCGTGCCGCCGAAGCCCTCGGCCTCCAGGGCGAGCTGGTCGGCCAGGGCGCGGTCGGTGAACTCCCACTTGTAGGACAGCAGCGGGGTGCCCGGGGTGAGCTCCCCGGCCGGCAGCGGGCGCAGGCCGGGGTGTCCCCACAGCCGCTCGGAGCGCGACCGCTCGGGGGTGATCCGCTCGGCGTCGCTGATCTCGTCGCGGCCGAACTCGAAGAACTGCGTCTCGGTGACGTACTGGAAGGGGATGTCCAGGCCGTCGATCCAGGCCATCGGCTCGCTCGTCGCGTTGTGGTGGGCGTGCCAGTTCCAGCCGGCCTGCGGGAGGAAGTCACCGCGGCGCATCGGGACCGCGTCGCCGCCGACGACCGTCCACACGCCCTCGCCCTCGACGACGAAGCGGAAGGCGTGCTGCGTGTGGCGATGCTCCGGAGCGTCCTCCCCGGGCATCAGGTACTGGATCGCGGCCCACAGCGTGGGCGTCGCGAAGGGCCGTCCGCCCAGTGCGGGATTGGCCAGCGCGATCGCCCGCCGCTCTCCCCCGCGGCCGACCGGGACCAGGTCGCCGGCCTGCGCGGCGAGCCGCCGCAGGTTCTCCCACCGCCACAGGTGCGGCACCGCGCGCGATCGGGGACGCGCTGGCATCAGGTCGCCGATCTCCGTCCACAGCGGCACGAGCAGCTCCTGCTCGAAACCGCGGTAGAGGTCTTCGAGCGCGGGGGTGACGTCGGGCTGGTCCGGCGCGTCGATCGCACGGAGCCGCACCGGGGACTCTGGCGTGGTCGCAGCAGTGCTCATACGGCTAATGTTGCTGCTGTAACGCGATGAAGAACGCCGAATTCTGCTTTGCAGAATCGAGGATCCCGTGAGCAAGCCGCTGAAGAATCCGCCGACCTACCTGATCAATAGTGTGGACCACGCCCTGCGGATCGCCGCGATGCTTCAGCTGGAGGGCGAGCTGACCGTCTCGGAGGTCGCCGATCGGCTGGGCGTGGCCCGCTCCACCGCGCACCGGCTGCTCGCGATGCTGGTCTACCGGGACTTCGCGGTCCAGGACGAGCGGCGCCTCTACCGGGCCGGTCCGGTCCTGGAGCTCGCGGCCCACTCACCCTCGGCCGCCTCCCGCCTGCGGGCGGCGGCCCTGCCACACCTGCACCGGCTGGTCGGCATGCTCGACGAGTCCGCCAACCTGGCGGTCCGCACCGGGGACACGGTCCGGTTCATCGCCAGCGTCGAGTGCTTCCAGAGCCTGCGGGTGGGCTCCCGCGAGGGCATGGTGTTCCCGGCCCACCACACCACGACGGGGCTGCTGCTGCTGGCGGAGCTGACCGACGAGGAACTCAAGGCGGTCTACCCGGCCGAGCGGCACGCCGACCGGCCCGCCGACCGGCTCACCACGCGGCCCGACCTGGACCGGCTGCGTGCCGAGCTGGCCCAGGTGCGGCGTAAGGGCTTCGCGCTCAACCAGGGCCGCTCGGAACGCGGCGTGGTGGCACTCGGCGTGCCGGTCAGGGACCCGGACGGAACCGCCCTCGCCGGTCTGTCGGTGTCGATGCCGAGCGGACGCTACGACAAGCGTCGGCTGCCGTCACTGGTCGACATTCTTTCCCGTGTCGCGAGCGCCGTGGAGGCCGATCTGGGCCGCGCCGTCTGAACAGGTGCCGGCGCCCGCTCACCGGCGGCCCGGCGCGCCCGCGTCCCCTCGGCAGGAGCGCGGCGATGACCAGCGCGGCGACCGCCGCGACGGTCGCCGTGATCAGCGCGAGCCGCAGTCCCTCTCGGGACGGCAGCGAGAAGGCCCCGGCCGGCACGATGTGGGCCGCCAGGACGGCGCTGATCACCGCGCTGGCCGAGGCCGTGCCGATGGAGCGCATGAGCGAGTTGAAGCCGTTGGCGGCGGCGGTCTCGGAGGCGGGCACCGCGCCCATGATCGAGGCGGGCATCGCGGAGTAGCCGAGGCCGGCCCCGGAGGACGCGATGGTCGCGGCGAGCACGATGTGCCAGACCTCGTCCATCAGCAACAGCGCGACGGCGTAGCCGGCGACCGTGCACAGGGCGCCGATCATGAGCGTCACCCGGGGCCCGTACGTGCCGGTGAGACGGGCCGAGACCGGCGAGAGCACCATCATCATCGCGCCGCCGACGGCCATGCACAGCCCGGCCTCGAACAGGGACAGTTCCAGGCCGTAACCGGTGACGCCCGGGGCCTGGAGCACCTGCGGGAACACCAGGCTGGGCCCGAACATGGCGAATCCGAACGCGATCGACGCGACGTTCGTGATCAGCACCTCACGCCGGGCGGTCGCCCGCAGGTCGACCAGCGGATCGGCCACCCGCAGCTCCACGAACCCCCACACGAGGAGGATCACCGCCGACGCGGCGAACAGCCCCAGGGTGAGAGGGCTGTCCCAGCCCCAGCCGCCGCCCTTGCTCACCGGCAGCAGCAGGCACACCAGGCCCGCCGACAGCCCCGCGGCGCCGAGGAAGTCGAACCGTCCGCCCGTCCGTAGCGGGGAGGCGGGCACCAGCGCGAGGGTGAGGACGAGGCCCACCGCTCCCATGAGGGCCGCCGCCAGGAAGAGCATGTGCCAGTCGACGAGCTGCACGACGAGGGCGCCGAGCGGCAGCCCGAGCGCGCCGCCGGCGCCCAGGGTGGCGCTCATCAGCGCCATGGCCGAGCCGAGCCGCTCGGGCGGCAGCAGGTCGCGCATGATGCTGATGCCCAGCGGGATGACGCCGACGGCGCAGCCCTGCAGCGCCCGCCCGATAACCACCACGAGCAGCGAGTCGCCGACCACGCAGACGAGCGAGCCGGCGACCATCAGCGTGAGGCTGATCACCACCATGCGGCGCTTTCCGTACATGTCGCCGAGCCGTCCGCTCACCGGCGTGAACACGGCCGAGGACAGCAGCGTGACGGTGACGACCCAGGAGGCGTCCTCCGCCGGGGCCGACAGCAGGCGGGGCAGGTCGGGGATGACGGGCACCACCAGGGTGAACATCATCGAGACGATCATGCCGCTGAACGCCAGCGCACCGGTGACGACACCGGATCTGGCACCCGTGATGGGCGTCGCCACCGTACTCCTTCCGTCGAGGACGATTCGCCACCCTAGCCGTCCGGCCACGTGGAGTCCCGGTCGGTCCCGGCCACCGACCGGTCAGCGGTTGCGGAAGAGGGGTCCCGTTTCTCGAGGAAGGCCCGGATCGCCTCGCGGGTGT
This sequence comes from Microbispora sp. H13382, assembly GCF_014161445.1. Lineage (GTDB taxonomy): Bacteria > Actinomycetota > Actinomycetes > Streptosporangiales > Streptosporangiaceae > Microbispora. The sequence goes on from NZ_JABBXA010000035.1 coordinate 31,564, forward strand.
CCTCGGTGGTCCCGTTGAGGTTCTGGGCGTTCGCCTCCTCGTCCGCCGGCGCACGGCTGCTCATCAGCGACGAGCCGCCGCTCGGGCTCGCCCAGATCGTGACCGTGGAGATCATGGAGGCGTTCCGGCGCCTCCGGCGGGAGGGCACGACCGTGGTGCTCGTCGAGGAGAAGGCGCGGGACGTCCTCATCGTCGCCGATCAGGTCGGCGCCCTGCAGACCGGTCACCTCCGTTGGGTGAGCGACCGGTCGGACGTCCACGAGCAGCGCGTCGCCGCCGCCTACCTCGGCATGTCCGCCGTCGTCCACTGACCTCGTACGCGGGGCGAGCCACGACTCGCCCCGGCAGGCCGGGGAGGAGATCACCAAGATCCTCGGCGACCTGTCGGAGCTCACCGGCGAGAGTGCGCGGCATCAACGGCAACGTCGTCACTCTGCTCCTGGGACAAGAACCCGTGGATGTTCAGCACATCGGGCCAGGGGTCGTGCCCGCAGGTGCTGCCGGGCAAGACGGCCGGCACCACGTCCTCGCTTGAATCGCCTCGCGCATCATGTCCTCCGGCGCCAACGTGGTGTCGGCCAGCGTCACCGCGCCGGCGCACGCCCGAGGGACGCGCCGCCGAAGTCCTCCACCGCGCCTTCCGGGCCATGCAGTACAACCGCGGCTGGGCGCACGCCGCGCTCAGCGCCTACCACATCCCCAAAGCGCTGGACGAGCAGCCGGACGACACGCCGCTGATCAGATCCGAGGACGCCACCACACTGCCTCATGGCCCTCGCCGCCTGGGGGCCGGCGCACCACACCACGGCCGCCGAGTACCGCGCGCTGCACATGCTCGAATCCCTGTGGAGCAGCAGCGTCATCAGCTGGCTCAACGGTCACATGACGCCGGAATACGTCGAGGACCGCCTGAAGTTCGCCGCCAAGCGCCTGCTCCCGGCCGAGTCCTCGACGGACAGGCGACAGAGTCACGCGGATGCCGAGCCGGCCGCCATGGAGGTGCAGCCGGCATCCGCCCTGTGACCGTTTCGGGTGACACGGCGAAGCGGCCGCCCGGGATTCGTCTTCGCCGCCGTGAACCTCCTCACTGGTGACTCTCCGAGGTGGCGGCACCAGGGACGTGGTGTCTGTCCGCCGGACCGCCCCGCACCATGGCCGCCGGGTGGTGGCCCCCGGCCTGTTGTTAGCGTTAACATTCCCCCCTGTCGTCGTTCTCCGCCGGCTGGTCGCAGCAGGTCGGATCCAATACGAGACGAACAGGCGACGTCAAGGGCGGAACCTTCCGCCCGCAGCGGGGCGACGGACGGGCGTACGTTCCATCAGGCGTTTCAGGGGTCGCCGTGGGTGACGGCGCGAGCGTCACTCTGAAACTTTCGCAGGGGACTTGACACATTTCGGCATGATTTCCAGACTGTGTCCTCAAGGCGGCTTCCTCCTGCCCTGTGGTGGTGTGCGGTGAGGACCGCCGTTCGCGACGCCCTGGTGGTGTGCGTTCCCTGATCACGGGACGCGGCGTCGATCGCGCGAGGTGACCCTCGCGTGTCCGCTTTTCATACAACGGCTCCGTCGTCGCGGGCTGGCTCCGCAGCATCCGGGTTCACCGCGAACGGCATCGCGACACCTGACCGCTGCCCGCACCAGCCCCGATGGCGGCCGGACATGATGATGAGGAGATTTCGAATGCGTCTGCCCTGGCGAGCGCGGTCACCGCGCCCCTCCGCCGCCGCCACCGCGACACCGCCCCGGCGGGCCTCGCGCCGCGGCCTCGCGATCGGCTCCATTCCGGTCCTGCTGGCCGGAGCCGGCGCCCTGATGACCACACAGCCCGCCCAGGCCGCCGTCGCCTGCCGGGTCGACTACACCATCAGTTCGAGCTGGCCGGGCGGCTTCAACGCCAACGTCACCATCAACAACCTCGGTGACGCGGTCAACGGCTGGCGGCTGACCTGGTCCTTCGGCTCCGGCGAGCAGATCACCCAGATCTGGAACGCCACCCACACCCAGTCCGGCTCGTCGGTGACCGCCACCAACGTCTCCTACAACGGGAGCATTCCGAGCGGCGGCAACACGACCTTCGGATTCAACGGTTCCTCGAACGGCTCCAGCACGGTGCCCACCTCGTTCTCCCTGAACGGTGTGGCCTGCACCGGCAGCCCGGGCTCGCCCAGCCCCTCCCCGACGCAGTCGCCGTCGCAGTCGCCGTCGCAGTCGCCGTCGGCCTCCCCGTCCCCGTCTCCGTCCCCGTCTCCGTCCCCGTCGGTGACGCCGACCGGCACGTGCAACCTGCCGTCGACGTACCGCTGGACCTCGACGGGCGCGCTGGCGACTCCGAAGTCGGGCTGGGTCTCGCTCAAGGACTTCACCAACGTCGTCTACAACGGCAAGCACCTCGTCTACGCGACGACGCACGACACCGGGTCGAGCTGGGGGTCGATGGCCTTCAGCCCCTTCACGAACTGGTCCGACATGGCCTCGGCCACCCAGACCAAGATGAACTTCTCCACTGTCGCGCCCACGCTGTTCTACTTCGCCCCCAAGAACATCTGGGTGCTGGCCTACCAGTGGGGCGGGACCGCCTTCTCCTACCGGACCTCCAGCGACCCCACCAACCCCAACGGCTGGTCGGCGCAGCAGACCCTGTCCACCGCGAGCATCTCCGGCTCCGGCACCGGCCCCATCGACCAGACGCTCATCGGTGACGGCCAGAACATGTACCTGTTCTTCGCCGGGGACAACGGCAAGATCTACCGGTCCAGCATGCCCATCGGGAACTTCCCGGGCAACTTCGGCTCCAACTACACGACGATCATGAGCGACACGACGAACAACCTGTTCGAAGGCGTCGAGGTCTACAAGCTCCAGGGCCAGAACAAGTACCTGATGCTCGTCGAGTCGATCGGCTCGCAGGGCCGCTACTTCCGCTCCTACACGGCCACCAGCCTGGACGGGACGTGGACCCCGCAGGCCACGAGCGAGAGCAACCCCTTCGCCGGCAAGGCCAACAGCGGCGCCACCTGGACCAACGACATCAGTCACGGCGACCTGGTCCGCAACAACCCCGACCAGACCAAGACCGTCGACCCCTGCAACCTGCAGCTGCTCTACCAGGGTCGCAGCCCCAGCTCCGGCGGCGACTACGGCCTCCTGCCCTACCGGCCGGGCGTGCTGACGCTGCAGCGCTGACGGCGTGATCCAGGTCCGGCCCGATCGCGTCGACGGCGCACACCGAAGGCGGTGAGCGCCGACACGGCACGCGATCAGGGCCGGGCGGAACCGGCGTGGCGGGCTCGGTGCGCAGCCGAGCCCGCCACAGTCACGCGGAGAGCCCAGATCGTCCTGCTGTCCGAGGGCGGCGGTTCGCCTCCTGCCGCGGCACCGGCGGCCACGCCGATCACCCCAGGTCGTGGCCCAGCCGGGCCGCCAGTTCCCGTATGAGGTCGAGGGCGGCGTCGGTGATGACGGTGCCGGGCAGGAAGACGGCGGCGACCCCGGCGTCCAGCAGCGCGGGGACGTCGCCGGGCGGGATGACGCCGCCCACCACGATCATGATGTCGTCGCCGCCGGCGGCGGCCAGTTCCTTGCGCAGCGCGGGCACGAGCGTGAGGTGCCCGGCGGCCTGCGACGAGACTCCGACGATGTGCACGTCGGCCTCGACGGCCTGGCGGGCGACCTCGGCCGGGGTCTGGAACAGCGGGCCGACGTCCACGTCGAAGCCCAGGTCGGCGAACGCGGAGGCGATCACCTTCTGGCCACGGTCGTGGCCGTCCTGGCCCATCTTGGCCACCAGGATCCGGGGGCGCCGTCCCTCGGCCTCGGCGAAGCGGTCGCCGGCCTCGCGGACGGCGTCGGCCCCGGCGCCGATCTCCTGCCGGTACACCCCGGAGATCGTCTGCACGTTGGCCTGGTGCCGGCCGAACACCTTCTCCAGCGCCTCGGAGATCTCGCCCACGGTGGCGTGCGCCCGGGCCGCGTCCACGGCCAGGGCGAGCAGGTTGCCGTCGGAGGTCGCCCCGCGGGTGAGCGCGTCCAGCGCGGCGCGTACGGCCTCGGGGTCGCGTTCGGCCCGCAGCCTGCGCAGCCGCTCGATCTGCCGGGCGCGTACGGCGGTGTTGTCGACCTTGAGCACCTCCACCTCCGGCTCGGCGTCGGTGCGGTACTTGTTGACGCCGATGACGGGCTGGACGCCGGAGTCGATGCGGGCCTGCGTGCGGGCGGCGGCCTCCTCGATGCGGAGCTTCGGCAGCCCCCGGTCGATGGCCCGCGCCATGCCTCCCGCCGCCTCGACCTCGGCGATGTGCTGCCGCGCCTTGGCCGCGAGCTGCCGGGTGAGGGTTTCGACGTAGTAGGAGCCGCCCCAGGGGTCGATCACCCGGGTGGTGCCCGACTCGTGCTGGAGCACGAGCTGGGTGTTGCGGGCGATCCGCGCGGAGAAGTCGGTCGGCAGGGCGAGCGCCTCGTCCAGGGCGTTGGTGTGCAGCGACTGGGTGTGCCCCTGGGTGGCCGCCATGGCCTCCAGGCAGGTGCGCACCACGTTGTTGTAGACGTCCTGGGCGGTCAGCGACCAGCCGGAGGTCTGGGAGTGGGTGCGCAGCGCCAGCGACTTCGGGTCCTTCGCGCCGAAGTCCTTCACCAGGTCCGACCACAGCAGCCGGGCGGCGCGGAGCTTGGCGACCTCCATGAAGAAGTTCATGCCGATGCACCAGAAGAACGACAGCCGCGGCGCGAAGGCGTCGATGTCGAGACCGGCGGCGGTTCCGGCGCGCAGGTACTCCACCCCGTCGGCCAGGGTGTAGGCCAGCTCCAGGTCGCAGGTGGCCCCGGCCTCCTGCAGGTGGTAGCCGGAGATGGAGATGGAGTTGAAGCGCGGCATGTGCGCCGAGGTGTAGGCGAAGATGTCGGAGATGATCCGCATCGACGGGCCCGGCGGGTAGATGTAGGTGTTGCGGACCATGAACTCCTTGAGGATGTCGTTCTGGATGGTCCCATTCAGCCGCTCCGGCTTCACCCCCTGCTCCTCGGCGGCCACGATGTACAGCGCCAGGATCGGCAGGACCGCGCCGTTCATCGTCATCGACACGCTCATGCGGTCCAGCGGGATGCCGTCGAACAGGATCCGCATGTCGAGGATCGAGTCGATCGCCACCCCCGCCATGCCCACATCACCGGCGACGCGCGGGTGGTCGGAGTCGTACCCCCGGTGCGTGGCAAGGTCGAAGGCCACCGACAGGCCCTTCTGCCCGGCCGCCAGGTTCCGCCGGTAGAACGCGTTGGACTCCTCCGCCGTCGAGAACCCGGCGTACTGCCGGATCGTCCACGGCCGGGTCACGTACATCGCCGGGTACGGCCCGCGCACGTACGGCGCGATGCCGGGATAGGTGCACGGGTCGTACTCCCCCGCCGCGGCCGACGCCTCCAGATCCACGGGCGTGTAGAACGGCGCGATCGGGATGCCCTCCGGGCTGTCCCACGCGGTCCCGCCGAGCTCGGACGGCGTGTCCGGGCGCCCGGACCCGGTCAGCGGCACCCCTCGGAAGTCCGGGATCATACGTCCACCTCCAGATCCGCGAGGGTCCTGCGCAGCACGTCCATCACGTCGCACCCCGCGTACAGGTTTCCGTCCACGCCGTCGTATCGGCCCTTGCCGGCCAGCCAGACCCTGACCGCGCCCGCCTTCCGCAACGCGTGCGCGACGGCGGACGCGTGCTCGGCGTACAGCGCGTCACTGGAGCACAGGCACGCCACCGCGCCTCCGCTCGCGGCGAACTCTTTCGCGATCACGGCCGGGTCGGTGGCCGGGCTCGACGTGACCGTCTCGACGCCACCGGCCTGGAACAGCCCCGCCGCGAACGACACCCGGGCCGCGTGCTCGCCCACCGGGCCGACGGCGGCCAGGAACACCTTCGGCCGGACGGGCAGGGCCTCGGCCCGGTCGCGCAGGTCCTCGAACTCCTGGGCCTGGCGGACACTCGGCAGTGCTCCCGCGGGTGGCCGTGGTGCGTGGGCGAGCGTGGGCGCCTTCTCGGACAGGTCGGGGAACTGGCTGACACCGACGATCGGCGCCTTCCGGCGCGCGATGTCGCGTGCCCTGCTCTCCCCGGTACGCGCGATCCTCGCCCGCACGAGTCCCGAGGCGAGCGCCGCGGCCATCCCGCCCGCCTCCTCGATCTCCTGGAACCACTCCCAGGCCTTCTCCGCGAGGTCGGCGGTGAGCCGTTCCACGTACCAGGACCCGGCCGCCGGGTCGGTCACCCTGGCCACCTGGCCCTCCTCCACCAGCAAGGTGGAGGTGTTGCGGGCGATGCGGCGGGAGAAGCCGTCCGGCAGGCCGAGCGCGTCGTCGAACGGCCGCACGGTCACCGCGTCGGCCCCGCCCACGCCCGCCGCGAAACACGCCAGCGTCGTACGCAGCATGTTCGTCCACGGGTCCCGCCGGGTCATCATCGCCGCCGAGGTCACCGCGTGCTGGAACTGACCGGGTGGTCCACCGCAGACCTCCGCGACCCGCGCCCACAGCACCCGGGCCGCCCGCAGCTTCGCGATCGTCGCGAACTGGTCGGCGGTCGCGGCGTACCGGAACTCCACCTGGCCGAAGGCCTCACGCACACCGAGCCCGTGGCCGGTGAGCGCCCGCAGGTAGGCCAGGCCCGTCGCGATCGAACAACCGAGCTCTTCGGCGTCGCCGCCGCCGGCCTCGTGGTAGGCCGTCGCGTCGACGACGACCGCGCGCATCCCGGGCAGGTCGCGGGCACAGCGCCGCGCGAGCTCGGCCATCCCGGCGAGACCGGATTCGACAGGCGCCCGGCGGCTCAGGGGATCGGCCCCGAGGCAGCCCCTCAGCGACGAGGAGGGGACGCCGCGCCGTGCGGCCAGCGACAGCAGCGCGTCCGCCGCCTCCCGGGTCCGGTCGCCCGCGTCCAGCGTGATCGAAATCCAGCCCGTACGTACGCGGTCGAGGACGCGGGGCAGTTCCTCCGGGGCGACGGCCAGCCAGAGCGAGTCGACGCCGTTCTCCAGATCGGTCAGCACGGCCTCCGGATCGGCGACCTCGTGCCGCTGCCGCACCTCCCATGGGCCGCCGAGACCGCGACCCCCGGGTGCGTACGGCGCGAGCCCGGGCAGCCCCGGCCTCTCGGGCAGGTCGGATACGTCGTGCAGCGGGGCGACGGTGATGCCGTCGTAGGTCGTGCTCGCCAGCGCCTGTTCGGGCGAGTCCGTCTCCCGGCCCGACCGGCGCAGGACCTCCCGCGCCAGCTCGCGCCACTGCTCCCGGGTGGCGGAAGGGAAACCGGCGCTCACGCCTCCTCCTCGCCTGACGGCTCGGGTCGCGTCGTGCCGGAGGCGCGCAGATGACCCAGCCGAATCGCACTGTGCCTACGTATTCGCTCGCTTCGCTCGCTCATGCCTGGTCCTTGATCTCGCAGATGACCGCGCCCGCGGCCACGGTGGCGCCGACGTCCGCGGACATGCCGACCACGGCTCCCGCCTTGTGGGCGGTGAGCGGTTGCTCCATCTTCATCGCTTCCAGGACGACGATCGTGTCGCCGGGCTCGACGGTGTCGCCGTCGGCGGCGACGACCTTGACGATCGTGCCCTGCATCGGGCTCACCAG
>NZ_JABBXA010000036.1 GCF_014161445.1 Microbispora sp. H13382
GGTTACGGCGGTTATAGCGGCAGGGAAACACCCGGTTACTTTCCGAACCCGGAAGTTAAGCCTGCCAGCGCCGATGGTACTGCACCGGGGACGGTGTGGGAGAGTAGGACACCGCCGGACAATCTTTGTAGGAAGGGCCACCCCGTCTCGGGGTGGCCCTTCTGTGTTTATGGGGTCATGTCGTCGCTCCGGCGCCAGGTAGACCTGGCGGATGGGAGCGAAAGCGCCCATCGAGGCCCGGGCGGTGGTGACGGCGCGCTAGGCTGGCAGTGCCGGGCCACCCCACGGGTGGCCTTCGTCGCATCGGACGAGAAGCGAAGGCTGCGGGGGACGCGATCTCAGCGGACCTGCGGCGAAACAACGTGTCTTCCCTGGAACTCATCGGGTATGGGGTGGATCCCCAATAGTCAGGACATCGGGAAGACAGAGCCCTGCGGCCGGCGAACCGGACGCGGTGAGCAAGCAACAGAGGACAGAAGTGAACAGAGAAGACGGGCGCGACGGCGCGGGCCGTGGCGGAGACAACCGCGAAGAGAGCAGAGACCGGGGCGAGCGCGCCGGGGGATTCCGCGGTAACGGAGGAAGCGGCGGCTTCGGCGGTCGTTATGGAGAGCGGCGAGAAGGCTTCCGCAGCGACCGCAGCGACCGCAGCGATCGCGGTGAGCGCCCGTTCCACTCCGACAGGCGCGGCTCCCGCGACCAGGGCGGTCCGTCCGGTGGACGGTTCGGTTCACGCGATCGCGATGACAGGACGACCGGCTCCTACGGGGATCGCGAAAGGAGCGGCGGCTACCGCGACCGGGATGACCGCGGTCGCCGTCCCTTCGGCGCCGCGGATCGTGCGGGCGGCCGTACCGACGATCGCGGTGGGTACCGCGACCGCGACGGGGGGCGGAACTTCGAGCGCGGCGGCGACCGGCCGCGCGGCGCCAGCGGCTACGAGGGACGCCGGGATCGCACCTACCAGGACAGGGACGCCGCGCGGACCGATCGGCCGCGCCGCTCGTATGCGGACCGCGACGACTCCCGCGGGAGCCAGGGCTTCCGCGACCGCGAGGAGCGGGGCGGTCGCCCGTTCCGGTCCGATGACCGCGGCAGTCGGCCGTACGGGGAGCGCCGCACGGATCGTCGGGAAGGCGGAGGGTACGGAGACCGGCCCCAGCGTCAGGGCGGCGGTTTCGGCGGACGTTACGGCTCCCGCGAGCGCGACAGTCGCGACAGTCGCGACGGCCGGGAGAGCCGGGAGAGCAGGGAAGGCCGCTCCTACACGCCTCGTTACGAGCGCGACGATCGTGACGGGTCCGGCGGTCGCCCACCGCGACGTCCGGACCAGGAGCGCGGTTACGGCCGTGACGACAGGGGTGGCAGGGGCAACGAGCGCCCGGACCGTCCCCGGCGTCCCTACGGCGACCGAGGCGGGGACAGGGGCCCGAACCGAGGCTTCGGGGGAGAAGATCGGCCGCGGCGTCCGTTCGGCGACCGCGACGCCAGAGGCGGCGAGGACAGGCCCAGGCGTTCCTACGCGGACCGGCAGGACGCGGGCGGCGGTGATCGGTACCGTGACCGGGACTCCTCCTTCCGCGACAGGCCGCGCCGTACGTCGGAGGACAGGCCTGGCGGGTCCTTCCGGGACCGCGACGACAGACGTTCCGGCGGTGACCGTGAGGAAGGGGCTCGGACGTTCCGTGGGCGTGCGCCTGGTTCCGGTGACCGGCCGCGGCGCGAGTCCGGCGGTGACCGCGGAGGCCGTCCCTTCGGCAGGGATCGTGACGAGTCCAGGTCCTACGGTGGCGACCGCGGCGCGGCGCGTCCTTTCAGCCGTGACGATCGGGGCGGCAGCCGGGCCCGCTACGGCAGGCCGGACGAGCCGAGCAGGCCGAGGACACGCGAGGAAATCCCCCCGCTGGAGCCGGACATCACGCCGGACGAACTGGACCGGGAGGCGCGTGCGGAGCTCCGTTCATTGCCGAACGACCTTGCGGACCTCGTGGCCAGCCACCTCGTGGCGGCCGCCCGCGCGCTGACCGCGGAGGAACCGGACAGGGCGTACGAGCACGCCAAGGTGGCCCGCCGCTTCGCGGGCAGGATCGGCGTGGTCCGCGAGGCGACCGGCATCGCCGCCTACCACGCGGGTCAGTACGCCGAGGCGCTGGGAGACCTTCGCGCCGCGAGGCGGATCACCGGCTCGGACGAGTACCTGCCGATCATGGCGGACTGCGAGCGCGGCCTTGGACGGCCTGAGCGGGCACTCGACCTCGTCCGGTCTCGTGAGGCCGAACGGCTGGACCGCGCGGGCCGGATCGAGCTGGCCATCGTGGAGTCCGGGGCCCGTCGTGACCTCGGTCAGCACGACGCCGCTGTCATCACGCTGCAGCGGGTTCCGGAACTGCGCGACCCCCAGCCCAAGCCCTGGTCGGCACGGCTGGCCTTCGCGTACGCGGACGCCCTGGCCGACGCGGGCCACGAGGAGGCGGCGACCGACTGGTTCGCCCGCGCCATGGCGTTCGACGAGGACGGCGAGACCGACGCGGCCGACCGCTACGCCGAGCTGACCGGCGCACTCATCGAGGACCTGGAGGAGGACCACGACGAGTCCGGCCCCGAGGGCGGTGACATCCTCGACGACCTCCTCGACGACGAGGAAGAGGAAGACGAGGAGGAGATCGGCGACGAGGACACCCCGGAGACGGTCAAGGACGAGGAAGACCAGACCGGCATCCCCGGCGAGGTCGTCCCGACCGGTGAGCCCGCGGACCACGACCCGGCGCGCGACGCTTCGGCAGACGACGGCTCGGCAGACGACGGCTCGGCGGACGATGACGCGCACGTGCCTGCGACGTCCTCGGCCGCAAAGGAGGCGCCCGGTGCCGACGAGAGCGATCGGCCTTCGGAGAAGGAGAGCGGGCCGTCCTACGGCCCCGCGTTCATCGAACCGAACTTCGGCGACGTGCTCGACGATCCGGAGGACTCCGAGGACCGGGTGAAGCGCCAGCCCTGAGATGTTCGAACGGGCGTCGCCGCAGCGGCGCCCGTTTCCTTTTGCCCCGCAAGAAGCATCCGCCTCCAACCGGGACGCCGAGGTCAGCGCGGGGTGCGGTCCAGCCAGTGCATGATCCCCGCGACGTTCGACGGTGCGCCGCTCAGCAGTTCGAACTGCTCGGCGGTGGCCGCGTCGGCGCGCAGCGCGGCGTACCGCTCCCGCGTCCGGTCGCGCACCATCGCGACGGCGTGGTCGAGGTCGAGACCCTCGGCCCTGGCCCGCCTGGTGAGGTCCACCCAGAGCCGGAGTTCCTCGGCAGACCGTTCGAGGGTCGTGGGCACGTCCTCCACGGGCCCGTAGTGGCTGAACAGCAGCCGCTGCGGTCTCAGGGCCGTGAACAGCGCTATCGAGTCGAGAGCGACGTCGAGGTCGAAGTCCGGCGGCGGCGTGGCGGGCCGGAGGTCTCCGGTCTCGGGCAGATACACGCCGGCGGCATCGCCCACGTAAAGGTCCCCCGTGAGCGAGTCCAGCAGGCCCACATGGTGCTTGGCGTGACCGGGGGAGTAGTGGCTCGCCAGGGTGCGGCCGTTGCCCAGGTCGATCGTCCCGGTGTCGCCCAGGGCCCGGATGCGGGCCGCGTCGGTGGGCGCGAGAGTGCCGAACAGTACGTCGAGCTTGTCGCCCCAGACCATCTTGGCGCTCGCCATGAGCCGGGACGGGTCGGCGAGATGGCGGGCGCCCTTCTCGTGAACGACGATCTCCGCGGACGGATAGTACTTCGCGATGTCTCCCACGCCGCCCGCGTGATCCAGGTGAATGTGGGTCACCACGACGGTCGCGAGATCGTCCGGTCCCACCCCGAGGGACGACAGGGCGTCCCTGACCACGGGAGCCGAGGTCGAGGTGCCCGTCTCGACCAGGCACGGACGGTCGCCGAGGATCAGATAGCCGGCGGTGATGCCGGAATAGCCCGCCATCCGCGTGTCGATCTCGTAGACGTCGCCGCCGAGTGGAGTCACGTTGTCCACAGCCCACTCCTGTAACTAGAACCGGTATCCACAGAATGGCATTCAGGGAGTCGCCGGCCCAACCCGGTCGCGCACAGTGATCTCGGTGGCAGAGAGGAGATCACATGCACCGCAACGAGGTGACGCTGGCCGGGCGGCTGTCCCTGGAGCCGGCGCACCGGAACCTGCCGAGCGGAGCCCTGCTGACACAGTGGCGCCTCGCGGTCCGCAGGCCCGGAGGCCGCCCGGGCCAGCGGTCGGACGCGATCGAATGCGCGACCTTCGACGACGGGGTGCGCGACATGCTGGCCGGCTGGCAGCTCGATGATCTGGTCGAGGTGGAAGGCGCGCTGCGCCGCCGCTGGTGGCGCGGCGGCAGTCGCTACGAGATCGAGGTTCACAGGGCACGCCGCGTCGAGCCGGCCGTGCCCGCGGGGAGGCGGCGCAGGAGGACTCCCCGCGCCGATGACGGCACCGCCGCTGGGGACGCCACCATTGGGACCGCTCAAGTAGATGCCGAGGCCGAGGCGGCTGATGTCGGCGAGGCGTCCGTGAGCGATGCCGCCGCTGAAGCCACTCAGGCGGACGCCCCAGTCGCGGATGCCCAGGCCGAGGTGGCTGAAATCAGGGAGGCGTCCGTGCGCCATGGGGCCGCAGGGGCGTTCTCCGGCGGTGCGGCTCAGCCCGCAGGCCTTCCGGGTTCTCCCGGCGGGCAGGCCGCGGCGTCTCCCGCGCCGTCGTCCTGCCATCAGCACGTCGCCGACTCCGCGCAGCCCGCCGGCGAGGTGGTCAGTCAGTGGCGAAGGTCCGCATGACCAGGCCCGTCCTGGGCTTGGGACCGAACGAGGTCGACTTGCGCGGCACCCGTTCACCCTGCGCCGCTACCGTGAGGACGTCCTCCGTGGACAGCGGATTCAGCAGCACCGCCGTTCCACCGAGCCGGCGCGCCCTGTCCACGGCGGCGAGCGCGTCGTGGTGCACGACCATCACCGACTGCTCGCTGTCGTTGATCCCCCACACCTTGGGCAGGAGGAACGCCGTGAGGACCGAGGTGTCGAGCATCCGCCACCGCGCGGACAGCCCGGACGGCATGGCGTGCTCGACCTGCAGCGGGTCCGGATCCGTCAGCAGGTGGGCGGGTCCGTCGCCGGCGAGCACGAAGGCGGGGCCGGTCGCTGTGGCGAGGCCCGCGAGGGCGTCCTCGACCAGGGGGAACTCGTGGACCTGCCAGGCGCCCTTGGCCCGGGCGGCGGCCTCCTGCAGGGGCAGCCCAGGAATGACCCGGTGGATGGCCCTGAGGTCGGGCGGGTAGACCGTGGAGTCGACCAGGTACGCCAGGCCGTAGTCCCAGGGCCCGGGCCCGATGTGGTCCTTCTGCAGTGCCTCGTAGGTGGCATAGCGGTGGTGACCATCGGCGATCAGCGCCTGGCGATCACGCAGGTCCTCCGCCACGGCGTCGATTTCGTGGACATCGGTCACCGCCCAGAGCCGGTGGTGCACGCCCTCACGGGTCCGGACGTCCATCAGGGGGAATCGCTGTGTCGCCACGTCGTCGACGAGCCGGGAGGCGGTGCCGCCGCCCTCGTACAACAAGAAGATCGGCTCGAAGTTGGCCTGTGTGGCCCGCATCAGGGCGAGCCGGTCGGCGACGGGTTCCGGCAGCACGTTCTCGTGCGGAAGGATCGAGGCCGACCCGACTCCCACGCCACCGATCAGGCCCCGCTGCAGGAAACCGACCCCGCTCTGCTCGTACACGTACAGGCCGGGCAGGGAGTCGACCGCCAGCACTCCCTCGGCGAGCCATTCGCCCAGCGCTGCGCTCGCCTCGCCGTAGTGGCTGATTCCGGGAAGGATCAGGCGCACTACGTTGTTCGGATGACGACTGAGCAGTTCCCGCAGTTCCTCGGGGGAGATGAGGTCATACGGTGGGGAGGTGACAGCGGCCAGGTCGTCCACCGCGTATCGGACGCCGTGGAACGGACGTAGCACCAGTCCCGCCCGTTCAGAACTCTCCATACCGGGCATGTTGCCATAAGTGCCCGGACTCCCCGACGCTGCGGTGCCCGGTTGCTTGCGAAATCGGAGTGCAGGAGGGCTTACCCGATGATCGAGGGGCGAAACGAGGCATTTTCTTCTTCCAATGATCCGGGCGGTACGCCTTCCGGTGGTGTCTACGAGTGGTTCCAGCGCGGCATGAGACTGCTCGAAGAGGGCAGCCCGGCCGCGGCCGCGGCGATCCTGGAGCACGCCGCACGGGCCGAGCCCGACTCGCGCAGCATCCGCGAGGCCCTCGCCCGCGCCCAGTTCAACTCCAAGCGATACGACGAGGCCGCCGGCAGTTTCCGCTGGATCGTCGACGCCAATCCCGCCGAGGACTACGCCTACTTCGGTCTGGGCCTGTCGCTGTGGCGCAGCGGAGACGTCGAGGGAGCGCAGGAGCCGCTCGCGGTGGCGGTGGCGATGCGCCCCGACCTACGGCACTACGTGTCCGCGCTGAAGCAGGTCCGGGCCACGCTGCGGGCGAGGCGTGCGTGACCGTAGGCCATACTTCCGCCATGTCAGAAATCACCGGCACCCTCGCGGACGCCTACGACACGTTGTTGCTGGACCTCGACGGTGTCGTCTATCTCGGGAAACAGGCGGTCCCCGGTGCGCCCGAGGCGCTGGTCAAGGCTCGGGACCTGGGTGTGCGGCTCGCGTTCGTGACGAACAACGCGAGCCGCACACCGGGGGCGATCGCGCAGCACCTCAATCATCTGGGCGTTCCGGCCGCCCCGGCGGATGTGGTCACATCCGCCCAGGCAGCGGCCCGGCTGATCGCGGAGCACGTGCCGGCGGGCTCGGCCGTCCTGGTCGTGGGGGGCATGGGACTGCGGATGGCGTTGCGCGAGCACGGCCTGCGGCCCGTCACGACGGCCCTGGACGCTCCCGCCGCCGTGGTGCAGGGGTTCGCCGAGCACCTGTCCTACGGGCTGCTGTCCGAAGGGGCGCTCGCCGTACGTCAGGGCGCCTGGTTCGTCGCGGCCAACGGCGATGCGACGATGCCGACGGGCCGGGGCGAACAGCCCGGGAACGGGGCGATGAGCCGCGTGATCGCCACCGCCGCGGGTGTCGAACCAGTGGTCGCGGGCAAGCCGGAGCCGCCGCTGCATCGGGAGTCGATGATCCGTACCCGCGCCGAGCGGCCGCTGATCGTGGGCGACCGGCTCGACACCGACATCGAGGGCGCGACCCGGGCCGGCGTCGACAGCCTGCTCGTGCTGACCGGCGTCGCCGGCCCTCTCGACGTGCTAACCGCCGCGCCCCGGCACCGGCCCACCCACATCGCCGCCGACCTGTCCGGCCTGCACGCGCCCATGGTCCCCGTACGGCGGAGTTCGGGCGGCTGGACCTGCGGCGACTGGACGGCCGCCTGGCAGGACGGGGAGCTCGTGCTGACCGGGGAGGGCGACCCCGTCGAGGGGCTGCGCGCCGCGTGCGCCGCCACCTGGGAAGCCGCGGGGGACGGTCAGGCGGACGAGGACGCGGTCAAGGGCGCCCTGGCGTCGCTCGGCCGCTGACCGGCGTCAAGAACGGCGGGCCGTGCACGCTTTCCGGTGCGGGCTCACCGCTCCACGGGGCCACTGCTTCACGCGGTAACCGGAGCCAATGGTCATGACGGCAGCAACGGTCTCGGGTGCCGGCTCATCGCTCCACGCGACCACTGCTTTACGCGGTGACCGGAGTGCCTGCCCGTCAGGGCGGCCGTTCACGAGGTGACGGCCGCCGCTTCGGACCCCGCAGTCGCGGGCGCGGCGCGTCTCGCGATCCGGGGTCCGCTCGGCGGGGACGCGCGGGAGCGGTCAGAGGAGCTTGCGCAGGCGCAGCAGATCGCCGAGGCTCGCGTCGATCTTGATGCGGCCGCCGAGCAGCGCGCGGCCCATGTCGAGGTCGCCGTTCACCATCGAGACCAGGTCCTCGCTCTTGAGCGTCAGCTTGACCTCGGCGGGCCGCCCGTCCTCCGGGGGCACCTCCTTGAAGGGGTCGAGCCCGTTCCGGTGGAGGCGGCCGTAGAACGTCACGCCCAGATCGGAGATCCGGCAGGCCAGCCGGCGTTCGACCACGTGCCTGGCACGGTCCTCCTCGCTGATCTCGTCGAACTGCTTGACGAGCTTGTCCAGCGCCGCCCGGCACTCCTCGACGGTCGCCATGCGCCTGCCTCTCTTCTCACGGACCGTGTCTTCTCGTGGACCGCTTCGCCTCGTGCCGTGCGCGGATCAGCGGTCGACGATGTGATTGCCCCTCCACCTACCGACAGTAGCTTTCCACCGGCGGCCTGCGCGAAATCCGCGCCGGGTCGTGGAACGGCAACCGCCCCGGGGGCGAGACCATGCGAGGAATGTCTCGCTGTCCCTCGCCGAACGGCCGGATGGCGCACGATCGTCGGTGGCGTCCGATAGCGTCGAGGCGACCAGCGCCGTCGCGGCCCCATAGCGGGACCGCCGCGGCATGGGCCGCGTGCGCGTACGGCACGTCCGGGGCCCGGTCCGGCGAGAGCACGGGCCGAGGCCTCCGGCGCGAGTGTGAGACCGCGCGCGGAGGATCGTGACGGGGCAGCGCAGCAGGAAGGGACCATGACGGACAGCGGTATCGCGGCCGGGGAACACCTCGCCTCGGGCGCCGACGGCGTGCAGGCCGCGTTGTCGCCTCTCGGACGGCTGGCGCACGTGCCGGTGTCCGAGCACGTGGGCGTCTTCGAACAGGTCCTGGCCGGTCTCGAAGCGGTGCTCGCGTCCGTGGAGGATGCCGGGGGACCGCAGGCCGGAGCCGGCGGCAACGAAGAGAGCGACCGGTGAGTGCCACGAGAGCGGCCGCGGTCGCCGGGAGCCGGACGCACCCGGCACGCGGCGCCGCGGCGGGGTGGGTCCGGTGAAGCGCGTCCGGCTGGACAGCGAGCTCGTGCGCCGGGGGCTCGCCCGTTCCAGGGAGCAGGCGGTCCAGCTCATCGAGGCGGGCCGGGTCAGTGTCGGAGGCCGGGTGGCGGGCAAGGCGGCCACCCAGGTGGACACCGCCGCCCCCATCGTGGTCGCCGAGGCGGCGGAGGGCCCCGACTACGTGTCCAGGGGCGCGCACAAGCTGCTCGGCGCGCTGCGCGCGTTCGAGGGGCTCCGCGTGGAGGGGCGCCGATGTCTCGACGCGGGAGCCTCGACCGGCGGCTTCACCGATGTGCTGCTCAGGCATGGTGCCGCCCACGTGCTCGCGGTCGATGTGGGGTACGGCCAGCTCGCCTGGTCGCTGCGCACGGACGAGCGGGTCACGGTGATGGAGCGGGTCAACGTCCGCGACCTGACCCCGGAGATGGTGGGCGAGCCGCCGACGCTGATCGTCGGGGACCTGTCCTTCATCTCCCTCCGGCTCGTTCTGCCGGCCCTGGTGGGCTGCGCGGCCGAGGTGGCGGAGTTCGCGATGCTGGTGAAACCCCAGTTCGAGGTCGGCAAGGAGCGCGTGGGGCAGGGAGGCGTCGTACGCGACCCGGCCCTGCGGACGCAGGCGGTGCGGGACGTCGCGGCGTCGGCGCGCTCGCTGGGCCTGACGGTCAAGGGCGTGACGGCGAGCCCGTTGCCGGGACCGTCCGGGAACGTGGAATACGTGCTGTGGCTCGGGAAGGGACCGGGACACGAGCCCGTGCCCGACGTGGACGCCGCCATCGACACGGCGGTCGCGGAGGGACCCCGGTGAGCGCGGGCGGCGAGGCGTGGAGACGATGAACGCGATGAGCACGGGTGGCGCGCCGGGCGACCGGACGGACGCCAAGAGGACCGTCCTGGTGACGGCGCACACGGGCCGGGAGGCGGCCGTGCGCAGCGCCCGCCTGGTCGTGGAACGGCTGATCGAGGCGGGCATCAACGTCCGGGTGCTCGACGAGGAGGCCGAGGAGCTCGGCCGTGTCCACGCGGAGGTCGTCCCGGAGAACGGGGCGGCGCTGGAGGGGGCCGAGCTGATCATCGTCCTGGGCGGTGACGGCACGCTGCTGCGCGCGGCCGAGCTGGCCCGTCCGGCCGCGGTGCCGCTGCTCGGCGTGAACCTGGGCCATGTGGGCTTCCTCGCCGAGGCGGAGGTGGAGGACCTGGCGTCCGTGGTGGACCGGGTGGTCGAGGGCAGCTATGAGGTCGAAAAGCGCATGACGGTCGAGGTCGTCGTGCGCCTCAACGGCTCGGTGCTCGCTCGGACCTGGGCGCTCAACGAGGCGTCGGTCGAGAAGAAGGACCGCATGCTGGAGGTCGTGGCGGAGATCGACGGCCGCCCCCTGTCGCGCTGGGGGTGTGACGGCGTGATCTGCGCGACCCCCACCGGGTCGACGGCGTACGCGTTCTCGGCGGGCGGCCCGGTGGTGTGGCCCGAGGTGGAGGCGCTGCTCCTCGTGCCCAACAGCGCCCACGCCCTGTTCGCCCGGCCGATGGTGGTCTCGCCGAAGTCCACGCTCGCGCTGGAGATCCTGCCCGACACCAGCGCCGGCGTGCTGTGGTGCGACGGGCGCCGCCGCTTCGACATCCCGCCCGGCGCCCGCGTGGAGGTCCGCAGGGGCGAGGTGCCGGTGCGGCTGGCCCGTCTGCTCGGCGTGGAGACCACCGGTGCGCCCTTCACCGACCGTCTGGTGGCGAAGTTCGGCCTGCCGGTGCAGGGCTGGCGGGGCCGGGTGCGCTCCGGCTGATCGCGAGGGCGCCGCGGTCCACAGCGCAGTGTGGCGGTTGGTGGCGATACGCCGGATGAGCAGGCATTTCGTGTCCACAGATTCTCGTTCGGGTCGCGGGCCGGACACGCCGTCCTCGAAAATCTTGACGAGTTACGCGTAGGATCTCTGGCGAGTTCGGTCGGCAAAACGGGAGGGACCAGTGCGGCCACGGGTCGAGGAGGTCCGCATCCAGGGGCTCGGCGTGATCGACGAAGCCATCCTGGAGCTGTCACCGGGATTCACCGTCGTCACGGGTGAGACGGGAGCCGGCAAGACGATGGTCGTCACCGGCCTCGGCCTGCTGTTCGGCGGGCGGGCCGACCCGGCCAGGGTCCGGCCGGGCGCGGACAAGGCCACGATCGAGGGCACGCTCGTCATCGAGCCGGGGGGCCGCGTGGCCCAGCAGGTCGCCGACGTCGGCGGCGAGGTCGAGGACGGGCAGCTCATCATCTCCCGGTCGGTCTCCGCCGAGGGCCGCTCCCGTGCCTGGCTGGGCGGCCGTGCCGTGCCGGTGGGCACTTTGACCTACATCGCCGACGACCTCGTGGCCGTGCACGGCCAGATGGACCAGCAGCGGCTGCTGCAGCCCGGCAGGCAGCGCGCGGCGCTCGACCGCTACGCCGGCGACGAGCTGATCAAACCCCTGCGGGCCTACGAGCAGGCATACAAGCGGCACAAGCAGGTGGGCGAGCTGCTCCACGAGCTGACCGTCAAGGCCAGGGAGCGGACGCAGGAGGCCGACGTGCTGCGGTTCGGCCTGGAGGAGATCGAGAAACTGGAGCCCCGGCCGGGAGAGGACGCGGAGCTGAAGGAGGAGGCCGAGCGGCTCTCCCACGCCGACGCGCTGCGCACCGCCGCCACGACCGCGCACACGGCGCTGCTCGGGGATCCGATGTCGGGCGCGCAGGACGTGCAGGACGCCGTGTCGCTTCTCGGTCACGCCAAGGCGGCCGTGGAGTCGGTGCGCGACTTCGACCCCGCGCTCGCCGGGCTCGCCGACCGCCTGGCCGAGGCCGGTTACCTGGTCTCCGACGTGGCCACCGAGCTGGCCGCGTACGCCGAGTCGGTCGAGGCCGACCCGGCGCGGCTCGCGGCGGTGCAGGAGCGCAGGGCGGCGCTGAACGGCCTCATGCGCAAGTACGGCCTGGACGTCTCGGCCGTCCTCGCCTGGGCGCAGCGGGCCGCCGAGAGGCTGTCGGAGCTCGACGGCGACGACGAGCGCATCGATGAGCTGACGCGGGAGCACGGCGAGCTCACCGAGCGGCTGGGCGAGCTGGCCGGCGAGCTGACCGCCATCCGCACCGCCGCGGCCGAGCGGTTCGGCCGGGCGGTGACCGAGGAGCTGACCGCGCTCGCCATGCCGCACGCCCGGGTGAGCGTGGCGATCACCGCCACGGAGGGCTTCGGCCCGCACGGCGTGGACGAGGTCGAGCTCCGGCTGGCCTCGCATCCCGGCGCGCCGCCGCTGCCGCTGACCAAGGGCGCCTCGGGCGGTGAGCTGAGCCGGGTGATGCTCGCCATCGAGGTGGTCTTCGCCGGCGCCGACCCCGTGCCGACGTTCGTGTTCGACGAGGTCGACGCCGGTGTGGGCGGCAAGGCGGCCGTGGAGATCGGCAGGCGACTGGCCAAGCTCGCCAGGACCGCGCAGGTCATCGTGGTCACCCACCTGCCGCAGGTGGCGGCCTTCGCCGACCAGCACCTCGTGGTCGAGAAGGCGAGCGACGGCAGCGTGGTCCGCAGCGGCGTCGTGACGCTCGACCAGGAGGGTCGGGAGCGGGAGCTGTCGCGGATGCTCGCCGGCCTGGAGGACTCCGAACTCGGCCGGGCGCACGCGGCCGAGTTGCTGTCCATCGCCGCCGGCGACAAGGCCGCCTGGGAGAAGCAGTCCTCGGGTGGGTCCAAGCGCTCGGGCCGCCGAACCGCCGGCTGAGCGCCGCGCACTGGCCCCCCGGGCTGAGCGCCGCGCACTGGCCGGGCGCCGCGCACCGGCGTTCCGGCTGAGCGTCGCGCGTCGGCCCCGGGCTGAGCGCGTGCGTCCCGAGGCCGTCCCCGGCCCGCCCGGGGCGTACACTCGGCGGAGCGCGCGCGGGGGTGACGTTTGGATCGGGGCGCGCCGGGAAGCAGTCAAGCCCCGGGAACGAGGGGGCGAGGAAACGGGGGTCGGACGGCGTCGCGGAAGGTGTGCGTCAACTCCGGCTGCCCCCTGTCGGCGCACCTCGGCAACATCCCTGACTTGCAGTGAGAAATCAGACGAGCCGTGGGGTGTGGAAGCGTGGCGGTCGCCGCCTCTGGCAGGATGGTCATGATGAAGGTCCCGAGCTTGAATGTTCCGGGCCTCCGCCGCAGGAAGGCCGAGGGCCTTCCCGGGGTGACGGCAGTGGCGAGAATCGACAGGCGGACGAAGAGGCTGACCAAGCGCCTCAAGCCCGGGGAAATCGCGATTATCGATCACGTCGACATCGACCGGGTCAGCGGGGAGGCCCTCGTCGCGTGCGGCGTGGCGGCCGTGGTCAACGTCGCCGCGAGCATCAGCGGCCGTTACCCCAACCTCGGGCCGCAGATTCTGATCGACGCGGGCATTCCCCTGATCGACAACGCGTCGCCGGAGCTGTTCGAGCGCATCGCGGACGGCGACGTGATCCGCGTCCACGAGGGCATGGTCTACCTCGACGAGGAACTGATCGGCAAGGGGCAGCCGCAGACCGCCGAGAGCGTCGAGGCGGCGATGACCGAGGCCCGCGCGGGCCTGGCCGTCCAGATCGAGGCCTTCGCCGCGAACACGATGGAGTACGTCCGGCGCGAGCGCGACCTTCTGATCGACGGGGTCGGCGTGCCCGACATCCGCACCTCCCTGGAGAACCGCCACGCCCTCATCGTGGTGCGGGGCTACCACTACAAGGAGGACATCGCCACGCTGCGGCCGTACATCCGGGAGTACCGCCCGGTGCTGATCGGCGTGGACGGCGGTGCGGACGCGCTGCTCGACGCGGGGTACGTGCCCGACATCATCGTGGGCGACTTCGACTCCGTCTCGGAGAAGGCGCTGCGCTGCGGCGCCGAACTGGTCGTCCACGCCTACCGCGACGGGCGTGCTCCGGGGCTGGAGCGGGTGCACAGGCTCGGCCAGGAGGCGGTCGTGTTCCCCGCGACCGGGACGAGCGAGGACATCGCCATGCTTCTCGCCGACGACAAGGGCGCCACGCTGATCGTCGCGGTCGGCACCCACTGGACGCTCGACGAGTTCCTGGACAAGGGCAGGTCGGGCGCGGCGAGCACGTTCCTCACCCGCCTGCGGGTGGGCAGCAAGCTCGTGGACGCCAAGGGCGTGAGCAGGCTCTACCGCAGCCGGATCTCCACACCCTCCCTCCTGCTGCTCGTGGCCACCACGCTGGTCACGATCGGCGTCGTGCTCTCGGTGTCGCCGATCGGCCAGGTGTGGCTGAACGGCCTGCGCGTGGCCTGGAACGGCTTCATCTTCTGGCTGGTCGGACTCTTCTCGTGATCGATTTCCGTTATCACCTCGTCTCGATCGTGGCGATCTTCCTCGCGCTCACGGTCGGCATCGTGCTGGGCAGCACCGTGCTCGAGCCCACGTTCTTCAAGTCGGCCGAGGAGATGACCGCGTCACTGCGGCAGGCCAACGAGAAGTACCTGACGCAGATCTCGGAGCTGCAGACACGCGAGGAGGGCGGCGACTCGCTGGTCACGACCCACCTGCCCGAGCTCGTACGCGGCCAGCTCGCCGGGGAGCGCGTCGTGCTCGTCGAGGCTCCGGGCGCGTCGGCCGCCCTGCGCGACCCGATCGAGAAGCTCGTGACGAGTGCGGGCGCCGTCTACAGCGGCAGGGTCAGCCTGACCGAGAAGTTCACCGACGCCGAGCAGGCGAACGTGGTGGACGGGCTGGCCGCCAACCTCGCCCCGGCCGGCACCGCCTTCCCCGACGGGGCCTCGCCCTACGACAAGGCCGCCGCGGTCCTCGCGAGCGCGATCGTGACCAACGACCGTGCGCAGGCGGGCCGGGTCAACCCGGCGGCGACCGCCGTGCTGGAGTCGTTCCAGGCCGGCGACTTCCTGACCCTGAACGGAGATCCGGAGCAGCGCGCCACGATGGCCATCGTGGTCGCGCCGTCCCAGCCGTACGAGGGAGAGGACGCCGCCCACCAGACGGACGCGATCGTGTCGGTGGCGGCCGGGCTCGACACCGGCGCTCTCGGCACCGTCCTCGCGGGCACCGTCACCGCCTCCGGCACGGGCGGGGTCATCGCGGCCCTGCACGACACCGGTGGCGTGGCCTCGGCCGTCTCGACGGTCGACACCGTCGATTTCGCCGCGGGCCGTGTCGTCGTGGTCTACGCTCTGCGGGAGCAACTGACCGGCCGTTCCGGCGCGTACGGCGTCGGCAGCGGCGCGACGGCGTTCGAGCCCGCGGTGACCGCGCCCAGCCAGACCCCCACCCCGGTGGCGAGCCGGGGCTGAGCCGCCCGCCGGCACACCAACGGAGAGAAGGGCAACAGCCGTGGCCACACGTTCCCAGGCCGGCACCCGCGCCGCCGCGGCGCTCGGGGCCGCCGTCGGCGCCGCGCTCGGCGCCGTCGCCGCGCGCGCCGCCTTCGCCGCGTTCCGGCGCCGCCCGCCCATCGGTGACGAGAAGACCGCCGACGAGTACTGGACCCGGGTCAACCACCGGGGCGAGCCGGTCACGCTGCTGGAGGGCCCGGCGTTCGCCGCCGGCGCGGTCGCCGCCTCCGCCCTCGCCCCCGGCCTGCCCGTACGCACCCGGGCGGCGGCCGTGCTCGCCGGCGCGGGCAGCGGCGTCCTCGGTGCGTACGACGACCTGTTCGGCTCGACCTCGTCGAAGGGGTTCAAGGGGCACCTGGCCGCGCTCGCGCGTGGCGAGGTGACCAGCGGAGCGGTCAAGATCCTCGGCATCGGCGCGACCGGGCTCGCCGCGGCGGCGCTCGCCCCCCGCGACGGCCGGGGCATGGTGACGCGGTCTCTCGACACCCTCATCGACGGCGCGCTGATCGCCGGCAGCGCCAACCTGGCCAACCTGTTCGACCTGCGGCCCGGCCGCGCGATCAAGGTCGGGCTGCTCGCCGGGGCGCCCCTGCTGGCCGCCTCGGTCGCGGCGCCGTACGGCCCGCGCTCCCGCCAGGCGGCCGCGCTGACCGCCGTTCCGCTGGGCGCGGCGGCGGCGCTGCTGCCCGAGGACCTGGGCGAGCGGGCGATGCTCGGCGACGCCGGGGCGAACGCGCTCGGCGCGCTGCTCGGCCTGGCGGCCACCGCCCGGCTGGGCCGGCCCGGCCGGATCGCCGCCCTCGGTGTCGTCGCCGCTCTCACCGCGGCCTCGGAGAAGGTCAGCTTCACCAAGGTCATCGCCGGCAACCGGGTGCTCAACCGCCTGGACATGCTCGGCCGCCGCGCTCCGCAGACCGCCCCCGGCACGTCGGGGCCGCGCGGGTGACCTGGACGACCAGGGTCGTCCGCGACGGCGTACGGCACCGGCATGGATAAGCGGCGTGGATAAGCGGCATGGTTAGACGACTCGGGGCGGGGATCGCCGGGGCGGCGGTCCTCATCGGGGTCATCACGGTCCTGGCCCGGGTGACAGGCTTCGCCAAGCAGCTGGCGTTCGCCCGCACGGTCGGCACGAACTGCCTGGCCAGCGCCTACTACACGGCCAACAACGTGCCGAACATCGTCTTCGAGGTCGTGGCGGGCGGCGCGCTCGCCGGGATGGTCGTCCCGGTGCTCGCCGGCGCCGCCGCCAGATCGGACGGCGGGGCGCGCGACGAGATCGGCCGGATCGCCTCCGCGCTGCTGACCTGGGTGCTGGTGCTGCTGGTGCCGCTCGCGGCGCTGACCACGCTGGTCGCGGTGCCCGTGGCGCGCCTGCTCGTCGGCTCCGAGGTGGGAGGCTGCGACCCCGGTCAGGTCGCCGCCGTGGCCGCGCGCATGCTGGTCGTCTTCGCGCCGCAGATCCCGTTGTACGGCATGGCCGTGGTGCTCTACGGCGTGCTGCAGGCCCATCGCCGCTTCTCGGGGCCGGCGCTGGCGCCGCTGGTGTCGAGCGTGGTGGTCATCGTCGCGTACCTTGCCTTCGGTCCGCTCAGCGGCGGCCACAAGGATCCCGCCACGGTGCCGGGACCGGCCGAGATCGCGCTGTCGGCGGGCACGACGCTCGGGGTGCTGGCCCTGGTGGTCACCGTGGTCGGGCCCACGTGGCGGCTCGGCCTGCGATGGCGGCCCACGCTCCGCTTTCCCGAGGGCGTCGCCGTACAGGTGCGGCGGCTGGCCCTGGCCGGGCTGAGCGCGCTGGTCGCCCAGCAGGCCGCCGCGGCGATCCTGATCCCCGTGGCCAACCGCGTCGGCGGGGGCGCGCTGCCCGCCTACAACTACGCTTGGGCGATCTATCAGGTGCCGTACGCCGTGCTCGCGGTGCCCATCGCGACCAGCGCGTTCCCCGCGCTCGCCGCACGGGCACAGGCCGAGGCCGAGGGCTTCGCGGCGCTGGCGGCGCGGACGACCCGCGCGGTCGTGCTGGTCTGCGGCCTGGCGGCCGGCGCGCTCGCCGCCATCGCGGGACCGGTCGCGCACGTCTTCCTCGCCCAGGCGGACACCGAGGTCGCCGCGGCCGAGTTCGCCCGGGGGATCGCGCTGTTCGCGCCGGGGCTGATCGGGTACGGCCTGGTGGCCCACCTCAGCCGGGTGCTGTACGCCGCGGGGCAGGGCAGGGCGGCGGCCCGGGGGCAGGTCGCCGGATGGCTGGTCGTGGCCGTCGCCCAGGTGGCGTTCGTCATCGTGCTGCCGGACGGCTGGGGTCTGGGCGGGCTCGCGCTCGGCCAGGCGGCCGGCATGACCGTGGGGGCCGCGCTGCTGCTGGCCTCGGTCGTGCGGGCGCGGGGAGCGCGGGCCGTCCACGGCGTCGCGCGGGCCGGTCTGGCAGCCCTGCTGGGCGGGGGTGCGGGGTTCCTCGCGGGAGCGGCGGCCGCCCGGCTTCCCCTGGCGGGGGCAGGGCCGTGGGGCGGTCTCCTCACGGCCGCTCTGGCCGGTCTGACGGCCGTGGTCGCGGGGCTCCTCGTCGCCGCGCTCGTGGACCGCGCGGACCTGGCGGCCGCCCTGTCCGGAGTCAGACGCGGGAGAGTCGCGAGTCCGGCGGACCCGCCGGCCGAGGAGGCGGTGTGAGCGAGCGTAGTGAGCGAGTAGATGAGCACGGTGTCTGGCGAATGCCACTTCGAGCCGCAGGCGAGGAGGAGGCATGAGCGAGCGTAGCGAGCGAGTAGATGAGCACGGTGCCTGGCGCATGCCACTTCGAGCCGCAGGTGAGGAGGAGGCATGAGCGAGCGTAGCGAGCGAGTGGATGAGCACGGTGTCTGGCGCATGCCACTTCGAGCCGCAGGTGAGGAGGAGGCATGAGCGAGCGTAGCGAGCGAGTAGATGAGCACGGTGCCTGGCGCATGCCACTTCGAGCCGCAGGCGAGGAGGAGGCATGAGCCGGATAGTGCTCGTGCTGGGGTCGAGCGTGGGGGGTGTGGGCCGGCACGTGCGGATGCTCGCCGGCGGGCTGGTCGCGCGGGGGCACCGGGTGCTGGTCGCGGGCCCCGGCAGCACCGAGGAGGCCTTCGGCTTCACCGGCACCGGCGCGGGCTTCGCCGAGGTCGAGATCGCCGACCGGCCGCACCCCGCGCACGACCTGCGGACCGCCCTGCGCCTGCGTAAGCTCGCCCGCGGCGCGGACGTCGTCCACGCCCACGGGCTGCGGTCCGGGGCGCTTGCCGCGCTCGCCCTCACCGGGGCGCGGGGATGGCCGCGCCTCGTGGTCACTCTGCACAACGCGGTCACGGCGGGCGGGGCGATCGGGACGGTCTACCGGCTGCTGGAACGGATCGTCGCCCGGCGCGCGGACCGGGTTCTGGCGATCTCGCCGGACGTCGCGGAGCGCATGCGGGCGAGGGGCGCACGCGGGGTGGACCTCGCGGTGGTGCCCGCGCCGCCGCTCGCGAAACCCGCTCGCCCGGCCGAGAAGGTGCGGGCCGAGATCGTCGCCCGGCTGTCCGGCTCGGCGGCCGCGACACCGGCCGCGCGGGAGCGGCCGATCCTCCTCACGGTCGCCCGGCTGGCCCAGCAGAAGGGCCTGGAGACGCTGCTCGACGCGGCGGCCGGGCCGTACAAGGGGGATCCGGTCTTCGTGATCGCGGGCGACGGGCCGTTGCGCGCGGAGCTTCAGTCCCGTGTCGGCGCCGAGGAACTGCCCGTGGTCCTGTACGGCTGGGCCGACCCGGCCGACCTGCTTCAGGTCGCGACGGCGGTGATCGTGCCCAGCAGATGGGAAGGGCAGCCGCTGAGCGTCCAGGAGGCGCTGCGGGCGGGCAGGCCGATCATCGCGACCCGGGTGGGGGGCATCCCGGAGATGGTGGGCGAGGCGGCCCTGCTGGTGCCGCCGCAGGACCCGGGCGCGCTGAGCCGGGAGATCGGCCGCCTGCTCGGCGATCCCGCCCTGGCCGCCCGCCTGGCGCAGGCCTCCGTACGCCGGGGCCGGGAACTGCCCGACGAGGACGCGGCGCTGCGTGCGGTGCTCAGGGCGTACGGGCTGGCGTCGTAGCGGTGATCGGGGTGGCTGGAGGGTGCGAATATCCTCCCGCGCCGGTGACAGAAGACCGTCGGCCCGGTGAGCCATCGCTGGTTCGGCCGAGGATCGCCGACGTTCCGGCAAGGATTAGGTGAGGCTAAGTCTGATCCATATACTGGACGGGTTGGGGGGGAGTATCCCTTCGCGGCGGTTCCGTCATCACGGTGTCAGCACCCGGGGCCGTCGGTCCGTGCGCGTACGGGCGGGAGAGACCTCCGGCAGTGTGTTCAGCGCGCGCCGGAGGTAATCGTGGTACATGCACCCCTGTGGTTGTGGGCCCTGGTCATCGTGGGTCTCCTCGTTGTGGTCGCCGTCGACCTGTGGATCGTGGATCGGGGTGAACCACGTGAGTTCTCGATGCGGCAGGCCAGCATCTGGGTGGGCTTCTACGTCTGCCTGGCGGTGCTGTTCGGCATCGGGTTAACGATTTGGGAGGGCCCAGGGACCGGTGGCGAGTTCTTCGCGGGCTATCTGACGGAATACAGCCTCAGCGTCGACAACCTGTTCGTCTTCTACATCATCATGACCCGCTTCGGGGTGCCCCGGATCTACCAGCACAAGGTCCTGCTCGTGGGCATCGTCCTCGCGCTCGTCATGCGCGGGATCTTCATCGCCATCGGGGCCGCCGCGCTGAGCCGCTTCGGCTGGCTGCTGTACGCGTTCGGGTTCTTCCTGATCTACACGGCGTACACGCTGATCCGGGACCACAACAAGGATGACGAGGAGTTCAACGAGAACATCCTCCTGCGCTGGGCCCGGCGGGTCTTCCCGACCACGCCGGACTACGTCGGCTCCCGGGTGACCGTGCGGGTGGACGGCAAGCGCATGGTGACGCCCATGCTGATCGTGATGATCGCGATCGGCACCACCGATCTGCTGTTCGCCCTCGATTCGATTCCGGCCATCTTCGGTCTCACGAAGGCGGCCTTCATCGTGTTCTCCGCGAACGCGTTCGCCCTGATGGGACTGCGTCAGCTCTACTTCCTGCTCGGCGGTCTGCTGCAGCGGCTGGTCTACATCAGCTACGGATTGGCGTTCATCCTCGGTTTCATCGGGGTTAAGCTGATTCTCGAAGCACTTCACGAAAACGAGGTCTCCTGGGCTCCTCAGATCCCCATCTGGGTGTCGCTGGCAGTCATCGGCGTGACCATGGCCGTGACCACCGTCGCCAGTCTCATCAAGGCTCGCCGCGACGACAGGACCACCACTCCGGCGGAAGCCTCGCAAGCGGAGGCCTCTCAGGCGGAAGCCCCGCAGGGCTAGCGAAAACGGGCACTCACCCTGTTTGCTTGTTCTCGTTGTGCCACACATTGACTGCCGGATCGGTAATATCGATCGTTAGCTCGCATGCCGGTCCATAGTCGCCAGAAGAGTACAAAGGTCATCTGTGTCCAACGAATCGTTGCCCCGCGGCCCTGAATCCGGGCTCGCGGGAAGTGCCCGGGGACGAGTCAGACTCGCACGCGGGGTGTCCCCGTGGCTGGCTCCGACCGCCGCGGCGGCGGCCGTCACCGCCGTTCTCACCCGAAGGTCGCCCCGTTGGGCGCTGGCCGCGGCGCCACTCGCCGCGCTGACCGGCGGGATGCTCTGGTTCTTCCGCGATCCCGAGCGCGTGCCCGGCGAGGGCAGGATCATCTCTCCCGCCGACGGCGTCGTGCAGAGCATCGACCCCTGGCCGGACGGCCGGACCCGGGTCGCGATCTTCATGAGTCCGCTGAACGTACACGTCAACCGGGCGCCCACGGCCGGCACGGTCACCTCGGTCGAGCACGTGCCCGGCGGCTTCGTGCCGGCCTTCAACAAGGACAGCGACAACAACGAGCGCGTCGTCTGGCATTTCGACACCGTGCTCGGGGACATCGAGATGGTCCAGATCGCCGGCGCCGTCGCGCGCCGCATCGTGCCGTACCTGTTCGCGGGCGCGAAGGTCGTCCAGGGCGAGCGGGTCGGACTGATCCGTTTCGGCTCCCGGGTGGACGTCTACCTGCCCGAGGGCATCAGGCCGGCGGTCACCGTCGGCACCCGGACCGTCGCGGGGGTGACACGTCTTGACCACGTCTGACCTCGGAGCCGAAGCCTCCTGGCCGGTGGAGGAGGCGACCGAGGAGCCACGCGGGCCCGTCGGCAAGGCCTTCCGCCTGTCGGCCGCCGACTCCCTGTCGCTCGGCAACGCCCTCAGCGGCTTCCTCGCCGTCTGCGTGCTCGCCTGGTCGGCGATCAGCGACCTGCAGGCCAGCGGCAAGTTCGCCCCCGACCCGCGCTTCTTCGGCACCGCCGTGGTGCTGCTGCTCATCGGCGCGACCTGCGACCTGTTCGACGGCCTGGTGGCGAGGAAGTTCCGCGCGTCCGCGATGGGCGCCGAACTGGACAACCTCGCCGACGTGATCAGCTTCGGCTTCGCGCCCGCCTTCATGGTGATGATCTGGGCCGGCTTCTCCGGCAAGCTCCCGCTGTGGCTGGTGCTGTGCGCGGCCGGGTCCGTCCTGCTCGCCGGCGTGGTACGGCTGGCACGCTTCGCCTGCGTGAAGACCAAGAGCGGCGACTTCATGGGCCTGCCGATCCCGATGGGCGCCATGACCGTGGTGTCGATCGTGCTGCTCTTCCAGCCGAACTACCTCACGATCGCCGCCATCTTCGGGGTGGCCTGGCTGATGGTCAGCCGCATCGAGTACCCCAAGCCGAAGGGCAACCTGGCGGCCGTCGTGCTGGCCTGGATGCTGATCAACGTGGCGTGCCTGACGATCTGGGCGGCCGGTCTCGCCGGCGGCGACCAGCTGATCAAGGTGGGCGCCACGATGCAGATCGCGATCGTCTCAGCGATTCCGCTTCGGGTTCTCATGTTCAAACAGCAGCAACGCAGGGAACGACGCTCGGAGAACGCGGGCTGACGTCGTCGCACGGACAGGGCCCCGGTCGGCTGGGGCCCGCCACCTTGGGCCCGGCCAATCCTGTGGAGAAAACGCCTAGTCCAATGGAGCCCTGGTCGCCATGCCTCGTGAGCACACCCGGACGTACTTCCTCGGCAAACTGGCCCGCGAGCTTGAGCTGCGGGGACTGGAGGCGTCCCTGCGCCCCGATCCGCCGTCGCTGAAGGTCCGCGACCCGGACGCGGCGCTGTTCACCGAGACCGTCGACTGCGTCGCGATGTCGGACGGCTGGTTCTACCGCTGGTCCTGGGGCGACGTGGTGGAGAGCGCGGAGGAGCCCGCTCTCGCGGCCGACCGCATCGTCAAGGTCTTCACCACCGGCGAGCCCCGGCCGCACCCTGCCCTCGGCGACGCCTGACGGGTCGCTTCCTGCCCTCGGCGGCGCCTGACGGGTCGCTTCCTGCCCTCGGCGGCGCCTGACGGGTCGCTTCCTGCCCTCGGCGGCGCCTGACGGGTCGCTTCCTGCCCTCGGCGGCGCCTGACGGGCCGGCATCGTGCCCTTGGCGACGCCCGGCGGTCGCATCCTTCCTTACAGGCGGATCCACTCCGTCGCCGTGGTGACCTCGTCCAGGACGTCCGGAACGGGGTCCACGCCCAGCCCAGGGCCGTCCGGCACGTCGAGGTGCCCGCCGTCCAGCTCGAACGGCGGGGTCACGTCCGTGTGGAAGTAGCGCCGGGAGGCGGAGGTGTCGCCCGGGAGCGTGAAGCCGGGCAGCGCGGCCAGCGCGACGTTGGCGGCCCGGCCGATGCCGGTCTCCAGCATGCCGCCGCACCAGACCGCGACGCCGTGGGCGCGGCACAGGTCGTGGATGCGCCGGGCCTCCAGGTAACCGCCCACCCGCCCCGGCTTGATGTTGATCACCGAGCAGGCGCCGAGGCTGATCGCCGCCGCCGCGTGGGCGGCGGACTCGATCGACTCGTCCAGGCAGATCGGGGTACGGATCGACCGGGCGAGCCGGGCGTGTTGAACGAGGTCGTCGTCGGCCAGCGGCTGCTCGATCAGCAGCAGGTCGAAGTCGTCCAGCCGGGCCAGGTGCCGGGCGTCCGCGAGCGTGTAGGCCGCGTTGGCGTCCACCTGGAGCAGCAGCTCCTCCCCGAACCGCTCGCGGACCGCGCGGACCGGCGCCACGTCCCACCCCGGCCCGATCTTCAGCTTGACCCGTACGTACCCCTCCTCGACGTACGCTCCGACCGTGTCGAGCAGTTCGGCCACCGAGCCCATGATCCCGACCGAGACGCCGCAGGGGACGCGGTCGCGGGTGGCGCCGAGGTAGCGGGCGAAGGACTCGCCGGTGATCCGGAGCGACGCGTCGAGCACCGCCGCCTCCAGCGCCGCCTTGGCCATCCGGTGACCCTTGAACGGCGCGAGGGCGGGACCGACGGCCTGGGGGTCCAGTCCGCGGGGCAGCGCGGGGATCAGGAAACGCCGCAGCACGTCGGCCGCCGCGTCCACGTACTCGGAGGAGTAGAGCGGCTCGGACATCGCCACGCACTCGCCCCAGCCCTCGGCCTCCGGCGTCACCACCCGCACCAGCAGGACGTCGCGTGCGGTCTCGGTGCCGAACGACGTCCGGAACGGCGCGACGAGCGGCATCGCGATCCGGCGCAGTTCGATTCCAGTGATCTCCATGAGGTGCCCGGCTCCAGGGAAAGGACGGTTTGCGCCGTTCACTATACGGACGTCTCAGACCACCAGCCCGAGCAGGAGCACGCAGCAGAACGACACCACGGAGATGACCGTCTCCATGATCGACCAGCTCCTGATCGTCTCGCCGACGGACATCCCGAGGTACTCCTTGACCAGCCAGAACCCGGCGTCGTTCACGTGGGAGAAGAACAGCGACCCGGCGCCGATGGCGAGCACGAGCAGGGCGACGTGGGCGGGGGACTGACCGGCGGCCAGCGGCGCGGCGATCCCGGCGGCGGAGATCGTGGCGACGGTCGCGGAACCGGTGGCCAGCCGGATGCCGACGGCGATCAGCCAGCCGAGCACCAGCACGGGTACGCTCGCGCCCTGCGCGGCCTCGCCGATGACCTTGCCGACGCCCGAGTCGACCAGGGTCTGCTTGAAGCCGCCGCCCGCGCCGACGATTAGCAGGATTCCGGCGATCGGCGGCAGCGAGTCGGCGATCGCCGAGGAGATCCGGGCCCGGCCGAAGCCCGCGGCGCGGCCCAGCGTGAACATCGCCACGATCACTCCGATCAGCAGGGCGATCAGGGGAGTGCCGAGGACCTCGAACAGGGTGCGCACCGTATGGTCCTCCGGCAGGACGATCTCCACGACGGCCCGGCCCAGCATCAGCACGACCGGCAGCAGGATCGTGGCCACCGTGACGCCGAAGCCCGGCCGGGGGCGCTCCCCGTCCTCCGGTTCCGCGTCCTTCGTCTCCGGGGTCTGTTCGCGTTCCAGCCGCTCCGGCGGCGCCGGTCGCACCCACCGGGCGGCGAGCCTTGCGAACAGCGGGCCGGACACGATCACGGTCGGGATCGCCACCAGCAGGCCCAGCCCGAGCGTGAGCCCGAGGTCCGCCTTGAGGGTGTCGATCGCGACCAGCGGCCCGGGATGCGGGGGCACCAAGCCGTGCAGGACGGACAGGCCCGCGAGGGCGGGGACCGCGATCAGCAGCAGCGGACGGCCGCTCCGCCGGGCCACCAGCAGGATGACGGGGATCAGCAGGACCAGCCCGATCTCGAAGAACATCGGCAGTCCGATGAGCACCGCGATCAGCGTCACCGCCCATGGCAGCGCCCGGTCACCGCTGCGGCGCAGGATGCCGTCGACGATCTCGTCGGCCCCGCCCGAGTCGGCCAGGAGCTTGCCCAGCATCGCCCCGAGGGCGATGAGCACGCCAACTCCGGCGACGGTCGAGCCCAGACCGGCGGAGAAGCTGTCGATCAGCTTGTCGGGGGCCATGCCGGCCACCAGGCCGAGCACGCCCGAGCCGAGCGCGAGAGCGAGGAACGGGTGGGTCCGCAGCTTGGTGATCAGCAGCACGATGACCGCGATGCCGGCCAGGGCGGCCACGATGAGGCGGGTGTCGTGGCCGCTCCACGCGGCCGCGCCGGCGAGGGGGGTCATGAGGGGGGTCATCCGGGGGCTCCTCCGACGGTCCGTGCGGTAGCCGCTGCCCCGCAGGAGCCCTCCGAATCACGCAGACGACGCGGCCCCGTTCGGGACGGAACCGCGGCGCCGGGACGAGCCGGCGCCCCGGGGCGGGACGCCGGCCGTACCGGCGTCCGTCACCAGCCGCGGGCTTTCCACTCCGGCAGGTGCGGCCGCTCGGCGCCGAGGGTGGTGTCCCTGCCGTGGCCGGGGTAGACCCAGGTCTCGTCGGCCAGCCGGTCGAAGATCCGTTCCACGACGTCGGTGAACAGCTGCTCGAACCGGGCCGGGTCCTTCTGCGTGTTGCCGACGCCGCCGGGGAACAGGGAGTCGCCGGTGAACAGGTGGCGGTCCCGGTAGAGCAGCGCGATCGAGCCGGGGGTGTGGCCGCGCAGGTGGATGACGTCCAGCGTCACCACGCCGACCGTCACCCGGTCGCCGTGCTCGACCTCCCTGGTCACCTTCACCGGCAGTTCGGGGGCGTCGAGTGGGTGGGCGACGGTCTGAGCTCCGGTGGCCCGCGCGACCTCCTCCAGGGCCATCCAGTGGTCGGGGTGCCGGTGGGTGGTCACGATGGCGCTGATCGGCATGTCGCCGATGAGATCGAGCAGCCGGTCGGGCTCGGCCGCCGCGTCGATCAGCACCCCGTCGCCGGTCTCCGCGCACCGCAGCAGGTACGCGTTGTTGCCGAAGTCGCCGACCTCGATCTTCGAGATCGTCAGCCCGGGGACCTCGCGGACGTCGGCGGGCCCGTCCTTTGTGACGTTTCCGGTATAGGTCATGATCGTTCCTCTCTGGGTTCCCGGCTCTGGTTCCCGGCGGGTGGCCAGGACGACGGTGGTTCGGCGGGCAGGCCCGCGGGGGACGGCTTCGGCCAGGGCGGCGGGGACGGCGGCCCCCCGGCCGCGTCGCGCCGGGGGCGCGCATCGGGAGTGTCGCGCCGGAGGCGGGCATCGGGAGCGTCGAGCCGGGGAGGCGCCTGTGGTGCACCGAATCGCAGGCCCGCGCCGTCGGTCCTGCCCGCGAGCCACGCGAGCAGCTCGCGCGGCGTCCCCTCCACGACGGGGCCGTCGCCGAGACCCGTCCAGGTCCGTACGACCTCGCCGGTGCCCGGCTCGCGGGCGACGACCTCGCCCGCCGGGCTCTCACTGCCGAGCCAGAGCATCGTGTCGTGCAGCTCTCGTCTCACGTACGTCTCGGGCCAGTCGGCCCATCCGTAGCCTGCCCCGAGGTCGGCGTGGTGCACCTCGACCTCCCTGAGCCGCCGGATCGGGACGTACCAGGCGGGGTGGTCGGGCGGGTTCATCCCCGAGACCAGCGCGGTCCACGCCGCGGCGGGCATCCGCCGGACCGCCGCCGCGAACCGCCCGGCGCTGTCGCGGAGGTCGGCGAGCTGCTCGGCGGCGGGGCGGGCCGCCCCCGCCTCGATGTCGGCCTCGCGGGCCCGCGCCGAGGCGTACTGCGGGGTGCGCACCCCCGTGCGCGCCCAGGACAGCAGGTTGACGTAGCTGTCGGCGTTGCGGGCGACGTGCGTGAGCACGTGGCCCCTCGTCCAGCCGGGCAGCAGGGAGGGCGCGCGGAGATCCTCGTCGGTGAGGCGGGCGGCGGTTGCCAGCAGGCGCCCGGTCGCCTCGGCGAGCTCCCGCTCGATCTCGTCGATAACGGACATGGAGAGAATCATGGCCCCTGGCACCCCCGGCTGCCGTCCCCACACCCGCCAGGGAAGAGGACGGCGCCCGCGGCGGTTGTATGAGCAGGGGTTTCCTGCGGATGGCAGGCATCGGTTTGACGAAGCTCATACCCTGGTTCACGGAGCGTGTCCCACACAGCACGCGGGGCCGCCCCCTCCGGCCGCCGCACGATGCCCCCCGAAATTGTCGGTGGCTCTGGATAGCCTGCCCGTGCACCTCCATTCACCTCATCGACCTATCGGGACCACCGTGGCTGACCGCCTGATCGTGCGTGGCGCACGCGAACACAATTTGAAGGACGTCTCGCTCGACCTCCCGCGAGACGCTCTGATCGTCTTCACCGGACTGTCGGGCTCCGGCAAGTCCAGCCTGGCCTTCGACACGATCTTCGCCGAGGGACAGCGGCGGTACGTGGAGTCCCTGTCCGCGTACGCCCGGCAGTTCCTGGGTCAGATGGACAAGCCCGACGTCGACTTCATCGAGGGCCTGTCCCCGGCCGTCTCCATCGACCAGAAGTCCACCAGCCGCAACCCCCGTTCGACCGTCGGCACGATCACCGAGGTCTACGACTACCTGCGCCTGCTGTGGGCGCGCATCGGCAAGCCGCACTGCCCGCAGTGCGCGCGCCCGATCGCCCGGCAGACGCCGCAGCAGATCGTGGACCGTGTGCTCGAACTGGAGGAGGGCACCCGGTTCCAGGTCCTCGCCCCGATCGTCCGAGGCCGCAAGGGGGAGTACGCCGAGCTGTTCCGCGAGCTGCAGACCAAGGGCTATGCCCGGGCCCGCGTCGACGGCACGATCGTGCGCCTGGAGGAACCGCCCACCCTCAAGAAGTACGAGAAGCACGACATCGAGGTGATCGTCGACCGTCTGTCGGTCAAGGAGAGCGCGCGGCGCAGGCTGACCGACTCGGTGGAGACGGCGCTGCAGCTGTCCGGCGGCACCATCACGCTCGACTTCGTCGACCTGCCGGACGACGACCCCAACCGTGAGCGCTTCTACTCCGAGCACCTCTACTGCCCCTACGACGACCTGTCGTTCGAGGAGCTGGAGCCGCGGTCGTTCTCGTTCAACTCGCCCTTCGGCGCCTGTCCCGAGTGCACCGGCCTCGGCACCCGCATGGAGGTCGATCCCGATCTCCTCGTCCCCGACCCCGAGCGCACGCTCGGCGACGGCGCCATCAGCCCGTGGGCGAACGGCCACACCAGCGACTATTTCGTACGGCTGCTGGAGGCGCTGGGCAACGGGCTCGGCTTCGACCTCGACACCCCGTGGGAGCGGCTGCCGAAGAAGGCGCAGAAGGCGATCCTGCACGGCCACGACGAGCAGGTCCACATCCGCTACAGCAACCGGTACGGCAGGCAGCGGTCGTACTACACCGACTTCGAGGGCGTGATCCCCTGGGTGCAGCGCCGGCACGCCGAGTCGGAGAGCGACGCCAGCCGCGAGCGGTTCGAGGGCTTCATGCGCGAGGTCCCCTGCCCGGCCTGCAAGGGCCGTCGTCTGAAGCCGGTCTCGCTGGCCGTGACCGTCGGGGACGCCTCGATCGCCGAGGTCTCGGGGATGTCGATCGCCGACTGCGCGAAGTTCCTGTCCGGCCTGCGGCTGTCGGAGCGGGACATGCACATCGCCGAGCGGGTGGTCAAGGAGATCAACGCCCGGCTGGGCTTCCTGCTCGACGTCGGCCTCGACTACCTCACGCTCGACCGCGCCGCCGGCACGCTCGCCGGTGGCGAGGCGCAGCGGATCAGGCTGGCCACACAGATCGGCTCCGGCCTGGTCGGCGTGCTGTACGTGCTGGACGAGCCGTCGATCGGCCTGCACCAGCGGGACAACCAGCGGCTGCTGGAGACGCTGATCCGGCTGCGCGACATGGGCAACACGCTGATCGTGGTCGAGCACGACGAGGACACGATCGCCGCCGCCGACTGGGTGGTCGACATCGGCCCCGGCGCGGGCGAGCACGGCGGCCAGGTCGTCGTGTCCGGCACCGTGCAGGAACTGCTCGCCAGCGAGGAGTCGCTGACCGGCGCGTACCTGTCGGGCCGCAAGGCGATCACCGTGCCGGAGATCCGGCGCCCGCGGGACAGGAAGCGGCAGCTCGTCGTGAAGGGCGCCCGCGAACACAACCTCAAGGGAGTGGACGTCGAGTTCCCGCTCGGCGTCTTCACCGCGGTCACCGGCGTCTCGGGGTCCGGCAAGTCGACGCTGGTCAACGACATCCTCTACGCGTCGCTGGCCAAGGAACTGAACGGCGCGAAGACCGTGCCGGGACGGCACTCCCGGGTTGTCGGCACCGACCTGGTGGACAAGGTCGTCCACGTCGACCAGTCGCCGATCGGCCGTACGCCGAGGTCCAACCCGGCGACGTACACGGGCGTCTTCGACCACGTGCGCAAGCTGTTCGCCGCCACGACCGAGGCGAAGGTCCGCGGCTACCTGCAGGGCCGCTTCAGCTTCAACGTCAAGGGCGGGCGCTGCGAGGCCTGCTCCGGCGACGGCACCATCAAGATCGAGATGAACTTCCTGCCGGACGTCTACGTCCCCTGTGAGGTCTGCCACGGCGCCCGGTACAACCGGGAGACGCTGGAGGTCCACTACAAGGGCAAGACGATCTCCGAGGTCCTCGACATGCCGATCGAGGAGGCGCTGGGGTTCTTCGAGGCGATCCCCGCCATTCGCCGTCACCTGCAGACCTTGCACGACGTCGGTCTCGGTTACGTACGGCTGGGCCAGCCGGCGACCACGCTGTCGGGCGGCGAGGCGCAGCGGGTGAAGCTCGCCTCCGAGCTGCAGCGGCGGTCGACCGGTCGCACGGTGTACGTGCTGGACGAGCCCACCACCGGCCTGCACTTCGAGGACATCCGGCGGCTTCTCGGCGTGCTCAACCGGCTCGTGGACGCTGGCAACACGGTGATCGTCATCGAGCACAACCTCGACGTCATCAAGACCGCCGACTGGATCGTCGACATGGGGCCCGAAGGCGGATCCGGGGGCGGCAGGGTCGTCGCCGCCGGCACGCCCGAACAGATCGCCCGCGTCGAGGAGAGCCACACCGGCGCCTTCCTCCGGAAAATTCTGGGCGTATGAGTATTCGTCTCATCTTCTCTCCCTACTCTTCTCCTTCCGACCGCGTCATCCTGAACCGGCCACGGGGTGATGGCCGTACCTGAGAGCACACAGAGTGACGCGTCGCGCAGGGGAAGACCCGGGGCCGTGGACGTCCCGGGCCGCCGCATCAGGGAAGGATGAGCATGACGGATACGACACGCCGAGCCGTGATCTTCGGCGCCGGGGGCGCCGGGCTGGCCGTGGCGCTGAGCGCGTGCGGTGCCTCCGACGGGGACGCCACGGCGTCGGCGGACCAGGGCACGTCCCAGGACGGCCAGCCTCAGGCGGCACAGGGCGGGGGCGAGATCGCGAAGACCTCCGACATCCCCCAGGGCGGCGGCAAGGTCTTCAAGGACCAGGACGTCGTCATCACGCAGCCGGAGGCCGGCACGTTCAAGGCGTTCAGCGCGACCTGCACCCACCAGGGCTGCCCGGTCGCCAGCGTCGCGAACAACGAGATCGTCTGCCCGTGTCACGGCAGCAAGTTCAGCGCCAAGGACGGTGCCGTGACCAACGGACCGGCCACCAAGCCGCTCGCGGAGAAGACCATCACGGTGAGCGGCGACAGCATCACCCTCGCCTAGGGCCTGTATCAAAGTCGATCAGAGCCATTCGTTGATCGCGGCGATGAGGATCGTGGCTTCGTAGCGGACGGCGAGTTTGTCGTAGCGGGTGGCGACAGCGCGGTGGCGTTTGAGCCGGTT
>NZ_JABBXA010000037.1 GCF_014161445.1 Microbispora sp. H13382
GCGGCCGCCTGGCCTCCCACCTCGCCTGGGCCGACCCCCGCCGCGGCTGGGACTTCGTGTCCACCGGCCGGGGCGACGTCCCCTGGGAGGAGTGCTTCCGCGCACTCAACCACATCGGCTACGACGGCCCCATCTCCATCGAGTGGGAGGACGCGGGCATGGACCGGCTGCACGGCGCACCCGAATCCCTCGCCTACATCCGCTCCCTCAACGCCATCACCCCACCCGCCGCCGCCTTCGACGCCGCCTTCTCCTCCGAGAGCTGACCACTCTCCCCAGCTCCCGTGAGGCGGGGCACTGCCCGAGGATCTCGCCGTGGCGAGCGCGGGGGCCACAGATCCAAGGGACACGACATAAGGGCCGGGCGCACCATCAGGTGCGCCCGGCCCGTGTTTTTCGCGTGGGGATTCCACGTGGGGATTCGTACGAGGGGGATGGGCGGGAGGGCGAGCGTGTCACCCTCCCGCGCGGTCGTCACGCCTCCGGCGGACGGTGCTGCAGCTGACGGCGCAGTTCGGCGATCTCCCGCTCCAGGTCGGCGACGTCCGGCGCGCCGGCGTCGGCCGGGGCCTGGCCCGGCATGGCGTGCGGCCGCTGCTGACCGTAGGGCGCGGGACGCACGTACTGCGTCGCGCCGTCGGGCCGCTGCGGGTCGTAGTCCGCCCCCGGGCGCTGCCGGTCGTGGCCGTCCGGGCGCCGGTCGTAGCCGCCGGGGCGCGGCGCCTCGTAGCCTCCGGCCGTCCGCGCCGGCCCGCCGGCCGGCGGCAGGCTCTGCGGCTGCCAGCCCTGGGGCAGCACCTGGCCGTTCACCGGCTGCCGGTCGTAGCCGCCGCCGACCTGCACCGGGTAGCCGCCGCCGGAGTTCGGCCCGGGATAGGGGCCGCCGTACGCGGGCGAGGGCGACTGCCCCGGGGAGGCGGAGTCCTTCTTGCGCCTGCGCATCAGGATCAGCAGCAGGAGGCCGCCGCCGACCAGGATCAGCGCACCGGCGCCGACGGCGATCCACACCCACATCGGCTGCGGGGTCTCGTCCTTGCCGGAGGAGATCGCCTGCTGGGAGTCGGTGATGTACTTCGCGACGTACGGGTGACTCGGGAACAGCGCCTGGACCTCGCGGAACTTCGGCAGCGCGTCCTTGTAGTGCCGCTGGAAGAAGTCGTCGAGCGCCTCGTTGTACTTGGTCGTCGTCAGCGACGCGGAGGACTTGACGTTCTTCTCGTTGAGCTTCTCCTTGATGATCGAGACCGGGAGCACGAAGCTCTCGTTCTCCGACGCCTCGCCGTTCTCGCTCACGGTGCCGGCGATGAGCATGCCGACGACCTTGCCCGCCCGGCTGAAGACGGGACCGCCGGAGTTGCCGTGGTAGGAGGGCGCCTGCGTCTGGATGTACGGCACGCCTTCCTGTGTGCTGCGCTTGGCGTTGTACGGCCCCTCCGTGAGCGCGGGGTCGAGCTTGGACTCGAC
Source organism: Microbispora sp. H13382 (assembly GCF_014161445.1). Classification (GTDB taxonomy): domain Bacteria; phylum Actinomycetota; class Actinomycetes; order Streptosporangiales; family Streptosporangiaceae; genus Microbispora. Next base: position 1,465 of record NZ_JABBXA010000037.1, read on the forward strand.
GCTGAACCAGGGGGTGTTGGTCACCAGGCCGGGGAAGCCGCTGATGTAGAGCGTGTCGCCGGTCTGCACGTCGGCGTCCTCGCCGAGCGGCACGGTCGGCAGGTTCTGCTGGCCGTTCACCTTGAGCAGGGCGAAGTCCTTGCCCGGGTAGCTCTCACCGACCGACACCAGCTCGGCCGGGACCTCCTTGGCCGTCTTGTCGACACCGCCGCCGGGCAGGCTCTGCAGGACCGACAGGCTCTTCTGCAGGCCGCGGATCTCCAGGTGGGTGCTGTTGAAGGTGACGTAGATCTGCTGGACGAGCTCGATCATCTCCTTGTCGGCCTCGAAGTTCCGCAGGGCGTTGATCATGTCCTTCGCGTCCTGCTTGTTGAACTTCTCCAGCGCCTGCTGCGCGAAGGTCTGCGACAGCTCCTGGTCGCTCATCTGCACGCAGTGCGCGCCGGTGACCATGTAGCCGTCGGGGGTGACCCACCAGCCCGTGCACATGCCGCCGACCTGGGCCTTGACCGTGCGCTCCGGACCGACGGGCTGGAGGTACCGGTCGACGTCGGACGCCACGCGCTGGAAGAGGAACTTGGCGATGCTCCGCTCGTCGGAGGGGATCTTGCCGGCGAGCACGGCCTGCGTGGCCTCGTTGGTCAGCTGGTCCCACGCGGCCTCCTTGGCCTGGCTGCTCGGGACGACGACCTCGCCGGAGTAGGTGATGCTGGTGAGCTGCACGGCCGGGTGGGTGCGAGCGGCCAGCCGGGTGCCGACGGGGATCTCGTCCCCGGGGTCCGCCGAAGCGGGAGCGGCCGTGACGAGCAGGGCGAGAGCCGCGATCGCGGCCATCCCCCCGGTCAGTCTGCCGAAGTATTTCCTGAGATTTCCATCCACGGCAGCAAGCGTGATGGAACGGTCTTGTTTCTTGCTTGGAGGTGGCTTGGGACCGGCCGGTACCGCACTGCAAGGCCGCCGTTCGAGCCGCTTCCTGCCCGGCCGGGCCGCCGTCCAGGCCGCTCGCGGGACCCGCCGCCGGAAGCGAGCGGGTATGGCTTCCGCCGGAACGACGGCGGAAGCGAGCGGACATGACCTCCGCCGGAACGACGGCGGAAGCGAGCGGCATGGCCTCCGCCGGAACGACGGCGGAAGCGAGCGGCATGGCCTCCGCCGGAACGACGGCGGCCCCCGCCGGAGCGGGGGCCGCCGGACGGATCCGCGGGTCAGACGCCCATCGACTGGGTGTCGTTGGTCTCCGGGGTCTGCTGGGCCGACACCTCGGTCACCCCGTTCTTGAGGTGGTAGCGGGCGACGGCCTCCTGCAGCACCTCGGCCTTGACCTCGCCGCGCCGTACGAGCTGGGTCAGCACCGCCAGCGTGATCGAGGCCGCGTCCACGTGGAAGTGGCGGCGCAGCGCCGAACGCGTGTCCGACAGGCCGAAGCCGTCGGTGCCGAGCGAGGACCAGTCACCCGGCACCCACTGGGCGATCTGGTCCGGGACGGCGCGCATGTAGTCGCTGACGCCCACGAACGGCCCCGGCACGCCCGACAGCTTGCCGGTCACATACGGCACGTGCTGCTCGGCGTCGGGGTTGAGCAGGTTGTGCTCCTCGACGGCGAGGGCGTCCCTGCGCAGCTCGCTCCAGGAGGTGGCCGACCAGACCGAGGCCGACACCCCCCAGTCCTCCGCCAGCATCCGCTGCGCCTCCAGCGCCCACGGGCCGGCGACGCCGGACACCAGGATGTTCGCCTTCGGCCCGTCGCCCGTCGCAGGGGCGTAGAGGTAGAGGCCCTTGAGGATGCCCTCGACGTCCACGTTCTCCGGCTCGGCCGGCTGCGGATAGGGCTCGTTGTAGACGGTCAGGTAGTAGAAGATGTCTTCGGGGTGCTCCCCGTACATCCTCCGCAGGCCGTCCTTGACGATGTGCGCGATCTCGAACGCCCACGCCGGGTCGTACGCCACGGCGGCGGGGTTGGTCGAGGCGATCAGCGGGGTGTGGCCGTCCTCGTGCTGCAGGCCCTCGCCGTTCAGCGTGGTGCGGCCGGCGGTGGCGCCGAGCAGGAAGCCGCGGCCCATCTGGTCGCCCAGCTGCCACATCTGGTCGGCGGTCCGCTGGAACCCGAACATCGAGTAGAAGATGTAGACCGGGATCATGTGCTCGCCGTGCGTGGCGTACGACGTGCCCGTCGCGAGGACCGAGCCCATCGAGCCGGCCTCGCTGATGCCCTCGTGCAGGATCTGACCCTCGGTCGACTCCTTGTACGACAGCAGCAGCTCGCGGTCGACCGCCTCGTACGTCTGCCCGTGGGGCGAGTAGATCTTGGCGGTCGGGAACATCGCGTCCACACCGAACGTGCGGGCCTCGTCCGGGATGATCGGCACGAACCTCGCGCCGATCTCCTTGTCGCGCATGAGGTCCTTGAGCAGGCGGACGAACGCCATGGTCGTGGCGACGTTCTGCTTGCCCGACCCCTTGCGCAGGCCGGAGTAGACGGGGTCGCCGGGAAGCTTGAGCGGCTTGGCGCGTACCACCCGCTTGGGCAGGTAACCGCCGAGCGCCGCCCGGCGCTCCTTCATGTAGGCGATCTCGTCGTTGTCCTCGCCCGGGTGGAAGTAGGGCGGGAGGTCGGCCTCGAGGTCCTTGTCCGGGATGGGCAGGTAGAGCCGGTCGCGGAACTCCTTGAGCTCGGCCTTGCTCATCTTCTTCATCTGGTGCGTGGCGTTGCGCGCCTCGAAGTCCTTGCCGAGCGTCCAGCCCTTGATCGTCTGGGCCAGGATGACGGTCGGCTGGCCGACGTGCTCGCGGGCCGCCTTGAACGCGGCGTACACCTTGCGGTAGTCATGGCCGCCGCGCGACAGCTTGCGGATGTCGTCGTCGGTCATGTGCTCGACCATCTTGCGCAGGCGCGGGTCGCCGCCGAAGAAGTTCTCCCGGATGTAGGCGCCCGACTCGACCGAGTAGGTCTGGAACTGCCCGTCGGGCGTGGTGTTCATCTGGTTGACCAGCACGCCGTCGACGTCGGCCGCCAGCAGCGGGTCCCAGTCACGGCCCCAGACGACCTTGATGACGTTCCAGCCGGCGCCGCGGAAGTACGACTCCAGCTCCTGGATGATCTTGCCGTTGCCGCGTACCGGGCCGTCGAGCCGCTGCAGGTTGCAGTTGATGACGAAGGTGAGGTTGTCGAGCTCCTCACGGGCGGCCACGCCGATCGCGCCGAGCGACTCGGGCTCGTCCATCTCGCCGTCGCCGAGGAAGCACCAGACGTGGCTGCGGCTGGTGTCCTTGATCTTGCGGCTCAGCAGATAGCGGTTGAACCGGGCCTGGTAGATCGCGCCGATCGGGCCGAGGCCCATCGACACCGTCGGGAACTCCCAGAAGTCCGGCATGAGCCGGGGGTGGGGGTAGGACGGCAGGCCCTTGATCCCGTGGGACAGCTCCTGGCGGAACGCGTCCAGCTGGGCCGTGCTCAGGCGGCCCTCCAGGAAAGACCGGGCGTAGATGCCCGGCGCCGCGTGGCCCTGGATGAAGATCTGGTCGCCCGACTCGCCGTGGTCCTTGCCACGGAAGAAGTGATTGAAGCCGACCTCGTACAGCGAGGCGGCGGACGCGTAGGTGGCGATGTGGCCGCCGACGTTGGTCCGCGCGTTCGCACGGGTCACCATCACCGCCGCGTTCCAGCGGATGTAGGCCCGGATGCGGCGCTCGACGTACTCGTCCCCGGGGAACCAGGGTTCGCGCTCCGGGGGGATGGTGTTGATGTAGTCCGTGCTCCGCAGGCCGGGCACGCCGACCTGGTGTTCGCGGGCGCGCTCAAGCAGCCGGAGCATCAGGTAGCGGGCCCGGGTGCGGCCCTCGGTCTTGATGACGTTGTCGAGCGATTCGAGCCATTCGTTGGTCTCGCTCGGATCGACATCAGGCAACTGGCTGGGTAGGCCGTCACTGATGATCGAAAAACGCTGGCGTCCGGAAGCCACTGGGTCTCGCCTTCCGAGATGGACTTTGTCTCGTCGGATCTGTTACGTCTGTGTTGCCTGCTGCGATGCGGTCAGCGCTTGATCGCGGCGTTGCGGTCGTCTTCCATCCTGTCTCGTCATACCGGAAAGCGCATCTCTACTCCCCGGTAACCGGACCGTCCGCGCTGGCTGCGGGGTGGTCTTGGCCTAGACCACCGATGGTAGGACGATTTTTACTCACCATCCATTCCCGCTCGCCGCCGGGGGCACCCCAACGGCCATCGGCGCCACGTCGTGCCTGGTCGGAGCCTCTCTACCCGGTCTCGTCCCGGCCTACCCGGCAGGCGTGGCGGATCCGCCGCGACGCCGGGGGAGGTGCCCGCCGAACAGCCCCCCGCCGACGTCTCCGCAACCATCCGCCTCGCGCGTCTCCCGTCTCCGGCGGGCTTGCGGGGCCCGCGTGCGCGCCGGACACGGCCCCCTGTCGCGGGGCTTCGCGGCCGCGTAACGTTTTGGTATGGGTTGTCCCTCCCTCTGTGGAGAGGAGGGTTTCTCCTCTTTCCAGATGGCGATAGCCGTACCAGGCTCTGGAGAGAGGGGGATCGAGATGCACGCAACGGTAGGGGACCGGCTGGTGGTGCACGGCGCGGTCGTGGGCGACCACGAGAAGCACGGTGTCATCGTCGAGGTCCGCGGCCCAGAGGGCGGCCCGCCGTTCCTGGTGAAGTACGAGGACGGGCACGAGGCGCTCGTCTTCCCCGGTCCGGACGCCGTCGTCCTCCCAGCTCAGCGCGAATCGTAATATCGCGGATGTGAAATCGACGGTGATCGAGGTACGGACCGGCGCGCGGGAACGCGTGCACGACATGACGAAGGAGTGCGCCGATTTCGCGCGCGAGTGCGGGGGAGACGGGCTGTTGCACGTCTTCGTCCCGCACGCGACGGCGGGAGTGGCACTGCTGGAGCTCGGCTCCGGCAGCGACGAGGACCTGCTCGCCGCTCTGGGCGACCTGCTGCCGGCGGACGACCGGTGGCGGCATGCGCACGGCTCCCGTGGGCACGGGAGGTCGCATGTCATGCCCGCCTTCATTCCGCCGTACGCCACCGTTCCCGTCCTCGGGGGCAGGCTGGCTCTGGGGACCTGGCAGTCGGTCGCCCTGATCGACCTCAACGTCGACAACCCCGACAGGCGTGTACGTTTGTCGTTTTTGACCGATTAAGAGATAACGGTGCGGGTCACCCACCGTGGCGACCGTTGACGACTACGGGTCGCAGCGTGTGGACTGTGCCGAAGCATGGCTCTCAACGAGCCAGGACAACCGCAGAAATGGGCGGGGTCACCCCAAGCAGGAGGGATGAACGTGAGCGCGACCGCGGGTCAGGCGCAGGACGAGCGCGGCCTGGCCGAACGACTCGGCCTCAAAGCCGGTCAGGTGGTGCAGGAGGTCGGCTGGGACGAGGACTGCGACGAGGCGTTGCGCCAGTCCATCGAGGAGCTGACCGGCAACGAGCTGGTGGACGAGGACTACGACGACGTCGTCGACGTGGTGCTGCTCTGGTGGCGTGACGGCGACGGCGACCTCTTCGACGCCCTGAGCGATGCGATGACCGCACTCGCCGACGGAGGCCAGATCTGGCTGCTGACCCCCAAGGCGGGGCGCGACGGCCACGTGGAGCCCAGCGACATCGGTGAGGACGCGGCGACCGCAGGTCTGTCGCAGACGAGCAGCGTGAGCGCCGCCAGGGACTGGTCGGGCACGAGGCTCGTCGCCCCGAAGGCCCGCCGCTGAGTATTGCCCTGCCGTACGGCCCGGGGATGCCGTACGGCAGGATGATGAGCGGACACCTGGGAGGGACTGCTCATGGCGATAGAGGTCGGGCAGCGGGCTCCGGAGTTCGCGCTCAAGGACCAGCACGGCGTTCCCGTGCGTCTTTCCGGCCTGCGGGGCAGGACGGTCATGCTCGTCTTCTATCCCCTGTCCTTCAGCCCCGTCTGCCACGGTGAGCTCGCGGCGATCCGCGACGAGCTGGCCGGCTCCCTGCCTCCGCACGTCCAGTTGCTGGCGGTGTCGGTCGACTCGATGTTCAGTCAGCGTGCCTGGGCCGACCAGGAGGGCTTCTCGTTTCCCCTGTTGTCGGATTTCTGGCCGCACGGTGAGGTCGCCCGGGCGTACGGTGTCCTCGACGAGGACCGGGGACTCGCGCTCCGGGGCACGTTCATCATCGACGGCGAAGGCGTCGTCCGCTGGAAGGTCGTCAACCCGATCGGTTCCGCGCGCGATCTCGACGAGTACCGCAAGGCGCTCGCGGAAATCTGATCGTTTCATTGCCCGCCCCCGGGCACTGACATATTCGACTCCGACTCCGACTCGCCCCATTGGAGGCCACGATGCCCTGCTACAGGTGCGGGGCCCGGCAGACCGACCCCGTCCGCGGCGCCAGCCTCTGGAAGCGCGCGGTGCGCCACGAGGCGCAGGTCCTCGTCTGCCCGGACTGCCAGCGTGTGCACGACCTCGATCTCGACACGTGCGCCTCGTGCGGCTCGATCGCGCTGATCTGCCGCCTGGGGGAGATCGAGTGCCGTTCCTGCGGGGAGGTGCGGCTCGCCCGCGACGGTGAGCCGCTCGTCACGGCCGGCCCGCCGGGTCCGGCCCGCATGCCCGGCCTCGCCGCGGAGGTGGAGGCGGCCCTCGACAGGGTGCTGGGCCGATCGTGACGTACGTCGTCGCTCTGGACGTGGGGGGCACCTCCATGAAGGGCGGCCTCGTCACCCGCGGCGGCGAGGTCACCGTCCTCACCGGGCGTCCCACAGGGCGCGAGAACGGTCCGGACGCGGTGGTGGAGGCCGTGCGCGCCTACGTCGGCGAGATCGCCGGCCTCGGCCGCTCCCGGTACGGCACCGAGCCCGCCGGGGTGGGCCTGGCCGTGCCGGGCATCGTCACCGCGTCCACCGCCGTCTACTCCGCCAACATCGGCTGGCGCGACGTGCCCGCCGAGGCGTTCACGCCTCCCGGCGTCCCCACGCGGCTCGGCCACGACGTCCGGACGGGCGGCCTGGCCGAGAGCGTCTTCGGCGCGGGTCGCGACGTCGCCGACTTCCTCTTCCTGCCCATCGGCACCGGCATCGCGGGCGCGGTGGTGCTCCGCGGCGAGCCGTACGGCGGTGCGCACGGCTGGGGCGGCGAGATCGGGCACGCGTCCGTCTGGCCGGCGGGGGAGAAGTGCGCCTGCGGGCAGATCGGCTGCCTGGAGACCTACGCCTCCGCCTCGGCCGTGGCCCGCCGTTTCACGGCCCGCTCCGGCCGTGCGGCGACGGCGAAGGAGGTCGTCGAGCTCGCGTCCACGGGAGACCCCGTGGCGGCCGAGGTGTTCGGTGAGGCGATCGAGGCCCTGGCCATCGCCCTCGCGTCGTACGTGCTCGTGCTCGACCCGGCCCTCATCGTGATCGGCGGCGGCCTGGCGGAGGCCGGTCCGGCCCTGTTCGAGCCGCTGCGGGAGCGGCTGGCCGGCCGTCTGGCCTTCCAGGAGCCCCCGCCCCTGCGCCCGGCCGCCCTGGGCCCCCTGGCGGGCATGCTCGGCGCGGCGCTCCTCGGCTGGCAGGCGGCGGGCGAGCACGACGCGGGCGCCGACTGGTCGCTCGATGTGCTGAGAGGCGGGTCGGTGTCGTAAGGTGTAGTCCGGTCCGGGCGGTTAGCTCAGCGGTAGAGCACTCGCCTTACAAGCGAGGGGTCACTGGTTCGAACCCAGTACCGCCCACCAGCGAAAAGAGTCCCGTCTCCCATCAGGGAAAACGGGGCTCGTGCCATTAGCGAACGCAATCGATCTTGTTCAGTGACCACTCGCCTCTTTCGCGACGCAGGTAGCGGGAGGTGTCGCGTGCCGAGACCGCCGGCAAGGTAATGCGTGTCACTGTCTGGAGTGTTTCCGGCCAGGATGTGCGATCGTGACCGGATGGATGTTCGCTTCCTCGGCATCGCTGAGCTGGTCGAAGCTCCGTCCGCAGCGGTCGTAGTCGACGTCATGCGTGCCTTCACAGTGGCTCCTTGGGTCTTCGCCCAAGGAGCGGAAAAGATCGTTCTTGCTGAGTCGCTGGACGAAGCCCTGGCGCTCAAGGCTCGCCATGCGGATTGGGTGGCGCTCAAAGACGGTCCGCCGTCGGTGGGGTTCGACGCCGTCAACTCGCCGGGGCTGCTGCAGTCTGTTGACCTTGGCGGGCGGACCGTTGTGCAGAAGACCTCGGCAGGGACGGTCGGTGCCCTTGCGGTCAAGGAGGCGTCGCTGGTGTTGTGCGCCAGCTTCGTGGTGGCGGAGGCAACGGCTCGGCTCTTGCAGATACGCGAGTGTGGCAGTGTCACGTTCGTGGTCACCGGCGACGAAGGGCGGGCCGACGAAGATCTGGCCTGCGCTCAATACATCGCCAAGAGAGCCACCGGGGCTGGGGCGGATGCAGCTGAGTTCCTTCGCCGCGCCGGCGAGTCACGCGCCGCCGCCGAGTTGACACAAGGCGTACGCCAAGGAGCCCATCCCGATGACGTCGCACTCTGTCTTGAACTCGACCGGTTCCCCTTCGCTGTGGTGGCGTCCTTGGAGGACTCGCTCATGGTCCTCCGCCCGTGCGTCGTGCCCCCCTGATCGACGAGGGTTCGATCTGATCGCTGGTGAGGTCCGACCATTGCCGTGCCAGCCGGCATCCGGTCGGGTACGCGGCATCAGCTGCATGTCCCGTTGACGGTGGTGGGGTGTCGAAACGGACAAAGGCGTGGCGGGAGCGTGCCAGCAGCATCGAAGTAGAGGTGCACCTTCGGCGTCGTGTGTCAGGCGCTCTGGCCGAGCCGGCGGAGGGTCGAGCCGTCCAGGTCCTCGACGTCCTCCAAGAAGCGAGCGGTTGGCCAGCAGTCGGTGTTCTCCTCGAAGATCTCCTCGGCACGCCGGCTGAAGGCTGTTGTGGCGCAGGACCGTCTCCACGCATTCAGGGGATTTACACCAGCGCCCGGGGAATTGGAGCCGGCGGCGAGCCTCGTTACAGCGGCGGAGTTGGGATGAACCGCCCCGGCTTCGGTGGAGACCTCAGGGGTTGATTCCAGCGGGTTCGCTGGGGCGGTGTTGAGCGTAGTAGAGAGCTTCGTACTCGTCCGGCGGGATGTTGCCGATGGAGGAGTGCAGGCGGGTGGTGTTGAACCACTCGACCCATTCGGCGGTGGCCAGTTCCACCTCGGCCAGGCTGCGCCACGGCCCGCGGGGTCTGATCAGTCCGGTCTTGTACAGGCCGATCTGCGATTCCATCAGCGCGTTGTCGAGTGCATCCCCGACCGTGCCGATCGAGGCGTCGATACCGGCGGTCATCAGATGGGTCGTGAAGCGGAAACAGGTGTATTGACTGCCGGCATCGGAGTGATGGATGAGGCCGGGGCCGGCGGGGCGTCCGGTGCGGTCACGCCGCCACATGGCCATGTCCAGGGCATCCAGCACCAGCGTGGCCCGCTTGGACATCGCAGCCGACCAGCCGACGATCGCCCGGGAATAGACGTCGACGACGAAGGCGACGTAGACGATGCCGCACCAGGCGTGCACTGCGGCGCTCGCCCCGCCGGCGGTCGATGGCACGATCGGCGGCCTCCGTGTCCCTGCTTGCCGGCGCCTCCCGCTGACGCCGCCTCACGCAGATCGCGGTGAACAGGTCATCACTGGCCACCCAACCCGTCTCATCCACGGTGGCGCCTTCATGGAACGGTCTTGACTCTCAATTAAAAGCATGTGCATCCTCTAAATGAGATCGGAGAGGGGTCTGGGTGACACATGTGACCGCCGTGCCGTGCCTGCAGGAGGGCCCGGTGGACGGCTATCTGGTGGCGACATGACCGGGCAGGCCCGGGCGCGTGCCCACGAAGTGCTGTCCGTGCCCAGCCGGATCGCCATCCTCGATCGGCTACGCGCCTGCGCGGAACCGATGGACGCCCACCGGGTGGCGGCGCAGGTAGGCCTGCACGTGACCACGGTACGGTTCCACCTGTCGGCGCTGATCGATGTCGGGCTGGTCACCGAGCACAGCGAGCGGACCGGCGGACGAGGCCGTCCGCGCACCGTCTACTCGGCGTCGTGGACCGCCGAGCCGGAAAGCGGTCCCTACCAGGAACTCGCCGAACTGCTCGCCGCCCATCTCGCCGACACCCCCGCGCTACGCGCCCAGCGCGCCGAACAGGTCGGCGCGGAGTGGGCACGGCAGCGACTGCGTTCCTTCCCGTCCGCGGCTGGAGCCCCCGACGCCCAGGCGGCGCTGACGATGTTGTTCACCGAGATGGGGTTCGATCCAGAACAGGCCGGCGACGGGCGGATCCTGCTGCACGCCTGCCCGTTCCGCGCCACCGCCCAGGCACACCCCGAGGTGGTGTGCGGCGCGCACCGCGCTCTGCTGCGCGCCGCGCTCGCCCGCCTCGATCCGGGCGCACCCGCCCCGGATCTGCACGCCTTCGTCCGCCCCGACCTGTGCGTCATCACCGCCCCCGGCAGCAGACCCGTCCCGGAGGGTCGCTGAGATGACCCGATTCGCGGTTGGAGGGCGGAACTCGTAGGAGAACGGATCGGCTGTTCGGACACAGGGGTGTGCCGCGACCAGGGCTGAAGGACAAGGCTCGAGGACAAAAGAGGGAAAGAGGTCATGATGGCGCACCAGGGCAGTGGACAGTGGCGATCGCAGGCCGCCGCGGCGGCGCTCGGCGATCCCCCGTCCACCCTGACCGCGGAACATGCGCAACTGCTGACGCAGGTCACCGACCGGTCCGAGGAGCTTCTGAAGGTCGCAGGCCAGGATCGGTGGCCCGATCGGGAACTGCGAGCGCTGGCCGGCTACCTGCGTGCGGAGGTGCTCCGGCAGGTCAGTGACGAGGAATGGCTGCTGTTTCCCTCCTGCGGCGCCGCGGCCGGTCTGTCACGGCTGACCCGCGACCATGTACGACTTCGGGCCTGCATCGACGTGATAGCGGGCGCGGCCAGCGGAGAAGCCCACTGCTCGCCGGCTCAGATCGCCACGACCACCTGCGATCTCCTCACCCAGCTGAGAAGCCACTTCAGCGCCGAGGAAACGGTTCTGGCCGGGTTCGGCGAACCGGCGGCGGCGACCGCCGCTTTGGGCGCCCGCCCGCATCACTGGTATCCGCTCACCGAAGGGCCGGTGATCGACCTGGATGTGCTGCCCGACGACCGGGTAATCGACGCTGTAGGAGATCGGCTGCGGCGGCTTGACCGCGGTGAACAGGTGGAACTGCGCTCCAGCAGCGACCCGGACCTGCTCTGCCGGCGGCTGGCCGCAGCCGAGCACGGCGACTACGGCTTCACCTACCTGCCAGACGGGCCGGACCGGTGGCGGGTGGAGGTGATTCGCCGCTACTGAGTGACCGGTCCACCCACATCGCAAGGCATCGCACCGGGGGAGGCGGCGTCCGGCCAGAACGCCGCCAGGTGGGCGGGTGTGACCGCGAGGGTTCCGGCGGGGGCGGTTTCGGCGCAGGTCCGAAAAGTGACCATAAGGACTGATCTGGGAGATCTATGTGGCCGTTAGCGAAAACGCGCCGTCTGCCCGTAGCCGTACCCGATCTCGCGAGCCGAGGGGACGCCTGCTGGTGCCCTGGCTCTCATCGACCGACCACAAGGTGATCGGCTATTTGTACCTCATCACCTCGTTCGGCTTCTTCCTCTTCGCGGGGATCCTGGCGATCGTGATCCGCGCCGAGCTGGCCGAGCCTGGGCTACAGCTCGTCTCCAGCGAGCAGTACAACCAGTTGTTCACCATGCACGGCGCGATCATGCTGTTGCTGTTCGCCACCCCGCTGTTCGCCGGGTTCACCAACGTGGTCATGCCGCTGCAGGTGGGCGCCCCAGACGTGGCCTTTCCCCGCTTGAATGCGGTCAGCTACTGGTTGTTCCTGTTCGGCGGCCTGATCGCCGTCAGCGGCTTCCTCGCCCCGGGCGGCGCTGCGGCCTTCGGTTGGTTCGCCTACACACCGCTGTCCACCGCGACCTTCTCCCCGGGCGTCGGCGGCGACCTGTGGATCATGGGGCTGGTGCTTACCGGTCTCGGCACGATCCTGGGTGCCGTCAACTTCATCACCACGATCATCTGCATGCGCGCGCCCGGCATGACCATGTTCCGCATGCCGGTGTTCACCTGGAACGTGCTGCTCACATCGATCCTGGTGTTGCTCGCCTTCCCGGTGCTGGCCGCCGCGCTGCTCGCGTTGGAGGCCGACCGCAAGCTCGGCACCCACATCTACGACCCGGCCACCGGCGGGCCGATGCTGTGGCAGCACCTGTTCTGGTTCTTCGGGCACCCGGAGGTCTACATCATCGCCTTGCCGTTCTTCGGCATCATCACCGAGGTGATCCCGGTCTTCAGCCGCAAACCGATCTTCGGCTACCTCGGCCTCGTCGCGGCCACCATCGCCATCGCCGGGCTGTCGATGACCGTGTGGGCACACCACATGTTCGGGACAGGCCAAGTACTACTGCCGTTCTTCTCATTCATGAGCTTCCTCATCGCGATCCCCACCGGGGTGAAATTCTTCAACTGGGTCGGCACGATGTGGCGAGGGCATCTGACCTTCGAAACCCCGATGCTGTTCTCGATCGGCTTCCTGGTCACCTTCCTGTTCGGCGGGCTCAGCGGCGTCATCCTCGCCTCGCCGCCGCTCGACTTCCACGTCACCGACACCTACTTCGTGGTCGCCCACTTCCACTACGTCGTCTTCGGCACCGTGGTCTTCGCGATGTTCGCCGGTTTCTACTTCTGGTGGCCGAAGATGACCGGCAAGATGCTCAACGAAGCCTGGGGAAAGATCCACTTCTGGATGCTGTTCATCGGCTTCCACACCACCTTCCTCGTACAGCATTGGCTCGGCGCGAGCGGTTTCCCGCGCCGCTACGCCGACTACAGCCCGGCCGACGGCTTCACGACCCTCAACCAGGTGTCCAGCCTGGGCGCGTTCCTGCTCGGCGCCTCAACGCTGCCGTTCCTCTACAACATCTGGCGTACGGCACGCGTCGCACCCCGGGTGAGGCTGGATGATCCGTGGGGCTACGGAAACTCGCTGGAATGGGCGACCTCCTGCCCGCCTCCGAGACACAACTTCACCTCCATCCCGCGCATCCGCTCCGAACGCCCCGCCTTCGACCTTCACCACCCCACACTCCTTGCGGCCCATCAGCACGTCACCGCGGAAACGGAGAAGCCATGACCTCAGGACCGCAGCGCCCGCCCGTGATAAGCGATGGGCTGCCCAGCCAGCTTCCCGATCCGGACCCCTCGGAGACCCAGGAGTGGTGCGAGTCCCTGGACGGGGTGGTGGACAACGCCGGGCGGAACCGGGCGCGTTATCTGATGCTCAGGGTGCTGGAACGAGCGCGCGAGCGGCATGTGGGCGTGCCGAGCCTGAGCAGCACCGACTACATCAATACGATCCCACCGGAGTCCGAACCGGAGTTCCCCGGCGATGAGCGCGTCGAACGGCGGATTCGGGCCTACAACCGCTGGAACGCCGCGATCATGGTCCACCGGGCACAGCGTCCCGGCGTCGAGGTCGGCGGGCACATCTCCACGTACGCATCCTCGGCGTCGCTGTACGAAATCGGGTTCAACCACTTCTTCCGCGGTCATGGCGCCGAGGGCGGAGGTGACCAGATCTACTTCCAGGGCCACGCCTCTCCCGGTATATACGCGCGGGCGTTCCTCGAAGGCCGGTTGTCCGAGGCCCAGCTTGATGGGTTTCGCCAGGAGCTCTCCCGCCGCGGGCGCGGCGGCGGCCTGCCGTCCTACCCCCATCCGCGGCTCATGCCGGACTTCTGGGAGTTCCCGACGGTCTCGATGGGGCTCGGCCCGCTCAACGCGATCTACCAGGCCCGGTTCAACCGCTACCTGCATGCGCGCGGGATCTCCGACACCAGCCGTCAGCGCATATGGGCCTTCCTCGGTGACGGCGAGATGGACGAGCCGGAATCCCTCGGCGCGATCGGCGTGGCGGCCAGGGAGGAGCTGGACAACCTGACCTTCGTCGTCAATTGCAACCTGCAGCGCCTCGACGGCCCCGTCCGCGGCAACGGGAAGATCATCCAGGAGCTGGAGGCGTTCTTCCGCGGTGCGGGCTGGAACGTCATCAAGGTCATCTGGGGCCGGGAATGGGACCCGTTGCTCGCGGCCGACGACGAGGGCGCCCTGGTGAACCTGATGAACACCACACCGGACGGGGACTACCAGACCTACAAGGCCGAGTCCGGGGCATTCGTGCGCGAGCACTTCTTCGGCCGTGATCCCCGCACCCGTGCGATGGTCGAGAGCCTGTCCGACGAGGAGATCTGGGGCCTCAAGCGCGGCGGGCACGACTACCGCAAGCTCTACGCCGCCTACCACGCGGCCGTCGAGCACACCGGCCAGCCGACGGTGATCCTGGCCAAGACCATCAAGGGCTGGACGCTCGGCTCGCACTTCGAGAGCCGCAACTCCACCCACCAGATGAAGAAACTCACCCTGGAGGACCTCAAGGGCTTCCGCGACCGGCTCTACCTCGACATCCCCGACTCCGCCCTCGATGCGAAGCTGCCGCCCTACCACCGGCCACGGGAGGGCTCGGAGGAACTGGAATACCTACACGAACGGCGCCGCGCCCTGGGCGGGTACCTGCCCGACCGTACGGTGAACAGCAAGCCGCTGGTCCTGCCCGGCGACGCGGCGTACGCGGTCGCCCGACGCGGATCAGGCCGGCAGCAGGTCGCCACGACGATGGCGTTCGTCCGGTTGCTCAAGGACCTGATGAAGGACGAGGAGATGGGCCACCGGTTCGTGCCGATCATCCCGGACGAGGCCCGGACCTTCGGGCTGGACTCGCTGTTCCCCTCCCGAAAGATCTACTCCCCGCACGGGCAGAATTATCTGTCGGTGGATCGGGAGCTCATGCTGAGCTACCGGGAGGACACCAAGGGCGTCCTGCTGCACGAGGGCATCACCGAGGCCGGGGCGGCGGCGTCGTGGACGGCGGCCGGAACCTCGTACGCCACGCACGGCGAACCAATGATCCCGGTCTACATCTTCTATTCGATGTTCGGGTTCCAGCGCACCGGGGACGGGCTGTGGGCGGCCGCAGACCAGATGACCCGCGGATTCCTGCTCGGCGCCACCGCCGGACGCACGACCCTCAACGGTGAGGGTCTGCAGCACGAGGACGGCCACTCGCTGCTGCTCGCGTCGACCAACCCGGCGTGCGTCGCCTATGACGCCGCCTACGCGTTCGAGCTCGGGCACATCGTGCGTGACGGGCTGCGGCGA
Source organism: Microbispora sp. H13382 (assembly GCF_014161445.1). Taxonomy (GTDB): domain Bacteria; phylum Actinomycetota; class Actinomycetes; order Streptosporangiales; family Streptosporangiaceae; genus Microbispora. Next base: position 16,711 of record NZ_JABBXA010000037.1, read on the forward strand.
ATGTACGGCGAGCCTCGCGATGGGGAGGATCCCAACGTCTTCTACTACCTCACCGTCTACAACGAGCCGATCGTGCAGCCCGCGGAACCAGACGACGTCGACGTCGAGGGCATCCTCGCCGGAATGTACCGCTACGCCGGCGGCGGTCAGGGCGATGGGCCGAGGGCGCAGATCCTCGCCTCCGGCATCGCCGTGCAGTGGGCTATGGAGGCACAACACATCCTGCGGCGTGACTGGGACGTGTACGCCGACGTGTGGTCGGTGACGTCGTGGACCGAGCTGCGCCGCGACGCCCTTGCCGCGGACGAGTGGAACCTCATGCACCCCGATCAGTCGCGACGGGTTCCGTACGTCACTGCTGCCCTGATCGAGGAGCCGGGCCCGGTGGTGGCCGTGTCGGACTGGATGCGGGCCGTTCCCGATCAGATCGCGCCGTTCGTACGCGGCACCTGGTCCTCGCTCGGCACCGACGGGTTCGGTCGGTCCGACACCCGCGGGGCGCTGCGCAGGCACTTCAAGGTCGACGCGCCATCGATCGTGCTGCGAGTGCTCGAGCAGCTGGTCGCCCGTGGTGAGATGGACGACTCGGTGCCGGGCAGGGCGTTCGAGACCTACCGCCTGGACGATGTCAGCGCCTCCCCTGCGGGTGACCAGGCGGACTCTTCCGAGTGAGGACCATGACGACATCCGGCGGGAAGGGCGCGGCCGGTCCGTGACCGCGCCCGGCGCCCGGCGTACCGAGGATGCCGCCGCCCGCTCGCGAGGCCTGCGGGTCCGTGCGGGAGGCCATGCGCGTGTCAGACATCGCTCACCGTCCGTCCGATGCGCACCTGCCAGTGCTCCGGGCCGGATTCGATCTAGTCCCAGGTGAAGGCGTCGGGGTGGGTGGCTTCGAACTCCCGCGCAGCGGCTTGGGGTCGTGGTTGTTAACCAGGATGAAGGCCTCGCCGGGCGCGAGGTGGGCGTAGCGGGCGAAGATGCGCGGGTGCCGCTGGCCATGCGGGATCTCGCGTACGTCGATGACCGCCGGATGCTCGAGCAGGCCGCTGCTGAGCAGGATCTAGAGGTGGGCGACGCGGGCGGGCAGGTCGGCGCCGGGGAGTGCTGCGAGGGCCGGCACCAGCACCGTCTGCTCGACCGTCAGGTGAGGGGCCAGCACCGCCACGACGGCCTGGGCGATCGTCGCTGCGGAAGCGGTGTCGCCGGCCGCGGCGAGCTTGTCGATGTGCTCGGTCAGCGTGGCCTCCCTTCCTGGGTTGACTTACAAGCGAGGGGTCGCTGGTTCGAACCCAGTACCGCCCACCTGCAAAAACAAGTCCCGTAGCGATCACGCCACGGGGCTTCGTGCCATCAACGTGCCATTGGCTTTGGGTTCTGACCCGTCTGATCTCGCGGCCACGGCTTCCTCTCGACACCGTAATCATGGTCGGCGTCCGTTAGTGAGAACAGACTGGGAGCGTGAGTGTCATCCGCGAGGAAGTGCAGCACCGGATGAATCAGCTGCCGTCCGCTACGGAGCTGGTTCGAGAGCGGCTGACCGAGTCCGCCCCGGCGGAGCGTCACCTCCCCTTCTTTGCGTCGTTCGAGGCGGAGCCGGACCTTGCCGAGCGGCATGAAGAGATCCTGCGCTCGGACATGGGGTGCTGACACAGCCCCTACGACACTGGTCTTCATCTCGATCTTCGTCAGGCGGTGGGGCGCTCGTGCCGCCCTAGTAGGCGGGGAGTCACGTCCTGGAGTAGCACGTCGGTCCACGTGCGATCACTTCCTCAAGTCCTGTGTTCGCCTGGGCCGCATCGAGTGCCTGTACGTACACTGACGGCATGAGCGCGCAACCGCAGGAGTTCACCCCCGAAGGTCCTCTTCCTGAGAAGAATCTGCGTGCCATCCGTAGAGCGTTGGTCGTGCCCCAGGACCGAGAGGGGTTCGACGCAGGTCTTGATGTCGTCCTGGCTGAGGTTCGCGCCAGTTTGGACCTCGGTCGGTTGAGCGAGTTCATCCACACCTGGTGGCTGATCGCGTGCGACTCCGTCAAAGATCCGCAGGGCCGCAGAGACGTCTACGAGCGGGCTGCCCACGTCCAGGAATTGGCCGACGCCGGCCAACCGATTCCTAGGAGCGGTAAGACGTGGCGCCAACTGCTGGCGGAGCGCGGGGTCGAGCGGTAGGTGTACTCGATTGTCGAGCCCGATCCTGTCGCCCAAGAACAGATCGCGGCCCTGCCAGACGATGCCTTGCGGTATCTGGCCGGAGTACTGGACCTGATCGAGCTTGAGCCCTGGGCCGGCGGACCGCAGTCGCCAAGCAAGCCCGACGGCAATATGAGGGTCATGCCGTTTGGGGAGCGTGGGCTGGTGACCTATCTCGTATTGGAGCCCCAGCGCGAGGTGTACATCGTTCGCGTGCAGTGGATCTAATCGTCCGGCTGCTTTCAGGCATGGCCGCACTGGGCGAGTATCTGGGTGACAATCGCGATGGACGGGCCCGGACGGCGGTGGACAACGGTGAACCGTGCGCCCAGGTCAGGGCGGGTTCCGGTGCTGGTCCCCAGGTCGGCGAGCTGGAAGACCTGGGCCACGGTGAGGACCGGCCGCTCTTCCGACTTCTCCTCGTCGGCACCGCGAACGCGGCACGGGTTGCGCGGGATGAGCTGGTCGTCCGTCGCGGTCATGAGCACGGCCCACAGGAACCGGTACGCCTTTGCGATCTCCGTTGCCCCGCCGCCCAGACGTACACATTCAGGCGCAACCGGCTTATGCTCGCGAGACCGGTCACTTGAAGCGCTAGGAGCCGTCTTGTCCTTTGCAGGCATCTTCCTCTGGCTCGTTTATGAAGTGCTTCGTTCGTTGTTCATGCTCGGTGGCGCGCTGCTGGTCGTGGGTGTCTTCGCTGCCGTAATCGTTGCCGCTTTGTATCACATCGCCCGGGGTCTTTTACGCCTCCGGCGGGGGCCTCGGCTCCGGGATGATCGCGAAGCCCAAGGTTCTGTGCTGGAGTGGCTGAGGTAGAGCCTGATCGTCCCGCCTGCCTCGACCCAGGCAGAGCCCAGCAGCCCGACGCCTCCAGTTCAAGCCCGTCAGTGACTGTTGGATCTGATGATCGAGGAACGGCGGCCGGTTGAGGTACACAGTGAGAATGGGCTTGGACGTCACCGGGCGGGACCTGACCCATATGTACACAGACCCCGTGTCCTCCTCGCGATTTGTCGGTCTCGCTTGGTGACGTCTGTAATGCACGCGGCCGGACGAG
>NZ_JABBXA010000038.1 GCF_014161445.1 Microbispora sp. H13382
GGGCACGGTGCTCGTCCGCAGCGCCGGGGACGGGACCGGACAGATCGGGAGGACCCGGAGGGCCGAGAGCGGAGACGCGGGAGGCGCCCGGCGCGCGGGGACCAGAGCCGGGGACGCCACCGGGACCGGAGCCGGGGACGCCGCAGGGCGTGCTGGGACCAGAACCGGAGGCGTCATCGGGAGCAGAGCCGGGGTCGCCACCGGGAGCAGCGGCCGGAGGGCTGCCGGGGGCACTGGCGGGGGCGCTGCTGGGGACAGCGTTGGGGACGGCGCCGGGGTTGCTGCTGGCGACCGGGCAGGTGCTGCCCGTCTCCAGCGTGCACCGGCTGGCCCGCACCTCCACCCTGGTGCGCCTGGTGATGGACGCCGAGGGGCAGGTCCTGGACATGGGCCGCAAAGTCCGTCTGGCCACCCCCGCCCAGCGGCGGGCGATCTACGCCCGCTACGCCACCTGCTGGGTCGACGGCTGCCCGCTCCCGGCCACCAGGTGCCAGATCGACCACGCCGACAACTGGAGCACCGGCGGCCTGACCGACCTCCAACTGCTGGGCCCGGCCTGCCAGTTCCACAACCGCGACCGCTACCAGCACCCCGACCGCTACACCCGCCACAAGACCGGCAAAGACCGCTGGGCCTTCACCTACCACCCGGCCCGAACGAGACGGCTGCGGGTATAGCGGCCCGTGGGCGGTGAGCGTGACGCTGATCCCGGCACACGCTGATCCCGGCACACGCTGATCCCGGCACACGCTGAGGCTCTGCACATCCGAGTGCTCCTCCGAGCAGGGTGCCGTACGGATGTGCAGAGCCGGCGGGCCGTGCCGGCACGTGCCGGCACGTGTTGCATGTTCCTAGCGGGCCTCGACGGTGAACGTCGTGGTGAGGACGCGGCCCTGTGCGTCGCGGAACTGTCCCCACAGGCGGTACAGGCCGGGGCGGGGGAATCGGGCGTGCAGGCCGAGTTCGGGCCCGAAGGTCTGACCCGGGAGGGCGAAGACGGGGCGGCCCTGGTCGTCCTCGACCTCCGCGTGCTCGTGGGCGAATCCCTCGCCGTCGAGCGGCATGATCACCACGTGCCCGGCGGCGGCCAGGTAGGGGCGCAGGCCGGAGACGGGCCTGCCGGTCGAGGCGTCCGCGAAGCGGAAGGTGAGGTCGCTCCTGCCGCCTGCTTCGGCCTCGCCGCCGAGGGTGACCCGGAGGCCGCCGACGACCTGCTCGCGGGGAGACGGAGCCGTCGTTTCGGAGGTGACGAAAGCCTCCGGGCGGCCGACCGTGATCTCCTGGTGGTCGAGCACGTCGGTCATCTCCCCGCGCCGCCGGAACTCGGCGTTGACGAGGTAGCGGCCGGCGGTGGGGAAGGTCAGCCGGACGGAGAACTCGCCGGGCCGGCCCGTGGGCTCGGGGTGGGCGTGGGCGAAGGTGCCCAGGTCCGAGCGGGTGGCGATGAAGTGCATCCACGCCTCGTGGCTGCGTACGACGTCGTCGACGGGGCGGCGGGTCGCGGGATCGGTCAGCTGGATGCGGACGGTGGCGGGGACACCGGGGGTGACGTCCCGGGGGACCTGGATGTCCATCCGGACGCCGGCGTCCTCGGCGGGAACGGGTTCGGTCTCGGCCGTCATCATCACGCTCATGGCGGGCCGCATGGGCATGCCGGTGTCCTGCGCCCAGGCGAGCATGCCGTTCATCCCGCGCTGCGCCGCCTCCGTACGGCTGAGCGCGGTGAATCCGGCGCCCACGGCCAGCGCGAGGCAGGCGATGCCGGCGAGGTAGCCCCAGTCGGCGAGCCGGGAAACGGCGGAGCCGGGCCGGAAGCGGCGCAGGCGCAGCGCGTTGGTGACGACGCTGACCGAGCTCATCGCCATCGCGGCGGCGGCGAGGGAGGGGTCGAGGAGCACGCCGTTGAAGGGATACAGCACACCGGCGGCGACCGGGATCAGCAGCACGTTGTACGCGAACGCCCAGGCCAACCCCTGCTTGATGGTGGTCACGGTGCGCCGGGACAGGTCGATGGCCGAGACGATGCCGCGCAGGTCGCCGCCCACGAGGGTGATGTCGGATGCCGCGATGGCGACGTCGGTTCCGGTGCCGATGGCGATACCGAGGTCGGCCGTCGCCAGTGCGGGAGCGTCGTTGATCCCGTCGCCGACCATGGCGACGACCGCGCCGGTCTCGCGCAGGGCGGCCACGCGGGCCGCCTTGTCCTCGGGCCGTACGTCGGCGATGACGTGGTCGATGCCGACCTGCCGGGCGACGACGTCGGCGGTGACCCGGTTGTCGCCGGTCAGCATCCACACCTCCAGGCCGAGCGCGCGCAGCCGGTCGACGGCCTCACGCGACTCGGGCCGGATCGTGTCGGCCACTCCGATCAGTCCGGCGAGGCGGCCGTCGAGGGCGACGTACACGGGGGTCGCTCCCTCGGCCGCCGCCTCGGCGGACAGCTGCTCCAGTTCGCCGACGCTCACGTCGTGGCGGCGCATGAGCGCGGCGTTGCCGATGAGCACGGCGCGGCCGGCCACCCGGGCCTCGACGCCGTGGCCGGGTACGGCGTCGAAATTCTCCACCCCGGGCAGGCGGAGCCCGCGGTCCCGGGCGCGTGTCACGATCGCCTCACCGAGGGGGTGCTCGGAGCCCGTCTCGGCCGCGGCGGCGTACGTGAGGAGCTCGTCGGCGTCCCCGCCCGCGACGGCGACGAGGTAGGTCACATCGGGGCGGCCCCGGGTGATCGTGCCGGTCTTGTCCAGGACGACCGTGGTGAGGCGGCGGGCCTGTTCGAGCGCGTCGCCACCGGAGATCAGGATGCCCAGCTCGGCCGCCTTCCCGGTGCCGACCATGATCGCCGTGGGGGTGGCCAGGCCGAGCGCGCACGGGCAGGCGATGATCAGTACGGCGATGGCGGTGCCGATGCCGAAGGTGAGCCGTCCCTGGTCCGGCCCGAAGACCGCCCAGACGGCGAAGGTGAGCACGGCGATGCCGATGACGGCGGGCACGAACCACCCGGACACCGTGTCGGCCAGGCGCTGCAGGGGCGCCTTCGACCCCTGCGCCCGCTCGACCAGTCGCACGATCTGCGCCAGCGTCGTGTCCTGCCCGACGGCGGTGGCCCGCATCACGACCGAGCCGGTCCGGTTGATCGTGGAGCCGATCAGCGGGTCGCCCTCGCCCCTGCGCACCGGCATGCTCTCGCCGGTGATCATGCTCTCGTCCACGGTGGAGACGCCGGCGGTGACGACGCCGTCCACGGGGATCTTCTCGCCCGGGCGGATCCGGACGAGGTCGCCGACGGCGACGTCCTCGACCGGGACCTCGATCTCGGCGTCCCCGCGCAGGACGCGGGCCGTCTTCGGTCGCAGTCCGAGCAGCTCCCTGATGGCCGAGGTCGTCCGCTTCTTGGCCCTCGCCTCCATCCACCGGCCCATGAGGACGAGCGCGATGACGACGACGGAGATCTCGAAGTAGACGTGCAGCGGCAGCCCCAGCCGCTCCGCCGCGGCCGGCCACAGGGTGACGAACGCGCTGTAGCCGTACGCCACCGTCGTGCCCAGGGCGACGAGCGTGTGCATGTTGACCGCACCATGCCGGCCGGCCGCCCAGGCGGCGCGGTAGAAGGGACGGCCCGCCCAGAACTGCGCGACCGTCGCGACGACCAGCAGCAGCGGCATCAGCCAGTCCATCGCGTCGATGGGCAGCGGCAGATACATCAGCACCATCATCGACAGCCCGGCGGCGAGGGTGACCTGCCAGGTGCGCTTCAGCCGGACGACCTCCCTGTCCGGTTCGCCGGCCGGTTCGCTGCCGGGCTCCTGCGCCGGCCCCGGCTGCGGCTCAGGCTGGGGAATCCCGGCGGTGTACCCGGCCCGTACGACCGACTCGGCGAGCGTCTCGACGGTGACGCGGGCGGGATCGTAGGTGACGGTGGCGACCTCGGTGGCGAGGTTCACCTCGGCCGTCTCCACCCCGTCGACACGGGTGAGGGCCTTCTCCACCCTGCGGACGCAGGACGCGCAGGTCATGCCGCCGATGTCCAGCGTGCGCACGGTCGTCATGACCGTCATCGCTTCACCTCCTGGTTGAATGCTTCGAGGCGACGGTCCCGCCCGGCGCTTTCCCCCCGCTGCCCGTCTCCTGTCGGCCCCTGTCGGCCACTGTCGGCCCTGTCGGCCCGGAGACAGGGGACCGACAGCGCCGCCCGGCATGGTCTTCTCATCCGGGCCGTACGGAGCGGCCCGCGACGTGAAGGAACGAACGATGAACCAGCTCGTGCTGTCCGTCCCGGCCATCAGCTGCGGCCACTGCGTCAAGGCGATCGCGGAGTCCGTCGGCGAGGTGCCCGGCGTCGGCTCGGTGGCCGTCGACTTCACCGCCAAGACCGTCGTGGTCACCGGCTCCGCCGGCCGCGACGCCGTCTGCGCGGCCATCGCCGAGGCAGGCTACGAGGTGGCGGCGTGACCGGCCACACCGACTACGACACGCTGGTCGTCGGTGGCGGGCAGGCCGGGCTGGCGTTGGGGTACCTCCTGCGCCGCGCGGGTGTGCGGTTCGCCATCCTCGACGCGCACGAACGGGTCGGAGACGCATGGCGCCACCGGTGGGACTCGCTCACGCTGTTCACTCCCCGCCGGTACGACGGGCTGCCGGGCCTGCCGTTCCCGGGAGACCCGGACGGCCACCCGGACAAGGACGAGGTGGCCGACTACCTGGAGACGTACGCGGAGCGGTTCGCCCTCCCCGTGCACCTCGGCCGTCACGTCACGGCCGTACGGCCCGAGGGGGAGCGGTTCCTGGTCGAGACCTCGGCAGGGGCCTACACGGCGGCGCGGGTCGTGGTCGCGGCGGGGGCGTTCCACACGCCGCGGACGCCCGCCTTCGCGTCGGGCCTCGACCCGGGCGTCCCCCAGCTGCACAGCACTGTGTACCGCCGTCCGGAGCAGCTCCCCATGGGCGAGATCCTGGTCGTCGGCGCGGGCAACACCGGTGTGCAGATCGCCGAGGAGCTCGCCGGCAGCGGACGGCGGGTCCGGCTGTCGGTCTCGTCGATGGGCCGCGTGCTGCCCCAGCGCGTGCTGGGCCGTGACCTGTTCTGGTGGTTCTCCCACCTGGGCTTCATGGACATCCGCGGGGACAGCCGGATCGGGCGCCGCGTCAGAAGCCGGGAGCTGATCATCGGGACCGACGTGAAGCGGCTGCTGCGGCGGGTGGAGCGGGTGGACCGCGCCGTGGACGCCGAGGGGCGGGACGTCGTCCTCGCGGACGGCCGCCGCGTGCGCCCGGACGGCGTCGTCTGGGCGACCGGTTTCCGCGCGCACTATCCCTGGCTGCACGTGCCGGTGCTGGACGAGCAGGGGGCGCCGGTGCACCGCGAGGGCGTCACGGCCTGGCCGGGGCTGTACTTCCTCGGTCTGCCCTGGCAGCGGGCCCGCGGCTCGTCCGTGCTGGGGTGGGTGGGGCGCGACGCGCACGCCCTGGCCGAGCGGCTGACAGCCACCGCAAATGATCCCGGCAAATCACTCATTGCCCCTTAATATTGGGCAGTCCCGGCGTAGCCGGGGATGACGAGGAGTGACATGCCGAACACCGCCGTGACGTTCGCGGTTCTCGGGCCCACCGAGGTGCGGGGGTCCGACGGCTCTCCGGCGGCGCTGCCGCCGTCCGTGCGAGCGCTGCTGGCCCGGCTGGCGCTGTCCTGCGGCCGCGTGGTGCCGGTGGACGCCCTGACGGACGCGTTGTGGGGCGACGAGGGCGACGACCTGCCGGCCGACGCGGCGAACGCTCTGCAGATCCGGGTGTCCAAGCTGCGCCGCGCCCTCGCCGCCGCCGGGCTCGGCGCGGACGTCCTGGTCACGCAGGCCCCCGGATACCGGCTCGCCGCGCTCGCCGAGGCCGTCGACGCGCACGTGTTCGAGCGGCTGCTCGTCCGCGCCCGCGAGGAGACGGCCGCCGGCAACGTCACCGCCGCCATCGGCTGCCTGGACGAGGCGCTGCGGCTGTGGCGGGGGCCCGCACTGGCGGACGTCGGCCAGACGACGTGGGCGACGACGGAAAGCGCCCGGCTGGAGGAGCTGCGGCTGGGCGCGGTCGAGGACCGGATCGAGCTCCTGCTGGAGTCCGGAGGGCACAACGAGGCGGTCGCCGACATCGAACGCCTGGTGGCGCGACACCCGCTGCGGGAGCGGCTGCACCGCCTGCTGATGCTCGCGCTGTACCGCGGTGGACGGCAGGCGGAGGCGCTGGCCGCCTACCAGGCGCTGCGCCGCGGTCTCGCCGACGAGCTCGGCATCGACCCGTCGCCGGAGCTGCAGGCGCTCGCCGAGGCGATCCTCCGTCAGCAGGTCCCGTCCGCCGGCGGGCCGCCCGCCGTACCCGCCAGGGAACGGGCACCGGAGAACGCCGACCGGCTGCCGCGGCGGCTGACGTCGGTTATCGGCCGCCAGGACGACGTGACGACGGCGCTGGAGCGGCTCGCGGAGGCGCGGGTGGTGACGCTCACCGGCCCGGGCGGGATGGGCAAGACGACGCTCGCGTTCGAGATCGCCCGCCGCGTGAACGAGACGCCGGACGAGACCCCGGTCGACCGCGTGCTGCTGGTCCGTCTGGCGGCCCTACAGCCGGGGACCGACGTCGCCGGCGTCTTCGCCGCCGAGCTGGGCGTGGTGACGCAGGGCACCGGAGCGGCCGACGCGGTCGAGGAGCACCTGCGGGACGGCCGCACGCTGCTCGTGGTCGACAACTGCGAGCACGTGGTGGACGACGTGGCCGTTCTCGTGGAGCGGCTGGCCGCGGCCTGCCCGCGTCTGCGCGTGCTGGCCACCAGCAGGGAGGCGCTGGCGATACCCGGCGAGGTGCAGGTCGCGGTCGGCCCGCTCGGAGACGATCCCGCCGTCCGGCTCTTCGCCGAGCGGGCCCGTGCCGTACGGCCCTCGTTCACGCTCGACGCCGAGACCGCTCCCGTGGTGGCGTCCATCTGCCGCAGGCTCGACGGCATGCCGCTCGCCATCGAACTCGCCGCCGCCCGGGTCAAGGCGCTGTCTCCGGCCGACATCGAGGCCCGGCTCGCGGACAGGTTCTCGCTGCTGACGGCGGGACCCCGCACCGGTGAGGCCCGCCACCGCACGCTGCGCGCCACCCTCGACTGGAGCCACGATCTGCTGCCGGAGGCCGAGCGGCGGCTGCTGCGCCGCCTCGCGGCGTTCCGCGGCGGCTGGACCCCGGCCGCCGCGGAGGAGGTGTGCGCCTTCGGCGGCGTCAGCCGCGGGGAGGTGCTCGACCTGCTGTTCCGGCTGGTCGACCGGTCCCTCGTGGTGCCGGAACCGGCCACCGGGCGATTCCGGCTGCTCGTCACCGTCCGCGACTACGCGTGGACCCGGCTGGAGGAGGCCGGGGAGGTCGCGGAGTGCCGCGACCGCCACCTGGCCCACTTCGTCCGCCTCGCCGAGGAGCACGGGCTGGGCGTCCGCGACCCCGCCGTCTTCGCCCGGCTGAACGACGACCATGACAACTTCCGCGCCGCCGTGGACCACGCGGTGAACGGCGGCGACGTCGAGAACGGCTTCCGGCTGGCCTGCGCGCTCGTGTGGTTCTGGAACTACGGGATCCGCTACGAGGGCACGCGGGCGCTGACCATGCTGCTGGAGACCGGCGGCGGCTCAACCGTCGCACGGGCCCGCGCGCTGCAGGGGATCGGGTTCCTGCACGTCTACTACCCGACCCCGCAGTCCGTCGCCGCCGCCGAGGAGAGCCTCGCGATCCTCGAGGAGATCGGCGACGTGCGCAACGCCGCGATCTCCCGGCTCGTCGTGGCCTGGGCCGGTCAGTACGGCGGAGACGCCGGGCGCTACCGGGCGATGATCGAGCGGAGCCGCCGCGACCTGGGCGACTCCGACGGCGGCTGGTGGCTGGGCATGAGCCAGTATCTGGAGGCCCTGCTGGCCCTTCGCCTGGGCGACTTCGCGACCGCGGCCGTCGAGTGGCGGCGCGCCCTCGACCTCGCCCGGGCCGTCGGCGACCGCATCATCGGCAGCGCGATCCTCGCGCATCTCGGCATCGCCCTGCGCGAGTCCGGGCGGCGGGAGGAGGCTCTCGCCGTCCTGCGGGAGTCCGTGGACGAGGTGCGCGGCCGCAACTCTTTCCACGGGCTGACCTTCGCCCTCGTGCACATGGCCCACACCCGGCTGGACCTGGACGAGGGCGACGACGTCACGGCGCTGCTCGCCGAGGCGGACGAGGTCGCACGGCGGGCGCGCAACCCCCGCTGCCAGGCGTGGGCCGCGTGGGGCCGCGCCCGCATGGCGCGTGTGCGCGGGAAGGCCGACCTCGCCGCCGAAGAGTGCCGGGACGCGGTCGCCCTGTTGAAGGAGGGCGAGTTCCCCTGGGCCAGGGCCCGCCTGTGGTCGTTCCTGGCCGACTGCGCCGCCGACGCGGGCCTGCCCGACGAGGCCGCCCGCGCCCGCGAGACGGCCGCGGCGCTCACGGACTGAGCTCACAGACCCAGCTCAGGCGCGCCGGTGCTCGCACCGGTCACCCGCGAACCCCGCCGACGCCAGCGCCGTCCGCAGGTGCCCGGCGTCCACGTCTCCGCGTACGCGCAGCAGGCCCCGGGCGGCGTCGACCTCGAACGAGGTGACGCCGGTCACGTCTCGTACGTGCCTGCTCAGGAGGCGGACGCACCGGCGGCACAGCAGTGCCGGCACACACACGGTCGTCTCCTCCGCCGCCCCCTGACGGCTCTGGTCTGCCATGCCGTCCAGCGTGCCGTCCCGGTCTGGCGGCCCGCTGTCCGTCCGCTGTCCGAGCCCGCAGGAGACCGCCAGGAGCGGGCAAAGCCGGCGGCCAGCCCTCGGACAGCCCGGACCGCGACGCTCCTGTCATGCACCTCATCCTCCCCGTTCTCCCCGAGCTGATCCATCTGAGGCATCACGAGTTGCTGCAGCAGGCCGAGCAGCACCGGCAGATTCGCGACATTTCAGGAGCCCGCCATGACCATGACTGATACGACCACCACTGGGACGACCACCACAGGGACACTCCCGCGTACCGACGTCGCCGCGCTGGCCCGCGACGTCGTGAAGATCTACGGGCGCGGTGACACCGCGGTCCGGGCCCTCGACGGCGCGACCCTGTCGATCCCCGCCGGGCGGTTCACCGCCGTCATGGGACCGTCCGGGTCCGGGAAGTCCACGCTGATGCACGCCCTGGCCGGCCTCGACACCGTGGACGAAGGGCAGGTGCTCATCGGGGACACCGACCTCGGCCGGCTGAGCGAGCGGCGGCGCACGCTGCTGCGCCGCGAGCACGTGGGCTTCGTCTTCCAGAGCTTCAACCTGGTCCCGACGCTGACCGCCGCCGAGAACATCGTGCTGCCGCTGACCCTCGCCGGGCGGCGCGCCGACCAGGCGTGGATCGACGAGATCGTCGCGATGCTCGGGCTGGCCGACCGGCTGCGGCACCGGCCCGCCGAACTGTCCGGCGGGCAGCAGCAGCGGGTCGCCGTGGCCCGGGCGCTGGCCGCCCGCCCGCGGATCGTCTTCGCGGACGAACCGACCGGCAACCTCGACTCCCGGGCGGGGGAGGCGGTGCTCGGCTTCCTCCGCCACGCCGCCCACGAGCTGGGCCAGACCATCGTCATGGTCACCCACGACGCGAACGCCGCGGCGTACGCCGACCAGGTGGCGTTCCTCGCCGACGGCCGGGTGGCCGGCGAGCTGTACAACCCCGAGGTCCCGGACATCCTGGCCCGCATGGCGGGTCTCGGCGCGAGGGAGAAGTGATCGCGATGTGGCACCTGATCGTCCGCAACACCGTCGCCCGCCGGGGCAGGCTGGCGCTGACCCTGCTCGCCGTCCTGCTCGGTGTCACCTTCGTCACCGGCAGCCTGGTGCTCACCGACACCTCCCAGCGGCTGCTCGACGACCAGTTCCGTACGGCCACCGCGGGGGTCGACCTGACCGTCCGCGACGCCGCCGCGTTCGACTCGGCCATGGGCGTCGAGGTCGAGCGCGACCCGCTGCCCGCCGAGGTCGTGGACCGTGTCCGCGCGGTGCCGGGCGTGGCCGCCGCCACCCCCGTCGTCCGGGGGCAGGGACTGATCGGCGTCGGCGGGAAGACCATCGTCCCGGCGGGCCCGTCGTTGCTGCTGTCGTGGGAGCCCGCCCCGGTCGGCGCGTTCACTCTGCGCGCCGGGCGCGCCCCGGCCGCCGAGGGCGAGGTCGTGGTCGACGCGGCGACCGCCCGGCGGCACCGCATCGGCCTCGGCTCCGAGGTGACCGTACGGGCCGAGCGCACGGAGCGGCTGCGCGTGGTGGGGCTGGCCGGGTTCGGGTCGGGCGAGGGGCTGCCCGAGACCACGGTCGCCCTCGTCACGCGCCCCGCGGCGCAACGTCTGCTCGCACTCGGCGACAACGCCTCGGAGGTCGCCGTCGTCGCCGCGGACGGAGCGGACGTCCAGCGGCTGCGGTCCGCGGTGTCGGCCGCGATCGGCGCCGAGTACGAGGTCTCCTCCAGCCGGGACGTCGCGGCGTCCAGCGCGGCGGCGGCCAAGACGCAGATCTCCTACCTGCAGGTGATGCTGTTCGCCCTGGCCGCGGCGGCCCTGCTCGTCGGCGCGTTCCTCATCGCCAACACCTTCTCGATCGTCGTCACCCAGCGCACGCGTGAGCTGGCCGTCCTGCGCGCGGCCGGGGCCACCGGCGCCCAGGTCATGCGCTCGGTGCTCGGCGAGGCCCTGCTGGTGGGGCTGGCCGCCTCCGCGGCGGGCGCGGGCCTCGGCGTCGCCTGCGCGGCGGGGCTGCGCGACCTCGCCGGGGCCTTCGGGATGACGCTGCCCGACGGCGGGCTCGTCGTCACGCCCCGGACCCTGGTCGTCGCGTTCGCGGTCGGGGTCGGTGTCACGGTCCTGTCGGCGCTCGGGCCGGCCCGCCGCGCCGCCTCGGTGGCGCCGGTCGAGGCGATGCGGCGTTCGTCGGCCGACGACGTCCCCGGGCGGGCCGGCTGGGGCCGTACCGTCGTCGGAGCGGTTCTCACCGCGCTCGGCGCGGCCGGGCTGTCGATCGTCCTGGCCGGGCCGGGGTCGGTCGTCGTGCTCGGCGAGGCGGCGGTCTGCACCGTCGTGGGGCTTGCCCTGCTCGGGCCCGCGGTCACCCCGGCTCTGATCCGGCTGCTCGGACGGCCGCTCGGTGCGGCCGGCGTCCCCGGACGGCTGGCCCGCGAGTCCGCCGCGCGGGCGCCCCGGCGTACCTCCGCGACCGCACTGGCGCTGGCCTTCGGCCTCGCGCTGATCAGCTTCATGACCGTGCTGGGGACCTCGATCAAGGACTCGACCGCGCGGTCGTACACCGAGGCGATCACCGCCGACTACGTGGTGGAGAGCGCCCGCAACGAGATGCTGGGCGGCCTGCCCGCGCACGCCTACCACCACGTCAGCGAGCTGCCGCAGGTCGCCGTGGCCTCCCGGCTGCGCTATGGCCACTGGAAGGACGGCCAGTCGACCGAGGCGCTCACCGCGGTCGACCCGGTCACGCTGCCCCGCGTCACCTCGCTCCACATGGTGGCCGGCCGACTGGACGCCGTCGCGAACGGCGGGATCGTCCTGGCCGCGAACGTCGCCAAGGAGCGGAACCTCAAGATCGGCGACACTCTGGCGATGACGTTCTCCCGCACCGGCGTGCAGCGTCTCCCGGTGGTCGGCCTGTTGCGTGACCGCGACGCCCAGGCGCTGTCGACCGGCTACGTCATCTCGCTGGACACCTTCGAACGGAACTACCGCGAGCACGTCGACGCGAGCGTCTTCGTCAAGGTGGCCGGCGGAGTGAGCGGCGCGGACGCCAAGAGGGCCATCGAACGGGCCCTCGCCGACGCCCCGGCCGCGCAGGTGCGCGACCAGGCCGCGGCCGTCGCAGGGCGGAACGCGATGATCGACCAGGTCCTCGGGCTGGTGACCGCGCTGCTGATGCTCACGGTCCTCATCGCGCTGATGGGCATCACCAACACCCTCGCCCTTTCGATCATCGAGCGCACCCGGGAGCTCGGGCTGCTGCGGGCGGTCGGGATGACCGGCGCCCAGATGCGCTGGATGATCCGTGGTGAGGCGGTCCTCGTCGCGGCCCTGGCGATCGTCGCGGGGGTCGGCCTGGGCGTCGCCTTCGCCGCGGGCACGGTCACCGCGCTGGGCCGCACCACCGAGGCCACGCTCACGCTGCCGGTCGGTCAGCTCCTGCTCGTCGTCGCGGTGGCCGCCGTCGCCGGCCTGCTGGCCGGGCTGCTGCCCGCCCGCCGCGCGGCCAGGCTCGACGTGCTCACCGCCATCGCCACGTCCTGACTTTCCGGGGGGAAAAGAGAGGCGGAGCGAGGGGTATGAGCCGGATGCGCCGCTTGTGTCCCGAAGCGGACGCGCAGGAGGCGAATGGCAGGGCGAACGATAGAGCAGGTGTGGATCGGATGGGCGACAACAAAACAGGCACTTCCCCCGTCGTGACGGCGTCCGCCCGGCGTCTGGCCGTCGCCGCGATCCTCATCGCGATGTCGAACGTCGCGGCGGCGTCGCCGGCACTGGCGGCGCCGGCCCCCGCGGTCGGCCACGGCCCGCACGGGCAAGGTCACGCGCCGGGCGCGCACAGCCAGGGCAACAAGGGCAAGAAAGGTAAGAAGGGCAAGGGGAAGAAGGGCCGTGGTCACGGCGCCCGCCTCGGTGCCCGTCTGGCCGGTTTCGGTGGCCGGTTCGGCGGCGGGTTCGGCGGTGGTTTCGGTGACGGCGACGACGGTGGCGGCACCCAGCGCACGACCGGAATCAACACCGCCAACGCGCCGACGATCAGCAGCCCGCCCTTCCAGCTGTCCACCGGCAAGCGCAACGTGAACGCCCCCGCGGGCAACAGCGCCGTCGACTTCGCCGGCACCCAGCAGGTGTCGAGCGTCAGCGTCTTCACCGACTCCCTCAGCGGCAACTGCCAGAACGGGATCAAGAACTGCTCGATCAACCAGAACCTGCGGGCCGCAGAGAGCAGAGGCGGCATCGGGCGGTAGAGCCCGGCGGCACTGAAAAGGGCGTCCTCCCACCGGGAGGACGCCCTTCTTGCTGCCGGATCGGGATCAGAGCTCGCCGCTCTCGATCGCCTGCTTGAGAGCACCCTGCAGCTGCTGGTGCGCGGCGGTGCCGTTCGCGGCGACGAAGTCGATCAGCGAGCTGTCCGCCTCGAAGGTGAGGTTCTCCGTGACGCGGGTCTTCCCGCCGGGCAGCGGCGTGAAGGTGATCTTCTGGTGCGTCACCACGTTGGGCTCCGACCAGCTGTCGGTCTCGTAGTAGAACCTGTCCGCGTGCAGACGCTGCTGCGCGTGCGTCTTGCTGACCACGAGCATGCCCTCGTACGGGATCTCCTCGATGGCCGTGAGGTTGCGATAGAGCGCCGGGGGCTCGCCCCACTGCTTGTGGGTGACGACCCGCTTCAGGAACGGGTTCCTGCCCAGGTGGTTGTTGAAGTCCGAGTACTTGTAGAAGGTGCCCGGCATCGGCGCGTCGATGTCGACGGAGATGCTGTTGGTGGCCCGGCTGCGTCCCGAGCCGGGCGCGGGCGGCGTGGTGTCGGAGAACTTGTAGGTGTCCCAGGCGGTCTGCCACTCCTGGGCGATCTCGGCGTCGCTCTCGGTCGTACCGGTGGTCGTGTCGGCGTTCGCGGGAGCGGACAGGGTGGCGAGGAGGAAGGCCGCGGCGAACATCGGGGCCGCGGCGATTCGCAGGATCTTTCTCACATGTACCTCGAGAAGAGGAGAAATGGTACGAGTGATCTTCTATCGCAATCGCAACGTGTTGCAGAAGGGCCCATACCGAATAGGTCACGCGCGGAGGGCCGCGGATTGTCGGCCGGTCCTGGCATCGTGGAGCCCATGAGCAAAGCGAACATGCGCGTGAAGGGCTTCGACCATCTGGTGCTGACCGTGGAGGATGTCGAGCGCTCGCTGGCGTTCTACTGCGACGTCCTCGGCCTGGAGCCGGTGCGCGTCGACGAGTGGCGGGCCGGCGAGGCGCCGTTCCCCTCGGTGCGGGTGTCGCCGGACGCGATCATCGATCTGCTGCGCGGCACCCGTGGAGAGCCGAACGTCGACCACTTCTGCCTGGTCGTCGACCCGCTGGACTGGCAGGAGGTCATCGACGCCGGCGTCCTCACCGTCATCGACGGGCCCGGCCGCCGGTTCGGGGCGCGCGGGGTCGCCACCTCGGTCTACGTCAAGGACCCCGACGGCAACGTCATCGAGCTGCGCTGGTATCCCCAGGACCAGGAGGACTAGAGGTTCACGTGGCGTCCCACAGCAGCCGGTAGTAGGCGATGCGTTCCGGGTCGGGGGCGACGCCGTACGCGTCGTACACGACGGCGTCGTACCCCGGGCCGTAGTTCCACTCCGTGCTCCACGCGGCGACCGCGAGGTCGGCCCACGGGTCGGCCACGCCGAGCGAGCCGAGGTCGACGTGCCCGGCGAACGCCCCGTCGTCGTGCAGCAGGGTGTTGGGCGCGCAGGCGTCGCCGTGGCAGACGACGAGGCGGTCGGCGGCGGGCGGCTCGCCGAGGCGCCGCCGGGCCTCGTCGCGGTCGCGGAGCCGCCGTTCGGCGTTCCAGTCGTACGGGCACTGCTGTGCGGGCAGGGTGTCGTGCAGCAGGCGCAGCCCCCGGCCGATCGCCGCCGCGGCGGTGGCGGGGTCGGCGGTCCAGCGCGGGTCCACCGCCGAGCGGCCGGGAAGCGCCGCCGTGACGAGCCAGGCGCCCTCCGCGTCCGAGCCCCATGCCAGCGCCCGGGGGACGGCTGCCCACCGCCCGGCCCATTCCAGGCGCTCCGCCTCGCCCGGCAGGTCGATCTCCGGGGTGCCGGCGGCGACCCACTTGACGTACCTCGTGCGGCCGTTCGCGTCCTCCAGCCGGAACGTCAGGCCACCGAGCTCGTTGCGCCAGACCGGTGTGACGGCGTCGTCCCCGGCGAGTTCGGCGACGACACCGGGCACCTCCACCGGCCCGGCCGGAACCGAGGCGAGTACGGGTCGGCTCATGACCACCATTTTCCCTGCGGGCGGGCACGAACAGCGGGGACGGATGGAAGAAAGGCGGGGCCGATGGCCGGGGGAGACATGCGGGCCGACCTGGTGCTGGAGGGCGGCGGCGTCAAGGGCGTGGGCCTGGTCGGCGCGCTGGACGAACTGCACGCGGGCGGTTACCGGTTCGGGCGGGCCGCCGGCACCCGCGTCGCGGGAACGTCCGCGGGGGCGGTGGTGGGAGCGCTGGCCGCGGCCGGGATGCCGCCGGAGCGCATGCGCGAGCTCCTGCTCGACGTCGACTACCGCAGTTTCAGGGACGGGTCCGCCGCGGAGCGCCTCCCGCTGGTCGGCAGGGGGTTCTCACTGCTGTCCCTGCTGTTCGAACGGGGCGTGTTCGAGGGCGACTACCTGCGGGAGTGGCTGGGGAACGAGCTGGCCGGCCTCGGCGTCGAGACGTTCGACGACCTGGCGCTCGACGACCCGGCGCCCTGGATGGGCGAGGACCAGCGCTACAGCCTGGTGGTGACGGCCACGGACGTCACCCTGGGCCGGCTGGTGCGCCTGCCGTGGGACTACCGGAGCGTCTACGGCGTGGCGGAGCCGGGCAGGCAGCTGGTGGCCGACGCGGTCCGCGCCTCGATGTCGATCCCCTTCTTCTTCGAGCCCGTCACGATCGCCAACCCGGAGACCGGCCTGGTGTCGACACTCGTGGACGGCGGCGTGCTGTCCAACTTCCCCATCGACACGCTCGACCGGCCCGACGGGGAGCAGCCGCGCTGGCCCACGTTCGGGGTGAAGCTGCTCCCCGCGGTCCGGGAGGACACGCTCAGGCTGCCGTTCGCCGGGACTCCCCATCTGCCCGCCCTGCGACTGCTGACGTCCCTGGTCGGGACCGCGATCGTCGGCCACGACCAGACGTATCTGAACCAGCCCTGGGTGAGCGCAAGGACCATCCAGGTCGACACCGAGAGCGTGGGGGTGGTCGACTTCGATCTCGACGAGCGGCGGAAGCTGCACCTCTACCGCAACGGCCGGACGGCCGCCGCGGCCTTCCTGTCCACCTGGGACTGGGACGACTACCGTGCCCGTTACCGCCCGAAAAGCAGTGGCAGGGTCGCGATGGCCGGGAGTTCACTTGCCTCATGATCGTGATATCGGCCGCCTCCGGCGCGCTCGGCCGCCTCGTCATCGAGCATCTACGCACCCGTACGGAAGTGGTGGCCGCGGTTCGCGACCCCGGCCGCGCGCCCGAGGGCGTGCCGGCGCGCCGCGGTGACTACGACGACCCGGCGAGTCTGCGCGAGGCGTTCGACGGAGCCGCCCGTCTGCTCCTGATCTCCTCTCCGGAGCTCGACACCGCCCGCAGGATCGGGCAGCACATGAACGCGGTGACCGCGGCCAAGGAGGCCGGCATCGGGGCGATCGTCTTCACCAGCTTCCTGGGGGCCGGCGTCGCCGCCACCGGCATGACGGAGGCCTATCACGCCACCGAGCAGGCCATACTCCGCAGCGGCCTGCCGTACACGTTCCTGCGCCATCCCTTCTACAGCGACGCGTTCGTCCCGCGGGCCGTCGAGGGTGAGATCACCAGCAGCACCGGCGGGCGCGGGCTGAACACGGCATTCCGGTCGGATCTCGCCGAGGCGGCGGCCAACGTGTCGACCGGTGAGGGACATCTGGGCCGGGCGTACGACTTCACCGGGCCCCTGTGGAGCTATCCCGAGGTGGCCGAGGCGCTCGGCGTGCCCTATCGCGAGGTGCCCGACGCCGGGCCGGGCCCGATGAGCTGGATCAACGCCCAGATCCGCGCGGGGATGCTGGAGCAGCGGACCGACGACCTCGAACGGGTGCTCGGCCGGCCCGCCGAGACGGTCGTCTCACGGGCTCTCGCCCTTGACAAATAAATTTGTCGGTGACTACCGTATGGCTGGACGATCGAGGAGACCAGCGGAGGAGAGCGCCATGCGCATCGTGGTCATCGAGTTCATGAGCCTGGACGGCGTCGTGCAGGCGCCGGGCGGTCCCGAAGAGGACACCGACGGCGGCTTCGCCCACGGCGGGTGGGTGGGCCCGTTCTTCGACGCCGAAACCGTCGGCGCCGCATTCGACGACACGGTGGAGAAGGCGGAAGGACTGCTCTACGGCCGCCGCACCTGGCAGAACATGGCGGCGGCGTGGCCGGAGCGCGCCGGCGACCCGTTCGCCGACCGGATGAACGCGTTGCCGAAGTACGTGGTGTCGGACACACTGGGCGACGAGCTCACCTGGAACACCACGCGGATCCCCGGGGACGGGGCCGTCGTCCGCATCCGGAAGCTGCGCGAGGCCGGCGAGGGCGACCTGGTCGTCATGGGGAGCCCGAGCCTCGTACGCACCCTCCTGCACGAGGGCCTGGTCGACGAGCTCCGGCTGATCGTCATGCCGGTCATCCTCGGCGGCGGGAAGTCGATCTTCCCCGGCGACGGCCTGCGGCACGGACTCGAACTGGTCTCCGCGACCAGCGGCGGCACCGGCGCTCAGGTGTGCACGTACCGGCCGGTCGCGGAGGGATGAGCGCAGGGCTCCTCGGTCAGGGCTTGACCGCGATGCCGCCGTACGCCCAGGCGTGGCCCCCGCCCGGGATGTGCTCCTGACGCTCGGTCTCGTCCGGGCGCCACCGCACCACCTCGACGATGCCCGGGGCGACCGGCTCCCAGCCCTCGAAGAACTTCGACACCTCGGCGTGGCTGCGCGGCACCATGGGCGCCGTGCTCTTGTCGTACGGCTTGGTCAACTCCTCGCGCGACTGGGGAGCGAAGTCGGACGTGATGTGCGACAGCAGCAGGTGGCTGCCCGAGGGCACGGCGGCCTTGAACCGCTCGACCAGGCCGTACGGATCCTCCTGGTCGGTGATGAAGTGCATGACACCCGCCAGGATGACGGCCACCGGGCGGGTGAAGTCGATCACGGACAGCACCTCGGGATGGGTGAGGATCGTCTCCGGTTCCCGGATGTCGGCCTCGAGGACGGTGGTCACCCCGGTGCCGGCCAGCAGGGCGCGGCCGTGCACCAGGACGATGGGGTCGTTGTCCACGTACGCCACCCGGGCCTCGGGGTTGGCCTGCTGCGCGATCTCGTGGGTGTTGCCCTGGGTGGGGATGCCGGTGCCGAGATCGAGGAACTGCGTCATCCCCGCTTCGGCGGCGAGATGGCGCACCGCCCGGCGGAGGAAGGCGCGGTGGGCGCGGACGCCCTCGCGCGTGCCCGGCGAGACCTTGACGAGTTGCTCGGCCGCCTCGCGGTCGGCCGCGTAGTTGTCCTTGCCGCCGAGCAGGTAGTCGTAGATCCGAGCGGGGTGCGGGACCTTGGTGTTGATTCGCTTCAGGACCTGCTCGGAATGCTCGGGACCCGTCACGTCGGGCATTGGTGCTCCTGTTTCTCGTTGCCGGGGAGGCGCGATCAGACCCGGCACTCCCGGGGAAATCGGGAGTACCGGGTTCATTGATCAGACTACGGGCACAGGGTCGTCATCAGGGGGTGGTCAGGTCGAATCGGTTGACGGTGACCGCGCCGCCCAGGGACTGGGTGGCGTAGTTGAAGACGGCGAATCGGTAGCCCATGAAGAACTGCCAGGCGTTGCCCATGGTGAAGCCGGGC
>NZ_JABBXA010000039.1 GCF_014161445.1 Microbispora sp. H13382
GCATCGCAAGGCGGAGGAGGAGCCGATAACAGCGTTATCGGCGACGACGACCCCGGGCCCCGCGGAAATTCCGAGCCTGCGAGGAATTTTCGTGGGTGGGGCAACGCAGCGAGGCGCCGCCTGGGCCGCGCGCAGCAGGGCCATGATTCGTCAGACACGACCTAGCCGCCGGGCGAGGGTGGGAGGTCTGACGTGCGCGTCGATCACGACAGAGAGAACAACGTCGCCTACATCTACCTGGTCGACGAGATCGGCGAGGGAGAGGCGGTCACCCAGATCGAGGTCGAGGACGACGAACTGCGCGGGGAGATCGTGCTGGACCTGGACCGGGAGGGGCGCCTCCTGGGCATCGAGGTTCTCGGCGCGTCGCGCATCCTGCGGCCGGAGGTCCTCGCCCAGGCCGACGACGAAGCGGACGACGGAGACGAGGGAGACGAGGGCGGGCAGGGCGGCGGCGTCGCCCTGCCGCCCTACGAGCCGCATCTGCGCTGAGCCTCCCCGATGACATGGAACCGGCCGCCGCCTCTGCCGAGGCGGCGGCCGGGGTCTTCAGGAGCGGCGGCCGGTCAGACGGAGCAGGCGGCGCCGTTCAGCGTGAACAGGTCGGGCGCGGGGTTGGCCCCCGGTGCGCCCAGGCCGTTGAAGCCGAAGGTGACCGACTGGCCCGGCTTGATGGTCTTGTTGTACGACTCGTTCGCGGCGGTCACGGTCGCGGCCTGCTGCGAGAACTTGGCGTTCCAGCTGACGTCGATCTTCTGGCCGCCCAGGAACGACCACTTCAGCGACCAGCCGTCGATCGCCTTCGTGCCGGTGTTCTTGAGGGTGACCTGGGTGGTGAAGCCCTGCGGCCAGGAGCCGTGCGTGGTGTAGGTGACCTTGCACGAGGCCGGAGCCTTGACCGTGCCGTCGCCCTGGTCGGCGATGAAGGCCGAGATCCACGACAGCGGCGAGTTCCAGTTGATCGTCAGCTCGTTGGTCGCCCACGAGTTGATGTCGTCGATGTAGCAGAACTGCGCCACGCAGCCCTTCAGCTTCGCCTGGGCCACCGGGTCCTGGATGCTGGAGTTGGCGCCGCCGGCGAGCGTGCCGCGCGGCGGGCTCGGCAGCGAGGTGTCCAGCGCGTGGGCGTACCACCTGCTGTGCTGGTTCTTCGACGCCACTTCGCCGTAGCCGGTCACGTACGACTGGTTGAGCGCGTTGCGGCCGAAGATGTAGTCGACGCCCTCCAGCACGCCGTCGCGGTACTTCACGTCGCCGGTGAGGTCGTAGGCCGTGGCCAGGACCACCAGGTTGTTGACGATGATGCTGTTCGATCCCCAGTCGTAGGACGTCGTGTCGTACGGCAGGCCGTACGGGTGGGCCTTCAGCGCGGCGAGGTACTTGTCCGCGCCGGTCACCACCGAGGCGCGCACCTCGTCGCGGCCGGGCAGGGCGTTGGGCACGGTCGCCAGGTCGAGACGGCCGAGCGCCGCGACGTTGCCCCAGTCCATGGCGCCCGTCCGCCAGATGTCGGCCGTGTGGACCGGCGAGGCGAGGACGAAGTCCTTGTACTCCTTGTCACCGGTGGTGATGTAGAGCTCGGCCGCCGCCCAGTAGAACTCGTCGCTGACGTTGGCGTCGTCGTAGGTGCCGCCGCCGACTCCGTCGGCGGTGGAGGCCAGGATGTTCGGGTTCGCCTTGGCCGCCGCCCACGCCTTCTTCGCCGCCGCGAGGTTCTTCGCCGCGAACGCCGCGTCGTACGGCGCGAAGATGCGGGCCGCCTGGGCGGCCGTTGCGGCGAGGTTGAGCGTGGCGGCCGTGGTGACGGGGTGCAGCTCGCGCTTCTGCGCGTCCAGGTGCGGCAGCAGCGGCAGGCCGGTCCAGTTCTCGTCGTGGATCTTGTGGTGGGCCATGCCGTCGGGCCGCTGCATCTTCAGCAGGAACTCCTGCTCCCAGCGGGCCTCGTCGAGCACGTCGGGGACGTCGTCGCCGCTCTCGGGGATGTTCAGGCTCCCGATCGGCTTGGCGGTCGCGGCGTTCTTGGTGCGCTCGAACTCGCTCATGAGCTGGGCGACCGAGATGCCGCCGTTGACGACGTACTTGCCGTGGTCGCCCGCGTCGTACCAGCCGCCGGACACGTCGAGGGTGTAGTCGCAGACGCCCGGCTGGCAGGGGACGTTCTTGTCGCCCTGGTTGGGAGCGACGCCCACGTGACCGGCGGGCCGGCCGTAGCCGGGACGCAGGGCGTCGTCGATCGCGATGCCGCTGCGCTGGGTGTAGTAGAACTTCAGCGCGTCGAGCTTGAGGCCGGCGTACGCGTCGGGCTTGATGTCGAACGGCCGGCTGGTCTCGCCGTCCGCGGTCAGCGTGTAGCCGGTCCCGGCCTTCACGTACGAGCCGAAGTCGATGGAGTGGACGTTCTGACCGGAGCTCGCGTCGACGCCGCGCGGGGTGGTCGTGCCGTGCGCGACCACGGTCCCGGCGGAGTTCTTGAGCTGCCACGGCAGCGCCGCGGTGGCGTCGGTGACCACGGTGGCGTTCTTGGGGCCCTTGGGCAGGTAGGCCACCTGGTTCACGCGGACCCGGGGGCCGGTGTCGGGCGTGTAGACGTCCGGCGGCGCCCCGCCCTTGAGCGAGACGTTGTCCACGCAGAACCGCCAGGCCGTCGCGCTGCCGCCGAGCTGGAAGACGACCTGCGCGTTGGGCAGGTCGACCGGTGAGGTGAACGTGTAGCTGTAGGTGTTGCCCGAGACGCTCAGCTCGGGAGCCGCCGCCACGTACTGCGTGTAGGGGTCGGTCGGGAGCTGGACGTACGCCCTGGCGACCTTTCCGGGGGTCGCGGTGGCGAAGAAGCTGAACGCGTACGTCTCGTCCTTCACCAGCGGGATGTCGTTGACGCCGACGATCGCGTCCCAGGGGTTGGTCGTTCCCGCGGGGATGTCGGAGCAGAGCCGGCCGTCGGTCAGCTCGAAGTTCAGGTTCGCGGTGTGCCACCACGGTTCCGTGGTGGTGTCGAACGTGCCGTTGGGGATCTGTTCCGGGCCCTCCTCCGCCGTGGCGGGAGGTGTGCCGGTCAGGCATGCCGTGGCCAGTGCCGCCACGGCGAGGATGCCGATTCGTCTGAGCACAGTCGTCCTCGGGGGGTGGTGTGGGAGCGCTCCCAAGCCGGTGAGCGAATGGCATGTTTCCTTCGCGTTTCGCCGGGCGTCAACGATCCGGCGGGGAAGACGCCGTTGACCGGCCATTGCGGGGCCGTACAGCTGAAACTTTCATTTTCGCAGAGATATCTTTGCAAAAGTTCCTTTGCGAAGTAGTGTCCGCGATATGGATCAGGAGGTCTTCCACGTCCGCGATTCCCGGACCCTGAAGGCGGTCGCCCACCCGCTGCGGGTGCGGCTGCTGGGGGAGCTGCGCACGAACGGCCCGGCGACCGCGACCGAGCTGGCCGGGCGCCTCGGCGAGAGCTCCGGCTCCACCAGCTATCACCTGCGTCAGCTCGCCCGATACGGCTTCGTGGAGCAGGATCCCGGCAGGCGTGACCGGCGTGAGCGCCGGTGGCGCGCGATCCACCGCTTCACCTCCTGGAGCGACGTGGAGATGGCCGCGACCGCCGAGGGCCGGGAGGCCGCCGCGTTCCTGCGGCGGCGCCAGCTCGAGAAGCTCACCGCCGACGTGGAGAACTTCGAGCGCGAGCGTGACCTGTGGAGCGAGGCGTGGGTCGAGGCCGCCGGCATGTCCGATCTGGTGGTGCGGCTCTCGCCGGCGACGGTGACGGCCCTGTACGAGCGGGTGTCGGCCATGTTCCTGGAGGCCGCCGAGCGGGACCGGGACGACCCCGACGCGCGCACGGTCGCGGTGCTGCTGGCGGCCCATCCGCGCCGGGACGACCCGGCGGCCGGACATGCGTGAGCACGGGCGGTACGCCGCGATCGAGTTCCTCACCTGGCTGCCGACCGGCCTGATGCTGGCGCCGATGGTGTTGCTGATGGCCGGGCGCGGGCTGGACATCGCCGAGATCGGCCTCGTCACGGCGGCCTACTCGGTCACCGTCGTCGTCCTGGAGCTGCCGACCGGCGGGCTCGCCGACGTGCTCGGCAGGCGGGCGGTGCTCGCCGCCTCGGCCGTCGTCGGCGTGGCGGCGCTGGCCGTGATGGCGCTGGCGCACTCCGCCTGGGCGTTCCTGGTCGCGTCCGTGCTCAAGGGCGTCTCCCGCGCGTTGTCCAGCGGACCGGCGCAGGCGTGGTACGTCGACACGCTGCACGAGCGGCACGGCCCGGACGCCGACCTCAAGCCCGCGCTGGCGGCGGGCAACGTCGCGGGCTCGGCCGCCCTGGCGCTCGGCACGCTCGCCGGGGGCCTGCTCCCGCTGGCCGTACGCCGGGATCCGCTGGCCGCGCCGGTCTGGGCGGCGGCGGGGGCCGCGGTCGTCCTCCTCGTGGCCGTGCTCGTGCTGATGCGCGAGCCGAGCCGTACGGCGCGGGGGCCGGGCCGGGCGGCCCGGCTGACCGCGGCGGTCCGCGACGTGCCGGTCACGATCGCGGGCGGAGTGCGGATCGGGCTGACCGACCGCGGTCTCGGCCGGCTGCTGCTGGTGGCCGCGGCGGGCGGCGTGATGCTCAACACGATCGAGATGCTGACCCCCGGCCGGCTCGCGGAGATCACCGGGCGGGCCGAGACGGGCGGCGCCGCCTACGCCTTCGTGACCTTCGCCGGGTTCGCCGCCAACGCGCTCGGCAGCTCGCTCGCGCCGGTGGCGGCCCGGCTGGCCCGCGGCTCCGTCCGGGCGGCGGTGCTCGCCACCGTCGTGGTGGCGGCGGCGGTCGCCGCGCTGGCCGCCTCGGTGGTGCTGCGCGGCTGGGCCGCGATCGCCGCCGCGGCGGCCGCCTACGTCGTGCTGTTCACCGCGCTCGCGGTCGCTTCCCTGCTCAGGACCGAACTGGTCCACCGGCGGGTGGCCGCGGACCGCCGGGCGACCGTGATGTCGGTGGACTCCCTGCAGCTCCAGTTCGGCGGCATGCTCTCCTCGCTCTGCCTGGTGCCGCTGGCGGGGATCGCCGGCGCCGGCCCCGTCTGGGCCCTCACCGCCGTGGTCGTCCTCGCCTCCGCCCTCCTGTACGTACGCCTCCCCGCCGGTCCCATCCTGAGGCACCTCCGGTAGAGCACGCGGTCACCACGGCCGCCGGGAACCTCGCGGATCATCGTCCTCCGCCGGCGGATCCGCGGATGGCTTCCACGAGCCTCCACACCGATGTCGACGGGTTCCGCATGTGGTCCTTCTTCTCGGAGGCAACGGCCCTGGCCCGTCGGCAGGCATCGTCGACACCGTCCCGGAAGTCCGCGAACTTCGTACTCCCCTTACTCCATCCCGGCAGCGCCCGCTTCAGTGCCTTCTCGACGTCACCCGCCGTCTGAAAGGGAGCGCGGCGGTCCTCTCGATGCAGCAGAAGCCAGAAGTCAAAACATGGAGTCGAGAGCGCGAGGCGAATCGCGCCGCCCGCCTTGGCCAGGATCCGATCAGCGAGCCCGCGGTCGAGTTCGGTGTCGAGGACGCACCAGACCTCGTCGCCGTCGTCGTAATCGTCCAGACATCGACGTCGATGGGCCTCCACGACTACGTTGACGTGGTCGACCCTGGGATTGATCACGTCGAGCACCGGACCGCCACGGGTACGCATGCCTTGAAAGTAACGTTCCTCGGTTTCGCCCTCACAAAGGATAAGGAAACGCTTCTTTTGGGCTCGCGTGCCGGAAGGCCGTCGTTCAAGGAGCGACCGCCTCGCTATTGATGAGCCACCTTTGCGGCTATTGCCGATCTTGGGCTGCCGGGGGGACATGGGCCGAATCTACACGTGTGGCAAGCGCCGCCGTGAATAGTTCGTCGTCCATATTCGGAACGGCGCCGTAGCGACCCGTCAGATAGCGGCGCTCTCTGTTGTCCTCCTTGCGCGGCTTGAAATCGGTCAGTGGGAACAGCTGAGTGCCGCCGTCCTCTCCCTTCTCGGTGAACCAGATCTGGTCACGCTTGAGCACGTCTCTACCTTGAATCCGCCCCAGTAGCGCGGAGTCGTGGCTGGCGAAGACGAGCTGGGCGCCGCGCGGGTTGGTGACCGGATCCTGGAACAGTTGGATCAGCTTGGCGCTGAGGTAGGTGTGCAGGCTCGCGTCCAGCTCGTCCGCCACGAGAACGCCTCCATGCTGCAGGACGGGAAGCACCGAGACCGCGAGGTGGAACATCTGCTGGGTTCCCTCGGACTCCTGCTGCAGGGGGAGCGTGAACTCGCCCGCGCCGCACATATGCCGGAACAAGAGCCTTGTCCGGCGCGATGGCATGTATTCCCCCCTAACCCTTGGCCTTCTCGCGGCCCGTACGGCCAGCTCCTCGTCGGTCTCCTCGACGACCTCGAAGTCGGTGATTCCCGTGTCCGCGGCGCGCATGAGGTCGGCTATGCGCGCTTGAAGCTCGGGGATTTCCATACTTCCCAGCCTGCCCAGGAGCGTCTCCGTGTTCATGATGGCGGACGGTGAGCGAAAGCCTTGAGCGGCGAACCAGCCGTAAACGGGTCGCAGCGTCTCCTGGCGTGCACGCGCACCCACGGACAGAAGAAGAACGTTGGGCTCCACGAGTTCCGCCAACCCCTTGACGGAATCGGGAGTATTCACTCCATAGGTGAACGTATCGCCGCTACGCTCGAATATCTTACGTTCCCTCTTGCGTGGGTAGCTGTAGAGCCACTCATCTACTACGGCGAGATCGTCAACTGCGAATCCGTATGTGTATCGAACCCCATCAATAGAGAGATCCACCACATAGGTGGACGGTTCATCACTGTTGAGCGCGAAGGGGTTTCGTCGCAGCCCTGCCCCTGGCTCGTTCTCCCGGAAGGACCATCTGACGACGTACGACATGTACCTGATCGCATCAAGCACGTTGGACTTGCCGGAGGCGTTCGGCCCGAAGATCGCCGCGACCGGGACGGCCGGCCACTCGGCGTCGGGGGTGTCCTGCCCGTCATACGCGGGCGTGAGGAGTAGATGCTGCTCCTCACGCAGCGACCGATGGTTGGCTGTGCGGAAACTCAGCAACATTCCGCCTGACACCCCGTCCTACACCGACTCTCAGGCTGGATCTCGCAGAATACCCGCACGGTCGATCGCGAGGCGATAAGCCGGGCCGTCGAAGTACGGCCAGAGCCGCAGATTGTGCTCCGAACCGGAGATGCGGTCGCATGTCTCGGCCTGAGGTACCTCCGGTAGAACCAGATTCGGTAAGACGGCACAATCGAGCGGGCAGGGCTGCGAGAGGGGCGGGGAGCCGATGAACAAGGTGAGTGTGACCGCGGCGAACGAGGCGCAGCGCGCGGCGTGGCTGGGCGGGGGACTGCCCGAGGTCGAGCGGGTGCGGCCGGGGCTGTGGTCGATCCCCGTCCCGATCCCGATCAACCCGCTGCGCTACGTGCTGGTCTACGCCCTGGAGGTCCCCGACGGGGTAGTGATCATCGACGCCGGATGGAACACCGAAGAGGCGTACGCCGCGCTCGTCGCGGGGCTCGCCACGGCCGGGTACGAGATCACCGACGTGAAGGCCGTGCTGGTCACGCACATCCACCCGGACCACTACGGCCTGGCCGGGCGGATCCGGGAGGTCTCCGGCGCCTGGATCGGGCTGCACCCGGCCGACGCCCGCATCGTGCACGACCGCTATGACGAGTCGGCGATCGAGTCGCTCGTACATCGGGAACGCGCCCTCCTGCTGAGGTGCGGCGTGCCGGACCTGACGGCCGAGGAGCTTGCCGGGGCGTCGGTCATGCTGCGCCAGTTCGTCACGATGGCGACGCCCGACCGGCTCATCGAGGACGGAGACCGGCTCGACCTGCCCGGCTGGGACCTGCGGGCGGTGTGGACCCCGGGCCACTCGCCCGGTCACCTGTGCTTCGCCGAGCCGGAGCGCAGGCTGCTGTTCTCCGGCGACCACGTGCTCGCCCGGATCACGTCGATGGTCGCCGTGCATCCGCAGTCGACGGCCAACCCGCTGGCCGACTACCTCGACGCGCTGCGGGCGGTGGGCAAGCTCGACGTCGAGGAGGTGCTGCCCGCCCACGAGTACCGCTTCCTGGAGCTGGCCGACCGGGTGGACTACGTGATCGCGCACCACGAGGAGCGGCTGGCCGAGGTGCGCCGCGTCGTGGCCGAGGGGGACGGCTCCACCTGCTGGGACATCGCCACCCGGCTCACCTGGTCGCGCGGCTGGGAGGAGATCCCCGCGTACATGCGGCGGGCGGCCAACAACGAGACGCTCGCCCACCTGGTGTGGCTGGAGCAGCGGGGGATGGTCACCCGCGTGCCCGGCGAGCCCGACCTCTGGTACGGCCCCTCCGCCTGACGCTCCGTCAAGGCGGCTTTCTCCGGCTGAGCGGTTGAGGATATCGTTCTGGAAGAACTAGAACGATGTTCTCTTCTGGTCCTGCGAGGAAGGGTGGCGCCATGTCTGAGGGGTCCGAGCTCAGGTTCGACGGGAGAGTGGCGATCGTCACCGGAGCCGGGCACGGTCTCGGCCGGTCGCACGCGCTGCTGCTCGCCCAGCGGGGGGCGAAGGTCGTCGTCAACGACCTGGGCGGCGCCCTCGACGGCTCCGGCGCGTCCACGGGCCCGGCGGCGGAGGTCGCCGAGCTCATCGGGAAGAACGGCGGCGAGGCGGTGGCCAGCACCGACAACGTCGCCACGCCGGAGGGCGCGGAGGCGATCGTGCGGACGGCTCTCGACGCGTTCGGCCGCGTGGACGTCGTCGTCAACAACGCCGGCATCCTGCGCGACCGGTCGTTCGGGAAGATGACGGTCGAGGAGTTCGACGCGGTGATCGCCGTGCACGTGCGCGGGTCGTTCCTGGTCAGCCGGGCGGCGTTCCCGCACATGAAGGAGCAGGCGTACGGGCGGATCGTGAACACCTCCTCGCCGGCCGGGCTGTTCGGCAACTTCGGCCAGGCCAACTACTCGACGGCCAAGATGGGCCTGGTGGGCCTCACCAAGACGCTCGGCATAGAGGGGGCGCGGGCGAACATCAAGGCCAACGCGATCGCCCCCGTGGCGTGGACGCGGATGACCGAGTCGCTGCTGCCCGCGGAGTTCGAGGAGAAGTTCACCCCCGAGCGGGTCAGCCCGCTGGTGGCCTACCTGGCCCACGAGAGCTGCGAGACCAGCGGCGAGGTGTTCTCGGTCGGCGCGGGCCGGGTCGCCCGGGTTTTCGTGGCCGAGGGGCCGGGCTGGCGGACCGACGACCTCACCGTCGAGGCGCTCCGCGACAACTGGGAGGCCGTCATGGCCGAGCAGCCCTATCTGCCGACCAAACTGGGCGAGCAGGCCGGCGCCTCCCTGCAGGCCATGCTCTGACCTCAGAGCTCCTCGCCCGGCTGCTCCGGCGGGCAGGCGAGGTCGATGGACAGGTCCCCGGGTCGTCGCGGAACGGGCGCGCGGCCGGGGGGCTGCCTGACCCGCAGGCCGGGAAACGGCGGCGCCGGGTTGCGCCGGGCCTGCGGCTGCGCGCCGAGCGTAAGCTCCTCACCGTGGTGCGTCAGCGTGAGGGGGGTGCCGTGCAGCAGCCGGTACGTCGTGCCGTCCGGCGTGACGTCGACCCGCAGCAGCCGGCCCCGGTAGCGGACGCGGAAGGTGAGCCGGGTGATGCCCGAGGGCAGGCGGGGGGCGAAGCGGACGCGCCCCTCGCGTGCCCGCATGCCGCCGAACCCCGCCACCAGCGCGATCCACGCCCCGGCGAGCGAGGCCATGTGGACCCCGTCGCGCGTGTTGTGCTCCAGGTCGCGCAGGTCCATCAGCGCGGCCTCGCCGAGGTAGGCGTAGGCGAGGTCGAGCTGCCCCACCTCGGCGGCGAGCACGGCCTGGGTGGCGGCCGACAGCGAGGAGTCCCTGACGGTGAGCGCCTCGTAGTAGGCGAAGTCACGCGCCTTCTGCTCGGGGGTGAACGCCTCGCCGCACAGGTGCATGGCCAGCACGAGGTCGGCCTGCTTGACGACCTGCTTGCGGTACAGGTCGAAGTAGGGGAAGTGGAGCAGCAGCGGATACTGATCGGGCCGGGTGCCCGCGAAGTCCCACACCGCGTGCCCGGTGAACCCCTCGCTCTGCTCGTGGACCCCCAGCCGTTCGTCGTACGGCAGGTACATGGCCGCGGCGGCGTCGCGCCACGTCGCCGTCTCCTCCAGCGTGACCCCGAGCTGCTGCGCGCGGTCGAGGTGACGTACGGCCACGGCGGCGGCGGCCCGCAGGTTCCGCTGCGCCATGAGGTTCGTGTAGACGTTGTTGTCCGCGACGGCGCTGTACTCGTCGGGGCCGGTCACGCCGTCGATGCGGTAGCGGCCTTCGGCGTCGTGGTGGCCGAGCGCGCACCACAGCCGGGCGGTCGCGACGAGCAGCGGCAGGCCGATGTCCCGCTCGAAGCCGGTGTCCTCGGTCGCGTCGACGTACCGCGTGACCGCGGCGGCGATGTCGGCGTTGACGTGGAAGGCCGCCGTGCCCGCGGGCCAGTATCCCGAGCACTCCTCGCCGTTGATCGTCCGCCAGGGGAAGGCGGCCCCGCGCAGCCCGAGCTGTTCGGCGCGCGCCTGTGCGAGGGGGAGGATCGACTGCCGCCACATCAGGGCGTCGGCGGCGGCCCGGGGATAGGTGTAGATGGCCACCGGCAGCACGAAGCTCTCGGTGTCCCAGAACGCGTGGCCGTCGTAGCCCGACCCGGTCAGGCCCTTGCCGGGGATGGGCCGCCGCTCCAGCCGGGCACCCGCCTGGAGCAGGTGGAACAGCCCGAAGCGCACGGCCTGCTGCACCTCGGCGTCGCCCTCCACCTCGACGTCCGCGCCCGCCCAGAAGTCGTCGAGGAAGGCGCGCTGCTCGTCGCACAGCCCGTCCCACCCGGTGAGCCGGGCCGCCGCCAGCGCCGCCACGACCTGGTCGTGCATCGCGGGCCTGGACCGCTTGGCCGACCAGCCGTAGGCGAAGAACTTGTCCAGCCGCAGCCGCTCGCCGGGTTTCAACCGGGTGGCGACCGTCACCCGGCTGACGTTGCCGCCGCCGTCGCACTCCGCGTGGGTGCCGTCCGGGCCGTCGATCTCGTGGCGCATGCCCGCCGCGACCCGCAGCCGGCTGGCCCTCGTGGAGTGGACCATGACGCACACGCCGTTGCGCGCGGTGACGTTCTCCTCCAGGACGAGCGGCGCCTCCAGCGCGGCGGCGGCGCGGGGGTCGGTGGTCGGCGGCGGCACGGTCTCGTTGGCCACCAGTTCCGACTGGACGACCACGCTGAGCGCCTGGTCCACGGGCTCCACCTCGTAGCGGATCGCGGCCACGGCCCGGTGGGTGAACGACACGAGCCGGGTCGAGGTGACCCGCACTTCCGCCCCGGTGGGGGAGCTCCAGCACACCTTCCGGGTGAGCGTCCCCGCCCGCAGGTCGAGGACTCGTTCGTGTGAGTGCAGCGTGCCGTACCGGACGTCGAACGGTTCGTCGTCCACCAGCAGCCGGATCAGTTTGCCGTTGGTGACGTTGACGACCGTCTGCCCGGACTCGGGGTAGCCGTAGCCCGCCTCGGCGTACGGCATCGGGCGCAGTTCGTAGAAGGAGTTGAGGTAGGTGCCGGGCAGCCCGTACGGCTCGCCCTCGTCGAGGTTGCCGCGCAGCCCGATGTGCCCGTTCGACAGGGCGAAGACCGACTCGGTCTGGGCGAGCACGTCGGTGTGCAGGTGGCACTCCCGCACCGACCACGGCTCGACCACGAAGGCGGGATGTTTGATCATTTCTCGTCCAGCAGGTCGGAGAGGTCCGTCACCACCACGTCGGCGCCGTTGTCCCGCAGGGCACCGGCCTGATGCCCGCGGTCCACGCCCACCACGACGGCGAAGCCGCCCGCGCGCCCGGCGGCGACCCCCGCCAGCGCGTCCTCGAACACCGCGGCCTCGGCCGGGGCGAGCCCGAGGGCCTCGGCGGCGGCGAGGAACATGTCGGGGGCGGGCTTGCCGGCCAGGCCGCGCCGCCTGGCCACCTCGCCGTCGATCCGCGCGTCGAACATGTCGTCCAGCCCGGCCGCGGCGAGCACGCGCGCGGTGTTGGCGCTGCTGGAGACCACCGCGCGGCGCAGCCCGGCGTCGCGGACGGCCCGCAGGTAGCGCACCGACCCCTCGAAGACCTCCACGCCCTGCCGGTCGAGGATCGCCTGGACCAGTTCGTTCTTGCGGTTGCTCAGGCCGTTGACCGTGGGCATGCCCGGCGGGTCGTCCGGCTTGCCCTCGGGCAGGTCGATGTCTCTGGCCCGCAGGAACCCCCGGGTGCCGTCCAGGCGTTTTCTGCCGTCGACGTACCGCTCGTAGTCGCCGGTCTCGTCGAAGGGCACGAACGGCGTGCCGCTGTCGGCCGCCCGCTCGCGCAGATACTCGTCGAACATCTCCTTCCACGCCGCAGCGTGGACCCGCGCCGTGCGCGTGAGCACCCCGTCCATGTCGAACAGGCAGCCGCGCACCTCGTCCGGCAACCCCAGCATGCGCCCTCCAACGGTCCTCCTGCTCTTCTACCCCGTACGTCGGAGGCGACTTTTGCTGATTCCAGCGAAAGGTTGCATCGGATCGATAAAAGGTCTTCCCAGATCAGCAGAAAAGGGGTACGTTTCCAGCCAATCACTGGGACGCGGAGGCGTAGGTGAAGAGGACGACCATCAGGCCGGAGAACGCGCACCAGGCCGCGCTCCTGCGATTGCTGAGGGACGGCGGGCGTTCCCGCGCCGAACTCGGCGACGTGGTGGACCTGTCCCGGTCGAAGCTCAACGTCGAGCTGGACCGGCTGATCGAGCTCGGGCTCGCCGAGCCCGACGGGCTGGCCGCCTCGCGCGGCGGCAGGCGCTCGGGCCGCGTACGGATCGCGCGTGACATCCGGTTCGCCGGGATCGACATCGGTGCCACCTCGATCGACGTCGCGGTCACCAACGGCGAGCTCCAGGTGCTCGGTCACCTGAGCGAACCCTGTGACATCAAAGAGGGACCCGGCGTCGTGCTGGACCGGGCCATCGAACTGCTCGGCAAGCTGAGCAGAGACGGGCTGTTCACCGATCTCAGCGGCGCCGGCATCGGCGTCCCCGGGCCGGTGAGCTTCGCCGAAGGCGTTCCGGTGGTGCCGCCGATCATGCCGGGCTGGGACCGCTACCCGGTCAGGGAGACGGTCGGGCAGGCACTGTGCTGCCCCACGGTGGTCGACAACGACGTCAACATCATGGCCCTCGGGGAGCTGCACGCGGGCCTCGCACGGCACGTCGAGGACTTCCTGCTCGTCAAGATCGGCACCGGTATCGGCTGCGGCATCGTGGTGGGCGGGAAGATCTACCGCGGTGTGTCCGGCAGCGCCGGCGACATCGGCCACATCCGGGTGGACGACCTCGGGCCGGTCTGTTCCTGCGGCAACTCCGGGTGTCTGGAGGCGTACTTCGGCGGCGCCGCGCTGGCGCGGGAGGCCGTCGCGGTGGCGCGCTCGGGCGGCTCGCCGTACCTGGCCGAGCGGCTCGCGGTCGCGGGCACGCTGACGGCCGAGGACGTCGCCGCCGCGGCGGCGCAGGGCGACGCGGGCGCGATCGGGCTGATCCGCGACGGCGGGCGCCGGGTGGGACAGGTCCTGGCGAGCCTGGTGAGCTTCTTCAACCCCGGTCTTGTGATCATCGCAGGTGGCGTGGCCAAGCTCGGCCACGTGCTGCTCGCGGAGATCAGAAGCGTCGTCTATCGCCGGTCGCTGCCGCTCGCCACCGGAAATCTGCCGATCGTGCTGTCCGAACTGGGCGACACCGCGGGTGTCATCGGCGCCACCCGCCTGATCAGCGATCACGTCTACTCCGACCACGTCTATTCCGGCAACTGACATCGTTGGGAGATCCCCATGGGAGACGAACACCCCCTGCTTCAGATGAGGGGGATCGTCAAGCAGTTCCCCGGCGTGCGTGCGCTGGACGGCGTGGACCTTGAGGTCAGGGCCGGGGAAGTGCACTGCCTGCTCGGCCAGAACGGTGCCGGGAAGTCCACGCTTATCAAGATTTTGTCTG
>NZ_JABBXA010000004.1:0-243974 GCF_014161445.1 Microbispora sp. H13382
AGTACCTCAAGCGCAAGCCGGCCGCCCTGTCCGGTGGTCAGCGCCAGCGTGTCGCGATGGGCCGCGCCATCGTCCGCGAGCCCCAGGCCTTCCTCATGGACGAGCCGCTGTCCAACCTGGACGCCAAGCTCCGCGTCTCGATGCGCGCCTCGCTGAACCAGCTCCACGAGCGCCTCGGCGTCACCACCGTGTACGTCACCCACGACCAGGTCGAGGCCATGACCCTCGGCGACCGCGTCTGCGTCCTGCGCGACGGCGTCCTCCAGCAGGTGGACACCCCGCAGAACCTGTTCGACGACCCGGTCAACCTGTTCGTCGCCGGCTTCATGGGCTCCCCGGCCATGAACTTCACCTACGCCGAGCTGATCCGCGACAACGGCGGCGCGGCCGTGGCGTTCGCCGGCTACCGCCTCCCCGTCCCGGACTCGACCTTCGCGGAGAAGCCGGGCCTCGACCGCTACATCGGCCGCAAGATCATCCTCGGCATCCGGCCCTCCGACTTCGAGGACGCCGGTTCGGCCAGCGGCAACAGCGCCGGGTGGGTGCGCATCCCGGTCCGCGCCAACGTCACCGAGGAGCTGGGCTCGGAGATCAACGTCCTGTTCACGATCGACGCCCCGCCGGTCGAGCACAAGGACACCGTGGCCGCCGCCCACGACGGGGACGACGAGGAGACGACGCTGCCGCTGGCCGGCGACAAGTCGCTGTGGACCGCGCGTGTCAACGCCCGCAGCCACGTCCGTCCCGGCCAGGAGATCGAGCTGGTCGTCGACACGCACAACCTGCACTTCTTCGACGTCGACTCGGGCCTGTCCATCGGCCACGAGGCCAACATCGGCCGCTGATCCCGGTCACCCCCGGCGTACGTAGGGCGGCGGGGGATTTCCGGCGGAGCGCGGGCGCGGTACGCGCCCGCGCTGTCGTTCGTCACCGGACGGCGCCCCGGCGGAGGCCCCCACCGGCCTTCCGCGCATGACCTCGTCGCGCCGGTAGCGCGCGGGGAAGCCGTCGCCCCGGAGGCGGCGCGTGTGGAACGCGTGGAAGCGGCCGCGCCGCAGGCACGCATGGGAGAGGAACGCGGCGGCCGTCGCGGCGGTGACCGCGGCCGCGGCCCCCGCGGGCACCCAGCCGAGCGCGACCGCGAGCCCGGCCGTCCCGGTGCCGGCCGAGACGCCGCACAGGGCGGGCGCGGCCTTCCGGGCCTGCCCGGACCGCCGCGGCCGGCGGGCGGCGTACGCCCCGGCCCCCACCACGGCCGCCAGCGCCGGCAGCAGCAGCCCGGCCGCGATCACGGCGGTGCCCCGCCCGGCCGTCAGCGCGGCGGCCGCGCAGGTCAGGACGAACCCGGCGAACAGCGAGCCGGACGGCCCGAGCCGGACTCTGCCCCGCGCCCTGCCGTACGGGAGGGCGCCGAGGAACGCCCCGGCCGGGGCGGCCGCGAGCACCGCGAGGAACGGGTCGCCCAGCACGAGCGCCGTCCCGGCGAGGAACGCGCCGGTGACGGCGGCGACCGCGGCCAGTGCGCCGCCGAGCCGGTCGAGCAGCCCGTACGCGTTGGTCATCGCGACGATCCACATGACGCTGACCGGCCCGTCGAGCCAGTCGCCCGTCAGCGTCACCTGCACGCCGCACAGCACGACCCCGCCCGCCGCCACCGACTCCACGATGAGCCGGGTGGCGAGTGGCAGGCTGCCGACGTCCGCGATGAGGCCGAGCAGCGCCACCGCCGCGGCGGCCAGCAGGACCGCGCTCACCCGCCGGTCCGGCAGGCCGAGGACCGCCGTCGCGGCGCCCGCCGTGGCCGCCGCCAGCGTCACCCCGCCCAGGTAGGGGACCGTACGGCGGACCGGGCGCAGCCCCACGGTGGCGAGCAGGCAGGCGGCGGCTCCCGCGAGCACGGGCGCCAGTGCTGGAATGGACGTCGGTGCCGGAATGGACGCCAGTGCTGGAATGGATGTCAGTGCCGGAATGGATGCCAGTGCTGGAATGGACGTCGGTGCGGGAACGGGCGTCAAAGGCTCCCCACCTCCGACCGCGTCGCGCCGCGCAGCGCGCGGTAGAGGGCCTCGGTGTCGGCCACCAGCCGGTCCACGCAGAAAGCGCGCGCGGTCCACGCGCGGGCCGACTCGCCCATCCGCCGCGCCAGGCCGGGATCCACGAGCAGCCGTACGACGTGGTCGGCCATCTCGTCCGCGTCGGGTTCGGTCAGGAACCCGGTGCGGCGGTCCATGACGACCTCGGGGACGCTGCCGACCCGGGTGGCCACCACCGGCAGGCCCGCCATGCCGGCCTCCACGAGCGCGAGCGGCGTGCCCTCACTGTCGGAGGTGAGCAGCACCACGTCGGACGCGGCGTACACGGTCTCGACGTCCCGGCGCCACCCGAGCAGCCGGAAGGAGTCCCACATCGGCATGACGGCCCGCTCCACCTCCTCCTTCAGTTCGCCGCTGCCGCAGACGAGGAACCGGGCGCCGGGCAGCCGGGCGAGGACCGCCCTGGCCACCTCCGCGAGCCGGTCGGGCCGCTTGGCCTTCTTCAGCCGCCCCACGTACGCCACGACCGGCGCGTCGAGCGGGACGCCCAGCGCGGCGCGGGCCTGCGCGCGCTCGGGAAGCGGGCCGAGTCCGGCGCCGGGCGGGATCACGACGTACTGCTCGGGCCGGCCGACACCGGCGGCGAGGAGGTCGTCGCGCACCCGGGCGCCGACCGTGACGAGACGGTCGGTCATTTTTGCCAGCCGGCGCTCGATACGGAGGTAGACGGCCCGCCGGGGACGGGACAACTGCCCGTCGAGGAGGTGGCCGTGGTAGCTGTGCACCCGTGCCGCGCCGACACCCGACAGCCGCACCGCGAGGCGGCCGAGCGTGCCCGCCTTGGTGGTCCTGGTGTGCACGATGTGCGGCCTGAACTCGCGCATCGCGTTGGCCAGCCGGAACAGAGCCCGGTAGTCGTCGGCCGGCTTGATCGCGCGGCCGAGGCCCGGCACCCGGTGGACCGGGATCGTCACGTCGCGAAGCTGCAGGTGGTCGCCTTCGCCGCCGTCGACGTATCCGGTGTACAGACGGTGGTCGAACTCCACCGCGCTGAGCCGCTCGCACAGCCCGGTGACCTGGGTGGCGGGACCGCTCACGTTCATCCGGGCGATTATCTCCATGACACGAATCCGGTCGTCCGGTTTCATGCTGGCTCCTCCCTGATCATGTGGAGAAGCTAGCCCCTGGTCCCACCCCCGACGGGGTGCCCGGACGCCGCCGGAAGAGACTTTTCCCTATCCGTACCCAAGCCTTAAAGCGGTCCCGTCCGCCAATTCCGGGATGACGGCGGGGTCGCTCCTACAGTCGTAGCGTGGCGGAGAAGCTGGTGGTCGTGGGCCAGGACGGCGCCGGGCTGCCCCTGGCGATGCGTGCCGTGGAGGCCGGGTTCCGCGTCGTCGGCCTCGACGAGGACGAGTGGCGGGTCAAGCGGCTGAACGCGGGGGAGCCCTGCGTCGAGGGAGTCGGCGCGGGCGCGCTGGCCGCCGCGCACGCCTCCGGCCGGTACGCGGCCGGCACCGACGCGGCCGACGCGTCCGGCTTCGACGTCTGTGTGCTCACCTCGCCCGTGCGGATGCGGAACGGCGCCCCCGACCTCGGCCCGCTCGGCGCGGCCGCCGGCCGGGTGGCCCCGTTCCTGCGGCCGGGGGCGACGGTGGTGCTGGAGGGCGTCGCCTACCCCGGCACCACGGAGGAGTTCGTACGGCCCCTGCTCGAACACGGATCGGGGCTGTGCGCGGGGGACGACTTCCACCTCGGCCACAGCCCGCACCGGGCCGCGCCGGGCAACCCGCGCTGGCGGCTCGGCAACACGCCCAAGGTCGTCTCGGGCATCGACGCCGCCTCGCTGCGGGCGGTGACGGACTTCTACGGCCGGCTGGTGCGGGAGACCGTCCCGGTCTCCTCGCCCCGGGTGTCCGAGCTGTGCGCCCTGCTGGAGAGCGCCCGCGCGCACGTCGACGCGGCCCTGGCGAACGAGCTGTCGATCTTCGCCGCTCACCTCGGCGTCGACGTGTGGGAGGCGGTCGAGGCCTCCGCCACCACGCCCTTCGCGCATGCCGCCGCGACGCCCGGCCCCGGAGGTGAGGACCCCTGCCTGCCGCTCGACATGGCGTACCTGCCGTGGGGGATCCGGCGCGGGGTGGGACGGACCTTCCGCCTGGTGGAGGCGGCCAACGACGTCAACGCGCACATGCCGGCCCAGGTCGTGGACCGGCTGTGTCTCGCGCTCAACCGCAGGTGCCGCTCGATCAGGGGCAGCCGGATCCTGCTGCTCGGGCTGTCGCCGGTCGAGGTCGCCAAGACGCTGTGCCGGCTGGGCGCCCGGGTGCGGGCCGCCGACCCCCGGGCCGCGGACTGGGGCGCCCACGACCTCGTCGTACCGGCCGGGGTCGAGGTCGTCGAGCCGGACGCCGCCGAGCTGGCGCGGGCGGACGCGGTCGTCGTGCTCGGCGGGCAGGACTGCTACGACTACGACCTGGTCCAGCGGGCGAGCCGGTTCGTCTTCGACACCCGGGGCCGCTGCCGCGGGCCGAACGTCGAGCGCCTGTGAGTCAGCGATAGCGCAACTTCGCCATGCGGCCGACCAGGTTGAGCGGCAGGAGCCTGGCCAGCGCCGCGACCGCCTTGTAGCGGGCCGACGGGACGCTCACCCAGGCCCCGCGGGCCAGGTCGCGCATGGCGCCGGCGGCGACGCGGTCGGCCGACAGCCACGCGAAGCGCGGCAGGCCGGACATGTCGAGCTCGGCCCGGTCGTGGAACTCGGTCCGCACGAATCCCGGGCACAGCGCCATCACCCGCACGCCGTGCCGGGCGACCGTGTTGGCCGCCGAGGCGCTGTAGTTCACCACCCATGCCTTGGAAGCGCTGTAGGTGCCGCCAGGCAGGAACGCCGCGACCGAGGCCACGTTGACGACCCCGCCCCGCCCCTTGGAGATCATGTACGGCAGGGCCGCCCGGGTCAGCCGCAGCACCGCCTCGCAGTGCAGCCGCAGCATCCGGACCTCGTCCTCCACGGGAGTGTCCAGGAAGCCGCCGTGGTGTCCGAACCCGGCGTTGTTGACCAGCAGGTCGATCCCGGAGCGCAGCCGCTCCTCGGCCGCCGTCATGCCCTCCTCGGTGGTGAGATCGGCGCGCAGCGGCTCGACCGGCACGCCGTACCGCTTGTGCAGGGCCTCGGCGGAGGCGGCGAGCCGCTCCTCGTCGCGGGCCAGCAGGACCAGGGAGAAGCCGTCGGCGGCCAGACGGCGCGCGAAGGCGGCGCCGATGCCGGCGGTCGCGCCGGTGATGAGTGCGGTGGGCATGACGGCAGCGTACCCACCGCACGGGTCGACTCGTCCGGCTCCGTAGCGGGGTCACAGCTCGGCGGTGCGGCTGATCAGCTCCTCGACCTGCGCGCTCAGGCGGGCGGCGCGGGGCCACCCGGCGTACAGGGTGAGGAACACGACCGTCTCGCGCAGCTCGGCCGGGGTCAGTTCGCCCGAGCGCAGGGCGGTGTCGAGATGCAGTGCGAGCATGTCGTCCATGTCCTGGCCGACGAGCAGGCCGAGCAGCAGCAACCGCCGTTCCCTGACCGTGAGGACCTGCCGGGACCACACCTCGGAGAACATGCGCTCCGCCGTCGAACCGAAGAAGCCGTCCGGCCCCTCGCCGGTGCCGTCCTCTTCGTAGACCTGCTTCATGTCCTCCAGCCCCTCCCACGGCGATTCCTGACGTCATGCATCAAGTTGTCGTGTTCGAGGCAGTCAGGCGTTACATCGTCGGCCCATCCGGCACGGCTGTTCGACGTGCCGCGTGCGCTTCCGGTGGTCGTCCGCTGGGTATCGCCAGAAAGCAGGAGTCCGTCGCCGCCGCCGGTCCGGTGCCGCGGGCGACCGGCAGTCGCGTTACCTCCATGTAACGAGAGGAATCAGAATTCGGAAAAGATTCGGTCTAGTTTTATGGCGCGTCGCCGACTTACCGTGAGATGTACAGGTGGAAAACGGGCACTACTACCTCGTAGACCCGCAAAAGCGGAGGTTGGGCCCTGGTGGAAAAACCGCGGGTAAGGGCCGGGGCGGTGGGCACGGTCGTGGGGGCGGCGATGGCCGCCTCCTTGCTGTCCGGCTGTGCCGGCCCCGAATACACGTACGTCCGCGACGACTCGGGCGGCACCTATTTCAAGGTCCCGGCGTCGTGGCGGCAGATCGACCAGAAGACGCTCGACGAGGCGGTCTACGGCGAGACGGAGTCGGCCGCCGCGCAGGTGCAGAAACAGCTGGTGTGGACGACGGCGTTCGACGCCCACTCGCAGCCGGCAGCGGGGCATCTGCTGCACGGGTCGCCCGGAGCCGACGACCAGCCGTTCGTCTTCGCCAAAGTGGAGAAGCTCACGGAGGACGCGCAGAACGCGGTGTCGCTCAACCAGCTCCGCAACTCCGCCGGGCTCTACGTGGCCGTGCCGCAGGAGACGCGCAAGAAGATGGAGGAGGCCACGGCCTACAAGGGCTTCGAGTTGCTGGCCGACGAGGTCTTGCCCGTATCGGACGGCGTGCGCGGGGTGCGCAGCGTGTTCAACTACCGGCTGCTGGGGGGCCCGGTGCAGACCTTCGACGAGACCGCCTACCTGTCCGCCGACGGGACGACGGTCTCCACTCTCCTGATCCGCTGCTCGCCCGCGTGCTACCGCCAGCGGGCCGCCGAGATCGACACCGTCGTCAAGTCCTTCAAGGTCAAGCACCTCATCAATCCGTGAAGGAGCCCCTCACATGAGCACGGCCCTCCCTCCGAAGCACCACGAGGGGCTTCGCGAACCGGGGTCGGGTCCGGTGGACCGCGACCCCCTCACCAGGAAACGCCTCCCGATGTGGGACCGGACCAAGTTCCTGATCCTGCTCGCCGTCGCGTTCGGCGTCCTGGTGTGGAACGAGATCGCGACGTTCCCCGGGATCATCTCGCTGTACGACGCGGTCGTCCGTACGGTGGCGAACGCCTCCTGGGTCCTGTGGCTGGCGGGCGTCGAGGTGCTCCGGCAGATCCACTTCCTGATCAGCGAGCGGTCGGCCGGCTACCACCGGTTCTGGACCCGGAAGGTCTTCGGCGGCTGGAACCGCTGGACCCACCGCAGGTTCAGCGACTGGAACCGCTACCGCATCTCCCGCGCGATCAAATGGTTCGTCTGGATCGCGGTCGTCGCGCTGGTGCTGGGCAAGGTGCAGCAGGTCTCGCCGCTCGAGGCGCTGTTCGCCGTACCGGCCACCGTGTGGGGCTTCCTTCCCATGGTCCTGCAGCTCATGCTGATCATGGTGGTCGCCGTGGGGCAGTTCGTGGCGATCTTCTGGTTCCTGTCGCGGGGCGGCGTCGACGTCTACTACCCCGACGACATCAAGACGCGTTTCTCGGACGTCTGGGGCCAGGACCACGTCGTCGAGCGGGTCAAGGAGAACATCGTCTTCCTGGAGAAGCCGGACGAGATCGAGGCCAGGGGCGGCTACGTGCCCAGCGGCATCCTGCTGTGGGGTCCGCCCGGCACCGGCAAGACGCTGATGGCCGAGGCGGTCGCGGGCTCCACCGGCAAGCCGTACGTGTTCGTGGACCCGGGCGCGTTCATCAACATGTTCTTCGGCGTCGGCGTCCTCAAGGTGAAGTCGCTGTTCCGCAAGCTGCGCAAACTGGCCCTGCGGTACGGCGGCGTCATCGTCTTCTTCGACGAGGCCGACTCGCTCGGCAACCGCGGCGCGCTCGCGCAGGGCGGTCCGGGCGGCTGGGGCCGCTCCGTGCCCGCGCCGTTCGTGAACTCGGGGTGCAACGGCTTCGCCTACCTCGACCCGCACACCCGCACCGTGCTCGGCCGTCACGCCGCGGGCCCGGCGCCCGAGGCCGAGCCCGCGCGGATGCCGCGCACCGGCGCCTTCGTCAACCGCCTGATGTACGGCGGGGGCATGGGCGGCGGTGGCGGGATGGGCACGCTGGAGGCGCTGCTCACCGAGATCAGCGGCCTGAAGAAACCGCGCGGCTTCGTCAACCGCTACGTGCGCAGGCTGCTCGGCATGCGGCCCAAGCCGCCGCCGAAGTACCGCATCCTCATCATGATGGCCACCAACCTGCCCGAGGCCCTGGACGAGGCGCTGCTGCGGCCCGGCCGCATCGACCGCATCTACAAGGTCGGCTACCCCTCGAAGGCGGGCCGGATCCGCACCTACAAGGGCTACTTCGACAAGGTCAGCCACGACCTCACCGGCGAGCAGATCGACAAGCTCGCGACGATCACGCCGTACGCCACCGGTGCGACGATCAAAGACCTGGTCAACGAGTCGCTGATCACCGCGATCCGGGACGGCCGGGAGACCATCACCTGGTCGGACGTCATGCGGGCCAAGCGGCTCAAGCAGCTCGGGCCGCCCGAGGACGTCGAGTACATCGAGCGCGAACGGCACGCGGTCGCGGTGCACGAGGCGTGCCACGCGGTCGCCGCCTACCGCACCCGCCACCACCTGGAGATCGACCTGGCGACG
Organism: Microbispora sp. H13382; assembly: GCF_014161445.1. Classification (GTDB taxonomy): domain Bacteria; phylum Actinomycetota; class Actinomycetes; order Streptosporangiales; family Streptosporangiaceae; genus Microbispora. The sequence continues at coordinate 8,525 of NZ_JABBXA010000004.1, forward strand.
ATCGAGAAGGGCGCCGACTATCTCGGCATGGTGGCCAGCATCAAGCCGGAGGACCAGTTCACCCGGTGGAAGTCGGAGTACGAGGCCGACATCATGGTGTCGCTCGCCTCGCTGGCGGGGGAGCGGATGTTCTTCGGCGAGGACAACTCCTCCGGCGTCTCCGGCGACCTGCAGAGCGCGACCGCGATCACCGGCCTGATGGAGGCCCACTGGGGCATGGGCATCGGGGTCGCCTCGCTGCCCGCGCTGCAGGAGCTCGGCCTGCGCGAGGGCAAGGCGGCCCAGCCGCAGCCCGGGGGCGGCGGCATCGGTTTCACCGGCACGCCTGCGGGCCGGCGCGACGAGATGGTGCCCGACATGCTCCCCGAGCGGATCGAGTTCAACCTCAGCAGGCTGCTGGAGAAGACGGCCGAGCTGCTGCGGGAAAACCGCCGCGAGGTGCTGTCGGTCGCGCACGCGCTGGAACAGCACAAGACGCTCAACGGCGACGACGTGGTCGCGGTCATCGAGGGCAGGATGGGCCCGCTGATCGACGGCATCGTCTACACCTCCGACGAGTTCTACGAGGAGATCGAGGCGTACCACACGGCCGCGGTGGCGGCCCACAAGGCGCACAGCGAGGTCCCGGTCGAGCTTCCGCTGCCGCGGACGCGGGTGATCGAGGCGTCGGTCGTGGCGTCCTCCGGCGGCGCCGCGCCGGTGCTGGTCGCCCCTCCGCCGAACGGCATGGCCGGCGGCAACGGGCACGCCCCGGCGGCCCAGTCGGCGGCGCCGGACTTCGTGCCGTGGCACGGCACGCCGCCGCCGCTCCCCTCGGGGGCGCTGTTCGACCCGCTGCCCGCCGCGTCGGCCCGCCGGTCGAACGGCGCGCTGTGGGCGGTCGTCGGAGTCGTCGTGGCGGTGGTGCTGTTCGTGCTGCTGGGGGCGCTGCTCCTCGCCCCGCCGCAGGGAGCCGCAGGGGCGGCCGCGGTCGGCGGCGTGCCCGCCGGCACGGCCGTGCTGCTGGCCGTCGCGCTGGTGGCGGTGATCGGCGGCATCGCGGTCGCGGTCCTGCTGGTCCGCTCCCATCAGGCGGGGCGGCGGCGGGCCGAGGAGGCCAGGGACCGGGCGGCGGACCGGGCCCAGCTGCTCGCGGCCGCCATGGACCCCGAGGTCGCGATGCGGCTGCTCGGCTACGACGGCCGCCGAGGGCCGGAGGCGTAGGTCACCGATCCGATCCCCGGCGGGCCACAGCCCGCCGGGGATCGGCGTGTTCCCGGCCTGGTGAAGCGCGTCGCAGCGGCCCGTCCGGCGGAAGCTCTGATGCGGTCACGACTTTGTCCTACCGCAAGCGAAAGTTCTTGAAACTTGTCTGCAACTTCTTCCATATGTTGACTAAAGAAGGTAATTTGGCGCCCACTTGAGGCCATGAAGACCGTTTCGGCGGTGCTGGCCTCTGCCTTCCGTCACGGAACCGCGGGCCCACCACCCCCCAGTGGGCCCGTGGTTCCGTGACGTACGAGATGGAGGACTGTCACCATGTCACGTAAGCGACTGCTCGCTCTGGCGGCGCTGTCCGCGATCGTCGCGCCGGCCTTCGCCGGCACCAGCGCGCTCGCGGCTCCCGCGGACGATTCCGCGTTCCGCGTGCTCGTCTTCTCCAAGACCGCCGCTTTCCGGCACGACTCGATCCCCGCCGGTGTCGCGGCGATCCAGAAGCTCGGCGAGGAGAACGGCTTCGCGGTGGACGCGACGGAGGACGCGAACGCGTTCACCGACGCGAACCTCGCCAAGTACCAGGCCGTCGTCTTCCTGTCCACCACCGGCGACCCGGTGAGCCAGCCCGAGCAGAAGGCGTCGTTCGAGCGCTACATCCGCAACGGCGGAGGATTCGCCGGCGTGCACGCCGCCTCCGACTCGGGCTACACCTGGAGCTGGTACGGCGGCCTCGTCGGCTCCTACTTCCGCAACCATCCGGCGCAGCAGAACGCCACGGTGAAGATGGTGGGCCAGGGCGCGGCGTCCAACCGCGGGCTGCCGAACCGCTGGAACCGCTGGGACGAGTGGTACAACTTCCGCGGCAACCCCCGGGACGCCGGAGTGCGCGTGCTCGCCGAACTCGACGAGACGTCCTACAACCCCGGCTCCGGCGCCATGGGCGACCACCCGATCGCCTGGTGCCACAGGTACGACGGCGGGCGCTCCTGGTACACGGGCATGGGCCACACCAAGGAGTCCTTCAGCGACCCGCTGTTCCTGAAGCACCTGCTGGGCGGCATCAAGATGGCCGCCGGAGCGGCGAGCTTCCCCTGCGACCCCCACGGCGACTGAGGGTGAGCGGGGAACGTCCGGGCACGTGACGCGACCCCCGCTGCCGGAGCCGATCCTCCGGTGACCGAGGCACGCCGTCCGATGCGTTCACCTGGGCGGCGTGCCCGCGCGTTCGGGACCACGGGCCGTCGAACGCCGCGCGGCGGTCCCCCGGCGTCAGAGCCGGAAGCCCAGATCCGGCGTGATCTCCGCCACGTCTATCTGGGCCTTCTGCAGGCGGCCCGAGTAGTCCCAGTTCATCGCCTGCCAGCGGGTGAACTGGTCGAGCACCCACATGCCGCTCTGCCTGCTGCCGTTGCCCGACTTGCCGTTCCCGCCGAACGGCAGATGGGCCTCCGCGCCGGAGGTGGAGTTGTTGACGCTGACCATCCCGGCCGACACGCCCTCGCGGAAGCGGAACACCGCCTTCGGGTCGGTGGTGTAGATGGACGACGACAGGCCGTATCCCGGCCGGTTGGCCAGGTCGATCGCCTCGTCGAGGGTGGAGAACGTCGTCACGCCCACGATCGGGCCGAACGTCTCCTCCAGGAACAGCCGGTCGTCCGGGCGGACGCCGTCCACGACCACCGGGTGGTAGTAGAGGCCGTCGCCGTCCATCCGCCCGACCGGGCCGGGCAGCACGGTGTGGTGCGGCTGGATCCAGCCCAGGTAGTCCTCGTACCGCTCGGCGAACCTGTGGTCGAGCAGCGGGCCGTACAGGACGTCGCCGTTCGGGTCGCCGATCTTCGCGTCGCGCACGGCGGCGGCGAACCGGCGCAGGAACTCGTCGTGCACGTCCTCGTGGACGATGACCGTGCCGAGGGAGGTGCACCGCTGCCCGGCGGTGCCGAACCCGGAGAACAACGCGCCCTCGGCCGCGAGGTCGAGGTCGGCGTCCGGCATCACGACCATCGGGTTCTTGCCGCCGAGCTCCAGGCAGGGCGACTGCAGGTGCCGGCCGCACAGCTCGCCGACGGCCCGGCCGACCGCGCTCGACCCGGTGAAGCCGACCTTGTGCACGGTGCCCTCGCCGAGCGCGCGGTCGAGACCCGCGTACGTCTGGTCGCCGCCGGCGAAGACGAGGTTGAGCACGCCGTCGGGGAGGCCGGCCGCCGCGAACAGCCGGTAGAGCGCGTGTGCGGACGCCGCGGCGTACTCCGCGGGCTTCCACACCACCGCGTTGCCGCACAGCAGCGCCGGAACCAGATACCACGAGGGCACGGCCACCGGGAAGTTGCCGGCCGTCACGACCGCCGCCACGCCGACGGGCACCCGGAAGGTGAACAGGCTCTTGTCGGGCATCTCCGACGGCACGGTCTGCCCGTAGAGGCGGCGGCCCTCGCCCAGGAAGAAGTCGCAGGTGTCGACGATCTCGCGGACCTCGCCCAGCGCCTCGGCGTACGGCTTGCCGATCTCCTCGGTCACCAGCCGGGCCAGCGCCTCGGTGTTGGCCTCGACCAGGCGGCCGATCGAGGCGATCACCCGTCCGCGCACGGGGGCGGGGACGCGTGCCCACTCCCGCTGGGCCGCCGCCGCGGCGCGGCACGCGCCGGCGAAGCCGTCCGCGTCCGCGAGCAGGACGGTCGCCACGGTCTCCGCGGGCCGCGCCGGGTTCACCGACTCGTACGGCGTGCCCGAAGAGAGCTCCTCACCCGCGACGACGGAAACGATCTGCCGAGCCACCGCTGACCTCCGGAAGTGTTGCTGGTGCCGAGCCTCGATTACACAGTATTTCCACGCGCGGTGCCCGGCGACAGGCCCTCCTGCAGGGCGACCGCGGCGGCCTGGGTGCGGCTGGTCACGCCGAGCTTGGCCAGGATGTTGGAGACGTGCACGCTGACCGTCTTCTGGGAGATGAACAGCCGCTCGCCGATCTCCCGGTTGGCCAGGCCGTCCGCGACGTGGGCCAGCACCTCGCGCTCGCGCGCGGTGAGCGCGGCCAGCCGTCCCGGTTCCCGGCCCGTGGTGGCGGCCGGCGCCGAGGTCCCGTCGTCCGCGGCGGGCAGGCCCGGCGCGGGGGTCGGCGGGCCGTCGGTCGTGGCGGCCGTCGTGCCGGTGGCGGTGCCGGTGGCGGTGGGGTCGGGGAACCCCGCCCGCGCCCCGACCGACCTGAGCGTCTCCAGGAAGGGCCTGGCTCCGAGCGTGGCGGCGACCCGCACAGCGTGCTCCCACTCGGCGCGGGCCGCCGCGCGGTCGCCCGCCCGCAGCAGGCTCTCGGCCAGCCGCCACCGCGACCGCGCCTCCTCGTACACGAAGCCGAAGCCGAAGGCGTCGGTGGCGCGCCGCCAGACCTCCGGGTCCGCCGTGCCGTGGGCGCGGTGCCACTCGGCCTCCGCCCGGGCCAGCCAGGCACCGCCCTCCGGCCCCAGCCGGGCGCGCGGGCCGTTCGGCCCGTTCTCCGCCGCCCACCGCGCCCGGCGCAGCAGGTCGTCGCAGGGCTCGCCGGTCCGGCCGAGGTCGGCCAGCGCCCACAGGCCGGTGGCCGCGATGCGGATCACCCCGGGATCGAACGGCTCGAGCGTGGCGATGACCGCGCCGGCGTGGTCGAGCGCGGCCTGGGGGTCGCCGCGCCACAGGGCCTGCTCGGCCGCCATGCCGCGCGCCATGTAGCCGACCAGTTCGTCGGACCAGAACCGGGTCAGCCACCGCAGCCTTTCGTCGGCGCCTGGGCGTCCCCGGCCCACCTCCACGAAGAGGGCGAACGAGGACAGCCGGGCCTCCGCCAGGGTGCCGACCCGGACGCCGAACCCTCCGGCCAGCCGTTCGGCCGTCTCCCAGTCGCCGTCCGCGTAGTGCACGAGGTAGTGCAGGAAACGCAGGTCGGTGCCGTACGTGCTCCAGGCGAGCCCGGTCTCGCCGGCCAGCCGTACGCCGTCCTCGGTGATGCGGGCGGCCACGGCGAGGGCGCCGTTCTCGTAGTGGATGCGGGCGAGGTTGAAGCGCGCCCGCAGGTCGATGGACAGGTCGCCCGAAGGCCGGCGGGTGGCGCGTGTGAGCAGGTCGACGGTGTGCTCGACGCCGCTCGCCGACTCCTCCTCGATCAGGGCGAGCGTGACGAGGGCACTGGCCTCCGCGTCGTGTGCGCCGGTCGCCTGTGCCACCTCCAGCGCCCTGGACGCCGTCGCGGCCCCCTCGCCGTAGCGGTACTCCCGGAACAGGGCGCGGGCGTAGGTGGCCAGGGCCCTGGCCAGCAGTGGGCTGTGCGGCGCGATGTCCACGGCCTCCCGGGCCACGGTGATCGCCTCGGCCTCGTCGCCGCCCGCGTCCGCCAGACAGTAGGACAGCCGCTCGCCGGTCTCGGCGATCAGAACCGGGTCGCTCGCCTCGCGCCGCAGCCGCCGCAACTGCTCCGCCGCCCGGTGGTAGTCGCCGCCCGCGGCCGCCGCGGCGGCGCTGGCCAGCGCGATCCTCGCCCGGCTCTCCCCGGCCAGCCGGTCGGCCTCCGGCACCTGGTCCCAGACCTCCAGCACCCGTTCGAAGTGCCGGTGCGCCTCCGCCGGCGCGCCGAGCCCGGCGGCCAGCCGGCCGGCCTCCACCGACGCCCGCAGCGCGCCCGGCAGGTCGTGCCCGGCGAGATGGTGATGGGCCAGTTCGGCGGGGGAGCCGCCGCGTTCGGCGAGCAGCGTGGCGAACGTGGTGTGCAGCCGGGTCCGCTCGCCCGGCAGCAGGTCGTCGTAGACGGCCTCCTGCAGGAGCGCGTGCCGGAACGCGTACCCGTCGCTGCCCGCCGTGAGCAGCCGCCGCGAGACGATCTCGCGCAACGCATCCTCCAGCGGCAGGTCGCCCAGCCCGGTCGCGTCGCGCAGCAGGTCGTGGCCGACGCGGCGACCGGCCACCGCGGCGACGCGCAGCACCTGGCGAGCGGTGTCCGACAGGGTCTCCACCCGGGCCAGCAGCAGGTCGGCGAGCGTCCCGGGCAGCCGGGCCCGTTCCGCGCCCGCCGCCAGCAGCTCCTCCGCGAAGAACGGGTTGCCCCCGGCACGCTCGATCACGGTCGTCAGGCCGTGTCCCGCCATCGGTCCCGCGGCGGCCTCGCCGTCCCGGTCGAGGACGGCGAGATACTCCGCCATCTCGTCGTCGCCCAGCGGCGGCAGCTCGACGGAGGTGACCAGCGGCAGCCGGCGCAGCTCGGCCAGGACAGGGCGCAGCGGGTGACGCCGGTGCAGGTCGTCCGTACGGTAGGTGCCGACGAGGCAGACCCGCTCGCGCTGCAGCATGCGGGTGAGGAAGACCAGCAGGTCACGGGTCGAGCGATCGGCCCAGTGCAGGTCCTCGAACACGAACAGGACCGGCTGCCGCCCGGCCACCTCCGACAGCATGTCGAGCACCGATCCGAACAGGCGCTGCTGGGCGAGCCCGCCGGTGGTGGTTTCCATCGGTCCCGCCTCGTCGCCGGGCAGCAGGCGACGCAGCGCGGGACGGGCCGCGACGGCCGGAGCGACCGGCCCGCCGGTATCGGCCGCGGCGCCGCGCAGGGCGTCCGCCAGCGGCAGGTACGGCAGGGCGTCGCCGAGCTCGGCGCACTGGCCGACGAGCGTCACGAACCCCCGCCGCTGCGCGAGGTCGCACAGCTCGGTGACGATCCGGGTCTTGCCGATCCCCGCGTCGCCGCCCACCAGGGCGACCCCCGCGAGCCCGGCCGCGGCGGCGCCGAGCACGCCCGCGAGCTGGTCGAGCTCGGCAGAACGCCCGATCAGCACCTTTCGCGGCGTACGTGCAACCACGCAGGTGAGTATGGCACGCAGCCCTGACAGAACCACGACGGCGGCATCGGCGCCCGCCGGTTACCCCAGATGCGACGACATGGGCTCCCGTTCCACCGGGGGCGAGAACCCGTTGTGCCGTCCGGGCACGACGGGCCCCGGACACAGCGGTCTGCGTGCCGTCGTCACGCGCGTCCGGGGAGTCGGGCCGGGGTCCGGCGGGATCGTGTCCTCACTGGCCGGTGGCGCCGTCGATCCGCTCGCGGAGCAGGTCGGCGTGCCCGTTGTGGCGTGAGTACTCGGCGATCATGGCGACCAGGATCCGGCGCAGCGAGACGGGCTGCCCGGTGGCGCGGTGCACGCCGGTCTGGTCCAGCGAGCGGGCGGCGGCCACGATCTCGCGGGAGCGCTCGCACTCGGCCCGCCACACGGCGAACGCCTCGTCGGCGTCCCCGTCCAGATCCCCGAAGTCCTGGTCGGGGTCGTCGTCCGAGTAGTAAAGGAGCGGGACGTCCTCACCGGCGAACTGGATGCGGAACCACCACCGCTCGACGCCCCCGAGGTGCCGGAGGATTCCGTGGAGGCTGAGCCCCGACGGCGACACCCCCTTCTCCGACAGACGCTCCTTGGGGATGCCCGAGCACTTGAGCGCGAACGTCACGCGGTGCCAGTCCAGGAAAGCCGTCAGCATCTCCCGCTCGTCGCCGACGAGGGGAAGGACCGGCCGGGAATCGTCGTCCCACTTCTTCGAGTAGTTCGCCTCGGGGAGCTCGCTCATGGCCGCGACCCTGCCATACGGCACCGACAACTCCTCCCGGCGTGCTTCCGGCCGGGGCGCCGGCTGTTGGCCGCCGATCCCGGCACTGCCGGAGCGCGTTTCGCCGGCCCGCGTTTTTGTCGGACCGCGTGGCTACTGTGCGGCGGGTGACGAAACGGTGGGGCCAGGTCGCGACCCGGGGCACGGGTGACGCCGAGCCGGGCCGCGACCGTGCCATCGCCATCGCCGGCACCGACGCCGGTGGCCGGGCGGCGGCCAGGCGCGCGCAGGCCGAGCAGCGGGAGGGCAGGGTCGCGGCGGGCCTGTCGGAGCTGGAGCGGTGGCTGGCCGACCAGGTCGCGCAGGGGATCGCGCAGGCCCGCCAGACGGGCCTCGCGGACTGGGACGACCTCGCCAGGCGGCTGGTCGACGCGCAGGCGCCCGGCGTGGCGGGGACCGTCGCCCGGCTCTCACGGGTGTTGCACGCGGAAGACTGGCCGGGCCTTCTCCTCGGGGAGTACGCGCTGCTCCATCTGCTCGCGGTCGCCCACCGCCGCGCCGCCGCGCTGCCCGAGCCGCTGCGGCAGACCGTGCGGGCGCGGGTCGGCTTCCCCGTCACCCGGGAGTCCGTCCTGGCCACCGCGGCCGTTCGGGACCACTGGGACGTCGTCGGCAGCCGGGACGAGGAGCAGGAGCGGCTGGTCGCCCGGCGCGTGTGGCTCGCGGGCCGTACGACGGGCCGTGCGGCGATGGTGCTGTCGTTCACGCCGGCCGGGCAGCCGCCGGACGCGTCACTCGCCCTGGGCACGACGATCGACGCCGATCTGGCGTTCTACCCGGGGGCGTCGCCGTTGCGGGCCCTCGTAGCCGAGCGGTACGGCCTCGCCGACGCGGGACCGCCGCCGGGGACGACGGTCTCCCGGGTGCCCGCGCTGATCGCGGAGGTGCTCACGGCCGACCCCTGGGCCGATTCGTGGCCGCTGGTGCTCGCCGGCGTCGTCCCCTGCCTGGACGGCCTCGCCGACGAGGAGGGGAACGCGCTGCCGCTGCATCCGTCCGCGGGCGTCCCGTGGCGGCTGCTGGCCGTCTCCGGCGGACGGCCGGTGACGGTCGCCGCCGAGTGGACGCCGCGCGGGCTGCTCCCGCTCACCACATGGGACGAAGAGGGTGGGGTGGTGCGGTTATGACACCGGTTCCGGTTGTCGTCGTGTCGCGTCTGGGCGTGCCCGTGCCGTGCCCGGTTGCCGCCGTGCCGCGCGCGCTCGCGCCTGCCGGTCGCCCTGCCGTGCCCGCGGCGCGTCGCGCGGCACCCTCCCGGCGATCTGGTCCTGCGGCTCGCCCCGGCCGCGCACGCCGCCTTCGCGCCGGAGCGGCCGGCCTCGGCGTACGGCGGCGGGCGAAGGCGGCCGCCACGCGGAGGAGGGCCGCCCGATGACCGTTCCGTGGGAGGAGCTGGTGTGCGCCGCGCTGGTGGGCGCCGATCGCCGCGGCGTCCCGCCCGAGAGTCTGCTGGAGCAGGCGGCCGAGCAGGTGGTGAGGACGCGCGCGGGGCGGCGGCCGGGCAGGGGCGGTCCGCCGGCCCCCGCGGCGGCGGAGACGCTGCCGCTCGTGCCCGGCGCCGCGGCGGACCGGCTGGCCCGGATGCTCGGCGGCGAGCAGGGCAGACTGCTCACCGAGTGGCTGGAGACGGCCGCCGCGCGGCGGGTGCGGGTCCCGGCCGAGCTGATCCCCGGGCTGCTCGACCTCGGGGCGCGGGACCGGTCGATCCGCGCGTACCTGGGGGCGGTCACCGGAGCCCGGGGCCGGTGGCTCGCCGGTCTCAACTCCGCCTGGGCGTACCTGCTGGCCGAGCCCGCGCACGTCCCCCCGGACGAGGTGTGGCAGCTCGGCACGAGCGGGGACAGGCGGGCCTTCCTGGCCGCGCTGCGCCGCCGCGACCCCGCCGCCGCCAGGGACCTGCTGGCACGGGGCTGGGGCGCGGAGACGCCCGAGGACCGGACCGTCTTCGTGACGATCCTCGCCGACGGACTCGGCATGGCCGACGAGCCGTTCCTGGAGGCGGTGCTGGACGATCGGCGCCGCGAGGTGCGGCAGGCCGCCGCCGACCTCCTCACCCGACTGCCGGAGTCGCGGCTGGCCCGCCGCATGACCGCGCGGGTGCGCCGATTCGTGACCAGGAGGGGCGCCGGGGTGCGGGCGGAGCCGCCGGCGGCCTGCGACGCCGCGATGGAGCGCGACGGCGTCAGGGCGCGGCCGCCCGCCGGCATGGAGACGCGGGGCTGGTGGCTGCAGCAGGTGGTGGCGCACACGCCGCTGTCGTTCTGGCCGGGTCATCTCGGCATGCCGCCGGACGAGATCGCCGGCACCCGGATCGGCGAATGGGAGCGGGAGGTCCGTATGGGCTGGACCCGGGCCGCCATCCTGCAGCGGGACACGACGTGGGCCCGCGCCTTGTTCGAGGCCGAGCCGCTGACCGACCTGCTGGCCGTGCTCCCGCCGGAGGAGCGGTCCCAGCGGGCGGCCGAGCTGGTGGCGGGCCATCCCGTGGACGGCCAGATGGTCATGATGCTGGGCGGCGTGCCGCGACCGTGGGGGCCCCGGCTGGCGAAGGCCGTGCTCAAGAAGATCGTCGAGACCACGCGGACGCAGCCGTGGAACGCCGGCGAGCTTGTCCGGCTGGCCGGCGAGCGGTTCGACCCCGCGATGCACACGCGGGTGGTGGAGGTCCCCGAACTGGCCGCGATCCTGCGGTTCCGCTTCGACATGCTGGAGGAGCTTGCATGACCAGCGTTCTGCGTCCGCACGCGGAGGACCAGTTCGCCGACGAACTGGCCGTCCTCGGGAAGACCGACGACAGGCCGCGCCCGCCGGGCTGGCGGCTGTCGCCCTGGGCGGTGACGACCTACGTGCTGGGGGACGGCGGTCAGATCACGCCCAAGTACATCGGACCGCGCAGGATCGTCGAGGTCGCGGTGGCGACGCTCGCCACCGACAGGGCGCTGCTGCTGCTCGGCGTGCCAGGCACGGCCAAGACCTGGTTGTCCGAGCACCTCGCGGCGGCGATCAGCGGCGACTCGACCCTGCTCGTGCAGGGCACGGCGGGCACGGCGGAGGAGGCCGTCCGCTACGGGTGGAACTACGCCCGGCTGCTGTCGGAGGGCCCCTCCCGTCAGGCGCTGACGCCAAGCCCGGTCATGCGTGCCATGGCGGAGGGACGGCTGGCGCGGGTCGAGGAGCTCACCCGCATGCCGTCCGACGTGCAGGACGCCCTGATCACCCTGTTGTCGGAAAAGACGCTGCCGATCCCGGAGCTGGGTGAGGAGGTGCAGGCGGCCAAGGGCTTCAACGTCATCGCCACCGCCAACGACCGCGACCGCGGGGTCAACGACCTGTCGAGCGCGCTGCGCAGGCGGTTCAACACCGTCGTGCTGCCGGTCCCGGCCACCACCGAGGAGGAGGTCGACATCGTGGCCCGGCGCGTGGCGCAGCTCGGCCGTGCCCTGGAGCTGCCGGAGACCGTGACCGGGCTGGAGGAGATCCGCCGGGTGGTGACGGTCTTCCGGGAGCTGCGGGCGGGGGTGACCGCCGACGGCCGGACCAAGGTCAAGTCGCCCAGTGGCACGCTCAGCACGGCGGAGGCGATCTCGGTCGTCACCAGCGGGATCGTGCTCGCCGCCCACTTCGGGGACGGCGTGCTGCGCCCGGCCGACGTCGCGGGCGGCATCGCCGGGGCGGTGATCCAGGACCCGGTTTCCGATCGCGTGGTGTGGCAGGAGTACCTGGAGACCGTCGTCCGCGGCCGCGACGACTGGCGCGACTTCTACCGGGCCTGCCGCGATGCCGGCTGAGATCGCCGCCGGCGCCTCGTCCGGCCCGCGCGCGCCGTACGACGGCGGCACCGTGCCCCTCGGTGCCGGTGCCGGTGCGGGTGCCGGTTCGGTTGCCCGTGGCGCTGCGGGCGCGGGTGGCGGTGCGGGCGCGGGTGGCGGTGCCGGTTCGGGTGCCAGTGAGACCGCCGGGGATGTCGCGCCCCCGGGCCCGCACCGGGTTCGCCGCAGCAGTGGGCCGAGCACAGGGGCCCACGGCGGCGACCGCGACGGTTCGAGGGGTGGGGGCGGCCGCGACGGCACCGTGAGCGGCGGTGATCGGGGTGCCCGGGGGAGTGGCGGGGGTCTCGGTCCAGCCTCTGACCCAGATGGCGGGACCCGCCGAGGGCGCGGGGGCGCGAGCGAGGACCGGGGCGTGCCGGAGGTGTGGGTGCTGGGGGTGCGGCACCACGGGCCGGGATCGGCCAGGGCGGTGCGGGACGAGCTGCACCGGATCCGGCCCGATCTGGTGCTCGTCGAGGGCCCGCCCGAGGCCGACGGCCTCGTGGGGCTCGCCGCCGACCCCGGCATGCGCCCGCCGGTCGCGCTCCTGGCGTACGTGCCGGGGGAGCCGTCGCGGGCCGCGTTCTGGCCGTTCGCGGAGTTCTCGCCAGAATGGCAGGCGATCGCCTACGCGGCCGGGGCGGGCGTCGAGGCGCGGTTCTGCGACCTGCCCGCCGCCCACGCCCTCGCGCTGGACGCCGACCCCGTACGCCGGGACCCCGTCGGCGAACTGGCCCGCGCGGCGGGGTACGACGACCCGGAGCGGTGGTGGGAGGACCTGGTCGAGCACCGCGGCGAGGCCGGGACGCTCGACGTGATCGCGGAGGCGATGCGGGCCGTGCGCGACGGGCATGTCGCGGAGGGCGTCGAGGCCCGGCGCGAGGCGTACATGCGCAGGACGCTGCGGAAGGCGGCGCGGGAGGGGTTCGCCCGCATCGCGGTGGTCTGCGGGGCCTGGCACCTGCCCGCGCTGACCCCGCCCGCGCTGACCCTGCCCGCGCTGACCCTGCCCGCGCTGGGCCCGCCCGTGCTCACTCCGCCCGGCCGCCGCGTCCGGGGGCCCGCCACGGCCGTGCCGGAGGGGGCGCCGGCCGGCCCCGGCCGCCCGCCCTCGGCGGCGGAGGACGAGCGGCTGCTGCGCGGCCTGCCCAAGGTCAGGGTCGAGATGACGTGGGTGCCGTGGACCCACGGACGGCTCGCCGCGGGCGCGGGCTACGGCGCGGGCGTCGCCGCGCCCGGGTGGTACGAGCACCTGTTCACGGCGCCCGACCGGCCGGTGGAGCGCTGGCTCGCCCGGGCCGCCGCGATCCTGCGTGAGGAGGGCCTGCCCGTCTCCTCCGCGCACGTCATCGAGGCCGTCCGGCTGGCCGGGGGGCTGGCGGCGCTGCGCGGCAGGCCGCTCGCCGGGCTGTCGGAGGTCACCGAGGCGGTCAGGGCGGTCCTGTGCGACGGCGACGAGCCGAAGGTCGAGCTGGTCCAGCGGCGGATGGTCGTGGGGGAGCGGCTCGGGCGGGTGCCGGAGGCCACGCCGATGGTGCCGTTGCGGCGGGACCTGCGTGACGAGCAGCGGCGGCTGCGCATGAAGCCGGAGACCCTCACCGGGGAGCACGACCTGGACCTGCGCAGGCCGCTCGACCTCGGCCGCAGCCGGCTGCTGCACCGGCTCGCCCTGCTCGACGTGCCCTGGGGAACGCCCCGGCGGGCCCGGAGCAAGGGGACGTTCAAGGAGTCCTGGTCGCTGGAGTGGCGACCGGAGCTCGACGTCGCGCTCATCGAGGCAGCCGTGTGGGGGATCACGGTCGAGTCGGCGGCGACGGCCCGCGTCCGTGACCTCGCGGACGGCGCCGGCCTGCCCGAACTGGCCGCGCTGGTCGAGCGCTGCCTGCCGGCTCACCTCCCCGGCGCGCTGCCGTACGTCCTGGCGCGCATCGAGGACCGGGCGGCGCTCGACGGCGAGGTGCGCCACCTCATGGCGGCGCTCCCCGCGCTCGTGCGGGCCCGCCGGTACGGCGACGTGCGCGGCACGGAGGGCCTCGCGGACGTCACCGAGTCGATGCTCGCCCGGATCTGCGCCGGGCTGTCCCCCGCCCTGACGGGACTGGACGAGGACGCGGCCCGCGCGATGGCGGCGCTCGTCGACGGGGTACACGCGGCCAGCGGGTTGATGGACGCGGCCGGGTTGACGGGGGCGGCCGCGCCGATGGGGAGTAGGCGGTGGCTCACGACGCTGGGCGCGGTCGCCCGCCGCGACGACCTGCCGGGGCTGCTCGACGGACGCATCGTGCGGATCCTGTCCGACGCCGAGGCCCTGGAGGACGACGTGGCCGCGCGCATGGCCCGGTCGATGTCGCCGGGGAACCCCCCGGCCCGGTCGGCGGCCTGGATCGAGGGCTTCCTGTCCGGGGGCGGCCTGCTGCTCGTCCACGATCCGCGCCTGCTCGCCACCGTGGACGCCTGGCTCACCGGCCTGTCCTCCCAGGAGTTCGCGGACGCGCTGCCGCTGCTGCGGCGCACGTTCGGGGCGTTCCCGGCGCCCGAGCGGCGGATGATCGGCCGGCGGATCCGCTCCGGCTCCGCGCTCCGCTCCTCGGAACCGGGCGGTGACGCGGGGGCGGACCTCGACGACGGGCTGGCGGCGGGAGCCGTAAGGACCGTGCGGGAGATCTTGGGGCGCGAGACGGGCGGGAGGCCCTGATGGACGGCGAGGACGAGCGGCTGCGCCGCTGGCGGCTGGTGCTCGGCGGCGCGGCGGAGGGGACGCTCGAAGGAGCGGACGCCCGCATGGACGCCGCTCTCGCGGCCCTCTACGACGAGCAGGAGCGGAGCGGCGCCGGCCTTGGCGCGTCCGCGCCGCGCGTGGCCCGATGGCTGGGGGACATCAGGGAGTACTTCCCCTCCAGCGTCGTGCGGGTCATGCAGAAGGACGCCATCGAGCGGCTCGACCTGACCCGGCTGCTGCTGGAGCCCGAGATGCTGGAGGCCGTCGAACCCGACGTGCACCTGGTGGGCACGCTGCTGTCACTGGGCCGGCTCATGCCGGAGCGCGCCCGCGAGTCGGCCAGAGCGGTCGTCCGCACGGTCGTGCGGCAGCTGGAGGAGCGGCTGACGCGGCGCACGCTGGCGACCGTCGGCGGCGCGCTCGACCGCTCGGCCAGGACCAGCCGGCCGAGGAGGGCGGCCGACGTCGACTGGGACCGGACGATTCGGGCCAACCTGCGCAACTACCTGCCCGAGCGGAAGACCATCGTGCCGTCCCGGCTGGTCGGATACGCCCGCGGGCAGCGGGCCGTGCGGCGGGAGGTCGTGCTGGCCGTCGACCAGAGCGGCTCGATGGCCGCCTCGGTGGTGTACGCGGGGGTCTTCGCCGCGGTGCTCGCCTCGATGCGTTCGCTGAAGACCTCGTTCGTGGCCTTCGACACGGCCGTCGCCGACCTCACCGACCGGCTGCGCGATCCCGTTGAGGTGCTGTTCGGTACCCAGCTCGGCGGCGGCACCGACATCAACCGGGCCGTGGCCTACTGCCAGCAGCTGATCACCCGGCCCGCCGACACCATATTCCTGCTGGTCAGCGATTTGTACGAGGGCGGGCCACGGGAGGAGACGCTGCGCCGGATCGGTGCGCTGACCGCCGCCGGAGTCCAGGTGATCGTGCTGCTCGCGCTGTCGGACGAGGGGGCGCCGCAGTACGACCACGACAACGCGGCGGCGCTGGCCGCGATGGGCGTGCCGGCCTTCGCCTGCACACCGGACGCCTTTCCCGGCCTCATGGCCGCCGCGATCGAGCGCCGGTCCTACGACCAAGGTCGCATTCCCGCGCCGGGACGGTGATTTGTAATGTCCGTATCATGACTTCGGTGATGACCGCCCCGGCCGTCTTCAGCCAGCGATACCGGGCCCTGAGCGTCGGAATCGTGGCCCTGGTGATGCTCGTGGCGTTCGAGTATCTCGCGGTGGCCACCGCGATGCCGCTGATCGGCCGCGAGCTGAACGGCTACCACCTGTACGGCCTCGCGTTCAGCGGCGGCATGGCCGCCACCGTGATCGCCACGGTGCTCGGCGGCCGCTGGGGCGACGCGCGGGGGCCGTTCCCCGCCCTGTGGACCGGGGTGGCGGGGTTCGTCGCCGGGCTGGCGGTCTCCGGGTTCGCGCCCGCCATGGAGGTCTTCCTCGTCGGCCGGTTCCTCCAGGGGCTCGGGGGCGGCCTGTTCAACGTGGCGCTGTACGTCCTCGTCGCCCAGGCGTATCCCTCCGCCATGCACCCTCGGGTGTTCTCGGCGCTGGCGGCGGCCTGGGTGCTGCCGTCCGTGGTCGGCCCGGCGGTCACCGGGTTCGTGGCGGAGACCTGGAGCTGGCGCTGGATCTTCCTGGGCGTCGCGGTGCTGTCGGTCCCCGCCGCGCTGATCATGTGGCGCGGCCTGCCCGCGGCGGGCGGGCAGCCGAGGGAGGCGATGGGCCGGGCCTTCCTGCCCCGCTTCGCCTGGGGCGTGTGCGCCGCGGTCGGCGCGGCCCTGCTGCAGTACGGCAGCGGCGCGGCCGGTGCGGGCGTCCCCCTGGTCGTGGCCGGGCTGGCGGTGCTCGCGCTGACGCTGCCGAGGCTGCTGCCCACGGGGACGCTGCGCGCCGCCCGGGGCCTGCCCACCGTGGTCGCGCTGCGCGGCCTGGCCGCCGGGTCGTTCTTCGCCGCCGAGGTGTTCGTGCCGCTGATGCTGGTGCAGGAGCGGGGGCTGAACGCGGCCGAGGCCGGTCTCGCGCTCACCGGCGGGGCCCTCGCCTGGTCCCTCGGGTCCTGGATCCAGGGCCGCAGGCCGCACGCGCGGGCGCTGACCATCCGTCTCGGCGCGATGCTGATCGCCGCCGGGATCTGCGTCACCGCGTCCGCCGTCATCCCCGCCGTGCCCGTCCCCGTCGTGTTCGCGGGCTGGGTGGTGGCCGGGCTGGGCATCGGCATGGTCTTCCCGACGCTGTCGGTGCTGGTCCTGGAGCTGTCGGCGCCCGGGGAGGAGGGCCGCAACAGCGCGTCGCTGAGCGTCGGCGAGTCGGTCTTCTCGGTCGTCGCCGTCTCGCTGACCGGCGCGCTTCTCGCCGCGTACGGTGGCCTGCCGTGGGTCTACCTGACGTGCCTGAGCCTGCTCGTCGTCATGGCCGGCACGGCCGCACTGGCCGGCGGCCGTTTCGAGCACCGCCGCGAAGCGGGCACCATGGAGGTCTAGGGAATCCCGGAAATTCCGCCAGGCGCCGTGTCCGGCCCGGCCGCGGGCGGGGACCCCGGGGAAAGAATTAAGGGGATCCGAGTGCCGCGTGTCCGGGAGCTGGAGGTCTTCAGGATGACCCTGCCGTACGGCAGGCGTCCGGAGACCGTCCTGGTAAAGATCACGGACTACGGCGGCATGGTCGGCTGGGGCGAGGCCGTCGATCCCGGCGAGGCCGGCCCGCTGGAGCGGGCCCTGCCCGCGCTCGTGGGCCTCGACTGGGAGCACCCCTCGGAGCTGGGGGACAACCCCGGCGGCGCGGCCGGCGACATGGCCTGCTGGGACCTGTGGGGCCGCATGAACGGCGTCCCGCTCGCCCACGCACTCGGCGGCAGCCGTACCTCGCTGATCGCGACCGTCCGGCTGACGGCGGACCGCTCGCTGGAGAGCATGGTCGCCCGGGTGAACCGGCACGTGTGCGCCGGCTACGGGCACGTGACGCTGGACGTCCACCCCGGCTGGGACGTGGAGCCGCTGCGCGCCGTGCGCGCCGCCTACCCCGGCCTCGCCATCGCGGTGGACGGGCGTGGCGCCTACACCGAGATCGCCCAGCTGGAGGCGCTGGACGCCTACGGGGTGGTGGCGATCGAGCGCCCGTTCAAGGACCTGCTGACCAGCGCCGACCTGCAGGACAGGGTGTCGGCCGCGGTCGCGGTCGAGGTGAGTTCGGTGGCCGAGTTCGACGAGGCGGTGAGCGTCAGGGCGGGCCGGGCGCTGCTGCTGCGCCCCGCGAAGATCGGCTCGCTCGGCGCCGTACGGCGCGCGCACGACCGCGCGGTGGAGGCCGGGTGGGACATCGTCTGCGCGGGCGGCCTCGGCGCGGGACTCGCCCGGGCCGCGACGGTCGCCGTCGCCAGCCTGCCCGGCTGCTCCCTGCCCAGCGACGTGGCCGAGCCGCCGCGCAGCGCCCAGGTGGTGCTCCCGCCGGTCGGCGCCTCCGGCGGGGTCGTCGCCGTGCCGCTCACCCAGCCCGGTCTCGGGCACAACGTGGACGAGGATCGCGTACGCCGCATGGCCCGCGAGACCTTCCGCGTCTGACGGCTCAGCGGGCCGTCGCCGTGTGCGGCGTCCCGCAGCCGTCGTCGATCGAGCTCGGCGTCCCGGGCGTGGCGAGCACGAGCGTGGGAGAGGGCGACGGGGAGTGCCGGTGCCGGTGCCGGCGCGGAGCGGCGGCGGGCGAGGAGCCGGCCGACGCGGCGGACGGGCCGGCCTGGGGGTGGACCGAGGCGCGGATCGCCCTGGCCGTGAGCAGCCGGATCCGGTCCCAGTCGGGATAAGCGGTGCTGATCAGGGGCGGCACGAACTGCAGGCTGTTGATCGCGGCGTGCTTGACCTTCCACGCCAGCGGCACCAGGTGCTCCAGCATGGGCCGGGGCACGTCGGTGCGGATGAGCCCGCGCGTGGCCGCCGCGATCTCGGTGAACCTCGTCAGCACCGTGGCCGGGTCGGCCTGGGAGAGCAGGGCCCCGAGGACGCACCGCTGCCGGTGCATGCGGTCGAAGTCGTCGCTGCCGGTGCGGGAGCGGGCGTACCACAGCGCCTCGGTGCCGGTCAGCCGCCGGGTGCCCGCCCTGACGACGCCCTCGTCGTACAGGCCGTACACGATGTCGCGGTCCACCGCCACCACGAGCCCGCCGAGGGCGTCGATCATCTTCGCGAAGCCCCAGATGTTGACCAGCGCGTACCAGTCGATCCGCAGGCCCAGGATGTGACCGACCGTCTCCTTGAGTACCTCGGCGCCCATGTGCCGCCGCCCGCCGAACAGTTCGGGATGGTCGTCGGCGTACTGCCACACCGAGAACAGCAGGTCCTCGCGCCAGCCGGGGCGGGACTCGGGCAGCTGGAATCCGAAGGGGAACCGGGCCGCCATGGGGCTGCCGGGGGGGAAGCGGACGTGCTCCAGGTTGCGGGGCAGTCCGAGCAGCACCGTGTTGCCGGTCCGCACGTCCACGCTGGCGACGTTGATGCTGTCGGTGCGCATCCCGATCCGGTTGTCGCCCCAGTCGCCACCCAGCAGGAGCACGTTGACCCGGTCGCGGCCCGCCCACGGGTCGTCCCGGCGTACGGCGCCGCCCACCTGGCCGGACCCGTCCGATGCGCTGAAGAGCGAGTCGAGGGTCTGCTCGGACACGCGGACGTACCGGGCGGCGACCGCGAACGGCACCGCGACGAGGACCGCGAGCACCCCCGCGACCAGGCCGGTGAGGATCTGCCCGGAGCGGGGCAGCCGCCCGGGACGCAGGACGACGTACGAGCGGACGACCAGGCAGAACCAGGCGACGGCACAGGCCGCGAACACCAGGGAGATCTGGCTCAGCCAGCCCAGCGCGTGCCCGGCGAGGCCCGCGTCGGCGCCCGCGGCCACGCCCGCGACGCTGACGGCCACGGTCAGGTAGCCGCCGAGCAGGAGCAGTCCGGTGCGCCACCGGCCCGCCCGAAGGTGCGCCGCGCCGGGCAGCACCGCCGACAGCGCCACCCAGCCGATGAGCGCGGCGGCTCTTCGCGCCGGCCCGCTGCGACGCGTCGGCGGCGCGGCGCCCTTCCGGGGTGCCAGATCAGGGGTGACCACGTGTTAATTGAAGCGACGCCGGCCGCGGAAAACCGGTGGCAGCCGCGAGCCGGGGAAGTTCGTACCCGGATTTGACCAGGGCTCGTCCCTATCGTGGGAACCGGCTCTCGATCCGCGGTCGAACGGCCGGTGGCGGGCCCCCGCGGCCGGCCGGATCCGGGTCGCGGGTCATGATGCGCCCGGAGAGAGGTTAAGGGCGTCGGGGACGGCCGCCCGAACCCGGACCGGCTACCAGGGAAAGGCGAACAGGCCGTAGTAGGCGGCGGTCAGCAGCAGCAGCGCGGTTCCGCCGAGCACGCCGGCGAGGACGCTCTTCTGCCAGGGCGTCGGCTCCCACCCGTCCCGCAGGCCGCCGATCACCGCCGCGAACACCGTGACCGTCTGCACGAGCATCACGATGGCGAGCAGGCGTACGACCAGCCACCCGGCCTGCACGGCGGGCCAGGCGCCGGCCTGGTTGACGGAGAACAGCACGATGAGCGTGATGAACGCCATGACGGCGGCCAGCTCGCCGAGCGCGGTCCAGGCCATCCGGCGCAGTCGCCGCCTGAGGGCGGGCCACAAGTGGACCCTGGCCTGCAGCCGCAGGTCGCGCCCGCGCAGCCGGACGACCATCTCGGTGACCGGCGCCGCGACGTATCCGACCGCGGCCAGGCAGAGCGTGAGCCACAGGATGGTGCTGTCCCCCCACCACGGCGCGGCCGGCACGTCGCTCGCCTCGAAACGCTGCACCGGGGTCGCCCCCGCGATCGGCAGCGGGGACCTGGCCGTGCGCGGCAGGTCCTTGATCCAGTTCGCCAGCGTCGGCAGGTAGTACGCCGCGTACGGCCCGCCGCGGATCCGCATGGCGTGGTCGGCCCCCGCGAGGAAGCGGATCGTGTAGTCGGTGTTGCCGCTCCGCGTCAGGGCGCCGGTGAGGGCCTCGGTGCTCTCCACGAAGGGAATGGACGGGTCGTCGGTGCCGTACAACGCGAGGACGGGCTGACCGATCCCGCGCAGGGCGGGCACCCCGTCGTAGCGCAGGAAGTCGAAGCCGACCCCGCCCATCGCCCGGGTGAGCAGGTCGCGCACGCCGGTCGGGGCGTGCAGGCGCAGCAGTTGCTCGTTCAGCGCCCAGGCGACCTGGCGCAGCGGCGAGACGTTCGGCGAGGAGACCAGGACCGCGAAAGCGGCCTGCGGATCGCGGGCGGCGGCGATGGGGACGACCCAGCCCCCCTCGCTGACCCCCCACAGGCCGGCCCGCGCCGGGTCGACGTCCGGCCGCTCCCGCAGCACCCGCAGCATGCGCAGGGCGTCGTCGGCGAGCAGCCCGAAATCGCGGCTGCGGAAGGAGTAGCCCACGGTCCGCTTGTCGTACGCCAGCGTCACGATGCCCGCCCGGGCCAGCCACTCGGCCTGCTGGGTGAACTCCCCGCCGTCACCCGATCCCGAGCCCTGCACGAACACCATCGCCGGGTGGCGTCCAGGGGACAGGGGCGCCCTGATCGTCGCCTTCAGCGTCTCGTCCCTCGCCGGGACGAGGATCGTCTCGGTACGGAACCTGTCGGTGCGGGCGACCGGGCGCACTTCGACGGTGGGCTGGGGAGGTATCTCGCTGAACCGGGGCGAAGCGGGCAGGGGTGGGGGGTCGAAGGCCGGCGGGGAGAGCAGGTGGCCGACGGAGGCGAGCACCACCATCAGCACACCGGCGATCACTCCGAGAGTGCCCCGGCCGACGTTCATGAGGCCGCTCCCCCATGCGTGCGCGCGATACCGAATCCAGGCTAAGTCATTACTTCCCATTTACCACGCCCACCAGAGGGGTGGTTGGGGCCGCGTTTGTCGGCGGGACCTGTTAGCTTCCTGCGACATGCGTGTCCTGCACAGCTCCGACTGGCATCTGGGCCGGTCGTTCCACCGCGAGAGCCTGCTCGGCGCCCAGGCGGCGTTCGTCGACCACCTGGTCGAGACCGTGCGTGCCGAGCGCGTGGACGTCGTGGTGGTCTCCGGCGACGTCTATGACCGGGCCCTGCCGCCCGTCGACGCGGTCGCGCTGTGCAACGAGGCGCTGGCCAGGCTCAAGACCCTCGGCGTGCACACCGTGCTGATCAGCGGCAACCACGACTCCGCCGTACGGCTGGGCTTCGGCGCCGACCTCATGGAGCGGGTGCATCTGCGCACCGACCCCGGCCGGGCCTGGGAGCCGGTCGTGATCGGCGACGTGGCGTTCTTCGGCATCCCCTATCTGGAGCCCGAGCTCGTCCGGGGGCCGTGGGAGCTGGCCGAGCGCAGCCACACCGCCGCGGTCTCGTACGCGATGGAGCGTGTCCGGGCGCACCCGGCGGCGCGCAAGGTGGTGCTCGCGCACGCCTTCGTGACCGGGGGAGAGGCGAGCGACAGCGAGCGGGACATCAGCGTCGGCGGAGTCTCCCACGTGCCGTTGAGCGCCTTCGCCGGGGTCGACTACGTGGCGCTCGGGCATCTGCACGGGCGCCAGGTGATGAGCGAGACCGTTCGCTACAGCGGATCGCCGATCGCCTATTCCTTCTCCGAGGCCGGCCACACCAAGGGCTCCTGGCTGGTCGACCTCGCCACGGGCGGGACGGAGTTCGTCCCCGCCCCCGTGCCCCGGCCGGTGAGCACGGTGCGGGGCCGCATCGAGGACCTGCTGACCGACGGTCGCTACGACTGGTACGAGGATCACTGGCTGCAGGTGACGCTGACCGACCCGGTGCGGCCGCGCGAGGCGATGGAGCGCCTGCGCCGGCGCTTCCCGCACGCGCTGGCGCTCGCCTTCGAGCCGGACGGCGTGGCGCGGGGACCGGCGGCCAGGGCGAGGATCGCCGGCCGGCCCGAGATAGAGGTGGCGCTCGACTTCGTCCGCGAGGTCCGCGGCGAGCCCGCCGACGACGGCGAACGGCGCCTGCTGGAGGAGGCGGTCGAGGCGTGCCGCATCAAGGAGAGCGTATGAGCGAGCGAATCGGTGGGCACAGCGCGATCCGGCTGGGTCACCTGCGCGCCTCCGGCACGACGCGACCCCGAGCCGCCAGGCGAGAGGGTGGCATGAGGAGCCTGTCCATGCGGGTGGTGGTGCGGGGGCGCGGGCCCGGCCCGTGGACGAGTTTGGAGGTCCGGTGAGGCTGCATCGGCTGCGCCTGGTCGCGTTCGGGTCGTTCCCGGGGACGGAGGAGGTCGACTTCGACGCGCTCGGCGAGGCGGGCCTGTTCCTGATCCACGGGCCGACCGGCGCCGGGAAGACGACCGTGCTCGACGCCGTCTGCTACGCCCTCTACGGCAGGGTGCCCGGCCAGCGGGAGAGCGCTCGGAGTCTGCGCTGCGACCACGCGCCGCCCGACCGGGGGCCGTCGGTGACGCTGGAGGTGACGATCCGGGGCAGGCGCCTGCGCATCACCCGTTCGCCCGCCTGGATGCGGCCGAAGCTGAGGGGCACGGGCCTGGTGGAGGAGAAGGCCAAGGCCTTGGTCGAGGAACTCGTCGACGGGCTGACCGGGCCCGGCGGGCAGTGGATCGCGCGCAGCACCCGCAGCGACGAGGCCGGCGACTTCGTGAACACGCTGACCGGCATGACCATGGCCCAGTTCTGTCAGGTCGCGATGTTGCCGCAGGGCGAGTTCGCGAAGTTCCTGCGGGCCGGCGGCGAGGAGCGGCGGGAACTGCTCGAACGGCTCTTCTCCGTGCGGGTGTTCGGCGACGTGGAGCGGTGGCTCGCCGACCATCGGACGCGCACCTGGCGGGATGCCCAGGAACTGGGCCAGCGGGTCGAGTCGGTGCTCGACCGTATGCGCGGCGCGGCCGGAGACGACCTGCCGCTGCCCGAGGACGCCTCCGAGCCCGCCGCCTGGTCGCGGGAGGTGCTCGACCTCGCCCGCGGCGCGCTCGCCGGCGCGGTCGCGGCCGGCACGGCGAGCCAGGAGGCGCTGCTGTCCGCCCGCGCCCGCCTGGAGGAGGGCCGGGCCCTGGCCGACCGGCAGCGCAGGCACGCCGCCGCCCTGGCCCGGCGGCAGGAGCTCGACGCGGCGGCGGACGAGCGGTCGGACCTGGAGGCGATGCTCGACGAGGCCGCGCGGGCCGACCGGGTGGCGCCGCTGATCCGGCAGGCCGGCCAGCGGGCGGAGGCCGCGGCCAAGGCGCGGCGGCTGGCCGCCGACGCCACGCTCCGCGCGCTTCCCGGCCTCACGGCGTCGCGCTCCCTCGCGGGACCGCGCGTGGATCCGGGTGAGGAGCCGGGTGAGGGACCGGACGGCGAGCGGCCGGATCCCGAGCGGCTGGCCGTGCTGGAGCGGGAACGGCGCGACGAGGTCGCCCGGGTGCGCCAGATCCTCCCGGAGGAGGAGCGCCTTCGGCAGGTTCGCCACGAGCGCGCGGACGCCGAACGCGGGCTCGCCGAGCTGGCCGAGGAGGAGACCGGGCTGACGCGGCGGCGGGCGGCTCTGCCGGCCGAGCGGCTCGACGTCGAGGAACGGCTCGCCCGGGCGCGTACGGGGGCGGCGAGCCTGCCGGGCCTCACGGCCGCCAGGGACGCCGCGCTGCGGGTGCGGGAGGTCACCGAGCAGGCCGATCTGCTGGACGCCGAACTGACGCGGCTCGCCGAGGAGGAGGCGCGGGCCGGGGCCGCGCAGGCGGAGTTGCCCGCGCTGCTGGTGGGCGCCGAGGAACGGCTCAGGGGTTTACGCGACATGGCCGCGCGCGTCCCCGCCCTGGAGGCGGCCGCCCACCTGGCGGAGGAGCGCCTGGCGGCCGCGCGGCTGCGTGACATGCTGACCGCCGAGCTGGAGGCGGCCGAGCACGACCGGCGCGCGGCCGTCGACCTGGCCCAGGAACGCAGGGACCGGCTCCAGGAGGTCCGCCAGGCCAGGATCGACGGCATGGCCGCCGAACTGGCGGCGGGGCTCGTCGCCGGGGAGCCCTGCGACGTCTGCGGCGCCACCGAACACCCCCGCCCCGCCGCGCCCGCGGCACGGGCCGCGACCGCGGACGACGAGCAGGCCGCGCAGGAGGCGTTCGAAGCCGCCCAGCGGGCTCGTGAGGAGGCGGAGGCGAGCGTCGCCGCGCTCTCGTCGCGGCTCGGCGACGCGGCGGCGCGCGCCGGGGACCTGTCTCAGGACGACGCGTCCGCCGCCCTCGCGGACGCCCGCGAGGAGCTGTCGCGGCTGCGCGCGGCGGAGACGGCGGTCGCGGCCGCCGAGGGGGAGGCCGGGCGGCTCGCGGCCGAGCTGGAGTCGGCGCGTGACCGGGCCGCGGAGCTGACCGGGCTGCTGACCGAGACCAGGACCAGGAGGGACGCCCTGCTCGCGGAGGGCGAGCGGCTCTCCGCCGGCCTGGAGGGCGACCTCGTGACGGCGGAGGCGGACCTGGCGCGCGCCCGGTCCCTCGCCGCGTCCGAGGAGGAGCTGGCCGCCCGCGCCACCCGGCTCGCGGCCGAGCTGGAGGAGCTGGGCACGCGGGCCGCGCGCACCGGCGCGGCGATCGCGGAGGCGCGGGCGCACCGGGACAGGCTGGTGGCCGACGAGCACAGGCTGGCCGAGGTGATCGACGCCGCCCGCGGCGAGGACGCCTCGCTCGCCGCCCGCCTCGATCGGCTCGAGGAGGAGGCGGACCTGCTCAGGGAGGCCGCCGAGGCGGCGGTCGCGGCGGCCGCCGCCGACCGCGAGAGCCGGGCGGCGCTGACGGAGGCGGCCAGGGCCGCCGCCGAGCAGGGGTTCGCGAGCGTTGAGCACGCGGCCGCCGCCGTCCGCACGCCGGAGGACCGGGAGGCGATGTCCGAGCGGCTGGGTCACCTGGACGCCGAGCGCGCCACGGTCGAGGGGCTCCTCGCCGACCCCGAGCTGGTGGCTGCGGCGGCCCAGCCGGGCGCGGACCTGCCGGAGCTGGAGGCCGGCCACGAGCGGGCCGAGCGGGACCACGCCGCCCGCACCTCGGCGCGCGACCGGGCGCGGGGCAGGCTCGACCAGCTCACGGGGCTCGCCGGCGAACTGGACGCCGCGCTGCGCGCCTACCGGCCCGCCGAGGAGCGCCACCGCCTGGCGCGCCGGCTCGCCGAGCTGACGACCGGAACGTCCGGCGACAACCGGTGGCACATGAGGCTGTCGGCGTACGTGCTGGGGGAGCGGCTCCGGCAGGTCGTCGACGCGGCGAACGAGCGCCTCGACCGAATGTCGAGCGGTCGCTATCTGCTGCGGCACGACCTGAACCGGTCCGCGGGCGACCGGGGCCGGTCGGGCGGCGGGCTGGGCCTGCGCGTGCTCGACGCCTGGACCGGCGTGGAACGCGACCCCGCCACGCTCTCCGGCGGCGAGAGCTTCATCACCTCGCTCGCCCTGGCGCTGGGCCTGGCCGACGTGGTCACGGCGGAGGCGGGCGGCGCGGAGATCGGCAGCCTCTTCGTGGACGAGGGCTTCGGCACGCTCGACGACGAGACGCTCGACGACGTGCTCGACATCCTCGACGGCCTGCGCGAGGGCGGCCGCGCCGTCGGTGTCGTCAGTCACGTTGCCGAACTGCGGGTGCGCATCCCCGCCCAGCTTCGCGTGATCAAGGGCCGTTCCGGTTCCACCCTGTCGCATCGCTGACCGCGTGACGCGCGAGCTCGGCGGACGGCCGGACCGGCCGCGCGGTCGCCGGCCTGCCGGCGGCGCGGTCGCCGGCCTGCCGGCGGCGCGGTCGCCGGCCTGCCGGCGGCGTCGCCGTGCCGTCCCGGTCACGGAGATCGTCTACGGCGAAGGGAACCAGTTCCCAGCGCGACGGCCATGTCCGGGCCCTGAGGGCGTCCATGCCGAAACGTCCGAAAGTACGACGCAGGCGGCTCCGACCCTGCTTTCGGCCGATGCCCGTCCCCGGATCCATTTCGCAGGATGAGGCCATGTCACCCACCCATTCCCGAACGACAGCGGCGTCCGTTCCCCAGGGGGGCCGCCGCCTCCCGGCGCGGGGCCTGGTCGCCGCCGGGGGGCTCACTCTGCTGGCCGCGCTGTGCTGCGTCCCGTCGCCCGCCTCGGCGTCCACGTACGGCTCCGTCTCCGCCGCACCGGTGCCGGCGGCCTCCTCTCCGGCGTCCGCGAAGCCGGGCCGCTTGCCGTACCTGCCTACGCCGACCGGCTCCCATCCGGTCGGCACCACGTCGCTGTATCTCAAGGACCTCTCCCGTCCGGACCCGTGGGTGCCGGAGGCGAAGGCGCGCGAGCTCATGGTGACGCTGTGGTATCCCGCGAAGTCACGGGGCGGGCGGCGGGCGCCGTACATGACGCCGGCCGAGTCGCAACTCGTCCTCGATGGCACCGGGGTGACCGGCGTGCCGTCCGACGTGCTGAGCAGGACGCGGACCAACGCGTTCCGCGACGCGAAGCCGGCGGGAGCCCGCCGCTCTCTGCCCCTCGTGGTGCTCTCTCCCGGATTCACGTGGCCGGCCAGTTCCCTGACGGCCCTGGCCGAGGACCTGGCGAGCAGGGGCTACGTGGTGGCCGGGATCGACCACACGTACGAGAGCTTCGCGACGACCTTCCCCGACGGCCGGGTCGCCACGTGCGCCGCCTGCCGGATCGAGTCCGGCGAGGACTTCGGCGAGAGGGCGGTGCGGAGCCGGGCGGCCGACGTCTCCTTCGTGCTCGGCCGGCTGACCGGCCCGCGCACGGCCTGGCAGGGCGGCGGCCTGATCGACCCGTCCCGGATCGCGATGGCGGGCAGCTCGCTCGGGGGCGCGAGCGCCGCCGAGACCATGCTGAGGGACGGCCGAGTGCGGGCCGGGATCGACATGGACGGCACGATGTTCGTCCCGATTCCCGTGACCGGGCTGGCGCGGCCGTTCCTCTTCCTGGGCCAGGAGGCGCACGGGCCGGGAGGCGAGGACGCGACGTGGGACCGCGACTGGGGGCGCCTGTCCGGGTGGAGGCGCTGGCTCGTGGTGACCGGGTCGGTGCACGCGTCGTTCACCGACTACGACCTGCTGGCCCGTCAGATCGGCGTCGACCTCGGGGGCGGCCTTCCCGGCCCCCGCACCGTGGAGGTCACCCGGGCGTACGTGAGGGCGTTCCTCGACCTGCACCTGGGAGGGCGGCCGGGGGCCCTGCTGGACGGGCCGTCGGAGCGTTTCCCCGAGGCCCGGTTCTGCGCGCCGGAGGCGAGGACCTGCGCCTAGGTCGTGTCTGACAAGGACGCCGGTCTCAGCCGGGGCGGTACGCGGGGCGGCGGCCCGCTTCACGCGGGTGCGGGCGCTGTTGCGTCAGTGGCGGGTGCGTGCGATCGCCCGCACCCGCCCCGCGGGCGGTTCACCAGAGCGCGAGCGACCGGGTCAGGATGCCGGCGAGGTCGTCCTCCGCCACGGGCCTGGGTGAGGTGGTGAGCAGCCGCTGCTGCCTCATCGCCCCCTCCACCAGCGCCGGCACGTCGCCCTCCGCGTACCCGACGCCGCCGATGCCGTTCGGCATGCCGACGTCGCGCATGAGCGCGGTCAGCACGCCGGGCAGGAACTCCGCCGGGTCGTCCGGCGTGGCCGCCGAGGGGTCGAGCAGCCCGGCCGCGCGCAGGTGTCGCGCGGGATCCGCCTCGAAGGTGAACCGGAACGCCTCCGGCGCGGTCAGCGCCACGGCCATGCCGTGCGGGACCATCGGCTCGCCACCGGGATAGCCGGCCGGGTGGAAATCCTTCACCCGCCCGGCGATCGGATAGGCGTTGGCGTGCGGGATGTGCACGCCCGCGTTGCCGAACCCCAGCCCCGCGAACGTCGCCGCCAGCGCCATCGCGCCCCGCGCCTGCGCGTCGTCGCCGTGTCGTACGGCCGTGCGGAACGAGCCGGCGAGCAGCCGGAGCGCCTGCTCCGACCACATGTCCGCCACCGGGTTCGACCCGCAGTACGGCACGCGCTCCTCCGGCCGCCTGCGCTCGTAGGAGGTGTACGGCCGGGCGGTGTAGCTCTCCAGGGCGTGACAGAGGATGTCCATCCCCGCCGCGGCGGTCACCTCGGGCGGCTGCGTCATCGTGAGGCCGGGGTCCACGACCGCCAGCACCGGGCGGAGCCGGGCGTGGCTGATCCCCGTCTTGACCTTGAGACCGAGCACGTCGAGCACGCAGATGGTGGTGCTCTCCGAACCGGTGCCCGTGGTCGTGGGCACCGCGACCAGCGGCTTGAGCGGACGCGAGGGGGCGCGTCCGGCGCCGATCGGCGCGTTGACGTAGTCCATCAGCTCGCCCGGGTTGGTGGTCAGCAGGTTGACGGCCTTGGCCGTGTCGATGCTCGATCCGCCGCCGACCGCCACGAAGGCGTCCCACGGGCCGCTCGCGCGGGCGTGCTCGATCGCCGCGAGCATGCTCTCGTCGGTGGGCTCGACGCGGACGCCGTCGTACACCTCCGCGTGCATGCCGAACCCGGCGATCTGTTCCGCGATCCGCGCCGGAGCGCCCGTCGCCGCCACGCCGGCGTCGGTCACCACCAGCGCGCGGCGCACGCCGTACTGCCCGAGGTCGAAGCCGATCTCGGCGGACGCGCCGGGGCCGAACTTGAGCGCGGGCGCGCCGTACGTGAAGACGGACTCGGGGTTGCTCGGGACGATCACGATCGCTGGCCTTCCATCCGGGGGCTCATGCGGGCACGCGCGATGCCGGTGCGGGGTTCCCGATGGGAACCTGGCATGTAGCATGCTGCGTGTCAACGCGCCGCCCGGACGCGGGCGGGCCCACGGCCCTCGGGAGGGTGGTCAGACGGTGCGAGCGGTCGCCGGCACTTCCAGTCTCACCGAGCAGGTCGTCGAGGCGGTAAGGGAGGCCATCCACTCGGGCGAGCTGCGGCCCGGAGAGCTGTACTCGGTCTACCGGCTGGCCGGGCAGCTCAACGTCTCCCGCACCCCCGTACGCGAGGCGATGCTCCGGCTGGCGGAGGCCGGCCTGGTCCGGTTCGAGCGGAGCCGGGGTTTCCGGGTGCTGCGCCGCGACCCCCGGGAGATCGCCGAGGTGTTCCACCTGCGGCTGCTGCTGGAGGTGCCCGCGACGAGGCGGGCGACCCGCCACGCCGGTCCCGGCCTCGCCCGTGCCCTGCACGAGGAACTGGAGGCGATGCGCGCCGCGGCGGCCGACCACGACGAGCCGCGTTTCATGCGGCACGACCGGGCCTTCCACGACGCGATCCTCGCCGCGGGAGCCAACCGGCGGCTGGCCGAGGTCGTCGCCGGGCTCAGGGACGCCACGGTGACGCTCGGCGCCTCCACCGTCGACCGTTCCCGCTCGCTGGCGGACGTCGCCGCGGAGCACGAGCCGATCCTCGCCGCCGTGCTCGCGGGCGACGCGGACGCCGCCGCCACGGCGATGCGCGCTCACGTGGCCCACACCGGCGAACTGCTCGTGGCCCAGGCCGCCGCGGAGAACGGCCGGCCCGCCGACCCGGCCGACATCGCCCTCGTCCACGAGGCGCTGAACGAATCTACAACGTAAAGGACCAAGCGGGCTGCGGCGACGAACGGGCCACGTCCATGATCGGGACATGGGCGAGAACCGATCGGTACGAGACGTCGTCGTTCCCCGGCGCGACGACCTGGAGAATGCCAGCCAGGTGATTCGGGAGCACCTCCGTCCCACTCCGGTGGACCCGGGCGCGGGCACGCCCGGCGACCCTGGGCTGAAGCTGGAGAGCCTGCAGCCCACGGGGTCGTTCAAGGTCCGGGGCGCGCTCAACGCCGTGGCCGCCGCGCCGGGTACCCGCGTGGTGACGGCGTCGGCCGGCAACCACGGGCTGGGCGTCGCCTTCGCGGCCAGGACGCTCGGCCGGCGGGCGACCGTGGTGGTCCCGGAG
The DNA here is from genome assembly GCF_014161445.1 of Microbispora sp. H13382. GTDB lineage: Bacteria > Actinomycetota > Actinomycetes > Streptosporangiales > Streptosporangiaceae > Microbispora. The sequence goes on from NZ_JABBXA010000004.1 coordinate 38,735, forward strand.
ACCGCCTCGGCAGCGAAGGTGGACGGGCTGCGCCGTCTGAACGTGGACCTGGTGTGCACGGGCGAGAGTTTCGACGAGGCGGAGGAACACGCGCTCGCACTCGCCGAGACGCCGGGCTGCCACTACATATCGGCCTACAACGATCCGTACGTCATCGCGGGCCAGGGCACGATCGGCCACGAGCTGGACGAGCAGGTCGACGGCCCGCTGACCGTGGTGTGTCCGATCGGCGGCGGAGGGCTCGCCTCCGGGCTGGGATTGTGGGCGGCGGGCCGCGCGGACGTGCGCGTCGTCGGAGTGGAGGCCGCGGCCTCCACCGCCGTGTCCGCGGCGGTCGGGGCGGGCCGCCGCGTGCCCGTCGGCATCGGCCCGACCCTCGCCGACGGCCTTGCCGGGAACATCGAGCCGGAATCGGCCACTATCGGCCTCGTCGCACGGCATGTGGACCAACTGGTCGCGGTGACCGAGGACGAGATCCGAACCGCGCTGCGCTACCTGGCCGCGGAGCGTGGATACGTGGCCGAGGGCGCGGGAGCGGTGCCGGTCGCCGCCCTGCTCGCCGGAAAGGTCGCCGTGTACGGACGGGTCGTGGCGGTGGTCTCGGGCCGCAACATCACCCCCGCCGCGCTCGCGGCCGTCCTCGCCGCCGACGAGGCGGCACCGGCCGCGTCGTGACCCGCGGGCCCGGACAGGTCAGGGAGCGGGCTCGCCCGTGGTCGTCGTGGTGAGCGCGGCGACGGCCCGCACCGCGGCCGCGGGATCGTCGGCGAAGAACCGCACCCGCCGGACAGCCGTCGCCGGGCGTACAGCCTGCCAAGGACGGCGCGGAGGGGACACCTCGATCGGTTCGCGCAGGTCGACCACGAGGTTGGTCTGGGACGAGACCGCGAGGGCGAGCTCGCCGTCCGAGATGCGCAGGAGTCTGTTCTCGTCGTAGCGGCGGTCGACGCGCGCCGACGCGACGAGCCGCGCCGGGACGTCCAGGCCGAACAGCCGGCCGTACCGCAGGCGCAGCGCGTCCGGCGAGACGGTGTGCGGCCGGCGGGCGCAGCTCACCATGACGCCGAGGACGCCGAGGGCCGACGCCGCGTCGAGGGCCAGGATCACCAGGCGCGGCGCGTCCGGCAGCCCGAACCGGCGCAGCAGCAGGTCCATGGCCACGGTCTCCAGGACCAGCACGAACAGCAGCACCGCCATCGTCGGCGTCTGCTCCCGGCTGTAGCCGATCGCGTGCCTCACGGCGCCGCTCCGTCCGCGAGCAGCGTCATGGCCCGCCGCGCGACCTCGGCCTGCGCGGGGGACAGATCGGCGAGGAACGCCTGGGCGAACGGGTCGTCGGCGCGGGGCATCGCGGAGGCCAGGGAGGCGGCGAGGTCGCGGGGCAGGTGCGCCGCGAGGTCGGCGGCGAGGGCGCCGACCCGGGGATCGGCGGGGTCGGCGCCGTCCAGCTCCGCCAGCCTCCGGTGCAACGCCTCGGCCCGGGCGACCGCCTCCGGCGTGGTCATGGGCCGCATCAGCTCCAGCAGGCGATCCCGGTCCTCCGGTTCGGCCGCCGCGTCGAGGAGGGCGAGCAGTTCGGCCTCGGCCGCCGCGAACGGGGAGTCGCGCACGGGTTCGAGGCACCGCAGGAACTCGGCCATCGCCGGCGAGACGGCGTCGTCCGGCGACGGCGACTCCTCGCTCAGCAGCGCGGCGAGCCGCCCGCGCCTGGCCCTGATCGCCGCCTCCTGCCGGGCGAGGTCGGCGTCCAGCTCCAGCAGGATCTCCCGCAGCTCCCGGGCGGAGTCGCCGGTCAGCACGTCGCGCACCTCGTCCAGCGACAGGCCCAGCTCGGTCAGCCTGCGGGCCCGGGCGAGAAGGAGCGCGTCGCGCAGGCCGTACTCCCGGTAGCCGTTGAGCCGCCTCGACGGTTCGGGCAGCACGCCCTGGTGATGGTAGTGCCGCACGGTGCGGGTGGACACCCCGACGAGCGCGGCCAGTTCGCCGATTCGCATGCCCTCATTAGAGACGTTGACGTCGCGGCAAGGTCAACAGCTCACAGAGGCAGCCAGCGGGCTGTGAGGAGATAACCGCCGTAGACGAGCGCGGACGCGGAGACGAGCAGGAACAGCAGCACCCAGAGCGTGCCGGGCACCCGGGTCAGCCGGGCGAGCTGGTCGGCGTCGGAGTCGGGCGCGCGGCCGACGCGCCGCTTGCTCTGCAGTTCGAGGATCGGCCGTACGCCGCCGAGCAGCAGGAACCACGCGGCGACGTACGCGCAGGCCGACTGGACGTCGGGCGGCGCGAACCAGGACAGCGCGAAGACCGCGCCGCCCACGGCGAGCAGCGACACGGCGCCGAAGAAGTTCCTGATCATCAGCAGCATGCACGTCAGCAGGGCGAGCACGCCCCACAGCAGCATCGTGATCCGCCCGTCGGCGACCAGCCAGGCCGCCCCGAGCCCGATCAGCGAGGGCGCGACGTATCCCGCCGCGGCTGTGGCGATCATGCCGGGCCCCGTGGGCCTGCCTCTGGTGAGCGTCACGCCCGAGGTGTCCGAGTGGAGGCGGATGCCCCGCAGCTTGCGCCGGGTCAGCACCGCGACCAGCGCGTGGCCTCCCTCGTGCGCGATCGTGATCAGGCCGCGGGAGATGTGCCACGACGCCGGGTAGGCGACGACGGTGAGGGCGGCGAACCCGGACAGGACGACCAGCCAGAGCGGGGGCGCGACCTGGACGGCGGTCAGGTGGTTCCACAGGGCCTTCAGGGGGGTCACCCCCGGAATCGTACGGCGGACGCCCCCCGGCCGCGGACGTGCCCACCACCCACGCCTGGGGCGGCACCATGTTCGGCATGCGCGCGAACCCGAGGCCGGGTGGCGGGGGTCGGTGCCCGATGCGAGGGCGGTTACCTTCTACGTGTGGCTGAGCGGCGTATGCGTGGACTGCGCGGATTGAGTGGGCTGATGAGGGCGAAACCGGAGCAGGCTCCCGAGCAATCCATGGACCCCCGTGCGGGCGAGGAGGAGCCGTTCCGGCACAGCGTGATCGACAACGCCGTGTACGTGGACGGCGAGCGCGTGGACTCGCCGCTCTCGCTGGGCGACGCGATCGCCGCGCTGCGGTCGCGGCCGGGTGCGATGGCGTGGATCGGCCTGTACCGGCCGGAGGAGGCCGAGCTGATCAAGGCGGCGGAGGAGTTCGGCCTGCACGAGCTCGCAATCGAGGACGCCATCGTCGCCCACCAGCGGCCCAAGGCCGACCGGTACGGCGACACGCTGTTCGTGGTGCTGCGGGCCGCCCAGTATCTCGACCAGCCCGAGAAGGTCGCCTTCGGCGAGCTGCACATCTTCGTCGGCCCCGACTTCGTGCTGACCGTACGGCACAGCGAGGCGCCCGACCTGTCCAAGGTGCGCCGGCGCATGGAGTCGGACCCCGACCTCCTGCGCCAGGGGCCGCAGGCCGTGCTGTACGCGATCCTCGACGCGGTCGTGGACGGCTACGCGCCGGTGGTCGCCGGGCTGCAGAACGACGTCGACGAGATCGAGGTGCAGGTCTTCGGCGGGGACCCGGCCGCGCCCCGGCGCATCTACGCCCTGTCACGCGAGGTCATCGAGTTCCAGCGGGCGATCAGCCCGCTGGTCCCGATGCTCGACGGCTTCATCGCGGGCTCGCCCAAATACGGCGTGAACGAGGAGCTGCAGCGCTACCTGCGCGACGTCTCCGACCACGCCATCACGGTCACCGAGCGCGTCGCGGGCTTCCGGCAGATGCTGCAGGACATCCTCGTCGTCAACGCCACACTCGTCAGCCAGCAGCAGAACGAGGAGATGACCAAGCTCACGGCCGCGAGCATCGCCCAGGGCGACGAGGTCAAGAAGATCTCGGCGTGGGCGGCCATCCTGTTCGCCCCGACGCTGGTCGGCACGATCTACGGGATGAACTTCGACCACATGCCCGAGCTGCACTGGCTGCTCGGATACCCCATGGCGATCATGCTGATGGGCGTCGTCTGCCTCACGCTCTACCTGGTCTTCAAACGCCGCGACTGGCTCTGACGGCCCCGGGGTCACGAGTACCTGAACTGGAAGGAGATCTCGAGCTTCCGCTCCATCGTGGCGTCGTCGGCCGTCAGGATGGTCCGTACCGTCTGTCCGTTCAGACCGGCGACGACGATCGCGTCGTCGTCGCCGTCCCCGGTGGCCTGGCAGACGACGTGCTCGTCGCCGAACCAGGCGTAGACGTACTGACAGTTCGCGGTGAACCGCCGCAGCTCCCGGCCCGTGGCCGCGTCCCAGACGCAGTACGTCCGCGCCGGGCCGGCGCAGGCGGTGAGGAACGATCGCCTGGAGGGCGCGAACAGGACCCCGACCTCGTCCGCGCGGACGGTCTCGGCGACGGCGCCGGCCGCCATGTCGCGCACCGCCGTCCCCGCGGCGCTGAAGAAGCGTATTCCCCTGGTGCCGCCGGTGCCGGTGAGCGCGACCACGCCCTTGTCCCGCGCGTCCCACGTGAACGTCGAGTGGGCGATTGCCGGGTCCGCGACCGTCACGACCCGCGCCTTCGGCTCTCCCACCTCGGCCACGATGAAGCCCTTGCTGGTGACCTCGGTGGATCCGGTGAACATGATCAGCGTCAGCAGGATCCTCCTGCCGTCCCTCGACCACTGGATGTTGGTGCCCTGAAGGGGCTGCCGCACCGTCAGCGTCTTGCGGACGTCGCCGGTCTCCAGGTCGATGACGTCGACCGAGTCGTAGCCGTCGGTGAACTCCGTCGGCAGACCCGCCGCGTACCTGCCGTCGGGGGAGACCTCGACCTGGAAGTAGCCCGTCCACTTCCGGAACTTCGCGCCGGGGGAGCTCCTCGTGTAGAGACCCCGCAGGCGCCCCTTGGCGTCCGTCACCCGATACGCGGCGACCGCCACAGGGTCGCTCGGATGTTCGTGGAGCACCGCGGAGACGCCGGACAGTTCCCGGCCGACGAGGCCCGTCGTGGGGACGGCGCCGTCCCGCGCCGAGGGCGGACGCGGGCCGGAGCCGGGGCGGGGCTCGGACTTGCGCTGGAACGTCGTCCCTCCGCCGGTCGTCCCGCCGCTCTTGCCGGAGGTGCCCTGCGGACGGGGGGCGCTCGGACTCGTGACCGGTGTGGCATCCGTGGCCGGCGTGAGGTTCGCCTGTCCGACAGGTACGACGGTGAGCGCGGACGCCGGCGGCGAGCCCGGCAGGGACGTGTGCGCCCTGACCGCCCGCACGCCCGGGTCCTCCCCCTGGGGCAGGACGAACACGGCCGCGGCGACCGCCGCCACCGCGGCGCAGACCGCCGCGACGACCTTGGCGGCCGGGCGGCCCGCGCGCCCGCCCGCGTCCGTGGCCGCATCTGTGAACGCGTCCGTGGCCGCACCCGTGGCCGGATCTGTGGCCGGATCTGTGGCCGCATCTGTGGCGGCGTCTGTGGTGGCGGCGTTCACGCCCACCTGGCCGGGAGCGGGCGACGGCTCCGTGGTCGTCTCCGGAGACTCGGTCCGGTCCGGTTCTTCCGCGGGTGCCTCCCCGGCGGGCGCCGGAGGTGCGGGTTCGGGAACGGTCCCCGGCGTGCTCTCGGCGGGCTCGGGCGCGGTTCCCCGTGCGCTCTCGGCAGGCTCGGGCGCGGTCTCGGGAACGGCGTCCCGAGCACTCTCGTGAGTGCTCTGCGGAGCGGGTTCGGGAGCCGACTGCTCGATAAGCGCGTCGATGACCTGCTGGGCGGACGGCCTGCGAGCCGGATCCTTGTCGAGGCAGGACGCCACCACATCCCGAAGCCTGCCCTCGATGTCCCGGATGTCCGGCTGGGCGTTCAGGATCCGGTTGATGACGGCGGGCAGCGACTGGTTCCCGAACGGTGCCGACCCGCTGGCCGCGAACACGATCGTGCCGGCCCAGGCGAACATGTCGGCCGCCGGGCCGATGTCCTGGTTGAGGAACTGCTCCGGCGCCATGTAGGCGGGCGTTCCGATCGGCACGGAGGTCAGTGACGACGTGGTGTCGAGCGCGCGGGAGATGCCGAAGTCGATCACGCGCGGACCGTCGGGGCCGATGATCACGTTGGGCGGCTTGAGGTCCCGGTGGACGATTCCGGCACGGTGGATCGCCGCGAGCGCGGTGGCCGTCCCGACCGCGAGGCGGGAGAGCGCGTTTCCTCTGATAGGGCCCGATGTGGCGATGCTCTGCTGGAGTGAGGGGCCGTCGATGAACTCGCTCACGATATACGGCCGGTCATATTCCACGCCGGTGTCCAGAACCTGGGCCGTGCAGAAGGCGGCCACTCTTTTGGCCGCGGCGACCTCGCGGAGGAACCGCTGGGCGCCGGCGATGTCGCCGGTCAGGTCGGGCCGGATCCACTTGACCGCGACGGGCTGCCGGGAGGGGTCGACCGCGTGGTAAACCGTTCCCTGGCCACCCACGCCAATACGACCGGTAAGTGTGTAACGACCGATTTGTGGCGGGTCTCCCGGCCTTAAAGGTGATATCTCCGGCACATCGTCATTGTTATGGATCGATCCAAGCGGCAGTAGATGTCAATGGGGCAATTGTTATCGGAACGGTGCTCACATGCGGGCGGCCGGGAAATCCACTCGCCACGACGTACGGCCCGAAGGTGAACGCGAGGCCCCGTGGTGAGCCGGTCCGGTGCCGGCATGAACCGGCCCGGGGCGTGCGCACGCCCCGGGCCGGCTCACAGATCCCTTAGCGCTTCACGCGCACCCAGTCGCTCCGGCTGGAGGACGGGCCGGCCTCGCCGTTGCCGGCGAAGACGACCTTCCAGTAGCCGGACGCCGACGCCGTGGTCTTGCCCCAGAGCTTGCCGGAGCCGTTCGTCCACAGCGTCTTGACGTAGTGCCAGGAGCCGCCGGCCTTCTTGAACCAGACGGTCACCTTCTGGTGGCCGTAGCCCTCCCAGCCGTGGTCCCAGACCTGCAGCTTGCCGCGGAAGGTGAGGTACCTGTGGTACTTCACCGGCTCCGGAGAGGCGTTGAACAGGATCACCCGGGTGCCGGCCCTGGGCGGAGGCACCGGCCGGGGCACGCGGACCGTCACGTAGTCGGTCGCGCTCGCCGAGTACGACCCTCCGCCGGTCGCCTCGAACTCGGCCCGCCACCAGCCGGAGGTCCTGGCCGTGACGTCCGCCGCGAAGCGGCCGTGGGAGTCGGTCCGGTCGGAGGTGACGTACTGCCAGCGGTAGCCGCCGGCAGGCTTGAACAGGATCTTCACGCTCTGCCCGGGGTAGCCGCTCCAGCCGGCGAAGCCGGAGATCTCCAACCGGCCGCGCAGGCGCAGCGTGTCACCGGCGTCGACGGGCTCGGGGGAGGCGTCGAATCCGGTGATGCGGGTGCGGCTGGCCGCGGCCCTGACGTCGACGCGGTCGCTGTCGCTCGTCGCGGGCTCGGCGTCGTCGGCACCGGCGAACTCGGCCCGCCACCAGCCGGTCCTGTCCGCCCTCTCGTCGACGGAGAACCGGCCGTTCCGGTCGGTCGTCACCGAGCCGACCCGGCTGTAGGAGCCGCCGACCGGCTTGAAGGCGATGTCCACCTTCTGGCCGTCGTACGCCTGCCGGCCGTCGCCGTCCAGGTAGGTCAGCGCGCCGGTAAGCCGGATCCGGCCGCCCCGGTCGACGACGTCAGGCGAGGCGTCGAAGTCGAGGTCGGTGGTCCAGTGAACCTGGAACTCCTTGCTCGCGGTGCCGCCGTCGGCCCGCACCTGGAGCTTCCAGACGCCCGGCTCGTCGTCGAAGGTGAAGCCGTACCTCGCCGAGTAGACGCCGGAGCCCACGGGGGCGGGGTCCAGCGGGACGGCGCGGCCGTCGCGGTCGACGAGCCTCGCCGCGCCCTTCTGCGACGCCTTGTAGGTGAAGGTCGCCGTCGTGCCCGAACCGCCGGCGACGACCACGGGATTGGGGGAGACGGTCAGGTCGCTCGGACCCGCTGCCGTCGCCGCGCCGGCGGTGGCCGGGAGCGCGACGAGGGCCGCCCCTCCCAGGACCACTGCCGCGATCGCGGCTTGAATGCGTTTCAACATTCCGGTGAACCATCCTTCCCGGTGGTTGAACGCGGCCTGAGGGTGCCACGTCATTCATAACGAGTAGACGGGCGAATACCGGCAACGGTTGAGCGGTCTGACCTATCGTCATCGATTTGTGTCAAACGGGAAGATCCATAACCGCTGGCGCACCAAGTTGTCGCTGTGCGGGACGGAGCGTGCATCGTGCGACATAATCGGCCGTGTGGTGCGGGACGCTGTGGAGACGCATTTCGCCGAGGCCGTCGGGGCGCTGACCCCCGGACCCGCCCGGGATCCGGACCTGCCGGTACGCCCGGGCACGGGCCTGACGGGCACGCGGTGCCGTGAACTGTTCGCCGTTCAGCTCGGCAGCAGGCTCCTCGACGTCGCCGCCCGTCATATGCGTGAGCGGGACGAAGGCTTCTACACGATCGGGTCGTCGGGGCACGAGGGGAACGCCGCCGTCGCCGCCGCGCTCCGCGTGGACGACCCCGCGCTGCTGCACTACCGGTCCGGCGCCTTCTATCTGACCCGTTCCGCCCAGGCCGGCCGGCTGGCGGAGGAGGGGCTGCGCGACGTCCTGCTGGGGATCACGGCGTCGGCCGAGGAGCCGATCGCGGGCGGCCGGCACAAGGTGTTCGGCCACCCCGGCCTCGCCGTCATCCCGCAGACCTCCACGATCGCCAGTCACCTGCCGCGTGCCGTCGGCGTCGGCTTCGCCATCGAGCGGGCGCGCACGCTGGCCCTGCCTTCCCCCTGGCCCGGGGACGCCATCGCCGTGTGCAGCTTCGGCGACGCGTCGATGAACCACGCCTCCGCGCTGACCGGGCTGAACACCGCCGCGTACGGCCGCCACCGCGGGCTGCAGATCCCGGTGCTGTTCGTGTGCGAGGACAACGGCCTCGGCATCAGCGTGAAGACGCCGCCGGAGTGGATCGAGCGGGCAAGGCACCCCCTGCTGGAGTATTTCCACGCCGACGGCTGCGACCTGGCCGACGCCTACGACGCGGCGCTGCGCGCCGTCGAGCACGTGCGCGTCAACCGTGCCCCGGCGTTCCTGCACCTGCGGACCGTGCGCCTGATGGGCCATGCCGGTTCCGACGTGGAGATCGGTTACCGCACCCGCCGCGAGATCGCCGCCGACCTGGATCGCGACCCCCTCGTCCGTACGGCGCGGCTGCTGGTGGAGGCGGGCCTGGCCGAGCCCGACGAACTGCTGGCGCGCTACGAGGCCGAGCGCGACCACGTGCTGAAGCTCGCGCTGGAGTGCGCGCGCCGGCCCCGGCTCGCCACGGCTGAGGAGGTGACGGCCCCGCTCGCGCCGCGCCGCCCCGACGTGGTGGCCGCCGAGGCCGTCCGGTCCGCGCCCGCCGAGGCGCGCGAGCGCGCCTTCGCCACCCTGCCGGAGCAGGAGGGCGGGCTGACCGTCGCCCAGGCCGTCAACCGCACGCTGGCCGACGCGATGGCGCTGGACCCCGGGGTCCTCGTGTTCGGTGAGGACGTGGCCCGCAAGGGCGGGGTGTACGGCGTGACGCGCGGGCTGCTGCGCAGGTTCGGGGCGGAGCGGGTCTTCGACATGCTCCTGGACGAGCAGGCGATCCTCGGCCTGGCGCTCGGGAGCGGGGTGTCGGGGCTGCTGCCGGTGCCGGAGATCCAGTACCTCGCCTACGTGCACAACGCCCTTGATCAGATTCGCGGCGAGGCGTCGACCATGCAGTTCTTCTCGCAGGGCGCGTATCGCAATCCGCTGGTCCTACGAGTCGCCTCGTATGCCTACCAGAAGGGCTTTGGCGGACATTTCCATAACGACAACTCAATAGCCGCATTGCGCGATATTCCCGGCGTGATCGTGGCGTCTCCCGCCCGGGCCGACGACGCCGCCGCGATGCTGCGCACCTGCCTGGCCGCCGCCCGCGCGGACGGCAGCGTCTGCGTGTTCCTCGAACCCATCGCGCTCTACCACACCCGTGACCTCTTCGAGGAGGGCGACGGCGGCTGGCTCGCGCCGTACGCGCCGCCGGCGCGCTGGGCCGAGACCCACGTCCCGGTCGGCCGCGCGCGCTCCTACGGCGACGGGCGCGACCTGACCATCGTGACCTACGGCAACGGCCTGCGCATGAGCCTGCGGGCGGCGGTGAAGCTCACGGCGGAGGACATGAGCTGTCGGGTGCTCGACCTGCGGTGGCTGTCGCCGCTGCCGGTCGACGACCTCATGCGCGCGGCCGAACTGACCGGCCGGGTGTTGATCGCCGACGAGACCCGCCGCAGCGGCGGCGTCTCCGAGAGCGTGATCACCGCGCTCGTCGACAACGGCTTCCGCGGCCCGATCAGCCGTGTGACCTCACTGGACAGCTTCGTGCCACTCGGCCCGGCCGCCGACACCGTCCTGTTGTCGGAGTCCGACATCGAACGCGCCGCCCGGAAGATGCTGCTCGGCTGACCGGTAGAACGCCACGATCTTCATCGGTCTTCTCCACGGGGTTCATCCTGTGGTCATCCAGCCCCCGGTCGCCGTCATTTGAATAGCGCCACCTTCATGGGTGGCCGATTTCCCTGTTCAGCCCTAGCCGCCCATTCCTTCTCGTTTGGGTGGAATATGCATAAGACCAGCGGACTGGCGTTGTTATCCCGTCATGTCCAGATCGTCGTGCTGTCCATCGCGATGGTGGTGTGCCTCGCTCCCGTCACACCGGCGCGAGCGGCCGCCCGGGATGTCACCATCACCCTTAACGCCTCCGACCTCGGCGTGAACCCCGCCGTCCTGCGGGACATCGTCCCGGAGATGCAGGCGGAGATCACAGAGCACGGCGGACTGGGCGACACGCTCAAGCAGGCGATCGCGGACAGCCAAAGCCCGGTGAGCATCACCGTCGACACCTCGGTGTGGCCGAATTTCAGCGGCACGGTGAACGTGACCTCCAACGGCGCCGGCCTGGTCCTGACCATCCCGGCCGCGGAGATCACCACCTCCGGCTTCTGGCAGCAGGTCGCAGCCACGGCGATCGCCTGGATCGTGGGATACGGGCTCAGGATGCTCTGCATCGGCTCCTTGACAGCCAGCGGGGTGCTCGCCGCGACCGTTCCGCTGGTCTGCACCCCCCTTCAGACCACCGTCACCGGCATCATGGCGGCACTCGTGACGCACGCGTTCGCGGGAGACCTGGGCGCCCCCGAGGCGACCAGGGACATCATCATCGCCGGGATACTCGGGCTGGCCGGGGGCTTCCTCTGGGAGAAGTACCTCGCCCCGTGGGCGAAGGCCAACCTCGCCGATGCCATCAAGAGGGCCGGGATCTGGATCAGGTCCCAGGTGCCCTGGCTCGACTCCTGGTTCGGAGGCGTGGTCGCCGGCAGGGTGGAGCAGCTCGGCTGGCGGTTCCAGGAGCTGGAAGCCCTCATCGCCGAAGAGACGGCGGCATGGGCCGGGGTCACCTCGAACCTCCAGCGGGATCTGCGGATCATGGCCTTGGGCGACTCGATCACCTACGGCGCGGGCAGTTCGAACGGAGGCGGTTACCGGTCGACTCTCAGCAACATGCTGAGAGAGGACGGGGCGACCGTCACGTTCGTCGGCTCACAGCACTCGGGCCCGGCGCCCGACGCCCATGAGGGACGCTCCGGCTGGACGATCTCCCAGATCGCCGGTATCACGGACTCGGCGATGGCGACGTATCGGCCCAATGTCGTGCTGCTGCACATAGGCACCAACGACATGAACAACAACGACAACCCGGACGGCGCGCCGGCCAGGCTCGGCAGCCTCATCGACCAGATCTTCCGGGCCGACCCCAATGTGACCCTCCTGGTCTCGACCATCGTCCCGTCCAACTGGGGGGCGACCCAGGCGCGGATCCTGCGGTTCAACGAGGCGATCCGGTCGGAGACAGGGTCGCGGTGGGCCGCCGGCAAGCACGTCTACATGGTCAACATGAGCCCGGTGACGCTCACCGATCTGGCCGACCTCCTGCACCCCAACGACTCCGGCTACCTGAAGATGGCGGCATTGTTCTACCGCGGCCTGGTGGACGTGGGGCGGGCCGGATGGATCGCAGGACCCGGCGGCGGGACGCCGGCTGCCGGTCCCGTCAAGGGCTGGTTTCCGCAAGGCACGATCGCGTCCGGGACCTTCACCGACTTCAACAGGCGGGTCGTCTACGCCGACATCAACGGCGACCGCAAGGCCGACTACCTTGAGATCGACGACGACAGCTCGGTCCGGGCCTGGCTGAACGGCGGCGCGAAGCCCGGCGGCGGCGACTGGTACTGGTGGCCGCAGGGCACCATCGCCGGCGGCGTCGGCGATATCGGCATCCATGTCCACTTCACGGACATCAACGCCGACGGCCGGGCCGACTACCTGGTGGTCGGTTACGACGGCTCCGTGCGGGCCTGGTTGAACGGCGGTGCGAAGCCCGGCGGTGGCGACTGGTACTGGTGGCCGGAGGGCACCATCGCCGGCGGCGTCGGCGCGTCCGCCAGCCATGTCCGGTTCGCCGACCTAGACGGCGACGGCCGGGCCGACTACCTGAAGGTCAATGACGACAGCTCGGTCCAGGCCTGGCTCAACGGCGGTCCCAAGCCGAGCGGGGGCGACTGGTACTGGTGGCCGCAGGGCACCGTCGCCGGCGGTGTCGGCGCACCCGGAAGCCGTATCCGCTTCGCCCCGCTCTACGGCACCAGGTCCGCGGACTACGTCCGGATGGGCGGCCTCAGCGACCCCGGCACCGCGGGATACGACAGCTCCGTTCAGGTCTGGCAGAACGGCGGTCCCAAGCCGAGCGGGGGCGACTGGTACTGGATCCCCGGCGGACAGGTCGCCAGCGGCGTCGGCGTCGACGGCAGACAGATCCAGTTCGCCGACCTCGACGGCGACGGCCGGGCCGACTACCTCGACGTCGATCCCCGAACCGGAGCCACCCGAGCCTGGACCAACTTCGGCTGAGGACATCGCGGACAGCGGACACCGCTCTCCCGTCCCGCGGCCGGAAGCGCCGATCCGCCCGGGCTGTACGACCGGGGAGACTCAGAGCCGGGACAGTGCGGCGCGGGCCATGGCGCGCAGGAGGCCGGCCATGGCCTCGGGGGCGAGCTCTCCGGCGCTGCGCGGGGTGGAGTTGAGCAGGCCGAAGACCGCGTGCGTGGCGGCGCGCAGCCGCGCGGGCGGGCAGGCGGGGTGCAGTTCGGACAGCACGGTCACCCACTCCTCGGCGTACAGCCGCTGCAGCCGCCGGATGGCCCGCCGGGCCTGCTCCGGCACGTTGTCCAGCTCGCGCTCGTGCACGCGGATCAGCGCGGGGTGATTCAGCGCGAACTCGATGTGCCCGGACAGCAGCGCGTCGAGCGCGGCCTCGGCGGTGTCCGGGTCGGCGGTGGTGGCCAGCCGTGCCCCCTGCTCGCGCAGCCGCTCGCTGATGTCCAGCAGCATCTCGGTGAGCAGGGCCTCCTTGCCGCTGAAGTGCCGGTACAGCGCCGGCCCCGACACGCCCACGGCCGCGCCGATGTCCTCGATGGACACGCCGTGGAAGCCGCGCGCCGCGAAGAGGCCCGCGGCGGCGTCGAGGATCTCGGCCCGCCGGTTGCGGGTAGGGGTCTTCACGGTCCTTCCGGTCTTCACGGCACCATGGTAGACGGAGTCTGTTAACGATGACTAACATCTTGGCATGAGCACGAGTGACTGGCCGGCGCTGGAGAGCCGGTGCGACCCGGGCGGCGAGCCGTACAAGCGCAACGCGGAGGCGAACGAGCGCCTGGTGGCGGACCTGCGGGAACGGCTCGCGGCGGCGGCGCGCGGCGGCCCCGAGCGGGCCCGGGCCAGGCACGTTCAGCGCGGCAAACTGCTGCCCAGGGACCGCGTCGACACGCTCCTCGACCCCGGCGGGCGATTCCTGGAGCTGTCCCCGCTCGCGGCCACCGGCATGTACGACGACCAGGCCCCCGCCGCCGGGATCATCACCGGCGTGGGACGGGTCGCCGGGCGCGAGGTCGTGATCGTGGCCAACGACGCCACCGTCAAGGGCGGCACATATTACCCGATGACGGTCAAGAAGCACCTGCGCGCCCAAGAGGTCGCCCTCCACAACAACCTGCCGTGCGTGTATCTGGTCGACTCGGGCGGCGCCTTCCTGCCGAAGCAGGACGAGGTCTTCCCCGACCGTGAGCACTTCGGCCGCATCTTCTACAACCAGGCCACCATGTCGGCCCGGGGCATCCCGCAGATCGCGGCCGTGCTCGGCTCCTGCACCGCGGGCGGGGCGTACGTCCCGGCGATGAGCGACGAGGCGGTGATCGTGCGCGATCAGGGCACGATCTTCCTCGGCGGGCCGCCGCTGGTGAAGGCCGCGACCGGCGAGACCGTCACCGCGGAGGAACTGGGCGGCGGCGAGGTCCACGCCCGCGTCAGCGGCGTCACCGACCACCTCGCCGAGGACGACGCGCACGCCCTGAAGATCGTGCGGGACATCGTCGCGTCGCTCGGCCCGCAGAGCCCTCGCCCCTGGGACGTGGGCCCGGCCGAGCCGCCGCTCTACGATCCGCGCGACCTGTACGGCCTCGTTCCCCAGGACACGCGCCAGCCGTACGACGTGCGCGAGGTGATCGCCCGGGTGGCCGACGGCAGCCGGTTCCTGGAGTTCAAGGCCGAGTACGGCCCGACCCTGGTCACCGGGTTCGCCCGGATCCACGGGCACCCCGTGGGGATCGTGGCCAACAACGGCATCCTGTTCGCCGAGTCGGCGCTCAAGGGCGCCCACTTCGTCGAGTTGTGCGACCGGCGCTCGATCCCGCTGGTGTTCCTGCAGAACATCAGCGGCTTCATGGTCGGCAAGGCGTACGAGGCCGGGGGCATCGCCAAGCACGGCGCGAAGATGGTGACGGCGGTCGCCTGCGCCCGGGTGCCGAAGTTCACGGTGATCATCGGCGGCTCGTTCGGCGCGGGCAACTACGCGATGGCCGGCCGCGCCTACTCGCCCCGATTCCTGTGGATGTGGCCGAATGCCCGCATCTCGGTGATGGGCGGCGAGCAGGCCGCCACCGTGCTCACCATGGTCGGCGACGCCGACGCCGACGAAATCCGGGCACAGTACGAGCACCAGGGCAATCCCTACTACTCGACGGCACGCCTGTGGGATGACGGGGTGATCGACCCGGTGGACACCAGGACCGTCCTCGGCCTGGCGCTCGGCGCCGCCGCGAACGCACCCCTCGAACCCGTCGGCTACGGCGTCTTCCGGATGTGAGGTCGACCTCGTGATGTTCACCAGTGTCCTGATCGCCAACCGGGGTGAGATCGCCGTCCGGATCATCCGGACGCTGCGGGCGCTGGGCGTGCGCGCCGTCGCCGTGCACAGCGACGCCGACCGCGACGCCCGCCACGTGCGCGAGGCCGACCTCGCCGTACGGCTCCCGCGCGGCTACCTCGACATCGACGGCATCATCGAAGCCGCCCGCGCGAGCGGCGCCGAGGCCGTCCACCCCGGCTACGGCTTCCTCGCCGAGAACGCCGAGTTCGCCCGCCGCTGCGCCGTCGAGGGCCTGGTGTTCGTCGGCCCGCCGGCCGGGGCCATCGAGGCCATGGGCGACAAGATCCGGGCCAAGGAGACGGTCGCCCGCGCGGGCGTGCCGGTCGTGCCCGGCGGCGCGGAACCGCACGACGACCTGGCCGAGGCCGCCGCGCGCATCGGCTTCCCGGTGCTGATCAAGCCGTCCGCGGGCGGGGGCGGCAAGGGCATGCTGCGGGTCGAGTCCGCCGACGCACTGGCCGCGGCCGTCGAGTCGGCCCGCCGTACGGCGACGGCGGCCTTCGGGGACGGCACCCTGCTGATCGAGCGGTTCGTGGACCGGCCCCGGCACATCGAGATCCAGGTCATGGCCGACGGCCACGGGAACGTCGTCCACCTGGGCGAGCGCGAGTGCAGCCTCCAGCGGCGCCACCAGAAGATCGTCGAGGAGGCGCCCTCGCCGTTGCTCGACGAGGAGACGCGGGCCCGCATGGGCGCGGCGGCGGTGGAGGCAGCCCGGTCGGTCGGCTACGTCGGCGCCGGCACGGTCGAGTTCATCGTCCCCGGTTCCCGTCCCGGCGAGTTCTTCTTCATGGAGATGAACACCCGGCTGCAGGTCGAGCACCCGGTCACCGAGATGGTCACCGGCCTCGACCTGGTCGAGCTGCAGCTGCGGATCGCCGCGGGGGAGCCGCTGCCGTTCGGGCAGGCCGAGGTGCGCCTGCGCGGCCACGCCGTCGAGGCCCGCGTGTACGCCGAGGACCCCGCCCGCGACTTCCTGCCGACGGGCGGCCGGATCCTGGCCCTGCGGGAGCCCGCGGGCGAGGGCGTGCGGTTCGACTCGGGGCTTGCCGGCGGGATGACCGTGGGCAGCGACTACGATCCGATGCTGGCCAAGGCGGTGGCCTGGGCTCCTGACCGGACGGGAGCGCTCGCGGCGCTCGACCGGGCGCTGGCCTCGACCGTGATCCTCGGGGTCACCACGAACATCGGGTTCCTGCGCGGGCTGCTGGCCGACCCGGAGGTCGCGGCCGGGCGGCTCGACACCGGGCTGGTCGAGCGGCGGCTCGCCGACGTCGTCGGCGGCGAGGTGCCGGACGAGGTGCTGGCGGCGGCCGCGCTCGTCTTGCACTCCGGCTTCGACCGCTCCGCCTCGGGCGACCCGTGGGACGTGGCGGACGGCTGGCGTGTGGGGGAGCCCGCCTGGACCGTGCACCGGCTCGGCGTGCCCGTACGGGTGCGGGGCGCCGCCGGGGACGCGGAGGTCGAAGTTAACGAACGTTCACTTGGCCGGGCGCGGCTCGAGTGGACCGGCTCCGAGGAGGCGGCGGTCACCCTCGGCGGTGTCACCCGCAGGTACGCCGTGGCCCGGAACCGCGACACGGTATGGCTCGCCGCGGGTGGCCGCGCCTGGCCCTTCACGCGGCACGAGCCGGGTGATCCGAAGGACCGGCAGGGAGGGGCGCACGCCGGCGACGGGGTCGTACGCAGTCCGATGCCGGGAACGGTGCTGCTGGTGAAGGCGGCCGAGGGCGACCGGGTCAGCGCGGGACAGCCGCTGGTCGTCGTGGAGGCGATGAAGATGGAACACACCCTGACGGCGCCGGCCGACGGCGTGCTCGCCGAGCTGCGGGCCCGGCCGGGCCAGACGGTGGAACTGGACGCGGTCCTGGCGAGGGTGACGCCGTGCGAGTGACGATCTACGAGGTGGGCCCGCGCGACGGACTGCAGAACGAGTCCGCCGTCGTGCCGGTCGAGGTCAAGCGCGAGTTCATCGGGCGGCTGGCCGAGGCCGGGCTGACGACCATCGAGGCGACGAGCTTCGTCCACCCCAAGTGGGTGCCCCAGCTCGCGGACGCCGGTGAACTGCTGGAAAGCCTGCCCCGGGTGCCCGGCGTCCGCTATCCCGTGCTCGTCCCCAACGAGCGCGGCCTCGACCGGGCGCTGGAGCAGGGAGTCACCGACATCGCGATCTTCGGCAGCGCCACCGAGTCGTTCGCCCAGCGCAACCTGAACCGGACCGTCGAGTCGCAGTTCGAGATGTTCGCCCCCGTCGTCGAGCGGGCCCTCGCCCACGGCATGCGGGTCAGGGCGTACGTGTCGATGTGCTTCGCCGACCCCTGGGAGGGACCGGTCGCGCCCGGGCAGGTCGCCCGCGTCGGCCGCAGGCTGCTCGACCTCGGCTGCTACGAGCTGTCGCTGGGCGACACCATCGGCGTCGGCACGCCACGGCACGTCGAGGCGCTGCTCGACGCCTTCGCCGAGGCCGGGGTCGGGCCGGACCGGCTCGCCGTCCACTTCCACGACACCTACGGCCAGGCCCTGGCCAACACGCTCACCGCGATCAGGCGGGGGATCACGGTCGTGGACTCCTCCGCCGGCGGCATCGGCGGCTGCCCGTACGCCAAGAGCGCCACCGGCAACCTCGCGACCGAGGACCTCGTCTGGATGCTCGACGGCCTCGGCGCCGAGACCGGGGTGGACGTCAGGTCGCTGGCCGCCACCAGCCTCTGGCTCGCCGGAATCCTGGGCCGGCCAAGCCCTTCCCGCGTCGTCCAGGCTCTCGCCAAGGAGATTTGAGATGCTCAACGACGAGCACGTCGAACTGCGCAAGTCGGTCGAGGAGTTCGCCCGCGAGGTGGTGGCCCCCGTCATCGGGGACTACTACGAGCGGTGCGAGTTCCCGTACGACATCGTCCGCAAGATGGGCGCGATGGGCCTGTTCGGCCTGCCTGTCCCGGAGGAGTACGGCGGCATGGGCGGCGACTACTTCGCGCTGTGCCTGGCCCTGGAGGAACTGGCCAGGGTCGACTCCTCGGTGGCGATCACGCTGGAGGCGGCGGTCTCGCTGGGCGAAATGCCCATCCTCCGATTCGGCACCGACGCCCAGAAGCAGCGGTGGCTGCCGAAGATGGCGGCGGGGGAGGTCCTGGGGGCGTTCGGCCTGACCGAGCCCGGCGGCGGGTCCGACGTGCCGGGCGGGATGCGCACCACGGCCGTTCTCGACGGCGGCGAGTGGGTGATCAACGGTTCGAAGGCGTTCATCACCAATTCCGGCACCGACATCACCGGCGTGGTCGGGGTGGCGGCGATCACCGGCCGCCGCGAGGACGGCAGGCCGGAGATCTCCACGATCCTCGTGCCGTCGGGCACGCCCGGCTTCACGGTGTCGAAGAAGTACTCCAAGGTCGGTTGGTCGGCCTCCGACACCCGGGAGCTGTCGTTCACCGACTGCCGGGTGCCGGAGGAGAACCTGCTGGGCGAGCGTGGCCGGGGCTACGCGCAGTTCCTCCGGACGCTCGACGAGGGCCGGGTGGCCATCGCCGCGCTGTCGGTGGGCCTCGCTCAGGGCTGCGTGGACGAGTCGCTGCGCTACGTGGGCGAGCGCCGGGCCTTCGGCCAGGAGATCGGCCACTACCAGGCCATCCAGTTCAAGATCGCCGACATGGAGGCCAGGGCGCACACCGCCCGTCTGGCCTACTACCACGCCGCCGAGCGCATGCTGGCGGGCCTGCCGTTCAAGAAGGAGGCCGCGATCGCCAAGCTGGTGTCGTCCAACGCCGCCATGGACAACGCCCGCGACGCCACCCAAATCTTCGGCGGCTACGGCTTCATGAACGAGTTCCCCGTCGGCCGCTTCTACCGGGACGCGAAGATCCTGGAGATCGGCGAGGGCACCAGCGAGGTGCAGCGCATGCTCATCGCCCGCGAACTCGGCCTGCCCGCCTGAGCCCGTCCCGCCTTGGCCCACCCGAGCTCGGCAACTCACCCGTTGTGAGCTGACCGCGATTCCTCCCCGTCGTTCCTAGGGACCGGCGGGGATTTTTCTGCGCCGCGTAGCGCAACCGAACCACCACGACGTCCATGGCCGGCAGCCGTACGGGTGACGCAGGCCAGGACAGGGGTCGAGATTGGGCCAGCGCTTCCTGAAGTCGGGCAGCTTCTGGTGGTACCGGGACATCGCCTGGATCCTGCGCGAAAAGCTCCCGTACGAAGCCGCCAAGGTGCCCACGCGCACCATGCCCGACATCATCGTCAAGCTCCTCACCCACCTGAACCCGCAGAGGGCGATGCTGCGCCCCGAGCTGGGCCGCACAAGGCTCGTCGACAGTAGCAAGGCCCACCCCAGCTCGGCTGGCATCCCCGCCCCACCGAGCAGACCATCATCGACACCGCCACCGCGCTCGTCGCCAACAACGCACGCAGTAGGCAGCCCCCGCCGACGCCGCCATCGCGATCCGGGAACCGGCCCGCAAGACCGGTTGCGCCAGCACGTCATTTCGGCGGCGCGAGTGGGGAAGTTCCAGCCGACACTGACACGATCCTTATCGGATCGTCCGGTCGTGCCCGGGCGCCGGCGTGTCTGCGTCCCCACGTCAGAACGTCCGGAGCGGCAGATGACTGGCGTATCCAAGCTCTTGGAGCGGCACGGCTACTCCTGGCAGGTTCCGGTGCGGCGATCGGCTGCCCGTGACGAGGAAGCCATCGCGCGGTGGCGGTCGGAGGATCCGCATTTATAGCGCCGCCTCGGCTTACGGAAGCTTGGTGACGAATTGACTCAGCGGAACGTCGATGAAGCGGGGGTACTGGTTGTCGGGGAAGGAATAACCGTGGGTCCAGCAGCTCAAATCCACGGCGTTCGTGCTGACCGTAGAAGAGACAGCCGCAGGTCAGGATCCGGTCGGCCAGGTCGTCAGAGGCCGCCCTATCAGGAGCCGTTTGATTCGATCAGATCCTTCGCATTGTCGACCCAGTCCTCGAAAACGGGTCCAGCCTCGGCTAGCTTTGTCCTGTTCTGCTCGACCAAGGACTGTTCATAAGCAGCTCGTATGCTTTTGTAAACGCCAACCAAGTTGACTTCCGCTTGGCATGTAGCATCGGCGAACGCCGTCTTCCGCTCTTCTTCGCTGGCGGGTTCCGACGCTTCTCGAGAGGCCCATCTCGGGTCGTTGCGCAACAGCACCGGATCCGGGTACGGAAGATCATGGCGTGCCATGCACGCGGACCAGGCGGCGAAGGCCTCCCGGACCCTGCTGTCACGCAATGCCGACAGTCGAGAATCTACCGCCAGCGACCGCGGGTCGACCGGGAGGCGGGCTTCGCGGCCGTGGATCCGTGAGCTCGCATCTTCGACGCAGCCACCCGCCGGGATGGCTTTACCTGTGGCCGTCTGCCGGGCCCCGCCCTCGAAGGCATTGCGTTCCTCCTTCGTGGGCTCATGCCGCCTTCGACCAACCTCACGAAGGGCGTTTACGCTCGCCCCTCCGACTGCCGGCCGCGGGTATCCGGACTTGGCCACGAGACCCGGATCGAGGTATTCCACGTAGTCGTACTCGGTGTAGTCAGCGGGGTTCCAGGTGCGGATGGTGTCTGCCGTCCACTTGGTGAAACCGAGCCTGCGCATACATGCGGCGGCCGCGATGTCGCGGGCTTCGTCAACGAGCTTGATGTCGTTCATGGCTGTCATGTAACGGTCGAGCGGCATCGGTACCGGTCTGGCGT
Source organism: Microbispora sp. H13382 (assembly GCF_014161445.1). Classification (GTDB taxonomy): domain Bacteria; phylum Actinomycetota; class Actinomycetes; order Streptosporangiales; family Streptosporangiaceae; genus Microbispora. The sequence goes on from NZ_JABBXA010000004.1 coordinate 59,744, forward strand.
CTTTGACACGCGGAATGGCTCCAACCGACGGTTCGGCAGTCGGGGTGGCCATGGGCGGGCCGCTGGTCGGCGGCAGTTCGGATAAAGCCGGCGACTGGGACGTGACCGATTGAGGATCGTCCCCGGCCACTGTAGCCACTGAAACGCCGCACCCTGAGACCGATCCGACGAGCGCAAGCACCGAAAGCACGAGCACACGGGGGTTGTATGGCATTGCAAGTCACCTTCCCGAAGACCTAGGCGCCGTTCCGCTTCCACCAGCACCTCGCTCGGGGGAAGCCCATATCGTATTCGCAGTGGTCGGAATAATCGAGCCATGCGCTATCACCGTTCGATGATGATGTCAGATGGTCCCAATAGACGTTGCGATTACAGCCCGCCTTGTTGATCCACTGGTCGAAGTAGCGGCCGTAGGAGTTGGACCAGGCGCTCGCGATCCTCCAGTGCTGCCACGACTGCCCCGTCCAGTAATACTGGTAGACGCTGCAGTCGGCCGCGCCAGAGCCTGCCGGGTCGTACCGATCCAAGAATTTCCCGCTGTTGTAGTTCACCAGCCTTTAGTATCCATCTGATTATTTGTAGTCGCTCCACCACTGATTCAACGAGTTGGGATGTCCGGCCAGGTAATCACCCGGGCGTCGTCGCTATCAGCTTGGAACGGCTCTTCTTGGGGCCCGGACCCGTCCGGCCTGGTCGGAGAACGGGCCGGCGTGACGGGGCCGTCCCTGATATCGGCGTTTCCCTCGTACGCTGGCGAGTGCCAGACATCTGGCGGATGTAGGGCGGGGTGGATGAGCATGCGGAATATGGCTGGAGCCGGTGGGATCTCCAGAGTTCGAGCGCTGACCATTGGGCTTGTAATCGTCGGTGCTCTGGCCTCGAGTGCTTGTCAACCTCGCGCCGAAGCGATGTTCCACATCATCAACTACAGCCAGGAAACCGTGACGGTGGGGTGGAAATCGACCGGCGGGTCTTTCCTGACCCTGAATCCAGGGCAAGGACGTCCCTACGGCTTCGCGGACAGTGCTTGCACCGATCCGGAGCCGGACGCGATCCTGATCGCGACGAGCGAGACCGGAAAGACCTATACCTACGGGCCACGGATATGCAAGGGAACGTCCTGGCTGATAGGTAGCCAGTGAGCGTGGCGCTCGTTGCCGCGGGTCACGCCTCGACACGGCCGGCGACCGCTGACGACCGCTCAGCTTGGACAACGTGTCCGTGTCTGGGGAGCCGGCCGCCTGGGCCCGCCTCGCTGGAACGCCGACTCGCTCGCCCAGTCAACGTGCAGCGTGGAGCCGAGGCTGGACGGGCCGGCGATCGCCGCCCGCTACCGTCGCGCGGCATAGCACTCGGCGGGGCTCGTGCCGCCTCCGGCGGCCCTGCCGGAGGCGGCGAGGTCACATCACGCGATCACGCCACGGCGGTCGCCTCAAGCTCGACCATCAGGTCGGGGATCGCCAGCCGGGTCACCCCGAGCATCGTGGTGGACGGTGCCACCCCGGCGGCGCCCAACCGCGACGCCAGCACGCCGTAGTGCTCGAAGAGCCGATCGGCGTCGGTGGTGTAGACGTTGAGCCGGACGAGGTTCGCGAGGGACATGCCGGCCTCGCCGAGCACGGCCTCCAGGTTGTCGAGGCTCAGCGCCAGCTGCGCCGCCATGTCCCCGGTGTGCCGGGGTGTGCCGTCGCCGCCCATCGCGGTCTGCCCGGCGCAGTAGAGGGTCCGGGTGTGCCCGGAGACGATCTCACCCTGGTTGTATCCCAGCGTCGTCGACCACGCCCACGGGTTGACCGCCGTTCGCTCCATTGCCACATCAGCTCCAATCGATTCGTCGACGTCACGTACGTCGATCGGCTCGGTAGCCGCGTCGATGAGCCTTCCAACAATTCACGACATCCTGTGTCGTATATTTCGGTACGTTTTTCGTTGTGCGCGCCGACCGGTTGGTCTCGCTGGTACTGCTGCTGCGGCGGCACGGCCGGCTGTCCGCGGCCGCGCTGGCCCGCGAACTGGAGGTGTCCACCCGCACCGTGCTGCGCGACATCGAGGCGCTGTCCGCGGCCGGCGTCCCGGTCTACGCCGAACGCGGGCGGCACGGCGGTTTCGCGCTGTTGCCCGGTTTCCGCACCGAGCTCACCGGACTGAACCACGACGAGGCCCTTGCCCTGCTGGTCGCCGGATCACGGCGCGGCGCGCAGGCGTTCGGCCTCGGCTCGGCGCTCGCCTCGGCGATGCTCAAGGTGGTCGACGCGCTGCCCGAAAGCTATCGGGACACCGCGGCCGGTGCGGCCGAGCGATTGCTCGTCGACCCGGAGACCGATCTCCTCTCGCGCCGGCTGGTCGCCGAGGAGGTGCCTGACGCCGTCGCGACCGAGGTCCTGCGCGCGGTGTTCGCCGGACACAGGCTGCGCATCCACTACGCGGCCTCGGACCAGACGCCGAAATGGCGCACGGTGGACCCGATCGGCCTGGTCACCGTACGCGATCGGGGCTACCTGCTGGCCACGAGGTCCGGCGCGGACCGCACCTACCGGCTGTCCCGCATCTTGGCCGCCGAGGAACTCGCCGAACCCGCGCAGCGACCGGAGCGGGTCGATCTCGACCGGGCCTGGCAGGAACGCAGCACGCGGTTCCGGACCGGCGGCGACCAGGTCACCGTGCTGGTACGGCTGGACCCGGCACGTCGGGAGGATCTGGTGAGCACCGCGCTGGCCGTCCGCGCCGAAGAAGCCGACTCGGACGGCCGGCTGCGGCTGGAGGTGGACTTCCAGGATCCGAGACACGCCGAATGGGCGCTGTGGCAGCTCGCCACGGACGCGGAAGCCCTGGCGCCGCAGTGGTTGCGCGACTCTCTGCACGCCCGCGCCGCCGCGATCGCCACCCGCTACGGACCGTCATCCTGAGAGTCGCCGCGCCGGCCGTGCCCCTTCGAGGAGTCCGCGTTGCCGCACGACGAAAACGACCACGATGTCCGAGCCGGCCGGGGCCCTTCGGAGTCGCCGGGTCAGCGGGCGGGTGGTGCGAACTCGGGCTGGTCGAGCACGCGCAGCCAGCTCCCGTCGGGCTGGCGCCGTACGACCTGGGCCCGGGCGCCCGCGCCGTCCTTCGGCGGGGTCGAGGTCAGCGCGAGGCCGTCGCTGACCAGGGTCGGGAGGGGCTCCTCGGGCTCGAAGCGGGGACGGTTCGCGAGGACCTTCTCCCACAGGCCGCGGATCGCCTCCCGGCCGACCGTAACGCTGCCCGGCGGGTAGGCCAGCACCGCGTTCTCCTCGTACAGTGCCGCCACGCCCGCGGCGTCCCCGGCGTTGGACCGCTCGACGAACAGGCGGGTGATGTCCTCCGGCCGCATGGCCTTCTCGTACTCCGGCATGGTTCCTCCCGATCTCTCGTACGGTCTCCAGCCTGTCGAGTGGCCGATGAGAAGTCCAACAGATGGATCCGATCGAAACTAGAATCAGTGGTTATGGAGCTGCGTCAGCTGGAGTACTTCGTCGCGGTCGCCGAGGAGCGCAACTTCACCCGTGCCGCCGAGCGGGTGCACATCAGCCAGTCCGGCGTGAGCGCGCAGATCCGGCAGCTCGAACGCGAACTCGGCGCCGAGCTGTTCGACCGGTCGGCGCGGAGCGTTACGCTCACCGTCGCGGGGAAGGCCGCGCTCGGCCACGCCCGCGCCGCGCTCGCCGCCGCCGGGGCGCTGGGACAGGCGGTGAGCGAGGTGACCGGCCTCATCCGGGGCCGGCTCACCGTCGGGATGGTCGTCGGCTGCACCGTCACGCCGCTGTTCGACGCCCTCGCCGCGTTCCACCGGGCCCATCCGGGGGTCGAGATCGCCCTGCTGGAGGACAACTCCGACCGGCTCGTCGACGGGGTGCGGTCCGGCGCCCTCGACCTGGCCCTCGCCGGGCTCGCCGCCGTCCCGGACGACCTGGAGACGTTGACGCTCGTCAGCGAGCGGCTCGTCGCCGCCGTCCCGCCGGACCATCCCCTCGCGAGCCGGGGCGTCGTCACCCTGCGCGATCTCGGCTCGCACCCGATCGTCTGCATGCCCGCCGGCACCGGTCTGCGTGCGGTGTTCGACCGGGCCTGCGCGGCCCGGGACCTCCAGCCGGTGATCGCGCTGCAGGCCGGGGCGGCCGGCGCCGTCGCGGATCTCGCGGCCCGCGGGCTCGGCGTCGCCGTCCTCAGCGAGTCGATGGCGACGGCCCACCGCGACCGGCTCATCGCGCTCACCATCGCGGACGCCGAGTCACCGGCCCTGCTCGCCCTGGTGTGGCGCGGCGGGCACGGCCCCGCCGTACGCGAGTTCGTGCGGCAGGCCCGTCGAGCCTTCGCAGTCGTGCCGGCGCGAAAATCGCAGGAGACCCCCTGATTGGACGTATGTGCCCAGGTACTCCTAGAGTCCCTTTCATGACGTCTGGTGATCTCCAGCTCCGGAGGGCCGAGAAGAGCGACGCGGACGAGATCTTCGCGCTCGCCCGCGAGTTCGCGGTGACCTTCCGCCCCGAGCGCGCGCCGTTCGACGCCGCGCTGCCGCAACTCCTGGAGAACGAGGACGCCTTCCTCATCGTCGCCACCGTCGACGGGACCGTACGCGGCTATCTGCTGGGCTTCACCCACCTCACGCTGTTCGCCAACGGCAGGGTCGCGTGGGTGGAGGAGGCCATGATCGAGAGCGGCTACCGCCGTCACGGCATCGGGCGCAGGCTGCTCGAGGAGTTCGAGACGTGGGCACGCTCACGGCAGGCAGGGTACGTCGCGCTGGCGACCCGGCGGGCCGCCGAGTTCTACGGCGCTCTCGGCTACGAGGTCTCGGCCACCTACTACCGCAAGATGCTCAGACCGAAGATCTGACTTCCTCTCCCGCCTGACCCGCGCCTGCCCGGACCCCGCGCGTCGCGCGGTACGCCACGCGCGGGCGGGGGCGGTCAGACCGAGGACGTGAGCTGGGCGTCCAGGCGGTATCCGTCCACGGTCACGTAGACGGAGTCGCCGGGCCGCGCGTTCAGCCGCATCAGGACGGGCTGGAGCGAGTCGAACACCGGCTGCCGGTCGCGCCACACCAGGACGACGGCGTTGTCCCCCGGGCCGGTGACCGACAGCAGCGTCCCCGGGCGCATGCCGAGCTGTGCGGCGTACCCCTCGGGGACCGCCACCGGCTCGCCGCGCAGATGGCCGCTGGTGACGTCGATCCGCTGCCAGCGGCGCGGGTCGGAGGCCGGGCTCGAGGTGGGGCGGGGGTTCGGCACCAGATGCGGCCGGGGCACGCCTCCCGCCAGGTTCCCGTTCGAGTTACCGCCCAGATTGCCGTTCAGGTTGCCGTTCGTGAGCGCGTTGAGCGCGGCGAGCGCGGTGGCGGCGTCGGGCCCGTTGTTGGCCTGAGAGGGGACCGGGATCCCGCCGCGGCCGTGGTGGTGCCCGTTCGCGCCGGGCGTACGGCGGGGCAGCGGCGTGGGCTTGGCGGCCTGCTCGGACCCGTTCCGGGTGGGCAGGGGGCCCGGTTCGGACGGGGAGCTCGCCTTCGGCATCGAGTCCAGCCACGCCTTGGCCGAATGGGCACGGATGCCGAGCTGACCGAGCAGCTCCACGACGTCGGCGTCCGCGGGCTTGTGCGCCAGCAGCTGGCGGGTCTTCTCGCGCAGCCCCGCCAGGTCGCCGACCACGAGCCAGCCGTCCTGGAGGCGGCGGTCCGGCATCAGCGTGACCAGCACGCGCCACAGCGATGTGCCGAGGGCCGGGACCTCGACGGGGTGGGACGGGTCCGCCGCGATGAGCTGTTCCTGCGTGGCCGCGGCGCCCAGCCACTCGGTGAGCCCGAACAGGTGACCGGTGAGCGGCGCGGAGTCGGGGGAGCGCAGCCACAGCAGCACCCGCTCCTCGGCCGTGCGCTGGGCCTGGGAGAGCAGTTCCCGGTCCACGTTGAGGTTGTGCGCCAGCGTGCGGAGGCTCACGGGTTCGGCGGCGAACAGCCGCTCGGCCGCGACGGCCCTGGCGAGCGGGTCCCAGTCGCGGAACAGGCCCTCGACGACCGCGACCATCGGGTGCGCGCTGAGGTCGGGCGGCTGCCGATCCGGCGCCGGTTCGGCGGCGGGCTGGGTGGGCGAGGCCGCGGGCTGCGACGCCCCGGCCTGCCGGGCGAAGGGCCGGGTGACGGGCTTGACCGGCTCCGCGACAGGCGCCGGTGCGGCGGGCGGCGGGGCCGGCGCTTCCTGTCCCGGTCGTCCGGGCGCCTGCTCCTGCTGCGCGGGTGTCTGGGCGGCCTGTCCGGGCGCCGGCGCGGCCGGCCGGGCGAAGGGCTGTGCCGGCGCCCCGGGGGCGGTCTGGGGGAACGGCTGGGAGACCGGTCCGGGCGCGGCCTGCGGGAAGGGCTGGGAGGAGGTCCCGGCCCGCGGGATCGGCTGTGACGTCGTCCCGGGAGCGGCCTGCGGGATCGGCTGTGACGTCGTCCCAGGGGCGGTCTGGGGGAACGGCCGGGAGACCGGTCCGGGCGCGGCCTGCGGGAACGGCTGGGAGGTGATGCCCGGGGCGGGAGCCTGCGGGAACGGCTCGGCGGCGGGACCGGCCGGTGCCTGCGCCTGCGCGGGTTTCTCGTCTCCCGCGAGCGCCTGCGCGGCCGCGCCGGAGGCCAGCTCGCTCTCCAGACGCCCGAACACCTCACGGAACACCGTGGTCAGGAGGACCTCGGGCGAGGCGGGGGCGGCCGGAGCCTGGAGATCGCACGGCGTCAGGCGGCGCAGCCGGTACCACCCGCCGAGCTGGTTGACCACGGTGCGGACCGGGTCGGGCCAGCCGGGCATGGCCGGGTCCACGGTGTGCACCTGGAGCGCCGGGAGCAGGTCGGTGAGGGGCAGGTGATCCCAGCGGCCGACGGCCAGGCGGGCGAGCCGCTCGCAGAGCCAGTCAACACCGGTCGCCCGCATCGCGCGGCCGACCCCGACGGATGCCCACCAGCCGCCGGGCAGGCGCGGGTCGGCCAGCATCTCGGCCACCTGCTGAGGACGGCTCCAGCGCAGGGCCGGGACCAGGTCGCTCAGGCAGATCGTTGACTCGGCGTCCATCGGTATGACCGCACCCTCCCGAGAGTGACGCATGTTGCTAATGGTGCAGCTTACGCCGCAAACCAGCAATTGGTGTCAATAGGGTAAAGTTCCCGGCTCCGGCCGGCCGCCGACCTGGGCGACCGCCGCGGCCCCCGCCTCACACCCCTTGCGCAGGGCTTCGCCGGGTGCGCACCCGGCCATCGAGGCGACCAGGAACCCCGCGGCGAACGCGTCTCCCGCGCCCGTCGAGTCGACCACCTCCACCGCGGGCGCGGCCGCTTTGGCGACTATACGGCCATCGCGGGCCAGCACGGCACCGCCGGCCCCCAGCTTTACCACCGCCGCGCCGTAGCGGTCGCTGAGCGTGCGTGCCGCCGTCTCGGGATCCGTGGCGTCCGCGAGCAGCAGCGCCTCCTCCAGGTTGGGGATCACGACGCCCGCCGGGGCGGTCTCGCGGAGGAACCGCTCGGGGCCGAACGCGCGCAGGGGCCCGCAGGAGGCCGGATCGACGCTGATGGAGATGCCGCGCCCGGCGGCCTCGCGCATGGCCAGCCGCGCGAGTTCCAGGCCCGGCTCGGCGAACATCGTGTACGCCGACAGGTGCAGGTGCCCGACCCCGTCGAGGAGAGCGGGAGCCCAGTCGCCGACCCCGATGTGGCCGCTCGCCCCGCGGTTGGTGAGCATGGACCGCTCCCCGGTGGCGTCGACCATCGCGATCACGACTGCCGAGGGCCGTTCCGGGTCGATCCGCAGGTGGGGCCGGACCCCGGCCTTGGCCAGCTCGGCCGCGTGCCACTCGCCGGTGTCGTACCCCGCCCGCGCCAGCAGGCGGGTGTCGGCGCCGAGCCGGGCGGCCCAGGAGGCGGTGTTCGCCCCCGAGCCGCCCGGCCGCAACGCGATGTCGGCGGGCGTGTCGGTGCCGGTGGCCGCGGGGCCGTCGTGCAGCGCGACGACGTCGGTGACCACGTCGCCGATCACCAGCAGAGCGCTCACCCGGCCGCCCAGGCGGCGGCGATCTCCCCGGCCAGGCGCGTGTTGCCGCGTACGGCCGCGAGGTTGGCCTCCAGCGACGCGCCACCCGTGCCCTCGACCAGGTACTCCAGCAGGAACGGGGTGATGGCCTGCCCGGTGATTCCGCGTTCCTCGGCGGCGCGCAGGCCCTCCGCGAGCACCCGGTCGTGCAGGCCGGGGTCGAGCTGCAGGTCGGCGGGGACCGGGTTGGCCACGATCAGCGCGGTCTCCAGCCCGGCCAGCCTGTCCTGGGCCCGCATGACGCCGGCGGCCTCCTGCGGCGTCTCGATGCGCCAGTCGACCGGTTCGCCCGAGCTGTGCAGGTAGAAGCCGGGGAACTCGTCGGTCCGGTAGCCGACGACGGTGACCTGCTTGGTCTCCAGCCGCTGCAGGGTCGCGGGCACGTCGAGGATCGACTTCACCCCGGCGCACACGACCGTGATCCTGGTGCGGCTGAGCGTGTCGATGTCGGCCGACTCGTCCTGCACCGTGGTCCAGCCGCGGTGGACGCCGCCGAGCCCCCCGGTGGCGAACACCCGCACGCCCGCCCGGGCGGCCAGGAACGAGGTGCCCGAGACGGTGGTGGCGCCGCTCAGCCCGAGCGCGGCGGCCGGGGCGAGGTCACGGAAGCCGAGCTTGCGCAGGTCCGGCTCGGTCGCGATCCGCTCCAGCCCGTCCTTGTCCAGGCCCACCCGGGGGACACCGTCCAGCACCGCCACCGTCGCCGGCACGGCCCCCGCCTGCCGGACGATGTCCTCCAGTTCGAGGGCGACCTGAAGGTTGCGGGGCTGGGGCAGCCCGTGGGAGATGATGGTGGACTCCAGGGCGACGACCGGACGGCCGGTGGCCAGCGCCTCGGCGACCTCATCGGAAACGCGCATACCTCTCCTGCTTCCCGCTCACCATCGGGGCGCTCACTCCCGCCGTCTTCCCTCGTCGCGCTTGGTCGCTTCGCTCCCGCGCGCTCCTCAGTCCAGATCGGCGGCGCGCCCCTCCGGATCGCTCGTGTTTTCCCGCTCACCATCGGGGCGCTCACTCCCCTCCGGATCGCTCGGTTGTCTTCGCATCAGCGGAGGATTGTCCGCTTCGGCATATTCTGCCCGGGTCTTGTGGGGGAACTTGCGGTAAGTTGCGGGCATCCGCCCAGGCCCGCCCCGACGACACCTCCTCCGAATCCATTCGCGACCTTCCCGAGACCATCCCACGCCCGCCCGCACGGCCCGAATCCGGCCCGCGCGGCCGGGCGGCCCGTCCCGCGACACCGAGCCACGTACGACCCGGGAGAACGCTGCATGCCACGCTCGCACTACGACGTCGTCATCGCCGGGGCCGGGCACAACGGCCTCGTCGCCGCGGCCTACCTCGCCCGGGCGGGGCGAGAGGTGCTGGTCCTGGAACGCCTCGGGCACGTGGGCGGCCTCGCCGTCTCGGCCCGGGCGTTCCCCGGCGTGGACGCGCGGCTTTCGCGCTACTCCTACCTGGTCAGCCTGCTGCCGACCAAGGTCGTGAAGGACCTCGGGCTGCGCCTCGACCTGCGCCGCCGCCGCTTCGCCTCCTATACCCCGGCCGGCGACACGGGCCTGCTCGTGGACAACGAGGACGCCGCGCGCACCGCCGCGTCCTTCGAGGCCGTGACTGGGGGACGGTACGACCTCGCGGCCTGGGAGCGGTTCTACGGGATGACCGCCCACGTGGCCCGGCGCGTCGCGCCGACGCTGCTCGAACCGCTGCCCGGCCGTACGGCCCTGCGCGAGGCCGTGGGGGACGACGAGGCGTGGCGCGACCTGTTCGAACGGCCGATCGGCGAGGTCGTGGACGAGCGGTTCGCCGACGACACGGTCCGCGGGGTCGTGCTCACCGACGCGCTGATCGGCACCTTCGCCGACACGGCCACCGACCTGCTGGCCAACAGGTGCTTCCTTTACCACGTGATCGGCGACGGCACGGGCGACTGGAACGTGCCGGTCGGCGGCATGGGCGCGGTGACGGCCGAGCTCGCCGAGGTCGCGCGGCGGCACGGCGCCGAGATCCGCACCGGGGCCGAGGTCCTGGCTATCGACCCGGACACGGGTGAGGTCACGTTCGACGACGGCGCCCAGCACGTGGTGACCGCGGGGAAGGTGCTGGCCAACCTGCCGCCCGCCGTGCTCGCCCGGCTGCTCGGGGAGACGCCCGAGCGGCCCGAGGGCGCACAGCTCAAAATCAACATGGTGCTGTCGCGGCTGCCCCGGCTGCGGGACCCCGCGGTGGACCCCGCCGAGGCGTTCAGCGGCACCTTCCACATCAACGAGAGCCGCGACCAGCTCGCCGCGGCCTACGCGCAGGCGGCCGCGGGGAAGGTGCCGGAGCTGCCGCCCGCCGAGGTCTACTGCCACTCGCTCACCGACCCCTCGATCCTCGGCACGGAGTTGCGGGAGGCGGGGGCGCACACGATGACGCTGTTCGGCCTGCACATGCCGGCGCGGCTGTTCGCCGATCCGGAGGCCAAGCGGGAGGCGCTGGCCCGCACGCTCGCCTCGATCGACTCGGTGCTCGCCGAGCCCATCGAGGACTGCCTGCTGCGCGCGCCCTCGGGCGAACCCTGCCTGGAGGCCAAGACCCCCCTGGACCTGGAACGGGAGGCGGGCCTGCCCGGCGGCCACATCTTCCACCACGACCTGTCCTGGCCGTACGGCGAGGAGGGCGACCACGGGGCTCGGCCTGCTCAGTGGGGCGTCGAGACGGCGCACGAGCGGGTGCTGCTGTGCGGGGCGGGCGCCCGGCGCGGCGGCGGCGTCAGCGGCATCCCCGGTCACAACGCCGCCATGGCCGTTCTCGGCGGCGCCTGACGACTCCACACCCTGCCGCGCGCGGCGCGGGCGGCGCCCTGCCTCACCCCGCCTCACCCCCCGGATCCGCGGGCTTAACCGGATTCTCATGACCCTCGGATAGCTTGTGCCGGTGCGTGAGGAATCCGCGAAACTGCTGGTAGTGGACGACGAGCCGGCCCTGAGGGAGGCGTTGCGCAGCAGCCTGGAGTTCGAGGGGTACACGGTCGAGAGCGCCGCCGACGGGCTGAGCGCGCTGGACCTCCTCGACCGCGCCGCACAGAACCGGGGGGAGTACGACGCGATGCTCCTCGACGTCATGATGCCCCGGCTCGACGGGCTGACGACCTGCCGCCGGCTGCGCGCCTCCGGCAACCGGGTGCCGGTCCTCATGCTGACCGCGCGCGACGCCGTCGGCGACCGCGTCTCCGGCCTGGACGCCGGAGCGGACGACTACCTGGTCAAGCCGTTCGAACTCGACGAGCTGCTCGCCCGGGTGCGGGCGTTGCTGCGGCGCGGCGGGCAGTACGGGCAGAGCGAGGCCGGCGGCGACGTCCTCGCCTTCGGCGACCTGCGGATGGACACCGTGAGCTGGGAGGTCACCCGGGCCGGCCGCAGGCTCGACCTCACCCGCACCGAGCACCTGCTGCTGGAGCTGTTCCTCACCCATCCCCGGCAGGTGCTCACCCGTGAGCAGATCCTGCGGGAGGTGTGGGGCTTCGACTTCGAGCCGTCGTCGAACTCGCTCGACGTGTACGTGATGTATCTGCGGCGCAAGACCGAGGCGGGCGGGCTGCCCCGCCTCATCCACACCGTGCGCGGCGTGGGCTACGTGCTGCGGTCGTCGCCTTGAGACGCCGTACGCTCCGATCCCGGCTCACGCTGCTGATCGCGGCGGCGGTCGCCATGGCCGTCGCGGTGGCGGCGGCGGTGTGCTGGCTGCTCGTCCGCGGCGAGATGCGCGGCCGGATCGCCGACTCGATCACGCACCTGCGGCCGCCGGCGCAGCAGGTCGGGTTCGCGCTGTGGGACTGCGCCGGCCATGGGCGCAAGGAGGGGCCGCGACCCGACTGGGACCCCTCGGGGCGCAGCTGGCAGGTCGTCACGGCGGACGGCTCGGTGTGCGTCGCGTCCGGGTCGGCTCTGGTGACGCCGACCGCGCGGGAGCGGGCGATGGCCGTCTCCGGAGGCGCGCCCGTGCTGCGCGACGCGGTAACGACCGACGGCACCTCCGTGCTCGTCTACACCTTCAGGTACGAGCCGCGTCCGGGCGGCCCGCCGAAGGACGCCGCGCAGTTCGCGGAGCCGCCCCTGCCGGAGGGCCCGGTGACGGTCAGCGTGTTCCGCTCCACCGCCGAGATGGACAAGACGCTGGACATCCTCGCCCTCGTCTTCGGCTCGGTCTGCGTGCTCGGCGTGCTCGGCGCCGCCGTGGCCGGGCTCTGGCTGGCCCGTACGGCGCTGCGCCCGGTGGAGCGGCTGACCCGCGCGGTCGAGCACGTGGCCAGGACGGAGGATCTGAGCGTGACGATCCCGGTCGAGGGGGAGGACGAGATCGCCCGCCTGAGCAGGTCGTTCAACACGATGACCGCCGCCCTGTCCAGCTCGCAGGAGCGCCAGCGGCGGCTCGTGGCCGACGCCGGGCACGAGCTGCGCACCCCGCTGACCAGCCTGCGCACCAACATCGACCTGCTGCTGCGCAGCGAGAACACCGGCCGGGCCATCGAGCCCTCGGCCAAGCGGCGGCTGCTGGCGAACGTCAAGGAGCAGTTCGAGGAGATGTCGAGCCTCATCGGCGACCTGCTGGAGCTGTCGAGGAAGGCGGAGAACGGCGAGCTGTCGTCCGGCATCGACCTGCACGAGGTGGCGGCGTCGGCGGTCGAGCGGGCCAGGCGGCGCGGTCCCGGGCTGCGCTTCGACGTCGGCCTGGAGCCGTGGCAGGTCCATGGGGACGCCCGCGGCCTGCAGCGGGCCGCGGTGAACGTGCTCGACAACGCCGTGAAGTTCAGCCCGCCCGGGGGCCTGGTGACCGTGCGCCTCACGGGCGGCGTGCTGACCGTGCGCGACGAGGGTCCCGGCATCCCCGAGGACGAACTGCCGCACGTCTTCGAACGGTTCTGGCGCTCGCCGTCGGCGCGCAGCCTGCCCGGCTCCGGCCTCGGCCTGGCGATCGTGGCGCAGGCCGTACGGGACGCCGGGGGACGGGTCACCATCGAGAACGCCCCCGGCGGCGGGACGCTCGCCACGGTCGAGCTCCCCGGGACCCCGCCCCTGGCCTGACCTGCCTGGGCACGGCCGGCGCTCGGTCGCGTCACCCCGCCACCCCGTGGCCGTGCGGTGCCACCCCTCCGCGGTCGCCGTGAGCGCACCCGCCGGGTCGTCCACCGTGACGCCTTCGCGCGGCCCCGGCCCTCGAGCGCGGGGAATACGCTAGTCCGGATGATCCCGTGAAAATAGCGGCTGGACGGTGCGACGGAGGCTGTTCGGGTGGAGTTGGGGAAGCGATTCGGACGGCAGCCGCAGCGGGTGCGGCCCGGAACGGAACCCGCTGCGCCGAGCCCCGAGCCGATGCCGGAGCCCCCCGCGCCGGAGGCCGAGCCGCCTCCTCGTCGCAGAGGAGACTGGCTGCGGCTGTACGGCTGGCTCGCCGCCATCCTGGCGGCGGTTCTGGTCGGTGGCTGGATCCTTTTCGCCGCCGGACCGCCGACCGAGGCCGAGTTACGCGAGCAGGCCCGGCTGACGGGGAAGAAGAAGCTCTTGATCGGGGTGAAGGACGACACCCCCGGCATCGCCCTGCGCGACAAGACCGGCGCCTTCTCCGGCTTCGACATCGACATCGCGTACATGATCGCCGGCGAGCTCGGTTTCCGGCCCGAGCAGGTGGAGTTCCTGTCGATCGAGACCGAGGACCGGGCCCGCCGCCAGGCCACCGACGCCGACGGGAACTTCGTCACCGTCGACCTGGTGGTGGCGACGTTCAGCATCACCCCCGGTCGGCTGCAGGATCCGTCGGTCGGCTTCTCCAGCCCCTATCTGTTCACCGAGCAGTCGGTGGTGACACGGGCCGACCACCCCCGGGTGACCTCCCTCGGCCAGCTCACCGGCGAGAAGGTCTGCACCCTCGGCACCTCGACCTCGGAGGGTCCCCTGGCCGAGAGCGGCGCCAAGGTGACCGCGGAGAACAAGATCAGCGCCTGCTTCGAGGGGCTGGAGGGTCACCTGTACGACGCCGTCAGCACGGACGCCGCGATCATGGCGGGATTCGTCGCCCGGTCCGGCGGGAAGTTCAGACACCACGACATCGGCCTGGAGAAGACCGAGATGTGGGGGGTGAACGCGGGCACGAACACCTCCCTGCGCACTCTGGTCGAGCTCGCGTTGTACCGCTCCTACGCCGACCCCCAGAACAGGACGTGGGAAGAGGCCTACGACCGGCATATCCGCCCGCTGCTCGTGGCCAATCCCGGGGTGAACGTGGCCCAGAGCACCCAGCCGTGCCTGAAAGCGCCGCAGGTTCGCCGGTGGCCGTGGGAGCGAGCCCTTTCGGACGATGGCTGCTGAGGCGGGGAACACAGGCAGGGGCCGCGCGCCGCAGCGCAACCAGGAGTGGGTGCTGACGCTCCTGCCCGCCTTCCCGCTGGTGCTGCTGGTGATGCGGTTGTGGTACGCCAGCCGGCAGGACACGCAGACGCTGCTGCTGCTCGTGCAGTACGTCAGTCCGCTCGGTCTGCTCACCACGGTGCTGCTGACGCTTGTGTGGGTGTTGCCCGCCGTGGTGCTGGCCGGCCGGGTGCTCGGGCCCCTGTACCGGCTCAGCACCCGGCGCTCCGTCTGGGTGGCGCGGGCCGCCGACCGGGTGCCCGACTGGGTGGTCGCGGTGGCCGTGGGCGTCGGGCTGCTCGGCTGGCAGCTTCGTTTCCTGCCGACTCTGCTCATGCTCACGCTCGCGGTGGCCGGGCTGACTCTGCGAGAACGCCGCCCACTGGACCGGACGGGGATCCGGGCCGTCTGCCTGGTGCTGCCGGTGGTCTCCGGCGTGCTCGTCCTCCTGGCGCTGCGCCCGGCGATCACGCAGGCGCTGGAACAGGCCGACGTCTCCACCCTGATCCTGCTCACCGCGCCCCCCGTGCTCGCTCCGCTGGTCACCGGGCCGGTGCCCGCGCGCGCCGCGCCACTGGTGGTGCACGGCCTCACCTGGACGCTCGCTGTGCTCTTTCCGCTGGTGGCCGGAGCGGTGGTCCTGCGTTCGCCGATCCTGCCACTCACGGCCGTGGAGATCGCCGCCGAGCCGGACGGCGAGGCCGTGCAGGTCACGGTCGGGTATGTGATCGCCAGCGACGACCGTCTCGTCACCATCCTCGAACGCTCCGGCGCGGTCCGCTTCGTACGCAACGACCTGCTGGTGTCCCAGGTGCTCTGCCCGGAGCCGGGCGCGGTCCCGCACACCACCGTGCATCTCCACCAGTGGAACGTCGAGCAGAGCGCACTTTCCTGGCTGGCTCCCGCGCCCGTGGCGATCCCGCTCGACTCCCGCTGCGAGGGCCGTCCGGCGACACCGGACGACCTCACCCACGACGAGGCGGCTGTCTCCGCGGGTGCTCCGGAGGGGCGAGCCCAGGGCGGTCGTCGACCCTGATCCCCGGCGCGCTCCAGCTCCTGCTCCTGCGACAGGCGCGGCTCGTGCCACTGCCGGCCAGAGCCCGTCGGGGCGTTCTCATGCGGCCTTAACGAACGCCTCATGGGCGTCCCATGCCGCGCCGCGAGCGTGGGCGCATGAGCGAGCGAAGCGAGCGAATCGATAGGCACAGTGCGATTCGCTCATGCGACTCCGAGCCGTCAGGCGAGGAGGTGGCATGAGCGTGACGATGGTGTCCGGGCCGGTGGCGGGGGCGTCCCGCAGGACCCGCCTGGTCGAGGTCGTCGTCCCCGTGTACAACGAAGAGCGTGTCCTGGCCGCGAGCGTGGAGCGGCTGCACGCCTACCTGAGCGGTGACTTCCCGTACGGCTTCCGCGTGACGATCGCCGACAACGCGAGCACGGACGGCACGTGGGCGGTCGCCCGGCGGCTGGCCCGGGAGCTGCCGGGGGTGCGGGCCGTCCACCTCGACCAGAAGGGCCGCGGCCGGGCGCTGCGGCGGGTGTGGGAGGCCAGCGACGCCGACGTGGTCGGCTACATGGACGTGGACCTGTCGACCGACCTGGACGCGTTCCTTCCGCTGGTCGCGCCGCTGATGACCGGTCACAGCGACCTGGCGATCGGGACCCGCCTGTCCCCGTGGTCCAACGTGGTGCGCGGCCCGAAGCGCGAGGTCATCTCCAGGTCCTACAACCTGCTGCTGCGCTCGCTGATGGGGGCGCGCTTCTCCGACGCGCAGTGCGGGTTCAAGGCGGCCCGCACCGAGGTCGTGCAGGCCCTGCTGCCCGCCGTGCGGGACGAGGCGTGGTTCTTCGACACCGAGCTGCTGCTGCTGGCCGAGCAGCACGGGCTGCGCATCCACGAGGTGCCGGTCGACTGGGTGGACGACCCCGACAGCCGGGTGGACATCGTCAGGACGGCGGTCGACGACCTGAAGGGCATGTGGCGGGTCGCCCGGGGAAGTCTCGCGGCCCCGGCCGCGCCGCCGTCCCGGACGTCGGTGCGCACGCAGATCCCGGCGTTCGCCGTGATCGGGGCGATCAGTACGGTGGCGCACCTGGCGCTGTTCTGGATGCTGCGCTCGATGCTGCCGCCCGTGGCGGCCAACGCGATCGCGCTGTTGGTCACCGCCGTCGCCAACACCGCGGCCAACCGCCGCTTCACCTTCGGCGTACGGGGCAGGGCGGGCGCTCTGCGCCACCACCTCGGCGGGCTCGTCGCCTTCGTCGCGGGTCTCGCGCTGACCAGCGGGGGTTTGGCCGCGCTGCCCGGCGGCGCGTCGCGGGCGGCCGAGCTCGCCGTCGTCATCGTGGCGAACGGTCTCGCCACCCTGCTGCGCTTCCTGCTCCTGCGATCCTGGGTCTTCGCGCCCCGGAAGGACTCCCGGTGACCGTCCTCGCCCCCGCGACCCCGACCGGCCACCGGGCCCCGGCGGACCGCGTGACGCCGCTGCCGCGCTGGGGGAAGTGGGCCGTCCTCGCGCTCGCGGCGGTGCTCCACACCTGGGCGCTCGGCCGCAACGGGTACGCCAACGACTACTATGCCGCCGCGATCTACTCCGGCACGAAGAGCTGGAAGGCGTTCTTCTTCGGCGCGCTGGACGCCGGGTCGTACATCACGGTCGACAAGCCGCCCTTCGCGCTGTGGGTGATGGGCCTGCCGGCCCGGATCTTCGGGTTCGGCACGTGGAGCATGCTGCTGCCGCAGGCGGTGGCCGGCGTGGCCTCGGTCGCCCTGGTCCACTCCGCCGTAGGGCGGGCGCTGCTCGGGCTCGGTGCCCGCGCGGCCGGGGCGGCGGCCCTGCTTGCCGCGCTCGTCATGACGCTGACCCCCATCACCGTGGCCATCAACAGGGACAACAACCCGGACACGGTCCTCGTCCTGCTGCTGGTGGCGGCCGGATGGTTCTGCCTGGAGGCGATCCGCACCGGGCGGCTGCGCACGCTGCTGGTCACCGCCGCGCTGGTGGGCCTCGCCTTCAACACCAAGATGCTCCAGGCGTACCTCGTGCTGCCGGCGTTCGCGCTGACCTATCTCTACGCCGCGCCGGGGACGGTCGTACGCCGGATCGGGCGCCTGGCGGCCGCCGGGGTGGTCCTCGTGGTGTCCAGCGCGTGGTGGATGGTCGTGGTCGACCGGTGGGCCGCGTCCTCGCGGCCGTACATCGGCGGCAGCACGGACAACACCGTCTGGGACCTGGTGATCGGATACAACGGTCTGGGCAGGATCTTCGGCGGCGCGGGCAACGGCGGCGGCCCGGGAAGGCTTCCCGCGGACACCGCGGAAGGCCTGACGCGTGCCCTCGATGGCATGGGCGGTGGCCCTGGTGGTCCCGGTGGCCCTGGTGGCCCTGGTGGCGGCTTCGGTGGGGGTGGCGGCTTCGGCGGCGCGTCCGGCGCGGGCAGGCTGTTCAACGACGTCATGGCCGGGCAGATCTCCTGGCTCCTCCCGTTCGCCGCCGTGGCCCTGGTCTGCGGCCTCGTCCTGGTCGCAAGGCCGGGCCCCAAGCCGTCGGAGGGAACGGCCGGGGACGCGGTCCGCGCGTCGCTGCTGCTGTGGGGTGGCTGGCTGGTCGTGCACTTCGCCGTCTTCAGCTTCTCCAGCGGGACCTTCCACCCGTACTACTCCACCGCGATGGCCCCCGCGATCGCCGCGCTGACCGGCATCGGCGGCGTGCTGATGTGGCGGGCGGCACGCGCCTCGGCCGTCTGGCGGCTGGTCCTGGCCGCCGCGGTCGCCGTGACCGGGGTCTGGTCGTTCGTCGTGCTGCGCCGTACGCCCGATTTTGTGCCGTGGCTCACCTGGGCGGTGGCGGGCGCGACCGCCGTCGCGGTGCTCGCCCTGGCGGTCACGGCGCGCGCCTCCAGGACACCGGAGCGCGGTGGCCCGGCCGTGCGTGGGGTTCGGACGGCCGCGCGGGTGACGGCGGTGGCGCTGGCCGCGGCGGTCGTGGCCGGGCTGGCCGGTCCGGCGGCGTACGCGCTGACGCCGCTGGGCTCGGCGGTGAACGGCACCAACCCCACGGCGGGCCCGTCGCAGGGCATGGGAGGACCGTCCGGACGGGGCGGACCCGGTGGCATGGCGCCGACGGCGGGCACGCGACCGGCGGGAGACACGACGACTCCCGGGAGCGCGCCGGACGGGAGCGCGCCGGACGGGAAAGGGCCGGACGGCCGGGGCATGCGCGGGCCCGGCGGCCGGGTGGACGCCGCGATGGCGGCGTACCTGAAGCGCAGCAAGGGGAGCGCCACCTGGCTGGTGGCGGTGGACAGCGCGCAGAGCGCGTCGTCGCTGATCCTGTCCACGGGCGAGCCGGTCATCGCGATGGGCGGGTTCACCGGCTCCGACCCGGCGATGACGGTGGAGAAACTGCAGCGGTACGTGTCCGAGGGCGAGTTGCGGTACATCCTGCTCGGCGACGGCGGTTCCGGACCCTCGCGCGGGGCGAGCGCGGACGTCAACGAGTGGGTGAAGGCGCACGGCACGCGGGTGGAGGCCGCGGAGTACGGGGGCACGGATGGCAGCACGGTCGGGGGCACGGACGGGGGCACGGTCGGCGGCGGCTCGGTGCTCTACAAGCTGGGCTGACGGCGTTCGGCCGCCTCCTCAGCGGGTACGTGATGGGCCTTTGGACCGACGAAAGGATTCCCATGGACACGGAGGGCTTCATCGCCCTGCTGAACGAGGACCTGGAGAGCGAATACCGCTCGATCGTGCAGTACGTGCAGCACGCGGCCACCATCAAGGGCGCGGAGTACCTGTCGATCATCGAGGAGCTCAAGCAGCACCTCGGCCAGGAACTCAACCACGCGAGCACGCTGGCCGGGCAGATCGACTTCCTCGGCGGCGTGCCGAGCGTCCGCGTCCCCGAGGTGCCGGTGGCGACCGACGGCGCGGACGCGCTCCGGCTCGACCTGGAGTTGGAACAGGAGCAGCTTCGCCGCTACCGCGAGCGCGTGGAGCAGGCCCAGGAGCTCGGCCTGAGCGACGTGGCCGAGGCGCTGCGCCCGCTGCTGCAGCAGACGCAGGACCACGTCATGGACCTGCAGACCGCCCTCGGCAAGTGACCTGACGGGCGGGGCGAGCCGGGGCACGGCGCGTGCCCCGGCGGCGCGGCGTCGGCGCGGTGGGTCGGCTGGTGGCTCGTCTCGGGTCGCGTGTGGTGGATCAGCGCGGCCGGGCGTAGTCGTCGAGAGCCCGCACGATCAACGCCCTCGCGTCGTCGCGGAAGGCCGCGACCTCGCAGAACTCCTCGAACGCCTGGGCGTAGAAGGCGACGTCCGCGGCGTCGCGCAGCAGCAGGTCCCTGGTCCTGGTCGCGACCCCGACCATGCAGTCGTCGTAGATCCAGAACGAGTTCATCAGGGCGGACGGCAGCTGCGCCTCGAACGGCAGCAGCCCGAACTCCACGTTCGGCAGCGTGGTCACCGCGATCAGCCGGTCGAGCTGGCCGCGCATCACGTCCGGGGGCGCGAGCCGGTAACGCAGCACCGCCTCCGGCATGACGAACCGGAACCGCCGCGCCGGGTCGTACAGGATCTCCTGGCGGCGCATCCGGATCCGGATCGCGTCGTCCACGTCGTCGGTGGACTCGTGCACCCGCCTGACCTTGCCGAAGATGTGCCTGGCGTATTCGGTGGTCTGCAGCAGGCCGATCACCACACCCGGCTCGAACGCCCGGAACAGCCGGGCGCGCGTCTCCAGTTCGCGGATGTCCTCCTGGAGCGCGGCCAGGCCGTTCCTGTGCCGCTGCCGCCAGGAGTCGTGCCGCTCGAGCAGACCTGCCGCCTGCCGGATCAGGTCGTCGATCGCATGCGGGTCGGCGTCCACCGCCTTCCCCCACGCGGCCACGTCGTCCTCGGTGGCGGTCTGGCGCGCGTTCTCGATGCGCGAGACCTTCGACGGCTGCCAGCGCAGCCGCTCGGCGAGGTCCTTCCCGGACAGGCGGGCGTTCTCCCGCAACTGGCGTAGCTGGGCTCCCAGGTCCATGCGGGCCTGATGGAAACCGCTCACTTCCACCTCCGGCCGTGGTGCGGTCCAAGGTAGACCCGGCACGCCGGATCATGCCAGACGGCGGCCCTCAATCGTGATCGGACAGGACCCGCCGGGCGATCTCGACGAGCAGTTCCCTCGGCACCTCGACCGCGGTCTCCCCGTCGAGCACGTGGCGCAGGTCGGCGCGGGCCTCACGGTCCACGACCTCCAGGCCCTGCACGACGATCGTGCCGCGGTCGGTCTCGTAGAGGGAGGGACAGGCCCCCGCCTCGGACGTGGAGCCGAGAAAGCGCAATCGCATGTCCTTTTCTCCCGATTCGCGGCAATCGCGGGCAATCCTAGTCACGATGGGATGGGCACGCACACGGCGCGAAGACGCTCCCCGAGCGCCTTGGCCTGCGCGTCGAGGAGCGGGCTGGCCGCCACGCCTCTGCCCAGCAGCCCGTGGACGACGAAGTTCAGCGCGTGCAGGTTCGGCAGCGCGAACCGGTCGATCGGCAGGCCGCCGACCTCCGGCAGCAGTTCCCTGAGCCGGTCCACGGTCAGGAGCGCCGCGAGCCACGGATAGCGGGCGGGATCGCGCACCCAGACGCCGAGGTTGGCGTCGCCGCCCTTGTCGCCCGAGCGGGCGCCGGCGACCGTGCCGAGCGGCCTGACCACCCCGGCCGACAGATCCCCGGCGTACGGCGGCACGACGGCGTCGCCGGGCGGTCCTCCCGCCTGCTCGCCCAGCACCGGGCCGGGCGGCGCGTACGGCACCTCGACGCGGAGCCCGTCCACGGCCACCACGGGGAGCACGGCCCGCGCCTCGACCGACGAGGGCCAGTAGACGCCGTAGGGGGAGGCGTCGCCGGGCGGCGTCAGGCCGTAGAAGCCGGGGTAGCTCGCCAGGCCGGTCTCCACCACGGCGGAGGAGAACGCCCGCCCGGCCGTGCGCGGATCGGGGTCCATGACCGTGATCCGCAGCAACGCGGTCCCGGCCGCGCCGACGCTGTTCGTGCCCGTGCCGCCCTCTTGCGGGCCGCTCAGGGCGCCGTAGCCGCCCGTGCCCGGATCGCCCGTGCCCGGATCGCCCGTGCCCGGATCGCTCGCGCCCGCGCCGCCTGCGCCGCTCGCTTCCGGGCCGCTCGGGGAGCCGGAGCCGCCACCCGCGCCGAGCGGGGTCAGCTCCACGTGGACCTGTTCGAACGACTCGCGCGGGACGCGGGCCCAGATCGCCTCCTGCGCGATCCGGGCCTTGGCCGCGAGGTCGAGGCCGGTGAGCACGAGCGTCATCGTGTTGCGGTGGCCACCCAGGTAGGTGACGGCGACCTTCAGGGTGTCCGGCGGGGGTTCGCCGCGCACGCCCGTGATCCTGACCCGGTCGGGCCCCTGCTGTTCCAGCCGGATGGTGTCGAACCGGGCGGTCACGTCCGGCCCGAGATAGCGCGGTGCGGCGATCTCGTACAGGAGCTGCGCGGTCACGGTCCCGATCGAGACCAGTCCGCCGGTGCCCGGGTGCTTCGTGATCACGCTCGACCCGTCGGCGTACAGCTCCGCGATGGGGAAGCCGCAGTGGGCGAGGTCGGGCACCTCCTCGAAGAAGGCGTAGTTGCCGCCGGTCGCCTGGCAGCCGCACTCGATCACGTGCCCGGCGACGACGGAACCGGCCAGGGGGTCGAGGTCACCGGGGCCCCAGCAGAACCACCACATGCCGGGCCCGGTGACCAGGGCGGCGTCGGTGACCCGCCCGGTGACGACGACGTCCGCGCCGTGCTCCAGCGCCACCGCGATCGGCCGGCCGCCGAGGTAGGCGTTGGCGGTCAGCGGAGTCGCCCGCAGGGTCTCGCCGGTGTCCGCGTGGACCGGCGGCGCGGCGAGCGGCATGAGGTCGTCGCCGGTGACGTGGGCGACGGCCGCGCGCAGCCCGAGCCGGCCGGCCAGGGCCGACACCGCCTCCGCGCAGCCGGCGGGGTCGAGGCCGCCCGCGTTGGCGACGACCCTGATGCCCCGGTCGAGACAGGTGCCGAGGACCTGCTCCATCTGCGTGAGGAAGGTGCGGGCGTAGCCGGGACGGCCCTTCAGCCGGTTGCCGGCGAGGATCGACATGGTGAGCTCGGCCAGCCAGTCGCCGGTGAGCACGTCGATCGGCCCGCCCTCGACCATCTCCCGGGCGGCCGACAGCCGGTCGCCGTAGAAACCGCCGCAGTTCGCGACCCGCATCGGTCCCGGCCGCCCGGCCTCCGCCGTCATCGCCCGGCGTCTCCGGCCGTGGACTCCGACGGGACCCAGGCGGCGGGCCGTTTCTCCGCGAAGGCCCGGATGCCCTCCTGCCCCTCCTCGGAGGTGAAGCGCTCGGCCGACAGCGCGGCCATCGCGCGGAACCCCTCCTCGACCGGCAGCAGCGGCACCTCCCGCACGAGCCGCTTGGTGATCGCCAGCGCCTCGGGGCCGCCGCGCAGCAGCATGCCGGTGTAGTGCGCCACGGTCGCGTCGAGGTCGTCGGCCGGGACGGCCCGGGTCAGCAGGCCGATCTCCACTGCGCGCGCGGCGCCGAAGACCTCTCCGGTGAGGAAGTATTCGGCCGCGGCCCGGGGCTCCAGACGGCGCAGGCAGGTGACCGCGATCATGGCCGGGACCACTCCGAGCCGCACCTCGGTGAAGGCGAACGACGCGGTCGCCGGGGCGACGGCGAAGTCACAGGCCGCCACCAGGCCGAGGCCGCCCGCCCGGGCCGTGCCGTTCAGGCGGCACACGACCGGCTTCGGGCTCTCCCAGATCCGCGACATGATGTCGGGGAACGACGCGGTGACCGGCGCCCCTCCGCCGCGCTGCTCCTTCAGGTCGGCGCCCGCGCAGAACACCGGTCCCGTGCCGGTGAGCACGATCACTCGTACGGCGGGGTCGTCAAGCGCCCAGGACAGCGCGTCGTCGAGTTGCCGCAGCAGCCGGGACGACAGGGCGTTGCGGTTGTGCGGCGAGTCGAGCGTGATCGTGGCCACGCCGCCCGCCTGCTCCCGGCGTACCAGGACATCCTGGGGTTCGCTCACGGCTGCGTCGCCTCCCTGCCCGGATTCGCACCGGTGTCCGTGCCCTGCGCGCCGGTCTCGGTGCCGATTTCGGTGCCGATCTCCGTGCTCCCGGGAGGGGCCGCTTCCAGGGTCGCCGCAGGCGCCGTTTGCGGGGTCGGTGGTAGGCCGGTCTCCGGGGTCGGTGGTAGGCCGGTCTCCGGGGTCGGCGGGAGGCCCGTCTCCGGGCCTGCGGAGGAGCCGCTGTCCGGGCCTGCGGGGGAGCCGGTCTCCGGGCCGCCTGCCGCGTCCGGGCCCTGGTCATCCGCCGCACCGGTCGCCGTACCGGTCCTTGTGCCGATCTCAGGGCGGATGTCCGGGCCCATCTCTGGGCCGGTCTGCGCGCCCGGCCCTTCCGGGTGCGGGCCGCCGCCGGGATTCCCCGGGGGCGACGGCTCGATCACGGCGAGCGGCACGCCCGCCTCGATCTGCGCGCCCGGCGTCACGTGCAGGGCCGTCACCGTGCCCGAGGCGGGGGACACGACCAGATGCTCCATCTTCATCGCCTCCAGCACGACCACCGGCTGCCCGGCCTCGACCACGTCGCCGGGCTTGACCTCGACACGCAGGACCGTACCCGGCATCGGGGCGGGCAGTGCCCCCGGCGTGACGTGCGCGGCCGGTTCGGGCAGCCGCTCGACCGGGGTGAGCCGCACGGGACCGAGCGCGGAGTCGACGTACACGAGCCGCCGGTCGTCGGGGCCCGGATATGCGGCCACCGCGAAGGTGTGCCGCAGGCCCGCCGTCTCCAGCACCACCTGTCCGGGGTCCGCCGCCACGAGCGTGACGGCCTCGAAACCCTCGGCCCGCAGCCCGTCCCTGGTCAGCCGGTAGGCGATCTCCAGGCGTCCGCCGTCCTCGGTGCCGAACGCCGTGCGCTGCGGCTGGGAGGGGACGTTGCGCCAGCCGCTCGGCAGCCCGCCCAGCACCCCGTCACGCCGGGCGGCCGCGCGGCCCGCCGCCGCCCCGGCGAGCGCCGCCGCGAGCGCGGACAGCCGTACGGCCTCGGGACCGGCGAGCGACGCCGGAACGGGGTGCCGCTCGAGAAACCCGGTGTCGAGCGCCCCGGACAGGAAGTCCGGGTGCCGCAGCACTCCCACGAGCAGGTCGCGGTTGGTCGCCGGCCCGTGGATCCGCGCCCCGGCGAGCGCGCTCGCCAGCCGCCGGGCCGCCTCCGCCCGGTCCCGGCCGTACGAGACGACCTTGGCCAGCATCGGGTCGTAGTGGACGCCCACCTCGGTGCCGGAGACCACCCCGGAGTCGAGCCGCAGCCGCGCCCCGAGACCGAACTCTCCGTCCACGCCGGGAATCTCGAAGCGGTGCAGCACGCCGCTGCGCGGGCGGCCCTCGGAGTCCTCCGCGTACAGGCGGGCCTCGATGGCGTGCCCGACCGGGCTCGGCGGCAGCGCGGCGAGGTGGGCGCCCTCGGCCACCTCGATCTGCAGCCGGACCAGGTCGACCCCGTAGACGCACTCGGTGACCGGGTGCTCCACCTGGAGGCGGGTGTTCATCTCCAGGAAGAAGAACCCCTCGTCCGACAGCAGGAACTCGACCGTGCCCGCGCCCTGGTAGCCGATCGCGCGGGCGGCCCGGATCGCCGCCTCGCTCAGTTCGCGCCGCAGTTCGGGACCGACGGCGGGGGAGGGCGCCTCCTCGATCACCTTCTGGTGGCGGCGCTGGATCGAGCACTCGCGCTCGCCGAGCGCCCAGACCGTGCCGTGGGCGTCGGCGAGGATCTGCACCTCGATGTGGCGGGCGCCTTCCACCAGGGGCTCGGCGAACAGCGTCCCGTCGCCGAACGCCGACAGCGCCTCCCGCCGGGCCGACTCGACGGCCCCGGCCAGATCGGCCGGGTCGCGCACCACCCGCATGCCGCGCCCGCCGCCGCCCGCCGACGCCTTGACCAGCACGGGGGCCGCGATCTGCGTTTCGGTCATCTGCGTTTCGATCATGTGGGGCGGAGCGTCCGGGGACAGCGGGATGGTCGGCAGGACCGGCACCCCGGCCTCCGCCATCAGCGCCTTGGCCTCGATCTTCTTGCCCATCGCGGCGACGGCCTCGGGGGAGGGGCCGATCCAGGTCAGCCCGGCGTCCAGCACGGCCCGGGCGAAGCCGGCGTTCTCCGACAGGAAGCCGTACCCGGGGTGGACCGCGTCGGCTCCCGACCTGCGGGCCGCCTCGACGACGCGCTCCGGGTCGAGGTACGCCGACGGGCCGCCCAGCCGTACGGCCCGGTCGGCCTCGGCGACGTGCGGGGCGGATGCGTCGGCGTCGGTGAAGACGGCGACGGTCTCGATGCCCAGTTCCCGGCAGGTGCGGAAGACCCGCCGGGCGATCTCCCCGCGGTTCGCGACCAGCAGCCGCCCGATCATGACCCTTCACCCCCGCCGATCCGCATGAGCCCGCTGCCGGTAAGAACGGTGTCGATGCGCATGCCGGTCACATCCGGAAGACGCCGTAGCCGGCCCGGCCGGCGTCGGGTGCCCCCGCGACCGCCGACAGGCACAGCCCGAGCACCGTACGGGTGTCCCGGGGGTCGATGACCCCGTCGTCGTACAGCCGCCCGGACAGGAAGAACGCCGCCGACTCCGACTCGATCTGCGCCTCGACCGCCGCGCGCATCGCCGCGTCGGCCTCCTCGTCGTAGATCTGCCCCCGCGCCTGCGCGGCGGCCCGTCCCACGATCGACATCACGCCCGCGAGCTGGGCCGGTCCCATGACGGCCGACTTCGCGCTCGGCCAGCTGAACAGGAAGCGGGGGTCGTAGGCCCGCCCGCACATGCCGTAGTTGCCCGCGCCGTAGGAGGCGCCCATGATGATCGTGATGTGCGGCACGGTCGAGTTGGCCACCGCGTTGATCATCAGCGCGCCGTGCTTGATGATGCCGCTCTGCTCGTACTCCCTGCCGACCATGTACCCCGTGGTGTTCTGCAGGAAGACGAGCGGTGTACGCGACTGGTTCGCGAGCTGGATGAACTGGGCGGCCTTCTGGGACTCCTCCCCGAAGAGCACACCCCGGGCGTTGGCGAGGACCCCGACCGGGTGGCCGTGGACGCTCGCCCATCCGGTGACCAGGCTCGGCCCGTAGAGGGGCTTGAACTCGTCGAAGTCGCTGCCGTCCACCACCCGGGCCAGGACCTCGCGGGGGTCGAAGGGGACCTTCAGGTCCTTAGGCACGATCCCCAGCAGCTCGTCCTCGTCGTACAGCGGGGCCGGGTAGCCGGCCGCGGGAGCGTTCCCCGCCTTGCGCCAGTTGAGCCGCCGCACGATGCGACGGCCGATCCGCAGCGCGTCGTACTCGTCGGCGGCGAGGTGATCGGCCAGGCCGGAGGCCCGCGCGTGCATCTCCGCGCCGCCCAGCGACTCGTCGTCGGACTCCTCGCCGGTAGCCATCTTCACCAGGGGCGGGCCGCCGAGGAACACCTTGGCCCGCTCCCGCACCATCACGACGTGGTCGCTCAGGCCCGGCACGTACGCGCCGCCCGCGGTGGCGTTGCCGAAGACCAGCGCGATCGTCGGGACGCCGGCGGCCGACAGCCGGGTCAGGTCGCGGAACACCTGGCCGCCGGGGATGAAGATGTCCTTCTGCGAGGGCAGGTCCGCGCCGCCCGACTCCACCAGGTTCACGTACGGCATGCGGTTGCGCAGCGCGATCTCGGCGGCGCGCAGGGTCTTGCGCAGCGTCCAGGGGTTGGACGCGCCGCCGCGCACGGTCGGGTCGCTGGCCGTGACGACGCACTCGACGCCCTCGATCACCCCGATGCCGGTCACGACGCTCGCGCCGACGGGATATTCGGTGCCCCAGGCCGCCAACGGGGACAACTCCAGGAACGGCGAGTCGGGGTCGACGAGCAGTTCGATCCGCTCGCGGGGCAGCAGCTTGCCGCGCTCCCGGTGCCGCTCGACGTACTTCGGCCCGCCTCCGGCGACGGCCTTGGCGTGCTCGGCCTCGAGCTCGGCGAGCTTCGCCAGCATGGCCTCGCGCCGCGCGCCGTACTCGCCGCTGGAGGGGTCCAGCCGGCTCACGAGCACCGTCATGGCATCACCGAACCGAATTCTGTCACGCGATGATCCTCCTGGTGACCCGTCGCCGCGTCAACGAGCCGGGCCCGGCCTCCCGTCCCGGCCGATCGTCAACCCCCGATTGTCAACCACTGATTCTCAACCACTGGTTCTCAGCCACCGATTTTCAACCACCGATTTTCAACCACAGTGCGACCATGAGCTGCTCCAGGCGGCGGTGCCGTAGCCGCCGCCCCAGATGACGCACTTGGCCTTGGCGGGCAGCCGGATCGGCCCGGCATAGACCGTGTAGCTGCCGGAGTCGGTCTTCGACGACCCGCCCTGGACCTTCAGCACCGCGGTCATCTTGATCTTGCTCGAAATGACGTACTTCGACAGGGTGATCACGCAGTTGTAGCCGTTGGCGGCGTTGTAGAGCAGATACGTCGTCGCCTGCCCATAGGAATGCGAGTCGACGACGCGGTACCCGCTGCCGCACACGCCCGTGGCCGTGTAGGGGTTGGCCTTGGGCGCCGCGGTCTTCGTCGGGGTGGCGGTCGCGCTGGGTTTGGGGGCCGTGGTGGCCCTCGTCGGCGTCGGGGTCGCCTTGGTCGGCGCGGGGGTGGCCTTCGCGGGCGGAGGAGTGACCTCGGCGGCACCGGTGGGCTTGGTGGCGGCGGTGGGCTTGGCCTGGGCCGGACCCTTGGAAGGCGACGGCTGCGCCTGACGGGTGCGCGTGGGGGAGACGGCCGGCTTCGCGCTCGGCTGGAGCCGTCGTGCCGAGGGGCTCGGTGAGGGCTTGCCGGATTTGCGCCCGGTGGGGGTGACCAGCTCGGACGGCTGCGGGATGGGCATATCCACGTCCTGGGTCGACGTCACCGTGGGCGACGCGGCGGGGCCGAGGGCGTCCTCGGAGGAGATCTGCTTGGCGGACACCCACGTCGGCACGAGGAAGGCCGCCGCCGCGAGGGCCGACACCCCGACCCCGGCCACCGCCCATGTCAGCACCGGCCGCCGCGGCCTCGTCCCGCCGGTGCCGGACCGGCGCGGTACGGGCGGAACCGCCGCCCCCGCACCCCCCGGCCCCGATGGGGGTAGGTGCGATCCCGGTGCGTGGGGTCCCGGTGCGTGGGGTCCCGGTATGTGGGGGCCTGGTGCTTGAGGTCCCGGTGTGTGAGGTCCGGGTGTCGCGGCCTGCGGTGGGGGCGGCTGCGGCGCGGCGGCGGGCCGTACGGGCGCGGTGGGCTGTCCGGTGAGCCGCGCGACGACGTCCTCGGCCGAGGGACGCAGGGCGGGGTTCTTCGACAGGCAGGCGGCCACGATGTCCCGCAGGGGCATCGTGAGATCGCCCAGGTCGGGCTGCGCGTGCAGGATCCGCGTGATCACCGAGGGGATCGTGTCCGCGCCGAAGGCGGGCCTGCCGGTGGCGGCGAACACCATCGTGACGCCCCAGGCGAACATGTCGGCCGCGGCGCCCGCCGTGCCGCCCGAGAGCACCTCGGGGGCCAGGTAGGCGGGCGTTCCGATGGACGCGCCGGTCGCGGTGGCCTGCGGCGAGTCGGGCGCCCTGGCCACGCCGAAGTCGATGACGACCGGGCCCTCGGGGCCCATCAGGACGTTGGCCGGCTTGAAGTCGCGGTGGGTGATCCCCGCCCGGTGGATGGCGGCCAGGGCCGTCGCCGTGCTGATGGCGAGCCGTTCGAGCGCGGCCCCCCGGCGCGGTCCCTCCCGGTCCACGAGCTGCCGCAGCGACGGCCCGGACACGAACTCGCTGACGATGAACGGCTGGTTGCCGGCGAGGTCGGCGTACAGGACGGGGGCCGTGCAGAACGGCGCCACCCGCTGCGCGAGCGCGACCTCGCGCAGGAACCGCTCCCGAGCCTCCGGATCGGCCGTCAGCCGGGTGTGCAGCAACTTGACCGCGACCTGCTCGCCCGCCGGGCCCCGGCCGAGGAAGACGACCCCCTGGCCGCCCTCGCCGATCCGGTCGACAAGAGTGAACGGGCCCAGGCGTGCCGGATCACCAGCCTCTAACGCCACTATTGCCCCCGATTACCACTAAAACCTCACAATGGAGGCAAACGCTACCAGCGGTCAGATGGCTTTACCGGGGTTGAGGATGTTCAGTGGATCGAACACCTGCTTGATGCCCTGGTGAAGTTCGGCGGCCACCGGACCGGTCTCCAATTCGAGCCAGCGCTTCTTCAGCAGGCCGACGCCGTGCTCGCCGGTCAGCGTCCCGCCGAGATCGAGCGCGGCGCGGAAGACCTCGTCGGCCGCGGCCCAGACCTCCGCCGGGGGCTCGGTCAGGCCGCGGTCGAACACGAACACCGGGTGGACGTTGCCGTCCCCCGCGTGCGCGACCGTCGCGATCATCACGTTGTGCCGGGCCGCGACCTCCTCGATCGTGGTGATCATGTCGGGGAGCGCCGAGCGGGGCACGCACACGTCCTCCACCAGGCACTGGCCCAGCCGCTCCTTGGCCTGGTAGGCCAGGCGCCTGACGCCGATGAGCTCGGCCGCCTCCTCCGGGGTGGACGAGACCGCCACGAACGAGGCGGCCGCGCACAGGTCCGCCATCCGGGCCGCCGTCTCGTCCGGCGGGCCCTCGGCCTGGGCGATGAGCATCGCCCTGGTGGACGGCTCGAGCCCGATGTTCTTCCAGTCGTCGATGGCCTTCAGGGTCGTGCGGTCCATCAGTTCGAGCAGCGACGGCTGGCAGCCCGCGGCGACGATCGCCGCCACGGCCGCGGCGGCGTCGCGCAGCGAGGTGAACTCGGCGGCGACCGTGGCCGTCTCGCCCGGCGCCCGCCGCAGCCGCAGCGTCGCGGCGGTGATCACGCCGAGTGTCCCCTCCGACCCCACGAACAGGCCGGTCAGGTCATAGCCGGTCACGCCCTTCATCGTGCGGCGGCCGGTGGTGAGCACGCGGCCGTCGGCCAGCACGACCTCGAGTCCGAGCGTGGAGTCGCGGGTCACGCCGTACTTCACGCACCGCAGGCCGCCCGCGTTCGTCGCCAGGTTGCCGCCGATGGTCGAGATCTCGTACGACGAGGGGTCGGGGGCGTACATCAGGCCGTGCTCGCGGGCCGCCCGGTCGAGGTCGGCGGTGATGACGCCGGGCTCCACGACCGCGATCTCGTCCTGCGGCGACAGCTCGCGGATCGCGGTCATCCGTGCGAGTGACAGGACGACGCAGCCGTCGACGGCGGTCGCCCCGCCGGCGAGCCCGGTGCCCGCGCCGCGCGGGACCACCGGCACGCGGTGCTCGCTCGCCCAGCGCATCGTGGCCACGACGTCGTCGCGCGACTCCGCCAGGACCACCCCGAGAGGCGTGCCCGGCGGCACGAACGTGCGGTCCCCGGCGTACGACCCGGTGACGTCGGGATCGGTGAGGACACGCCCGTCCGGCAGGGCCGCGGCGAGCGCGGAGGTCAGCTCGTTCACCGAACCCTCCGGAGGAAGCCCGGCCCTTCAGGGCCTGGAGGAATCCGGGCCCCACAAGGGCTGTCCCGGCGAAGCCGGGACAGCCCAGAGCACGAAGCGCTCATGTCTTTCTCCTTTCGCTCACCGGTCAGGCAAGTGGATGGCAAAATGCGAACATGCGTACGGCGTACAGGGTGCGGGCCTATCCCACCGCCGAACAAGCCGCGGCGCTGAACCGCACCTTCGGCTGCGTACGCCTGGTCTGGAACACCGTCCTGGCGTGGCGGCAGGCCCGCTACCGCGCCGAGGGCGTGAAGACCTCCTACGCGCAGACCGACCGGTACCTGACCGAGCTCAAACGCGACGGCGGCCACGACTTCCTGTACGAGGTCTCCAGCGTCCCCCTGCAGCAGGCGCTGCGGCACCAGCACAAGGCGTTCGCGAACTTCTTCGCCGGACGCGCCAAACACCCGCGGTTCAAGATTCCCAACCCGCGCCATCTGGAGCGCAAGGCCAAAAACCTGGCCCGCTACCAGCGCAGGATGGCCCGCAAGCAGCGCGGCAGCAACAACCGGGCGAAGGCCAGGGCGAAGGTCGCCCGCGCCCACACCAAAGTGCGGGACGCCCGCGCAGACTTCCTGCACCGCACCTCCGCCCGGCTGGTCCGCGACCACGACCTGATCGTGCTCGAAGACCTCAACGTGCGCGGCATGGTTCGCAACCGGTCCCTGGCGCGGGTGATCTCCGACTGCGGGTGGGGCGAGTTCCGCCGCCAACTCGAATACAAAACCCAGCGGTACGGGCGGCGCCTGGTCGTGATCGACCGCTGGTATCCCAGCTCGAAGACGTGCAGCGCGTGCGGGCACCTGCTCCCCGCACTGCCGCTTTCCACCCGGCACTGGATGTGCCCGGGATGCGGCACCCGGAACGACCGGGACGTCAACGCCGCCAAGAACATCCTGGCCGCTGGTCGAGCGGTGTCCGCCTGTGGAGCTGACGTAAGTCACTCCGGGTCCTCCCGGATGCGGTCGGCCGTGAAACAGGAAGCCCAGCCCGCGAGGGCGGGAGTCCCCCGCCTGTAGGCGGGGGGGAAGTCAAGTCTGGACTTTACGGCACGGTTCGGTATCGGGTCTCATCCGGAATTATTAACGGTTTTCGGTACAGATCACATTTTGACAACCATACCGGCTGCCTCTTTACCCTCCCTTTACCCCCTCGTTTAAGGTCCCGCATGCGCGCTCATCCCGGCGCGCCGTGCATGGGTGTCCGGGGAACCCGGACGGGAAGGGATCTCGTTGTCCAGAGGAATCCGGCGTCTCGCCGCGATCGTGCCCGCGCTCGGGCTGGCGGCAGGAGGTCTGGCTGCGGCCGGTGCGGCTGCGGCGCCCACGGCGGGCTATCAGCCCTCCGCCAAGGACCACTACATCAACTACGCGCCGCCGCGTGTGCAGGGCGACTTCACCACCACCGAGGAGAAGGTCCCCGCCAGGGGTGCCAAACGGACGGCCGCTCTCGCGCGGGCCGTCGACCACAAGTTCGCGAGCGGTAACCCGGTCGCGGCGCGTGTGCTGGCCAAGCACGAGAAGCAGGCGATCAGCACCGGGAAGAACCCCTTCGACTTCATCTACAAGAAGGCGAAGACGACCCGCACCGCCAAGCTGCTCACGCTGCTGGTCGAGTTCAACGACCAGGCCAACGACGACTTCTCGGGCTGGTCGCACCCGAGGTCGATCAACGACGTCGACGACTGCGTCACCGAGCCGCCCGGCACGAAGCTGAACGGGCCACTGCACAACACGATCCCCAACCCCGCGACCGCCGCAGGCGGGGGCAAGGACAACAACTCGATGTGGGTGGCGGACTTCAACACCGCCCATTACAACGACATGCTCTACAGCTCGAAGGGGATCACGACCCGGGTCCGTCCGGACCTGAAGGATCCCCGGGACGGCAAGAAGGGCATCGACATCTCCGGCTACACCATGAAGAACATGTACGAGGAGATGTCGAAGGGCGCCTACACCGTCACCGGTGAGGCCGTCGGCTGGCTCAAGGTGCCGCACTCCGAGGCGTGGTACGGCGCGGGCAAGTGCCACACGTACCCGCAGGACATGACCGGCCACCCGGACAACCCGCGCGGCGCCGCCCAGCTCGCGGTCGACGCGGTCGACGCGCTCGTGAAGTCGAACCCGAACTTCCCGTGGGCGGACTACGACGTCGAGGACGTCTCCGACGCCGACGGCGACGGCAACTTCGACGAGCCCGACGGCGTCATCGACCACCTCGTGCTGATCCACGCCGGTGAGGACAAGTCGGGCGGCGGTGGCAACGAGGGCACGATGGCCCTGTGGGCCCACTCCAGCGACGTGGCCGGCGGTTACACGATCCCGGGCACCGGCATCAAGATCTCCAACTACATCCTCCAGCCGGAGGACTCCGGCGTGGGCGTGTTCGCCCACGAGTACGGCCACGACCTCGGCCTGCCGGACCTGTACGACACCACCGGCGCCGGCGACTCCGACGTCGACTTCTGGGACCTGATGTCGAGCGGCTCGCACTCCGGGCCGATCTTCCAGTCGATGCCGACGCACATGGGCCTGTGGGACAAGTGGGTGCTCGGCTGGGCCAACCCGAAGGTCGTCGAGCAGGGCGGCAACACCCAGCTCGTCGCGGTCGGCCAGACCTCGCGCACGCCGAAGGGCACCGAGGACGGCGTCCGGATCAACCTGCCGGACAAGTTGAACGTCATGTCCACCCCGCACAGCGGGTCGAACCTGTGGTGGTCCAACAGCGACCAGGACTGGGCCGACAACAAGCTGGCCAGGACCGTCGACGTCCCGGCCGGGTCGGACGTGAAGTTCCGGTGGTGGAGCGACTGGGACATCGAGGCCGACTGGGACTTCGGCTTCGTCGAGGTCTCCGCCGACGGCGGCGCCACCTGGGCCGAGCAGAAGGTCTTCAACGAGGACGGCAGCCTCGCCAGCACCGGTGACGACTACACCGACCCCAACGGCCGCCTGAAGGACTACGGCGGCAAGAAGTACGGCGTCACCGGGGTCAGCGCCGGCTGGCAGCACCTGTACGTCGACCTGGCGCCGTTCGCCGGGAAGTCCGTCCAGATCCGCCTGCGCATCGCTACCGACGCGGCGTCCGTGCACCGCGGCTGGTTCAACGACGACTTCTCGCTGACCAACGGCGCCACCGCGGTCTGGTCCGACGACGTCGAGGGCGGCGCCAACGGCTGGACGGCCACCAAGGGCACGTTCACCGACACCACCGGCGCGGGCTGGATCATCCACTCCGGCCAGGAGCAGGCGGCGCAGTACTACCTGGCCGAGTGGCGCAACTTCGACGGGTTCGACAAGGGCCTGCAGTACGCCTACGACACGACCTGGCTGCGCGACGGCGCCTGGAAGGTCGAGAAGGTCAAGTACAACGCCCCCGGCCTGCTCATCTGGTACCGCGACACCGCCCGCGGCAACAACGACGTCGCGGGCACCGCGTTCGACATGCCGTCGGTGGGCCCGAAGGGCGAGCTCCTCATCGTGGACTCGCACTTCGACCCGCTGCGCCGTACGGGCACGGCGGCGGAGAAGGACCCGAGCGTCCTGAAGAACCTCCCGTCCCGCCCGCAGTCGTCCAACGCGGCGTTCAACTTCGTCGGCACCTACCCGTTCAAGGAGTGCGTCGAGGGCGAGCCGTTCAAGGAGTACTGCACCTCGTTCGGCAAGCAGCCCGCGGTGACCGCGTTCACGGACGCCAAGGGCTGGTACCCCGGCCTGGAGGTCCGTGACGACACTCTGTACTTCCGCCAGCGTGACTCCTCGGCCGTCGTCCCGTCCAAGGGCAACCAGCCGTACACGACGAGGATCGTCCACGCGGACGGCACTCCGGCGAAGGAGCTGTACGGCACCGACCTGGGTGACGGCATCGTTCTCGGCACCGGCAACCCCGGCGACGAGGGCAAGCAGCTCGGCGTGCAGATCTCGCTGATCAGCCCGCTGCCGTCGGACCTGGGCGCGCTCGTCAAGATCACGCCCGCCAAGAAGTAACACCGCCTCCCGGCGGTCCTCGTGCCCGGCCGCCGTCCGTCACCGGACGGCCGCCGGGCACACTCATGCGCGCCCGCGCCCGCAGGCCCCTAGCATGTGAGCGTGCGGAGCAAGGCGGATCACACGGCTGCCATCCACCGGGAGCGGCGGGCCGCCGTCGTCGTGAACACGAAATCCCGGCGAGGCCGCCGCCGCTACGCGGAGGTGGTGCGGCTGCTGCGGGACCGGGACTTCCGGCTCACCGGCGTCCACCCGGTCACCGATCCGTCCCGGCTGCGCGACGTCATCACCCGGGCGCTCGAACCGCAGCCCGACCTGCTCGTGGTCGGCGGCGGCGACGGCACGCTGAGCAGCTCGGTCAAGCACGTGGCCGGCCGCGACGTCGCCCTCGGCGTGCTGCCGCTGGGCACGACCAACAACTTCGCCCGCAGTCTCGGGCTGCCGCTCGACCTCGCCGGGGCGGTCGGCGTGTTCACCGAGGGCAAGGTGGCCGACATCGATCTCGGCGTCTGCGGCGACCGGCCCTTCGCCAACCTCGCGAGCTTCGGCGTCTCGGTCGAGGTCGCGGGCACGGTCAAGCCGTGGCTCAAGCGGATGCTCGGCCGGGCGGCCTATCCGCTGACCGCGCTCACGATCCTGCCCGGGCACCGGCCGTTCCGCGCCTACATCACCGTGGACGGCAAACGGCACGAGCTGCTGACCCACCAGCTCAACATCGCCAACGGCCGCTTCCACGGCGGGTGGCAGATCGCCAGGGACGTCAGCATCGACAACCGCAAGCTGGTGGCCTACCAGCTCGGCTCGGGCAAGCGGCTGCGCCTGCTCGGGGAGACGCTCGTACGGGCGACCACCGGCAGGTGGACCAGCCTCGCGGGCGGGCCGTTCGTCACCGGGCAGGAGATGCTGCTGGAGACCGACCCGCCCATGGCCGCCGACATCGACGGCGAGGTGCGGCTGCGCACCCCGCTCGTGCTCAGGACCATCCCGAACGGCGTCCGCGTGATGGTCCCGCAGAGCTTCGAGGACACCTGATCGCCGCCGGGGTCATGTCCCGTGATCTCTCCGGCCCACTGCGGTCGCTACGGCAGAAGATCACGAGACACTCCCCTCGGCCTCCTCGTTCTCCCCGGCCGCGAAGGCCCGGTACGCCGGCCGCAGCAGGTCGAGGAGCGGGATGTGTCTGGCCTTGACCTTCGGCGGGTCCAGCGCGCGCAGCAGCAGGTCGGGGTGCCCCTCGGGGCCGGGCGGCGGGCCGAGGCGAGCCGCTGAGGCGCCCGGCTCGTAGAAGTCGCCGAGACGCTCGGCGAACGGGACGTCGGCCACGTCGAGAAGCCCCGGCGGCCCGGCATCGCCCGCGGTCGCGGCCCCGGCCTCGCCGCCGCTCCGGCGCAGCGCGTCGAGCAGCGCTTCCCTGGCCATGCCCCGCCAGGCCAGCACCCGGAACGGGTCGTCGTCGAACGCCTCGGCCAGCAGGTACAGCACCGCCGACAGGTGCTTGCACGGGAAGCCCCAGTCGGGACAGGTGCAGTCCATGTCCAGTCCGCGCTCGCCGGGGAACAGCGGCAGCCCGCACCCGGCGAAGACGTCCTCGATCTCCGGCGGCATCTCCCCGGCGAGCAACTTGGCCCGGTGGAGGGCCTGCGCGGCCAGCGCCTCGATCAGCCCCGCCCACTCCCGCTCGCCGTACGCCGTGATGCGCACGCTCACGTCGTACGGCTTCGGGCGCGACCCCTGCACCCTGGCCTTCGCCAGCCCGGGACCGAGGTCGAGGTCGAGCACCTGGCCGCGCCGGGCGTACGCACGGCCCCGGCTCAGCCTGCCCGGGTCGCAGACGCGTTCCAGGATGTCGATGAACCGCCGCGACCACCACTGCTCGCCGATGGACCCGCGCTTCGAGCGCGCCTTGATGCCGCCCTCGACCCTGATGGGCCGCGCGGCCTCGAACCACCCGTCCCTGCCGACCGGCATCAGCTCACCGCCTCGGGCGACAGGCGGAACAGCTCGCGCAGCTCCGCCGTGGACAGCTCGGCGATCCAGTCCTCGCCCGTCCCGACGACGCTCTCGGCCAGGGCCTTCTTGCGCTCGATCATCTCGTCGATCCGCTCCTCCAGCGTGCCCGTGCAGATGAACTTCCTGACCTGCACGTTCCTGGTCTGCCCGATGCGGAACGCCCGGTCGGTCGCCTGGTCCTCCACCGCCGGGTTCCACCACCGGTCCACGTGGACCACGTGGTTCGCCGCGGTCAGGTTGAGCCCGGTGCCCGCGGCTTTGAGCGACAACAGGAAGATCATCGGCTCGTCCTCGGTCTGGAACCGCTCCACCAGCGCGTCGCGCGCCTTCTTCGGCAGCCCGCCGTGCAGCCACAGCACCGGGTGGTCGAGATGCGCCGCCAGGTAGGGCTGCAGCATCGAGCCGAACTCGGCGTACTGCGTGAAGATCAGTGCCTTGTCGCCCTCGCTGAGGAGCTCCTCGGCCAGCTCCTCCAGCCGGGCCAGCTTCCCCGAGCGGCCCGCCAGCCGGGAGCCGTCCTTGAGCAGGTGGGCCGGGTGGTTGCAGACCTGTTTGAGCTTGGCCATCGCGGCCAGGACGTTGCCGCGCCGCTCGATGCCCTCGCTGCCGGAGATCTTGCCGAT
Source organism: Microbispora sp. H13382 (assembly GCF_014161445.1). Taxonomy (GTDB): domain Bacteria; phylum Actinomycetota; class Actinomycetes; order Streptosporangiales; family Streptosporangiaceae; genus Microbispora. The sequence goes on from NZ_JABBXA010000004.1 coordinate 97,393, forward strand.
CATGTCCTCGACCACCGCCTGGTAGAGGCTGGCCTGCTCCGGCGTGAGCGTGCACCAGACCTTCATCTCCAGCTTGTCCGGCAGGTCGGAGATGATCGTCTTGTCGGTCTTGAGCCGCCGCAGGACGAAGGGGCCGGTGGCCCGTTTGAGCGCGGCGGTCGCGGTCTCGTCGCCGTGCCGTTCGATCGGCTCCTGGTAGCGGTCGCGGAAGGCCCGGGCCGACCCGAGCAGGCCGGGGTTGCAGAACTCCATGATCGACCACAGCTCGGCCAGGTGGTTCTCCACCGGAGTGCCGGTCAGCGCAAGCCTCGTCCGCGCCGGGAGCGAACGCACCGCCTGGGCCTGCCTGGCCGCGGCGTTCTTGATGGCCTGGGCCTCGTCGCAGACGACCCTGGCCCAGGTGAACCCGGCGAGGGCGTCGCGGTCCCGCAGGGCCGTGCCGTACGTCGTGAGGACGAGGTCGGCCCCGGCGACCCGCCCGGCCAGCTCCTCGCCGCGCAGGCGGCCGGCGCCGTGGTGGAGGTAGACGTCCAGCGACGGCGCGAAGCGGGCGGCCTCCTTCTGCCAGTTGGTGAGCAGCGACATCGGGCACACCAGCAGCGTCGCCCCGACGCGCTCGCCCGACTCGCGCTCTTTTGTGAGGAGTGACAGCGTCTGGGCGGTTTTGCCCAAGCCCATGTCGTCCGCAAGGATGCCGCCGAGTCCGATTTGGGACATGAAGTCGAGCCAGGCCAGGCCGCGCTCCTGGTAGGGCCGCAACGTGCCGTGGAAGGCGGCCGGGGTCGCGACGGGTTCCAGACGGCGGTCGGCCTCGCCGGACAGCAGATCGCCGAGCAGTCCGTCGGCGTCCACCTCGACGAGCGGCAGCTCGTCGTCCCCGCCGTGGACGACCTGCTGGATGACCTCGCCGACCGTCATCTGCCCCGACCCGCGTCGCTCCACCGCCTTCAGCGCCGCCCCGAGCTGCCGGGCGTCCAGCTCGACCCACTGCCCCCGCAGCCGGACCAGCGGCACTTTCAGCCGGGCCAGCTCGGCCAGCTCCTCCTCGCTGATCGTCTCGTCGCCGACGGCGAGCTCGGCCGTGAAGTCGACGAGCTGTGCCAGCCCGAACCCCTGGCCGGCGGCCGCGCCGGGCCCGGAGCGGGACCGGGCGGTGAGCTTCAGGCCGAGCCGGGTGCGGCCGGCCCACGAGGGCAGCTGCACGCCGAACCCGGCCGACTGCAGCAGCGGCGCGGCGTGGCGGAGGAAGTGGAAGGCTCCCGCGGCGTCCAGGCCCACGTGCGCCGGCCGGGCCTCCCGCAGCGCGTCATCGATCTTCGAGTACAGGCGGGCCGCCCGGCCCAGGCCCGCGAGCAGCGTCTCGTCCGGGCGCCCGGGCAGGCCGGGCATGGTCTCGCCCGCCCAGACGAGGGGAGCGGGCAGGTACAGGCTCGGATCCTCGGCCGACTGGAGGGCGAACTCCACCTGCCAGGTTCCGGCGTCCGGTGCCTCCTGTCCGGGGTGCTCCTCGGCCAGGAGAGGCTCGACGAGACGGAAGCACACCTTGACCGGGCCGTCGAGCTGGTGAGCGGCCCTGAACCAGTCCTCCAGCGGCCGGGCCAGCGTCTCCGCCTCCTGGTCGCTCACTCCGGGAAGGGCCGCCGTGTCCCCGGTGAGCGCCACCGTCCAGCGGTCGGCCAGGGGACCGCGCCGCCCGGGACGGTGCCCGCCCAGCAGGCGCTCCGGCAGCGCCTGCCGTACGGCGGCGTCGGCCAGGCCCGCCACCGCCTCGATCAGCACGTGGGACGAGGGCCGCTCCTCGGCCACGGCCCGGCAGACCGGCGGCATGGCGGCGGCCAGCTCCCGGAAGCGCGCGGCGTGGGGGCCGGTCAGGACGGGCCGCCAGCGCGCGGCGTAGCCGCCGTCCTCGGTGACGAGCTGGGGCAGCACCCGGCCGTGCCGCACCAGGTTACGGGCGTGGGCGGCGACGAGCGCGAGATAACGTACGGACGGCCCGGGGAGAATGTCGGCGAGACGATCCTCCGGCTCCGGCGACTCCGTCGAAGGGCCTGCCGCCTCGTAAGCCTCCGGTCTGCCGAGCGTGGTCAGCAGGCGCATCGCCGCGCCCGTGTCGACCAGCAGCGCGGGCACCCGCCACGGCCTGATCCCGGCCCGGCGCGCGGTGATCCGCAGGCCTGTCTCCGGGGAAGGGAGGGGACTCGTCGCCGAACTCGGCAGCAGCAGCACGGCTTCGCCGGACACGGCCTTGCCCGCCGCCTCGGCCGCCGCGTCCCCCCAGCACGGCAGTGCGGCGGCGAGGGCGCTCGCCGGGGCGGCGAAGGGGTGGGGCCGAACCTTGGCCCGGGAGGCGCTCGGCCCGGCGCCGGCGGAGTTCTCCGCCCAGAGTACGAGCCGTCCGCCGTCCCAGGCCGCGTGAATCACGAGCACGCCGTCTCCTCCCGCCACCTCGGAACGCTAGCAGCGGTTCCGGAGACTTCGGACCGGGTGTCGTCAGCCGTCCGGCCAGGCCCGCGCAGCAGGTCCACGGCCTCTTTCCTCCGCATTCCGGCCGCCTCGGACTCGGCTGTGGATCACCTCGGCCCGTGTCCGACCGTACGAGGACCCGCGTCGCCTGGAGCCGCGGGTGACCGAGAGATGCCAGTGGCCGAGCGTCACTCGGCGGGCGGGAGCCGTACGGCGGTGTAGTGGCGCAGGTCGTCCTCGTCGAGCGGAGTTCCGGGGAGGGGCGACCCCGCGTCGGCGCGCAGGCCGTCCAGCACGATCTCCACCACGCGTCCCATGGCCTGCTCGCTGTGCATGCCCGGCGGCGTGTACACGTTCAGGGTCATCAACAGGGCGACGTCGCCGGGGCCGATGTCGGTGCGCAGCGCACCGTCCGCCTGTGCCCGTTCGATCATCCGCAGGACGGCGGCGATCACTCGCTGCCGCATCTCGTGCAGGTCCGGGCCGACGCGCATCCGCTGGTGCAGGTGCGGTTCGAGCTTCGCCGGCAGCACGCCCAGCCGCAGTGCCACCGAGCCGCGCAGGAAACGGCACAACGCGTGCCAGGCGTCCGGCTCATCGCGGCAGGCCGTCTCCGCCAGGTCCGCGAGCCGGCGCAGGCTCTCCTCGCCGACCGCCCGGAGGAGCGCGTCCCGATCGGGAAAGCGGCGGTAGAGCGTGCCGACGCCCACGCCGGCCCGGCGGGCGACCTCCTCCAGCGGCACGTCGACGCCCTGCTCCAGGAACAGCTCCCGGGCCGCGGCGACGATCAGGTCCCGGTTGCGGCGCGCGTCGGCGCGCAGCCCCTTCTCCACTGCCACCTCGCGAAGGATCTGGACGATTTTCCTCCGGTTAGGATACCGTCGTTTATGCGGAGGAAAATCTTCCGGTTAGGGGGTACGGCATGGCCACAGCGCTGATCTCGGGGGCCGGGATCGCGGGTCCGACGCTGGCCTACTGGCTGGCCAGGCACGGATTCCGGGTCACGGTCGTGGAACGTGGGGGAGAGCCCAGGTCCAGCGGCAACCCGGTGGACGTCAGAGGGCCGGCCGTCGCGGTCGCGGAACGAATGGGCGTCATGCCCCGGCTGCGCCGGGCCGCCACCGGCACGACGGGGGTCAGCTTCGTCGACGCGGCCGGCAGGCGGGTCGGCCGGATGGACATGCGCGCCGTGCAACGGCCGGACGAGGTCGAGGTGCCGCGCGGCGACCTCGCGTCGATCCTCTACGAGGCGAGCCGCGACCACGCCGAGTTCCTCTTCGACGACTCCATCACGGCGCTCGGCCAGGACGAGCACGGGGTGGAGGTCGCCTTCGAGCACGCCGCTCCCCGCCGCTTCGACCTGGTGGTCGGAGCCGACGGCCTGCACTCGGTGACGCGGCGCCTGACGTTCGGGCAAGAGGGTGATCTCGTGCGCCACATGGGCCTGTACGTCGCGACGACACCGCTCGCCGACGGGGCGGCCGGAGCGGGCCGGGACATCCTCATGCACAACACGCCCGGTAAGGCGATCGCCGTCAATCCGCGGCCCGCGGGCGCGTTCTTCCTCTACCGCAGCCCGGCCGCGCCGGAGTTCGACCACCGCGACACCGAGCAGCACAGGCGGATGCTGGTCGAAGCCTTCGCGGACGTGTCCTGGCGGGCGCCGGAACTGCTCGGACACGTAAGCACCGCCGGCGACCTCTACTTCGACTCCGTCAGCCAGGTGCGCCTGCCGCGGTGGTGGAAGGGCCGCGTCGCTCTCCTCGGCGACGCCGCGTCCTGCGTGTCGCTGTTCGGGGACGGTTCCACCCTGGCCATGGCGGGGGCGTTCACCCTCGCCGAGGCGCTGGCCGCCCACTCCGGCCATCCCGCGGCCGCCTTCCGGCGCTACGAGGCGGCGCACCGGCGCCTGGTGGACCCCAAGCAGCGCAACGTCGCTCAGGCGTCGGCACTTCTGGTCCCCGCGACGCGAGGCGGCATCCTCGCCAGGAACCTGGCCACCCGCCTGTGGCCCGTCGTGGCCGCCACCACGCGGCTCAAGCACGCTCTCGCGTGGTGAGCGAGGGCGTCGTGCCGGTGGCGGACTCGGCCGGCCGCGCGGGTCCGGCGCCGGCCGCAGGTCGTCCCCTCAGAGGCCGGACGTGTGCCAGGTGGCGCCGGCGGCGGTGACGGCGAAGGCCTCGTAGCCGTCCAGTCCCTCCACCCACTCCCTGGCCGCGCCGCCCATGGCGAGGGCTCCGGTGGCGTACGCGTCGGCGAGGGCGAGGTCCGGGCCGATGACCGTCACCGAGGCAAGCTCGGTCGCGGGCCGGCCGGTGTGGGGGTCGAGGACGTGCGCCCCGCGCTCGGCCGTGCCCGAGGTCGCCACCGCGAGATCGTGGCCCGACACCACGGCGGCGAGGTCCCCCGGGCGGAGCGGGTGGGCGACGCCGACCCGCCAGGTACGGCCGGGGGCCGCCGCGCCGGACAGCCGCACGTCTCCGCCGCCGTTCACGCAGTGGTCGGGCAGGCCCGCCTCACGCAGGATGACGGAGGCCCGGTCGACCGCCCAGCCTTTGACGATGGCCGAGGGGTCGAGGCGGCCTCCGGGACAGGCGGTGAAGTAGCCGTGGGACAGGCGGCTCACCGATTCGCACATGCGGAGGATGTCCGCCACCTCCGGCGGGCAGTCGGCCAGGGTGATCTCGCCCCGGCCCAGCCGGCTCACCGGGCTGCCGGGCTTGTAGGTCGAGAACACCGCGTCGACGTGGTGCAGCCAGGCCACCGCCTCCGCCAGGGCCGCCGCGACCCGCGGCCCGGCCTCGTCGTCGTGGCGCCCGTCGTCGTGGCGTACGTCGAAGGAGAACACGGTGCCCATCACGTGCTCGACGTGGCGTGTCACAGGCCCGCCTTGTCGAGCGCGCTCTGCAGGGAGCGGATGTAGCCGTCGCTGGTGTAGGTGGCGCCGGAGACCGTGTCGATCTGGGCGGACCGCGCCGACAGCGCCTCCTCGTTCAGGATCGGCAGGGCCTCGTTGTTGATCCTGATGTCGCGGTGGTTGTTCGCCGGGGCGTCGAGCACCTTGACGCCCGCCATCTTCCCGGCGGAGATCACGATCGCCACCTGCACCGGTCCCCAGCGGGTGTCGGCGGAGTCGCCGGTGACGGTCTTCTCACCGCTGGTGGCACCCGCGGTGGCGCCCGGCCCGGTCCAGGAACCCGTGAGATCGGCGGCACCGGAGGCACCGGAGGAACCGGCGGCACCCGAGGAGCCCCCGCCCAAGCGGTCCCCGTCCCCGTCGTCGAACTCGTCGTGGTCGTCGTCATCGTGGCCGTCGTCGTGGTCGCGGTCACGGCCGAGGGAGCCGTCGCCGGGGCCCTCCCCACGCCCGCCCGTCGCTCCGGCGTCGCCCTGGGTGACGGCGGCGGGGCGCTGGGCCAGCGCCGTCATCTCGTGGGGCTTGAACGACAGCAGCAGCACGAGACCGACGGCGGTCGCGAGCACGGCCAGTATGGCTCTGCGCATGGAACTTCCAATCCGGGATGGTCAGAACTCGAACGACTCGTGATGGATGCGGCGGTGCGGCACTCCGGCGGCCCGCAGCGCCGTGATGACGGCCCGCGTCATCTCGGCCGGCCCGCAGACGTACACCTCGTGGCCGGGCAGGTCCGCCACCAGCCCGGTGAGCGCCGCGGGCGTGAACGGGTCGCCGACGGCGGTCCGGGCGCCGACGCAGTAGTGCAGGGTCGCGCCGCGGGCCGCGGCGATCTCCTCGAGCTCTCGGCGGAAGACGAGGTCGTCGGTGCTGCGCGCGCGGTAGAGGAGGGTCAGGTCGCCGGGGGCGGCGGGCGCCGACTCGAACAGCGCGCGCAGCGGGGTGATGCCGACGCCGCCCGCGACGAGCAGCACCTTGCGCGCCCGGCGGGCCCGCACGGTGAGCGCGCCGTACGGCCCCTCGGCGACCACCCGGGTGCCGGGCCGCAGGCGGGTCAGAGAGCGGCTCTGGTCGCCCAGGTCCTTCACCGTGATCCGCAGCTCGCCCGTCCCGGGCGGGGCGGACAGCGAGTACGGGTTGGGGGACCACCACAGGTCCCTGGTGAGGAACCGCCAGCGGAAGAACTGGCCGGGTTCGGCCCGCAGCCGGTCCAGGCGCCGCCCGGTCACGTACACGGAGACGACCCCGGGGGTCTCCGGCACCACCCGGGAGACCCTCAGCCGGTGCCGTACGGCCAGCCGCAGGGGAGTGAGGAAGCGGTACCACACGATCAGCGCCGCGACACCGAGGTAGAGGACGTACCAGGAGGTGCGGGCGAGCGGGGCCACGGCGAACTCCGCGCCCGTGGCGAGCTGGTGCCCGAAGGCCAGCCACGCGGCCAGGTAGGTGTAGAAGTGCAGGTGGAACCATGTCTCGTAGCGCAGCTTCGGCCGGATCCTGCGGGCGGAGACGACGCCGACGCCCACCAGGAGCAGCAGCGCGACGGTGGCCTTCAGCACGTCGGGATAGGTGAGGTTCAGCGTGACCGTCTCGCTCACCACGTCGGTGCGGTCGGTCAGCGCGTAGCCCCAGATGGTCAGCAGCGTGTGCGCGACGGCCAGTCCGACGACGTAGCGGCCGCCCGTCGAGTGCCACCGGGCGAGCCGGTCGGAGCCGACGCCGCGCTCCAGCGCGGGCACCCGGGCCATCAGCGCCAGCAGCACGGCGATCGCGTACCCGGCGAGCAGCCCGGTGACGCGGCCGGCGTTCGTCAGCCAGTCGTCCGGCCCCGCCACGCCGGGCGTGTTCGCCCACCACATGCCGACGACCGCGACCGCGCCCGCGGCGATGAGCGCCAGGACGGCCTCGGGGCGGGCGCGTACGCGCCGCCGTGGCGCCTGCACGTGTCCGGTATTCACCGCTGCGTCCGGGAGAGTGGTCGTCACCGATTCCTCCTCTTCGTCATCACCCGGCACACCGTGCCAACCGAACCTCTTGTTTTCCTATGAACAGGGGCATCTGCGGATCATTCATAGGATTCTCTGAGGTAGCTCACAGAGCACGCCCGGTGAGCGGGGAGGACGCTTGACCCATCATGCGTAAGACTTCGAACGACCAGCCCGGTCTGGTCCGCCCCGATGGGAACCCCGTACGCGTCCTCGTGGTCGACGACGAACCGGACCTCGTCGAGGTCCTCGGCGCGGTGCTGAAATACGAGGGCTGGGAGGTGCGCACGGCGGGCGACGGGACGTCGGCGGTGAAGGAGGCACGGGAGTTCCAGCCCGACGCGGTGCTGCTGGACATCATGCTGCCCGACTTCGACGGGCTTGAGGTGCTGCGCCGCCTGCGTGCCGAGGCCCCGGACGTGTGCGTGCTGTTCCTGACCGCGCGCGACGCGGTGGAGGACCGCATCGCGGGCATCACCGCGGGCGGGGACGACTACGTGACCAAGCCGTTCAGCCTGGAGGAGGTGCTCGCCCGGCTGCGCGGGCTGCTGCGCCGCGCCGGCATGGCGCGCAGCGCCGAGGGCGACCGGCTGGTGGTGGGCGACCTGATGATGGACGAGGACGCCCGCGAGGTGACGCGCGACGGGGAGCTGGTCGAGCTCACGCCGACCGAGTTCGAGCTGCTGCGCTTCCTCATGCGCAACCCCCGGCGCGTGCTGAGCAAGGCGCAGATCCTCGACCGCGTCTGGTCCTACGACTTCGGCGGGCAGGCGCACGTGGTCGAGCTGTACATCAGCTACCTGCGCAAGAAGATCGACGCCGGCCGGCGGCCGCTGATCCACACGGTGCGGGGCGTGGGATACGTCCTGCGGCCGTGACGGCGCCCCGGTGACCGGGACGCCGCGGCCGGGGGCGCCGCGTCCGCGCCGCCTTCGCCTGGTGCCGCGCACGCTGCGGACCCGCCTTGTGGTGGGCACGCTGGTGCTGCTCGTGCTCGCCTGCGCCGCGGCGGGGGCCGCCTCGTCCCTCCTGCTCGAACGGTTCATGGTCGAACGACTCGACCAGCAGCTGTACATGACGGCCGGGCGGTTCGCGGAGAGCCTGGCCCACGAGGAACGCGAGGAGCACGAGCACGGAGACCCGCGCAACCCGCACGGCGAGCGCGGGGACTCGCGCGGGCAGGCGCCCGGCACGCTGGGCGTGCTCGTGCGGGACGGCGAGGCGGGCGAGCCCGCCGTGGTGGGCCGGGACGACCCGGTCCTGTCGGCGAAGGACCGCAGGACGCTGGCCGCCGTCCCGGCCGACGGGCTCGGGCACACGGTGGACCTGTCCTCGGGCGGTCTCGACGACTACCGGGTGATGGCCGTCGGCAACGACGACGGGGAACTGCTCGTCACCGGCCTGCCGCTGGACGACGTACGCGCCACCGTCCAGCGCCTGCAGATGGCCGAGATCGGGGTGTTCGCCGTCGTCGTGCTCGTGACCGGGATCGCCGGGGCCGTGTGGGTGAGGCTGTCGCTGCGCCCGCTGGAGCGGGTCGCGGCCACGGCCCGGCGCGTGGCCCGCCTGCCGCTGGCCGACGGCGAGGTCGCGCTGCCCGACGGGGTGCCCGACGAGGACCCACGCACCGAGATCGGCCAGGTGGGGGAGGCGTTCAACCGCATGCTCGGCCACGTGGGGCGGGCCCTCGCCCACCGCCACGCCAGCGAGCAGCGGATGCGCACCTTCGCCGGCGACGCCAGCCACGAGCTGCGCACCCCGCTCGCCACCGTCCGCGCCCATGTCCAGCTCGCCCGCCGCGACGAGGCGGCCGTCCCCGGCGGCGTACGGCACGCCCTCGAGCGCATCGACGCCGAGTCGGCCCGCATGGGCACGCTCGTGGACGACCTGCTGCTGCTGACCCGGCTCGACGCCGGCCGCCCGCTCGCGCGGGAGGAGGTCGACCTGACCCGCCTGGCCATCGACGCCACCGGCGACGCCCGCGCCTACGGGCCCGACCACCGCTGGCGGCTCGACCTGCCCGAGGAGCCCGTGATCGTGCCCGGGGACCCCGACCGGCTCCACCAGGTGGTGGCCAACCTGCTGGGCAACGCCCGCGCGCACACCCCGCCCGGTACGACCGTCACCGTCGCCCTGCGTTCCCGGATACCGGATCCGCCGGGACCGGACGGGGTCGAGCTGACCGTGACCGACGACGGCCCCGGCATCCCCGAGGACCTGCAGGGCGAGATCTTCGAACGGTTCGTCCGCGCCGACAAGGCCCGCGCCCGCGCCTCGGGCGGCAGCGGCCTGGGACTCGCGATCGTCAAGGCGGTGGTGGCGGCCCACGGCGGCACCGTCGACGTGGAGAGCCGTCCCGGCCGTACGGCGTTCCGCGTCATGCTGCCCGACGCGTGACATCGTGCTGTCCTCGGCCCTCTGTTCGAGGGGGTGCCGTGAAACAAATGTTGCATATGAGGAATACTTAGGCGTTGGGGGGGCAGGGGGGTCTTTCTGAGCGGAGGTCCCTCCGCGACAAGAGAGGTGTGCAATGACCGCGACCGCTACCGAGCGCCGCACTACTGACGGGCTTCCACACCCATGGCCGGATGACCGCTATGAGGTCAGATGCGACAGGGAGAGCCCGTTCACCGGTAGCCGTGACCGCTACCACTACGCCAAGAACGCCGTGGAGTCCGCGAAGGCGTTGGAGAGAGCGGGACTCGCCCGCCGCGTGGTGGTCGTCAGACTGGCGGACGAGACCATCATCTACGACCGTGTCGGCGACGTGAATCTGCCTCCCGAGTCGTGGTGATCCGGCGTGGCATGGTGTGACAGGTCCGGTTGCGTCATGTTCGTATAGCGGAAGACGACGATCCCCCGGGAGTTTGTCCCGGGGGATCGTCCATGTGTCTGTTGATCACGCGGCCCGGGGATTGCCCGGTCGCCGGTCTCTTACCGGGTCCAGCGAGGTCGCCGGGTCCCGCCGGTCAGGTGGGCGTGCGGGTCAGGCGGGCGTGCAGGTCATGTCCGGCGCCCTTCCACCGCCCAGGCGGGCGGCGAAGCCGAAGACGGTCGAGCCGCCGACGGGGAGATCGCCGTTGTAGCTCTCGTTGCCGAACGCATAGGTGCCGACTATGCCGATCACCGGGAGGGGGACGGCCCCCCACACCTGGGTGACGACGCTGCCGTCGGTGTAGCGCCACGACACACGCCAGCCCTTGATGGCGGACGAACCGGTGTTGGTCACGGTGACCTGTCCGAGCGTGGTGGTCCCGGGCCAGGTGCTGGTGATCGTGTAGCTCGCCGCGCAGCCGATCGAGTCCGCGGACGCCGGCACGGCCGCGATCCCGGTGGACACCAGGACCAGGGCCGCCGTGGTGATCGCCTTCCTGATCATCGATCTCCCTTCCTCGCACTGCCCGGTCGTCGCCGGGACGCCGGACCATCCGGCCCATGCCGGTCGGTCCGCGATGCGGATTGGTGCTCCGCCTTCCCCGGAGAGGGGTCCATCCGGGGAAGGCGGGCGACTTGGGCGAGCCCGGGAGCGCGGGCTACGCGGGGGTGCAGGTGAGGGTCGACGGGGCGGTGCCCGAGCCGTTGCCGGTGAAGCCGAAGCTCGTGGTGGCGCCGGGGTTCAGGCTGCCGTTCCAGGACAGGTTCTTCACCGTGACGTTCGAGCCGCTCTGGCTGACGGTGCCGCTCCACAGCTGGGAGACGGTCTGGCCGTTCGGGAACGACCACCCCACCGTCCAGCCCGAGATGGCCGTGGTACCGGAGCTGCTTACGGTGACGTCCGCCTGGAAGCCGCCCTGCCACGAGTTGGTGACCTTGTACGTGGCGGTGCAGGCCTTGCCGTACACCGTCGCGCTGGGCGACGGCGAGGGCGACAGCGGCGGTTCGCACGGGCTGCCGCCGTTCGCCGGCGGGCACGTCGGCGTCGGCGACGGGCTGGGCGACGGGGAGACCGAGGGGCTGGGCGACGGCGACGGGGACGGGGACGGGGACGGCGACGGGGAGATCGAGGGGCTGGGGGACGGGGACGCCTCGGCGCCCGGCGCGTTGCCCCAGATCTTGGTGGATCCCGAGTACAGCGTCATGTTCTGCACCGTCACCGGCGTGGACGGCGTGGTGGACACCCCGGTGTACGACCAGTCGTTGGACGGGTCCCAACTGCCCGCGCTGGCGATGCGGAACTGCACCTCACGCCGCGACTCCGACTGACCCTGCGGCGCGATGGTCTGCCCGGAGCAGTCGATCGTGACGTAGTAGACCTTGCCGGAGAACTGCGTCGGCCCGGTCGGCGGCTTGCACTGGTTGTAGTTCGCCGTCAGGGTGATCTGGCTCGGCGTGGTGTCGCCGTCGAGGGTGAAGTAGTAGCGGAACGATCCGTCGGTCAGCGCACGGGCGGGCCAGGCCGAGTGGTTGTAGACCATCGTCTTGATCTCGGTGAAGTTCTGGCCTGTGGCGTTGACCGCCGCCTGGAGGTAGATCTCCGGGCCGTCGGGGGTCTCCGCGACCGGGAAGTTCGCCAGTGGGGAACCGCCGTACTCCTTGTACAGCCGCGCCACCGCGCTGGTGAAGCCGGCGTTGTAGTCGGTGGCGACCTCGTTCATCGTGTAGTCGGCCCGGCTGTCGGTGTAGGCGTCGTCGGCCGACTTGGGGCCGCCGACCAGCGCGCCGTACAGGATGTGCCGGCTCTGCGCGGGCTCGCCGTTCAGGTTGTTGGTCCAGGTGCCGTGCGCGGTCCGGTGATGCGGGTTGCGCGGCGGGTTGTTCCCGAAACCGACGACGTACGACGACTTGCGCGGGTTGTCGCCGAGCGCGTAGTTGATCTGGCGGACGGCGAAGTCGTGGTAGCGGGCCTTGCGCGTGGCGTCGGTCAGCCAGTCGCTGTAGACGAGCGCGACGAAGGCGGTGTTGGCGGCGTAGCGCAGCGAGCCCCACGTGTCGAGCACGGCCTGGCCGCCGGGGGAGTAGTTGACCTTCTGGCCGTTGACGCCGACCGTCCACCAGTCGAGCCAGCGGTTGGCGTCGTCGGTGTACTGCTGCTTGCCGGTCAGCTTCGCCAGCAGCGCGTAGCAGCCGTACGACTTGTCGTCCCAGGCGATCGTCCACTTGTACGACTTGGTCGTCGACTGCGACTCGGTGCCCAGGTTGGCGTAGTACGACTCGGCCTTGGCGAGGTAGGAGGCGTCCTGGGTGGCGCGGTAGAGCCAGATGGCGCCCCACACCAGCTCGTCGTTGTACCCGCTCCAGGACTTGTAGAAGCTCGCCGCGTCGGTGATGCAGTCGCTGTACTTGCCCCGCACGGTGTCGGCGAAGGAGTACAGCTGCTTGGCGTGGGTGAGGAGCTTGTCGGCGTACGTGGGGTCGGTGGGCCGGAAGACCATGGAGGAGGCCGCCATCGCGGCCGCGGTCTCACCGGCGAGGTCGGACCCGCCGCACGAGGAGTCGATCTTGTACGAGGGCCTGCTCATCGGCAGCACCTCGGCCGGCCCCCACCAGGCGTGGTCGGGGTTGCCGCTGCCGACCTGCCCGTACAGCACGTTGGGGGAGGGGTGCGCCTTGACGAAGTAGTCGTTGACGAAGCGCAGGTTGTTCAGCAGGTAGGTGAGCTGGCCCGAGGACGCGTAGGCGTCGCGGTACTCGACCGCGCCCCACGCGAGCATCGTGGTGCTCGCCGCCATCGGCAGGCCGAACTTGACGTGGTCGCCGGCGTCGAACCAGCCGCCGGTCAGGTCGAGCCCGACGTCCTTGCCGTCGTTCAGCGCCGAGTCGCCGCGCCAGGTGACGCGGTTGGTGGACGGCAGCTTGCCGGACTGCTGGGCCTCGTAGAAGAAGAGCGACTTCTGCAACGCCTCGCCGTAGTTGTACGCGGGGGCCGCGGAAGCCGAAGTGGGGACCGCGGCCGGGACGACCGCGGTGGAGATGATCAGCGCCGCCAGTGCCGGGAACGTACGCCGCATGGAGATGTGCCTCACATAGGTGGGGGGGTCGGGGGCGCGGCGGCGGGTCAGGCGCCGCCGCGCCCCGGCTTACTCGGTCGTGTCCCGCAGGGACACTTCCTTGGGGTGCGGTGAAGGGTCAGGCGACACCGCACCCCGGCTCACGGGGACCCGCTCAGCCGTTGGGGAAGAGCAGGCCGTACTGTCCGAGCGCGGTCGCGACGTCCGTCTGCGCCCAGAAGCGGTGGTAGCGGAAGACCGGGGCCGATCCGCCGTTCAGGTACGACTGGACCTTCGGCCAGTCCGGGTCGTTCTTGTACCAGGACCGGATGGAGATGAAGGTCGAGCTGCTGTTGATCGGGTCGCCGTTCGGCATCTTGCCGCTCCAGCCGGACGGGACGTAGATCGGGTCGTCGAGGCGGTTGTAGTCGGCCTTGGTCTCGTTGACCGACACGCCCTTGGCGTCCTGGTTGTTCTTCCAGATGCCGTCCAGGAGAGCCTTGGCCGTGGCCTTGGCCTGGGCGTGGTTCGCCTTGGCCGCGTAGAACATCAGCGTCTTGGCGTAGGAGCCGGCCACGCCGATGTCGTCGGTGTAGTCCCGGATGGTCACGTGCAGGCCGGTGTTGGCCGGCGGCATCCCGGTGCCGCTGAAGCTGGCGTCCGGCTGACCGGTCCACACCAGCGTCGAGGGGATCTGGAAGGAGCCGTCGGAGTTCACCGTGGTGCCGCCCAGCGCCCAGGTGACCCACTTGTCGAGGATCGCCTTGGCGTCGGTGTTGCCCGTGGCGTAGTAGAGCTCGGCCACGCGCTCCATCGACCACGCCTGGAAGCCGAACCACTGGTTCGACGGCGGGTCGTGGTAGACCGGCTGCCAGTCGTAGGCCATGCCGAAGAACTTGGGCAGGCCGGACGGCGGGGCGGCGTAGTGGCCCTCCCAGCTGTTGGTCGCGCCGCCGGCGATGCCGCCCTCGGCCGACTGCAGCCACTTGTAGAACTGCAGCTGGCGGGTGAGGCTGGTCGACCAGTCGGTGACCGCGGTCGAGCCCTTGGGCTTCAGCGCGCTGACGTTCGACAGCGCCCAGGCCGCCATCGGGTTCTGGTAGCCCGAGTGGTTGTGGCTGGAGCCGATGCGCCACGCCCAGCCGGCCGACGTGTCGGTCGCGCCGCCCCAGGCGTAGTACCAGGACAGCAGGTAGTTCGACGCGTTCTTGCCGGTGCCCGCCGGGCAGGAGGTGCTGGTGCAGTTCGGCTGCTTGAAGTACTTGTCGTACATCGAGTAGCGCAGGTAGTCACCCATCTTCGCGGCGTTGGCCACGGAGGTGGAGATCTGCGACTGCTTGCCCTGCTCGGTCGCCCAGGTCAGCGCCCAGTAGGCGGCCTGGACGGCGCGGGCGTCGGCGTCCGGCGCGTTGGTGTACTTCCACTGCTTCGCGTAGGACGCGTCACCCGTGAACAGGTCGAGGAACCCGTTCGGGCCGCCGAACTTGAAGGTGTCGCACGACGGCTGCGGGATGGTCTCGAAGACCGACTCCTCGGGGCCGCGCTGGTAGGTGTTGATGTACGCCGGCTTGGTGGTGCCGTCGCCGCAACGCCCGAAGCCGTAGGTGTTGTCGACGTCCAGCAGCCAGTGCATGCCGTAGATGTCGGAGGTGCCGTACGCGCTCTTCAGCTCGTTCGCGATCGGGTCGGTGCCGACGCTGACGCCGCTGTCGAGCTTGGACGGGTACCCCGAGATGTCGTTCCACTCACCCGCGTACGTCGCCGGCTTGCTGGGGTCGTACTTGTCGTTGGTCGGCTGGTCGGCGCGCGCCGGGATGATGTACTTCTCCATCGACTGCCACGCGGTGTTGAACTTCGACCAGTCGCCGGTGACCTTGCCGTACATCGCCTCCAGCCACAGGTAGTAGCTGTAGGCCTCGGACGTCGTCTCGTGGCCCTGGTCCGGCGCCTCCACGAGCAGCGTCTCGACCGAGTGGTACGGCACGCCCTGCGGCGAGAAGTACCCGTTGGCCGGGTCGTGGATCTTGTTGTACATCGTCATGAAGTTGTTGATGTACTGGTTGGTTCCCGGCGAGGGGCTCGCCGACGGCGACGCGGACGGCGACGCCGAGGGAGAGGCGGAGGGCGAAGCGGACGGCGAGGCCGAGGGAGAGGCCGACGGCGACGGGGACGGCGACGGGCTCACGGGCGGGGAGGGGCTCACGACCGCCCCACAGGTCACCCCGTTGATGGAGAACGAGGCGGGCTTGTTGTTGCTGCCGGTCCACGTTCCCTGGAACCCGACGTTGGTCGTCGCACCGGTGCCGAGGCTGCCGTTCCAGGACATGTTCGTGGCCGTGACGGTGGTGCCGCTCTGGCTCCAGTTGGCCGACCAGCCGTTGGACAGCTTCTGTCCGTTGGGGAAGGTGAACCGGAGCGTCCAGTTGTTGACCGGGTCGCCAAGGTTCTTGATGTCCAGGCTGGCCGTGAAACCGCCCGAGCCGGAACCCCAGGAGTTGAGCGCGTACTGAACGTCGCAGGCCACGGCGGCGGACGCGGGGGTCTGCGCCAGCCCGACGAGGAGGCCGCCGCTCACGGTGGCGGCCGCCAGCAGGGCCAGCGGTCTCCGCGATCGTGGGAGCGCTCCCGTACTAAGAGCTCTCGTTCTCATTTTTGGAGGGTCTCCAAAGTGGGTTGGGGGTGGGAGCATCGGATGGAGAAATCCCAGGTAGCGGATTTCACGGCCGATGCGGGCAAGGGTGAATCTGAACCGGTAGGATGGGAGCGCTCCCACCACAGGATTGTGGATTGGGCCCCCCGTATGTCAATGACAGGTTGCCGACGCCTCACCCGGTGATCCCGCCGCACGGTGAGCCGGGGCCCCTTGCTGGTCTTTTGCCCCTCCCTGACGGATGTGGCGAGATTTCATAACTGAAACTTTCATCTGTAACGGCCCGGCCGTTCAGCCCGCCGTGACCGGTGGTTAGGGCTCTCGGCTGCGGGTAGGCGCTTCCCAACCCTGGAAGGGAGGCAGGCCATGACCATCCAGAAGGAGTCGCTGTCCACGGGCGAACTCGTCCGACGGCTGTCCGAGGACGTCTCCCGGTTGATCCGCGACGAACTGCGGCTGGCGCGGCTTGAAATGACGCGTAAGGGCAAACGCGCGGGTATGGGCGCGGGCCTGCTCGGAGCCGCGGGTCTCATCGCGTTCTACGGCGGGGGAGCCCTCGTGGCCACGGCGATCCTGGCGCTCGCACTGGTGCTGCCCGCCTGGGGCAGCGCCCTGATCGTAGGCGCCGCGCTGCTGGCACTCGCCGGGCTGCTCGCCCTGGTGGGCAAGGAGCAGGTGTCCCGCGCGGCGCCGCCCACTCCCGACGAGGCGATGCGCAGCCTCAAAGCGGACATCGACGTCATGAAGGAGAGTGCGCGCAGATGACCGAGACCGACCCCGGAGCGGCCCGGCCGAACGCCGGTGCCGTGGGTGTGCACAGACAGGACGTGTCCGAGCCGGTCACCGAGCCGGAGTCGCTGAACGCCGTGCGGCAGTCGCGGCCCGGTCCCGAACCCGTGGCCGCGGCCCGGGACACCGAGACCAAGGGCGAGGACGAGAAGAAGGGCCACGACGAGATCGCCGAGGTCCGCCAGGAGATCGAACGGACCCGCGACCACCTCGGCGACACGATCGAGGCCCTGGCAGCCAAGGCCGACGTGAAGGCGCGGGCGCAGGAGCGCGTGCACGCGACCACCGCCGCCGCGCGGGCCAGGGTCGCCGGAGTCACCGGCCGTGTGCGCGAGGCCACGCCGGAGCCGGTGCGCGGAGCCGCCGGCAAGGTGGGCGAACAGGCGAGGCGCCGTCCCGGCATGGTCGCCGCCGCCGGAGTCGCGGGGACCGCGCTGCTGCTGCTCCGCCGCGTCATCACCCGGAGCCAGGGCCGTACGACGAGGCCGGGCGTGTCCGGCATGTTCCAGAAGCAGGGCATGCCGGCGAAGGCCCGCGGGTTCGGCGGAGGCCGCATGGGCCGGGGGATGGGCGGGCTCGGGACCTCCGGGAAGACCGGCAAGCCGGTCGGCGGATACCGGATGCTCGGCGCCAAGAAGAGGGTCGGCGGCCTGGGCCCGCTCGGCGGCAAGGGCGCGTTCGGCGGGAAGAGCGCCTTCGGCGGGCTGCGCGTGCCCGGCGGGAAGAGCGCGTTCAGCGGGCTGCGCATGCCCGGTGGTAAGCGCGGCTTCGGCGGGATGAACGCGTTCGGCCGGAAGACCATGTTCGGCGGCAGGGGAATGCGCGGCATCTTCGGCCGGAGCCGCATGTTCGGCGGCCGCCGGATGTTCTCGCATCCACGTCACACGCTCATGCGGAGGTTCGCCCACCGATGACCGACCCCGAGGACGAGCAGGGGCCGCTCGAGAGGCTGTCGCGTCGCGACTGGATCGGAGTCGTCAAACGCACGGCCAAGGAGTTCAAGGAGGACAACGTTCCCGACTGGGCGGCCTCGCTGACGTATTACGCCGTCCTCTCGATCTTCCCCGGGCTGATCGTGCTGGTGTCGATACTCGGCCTGCTGGGCCAGAGCGCCACGGAGCCGCTGCTCGAGAACATCAAGTCGTTGACGCCGGGGCCGGTCCAGCAGATGTTGCAGACCGGCCTCGCCAACGTGCAGGAGCACCAGGGCACCGCCGGGGTGTTCGCGGTCACGGGTCTGCTGCTCGCACTGTGGGCGGCCTCCGGCTACATGGGCGCGTTCATCCGGGCGACCAACGCGATCTTCGACATCCGCGAGGGCCGTCCGTTCTGGAAGGTGACCCCGCTCCGGGTGGGGCTGACGCTCCTGCTGGTGATCCTGATGGCGGCCTCCGCGCTCGCCGTCACCTTCACCGGCCGGCTCGCCGAGATCGCGGGGAACCTGATCGGCCTCGGGCCGACGGCGGTCACCGTCTGGGGCATCGTGAAATGGCCGGTGCTCGTGCTGCTCGCGGCGGGCATGATCACGCTGCTCTACTACGCCGCGCCCAACGTCCGCCAGCCCGGCGTGCGGTGGCTCAGCCCCGGCAGCGTGTTCGCCGTCGTGGCCTGGGTCGTGGTGTCCGCCGGCTTCGGGCTGTACGTCGCGCGGTTCGGCTCCTACAACAAGACGTACGGCACGCTCGCGGCCGTCGTCGTCTTCCTCATCTGGCTGTGGCTGTCGAACATCGTCATCCTCAGCGGCGCCCAACTCGACGCGGAGCTCCAGCGCGGCCGCAAGATCGCGGATGGTGAGTCCCCGGCGGAGCCGTACGTCGACCCCCGCGATCCCCCGAAGAACCCCGAACCCGAGGAAGGCCTGGGCGAGGTGCCCGAGACGCGGCGCGAAGCGCGCCAGGAGACCGACGCGCGCTGAGGCCGAGCCCGGCGTCGGCCCCTGCGGCGGGAAGATCCAGAATAGTATTCTGGTGTGACGGTCCATGAAGCCCGCATCGGGCGCTATTACGAGGACTTCGTGGTCGGCGACGTCTACCAGCACCCGCTCGGCCGGACGATCAGCGAGGCCGACAACACCTGGTTCACGCTGCTGACGATGAACACCAACCAGAACCACTTCAACGCGCACTTCGCCGCCGGGTCTCCGGCCGGGAAGATCATCGTGAACTCGGGGCTCTCGGTGGCGATCGTGCTCGGGCTGTCGGTCATCGACATCAGCCAGACGGCCATGATGAACCTCGGCTGGGACGAGATCCTGCTGACCCATCCGGTCTTCGTGGGCGACACGCTCTACGCCGAGTCGATGGTCGTCGACAAGCGCGAGTCGAGGTCCCGGCCGTACGCCGGCATCGTCACCTGCCGGACCCGGGGGCTGAACCAGGACGGCGACGAGGTGATGTCCTGGCGGCGCTCGGTGATGGTCTACAAGCGCGACGCGCCGCACGACAAGGGATACTTCCCGCGCGCCAAGACCGGCCCGATGGAGGCGTGATGGACTTCGAGCTGAACGAGGACCAGCGGCTGTTCCGGCAGACGCTGCGGGAGTTCGTGGACAAGGAGATCGTTCCCGTCGCGCCGGAGTGGGAGCGCACGGGCCGCTACCCGGCGGAGATCGTCGAGCGGTTCGCGCAGCTGGGGCTGTTCGGCATCACGATCCCGGAGGAGTACGGCGGGCTCGACCTCGACCGGGTGTCGTTCGCCCTCGTCTTCGAGGAGATCGCCCGGGGCTGGATGGGCGTGGCGGGGGTGCTCGGCTCCCACTCGCTGTCCGCCTGGATGATCGCCAAGTACGGCACCGAGGAGCAGCGCCGCCACTACCTGCCCGACCTGGCCACCGGCGCCCGCCGCACCGGGATCGCGCTGACCGAGCCGGGCGCGGGCACCGACCTGCAGGGCATCGCCACCCGGGCGGTCCGCGACGGCGACCACTACGTCGTCACCGGGACCAAGACGTGGATCACCAACGCGCGGCACGCCGACCCGCTGCCCGTCCTGGTGAAGACCTCGATCGAGACGCCCGCCCACCGCGGGATGTCGGTGCTGCTCGTGGACGCCGGCAGCGAGGGCCTGACGGTCAGCCGCGACCTGCCCAAGCTGGGCTACAAGGGCACGGAGACGTGCGAGGTCGTCCTCGACGGCGTGCGGGTGCCGGCGTCCCGGCTGCTCGGCGGCGTGGAGGGGCGCGGCATGCAGCAGGTGCTGTCGGCGCTCGAACTCGGCCGCCTCAACATCGCCGCCCGGGCCGTCGGCGTCGCCCAGTGCGCCTACGACGCGGCCCTGGGCTACGCCCGCGAGCGGCACGCCTTCGGGCAGCCGATCGCGGCCTTCCAGGCGATCCAGCTCAAGCTGGCCGACATGGCGACCGAGATCCAGGCGGCCAGGCTCATGACGTACTGGGCGGCCACGAGGTCGGCGGCGGGGCCGGTGCGCAGCGAGGCGGCGATGGCGAAATACTTCGCCTCGGAGGTGGCGCTGCGGGCGACCATGGAGGCGATGCGGGTCCACGGCGGGTACGGCTACTCTCAGGAGTTCGTGGTCGAGCGCCTCTACCGGGACGCGCCGCTCATGGCGATCGGCGAGGGCACCAACGACGTGCAGCGGCTGATCATCGCCAAAGCCCTCGTCGAGGGCGACGCCATGCTGGGCTGGTGACCGTGGACGGCTGCGTGTTCTGCGAGATCGCGGCGGGGGAGCGGCCCGCCCACGTGGTGCTGGACGACGAGGTCGCGGCGGCCTTCCTCGACGCCCGGCCGGTGTTCAAGGGGCACGTGCTCGTCGTGCCGCGCGGCCACGCCGAGACCCTGCCGGACCTTCCGCCGGAATCGGTCGGGCCGTTCTTCAGCCGGGTCCAGGCCGTCGCGCGCGCGGTCGAGGCGGGCACCGGCGCGGCCGGCACGTTCGTCGCGATGAACAACCGGATCAGTCAGAGCGTGCCCCACCTGCACGTCCACGTGGTGCCGCGCAACCGCAAGGACGGCCTGCGCGGCTTCTTCTGGCCCCGCGTCAAATACGACGGCGATGCCGAGATGGAGGACTACGCCGTCCGCATCCGCGCCGCGCTGGACGCGCCCGCGGGTCCTCGATGAAGCCCGGACAGCCCTGGCGGGCGGAGGCATCGCCCGCCCGCTCCAGGCGGCGCGTCACATGCCCCGCCGACCCTGTCGCATCCGACAAATCTACGTCGTAAAGGACAGCAGCATGGATTTCCTGCGTACCCCCGACGAGCGCTTCGCCGAGCTGCCGGACTTCCCCCACGAACCCCGCTACGCCGAGGTGACCGGCGGCGCCCGGATGGCGTACGTCGAGGCGGGTCCCGCGGACGGCCCGCCGGTGCTGCTGCTGCACGGGGAGCCGAGCTGGTCGTTCCTCTACCGGCACGTCATGGCCGTGCTGGCCGAGGCGGGCTGCCGGGCCGTCGCCCCCGACCTGGTGGGCTTCGGCCGCTCGGACAAGCCGTCCCGTCCGGAGGACCACACCTACGCCCGGCACGTGGAGTGGGTGCGGTCGCTCGCCTTCGACGCGCTCGGCCTCCGGGGCGTGACGCTGGTGGGCCAGGACTGGGGCGGGCTGATCGGGCTGCGGCTCGTGGCCGAGCATCCGGACCGGTTCGCCCGGGTCGTCGCCGCCAACACCGGCCTGCCGACCGGCGACATCCCGATGCCGGAGGTGTGGCACCGCTTCCGGGAGGCCGTCGAGAAGGCGCCCGTGCTCGACATCGCCCGGTTCGTCCAGTCCGGCTGCGTCGCCGAGCTGCCCGAGCCCGTACGGCGGGCCTACGACGCGCCGTACCCCTCCGAGGAGTTCAAGGCGGGGCCGCGGGCGATGCCGGGCCTGGTGCCGATCACCCCCGGCGACCCGGCCGCCCCCGCCAACCGCGCCGCCTGGGAGACGCTGACCCGTCTCGACCTGCCCTTCCTCGTCGCGTTCTCCGACCGCGACCCCATCACCGGCGGCATGGCGCCGATCCTGAAGAGGGCCATGCGCGGCGCGGCCGGGCTCGACCACCCCGTCATCGCGAACGCCGGCCACTTCCTGCAGGAGGACGCGGGCCGCGAGCTGGGCGAGGCCGTCGCCGCGTTCGTCCACAAGACGCCCGCCCGGTAGCCCCCGGGACCGCCACCGCCGGGGGAGCCGTCTTCGCCGTGCGAAGCTCGTCACGCCTCCCGGTACGGCCTCCACAGGATCGCGAGCACCGCCACGACCACGAGGGCCGTGAGCTGCATGACCACGATTCCCCTGCGTCCACGCCGCCAGGCGACGACCAGACTGGCGGCCAGGATCGCGGCCATGACGCCGTAGGGGCCGTAGGCGACGGTGGAGCGGAAGGACATCTCCGCCTTCCACTGCGCGAAAGTGGGGTCTCCGCCCGAGCAGAGCACCGAGGCGCCGTCGCACAGCACGCCGCGGTCGCGCGCCCGGTCGATGGCGAACCCCGTGGCCATCAGCAGGGCGAGATCCATGATGAGAACCCCGACGGCGATGGTGACACGCTCGGCGGGGTCGTCCGCCTTCATGAGGACGAGCCTGAAGGGCCGCAGATCGGGCGCGCTCGCCCGAGCGTCCCGGCGCGCGATGACGACCGTTCACCGCCGCGCGAGCGGGCGGGCGGCGGACGGGGGGTAGGCTGCGGCGGCGTGGAACCGGTCGTCACCGCGCTCGTCGTCGCCGTCCTCGTCGCCGTGCCGGCCGTCGTGCTGTGGCGGGTGCTGCGCGGCCGGCGCGACCTCGGCAGCAGCCCCGCCGAGCGGGCGACCTTCGAGACGCTGCACACCGCGTCGCTGGCCGCGCCGCCGCTGCGTGCCGGGCTCACCCAGGCCGGGGCGCTCAAGGCGTCGCGGCACCTGCGCGAGCTGCTCGGCTCCCCGGCCATCGCCGTCACCAGCGTGGAGGAGCTGCTCGTCTACGACGGGGCGGGCGACCACCACGCGGCCGACGCGTTCGAGCACGCCGCGGAGACGCTGAAGGACGGCCGCACCCAGGTGCTCGCGCTCGACTGCGCGCGGCCCGAGTGCCCCGTCAGGCACGCCGTCGTCGTCCCGCTCACCACAGACGACCGCGTCGTCGGCTCGCTCGCGGCGTACGGCGATCACGCCTCGGCCGGGCTCGTGCGGGCGGCGCAGGAGGTCGCGCGGTGGGTGGACTCCCAGCTGGAGCTGGCCGAGCTCGACCGTTCCCGGACCATGCTGATGGAGGCGGAGGTCCGGGCGCTGCGGGCGCAGATCTCGCCCCACTTCATCTACAACTCGCTGACCACCATCGCGTCGTTCGTCCGCACCGACCCGGAACAGGCCAGGGAACTGCTGCTGGAGTTCGCCGACTTCACCCGCTACTCCTTCCGGCAGCACGGCGACTTCACCACCCTGGCCGAGGAATTGCGCTCGATCGACCGCTATCTCACGCTCGAGCGGGCCAGGTTCGGCGACCAGCTCCAGGTCACGCTGCGCATCGCGCCGGAGGTGCTGCCCGTGGCCGTGCCGTTCCTGTGCCTGCAGCCGCTCGTGGAGAACGCCGTACGGCACGGCCTGGAGGCCAAGCCGGGCGTGGGCCGGATCACGATCGTCGCCGAGGACGCCGGCGCGGAGTGCGTCATCACCGTCGAGGACGACGGCGTCGGCATGGACCCCGAACGGCTGCGGCGGGTGCTGGCGGGGGAGGACCGCTCGGGCGCGGGCGGCATCGGCGTGGCCAACGTCGACGAGCGGCTGCGCCAGGTCTACGGCGACGAGTACGGCCTCGTGGTGGAGACCGGGGAGGGGGCCGGCACCAAGGTCGCCGTACGGGTCCCCAAGTACCACCCCGGCGTCCGGACATGACCGAGGATCATCTCGGCTCCGCCGCCGTCCGGGCTGAGCTCGGCCCGCCGCGATCCCAGCCGTGATGCGGTCGTGATGGGGAGGCGTTGACTTCCGCACGTTACGGTCATCACTCTCTTATGGATCGGTCGGTGAAAGGGCCGGGAGACAAGGGGTGATCGTGAGCGGTCTGCGGGTCCTGGCGGTGGACGACGAGCAGCCCGCGCTGGAGGACGTCGCCTACCTGCTGCGCGCGGACCCCCGGATCGGCGACGTGCTCACCGCCCGCGACGGAGCCGCCGCGCTGCGGCTGCTCGACCGCGCCATCGCGGACGGCAGGCCGGTGGACGCGGTCTTCCTCGACATCCGCATGCGCGGGCTCGACGGGGTGGTGCTGGGGCGCCTGCTGACCCAGTTCACCCGGCCCCCGAAGATCGTCTTCGTGACGGCGTACGAGGCCCACGCCGTCGACGCGTTCGAGCTGAAGGCCGAGGACTACCTGCTCAAGCCCGTACGGCCGGAGCGGCTGGCCGAGGCGATCCGCCGGGTGTGCGGCAGCCGGGGCGAGCAGGGAGAGGGGCCGCAGGCGGACACGATTCCGGTCGAGCTGGGCGGTGTCACCCGGTTCGTGGCCAGCACCGAGGTGCGCTACGTCGAGGCGCAGGGCGACTACGCGCGGCTGCACACGGCGACCGGCAGTCACCTGGTCCGCATCCCGCTGGCCACGCTGGAGGAACGCTGGGCGTCGGCCGGGTTCCTGCGCGTCCACCGCAGCCACCTCGTCGCGGTCAAGCACATCGACGAGCTGCACATCGACTCGGGCAAGTGCGTGGTGCGGGTCGGCGACACCGAGATCCCGGTGAGCCGCCGCCACACCCGGGAGCTGCGCGACCTGCTCGTCCGCCGCGCCAGGAAGGGCCAGGCCCGGTGAGCGCCACGGAGCCCGGGCGGTGACCGGCAAGCCCCGCAGGGCGGCGGCAGGCGCGCGCGGACAGGGTGAGGGGACGGCGCCGAGCGGAAAGCCGCGCAGGGTGACGGTGACCAGCCCCCGCACGGCGGCGGCGCCCAGGCCGCGGCACCCGCTCACCCGGGAGATCGACGAGCAGACCCGCCTGGGCGAGGTCTACATGGGCTCGCTGGTGCGCACCCAGTTCCGCCTGGCGTTGTTCGTGTGCACCGTGCTGGCCTGCGTCGTGGGCGGCCTGCCGCTGCTGTTCCTGCTGGTCCCGGAGTTGCGCGAGGTCCAGCTGTTCGGGCTGCCGCTGCCGTGGGTCGTGCTCGCGGGGCTGGTCTACCCGGCGCTCGTCGCGGGCGCCTGGCTGTACGTGCGGCAGGCCGAGCGCAACGAGCGGGACTTCGCCGACCTCGTGGAGCGCCGGTGAGGACGGTACGCCGGTGAGCCAGATCGCCGCGGTCGTCCTGGTGATGCTGGCGACCGTGCTCATCGGCGCGTTCGGCATCCGGATGTCCCGCACCACGTCGGACTTCTACGTCGCCTCGCGCACGGTCTCGCCGCTGTGGAACGCCTCGGCGATCGGGGGCGAGTACCTGTCGGCGGCCTCCTTCCTCGGCGTCGCGGGGCTGATCCTCACCTTCGGCGCGGACATGCTGTGGCTTCCGGTCGGCTGGACCGGCGGCTATCTCGTGCTGCTCGTGCTGGTGTCGGCGCCGCTGCGGCGGTCGGGGGCCTACACCCTGCCCGACTTCGCCGAGGCGCGGCTGGAGTCGATGACGGTGCGGCGGCTGTCGAGCGTCCTCGTCGTGCTGATCGGCTGGCTGTATCTCATGCCGCAGTTCCAGAGCGCCGGGCTGGTCTTCGGTACCATCACCGGGGCGCCGCCGTGGGTGGGCAGCCTGCTGGTGGCGGTGGTGGTGGCGACCAACGTGCTGTCGGGCGGCATGCGGTCGATCACCTTCGTCCAGGCGTTCCAGTACTGGCTGAAGCTGACCGCGCTGGCGGTGCCGCTGGCGTTCATGCTCGTGGCCTGGTGGTCCGACGGAACGCCGGGGCTCGCCCCGGGGGACGAGTGGGCGCTGCCGCTGCACGGCCGCGAGCACCCGGTCTACGAGACGTACTCGCTGATCCTCGCGACGTTCCTCGGGACGATGGGGCTGCCGCACGTGCTCGTCCGCTTCTACACCAACCCCGACGGCCGGGCCGCCCGCCGCACCACGCTCCTCGTGCTGACGCTGCTCGGCGCCTTCTACCTGATGCCCGCCGTGTACGGCTACCTCGGCCACGTCTACGGCATGCCGGAGAGCGACACCGTGGTCATCGCGCTGCCCGGCCGGCTGGTCGGCGGGCCGGTGGGCGAGTTCCTGACCGCGCTGGTGACCGCGGGGGCGTTCGCGGCGTTCCTGTCGACGTCGTCGGGGCTGACGGTGTCGGTCGCCGGGGTGATCGCGCAGGACATCCTGCGCGGCGGGGTGCGCGCGTTCCGCGTCGCGACCGTGCTCGCGGTGCTCGTGCCGCTCGCGCTGGCCGGCGCGGCCCGCTCGCTGCCGGTGGCGACCGTGGTGGGGCTGGCGTTCGCCGTGGCCGCCTCGTCGTTCTGCCCGCTGCTCGTGCTCGGCATCTGGTGGCGCAGGCTGACGACGGCGGGTGCGATGGCGGGGTTGCTGGCCGGCGGAGGGCTGGCCTGCGCGGCGGTCGTGGTCACCATCACCGGCGGCCCGCACACCGGCTGGGCGGGGTCGCTGCTGGCCCAGCCGGCGGCCTGGACGGTACCCGTGTCGTTCACGGTCATGGTGGTGGTGTCGCTGCTGACGCCGTCGCGGGTGCCGCGCGGCGTCGCGCGCACCATGGTCCGCCTGCACACGCCGGAGACGCTGAACGTCGACCGCGGTGACTGGCACCCGCGGTACATGTAGTTCGTCCGGCGGCGGCCGCCGGACCACTCGGCGCGTGCAAACGACCATTCGTCGCACGGATGCGCCATGTGAACGAGCGGGCGGTACGGCTGGGCGACGCGGCGGGCGTCGGGACTCGTCGGGGGACGCGTCGCGCTCCTACGTTGAAGTGATTCAGATCACTTTGCCGGAGGAGATCTTGTGACCGTCCAGCACGATCCATCGGTTTATGAGCGTATACAGGCGGGTGAGCAGTTCCAGGAGCTGCGCCGTCGCTACCGTTCCTGGGCCTTCCCCATGACCGTCGCCTTCCTGGCGTGGTATCTGCTCTATGTGGTGCTCTCCGGGTTCGCCCGGGACTTCATGGGCGCCAAGTTGTTCGGCAACATCAACGTCGCCCTCGTCTTCGGCGTGCTGCAGTTCGTCTCGACGTTCCTGATCGCCTGGGCGTACTCGCGGCACGCGGCGGCCAAGCTCGACCCGATCGCCGACGAGCTGCGCGGCGAGGCCGAGAGCCGCGACGAGATCGGGGAGGGCGCCAAGTGAGTCACGAGACGCTGTCCACGATCCTCTTCGTGGTCTTCGTTGCCGGTACGCTCGCCATCACGTTCTGGGCCAGCCGCAACACCAAGAGCGCGTCCGACTTCTACGCCGGCGGCCGATCGTTCAGCGGCCTGCAGAACGGCCTGGCGATCGGCGGCGACTACATGTCGGCCGCGTCGTTCCTCGGCATCGCCGGCATCATCGCGCTGTCGGGCTACGACGGCTTCCTCTACTCGATCGGCTTCCTCGTCGCCTGGCTGGTGGCGCTGCTGCTGGTCGCCGAGCTCATGCGCAACTCCGGCAAGTACACGATGGCCGACGTGCTGGCGTTCCGGATGTCGCCGCGCCCGGTCCGTACGGCGGCCGGCGTGTCCACGATCGTCGTGAGCATCTTCTACCTGCTCGCGCAGATGGTCGGCGCGGGCGCGCTCGTCGGCCTGCTGCTCGGCGTCCACTCCGAGGCCGGCAAGATCTGGACGATCATCGCGGTCGGCCTGCTGATGATCATCTATGTCGTGTTCGGCGGCATGAAGGGCACCACCTGGGTGCAGATCGTCAAGGCCGTCATGCTGATGGTGGGCGCGGCGCTGATCACCCTGCTCGTGCTCGGCAAGTTCGGCTTCAACCTGTCCGGGCTGCTCGGCGACGCCGCGAGCGCGAGCGGCAAGGGCGAGGCGTTCCTCAAGCCCGGTCTCAAGTACGGCACCGACGCCCAGGGCGTCTGGGGCAAGATCGACCTCATCAGCCTCGGCCTGGCCCTGGTGCTCGGCACCGCCGGCCTGCCGCACGTCCTCATCCGCTTCTACACGGTGCCGACCGCCAGGGACGCCCGCAAGTCGGTCATGTGGGGCATCGGCATCATCGGCGTGTTCTACCTGCTGACGCTGGTGCTCGGCTTCGGCGCCGCGGCCGTGGTGGGCTCGAAGACGATCGCCGAGGCCGACAAGGCCGGCAACACGGCGGCCCCGCTGCTCGCCCAGAAGGTGGGCGAGGACCTCTTCGGCGATGTGGGCGGCACGGTCCTGCTCGCGGTCATCGCGGCGGTGGCGTTCGCCACGATCCTCGCGGTCGTCGCGGGCCTGACCCTCGCGTCCTCCTCCAGCTTCGCCCACGACCTGTACGCGCACGTGTTCAAGCGGGGCGGCGCCACCGAGCGCCAGGAGGTCGTGGTCGCCCGGATCGCCGCGTTCGTGATCGGCGCGGTCGCGATCGCGCTGAGCATCTTCGCCCAGTCGCTCAACGTGGCCTTCCTCGTCTCGCTGGCCTTCGCGGTCGCCGCGTCGGGCAACCTGCCGGCGATCCTCTACAGCCTGTTCTGGAAGAGGTTCAACACGGCGGGCGCGGTCTCGGCCATCTACGGCGGCCTGGTCTCCGCCGTGGTGCTGGTGATCTTCTCGCCGGTCGTCTCCGGCGCGCCGACGTCGATGTTCCCCGACGCCGACTTCCACCTGATCCCGCTGTCGAACCCGGGCATCTTCTCGATCCCGATCGGCTTCCTGTGCGGCTACCTCGGCACGATCCTGAGCAAGGAGTACAACGCTCCGAAGTACGCGGAGATCGAGGTCCGCTCGCTGACCGGCCTCGGAGCCGAGAAGGCCACGAGCCACTGACACCGGTTCCCGGCCGTACGTCGCCGGCCTCCCGGCGGTGCCACCCACCGCCGCCGGGGCCGGCACCCCCACACGCCCGGCCGCGCGCGCTGCGCCACCCACCGCAGCGAGGCGCGGCCGGGCGTATGCGTGCCCTGTCCCTCGCGTCATGGTGTTGGGGCACCCGCTCTGGTTATGGTTCGGTCCGTGGACAGCCCTCTCCAGACGGCCAAGGCGTGGTCGCGTTCGCGCTCGCGGAGAGGGATGCGGCCGCCCGACGGCGACGCCCGCACCCGCATCCTCGACGCCGCCGAGGAACTGTTCGCGGGCGGCGGCTACGAGGCCACGCCGACCGCGCGCATCGCCGAACTGGCCGGCGTGCCCAAGGGCCTGGTCTTCCACTACTTCCCCCGCAAGATCGACGTACTGATCTCGCTGGTGGACGAGCGCACCGTGGTGGTCGAGGAGGAGGTCGAGGCGGTCCCCGGCGACGCGGCGGGCGCGCTGTCGCGGCTCGCCCGCAGGCTGCCGCTGCGGGCGTCCCCCGCGATGCGGCGCATCCTGTTCCGGGAGGCCGACACCCACCTGTCCGTACGGGAGCGGCTCGGCCGTCTCAACGCCGAGATCATCCGCCGGGCCAGGTTCGCCCTGGAGCTCGCCCTGCCGGGCGGGCGTGGGGACGCCGCACGGCTGGAGGCCGCCGCCGCGACCTTCGCCGCGGTCCTGCTCTACCAGGAGAGCATCTGCCTGCTCACCGGCCACCACATCGACCCCGACGCGGTCGCGGAGCTGATCGCCCACGCCCTGCACTGACCGGAGCAGGGCCGTCCGCCGGGGGTCAGGCGGGCACCATCTCCTGCCGCTCCTCCCGGGGCCGCACGGGCACCGCGTCCTCTTGGCGGGCCACGTCGTGCGGGGAGTCGTCGAGCAGGGCCAGGAGCTCGTCCATCGCCTCGCGCAGGTGGTCGACCACGCTCCAGACGTCCGGCAGCCGGGTGGGGCAGGCGACGACGCCGATGTCCAGCCGGCCGTCGTAGGAGGCGCAGGTGATGCTGAGCCCCCCGGTGGCGTCGGTGACCACCGACAGCGGGTGGTAGGACAGCATCCGGGCGCCGCAGAGATACAAGGGCAGGCGGGGACCGGGCACGTTCGACACGATGAGGTTCACTCCCGCCCCCGCGACGCCCGCGAGGCGGAACACCACCGGCGTTGCCAGCGCCGCGAAGGCGTTCGGCACCATCGCGCACACGTCGTCCAGCCAGGTGCGGTGGGACACGGCGAAGCGCCGCTTGGCGGCGGCCAGCGCGGCGCGTACGGCCGTCAGCCGCTCCCTGGGGCAGGCGACATCGGTGGCCAGCGGCGTGACCATCGCCGAGATGCGGTTGCCGACCCGCCCGGCGTCACGGGACGACCCGTCCGCGTCCGGCGTACGCGGCCGCAACGCCACCGGTACGGCGGCCATCAGCGGCCGGTCGGGCAGCGCGTCGTGGGCGACCAGCCAACGCCGCAGCGCCGAGGCGCACAGCGTCATCACCACGTCGTTCGGGCCCATGCCGAAGGCCCTGGCCACTCTCCTGACCTCCGCCAGCGGCACGGAGCCGAAGGCGACCTCCCGCATGCCGGAGATCGGGCCGTTGAACGGCGTGCGCGGCGCGACCAGCGGCGGCGTCTCGGGCAGCGGGCGCGAGTCGCCCGCGATCGCACGGGCGACCTGGGCGACGAGCCGGGCGTCGGGCAGCGCCGCGACCACCGGGATCGTGTCCAGGTCCGCGGCGGCACGGGCGAGCGAGCACAGTGTCTCCACCGGCTGGACGATCGACCGGGCGACCGCCCCGGCGAGCATCGTGAGGAGGCTGGGCGGCCCCGGCGGCGCCGGGGCGGGAGGGACGTCCACCTTGCGCGGCCGCGGCGACGGGTCGAGCAGCGCGGTCAGGATCTCCGAGCCCGACACGCCGTCGATCGCGCAGTGGTGCACCTTCATGTACAGGGCGCAACGGCCGCCCGCCAGGCCGTGGATGAGGTGCGCCTCCCACAGCGGCCGTCCGCGGTCGAGCCGCCGCGCGTGGACGCCCGCCACGTACGCCGCCAGTTCCCGCTCCCCGCCGGGCGCCGGAAGGGTGGCCTCGTGCACGTGGGCGTCGAGGTCCACGTCCGGGTCGTCGAGCCAGTACGGCCGGTCGAGCCCGAAGGGCACGTCGGCGAGCAGCATCCGCAGCGGCGGGGCGAGATGCAGCCGCTCCCGCAGCAGGGCGAGCAGCGCCTCCCTGGTCAGGGCGCCGGAGGGCGAGGTGGACGGGTCGAGCACGGCGACACCCGCCACATGGGCCGCGGTCGTCGCCGACTCCACGCTCAGGAACTGCGCGTCGAGTGCCGTCAACTGGCGCATCTCGTCATCCTTCCGCTCACGCCGCCCGATCCGCCGCCGGTCCGTCGCCCCGGCGCCGGTCGTCGCCCGGCTCCGGTCCGCCCGGGCGTCGTCGGCCGGCAGTCCTCGCACCCGCGGCGAGTCCCCGGCGCCCGACGATCACCCGTTCACGCACCGCGACCATCATCGCGGCGCGGAGTTACCGGCGCATTTCTCCCACGTGCCGCCCGGGGATGTTCAGGCGCGCCCGTGACCTGCGCGAGGAAATCCGGGCGCCGCGAGCGGGCAGGCCGCGCCGCGCCCCGGCCGCCGGCCGGGGCGCGTGAGGGGTCAAGCCCTGCCCAGGTGGGCCAGCAGGCGATCGAGGGGCCAGGTGTTGACCACGTCGTCCGGGGTGAGCCAGGCCCGCTGCGCGATGCCCACGCCGAACCTCTGGTGGGCCAGGTGGGGAATGGCGTGGGAGTCGCTGTCGATCGAGAACTTCACCCCGTGGTGGCGCGCGAGCCGCACGAGGTCGGAGGGCAGGTCGGCGCGGTCGGGGTAGGAGTCGATCTCCATGATCGTGCCGGTCCTGGCGGCGGCGCGGAACACCGCATCCCAGTCCGCGTCCACCGGCGGCCGCTTGCCGATCTTCCGGGTCGTGGGGTGACCGATGACGTGGACGTGCGGGTTCTCACACGCCGCGATGAAGCGGCGGGTCATCTCCTCCCGCGACTGGGTGAAGTGCGAGTGCACCGACGCGACGCAGACGTCGAAGCCGGCCAGCACCTCGGCCGGCCAGTCGACCGAGCCGTCCGGGGCGATGTTCAGCTCGCTGCCGTGCAGCAGCCGCATGTCCCGGTAGCTCTTCTGCAGCTCGGCGATGCGGGCACGCTGGGCGAGGGCCTTGTCGAGGGTCATCCGCTGCATGACCAGGTCGGGCGCGTGGTCGGTCACCGCGTAGTAGGAGTAGCCGCGCATCGCGGCGGCGGCGACCATGTCCTCCAGCGAGGCGATCCCGTCGGTCAGGTCGGTGTGCGTGTGCAGGTCGCCCCGCAGGTCGTGCAGCTCGACCAGGCGCGGCAGCTCGCCCCGCAGCGCGGCCTCCACCTCGCCGCCGTCCTCGCGCAGCGCGGGAGGCACCCACTGCATGCCGAGCGCCTGGTAGATCTCCTCCTCGGTCTCCGAGGCGATGAGGCGGTCGCCGTCGAACAGGCCGTACTCCGAGAGCTTCCAGCCTTTCTTGACCGCCATCTCCCGGATGCGGACGTTGTGCTCCTTGCTGCCGGTGAAGTAGACCATCGCCGCGCCCCACGACTCGGCGGGGACCAGCCGCAGGTCGACCTGGAGGCCGCGGTCGCTCCTGACCGAGGTCTTCCGCTCGCCCTTCGCGATGACTTCGGTGACGTACGGCTGCCGCGCGAACAGCTCCATCAGGGCGGGGTCGCCGACGGCGAGGATGTCGATGTCGCCGATCGTCTCGCTCATCCGGCGCAGCGACCCGGCGAAGGCGATCCGGTCGGCGGGCAGCGAGGCGATGACCCGCTCGGCCAGATCGGTGGCGACGCCGAGGTGGACCCGGTCGCCCGAGCGCTCCATGTGCTCGATGCCTTTGAGCAGGTTCTCCTCGGTCTTGGCGCCGAAGCCGCGCAGGCCGTTCAGACGGCCGGCCCGGATCGCGTCGGCCAGCGCGGCGGGGGAGTCGATGCCGAGCTCCTGGAACAGGAACAGCGCCTTCTTCGGGCCGAGCGAGGGAATCCGGGTCAGCATGCGCACCCCCTCGGGCACCCGGCCGCGCAGGTCGTCGAGCTGGCGGAAGCTGCCGCGCTCCAGGAACTCCTCGATCTTCTTGGCGATGGCCTCGCCCACGCCGGGGATCGACCGCAGAGTCTCCCTGGTGAGATCCTCGGGGAATCCCGCGATGGACTTGGCCGCCCTCTGGTAGCTGCGCACGCGGAAGGCGTCCCCGCCGTTCAGCGCGAAGAGCTCGGCATACTCCTGCAGCGCCGCGGCCGCCTCGTCATTGGCCCGTCCCATGCGTCTCAGGGTAGAAGAAACGGCAGCGCTCGTTCGAACGAACGCATCCAGTACGGCCAGGTGTGGGTGCCGTTTCCGTAGAAATCCGTCGTCACCTTCACCCCGGCCTTCTCCGCGGCCCTGGCGAAGTTCAGGTTCTGCCGCATGATCGCGGCCTCGGTGTGATCGGTCGTTCCGCCGCTCTGACGTCCCGGGTCCAGCGGGCCGGGCTCGCCGTCGCCGGAGGACGCGTAGAGGCGCAGGCCCTTCAGCCGCCCGGCGAGGTCGGCGGGATTGTGCTCCGGCCAGGCGCTCGGGTCGCCCCACAGGTCCTCGGTGTCCACGCCGTTGTCCGCCATGAACGACCGGTATCCGGGGACGTCGTCGCGAATGTCGAGCACCCCGGAGAACGACGCCGCGGCCTCGAACACACCGGGATGCCGGGCGGCGTAGACGAACGCGCCGTATCCGCCCATGGAGAAACCGGCCACCGCGCGGCGCGTGCCGGCGCCGTACCGCGGCTCGACCAGGCGGGGCACCTCGGTCATGTGGAACGTCTCCCAGCCGGGGCCGTCGCGCCAGTCGGCGTACCAGCCCATCGAACCGCCCTCGGGGACGATGACGACGGCGTCGAGGCGGGCGGTCAGCCGGGCCGTCTCGCCCGTCCGCAGCCAGTCCCAGGCGCCGCCGGCGCAGCAGCCGTGCAGCAGGTAAAGCACGCGCCAGCCGGTGGAACCCGGTTTCCAGCCGGCGGGCTTCAGCACCCACACGGAGCGCAGCCCGCCCGTGGCCGGGGAGTCGATCACGAGTTTGTCCGTCCGCCCGTCCACGGCCTCCTGCGAGACGACCTTGGCCAAAGCCGCGGCCGCGGAACGGACGGGCGGCGGCGCCGCGGACTCGGCGGTGCCCTGGCACCCGGTCACCATGACGACGAGCACGAGCCACGTCAGGATCTTCTTCACGGGGAGCTGCATTTCATACCGATCACCCGCCGTCAACCCCGGAGAAGGGTGCCGCGTAGGCGAAGAGCCCACGAGGCGGCGGCACCGGTCCATCGAACACCCGGACCTGGAAGAACTTCCCCCACTTCGGCTCGGGGGCCGTCACACCGTACGTCTCCGAGTGCTGGAAGCCGAACCGCGAGTAGTACGCGGGGTCGCCGAGCAGCGCGACCAGCGGCTCCCCGAGCGCCTCGGCCGCGCCGAGCACGGCGTGCACGAGCGCCGAGCCCACGCCCCGCCGCTGATGGGCGGGGTGCACGGCCAGGGGGCCGAGCCCGAGCACGGGCACGGTCCCCACGTGGGCCCTCGTGCAGACGACGTGACCCGCGATCCCGCCGTCCGGCGCCGGCGCGACGAGCGACAGCTCCGGCAGCCAGCCGGGATCGGCGCGCAGTTCGTCGAGCAACGTCACCTCGACCGGCAGCCCGCCCGCCCGGCCGGGGCCGCGGGCCGCCTCGTAGGGGGCGAAGGCGGCGGCGACCACCGCGCGGACGGCCTCGACGTCGCCGGGGTTCTCTCGTCTGATCAGCATCCGGCCAGCCTGCCGCCCCGGCTCGCCTTCCGGCAACGTACGCCGCCGGGGACCGTCACGTCATCCCGCACAGATGGCGGTGATCACGTGGTGACATCCCGTAGGCGGCGCGGAAGGCGCGGCTGAATGTCGTCGCATCGGCGAAGCCCCAGCGGGCGGCGACGGCGTTGATGGAGCGGGAACGCTGCCGGGGATCGGCGAGATCGCGGTGACATTGTTCGAGGCGGCAGCGGCGGATCCAGGCCGCCACGGTCACGCCCTGGTGCTGGAAGAGCTTGTACAGGTGCCGGACGGATATCTGGTGTGCCGCGGCGATCGTCTCAGGGGTGAGGCCCGGGTCGCCGAGTCGCTGCCGGATGAAGTCGTGGATCGACGACAGCAGGGCCTGCCGCCGCGACTCGGGTGACAGCAGGGCCGTGGCCTCGATCCGGTCGGCGTAGGCGGCCGCGATCAGGTCGAGGGTGACGGCGGCCACCGCCGGCGAATCGCGAGTTGTGAGCCCTTCGGCGTTTTCCGCCAGGTGCCTGAGATGCCCGGCCAGGACGCCGGTGATGCCGGGCCGGACGGGAAGCGGCGCGGCGGCGAGCTGCCCGACCATGTCGGACCGCAGACCGAGCGCGACTCGGGGGAACTGGACGAGCAGCGACTTGGCCGGGTCGTCGTCGGTTCCTCGCCACCCTTCGTACGGGCGGGAGGAATCGACGAGGAGGAAATGTCCGGCCTGGACCGTGACGTTCCGACCCGCCTGACTCAAGCCGCAGGCGCCCTGGAGGAGAAGATGCAGCTGGAAAACCTCCGGATCCGACTGCCGGATGAGCTTCGAAGGCCGGTTCGCCCGCAGCGTGTTGTGGCTCATCACCGAGAACTGCAACCCGCCGAGGTCGAACACCCGCGCCGACGCGTTGAAGCGCGCGGGGTGGTCTGTGGCCAGCCAGCTGTGCACATGTGCCCGTGACATGACGTCGTACCAGGAGGGAAACCGATCCCGGACAGCCAGATCTTCGGTGCTCCATTCCAGAATCTGCATTACTCGTCCCTCGGCAGGTCGTCGCTGCGGGGGAATCGCCGCTCCGCCGCCAAGCGCTCTTTCTCCTTCAAATCCGCCGATACGCTAACTTAGCAAGCTAACTTACCTTACACAAGTTGCCCGTGGGTGGACAGCGCTGCCGCGATCTCTCCTGTGCACGAATCGCCGTGCGCCGTGCAGAGAACGCGAATGACTCTCATTCCGGAGCCCGGCATGCTCACGACATGGCCACTGGCTGATCAACTCGCCGGCGGTTGGAGGGCGATTCTTCCCGCGCCTCGCCAGAGCGTTTGGAGTGTGACGAGTCATGTGGTCTTCGCGTTTCCTGGTCCGGGCGACGACGGTGCTTCAGATGGCGTTGTCACCGGGACTGATCGTGACGGGGATGTCGCCGGCGGCGGCGCACGACGATCTCCCCCTCGTTTCGGTCGCGTTGCCCACGGGTGAGGCTCCGAAGCAACTGGCGGGAACAGCGGACGGCCTGCCGCACCTGGTCGGCGGCGACGCCACGCGGGCGGGCCGGTTATCGGCCCGGGAGACGGCCGGTCGCGTCAAAGAAGGGCTGCCCGTCGAGCAGCGGCACAAGACGGCACGCGAGCCGGCCGGGGGCGGGCTCGACAAACCTCCGCCGCTGCCGCCCGAGCTGAAGGCTCCCGCTCCGAAGGCGACCGGTTCCCCGGGCGTCGTGGCCCCACCGGCGGTGAAGGAGGGGAGGGCCGTCTCCTCCGGCCGTCTCGCCGCCCTGGCCGCCGCCCGCCGCACCCGGACTCGCGCTCTCGTCCCGGGCGAGACGACCGAGAACTCCGTGACGTACGCCAACAGCGACGGGACCTTCACGACCGAGGTGAGTGCCGGCGTCGCCCGCGTCGAACGTGACGGGACCTGGGTGCCGGTCGACACGACCCTGGTCGAGCGGGACGGAGTGCTCCGGGCGAAAGCCGCCAAGGCGGATGTGTCCTTCTCCCCGGGCGGGTCGGCGAAGCCGCTGGTCAGGTTCGGCAAGAGTGAGAAGGAGACGCTCGATCTGACGTGGCCGAGGGCGCTGCCCAAGCCGGTGGTGAGGGGGAACACCGCCACTTACGTCGACGCGGCGGGTGACGGCGCGGACCTGGTCGTCACGATGCTGGTGGACGGGTTCTCCCAGGACGTGGTGCTCCGCGAGCGTCCGGAGTCGCCGGTGGAGATCACGATGGGGATCGAGTCCGACGGGCTGGCCGTCGCGCGGACCGCCGCGGGCGGCCTGGAGGTGCGGTCGGACGCGGGCAAGGTCGTTGCCGTGGCCCCGGAACCGGTCATGTACGCCGCGGGCGAGCAGGGCGCCGCGCCGAACGCCTCCGCGGCACCCTCGCCGTCCCCCTCGCCGTCCCCCGGGAAAGGCGGCGACCGGGAGGGTCCGGAGGGGAGGATCGGGAAGATAGAGACGCGCGTCGTGAAGGAGAACGGCCGGCGGACGCTGGTGCTGCGGCCCGACGCCGAATATCTGAAAGATCCCGCCACACGTTATCCCGTCCGGGTGGACCCGACCCTGACCCTCACTCCGAGCGCGGACACCTATGTCGAGGGTCAGGTGTGGCGTGACGGGTCGTATTCGGTTGGGACGGGCTATTCCTCGTCGTCCACGCTGCGGGCGGGCACGTCGAGCCATTCCAGCTCCGACGACGTGATCGACCGGGCGTTCCTGCGCTTCGACACCTCGGGGATGCCGCAGGCGGCTTCGTTGTCGGCGGCGACGCTGACGCTGTGGAACACTTCGTCCAGCGCGTGCAGCAGTGTTTCCGTGACCGCCGCGCGGGTGACGCAATCCTGGTCCTCGGGCATCAACTGGTACTCCCAGCCGGACGCGGAGTGGTACGGCGAGATCCCCGGCACGAACGGGTCGGGGTGCAGCTCGTCCAGCCCGAAGTCGATGAGCTGGGATCTGACGTACATGGCCCAGCAGTGGCTGGCGACTCCGAGCTCCAACCGCGGGGTGCGGCTGAGCGGACCGGAGGAGGGCTACACCTCGGTGCGCTCCTTCGCCTCGGCCGAGGCCAGTAGCAACAAGCCGGTCCTGGCGCTGACCTACACCCTGCCCAACACCGCGCCGGCGGTGGCGACACCGTCGGCGGCGCCGACGGTCGCCGCCGAGACGGGTGGGGTGGTGACCTCGCTGACGCCGGTGCTGTCGGCGGTGCTGACCGACGCCGACGCCGGACAGTCGCTGTCGGCGGACTTCCAGGTGCAGGTGGGCGGCACCCAGGTGTGGAGCGGCACGGCCAGCGGCATCTCCTCCGGCGGTAAGGCCACCGTGGCGGTGCCCTCGGGCAAGCTGGCCGACGGCCAGACCATCACCTATCGGGCCCGGGCGTACGACGGCGTCGAATACTCTGCCTGGTCCTCGTGGCAGACCGCCGTGGTCACGTCGATGCCGCTGACCGCGGTGACCTTCCAGCAGTTCACCCCGGTCGACAACAACCAGGTCGGTTCCCTGACGCCGTCCCTGTCGGCCTATGCCCAGGTGCCGGGGGAGGCGGCCACCTCCTACTGGTACCAGGTCTGTGCCGGGCCGAAGGATCACTGGACCTGGTGCGAGTCCTCGACCTGGGTGAAGGGGGCCTGGACCGTCCCCTCGGGCAAGCTCCAGTGGGGCAAGACCTACTGGTGGTACGCCCAGGCCGCCACCAGCGCGGCCACGGCCACCTCGTCATGGCGGAGCTTCACCGCCGTTCCCGAGCAGGCGTCGATCAACGCCCTGCTCGCGGCGGGTACG
Organism: Microbispora sp. H13382; assembly: GCF_014161445.1. Classification (GTDB taxonomy): domain Bacteria; phylum Actinomycetota; class Actinomycetes; order Streptosporangiales; family Streptosporangiaceae; genus Microbispora. Next base: position 135,560 of record NZ_JABBXA010000004.1, read on the forward strand.
GACGGCCGGGAGTTCAACCACGTCACCGGCAACTACACGCACACCGAGACGGATCTGGCGGTCGCCGCGGTGGGGCCGCCGCTGTCGGTGAACCGTACCTACAACAGCCTGGACCCCCGCAAGGACGGAGCCTTCGGCGCCGGCTGGACCACCCGCTGGGACACGCGGCTTGAGAACGAGCCGCTGACCTCCACGGTGCTCATCACCTATCCCGACGGGCGGCAGTGGCGGTTCGCGGCCAAGGGCGACGGCACCTACGCCTCTCCGGCGGGCACGTACGCCACCCTGGCCACCCAATCCGGTGGTGGCTGGCGCCTCATGGACAAGGAATCCACGTCCTACTGGTTCGACTCCGCGGGCCGGCTGGTCAAGGTCACCGACAGCCGCGGCCGTACGCAGACCCTGCAGTACGGCACGGACGGCAAGCTGGCCAAGGTCACCGGGGCGGGCGGCCGCTCCCTGACCTTCACCTGGGGCGGCGGCCATGTGACCGGCGTGGCCAGTGACCCGGTGGGCGGTTCGCCGATCACCTGGACCTACGCCTACGACGGCGATTATCTGGTCAGGGTCTGCCCGCCGGCCTCCGGCGGCGAGTGCGTCCGCTACGAGTACGGCGACGACTCGCAGTACCGCAGCGCGGTCCTGGACAGCAGGCCGGTCGGCTACTGGCGGCTCAACGAGACCGGCACCGGCATCGGCAGCGTGATCGCCAACATGATGAAGTCGGTCTCCGGGGTCGACGACGGAAGGATCGCGGGAACGACCGCCGACGCCACCGGGGGCACCCTGGCCCCGCTGACGGGATCGCCGGACACCGCCATGACCTTCAGGGGGACGGCGGGCTCGTCGTACGTGTCCCTGCCCCCGGGAGTCGTGAACGGCCTGGGCGGCGACACGACGATCGAGGCGTGGTTCAAGACCACGGGCTCGGGCACCATCCTCGGCTACCAGAACTCGGCCAAGGGCAGTCCCAGCGTCTACACTCCCGCCATCTACGTCGGCACCGACGGCAGGCTGCGCGGCCAGTTCTGGACGGGAACGGCCGCTCCGATCACCTCCGCCGCGGCGGTCAACGACGGCGACTGGCACCACGTCGCGCTGTCGGGAGCCAGGTCCACGCAGACGCTGTATCTCGACGGCCAGGAGGTCGGCTCCCTGACCAGGCAGATCGCCCATCTGGGTCAGTGGGACGCCCGCATCGGCTACGGCTTCGGCTCCTCCGGCTGGCCGGGCACGGTGAGCTCCGGCGGGCCCTTCCCCTTCGCCGGTTCCATCGACGAGGTCGCCGTCTACGGCAAGCCGCTGCGTGCGGAGCAGGTCTCCACGCACTACCGCACCCGGACGGCGCGCCGTCAGCTCATCAAGATCACGCAGCCGTCGGGCCGGGTCAGCGCGGTGAACACCTACGCCGCCGACGGCGGCCGGCTGCTGACCCACACCGACCGCAACGGCGGCCTGTGGAAGCTGTCGTCCGCCGCGCACACCAAGGACTCCACGGGCGCGTCCCTGGCCACGATCACCGTCACCGACCCGCGCAACGGCACCCTGACCTACGTCAACGACGCCTCCCGTGACGACCGCCTCGTCTCGTGGACCGACCAGCTCGCCAAGACGACCAGGTACGAGTACGACACCGGTGGTTTCGTCGCGAAGATCACCGACCGCAACGGCAACGCCCGGCAGTTCGCCAACGACGCGCGCGGGAACCTGCTGGCGAAGACCACCTGCAGGACGAGCGGCTCATGCGGCACGGAGTACTACTCCTACTTCCTCGACATCGACAACCTTTTCGACGGCCGCAACGACCAGGTCGCCGAATACCGGGACGCGCGATCCGCCGACGAGAACGACGGCACCTACCTCACCACCTTCGAGTACGACCAGTACGGCGACAGGGTCAAACAGGCGGGACCGGTCACCCCGGGCTTCCCCTCGGGGCGTTCGAGGAGCTGGACCTACACCGACGGCACCGAGCCGGCGGAAGGCGGCGGCACCACGCCGGCCGGCCTGCTCAAGAGCGCGAAGAAGCCCAACGGCGCCGAGATCAGCTACCGCTACAGGTCCAACGGCGACCTCGCCGAGACCACCGACGCGGCGGGCCTGGTCACCCGGTTCGGCTACGACGCCCTCGGCCGCAGGACCAGCCAGACGGTGGTGTCGGCGGCGGAACCGGATGGTGTGACGACCCGCTACGCCTACGACGGCATGGGCCGCGTCGTCAAGGCGACCGGTCCCGGCGTCGCCAACGAGATCACCTCGGCCACCCACACCGCCGAGGTCCGCACCGCCTACGACCCCGACGGCAACGTCCTCACCTCCACGCTGGACGACCTGACCGGGTCCGACCCCGACCGCGTCACCACCTACACCTACGACGCCTTCGGCCGGGTCACGACCATGACCGGCCCCGAGGGCGGCGTCACGAGGTACTCCTTCGACGCCACAGGCGCGCTGGTCTCCGCGACCAGCCCGGCCGGCACCCCGCTGGAGTTCGGTTACACCCCGCGCGGCGAGAAGGCCACGGTCACCCTCAAGAACTGGACAGGCAGTCCGGCTGCCCCGCAGCCCGCGGCCGACGTGGTCCTGGCCTCCTACGCCTACGACTCGGCGGGACGGCCGGCCGCGAAGACCGACGCGATGGGCCGCACCACGCGCTACACGTACTGGGACGACGACCTGCTGTCCCAGGAGATCGCCGACGACGCCCGCCTCAACGGCTTGGCCACACCCCGCGACGTGGTGCTTGCCTCCTACGAGTACGACTGGGCCGGCAACCCGCTGAAGACGGTCACGGGTGGCGGGAAGACCCGGACCGACTACACCTACGACGCGGCCGGCCTGCTCACCTCTCAGACCCTGGACCCCGATGGCCTGGCGCGCAGGACCGGCTTCGGCTACGACGCCGACGGCAACGTCATCTCCACGACGAGGACCGCCGCGGGCACCTCGCGTACCGAGAGCGTGACGGCCGAGTTCGACGCCGCCGACCGCAGGATCAAGCAGATCGTCGAGAACGGCGACACCGACCTGATCACCACCTGGAAGTACGACGAACGCGGACTGGTCACCGAGGTCACCTCGCCGCGCGGCAACGCCTCGGGCGCCGACCGGCTCGACCACACCGCCCTGAACCGCTATGACGCCGTCGGGCAGCTCGTCGAGACGAAGCAACCGCCGGTCGCCGTCGAGCGCGCGGGCGGCTCCCCGGTCACCCAGCGCCCGGTCGTCCGGTACGGCTATGACACTGCCGGTGAGCGGACCGACGTCATCGATCCGGAGAACCGGGCCAGCTCCGTCGGCTACGACCGGACGGGACAGATCAAGACGGCCACAGCGCCGCCCTACACCCCGCCGGGGGGCACCGCCGTCACCCCGGTCACCCGCTACGGTTACGACGCCGCCGGCAGGCTCACGTCGGTCACCGACCCGCGGGGCAACGTCACCACCAACACCTACGACGCCCTCGACCGGCTCGTCCGGGTGGCCCAGCCGCCGGCGACCGGCGGCGCCACTCCCGGGCACGCCGACTACACCTACACGTTGAACGGTGAACTGCTGTCGGTCACCGACCCCACCGGCGCTCGCCAGGAGGCCACGTACGACGACCTGGGCCGCCCGATCACCTCGACCGTCATCGAGCGCAAGCCCACCACAGCCGCGCTCACCTCGTACGCGACCTACGACGACGCGGGCAACCCGCTCACCGAGAAGCGGCCCGGGGGCGACACCACAACCGCCACCGTCAACCCCGCCGGGGAGACCACCGAGCTGACCGATCCCGAGGGCGACACGACGACGTTCGCCTTCGACCTGGCCGGACGCCAGACCAAGGTCACCGATCCGCTCGGCAACGCCAGCAGCATCATCTACGACCTGTCCGGACACCCAACCGCGGTCCGGGATCTGGACTCCGGCGGCGCTACCGTCCGCACCCGCTCGTTCGACTACGACCGGGACGGCAACCCCGTCGGCCGCACCGACGCCGAGGGCCACACCACCACCTACGACTTCGACGCGCTCGGCCGGATCACGCGGATGGTCGAGCCGGTCAGCGCGGACGGCTCGATCACCACCTCGTTCGGCTACGACGCGACGGGTGCGCGCACCCGGTACACCGACGGCCGGGGCAACACCTCGATCACCACCTACAACAGCCTCGGGCTGGTGGAATCGGTGATCGAGCCGTCCACCGCCCAGCATCCGAACCTCGCCGACCGCACCTGGACCACGAGGTACGACGCGGCGGGCAATCCGGTGACGCAGGTCCAGCCCGGCGGGGTCACCGTCACCAACACCTTCGACAACCTCGGGCGGCTTACCCAGCAGGCCGGCAGCGGCGGCGGCACCGCCCCCACCGCCCCGAAGACCTTCGGCTACGACCTCGCCGGACGCGCCGTGTCGGCAGGCGACCTCACCTTCACGCTCAACGACCGGGGCCAGTTGCTGAAGACCGCCAAGGGCGGAGTCGACCAGGCGAGCTTCGCCTACGACGCCAACGACCGCCTGGTCCAGCGCGGCGACGCGGCCGGCACCACGACCTTCACCTGGGACGGCAAGGACCGGCTGAAGACGGCGGTCGACCCGCTCACGGGTGTCACCGTCGGCTACGACTACGACAAGGCCGGCCGTCTCACCTCCTCGACCTACGGCAGCGGCGGTCCGCGGCGAACCTATGGCTACGACGCCCTCGGTCGCCTGACCAGCGACGCGCTCAGGTCCGGGGGCGGCGCGGACCTGGCGTCCATCACCTACGGCTACGACAAGGAGGACCGCCTGACCTCCAAGGTCACCTCCGGCACGGCGGGGGCGGGCGGCAACAGCTACACCTATGACTTCGCCGGCCGCCTGACCTCCTGGACCGACCCGTCCTCGGCGACGACGGCGTACGAGTGGGACGCGTCAGGAAACCGCACGCGGGCGGGGAACGACACCTTCACCTACGACGAGCGCAACCGCCTCACCTCCGGTGCAGGCGTGGACTACACCTACACCCCCCGGGGCACGCTCGCAGCGGCGACCAAGGACGGTGCGGTCAACGCCTACTCCTTCGACGCCTTCGACCGCATGGTCGGCGACGGGAACGCCGACTACACCTACGACGCCCTCGACCGAATGACCCGCCGCACCAAGGGCGGCACCACCGCCGCGTACGTCTACGCCGACACGAGCAACGACCTGGTCGCGGTCATGGACGCCGCCGGAGCGGCTCAGGAGACCTACAGCCGGGGTGCCTTCGGCGACGTCCTGTCCGCCAAGATCGGCGCCAACGCGGGGCAGTTCCAGATGGCCGACAGACACGGGGACGTCGTCGCGGCCTTCACCGCCGGTGCCACAAGCCTCGCCGGCTCCACCGCCTACAACCCGTTCGGCCAGGCCGTCACCAGTACGGGCACCCGGTCCCAGCTCGGCTTCCAGGGCGAGTGGACCGACGGCGACACCGGTCAGGTCAACATGCACGCCCGCTGGTACCAGCCCGGCACCGGCACCTTCACCAGCCGCGACACCATGACCCTCGATCCCGATCCGGCGGCACGGGCCAACCGCTACAGCTATGGGATGGCCTCACCGCTGGTCATGATCGATCCGTCTGGGCACGCGCCCAAGGTCGACGTCGACGCGGACGGCGTCTGCCACGGCACCGTGGGCCAGTGCGACGCCTACTTCAACCCGCCCACCCCTGTCGTGAACCTCGGCCCCGGTGGCTTCGGAATCGACGAGAGCGGTACATGCCATGGCGACTTGAACGCCTGCACCAAGTACTTCGAGCACAACTACTGGGAGAATCTCGCCGCATCGGCGCCTCCGCCGGACCCGCGTTTCTACTTCTCGGATGAGCGCGCCAAGGAGCTGGGCGTGATGAACAACGGCCGCCCCATCGAAGAGGGGGTGCCGTACTGGAAGATGAGCGAAGAAGCCCGCAATCTCTATCTGCAGAACTACAACCCCATGATGACCAAGCAAGAGAATCAGGATCTTGCCGTCTGGGCGATGATGCAAACCAAGGACATCAAGGGGTTGGACCACATCATCGGCATGCTGCCGAGCGGTGGAAACGGTGTGACGGGAAAGCAGCTGTACTCCGCGTACCAGCAGGGGCAGAATTTTTCCAAAGCACTCGACGACTGTCATGAGCACCTCAGTTCGAAGAAGTGCAAGCAACTGATCGCGCAGGAGTGGCTGAATCTTCGGGAATGGCTGTGCGAAGACACGACCGTGAAACCTTGTAAACCAAGCAGTGTCGCCAGGGCGTCGAGTGTCTGGGGTTTGCCGTTGAAGCTCGCCATGTTCCTCGCCAACACGAACCCGAACTTGAGTTACGACAAGTTCATGCTGGCGGTGGAGAGGTGGGCGGTAAGCGAAGGCGGGCACTGTAACACGAACCCGACGACAGGACAAAAGGTCTGCAGTGGGCTGCAGAGTGGCGTGCACTTCGGGCGCGGCGGGACGACCGTGGGGAACATCCTGCTGATCGACAACGCGACGCCTACCAAGATCCTACTGGATCATGAGGCGGAGCATATGAGGCAGTGGCAGTTCTACTACAAGCAAACGCATTTCTGGCCGACGTTCCTCGTCTACTACATCCGCAACACCGATCCCCTCGACCCCTGCGTCAATATTTATGAGCGGGAGGCGGACCAGAAGGGTAATACTTACAAGTGCTGAGGAAGCTCTCCATAGCTGTCGCTAGGGCCTCTCACCGCCCGCGTTCGTACGGCCGGCGCACCTTGTCAGCCTGTTTGCTGCTGCTGACGGTGGCGGCGTGCCGCCCGCCCCTCGCGGACGACTTGCCGCGGCCCGTCGGAGTCGGTCGTACGGACGACGGACGGCTCAGGTTCGTGGTGCCGCTGTGCCCGGGGGAGTCCCTGTCTTCCTTCCTGGTTCAGGACCAACAGTCGCCACGCCTGCTGTGGAAGGTCTCGCAACCGACTGGGACAGAGGAACGGGCCGGGGTCATCGTGCTGGGGGACGCGCGTGGGTTTGAGAAGCAGGACATACCTCTGCAAGAGCCATTGCCGCCCATCCTCGATGTCACAGCACGTCTTACTGACGATTTTCCGATCGCCAACGCATTCCAGCTCACGGACATACCGGAAGACTTCGCCGGTACAGACCAAGTTCTGGGCCTGTCCGGGAGGAAGAGCTCGGAGGAGGATTTCCGGAGCAAGACCGAGGATGATTACTGCTAGACGCCGAAAGGCGGTCCCGGACGCGGGCCGCCTTACGGCGTTAGGTGATCACTTCATCGCATCTCAGGTCGACCCGGGCCTCACGCCTGGCGGGGCGCTGACCGGCATGGTGCGCAGGCGGGGGCCGAAGGGGAGGGTCGCGCCGGTGTGGAGGACGATGCCGGCAACGAGGTCGTCGTCCAGACGGTCGGCGAGATGACGCAGACCGCGGTGCTGAGGTTGCGCGACCAGGCAGGGATGCCGCACCAGGGTGCGGGCCGATTGGTTCACCATCGCTGCTGGTCTGGTCGCAAGTGACCTGGTGAACTGGTCGCGGCCGTGTTGCGATCCGCTCGCTGGTCTCCGGCGGTGCGGGGGAGGCGGGCGGTGGCACTACCCTGCCAGGGTGAGTGTGGATGTGTCCGTGGTTGTCCGCTATCGCAAGGCCGTGACGTACGGCGTGAACGCGCTGCTCGGTGCGCTGGAAACCGCGAAGGCGGAGTGCGATCTGTGGCTCGGGACCACCCCCGAGGAGACCGCGGCGCACATCGCGGGCAGTTCCGCGGAGCGGGTCCTGGTCCTCTGGTCGTTCTACTCGCCGGACGCCGAGGCGATGGCCGCCGAGCTGGCCGCCGTGCGCGCCCTCGCCGACGACCCCAGGGTCCTGCACATCGCCGGCGGAGTGCACGCCACCGCCGAGCCGCAGCAGGTCCTCGACGCCGGCTGGGATCTCGCCGCGATCGGCGAGGGCGAGCCGACGATCGTCGCGCTGGTCGAGGCGCTGCGCGCGGACCGGCCGCTCACCACCGTGCCCGGGCTGGCGGTGCGCGACGCCGACGGCGTCGCGCTGCGCACGCCGCCGGCCCCGCAACTGCCGCTGGACGCCTTCCCGTCCTTCCCCGACCGGCGCCGCCACTTCGGGCCGATCGAGATCACGCGGGGCTGCGCCTACACGTGCCGCTTCTGCCAGACGCCCTTCATGTTCGGCGGCAGGTTCCGGCATCGCGGCGTGGACAGCGTGCGCGAGCACGTCCGCCGGATGGCCGCCCACGGTCTGCGCGACGTCCGCTTCATCACTCCCACCTCCCTCTCGTACGGCACGCAGGGGCCGGAGCCGGCGCTGGACGCCGTGGAGGAACTGCTGGCGGGCGTGAAGGAGGAGCTGCCCGCGAACGGGCGGGTGTTCTTCGGCAGCTTCCCCTCCGAGATCCGCCCCGAGCACGTGACGCCCGAGGCGATGCGGCTGCTCAAGCGCTACGTGGCCAACGACAACATCATCATCGGGGCGCAGTCGGGCTCCGACCGCGTGCTGGCCGCGGCCGGGCGCGGCCACGGCAGCGAGCCGGTGCGCGACGCCGTGCGCATCGCCGTGGAGCACGGCTTCCGCCCGAACGTCGACTTCATCTTCGGGCTGCCCGGCGAGACGCCGGAGGACCAGGACGCGTCCCTGCGGCTCGCCGCCGACCTCGCCGATCTCGGGGCGCGCATCCACACCCACACGTTCATGCCGCTGCCCGGCACGCCGTGGCGGGACGCCGAGCCCGCGTTCATCCCGCTGGACACGATGCGTGAGCTGGACCGGCTCGCCCAGCGCGGCGACGCCTACGGGCACTGGCGCAAGCAGGCCGAGCACGCGGCGCGGCTGGCCGAGACGGCCAAGGCCTACCCGCGCCGTGCCCGGCGCCGCCGTACCACCGACGGCTGACGTCCCCGCCCGCGTCGTCTGTCTAGAACTGCTGCGGGCGGGCCTGGTACGGCTCTTGGAGGAGGGCGATCTCCTCGTCGGTGAGCTTCAGGCCGACCGCGGCGAGCGCGTCGTCCACGTGGTGCCCCTTGGTCGCGCCGACGATGGGGGCGGTCACTCCCGGGCGGCCGAGCAGCCACGCGAGGGAGAGGGTCGCGGGGGAGACACCGCGCTCGGCGGCGGTCCGCGCCACCCGATCGAGGATCGCCTCGTCGGCGGGCCCGCCGTACAGCTGCTCCTGCCTGGCGCCGTCGCCGACCTGCCGCGTCGTGTCGGCCGGCTTGCCCGCGCGGGCGAGCAGGCCGCGTGCGAGCGGGCTCCACGGGATCAGCCCCACACCCTGGTCGAGGCACAGCGGGATCATCTCCCGCTCCTCCTCGCGGTGCAGCAGGTTGTAATGATCTTGCATGCTGACGAAGCGGGTCCAGCCGTTCTTGTCCGCGACGTGCTGGGCCTTGGCGAACTGCCACGCCCACATGCTGGAGGCGCCGATGTAGCGGGCCTTGCCGGCCCGGACGACGTCGTGGAGGGCCTCCATCGTCTCCTCGATCGGCGTCTCGTCGTCCCACCGGTGGATCTGGTACAGGTCCACGTAGTCGGTGCCGAGGCGGGCGAGGGAAGCGTCGATGGCCGACATGACGTGCTTGCGGGACAGGCCGTAGTCGTTCCTGCCCTCGCCCATGGGGAAGTAGACCTTGGTGGCGAGCACGTAGTCGTCGCGCCGGGGGAAGATCTTGCGCAGCAGCCGTCCGGTGACCTCCTCGCTGACGCCCGCCGAGTAGACGTCGGCGGTGTCGAAGAAGGTCACCCCGCCCTCGGCCGCCTTGCGCACGATGGGCTCGGCCTGCTCCTCGTCCAGGACCCAGCCGCCCCACTTGGCCGGCTCGCCGTAGCTCATCATGCCCAGGCAGATCCTGCTGACCTGCAGACCGGTGGTGCCAAGTCGTCGATACTCCATGCCAGCACCCTATTTCCCCCATCATCTGGCCGGGCGGGGTCTTGACAACCTCTGGCACAGCCCACGTGATCGGTGGCGTTCGAAGGGCGTGCAAATGTGCCGACGGCTGCGGGGCATGTGCGGCACGGCCGTACGTGTGCTAGGTTGGTGGCAGTTGCAGTTGTGGTACCCATAAAACTTGTGTGCACCTGACGGTATGTAACCTCAGGTGCATTTTTGTTTTCCGGTCTTCTCCGGGTGTGGGCCTATCGCGGCGACGCGGAATCTGCCCGATGCGGATTTCGGCTTTACACCTATCAAAGGAGATCAACATGGCTTCTGGCACCGTGAAGTGGTTCAACGCGGAAAAGGGCTTCGGCTTCATCGAGCAGGACGGCGGCGGCGCCGACGTCTTCGCGCACTACTCCAACATCGTCTCCAACGGCGGCTACCGCGAGCTGCGCGAGGGCCAGAAGGTGGCCTTCGATGTCACCCAGGGCCAGAAGGGCCCGCAGGCCGAGAACATCGTCGCCGCCTGACGCTGACGCACCACGCAACTGGGGCCCGCACCGTAGGGTGTGGGCCCCAGTGCGTTGCTCTTGTGGTACCCAATGCGCCGTGACGGCCTCACAAGCATGTCTGTTCTTCCGCGGCACACCGGATGGACCACTAATGGCTCCGGTTCGGGCATAAGTCCGCTCCAGCCCTCTGATCGGCATCGCAGCCGCCGTTCTTTTCGGCAAATGTCGATCATTTCGACAAACGAGGCCTGCTCTCCGCCGCCTCGTCTTTCTTCGGCTCGTGCTCGCCATTCTTGTGCCGCTCGTTGCGCCGGGAATCACTGACACGTGCCGCATCGAGGAAGGTTCTGCATGAACCATGCAACTCGCAAGCACGACCACTACTCCTCCACCCGTACGGGCGGCTCTGGCAACCCCGGCAGGGGTGACCGATTCGGCTCGCCGGCGCTGAGCCGTTCAGGCACCCCCAGGCGTTCCGGTGGTCCCGGGCGGCGTCCCGCCGGGCTCCAGGGGGAGTTCGCACTGCCGGTCACCGTCACCCCGGCCCTGCCGGCAGTCGCGACATTCGCTGAACTGGACATGCCGCCCGCGCTGATGAAGGTGCTCACCAGCCTGGGCATGAACGAGCCGTTCCCGATCCAGGCGGCGACGCTGCCGAACTCCCTGGCGGGCCGGGATGTCCTCGGGCGGGGGCGCACCGGGTCAGGCAAGACGCTCGCCTTCGGCCTGGCCTTGCTCGTCCGCACCTCCGGACAGCGCGCCGAGTCGCGGCGGCCGCTGGCCCTGATCCTCGTTCCCACTCGGGAACTGGCCCAGCAGGTCACCGACGCGCTCACCCCGTACGCCCGGTCACTGAAGCTGCGGCTGGCCACCGTCGTCGGCGGAATGTCGATCGGGCGGCAGGCCAGCGCTCTGCGCGGTGGCGCCGAGGTCGTCGTCGCGACCCCCGGACGGCTCAGGGATCTCATCGAGCGCGGCGACTGCCGCCTGGACCAGGTCGGCATCACCGTGCTGGACGAGGCCGACCAGATGGCCGACATGGGCTTCATGCCTCAGATCACCTACCTGCTCGACCAGGTGCGCCCCTCGGGCCAGCGGATGCTGTTCTCCGCCACTCTGGACCGCAACGTCGACCTGCTGGTCCGCCGCTACCTGACCGACCCGGTGGTCCATTCGGTTGACCCCTCGGCGGGCGCGGTCACCACGATGGAGCACCACGTGCTGCACATCCAAGGCGCCGACAAGCAGGCCACCACTTTGGAGATCGCTGCTCGCGACGGCAGGGTGATCATGTTCCTGGACACCAAGCACGCCGTGGATCGGCTCACCGAAAACCTCCTGAACAGCGGCGTACGCGCCGCCGCGCTACACGGGGGCAAATCCCAGCCCCAGCGCACCCGCACCCTCGCCCAGTTCAAGACCGGCCACGTCACGGTGCTGGTGGCGACCAACGTCGCGGCCCGCGGCATCCACGTCGACAACCTCGACCTCGTCGTCAACGTCGACCCGCCAAGCGACCCCAAGGACTACCTGCACCGCGGCGGCCGCACCGCCCGCGCCGGCGAGTCCGGCAGCGTCGTCACCCTCGTCCTGCCCAACCAGCGCCGTGCCGTGACCCGCCTGATGGCCGACGCCGGTATCGTCCCGCAGACCAGCCAAGTCTGTTCGGGCCAGGCCGAACTACGACGTATCACTGGCGCCCAGGCCCCCTCGGGGATCCCCGTGACCATCACCGCACCGGTGGCGAATCGGCGGACGGGACGGAACGGCCGACGCTTCGGGTAGCAGGCGGGCCGGCCCTGACCGGGCTCGGCCGCGATTCGGGGCCGCCTCTAGAATCTTGTTCCATGACGATGTACGTCCCCCTCGGCCAGGGCCGGTACCAGGCGACGGAGCACACGCAGGGGCCGTGGGATCCGGGGCATCAGCACATGGGGCCGGTCACCGCGCTGCTGGTGCACGAGCTCGCCCGCGTCCCCAGCCGTTTCCCCGGGCTTCCGGAGGCCCGGCTGGCGGTGGACGTGTTCGCACCCGTCCCGGTCGCCGAGGTGGAGGTGCGCACCGAGATGATCAGGGACGGCAGGCGCGTGCAGTGTCTCGGCGCCTCCGTCGCCTCCGGCGGGCGCGAGCTGGTCAGGGCGACCGCGTGGCGCATCAGGGAAGCCGGCAGCCCGGCGAGCGAGGCCGCGCCGCCGCCCGCGCCGGTCCCGCCGCCCGCCCCCGGCGACGCGGACTCCTGGATCGCGCGGGGTTTCGGGTACGGCAGGGCCACGGACTGGCGGTTCGTCAAGGGGTCCCCGGACGAGCCCGGGCCCGCCGTGGCGTGGGGCAGGACGCGGGTGCCGCTGGTCGAGGGCGAGGAGACCACGCCGCTGGAACGGCTCGCGATGTTCGCCGACAGCGGCAACGGCATCAGCGGCGTCCTGGACTTCGACGCCTACCTCTTCGCCAACGTGGACCTCACCATCTCGCTGTTCCGCGCCCCCGAAGGAGAGTGGATCTGCCTGGACGCGGCCACGACGATCGGCCCACGGGGACGCGGGCTCACCCGCACCACGCTGTTCGACCAGTCCGGCGAGGTCGGCACGGCCACGCAGACCCTCTTCGTCGCGCCACGCTGACCCGGGCGGGCGTCAGGCGGCCGTGCAGGTGACGGGGGCCGGCGACCCGTTGGCGCCGCCGGCCCAGCTCGCGGTGAAACCGGCCGTCGTCGACGCGTTCGGCGCGAGCGTGCCGTTCCAGGACTCGTTGGTGACGGTGACCGTGGCCCCGGACTGGGTGTAGCGCCCGCCCCACATCTGGGTGATGCGCTGGCCGTTGGGGAAGGTGAGGGTGACGGTCCACGACGACGTCGCCGCGGTGCCCGTGTTGCGCACCGTCAACTCGCCCTGGAAACCGCCCTGCCACTGGTTGATCACCCGGTACGCCGCGGAGCACGCGCGCGGACCTGCTGACGGGGACGCGCTGGGTGAAGGCGAGGGGCTCGGCGACGCGGAGGGCGACGGTGAGGGGCTCGCCGACGGTGACGGGCCGCCCGCCGGCGGGACGCGGATGATCCGGTCGTCGTCGGCGGCCGGGGTCCCCCTGCCGTCGCGGTTGCTCGTCGCCACCCAAAGCCATCCGTCGGGCCCGACGGCGGCGGCACGCAGGCGGCCGTACGTCCCCTGGAACTCGGCCACCGGCGTGCCGGCCTTGCTCGCGCTCACCGGCACCGCCCACAGCCGGGTCCCGCGCAGTGCCGCGGCGAAGAGCGTGCCGTTGGCGTAGGCGAGGCCGCTGGGCGACGCCTCCGCGGTGCTCCACGTCACGAGGGGGTTGGTGTAGCGCGAGTCGCCGCACACGCCTTCGCAGACCGGCCAGCCGTAGTTGCGGCCCGGCTGGATGTGGTTGATCTCGTCCCAGGTGTTCTGGCCGAACTCCGTGGCGTACAGCCGGCCGCCCTCGTCCCAGGCGAGCCCCTGCACGTTGCGATGACCGTAGCTGTAGACCCGTGAGCCGGAGAACGGGTTGTCCCCCGGGACCGCGCCGTCGGGCGTCATGCGCAGGATCTTGCCGCCCGGGCTGTTCAGGTCCTGCGCGTTGGCGGAGTTCCCGGCGTCGCCCGTGGCCACGTACAGCATGCCGTCGGGGCCGAACGCGATGCGCCCGCCGTTGTGGAACTGGGCGCGGGGGATCCCGGTGAGGATCGGCTGCTGCGTCTGCGGCGCGCTCAGCCGGAACCGGACCACCCGGTTGTCGGAGGCGGAGCTGAAGTACGCGTAGACCCACTGGTCCGCGGCGTACGCCGGGGAGACCGCGATGCCGAGCAGGCCGCCCTCGCCGCCCGGCGAGACGTTCGGGACGGTGGCCACCCGCACGGGCGCGGACCCGGGACGCACCTGCGCGATGGTCGCGGTGTCGCGTTCGGAGACGAGGGCGCTGCCGTCGGGGAGGAAGGCCATTCCCCAGGGCGCCCGCAGGCCCGTTGTGGCGGCCTGCGCCCGGGTGAAGTCGAATCCGCCGGTCGCCGCGCCCGCGGCGGTGGGGCGGGCCGCGACGAGCGCGGTGGAGGCGAGCACCGCGCTGAGGGTGGTCGCGATTGCCACGGCGAGACGTTTGGACATCGAAGGCTCCAGGTCGAGATGTGGGATTGCGGCTCATGCCCCGTCGGACGCGTCCGCCACGCCCGGACCTGGCCCCGTACGCGCGATCGGGGCCGGGCGGGCGCCGGCATGGCGGACAGGCGTCATCTGACCGTGCAGGTGGCCACCGGCGCCTCGACGGCGGCCCCGGCCCAGCCGATCGCGAACTGCCGCGTCACCGACGCGCCCGGCGGCAGCACACCGTTCGAGGGTTGGCTGGTGACGGTCACCGTGGCTCCCGGCTGGGCGTAGTTGCCGTCCCCCATGTGCACGTAGCTCAGACCGTTGGGGACCTTGAAGGTGACGATCCACGAGGTGATGGTCAGGGTTCCCGTGTTCCGCACCGTCAGCTCGCCCCAGGAGGCCGCCGCCCAACTGAGGTGGAGCCGGATCGTCGCTTCACATGATCGTGTACCCGACGGGCCGGGCGACGGCGACGCGCTGGGGGACGGTGAGGCGCATGACGACGGGCTCGATGACGGGCTGGGCGACGGCGAGGGCGAGGGTGAAGCGCTGAGCGAAGGGGAGGGGCAGGGTGCGGGGCTGGGCGACGGCGAGGGACACGCCGACGGGCTGGGGGACGGTGAGGGCGACGGTGACGGGCTGGGACTGGGGGACGGCGACGGTGAAGGGCTGAGCGAGGGGGAGGCACTGGGGGACGCCGACGGGCTGGGGGACGGTGAGGGCGACGGTGACGGGCTGGACGAAGGGGAGGGGCACGGCGAGGAGCCGCCCGGCGACGAGGGCGACGGGACGGGCGACGGCGAGAGCGGGGGACCGGCCGACGGCGACGGGCTCGACGGCGGCCCCGTGCCGACGGGCGGGATCCGGACGATCAGGTCGTCGCCGGGACCCACCGTCCCCCTGCCGTCGCGGTTGCTCGTCGTCACCCAGAGCCATCCGTCGAGCCCGACCGCCACGGTGCGCAGCCGGCCCGGCGAGCCCCGCAGTTCGGCCGCCGGATCACCCGTCCTGACGCCTCCGCCGACCGGCACCGTCCACAGCCGCTTGCCTGCGAGGGCGGCGGCGAAGAGCGTGCCGTTGGCGTAGGCGAGGCCGCTGGGCGAGGCCTCGGCCGAGTTCCAGGTCACCAGGGGGTTCACGAGGTTCGGGTTGCCGCACACGCCCTCGCAGGCAGGCCAGCCGTAGTTGCGTCCCGGCTGGATGTGGTTGATCTCGTCGGTGGTGTTCTGGCCGAGCTCGGTGGCGTACAGCCGGTCGGCCTCGTCCCAGGCGAGCCCCTGGACGTTGCTGTGGCCGTAGCTGTAGACGGGCGAGCCGGAGTACGGGTTGGTCGCGGGGACCGCGCCGTCCCGGGTGACGCGCAGGATCTTGCCGCCGAGGCTCGATCCCTGGGCGTTCGCCGGGTAGCCGGCGTCGCCCGTGGCGACGTACAGCAGGCCGTCGGGGCCGAACGCGATGCGCCCGCCGTTGCGCGACGGGCCCCGGGGGATGCCGGCGAGGATCACCTGCTGGGTCTGCGGGGCGCCGAGCCTGAACCGGACCACCCGGTTGTCCGATGCGCTGGTGTAGTACGCGTAGACCATCTGGTCCTGCGCGAACGTGGGGGAGAGCGCGATGCCGAGCAGGCCGCCCTCGCCACCCGGCTTCACGTTCGGGACCATGGCCACCTGTTCCGGCGAGGATCCGGGACGCACCCGCACGATGATCGCGGTGTCGCGTTCCGAGACGAGTGCGCTGCCGTCGGGGAGGAAGGCCATGCCCCAGGGCACCCGCAGGTTCGTCGCGACGACCTGCGCCCGCGTGAAGTCGAAACCGCCCGTCCCCGCGTCCGCCGGGGCCGGCCGGGTCACGACGAGCGCCGCCGCGGCGACCACGGCGCAGACGGCGACGGAGAATGCCGCGGACAGTCGCTTGGGCATCACATGCTCCCGGGGCGGGACGGGGGCTTCCGGCTCAAGGTCATCGAAAGCGCCCGCCGTGCCCGGGGCAACCGGCAGACGGGCGTCTGTTCTCCGACCTGCGCGTACGCCCGCCGGCCGGGTCCCGCGCGGGAAACTTTCACGGGCCCGCGGCCGGCCGGCGCGATCCCGGGTGTCCCGGTGATCGGCGGTCTTGCGGCTCGCGAACGCGGCGAGTAGGTTCCGGGTACGCCGTCGAGCAGGAAGGAGGTCAGAACAATGTCCGATGTTCTGCGCCCCGTCCGCGCTCCGGCGTTCGCGCGGATCTGATCCGGGGCGTTCGCCTTCCCGGAGGATCAATCCATGACCGAGATGGTCATCCGTCCGCTGGTCGCGGGCGAGGAGAGCCTGTTCGACTCCATGCCCGATCCGCTGCCCCAGCTGCGCCAGGTCGGCTACGCCGACGGCATCGCCGGCGGCGGCTACCGGCCCGAGCGCACCTGGGTCGCCCTGCGTGCCGGGCGCGTCGTCGGCCGGGCGGCCTGGCTGCTGCCGCCGGGCGCCGCCGGCGCTCCCTGGCTGGAGCGTTTCGACCTGGACGCCGAGCCGGAGGTGGGCGCCGCGCTGCTGCGCGCCGCGCACGAGGCGCTCGGCGGGCCCGGGTCGTACTACGCCGCCCTGCCGCCGCACTGGCGCGGCCGGCCGGACGTCCTCGCCGTGGTGGAGGCGCCGATGGCCGCGGCCCGCC
The DNA here is from genome assembly GCF_014161445.1 of Microbispora sp. H13382. Taxonomy (GTDB): domain Bacteria; phylum Actinomycetota; class Actinomycetes; order Streptosporangiales; family Streptosporangiaceae; genus Microbispora. Next base: position 152,662 of record NZ_JABBXA010000004.1, read on the forward strand.
TCGCCGGCCTGGCCGAGCGTGGTGAGCGGCTCAGATACTCCTGGACGGGCACGCCGCCCGCGGCGCCCTCCGGGCGGTACACCTTCCGCCCGGCCGCCGGCGCGGCCGAGATCGACGCCCTGGTGGCGCGGATCGCGGAGCCGGACCTGCTGACGGGCGCCGAGATCGCGCGGGCGGTCGCCGGCGTGGATCCGGCCACCGATCCGCTGGCCTGGTGGACGGGACCGATCGGCCGCTGGCGTGTGGCGCTGGACGCGGGAGAGCCGGTCGGCCTGGCCGGAACGGCCGGGGACGCGTGCTATCCCCTCATCGCCTATCTCGGCGTGCTCGACGGGGCCGCCCGGGGCGACCTCCTGGCCGATGCGGTCAGGGTGCTGGCCGCCGGCGGCGCCGCGGAGGTGATCGCCGACGTGGACGCGCATCGGGCGGAGGCGTCGGCGGACCTGGAGCGGCGCGGGTTCCGGCAGGTGCGGGCCCGGGTGCTGTTCGAACCCGCCGCCGTCCCCCGGTGAGAGCCGCCCCAGATCACGTGGAGCCGCCCCAGATCACGTGGAGCAGGCGCGTCACGTGGAGCAGACGCGGAGACGCCGCCAACTCCTCGGCAAGCCGCCCACAAGTCGCGCTGCGTACAACCAGTGACATGAACGACTACGACATCCGGCGGCCGGCGCCCGCCGACACGGCGGCGATTCACGAGCTGGTCACCGAGCACGACATCGAAGTGACCGGCAAGCCCGACTGGACGCTCGACGACGTCGCCGACACCCTCGGCGAGCTGGACCTGGAGCACGACAGCTGGGTGGTCCACTCGGGCGGGCGGCTCCTCGGCTGGGGCTACGCCAGGCGCAAGGGCGACAGCGACAACGTGGACATCGACGTGCAGGCGCGGGAGCCCGGCGCGGCCGCGCTGCTGTGGGACCTGGCGCTCGGCCGCGCCGGCGGCCTCGCCCGCGAGGCCGGGCACGACCACGCGGTGATGGACGTCAGCGTCTACGAGCAGGACACCGTCATGCGCGAGGCCGCCAAGGAGCGTGGCTTCGCGCCCGCGACCAGCTTCCACCGCATGCGGACCGACCACGCCGGTGTACGGCCCGTCTTCCTGCCCGGGGTCACGGTCGAAGCGGGCTCGCCCGGCGGCGAGGAGGTGCTGCGCGCGGCGCACGCCGTCCAGCAGGAGGGTTTCGCCGAGCACTTCGGATTCGTGCCGAAGACGTTCGAGGAGTGGGCCGAGGAGATGGAGGCGTCCAGCGCGAACGACTGGACGCAGCTGCTGCTGGCCCGCGTCCACGGTGAGCCCGCGGCCATGCTGCTCGGCACGAACCACTTCGTGCCCGACGAGAACTGCGGCTACGTCCGCACGCTCGCGGTGCGGCCCGCCTTCCGCGGGCGCGGCCTCGGCCGGCTGCTGCTCACGCGGGCCTTCGAGGCCGACGAGCGGCGCGGGCGGGTGGGCACGATCCTGCACGTCGACGGCAACAACACGACTCCGGCGCTCGGCCTGTACCAGTCGGTCGGCATGCGCCCCGTGCTCGTCATCGACGTCTGGCGGGCCCTCGTGCGTCCCGGATCTTGAGACTGCGTTGCTCACAACGCGGATGCCTCTACTGTGAGATAGGGAGAAAACAGACAGCAAGGAGAGTTGATGCTGCACGAGAGGCTCGAGGCGGTCTACGACAACGTCCTGCGCCGCAATGCGGGCGAGACGGAGTTCCACCAGGCCGTACGCGAGGTGCTGGAGAGCATCGGCCCCGTCCTCGGCAAGCACCCCGAGTACGCGGAGCAGAAGATCATCGAGCGGATCTTCGAGCCGGAACGTCAGATCATCTTCCGGGTGCCCTGGGAGGACGATCAGGGCGAGGTGCACATCAACCGTGGTTTCCGGGTCGAGTTCAACAGCGCGCTCGGGCCGTACAAGGGCGGGCTGCGCTTCCACCCCTCGGTCTACCTCGGCATAATCAAGTTCCTGGCCGTGGAGCAGATCTTCAAGAACAGCCTGACCGGCCTGCCGATAGGCGCGGGCAAGGGCGGCGCGGACTTCGATCCGAAGGGCCGCTCCGACCGGGAGATCATGCGCTTCTGCCAGAGCTTCATGACCGAGCTGTACCGGCACATCGGCGAGTACACCGACGTGCCCGCGGGGGACATCGGCGTCGGTGGCCGGGAGATCGGCTACCTGTTCGGCCAGTACAAGCGCATCACCAACCGGTACGAGTCCGGAGTGATCACCGGCAAGGGGCTGACCTACGGCGGCGCCCAGGTCCGCACCGAGGCCACCGGCTACGGCTGCGCGTTCTTCGTGGAGGAGATGCTCAAGGCGCGGGGCACGTCGTTCGACGGCAAGCGGACGGTCGTCTCGGGCTCGGGCAACGTCGCCATCTACGCCATCGAGAAGGTGAACGAGCTGGGCGGCGTCGTCGTGGCCTGCTCCGACTCCTCCGGCTACGTGGTGGACGAGAAGGGCCTCGACCTCGACCTCCTCAAGCAGATCAAGGAGGTCGAGCGACGCCGCCTCAGCGCGTACGCCGAGCGCCGCGGCAGCGGGGCGGCGTACGTGGCCGGGCGCAGCGTGTGGGAGGTGCCCTGCGAGGTGGCGCTGCCGTCGGCGACGCAGAACGAGATCACCGGCAAGGACGCCGAGGCGCTGGTGCGGAGCGGGTGCGTCGCGGTCGGCGAGGGCGCCAACATGCCCACCATGCCCGAGGGCATCCGGGTGTTCCGGGAGGCCGGGGTGGCCTTCGGTCCCGGCAAGGCCGCCAACGCGGGCGGCGTGGCCACCAGCGCCCTGGAGATGCAGCAGAACGCCAGCCGCGACTCGTGGACGTTCGACTTCTCCGAGCGGCGGCTCCAGGAGATCATGAGCGACATCCACGCCCGCTGCCTGGAGACCGCCGACGCGTACGGCATGCCGGGCGACTACGTGGCCGGCGCCAACATCGACGGCTTCCGGCGGGTGGCGGACGCCATGCTCGCCCTCGGCCTCATCTGAGCGCTCACGTAGGACTCATCGGCCGTCCCGGCGGGTGCGCAGGAGAGGTACCGCGCACCCGCCGGCGGCCAGCGAGACCGCGGCCAGCGACAGCGACGTCACCGCGGCGGCGTGCGCGGACGGGGCCAGGCTGAGGAACAGCGTGCCGAAGACGGCCACGCCGACCACCTGGCCGAGCTGCAGCATCATCGCCAGCAGGCCGCTGGCGTCGGCCGCGTCGGCGGGCGCGACCCGGGCCAGCGCCACCGCCATCAGCGGGCTGAACGTGCCCGCCATGCCGGCCCCGATGGCCACGAAAGCGATCTCCAGCAGCGGCTCGCCGTGGCCGCCGCCGGCCAGCGCCGCCGCCAGGGCCAGCTCGCCCGCGGCGGTGACGACGGCGGACGTGACGATCATCGGCCGGTGCAGGCGGGCCGGCAGCCGCTTCCAGTTCAGGCTGGTCAGCCCGAAGGCGGCGGCCGCGGGGATGAACAGGCAGCCCGCCCGCAGGGCGCTGTCGCCGAGGCCGCCCTGCAGGTGGAGGGCCATGGCGAACAGCCAGCCGCCGTATGCCGCCATCACGAGGAAGACACCCGACGCGGCGGCGGCCACCCCGGGGGCGCGCAGCAGGCGGCCGGGGACGAGCGGATGCGCCGCCCGCCGCTCCACGAGCAGGAACGCGCAGAACGCGAGCACCGCCAGTCCCATGGAGATCCACCCCCACAGCGGCCAGTTCTCCTCGTGGCCGAGCACGAGCGGCACGACCAGCAGGCAGACGGCGAGCGACAACGTGACCAGGCCGGGCACGTCGAGCCGCTGCTCGCGCCGCACGTGGACGGCGGGCAGCGTACGGGCGCCGGCGGCCAGCAGCGCGAGCCCGATCGGCACGTTGACCAGGAAGACCGGCCGCCAGGCCGTGCCGAACAGGTCGGCGGTCACCAGCAGTCCGCCGAGCACCTGGCCGACGACCGCGCCGGCCGAGATGACCGTGGCGTAGACGCCGAGCGCGCGTCCCCGGGCGGCGCCGTCGAAGGTGACCTGGATCAGGCTGAGCACCTGGGGCACCATCAGGGCGGCTCCCGCGCCCTGCACCAGCCGGAAGGCGATCAGCACGCCGATCGAGGGGGCGAGCCCGCACATCAGCGACGCGGCCGTGAACACCACGAGCCCGGCGAGGAACAGCCGCCGGTAACCGAGCAGCCCCCCGAGGCGTGCCCCGGTGATCAGCAGGATCGCGTACGCCACGGTGTAGCCGGAGACGACGAGTTGCAGCCCGGAGCCGGTGGCCCCGAGGCCGGCGCGCATTGTGGGCGCGGCGACGTTGACGATGGTGGCGTCGAGGACGGCCATGAACTGCCCCGCCAGGATGACGGTGAGCAGCAGGGCCGGCGAGGTGCGCCGCGCGGCCGGCGCGCGGGTGGCGACAGTGGTCATGGCGGCAACGATGCGGCCGCCGCGATACCGGTGCCGAGAGCCTGCGGATCCTGGTAGCGACACCACCTGGCAACGCGTCCGCACACTCGCCAGGATGGAGAGGTGACGACGGGGACCCGCAGCAGGCACACCAGGCGTGAGGAGCTCGCGGCCTTCCTGCGCAGCAGGCGCGAGCGGATCCGGCCCGAGGACGTCGGGCTGCCGCCCGGGTTGCGCCGCCGTACGCCGGGGCTGCGGCGGGAGGAGGTCGCCCAGCTCGCCGGCGTGGGCGTGACCTGGTACACCTGGCTGGAGCAGGGCCGCCCCATCAACGCGTCGGTGCAGGTGCTGGACGCGATCGCCCGCACGCTGCGGCTGGACGCGGCCGAGCGGGAGCACCTCTACCGGCTGGCCGACCTGCCGGAGGTCGCCGTCCCCGGCGACGCCGGGGACGGCCTCGACGCCGAGGTGCACACGATCCTGCGCCGGCTCGACCCGCTGCCCGCCTGCGTCTACAACGGCCGGTACGACCTGCTCGCCTGGAACGCCGCGTACGGCACGATCTTCGCGTCCGTGGTCGGCCGGCCCCGGCTCGAGCGCAACGTCCTGTGGCGGGTGTTCACGATGCCGGGCTGCTGCTGCCCGCTGGTGAACAAGGAGGAGGAGCTTCTCCAGATGGTCGCCACCCTGCGAGCGGCCTTCGGCAGGCACGTGGGGGAGCCGGCGTGGACGAACTTCGTCACCCGGCTGTCGGCGGCCAGCTCCGACTTCGCGCGGATGTGGGCGACGCACGACGTGGCCAGGCCGGGGGCGCGGATGAAGCTGTTCCAGCACTCCTCGGTGGGGCTGATCAGGCTGACGTCCACCAGCATGGCGCTGGCGGCGCCGCCGGAGACCCGCATCGTGGTCTACACGCCGACGGACGACGAGAGCCGCGGCCGCATCGAATGGCTGCTGGCCCATCCGGAGGCCGGTCACTGCCCGCTGCACGAGGAGACGGTCCGGGGGTGAAGCCGCATGGGCCGGACCGGCGAGGAGGACCGGCACGTGCCCGCCGATCCGGAGGGCGACGAGTTCCGCCTGCTGCGCCGCCGCCTGTGAGCCTCGCGGGGGCCGATGCGATAGCGTCCGGAGGGTGGCGAGGATCTTCACGGTCGACGAGGCCGAATCGCTGATGCCGGTGGTGCTCCAGCACGCCCGGGAGTTCGTCGCCGTACGCGCCGACCTGGCCGAGCTCACCCACGACCTGCGGCACGCGGGCGCCTCACCCCTCGGCGGCCTGCCGGAGGCCAAGGGCCTGGAGGCGCGGATGGACGAGATCCTGAGCTGGTTCGACGCCGAGGAGATCGAGATCAAGGGCGTCGCCCCGCTGCTCGTCGACTTCCCCGCCGTGCTGGGCGGCGTGTCCGTACGGCTGTGCTGGCTGGAGGGGGAGGCCGACCTGGGCTGGTATCACCGCAGTGACCTCGGCTTCCCCGGCCGCCGCCCGCTGCCCTGATCTCGCGGCTGCCGCCGCACTGCCCCTGCGGCGAGGGAGCGGGGCCCGAAGGCGCCCGCTCCCCGCTCGCGCGGCGACCGCGCCGTGCCGCACGGTCGTGCCGGTCAGCCGCTGGTGCAGGCCGAGCCGTTGAGGCTGAAGGCGGAGGGGTTGGGGTTGTTGCCGGAGTGGGTGCCCTGGAAGCCGAACGAGGCGGTCGCGCCGGGAGCCAGTGAGCCGTTGTAGGACACGTTGCGCGCGGTCACCGACGAGCCGCTCTGGCTCACCGTGGCGTTCCAGGCGTTGGTGACCTGCTGGCCGCCGGAGAAGGACCAGGCCAGCGTCCAGCCGTTGATCGTGCCGCTGCCGGTGTTGGTGACGGTCACCTCGGCGGTGAATCCGTTGTTCCACTCGTTCTTCGTGTAGGACACGCGGCACGCGCCGGTGCCTCCCGGCGAGGAGGGCGAGACCGTGGGCGAGGGGCGGGGGGAAGGCGAGACCGCGGGAGAGGGCGAGGGCGAGGGATCGGTCGTGCCGCCGATGGTGATGTTGGAGCTGCCGCTGCTCTGATAGCCCTCGGTGGCGAGGATCTGGTAATCGTGGTTGCCCAGGGGCATGCCGTAGCGGGCCCACGCGTCGAAGTGGTTGCCGATGGTGATGGTGCCGCCGGTCCTCTTCTGCTGCCGGACGCTCCAGTACTGGTTGAAGGTCTGGTTGCCGTCGATCGAGGGCGCGTTGTAGCGGGTGGTCTGGTAGACGTCATAGGTGCCGCCGTCGGAGGTGACGGTGCCCTTGTACGTGCCCGTCGGCCGCCAGGTGCCCCAGTTGTCGACGATGTAGTACTCCACGAGCGGGCTCCGCGTCCAGCCGTACAACGCGAGGTAGGCGTTGCCGGAGGGGTTGAAGCTGCCGGAGTAGGTCACGGTCCTGCGCGTGCCCGGCTTCCAGCCCTTGCCGGCGACGAAGTTGTTGGTGTTGCGCCAGGACGTGCTGTAGTTGCCGCCGGAGCCCAGCTCCATGGAGACCGTGCCCTGGCTGTCGGTCCAGAACGAGAAGAAGTATCCGTTGTTGGTGCCGGTCTGGTTCGTGGTGACGGCGGCGTGGGCGACGCCGGGCAGCAGCGCCACGGCCGCGGCCAGCGCCACGGCGCAGACACGGCCGATCAACAGCCGCACACCGCCGCGCCCGCGGCTTCTCATCCGGACGGGAATGTGATTCATGTACGTACTTCCTCCTCAACGGGCCGAGGGCGGCCGGCCTACGTGCTGCCGGGGTGACGGCCACCGCGCCGGCGTCGCGCACCGCGGCGGAGGTCGGCCGGTCGTCACGCGGTCGCCGACCTGAGGACCATGTCGCGGTTCGTGACCCGGATCGACAGTGGTCGAGGCCCTTCGTGTGGGCGAAATTATCGGACAGACGGCGAAAGTGTCAGACCATCCGGCCGGGCTGTCAACGACTCGCGTAAAGCCGGTTCCCTGCCCAGAGGGTCGTCTTGGTGGATCGCTCCTGGTCACGTGTGCTCGGCGGTGGGGCGGGCGTCGGCGGAGGCGATGAAAGTTACGTGGCCCTGAGGTTTCCCCGTTGGTGCGGACCTCGGGGACGCTCCGAGCGGGAGGGCTCGATACTTTCGCCACCGTACCGATAGTTTTCTGGTCGGCGTGCCGGCCGCTTCGTCCCTGCTGATCAAGGACACACGGCTGGACCCTCCCACACTGGGAGGCCCCATGCTGGGGGCATGAACGAGGAACTGCGGCGCGTGGCGGTGCTGATCACCCGTCTGATGACTGCTCTGGAGGAGCTATGACACCGCGATTGGTCCACTATGGCCCCGTCACCTGCCTCAATGTCACCGGCATGGGCGAGCCCGGCGATGCCGAGCATGCCTCGGCCATCGGCGCCCTTCACGCTGTGGCCTCCGTCATGGGCGGCCCCGCAGGGCCGCTGGAGGGTCGTTGGTGGGTGGAGGGCATGTTCAGGCCGCCGCTGGAGGTGCCGCGCGATCAGTGGCGATGGCATCTGCTGGTGCCGCTGCCCGACGTTCCCGAGGCGGGGTGGTCGAGGCGGCACGTGAGCGGGCGCGTGTGCACCGATCCTCGGCCCAAGACGATGCTCAGGCAGCCGGTGGCGCGCCCCGCCGGGTGATCGGGTGGCAGGCCCCGTCTACCGGGAGCGCCCGGGTAACGCGGCGAGGCGCCGCTGGGCCACGCGCAGCAGGGCTCGATTCGCCGGACACGACCTTCAGTCGGACAGGTCGTCGAAGCCCTCGATCTCGCCGAAGGCGGCGCCGTACCGGACGCACACCATGCGGGCCACCGACTCGTGTGCGCCGAGGGGTTCGGCGCACCCGGCGCCGATCGACTCGGCGGCCGTCGTGATCCGGTCACGGTCGGCCTCGGGCCCGATGACGTACGGCACCATGGCCAGCCGGTTGGCGCCGATGTTGCGCAGGCGCTCGGCGGCGTCGCGCACACTCGGCTGGCCGTCCAGCGCGGCGGGGACGACCGGGAGCGTCAGGCGGGCGGCCAGCAGGACGGCCGTGGCGTCGGCCCCGCGGGCGGCCTCGTCGCCCCCGGCGGTCGCGACGATGATCCCGTCGACGGGGGAGGAGACGTTGAACAGGCGCATCCGGTCGGCGCGGGCCAGGCCCGCCTCGGCCAGGCGCACGTGCAGGGCCTCGGCCAGCAGCGGGTGCGGGCCGAGCGGATCGGTGATCTTCACCGCGGCCTCGCTCTGCGTCACGGCGTCCCGTACGGCGCGCAGCACGCGGGGATGGGGCCCGGTGACGAGCGGGACGACGACCGCGGCCGGTCCGTCGGCGGGCCGCTGCGCGGAGATGGAGGCGAACTCCTTGGTGAGATCGGCGCCGCCGTCCGCCAGCGAGACGATGCGAAGGTCGATCTGGGGGTTGTCGATCCTGACGATGGAGGCGACCTCCATGGCCACGTCCCCGTTCGGGCCCGCCGGTTCTCCGGCCCTGCCCGGCACCGCGAGGACCAGGGCGGGCGCGTCGGGCGGCAGGTCGGCGGGGAGTGGCCGGCGGTGGCGGCCTGTCCCGGGCCGAGGAGAGCGCTCCCTGATGGGGAGCTTCGGGGGGTCCTCGTGACCTTCGTTCACATCGGCGGATTCTAGGGCGAATCTGGCCGAAGAGCAGAACCAACGCGCGGCTTGTTGCGTCTTGGTGATCTAGGCGGTTTACATCTTCGTTACTTGACGCTCTCCACGGGGGCGGGTTTGATATGGACTCATCCAGCCGTAAACGTTTACCGATCGCACACGTTACTGATTGGTAAACGATTACAGGACACTCTCTTCCAAGTGAGGTGGCCGGTGACCGAGGGTCCCACGATCACCACGATCGCGCAACGCGCCGGTGTGTCGATCGCCTCGGTGTCTCGGGTGCTCAACGGGCTTCCGACGCGTGAGGACACCGTGCGGCGCGTCATGCGCGCGGCCGACGAGCTCGGCTACGTGCCCAACTCGGTCGCCCGCTCGCTCCGCAACCGCCGCACCGACCAGGTCGCCTTCGCGATGGCCGACATCGGCAACCCGGTCTACGTGGCGATGGTGCGCGAGATCCAGCCGATGCTCAAGGAGGCCGGCTACCGGCTCCTCATCCACTCCACCGACGGTGACGCCGAGGACGAGCTCGGCGTGCTGCGCGGGCTGCGCGAGCGCTACGTGGACGGCCTCATCATCAGCCCGCTGCGCGGCGTGACCGAGGAGCACGTGAGGGCCATCGTCGCCGCGCGCGCCCCCGTCGTCGTCATCGGCGCGTTACCGGTAGGCATGCCGGAGGGCGCGCCGGTCGACAACGTGCGGACCGACTCGAGGACCGGCGTCCGGCTCGCGCTCGACCACCTGTACGCGATCGGCAGGCGGCGCATCGGCTTCCTCAACGGCCCGCTCGACACCGTTCCCGGCGCCGCCCGCGCCGCCGCCTACCGGGAGGCCCTGGAGGCACTGGGCCTGCCGTACGACGAGGACCTGGTGGAGGTGGGCGACTTCTACCGCGACAGCGGCGCCCGCGCCGCGCGGGCGCTGCTGTCGCGCGTGCCCGGCCTGGACGCGCTGATGTGCGCCAACGACCTCATCGCGCTCGGCGCCCTCGACGTGCTGCGCGAGCACGGCCGGGACGTCCCCGGAGACGTGGCGGTGGTCGGCATGGACGACACCGATCTCGCCTCGGTGACGTGGCCGACGCTGACCAGCGTCTCGCTCGGCTCGGCCGAGCGCGGCAGGGCGGCGGCCACGCTGCTGCTCGACCGGCTGCAGAACGGCCCCCGCGAGCCGCGGGTGACGGTCGTGCGGCCGAGCCTCACCGTCCGCGGCTCGACCGCTGTTCCCGGTCTTCCCGGCACCGCTGGGGACGGTCGGTGACCGCGCTCGCCGAGCGGCCGTACGGCGGGTCGCGGGGCGGGCCTCAGGGCGGGTCCCAGGGTGGGTCACAGGGCGGCCGGCGCTCCCGGGGCGCGCTGGCGCTGATGCTGCCCGCGCTCGTGCCGGTGCTGGTGTTCAGCGTGGGCCCGCTGCTCTACGGCATCCTGCTGGCCTTCACCGACGCGCGGTCCGGCCGCAACACCGAGACCTCGTTCGTGGGCCTGGAGAACTTCGCGGAGCTGCTGTCGGACGGCGACTTCTGGGAGTCGTTCCGCATCGGCCTGGTCTGGGGCCTGTCGGTGACCGTGCTGCAGTTCCTCGCCTCGCTGGGGCTCGCGCTGCTGCTGAACCAGGACCTTCGCCTGCGCGGCGTCGCCCGGGTGCTGGCGGTCGTGCCGTGGGCCATGCCGCCGGTGGTGATCGGCCTGATGTGGCGGCTGGTGTACCACCCGGACGCGGGCCTGCTCAACGGCCTGTTCGGCACGCGCGTCGACTGGCTGCACGACTTCTCCCTGGCGCTGCCCGCCGTGATCGTGGTCGGGGTGTGGACCGGCATGCCGCAGACCACGGTCGTGCTGCTCGCCGGCCTGCAGAACGTGCCCAAAGAGCTGTACGAGGCGGTCAGCGTGGACGGCGCGGGCGCCTGGCGGCGCTTCTGGAACGTCACGCTGCCGCAGTTGCGGCCGGTGATCGTGGCCATCACCTCCCTCGACTTCGTGTGGAACATCAACCAGTTCAGCCTGGTCTACGTGCTCACCCAGGGCGGGCCCGGCGGGCGGACGAGGCTGCCCATGCTCTTCGCGTACGAGGAGGCGTTCCGGTACGGCTTCTTCGGCTACGCCGCGACGCTCGGCGTGGCGATCACGATCGTCGTGCTGGCCGTGCTGGGCCTCTACTTATGGCGGCAGGCGCGGGAGGCGGACTGACATGACCCGTGCGCTGAAACATCTCGCGTTGCTGGGATACGTCGTGTTCCTGGCGTTCCCGCTGCTGTGGCTGCTGTCCACCGCCCTGAAGACGCCGCAGGAGATGGCCGCCCTCGATCCCACGTGGATCCCGCGCCGGCCGACCCTGGCGAACTTCGCCGACGCCTTCGGGGAGCAGGACCTGCTCGGCGCCGCCCTGCGCAGCCTCGTCGTCGCGGTCGCCACCGCCCTGATCACGGTGACGCTCGCGCTGCCCGCGGCGTACGCGCTGGCCCGCCACCGAAGCGCGGCCGGCCGGATCGCGATCGGGTGGGTGCTGGTCAGTCAGGTCTTCCCGGTGGTCCTGGTCATCATTCCGCTGTTCATGGTGCTGCGGCGGCTGGAGCTGGTGAACACGCTCGCCGGGCTCACGGTCGTGCACGTCACGTTCGTCATGCCGTTCGCGCTGTGGATGCTGCGCGGGTACGTGCGGGCGGTGCCGCGCGAGCTGGAGGAGGCGGCGGCCGTGGACGGCGCGGGGCGGCTGCGCGCGCTGGCCGCCGTCGTCGCCCCGCTGCTCGCGCCCGGCGTGGTCGCGACGCTGCTGTTCGGCTTCATCTCGTCCTGGAACGAGTTCCTGTTCGCCCTCGTGATCCTCAAGGATCCCGAGGTGGAGACCCTTCCGCTGACGCTGGTGCGCTTCGTCGGCCCGGAGGGGGTCGCCCGGCTCGGCCCGCTGGCGGCGGCGTCGCTGCTCGCGACCGTGCCGAGCCTCGTCTTCTTCGCGATCATCCAGCGGCGCCTGCGGTCCGGCCTGATGGCCGGCGCCGTCAAGGGCTGACCCGCATGGCGACCATTGATTGGAGGTCTCAATGAGCGAGCGTAGCGAGCGAATGGGGAAACACCGCGATCGACGAGTGTCGCTGCGAGCCGAAGGCGAGGAGGCGGCATGAGGAGATTGGGTGCCGCGCTGGCCGTGGCGGCGGTCGCGCTCGCCGCCGGATGCGGAAGCGGCGGCGACGGCGGCGACGCCGCGTCCGGGGGGAACGGGCAGCCGGTGCGGCTGCGCTTCCTCAGCCTGGCCTGGCAGAAGGAGTCGATCGAGGCCAACAAGCAGATCGTCGCCGAGTGGAACACGGCCAACCCGAAGATCCAGGTCGAGTACGTCCAGGGGAGCTGGGACAACGTCAACGACCAGCTCGTGACCTCGTTCGAGGCCGGCGACCCGCCGGACGTCATCCACGACGACTCCCCGGCGCTGTCGAGCTTCGCCTCGCGGGGCTTCCTGTTGGACCTCACGGGCAAGGTCCCCGCCGGGCTGAAGAACGACATCCCGCAGGCGGCGTGGGACACCGTCACCTTCTCCGACGGCAAGAGCGGCCAGGGCGTGTACGGCGTGCCGTTCCTGCAGGAGTCGCAGGTGCTCATCGCCAACAAGAAGCTGCTCGACGGCGCCGGTGTGCGCCTGCCCACCCCGGACGCGCCGTGGACGTGGGACGAGTTCGCCGACGTGGCGAAGAAGCTCACCAAGAAGGGCGCGTACGGCGTGGCCTGGCCGATGAAGTCGCCGGTCAACAAGGTGCTGAACCTGGCGTTGAACTTCGGCGGCACCTTCTTCGACACGCAGAACGGCAAGACCACGGTGAAGGCCGGGGCGCAGGAGCGGGAGGTGCTGCAGCGCATCCACGACCAGCTCTACACCGACAAGTCGGCCGACCCGTCCGCGCTCGGCATGGGCACCGCCGACCCGCTGCCGGGCTTCTTCGCCGGGAAGTACGCCATCCTCCCCGCCGGGGTGTACCTGCGCCAGCAGGTCGCCGAGCAGGCGCCGAGCGGGTTCGAATGGGTCACGCTGCCGCCGCTGAAGGGCGTCACCTCGCAGCAGGGCGCGGTGTCCCAGACGCTGTCGGTCGCGGCCGACAGCGAGCACTCCGACGAGGCGCTGAAGTTCATCGCCTACTTCCTGAACGGCCCGAACCAGGCGAAACTGGCCAAGGGTGACTGGCTGCTGCCCACCAGCACGACCGCGGCGAAGGACCCCGCGCTCACGACGGAGGAGAACGGCTGGGACGTCGCCACCGCCTCGGCGAAGGACCTCGTCGTCGCGCCGTTCCTCAAGGTGAACGGGTACGACGAGTGGAAGAGCAAGGTGGCCACGCCGGCGATGCAGGAGTACTTCGCCGACAAGATCAGCCTGGACGAGCTCGCCACGCGGCTCGTCGAGGAGGGGAACAAGGTGCTGGAACGGTACAGCCGATGATCTCCGTCCGCGACCGCGCCCGGGGCTGCCTGCTCGGCCTCGCCGCCGGCGACGCCCTGGGCGCACCCGCGGAGAACCTCGGGCCGGAGGAGATCGCCGCCCGGTGGGGCGTGCTCACCGAGATCGAGGGCGGCGGCACCGACGACACCGAATACACGATCTTCGCCGCCACCGTGCTCCTGCACCACGGTCACGGGCTCACCTCCGAGGACGTGGCGCGGGCCTGGCGCGAGGAGATCGTGGCGCGGCTCGACGGGCCGATGCGCGGCGCCGGGTTCTCCGAACTCGGCACCGTCGAGGCCCTGCGGCGCGGCCTGGAGCCGCCGCTGACCGGCCGGTGGCACGCCCACGGCTGGTCCGACGGCCTGGCCATGCGGGCGGCGCCGTATGGGATCTTCGCGGTGGGCGACCCGGACGAGGCGGCGCGGCTGGCGGAGGCCGACGGGCGGGTGAGCCACACCGGCGAGGGGATACTCGGCGGCCGGGCGGTGGCCGCGGCGGTCGCGGTGGCGATGACCGGCGCCCCGCCCGGTGAGGTGGCCGGGGCGGCCCTGCGGGCGGTGCCGGAGGACTCCTGGACCGCCCGCAGCCTCCGCGCCGCGCTCGACGTCGCCGCCCGCACGCCCCGTCCCCTCTCGGGACGCGCCCTGCACGATTCCTTTGGGCGTGCTCTGCACGATTCCTTTGGGCGTGCTCTGCACGATTCCTTTGGGCGTGCTCTGCACGACGCCGTCGTGATGGCGCATTACCCGTGGACGGACCTGGCGCCCGAGGCGGTCGCCCTCGCGATCGCCGCCTACGTGGCGGGCGGCGGGGAGGTGGAGACGTCGGTCGTCACCGCGGCCAACCTCGGCAGGGACGCCGACACCACCGCCGCCGTCGCCGGGGCCCTCGCGGGGGCGGGCCGCGGCGAGGCGGCGGTGCCGGAGCGCTGGGCCGCGCGGATCGGCCCGGTGGCCGGGCGCTGCCTGCCCGTGGTCGCCGGACGGGACATTCGCGACGTGGCCGACGAGCTCGTGAAAGGAATGTAGGACCACATGGCATCGGGGGAGAGGCTCGACCGGGTGCGGGGGGCCTTCGCCGGCCTCGCCGCCGGGGACGCGGCCGGGTGGCCGGCCGCCCGGCACCGGTCGGCGCTGCTGGCCGGCTGGAGCAGGCGGCTGCGCCGGGAGCTCGACGCGTTCGCCGAGGAGCACCAGGTCACCACGCTGCCCGTGCCGTTCGCGCTGAACCAGCCGGTGGCGCCGCTGGCGCTCGGCCCGTCCGACGACGCCGAGTGGCTGGCCTGGACGGCGCTGACCATCCGGGAGGACAGGGCGGAGGCGTTCGGCCGCCTCGCGGGCCGCGGCGACGTCCGGGCGCGCGTCTCGGTGTGGGCGGCGCTCGACAACCTGGCGGCCGGCAAGCGCCCGCCCGCCAGCGGGCACGACAACCCCCACCACTTCGACGACGCGGCGGCCGTGCGGGCCGTCGCCTTCGGCGCGGCGGGCCTGGACCCGGGGGAGGACGCGCGCGTCACCAACGCGGAGGACGGCGTGCTCGGGGCGGTGGCGACGGCCAGGGCCGTCGCCGCGCTGACGGAGGGCGCCGCGATGGCCGAGGCGGTGGAGGAGGCGCTCGGCGCGCTGCCGGCCGGCACGGCCATCGGGCACGCGGCGCGCGAGGCGCTCGCGGCGGCGCGGGCGGCGGGCCCGCCCTTCGCCGCCGTCCCGGCCCTGGACGCCGCCGTGCTCGACCACGTCTACAGCTACGGCGTCGCCGCCGCGCAGACGGTGCCGATCGCGCTGGCACTCGCGGACGCCGCCGTCTCCGCCACCGGAGGGACGCCGGAGGCGTTCGGCGCGGGCGTCTCGGCGGCGGCCTGCCTCGCGCCGGTCGCCGACTCCGCGCCCGCGCTCACGGGCGCGCTGCTCGGCTGCGCCGTGGGGTACGACGCGCTGCCCGCCGCCTGGCGCGAGCGGGTACGCACGTTGGCCGGGTGCTGCCTGCCGGAGCTCGCCGGAGCCGACCTGCTGGACATCGCCGGGCGGCTCGCATGAGGTCCGCCCCGTCACGCGTACGGACAAGGGGGAGGACTGAATGACGCCGCAGGAGGACCTGCTGGCCGATCGCGCCGTGGGGTGCGTGGCGGGCGCCGCGGTGGCCGACGCGCTCGGCGGGGCCACCGAGGGATGGACGCCCGAGCAGATCCAGGAGCGTTACGGGGGCCGCGTCCGCGGTGTCGTCCCTCCCTTCAACGAGGACTGGCGCGACGCCCGCCCGATCGCGCCGTACCACAAGGGGGACGGCCACGTCACCGACGACACGTTGATGACGCACGCCCTCATCCGCGTGTACGAGCGGGTCGGCGGCCACCTCGACGCCTACGCCGCGGCCGAGCACCTGGTGCCCGAAATGATCGGCGAGAGGCGGTGGATCCCCGAGCTGGAGGCCGAGGCGCTGCCGCTCCAGCGGGTGTTCCTCGCCGAGAAGTGGCTCGTGTTGCGGCTGCACTACGGCCACGCCGACCCCCGCGAGGCCGGCGTCGGCAACATCGTCAACTGCGGCGCCGCGATGTACATGGCCCCGGTCGGCGTCGTCAACGCCGGCGACCCCGACGGCGCGTACGCCGAGGCGGTCGACCTGGCCGGAGCGCACCAGTCGAGCTACGGCCGGGAGGCGGCGGGGGTGCTGGCGGCGGCCGTCGCCGAGGCGATGCGGCCCGGCGCGACCCCCGACTCGGTCGTGGCCGCCTGTCTGCGGCTGGCCCACGACGGCACCCGGGCTGCCATCGACGCGGTCTGCTCGGTCGCCCGGGGGCTCGGGCACTGGGAAGGCTCGTTCGAGGCGTTGCGGGCGGCGGTCCGGCCCTACGACACGGTGGCCGACACCTACCGCGACCAGGGACTGGGGGCGCGCCGGCCGAGCCGGCTGCACAGCATCGAGGAACTGCCGCTCGCGCTCGCCTTCCTGGTCATCGCCGGGGGCGACTACCGCGAGACCGTGCTCGGCGGCGTCAACTACGGCCGCGACGCCGACTCGATCGCCTCGATGGGCGGGGCCCTCGCCGGGGCGCTCGGCGGACGGGCCGCCGTCCCGGCCGACTGGCTGGAGCGGGTGGCCGCGGCCAGCCGTACGGACCTGGTCGGGCCGGGGCTGGCGCTGGCGGCCGTGGCGCGGCGGGTACACGCGGCCGACCGGGAGCGCCGCCGCGCGCACGAGGCCGCCTTCGACGCCCTGCTCGCGCCGCGCCGGGACGAGGACTCCCGGTGATCCGGCTGACCTGGGTGCAGCCGGAGGACCTGGTCGGCCACGAGCTGCGGCAGGCCGCCGAGGACGGGCGGGGGGCGATCCCCGAGGTGGCGGCCGCCGGTGATCGCTGGCGCGCCGCCGGGGGACACGACGCGCCGCCCCGGGCGGGCGCCTCGGCCGGGCCCGCCCCCGAAGGGCTGCGCGTGCTCGCCGGGGAGCTGCTCGACGAGCTGGCCACGATCGGTTCGCCGCTGCCCGAGCCCTCCTCTCTGGAGGAGATCGTCGCGTCCTGCCCGGACTGGCCCGGCGGGCGCGCCGCCGTCCGGCCCGAGCCCGGGCGGGTCCTGGGCGCCTGGTGGGGGAGGGCCGCCGGATGCCTGCTGGGCAAGCCGGTGGAGAAGATCCCCCGGGAGGGGATCAGGGCTGTCGCCGAGGCGACCGGCAACTGGCCGATCCGCGGCTGGTTCACGGCGAAGGGGCTGCCGCCGGAGATCGCCGAGCGCTGGCCGTGGAACCGCCGCAGCGCGGCCACCAGCCTCGCCGAGAACATCGACGGCGTGCCCGAGGACGACGACCTCAACTACGCGCTGCTCGCGCTCACCGTGCTCGAACGGCACGGGCCGGGCTTCACGACCGAGGACGTGGCGCGGACCTGGCTCGACGCGCTGCCCGCAGGGCGGGTCTTCACCGCCGAGCGGGCGGCCTACCGCAACCTGCTCCTGGGGCTGGAACCACCCGCGACCGCCACGCATCGAAACCCGTTCCGCGAGTGGATCGGCGCGCTGATCAGGGCCGACGTGTACGGCTGGGCCAGTCCGGGCGACCCGGCGACGGCCGCGTCCCGGGCGTGGCGGGACGCCCGGCTCAGCCACACGGCCAACGGAATCTACGGCGCGATGTTCGCCGCCGCCATGTGCGCGCAGGCGCTCGTGGCCGGGAGCGTGGACGAGGTGATCGAGGCCGGGCTGTCGGTGGTGCCGCCCGGCTCGCGCCTGGCCGTCGCCGTACGGCAGGCCGTGGCCGACGCCGCCGCGGAGCCGGACTTCGAGCGGGTCGCGGACCGGCTGTACGCGCGGCACGGACAACTCCACTGGGTGCACACGGTCAACAACGCGGCTCTGCTGGCGGCGGCCCTCGTGCACGGCGCCGGGGACTTCGCCGCGACCGTCGGCTCGGCCGTGGCCGGAGGCTGGGACACCGACTCGGCCGCCGCCACGGCCGGATCGATCGCCGGGGCGCTCGCGGGCGGCGTCCCCGCACAGTGGACGACCCGGGACCGGCTGGCCAGCAGCCTGCCCGGCTTCGACGGCGTGTCCATCGAGTCGCTCGCCGCCCGCACGCTCGCGCTCAACGAAGGGGGCCGGCAGTGATCTCGGTGTTCGGCAGCGCCAACATGGACCTGGTGGCGTACGTCGCCCAGGCCCCCAAACCGGGGGAGACCATCACGGGCCGGGCGTTCCGCACGATTCCGGGTGGCAAGGGGGCCAACCAGGCGATCGCCGCGGCTCGCGCGGGGGCCGAGGTGGCCTTCCTCGGGGCGGTGGGGGACGACGCGTTCGGGCCGGGTTTGCGCGGCGCGCTCACCGAGGCGGGCGTCGACACGAGCGGGCTGCGCATCGTGCCCGGCCCCTCGGGCGTCGCCCACATCGTCGTGCAGGACGGCGGCGACAACTCGATCATCGTCGTGCCCGGGGCCAACGGCACCGTCACCGGCCCCTCGCCGCGGGACGCGGAGACGATCGGCCGGTCCGGCGCCCTGCTGCTGCAACTGGAACTGCCGATGGACGCCGTGGTCGCCGCGGCCCGGGTTCCCGGCACGCGGGTGATCCTGACCCCGGCCCCCGCCGTGCCGCTGCCGGCCGAACTGCTGGAGGCCGTCGGCCTCATCGTGCCCAACGAGCACGAGGCTGCCGCCATCACCGGGCGCGACGATCCCCGGGACGCGCTGGAGGCGCTGCTCGACCTCGTCCCCGAGGCCGTCGTCACCCTCGGCGCCCGGGGCGCCCTGTACGGCTCGCGCGACGGCACCCGGCTGCGCGAGCCCGCCGTACCGGTGCGGGCGGTGGACACCACGGCGGCGGGGGACACCTTCGCGGGAGCGCTGGCCGTGGCCAGGAGCGAGGGGGCCGACCCGGCGCGGGCACTGCGCTTCGCCTCGGCCGCGGCGGCGCTGTCGGTGCGGCGGGAGGGCGCCAGCACCTCGATGCCGCACCGTCACGAGATCGACCGTCTCCTGGAGGGCATGTGAACGGGCCACTCGACGGCGTACGGGTGATCGACGCCGCGACGCTGTTCGCCGGGCCGACCGCGGCCATGCTGCTCGGCGACTACGGCGCGGACGTCATCAAGATCGAGCATCCCCGCAGGCCGGACCCGTCGCGGGGGCACGGGCCCGAGGGGCTGTGGTGGAAGATGCTCGGCCGCAACAAGCGCACGATGACGCTGGACCTGTCCGCCGCGGCGGGCCAGGACCTGATGGTCCGGCTGATCGAGGACGCGGACGTGCTCATCGAGAACTTCCGCCCCGGCACGCTGGAGCGCTGGAACCTGTCCTGGGACCGGCTCAGCGAGGTCAATCCCGGCCTGGTGCTCGCCCGGGTCACCGGGTTCGGCCAGTCCGGCCCGTACGCCAGGCGGCCCGGCTTCGGCACCCTCGCCGAGGCGATGAGCGGGTTCGCCGCGATGACGGGGGAGCCCGGCGGGCCGCCCACGCTGCCGCCGTTCGGGCTCGCGGACGGCATCTGCGCGCTGGCCACCGCGTTCGCCGTGATGACGGCCCTGCGGTCGGGCCGCGGCCAGGTCGTCGACCTGTCCATCGTCGAGCCGATCCTGACGGTGCTCGGCGCCCAGCCGACGGTCTACGACCGGCTCGGCGTCGTGCCCCCGCGCACGGGCAACCGCTCGGTCAACAACGCGCCGCGCAACACCTACCGGTGCCGCGACGGCTCCTGGGTCGCGGTCTCCACCTCCGCCCAGAGCATCGCCGAACGGGTGATGCGCCTGGTCGGGCGGCCCGAGCTGGCCGAGGAGCCGTGGTTCACCACGGGCGCGGGCAGGGTGGCGCACGCGGACGAGCTCGACGCGGCCGTGGCGGCGTGGGTCGGCGAGCGGACTCGGGAGGAGGTGCTCCGGGCGTTCGAGGAGGCGGAGGCCGCCGTGGCGCCGATCTACGACGTGCGCGACGTGCTGGCCGACCCGCAACTGCGGGCGCTCGACGCCGTGACCACGGTGGAGGACCCCGAGCTGGGCCCGCTGCGGATGCAGAACGTGATGTTCCGGCTGTCGGACACCCCCGGACGCATCCGGTGGACCGGCCGTCCGCACGGCGCCGACACCGACGCGATCCTGCACGGCCTCGGCCTGACCGCCGCGGACGTCGAGGCCCTGCGCGCCAAGGGTGTGGTGTGACATGTCACACCACGGTGCGGCATGAGCGCCGATCATGCGGAAAGGGGCACGGAGGATTCGCGAGGAGTTGACGCCGTGCCTTCCACTGGGTTTTCTTCCAGGCCTTCAGCCGGCAGCCCCCTGACGTGGTTGTACGTGCCCGCCGACCGTCCGGACCGGGTCGCCAAGGCGCTCGGCGGCGAGGCCGACATGGTGGTCGTGGACCTGGAGGACGCGGTCGCCCCGGAGAACAAGGGCACCGCCCGGGCCGCGACCGTCGCCCTCCTGTCCACGCCGCAGCCGCGCGTGGAGATCCGCGTCAACGACGTCCGCACGCCGTACGGCCAGGCCGACCTGCACGCGCTCGGCACGCTGCTGCACGGCAGCGGCGGCCTGCGCGTCCCCAAGGTGGAGTCGGCCGACGAGGTCCGCTGGATCGCCGACGCGGTGCCGGGCGTGCCGCTGCGCCCCATCGTCGAGTCGGCCCTCGGGCTGGAGCGGGCGTTCGAGATCGCCACGGCCTCCCCGGCGGTGGCCGGGATCGGCCTGGGCGAGGCCGACCTGCGCGCCGACCTCGGCGTGACCGGCGAGGCGGGCCTGGCCTGGGCGCGGTCCCGCATCGTGGTCGCGGCCCGGGCCGCGGGGCTGCCGGCCCCGGCGCAGTCGGTGTATCCGAACGTCCGCGACCTCGACGGCCTGGCCGCGTCCTGTGCCGAGGGCCGGGTCATGGGATTTCGCGGCCGGGCGGCCATCCACCCCATCCAGTTGCCGGTGATCGCGGCGGCCTACCGCCCGACCCGGGAGGAGATCGTCGCCGCCCTGGAGGTCGTCTCCGCCGCCGACCAGGGCGCGGTCGCCCTCGCCGACGGCCGCTTCGTCGACGAGGCCGTCGTCCGCCAGGCCCGCAGCATCCTCACCGACGCGGGCGACCACTGAGGTGCTTCACGTCGTTCGCCGCGCGACGAACACGAACTCGCGACCCGGGCGGTCGGGGGCGTCGCGCACGTCCAGCACGCGATAGCCGTTCGCGGTCAGGCTCTCCTCCACCTCGTCCCGGTCGCGGAACCGGAGAGTCGAGTCCGACGTGACGACCGCGTTGTCCGCCAGGAAGGTGTAGGTGTAGCGGAAGGACACTAGCGGCGGGCTCACACGGGTGACCTCGCGACGCCGCTCCACGACCCCGGCCTCCGGCAGGTCGAGGACGACCGGACCGGTGTCGGAGGCCCACTCCTCCCATGCCCGGCGCTCAGGGCGCCTGGTCTCGAACACGAGATGACCCCGCGGGCGGAGCGCGGCGTGGACGCCCCGGAGCGTCCGCGACCATTCGTCGTCGGTGAGGAACACCTGCGCGACGTTCCCCGTCATGACGGCGAGGTCGGCGCCGAACGGCGGCAGGCCGGTGGCGTCGCCGTGGACCCAGGTGATCCTTCCGGCCGGGTCCTTCGACCTGGCGATCCGCAGCGACGCCTCGGCGGGGTCGACGCCCATGACGGTGCGTCCGCCGCCGGCGAGCAGGACCGCCAGGCATCCCGTCCCGCAGCCGACGTCGAGCACGCGCTCGGCGCCCAGCTCGTCGGCGAGGCCGAGATATGCGCTCAGGTCGTCACGGTCACCGTCGAAGGCGTCGTAGACGGCGGCCAGCCGAGGGTGGGCGAAGATCGCGTCAGGCACTCGGCGACCATACCTCGCACGTCGCCCCTACGCTCCCGGGTGCTGGGCGGCCCGGGTCTGCCGCCACTGCTCCATGACCTGCCGGAAGGCCTCGCTCACGAGGAGCAGGAGCTCGGCGGAGGCCTCGAAGCGGGCGCCCGCGGGGGTCGCGGCCCCGAGGATCTCGGCTCCGCGCCGCGACGCGGCCACGAGGGCGTCGTTCATCCGCAGGGATGCGTGCATGGACCGGAGCCAGATCTCATCGTCGATGACGTAACGTTCGCGCCGCGCGCCGGGGACCCGTTCCCGCCTGAGCATTCCCTGCTGTTCGAGGAAGGCGACGGCGTGCGAGATCGACGCGGGGCTGACGCGGAGCCGCTGCACCAGGTCGGCCGCGGTGAGAGCGCCGGCGTCGCTGACGTACAGGCAGGCCAGCACCCTGGCCTCCATCCGGGGCAGCCCCTGCTCGACGAGGAGAGCGATGAAGGACTCCGTGAAGTCCCGCACGGACTGGGGGTCACGTCCATGGCCGCTGTCGGGGACCGGCGGCGCCGGCGGCTGAGCCTGTCTGCGCCGGCGCGCGCGATGCCGGGTGGCCTCGTGCGCGCGGTCCGCCCCGTAGTCGCCGGGTCCGCCGTTGCGGGTGACCTCCCGCATGATGGTCGACGCGGGCCGCCCCAGACGCCGGCCGATCTCCGCGTATCCGAGTCCCTCGGCCAGCCCCGCGGCGATGTGCCGGCGGTCCTCGTCGGTGAGTCTGCCTCCGGGCATCGGCGGTGATCTCCTGTCTGTCGCATGTGCGGAGCCGTGCGCCCCACGCCCGCTGCACAGTATGCATTCACGCGGATCCCATTGCAAAGGAGCGCCTGGTCGTCCATTGCGTTTGCTCGCATCTTCATTGCAATGCACGTCACTAAAACACGTGTGTACAGGAGAGACTGACCTCCCATTAATGTTGACCATTTTATGAACGCAATGTAGTGTCACGGACGTTCAGAGATTCCCGAACGCGTGGCAGTGTGGGCAAGGAGATTGATGATGGGAAACGGCTTTTCCGCGACAGGGCTGCGCAGAGTGCGTGAGGTGCTGACCCGGCACGTCGAGTCGGGGAGGATCCCCGGGCTCGTCGCGCTGGTGGGCCGGGGTGACGAGACGTACGTCGAGGCGATCGGGACGATGCGCCATGACGGTGGCGCGCCGATGCGCCGGGACACGATCTTCCGGATGGCGTCCACGTCCAAGCCGGTCACGATCGCGGCGGCGATGGTCCTGCTCGACGAGTGCGGGCTGCGGCTGGACGACACCGTGGACCCGTGGCTGCCCGAGCTCGCCGGCCGCCGGGTGCTGCGGCGGATCGACGGCCCGGTGGACGACACCGTGCCGGCGCGGCGGCCGATCACCGTCCGGGACGTGCTGTCCTCCACGTTCGGGCTCGGCATGGACATGACGTCGCTGGGCACCCCGATCATGAACGCGGTCTTCGAGCGGGGGCTCACGCCCAATCTGCCGGAGCCGATGCCCGAGCCGGACGAGTGGATGCGCCGCCTGGGCGAGCTTCCGCTGATGCACCAGCCGGGGGAGCGCTGGCAGTACCAGATCAGCAGCGATCTGGTCGGCGTGCTCGTCTCCCGGGTCACGGGACAGTCGTTCGAGGAGTTCCTGCGCGAACGCGTCTTCGAGCCGCTGGGCATGAAGGACACCGGCTTTCACGTGCCCGCCGACCAGATCGACCGGCTGCCGGCCCTTTACGCCCCCGATCCGCAGACCGGCGAGTTCCTCGTGTGGGACGAGGCCGAGGGAGGACGGTGGAGCCTGCCGCCGGCGTTCCAGGGCGGTGGCGGCGGGCTGGTCTCCACCGTCGACGACTACCACGCCTACTTCCGGATGCTGCTGAACGGCGGGACGCACGGGAGTGAGCGGATCCTGTCCCGGCCCGCCGTCGAGCTGATGACCACGAACCGCCTCACGCCCGAGCAGAACGCCGCCAGAAACGCGATGGCCGTCGACAACGTCCACATCTCGCACGGCCAGGGGCAGCACGGCGGCTGGGGTTTCGGGATGGCGGTGCGCACCTACCGCGGCGACTACGCCTCCGTCGGCCAGTTCGGCTGGGACGGCGGAAGCGGCACCGCGGCCTACGCCGACCCGGCCGAGCGACTCACCGGGATCCTGCTCACCCAGGTCGGGGCGTCCACCCCGGATTCGATGCGGCTCATCCACGACTTCTGGACCACGCTCTACCAGGCGATCGACGGCTGACCCCGGGTCCCGCGCCCGGTAGGCCGCGGTCCGCACCTGGAAGGGCCACGCCGAGCTCGGCGTGGCCCTTCCGCATGTGCGCCTGCAGTTTGTCGATATCGCCGGTGGCGAAGCCGGTCACATCGCGTCCCCCGCGCGGCTGACCCTCCGGTCCGGCCGTGCACGGCCATGCGCGGGCGGCGGAGGTGCCATGCCCGATTGCTATCACCCTACATATTTGGTAGGAAATACATGTGTATCCGGCATCATGGTTGGTGCGGCGGCGGCACGTCGACCTGTGCCGTCCGAACGGCTCGGCCTGTCGCTCCTGAACCTCGACCTCTCCCGGTCGGCGTGGTCACCTGCGCCGGCCGTCCTCCTTCCGTTGCCGTCCGCCGTGCCCGCCTCCGAGCGGCGCGGCCCGGCGCTCTCGCCTCCGGAGCGACCACTGTGACGTCCTCCCCCTCCAGACCCGCCGCCGCCCGTCCGCCGGACGCCGTGCCCGCGGTCCCGTCGCCCGCCGCAGGGCCGCGCCCCGGCTCGCCGCCGGCCCGGCGGGGTCGCGGGGCCCGCCGGGCCGGCGTACGGGTGCTGTCGCTGCTCGCGCTGCTCGCCCTGTGGCAGCTGGCGGCGGTCGCGGCGGGCAACCCGTCGTTCGTTCCCGCGCCCCGGGCCGTCTGGGACCAGCTCGTCCTGCTGTCCACCACTCACGACGGCGTCCGCGGCTACGGCGGTCACCTGCTCGTCGAGCACCTGGCGATCAGCCTGCGCCGCATCCTCATCGGCTCGGCGCTCGGCGTCGCGGCGGGGCTCGTCCTCGGCGTCGTCCTGGGCACGGTGCCGTGGATCCGCCTCGTGGCCGAGCCGGTCGTGACCTTCGTACGGGCCCTGCCACCGCTGGCGTACTTCAGCCTGCTCATCATCTGGTTCGGCATCGACGAGACGCCCAAGCTGTGGCTGCTCGCCATCGCCGCGCTCCCGCCGGTCGCCGTGGCCACCGCCGCGGCGGTCCACGGCGCGCCCACCGGCCTGGTGGAGGCGGCCCGCGCGCTGGGCGCCTCACGATGGGACGCCGTCAAGGACGTGGTGCTGCCCGCCGCACTGCCGGAGATCTTCACCGGTGTCCGGCTGGCCGTCGGGGTCGCGTACTCCTCGGTCGTCGCGGCCGAGACGGTCAACGGCGTGCCCGGCATCGGCGGCATGGTCCGCGACGCACAGCGCTACCTGCAGACCGACGTCGTGGTCCTCGGGCTGCTCGCCATCGGCCTGTCCGGGCTGCTGATCGACGGCCTGCTGCGCTTCGCGGAGACCCGGCTGATCCCCTGGCGCGGCCGCGTCTGACACCCTCCCGCCGGTCGAACCTCGTCAACCCCCCTTCCAGCGCAAAAGGAACTCCGCCATGTCACGACCACGCCTCACGCGTCTGCTCCCCGTCGTCCTGGCCGCCGCGACGGCGGCCGTACTGGCCGCGTGCGGCGACGGCACCGCCTCCGGCGGAGGCGGAAGCGGGGGCGGCGACGGTACGGCGGACCGCACCATCCGCATCGCCTACCAGGCCTTCCCCAGCGGCGACCTCATCGTGAAGAACAAGGGCTGGCTGGAACAGGCGCTGCCCGGTTACACGATCAAGTGGACCAAGTTCGATTCGGGCGCGAGCGTCAACACGGCCTTCGTGGCCAAGAGCGTGGACATCGCGGCCATCGGGTCGAGCCCGGTCGCGCGCGGGCTGTCCGCGCCGCTCAACATCCCCTACCAGGTGGCGTTCGTGCTCGACGTCGCCGGCGACAACGAGGCACTGGTCGCCCGGGACGGCGCCGGCGTCTCGTCCGTGGCGGACCTGCGCGGCAAGAAGGTGGCCACGCCGTTCGCCTCGACGTCCCACTACAGCCTGCTCGCCGCCCTCGACAAGGCGGGGGTGCCGGAGTCGGCGGTGACCCTGGTCGACCTGGAGCCGCAGGACATCCTGGCCTCGTGGACGCGCGGCGACATCGACGCCGCCTACGTCTGGCTGCCGACGCTGGAGGAGATCAAGAAGACCGGCAGGACGCTCATCAGCAGCCGCGAGCTGGCCACCGCGGGCAAGCCGACCCTGGATCTGGGCGTGGTGTCGACCGCGTTCGTCCAGGCGCACCCCGACGCGGTCGACGCCTGGCGCAAGGCCGAGGCCAGGGCGCTCGACCTGATCTCCAGCGACCCCGACGCCGCCGCCCAGGCGGTCGGCGCCGAGCTCAACCTCAGCAAGGACGAGGCCGGGGCGCAGCTCAGCCAGGGAGTCTTCCTCAAGCCGGCCGATCTGGCCTCGCCCGAGTGGCTCGGCACGCCGGACAAGGTCGGCGGCCTGGCGCGGAACCTGGTGAGCGCGGCGCAGTTCCTCAAGGACCAGCAGAAGATCGACGCGGTGCCCGACCTCGCCACGGTGGAGCGGGCGATCTACACCAAGGGACTTCCCGATGTCCTCGCACCCTGACGCGCCCGCCGTGCCGGCCGGCACGGACGTCGCCGCCGTCCGCCTGGAAGAGGTCGAACACGTCTACGGCGGCGCGGGAGGGCCGGTCGCCGCTCTCGGGCCGATCTCCCTGACCGTCCCTCGTGGGACCTTCCTCGTGCTCGTCGGGGCCTCCGGATGTGGCAAGAGCACGTTGCTGCGTCTCGTCGCGGGCTTCGAGAAGCCCACCTCCGGCACCGTACGGACGGGCGGCACCGAGCCCGTACCCGGCAGGGGCGCCGGGATCGTCTTCCAGCAGCCCCGGCTGTTCCCGTGGAAGACCGTGGGCGGCAACGTCGAGCTGGCCCTGCGTTACGCCGGCGTGCCCCGCGCGGAACGCGCCCGCCGGGTGCCGGACCTGCTGGAACGGGTGGGCCTGCACGACGTGGCGGACCGCCGGATCTGGCAGATCTCCGGAGGGCAGCAGCAGCGCGTGGCGATCGCGAGGGCGCTGGCGGGCGACGACCCGCTGCTGCTGCTCGACGAGCCGTTCGCCGCGCTGGACGCGCTCACCCGCGAGCGCCTCCAGGAGGACCTGCGCCGGGTGAGCGCGCAGACCGGCCGCACGTCGGTGTTCGTCACCCACAGCGTCGAGGAGGCCGTGTTCCTCGGCAGCCGCGTCGTCGTGCTCACCAGGCGGCCTGGCCGGATCGCGCTCGACCTCGACGTCGGCCTTCCGCGCACCGGGGTGGAACCGCACGAACTGCGCGCCCTTCCCGAATACGCCGCGCTCCGCGCCGAGATCGGCCGGGCCGTACGCGCCGCCGCCGCGTGACGCACCACACCAACCGATGAGGAGAGTGAGATGACCACACCGACCGCCGTCCGGCTGGACCTGCGGCCCCTCGGCCCCCACTTCGGCGCCGAGGTCGAGGGACTGGACCTGGCGACCGCCACCGACGAGGACCTGGCCGCGGTGCGTGCCGCCCTGGTCGACCGGAAGGTGCTGTTCTTCCGTGGGCAGAGCCTCGACGACGACGGGCAGGTGGCGCTCGGGCGCCGTCTCGGCGAGCTGACCGCCTCCCATCCCGTCGTCGGGGGCGTCGACGATGCGCATCCCGAGATCTACGCACTCGACAGCGCCGACAACGGCTTCGCCGACGTCTGGCACACCGACGTCACGTTCATGCCGCGCCCGCCGCTCGGCTCCATCCTGCGCGCCGTGATCCTCCCGCCCACCGGCGGCGACACGAGCTGGGCCGACGCCCAGCTGACCTACGACTCCCTGTCCGGACCCGTGCGGGAGCTGGCCGACCAGCTCACCGCGGTCCACGACGGCAACCGGGAGTTCGGTTACTACCTGGCCCAGCGCCGGGGCGGCAGGGGCAACGTATGGGACGGCGAGGTCGTCACCCGGCTGGAGCCGGTGGAGCACCCCGTGGTCCGCGTCCACCCCGAGACCGGCCGCAAGGGGATCTTCGTCAACCCCGGGTTCACCTCCCACATCGTCGGCGTGTCCGAGGCCGAGAGCCGGGCCATCCTGGACCTGCTCTACGCCCACCTCACCAAGCCCGAGCACATCGTGCGCCACCGCTGGAGGGTCGGCGACGTCGCCATGTGGGACAACCGGAGCACGGCCCACTACGCCAACCGCGACTACGGTGACGCGCACCGCGTCATGCACCGCATCACCCTGCGCGGCGACCGTCCCTACGGCCCCGGCCGCTCCGGCCGTACGGACGGGTGAGGGGGCGCCCCGGCGCGCCGACGGCTGCGGCCGGCGCCTGAACGCCGCCGTCATCCGCCGGCGTTCAGCGTGTGAGGTGCCGGTCGAGGAAGTCGCGGAGAGTCTCGGCGAGTTCGAGGCGGTGGTCCGACAGGGCGTGGTCGGTGACGAACACCCGGTGCTCCAGAAGCGGCACCGGGTGCGCGGCGTACGTCGCCACCACGGGCTCGTGGTGCTCGGCGGCGGGGGTGACGGTGTCGCGCCCGGCCGTGCCGACGAGCAGGACCGGGCGGTCCGCGAGTCGTGGGGCGAGCCCGGCGAGGCTCCACGCCTCGCCCGCCGAGGTCATCTCCTCGACCAGCGCCTCGCCGCTGGTCCCCTTCAGCGGGAGCAGGTCCTCGCCGAAGCCCTCGACGTACGCCGCCCGCAGCGTGTCGTCCTTCCGGCAGGCGACTCCGACCCGGCCGAAGTCGAAGGCCGAGACCGACGCGGCGGCGGTGATCGACGGGTCGGCCGCCGCGGTCGTCAGGGCGGCGAAGCCGCCGAAGCTGTGCCCCGCCAGCGCCAGCCGGTCCCGGTCGAGGCGGTGCGCCGCCGCGAACTCCCGATCGCGTACGGCCGCCGCGACGCGGGCCGCGTCCTCCAGCGCGTTCGCCCACGACCAGGTGCCGCCGACGCCCCAGGAGCCGCGATAGTGGAAGACGAGGGAGGCGTACCCCGCCCGGCGCAGGTCCTGGGCCAGGTCGAAGTTGCGCTCGTGTCCGGGGAAGCCGTGCAGCAGCACCACGATCGGGTGCGGTCCGGGCCCGGCGGGCAGGTGGAGGACCCCCAGCAGGGTCTCGCCACCGCTGTCGAACGTCACGGCGGCGTTGGCGGCAGGTGTGTCGAGGCTCATCCGCTCCCACTGTCGATCGGATCGGACCGGGTGACGTGACCGAGGATAGAATCCGGCCGGGAACCGTCGTCGCTCGGGTCGCCGAGACGATCGCACCGCGCACCGCGCACCGCACAACGGGCCCCACGCCCCGGGCCCCGGGCCCTGCGGCCCAGGCACCGTGGCTCGCGCGCACCGGGGCACCACGGGGCCGCGCCCGGGCCCGCCCGCGCCTGCGCACGAGCAGGCCCGGCGGAGCGCCTCCCGCGTGGTGCCGCCCACTGTGGTGCCGCCCACTGTGGTGCCGCCCACTGTGGTGCCGCCCACTGTGGTGCCGCCCACTGTGGTGCCGCCCACCGCGCCACGCGCTGCGTCTACCGGGCGGGGCCCGGCCGGGTAGCCGCGGCGGCACCGGTCACCCGGGCGTAGCCGGCGGGCCGGCTGGTGAAGGCGCCCCTGCCCCGGGTCCGCCCGCGCAGCCCGGTCGCGTACCCGAAGAGCTCGGCCAGCGGCACGGTCGCGGTGACCACCATGGTGCCTGCCCGGGTGCCCGCCCGCGCGGCCGAACCGGTGACCCGGCCGCGCCTGGCCGCCAGGTCGCCCAGCACCCCGCCGACGGCGTCCTCCGGCACGGTGACGGTTACCTCGGCCAGCGGCTCCAGCAGAGCCATCTCACCGGCACGCAGCGCCTCCCGCAGCGCGAGCCGCCCGGCCGTCCGGAACGCCATCTCCGAGGAGTCCTTCGGGTGGGTGGCGCCGTCGGTGAGCGTGACCCGCAGGCCGGTCACCGGATGGCCGCCGAGCGGTCCCTCGGCGAGGGCGTCACGGCATCCGGCCTCCACCGCCCCGACGTATTCGCGGGGCACCCGGCCGCCGGTGACCGTGGACCGGAAGACGAAGCCGTCGGCGTCGTCCATCGGCTCCACGTCGAGCACGACGTGGGCGAACTGCCCCGCGCCGCCGTCCTGCTTGACGTGCCGGTAGAGCAGCCCGGACACCCCGCGCACGACCGTCTCCCGGTAGGCGACGCGGGGCCGCCCGACGGCGACGTCGAGCCCGTGGGCGCGGCGGAGCCTGTCCACCGCGACCTCCAGGTGTAACTCGCCCATCCCCGACAGCACCGTCTGGCCGGTCTCGGGGTCGGCGCGGACCGACAGCGAGGGGTCCTCGTCGGTCAGCCGGGCCAGCGCGGCCGCCAGCCGGTCGGCGTCGCCGCTTCCGCGCGGCTCGACGGACACGGAGATCACCGGCGAGGCCGCGACCGGCGGTTCGAGGACCAGCGGAGCCCCGGGAGCGCAGAGGGTGGCTCCGGCGCGGGCCGCCTTGACCCCGGCCACCGCGACGATGTCCCCGGCCGTGGCCCGGTCCGTCTCGGTGTGCCGGTCGGCCTGCACCCGGAGGATGCGGCCGATCCGCTCGGTGCGCCGGGCGCCGGCGTCCAGCACGACGTCCCCCCTCCTGATCGTCCCCGCGTACACGCGCAGGTAGCTCAGCCGCCCGGTGGCGGCGGCGTGCACCTTGAAGACCAGCGCGGCGAACGGCGCCGCCGGGTCGGCCGGCCGCTCCTGCCCGGCTCCGTCCCACGCGCCGCGTACGGGCGGCACGTCGGGCGGTGCGGGCAGATAGGCCACGACGGCGTCCAGCAGCGGCTCGACGCCCCGGTCGCGGTAGGCCGACCCGCACAGCACCACCACGGCCTCACCGCGCAGGGTCAGGTCGCGCAGGGCGGCGGTGAGAGTCGCCGCCGAGATCTCCGGCCGGGCGCAGAACTCCTCCAGCGCCGCCGGGTGGAGCTCGGCCACCGTCTCCTCGAGCAGGCGTCGGCGCCGGCGGGCCTCGTCCGCGAGGGACTCCGGCACGGGTCCCTCCGCGGCCGTGTCACGGCCGGCGTCCCAGGTCAGCGCCCGCATCCGCAGCAGGTCCACCACGCCGATGAACCCGTCCTCGCGTCCGATGGGCAGCTGGACGACCAGCGGCGTGACCCGCAGCCGCGCGCGGATCGACTCGACCGCCGTGTCGAGGTCGGCGCCGGCGCGGTCCATCTTGTTGACGAACGCGACGCGCGGCACGCCGTAGCGGTCGGCCTGCCGCCACACCGACTCGCTCTGCGGCTCCACGCCCGCGACGGCGTCGAACACGGCGACCGCGCCGTCGAGCACCCGCAGCGACCGCTCCACTTCGTCGGAGAAGTCCACGTGGCCCGGGGTGTCGATCAGGTTGATCTGGTGGCCGTCCCACAGGCAGCTCACGGCCGCGGCGAAGATGGTGATCCCGCGGTCGCGCTCCAGGGGGTCGAAATCGGTGACGGTGGTCCCCTCGTGCACCTCGCCGCGCCGGTGGACGGCGCCGGTGAGGTAGAGGATCCGTTCGGTGACGGTGGTCTTGCCCGCGTCGACGTGGGCGAGGATGCCCAGGTTGCGGATGCCGGTCGGCGGGACGAGGTGATCGTGTTTCAGGTCGGCGCGCATGGCCATGCCCTTCGGGAAGGTTCCTACAGTGGCGGGCGCGATTGGCCTGACGAGACGAACCGGCCGGGTTCAGGCCGGACACGACCCCTGAAAGGGACGCCATGGTGGGACCGCAGGGCGACCGGCGGAGCGGACGGGGCCGTGATCGGGGCCGCTGGTTCGATCCGCTTTTACCAGGGGTACGGAGCTCGTCAGGAACGTCCGGTGCGGGCCGCGCGGCGGGCACCGGGGAGCGACGTGGACACCAGGATCACCTCGTGCCGCGACCGGAGGACGACGACCGCGATGCGCTGGCGCACGGTCAACTCCCCTCTCTCGGTCAGGGCGCGCGTCGCGGTGGCGGCGCGCGTGATCATTGGCGAGTGTACGGAAACAGTCCCGGGCCGCAAACGCGTTTTCCGCCCGTTCTCTCACGTAACGATCTCCAGGATCACGAGAGAAGATCTGAAGGACACCTTTCACGGGATCCGATGGGAGAGCGCATGCAGGTCCACGACCTGTCCGGGGGCGACGACGTCCTCACCCGCGTCGTGGGGGTCGCCCACCGCGCCTCGGAGCGGTACGGTCTGTCCCCGGACGCCGCCGTGACGTTGCTCAACGTGTCGGAGAACGCCACCTTCAAGGTCGACGACGGTGGCACGACGGCGATCCTGCGGGTCCACCGGCTCGGCTACCACCCGCCGGAGGCCATCGCCAGCGAGCTCGCCTGGCTGGAGGCGCTGCGCGACGAGGCGGGCGTCGTCACCCCCCGCGTGCTGCCGGCGCGCGACGGGTCGCGGGTCGTCACGGTGGAGGACCCCGGCTTCGAGCCCCGCCACTGCGTGATGTTCGAGTTCCTGCCCGGCGCCGAGCCGGCCGAGGACCGGCTGGTGGAGGAGTTCGAGCGGCTGGGCGCGCTGACCGCCCGCATGCACCGCCACGCCCGCGCCTGGGCGAGTCCTCCCTCCTTCACCCGGTTCCACTGGGACCTGGACGCCGCCTTCGGCCCGGCGCCCCGGTGGGGCAGGTGGCAGGACGGCCTGGGCGTGGACAAGGAGGCGCGCGCCGTGCTCGCCCGGCTGGAGGCCGAGCTGCGCCGCAGGCTGGAGCGGTTCGGCAAGGGCCCGGACCGGTACGGGCTCATCCACGCCGACCTGCGCCTGGCCAACCTGCTCGTGGACGGCGAGGCGGGGATCGGCGTCATCGACTTCGACGACTGCGGCCTCGGCTGGTACCTCTACGACCTCGGCGCCGCCCTGAGCTTCATCGAGCACCGTCCCGAGGTGCCGCACATGGCGGAGGCGTGGGTGCGCGGCTACCGGTCCGTGCTCGACCTGCCGAAGGAGGACGAGGCCGAGATCTGGACGTTCATCATGTTCCGCCGCCTTCTCCTCGTCGCGTGGATCGGCTCCCATTCGGCCGCCGACATCGCCGGGGAACTCGGGGCCGGTTACACCCTGGGCAGCTGCGAGCTGGCCGAGCGCTATCTCAGCGGATCATGACGGCGCGGGCGGACTCCTGGGCGGTGCGGGTGGCGAGCGCGCCCGTCAACTTCGGCGTCTACCGCGCCGGCGGCGCGCCGCTGCGGCCGGGCGAGATGCTCGCGACGATGCGCGAAGCCGGGTACGACGGCACCGACTCCGGGCCGATCGGCTACCTGGGGACGGCGCGGAGCCTGCCCGCCCTTCTCGCGGAGCACGGTCTCGGGCTCGCGGGCGGGTGGGTGGACCTCCGCTACGGCGACCCGGACGGCTTCCGCGAGGACCTGGCCGCCCTC
Source organism: Microbispora sp. H13382 (assembly GCF_014161445.1). GTDB lineage: Bacteria > Actinomycetota > Actinomycetes > Streptosporangiales > Streptosporangiaceae > Microbispora. The sequence continues at coordinate 185,814 of NZ_JABBXA010000004.1, forward strand.
GACGCCGCCCTCGACGTGTTCGCCGCCGTCCGCGACGCGATGTGTGGCGCCGGGTCCGACGGCTCGGGAGGCGAACGGGACGGGCGGGCGGCGGGGGAGGCGTGGACGGCCGACCCGCGGTTCGCGCCGCGGCCCACGCTCGCGTGCCCGGACCGGCCCGAACGGTTCGCCCGTCCCGGCATGCCCCCCGACACCCGGCTGTCCCTGCCCGACGGCGAGTGGCCCGCGTACGCCGCGCGCGTCGGGCAGGCGGCGGCCCGCTGCCGCGACCGCGGCCTGGAACCCGTCTTCCACCACCACCTGGGCACCGACGTGGAAACCCCGGAGGAGATCGAGCGGCTGCTCGAGCTGACCGACGTCTCGCTGTGCCTGGACACCGGGCACCTGTGGCTGGCCGGGGGCAACCCCGTGGCGGCCATCCGCGAGTGGTCCCCGCGCATCCGGCAGGTGCACGTCAAGGACGCCTCCCGGGACATCCTCGCCCGGGTCCGCGCGAGGGGCGGCGACCTGTGGGACCTGGTCGCGGCGGGCGGCTTCCCGTCGCTCGGGCGGGGCGACCTGGACCTGCCCGCCGTGCTGGCCGAGCTGTGGCGGTCGGGTTACGAGGGCTGGATCGTCGTCGAGCAGGACGTCCCGGCCTTCCGCGCCGCCGACACCGAGGCCCTCGATCGGGCCGTCGCCGACCAGCGGGCCAACCGCGCCGCCTTCGGCGAGGCCCTGCGCGCCGCCGGCCTCGCCTGACCGGGCCCTGCCCGCCCTGCCCGCCCCGGTCTCCCCGGTCTCCCCGCGACTGAGCGAGCCGGGGCGGGCGTCCGGCCGAAGCGCGGGAGGCGGCGCGAGGCGATCATAGGGACATGACGACCAGCGAGATCTACGCCGGATTCGCCGCTCGGGAGGCGCGCGGCGTGTCACGGGCGTACGAGCGCCTGGCGCTCGCGGTCTCCCGCGACCGCGAGATGCTCGCGCTGCTCGGCGCGCTCCCGCCGGCGAAGCGGCAGCCGAACCTGCTGTTCGGCGTCGTACGGTTCCTCGGCGGCCCGGTCGAGGACCCCGCCGCGTTCCGTGACCACGTCCTGGGGAACTGGCCGGCGGTCGAAGCGGAGATGCGCACCCGGTCCGTACAGACGAACGAGCCCGGGCGGTGCGCGGTGCTGCTGCCGGTGCTCGCCGCGCTGCCGCAGCCGCTCGCCCTGCTGGAGGTCGGGGCCTCGGCCGGGCTGTGTCTCTATCCCGACCGGTACGCCTACCGCTACGGCGAGCACCTGGTCGGGTCCGGCGAACCGGTCCTGGACTGTGCCGCGACCGGGGTGGCGCCGCCGGCCCGCCTACCCCGGGTCGTATGGCGGGCCGGGCTCGACCTGAACCCGCTCGACGTGACCGATCCCGCGGACGTCGCGTGGCTCGACGCCCTCATCTGGCCGGAACACGTGCACCGCCGGGCCCGGCTGCGGGCCGCGGCGTCCGTCGCCGCGGCCGAGCCGCCGCTGCTCGTGCGCGGCGACCTGGTGGACGACCTGGCGGCGCTGGCCGCGCGGGCGCCGCGGGGCGCGACGCCGGTGGTGTTCCACACCTCGGTCCTGTACCAGGTGCCGGCGCCGAGGCGGCAGGCGTTCGCCGAGCTGGCCCGCGGGCTGCCGGGGCACTGGATCGCGAACGAGGCCCCGGACGTGCTCGCGTACGCCGGGCTGCCGCGGCCGCCGGGCACGGCGCTGTTGAACGTCCTCGCGCTGGACGGGACTCCGCTCGCCTACACCCGGTCGCACGGGCAGGCGATCGCCTGGTTCGCGTGACCGGTACGGTCACGTCGATCGGGAGCCGGAATGGTCCGGCCGGAGCGCGGGCCGCCGTAGGACCGCTGCGGTCCTACGGCTTCGATCACTGCGTGCGGCGCAGTTTGCGCAGGAACGCCCGGAGGCCGGACCTCGGGCGCCAGTCGCCGCCGTCCTCGGCGGCGGGCGACGGCTCGGCGCCGGCCTCCGGCCCCGGCCAGGGCGCGGCGGCGAAGGTCGGGTTGAGCTGGTAGCGCACGTGCAGGGAGAGCGGCGTGCGGATGAAGGGGGAGGGGCGCCAGGCGAGCTCGTCGCGCGGAGCCGCGAGTTCGAGCGTGGAGAACCGGTCGAGCAGCCGGCGTACGGCGATCGTGACCATCTGGGTGGCCAACCGCTGGCTCGGGCACCTGTGCGGGCCCGCGCCCCACGCGAGGTGGGCGCGGGTGCTGCGGACGGTGTCCCGGAGCGCGGCGGTGAACCGCGGGTCGGTGTGGGCGCCCGCGATGGACAGCATCACCGGGTCGCCGGCCGCGATGGTGAAGCGGCCCAGTCTCAGGTCCGTCCTGGCGTAGCGGAAGGTCACGTTGGCCAGCGCCGGGTTGAGCAGGGCGACGCGGTTGACGGTCTCCTCGATCGCGCCGACAGACACGGTCTCCCGCATCCGGGGGTTGGTGACCACCTCGACGATGACGTTGCAGATCAGGCTGCCGGTGAAGTCGAGGAAGCCGGACAGCATGAACAGCTCGCGGGCCAGTTCCTCGTCGGTGAGGTCCGGATTCGCCTCGGACATGTACGACGGCAGGTCGTCGCCCCGCTGGTGCCGCTTGGCCGTTGCCAGTTCGTGGAGGGCGGCGAAGAGCCGCCGGTACGCCCCGGCGGAGTCGGGGCCGTCCAGCAGGCGCCACTGGTCCATCACCATTTCCTCGCCTCGCTCGATGGTGACGCCGAGCAGGTGGTTGGCGACGAGCAACGGGAACGGCCGCCCGTACTGGGTGACGAGGTCCGCCCATCCGAAGGGCCCGCCCTCCGCCATCACGTCGATGAGGTCGTCGCAGAACCGCAGCATGGCGCGTTCCAGCCGCTGCGCCTGCCCGCTCCCGGGCTCCTGGAACGGCCGGAGCCCCGCGTTCCAGGCGCCGCGCAGGCTCCGGTGCCTCTCCCCGTCGTGGAAACCCGAGTTGTCGGCCTGCAGGAGGGCGAGCAGCGGCCAGTCGGCGGGAACGCGCCCCTCCGCGTACGCCCGCCAGTTGTCCACGCGCTTGCTCCACAGGTCGCCCGGGTTCTGCATGACGTGCAGCACCTCGTCGTAGCCGATCGCGAGCCAGACGGGCACACCGAGGACGTCGACCGGGGCCACCGGGCCGTACATCGCGCGCAGGCGCTCGTGGACGGGCGCGGGATCGGTCTCGTAGTCCCTGGTGAGCAGAGGTTCCAGCGGTAACGAGATGAGACCTTCCACGGCCGACGCGGATCGTCTGTCGGAGATCATGGGCGTGCGCCTGCCTTTCGGGTCACCGAGCCGTTCCTCAGGCGATGCGAACCTCGGTATGGGCGGCGATCTTAGAGTGTCCGCCCACAAATGTCAGCGGCCGGATCTGTCGTTGATCGCTGGTATGAACGCACCACCGACCGACGTACAGGAACGAGTCATCCGACGGCATCAGTGATCTTCCGCGACGACCGTTCCTTCCCTTCGAGGAGGACGGGATGCTGTCGGTCATCGTGTCCAAGGCCCTCCTGCCGGCCGCCGACACGCAGATCACCGACCCGTCCATCACCCGGCAGATCGAGCCGTGAACCGGGCCGGGCCGGCGCCGGGACGTAGTGTGGCGGCATGACGCTGGAGCTCGACGGCAGGATCGTGAAGATCACGAATCCGGACCGCGTGGTCTTCCCGCGGACCGGGCACACGAAGCTCGACCTGATCTCCTACTACCGGGTGGTCGCCGATGGAGCGGTGCGCGGCGTGGCCGACCGGCCGGTGATACTCAAGCGCTTCGTGCACGGCGTCGGCAAGGAGGCGTTCTTCCAGAAGCGCGCGCCCGCCAAGCGCCCCGAGTGGGTGGAGGTCGTCGAGCTGAGCTACCCCTCCGGCCGGACGGCGGACGAGGTGGTGATCCGAGACCTCGCCTGCCTGCTGTGGACCGTGAACCTGGGCTGCGTCGACCTCAACCCCCATCCCGTACGGGCCGAGGACCTCGACCACCCGGACGAGCTGCGGATCGACCTCGACCCCGTGCCCGGCGTCGGCTGGGAGCAGATCGTCCGGGTCGCCCTGGTCGCCCGCGACGTGCTGGAGGAGCACGGTCTGACCGCCTGGCCCAAGACGTCTGGCTCGCGCGGGTTCCACGTCTACGCCCGCATCGAACCGCGGTGGACCTTCCGCGAGGTACGGCGGGCCGCCGAGGCGGTGGCCAGGGAGGTCGAGCGCCGGGAGCCGGACGTCGCCACCAGCCGGTGGTGGAAGGAGGAACGGCAGGGCGTCTTCGTGGACTACAACCAGAACGCCCGCGACCACACCGTGGCCTCCGCCTACTCCGTGCGGCCGACCGGCCTCGTCTCGGCCCCGCTGACCTGGGACGAGGTGCCCGGGTGCCGGCCGGAGGACTTCACCCTCGCGTCGCTGCCCGACCGGTACGCCGAAGTGGGCGACCCGTGGGCCGGGATGGACGAGCGGGCGGGCTCCCTGGACGCCCTGCTGGAGCTGGCGGAGGCCCAGGGCCCCCGGCCGGACAAGCCGGCGGCCCCGCCCAGGCAGGGGCGGCGTCAGCCGGTCATGCCGCTCGTCGAGATCGCCAGGGCGGCCACGCGCGAGGAGGCGATGGCCGGGCTCGAGCGGTGGAAGGCCCGCCACCCCGAGGTGGCCCGGCTCCTGCGGCCGGCCGACGTCCTGGTCGACTCCATGCGGGGGCGCAGCTCCGTGTGGACGAGGATCCGGGTCAACCTCCAGCACGTCCCCGAGCCCGACCGGCCCGGCCAGGAACCGCTGGAGGCCGACTACGACCCCTGGGCCTAGACATCAGCCCGGGCCGTAGACCTCCCACAGCTCGCCGAGGAAGAACCGGCAGAAGCGGGCCACGGCCGCCGCGCCGGCCGGGCCGGCCGTGCGGAACGTCGTGAGCATCCGCACGAGGTCGGACGGCAGGATGCGCAACGCCCCCGCGGCGACCACGGCCGCCCGCTCGTCCCCGTCCTCCTCGACGTGTCCCTCCAGCAGGCGGGCGTGCAGGGTGGAGGTGTCCAGCCACAGGCGGGTCGGCGCGCCCGGCTGGATCTCCTTGTGCCCGGCAAGCGTCCGGGGGCGGCCCTCGGCGTCGTAGAAGTGCAGGCGGTAGCGCATGCACCGCTGCCCGGCCGTCTCCCCCGGGACGAACAGGTTGAACGATCCCCGGGCGAGGGGGCGCCTGCCGCCGCACAGGTCGGCCTCGATCCAGCCCTCCGCCCTGGCCTCGTGCTCGGGCTCGGTGAGGAAACGCTCGATGTCGTCGATCGTGATGGTGAGGCGGAAGGCGAACGGGAAGCCTCCGGCCGCACTCCCACGGGCCGGGAGGCCGGGCGGGCCGGGCAGCAGAAGCCCCCGCATCTCCTCCACGAACCACAGCGAGGTGCGGCCCTCGAACACGCTCGGCTCGTCCTGCGGGCCCGCCGCGAATGCACGCGGGCCCTCCGCGGCGGCGGCCGTCGCTTCGGGGGCGTCCGCCGCCGGCCGGGCCGCCGCCCCCACCGGCACGGCCTCCGCCTCGATCGGGGACGGCTCCGCCACGGGCGCGGTGACGGACGCGCGGCTCTCCAGGATCCGGGTGCACATGCGGTCGGCGAGCGCGGCGATCGTCAGCGACGGGTTGGCGCCGACCGGCCCGGGAAGGGCCGCGCCGTCCGCGACGTACAGCCCGGGGAACCCGAAGACCTCCCCGTACGCGTCGCACACCCCCTCGCCCGGATGGAGGCCCATCGGCGCGCCGCCCAGCGGATGCACGGTCATGACCCGCCTGCGCCACCAGGGCGGGCTGTCGGCGTACTCCGCGCCGAGCACGTCGCCGATCCTGCGCATGATGGCACGCACCCGGTCGAAGTAGTCCTCGCTCGTCTCGGCCGTCCACTCCACGTCGAGGCGGCCGTCACGCAGGCGCAGCCTCCCGTCGGGGACGTCGCGGCCCATGCCGAGCAGCGGCAGCGAGGTGCCCGACAGCTCGCCCCGGCCGATCAGGTCGGCCATCTCCGCCGACAGGTTGGTGTCGTGGGTGACGATGTTGCGCAGCCGCCGCAGCAGGAACCGCGCGACGCGGCCGGGTCCCATGGCCGCGCCCTCGGCCAGGTAGTCGACGAACTCGGGATAGCCGCCGTCCTCGATGTAGGCGCCGCGCCCGTCCGCGCCGTCGTCGAGCCGGATCGCGCTGGTGATGACCGGGCCGCGGCTCGCCCGGATGGGCCGGGTCCTGCTCCGGTCGGTGGCCCGCAGCAGGAACGCCAGCATGTCCCCGTTGCCGCAGAAGCGCGTGCCGAGGGCCGAGCTCAGGCCGGGGAAGGCCGCCCGGTTCTTCAGCAGCAGGTACGACGTGCCGTACGTGCCGGCGGCCAGGACGAGCCGGTCGCAGCTGATCGTGTGCGGCCCGGTCCACCGGGGCGGCCCGTCGCCGTCCTCGCCCATGTCGTCCCCCCGCGGCATGTGCTCGACGTACTGCACGTCGTAGCCGCCGCCCACCCGCGGCCGGACGCGCCGCACCTCGTGCAGCGCGCGCAGGTCCGCGCCGTGGTGCCGGGCGGCCGACAGGTAGGTGTGGTCGAGGCTGTTCTTCGCGCCGTCGTTGCAGCCGATGTCGCACTCGCCGCACAACCGGCACGTACGGCGCGGCACGCCGTGCAGGTTGCCGTACGCCGCGGCGGCGACCGGCACGCCCTGACAGGGCTCCGCGTCCGGCGACGGCGCGAAGCTGACGGCCAGCGGCGGAAGCCGCCAGTCGAGGCCCAGCTCGGCCGCCGCGTCCCGCATGGCGAGGGTCTTCAGCGTGCCGTCGAAGCCGGGATGGCTGAGCGGGTACGGCGCCACGCCGATCATGCGCTCGACCGCGTCGTAGTGCGGATCGAGGTCGGCCCTGGTCACCGGCCACGACTCGTAGCCGCCGCCGGGCAGCGCCTGCTCGTGGACGAACCAGTCCTCGTCCTTGCGCAGCATGACGTTGGCGTAGATGAGCGAGCCGCCGCCGAGGCCGCTGGCCACCACCGAGTCGCAGTCGGAGAAGCTCCAGATGTCGTACATCCCGTACAGGCCCTCGACCGGGTCCCAGAAGGCGCGGCCGAGCTGTGCCGGGCCGCGCGGGAAATCCCCCGGTGCGTACGCCCTGCCCCGCTCCAGGACGACCACCGACAGCCCCGCCTCGGCGAGGCGGTAGGCGGCGACCGCGCCGCCGAAACCCGAACCGACCACGACCGCGTCGACATGTTCCATGAATGAGGTCTCTCAGTGCCGCTTCAGCGACCGCTGTGTCGCTTCAGGAAGTCGAGGATGTGCGGGAAGACGTCCCGGTGCGCGTTCGCCCCGATCAGGGGGTCGATGTGCCCGTAACCGGGCAGGATCCGCAGCTCGTGCCGTCCCGGCGCCGTCTTCGACAGCACGCGGTGGCAGACGATGTTCGAGTCGGTGAAGACGTCGTTGCGGTCGCCGGTCAGGAACAGGATCGGCGTGTCGACGTCGGCCGCGTTGACCAGGTAGTCGTCGGGCAACGCGGCGTACCGCGGGTCGCCGGTGTCGGACTTCACCGCCCGCCCGGCCGCCACCATCTTCCGCACGTGCCGGTAGTAGTGCAGGTCGCAGGCGCCGTTGAGGTCGGCGAGCCGCTCGTGCACATGCGTCGTCCGCGCCAGGTTGCGGTGGCGGTACATCGCGGGCCTGCCGCTGCCCCACATGAAGCTCTGCATGTGGCAGGCCGCCTCCCGGCACTCGGGATGGAGGAAGGAGACGGCGCGGGCCAGCAACCACCGCCGCGTCAGCGGGGGCGCGTACCTGAACCGGGGGTCCAGGTACGACAGGCCCGTGCCGTACTCCAGCAGCGCCGGACCGAAGGTGAGCTTGAGCCGGGCCCAGGGGTGGACCCGGGGCGTCAGCGCGACGCTGTTGGCGACCACGCTGGCGATCCCGCTCACGGTCCCGGAGAACAGGCTCATATGGAAGGTCACCGACCCCAGGCAGTGGGCCACCACGTGGATCCGCCGCGCCCCCACGTGGCGGCGGATCTCGCGCAGTGCTGCCGGGTGGTCGTACTGGGCGATGTCGTCCAGCGTGTCCCTGCGGGTCTCCATGGCGTACGGAAACCTGTTGCTCATCCGGAAGTCCAGCGCCCACACGTCGCCGAACCCGCTGTCGTGCAGGAACCTGACCAGGTTCGGGTGCTCCGGCATGACGAACATGTCGCTCGACGAGGTCAGGCCGTGCACGAGCAGCACGACGTCGTCCGGCGCCCCCTGCGCCGGCGCGTCGTCCCGGCGGAACCGGGTGAGCTGTAACCCCAGCTCGTCCTCGGTGGCGAACGGATGGACCGTGACCTCGGCGTTCCCCACGCCGTCGAGCGTGAACCGGGGTATGCGGTGTCCCATGCGATCGCCTTTCTGCCGGAGATACGATCGCAGGCCGCCACGTACCGGCGGCATCGTGGAAAACCCGTACTTGTCGGGAATCACCGCTTGAGGGCGGTCGCCACGCCGACCCGGGAGGTGACCTCCAGCTTGGCGAAGATCCGCGACAGGTGCGTCTCCACCGTACGGACGCTGAGGAAGAGCCGCTCGGCGACCTGCTGGTTGGTCAGCCCCTCGGCGACGAGCAGCGCCACCTCCAGCTCCCGGGGCGACAGCCCGAACCGGGGCGCGTCCCCGCCCGCGACGGTGGTCGCGCCGCCGCCCACCCGTACGCCGAGACGGCGAAGCTCCCGCTCCGTGCGCGCCTTGAGCGCGCGGGCGCCGCAGGAGTCGAAGATCTCCGCCGCCGCCCGCAGGTGCTCCCGGGCACGGGTGCGGCCGTCCGGCGTCCCGAGGCGCGCGAGCCCGGCGGTGAGCAGCGCCCGGCCCGCGTCGAGCCGCCGCTCGCCCGAGCCCAGCTGGCCGGCCGCCTCCTCGGCGGCCGCGGCCGCCGCGCCCGGATCCCGGCGGGACAGCGCGTGCGCGCGGGCGAGCGCGGCGAAACCGCAGTACGCAGGCAGGCGCGGGTCCTCCAGCCGGGCGGCGAGCGCCGCCCACCGCGCCGCGCGCGCGGACGCCTCCGCGTCCGTCCCCGTCCCCGTGCTCGTTTCCAGGGAGGCGTCCGCGTAGGCGAGCGTCTCGCACGCCTGGAGCAGCGTCCCCGGGTCCAGACGCGGCGACTCGAACCGGTTGCACGCGTCCAGCACCGCCTCGACTCCCTCGGCGTACCTGCCGGCGTTGACCAGGGCCTGCCCGCGCGCGTAGCGGGCCGTGGCCTCCCAGGTCTCGCCCGCCCCGACACCGCGGTGCACGGCCTCCTCGCCGGCCCGCAGCGCCGCGTCGTCGTCGCCGCTCCACGACTCGACCAGGCAGACCTGGGTGAGCGCGAAGACGAGCTGCTGGCCGGAGTCGAGCAGCCGCGCCCCCTCGACGGACTCCTCGGCGGTGGCCGCGGCCTCCGCCAGGCGTCCCATCGCCACCAGCGTCTTGGCCCGGCCCGCCAGGAGGTTGGTCAGGATGTAGCTCTGGCCGGTCGAGCGGGCGACGGCCGCCGCCCGGTCGAAGTGCCGCAGCGCCTCGCCGTACCGGCCGAGGTGGGACTCGGCCCAGCACAGCCAGGCGATGGCGTCCAGCCATTCGGACAGATGCTCGTCCGGCGCGTCCGCGAGCAGCTTGCCGGCGATCTCGGCGTAGCGCAGCGCGTCGTCCGTACGGCCGGCGGCCAGGGCCGGCATCGGGCGCAGCGCCGCGACCGCGACCGCGAGGCCGGGCTCCCAGTCGTCGGCGTTGTCGGGCATCAGGTCGAGCACGGCCTGCGCGGCCCGGAAGTCCACCCGCATCATGCTCTCGGCGACCAGGCGCATCCGCATCGGCACGGCGGCGGCCGCCCGCGGGTTGGGCATCCGGCTCAGCTCGTCGAGCAGCAGCGCCCGCGCCTCGTGCGGGCGGTCGAGCTGGCGCTCCATCAGCGCGCACACGCGGGCCGCCCGGCCCCGGCGGGGATAGTCGTCCTCGGGCAGCATGCGCAGCAGCTCGCGGGCGGTGTCGCGGCCCTCGGCCAGCCTGCCGCTGATGCCCTGCGCCCAGCTCAGCTCCATCATCAGGGCGAGCCGGCCCTCCCGGGCGGCGGCGTCGTCCGGCATGAGCCGCAGCGCCGCCTGCAGCCAGTGCGCCGAGGTGGCCGGCGCGTGCGCCGTGACCGCGCGGGCCGCCGCCACCAGCACCTCCACCGCCCGCTGGTCGCCGAACGACCCGGAGTGCTCGACGTGGTGGGCCTGCACCGTCGCGGGAGCCCCCAGCCCCGCCAGGTGGGCCACGATCCGCGCGTGCGCGCCCAGGCGCCAGCCCGCCGCCGCGGACTCGTAGACCGCGCGGCGCACGAGGGGGTGGCGGAAGCGGAACCGCCCGCCCGCGCTGCGGACGATGTCACGCTCGACCAGCTCGTCCAGCGCGGCGAGCGTGGCCTCCGGCGGCACCTCGGCGGCCACGGCGGCGATGGCGGGCTCGAACTCGTCGGCGGCCACGGCGGCCGCCTGGGCCACCAGCAGCGCCCCTGGGGACAGGTCGCCCAGCTCGACCTGGAGGGCCGCGAGCATGGTCGGCGGCAGCTCGGTCACGTCGGTGCCGCCCATCCGGGCCAGCGCCTCGAGGTAGAACGGGTTGCCCCCGCTGGCCTCGTACAGCGCCGTGCCCCGCCCGCGGCTGACGCCGGGGCCGAGGAACTGCCGGACCTCCGCCGCGCTGAGCGGGCCGACCGCGAGCTCGTGCCCGCGCGGGCCCGCCGCCGCGGCCAGCCTGGCGACGCGCGGGGCGGCCTGGGCCGGACGGTAGGCCACGGCCATCAGCACCGGCCCGGCGGGCGGATGACGCACGACGTGGTCGAGGAACTCCATCGTGCCGTCGTCGGCCCAGTGGACGTCGTCGAGGACCAGCAGCAAGCCGGAAGGCCCGGCCAGCGCGCCCACGAGGTGACGTACGGCCCGGTAGAGCCGGTAGCGGGCCAGGCCGCTGCGGTCGTCGGCCAGGGCCGGTTCGTCCCCCGGCGGGCCGCCGCCGGAGGCCAGCCCGGGGAAGACGCCGGACAGCAGGGCGGCCTGCCCGGTCCCCACGGCCCGGGTGACCTCGTCGCGGCGGGCGTCGAGGTGGTCGTCGAGCGCGTCCACCAGGGCGCTGTAGGGCAGTATCTGCTCGTATTCCGCGGCGCGTCCCCACAGCGAGGTGAAGCCGTCCCGGCCCGCCATCGCCATCAGCTCGCCGAGCAGCCGCGTCTTGCCCGCACCCGGCTCGCCGACCAGCGCGAGGAACTGGAACCCGTCCCGCCGGCTCGCGGCCATCGCGCCTCTCAGCGCGGTCAGCGCGTCCTGTCGTCCGACGAGCGGCGCGGCAGTGCCCGAGACGACCGGCCCGGCCGCGCGTCCATCCATCCGCACCCCACACGCGAATACGCGGGCCGCCCCTCACCAGCCGCGCGGACAACTCCCAGTAAATGCACTTTACAGATCAACAGAGCGTACAGGGGCGGCAGCTCGGCATTAACCCCTTCTGGAAAGTATTCGAAAAGGAACCGGTCAGTTCGGGCGATTCCGGGATCGGGGGAGCACGGCACCGGGTACGGGACGCGTCGTTCACACATCGCCACCGCGGAGGTGCCAGGTGCTGGACCGGATCGCCGATCCCAGGGGACGGCGCACGCCGTACGGACCTCCCGACGCGGTGGAGCGGCTGGCGGCGGCCCTGCCGAGCCACATGCGCGACGCGCTCCCTTCGGTCATCCGTCTCGGCAGCCCCTGGCCGGTGCGCGTGGACGTGTTCCTGGAGGACGGCCTCGCCGAGCAGCAGGTCGAGCACTGGGTCCGCGCCGTATCGGCGGCGGGCTGGGGCGGTGACGCCATCGACCTGGCGGTACGCGGCGGCCGGGTGGCCGGCGTACGCGGCCGGGCCGGCGACCGCGTCAACCACGGCAGGCTCGACCCCCGGGAGTGGCACGCCTGGCAGCCGCGCGCGGAACGCCTGACCCGCCCGTTGGTTCGTGAAGACGGGAGGCTGGTCGAGGCCACGTGGGAGACCGCGATGGACCGCGTGGTCGCGAGGTCGAGGGAGCTGCTCGCCCGCCCCGGTGGCTGGGGCCGTCTCGCCTTCCACACGGGCACACGGCTGTTCCTGGAGGAGCACTACACCCTCGCCGTCATCGGCAAGGCGGGGATCGGCACCCCGCACATGGACGGCGACACCCGCTGGGGCGCGGCGGCCGCCGCGGCCGCGCTCGCGGCGAGCTTCGGCGCCGACGGACAGCCCGGCTCCTACACCGACGTGGACCACTGCGACGCGCTCGCGCTGTGGGGGCACGACTGCACCGCCTCCCATCCCGTGCTGTGGGAGCGGATGCTCGACCGGCGGCTCGGGCCCGGGCCGCCCGCCATGATCGTGGTCGGGCCCGAGGGAACGGCGGCCGCCGGGGAGGCCGACGTCCACCTCGCCGTACGTCCCGGCACCAACGTGGCGCTGCTCAACGGGCTGCTGCACGAACTGATCGCGGGCGGCTGGCACGACGCGGCGTACGTCGCCGCGCACACCGTCGGCTTCGAGCGCCTGTGGCGGGTCGTCGAGGCGTACCCCGCCAAACGGGCGGCGGAGATCTGCGGGGTGCCGGTCGCGCTCATCGAGCAGGCCGCCGAGATCCTGGGCGCGGCCGAGCGGCTGGTGTCGACGGTGGGCCAGGACTTCCTGGGCTCCAACCAGGCCACCGCCGCTGCCTGCCAGGTCAACAACGTCCACCTGCTGCGCGGCATGCTCGGCCGTCCGGGGGCCGGGCTGTTCCAGCTCGGCGGGCCCGGGTGCGATGCGCTGGAGGCGGGCTCGGCCGCGGACCTGCCCGGACTGCGCAACTGGGCCGACACGGGGCACGTGCGCGAGCTGGCGGACCTGTGGAACGTCGACCCCGCCGTCATCCCGCACTGGGGGCCCGCCACGCACGCCGGCCAGATCCTCAGGTACGCCGAGGAGGGGTCGGTCGGGCTGCTGTGGATCACCGCGTCCGATCCGGCGGCCACGACGCCCGGTCTCGACCGGATCCTCGGCCGGGAGGACCTGTTCGTCGTCGTCCAGGATCCGTACCTGACCGAGACCGCGCGGCTGGCCGACGTGGTGCTCCCGGCGGCGGCCTGGGGCGAGAGGACCGGCACCGTCACGGGCGCCGACCGCACGGTGCACCTGTGCGAGAAGGCGGTCGAACCTCCGGGGGAGGCCAGGACGGACCTCGGCATCCTGCTCGACTACGCGCGGCGGATGGACCTGCGCGACCGGGACGGCCGGCCGCTCGTGCACTGGACGGACGCCGAGTCGGCGTTCGAGGCGTGGAAGGCGTGCACCAGGGGCCGTCCGTGCGACCACACCGGGATCACCTACGAGCGGCTGCGGGCCGGCGGCATCCAGTGGCCCTGCGCGCCCTCCAGCTCCCACGGCGTCGAGCGCCTGTACGCCGGAGGGCGCTTCGCCACCAGCCCCGGGCACTGCCAGACGTTCGGGGCCGATCTCGCCACGGGGGCCGAGTACGGCGAGGAGCGGTACCGCACCGGGGACCCCGGGGGACGGGCCTTCCTCCACGCCGCCGAGTTCGAGCCGTCCCCGGAGGTCGCCGACGACCAGCACCCCCTGGTCCTCACCACACGCCGGGCGCCGCGCCGCTTTCCCGTCCGGCTGGCGCGGCTCGGGGACGCCGTGCCCGAGCCGTGTCTGGAGGTCCATCCCGGCGACGCCGCGGTGCTCGGCGTCGAGGACGGCGACCTCGTCCGGGTCGAGTCGCGCCTGGGCGTGCTGGAGGCCGTCGCGCGCCTGTCGGGCGGACGCCCCGGAGCCGTGGTCCTGGTGCTCGACGGGCAGGGCGAGGCCGTGACACGGGCGGCGGAGGAGCTCACGCTCACCGCCTGGGACGCGGTGTCCCGCCGGCCGCTGCGCACGGCCGTGGCGGTCCGGCTGTTGAAGGCCGGGCGGCGCGGGGACGCCTCTTTGGACGAGGGCCTCTGCTCCGCCGCCGCGCACCTCGGCCGCGGTGCGGCCGTGCGGCCCGAGGTGACGGCCGCAGCGGGAGGAGGGGAGGCGCCGGAGCGGTACGAGGAGGTCTGACGTCCGCATTCGCCGGAGACGAGGTGGGTCGGCCTACCGGAAGGAAGCGACGAGAGATGGTCCCTGCGCGCACACGCACCGCTGGGGGGGACGCGGCCCGCGGGTGGGGCGCTCCGTGAGCGAGCATCTGGCGCGCTACCTGGAGACGCTCTCCCGCACGCAGCACGAGCTGTCGTCGGGGTTCCGCGCCCTGCGGCGCGGCCATCCCCGCGAGCCCGACCTGTGCGGCGTGTGCGAGCGGCTGGCCGCGCAGTGCCGCGATCACGCCGAGCGGCTGAAGCCCTTCCTGCGGCGGTACCGTTCCGGCGGACCGCGCGACCCGCGTGCGTTGGGGGCCGAGACGAGGACGGCGGGGCTGAGGCCGCCGGGCTTCGAGGCGCCGCGCCTGGAGACCGCGAGTTTCGACGCCGGGGCTCTCGACGGCGGAGGGTTCGACGCGGGGGGGTTCGATGCCGCGGGTCTGGAGACGGCCGACCTCCAGCGGGTCGTCCGCGCGGCCGCGGAACGGGAGCGGGCGGGCGTCGAGGGCGCGGACCCCGGAACGGCGCGGCGCCCGCGTGTGACACCGGGGCGGGGCGGTGGGGACGGCGGCGGCCTCGTGCTGCTGCGGGACCTGCACGGGCTGTATCTCCTCGCGACGGAGTGCGACCTGTCCTGGAGCGTGCTCGCACAGGCCGCCCGCGGGCTCAGGGACGACGACCTGCTCGACCTGACCCGCCACTGCGCCCCCGAGACGGCCGTCCACCTGCTCTGGCTGCGTACCCGGATGAGCCAGGCCGCGCCACAGGTGCTCGCCGTCCCGCGTTCGGAAAACGACGACAAAGTCCGTCATTAAGAAGAAATCTAGATCTGAGCCGTAAGATTTCCGACGTAAATTGATTGTGCACGCACGGGGCAATTGGTAGAAGATTATCTCGGTGCTGGAACCGGCAGAGCCGGCCGCGCCCATCGTGACACCGGTGCTCAATGGCGGGGGCCGTACCGGTGGCGGCGGAAAGGTTTTGTCCCGGGAATCGGGCTGCCGCGATTTCGCCGGCGGCGCCGGCCGCATGTCAGCGGCCGGCGCCGCCACAGGTGGAGGCTTCCACGGGAGCGGAGAGGCGGCCGGTCCACGGCTCCATTTCCATCACCCCGCCGGTCTACGGCTCCTCTTTCATCACCCGGCCGGGCCGGATCACTTCACGGCCTCAATGGCCCGGAACGCCGAAGGCCGGATCCGCTGATCGCGGATCCGGCCTTCGAGCGGTGGTGGACGATACTGGGATTGAACCAGTGACCTCTTCCGTGTCAGGGAAGCGCTCTCCCGCTGAGCTAATCGTCCGTGCCCGGATATGGTCCGGGCTCCGAGCGGAAGACGGGATTCGAACCCGCGACCCTCACCTTGGCAAGGTGATGCTCTACCACTGAGCCACTTCCGCAGCCATCGCTCGGGTTTCCCCGGCGACGCGTGAACAACTCTAGCGGATTCCCGGGGGTGCCGGTGCCAACCGCCGCCGATTCCGTACGCGGACTCGCGGCTGTGACCGAAGTGGGGCGAGACGTTGACCCGCCGCGGAGGCGGCGCGCAGGATGAGGCCGCGACCGTACACAGGAGGGGGTTCCGTCATGGCGAAGGTGCTCATCGTCACCGGTGACGCGGCCGAGGACCTGGAGGTGATGTATCCGTACCAGCGGCTTCTGGAGGAGGGCTACGAGGCGCACATCGCGGCGCCGTCCGCCAAGAAGCTGCAGTTCGTGGTGCACGACTTCGTCGAGGGCTTCGACACCTACACCGAGAAGCCGGGCCACACCTGGGCGGCCGACGTGGCCTTCGCCGACGTGGACCCCGACGAGTACGCCGCGCTGGTGATCCCGGGCGGGCGCGCCCCCGAGTACATCCGCGGCGACCGGGACGTCCAGGAGATCGTCCGCCACTTCGCCGGCGCAGGGAAGCCGATCGCCGCGCTCTGTCACGGGCCGCTGGTGCTCGCGGCGGCGGGAGTGCTCAAGGGCCGGGAGAGCAGCGCGTACCCCGCCTGCGCGACCGACGTCGAGAGCGGCGGCGGCACGTGGGTCGACAGCGAGGCCCACGTCGACCAGAACCTCGTGACCGGGCGGGCCTGGCCGGACCACCCGGCGTGGATGCGCGAGTTCATGAAAATCCTGCGCGCCGCGGCCCCGGCGACCTGATCAGCGCACCGACCGGCCGAGGGGCGGATCGGGGCTCCTGATCCGCCCGGGGCCGGCTCGTATCCCGCCGGCGCGGCTACCGGCGAGCGGTCGCCGGCGACCACCGGGGCGAGCCGTTTCAGTGATCCGCGGAGCGTGAGCCGAGGGACTAGAGTCGCCCGCCGTGACCCAATCCGCTTCCTATCTCACCGCGACGGCGGAGGCGTACGACGCCGTCGCCGACCTCTACGCCGAGCTCTTCCGGGACTCGCTCGACCGCCTGCCGCTGGACCGCGCGATGCTCGCCGCGTTCGCGGAGTCCGTACGGGCCGCCGGCGCCGGGCCCGTGGCCGAACTCGGCTGCGGCCCCGGCTATGTGACCGAGCACCTGCGGGGCCTGGGACTGGACGCCTTCGGCGTCGACCTGTCGCCCAGGATGATCGAGCTCGCCCGTGAGGCCTATCCCGATCTGCGCTTCGAGGTCGGGTCCATGCACGCGCTGGACCTCGCCGACGGCGAGCTGGGCGGCATCCTGTCCTGGTATTCGGTCATCCACACCCCGCCGCGGGAACTGCCGCCGTACTTCGCCGAGTTCCGCCGCGTCCTGGCCCCCGGCGGCGTCCTCCTGCTCGGCTTCTTCGAGTCCGAGGGCGATCCGGTGACGGAATTCGACCACAAGGCGGCGCCGGCGTACCGATGGCCGATCGACGACCTCGCCGAACTGGCCCGCGAGGCGGATTTCCTCGAGATCGGGCGGATGCTGCGTGAGCCTCTCGAAGGCGAGCGCTTCCGCCAGGGCCGTCTGCTGATGCGCCGACGCTAGGTCGTGTCCCTAGCCCCTCGCGGGCGGCCGGTCCGGGTGCGGCCCGACCGGCCGCCGCAGTCGAGCAGCGGCCCATATTCCCCGCTCATCTATGGAGGTGCCTACCGCACTCGAGATGCCGCGGCGAATGGCCGTGCTTCGGGGCGCGTTCCGTGCGGGCAGGTTGTGTGAAATGAATGAGCGGGTGCGAATACGAGAAAAGCGGACGCTGCTCGTCGGGCTGGTGGTGATGACGGTGGTGGGGGTCAACGGGTGCTCCGCGCACTCGGATGACGGGCACGCGGTCGCCGTCTGGAGAAACCTCCTTTCGGTGACCAATCCCGACTACCGCGTGGTCCAATCCGGTGGAGCCAGGGGCTTCGGCTCTCGTGACGGTTGGACCACCATCGAACCCCGGCGGCCGGCGCCCTCCTCGGGTTCGGAATACGGGGGTTGGAGTACGCGACTCGACGACGTCGAGGACGCCGCGGACGTCTCGAGGAACCTGAGCGGGTGGAGCCTGACGGCCGCGCTCGTGAAGCTCGGCGCGGACCCGCTTCAGGATGAGGACGCACGGCAGGAGGCGCGACGTGTGCTTCGGTCGCTCGGCCCGTCTGTCAGGTCCGAGGTGGTCGTCGGGTTGCGCGAGCCGCTTTCCGAGCCCGAGGTGGTGAAGCTCATCGGCAGGACACCGGACGTGCTGCTGTTCTCCACCGGGCCGAACGGAAAGCCCCTCTCCTGGGACGGCTCCAAGTACTGCGACTCCCGGGGCTTCGACGCCTGGTGCTCGTCGGGCGCCGAGCCGTCGCTCACGAAGGAGTTCGAGACCTGGATCTCCCTGCTCGGGCCGGGCGACGAGAAGTCGCTGACCGCCTTCGGACTGAACCTGGACGAGTTGAAGACCCTCCCCGGCCAGGGCGTGCACGGCTTCGTCCTCAGCGGGTGGCCCGCGGACCTGCTACCCATCTTCGACGACCCCCAGGTCATGTCCTTCAGCGTGGCCGACATCGCGGTGGACGGCTGAGGCGACCGTCGAGATGCCGCTGGGGCAGCTTCTGGACTGATCCTGCCCGAAAACGGGCAGGAAACTTGTTAGTCGGCATCAGCACTGCGTTAGGGTCCTGCTCTGTGTCCACGGCACGGAATCCCTTCGAGGATCTGATCGGCCACCTCACCCGGACCACGTCGCTGGGACCGGGGGAGGCGGCCCGCGTGGTGGCCGACGTTCTGGCGTACTTCGGCGAGCCCGCGGAAGAGTACGTGCGGCGCCGCCACGGCGAACTCAAGTCGAGGGGGCTGACCAACGACCAGATCTTCCCCAGAATCTCCGCCGAGCTCGCGGGAAGACGTGTCGCGGCACCGGAGCTGACCCTGCGCCAGCTCCGGCGGATCGTTTACGGATAGGAGCGGTTATGTGCGGAATCGTCGCTTACGTCGGGCCGAAGGATGCGGCGCCCATCCTGCTCGAAGGTCTCCAGCGGCTGGAGTACCGGGGCTACGACTCGGCCGGCCTCGCCGTCGTGAACGCCAAGAGCCTCAAGACGCGCAAGGTCAAGGGCCGGGTCGCCGACCTGGCGGCGGCGGTGCCCGCCAAGTTCAAGGGCACGATCGGCATCGGGCACACCCGATGGGCCACCCACGGCGCGCCGAGTGACGTGAACGCGCACCCGCACCTCGACCAGGAGCAGCGCATCGCCGTCGTGCACAACGGCATCATCGAGAACGCCGACGAGCTGCGCCGCCGTCTGGAGGGCGAGGGCGTGAAGTTCGAGAGCGAGACCGACAGCGAGGTGCTCTCGCAGCTCATCGGGCGGATGGTCAAGGAGACCGAGTCGCTGCGGGAGGCCGTGCTGCGGGCGCTGAAGAGCGTGGTCGGCACGTACGGCATCGCCGTGATCGACGAGCAGCGCCCCGGCGAGATCGTGGTGGCCCGCAACGGCAGCCCGATCGTGCTCGGCCTCGGCGAGAAGGAGATGTTCGCCGCCTCCGACGTCGCCGCGCTCATCCGCTACACGCGCCAGGTCGTCCACCTGGAGGACGGCGAGCTGGCGGTCATCAAGGCCGACGGGTTCAACACGTTCACCAGTGACGCCAGGGAGACGGCCAAGGAGCCGTTCACGGTCGACTGGGACGCCGGGCACTACGACAACGGCGGCTACGAGCACTACCTGCTCAAGGAGATCTCCGAGCAGCCCGACACGGTCGCCCGCACGCTGCGCGGCCGCATCGACGACCGGTTCCACATCGCCCACCTCGGCGGCCTCAACATGGACGCCCGCGAGATCCGTTCCTTCCGCCGCGTGAAGATCATCGGCTGTGGGTCCGCGTACTACTCGGGGCAGATGGGCGCGCAGCTCATCGAGGAGCTGGCCCGCATCCCCGCCGACGCCGAGCCCGCCTCCGAGTTCCGCTACCGCAGCCCCGTCGTGGAGCCCGACACGCTGTACGTCGCGATCAGCCAGTCGGGTGAGACGTACGACACGCTCGTGGCGGTGCAGGAGCTCAAGCGCAAGGGCGGCCGGGTGCTCGGCATCGTCAACACCGTCGGCAGCGCCATCGCCAGGGAGACCGACGGCGGCATCTACCTGCACGCCGGTCCCGAGGTCTCGGTGGCCTCGACCAAGGCGTTCACCTCCACGGCCGTGGCGTTCGCGCTGCTCGCCCTGCACCTCGGCCGCGTACGCGACCTGTCGCCGGCCGACGGCCGCAGGATCTGCGAGGGCCTGCGCCGGCTGCCCGAGCAGATCAAGGAGATCCTCACGCTGGAGGACCGGATCAGGGAGCTGGCGAAGAAGTACGCCGACTCGCCGGGCATGATGTTCGTCGGCCGGGTGCGCGGCTACCCGGTGGCCCGCGAGGGCGCCCAGAAACTCAAGGAGATCTCCTATGTCCACGCCGAGGCGTACCCGGCGAGCGAGCTCAAGCACGGCCCGCTCGCGCTGATCAGCCCCGAGCTGCCGACGGTCGCGATCGTCCCGGACGACGAGCTGCTGGACAAGAACCTCACCACGCTGGGCGAGATCCGGGCCCGGCACGGGCGCATCCTCATGGTCGGCCACCGCACCTCCGAGGCGGCCGACGACTGCATCGTGGTGCCCAAGAACGAGGTCGAGCTCGACCCCATCCTGCTCACGATCCCGCTGCAGCTGTTCGCCTACCACGCCGCCGTCGCCCTGGAGCGCGACGTCGACCGCCCGCGCAACCTCGCCAAGAGCGTGACGGTCGAGTAGGACCCGCTCATCCCGTACGGCCCGCGCCCGCCCGGCGCGGGCCGTACCGGCATGCGGTCACGGGGGCGGCATGCCGTGTTGGTCATAGGGAAGCGGCCGGGACGGGCGTGAATAGCAATTCCGTCTCCACGATGTTTCGGGTGCGAGCGCAGCCGAATTATGGCCACCGATGAGAACCGTGATCGGATCGCGACGAATAGCGCAGGGCCGACGTCGCAGCCGCATGCCTACAATCCCCAGGTAGCCCCGAAAGGCCTGCGGCTCCCGTCCCAATCCTTCCGCCAGGAGAGACGATGAATCTCCTCGAAGAGATCGACAACCTTGATTCGGAGACCGCTGTGGCGGCGGTTCGTAATCTGCGAATCGCGATGGAATATCACTGGGGTGTGACCGTCGACGAACGACAGGCGCGGGACGAGTTGGGGAAGGCCGAGGCGACCGGCCCATCGGGGGAACTTCTCGCGGCGATGCGGTCCGGCGCCGGTGACCAGGAGGAGACGGCGGACTGGAGTCGGAGCCTGCTCAAATACCTGGGGGCGGAGGAAGACCTCGCTCCGATGGTGCGGGAAGCGATCGAAGACGCGCAGGTCGCAGGGGTGAAGGATTTCGGACTCGGGTCCCTGATCGTCATCGGTGTCGTCCTGGTACTCCTGAAATACCGCCCCAAGAGGATTAAAACACCCACCTTGGAGATCGAGTGGGAGGACAATAAGGTGTCGGCCGTCGAGAACATCGCCACGCAAATGATCGCCGATGGCCCCCAGTGAGGGCGACGACATCCTTGCCGATCAGGCGGCGAGCAGCGTCAGGTCCCTGATCAGTCAGGCGTTGAACGAGGATCCGCCCGTCGCCCTGGATCCGGAGATCCTGGCGTTGTACGGGACGGCCTGCTGGGGGGCAGGACGTGTCGGTGAATCTGTCGCGGCCGACCGGCTGTGTGTGCGCGGAGGGCGGATCCCACAGCGAGTGCGTTTCAGGGCGGCGTTCTGGGCGTTGCACCGAGGTGACGGGGCGCTGGCGTTGCGGCATCTCGGGCAATTCGAGGAAGCGGATCCGGAGAACTCGGCGGTTCTGCTGGGGACCGCGTACGCCTTCTTCTACCTTGAGGAGTACCGCACAGCCGCTGGCGTGTTCCGGCGTCTGGAGCGGGAGCGGCCGCAACTGAGGAGTCCGGCGGCCATGGCGGTGGCGTGCGAGGCCTTGGCCGAGGGCAGAACGGACGTGGCCGTCACATTGCCGCCGCTGCCGGATCTGCCGGCCGGAGTCGGCGATGTCCTGCAAATCCGGTTGCTGCACGGTCCGCGCGCCGCGGCCGGGCACGCGTCGCGGCTGCGCGCCGTAAGGCCGGACTCCCTGCCGCTCACCCGCGTCCACTGTGAGTTTCTCGTGGAGGAGGAGGACCTCCCCGCGGCGGACGCGGAGGTGACCCGTGCCCTTCGGCGGTGGCCGGACGACGGGGTCCTGTGGCGGTGCAAGGGCGCCGTCCAGCAGGCGGCGGAGCCCGTGGCCGCGCTTACCTGCTTCACCAGAGCCGTCGAGCTGGCACCGGCCGACCCGGAGAGCAGGTTCGGCATGGCAGCGGTGCTGCGCACGCTGGGCCGGGACGCCGACGCCCAGCGGGCGTACCGGATCGGCGTATACCTCGACCCGGACGATCCGCGCCAGGACATGTCCGGCGGCTCTTCCGTCCCTGGGGACCTGCTGGAATGAGCGATCCGCTGGAACTGTCAGGGCTGCCGCGCCCGTCGGAGATCCTCGCACCCTACGAGTCCGCGGTCGCCGAGGCATTGCGGTACGTGCTGAGCACGAACTCGCTCGCCGAATCGGTGACCGATCTGGTGGAGGTCGCCGGCCGGGTCGGCGAGCACGACCGGCGGCAGGTGCTGCTGCTGCTGAAGGCCGTGGTGGCGAGAATGCCCGGGGCGCGCTCCACTTACGAGAACGCCCGGCGGACGCTTGCCGACGGGAAAGGGGAGCGGATCGCCCCCGACGCCCTGCCCTTGGCGCTGGAATTCCTGAAGCTCTTCGCATGGCTGTTCGCTGGCGACGGCGACACGGGGGAGGGCCTGCGGTGCTTCGACGTGGCGGCTCGGCTGGCACTTCGGGCGCCAAGTCGCCTGCATTCCACCATCGTGCTCTATCAGCGCGGAGTCTACGCGGCCGCTCACCTCCCGTTGACCGAGGCGGTTTCCCTGCTCGCGGAGAGCGTGCGCGGTTTCCGTGAACTTGGCCATACCGAGATGGCGGAGGCCGCCGAGCTGACGTGGGCCCGCCACGCGGCGGCTCTCATGCGGGACGGCGAGGCCGCGCACATGGGACTCGATCCCCGCACCCCGCGCGCGGTGCGGATCGTCATGGCCGCCCTGATCGACGGCGCCTCGTCCAGAGGGGATCTGCGAGAGGCTGCGCGTCACCGCGACATGGCCCGCGGGCTGCCCCGGGAGTCAGCCGACCCGGTGGAACGTCGAGAGATTGCGGAACTTCTCCTGGCCGAGGCGGCGCTGGAACGCCGCCTCGGCGACTTCGAGCAGGCAGACATCCTGCTCGAGCGGGCACGGGCACTCGACGCGGAGGCCGATGCCCGCGGATCCCGCTGGCAGGACTTCTACTTCATGCGTGACCTCGGCATGAACGAGCATGCCGTCGCACTACTGCAGGTCCTGCCAAAAGGACCGGGCGCCGAATATCAGAGGGGGGCGCTGGATTTCGAAGAAGGGGACACCGCGAGCGCGGCGCGGCATTTCGAGGCGGCTCTGGCGACGACCAGGGACCCTCAGCTGGCCACCGACTGCAAGGCGATGCTCGGAATGACCCTCCCCGACGCTCGCCAGGCTCACAGGTTCCTTTTCGAGGCGATTGCCGAATACCTGGCGGACGGGAGGACTCTCGATCACGCAATTTCTCTGTCCCACCTTGCCGCGCTGTTTTTCGTCGCGGGGGCGGCGGAGGCCGATCGCGGCCTTCCTCCCGGGATGGTGCCGGACCTGCGCCGTGCCTACCGGCACCTGGAGTACGCCCTGGCCGTCGCGGCCGACCATGGCGCCACGGGGTTCGCCACCACCCTCGACCAGAACATGGCCGTACTCGCGGACACACTCGGACGCCCGGACGCGGCACTGCGGCACCTGTTGAACGCGATCGACCGCATCGAGCGGACCTATCTGTTGCTGACCAGCGAGGAACGCGCGGACGTGTACCTGGCGAACCGGTCACACCTCTACGACCACGCCATCTCGGCCGCTGTGGATAGCGGCCTGCCGGACATCGCGCTGCACCTGCTGGAGCGATACAAGGCACATCGCTTCTACCGCGAGATACCGGTCACACCGACCGATGAGGAACTGGCGGCACGGCTTGCACTCGTACGCAGCCTGCGCCGGCGCGTACGTACCACGGCGGCTCTCACCCTTGAGCAGCAGGAGACCCTGAACGGGCTGGAGCGGCGCTTGCTGGCGGAGGCGGAGGAGTTGGACCTTATACCGATGTCTGTGCCCCGGCTGCGGGCGATCGTGTACGGAGAGCCCGTTCCCGCGGCGGAACCGGCTCCCAAGCCGCCACCGTTGTTCGAGCCCGGGCGCTGGACGGGGGGCGCGGTCGACTGTGAGAACTGCAAGATCTTCAACAAGATCGGCTCGCGGTTCTGCTCGGCCTGCGAGGCGCTGCTGACCCGTACGGAAACCGCCGACGTGGGGGAAGACGTCAAGCACTTCCTCCGGGCCTCAGCTATCGCCGAGGACGGATTCGAGCCGCTCGAGCAGGAACGATGGGATGCCGCGCTGCCGCTCTTCGTGCAGGCGTGGGAACTGAGCGGGAGACAGGAGTGGGCCTTCTACGTCGCGCTGTGCCTGCTCGGTTTGGGGGAGGTGTCCACTGCCGAGGAGGTGCTGGACGCTGTGACGGATGACCAGTTCGCGGCGATCCTTCCCTTGTGGCGGATCCCCGTTCCGCCGTCCGCTGTGGCCGCGGCCCGGCGCGACTACCGCGAGAGCCCGGCCTCGGCGCCCCTGATAGCGCGGTCACTGGTGCGAGCGGCGAGGAGCGAGCCGTGAACGCGCCGGTGCTCGTGGACTTCCACCTCAGTGGTCGCGAGATCCGGTTGTTCTGGCTGGACCCGCGGGAGGGTGGGACGCGGGTGGTGACCATGGACGGTCTGCAGGAGGACCTTCGGGCCGCGGCGGATGTGATCCGGCGGTTCTCCTATAACGTCAACTCGAACAAGCCCGAGCGCACCTCCGATATGGCGTGGACGGAACCTCTGGGTGAGCGACTGCTTGCGCCGCTGCTCCGCGCCGTTCCCGAAGGCTCGACACTTGTGATCGCACCGCACCAGCGGCTGCACGACGTGCCGGTGCACCTGCTGAAGGTCGCCGGCTGGCCCGTCGGCCTGCGCTATCCCGTTTCGTATGTGCCGAGTCTTTCCCTGTACGGCGCCCTGCGTAGACGCGGTCCACGGGTCAAAAGCGGTGCGCCCGTCGCTTTCGCCACGGCCTACGCCGAACAGGCCGGGAAGGTCGCCGATGCCTTCACCGCCGCTCCCGAGGCGTTCGCGGCACGTGCGGGCGGGCGTGTCTTCCTTGGCGCCGAAGCGTCACGCGAGTCGCTTCTCTCCTCGGCCCCCGAGGCGGACATTGTCTACCTGTCCTGTCACGGGGCATTCTCCTCGATCGACGCGGCCGATTCCGCGTTGCTCCTCTCGCATGAGGGCCGTCAGCCCTCACGTGGCCGGCCCGACGACCCGGCTCACCGGCTGACGGTACGGGACGTGCTCGGCCTGGACCTCAAGGCCCGGCTGCTGATCCTCGACGCCTGCATGTCCGGCCGGCAGCATTTCAGAATGGGAGATGAACCGCTCGGGTTCCCCGCCGCCCTCCTGCTCGCCGGGGCGCAGGCGATCGTCGCGGCCAACTGGTCGGTCGACTACCGGGCCGCTGAGGTCTTCATGTCCGCACTGCTGGACAACTGGATCGGCGGTGGTCCGATCGGTGCGGCGATGCTGGCGGCTTACCGTGAAACGCACCGGAAGTTCCCCCATCCCTTCCACTGGGCGGGTTTCAGCCTGCATGGGGACGACCGGTTGCACTACGAGGGCGGTTCGCCGCCGCTTCCGTCCCGAGGTGGCTCGGAATCTTCTGCGGCGCCTGCCCAATCCTCCGGCTCGCAGCACCGATCGCCGCAGCCCTAACGTCCGTTATGTGGTGACATGGTGTAGTTACTCATAGTCTGTGCGTGTAAGGGACTCTTCGGGCAGGAGGGTGCCGACATGCGACGCCGTACGGTCCTCGCGCTGGGGGTCCTGGCCCTCGCGGGCGCGTGCGGCGTCCAGGCGCCGCCGCGCCGGTGGGGGGAGTTGTCCCTGACCGTCCCCCGTCCGCCGGGCGGGTGCGGGGACGGCGTCGCCGCCGGGTTCAAGGCCCTCGTCGAGGGGCGGGGCTGGGCCCGGGCTGTCCAGATCAGGTGGGAGGCCGGCGGCGGGGCGGCCCTCGCCCGGCCGGCCGGGCCGCGGACCGGCCTGGTGGTCGCCGATTCCGCGTTGCTCGCCGCCTGCGCGCTGGCCCGCGACCCGCTCCTGGTCGCCAGGGCCGTCCCGCTCGCGCGGCTGGCGGGGGAGTGGGAGGTGCTCGTCGCCTCGCCCGAATCGGGCTACCGCACGTTCGAGCAGTTCGCCGCCGCGCTGCTGCGCCACCCGGGCGGCCCCAGGGTGGCCGGCGGCGCCGACCGGGGTCCGGAGCACCTGCTGCTCGGCATGACGGCGCAGGGCCTGGGGGCCGACCCGCGGCTGCTCGACTACGTCGCGTTCGGCAGCAGAGCGCAGGCCGTCGCCGCGGTCCTCGACGGGCGGGTCGCGCTCGGGTTCGGCAGCAGGCGCGAGGTCGCCCCCCACGTCCGCGCCGGACGGCTGCGGCCGCTCGCCGTCTCCTCCGCCGAGCGGCTGCCCGGGGTGGACGCGCCGACGCTGTCGGAGTCGGGCGTACGCGTCGTGTACGCCGACTGGACCGGGCTGGTCGCTCCGCGCGGCACGCCCGGGCAGGACGCCCTGCTCGACCTGTGCCGGGCCGTCACCGCCACCCCGGGGTGGCGGAGCCTGTGCGAACGCAACGACTGGACGCCGATGTGGCTCGACGGCGACGACTTCCGGCAATGGCTGACCGGCGAGGCGCGCCGTACGGCCCTGCTGCTCAATGATCTCGGACTCCGCTGAAAAGCACAACTTGTGGGGGCAGTTGCGGGAAGGGCCACAAGATGTAGGATCCATCGCGTCGCTGGTTTACCTTGGTGAGGCAAGAGGGAACCCGGTGCGAATCCGGGACTGCCCCGCAGCGGTGAGCGGGAACGACCGCCGTCACACGGCACGGTGTCTGCATGCACCATGTCGTGAAGCACTGGGCGCCGGCGCGCCCGGGAAGCGACGGCCAGTAGGACCGGCGGGCGCGAGCCCGGCCGGACGCCCGCGAGTCCGAAGACCTGCCGGTGACGCGCGCGCATGGGCGCGCGCCCCGCGCCGGGCCCCGAGGGAGGGCTCGCCGCCGTCCGCCACGGGCCACCTGCTGGCCTCTCGTGCGCGTGCGCCGCGGCATGCCCCTCCTCCGGTCCGGCCGGGCCAGGAGACGACGAGGAGAGGGCATCTGATGACGATCACCGACCCGGTCTCCGCGTCCGCGGACCCCGTGTCAGGGGAAGGCGGCGCGCGGGACGCGGCGGCCGTGTGGCAGGCCATCGAGGAGGCGGCGGCCGGGGTCATCGCCGACCCGGAGAACTCACGCCGGGCGGCCCGGCTGCTGAGCGGGCTGATCGCGGAGGAGGCGGCGGCCGAGGGGGTGCGCGCGTTCTCCGAGTCGGTCGCGGCCGCCCACGCGGCCGGGCTGCTGGGCGACGCCGTCGCCGCGTTCGTGGCCGACGAGGCCGCGGCGCTCGACGCGCTGATCGACCCGGCGGCCGACGACCGGTTCGAGTACTTCGGGCTGCGCACGGTCTACGACCGCTACCTGCTGCGCCACCCGGTCACCCGGCGCGTGCTCGAACGCCCGCAGCACTTCCTGCTGCGGGTCGCCTGCGGCCTGTCGGCCACGGTGGCCGAGGCGGCCGAGCTGTACGGCCTGATGTCCACGCTGGCCTACCTGCCCAGCTCGCCGACGCTGTTCAACTCGGGCGCGCGCCGGCCGCAGTTGTCGTCGTGCTTCCTGCTCGACTCGCCCCGCGACGAGCTGGAGAGCATCTACGAGCGGTACGGCCAGGTGGCCCGGCTGTCGAAATACTCCGGCGGCATCGGCGTCGCCTGGACGCGGGTGCGCTCGCGCGGCTCGCTGATCCGGGGCACCAACGGCCTGTCCAACGGCATCGTCCCCTGGCTGCGCACGCTCGACGCCTCGGTGGCGGCCGTCAACCAGGGCGGCAGGCGCAAGGGCGCCGCCTGCGTCTACCTGGAGACCTGGCACGCCGACATCGAGGAGTTCCTGGAGCTTCGCGACAACACGGGCGAGGAGTCGCGCCGCGCCCACAACCTCAACCTGGCCAACTGGGTGCCCGACGAGTTCATGCGCCGGGTCGAGGCGGACGGCACGTGGTCGCTGTTCGACCCCAAGGAGGCCCCCGAGCTGACCGACCTGTGGGGCGAGGCGTTCGACGCCCGCTACCGCGAGCTGGAGGCCGCCGGGCGATACGTCCGGCAGGTGCCGGCCCGGGCCCTGTACGCCCGGATGATGCGCACGCTCGCCCAGACCGGCAACGGCTGGATGACGTTCAAGGACGCCGCCAACCGCACCTCCAACCAGACCGCGCTGCCCGGCAACGTCATCCACCTGTCCAACCTGTGCACCGAGATCCTGGAGGTCACCAGCGACGGGGAGACGGCCGTGTGCAACCTCGGCTCGGTCAACCTCGCCGCGCACCTGACCCCCGAGGGCGACGCCGTCGACTTCGGCAGGCTGCGCGCCACGGTCCGCACCGCCGTACGGTTCCTGGACCGGACGATCGACCTCGGCTTCTACCCGACGCCGGAGGCGGAGGCGGCCAACCGGAAATGGCGGCCGGTGGGGCTCGGCGTCATGGGCCTCGCCGACGTGTTCTTCGCGCTGCGCCTGCCGTTCGACTCGCCCGGGGCGCTGGCGCTGTCCACCCGCGTCGCCGAGGAAATCGCGCTCGCGGCGTACGGCACCTCGGCCGACCTGGCCGTCGAGCGCGGGCGCCACCCGGCGTACGAGCAGACGCGGGCGGCGGGCGGCGTCCTGCACCCGGACCACTACCCGTGCTCCCCGGCGCACCCGGAGGAGTGGGCGGCGCTGCGGGCCAGGATCGCGGAGACCGGGCTGCGCAACTCCCTGCTGGTCGCGATCGCGCCGACGGCCACGATCGCCTCGATCGCCGGCTGCTACGAGTGCGTCGAGCCGCAGGTGTCCAACGTCTTCAAGCGGGAGACGCTGTCGGGAGAGTTCCTCCAGGTCAACCGGTATCTCGTCCGCGACCTCCAGTCGCGGGGCCTGTGGAACCGGCCGACGCGCGACGCGATCAAGCTCAACGACGGCTCGATCCAGGACATCCCCGCCATCCCCGACGAGCTGAAGACGCTCTACCGCACCGCCTGGGAGCTTCCCCAGAAGGCGCTGATCGACATGGCCGCCGCGCGGCAGCCGTACATCGACCAGTCGCAGTCCCTCAACCTCTTCATGGCCGCCCCCACCATCGGCAAGCTCTCCTCGATGTACGCCTACGCCTGGCGGTCGGGCCTGAAGACCACCTACTACCTGCGCTCCCGCCCGGCGACGCGGATCGCCCAGACGACCGTGCCGGCCGTCACCCCCGCCGTGCCCGATGAAGGGGCCGTCGCCTGCTCCCTGGAAAACCCCGAAATCTGCGAGGCGTGCCAATGAGAACGATGCTGCTCGACCCGGGCATGGATCTGACCCTGCGCCCGATGCGCTACCCCGGGTTCTACGAGAGGTACCGCGCGGCGATCAGGAACACCTGGACGGTCGAGGAGGTCGACCTCGCCTCCGACCTTGCCGACCTCGCGACCCTCGACGAGGGGGAGCGGCACCTGATCAACCGGCTCGTGGCGTTCTTCGCGACCGGGGACTCGATCGTGGCCAACAACCTGGTGCTGAACCTCTACCAGCACGTGAACGCCCCGGAGGCGCGGCTCTACCTGAGCCGCCAGCTGTTCGAGGAGGCGGTGCACGTCCAGTTCTACCTGACCCTGCTGGACACCTACCTGCCCGACCACGACGAGCGGGTCAAGGCGTTCGCCGCGGTCGAGCACATCCCGTCGATCCGCGACAAGGCCGAGTTCTGCTTCCGCTGGATCGACTCGATCAGCGAGCTGAGCCGGCTGGAGACCCGGGAGGACCGGCGGGCCTTCCTGCTCAACCTCATCTGCTTCGCCGCCTGCATCGAGGGGCTGTTCTTCTACGGCGCCTTCGCGTACGTCTACTGGTTCCGCTCGCGCGGCCTGCTCGGCGGCCTGGCGACCGGCACGAACTGGGTGTTCCGCGACGAGTCGATGCACATGGAGTTCGCCTTCGACGTGGTGGACACCGTACGCCGCGAGGAGCCGGACCTGTTCGACGACGAGCTGGCGGCCCGGGTGACGCGGATGCTGGAGGAGGCGGTCGCCGCCGAGCTCGCCTTCGCCCGCGACCTGTGCGGCGACGGGCACGGCGTGATGAGCGCCGGCAACATGCGGCGCTACCTGGAGTACGTCGCCGACCGCAGGCTCGCCCGGCTCGGCCTGCCCGTCCGGTACGGCACGGACAACCCCTTCCCGTTCATGGAGTTCCAGGACGTGCAGGAGCTGGCGAACTTCTTCGAGCGCCGGGTCTCGGCCTACCAGGTCGCCGTCGAGGGTGACGTCAGTTTCGACGAGGCCTTCTGATCTGTCTGTTTTCGGCGCTCCCGAAAAGGGCAAAGGGAACCCCATGACGACGACAGGGGGCGCCGTCACAGCGGCAGCGTGGAACTGGGCGACCTTGGCGATCGCCGTGACCGCCGCGATCGTCGCGGTGGAACTGGTCCGGCGGGTGCTGAAATCACGCCTCATAGGGGAGCGATGGGCGCTCGCCGGGCCGTTCGCGCGCCGGTGCACCTGGCCGGGGTTCGCCTCGGCCGTGGTGGGCACCGTCAAGGCCGCCTACGACCCGGACATGCCCGGGTCGGACTCGCGCGGCTTCCAGCAGATGCTCTCGCTGCTGTTGATCGCCTGCGTGACCTGGCTGCTGATCCAGGCGGCGTACGCGGTGACCGACGTCGTCCTCGACCGGCTCACGCGGGTCGAGGGCGAGCGCAACCGCCGCGCCCGGCGCATCCGCACCCAGATCGCGCTGGTGCGCCGGGTGTCGGCGGCGGTCGTCGTGGTGCTCGCGCTGGGGGCGATGCTGTTCACGTTCCCGCAGGTGCGAGCCCTGGGCGCGGGGCTGCTCGCCTCCGCGGGGATCGCCGGCGTGGTGGGCGGCATCGCGGCCCAGTCCACGCTCGGCAACATGCTGGCCGGGCTACAGCTGGCCTTCAGCGACGCGCTGCGGCTCGACGACGTGGTCGTGGTGGAGGACGAGTGGGGCCGCATCGAGGAGCTGACCCTCACCTACGTGGCGCTGCGCCTGTGGGACGAGCGGCGGCTCATCCTGCCGGTGTCCTACTTCACCGCCAACCCCTTCGAGAACTGGACGCGCCACGAGAGCCGCATCCTCGGCAGTGTGTACCTCCGCGTGGACTGGTCGATCCCGGTCGAGGAGGTCCGCACCGAGCTCTACCGGGCGCTGCGGGAGAACCCGCTGTGGGACCAGAAGGACTGGACGCTGCAGGTCACCGACATCACCCCGGAGGGACTGGTCGAGCTGCGCGCGCTGATGAGCGCGGCCGACTCGGCGAGCGCCTTCGACCTGCGCTGCGACATCCGGGAGCACCTGGTGAAGTTCATCCGCGAGAAGTACCCCGAGAGCCTGCCACGCCTGCGCCTCGAAACCCCGGCACGCTGAGCGTCCCCGTCCGGTGTCTCGGAACCGGGCCGTGCGACCGGCGGCGGTGTCAGGGGGTGCTGGACGGGCGCAGGAGCCTGCTCGCGCCCGCGATGAGCGCGGTCGCGAGGATCCACCCGGCCGCGACCAGCCCGTTCGCCAGCCACTGGGTCCATCCGGCCGGCTCCCAGGCGCCCCGCTGCTCGAACACGCTCACCGGCACGAGCAGGTCGAGCGTGTAGACGAACGCGTTGAAGTGGCGCGACTCGTCCAGCCCGATCTGATGCGGGGGCCACCGCGTGAAGATCGCCGTGCCCGTCGCGAGGAGCAGCGCGGCCCACAGGCCGGCGAGCCAGGGCCGGTAGCCGTACCCGACGAGCCCGTCGAGCAGGCGGCCCCACAGCCGCCCGGGCAGCCGCAGCGTCCGCCGCCGCGCCCGCTGCCGGGCCAGCAGCACCCGGCGCGCGTCCGGCTCGTGCCCGATGCGCCGGTAGTAGGCGGCCAGCTGCTCGTACGGCTGCGGCCGGTAGCCCGCGGGGTCGCGCCGAAGCCAGGAGAGCCGGTCCGCCAGCGTCGCGGGCCCGCGCAACGAGTCGTACGTCAGCTCGTTGAGCCGCACGTCGCCCGGATAGCTGTCCGGACGGTCGAACAGCACGCCGAAGCGGGAGTAGGCGAGGTTGACCTCGCCCTCGATCGACTCCGGCAGCAGGATGAGCTCGTCCGCCTGGATGTGGCTCAGGTGCAGCACCCGGCCGGGCGCCCGTAGCACCGCGCCGCTGAACGACAGGACCCCGCCGATGCGCGCGCCGCGCAGCCGTACGGTCCCGTGGGCGGTGAAACCCGCGCCGAGTTCGGCCGCGGCGGCCTGCAGGTGGTCGGCGTGGACGGCGGGCGTGCCGTCCACCGCCACGACGGCGCCCTGAAGGTAGAGCCCGCTGGAGAAGCGTGCGCCGATCAGCCGCAGCCCGCCGGTGGCCCGTATGTCGCGCAGGAAGGCGCTGCCGTCCACCACGAGCCCGCCGGCCCACAGCGCGACCGACTCCCAGGTCCGCGGCTCCTCCGATCCCTCCGGCCCGTTCCAGCCGCCCAGCTCCCACGGCGCCGCCCCCGGCGCCCGGTACGGCATGGCGCCGGGGGTGCCCAGCCGGGTGCCGGAGAGCCGGAGCTGCCCGGTCACGTGGGCGTTGTCCAGGCGCACCCCCGCGTGGACGACCGATCCGTCGAGGTCGAGGAGCCCGTCGACCGTGGCGCGGCTGGCGCGGAAGTGGAGGACGTCGCAGCGTCGCAGCCGTACGCCCCTGGTCTTGGCGTCGGCGAGCGAGACCGTTCCGGCGATGTGGCAGTCGAGCAGATGGACCTTCGTCTCGATCGTGGCGTCGGACAGGTTGAGATCGCCGGCGATCCGGGCCCCGGCGAGCCGGACACCCGGCACCGAGGACGATCCGCCGGCGGTCCGGTCGAGCACCAGGGCGGAGATCACCTCGGCGCGGACCACCCGGGAGCGGCCCCACGTGCCGCCGGACGAGGAGTCCGTCTCCCGGCCGTGGCGGAGGTCGACCCAGGCGCCGGTGGGGTAGGCGTCCCACAGGCGTCGCTCGGCGGGGGTGAGCCGGCGGAAGGGGGGCCGTGATCTTCCCATGGGCCGACGATACCGTCGATCTTCGCGAGGGCCGGCGCCGCGGCGGACCGGCCCGCCTGCCGCGGAGAGCGTGACACCGGGGGAGAGGGAGCGCCATGGGCAACCATCCGAACGGGCGCGTGCGGGCGCGCTCGCTGGGCGTCGTCGTCGGCCCGTCGCCGACCGGCCCGCTGAACGCGATCACCGACGTCGACGGGGTCCTGGTGGGTCACACCACGATCGACGACGGCGCCGACCTCCACACCGGGGTCACCGCCGTCGTCCCCCACCAGCTGATCGCCGGGCGCCGGGGGCTGCCCGCGGCCGTCTACGCCGGCAACGGGTACGGCAAGCTGGTCGGCTCGACCCAGGTCGACGAACTCGGCGTGCTGGAGTCACCCGTCGTCCTGACCGCCACGTTGTCGGTGTTCCGGGCCGCCGACGCGCTGCTCACCTATCTCATGGACCGCCGCCCGGACGGGCTCTCCTTCAACCCCCTGGTGGGAGAGACCAACGACGGCTTCCTGTCCGACATCCGGCGCCGCCCGATCACCGAACGGCACGTTCTCGACGCGCTGGAGGGAGCGTCCGGCGGGCTGCCCGGGGAGGGCTGCGTGGGGGCGGGGACCGGGACGACGGCCCTGGGGTTCAAGGCCGGCATCGGCACCTCCTCCCGGCGGCAGGTGGTGGACGGGGCTCAGGTCACGGTCGGCGTGCTCGTCCAGGCCAACTTCGGCGGCGTGCTGACCGTCCGCGGTGTCCCGATGCCGGTCGGCGAACTCATCCCGGGGGCCGTTCGGCACGAGCAGACCGGCGGCTCCTGCATGATCGTGGTGGCCACCGACGCGCCGCTCGACGCGCGCCGGCTCGGCCGCCTCGCCCGCCGGGCGGTCTTCGCGATGGGCCGTGTGGGCGCGTCGTACTCCAACGGCAGCGGCGACTACGCGATCGCCTTCACCACGGCGCCGCCGCGGCTCCCGCTCGTGCCCGACGAGGCGCTGAACCCCGTCTTCGCCGGGGTCATGGACGCGGTCGAGGAGGCACTGCTCGACTCCCTGTTCACCGCGACCACGACCACCGGTTTCCGCGGCCGGACGAGCCATGCGGTCCCCTACGACCGGCTCCCGGGCGTGGCCGGCCGGACCACGCCCGCCTGAGCGCCGCCGGCACGGCCACGCGGAGCGGTTAGGAGCCGCAGTCGCAGCAGCACCCGTCCCCGCAGCAGCAGCCGTCCCCACAGCAACCGTCGCCGGAGCAGCAGTCGGAGCATGCCGAGCAGCCGTCGCAGCATCCCGAGCAGTCGGGGCAGCAGTCGCACCGGTCGCAGAAGCAGCGGTCGTGCCACGGCGCGCTCCGGTAGGTGCTCCACGGAGGGCGGTAGAGCCCGCAGGTCAGGAAGATCGCCGCTCCGGCGGCGGCCGTCAGCGCGATCCCCGGGGGTACGCCCGGCGGCCGCCCGGGGGGTTCGGGCGGCCCGTCGGGCGGCCCGTCGGGCGGGGCGCCGGACGGCGCCGTGGGGGATTCCCCGGCCGGCGCGTGGCGCGTCGAGCAGGCGGCGCCGTGGGCGCGCGTCCCGAAGGCCCGGTCGACGGCACGCCGGGTCTCGCCGCACAGCAGCGCCTCGACCAGGTGCCGCTCCTCCAGATCGAGGTCGCGTACGGCGAGGCGCAGGCCGTGCAGCGCCTCCTCGCACACGCGTCGCGCCTGTGCGGGGGAGGTGCCGGTCGCGTCGAGGGGGTTGTACGCCCCGCGCGCCCGGTCCTCGGCGAGGTCCTCCACCGCGTCGATCACGTGCGCGATCCGGCCGAAGAAGCGCCCGGCCTCGCGCAGGCTCTCGGCGTTGCCGGGCCGGCCCGCGAGCACGGCCGTGTGCGCGAAGGCCGCGGCCACGGCGGTCTCGGTGGGCTCGGTGACGTCGAGCAGGGCGCGCCCGGGGGACGCCTCCAGCAGCGCCTGGCGGGCGGAGACCTCGGTCAGGACGGTCGTGTCGAAGCCGATCGCCTCCGCGCCGCGCCGGGCGGCGGAGGCCCAGGCGGCGGCCGTCGCGCGCATCGGGACACCGGCCACGCGCCGGGCCGCGATCCCGTCGCCGTCGGACGCGTGGTCGCGGATCTTGCCGGCGGCCAGGGCCAGCGAGACCACGGCGGCCAGGCGGGCGCCCCGGTCGTCCGACCGCACCACCTCCGCCGAGCGGAAGCCGCGCAGCGCGCAGGGCCCGGCGGTCCGCCGGTTCGGCCCGCCCCCCGTCCGTGACTGTGTTCGTGATTGGGCCCGCGATTGGGCCTCGGTCAGCACGGACAGGATGAGGCCGTCGTAGTTGGTCGCCATGCGGGCCAGCTGCCCGTGCCGGTCCCGCAACGTCAGGCAGAGCCCGCACAGGTGCGCGCGCCAGGCTTCGTGGACGGACGGGCAGGAGTGGCGGGCACACGGCCGGAGGATCCCGAACACCCAGAGACTCCTTGGGGGTCATGCGTACGGGATCATCCCGTTGCGCGGCGATTATGCCATCAGGGGCCGGGACCCTGCCGGAGGAGCCGGGCGGGCGGCCTGCACAATCGAGGAATGGAAGTTACCGACGGGTTCGAACTGACCATCGAGCAGTACGTCGCCACCCTCACCCTCAACCGGCCCGCCAAGCGCAACGCCGTGACCGCGGCCATGTGGCGGGCCCTGCCGGGCATCCTGGCGGATCTCGCCGCGGACCCGAAGGTACGTGTCCTCGTCCTTACCGGAGCCGGGGAAACTTTCTGTTCTGGTGCCGATATTTCGGAAATTCATGAGCTTGGGGATAACAACGATGACACCGGTCTCACCGTTGTCGCGGAGCGCGCGCTGGTGACCTTTCCCAAACCCGTGATCGCGATGATCGAGGGATACTGCGTCGGCGGCGGATGCCAGCTCGCGCTCGCGTGTGATCTGCGCGTCGCGGCGGCCGGGGCCCGCTTCGGTGTCACCCCGGCCAAGCTCGGGATCGTCTACCCGCTCAGCTCCACGCGGCGGCTCGCCGAGGTCGCCGGGCCCGCCACGGCGAAGCTCCTGCTCTTCTCGGCCGAGCTCATCACCGCAGATCACGCCTTACGTACCGGCCTCGTCGACGAGGTGTGCCCGCCGGAGGATCTGCGCGAGCGCGTGTACGGCCTGGCGGCCACGATGGCCGGCAGGTCCCGGCTCACGCTGACGGCCGCCAAGCAGATCATCGACGGCCGGGCCGGGGAGGCCGAGGTGCGCGCCTGGCAGCGGGAGGCACGGGAGAGCGGCGAATTGGCCGAAGGCGTCCGGGCATATCGGGAGGGGCGTTCCCCTGGATTCTCTTGGGATGCAAAATAGGCATAAACGGGACTCGCAGTGGTAATGACCCTGTGAGGTGTGAGATGTCGCAGAATCTATTCGCCAGGCTCGCTCGCTGGCTGGGACTAGACAGGAATCCGCTTCGGCGCCGGTGCGACCGGGTCGAAGCGGTGGTCCGGCTTGCCGCGGTGCTGGGAGTCGTGGTCGCGATCGTGCTCGGCGTGATGCTCGGCATCCGCGAGTACGGCAAGGGCCTGAGGACCGAGGCCCAGCAGGCGCACGACCGGCATCAGGTCGTCGCCACGCTGACGGGCGATGTGACGGCGCCCCGGCTGTCGGTGGCCGGAGCGGCGGTCGGGCACGCCCAGGCCGCCTGGGTGGCCCCCGACGGCACGGCGAAGGCCGGGGTCATCGAGGTCCCTCCCAGCAGGCGGGCGGGCGACACGGTGCGCATCTGGACCGACGACGACGGCGTGATCGCACCCCGGCCACAGGACCGGGAGACCACGGTGGTCGCCGCGCTGACCGTCGGCACGGGCGTGCCGCTGGCCGCCACCGCGATCCTCGCGCTGCTGGCCACCTGCACCCGCCTGGTCAACCAGCGCCGGGCCCGCAGGGTGTGGGAGGCCCAGTGGACCGTGGTCGAGCCCATGTGGCGGATCAACGGCCGCTGAGCGCGCTCACGACGCAGGGCCCACGACGCAGGGGCCCACGCAACGCTTCGTGACGCCCCGGCAGGCGCACGTGGTCCTCGTGGGCGACGTGGATGATGCCGGCCGGGTCTTCGGCCGCCTCGACGATGCCTGAGCGACCGCTGTGGGGCTCGTATTCCTCCCACCCCCGCACAGGGGTCTCAGCGGGCAGGCCGTAGGTCGCCTCGTAGGCGCGCGCGGCCGGAGGTCCCGCCGGGTGAAAGTTTCAGCGACAAGACGTGCGGCGAGCGCCGATCGTCACCGGAAACCGCTCTGACCACCACCACCTACGCCCGGACACGGTGCCGTCGCCGTACGGTGACGCATAACGCCTGGATCGCCAAGCGGGGCCTACGTGATATGAAGCCGAAAATCAAAATCGTTTCACTGCGTGCGTGACTTGTCCGCCTGTACGCCATCGAAGGGCCGTGTCACATGTCTGTGGCTGACCTGTCAGACGCCAAGCGAGAACTGCTGCGACGCAGGTTGCGGGCCCGCTCCGCACGCGATCCCATTCCCCGGCGCCCGGAGGGCGTCGAACCCCCGATGTCCCCGGCGCAGGAGCCGCTGTGGTTCATGGAGCAATTCACGCCGGGCACCACCACCTACACCCTGGTACTCGCCGTACGGTTACGTGAGCCGCTGGACGAGGACCGGCTGGCCCGCGCGCTCGCCGCGCTGCCGGCCCGGCACGAGGGCCTGCGCCAGCGGTTCCCGGCGACCGAGGAGGGCAGGCCCGCCGTCCACGTCGTGGACACGACGGAGGTGCCGCTGAACCGCACCACGGCGGTCACGGACGAGGAGGCGATCGCGCTCATCGGCGCCGAGACCGCCATCCCGCTGGACCTCACCCGGGGCCCGCTGCTCAAGTGCGTCGTCGTCAGCAAGGGCGAGGACGAGCACATCGTCGCCCTGCTGGTGCACCACATCGTGGCCGACGGCCAGTCGTTGCACCTGCTCATGCGCGACCTGCTCGCGCTCTGCCGCGGCGAGGAGCCGCCCGCGCCCGCCGTACGCTTCGGCGACGTCGCCGTGTGGCAGCGTGAGCGGTCTCTCGACCGGGAGCTGGACTACTGGTGCGGGGAGCTGGCCGGGCTGCCGCGCCTCGAACTCCTCACGGACCGGCCCCGTCCGGCGCTTCAGACACTCGACGGCGCGACCCACGTACGCTCCCTCGCGCCGGATCTGGTGGACGGTGTCGCCTCGCTGAGCCGGGACCACGGCGCGAGCACGTTCATGACCCTGCTGGCCGCGTACCAGGTCCTGCTCTCCCGGCTGACCGGCCAGGACGACTTCGCCGTCGGCGTGCCGGTGGCCGGGCGGAGCAGACCGGAGTTCGAGGACGTCGTGGGCATGTTCGTCAACGTGCTGGCGATACGGGCCCGGCTGGACGGCGAGCCCACGTTCGCCGAGCTGCTCGCCCGGACCAGGGGCACGGTCCTCGCCGCGCTCGATCACGAGGAACTGCCCTTCGCCCAGCTCGTCGACGCCCTCGGCGTGCCGCGGGACACCAGCAGGCCGCCCCTGATCGACACGATCTGCACGATGCACGAGTTCGCCCCCGGCGACGGGACCGAGGTCCTCGCGCTGGCCCCCACGTCGACCAGGCACGACGTGGAGCTGTACGCCGTGCCCACCGACGAGGGGGGCCTGCACTGCGCGTTCACCTACCGGCCCGAGCTGTTCCGCGAGAGCACGATCGCCCGGATGGCCGGGCAGTTCGAGGACCTGCTGCGCGCGATCGTGCGCGATCCGCACGTCCCGATCAGCCGGCTGCCGCTGACGGGCGACGACGCGCTGATCGCCGGTTGGAACGCGACCGGCGCGGACTACCCGGACACCGCCACCCTGCACGGCTTGATCGAGGAGCAGGTCGCCCGCACCCCCGAGGCCGTCGCGGTGACCTTCGGCGGGCAGTCGTGGACGTACCGGCAGCTCGACGAGCGGGCCAACCGGATCGCGCACCGCCTCGTGGGGCTCGGCGTGGAGCCGGGCAGTCTGGTCGCGGTCTGCGCCGAACGCTCGCTCGACCTGGTCGCCGCACTGCTCGGTGTGCTCAAGAGCGGCGCGGCGTACGTGCCGCTCGACCCCGGCTACCCCGCCGACCGGCTGGCGTTCATGCTGTCGGACTCGGGCGCGCCCGTCGTGCTGACCCAGCAGGACCTGGCCGAGCGGCTGGTCACCGGCGGCGCCGTCATCCTGCCGCTCGACCTGGACGCCGTATGGGACGGGCTGCCGGCGACCACACCCGGGGTGAGGGGCGGGCCCGGCACGGCCGCGTACATGATCTACACCTCCGGCTCCACCGGCCGGCCGAAGGGCGTGCCCAACAGCCACCGTGGCATCGTCAACCGGATCGACTGGATGCAGAAACGGTTCCGGCTCACCGATGCCGACGTGGTGGTGCAGAAGACACCGGCCGGGTTCGACGTCTCGGTGTGGGAGTTCTTCTGGCCGCTGCTCACCGGCGCGCGGCTTGTGCTGGCCGAGCCCGGTGGCCACCGCGACCCCGCGTACCTGCGTGACCTGATCAACGCCGAGCGGGTGACCGTCCTGCACTTCGTGCCGTCCATGCTCGGCGCGTTCCTCGCCGAAGAGGGCGTGGAGACCTGCACCTCGCCGCGCGTCATCGTGTGCAGCGGGGAGGAACTGCCCGTCGACCTGGCTGAGCGCTGCCTGCGCACGCTCCCGGCCGAACTGCACAACCTGTACGGCCCCACGGAGGCGGCCGTCGACGTCTCCGCCTGGCAGTGCACGCTGTCCGCGCTGGCGGGCCGGGCGAGGGTGCCGATCGGCTCGCCCATCCAGAACATCACGCTGCACGTGCTCGACCGCCACGGCGAGCCCGTGCCCGTGGGGGTGCCCGGCGAGCTGTACATCGGCGGCGTGGGCGTCGCACTCGGCTACCACGCCCGCCCGGAGCTGACCGCCGAGCGGTTCGCCGGAGGCCGCTACCGCACCGGCGACGCGGCCCGCTGGCTGCCGGACGGCACGGTCGAGTTCCTGGGCCGCCTCGACGGCCAGGTCAAGCTGCGCGGCCTGCGCATCGAGCTCGGCGAGATCGAGGCCGTGCTCCGCGAGAAGGCCGGTGTGCGGGACGCCGCGGTGATCGTGCGCGAGGACGTGCCCGGCGACCCCCGGCTGGTCGCCTACCTCACGGGCGACGCCGTGCCCGAGCCGGCACAGGTGCGCGCGGCGATCAGGGGCACGCTGCCGGAGTACATGCTGCCGTCGATGTTCGTCCTGCTCGATGCCCTTCCGCTCACGCCGAACGGCAAGCTCGACCGGGCCGCCCTGCCGGTCCCGCAGGTCCAGGCCGACGTGCCGTACGCCGAGCCGGAGACCGAGACCGAGCGGGCCGTCGCGGCCGTATGGGCCGACGTGCTGGCGGCCGAGCGGATCGGGGCCGACGACGACTTCTTCGATCTCGGCGGCCACTCGCTGCTCGCCGTCCAGGTCGTCGCGAAGCTCCGCAGGGCGCTCCCCGCCGGGTCGGCGCAGGTGGGGCTGGTGGACATCTTCACCTACCGGACCGTGCGCGAACTGGCGGCCTACGCCGGTTCCGGCGAGGAGGGCCCGCGCCCGCTGCTCCAGCGGCTCACGCCGGCACGTACGGCGAGCGTCACCTACGTGTGCGTGCCGTACGGGTCGGGCAGCGCCGTGGTCTACCAGCCGCTGGCCGACGCCCTGCCGGCCGACCAGGCACTGTACGCGCTCGCGATCCCCGGCCACGACGTGGGCCTGGACGAGGAACCGATGGAGTTCGCCGAGCTGGCCGCCCGCGCCACCGAGGAGATCCTCGCCATCGAGGGTCCCCTGGTGATCTACGGCCACTGCGGGGTCGGCGCCGCGCTCGCGGTCGAGCTGGCCGCCAGGGTCGAGGCGGCGGGCCACGCGGTGGACGCCGTCTACGTCGGGGCGATCTTCCCGTTCGCCCGGCCGCGCGGGCTCATGCGTGCACTGTCGAGAATCGGGGAGTTCGACCGCCTTCGAAGCAGCCAGACCGACATCAACCGTCTCAAGGCCCGTGGGGTGGACCTTGAGGAGCTTGATCCCGGCGTGGCCGACCGCATCATCCGTACGATGCGCCACGACTCCAAGGCCGCGGAGAAGTACTTCACCGGGCTGTTCGACGCGCCGGACCGGCCACGGTTACGCGCTCCGATCATCTCGGTGGTCGGCGAGCGCGACCCCGCCACCGACTTCTACACGGAGCGCTACCGCGAGTGGGGCTTCCTCACCGACGTCACGGCGCTCGTCGTACTGGACGAGGGCGGCCACTACTTCCTGCGCTACCGCGCGGAGGAACTGGCCACCGCCCTGCGCACCCACACCCACTTAGAGGTTTCCGACCGCTCGGGCAACCCCTCGTGGTGGGTGCACGCGGTCTCGCGCGGGTCCGCCACGCCCGGGGTACGGCCCAGCATGGGCCGCTTCCTCACGATCTCCGCCGGGCAGCAGCTCTCGATGATCGGCTCGGCGCTCACCGGGTGGGCCCTGCCGCTGACCGTCCTCATGGACTCCGGTTCGATCGGGCAGTTCACCACGCTGGCCGTGCTCAACCTGGCCGGGCTGCTGATCTCCCCGCTGGCCGGGGCGATCGTGGACCGGGCGGACCGGCGGCGCGTGATGCTGTTCGCCGACTGCGCCTCGGCCGGGATCCAGGCCGTGCTGGCCGGGCTGCTCCTCTTCGGCGACGTACGGATCTGGCAGATCTACCTGCTGATCGTCAGCCTGTCGATGGCGACGAGCTTCCAACGGCTGGCCTATCAGTCGGCGGTGCCGCAACTCGTCCCCAAGCACTATCTCGGTCACGCCATCGGTGTCACCCAGATGACCAACGGTGTCGCGCAGCTCGTCGTCCCCCTCGTCGCGGCCGGGTTGCTGGCCTGGATCGGGCTCGGCGGCATCGTGGCGATCGACATGGCGAGTTATGCGTTCGCCATCGTCACGGTGCTGCTGGTCCGCTTCCCCGACACGCTTCCCTGGCGGCCGCGCGAGCCGCTGGCCACGGAGATCGCCAAGGGCTTCACGTACACCTGGCACGACCTGGGCCTGCGCTCGACGCTGGTGTTCTTCGCCGTGCTCAACGTGTTCCTGTCCCCGCTGCTCCTGCTGGTCTCGCCGCTGGTGCTCTCCTTCGCCACGCTCAAGGAAGTCAGCGTGATCTCGCTGGTGTCGGGGCTCGGCGTCATGCTCGGCGGGCTGACCATGTCGCTGTGGGGCGGTCCGCGCCGCGGGCGGTTCCGCGGTGTGCTGGCCTTCGCCGTTGCCATCTCGGCAGGCGGCGTCGTCACCGGCCTCGCCCCGTCGCTTGTCGTGGTCGGCGTGGGGGCGTTCGTGCTGACCTACTTCCTCACGCTGATGAACGGCATCTACGTCACGATCGTGCAGATCAAGGTGCCCGCGCGGTTCCACGGGCGGGTCTTCGCGCTCAACACGCTGGTCGCCTGGTCGACGCTGCCCGTCGGCATCGGCCTGGTCGCCCCGCTCGGCACCGCGCTGTTCGACCCGATGCTGGCCCCGGGAGGGGCGCTCGCCTCGACCGTGGGCGCCCTGATCGGGGTGGGCCC
Organism: Microbispora sp. H13382; assembly: GCF_014161445.1. Classification (GTDB taxonomy): domain Bacteria; phylum Actinomycetota; class Actinomycetes; order Streptosporangiales; family Streptosporangiaceae; genus Microbispora. The sequence continues at coordinate 228,168 of NZ_JABBXA010000004.1, forward strand.
CGGCCGTGGGATCGCCTTCCTCTATCTGGTGTGCGCGCTGGGCATGCTCCTCGTGGCGGCCGGCGCCCTGCGGGTGAGGCGGCTGGCCCGCCTCGACACCGAGATGCCGGACGCGCTGCCCGACGACCTCGTCGGGGTCGAGGCCATCCAGCGTCGCGCCGCCGCCTAAGTCGTGTCTGGCAAATCAAGCCCTGCTGCGACGGGCAGCATTTTGTCAGACACTCCCTAGAGGCGCCGGGTCAGCGCGTCGAGGTTGGCCTCGACCCAGCGGAGCCGGGCGAGCGTGCCGGTGGGCTCGTTTCGCCCGGCTCCGTTGAGGAAGGCCAGATAGCCGCGCACCCAGCCGCCGAAGACCCAGGGTTCAGCCGGGATGTCGCCGCCGGCTTTGCGGTAGCCGTACACGGCGGCGTCGAATCGGTCGAAGCCGACGCTCCCGTCGAGGCGGGCCGCCCAGTCGAGGGCCATGCCCGCGGCCTCCTGCTCGGCGACGTACGGACCGGCGGTGTCCCAGTCGATGATCGCCAGGCTGCCGTCGAACCGGAGCAGGGCGTTCTTCGGGTGCAGATCGCCGTGGGACATGGTCAGGGTGCCCACGCCGGCCGGTCGCGCGGTCGCGGCCTCGAGGCCGGCCAGTCCGGACGCCGGATCCGTGGCCGGGTGGCCGGAAGGGTCCGCCCGCGGTGGCTCCTGAGGAGCGATGGCACGACCGGCCGTGTGAACGGCGGCCACCAACTCGCCCATCGCGGCCGACAGCTCGGGGCTGAGATCGTCGAGGGCGGGCGCCTTCCCGTCAAGCCAGCGGTGCACCCGGACTGAGCCGTCCCCGATGGGGATCACGTACGCTCCCGTCGCGGGCGACGGGACCGGCTCGGGCACCGGGATGCCCGCCCGCCAGGCGGAGACCTCGATCTCCACGGCGGGCGCGGCCGACGGCGGCAGCCGCTTCACGGCGTACGCGCCGGTGATCGTGTCGAGCCGCCACACCTCGTTGTGGTAGTAGCCGGCCACCCGTAGTCCTCGCGTCACCGCCAGGCCGAGGCCGAACGCATCACAAACCGCGCTGATGTCGAGATCCATCCACACATTTTGCCGCGCTCAGGGGGGATGCGGGGAAAGCCGGGCCGACTGCCCACAGCTCACGACCGACGCAGGGCGGACGCGTCCGGAGGGCTCAGCGGTCGATGATCTCGTTCTTCCCGATGACGACGACGCCGCTGCGGGTCACCGCGAACCGCTGGCGGTCGTACTCCAGGTCGAAGCCGATCCGGGCGCCGTCGGGGATCACCACGTTCTTGTCGATGATGGCCTTGCGGACGATCGCGCCCCTGCCGACCTTGACCGAGCCCATCAGCACCGAGTCCTCGACGTGCGAGTGGGAGTGCAGCACCACGCCGGGGGACAGGATCGAGCGCAATGCCGTGCCGCCCGACACGATGACCCCGGGCGACACGAGCGACTCCAGCGCGTGCCCCACCCGGTCGCCCTCGTTGTGCACGAACTTCGCCGGCGGCAGCGGTTCGTTGCCCGTGTAGATCGGCCACCGGTCGTTGTAGAGGTTGAAGACCGGCTGCACCGAGATGAGGTCCATGTTGGCCTCGTAGTAGGCGTCGAGCGTCCCCACGTCGCGCCAGTAGCCCCGGTCGCGCTCGGTGGAGCCGGGCACCACGTTGTCCGCGAAGTCGTACACCTCGGCGCCGCCGCTCTTGACGAACATCGGGATGATGTTGCCGCCGAGGTCGTGCTTGCTGCTGGGGTCGAGGGCGTCCTCGCGCAGGGCCTCGATCAGCGCCTGGGTCCTGAAGACGTAGTTGCCCATCGAGGCGTAGATCTGGTCGGGCGCGTCGGGCAGCCCCACCGCGTCCTTCGGCTTCTCGCGGAACGCGACGATCCGGCGGCCCGAGGGGTCGGCCTCGATGACGCCGAACTGGTCGGCCAGTTCGAGGGGCTGGCGGATCGCCGCGACGGTCACGTCCGCGCCCGAGGCGACGTGCTGGTCGACCATCTGGCGGGGATCCATCCGGTAGATGTGGTCCGCGCCGAAGACGATCACGTGGTCGGGCATCTCGTCGTAGATCAGGTTGAGGTTCTGGAACAGCGCGTCGGCCGATCCGGCGAACCAGCGCGGCCCGAGCCGCTGCTGCGCGGGCACCGGGGTCACGTAGTTGCCGAGCATCGACGACAGCCGCCACGTCCGGGAGATGTGCCGGTCCAGGCTGTGGTTCTTGTACTGCGTCAGCACCACGATCTGCCAGTAGTGCGCGTTGGCCAGGTTCGACAACACGAAGTCGATGAGCCGGTAGATGCCCCCGAAGGGCACGGCGGGCTTGGCCCGGTCCGCGGTCAGCGGCATCAGCCGCTTGCCCTCACCACCAGCGAGCACGATCGCCAGGACCTTCATAGGCAGGACCTTAACCCGCGAAATGGCTAACAAACACCAGGGACACCGGCAAACAGTGCGGATCGGGGACTCTAAGCTCACTCGTATGCGTGTCGATCTGCTGAGCCGTGAGTATCCGCCCGAGGTGTACGGCGGCGCCGGAGTCCATGTCGAGTACCTCGCGCGGGAGCTTCGCCGGCTGGCTGACGTGCGCGTTCGCTGCTTCGGCGCCCCGCGCGACGAGCCCGGAGTGCGGGCCTACGCGGTCCCCGGGGGGCTGTCGGGCGCGAACGCCGCCCTGCAGGTGCTCGGCGTCGACGTCGAGATGGCCGCCGGCTGCGAGGGCGCCGACGTCGTGCACAGCCACACCTGGTATGCGAACTTCGCCGGCCACGTCGCCAAGATGCTGTACGGCGTGCCGCACGTCGCCACCACCCACAGCCTGGAGCCGCTGCGGCCGTGGAAGGCCGAGCAGCTCGGCGGCGGCTACACGCTCTCGTCGTGGGCGGAGCGGACCGCGCTCGAGTCGGCCGACGCGATCATCGCGGTGTCCGAGGGCATGCGCCGTGACGTGCTCACGGCCTACCCCGAGATCCCCGCCGAGCGCGTACGGGTGATCCACAACGGCATCGACACCGAGGAGTACGCGCCCTCCCGGGGCACCGAGGCGCTGGTGCGGCACGGCATCGACCCGGCCGTGCCGTACGTCGTCTTCGTGGGGCGGATCACCCGGCAGAAGGGCCTGGTGCACCTGCTCCACGCGGCCCGCTCGTTCGACCCGGCGGCGCAGCTCGTGCTGTGCGCGGGCGCGCCCGACACGCCGGAGATCGCCGAGGAGGTCACGGCGCTCGTGCGCGAGCTGTCGGCCTCCCGCAAGGGCGTGGTGTGGATCTCCGAGATGCTGCCCAGGCCCGAGGTGATCCAGATCCTCACGCACGCCACCGTGTTCGTGTGCCCCTCGGTCTACGAGCCGATGGGCATCGTGAACCTGGAAGCGATGGCGTGCGAGACCGCTGTCGTGGCGACCGCGACCGGAGGCATCCCCGAGGTCGTCGCCGACGGCGAGACGGGCCTGCTCGTCCCGATCGACCAGGGCGGGGACGGCGAGCCGCACGACCCCGAGGCGTTCGCCGGAGCGCTGGCCGAGCGGGTCAACACGGTGCTCGGCGATCCCCGCCTGGCCGCCGGGATGGGCGAGGCCGGACGGGTGCGGGCGATCGAGCACTTCTCCTGGCGGCGGATCGCCGAGCGCACCCACGAGCTCTACGCGTCGCTCACCCGCCAGGGATGATCATGGTGACGCCGGCGGACGCGCCCGGCCGGGTCAGCGCGTCCGGCGCGTCGTCCAGGCCGATGGTACGGGTGACGAGCAGGTCGGGGCGGAGCACGCCCGCCGCGATCAGCTCCAGCATCGGGGGATAGGCGTGGGCGGCCATGCCGTGGCTGCCCACGATCTCCAGCTCGTGCGCGATCACCCGGCCCATCGGCAGGGAGGTCTCCCCGGGGAGCAGGCCCACCTGCACGTGGCGGCCCCGCCTGCGCAGGCCGCCGATCGACGCGGCGCAGGTCGCGGGGTCGCCCAGCGCGTCGAGGGAGACGTCGGCGCCGCCTCCGGTGGCCGCCCTGACCCGCGCGGCCGCATCCTCGGGAGAGCCGCCCACGCCGAGCAGGACGCAGTCGGCCGCGCCGAACCGCTTGGCCAGATCCAGCGCGGCGGGGGACACGTCCACCGCGACCACCCGCGCGCCCACGGCGGCGCCGATCATCACGGCCGACAGCCCGACCCCGCCGCAGCCGTGCACGGCGAGCCACCGGCCCGCCCGGACCCGTCCCTGCTCGACGACGGCCCGGAACGCGGTGGCGAAGCGGCAGCCCAGGCTCGCCGCCGTGGCGAACGCCATGCCGTCGGGCAGCCGCACGAGGTTCACGTCGGCGTGGTCGATCGCGACGAGCTCGGCGAACGACCCCCAGTGGGTGAAACCGGGCTGCGTCTGGCGCTCGCACACCTGCTGGTTGCCCGCGGCGCACTCATGGCAGCTCCCGCAGGCGCAGATGAACGGCACCATGACCCGGTCGCCGGGCCGCCAGCCGGAGACCCCCGGCCCGGCGGCGTGCACCACCCCCGCCAGCTCGTGCCCCGGCACGTGCGGCAGGACGGTGATGTCCGCGTCGTGGCCCATCCACCCGTGCCAGTCGCTGCGGCACATCCCGGTCGCCTCGACCCTGATCACCACGCCGTCCGGCGGCGCCACCGGGTCCGCCACCTCGCGCACCTCGGCCCGCCCGCCGAACTCCTCGTACACCACCGCGCGCATGTCACGCTCCTTTCCCTGGCCGTACGCTAATCGGGTGATTGCGATCGACCGGATACGGATGGCCTTCACCGACCGGCACGGCGGCGTGAGCGCCGGGCCGTACGGCACGCGCAACCTCGGCGGGGCGGTGGGGGACGACCCCGCGGCGGTCGCCGAGAACCGGGCGAAGACGGCCGCGGAGTTCGGGCTCGACCAGGTGGTGTTCATGCGCCAGGTCCACGGGACCGACGTCGCCTACGCCACAAGGCCGTTCGGGGACGACCCGCCCGCGCTGGACGGGGTGTTCACCGACCGTCCCGGGCTCGGCCTGGCGGTCCTGGTCGCCGACTGCGCGCCCGTGCTGGTGGCCGACCCGGTGGCCGGCCTGGTCGGCGGCGCGCACTCGGGACGGCCCGGCACGGAGGCGGGCGTGGTTTCCGCTTTGGTCGAGGCGATGGCGGCCCGGGGGGCCGAGCCGGGGCGGATGGTCGCGGTGATCGGGCCCTCGGCGTGCGGGCTGTGTTACGAGGTGCCGGAGGACCTGCGCGAGCGCGTGGCGGCCCGCGTGCCCGAGACCCGCTCGCGGACCCGGCACGGCACGCCCGCGCTCGACATCAGGGCGGGGATCGCGGCCCAGCTCGCCAGGGCCGGCGTGGCCGACGTCCGGCACGACGACCGCTGCACGATCGAGACCGATGACCTCTATTCCTACCGGCGGGAACAGCGCACCGGGCGCTTCGCCGGCTACGTCTGGCTCACCGCCGGCTGAGACCGCTCCGCGACGGCCGCCGGGCGCGGAGGACGGGCCCTACGCCAACTGGGACCGGGAGGCCGAGGCGCTGCTGGCGCTGCTCGACCGGTCGATGCCGGAACGTGTGACCGGCATCGGCCTCGACGGCTCCGGCGGCGCGACGATGCGGGTCCTGACCGTGGACGACGTCGAGCGCGCCGCGGCCGTGGCGGCGGCGTGCGGCGGCCGGGTCGTGGTGCCGCCGGGCGACCGGCCCGAATGGGGACCGACCTGCCGCACCGCCCACCTGCGCGACCCCGACGGCAACCTCGTCGAGCTCCAGTCCTACTGAGCGCGGCCTGCTGGCCGCCCACGCAGCGCGGCCAGCAGGCCGAGGGTCCGTGCCCGCTCGCGCTCGTCCCCGAAGGGGCTCACCAGGAGTTCGGTCGCGCCCGCCTCGGCATAGGCGCGGACGGTGCGTTCGACCGCCGACTCGTCCCCGGCGACGACCGTCTCCTCCACTCCCGACCGGCCCTGGCGGTCCAGGATCGCCCGGTAGCTGGGCAGGTCGCTCGCGGCTCCGAGGGACTCCGCGACCCGCCGCCGTACGCCCTCGGGGTCGGCTGTCACGCTCACGATCACACCGGCCACGACGCGCGGCCGCGGCCGTCCGGCGGCCGTGGCGGCGCGGGTGACCGCCGGCGTCACATGGTCGGCGATCGTCTCCGGGCCGGTCCAGACGGTCACCACGCCGTCGGCGAGTTCGCCGGCCATCCGCAGCATGACCGGCCCGAGGGCGGCCAGCAGGACCGGCGGCGGCTCGGCGCCGGGCACCTCGACCCGCCCCGCCGCCGTCAGCGTCTCCCCGTGGTAGTCGACCTGCTCGCCCCGCAGCAGCGGGACCAGCGCGGACAGGTACTCGCGGATGTGCCGGGCCGGTCGGTCGTACGAAAGGCCGAAGTGCTTCTCGATGAGCGGCCCGTGGCTCGGCCCGATGCCGAGCGTGAAGCGGTTGCCGCTGGCCGCCTGGGTGGTGAGCGCCTGCCCGGCGAGCGCCAGCGGATGTCTCGGGTAGGTCTGGGTCACCGCCGTGCCGACGGCGATCCCGGGCACCTCGCGGGCGGCGAGCGCCGCGAGCTGGACGGCGTCCCACGACAGGATCTGGTTGAAGTAAGCGCTGTCGAGGCCGGCCTCGGCCGCCTCACGTACCTGCCCGATCACGTCGTCCAGGCTCAGGCCGCTCCCTCCGGCGGCCACTCCGAGTTTCATCGTGCCTCCTAATGTGAACCGGAGATTCCGGTTCCGTCTACGCACTCTACAATAAGGTGAATTCTGAATTCCGGTTGGGGGAGACCTGTGCGAGCCGACGCCCGGCGCAACCGCGCGCTCATCGTGGACGCGGCCGTCGACCTGTTCACGGCCCGGGGCCCGGAGGCCTCGATGGAGGAGATCGCGCAGGCGGCCGGGCTCGGCGTGGGTACGCTCTACCGTCACTTCCCGGACCGGCGGGCGTTGCTGGAGGAGATCGCGGCCGGCGCGCTTCGGACCCTGATCGAGGCCGCGCGGGATCACGCCGCCCGCCCGGTGAGCCGGTGGGACGCGCTGCTGGCGTGCGTCCGGCGCGGCGCCGACCTGCCGCTGGCTCTGACCAAGTCGTTGTCGGACGGTGCCGAGGCCCACCCGGAGCTGGGCCCGCTCGTACGCGACCTCGACGCCACGCTCGAAGACCTTGCCGCGGGAGCCCAGCGGGAGGGTGCCGTCCGCGGCGACATCACCCCGCGCGAGGTCGTCGAGCTGCTCAGCGTCGCCGTGTGCCGCCCCGGAGCCCGGCCGGACGACGCGCTGACCACCGTCATCCTCGACGGACTCGCCCCACGGGCGGCCTCGCGCGGGGCCGGGACCTGACTGACGCTCGAGGCGACCGGCGCCGGGCTTGCGGGCGACTTGCAGCGGTTGCGGAAAGCCTGCGGCAAGGGGCGTGCAGGCGAGCGGGCCTATCACTGAGGTGTACCGACCCGGCGGCGACGGCCAGACCGGGAAGCACCCTCACCCGCACCTTCAGGAGACAGTCATGAAGCGCACCCTGCTCGGTCTGGCCGCCGCCGCGATCTCCGGTCTGGCCGTCACGGTCCCCGTCACCCTCACGGCCGGGCCGGCCTCCGCGAGCGGCGACTACGGCCCGGACACCTGCATCGAGGGCTACGTCTGGCGCGAGGCCGGTCCCGGCGACCACGTCTGCGTGACCTCCGCGACCCGCACCCGGACCCTCGCCGACAACGCCGCCAAGGCGTCCCGCTGGACCTCCGGCCCGTTCGGCCCGCACACCTGCACGACCGGCTACGTGTGGCGTGAGGCGTTCACCGGCGACGACGTGTGCGTCACCCCCGCCGTCCGCGCGCAGGCCAAGCTCGACAACGGCAAGGCGGCCGAGCGCAAGGTCTCGGCCAGGCTGTGGATCACCCGCTACACCGTCCCGCCGGTGGACAACGGCGACGGCACCTCCACCAGCACCTCCGTCGACGACATCCCGCGCCTCAAGATCAACGGCGACCACTTCAACCTCGGCCAGGTCAGGCTCTACATCCGCTACACCAGCGGCAAGCTCTACTGGAGCGGCACGGTGACCGCGAGCGCGCACAGCGGGTACGTCGCCGGGAGCTTCGGCAAGAAGACCGGCGTGTTCGACTGCGCCTTCGGGGGCAAGCCGGCCAACGCCTACGCCCAGGCGCAGGACGTCATCTCCGGCCGCTGGTCGGCCAAGGTCCCCGTACGCGTCGGCTGCGCCGTCCTCTGACTCCGAGGGCAGGAAACTTCCCATAACCGGCGAACACGGAGGACCGGCCCGGTCGGTCCGGTCCTCCGGCGCGTCTCGGGAGCGCCGCGGCCGGGGTCAGGGGATCTTCTGGTAGGCCTGGCGTTCCAATCGTCGTGATCGGGGTAGTCGGTGGGCCGGCGGGGACCCACCGGAGGCCGGCCCGCGACCCGGCCTCCGGCGGGTCCCCACCCCCCCGACCTGTGAGGGACTGACATGGGAACCGCGACCCCGGTGCCGGAGACCAGGAGCATGAGCGGCGACGAGCTGTCGGCCGACGACGCCTACGCCGCCATACGACGGTACGGCGGCTGGCACCTCATCCGTGACGCGTACGTCCGGTTCAGATACGGCGACGGCGTGAGCAACGCCCGCGCCCTCGCCTTCCAGACCTGCCTCGCGATCATCCCGGGAGCGATCGCCGTCGTGGGCCTGAGCTCGGTGCTGAACCAGGAACGACTCGGCCGGCTTCTGGAGCTCACCCTGCGGCGGCTCACCCCCGGCGCGGGCTCGCAGGTGATCCAGGAGACGCTCAGCCAGAGCCACCACGCCTCGGGCGCGGGAGGGAAGCTGGCGCTGTGGCTCGGTCTGCTGACCGCGCTGGTGTCACTGACCACCGCCATGGGCCAGTTCGAACGCGGAGCCAACCGCATCTACGGCATCGAGCGCGACCGCCCCTTCGCCGCCAAGTACGGAAGGGCGCTGCTGATGGCCGTCACGGCGGGCCTGCTCATGAGCATCGGGTTCGTCATCCTGGTCGGCGGCGGCGCGGTCGGCGAGGCCGCGGCGCACGCCTACGGCTGGAGCGACACGACCGAGCGGCTGTGGGGCTGGCTGCGGTGGCCGATCGGCTTCCTGCTGGCCGTCCTGTCGATCTCGGTGCTGTTCCGCTCCTCGCCCCGGCGCAAGCAGCCGGGCCACACCTGGCTCGCGGTCGGGGCTACGGTCGCCGTGCTGCTGTGGACGCTGTTCACCTGGCTGCTCGCGCTCTACACGGCCGGCAGCGGCACGTTCGGCGCGACGTACGGACCGCTCACGGCGATCGTGGCGTTGCTGCTGTGGTCGTTCCTCAGCTCGATGGCGCTCTTCCTCGGCCTGGCCTTCTCGGCGCAGCTGGAGGCCTGCCGCGCGGGGCGCGGCGAACCGGCGGAACCCGACCCCGGCCCCGCCCCGGCCCCGGCCGCGGCGCGAGAGCACCAGCCCGTCGGGAGCGGCCGATGAGCTGGTGGCGCAGGCGGTTCGACCCCCAGCACGGACTCGGTCTGCGGCTGACGGTGGCGGTGGCGGCGGTGACGCTGATCGGGGTGCCGTTCACGGTGCTGCTGGTCTTCGTCAAGACCTCCTTCGGCCCGCTCACCGAGATCGACGAGGGCGCCGCGCGGGACCTGCACGTCTACGCGGTCGGCAACCCGGGCTTCGCCCGGCTGATGGAACTCGTCAGCGACGTCTTCGCGCCGCTGACGTGGCGGATCGCGGTCGGCGCCGCGGTCGCCTGGCTGGTCTGGCGCCGCGCCTACCACCTGGCCCTGTGGGCGGCCACCACGCTCACGGTCGGCGGACTGCTCGGCCTCGCCCTGAAGGTCGTCGTCGCGCGGGCCCGGCCCAGCCTGCCCGACCCCGTCGCCATCGCTCCCGGCGCGTCGTTCCCCTCGGGACACACGGTCAACGCCACGCTCGGGGCCGGGATCCTGCTGCTGCTCGTCCTGCCCCTCGTACGCGAGCGGGGGCGCGCGCTCGCCTGGGCGCTCGCCGTGCTGATCCCGCTGGCGGTCGGCTTCAGCCGGATCGCGCTCGGCGTGCACTGGTTCAGCGACGTGGCGGCGGGCCTGGTGTTCGGCGTGGCCGTGGTGGCCGCCACGGCCGCCGCGTTCGAGACCTGGCGCCGGCGGGACGTGGGCCGCCGCCCGGCCCAGCCGTTACGCGAGGGCGTCGGGCCGGAGGCGAAGAGGGAAATCACCCCCCAAGGAGGACGAATTGGCCACCGTTCGTGAACGTCCGGCCCGCGGCGGACGGGAGCCGTCCGCCGCGCCCCCTCACGGAGTCGCCGCGGAGGCGGGCCGGCGGATCCTGCTCCCGCTTGCGCTCATGGCGTTGGTGACCCTCGGGCTCGGCCTGCTGATCACCAAGGTCATGGAGCACTCGACGCTCGTCGCGCAGGACGAGGCGGTCAGCCGCGAGATCGCTCAGGAGCGCACACCGTTCTGGAACGAGGTGACCCACTACGCCTCGATGCTGTCCGACACCCCCGTGATCATCGTGGTGACGGCGATCATGGCAGTGCTCTTCCGGCTCGTCTACCGGCGCTGGCGGGAGTCGGTCTTCCTGGTGGCCGCCGTCTGCGCCCAGTCGGCGATCTTCCTGCTCGCGACCGTGTTCGCGCAGCGGGCCCGCCCGCACGTGCCGCACCTCGACCCCGCGCCGCCGACGTCCAGCTATCCGTCGGGGCACACCAGCGCCGCCGTGGCGTTCTACTGCGGCACCGCGCTCGTCCTGACGCTGCACACGCACCGCCACACGATCCTGAAGGCGCTGTGGTGGCTGCTCGGCGCGGGCGCGGCCCTGGCGGTCGGCCTTTCGCGGCTCTACCGGGGCATGCACCATCTGACGGACGTGAGCTGGGGCTACGTGCTCGGGATCTTCTGCGTGGTCGTGCTCGCCCAGGCCCTGCTGCTGCGGCCGCTCACGGCGTCGCGACGCGCCGCTTCGAGGCGGGCCGTACGCGGCGCCGCGCGGGCCTGACCGGCTCCCACCTCCGGGCTCGACCGGCTCCCGCCGATGGGGGAGCCGGTGGCCGGGGCGGTCAGGCCGACACGCCGGTGAGGCGGCAGGCGTCCGCCCAGCGAGCGGGGTCGACCGTGGCCGGAGCCGGTTCGGCGGCGGTCCCCGTGCCGGCCCCGGAGGCGCTGCCCACGATGGTTCCGGCTGTGCTTCCGGCGGCGGTTTCGGCGCTGGTTTCGGCGCTGATTTCGGCGGCGGGGCGCAACAGGGCCCAGCAGTCGTCGATCGCGTCGGCCAGCAGATCCCGCAGCAGCGGATCGGGGTCGGGCACGCACGCCTGGGCGATGCCCCGGACCGCGAGCTGCACGGTGTTCGGCGCGGCGTACCTGCGGAAGCCCTTGGGTGAGACCCGTACGCCGCGCCCGAAGGTGTAGGCCCAGCGGGTGGCGTCCGGCACCTGGGCCAGCGCCTGCCTGCTGCGCTCGCTCAGGTCGCGGACCGGGCGGCCCTCCAGTTCGGCGAGCACGTGCTCGCCCGAAAGGATCGAGACCGCCATCGCGAGCTGGCGCTCGTGCGCGACGACCGGCAGCGCGGCCCTGGCCGAGCACAGGGCGATCCGCGCGTCGAGGCGCGGATCGTCTCCCGTCAGCCCGATCACCGACGGGATCAGCTCGGCCAGCCGGGGCCGGGCGGCGTCGGAGGTGTGGTCGTTGACGAGCCGGGCGAGCCCGGCGAGCAGCGGGTGCGTGCACGACGGGTGGTCGCTCCACCGCTCACCTGCGAGGTAGGACGCGAACTCCATGAAGCAGGCGCCCTTGCTGGGATTGCGATGCTTGCCACGAGACAGCATGGGCATCGCTGGGGGCATGTGACCGTGCACGAGCTACTCCACGCTAAATCGCCTATGGTGTCCCTTTCAGTGTGCGCCCGGTACGAGGCATTGAGAAGAACCCTTACTCCGACTTGTCCTCCGTATGGCGGAACACCAGTGGCGGCCGTACGAATCCGTCGCCGGCGCGCGGTGCGGACGTCGCGGGGATCTCAGGAACGTCGCGGGGATCTCAGGAACAGAGGGCGGCGTCGACGGCCTTGTCGACGTGGCCGAGCGCCTGGAGGCTGCCGGGCAGCAAGGTGACGGCGACGGCGGCGGCCCGCCCGTCCTCGGTGACCGCGTTGCTCGTGTGGAAGCCGAAGATGTCGCCGCCGTGGCCCCAGGCGAGGCCGCCGCAGCTCAGCGGTGTGCTGACCAGGCCGAGGCCGTAGCGCGCGCCATTGCCGAGGCCGTCCGCCCTCACCGTGGTCCGCATCTCCCTCAGCTGATCGGGTTCGAGCAGTTCGCCGCCGAGTACGGCCCTGAAGAAGCGGTTCACGTCCCTCGGTGTGGAGATCATCCCCCCGGCGGACCAGGCCTGCGAGGGGTCCCAGGCGGTGACGTCGGTGAACGGCTCGTCCCGGTCGTCGCGGTGATAACCCTTCGGATGCGGCGCGCGGACACGCCGGTCGCCGGCGTCCGGGAGGTAGGTGTGGCGCAGCCCGAGCCGCTTGACGATCCGCTGATCGATCTGCTCGGCCAGCGGGCGGCGGGTGACCCTCTCGATCAGCAGCCCGGCGACCAGGTAATTGGTGTTGCTGTACTCCCACTTCGCGCCGGGCGTGAAGTGCGCCTTCTCCTTCAGCGCCAGGTCGAGCAGCTCGCGGGGCTGCATGTAGGTGTTCCGGTGGGAGAGCGGGTCCTTGACGAGGAAGGCCGTGTAGTCGGGCAGGCCGCTGGTGTGCTGGAGCAGCCGCCGCACGGTGATGCGGCGGCCGTCGTTGCCCCTGCCGCGGATGAGCCCGGGCAGGTAGGTCTCGATCGGCTCGTCGAGCTTCACCCTGCCCTCGCCGGCGAGCTGCAGCACGACGACGGCGGTGAACGTCTTGGTGTTGCTGCCTATGCGGACGTAGCCGTCGACCGGCACTTTCGCCCTGGTGCGGAGGTCGGCGACCCCGGCCGTGTAATCGCGCACACGCCCGTCACGGCCGCGTACGGAGGCCAGCGCGGCGGGGAACCCATCGGACCGGACAAGGGTGTCCAGCGACGCCTGCACGGTGTCATCGGGCCGCGCGGTATCCCCGGCCTTCACGGTGTCCCCGGCCCGCGCGGTGTTCTCGGCGTCGGCGGTGTTCTCGGCATGGGCCGTGCCCTGGGGGGCGGCGAGGCCGTACGTCAAGGCGAGCACGGCGGCCGACAGGTGGATCCATCGGCGGGAACGGACGCGGTCGGTCGTGTGATCGGTCGTGTGATCGGTCATGGCGACGATCCTGCTGGGGACGGGAGCCCGCATCGAGAGTGCAGGCACGCCTTTCCGTGGTGGTGCCAGCTCTACCATCGACCGGCACATGCGCGTCGGCACAGCCCGCAGCGAGGGACGACAATCGTGGAGGTGAAGATCCCGTGCGTCGCATGAACACACGACGCCAGCCCCGGAACCGGATCGCAAAAAAAGAGGTGGAGACGGGATTTGAACCCGTGTACGCGGCTTTGCAGGCCGCTGCCTCGCCTCTCGGCCACTCCACCAGAGCGAGGCCCGCATTCGTGACCTCTCGGAGCGGAAGACGGGATTCGAACCCGCGACCCTCACCTTGGCAAGGTGATGCTCTACCACTGAGCCACTTCCGCGTCCGCCTCGCGGCGACGTGGCTACTGTACCGGGTTTTCGCCCCCAGTGTGTACTCAGAACGGCCGGGCGGTCGCTCGGCGGAAGACGCGGTCGGCTCCCCGCTCGATCGCGGGCAGAGTCAGGAAGATCTCCAGGATCCGGGTGAGCCGGTGCACCTCGTTGCGGTGGAAGGCCGGCCCCTCCGCCCTGGCGAGCATCAGCGCCAACGCCAGCGGCGGCAGCGGTGCGACGATCACGTGCAGGCCGGACGGCAGCGTGGTGGACGTCGGCCTGGGCGGGGTCTCCTTCGGAAACGGGATGTCCTCGGGGGCGCGCCAGCTCGCGTACACGGTGACGCGCGGGTCCTTCTCGGTCGCCGCCGCGGCCCAGTCGGCGCTGAACAGCACCGGCATGGAGTCGATCAGCGTGCCGAGCGCGCGGTCGCCCGCAGTGGCGAGGAACTTCAGGATCTCCAGCTCCGGGTAGGTGCCGGGCGCCTCCCTGGTGCCCCAGATGCCCTCGATCTGGACCTCGTCCATGTCATCGAGGGCCCGTACGAGATCCTCGCGGGGCGCGGAGTCGGGCCAGTAGACGGTGAAGTCGTCGAGGGCGCGGCCGTCGCCCCAGTCGAGCACCGTCACCTGGGTGATGTCGGCGCCCGCGGCCCCCAGGACCCCGGTCACGTGGCTCAGCGAGCCCGGACGATCCGGCAAGGCGATTCTCAGCCGCAAGAGCATGACGACCTCCCCCACCGTTGGTCCAGGTCAGATTATCCGGGGCAAAAGCTCCACGTCCACGATCTTGTACGGTTCACAGCCGGCAGCGGGGAAAATGAACGTGTGAAAGTCGGCGCGCTCGAGGTCTGGCCCCCGGTGGTGCTCGCTCCCATGGCGGGCATCACGAACATCGGTTTCCGCACGCTCTGCCGGGAGCAGGGCGGCGGCCTGTTCGTGTCCGAGATGATCACTTCCCGGGCGCTGGTCGAGCGGGTGCCGCTGACGTTCCAGATGATCCGGTTCGGCCCGGAGGAGTCGCCCCGCAGCATCCAGCTGTACGGGGTCGACCCCGCCGTGATCGGCAAGGCCGCGCGGATGATCGCCGAGGAGGACCTGGCCGACCACATCGACCTGAACTTCGGCTGCCCGGTGCCCAAGGTCACCCGCAGGGGCGGCGGGTCGGCCCTGCCGTACAAGCGGAACCTGCTGCGCGCCATCCTGCGCGAGGCGGTGGCCGGCGCCGGGCCGCTGCCGGTCACGATGAAGATGCGCATGGGCATCGACGAGGACCACCTGACCTACGTCGAGGCGGGCAGGACCGCCGTCGAGGAGGGCCTCGCCGCCGTCGCCCTGCACGCGCGTACGGCCCGCCAGCACTACGGCGGCACCGCGCACTGGGGCGCGATCAAGCGGCTGAAGGACGCGGTGCCGGAGATCCCGGTGCTCGGCAACGGCGACATCTGGAGCGCCGACGACGCGCTGCGCATGGTCGCGGAGACCGGCTGCGACGGGGTGGTGATCGGCCGGGGCTGCCTGGGCCGGCCGTGGCTGTTCCGCGACCTCGACCTGGCCTTCCGCGGCTCGGCCGAGCGCACCCGTCCCCGCCTCGGAGAGGTCGGTGCGATGATGCTGCGCCACGCCGAGCTGCTCTGCGAGGTCATCGGCAGCGAACGCCACGGGCTGGCCGACTTCCGCAAGCACGTCGGGTGGTATCTCAAGGGCTTCGTCGTCGGGGCAGAGACCCGCCGCGCCCTCACCTCCGTCACCGGGCTGTCCGAGATGGCCGAGCGGGTCGCCGAACTGGACGCGGACCAGCCCTGGCCGGACGAGGCCGACGGCCCCCGCGGCAAGAGCGGCGAGCGGTCCAAGGTGTCGCTGCCGCACGGCTGGCTCGATGACCCCGACGACCTGACGATCCCCGGCGCCGGAGCCGAGGACCCCACCTCCGGCGGCTGAGGCGTCTCCATGGCGCTCGCTCCGCTCGCGCGGCTCGGGCGCCCGCAGACCATGTCTTCCCTCGGTGCGTGCTCGCTCGTTCCTCGCTGCGCGCGCTCCTCAGTCCAGACACGGTCGCGCCCTCGCTGTGTCCATGGCGCTCGCTCCGCTCGCGCGGGTCGGGCGCCCGCAGACCATGTCTTCCCTCGGTGCGTGCTCGCTCGTTCCTCGCTGCGCGCGCTCCTCAGTCCAGACACGGTCGCGCCCTCGCTGTGTCCATGGCGCTCGCTCCGCTCGCGCGGGTCG
>NZ_JABBXA010000004.1:244074-488556 GCF_014161445.1 Microbispora sp. H13382
GGCGCCTGCGGGGGCTCGCGGGCCGTGGGAACCACCCGGGAAATGGCTTTGCGCCGCGAAGCCCGGCGATGACAGGGTGCTCGGCGTGCCGCCGCAGCATCAGGTCCGCGCCGACTACGACGCCGAGACGATCGTGGTCTATCAGGCGTACCCGGCCGGCGTGGCGGACCCGGCACTGAGCGCCAGGCGGTTCGTGCCGCCCTTCTCGTTCACCCGCATGACATGGATCAAGCCGTCGTTCCTGTGGCTGATGCACCGCAGCAACTGGGGGCGCAAGGCCGGGCAGGAACGCGTCCTGTCGGTACGGATCACGCGGCAGGGATGGCACGAAGCCCTCTCCCGGGCGGTGCTGACGACCGCGGACCCCCTGACGGTCGGCCGGGCGCCGGTGCACGTCCAGTGGGACCCCGAGCGCTCGTTGCGCGGGGCGCCGCTCAACCACTACAGCATCCAGGTCGGCATCGGCCGTGAGCTGATCCGTACGTTCGCGGACGAGTGGGTCGTGGACCTGGCAGACCTCACCCCACGGGTCCGCAGGATCGCGAGCCTGGTGCAGAGCGGGCAGGCGGCGAAGGCCCAGCGGCTGCTGCCGCCGGAACGGGTCTACCCGGTGCCCCAGGAAATCGGACGGCGGCTGCTCATCCACCCGTGAGGACGGACCTCACGGCCGCTCCCGTCCCCCGCGACCGCGTGTGAGCGCGCGCACGTAGGCTCTGGGCATGGCGAACGCGATCATCACGGCCCGCGGGGTGGGGCTGGACCTGGGCGGAGTGCCCGTGCTGCGCGGCGTCGATCTCACCGCGGCTCCGGGTGAGATCGTCGCCGTCATGGGGGAGAACGGCGTCGGGAAGTCCACGCTGCTGCGATGCCTGGCCGGCCTGCACCCCTCGCCGCGCGGCGAGATCGACGTCCTCGGCGGGCCGCCGGCGGACCTGCCGGACTTCTGGCGGCACGTCGTGCAGGCCGGCGACGAGCCCGCCTGGTATCCGGGCCTGAGCGTCCGCGAACACCTCGAGCTGATGGAGGCCGTGCACCGGGACGCCCGCCTGACGGTCGGCGAGGCGCTGGAGACATTCGAGCTGACCGCCAGGGCCGATCTCGCCCCGTTGTCGCTGTCCACCGGCCAGCGGCAGCGGCTGTCGCTGGCGATGGCGCTGCTCCGGCCGAGCCGCCTGCTCCTGCTCGACGAGCCGGAGCGCGGCCTGGACGCCGGGTTCAGACGGCGGCTCGCGGCGATCCTGCGCGGCTACGCCGCCGCGGGCGGCACGGTCGTGATGGCCACCCACGACGCGCTGCTCGCGCGGGACACGGCAGCCCGAGTGATCACGCTGCGAGCGGCGTCGTGATCCCGGCGACCGCACGGACGCATCCCGCCTTCGCCTACCTGCGCGCTCACCGTGGGCGGCCGGCGACCTGGTCGGACCGGTACACCAGCGTTTTCGGCCTGCTCGTCGCCGCCGCGGTGCTCGGCCGCCCGGTCGCCGAGGCGCTCGCCGGGCTGGCCCGGCACGCCGATCCGGCGCGGCTCGGCGCCGGGCTCGCGCTGGTCGCGGCGGCGTACGCGGGGTTCCTCGCTCTGGCGCGGGCGTTCGGCCCCGTCATGCTGCCCGCCGCCGACGCCGCATGGCTGGTGACCTCGCCGCTGCCCCGCCGGGCCGTGCTGAGCCGTACGGCGCTGCTCCTGCTGTCGGCGGCGGTGCTCGCCGGGGCGGCGCTCGGGCTCGCGGCGCTGTCGGTCTTCGGAGCTCCCGGCGAGCTCGGCGTGCGCCTCGCGGCGGCGCTGGCGCTCGGCGTCGCCGCGGGCGTGGGCGGCATGGCCACGGCGGTGCTCGGCCAGCAGTCCCCGGCGGCGGACACCCGGCTGCAGTTCCTGATCGCCGGAATGTTCTCGGTGGCCGTGCTCGCGGCCGTGTCCGGCTCGGGCCCCGGCCGGCGGATCCTCGCCGCCGTCGCCGAGGCGCCCGCGTCTCTGGGCGCGGCGGTCGCGGGCGTCGCCTCCGTGGTGGCCGCCTTCCTGGCACGGCGGGCCTGGGCGGCGCTCGACCGCATCCCCGCCCGCCGGATCCTGGCCTCCTCCACCCGGACGGCGCGGGTGACCTCGGCTGCGACCATGCTGGATCCCGGGATGCTCACCTGGGTCGCGGAGGACGTCCACTGGCGCGGCCGGGCGCTGCGCTCCCGCCCCTGGCCCCGTCTGGTGTCGCGGCTCGGCCCGGCGGCCGCGCTGGCGTGGCAGGAGTGGCTGCGGGTGGGCAGGCGACCGGGCCGGCTGGCGGCGCTGTTCGGTGTGGCGGCGCTGCCCGCCGTCTGCGCGGACGCCGTCGGCGGCTCGGCGCCGGCCGCCGGGGTGCTGCTGTGCGGGGCGCTGACCGCCGCCGCGATGTGCACCGGAGGGGCCCGGCGCGATGGTGGCGACCCCGCCCTGGCCCGGATGCTGGCCGTGGACGGCAGAGCCGCGACAGCCGCCCGGGCGGTGCTGCCCGCGCTGCTGGCCGCGGCCTGGTCGGCGCTCGCCCTGGCGGGCCTCCAGGCCGCGGGCGCACTGCCCGCCGGGGCATGGTGGGCGCTCGGCCCGGCGGCCGCGCCCGCGCTGGCGGCGGGGGCGCTGCGGATGGCCCGGCGCCGGCCCGTCGACCATTCCATGCCGGTCATCGACACTCCCGGCGGCGCGGTGCCGACCGGCCCTCTCATCTGGGCGGCGACGGGGCCGGACGTCGCCCTGCTGGGGTCCCTGCCCGCGCTGGCGGCGCTGGTCACGCGGCCCGCCGACGTCGTGCCGTACGTCGCGGCGCAGGCCGTCGCCGGGGCCGCGGTGCTCGCCGCCTTCGTCCTGCGGTCCGTCAGGAGAGCCCGAGAGTAGCTACCGTCGCCGGCCCACCAGGCCGGACTCGTACGCGGCGATCACCGCAGGCGCGCGGGTGCGGGCGCCGAGCTCGGCGAGCAGGTGGCCGACCGCCGCGATCGGGCGTCAGTCGGGAAGTGACAGCGGACCGCCGTGACCGGGCACGCCCCGGTCGGCCGGGATCGTCTCCTCGACCGCCCCGTCGGCGGTGATGCCCTGGCCGCGGGTCTGCTCGGCGAGGCGCTGGTAGTAGGACGAGACCGCGGCGAGCGCCTCGCCCGCCGCGTTCAGCAGCGTGGCGCCCGCCTGCTCGACGACGTCGGCCTCGTGGATCTCGAACGCCCGGATTCCCTCCAGCAGAGCGGTTTTCAGGTCGCGCAGCAGTTGGACGTCGACGTGCGCGTAGGTGTGGCACAGCGCCGTGACCCGCCGGAAGTCGTCCCCGGCGAGTAGTAGCTCCTTGACGGCGGACACGGAACGCCGGACCAGCTCGACCTCCGGTCGCGCGGACATGGCGGCGAGATCGTTGTCGAAGGACCGGATGTCCATATGCGGGTCGCAGAAGCCGACGGTGAGCCGCCACAGGGTGCGCAGGTCCTCGTGCACCAGCCCGTCCAGATAACTGACCAGGAACCGCCAGTGCGCCTCGAGGACGTACTGCGCCTTGAAGGGCGTCAGCTCCCGGGGATCTTCGTCAGACGTGGTGACCGAGGTGGTGAACCCGTAGTCGGCGGTCAACGCGTTCTCCATGCCGACCAGCAGGTACACAAGGCGTACCCAGGTCCGGAACAGTTCTTCCAGCGGCAGCGCGCGCAGACCGTCCTCGGTGAGCACCACGCCCCACCGGGCGCCGAACCGCAGCCGGCGCAGGTGGCCGATCTGGTACATCGCGAGTTGCGCGTCGATCTCGGCGTGCGAGTGGTGCAGCACCTTCCGGTACGCCGCGGTCGCGTCGAGCCCCACGTGATTGCGGACGATGTGCGGCCCGCCGATGTGCAGGTGCAGGAATTCACCGACGTCGAAAACGGCGCCGCCGATCGCCATCCAGTAGCCGGCCTCGGAGGTGTTGTGCCGCGCCAGATCCGACACCTCGAAGCGGGGACCCTGCTGCGCGTGGCCCAGGTAGGTGGTGAAGACGTCCTGGCCGAGACGTCCTTCGGCCACCAGCCGGCGGAGGAACTCGCGGCCGTCGCCGGGCATGATGTCGGTCAACGCCTGGAGTACGGAGACGGCGAACGGCGCGCTGCCGCACACGTAGACGAACGCGCCGCGGCCACCGTCTTCGGTGGGGCGCAACAGCTCCCAGAGCGCGTCCGCCTCGGCGCGGATCACGTCGTCCACCCGGCGCCGCTGTCCGGCCTGGACGACGTGGCGCCGGCCGTCGAAGCCGATCGCGGCGTCGGCGCGCGAGAACGCGACGGAGAGCTTCAGCCGGCCCGCGGCCGCGGCTGCGTCCAGGTCTGCGTGCTCGACGAACTCCTCCGGCGTCCGGATCCCCAGGTAGAGCCGGTTCTCGCCCGGCGCCCTGTTCCCGGCGGGCCCTGTGTTCCCGGCGGGCCCTGTGTTCCCGGCGGGCCCAGTGTTCCCGGCAGGCCCTGTGTTCTCAGCGGGACCGGTGTTCTCGGCCGGCCGCGTGCGCGCGGCCACGAAACCCAGGAACGGGGCGATGCCGGAACCGGCCGCGAACATGACGATGGGCCGGGTGGGATCGGCCGGCAGCCGGAACCGGGGCGTGGGGACGATCTGCAGCGACAGCCGGTGCCGGCCCTCGGCGCTCGCCCGGCGCAGGAAGTGCGATGCCGTGCCCTGCCGTTCCCGGGGGTACGACCACGGCGTCTGAGCGGAGGTGTAGCCGAGGCCGGCGACCACCAGTCGCAGCGTGGTGGCCGGTTGGCCGGGCGGCGGCGCCGAGGCGATCGAATACAACCGGAACGGCTCGGGCGGAACCACGGTGCAGAACGCGTCGTCCTCGTGCGGATCGGCCTTCCACAGCCGGGTGACGTCATACCCTCCCGCGTACAGCAGGTTCAGGACGTCCCACAGCTCCCACTGGTCCTCCATCCGGGCGTCCACCACCCGCTGCCACGAGCCCACGGCTGTCAGTTTCACCAGCCGTTTCGCCACCTCCCGTCCGATCGGCCGGAGCCGGGCGAAGCGCAGCAGTGTCCGCAGCGGCAGCACGTCGACCTCGCCGTAGCCTGCCCGGCAGGCCACCGCCGCTCGCCACTTCGGGGTCAGCCGCACCAGCTCGTCGCCGGTCGCCTGCAGGGCGGCGACGGTCCGGCGCACCAGATCGTCGTCGTTCTCGGCCAGCACGCCGACCCGGTCGCCGGGCAGGTGGTGGACGCCCTGCCCGGTGACGTCGACATCCAGGTAACAGGTCCAGGCGCCGGACTCGCCGGTGACGGCACGACCCCGGCGGGCGGTCCCGAACACCACCGGCGGACCCACCGGTGGGCGGCGCTCGTCGCGGACGACGGCCAGCTGGTCGTCCACCTTGTCCCAGGTCCGGTCCTTGAACAGTCCGGTGAACCGGGCGCCGGTCGTCACCTGCCGGCCGACCTTGAACGCCACCTCCAGGAAGCCGTATGCCTTGATGCGGTGCAGGCCCATCCAGCCGCGGTCGCCCAGGTAGGCGTCGAGCACGGCGTTGTAGACGCCGCGCAAGGTGCTGTTGCGGGTGTCCTCGATGTACTGGCGCACCGACACCTCGCGCAAGGCGGCCACCAGCTCCCGCCAGTGCCGAGGGAAGAAACCGGCGAGGTAGACGCTCTGCCGCCCGACCAGCGAGCCGTAGTCCCGGCGTTCGAGAAACGCGTCCAGCGCGTGGATCTGCGGTTGCGCGGTGCCGCTCGGGCTGGGCGCGCCGTCGAAGATCGGGACGCCCGCGGTGCCGACCGTCTTGGCCCACAGCACCTGGTCGAGCGGATGCCGGGCGCGGGGGTTCGGGTCGATCTGCGGATAGATGGCCTGGGTGACGTGCTGCAGCCGGTCGAGGATCACCAGTAGCGCGCTTTCCAGGGCGGCCGGGTCGTCCGCGACGACGGCCTCCTGAGCGTCCAGCATGGCGCCGAGAACGGGCGTGAGCCCCATCGCGAATTCGGTGGTGACCAGGTAGAACACCCGCTCCGCCGCGTTGTTCCAGGTCGGCACGAGCAGGTCCATGTTGTCCAGTGCCCGCGGCCCGGCGGGATCGCGCAGCCGCCAGTTGTAGAAGAACAGATCGATGTAGGAGACGGCCGGCATCTGCTTGCCCAGCCGGCGCGAGACCGTGGTCCACGGTCGCAGCAGCGACTCGGGCAGAGCGGTCGGCGGATCGATCGCCATGTACTGATAGGCGTGGGCGTAGACGCCGAGCAGAGTCGAGGCGCGTAACAGGTATCGGTCGGGCAACGCCTCGGGCCGCGCGTCGAGCACCGGCATCGCGTCGAACGCCCGGCGCAGCGACAGGCGCCGGAACAGCTCCGGGAGCCGGTCCGACATCTCGTCCCAGGCTCGGTGTGATTCCGGGAAGGCCCGCAGCGGCGGCTCGGCCGGCAGGAACCCGTGCGCGAGCGACAGGAAGCCGTCGAGCTCGTGCCCGACCCGCCGGTTGTGCGCCTCGGCGGCCTCCACCACGCGTCGTGCGGCGATGCGCGGCGGCGCGACCGGCCGCAGCACGGTCAGCTGGCTCGGATCGATGAGGCCCGTCGCCTCCGGGTCGAGGAACGTCCACGTGAATTCGTATCGGCCGATGCGCACGCGATCCCCGGGGACGAGCACCCGGCGTGTCGCCCGCGTGTCGTTCACGTAGGTTCCGTTGGAGCTGCCGAGATCGGTGAGCACCAGCTGGTCGTCGACGATCTCCAGCCGCGCGTGGCGCCGGGAGACGGTGCCGTCGTCCAGCACCACCGCCGCCGCACCGCTGTCCCGGCCGAGAGTCGCCGGCAGCGCGCACACCCGCTCGCTGGTCTCCCGGGTGTGCCGATCGGTGAGGATCAGCCGGAGTTCATGAATGGTAGATCACCGCCCGGCACAGATCGGCTCGGGACAGCGTGCCCACGAGGGTCCCGTCGTCGACCACGGGAAGCCTTCGGATCCCGCGGTCGAGCATCACGATCGCCGCCCGGGCGAGTTCGTCGGCCGATCGAACCGTCACCGCGTCGCGCACGACGAGGGGGTCGATGACACGGTCGGCGAGGGCGTGCCCCCGTTCCAGGAAGATCCGGAACGCGTCGGCGAGCGTGCCGCCGGCCGCGGTCACGTCGTCGAAGCCGGGCAGCATGGCCCGCACCAGGTCTTCCTCGGACAGTGACCCGACGAACCGGCCGTCGTGGTCCACGACCATCAGCTGGCCGACCTCGGACACGCTGACCAGTTCAGCCGCGCGCCGGATGGTCGCGCCGAGCCGCACGTAGGCCGGGAACGCCGTCATGACGTCGCTGACCAGCACAGCGCCTCCCAGGTCCACCCTGCGGTCGTCCCGCGCGGTCGTCCCGCGCAAATTGGGTCAGCTGGCCGCCTACCCGAAACGATTTTCCGCGAGTATAAATCCCGCAATATGTGCTGTACAGCCCACCGCATGCGGACGGCACGGAGATCGGACCGCCGCCCGACGCAGGTCCGGCCCCGGCGTCGGAATCGGATCAGAGGCGGGTGAGGCCGGTGACGTGGAGGACGGCGTGGCCCTCCTCGTCGGAGGCGGCCAGGTCGACCTCCGCGCTGATGCCCCAGTCGTGGTTGCCGGCCGGGTCGTCGACGATCTGACGCACCCGCCACAGCTCCTTCTCCTCCTCGATGAGCAGGAGGGCGGGGCCGCGGGCGGCCGGGCCGGTGAGGACCTCGTCGTGCTCCTCGTAGTAGGCGTCCATGGCCGCGCCCCAGTCGACGTCCGGGTAGAGCTCGACCAGCTCCTCCTCCCGGTCCAGCGCTATGAGCTCCACCATGCGGAACATCGCGTTGCGGACCAGCACCCGGAAGGCGCGCGCGTTGGCGGTGACCGGACGGGCCCTGGTCTCCAGCTCCTCCCCGGCCGCCAGCGCCTCGGCGGGGTTGGCCAGCTTCTCCCACTCGTCGATGAGGCTGGAGTCGACCTGGCGCACCAGCTCGCCGAGCCATTCGATGAGGTCCACCAGGTCGTCGGTCTTCAGGTGCTCGGGCACCGTCTTCGACAGTGTGCGGTAGGCGTCGGCCAGGTAGCGCAGCACCGTCCCCTCCGAGCGGGCCAGCTCGTAGAACTGGATGTACTCGGTGAAGGTCATGGCCCGCTCGAACATGTCGCGCACGATCGTCTTGGGGCTGACTACATGGTCGCCGACCCACGGGTGGCCGCGCCGGTAGGTCTCGTACGCGCCGAAGAGCAGGTCGGCCAGCGGCATCGGGTGGGTGATCTCGGCGAGGCGCTCCATCCGCTCCTCGTACTCGATGCCGTCGGCCTTCATCTGCGCGACCGCCTCGGCCCTGGCCTTGTTGAGCTGGGCGTGCAGGATCTGGCGGGGGTCGTCCAGCGTGGACTCGACGATCGAGACCATGTCCAGCGCGTACGTCGGGGAGCCGGGGTCGAGCAGCTCGAAGGACGCCAGCGCGAAGGTGGACAGCGCCTGGTTGAGCGCGAAGTCCTCCTGCAGGTCGACGGTGAGCCGGGCCATCCGGCCGTGCTCGTCGGGCTCGGCGAGCTTCTCCACGATGCCGCCGGCCAGCAGCGAGCGGTAGATCGCGATGGCGTGGCTGATGTGGCGGCGCTGCGCCTTGTGGTCCTCGTGGTTGTCGGTGAGCAGCCGCTTCATCGCCTGAAAGCAGTCGCCGGGCCGGTTGATGATCGACAGCAGCATGGCGTTGCTGACCTTGAAGCGGGAGGTCAACGGCTCGGGCTCGGCCGTCTGGAGCTTCTCGAACGTGTCCTCGCTCCAGCCGACGAACCCCTCCGGCGGCTTCTTGCGCGCGTAGCCGCGGCGCCGCTTGGGGTCGTCACCGATCTTCGCGAGCGCCCGCTCGTTCTCGATGACGTGGTCAGGCGCCTGGCAGACAACGTATCCGACCGTGTCGAAGCCGGCCCGGCCGGCCCGCCCGGCGATCTGGTGGAACTCCCGCGCCCGCAGGCGCCGCACCTTGGTGCCGTCGAACTTCGACAGCGCCGTGAACAGCACGGTGCGGATCGGGACGTTCACTCCCACGCCGAGCGTGTCGGTGCCGCAGATCACCTTCAGCAGGCCCGCCTGGGCCAGCCGTTCCACCAGGCGGCGGTATTTCGGCAGCATCCCGGCGTGGTGCACGCCGATGCCGTGCCGTACGAGCCGGGACAGGGCCCGGCCGAAGCGGGTGGTGAAGCGGAAGTTGCCGATGAGGGCGGCGATGGCCTCCTTCTCGGCCTTGGTGCACATGTTGATGCTCATCAGGGCCTGGGCGCGCTCCATCGCCGCGGCCTGGGTGAAGTGCACGACGTAGACCGGGGCCTGCTGGGTGGACAGCAGCTCCTCCAGCGTCTCGTGCAGGGGAGTGGTCCGGTAGGAGTAGATCAGCGGCACCGGCCGCTCGGCGTGCTTGACGACGCTGGTGGGGCGGCCGGTGCGGCGGGTGAGGTCGGTCTGGAACCGCTCGACGTCGCCGAGCGTGGCCGACATCAGCACGAACTGCGCCTGCGGCAGCTCCAGCAGCGGCACCTGCCAGGCCCAGCCGCGGTCGGGCTCGGCGTAGAAGTGGAACTCGTCCATGATCACGGTGCCGACGTCGGCGTCGGCGCCGTCGCGCAGCGCGATCTGGGCGAGGATCTCGGCGGTGCAGCAGATGACGGGCGCGTCGGCGTTCACGGTGGCGTCGCCGGTCATCATGCCGACGTTCTCGGTGCCGAACAACGCGCACAGGTCGAAGAACTTCTCCGACACCAGCGCCTTGATCGGCGCGGTGTAGAAGCTGATCTCGTCTCGGGCCAGCGCCGCGAAGTGCGCCCCGGCGGCGACGAGGCTCTTGCCCGAGCCCGTCGGCGTGGACACGATCACGTTGTTGCCGGAGACGACCTCGATCAGCGCCTCCTCCTGGGCCGGGTAGAGCGTGAGCCCCCGATCGGCGTTCCACGACGCGAACGCGTCGAACAGCGCGTCGGGTGCGGAGTCGGACGGAAGACGGCGGAGGAGGCTCATGCTTTCGCTCACGCCTCTTATCCTGCCCAAGACGCATGACTGTTTCGACCGCCCCGTCGTACGGCAAGGTGTGGCACAGCTACGTCAAAGGGGTGTGGCGCTGCACGAAGCCGCAGGTCAAACCCACAAACTAGCGGTATGGGGGAGAAGTGGGCCGGGCTCGCCGCGCGCCGGGAGGCGGCGGCCGACGTGCTGCTCGCCGTCGCCGTGCTCGCCTTCGCGGTTCCGGCGGTCGTGTTCGGCCGCTCCTTCCCGGCCCTGCCGTTCCTCGCCGTGCCGTGGTGGGCGCAGATCGCTGCGGCGGTCGCGGCGGCCGTGTCCATGCTGGTGCGGCGCAGTGTGGCCTGGCCGATGCTCTCGGCCACCGCCGCCTGTGCCCTGCTCGCGGGCCAGACGATGCCGCTGATGCTGGCGGCGTACTCGATGACGGCGCAGAACACGGTGCGCCGATGGCCGTGGGTGACCGCCGTCCTCACGGGGATCTACGCGCTGGCCGACTACACGAGCCCCTACACGGACCGGCTGCCCGTCGTCGTGGCGGTGCGGGCGGTCACACTGATCTTCCTGCCCGCACTGGTGGGCACCTGGGTGTGGCGCTACCGCTCGATGATCCGGGAACTGCGGGCGGGCGTGCGGGCGCGGGAGGAGCGCGCCGCCGCCCAGGAACGCCGCCGCATCGCGGGCGAGCTGCACGACACGGTGACGCACGCGGTCACCGTGATGGTCCTCAACGCCGGTCTCATCCAGGACGCCGACGAGCTCGACGAGATCCGCAAGCTGGCCAGGAACATCGAGGACAAGGGCGTGCGGGCGCTGACCGAGCTGCGCGAGCTGCTCACGGCGCTGCGGCGCAAGGACCTGCCGCCCTCGGCGGAGAGCGTCGAGGGGATACCACGCCTGGTCGAGGAGGGCAGGGCCACCGGCCTGCGCGTCGCCCTGCACTACGACGTGCCGGAGGCGGCGCTGCCGCGGCAGGCCGGCCACGCCTGCTACCGCGTGGTCCAGGAGGGCCTCAACAACGTGCGCAAACACGCGCCCGGGGCCGACGTGCAGGTGGTCTGCGAGGCCCACGGGGACGTGCTGAACGTGTCGGTGGTCAACAGCGGCAAGAGCCGGGCCGTGCCGGTCCGGGTGCCCGCCGGCGCGGGGGGCGGCTACGGGCTGCCCGGCCTTCGCGAGCGCGTCGCGCTGGTGGGCGGACGGCTCACGTACGGGCCGACCGCCGAGGGCGGGTTCGCGCTCACCGCCAGCGTCCCCTTCCACCCGCCCGACCCCGGCGAGCCCTGATCCCGTCGCCCGGCAGCGGCGCCGGCGCCGCGAGCACCGGGCCGCGCTTCCAGGGGCAC
Source organism: Microbispora sp. H13382 (assembly GCF_014161445.1). Classification (GTDB taxonomy): domain Bacteria; phylum Actinomycetota; class Actinomycetes; order Streptosporangiales; family Streptosporangiaceae; genus Microbispora. Next base: position 255,378 of record NZ_JABBXA010000004.1, read on the forward strand.
GGCCGGGAGGGGGCGGTCACTGCTGCATCCTCGGGTCCTGGGTGGGGTCGGCATACATACGCGGGCAACCACGGTCGATCGCATCGGTGCGCAGTTCGTAGTGCCAGGGTTCGTTCCTGTAGATCTGACACAAGCCGTACTCGGCGCCATGGCCGGACAGCCACGCCGTCGCATCGGAGGGCCCGATGTCGACCGCGTCGCCCGTCACGTGAGAAGACGTCGCCGGGGTGGCCACCCATCGCGCGGCCTCGTCTTCGGACCCGTACTTGGAGACCGCCTCGCGAAGAAGCCGGTTCTGGTACTCCGGAGAACGCCAGCCGCTGTTGACGTGGAACTCGACTCCGTCGTCCGCGGCGTCCGTCGCCGCCTGGCGGAGGGCCTTGAGCAGATCTCGGTCGAGGTTGGCCACGCCCGGGATTCGGTCGTCGAAGACCGTCACGCCGTCCGGGACGACACCGTCGGCTTCGTCAGGCGCACCGCGGCGCTCATCGTGACAAGCGTTCGATGACGATGCCGGGGAGGTCGTGGCAGGCGGTGGCGCCGGGGAGCGCTTCCGGAGTGGTGCGGCCGTGGAGGACTTCGCGAGCGGTGCCGCCGAGGGGTGCTCCGCTGGGGATCCGGCCGAGAGGGACGAGCAACACTGCGAGCGGTGGCCGAGGACGGTGATGACGGCCGCTGCGACGACTATCAGGCCGGTGACCAGGAGCCGGCGCGTCCGGCGGGTCTTCGTCGCTGACGGTGGGGTTTGAGCCATGCGGCCAGTCAAGGCAGTGAGCCGTTGCCGGCACGTATGGGGTTTTCGATATGCCGACGACATGCGCCGGCTCTAGAGATCAGGGATCAGAGACCGAGGTCCTCGATCTCCTTGAGCAGAGCCGACCGCGAATCGGGCGGGGCGGCCCTGTCGGGGGCGGCAGCGCTCCCGGTCGTGCCCTTGGCCCGCCGGTCGCGGAACAGGTAGCCGCCGAGGATGCCGCCCGCGAAACCGAAGACGTGGGCCTGCCAGCCGATGCCCTCGGCCGGCAGCAGCCCGGCGAACTGGTAGGCGAAGCACAGTCCCATGACCAGGCCGATGACGATGTCGATCAGGTGCCGGTCGAAGGCTCCGCGCACGAGGACGTACCCGAAGTAGCCGAACACCAGCCCGCTCGCGCCCGCGCCGACCGTGGAGGAGTCGGCGGTGAACCACGAACCGAGCCCGCTGGCGACGGCGATCAGCCCGGTCACGCCGAGGAAGCGCCGCACGCCCCGGTAGGCAGCGAGGAACCCGAAGATGAACAGCGGACCGGAGTTGCCCTCGATGTGGGCCCAGCTCCAGTGCAGAAGTGGCGCGGAGACGACCCCGGGGAGCCGCTCGAGGTCCCACGGCCTGATGCCGTAGCTGTAGCTGAGCGAGTAGTCCGCGGCCCAGTTGGCCACCTGCACGACCCAGATCAACCCCAGGAAACCGACCATGACCCAGAAGGCCTTGCGGGCCTCGGCGATCATGATTTCGGCGGTGCGGCCGTCGCTCACGGGACCTCCCTGTGCCTGAAGGCCACGCGGTCGCCGAAGACGGCGCGGCTCCTGAGGATCACCCGGGAAAGATACCGCCGACGGCCGCACGAGTCACTGAGCGCCGGCGCCAGGAGCGCGGCACCGCGGTGGTGCCGCGCGGCGGGACCGGGCTTCAGGGGCGGCGAGCCGGCCGGCGGCGGGGTGAACCGGGCGCCGGGCGGCTCCTGACCGCCGGCGCCCGGCATCCTCACGCGGCGCGGCGCCCTACACGCGTTCGATGACGACGACCGGGATCTCCCGGTCGGTCTTGGTGACGTACTCGTCGTAGGCGGGCCAGGTGGCGGCCATCGTCCGCCACATGTCCGGACGCTCCTCCGGGCTCGCCGTACGGGCCCTCGCCTTGAACCTGTCCCCCCTGATCTGGAACTCCACCTCGGGGTCCGCCTGGAGGTTGAGGTACCACAGCGGGTGCTCGTCGGCCCCGCCCTTGGAAGCCACCACCAGATAGGCGTCGCCGTACGGCTGGTAGATCAGCGGGGTGCTGCGGGGCTGTCCCGACTTGCGGCCCCGGGTCGTGAGGATGGCCACGGTGGTGCCCTGCCAGTCGTGGCCCTCCTCGCCGTCGGTCTCGATATAGCGCTTGACGTGTTCCTGTCCGAAAAGCATGTCGATCACCTTCCCATCAGAGGGGGATCAACCGCCTGAACCCTCGGCCAATTCCAGGGCGACCTGCAGCCCCGCCGCGGCCCGCTCCTCCTCGGACGTCGACTCGTCCCTGACGAAGAACCACGCCGCGTGCATCGCGAACAGGGCCATGGACCGCCTGAGCTTGACCGGCAGCGGATCGTCCGGCTCGTACAGCGCCCGCATCAGCTCGCTCATGCGCTCACGCATGAGGTCCACCTTGGCGTGGCCGCGCAGCGCCGTCTTGTTGCGGTCCATGAAGTGCATGACCTCGTGGGCGCGCCCGCGGGTCATCAGGGCGGAGTAGCGGGTGATCAGCTCCCCGCGGGTCTCGGCGTCGCGGGGGTGCCGGTTCGCCCACGCGATCAGCTCGTCCAGCGCCTTGATGCGGTCCTCGACCAGGCTGGCGACGATGTCCTCTTTCGTCCGGAAGTGGTAGTAGAGGGCCGCCTTGGTGACGCCGAGGGCCTCGGCTATCTCCCGGAGCGACGTCGCCTCGTACCCCTGCTCGGTGAAGAGCCTGATCGCGACCTCCTGGATGCGGCTGCGCGTGTCGGTATGAGCACCCATTTCCAGCTGTTTCCTAATTGACTTGACGGCCGGCAAGTAAGGACAATACCGTGCCCCGGGCACTAGCCTGTCGGCAAGTAAGTAAATTCCTTCAAGGGGGCACCCATGACTACGGAGACCGCGGCCGCGCCCGGCCGGTCCCGGGAAGTGATGATCGTCTTACCCGGTCTGATGCTCGCCATGATGCTGGCGATGCTGGACAACATGATCGTCGGCACGGCCATGCCGAGGATCGTCGGGGAACTCCAGGGCCTGGACTACTTCACCTGGGTCACGACCTCGTACGTGCTGGGCACGACGGTCTCCACGCCGATCTGGGGGAAGCTCGGCGACCTCTACGGCCGCAAGAACATCTTCCTCGGCTCGATCGTCATCTTCCTGGTCGGCTCCGCGCTGTGCGGCATGGCGGGCTCGTCGCTGTTCGGCGGCACCGGCGACGGCATGATCGAGCTGATCGCCTTCCGCGCGCTGCAGGGCCTCGGCGCCGGCGGGCTCATCGTCGGCGTGATGGCGATCATCGGGGACCTCGTCCCGCCGCGTGAGCGTGGTCAGTACCAGGGCATCATGGCCGCGATCATGTCGCTCGCCATGATCGCGGGACCTCTGGTCGGCGGGTTCATCACCGACAACCTGAACTGGCGCTGGGCCTTCTACGTGAACCTCCCGCTCGGCGGCGTGGCGCTGATCTGGCTGATCCTCAAGCTGCACCTGCCGAAGAACCGGACCCAGCACCGCATCGACTGGCTCGGCGCGGCCGTTCTCACCGTGGCCATCACCGCGATCGTGCTGATCACCTCGTGGGGCGGCCAGAAGCACGGCTACCCCTGGGACTCCTGGCAGATCCTGGGGCTGGCCGCCCTGGCGGTCGTCGCGCTGGCCGTGTTCATCCCCATCGAGCGGCGGGCCGCCGAGCCGATCCTGCCGCTGCACGTGTTCGCCAACCGCAACTTCACGCTGATCAACGTGCTCGGCTTCCTTCTCGGCTTCGCGATGTTCGGCGCGATCACCTTCCTGCCGATGTTCCAGCAGTTCGTCCAGGGCTCCACGGCCACGAACTCCGGGCTGCTCCTGCTCCCGATGATGGCCTCGTCCATGGTCGTGTCGCTGTTCGTCGGCAAGGCGATCACCCAGACGGGTAAGTACAAGAGCTTCCCGGTGATCGGCGGCGTGATCATGGCCATCGCCATGTGGCTGCTGTCGACGCAGGACGTGCACACCCCCGCCTGGCGGACCGGCGTCTACATCGCCGTCCTCGGCCTCGGCATGGGCTTCCTGATGCAGACGACCATGCTGATCGCGCAGAACAGCGTCGAGCAGAAGGACATCGGCGTGGCCAGCAGCGCCTCGACGTTCTTCCGCTCCATCGGCGGTTCGTTCGGCATCTCGCTGTTCGGCGCGATCTTCAACAGCCGGCTCGGAGACGAGCTCGCCGCCAAGTTCGGCCCGAAGTCGGCCGAGATGGTCGGCTCCGGCGGCGCTCAGATCAACCGGGAGATGCTCAGCCAGCTCCCGCCGGCGGTCAAGGGGGGCTTGCTGGAGGCGCTCGCCACCGCGATCGGCTCCGTCTTCCTGTGGTCCGTCGTGTTCGCCGCGATCGTCCCGGTGATCGCCGCCTTCATCAAGCACGTCCCGCTGCGCGGCGGCGCTCCCGGCGCCGCCGGCGGCGAGAAGGCGGAGCCGGTGGCCGCCGCCCTCGAGTAGCCGTAGTAGCCGAACCCACGGCCGGTACGGCGCACGCCCCCGCGCGGGCGTGCGCCGTACCGCGTTTCCGGGAGGTCAGGCGGGCCGCTCGGCCCGGTCCGCCGACCAGTCGGTGTGGAAGGAGCCCTCCCGGTCGACCCTCCGGTAGGTGTGGGCGCCGAAGAAGTCGCGCAGCCCCTGCAGCAGCGCGGCCGGCAGCCGGTCGCGCCGCAGCCCGTCGTAGTAGGCGAGCGCCGAGGAGAAGCCCGGCGTGGGCACCCCGATCGTCGCCGCCGTCGCCACGACCCGGCGCCACGACTCCTGGGCCTCCTCCAGCGCCTGGGCGAAGGTGGGGTCGACCAGCAGCGTCGGCAGGTTCGGGTCGGCGTCGTAGGCCGCCCTGATCCGGTCGAGGAAGCGCGCCCTGATGATGCAGCCGCCGCGCCAGATCGTGGCCATCGAGCCCAGCTTCAGGTTCCAGCCGTACTCCGCGCTCGCGGCGGCCATCTGGTCGAATCCCTGGGCGTAGGCGACGATCTTCGAGGCGTACAGCGCCCGCCGCACGTCCTCGACGAGGCCGGAGTCGCCGGCCGTGCCGGACGGCCCGGCGAGCGAACGGGCGGCGGCCCGCTGCTCCGGGTGGCCCGACAGCGCCCGGGCGAACACCGCCTCGGCGATGCCGGTGACCGGAACGCCGAGGTCGAGGGCGCTCTGCACGGTCCAGCGACCGGTGCCCTTCTGCTCGGCCTGGTCCACCACCACGTCCACGAACGGCCTGCCGGTGGCGGCGTCGGTGTGGCCCAGCACCTCCGCGGTGATCTCGATGAGGTACGACTCCAGGTCGCCCCGGTTCCACTCGCGGAAGATCTCGGACAGTTCCTTCGGGTCCAGCCCGAGGGCCTGCCGGAGCAGGTCGTACGACTCCGCGATGAGCTGCATGTCGGCGTACTCGATGCCGTTGTGCACCATCTTGACGAAGTGGCCGGCGCCGTCGGGGCCCACATGGACGCAGCAGGGCACCCCGTCGACCTTCGCCGCGATGTCCTCGAGCAGGGGGCCGAGCGTCTCGTACGCCTCGGGGTCGCCGCCGGGCATGATGCTCGGGCCGTTGAGCGCGCCCTCCTCGCCGCCGGAGATGCCGGTGCCGACAAAGTGGATGCCCCGCTCACGGAGCGCGGCCTCGCGGCGGCGGGTGTCCGCGTAAAGGGCGTTTCCGCCGTCAATGATCATGTCGCCGGGTTCCATGACGGCGGCGAGCTCCTCGATCACCGCGTCGGTCGGTGCCCCGGCCTTGACCATGATGATCGCCTTGCGGGGACGTTCGAGGGAGGCCACGAACTCCTCGATCGTGCTCGCCGGCAGGAACGCGCCCTCGTCGCGGTGCTCCTCCATGAATCGGGTCGTACGGCTTTCCGAGCGGTTGTGCACCGCGACCACATGGCCGTGGTGGGCGAAGTTCCGGGCGAGGTTGCGTCCCATGACGGCCAGGCCCGTCACTCCGATGTCTGCCTTATCCATGTGCACAGTCATACCGCTTCCCGGGAACCGGCGACCGGCCGAGGGTGGGTGTTTCGGCGGCCGGTCGCGCTGAGCCGCGCGTTCAGTAGTCGTGGCCGCCGGCAGGGCGGGAGGCAGGGTGCGAGGCAGGATGCGAGTTCGACGGCGCCGGCCTGGCCGAAGCCGCGGGTGTGGGCGTGGCGGTACCCGTGGCCGTGGCCGGGCGGATCAGGCCGTGCCGGGCGCCGGAGACGCCGGCCGAGAATCACACGGCGTCGGTGCCGCCGTTGGCGGCCGTGCCGGGTTCGAGGTCCCACAGGCCCTCGACGGCGATCGCCCTGCCGTCCGCCCCGCGCAGCGGGCCGAGTGACGCCCGGTCCGCGGGTCGTAGGCGTTGATCCATCCGTCGCCGGACCTCGGCGAACCGGGCGGCCGTGCGCGCCGTGTCCGCGGACCGGTGGAGCCGGTGGCAGGAGCCCTGCCCGGAGAGGGAGGCGTGGGGGGACGAGGCGGGGTGGGCCGGTGCCGCGCTGCTCCGGGTTCGGCCCACTTCTCCGCAGGTACGGGAGGCGAGCACGGCCCATCTGCCTTATCCTGACAAAACCCGCAAAGCAAGCGGGTTTTATATAGACATGGTCGCCTGATGGCGAGGACGCTTGGCCTCCCGCCGGGCCGCTGATAAGTCACTACAGCCAAGAAGTGCCGGCACCCAGCCGGCAGCCCACCGTCGTCGCGCACCTACGGAGAAGAGACGTGTTCGCACCGAAGCCGGAACGGTCAGTCGTCGCGGTTCCTCCGCCCGGAGACGGGCCCGGATGCTGGGCGGGCGCGCCCAGCGCCGTGAGCCGGGACGGATGGATCTACCTGGCCTACCGGCTGCGCCGGCCGCTCGACGAGGGGCGCGGGTACGCCGTGGAGATCGCCCGCTCGGCCGACGGCGAGCGGTTCGAGAGGATTCTCACGATCACCAAGGAGGAGATGAAGACCGAGTCGCTGGAGCGCCCCACGCTCGTGGTGACTCCGGAGGGCAGGTGGCGCCTGTACCTGAGCTGCGCCACCTACGGCACCAAGCACTGGCGGGTGGAGATGATCGAGGCCGCCGGACCGGCGGAGTTCGACCCCGCTGACGCGCAGGTCGTGCTGCCCGGCGACCTCAAGACCGGCGTCAAGGACCCGGTGATCCTCCACCACGGCGGCGTCTGGCACCTGTGGGCGTCGTGCCACCCCCTGGAGGACCCCGACGAGGCCGACCAGATGGTGACCGACTACGCCACCAGCGCCGACGGCGTCGAGTGGGCCTGGCAGGGGACCGCGCTCGACCGGCGGCCGGGCGAGTGGGACTCGCGCGGCGTGCGGGTGAGCGCGGTCACGTTCAGCGGCGAGACCGTCATCGCCTACTACGACGGCCGCGCGTCGGCGGAGGAGAACTACGAGGAGCGCACGGGCGTGGCCATCGGCCCCGGCCCGTCCACGCTCACCGCCACCGGGACCGCCCCCGTCGCCCGATCGCCGTACGCCGGGGGAGGGCTGCGCTACCTGTCGATCGTGCCCGTGCCGGGGGGCCACCGCCTGTACTACGAGCTGACCCGCGCGGACGGGTCCCACGAGTTGCGTACCGAGCTGCGCTGACCTCGGCCCGGCCGGGCGGCGCCGGGCCTTCGCGGGGGACGGCCGACAGGGGAACGCCTGGCCGGGAGGCGAGGGACCGGAGGGCGAGGGGCCGGAGGGCGAGGGCTGGGCGACGCGTTCAGGTGGCGTCGGGCGTCAGGTCGTCGTCGTCCGCCGCCCGGCTCCGCGAGGCCGCCCGGAGACGGGCTCCGTCGCGGGAACGGCCGTTGCGGGCCTGCCGCTGGCCGGACGGCCGGGCGCCTACCAGGCCGCCGGACCGCTCCCGGGGGCGCAGCCAGTCGCCGAAGTCCTCGCCGAAGGAGTCGCGGTCCAGCACGTCGCGCAGCAACGCGATGTCGGCGGCGAAGTAGGCCAGCAGCTCCTGGCGCTGCTCCCAGGTGAGCGGCCGCCGGGGCTGCGCGTCGCGCTGCAGCAGCCGCTGGAGCGGCGCGGTGAGCCGCTGGCCCAGCACCGGGTCGCCGAGCCGGACGAGCCGGGCCAGGACGCGGTGCGTGCGGCTGTGCGGCGGATGGGCGGTGACGTTCTCCCTCGGCACCTCGCCGACGAGCCCCTGCTCCACCCCGAGGAACGCGCAGATGCGGTCGAGCGTGGCCGCGGGGCGGTCGACCAGGTCCCGGTAGCGGAAGACCAGCACCTGCTCGCGGGGGAACAGTGTGAACAGGTGCGCCAGCTGCTCGCCGTACCGGCCGAGGCCCACGTAGTGCCAGAACGGCGACCAGCCCTCGGCGACCCGGCGCTTCTCGGCCGCGCAGGCCTCGATGACGTCCCCGATCGGCTCGAGGCCGGCCGACCACAGGTGGGTCCAGTTCGAGTGCGCGCGCTCCACGGGGTCGCGCAGCGAGACGATGAGTTTCGCGTGCGGGATCGCCTCCCGGATCCGCCGCTGGGCGTCCCGGTCGTACAGGTAGAAGGGGGTCGACTCGCCGCGCAGCGCCCCCGGCGGGGCGTCCGCGAACAGCGCCTCGTAGTCGGCGCGCCGCCACACGTGCTCACGGTAGGTCTCGGCGTCCCCCGGCCCGCCCCTGTCGGGCGGCGGGCCGTCGGTGAGGAAGAACTTCGGCTCCTTGACGGGCGACATGAAGAGCCGGGGGTGGCGGGCCAGTGCCGCGTGCAGGGCCGTGGTGCCGGCCTTCGGCACTCCGATCACCAGGAAGTCGGGCAGGGCCATGCGGGAGTCCTCCTACTTTCCCGATTTATTTAATAGGTTTTGCCCCTTCCGTGCGAGAAATCACCCGTAGGTGGTGTACCACTCATCACGCTTGTGTCACTTCGCGGCGTGGCTCGCGGATGTGGCCCCCGGCCGGACCCACGCGGCCGTTCGCGAGCGGGCGAGCGCCGCGCGGCGGCGGTCGCCTTCGGACCAGATCTCGAACCACACCTCGTTGCGGCCGCCCTCGCGGACCAGCCCCCAGCGGTCGGCCAGCAGGTCCAGCAGCGGCAGGCCGCGACCGCCCTGGCTCGACCCGTTCGGCAGCGGATGACCGGCGCACGGCGGTCCGGCCGAGCCGTCGTCCTCGACGCAGACCCGCACGCGGTCGGGCAGGCACGAGACGGTGACGGTGAACGTGCCGCCGTTCCCCGAACGGGAGTGCACGACCGCGTTCGTCGCGATCTCGCTGGTCAGCAGCACGCAGTCGTCGTGGCGGGGATGGTCTCGCCCGAGCGCGGCCGACACGAGCCTGCGCGCCCGCCCCACCTGGTCGCGTCCCCCCGCGAGGCGGGCCACGCGGTTCCCCGCGCCGTCCCCCGAGATCTCCATGAGCCCTCCCGTGCCTGAGCGGTGTGGCCGTCCAGGAGAGGACGTCCGCCCCCGCGCCCGCGATGTCACGGGAAAGTAGGAGTGTCCTTGCCCCGCTATGTCAGGAAAAACGAACCGCGTCGAAGGGCGGAGTCCGGCGCCGGGTACGCGCGTGCGGCGGTGCGACGTGAGCGGGCGCTTGCGGAGCGCGGAGCGCGGCCGGATGCCGGCGGAGGAACGCGAGCACGACCGGGGGCGGGCGCCGGAGAAGGCACGCAGGCACGACGGGGGCGGCGGGTCCGGTCCGTCCGGGCCCGCCGCCCCCGTTCGTCCCGCCGTCGGCCGGGCGGGGCCGCCTCGGTCAGGAGTCGTGCGCGGCCGCTCCCGCAGCGGAACCGTTCACGACGAGCACGCGCTCACGCTCGGGCACCTCGATGGCCGGGAACGTGCCGGTGTCGACGATGCCGTGCTCCCGGTACGCCGCCTCGATCAGCGCGTACGCCTGGGGTTCGAGCTTCCACAGCGCCCGCCACTCCCTCGCCACGAGGAGCGGGATGCCCACCTCCTGGGCGATGTCGGCGGCCCGGGGGACGTACTTGCGCGCGATCTGCTGGTCCCAGTACTGCCGGGCGGTCCGCAACTGGGCCGCGCGCTGGGCGGTGTCGACGACGGGCGCGGGCTCGGCCGCGACGTCCTCCTCCTCGTCGTCGATCAGCTCGGCGATGGTCGCGGCGGGCAGCGCCGCGGCAGCCGGGGGCTGCTCGGGCTCGGGCGCCCAGGGCACCGGCGGAGCGAGGTCGATCAGCGCGGAGGTGTTGTAGAGCGCGCCGATCTGGGACAGCAGGGCCTCCTGCCGCTTCTCGTCCACCGCGAGGCCGGTGTACTCCACGGCCTGGTCCATCGCCTTGTCGAGCCTGGCCATCGCGGTCCGCAGCTTGCGGCCGGACGCCCCCGCCTCGCGCAGCGCGCGGACCCGCTTGGCGGCCAGCGCCACCTTGGTCAGCCTGCGGTGGGCGTCCACCTCGCTCGCCGTACGGTCGCTCGCCTCGGCCAGGCCGACCCGGACCAGCACCCGCTCGGGGGTGAGCCGCCAGTTGATGCGGCCCCTGCCGGTGATGCGGACCCGCTCGATGGCCATGCCGCGCTCCCACAGCCAGGCGGCCACGAGCGGGGCGGCGAGACGGAAGACGGCCTCGGCGACGCTGCGGGCGTCCATGCTCGACAGGACGGCCGACAGGGAGGTGAAGACCCACACGGCGATGCCGTCGATGCCGGCCGAGTAGTTCTCCCGCATGTTGCGGCGCGCCCGTACGGCGCTCGTGATGACGGCGACCTCGATGAAGGCGAACAGCAGCAGCCGCAGCGGCCCGTCGAACCCGAGGACGTCGCCGGAGAAGCGCCACATGCCCTGGGCGGAGACGCCCGTGGCGATGCTGGCGGCGACGATGGTGAGGATGTCCTCGGTGGGCCGGCCTGCCGCCCAGCGGCGGAACAGGCGGATCAGGGCGCGCAGGGCGAAGAAGGTCAGGACCAGCAAGACCAGGGCGATGACGCTGATGATGACTGTTCCGACCGGATGGGCCGACGCAAAGGCGGTTATTTGGTCAATGGGGGGCATCAGTCACGGTCTCTCGACGTCCGATGGTTTTCCTCGGGATCATCCCAGAACCGCGTCGTCCTGTGGTGCCAAACACCCCTCCCCGTGAGCAGTCCGCGTCACTACGGTCACACCCGCTCGTCATCGCGCGGGGGCGGCGAGCCAGGCGGCCACCTCCTGCCGCAGCGCGCGCTTGGTCTCCTCGGGGGCGAACGACGCGTCGATCGAGGCGCGGGCGAGCCCGGCCAGCACCGCGTCGTCGTAGCCGAAGGCGTCCCCGGCCCGGGCGTACTCCTCGGAGAGGGTGACCCCGGTGATCGACGGGATGTCGGTGTTGAGCGTGACGGTCAGGCCCGCCTCGATCAGCCGGGGGAGCGGATGGGCGGCCAGGCCGTCCACGACGCCGAGCGCGACGTTGGACGACGGGCACACCTCCAGCGGGATGCCCCGATCGCGGACCTCGGCGGTCAGGTCCGGGTCCTCCAGCACCCGGACGCCGTGGCCCAGACGCTCGGTGCGTCCCGTCGTGATCGCCTCGCGGACGCTGGCCGGGCCCTCGCACTCGCCCGCGTGGTGCACGACGTGGACGCCGGCGCCGGCCGCGGCGGCGAAGACCTCGGCGAACGGCGCCAGCGGGTAGGACTCCTCCCCGGCCAGGCCGACACCGATCACGCCGTCCTCCGCGTACCGGGTGGCGAGCTCCACCGTGCGCCGGGCGCGCTCGACCGAGCGCCGCCGCGAATGATCGAGCAGCACCCGGCACTCGACGCCGTACGCCGCGCCGCCCTCGGCGAGCCCGGCCAGCACGGCCTCCAGCGGCATCTCGATGTCGCCGAGCCGCTCCCCGTGCGCGGCCGCGGTGAAGGTCACCTCCGCCCACCGGGTGCCCTGGGCCGCCTCGTCCGCGCAGAACTCCACCGCGATCCGGTGGAAGTCCTCCGGCCTGATCAGGCACTCCCGTACGAGCGCGTTGTGGTCGGCGAACTGGCGGAAGCCGTCGAAGGGGGCTCCGGGGGCCGAGTCCGGGACCGGCCTGCCGTTGGCCGCCGCGATCTGCGCCAGCGTGTCCGGCCGCACCGTGCTCTCCAGGTGGACGTGCAGATGGGCCTTGGGCAGCAGGGTGAGATCGCGCACGGCCGCGAGCCTAGAAGCGAGCCGCGGGCCGGCGCACCCGATTATCGGGCTCAGATGTCCAGGTTGAGGCGGGCGATGGGCTCCACGAGCTCCTCCTCCTCGTAGCTCAGGTGCGACAGCAGCACGTCCGACAGCAGGTCCACCTGGTCGCGTACGCCGTCGAGCCGGTCCGGGTCCTCGATCATGGCGACGAGGGCGGCGTCCAGCTCCGTCAGCACCCCGGCGATGACCTCGTGCTCCTGCTCCAGCCGGGCCACGACCGGCGCCAGCGACTCCTGCGCCGAGGCCAGCATCGGGAACATGTGCTCGTCCTCGATCGTGTGGTGGGTGGTCAGCAGCCGGCAGTACGACGCGCAGAACGTGCCGAGGGTCCAGTAGTTCTGCCGCATGGTGAGCTCGTTGATCATCGAGCGGAGGGCGGCGGCGTCGGAGCGGCCCGCGGCGACCTGCTCCAGGGCGTCCTTGATCTGGGTCAGCTCCCGGCGCAGGTGGTCGTGGATGAGGACGAGCCGCCGGCCGTTGGCCTGCTGCTGGGGCGTGAGCGCGGCGATGTCCCGCTTGGGCAGCCGGGGCCGGGTGGACTCGTCGAGCACCGCCCCCGCCGGTGTCCCGCCCGCGACCCGGATCGGAGCCTCGGCGCCCGCCTCCGGCGGCCGCCCGCGCTCCCGCGTCACGGCCTCGCGTACGGCGGGGGCGACCTCCTCGGCGAAGACCTTGAGGTCCCTGTCGTCGTCCACGGCGAGCACGAACACGCTCATGCCGTGGCGGAGCGCGAGCTCGGTCAGCTGTTCGGCCCAGACGGCCGGCGGCCCGTCGAGGAAGCCCTCCCTGGCGGCGGCGGAGAAGCGGCCGTCGATGTTGTAGACGCGGCGGATCTCGCCGGGGTCGCGCCCGGCCCGCTCGGCCGCGGCGTCCAGGATCTCGCTCATCGCGCCCAGCTCGCCCGGCGCGGCGTACCCGGACGAGGGCACCCACCCGTCGCCGAGCCGCCCGGTCAGCTCCAGCATGCGCCGCTTGTACGCGCCGATCCACAGCCCGATCGGATGCGGGGGGAACGGCCCGGGACGCGCGCCGTCCAGCCGGTAGTGCCTGCCGTCGAGCCGTACGCGCTCGCCCGGCGTCCACAGCGCGCGAAGGACCGCGACGGCCTCCTCCAGCGCGTCCACGGCCTCGCCGGGGCTGCGGCGCGGGCCGCCCATGGCGGCGATGCCGTCCCAGAACGCGCCGGAGCCGAGGCCCAGCTCGACCCGGCCACCGCTCAGGATGTCGAGGGACGCGGCGGCCCGGGCGAGCACCGCCGGCGGCCGCAGCGGCAGGTTCACCACGTCGGGGAACAGCCGCACCCGCTCGGTACGCCCCGCGAGCGTGGCCAGCAGCGTCCAGGTGTCCAGGAACGACGGCTGGTACGGGTGGTCCTGGACGCCGATGACGTCGAGCCCGATCTCGTCGGCCAGCACGGCCTGCCGGACGATCCGGTGGTGTCCCGCCGCGTCCGGCGTGAGAAACGCCCCGAACCACAGCTCATGTCCGAAGTCGGCCATTAATTCGCTACCTTTCCGCGTCCCGGACCGGGAGCCTACCTTCGTGACGAGATCTGGCGACGTGACCCTGGCGGCCCCCGCCGGCACCGTCCTGTCGGTCGTGATCGGCTCGCGCGCGTACGGGTTGGAGACCGACGAGTCGGACGTCGACAGGCGGGGTGTGTTCGTGACGCCCACCCCGATGTTCTGGCGGCTCGACAAGCCGCCGGATCACGTGGAGGGGCCGCTGCCCGAGCAGTTCTCGTGGGAGGTCGAGCGGTTCTGCGTGCTCGCGCTGGAGGGCAACCCGGTCGTGCTGGAGTGCCTGTGGTCACCGCTGGTGGAGCTGGCCACCCCGCAGGGCGAGCGGCTGCTGGCGCTGCGCCGCGCGTTCCTGTCCGGGAAGGCGGAGCGGGCGTTCGCGGGGTCGGCCGAGCGGCAGTTCCGCCGTCTCGGGCCGCAGGACCCGCCCCCGCCGGGCGGCGACGTCAGGCGGTGGAAGCTGGCGATGCACATGATCCGGCTGCTGCTCGGCGCCGTCCACCTGGCCCGGCACGGGGAGCCGCTGGTCGACGCGAGCGCCTGCCGCGACCGGCTGCTCGCCGTACGGCGGGGCGAGACGCCCTGGCGGGAGGTGCTGGAGTGGCGCGGGCGGCTGCTGGCCGAGCTGGACGAGCGGGCCGGGAGTGCGCTGCCCGACCGGCCGGACCGGACGGCCGTCGAGGAGTTCCTGATCGACGTGCGGCGGTCGGCCCTGTGACCGCGCGTGCGCGGCGTGCACGTGCTGCCCGCCGAGGAGGTCGCCGGCCCGCGAGGCCCTGCACGACCTCGTCGTACGCGCCCGCCTGACGGGCCGCTGATCCGGTCAAACGGGACGGGACACGCGAACAACGCGGGTGCCGCCCCACGTCGCGACGCCATCGCGGATAATGGTGCGACGCCGCCACATCCCAGGAGAACGCTTTGACCACTCAATTCGGCAAAGACAACCTCGACCTGGCCGCGAGCGCGCAGGCACTGGCCGACAGCGCGCCCACCGGATCGCTGCGCCACGCGGCCGCCAAGTCGGTCGCGATCACCTTCGCCACGACCCGCGACGCCGCCCAGGCCCGCAGCACCCTGAACGGCATCTCGCCCGACGACGTGCGCCGGGCCGCGCTGGAGCTCTTCGACGAGCTCTCCACCCGCGCCGACTGACCCGCGCGCCGTCCAGGAGACGGCCGCTCCGGGTGCCCGGACGGCCGTCCCGCCGCCGTGTCTTCACCGGGCCGACGAGGATCACCCCGGGAAGGAGCGCGGGATGAGCGGGCCGGTGCCTGAGGGCGTCGCCGAGGGCGAGAGCGGCGATAACGCCGATGCCCGCGTGACGCTGCTGACGTTCGGGCACGGCACCGCGCCGCGCGGGCACCTGATCCCGCTGCTGCACGCTGCCGATGTGCGGGAGGTGGTCGACGTCCGGACCGCTCCGGGCAGCAGGCGCAACCCCGACGCCGGCCGCGCGGCGCTGACGGCCTGGCTGCCCGAGGCGGGGATCGGCTATCGATGGGACAGGCGCCTGGGCGGGTTCCGCAGGGCGGCTCCCGACTCGCCCGACGTCTTCTGGGAGAACGCCTCGTTCCGGGGATACGCCGGTTACACCCGGCATCCCGACTTCCTGACGGCCATGGACGAACTGCTCGCGCAGGCGCGCGCCGCCCGGACCGCCGTGATGTGCGCGGAGGCCGTGTGGTGGCGCTGCCACAGGCGGATCATCGCCGACTTCGCCGTCCTCGCGCGGGGAGCGCGCGTGCTGCACCTGTCGCACGACGGAAGGCTCGCAGAACACGCGCCGACCTCCGGCGCCCGCCTGCGCGACGACGGGCTCCTCGTCTACGACCGGCTGTGAACCTGGCGGGCCGGACGAGCGAAAGGCCGGACCCGTGATCTCGGGCCCGGCCTTCCGGTGGTGCGTGGTGGGCGATACTGGGATTGAACCAGTGACCTCTTCCGTGTCAGGGAAGCGCTCTCCCGCTGAGCTAATCGCCCTTGGACGAGCCAAGAGGTGGAGACGGGATTTGAACCCGTGTACGCGGCTTTGCAGGCCGCTGCCTCGCCTCTCGGCCACTCCACCGTGTCACCTGCACAGTGACAAGCTGCACAGTGTCAAGCTCCGAGCGGAAGACGGGATTCGAACCCGCGACCCTCACCTTGGCAAGGTGATGCTCTACCACTGAGCCACTTCCGCGTCCCGGCTCTCGGCCGGACTCACGTGGAGCACTTTATCCAATCTCCCGCGACTCCCCAAATCAGCGGCGTTCTCCCTGCTCACGTCGCGAGTCGCGGCCGATGCTTCCAGCTCCGTCGAACCGTCCCCGGGTTAGCGTCGGAACATGTCCGTGACGCACGACCGCACCCACGCCGCGATTCCCGGCGCCGCCGGGGGCACTCCGCAGCCCACCACGGCCGAGATCGAGGGCGACGCCGACATCGCCCCCGTCGCGGCCCTGATCGCGGACGGCGCCCGCGCCGCCATGCTCACCGCGCTGCTCGACGGCAGGGCGCTGGCGGCCGGGGAACTGGCCAGGATCGCCGGCGTGAGCGCCCCCACCGCGAGCTCCCATCTGGCCAGGCTCCTCGACGGGGGCCTGGTGACCGTGGCCAAACAGGGACGGCATCGCTATTACCGCCTCGCCCGGCCCGACGTGGCCGGCGTCATCGAGGTGCTGGCCCGGGTCAGCGGGCGCGTCGCCGTACGGTCCCTTCGGCAGTCGCGGCGGGCCGGGCTGCTGCGGGAGGCCCGCAGCTGTTACGACCACCTCGCCGGACGGGTGGGTGTCCAGCTGTACGACGCGCTGGTGCGCGAGGGGCGTCTGGTCGAGGCCGACGGCGGCTGCCTGCTCACCGCGAGCGGCGCCGAGGCGCTGACGGAGCTGGGCGTGGACGTGGAGCGGGTGCGCCGCGCCCGCCGCAGGTTCGCCCCCGACTGCCTCGACTGGCTGGAACGCCGGCCGCACCTGGGCGGGGCGCTCGGCGCCGCGGTCCTGGACCGGCTCCTGGCCCGGGAGTGGCTGGTGCGCGGCACGGTGCCCCGGGCTCTCCGGGTGACCGCCGTGGGGCGCGAGGGACTGGAGAGGACCTTTGGATGTAAGGACCTAAGCTGAGATACGCTGGTTACCCACTATGCGCGTGCACGCGCGTACCGACGTGAAAGAGTGGGACGATGCACGACAACGAGGTCGTGGCCGTCGGCCCCGGGCCGCTCGCCTTCGGCGACGTGGTCCGGGTCGCGAGGCACGGCGCACCGGTCCGCCTGACGGACGACGCGATCGCCGAGATGGCGGCCTCCCGGGGGCGGATCGAGGAGCTCGCGGAGGCCGACACCCCCGCCTACGGCGTCTCCACCGGTTTCGGCGCCCTCGCCACCCGGCACATCGACCCCTCGCTGCGCGCTCAGCTCCAGCGCAGTCTCGTCCGCTCGCACGCGGCCGGTTCCGGACCCGAGGTGGAGACCGAGGTCGTGCGGGCCATGATGCTGCTGCGCCTGCGCACGCTCGCCACCGGGCACACCGGTGTGCGCCCGGCCACAGCCCGGGTGCTGGAGTCCCTGCTCAACGCCCGGCTCACCCCGGTCGTCCACGAGTACGGCAGCCTCGGCTGCTCGGGAGACCTCGCCCCGCTCGCCCACGTCGCCCTGACGGTCATGGGCGAGGGCGTCGTGCGGGACGCCGAGGGACGCCTGCGTCCCGCCGCCGAGGCGCTCAAGGAATGCGGCGTCGAGCCCGTCGAACTGGCCGCCAAGGAGGGGCTCGCGCTCATCAACGGCACCGACGGCATGCTCGGCATGCTGGTGCTCGCGCTGCACGACCTGTCCCGGCTCCTCACGACCGCCGACATCAGCGCCGCGATGAGCGTGGAGGCGCTGCTCGGTACCGACTACGTGTTCGCGGCGGACCTGCAGGCGCTGCGGCCCCATCCCGGCCAGGCCCTGGCGGCGGCCAACATGCGGACGCTGCTGGCCGGCTCGGGCGTGATGGCCTCGCACCGCGACGGCTCCTGCACCCGCGTCCAGGACGCCTACTCCCTGCGCTGCGCCCCCCAGGTCGCCGGGGCCGCCAGGGACACCCTCGCCCACGCGTCCGCCGTCGCCGCCCGCGAGATCGTCAGTGCCGTCGACAACCCCGTCGTGCTCGCCGACGGGCGCGTGGAGTCCAACGGCAACTTCCACGGCGCCCCGGTGGCGTACGTCCTGGACTTCCTGGCCATCGCCGTCGCCGACCTCGCCTCGATCGCCGAACGGCGCACCGACCGCATGCTCGACGTGGCGCGCAGCCACGGGCTCCCGGCCTTCCTCGCCGACGACCCGGGGGTGGACTCCGGGCACATGATCGCGCAGTACACCCAGGCCGCGATCGTCTCCGAGCTCAAGCGGCTGGCGGTGCCGGCGAGCGTCGACTCGATCCCCAGCTCCGCCATGCAGGAGGACCACGTCTCGATGGGCTGGTCGGCCGGCCGCAAGCTGCGCCGCGCCGTCGACGGGCTCACCCGCGTGCTCGCGATCGAGCTGCTGACCGCCGCCCGGGCGCTCGACCTGCGCGCGCCGTACGCACCGGCGCCGGGGACCGGCGCGGTCGTGGCGGCGCTGCGCGAGTCCGTCGAGGGGCCGGGGCAGGACCGCTTCCTCGCCCCGGAGATCGAGGCGGTCGTCCGGCTCGTCGGGAGCGGCGCCGTGGTCGCCGCCGCCGAGTCCGCCGCCGGCCCCCTGGCGTAGGGCTTCAGCGGGCTTCAGAGGGCGGCGACCACCTCGACCTCGATCATCAGTCCCGGCTGGAACAGCCGTTCGACCTCCACGGTCGTGCTGGCGGGCGGCTCGCCGGTGATGAAGCGGCCGCGGACCTCGCCGTACTCGCGCAGCCGGTCCATGTCGGTCAGGAACGTCCTGATGTGCAGGATCCGGCCGAACGAGGAGCCCTGGTAGGCCAGGATGCGGCCCAGGTTCTCCATGACGACCTCGGACTGCCGGGCCAGATCGCCCTCGCCGACGACCTTCCCGTCCTCGTCCAGCGCCACCTGCCCGGACACGAACAGCAGATCCCCGAAGCGCACGGCGTGGGAGTAGTAGCCGTTGGTGGCCGGCACCGAGGGCGGGTTCACCGCGCGCACGTCCTTCGAACCGGGTGTCCGCGCCGCCCGGGACGCCGCGAACGGGACGACGGCGGTGAGATCGTGCCCCGCCAGCCCGGCCGCGACCGCCCCCGTGAGCAGGTCGCGGGCGGCGGCGGTCACCGTCTGGCGACTCCCCGGCCCCTCGGTGGCCAGCCGCAGGTCCTTGGCGGCCAGGCCGAGGGCGTACCGCGTCTGCGACGGGCCCGACTCGGCCACGGGCCGCAGGCGCTCCGCCAGCCCGGCCAGCGGTGTGGCCCCGAGGACGTCCAGGAGGGCGGTGCGGCCCACCCCGAGCGCGTCCGCGTAGGCCAGCGTCTCCGCCAGCCCCACCTGGGCGGTCACCATCGCGCTCATCACGGCGAGCTTGGTCGCGGCGCCCGCTCCCGGCCCGCCCGCCTCGTGGACCGTCCCGAAGACGCGCAGCACGTCCGACACCCGGTCGAGGTCCTCCCTGCGGCCCCCGGCGAGCACGACCAGCGTGCCCTCGGCGGCCGGGCCCACGCTGCCAAGCACGGGCGCGTCGACCAGGCCTGCGCCCGCGGGGAGCAGGCCGCGCAGCCGCCGCACCGCGTCGGGGCCGATCGTGGACATCTCCACCAGCACCGACTCCGGCCGCAGCCCCGGCAGCGCCGCCCGCACCACCCCGGACACCGCGTCGGGATCGCTGAGCATGGTGATCACGATGTCCGCACCGGCGACGGCCGCGGCGGGGGAGGGGGCCGCCTCCGCGCCCGGCACGTCCCGTGGCGTACGGTTCCACACGGCCACCTTGTGGCCGGCGGCGACGAGGCGGCCGGCCATCGGAACGCCCATGCGCCCCAGGCCAAGAAAAGCAATCATGTCCCTGGACGTTATGGGAGGAAAAAACCATTCCACCAGCGACTAGATTGCATGACACTCATTCCCCTCGCTCATGGATCGGAGCATGTTCGACACCGACGCGCTTGTGCTGCTCGACGTCGTGGCCCGTACGGGGTCGTTCACGGCCGCCGCGGTGCAGCTCAACTACACCCAGTCGGCGGTCTCCCGGCGCATCGCGTCCCTGGAGGCCCAGGCGGGCGGCCCGCTGTTCGCACGGCTGCCCAGGGGGGTGCGGCTGACGCCCGCGGGCCGGACGCTGCACCGCTACGCCCGCGAGGTGCTGGAGCGGCTCGGCCGGGCGGGGGAGGAGCTCGCCGCCATCCACCAGGGCACCGGCGGGCGGCTGCGGGTCGGCGCGTTCGCCACGGCCAACGCCGTGCTTGTCCCGGCCGCCCTGCGCGAGCTGCGGGCGACCCGCCCGGAGGTGGCGGTCAGCATGGTGGAGGGCCTCAGCACGGCGCTGATGGACGGCCTCGGCCGGGCCGAGATCGACATCGCGGTGGTGAGCGACTACCCCTCCGGCCTGGGAGCGGGCCCGGAGGTGGAGGTCACCCCCCTGCTGGAGGACGAACTGCTCGTCGCCCTCCCCGCCGACCACCCGCTGGCGGGGTGCGAGAAGGTTGACCTGCGCGACCTGCGCGACGAGAGCTGGATCGAGGGTGCCCCTCCCGGCACGGTGACCATGCTCGGCGCCGCCTGCGCCCGGGCCGGTTTCGCGCCCAGGGTCGACCTGCGGATCGGGGAGTGGACCGGCAAGCTCGGCTACGTGGCCGCCGGGCTCGGGGTGACGCTGGTGCCCGCCATGGCCGCGCCCGCCGTACGCGGGGACGTGGCGCTGCGGTCGCTCGGCGAGTTCGCGCCGCGCCGCACGGTCTACGCGGCCCTGCCGCGCACGGCGCCGCTCCCGGCCGCCCGCGCGCTGCTCGGCCTGCTGTCCCGATCCGTCCCCGGCTGACCTTCCGGCCCCGGCGGGGGAGCGACAATGGACACGTGTACGACGCCTTCGCCCACATCGGGGGCCGCCTGGCCACGGGCCTGAGAGAGGTGACCACCGACCTGGCCGCCCTCGACGGCTCCGGCTGGTGGGCGGTGGTCGTGTCGTACGAGGGAAAGGTGGTCTGCGCGCGGTTCGACCGGGTGCGGCCCGCTCCGCTGCCCCCGTCGCGCGGCCCGTGGCGGGGACCCGCCCGCGACGCCTGGGCCACGTCCCTGGACCGGGAGGGCTACGAGCGGGGCGTCCGGCGGATCAGGGACTACATCGAGCGGGGGGAGGTCTACCAGGCCAACCTCTGCCGTGTCCTGTCCGCGCCGCTGCCCTCCCCGGACGTGGACCCCCTCGCGCTCGCCGTACGGCTGGCCGAGGGCAACCCCGCGCCGTACGCGGCGGTGGTCGGCGTGCCCGGGCTGACCGTCGTGTCGGCCTCGCCGGAGCTGTACCTGTCCAGAAGCGGCGAGGTGGTCGAGTCCCGGCCGATCAAGGGCACCGGCGTGACGGCGGACGATCTCCTCGACAAGGACTACGCCGAGAACCTCATGATCGTCGACCTCGTTCGCAACGACCTCGGCCGCGTGGCGGAGGTAGGCTCGGTGACCGTGCCCTCGCTGTTCGCGGTCGAGGAGCATCCCGGGCTCGTGCACCTGGTGTCCACGGTGCGGGCACGGCTCGCCGGCGGCGCCGGCTGGCCGGAGCTCTTCGCCGCCACCTTCCCCCCGGGTTCGGTGACCGGAGCGCCGAAGTCGTCGGCGCTGCGGATCATCAACGAGCTCGAACCAGAGCCCCGGGGGCCGTACTGTGGGGCCGTGGGCTGGGTCGACGCCGACCGGCGCGAGGGGGCGCTGGCGGTCGGCATCCGCACCTTCTGGATCGAGCACGACACGATCCGGTTCGGTACGGGAGCGGGCATCACCTGGGGGTCCGACCCCCGGAGGGAATGGCACGAGACCGAGCTCAAGGCCGCCAGGCTCATCGGCCTCGCGTCCGGGGACGGCCCGCGACATCGGTAACGAACGGAGCAGGAGATGTCTGTACCCATCTGGGTGAACGGGGAGCTGTACGAGCCCGACAGGGCCGTGGTCTCGGTGTACGACCACGGGCTCATGGTCGGCGACGGCGTGTTCGAGACGGTCAAGGCGGTGAACGGGGAGTCCTTCGCGCTGACCCGCCACCTCGACCGGCTGGCGCTGTCGGCCAAGCGGATGGACCTGCCCGAGCCCGACCTCGCCGCGATCACCGACGGGGTGGGCCGCTGCCTGGCGGCCGCGCCGAAGTGGCCGCTGGCGCGCGTCAGGATCACCTACACCAGCGGCCCCGGCCCGCTCGGCTCCGACCGGGGGTCGGCCGGCACGAACGCGATCGTCATCGTGGGCGAGCAGGCGCCGTTCCCCGCCACCGCCGACGTCGTCGTGGTGCCCTGGCCGCGCAACGAGCGCGGCGCGCTGGCCGGCGTCAAGAGCACCTCCTACGGCGACAACGCCAAGGCCCTGGCGTACGCCAAGGAGCGCGGGGGCGCCGAGGCGATCTTCGAGAACCTGGCCGGGCACCTGTGCGAAGGCACGGGGAGCAACATCTTCATCGTCACCGGCGGGCGCCTGATCACCCCGACGCTCGCCTCCGGCTGCCTGGCCGGCGTCACCCGCGCGCTCACCCTCGAATGGTGCGGCGGCGATGAGGCCGACGTGTCGATCTCGGCGCTGTACGAGGCCGAGGAGGCCTTCCTCACCTCCACGACCCGTGACATCCAGCCGATCAGGGCCGTGGACGGGAAGGTGCTGCCCCAGGCGCCCGGGCCGGTCACGCTGGAGGCCATGAAGGTCTTCGCCGAGCGTTCGGCGGCCGACGTCGACCCGTGATCCTCAGTAGGAGCGCTGGCTCTGGGCGTTGAGCTCCTTCATGCGTACGGCCTTGGCGGGATCGGTGCGGGGGTCGTCCACGCGCAGCACGTCGAGTCCCTTGGTGATGTCGCTGGAGTAGATGTAGCCGTTGTAGTAGTAGGCCGACCAGGAGCCGCCGAGGTGGAGCTCCGGCGCCAGCGGCCCGCGCTCGAAGTAGGCGATCTCCTGCGGGTGGGCGGAGTCGGTGAAGTCCCAGACCGAGACTCCGCCCATGTACCACCCCTGGACCATCACGTCGCGGCCCGGGACGGGCACCAGCGCGCCGTTGTGGGCCACGCAGTTCTCCTCGGCGTCCTGGGCCCGGGGAATCTTGAAGTAGCCCTGCCGCACGAGCCTGCGCTCCGGCGTCAGCGTGTAGATCGCGTCCGCGCCCTTGGTCGCGCTCACCGAGGGCAGGCAGGTGGCGGCCACCCCGCCGCCCATCTCGTCGCTGAAGACGACCTTGGTGCCCTCGTTGTTGAACGTGGCCGAGTGCCAGATGGAGAAGTTCTCCTCGTCGCGCACGGTCTGCAGCAGCTTCGGGCGCACCGGGTCGGAGATGTCCAGCAGGACGCCGTCGCCGAAGCAGGCGCCGGCGGCCAGGTCCTTCTCGGGGTAGACGGTGATGTCGTGGCAGCCGCCCAGGCCGTCCTCGCCCGCCGCCCTGCCCGCGAACAGCTCGGGCTTGGCCACGACCCGTGCCTTGCCGGGGTCGCCGACGGGAACCTCCACGATCGAGATGTTCTGGTGGGGCGGTCCGCAGTTCGTCGTGTCCGGCTCCGGGCCGGGGGAGGACACGTACAGGTAGACCGTCCCGGCGTCCTTCCCCGGCACGACCGCGTGCGTGTGCGAGCCGCACTCCGTGCGTACGGACTTCAGATAGCGCGGGTGGGCCTTGTCGGAGACGTCGAAGACGCGGATGCCCTCCCACGCGCCCGCGGCCGCCGGGTCCCCGGCCTCGCTCGCACAGGTGTCGTCCGTACGGGGCTCGTCGACGGACAGGAACAGCAGGTCGCCGGAGACCGAGATGTCGTTCTGCCCGCCGGGGCACTCCACCCGCGCGACGGCCTTCGGATGCTCGGGGTCGCCGATGTCGTGCACCGTGAAGCCCCCGTAGTTGCCCACGAACGCGTAACGGCCCTGGAAGGCCATGTCGGTGCCCCAGTCGTCCGGGCCGTCGAACGGCGCCGCCAGAGGGACGTTGGCGACCACCTTCATGTTGGGGCTGTGCCTGATCTGGTCCTGGGCCGGAATGCCCTCCGCGGCGGCCGTCGGCGACGGCGCGGGCTCGGCGGGGGCACATGCCGGGGCCAGGAGGACAACCGTCGCCACCAGCGCGCCCTTCAGCCTCGGTCTGCTCACATCGCCCCCATGTCCGCGGATCATCGCCCACTATGGAAGTTATGTCGAGCCCGCGGCCGGTGCGGACCGGTTTGGTAACGGTTGTGCTGGCAGTTGCGCCCGCGCTGGCCGCCTGCTCGTCCGGCGCCGCTCCACCGGCGCGCGCCGACGCCCCGGTGATCGCGCCCGGCGCCCCCGGGCAGTCCGGTTCCCCTACGGCCCCTGCAGCCGCGCGGACAGGGCCGGTGGCCGCGGACGTCCGGTTCGCCGAGGCGATGATCCCGCATCACCGGCAGGCGCTGGAGATGGCCGGGCTGGCCGCGGCGCGTACTGATGATCCGCTGGTGACCGCGGTGGCGAACCGCGTGATGGACGGGCAACGCCCGGAGATCGCGGTGATGGAGTCGTGGCTGCGAGGGCTGGGCCGTACGCCGCCGTCCGGCCACGACCACGGCACGAGTGATCTCGGGATGGGCGGCTACGGCATGGCCGGTGAGGAGGAGCTCAGCCGGCTGCGCACGGCGCGGGGGCGCGGCTTCGACAGGCTCTTTCTGGCGCTGATGATCCGGCACCACGAGGGCGCGGTGAGCATGGCGGCGGAGGAGCTGCGCCGGGGACGGGACCGCACCATGCGGACGATGGCCCAGGACGTCGTCTCCGGCCAGCAGAT
This sequence comes from Microbispora sp. H13382, assembly GCF_014161445.1. Classification (GTDB taxonomy): domain Bacteria; phylum Actinomycetota; class Actinomycetes; order Streptosporangiales; family Streptosporangiaceae; genus Microbispora. The sequence continues at coordinate 279,809 of NZ_JABBXA010000004.1, forward strand.
CGAGATCGCGCGTATGAGAGGGATCCAGCGGAAGCTGGGCTGATCCCTAGGAACTCCAGAGCATGTTGGTGAGCTCCTCGTCCAGGTCCATGAAGTCGGTCTCACGGCCGGCGGAGACGAGCTCGTAGGTCCGGTGCAGGAACTCGGTGAGAGGGGCCAGCGGCACCTCGAACAGGGCCTGGCCGAAGGGTGAGGTGAGGCTGATGTTGAGCGTGCGCTCGCCGTCCGACCGGGCCGGCCACACCTGGACGTCGCCGTCCCCGACGCGCCGCACGATGCCGACGGTCAGCAGCTCACGGGCGAAGATCCACTCGACCGGCTCGTCATTCCCCACGTGGAAGGCCATCCGGATGGCGTACGGATCCTCGGCCGTGTAACTCAGGCCGGCGAGCAAGGGGACGGTCGTACGGTCGGGGACCACAAGCCGAAGGCCTAGCTCGGCAGAGACGGTGGTGCTGTTCATCGTCAGCCAAACCTTTTCGTCGTCGGGTCCCCTGTCAGGGGCTTTCACTGCGTCTTCACTGTCCGGTCGGGCCTCGCCGGGCTCTCGCGCTACGAGACGAACGAAGAGACCCGTAGGAAAGATTCCGCCTCCAGGCCCTTCTGTAACGCACATCACAGCTTGACATTCGGTCATCTACCAGCTCAAACATCACCAACAGGCTTGTCCTTACCTCTGCTTTGCGTGTCGGCGGGGCCGCGCCGGGCGATGCCATTGCGGGCGAATGATCTCAGGTCGTGCGTATAGGTCGAGCATGGAGCATCACGATGCTATGACACCACACCCCCACGCCGGGGACGGTCTGGCGAACCTTTCGAAGGTGTTGACGAAGGCGGGACGATCGAGCCGACCGGGCCGTGCTTTCGCCATCACCCCCTCGGGTGCGGTATGGTTTTCCCCGTCGGCGCCGCGAGGCGCAGACGATCCCGGGCGATTAGCTCAGCGGGAGAGCGCTTCGTTCACACCGAAGAGGTCACTGGTTCGATCCCAGTATCGCCCACACGATCAAGGCCCGTCGGAGACCACCACTCCAACGGGCCTTTTCGCTGTTCAAAGCTTTGGCTCTAGCTGTCGTCCTCCTGTCGGCCGAGGTCAGCGGCGCTGACCGCGTCCGGCTCCTGGGGCCGATCGGGAACAGGAGTCAGCGAAAAGTCAGCGAATGCCGCCCGAGCCCTGCCGTAGCGGTCGCGCGAGGAGTGTGTGTAACGGTTGAGCGTCGTGGACATCTGCTCGTGCCCGAGGAGGCGCGCCACGTCGTTCACGGGAACGCCGTCGGAGACGAGCCACGTGGCGTAGCAGTGCCGCAGATCGTGGAACCGCAGCCCCTCGGCGGCATGCTTGGCGACGTGCGCCACGGCCTCCCGGTGGGTCGGGAACTCCTGGCGGTGCTCCAGGCCCTCCTTGTCCTGCCAGACGCCGAGGAAGACACCCGGCCCGGCCTCCACGACCTTGCCCAGCAGTCCGGCCCGGACGAGGGATGGGCGCCAGTCCCGAGACCGGAAGAGCGTCCGGCGGAGCGGACCGCCTGCCGCGTTGGTGAACACCTCTCCGACCGGTCCGGCCGGGTAGCGCTCGCGGTGCGCGGCGAGCAGCTCGACGACGAAGGGCGGAAGGGGCACCTCCCGCCGTCCGGCCTTGGACTTGGGGTAGGGCTTGTGCGTCACCGTGCCCGCCACCTCGACGGCCACCCGCTCCACCCTTACGGTATCGGCGTCGAGGTCGACGGCGTCCCAGCGCAGGCCCACGCATTCACCCCAGCGGAGGCCGGTGCCGGCGGCGAGGCCGACGAGCGCCCGGTAGCGGCCAGGGACGTGGGGGAGCAGCACGGCCAGGTCCTCACGGCTGATGATCCGGTCGTCGCCCGCCTTGCGCCGTCGCTTGGGCAGCCGTACGCCCTCGCACGGGTTGGCACCAACGATCCGGTCACGTACGGCCGACTTGAGCACGGTTGACAGCAGCCGGTGGCACTCGGCCACGGTCGCGGGGGCGAGCCGCTTGCTCAGGTCGCTGACCCACGTCTGCACCGCGCTGTGGTCGATGCGCCCGAGGGGGACATCTCGCCAGCGCGGCAGCACGTGCGTCCGCATGATCGAGTCGTCACGGGCCACGGTGGTGATCTCGTGGTTGCGCGACAGCATCCACTTGGTCGCGTACGGCCCGAACTTGGTCTTGCCCGCGTGGGGGTCGACGTAGGTGCCGCGGTTAAGCGAGCTGCTGATCTCGGCGAGGAAGGCGGTGGCCTCCTTCTTCGTGGCGAAGGTCTTGGACCGCTGGCGGTCGGTGTGGTCGCGCCAGTTGGCCCGGTAGGTGCCCGCCTTGGTCTTCACGATGTGCCCCATCTCAGCGGCGCCCTTCCTCAGTCAGGCCGTCCAGCCAGGCGTGGAACCGCCGCTTGGGGATGATCCACCGGCCGCCCATCCGCAGGGCCGGGATGGTGCCCTCCCGGACGAGGGCGTAGGCGCTGCCCCGCGAGAGCGACAGCAGCCGTGCGACCTCTGGCACCGTGTAGACGGCCCGGTCGTCCTCTGCGGCCTAGGCGGCAGGAGTGCCCTGCCGGGGAACGAGCGAGATCACGTTGTTCATGACGAGTTACCTCCTGCTGTGTCGTCAGTGAGCTGCATGGCGAGCGCCGCCTCCCCGGAGGTGAAGCCTTGGCCGGCATAAGCCCAGGAGCCGACGACGAGAGTGCTCTCGGGCTCGTAGGGCAGCCGGGCGAAGGTCATGCGCAGGCGGAAATCGGCCCGGGCCTGGCGCAACCGGGTCAGGGTGGTCGAGTAGGTGCGGCTCTTGGTGGAGAAATGGCCGCGGAAGCCGAGCATGTGCGCCCAGTCCCGCAGCCGCAGCCCCGTGAGCACCGGGTACGTGTCGGGGTCACCCAGCGTCCAGGCGGTACGGATGAGCCGGGCCGCGTGCTCGGAGACGCCCTGCTCGTGGAGCCTGGAGCAGGTCCCGCAGCTTAACCCGCCGGTCGAGGGTGCCGGAGGTCTCCGCCGCCTTCGTGGCGTACTTGGCGACGTAGGCCGCCACGGCCCGTTCGGACAGGTGCTGTCCGTCGTGGAGGTCGCCGGGGTCGATCGGCCGTACGTCGACCTGCTCGCCCCACACCAGGTGCCGGGTCGGCTGGCCGAGGTCGGGGGCATCGAGCCGTACGGCCGTGACGGCGGTGCGGATGGCGTCGGTGAGCAGGTCGACGGTGGCCCAGGCCGGAGGCGGGATGACGCCTTCGTCGCTGCGGCCGTCGAGCCGGATCACGGCGTGGAAGTGGACGACCCCGCGCGCCTGGAACTCGGCGACCTTGGCGAAGGACACCCGGACCATACGGTCGAAGTCCTTGCGGGTGAGCCCGGCCGAGGCCGCCAGGTGGCGGCGCAGGTAGATGGTGAAGCGGCGCCACAGGTTCCCGGCGTGGGCGTTCCACAGCACGTGGCCCACGTAGTCGTAGGTGCCCGGGTCGAGGGGTTGGCCGATGCACGGGTCGCCCGCAGCGTGTCGTTCGAAGCAGGCCGGGCCGGTGCGGCGTGGGTGGCAGATGACGGCCTGGCCGTCTTTGCCGGGGCCGCGATGCACCGGGCCGAAGGACGGCGCGGTCAGCGTGGCGAACACGCGCGGATGAGTGCGGACCGTTTCGGGGACGCCCTTGTCGCCGCCGAGCAGGCCGGAGCGGATGAGGTGGAAGGTGTCGCGGCGGTAGACCTCGGCGCAGGCGGGGCAGCGGGTGGCGCGGCGGTTGCCGCAGCGGAAGAGCAACTGTCCGTGTGGTTCGGCGTAGGTGGTGTAGTGGCCGAGGATCTCGCCGGTGTGGGTGTCGAGGGTGTGGGTGTGTCCGGTCAGGCGGATGGGTTCGCGGCAGCCGCCGAGGCGGTGGACTTGCTGGAGCCACCGGGTGAGGTCGTGGCCGGAGCGGCGGGTCAGGTCGCGGATGACGGGGCCGACCAGGTCGCCGATGCGGGCGGGAAGCTCGGGGGCTTGGGTCACCGGGCCTCCGTTCCGGTGCCGGAGCAGGCGGGGCAGGTGACGGTGGTCAGGGTGTAGGTGCCGGTGCGGTTGTCGGCCTGGCGGACGACGACGGAGCCGCAGCCGCCGCAGTTGCGGCAGCAGGGGAGGTCGTTCTTGGACATGACGGGGTCTCCTGGTGAGCGGTACGGGATGAGCGAGCAGGCGGGTGGGGCGGTGGAGCTGGCAGGCGTGGACCGCCCCGCGCCGGGGTTCAGGTCAGGGGGAGTGGCCGGCGGTTAGTTGAGGTAGCCGGAGCCGTTGCAGACGCCGCAGGTGCCGCGGGTCGTGCCGTAGGCGATGGTTCCGTGGCCGCCGCACATGTGGCAGGGGCGGCGTCGCAGCAGGCGGAAGCGCTTCATCGTGGTTCTCCTCGTGGTGAGCGATACGGGTTGCGATGGGTGGCGGCCAGGAGGCGGCAGGCGGGGCCGCGCCGGGTGGCGTCTATGCGCCGGGGATCGCGGCGGGTGGCCTGCAAGGTGATCCGGCCGGGCCGCCAATCGAGCACCCGCACGGAGTGGACCCGCCGGGCGTGGGCGAGGTTGGGCAGCTTGGCCGTGTAGTCCTCCGGCGTCTGCCCGTCCGCCAGGCCCACCGTGACGCGGAACCCGTTCGGCAGGGGGCGGATGAACCCCAGGTGGGGCGGCTTGTCGACCGCCACCCGCCGCAGCTTGCGGTTGTGGGACAGGGCGGCGCCGGCATGCAGGGCTGCCCCGAGCGCGGGGACGCCGTCGAAGGTCCACCGCCAGCGGCGCCGCTGCGTCGTGAGCCCGCATCCGGCCGCGACGTTCCCCCACGTCAGGTAGACCGAGACGGCTTTACGCGGGTAGCCGACCAGCAGCCAGAACGAGACCGGGTGCAGCCGGTTCCAGGCCACCAGGCCCAGGATCACGGTGAGGGTGAACAGGCACGGGATGATGTAGACGAGCGCGTCAGCGGTCATACTGGAGACCTCTCTTCGGTGAGCGAAGGGAACGCCCCGGGAGCGGCGGAGCTGGCAGGCTTAGGGCCACTCCCGGGGCACCAGACGCGACCGCCGATCAGGCGGCCTTGACGGCGGCGGGGACGATCGCCTCGGCCCGAAAGCCGAGCCCGGACCGGCCGTTCATCTGCCAGAAGAACGCCGACAGGCCCACCGGCCGGACCTGCACCCCCTCGGGGATGGTGGGGAAGTCGATCGAGGGGAACGTGACGTTGATGACCGGGTTACGCCGGTCGTCGTTCGGCTTGGGCAGCAGCGGGATCGTGTACAGGTCCCGCCCCTCCGCGTCCTTCTTGATCTCGCCCGTCGCCCGGTCCACGATCTTCGGCTCGGGCTCGCCCGCGACGGTGAACGACAGGGCCGACAGGTCCACGGGGATGTTGCGCATCTCGAACCTCTTCCTTCCGGCCATCTCGGCCAGCTAGCCTCTAGCTGTCTACTCGTCTAGAGGAGTTGAGCAAGACCGAGGGAAGGCATGTCAAGTCAGTGAGCAGGAAGCTCGTAAGAAAGTTGGTACGCGTCACCGGACATCACGGTGTCGCACACCTCCACGGCCCGCCCGTTGACGTCGAACGCAGTGCGCACGAGGCGGAACACCGGGATGCCAGGACCGAGCAGCAGCAAACGGGCCTCCTCGCGCGTGGGCATCCGCGTGAACACGTCCTCCACGAACCGCTCCAACGTATGGCCCTGCTCTTCCAAACGGGCGTAGATGCCACCAAGCCCGGGGTTGGCGTCCATGATCTGCGTACCCCGCGCCAGCTCGGCGGGTATGTAGGACGTGGCAGTCTCCACCGGCCGCCCGTCCAGCGAATACCGCCGGCTGCGAACCACCACGACCTCACCAGGAGCGACCTTGAGACGCTCGGCGATATCGGCCGGGGCCGCAGCCTCCGTAACTTGGATCATGTCGACGGCCGGAGCGGCTCCAGCGGCCTCAGACTCCGCGATGAAGGCCGCCTTGCCCTCCTTACGGTGACGACGCGCGAAGCGATCAGACGCAAGACGCTTCACTTGAGGACGCGGCCGGACGAAGACGCCGCGGCCGTGTTCGGACACGACGAGTCCCTCAGTCTGCAGCTCCTGGATCGCGTTGCGGACCGTCATCCGGGCCACCGCATAGTGATCCATCAGCTTCGCCTCGGAGGGCAGCTTGTCACCCGGGCTCAGGCGCCCTCGTTCGATTGCCTCACGGAGGTGGTCGGCTATCTGCCGGAAGACGGCACGATCACTTGCCGGGTCCAACTGACCCACAAGGATCTCGTCACCGGCCATGCCCCACTCCTCGACTCGTCTGCACGTCTACTACCCTCAAGGCTATCGGCTGGAGGTGACATATGACCGGGCGCGACGAACGCCACTCGGTGAGCGTTGCCGGCGTAATCGTCGACGACCATGACCGCGTCCTGCTCACCCGACGAGCCGACAACGGCGATTGGCAAGCGCCGGGCGGAGTCCTCGAGCTGGGGGAGGCCATCAGCGATGGCCTACGTCGAGAAGTCCTCGAAGAAACGGGTCTCATCATTGAGCCCATCGCTCTGACCGGCGTCTACAAGAACATGGTCCGCGGAATCGTCGCCCTCGTCTTCCGCTGCAAAGCAATAGGCGGCAAGCTCACCACCAACGACGAGGTCACCGCCTTCCATTGGGCCACCCCCGCAGAGGTCAAGCAAATGGTCAGCGAGGCCTTCGCCGTGAGGATCCTCGACGGCCTGCACGACGGAGCACCCGCCATCCGCGAGCACGACGGCGTGCACCTCGTGTAGGTGGGCCGCACCCGCAGGCCCAGGTGTGGTTACAAGTTGCCTTACGGGTTCAAGCCGCCGCCCGTGCCGGGCGGCGGTGGCGCGGCGCGTCCGGACGCGGCCGGGCGTGCGGCCTCTTCGGGCCGGTCCCGGCCGCACCGCCGCCAACCGCGCCCGATGGGCACGAGGCTGATCACCATAGCGATCGACCGCACTGTAGGGGATTGAGTTCTTTCTTCGCCTCCGGCGGGGATCTCCGGCCCCGAGGTAATCGCGGCAACTTCGAGGTTCGTGAGTGGCTGGGGAGCCCTGATCGCCTCGCCCGCCATCGACCCAGGCATAGCCCAGCAGCCCGACTCCTACGGCTCAAGCCCAGCCGTGACCGATGGCATCCGATGATCGAGGAACGGCGACCGGTGAACGGACACGCGAGGCCGGGCTTGCCCCTTCGTCGCCGGCCCGCTGCCGCTCCGCGGTGGGTCGACGGCGTACGAGGTGATCAGTGCAGGGTGAGAACGTGCGGGGCTGCACAGGGCGATGTGCGAGAGAACCGGTGCACAACCGTTTCGGTGGGAAACTGCAGCTATGCCTGAGCAAGAGCCGATCGCGCTGGAGGATCGCCTGATCGGCAACATTCGTGACGAGCTGGTTGCTCAGAAGGTCCTGCACGATTTAGACCTGGATGATGCGGCCCTTGATGGGCTGGCATGGGGAATTGCGGCAAACCTCCAGTACGCCTTTGATGTGACCTGGGCACCTAAGTGGGCGCGTGAGGTGCACTCCTGGGTGGAGGCCGACGCAGGCATGCCAACGGGAGAGAATCACTGCACCGAGTGCCTGCGATGCGGTTGGCTAACCGGTCAAAACCCGACCAAGGAGCAGGCGCAAGCTGAGTATGCGGAGCATGTCTCTACGCGTCACTCATGACCTTCTGCGTGACGAACTGCGTGACGATGTTGATGAACGACCATGGACACTGGCGGACGGCAGTGGGCTGTCTCCGCAGGTAACAGCCCTAAAAGACCAGCTCGAACAACTGTCGCCATTGCCTGATAAGGAAGCGAGCGGCAGGGCACACCCAGGGCACATGGGCGCGAAAAGCAACGCGAAACAGTGAGAAGCGGCGAACACTGAAAGCCCAGCTCAGCGCATGAGCTGGGCATAGACATAGGGGAGGCCGACGAGCTTGGCAGCCCCTACGCCGGCGAAGGCAGACGGGGTGGTCATCAGGCAATTGCCTCTATTGGGCGGCAAACGTGGGGCTCGGATTGGTTGCGCAGGAGTGTCGTCGCCCACGACAATGTGCGACATGTTCGGAAAATCGCGCCACAAGCGCGGTGAGCATGACGACCGGCGGGCTCCGGTCCTGCCGTCGGATGCCGTCCTGATCGTCGAACGGCCCTCCGGGGTGGTCGAAGGTTACTGCCCGCAGCAGGTCGAGGTCTGGTACGTCGCGCTGCGTGACGCGCCGCGTCGGCGGCGGAACGACTTCGAGCCGTACTTCGTCGCCCGCTGTGCGTGCGAATGGGTCGGCACAGCGCACGATGCCCAGGTTGCGGGGGCGCTGGAGGCAGCGTCCGCGGAGGCCTTCGGCCACGGCCGAGTGGTCGCGCCGAATGTGGTGCGGATGCTGGATTAATCAGCAGGGCTGAAGCGTTCTCAGCTCGGCCAGACTGGCCAGCACGGGCTCAGGCCACGCCCGGAAAGGCTGCTCGGGTGCAAGAGCGGAGCCATGGTGCCTGAACCGCGCCGTTGCCTGTCGCCTGCACACGCCAGCACGATCTTCGAGCGCATGGCCAGGACTTGTGACGATCTAGCCCGCCGTGCCCATCGTTGCAATGTCACGCGTTCAGCGTCGGTCACCGTCGACACCGCCTCCATGAAAGGCCGACCGGGGCACTTTGGGGGCACATGGCATCGGAAAGTGCTGGCAAGCGATGGCAACGAACGGAAGTGTTATCGCAGGTCGATTGTAGTGCAGAGCGATTCGCCGCAGGTAGAGAGCGTGCGGAATTTAACCGGCCTACAGGCCGGCTCGTCCGCCCGCCAACCCGCGACCTAGGGTTTGTCCCCGCTAGCCAAGATCGGGCACATTCAGGGCACATGGTCCTTGATAGCGAGGTAGGGCACCCGACTGCGTGGTCACTGTGCCGAGGCGTGCCCCGCGTCGGTCATTCGCTTCTCCAGAAGATCCTGCGGCAGCGCGTATACGTGGGCCAACTGCCGTAGTTCGTCCACCGTCGGCGCCGACGCCGCACCGTCCTCGATCGCTACCAGACGCTCTTCCGATATGTGGGCCAGCTTGGCGGCTTCCTCCACCGTCTGCTGTCCGAACTCCCGGTCGGCCCGCAGATCCTGGCCCAGCCGTACTAGCTGTTCGAGCGAGACCGTTGCCGACGCTGATGGCCGAGGCGATTGCCCATCAGAGGGCGCAGTCAGTAACTGGCCAAGGACATACAGGCCCACCAGTACGATAATCGCCAGCCCGCCGCCTGCTCCAGCCTTTCGAGTGAAGCGACCACGCGCGTCCCTGGGGTGCTTGCTGGGATTCCACGACATACCCGGACGTTACAAATTGTCATCGCGCAGCTCCAGAAACATTCACTAGGCGACCTAGTGACGGCTTGAATACCGCGCCGCGACTGGTGATGGGCCGCAATTTGTTCTGCTCCGGCCATACCGGCGCGGCTCCTTCTTCGGAGACGCGGGACCGTAGCACAGCTCTGAGGGCTGTTTGGGGCTGATCTGCGCCGCCGCGCGGCCAGCCGCGCATGGTCTGCGCCACCGGCGGGGGCACCCACGCTTAGGGGGTCGAGCCCTTTGGGGGCACGTAGCTACGGAAAGCGCTGGCAAACGATGACAATGAACGTAAGCGTTTGCGCAGGTTGCCCGTAGGTCGGAACGGATACGTGCAGGTGGGGAGCGTGCGGAATTTGAACCCGGCCTTCTGTACCAGTCGGTGGACGGGGCGAGAGCCATCCGGGGTTCGTCGGACTGGTTCTTGAAGCGAATGAAGTCAGTGGAAAGTCAGCGAACTGGCTGAGACCGTGTTGCATCGAGCGGCAGTGCATGGTGAATGCAGCGTGCTGGACAGCGTGCGTTGACATCCGCCGACACAGGTTGGGACGCTGAACCCGGGTTCACACCAAAGAGGTCACTGGTTCGATCCCAGCATCGCCCACACAGCTCAGAGGCCATTCGCCACCACGCGGGTGGCCTCTTCTGGTCTTCCCCGCGTCCGCTACTTCGTCGGGTGAGCGTTTCGTGAAGGGGTACGGCGTGCTCGTGCCGGGCGCATCGCTGATCTACGCTCGGGCGCGACCACCATGGAGCGATCACCACGGTCACCGATGAAGGCGCGTCGTCCTCGGCCTCAGCATCGAGGCTCCGGACGATTTAGCGCTGGCGGTTCGCCGCGCCGAGGAACTTGTCGATCATCTTCGCGCGGTTCTCCTTTCCGGCCGGATTGGCGGGCGTGGAGCTGCCGCCACCGCGGAATCGTTCCGAATGGGACGACGACGGTTTGGTGTTGCTCCGCGTGGGTGCGCCGCACCTGCGCCCATCGCCGTCTGTGGAGATCCCAGGAGACGGATGACTTTCGAGCCCGACGGATGTTGTGGAAGAGCCCTGGGACGCACGCTCTCTACAAGGCCGAGCCTGAATTCCGCATGACCACACATGGGGAGAGGGGTCCACGGGGTTGACCTCGCTGGAGAGGCGGGCCGCCCAGAGCCCGCGGCCTCGTCCGGTGCCGGGCATGCTGCGACTCCGGCAAGCATCAGCAGGGCCGCGACCGTGCTTGAGGCAGCGCCGGTCTCATTCGCCGTACTTCTTCGCCCACAGCACGACCAGGGTGTCGGTCGGCACCCTCTTGCCCGCCGGTGGTTCCTGCCTCGTCACCACCCAGTTCCGGTCGAACACCTGCAGGCGGTGCTGCCCTGTGTCGTCCTGGTCGTCCAAAACGTTGAAGCCGACGGCCTGCACGGTGTCCTGCGCGGCCTGGAGGTTCATGCCGACCACGTCGGGGAGAACCGCCTTCTCCACGGCAGGGGGCTTCGTGGGCTGCTCTGTCGGCTGGTCGGCCGGTGCCTGCGTGGCCGCCTCGGTGGTCGCGTCGCCAGCGACCGGCTGCTCCGCCTGCTGCTCGGTGGGCTCCTCACCCGACACGATCGGCGTGGTATCCACCGCGGTCGGGACGGTGAGGGGCGGCGCCGGGTGAAGCGCGGTCCGCTGCGGTTCCGCCGGCGGCCTCACCACGGCCGCGATCAGGACCAGGACGAAGAAGCCAACGCCGACGCCTACCCACAGCGCCGGGTTTTGCTTGCGCTGCGGCGGCGGGGGAGGGGGCGGCGGTTGGTAGCCGTACCCCGGCGGCGGGGGGCGGGTATGGGGGCCGGCCCGGCGGGGGGCCGTAGGGCGGTTTGCTGTGTGGTTCTTGCTGGTACGCCATCGTCCGGACTCCGGGGTGGTCAACGTAGGGGCGTCCCCGTGGACGGATGGCGCGCCCGGAGGGGCTACCTGGTGCACGGGTGAGATGTGGCCGTTAGCAGGTACCAGCCGCCCACGAGGAGGGGCGGCCAACAAGACCCGCAAACTGGAATACCTGATCCCGGACGCGCCGAAGCAGGGCGCGGACACCCTCGTGAGCATCGGCGGTGTGCGGTCCAACCACACCCGTCAGGTGGCCGCGGTCGCGGCACGGCTCGGGCTGAAGCCGTTTTGGTGCAGGAGAGCTGGGTCGACTGGCCGGGCGCCTTCAACTACAAGGTGGGCAACATCCTGCTGTCGCGTGTCATGGGCGCCGAAGTCCGGCTGGTGCAGGCGGAGTTCGGCATCGGGTTCAAGGACAGCTGGAACCGGGCGATCGACCACGTCCGCGCCGTCGGCGGCACGCCGTATCCCCGCCGGTGCCTCCGACCATCCGCTCGGCGGCCTGGGATTCGCCAACTGGGCCTACGAGGTGGAGCAGCAGGAACGCGAGGTCGGGTGTTCTTCGACACCGTCGTGGTGTGCAGCGTCACCGGCAGCCCCCAGGGCGGGATGATCGCCGGTTTCGCCGGCCAGGACCGCCCGCGCAGGGTGCTGGGCATCGACGTCTCCGCCGACGCGGCGGCCTGGCCGGGCCGATCGGCCTCGTCCGTAATGGCGACATCCTCAAGGGCTCCAAAGTGCTGTACGCCCACCTCGGCGGCCAGCCTGCTCTAAACGCCTACAGCGGCGTGTTCCGCTGACCGGCTGCCGAGGGCAGGGCCATCGGCGACGCCCTCGGCGCTCCCGTCGATCTGGGCCTGTACGAGCCGGGGCGCAGATGTTAAAACACGGTTAATTGGTCTCGAAGAGACGAAAGTCGGAAATCCAGCGACGAAAGGCGCCGTGCGGAGCGACGTAAGGCCGAGGCGGCACGCCTCTGGCCGGTCCCTGCCGCAGCACCCCCGGCAGTACCCGCAACACCGCAACACCGGCAACAGCGCGGCGGCGCGCGCCTTGCCTGACTGCACCCCCCAAGTCAGGAAGGACCCCGATGTCATCACGTCATCGGCCGTGGCTCAGGCTGCTCACCACGATGTCGCTGGTCGCCAGCGGAGTGGCGGTCGCTGCGGCGACCGGCCCGGCGGCCCGGGCCTCGACCATTCCCGCCTCCGACTACCAGCAGATCTCTCTCGCCAGTGGCGGCGCGGCGCTCGGCGAGCCCATGTCCCTCGCTGTGCTGCCCGACCGCTCGGTCATCCACACCGCCCGTGACGGCACGGTCCGGGTCACGAGCGCGGCCGGCAGTACGAAGCAGGCCGGCAAGCTCAACGTCTACACCCACGACGAAGAGGGCCTCCAGGGCGTCGCCGTCGACCCGGGCTTTGCGACCAACCGCTATGTCTGGCTGTACTACTCGCCCGCGCTGAACACCCCTGGAGGCGACGCGCCGACCACCGGCACCCAGGCGCAGTTCGACCAGTGGAAGGGCAACCTGAACCTATCCCGGTTCACCCTGAACGCCGACAACACGCTCAACATGGCGAGCGAGAAGGTCGTTCTCCAGGTCCCCAACGACCGTGGGCAGTGCTGCCACGTCGGCGGGGACATCGACTTCGACGCACAGGGCAACCTGTACCTCACCACCGGAGATGACACCAACCCGTTCGACTCCGCCGGGTACGCGCCGCTGGACGAGCGGACCGACCGCAACCCGCAGTTCGACGCGCAGCGGTCCTCCGCCAACACCAACGACCTGCGGGGAAAGCTTCTGCGGATTCACCCGGAGGCCAACGGCACCTACACCATCCCCTCGGGCAACCTGTTCGCCCCCGGCACGGCGAAAACCCGCCCCGAGATCTACGCCATGGGCTTCCGCAACCCGTTCCGCATGTCGGTCGACAAGGCCACCGGCATCGTCTATCTGGGCGACTACGGCCCGGACGCCGGAGGCACGGACGCCAATCGCGGTCCCGGCGGCCAGGTCGAATTCAACCGGATCACCGGTCCGGGCAACTACGGCTGGCCGTACTGCACCGGCACCAACACCGCCTCCGAGACCTACGGCGAGTGGACCTTCCCCAACGGTCCCTCCCTCGGCAAGTACAACTGCGCGGGCGGCCCGACCAACAACTCCTTCCGCAACAATGGTCTGACCACGCTGCCCGCAGCCAAGCCGAGCTGGATCAAGTACGGCGGCGACGCCGGCTCCCCGCCGGAGTTCGGCAGCGGCTCGGAGTCGCCGATGGGCGGCCCGGTCTACCGGTACAACGCCTCGCTCAACTCCAGCGTCAAGTTCCCGCAGTCGCTCGACGGCCGCTACTTCGCCGGTGAGTACGGCCGCAAGTGGATCAAGGCGATCGAGGTGAAGTCCGACGGCGGCTACGGCGACATCGGTGCGTTCCCCTGGACGGGTACGCAGGTCATGGACATGGCCTTCGGCCCCGACGGCGCCCTATACGTGCTCGACTACGGCACAGGGAGCAACAACCAGGCCCTCTGGAGAATCGAGTACATCGGCGCGGCCAACCGCAACCCGATCGCCAAGGCGTCGGTCAGCAAGACGTCCGGACCGGCCCCGCTGGCGGTGACGTTCTCCTCGGCGGGCAGCTCCGACCCCGAGGGCGGGGCGCTGACCTACTCGTGGAACTTCGGCGACGGCACCACCTCCACGGCGGCCAACCCGAACAAGACCTACACCACCAACGGCACCTACACGGCGACGCTGACCGTCAAGGATCCCCAGGGGCTGACCGGGTCCGCGAGCGTCATCATCACCGTGGGAAACACCGCGCCGACGGTGACGCTGAACCAGCCGGCGGACGGCCAGTTGTTCTCCTTCGGTGACACCGTGCCCTTCCAGGTCAACGTCAGCGACCCGGAGGACGGCACGATCGACTGCTCGAAGGTGACGGTCACCTACTTCCTGGGGCACGACAGCCACCGCCACCAGATCACCTCCAAGACCGGCTGCTCGGGCTCCATCGCGGTGCCGGTCGACGGCGAGCACGACGCGGCGGCCAACATCTACGGCGTGTTCGAGGCGTCCTACACCGACAAGGGCGGCCTGACCTCCACCAGCGCCCGCACACTCCAGCCGCGGCACCGGCAGGCCGAGCACTTCTCGGCGCAGTCGGGCATCCAGCTGGCCGACCACACCCCGGCCGAGGGCGCCAAGACGGTCGGCTACATCGACAACGGCGACTGGATCTCCTTCACGCCGTACAACCTGAGCAACGCCACCAGTGTGACGGCCAGGGTCTCCTCGGCGGGCTCCGGCGGCACGATCGAGGTGCGAGCCGGGTCGGCAACCGGCACGCTGCTGGGATCGGCGGCCGTCGCCAACACCGGCAGCTGGGACACCTTCGTCAACGTCACCGCGCCCATCAGCAACGCGCCGAGCGGCACAACCACGCTCTACTTCGTGTTCAAGGGCGGTGCGGGCAACCTGTTCGACCTCGACGCGTTCACCTTCAACACCGGCACAAGCCAGACGGTCGAGGGTGAGGCGTACACCTCGCAGTCCGGCGTGCAGCCGGCCGCCCACGCGGGGGCCAGCGGCGGGTACACGCTCGGCTACATCGACAACGGTGACTGGGCCGCGTACTCGCAGGTGAACACCCAGGGCGCGAAATCCTTCTCGGCTCGGGTGTCCTCGGGCGGAGCCGGCGGGACCATCCAGATCCGCTCCGGCTCGCAGACCGGGACCCTGCTGGGTTCGGTCAACGTGGCCAACACCGGGAGCTGGGACACCTTCACGACGGTTTCGACGACGCTGACCGGCTCGGCGTCCGGAACGCTGTTCCTCACCTTCACCGGCGGCTCGGGCTCCCTGCTCGACGTCGACACCTTCACCATCACCCGTTAGCGGCAGGCCGCGGTGCGGAGGCCGGCAGGCAACCGCACCGCGGCCGGGCACGCCCAGACGAACGGCGTGCCGTACACGGAAGGACCAGCCATGCTCCCAGTCTTCCGGAAGGTGTTCCGGAGCGCCGCGTTACGATGCGGCGTGGCGGCCGCCGCCGCGCTCACCGCGACCGTGTCACTCCCCACGGCCGCGCACGCGGCCGACCCGGCCTACAAGGTGCTCGTCTTCTCCAAGACGGCCGGTTTCCGGCACGACTCCATTCCCGCGGGTATCCAGGCGATCCGCGACCTGGGCGCCGCGAACAACTTCACCGTCACCGCCACCGAGGACTCGACGGCCTTCACCACATCCAACCTCGCCCAGTTCAAGGCGGTGGTCTTCCTCAGCACGACAGGGGACGTGCTCAACGACGCCCAGCAGACGGCCTTCGCCTCCTACGTCGACGGGGGCGGCGGCTACGTCGGCGTGCACGCGGCGGCCGACACCGAGTACGACTGGCCGTACTACGGGCGGCTGGTGGGCGCCTGGTTCAACAGCCACCCGGCGATCCAGCAGGCGAGGGTCAAGACCGAGGACGCCACGCATCCCGCGACCACCGGCCTGCCGGCGACGTGGACGCGGACCGACGAGTGGTACAACTACCGCACCAACCCCCGGTCCACCACGCACGTGCTGCAGACCCTGGACGAGACCAGCTACAGCGGCGGGAACATGGGCGGCGACCACCCGATCACCTGGTGCCACCCCCAGGCCTCCGGACG
This sequence comes from Microbispora sp. H13382, assembly GCF_014161445.1. GTDB lineage: Bacteria > Actinomycetota > Actinomycetes > Streptosporangiales > Streptosporangiaceae > Microbispora. The sequence goes on from NZ_JABBXA010000004.1 coordinate 295,626, forward strand.
GTCGTTCTACACGGGCCTCGGCCACACGATCGAGTCCTACGCAGAGGCGAACTTCCGCACCCTGCTGCTCGGAGCCATCCGGTACGCCGCCGGAATGGTGCAGGCCAACTGCGCTCCTCCCACCGGTGACGGCACGATCGAGGCCGAGTCCTACACCTCGCAGTTCGGCGTCCAGCAGGCGGCCCACGCCACGGCGAGCGGGGGCAAGACCGTCGGCTACATCGACAACGGTGACTGGGTGGGCTACTCCTCAGTGAGCACAGCGGGCGCGACCGGGTTCACCGCCCGGGTCTCCTCGGCGGGGGCCGGTGGCACCATCCAGATTCGGTCCGGCTCGCAGACCGGAACCGTGCTCGGATCGGTTTCCGTCCCGGTGACCGGCAGTTGGGACACCTTCACGACCGTGTCCACCACGCTGACCGGGTCGGCCTCCGGGTCGCTCTTCCTGGTCTTCACCGGGGGAGCAGGCAACCTGTTCGACCTCGACACGTTCTCGCTGACCAAGTCCGCCGCGACCACGGTGGAGGCGGAGTCGTACACGTCGCAGTTCGGCGTCCAGCAGGCGGCCCACGCCACGGCGAGCGGGGGCAAGACCGTCGGCTACATCGACAACGGTGACTGGGTGGGCTACTCCTCGGTCAACACCCAGGGGGCGAAGGGCTTCTCCGCCCGGGTCTCCTCGGCGGGGGCCGGTGGCACCATCCAGGTCCGGTCCGGCTCGCAGACCGGAACCGTGCTCGGATCGGTTTCCGTCCCGGTGACCGGCAGTTGGGACACCTTCACGACCGTGTCCACCACGCTGACCGCGTCGGCCTCCGGATCGCTCTTCCTGGTCTTCACCGGGGGAGCAGGCTCACTGTTCGACGTCGACACCATAACCATCACCAAGTAACCCAAACCGCGGTGGTGCCCGCCCGGGGCATCGGGCGGGCACACGCGATCTCCTGGTGACGGGTCGGGCGCAGCAGGAACTTGTAGGACCTACGCACGGCCGCTCCCCTTGGGGGCGCGCTCGTACTGCGTCTCGATCGCCACTTGGCCGCGTCCGCCGGCCGTCTCGCGGCGGCCCAGCAGGTGTCGCCCGTAACAAGCGCGGGTCCAAGCGGCGACGCAAAGCCGTCTCCGCTCCCTGAAGGGAGCGGCTTCTCGCTAAGCCGCTTCCGCCACGCCTCGGCGACCCACCTGTGACGGGTGCGGCGGTCGGGCTGCACCGCGCACGGGAGAACTGCGTCACCCAGGCCGAGTTCGCCTGTACGGCGTGCGGTCACGAGGCGCACGCCGACGCGAACGCGGCCGTCAACATCCTCAGGGCAGGGCTTGCCCTTCGCGGCGCACATGCAGCTCAGGCGTCGGGCTGTCGGCGTGCCTCGCTGAGCAGTCGGTCGCCGAGTTCGGTCCGCGAGTAGAGCACCTGCCGGCCCGCACGGCGCGAGGTGAGCAGCCCGGCGGCGCGCAGCGCCTGGAGGTGCACGCTGAGCGTCGGCGCGGAGAGCGCCATCTGAGTGGCGGCCTGGCTGGTCGACATCGGCAGGTCGAGCTGGGCCAGCAGGGCGGCCCGGGTCTGCCCGAGCACGCCGGCAAGCGCCGAGCCGGTCTGCTCGGGGTGCTCCTCCCAGAGCCGGCCGAGGCCGCGCGGGGAGTAGGAGACGCTGGGTGCCTCCGGCTGCGCGGTCCGCAGCAGGACGTCCGGCCAGGCGAAGGCGCACGGCACGAGGAACAGGCCGCGCCCGGCGCAGTCGGCGTGGCCCTCGTAGTACTTGACGATCTTTAGCGTCTGGTCGGCGAAGGTTACCGACGGATGCAGGTCGCTCATCATCCGGTCGACGCCGCCGTCGGCCAGGGTGTCGAGCCGGTAGGCGATGTCGTCGTTGAGTAACGCATCGATCCGCGGCCAGTCTGGGGCGATCGCGACCCGGTGGTACGCCTCGAGCGCCTCCGTGACGGGGCCGATGCCCGCATCCGGCCGGTCCACCAGCGCCTGGAGCAGGGCTCGCCGTCCTTCGCGGCCGGGCCCCTGCTGGGCGACCGGATGGGCCGCCAGGTGCGCCAACTCCTGCGCCACGATCTCCGGATCGGCGTCGGCGATCTGCGCCAGCGCGTCCGCGAAGGTCGAGGACCGGCGACCGGGCGGCGGCACCAGGAAGTCGGGGATGTAGCCCTCCGGACGCACCAGCGCCCGAAGTAGGTCGAGGTCGCGCTCGCGCAGCCGGCCCGCTCGCTCGGCGAACCTGTCGATCCAGGGACGGTGCAGGTGCCGCCCTTGCCTGCGGGCGGCCAGCGTACGCAGGCTGGCGACGGTCTCCATGAGGGGCGAGGCGGCGAAGCGCACGCGGGTCAAGTCCGTCGCCGTGAAGTGCAGGTGGATCACGCGGCGCCCCTTCCGATTAGATCCGAGCCTAATCGTGGCCGTGCGCGTGAGGTCACCGCAGACTGAGGACATCCACCCCGACCACGGATAGGACATCGAAGATGCGCACGCTGATCTACACCGCCTTCGTCTCGCTGGACGGTGTCGTCGACTCTCCCGGCGGCGGCAGCCGCTCCGAGGCCCACCGCAGCGGCGGCTGGACCTTCAAGGACATCGAGTTCCTGCCCGAGGCGTACGAGCTCAAGGGTCGGGAGACCGAGGAGGCCACCGCGCTGATGTTCGGCCGGACCAGCTACGAGGTGTTCTCGCCGGTGTGGCCGGACATGGAGGAGTTCGCCGCTCTCAAGGAACTGCCGAAGTACGTCGTCTCGACCACCCTCGGCCAGGACGCCCTCGTCGACAACTGGGGTGACATCACGATCCTGCGCTCCCTCGAGGACGTCGTGAAGGTCAAGGAGACCGACGGCGGCTCCATCTTCATCCACGGCAGCGCCACCCTCGCCCGCAACCTCTCCGACGCCGGTCTGATCGACCGCTACCACCTGCTGGTCTTTCCCGTGCTGCTCGGAGCGGGCAAGCGGATGTTCAGCGACACCGACAAGGACAAGCAGATGCTGAAGGTGGTCGAGTCCGAGACGTACGCCAACGGCATCACCAAGCTCGTCTACGACGTCGTCCGCTGAGGTGGCCGTCATGACCCGCGAATCGATGACGGAGGCCCTGCCCGCAGCGTACGAACGACTGCACGCGTACGGGCCGGAGTTCGGCGGTGACGAGGAGGGCAACCACGGGCTGACCAACCACGGTCCGATGGCCGTGGAGGTCATGGTCCGGCGGGGACTCGACATCGACGTCGAGGGCTGGCTCGACCGCTACGTACGCCGCCTGGCGGAGCTGCCCGGCACGAGCGCGGCCATCCAGCCCGGCGAGTGGGGCGCGGCGCTGGGCCAGGCGCGACGACTGCCCGACTGGACCGCGTACTTCCGGCACGAGCTGACCGAGCGCCCGTGGCAGGAAGTGCTCGCCGTGTGGTGGCCCCGGCTGCTACCGGGCATCGTGGCCGGCTCGACCCACGGCGTGATCCGGGTCAGCCACGCGGTGCGTACACTGCGCGGCACCGCTTGCGCCCCAGCACGCCAGACCCTCGACGAGCTGGCCCACGGGCTGGCGTTCTGGGCGGCGCGCTACCGCGAGCTCGCCGGGGTGGTCGCGCCGGAGGGCGCCCTCACACCGCAACAGGCCCTGACAGCCGTCACCCGGCTCAACGACCAAAGCGGCTTCATCGCCCACCGGCTCGACCGGCTCGAGCGCAGCCCGGGCTGGACTGCGAGCCTGCGCGCGCTGAAACCCGCCGCGTCCGCCGAGGAGGTCCCCGCGCGGCTGGAGTCGCTCGTCGACAGCGCCGCCAGGGCCTACCTCAGGCTCGGCCACGGCTCGCCGGTCCTGCTGGTCCACGCCGCTACCGCGCCCAACGCCGTGCGGCACGTGCTCCCGGTCCTGCCGGCCGAGCAGTGGCTGCCGAGCCTGACGGCGGCCTGGGCGGCCGTGGCGGCGGTCATCGCGACGTACGCCCCGGCCCGGCCGGCCCCGCACGCGGAGATCGTCCGGCGCTATCCCGAGCTGACCCGCGAGGACACGCTCCAACGGGCGGCTGAGCACGGCGACGAGCACGTCCTGAAGTTCGCCGACACCGCCGTCGAGTCCTACGACCGCACCGGCGACCCCGAGCTGCTCGCCGCGACCCTGCACGTCGGCGAGCTGATCGACCGTCCCTGACGGGAGAAAGGTCAGATCCCCACGACGACCTTGGCGCGGACGTGCGCGACCTCGAGGTGATGGGTACTCCGGCTCCGCCCACTCCTACGTCTGGCAGGAAGCTCGGAAACCCGCCCTCACGCCGGCCCAGGTCGCGTCTCCGCGCATCCGCATAGACACGCCGTGCCGATGCAGGTGTCGGCTGACCGTCTGCCGCGCGATTCCGAACCGCTCGGCCAGCTCGTATACCGTCGCGCCGGCTTCATAGGCCGCGATGAGCTCCTGCACCTGGGTCTTGTTGAGCCCGATCTCATCCTTCGGTGAGCCGTCACTCCCCGTCCCAGACCGACACCGAGCGGCCCGCGCCGGCCCGACATGCTTGGCTGGAAGTCGGGCCGTGGCGGAGCAGGCAGGCCAAACGGAGGCACCCGCCGAGCCGCAGATCGGATCGCTTAGCGCAGCCGATCGGCGCGGCCGATGGTCGCGGCATCGCGCTGGGATCACTGCGGGGCGCGGCGGGGTAGGTCGCTGATCTGGGCCTGGGTCAGCTCGACGGCCTCGCGTAGCGAGGCCACGTACGCCGAGACGCCGGAGCGATCGAACCGGACCGAGGGAACGGCGACGGTGAAGGCGGCGACGGCCTTGCCCGCCGGGTCGCGGATGGCCACGCCGACGCCGCTCACTCCCTGCTCGGTTTCCTCGTTGTTCATGCCGTAGCCGCGCCTGCGGACGGTCATGAGCTGGGTCTTCAGCGCGGCCAGCGTGGCGATCCTGGCGGTGGGCCAAGGCGGTAGGCCGCCCCTGTGCAGCACCTCCAGGTCGGTGTTGCTCAACTCGGCAAGCAGGGCCTTGCCCCCGGCCGAGCAGTACGCGGGCATCAGGTCGCCGACCCGCACGCCGACCCGGAGCGGGGCGTCGCACTCGATTCCGTCGATGAACTTGATGCTCCATCGTTGCAGCACCATGAGCTGGACGGTCTCGCCGACGGCGGCGTGCAGGTGGTCGAGCCCGGCCCGGGCCGTCGCCCTGAGCTCGCTCGTGCTCAGGGCGGTGTCGTGCTGCTGACTGATCGCCGGGCCCGCGCGGTACCGGCGTTCCCGGTCCTGGACGGCGAAGCCGCGGTAGACCAGCGCGCCGAGCAGCCGGTGCGCGGTGGAGGGTGCGACGGCGAGGCGTTCCGCCGCGGCCTTGACGGTCAGCAGTTCGCCGTGACGCAGCATCTCGACCAGGCGTAGCGCCCGGTCGACCGATTCCAGCGGCGACCCCGACTCGAGGGTTTCCATCGCTCCCTCTACGCTGTGAGCCGAAGCAGCCGGATCGCGTTGTCCTTCATGATTAGCGACCGTACCTCGTCATTGATCTCCAGCTTGCCGAAATCGGACAGCCACCGGTCCGGGGTGAGCAGCGGATAGTCGGAGCCGAACAGCACCTTGTGCTTGAGCAGCGAGTTCGCCTGCCGGACGAGCTGCGGCGGGAAGTACTTGGGCGACCAGCCACTGAGGTCGATGTAGACGTTCGGCTTGTGCGTGGCGATCGAGATCTGCGCGTCCACCCATGGCACGGCCGGGTGGGCCATGACGATGTCCAGGCCGGGGAAGTCGGCCGCGACGTCGTCGAGCAGCATCGGGTCGGCGTACCGCAGCTTGATGCCCCGGCCGCCGGGGAGTCCGCTGCCGATGCCGGTCTGGCCGGTGTGGAACAGCGCGACCACCCCCAGCTCCTCCAGCGCCGCGTACAGCGGGTAGAACTCGGTGGAGTTCGGCTCGAACGCCTGCATGCTGGGATGGAACTTGAAGCCGCGCACGCCGTACTCCTCGACCAGGCGGCGGGCCTGGGCGACGGCGGCCGAGCCGCGGCGCGGGTCCACGGACCCGAACGGGATGAGCACGTCGGCGTGCTCCGCGGCCTGTTCGGCGATCTCCTCGCTGGATAGCGCCGGGTGGTTCATCCCGGTTGAGGCGTCCACGGTGAAGACGACGGCGGCCATGTTCCGCTCGCGGTAGTAGGAGGCCAGCTCGTCGATGGTCGGCGTGCGGTTGTCGCCGGACTTGAAGTACTTCGCGGAGGCGGCGAGCAGTTCGTCGTCGAGCGCGAAGTGCCGGTGGTCGCGGTCGGCCTCGATGTGGGTGTGCACGTCGATGGCCACGACGCCGGCGACGTCGATGGCGGGTTCGTAGCGGGTGGTCATGATTCTCCCTGCGGGTGAATGCGGTGCCGGGCGAGGTCGGCGAAGGCGGTGAGCGTGTCGGGGTCGGCGACCGCGTCCATGTTGACCACGGCCTGAGGCGCCTCGCCGCGCAGGATGCGCTTTACCGGGAGTTCCAGCTTCTTGCCGGTCCGGGTGTACGGGACCTTCGCTAGCCGAAGGATCCGGTCCGGGACGTGCCGGGGCGAGAGCCCGGTGCGGATCGTCCGGACGATCGTGTCCCGCAGCGTTTCGTCGAGCGGCCCGCCGGCGGAGGGGACGACGAACAGCAGCAGCTCACCGGTGCCGCCCTCCGGGTCTTCCAGGTGGACGACGAGGCTGTCCGCGACGCCGTCGATCTCCTCCACTGCCCGGTAGAACTCGGCGGTGCCGAGGCGTACGCCGCCGCGGTTGAGCGTGGCGTCGGATCGGCCGGTGATCACGCTGCTGCCCAGCTCGCTGAACCTGATCCAGTCGCCGTGCCGCCACACCCCGGGGTAGGTGCCGAAGTACGCGTCGCGGTAGCGGCTGCCGTCCCGGTCGCCCCAGAAGCCGACCGGCATGGACGGCATCGGCGAGGTGATCACCAGCTCGCCCAGCTCGCCGACCACGACGTCGCCCTTTTCGTCGTACGCCTTGGCGTCCACGCCGAGGCTGGGGCCGGACATCTCGCCGAGCCAGACCGGCTGCTCGGGGCTGCCCTGCACGATGCCGGTGCACACGTCGGTGCCACCGCTGCCCACGTTGAGCAGCACGTCGTCGCCGAACTGCTCGTGGATCCACCGGTAGCCCTCCGCGGCCAGCGGGCTGCCGACCGCGCCGATCTGCCGGATGCTGGACAGGTCGAAGTCGCGGCCCGGGTTGAGCCCGGCCTTGCGGCACGCCATCAGGTACGGCGGGCTGATGCCCATCAGCGTCGTCCGGGTGCGCTCCGCGAGCCGCCACTGGAAGTTCAGGTCCGGATATGTCGGATCGCCGTCGATCAGGACGACCGAGCTGCGGGTCAGCAGCGCGGAGACCAGCATGTTCCACACCATCCACGCCGTGGTGGAGAACCACAGCAGCCGGTCGCCAGGCTGGAGATCCCACTGGAGCGCGTGGTTCTTCAGGTGCTCCAGCAGCACGCCGCCGTGACCGTGCACGATCGGCTTGGGCCTGCCGGTCGTCCCGGAGGTGAACAGCACACACAGCGGGTGGTCGAACGGCACCGGCTCGAACGCGGGCTCGCCCGGCGCGTCGCCCGGATCGCCGAGCAGCTCCGCCCAGGACAGCGTCCCCGGCAGGTCCTGTGTACCGTTCGGCACGTGCACGACGTGCTTGAGCGTCGGCAGCCCGGCCCTGATCTCCTCCACAGCCGCCCTGCGGTCGATGTGCTTGGCGCCGTAGGTGTATTCGGAGACGGTGAGCAGCACAGTCGGCTCGATCTGCTCGAACCTGTCCACGATGCCGGCTGGGCCGAACTCTGGAGAGCAACTCGCCCACACCGCGCCGAGACCGGCGGTGGCCAGGAACGCCACCATGGTCTCCGGGATGTTCGGCAGGTAGGCCACGACCCGGTCGCCCCGGCCTACACCCAGCCGGCGCAGGCCCGCCTGGGCCCTGGCCACCTGGGCGCGCAGGTCGCCGAATGTCAGCTCCATCGGCGGCCGGTTCTGCGAGTGGGCCACGATCGCGACCGTGTCCGCGTCCTCCGGCAGGCCGAACGCGTGCTCCGCGTAGTTGAGCGTGGCCCCGGGGAACCATTCGGCACCGGGCATCTCCCTGCGGCCGAGCACCTTCTCGTACGGTGTGTGCGCCCGGACCCCGAAGTAGTCCCAGATCGACGCCCAGAACCCTTCGAGGTCGGTGACCGACCAGCGCCACAGCTCGTCCCACCCGGAGAACCGCAGCCCGCGCTCGGTCTCCAGCCAGCGCAGGTAGCGCTGCACGCCCGACTCGCGGGAGGAGTCGTACGGTGGGGACGTCAGCGGTTCGAGACCCGCGGCGGCGGAGCGGGTGGCCAGGTCCACCGTCGGGTCAGCCATGACGGTGACCTCCGTGCCCGTGACCGTCGCCCGCCCCGGCGGGCGTCCGGGCTCCCGCTCCGATCGAACCGACGATCCACGACATCAGGCCCGTGCCCGCGTCGAACGCCGGGGCGCGTTTGACCGAGCTCCACACGGTCTCCGGGCGGCACTGGAGCAGCACCAGGTTGGCGTCCTGCGGCAGGTCCTCGTCGACGGCGAACTCGATGTCCTGCGGCCTGCCCTGGAGCTGTTCGAGCTTGCGGCCGAGCGCGGCCAGGGCAAGCACCTCGTGGTCCTCCAGGCAGAGCCGTTCCCTGCGGTCCTCCGGCACCGGCACCGGCCGGTCGCCCCTGCGGTACTCCACCCGCTTGTCGCCCAGGACACGCTGGTCCAGGCTGAGCCCCACCTTGTTGACCACGTACCGGTCAGGGGTGACCTCGCCGCCGACGACGGACAAGCCGAGGCCCCAGCTCGATTCGAGGACGATCCTGGACCGGTCGCCGGTGATCGGGTCGAGCGTGAACATGACGCCCGCCGACCTGGCCCGGACGGTCTTCTGCACCACGACCGCCATCTCGACGGTCCGCAGGTCGATGCCGCGCTCCACCGCGTACGACAACACCCGGCCGGTGAAGACGCTCAGATAGCAGCGGTGCACGTGGGCCAGCACGTCCTCAGCGCCGACCACGTCCACCCAGGTCTCGAACTCCCCGGCGAAGCTGTCGCCGCCGGAGTCCTCGGCGGTGGCGCTGGAACGGACGGCCACCGGGACATCGCCCCCGCCGATCCGCGCGTTCAGCTCGGCGTACGCGCGGCGCACCTCGTCGGCGACCCGCGCAGGCAGCGGCGCCCGGCTCAGCCGCTCGGTCAGCGCCCGCTCCGCCGCGTCGTACGTGGACCGGTCGTCCGGATCCACCTGGCCGAGGATGCGCCGGACGTCATCACGCAGCCCGTTCTCGTCCAGGAAGTCGCGGTAGGCGGCGGCGGTCACCGTGAAACCGGGTGCGACCGGCAGCCCGGCGGCGGTCATCTCGGCCAGGCCGAGCGCCTTGCCGCCGACCTCGCGCACGTCGCGGCACGCCTCGGAGTCGAACGGAACCGTGTAGACCGTCATTCGCCCGCCTCGGTCAGGATCGTCACGACACCGGTTTCGCCGTCCACCCGGACCCGCTGACCGGTCTTCAGCCTCGCCGTGGCGAAGCCGGTGCCCACCACGGCGGGCAGGCCGTACTCACGGCAGACGATGGCGGCATGGCTCATCATGCCGCCGATGTCGGTGACCACGCCGACCGCGACGGAGAACGCCGCCGCCCAGGACGGCGCGGTGATCGGCGCGACCAGGATCTCGCCGGGCTGGAGCAGCCCGAGGTCGTTCTCGGTGCGCAGCACCCGCACCACGCCCTCGACGGTGCCGGGACCGCCGGGGATGCCGGTGAGCCGGGCGTCGCCGCCGCTCGCCGCGCCCAGCCACTCCTGCACCCGCTCCGTGGTGACGCCGTAGTTCATGACGGCGAACGGGTCGGTCACCTGCTCGGGCGGGATGCCGTAGGCGGGGGGCGCCACCTGACTCTGCAGGGCGGCCATGATGCCGCGGCGGCGGTCGATCTCGGCCTGCCAGCGCTTGGAGCCGCGGGCCGGGACGCCGATCGCCCAGGACTCGACGACGTCGAACAGGACGGTGTCCAGCTCGAAGCGGTTCAGGTAGAACACGTCGTCACGCTCCCGGGTGAATCCGGCCGACACCAGCAGGCCGCCCAGCTCCCAGGCCTTCTCCCAGAAGACCGCGTGCGCCCAGTGCTCGACGTAGATGTTGTGCTCCTCGATGTACGGGAACACCGTCCGGGCCAGGTTGAGCAGCTCGTCGAACTGGCGGGCCTCCTCCTCGGTGAGCAGCGCGCGGTACTCGGCGACCAGCCGGTCCCGCTCCTCGCGCAGCCTGGCCACCGGGCGGCTGATGTCCTCACCGGCCTGGAGCTTCGCGACGTAACGCGCGATTCCGGTGAGCGGAATGGACAGGTTGCCCGCCCAGGTGTCCTGGTCGTGGGTGAAGCCGTACTCGGCGAAGTAGTTGAACCAGGGGTCCTTGGCCTTCTCGAACGCCTTCAGCCAGACCTGGCCGTTCTCGGTCCCGGCCAGCGCGTCCAGCAGCGCGTCGGCGGCCGACGTGGCGGTGAACCCGGCGAACCGGTCGGCCAGGTCCAGCTCACCGGCCAGCACGGCCAGTCGGCGCAGCTCGTCGTCCGGCCGGAACGCCAGCACGTCCACGCCCGCGACCATCCGGGCCACGTCCTGCTCGCTGATCTGCGGGAACGCCTGGCGGCAGAACTGGAAGAAAGTGATGTAACCGCCGTAGCCGAGGTTGAGGAACTCGAAGTGGTACTGCCAGACCAGGAAGAACTCGTCGATCAGGCGGTGGTAGTTCTCGATGACGTCCCACGACACCGACCGGCCGCGGGCCTCGGTGACCACCTCGACCGGGTCCAGCTCGGGCAGCGGCGTGAACTTCAGGGTCCGCATGGACTCGATCGCGGCCAGCATCTTCTCTTTCCAGCGGCCGTACAGCTCGTCCCAGTTGGCGTAGTAGTAGCCTGCTCGCTCCTGGAAGAACGAGGCCCGCCGCCCGATCTCCTCCGGGTCGGTCACCGCGATCGGCGAGATGTACACATAGCCGTTGACAACCCGCACGTCCAGGCCGAGCGAGGTGGGCAGCACGAAGATCCGGGTGCTGTTCTGGCCGGCCCCCAGGTAGACCGCCTCGGCGCCGATGCTGTCGAACGGGTGGACCCCGCGCGACCAGTGCATCGTGTCGGCGAACCAGAACCGCGAGTTCTCCTCCTCACGGGTCTCCTCGCTCGGCACCAGGAAGTACGGATACATCGACTCCCAGCCCGCAGCGCCGTCGGGTGCCTGGGCCTCGTTGAAGAAGGGGAACCTGGAGTGATCGTTGGCGGTCATGCCGTGACTCCTTCGGACATGGTGAGGTGAGGGGTGAGGAGCCGGTAAAGCTCCGCGACGTCGGCGTATACCGCGTCCGGTCGTTCTTCCTGTGACACGCCGTCGAGCTGTTCCGGTGTGGTCGCCCCGCTGAGGACGAGAAGGGCGTGCGCTCCCATGTGCCGTGCCAGACGTACCTCGACGAGGGCGTCGCCGACGACGGCGACACGGCCCGGCGGCCGGCCGAGCCGGTGGGCCAGAGTCGCGGCCAGGGCGGGCGAGGGCTTGCCGAGCACCCGGGGCTCGGCGCCGGCCACCCAGCCGATCGCGTTGGCGATCGCCGCGGAGGCGCAGATGGACTTGCCGAGCCCGCCGTGGAACCAGCGGACGTCCACGGTGGTGTAGAGAGGGGCGCCCGCGTCCACCGCGAGGCCGGCCGCGTTCAGTTCGGCCGTCCCGTACGACCGGGCCGCGCCGACCACGACCACGTCGGCCAGGTCGCCCGGGTCGGCCAGCGCGACGCCCAGGCGGCGCAGCGGGTCGCGCAGGCCCTCCTCGCCGACGACGAGCACCCGGGCGCCGGGGTGCTCCCTGGCGATGAAATCGGCGGCAGCGCTGCCCGCGGTGACGAAGTGGTCGTCGGCGATGTCGAAACCGTGCGCGCGCAGGTGCTCGGCGTACGTCCCCGGCGGCTGCTCGGAGGCGTTGGTGCATATCACCACCTCGTGGCCGGCCGCCTTCAGTGCGGACACGAACCGCACGGCGTCCGGCATCGGCGTGCCGCCCGCGCCGCCCGCGTGGGCGGTACGCATCAGGCAGCCGTCCACGTCGAGCACCCAGGCGTCGATCGCGTGCAGCGGGCCGGTCATCGGGCCTCCTCGGGGGCGTTCCTGGTCAGGTCGAGCCGGGTGTCGCCGAGCTGGACGGAGACCGTGGTGAGTCTCGGCCGGTCCTCCACCGACCGCAGCAGGTTCCGGAGCGTGGACGCCGGTGAGGAACCACGCGCCGCGACCATGGCGTCCACCTGCTCGGCGGGCATGACCGCGCGGAGCAGCAGATCCTCGTCGCTGGTGGTCTCGCCGAACCGCTTGCGCAGTTCGGCCAGCGTGATGTCGGAGCTGCCGTCGTCGGCCGGCCGGCTGCCGCGCTTGGTGCTGAGCGCCCGGTCGAGCAGGTCCTGGTTCACCGGGCCGGGCAGCGGACCGAAGTCGCCGCGCAGCAGGTCCACGACCTCGTCGGAGATCTGCCGGTACCGCTCACCGGTGATCACGTTCAGCGTGGCCTGCGTCACGATGTACTGGGCGAACGGCGTCATGACGATCGGCCAGCCCAGGTCCTCCCGGACCCGTACGGACTCCTCGATCACGGCGGGGACCAGCTCGGGGCGGCCCAGCTCGCCGAGCTGGCGCGCCAGGGTGGACTGGACACCGCCCGGGATGGTGTGCCGGTAGTAGTCCTGGTCGTACTCGGCCGGGACTCCGGCGGGCAGCCGCTTGATTTTGGCCTGCCTGGTCAGGTAGGCCGACGCTCGGTCCATCGCGTCGAGGTCCACGTCCAGCCGATGGCCGCGGGCACGCAGGTTGCGGACCAGCCGCTGCGCGGCGGGGTGCGAGTTGCCGTTCGCGAGCGGCGGCAGCGCGCAGTGGATCGTGTCGATCCCGTGGTCGGCGGCGGTCAGTGCGGTCAGCGGGGACAGCCCGGTCGTGCTGTGGCTGTGCAGCTCGTTCAGCCGCAGCCGCGACAGCTTCGACTGGAGCATCGGCACCAGCGTGGACAGCCGCTCGGGGGTGAGCAGCCCGGCCGGGTCCTTGAGGTAGACGTTGTCGATGTCGGGGCAGCCGTCCAGCTCGGCGATCCGCTCGGCATAGTAGACGTCGGTGTGCACCGGGCTGGTCGTGTAGCAGACGCCGCCCACGATCTCCTCGAACCCGGCGCGCCGCGCCATCGCGGCCATCCGCTTGGCGCCGGCCATGTCGTGCATCGGGTCGATGATCCACAGCCTGGTCACCCCGTTGCGTACGAGCAGCCGGAAGGCCAGCTCGAACAGGGCGTCCGGGGTGCGATAGAAGGTGATGAACCGCTTGCCGGTGGTGAGGAAGCCGAGCCTGGTGTTCGGCATGCGGTCGCGGGCGGCGCGCAGCCGTGCCCACGGGTCCTCCTTGTGGAACCGCACGGCGACCGCGAGCACCGTGCTCGATGCGATCTCCACCGCCCGGTAGCCGACCTGGTCGAGCAGGGGCGCTACGCCCTCGACCATCCTGGTCGTCACGCCGACGGCGCCCCAGAGGCTCTGGTTGCCGTCGCGCAGCGATACGTCGATGAGATTGATGTCCGTCATTCACTCGTTCCGATCGCCGAGCAGATCGTTGTACCGGTCGTTCAGCCAGTGCGTGGTCACGGTCCCGGCCAGGAAGTCCCCGTGCCGGGTGATGCTCCGCAGCAGGTCGCGCGACGTGGTGACGCCGCCGATCTCGAAGGCGGCCAACGCGGCGTTCAGCCGGGCCGCTGCGGCGGCCCGGTCGGTGCCCCAGGCGACGAGCTTGCCCATCAGCGCGTCGTAGAAGGGCGGGAAGGCGTAGCCCTCGTAGATGTGCGAGTCGAGTCGCAGGCCGCCGCCAACGGGGGGCCGCCACCGCGTGACCGTCCCGGGGGAGGGCCGCAGCAGGTCGTACGGGTCCTGGGCGGTGATCCTGGCCTCGATCGCGTGCCCGGTGAGCCGCACGTCCTCCTGGCGGACCGAGAGCGGCTCGCCCAGCGCGGCGAGGAGCTGCTCGCGGACCAGATCCACTCCGGTGACGGCCTCGGTGACCGGGTGCTCCACCTGGAGCCGGGGGTTGACCTCCAGGAAGTTCAGCTCGTCGCGGCGCACGTCGTACAGGAACTCGACCGTGCCGAGCCCGACGTAGTCCAGCGCGCGCGCGATCCGCAGCGCGCTGTCGTGCAGCCGCTCCCTGGTGGCCTGCGGCAGCGCCGCGCAGGGCGCCTCCTCGACCATCTTCTGGTAGCGGTACTGCACCGAGCACTCGCGCTCGCCCAGGTGGATCCGGTTGCCGTGCCGGTCACCGAGGATCTGCACCTCGACGTGCTTGGCGTCGGTGACGTACCGCTCCAGGAAGACCGTGCCGTCGCCAAAGGCGGCCTCGGCCTCGGCGGAGGCCAGCGCCCATGCCTCGGCCAGCCCGGCGTCCGACTCGACCAGCTTCATGCCGCGCCCGCCGCCGCCGTGCGCCGCCTTGATCAGCACGGGGTACCCGATGCGGGCGGCCAGCTCGGCCGCCTCGGCGACGGAGGAGGCGTAGCCGCCGGCGGAGACCGGGACGCCGAGGGACTCGGCCAGTTCGCGGGCCGAGAGCTTGTCGCCGAGCGCTTCGAGCGCCTCGGGGGACGGCCCGACGAAGGTCAGCCCGTTCGCCGCGCACTCCCGGGCGAAGTCCGGCCGCTCGGACAGGAACCCGTACCCGGGGTGCACGGCGGTGCAGCCGGTGGAGACGGCGGTGTGCAGCACGGAGGGGATCGACAGGTAGCTGCCGGTGGCGTGCGGGCCGCCGAGGACGACCACCTGCCCGGCGCGGCGCGCGGCCAGCGTGTCGCGGTCGGCGCTGGAGACGCCGAGCACGGTCTCGAAGCCGAGCCGGTCGCACGCCTCGATGATGCGCAGGGCGATCTCCCCGCGGTTGGCGACGAAGACCCGCTGCCGCGTACGGTCGGCCTGACGGCTCATGCTGCCGGCCTGACGGCGAACAGCGGGCTGCCGTACTCGACGAGTTCGCCGTCTCCGGCGAAGACCTTGGTCACCTCGCCGGAGACCCCGGCGGGCACGGAGTTCATGAGCTTCATGACCTCGACGATGCACAGCACCGAGTCAGGCTCGACCTTGTCGCCGATCTCGACGTATGGGGGCTCGCCGGGCTTGGGGGAGCGGTAGAACGTGCCGAGCAGCGGGGCCGTGATCACGATCTCGCCCTCGTCCGGTTCAGCGGCCGCCTGGGCCGGGGCCTTCAGGGGGGTCTTCGCCGGGTTCTTCAGTGGGGCGGGGGCCGCCGACGCGGGCGCGGCCTGCACCGGAGCGCCCGGCACTGCGGCGGGTGGCGGGACGGTCGGTGCGGCGAGGTCGAGCGGAACGTTCCCGTCACGGCTGACTGTGATGCGAAGGTCGCCCTTCTCAAACCTGAAGTGCCGGAAATCTGCCTTGTCCAGCAGCTCGATGATCGAGGCGAGTTCCTCAAGATCGAAGTCCATCGGTGCCGACTCCATTGCCCGAATTGTCGTCGTAGTTACGGTGAAGTTACGTTTGCTCTCCATCAGGCGCAACGAAGTATCGGTAAATTCTCCTGAGCGGAATCTGCAGCCTAAGAGCCCCTAACAGAATGATCTCCGTTGTGGTTTGATCTCTCGTGCTAGTCGGCGAGAGGAGTGGCAGGTGGCACGGCTGAAGCCGTGGGAGGTCAGCGACGAGTTATGGGCGGTCATCGAGCCGTTGCTGCCCAAGCATCAGCGCCGGAGCCGCTATCCGGGGCGCAAGCGGCTGGATGACCGCCTGGTCCTGCAGGGCATCTTGTTCGTCCTGCACACCGGCATCGGCTGGGAGCACCTGCCGCAGGAGCTGGGCTACGGCTCGGGCATGACCTGCTGGCGACGGCTGGCCGAGTGGCAGAAGGCCGGAGTGTGGCAGCGCCTGCACGAGGTGTTGCTCGATCGCCTCCGCGCCGCCGACGCACTCGACTTCTCCCGCGCTGTCGTGGACTCCTCCCACGTCAGAGCGTTAAAAGGCGGGCGCAGACCGGCCCAAGCCCGGTCGATCGAGGCCGCCCGGGCAGCAAGCACCACCTGGTCACCGACGCCACCGGCATCCCGCTGGCATTCACCCTCACCGGTGGCAACCGCAACGACGTCACCCAGCTCGTCCCCGCGCGCTGCGTCCAGGTTGAGGTGGCCAGTCAGGGCCGGACGGTTGACGAGGCCCTGGCCGGCCTCCGCGACGCTCTGGAGCTCTACTTCGAGGACGAGCCTCTTCCCCAGACCCCGCAGCAGCCGATCGTGGCGCCGATCGAGATCCGTCGCTCGGCACGAGCCCGCGCCAGTTTCGGTCTGCTCCGGCACCGACGTCGTGCGCGCGCTGGAGAAGTGTGGCTTTGAGGTGGTGGCCACCCTGCTGTGATCACGGGGCCGTGCCGCGTTCCGTCGGCAGTCCCTGTCACCTGTGCACGACGGACCATTGGGTGACGAACTGAGTGACAACGACCACGGACGCCCCTAGAACCGTACGGACGTCCGTGGACGGTCGGCCCAGGTCAATGCCACTTTCATGGCACGTCGGCGATACGTCCAAGTGGACATCTGCTCGTGCCCGAGGATGCGCGCCACGGCGTAGCCGGGATTGTGATGCCCTACGTCGGATGGAACGTCAGTCGTGAGGGCTACCTTCACTCACTATGAGTGCCCAGTACGCATGGCCTGAACTCTTCCCTGCAAGGCATCAGGTGACCGACGGTTCTGACCACCCGGCGGTCAGTCCACTCGGCGATCTGTTCTCCCCGGCTACCGAAGCAGAGGTCCGCGAGCTTGAAGAGCGGCTGGGTGTGGAGCTGCCGCCGAGTTACCGGCAGTTTCTCCTGTCCGCCAACGGGTGGGGCAGCGACGATGACTGCTGCCTGCTGCGTGTCGAAGAAGTCGGCTGGCTCCGCGATGTCGATCCCTCGATCGCCGAGAGCTGGTCGGCACCCAAGCCGGAGAACTCATGGAGCGTGCCCGACGAGCTCTACTTCGTCTACGGACTGGAGCAGGACTCCATCCATTTCAGAGGGGAGTATGTGCCCGACACCCTGCTGCTCGGATACTGGGATGACGGAGCGGCGCTCCTCAATCCCCACGTCAGCACCGTTGAAGGTGAGTGGGAAGCCTGGTATCTCGCGCCGTGGCTGCCTGGCGCCAGGCGCTACAGGTCCTTCTGGGACCTCGCTATGGACCAACTGAGGATGGGCGTCAACCGGATTCGCTAGTGCTGGACAGGGCGGCCTCGTCTACGACGTTGCCCCTGCGAGCAGTGTCGGGAACCTGGTTCGCGTCACAGTCCTCAAAGCTGACAGCTTGGATCCGATGCTGATCCACCAGCGGGTGGCGGTGACCACCTGGGACCAGGCAGACATTCGCAATGTGTGGGCAACGGCGGTGGTGGTGGTTCTTTCGTGCCGGTGGAGAAACCTAGGAGATCGCGAGGGGTGCCCTGTTCCTACCAGCGGTACCCTCCATACGGCCTTTCCGCGGTCGTGGTGTGACCCTGGTATCGGCCTCGGCCCGCGTCGACCGAAGGCCAGACCGCTCAGCTTCCCCAGACGCCGACGGTCTCGCCCGAGGCGACGGCGGCGTCCTTGATCTGCTGGTGCGTCGACTTCGCGTCGCCGCTCGGTGCGACGGGACCGCGCAGGGCGTACACGATGAAGTGGTAGTGGTGAACGCCGCTCGGCGGGCAGGGGCCCGCGTAGGCGGCCTGGCCGTCGCTGCCCGGCAGCACCTTCCCCTGGGTCTGCCCCTCGCTCACGCTCGTCGCCGAGACCGGGATGCCCGTCACGATCCAGTGGATGTACGTCCCGCCAGGGGCGTCGGGGTCGTCCACCACGATCGCCAGCTCGCGTGCGGACTCGGGAACGCCGGTCCAGGTGAGCGGAGGTGAGACGTTCTCACCGCCCTGCTGCGTGCACACGTACTTCTCGGGGATCTCGGCGCTCTCGGCGAACGCCGGGCTGCTCACCTTGAGACCGTCGGTGGGTGAGGCGTCTCCGGCGTTCCCGGGTGCGCACCCGGTCAGCAGAAGGATGACGGCGCCGGCCACCACGCGCTTGCCGAGCTTCACCCGCCCAGGATAAGCGGCCGGAGGCCGGCAACTACGGCGTTCGTCCCCCATGTCGGCGAACTCATCCGGCACGCCGAGAGCGGGCGGCGCGGCTGAGCGGCCGGTCTGGCCGAGCTGTCAAAGGTCGGCCTTTTCAATCCCTCCCTTCGGTATTTATCAGCATCTCGGGCGCATTGATCAGATAGGCGCGGTGAGGATCGGGGTGCAAGCGCCGTCGCGTAGGTGCGCCCGGGAGGGATGACGGGGGTCAACCCTCGCACGACAGGGCTTCGTCCGGAGGGGACAGAAGGCGGTCTCCCGATCGCGAGACCGCCGGATCGGGGGAAACCAATGCGCAAGATGCTCACGAGCCTGGGGCTGGCCTTCCTGCTCACGCTTGCCCCGGCCGCGGCCGCCACGGCGGAGACGCCCGTCGCGCCGGCCACGTACAGCCAGCCCAATCCGTCACCGCAACCCGGCCAGGGCAGGGACGGTGGCGGCAACGGAGGCCTGTGGGGTCTGCTGGGCCTGCTCGGTCTGCTCGGTCTCGCCGGTGTGCGCAAGCAGAAGCACCGCGTGGGCACGGCCGAGCACATGTCCAACCGTCCGTACAGCTGAGGCCCTCCGTGGCGCGTGTCCCCGCGGCGGCCCGCCGCGGGGACACCGCCGCGTTCGGCGGCCCACTGGCAGGTTTGGCCCTCCTACCAGCGGGTACGGCGCGCGGACTGCTCGTAACCGCTTGATGGAGGAATCGCACGATGGATGCCAGCAAGCCCGCCAAGGCGGTCAAGGAGGTCGTGGAGAACGCAGCGGAGAAGGTGACTGACTTCCTGACGCCGGACGTGCCCGGCTCGCCGGGCAGCGCCCCGGCGACCGTGGAGGAGCCGACGACGCCGCGTGACCCGCTGCCCCCGAAGAAGGAGCAGGGCGCTCCCGCGACCGTCACGCCGACCGGAGCGGAGACCGGCGCGCCCGCCACGGCCAAGGGACAGCAGGGCGCCCACCTCACCACCGCGCAGGGGGCGCGGCTGCGCGACACCGACCACTCGCTGAAGGCGGGCGAGCGCGGCCCTACCCTGCTGCAGGACCACCATCTGCGCGAGAAGATCACGCACTTCGACCACGAGCGCATCCCCGAGCGTGTCGTCCACGCCCGGGGCGCCGGCGCCCACGGCGTTTTCGAGGCGTACGGCACCGCCGAAGCGGTGACCAGGGCCGGTTTCCTGAAGAAGGGGAAGAAGACCGACGTCTTCGTGCGGTTCTCCACGGTCCTCGGTTCGCGGGGATCGGCCGACACGGTCCGCGACACCCGCGGGTTCGCCACGAAGTTCTACACCGACGAGGGCACCTTCGACCTCGTCGCCAACAACATGCCGGTCTTCTTCATCCAGGACGGCATCAAGTTTCCCGACGTCATCCACGCGGGCAAGCCGCACCCGGACCGGGAGATCCCGCAGGCGCAGAGCGCGCACGACACGTTCTGGGACTTCGTCTCGCTGCACACCGAGGCGCAGCACCACACCATGTGGAACATGTCCGACCGCGGGATCCCGCGCTCCTTCCGGATGATGGAGGGCTTCGGCGTCCACACCTTCCGGCTGGTCAACGAGGCCGGGGAGACGGTGCTGGTCAAGTTCCACTGGAAGCCCAAGCTCGGCGTGCACTCCCTGACCTGGGAGGAGGCGCAGATGCTCGGCGGCATGGACCCCGACTTCCACCGCCGCGACCTCTACGACGCGATCGAGGCCGGCGCCTACCCTGAGTGGGAGCTCGGCATCCAGGTCCTCCCCGACACTCCTGACCAGACGTTCGAGGGCATCGACCTGCTCGACCCGACCAAGATCGTGCCTGAGGAGCTCGCGCCGGTGCAGCCCATCGGGAGGATGACGCTCGACCGGACGCCCACGAACTTCTTCGGCGAGGTCGAGCAGGTCGCCTTCCACGTCGGGCACCTGCCGCCGGGCATCGACGTCACCAATGACCCGCTGCTGCAGACGCGGCTGTTCTCCTATCTCGACACGCAGATCACGCGGCTGGGCGGCCCGAACTTCGCGCAGATCCCGATCAACCGTCCGCACTGCCCGGTCAACGACATGCTCCGCGACGGCTTCCACCAGCACGCCGTCCACGCCGGCGTCGCGCCGTACCGGCCGAACTCCCTGGACGGCGGCAACCCGTTCGTCGCCGGCGACGGCGAGAAGGCGTACACCGACGTGCCGGTCGAGGTCGCGCAGGCGAGGAAGGTCCGTGCCAACCCCGTGTCCTTCGACGACCACTTCAGCCAGACGCGCCTGTTCTGGCTGAGCATGACGCCGGTGGAGAAGGAGCACATCATCCGCGCCTACACCTTCGAGCTGGGCAAGTGCTACGAGCAGGCGATCAAGGAGCGTCAGCTCCAGTGCCTGGCGAACATCGACCCGGTCCTCTGCCGGGAGGTCGCCACCGGGCTGGGCCTTCCCGCGCCGGAGCCGGCCCTGCCGCTCGCCGACCCGGCGCCCAGCCCCGCGCTCTCGCAGGTGGGCAAGGAGTGGCCGGGTGACGGCCGCATGGTCGGCATCGTGGTCGACGACGGCGCCGACCTCGACGGCGTACGCGACCTGCGCAAGGCCGTGTTCGCCGCCGGGATGGTGCCGCTGCTGATCGCGCCGCACGGCGGCACGCTGGGAGACATGCCCGTGCAGCGGACCTTCGCCACCGCCCGGTCGATCGAGTTCGACGCGCTGCTGCTGGCGGCCGCGCCCGTGCCGGCGCCCGACGCGCTGCCCGCGCGCGACGCCAAGGCGGGAGCGGGCGATGCCACCGTGGTGGACCCGCGGGTCATGCTCATGATCGACGAGTGCTGGCGGCACGCGAAGGCGATCGGCGCGTGGGGCGGCGGCGCGAAACTGCTCGCGCAGGCCGGGATCACCGGCACGCCGGGCGTGGTCTCCGGTGACTCCGCCACCGAGGTGTTCACCGCAGTGCAGCGGTCGATGGCCGCCCACCGCGTCTGGGAGAGGTTCCCCGCCTCGGTCGCCTGACGGGTCCGCGTCAGGCGGCGAGGCGCGGGTCGCCCACTCCGCGCAGTCTCCACACGGCCTCCTCCCTTGATCGCCGCCGGGGGAGGAGGCCGTGGTGAGGAGCCCGGCGGATGGGTAGTGGGAGACAGTGCACCGATCCCGCGAATCCGGACGTCGACGAGCTCGTGATTCACGGTCGCGGCCGTTGTGAACGAGAGCCGGCCCTCCGGCATCGCGTGCCGGAGGGCCGGGTGCTCGGCGGTGAGCCGGTCGCTACCAGGTGATCGGCATCGTCGTCAGGCCGTGTACGACGGTGAGGGAGCGGAACAGGGGCTCGCCCGCCAACCGCAGGCCGGGGAACCGGCGCAGCAGGGCGGGGAACGCGATGTGCATCTCCATGCGGGCCAGGGGAGCACCGAGACAGTGATGGACGCCGTGTCCGAACGCGACGTGGCCGATGGCATCCCGGCGGATGTCCAGGTCGTCCGGGTTCGGGACGAGCCCCGGGTCGCGGTTGGCGGCGGGCAGGGAGCAGATGACGGTCTCGCCGGGGCCGAGGGTCCGATCGCCCAGCCGGACCTCGGACGTAGTGATCTTGACCGTCCCGGAGTGCACGATGCTCAGCCACCGCAGCAGTTCCTCGACGGCGGCGCCCACGCGGTCCGGCTCGTCGCGGAGCAGCGTGAGCTGGCCGGGGTGCCGCAGCAGGGCGAGTGTGCCCAAAGACAGCATGTTGGCCGTGGTCTCGTGCCCGGCGAGCAGCAGCAGGGTGCCGATGCCGGTGAGTTCGGCGTCGCTCAACTCGTCGCCGTGCTCGCGTACGAGCATGCCGAGCAGGTCATCACCGGGATCGGTCCGCATCCTCTCGATCAGGCCTGCGATGTACGCCCGGGCCTCCGCCGCCGCGGCCGCGCGTTCGTCCGGAGACAGGGACACGTCCAGGATCCGTTTGGACGTCCCCTGGAAGCCGGCCCGGTCGGCGTACGGCACGCCCAGCAGTTCGCAGATCACCAGGGAGGGAACCGGGAGGGCGAAGTCCGTCACCAGGTCGGCGGGTGGTCCGCCGCGCTCCATGGCGTCGAGATGGTCGTCGACGATCTGCTGGACTCTGGGCTCCAGCCGCCGCATCCGGCGGACGGTGAACTGGGCCGTGAGCATCCGGCGCAGCCGGGTGTGCTCGGGCGGGTCGGAGCCGAGCAGGTTGCCGGCGCGCATCGCGGCGGCCTCCTCCGCACTGGGCGGCGGCGCGCCGGGCGGCCGGAGCGGAGGCACGAGCGCGTTGCTGTACAGCTCGGGATGGCTCAGCACCGTACGGACATCCTCGAACCTGGTGACCAGCCAGGCGTCGGTGCCGAACACGGTGCGGATCCGGGCGACCCCCTCGTCGTTCCGCAGCGCGGAGAGCTCTGGGACGGGATGGAATCCGTCCCTTCGCATGTGCAGGGGCGGGGACATGTCGCGCACGCGATCTCCTCGGGTCACCGGCAGTCTGATGATCACCTTGCCATGATCCGACGATAACCGTCAGGTGCCCGCCGTGGACGGTCGTGACGCGATTTCGGCGGCGGCGCCCCATGCCGTTCGGCCGGGCGGCCGCGTGTCAGGGCGCGAGCCCGGCCAGGGCGGCGCTGTAGATCTCGACGGCCTCCTCGATCCGGTGGACCAGGCAGTATTCGTCGGTGACGTGCGCCTGCTCGGGCTCGCCCGGGCCGCAGATGACCGTGGGACCCCCGCCGCAGGCGGTGGCGAGGACCGAGGCGTCGGTGAAGTAGCTGGCCGCCGGCTGGTCGCCAGGAGCGCCCGCCCCCGCGTCGACCAGGGCCCGCACGAAGGGGTCGTCCGGCTCCGTCCAGATCGCGGGCAGGTCCACGAGCACGTCGAGGGTCGCCTCGTCGCCGAGCGCGGTCTGCAACCGCTCGCGGAGCCGTCCGTGGTCCTGGCCGGCGACGGTCCGCAGGTCGATGGTCGCGGCGGCCAGGTCGGGCACGGAGTTCACGTTGATCCCGCCGCGCACCGTCCCCACGTTCACCGTGGACGGGCCGAGCCAGGGGTGATCGGGCACCCCGGGATCGAACCGCTCGACGGCGCCGATAACCCGGGCGAGCTTGTAGATCGCGTTGTCGCCGAGGTGCGGCATCGAGCCGTGCGCCGTCCTGCCTCGCGTGGTGGCCTCCAGCCAGAGCGCGCCCTTGTGCCCGAGCAGCACCCGGTTGGCGGTCGGCTCGGCCACCAGCAGCGCGCGCGACCTGCCCACCAGGCCCGCGGCCGCCATGCCGGCCGCGCCGTCACAGCCGGTCTCCTCGCCGGCGGTGAGGACGACCTCCAGCGCGACCTTCGCCCCGGCGCGGCGCACGTGCCGCTCGGCAGCGACCACCAGCGCGGCCACCCCGGCCTTCATGTCGCTCGAACCACGTCCGTACAGCCGGTCGCCGTCGATCTCCGCGCCGTGCGGCGCGTGCCGCCACGCCTGCCCGCCCAGCGGCACCGTGTCGAGATGCCCGGTCAGCGTCACCGGCTCGCCCGTTCCCCAACGGGCGACCAGGCCGGTCCGGCCGGGCGCGTGCTCGTGCCGCCGCACCGCGAAACCGGCGTCCGACAGTCGTCTGGCGAGCGGTTCGGCCACCGCGGCCTCGCCCCCGCCCACCGAGTCGATCCTGATCAGCTCGCGTGCGAGCTCGACCGCCTCGTTCACCCGGACTCCTTCCCTGACCTACTCCGCGACGCCGGCCGCCGACAGCCGGCTGGTCTGCCGTACGACGAGCCTGGGCGTGATCGCGATCCGCTGCGCGGGCCGCGGGTCGGCGGCCTTGACCTGGCCGAGCAGGCGCACCGCCTCCGCCGCCATCTCCTCCACCGGCTGGCGCACGGTGCTGAGCGGTGGGTCGCACATCGTCGCGTGTCCCACGTCGTCGAACCCGACCACCGAGACGTCCTCGGGAACGCGCGCCCCGCCGAACCGCAGCGACCGCACCAGGCCCACGGCGATCTCGTCGTTCCCGCAGACCACCGCGTCCGGCAGCCGGCCGGCGTCGAGCAGCCTGCGCCCGGCCTCGACGCCCCATTCCAGTGTGAACTCGCCCAGCAGCGGCGGCAGGACCTCCACCCCCGCCCGCGCCGCGGCGCGTTCGAACCCGCTGAGCCGCAGCCGGGCGGAGGAGCTCACCAGCCGGCTGCCCGCGAAGACCACCGAGCGTGCCCCGCCCGCGAGCACGTGGTCGACCGCCAGGGTCACCCCGGCCTCGTCGTCCACGCCCACCCAGTCGGCCGCGCCGCCCTCGATGTGGCGGTCGAGCTGCACGAGGGGCACCCGCCGGGCCGCGTCCAGCACCGCCGGGACGCTGGCCTCGATGTCGCACGGACTGATGATCAGCCCGTCCACGCGCCGGGCCAGCAGGGTGCCCAGCCTCCGCGCCTCGACCTGGGGATCGTACCGGGACGAACACAGCAGCAGGTCGGTGCCGGAGTTCTGCAGCTCGCGCTCCACGGCCTCGACGATCGTGGTGAAGAACGGGTTCCCGATGCCCGGCACGACCATGCCGATGGTGCCGGTGGTCTGGTCGCGCAGCGCCTTGGCGACCGCGTTCGGCTGGTAGCCGAGTTCGGCCGCGGCACGCGCGACCCGCTCGGCGACCTCGGGCGTGACCTTGCGCCGCCCCGAGAGCGCGCGGGAGGCCGAGGCCACGGAGACGCCCGCGGCTCGCGCCACGTCGTGGATCGTCACGCCCATCGTGTAATCGATTTCCCTTGATCTTTGCCAACGATCGACCTTGCGGCCCCTTGCGGTGCCGGGATCACACGGAACGATAGAGGTTCAGTGAGGAAACCGCACCTTGACGGTGCTTTTTGGGTCCCACTAGCATGCCCGAAACTCGGGTAATCGATTACCCGCCGACCACCCCTACCCGGCCCCCCGAAAGGCTCATCTCTCATGGCTCGATCCACGAGACTCATCCGCCTGACAGCGGCGACGACGATCCTGGCCACCGGCCTGCTGGCGGCGGCCTGTGGCAGCTCGGACGACTCCGGCGCCTCCGGAGGCTCCGGCGGAGACCGGCCGAAGGTCGGACTCGTCCAGATCAACCAGCAGGCGATCTTCTTCAACGAGATGAACGCCGGCGCCCAGCAGGCGGCGAAGGAGGCGAACGTCGACCTCACGATCTTCAACGCCAACGACGACCCGGCCAAGCAGAACGAGGCCATCGACAACTTCGTCCAGCAGCAGTTCGACGCGGTCATCGTCGTCGCCATCGACGTCGAGGGCATCAAGCCCGCAGTGAAGATCGCCAAGGACGCCGGGCTGAAGGTCGTCGCCGTCGACGCCATCGTCGACTCGCCCGCCGTGGACACCCAGGTGGGCGTGGACAACGCCGCCGCGGCCCAGCAGGCGGGCGACTTCGTCAACAAGTGGGCCCAGGCGCAGGGCCTGACCGCGCCGAAGATCGGCGTGGTGGGCGCGCTCAACTCCTTCATCCAGAACATCCGCAAGGACGACTTCAACAAGACCGTCGAGGGCGCCGGCGCGAAGATCGTGCAGACCGTCGACGGGCAGAACAAGCAGGAGGCCGCGATGTCGGCCGCGGAGAACCTGCTCACCTCCCGCTCCGACATGAACATCGTGTACGCCACCGGTGAGCCGGCCCTGCTCGGCACGGTCGCCGCGGTGAAGTCGCAGAACGCGGCCGACCGGGTCAAGGTCTTCGGCTGGGACCTGACCAAGGAGGCCATCAACGGCATCGACGAGGGGTTCGTCGCCGGCGTGGTCCAGCAGGACCCGAAGACCGAGGGCTACGAGGCCGTCAAGGAGGCCCAGGCCCTGGTCGGCGGCGCCCAGGCGAAGAAGAAGATCGACGTGCCCGTGACGATCGTGACCAAGGACAACGTCGACCCGTACCGCGCCACGTTCAAGTGAGCGGCGAAGGGACTCGCATGACCGACCAGAAGGCGGATCGCGTTGATCGGGTGGTCATGCGCGACATCCGCAAGCGCTACGGAATGGTCGACGCGCTGCGCGGCGTGACGCTGCGCGTCGGCCCGGGAGAGGTGGTGGGGCTCGTCGGCGACAACGCGGCCGGCAAGTCCACCCTCATGAAGGTGCTGGCCGGCGCCGTCGTGCCGGACTCCGGCGAGATCGTCTTCGACGGCCGGCCGGTCTCCTTCGCCAGCCCGAAGGACGCCCGCGAGCTGGGCATCGAGATGGTCTACCAGGACCTCGCGCTCTGCGACGACATCGACGTGGCCGGGAACCTGTTCCTCGGCAGGGAGCCGCGCAAGGCCGGCGGCATGATGCTCGACGTGCGCAAGATGCACGCGGACGCCCGTCGCCACCTGGACGCGCTGAACATCCGGATCCCGCTGACGGACATCCCCGTCGGAGGACTGTCCGGCGGTCAGCGGCAGGCGGTCGCCATCGCCCGGGCGGTGACCTTCGGGCCCAAGCTGCTCATCCTCGACGAGCCGACGGCGGCGCTCGCCGTCGCCGAGGTCGAGACCGTCCTCGAACTGATCAAGACCGTCTCGGCCCAGGGCGTGTCGGTGATCCTCATCACGCACCGCCTGCAAGACCTCTTCCGGGTCTGCGACCGGCTGTGCGTCATGTACGAGGGCACGCTCAGGGCCGACCTCGACGCCCGGAGCACCAGCCTCGAACGGCTCGTGTCCGAGATCGTCGCCCACGACGAGGAAGACAAGGAGGGGAGGCGACGGTGACCGCCACCAAGACCGGGACCGGTCACGGGACCAGCCAGCGGGTCGTCACCACCAGGTCGGCCCGGGCCAACGCCCACATCGGCCGGCACGCGCAGACGATCGCGATCGCGGTCGTGCTGGTGGTCCTACTGATCTTCTTCGCGTTCTCCGCCGACCGGTTCGCCACGACGGGCAACCTGCTCAACCTGTTGCGGCAGATCGCCCCCACGCTGGTCGTCGCGACCGCGATGACCTTCGTGATCAGCACGTCCGGCATCGACCTGTCGGTCGGCTCCACGGTCGCACTGTCGGGTTCGCTGCTCGCGATCGTGCTGCAGCACGGGTGGAACCCCACCCTCGCCCTGGTCGCGATCCTCGCGCTCGGCGCCCTGATCGGGTTCGTGAACGGGTGGTTCTCCTCCTACCAGAGCATCCCGCCGTTCATCGTCACACTCGCGATGTTGTCGATCATGCGGGGCACGGCGCTGCGCGCCACCGAGGGCTACTCGACCCCCATCGACGGGAACCTCTGGATCGTCCAGATCGGCCAGGGCCGCATCGCCGGGGTGCCCGTCCCGGCCATCATCGCCGTGGTGGTCGCGCTGATCGGCTGGCTCGTCCTCACCCGGACGCCGTTCGGCCGCTACGTCATCGGCCTCGGCTCCAACGGCGAGTCGCTGCGCCGCACCGGCGTTAACACGCGGAAGGTCGGGCTGACCGTCTACGTGCTCGCCGGCGTCGCGGCGGCGGTCGCGGGCGTGCTCATCGCCACCCGCCTCAGCTCCGGCTCGTCCAACGCCGGCACCGGCTTCGAGCTGGAGGTCATCACGGCCGTCGTGCTCGGCGGCACCAGCCTCTTCGGCGGCCGGGCGAGCATGCTCGGCACGATCCTCGGCGCGCTCACGCTCGGCGTGATCGCCAACGGCCTGGTGCTGCTGCACGTCTCGCCGTTCTACGTGCAGATCGTCCAGGGCGGCATCCTGCTGCTGGCCATCTTCGCCAACAGCAAGGTGTGGGCGAAGTTCGGGGCGATCCGGAAATGACGTCCCCGGCCCGGCCCGCGGCCGTGACGACCGTGCTCGGCCCGGTGTCCCCCGACGACCTCGGGATCACGCTCTGCCACGAGCACCTGCGCAACGACGGCGCCCGCGCCTGGCACCCCGCGCCCGAGGGCGACGCCGAGGGCGAGCTGATCGCCCGCGACCGCCTGCGGTTGGAGTTCCTCGGCAGACTGCGCAACGACCCGTACCTCTCCCGCGACAACGTCTCGCTGGACGACACGGGGACCGCGATCGAGGAGGTGCGCAGGTTCGCCGAGCGCGGCGGGCGCACGCTGCTCGAAGTGACCCCCGAGGGGATCGGGCGGGCGCCCGCCGAGCTGGTCGCGATCGCCCGCGCCACCGGGCTGAACATCGTCATGGGCTGCGGTTTCTACCTGGAGAAGACCCACCCCGCCCGGGTCCGCTCGATGACGGCGGCGGACGTCGCCGACGAGATCGAGCGCGACCTCACCGAGGGCGTGGGCGGCGTTCGCGCCGGAGTGATCGGTGAGATCGGCGTCTCGCCCGACTTCACCGCCGAGGAGGAGAAGGTGCTGCGCGGCGCGGCCCGGGCGCAGGCCCGCACCGGCGTGCCGCTCTCGGTCCACCTCCCCGGCTGGGTACGGCACGGCCACCGCGTGCTCGACGTCGTCGCGGAGGAGGGCGGCCTGCTCGCCGGCACCGTGCTCTCGCACCTGAACCCCAGCGGGGCGGACCGCGACTACCAGGTGTCCCTCGCCCTGCGCGGCGCCTACCTCGGCTACGACATGTGCGGCATGGACTACCTCTATCCGGGCGAGGGCCAGTCCCCGTGCGACGAGGAGAACGCCGCCGCCGTGGCCTGGCTGGTCCGCGCCGGGCTCGGGCACCGGGTGCTGCTCTCCCAGGACGTGTTCCTGAAGACCATGCTCGTCCGCTACGGCGGCACCGGCTACGCCCACATCCTCACCCACTTCGTCCCGCGCCTGCACCGGCACGGGCTGACCGCCGGCGACACCACCCGGCTGCTCGCGGACAACCCGCGCGAGCTCTTCCTCGCCGCCGCGCGCGGCCACTGATCACAGAAGTAGATAGAAGGAGACGATTTCCATGACCCGCGTGCTCGTCGCCGGTGAATCGTGGGTGAGCGTGTCGACCCACTACAAGGGCTTCGACGCGTTCACCTCGACCACCTACCACACCGGAATCGAACCCCTGCGGGGCGTCCTGACCGCCGACGGCATCGAGGTCGACCACCTGCCCGCGCACGACGTGCCCGCGTTGTTCCCCGGCACGCCCGAGGCGCTGGCCGCCTACGACGTGATCGTGCTCTCCGACATCGGGGCCAACAGCATCCTGCTGCACCCCGCCACCTGGCTGGCCAGCGAGAAGACCGTCAACCGGCTCGACCTGCTGGCCGAGTGGGTGGAGCAGGGCGGCGGCCTCGCCATGGCCGGCGGCTACCTGAGCTTCCAGGGCTTCGAGGCCAAGGCCGCGTTCGCCGGTACGGCGGTCGAACGGGTGCTCCCCGCCGAGATCTCCCGCTACGACGACCGCGTCGAGACCCCGCAGGGCGTGCCCGGCCTGCTGGCCGACGACGCGCACCCCATCGTGGCCGGGCTCCCCGCCCAGTGGCCCGACCTGCTCGGCTACAACCGGTTCGCGCTGCCCGAGGACGCGACGCTGCTCGCGACCGTCGCCGGCGACCCCCTGCTCGCCGTACGGCAGGCCGGGGCGGGCCGCACGCTCGCCTGGGCCTCCGACATCGCGCCGCACTGGTGCCCGGACGAGTTCGTCTCCTGGGACGGCTACCGCACCCTGTTCACCCGGGCGGTCCGCTGGCTCGCGAAGGAGCTCTGACATGCCGATCCCGGTGATCCTCGACTGCGACCCCGGGCACGACGACGCCATGGCCATCCTGCTCGCGGTGGCCAGCCCGGCGATCGACCTGCGCGCGGTCACGACCGTCGCGGGGAACCAGACGGTGGAGAAGACCGCGCTCAACGCCCGCCGGATGCTGAGCCTCGCGGGCGTCACCGGCGTGCCGGTCGCCGCGGGCTGCGACCGCCCGCTGACGGCGCCGCTGGAGATCGGCGACTACGTCCACGGGGAGAGCGGCCTTGACGGCCCGGCGTTCGGAGAGCCGAGCGTGCCGCTCGACCCCCGCCACGGCGTTGACCTCATCCACGACACGCTGGCGGCCGCCGCCGAGCCGGTGACCGTGGTGGCCATCGGCCCGCTGACGAACATCGCCACCCTGCTGCGCCGCCATCCCGAGGACCGCGAGCGGATCAGGGAAGTCGTGATCATGGGAGGTTCCACGGATCGCGGCAACCACACGCCGTACGCGGAGTTCAACATCTACGCCGATCCGGAGGCGGCGGCGGAGGTGCTGGACAGCGGTGTGCCGACGACATGGGTCGGGCTCAACGTCAGCCACCAGGCGCTGGTGACCGCCGACGTGCTCGCCAGGATCGACGCGCTCGGCACCCCGCTCGCCCGGGTCTGCGTGGAACTGCTCACGTTCTTCGGCTCCACCTACCACGAGACCTGGGGCTTCCCCGCTCCGCCGCTGCACGACCCGATCACGGTGGCGTACCTGATCGATCCCGAGGTCATGACGTACGAGCGGGTGGGCCTGCGGATCGAGCTGGACGGCCGGCACACCCGGGGTGCGACCGTGGCCGACCTGCACCACCGCATGGACTGGGAGCCCAACGCGAACGTCGGCATCGGGCTGGACCGGGACCGGTTCTGGGATCTCATGATCGGCGCGATCGAGACGCTCGGCCGGGCCTCCTGAGCCTCGCCGCAGCACTGACAGCCTGAAACAGGAGGAACATCATGGAACCCCAAGGTGTCGTCGTCGTCGGGAGCATCTCCGCGGATGTCACCGCCTTCACCCGCCGCCTCCCGCGCCGGGGAGAGACCGTTCTCGGCGACGACGTCACCTTGGTCCTCGGAGGGAAGGGCGCGAACCAGGCGGTCGCCGCCGCCCGTGCGGGGGCGCCCACCTGGCTGGTCGGCTGCGTCGGCACGGATCCGTTCGGTGAGATCGTCTCGTCGGCGCTGCGCTCCCACGGCGTGGCGCTGACGGAGGTCCGCTCCGTGGCCGGCCGCACCGGCGTCGCGCACATCAGGGTGGACGCGTCGGGCGAGAACGACATCGTCATGACTCCACTGGCCAACGCGGACCTGAACGCCGCCATGGTGGACGAGAGCATCGGGGCCGTGCGCGACAAGGCGAGCGTGCTCCTGCTCCAGCTCGAGACCCCCGCCGACGTCGCCTGTCACGCCGCCGAAGCGGGTGCGCGGGCCGGCCTGACCGTGGTGCTCGACCCCGCGCCCGCGCAGCCGCTGCCCGACCGGGTCTGGCCGCACGTCGCCGTCGTCACCCCCAACGAGAGCGAGGCGGCCGCGCTGACCGGGGTGGAGGTCGTCGACGTCGCGTCCGCCGAGCGGGCCGCGGCCTGGTTCCTCGACCGCGGCGTGCGCCACGCGCTCATCACGCTCGGCGCGGCCGGGGCCCTGTCGGTCACCCCGGAGCGCACCCGGCACTTCCCCGCCTACGCCGTCACCCCGGTTGACACCACCGCCGCGGGCGACGCCTTCACCGGCTTCGTGGGCGCGGCCCTCGCGGCCGGCCTCGACACCGCCACGGCCATCCGCCGGGGGATGGCCGCCGGGGCCCTCGCCACCACGCTGCCCGGCGCCAGCCCCTCGCTCCCCGACCGGAAGGCCGTGGACGAACTGCTCGACGCCGAGGGAACCGCCCGATGACGCGCGCCGGCATGGGCTGAGCCGCGCGGGCCGCTGCCGGCGGGGGCGGTATCTCGGCGCGCCCCGGCGGCGGTGGGGAACAGGGCGGGAAAGAGCAGGCAAAGCCGCCTCCGGGCCGTGTCCGCGGGCGTTAGCGTCGCGCCGACCCGCTGCGTCGTGCCGATCCCGGCGCGGCCGGTCATGACCGTACGGGGGCCGGCCGGGCACAGCCCGCCGCGACGAAGGGGCAGGCGTGGACCGAGCGCGTGGAGCCGCTGCCGTGACCGTGGCGCTGATGATCGTCGGGGGATACGCCCTCGCCGGCTGCGCGGCGGGGCCGCCCGTGCCACCGGTCGCGCCGTCGCGGGTCACCGAAGCTCCGACGGCGTCCGCCCGGCCGTCGCCGCAGGCGTCGGTTGGGGCGAAGGGCCGGGATCAGGTCGACATCTACGCGGCCGACCGTCCGGGCATGCTCAGCCCCGTCGTGAAGGGCTTCCGCTCTCTCGTCTACGTGCCCAACAGCGAGAGCGGCACGGTCGACGTCATCGACCCGGAGACGTACCGCATCGTGCGGCACTTCACGGTCGGGGCGCTGCCCCAGCACGTGGTGCCGTCCTGGGACCTCAAGACGCTGTGGGTGAACAACAACCGGGGCAACTCCCTGACCCCGATCGACCCCCGCACGGGCAGGCCCGGCCGCCCGGTGCCCGTGGAGGACCCCTACAACCTGTACTTCTCGCCGGACGGCACGTACGCGCTGGTCATGGCGGAGCGCAACAACCAGCTCGACCTGCGCGACCCGCACAGCATGAAGCTGCTGCGCTCGCTGTCGCTGCCCTGCCGGGGGATCAACCACGGGGACTTCACCGCCGACGGCTCGGTGTTCCTCGCGAGTTGCGAGTTCAGCGGAGACCTCGTCGTGCTCGACTGGCGCACGCCGAGCGTGATCCGGCACATCCATCTGGGCCACATGAGCATGCCGCAGGACGTGAAGCTGTCGCCCGACGGCACCGTCTTCTACATCGCCGACATGGAACGGCACGGGGTGTGGCTGGTGGACGCGGCGACGTACGAGGTCATGCGGTTCCTGCCGACCGGCCGGGGCGCGCACGGCCTCTACGTCAGCCGCGACTCGCGCCATCTGTACGTGTCGAACCGGGGTGAGGGATCGGTGTCGGTCGTGTCGTTCGCGAAACGGAAGGTGGCGGACGTCTGGCGGATCCCCGGAGGGGGCTCGCCCGACATGGGCGGCGTGTCGGCGGACGGCACGAAGCTGTGGCTCAGCGGTCGCTACCACGGGGTCGTCTACGTCTTCGACACCCGGGACGGCAGAGTCGTCCGCACCATCCGGGTCGGCGCCGGGCCGCACGGGCTGTGCGTGTATCCCCAGCCCGGCCGGTACTCGCTCGGCCACACGGGTGTCTTCCGGTGACCTGAGCCCTCGGGGCCGGCCGCCGCGGGGAGCGCCCTCGGATGCCGAACCGATACAGGGATGGTGAATCGGTATCAAAGGTCATCATTATGATCGATTCCGATCGTGTCCCCCCATCCCAGGAGTAACTCCGTGCGTACCCGATCCCTGCTGACGGCCGCCGTGGTGGCCGCCGGCGTGGTCGCCGTCTCCCAGCCCTCCTACGCGGCGGGCCCGGCCGTCCGGATCACCAAGATCTACTATGACTCGCCCGGCTCGCCGGACTTCGGCGCGAACAGCAGCCTGAACGGCGAGTACGTGCAGATCAAGAACACGACGAGGAAGGCCGTGAGCCTCAGGGGCTGGACCGTACGCGACAGGACGAGGCGAGCGGACCACGTCTACACGTTCGGCGGGTTCACCCTCGGAGCCGGGAAGACGGTCACCCTGCGGACCGGCAGGGGGAAGAACACCGCGACCACCCTCTACTGGGGCAGGAGCGGGGGAACTTTCGCCTACATCTGGAACCAGACCGCGGACGCGGCGTACCTGCGGGACGCCTCCGGCGCGCTGGTCGACTCCTGCTCGTACAACTCGTCGCGGCACGACTACAAGATCTGCTGACCTGAACCGGCGGCCCCGCGGTCCGGTCGGCGAGATCGCGGTGGCATGACCGTATGTGAAACATTCAGCGGCCCCGCGGGGATTTCGACCGGCTCCGCCGCCGTCCCTGTCCTGGTCGTCGCGGAGCGGCGTCGGCAAGGTCCCCCCGGGCGCCGCGTTAACGCCGGACCGGATCCAGCCCTCGCGATCGCCCCGCTGGATCGGCCCGTGGCCGCGGCCATAGCCTCCGGGCACTCGCACTCCTGCAACGGATGAGGTGTGATTTGACCGCACGCTCGACAGGACGTCGCCTCACGGCGTCGTTCGCCATGGCCATCGGGGCGATCGCCGCCGCGCTCCTGCCGCTCAGCCCCGCGCACGCGGCGTACGGCCCGGACCAGCCGGTCTACCTGCAGCTGGTGAGCAACGACGGCAACGCGACGCAGCTGGCCCTCCTGGACGGCACTGTGGCGTTCGACGACGGGAACACGAAGTACCGCTACTCGCTGCGCCTGTGCTGGCAGCACGCCTACCCGCAGCCCTACTTCACGATCAACGTGAACGGCACGAGCACGGCCTGGCCGACCCAGGTCGGCCCGACGTCGATGCCCGGGTGCCAGCAGGCCTACCTGTACAGCGCCGAGGTGAACTTCGGCAGCACCGTCCGCAACGTCCGCTTCGACGTGACCGGCGGGTGGTTCGGCAGCAACGGGCAGTACCAGATGCGGACGAAGAGCACCGGCACCTACGACAACCCCTACAACTGAGCGCTGTCGCCGGAGCGCACCGGGGACAGTGTGAACCATGACCGAACGGCGAGGTCTCCGGCGGGCGGTTCCATCAGGACCGCCGACGCCGGGGACCTCGCGCCGCCTCCCGCCCGGGCCCGCGGGCGGAAGGCGTCCCGGCCCGGTCCGGGCCGGGACGCGTCGGTACGGCCTAACCGCCGCAGGGGTTGGCGGCGTCGCCGGTGACCACCCCGTTCTTCACGGTGCTGGTGCCGGCGCCGAGGGTGTAGTCCCTGCCGTTGTTGTTGTCCCAGGAACCGGAGCCGTTGTTGAAGGTGACCTGGAAGGCGGTGGCCGTGCCGAGGTTCACGGTCCTCTTCTTCCAGCCGGCGCAGGCGGCGTCCATGGCCACGCCGGGGACGGTGGTCCAGGAGCCGTTGACGCCGTAGTGGATGTAGGCCGGGTTCCAGCCCGTGTAGTAGTAGACGGTGGCGGTGCCGCCGGTCGGCGTCGCCGTGGGTGAGGGCTGGGCGCCGACGCGGATGGCGACGGCGCTCCTGCCCGGGACGGTCACCGTCGCCGTCCCCGCGGCGTCCACGGTCACCGAGCCGCCACCCGCGACGTTCGGATACGTCCCGGCCGGCAGGCCGGTGGTGAAGGTGCGGGTGACGCCGCCGCTCTCGTTGTTGATCGCCACCCAGCCCCTGCTCCCGCGGCTGAAGGCGATCAGATTGCCCCCGTTGTCGGTCCAGTTCGCGACCGGGGTGCCGGCGACCGTGTTGTAAAAGCCGACCATGCCCGCCATCTCGCGGTCGAAGCAGGTCCACCGGCCGCCGGAGCAGTCGGTGTCGGTGACGAACCCGCCACCGGCCGACGGCGGGCCGCCCTCGCCGTCGCTCCACGTGAAGGAGGAGTAGACGTTGGGCTTGCCGTACGGCCAGGCCAGCATGAAGACGTTGGCCAGCCTGTAGGCGGCGCCGTACTTGTAGTTGAGGGTGGAACCGTTGCGCTCGGTGTCGTGGTTGTCGACGAAGACCACCGCCTTGTCGTCGCCCACCGACAGGCCCCAGCTCTGGCCGAAGGTCCGCAGCCACTTGATCTGGCCGGTGAACTGCTCCTTGAGCTTGCGGCCGTAGACGAACTCGTCCACGTCGCCGATGCCGGTGTACTGGCTCGGCTGGACCGCCTCGTTCGTGCCGTGGATGACCTCCTGGTGGATGTACGGCGAGCCCCTGAGCCTGGACCGGATCGCCGCGAGGTCGTCGGGGCTGATGTGCTTGGCGGCGTCGATGCGGAAGCCGTCCACGCCGAGGTCGGTGAGCCTGTTCATGTACGCGGCGATCTGGCCGCGCACGTAGTCGGAGCCGGTGTTCAGGTCGGACAGGCCGACGAGTTCGCAGTTCTGCACCCGCCAGGCGTTGTTGCCGTAGTCGGCGTCGTTGATGCCGCAGGTGGGGGAGTGGAAGTCCCAGGAGGAGTACAGGCCGGGGTAGTCGTACTTGCTGAAGGAGTAGCCGCCGTAGCTGGTGGCGCCCTGCCCGGTCATGTGGTTGACGACCGTGTCCACCTGCACCTTCACGCCTGCGGCGTGGCAGGCGGCGACCATGTTCCTGAACGCGGTCTCGTCGCCGAACTTGCTGGTCAGGACGTAGCGGGCGGGCTGGTAGACGTCCCACCACACCGAGCCGCCCTTGGACATGGAGTCGGCGGGCGGGGACACCTGCACCGAGCCGTACCCGGCCGGGCCCAGGACGTCGGTGCATTCCCTGGCCACCGACTTCCAGTTCCAGTTCCACAGGTTCGCGGTCACGCCGGGGCCGGTCGCGGCGCCGGCGGCGGTCTCGGTGAGCACGGGCAGCGTCACCACGGTGCCGGCCGCCACGGTCGCGGACAGCGCGCCCGCGACGATTGCTTTGTACAGTCGCATAGAGGGGTCTCCAGGACATCGGATCGGGATCCCTTGAACGCGGGCCGGGTGGAGCCGACACCCGGCCCGCTTCGTGCGCACGCCTGTGAGAGGCGCACGCGGTGCCGCGGACGCGCGGGGTTGTCCGGGCGGCACGGACGATCGACGTCGCGCGGCGGCCGGAACACGGACGAGGCGGGGCGGCGCCCTCGCGCCGTGGGGAGACTGGCACACCATCGGGGCCTCCGTCGGGTTTCCGAGGTGTTGCCTGGAAGTTACTTAGCGGGCACCTGTTGTGCAAGAGCTTGCAGCAAGTTTCAGAATTTTTCCGACTACCGGGCTGTGCGGTGATCCGGGGCGCGTGGCCGGTGGCCGGGGACGATAGCCTCACGGGGTGAGCCCTGCTTCCCGCCGTACGCCCCGAGCCGGCGAGCCCTGCCCCTGTGGTCTGCGGGCGTACGGCGAGTGCTGCGGCCGGTACCACGCGGGACGGGCCGCGCCGACGGCCGAGGCGCTGATGCGCTCGCGCTTCTCCGCGTTCGCGGTCGAGGACGAGGCGTACCTGCTGCGAACCTGGCATCCCGCCACCCGCCCGGCGCGGGTCGAGTTCGAGCGGGGCATGCGCTGGACCGGGTTGGAGATCGAGGCGGTCACCGGCGGGAGCCCGATCCACACGGACGGCACCGTCACCTTCCGCGCCCGGTACGCCTACCGGGGACGGCCCGGCGAGATGCGCGAGCAGAGCCGCTTCGCCCGGCACGAAGGCGCCTGGGTCTATCTCGACGCCATCGGCGAATAAATCCACAAAGGCCGGACATTCACCTGAATAGCGGTATAGGCGTCGAATGTCGGGGTCTAAAGGCATAGCGACAAAAAATGCGTCATCATCCATGCCGCGCTCGGCATGAGCGAGGCCGAGGCCATGATGCGGGGTATGACGTCGGCGTTGCTCATGTCCGCGACGAAAGCCCACGTCGGATGGCCTTGGTAGGTAAGTAAAGGTGCGTGCCACGATGTCTCGCCGCTGTACGTTCCGCTCGCGGCCGCTCCAGGCCGTGACGGCCCGCCGCCTGACGCTGGCCGCTCTCGTGGCCACGATCGCGTGGACCGCCGCGGCTCAGGACGCGAGCGCGAGCCCGGCCGCGCATTCCGCGCATCGTGGTGCGGCGCACGTCGTCACAGGCAACGGCGGCGGTGGCGGGGAGCAGGTGGCGTCCGGCGGGTCGGCCAGGGCCCGGCAGTCGAAGTCGGGCAACGGCAGGTTCAACCAGAACCTCAACGGCGTGTTCGCCCCGACCTTCATGATCGGCCAGCAGCAGACCGGCATCACGAACGGCGGGCGCGTCAGCACTCAGGGCGCCTTCTGCGGCCCCGGCCCGAGGCTCTGCAAGATCTGGCAGAACATGCCCATCACCTCCAACGGCTGGTGATCGGGGATACGCGGGGCCGCGAATTCCACGAATGGGAGAGTCGTGCTGACTGATATGGCAACGATGCCGTAAGACATCGCGCGGGCCGGGCGCGGAAAACCGCCGCGTCACTAGCCTGGGGGCGGCCTGGGCGAAAAGGGCCGCTCAAAGCACGGGAGCGCGCGATGAAGTGTCGGTGGTACGTCAGGACGGCTTCGAGGAAGATCGGTCTCGGTCTCCTCGCCTGCGCGTCGGTCGCGGCGGTGCTGGCCGCCGCGGGCCCCGCCGCCGGGGACACGCGCAGCCACGGGCGGGAGACGCCTCGCCGGCAGGAGCCCGGGCTCACCGCCTCGAACACCACGAGCAGCCGCGGCACGCAGCAGGTCTCCATCAACGTCGCGAACGGGGGGACCGGCGTCCAGAACGCGATGTGCAGGGGTAACCGCGGGTGTGACATCGTGCAGGCGCTCGGCGTGCCGTACGCGGGCGGTGCGCCCGTGCGGGCCCCGGCCCCCCGGGCGATAGTGGCGACGCCGGCGAAGGCGAAGGCACGGCACCGGGCGGCCTCTCCCGGCGGACCGGGGGACGGGTCCGCGGACGGCGCGCGGCCGGGTGCCCGTGCCGGACGCGGGACTCCGCCGCGGACGCCTCCGTTGGTAACCTCGACAGTGGGAAGGGCGAACGCGTCCCCTCCTCTGTCCACGGCCCGTTAACGAGGATCACCCCGAGTCGTCAGGATTGCGCACCATGTCGAAAGCCGGTCGGTCCCAAGAGGAGATTCGCCGGCGCAACCTCGGTGACCTGCTGCGGCACGTGCACCTGTCCGGCGCGCTGTCCCGCTCGGAGCTGGCCGACCGGATGGGTCTGAACCGCAGCACCATCATGGCGCTGACCGCCGAGCTGTCCGCGGCGGGCCTGGTCGGCGAGGAACTGCCGGGGGACACCGGCAGGGCGGGCCGGCCGTCGCTGGTGGTCCGTCCGGAGCGCGACCAGGCGCACGTGCTGGCCTTCGACGTCCGCGTCGACCGCCTGGTCGCCGCCCGGGTGGGACTGGGCGGCGAGATCCTCGACCGCCGTGAGGCCGTGAGGCCCCGCGCGGGCGCGGACCTGGAGGACGTCGTCGGCGTGCTCGCGGGATTCGGCCGCGAGCTGCGGCGCGGCGCCCGGCCGGGCTCGGTGTGCGTCGGGATCGGCGCGGCCTACTGCGGCATGATCCGGCCCTCCGACGGCACCGTCCGCTACGGGCCCTACATCGGGTGGGTGGACCAGGCGTTCGGCGTCGAGCTCGGCGCCCGGCTCGGGCTGCCGGTGCTCGTCGGCAACGAGGCCCACCTGGGTGCGCTGGCCGAGCGCGACCGCGGCGTGGGCCGCGGCTACGACAACCTGATCTACCTGCACGGCGACGTCGGCGTGGGCGGCGGGATCATCGTCGGCGGCAAGCTGCTGGACGGCGACGGCGGCTACGGGTGCGAGCTGGGGCACATGATGGTCAACCCGTACAACGGGCGGCCCTGCATGTGCGGCTCGCGCGGCTGCCTGGAGGCCGAGGTCGGCGAGCACGCCCTGATCGACGCCGCGGGCCGTTCGGAGGAGCTGAGCGGACGCGAGGGCGTACGCGCGGTGGTGGAGGCCGCCGCGCGCGGGGACGCGGCGGCGGAGGAGGCGCTGCGCCGGATCGGCGACTGGCTGGGCATCGGCGTGGCGAACCTGATCAACCTCTTCAACCCCGGGATGGTGATCTTCGGGGGAATGCTGCGGGACGTGTACCCGGGGTCGGAGGCGCAGGTCCGCCGCAGGGTGGAGACCAACGCCATGGTGATCTCCCGAGAGCAGGTGCGGCTGTGTGTCTCGGCGCTCGGGGACGACGTCACGCTGGTCGGCGCCGCCGAGCTGGCCTTCTCCAGACTCCTGGCCGGCCCTCTGGAGGTGCTCGCGGAGATGCGGCGCCGTGCCGCGAGCCGGGCGGCGGCCCGGAGGCGCGCGCTGGCGCTCTGAGGGCGCCGCAGCCGTTCCCCGCGCCGTTCCCGCGCCGGCAGGGCTCGACGGCAGGGGCTCAGCGGCAGGCGAAGCTCTCGGCCCGGCGGCGGAAATCGTCCGCCTTCGCCAGGTGGGAGTCCCCGTCGCAGGACAGGCCGGAGCACGGCCGATCCGCGAGCGCGTGGTGAAGGGCCGCGAGACGCTCCTGCGCGTCCGCCAGACCCGCGCAGATCGACTCCGCCCTCATCCGCATCGTCGCCATGCGCGTGCGGGCCTGCTCACGCAGCAGCCGCGAGTGTTCCAGCAGCGTCTCCCGGTCCTGCCCGGACGTACGGGGCACCGCCGCCACGGGGCGTACGGGCGCCACCCGAGGCCCGCCGAGCCCTTCGCCCCGGCCCGGCAGCAGCACGAGCCGCCGCTCCAGGGGCGTCATGGGCGCGGCGCGCACGACGGCGGGGCGGTCCGGCCGTCCCTCCGGCCACAGGAGAGCGAGCAGCCGGCCCAGCGGGCGGCTCGCCCAGACGATGAGGCCCCCGGAGGCCTCGGCGGCGGCGATGTGCACGCGCTCGAGCGCACGCACCCCGGCGAGGTCGCTGAACTTCAGGCGGACCGCGTCGAGCACCAGGTGCACGCAGCCGTCGTCGATCAGCCCCGCGACGACCCCTTCGAGCCTCGGACAGCTGAAGAGGTCCATCTCTCCGCTGACGCTCACCACGGCGGAGTCCGACTCGCGCTGCGGCACCTTCACCCACAGATTCATGGGTGACCTCCTTACCCCGCCTGCGGCGGGGAGACGGGCACCGGGCGATCGAATTTTCCGAGCGCTCCGCATGACTCCGGCAGTTCCAGGATATGGGGCGAATATGGATGCGCTCGTCCAGCGGGACGTCGTGGTCGTCGCCGCGTCCGCGGGAGGCATCGAGGCCCTGCGGACGCTGCTCGGCAACCTCCCGGCCGGTCTGCCCGCCTCCGTCCTGGTCGTCCTCCACATCTCGCCGCGTGCGGGCAGCGCCCTGCCGGGCATCCTCGACCGCGCCGGACCGCTGAAGTCGGCCGCGGCGCAGGACGGCGAGCCGCTGCGGCACGGGCGCGTCTACGTGGCCCCTCCGGACCTGCATCTGCTGGTGGACGACGCATTCGTCCGGCTGTCGCGGGGGCCCCGGCACAACGGGCACCGCCCGGCAGCCGATCCGCTGTTCCTGAGCGCGGCCGCCTTCGCGGGCCCGCGGACCCTCGCCGTCATCCTGAGCGGCACCCTCGACGACGGGGCACGGGGCTGCGCCGAGGTGGAGCGCCGGGGCGGGCTGGTGGCCGTGCAGGACCCCGAGGAGAGCCCGTTCGACGGCATGCCGCGCGCGGCCATCGCCGCGACGAGGCGGCCGGCGGTGTCCTCCGTACCCGGCATCGCGGAATGGATCGTGCGGGAATGCGTCGGGACGCGGGCCGCCGGGGAGGTCGCGGTGGACCGGAGGCTCCAGCACGAGCTGGCGGCGTTCTTCTCGGCACGCCCGCAGGAACCGCCCCCCGGACGGTTGAGCGCTTTCACCTGCCCGGACTGCAACGGACCGCTGTACGAGGTGGCCGCGCCCCCCAGCGGGCACTACCAGTGCATGGTCGGCCACGCCTGGTCGATGGAGAGCATGGTCGACGGGCAGTCGGAGGCCGTCGAGCGGGCCTTCTGGGTGGCGATCCTGCGCATCGAGGAGCGGTTGCGGCTCCTGACACGGATGCTGGGCCACGCCGAGGAGCGCGGGCAGGTTCTGACGGTCCGCCGTCTGCGGCAGCAGACGGCGCGGGACCGGGACGCCCTGGAGACCCTGCGCCACCTGCAGAGTCAGATCGGCCGCGAGGTGCCCGCCCCGGTCACCCACGGCGACGAGCGGCGATAGCGCGGACCCATGGTCACCAGCGAGGAACGTGAGTTCGACGACCTCCTGCTGATGCTCAAGGAGACCCGGGGGTTCGACTTCACGGGGTACAAGCGCAGCACGCTGCAGCGCAGGATCGCGCGGCGGCTGGAGGCGCTCAAGCTCGAGACGACGGGCGAGTACCGCGACTACCTGGAGCTGGAGCCGGGCGAGTTCGCGGTCCTCTTCGACAGCCTGCTCATCAACGTCACCGGCTTCTTCCGGGACCCGCAGGCCTGGCAGGTCCTGCGGCACAGGGCCATCCGCGCGGTCCTCGTGGCCAAGGGCGGCGGCCGGCCGATCCGTGCCTGGAGCGCGGGCTGCGCCACCGGCGAGGAGGCCTACAGCCTCGCCATCGCCCTGGCGGAGGAGCTGGGGCTGGACGAGTTCCGGGAACGGGTCAAGATCTACGGCACCGACCTGGACCAGAGGGCCCTGCAGGTGGCCCGTACGGCGGTCTACGACGAGCGCAAGGTCGCCGACATGCGGCCCGAGCTGCGGGACAAGTACTTCGAGCCGACGGGGGCGGGCCTGGCGTTCCGCCGGGACCTGCGCCGCCAGCTCATCTTCGGCCGCAACGACCTCACCAGGGACGCCCCGATCTCCCGCGTCGACCTGCTGCTCGCCCGCAACACACTGATGTACTTCAACGCGGAGACCCAGCAGAACATCGTCCGCAAGTTCCACTTCGCCCTCGCCGACCCGGGCTACCTCTTCCTGGGCAAGGCGGAGATGCTGCTCGACCACGGCGACAGGTTCGAGCCGGTGGACCTGCGCGTGCGTCTGTTCAGGAAGATCCCCCAGCCTGTGGGCGGGACGCGCATCGGCTGGAACCCGCCGGCGGCCCAGGCGGAGGAGAACACGCGTCTTCCGCGACTGCGGGGCGCGGCGCTCGCCTCCGGTCCCGTCGCCCAGATCACGCTCGACGCGGCGGGCAGGCTCGCCCTGCTCAACACCCGTGCCGAGGTCATGTTCGGCCTGCAGGCCCGCGACGTGGGCAGCCCGTTCCAGGACCTCGAGGTGTCCTACCGGCCCGTCGAGCTGCGGTCGCTGATCGAGCAGGCCGAGCTGGACCTGCGCACGGTCGAGCTCCACGACGTCACCTGGCAGCGCCCCGGCGCGAAGGAGCCGGGCGTCTTCGACGTCGCCGTCGTCCCGCTCATGGACAGGACCGGCGAACTCGTCGGAGTCACGATCAACTTCCACGACGTCACGCGCTATCGCCGGCTCCGCGACGAACTGGAGCAGGCCAACAAGGAGCTCGAGCACGCGTACGAGGAGCTGCAGTCGCTCAACGAGGAGCTGGAGACCACCAACGAGGAGCTCCAGTCGACCAACGAGGAGCTGGAGACCACCAACGAGGAACTCCAGTCGACCAACGAGGAACTGGAGACGATGAACGAGGAGCTCCAGTCCAGCAACGACGAGCTCCAGCAGATCAACGAGACGTTCAACGTCCGGACACGGGAGCTCGACCGGGCCAACCAGTTCGTCGCCTCCGTGGTGCGCTCGCTCGGCGACGTGGTCGTCGTCGTCGACCGGGAGCTGCGAGTGCTGCTGTGGAGCCGGGGAGCGGAGGAGATGTGGGGGCTGCGCGCCGACGAGGCCGACGGCCGCGACCTGCCCTCACTCGACATCGGCCTGCCCCTCGACCCGCTGCTGCCCGTGGCGCGGCGCGTGCTGGACGGCGCGCCGGCCGCCGACGGTCAGGGGGACCCGGTGAGCGTCGAGGCCGTCAACCGCAGGGGCCGTACCGTCCGGCTCGCGGTCACGCTGGCGCCGCTCCACGAGGACGACGCGTCGGTTCAGGGGCTGATCCTGGTCATGAGCAGGGGGGAGTGAGCCTCCGGGCCCGCTGCGGCCTCAGGTGACCAGACCGACTCCGCCGATGATGGCGCCTCCGGGCATGCCGTCCCATTGGCGCTGCGCGGGATCGGGCCGCCACAGGTGCAGCGGCACGACGCCGGGCTCCAGCACGTCGAGGTCGTCGAAGAAGCTCCGGACCCGGGCCGCGGTGCGGGGCACGATGCCGCCCGCGGTGGTCGCGGTGTAGACGTCCCGGCCCCGCCTGACCGCGTCCTCGTCCAGGTCGCCGTGGGTGATGTGGGAGAGCACCAGGTGACTGCCCGGGACGAGCGGCTTGCGGAACGCGCCGACGACGCGCGCCGCCTCCGTGTCGTCGGTCACGAAGTGGAGGACGGCCAGCATGATCAACGCGATCGGCCGGGCGAAATCGAGGTGGGCGAGGACTTCGGGGTGGCCGACGACGGACTCCGGTTCGCGCAGGTCCCCCTCGACCACGACGGACCGGGGGTTGTCGGCGAGCAGGGCGCGCGCGTGGGCGAGCACGATCGGGTCGTTGTCGACGTAGACGACCCGCGCCTGCGGCGCCTCGGCCTGCGCGACCTGGTGGACGTTCTCCTGCGTCGGCAGCCCGGTGCCGATGTCGAGGAACTGCCGGACGCCCGAGCGGGCCAGGTGCCGTACGGCCCGCACGAGGAAGGCGCGGTTGGTCCGGGCGACCTCACGGGCGTTGGGCAGGATCGAAATGATCTTCTCCGCCGCCTCGCGGTCGGCCGCGAAGTTGTCCTTGCCGCCCAGGTAGTAGTCGTACATCCGGGCCACGCTCGGCGTGCCGGGGTCCACCACCCACGCGGGAGCCTCCTCCTCGTGCACCCTCTGCCCTCCATTGCTCGGGGTCCGGACGACCATCCTAGAGACACAGCTGCCGGTTTTGACCGCCTGATCCG
The DNA here is from genome assembly GCF_014161445.1 of Microbispora sp. H13382. GTDB lineage: Bacteria > Actinomycetota > Actinomycetes > Streptosporangiales > Streptosporangiaceae > Microbispora. The sequence continues at coordinate 339,856 of NZ_JABBXA010000004.1, forward strand.
ACAATCGGCAATGTCGGATGTCCTTGTACGTGCCGACTCCGGCCTTGCCGGGCATTCAGAAATAGAACGGGTTCTCGTACGCTCCGGGGTATGCGTTTCACCTATGCCGAGGCCATGACCGACCCGTCGTACTACCTGCCGCTCGCCCGGGCCGCGGAGGCGGCGGGGTACGCGAGCGTGACCGTGGCCGACTCCCTGGTCTATCCCCGGGAGTCGGACGCGAGGTACCCGTACACGGCGGACGGGGACCGGGAGTTCCTGGAGGACAAAAGCTTCATCGAGACGTTCGTCCTGATCGCCGCCATGGGGGCGGTGACCTCGGCGATCCGGTTCACGCCGTTCGTCCTCAAGCTCACGGTGCGCCCGCCGGTGCTGGTGGCCAAGCAGGCCGCCTCCGCCGCCTGGCTCACCGGCGGCCGCCTCGCCCTCGGCGTCGGGCTCAGCCCGTGGCCGGAGGACTACGCCGCGATGGGCGTTCCGTGGGCGCGGCGGGGCAGGCGCATGGACGAGGCCGTCGAGATCGTCCGCGGCCTGACGCGCGGCGGCTACTTCGAGTACCACGGCGAGTTCTACGACCTGCCGGCGGTCAAGATGTCCCCGGTCCCGGCCGAGCCGATCCCGATCCTGGTCGGCGGGCACAGCGAGGGGGCGCTGCGCCGCGCGGCCAGGCTCGGGGACGGCTGGATGCACGGCGGGGGCGACCCCGCCGAACTGGACGCGCTGCTCGCCAGGCTCGCCGCGCTGCGCGCCGAGGAGGGCACCGCCGACCGGCCCTTCGAGATCCACGTGATCTCCCCCGACGCCTACAGCGCCGACGGCGTGAAGCGGCTGGCCGGCAAGGGCGTCACCGATGTGATCGTCGGCTTCCGCAGGCCGTACGTGAAGGGGCCCGACACCGAGCCGCTGAGCCGGAAGATCGAGCACCTGGAGCGCTTCGCCGAGAAGGTGATCGCCAAGGTGGATGAGCGTTCGTGAGACGCCTCTCGTGCGGCGGGGCGGCCGACGGCGGTAGAACGCGTTCTTGCCAGCCGTTCCGCGCTCGCGCATGCTGGGGCGCATGGATCTGATCGCGCTGGAGGAGATCCGCCGGACCAAGTACCGCTACCTGCGCTGCCTGGACCTCAAACGCTGGGACGACTTCGCCGACACGCTCACCGGCGACGCCGTGGCGGCCTACGACAATCCGGTCGCCGGCGACCCGCTGCGGTTCGACGGGCGCGAGGCCATCGTCGGCTACATGCGCGCCAGGCTGGGGCCGGAGGTGATCACGACGCACCTCGCCGGTCACCCCGAGATCGAGATCGACGGCGACGACGCGAGCGGCACCTGGTGCCTCGACGACACCGTGCTGATTCCGCGCCACCGCCTGATGATCCGCGGATCCGCCTACTACGAGGACACCTACCGGCGCTGCTCCGACGGGCGCTGGCGGATCAGCGGCACCGGCTACCGCCGGACGTACGAGTACACGGTCTCCCTCGACGACCTGCCCGGCCTGCGTTTCACCGCGAACCGCTGGGCCGCCTCCTGACTCTTTCCGGCTGTGCCGTTGACCGTTCCTAGAACGAGTTCTACTCTCACGGTGAGCAAGGTCATCGTCAGCGCCGCGCGGCGGAGGGAGTCCGATGGCCACGGAACCGTTCGCCCGGGCGATCGCCGAGGCCGAGAAGATCATCCGCTCCGCCCGGCACGTACGGACCGAGCAGGATCTGGCCGAGGGCCTGGACTACCTGGCGGGCGGCATCAAGGCGGCGTTGCACATGACGTGGGCCTACGACCGCGACTTCCCCTTCTTCGCCGCCTCCACCGGCCCGTACGCCAAGCTCGGCCTGGACAACCCCGACACGCTCTACTTCCACGCCTACATCCGGGACGACGCCGAATACGTGGTCACGGGCCGCCGCGGCACCACGGCGGACCTGAGCTTCCAGGTGCTCGACGGCGACTACTCGCCCGCGCGGTCGCCCGGCAGCCTCACCGCCTTCGACGACCGTGACATCGAGATCGCTCCGGACGGGTCGTACGAGCTGCGCTTCGGCCCGCCCGGCACGGGGGCGCGCCGCACGCTGGGAACGGGAGCGGCGATGCTGATCGTGCGCGAGGTCTTCTCCGACTGGGACGCCGAGCGGCCCGGCGAGATCCGCGTCCACCGCGCCGACACGCTCGGGTCGGCGCCCCCGCCCCCGGCCGTGGACAGGATCTCGAAACGCTACGAGGTGGCCGCGAGGATGCTGCTGGGCCGGCTGCGGACGTTCCTCGCGTTCCCGGAGCGGCACTACCTCACGCTGCCGGTCAACACGATGACCGAACCGAGGCCCACCCCGGGCGGCCTCGCGACGCAGTACTCCTCGGTCGGCCACTACGACCTCGAGGACGACCAGGTCATGGTCGTCACCGTGCCCGCCGCGGGCCGCGACGTCGCGCCATACCAGGGGTTCCAGCTCGGCAGCATGTGGTACGTCTCGCTGGACTACGTCAACCACCAGACCAGCCTCACCGCCGACCAGGCCCGCCACGACCCCGACGGGAAGATCCGCTACGTGATCGGCGAGCGCGACCCCGGGCTGGCCAACTGGCTCGAACGCACCGGGCACCGCCGCGGCTACCTGCAGATCCGCTGGCAGCGGCTGACCCGCCCACTCGGGCCCGAGGACGGCCCCGAGGTGGAGGTGATGCGGTTCGAGGACCTGCCGTCCCGGCTGCCCTACCACGACCGGCAGCGGGTGAGCCCGGGGGAGTGGGCGGCCCGGATCGCCGCCCGGCAGGCCGCGGTCGCCCGAAGGATGCTGGGCTGATGCCGCTGGAGGGCCGGGTCGTCGTGATCTCGGGGGTCGGGCCCGGGCTGGGGCGCGGCCTGGCGCTGCGGTGCGCGGCGGCCGGGGCCGACGTGGTGCTGGCCGCCCGCGGCGAGGAGCGGCTGGCGGCGGTGGCGGAGGAGGTCGCGCGGCTCGGCCGCCGGGCGGTGCCGGTGCCAGCCGACGTCACCGACGAGGCGTCGCGGCGGCGGCTGCTCGCGACCGCGCTGGAGAGCTGCGGCCGGGTCGACGGCCTGGTCAACAACGCCTTCGCAATGCCGCCGATGACCGACCTCGTCGACGTGGACCTCGGCGCGGTGCGCGCCGCCTTCGAGACCAACGTGCTCGCCGCGTTGCGGCTCACCCAGCTCTTCGCGCCGGCGCTCGCCGAGCGGGCGGGCTCGGTCGTGATGATCAACTCGGCGGTGCTGCGGCACTCGCGGCGCACCTTCGGGGTGTACAAGATGGCCAAGGCGAGCCTGCTCGCCCTCGCCCAGAGCCTGGCGACCGAGCTCGGGCCGCGCGGGGTGCGGGTCAACAGCGTCGCGCCCGGCTACATCTGGGCGGACAACCTCAAGCGCTACTTCGAGGCCCTCGCCCGGCGGCGCGGCGTCCCCGTGCGGCAGGTGTACGACGAGACCGCGGCCGCGCTCGACCTGCGCAGGCTGCCCGAGCCCGACGAGATCGCCGACGCCGCGGTGTTCCTGCTGTCCCCGCTCGCGCGGGCGGTCACCGGCCAGTGTCTCGACGTCAACTGCGGCGAATGGCACCACTGACACGTACGGAGGCGACCGGATTGAGCGCGGGACGCGACGGCGTCGGCACGATCGAGGACCTGCACGCCTGGGCGAGCGGCGCCACCGGCCTGACCGACTTCGGGGACGACACCTACCTCGACGGCCTCGGGGTGCTGCTCGAGTCGTACGCCCGGGACGCGGCGCTCACCCCGCCCGGCGCCCGGGCGGCCCGTGCGATGCTGCGCGGCGCGCTGACCGCCCGGCTGCGGTGCGAGGAGGCGTGGCGGCGGCACCCGGAGCACGCGGCCGTGCCGGTCGAGCGGCCGATCTTCGTGACCGGCCTGCCGCGCACCGGCACCACCGCGCTGCACCGGCTGCTGACCGCCGACCCCGGCAACCAGGGGCTGGAGCTGTGGCTGACCGACGCGCCCCGGCCGAGGCCGCCGCGCGAGACCTGGGCGGGCGACCCGGAGTACCGGGCCGCCCAGGCCGCGTACGAGCGGCACCACGTGCGCCATCCGGAGTTCATGGGCGTGCACTACATGTCGGCGGACATGGTCGAGGAGTGCTGGCGGCTGCTCCAGCAGTCGATGCGGTCGGTCTCCTTCGAGTGCCTGGCCCACATCCCGGCGTACTCGGCCTGGCTGGCGGCGCAGGACTGGAGGCCCGCCTACGAGCGGCACCGGCGGATCCTCCAGCTCGTCGGGCTGGGCGACCCCGGCCGGCGGTGGGTGCTGAAGAACCCCAGCCACCTGTTCGCCCTGGACGCGATCATGGACGTCTACCCCGGCGCGCTGGTCGTCCAGACCCACCGCGACCCGGTCACCGCCATGGCGTCGATGTGCAGCCTCGCCGCGCAGGCGACCGCCGGGTGGTCGGAGGCGTTCACCGGTGCGGTGATCGGGCGGGACCAGCTCGGCCTGTGGAGCCGGGGCCTCGGCCGCTTCCGCGCCGCCCGCGCCCGGCACGATCCGGCGCGGTTCTTCGACGTGCGCTACGAGGAGTTCGTCCACGACCCGCTCGGCACGGCCGAGGCGGTCTACGCCCGTTTCGGGCTGCCGCTCGGCGACGCCGCCCGCGCGGCCATGGCCCGCCTGCACGAGGAGAGCCGTTCGGGGGAGGCCCGGCCGTCCCACCGGTACGAGCTGTCCGGCTTCGGGCTGACCCCCGAGGAGGTCGAGGATCGCTTCGCCGGCGTCGGGTCGTCCAGGTGACCTCGCCGGGCAGCGCGCCCTCGCGTCAGGAGCCGAAGAAGCCCTCTCGGTGGTATTTGCACGTACCACCGCCGCAGCTGGGGTCCGAATTCCAGCCGTCGCTGTAGGCGGCCATCCGATAACGCATAACGGATCCCTTGGTCTTCACTTCCCAGTCGTCCGGTGGCACCTGGCTGTCGAACTGCTTGACGTAGTTGCCGAAGGCGTTCCGGTAATAAATCCGGTGTCGCGCGTACAGGAAGCTCGGTGACCCCGGAGGGGTGCAGTTGTAGACGAAACTATTCGTATAGCGGGCTTTGCCGCCGAAGTCCGCCGAATAGTACGCTTTGGGTGCTCTCCCGGGTATGGCGGAATCACTCCAGTCCGGATGCCAGAAGTACCCCGAATTGCACGTGGGCGACTGCGAAACACGACCCGCACGCCGTTCACGAACGTGAGATCGGCGAGCGTGTCCTCCGGATCCTCCACCGCCGTTCCGTCATCGGGCGGCGGGTCGCCGGCGGTGGCCGTGGTCCGTGCGATCGCCTGCGCGAAGCCCGGGGGTGCGGGTGCCGCCAGGGCCGCGAGCGCCAATACGGAAATGGACAGGATTACGGTCGGCTTCCTGGCCGTCATCGCGACACTCCTTTTATATCCCCGGGAAATTAGTCCTGGGCGGAGTATGAGCCGCGCGCTCGAAACGGTCAAGTAACGGAATCGGCCCCAAATCCGCTGTAGTTTTAGGAAAAATGCAACATTCGCATATTTTGGGAGCCGGACGAATAGGAGATAAGGCTGTCGCCGAATTCTGCTCAGGCAGCCAGAACGAGTTCGAGGCGGGCGAGGGCGAGGTGGCCGGCGCGGGGACATCGCTGAGGAACCCACGCAGGAGCGGGGTCAGCCCGCGGCGAGCGCTCCCATGATGCGGTCCTCGCTGACCTCGTGGCCGGCGAGTTCGCCGACCACCGCGCCGTCACGCAGGACCACCACGCTGTCGCAGTTCTCCACCAGTTCCGACACGTCGGAGGAGATCAGCAGGATCGCCAGCCCGTCCACCGCCAGGTCGTCGAGTAGCGCCCGCATGGCCAGCTTGGTCGCGATGTCGACGCCCCGGCTGGGCTCGTCGAGCAGCAGCACCTTCGGGTGCATCGCCAGCCAGCGGGCCAGCAGCACCTTCTGCTGGTTGCCGCCGGACAGCTCCCCGGCGGCCTGACGGGGCGAGACGGCCCGGATGTCGAGCCGCCGCATGAACGTGGCGACGATCCGGTCCAGATGCGCGTCGGAGACGATCCCCGCGCGGGACAGCCGGGGGAGCGCGGCCAGCGCGATGTTGTCGCGGACCGACAGCGTCGGCACGATCCCCTCCACGCGGCGGTTCTCCGGCACGAGCCCGACCCCGGCGCGGATCGCGTTCCTGATCGACCACTTGCCCGTGGGCGCGCCCGCGATCGTCACCTGCCCGGCGTCCACCCGCAGCGCGCCCGCGATCGCCTTCGCGGTCTCGCTGCGCCCCGCGCCGCGCAGCCCGCCGAGGCCGACCACCTCTCCCGTACGCAGGGCGAGGGAGACGTCGCGGAGGACGTGGCGGCGGGTCAGCCCCCGGGCTTCGAGCAGGGGCTCGTCGGCCGGTGGGCCGGCGGGCTCGCCGGTGACGGCGGCGTCCGCCCCGCCGGCGGCGAAGGGCCGGCCGAGCAGGAGCGAGACCAGCCTGCGGCGGTCGAGGCCGGCGAGCGGCCCGGTGTGCACCACCCGGCCCTCACGCAGCACGGTCACGCGGTCGCAGATCTCGTAGAGCTCGTCGAGCCGGTGGGTGACGTACAGCACCGCCCGGCCCTCGTCGCGCAGCCGGGAGATCGCGCCGAACAGGATGTCCAGCTCGTCGCGCTCCAGCGCGGAGGCGGGCTCGTCCAGGACGACCAGCCGCGCGTCCGCGGACGCGGCCCGCGCCAGGGCGACGAGCTGACGCGCGCCGTCGCCGAGCGAGCCGAGCGGGCGGCGCGGGTCGGCGCGCAGGCCGTAGGCGGCCAGCAGTTCGGCGGCCCGCGCGTGCATGGCCGCGAAGTCGATCAGGCCGAAGCGGCCGCGCGGCTCTCGCCCGAGGAACAGGTTGGCGGCGATGCTCATCGTGGGGACGAGACCGGCCTCCTGGTGGATGGTGGCGATCCCGAGCCGGGCCGCCTCGGCGGGGGAGGAGAGCGCGACCTCTTCCCCGAGGAGGCGTAATCGGCCGGCGTCCGGCCTGCACACTCCCGAGAGCACCTTGACCAGGGTCGACTTTCCCGCGCCGTTGCCGCCGACGAGCGCGTGGACCTCCCCGGCCCGCAGGGCCAGGGTGACGTGGTCGAGCGCCGGCGCGCCCTGAAAGCTCTTGCAAATACCTGCCGCCTGCAGCACGGTTGCCTCCGCCTCGAATGGTGCGCCCGGCAGGAAACAATCTCGTAACGAGGCCGTCACATTCGATCAAATCTGAGCAACATGCAGGCGGACGCCCTTGCCGCCCAGTTCGTCGAGCACGTCGCGCGGGGCGGCGTCGTCGGTGACCAGGTGATCGATCTGCTCGGCGGACACGGTCCGCACCATCGCGTCCATGCCGATCTTGGTGTGGTCGGCCAGCACGACGACCTCCTCGGCCGCGGCGGCCAGGGCCTGGTCGACGCAGGCGACCTGCATGTTCGGGGTCGACAGGCCGCGGTCGGCGGTCAGCCCGTTGCCGGAGATGAAGGCCCGGCGCACGCGCAGCCCCGCGAGGGACCGCTCGGCCGCGCTCCCGACGAGGGCGAGGATCGGACCGCGCAGCGTGCCGCCCGTCAGCATCACCTCGATGCGCGGGGAGTTGGCGAGGGCCTGGGCGACGAGCAGGGAGTTGGTGACCACGGCGAGTTCGGTGTGCCTGCTCAGCCTGCGGGCGAACTCCTGGGTGGTGGTCCCCGGGCCGATGACGATGGCGTCTCCGTCCTCGACCAGCGACGCGGCCAGATCGGCGATGGCGGACTTCTCCGCCGAGGAGAGCGCCACCTTCTGAACGTAGCTGGCCTCCCTGTTCAGGTCGCCGGGGAGGGTGGCGCCGCCGTGGTGCCGGTTGAGCAGGCCCTCCGACTCCAGCGCGCGCAGGTCGCGGCGGACGGTGACCTCCGACGACTGGACCGCCTGCGCGAGCTCGCGCAACGAGACGGCGCCGTTGGCCCGCACCAACTCCAGAATGCGCTGGCGGCGCTCGGCCGCGAACACGGGCCGGCGCCCGTCGCTGTCCGTGTCGACCACGCCCCCACCCTCCGCTGTGACCGGTTCCGATCATAGTCGACCAGCGAAACGGGCGCATCGCTGACCGGAAATGAACGAATCTGATCCGATCTCTTGACCGGATGGCCACCGCGGTGCTTATTTGAGGGCGATAACCGACTCGATCCTGTCCGAATCTGATCGGTCCCGTTCAATGGCACGATCCCCGCGTGCCCGGACGTCCGCGGCTCCGATCTCGACCCACCCCCCACGTCACGGCAGGTGGCCGTCGGCGCGCGGTGCCGCCTCGGAGCGCCGCCGCCGCCGCGCCGGCCGGACGCGGCCACGCCGTACGGCGCGTCCGCCCGGCTCCGCCCTGCCCGCAGGAAAGGATCCCTGTGAGAAAGCCCATCCTCTTACTCCTGGCCGTCGTTCTCGGCGCGGTCTGGCAGGTCGCGGGGCAGGGTCCCGCGACCGCCGCCGGCGCCGACCGGCACGGCCTGCGCGGCGACTACTACCTGTCCTCGGCAGCAGGGAAGTTCGACTTCGCCCAGCTCAAGGCCACCGTGATCGACCCGGATCTCGAACTGCCCGACCTCAATCCGGTCTTCACCTCGTTGACCGGACGGGAGGACGACGTCACCGTGCGGTGGACGGGCCGCATCCAGCCCGCGTACTCCGAGCCGTACACCTTCTCGATTATCGGGGACAACGGCTTCCGGCTCTGGGTGAACGACACGCTCGTCATCGACCACTGGGTGGACGACTGGGACAAGGAGCAGACCGGCACCCCGATCACCCTGCAGGCCGGCCAGAAGTACGACATCAAGGTCGAGTATTTCGAGCACTTCGGCGGCGCCAACCTCCACCTGCGCTGGCAGAGCCCCAGCCAGGCCAAGCAGGCGGTGCCGGCGGAGGCGTTCTACCTCCCCGAGGGCTTCGACCCGCCGGGGCCGGACAGCGCCGCCGTCGACGCGGCGGGCGACACCGCCACCCTCGACTTCGGCGACACCGCGCTCGCGGCGCTCCCCGCAGACGCCGCCGGGCACTTCGGCCTGACGGTGGCCGGCACGAAGTGGCAGGTCGCGTCGGCCGCCCTCGACGGGACCACCAAGGTCACGCTGAAGCTCGGCTTCCCCATCCCCCGTCTCGCCGCCGACATCCGGGCCTCCTACGACGGCAAGGGCGGCCTCGCCAGGGCGGACGGCACCGCGATCGAGGCGTTCACCTGGGTCCCGGTGTCCAACGGCTCCACGTACGTGCTGAAGACCCGCTGGTCGGGCGACGTGGACGCGAACAATCCGCTGCCCGAGTACCCCCGTCCGCAGCTCGTCCGCGACCGCTGGCAGAACCTCAACGGCACCTGGCAGTTCGCCGCCGCCAAGGACGGTGAGGCGCCGCCCTTCGGCCGCGACCTCGGCGAGCGGATCGTCGTGCCCTACCCCGTGGAGTCGAGCCTGTCCGGCATCGGCCGCCACGAGGACCGCATGTGGTATCGCCGCACCTTCGAGGTGCCGGCCTCCTGGAAGAAGGACCGCGTCCTGCTCCACCTCGACGCCGTGGACTACGAGTCGGTCGTCTACGTCAACGGCAAGCAGGTCGGCACCCACAAGGGCGGCTACGACAGGATCACCGTGGACGTGACCGACGCGCTCACCCGCAAGGGCCCGCAGGAGCTGGTCGTCGGCGTGACCGATCCGACCGACAACGGCCGCCAGCCCATCGGCAAGCAGCGGCTCAACCCGGGCAGCATCTGGTACACCCCCGCCTCCGGCATCTGGCAGACGGTCTGGATGGAGCCCGTCGACAAGACCCACATCGAGGCCGTGGACACGGTCCCCGAGGTGCTCGGGCAGTCCCTGCGGGTGAAGGTCAGGGCGAGCGGCGACGCCACCGCCGTTGTCACCGCCCGCGCCGGCAAGCGCGTCATCGGCAAGGTCTCCGGCCCGACCGGCAAGGAGCTGGCCGTGCCGATCCCGGACCCCCACCTCTGGTCGCCCGACGACCCGTACCTGTACGACCTCACGGTCGAGCTCAAGGGCGGCGACAAGGTGGAGAGCTACTTCGGCATGCGCTCCACCTCGGTCGGCAGGGTGAACGGCACGACCCGGGTCCTGCTCAACGGCAAGCCGGTCTTCCAGTTCGGCCCGCTCGACCAGGGCTACTGGCCGGACGGCATCTACACCGCGCCGACCGACGAGGCGCTGCGGTACGACCTGGAGCAGACCAAGGCGCTCGGCTTCAACATGGTGCGCAAGCACATGAAGGTGGAGCCGGACCGCTGGTACGCCTACGCCGACAAGCTGGGCCTGCTCGTCTGGCAGGACATGCCGTCGATGTTCGGCGCGGCGAGCGCGGCCGACAAGACGCAGTTCGAGACCGAGCTGAAGGAGATCGTCGACGAGCACCGCAGCAGCCCGTCGATCGTGATGTGGGTGCCGTTCAACGAGAGCTGGGGCCAGTACGACATCTCCAGGATCGCCGACTACGTGAAGAGCCTGGACCCCTCCCGGCTCGTGGACAACATGAGCGGCATCAACTGCTGCGGCGCCCAGGACGGCGGAAACGGCGACGTGATGGACTACCACATCTACCCCGGACCCGGCAGCCCCGGTAAGCCCGGCTTCTTCCGGGCGTCGGTGCTCGGCGAGTACGGCGGGCTCGCCCTGCCGGTGGTCGGCCACACCTGGACCGGCGGCGGCTGGGGCTACGCGGTCGAGGCCGACGGCGAGGCGCTGACCAAGCGCTTCCTGGAGATGGACGACGCCCTGCGCAAGCTGCACGCCTGCAACGGCCTGAGCGCGGCCGTCTACACCCAGACGACCGACGTGGAGACCGAGATCAACGGCCTGATGACCTACGACAGGGCCGTGACCAAGCCCGACGTCAAGCGCGTTCACGACGCCAACAAGGCGCTCACCGCGGAGATCCTCCCGGCCTGCGCCTGATCGATCGGCACCACGGCGGCCCGGACGACGGTCCGGGCCGCCGGCCCCGAGGACGCGCACGACGTGTCCCTCCGGCCCGCCGTGTCACCCCCCATCGGAAGGATCACCATGAAGCCATATCCCCGCGCGGCCGCGATCACCCTCGCCGTGCTGCTCGGCGCGGCCGGCTGCGCCAAGGCGGAGACCCAGGCCACGTCGGGTGCCGGCGCCGCGGCGACCGCGCAGCAGCAGGTGGTGCAGAGCCCGGCGGGCTCGGCCGGCCCGACCTGCACACTGGAGCAGTTCGGCGGCACGAAGTTCGACCTCAAGACCGCCACGGTCGGCTTCTCCCAGTCGGAGAAGGAGGCCAACCCCTTCCGCATCGCGGAGACCAAGTCCATCAAGGACGAGGCGGCCAAGCTCGGCATCGCCGATCTCAAGGTCACCAACGCGCAGTCGCAGTTCTCCAAGCAGATCACCGACGTGCAGCAGCTCATCGCCCAGGGGGTGAAGCTGCTCGTCATCGCGCCGCTGAACTCCGACGGCTGGGAGCCGGTGCTCCAGCAGGCCGCCGCGAAGAAGATCCCGATCATCACGGTCGACCGCAAGATCAACGCGAAGCCGTGCAGCGACTACCTGACGTTCATCGGCTCGGACTTCTACGAGCAGGGCAAGCGCGCCGCGGACCAGATGATCACCGCGCTCGGCGGCACGGGCAAGGTGGCGATCCTGCTCGGCGCGCCGGGCAACAACGTCACCACCGAGCGCACCAACGGCTTCAAGGACCGGGTCAAGGAGAAGGCGCCCGGCATCCAGATCTCCTTCGAGCAGACGGGTGAGTTCGCCAGGGAGAAGGGCCAGCAGGTCACCGAGCAGCTCATCCAGTCCAACCCCGACATCAACGGCATCTACGCCGAGAACGACGAGATGGCGCTGGGCGCGGTGACCGCGCTGAAGGGCGCCGGCAAGGACCCGGGCGCCATAAAGATCGTGTCGGTCGACGGCACCCGCAGCGCCGTCCAGGCCATCGCCGACGGCTGGCTGCACGCGGTCGTCGAGTCGAACCCCAGATTCGGGCCGCTCGCCTTCGAGACCGCGCAGAAGTTCCTGGACGGGCAGCCGATCCCGGACAAGGTCATCATCTCCGACCGCGAGTACGACGGCTCCAACGCCGAGGCGTCCCTCGGCGAGGCCTACTGACCCGCGAAGGCCCGCGCGGGCGCCCGGTTCCGTACGCGGACACCGGGGGCCCGCGCGCACGCCGCGCGGAGATCCGCGCGAGGAAGGGAAGTCATTGAGCCAGTCGGCCGCACCGGTGCTCGAGGCCAGGCAGATCAGCAAGCGCTTTCCCGGCGTGAGGGCCCTCGACGGCGTGTCCCTCGCCCTCTTCCCCGGCGAGGTGCACGCCCTCGTGGGCGAGAACGGCGCGGGCAAGTCCACGCTGATCAAGGTCTTCACCGGCGTCCACCGCCCGGACGCCGGTGAGCTGATCTACGACGGTTCGCCCGTGGCCTTCGGGACCCCGCTCGACGCGCAGCGCGCCGGGATCTCGACCATCTACCAGGAGGTCAACCTCGTCCCCATGATGAGCGTGGCCCGCAACCTGATGCTGGGCCGCGAGCCGCGCGGCCGCCTGGGCGTCATCGACACCGCCGGAATGTACGGCGAGGCGGAGCGGATCCTCGCGGGCTACGGAGTCGTCACCGACGTGCGCCGCCCGCTGCGCACGCTCGGGATGGGCGCCCAGCAGATGGTCGCCCTGGCCAGGGCCGTGGCGGTCGACGCCCGCGTGGTCATCATGGACGAGCCCACCTCGTCGCTGGAGCCGCGCGAGGTCGAGACGCTGTTCTCGGTGATCAGGAAGCTCAGGGACGACGGCATCGCGGTCGTCTACGTCAGCCACCGCCTGGACGAGCTGTACGAGGTGTGCGACCGGGTCACCGTGCTGCGCGACGGGCGGGTCGCGCACACGGGCCCGCTCGCCGGGCTCGAACGGCTGAAGCTCATCGCCCTCATGCTGGGCCGCGACCTCGACGAGGTCAGGACCGGAGGCCTGACCAGGTTCTCCCGGGACCGCCACCGGACCGGGGACCGGGACGGCGCCCAGCCCGCCGTACAGGCCGTGGGCCTGACCCGGAGGCAGGCGCTGCGCGGGGTGGACGTCTCGGTGTGGCCGGGCGAGGTCGTCGGCCTGGGCGGGCTGCTGGGCGCGGGGCGCAGCGAGACCGCCAAGGGCATCGTGGGCGCGCTCCCGTTGGACGCGGGCCGGGTGCTCGTCGCCGGCCTGCCCCTGCGCACCGGCTCGACCACGGCGGCGATCAGGGCCGGGGTCAGCCTGCTGCCCGAGGACCGCAAGGCCGAGGGCATCATCCCGGCGCTGTCGGTCCGGGAGAACATCGCGCTCGCCGCCCTGCCGTCGCTGTCGCGGGCCGGAGTGGTCTCAGACGCGAAGATCGACAAGGTCGTCGAGGTCTTCATGCACCGGTTAAGGATCAAGGCGGCCTCGCCCCACCAGCCGGTGCAGGAGCTGTCCGGCGGCAACCAGCAGAAGGTGCTGCTCGCGCGGTGGCTCGCCATCCGGCCGAAGGTCCTGCTGCTGGACGAGCCCACCCGCGGCATCGACGTGGGCGCCAAGGCCGAGGTGCAGGCCCTCGTGGACGAGCTGGCCGAGGAGGGCCTCGGCGTGTTACTGATCTCGTCGGATCTGGAGGAGCTGGTGGAGGGCGCCGACCGGATCCTGGTGCTGCGCGAGGGCGCCGTCGTCGGCGAGCTGTCCGGCGACGACGTCACGGAGGACAAGATCATGGCGTCCATCGCCGAACGAGGGGCGGAGTCCGATGGCTGAAGCGGTCGCACCGCCCGGGCGGCGGGTGCTCGCCTGGGCCCAGGAGTACGGCGTCTACGCCGCGGTCGGCGTCCTCCTGCTGTTCAACGTGCTGTTCACCCCCCACTTCCTCGACGTGGCGAACTTCCGCACCCAGCTCGTGCAGGTCGCCCCGATCGTGATCGTGTCGCTCGGGATGGCGCTGGTCATCGGCACGCAGGGCATCGACCTGTCGGTCGGCTCGGTCATGGCGCTGGCCGCCGCGCTCGTCGCGCTCTACCTGGGGTACGGCGCGTGGCCGGCGCTGCTGGCCGCCCTCGCCGGCGGGGCGGTGGCCGGGACGGCGGGCGGCGCGTTGGTCGCCTATGTGGGCGTGCAGCCGATCGTGGCCACACTCGCGCTGCTGGTCGGCGTCCGGGGCCTGGCCAACGTGCTCGTCCCGCAGCTCGTCGAGTTCCGCAACCCCGACCTGATCGCGCTCGGCAGCAGCTCGCTGTCCGGCGTGCCGGTGATCGTGGTCATCGCGGCCGTGCTGACGCTGCTGATGGCGTTCGTGGTCCGCAGGACGACGTTCGGCAGGCAGGTGGTCGCGATCGGCGGCAACCGCGCGGCCAGCGAGCTGTCCGGGCTGCCCGTCCGCCGGGTGCTGCTGCTGGTCTACGTGATCTCCGGGGTGCTGGCCGCACTCGCCGGGGTGCTCGCGACCGCGCGGCTGCAGGCGAGCGATCCGACCTCGCTCGGCCTGTTCATCGAGCTGTCGGCCATCACGGCGGTCGTGGTGGGCGGCACGCCGCTGAGCGGCGGGCGTATCCGGGTGCTCAGCACGGTCATGGGCGCCCTGCTCATGCAGTTGCTGTCGGCCACCCTCATCAAGCACAACCTGCCGCAGTCGTGGACGCAGATCGTGCAGGCGGTCATCATCCTGGCCGCCGTTTACGCCACCAGGGAGCGAGGAACCCGATGACCGGATCGCCCGGACGCGAGCAGGTGAGCCGCGTCCTCCAGCAGCACGGCGCGCTGATGGTGCTGGCGGCGCTGGTGATCGTCGGCAGCGTCGCCTTCGACTCCTTCGCCACCGCGGGCAACGCCGCGAGCGTCCTCGTGTCCTCGTCGTTCACCGCGATCATCGCCGTCGGCATGACCTTCGTGATCATCAGCGGCGGCATCGACCTGTCGGTGGGGTCGCTGTTCGTGTTCGGCGGGGTCCTCGCGGCGTACGGCTCGCAGTACGGGCTGTTCGTCGCGCTGGCGCTGCCGCTCGCCGCGTGCGGGCTGGTCGGGCTGCTCCAGGGGCTGCTCATCGCCAGGACCGGGATGGCGCCGTTCATCGTCACACTTGCCGGGCTGCTGGGCGTGCGCGGGCTGATGCTGGCGTTCTCCGACGAGGGCGCCACGACCTACCTCGTGGAGGACTCCGCGTTCGCGCGGCTCGGGCAGGGCGGGGTGTTCGGCCTGACCTGGCCGGTCTACATCACGGCGCTCCTGGCGGTGGCCGCCATGGTCCTGCTCCAGCGGACGGCGTTCGGCCAGAACGTGTACGCGGTCGGGGGCAACGAGCAGGGGGCCGCGCTGATGGGCGTGCCGGTAGCGCGTACGAAGGTCTACGTCTACCTGATGTCGGGCCTGCTCGCGGGCCTCGCCGGGGTGCTGAACGCGGCCCGGCTCTCCTCCGGCGTCACGATCCTCGGCATCGGCCTGGAACTCGACGTGATCGCCGCGGTGGTGATCGGCGGCACACTGCTGACCGGTGGAGCGGGCGGCATCACCGGCACCATCGCCGGCGTGCTGCTGCTCGGGGTGATCCAGAGCCTGATCAACCAGGTGGGCAACCTGACGTCGGCCTTCCAGCAGGTGGTCAGCGGCCTGTTCCTCGCCCTGGTCGTGGTCGCCCAGCGGCTGCTCGGCCGGGCGCAGCGCCTCGGCTAGCCCGGGCCGGTCGGCGCGCGGGGTCCGTCACGCGGTGCGAAGCGGCGCGTTGTATATCCCAAGACGATCCGGCGGGTCAGGCCGCAGGCCCGCCCAGGCGCACCAGCTCCCGCAGGGTCTCGCGAGGGAGGTCGATGCCGGCGAAGGTCAGGAACCGTCCCATCGGCATCGACGAGGCCATCCGCAGCCCGTCGGCGTCGTGCTCCGCGGGCCGTTCGCTCCTCCCGGCGGTCAGGACCTTGAGGAGAGCCGGCCCGGCGTGCGGATGGGACAGCCACTCGCCGAGCGTCGAGTCGAGCGACACCACGGGGACGGCGGCGTCGCCGTCGAGGCCGATAGTCGTCTCGGCCACGACGGACGAGGCGTTCTCGCCGATCTGGATCGTGTAGTCGCCCGGCGCCACCACCCACCGGCCGAGCGGGACGTCGTAGTAGGCGAACGCCCGCCGGCCGAGGAGGAGGGTGACCGTGCGCGACTCGCCGGGGGCGAGCGCGACCTTCGTGAAGGCCCGCAGCTCCCGGGCCGGCCGCCGCACGGGACCCGCGGTGGTGGCGACGTAGACCTGCACGACGTGCTTGCCCGCCCGGCCGCCGGTGTTGGTCACCGTCACGGTGACGGTCGCCGTGTAGTCGCCCGTACGCACGACCCTGAGGCCGCTGGTCGCGAACGTCGTGTAGCTCAGCCCGTGGCCGAACGGGTAACGCACGGGCCGCTCGGCCGTCTCGTGGTAGCGGTAGCCCACCATGACGCCCTCGCCGTAGCGCACGTGCCCGGCCTCGCCGGGGAAGTTGAGGTAGCTCGGCGTGTCCTGCAGCCGGAACGGGATGCTCTCGGCGAGGCGCCCGGAGGGGTTGACGACACCGAACAGGAGGTCGGCGACGGCGGAGCCGCCCGCCTGGCCGAGCAGCCAGCCTTCGAGGACGGCGTCCACGTCGTCGTGCCAGCCCTCCAGCGAGACGACGCCGCCGTTGGACAGGACGACGACCGTACGGCGGGCCGCGGCGGCGACGGCGCGGATCAGCTCGACCTGGACGGCGGGCAGGTCGATGGTCTCCCGGTCGAACCCCTCGGACTCCTCCCGCTCGCTGAGGCCGGCGAAGACGACGGCGACGTCGGCGGCCGCCGCGGCCTCGGCCGCCGCCTCGCGGAGTTCCCGGTCGTCGCCCGTTCCGTCCAGCGAGAACCCCTGGGCGTAGGCGGCGTCCGGGGCGTGGGCGCGGATCGCGTCGAGCGCCGCGTCGACCCGGGTCGCGTTGATGTGGGAGCTGCCGCCGCCCTGGAACCGGGGCCTGACCGCGAACTCGCCGATCACGGCGATGCGGGTGTCCGCCGGGAGGGGGAGCGTGCCGCCCTCGTTCTTGAGCAGCACGGCGCACTCGGCGGCGAGCTCACGCGCGAGCGCGTGGTGGGCGTCGGCGTCGAACGCGCCGGACACGCCGCTGTGGCGTGCGGTGAGGGCGACGACGCGGCGCACGCTCGCGTCCACCACGGCCTCGTCGAGCTCGCCCGCGCGGACGGCCTCCACGACGCGCCGGTCGCCCGCGCCGCCGGTGCCCGGCATCTCCAGGTCGAGCCCGGCGGCCAGCGCGGCGGCCCGGTCCTGGACGGCGCCCCAGTCGGAGACGACGACGCCGGAGAAGCCCCACTCGCGGCGCAGGACGTCGGTGAGCAGCCACCGGTTCTGGGAGGCGTAGACCCCGTTGACGCGGTTGTAGGAGCACATGACGGTGGCCGGCCTGGCCTCGGTGACCACGCGCTCGAACGCGGGGAAGTAGATCTCACGCAGGGTGCGCTCGTCCACGTCGGCGCTGACCCGCATGCGCTCGGTCTCCTGGTTGTTGGCGGCGAAGTGCTTGACCGACGCGCCCGGCCCCTCGGCCTGCAGCGCGGCGACGTGCGCCGCCCCCAGGACGCCCGACAGCAGGGGGTCCTCGGAGTAGTACTCGAAGTTGCGCCCGCACAGCGGCGACCGCTTGATGTTCACGCCGGGGCCCAGCACGACGGCGACGCCGAGGGCCCGGCCCTCCCGGCCGACCGCCGCGCCGATCCGGGCGGCCACCTCGGGGTCCCAGCTCGACCCGACCGCGACGGCGGGCGGGAAGCAGGTGGCGGGCATGCTGTCGTTGATGCCGAGATGGTCGGAGCCGCCGGCCTCCCGGCGGACGCCGTGCGGCCCGTCGCACAGGGCGATGGAGGGGATCCCCGCCTGCTCCAGCGGCTTGGTCGTCCAGAAGTCCCGGCCCGACAGCAGCGCGGCCTTCTGCTCAAGCGTGAGCGCGTCCAGTGCGAGCGCGCCGAAGTCGGTCCGGGCCAACGGGGAGGCTCCTTCCACGGGGGTGATTCACATCGTCTTACACAGAAGGAGCAACGGCGCGTGCTCCGGGCAGGGGAATCCGGCAGGCGGACGGCCTGCCGCCCGTCTGCCGCCTGTCACGGTCAGGAGGCCGGTTCGGGCGTCCGCGCGTGCGTGGTGAGCCGCCGCGCCCGGCCGAGCACGACGGTGTCGCCGGTCAGCAGGATCTCGGCGCGCAGCGGGCGCTCGGCGGCGGACGGGCCCGCGGTGAGCGCGATCGCGCCCGGCTCGACGATCCGGCGCAGGTCGGGGCCGGTGTAGGAGAAGGCGTCGGCCGGCACGTCGAAGACCACCTCGCGGGTCTCGCCGGGCGCGAGCGGCACCCGGGCGAAGCCCACGAGCTGCGCGACGGGCCGGGCCACCAGCGCCACCGGGTCGGTGGCGTACAGCTGCACGACCTCCTCCGCCGCCCTGGAGCCGGTGTTGGTGACGGTCACCCGCGCCTCGACCGTGCCGTCCGTGGGGCACCGCTCCGCGGAGGTCGTCAGCGCGTCGTACCGGACCGTCGTGTACGACAGGCCGTGGCCGAAGGGGAACGCCGGGGTCGGGTCGGACACGGAGATGCCGTCCGTCCGCAGCCCCAGGGGCGGCTGCAGATACGTGGAGGGGTTGACGAACGGGGAGCCGGGGATCTGGACGGGCAGGCGGCCCGAGGGCTCGATCCGGCCGCTGAGCACCCCCGCGATCGCCGCGCTTCCCTCCACGCCCGGCAGGAACGCCTGGAGCGCGGCGGCGGCGCGGCCGGCGTAGGGGCCCACCGCGTACGGACGGCCGGACACGACGACCAGCACGACCGGCGTGCCGGTGGCCAGGACCGCCTCGGCCAGTTCGCCCTGGACGCCGGGGAGGCCGAGGTGGTCGGCGTCGCAGCCCTCGCCGGAGGTGCCGTTGCCGAACAGTCCGGCCCGGTCGCCGACGAACAGCAGCACGAGGTCGGACTCCGCGGCCAGCGCGGCGGCCTCGGCGATGCCCGAGGTGTCGTCGCCCGACACGTCCGCGCCCCGCGCGAACCGCAGGTCGGCGGCGGGGAACTCGGCCCGCAGGCCGTCGAGGACGGGGGCGATGGGCAGGCCCATGCCGTGGTCGGGGAAGCGGTCGAGCACGTGGTTCGGGAAGGCGTAGCAGCCGAGCAGGGTCTGCGGGTCGTCGGCGCACGGGCCGACGACGGCGATCCGGGCGGCCGTCCCGGCGGCCAGCGGCAGCACGCCGGCGGGGTTGCTCAGCAGCACGACGGACCGCTCGGCGACCGTGCGGGCCAGGTCGCGGTTGCGGGGGCCGTCCAGGTCGACGTCGCCGGCGCCCTCGGGCACGAGCGGCCCGCCGTCCAGCAGGCCCAGCTCGATCTTCTGCACCAGCACCCGGCGGACCGCCTCGTCGACCAGCGACTCCGCCACGTGGCCCGCCCGCACCTGCTCGACCATGCGCTCGCCGTAGCCGACCGTCTCCGGCAGCTCCACGTCGATGCCCGCGCGCAGCGCGATGGCGCCGGCGTGCGCCTCGTCCTCGGCGACGTGGTGGTTCATGGCGAGGAACGGCACCGCCCAGTAGTCGGCCACGACCGTGCCGTCGAAGCCCCACTGGTCGCGCAGCACGCGCCGTAGCAGGTCGGCATTGGCGGCGACGGGGACGCCGTCGATGTCGGTGTAGGAGTTCATGACCGACCGGGCGCCGCCCTCGCGGATCGCCGTCTCGAACGGCGGGAGGATGACGTCGGCCATCTCCCGGGGGCCGATGCTGACCGGCGCGTGGTTGCGGCCCGCCCGGGAGGCGGCGTAGCCGGCGAAGTGCTTGAGCGTCGCGATGATCCCGGCCTCCTCGAGGCCGCGCACGTACGCCGCGCCGATCTGGCCGACGAGGTAGGGGTCCTCGCCGAGCGACTCCTCGACCCGGCCCCACCGGTAGTCGCGTACCACGTCGAGGACGGGGGACAGGCCCTGGTGGACGCCGACGGCCCGCAGGTCGTCCCCGATGGCCCGGGCCATCCGCTCCACGAGCGCGGGGTCGAAGGTCGCGGCCCAGGCCAGCGGCGTGGGATAGGCGGTCGCGCCGTACGTGGCGAACCCGGTCAGGCACTCCTCGTGCGCGATGGCGGGGATGCCGAACCGGTTGGCCGCCACCACCTGCTCCTGCAGCGAGCGCAGCCCGGCCGCGCCCTCGGCAGGGCTCACCGGCGCCGTGCCGTACACGCGGGTCAGGTGACCGACTCCGCCGCGGATCCGGTCGTCGAGGTTCGCGCCGTCCTTCATGAACAGGTCCTGCAACGGGGCGACGTTGCCCGACGCCGCCTGGGATCCGGCGGTCGAGATGTCGACCCAGACCGAACCGAGCTGGGCGACCTTCTCCTCCAGCGTCATCTCGGCCAGCAGCGCCTCCACGCGCTCGTCGAGAGGCCGCTCGGCGTCCCGCCAGGGCGCGATGCCCGGCGCGTCTACGAATGTCATGACATCCCTTGCTTGTCGATCCACCGCGGGGGGCCGGAAGACCGAAAGTTTCCAGATTAGGACCGATAGTTTATGTGGACTCTAGGTCGATGCGCTGGAGCGCGTCAAGGAATCGGACGGGAGATATCCGAAACATTCGGGTGAGTGACCGAAAATGGGCGCTAAACTGCGGCCATGACGACGACCAGGGAGCCGACACCTCCGGAACGCACGCCCTCCCGGCCGCTGACCATCGCCCAGATCGCCGAGCTGGCGGGGGTGTCCCCCGCGACCGTCTCCAAGGTCGTCAACGGCAGGTCCGAGGTCGCCCCCGAGACCCGCGCCCTGGTCGAGGACCTCATCCGCGAGCACGGATACCGCCGGCAGAAGAAGCGCCCCACCGCGGCCCCTCTCGTCGAACTCGTCTTCCACGAGCTGGAGGGCGCGTACGCGATGGAGGTCATCAAGGGGGTCGAGCAGGTGGCGCGCGAGCACGACCTGGCGGTGGTGGTCTCCGAGCTGCAGGACCACCGGCCTCCCGCCAGGGGCTGGATCGAGGGCGTCATCGGCCGCCGCCCCTGCGGCGTGATCGTGGTCTTCTCCGGTCTCACCGGGGCCCAGCGCGAGCAGCTCAGGACGCGTGACATCCCCCTGGTGCTGGTCGATCCCACCGGCGACCCCGGGCACGAGCTGCCCTCGGTGGGGGCCGGCAACTGGAGCGGCGGCCTGTCGGCCGCGCGGCACCTGCTGGAGCTGGGGCACCGGCGCATCGCCCTCATCACCGGCCCCGCCCACGCCCTGTCCAGCCGCGCGCGGCTCGACGGGTTCCGCGCGGCGATGGACGCCGCGGGCGTGCCGACGGACCCGGCGCTCGTCCGGCAGGGCGACTTCAGCGTGGAGGACGGCCTGGCGCACGCCCGTTCCCTGCTCGCCATGCCCCGGCCTCCGACCGCCGTGTTCGCCTTCAACGACGCCCAGGCCATGGGCGTGTACCAGGCGGCCCACGAGATGGGGGTGCGCATCCCGGGCGACCTGAGCGTGGTCGGCTTCGACGACGTGCCGATGGCGCAGTGGCTCATCCCCGCGCTGACCACGGTGCGCCAGCCGCTCACCGAGATGGCCGCCGCCGCCACGACCATGGTGGTCGCCCTCGCCCGCGGGGAGACCCCGCCGCAGAACCGCCTGGAACTCACCACCAGCCTCGTCGTCCGGGGGAGCACGGCGCCGCTCGCCGCCTGAAGTTTCGGATACCCGATAGAAATTTCGGCCAACGTCGGGACCGTGCGGGCACGAACGGGTTGCCGCGAAAGCCTCGGGACATCCGTGGTCACGAGGCCGCGCTCGCCGGACGGCAGGCGTCCGGTATCGCCGTTCTCGCCGAAACTTTCAGCCCACGTACTCGGCCGCCCACTCGGCCCGGCTCGCGGTCCGTCGCCCCCGGAAGGCGGTGCCGCGCCCGGCGAAAAGCGGCACCCAGCCTGCTGCGGGTCGCGCGGACGGCCGGAGTAAAGTACGCGAAATGTTCGATATGCCCAGATCGGTGAGGTAGCGGGTGGCGGGGGTACAGGCAGTCCTGAGGCGCGTCACCCTCGACACCCGCCCTCTGAGCATTCCCGCGTACCGGCGGCTGCTGGTGGGGCAGGGCGTCTCGTTCATCGGCTTCCAGCTCACCTCGGTGGCAGTGAGCGGGCAGGTGTACAGCCTCACCGGGTCGTCCCTGTGGGTGGGCCTGCTCGGGCCCGTCAGCCTCGTCCCGCTGGTCGTCTTCGGCCTGTGGGGCGGTGCGGTCGCCGACGCGGTGGACCGCCGCCGGCTCCTGCTGGCCGGTTCGGTGGTGGCCTGGCTGTCCACCGCCGCCCTGCTGGTGCACGCCTGGTCGGGGATCGGCAGCGTCCACCTCATCCTCGCCGTCATCGCCCTGCAGTCGATCGGCTTCGCCGTGACCTCGGCGACGCGCGGGGCGATCATCCCCCGCATCGTGCCCACCGAGCGGGTCCCCGCGGCCAACACGCTCAACTTCCTCGTCAGCAGCATCGGCACGGTGGTCGGGCCGCTGCTGGCCGGCGTGGTGCTCGCCAAGGGCGGTTACGCCACCGCGTACTTCATCGACGCCGTCCTGTTCGGCGCCGGCTTCTACGCGGCCGTACGGCTGCCGGCGCTGGCACCCGTCGGCGAGATCTCCCGGCCGGGCCTGAGGTCGGTCGTCGACGGGCTCGCGTACGTGGTGAGCAGGCCCGTCGTGCTCATGTCGTTCGTGGTGGACATCATCGCCATGGCGTTCGCGATGCCGAGGGCGCTGTTCCCCGAGATGACGGCGGAGCGTTTCGGCGGATCGGCGGTGGCGTTCGGCTGGCTGTCGGCGAGCATCGCGATCGGCGCGGTCGTCGCCGGGGTGTTCTCCGGCTGGGTCGGCCGGGTGCGCCGGCAGGGGGTGGCGCTCACGCTCGTGATCGCCCTGTGGGGCGTCACGGTGGCCGCGGCGGCGCTGGCGCAGCCGTTGTGGCTGGTCGTGGCGCTGCTGGCGATCGGCGGCGCGACCGACCTCGCCTCCGCCGTGTGGCGGCAGACGATCCTGCAGACCTACGCGCCCGACGAGATGCGCGGACGCCTGCAGGGGGTGTTCATGGTCGTCGTCGCGGGCGGGCCCCGCCTGGGCGACCTGCGGGCGGGCGCGACCGCGGACGCCTTCGGACTCGTGCCCTCCTGGGCGGGCGGCGGCCTGGTGTGCGCCGTGCTCGTCCTGCTGGCCGGCTTCGCCGTGCCCGCGTTCCGCCGGTACGACGCCCTCGCGAGCCGCCCGGACTCCCGCTGAGCCCTTCGACCCGGCCGGGCCTCAGGGCCGGGCCTCGCCGCGTACGCAGAAGGAGATGGGGCTGCGGACGCGCCCGGGGAAGACGAAGCGCTCCAGCGGCCCGACGGTGAATCCGGCCGCCTCGACGGCCGCCACGCTGTCGCGGCCCGTGTGGCAGCCTCCGGTCAGGCGCGGCCACACGGTCGCGTCCAGCAGGTCCTGCGCCCTGGCCCAGCCGCCGGGGGCGGCGCGGACGTGTTCGAGGAAGCGAAGCCGCCCTTCCGGGGCCAGCACGCGGCGGATCTCCCGCAGCCCGGCCACCGGATCGGGCAGCGAGCACAGCACGAACGACACCACCGCCGCGTCGAACTCGCCGCTCGCGGCGGGCAGCCGGCCGGCCAGGCCGCAGACGACCTCGATCCGCACCGGCGACCGGCGGGCGGCGTCGAGCGCTGCCGCGCGCAGCCGCGGTTCGGGCTCGACGGCCAGCACACCCGTGACGGACGGCGGATAGCAGGAGAAGTTGAGCCCGTTGCCCGCGCCGACCTCGATCACCCGGCCCGACAGCCCGGCCACCAGCGCCTCGCGCTGTGCGGCCATGCCGTGCCGGTCGAGCACCCCGCTGAACCACGTGTAGAAGCGGGCGAACAGTGGATGGCTGACCTCGGTAACCGGCATGACGTCCCCCTTCCCGTCCCGCCTTCATTCCCCGCTGCTCGGCGGAGCGGCATTACCGAATCCGGGCGATCCGGACCGTGGTCGCCACCGGTCCTCGTGGGTACGGGCTCCGATGGACGACGCGATGGACGACGCGGTGGACGACGCGGTGGACGACGCGGTGGACGACGCGGTGGACGACGCGGTGCATGTCGCGGTGGGACGCCGCGGCGCGCGCGGAAAGGAAGCGACCATGACCTCTGCCGTGACCCCTGCCGTGACCCCTGCGGTGGAACCCGCCACCCGGCTGCCGCTCATCGGCGACCGGGCGCCCGACTTCGAGGCCGACAGCACGCACGGGCCGGTCCGGCTCGCCGACTACGCCGGGCGGTGGCTCGTGCTGTTCAGCCACCCGGCCGACTTCACCCCGGTGTGCACCACCGAGTTCGTCGCGTTCGCCGAGCTCGCGCAGGAGTTCGCCGCCCGCGAGGTCGCCCTGCTCGGCAACTCGGTCGACTCCGTGCACAGCCATCTGGCCTGGATCCGGGCGATCGAGGACAAGCTCGGGGTGAAGATCCCCTTCCCGATCATCGCCGACCTCGACACGCGGGTGTCCCGCGCGTACGGCATGCTCCACCCGAACGCGTCGGCGACCGCGGCGGTCCGCGCGGTGTTCGTGATCGACCCGGAGTCGGTGGTCCGCGCGATCCTCTACTACCCGATGAACGCGGGGCGGATGGTTCCCGAGATCCTCAGGCTCGTGGACGCGCTGCGGACGGCCGACCGCGACGGCGTCTCCTGCCCGGCGAACTGGCGGCCGGGCGACGACGTGCTGCTGGGCGCGCCGAAGACCCAGGCCGAGGTGGAGGCCAGGATGGCCGACGAGCGGCTCAAGATCGTCGACTGGTACCTCGCCGCCCTGCCCGGCCACGGCGCCTGACCGTACGCCCCCCGCCTCGTGACGCGGCGGGGGAGGGGCGACCATGCGGCCCTTGGTCCGGTAGAACTCTTTCGTGACTCATACAGTGACAAACTGGGCGGGCAACATCACCTTCCGGGCCGAGGCGGTCGAGCGGCCCTCCTCCGTGGAGGAGGTGCGCGGCCTGGTGGCGCGTGGCGAGAAGATCCGCGTGCTGGGCAGCGGCCACTCCTTCAACCGCATCGCCGACTCCCCGGGCCTGCTGGTCTCGCTGGACGCGCTGCCCCCGGAGATCGAGATCGACAGCGCGTCCTCGACGGTCCGGGTCGCCGCGAGCGTCCGGTACGGCGAGCTGGGCCGCCGCCTGCACGACAAGGGCTACGCCCTGCCCAACCTCGCGTCCCTGCCGCACATCTCGGTCGCGGGCTCCTGCGCGACCGGCACCCACGGCTCGGGCGACGCCAACGGCGGTCTCGCCACGTCCGTACGCGCGATCGAGATGGTGACCGCGGACGGCGACCTCGTCACGCTGGACCGCGACACGGACGGCGACCGCTTCCCCGGGGCCGTCGTCGCACTGGGCGCCCTCGGCGCCGTCGTCGCCATGACGCTGGACGTCGTGCCGTCGTTCGACGTCCGCCAGCGCGTGTACGAGGGCCTGCCGGCCGAGGTGCTGGACGGGCAGTTCGACGCCGTCGTGTCCGCCGCCTACAGCGTCAGCCTGTTCACCGACTGGCGTACCTCCCGCATCAACCAGGTCTGGGTGAAGGAGCGGGCCGGCGCGGCCGACGCGGATCTCGCCGAGGCGGCGGCGGTGAGCGGGCTCGCGGGGGACGCGGCCGCGGGCGGCCTGGAGGGGGCCACGGCCGCCGGGGGCCTGCACGGCGCCGAGCCGGGCGGCGGCTTCTTCGGGGCGACGCCGGCCGACGGCCCGAGGCACCCCGTGCCGGGCATGTCCGCGGTGCACTGCACGGCCCAGATGGGCGTCCCCGGCCCCTGGTTCGAGCGGCTGCCGCACTTCCGGCCCGACTTCACCCCCAGCAGCGGGGAGGAGCTCCAGGCGGAGTACATGGTGCCCCGGCGGCACGCGGCCGAGGCGTTCCGCGCCCTCGACGAGATCCGCGACCGCATCGCCCCGGTGCTGCAGATCTCCGAGATCCGTACGATCGCCGCGGACGACCTGTGGCTGAGCCCGAGCCAGGGCCGCGACACGGTGGCCTTCCACTTCACCTGGATCAAGGACCCCGCCGCCGTGACGCCCGTGCTCACCGCGATCGAGGAGCGTCTCGCGCCGTTCGGCGCGCGGCCCCACTGGGGCAAGCTCTTCACCCTCCCGCCCGACGTCGTGCGCTCCCGCTACGAGCGCCTGTACGACTTCGCGGCGCTGGCGCGGCACTTCGACCCCCGGGGCGCGTTCGCCAACGAGTTCGTCGAGCGGTACGTCCTCGGCCGCGCCTGACGCCCCTGCCGGATTCGGCCCGTGAAGGCCGGGTACGTCCTCACGGGATCACGAGGCAGGACGATGCGCATCGAGGACTACGCGCTCATCGGCGACATGCACACGGCCGCCCTGGTCGGACGCGACGGCTCGGTCGACTGGCTGTGCCTGCCGCGCTTCGACTCCGGATCCTGCTTCGCGGCGCTCCTGGGCGGCCACCCGGCGGGCCGCTGGCTGCTGGCCCCCGCCGGGGGCGGGACGTGCACCGGGCGCCGCTACCGCGACGGCGCGCTGGTCCTGGAGACGACCTGGGACACGCCCGGCGGGTGTGTCCGGGTCGTCGACTTCATGCCGCCGCGCGGCGAGGCGCCCGACCTCGTGCGGGTGGTGGAGGGCGTGCGGGGCCGGGTGGAGATGCGCACGGAACTGCTGCTGCGCTTCGAATACGGGGCCGTGATCCCCTGGGTGCGGCACCGCGAGGGAGAGGTGGCGGTGATCGCCGGTCCCAACGCCGCCTGGCTCCAGACGCCCGTCGAGCTCACCCACGACTCCCGCCTTCGCGGGACGACCGCGTCGTTCGCCGTCGCCGCGGGAGACCGGGTGCCGTTCGTGCTCACCTGGCAGCAGTCGTGGCGGGACCGGCCGCGGCGGCTGGAGGCGGCCGGGGAACTGGCCGCCACCGACCGGCTCTGGAGGCGGTGGCTCGGCGGCTGCCGCTATCGGGGGGATTACGGCGAGGCCGTGGGCAGCAGCCTCCTCGCGCTCAAGGCCCTCACGTACGCCCCCACCGGCGGCGTCGTCGCGGCGCCCACGACGTCGCTGCCGGAGCGGATCGGGGGCCCGCGCAACTGGGACTACCGCTACAGCTGGCTGCGCGACGCCTCGTTCACTCTCCGGGCGCTGATGGACGCGGGATACGCCGACGAGGCGACGGCGTGGCGTGACTGGCTGCTGCGGGCCGTCGCGGGGGACCCCGCCGACCTGCAGATCATGTACACGGTCGACGGCAGCAGGCACATGCCCGAGTGGACTCTCGACTGGCTGCCGGGATACGAGGGGTCGCGGCCGGTGCGGATCGGCAACGACGCCTCCGGCCAGTTCCAGCTCGACGTGTACGGCGAGGTGATCGACTGCCTCTACCAGGCCAAGGAGTCGGGCCTGCGGCCGGACGAGGAGGCCTGGGAGCTGCAGTGCGCGCTCATGGACTATCTGGAGGGGGCGTGGCGTGAGCCCGACAACGGGCTCTGGGAGGTGCGCGGCCCGCGCCGCGACTTCGTCCACTCCAAGGTCTTCGCCTGGGTGGCGGCGGACCGGATGGTCCGCTCCGTCGAGAAGCAGGGCCTCGACGGCCCGGCCGGCCGTTGGCGCGCCCTGCGCGAGGAGATCCACCGGGACGTGTGCGCGCACGGCTACGACGCCGACCGGAACACCTTCACCCAGTTCTACGGGTCCAAGGGCCTCGACGCGGCTCTGCTGCTGATTCCCCGGCTCGGCTTCCTTCCGGTGGACGATCCCCGCGTCGCGGGCACGGTCGACGCCGTGTGCCGCGAACTGACCGAGGACGGCCTCGTCCTGCGGTACCGGCCCGAGGCCGACGACGTGGACGGACTGCCGGGCGGCGAGGGCGTCTTCGTCGCCTGCTCCTTCTGGCTCGCCCACGCCCTCGCCCTGCTCGGCCGCCGCGAACGGGCGCGGCGCCTGTTCGAGCGCCTGCTGTCCCTGCGCAACGACGTCGGCCTGCTGTCGGAGGAGTACGACGTCGGCCGCGGGCGGCAGGTCGGCAACTTCCCCCAGGCCTACAGCCACGTCTCCGTCGTCAACGCGGCCCAGGCTCTGGCGGCGCCGGGTCCATCTGCCTGACAGATGTCGTCCATCTGTTTCCCGCGCGTCTCGCGACCTACCCCAGGCCACCTGCCGCGTTGCATGATGCAAGTGAGGGCCGCGCGGGTCCGGGGAAACCCGCGACCGTGGCCCTGTCGGGGGAAAGAGGTGACGCACCATGGTGCAACCAGGTCTGGCACGACGCCCGGACGCGACGGAGCTGCGCCAGACGTACGATCGCGCGGGGTCGACCGTGCCCGCGCAGGTCATGGACGGAGTGACGTTCCTCGCCGGGCTCTATCTCGCCATCTCGCCGTGGGTCGTGGGCTTCGCCGGGTTCGGCGGCCTGGCGATCAACAACCTGATCATCGGGCTGACGGTCGCGGCGCTCGCGCTGAGCTGCGCGTCCGCGTTCGGCCGCACGTACGGCGTGAGCTGGGTGGTGCCGGTGCTGGGCGTCTGGACGATCATCGCGCCGTGGGTGATCCGCGGCCAACCGGCCACCACCGCGACCATCTGGGACAACGTGGTCACCGGAGCGATCATCTTCCTGTTCGGCCTCGGCGCGCTGGCGTTCGCCGCGAACTACCGGCAGCACGAGAGTGGCGGCCGACGACGGGGGGTCGGCGCACCGGGCGGCCAGTGGTAGCCGCCGTCAGGCCAGGCCGCGTACCCGTGGTTTCCCGTCATCGGGCGCGCGTACGCGTCCTGGCCGGTCGTACGAAGGCGGCGGGATAACCGGTTGCGGCCGCGCGCGGACGCGTGGGAGGGTACGACCGCTTCACAGCACGCGTACAGACGAAGGACTGAGGCCATGGCTTCGGCGACCCGCAGCGGCCGCCGCCGGCACTGAGCGGTCCGCCACCCGGCGGCACCGGCGTAGGCAGTGCCATCACCGTTTCACGGCGACCCCACGCCGCGGTGCCCTGCGCACCGTCCGCGTCCCCGACGGGGACGGCCCCCGCGCGGCTCATCGCCCGCTCGACGTGGCGGGAGCGCGCTCCACTTCGTCATCAACGTGAGGTCCAATCACCGTGGACATCGATGTCCAGAGCTTTGCCGTGGCCAACCTTCGCCGCCGCCCCGAGGTCGTCGAGACCGGCGGTTTCGTCGCCGGGTTCGATCCCGGAACCCGCAGCCCGTACGTCAACTACGCCACCCCCCTGCCCGGAGCCCGGCCGTCCGCGCGGGACGTCGCGGCGCTGGTCAGGGCGTTCCACGAGCGCGGGCTGGGGCCCCGGCTCGAGTTCGCGCCGGACGCCGCGCCCGGCGTGGAGCCCGCGCTCACACAGGCGGGCTTCGGCGTGGAGGCGGTGCACGACTACCTCGTCTGCACCCCGGACACGCTGACGCCGCGGAGCGACGGCGGTCCCCCGGTGGAGACGCCGGTCGCGGACCAGGACTACCTGTCGATCGACGCCGCCCTGTCCGAGGCGTTCGGCGCCGGGTTCGCCGCCTCGCCGGAAGGCGCGGCCCGGCTGCGCCGCCTGGAGGAGAGCGGCGGCGCGGTGCGGTTCGTCCGGGCGCAGGACGGCGGCTGCGCCGGTGCGGCCACCTGCTCCGCCCCCGCCGTCAGCACGTCGGAACTCGCCGGTGTCGGCACGCGCCCGGCCTTCCGCGGCCGAGGCGTCGCCGCCGCGGTCACCGCCGCGCTGACCGCCGAGATGTTCGCCCGAGGCGCGCGGTCGGTGTGGCTCGAGTACGGCGGCGAGGGGTCGCGGCGCGTCTACGAACGCGTCGGATACCGGCCGTGGGGCACCCGCCTGTACATGTCGCTCGACGAGTGACCCGTCCGGGGCCGGTCGCTGCCCGGAAATCCTCCGGCGGGCGGCTCGCACGGCGCGGTCAGGCGGGGGCGGGCCTCCGGGCCCGCCGCCGGTGCCGCACGGCGCGGTCAGGCGGGGGCGGACCCGCGGGCGGCGGAGGCGAGCCCGGGCGGCGCCGCGGCCAGGGCCTTGTGGATCGCGTCGACCAGGGCGAGCGCCGCCTCCTCGGTGAGCTCGATCGCGACCCGGGCCGACGGGCCCTCGGCCGGGTTGGTGAAGTCGATGTTCACCGTGTGCTCCTGGCAGGCATGGTAGGGATGGTCGACGTAGACCATGCCGTCGGTGACCGTGAACCAGCCCGACGCTCCCTTGGCGGCGCCGTCGATCCGGATCTTCTCGGTGAGATAGGTGCACATGTGGTCCTCCTCAGGCGGCGAGGTGGCGGCCGAAGAAACCGAAGATCTTCTTCCAGCCCTCCACCGCGGCGGCGGGTCGGTAGTTCGGCCGGTCCACGGAGAAGAACGCGTGGCCGGCGTCCGGGTAGACGTGGAACTCGTGTTCCTTGCCGAGTCTCGTCAGCTCGGCGTCGAGCACCGCGACCTCGTCCGGCGAGGGGAACCTGTCGTCCGCGCCGAAGAGCCCGAGCAGCGGGCAGGACAGGTCGGCGGCCCGGGAGATCAGCGGCTCGGCTTTGAGCGGGAAGTCGGCGGGCGGCGCGGTGACCACGAAGGCCCCGTAACAGTCGACGGCCGCGTCGATCCGGAGCGAGCAGGCGGCCAGGAACGTCTGCCGGCCGCCGGAGCAGTAGCCGATGACACCGATCCTGCCGTTGGCGTGCTCCAGGCCCTTGAGGTAGGCCGCGGCGCCCGCGACGTCGCCGACGAGCTGCTCGTCCGGGACGCCCCCCTTGGCCCGGGCCGCCGCGGCCTGGTCGTCCGGGCTGACACCGGCGCCCTCGCGGGAGTACAGGTTGGGGCAGATGGCCGCGTATCCGTGTGCGGCGAACCTGCGCACGACCTCCTTGGTGGCCTCGTCGTACCCGGGCAGGTGGTGGATCACCACAACCCCGCCGTGAGGGCCGGTATCGAGCGGCCGGGCGGCGTACGCCTCGAGATCGGCGCCTTCGTGTCCGGTGACGGCGACCGTGCCGGCCCACATCGCGTCGGTCATTGGGGTCCTTCCCTGGAATCGTGTCGCGCGCGGCCGGCGGCGTGGCCGCGTCCGGAAGCTCACGATAGTAGTTTCTTTTGCTAACTAAGTTTCCGCGGAGGCGATGTCGGGCCGCTGCGAGCGCGGCGGGGTGCGGGACTGTCGCCCGGGCGAGTGACGCCGCGCCCGGGCGCGGCGGCTCTGACCCGATCGGGCGTCCGGGCGCGCGTGCCGTACGGGGGGTGTGGCGTATCTCACCGAGGGCGGACCGCGACCGCGAGGACCAGCGGAAGTGTCGCGCGACACCGGCCTGAATGGGGCCATTTGCCGGTTTTTGGGCCGTGTCTTACTTGTTATCTACTATGCTTCCCGTGTCGCGCCGGTGTGCGGTCCTCAACCCGAGGACGACCGGCGACCGCCGAATCCCGGACGTCATCCATCCCGGGAACCGGGGACCCATGTCTCTTGGGGTGAATCCGGACCATCCGGTAGGGCTACTCCTGGCCCGAACCCGTCAGCTAACCCGGTAGGCGGCCAAGGAGAGGAGAGCGCGTGGAGTGTCGGCTCCACCTGCCGATCCGGTCCGCGTCGCATCGACGGACCGCATGCCCGCCCTGGAACGTCTCCAGGCTTCCGGGGTGATGGCGCGCCCGTGACGGGCTGCCACATCTCCCGTTTCTGATTCCGCCCCGCCGCGAGGCCGTGCCCTCGTACGGCCATGCCGTCATGCCGTCATGCCGTCACGCCCGGTGGGCCGGTTCGTCATGTCTCGAAGCGCGCCATGAGGAGCCTCCGATTTCCAGCGATCCCATAGCTCGACAGCTGCTCGACGCCGTCCGCCCGGAACTGGGCTACCGCGAACGAGCGGGAAAACATACGAAGTTCGGCGAATGGTACGCCGACAACGTGGCCAAGGACCCCGACTTCAAGACCGCACCCTGGTGCGACATGTTCGTCTCCTGGGCGGCGAACCGGGCCGGGGTGCAGGACCACGTCGGCGAGTTCGCGCTGACCACGCGGCACGCCAAGTGGTTCAAGAAGCAGCACGCCTGGAGCGACAAGCCCGAGCCGGGCGCCGTGGTCTTCTTCGACTGGTCGGGAACCAAGAACGTCCGCGACATCGACCACGTCGGCGTGGTCGAGAAGGTCGTGGGCGGGAAGGTCCACACCATCGAGGGCAACGTCGACGGCGTCTGGCTGAAGCGGAAGGTGCGCGACAAGAGCAAGATCGTCGGGTACGGCCTGCCGCGCAAGGTCAAGGCGACGCCGAAGGCGCCGGTGACGGTCCAGCCCGTGGCCGCGGTGAACGCCAGTGTCCAGGGTCCGGCCGGGCCGACCACCAGGAACATGGCGGCGCAACAGGGGCAGTCTCCCGACGTCGTGTGGTCGCCGGGTGACGCCGTCCTGCCGGCCGGTCTGCTCTTCGCGGTGGTCTCCACCGCCGTGACCGGGCTCCGGGTCAAGGCCGCGGCGGCGCCCTCCGGCGGACGGCACCGCAGGCGCCGCACCCGGTGATCTCCCGCGAGCCCGCGTCGCAGGGGCGACGGGCGGGCGGCGGCCGCCTCACTCCAGGAGGCGCTTCATCTCCTTGATCTCGGCCGACTGGCTGGAGACGACGGACGTCGCCATCCGCCGGGCCGGCTCGTACGCTCCGGCGCGCAGTTCGTCCCGTGCCATGGTCACGGCGCCCTCGTGGTGCCGGATCATCATCGTGAGGAAGGCCCGGTCGAAGGGCCGTCCGGACAGGCCTTCGAGGCGCCGCATGTCCTCGGGGGACATCATGCCGGGCATGGCGTGGTGGGCCGGCGCGGCGCTCTCATCGGGCACCCGTTCGCCCCAGGCGGTGAGCCAGCCGCTCATCGCCTGGATCTCGGCAGCCTGGGCGGCCTCGATCCGCTCGGCGAGCCGCTTGACCCGGGCGTCGGCCGCCCGGCTTTCGGCCAGCTTCGACATCTCCACCGCCTGACGATGATGCGGGATCATCATCTGGGCGAACATGACGTCATGCTCGTTGTGGTCGGCCGCCGGCGTCGTGGCGGCCGGGGCGGCGGGCAGGGCCGGCGTGCCGGCGAAGGCGGCGGCGCCGTACCCGCCCATGCCGCTCAGCAGACCGGCCGCCAGCAGGGCCGAGGGCAGCACGCGTCCCCTCATCACAACCACCTCCGTTTTCGTCCGGACACGGTGATCGGGCCGGAGCGGAGCGGCGGCCCGGCACGCGGAGGCACGCCGGGAGTCGCGGGGCCTGTTCCGCCGCGAGTCCCTCCGCGTGACCGGACCGCGACGCCCTCCGCTCGCCGTCCGCCTCGGGAGACGTGCCCGGCCGGATGCCGGTCATGCCTCCGGGGCCTCCTGCCGGTCGCGAGGCCGCGCGGTCCCCTGGGAAGGCGGCCGGACACACTTCTCGCCGCACTGTCGTGGCGTCCGCCGCTGGAGCGGACATGGGTCCGCTGAGCGGTCGTGTCAGAGGCTTCCGCTGCCGGGCGTCACGCAATGGCGGAGCGAACCTGGGCATCCCGGGTTCTTCCTCTCGCCGTCAGGCGGACAGCGGCACGCCGACAGGGTCTAAAGTTGACTCGGCGAGTTCGAGCGGAAGAGGCGTTCATGGCACGAGGCGACACCGGACCCGACTTCATCGAGGCGCTGGCGCGCGGCCTCGATGTCATCAGGGCGTTCCAGCCGGGGCATCCGGTCATGTCCCTGACCGAGGTGGCGGCCGCGACCGGACTGGCCCGGCCGACCGCGCGGCGCATCCTGCTCACGCTGCAGGAGCTGGGGTACGCCCGGGCGGAGCAGGGCGGTTTCGCCCTCACCCCGCGGGTGCTCGAACTCGGCGTCTCCTACGTCCGCTCGACGGGACTGTGGGAGGTCGCCCGGCCGCACCTGGAACGGCTGGTCGCCCAGACGCACGAGTCCTCGTCGATCGCCCAGCTCGACGGGTCCGACATCGTGTACGTCGCCCGGGTGGCCGTACCGAAGATCGTCGCCCTCTCGGTGCAGATCGGGACGCGGTTTCCGGCGCTGCAGACGTCCCTGGGCAAGGTGCTGCTCGCCGCGCTGCCGCCGGACGAGCTGGAGCGGGTGCTGGCCGAGCCGAGCCGGTCGGGCATCGAGCCGCGGTGGCGGCCCGGCCGGCAGGAGCGCGACGCGATGTTGCGCGAGGTGCGGGCGAAGGGCTGGGCGCTGACCGACGAGCAGCTCGCCCTCGGGATCCGGTCGGTGGCCGCGCCACTGCGCGACGGCTCGGGAAAGGTCATCGCGGCGGTCAACGTGAACAGCCACGCCGCCGAGACCTCGCTGGACAAGCTCACCGGGGAGCACCTGCCCCTGCTGCTCACGACGGCCGGGGCGATCAGCGCCGACTGGGCGCTCTACGAGTCGGTCCCGCAGGTCACGGCATAGCTGAGGGATGTGGCGGCACGGGCGTGAGTGCGAACCTTCCTACTCGGCGTGCTGCCGGCGCACCATCTCGGTGATCCAGACGGGCGCGAACGGAGAGGTGCAGCCCGGGGGTGTCGGGTAGTCCTTGAGCACCTCCAGGCGCTCACCGATGTCGATCGCACGGGCACGGTGCTCGGCGTGCTCGATTCCGATCTGCGCCAGGCAGTGGTTCATCGCCCATTGCAGGCGATCCGGTGCGTTCTTCATCTCCGCCTCGATGACGTCGAGCAGCCCTGCGAGGTCGAGGCCCTCCGGCTTCCTCGTCACGCGTTCGGTGGTCAGCGCCCAGCCCGCACTCGCGACCACCGGATCCGAATCGGCGGACCAGGCCAGGCGCAGCTCTTCGGCGTGCGGGTTCTTCTTCACCACGTAGTTCACGAGCCAGTCATGCACCTTGGGCGTACGCGCCTCGCGCAGCATGGCGTCCAACCCGTCACGCTCGAACGCCTTCGGACGGCAGATCAGGATCGCCAGCAGTCGCGCCGCGGTGTCATCCGTCTCCCAGAGCCGGCACGCGAGTTCCTGCTGCGTCTTCAGCCGCTTGGCGAGCGCGCGCAGCTTGCCGAGGTTCACACCGTGATCGTCACCGTGTCTCTCGTTCACCTCGCGCGCCTTCGGGTCATCGAGTTCGGCCAGCTCGGCCATCACCTCGGCCACCGTCGTCTCGGTCGGCGTCGTTCCGGCCACCTCAGCCTCCTGTCCGTCGAGCTCCCCGGCCCGTCAGAGCGTCAGACATTCCTCAGCGAGCCGCCCAGGGATGAGGACTATTCTGCCCGAGGATGCGCCGGCGGCCTGGCGCTGCCAGGCGGCCGCGGCCTCCTCCAGCGGGACGCGCTCGTGGGCGACGGACAGCCGCCCGGCCGCGGCCTGCTCGGCCACGAACACGATCGAGGCGGCCCGCTGCTCCGGGGTCAGCTCGTTGTTGGTGTATCCCAGCAGCCGCAGCGACCTGCCGCGCAGCGTGGAGGAGTCGATCGGGCAGGTCTCGTCCGCCGAGGAGCCGAGGTTGACCCACCGGCCTCCGGGGCGCAGGGCGCGTGCCGCGGCGGCCGCGGGCGCGCCGAAGAGCGGGTCGAGCACGAGGTCGGCGGGCCCGTCGCAGGCCTCGGCGAAGCGGGCCGCCAGTGTGACGACGTCACCGGTGTCGAGCGCCACCACGGCGTCCGCGCCCGCCTGCCGGGCACGTTCCGCGGCGGCGGGGGAGCGGGCGCCCGCCACGACCCTGCGGGCGCCGGCGATGCGCGCGATCCGTACGGCGGCCTGCCCGACCACGCCGCCCGCGCCGAGCACCACCACCTGTTCGCCGGGGGCGAGCTCGCCGCGCCAGGTCAGCGCCATGTGCGCGGCGACGGCCGAGAGCCCGAGCGCGGCGACCGCGACCGGATCGGCCGCGGCGGGCAGCTCGACGAGGTCGCGGGCGGGCACGGCCGCCACCTGCGCCATGCTGCCGTCGCCGGGCGCCATCCCGGCCGAGGTCGCGAACCACACCGGCCGCCCGTCCGCGATTCCGGCCCCCTGCACCCCCGGCACGTACGGCGTGCGCGGCCGGCCGAAGTAGGACGTGCCGCTCGCGCACAGCAGGTCGAGCGGCGTGACGGGCGCCGCGCCGACCTCGACCAGCGTCTCGCCGGGCCCGGCGGCGGGCACGGGCAGGTCGGCCACCAGCGGCGGCCTGCCGGGTTCCACGATCTGTGCCGCTCGCATGGTCCACCTTTCGCCGAAGCACGTCTGGTCGTGGCACATCTGGGGAAAGCTCGTCGTCATCGGCGAGCGCCGCCGGACACGCCCCGCACGGCCTGCCCGGCGCCTCGCCGCCCCGGCCCGCTCTCGACGGCGGGCAGGTCCGATCAGGTCGCGATGTCGGGGTACGGCATGGCCATGTGGGCCAGCCGCCGGGCGTACTCGGTCTGGAAGCCCAGCGGCTCGTGGTCGCGCTCGAACATCGCGATGAACAGCGTGAGCGTGAGGAAGGGGTGCGCGCCCAGCTCGAACAGCTTCGGGTAGTCGTGGCCGGCCAGGGCCTCGCGCTCGGCGTCCTCGAAGCGCAGCCAGGTGGACGCCTCCCCGCCGTGGCAGCTCAGCAGCCGGTTGGCGTACTCGGCCTCCCACCACTCGACCGTGCCCCGGGGGTCCTCGCGGTAGCGCTCGACCAGGCCGGGGTCGCGGTCCACGGTGAACAGGAACTTGTTCAGCAGGTACTTGCTCACGCCACGCCTCCGTTGGGGTACCAGGTGAAGTAGGCCTCCATGGTGTGGAACAGGTCGTAGGTGTCGACGTAGTCGGCCTTGGCGCCCTCGCCGGCCACGCCCATCATCAGCATGAAGTCCATGAAGCCGTGGGTGGCGTTGCCGGGCAGGTGCAGGCTGTCGAGGGTGACCTCCGACAGGCACCCCTCGATGTCGCCGGAGGAGATCCACTCGACCGCCCTGCGGTCGAACTCGGGGTCGGGCCCGTGCGGGCCGAACTGGCGCGGCCCGCCGAGCTCCAGCGACAGGTGCCCGGTGCCGATCACGGCCACCCGCCTGTCGGCCGGCCACGACTCCACCAGCTCCCGGATCGCGCGGCCGAGCTGCACGAACCGCTTCGGCCGCGGCAGCGGCGGGGCGAAGATGTTGGTGTAGATCGGCACGATCGGCAGGTCGTTCTGCGGCCGCAGCGTGATGATCGGGCAGGTGATCGAGTGGTCGATCCGCAGCTCGTTGGAGAAGGCCAGGTCGAAGCCCGCGTCCAGGCCCTCCCGCAGGATGTACGCCGACAGGTCCTCCTGGCCGGTGAAGAACATCCGGGGCAGGCCGAACTCGCGTTCCTCGTTGTACCAGTTCGCGTCGTAGAACGGCGCCTTGCCGACGAGGAACTGCGGCATGTTGTCGAGCCAGAGCTGGTGGAAGTGGTCGGAGCCGACCATGACCAGCACGTCGGGCCGCGCCTTCGTCAGCGTCTCCCGGAACGCCTCGACCTTGCGCACCCACTCGTCGGCGAACGGCGGGCGGTCCTCGCCGGTGGCCGTGCTGGCGCGGTAGTAGAACGGGTGATGGGTGGACGCGATCACCGCGACCAGTTCAGCCATGCGAACCTCCAGTGGCGTCAGGGGCGTAGGGCTCGGGGTCGACGGACCGGTTGTTGAGGTCCACCGACAGGAAGATCTCGTTCGCCACCGGGCGGCGCAGCTCCTCGGCGAGCTGCCCGATCAGGCCGGCCGTACGGGCGAGCAGGGCGAAGCCGCGCAGCAGTTCGAGCGGCAGGCCGAGGTCGGCGAGCGCCGCGCCGCACACGCCCGCGCCGTTGAGCGGCAGCTTCTTGCCCAGCACCTCGGGATGCACGCGGCCGATCGCGGTGAACAGCGACAGGTGCGGCCCGACCAGGTTCTCCTCGGCGGCGATTCGCAGCAGCCGGGGCGTGCGGGGGTCGCCCTCCTTGTGCACGTGGTGGCCGAGGCCGGGGATGAAGCGCCCCTCCTGCCGCCGGGCCCGTACGGTCTCCAGGGCGAGGGCGTCCCAGCCGGCGTCGTCGGACGGCGGCGGCCCTTCGTGGGCCGTCAGCACCTGGTGCAGGAACCGGCCGCAGTCCTCGGTCACGCCGAGGAAGCGCGACCCGCCGCCGAGCAGCCCGGCCGCGAGCGCGCCCTGGATCGAGTCGGGCGCGGACAGGTACGTCAGCCGGGTGACGATCGCGGTCGGGGTGAACCCGTGGTCGGCCAGCGCGGCGAGCACGGCCTCGAACACCCGGGTCTCACCCGGCGTGGGCCGCCGCTGGGCGGCGAGCCAGAACGCGAGCTCGCCGAACCCGACCTTTCCCATCACGTCCTCGGCGAGGTCGCAGCCGAGCAGGGTGATCGACCTGAGCGAGGACGCTCCCAAGGCCGTGGGGTACGACGGCCGCTCGATCATCTCGGGCCGGTCAGACATCCTCGTTCTCCTCCCGCGTCAGCCATTCGCGCAGCTCGTCTCCGTGCTCGTCCAGCTCCGGCGGCGGCAGCCGGTAGGCGGCGGGGGTCGCGGAGAACCGGATCGGGTGGCGGGTGGTCGGGACGGCCCGGTCGCCCTGGCCCACCTCCACGACCGGGTCGAGCCCGAAGCGCTCGGCCATGGCGAACCCGCCGTCGATGGTGTTGATCGGCCCGCACGGCACCCCCGCCGCGACCAGCAGCTCGAACCACTCCAGCGCGCCGCGCGTGGCCAGCCTCTCGACCAGGATGGGCCGCAGCTCCTCGCGGCGCGCGGTCCGGTCGGCGTTGCGCGCGAAGCGCGGGTCGCCGGCGATCTCCGGGATGCCGAGCACCTCGCACAGCTTGCGGAACTGGCCGTCGTTGCCGGCCGCGACGATGAGGTCGTTGTCGGCGGTGGGCAGCGGCTCGTAGGGGAACACGCTCGGGTGGGCGTTGCCCATGCGGTAGGGGACGACGCCGCCGGCGACGTACGCGGAGCTGTGGTTGACCAGGCCGGTCAGCGCCGAGGACAGCAGGTTGACCTCGACGTGCTGGCCCTGCCCGGTGGCGTCGCGGTGGCGCAGGGCGGCGAGGACGCCGATGGCGGCGTGGTTGCCCGCCATCACGTCGAAGACGGAGATCCCCGCGCGGTACGGCGGTCCCTCCGGGTCGCCGGTGAGGCTCATCAGGCCCGACATGGCCTGCACCATGAGGTCGTAGCCGGGCACGTCACGGCCCGCGCCCGAGCCGAACCCGCTGATCGAGGCGTACACCACGCCGGGGTTGGCCGCGTTCACCGAGGCGTAGTCGAGGCCGTACTTGGCGAGCCCGCCCGGCTTGAAGTTCTCCACCAGCACGTCGGCACGGCGGGCCAGCTCCCGGGCCACCCGGGCGTCCTTCTCGTCACGCAGGTCGAGCGCGATCGAGCGTTTGCCCCGGTTGACCCCCAGGTAGTACGTGGACACGTCGCCGCGTACGGGCGGCGTCCAGGTGCGGGTGTCGTCTCCCCTGGGCCCTTCGACCTTGACGACCTCGGCGCCCATGTCGGCCAGCAGCATCGTGGCGTACGGCCCGGCCAGGACCCGCGAGAAGTCGGCCACCAGCACGCCGGACAGCGGCCCGCCTCCCCGCTCGGGCGCGGTGTCTGTCATCCGGCTCCCCCTTCTTGCTGTGACTGCAGTGTCCGCTGAACGGACATCGGTCCGTGACGCCGATTCTGGCACAGGCGTCTCTCTGGTCAAACGGGGTGGCGGCTACTTCGTCGCAGGATGCAGGGGAAAACGCATGGTTGACAGCGGGGACGGCGCTCGGGAAAGTAACAGCGGATGCGGCACTGACCGTATGGCGGACAACTGTTCGCCGGATGCGGCCGTGCTCGGCCA
This sequence comes from Microbispora sp. H13382, assembly GCF_014161445.1. Lineage (GTDB taxonomy): Bacteria > Actinomycetota > Actinomycetes > Streptosporangiales > Streptosporangiaceae > Microbispora. The sequence continues at coordinate 379,536 of NZ_JABBXA010000004.1, forward strand.
TGTGAGGGTGAGGAGTTCGACGATGAACGAGCCGACCGATTTCGGGCCGGAACGGCCCGTGCTGCTGCGCGGCGGGACGGTGCTGCCGATGGACGACGGGCACAGTGTGCTGCCGGGCACCGACGTCCTCGTCGTCGGCGACCGGATCGCGGAGGTGGGGCCGGACCTGCCCGCGCCGGACGGCGCCGTGGTCGTCGACGCCACCGGCGGCATCGTCATGCCCGGCATGATCGACACTCACCGCCACATGTGGCAGACGGCGATGCGCGGCTACGGCGCCGACTGGACGCTGACGCAGTACTTCGTCTGGTACTACCTGGAGTACGGCAAGCTGTGGCGGCCGGAGGACGTGCACGCCGGCAACCTGCTGGCCGCGATCGAGGCGATCGACGCCGGTGTCACGACGGTCGTGGACTGGTCGCACGGGCTGCGGACCGTCGACCACGCCGACGCGGCCGTCGACGCTCTGCGGGCGGTGCCCGGCCGGTTCGTGCTGGCCTACGGCAACATCCAGGCGCCGCCGGCCGAGTGGACCGGCGCGCCGGAGTTCCGCGACTTCGTCGACCGCCGCATCACAGGCGACGACATGCTGGGCTTCCAGATCGCCTTCGACGTCACCGGCGACCCGGCCTTCCCCGAGAAGCCGGCCTTCGAGGCGGCCCGCGACCTCGGCGTCCCCGTCACGACCCACGCGGGCGTGTGGGGCGCGACCAGCGACGACGGCATCCGGCTCATGTACGAGCACGGCTTCATGACGCCCGAGACGGTCTACGTCCACGCAGCCTCGCTGTCGGCGGACTCCTATCACCGCATCGCCGCCACCGGTGGTTCGATCTCGGTCTCCACCGAGAGCGAGCAGAGCGCGGGCCAGGGCTACCCGCCCACCTGGGCCATCCGCGCGCACGACATCCCGGTCTCGCTGTCGATGGACACGAGCGTCTGGTGGAGCGGTGACCTGTTCTCGGCGATGCGCACCACGCTCGGCGCCGACCGCTCCCGGGAGCACATGGAGGCGCACGCCAGGGGGGAGACGATCACCCACTGCAGCCTGCGCGCCGACCAGGTGGTGGACTGGGCGACGCGCGGCGGCGCCCGCGCCATCGGCCGCGCCGACGACCTCGGCAGCATCGAAGCGGGCCGGAAAGCCGACATCGTGCTCATCAAGAACGACGCGTCGCCCGTGTCGTTCCCGCTGCTCAACCCCTACGGGCACGTCGCGTTCCAGGCGCAGCGCGGCGACGTGCACACGGTGCTCGTGAACGGCCGGGTGGTCAAGCACGAGCACCGTCTGGTCGGCGTGGACCTCGCCGCGGCCCGCCGCGAGGTGGAGCGGACGGTCGAGTACCTGCGCTCGACCCTGGGTGAGGAGGCATGGCAGAAGGGGATGAACCCGGACATCCCCGAGACGAAGATCCTCGACAACCCCTACACGTACACCGACTACCACAGCGCGGCGACGCACAGCCGCTGACCTGGTACGCAGTGCGATCGAACCGGGGGAAACCCTGGGAGATTCATGATTGTTTGCGGTTCTTTGTGAGATTGGCTCACTCCTGGGGTTAATGTGGGCAGCCACCCGCGGAAGCCGTGGAGCTTTCCCCCGTAACGACCGCTGGGAGTTGTCTCACATGCAAGGGCGCGTCCCGTCGCAGACGAGCCAGGATGATCATTTCGGGCAGGAGATCCTCTCCAGCCGGGATGAGCCGTCGGCCACGACCAAGAACAGGAAGCCTCTCGTCATCGCCGCCGCGGCCCTGGTCGCCGTACTGGCCGCCGGGGGAGCGGGCTACGCGCTGCGCGACGGCTCGGGCCCGGCGGACCCGCCCGCCGCGGGCGGCGTGCAACAGTCGGCCCCCGCCCAGGACGGCGGCTCCGCCGGTGACGGCACCGGCGACCAGGCCGGGGCGGAGGGCGGACAGGACTCGCAGGGCTCGGCGGATCAGGGCTCCGGGGACCAGAGCGCGGGGGACCAGAGCGCGACGGGGTCCGGCGGAGACGGCTCCGGTGGCGGCCAGGCGCCCGCCGGAGGCGGCGCGGGCGCCGCGGCCGGGTCCTCGGGCGGCGGCTCCTCCTCCGGGCGGCAGGGCTCCGGCGCGGACCGGGCCGGGACCGGCTCGTCCAAGACGGGCGGTGTCTCGAAGGGCGGTTCGAGCCAGGACCAGGGCGAGGTGCCTGTGGGCGCCGACGGAGCCCCCGGGGTCATTCCCGGCGCCTGCGCCGACTCCGGCTGCTGACCCCCTGCCCGGCCGGCCTCTTCTTGACGGGGTCGCCCTCGCAGGCTGCCGTGCGCGTGATGGCGGCCGGACGGCTGCGCGATGTGGTCAGGAGGACGGGCCGGGCCAGCCGAGCGGGAAGGCGATGCGGGCGGGCGGTTCGCCCGCCGCCTCGTTGAACTCCCTCATGGCGACGATGAGGGCCTGCCGCCGGGACGCCGGCATCCGCGTGAGGATCGCGGCGATCTCCTCCTTGCGCCGGGCGGTGACCTCGTCCACGATGCGCCGCCCGGTGTCGGTCAGCCGCAGCAGGGTCTCCCGCCGGTTGTGCGGATTGACCTCACGCTCCAGCAGGCCGGTGACGGCGAGGCGGTCGGCCATGCGCATGGCGGTCGACGGGTTCACGCCGAGCTTGTCGGCCAGCGTCACCAGCTTGGTCTCCCCTTGTCCGACCACCAGCAACATGCGGAACTGCGGCAGGGTGACGCGGTCCTCCGCGGCGGCGAGGGACCGCGCGGAGACCGCGACGAGCACGCGAGAGGCGGTGAGCACGGCGACGGTGACGGCCTCCAGGTCGTCGCCGGTGGGCTCCTCGTCCGCTTCCTTTGCCATAGGCACCGTTTTTACACGCTCGCTCGCGCCCCCATGTCATTGCACCCTGCAAATAAACGAGTGTCAGCCGAGCGAGGCCAGCAGCTCGTTGCAGGCCTGGGCGCAGCGGCGGCACGCTTCGGCGCACACCCGGCAGTGCTCGTGCACGTGGGCGTGCTGACCACACTCGTCACCGCAGCTGCGGCACGCCTGCGCGCAGGCCTCCAACTGGGCGCGGGTCAGGTTCGCGTCGTAACCGGTGTGCCGCGACAGCACCCGGCCCGTCGTCGCGCAGATGTCGGCGCAGTCGAGGTTGGTGCGGATGCAGCGGACCAGTTCCGCCACCGCGTGCTCGCTCAGACAGGCGTCCGCGCAGGCCGTGCAGGTCTGCGCGCAGTCGAAGCAGGCCTCGATGCAGTTCGCCAGCACCTGCCTGTCCACGCCGCCGAGGTCGGCGGGGTAGGTCTCCAGCATCACTCCGGCGTGTCCCATGGCATCGCTCCTTCCGGTCTCGAACGAGCGGCTCCGTGAAGCGGCGAAGACCCCGGCCGGTGCGGCCGGGCCCGTCGAGCCCCGGCGCCCGGCCGGCTGTCCGATCGGGGTCGTGACGGCCGAAAAGCTCGTTCAGCTCTGGGCCATACCCGCCGGCAGAGACGTAAACGGAGAAGATCCCGTGTGCTGATCGTCTTCCGGGGTAGTCGTGGGGGCACCGGAAATCGTGGAGGGACACCATGGGCTGGAGCTATCGAAAAGCGATCAAGATGGGACCGTTCAGGCTCAACCTCTCACGCGGCGGCGTCGGGCACAGCTTCGGCGGACGCGCATTCCGCGTCACGAAGACGGCGGACGGGCGCCGTACCCTCACCGTGAACCTGCCCGGCGGCTTCCACTGGAGGAAGACGCTCAACTAGCCGTGGGCGGCCGGCGCCTCGGGCGCGCCCCCCGGCGCGCGCCCGCGGGCCCGGGCTCCTCCGATGCCTCTTTGGTCGTGGCTCTGGATACCCGGTGAAACGGCGTCGGCGACCGCCCGGCCGGACGGGGCCGCCATCCGCGCTCGGCGGACGGCACTCACTCCTTGGGGTGCAGGGCCGACGGCTTATGCACCGCGGCCCCGCCGCTCTTCTCGCTGCGTACGAGGAACTGCGGGTCCTCGGGCGAGGCGGCCACGGTGCGGCCCGCCTCCTCCGTGCGCTCGGTGATCTTCTTTTCGACCTTGCCGGTCGCGGTGCCGCCGTGGCTCTTCCAGGTGACCTCGTCTCCGACCGACAGCTCTTCCTTCTTGTCTTTCTCACTCATACGCCCGGCCCTACCCGGGGAAACGCGCCGTCCTCCCGGCATCGCCCCCAAAGGGTTCTTATTCCGGCAAAGCTCCCGTGCTAACCCGCACACGAGCGAGAGCCGGTTGGGGTGATCTCCGTATTGTTGCCACTTCGGCGGGATTACCCCGGTGCCCTCCCGCGCACGGTGGGAGCATGGGGCGGACCGTGCGGCTGACCGCGACCGTCACTTCGGGGGACGGTGGCCTGTACTGCGCGCGGTGCGTCCAGGTCGAGATGGCCTGCGAAGGGCGCACGGTCGACGAGGCGCTGGATCGGCTCCGCCGGGCCCTGGAACATCACTTCACGCATCGGCCGGCGCCGCACCCGCCCCCGAACCCGCCGATCGTGGTGCCGATCGACGTCAGGCTGCCGGACTGAGCCTGCTGGACTGAGCTTGCCGGGTCGCGCCTGCCCGGCTGGGCCTTCCGCGCTCCTCGGGGCTCACCGCACACCAGGCTCAGCGCGGCGCGCGCTTGCGGGTGCGATGGGATCTTTGCGGGTGAAGCGCCCGATCATCATGCTTGACCGGACATTGGTCGTCGGATGCGTGATCACTCCCCGGTGCGGCCCTTACCGTCGTGCTCGTACCATCCATGACCTCGGGGGAGTCTCATGCCTCTCTGCACAGCCGCTGTGCTGGCCGCCGCCCTGCTGTCGGGGCCGGCCGCCGTGCCGCCGGACCCGGCCCCGCCCGGAACGAGGGCCACCACAGACAAGAACAACGCCACGACGCCGTCCACGGGCCGGCCGCAACTCGCGTCGCTGCCCGGAATGGCGCCCCAGGCCGGGGAGTTTCCGTTCCCCATCCCCCAGGCGCCGCCATGGATGGCTCCCAGCGGGACGGACGGCAGGCGGAACGACACGGGCGCCGCTCCTGAATCGCCGGCCGCTCCGAGCTCGACCGGAGCCTCCGGAACGGACGCCGGAAGTCCCGCCCAGACGTCGGGCGACAGGGCGGCCGGAGGGGAGAACACGACCAAGTTCGTTCCGGTGATCGATCCCACGACACGCGACGTCTTCATCCAGCCCGTCCTCGCTCCCGGCGAGGCGCCGAAGCCGTTCACCTTCCGCCCCGTGCAGGGGGTCCAGAACACCAAGTCCTACCCGATGCCCAGGGGACAGCAGAAGACGGCGCAGCAGAAGGCGCCGCGCCACAAGACGGTCACCCGCCCCGGTCGGCACCAGTCGCCGCGGCTGGTGACCCCGCCCCGGACGGCCTGACGGAAGAGGCCCGTGTGAGCGGCCCGTCTGATCGGCCCGCCACACCGGTGCTGAGCCGGTGTGGCGGGCTCTTCCGGTGTCGCCGTCCGCAGGGGTCGGTAGGCGCGGGCGGTCGTGCGGGTGGCACGCCGCGCCCCGCGTCCGGTCCCGGGACCGATCGGTGCGTTCGCTCCGTGTCCCGTCACGCACCCGACCGCCACCCAGCAACGACCTTTCCACGACTAAGGAAGCACGATCATGAATACCCGTCTGCTCGCCCTTGCCGCCCTGACCGCGGCGCTCTCGATGTCCGCGGCCTGCGGCAGTCAGGGCGGCAATTCCGCGGCTCCGGTCGCGGCCAACGAGACCGCCACGGACATGACCACCGAGACTCCCAGCGCGGAGGCGAGTGAGAGCGTCACCCCGTCCCCGTCGGCGTCACCGGCGGTATCCGGGACGCCCGTCGGCGCGGGCTGCTCCTCGCTGCCGGCCTCGGGCAAGGGCAGTCCCGCCGAACTGGCCAAGGTGCCGGTCGGCACCGCGCTCGCCGACATCCCGTCGTTGTCCACGCTGGCGCGTGTGGTGAAGAAGGCCGGACTGGCCGAGACGCTCAACTCCGCCCAGGACATCACGGTGTTCGCGCCCACGAACGACGCGTTCAGCAAGATCCCCAAGAGCCAGCTCGACCAGATGATGTCGAACCGCAAGTCGCTCAGGGGACTGCTGGCCTACCACGTGGTGAAGGGACGCAAGGCGCCGGCGGACATGCACGGCGAGCTGACCTCCCTCGAGGGCCGCAAGCTCACGGTCTCCGGGTCCGACTCCAGCCTCAAGGTCAACGACGCCGCGGTGACCTGCGGGAACATCGCGACGAGCAACGCCACCGTCTACACGGTCGACAAGGTCCTCATGCCGAGGTGACCGTACGTCGCTCCGCGACAGTCTTGTGGGGGTGAGCCGCACCGCGGCTCACCCCCGTTCCGTTTACGGGGCCGTTCTGCGGCCTCGCCAATGGAGGCGGTTCGTCCGGAATCCCGCGCGAATTCCGCGGGCCGTGCGACGGACATACGGTCTTATTTCACGTTTTATCGTCGCTGGCCATGGTGATTCGGCTCGGTGCGTTTCCGGAGCCGGCGAGTAGTGCGTGACCTGCGGCCTATGTCCTGAAGCGGCTGATCCTCTTATTTGACCGGACACTGAGCCTCGGGTCCGTGATCGCCCGGCATCGTGCGCTTACCTTCGTTCTTGTACCGTCCACCAGATTTCGGGGGAAATTCTCATGCCTCTATGTACTGCCGTACTCGCCGCCGCTCTCCTTTCGGGTCCCGCGGGTGCGCCCGCCGACCCGGCTCCGCTGTCCGCCAAGGAGCCGATGTCACCCGGCAAGCAGATCGCCGCGCTGGCGATGAACAACCCGGAGGAGCCCGGCTTCGTCGCGTCGAAGGCCCTGGACATCCTGGACAAGGGCGCGAAGGTCGGCCCGTTCATGGCGGCCGACGACGAGGCCGAGAACCGGGCGAACGGCCCGGCGGCGAACGGCCGTCCCGCCAACCGGCCGGCGGCCGGTGAGCAGGCGAACGCCGGTGCGGGCGCCGGGGCCCAGCGGGGCGACGGCCCGACCGGCGCCGGGCCGAACATCCCGATGATCAGCCGGCCGGGCAACCAGGCGAACGGCACGCAGCCGGCCAACGGCTCCATGTTCACGATGCCCGCCACCGGCAGGAACAACAGCAACGGCGGCGGCGCGCCTCAGGACGTCTTCCTGCACCCCACGTCCAATCAGCCGACGTACTCCAAGATGTCCGGCAACGACTTCACCCGTAAGCCGTCGAGTCGGCAGACCGACGACGAGGACGCCGGCGCCTGGGTGCGGGAGATGCAGGGCTGGGGCATGCAGAAGCCGGGCAAGGCGAAGGCCGCCAAGTCCCAGGCCAAGCCCAAGGCCCAGCCCAAGGCCCAGTCCAAGGCGCCCGTCTCCGACGACTTCTGGAACATGCCGGGCTGGGACTGAGCGCCCGCGCCGTCGTGAGGCGGGGCGGTGACCCGACGGAGGGGTGAGCCGGACCGGCTCACCCCTCACCCGTGTGCGCGGGCCCTGGCGGCCCGGCGCAGGTCGACGACCTCCACCAGATCGGCGAGATCGAGGTGGCCCGCCACCTCCTCGACGGAGGCGCAGTAGCCCACGTGGTAGCCCAGGTGACGGACGCGCAGCAGCCGGCGGCCCTCGATGACGACCAGGTCCACCTCGTGCCCTTCCGAACTCACCCACCTGCGCACGGGGGGAACAGTAGGCAACGACGGGTCATGGGCCGGTAAAGCGGCCCTGGTCGAGCCGGCATGCCGACCAACACGGACATAAGACTGCACGTGCGGGCTCGGTCTCCGGGTATGAGGGCAACCGTCGGGGATCGGGGGACCGGGCCGGGGTGATCGGCATGACGAGCGGATGGACGTTCGAGGGACAGCCCAGCGCCATCGGCGGGGGCGCCATGACGCTCGTGGCCGGGGGATCGTTCTGCGTCTCGGCCCGCAACGGCGACATCCTGCCCGGGTCGGCGCAGGGGATCTACTACGCCGACACCCGGCTGCTGTCCCAGTGGGAGCTGCGCGTCGACGACGGCCCGGTCGAGGAGCTCCAGGTCCTCGCGGGCGAGCCGTACCACGCGACCTTCGTCGGCCGGGCGGCGCCCCGGCCGGGGCAGGCGGAGAGCACGCTGCTGATCGTGCGCGACCGGTACGTGGGCGGTGGGCTGTCGGAGGACGTCACCATCCGCAACATGTCCCACGAGCCGGCCGGCTGCATGGTGACCCTGCACATCGGCTCCGACGTGTGCGACCTGTTCGAGGTGAAGACCCACCGGGTGCACTGGGTGGCCGACGTGACCACTGTGGCGGAGGAACGGTCGCTGCGCATGTTCTCGGTCAGCAAGGCCAGGGGGGTGCGGGTGGCGGCCAAGGCCGACGGCACCCCGGTGATGCCGGTGGTCAACCCTCGCCTGCTCATCTTCCGCGTGGTGGTGCCGCCGCGCGGCGAATGGACGACCTGCGTCAAGGCCAACCCGATCATCGACGGGGTCGAGACCGAGCCGTGGTACTCCGAGAAGCGGCTGTCGCCCGCGCTGGCGCAGCGGGCGGGACAGCTGTTCGAGTGGGACAAGCGCTTGCCCAAGGTCACGGTGACCAACACCGCTCTGGCGGGAATCCTGCGCCAGTCGCACGACGACCTCGGCGCGCTGCGGCTCTTCGATCCCGAGCATCCCGAGCTGCCGCCCACCGTCGCGGCGGGGGCGCCCTGGTTCATGACGCTGTTCGGCCGCGACTCGCTGCTCACCTCCTGGATGGCCCTGCCGCTCGACCCCGAACTGGCGCACGGCACGCTGGGCCGGCTTGCCGCCCTGCAGGGCACCAAGGTCGACCCGCTGACCGAGGAGGAGCCCGGCAAGATCATGCATGAGCTGCGCTACGGCGCCCGGCAGGACGACACGTCGGCCGGCGGGCACGCCTACTACGGCTCGGTCGACGCCAGCCCGCTGTTCGTCATCCTCCTCGGCGAGCTGCGCCGCTGGGGCCTGCACCGGGCGGCGGTGGAGCGGCTGCTCCCGCACGCCGACGCCGCGCTGGAGTGGATCGAGCGGTACGGCATGCGTGACGGGTTCCTGTGGTACCAGCGCAAGACCGACCAGGGCCTGCTCAACCAGGGCTGGAAGGACTCCTTCGACGGCATCAACTTCGCCGACGGCACGATAGCCCGGCCGCCCATCGCCCTGGCCGAGGTGCAGGGATACGTCTACGCCGCCTGCATCGCCCGCCACTACTTCGCCCAGGAGGCGGGCGACACCGAGACCGAGCGGCGCTACCGGGAGCGGGCAGCCGCGCTGCGCGCCCGGTTCAACGAACGGTTCTGGCTGCCCCACCGCGGCTACTTCGCCATCGGGCTCGACCACGAGGGCCGCCCGATCGACGCGTGCGCTTCGAACATGGGCCACTGCCTGTGGTCGGGGATCGTCGACCGCGACAAGGCCGCCGCCGTGGCCGAGCACCTGCTGTCACCCCGGATGTTCACCGGCTTCGGCATCCGCACCCTCGCCTCCGACATGGGCAGCTACAACCCGATGAGCTATCACAACGGGTCCGTCTGGCCCCACGACAGCGCGCTCGTCGCGGCCGGGCTCATGCGCTACGGATTCGTGGACGGGGCCCAGCGCGTCGCCACCGGCCTGCTCGACGCCGCCCGGGCCTTCGGCGACCGGTTGCCCGAGCTCTTCTGCGGGTTCGACCGGGGGGAGTTCGACGTGCCGGTGCCGTACCCGACCTCGTGCTCGCCGCAGGCCTGGGCCTCGGCCACCCCGATCCAGCTCGTACGGCTCCTGCTGCGCATCGACCCGTGGGTGCCGTACGGCAAGGTGTGGATCGCGCCGGCGCTGCCGGAGGGGTTCGGGGACCTGCGCATCTCCGGAATGCCGCTGGCGGGTACGCGGGTCGACCTGGAGGCCAGGGAGGGCAGCGGCGCGGTGCACGTGTGCGGCCTGCCCGAGGGGGTGCGCCTCATCCCGGAGCCGCGCCCGGCGGGGACGTCCGGCGCCCGCTCCTGACCCCCGGCCGCCCCGGGCCGGCCGCCGATCGATCGGGGCATAGTGGAGCCATGGCCGAGGATCTCAACTATTACTCGACGCTCATCGCGGTCGCCGACGACTGCCCGGTGGACGCCGCGGAGGTGCCCAAGCCCAGGGGCGGCAGGCCCACCGTCGCCGTCCTGCAGTACGAACTGATCTCCGGCGCGCCGTACGGCCTGACGCAGGAGGACGTGCTGTTCGAGACCTGGCTGCGCCGGCAGGATCCGCCGCCGGAGGACCTGTCCGAACAGCGGCGCGCGGAACTCAGGAAGGAGTTCTTCTCCCGTTCCCAGGCCTGCCTGCGGGCCTCGCCCCTGCCCAAGAAGCACGGCTGGGGGCTGCTGTTCGACCGGGACGGCCGGATCGCGCTGTGCCCGATGGAGTCGGAGGAGTACCGGCGCCTGGTGGAGGGCCGGGCCGGCGGCCCGGGAGACAGCGATACGGGTGACGGCGGCGTGCGCGTGCTCAAGGCGATGCGCTCGCGCCGCTCCTGACGCCGTCCGTCCCCACGGGCGGGCCGCGCGGGTTTGCCGGGACCGGCCGGGGGTACGCCCGGTTGTTCCGCAGAGGTCGGCAGAGTCGGCAAAGGTCAGCAAAGGTCGGCAGGCAAAGGTCGGCAAAGGTCGGCGGAGTTCATTGGAGTTCAGCGCGGTTCAGCCGGGCGCGGCCGGGGAGGGCGGGCGTCATGAGCGGAGTCGAACTCAGCGTGCGGATCCCCGTCGGCGGGGTCGTGCTCGACGCGGACGTCGTGGTTCCCGGGGAGGCCAGGGGGGCGGTGCTGTTCGCCCACGGCAGCGGCAGCGGCCGGCACAGCCCGCGCAACCGCTACGTCGCGGGGGAGCTGCAGCGGGCCGGACTGGCCACCGTCCTGGCCGACCTGCTCACAGTGGAGGAGGAGCGCGCCGACGCCGTCACCGGCCACCTCCGCTTCGACATCGGCCTGCTGGCGGAAAGGGTGGGCGGGCTGGCCGACCGGCTGCCCGGGGACGAGGGCGTCGGCGGCCTGCCCGTCGGGCTGTTCGGCGCGAGCACGGGCGCCGCCGCCGCGCTCGTCGCCGCGGCGGCGCGGCCCGGCGGCGTCGGGGCGGTGGTGTCCAGGGGCGGCAGGCCCGACCTCGCGGGGGACGCGCTCCGCTCGGTGCGCCAGCCGACGCTGCTGATCGTGGGGGAGCGCGACTCCGTCGTCCTCGACCTCAACAGGACGGCGATGCGGGCGATCACCGCGCCGGTGGAGCTGGAGATCGTGCCCAGGGCCACGCATCTGTTCGAGGAGCCGGGCGCCCTGGAGACGGTGGCGCGGCTCGCCCGCGACTGGTTCCTGCGCCACCTTGCGGGTGGAGCGCCCCCCGCCTGAGCTGCCCCGCTACGATCTGACCTCATGGAACAGCGCGTGTTGGGCAGGACGGGCAGGCAGGTTGGCGTCGTCGGGCTGGGAGCCTGGCAGCTCGGGGCCGACTGGGGCGAGGTGAGCGAGGCGGACGCCCTGGCCACGCTCAACGCCGCGGTCGACGCCGGGACCACCTTCATCGACACGGCCGACGTTTACGGCGACGGCCGCAGCGAGAAGATCATCGGGAAGCTGCTGAAGGAGCGGTCCGGCCTGACCGTGGCCACGAAGATGGGCCGCAGGGTGCAGCAGACGCCCGACGTCTACACCCTCGACAACTTCCGCGCCTGGACCGACCGATCCCGGGCCAACCTGGGCGTCGACACGCTCGACCTGGTGCAGCTCCACTGCCCGCCGAGCGCCGTCTTCGACACCGACGAGGTCTTCGACGCGCTCGACACGCTGGTCTCCGAGGGCCGCGTCGCTGCGTACGGCGTGAGCGTGGAGACGGTGACCGAGGCCCTGACCGCGATCGCGCGGCCCGGCGTGGCCACCGTGCAGATCATTCTCAACGCCTTCCGGCTGAAGCCGCTGGACGAGGTCCTGCCCGCCGCGGAGAAGGCCGGTGTGGGCATCATCGCCCGGGTTCCGCTGGCCAGCGGCCTGCTGTCGGGCAAGTACGGCCCGCAGACGGTCTTCTCCGAGGACGACCACCGCAACTTCAACCGTCAGGGCGAGGCGTTCGACGTCGGCGAGACCTTCTCCGGCATCGAGTACGGCGTGGGCCTCCAGGCCGTCGACCGGCTGCGCGGCCTCGTGCCCGAGGGCATGACGATGGCGCAGTTCGCACTGCGCTGGATCATCGACCAGCCCGGGGTCAGCGTCGTGATCCCCGGCGCCCGCAACCCCGGCCAGGCCGAGGCGAACGCGGCGGCGGCGCGGTTCCCGGCGCTGCCGGCCGAGACGCACGACACGGTCCGCGAGGTCTACGACGACCTGATCCGCCCGCAGGTGCACCACCGCTGGTGACCCCGCCGTCGCGGCGTGCCCGCGGCGGATGAGTCCCGCGTGGGCCGGGGGCATCCGATCAGGGGGATCCGCTCGAATCACCCTGTGTGGAGACGTGGGATGCCACAGAGAAGAGGGCGGCCGAGGCTGACGGCACGCCCGCCGGGCGGCGCGGATCACGCCGGCCGCGACTGACGGGCCCGTGGCAGGCCCGGCCGCGCCTCAGCAGGCTGAGGCAGGCCCGGCCGCCCGGCGGGTCGCGGCCGAACGCGGCCGGCATGGCCGGGGCGGACGGCGTGGTCGGCATGGCCGGCGCGGTCCGCATGGTCCGCCTGGTCGGTGTGGTCGCGCTGGCCGCGATGACGGCCGCCCAGATCGCGACGGGGCTGCGGCCCCACGACCTGCGCCTCACCACCGTGGTCGTGGTCCTGCTCGCGGTGAGCGCGCTCGCCTTCGCCGCGGCGGCGTACGGCCCGGGCAGGGCGGCGGGCGCGTTCGCGGCGGCGGTGACGGCGGGCTTCGCCGCCGAGTGGGCCGGCACCAGGACGGGGCTGCCCTTCGGCGACTACCGCTACACCGACGCCCTGTGGCCGCGGCCCGGGGGCGTCCCGCTGGTCGTCGCCCTCGCGTGGGGCGGCATGGGCCTGGCCGCCCACGCCGTCGCCCGCCGCGTGGCGCCGCGCGGCCGGCTGATCCCGATCCTCGCGGGCGCCCTGGCGCTCACCGCCTGGGACCTGTTCCTCGACCCGCAGATGCTCCGGCTCGGGCTGTGGGTCTGGGCGGAGCCCGGGCCGTACCGCGGTGTGCCGCTCGGCAACTTCGCCGGGTGGCTGCTGGTGTCCCTCCTGGTCATGACGCTCATTGACCGCCTCACGGGCCGTACGGACGGCGGCCGGGCGGGGGCCACCGGGCTGGTCGTCCTCTACACGGTGATGGCGGCGATGGAGACCGTCGGCTTCGCCGTGGTGTTCCGGCCGCCCGATCCGTTGGTGGCCGCCGCCGGAGGGCTCGCGATGGGCACGTTCGCCCTGCTCGCCTGGGGGCGCGCATGGCGGAGGTGATCGTGGTCGGGGGCGGCGTCGGCGGCATGGTGGCCGCCCTGCTGCTCGCACGGGACGGGCACGAGGTGCGCGTCTACGAGCGGCTGCCCCGTCTGGGCGGCAAGCTGGCCGAGCACAGGCGGGACGGCTTCACGTTCTCGATCGGCCCCTCGCTGCTCACGCTGCCCGGCCTCTTCCTGGACCTCGGCGTCCCGCTCGACCTGCTCGAACTCGACGAGCTGTGCCGCTATCGCTGGCCGGACGGCTCGGCACTGTCCACCTACCGCGACCCGGAGCGTACGGCGGAGGCGGTGGACCGGCTCGCGCCGGGCGAGGGCCGCCACTGGCGGGCCTACCACCGCTGGGCCGGGCGCTGCCTGGACGCCTCGATGCGCACCTTCTTCGCGGGACCGCTGTCCGGACCCGTCGTCGAGCCGCCGATCCCGTGGTCCGGACGGCGGGCCGCCGGGATCACGGGCGGACGGCCGGGCGCCGGGCGGCGCGGCCCCGTCCCGCGGCCCCGGCCGGGCGACCTGCTCGCGGTCGCGCCCGGCCGCACCCTGGACGCGCTGGCCGGCCGGTTCTTCCGGGACGCCCGCCTGCGTCAGTACGTCGGCCGCTACGCCACCTACGCCGGGTCGAACCCCTACCGCGCGCCCGCCGCGCTGGGCTGCGTCCCCGCCATCGAGCACGGAGACGGCGGGTGGTACGTGCGGGGCGGGCTGCCCCGCCTCGCCGACGCGCTGGCCGCGTCGCTCGACAAGGCGGGCGTCGACGTTCACCTGGAGACCGAGATCACCGAACTGATCCCGGGCCCGGGGCGGGTCGGCGGCGTCCGCACGGCCCGGGGCGAGGCGGTCCGGGCCGACATCGTGATCGTCAACGCCGACGCGGCGGCCCTGTACGGGCGGCTCCTGCCCGACCGCGCCCGGCTTCGCCGGATCGCCGGGCTGGGCCTGTCGTCGTCCGCCTTCCTGCTGCTCGCCGCGGTGGAGGGGCGGACCGAGGGCATGCCGCACCACTCGGTGGTGTTCTCCGCCGACTACCGGCGCGAGTTCGGCGACATCTTCGACCGGCGGCGGCCGCCGGAGGACCCCACGGTGTACATCGCCTGCCCGGTGGCGGACGACCCCACCCAGGCTCCCGCGGGCGCGGAGAGCTGGAGCATGCTGGTGAACGTTCCCGCCGGCGACCCCGCGCGCTGGCCGCTGCCGCCCGAGGCGTACGCGGAGCTCGTCCTCGGCCGTCTGGCGAGCAGGGGCCACGACCTGTCCGGACGGCTGCGCTTCCTCGACCTGCTGACCCCGGCCGACCTGCGCGACCGGTACGGCGCGTGGGGCGGGGCGATCTACGGCGGCGCCTACGGCGGCCCGCTGGCCCCCTTCCGCCGTCCCGGCAACCGGGGGCCGCTGCGCGGCCTGTACCTCGTCGGGGGGTCCGCGCATCCGGGAGGCGGGCTGCCGCTGGTGGCGATGGGCGGCCGGATCGTGGCCGCGCTGGTGCGCCGCGACTTCCCCAGCTCCGCACGTCGCCCGGGGAAGGCACACCCGTGAGAACCAGCGCGGCCAGGACGGTCGGGTGCACTCGGGCCGGACGGGCCGGTTGGGCCGGGACCGCCGCGCGGGTGCTCGCCGCCGCCCAGGCCGTGGCGGCCCTCGTCGTGGTGGCGCGGCTCGCCCGCGGCCGCCGGCGGCTCCCGCCGCTCACCGCGCCCCTGCCGGACCCGCCTCCCGGCGCCGGCGGCCCGCCTGGTGGCGGGTGTCCGGGCATCTCGGTGGTCATCCCCGCCAGGGACGAGGAGCGGAGGCTCGGGCCCTGCCTGCGGGCGGTGCTGGCCGACCCCGCCGTCACCGAGGTCATCGTGGTGGACGACGAGTCCTCGGACGGCACCGCGCGGATCGCCGCCGCCTGCGGGGCGACGGTGGTGCGCGGACGCCCGCTGCCGGACGGCTGGGTGGGCAAGCAGTGGGCGCTGCACCAGGGGCTGTCGGAGGCGCGCGGCGAGATCGTGGTCACCCTGGACGCCGACACCCGGCCCCGGCCGGGCCTGTTCGGCGCGCTCGCCGCCGCCCTCCGGGACCACGACCTGGTCAGCGCGGGCCCCCGTTTCGTCTGCGAGGGACTCGCCGAGCAGGCGCTGCACGCGTCGTTCCTCACCACGCTGGTCTACAGGTTCGGCCCCATCGGTCCTCCCGCCCCGCCGCCGCCCCACCGCGTGGTGGCCAACGGCCAGTGCCTGGCCTTCCGGCGGGAGGCGATGCGGCGGGCCGACGGCTTCGCCCGGGTGCGCGGGCACATGACCGACGACGTCGCCCTCGCCAGAGCCCTCGCCGCCTGCGGCTGGAGGGTCGGCTTCCTCGACGCGGGGGGCCTGCTGGAGGTCGATATGCACGAGTCGGCGGCCGACGTGTGGCGGGAGTGGGGGCGCTCGCTGCCGCTGCGCGACGTCACCCGCCCCGCCTGGCAGGCGGCCGACCTCGCCGTCGTCTGGCTCACCGCCGCGTTGCCGGCGCTCCGCCTGGCCGCCGGGCGGCCGACCCGGCTCGACCTGGCGCTGCTCGCCGTACGGGTGCTGCTCACCACCGCGCTGCGGCGCAGCTACGCCCGGCCGGGCGCGGGCGTGGCGCTGTCGTTCCTGCTCGACCCGGCCACGGCCGTACGGCTGACGCAGGCGACGCTGCGGCCCGTCAGGACCTGGCGGAGCCGCGCCTACCCCGTCTACCCCGCGGCGGGGGCCGGCGCCGTCAGGCGCGGCGCGCGGCCAGCGCCGCCTGCCCGAAGCGCAGCCCGATGAGGCACATGAGCGCGCCGGTCGCGGCGACGTGGCCGATCGGCGCGAACGGCAGTTGCAGCAGCGGGATCGCGAACACCCCGGCCCGGGCCCCGGCCGCGAACGACCGGGTGAGCAGGAAGACCACCCCGAGAACGGCGAGCGCGAGCCCGAACGCGGGCGGGCAGATCACCGCGATGCCGCCGGCGAAGGTCAGCACCGACCGCCCGCCGCGGAACCCGGCGAAGACCGGCCAGGCGTGCCCGATCATCGCCGCCCCCACCGCCAGGTACGCCGTGGGGACGCTCGGGCCCGCGACCACCCCCGGCCCGGTGGTGTGGGCGCCGCCGGCCAGCAGGCCGAGCAGCCCGGCGAGCACGCCCTTGGCCATGTCCCCGGCGAAGACCGGCGCCGCCGTCCGGCCGCCGAGCCGTTCGCGCACGTTCCAGAAGCCGGGGTTGCGGTCGCCGATCTCCCGGGGATCGACGCCCCGCCGCCCCGCGACCAGCACCGCGACCGGAACCGAGCCGAGAAGGTAACCGCCGATGAGCGCCACCAGCAGGGGGATGAGCGGCGGGAGCGTCGTCACGTTCCACCTCCAGCGATACGCGGACCGGGGGGCCATGCGTCACATGGCCTTCGACCGCCCGGTGCTGCGCCGCACCGGGGGGCTGCTGTTCTGGCGGCTGCTCGGCTCGGGCCGGGGAGCGTCGACGACCCTCGGCGCCGACCTGCGCCGCTGGGCGCTGCTCGCCGTCTGGCGGGACGAGCGGGCGCTCGAGGAGTTCCTGGCACGCTCGCCGATCCCCGCCAGGTGGCGGCGCGAGGCCGTCGAGGCCTGGCACGTACGGCTCGCGCCGATCGCCTCGCGCGGGCGCTGGAACGGGGTCGAGCCGTTCACACCCGTGTCCCGGCTGCCCGGGCCGCCCGGCCGCGCGGGGTCCCACGCCACGGCGGGGCCGGAGGACGGCCCCGTGGCGGTGCTGACCCGGGCGTCGATCCGGCCGTCGCGCCTGGTCGCGTTCTACCGGTCCGTGCCCGCCGTCGAGCGGTGGCTGCGGGCCCAGGAGGGCTGCCTCGCCTCCGTCGGGCTGGGGGAGTGGCCGCTGGCCCGGCAGGCCACCTTCTCCCTGTGGCGCGACGCCGCCGCCGTCCGCGCGTTCGCCTACGCCGGGCGGGCCCACCGCGAGGTTGTCGAACGGGTCCGCGCCCACGACTGGTACTCCGAGGAGCTGTTCGCCCGGTTCATTCCCTATGCGAGCGTGGGCACCTGGGGCGGCGCCGACCCCCTCGCCGGTCGTCGAACCGCACAGTGAACCGCACAGTGAACCGCCCCGGTCTCCTCGTGGGCCGGGGCGGCGCCCGGCCGAGCGGGAGGTCACGGCGCCGGCTGGACGGCGAGACGGTCGCCGAGCCGGGCCACGACCTCGCCCTCGGCGAGGTCGCGCGCCACCACGCAGGCCCGGGCGACGGTGCCGGCCCGGGAGGAGCCGTGCGCCACGACGACGGTGCCGGTGAGCCCGAGGAGGGCCGCGCCGCCGTGCGTCTCGGGGTCGTAGCGGGCCGCCACCCGGCGGAGGCCGGCCGGGCCGGCCACGCCCTCCGCCGCCGCGAGGGCGAGCGTGGCGCGCACGGTCCCCTCCACGTTCTTCAGCACGACGTTGCCGGTGAACCCGTCGGTGACGATCACGTCGACGACCCCGGTGAGCACGTCGCCGCCCTCCACGTTGCCGTGGAAACGCAGCGGCAGGCCGCGCAGCAGGGTCTCGGCCCGGCGGGTCAGCCGGTTCCCCTTGCCGGGCTCCGCGCCGATCGACAGCAGCCCGACGCGAGGGTCGGCCACGCCCAGCACGAGCTGCGCGTACGACGCCCCGAGCAGTGCGAACTGGGCGATCATCTCGGGCATCGGGTCCACGGTCGCGCCGGCGTCGACCAGCACGGTGACCCCGCCCGCCGTGGTCGGGAGCGCGACGGCCAGCGCGGGGCGCAGCACGGCGGGCGCGGTGCCGAGCCGGTCGGCCGCGCAGGCGACCACGGCCCCGGTGGACCCCGCCGACACGAATGCCGCGCCGGCTCCCTCCCGCAGGAGGTCGAAGCCGACGGACAGGCTGGAGCGGACCATGCGGACCGCGCCCGCGCCCCGCTCGGTCATCGGCACGACCTCGGCGGCGTGCACGACGTCGATCTCGCCCGCCGCCCCGAGCCGGGCCAGTTCCCCGCGTACGACCCCGGCCCGGCCGACGAGGACGACCGGCACGCCGTGCTCCCGCCACGCCTCGACCGCCCCCCGGACGATCTCCGCGGGCCCGTGGTCGCCGCCCATGGCGTCCACCACGACCGGGCGGGACATCACGCCACCTCCACCCGGCGTTCGGCGCGGGCGGCGGCACGCGCGGCGAACAGGTGCCGGGTGAAGATCGCGAGCCTGCGCCGCCGGGAGACCCTGGCCCGCCTCGCCAGCACGTCGTGCCCGGCCGCCCCGATCTCGTCCAGGATGCCGCCGTACAGCTCGTACGCCGCCCTGATGCAGGGCCGGGACGACGGCGCGAGCAGCGCGATCCCGTCGCGGGCCCGCCGGTAGTGGTCGCGGGCGCGGTCGCACTCGTAGGCCACCAGCTCCCGCACGGCCGGCGCGGCGTACGGCGCGGCCAGGTCGGCCTCCGTCACGCCGAACTTGTCGAGGTCGGCGAGCGGCAGGTAGACGCGACCCCGCGTCAGGTCCTCGCGCACGTCGCGGATGAAGTTGGTGAGCTGGAAGGCCAGCCCGAGCTGGCGGGCGGGCTCGCGGGCCCGCCCCTCCTCGCCCGGCAGGGCCTCCAGCACCGGCAGCATCATCGTCCCGATGACCGCCGCCGACCCTTCCATGTATCCCAGCAGGTCGTCGTAGGTCGCGTACCGGTCCACGGTGAGGTCGGCGCGCATGGACGCGAGGAACGCCCGCACGTCGGCCTGGTCGATCCCGAACGCCCGCACCGTGTGCGTGAACGCGGGGAGCACCGGATCGCGGACGTGCTCGCCGTCCAGCGCGGCGGCGAGCCGGGAGGACAGGCGCTCCAGCGCCGCGGCCCGGTCGCCGGTCACCGCGAACGAGTCCACGATCTCGTCGGCGTAGCGGGCGAAGCCGTACAACGCGTGGACGTGCGGCCGTTTCCACGCGGGCAGCAGGCGGGTGGCCAGGTAGTACGAGCGGCCGTAGCTCGCGTGCAGCCTGCGGCACCGCTCGTAGCCGGCCGTCAGCGTCGCGGCCGGCGTCTGTGGTGGCGCGCTCATGGGGTGCTCTCCAGGATGCGTTCGGCGGCCAGGCGGCCGGAGATCAGCACGGGCGGCACCCCGACGCCGGGCGCCGTGTACATGCCCGCGAAGTGGAGGCCGGGGACCCGCCGGGCCGCGCCGGACGGGCGGAACCACGCCGTCTGGGTGAAACGGGCGTCGAGCGCGAAGGGCGTGCCGGCCGAGTGGCCGCGCCGCCGCCACGCGGGGGGATCGAACACCAGCCGGGGCGTGCCGGACAGGTCGCCGTACCCGAGGCCGGCGAGCCGGCCCAGCATGCGGTCCACGAGGCGGGGGGTGAGCGCGGTCCAGTCGGCGCCGCCCCGCGTGTTGGGGGCGGGCTCCAGCACGCTGAGCACGGCGGGCCCCCCGCCGCCGGGCCCGTGGTCGCCGGGCCCGTGGTCGTCAGGGCCAGGACAGGTCACGAGCAGGCTCGGGTCCGGCTGCGGCCTGCCCGCCTCCAGCTCCGCGAACGTCGTCTCCCATTCACGCCCGAAGTGCAGGGTGTGGTGGGCCTGGCCGTCCGGGCGCCGGTCCAGCGCGAAGTGCGCGACCAGGCACGAGGGGGACAACCGGGGCCGGCGCAGCCGCCAGTCGGCCGCCTCCTCGGGCAGCAGGCCGTCGCCGTCCCGCCGCCCGTGGGCCCGGAGCAGGTCGCAGGCCACCACGGCGTGCCGGGCCGCCAGCCGCTCCCCGGTGTCGAGGCGGACGGCGACCACCCCCGCCCCGTCGGTCTCGATCCGCGTGGCCCGCACGCCGTAGCGGAAGACGGCCCCGGCCTTCTCGGCGGCGGCGGCCATGGCCCGCGGGACGGCGTGCATGCCGCCCTCACGGGGGAAGTAGACCCCGCCGACCGTGTCCATGTGGGCGATCACGGCGTACACGCCGAGGGCGCGGCGCGGCGACAGGCCGACGTACAGCGCCTGGAACGTGTGCGCCCTGATCAACCGCTCGTCGGTGAGGTGGCGCCGCACGAGCCCGTCCAGCCGGCGGAAGCCGCCGAGCGCGGCCAGCCGCACCAGCGCGTACGGCCGGGCCAGCGCGCGCAGCCGGGTCATGTCGCGGTCGATGAACGCGCTCCACTCGGCCTCGAACATCTCGCCCAGCAACTGCCGGAACCGCCGGTAGCGCACGGCCTCGGCGGGCCCGCACAGCGCCCGCACCCGCTCGGCCATGGCGTCGGCCCCCGCCACCACGTCCAGCCGCGACCCGTCGTGGAAGGTCAGCCGGTAGTACGGATCGAGCCGGCGCAGCGGCAGCCAGCGCTCCAGGTCCTGCCCGGCGGCGGCGAAGGTGTCGGCCAGCACCCCCGGCATGGTCAGCACCGAGGGCCCGATGTCGACCCGGTGGGAGCCCAGGGCCGCCGTGCCGCAGCAGCCGCCCGGCACGTCGGCGGCTTCCACGACCGTCACCTCGCGGCCCGCCCCGGCCAGGCGCATCGCGGCGGCCAGGCCGCCCAGCCCGGCGCCGACGACCACGACCGGCCCGCCCGCGGTCATCGGCGGGCTCCGCCGGTCGAGGGCCCCGCGGATTCGGACAGGGGAGCGGGGCCGGGTCGAGCGGGGTCGGGTTGAGCTCGGCAGGTGCGGGCGAGGAGGCCTGTGGGATCGGGGTGGGTGAGGCGGCGGGCGAGGTCGAGCAGGGCCGACCGGGCGTCCGCGGGCATGTCCGCCCCGGACAGCGCCCCGGCCGCGGCCTCCGTCAGGTCGCCGATGCGCCGCTCGACCGTCTCCAGCGCGCCGGTCGCGACGATCACCTCCCGGGCCGCCGCCACGAGGTCCGGCGGCGCCTCGCCAGGTTTCGGCAGCGCGTCCGGCCGCGCCTCGCCCGGCCTCGGCAGCGCGTCCAGCAGCGCCGCGCCCGGGCCGTCCGCCCGTTCGCGGGCCAGCGCCAGCAGGTAGGTCCGCTTGCCCTGCAGCAGGTCGGCCCCGGCGGGCTTGCCGGTCCGCGCCGGGTCGCCGAAGACGCCGAGGACGTCGTCGCGGAGCTGGAAGGCCTCGCCCAGCGGCAGCGCGTACGCGCTGAGGACCCGGCGCAACCCGGGCTCGCCCCCGGCGATGGCGTGACCGAGGTGCAGCGGCCGCTCAACCGTGTATTTGCCCGACTTGTACGTCGAGATCAGCAGGGCCTCCCGGCGCCCGCCCCCGCCCCGGGCGGCGCAGGTCAGGTCGAGGTACTGCCCGGCGGCCAGTTCGACGCGCAGCTGGGTGAGAACCTCCAGGGCATCGGCCAGCCTGCGGCGGTCGGCCAGCAGTGCGGAATCGGCCCAGGTGAAGGCCAGCATGCCGAGCAGGACGGCGGCCGACTCCCCGAACCGCCGCGACGACCCGGCCCAGCCGCCCTCCCGATGCCGCTCGGCGAGCGCCACGTGGGCGGTGACCCGGCCGCGCCGCAGCGGCGACTCGTCCATCACGTCGTCGAGGATCAGCGCGCACGCGTGGAGGAGCTCGATCGAGCAGCCGGCCGCCAGCACGGCGTCGAGGTCGTCGGGGGAGCCGCCGGAGGCCCGGTGGCCCCAGTAAACGAAAGCCGGCCGCAGCCGCCTGCCACCGCGCGCGACGAAGCCGGCGAGGTGGCGCCGCAACGTCTCCCGGTCCTCGGCCCCGAGGAAGGACAGCCGGTCCATCTCACGCCGGAGCAGCTCGTCCAGGGCCCGGTCGAAGAGGGTGCGGTCGAACGACAGGGTGCGGTCGAACAGGGCGCCGTCGGACGGGCCGGACAGGTGATGATCGGACGGCTCCCGCGTCTCGTCCCGAACGCCGCCGGTCTCGCGGGTCAACGTCACCATGCGCACTGCTCCTTCGATCGTTACGGTGATCGGCGGCGCCGTCAGTAGAGTTTTCGCGCCCGCCCGCTCCGGCGGTTGCATCCGTGCCGGGCTCCCCCGTCGAAACAAGGCCAGGGGGCGGCCGAAAGGGGCGGAGGCGGCCACGAGGACCGTGCGCGTGCGGCTCCCGGTGTGCCGTGCCCGGCCGTGGTCGTGCCCGGTGCTCGCGAGGCGCGCGCCGGCGGGCTGAGAGGCTGGTCGCAGGGACGCGTACGGGCGGCCGGAGCACGGCGAGTGGCCGGGACGACCGGCCGGACGGACACGGGGTGAGCGGGTGGCAGACGAGGACGCACCGGGGGCCGGCGAGAACGCGGCCGCCGAGGAGGAGCCGGGCTACGGCATCGGGGCCGTCTCCCGGCGGCTCGGCGTGCCCGCGTCCACGCTGCGCACCTGGAACCTCAGGTACGGCATCGGCCCGAGCAGGCGCAGCCCCGGCGGGCATCGCCGTTACGACGACGCGGACCTGCGCCGCCTGGAGGAGATGAACCGGCTGATCCGGGCCGGGATGCCGCCGGCCGACGCCGCCAGGCAGGCGCTGCGGCCGCGGTCCGCACCGGGAGAGCGGGCGGCGCCCCCGGCCGGGCCGGGCGCCGCCGCGCCCCCGGAGTCCCGTGCGGGGTCGTCCGCGCCCTCCGAGTCTCATGAGTCCCCGGAGCCGCGCGTGGCGCCCGCGCCCGCCGTACGGCAGGCCCCGGAACCCGGGCTGCTGTCGGCGGTGATGCTGGCCCGCGCGGTGACGGCGCTGGACGCCCCGACCGTGAGCGTGGGACTGGACACGGCGCTGACCACGCACGGCGTGGTGTGGACGTGGGAGCGGCTCGTGCTGCCGGTGTTCGCGGCCGTCAGCCGCAGGCAGCAGGACACGTGCGCCGGGATCGACGTCGAGCACCTGTTCTCCGAGCGGCTCCAGGTCGCGCTCGCGCGGTTCGCCGCCCGTGCGCCCGCGCCCGTGCATCCCCGTCCGGTCCTGCTGGCCGCCGCCGAGGAGGAGCAGCACGCGCTGCCGGTCCACGCCCTGGCCGCGGCGCTCGGCACGCTCGGGGTGGAGACCCGCGTGCTCGGGGCGCGCACGCCGTACCGGGCGCTGGCGGACGCGATGCGCCGCCTCGGTCCCGCGGCGGTGTTCGTGTGGTCGCAGATGCGGGAGACCGGCGATCCGGCGCCGCTGGCCGATCTGCCGCGGCTCCGCCCCGCCTGCCGCGTCGTGGCCGGCGGGCCCGGGTGGGGGGACCACCTGCCCGCGGAGGTCGTCCGGGTGACGACGTTTCGCGACGCCATCTCGGCGGTAATGACCACTCTGCGGTGAATTCGCGCTCTTTGGCACTTTTTGAAGCCAGAGTTCGGCCCCCCATGGTTGCCCTCTTCCGGCGCGGGCAGCTATGAATAGGTTTTGAATAAGTTTTGGGGTCAAGGGGGGCCGATGGAGGAGACGCTGGAGTTCCGCCTCGCCGCGGGAGACGCGGGCGCCCTGGGGGAGTGCTACCGCGCCCACTCGCCGGCCGTGCGCTCCTACCTGCGCAGACTCGTGCCGCCCCAGGACGTCGAGGACGTCCTGCAGGTCGTCTTCACCGAGGTGTGGCGCTTCCGGCACCGCTTCGACCCGGGTCGCAGCCTGTCGGCCTGGCTGTTCGGCATCGCGCGCAACCGCGCGGTGGACCACCTGCGGGCGCGCACGCCCACGACGGTGCCGCTGGAGGCGGTGCCCGACCCGGCGGGGCACGACGGCCGGCTGGACGGCGACGAGCTCGCCGACCGCGACCGCGTCCGGCGCGCGCTGGCCGCCCTGCCCCATGTGCAGCGCCAGGCGATCGAGCTGGCGTACTACGGGGACCTGACCCAGCGGGAGATCGCCGAGCACCTGCGCGTCCCGCTCGGCACGGTCAAGGCGCGTACGGCGCGCGGCCTGCACCGCCTGTCCACGCTGCTGCGGACGGCGGCCTGACCATGGAACCGGCGGAGGAGATCAGGCCCAGGGTGGCCGTGTCGAGCTGCCTGCTCGGCGCTCCCGTACGGTTCAACGGCGGCCACAGCCGTGACCGGTTCCTGACCGGCGATCTGTCGGAGTACGTGAACTGGGTGCCGGTCTGCCCCGAGATCGAGATCGGCCTCGGCGCCCCGCGTGAGACGCTCCGCCTGGAGCGCTCCGCGCAAGGGGCACGACTGATGACCCGACGGACGCGCGAGGACCTGACCGCCCCGATGACCGCCCTCGCCGCCGAGCGCGCGGCCGGTCTGGGCGACGTCGACGGGTACGTGTTCAAGTCGAGGAGCCCGAGCTGCGGGCTCCACGGGATCCCCGTGTACGCGGGAGAGAGCGGGCCGGCCGACCGGCGCGGCAGGGGGATCTTCGCCGCCGCGATCGCCGGCGCCCGGCCGGAGCTGGCGGTCGAGGACGAGGGCCGGCTGCACGACGCCGTGCTGCGCGAGGCGTTCGTCGAGCGGATCTTCGCCTCGGCCCGTCTGCGGGCCCTGCTGGCCGGCGACTGGCACCCCCGTGACCTGGTCGCCTTCCACGCCCGGCACAAGATGCAGATCCTCGCCCACGCGCCCGCGGCGTACCGGGAGATAGGGCGGCTCGTGGCGGCGGCGGGCGAGCGGCCCAGGGACGCGCTCGCGGGGGAGTACGCCCGGGCGTTCCGGACGGCCCTCGCCGCCCGGGCCACGGTCGGGCGCCACGTCAACGTCCTGCACCACTGCCTCGGCATGATCGGCCGGGAGCTCGACCCGGTCCGCCGGGCCGACCTGGCCGAGGTGATCGCGTCGTACCGGGCCCGCAGGGTCGCCCTGACGGTGCCGCTCGCCCTGCTCCGGCACCACGCGAGGGGGGCGGGGGTCGATTACGTCCGCGACCAGACCTACCTGTCCCCCTATCCCGACGCGCTGCGCCTGCGCAACCACGTCCCCGCATGAACGCGCCCCGCGGGGCAGGAGAGGACCCATGAGATCCACATCGACGAAGACGCTGCTGCGCACGGCCCTCGCCGTGACCGCCGCCGCCGCGGTCGGCGGCCTGTCCACCGACGCCCGCTCCGGCTGGTACCGCCGGCTGCGAAAGCCCTCATGGCAGCCGCCGCCGCAGGCGTTCGGCCTGGTCTGGACGCCGTTGTACGCGACGATCGCCTACGCGTCCGCCCGCGCGCTGTCGCGGGCCGGCGACGGCTCCCGGCCGGCCCTGCGGCGGGCGCTCGCCGTGAACCTGGCGCTCAACGCGGCCTGGCCGCCGCTGTTCTTCAAGGCGCGCAACCCCCGCCTCGCGCTCGCGGAGATCCTCGCCCTCGACGTGTCGAACGCGCTGTTGACCCGCCGCCTCCTGCGCGAGGACCGCACGGCCGGGCTCCTGCTGCTGCCGTACGCCGGGTGGACGGTCTTCGCCACCGCACTCAACGCCGCCATCGCCCGGCACAACCCGCAGGCGCGGCGCGACCCCGGCGCCCAAGGAGCCTGAGGAGCCTGAGGATCAGCCGACCGCGCGGCGGAACCGCTCGCCGAGCGGCGCGTCGGGGACGGTGGGCCCGCGCGGGTTCACACGGTGGCGACCCGCGAGGCGGGCGGCGCCTTCACCGTGATCCGGGCACCCCAGCGAGCGTAGTACGTGTCGGTCCACTCACCGCCGCCGGCCACGCCCTTGCGGCTGTCGCTCCTCCGCGACCACTGCGTGGTCAGCCGCACTACCCGGCCCTTGCCGTCCAGCCACAGGCTCCAGCCGATCTTCACCGGGCTCGACTTGCCGAAGGCCTCCCGGCACGCCGCCGACACCGTGCACAGGGCCTTCGCGGTGACGGTGCCGCTGTAGCGCGTGGCCGGGACGCCATTGACGCTCTGGTGCACCGCCCCGCCGCTCCGGGTGGCGTACACCGCGCGCAGCGTCGCGGGTTCGAAGACGTCGATCGCCTGGCCGGACGCTTGGTACGGCTCGAGACGGAGGTCCCGGCTGCGTACCCAGCTCTTGCCCGCGGGCAGGCTGTCCGACCAGAGCCCGCCCTGGGCGTAGGTTCTGCCGCCTACGATGAGGAACCTGAACGTCTTCCCGGACGTGGTCACCCGCTTGACGGACGCGGCCGCGAGCCTTCCCCTGCCGAAAGCGAGAACGCCGCTGTTCCGGAAGACCGTCGCGTCCGATCGGTCGTCGCCGATCCAGGATTTCGAGGTCTCGGTGAACGCCACTCCGCGTCCCTGGACCAGCGCCTTGCTCATGACGGCCGCAGGGCCGGGTGTTCCCGCGCTCGCCTGCGCCGTGGGGACGAGAACCGCGGTTCCCGCGACAGCGATGGCCAGGCAGACGCGGGTACATGACATTGAGGGGCCCCTTTCACGCAATGTCCAAAAATCTTGGTCTTCATCGCATGGTCGCGCAAGCGCTTTCCGGGCGCCTTCGGGACTGGGCGGGCGGCGGCACGACGCCCGGGCGAGCAGCGACGCCGGGTGGGGACCTCGGGGTGAACGGCTCTGGCGAACCCCCGTCAGGGGTCGTTCACTGGGCTGCGGTGTCGAGTTCGCGCGGAAGCTCGGACTCGTCGGCCCGGTGTTCGAAGGCCGCGAGGATCGTGGCGAGGATCTCGCGGAACTGCCGTACCTGACCGGGGGTGAGGGGGTCGAACAGCACCCGCCGGACCTCGTCGACGTGGCCCGGCGCCGCCTTCACGATCGCGGCGAAGCCCTCGTCCGTGAGCTCGGCGACGGTCGTGCGCCGGTCCTCCGGCCGCTTGAGCCGCCGCACCCAGCCCTTCTCCTCCAGCCGGGAGACGGCGTGGGACAGGCGGCTGACCGAATACTGGAGGATGGCGGACAGTTCCGTCATCGTCATGGTCCGCCCGGGAGACTCGGAGAGGACCACCAGGATCATGTAGTAGGCGTGCGGCATGCTCGAGTCGCGCTGCAACTGCCGTTCGAGAGCCTCCTGGAGGAGCTGGCTCGTCCGCAGGTATGCGCGCCAGGTGCGCTGCTCCTCCTCGTCGAGCCATCGGGTGCCGGGCATGGCGCCAAGACTACCGCCGTGAGCAGCTTGATCTTGGGGCGAAAGACCCTGGTTCGGCCGCCGCCGTTGGGAAAGTGTCATGGGCATGAACGCATACGGGAACATCGACGCCTACTGGCGGGCCGCGAATTATCTGTCCGTCGGCCAGATCTACCTGATGGACAACCCGCTGCTGACCGAGCCGCTCAGGCCCGAGCACGTCAAGCCGCGACTGCTCGGCCACTGGGGGACCACCCCCGGGCTCAACTTCTGCTTCGCCCACCTCAACCGGATCATCCGGGAGCGGGGCCAGGACATGATCTACATCGCCGGCCCCGGTCACGGCGGCCCGGCGGCGGTCGCCCACGCGTGGCTCGAAGGCACCTACACCGAGCGCTACCCCCACATCACGCGGGACGCCGAGGGCATGCGCCGGCTCTTCCGGCAGTTCTCCTTCCCGGGCGGCATCCCCAGCCACGTCGCCCCCGAGACTCCGGGCTCCATCCACGAGGGCGGCGAGCTCGGCTACGCCCTCTCCCACGCGTACGGCGCGGCCTTCGACAATCCCGGCCTGGTCGTGGCCTGCGTCGTCGGCGACGGCGAGGCCGAGACCGGCCCGCTCGCCACCGCATGGCACTCCAACAAGTTCCTCAACCGGGACACCGACGGGGTGGTCCTGCCGATCCTGCACCTGAACGGGTACAAGATCGCGAACCCGACCGTGCTGGCCAGGATCCCCGAGGAGGAGCTGGTCAAGCTCTTCGAGGGGTACGGCTACCGCCCGCACATCGTCTCCGGCCACGAACCGGCCGAGATGCACGAGCTGATGGCCGGCACCCTCGACACGGTCTTCGGCCAGATGGCCGACGGCGGCCCGCTGCCGATGATCATCCTGCGTACGCCGAAGGGCTGGACCGGGCCGCGCGAGGTCGACGGGCTCCCGGTCGAGGGCACCTGGCGCGCCCACCAGGTGCCGCTGACCGACGTACGGGACCGGCCGGACCGGCTGGAGTACCTGGAGGAGTGGATGCGCTCCTACCGCCCGGAGGAGCTGTTCGACGCCGACGGGCGGCCGGTCGAGACGATCACGGGGACCGTCCCTGACGGGCCGCTGCGGATGAGCGCCAGCCCGCACGCCAACGGCGGGGAACTGCTGCGCCCGCTCGTGCTGCCCGACTTCCGCGACTACGCGGTCGAGGTGAAGGCCCCGGCGACGGCCTCCAGCGAGCCGACCCGCGTCCTCGGGGCGTTCCTGCGCGACGTCATCGCGGCCAACCCTGCGAACTTCCGGCTGCTCGGCCCGGACGAGACCGCCTCCAACCGCCTGTCGGCCGTCTTCGAGGCGACCGGAAAGGAGTGGGAGGCCGCCCTGCTGCCGACCGACGAGAACCTCGGCCCCGGGGGCAGGGTCATGGAGGTGCTCAGCGAGCACCAGTGCCAGGGCTGGCTGGAGGGCTACCTGCTGACCGGCCGCCACGGGCTGTTCAACTGCTACGAGGCCTTCATCCACATCGTCGACGCGATGTTCAACCAGCACGCCAAATGGCTGGAGTCCTCCCGCAAGATTCCCTGGCGGCGGCCGGTCGCCTCGCTGAACTACCTGCTGTCGTCCCACGTGTGGCGCCAGGACCACAACGGCTTCAGCCACCAGGACCCCGGCTTCCTCGACGTCGTCGTCAACAAGAAGGCCGAGGTCGTGCGCGTCTACCTGCCGCCGGACGCCAACACCCTGCTGTCGGTCGCCGACCACTGCCTGCGCTCGCGCGACTACGTCAACGTCGTCGTGGCGGGCAAGCAGCCCGTGCTCGACCTGATGAGCATGGACGAGGCGGTCGTCCACTGCACCCGCGGCCTGGGCATCCTCGACTGGGCCTCCACCGACGAGGGCGCCGACCCCGACGTCGTGCTCGCCTGCGCCGGCGACGTGCCCACGCTGGAGACCCTGGCCGCCGCCGCGCTGCTCCGCGAGCACCTGCCCGAGCTGCGGATCCGGGTGATCAACGTGGTCGACCTCATGCGGCTGCAGCCGGCCTCCGAGCACCCGCACGGCCTGCCCGACGTCGAGTTCGACGCGCTGTTCACCACGGACAAGCCGATCATCTTCAACTTCCACGGCTACCCGTGGCTGATCCACCGGCTCACCTACCGGCGTACGGGGCACGACAACCTGCACGTGCGCGGTTACAAGGAGGAGGGCACCACGACCACGCCGTTCGACATGGCGATGCTCAACGACATCGACCGCTTCCACCTGGTGATGGACGTGATCGACCGGGTGCCCGGCCTGGGCAGCCGCGCCGCCCACCTGCGCCAGCGCATGGCCGACGCCCGGCTGCGCGCCCGCGCCCACACCCGCGAGTTCGGCGAGGACCCCGCCGAGATCCGCGACTGGACGTGGCCCTTCTGAGTCCCCGGGCCCGGTTAATCCCGGCACCTCTCGCTCCGGGGCGGGGACCCGGGCGCGGCGCATCTCCGCCATTCGGGGGCGGCGGCACCGGTAGCATCGGAGGCGACCGGAGCCGCCGCCTCGCGTGCGCGCGGCCACCGAGATCCACGCATCGAACCTGTCCTAAGGAGCCACCGTGTCCGCCGCCCTTGAGATACGCATCACCCTCGCCGGAGCCGAGCGCGTGGTGGCGGCGGGTACGACGGCCGGGGAGGCGCTCGGCGCCGACGGCAGGTCGGTGATCGCCGCCCGGATCAACGGGGAGCCGCGCGACCTGGCCGCCGAGGTCGCCGAGGGCGACGTGGTCGAGCCGGTCGAGATCGACAGCCCCGACGGCCGGGCGATCCTGCGCCACTCCACCGCGCACGTCATGGCCCAGGCCGTCCAGGAGATCTTCCCCGAGGCGAAGCTCGGCATCGGCCCGCCGGTCGAGAACGGCTTCTACTACGACTTCGACGTCCGCGAGCCGTTCACCCCCGACGACCTCAAGCGCATCGAGAAGCGCATGCGCGAGATCGTCAAGCAGGGGCAGAGCTTCCGGCGCCGCCCGGTCGGCGACGACGAGGCCCGGGCCGAGCTGGCGGCCGAGCCGTACAAGCTGGAGCTCATCGGGCTCAAGGGCGGCGCGGCCGAGGCGGCCGACGGCGCGAACGTCGAGGTCGGCGGCGGCCAGCTCACCATCTACGACAACCTCGACCCCAAGTCGGGCGAGCTGTGCTGGAAGGACCTGTGCCGGGGGCCGCACCTGCCGACCACCCGGGTCATCCCGGCCTTCAAGCTCATGCGGTCGGGCGGCGCCTACTGGCGGGGCAGCGAGAAGAACCCGCAGCTGCAGCGCATCTACGGCACCGCTTGGGAGTCCCGCGAGAAGCAGGACGAGTACCTCAAGTTCCTGGAGGAGGCCGAGAAGCGCGACCATCGCAAGCTCGGCGCCGAGCTCGACCTGTTCTCCTTCCCGGACGAGCTGGGCTCCGGCCTGCCGGTGTTCCACCCGAAGGGCGGCGTGATCCGCCGGGTGATGGAGGACTACTCCCGCCGCAGGCACGAGGAGGCGGGCTACTCCTTCGTCAACACCCCGCACATCACGAAGGACAACCTCTACAAGATCTCCGGCCACCTCGACTGGTACGCCGACGGCATGTTCCCGCCCATGGAGCTGGAGGGCGCGCGCTACTACCTCAAGCCGATGAACTGCCCGATGCACAACCTGATCTTCAGGGCGCGCGGGCGGTCCTACCGTGAGCTGCCGCTGCGGCTGTTCGAGTTCGGCACGGTCTACCGCTACGAGAAGTCGGGCGTGGTGCACGGCCTGACCCGCGTACGCGGCCTGACCCAGGACGACGCGCACATCTACTGCACCCGCGAGCAGATGCGCGACGAGCTCACCTCGCTGCTGCGGTTCGTGCTCGACCTGCTGCGCGACTACGGCCTGGAGGACTTCTACCTGGAGCTTTCCACCAAGGATCCGGAGAAGTTCGTCGGCAGCGACGAGACCTGGGAGGAGGCCACCCAGACCCTGCGGGAGGTGGCCGAGTCGGAGAAGCTGGAGCTGGTCCTCGACCCGGGCGGCGCGGCCTTCTACGGGCCCAAGATCTCGGTGCAGGCCCGGGACGCGATCGGCCGGTCCTGGCAGATGTCGACCATCCAGCTCGACTTCAACCTGCCCGAGCGCTTCGGCCTAGAGTACCAGGCTGCCGACGGCACCCG
The DNA here is from genome assembly GCF_014161445.1 of Microbispora sp. H13382. Classification (GTDB taxonomy): domain Bacteria; phylum Actinomycetota; class Actinomycetes; order Streptosporangiales; family Streptosporangiaceae; genus Microbispora. The sequence continues at coordinate 410,821 of NZ_JABBXA010000004.1, forward strand.
GCAGCGGCCGGTCATGATCCACCGGGCGCTGTTCGGATCGATCGAGCGCTTCTTCGGCGTGCTGGTCGAGCACTACGCGGGCGCCTTCCCCGCGTGGCTCGCCCCGGTGCAGGTCGTCGGCATCCCGATCGCCGACGCCCACGCGCCCTACCTGCAGGACGTCGCCAAGCGGCTGCGTGAGCAGGGCATCAGGATCGAGGTCGACGAGAGCGACGACCGTATGCAGAAGAAGATCCGCAACGCCCAGAAGGCCAAGGTGCCGTACATGCTGCTGGCGGGCGACGACGACATCGCCGCCGGTGCGGTGTCCTTCCGCTACCGCAACGGCGAGCAGAAGAACGGCGTGCCGATCGACCAGGCGATCGACGAGATCGTCGACGCCGTCCGCCGCCGCATCCAGGTCTGACGGGCGGAAGACAGCGGATCGGGCGTCCCCTCCGGGGCGCCCGATCTCGCATGACCGGCCCAGTGCCGTCTCAGGAGGCCGGCGCCGCCTCGGCGGGGGAGCCCTGACCGGGGAGGCGGACGTCGTCCACGGTCACGTTGACCTCGACCACGCGCATGCCGAGCATGCGGCCCACCGACCGGGCGACGTTGACCTTGACCTCGGTGGCGACGTCCATGACCACATGGCCGTACACGATGACGATGGTCACGTCGACGGAGACCTGCTCATCCTGGATCTTCGCCTGCACGCCCTGCGTCGCCCGCTTGGCCCCCACGCCGATGAGGTCGCGTACGTTCTCGAAGGCGCGCTCGAGGTCGCCGCCCAGGTCGGCGACGCCGGGGATCTCCAGTGCGGCCAGGGCGGCGACCTTCTCCACCACCTCGTCGGCGACCTTGATGCGGCCCTTGAGGACGTCCGCGGTCGGGGCGTCGGGCCGGGGTGTCACCGCGAGCGGTTCTGCGTCGATCTGCTCTTCCATCCGCTCCTCGGCGGCGGCGGCCTCGCTCATGTGACGGCTCCATAGGGTGGGGGCGTCCGGCAGGTGCATTCTGCCCGACGATCAGACGGGCCGTCCGCCGCCCGCGCATATCGGCACACCGACCGGACCAAGGCCCCGAGCTCCTCGCCGCTCCCGGTCAACCCGGCGGGCGGGGAGAGATCCCCGGGGTCATATGCTGCTGCCGTGCCGTTGCTGTGCCGTCGTGCGGGCGGAAGCGGCGGCGGCCTGGCACAGGGGACGAACCGGAGGGAAGCGCGACCGTGGATTCAGAGCCGATCGAGCAGGCCGGCGCCGGGGTTCCCGACAGCTTCCAGCGCCTGTGGACCCCGCACCGGATGGCCTACATCAAGGGCGAGAACAAGCCCAGCGGGTCCGGGGTGGACGACGGCTGCCCGTTCTGCGAGATCCCCAAGCTGCCCGACGAGGACGGGCTGATCGTGGCGCGGGGGTCGGCCGTGTTCGCCGTGCTCAACCTCTACCCGTACAACTCCGGGCACCTGATGGTCTGCCCCTACCGCCACGTGTCGGACTACGCCGACCTCGACGGACCGGAGACGGCCGAGCTGGCCGAGTTCACCAAGCGCGCGACGCAGGCGCTGCGCAAGGCGAGCGGGGCGCAGGGCTTCAACGTCGGCATGAACCTGGGCGGCGTGGCGGGCGCGGGCATCGCCGCCCACCTCCACCAGCACGTCGTGCCCCGGTGGGGCGGCGACACCAACTTCATGCCGGTGGTCGGGCGCACCAAGGTGCTGCCGCAGCTGCTGCGCGACACGCGCGACCTGCTCGCCGACGCCTGGCCCGCCTCCTCCTGAGCGCCTCCTCCTGACCGGGCCGTACGCCGCGCGAAGACCGGCCGGCGCCGCGGCGGCGCGAACCCGGGGCGGCGACCGTCAGGCCGCCGGGGCCGGCTCGCCGTGCTGCAGGGCGCGGATGCCCGCGCTGAGGACGAGCGGCACGGCCAGGGCGAGGGCCATGGACAGCACCGCGGCCCCCGAGTCGTTGACGAGCATGCCGACCAGCCCGCTGACGAGCGCGCCGAGCAGGCCCGCCCTGAGCATGGGCGCCCGTTCGAACGCGATCGGCAGGACCCCGGCGCTCGCCGCTCCCGGCCGCAGCAGCGCGAAGACGAGGAACGCGAAGGCGGCGATCACCACGGGCATCAGGTTGGGGCTGAGCAGCGTGGACAGCATCGCCCCGAGCTTGCGGGAGATCACCGGCAGGAACGTGCCGTCGGCCACCTGCCCCACGAACCGGCCGAGGTGGGTCTGGCTGGCCGGGGGACGCAGGTAGTCGAGGTAGGCGATGGCCATCACCAGCACGCCGCCCGCGACGCAGAAGGCGCCCAGCTTCACGATCGACACCCGCCTGCCCGCCACGATCAGCGCGGTGACCGCGATGCCCGGCACGAAGGCGATGACGCCGCCGAAGTCGCTGCCCACGCCCGGCCAGCCGTCGAGCAGCATCGCGAAGGCCCCGAGCGTGGCGACCAGTGCCACCGCGACACCCTTGCGGCCGGCCCTGACCAGCCGGTCGGCGGCGGCCGTGGTGACGAGCAGCACGGCCGTGGCGAGCAACGCGAAGGGGATGTTCCCCAGGCCGTAGTAGCGGGCGCCGACCACGCCCGTGTAGCCCATCAGGCTGTTGAGCTGCAGGGGGGTGCCGGTCAGCAGGTCGCCGAGCAGCACGGCCGAGGTCACCGCGGCGATCACGGTCAGCGGTCCGAGCACGCCGCGCCGCCACGGGCCCGCGAGGGCCGCCACGGTGAGCGCCGCCGCGATCACCGCGATGGACGCGAAGAGCGTCAGCGCGGGCTGTGCCGCACGGGCCCACGGCGTGAGGTTGACGAGGTAGGTCGAGACGGGGATCGCGGCGAGCGCCACGGCGGCGGCCCGTACGGCGGGCAGCCCGTCGCGGCGGCGCAGCAGCACGAACGCGATGACGTAGAAGAGCACCTGGAGCACGGCGAGCGTGGTGAAGAAGACGCCGGTCATGTCGCGGATCGTCTGCCCGGCCACGTCGGCGGTGCGCAGGGCCGCGACACGCTCGTCCAGTGTTCCGCCGGCCGCGTGGGTCTCGACCGGCACGCCGACGACGTTCGCGGGAGCGGCCACCCCGGCCCTCGCCAGGATCGTGGCGGTGAGATCAGGAAGGATGATCATGTCGTCCCGGTGCGTGGAGCGGGCGCCGAGTGTGCCCGCCATCCCACCGCCATGGAGCATCGCGGCCCTGAGGTGGGGGACCGAACCATGGTCGGAGAGCCCGGCGACCAGCACCGTCGCCGATCCGAGCCGCGGCAGGAACGACCCGAGCCTCGTGTCGGCCGCCCGCGCCGCGGCCCGCCGCGCGCCGGCGGCCAGGAGTTCGGGCGCGTCGGTGAGCCGGTCGCCGGAGATGTAGGGCGCGACGAGGTCGGGGATCTCCACGGCGACCACGTCGCCACCGGACCACTGGGTGACCTCGGCCGGTGAGGAGGCGTAGACGTCCACCCGGCCCTCGCGGTCGGCCAGCGCGAGCGCGGCTCCCGGGCCGACGGCCATCGTCGTCCGCCCGGCCGCGTGCAGGGCCTGCCCGAGCGTGCCCGCGTCGCGCTGCCCCCGCGCCTCCCACAGCCAGGAGAACTCGGGGATCGCCGCCCCCGCGCCGTCCGCCTCGGGAGCGGGCGCCATGCCGCACCCGCCGCCCACCGCCGACCGCACCCCGGCCGAGACCGTGAGCCAGGCGTCGTACGGGCAGGTGTCCTTGCGCACGGCCCGCACGGACAGCGAGCCGAGGGCCGAGTCGCCGGCGAGCCGCCAGAGGTTCGGCGTGTCGTCCGGGGTGACGTCGCTCCACATCAGCCCGGGAATCCCGACGAGCACCACCCGCTCCCCGGCCGCCGTCCCGCTCGCACCCGGCCCGGCCGTGACTCCCGCGGACGCCGCCGGGGCGAGGGCCACGACCGACACGCCGAACACGACGGCGACGAGCGCGCGCTTCACCCACGTGCCTCTCACCGGTGACCCCCAGCCCCGCACATGATCTTGGGAAAACTCGCGACCACGCTACCGGACCCGTCGGCGCCCCCGCAGCCGCACAAGCAACGGATGAGGCTGGAGGACATGCGGAATCTGGGACCGGAGAGCGGGGAGTGACCGGGGTCAGCCCGCCCGGGTCGCCGGGCTCTCGTTGCCGAGGCGGTCGACGGTGGTGACGTAGTAGGTGCCGGAGGCGCCGGCGGCGTACGACGGGGCGCCGGAGGCCGGCACGACCGCCACCAGGTTGCGCGCGTCCGCCGTCGCGCAGGAGGCGTCCTTGTCCGCCACCCGGTAGATCCCGTACGCCTGCGCGCCCGGCTGGGCCTGCCAGGTCAGCGTCCCGCCGGAGGCCTTCACCACGCGCGGGGCGACGGGCGGCGTGGCGCTCGCCCTGAGCACCGGCGGCAGCGCCGGGCGGGCGTAGTGGCTCTTCACGATCCGGTCGAGCACGCCGAGCGGGTTCTTCACCAGCTGCGCCGCGCTGAAGTAGACGTCGCCCGAGATCTCGGGATGCTTGCGGTTCAGCGTGAGATGGGCGGGCAGCTCGCCCGCCTTGGTCCAGGCGGGGGTGTCGGCGGCCCCCACCCGGTAGAGGGCCTGCCCGATGTAGAGGTCGACGGCGGTGCCCTTCACCGCGTCGGCCCACCACCTGGCGAGCACGGAGTAGTCGGCCGCGGCGAACCCGCGGGGCCAGTAGAGCTGGGGCATCACGTAGTCGACCGAGCCCGCCTTGATCCACGCCCTGGCGTCCGCGTAGATCGAGTCGTAGGCCGACATGCCCTTGGTGGCCGAGCCCGCCGGGTCCTCGGTCTTGTTGCGCCAGATGCCGAACGGGCTGATCCCGAAGACGGTGTGCGGCTTCGCCGAGTGGACCGCCTGCGAGACCTCGGCGACGAGCTGGTTCACGTTGTGCCGCCGCCAGTCGGCCAGCGTCAGGCCCTTGCCGTACTTCTTGTACGCGGCCTGGTCGGCGAACCGCGTGCCCTGCCCGGGGTAGGGGTAGAAGTAGTCGTCGAAGTGGACGCCGTCCACGTCGTAGCGCTTCACGACGTCGGTCACGACCTTGGTGACCCAGCCGCGCACCTGCGGCAGGCCGGGGTTGTAGTAGAGCTTGCCCTCGTGCTTGACGGTCCAGTCGGGATGGAGCCGCGCCGGGTGCCCGGCGGGCAGCCTCGAGGAGGCGGAGTCGGCCGCCCGGTAGGGGTTGAACCACGCGTGGAACTGCAGGCCACGCTTGTGGGCCTCGTCGACCAGGAACGGCAGCGGGTCCCAGCCCGGGTCCTGGCCCGCCGTGCCGGTGAGCCACTGGGACCACGGCTCCAGCGACGAGCGGTAGATGGCGTCCGAGGCGGGCCGGACCTGGAAGAACACCGCGTTCAGGCGTCGTTTCACGGCGTTGTCGAGGATTTTCACGTATTCGGCCTTCTGCCGCTCGGGCGGCAGCCCCGGCTTCGACGGCCAGTCGAGATTGTGCACGGTGGCCACCCAGACGCCGCGTAGCTGGCGCTTGGGATATTTCTCGTTGACGGCGCAGGTGTCGGCCGCCGTGAGCGTCTCCGCCCTGACCTGCTGCCGCTGCGCCTTCGGGGCCACCGTACGGCCGGCCTTCTCGGCGCCGACCTTCTCGGCCTGGGCGCCGGGGCCGAACGTGTAGGCGGCTCCGACCGCGACCGCGGCGATGACGGTGGTCGCGATCAACGGACGGATGACCTGTCCCCGCTCGGTCACGTGGCTACCCCTCCGATTTGCCAGTAAGTCCGGCCATAAGTCTTACACCGGCAAAAGAATGGTTTAGCCAGAAAAACGAAATGAACTTGTGATGCGCATGTGACGCCAGGCACCTATCGGGACTCCCCGTACGGCGCGAATACGAAACCCGGCCCCCGGAAAAGGGCCGGGTGAGCTGCGCGGACATGGCGGGGCCCCGGCGGCGGGAGGCGGGCCGCCGGGGTCCCCGGTGGGGCTGCTACTCGCCCGCCGCGGCCACCTTGCCGGCCAGGTGCGCGGGCAGGGGCTCGTACCGCAGGAAGGAACGGGTGAACGTGCCCGCCCCGTGGGACAGCGAGCGCAGGTCGATCGCGTACCGTGTGATCTCCAGCTGTGGCACCTCGGCGCGCACCAGCGTGCGGCCGGTGCCGACCGGTTCGGTGCCGAGCACCCTGCCCCGGCGGGAGGACAGGTCGGACATCACGGCCCCGACGTAGTCGTCCGCCACGAGGACCGACACCTCGTCCACCGGTTCGAGCAGGTGCGTCGCCACCTTGGACGCGGCGTCCTTGAGCGCGAGCTGACCGGCGATCTGGAAGGCCATGTCGGACGAGTCGACCGAGTGGGCCTTGCCGTCGTAGAGCGTGACGCGGACGTCGACCATCGGATAGCCGGCGACGACCCCGCGTTCCATCTGCGCCCGCACGCCCTTCTCCACGGACGGGATGAACTGCCTCGGGACCACCCCGCCCACGATCTTGTCGACGAACTCGAACCCGCCGCCCGACGGCAGCGGCTCGACCTCGATGTGGCAGATCGCGTACTGCCCGTGGCCGCCGGTCTGCTTGACGTTGCGCCCCATGCCCTGCGCCTTGCCGGCGAACGTCTCCCGCAGCGGCACCCGCAGGTCGATCTTCTCGACCTCGACCCCGTGCCGCTTGGCCAGGCGGTCGAGCAGGACGTCGGCGTGCGCCTCGCCCATGCACCACAGCACGAGCTGACGGGTCTCGGCGTTGTTCTCCAGCCGCAGGGTCGGGTCCTCCGCGACCAGACGGCTCAGGGCCTGGCTGAGCTTGTCCTCGTCGGCTTTCGACCTGGCACTGATCGCCACCGGCAGGAGCGGTTCCGGCATGGTCCACGCCTCGACCAGCAGCGGGTCGTCCTTGTCGGAGAGCGTGTCGCCCGTCTCGGTCCGCGACAGCTTGGCGACCGCGCAGATGTCCCCGGCGACGCACTTGCCCACGGTCCGCTGGACCTTGCCCAGCGGCGACGACAGCGTGCCCACCCGCTCGTCGACGTCGTGGTCCTCGTGCCCCCGTTCCGCCAGGCCGTGGCCGGAGACGTGCACCGTCATGTCCGGCCGCAGGGTGCCGGAGAAGACCCGGACCAGGCTGATCCGCCCAACGTACGGGTCGCTCGTGGTCTTCACGACCTCGGCCACGAGCGGGCCGTCCGGATCGGCGGTGATCTCCCTGCACGGCTTGCCGTCGATCCCGGTGATCTTCGGCAGCGGGTGCTCCAGGGGCGACGGGAAGCCCTGGGTGACGATCTCCAGGAGCTCCAGCATGCCGACGCCGGGAGCCGTGGCGAGGACCGGGTAGAAGCCGGCCCGCGCGACCGCCTTCTCCAGGTCGTCGATCAGCACCTTGGTGTCGATCGTCTCGCCGGAGAGGTAGCGGTCCATGAGGGTCTCGTCCTCGCTCTCCTGGATGATCCCCTCGATGAGGTCGCCGCGGTACTGCTCGATGACCGCGAGCTGGTCGGCGTCAGGCTCCCGCTCGGCCCGGCGGCCGCCGCCGTAGTCGAACAGCCGCTGTGAGAGCAGCCCGAGCAGCCCGGTGCCGTTCACCGGCAGATAGAGCGGCGCGACGCCGTCGCCGAACGCGTCCTGGCAGGTGGCGAGGACCTCGTCGAAGTTGGCGCGCTGATGGTCGATCTTGGTGATGACCACGGCGCGGGGCATCCCGACGAGCGCGCACTCCTCCCAGAGCATGCGGGTGAGCCCGTCCACGCCGTCGGCCGCCGAGACGACGAACAGCGCCGCGTCGGCCGCGCGCAGCCCGGCCCGCAGGTCGCCGACGAAGTCGGCGTACCCGGGGGTGTCCAGGAAGTTGATTTTGATGCCGTTGTAGACGACGGGGGCGACCGACAGGTTCACCGAGCGCTGCTGGCGCACCTCCACCTCGTCGAAGTCGCTGACCGTGGTGCCGTCCTCGACCCGGCCGGGCCGCTGGATGGTGCCCGTCTCCCCGAGCAGCGCCTCGATCAGCGTGGTCTTCCCGGCCCCGGAATGGCCGACCAGCACGACATTGCGCACCATGTCCGGCCGATCGGCCGCGGGTGCCCTGCCCGCGGCCCCTGTTGTCGCGCCGGTTGATCTTTCGGCCACATCGCCTCCCGAATCTCGGAGCGGTCGGGATGGGCGCGTGGCACGCACCCCGCGCCGGCCGCTCGTGCCGTCGCTGTCCGCGCCCGGGGGCCCGCCCTTCTCCGGGACCGCACGAAGATCTCCGAGACACCTCCGGGCGGCCCTGCGGGCGCGTGCTCTTCACCCTTTACCCATGTGGCGCATATCACAAGACTTTTCGGCCAATGTGCTTGCGAGGTGCGGCAGCCCTGGATGGCCTACGATCGAACGGCGATGTTGAACATCCTGCGCCCCGCCGTCACCCGAGTCATGACCCCCCTGGGGCGAGCCCTCGCCCGATGGGGGATCTCGCCCGATGTGATCACGACGATCGGCACGCTCGGAGTGGTGGCCTCGGCCCTCGCCTTCTACCCGCCCGGGCATCTGTTCGCGGGAACGCTCGTCATCACGTTCTTCGTGCTCGCCGACCTCCTGGACGGCGTGCTGGCCCGCATGACGGGCAAGGGGAGCACGTGGGGCGCCTTCCTCGACTCCACGCTCGACCGTCTCGGCGACGCCTCGATCTTCTCGGGGCTGATCCTCTACTTCGTCCTCAAGGACGAGCCCGAGATCGTCCTCGCGGCAGTCGCGCTTTTCTGCCTCGTCGCGGGAGCATTGGTCTCCTACGCCAAGGCCAGGGCCGAGGGTCTCGGCATGACCGCGAACGTCGGCATCGCCGAACGGGGGGAGCGTCTCGTGGTCGTGCTCGTCGCGGCCGGACTGTCCGGCCTCGGCGTGCCTTACGTCCTGGCGGCCGGGCTCTGGCTGCTCGCCGCCGCCAGCGCCGTCACGGTGGTCCAGCGGATGGTGCACGTGTACAGACAGGCGGTGGTCAGATGAAGGGCACGGCCGGCCCACCCCAGGGGCGGTCCGGAAGACCCGGTGCGGCGCCGGACGACCCGTCCCCCGCACGGCCGGGGCGCCCCGGCGCGGCGCCGCTCGCCGACCGGCTGGTCGCGGCGGCGTACACCGTCGGCTGGGCCGTGGTCCGCCACGTGCCGGGACGGCTGGCCGCCTGGTTCTTCCAGGTCCTGGCCGACTGGCTGTGGCGCAGGCGGGGCAGGTCCGTACGCCGCCTGGAGGCCAACCTGGCCCGCGTCGTCGGCGGCGACTCCGCGGATCCCGCCGTACGCGACCTGAGCCGGGCCGGCATGCGCTCCTACTTCCGGTACTGGATGGAGTCGTTCCGCTTCACCGCCTACACCCGCGAGCGCATCCTCGACGGCACCCGGGTCACCGGGGGCGAGCACATCTTCGACAACATCGCCAGGGGCAGGGGAGTGGTGGTCGCGCTGCCCCACATGGGCAACTACGACCTCGCCGGGGCCTGGCTGGTGCACACGGGCCACCCCTTCACCACCGTCGCCGAGCGGCTGAAGCCGGAGTCGCTGTTCGAGCGCTTCGTGACCTACCGCGAGCGGCTCGGCATGGAGGTGCTGCCGCTGACGGCCAAGGGCGGCGGCAGCGCGATGGCGTTCGGCACGCTCGCCAAGCGGCTGCGCGAGGGCAGGCCGGTGTGCCTGCCCGCCGAGCGCGACCTGACCGCCTCCGGCGTCGAGGTCGACTTCTTCGGCGCCAGGACGCGCATGGTCGCCGGGCCCGCGCTGCTGGCGGTCCAGACGGGCGCCGCGCTGCTGCCCGCCGTGCTGTGGTTCGAGGACGACGGCTGGGGCATCCGGATCCACGAGGAGATCCCCGTGCCGTCCGAGGGGACGCGGCAGGAGAAGGTCGGGGTGATGACCCAGGCCATGGCGGCGGTGTTCGAGAAGGGCATCGCCGAGCACCCGGAGGACTGGCACATGCTCCAGCGCCTGTGGCTCGACGACCTGGAGCCCCGGGCCGGGGCCGGGTCGTGAACATCGGCATCGTCTGCCCGTACACCTGGGAGGTTCCCGGGGGCGTGCAGGCGCACATCAGGGACCTCGCCGAGGCGCTCATCGACGACGGGCACAAGGTGTCGGTCATCGCCCCCGCCGCCGACGACGCCGAGCTGCCGCCGTACGTGACCCCGGCGGGCCGCGCCGTGCCCGTGCCGTACAACGGGTCGGTCGCCCGCCTGGCGTTCGGCTTCCTGTCGGCGAACCGGGTGCGCAAGTGGATCAGGGAGGGCGGGTTCGACGTGCTGCACGTGCACGAGCCCGCGGTGCCCTCCCTCGGCGTGCTGGCCTGCTGGGTCGCCCGCGGGCCGATCGTGGCGACGTTCCACGCCTCCTACGAGAGGTCGCGGGCGATGTCCGTGGCGGCGCCGATGCTGCAGAGCGCGCTGGAGAAGATCACGGGCAGGATCGCGGTCTCCGACGCCGCCCGTAAGACGCTGGTGGAGCACCTCGGCGGTGACGCGGTGCTGATCCCGAACGGCGTCACGGTGCGCAGGTACGCCGAGGGCGAGCCGCTGCCGGGCTGGGGTCCGGACGGCGGCGTGATCGGCTTCCTCGGGCGGATGGACGAGCCGCGCAAGGGCCTGGCCGTGCTGCTGGAGGCGTTCGCGCTGCTCGCGCCCGAACGGCCGCGGCTGCGGCTGCTGATCGCCGGTCCCGGCGACCCCGACGACGTGCTCGACCGGGTGCCCAAGCCGTACCGGGACAGGGTCGGGCTGCTCGGCATGGTCAGCGAGGCCGACAAGGTGCGCGCCTACCACTCCGTGGACGTCTTCTGCGCGCCCAACCTGGGCGGCGAGAGCTTCGGCATCGTGCTCACCGAGGCCATGTCGGCGGGGGCGCCGATCCTCGCCAGCGACATCCCCGCCTTCCGGCGCGTGCTGGGCGACGGCCAGGCCGGGGCGTTGTTCACGACCGGGGACCCCGCCGCCCTGGCCGGGGAGGCCGCCCGGCTGCTCGACGACCCCGGACGCCGCGCCAAGCTCTCCGACGAGGCCCGCCAGGCCGTGTGGAAGTACGACTGGTCGACGGTCGCGCGGGAGGTCGTGCGCGTCTACGAGACCGTCACCCACGCCAGCGCGGGAGTCGTGGAGGACGCGCTGCCGTGACCACCACTGTCATCCTCGTGGCGGCCGTGGTCGTCGTGCTGTTCGCCGTCTACGTCTCCTGGCGGGCCGGGCGGCTCGACCGCCTCCACATCCGCCTGGAGACCGCGCAGGCCGCGCTCGACGCCGCGCTGCTGCGCCGCGCCGCGGTCTGCCTGGAGCTCGCCGGCTCGCGCATCCTCGACCCCGCCACCTCGCTGGTGCTCGCCGCGGCCGCCCACGAGGCCCGTACGGCGGGGCCGGACGAGCGCGAGCACGCCGAGAGCGACCTGTCGAGGACGCTGCGGGCGGTGGTCGACCAGGAACGGTTCAGGGAGAAGCTGGCCGAGCATCCCGCGGGGACGGCGCTGCTGGAGGAGCTGGACACGGCGGTGGCCAAGGTCGTCTACTCGCGCCGGTTCTACAACAACGCCGCCGGCGTCACCCGTACGGCACAACGGCGCTGGCTGGCCCGCACGCTGCGCCTGGCCGGGCACACCGACCCGCCCCGGTTCTTCGACATCGACGACGAACCGCCCGAATCCCTCGCTACTGGATAGTCACTTTTTGTCGGGTATTTCGGGCTGATCCCGGTAAGCTCATGCCGTTTCATAGCCATGCTGGTCAACGGGTCCGCATGGGCCAGGTCCGTCGTGCCTGGTGTCGGGGGCTTTCCACCGGGAGGAGCGGTACGGTGCGGGCAGGGATCGGCTTCACGCTGGCCATGGCGGTCATCCTGACCGGAACCGCGTGTTCCGGCGACGACAAGCCGGCCGCCCAGTCCCAGGGAGCGAGCCCGCTGGCGTCCCCGTCGCCGACGCCGCCTCCCGAGCACCCGTTCACCGGCCGCCCGGTCGCCTCCCGCAGGCCCGTCCTCGCCGTGAAGATCGAGAACACCCACGCGGGCAAGCCGCAGATGGGCGTGCGCAGCGCCGACATCGTCTACGTCGAGCAGGTCGAGGGCGGGCTCACCCGGCTCATGGCGATCTTCTCCTCGAAGCTGCCCGCGCAGGTGGGACCGGTCCGCAGCGCCCGCATCTCCGACCTGCACATCCTCCCGATGTTCGGCAAGCCCGCCCTGGCCTACTCCGGGGTGCAGACGAAGATGATCCCCTTCGTCCAGAAGGCCTCGCTGTTCGACGTGTCCGACAGCCGCGTTCCCGGCGCGTACACCCGCGCCCAGGGCCGCGTCGCGCCGTACAACCTGGTCGGCAGCCCCAGGCAGCTGCTCGCCAAGGCGCCGCAGGCGAGCAAGGCGAAGGACATCGGATTCGTCTTCTCCGACGAGCCGCCCGCCGGGGGCACGCCGCAGAAGAGCGTCAGCGTGCGCTATCCGGCGGCGCGCTTCACGTTCACCTGGTCGGCGGCGCAGAAGCGCTGGCTGGTCACCCAGGACGGCGAGAAGGACATGGCCGCCGAGGGCGGCCAGCAGGGCGCCCCCACGATCGTCATCCAGTGGGTGAAGACCGAACGCTCGGAGTTCCACGACTTCACCGGTAGCTACACCCCGCTCGTGCACACGGTGGGCAAGGGCACCGGCGTCGTGCTCAGGGACGGCCAGGCCTACCGGGTGAAGTGGTCGCGCGCCTCGGAGAAGGAGGGCACCGCCTACACCATGGCCGACGGCACGCCCATGCCGTTCGCCCGCGGCCAGGTCTGGGTGGTGCTCGCCTCGCGCAAGCCCGTCGCGCCGTGATGGACAAAAGACATGATCGACTCTGCCATGTGGGAGCGTCGGGTGCGGGATCGGCCAGCACCTACCATGGAGAGGAATCCGTAGGCCCGCCGTCGTGAGGTAGCACCGTGTCCAGCAGCACGCCCGAAGTCAACGAGACCACCGCCGTCGGCACCGCCCGCGTGAAGCGCGGCATGGCCGAGATGCTCAAGGGCGGTGTCATCATGGACGTCGTCACCCCGGAGCAGGCCAAGATCGCCGAGGACGCCGGAGCCGTCGCCGTCATGGCGCTCGAGCGCGTCCCCGCCGACATCCGCGCCCAGGGCGGAGTGTCCCGGATGAGCGACCCCGACATGATCGAGGGCATCATCAGCGCCGTGTCCATCCCCGTGATGGCCAAGGCCAGGATCGGCCACTTCGTCGAGGCCCAGGTGCTCCAGGCGCTCGGCGTCGACTACATCGACGAGTCCGAGGTCCTGACCCCGGCCGACTACGCCAACCACATCGACAAGTGGCAGTTCACCGTTCCCTTCGTGTGCGGGGCCACCAACCTCGGCGAGGCGCTGCGCCGCCTCACCGAGGGCGCCGCGATGATCCGCTCCAAGGGTGAGGCCGGCACCGGCGACGTCTCCAACGCCACCACCCACATGCGCAAGATCCGGGGTGAGATCAAGCGCCTCACCTCGCTGCCCGAGGACGAGCTGTACGTCGCCGCGAAGGAGCTGCAGGCGCCGTACGAGCTGGTGGCCGAGGTCGCCAAGACCGGCAAGCTGCCGGTGGTGCTGTTCACCGCGGGCGGCATCGCCACTCCCGCCGACGCCGCGATGATGATGCAGCTCGGCGCCGAGGGCGTGTTCGTCGGCTCGGGCATCTTCAAGTCCGGCGACCCCGCCAAGCGCGCCGCCGCCATCGTCAAGGCCACCACGTTCTACGACGACCCCGACGTGATCGCCAAGGTCTCGCGCGGCCTGGGCGAGCCCATGGTCGGCATCAACGTCGACGACATCCCCGTGCCGCACCGCCTCGCCGAGCGCGGCTGGTAGACGGCCCCGCGAGCTCGGCACACGGGGGAGACACGCTCGGCTGGGACATCCCAGCCGGGCGTTCTTGCTGTTCGTGCATCGGAGGTCGGGATGACCGCTTGGTGATGCCGCCTTTCGGGTGACCGATATCGTTCCGCCGGTCTTTACTCTCCTGTCACGATCGATCGTCAGGCTGCGGGCGTCCCGCCTCTGATCGTCACAGGGAGCCCAATTGCCCGGCCTCGATCGTCGTTCCTTCCTCGTCACCGGACTCGCCGCGGGGGCCGTCGCCGCGGTCCCCGGCGCCGCCCTGGCGGCTCCGACGCCCACGCCCGGGGCGGCGGGCGAACTCGCCTCCCGGGACCTGCGTTCCGACCCGTTCACCCTCGGCGTGGCCTCAGGAGACCCCGACCACGCCGGCTTCGTGATCTGGACCCGCCTCGCCCCGCAGCCGCTCGCCGAGGACGGGCTCGGCGGCATGCCGCGGCGCGCGTTCACCGTGCAGTGGCAGGTCTACGCCGACGAGAGCTGCCGCCGAGTGGTGCGGGCGGGCGTGGCCGAGGCGAGCCCGGAATGGGGGCACAGCGTCCACGTCGAGGTGGACCACCTGCAGCCCGGCAGGGAGTACTGGTACCGCTTCCGCGTCGGGCCGTACGTCTCACCGGCCGGCCGGGCCCTGACCGCGCCGGACCCGCTGTCGTTCGGCGGCCCGCTGACGATGGCCTTCGTGTCCTGCGCGCAGTACGAGCACGGCTACTTCACCTCCTACCGCCGCCTCGCCGAGGACCACCCGGACCTGGTCCTCCACCTGGGCGACTACCAGTACGAGTACACCAGGAACACCTACGTCGCCCCCGGCGGCAACGTGCGCGACCACGAAGGGCCGGAGACGATGACGCTGGCGAACTACCGCCAGCGGCACGCGCAGTACAAGACCGACCCCGACCTGCAGGCCGCGCACGCCGGCGCGCCGTGGCTGGTCGTCTTCGACGACCACGAGGTGGACAACAACTGGGCCGACGAGATGCCGGAGCGCCCGGAGGAGCAGCCCACCTTCCTCGAGCGCCGGGCCGCCGCCTTCCGCGCCTACTACGAGAACATGCCGCTGCGCCGCACCTCCGTACCGCGCGGCATCGACATGCAGCTCTACCGGCGCGTCAGGTGGGGGGCGCTGGCGAACTTCCACATGCTCGACACCCGGCAGTTCCGCGACGACCAGGGCTGCGGCGACGGCTACAAGGACTGCCCGGAGGCGGTCGACCCGGCCCGCTCGATCATGGGCTTCGAGCAGGAGGCGTGGCTGCTCGACGGCTTCCGGCGATCGCGGGCGCGCTGGGACGTCATCGGCCAGCAGGTCTTCTTCGCCCAGCGCGACAACAACGCCGGGCCGGCGAAGATCACCAGCCAGGACGCCTGGGACGGTTACGTCGCCTCGCGGCAGCGTGTCACCCAGGGCTGGATCGACGCCGGCGTGCGCAACCCCGTCGTTCTCACGGGAGACGTGCACGCGCACTGGGCCAGTGACCTGAAGCTGGACTACGACGACCCGACCGGCCCCACGGTCGGGTCCGAGCTGGTGACGACCTCCATCAGCACCACCGGCGACGGGGCCGACTCCGACCCGGCGGCGCACCCCTTCCTGAAGATCAACCCGCACCTGAAGTTCTACAACAACCAGCGCGGCTACGTCCTCACGAAGATCGACAGGCACGCGCTGACCGCCGACTTCAGGGTGGTGCCCGTGGTCTCGGCCCCCGGCTCCGAGGTGCGCACCAGGGCGACGTTCGTGATCGAGGACAGGGTGCCCGGCGTGCAGCAGACGTACCTGCGCCCGCTCGACCCCTCGATCGCGGCGCGGCGTGCGATCACGGTCGAGGACACCGTGCGGCAGGAGACCGAGCGCCCCTGACAAACGCGGCCCCGGCGGGCGGCGTCCCTTCCGGGGCGCCGCCCGCTTCGTCTGTTCCGGCCCGGCCACCGTTATCGTGACCTGCTATGACGACCGACGACACCGGGCGGCTAGCCGAGGCCCTGTCGCGCGAGCTGCGCCACATCGTGATGCTGCTGCGCCGTACGACGGCGGGGCAGCCGGTCACCAGCCAGCAGTACTCCGTGCTCGGCTCCCTGGAGGACGGCGCGCGCCGGATGACCGAGCTGGCCGAGGAGCACGGCGTGCAGCTCCCGACGATGACCGTGCAGGTCAACCGTCTGGAGGAGGCCGGCCTGGTCGCGCGGGGCACCGACGCCTCCGACGCGCGGGTGCGCACCGTCGAGCTGACCGGCGAGGGCCGCGACCGCCTCCGGGCCGTACGGCGGGCGCGGGTCGCCTACCTGTCCGGCCGGCTGGGCGCGCTGACGCCCGAGGAGCGCTCCGCCATCGCCCGCGCCCTTCCCGCCCTGGCCAAGCTGGGCCGTGTCTGATTTGTCGTGTCTGATTTATCGTTTTGGGCGCGCAAGACCGCGGCCATACCCTGAACAGGGTCACCACAGGAAGGGAAACCGTGACGTCCGCACCCAAGATCGGCGTGCTCGCCCTGCAGGGCGACGTGCGCGAGCACATCCGCGCTCTGGAGGAGGCGGGCGCGACCGCCGTGCCGGTGCGCAGGCAGGAGGAGCTCGCCGCGGTGGACGCGCTGGTCGTCCCGGGCGGCGAGTCGACCACGATCTGGAAGCTCGCCACCGCCTTCGAGCTGATCGAACCGCTGCGGCTGCGGATCAAGGAGGGCATGCCCGCCTACGGCTCGTGCGCCGGCATGATCATGCTGGCCGACCGCATCCGGGGCGGCATCGAGGGCCAGGAGACGCTGGGCGGCATCGACATGGTTGTCCGCCGCAACGCCTTCGGCCGCCAGGTCGACTCGTTCGAGGCCGACCTCGACTTCGCCGCGCGCGGGACGATCAGGGCCGTCTTCATCCGCGCGCCCTGGGTCGAGTCCGTGGGGCCCGACGTGGAGGTGCTGGGCCGCACCGAAGCTGGGGATAGGATCGTCGCGGTCCGACAGGGACCGTTGCTCGCGACGTCCTTCCATCCGGAGCTGACCGGCGACGCGCGGGTGCACTCGTATTTTGTCGAAATGGTGAGGGAGCTCTAGGCGATGTCCGGCCACTCCAAATGGGCGACGACGAAGCACAAGAAGGCGGCGCTGGACTCCAAGCGCGGCAAGCTTTTCGCCAAGCTCATCAAGAACATCGAGGTCGCGGCCAGGACCGGCGGGCCCGACCCGGACGGCAACCCCACGTTGTTCGACGCCATCACCAAGGCCAGGAAGAACTCGGTCCCGATCGACAACATCGAGCGGGCCCGCAAGCGCGGCGGCGGCCTCGAGGCCGGCGGCGCCGACTGGCAGACGATCATGTACGAGGGCTACGCCCCGGGCGGCGTCGCGGTCCTCATCGAGTGCCTCACCGACAACCGCAACCGCGCGGCGTCCGAGGTGCGCGTGGCGCTGACCCGCAACGGCGGCTCGCTCGCCGACCCCGGTTCGGTGTCGTACATGTTCAACCGCAAGGGCGTCGTGATCGTCCCCAAGGGGTCGCTGACCGAGGACGACGTGCTCATGGCCGTCCTCGACGCGGGGGCCGAGGAGGTCAACGACCTCGGCGACAACTTCGAGGTGGTCTGCGAGGCCTCCGACCTCATCCCGGTGCGCAAGGCGCTGCAGGACGCGGGGATCGACTACGAGTCGGCCGAGATGAGCTTCGTCCCCACGCTCAACGTCCCCCTCGACGAGGACGGCGCCCGCAAGGTCTTCAAGCTCATCGACGCGCTCGAGGACAGCGACGACGTGCAGAACGTCTGGGCGAACTTCGACGTGAGCGACGAGGTCATGGAGAAGGTCGAGGCCTGACGCCGAAGTCGGACAGAGGGGCGGAAAACCGGTGGCAGCAGCCGACGGCGCCCGCATAGCCTGGCCTGCTGTGGAAATCCGTCATCTCACGAGCGACGACCTTGACGCCGTCCTCGACTCCCGCAGGCGCGCCTTCGGCCCGTTGTCCGGCGACGGCGCGCAGATGTGGCGCAAGCTCGTCACCCCGATGCTGCCCGAGGGCCGTTACCTGGGCGCCTTCGACGGCACCCGCCTCGTCGGCACGGCCAGGATCAACCCGTACGTCCAGTGGTGGCACGGCCGCCCGCAGTCGATGGGCGGCGTGGCGGGCGTGACCGTGGCGCCGGAGGACCGCGGCAGGGGAGTGGGCCGGACGCTCATGGACGCGGTGATCGAGCGCTGCACGCAGCTCGGCCACGCCGTCTCCGCGCTGTACCCGGCCACCACGCCGCTGTACCGGAGCGCGGGCTACGAGCACGCCGGCGTGCTCCAGCGGATCACCCTGCCCGCCGAGGCGCTGCGTACGGTGGGCGACCCCGGCGGCGTGGTCAAGCTGCGCCGGATGGGCCCGTCCGACGCGGCCGAGCTCGTGGCCCTGATCGGCAGGGTGCACGCCGCCACGCGCGCGAGCGGGCCGCTGACCTTCGACGAGCGGACCTGGCGCCTGTGGCTGGAGGACGACGACGACTTCTGCTACCTGGCCGAGGACGGGTTCGTCGTCTACCGGTGGAACGACGGCGACATCGAGGTCGACAACCTGCTCGCGGAGTCGGAGGCGACGGCCCGGGCGCTGTGGTCGATGGTCGGCAGCGCCTCGTCCGTCGCGAAGTCGGTGACCGCCTGCCTCGACCCGGCCGACCCGGTGCTCTGGATGCTGCGGGAGCGGTCGAAGGACGAGGTCACCCAGACCCGGTGGATGTTCCGGCTGATCGACCTGCCCGCCGCGGTCGGGGGGCGCGGCTTCCCCGCCGGGCTGTCCGTCGAGATCCCCGTCGAGGTGACCGACTCCCGGCGCGCCGGCAACACGGGTGCGTGGCTGCTGCGGGTGGACGGGGGCTCCGGCTCCGCGACGCGCCGGGACACCGCGCCCGGGGAGAGCACCCGGCTCACGATCGGCGGCATGTCCGCGCTGTTCGCCGGTGTGCCCACGGCCACGCTCCGCCGCGCCGGCCTGCTGACCGGCGGCTCTCCCGAGGCCGACGACGCGCTGGACGCGGCCTTCGGCTGCGCCGCGTACATGATCGACTACTTCTGACCCGCCCGCGCCGCCGCTGATCGCGATAGAGTGACCGGCCGAACAGGTGTTCGGCGTAGTGGCGGTGAGGTGCGGTGGCTGCGCCGGCCGGGATCAGGGAGGCGTGCCGGTGCGGTTGCCCCAGATGCGGGTGATGGGCGTGGACCCGGGGCTGACGCGGTGCGGTCTCGGCGCCGTGGAGGGCCGTCCCGGCGCGCCGCTGAGCCTGCTGTCGGTGGGGGTGGTCCGCACCCCGGCCGACGACGACATCGGGTCCCGGCTGGTCGTCATCGAGGCGGAGATCGAGCGCTGGCTCGACGAGATCAGGCCGGACGCGGTCGCCGTCGAGCGGGTCTTCGCCCAGCACAACCTCCGCACGGTCATGGGGACGGCCCAGGCGTCGGCCGTCGCGATCGTCTGCGCGGCCCGGCGGGGGCTGCCGGTCGCGCTGCACACGCCGAGCGAGGTCAAGGCCGCCATCACGGGCAACGGCAACGCCGACAAGAAGCAGGTCGGCATGATGGTCACCCGGCTTCTGCGGCTCGACGCCATGCCCAAGCCGGCGGACGCCGCCGACGCGCTCGCCCTGGCCATCTGCCACGTCTGGCGCGGCGGCGTGCAGCACCGCCTGGCCGACGCCCTGGCCAGGGCCCGTCACGGCGGTGCGGGCGCCACTGGCACTGGGGGCTCTGGGGCCTCTGGTAGGACTGGGACGCCCGGCGAAGTCGCGGCCGGGCGTACGGACCGGGGAGGGAGCACGCGGTGATCGCATCCGTTGCGGGGCAGGTGGCGGCGATCGGGGCCGACAGCGCCGTGGTCGAGGTGGGCGGCGTCGGGATGCTCGTCCACTGCACCCCGGGGACCCTGGCCGGGCTGCGGGTCGGCGAACCCGCCCGGTTGTCCACCTCGCTCGTCGTCCGCGAGGACTCGCTCACGTTGTACGGCTTCGCCTCCGACGACGAGCGCACGGTCTTCGGACTGCTCCAGACGGCCAGCGGGGTCGGGCCGCGCCTGGCCCTGGCCATGCTCGCGGTCCACGCGCCCAACGCCCTGCGCGTCGCGGTGGCGAGCGCCGACATCAAGGCCCTGACGATGGTGCCGGGCATCGGCCAGAAGGGCGCGCAGCGCATCGTGCTCGAACTCAAGGACAAGCTCGGCACGCCGGCCGGGGCCGTCGACGCCGCGCTAAACGGCTCGGCCGCCGCGCCGGCCTGGCGCGACCAGGTCCACTCCGGGCTGGTGGGGCTGGGCTACTCGTCCCGCGACGCCGACGAGGCGGTGGCGGCGGTGACCGCGGAGGCCGAGGCGGAGGTCGCGGCCGGCCGCGCCCCGCAGGTGGCCGTGCTGCTGAAGTCCGCCCTGCGCGCGCTGAGCGTGCGGTGACCGTGTGACGGGCTGATGGTTCGATGAAATTTTCACCGGGAAGCGGACAGGTCCCGGCAGGCCGAGCGGATGGTGTCGAGTGAGCTTCGAGCGGGATCTCGTGTCGCCCGAACCGGAGGGCGACGAGCGGGCGATCGAGGCCGCGCTGCGTCCCCGGCGTCTGGAGGAGTTCATCGGGCAGGGCCGGGTGCGCGAGCAGCTCTCGCTGGTGCTGGAGAGCGCCCTGCGCCGCAACCGCCCGCCCGATCACGTCCTGATGAGCGGGGGTCCCGGGCTCGGCAAGACGACGCTGGCCATGATCATCGCTTCCGAGCTGGGCGCGCCGCTGCGGATGACCTCGGGTCCGGCGCTGGAGCGCGCGGGCGACCTCGCCGCGATCCTGTCCACGCTGACCGAGGGCGAGGTCCTGTTCATCGACGAGATCCACCGCATGGCCCGCCCTGCGGAGGAGATGCTCTACCTGGCCATGGAGGACTTCCGGGTCGACATCGTGGTCGGCAAGGGCCCCGGCGCCACCTCGATCCCTCTCGACATCGCCCCGTTCACGCTGGTCGGGGCCACCACGCGGGCGGGGCTGCTGCCCGCGCCGCTGCGCGACAGGTTCGGCTTCACCGCGCACATGGACTTCTACGAGGTGGCCGAGCTCGAGCAGGTGCTGCGGCGATCCGCCCGGCTGCTGTCGGTGGAGCTGCCGGACGAGGGCGCCCATGAGATCGCCCGCCGGTCACGGGGCACGCCCCGGATCGCCAACCGCCTGCTGCGGCGGGTGCGCGACTTCGCCGAGGTACGCGCCGAAGGCGTGATCACCACGGACGTCGCGGCGGCGGCGCTCAACCTGTACGAAGTCGACGCCGAGGGGCTGGACCGGCTCGACCGGGCCGTGCTCGACGCGTTGCTGCGCAAGTTCGGCGGCGGCCCGGTGGGCCTGTCGACGCTCGCGGTGGCCGTGGGGGAGGAGCCGGAGACCGTCGAGGTCGTGGCCGAGCCCTTCCTGGTGCGGCAGGGGCTGCTGGCCCGCACTCCGCGGGGCCGCGTCGCCACCGCCGCGGCCTGGGCGCACCTCGGCCTGACTCCGCCCCCCGACGCCGTGGGCGCGGTCGCCGCGCCCACGCTCTTCGACGACAAGTGAGCGCCCCTCCGTCGGCGCCGGCACGGACGCGGCGGCTGGAAGCGGAAAGCGGGGCAAAGAGGTAACAGACCGATTGCGAAGCCCATGAAACGGGAACTTTCCTGCCCGCCAGGCCGTGGGTTCGTTGCCGGGCTTCTGCGGGCTCGCATACACTGCGTGGCTTGACTGGCCGTTCTTGCGACACGAGAAGCGTCGCGGTGGCCCGCGTGTGAAGCGCACAAGACCTCCGGCGCCAGGCCGGTTCATCACGTTACGGAAGGGTGGCCCCCGTGGGTAACAACCCGCTTGGGACGTTCCTGCCACTGATCTTGCTGGTAGTGGTTTTCTACTTCCTCCTGATCCGCCCGCAGCGCAAGCGGCAGCAGGAGCAGATCCGGATGCAGAACTCCCTCACCCCGGGCGTCCGGGTCATGACCACGACAGGCCTGTTCGCGACGGTCGTCGCCCTCGAGGACGACGACGTCGTGCTGGAGCTGGCCCCCGGCGTCGAGACCCGCTGGGTCAAGGCGGCGATCGGCCGGGTGCTCACTCCTGTTGACGAGGTGACGAGCGGGGAGACCGAGGGGACCGTGGCGGAAGGTTCCGACACGGGGAACGGTGACGACACGAGCACCAAGCAGTCCTGAGTAGGCTGATCACAACTTTTCGACGAAAGAACTGACCTCCAGTGGCCCCACCGACAAGTAGCCAGAGCAAGCCTGGACGCACACTCCTGCTGCTCCTTGCGCTCATCCTCGTCATGGGCGCGACGGTCGCCCTCCAGAAGGCGTTCGTCCCCAAATTCGGCCTCGACCTCGCGGGCGGCACCACGGTGACGCTCTCGCCGGTCACGGCGAACGGGAAGGCGCCGTCGCAGGAGAGCCTCGACCGAGCCGTGACGATCATCCGGCAGCGCGTCAACGGCACCGGCATCTCCGACGCCCAGGTCGCGAAGGCGAACGACAACATCGTGATCCAGATTCCGGGCGCGGGCCGGGACGAGGCGCTGCGACTGGTGTCGACCACCGCCGAACTGCGTATGCGGCAGGTGCTCGCGGTGGCCGCCGCCACGAACCAGCCGGCCGAGGTGCCCACGGCGGCCCCGACGCCGAGCTCGTCGGCGGCGGCGACGCCCGCGGCCTCTGCGGGTGAGTCGACCCCTGCCAGGGAGAGCGCGCCTCCCAGCGGGAACGCCTCTCCGGCCGGCCGCGTCCTCTCGAAGGCGCTGACCGCGCCGTCCCCGGAGCCGACGAGCACCTCGACGAGGGCCACGACCCACCGCAGGGCCGGCGCCGGGGCCGCGCGGGCCAAGGCCTCGCCCTCGGCCACTCCGAGCCCATCGCCACCGGCCGCTTCGGAGGACGCCGGCGACCCACTGGCCGGTCAGGACACCAGCGGCATCGAGCCGGCACTGCTGGACGAATTCCGTAAGATCGACTGCACCGCGAAGAACCGCGGTCAGGGCGCCATCGACGACCCGAACAAGCAGATCGTCGCCTGTAGCGACGACGGCACGGCCCGGTACATCCTGGACAAGGCCGCGGTGCAGGGCACCGAGATCAGCGGCGCGCAGGCGGGCACCGACCCCACCACCGGTGAGTGGATCATCCAGGTCGACTTCAAGTCGAAGGGCGCGTCGCTGTTCGCCGACATCACCCGGCGCATCACCAGCCTGCCCGCCCCGCGCAACCAGCTCGCCAACGTGCTGGACGGCGTCGTCATCGTCGCTCCGACGATCGAGGAGGCCATCCCCGGCGGCAGCGCCCGCATCTCCGGCAGCTTCACCCAGACGACCGCCACAGAACTGGCCGACCAGCTCAAGTACGGCGCGCTGCCGCTGAAGTTCCAGCAGAGCTCGGTCGTCTCGGTCTCCTCGACCCTCGGCCAGGACCAGCTCAGGGGCGGCCTCATCGCCGGCGCGCTCGGTCTGATCATCGTCGTGTTCTACCTGCTGCTCTACTACCGCGGCCTGGGGCTCATCGGCATGGCCAGCCTGGCCGTGGCCACCGTGTTCACGTACCTGACGGTGGACGTGCTGAGCCACAACGCCGGCTTCCGCCTCTCGCTGCCGCACATCATCGGTCTGGTGGTCTCGATCGGCATCACCGCGGACTCGTTCATCGTCTACTTCGAACGCATCCGTGACGAGATCAAGGAGGGCCACCGCACGCTCCGCTCGGCGGTGGAGGTGGCCTGGCGGCGCGCCCGGCGCACCATCCTGGTCGCCGACGCCGTCATGTTCATCGCCGCGGTGGTGCTCTACTTCCTCGCGGTCGGCGACGTGGCCGGCTTCGCGTTCGCGATGGGCCTGACGACGCTCATCGACATCGTGGTGGTGTTCCTGTTCACCAAGCCGCTGATGTCCCTCGTGGCGCGGTTGCGGTTCTTCTCGAAGGGCCACAAGCTGTCCGGACTCGACGCGGAGCGCATGGGCCGCACCAGCCCCGCCGAGCAGACCCTGCAGGAGGCGTGATGCCGGGCGTGATCAGCCGCCTCTACCGCGGCGACATCAACATCGACTTCGTCGGTAAGCGCAAGGTCTGGTATGGCCTGTCGGTGTTCCTGCTGGCGGTCTCCATCCTGGGCCTGGTGCTGAACGGGCTGAACCTGGGCGTGGAGTTCCGCGGCGGTTCGGTCTTCGACTTCACGCGCACGCCCGGCTCCAGCATCGAGCAGGTCCGCGAGACCGTCGCGGACACCGGAGTCCACCAGGTCATCGTGCAGCAGGCCGGCCCCAACTGGCGGGTCACCACCGAGAGCCTCAAGGGCGACGAGGTGACCAAGGTCCAGCAGACGGTGGCCCAGAAGTACGGCATCACGGAGGACGAGGTCAGCTCGCAGGTCATCGGCGCGACCTGGGGTGGCGAGGTCTCCCAGAAGGCCTGGATCGGCCTCGCGGTCTTCATGATCGCGATCATGCTGTACCTGTCGGTGGCCTTCGAGTGGCGGATGGCCCTCGCGGCGATCGTCGCCCTCGTCCACGACCTCGTGATCACCGCGGGCGTCTACGCCTGGTCGGGCTTCGAGGTCACCCCGGCGACCATGCTCGGCTTCCTCACGATCCTCGGCTACTCGCTGTACGACGCGGTCGTGGTCTTCGACATGATCAAGGAGGTCACCGGCAAGCTCGGCACGAGCGCGAGGATGACCTACACGCAGGCCGCCAACAACGCGCTCAGCCACACGCTGATCCGGTCGCTGAACACCTCGCTGGTGGCGATCCTGCCGGTGGCGGCGATCCTGTTCATCGGCACCACGCTGCTCGGCGCGGGCACGCTGAAGGACCTGTCGCTGGCCCTGTTCGTGGGTATGGTCGTCGGCACCTACTCGTCCCTGTGCGTGGCGACGCCGATCCTGGTCACGCTCAAGGAGCGGGAGCCCAAGTGGCAGGCGCTGGCCCAGCGGGTGCACGCCAAGGAGGCCGCCGCCGCCAAGGCCGCCCGTACGGCCAAGGAGCCCGTCTCCGCCGGCTCGCAGAACGTCACGGCTCAGGCGACGGACAAGCGCAAGAAGCGCTGATCGCGCTCGCCGCAGGCGCCCCCGGAACCTGTCAGGTTCCGGGGGCGTCTTCGTGTTCTCCGAGCCCGCCGGGGGCCCGCTAGGGTGAGCGTCGTGACTGACTGGACCGCTCTCATCAGGGATGTTCCCGACTACCCCAAGCCGGGCATCCTCTTCAAGGACATCACGCCGCTTCTGGCGGACCACGGCGCCTTCACCCGGGTCGTGGGCGAACTCGGGGACGGCCTGGAGTTCGACAAGGTGGTCGGCATCGAGGCCCGGGGCTTCATCCTGGCCGCGCCGGTGGCCTACCGCAGCGGCGCGGGGTTCGTACCAGTGCGCAAAAAGGGCAAATTGCCTGCGGATACGTTCGAGGCCTCCTATGATCTCGAGTACGGCTCCGCGACGATCGAGGTGCACGCTGACGCGTTCGACCCCGGAGACCGGGTCCTGATCGTGGACGACGTCCTCGCCACGGGCGGCACGGCCCGGGCGGCCGTGGAGCTGGTCAGGAGGACGGGCGCGGAGGTCGTGGCCGTCTCCTTCCTGATGGAGCTGTCCTTCCTCTCCGGCCGCGACCGGCTGCCGGGCCTGGACGTCCGGACCCTGCTCACCGTCTGAGCGGAGCCGCCGCCCGGGGGGTACGTGGCCGAGAGTGCTGTGGCAGCACGGATACACTGTGGAATCTGGACTCGACGTGAGGAGTCTGTGTGCCCCGTGATGTGGTCGTGCCCGGCAGCGCGCGGGTCGATCGCGGAGTGATCTCCCGCGACGCCCCCGAGCCCGTCGCCGATGTGCCCCCTGACGCGGCGCGCGACCCGGCGGAGAGCCCGGAGGACAGGCCGGCTGCGGCCACGCGACGAAGGCTCGCCCGGTTCGGGGGGCAGTGGGGTGCTATGAATCCGGTGTTGGAACCGCTCTTCAAGACGGTCCGTGCCACCCATCCCAAGGCCGACCTGCGGCTGATCGAGCGGGCGTACGACGTCGCGGCCTACCATCACCGCGACCAGAAGCGAAAGAGCGGCGACCCCTACATCACCCACCCGCTCGCGGTGGCGACGATCCTGGCGGAGCTGGGCACGGACGACGAGACGCTGTGCGCCGCCCTGCTGCACGACACCGTCGAGGACACCGCCTACAGCCTCGACGAGTTACGAGCCGACTTCGGCGACAACATCGCGTTGCTCGTCGACGGCGTGACCAAGCTCGACAAGGTGAAGTTCGGCGACGCGGCGCAGGCCGAGACCGTGCGCAAGATGGTCGTCGCGATGTCGCGCGACATCCGCGTGCTGGTGATCAAGCTGGCCGACCGGCTGCACAACATGCGGACCATGCGCTACATGCCCGAGCACAAGCGCCAGCAGAAGTCCCGGGAGACGCTGGAGATCTTCGCGCCGCTGGCCCACCGGCTCGGCATGAACACCATCAAGTGGGAGCTGGAGGACCTCGCGTTCGCCATGCTCTACCCGAAGCGGTACGACGAGATCGCCCGGATGGTGTCGGAGCGCGCGCCCCGCCGCGACCTGTTCCTGCACGAGGTCATCGAGAAGGTCTCCGCCGACCTGCGCGAGGCGAAGATCAAGGCGACCGTGCGCGGCCGGCCCAAGCACTACTACTCGATCTACCAGAAGATGATCGCCAAGGGCGTGGCCTTCGACGACATCTACGACCTGGTGGGCATCCGCGTCCTGGTCGACACGGTCCGCGACTGCTACGCGGCGCTCGGAACGATCCACGCCCAGTGGAAGCCGGTGCCGGGGCGGTTCAAGGACTACATCGCCATGCCCAAGTTCAACATGTACCAGTCGCTCCACACGACGGTCATGGGACCCGAGGGCAAGGCCATCGAGCTGCAGATCCGCACGCGGGCCATGCACAACCGCGCCGAGTACGGCGTGGCCGCCCACTGGAAGTACAAAGAGGAGATGACCGGGGCAGGGCCCGGCAAGGTCAAGCAGGTCAACGACATGGCCTGGCTCCGCCAGCTGCTCGACTGGCAGAAGGAGACCTCCGACCCCGGGGAGTTCCTGGAGTCGCTGCGCTTCGACCTGTCGGTGTCGGAGGTGTTCGTCTTCACCCCGCGCGGCCAGGTCATCGCCCTGCCCGAGGGCGCCACTCCGGTCGACTTCGCGTACGCCGTGCACACCGAGGTCGGCCACCGATGTATCGGCGCGCGGGTGAACGGCAGGCTGGTGCCGCTGGAGTCCCGCCTGGGCAACGGCGACACCGTCGAGATCTTCACGTCGAAGTCCCCGGACGCGGGCCCGTCGAGGGACTGGCTCAAGTTCGTGAAGAGCGGCCGGGCCCGCAACAAGATCCGCCAGTGGTTCACCAAGGAGCGCCGCGAGACCGCCATCGAGGCGGGCAAGGAGGCGATCGGGCGGGCCATGCGCAAGCAGGGCCTGCCGCTGCAGCGGCTGATGTCCGGTGAGGCGCTGCTGGCCCTGGCCAGGGACCTGCGTTACGCGGACGTGTCCGCGCTGTACGCGGCCGTCGGCGAGGGGCACATCACGGCCCAGGCGGTGGTGGACAAGCTCGTACAGGCCCTGGGCGGCGTCGAGGGGGCCGAGGAGGACATCGCCGAGGCCCAGGTCCCGACGCGGCTGAAAGGCCGTCTGAGGGCCAACTCGAACGCCGGTGTCATGGTCGCGGGCGACCCGGACGTGTGGGTCCGCCTGTCCCGTTGCTGCACGCCGGTGCCGGGAGACGAGATCGTGGGGTTCGTCACGCGGGGGCACGGCGTCTCGGTGCACCGCACCAACTGCCCCAACGTGGAGCAGCTCAGCGCCCACGCCGACCGGCTGGTGGAGGTCGCCTGGTCGCCAGGGGACGACTCGGTCTTCCTCGTCGCCATCCAGGTGGAGGCGCTCGACCGGCCCCGGCTGCTGTCGGACGTCACGCGGACCCTGTCCGACCAGCACGTGAACATCCTGTCGGCGTCGGTGACGACCAGCCGCGACCGGGTGGCCATCAGCAAGTTCACGTTCGAGATGGGCGACCCGAAGCACCTCGGCCACGTGCTCAAGGCGGTGCGCAACGTCGCGGGCGTCTACGACGTCTACCGGGTGACCAGCTGACCCCTCCACGGGCGTGATCGCGCGGTTCGCCGCAGGGACGGCGCGCGACGCGCGCACTCCGTGATCTCGCACTGGACGTGGTCACAGCATGAACGAGCTGCGAACACACCGTGCGTGATCATGCGATCAACGGGTGCCTCGACCTCATCGCATGATCACGAAGGCTGTCCGCCCAGGTCGGAGCGGGGTAGGGCCGAATTCCTGCACGATCACGGACCGTGTCCGCCCGGCTCTGCCCCCCCGGCGTGCGACACACCGCACGATCACGCCGAGGGGGGAGCGGGAGGGAGGAGGTCAGGAGAACTCGGCGAGCGTGCGCTCGGCCTCCTGGAGCCAGGAGCGGCGGGCGGACAGGGCCTCCTCCGCCTCCTTGACGTCCTTGTCCCGTCCTGCCGCCTGGGCCTTGGCCAGCCGGGTCTCCAGCTGGCCGATGGACTTGAGGAGCTGGTTGACCGTGTCCTGGGCGCGGGCCCGGGCCTCGGGGTTGGAGCGCTTCCACTCGGCCTCCTCGGCCCTGCGGACCGCGTCGTCGACCTTGCGCAGCCCGCCCTCCAGGCGGTCGCGCTGGTCGCGCGGCACCGGGCCGGCGGCCTCCCAGCGCTCCAGGATGCCCCGCAGCGTCGAACGCGCGGAGCGGGCGTCGGTGACCGGCAGCAGCTTCTCGGCCTCGGCCAGCAGGGCCTCCTTCACCTCCGCGTTGGCGGCGAAGGAGGCGTCCCGCTCGGCGAAGACCGCCGAGCGGGCCTGGAAGAACTGGTCCTGGGCGCCCTTGAAGCGCGCCCACAGCTCGTCCTCGACCTCGCGGGAGGCGCGGCCCGCGGCCTTCCACTCGCGCATCAGCTCCCGGTAGGCCGCCGCGGTGGCGTTCCAGTCCGTGGAGCCCGCCAGCGCCTCCGCCTCGCCCACGATGCGCTCCTTGGTGCCGCGCACCGCGTCGCGCTGCTGGTCGAGCGAGGAGAAGTACGCCTTGCGCCGCTTGGCGAAGGCCGTACGCGCCGTGGACAGCCTCTTCCACAGCGTCGCCTCGGTGGCCCGGTCGACCCGCTCGGCGGCCTTCCACTCCTCGACGAGCTGCCGCAGCCGCTCGCCGCCGGACTTCCAGTGCGTCGTCTCCTCGGCGATGCGCTCGGCCTCGGCGACGATGCGCTCCTTCACCTCGCGCGCGTGCGTCCGGGCCTGGTCGCGCGCCGCCCGCAGTTCCTCGCGCCGCTTGCCCACCAGCTCGCTCAGCGCCGTCAGCCGGTCCTGCAGCGAGCCGAGGTCGCCGACCGCGTGCGCATCGGTCACCGACTCGCGCAGCTTGGCGATGCTCGCCTCGGCCTGGGCCGGCGCGAGGTCGGTGCCGCGCACCCGCTGCTCCAGGAGCTGCACCTGGCCCGCCAGCTCGTCGAACTTCCGGCGGTAGTAGGCCAGCGCCTCCTCCGGCTCGCCGGCCTGCCAGGACCCGACGGCCCGTTCTCCCTCAGCCGTACGCACGTAGACGGTGCCGTCCTCGTCTACCCGGCCCCACGGGTCGGTGCTCACCGTGTCCTCCCGCACTTGAATCAGCCTCCAGGGCTCGATGTGCCCTTGGTTGTATTACGTCAGCTCTTGCTGGTGATTGTCACGTCTTTGATGACCACAGGCTGCTTCGGGGCACCGGTGCCGTCCCCGCCGGCACTGGCGATGACGCCCTTCTTGGCGACCTTGTCCACGATTTCGAGTCCTTTGGTCACCGTACCGAAAGGCGTGTAGTCGGGCGTCAGCCCGGTGTCCCCGAACACGATGAAGAACTGGCTCCCGTTCGTGTTCGGGCCGCTGTTCGCCATCGCGAGCACGCCGCGCGTGTACTTCGCGCCCGCCAGGTTCTCGTTGACGAACCGGTAGCCCGGCCCGCCCTGGCCGTCGGTCGGGTTCTCGCCGTCGGCCTTGGCCAGCGGGTCGCCGCACTGCAGGATCGGGAAGTCCGTGCCCATCCGGTGGCACTTCGTGTCGTCGAAGTAGTCCTTGGAGGCCAGGAACTTGAACGAGTTGACCGTGCAGGGCGCCTTCTCGCTGTCCAGCCGCGCGACGATGTCGCCGAGGTTGGTCTTGATCGTCATCGTCGCAGGGGCGGTGCTCACCTTCTCCGGCGGCGTGCCGACGTTCTTGACCTGGCCGCTGCCCTCGTCGGCCACGTAGCCGCAGGTGCCCTTCGCCGGGTCGTACGGTTTGGGGTCGGCCACGGCGGGCTTGATGCTCGCCGACGGCTTCGCCGACGCCGTGGCGTCGTCGTCGCCGCGGCCGAGCAGAGTCGTGGCCGCCACGACGCCGCCGATCACCACCACCACGGCCGCGGTGGTGCCGATGATGGCGTTGCGCCGCGCCTTCTGCTCGTGTTCCGCGCGTGCCTGCAGTTGCCGCTGGTAGTGCTCCCGGGCCAGCTGCTTCTGCCGGTCCTTGCCGGTGACCACTTCGACCTCCCGACTCGTCCTGTTTCCCATGGTCGTACGCCCGGACGCGATCTCGCCGGCGCGTGCCCGCCACGCCCGGAGGTGCTCCGGGAATGGCGGCCCGTTCTATAGCATCCGGCTCGACTGCTCCAAGAATGACTATTGAGGTGGGCGAATCGTATCGGCTGACGGGTATTGGTTCGCAGCCTGCCGACCCGCACCGGTACCCTTCGGTTACATTCGCTCGCGCAATCCTTGATTGATCCGTAGAGACGCAGAGGCCGCTTCCGTGCTCGTCGCCGGGTTCCCCGCAGGGTCGTTCCAGACCAACTGTTATGTCGTCGCTCCCGCAGCAGGCGAGGAGTGCGTGGTCATCGACCCAGGTCAGGACGCCGTGGAGGATCTCGACGCGCTGCTGCGCGAGCACCGGCTGAAGCCGGTCGCGGTGCTGCTCACCCACGGCCACATCGACCACGTGTGGTCGGTGGCGCCGGTGTGCGGCGCCCGCGACGTGCCCGCGTGGATCCATCCCGAAGACCGCGACCTGCTGTCGGACCCGGCGAAGGGGTTCCCGCCGCAGGCGGGCCAGGTGTTCGGCGGGCTGAAACTTTCCGAGCCCGACGACGTGCGGGAGCTGGCCGACGGGGCCGTGCTGTCGCTGGCCGGGCTGGAGCTCACGGTCGAGCACAGGCCGGGCCATACCTGGGGGTCGGTGACGTTCCGGACGCCCTTCGAGGACTCCGAGGTCCTGTTCGCGGGCGACCTGCTGTTCGCCGGCTCCATCGGCCGTACCGACCTGCCCGGCGGCGACTACGCCGCCATTCTGCGCAGCCTCGCCAAGACGCTGACGCTGCCGGACGAGACCATGGTCCTGCCCGGCCACGGACCTCAGACGACCATCGGCCGCGAGCGCGCGACCAACCCCTTCCTCAGGGACGTCGCGCCGCACGCAGGCCCGACCAGGGGATTGTGATGACCTTTCAGGCGCCCAAGGGCACCTTCGACTGGATGCCCCCGCGTTCGGAGTGGGCTCTCGCCGTACGGGACGCCCTCGCCGCGCCGGCCCGCCGCGCCGGCTACGGCTACGTCGAGACGCCGGCCTTCGAGGACACGGCGCTGTTCGCCCGCGGCGTCGGCGAGTCGACCGACATCGTGACCAAGGAGATGTACACGTTCACCAGCCGGGGCGGGCAGTCGCTGACGCTGCGCCCCGAGGGCACGGCGAGCGTGATGCGGGCCGTGCTCGAACACGGCCTGTACGGCGGGCCGCTGCCGATCAAGCTCTGGTACTCGGGCAGCTACTTCCGCTACGAGCGGGCCCAGGCGGGCCGCTACCGCCACTTCTCCCAGGTGGGAGCGGAGGCCCTGGGGGCCGAGGACCCGGCGCTCGACGCCGAGCTCATCGTCCTCGCGATGGACGGCTACGCCTCGCTGGGCCTAAGCGGCGTCCGGCTGCTGCTGAACTCGCTCGGCTGCAAGGAGTGCCGGCCGGCCTACCGCGCCGCGCTCCAGGACTTCCTGCGAGGCCTGGACCTCGACGAGGCCACCCGCACCCGGATCGAGATCAACCCGCTGCGCGTGCTCGACGACAAGCGTCCCGAGGTGCGCGCGCAGCTGGACGGCGCGCCGCTGGTCACCGACCACCTGTGCGGGGCCTGCAAGGCCTACCACGAGGAGGTCAGGGGCCTGCTGACGGCCGCCGGCGTGGCGTACGAGGACGACCCCCGGCTCGTGCGCGGCCTCGACTACTACACGCGCACGACCTTCGAGTTCCTGCACGACGGCCTGGGCGCCCAGTCGGCG
Organism: Microbispora sp. H13382; assembly: GCF_014161445.1. Taxonomy (GTDB): domain Bacteria; phylum Actinomycetota; class Actinomycetes; order Streptosporangiales; family Streptosporangiaceae; genus Microbispora. The sequence continues at coordinate 442,896 of NZ_JABBXA010000004.1, forward strand.
GTCGGCGGGGGAGGGCGTTACGACGGGCTGAGCGAGCAGATCGGCGGCCCGGCGCTGCCCAGCGTGGGCTGGGCCCTCGGGGTGGACCGCACGGTGCTCGCGATGGAGGCCGAGGGCCTGCTCGCCGAGCGGCCCCGCGGCGTCGAGGTGTTCGCCGTACCGCTCGGCGAGGAGGCCAGGCGGCGGGTGTTCCCGCTCGTGAGCGAGCTGCGCCGGGCCGGCCTCGCCGTCGACATGGCCTTCGGCGGCCGTGGCGTCAAGGGCGCGATGAAGGCCGCCGACCGCAGCGGCGCGCGGTACGCGCTCATCCTCGGCGACCGAGATATCGAGGCGGGAGCCGTGCAAGTGAAGGACCTGACCACAGCCGACCAGACCGCGGTTCCGCTCGCGGAGGTCGTCGAGTTCTTGAAGGGGAAACTCTCGTGATCCGCACCCACGAGGCAGGCACGCTCCGCAAGGAGCACGCGGGCCAGAAGGTGACGCTCGCCGGATGGGTGGCGCGCCGGCGCGACCACGGCGGCGTGGTCTTCATCGACCTGCGCGACGCCTCCGGCTCGGCCCAGGTGGTCTTCCGCGAGGAGGACCACGCCCACGACCTGCGCGCGGAATACTGCGTGAAGGTCACAGGCGAGGTACGCCAGCGCCCGGCCGGCAACGAGAACCCCGATCTGCCCACGGGCGAGATCGAGGTCGTCGCCTCCGAGGTGGAGGTGCTGAGCGAGTCGGCCCCGCTGCCGTTCCCGATCGAGGGCAGCTCGGGCGTGTCGGAGGAGGCGCGGCTGAAGTACCGCTACCTCGACATCCGCCGCCAGAAGATCGCCGAGGCCCTGCGCATCCGCTCGCAGGCGACCTACCTCGCCAACGAGGTCATGCGCGAGCGCGGGTTCGTCTACGTCGAGACCCCGAACCTGACCCGTTCGACGCCCGAGGGCGCCCGCGACTTCCTGGTGCCCGTACGGCTCCAGCCGGGCAGTTGGTACGCGCTGCCGCAGTCGCCGCAGTTGTTCAAGCAGCTGCTCATGGTCTCCGGCCTGGAGCGCTACTACCAGCTCGCCCGTTGCTTCCGCGACGAGGACCTGCGGGCCGACCGGCAGCCCGAGTTCACCCAGATCGACATCGAGATGTCGTTCGTGGACCAGGACGACGTCATCGAGCTGGGCGAGGCGCTCATCGGGCGGATCTGGAAGGAGACGATCGGCTACGAGCTGCCGGCGCCGCTGCCCCGGATGACGTACGCCGAGGCGATGGCGCGCTACGGCTCCGACAAGCCGGACCTGCGCTTCGGCGTCGAGCTGACCGACCTCACGGACTACTTCTCCGGCACCTCGTTCCGCGTCTTCCAGGCGCCGTACGTGGGCGCGGTCGTCATGCCGGGCGGCGCCTCGCAGACCCGAAAGGAGCTCGACGCCTGGCAGGAGTGGGCCAAGTCGCGCGGCGCGCGCGGCCTGGCGTACGTGCTGGTGCAGGAGGACGGCACGCTGGGCGGCCCGGTGGCCAAGAACCTGTCGGACAGCGAGCTGGGCGGCCTCGCCGGGGCGACCGGCGCCAAGCCCGGCGACGCGATCTTCTTCGCGGCCGGCGCGCGCGCTGCCTCCCGCGACCTGCTCGGCGCGGCCCGCCTGGAGATCGGCCGCCGCTGCGACCTGATCGACGAGTCGCAGTGGTCGTTCCTGTGGATCGTCGACGCCCCGATGTTCGAGGAGGACGGCGAGGGCGGCTGGACCCCGGTCCACCACCCGTTCACCTCTCCCAAGCCGGAGTGGGCCGACAACTTCCAGGACAACCCCGGCGAGGCCCTGGCGTACGCGTACGACATGGTCTGCAACGGCATGGAGATCGGCGGCGGCTCGATCCGTATCCACCGCGCGGAGATGCAGCAGCGCGTGTTCGACGTGCTCGGCATCTCCAAGGAGGAGGCCGAGAGCAAGTTCGGCTGGCTGCTGGAGGCGTTCAAGTACGGCCCGCCGCCGCACGGCGGCATCGCCTACGGCTGGGACCGCGTCTGCATGCTGCTGGCGGGCGGCGAGTCGATCCGGGACGTGATCGCGTTCCCGAAGACGGCGTCCGGCTTCGACCCGCTGAGCGGGGCGCCCACCCCGATCAGCCCGGACCAGCGCAAGGAGGCCGGCGTGGACGCCACGCCGAAGGCCGACAAGCCCGAGTCCGCGCAGTAGTAGAAGCGAGACGGCCCCCGCGACACCGGTCGCGGGGGCCGTCGTGCGTCCGGGGCCGCTCAGACGATGGCCACGTCCTTGATCACGACCTTCTTCTTCGGGGCGTTGGAGCCCTCGCCCCGCACGTCGGCGGTGGGGTCGCCGTTGAACGGGATGATCCCGCCTCTGGCGATCTTGTCGATCACGTTCATGCCCTTGCTCACCACACCGATCATGGTGAACGCGCCGCCGGCGGCGGTCAGCTGGCTGTTCTCGTCGCTGAAGGAGATGAAGAACTGGCTGCCGTTGGAGTTGGCGTCCTCCGTGTTCTGCGCCAGTCCGACGGTTCCCCGGATGAGCGGCATGCCGCCGAGGTTCTCGTCGTCGAACAGGTAGCCGGGGCCGCCCGAGCCGTCCTCCTTGCGCTTGCCGTTGCCCGTGGCCAGGGGGTCGCCGCACTGCAGCATGCCGAGGCCGACGGTCTCCACCGTCGCGAGGCGGTGGCAGACGGTGTTGTCGTAGAAGTTCTTACTCGCCAGGAACGCGAGCGAGTTCACCGCGCACGGCACGTCCTTGGTGGCCAGGTCGATGACGATCTCACCCTGGTTGGTCGTGATGATCATCTGCTTGGCCAGGATGACCCTCCTGGTCAGCTTGCTCGGCGGCGTGCCCACGGACTTCGTCGGGCTGCCCGAGTCGTCCTTGCGGTAGGTGCAGGAGATCTGGCGCAGGTCGGTGGGCCTGGCCGTCGGCGCGTCCGGCGCGAGCGTGGTCTCGGTCACGGTGGGACCGTCCGAGGGGGTCGCAGAAGAGCCGGCCGAGGCTGTGGCCTTGGCCTCGTTGGCCGTGCCGTCACTGCAGGCCACCAGGCCGCCCGCCAGCGCGAGGAGCCCGAGCCCGGCACCGAGGGTGCTCCCCAGGCGGCGACGTGCAGTGGTCGCGCGCCCGGCCGTGCTCACGCGCGAAGCCGGTTGCTTCTGCCGATCAGTGTCGGTCACCGCTATGCCTTCCCTTTTCCCATTTATTACGACTGGTGCGCCACTCTATCCGTGATCCCGTCGGCTTCGTGTAAAGCACGCGTCCCTTGGGTATCACCATGGTTTGCCCCGGCTGCGCTCATCTTGCTCTCAGATCTCCCTGGGAACCTCCTGACGATCGAATCCGTATACCGGGAGCGGCCCGCGATCCGCGCCCCCGGTAGCCGTCACAGGAGCGATGCACGATGTTCGACCAGGTCTTCGGACTCCCGGCCCATGCTCTGATCGTCCACGCGGCGGTGATCTTCGCGCCGCTGCTCGCGGCGCTGTCCATCGCGTACGCCGCGCTGCCCCGCCTGCGGCACAAGCTCGACTGGGCCCTGGTGGCGACCGCCGTGGTGGCGCTCGGCGCGGTGTTCGCGGCCGAGGAGAGCGGGGAGGCGCTGGAGCACCGGATGTTCCAGGGACGGCCCTCCGACGCGATCGAGGTCCACTCCGGGCTCGCCGAGGTCCTCGTTCCGGTGACCGCGCTCCTGACCGTCGCGTCCCTGGTGATGGTGTGGCTCACCCGGGCCCGCCGCGCTCCGCAGGGCGCCGGATCGCGGGCGGGCCTCCTGGTCGTGTCCGCCGCCGCCGTGATCCTCGCCGTGGTCGTCGGCTACTACGCCGTACGGACCGGGCACACGGGCGCGACGGCCGTGTGGGGCGGCTGACGGTAGTGTCGGCGACGTGGAGAGCCTGTTCGATTCGGCCGCGGAGGAGGCGCACCGGGGCCAGGAGCCGCTGGCCGTGCGCATGCGGCCGCGCTCGCTGGAGGAGGTGATCGGCCAGCGGCACCTGCTGGGACCCGGCACGCCGCTGCGCCGTCTGGTGGAGAGCGACGCCCCGATGTCGCTGTTCCTGTGGGGGCCCCCGGGCACCGGCAAGACCACGCTGGCGTACGTCGTGGCGGGCGCCACCAAGCGGAGGTTCGTCGAGATCTCGGCCGTCTCCGCCGGGGTCAAGGACGTGCGCGCCGCCATCGACCAGGCGCGCCGCGAGCTCGGCATGTCCGGCAGGCAGACCGTGCTCTTCGTGGACGAGGTCCACCGGTTCAACAAGGCGCAGCAGGACGCGCTGCTGCCCGCCGTGGAGAACCGCTGGGTCACCTTCATCGGCGCGACCACCGAGAACCCGTTCTTCTCGGTCATCTCCCCGCTGCTGTCCCGCTCGCTGCTGCTCACGCTCGAGCCGCTGACCGAAGACGACGTCCGCACCGTCCTGGAGCGCGCGGTCGCCGACCCGCGCGGCCTCGGCGGGCGCGTCACGCTGCATCCCGACGCGCTCGACCAGCTCGTACGGCTGGCCGGCGGCGACGCGCGGCGCTCGCTGACCTACCTGGAGGCGGCCGCGATGCTGACCGACGGGGCCGCGGCCGAGGTCACGATCGAGGTCGTGGAGAAGGCCGTCGACAAGGCGGCCGTGCGCTACGACCGGCAGGGCGACCAGCACTACGACGTCGTCAGCGCGTTCATCAAGAGCATGCGGGGTTCGGACGCCGACGCGGCGCTGCACTACCTCGCCCGGATGGTTGAGGCGGGGGAGGATCCGCGGTTCATCGCCCGCCGGATCGTGATCTTCGCCAGTGAGGACGTGGGCATGGCCGACCCCACGTGCCTGCAGGTCGCGGTGGCCGCCGCGCAGGCCGTGGAGTTCATCGGCCTGCCCGAGGGCAGGATCAACCTCGCCCAGGCCGTCATCCACTGCGCGCTCGCGCCCAAGTCGAACGCGGTCGTGAAGGCGATCGGCGCGGCCTCCGACGACGTGCGGCGCGGCATGGTGGGGCGCGTCCCCGGCCACCTGCGCGACGCCCACTACCCGGGCGCGAAGAAGCTCGGCCATGGCAGGGGCTACCAGTACCCGCACGACTTCGAGCACGGCCTCGTCCGCCAGGACTACGCGCCGGAGGAGCTGCGGGAGCGCCGCTACTACGAGCCGACCACGCACGGCGCGGAGGCGCGGTTCGCCGAGCGCTGGGCGAAGATCCGGAGCTTCCTGCGCGGAGGCTGACCTCCGCGGGTGTGGAATGCGGAGCGCCCGGTGTGTGGCGCGGAGCGCCCCCGTGTGTGTGGTGCGGAACGGCGGGCAGGTCGTTCGCGATAAGGTCTTGCCATTCCAGCTCCGTTGATCTAGGGAGATCGGCACATGCTTACCGCGGGAGAGCTGGCGGGCCTCGTGGTCGCCATTTTCTGGGTGATCCTGGTCTGCTTCATGGTCGTCGTGCTGGTCAGGCTGGCCAGACTGCTGACCGAGACCCGCAAGTCGGTGGCCGAGCTGAGCGACCGCATCGCCCCGCTCCTCGACGACATGAGCCAGACCGTCTCCGAGGCCAACCGGCGGCTGGTGGCGGCCGAGGAGATCACGGACAACATGCGCGACGTCAGCGGCAACATGGTGAGGATCACCGGGGTGGCGTCCACGCTGTTCGCCGGACCGGTGCTCAAGATCTCCGCCTTCCGGGACGGCTTCCGCCTGGCGCTGGCCCGGCGCGGCGCCCGCAGGGTCCCGGCCCGCAGGGTCGCCCGCGGCGGCCCTCGAACCGGGGACAGGATCAGGGAGCGGCACGCGGCCGAGCGGGCCGCGGAGCGCCGGGCGATCGGAAGGGGACGCGGATGATCCGGCGGCTCTTCTACATGTCCCTGGGCGCGTTTGTGACGGTCTGGACGATGCGTAAGCTTCAGTCGTTGCGGCCCGACCACGTGGCCAGGCGCACCGCTGATCGCGCGGTGACCCTCGCCGACCAGCTCAGGGACTTCGCCGGCGAGGTGCGCCGCCTGTCGGCGAGCAGGGAAACCGAGTTGCGCGCCGAGTTCGGACTCGGCACGGTTGCTGGAACCACCACAGGCAAGAACAGAATCTACGACGTAAAGGACGGCCGCTGAAATGGAGTCGGCAGAGATCGCGCGCCGCTTCCTGCGCTTCTTCGAGGAGCGCGGGCACACAGTCGTGCCCTCGGCCAGCCTGGTCGCCGAGGACCCGACACTGCTTCTGGTGAACGCGGGGATGGTCCCGTTCAAGCCCTTCTTCCTGGCGCAGCAGACGCCGCCGTTCCGGCGGGCGACCAGCGCGCAGAAGGTCATGCGGACCCTCGACATCGACGAGGTCGGCAAGACCACCCGGCACGCCAGCTTCTTCCAGATGCTCGGCAACTTCTCCTTCGGCGACTACTTCAAGGAGCAGGCGATCCCGTTCGCCTGGGAGTTGCTGACGCGGCCCGAGTCCGACGGCGGCTTCGGCTTCCCGGAGGACCGCCTGTGGGCGACCGTCTACCTGGACGACGACGAGGCCCAGGACATCTGGCACCGCAAGGTGGGGCTGCCGCTCGACCGCATCCAGCGCCGTGACCTGGCCGACAACTACTGGCACATGGGCGTCCCCGGGCCGGGCGGCCCCTGCTCGGAGATCTACTACGACCGCGGCCCGGAGTACGGCCGCGAGGGCGGGCCGATCGCCGACGAGAACCGCTACCTCGAGGTGTGGAACCTCGTCTTCATGCAGTTCCAGCTCAGCAAGGTCCGCAGCAAGATCGACTTCGACGTGGCGGGCGAGCTGCCGGCCAAGAACATCGACACCGGCATGGGCCTGGAGCGCATGGCGGCCATCCTGCAGGGCGTCGACAACATCTACGAGATCGACACGACGTACAAGATCCTCGACACGGCGGCCGACCTGACCCGGTCCCGCTACGGGCGCGACAAGCGCGCCGACGTGTCGCTGCGGGTGATCGCCGACCACATGCGGGCGGGCGTCATGCTCGTCGGCGACGGCGTGCTCCCGTCCAACGAGGGCCGCGGCTACGTGCTGCGCCGGATGCTGCGCCGCGCGATCCGCAACCTCCGCCTGCTCGGCGCGGGCGAGGAGCGGCACATGCACGCGCTCACCGCCGTGACCATCGACGTGATGGGCCAGCAGTACCCCGAGCTCAGGGCCGACGCCGCCAACATCCACACGGTCATCGATGCCGAGGAGGCGTCGTTCCTCGGCACGCTCCGCACCGGAACGGCGATCTTCGACGTCGCGGTGGAGGAGAGCAAGCGCAAGGGCGCCTCGACGCTCAGCGGCGACCAGGCGTTCCAGCTCCACGACACCTACGGCTTCCCGATCGACCTCACCCTGGAGATGGCGGCCGAGCAGGGCCTCCAGGTGGACGAGGAGGGCTTCCGCCGGCTCATGAAGGAGCAGCGGGACCGCGCCAAGGCCGACGCCGCGGCGAAGAAGACCGGCAACGCCGACATCTCGGTGTTCACCGGCATCCTGGAGAAGGCCGGGAAGGTCGACTTCCTCGGCTACGACCACACCACCGCCGAGGGATCCGTCATCGGCCTGCTCGTCGACGGCGCGTCCGTCCCGGCGGCCGGCGCGGGGACCACGCTGGAGGTCGTGCTCGACCGCACCCCGTTCTACGCCGAGGGCGGCGGCCAGCTCTCCGACCAGGGCGTGATCCGCACCGGCGGTGCGGAGATCGACATCGTGGACGTCCAGTCGCCGGTGGCCGGCCTGGTCGTGCACCGCGGCAAGGTGCGCGCCGGCGAGGTGCGCGTCGGCGACCAGGCGCAGGCAGACATCGACCTGGAGCGGCGCCGGGCGATCTCCCGCAGCCACACCGCGACCCACCTGGTGCACCGCGGGTTCCGCAACGCGCTCGGCGAGTCGGCGGCCCAGGCGGGCTCGGAGAACTCCCCGGGCCGCTTCCGCTTCGACTTCACCGCGGCCGGGGCCGTCTCCCCGTCGATGCTGCGTGACGTCGAGGACGAGGTGAACGCCGTCCTGATCAACGACCTCAAGGTCAACGCCTTCTATACCAGCCAGGCGCAGGCCCGCGCGATGGGCGCGCTCGCGCTGTTCGGCGAGAAGTACGGCGACGAGGTGCGGGTGGTCGAGGTCGGCGACTACTCCCGAGAGCTGTGCGGCGGCACGCACGTGGCCAGCTCCGGCCAGCTCGGCCTGGTGAAGGTGCTGGGCGAGTCGTCCATCGGCGCGGGCGTGCGCCGCGTGGAGGCGCTCGTCGGCATCGACGCGTTCCGGTTCCTGGCCCGCGAGAGCGTGCTGGTCGCCCAGCTCAGCGAGCAGCTGAAGACCCGCCGCGAGGAGCTGCCCGAGCGCATCGAGGGCATCGTCACCCGGCTGCGGACGGCGGAGAAGGAGCTGGAGAAGCTGCGCTCGGCCCAGGTGCTCGCGGTGGCCGGCGAGCTCGCCGCGCAGGCCCGCGACGTCCAGGGCGTCTCCGTGGTGACCCACCGCGCGCCTGATGGCACCACCCCTGACGACCTGCGTAAACTCGCCCTCGATGTGCGCGGCAGGTTCCCTGGCGACCGCGCCGCGGTCGTCGTCGTCTCCGGCGTCCCCTCCGACCGGCCGGTCGTCGTCGCCGCGGTCAACGAGGCGGGACGCGAGCGCGGCCTGAAGGCGGGCCGGCTCGTCGGCGTAGCCGCCAAGGCACTCGGGGGTGGCGGTGGCGGCAAGGACGACGTGGCCCAGGGCGGCGGCACGCGGCCCGAGGCGATCGGCGACGCGCTTCGCGCGGTCGAGGAGGCCATCTCCTCCGTGGTGGCGTGAGCGGCCGATGAGGCACGGCGTCAGGATCGGGGTCGACGTCGGCTCCGTCCGCATCGGCGTGGCCCGCAGCGACCCGTCGGGTCTGCTGGCCACGCCGGTGGAGACCGTACGGCGTGGCCGGGGCGACCTGACGAGAATCGCGGAGATCGCCGCCGAGCACGAGGCGATCGAGATCGTGGTCGGCCTGCCCACGTCGTTGTCGGGCAGGGAGAGCCACGCCGCCGAGGCGGCACGGGCCTTCGCCACGCGGTTGGCCGCCCGGATGGCTCCGGTCCCGATCCGGCTGGTGGACGAACGGCTCACCACGGTCAGCGCCCAGCAGGGCCTGCGTTCCAGCGGCGTGAAGGCCCGCAACCAGCGCGACGTGATCGACCAGGCGGCGGCCGTCGTGCTGCTGCAGGCCGCGCTCGACGGTGAGCGGGCCACCGGCAATCCCCCCGGCAGACCTCTCGAACCACCGCGGCCCGGCACCGGGCCCGGTGAGGAAGCGAGCGGCGGGACCGCACGGTGAGGCGGACCGCGGCCGTCGTGGCCGGGGCGCTCGCCCTGGTCGCGGCGGCGGTGGCGTACGGCGTGCACGAGGTCGTCGGGCAGCCCGACAAGGCCCCCGACTACTCCGGCGGCGGGTCGGGGACGGTCACGGTCGAGATCACGCCGGGCACGAGCGCCGGAGAGATCGGCAAGACGCTGGAGAGCGCCGGCGTGGTGGCCAGCGCCCAGTCGTTCATCGAGCAGGTGATCACGCGCTCCAAGGAGAGCAGCCTGCGCCCGGGCCGCTACGTCCTGCGGCGCCGTATGGCCGCCGCCGATGCCCTCGACCTGCTGCTCGCGCCCGCCAGCAAGGTCGTGCGCAAGGTCACCGTGCCCGAAGGGCTACGCACGAGCGAGGTGCTCCGCACCCTCGCGGACGGGACCGGCATCCCGCTGAAGGACTTCACCGAGGCCGTCGCCGAGCCCGGTCGGCTGCGCCTGCCCGCGTACGCCGAGGGGACGGCCGAGGGGTTCCTGTTCCCCGCGACGTACGAGATCGAGCCGGGGATGACCGCCGTCGACCTGCTCGGGAAGATGGTGGCCCGGTTCCGCGTCGCCGCGCGGAAGGTGCGGCTGGAGGAGCTGGCGCCGCGCGTGCGGCTCACGCCCAAGCAGGCGGTGACGGTGGCGAGCATCGTCCAGGCCGAGGGCGGCGTCCCCGCCGACTACCCCAAGATCGCCAGAGTGGTGTACAACCGTCTCGCGCGCGGAGCGAAGCTGGAGATGGACAGCACGGTCAACTACGCGCTGGACCGCCACACGCTCAAAGTCAGCAACGAGGACACGCGGGTCGACTCGCCGTACAACACCTACGCGCGGACGGGCCTGCCGCCGGGACCCATCGGCAACCCGGGAGAGAGCGCGCTCGTCGCCGCCCTCCATCCTGCCGAAGGCACGTGGTACTGGTTCGTGACCACTGATCCTCGTCGTAAAATCACCAAATTCACTGACAAAGAGGCTGAGTTCAGGAAATATCGGGAGGAGCTGAACAGGTATCTCGGGACGAACTGATCGCCTCCCGGGGCATCCGCGCGGCGCCGGCCCGCGGGGTTCCGGAGCGCGCCCGGTGCGTCCGCACGGCCCCGCCGCCCCCGGGCGGGGCTCCATATATCGGGAACGCCCCCCGCGGAACCCCCTGTCCCGAACCCCCTCGGTTTGGCACACTCGCTTGACGGGAGGCCTCTCGTACCGAGAGATTGGCCAGCGCACTATGAATGATCTGGACATGGACTTCCTGCTCGGCGCCGAGGACGACGACGGTCCGCCCCGGCGCCGGCCCTCTGGCAGCCGCACCCAGCAGCGGCGCAGCCGCAGACGTCGCAAGAAACAGCGGCGCAAGGGCAGGGTCGCGACGCTGTTCGCCGTTGTGATCATCGTCGGCGTCCTCGGCGGCCTCGGCTACTTCGGATTCACCTGGGCGCGCAGCGTGATGATCCCCAAGGACTACACCGGGGAGGGGCGCGGGGAGGTCGTCGTCGAGATCGAGGAGGGCGCGAGCGCCACCGACGTCGCCCAGTTGCTGGAGGACGAGGGCGTAGTGGCCAGCGCGCGGGCGTTCATCAACGCCATCGGCGCCGCCGGGAAGAGCTCCTCGCTCCAGCCGGGCCAGTACGAGATGCGCAAGGGCATGTCCGCCGAGTCCGCCCTGGCCCTGCTCGACCCCAAGAACCGGATGCTCAACCGGCTGACCATCCGCGAGGGGCTGCGGCTGAGCAAGATCTACGAGGAGCTGTCCACCGCCACGGGCAAGCCGGTCGAGGACTTCAAGAAGGCCGCCCGCACCGACATCGGGCTCCCCGCGTACACCAAGGGCCGTCTGGAGGGCTACGCGTTCCCGGCCACGTACGAGATCAGCAGCAAGCTCACCCCGGAGCAGATCCTCACCAAGATGGTCGACCGGTTCAACCAGACCGCGGACCGGGTCGACCTTGAGGGGCAGGCGAAGCAGCTCGGCTTCACCGCCAGGCAGATCATCATCATCGCCAGCATCGTGCAGGCGGAGTCCGGCAGCGCCGAGGACATGCCGAAGGTCGCCCGGGTCATCTACAACCGGCTGGGCTCCAACCCCCAGATGAAGCTGGGCATGGACAGCACGGTCATGTACGGGCTGAACAAGTACGGCATCGCGGCCTCGCACGCCGACCTGGAGAGCACCTCGCGGTACAACACGTACAAGTACTTCGGCCTGCCGCCCGGCCCGATCGCCAACCCCGGCGACCACGCGATCGAGGCCGCGCTGCACCCGGCGGACGGCAACTGGCTGTACTTCGTGACGGTCGACCCCAAGCGGGGCATCACCAAGTTCACCGACAAGGAGTCGGAGTTCTGGAAGCTGCGCGACGAGTTCAACCGGAACAACAAATGACCGAGACCGGCGAGGGGACCGGCCGCCGGGCCGCCGTCCTCGGGTCCCCGATCGCCCACTCGCTGTCCCCGGTCCTGCACCGGGCGGCGTACGCGGAGATGGGCCTGGACGACTGGCGCTACGACGCGATCGAGTGCGCCGAGGACGGGCTGGCCGGCCTGATCGGCGGGCTCGGCCCGGAGTGGGCGGGACTGTCGCTCACGATGCCGCTCAAGCGTGCCGTGCTCCCCCTGCTGGACACCGTCTCCGACCTCGCGCTGGCCGTCGGCGGCGCCAACACGGTGGTCTTCCGTGAGGGCGGCGCGCGGCACGGCGAGAACACCGACGTGTACGGCATCGTGCGGGCGCTCGCGGAGGCGGGCGTGCCCGCACCGGCCTCCGCGGTCGTCCTCGGCGGCGGCGCCACCGCGGCCTCGGCCGTCGCCGCTCTGCGGGAGACGGGGCTCGCGGAGGTCACGCTCGTCGTGCGCGACCCGGCCCGCGCGGGGGAGACCCTGCGGGTCGCCGAGCGCCTCGGCACGAGGGTGACCGTGCGCTCCTTCGACGACTTCGACCCCGCGGCCGATCTGGTCGTCTCCACGCTGCCGTCCGGCGCGGCCGACGCGCTGGCCGAGCGGGTCGCGGCCCGCCTGCCCGAGAAGGCGGCGCTGTTCGACGTCGTCTACGCGCCCTGGCCGACCGCGCTGGCCGCGGCCGTCCGCGCGCGGGGATGTGCCGTGGTCGGGGGCTTCCCGATGCTGCTGCACCAGGCGGTGCGGCAGGTCGAGCTGATGACCGGGCGTGCGGACGTGCCGGTGGAGGCGATGCGCGCCGCCGGCGAGGCCGAGATCGCACGCCGGGCGGCCTCCTGAGCGGCGTCGCGCCGGGGCAGGAATACGTCGAGAGGCTGTCGGGTTTGTGGTAGCGTAGGAACTCGATCGGTCCGGCATGAGCTGGACGCGCAAGCGGAGGTCCTCCTCCCACCTGCTCCGCCGAAAGGCGGACGGGTTCAGGATCACACCGGAGTTTTCGGCAGGAGAGCTCAGTGACCCCGCATGCGTGACGTGCGGGGTTTTTGTTTTGCCCCGCACGGTCGAGACAAGCGGAAGTCTTTTGGAGGTCCCATCAGCACCGAGCCCCGCATCAACGACCGTATTCGTGTGCCCGAGGTGCGCCTCGTCGGCCCGAACGGCGAACAGGTCGGCATCGTCTCCATCGGCGACGCGCTGAAGCTGGCCCAGGAGAGCGATCTCGACCTGGTGGAGGTCGCGGCCACGGCCCGCCCGCCCGTCTGCAAGCTCATGGACTACGGCAAGTTCAAGTACGAGTCGGCCATGAAGGCGCGTGAGGCCCGCCGTAACCAGGCGCACACGATCATCAAGGAGATCAAGCTCCGGCCGAAGATCGACCCGCACGACTACGAGACCAAGAAGGGTCACGTCGTGCGCTTCCTGAAGGCGGGAGACAAGGTCAAGGTCACGATCATGTTCCGGGGCCGCGAGCAGTCCCGGCCCGAGCTGGGCTTCCGGCTCCTGCAACGCCTCGCTGAGGACGTCACCGACCTGGGGTTCGTCGAGTCGCAGCCGAAGCAGGACGGTCGCAACATGATCATGGTGATCGGGCCGCACAAGAAGAAGGCCGAGGCGAAGGCCGAGAAGGCCGCCGCCAAGGCCCGCGGCACCGGCCAGCCGGAGGCGGAGCCCGCCGAGGAGCAGGCCGCGCAGCCGCAGTGACACCCGCCTGAACCACCAGGCGGGGCGCCGCAGACGTACACGGAAACCGAGACCGGGGCGGTCTCGCGGAGTAAGGCAGGCCGCCGGCCCGGGTCACCGGCCCGGGCCGTCGGCACGGACGAAAGAGGAGAGACGGCTGACATGCCGAAGATGAAGACGCACAGCGGTGCGAAGAAGCGGTTCCGGCTCACCGGATCCGGCAAGGTTGTCCGCCGCCGCGCCAACCGGCAGCACCTGTTCGAGCACAAGCCGTCCACTCGCACGCGCCGTCTCGAGGGAGTCGTCGTCATGTCCGACGCCGACACCAAGAAGATCAAGAAGCTGCTCGCGAAGTAACGACCCGGGGAGATAGAACAACATGGCACGCGTGAAGCGGGCGCTCAACGCCAAGAAGAAGCGCCGGGTCGTCCTCGAGCGGGCGAGCGGTTACCGGGGGCAGCGGTCGCGCCTCTACCGCAAGGCCAAGGAGCAGATGCTCCACTCGATGACCTATGCGTACCGGGACCGCAAGGACAAGAAGGGTACGTTCCGCCGGCTGTGGATCCAGCGGATCAACGCCGCGGCCCGGGCCAACGGCATCACCTACAACCGGTTCATCCAGGGCCTGCGCCTGGCCGGCATCGAGGTGGACCGCAAGATCCTCGCGGACCTCGCGGTGAACGACGCCCAGACCTTCGCCACGCTGGTCGAGTCCGCCAAGAAGGCGCTCCCGTCCGACGTGAACGCGCCGGTCGCCTGACACCTGCTTCGACGAGGGCCCGCCGCCTGCGGCGGGCCCTCGTCCACGTCGAGGGGGGAATGAGCGGGCATGGCGGAGCTCACCAACATCAAGTCGCCGCGCGTCAAGGCGGCCCGCAGGCTGACCAAGCGCGCGTTCCGGGATCGTGACCGGGCGTTCCTCGCCGAGGGGCCGCAGGCCGTCCGCGAGGCTCTCGCGATCAAGGACGTCACGGTCGAACTGTTCGTGACGGTCGAGGCGGAGACGCGGCACGCCGACATCGTGGCCGACGCCGTGGCGGCGGGCGTCCCCGTCCACCGCGCGAGCGGCGAGGTCATGTCGGAGCTGACCCAGACCGTCACCCCGCAGGGCCTGCTGGCCGTGTGCCGCTTCGTGCACGTCCCGCTGGCCGAGGCGGTGCCGCGGGGGACGCGGCTGGTGGCGATCCTCGCCCACGTGCGCGATCCCGGCAACGCCGGCACGGTCCTGCGCACGGCCGACGCCGCGGGCGCCGACTCGGTGGTGTTCACCGACGCGTCGGTGGATCCGTACAACGGCAAGTGCGTGCGGGCCAGCGCGGGAAGCCTGTTCCACCTGCCGGTTGTGACCGGCACTCCCGTCGCGGACGCCGTACGGCACGCCAAGGAGGCGGGGCTGCGCGTGCTCGCGGCCGACGGCGCGGGCACCCGGACGCTCGACGAGGTCGCCCTCGACGCGCCCACCGCCTGGCTGTTCGGCAACGAGGCGTGGGGACTGCCGCCCGAGCTCCTCGCGCTGGCCGACGAGGTCGTCCGCGTCCCGATCTACGGACGGGCGGAAAGCCTGAATCTCGCCACCGCCGCGGCGGTCTGCCTGTACGCCTCCGCACGCGTTCAGCGGCAGACCTTACATTCCGTGGAAGATCCCACTACCCCCGCGCCCTGAGGCTGCTGCCGGGTCCGGGAAACCCGCTATTGTCGGCGAAGGAGTCGCGCAGAACCCGGCGGCGCGCGCAGTTCCGGAGCTCGAGGAGGCGGTCTCGTGCGAGGTGACGACACCCCCGGCGGCGCCCTTGAGGGGGACCCCGGAGGGCGGGCGCACATCGACGCCGACGACCTTCCAGACGGCCTCGTCGCCACCGACGCCGACGGCGTGATCCTCGTGGTCAACCGGGCCGCCGAGTGGCTCACCGGCGTGACCCGCGAGGCGGCCGTGGGCAGGCTCATCGGCGACGTGCTGCCGCTGCGCGACCAGGACGGCCGTGACTGGTGGAAGTGGCTCGACCCGCAGGGCGGGCTGTCCACGCGCAGCCGCCAGCCGGAACGGCCGCTGCACCTGCCCGGCCGCCAGGAGATGCTCGTCGCCGCGCGCTTCGTCCGCACCCCGCGGCGCGGCGGGCGGGTGGAACGCGTGGTCATCACGCTGCGCGACGCCTCGGCGCGCGCCCGGATCGAGCGCAGCCGCGCCGATCTCGTCTCGACCGTGGCCCACGAGCTGCGCTCACCGCTGACCAGCGTCAAGGGGTTCACCGCGACGCTGCTCGCCAAGTGGGACCGCTTCACCGACGCTCAGAAGCGCGTGATGCTGGAGACCGTCAACGCGGACGCCGACCGGGTGACGCGGCTGATCACCGAGCTGCTCGACGTCTCGCGCATCGAGTCGGGCAGGGTGGAGATCCACCGCCAGATCGTGGACGTGCCGGCCCGGGCCCGCAGGATCGTCGCGGGCCGGGTGGCGGCGGGGGAGCCGGAGGACCGCTTCCGGCTGGAGGTTCTCGGCGAGCTGCCCGAGATGTGGCTCGACCAGGACAAGATTGACCAGGTTCTCGCGAACCTGGTGGAAAACGCGGTGCGTCACGGACGCGGTACGGTGACCATAGTGGTGGAGCCGGTCGAATGGGGAGTGGCGGTGTCGGTGCGGGACCAGGGTGAGGGCGTGGCGCCCGAGCTGGTCGGCCGTGTGTTCCGCCAGTTCTGGCGGGGCAACGGCCGTCGCCGCGGGGGGACCGGTCTCGGCCTGTTCATCGTCAAGGGCCTCATCGAGGCCCACGGCGGCACGATCAGCGTGCAGCGCGCGCCCGGCGGCGGCGCGGAGTTCCGATTTACGTTGCCCACCGGCACCCCTGACTTCGCCTGAGCCTTTTCCACAGGCTCCCCGCGCGGAGGACGGCCCGGTGGGCTGATCGGACTAGACTCGTTGCCGCTGAGCGCAGGGCGCTCGCAGGCCCCTGGATACGGAGCTCTCTCTTGTCGAACACCTATGACCCGGTCGAGGTGACGCCGCTGCACGCCGACGAGGTCGCGCGGGCGCAGGCCGACGCTCTCGCCGCCATCGCCGCGGCGCGCGACCTCGACGATCTGAAGCAGGCCAGGCTCGCGCACGCGGGCGACCGCTCGCCGATCGCGCTGGCCAACCGTGAGATCGGCGCACTGCCGCCCGCCGCGCGCGCCGAGGCGGGCAAGCGGATCGGCACCGCGCGCAAGGCCGTCGGCGAGGCGCTCGCCGCCCGCCAGGCCGAGCTGGAGGCCGAGCGGGACGCGCGGGTCCTCATCGAGGAGACCGTCGACGTCACGCTGCCCTGGGACCGCGCGCCGCGCGGCGCCCGGCACCCGCTGACCACCCTTCAGGAGCGCATCGCCGACGCCTTCGTCGCGATGGGCTACGAGGTGGCCGAGGGGCCCGAGCTCGAAGGCGAGTGGTTCAACTTCGACGCGCTGAACATCGCCACCGACCACCCGGCCAGGTCCGACCACGACACCTTCTTCGTGGAGAGCGTCGAGTCGGGGAAGGTGCTGCGCACCCAGACGTCGCCGGTGCAGATCAGGGCCCTGCTGTCGCGCCCGCTGCCCGTGTACGTCGTGTCGCCGGGCAAGACCTTCCGCACCGACGAACTCGACGCCACGCACACACCGGTCTTCCACCAGGTCGAGGGCCTGGCGGTGGACAAGGGGCTGACGATGGCCCACCTGAAGGGCACGCTGGACCGGTTCGCCGAGGTGATGTTCGGTGCCGGGATCACCACCCGCTTCCGGCCGCACTACTTCCCCTTCACCGAGCCGTCCGCCGAGCTCGACCTGCGCTGCTTCGTCTGCCGCGGCTCCTCGGCGGTGCCCGGCAACCCGCCCTGCCGCACCTGCAAGTCGGAGGGCTGGATCGAGTGGGGCGGCTGCGGCATGGTCAACCCGCGCGTGCTGATCGCCTGCGGCGTCGACCCCGCCGTCTACTCGGGATTCGCCTTCGGCATGGGCGTGGAGCGGACGCTGATGTTCCGCCACAACGCCGAGGACATGCGTGACATGGTCGAGGGCGACATCCGGTTCACCCTGCCGTTCGGGATGGAGGTCTGATGAAGGTCCCGCTTTCATGGCTGCGGGAGTACGTCGATCTCCCCGCGGTCACCGCCCAGGAAGTGGCCGACCGGCTCACCGCCGCCGGCCTCAAGCTGGAGGCCATCCACTCGCACGGCCACGAGCTCAAGAACGTCGTGGTCGGCCGGGTCCTCGAGATCGAGGAGCTGACCGGGTTCAAGAAGCCGATCCGGCACTGCAAGGTCGAGGTGGGGGAGGCGACGCCGCGCGAGATCGTGTGCGGCGCGACGAACTTCTCCGAGGGCGCGGTGGTTCCGGTCGCGCTGCCCGGCGCGGTGCTCCCCGGCGGCTTCGAGATCGGCTCCCGCAAGACCTACGGGCGTCTGTCCGACGGCATGATCTGCTCGGAGGCCGAGCTCGGCATCGCCGAGTCCTCCCCGGGCATCCTGCTGCTGCCGCAGGACACCCCGATCGGCGCGGACGTGGTCGAGCTGCTCGGCCTGCGTGACGACGTGCTCGAACTCGAGGTCGCCACCGACCGCGGATACGCCCTGTCGATCCGCGGCGTCGCGCGTGAGGCGGCCATCGCGTTCGGCGTCCCGTTCCGCGACCCCGCCACGGTCCCGGCGCCGGCGGACGGCGGCGAGTCCTGGCCGGCGGCGATCGCCGACCCGACCGCCTGCGACCGGTTCGTGCTGCGCTCGGTCACCGGGTTCGACCCGGCCGCCGAGTCCCCGCTGTGGATGCGGGTGCGGCTGGCCCGCGCCGGCATGCGCTCGGTCTCGCTGGCCGTCGACGTCACCAACTACGTGATGCTGGAGCTTGGCCAGCCGCTGCACGCCTTCGACCGGTCGCGCCTGTCCGGCCCGATCGTCGTACGGCGGACCCGGCCGGGCGAGAAGCTCGAGACGCTCGACCACGTGGTGCGCACGCTCCACGAGGAGGACATCCTCATCACCGACGACTCGGGCCCGATCTCGATGGCGGGCACGATGGGCGGCCTGCACACGGAGATCTCCGGCACCTCGACCGACATCGTCATCGAGGCGGCGCACTTCTCCGCCACCGGCATCGCCCGCGAGTCGCGGCGGCACAACCTGGTCAGCGAGGCGTCCAAGCGGTTCGAGCGCGGCGTCGACCGGGAGTTGCCGCTGGCCGCGTCGTGGCGGGCCGTCCAGCTCCTGGCCGAGCTGGGCGGGGCCGTCGCCGACCCGGGAGTGACCCACGCCCAGGCGGAGGTGTCCCCGGTGCGGATCACCATCCCGGCCGACCACCCCAGCCGCGTGGCGGGCGTGACGTACGAGCGGGAGACCGTGATCCGCAGGCTGGAGCAGATCGGCTGCACGGTGACCGAGGGCGCCGCGCCCGCGGCCGCCGCCGGGACCGGCGTCGCGGCCACCGGCGTGCTCGCCTCCGGCGACCTCGCCGGCCGGCTTGCCGTCAACGGCGACGACCTGATCACCGTCACGCCGCCGACGTGGCGCCCCGACCTGACCGACCCGAACGACCTCGCGGAGGAGGTCATCCGGCTGGAGGGGTACGACCGCATCCCGTCGGTCCTGCCGCCCGCTCCCGCCGGCGGCGGGCTGACGGAGGAGCAGCGGCTGCGCCGCCGGGTGGGCCGGGCCCTGGCCCACGCGGGATACGTGGAGGTGCTCGCCTACCCGTTCATGGGACCGCGCGACCTCGACAACCTGCTGCTGGCCGAGCATGACCCCCGCAGGCGGGCGACCCGGCTGGTCAACCCGCTCAGCGAGGACGAGCCGTACATGCGGACCACGCTGCTGCCCGGGCTGCTGAAGACCCTGGTGCGCAACGTTGGCCGCGGCTTCGCCGACGTGGCGCTGTTCGAGTCCGGTCTGGTCTACCGGCCCGAGCCGGACGCCCCCGCCACGGCTCCGGTCCTCGCGGTCGACCGCAGGCCCGCGGAGGAGGAGCTCACGGCGATCGAGACGGCGCTGCCGAGGCAGCCGCTCAGGGTGGCCGTGGTGCTCGCGGGAGAGTTCGAGCGCTCCGGCTGGTGGGGCCAGGGACGGCAGGCGTCCTGGGCGGACGCCGTCGAGGCGGCCCGCACGGTCGCACGTGCGGCGGGCGTGGAGCTCGGCGTCCGGGCCGACCAGCACGAGCCGTGGCACCCCGGGCGGTGCGCCGCGCTGACCGTGACCGACGTGGAGACCGGTGAGCAGGTCCTGGCCGGTCACGCCGGCGAACTGCACCCCCGGGTCGTCGAGGCCTACGGGCTGCCGCCGCGCACCTGCGCGATGGAGCTGGAGCTGTCGCTGCTGGTCCCCGCAGGGCCGGTGGAGACGCCCGCGGTCTCGGCCTATCCGGTGGCGACGCAGGACGTCGCCCTGACCGTCTCCGCCTCGGTCCCGGTCGCCGAGGTCGAGGCCGCCCTCCGGGAGGGCGCGGGCGAGCTGCTCGAGTCGATCAGGCTGTTCGACGTCTACACGGGCCCGCAGGTGGGCGAGGGGAACAAGTCCCTGGCCTACACGCTGCGGTTCCGGGCCCCCGACCGCACGCTCACGGTCGAGGAGACCACGGCGGCGCGGGACGCCGCCGTCGCCGTCGCGGCGCAGCACACCGGAGCCCAGCTCCGCGGCGCCTGAGCACGATCATCGGCGGGTGCCGGCCCGGTGTGCGCAAGCACCGGGCCGGCACCCGCCGCCATGTCGCCCTCGGTGCCGGGGAGAACGCGGTGCCAGGGAGAACGCGGCGCCGGGCAGTCGGGCGCGGACGCCGGGGGAGCGATCGATTTCCGGAGGAGCGGTGCGTCACCTGCTGGTGTTCCCCGAGCGGGACAGCGCGGAGGAGTCCGCCGAGGCCGTGGCCGAGCTGTTCCCGGCACTGGGCGTTCCCACCGTCGTCCGTGAGCTGCTCGCCGGCGAGGACGACGCCGAGGACGCCCAGTGGGTGGTCGTGGTGGACGACCCGGACGGCGCACTCGGCCCGGCCGGCCTCGCCCGGCTCGACGCCCTCGCCGAGGAGGGCGAGGGCTGGCGCGAGCCGGGCTGACCGTCCTATCTTCCGTACACCTCGAAGGAGTACAGCGAGTAGCCGTAGCCGGTGCCCCGCTTGACCCCCTGCATCCGCACGTGGCGCGCGCTGCCCGGCGCGAACGTGACGGTGTCCACGCCGCCGTCGCCCGAGGTCGTCTGCGCGACGGTGGTCCACGTCGCGCCGTCCGCCGAGGTTTGGATCCGGTACGACGTGGCGTACGCCGCCTCCCAGCGCAGGATCACCCGGCTCACGGTCTTCGCCGAGCCGAGATCTACCTGGATGTACTGGTTGTCGCTCCACGCGCTGGCCCACCGGCTCGCGGGGTCTCCGTCGACGGCCTTGGCGGGGCTGTAGGAGCCCTGCGTGCTCGACGCGCTCGCCGTACGGCCCAGGGCGAGGTCGGCCACGTCGTCGCCGCGGTGCGCGGGGAACGAGACCACCTGCTGGTAGGTCGGCCGGTTCTGCCACGAGATCAGCGAGTGTTTGACGCCGCCGAGCGGTGACTGCCGGACGGCGTCGGCGCACCACTGGTCGCCCGCGGAGCAGGAGTCGTCACCCGGGTAGGTCGTCGCCGCCGGTTCCGCCAGCGCGGCCGCCAGGCTGTCCAGCAGGACCGTACGGCAGGCCGCCACGGTGGCCCCGCAGTACTTCGCCGGGAGCGGAGCGGCCACCGGGTCGCCCAGCACGGCCCGGATGTCCTTGTCCACGTAGCCCCACCAGCCGTACTGGAACGACGAACCCTTGTGGGGCTGCGTCTCGTTGGCCGAGCCGGGCAGCGAGGAGACGTCGCCCTGCTGGTGCCCGGAGGGCGACTCGTTGATCTGCAGCGCGTTGACGAGTGCCTGGTAGAGCCCGTCGCCCAGTCCGGGCCGGAACTGTGCCCGGACCAGCTTCGGCCACCACGCGTCGAAGATCCGGATGGCGTCGGCGTGGGCGTACGTCTTGCTGCCCTTCGAGGTCTCCTGCCGCGTGGCGCCCGCGGCGGCCCAGGCGGACAGCTTGGCGACGGCCGAGGCCAGAGCGGGATCGGAGACGGAGGCGCTGTTCACGACGCGCAGCAGCTTGGGCAGCACCTTCCACCCGCGCAGGTCGGTCGTCGCGGCCGACGCCATGATCTTCACGACGCCGGCGCGGTCGAGGGTGCCCGAGGACAGGGCCGCTCTCACCGGGGCGTCGAGCAGGTCGCCCCGGTGGACCGCGCCGAAGCTGAAGTTGCCGTCCGACGCGCCGAAGTCCTTGGCCTGCTTGTTGTTCCAGCTCACGAAGTAGTCCTGGTTGACCGCCTGCGGATGCGCCGAGGGCGGGACGTAGGACGCCGTGTTGGCCGCCGGGTCGAAGCCGCTCCACTCGTGCGCGGCGTCACCCGCCATGGGCAGGTTCGGGTCGGACACCGCCGACCGTACGGGGACGTTGCCGGACATGAAGTACGCTGCGTCGGCGGAGTTCACGTAGAACCAGTTGAACGCGAAGCCGATGGTGGAGGCCGAGTCGCGGAACGCGGCCGCCGACCCCATCTCGGCCGGGTCGTTGAACATCTGGAACCCGATCGCGGAGTCCGCCTCGTGCTGGTAGGTGGAGCGCAGCGTGGTGAACGCCGTCGGCACGCCGCCGGCCGTGCCCCGCCAGGTCACCAGGCCATACTTGGTGCGCTTGACGACCAGGTCGTACGACCCGGCGGCGGTGGAGTCGGCCGTGTTGGGCTTCCAGGAGTTGGTCTTCTTCAGCGTCTCCATCGCGGTGCAGGCGCCGTGGTAGAGGTAGTGGTCCGACGAGACCGTGGGCGTGCCGCCATTCGGATCGCACAACGTCACCGCGTACGTGTCGGTGATGTCCTCGGCGGCGGAGGTGGCGCTCCAGGCGTAGTCGGTTCCGCGTCCGAGCAGCACATAGAGGTTGAGCCCGGCGAAGGCCGCGCCGCGTGCCCGGATGCCGGGGCCGGACAGCTCCTCCAGCATGAGCAGTTGCGGCGCGAAGTAGCCGGTCTGCGGGCCGAACACGGCGATCGGGTGACCGCCGGTCGCCTTGGCGGCCGAGACCACGATGGCGTTGGACATGCCGGGTTTGGAGTTGTCGACCGTGAGCCCGGTCAGCGCGCTTTCGACCTGTGTGGTCGCGGAGGTGGCGGTGCCGGTCTCGTTGGCCGTGATGTCGACCGGCGCGGTCGTGCCGGCGTCGGGCAGCACCACTCCGGTCGCGCCGGCCGGGGCCGCCCCGAAGGGGAAGCTCTGCCCGTCGTGCAGGGTCAGTACGGTCTCCGGGTCGTTCTGGGCGCGCAATGCCGTCCAGACCCTGTCCCCCTCGGCGGCCCCGTACTTCGCCCGCGCGGCCACGCGTACGAGGGCGGACTGCATCTCGGCGCCGCCGCCACCGCCGAACAGGCCGCCGATCACGCCGGAGATCGCGATCAGGTCGGTCATCCGGAAGTCCTCCGGGCCGCCCTTGTTCGTGATCGCGTCGAGGTGGCCGGTCAGCACGTACTCACCCGGGCAGTCGCGGTCGGCCATGCAGCGGTCGATGTACGCGTTGATGCCGGCGACGTAGTTCTGCACGTCCGCGTACAGCTGGGCGCCCCGGGGGCCGGCGGTCCGCAACCGGTCGATCTGCGCCTGGAGATCGGTCTCCGTGTAGGGGGAGTTGCGCCAGACGCTCTGCTCCAGCTCCCTGTTGCCGGCCGCACCGCCGGCGAACGGCGTCAGCTCGCCCCGGCCGACGTGGCGCATGAGGTCCATCAGCCACAGGCGGTCCTGCGCGCCGGCGTATCCGGCGCCGAACATGGTGCCCTCTCGGGTGGTGCCGGTGATGTGCGGGACCCCGGTCGACTTGTCGCGGACGATGGTGACGTCCGAACGAGGGCGCACGGTGCTGTCGACCTGGTTCGCCGGCACGCCGAAGCCGCTGTCGTTGAAGAACGCGGAGATCTGCTCGTCGGTGAGGCCAGTGTAGCCGGAGACGAGGTCGGCGTACCTGCCGAGCTGGTCCTTGCTGTGGGCCGGGTAGGTGCCGAGGGCCTGGTTGCCCAGGATGTCGACGAGCGTGGCGTTGCCGTTCTGGCCGGGCGGCAGGATGTCCGCGCACTGGCCCAGGCAGTAGTCGTCGGGCGGGTAGTAGGGGTCGGCGGCGGCCGGTGCCGCGGGCAGGCCGACGGCGACCAGGGCCAGCGCGGCGGCAGCGGTGATCGCCCGTCGAAGGCGCGCGTGCATGGGGGATCTTCCCTTCGCGGTGTCGGGGGGTGAAGGGACCGTGGTGGTGCTGTTCACGCGCGTGAATGTGAGTCAGGCTCAACTCCGGACGATACCTGCGGGTAACCAGAGGAGCAATGCCAACTTTGCCGCGATCGTGACTGCCCCCGCCGGTCGTGACCAATACCCCTCGCCCCGCCCGTGCGTCGAGTTCGTACACGTAGACCGTGGGCCGCCCGGACAGGTTTCGCGGCGCCGGGGCCATGGAGGAGACCAGGACAGCGGGAAGGTGCGGCGCTCCCGGAAAGCGCCGCACCGTTCCTGGCGGTCAGCCCACGCGGCAGGAGACCGACGGCCAGGTTCATACGACAAGGAGGCGGCCGGGTCGTGGCCCGCGGGGTGTTCCGCACCGCGGGCCACAGGTGCGGGCTACCTGTTCCAGGTCCACTTCTGGTTGGTGCCGCCGTGGCAGGAATACAGCTGGAGCTGGGTGCCGTTGCCGGTGCCGGCGCCGGCGGCGTCGAGGCACAGCCCGGACTGGACGCCCTGGATGCTGCCGTCGGAGTTGACGCGCCACTTCTGATTGTCGCCGCCCCAGCAGGAGTAGATCTGGATCTTGGCGCCGTTGCCGGTGCCGGCCGCGTCCAGGCACTTGTTGCCGTACACCCGGATCTCACCGGCAGAGGTGGAGCTCCAGGTCTGGTTGGTCTGGCCGTTGCAGTCCCAGATCTGCACTGCGGTGCCGTCCGAGGTGCTCGCGTTCGGCACGTCCAGGCACCGCCCGGAGGCCACCCCCCTGATCGCCCCGCTGCCGCCACCGGAGGTGGGAGTCGCGCTGGGGGACTGGGGGATCGTCGGGGATGGGGAGACGGGGGTGCCGCCGTCGGGGGCGACCGCGCGGCCGGTCGTGGGGGAGATCATGCCGGCGCAGAGGTTGCGGCTGCGGAGGTTGGCGGCGATCTGGGGGATGGCCTGCACGGTGGTGGAGTACTGGTCGTGCATGAGGATGATCTGGCCGTTCTGGAGGCGGCCGGCGGCTTGGACGATGGCCGAGGTGCTGGCGCCGTTCCAGTCCTGGGAGTCGACGTCCCAGATGATCTCCCTGAGGCCGAGCTGCTGCTCGACGGACTTCAGCGTGGAGTTGGTCTCGCCGTACGGCGGGCGGAACAGCTTGGGCGCGGAGCCGGTGGCCTGCTGGATGGCCTGTTGGGTGCGCTGTAGTTCGGACTGGATCTGGGAGCTGCTCAGCTGGGTGAGGTGCGGGTGGGTGTAGCTGTGGTTGCCGACCCACATGCCCGCGTCCACCTGCGCTCGGACCAGGGACTGGTTGTTCTGGGCGTTCTGGCCGATGTTGAAGAACGTGGCCCGCAGGCCGTTGGCCTTCAGCGTGTTGAGCAGGTTGGTGGTGTTGCTCGGATTGGGCCCGTCGTCGTAGGTGAGGCCCACGTACCCGCCGCTGCAGTCGGCCGCCTGTGCGGCGGTGGCGGACAGGGTCACGGTCGCGAGTGCCGCGGTGACGACGCCCGCGAGCGCCGTGGCGAGCATCTTGCGTAAGCCTGCACGTCTTGCGGTGGGCACGGCGCTGTCGGCCATCTCTTGCTCCTCCGATCGGGGAAGGGCCGGACGGCGCTGTCCACCGGTAGGTGAGCGCCGCCCGGCCCAGGGGTTCGCCGGGGCATCATTCTGGGGAACGAGGTTGAAACATGTCAAAGATTCGCAGAAACATTTCAAGGAGGAGCCCGCATGAATGCCCATTGAGCTGCCGAAACATCGGATGAATATTTCATGGCAGCGGCGTTCCGATGGGGGATGGTGCGCGTGCCCGCGAGCAGAGCCACACCTGGAGACGTGACGGCCGTACGGCGGGGAGGTGAGCTCTCCCCGCCGTACGGCCGGTGTCAGGCGATCGCCGTCGCGCTGCCCGTCAGGACGCGCTGCAGGTCAGCGTCGGCGTGGCGGCGGTGCCGTTGGCGACGAAGCCGAAGGTGGTGGAGGCGCTCGCGCCCAGGCTGCCGTTCCACGATTCGTTGCGCACGCTCACGGAGGAGCCGGAGCCGGACTGCAGGCCTCCCCACAGCTGGCTGACGGACTGGGAGCCGGGCCAGCTCCAGGTCACCGTCCAGCCCCTGATCGCCGAACTGCCCGCGCGCACCGTCACGTTGGACTGGAACCCGCCACCCCAGGAGTTGACGGTCTCCATCGTCGCCGTGCACGCGCCCGATCCCGCCGTGGGCGTGAGCGTGGGAGTGGGGCTGGGGGACTGCGGGATCGTCGGGGATGGGGAGACGGGGGTGCCGCCGTCGGGGGCGACCGCGCGGCCGGTCGTGGGGGAGATCATGCCGGCGCAGAGGTTGCGGCTGCGGAGGTTGGCGGCGATCTGCGGGATGGCCTGGACCGTCGTGGCGTACTGGTCGTGCATCAGGATGACTTGGCCGTTCTGCAGGCGGCCGGCGGCCTGGACGATCTGGGTGGTGCTGGCGCCGTTCCAGTCCTGGGAGTCGACGTCCCAGATGATTTCCTTGAGGCCGAGCTGCTGCTCGATCGACTGAAGGGTCGAGTTGGTCTCGCCGTACGGTGGGCGGAACAGCTTGGGCGCGGAGCCGGTGGCCTGCTGGATGGCCTGCTGGGTCCGCTGCAGCTCCGACTGGATCTGCGAGCTGCTCATCTGGGGCAGGTGCGGGTGGGTGTAGCTGTGGTTGCCGACCCACATGCCCGCGTCCACCTGCGCTCGGACCAGGGACTGGTTGTTCTGGGCGTTCTGGCCGATGTTGAAGAACGTGGCCCGCAGGCCGTTGGCCTTCAACGTGTTCAGCAGGTTCGTGGTGTTGCTGGGGTTCGGGCCGTCGTCGTAGGTCAGTCCGACGTAGCCGCCGCTGCAGTCGGCCGCCTGCGCGGCGGTGGCGGACAGGGTCACGGTCGCGAGTGCCGCGGCGACGACGCCCGCGAGCGCCGTGGCGACCGTCTTGCGTAAGCCTGCACGTCTTCTCATGGGCACGGCGCTGTCGGCCATGTGCTCCTCCTGTCAGGGGCTCTGATCGGACACCGGGAACAGGCCTGGCAGCACGTCACCATGCGAGGGAGGCGCCGCCCGGCCCGGGGTTCGCCGGGGGCATCATTCTGGGAAGCGCCGTTGAAATATGTCAAAGATTCGTTAGAAATATTTCAGCGACAACCGGTCAAGCGCGGGTCGCGCTGCCGGAACACGATGAACCTTTCACGCCGTCAGACGGGCGTTAGGGCGAGCACGCTCCTGCCGGCCCCCCGCGCCCCTGCGCTCGACTATGAGCTTGTAGTCGGCTGGTTTCGAACGGTGACTGTAGGGGAATCTGGAAAACGGCCGTAGGGCGTGCGCGCCGAGACCATGGTCGACTCCGGACACAGAGTATTGCCAAGGAGTACTCGTGGATTCCCCCCTCCCGTCGTTACCGATGAGGCCATGGACACGCATTCTGATGGGCCTGCTCGGAGCGGTGTCTTTCGTGGCCGGCGTGATCGCCGTCTTCATCACTCAGAACGAGCTCGGTGCTGCGGTTCTGGTGGTGCTCGGCGGAGTCCTCCTGGTGCTCGCGTTGTGGGGGAGCTCCATCGAGAGCCTCGAGTTCGGAGGCGCGAAGCTGGTGGTCCGTACCGTGCAGGAGAAGCTGCGACTCGCTGACGCGTCAGAAGGGCGAGGGGACATCGCCGAGGCCGGTCGGCTGCGCGCGGAGGCCAGGGCCTTGCTGGAGACCATAGAGCCTGTCGCATCCGAATACCGGCTCACCCGCGCATCGATGTCTTCGGGACCTGCGCGGACACAGGCGATGGAAAAGGTGGTGAGCGATGTGCGCCGTCTCTCCGCGGAGCTGCCTCTGGATTCGGCCGAGGTGTCGCGCTGGCTCAGGCAGGGGAGCGAGGAACAGCGCATCGCGGCACTGGCCATTATGCAGGCCAGGCCCGAGCTGCGGGACTTCGACGCCGCGCTGGAGGCGATCGAGCACTCGCGGAGCGCTTTTGAGCAGTATCACGCCATGTTGCTCTCGCTTCAGATGCTGGACGACCTCGACCAGGAGCATCGATGCCGGTTGGCCGAGGTGATCAAGTCGGAGCGTGAGGTCCATTTCCGTGACGACGGCGACCGCCTGTGGCTCAGCGAACGCATCCTGGCGGAGGTGGATCCACAGCGCTCCCGCTGAGGCCCGAGCGGATGGCCGCACGCAGCCGGGGCCCGATTCCGCAGGCGGTTCCGCGGGAGCCGGCGGTCAGAGTGCGGGGGCTTCGCGGCGGGCGCGTTCGGCCAAGGTGTGCTCGTCCGTACGGGCGTCGTAGGCGCGGAACTTCGGCAGGACCACGGCCATGAGGGCGACCGCGCCGACGCACAGCAGGCCGCCCGCGCCCAGGGAGAAGCGGGTGCTCCACCTGGGCCATGAACCCGGCCCGCGCGTCGCCCAGCATCGGGCCGGGCCGAATAGGACAGCAGCTCGATGCCCGCGAGCCGTCCGCGGTAGGAGTCGTAAATCGTCTGGTTCCAGAAGGTACTCTCAAGGGGTCCAGGAGGGATCATGGCGGAGCAGTCGGCGTTGGTGCCTGTGGTGTCGTACGCGCGCATCTCGGCGGACACCAAGCGGGACGGCCGCGGCGTCAAGGATCAGCACGAGGTCAACCGTGAGACGGCGGCCCAGCACGGCTGGACGGCCGTCCACCAGTACACCGACAACGACAAGTCGGCCGCGCGGCTCGACGTCGCGCGGGACGCCTTCGAGGACATGTTGAAGGCGCTCAAGGCCGGGAAGCTGCCGGACGGCACGGAGATCCGGGGCGTCGTGGTCGTCGCCGATGACCGCCTGGCGCGGCGGCCGGGCGACTACGAGCGCTTCCTGGACGCGTTCACGCACAACGAGGGCTTCGTCTTCGCCGACGCGAAGCAGGAGATCGACCTCTACAACGAGGACGCCGAGACGATGGGCCTGATCGGCGTCGTCTTCTCGAAGAAGGAAGTGCGCCGGATCGCGCGTCGTACCCGCCAGGGGCACCGGAGGCGGGCCGAGCAGGGCATCCCGGTGGGCGGACATCGGCCGTTCGGCTGGAAGTGGGACCGCGTCACTCTCGAACCGGCTGAAGCGGAGCTGATCCGCTCGGCCGCGCAGCAGTTCATCGCCGGGCGGGGGCTCCATCGCGAACGAGTGGCGGCGCAACGGTGTGCTGAAGCCGCGCGGAAACCTCTGGATCACCAAGACCATCAAGGCGATGCTGGGGCACGCGCGCAACTGCGGATGGCGGGAACTCCACGGCGGGCTGGCCCGCGACGAGAGTGGGAACCCGGTCGTCGGCACCTGGCAGCCCATCATCACCCCTGAGCAGTGGATGACCATTCGTGCGCTCCTCGACGCCCGCAAGGGCAAGCGGATCGAAACAACGGTGCGATCGTCGGCGTGCTGCCGCAGGACTACCGGGATCACCGCTACCTGCTGACCGGCATTCTGCGTTGCGCCCGGGAGAAAGAGGGGCGGTGGCATCTGCAACAAGCTGCCGCGCGTCCCGACCTACAACGGCAGGAGGCCGTGGGACTACGTCTGCGAATCCCCAAGTGCGGGCGGTTGCTCCGGCGTCGGTCGGCGCGGGCATCTCGTCGACTTCTTCATCTCGGAGTTGGTCATCAGCAAGATGGAGGAAGCGCAGTTCGCGGAAGCGGAGCAGGACGGCGAGTGGCCGAATGCGGAGGAGTACGAGAAAGCCAAAGAGCGGCTGGAGGAAATGACCCACCAGTGGGAGGAGAGCAAGGTCTCAAACGAGCACTGCTTCCGCATGCTCCCGAGGCTGGAAAAGGCGGTGAGTCGCCTTCGGGCCGAGGAAGCGCGTCTCAAGGTGTCGGCCGAGCGCCGGCAGGCTCGATCGCGTATCGACGTGGCCGAGATTCGCCGGCGGTGGTACCTGCCAGAGGAGGAGGGCGGCCTTCCCGCTGTCGCAGAAGCGTGCCCACATACGCGAGGCTCTGCACGCCGTGATCGTCCACCCGAGCGGTAAGGGCCGGAAGCCCTTCAACCCTGATCTGCTTGAGCCGATTTGGCGAGAGTGAGGGGACTACGGACAGATGAGGGAGACCATGCGAGGTCGCATCCTCGGCAGATTCAGAGGGCCGCGTAAGTCCTATCCGCCTGGCGCAGAGTACGCCCTTGCTCGGGTCATGCATCGAGCCATGATCGAAATCCGAACGATGAATCACACAGGCAAGGCAATGTGGATGCCTCTGGACGAGCCCTCGGATGACTTCCGGGATGGCGTTCGGATGTTGGCCGATCTGTGCGACCAGGTTGGCGGAAACCTGTGCGTCATGCTGGAGCGGCCCAAATCCCGCGAGAGAATCTAGCACTCGCTGGCCTACACCTGGCGGGTGGCGACTTCTGCGAAGCGCCAATGGCTTCGTGCCACCTTTGCCGAGACCGGCTACGACCACAGACACCTGTTCGATGATCAAGGCGATCACGACAAGCACGATGAGGCGTTGGAACTCGGCCGGGAGCAGATCAGTCAGGCTCGGACGGCAGCGCAAACGCTGTTGACCTCCCGTGGCTACAGCGCAGCCGAGTGGAAAGATGATCGAGACTTCACCCTTGAGCAACTGCCCGGTCCGGAGGGACCACGTCCCACCTTGGTCTTCCACTTCACTCGCCGTGCCGAATCCAGGCGATGGTACAGAAGGGCGAGCCTGACCATCTCGGTGGATCTCGCGACCGGAGAAGCCTCGTTGGTGTAGTACGTCTTGGACGTCTCGGGAGCTGTGACCCTACCCCAGGGGTGACAGCTCCATTCCTTTTGCCCTTATGCAGCCGTACGCCAGCGGACGTCTACGGACTCCCACGGACGCAGAGGGATGCAAGTGGACGTCTCGATACGAGGAACGGCACCCGCACAGACGGCGTTGACGCCGATCAAGGGTCACGAACAATCGAGCAGCGGGGGTGGGGCGAGAGGTGAACGGTGAATTGCCAACTGCGGAGCGATCGCTATTCAGCTTGATCCCGGGTCCTTCCTCGTGTTCCGAGATTACGGGTCGCTCGCCTGAGTCTGAAAATTTTTCAGAGATTAATTCACTAATAGACGCCAAGCAGCCAGTGACGCGAAGAACCACCGACTCAAAGGCATCCATGTTGGAGAGGTCGACGATTTCTAGATCTGCGGCTGCCTTGTCTTTTTGTGATCCCGCAAGATGGGCGCTTCCGCCTTTGGAGCGGAAGCTTTGCAGTTTGCGCACGATATCGGTGATGTCGGAAGTATCTCCGAGCTCTTGGGTGAACCGCTGGAGTAGGCGTAAAGATTGGTCGCCCTTGTCGAACGTCTGAATATTTGCCTTAAGGGGCGCTGGATCAATGGCATCAATGAGAGCATTGGTCGGGACTAGGAGGGGTTGGCCGAGTGATGCAGGGTCGTCCGTCAGTGGCCCGACGAGAGACTGAAACTCTGCTTGCATGTCCCCAGTGAGTGGCCTCCATATTGGTGCACCTAGATGCTGCTTAGATATTTCAGCTGCCTTCTCGCGGGCGCGGCGAAGATCTCCAAACAAATCCCTCGAACTCGCCCATTGATTTAGGAAATCTCTGCGAAACCTACCCTCATCCATACTTCCCTCGGGAGGGACATTGTAGGAGCGCCAATGGCCCCACTCATCTGGTGGTAGATCGCGACCAAGATCTCCCAGATAGACTTCTACGAGCCCAGCACTATTGAAGGAGATGTCAATCCCCCACAAGTCCAGGCAGGAGAGTCGCGAGGAGGAGATCCTGTAACGGTTTGGCTCGCATGTGTACGGCTGGAGGACTTCCCGCTTGAAGTAGATAGGGGTGAGGCCTCGTTTTCCGGACTCCCGTGTCGGACGCTCCGTCCCTCCCTGCCGGGTGACAGCGCGGGCGTGGCGGGAATGCTGACCCTGCGGCTCGGCCGCGCGCCCGGACGGACGCCCGGCCCCGGCGGAGGGAGTCGGCATGGGCGTCACCCGGTGTCGGACGATCATGCTTCGCGTCGTGACCGTGCCGGCTCTCGTCCTGGCCGCGGCAGCTGTGCCTGCCGTGCCTGTGTCTGCCGCGCCGGGGACAGCCGTACGGCGGGCCGACGCCGTACGGTGGCCGCGTGACGCGGAGGCGGCGCTGGGCGCCGTCCTCGACCGGGCGGTGAGCGAGGGATCTCCGGGCGCCCTGGCCCAGGTGTCCAGGGCGGGCCGTACGACGACGGTCACGCGCGGGTTCGCGGACACCGGAACCCGGCGCAGGCCCCGGGCGGACATGCGGTTCAGGATCGGCAGCACGACCAAGACGTTCGTCGCCACCGTCGTCCTGCAGCTGGTCGCCGAGGGCCGTCTCCGCCTGGACGACACGGTCGAACGGTGGCTGCCGGGGCTGGTCGCCGGCAACGGCAACGACGGACGGGCCGTCACTGTCCGGATGCTGCTCAACCACACCAGCGGGCTGTTCAACTACACGAAGGACGGCCGTGTGCCGGAGGGGCTCGAACGCGATCCGCTCACGACCTTCACGCCACGCCGGCTGGTGGCGTTCGCGCTCAGCCACCCTCCGGTGTTCGCGCCCGGGACGTCCTGGGAGTACTCGAACACCAACTACGCGCTGCTCGGCATGATCATTCAGCGGGTGACCGGGCACACGTACGCCGAGGAGATCACCAGGCGCGTCCTGCGTCCGCTGGGCCTGCGGGCGACCTACTTGCCCGGCACCTCGCCGGATGTCCGCGCCCCCTTCATCCACGCGTACAGCAAGGACGGCATCGAGCGCTTCAACCCCTCCTGGGCCGGAGCCGCGGGGGAGATGATCTCCACGGTCGGCGACCTGAACCGGTTCGACTCGGCGTTGCTGTCCGGGCGCCTGCTGCCTGCGCCCCTGTTGCGGGAGATGCTCACCCCGACGCCGAAGTCGGACGTCTTCCACGGGCCGGGCCCCTACCGCTACGGGCTCGGCGTCATGATGGTCACGCTGCCCTGCGGCGTCACCGTGTACGGGCACGGCGGCACCATCTTCGGCTCGCTCACCTGGATGGCCGGCACCCGTGACGGCCGCCACACGCTGTCCTTCGACCTGAACGGCGACAAGGTGAACCAGGGGGAGCTCACCACCGCGGCGAACGTCGCGGAGTTCTGCCCGGCGACCCCGGTCCCCTCGCAGCCGTCGGCTCCGAGGGGGACCGGGCTCCGAGAGGCACCGCGATCCGGGGCGGCCGATCAGGCGGGGACCTTGTCGAGGAAGCCGTACACGTCCCTGATCCGGCCGTCCTCGTCGAGCGCCACCACGTCGAAGCCGATCACGACCGGCTCGGCCGCCCCGCCGGGGCTTTCCGGGCCGAGGTGCCAGGTGAAGCGCGCGATGTCGTGATGGCCGTCCACGGGCCCGCCGAGGGTGAACACGAACCCGGGGAACATGTCCTGCGCACCGGCGATCACCGCGGCGATACCGTCGTGTCCGGTGACGGCGGCCAGCGGGTCGGTGTAGCCGCCGTCCTCGGCCCACAGCTCCGCCACCGCCTTCGCCCTGGCCTCGGCGTCGCGCTCGTTCCAGGCGGCGACATAACGCTCGGCCAGGGCGGTGTAGTCGGTCATCTTCCACTCCTTCGGGGATGTCTTCCGTGACGACACGTGAACGGTGTCACGGACCCCCGAGGAGGGGCGATTACGTGGCAGGTAACCCTAGAGGCCCAGGGTCTCCCTGCGCAGGTGGGTCTTGAGCACCTTGCCGCCGGGGTTGCGCGGCAGTTCGGCCTCCCTGAACCAGAACCGCACCGGCACCTTGAACGCCGCGATGCGGCCGCGCAGGAACTCCTGGAGCTCCTCGCCGGTGGCGCCGGCGCCCTGCTTGAGCCGTACGACCGCGCCGACCTGCTCGCCCAGCTCGTCGTCCGGGATGCCGATCACCGCCGCGTCGTCCACCGCGGCATGCTCGAACAGGGCGGCCTCGACCTCGGCGCAGTAGACGTTCTCGCCACCCCTGATGACCATGTCCTTGGCGCGGTCGACGATGTAGACGAAGCCGTCCTCGTCGATGCGGGCCAGGTCCCCGGTGTGCAGCCAGCCGTCCACGAACGTCTCGGCCGTGGCGTCCGGGCGGTTCCAGTAGCCCATGATGACGATCGGCCCGCGCATGCACAGCTCGCCGACCTCGCCGGGCGGCAGTTCGGCGCCGAGCGGGTCGCAGACCTTGACGTCCACGACGGCGAGCGGCAGCCCGATGCTGTCGGGCTTGGCCAGGTAGTCGGCGCCGCTGTTGTAGATCGCGAGCGCCGTCGTCTCGGTCATGCCGTACCCGTTGGCGGGCGTGCGGTTGGGGAGCGTCCGGGTGAGCCGCTCCAGCAGCTTCGGCGGGGCCGGGGCGCCGCCGTACGAGATGGAGCCAAGCGAGGAGACGTCGTGTTTGTCCAGGTCGGGGTGGGACAGCAGCTGCCAGGCGTTGGTCGGCACGCCACTCATCACGGTGACCTGCTCACGCTCGATGAGCTCCAGGGCCCGCTTGGGGTCCCACCTGTACATCAGCACGAGTCCGCCGCCGCTGAACATCGTGGTCATCAGTACGGCGAAGCACCCGGTGACGTGGAAGAGGGGCACGGTGAGCAGGGTGATCCTGCGCTTCTCGGCCGCCGCGGCCACGTCCCTGCCGGCCATGGCCACGGTGCGCATCATCGCGTACGCGACGGTCATCGGCGCCTGGCCGAGGTTGCGGTGGCTGCCGAGGGCGCCCTTGGACCTGCCGGTGGTGCCTGACGTGTAGAAGATCGTGGCGGGGTCGTCGGGGCCGATTTCGACCTGCGGCAGCGTCACGTCGGCCCGGACCTCGCCGAGGACCTCCGCCCAGTTGGCGCCCTCGCCGCGGGTGACGATCATCGGCAGGCCGCTGCCGGCCATGCGGGCGGCGCGCTCGCCGTCGGCGATCACGAGCTTGGCGCCCGAGTCGGCCAGTCCGTACTCCAGTTCCTGCTCGGTCCACCAGGCGTTGAGCGGCACGGCCACCGCGCCGGCGGCGAGCACGGCGGAGAAGGAGATGATCCATTCCGGGTAGTTGCGCATGGCGACGGCGACGCGGTCGCCCTTGCGCACGCCGAAGTCGTCCACGAGACGGTTGGCGAGCGTCGCGGCCAGCCGGAAGTGCTCCTCGTAGGTGATGCGCTCGTCCTCGTAGACCACGAACACCTTGTCCCCGTGGAACCGGGTGATCTCCAGGAGGGCCCGGAACGTGGCCGGAGCATGCTTCCATGCCCGGATCTTGTGACCGCCGACCTCGACCTCGTCCATCTCGAAGAGCTGCCCGGGCGCCGTGAGCTGGGCCTGGACCTGTTCGTTCGTGATCGTCATGCTGGCGCACTCCCGGATTCGTTCGTCAACCGGAGGTTTCACGATACCGACCGGTAGGTACGGCGGCTAGATGTCCATTCCTCGGAACGCTGCTTGCATGCTCATGCTTTGCGTTGCATACTCTCTACACCAGCAAGAACATGAGGTCTGCTGCATGACCATGCAGTGATCGCGGAGAATCGGGGGCGCGGATGAGGGCGGCGATCGCCGGAGCCAGCGGCTATGCGGGAGGAGAGCTGCTCCGCCTGCTGCTCGGCCATCCCGACGTCGAGATCGGCGCGCTGACCGCGGCGTCCAGCGCGGGCACGAGGCTCGGCGCCCACCAACCCCACCTGCCGTCGCTGGCCGACCGGGTGATCGAGCAGACCACCTCCGACGTGCTCGCCGGTCACGACGTCGTCTTCCTCGCCCTCCCGCACGGCCAGTCGGCCTCGGTCGCCGCCGAACTCGGCGACGGCACGCTCGTCGTCGACTGCGGCGCCGACTTCCGGCTGACCAGCGCGCAGGAGTGGACAGCATTCTACGGCGGTGCCCACGCCGGCACGTGGCCCTACGGCCTGCCCGAGCTGCCCGGTCAGCGCGAGGTCCTGCGCGGCGCCCGGCGCATCGCCGTCCCGGGCTGCTACCCGACCGCCGCGACGCTGGCGTTGTTCCCCGCCTTCGCGGCCGGGCTGGCCGAGCCCGACGTCGTGGTGGTCGCCGCGAGCGGCACCTCCGGGGCCGGCCGGGCGCCCAAGGCCCATCTGCTCGGCAGCGAGGTCATGGGCTCGGTCAGCGCGTACGGCGTGGGCGGGGTGCACCGGCACACTCCGGAGATGGAGCAGAACCTGTCGGCGGTCGCCGGACGGCCGGTCCGGGTGTCGTTCACGCCGACCCTCGCACCCATGAGCCGAGGCATCCTCGCCACCTGCACGGCTCCCGCCGCCTCCGGCGTCACCGCGGCCACGCTCCGCGAGGCGTACGAGACGGCGGTGAAGGACGAGCCGTTCCTCCACCTGCTGCCCGAGGGGGTCTGGCCGGCGACCGCGATGACGGTGGGGGCCAACACGGCGGTCCTGCAGGTCACCCTCGACGAGCGGGCCGGGCGGATCGTCGCCGTCGTCGCCATCGACAACCTCACCAAGGGCACCGCGGGCGGCGCGATCCAGAGCGCCAACCTCGCTCTCGGCCTGCCGGAAGAAGTCGGACTTCCCACCAATGGAGTCGCCCCGTGAGCAAGATCGTCCCTATGGAGGCGCGCATGAGCGAGCGAACCGATAAGCAGAGCGCGGTTCGCGCGGTACCGACCTGCGCGCCTTCGGCACGACGTGATTCCGAGCTTTCAGACAGGGGGGCGGCATGAGCGTCACCGCACCGCTGGGCTTCCGCGCCGCCGGAGTCGCCGCCGGGATCAAGAGCGGCGGCGCCCGCGACCTCGCCCTGGTCGTCAACGACGGTCCCTCGCGCGCCGCGGCGGGCGTCTTCACCCGCAACCGCTTCAAGGCCGCACCGGTCCTGTGGTCGGCCCAGGTCCTCAGCGGAGGCCAGGTCAGGGCCGTCGTCCTCAACTCCGGCGGCGCCAACGCCTGCACCGGTCCGCTGGGTTTCCAGGACACCCACGCCACCGCCGAGAAGGTCGCCGAGGTCCTGGACGACTCCGCGGCCGAGGTCGCGGTCTGCTCCACCGGCCTGATCGGCGAGCGGCTGCCGATCGACGCGCTGCTCGGCGGGGTGGGGACCGCGGCCGCCCAGCTCAGCCGCGACGGCGGCCTGGCGGCGGCCGACGCGATCCGGACCACCGACACCGTCAGCAAGATCTCCTTCCGCCGTGGGGAGAACGGCTACATGGTGGGCGGCATGGCCAAGGGCGCGGGGATGCTCGCGCCGGCACTCGCCACGATGCTGTGCGTGCTCACCACCGACGCCGACCTCACCTCCGAGGAGCTCGACACGGTGCTGCGCAGGGCCACCTCCGTGACGTTCGACCGGCTCGACACCGACGGATGCATGTCGACGAACGACACGGTGCTGCTGCTCGCGAGCGGCGCGTCTGGCGTGCGCCCCGACCTCGCCGAGTTCGAGAAGGTCGTCACCGCCGTCTGCGCGGACCTGGCCCGGCAGCTTCTGGTGGACGCCGAGGGCGCCACGAAGGCGATCGCCATCGAGGTCGTCGGGGCGGCGACGGAGGAGGACGCGGTGGCCGTGGGCCGCGCGGTGGCCCGCTCCAACCTGCTCAAGTGCGCCATCCACGGTGAGGACCCCAACTGGGGCCGGGTGGTCAGCGCGGTCGGCACCACCGACGCCGTGTTCGACGCCGAGCGGGTCAACGTGGCGGTCAACGGCATCTGGATCTGCCGCGGCGGCGCGGCGGGGGACGACCGCGCCAAGGTCGACCTGCGGCCCCGAGACGTGACCATCACCGTCGACCTGTCCGCGGGCCCGCACACCGCGACCGTGCACACCACCGACCTCACGGCGGCGTACGTGCACGAGAACTCGGCGTACTCGTCATGAGCGTCAGGCGGAACGGCGCCCTGGACAAGGCGCACACCCTGATCGAGGCGCTGCCCTGGCTGGCGCGCTTCCACGGCGCGACCGTCGTCATCAAGTACGGCGGGAACGCGATGACCGAGGAGCACCTGCGGGCCAAGTTCGCGGCCGACGTGGTGTTCCTGCGTTACGCCGGCCTGCGCCCGGTGATCGTGCACGGCGGCGGGCCGCAGATCCAGTCGCACCTCGACCTGCTCGGGATCGACAGCCACTTCGTGTCCGGGTTGCGGGTGACCACCCCCGAGGCGATGCAGGTCGTGCGGATGGTCCTGGTCGGCCAGGTCAACCGCGACGTGGTCGGCCTGATCAACGGGCACGGCCCGTTCGCGGTCGGTATGTCCGGCGAGGACGCCCACCTGTTCACCGCCGAGCGCAAGCACGTCGTCGTGGACGGCGTCAAGGTCGACATCGGCCAGGTCGGAGAGATCGTCCGGGTCGAGGCCGGAGCCGTGCGGGCCCTGCTCGACGACGGCCGCATCCCGGTGGTGTCCTCCGTGGCCCGCGGAGAGGACGGCGGGATCTACAACGTCAACGCCGACACCGCCGCCGCCGCCCTCGCCGTGGCGCTCCAGGCGTCGAAGCTCATCGTCCTCACCGATGTCGAGGGGCTGTACGCCGACTGGCAACCTCCTGCCGAAGGCGGGGACGCAGGCTCGGGCGAGGAGGTCGTCAGCCGCATAGGGGCGTCCGAACTCGCCGCCTTGCTGCCCTCGCTGTCCAGTGGCATGGTGCCGAAGATGGAGGCATGTCTGGCCGCCGTGCGCGGCGGCGTTCCGCAGGCCCACGTGCTCGACGGACGGGTGCCGCACGCGCTGCTGCTGGAGGTCTTCACCGACGAGGGCATCGGGACGCTGGTCGAGCCCGACGCCGCCGTTCCGGCGGTGCCGGACGGGATCGGGGCGACGGCGGACGGCGCCGTCAACGGGGAGGTTGCCAGATGACCACCAACGACGAACTGCGCGGACGCTTCGAGGCGGCGTTCATGCGCAACTACGGCGTGCCGCCCGTCGCCATCGCCCGCGGTGAGGGCTGCGCCGTCTGGGACGTGGACGGACGCCGCTACCTCGACCTCATCGGCGGCATCGCGGTGACCTCGCTCGGGCACAACCACCCGGCCCTGGTCGAGGCGGTGTCCCGGCAGGTGGCCACCCTCGCGCACACCTCGAACCTGTTCCTGCACGAGCCCGAGGTGCTGCTCGCCGAGAGGCTGCTCGCCCTGCTCGCAGAGCCGGCGCGGGTCTTCCTCGCCAACTCCGGCACCGAGGCCAACGAGGCGGCGGTCAAGATCGCCATCAAGTACGGCAGGACGCACGGCCGCGCCTACCTGGTCGCGGCGGAGAACGGCTTCCACGGCCGCACGCTCGGCGCGCTGTCGCTCACCGGCAAGCCGTCGATCCGCGACCAGTTCGGGCCGTTCCCGCTCGACGTGCGGTTCGTCCCGTACGGGGACGCGGACGCGCTGAAGAACGCGGTGACCGAGGACTGCGCCGCGGTCTTCCTTGAGCCCACCCAGGGCGAGGCCGGGGTCGTCCCGCCGCCCGAGGGCTACTTCCGTGCCGCCAGGGAGATCTGCTCCTCGGCGGGGGCGCTGCTCGTCGCCGACGAGATCCAGTCGGCCATCGGCCGCACGGGGCACTGGTTCGCACACCAGGCGGAAGGGGTCGTCCCCGACGTGCTGACGCTGGCCAAGGGCCTGGGCGGGGGCCTGCCGATCGGCGCCTGCGTGGGCTTCGGCGAGGCCGGCGAGGTCTTCGCCAAGGGCGACCACGGCTCGACCTTCGGCGGCAACCCGATCTCGTCCGCGGCGGCGCTCGCCGTGCTGGACACGATCGAGCGCGACGGACTTCTCGGCAACGTCGCCAAGGTGGGGGCGCTGCTGTCCGAGGGCATCTCCGCTGTGCGGCACCCGCTGCTCAAGGGGGTCAGGGGGCGAGGGCTCTGGCTGGCCGCCGTGCTCACCGCGCCCAAGTCCGCGCAGGTGCAGGCGGCGGCGCAGGAAGCCGGTTTCCTGGTCAACGCCCTTCAGCCCGACGCGGTACGGCTCGCGCCGCCGCTTGTGATCACCGAGTCCGACGTACGGACCTTCCTCGACGCGCTGCCCGGCATCCTGGAGACCGCAAATGCCTGACGACGACCTCCTGACCCCTGACGACGGCCCGAGCCAGGGCGGCTACCCGGCGCGAGTCAGGCACTTCCTGCGGGACGACGACCTGTCGCCGGAGGAGCAGGCACAGGTGCTCGACCTGGCCGAGGCGATGAAGAAGGACAGGTTCGGCTACCGGCCCTTCGCGGGCCCCCGCACGGTC
Source organism: Microbispora sp. H13382 (assembly GCF_014161445.1). Lineage (GTDB taxonomy): Bacteria > Actinomycetota > Actinomycetes > Streptosporangiales > Streptosporangiaceae > Microbispora. The sequence goes on from NZ_JABBXA010000004.1 coordinate 482,565, forward strand.
GCCGTGCTGTTCGACAAGCCCTCCACCCGCACCCGGGTCTCCTTCACCGTGGGCGTCGCCGAGCTGGGCGGCCAGCCACTGGTCATGGACCTCGGCACGTCGCAGCTGGGACGGGGCGAGCCGGTCGAGGACACCGCGCGGGTGCTGTCCCGCCAGGTCGCGGCGATCGTGTGGCGGACGGCGGGCCAGGAGCGCATCGAGGCGATGGCGGCTCATTCGTCGGTGCCGGTGGTGAACGCGCTGACCGACGAGTTCCACCCCTGCCAGATCCTCGCCGACCTGCAGACGATCCGGGAGCACAAGGGGTCGCCGAGGGGTCTCACGCTCGCCTACCTCGGCGACGGTGCCAACAACATGGCCCACTCCTACCTGCTGGGCGGGGCCACGGCCGGCATGCACGTCCGGGTCGGGGCGCCGGTGGGCTACCTTCCCGACGCCCTGGTCATGGAGCGGGCGGCCGAGATCGCGGCGGCGACGGGCGGGTCGGTCACAGCGGTGAGCGACCCGGAGGCCGCGGTGGCCGGGGCGCATGTCGTCGCCACCGATACCTGGGTGTCCATGGGCCAGGACGGCAAGGACGAGCGGGTCGCGGCCTTCGCCTCCTACCAGGTGTCCACCGCCCTGCTCGGCCTCGCGGCCCCGGACGCGATCGTCCTTCACTGTCTCCCGGCCTACCGGGGGATGGAGATCGCCGCGGATGTCATCGACGGGCCGCAGAGCGTCGTGTGGGACCAGGCGGAGAACCGGCTGCATGCCCAGAAGGCGCTGCTGCACTGGCTGGCGACGCGGGGCGCGGAGGGGTCGTGACCATCCCGCTCACCAAGGCGGCTCGGCACGCTCGCATAGTGGAGCTGCTGACCAGGCACAAGGTGCGCTCGCAGCCCGAGCTGGCCAAGCTCCTGGCGGAGCAGGGAGTGGAGGTCACCCAGGCCACGCTCTCCCGGGATCTCGACGAGCTGGGCGCGCTGAAGCTGCGGGCCGACGACGGCACGCTGGTCTACGCGCTGCCCGGCGAGGGCGGGGGACGGATCCCCCTCTACCGCACCGGCGCCACGAACGGGCTGCCGGAGAACCCCGACGCGCGGCTGCGGAGGATCGCGGAGGAGCTTCTGGTGTCGGCCGAGGCGTCGGCCAACCTCGTGATCCTGCGCACGCCGCCGGGGGCGGCGCAGTTCCTCGCCTCGGCCATCGACCACGCGGGCTGGGAATCCATCCTCGGCACGGTGGCCGGCGACGACACGATCCTCGTGATCAGCCGTGACCCCATCGGAGGGCAGGGGCTGGCGGAGTCTCTGCTCAACCTCGCCACTCGCCGCACGCCCGATGTGAGCAGGCACAAGCTCGCCGCAGAGGTCCGCGCCCACGACAGCGAAGAGCGGGAACAGTGACGGACAGGGCAGCGCGCGCATCCTCCGGCGAAGTCGCCGTCGCCGAGGGGAAGGGCCTGCAGCCGGCCGTCGTCGAGAGGTCGAGGCACTCGATCGACGAGCACGAAATCGCGGCCGCGCGGGACGCCCGCCAGGCCTGATCGACTCGGTGTACGCCCCGGTTCCGGTGCAGGGACCGGGGCGTACGTCGGCTAAGGTCGCGGATTAGTCCCGCAAAGGATCCGCGTGAAGAAACGCGCCGAGGGTTCATCCGAGGGAGCCGGACCAGGCGCGATGATCTACGTACGACGGCCCGGGCGGGAACGGCGCGCGGTCATCTTTTCGGCAGGGACTCGAATATCGGAGGGAGAAGACGGTGGCGGACAACAAGCCGATGAGGCTCTGGGGTGGCAGGTTCGAGGGGGGACCCGCGGACGCCCTCACGCGCCTGTCGGTGAGCGTGCAGTTCGACTGGCGGCTCGCGCCGTACGATCTGCTTGCCTCGCGCGCGCACGCGCGAGTGCTGCACCGCGCCGGGCTGCTGACGCAGGAGGAGCTCGACCGCATGCTGGGTGCGCTCGACGACCTCGACCGTGCCTGCCGCGCGGGAGAATTCCGCCCCACCGTGGCCGACGAGGACGTGCACACGGCATTGGAGCGCGGCCTGCTCGAACGGCTCGGCTCGCTGGGCGGCAAGCTCCGTGCCGGTCGCAGCCGCAACGACCAGATCGCCACCGACCTGCGCCTCTATCTGCGTGACCACGTCCGCACGATCGTCTCCCGGCTCGCCGAGCTGGAGACGGCGCTGATCAGCCAGGCCGAGGAGAACGCCGACGTCGCCGCCCCCGGTATGACCCATCTGCAGCACGCCCAGCCGGTGTCGTTCGGCCACCAGCTTCTGGCCCACGTCCACGCGCTCACCAGGGACGTGGACCGCCTTCGCGACTGGGACAGGCGCGCGGCGATCTCGCCGCTCGGCTCGGGCGCGCTGGCCGGTTCCTCCCTGCCGCTCGACCCCGCCGCCGTCGCCGCCGAACTCGGGTTCGACGCTCCCGCGCCGAACTCGATGGACGCGGTCGCCGACCGCGACTTCGCGGCGGAGTTCCTGTTCTGTGCCGCGCTGATCGGCGTGCACATCTCCAGGCTCGGCGAGGAGATCGTGCTGTGGGCCTCGCAGGAGTTCCGGTGGATCGAGGTGGACGACGCCTACTCCACCGGCTCGTCGATCATGCCGCAGAAGAAGAACCCCGACGTCGCCGAGCTGGCCCGGGGCAAGAGCGGCAGGCTGATCGGTTCGCTGATGTCGCTGCTGACGACCCTCAAGGGCCTGCCGCTCACCTACAACCGGGACCTGCAGGAGGACAAGGAGCCGGTGTTCGACGCGGTCGACACACTGCTCCTGGTGCTCCCGGCGGTGTCGGGCATGGTCTCCACGATGCGGGTGAACAAGGCCAAGCTGGAGTCCAGCGCGCCCGACGGCTTCGCCCTGGCGACCGACCTCGCCGAACTGCTGGTCCGCCGCGGGGTCCCGTTCCGTGACGCGCACGAGGCCGTCGGCCACCTCGTGGTGTGGTGCCAGGTGAACGACAAGGACCTCGGCGAGCTCACCGACGACGAGCTGGCCAAGGTCTCGCCGCACTTCGCCGTCGACGCCACGGGTGCGAGCGTGCGCGACGTGCTGAACGTGCACGGCGCGCTGGCCGCCCGCAGCGCCTTCGGCGGCACCGCGCCCGACCGGGTCCGCGACCAGATCGCGAACCTCCGGGAGGTCGTCGACGGTCAGGCGGCATGGGCGAACGAGAACTGATCGAGGACGTCGCGGGCGCGCCGCTCGGCCGCGACTTCTTCGACCGGCCTTCTGACGTGGTCGCGCCCGACCTGCTCGGCCGCGTGGTCGTGCACGGGTCGGTGGCGGTGCGGCTGAGCGAGGTCGAGGCGTACGGCGGGCCGGGGCAGGACCCGGCCTCCCACACCTACCGGGGGCGCACGCCGCGCAACTCGGTCATGTTCGGGCCGCCGGGGCACGTCTACGTCTACTTCACGTACGGCATGCACTATTGCGCGAACCTCGTGTGCATGCCCGCGGGCACCGGCTCGGCCGTCCTGTTACGCGCCGGCGAGGTGATCGCGGGTGTGCACACCGCCCGCGTCCGCCGTATGCCGCACGCCGCCGGCCCGGACCTGGAAGGGCTGGTGCGGCGGGTCCCGGACCGTGACCTCGCGCGTGGGCCGGCCCGGCTCACGGTGGCGCTCGGCCTGGTGCGGGAGCACAACGGGACGGACTGCTGCTCCGGCGGCCCGATTCGGGTGCACGAGGGCCGGCCCGTGCCGTCCGGGCAGGTCAGGACGGGCCCCCGCACCGGGGTGTCCGCGGGCGCCGACACGCCCTGGCGGTTCTGGATCGACGGGGACCTCACCGTCTCGCCGTACCGCGCCCACGTTCCCCGGCGCCGGGGCCGCACCACGAGCTGACGCGCCGGGTTGAAGTGGCGATAAGGTTTCGTGATCAGGCAGGCTTGTACGGAAGCCCGTACACCCACCATCGATAAGCGAAAGCCACGACCGTGACCGCAACTTCAGGCAACCTCGTGCCTACGTCGGAGATGGCTGACATCCTCGACGAGCTCGAGTGGCGCGACGTGATCGCGCAGACCACCGACATCGACGCGCTGCGCAAGGCACTCGCCGACGGTCCGATCACCGTGTATGCGGGCTTCGACCCGACCGCACCCTCATTGCACGTCGGCAACCTGGCCACGCTGCTGATCCTGACCCGCTTCCAGCGAGCGGGCCACCGGCCCATCGGCCTGGTCGGAGGCGCCACCGGTCTGATCGGCGATCCGAGCGGGCGCAGCACCGAGCGGGCGCTGAACTCCAGCGACATCGTCGCGGAATGGGTGGCTCGAATCCGCGTGCAGGTCGAGAAGTTCCTGTCGTTCGAGGAGGGGCCGACGGCGGCGACGCTGGTCAGCAACCTCGACTGGACGGCGCAGCTGTCGGCGATCGATTTCCTCCGGGACGTCGGCAAGCACTTCCCCGTCAACCGCATGCTGGGCAGGGAGTCGGTCTCCGCCCGGCTGGCCGGTGAGGGGCTGAGCTACACCGAGTTCAGCTACCAGATCCTGCAGGCCAACGACTACCTGGAGCTGTACCGGCGGCGTGGCTGCACCCTGCAGCTCGGTGGCAGTGACCAGTGGGGCAACATCACCGCCGGCGTCGACCTGATCCGGCGGGTCGAGGGCGGGCACGTCCACGCGCTCACCGGCAAGCTGATCACCAAGGCGGACGGCACGAAATTCGGCAAGACGGCAGGCGGGGCGATCTGGCTCGATCCCGCGCTGACCTCGCCGTACGCGTTCTACCAGTTCTGGCTGAACGCGGACGACCGCGACGTGGTGCGTTTCCTCAAGGTCTTCACCTTCCGCCCACGGGAGGAGATCGAGGAGCTGGAGAAGTCCGTGGCCGAGCGACCGGCGGCTCGAGAGGCGCAGCGAGCCCTGGCCGAGGACCTGACGACTCTGGTGCACGGCTCTGACGAGCTGGCCCGCGTGATCGCCGCTTCGCGTGCGCTGTTCGGCCAGGGCTCCCTGGCCGAGCTCGACGCCCGGACGCTGGAGTCCGCCCTCGCCGAGGTGCCCAAGGCCGTCGTGCCGGCTCTGGGTGCGCCGTACGTCGAGCTGCTCGCGGAGAGCGGGCTGGTGGAGTCGAAGTCCGCGGCGCGGCGTGCCGTCAAGGAAGGCGGCGCGTACCTGAACAACACGAAGATCACCGACGAGGAGTACGTGCCCTCGGCGGACGACCTGCTGCACGGCCGGTTCCTCGTGCTGCGCAGAGGCAAGAAGACGGTCGGCGGCGTCGAGATCGCCTGACCCTCCGAACCGAACAGCCGCCCTGGCCTGAGGTCAGGGCGGCTGTTTCTTGGTCAAGTGTTGTTGTGACGAGGGTAACAATCCTGTGGCGTTCATGGCGGCCGGCGTCGGAAGTTCCCGTCTGGCCTGGGGTTTCGGCCATCTCGCCGTGATTTGACGGCCAGACCCGGGTTGCCTAATGTTTTCTTCGCCCCCGGGGAGAGCGGGACGCCGACAGGCGGCCGGACCCCGACGGGCAAGCCACTCTGACAACCACCCAGACGAGGCGCTCGCGTCAGGTCAGGGTCGTTCGTGGCGCGGCCAAGCCGAAGGGTTTGACGCGAAGCGGGCGAGGGTTTAAGATGGAGTGGTTGCCCCGAAAGGGGCGGTCACTCTAACAAGAGCATCGGCTGGGATCGCATGGCCCTCCAGGTCTGCGGTACGGCGATCGCCGCGGAGTCGGCCGAACGGAAGTTATCGCCCTGGATCTCGGGACCCGTTGATCGGGTTCTGGGTGATGGTGGTCGCGTCCGTTTCTTGAGAACTCAACAGTGTGCTAAAAGCCAGTGCATGAAATCATGCATGACCCCGTCATGACAGCACTTCGGTGTTGGTGACGGATTCCTTTGAACGGTGCCCTTTCCTTAGCCGGGGGGTGCCGGCCAGAGTGATCTCTTTTCAAGCATTGTTTGGAGAGTTTGATCCTGGCTCAGGACGAACGCTGGCGGCGTGCTTAACACATGCAAGTCGAGCGGAAAGGCCCTTCGGGGTACTCGA
>NZ_JABBXA010000040.1 GCF_014161445.1 Microbispora sp. H13382
CCCGACGTACTGGCCGCCCAGCGACGCGAACGCGCCCGCATCCGCAGCGAGAAACAACGCCGCTGGGGACGACCCGCCGACGAAGCCGCCTGACCAACCCGGCGAACGTTCGTGGTCACCGCACTAGGGAGTGTCTGACAAATGCTGCCCGTCGCGAGCGGGGATCCAGGTGGATGCATCGCAAGGCCGAGGAGGAGCCCATAGCGGAGCTATGGGCGACGACGAGAACGCAGCGAGGCGCCGCCTGGGCCACGCGCAGCAGGCCATGATTTGTCAGACACGACCTAGGGTGGGCCACGTGGACAGCACCGCCACGGATCGCTTCGACACCGGCGTGTTCGAGGCCGGCCGGAACCGGCTGGCCTCACTGGCCTACCGGCTGCTGGGCTCCGCCGCCGACGCCGAGGACGCCGTGCAGGATGCGTTCCTGCAGTGGCAGTCCGCGGACCGGCAACGGATCGAGGTGCCGCAAGCATGGCTGACCAAGGTCGTCACCAACCTGTGCCTCGACCGGCTCCGCTCGGCGCGTGCCCGCCGCGAACGCACCGTCGGCGCCTGGCTGCCCGAACCACTCCTCGACGGCGACCCGATGCTGGGCCCGGCCGACTCGTTCGAGCAGCGCGAATCGGTCTCCCTGGCCGTGCTGACGCTCATGGAGCGCCTGTCGCCCCTCGAGCGAGCCGTCTACGTCCTGCGCGAAGCGTTCTCCTACAGCCACGCCGAGGTCGCGGAGATCCTCGACATCACCGAGTCCGCGAGCCAGCAGCACCTCCACCGGGCCCGGCGCCGCATCACCATCGCGCGCCGCAGCGGCGGCGAAATCGACCCCGCATCCGCCCGCAGGGTCGTCGAGGAATTCCTCGCCGCCGCCTCCTCGGGCCGCACCGAACGGCTGGTGGCGCTGCTCACCGACGACGCGACCGCGATCTCCGACGGCGCCGGCCTGGCCGGGAAGCTGGTGTGGTACGACACACCGCAGCGCGTCGCCGCCGTCGTACGGGCCGGTTTCAAACCCACCCCCGCGAAGCGGCGATTCGCCGGCGGCACGCCCGCCATCCACTACGCGCTCGTCAACGGCGGCCCCGCCATCGTCTTCGTGATCGGCGACCGGGTCATCGGCGCCGTGACGTTCGACATCACGGGCGGCAGGATCGCAACCGTGCGCAGCATCGCCGCCCCCGCCCGCCTCCGCCGCCTCACCGAAGCCTGGCGACAGCACGAACCGGGCACGCCGCTCATCGGCCAGTGGTGACCCCAGCAGGCCGGACACGAGGCGAACGTGCGCTAGCGTCATCGCCATGCTGCGCCGATGGATGCTGCCGATCCTCTTCGTCGCCCTCGGGCTCGCCGCGGCGGCCCGGCAGACCGCCCAGGGATCCCCGGGCGGCGCCGTCACCCTGCTCCTGCTGTTCCTGGTGGCGGGCGCCCTGCTGTCCCCTCTGGCGTTCCCGAAGTCCGTGAGCGCCGCCGAGGCGCTGCGCCGCAGCGAGGCCGACGGCCGGCCGATCGTTTACTGGCGCCCCGGCTGCCGCTACTGCCTCCGGCTGCGCACCCGGCTCGGCAGGCACGCCCATCGGGCGCACTGGGTCGACATCTGGCGCGACCCGGAAGGCGCCGCGGCGGTCCGGGCGGCCACCGGCGGCGACGAGACCGTGCCGACCGTGGTGGTGGCGGGCACCCCGCACGTCAACCCCGATCCCCGATGGGTGCGCGCGCAACTGCCCTGACGTACCTCAGCTCCCCTGGCCCCAGCTCCCCCGGCCCCGCGCGCCGTCCAGGCCGCGCAACGTCCGCGCGGCACCGGCGAGCAGCGCGGCACGCGACAGGTCGCCGCCCCCGGCGCACCACTCCGCCACCGCCTCGAGCACCATCGCCCGCACCGTCTCGTCACCCGCGAGCCCCGACAACTCCAGCGCCGACCGCAGCGACCGCCACGCCGACTCGCGGTCACCCCGCTCCCCCCGCACCCGGGCCAGCTCCACATGGACCGTGGCCAGGAACTGCGCGGGCACACCCGCCTGCCCGCCCGCCAGCCCCAACGCCTCCACGAGCAGTGCCTCCGCCTCGGCGGGCACTCGGCCACGTCCGCCGGGTCCCCGACGGTGGCAAGCTCGACCAGCCAGACGCCCGAGGACGCGACGAGCCCGCCCGCCACCTCCACCGCCAGCCTGGTCTTGCCCGCACCGCCCGGCCCGGTCAGCGTGACCAGCCGCGCGGCCGACAGCAGGCTCCGCACCCGTGCCACGTCCTCCCGCCTGCCGACCAGGCTCGTCACCGGCGTCGGCACGTTCCCCCGTACGGGCCGCTCCGGTTGGGGGGATCGCGCAGCGCCTCCAGGTGTGCCGCGGCCACCCGCGCGAACGGCAGGTCCGCCGCGTCGGCGAGAGGCGCCCCGCGCCAGAGCGACAGGGCGGCGCGCAACGAGGCGGCGGCACGTCCCGGATCGCGCTCAGCCCGGCCCACTCGCACCAGGCGGTCGAACTCCGCCGCGTCGACCTCCCGCGCCGGGACGTCGAGCAGGTAACCGGCCGGATGCGACACCACCGCGCCCCGCAGCCCCTTGTGCAGGTCGCGGCGGAGCCGGGACACCAGGGAGTGCAGCGCGGCCACCAGGTTGACCGGCGGCTCCTCCCACAGGTCGTCGACGAGGCGCCCGGCGGCGACCACCCGGCCGGGTTCCAGAGCCAGCCGGATCAGGAGCGCGCGCAGGCGCGCACCTCTGATATGGGCCTGGGCCTCCTCCACGTGCAACGGCCCGAGAATCCGGATTCGCATGGCTTTCTCGTTGTCGTCGAGGGTTCTGATCGACGGTGTAAATGATCTTGCAACAATCCGACGCCTTTACATTGTAGATTCATAGTAGGATCACAGTGATGAACACCCCCGCCGTCCCCGAGCGGGACACCCCCGCACGGCCCGAGCGCGACCCCTACCAGGTGTATCTCGACGCGCTGCAGAGCCCCGAGTCCAAGCGCACGATGAGGGGCTGCCTCGACCGCATCGCCCGCCTCATCACCGGCGATCCGGAGGCGACCGGCGCCGGGCAACCCTGGGAACTGCTCCGCTACGAGCACACGATCCGGCTGCGCACGCTGATGCGGGAGCAGGGCTGGTCACCCGCCCACGTCAACAAGCACCTGGTCGCTCTTCGCCGCGTGCTCAAGGAGGCGTGGCGGCTCGGCCTGATGAGCGGAGAGGATTACCAGCGCGCCGCCGACCTGCCCGCCTACAAGCACACCCGCGTCCCGGCGGGACGGCACGTCGAGGCCGAGGCACTGGCGGCGGCGCTCGAGGTGTGCGACGGCGACCACTCCCCCGCCGGCCGTCGCGACGGCGCGATGCTCGCGGCGCTCTACTCCACCGGCTGCCGCCGGGCCGAGATCGCCGGGCTCACCCTGGCCGACTTCGATCCCCACGCCCGCTCCCTGCGGGTGCGCGGCAAGGGCGACAAGGAACGGCTCGTCTACCTGACCGCGGAGGCCGTCGAACGTCTCGACCTCTGGCTCGCCGTACGCGGCCGGGCGACGGGCCCTCTGTTCTGCCCCGTCAACAAGGGCGGGCGGCTGCGGCCGGCCCACATGACCGGCCAGGCCATCGCCGACATCGTCTCCCGCCGCCTGGCCGCCGCCGGGGCGTCCCCCCGCACGCCGCACGACTTCCGGCGTACGTTCATCGGCGAACTGCTCGACGCCGGGGTCGACCTCGCCACCACCCAGGCCCTGGTGGGCCACGCCTCCCCCGCCACCACCGCGCGGTACGACCGGCGGCCTGAGCGGCGCCGCCGCGAGGCCGTCGACCGGCTCCGCGTCCCCGGCGCCGCCCGCTGACCCGATGTGGCGGAGTTCAGCGACAGCCGGGCCGGGTTCGTGGTGGAGGGCGAGGGCGCGGAGCGGCCCTTCTTGTTGGCTTTTGCCAGGCCCGAGAGCGGGGCCGGGGAGCAGGTTACCGCGTAAGCGGCGACACTGAGGGCGGCCGGGATGCGCGTCCAGGCCCGCGGGCGGGCCGGGAGTGTGACAGCAGGGGCGTGCTGGAGCCGCGCACGACGAGTGTGGCCGGCAGGATCCGGGGCGGCGGGGCGTCCGCGCCGTTGATCATGGAGACCACGGCCTCCGCGGCGGCGGTGCCGAACCCGTCCTTGTCCTGGGCGACGGTCGTCAGGCCCGGTGGCACGAGCGCGGCCACCTCGATGTCGTCGGGCACCTTCAGGCCGGCCTCGCCGATCGCGACCAGTGCGCCGACGGCCATCTCGTCGCCCGCGACGAACACGGCGTCGGGCCGGTCGTCGGCCTCCAGCAGGCGGCGCATCGCGGCGTGGCCGCCCGACAGGTAGAAGTCGCCCTCGACCACGAACTCGGGCCGGCGCGGCAGCCCCAGCCGGGCCAGCTCGTCCTGGTAGCCCCGCAGGCGCTCGGCGCCCGGCCGCATGTGCGCCGGGCCCGTGATCGTGGCGATGGCCCGCCGCCCCCGCTCGTGCAGGTGCCGTACGGCCAGGCGGGCGCCGCCGACGTTGTCCGAGGTCACATACGTGGCGCGGGGACCCTCGACGGGACGGCCGAGGCTGACGCACGGGACGCCCGACTCGGCCAGCCGCCGCAGCGAGGGATCCCACGTGCCGCTGTCGATCATCACCACGCCGTCCAGGTTGTGCCTGCGCACGGCGCGCACGAAGGCGTCGTCGGTCCGCTCTTCGTTCGTGTCCCCGCTGGTGGCGAGCATGAGGAGGTGATATCCGCGCCCGCTGAGCGCGGTCTTCAGGCCGACGAGGATTTCCTGGAAGAACGGGTGCCGCCAGCCGGGGCGGCGGTGGTCGGTGTCCCACACGAGGCCGACCATGAAGGACTTCTTGGTGGCCAGCGTGCGGGCCGACTCGTTGGGCAGGTAGCCGATCTGGCGCGCCACCCGCAGAACCTGCGTCCTGGTCTTCGCGTTCACTACCTCCGGATTGTTGAAGACGCGGGAGACGGTTGCCGGGGACACGCCGCACAGGCGTGCCAGCTCTCTGATCGTTGCCACGGATCGAACGCTGTCGCATCTCGCTGCAACCGGTTTCATGTAACCGGTTTCGAGGAAATTACGCAATCGCGGGAAGTCTGTCAAGGTGGCCGGTAATTTCATCGGCGTTACGTTTTCGTGATTTGACATCGCGTGCCGCTGTTATGTCTCATGGCGGGCGTATCGGTCGATGCTTTTCGTTGCCGCGGCTCGACCGTCGCATCTCGCAGCCACGCCCCTTCTCCCTGCCAAGGAGTTCACGGTGTCTGCTGCGAAACTTCGTCTGCTCGTGGGTGTGCTCGCCGTCGGCGTGTTCACCGCCGGCTGCGGCGGCTCGACCGGCTCGTCCGGCGACGGCCCCGTCACCCTCACCCTCAACCTGTTCGGAAACATGGGGTTCAAGGACCTGTACGCCAAGTACGAGGCCGCCCACCCGAACATCAAGATCGTCGAGCGTACGTCGGCGTACAACGACCACCACCGCAACCTGGCCGCCCATCTGGCGACGGGCAGCGGCGCGGCGGATGTGGAGGGCATCGACACCGGCTTCATCGCCCAGTTCAGGGCGCAGCCGGAGCGCTTCGTCGACCTGCGCAAGCACGGCGCCGACGGGCTCAAGGACCGGTGGTTGCCGTGGAAGTGGCAGGCGTCGGTGGCCAAGAACGGGGCCCAGATCGGATACGGGACGGACGTCGGCGGCCTGGCCATGTGCTACCGGCGCGACCTGTTCGAGAAGGCCGGCCTGCCCACCGAGCGCGACGAGGTGAGCAAGCTCTGGCCGGACTGGGCGTCGTATTTCGAGGCCGGCAGGAAGTACACCGCGAACAAACCGGAGGGCGCCAGCTTCTTCGACGGTGGCGCGCAGATCTTCAACGCGATGATCGGGCAGGCCGAGACCGGCTACTACGACGCCTCCGACCACGTGGTCGTCGCCACCAACCCGGTGGTCCGCTCGGCGTACGACGAGGTGCTCAAGGCCGTAGCCGACGGCGAGTCGGCCAAGCTGGTGGGCAGTTCCCCGGCGTGGAACACCGGCTTCGCCAAGAGCCAGTTCGCCACCATCGCCTGCCCCGCCTGGATGCTCGCGAAGATCCAGGACCAGGCCAAGGCATTCGCCGGCAAGTGGGACATCGCGGCCATCCCCGGCGGCGGCGGCAACTGGGGCGGCTCCTACCTGACGGTTCCGGCGCAGAGCAAGCACGTGAAGGAGGCGGTGGACCTGATCACCTGGCTGACGGCTCCCGAGCAGCAGATCGAGGTGTTCAAGGCGCACGGCATCCTGCCTTCGACCGTGGCGACGTACGAGAAGCCCGAGGTCAAGAACCTGAAGAACGCCTTCTTCAACGACGCCCCCGTCGGGCAGGTCTTCACCGCCGCCGCGCTGAACCTGAAGCCGCAGTACCAAGGGCCGCGGGCCGGCGACATCCAGACCGCCATCCGCGACGCGATCAACCGAGTGGAGGAGGGCAAGCAGGACGGCCCGCAGGCCTGGGAGCAGATGCTCAAGGACGTCGAGCGCATCGAGCAGTAGCCGCCCAGCCAAGCCGGGTGACGGCGGGAGGTAAGGGCCCGCCGTCACCCCTTCCCCCGGGATGGACCCATGACCCTCGCACGATCCGGGCCACGGCGCCGCTGGGCCTACCAGCTCGACGTCAAGGGCTCGCCGTACTTCTACATCGCCCCGTTCTTCCTGCTGTTCGGCGCGGTGGGCATGTTCCCGCTGCTGTACACCGCGTACGTCTCGCTCACGAACTGGAACCTGCTGGAGCCCACCCGGCACTGGGTGGGGCTGGCGAACTACGCCGAACTGCTGACCGACGACTACTTCTGGAACGCGCTGTTCAACACCGTCAGCATCTGGCTGCTGTCCACCGTGCCGCAGCTGCTCGCGGCCCTGTTCATCGCGCACATGCTCAACCGCAGCCTGCGTGCCCGCACCTTCTTCCGGATGGGCGTGCTGCTGCCCAACGTGACGTCCATCGTCGCTGTCACGATCATCTTCGCCCAGCTCTTCGGCCGCGACTTCGGCATGGTCAACTGGGCGCTCAATCTGGTGGGGCTCGACCCGGTGGACTGGCAGGCGGGCACCCTGTCCTCGCACATCGCCATCTCGCTCATCGTCATCTGGCGGTGGACCGGCTACAACGCGCTGATCTACCTGGCCGCCATGCAGACGATCCCCGAGCATCTGTACGAGGCCGCGACGCTGGACGGGGCCGGCCAGTTCACCCAGTTCCGGAAGATCACGATCCCGATGCTGCGGCCGACGATCATCTTCACCGCCGTCGTGTCCACCATCGGCGGCTTCCAGATCATCGCCGAGCCGCTGCTGTTCCAAGCCGGCACGGGCAACCCGACGGGAGGCTCGGACCGGCAGTTCCAGACCGTCGGCCTCTACCTCTACGAGCAGGGGTTCAGCCTGTACAAGTTCGGCTACGCCTCGGCCATCGCATGGACCCTGTGCCTGATCATCGTGGTGATGGCTCTGGTCAACTACTCGGTCACCCGCCGGATCAGGAGAAGCTGACGTGACGACGATCATCACCGAGGCGCCCCGGCAGGCGCACGTGCCCCGCTCGCGGGCGGCCCGCTCCCGCGGCGGGCGCCGCTCGGCCGGGTTCTGGACCTATGCGGCGCTGGTCGCCGTCCTGCTCGGCTCCCTGTTCCCCGTCTACTGGTCGCTCATCGTGGCGTCGCACGACAACGACGCCATCGCCCGCGTGCCTCCCGTCCTGACGCCCGGCGGGCACCTGTTCGAGAACATCGCGCGGGTCTTCGACACGACCGCGTTCGGTAAGGCGATGCTCAACTCCTTCATCGTCTCCGGCTCGGTCACCGTCTCGGTCGTGCTGTTCTCCACGCTGGCCGGGTTCGCCTTCGCCAAGCTCCGCTTCCGGGGCCGGACGTCGCTGCTGGTCGTGGCCATCGCGACCACCACCGTGCCGCACCAGCTCGGGATCATCCCGCTCTACATCCTCATGGCGGAGCTCGGCTGGACCGGCCGGCTGGAGGCGGTGATCGTGCCCGGCCTGGTCACGGCGTTCGGCGTCTTCTTCATGACGCAGTACCTGTCGAGCGCGGTGCCGGACGAACTCCTGGAGGCCGGACGGATCGACGGCTGCTCCACCTTGCGCCTGTTCTGGCACGTGGTGGTGCCCGCGGCGCGGCCGGCCGCGGCCGTGCTCGGGCTGTTCACGTTCATGCAGGCATGGAACGACTTCTTCTGGCCGCTGGTGGTCCTCACCCCGGAGAACCCGACCGTGCAGGTCGCGCTCTCCTCGCTGGCCAGCGGCTACACGACTGACTACGCGCTCGTGCTCACCGGCACGGTGCTGGCGACGGTGCCCGTCGTGGCCGTCTTCGCGGCCCTGGGCCGGCAGATCATTGGAGGAATCATGTCAGGAGCGATCAAGGGATGACGGCGACCGACGAACGCCCTGCCATGCCGCGGGTCTTTCCCGCGGGCTTCGTGTGGGGCACGGCCACCGCGGCGTACCAGATCGAGGGGGCCGTCGACACCGGCGGCCGGGGGCCTTCGATTTGGGACACCTTCTGCCGGGTGCCCGGCGCGGTGGCACGGGGCGAGTCGGGTGAGTTCGCCTGCGACCACTATCACCGCTGGCAAGAGGATGTCGGCCTCATGAAAGACCTGGGGGCGGGGGCCTACCGATTTTCCGTTGCCTGGCCGCGGGTGCTGCCCGACGGCCGCGGGCCGGTGAACCGGCGCGGGCTGGACTTCTACCGCCGGCTCGTGGACGCCCTGCGCGAGGGCGGCATCGAGCCGTATGTGACTTTGTACCACTGGGACCTGCCACAGGCGCTGGAGGACCGCGGGGGCTGGCGGGTCCGCGGCACCGCCGAGCGTTTCGCCGACTACGCCGAGGTCATGTACGAGGCCCTCGGCGAGTCGGTCTCGAACTGGATCACGCTCAACGAGCCGTACTGCTCGTCGATCGTCGGCTACGGCGAGGGCCGCCACGCGCCCGGAGCCAAGGAGGGGGAGGGCGCGCTGGCCGCGGCCCACCACCTGCTGCTGGGGCACGGCCTGGCCGTCGCCCGCCTGCGGGAGATGGCCAGGCCCGGTCAGCGGATCGGGGTGACGCTCAACATGTCGCCCACGGTGCCGGTGACCTCCTCGCCGCAGGACCTCCAGGCCGCGCGGCGGATGGACCTGCTGGTCAACCGGCAGTTCACCGAACCGCTCTTCGGCGGGGCCTACGCCGCCGACATGGCCGAGACGTTCGGCCGGATCAGCGACTTGTCCTTCCGCCGGGACGGTGACCTGGAGATCATCGGCAGGCCGGTGGACTTCCTCGGAGTGAACTATTACTACCGGCTGCACGTGGAGGCCGCGCCGTACGACGAGCCCGACCCCGCCCGGCGCACGGCGTTCGACCTGGGTGTGCGCACCGTCACGCCGGAGCACGCGCGCACCAGCGGGCTCGGCTGGGTGGTGGAGCCCGAGGGGCTGTACGAGACGCTGGTCGGGCTGACCTCCCGCTACCCGGACCTGCCGCCGGTCTACATCACCGAGAACGGGTACGGCGACGACGGCGCGCTGGAGGACGACGGGCGCATCGACTATCTGCGCGACCACCTGGCCGCGACCCGTGACGCGATGGAGGCGGGCGCGGACGTGCGGGGTTACTTCTGCTGGTCGCTGATGGACAACTTCGAGTGGGCCCGGGGCTACTCCGCCAGGTTCGGCATCGTGCACGTGGACTACGACACCCAGGTGCGCACGCCGAAAGCCAGCTTCCACTGGATGCGGGACTTCATCACCGACCCGGTCGTCACCGCGCCCGTCACCGCCCGCCCCGCGACCACCGCCCCGGTCGACATCCTCGTCGCCGGCACCCCCAGGGGTGAGCGCCCCGTGGGCGACTGAGGACCGTGGCCGCTTTCCCAGGCGACCGAGGAATCGACGTGACGGTCCCCAGCGTCGCCCGCATCTACGACCATCTCCTCGGTGGCAAGACCAACCTCGCCGTCGACCGGGCGGCGGCCGAGAAGCTCATCGAGCTGACCGCTCATCCCGATCGTGTTGCGCACAGCCCGCCGATCCGCTCGTCCAGGATGACCGGGTCGGCGAGCACCGGCAAGCTCACCTCCAGCAGCAAGTTGTTCCCGGCGACAGACTCACCTCAAGGTGATCCGGGCCTTGACGACCAAGGCCTACCGGCGGGCCGTGCGGGAAACCCTGCGCGGCCCGCACCGGTCGATCGGCCTCGCGTGCGAGTGGCTGCCCATAGCCGGTCTGCCCTGTCTCAGATGTCGTCGACGGTCATCGCACCCTCGTGGGGGCGCCGGGACAGGTCGATGCCGAGCTCCTCCGCCGCGCGGAAGACGTCCTCGTCGGTATCCCTCATCTCGATCGACATGCCGTCGCTGGAGAGAACCTCGACGTTCAGGCAGAGCG
>NZ_JABBXA010000041.1 GCF_014161445.1 Microbispora sp. H13382
CGCACAAGACCACGACGACGGTGGCGATGGATTTCGGGCGGGTGTCGCTGGACCGGGATCTGATTTTGTATCTGTTCGGTACGCCGGGTCAGCATCGGTTCTGGTTCATGTGGGATGACCTGGTGCGGGGGGCGATCGGTGCGGTGGTGCTGGTCGACACCCGGCGGCTGGCCGACAGCTTCCCGGCGATCGACTACTTCGAGGAGGCCCGCCTGCCCTTCGTCGTCGGCGTCAACGGCTTCGACGGGCAGTTTCCGCATGCCGAGGAGGAGGTGCGGGAGGCGATGACATTGTCGCCGCAGATTCCGATCGTCCGCACCGACGCGCGGGACCGGGAATCGGTCAAGAGCACGCTGATCACGCTCGTCGAGCACGCGCTGACCATGCGTGTCGCCGTTCCCGGCCCCGGATTCCACTAGCGGTCAGCGGGGCAGGGCCTCGATCAGGCTCGCCCCGGCGGGCAGCGGCAGGACGCGGGAGAGCGTGAAGCCCGCCTCGCCCAGCAGCCGGGTGTGCTCGCTCAGCGTGCGCTCCCTCCCGCCGTCGGTCAACGCGAGCATGCGCATGTCGAGGTCCTTGCCGATGTGCGGTGTGGCGTCGTCCGGCAGCACCATCTCCAGCAGCAGCATCCGGCCGTGGCCGGGAAGCGCCTTCCGCACGTTGGCCAGGATGCGCAGGGCCGCCTCGTCGCTCCAGTTGTGGATGACGCTGGCCAGCAGGTAGAGGTCCCCGCCCGCGGGCACGCTGCCGAAGAAGTCGCCGCTTTCGAACTCGCAGCGGTCGCCGAGGCCCCGCGCGCGCATCGACTCCCGGGCGTCCTCGACCACGTGCGCGATGTCGAAGAGCACGCCGCGCATGCCGGGGTGCCGGTCGAGCACCGCCGCGAGCAGGTGCCCGGTTCCCCCCGCGACGTCCACGAGCGTCCGTACGCCGGTGAAGTCGTAGGCGGTGGCCAGAGCGGCCTCCAGCGGCGCCGCGCGGATGGCCATGTATTCGTTGAACAGCCGGGCGGCCTCGGGGTGCTCCTGGAAATAGCCGTACAAGGGGCCGAAACGCGTGATGAAAGCGGACCGTCCGTCCCGCACGGTCTGCGCCAGGTTGCCCATCGCGTACCAGTACCCGTTCTCGGCGGTGACGCGCACCGCGGAACGCAGGCTGCCGGGAACGCCGTCGCGCAGCGTCTGACCCTCCTCGGTCAGCTCGTACATGCCGGGGACGACGGTGCGGACCACACCGACCGTCTCGAGTTCCCGCAGCACGCGCGTCAGGGAGGGCTCGTGCGCGTCGCACGCCTTGGCGAGCTCCGACACGCTCATCGGGCCGGAGGCCAGGTGCTCGGCGCAGTTCAGCTCGGCCATCGCGGCGAGCGCGGCGAACCGCGAGAGCCCGACGATGGCGTCCCAGACAGGGCCGGTGGAGTCGATCAATGCTTCTCCAGAACAGTGGGGGTGGGGGAGCCGCCTCGGACCAGGCGGCCCACTTCTGCACGCAGCCGGACGAACGCGTCGAGTTGCCGCGTCGCGATCTGGTCGCGTGATTCGCCCAGGTCGACCGGCAGGTCGGCGGCGACCCGGGCCGGCGAGCGGGTGAGGACGATCACCCGGTCGCCGACGTAGACGCTCTCGTCGATGTCGTGCGTGATCAGCAGGGTCGTCATGCCGTGATGCGCGCATACCCGCAGCACCAGGTCTTCCAGGTCCTCGCGGGTCTGCGCGTCCACCGAGCCGAAGGGCTCGTCCATCAGCAGCAGGGACGGGCGGTAGGCGAGAGCGCGGGCGATGGACACCCGCTGCTGCATCCCGCCGGACATCTCCCAGGGGTACTTCTCCGCGGCGTCGGCCAGGCCGACCTGGTCCAGCGCGGCCATCGCCGCATCCCTGCGGCGCCGCCGGTCCAGCCCGCGGCGCCGCAGCGGCAGCGCTACGTTGTTCGCGGCGGTCATCCAGGGGTAGAGCGAACGGCTGTAGTCCTGGAAGACGACGGCCAGGTTGTCCGGGATGCGCTCCACGGGCTGTCCGTCGATCAGCACCCGGCCCCCGGTGGGGCGGATGAGACCGGCGACGGACCGCAGCAGGGTGGACTTGCCGCAGCCGGAGGGGCCCACGACGCAGACGAGCTCGCCCTCGGCGGCACGGATGCTCACCCCGTCGAGAACGCGATGCGAGCCGTACGAGTGGACCAGATCGGTGATCTCGAGCACGATGCCTTCCTAGGTGGTCTGCCTGGCGCTCCTGTGCCAGGCGAGAACGCGCCGTTCCAACAGCAGGAACGCGGAGTTGAGCAGATAGCCGAGGAGGCCGAGCACCACCAGGCAGCCCCACATGTCGGCGTAGAGGTAGGTGCGCTGCGCCGACAGGAGCCGGTAGCCGAGGCCGCCGGAGCCGGCGAAGATCTCGGCGACGATCAGCAGGATCAGGGCCAGTGAGAGGGCCAGCCGCAGGCCGGCGAAGATCTTGGGCATCGCGGCGGGCACGATCACCCTGGTGAGCCGCTGGGCCGTCGAGAACCCGAAGATGCGCGCGGTCTCCAGGTGCTGCCGGTCCACCGTTCGCGCGCCGTCGATGGTGTTGAGGAGGATCGGCCAGATGATGCCGAACACGATCGTCGCGAGCTGCGCCGGCGTGCCCAGCTTCAGCAGGGCGAGGAAGAAGGGCACCAGCAGCGGCGGTGGCACGGCCCGGCCGAGGTGGATCAGCGGGTCGAGGTAGCCGGACAGGCGGGGGGAGCAGCCGATGGCGACCCCGGCGGCCACCCCGAGGACCGCGGCCAGCGCCCACCCGGCGAACAGCCGGGCGAGGCTGGGGCCGAAATCGCTCATCGCCTGCTCCGTCAGCAGGAGGTGGGCGGGCGGGCCGGACAGCCACATCTCACCCATCCGGGCCAGCGTCGCCGACGGGGGAGGGAAGAACGGCTGCCCGGCGGCGCGGGTGGCGATCTCCCAGGCCACGAGCGTCACGGGCACCAGCCACAGACGGCCGACGGCTCTGATCACGTTCATCGGGCGGCTCCGGCGCGTACGTCGTGCCAGCGGAACAACCTGCGTTCCACCGCGACCAGGGCGGAGTTGGACAGCACGCCGAACAGACCGGCCCACAGGGTCGCGCCGAGCATCAGGTCCATCCGGTTGCCGCCCGCGGCCTCCATGATGTAGATCCCGACGCCCTCCGCCCCTCCAGCGAGCAGCTCCGCGCTGATCACGAGGATGACGGCGGTGCCGGCGGCGACGCGGATCCCGGTCGCGATGAAGGGCGCGGCGCTGGGCAGCGCCACCCGGAGCAGTACCGACACCGGACCGAACCCGAAGCTGCGCAGGGTCTCCTTGGCGAGCGGATCGACGTCCCTCAACGCGTAGATCGTGTTGATGACGATCGGCCAGGACGCCGCGTAGACGACGACGGCCACTCTCAGGTGGAGGTTGTCGCTGAACAGGAGGATCGCGAGCGGGATCACGGCGACCGACGGAATGGGCCGGAGGAACTCGATCAGCGGCCGTACGGCGCGCTCCACGGGCGGCAGGGCCCCGAGCGCGAGTCCGGCCGGGACCGCCACCGCCACGGTCAGCAGCAGCCCGAGTCCCCACGCGACGAGCGTGGCGCGCGCGTCGGCGAGGAACTCCTGGTCGGCGAGCAGCTCCGCCGCGCCGCGCAGGATCGTGGACATGCGCGGCAGGAAGCGGTCGTCGATCAGGCCGGTCGCGCCGACGATCTCGGCCGCGGCGAGGAACCCCGCGACGCCGGCGACGCCGCGGAGGACTCGTGCGTGTTCCATAGCGGTTACGGGATGTCCGTCAGCTCGCCGGAGGCTGCAGGATCATCGACTTCACGTCGAGATCGTTCTTGATGTAGCCGTACTCCTTCATCAGGCTGGCCACGCGCTGCAGCCGGGTCTCGCTGAGGGAGGTCGGGTAGGAGCCCAGGGAGATGACGGCCGCGGTCGCGGCGTCGATCTTCGTGTACTTGGGCAGCGTCTCCTCGACGATCTTCCGGTCCTTCGCGACGATCGCCTGGGCCTTGCCGAGCGCCCGCTGGAACGCGGCGATCGCCTTGGGGTATTTGCTCGCGGTGGCCTCGGTGGTGAACCAGCCGGCGATGGGCAGACTTTCGGTCGGACCGGTCATCTCGTCGACGACGATTCTGCCGCCCGCTTTCGATACCACGGTGATGAACGGCTCGACCATCGCCGCCGCGTCGACCTGGCCGTTTTCCAGGGCGCCGGGCATGTCGGGGAACGTCTTCTCCACGAACTGGTTCGGTGTCGCGGTCACCCCGGCCACCTTCATCTGCACTTCAGCGGTCAGTTGGCTGACGCTGTTGAGGACGTTGACCGCTATGGTCTTCCCCTTGAGGTCTGCAGCAGTTTTGATCGGGGAGTCCTTTTTGACCATAATGACGAAAGCGCCGGGAGCGGCGCCGTAACTGTCCGAAACATACTTGAACTTGCCCGCGCCCTTGTCCTGGGCGAGGAATGTCCCGACGTAGGCGCCGAGCGAGATGTCGAGGCTGCCGCCCAGCAGCTTCTGGGTGGCGACGGCGCCGCCGGCGACCACCTCGGGCTGGATCTCCAGGCCCTCGGCCTTGAAGAACCCTCTCTCGATGGCCACCTGCAACGGCGCGCTGTCCGGCACGGGGATGGTGCCCACCTTCAGCGTCGTCTTCTCCAGTCCGTTGTCCGCGGGAGCGGAGGACGTCGTGTCGGAGTTACCGCAAGAGGTGAGCGCCAGGACGGCCACGACGCCGACGGCGAGAGTACGACTCAAAAGCCTCATGAAATCTCCTTGTCTGGAGTGTTGAGGTGGTCGCCCGCGGCGGGCCCGTCCCGCGCAGACGGCGACGGGCGAGAAGCGTACAGGAGCCGTACGGATTCGGTGTGTTTGAGTCACGATTGTAGTCAAATTCAGGGATAAATCACCTCTGTCATCGTTTGTAATTACGGCCGGAGGCTTGGACCGGTTCCATGAGGGGGGTCCTCGCGCATGTCCCGTCCGATATCACTTTCGCCCTGCTCGTCGCCGTCTTGTGCGCATACATATTGGTCGGGGCGAAAAGCTGGACCGCTCCAAAATGCCATGCTCTTTGTCTATCTCGACGCCTTATGCTCAAATTGCCCGGTGATGTGCGGGCTCTCGCATTAGAGCGACCCCGGAGCCTTATCCCTGAGATCAGCGCGAGAGGTTGCGCCAGTGAGGACAGCAACGATCGAGAGCGGTCGCCGCGCCGAGCCCGAACCGGTCCCCGAGCCCGCCGCCGGCGCGTCCTCCGTGGACGGTGGGCCCCCCGCCGATCCCGCGGTCGGCAACTCGATGCAGCTGAAGAACTGGCGGGTGCGGACCCGGCTCGTCGCGCTGATCGTGCTGCCCACCGTCGTCGCGGTCCTGCTCGGCGGCCTGCGGGTGACGAGTTCGATAGCCAGCGCCGCCGAGTACCAGCGGGTGCGCGACGCCGTCGAGCTCGTCGGCAGCATCGGCATGCTTCTCCACGAGATCCAGCTGGAGCGGGACCTGGCGATCGAGTACGTCGCGGGCGGCCGTCGTGACGGCGACCTGCTCACCCTCGTGAAGAACCAGCACGAGGCCGTGGACGCCGCCGCGCAGAAGGTGAGCGCGCGGGCCGAGACGAGCGGGGACGCGCTGGGCGGGCTCGGCCGGGAGGACCTGTCGCGTGCCCTGGCCCGGCTGGCCGACCTGACCGCGTTCCGGAAGATCGTGCTCGACACGCAGCTCCCGCCGCTGCGCGGCATCGAGAAGTACCGGCTCGTCACCGACGACCTGATGAAGCTGTACGACGCGGCGGGCCAGGGAGTGCCGGACGAGGGCCTGTACGCGAGCATCAAGGCGCTCGGGGCGCTCGCTCGGGCCAAGGAGGCGGTGTCGGAGCAGCGCGCGCTGCTCGCGGCGGGACTGGTCCGGCAGCGGCTCGACCAGGCGGAGCTCGACGCCTTCACCGGCGCGGCGGCCAGGGAGCAGAGCGAGCTGGCGGCGTTCACCGCCGTGGCCACCACCGACGAGCGGCAGCTCTACAACGACACCGTCACCGACCAGAAGGTGGACCGGGCGCGGTTCTTCGTCGACCGGGTGCTCTACCTCGTGAGATCCGGGCAGCCCATCCGCAACCTCAGCGGCAGGGGGACCGACGCCGACCTCTGGTTCGACGCGATCAGCGAGCAGGCCAACCTCATGCGCGACGTGACCGACGGACTGACCAAGTCCATCGTCAGCCGGAGCGCCGCCCTGCAGAGCTCCGACCGGAACGTCGCAGTGCTCAGCATCAGCATGGTCGTCGTCGTCCTGCTGCTGGTCCTGCTCATCACCGCCGTCATGGCGCGCTCTCTCGTACGGCCGCTGCGGCGGCTGCGCAGCGAGGCGCTGGAGGTCGCCGGGCACCGCCTGCCCACTCTGGTGCAGCGGCTGCGCGACTCCGAGGGCGGCGCGACGGGTCAGGCCGAGGTGCAGCCGATCGGCGTGGTCTCCGCCGACGAGATCGGCGAGGTCGCGCGGGCCTTCGACGAGGTCCACCGCGAGGCCATCCGGCTGGCGGGCGACGAGGCCCGGCTGCGCAGCAACGTCAACGCGATGTTCGTGAACCTGTCGCGGCGCACCCAGACGCTGGTGGAACGCCAGATCACTCTGATCGACGGCCTGGAGCAGGGCGAGCAGGACGAGCAGCGGCTCGGCGACCTGTTCAAGCTCGACCACCTGGCGACCCGCATGCGCCGCAACAGTGAGAACCTCCTGGTCCTCGCCGGGCAGGAGCCCGCGCGCCGCTGGAGCCGGCCCGTCGAGATCACCGACGTCATCCGGGCCTCGCTGTCGGAGGTCGAGGGATACGAGCGGGTGGTGCTCAACTTCCCGGGTGACGTGTCGATCGTCGGCCAGGCCGTCAACGACGTCATCCACCTGCTCGCCGAGCTGGTGGAGAACGCGCTGTCGTTCTCCCCGCGGGACACGAAAGTGGTGGTCTCGGGCAACCGGATCGACGGCGGCGGCGTGATGGTCTCCATCACCGACTCCGGCATCGGCATGACCCCGGAGGAGATCGGCCAGGCGAACTGGAGGCTGGCGAACCCGCCGGTGGTGGACGTGTCGGTGTCGCGGCGGATGGGCCTGTTCGTGGTCGGCCGTCTCGCCCTGCGCAACGGCATCAGGGTCCAGCTCAGGCCGCACGACGGAGGCGGGCTCACCGCCATGGTCCTGCTGCCGGAGTCGATCATCAGCCATCCGGCGTACCAGCCGGAGGCCTATCAGGGTGCGTTCGCCGCCGCCTGGAGCCCGCGGCAGGCCGTGGAGGGGACGGCACAGCAGGGCATCGGGGGCTGGGGTCGTCAGCACGGGCCGGGCTCCCAGGGGCTGGGCTCAGGGGTCGCCGCGCCGGCTCTCCACGATCCGCTCACCCGGATACGCGGCCGGTCGTCCGGCGTGGACGAAGCGGTGACCGGGCCTCTGCCCGCGGTGACCGGACCCGTCCCGGCGAGGCCCGGCGCGATGCCGGCGACGACAGGACCGGTCTCGATCTCCGGTCCGATATACGGCGCTCCCGTCGGCGCTCCCGTCCAGCCGGGCGGCGTGCGCCCGAGCGGGGCGGAGACCGGGCCGCCGGCGGCCGAGGAATACCTGCCGATCTTCGCCTCCGTCGAGTCCGCCTGGTTCCGCCGCGAGCCCGCCGGCGACACCGGATCGGGCTGGCAGGACACTTCGGCGGTCGACGCCGGCTGGCAGGCCGCGGCCGCCGTCGCCGAGAAGCCGGCGTCGGACGGCACGACCATCTCCGGCCTGCCCAAGCGGGTGCCGAAGGCCAACCTTGTGCCCGGTTCCGCGGAACCGCCCGCGGCGCCCGCGTCCCCGCAGCAGCCGCTCCTGTCGCCCGACCGGGCCCGCAGCCGGCTGGCGAGCTTCCAGCAGGGCGTACGGCAGGGCCGGGCGGTGGCCCGGGGCGAACTGAGTGAGGACGAGGGCTATCCGAGGGCGAAAGGGGACGGCGCATGAGGGAGTTGAGCCAGGGGGCGCGCGGCCTGAACTGGCTGATCAGTGATTTCGCGAATTCGGTTCCCGGCGTGGCGCACACCGTGGTGGTGTCGGCGGACGGGTTGCCTCTGGCGTTCTCGCAGGGGTTTCCGAAGGACCGGGCGGATCAGCTGGCGGCGGTGGCGGCCGGGTTGATCAGTCTGACGCAGGGTGCCTCGCGGGTGTTCGAGGGTGGCCCGGTGACGCAGACGGTGGTGGAGATGCAGCGGGGGTTGTTGCTGATCATGTCGATCAGTGACGGGTCCTGTCTGGCGGTGCTGGCGGCGGCGGATTCGGATCTGG
>NZ_JABBXA010000042.1:0-1292 GCF_014161445.1 Microbispora sp. H13382
GTTTGTGATGTGACTGCGTGCCTTTTGAAGAATGAGCCTGCGAGTTATGGTGTGTGGCGAGGTTAACCCGTGTGGGGGAGCCGTAGCGAAAGCGAGTCTGAATAGGGCGTCTGAGTCGCATGCTGTAGACCCGAAGCGGAGTGATCTACGCATGGGCAGGTTGAAGCGTGGGTAAGACTGCGTGGAGGACCGAACCCACCAGGGTTGAAAACCTGGGGGATGACCTGTGTGTAGGGGTGAAAGGCCAATCAAACTCCGTGATAGCTGGTTCTCCCCGAAATGCATTTAGGTGCAGCGTTGCGTGGTGCTTGCCGGAGGTAGGGCTCTGGATGGCTGATGGGCCCGACAAGGTTACTGACGTCAGCCAAACTTCGAATGCCGGTAAGTGGAGCGTGGCAGTGAGACTGCGGGGGATAAGCTCCGTGGTCGAGAGGGAAACAGCCCAGATCACCGACTAAGGCCCCTAAGCGTGTGCTAAGTGGGAAAGGATGTGGAGTCGCAGTGACAACCAGGAGGTTGGCTTAGAAGCAGCCACCCTTGAAAGAGTGCGTAATAGCTCACTGGTCAAGTGATTCTGCGCCGACAATGTAGCGGGGCTCAAGTACACCGCCGAAGTCGTGGCACCGCCGAGTCTTTCGAGGTTCGGTGGTGGGTAGGGGAGCGTCGTGCGAACCGGTGAAGCCGCCGAGTGATCGTGTGGTGGAGGTCGTGCGAGTGAGAATGCAGGCATGAGTAGCGAGTCAGAAGTGAGAATCTTCTGCGCCGGATGACCAAGGGTTCCTGGGGCAGGTTCGTCCGCCCAGGGTAAGTCGGGACCTAAGGCGAGGCCGACAGGCG
This sequence comes from Microbispora sp. H13382, assembly GCF_014161445.1. GTDB lineage: Bacteria > Actinomycetota > Actinomycetes > Streptosporangiales > Streptosporangiaceae > Microbispora. Next base: position 838 of record NZ_JABBXA010000042.1, read on the forward strand.
TAGTCGATGGACAACGGGTTGATATTCCCGTACCCGCTGTGATGCGCCCATATCGAATCCAGTGATACTAAGGGTCCTTAGCCCGGTTGGCTCTTCGGAGCCGGCGTCAGGGTGAACGCCTGGCCTGATCTGGTAGTAGGTAAACGATGGGGTGACGCAGGAAGGTAGCCCAGCCCGGGCGGTGGTTGTCCCGGGGTAAGCATGTAGGGCGAGAGATAGGCAAATCCGTCTCTCATTAAGCCTGAGGTGTGATGCCGAGCCGATTGTGGCGAAGTGGGTGATCCTATGCTGCCGAGAAAAGCCTCTAGTGAGTGTCGCGGCGGCCCGTACCCTAAACCGACTCAGGTGGTCAGGTAGAGAATACCAAGGCGGTCGGGTGAACTGTGGTTAAGGAACTCGGCAAATTGCCCCCGTAACTTCGGGAGAAGGGGGACCTTTACTGGTGATCAGACTAG
>NZ_JABBXA010000042.1:1378-2555 GCF_014161445.1 Microbispora sp. H13382
GCTCTCTGAGCTGGTGGGGGTCGCAGTGGCCAGGGGGAAGCGACTGTTTACTAAAAACACAGGTCCGTGCGAAGTCGTAAGACGATGTATACGGACTGACGCCTGCCCGGTGCCGGAACGTTAAGGGGACCGCTTAGCACTCTTCGGGGTGCGAAGGTGAGAACTTAAGCGCCGGTAAACGGCGGTGGTAACTATAACCATCCTAAGGTAGCGAAATTCCTTGTCGGGTAAGTTCCGACCTGCACGAATGGCGTAACGACTTCCCCGCTGTCTCAACCACAGGCCCGGTGAAATTGCAGTACGAGTAAAGATGCTCGTTTCGCGCAGCAGGACGGAAAGACCCCGGGACCTTCACTACAGCTTGACATTGGCGTTTGGAGCGTCTTGTGTAGGATAGGTGGGAGACTGGGAAGCTCTGACGCTAGTCAGGGTGGAGTCATTGGTGAAATACCACTCTGGTCGTTTTGGACGTCTAACCCGCGCCCGTGTATCCGGGTGGGGGACAGTGTCTGGTGGGTAGTTTAACTGGGGCGGTTGCCTCCTAAAAGGTAACGGAGGCGCCCAAAGGTTCCCTCAGCCTGGTTGGCAATCAGGTGTCGAGTGTAAGTGCACAAGGGAGCTTGACTGTGAGACTGACGGGTCGAGCAGGAGCGAAAGCTGGGACTAGTGATCCGGCATCGGCGTGTGGAAGCGGTGTCGCTCAACGGCTAAAAGGTACCCCGGGGATAACAGGCTGATCTTCCCCAAGAGTCCATATCGACGGGATGGTTTGGCACCTCGATGTCGGCTCGTCGCATCCTGGGGCTGGAGTAGGTCCCAAGGGTTGGGCTGTTCGCCCATTAAAGCGGTACGCGAGCTGGGTTTAGAACGTCGCGAGACAGTTCGGTCCCTATCCGCTGCGCGCGCAGGAGACTTGCGAGGGGCTGTCCCTAGTACGAGAGGACCGGGACGGACGAACCTCTGGTGTGCCAGTTGTTCCGCCAGGAGCACGGCTGGTTGGCTACGTTCGGTAGGGATAACCGCTGAAAGCATCTAAGCGGGAAGCTCGCCTCAAGATGAGGTCTCCCACCACGAGAGTGGGTAAGGCCCCCTAGAGATGATGGGGTTGATAGGCCGGAAGTGGAAGCGCAGTAATGTGTGGAGCTGACCGGTACTAATAGGCCGAGGACTTGACCAT
>NZ_JABBXA010000043.1 GCF_014161445.1 Microbispora sp. H13382
ACTGCAGGCCCACGCAGTCGATCGGCACGCCGCGCGCCTTGAAGTCCCTGACCATGTTGTAGACGCCCTGCGTCTTGGCGGCCGTGGCGTTGTCGATGTTGTAGTCGTTGTAGCACAGCTTGACGTTGGGGTCGGCGGCCCGCGCGGCGCGGAAGGCCTCCTCGATGAAGCCGTTGCCGAGCTTCTGGGTGAAGATCGAGTCGCGCAGCGTGCCGACGGCGCCGCCGTCGGCGAACGCCTCGTTGACCACGTCCCAGGCGAAGACCTTGCCCTTGTAGTGGTTCATGACCTGGGTGATGTGGTTGGTCATCGCCGAGCGCAGGTCACTGGCGGACATGCCGCTGTTGATCCAGCTGGGCAGCTGGGCGTGCCACACCAGCGTGTGACCGCGGACCTTCATGCCCTTGCTCAGCGCGTGGTTGACGATCTGGTCGGCGGAGCTCCAGTTGAAGGAGTTGCGGGAGGGCTCGATCGGCCCCCACTTCATCTCGTTCTCGGCGGTGACCGAGTTGAACTCCCGGTCCCAGGTCGCCACATACGTCGAGTCGTTCAGGTGGCCGGCCGCGATCGCGGTGCCGAAGTAACGGCCGCTCTGTGCGGCGGCCGCGCCGAGCGTTCCGGCCGCGGCGCCCGCGGGGGTGGTCGCCGCCAGTGCGGTGACCGCGCCGAGTACGCCGAGGGCGCCGGCGACCAGCATCCGGCGGGTTCGCCCACCGCCGCCTGGTAAGGGATTTTCGCCCATGCCTGAGCCTCCACTGCGAGATCAATGAGGGGAACGCGGACAGACGCCCGCGGGGAAACACACGCGATCCGTCGTCGCGCCGAGACTGCGGCTCCTGCCGCGCACCACCGACCCCGGCAGGAGGAAGCCGCCTTGGGGAGCAGTGTGGGAAATCATCACGAAATGTGTCAAGAGGATGTCGAGAAAGTTTCGTGTCCATTCCGGGGCATGTCATTCATGCATCCAGGTGGGAGCGACGGTGGCTTGTCGTAAGTTTCCTGCGGCGTCCCGACATGTGGTGGAGCGACGTCGGGGCCGGTGAAAGTTTCATCGCGTCCCGGCTCCGGGCGGTGTTCTCACACTCGCGGCAGGAGCAGGTGAGCCGCCCCCGCCCTCATAGGGGTCCGTGACGCGAGCGGGAGCGGGCGTTGACACCGCTTGGGGGACCATGTTTGATCCGCTACACCACCACCACGCACGTCGCCGATGGGAGAGGAGCACTGGCTCGCGGAATTGTTAGCGCTCACATATCGGGTGCGAACCGCCTGACTTTCTGGGCCGGTGCGCCCTGGCCGCATCGCCGACGACCACCTCCACCGGGATCGCCGGGGCGTGGACGCCGCCGTCGATCGGGGAGTCCGACCCGTCCGCCGCATCGAGCGACCCGGCCTTCCCTGCGGCGTGGGGACCGACGACGCCGGCCACGGCCGGTTGGCCCGCACCTGCGTCACCATGCCCTGACCCTCAGCCGACCGCGCCCTGCGATACCACCACCAGGGCTGCCGACCCCAACCCGGGCGGCGACGACAGCCTGCCCCGGCGGCTGGGCCTGCTGACCCCCGCCACCTTCCCCGGCGGGACACCGCCCCGGTGCGGGGGACGCGATTCCCCCGCACCGGCGGTGAGTCCACGTAGCGCATCGCGGGCGTCTCGCCCGCCGGCCGTGTCTCCACCCTGCAGAGGAGAGTAGATGCACGCACCCCCCACTCGTGTGACGCGTGACCGGCGACGGTCGCCGGTCACCGTCTTCGCATGTCTTCTGGCGGCGCTCGCGACCGTCCTCGCCGGCGCCGTGGCCTGGACGGCGCCGGCATCGGCGGCGACCGTCGACACGAACGCCTGGTACGTGCTGGTCAACCGCAACAGCGGCAAGGCCCTGGACGTGTACAACTTCTCCACGGCCGACGGCGGGTCGCTCGTGCAGTGGACACGCACCGACGCCAACAACCAGCAGTGGCGGTTCGTCGACTCCGGCGGCGGCTACTACCGCGTGCAGTCGCGGCACTCGGGCAAGGTGCTCGACGTGTACAACGTCTCCACCGCCGACGCCGCCGACATCGTGCAGTGGAGCGACCACAACGGCACCAACCAGCAGTTCGGTCTCGCCGACTCCTCCGGCGGCTACGTCCGGCTGATCAACCGCAACAGCGGCAAGGCCGTCGAGGTCCAGAACGCCTCCACCGCGGACGGCGGCAAGATCGTGCAGTACTCCGACTGGGGCGGCAACAACCAGCAGTGGCAGCTCGTCCGCGTCGGGAGCGTCTCGGATCCGTCGTCGTCACCGTCAGCGTCACCGTCAGCGTCACCGTCGCCGTCGGTGAGTCCGTCGGGTGGGCCGTGGCCGCCGTCGTCGACGTACTCCAACCCGGTGTTGTGGCAGGACCTGGCCGACATCGACATCTTCCGGGTCGACGACACCTACTACTACTCGGCCT
>NZ_JABBXA010000044.1 GCF_014161445.1 Microbispora sp. H13382
TTCGGGTTCGCCGTCGCCCCAGATGCGGGCGGGCAGGATGCCCTTGTGGCGTTCGTCGATGGGGTGGTCGCAGACGGCCTGGCCGACGAGGTGGTTGGAGATCGTCCATACCCCGAGGTTGTATTTGCCCAGGGTTTCCTTCTTGCGTTCGACGTAGGAGTCGTCGGCGAGGGCCTTGTCGACCTCGAAGTGGTCGCCCCAGCAGGCGAGTTCCAGGCCGTCGTAGCCCCATTCGGAGGCGAGGCGGCAGACCTCCTCGAACGGCAGGTCCGCCCACTGCCCCGTGAACAACGTGATCGGTCGCGTCATATCACACCCCTTCTCACAGTCCTGTGGACAATCACACCGAGGTCCAGCCCGACCCGGCGGCCGCGCTCTCCTCGACCGCGGCGAGCACCCGCTGCACCTGAAGGCCGTCCTCGAAGGACGGTGCGGGGTCGGTGCCGGCGGCCACCGCCTCGATGAAGTCCTTCACCTCATGGGTGAAGGTGTGCTCGTAGCCGAGGCCGTGACCCGGCGGCCACCACGCCCCGGCGTACGGGTGGTCCGCCTCGGTGACGAGGATCCGCCGGAACCCGCCCTCGGCGGCGTCGAGCGTGTGGTCGTGGAACCACAGCTCGTTCATCGCCTCGAAGTCGAAGGACAGGCTGCCCAGCGATCCGTTGACCTCGATCCGCAGCGCGTTCTTGCGGCCCGTGGCGAACCGGGTGGCCTCGAAGGACCCCAGCGCCCCGCCCTCGAAACGGCCGATGAACAGCGCGGCGTCGTCCACCGTCACCTCGCCCATCTCACCGGTGCCGCCCTGGCCGGCCAGGCCGGCCGACCCCTCGGCGAGCGGGCGCTCCTTGACGAACGTCTCGGTGATCGCGCTCACCCCGGCCAGCGACCGGCCGACGATGAACTGCGCGGTGTCGATGATGTGGGCGCCGATGTCGCCGAGAGCGCCGGACCCGGCCTTGTCCTTCTGCAGACGCCAGACCAGGGGGAACTCCGGGTCGACGATCCAGTCCTGCAGGTACTGCGCCCGCACGTGCCGGATCTCCCCGAGCCTGCCCTGTTCGACGAACCGCCGGGCCAGCGAGACGGCGGGCACGCGGCGGTAGTTGAAGGCGACCATGCTGCGCACGCCGCGGGCCGCCGCCGCGCGGGCGGCGGCGACCATGGCCTCGGCCTCGGCGACCGTGTTGGCGAGCGGCTTCTCGCAGATGACGTGCTTGCCCGCCTCCAGCGCCGCGACGGCGATCTCGGCGTGGCTGTCACCGGGAGTGCAGATGTCGACGACCTGCACGTCGTCACGCTCGAGGAGCCGCTTCCAGTCGGTCTCCACCGCCGCCCAGCCGAGCGTCGCCGCGGCCTCGGCCGTGCGCTCGGGCGACCTCCCGGCCAGGGCCGCCATGACGGGCCGTACCGGCAGGTCGAAGACCGAGGAGACGCTCCGCCATGCCTGCGAGTGCACGCGTCCCATGAACGCGTACCCCACCATGCCGACGCCCAGCGTCGGCCTGCTGTCTACCACTGAATATCTCCCCCGTATCAGGATTCGAAGCCGGTCGGCAGGTACTGCTCGGCGTTGTCCTTGGTAACGGTCTCCGAGGTCAGGGTGATCGACTGCGGCACCTGCTGCTCCAGCAGGTCGCTCATGCCCTTGCCCTGCGCGATCAGTCGCGCCAGCTTGATCGCCGAAGCGGCCATCGTCGGGCTGTAGGTCACCGTCGCCTTCAGCACACCGCTGTCGGCCTGGATGTCACGCATCGCGTTGGCCGAACCCGCACCACCGACCATGAAGAACTCGTCACGACCGGCCTCCTTGATCGCGGCCAGCACACCGATGCCCTGGTCGTCGTCGTGGTTCCAGATCGCGTCGATCTTCTTGTGCGCCTGCAGCAGGTTGCTGGCCACCTGCGTACCCGACTCCACCGTGAACTTGGCGTCCTGCTTCGCCGTCACCTTGAACCCATAGGTCTTCAGCGCGTCCTCGAAGCCCTTGCTGCGGTCCTGCGTCAACGGCAGCGTCGCGATGCCCTGGATCTCCAGGATGACCGGATCGGCCACCCCCTTGTCCTTCAGCGTCTTGCCGATGTAGTGACCCGCGGCCACCCCCATGCCGTAGTTGTCGCCACCCAGCCAGGTCCGGTACGACA
>NZ_JABBXA010000046.1 GCF_014161445.1 Microbispora sp. H13382
CCTTCCACCGCATCATCGCCGCCCACTCCGACAATCCGGTCATGGTCGGCCTGATCGAGGCGTTCGCCAGGCGCACCGTCCACGGCCGGCTGTGGCGCAGCCTGCACGAGAAGGACGCCGACCGGCGGACCCACGACGAGCACGTGGCCATCTGGACGGCGCTGGTGGCACGCGATCCCGAACGGGCGCGCATCCGGATGGCCAACCATCTCATCGGGGTCGAGGAGTCCCTGAACCGCCTGCCCGACGACGGCGACGCGCCGTCCGCGCTTATGGCCGGCTGACCTCGAGCCCGTACGGGGGCGAGGTGGGGTGACATGGTGGGAGCAGGTCGGGCGCGATCCGCGCCCCGGTCACGGCGTCGGTTGCGGGTCGGCACCGGACCGTGACCGGCCGAGGTTGTCCCGCAGCCAGGTCTCCGTGGTGCTGACGTGCATGAGCGCCGCGGCCTGGGCGAGGGGGGCGTCGCCGGCCGCGAGCGCGCGGTAGATGGCGGCGTGCTCGGCGATCGTGCGGCCCGCCGCGTTCTCCTCCACGAGGCCGCGCCACACACGCGCCCGCAGCGTCTGGCTGGCGATGCCGCCGAGCAACGCCGACAGCGACTTGTTGCCCGTCGCCTCGAACACAGCGCGGTGGAAGGCGTCGTCGTGGTGGTTGAGCGCTTCGATGTCGTCCTGCGCCCCGATCATCGCGTTGAGATGCCGTTCGACCTCCGCGAGCTGGCCGGCGGTGATCCGGGCGGCGGCAAGTGCGGTGGCCACCGGCTCGAACAGCCGCCGCACCTCGGTGATCTCGAGCAGGCCGTCGCCCCGCATCATCTCCACGGCCAGACCGACGCCTTCGAGCAGCAGCTCCGGCGAAAGGCTCGTGACGTAGGTGCCGTCGCCTCTGCGTACCTCCAGCACACGGGTGGTGACGAGGGATCGGACCGCCTCTCTGAGCAGGTTGCGGGACAGGCCCAGCTCGGCGGCGAGCTCCTGCTCGGGAGGCAGCCGGGCGCCCGGGGGCAGCGTCCCATCCTTGATGAGCTGCCTGATGCGTTCGATCGCCTGCTCCGTCAACGACATACCTGCATTTTGGTATGCCAGGACATCGAACCTCTACATGGCTCTTCCTGGCGTATGGAACGGTCTCAGAACCGCCTCGTACGCACCCGTCGTGCCGCGCGGCCGGGTGGCCACCGCCCCTCGGGGTGGGATGTGCATCCCCGAGGGGCGGCGGGAGCGGTCTCAGGGGGTGGTCAGGTCGAATCGGTTGACGGTGACCGCGCCGCCCAGGGACTGGGTGGCGTAGTTGAAGACGGCGAATCGGTAGCCCATGAAGAACTGCCAGGCGTTGCCCATGGTGAAGCCGGGC
>NZ_JABBXA010000047.1 GCF_014161445.1 Microbispora sp. H13382
CTCGCGATGCTCCTATGACTGTCAAGCCGCTTGAACTGCGGCTTGTGGGGTGGCGTCTGGGGTGATCAGGTCCTTATAGACCTCTCTGGCGACGTAGCGTTTCAGGCAGCGGATGATCTCTTTCTTGGACAGCCCCTCGGTGGTGCGACGCTGCACGTAGGCCATGGTCGTGGGGCAGTGGGCCATGCGGCTGACCACGATGACGTGCAGAGCGCGGTTGCCATCACGATCGCCGCCGCGGTTCAGCCGGTGACGGCGGGTCTGCCCGCTGGAGGCCGGGATCGGCGCAACGCCGACCAGGTGGGCGAACGCGGCCTCGCTGGTCAGCCGGTCGGGATTGTCTCCGACGGTGATGAGCAGCTGTGCGGCTGTTTCGAAGCCGATCCCTCGGCGGGCGAGGAGGCGAGGAGCCGCCTTGGTGATCAGCGGCCGGAGTTGCGCGTCGAGGTCGCTGATTTCCTCGGTAAGTTGCCGGTGTCGGCGGGCCAGGCTGCGCAGGGCGTACTTGGCGGCGGTGGTGGGGTCGCTGGGCTGGTCGCCCGGCCGGAGCCTGAGGCACATCTCGACCAGTGCTCGTGACGACCGGTCGCGTAGCTGCTCACGTAGATCGGCGGGGGCCGTCACCAGAAGCGTCTTGAGCTGGTTGATCGTCGCTGCCCGGGCCTTGACCGCGCTGGCACGGGTCACGTGCAGCATGCGGATGACCTCGACCAGGCCGTCGCGGGTCTTGGGCACCGTACTGGCACGTCCGGCCAGCGTGGCCTCCGCCGCTGCATAGGCGTCGATGGGATCGGACTTGCCCTGGTGTCGGCGGGTCTTGCGGTCCGGGCGGTCCACATCGACAACCTTGACGCTCGCCTGGTGGAGGTAGCGGGACAGTCCGGCGCCGTAGGCGCCGGTGCCCTCGACCCCCACCGCGGCCAGCCGGCCGAAGCCGCGCATCCACCGCAGCAGGTCGGCGTAGCCATCGGGGGTAGCGGGGAACTCCTGGTCGGCCAGTCGCCGGCCGCTCATGAGGATGACTGCCGCGTGGTGGGTGCTGCCGTGGGTGTCGACGCCGCCGATAATCCGCATCTTGCGGTTGCGTGCCATGCTGGAACCGCCGCTCTGTTGTCGAGACGAGACGGCACGCACCGGTCGGGCGGACGGACAGCACAGTGACGGGCAGCTGGCAGGCTCCTATTAAGTCACGCCGCTCGTCCGGCCGCGTGCATTACAGACGTCACCAAGCGAGACCGACAAATCGCGAGGAGGACACGGGGTCTGTGTACATATGGGTCAGGTCCCGCCCGGTGACGTCCAAGCCCATTCTCACTGTGTAC
>NZ_JABBXA010000048.1 GCF_014161445.1 Microbispora sp. H13382
CCTAGTGGGGTGTCCACTTAGGTTCGCCGGGCCGCGACACGCCGGGCCGCTTCCGGGCCTCTGATCAGGTTTGCCTCCACTGTCGGTACCAGTGATCGGTACCGACAGCAGGAGGAGCGCATGGCCGAGCCCGTACGAGCACGGCGATTAACCGACCATGAGGGTCAGACGCTGCAACGCCTAGTCCGGCGGGGCAAGCACGGCTCGATCCGGGTCCGCCGGGCGTTGATCATCATGGCCTCGGCCAGCGGCACCCCGGTGCCGGCGATCGCGCAGCTCGTGGCCGCCGATGAGGACACCGTGCGGGATGTCATCCACGCCTTCAACGACAAAGGGCTTGATGCGCTGGACCCTAAATGGGCGGGTGGCCGTCCCCGCCTGATCACCAGCGACGATGAGGCCTTAATCATCGCGACGGCCCGCACGCGCCCGGAGAAGCTGGGCCGCCCGTTCACCCACTGGAGCCTGCGCAAGCTGGCCGCCTACCTGGAGGGCAACCCCACCCGCCGCGTCCGCATCGGGCGAGAGCGGCTGCGGCAAATCCTGCACCGCCACAAGATTTCCTTCCAGCGGACCCGCACCTGGAAGGAGTCCGCCGACCCCGAACGCGAAGCCAAGCTCAACCGGATCGAGGAGGTCACCACCCGCTTCCCTACCCGGTGTTTCGCCTTCGATCAGTTCGGGCCGTTGTCGATCCGGCCCTGCCACGGCACCACCTGGGTCAGGCGGGGCCGGCCCGATCGGCTGCCGGCCACCTACCGGCGCACGCACGGCATCCGCTACTTCCACGGCTGCTACAGCCTGGGCGATGACCTGCTGTGGGGCATCACCCGCACCCGCAAGGGCGGCGACCACACCCTGGCCGCACTGAAATCCATCCGCGCCGCCCGCCCCGACGGCGCCCCGATCTACGTGATCCTGGACAACCTGTCGGCCAACAAGACCCCCGCGATCCGCGCCTGGGCCGCGGCTAACAAGGTCGAGCTGTGCCTCACCCCGACCTACGCCTCCTGGGCCAACCCCATCGAGGCGCAGTTCGGGCCGCTACGCAGCTTCGTGATGGGAAACTCCAACCATCCCAACCACACCGTGCTGGCCCGCAAACTGCAGGCCTACCTGCGCTGGCGCAACGCCAACGCCCGCCACCCCGACGTACTGGCCGCCCAGCGACGCGAACGCGCCCGCATCCGCAGCGAGAAACAACGCCGCTGGGGACGACCCGCCGACGAAGCCGCCTGACCAACCCGGCGAACGTTCGTGGTCACCGCACTAG
>NZ_JABBXA010000049.1 GCF_014161445.1 Microbispora sp. H13382
AGGCCGAGTAGTAGTAGGTGTCGTCGACCCGGAAGATGTCGATGTCGGCCAGGTCCTGCCACAACACCGGGTTGGAGTACGTCGACGACGGCGGCCACGGCCCACCCGACGGACTCACCGACGGCGAAGGCGACGGCGAGGGGCTGGCGCTGGGACTGGCGCTCGGACTGGCACTGGGACTGGCACTGGGGCTCGCCGAGGGGCTGGTGACGGTGCCGCTGCAGGTGGTGCCGTTCAGCGCGAAACTCGCCGGCACGGGGTTGGACGAGGTCCAGGAGCCGTTGAAGCCGAACGACGCGCTGCCGCCGGTCGGGATGCCGCCGTTGTAGGAGGCGTTGGTCACCGTGACCTGGGCGCCGGACTGCGTGTAGCTGCCGTTCCACAGCTGGCTGATCGTCTGCCCGGCGGGGAACGACCAGGTCAGTCGCCAGCCGTCGACCGGGTCGCCCAGGTTGACCACGTCGACGTTGGCGCCGAAGCCGCCCTGCCATTGGTTGGTCACCGTGTAGGTGACCCGGCAGCCCGCGGCGGCCTGGGCGGAGCCGGCGGCCGCGACGCCGAGGACGCTCAGCGCCGCGGCCACTCCGGCCGCGAGCCAGCGCCGATGTCTGATGAAGCGCACGGAGATCTCCAGGGGATAGGGAGGCGTCAGGAGACGGTGCAGGTGTTTCCGTTGAGCGTGAACGCGGTCGGCTTGGCGGCGTTGCCGGTGTGGGTGGCCTGGAAGCCGATCTCGGTGGAGGCTCCGGGTGCCAGCGAGCCGTTGTAGCTGACGTTCTTCGCCGTGACCTGTCCGCTGGTGGGCGAGTAAGTGGCGTTCCACCCGCCGGTGATGGTCTGCCCGCTCGGGAGAGTGAAGGCCAGCGACCAGCCGTTGACGGCCGAGGAACCGGTGTTGGTGACCGTGATGTTCTCGGTCAGCCCGTTGTTCCAGGCGTTCACGGTGGCGCTGACCCGGCAGGCGCCCGGTCCGCCGCCGGGGGACGGCGAGTTGCTCGGCGAACTACTGGGCGAACTGCTGGGCGAACTGCTCGGCGAACTACTCGGGGAGGGGGACGGGGACGGGGAGGTCGTCACGCCGTCGAGGCCGAGGAAGGAGATGGCGTAGGCGATCTGGCCGTTCATCGGCAGCTGGTGGCCGACGCCGGAGATGCTGATGCCTTCGACGGTGGCCTGGGTGCCGGTGTTGCCGTAGCGGGTGCGG
>NZ_JABBXA010000005.1 GCF_014161445.1 Microbispora sp. H13382
CGCCGATCTCGTACTCGGCCAGGGCCCGGCGTGAGCGCTCCAGCGCCTGGGCCCGGGTGGCGCCGGTGACGATCAGCTTGGCCACCAGCGAGTCGAACGCCTGCGGCACGCTCATCCCGGTCTCATATCCGCCGTCCAGCCGCACCCCGGGCCCCGACGGGACCCGCATCGAGGTGATCGTCCCCGGCGCGGGCAGGAAGCCCCGGCCCGCGTCCTCGGCGTTGATCCGGAACTCGATGGAGTGGCCGCGCAACACCGGGTCGTCGTAGCCCAGCGTCTGGCCGTCGGCGATGCGGAACATCTCGCGGACCAGGTCGATGCCGGCGACCTCCTCGCTGACCGGGTGCTCGACCTGCAGCCGGGTGTTGACCTCCAGGAAGGAGATCGTGCCGTCCTGGCCGACGAGGAACTCACACGTGCCGGCCCCGACGTAGCCCGCCTCGCGCAGGATCGCCTTGGAGGAGGAGTACAGCAGCTGCAGTTGCTCGTCGGTCAGGAACGGTGCGGGGGCCTCCTCGACGAGTTTTTGGTGGCGGCGCTGCAGTGAGCAGTCGCGGGTGGAGACGACCACGACGTTGCCGTGGGTGTCGGCCAGGCACTGGGTTTCCACGTGCCGGGGCCGGTCCAGGTAGCGCTCGACGAAGCATTCGCCGCGTCCGAAGGCGGTGACGGCCTCGCGGACGGCCGATTCGTACAGGTCGGGGATCTCTTCCAGGGTGCGGGCCACTTTCAGGCCGCGGCCGCCGCCGCCGAAGGCCGCTTTGATCGCGATGGGCAGGCCGTGCTGCTGCGCGAAGTCGACGACCTCCTGCACGCCGGAGACGGGGTCGGGGGTGCCGGCGACCAGGGGGGCGCCCACGCGCTGGGCGATGTGGCGGGCCGCGACCTTGTCGCCCAGGGCGGTGATGGCCGCGGGTGGCGGGCCGATCCAGATCAGCCCGGCGTCGATGACGGCCTGGGCGAAGCCGGCGTTCTCGGCGAGGAAGCCGTAGCCGGGGTGGACGGCGTCGGCGCCGGTCTGCTCGGCCACCGCGAGGAGCTTGTCGATGTGCAGGTAGGTCTCGGCCGGGCTCTGCCCGCCGAGCGCGTGGGCCTCGTCGGCCACCCGCACGTGCAGCGCGTCCAGGTCCTGGTCGGCGTAGACCGCCACACTGGCGAGGCCGGCGTCCCCGCACGCCCGGGCGATCCGTACGGCGATCTCACCGCGGTTGGCGATCAGGACCTTGTGCACCGTGTCCATCCTTCCCTAGGGCCCCTGGTTACGAGCCTTGCTGGATTTTAAGCACCCGCAGCGGCCCGACGGCGTCCGCCCCCTTGCTGAGTGGGACCGCTGTCAGAACTGTTTTCGCCGCTCCCGGTTCTCATCGCCGGTATGCCTGTTTCGAACCGGCATCGCCGGTCAAGTCCGACAGGTTAGGCTGATCACTCATGCGGGGACCCGGCCTTCTGGCGACCGTGCTGGCGCTGCTTCTCGTGGCACCGCCCGCGCCTCCCGCACAGGCGCACGCCGCGCCGGTGCGGTGCGCGCCGCGCAAGGGCAGCATGCAGGTGGCCGAGCCGTGGGGGCAGCGGAGACTCGACCCGAAGCGCGTGTGGCCGCTCACCACGGGTGAGGGGGTCACCGTCGCGATCATCGACAGCGGAGTGGACCTGACGCACCCGCAGATCCACGTGGCCAAGTCGGTGGACTACACCGGGACGGGACACCGCGACTGCGTCGGGCACGGCACGGCGGGGGCCGGGATCATCGCCGCCCAGTATCTGAAGGGCGTCCCCTTCCACGGCGTCGCGCCGGGCGTGCGGCTGATCTCGCTCAAGCAGACGAACGAGGAGAACGGCGAGGTGGACACGCTGGCGAGGGCCATCGTGAACGCGGCCGACTACGGCGCCGACGTGATCAACGTGTCGATCCAGGCCCAGGACGATCCCAAACTCCGGCAGGCTGTGGCGTACGCGCTGGACAAGGACGCGGTGATCGTGGCGGCGGCCGGCAACACGACCGCGGAGGACGGCACGCCGGAGCCCGCCTACCCCGCGGCGTACCCGGGCGTGCTCGCCGTCGGGTCGGCCACCCCGGACGGCAGGCGCGCCGACTTCTCCAACACGGCCACCCCCGTCGCGGTGCTGGGGCCGGGCCAGAACATCACCTCCACCTGGCCCGGACGGTCGTACATGGGCGGGCTCGAAGGCACCAGCTTCGCCGCGCCGTACGTCGCGGGGGTGGCGGCGCTGGTGCGTGCCCGCCATCCGGGGCTGAACCAGGAACGGGTGCGGTGGCGCATCACCGCCACGGCGGACGGCGGCGTGGGGGCGGGCACTGGTGCCGGGATGGTGAACCCGCTGCTCGCCGTCACCGCGATCCTGCCGCTCGAGGCCGTCGACGCCCCGGTCATCGCGCCGCCGGCGCCGGCCCCGCTGCCGCCGGGCGCGGTGAGCAAGGCGGCTCCGGTCGACCAGGAGGCGGTCGACCTGGCGCTCACGATCGCGGTGGCGGCGCTGTGCGCCGTGGGCCTGATCGTGGCCGTGCGGGTGTTCGTGCCGATGGGCCGGCGCAGGGGGTGGCGCCCCGGCCGCGAGAGTTGACACGCCGGCATCAGGTAATTGACGCTTCAATGTTTTGGGCTGGCGAAAACTGCTGCTTTGTGTCGGGTGCTCTTGGTTGAATGATCCTGATCAGGTCGCTTTTTCAGAAAGGACTGAGATGCACCCTTTACGGCCGGGTGATCCCGAGCAGATAGGCGAGTACGCCATCCTGGGACGGCTGGACGAGGGGCCCCGCGGCGACGTCTATGTCGGCAAGGAGTCCGGCGACGACGCCCCTGTGCGGGTGATCAAGCTGTTGGCCGCCGAGCCGGGTTCGGGGCAGGCCGTCCTCGACCGGCTCACTGTGGCCACACGTGTGTCCAGCTCATATGTGGCCCGCACGATCGCGGCGGGCCTGCTCGGCGATCGGCCCTACGTCGTCAGGGAACACGTCGAGGGGCGCAGTCTGGCCGCCGCCGTCGCTGCCGGGGGCCCGCTCTCCGGCGAGGCGCTCGAACGGGTCGCGGTGGGCCTGCTCACCGCGCTGACCGCGGTGCACCTCGCCGATCTCGCGCACGGCGCGCTCACCCCGCACAACGTCATCGTCGCCGACGACGGGGTCAAGCTGACCGACGTCGCCGTCGGGCCGCCGGTGGGCGAGCCGGCCTACCTCGCCCCCGAGCAGATCAGGGGCGGGCGGTACGACGCGTACGCGGACATGTTCGCCTGGGCCGCCACGGTCGTCTTCGCGGCGACCGGGCGGCCGCCGTTCCCGCAGGATCCGCAGGCGGTGCTGAACGCGCCGCCCGACCTCGGCGGCCTGGAGGAGCGGCTGCGCCAGGTCGTGCTGCCCGCGCTGGCCAAGGAGCCGGGGCAGCGCCCCACCGCCTACGCCGCGATGCTGCGGCTGCTCGGCGGTGACGCCGGGGCGAACCCGGCGGCGAGCCCGGCCTCGGGAGTGGTGCTGTCCCCGCAGGTGCCGCAGCCTCCCCAGCCCGCGCAGCCGCCGCTCGGGGGAGTCCCCGTTCCGCCGGCTCCGCAGCAGACGTGGGGCCCACCGTCCGTGCCTCAGCAGCCCCAGCAGGCGCCGGCCGCTTCCTGGCAGCCGCCCGCCATGCCGCAGGAGCAGCCTCCGCAGCAGACGTGGGGGCCGCCGACCGCCCAGGGCCAGGTCGAGCCGGCCAGGCGCAGGCCTTTCCCCGTCGGCCTGGCGGCGGCGGTCGGCGCCGTGGTCCTGCTCTCCGGAGTGGGCCTGTGGGGCGCGGGCCGGTACGCCGAGGTCCAGCTGTCGCCGGCGGCCGCGGAGCGCGCCGCAGGGCAGCACGGCTCCGGCGGCAGGGTGGCCGCGGACCTCACGGACGCCGGTGGCGGGCCCGCGGGCGGCGGGGCCGGAGGCGGCGGGCAGAACCCGACGGCGGCGCCGCAGGTGACGGTGCCATGGGCGCTGTCGTCCAACGATCCGGACAGCCCGGTGCAGCCGCTGGTCTTGCCGAGCGAGTGGCCGACCGACGGCCCGGTGACGCCGGAGCTCACCTCGGTCCCGACCCCGGGCCCGATCGTGCCGGTGCCGACCCAGCCGGTGGTCCCGCCGCCGCAGCAGCCGATCGACCAGACGCGGCCGACGGCCCGGGTGACGACCACCACCACGGTCATCGCGACGCCCAGCCCGGTGCCGACCGAGCCGACTCCGGAGCCCCCGCCCTCGCAGTCGCCGAGCCCGGCGGCCACCGAGACGCAGGAGCCGGTGCCGAGCCCGGAGGAGCCGAGATGGCCCGGCCGGCGGAATCCGCACGCGTCGCCGTCGCCGGCCACCGCCGAGCCGTCCCCGAGCCCGGCCGCGCCGTCGCCCACCGCGACGGTCGCGCCGACGCGGACGGTGACGCAACCGGCGACGCCGCGCCCGACCGCCACGGCCCCGCGCCCGACCGCGACCTCCCGCCCGACCGTGCAGCCCACGGTGCAGCCGACCGTGCAGCCGACGGCGCGGCCGACGGTCACGGCCAGGCCGACGGTCACGGTGAAGCCGACGGTCACGGTGAAGCCGACGGTCACGGTGAAGCCGACGGTCACGGTGAAGCCGACGACCGAGGCGCCGAGGCCGACCCGCACGGCCGCTCCGGTCAGGAACCCCTACGCCCCTGAGCAGGTCTGCGGGGCGGGCTTCTACGTGCAGCGCAGCAGCGCTCTGGCGGGTGGCGCCATCTACCAGCTCTACAACGCGAGCACGGGGGAGAACTGCGTCGTCACCATCAAGACGGCCGACGTCGGCAAGGCGACGCCCGTCTCCGCGACCCTGGAGGTCCAGGGCGGCGTGAGCAAGACCGACAGCGGTAGCTACGAGTACTACGCCGGCCCGGTGAAGCTGCAGGCCAAGGGCAAGTGCGTCAGGTACCTCGGCCGTATCGGCGGGGCCGGCGCCAGCGCCGACTGGGGCAACTGCGGCTGACGAACGCCGGGAGGCCGGACCGGCAGGTCCGGCATCGGGTAGCCGCTGATCAGGAAGGCCGGGCGGGCAGCCGCCCGGCCTTCCGCGTTCGTGCCCCGGTCTTCCCCGTGCCCCGCGTGCCGCGCTCGGCTCTCGGCCGGCCGCGCCCGGTCTTCCCCGTGCCTCTCGCCGGCCACCGCCGCGTGGCGGGCGACGGCGGGCGGTTCCCGGTGCCCGACGCGGCCCGCGCCGGGCGGGCGGCTCAGTATCCCCGGTATCCGGTGCCGGTCTTCATGCCCACCACGCCGGGCACGGCCGAGACCGAGCCGTAGCGCTCGATGGCGTACCGGACGCCCGCCACGATGTTGTCGACGGGGTTCCAGATGTCCTTGTGCCCCGGCAGGGACCAGCGGTTGAACGTCGGGTCGATGGTCTGCATCAGCCCCTTCGACGGCGTTCCCGCGGCGGCGTTCGAGTCCCAGTTGTTGATCGCGTGCGGGTTCCCGCCCGACTCGTGCCTGATGATCATCCAGATGTCGTCCCGGTTCATCTTCTCGGCCGGGTAGCCCTGGGCCCTGAGGATCGCGACGGCCTGCTCGATCCACTCCTTGACCTGGCCCGTGGGCGCCGGCCCGCCGCCGGGCGGAGGCGGGCCGCTGGGGCCGTAGCCGCCGCCGCCCGCGCCGCCGCTCAGGCTCGTCTGGCCGTACGACGCGTACGTCGGGTGCGCCTTGTCGCCGGGGGCCCCCGTAGAGCCGGTGTAGCCCGGGTCGCGGCGCCAGTCGACGGCGTGTCCCTGGCGGGGTACGAAGTCCTGTTTGCCCGGGTCCGGGATCTTGGCGAAGGTGAGCGCGCCGTCGCGGTAGTCGCCGCCCAGCTGCCCGCCCAGCGTCTTCGTGGCGTCGCCGACGGCCGTGGTCACCTGCTCCAGGTGCGGCCGGGCGTCCTCGACGCCCCGGGAGACGATGGCCCGCAGTCCCTTGTCCAGCTCCTCGTCCGTCACGTCCTTGTTGCGGGCGCGGTAGGTCGCCGCGTCGGCGACCACGCCGGCGCAGATGCCGTCGATCTTCGACTTGGCGCTCTCCAGCGCGGTGGCGACCTTCTCCAGCGCGCCCGCGCACGCGACCAGGGCGTCGTGGAGGCCGTCCGCCGCCTTGCCGTACCTGTTCATGTAGCCCACGAAGGCATCGGCGGACCGGCCCTGCCAGGCGGCATCCACCGTGCGTACGGCCCGGCCCACGCCGCCCGCGTAGTCCTGCGCGTCGCGGGCCGCGCCGCGCCACTTCCCGGCGATGTCGCGAATCCCGCCGGGATCGCCCTTCACCTTCTCCGCCATGGCGGACAGCTCGGCGCCGCCCGGCAGATCCCCGACGCCGCTCATGCCACCCCCTCGCCTGGCAGGCTCATGCCCGCATCGACCCGGATGTGGCCGTGTGGGCGGTCCGGACGTTGTCCTGCACGGTCTCCAGCGCCCGCTCCACGCCCTTCAGCTTGGTCCTCGCGTCGCCCGCCTCCGCGGTCAGCGCGGCGTAGGCGGCGTCGACCGCCTCTGCCAGCGCCGCGGCGCCGTCCACGTGCCCGAAGGCGGCCGCCCGGGTGCCGGGCGTCTCGGGAAGACCGCCGTGCAGGCTCTCGTACTGGCCCCAGGCCTTGCTCACCGCCGTACGGCAGCTCTCGAGCGCCTGGAAGTGGATGTCGAAACCGGCCACGTGCCGCTCCTTTCCGCCGTCACTCGCTGTCCGCGGGAGGCAGGAACGCGGTCTGGGCGAGCCGCGCGCCGAACCTCCTGTCGACGTGGTAGCCCCGGCCGGGCGGCAGCGGGTGCGCCCGGACGTTGCCGAACAGGTAGCCCTCGTCCTTGTTGCCCGACAGGATGACGGCGGGGCTGGCCATGTCCTTCAGCTTCTGGATGACCGGGTCGTACATGGCCCGGCCGGCGCCGCCCATCTGACGCGACAACACCAGGTGGAGCCCGATGTCCCGCGCCTGCGGCAACAGGTCCACCAGGGGCAGCAGCGGGTTGGACGAGGTGGCGACCAGGTCGTAGTCGTCCACGACGATGTAGACGTCCGAACCCTGCCACCAGCTCCTCGTCCGCAGCTGCTCGGGGGTGAGGTCGGCCGGCGGCAGCCGCTTGAGCAGGGCCCCGCGCACGTCGTTGACCAGCTCCTGGGCGGCGGTGCTCGACGCCGCGTAGCCGATGCGGTGGGCGGTCGCGGCCGAGTCGAGCAGCGACCTGCGGTAGTCGACGACGATCATCATCGCCTCGTGCGGCTGCCGCCTGGCCACCAGTCCCTCCGCGACGAGCCGCAGCAGGTTCGACTTGCCGCTCTCGGTGTCGCCCAGGACGACGAAGTGCGGGTCGGCGTCGAAGTCGAGCAGCACGGGCGAGAGCGTCGCCTCGTCGATGCCGATGGCGATCTTCGGCCCCGTCTCCTCGGGGCCGGGCAGGGAGGCGGCGGGCAGCACCGGCGGCAGCAGCCGGATCGCCGGCGCGGGCGGCCCCTGCCAGGCGTCCCTGACCGCGTGCACCAGCCCGCGGACGCCCGCGGCGAGGTCCTCGGAGCTCTGCACGCCGTCGATCCGCGGCAGCGCGGACAGGAAGTGCAGCCCCTCCTTGGTGAGGCCGCGTCCCGGCACTCCCTCGGGGACCGCCAGCGACGCCTTCCTGTTGACCTCGGACTCGTAGGCGTCGCCGAGCTTGAGCTCGACCCTGGTGCCGAACAGGTCGCGGATGCTCGCCCGGAACTCCGACCACTTGTTGGTGGCCGCGACCACGTGGATGCCGTACCCGAGGCCACGGGCGGCGATGTCGGTGATGACCGGTTCGAGCGACTCGAACTCCTGCCTGAGCGTGAGCCAGCCGTCCACGACCAGGAACACGTCGCCCCAGCCGTCGCCGTCGCGGCCGGACTCGGCCCGCATCCGCCGGTACGCCGCGACCGACTCGATGCCGTGCTCGGCGAAGTCCGCCTCGCGCCGCTCCAGGATGGTGGAGATCTCGGCGACCGTACGGCGGACGCGGTCGGCGTCGAGACGGCTCGCGACGCCGCCCACGTGCGGCAGCGCCTCCAGCGAGGCCAGGGAGCCGCCGCCGAAGTCCAGGCAGTAGAACTGCACCTCGCGTGGCGTGTGCATCAGGGCCATGCTCGTGACCAGGGTCCGCAGCACCGTGCTCTTGCCGCTCTGCGTGCCGCCCGCGACGCCGACGTGACCCGCGCCTCCCGACAGGTCGAGCCAGTAGGGGTCGCGGCGCTGCTCGAACGGCCGGTCGACGATGCCGACGACCGCGTGGAGCATCCCCCGCCCGCCCCAGCCCGCGGTGGTCAGGCCGTGCTCGGGCGTGACGGACAGCGGCGGCAGCAGGTGGGCCAGCGTCGGCGGCTCGGCCAGCGGGGGCAGCCAGATCGGGTGCGCCGGCGGGCCGTGGCCGGTGAGCCGGCCGACCACGACGTCGAGCAGGCTGTGCCGCGGTCCGCCGGGCTCCTCCGCGGGCGCCAGCTCCCTGGACGGCTCGGTCACCTCCACGGGCGCGAAGGCGGGGCCGTACTCGACCACCTCGCGTACCGGCCGCCCGGCCTCGCCGGGGGCGGACCGCCCGGGGTCGGCGTGGTGGGGGCCGGACACGTAGGCGGCCTTGAACCGGGTCATCCCCGTGGTGTCGTACTTCAGGTAGCCGTTGCCCGGCGCGGGCGGCAGCTCGTAGGCGTCGGCGACGCCGAGGACGACCCGGCTCTCCATCGCCGAGAACGTGCGCAGGCCGATCCGGTACGACAGGTGGGTGTCGAGGCCCCGCAGCCGGCCCTCCTCCAGGCGCTGGGAGGCCAGCAGGAGGTGCACGCCGAGGGAGCGGCCGAGCCGCCCGATCATCACGAACAGGTCGATGAACTCCGGCTTGGCGGTGAGCAGCTCGCTGAACTCGTCGATCACGACGAACAGGGTCGGCATCGGCTTGAGATCCGCGCCCTGCTCCCTGGCCCGCTCGTAGTCGCGCAGCGAGGCGTAGTTGCCCGCGGCGCGCAGCAGCTCCTGGCGGCGCACCATCTCGCCGTGCAGCGCGTCGTGCATGCGGTCGACGAGCGGCAGCTCGTCCTCCAGGTTGGTGATGACCGCCGACACGTGCGACAGGGAGTCCAGGCCGAGGAACGTGGCGCCGCCCTTGAAGTCCACCAGCACGAAGTTGAGGATCTCGGAGGAGTGCGTGATGGCCAGGCCGAGCACCAGGGTGCGCAGCAGCTCGCTCTTGCCGGAGCCGGTCGCCCCGATGACCAGGCCGTGCGGCCCCATGCCGCCCTGCGCGGACTCCTTGATGTCGAGCTCGACGACCCGCCCGTCCGCGCCCAGGCCGATCGGCACCCGCAGCCGGTTGCGCCCCGCGCGGGGCTGCCAGATCACCGCGGGATCGAGGTGGACGGGGTCGCCCACGCCGAGCAGGTCGGTGAGCGAGGTGTTGACGCCGAGCACGTCCTGCGCCTCGCCCTGGGCCCCGGCGGAGGCGCGCAGCGGCGCGAGCTGCCGGGCCAGCCCCTCCGCCTGGGGATAGCCGAGGCGGTCGGGGTCGCCGAGCCGGTTGCCCGACCGCCGCCCCGCGTGGTCGATCTTCACCATGTGGAAGCCGTCGGGTTGCACGTCCAGCCGGAGCGTGATCGCCTCGGGCGCCGGCCCGGTCGAACCGGACAGGTCGATCACCGTCACGCCCTGGATGGCGTCCGAGCCGAGCTGGCTGTCGTGCGGCACGTGCCCGCCGTCCACGATCACCACGTGGTACGGCAGGGCGTCCGCGGAGGCGCCGGGACGGAACCGGGCCCGTTCCCTGAGTTCCTCCCCGACCAGCGTGTCGAGGTGGGCGAGGTTCTCCGCCATGAGCCTGACCTGGCCCGCCGCGTCGGTCTGGTCGGGGTGCAGGGCGTGCGGCAGCCACTTGACCCACTCCCAGTGGGGCATCCACTCCTTGCCGGCGCAGATCATGATCCGCATGTCGTCGGGGGAGTGGAAGACGACGAGCTGCGCGATCACCGCCCGCACCAGCTCGCGCATCGCCGCGGAGTCGCCGGTGAGGTGGATGCGGGCGAAGGAGTGCAGGGCGACCGCCACGGGCAGCCCCGACACCGTGGCGTGCGCCCGGACGAACCGGCGCAGCGCGCCCGCCGACAGCGCGTCGAGGTCCTCCACCGGCTTGGTGTCCGGCGGGACGAGCTGGATGGCCAGCTTCTGCACGCCGGTGCCGAGCCGTACGGTCGCGAAGTCGTCGTCGCGCGGCCTGCGCTCCCACAGACGCGGCCCCATCGCGATCCACCACAGCGACTCGGGCGGCGGCCCGCTCCACTCCAGCGCCTCCCGCTGCTGCACGGCCGCCCTGCGGACCTTCCTGCGGATCTGCGACAGGTAGCGGAAGTAGTCGCGGCGCAGCCCGTTGAGGCGGTTCCTGCGCTCACCGGCGTTGCGCCCGAGCTGGCCCATGCTCATGCCGACCATGGAGACGGCGAACAGCCCGCTGGCCACGTACATCAGGGGGTTGCCGGTGCCGCCCGCCGTGAACATCAGCGCCATCGCGGCGCCGCCGGCGAGCATCGGCACGTACGTGAGCATGGACATCAGGCCCTGCGGCTGGACCTCGGGAATCTCCGGTGGGGATTCCAGGAGAATCTCACCGCGGGGCGGTTTGGGGCCCGGGCGGCGCTCGGGGCGCGAGACGACGACAATGCTCATCTGACTGACTTTTCTACCAGGTTTGCCGATATTTTCGGGCTGTCAGAGAGATCTTCGGGAGAGGATTCCCGCCGTGTCATCGCCGGCCCCCATTCAGGTTCAGCACGGCCAGATCCAGCAGGGTCATGCCCAGCAGGGCGCGCTGCCGCAGGCGGCCGCGCCGCTGCCACCTCTGTGCCACGTCACCGTGGTCGCTCCACGCAGGAAGGCGGACCTCGCGCTGCCGGCCGACATCCCGCTGCCCCACGTTCTCCCCGGGCTGCTGCGCGCGGTCGGCGAGGTGGGCGGCGACGCGGCCGCGGCCCCCGGCTGGGTGCTGCAGCGTCTCGGCGGCCCGCCGCTCGACCTCGGCCAGAGCCTGGGCGCGCTGGGCGTCCTGGACGGGGAGATCCTGTACCTGCGCCCGCGCGACGCGGCGCTGCCGCCCGCCGTGTACGACGACGTGGCCGACGTGGTCGCCACCGGGACCAAGGAGGGCGGCGGCAGGTGGGAGCCGCGGCACACGCGGCTGCTCGGCATGGGCGTGGCGGCCGGTCTGCTCGCGCTCGGCGCCGTCGTCCTCGCGCTCGCGGCGGCCCCGCCGAGGCTGACCGCCGGAGTGGCCGGAGCCGTCGCGGTGCTGCTGCTCGCCGCCGGGACCGTGGTGTCCAGGGCCGTCGGCCAGCCCACCGCCGGCGCCCTGATCGGCTACGCGGCCCTGCCACACGCCTTCCTCGCCGGGCTGTTCACCCCCGGCGCCTCGGGCGCCGTACTGGTGCTCGGCGCGCCGAACCTGGTGGCCGCGCTCGCGTACACCGCGCTGGTGGCCACCGTCGGCGGCGTGCTGGTCGCCGACGGCGTGGCGGGTTTCCTCGGCGTCGCGGTCGCGTCCGTCGCCGGGGCCGTGGGCGCCGCGTGCGTGATGGTGTTCGGGGGACCGGGCGCCGGGGCGGCGGCCGTGGTCGCGACGGTCCTGCTGGCGCTGAGCCCGCTGATCCCCACGCTGTCGTTCCGGATGGCCAGGGTGCCGCTGCCGCCGCTGCCCACCAGCGCGGAGGAGTTGCGCAGCGACAACCAGCGGATCGACGGCCCCCTGGTGCTGCAGCGGACCGCGCAGGCCCACCGGTACGCCACCGGCATGGTCATCGCGATCGCGCTCGCCGGTGGCGCGGCCGAGCTGCTGCTCGTCCAGCAGGGCGGCTGGGTCGCCCGCGCGACGGCGGCGACGCTGGCGCTGGCGCTCGCGATGCGGGCGCGGGTCTTCGCGGGGGTCGCCCAGCGGCTGTGGATGGTCCTCGTGGCCGTGGCCGGGGCCGTCGCGCTGGCGTTCGCGCTGGGCACGGGCGCCGACGCGGTCGCCGAGGTGGCCGTGACGGTCGGGGTGCTGTGGACGGCCCTGCTCGTGCTCGGCCTCGGCCTCTGGTTGCCCACGGGCAGGCCGTCGCCGTTCTGGGGACGGGCGGCGGACATCCTCGACGCGCTGCTGGTCGTCGCGCTGATCCCGCTCACGCTGGGCGTGCTCGACCTGTACGCCTGGGTGCGCGGCCTGTCGGGCTGACCCTCGGGGCGCGGCACGGGCGTCCTGCGGTCACGCCGTGGGACGTACGGGCAGCAGTGCGGGACGTTTGGCGGTGCGACCGTCGCCGGACGATCTGCCGAGGAGACGCCGCACCAGCCACGGGCCGAGGAACGTGCCCGCCCAGCGCAACTCGGCGCCCAGAGCCCGCCACCCGGCCGGATCCACCGGGGGATGCAGGGGCAGCGTCCAGGCGTCGTCGCTGCCGGGCACGCCGAGGGCGTGGGCCACGGCCGCGGCGATCCGCTCGTGGCCGAGCGGACTCGCGTGGAGCCGGTCGGCGCTCCATAGCCGGGGGTCGGTGGCGACGGCGTGGTACGCCGTCTCCGCGACCGCCACCCCGTGCCGCGCCGCCGCCGCCCGGATGCGGTCGTTGAGGTCGAACACCCGTGACCGGAGCGGCCGGGCGATCGGCGCGATCTTCCCGACGTCCGGGAACGTGAGGGTCGCGACGCGGGCGCCGGCGGCCGTGAGACCGGCGAACATCGCCTCCAGGTGCCCGGCCACCTCGGCGGCGTCGAAGCGGGGCCTGATCAGGTCGTTGACGCCCGCGACGACGGTGACCAGATGGGGGCGCAGGGCCAGGGCCGGCGCGAGCTGCCCGGCCCGTACCTCCCCGGCGAGCCGCCCGCGCACCGCGAGGTTGGCGTACGTGACCTCCGGGTCCACGGTCGTGAGCCGCTCGGCGAGCCGGTCGGCCCAGCCGCGCGGGTGGGCGGGGTCGCCGTCGCCGAGCCCTTCGGTCTGGCTGTCGCCGACGGCGACGTAACGCAGGGGCTCACCGCTCGGCATGGGCCACCTCCGGATTCCGTGGGGCCGGCGCGGTCCCCTCTCGTGGCATGGCCGCGATTCCTTCGCCAGGCACGGCCGCCGTCCTTCCGTCTGGCGCGGCCGGGCTCCTTTCCCGCAGGATCGCCGCGGTCCGCAGGCACCAGTCGCGGTTGCCCTCCTCGAAGGCCAGACCGCGCAGGCAGGTCAGGTACGGCCCCACGCGCCGGCCCGCGCGGAGGAACTCCTCTTCGCCCAGGCCGCCGCGCATCTTGCGCAGGATCCGCCGGAACAGATCGATCTTGGCCTCGGCCATGGCGGCCCTCTCCTCGACCTGACGGATCAGCGGCCCGGCGTCGACGTGGTCGGCCGCCTGCACCTTGACGAGCAGGTCGTCGCGGATGAACGACGGCTTCGACGCGGCCGCCGCGAATCGCTCCAGCTCGGTGAGCCCGGCGTCCGTCACGTGGAAGAGGCGCTTGGTGGGCCGGGTCTCCTGGACCACCCGCCGCCCCGCGACCAGCCCTTCCTGCTCCAGCTTGGCCAGCTCGGCGTACAGCTGCTGGGGCAGGGCGTGCCAGAAGTTCGCCACACCGACGTCGAACGCCTTGGCCAGCTGGTAGCCGCTGAGCTCCCCGTCGAGCAGCGCCGCGAGGACGGCGTGCCGTAGGGCCATGGAACCGCTCCCTTCGCTCTTATAGTCAAGGATATGACTATTCAACGAATTGAGTAGCAGCGGTATATGGCTTAGAGCCGGTCGGCGCCTTCGGGCGACGCCCGATCGCCGAACGCGCGGCGGGCCTCGTCGAGGAGACCGGCCACGTGGGGCAGACCCGCGGCGTCGAGCCCGCCGCGCAGCACCTCCTCCTTCGCGGCCTCCGCGGCCGCCTCGGCCCGCCGTACGGCCTTCAGGACGGCCTCCGCGAGCGAGCGGCTGTCGAGCCCGCGCATGCTCAGCGGGTGGATGTCGAGGGCGCGCAGCGTGCCGACGGCGTCGACGGTCGCGGTGATCCGCCCCCCGTCGGCACTCCCGGCGTACTCGCGTGTGCTCCATTCGGCCGCGAGCTCGTCCATCCACACGGCCGCCGCCGACAGCCGTTCCATGCGCGCCCGGAGCTCGCGCATCTCGGTCACGCTCACTCCTCCCGCAGCAGCGCCCGGACGTACGGGGCGAGCGGGTCGCCGTGCGGAGGCGATTGCGCGAAGTCCTCCATGGCCTTCCCCAGCCGCTCGCCCACCTTGCTCCGCGCGGCGCCGATCGCGCCCTGGATCGCGGCCGACATCGCGACGTGGTCGAGGTCGCGCATCGCCCGCGGATCGACGGTCAGCCCGAGCAGGCGGCCGGCTCCGGAGACCCTGGCCACCACGGCGCCCGTGGCATCGGTCCCCTCGACCACCTCCTCGCTCAGCCCGTGGAGCAGGTCGGCGAGCGCGCCGACGCGGCCCTGGACCTCCCGCACCAGACCGGCGACGTCGCCTTCCCTGCCCTCGTTGAACGCGGCCGTGTTCCTCACCGGGGCTCCTCGCTCGCGGGCTGCCAGTAGTCGTGGATGTGCGCGCGATCCGCCACCGCGGGGGTGAGCGTGAGGTCGCGGCGGCCCCGCGCCGGGTCGCCCTCCTCGAAGAAGGCGGCCCGTACGTCGTTGAGCTTCTGCTCCACCTTGTTGAGGTCGCCCTCGCAGGCCATGTAGATGTCGGCGAACTGCTTGACGAGGTTGCCCAGCGCACTGGCGAAGACGCCCACCTGCGATATCAGCGCGACCCGCCCGGCCGGGTGCGCGCTCATCGCCGCCAGCGTGCGGAGGATCGGCGCCGAGGCCGCGTAGAGGCCGAACACCGACAGGTCGTACTCCAGGACCTCCTTGAACTGGCTGTGCATCGCACCGCTCATCTCGCCGGTGACCCCGTGGAGCTTCTCGTACAGGACCGTGGTGTTGAAGCGGACCCGCCGCCCGAGCAGGTCGGCCGCGTGGCCCTTCCAGTTCGGGCTGACGTCCTGGAAGTAGGAGAACCAGATGTCGGACCGGCCGCTCTCCAGCCGGCTCCCCATCTCCTTCCACAGCTCCCGCCGGTCATAGAAGAGAAAGGGGTTGCCTAGGTTCATCGTGGCCGCCACGTCCAGGGCGAGGGCCGCGCCCCCCAGCCCGGACATGGCCATCGCCGTACGCGTCTGCTGCCGCAGCGGGTTCAGGCCCTTGACCAGGTTGCGGAAGAAGCCCGGATCGGTGCGGGTGGCGACGGAAGCGGCTCCGTCGGCCGGCGCCACGCGTACGGCCCGCTGGACGTTGCCGCTCGAGTCCGTGATGTAGAGCTCCCCGGGGCCCGGGGCGGGCCGGCCGGGGACGAACAACCTGCCGGGCTCGCCGGGTGAGGTCGACATGCGGCTCCTCTCAGGGACGCGTGTTCCGGACGGCCGCCGTGCCGGCCTTCTCCGCGGCCACGTAGTTGTCGGCGGCCCTGACCAGCGTCTCGCCGTCCCTGCGCAGGGCGTCGCCGAGGATGCCGGCCGCGCCCGACCAGGTGTCGGAGACGGTGTTGAACCGGTGGACGAAGGCGAGCCCGACGATGGGGACCCCGGCGAGCGGAGCGAGGTTCCAGCCCTCGAAACGGGGCGTCGCGTCCTTCATCCGCCGGACGCCCTCCGCGGAGCCGCCCACCGTGCCGGCGAACTTCCTGATGAAGCCCGCGGCCACCTCGTAGCCGGGCAGGCCGGACGAGCCGCCGTCCGGCGCCGGCACCCTCGCCGGGACCACGGAGGCGCCTCCCTGGCGCTGCCCGCGTATCGAGTCCGGCAGGCACGGACCGGCCGGGCACGGAGGCGTGTGCGGGCAGGGGCTCACCATCGCGGAGACGGAGGAGGCCGGGAGGGCGGACGGCCCGGATGGCCCGCTGGAGGAGGATGCGCCGTACGACACGTGATCTTCCCTATCACCGGGCTCCGCGCCCCCGCCATGCGCGGGGGTGACGTTTCCGCAGGTGGAAAGCGGAAATTCGGGGCTTGTTCACTGGCGTGTAACGGCGAGCCCGCAAACCCCCGTACGCCCGCCTTTGATGCGTTAGCGTGCCGATGTTCCGGAAATCGCGGCAAAAAAAGGGGGCTCGTATGGCCGGCAGCGCATTCGACGACTTCGACGTGGAGCGGTTCAGCCGGAGCGCCGACGCCAGGATCGCGGCCGTCGAACGACTCCAGGGCACCCTGTCCTCGCTCGTCGGCCGGGCCCGGGACGAGGACGGCCTGGTCGAGGTGGAGTTCACCGGCCGGGGGCTGAGCGAGCTGGAGCTTCACCCCAAGGCGATGCGGCTGAGCTCGGGCGAACTGGCCGAGCGGATCAAGGAGACGGTGCGCGCCGCGTCCGACGACCTGTACCGGCAGATGAACCGCGCCATGGCCGAGGTCCTCGGGCAGGAAGGCGACCAGACGAGGTTCCTCAACGACCCCGAGGCCGTGCTCACCCAGGTCAGAGAGGCGGAGTCCGCCTTCGACCGCACCGCGGAGGACGTGCTGGGCGAGCTCGACCGGATCAGTCGCAGGCTGAACCTCTGAGCGGCGGCCCCGCCCGTCCGGCGGAGACCACGCGAACGGGCGCGATTTCCCGGGCCCGCGCTGGAACCCGTGCCCCTCCCGCCAACCTTTGCCCCGGGCAAAACTTGGCGGTCGCGGCACTAGCCGATGCGGTCGGGGCTGATCGTGCTCGTCACCCGCCAGACGTCCGGCTCGGGGTCGTAGATTTCCCGCTCGCGCTCGTCCTGCCCGCCCGTCCCGGCGCCGCCCGCCGGCGCGTAGGGGAGGAAGGACGAGCCCGCACCGCTCTGGCCGGTCCGGTAGCCGCCCAGGAGGCCGGCGGCCTCCCCGGCGACGCCGGCCCCGTAGCCGGTGCGCGCCCCGCCGTACACGCCGATCACGCCGCCCGGCGGCAGCGTGCCGGTCGGCCCGGCCGTGGGCAGGGGCATCCGCGGGTCCGGATAGCCGGTGAGCGCGTTGGGGGTGGTGCCCGCGGGGGCCGTGGCGCCGGGCAGGGGATGGGTGGTCGCCAGGTCCGTCGAACCGCCCCCGATCACGGCCGGAGCCGTGCCCGAACCGTCGCCGGAGCCGCCCGGCTGTCCCGTGCCGGGCTGTCCCGGTGCGCCGCCGGTGCCGGGGAGGCCACCCGTACCGGGGTCGCCCGTGCCGCCGGACCCGTCCGCACCGCCGCCCCCGGAGCCCGTGCCGCCGGAGCCGTCCGCGCCGCCGGAGCCGCCGCCCGAGTGGCCGCCCCCGCCGGATCCCGAGCCGCCGGACCCGGACCCGTTGGAACCCGAGTGCGCCGAGCCCGAGCCGGTCGAGCCGTCACCGTACGAGCCGCCGTGCCACACGCCGTCGGAGGTCGTGGTGGGCGCGCCCGTCCCGCCCACGCGGATGCGCGGAGAGTCCGCGAGGTCGATGTGCAGCGGCTCGACGGCGGGCAGCTCGAAGGCCAGCCCCTCGGCGAAGGCGTTGTTCGCCTCCTGGATCTGCTCGTTGAGCTTGCGGAAGTGGGCCCTCGCCGCCTCGTCCTCGTTGAGATAGGGCGCGGGGCCGGGAGAGGGGGCCGGCGAAGGGAGGCTCCGGGGCGAGGCGGAGGAGAAAGACGAAGGGGAAGGGATGGGGGAGGGGCTCCCGCTCGTGCCGCCGCCCGCGCCCTCGTCCGAACCGCCCGGGGCGGCGGGGAAGTTCGTCTTCGCGTCGCTGACCACGTCCGCGTACCAGGACATCGCCGCCCCGCTCGCGGTCATGGCGTCGCCGAGCGCGCCCGCCGTGGCGTAGAGCGCGCGGAGGGCGGACTGCACCTGCTCGGCGGCGGGACCGCGCCAGACGGCGGACAGTTCCTTGGCGGTCCTGCTCAGGGCCGCCTGGATGCCGATCTCGGACGGCCCGTTGCCGCCGACCTTCCCGCCCACCAGGTCGGCGGCGTTGGTGAACGCCCGACCGGCGCGGCGGACCGCGTCGGGACTCGCGGCGTCCAGCTTCTGCTTGATCTGCTCCCGGGAGAGGTTCTCCGGGTCGAGCCCGTCGAGGCTCGCGTACACCTTGATCGGCTCCCAGCCGGCTTCGGCCCCCATCGCGATCTTTCCCCTTGCCCTCGGCGGCTCACGCGCTGCTGCTCGTGTGGCCCTTCTCGTAGTTCACGACGGCTTGCTCCACCGCGCTCACCATCGCCTCGATGCGGTCGATCAGCAGCTGATACTTGCCGCTGAGCACCTCGTGGGCCTGCTCGGCGTTCAACCCGAAATACTTCGCCGCCTCCCACGGGCCGGTCTCCGCGGGGCCGACGTTGGTCAGTCCCTGGACCTCGCCCGCGGTTCCCGGGCCGCTCCAGGTGGCGCTCATGGTGGCGGGGGCGCGCCCGCGCAGTGTGCCGAGCTCGTCCCGCAGCCCCTTGAGGATCTGCCGGACCCGCGTGTGGTCGATGTACACGTCGGCCGGCCCCCCGCCGAGACCCGGCCAGCTCTCCGGCATCCTCAGCTTCGGCGGCGGCGATCCGCCGTCGGGTGCGTAGCTCATTTCGCCTCCCTCGCCTTAGGCCTTGTCGATGCGCGCGGACGTGGTCTGCTGGTCGCTGACGAAGAAGTCCTCGTCTTCGAGCAGCCAGGTGGTGCGCTCGCGCTCCTGGCGCTCGCCGCCCCCGCCCGCCCCGTGCGGGGCCATCGGGACCATGCCGTTGCCCGCGGCGGCGCGTGACGCCGCTCCGTTGACGCCCACACCCCCGGCGCCGATCCCCGGGCCCGCGCCGGAACCGCCGCCCGCGCCGTACCCGCCGTACCCGGTGCCGGGGCCGGAGCCGGAGGCGCCGGTCAGGCCGTTGGGGACGGCGGTCTGCGGGGTGTGGCCGGAAAGGCTGGTGCCGCCGAGCCCGGCGTCGTCCAGCCGGGTGCCGTTCGCGCCCGCTCCGGCCGGTACGGAGCCGTTCGATCCAAGGGCGCCGACGCCGCCGTTCAACCCGCCGTTCAGGCCGCTGCCCGGCCCCGTGCCGTCCAGTCCCGTGCCGATCCCGCCGCCCGGGCCGCCCGGGCCGTACGGGTCGCCCGTGCCGTTCCAGCCGGGGAAGCCGCCGTCGCCGAGGCCGTCCGGGCCGGAGCCCGTGCCGAGGTCGCCGAGCGAGGCGGGGTTCTGCCAGCCCCGCACGTCCGTGGGGACCGATCCGCTCGGGAGGGTCGTTCCCGGGCCGGACAGCGGGTCGTAGGACGGGGGCGTCATGTCGAACTTCGGCACGTCGGTGTCGAGCGACTCGGGGAAGAGGGCGTTGGCGGCCTGCGTCGCCTGCGTGAGCTTCTTGAGGTGCTCCTCGGCCGCCTTCATGTCCTTCTCCTCCTTCGACTCCCCGAAGAGGTTGAGGAAGGGACCGTCGCCGAAGGCCGAGCCGATGGCGCCGGCCAGGCCGCCGACGATGAACCCGCCGACGCCGCCGATGACCGCGCCGGGGATGGCTCCGACGCCCGCGAAGGGAGAGCCGACGACGGCGCCGCCGGCCGCGCCGACCGCCCCCGCCTCCACGGCCGCGTCGTACCAGTCGATGTCGCTCTTCGTGGGCTCGGGGACGTTCTCGCCCCGGAACTGGTTGAGGGAACTGGCGTAGACGTCCAGCGCGGGCACCACGCCGCGCGCCGAGGGCGACCCCGCCTGCCCCGCCGGAGCGGAGGTGTCCACGATCGCGGTCATCACCGCGACCGTGGAGGCCCTGAGCCGGCGGAGCTGCTCCTTGACCTGTTTGGCGTCCTCACCCGTCGTCCAGTGCTTGTCGAGCGAGTCCAGGTGCCTGTCGAGCGTCTCGACCACGGACTTGAGCTTGTCGTGCACGCCCTTGAACTCGCCCGAGGCCGCCCTGATGAGCTCGGGGTCGGTCTTCTCGAGCGAGGTGCGCAGCGTCTCCAGCATGACGACGCCCGGATCGGACGCGTCGATCGCCGCCCTGATCGGCATTCTCCGCTCCGCCACGGCGCCTCCTCAACCACTCCGCGTACGACTAGACGTCCGCCACACCGACGTGCCGCGCGCCCGCCTGCTCTCCGGCGTCGAGATTCCTGACCGCCAGCTCCAGGCGTTCGGCGGCGATGCCGAGGGTCGAGGCGATCTCCGCGTAGATGGCGGTGACCGCGACCTCCGCACCGGTCAGGCTCGAGTGGAACCCCGTGGCGGCCTCCCAGAAGCCGCCGATCGCCTCACGCCGCATGAGCAGGCGCTTCACCGCGCCGCCCTCGTGGAAGGCGGCCGGTGTCATCGTGCCCTTGGACGCGCCCGGCGCCAGCACCTCGAGCACCTCCTCGAAGTCCTTGCGCGCGTTCCTGAGCGCGGTCCGGCTGACCTCCACGCCACCGTCGCGAGCCATGCGTCACCCTCCGTCAACGCCGTGACGGGCACCGGCGAAGGAGCGCCGGCGCCTCCGGCCGTACCGTTGGACGTCCGCTCACTTGCCGTCGAACATGGCCGCGTTGATCCGCTCCACGTCCTGCATGTTCATGTTGGTGATGTTGATGTTCTTCGCCAGCAGCGAGACGATGTCCGCCAGGCCCTTGGCCTCCTGCTGCCAGATCCGCCGGGTCTGGTCGTAGGCGTCCTTGGCGCCGCCCTGCCAGATGGCGGTCTTGGTGTTGAGCTTGTTCTCCAGGTTCTCCAGCTCGGTGACCAGCCGGTTGAAGGCGTTCTGGAACTCGGTCTCGCCTGAGTCGAGACCGCTGAAGTTGACCTTGGTGATGTCGAAGTCCACCATCGCGCTCTCCGTCCGTTCCTGGTGGTCGTCTCGGGCTCAGCGGCTGTACGAGGCGGGCGGGGCCTGGTTGATGAGCGCCTCGATCTTGTTGATCTCGGCGGTCGCCTGCGCGTTGAACTCGGCGTAGTTCTTGTTGTTCGCCCGGATGCTCTCCGCGAGGGTCTGCAGGCTGCCCAGGATGACGTCCATGCGCTCGTGCCACAGCAGGTGCACCTTGTTGAACGCGTGGTGCGACTCGCCCTGCCAGTGGGTCCTGAGGTTCTCGCCGGCGCTGTCCAGGTAACGCTGGATGCCGCGGATGTTCTCGGCCGCGTCGCCGATCCAGGTGATCGCCTCGTCCAGGTCGTGCCGGCTGACTTGAGCCTGGCTTGCGCCAGAGTGCGACATGGCCACCTCCACTGATCCTGTCAATTACCCCCGACCAGGCGGGTCGGGTGATGACCCAAAAGTCACAGTAATGGATCAGTGGACGCCTTGCCGGGACTGTCCGAGATTAAGATTCTGTCACGTCTCTTGTGTTTTTGTCAGACAGCCGGTTAGGGGATTTGTACGTTTTGCGAGCTTTGGGGTGACTCGGGCCGCATATAGGTGAAAACGCAATCAATCGGCCGGAGGATGTTGTGGCGGATACGAGCGGGGGCGGGACGAGTCCTTTCGCCGGACTCGCGACCACGATGGGATCGGGCGGCGCGGTGAACCCGCGCCTGGCGGACCCCGAGTTCAAGATGGACTACGGCGAGGTCGCGAAGTTCGGCAACGACGTGGCCGGCCGGGGCCAGGTCCTGGCGGACACGAGCGGCCGGATCAAGCAGATCCACCTCCCGCCGTTGACCTTCGGCGTGATCGGCGGCGCCCTGAACGGCGTGCACAGTCAGGTCCGGAACCAGGCGGCCGACGCCGTGGCGAAGGGCAAGGACGTGCTGGAGTCCTGGAAGGCGGCCCTCGACCAGGCGGTCGAGAACGCCAAGGAAGCCGAGAAGCAGAGCTCGGGCGGCACCGGGAAGGACCCGAACGGCCTGACCGGCGGTCCGAAGGGGGCCGGGATCGACCCCAAGGGCCTGGGGCTCGGCGGCGGCGGCCTCCCGAAGGGCGGAGCCGGCCTCGGCGACGGCTGGAAGCCGCCGAAGGACATGCTGGGCACCGACGTCGACACCGGCCCGAAGCATCCGGACCTGCCCGGCGCGGGCGCCCTGCCCGGCGCCGGTGACCCTGACGGCGGCGGTCTCGGCGGCAGCGGCCTCGGCCCGGACGGCAGCGGGCTCGGGAAGGACGGCCTCGGCCGTACGGGCCTCGACGGGCTCGGCCAAAGCGGTGTGAACCCGCTGGAGACGCCCAAGCTGAACGCCCCGGGCGACACCTCCCTTTCGGCGCACAACCCGAGCCCGCCGTCCGTGCCGACCCTGCCGACGACGCCCGGCCTCGGCACGACAGGCTACGGGCCGGGCGACTACCCCACGGGGGCGCGGTCCGGCACCGGCACCGGCGGCTACGGCGCGGGCGGCTACGGTCCTGCGGTGTACGGCCCGGGCGCCGGTCTGGGCGCCGCGGGCGCCGGGCGTGCCGGTGCCGGGGCCGGCGGGATACCCGCCATGCCGTACGCGCCGATGGGGGGCGCGGGGAGCGGCGACCACGACAAGGAACGTGAGCGGGGCGCCGCGGTGCCGGAGGACGAGAGCACCTGGTTCGGCGACGAGGACGTGGCGCCTCCCGTCCTCGGGATGCAGGAGGACTAGGCCATGGTGAGCATCGGGAACGTCGAGATCTGGGACGCGCGCAACAACTTCATCACCGGCGCCGGCCTGGCCGCCATGGCCTCGTACCTGGAGCCGAGCGCGCTGCCGCTGGCGGGGCTGCTGGCCACGATGATCGCCGACCCCGACTCCATGTCGCGGGGCGCGCGCGAGTGGCGCAACGAAGGAGGCGAGGGCGGCCAGGCGCCCGTCGACATCGGGCGACTGCGTGAGGATCTCAAAGGGCAGCTCACCGCGCTCGAGTCGAACGGGCATCTGAAGGGGCGGATGCTGACCACGGTCAAGGAGAAGTTCGCCGAGCTGGACAGCCAGCTCGACGGACTGGACCAGGGCATGAAGGGGGTCGGCGCCAGCCTCGACTCCGCGTCCCAGCTCTACACGGTGGCGAGCTTCATCTCGCTGGCGATGGGCGGGGCGGCGTTGACATTGGCGCACATCAGCGCCGCGGCCAGGGCCAACCCCCTCTCGATGGCCGCGATCCAGCCCACTGTCACCGGCATCATGGTCACCATGTCCAGGACCGCGCAGAGGGTGTTCGCGGTCCTGGCCAGGTTGAACCTGAAGGTCGCCGCCATCTTCACGGGGGTCGCCTACCTCGCCGGCGGCGCCCAGCAGAAGTTCCCCGGCATGCAGGCCGTCACGATGAAGGCGCCCGACTTCACCAAGGCCGCGGTGGCCTTCAACCCGGTCAACGGAGGTCTCACCGATCCCCTTCCGGACCCCGATGACATTCCGAAGACACCGTCCTTCATGCCACCGATC
Organism: Microbispora sp. H13382; assembly: GCF_014161445.1. Classification (GTDB taxonomy): domain Bacteria; phylum Actinomycetota; class Actinomycetes; order Streptosporangiales; family Streptosporangiaceae; genus Microbispora. The sequence goes on from NZ_JABBXA010000005.1 coordinate 23,218, forward strand.
GGCATCTGATGGAGTGGGCGGCCAGCGCGTTCGAGCGGCGGCTCGGGGCGGCGCACGACGCGGGCGACCTCGCGGTCTGCCTGAGCATGCTCAGGGACACCGAGCTGGCGCTGCCCATGCCGCCGGAGGGCGACCCCGCATGGGTGAAGATCACCGCGCCCGACCGGGTGTGGCTGCCCGCCTACACCTCCTTCGAGGCCATGACGGCGGCCACGGGCCTGTCACGCGCCCGGGTCACCTCGCTGGTCGAGCTGGCCGCGGGCTGGCCCGACCCTCGCTGGGGCCTCGCCGTCAACCCCGGCCTGCCGGTGCGCTTCCTGCTCGAACCGGGGACCGTCGCCAGGCTGGCGGTCCCCACACTCGCGCAGGACCGCGTGGCGGAGCCCGAGCCGGCGCTGCCGGTCGTGCAGAAACCGCTGACGCCGGGGGAACTGCACACCTATCTCGGCGAGGGGGAGTCGCGCGTCTCCGGCTACTGCCACCACGCGCTCGACGTGGCGCACGTGGCGACGCCCGTCGTGCTCGTCGACATGCTGGGCCGCCGGGCCGACGAGGGGCTGCTCACCGGCGACGGCTCGGTGCTCCTCCTGCGCTGGCGTACGGTCGGGCTCAACCTCTACCGCACGCCGTACGGCGGGACCGACGAGGCGGGCATGGCGGCGGTGGCCGGCTGGGTCGTCGAGGAGCCGCCGTTCGCCGGCATGGGCCTCGCGCCGAACGCCGACTATCCGGTCCGCGAGTACAAGGTGGACGCCGTACGGCTGCCGCACGGCTCGGAGATCGTCGAGCTGACCACGGCGGGGACCGAGATCGTGCGCGCGGTCTACGACGGCGACCTCGGCCGCTGGGGGCCCGGAGAGCCGGCCGCCGTCTCCCCGAGCTCCTATCGGGCGCGCTGGCGGGGGGCCGATCACCCGGCCAACCCCGATCCCGGGCACGACGGGCTGCTGATCCGGCTGCTGCGCGACGAGCCGGCCGAGGGGTTCGAGGAGCGTGCCCCGGGCCGCTTCGTGCGGCCCGTGCCCGCCGAGGAGTGCGAGGCCGTCCTCCACGTGACCCGGAAGTGCGAGTGGCGCGGCGCCCCCTGTCTCGTACGCGACGAGCGCGCGGGCGAGCTGCTGCTCGAATACACCGGCGGGCGGCTGCCGGTCGCGCGGGCGCTGGGCATGGAGCGTATCGAGCGGGGCGTCCACCGGCGGTGGGTGGCCCGCGCCGAGGCCGGCGAACCGCGCGAGCACGCCGAACTGCTCGACCTGGGACTCACGCAATAACCTGAGGCCCGGGACGACCCCGGAGCGGAGGGACGGACGCAGGTGAGCGAGCCCGATCCGCACATCCACGTCGGGTCGAAGGTGCTGCAGGCCGGTGCCGACTACCGCAATCTGGTCGCGTCGTCGCTGGGCCGCGCACCCGACGCGCCCGATAGCGTCACCACCGGTTGCGGGCTCCAGGTTCCCTATGCGATGACCTCGATCCGCCCGGAGAGCGTCACCTGCCTCGCCTGCCGGGAACACGCCCACCGTGAGCATCTGCGCTACGCCGAGCAGGTGGAGCGCCTGAGCCGGATGCCCGGCGCGCCCGTCACCGGCGACCAGGCCGCCAAGGCCCGCGCGGTGGGCCCGGGACCTCGCGAAGAGGTTCTCCGGCGCGTAACCCGCCGCCGTCTGACGCACTTCACTAGCCGGATGTCCGATCACGGTGTGATAATCCCGGATATTGGACATAGATCATCATCGGTGTGAACGCGGTCGAACGGGGTGGTGAACACGACCGGGGGACAGGCGCAGGACGCCGCCGGGATGCGGGCGTACGCCGAGGAGCTGCGGGCCACGTTCCTGCGCCTGCAGGAGGAGGCGCCCGCGCTGCACGAGAGGGCGCGTGCCGTGCAGGTGACGGAGAAGTCGCGTGACGGGCTGGTGGCGGCCACGGTCGGCGCGAACGGCGAGCTGATCAGGCTGGACCTCGACCCGCGCATCTACCGGCGGCAGGACGCGCGCGGCCTGGCCGACGCCATCACAGGGACCATCCACGCCGCCGTGGCCAGGGCCCAGGAGCGGGTCGTCGAGATCTTCGCGCCGATCATCCCCGCCGACCAGATGAGGGCGCACATCGAAGGCGATCTCGACGCCGTGCTGGAGCAGATGTCGACGCGGTTGCCGAAGCCGCCGGGGGAGAGATGAGCGAGCTTTTCGAAGTGAACTATGTCGACATCCGCCCGCAGCAGCTCGCGAAGGGCCTGTCCCAGTGGCACGCCGCGTCGTCCGAGGCGGAAAGCGGCTACCTCGCCGGCCTGCGGGAGATCCGGCGGCTCAACGCCGCCGAGCCGTGGGGACACGACACGGCGGGCTCGGCCTTCCACTCCGCGTACACCGAGGGCGACGGGCCGGAGAAGGTGATGGACCGGGGTGCGGAGCTCACCGCCAAGGTGGTCGAGCTCGGCCCGACCGTACGGCGGAGCGCGGAGAACGCCCGCGGCATGGACGCCGCGCGGGCCAGGGAGGTGCACGAGATCCTGAGAAGGGTCTGACGGATGACTCACTCCGCCACATCGGGAACGAGCCCGGGCACGGCGAACAACCAGGTCAATTCGGCCGCGGGTGACGGGCTGCCCACGTTCGCCGACGGCGGCGGCTCGGTCGTCGACGTCACGCCCGCATGGGGCGAGTCGCTGCCCGACTGGGCCGACGACCTCATCGCCCTGCTCACGGCGGGCCAGACGTGGCCGGAGGCGAGCGAGAGCCTGCTGTGGGAGCTGGCCAGGGCGCACCGGGCCGCGACCGTGAGCCTGGTGCGGTCCGTCGATCCGGTGGGAACCGCGGCCGTCTCCGTGCTCAGCGGAATGCAGGGCCCGTCGATGCAGGCGTTCCTGAACCGGCTCGGCGAGCACTACTCGGAGCAGTCCGGCCTGCTCGGCGTGGCGAACAACCACTTCGCCTACGCCGCGCAGGCCGACGCCTTCGCCCGTGAGACGCAGTATTCGAAGCTGTCGGTCAACGTGGTGTTCTGGATCGCGCTGATCGCCACGTTCATCGCACTCGTCGCCGCCTTCTACTCGGCCGGTGCCTCCACCAGGTTCATCGGGCCCATCGCCGCCCGCGCCAGGGCCGAGACGCTGAAGATCCTCGAACGGCTCGCCGTCGCCGCCGGACGCCCCGCCGCCGCCCAGGCGCTCGCGCGGGGGACCGCGCTGGCCTCGGTCAGGGCCGGCCTGCTCGGCCGGATCCTCGCCAATCCCCTGGGCAGGGAGCTCGTCGAGGAGATCGGCGAGGAGGTCGCCGGCGACGGCATCGCCCAGCGCCGGCAGCAGAGTATGGGCACCCGCGACGGCTGGGACTGTAGGAAGACCGGCGCCGTCGCCGTGGGCGCGGCGGGCGGCGCGGCCATCGGCCTGCGGGCCGCGCACCCCGTGAGCAACCTCGTCAACAGGACGCCCCTGCTCAGGAGGCTGAACACCGACGCGCCGGGTGTCGGCAACGCGTTCAGGCGCTTCCCCGGCAGGGCGCTGACGACCGGCCTGACCAACGTCATCGCCTCCCCGGCCGGAAGCGTGCTGGGCAACGGGCTCGTGTACGGCCAGTGGGAGATGCCCGACGGGGAGTCGCTGCTGGGGGCCGCTCTCGGCGGGGCCGGCCGTACGAACACGATCAGCCCGTTCAACCCCGACGTCGTCCAGGCGGTCGTCAGCCCGCGTACGGCCCTGGCCTCGGCGTACGACACGAGCGTGCGCACCGACCTGATCCGTGCCTTCTCCGATCCCGCGGCCGGACAGCCTTCCGGCGGCGCTCCGGGTTCCGGCGAGACGGGTACGGCCGGTGGCGGCCAGACCGCGAGCAATGGCGGGCAAACGGGCGCGGGCGGCACGAGCACCGCGTCCGTCGCAGCGCAACCCGCCGCCGGCCCGGTCGCCGCGCCGTCCGGTGCGAGTCAGGCGTCGGCCGCCGCACCCGGTGGGGCTGGGCCGGTGTCGAGCGCCCCGGCCAACGGCTCCGGTCAGGCGTCGGCCGCCGCAACCGGCGGAGCTGGTTCGGCGAGCGCCGCGTCGGGTGGGCCAGGCCAGTCGGCCCCCACCGCGTCGTCCCCCGCGCAATCCGGCGCGAGCACCGCGCATCCCGGTGCGGCCGGTTCCGCGAGCACGTCCAACGTGGGCAACGCGGCCAACCCAGTCAGCGCGGGCACCGCGAACGCGGCGGGTGCGTCCGCCGCGAGCAGCGGTCAGGCGCCGGCCGGAGCGCAGAGCGCGTCCAGCCAGCCGGCCGCCGCCGGTTCCGCACCGGGGGCCGGCACGAGCGGCGCCGACCCCGGAGCGGCCGGTCCGAGCAACGCGGCGAACGTGGGCAACGCGGCCAACGCGGCCGGCGCCGCCGGCGCGGTCGGTGCGACTGGCGCGGGCAGCACGGCGACAGGCGCGTCCGCCGCGGGCGGTTCGGCGAACCCGGGCAACGCGGGTGGTGCCAATCCCGGTGGTGCCGGTGCCCTATCGGCCTCCGGCATGGCGAACACCGCGACGCCGGGTGCCTCGGCCGCCGCTCCCGGCGCGGCGAGCGCGTCGAGTGCGACGGCGGCATCCCCCGCCGCCGTGGCGCACGCGTCGGCTCGTACGGCGGTTTCCGACGCGCTGTTCACGATCGCGCCCGATGTGCTTCTCCTGCGCGACGGCCGGGGCGCCAGGCTGACCGGTCCTGACGGAAGGCCGATCCAGCTCTCGGGTGAGGACATGGAGGCCCTCGCCGATCGGCTCGCGGCGCGTGCCGCCGAGGGCGTGGACCCGCCCCGGCTGCGCGCGGAGGCGGCCGCCCTGCTGGGGGCCAGGATCGCGGAGGAGAGCCGGGGCCACCCGGTGGAGGGAGCCCTCGACGCGCTCGCCCGGCTGTCCGGCACGACGCCGGACAGCCGCGCCGCCGCCGTGGAGGTGGCGGGCGAGGTGCTGGCGGACAACCCACGCGGCTGGCGGCCCGACCGGCTGAGCGACGCGGGGGCCGGGCTGGTGGAGGAGGCGGCGGCGGTCCGGCCGCACGGGCCCGACCATGCTCTTCGCGTCGGCCGTTCCGCCGGCGCCGCCGCGGAGATCGTCCGCCGCGCCGAGAGCCTCGCCGGGGGGCCGGCCGCGCCGGATCCCGCCGGGACGGCCAACCCGGCGGCGCGAGGGCCGGGGCCGTCCACGTCATCGTCCGCGGCACCGTCCGCGGCACCGTCCGCGGCGCCGTCCACGGCATCGGCCGGCCCGCGATCCACCACCCGGCCCGGACCTCGTACGACCCGTGGGCGTGGCAAGGTGACGGCCCCGGATATCGCGAGAAGCCTCTTCGTGGCCGACGGCAGGCCGCCGCACCTGGCCGACCTGTCGCCGCGGGAGGCGGAGCAGGGCTTTCTGGCACTTCAGGCGTCCGACGTCGGCCCTGACGCGACGGGGCTGAGCCGGGCCGGCGAGCGGACGGTCGTCGTGGACACGGGCCGGTTGGGCGCCCAGCACTTCCGGTTCGAGATCGGCCGGGTGCGCGGCGGCCGTCTCGCCAGGACCAGGGTCCGGGCGGGCACGGCCCGCGCCCCCCACGTCGTACGGCTGTCGCCGCGCCTGGCGAACGACATCCTGCCCCGGGTCTGGCTGCACGAGATCAGCGACGTCTTCCAGCGGCTTTCCGGCCCCCGGCAGGGGGTGATCCGCTCCTTCCTGAGCCGTACGGCAGAGCCGGACGCCGCGGCCTGCGTGACGGCCCGCTACCGGGAGCACGCCCTGCTGGACCGGACGTGGCGGGCGGCCCCGGCAGCGGAACGGCCCGCCATCGCGCACGAGATCGAGCAGCTGGCGCGTGAGATCGAGCGACTCGGGCACGTCGCCCCGGCGCCCCCGTGGACGGCAGCGCAGAGCCAGGCAGCGCAGAGCCAGGCAGCGCAGAGCCAGGCAGCGCAGAGCCAGGCAGCGCAGAGCCAGAAGGCCCCGAGCACGGCAACCCAGAGCGCGCCCGATCCGGTGGCGGATCTGCTCGCGCGGGTCCGCACCCAGCGGGAGACGCTGACGGACGCGGCCGACGAACTGAGCAAGGCCGTCCAGGAGAAGGACAAGAGCCTCAGGGCGGCCTTGCTCGACGCGCACAAGGCGGACAAGGACGCCCGCAAGGCGGCACGCCAGAAGGACCACGCCGCCGGGGAACGCCGCCGCAAGGCGCTGGCGGACCGCGACGTCCACCGCAGGACGGCCGAGCGCGCACACCGGAGCAAGGAGGCCTACGAGCGGGCGGCGTCGCGGGCGGCCGAGGCGCGCAGGGCGTACGAGGAGCTCGAGAACGCGCTGAACGCCCTGCCCACGGACCGGACAGGCCCACTGCCGGCGAAGGTCGCCCAGTCGGCCCGGGACGCGGAGGCCGCCCACACCGCGTACACGGAGGCGTTCGCGGACGCCGTGCCGTCATCGAAGGCCCTGTCCGAGGTTCTGTCCGAGGCCACACCGGCGGGCCGGCTGCCCCACCTCGAACGGCTCACGCAGGTCGTCAACGACATGCTCGAACGCGCGGGAGTCGACCAGCGCTACTCGCCGGACGAGCTGTCGCACGTGTTGCGCTCGAACTTCAGGTGGCTGGTGTCGCCGGACGGCGCGCTGCTGCGGGTGGGCCGCGGCACGCGGGGCGAGCTGCGGCTGCGGCTGAAAGTCACGGACCTGGTCGAGGTCTTCGGCCATCCGGTGCGTCACTCGCAGTCGATGCTCGGCCAGTTGCCGCAGGGCGGCCGCTCGGCCTCCGCCACCGCCAACCGCGCCCTCAGCCTGGCGCCGAAGTTCGACCTGAACGCCCTGAGCGCCCCGTTGCAGGACATCCACTGGCTCGGGACGCTGATGAGGTTCGGCCTGTTCAACGGCGGCTTCACCTTCGGCCGGAGCGAGTCGTTCAACGGCAACGCGTCGGAGTTCGCGCTGGCCGGCGCGGTGCAGGACAACGCGGGCGAGGCGCTGGTGCTCGACGGGCTCGCCTCGGCGGAGGTGGAGCTGCGCACCGCGACCGGCACCGAGCGGGCGCGCGTGGACAGCGGCACATCCGGCGACGCGCGGAGCCTGCGGATCTATCTGCCGCACACGCACGCGCAGGGGGGGCCGGCCGAGGTCACCCGGCTGCCGGTGAAGCAGTGGCGGCGCACGCCGTTCCCCGAGCATTCGGTCACCGGGCTGACCGGGCTCGCGGACCTCGCCGAGCGCACCGCGGCGCGGGCCGGCCGGCCCGAGATCGGCGGCATGACGCGCGACCAGATCTTCACGATCCTGACGAAGGAACTGCCGGCCCGGCTCGGCGAGGCGATCAACGATCCCGACGGGCTGCGCCGCCCGATCACCGCGAACGGGCGGGTGATCGGCTATGTGCGGATCAGGACCGAGGTCCTGATGAAGACGGCACGGCCGGTCGGCACGCCGAGCGTCAAGCACCGCCTGGAACGGCTGCGCGTGGGATTCTCGGGCGCGTCGGGCTCGCGCTCGGCCGGCCGGTCCAGAGAGGTGAAGGGCACCGCGGGCGTCAAGCTCCCCATCGAAGACCAGGGCATGCTCGGCGACGTCGGTCTCGACGGATACAAGACCGCCACCCCGCGGTTCACCATGGGGCTCGGCCGTTCCTGGTCGCGGTCGCGGTCGATGAGCGCGGGCGGGACCGCCATCAGGCCGAGCGTGCAGCGCTGGGCGGGCCACACCCAGGCGTACGCGCTGGAGCTCCAACACACGGTCACCGTGCATCTGAACAGCGACGACGCTCCTCGCGCCGCCGTCGAAGGCCGGAGCACGGGCCTGTTCCGCATGCCCGAGTCGCAGGCCTACCGTTACGGCCTCCCCGTCGACCGGTCGGCTCTGCGGAAGGACGGCCGGCTGAGGGACGACCCGAAGCCCGGCACGCCGAAGGGCCGCCTGCCCGAGCTGCCCGGCTGGTCGCGCGAGTCCGGGGCCGGGCCCGCGCTCGTCCAGGCGAGCGACCGGCAGGACAGCGTCCGGAACTTCGACGAGGTGCGTGCGAAGGTCGTGGCGGCGCTGCGCAAGCAGGGCCTGCTGCCGGACGAGAAGGGCGGCCTGTCCCGCGACCCGCTGACCCGGGCGAGCCAGATCGCCAACATGATCGAGGTGGCCGAGCAGTTCTCCCCGGCCCGGCTGCAGACCGGATACGACCAGGCCAGGCAGGACGGGATCGTCCTCGACCTGGTGAGCCAGGGCATCGGCCGGCCCACCCGGCACCACACGATGCGCATCCGGTTGAAGCAGTCGGGCAGTGAGGAGTTCCAGGGCACCAGCGCCGCCGACATCGTGGCCGACCTCGACATCTCGTCGGAGACCTCCGGCCGGTCGGTCAGCAGGTCGGGCGGCCGGTCCGGCGACCTCGGCCCGGGCCTCGGCCTGGAGACGAAGCCGGGCGAGGACGGCTCGACCGGCGGCGGGCCGGGCTTCCACGGCAGCAAGGGGCGCACGGCCGGCACGACCCTCAACGACACGGTCAACCACGTCACGTTGATCGAGGCCACCTCTCCGGCGGCGGTCTTCGAGGTCCCGCACACGCTCACCGTGGAACTCGTCGAGGCCGACGGGCAGACCAGGACGCTGGCCGAGAGCGACGACGTGTGGATGCGGGTGCTGCTGCCCGCCGACCTGCTGCCGGAGCGGCGGACGGAGCCTTCGCCCGCCCACCCGACGTCCAGGGAGGCGTTGAGCCTCGCCACCCTGCTGCACGTGGACGGGAGCGGCGTGCTCGGCGCCCTCGGCTCGGTGCTGCCGAGGGCGATGCGGCCGGGCTCGATGTCGTACCACCACCTCGCCGAGGCGTTCAACGTACGCAGCCTCATCTCCCACCCGGAATGGCTGGCCGCCGACCCCGGCCGGCCGGCCGGCACGTACGGCACCGCGATGGCCGTGCGCCCGCGCGGCCTGCGTACGCACCGCGCGTCGGCGTGGATAACGGCCGAGCCGGGCGAGTCGACGTTCGTCACCGCGGCCGACCTGGTGATCGGTGACATCAACTTCACGATGGGCGCGCACTCCACGCGGATGGAGACGCGGGGCGGACGGTCCGCCGACGTCTCGACCGGCGCGAACGAGGATCTGCCCGGCCCGTTGGGCGGCACGCAGGGGGCCGGCGTGTCCGGGGCGGGGAGCAGGGCGTCCTCGACCACCGACACGGCGATCTGGGGCAGGGAACGGCTGGCCATCGACACCGGCAAGCACTACGTGTTCGCGATGAAGACGGACATCACGGTCTCCGGGGACGAGCCGGGAAACCGCCGGGCCGACGCCGAGCTGCCGGGCAGAACGGTCGTCTACTCCCTCCCCGAGCGCGACGCCCTCGCCCTGTACGGCAAGGGCGAGGTCAAGCTCCCGCTCGGGCAGGTGGCCGACGCGGTGACGCGGCTGCTCGACGGCACCCTCCAGCTCGACCCGCGTACGGCGGTGCCGATGGTCCGCAGATACCTGGCCGACCGGGCGCTGGCGCGAAGGGCCGGTCATCCCCGGCCCGACCTGGAGAAGAAGCACCCCCGCGCCGTGCTCTTCGAACGGCTCGTCAAGGACTTCCCCCTGGGCCGGGCGGCCGGGCTCAAGCAGATGCAGGACAGGCTGCCGGATCTCGCCACCCGTGTGGACGTCCCCGACCTGTACGAGGACTCCCTCGGCGAGAGCACCGTGAAGTCGGTCCGGCTCACGGCTCCGGACGGCACGCGGACCCGGCTGCTCGACCAGGTGCTCGGCCAGATCGGCACGGTGGCGCCCGGCGCGCTGAAGCGCGACCCGGTCCTGCTGCGCAGCCTGTTCGGCGACTTCGCCGGCAGACGCTGGTGGGGCAAGCTCGACGACATGACCGGACCGGCCGGCTTCGTCAAGACGTACTCGCTCAGGATCTCCCCGCACCTCACCGAGGACGTGACGCTCAGGATCACGGCGGAACTCCACGGCGACCAGGCGACGTACGGCGGGAGCGTCCACAACTTCGGCCAGATCCTGCAGGACTACACCTACGGCCAGCAGGACGCGGCCGAGTCGTCCGGCAGGACGTTCGGCGGCAGCGCGAACGCCGGAGCGGGACAGGACGCCGGCAGCGGCGGCCGAGCGGCGGCCACCGACCGCTCGCACACCGGCACGGCCTTCGTCGGCACCCAGCGGACCCGCATCCAGCGTCATTCGGCGTTCCGCGGCGGGCAGCTCGTCGAGCATCCGGTGACCATCAGGATCGAGGTCGAGCGGTCGCCGGGCCGCCTGCGCGGCGCCGTCGCCAGGACCACCGGCGTCCCCCGGACCAGCCAGGTCACGCTGCACGGCACCATGACCCGGGTGCTGCCGGACGGCATGGTGGCGAAGGAGGGCACGGTTCCCCCGAGGCGGCCCGCCCGGCCCGACGTACGGCGGGTCGCGCCGCCGGAGGTCTTCGCGACGGAGGGGATCAAGGCCGACGGGCTGCTGCGCGCGGTGTTCGGCCGGCTCGCCCGGGCGGACCTCCTCGGCGGGACCGCCGCCATGGAGCACTACGCCGAGCTGGCCAAGGCCTTCACCGGCAACGGGCTGGCGACCCGGCTGGAGCGGATGACCGGCCCCGACGGTCACCGGCTCATCCGGCTGCCGATGCCGGGCAGCCCCGGCCAGGTGGTGGACGTCCGGGTGCACGCGGACCTCTCCGAGCCCGACCCGGTGGCCCTGAACCTGCAGGACACCGAACTGGGACAGGTGGACCGCGAGCAGAACGTCGCGGGCACGTCCACCGACCGGGGGCAGATGCTGCCGCTCGGCCGGACGTACAGCGGGGGGCTCGCCGCGGGCGCCGGCACCGATCTCGGCGCCGGCGACCAGACCGCGCAGTCGAGCTCGGGCAGCGGCGGCGTCCGCGACGAGACCAGCGTGTTCGAGAAGGGCACCGGGGCCCTGGTGCGTTTCCGGGTCGACTTCGACCTCCGGTTCGAGGTGCGCCGGGTGGCGCCGAACGGCGCGGAGACGCTGCAGCGGACGGTGGAGATCCCCCACGGTGCCACCGGCAGGGCCCACCTGATCATGTTCCGGCACGCGTTCGAGGAGATGCTGGCCCGTCGCGACGCCGGTCCCGCCCGGCCGCTGTGGGACTTCCGGCGGCAGCGGCCGGCCGCGCCCGGCGTCTTCTTCTCCCACGACGCCGTGCGCGGGATGGCCGCGAGGCACCCGTCGTACGACCCGGCGGCGCCGACCAGGGCGATGGCCGAGGCGCTCAGAGGACGGACGGGAACGCTGCCGGTGGGCATCGTGGCCGATCTCGGCCACGCGCATCCCACGGCGCTCGTGGAGGAGGCCAGGCTGCTCGCCCGCGACCTCGGCGCCGACGTCCACCTCCACCTCAGGCGGCCCGACGGCACCGTCGAGCGCTACCGCGCCACGCCGGTGGGCGAGCTGACCGGCGACTCCTTCGCCGAGGCGCTCGGCAGGGTGCCGCCCGACCTGGTGGCGCTGGCCGGGCGGCACGACCTCGACCTGCGCGACCTGTACGACGGGCGGCCCGGCGGGTTCGCCGACCGGATCGCCGAACGGCTCGGCGCCCTCGGCGTGTCCAGGGACACACCGGCCGACCCGGGCTGGCCGGTGCCCGAGACCGCCGCGGACGGCACCTGGGGCGGCAACCCCCTCGTCACCGGCCCTCCCGGCGGCAGCGTGACGGCCGAGGCCATGGAGAGGACCGCTTTCGTGGCCGACGGCCGGGCCCCGCACCTGCCCGACCTGTCGAACGACGAGATCCCCACGGCCGTCGCCGACCTGCGCCCGTCGGACTTCGGCAGGGGCGTCCAGGCCGTGACCGTGACGCCGGACGGCACGGTCGTCACCGTCGAGACCACCCGGTTCGGCACACAGCGCTTCGCCGTGCTGCCCGAGGACCCCGGCGGCGGACGTCCGGGCCGTACGGAGGTCCACACGGGCACGGACCCGCACGTGACCCGGCTCGCGCCGAGACTGGCCCCCGACGTGGTGGCCCGGGTGCTGCTGCACGAGATCAGCGACACCCTGCAGAAGCGCGCCGCGGCGGAGCAGGGCGTGGTGCGCGCCTTCCTGAACGCCCTCGATCCCGGCTACGACGCGTGCGCCGCCGCCCGCCGCAACGAGCACGCGTACCTGTCCCGCAAGTGGCCGGCGGCGTCCTCGGACGAGGAACGGGCGCGGCTGCGGCACGAGATCGAGGCGGTCGCCCGGGACCTCGGCGCGCGGGGTCAGGCGGCGCCCCCGCCGCCGTGGGTCACCGCGCCGCCTCCCGCGCCGGTCCTCGACGTCTGGGAGCGGATGCGCAGGCTCAGCAACCCCTCGGGCGGGGAGCCGCCCGACGACGAGGACGACGACGCCCTCGAGAAGGAGACCGGACAGGGACAGGTGATCTGATGCCGTACTCGATCGCGAGGAGCAGGGACGAGGCGCACCTCTACCTCGACCTGAACCCCTGCGCCTGCGGCTCGGCCGGCACCGACTGGGACAGCGGCCTGGCGAGTGCCGAGGGGGAGCTGGTCACCTGCTACGAGGGGCGGTGCGCGGCGTGCGGCGCCGAGCGGGAGTACCTGTTCGGTCTTCCCGAGCGCGAGGTGACGCCCACCGGCTACCCGACGTTCGGCGGCGCGGAGCCGTCCGAGCTGCTGGACCCCGGCGAGTGGATGTGGGTGGCCGACCTGACGGCGGGCAACGTCCCGGAGGGCCCTCTCTCGGAGGGGGGAGAACGGCGGCAGGCGCTGTCCATCGCGCGGGCGGCGGTCGAGGAAGTGATCAAGTTCGTCCCGCCCGGGCAGGACGAGGTGCCCGAGGAGGCGTTCTGGTCGGAGCGCGGCCGGGCCGTACGCGCCGCCGAGCCGGGGCGGTTCCGCCTCGACCGGCTGCTCGTCGTCCGCGACACCTACCGCGAGCTGGCCGGGGCCTAGGTCGTGTCTGACAAATCATGGCCCTGCTGCGCGTGGCCCAGGCGGCGCCTCGCTACGTTGTCGTCGTCGCCCATAGCTCCGCTATGGGCTCCTCCTCCGCCTTGCGATGCATCCACCTGGATCCACGCTCGCGACGGGCAGCATTTGTCAGACACTCCCTTAGGCTGGCTGGAATGGAGCAGGCAGTGCCGATCCCGCACGCGCGGACGCTCGCGGAGGCCCGGCTGTATCTCGCGCTGACGGTGGACGAGGCCGGCCGGGAGGAGCCGCCGGTCGAGGGTCCCGAGGGGTGGACGCTGCGGTCCGGCGGCGTCGAGGTGCTCGTGCCGTACGCGAGCGAGGCGGAGGCCCGGGACGAGGGAGAGCGGTTCGGCGTCGGCCTGTCCGCGCTGCTCGACCCCGGCCAGTGGCGGCTCGCGGGTGCGGGGTACGCGCGCCGGGCGCTCGCCGACGACCTCGAGTACGCCGAGGAGCCGGGAGACGAGAGCCTCTTCCTGCGGGTGGTGAGCGGCTGGGAGGCGGCCAGGGACGCGCTCGCAGAGGTGCTCAAGTTCATCCCGCCGGGCGAGCGGGAGGTGCCCGCCGAGGCCTTCTGGACCGAGACGGGCCTGGCCGCCCGCGAGGCGGAGCCCGAGAGCTTCCTGCGCGACCGGCTGGCCGAGGACATCGCGTTCTACCAGCAGAACCTGGACGACTTCCGCCGCCTCGGCGGCTGACCTACCTGCCCGCCGGCACGGGCACGCGGGCGGCGGCGGGATCGAGCGCCGGGCCCTCGGGGATGAGGTGCAGCAGGTGCGCGGGCACCGGCGTGGCGTCGGAGGCGTCGTAGCCGAGCTTCGGCAGCAGGTCGGCTGAGGCGACGGCGAACCTGCGGCCCTGGTCGGTGACCAGGTAGTAGTTCGTGATCGACGCCACCTGTCCCTCGCCCGGCAGCAGCCCGGCGACCGCCGCCGATCCGGGCGGGAGCAGCACCTGGTCGAAGCTCTCCTGGCCGCCGGGCGTCCGGGGCGTGGGGATCGCGATCGAGGCGCCGACCGTCAGGGTCGCCCGGGTCGAGCCGCCGCGGGCGCCGGCGTAGACCGCGCACAGCGGCGAGGTGGAGGCGGGGGAGACCACGGCGGGCATCGTCTCGGGCAGCCCGCCGCCCGTCACGCTCTGCTTGGACGGCGCGGCGTTGGCCGTGGCCGCGTCGATCGTGACGGCCCGCGGAGGACGCCTGCCGTACGCCGCCTTGATGCCCGGGTCGGCCAGCATGAGTGTGGCCTGGGTGAGGGTGATCGGCGCGAGGCCGTCGGACAGCAGGACGTACCAGCGGGCCGGTGCCCCCGCGATGCCGGGCACGGTGAAGACCTGCCCGACCGCCGCCGTGCCCCCGCCGCCGGGCCCTCGCACCTTCTTGCCCAGGTCGCGCACCTTCGGGCCGCCGAAGTCGGGGCCCTCGGGCACGGCGTTGAGCCAGGCGGCGGGCACCTTCCTGGGCTGGGCGTTCAGGGCGCTCACCGCGCTGGAGCTCGCCCGCATCCGCCGGTCGCCCCAGACGACCCACTTCTGCCGGCCGTCGTCCACGACCATGGCGCCGCCGCCGAGGGGCCTGCCGCCGACGTCCAGGCCGCCCACCAGCGTGACGTACGGCCGTGGCGCCCCGGTGGCGTCGGGGCCGTCCACCACGCACACCGACCACGGGCCGTGCACCAGCTTGTCCTTGGCCGGCAGCGAGTCGGGCGCGCCGGGGATGCCGACGAGGGGCCCGCGCGGCAGCTCGGCCAGCGAGGCGGCGGAGACGTCGCGCACCGTCACGTCGGCGGTGTCGAGCAGCAGCCGGGCGGAGACGTAGTTCGCCACGGGAAGCAGCGCGCGCTCCTGCCGGCTGTAGACGTAGGTCGCGCCGGTGTCCTGCTCGACGAGGAGCTGGCCGGGCTCGGTGAGCTTGGTGGCGCCGCCCGGCTTGATCACCCCCCAGATGCCGAAGACGGCGAGCAGGAGCACCGACAGCAGGACTCCGCAGAACGTGGCCAGGTTGTGCCGCCGCATCGGCGACTCCGCCACGTCCGGCTCTCCCTGCAGCAGGGCCTGGCCCAAGCGCTGCTGCATCAGCCGGTATGCCTGGTAGAGGTCCTTCCGGGTCTGCACGTCACCTCTCCCTGTCAGAGGGCATGACCGCCAGCATATTGATCCCGCGGCGTCCTTGTGATCACGGCTTCGGATCACCGGGGAACCGGTGCGGCGTTCGGGCGGGCCTCGCCTGCTCCGGTGGAGGCCGTGATGTCCCGGGGGATCCGGGGCGAAGCCACCGACGGGCAGTGGACGCCTTTCCGGGCGTGCGGAAAAAAGGGAATGGAGTGGTGGAAAAGCCAGATTTCCCAGGCCGCGGATATAGCCGCTCGGCATAAGGGGTTCACAAGATTGACAAACGATTTACGGTGAGGGCGGCCCCTTTGTCGATGAAGGAGTGACTGGATGAGTAACAGCTTGCTCGGCGGCGACCCCGCGGAGATGCAGGGCATGGCCGCGCAGTTCAGCCAGCAGGCGGACCAGGTTCGCGCCACGATGGCCAACCTCGACCGTGAGGCGGCCAAGGTCGGCACCGCCTGGACCGGCCCCGGCGCGCAGCGCTTCCACGACGCCTGGCAGAGCTACCGAGCGGCGTTCCAGCGCATGGCGGAAGAGCTCAACGAGGCCTCCCGGGTCATCACCACCTACCGCGGCAACATCGAGTCCGCGACTCGCTGACAGCCGGCCGCCGGACCACCATGAATGCCATGGAGGTCCGGCGGTTTCCGTATTCGGAGCGGTGTTTCCGTCGAGCGGCCCGAATAGTGACGGTGCGCAAAAACGCCTCTCCCGGCCCCGGGCGGGAGCGCCGGGTCCGCCGGGCCCGCCGGGTCTCAGTCCGGCGCCGCGGCCTGGATGGGGGTCGCGGTGCCCGAGACGACGAGCAGGCCGCGCCCGGGAGGCCCGCCGACGGCGCCGCGCGGCAGCCGTACCGCGAACAGGTCCCCGTCGGCCGGGCTCTGCACGTTGAGCAGCAGGCCGGTCCTGCCCTTGCGCGCCTCCGCCGCGAACCCCCGGTAGGCCGTCGCCAGGTCGCCGGTGGCCCCGGCGATGAGCAGGCCGTGCTCGCCGTCCCGCCCGGTGCGCAGGATCTCGTCCAGGGCCAGGCCGAGCGCGGAGTCGGGCGAGATGAGCTCCGCGTCGTCCACGGCCACCACGTAGCGCTCGTGCCCGGCGACCAGCGCGAGCGGGTCGAGCGCGCCGGGCAGGCCGCCGAAGTCGTCCGCGCCGCCCCCGGTCACGCTTCTGGCGTTGCCGTCCAGCACGGCGAGCACCCCCGGCGCCCCGGCGAGGTCGCGCAGCGGGCTGCGGCGCGGGGTCACGACGAGCACGGGCGTGCCCCGGTCGAGCAGTGAGCGCGCCGCCGTGACCAGCGCGGACGACCTTCCCGATCGCGGCGGCCCGGCGATCACCGCGGCCGGGCCCTGGCCCTGCAGGTCCACGCCCATCGGGGCGAGGGCGTCGCCGCCCGCGCCGAGCAGCGCCCACAGGGCCGAGGGCGGCCGATGCGCGGGCGCCAGGTCGAGCGCCTGCCCCGCCGTGATCCGCATCGGCAGCGCGTCCACCCGCAGCGGCGGCTCCGACGGCCAGGCCCACTTCCCCGGCAGGTCAGAGCCGCCGAACCGGGCCGCCGCCGTACGGGAGAGCTCCTGCAGGACGGCCACCTGCGCGGGGCCTGAGGGGTCGTCGCACAGCAGCGCGAGCTGGCTCTCCGCCAGGCCGTGCTCGCCGACGGCGAGGGCCCTGCCGGGGGGCATGGAGCTCGGCAGGTCGCGCAGGGGCAGCCCGGCGAGCCCGTAGTCGGCGGGGTCGGCGAGTCGCAGCACGAGCCGGTCCTCGAAGACCGTGGAGATCTGCCCGAGCAGGCCCGACCGGTCGGCGGTGACCACGGCCCGCAGGCCCACGGCCGGTCCCTCCCGCAGCAGTTGCAGCAGGGCGTCGACCAGCCGCCCGTAGTCGTAGTTCTCGAACGCGGCGACGTACCCCTCCCAGCGGTCCACGAGCAGCACCATCCAGGGCAGGGCCCCCACGCCCGTACGGTCGCGGGCGGCCCGCGAGCGGGCGGCGGCACGCGCCTCGGCCAGCGAGGCGTACCCGGCCTCGGCCAGCAGGTGCTGACGGCGCCCGACCTCCGCGCGCAGGCGGGTCAGCAGGCGCTCCACCCGGTCGAGCTGGTCGCGGGTGACCACCGCGCCGCAGTGCGGCAGCGCGACGAGCGGCAGCAGCGCGCCCGACCCGCAGTCGACGGCGTGGACGTGCACGTCCTCGGGGGAGGCGCCGGCCGCGATCGAGCCCGCGATCGTCCGCAGCGCGCTGGAGCGGCCGCTGCGCGCCCCGCCCGCGATCAGCAGGTGGCCGCCGTGCCGCATGTCCAGCGCGAGCGGGCGGCGGCCCTGCTCCCAGGGCAGGTCGGTCACGCCGAACGGAAGCGGCGGCACCTCCTCGAACCCCGGCCGGTACGGCGCGGCGCCCGCGAGCAGGCCCCCCGGGGAGTCCGCGGTCCCGGTGCCGAGGACGACCTGGCCGGGCAGCGGCGGCAGCCACGGGCTCGGCTGACGGGGCATGTCGCTCCCGGCCTCCCGCAGCGCGTCCACGAGCAGGGCCAGATCGGTGCCGTCCGCGGCCTGGGCGGGCGGGGCGGGCAGCGGGTGTCCGAGCTCCTGCCAGGGCAGATCGAGCACCCGCACGGTCTCCCCGGCGTCGGCCGCCCCCGCACTCCGCGGTTGGGGTGTGCGGCCGCCGATCCTGGCGGTCTGCACCGCCACGGGCGCTGCGGAGCCCGCCCGCACGTAGCAGCGGCCCGGCGTCGTGCGTGAGATGTGCGCGGCGTCCGGCACGTCGATGACGTCGCTGGACTCGGTGGCGTCGGTGACCCGCAGCGCGATCCTGAGCGAGGTGTTGGCCTGGATGTCGGCGGTCACCACGCCGCCGGGCCGCTGGGTGGCGAGGATCAGGTGGATGCCGAGCGAGCGGCCCCTGCGCGCGATGTCGACCAGCCCCTCGACGAAGTCGGGCAGCTCCGCGACCAGGGCGGCGAACTCGTCGATGATCAGCACGAGCCGGGGCAGCGGCGGCAGTTCCCTGGTCCCGGCCGCCTCCGGCACCGGCGCGGCGAAGATGCCGCCGCCGCGCGCCCGCAGGACGCCGCCCGCGCCGAGCACCCAGGTGGCGCCGCGGGCCCGCTGGTAGTCCTCGATGTCCTTGGCCCCCGCGTCCAGCAGCAGGCGTTCCCTGCGCCGGATCTCGGCGGCCAGCGACGACAGGGCTCGCTGGGTCAGGTGGCCGTCGAGGTCGCTCACCATGCCGACCGTGTGCGGGAGCCGTACGCACTCCTTGAAGGCCGCCCCGCCCTTGTAGTCGATGAGCACGAACGTCATCTCGTCCGGCCGGTTGGCTACGGCGAGGGAGCAGATCAGCGTCTGCAGCAGCTCCGACTTGCCCGCGCCGGTCGTGCCCGCGACCAGGGCGTGCGGCCCGTCTCTGCTCAGGTCCACCTCGAACGGCCCGTCGGGTCCCACGCCGATCAGGGCCCGGGTCGTACGGCCCTGCCGCTCGGCGAGCGCGGCGGGGTCGAGCGGCGCCTCCAGCAGGTCGAGCAGGCGGACCGCGTCGGGCAGGGCGGCCGAGGGGTCGTCGCGGCTCACGTCGCGCAGCGGGGCCAGCGCGCGGGCCAGGCGTTCGGCCCAGGACGGCGAGACCTGGTCGGCGCGGATGCCGGTGATCGGGTCGAGCCCGCCGCCGTGGAGGCGTACACCGCCGTCGCGGTCGCAGGACACGACCGTCGCGCACTCCTCGGGCAGCAGCCGCTCGTCGTCGTCGATCGCGAGCGTGTAGACCCCGGCACGCGGGCCCTGCCGCAGCACCTGCGGCATGCCGGGCAGGCCGCGCAGCACCTGGGCGCCGTCGAGCACGACGAGCACGTCGAAGGGCCGCTCGTCGTAGGTCGCGAAGGCCGGCTCGGCGGGCCGGTTGCCGCTCGCGCGCCCCAGGTCGTCCCAGCCGGCCGGGCCGCCGGACAGGCGGGCGCCGCGCGGCACCCCCGGGTAGGGCCCCGAGCCGTTCTCGGCGTCGAGCCGTTCCGTCACCAGGGCGGCGAGCTCGGCGACCCTGCGGGCGGCGGCCTCGGGGTCGGCGCCGACGAGCGCGGCGCAGTCGGACGACAGGGCGCCCCCGCGGGCGGCGTCCGGGGCGCAGTGCGGCAGCCAGCGCACCCAGCCCCACTGCCCGGCGCCGTCGGCGTTGGCGGACAGCACCACGACGGCCAGGTCGCGCGGGCTGTGCAGGGCGGCGGCCTGGCCGACGAGCCAGCGGGCGCAGCCGAGCGCCACGTCCCTCGGGCCGGTGAGCCCGGCCACGCCGAGACGCCGCATGACCAGCGCGACCGGGACGTCGTGGCAGGGGGGCGGCTCCCGGCGGGGGACGTCCTGGGGCGTGCCGCTCTCGGGCTCGAACTCCAGGTCAGCGGGCAGGTCGGCCAGTCCCACGCGCAGCCGCAGCGCGTCGCGGTCGTGCACCCGGCGCTCCCAGAGCCGGCGGCGCGGGCCGGTCGCGGTGAGCAGCACCTCGGCCGGGTCGGGCGCGCCGCCGCGCCTGGCCTCCTCGTCCTGCCGCACCGCGCGGGCCACCTCCTCCTCGAAGGCGGCCAGCCGCTCGCGGTACGCCTTGAGCGCCCGGCGGTGCTTCTTCCTGCCGTGCCTGCGGTCGCTCACCCACTGGCCGATCATGATGAGCGGCGTCATGAACGCGATCAGCAGGTAGTACCACGTGCCGGTGGCGGCGGCCATGACCACACCGAGGACGGCGGGCAGCAGCGCGGCCAGCAGCTGC
This sequence comes from Microbispora sp. H13382, assembly GCF_014161445.1. GTDB lineage: Bacteria > Actinomycetota > Actinomycetes > Streptosporangiales > Streptosporangiaceae > Microbispora. The sequence continues at coordinate 42,958 of NZ_JABBXA010000005.1, forward strand.
AGCCGCATGCCCTCGCCCCGCTTCGGCTCGGCGGGGACCGTGAACCGCCGCTGCCGCTCCGGCCGCTGCAGGCGCGGTGGGCGGTTGTAGGCGAGCCCGCCGTCCGGCAGCGCGTCGAGGTGGGCGTCAGGCGGCAGGACCGGGCCCAGAGCGAACACGGAGCCGCCGCAGGCCAGCATGCCCGAGGCCGGCCACGGCACCGCCTTCGTGAGGGGCTCGCCCTCCAGCCGGGCCACCGGGTCGCCGCCGGAGGTCGCGGGTGTCGCGGGCTCCACGGTGGCCGTGCCGGGGGCCAGCCGCACCACCAGCGCGACCGGCGGCATCCGCGGGTCGGGTACGGAGATCGCACAGGCGGGGTCGGCGCCGATCGTGTGCGCGCCGAACCCGATCCGGTGGACGGCTCCCGCGCCGGGCCCGCCCACCACGCGCAGCTCGGCCTGCCCGCCGGGCTCCTCGGTCACCGTCGCCACGGCGGCGTGGCCGTCCACGGAGACCAGGTCGCCATCCCTGAGCAGGCCGAACACGGGCGCGTCCGGGTCGATCGGCCGGCCGTCGACCCACAGCTTCACCTCGCCCGGGGGCCGCGCCTGCCGGTCCCGGTCCAGGTCGTACGGCGCGCGGGCGTGCGGGAGCCGTACGACGTTGGCCGGCCGGGCGGTGGCGCCGTCGAGCAGACCGGCGAGCGCCGCGGCGAGGGCGGCGGCAGTGGTGCTCTCGTCGCCCTCGACCAGCACGTCGCGACGGCCGTCCTCGCCGACCACGGTGAGCGTTATCCGCATGCGCGAACTCCCAGAAGGCGGTTGTACGGCGGCCTCGCGGAAAGCGTTTCATCCCGGCGCGTTCCCGTGAAGATCTCCGGGTGCGGCCCTGCGGAGACACCGTAGCCGGGCCACCCGCGCTCATCTGGGCATTTTCCGGAATACGTAAAGGTGCCTGTCATGGCACACTTCGACGTCACCGCCGGGAGAGTCCTTCCGCGTACGGATCCGCTTGCGTGCCGTCCGCAATAGCACGAACAGTGTGAATGCTGTGACAACTGGGAAAGAAGTGCATACGTACTATCACGAAATATCGTGAGAGTAAAGCCTTGTGTCGATATGGCGATAGATCGACTCCCGTTGACAGGCGTATTCCTAACGGATAAGCATGGGTCGCGCATCAGGGCACTTATGGCGGCGCAAGCTGGCCATAATGGAGTGAATTCGCAACAAACGGCAAGACCGTAAATAAATTCGAGCGGCCCGAAAACAGAAGGGCGCCCTCATCCCTGGGAGTCCCCCACCCATGAGGATCAGCGAGAAGACGTCGCAGGACGGCCGGGCACCCGCACGGCCCGGCCTGTCCGGGCCGGCCGTGCGCAAGCTGCCCGTCCCGCCGAGGGAGCGCAAGCCCGCGCTCGCCGCGCTCGCCGTCCTCCTCATCCTGGGCGGCGCGCTGGCCACCACGCTGCTCGTCATGCGCAGCGGCGACCGCGTCTCGGCCGTGCGGATCACCCAGCAGGTGGGGGCCGGGCAGCTCATCCCGCTGTCCGCGATGCAGGAGGTGCAGATCGCCGACACCGGCGTCGACTACGTCCCCTGGCGGTTCAAGGACCAGGTGGCCACGACGTACGCCCGGGTGACGCTGCTGCCGGGCACACTGCTCACCGAGCCGATGACCGCCAAGACGACCGACCAGGTCGGACCGGGCAAGGCCAAGGTGGGCCTGTCGCTCAAGGCCGGGCAGATGCCGGCCGACCTGAGGAGCGGCGACGTCGTCCAGGTGATCTACGTGCCGGCGGCCGGCCGCGGGTCGGCCGCCGCCCAGCAGAAGGTGCTTGCGACCGCCGCCCGCGTCCACGGCGTGGGTTCCGGGCGCTCGGGCGGCGGGCTGGTCACGGTCGTCGTTGACACGTCGATCGCGCCCGCCGTCGCCCAGTACGCCTCCAGCGGGGAGATCGCCCTCATCACGCTCCCGGGGGTCAAGTGACGTGGCGCTGATCGTGCTCGCCGCCGACAAGGGGGCGCCCGGCGTGACCACCGCGGCGACCGCCCTCGGCGCCGTGTGGCCACGCCCGGTGCTGCTGGCCGAGTGCGACCCCTCCGGCGGCGACCTCGCCTACCGGCTGCCCGGCGACGACGGGAGCGTGCTCAACCCCGGGCGCGGCCTGCTCAGCCTCGGCGCGGTCGCGCGGCGCGGGCTCCACGCGGAGCTGATCTACGAGCACACACAGCGGCTCGTCGGCGGCCTCGACGTGCTGGCCGGCCTGACCAACGGCGAGCAGGCGGCCGGCCTCACCTGGCTGTGGGGCCCGCTCGGCCGGGCGTTCGCCGCCCTGCCGCAGGCCGACGTGCTCGCCGACTGCGGCCGGCTGGGGCTGCATCCCCAGATCGGCGACCTGGTGGCCGAGGCCGACCAGGTGGTGCTGTTCACCCGGGCCAGCCTCGACCACGTCGCCCACCTGCGCGAACGGCTGTCGCTCATCGGGCGCAAGGTCGGGGTCGTGGTGATCGCCGACCCCCGGTCGTACCGGTCGTCGCTGGAGGAGATCAGGCGCATCGTCTCCGGCTGGGACGTCGCCTTCGTCGGCGGCCTCGCGTACGACCCGAAGGGCGCCGAACTGCTGCGCGGGCAGTGGGGCGGGCGGCTCGACCGCAGCCTTCTGATCCGTACGGCCAGGGAACTGGCCACGCGCCTGGCCGCGCAGCCGGCCGCGGGCGGCGACACGGCGGCGGCGCCGCCCGTCATCAGGACGGCGAACACGGCGAACAGGGAGCCGGAGGTGCGGTCGTGAACTCCCAGCGGCGGCCGATCGACCACGGTCTGGTGAAGCGGTTCCGGCAGGAGGTCGGCGACCGGCTGGCGCACCAGCGGCGGCTCGACCAGGCGAGCGGCGTGCCGCCGATGTCGGGGGAGGACGAGCGGCAGTTCGCCCGGGCCCTGATCGCGCAGGTGCTGGAGGAGCACGCGCGGAGCGAGATCGGCGTCGGCCGCACCCCGCCCACGGCCGAGGAGGAGGAGGCGCTGGCGGCGGGCATCCACGCCGCGCTGTTCGGCGTCGGCCGCCTGCAGCCGCTGCTCGACGACCCCGAGGTCGAGAACATCGACATCAACGGCTGCGACCGGGTCTTCGTCGGTTACGCCGACGGCCAGGAGCTCATGCACGACCCCGTCGCGGAGACCGACGAGGAGCTCGTCGAGCTGATCCAGATCCTCGCGGCGTACTCGGGCCTGTCGTCGCGGCCCTTCGACACCGCCAACCCGCAGCTCGACCTGCGCCTGCCGGACGGCTCCCGCCTGTCGGCCGTCATGGACGTCACCGTGCGGCCGGCGCTGTCGATCCGCCGCGCCCGCCTCGGCAAGGTGTTCCTCAGCGACCTCGTCGGGAACGGCACGCTCACCCCCGAGCTGGGCCGGTTCCTCACGGCCGCGGTGGCCGCGCGGAAGAACATCATGATCGCGGGATCGACGAACGCGGGGAAGACCACGCTGCTGCGGGCCCTGGCCAACGAGATCCCGACACACGAGCGGCTGATCACGGTGGAGCGCGCGCTGGAGCTGGGGCTCGACCAGTTCCCCGAGCTGCACCCCAACGTCGTCGCCTTCGAGCACCGCCTGCCCAACTCCGAGGGACAGGGCGAGATCACGATGGCCGAGCTGGTCCGGCGGTCGCTGCGCATGAACCCCTCGCGGGTGATCGTCGGCGAGGTGCTGGGCGACGAGATCGTCACGATGCTCAACGCGATGACCCAGGGCAACGACGGGTCGCTGTCGACGATCCACGCCAACTCCAGCATGGAGGTGTTCAACCGCATCGCGACGTACGCGCTGCAGGCCGAGGAACGGCTGCCGATCGAGGCCACCCACATGCTCATCGCCGGGGCCATCGACTTCGTGGTGTTCATCGAGAAGCGCAACGACTACCACCGGGGAGGCACCCTGCGCCGCTACGTGTCCAGCGTCCGGGAGGTCACGGGCTGCGACGGGCGCGTGCTGTCCTCGGAGGTGTTCGCCATGGCGGGCGACCACCTGATGCCGCACGCCCCGATCTCCTGCGCGGACGAACTGGCCGCCCACGGGTACGACCCGGCGCGGGGAGCGTGGCGATGAGCGGCCTGCTGCCTCCCGGCGTCCTCGACCCCCTGGTGCTGCTGGCCGGCGCCGCGGCGGGCGGCGGGCTCTTCCTGCTCGCCCTGGCGCTGTACGGCCTGCGCCCCCGGCCGGCCGGTCCCGACGGCAGGGCCGAGCGGATGCGCCTGCTGCGCGCCCTGTCCACGCGCTCGGCGATCGCGGCGGTCACCGGTGTCGTGGTGCTGGTGGTGACCGGCTGGCCGGTCATCGCGGCGGGAGCCGTACTGCTGGTCCTCGCCTGGCGGGGCTTCACCGGCGGCGCGGCGGAGGAGCGGGCCGCCATGCGGCGCCTGGAGGGCCTGGCGGCGTGGACGGAGTCGCTGCGCGACACGATCGCCGGCGCGGCCGGGCTCGAACAGGCCATCCCCTCGTCGATCCGGGCCGCGGCCCCCACGCTGCGACCACACCTGCGGGCCCTGGTCGACCGGCTGCACACGCGGATGCCGCTCGCCGACGCGCTGCGGATGTTCGCCGACGAGCTGGACGACCCCTCGGCCGACCTCGTGGTGGCGGCGCTGATCCTCAACTCGCGGCTGCGCGGGCCCGGTCTGCGCGACGTGCTTTCGGCCCTGGCGGTCTCCGCGCGCGAGGAGCTGGACATGCGCCGGCGCGTGGAGGCCGAGCGCAGGTCCACCCGCAAGAGCGTGCAGATCGTGGTCGGCACCGCCCTCGCCTTCGCCGCCGCGCTGGTCGTCTTCAACCGCTCGTACGTCGAGGAGTACAACTCCGTGCTCGGCCAGGCCGTGCTGGTCGTGGTGGCGGGCCTGTTCGGCGCCGGATTCGCCTGGATGCGGCGGCTCGCCCGGTTCGACAAGCCGGCCCGGATCCTGGCCCCCTACCACCGCCCCCCACCCCCCGCCAAAGACAAGGACGTGATCGTGCATCCGCCGTCCACCGGGCGCGATGCCATCCGTGATCTCGCGGACGGACGGAGGGCGCCGTGATCGAAACAGTGCTCTGCGGAGCCGTGCTCGGCCTCGGGCTCTTCCTGCTGCTGCGGGCGCTGTTCCCGCCCCGGCCCGGCCTGACCGCCCGGCTCGCCGCGCTCGACCAGGCCCGTGACGGCGAGGGCGTGCCGCGGGCGCCGCTGATCGCGCCCGAGGAGGACGTCAGCGAGTTCCGCCGCGTGCTCGGCCTGCGGCTGGCCCGGTTCTACGCGGCGCGGGGGTGGGAGGCGCGGTCCGTCAAGGCCGACCTGGCGCTTCTCGGCAAGTCCTTCGAGGGGTTCCTCGCGACCAAGCTGCTGCTCGGTGTCTCCGGCCTGCTGGCGTTCCCGATCCTCGTCGGCTGGCTCACGCTGATGGGGTGGGGCGTCTCGGTGCAGGTGCCGCTCTGGTCGGCCCTCGTCGTCTGCGTGATCTTCTTCCTGCTGCCCGACGCGCAGATCCGGCGGGACGCCGCCGTACGGCGCCGGGACTTCCGGCACGCCGTGGGCGCCTTCCTCGACCTCGTGTCGATGAACCTCGCGGGCGGGCGGGGCGTGCCCGAGGCGCTGATGATGGCGGTCGCCGTCGGCAGTCCCGTCACCACGCCCGGGGCACTGAACGGCGCCGCGTCCGTCAACGGGGCCGGGCCCGCCCCCGGCTCCAACTGGGCGATGGAGCGCATCCGCGAGGCTCTGGCCAACGCCCGGATCGTCGGCATCACCCCCTGGCAGGCCCTCGGCCAGCTCGGCGACGAGATCAACGTGGACGAGCTGCGGGACCTGTCGGCCGCGCTCGGGCTCGTCGCCGACGACGGCGCCAAGGTCCGCGCCTCGCTCACCGCCCGCGCCGCCACCCTGCGCCGCCGCGAACTCGCGGAGGTCGAGGGCAAGGCGGGCGAACGGTCCCAGTCGATGCTCGTCGCCCAGCTCCTGCTGTGCGCGGGTTTCGTGATCTTCCTCAGTTTTCCCGCAGCCATGAAGATGTTGGGGGCCTGATGCTCTGGTTCCACTATTTGATCGCCGTGCTCCACGTACGGCTGGACCGCGCCAGGAACGCTCCGTCCAGGGGAGCCTCCGCGGTCGAATGGGTGATCATCACCGCCATCATCGCCGGAGTCGCGCTCGGCCTGGCCACGCTGATCAAGCAGTTGGTCGAACAGAAGCAGTCCGACCTCCAGAACAGCTTCGGCGGTGGTGGCGGCGGCGGTGGTGCCGGCGGCGGTGGCGGCGAGTGACCGGCATGGGCGTGGCGACCCGGGTATGGCGACCATGCCGGGAGTGACGAACGCGCGCGCCGCGACCCCCGCGCGGTGTGCGGAGGGCGTGCTGGCCGTCGAGGGCGGGCGGGCTTCGGGACGCCAGAGGAGCGAGCGGGGCGCCACGGTGATCGAGCTCGCCATGCTCATGCCGGTCGTGCTCGCCGTCGTGCTGCTGATCGTCCAGGTCACGCTCTGGTTCCACGGCCGCCAGGTCGCCGACGCCGCCGCGCGGGAGGGCGCGCGCATCGCCCGTGCGGGCGGCTCCGACGGCTGGCAGGAGGCGGCCGAGGGCAAGGCACGGCAGATCGTGCAGGCCATCGGGCCGCAGTTGCTGAAGAACGCCCAGGCCAAGGCCTGGGAGCAGGGCGACCAGCGCGGGGTGGAGATCACCGGCAGCGCCGTCCAGGTGGTGCCGCTGCTGCCCGAGATGACCTTCACGATCACCTCGCGCTTCGGGGGGCCCATCGAGTGCTTCCGTCCCGACGACGGCTCGGACGGCTGCGAATGACCCGGACCTCGCCCGAATCCGCCCCGCCCGGCGAGCCCGGCGTGCTCGGGCCGCCCGGTGTGCCCGGCGGGTTCGGTGTGCCCGGCGGGTTCGGTGTGCCCGGCGGGTTCGGTGTGCCAGGCGGGCTCGGCATATCCGGACCGTCCGGCGGCAGGGGCCCCGTTGGCCGGGGGCGCGCCGGCTGGGGAACGCACGCGGGGGAACGCGGGTCGATGACGGCCGAGACGGTCATGCTGGCCCCGCTCTTCCTGCTCTTCCTGCTGTTCCTCGTCGGCGCGGGCCGGATCGTGGAGGCCCAGGGCGAGGTCAACGGTGCCGCGCGGGACGCCGCCCGGGCGGCCTCCGTGCAGCGCACCGAGGCGGAGGCCGAGTCGGCCGCGAAGGAGGCCGCCGAGGCCGCGCTCTCCGGCGACTGCTCGCCGCAGGTCAGCATGTCCGGCAGTGAGTGGAAGATGGACGGCTTCGTGCGGGCGACCGTGACCTGCGAGCTCAACCTCGACTTCCTCGGCTTCGGCGCCACCAAGCAGATGTCGGGCGCCTCGGTAGTGCCGCTCGAACGGTATCGGAGGGTGCAGTGACCCCGCCGCGTCCGTGCCCCGGCTCTCCGGCTTCCGTCTCCCCGCGGTGTGGTCGGCGTCCGCGCGACCGCGGGACCGCTCCGCGTCGGGCCCGAGGCGCGGCGCCGTCGCCGCACACCCCCGTGGGGCCTGTGGCAGGCAGGCGTACGACGCGCGCCGCCGCAGGCGGGGGGCCGGGAGAGCGGGGCTCCATGTCGGTGTTCGTGGTCCTGTTCTCGGGGGTGGTGTTCCTGCTGGCCGGGCTGCTGGTCGACGGCGGGGCCGCCATGAACGCCCGGCTGAAGGCCGCGGACATCGCCGAGCAGGCCGCCCGCGCCGCCGCCGACCAGATCGACGTCGAGACCCTGCGGGCCACCGGTCAGGTGCGGCTGCTCGCCGACGAGAGCGCGGTGTGCGGCCCGGCCGAGGAGATCACGGCCAACCAGCAGGCCGACGGCGTACGCATGACCGAGTGCACCGTGGGCGGCGGCCAGGCGGACGTCACCGTGGCGGTGTCGGTCCACTGGAACGCCTTCTTCCTTGCCGCGCTGGGTTTCGCCGGCTCGGACATGGAGGCGGAGGCCACGGCCGCCCCTGATCCGGGAGAGGCATGACAGGGACGCGGCCGCCGGGCGGGCGGCGGGAGGAGTTCCTCCGCGAGACCCAGCGGGGGCCCGAACGCGAGACCCAGCGGGGGCCCGAACGCGAGGTACAGCGGGGGCCCGAGCGCGAGGTTCAGCGGAGTCAGGGGCGCGACGTGCGGCGAGGGTTCGAGCGCGAAACGCAACGGCCTTCTGGACGCGAGGCGCGGCGGGGGTTCGAGCGCGAAGCGCAGCGGGGTTCCGGCACCGAGGCCCCGGCGGGTGGCACGCCCGGGCGGGGCCCCCGCCCGCGCCCGGAGGGCCTGCCGTCCGTGCTGGGGCCGCAGCGGGCGCCCGAGCACTGGCACGACGACCGGCCCGTACGGCTGCGCACCCGGCGTACGGCCGGGGACGTCCTCGCCGGCCTCGGGGCCCTGGTCGCGCTGGTGGGTCTGGTGGGCGGCGTGCCGTACGCGCTGCTCCGGCTGGCCGGTCCGCCCATCAGCGGCGATCTGCTGAACGCGGACCTGTTCACCAGTCAGGTCGGCCCCGATACGATCATCGCGATCCTGATCCTCCTGGTGTGGCTGGCCTGGCTGCAGCTGTTCCTGTGCGTGGTCGTCGAGGTCTACGCGGGGCTGCGGCGGGTCGGCATGCCGGCCCGGGTGCCGCTGTCGGGGGGCACCCAGGCGCTCGCGAACCGCCTGGTCTCCGCCGTGCTGCTGCTGTTCACCGCGGCCGCCGTGGCGGTGCCCATCGCCCGCGCGGGCGCCCCGGCCCCGATCCGGCCGCAGGTCGCGGCGTTGTCGGCGCCGGTGCCGCAGGCCGAGGCGGAGCGTCCGGCCCTGCACGCGAGGGAGGTCAAGAAGGTCTACGTGGTGCAGCCTCCGCACGGACGCCACCACGAGAGCCTGTGGGAGATCGCGGAGAAGTGCCTGGGCGACGGGCGCCGCTATCCGGAGATCTACCGGCTCAACCAGCACAAGGAGCAGCCCGACGGCAGCCGGCTGCACATGGCCGACCTCATCCGTCCCGGCTGGGTGCTCGACATGCCGGACGACGCCAGGAACGTCCACGTCGTGCCGGTCGACGACGACCGGCCGGAGATCCTGAAGGAGCACCGCCACGCGCCGGCCGAGCTCGACGGCGACACCCGGTACGCCGGGGGAGGGGCGACCGGCGGCGGCCACGCCGACCAGGGCGCGGCCGAGGACCGGCGCACGACGCCGGACTCGCGTCCCACCGCCGGTTCGCACACCGGGAGCACGGCGGACGCCACGGCGGACGGCCAGGCGGGCGGTGACGCGGACACCACACGGCCCGACCAGGGGCAGGGCGACCCCACCGCCCGGCCGGGGGACGCGGGCCACGAGCGGGGCAGGGCGACGCCCGAGCCGAGCAAACCGGGGATCGTGCTGCCGCCGCCCGCGATGCCGCAGGACACCCCGTCGGAGCGCGCCGGCCGGGCCGGCGACGCGACGGACACGCCCGCCACCGCTCGGTCGGCGCCGACGCCGCGTCCGGTCGGCACGACCACCGCCCAGCCCGCCGGGGTGGCCGAGACGGCGCGGGAGGCACCTCCCACGGCGCAGCCGCCGGCGCACGGGCGGCCCACGGCGGAGGTCACGACCTCGGGTGGGCATGCCGCCGGGCAGCCGTCCGCTGAGCCCTCCACCGCCCAGGCCAGGGCGGGCCACGCCGCCGGGCAGCCGTCCACACAGCCGTCCACGCGGCCCTCCGCGGCGCCGTCCGTGCCGTCGTCGGACACGGGCGGTCACCTGACCGCCGACGAGGAGCCCGGAGAGCGGCAGGGCGGGCCGGTCCTCGCCGACTACCTGGCGGCGTCGTCGCTGGCGGCGGCGGGGCTGCTGGCCCTGCTCGGCCGCAGGCGGCGGGAGCAGCTGTGGCGCCGGGCCTTCGGACGGCGCATCGCCCGGCCACGAGGGGACGCCGCCGAGGCCGAGGTCGCGATCCGTCTGGGTGCCGACGCCCCCGGCAGCCGGATGCTCGACATCGGCCTGCGCCTGCTCGGCCGCCTGCTGGCCGACGCCGGCCGGCGCCCTCCGACGATCTACGCCGTCCACCTGTCCAACCGCGGCCTCGACCTGTGGATCCACCCGGCGGAGCAGGACGCGCCCGAGCCGTGGGAGTCCTGCGACGACGGGCAGGTCTGGCGTCTTCCGGCCCACGAGGGACGCCGCATCGACGAGCACACGCTGGCCGGGGTGCCCGCGCCCTATCCCGGGCTGGTCTCGCTCGGCACCGGGCAGGGCGGCCGGGTGCTGGTCGACCTGGAGGCCGCGCACGGGGTCATCGCGATCACCGGGGCGCACACCGTCGCCGCTCTGTCGGCGCTCGCGGTCGAACTGGCGACCAACCGGTGGTCCGACCAGATGCGCATCACGCTCGTCGGCTTCGGCGAGGAGCTGACCCTGCTCGCGCCCGAGCGGATCAGGACGGCGGGCAGCCTGGCCGCGGTGCTGCCGGAGTTCGAGGAGCGTGCCCGGTACGACGGCGACGTGCTGACCGGCCGCGTCCACAGCCGGGTGGCCGACCCCGCCCACACCCCGCATTACCTCCTGTCGGCCATCCGCCCCGACGAGGACGAGGCGCGTCGCCTGGCGCTGCTCGGCAAGGGCAGGCGTACGGCCTGCGGCTTCGTGATCGCGGGCGAGGTGCCGCACGCCACCTGGACGTGGGAGGTCACCGACGACGGCCGGGCCCGGGTGGACGCGCTGAGCCTGGACATCGAGGCCCACCTGCTGCCGCGGCGGCACTACGACGCCGTGGTCGGCCTGTTCGACACGACCCGGCAGCAGGAGGGCGAGCCGCTCACCCCGCTCACCGAGCGGTTGAGCGAGGAGCCGCCCTCCATCGAGGTCCGCGTCCTCGGCCCGATCGAGATCAGTCCGGTGAACCCGCTCGAAGAGGGCCGGGCGGCCCTCGCCCACGAACTCGTCGTCTACCTGGCCACCCACCCGGACGGGGTCCACCCGGCCGTACTGGCCGGCGTGCTGTGGCCGCGCGGCGTGCAGCTCGCGGTGCGCGACGCCACGATCGCGCGGGTCGCCGAGTGGCTCGGGCGCGACTCCGAGGGCCGCCCTCACCTCTTCCTCGACCGGTCCGGGCGGTTGCGGCTCGGGCCGGAGATCCGTACGGACTGGCGGCTCTTCCAGGACCTCGTACGGCAGGCCGGCGAGTGGGCCGAGACCGCCGCACCCGGCGGCGCCGGATCCGGCACGGCCACGCTCGGCGCCGGTGACGTGGAGGCCGGCCTGCTGGAGCGTGCGCTGAAGCTGGTGCGCGGCCCGCTGCTGAACGGCAGGCCGCCGGACCGGTACGCCTGGCTGGCGGCCGACCCCCTGGAGTACGACGTGACGGCCTGGGTGGCGGACGCCGCCCACGCGCTGTGCGAGATCAGGCTGGCCCGCCACGACCCGCACGGCGCGGTGGCGGCGGCCCGGGCCGGGCTGCTGCTCGCGGCCGACGACGAGGGGCTGTGGCGCGACCTGCTCCGGGCGGCGCACGCCACGGGGGAGCCCGTCCGGCTGCGGGCGGTCGTCGACGGCCTGCTGCGCCGCGCAACCTCGCACCCGTACGGCGGCGGGATGGCGCCGGAGACGGAGGCGCTCATCGACGAGCTGTTGCCCGACTGGCGCCGCACCGTCTCCCCGGACCTCAGAACCTCACGTCTCGCCTGATCGGAGCCCCAATGCCCGGGACGTCACCCTCCGAATCATGCCGATCGGCGCATAGCGCTGGCTCGTCGGCGACGGCCCTTTCTAGGGTGGCAGCGACGGGGGCGGCAGCGGCGGGGGATCGCGTACTGCGGAGGACCCCGTTGATGCGTCCAGGACTCGCCACGGCGGCGGCCGCGCTGCTCGCCCCGGCCCGCGCGCTGCTTCTGCCGGCCTGCGTGCTGCTTCTGTCGGCGTGCGCCCCGCCGGACGCGGACCGCGGCTTCACCCCCGGTGGCGGCGCCGAGCCGGCCGCGGCGACGGCGCCCGGGACGCCCGCCCGCCCGCCGGGGACCGAGGCGATCACGGCGGCGTCCGGGCTGACCGTCGAGATCGAGTGGCCGGACGAGCCCGACCCGGTGCGATCGGCCGTGATCAAGGCGTTCGCCCGTGACTTCACGGCCCAGTGGCGGGCCGTCGGCACCTCCGGCGGCGACCGCTCGTACGTGAAGGGCATCGATGCCGAGTCGTCCGCCTACCAGGACGCCGTCACCTGGGTGCGCGGATTCCTCGACGACAGGCAGTCCGCCCGGGGCGTCGCCAAGCTCTACGCCCTGCGGGTGCCCGCGCTGATGGGACGCGGAGCGGAGGCCTACGGCTGCGTCGACCTGACCGGCGTGCGGCTGACCGACCAGGAGGGCACCGCGCTGGCCCGTCAGCCCGCCTGGCTGAAACGCCCGCGCGCGGTCTACCTGCAGACCGCCGGCCTGGGGCGCGGCGACGACGGCGTCTGGCGGATCCGGCTCTACCGCCACGCGGACTACCCGGACGAGCTCGCGAAGGAGTGCCAGCGATGAGCAGCAGAACGACGATCGCGGTGACGTCCCTGCTGGCCTGCGGCATGCTCACGGTGTGCGTGCCCCCGGCCGCCGCCGACGACCCGGACGGGAAGCCGCACGGCGAGGCGTTCCAGTACGGCAACACCGCCGGGGTCAGGCTGACCAACTCCAAGATCGGCCTGTCCGGCAACGGGCTCGGCGGCAAGAGCGACGGCTACCGGATGCCCCGCCCCTGCTGGTACGAGCCGAACTCGTCGGCCGACGACATGCGCAACCTCCAGGCCCAGCAGAAGAAGCAGGCGGTGGAGGCGGGGCTGGACTACGACGTGAACCTGGACAAGTTCGGCGACAAGATCGGAGAGAAGGGCAAGTGGTGGGGCGTCGCCTACGACGCCGGCAACCCGGACGGGCCGGCGTGCGCCGCCGGGCTGGAGCCGCTCGTCTGGGTGCCCGAGGGGACCACCCCCGCCGGGGGCATCACGCTGGAACAGCTCATGCAGATCGCCCGGGCCGCGCTGACCGTGCCGGAGCCGAAGATCAAACTGAGTCCGGACGTCAAGAGCTACGTCAACCTGGGGACCTGGGTGTGGCTGGACGGAGCCGAGGCGGCGCCCCGGTCCGTCACCGCCACGCTGCCGGGGGTCATGTCCGCCACCGTCACGGCGACGCCGGACCACCTCGTGATCAAATCCGGTACCGGCGCCGACCGCGCCGAGGTGTACGACAAGGGATGCGGCGCCACCGGCAAGCCGTACGTGAAGGGCGCCGACAAGGAGGGCGAGGGCAAACCCGAGTGCGGCGTCGTCTACCTGCACTCCTCCGTCGACCAGCCGGGCAAGGTCTACACGCTGACCGTGACGAGCGTCTGGAACGTCGTCGGCAACGGGAACCAGGGCGGCCAGGCCGTCCCGTTCGCCTACGACCCGATCCAGGTCTCGGCCACCAGGGACGTGCCCGTCGGCGAGGTCCAGAGCATCGTCAAGAACTGACTCCCCGGGACTCCCCGGAGGACTCCCCGGGACTCCCCGGAGGACTCCCCGGGACTCCCCGCCACGGTGGCGTCCGCGTCGCGGGCGTACGCGCCGCGGCTGGGTGTGGGGAGCCGGGTGTAGGGAGATCGGCGGAACGCCGGTCGTCCCCGCGGGGGACGACCCGCCGGGACGTCCCTGCCTACTCTCCGTGCCGGTCCCGCCCGACAGGGGGCGGGCCGGACACGAGGAGTTGCCATGTCGGTGCTTTCGGACGCACGCGCCTTCCGCCGGACGGCGGCCGGGCTCTGCCTGGTCGCCGCCCCGCTCGTCTACGTCGCCGGGGTGGTCGCGGACCCGGCGCTGCGGCAGGGCGGGGACACCGTCGGCGTCTACGGCCGCCATCCCGAGCAGGTGTCGGTCAGCGCCTCGCTCCTGCACTGGAGCTGGGTCCTGCTGGTGCCGGGGATCATCGGCATGATCCACCTGATCCGGCACAAGGGCGTGCTCTTCGGGCACGTCGCGGGCGGCCTGGCGCTGCTCGGCGTCGTCAACTTCTCCGCGCTGATGCTCGGCGACTTCTTCTACGCCCGGTTGGAGCGGGCCCTGCCGCCCGAGCAGGGAGCCCGGATCGGGGACGAGGCGTTCGCCGATCCGGGGGCGACGTTCGGGTTCCAGGTGCCCGGTTTCGCCGGGCTGCTCGGGCTGTTCCTGCTGGGGCTCGCGCTGGCCTACTCCCGGCGTACGCCGTGGTGGGCGCCGTTCGCGATGCTCGCCGGCATCCTGACGGCGCCGATCTACCCGGTGGGCACGATCGTCGGCGGGCTGCTCTACCTGGCCGGCGCCGGGGTGATCGGGCTCAGGATGCTGCGCATGACGGACGACGAGTGGGCGGGCGACGCCCCGGCGAGGACCGTAGTGGGGGCATGAGGCGCTCAGCCGGGGAGCGGGAAGACGGCCAGCACGCGGTACCCCCCCTGCGGCGTGGGCCCGGCGGACAGCTCGCCGCCGTGCAGCGCGGTCCGCTCCCGCATGCCGATGAGCCCGTGCCCTCCCGTGCCCGCCGAGTGAACGCCCACCCCGTCGTTGACGACGGTCACGCGCAACTCGCCGGGCGCGTACCGGAGGACGACGTCGACCCTCGTGGCGTGCGCGTGCTTCAGCACGTTCGTCAGGGCCTCCTGGATCACCCGGTAGGCGGACAGGCCGAGCCCCGCCGGCAGGGGCCGGGGTTCGCCCGTGACACGCAGGCGCACCTCAGGACCGGCCTCCGCCACCTGGGAGACCAGCTCGTCGAGCCGGTCGAGCCCGGCCTGCGGCGAGGGTGGCGCGGCCCCGGTGTCGCGCAGCATGCCGAGCATCAGCCCGAGCTCCTCGACCGCCTCGCGGCCGGCCTGTTCCACCGCGAGCAGCAGGTCGCGCTCGCGGGCGCGGTCGTCCCCGAGCAGCCTGCGCACCCCGCCCGCGTGCAACGTCATGAGGCTCACGTTGTGGGAGACGACGTCGTGGAGCTCCCGGGCGATGCGGGATCGCTCCTGCGCGACCGCCCACCGCGCCCGCTCCTCCCGCTCGGCCTCGAGCCGGGCCGCCTGCTCGGCCAGCCGTCTGGTCTGGTCCATCTGCCGCCGCAGCAGGATGCCGCTGCCGTACGCGACGCCGACGAAGATCGCGCCGATGAGGATCTCGGCGGCGTCGTTGCTCTGCAGCGTCTGCAGGTGCGCGTAGGCGAGCAGCACGCACCCGAGCCCCGCGAGCCCACGCCGGCTGCGGGGTTCGGCCGCGCCGGCCACGGTGTGGACGAGGATCAGCGTCGAGTAGAAGTGCCAGGCCGCGTAGTACCCGGGACCGGCGGCCGCCTGCACGGCCCACCCGATGGCCGTGAGCACGAGGAGCCCGGTCGCGGGGAACATCGACCGCAGCAGCACCACCAGCCCGGCGGCGACCGCGCCCGCCGCGTACGCGAACGGGTCGGCGATCTGCCACGGCTCGGGGCCCTGCCGGCCGAACGACTCCACCAGCCCGGCGACCGCCACCGCGAGGGAGAGCAGGACGTCGAGGCGGGAGGGCCGCCAGCCGCGGGCAAGTCGCCTCAGCACGGTCCGGGCCGCTCTCCCGGCCGTACGACCCCGGCCTCGTAGGCGAAGACCACCGCCTGGATGCGGTCGCGTAGGCGGAGTTTGTGCAGGACACGGGCGACGTGCGTCTTGACGGTCGCCTCGCCGATGCCGAGACCACGGGCGATCTCGGGATTGGACAGGCCCTGCGCGACCATCCGCAGGACCTGGAGCTCGCGCTCGCTGAGCGAGCCGAGCTCGGCCGGCGCGGCGAGGTCGGGCAGGCCCGCGATCTCGTCGATCACCTGGGGGGCCACCGTGGGGTCGATCAGCGCGGCGCCCGCCGCCGCGGCGCGCACCGCCTCCACCAGGTGCTCCGGGGGCGAGGTCTTGAGCAGGAAGCCGTTCACCCGGGCCCGCAGCGAGGCCTTCAGGTTGTCGCCGGTGTTGAAGGTGGTCAGCATGATGATCTTCGGTGGCAGGGCATCGCCGAGAAGCAGCCTGGCCGCGCCGATTCCGTCGAGCCGCGGCATCGCGATGTCCAGCAGCAGCACGTCGGGCCGGAGCCGCCGGGTCACCTCCACCGCCTCGAAGCCGTCGGCCGCCTCCCCGGCGACCTCGATCCCCGGCTCGGACTCCGCGACGAGCCGCAGCCCGGCCCTGATCATCGCCTGGTCGTCGGCGATCACCAGTTTGATGGTCACCGGAGGCTCCCGTCCGTCGATGGCACCGGCGGCAGCGTAGCCGGACCGCTCGCGGGCGGGCGTCCCTCGGAGACGTGACCTCGCATGCGGCGGGGTCCCCCGGGTGACGGATCGGCCGTCCTCCCGCCGGGCGACTCGCCCCGCTCCCACGTGTGGGTCAGGCGCGGGACTCATGGGCGAGGAGCCATTCCTTGACGGGCGTGCCGTAGTAGTAGCCGCCGTAACCGCCGGTCGAGGGCAGCACGCGGTGGCACGGCACGAACGGCGCGATCAGGTTCTGTGCGCAGGCCGACCCCGCGGCCCGCGCGGCCGTCCTGGGCAGCCCCGCCTTCTCCGCGAGCTGCGCGTACGACACGGTGGTCCCGGCGGGCACGGCGCGCAGCGCCTCGTACAGGCGTTGTCTCGTCGGGGTGCCCGGCTGCTCGGCCGGGATCCGGTCGAGCGCGTCGACCTTCCCGTCGAGGTAGTCCCGTACGGCCTCGGCGGCGTCGCCGAGGTCGCCCTCCCGCAGGGGAAGCGCCCGCAGGGACGGCGAGAGCCGGGCGAACATCTCGCGGGGGTCGGCGGTGAAGCCGGCGGCGACGAGTACGCCGTCACGGGCGAGGATGGCGAGGGGACCCACGGGAGTGGGCAGGGTCTGCGTGACAATCATGATTTGTCGCGTCCTTCCGCGGTGTCGGATGCGTGGCTCCACAAATGAAGCGCGGCGTACGCGCGCCAGGGCCGCCACCGCTCGGTCTCGTCCGGGGCGATGCCGAGCCGTTCCATGGTTTTGCGCAGCACGAGGTCGCCCTCGGGCCACGCGTCCGGGTCGCGCAGCGCGCGCAGCGCGATGTAACCGGCCGTCCAGGGGCCGATGCCGGGGATCTCCAGCAGCCCGGCGATGGTGTCGGCGGGGTCGCCGGCGCCGTCGAGGTCGATCGCGCCGGAGGCGACGGCCTCGGCCAGCGCCCTGATCGTGGCGACCCTGCGGGTGGTGAGCCCGAGCCCGTCGAGATCGGCGGCGGCGAGCCGGTCGGCCGTGGGGAACAGCGACGGGACCTGGTCCGCCTCGGGGGCGTGGCCGGCTCCCGTCCCGTCCGGGACGGCGGGCAGGCCGGCCCGGGCGGCGATGCGGCCGAGCAGGGTGCGGGCCCCGGCGACCGAGATCTGCTGCCCGACGACCGCCCGGACCGCCAGTTCGAATCCGTCGTACGCTCCCGGCACCCGCAGCCCGGGACGGGCGGCGACCAGCGGCGCGAGCGACGTCCCGCCGAGGATCTCCCGCACCGCCCCCGGGTCGGCGTCGAGGTCGAGCAGGCGGCGGCAGCGCGCCACCAGCCGGGAGAGCCGGTGCGTCTCGGTGGTCCGCACGGTGAGCCGGATGTGGCCGGCGGCGGGCCGCAGCGTGATCGAGCCGCCGGGGACGGCGCGCGTGTAGGCCGTCACGTCGGGCCCCGACCGGCAGACTGCCTCCACCGAGGGGATCGCCCGGGCGGCGAGGAAACGCAGCACCGCCTGCGCGTCGTACGGCTCCCGGTGGCCGAGCCGCAGGGTGAGGCCGGTCGTGAGGGCGACCGGACCGTGCGCGCCCCGCACCGGCCCGCCGGCCCTGCGCAGCTCACCCGGGGCGAAGCCGTACGACTCCTTCATGGCCGCGTTGAACTGCCGCACACTGCCGAACCCGGCGGCGAACGCGACGTCGGTGATCGGCAGGGTGGTCTCGGTGAGCAGCTGCTTGGCGAGCAGCAGCCGTCTGGTGCGGGCGACGGCGAGCGGGCCGGTGCCGAGTTCGGCGGCGAACAGGCGGTGCAGGTGCCGCTCGGTCACGTGCAGCCGGCGGGCCAGTCCGGCGACGCCGGACTCGTCGGCCACCCCGTCGTCGATCAGCCGCAGCGCGCGTCCGACCAGGTCGGCCCGGACGTCCCAGCCGGGGTCGCCGGGGCTGAGCTCCGGACGGCAGCGGCGGCAGGGACGGAACCCGGCCGCCTCGGCCGCGGCGGCGTGGCGGTAGAAGCGCACGTTGGACCGCGCGGGAGTGCGGGCGGGGCAGATCGGGCGGCAGTAGATGCCGGTGGTGGTGACAGCCGTGTAGAAACGCCCGTCGAAGCGGGAGTCCCGTGCGGACACGGCGAGGTAGCACGCGTCGAAGTCGAGCTGTCGTCTGGTCACGCACACGACGTTATGCGCTGGCCACCGGGGCGGGCTGGCGGAAATCGGACTCGGCCGTCGCGGTGGTCGCGCGGAGCCTCGCGCGAGACCGGGCACCGAGCCGGAGCGCCTCGCGCGAGACCGGGCGGTTGAGCCGGGAGTGCCTCGAACGGGACCGGGCACTGAGCCGGGAGTGCCTCGAACGGGACCGGGCACTGAGCCGGGAGTGCTTCCGCGCGGGCTCGGACGCCGGCGTCACTTGCTGGAGATGCCGACCCCGAGGTCGAACTCGCGGTAGACCCGGGCCCAGAAGCCGTCGCGCAGCCACACGCGTGCCTCAGGGTAGGGCCGCAGAGAATGGCCGAGCTCCTTCTCGGCCTCGATGAGCAACTCGGTGTCGATCACCGTGGGCAGCAGCGGGCCCGGCAGCAGGTCGCGGATGTTGTCCCGGCCGCGGGTCAGTATCCACTTCTGCGCCACGTGCTCGCCGACCTCCTCCACCCGGGGCCGGCCCGGGCCGAGCTTGGCGACCTGACCGGCGGGCGCCTTCGGCGGCATCGGCTTGACCGTACGACCCGCGAAGACCTGGGCGGGCGACGGCGTGGGCGGCACGGGAACGGGCACCGGGGCGCGGGTGAAGAACGGACGCAGGAAGTCGGCGCTCAGGATCTCGACAGTGTCCGACTCCCAGACGAGCCGTTCGGCCTGGTTGGTCCCGAACGGCGGCTCGACCCCCCACAGGTGGACACGCACGCCGTACGCCTGCGCGGCCTCCACGGCGGGCACCATGTCCTCGTCCCCGGCGATCAGCACGGTGTCGCTCACGGCGTGGTGACGGGCCAGAGCCTCAAGGTCGCTGCGGATCTGCGCGTCCACGCCCTTCTGCTGGCCACGGGCGTTCAGGTTGCCCAGCCTGACC
Source organism: Microbispora sp. H13382 (assembly GCF_014161445.1). GTDB lineage: Bacteria > Actinomycetota > Actinomycetes > Streptosporangiales > Streptosporangiaceae > Microbispora. Next base: position 62,189 of record NZ_JABBXA010000005.1, read on the forward strand.
TTGACCCAGGGCAGCTGGGCGATCACACGCTGGTCCACGGTGGGCACGCGGTCACGGGCGGCGTCGTACCAGTAGACACGCAGCAACTCGCCCTGGATGCGGTCGACCGCGTGCTTCTGCAGCGCCTGGATCAGCTCGTCCGCGGCGACGCGGTACTCCTTACGCTCCTTGGCGCCTAAGAGAACTTCACCGGCGGCCGCGTAAAGGTAACCGACGTCCACGAGAACGGCATACTTGGCGGAAATGCCATGTGCGCTGAAGTCCGGGATGGCCATGGTGTCCTCCTGGACTCGTCACTAGATGATCGGCTGACTATATTCCCCCGCTTTCTAGATAGTCCCAACTCTTGAGCCAGTTGACACCCTGTTCCGTCGATGTAATCGGACCGTGGTCGTCGCGGATGGCAGGGTAGGCGGCGTCAGCCGCCGGGGAAGAAGGCCCGGCGCCAGGCTCCCGGTCCGTGCGGGAGCCCCGGGCGCAGCCGATGTGCCGGGTTGCTCCAGTTTCCCGTGGCCGGCGGCGGCGTGGGCCGGGCGCCGCGTGCCGCCGCCCCTGCCGCCGCCTGGGCCGCCAGCGCGGCGACGAGGGCGGCGGTCTCCTCGGGGGTGGCGTCCCCCCGCACGATGCTGAGATACGGCTCGCTGCTGCTCACAGCGGGATGTTCCCATGCTTCTTCGGGGGCAGCGCGGCCCGCTTGGAGCGGAGGGCGCGCAGCGCGCGGACGATCTGGACCCGGGTGTCCGAGGGCCGGATGACCGCGTCGACGTAGCCGCGCTCGGCCGCGAGATACGGATTGGCCAGCGTGTCCTCGTACTCGCTGACGAAACGGGCCCGCGCGGCGTCCGGGTCGTCGGCGGCGGTCAGCTCGCGCCGGTAGAGGATGTTGACCGCGCCCTGCGCCCCCATCACGGCGATCTGGGCGGTGGGCCACGCCAGGTTGACGTCCGCGCCGAGGTGCTTGGACCCCATGACGTCGTACGCGCCGCCGTACGCCTTGCGCGTGATGACGGTGACCAGCGGCACGGTCGCCTCGGCGTAGGCGTACAGCAGCTTGGCGCCGCGCCGGATGATGCCGTTCCACTCCTGGTCGGTGCCGGGGAGGAAGCCCGGCACGTCGACGAAGGTCAGCACCGGGATGTTGAAGGCGTCGCAGGTGCGCACGAACCGGGCGGCCTTCTCGGAGGCGGCGATGTCGAGCGTGCCGGCGAAGCTCATCGGCTGGTTGGCGACGACGCCCACGGAACGCCCCTCGACCCGGCCGAAGCCCACGAGGATGTTCGGCGCGAAGCCCGCGTGGATCTCCAGGAACTCGCCGTCGTCGAGGACGTGCTCGATGACCGTGTGCATGTCGTACGGCTGGTTGGCCGAGTCGGGGATCAGCGTGTCGAGCTCGCGGTCCTCGTCGGTCGTCTCCAGGTCCGCCTCGAGGTCGAAGGCCGGCGGGTCGTCCATGTTGTTGGACGGCAGGTACGACAGCAGCGCCCTGGCGAAGTCGAGGCAGTCCTGCTCGTCGGACGCCTCGTAGTGGGCGACGCCGCTCTTCGAGTTGTGCGTGTGCGCGCCGCCCAGCTCCTCGAACGTCACCTCCTCGCCGGTCACGGTCTTGATGACGTCGGGCCCGGTGATGAACATGTGCGACTTCTCCTGCACCATCAGGACGAAGTCGGTCAGCGCGGGAGAGTACACGGCGCCGCCCGCGCACGGGCCCATGATCAGCGAAATCTGCGGCACCACGCCGGAGGCGTGCACGTTGCGCTTGAAGATCTCGGCGTACAGGCCGAGGGAGACCACGCCCTCCTGGATGCGCGCCCCGCCCGAGTCGTTGATGCCGATCACCGGGCAGCCGGTCTTGAGCGCGTGGTCCATGACCTTCACGATCTTCTCGCCGAAGACCTCGCCCAGCGAGCCGCCGAACACGGTGAAGTCCTGCGCGAACACCGCGACCGGCCGGCCGTCGACCGTGCCGTACCCGGTCACGACCCCGTCCCCGTACGGGCGCTCGCGGTCGAGGCCGAAGGCGGTCGCCCGGTGCCTGGCCAGCTCGTCGAACTCGACGAAGGAGCCCTCGTCGAGGAAGGCCGCCAGCCGCTCGCGGGCCGTCATCTTGCCCTTGGCGTGCTGCTTCTCCACCGCCCGCTGGGACCCGGCGTGGGCCGCCTCCTTCCGGCGGCGCTCCAGGTCGGCGATCTTGCCGGCGGTGGTGTGGATGTCGATCTCGGGGACGCGTTCGGCGCTCATCGCCCGCTCACCGTTCCTCGTATGCTCAGCGGCCCTCGGGTCCCGAACGCCGCTCCGGGTCGCGTCGAATCCATGGCGGAAAGGGTAACCAGCCGGGGGCCGCCCGGTCGCGCCGGGTCGCGCTCACCGGGATGCTCCTTGCGACAGGTGAGGAACGGGCTTCACGTCCCGATCGTTCGGATCTACGACGGCTTCAGACAAGTGGGGGCTCCATGGCGGACGCCGTACGCACGCAGGGGTTGTACAAGCGCTTCGGGCAGCAGGTGGCGGTCGGCGGGGTCGACCTGGTCGTGCCGAGAGGCAGCTTCGCCGGCCTGGTCGGTCCCAACGGCGCCGGCAAGACGACGACCCTGAGCATGGTCACCGGGCTGCTGCGCCCGGACGGCGGGCGGATCGAGATCGACGGCCACGACGTGTGGGCCGACCCGGTCAGCGTGAAGGCGCACATCGGGGTGCTGCCCGAGGGCCTGCGGCTGTTCGAACGGCTGTCCGGCCGTGAGCTGCTCACGTACGGCGGCCAGTTGCGCGGCATCCCCCTGGACGAGGTCGGCAGGCGCGCCGACGAGCTGCTCAAGGTCATGGACCTGGTCGAGGCGCAGGACAAGCTGGTGGTCGACTACTCCACCGGCATGCGCAAGAAGATCGGCCTCGCGGCGGCGCTGCTGCACAACCCGCGCGTGCTGTTCCTCGACGAGCCGTTCGAGGGCGTCGACCCCGTCTCCGCCAACACCCTGACCGAGGTGCTGCGCAGATTCACCGCCTCCGGCTCCACCGTCGTGTTCTCCAGTCACGTGATGGACCTGGTCGAGCGGCTGTGCGACTGGGTGTCGGTGATGAACCGCGGGCTCGTCGTCGCGCAGGGCCCGCTCGACGACGTGCGGCGGGGCCGCACGCTCAACGAGGCGTTCCTCGACCTGGTCGGCGTGCGCGGCAACGGGGACGACGGGCTGTCGTGGCTCGGCTCCGGGAGCACCCCGTGACGATGACGTGGCTGTTCGTCCGGCTCAAGCTCAGCCTGGTCCGCGGCGGCCTGCGCGGCGACGTGGGCAAGCAGGCCGGCTTCGCCTTCTCGCTGGCCGCCGCGCTCCTCAGCGCCGTCGCGGGGTTCGGGCTGCTGTCCCTCATCCGGCTCGCGCCGTCCGACGTCGGCCTCGACCTCGTGTCGGCGGCGTTCGCGATGTTCGCCGTCGGGTGGGTCGTCGTGCCGCTCATGGCCTTCGGGCTGGACGAGACGCTCGACCCGGCCCGGCTCGCCCTGTTCCCGCTCACCACCCGGCAGCTCGCGACCGGCATGTTCGCGGCGTCGGCCGCCGGGCCGTGGCCGATCGCCTCGCTGGCCGCGCTGTGCGGAGGGGTGGTCGCGCTCGCCCACGGACCTGGCGGGGTGCTGATCGGGGTGCCCGCGGTGGTCCTCCAGTTCGCCTTCTGTCTCACGGCCTCCCGCCTGGTGACCACGGCGTTGTCCGGTGTGTTGCGCACCCGCAGGGGACGTGACCTGCTCGCGGTGGTCGCGATCTTCGGCGTGCTGCTCGTCCAGGTGCCGAACCTGCTGCTGAACCGGGGGTTCTCGGGCGACCCCACGCGGATCCTGGCGTCCGCCGGGGACGTCCTGCGGTGGACGCCGCCGGGCCTGGCCGCGCACGCGATCGCCGACGGCGGGCTCGTCGGCGTCGCCGAGCTGATCGTCGTCGCGATGTCGGTGGTCGTTCTGGGATGGCTGTGGATCGCGGCGCTGCGGTACGCGCTGGTGCGGCCCGACTCCTCCAACCGGGGTGGCGGCTCCGTCCGCCGTTCCCGGACGGGCCGCTCCCGCACAGGCCGGTTCCTGCCCGGCGGCATGCTCGGCGCCGTCGTCGCCAAGGAGCTGAAGTACGCGAGGAGGGAACCGCGGGCCCGGGTGAACTGGATCAGCGCGGTGTTCGTGAGCGCGGTCGTCATGTTCTCCCTCCGGGGTCCCGGCGGCTCGACAGGGCCGTGGACCGCGATCGGCCCCGCCTGCCTGGCGGCCGTGGTGATCGGGCTGCAGGCGGCCAACTCCTTCGGCATCGACGGCAGGTCGCTGTGGATGAACGCGGTGGCCGTCGCGACCCCGCGCGACCTGCGTACCGACCTGGCCGGGCGGCACCTGGCCATGGCGGTCGTCGCGGTGCCGCTGCTGGCGCTGGCGTCGCTGGCCGCCGCGCTCGTGGCGGGGAACGCCGCGTGGGCTCTCGTCGCCGCGCTCACCGCCTGGGGCGTGCTCGGCACCGCCATGGGAATCGGCTCGATCACCAGCGTGACCGCGCCGTACACCTATCCCGACCGGCTGAACGCCTTCACCGGCGCCGCCCCGGGGCAGGGCGGGCAGGCGTTCGCCGCCTCCTTCGCCACGATGCTCGTCACCGGCGTGCTCGCGCTGCCGATCGTGCTGCCGGTCCTGCTCGGCCTGACCTGGTGGGCCGTGCTCGCCGTGCCGTACGGCGTGGCGGTCGCCTGGGCGGGACGCCGGATCGCCGCCGGCATCGGATTCGCCCGCCTCCCCGAACTCCTCGCCGCCGTCTCCCGCCCCTCCTGAGAGGTAGCCTCCCGCCCTTCCTGAGAGGTAACGGAGCGGTCCCGAAGTCCTTGCGGCATTGCGGGCGATTCGGCCCGGCCTTATAACCGTTTGGACCGTTCTCAAGGGAAGAGGCGAAATGCGCGAACGTGGCCTTACGGGCCGTGCGATCTGGGCGCCGCTGGCCGCGGCGGCGCTGAGCGGCCTGGTCATCGGGGCGCTGGCGCGCCTCCTGATGCGGGGCGTCGTGCTGGCCGTCGGCGGCCTGACCGGCATGTCCCTGGCGGGCACGGTCGCGATCCTCGTCGCGTTCGTCGTGCTGGCCCTGCCGGCGGCGGTGACCGCGACCGCACGTCCGGCGATCATGCATGCCGGTCGCTGGGTGACCGCCGTGATCACGGGGCTGATGGCCGCGAGGACGGGGCTCGCCGACGCGAAGATCATCGTCCTGGCCGACGACAGCCAGTTGACGCCGATCACCGTGCTGGTCATCGCGTTCGCCGCGATCGTGGTGGCGCACGGCCGGGTCGCCCAGTACCTCACCCGCCGTTTCAGAGCGCTCCCCGCGGCCCGGGCGGAGGCGCTCGGGGCCCCGGACGCGCGACCGGCCTGACCTGCGTGGTCCAGTGGTCTAGTCCAATTGGTGAGACCGCCCTCGGGTCACCGAGCGCGATTCGCTAGCCTTCGAAGCATGGCCGCCATCGCTCCTGCCGAACGACACAACGCCGTAGCGGAGATGCCGGACGAACTCCGCGCTGACGTGCGCCTATTGGGTGGACTCCTGGGTCAGGTGATCGCCGAACACGGCGGTCCCGACCTCCTCGCCGACGTGGAACGGCTCCGCAAGGCGGTGATCGCGGCCCGGCGTCAGGAGACGACGGCCGACGAGGTCGCCGCCATGGTGGCCGAGTGGCCCGTCGACCGCGCAGTGCAGATCGCCCGGGCCTTCACCTGCTACTTCCACCTCGCCAACCTCGCCGAGGAGCACTACCGGATCCGCACCCTGCGGCAGCGGGACAAGGACGACGTGCCGCTGCGCGAGTCCCTCGCCGAGGCCGTGCAGGGGCTGCGCGGGGACGACCGGCTCCAGGCCCTGATCGACGGGCTGGAGTTCCGGCCCGTGCTGACCGCCCACCCCACGGAGGCGCGGCGGCGGGCGATCGTCACCGCCATCCAGCGGATCAGCGCCCAGCTCGACGCCTACAACACCCCCGGGCGGGGCGCGGCCGAGCGGGAGGAGGCCCACCGGCGGCTGCTGGAGGAGATCGACATCCTCTGGCGGGCCAACCAGCTCCGTCACACGAAGCTCGACCCGCTGGACGAGGTCCGTACGGCGATGGCGGCCTTCGACGAGACGCTGTTCCGCACGGTGCCGCAGATCTACCGGTCGCTCGACGCGGCGCTCGGTCCCGGCACCGGCACGCGGGAGCCGCAGGCCAAGGCGTACATCCGCTATGGCAGCTGGATCGGCGGCGACCGCGACGGCAACCCCAACGTCACCGCCAGGGTGACCAGGGAGGCCATGCAGATCCAGGCCGAGCACGTGCTGATCGCGCTGGAGAACGCGACCACCCGCATCGGCAGGTCGCTCACCCTGGCCGAGGTCTTCACGCCGCCGTCCGCCGAGCTGCGCGCCGCGCTCGCGCAGGCCGAGCACGACCACCCCGACCTGGTGTCGGAGATGGCCACCCGGTCGCCGCGGGAGCCGCACCGCCAGTGGCTGATGTTCGTGGCGGCCAGGATCGCCGCGACCCGCCGCCGCGACCTCGACCTCGCCTACCGCGCGCCGTCGGAGCTGCTGACCGACCTGCGGCTCGCGCAGGACTCCCTGCGCGGCGCCGGCGCCGTACGGCAGGCCTACGGCGAGTTGCAGCACCTGATCTGGCAGGTCGAGACGTTCGGCTTCCACCTGGCCGAGCTGGAGGTGCGCCAGCATTCCGCGGTCCACGCGGCGGCGCTCGAGGAGATCGCCTCCGGCGCGCTGTCGGAGCGCACCGAGGAGGTCCTGGCCACGATCCGGGTGATCGCCTGGATCCAGGAGCGCTTCGGCGTGACCGCCTGCTCCCGGTACGTCGTCTCGTTCACCCGCTCCGCCGACGACATCGCGGCGGTGTACGAGCTGGCCAGGCACGCCCTGGGCGACCGCGCCCCGGTGCTCGACGTGGTCCCCCTGTTCGAGTCGGGCGAGGACCTGGACAACTCCTCCGCCGTGCTGGAGGGCATGATCAAGCTGGAGCCCGTGCGCCGGCGGCTCGCCGGGAACGGGCGGCGCATGGAGGTCATGCTCGGCTACTCCGACTCGGCCAAGGAACTCGGCCCGGCGGCGGCCACCCTGCGCCTGTACGACGCGCAGGCCGCGCTGACCGCCTGGGCCGCGGCCAACGACATCACGCTCACGCTCTTCCACGGCCGCGGCGGCGCGCTCGGCCGGGGCGGCGGCCCGGCCAACCGCGCCGTGCTCGCCCAGGCCCCCGGCTCGGTCGCCGGCCGGTTCAAGGTCACCGAGCAGGGCGAGGTCATCTTCGCGCGGTACGGCCACTCGGCGATCGCCAAGCGGCACATCGAGCAGGTCACCAACGCCGTGCTGCTCGCGTCCACCTCCGCTGTGGAGTCGGGCACCGCCGCCGCGGCGGCGAAGTTCCGCCGGCTGGCCGACACCGTGGCGGCGGCCTCCGAGCACGCCTACCGGGCGCTGACCGAGGCCCCGGGCTTCCCCGAGTGGTTCGCGCTGGTCAGCCCGCTGGAGGAGCTCGGCTCGCTGCGGCTCGGCTCCCGGCCGGCGCGGCGCGGCCTCGGCGCGCCCCGCTCGCTGGACGACCTGCGGGCTATCCCGTGGGTGTTCTCGTGGGCGCAGACGCGGGTCAACCTCCCCGGCTGGTACGGCCTGGGCAGCGGCCTGGCCGCCGTGGTCACCGACGGCGGCATGGCCGAACTGCGCTCGGCCTACCAGGAGTGGGCGTTGTTCGCCGCGATGCTGGACAACGCCGAGATGTCGCTGGCCAAGACCGACCGGTCCATCGCGTCCCGCTACCTGGCCCTGGGCGGCCGGGCCGACTTCGCCGAGCAGGTCCTGGAGGAGTACGACCTGACGAGGCGGCTGGTGCTGGAGGTGACCGGGCACACCCGGCTGCTGGAGAACCGGCGGGTCCTGTCGCGGGCCGTGCAGCTGCGCGACCCGTACGTGGACGCGCTCAGCCACCTGCAGCTGCGGGCGCTGTCGGCGCTGCGGGCGCCGGGCGACCTTTCGGAGAAGGAGCGCGAGCGCCTGTCCACCCTGCTGCTGCTCAGCGTGAACGGCGTGGCGGCCGGCCTGCAGAACACCGGCTGACGCGGCGAGCCGACCGATCGGGCGCCCGGACTCCGGGCGCCCGACCGGCCTTTCAGGGCTGTCCGACGTCGACGCGTTCCGGGCAGGCGTAGATGTTGAAGCGCTCCTCGCGCAGGAACCCCACCAGCGTGACGCCGAACTCCCGCGCCAGGTCGACGGCGAGCGAGGAGGGCGCGGACACGGCGCACACGACCTGGATGCCGGCGCTCGCCGCCTTCTGCATGATCTCGTAGCTGACCCGGCCGCTGACCAGCAGGACGTGCCGGTCGAGGGGGGTCCGGCCGCCGAGCAGCGCCCAGCCGACCAGCTTGTCGACGGCGTTGTGCCGCCCCACGTCCTCACGTACGGCCACGGGCGTGCCGTCGGGGGTGAACAGCCCGGCGGCGTGCAGCCCGCCCGTCCTGCCGAAGACCCCCTGGGCCGCCCGCAGCCGGTCCGGCAGGCCGTACAGGGTCGTGGCGGACACGCCGACCGGCGGGCGCACGGCCGGCACGGCGCAGCGGTCGCGCAACGCGTCGAGGCTCGCCGTGCCGCACACGCCGCACGCGCTCGACGTCAGGAAGTTGCGCGCCCGGGCGCCGAGGTCGGGCAGGTGCGGGGCGGTGAGCCGCACGGTCACGGTGTTGTAGCGCGCCTCGGGGTCCAGATCCTCGTCCGTGCAGTAGCCGATGGCGGCGATATCGCCGGGACCGGCGACCCCCTCGCCGTGCAGAAAGCCCGCCGCGAGCTCGAAGTCCGCGCCCGGTGTCCGCATCGTGATCGCCACCGTACGGCTCTCGCCGCCGGCGAGGAGCCGGATCTCCAGCGGCTCCTCGGTGGCGAGGTCGTCCCGCCGGTCGCGTACGGACGATCCGGACACCCTGCGGACGCGTGAGCGCGTGACGGGCCCCGGTCGAGCCGAGGGCCGCGCCGCGCCGTCCCGTTCCATGTGCCGCCTCCTCCGGGCGTGGCTGCCGTTCTTTCCGGTACGCAGCCTGCCACGCCGCGTCTCAGGCGTCGTCCGCCGGGTGGCGCGCGGGGGAATCGGCGCACAGGCGTGTCACGGCGCGGGCGACGGAGGACACGCCGATGTCGGTCATGCAGGCGGCCCCCGCCGGAGACAGCGGGCATTCGGCCGTCCACCAGCACGGCTGCTGGGTGATGGCGGTGGGCCGGCGGTGCGGGCAGCCGGGCTGTCCCTGCAGGTCCACGGCGTGCTCCGGGCCCGTGGACGCGCCGATGCCGTACCTGCGGGCCCAGGTGGGGCCGAAGAGCCCGACGGTGGCCGCTCCGGCGGCGGCGGCCACCCGCAGCGGCCCGGTGTCGCCGCCCACGACCACACCGCCGCGCCGCGCCACGGCGGCGAAGCACGCCGCGAGCCCGCGCAGGCCGCACCGCGGCAGCACGGCCACCTGCGGGCCGAACGCCGCCTGCGTCGCGTCGGCGCGCTTGGGTGGCGCGTCGGGCGTGAGCAGGGGATGGCCGTGCCGGGCCAGCAGCGCGGCGAGTTCGCGCCAGCGCCCGGCGGGCCACCGCTTCACGGTCATGCCCGCGTCCGTGACCAGCACGACCGGGGGCCGCGCCGTACCTGCCGGGGTGGTGGCCGGAACGCGGCGGGCGAGCACGCTCTCGCCGTACGCGATCTCGGCCGGCGTCAGGCGAACGACCGGACGGGCGAGGACGTCCTCGGGCCGGAGCAGTCCCTCGGCGAGCAGTATGCGCAGGTAGCGCTCGCCGACAGGCTCGTCCGGGGGCGGGCGGCGCCACAGGTCGGTGACGCATCGCGCGCCCGATGCGGCGAGGAGATCGGGGATGCCGTCGTAACGGGTGGTGGTGACCACGAGGTCCGGGCGGCGGGCGGCCAGGGCTTCGGCCACGGCCTCCCGCTCGGCGCCCGCGCCGCCGTGTCGGGGGGTGAGCACCCGCGTGACGGCGGGGTCGCCGCGCAGGAGGGCGGCGCCGGGCTCATGGGTGAGCACGCGCAGCGACGCGCCCGGGTTGCGCAGGGCCAGGCCGTGCACGGCGGGCAGGAGCATGACCAGGTCGCCGATCCCGCCGAGCAGGTCGACGACCAGGATCTCCCGGTACGGCTCACGCATCCCGGCGGCCGAGCGGCCGGCCAGGGCCGGCCAGGGTCTCGTACAGCGCCCGGTGGGCGGAGGCGACCCGCGACCAGGAGTGGCGGGCGGCGAGCCGCCGGGCGGCCGCGCCCAGGCGCCGCCGCGCCTGCGGGTCGCCGAGCAGCGGCCCGACGGCGTACGCGATGGCGGCGGGGTCGCGGCGGGCCCCGATCACGGCGACGGTCTCCCCGAGCGGGAGGACGGGGTCGGGCTCGTCCGGCACGGTGACCGCGGTCGGCAGCCCGTGGGCCAGCATGGTGAGCAGCGCGCCGCTCTTGGTCGTCACCCCGGCGGTGAAGGGCAGGACGCCCACGTCCGACGCGTGCAGGAGCTCCGACACCCGGGCGGCGGGCAGGTGCCCGGTGAACGTCACCGCGTCCGCGACGCCGTGACGCGCGGCCAGCGCCTCGAGCTCCACCCGGAAGGCCCGGGCCTCGGCCTCCGGCAGCGCCTGGGAGGTGAAGCCACCCACGACCAGCAGGCGCAGGCGGGGGCTGGCCGCGCGCAGCGCGGGCAGCGCCTCGACGAGCTGCCGCACGCCCTTCACGGGGTGCACGAACCCGAAGAAGGCGAGCAGCGGGTCGTCGCGGCCCATGCCGAGCGTGCCTCGCACGCGCACGCGCGCCTGCCGTCCGCCGCCGTGATCCACGACGTTCGGCGCCAGGGGCACCTCCACGGCGGCCGTCCCGGCGCGCCTTCGGACCTGCAGGGCGTGGGAGGCGTTGGTCACGACCACGAGGGCGCTCGCGGGCACCAGACGCCCGGTCTCCCGGTCCCACAGCCGGGCGCGTTCCAGCGGCCGCCAGACGGGGCCGGGCACCCAGCCGGGGGCCGCCCACCAGCCGTACTCGTGCAGGGTGGTCACCAGCGGCGCGCCGGGCGGCAGCAGGGGCGGCAGCAGTCCGGGCAGCCCCGAGAACCGGTAGGCGGACGGGGCGAACTGCACATGGACCACGTCGGGGCGCAGCCGCCGCACCCTCCGGGCGGCGTCGAGCGTGGCGGGCAGCCAGTGCCAGGGGGAGCGGGACCCCGGCGACCCCACGGGCACCCCCACCGCCTCGACCCCGGCCTCGCCGAGCGCGCCGACGAGCCGTTCGACGTAGTCGCCGACGCCGTCGCGGTCGGCGGGCCCGGGGCCGTGGACCATGGCGACGCGGATCCGGCCCCTCTCCGTCATGGCCGCCCCCTTCCTCGGCTCGCGGCGATCGGCCCGCGCCTGTCGCGGCGATGTCGTGTCCGTGCGTCCACGACCCCGCCGTTCCGTCCGGTTCCACTGAAGAGGGCGCCTCCCACCCCGCATGAGTGCGCCTTCGCGGCCGGCCGCGGCGCCTCGGAAGGTGCCCGAGGGACTTTCGTGGCAAACCATGCATTTGTGGGGCTTTATGCGCCTTTTTAGGGGGGTACGCGCAGGAAATGGAGCATCCCGCGGCGCTCGCAGGCCCGCCGGTCCCGTGGCGGGAGCTCGCTCGCGTGCTCGTGATCCGCCCCGACAACCTCGGCGACGTCGTGATGGCGGGCCCGGCGCTGCGGGCGCTTCGGCGGGCCGCTCCCCGGGCCCGGCTGGACCTGCTGGCCGCCCCCGCCGGCGCCGCCGCGGCCGCGCTGCTCCCCGAGGTCGACGGCGTGCTCACGGCCTCGGTCTCCTGGCAGAAGACCGGCGGGCAGGACGTTCCGGTCACCGACGACCTGGACCTCGTCGAGCGGATCGGGTGGGGCGGCTACGAGGCGGCGGTGATCCTGACCTCGTTCTCCCAGGCTCCCCGGCCGGCCGCGTATCTCTGCCGGCTCGCCGGGGTGCCCGTACGGGTCGGCATGTCCAAGGAGTTCGGCGGGGCGGGGCTGACCCACTGGGTGCCGTCACCGCCGGACGAGACCCACCAGGTGGATCGCGCGCTGCACCTGCTCGAACGGACGGGTGTCCCCCCGGTCGAGGGCAGGCTGCGCGTGCGCGTGCCGGCGGAGGCGGCCCGTACGGCCCGCCGCCTGCTCGGCGCCGCCGCGGGCGGCCGGTCGGCCCGGGACGGTCACGGGGACGGTCACGGGGACGGCCGCGGTCATGGGGACGGCCGCGGTCATGGGGACGGCCGCGGTCATGGGGACGGCCGGGGGAGGCGGCCGTGCGCGCTGATCCTCCCCGGGGCCTCCTGCTCCGCGCGGCGGTACCCGGCCGACCGGTTCGCCCGGGTGGCCGGGCTGCTCACCGCCGCGGGGCTGCGGGTCGTCGTGGCGGGCACGGCCAGGGAGAGGCCGCTCGTCGAGCTCACCGGCGCCGGCGTGCCCGGCGCGCTCCTGCTGCCGGGCCGGCTCGACGTGCCGGTCCTGGCGGCGCTCATCGACGCCGTCGACGTGGTCGTGTGCAACAACAGCGGCGGGGCGCATCTGGCCAGCGCGCTCGGCACGCCCGTGGTCGTGCTGTTCGCCGGCACCGAGCAGGTGGAGCAGTACCGGCCGCGGTTCGGCCCGGCCTCGATCCTCACGGTGCCCACGGCGTGCTCGCCCTGCCGCCAGTTCGCCTGTCCCTTCGCCCTCGACTGCCTCGACATCCCTCCCGAGCAGGTCGCCGCCGAGGCGCTGCGCCTGGCCGACGAGCGTGGCGGACCCTGGTGGCGGGCCCCGGCGGGCATGCGGGACGCCCAATGAGCCGGCGGGCGGAAACGGGCGCCGTGCGGACCCCGGCTCGCCGCCCGGCTCCGGCGCGTGCGCGCGGTGGACGGACGGCGCGCGGCGGAGCAGGCCCGGGGGCCGATAGCCTGATCGGGTGCCCAACTCGCCGTACGCCGATCTCGACCGTCCTCCGCTGTCGGAGACCGCGCTGACCAGGGCGCTGGTGCGCCCCGGCTCGCTGTGGTCGTCCGTACGCGTCGTCGAGCGGACCGGCTCCACCAACGCCGACCTGGCCAGGACCGTGCGCGAGAGCCCGGCCGAGGGCGCCGTGCTGGTCGCGGAGGCGCAGGAGGCCGGCCGGGGCAGGCTCGGGCGGCCGTGGACCGCGCCGACGCGCTCGGGGCTGACGTTCTCGATGCTGCTGCGGCCGGAGGTGCCGCTCGCCCGGCAGGGCTGGCTGGCGCTGCTGGTCGGCCTCGCCGCCGCCTCGGCCGTACGGCGGATCGCGGAGGTCGACGTGCGGCTCAAGTGGCCCAACGACCTGATGGTGGGGGAGCGCAAGCTCGCCGGCATCCTGGCCGAGCGGGTCGACCGCGCGGTGGTCGTCGGCATGGGGCTCAACGTCTCGCTGCGGCGGGAGGAACTGCCCGTGGACCGGGCCACGTCCCTCGCGATCGAGGACGCCGCCTGCACCGACCGTGACCCGCTGCTGCGCGCGATCCTGCGGGAGGTCGAGTCGCACTACCGCGACTGGGTGGCCGCCGACGGCGACCCGGACGCCTCGGGCCTGCGTGCCGCCTACCTCGCCTGGTCGTCCACCGTGGGGCGGGAGGTCAGGGTCGAGCTGCCCGGCGACCGGGTGCTGACCGGCCTCGCGACCGGCGTCGACGCGTCCGGTCATCTGCTCGTACGCGGTCAGGACGGAGACCACGCGCTCAGTGCGGGCGACGTCGTCCACGTCCGCCGTGACACGTCCGGGGAGAACGGCGCCGCGGGCTGACCTAAGGTCGTGCCTGACAAATCATGGCCCTGCTGCGCGTGGCCCAGGCGGCGCCTCGCCGCGTTGTCGTCGTCGGCCGGAGGCTCCGCTCCGGCCTCCTCCTCCGCCTTGCAATGCATCCACCTGGATCCACGCTCGCGACGGGCAGCATTTGTCAGACACTCCCAACGCATGCAATCCACCGGCGATCGTGTCACGATTTGCGCCATGGGTCTCCCTGATCAATACCTGGCCGACGGCGAGCGGATCGTTCTATCGTTCCATCCGCACTGGAAGCGGCTGATCCTGCCGTTCCTCGCCCTCCTCGTCGTGCTCGCCGCCGCCGTCGCGGCCTTCGTCTTCATCCCCGGCGACTACGAGTACGCGGGGTACGCCCGCGGCACGGTGGCCGTGGTCGCCTTCGTGGCGCTGGTCCTTTGGACGCTCATTCCCTACCTGCGCTGGGTGACGACCTCCTACACGCTGACCTCCCACCGCTTCGCGATCAGCACGGGGGTGCTGAACAAGTCGGAGGACGACATCCCGCTGGCCAAGGTCAGCAGCGTGAGCTCCGACCAGCGGCTCATTGAGCGCATTCTCGGCTGCGGCACGCTCCGGGTCGAGTCGGCGTCGGAGAAGGGCGACATCGACTACCGGGACATCCCCCAGATCCAGCGCGTACGGCACGAGCTGTTCCGGCTGGTGGAGGACGCCGCAGACGGGAACATCGACGGGGACTGAGCGCGGCGCGGCCCACGGGCCGCCCGGCGAAGCGAGCCCGGACGAGACGGACAAGGCAGGACACGGGGGAGGGGGACGTGGACACAGGGGGGCGCCCCGGCGCCGACGACATGCGGCGGTTGTTCCTGGGGCCGCCGCCGGCCTACACGCGACGGCAGGTGGCCGAGGCGGCCGGCATCCCGCAGGACCTGGCGGCGCGGATCTGGCGGGCCCTCGGCTTCGCCACGTTCGCCGACGAGGCCGTCGCGTTCACCGAGGCCGACCTGGCGGCCCTGCACCGCATCCGCGACCTGCTCGACGCGGAGATGCTCGACGAGCGGACCGTGATCCGCATGGCCCGGGCCCTCGGCCGTACGACCGCGCGCCTCGCCCAGTGGCAGGCCGAGATCATGGTCGACGCGCTGATCGAGCCCGGCGCGAGGGCGGGGGAGGACGCGCTGCGGCAGGTGATGGACACGGTCAGCCGCCTGCTGCCGGACTTCGAGCAGACGCTGGTGCACGTCTGGCGCTCCCAGCTCGCCGCGACCGCGAGCCGGCTGGTCTCCCTGGCCGAGCCCGGCGAGGACGTCCCGCCGACCCGTCCGAGGCTCGCCGTCGGGTTCGCCGACCTCGTCGCCTTCACCCGCGTGTCGCGCGAGCTGGACGAGCTGGCACTGGCCGACCTGGTCGAGGGGTTCGAGTCGCGGGCCTCCGACGTGATCGCGGCGCACGACGGGCGGCTGGTCAAGACGCTCGGCGACGAGGTGCTCTTCACCGCCGCCGACCCGCGGACCGCGGCCCGCATCGCGCTCGACCTGCTCGACGAGCTCAAACGGGACGCCGAGGGGCCGGACGTGCGGGTCGGGCTGGCGTACGGGCCGGTGCTGCCGGCCATGGGTGACGTGTTCGGCACGACGGTCAACCTGGCGGCGCGGCTGACGGCCATCGCGCGGCCGGGAACGATCCTGGCCGACAGTGAGCTGGCCGCGGGCCTCGCCGGGGCATCCGGCGTCGACCTGGTCAAACTCCGCCGCCGTCCCGCGCGCGGGCTCGGCGTGGTGGAGCCGTATGTTCTGAGGAGATCCAGCCGAGAGAGTTGAGGTGCAGGACATGCCGTACGAAGTCCAGGGCGTGGTGGCGCGCGGCAAGGGAGAGGCGGTGACGCTGGAGACGGTCGTCGTGCCGGACCCGGGGCCCGGCGAGGCGGTCGTCAACGTGCAGGCCTGCGGCGTCTGCCACACCGACCTCCACTACCGGGAGGGCGGCATCAACGACGACTTCCCGTTCCTGCTCGGCCACGAGGCCGCGGGTGTCGTCGAGGCGGTCGGCGAGGGCGTGACCGAGGTCGAGCCCGGCGACTACGTGATCCTGAACTGGCGGGCGGTGTGCGGGCAGTGCCGCGCCTGCCTGCGTGGCCGGCCGTGGTACTGCTTCAGCACCCACAATGCCGCGCAGAAGATGACACTGGCCGACGGCACCGCGCTCAGCCCGGCGCTCGGCATCGGGGCCTTCCTGGAGAAGACCCTCGTGGCGGCCGGGCAGTGCACGAAGGTCAACCCGGCGGCCAAGCCGGCCGTCGCCGGCCTGCTCGGCTGCGGCGTGATGGCCGGACTCGGGGCCGCGATCAACACCGGCGGCGTCACACGGGGCGACACGGTCGCGGTGATCGGCTGCGGCGGCGTCGGCAACGCGGCCATCGCGGGTGCGCGTCTCGCCGGAGCCCGGACGATCGTCGCGGTCGACGTGGACGACCGCAAGCTCGACTGGGCCCGCGGCTTCGGCGCCACGCACACCGTCAACTCGCGGGACACCGACGCGGTGGAGGCGATCCGCGACCTGACCGGCGGGTTCGGCGCGGACGTCGTGATCGAGGCGGTGGGCCGTCCCGAGACGTACAAGCAGGCCTTCTACGCCCGCGACCTCGCCGGGACGGTCGTGCTGGTCGGCGTGCCGACCCCGGAGATGCAGCTCGAACTGCCGCTGCTCGACGTCTTCGGCCGCGGCGGAGCGCTCAAGTCGTCCTGGTACGGCGACTGCCTGCCCAGCCGGGACTTCCCCATGCTGATCGACCTCTACCTGCAGGGACGGCTCGACCTCGACGGGTTCGTCACCGAGACCATCGGCCTCGACCAGGTCGAGGAGGCCTTCGGCAAGATGCACCGCGGGGAGGTGCTGCGGTCGGTCGTGGTGCTCTGACGCTCCCGCGACGGGCGGCGCTTCCATTGCGGAGTGCCGCCCTTTTCTGTGCCTTGGATCACATAGGCAAGCCTTACCAAAGTGGGTTATCTTAGGTATGCCTAACCTTCCTGAAGATCTCTGAGAGGCGACCCATGTACGTCTGCATCTGCCGCGCCGTCACCGAGAGCGAGGTGCACGACTGCATCGCCGACGGGGCGAGGACGGCTCGCCAGGTGCGGGATGCCACGGGGGCAGGGGGGGACTGCGCGTCTTGTGTCCGGAAGATCTGTGCGATCCTGAAACGGTCAGAGGACCTGGTAACCAGCGCATAGATCGAGGAAGCTTATGCAGGGCGACAAAGAGATCATCGCGCTGCTCAACGAGCAGCTCACCTCCGAGCTGACCGCCATCAACCAGTACTTCCTGCACGCGAAGCTGCAGGAGAACTGGGGATATACGAAGCTCGCCGCCCTCACGCGGGCGGAGTCCATCGACGAGATGCGGCACGCGGAGGAACTCACCGACCGGATTCTGTTCCTGGAGGGTCTGCCGAACTACCAGAAGCTCAACACCCTGCACATCGGCCAGACCGTCAGGGAGCAGCTGGAAGCGGACCTTGAGCTGGAGCTGGGCGTGGTCAAGCGGCTGCGGCCGGGGATCGCCCTCATGCGGGAGCGGGGAGACATCACCTCGGCGACGCTCTTCGAGCACATCCTGGCCGACGAGGAGCACCACATCGACTATCTGGAGACCGAGCTCGGCCTTCTGGAGAGCCTGGGCGAACAGCTGTACCTGCAGCGGTACGCGGAGCCGCCGTCGTCCTCCTGAACCACCGTCGTTCCCGGGGCTTCACGGGAATTCAGATGGACAACGCCCGTCGTCATCGTTTCGGCGGGCGTTTTTCGTACCCTCATCCGATTTCCTGCGACGATGTTCTAAATGGTCGAGAATGGGGTAGAAGATCGCGTCGCTTGCGTGCTGACTATCCCGGATTTATCAGTGTTTGCCCAGGTCAATTGATGGGTCAACGACAAGTCAAAAGGCGCGCTGTAGCCGGGAAACGATCGCACAAGGTCCTACGATCGCACCATGACCTGCGTACTTCTCGCCGAGGATGACACCTCGATATCCGAGCCGCTGGCGCGTGCCCTGCGCCGGGAGGGCTATCAGGTGGAGGTGAGCCCGGATGGCCCGCAGGCCCTGGAGAGGGCCTTGTCGGGGGGCGTCGACCTGATTGTTCTCGACCTCGGCCTTCCAGAGATGGATGGGCTGGAGGTCGCGCGCCGCATTCGCGCGGAGGGGCACGGGACTCCGGTCCTGATCCTCACCGCGCGCGTCGACGAAGTCGACACCGTCGTCGGCCTCGATGCCGGGGCCGACGACTACGTGACCAAGCCGTTCCGCCTGGCGGAGTTGCTCGCCCGCGTGCGGGCCCTGCTCCGGCGCGGAACATCGGAGACCCCGGTGGTGCAAGGCGTCCGCATCGACGCCGACTCGCGCCGGGCCTGGATGGGAGACAAGGAACTGCACCTGACCACCAAGGAGTTCGATTTGCTGCGCGTGCTCGTACGGGACGCCGGCAAGGTCGTCACCCGCGAGCAGATCATGCGCGAGGTGTGGGACACGAACTGGTGGGGGTCGACGAAGACACTCGA
The DNA here is from genome assembly GCF_014161445.1 of Microbispora sp. H13382. Lineage (GTDB taxonomy): Bacteria > Actinomycetota > Actinomycetes > Streptosporangiales > Streptosporangiaceae > Microbispora. The sequence continues at coordinate 80,523 of NZ_JABBXA010000005.1, forward strand.
CATGCACATCTCGTGGCTGCGCCGCAAGCTCGGCGACGACGCGGCCAAGCCGCGGTACATAACGACAGTCCGAGGGGTCGGCTTCCGTTTCGAGCGCGAGTAGCCGCCGTGGGGCGGTTGCGGGGGAGGGGCTAGCACGTGCGCCGGCGCCTGCTTTCCTCCATGCTGCTCGTCGCGGTCATCGCGGTACTGCTGTTAGGCGTGCCCCTGGGCGTGGTCGTCGTGCGCTTGATCAACGACGAGGTCGCCCAGGAGCTCAGGACGGACGCGAACCGGCTGCTGCTCGGAGTGGAGTACTCCGTCAGCCAGCGGCAGGAGATCAGTCCCGACCAGCTCGCGCGGAACTACCCGGACCGGTACCTCCAGGTGTTCGTCCGCGGGAACCCGCCGATCGTCGTGGGTGCGCCTCCTCCGGCGGGCCGCGACCTGACCGAGGAGGCGCGTTCCGAGAACGGATACGTACGCGTCAGCCGTGACGCGGCCCAGATCCAACAGGACACCCAGGCGCGGCTGGTGCTCATCATGGCGCTCGCCGTCGTGGCCCTCGGGGCCGCGATCGGGCTGGCCACCGTCACCTCGCGTCGCCTGAGCCTGCCGCTCCAAGATCTCACCAGGATCGCGGAGCGGCTGGGCTCGGGCGACGCCAGGCCGAGCAGGCACCGCTACGGCATCCCGGAGCTGGATCTCGTGGCCGAGGTGCTGGACCGGAGCGCGCTGCGGATCTCCGACCTGCTCGCGCGGGAGCGCGAGTTCGCGACCGACGCCTCCCATCAGCTGCGTACGCCGCTGACCGGGCTGAGCATGCGCCTGGAGGAGATCGTCGCGGCGGCCGACCAGCCCGAGGTGGTCCGCGAGGAGGGCGAGGCGGCGGTGGTGCAGGTCGAGCGGCTGACCGCGGTGATCGACGAGCTGCTGGCCGCCGCCCGCAGGCAGCGGCACGCCCAGGCGGAGCCGATCGACGTGGACGACGTGGTGGGGCAGCAGATCGTCGAGTGGGAGCCCGCGTTCCGCCGGGCCCACAGGTCGCTGGTGCTCGCGGGCGACCGCGGCCTGCGCGCCCTCGGCACGACCGGCGGGCTCAGCCAGGTGCTGTCCACCCTGCTGGAGAACTCCCTGAAGCACGGCGACGGCGTGCTGACGATCAACACATCGAGTACGGGCAGGTCTGTGGTGATCGAGGTGGCCGACGAGGGCCCGGGCATCCCGGAGGCCCTCGGCCACCGGGTGTTCGAGCGGAGCGTGAGCGGAGGAGGCGGCACGGGCCTGGGGCTCACCCTCGCCCGCGCGCTGGTCGCGGCCGACGGCGGGCGGCTGGAGCTCGTCAAGCGCCGCCCGGCGACCTTCGCCATCTTCTTACGGCACACCCGCGACAACGACCGTCACCGGGTGGTGAGCGGCCCCGCGTGACGGGGTTTCAGCGGGTGGCGAGGGGGTCGACCTGGGCCTTCACCTCGGGGTGGGGCCGTGCGCCGGCCCCCTCCACGATTTCCTCGGCCAGTTGAGGGGCCGCCAGGAACACCCACTTCTTGTAGGACCAGAAGCGGAACAACGTGCCCAACCCGATGCCGACGAACTGGGCGATGTTGTAGCTCAGCGCGTCGTGCAGGCCCAGCGAGTACGTCACGAAGCCGATGGTGAGCAGCGGGGGCAGCAGCCCGATGCCGTTCAGCACGAAGAACAGCACGTACTCGCGCGCCAGGCCGCTCTGCTCCCGATGACGGTAGGTCCAGAAGCGGTTGCCCATGTACGCGAACGAGGCGGCGACGATCGTGGCGAAGACCTTCGAAGACAGCGGACCCAGGCCGACGCCGAACCGCAGCAGGTTGGTGCCGCCGAAGTCGATGACGAACGCGATCGCGCCCACCAGGCCGAACTTGATCAACTCGTGGATGAGCGCGGCGAACCGCTCGTAGGCGCTTCGAAGAAACTGCACGTCCCGCACGGTCCTTCCTGTTCGGCGGCCACGGTCGGCGGCGAGGTCTTCTCAGGCTACCGGTAGGAGGCACAAATCGGGGTCTTGCCGCAACCTTGGCCCGCTTCGTCCCAGGTCACCAAAGAACATTTCAAGAAAAATCCTGCTATCTGGGATGACCGGGCGGTCTTCGCACTACGCTCTCGCCCAATCAGGATCACTTCGCTCGGGGCGCGCGCGGTCTGGAGGGGTGGCCTTTCATCGTGTTGCGGAAAATCACGACCCTCGGTCTCGGCCTCGTCCTGCTCGCGGGGTGTGGGACCGAGGGCGTGCGCGAGACCCCGGCCGGCCCCGGTGACACGTCCCCGGCGACCGTCGAGATCACCATGGCCGAGGCGCAGGCGGCCTTCGACGGCCTCGGCGATCTCGCCGGCGCCTGGCGGGACCAGGACTGCGCCAAGATCGAGCACCTGACGACCGGCGTGGAGAGCACCATCGGCGGCCGCGTCTGCGCGGCCGCGCGCGTGGGCCTCGCCGCGCCCGGTCTGCCCGCCTACCGGGATCCGGAGTTCCTGCTGCCCGCCCGGCAGGACGGCGAGGACGGCGCCTGGTTCGCCGTGCTCGCCAAAAAGCCCAAACCTGTCTACCTGATCTTCGTCCGGGCGGACGGCCGATGGCGGCTCGACGCCGGACCGATCCCGGTCGTGGGGAAGGCTCCCCAGGTGAAGGGCAGCGTGGAGGGCGGCGTGGAGGGCGAGGTGACCGACGCCTCGGCCGACCCGGACGCGGCCGTCGGCGCGCGGCTCGCGCCCACCCGGCACGTGGCGTTCCTGACCGATCCCGCGGGGGTGAACGGAAAGGGGGTCGGCGGGGTGCGCTTCGCCTCCGGCGACCCCATGCGCGGCCTTCTCACGGAACTGGTCGGCGCCCCCGGCAGGGTCCGCCCCGATCACCTGTCCACGGACGTGCGCATCGAGGGACCGGCCCGCGCGCTCGCGCTGCCCGGCGGCGGGTCGCTGGTGTTCCACGCGCTGCGCGTCGTCTTCGCCCAGAAGCCCGGCTCCGGCCGTTCCTCCCTGGCGCACCCCCGCTATCGCGCCGCGGACGTACGCGCCTTCACGGGTGGCACGCCCAAGTCCGTCGCCGGCAGTGAGATTCTGGTGCTGGCCACCAGGGTGGCGAAGGACAACACCATGACGACGGTGGGCCTGCGGCGGGTCCTCGCCGACGTCACCGAGAACTCCGACCAGGGCTCCGGCTGACAGGTCCTCCTCGCGCAATAGGTAGGCTGACGTGTCGTGAACAGCCCGAACGTTCCCCCTTCGAAGCCCGTGACCGCGCCCGTGGTGGGCATGGTCGGCGCGGGCCAGCTCGCGAGGATGACGCAGCAGGCGGCGATCGCGCTCGGCGTCGACCTGCGCGTGCTCGCGAACACCCGTGACGAGAGCGCCGCCAAGGTGATCGTGGACACCCGGCTCGGCGACTACCGCGACCTGGCCGACCTCCGGGAGTTCGCCAAGGGGTGCGACGCCGTCACCTTCGACCACGAGCACGTGCCGACCGAGCACATCCGGGCCCTGGCCGCCGACGGGCTCGCCGTGCACCCCGGGGCCGACGCCCTGGTCCACGCGCAGGACAAGGCGGTCATGCGGGAGCGGCTCACCGCGATCGGCGCGCCCTGCCCGGCCTGGGCCCGGGTGGGCGACGTGGCCGGCGTCGAGGCGTTCGCCGGGGAGCACGGCTGGCCGGTGGTGCTGAAGGCCGTGCGCGGCGGCTACGACGGGCGGGGCGTGTGGGTCTGCGCCTCGCCCGAGGAGGCGCGCGAGGCGCTCGCCACCGGTGTCGAGATGCTGGCCGAGGCGTTCGTCCCGTTCGAGCGGGAGGTCGCCGTGCTGGTCGCCCGGTCCCCGCACGGTCAGGGCGTCAGCTATCCCGTGGTTGAGACGGTCCAGGAGGACGGCATCTGCGTCGAGGTCATCGCACCCGCGCCGGACATGAGCGAGGAGGAGGCGGCCGACGCCCAGCGCGTCGCGCTCACGATCGCCCGCGATCTCGGCGTGACCGGGCTGCTCGCGGTCGAGATGTTCGTCACGAAGTCCGGGCTCGTGGTCAACGAGCTGGCCATGCGCCCGCACAACAGCGGCCACTGGACGATCGAGGGCGCCCGCACCTCGCAGTTCGAGCAGCACCTGCGGGCCGTGCTCGACCTGCCGCTCGGGTCGCCGTCGATGACCGCGCCGGTCGTCGTCATGGCCAACCTGCTCGGCGGAGCCGACCCCGACGTGTACTCCCGGTACGAGCACGTGATGGCCAACGACCCGGGCATCAAAATCCACTTCTACGGCAAGGACGTCCGGCCCGGCCGCAAGATCGGGCACGTCACCGCCCTCGGGACCGACCTGGACGAGGTGCGGGCCCGCGCTCACCACGCCGTCACCTGCCTGAAAGGACCCGCAGATGCCTGACGTCGGGATCGTCATGGGGAGTGACTCGGACTGGCCGGTGATGCGTCAGGCCGCCGAGGCGGTCGCGGAGTTCGGCGTGTCCTTCGAGGCCGACGTGGTGTCGGCGCACCGCATGCCCGCGGAGATGATCGAGTACGGCTCCCGCGCCGCCGGTCGCGGGCTGAAGGTGATCATCGCGGGTGCGGGCGGCGCCGCGCACCTGCCGGGCATGCTGGCCTCGGTCACCCCGCTGCCCGTGATCGGAGTCCCGGTGCCGCTCAAATATCTGGACGGCATGGACTCGCTGCTGTCGATCGTCCAGATGCCGGCCGGGGTGCCCGTGGCGACCGTCGCCGTAGGCGGAGCCCGCAACGCGGGACTGCTCGCCGTACGGATCCTGGCGGCGTCGGACGAGGGGCTGCGGCGGCGGATGGAGGAGTTCCAGGCAGCCCTCCGGGACCAGGCGCACGCCAAGGGCGAGCGCCTGCGCGCCGAGGCGGCCCAGCTCGGTCAGTAGACCGGGCCCCGGCGCGGTCGGCGACCCGTCGCGAGGTGACCTGCGGGAACGGCTCCTGACGGAACGTGGGGGGATCAGGGGCGGCCGAGGGCGTGGTAGTCCCAGCCGGCGTCCCGCCAGGTCTCCGAGTCGAGCGCGTTGCGGCCGTCGATGACGACGCGCGCCGCGACGGCCGCTCCCAGCTCCTCGGGGTCGAGGGCGACGAACTCCGGCCACTCGGTGAGCAGCAGCACGACTTCGGCCCCACGGGCGGCCTCCATGGCCGATTCGGTGTACCCGAGGTGGGGATGGGCCGCCCGCGCGTTGGACAGGGCGACCGGGTCGTAGACCGTGACCTGCCCGCCCTGCTCGGCGATCTTCACGGCCACGTCGAGCGCCGGGGAGTCGCGGATGTCGTCGGAGTTGGGTTTGAACGCCGCTCCCAGCACCGCGACCCTGCGGCCGTCGAACGCCCCGCCCAGGACGTCGCGGGTGAGGTCGACCGTCCGGCTGCGGCGCCGCATGTTGATCTCGTCGACCTCGCGGAGGAAGGCGAGCGCCTGCGCGGCGCCCAGCTCGTCGGCCCTGGCCGTGAACGCCCTGATGTCCTTCGGCAGGCAGCCGCCGCCGAAGCCGAGGCCGGGGTTGAGGTATCTGCCACCGATCCGCTCGTCGTACGACAGCGCCTGCGCCAGCTGCGTGACGTCGCCGCCGGCGGCCTCGCAAACCTCGGCCATGGCGTTGATGAACGAGATCTTCGTGGCCAGGAACGCATTGGCGGCCGACTTCACCAGCTCGGCCGTGGGGAAGTCGGTCACCACGATCGGGACCTCGCCCAGGGGCGCGTAGACGTCCCGCAGCACTTTCTCGGCCCGCTCGGAGGCGACCCCGAGGACGATCCGGTCGGGGCGGAGCGTGTCCTGCACCGCGAAGCCCTCACGCAGGAACTCGGGGTTCCAGGCCAGCTCGACCTGCATGCCGGCGGGAGAGAGCCGTACGAGCTTGTCCGCGAGGCGCTCGGCGGTGCCGACCGGCACCGTGGACTTGCCCACGACCAGGCACTCGCGGTCGAGGTAGGGGGCCAGCGACTCGACGACCGCGTCGAGGTAGGAGACGTCGGCGGCGTACCCGCCCTTCTTCTGGGGAGTGCCCACGCAGATGAAGTGGACGTCGCCGAACCGCGCCGCCTCCTCGTACGAGGTGGTGAAGCGCAGCCTGCCCGAGTCGAGGTTGCGGCGGAGGAGCTCCTCAAGGCCGGGTTCGTGGATCGGCAGCTCACCGCGCTGCAGCCGTTCGACCTTGCTCTGGTCCACATCCAGACCGAGCACTTCGAAGCCCAGTTCGGCCATGCACGCCGCGTGCGTAGCACCCAGGTATCCGGTCCCCAGCACAGTGAGGCGGTACGGCACGGCATGCTCCCCTCTTACCGACTCTTTGTGATCTGGCATGGTACCGGCCCACTCAACTGCCCTGTGAGCCACCTGGGCAAACCGGCGCCTTGGCCCCACGGTACGGCTCTCGGCCCGGCCGGTCGACGCCAGGCGGCCCGGTTCTCCCTCCCAGTCAGGGAGTTCTGTCAAGGAGGCTGCCGTACTGACTGGTAACTTTCTAGTCGGACGTCCTAGTATCGCGCTATGAGCTTCCCTCTCTACGCGCCCGCTGAGGAGCACGACATGCTCCGTGAGACGGTCCGGGCCCTCGCCGACGAGAAGATCGCCCCGCGTGCCGCGGCGGCGGACGAGAACGAGGAGTTCCCCTGGGAGGTCTACAAGGACCTCGTCGCGGCCGACCTGCAGGCCGTCCACATCCCCGAGGCGTACGGCGGGGCGGGTGCGGACGCGCTCGCGACCGTGATCGTGATCGAGGAGGTCGCCCGCGCGTGCGCCTCGTCCTCGCTGATCCCGGCCGTCAACAAGCTGGGCACCGTGCCGCTGCTGCTGTCGGCGTCCGAGGAGCTCAAGCAGCGCTACCTGACGCCGGTCGCGCGCGGGGAGGCGATGTTCTCCTATGCCCTGAGCGAGCCGGAGGCGGGCTCGGACGCCGCCTCGATGAAGACCAGGGCCGAGCGTGACGGCGACCACTACGTGCTCAACGGCACCAAGATGTGGATCACCAACGCGGGCGTGTCGGAGTACTACACGGTCATGGCCGTGACCGACCCCTCGGCCGGCGCCCGGGGCATCTCCGCGTTCGTGGTGGAGAAGGACGACGAGGGCGTGTCGTTCGGGCCGAAGGAGAAGAAGCTGGGCATCAAGGGCTCGCCCACCCGCCAGGTCATCCTGCAGGACGTCCGCATCCCGGCCTCGCGGATGGTCGGCGAGCCGGGCACCGGGTTCAAGACCGCGCTGGCCACGCTCGACCACACCCGCGTCACGATCGCCGCGCAGGCGCTCGGCATCGCCCAGGGCGCACTCGACTACGCCATCGGGTACGTCAAGGAGCGCAAGCAGTTCGGCAAGCCGATCGCCGACTTCCAGGGCCTGCAGTTCATGCTCGCCGACATGGCGATGAAGCTGGAGGCGGCCCGGCAGCTCACCTACGCCGCCGCGGCCAAGTCGGAGCTGGCCATGAACGGCACCCCGGTCAAGGACCTGACGTTCTTCTCCAGCGCCGCCAAGTGCGCCGCCTCCGACGCCGCCATGGAGATCACCGTCGACGCCGTCCAGCTCCTCGGCGGGTACGGCTACACGCGCGAGTTCCCGGTCGAGCGCATGATGCGCGACGCCAAGATCACCCAGATCTACGAGGGCACCAACCAGATCCAGCGCATGGTCATGGCCCGCCAGCTCCTCAAGTAGCCGCTGAGCAGCGAAAACCCCGCCTCCCGTACATGGGAGGCGGGGTTCGCTGTATCTGGAGTCAATTGCGCGCTGGCCTCGGCTACCGCCTGAACGCCGTGTGGACGGCTGAAGTCCCACTCTTCGGACATCGGACATTCGGCACAGTATTGACGGTGGTCAAAATACTGCATAGCTTCGGGGGGTTCCGCGTTCACAGGACACTCTCCTTCCCGGGAACGGAGCTCTTTCGTGCCTCGACGCATCCTTCGCATCCCCGTCGCCGTGGTCGGCTCTCTCGCCCTCGCTGCGGCCACCCTGACCGGAACCGCCGGGGCCGCGACGGACACTCGGACCGGCACCACCGCTGCGGCCGCCACCACCCCCTCGCACCTGTCCGGCACCCTCGCCGACGGCGCCACCTGGATCGCCGACGTGCCCGCCGACTGGAACGGCACGCTCCTGCTGTTCAGCCACGGCTATGGTCCGGCCGTCGCGCAGAACGCACCTTCCGACGAGGCCCGTACGGCCCTTCTCTCGGAGGGTTACGCGCTCGCCGGTTCCTCGTTCGACCCGCAGGGCTCGTGGTGGGCGCTGAACAGCGCCGAACGCGACCAGTTCGCCACCCTCGACGCCTTCGCCCGTACGGTCGGCCGGCCGTCCCGCACCCTGTCGGTCGGGCTGTCCATGGGCGGCCTGGTCAACGCCCAGATCGCCCGCGACGGAGCCGGCCGCGTCGACGGGGCCCTCGGGCTGTGCAGCCTCGTCGCGGGGGGCGTCGACCTGGACGACTACCAGTACGACGCCGAGTACACGATCGCCTCGCTGCTGATGCCCGGCCAGGACGTGCGGCTCACCGGGTTCGCCGACGCCGCGGACGCCGCCGCGACGGCGCAGCGGCTGACCGACGCCGTGATCGCCGCGCAGGCCACCCCGCAGGGACGGGCCAGGATCGCGCTCGCCGCCGCCTATCTCAACCAGAGCGACTGGGCACCCGGCCAGGACCCGCCGGCGGCCAACGATCCCGAGGGGCAGGAGGCCCAGCAGTTCGCCTGGCTCTCCCAAGGGGTGCTCGGGTTCATCGAGCACGGCCGCTGGTCCATCGAGCAGTCCGCCGGGGGCAACACGTCCTGGAACGCCGGGCTCGACTACGCGGCACTGCTGCGCGACTCCGAGCACGCCGGCCAGGTGCGGGCGCTGTATCGCAAGGCCGGCCTCGACCTGCGCGCCGACCTGGCCACCCTGACCCGTGGTGCCAACCTGCGCGCCGACCCGGGGGCGCGGCGCAGGCTGCAGGCGTCCTCCACCGCCGGTCAGAGCCTTGCGGTGCCGCTGCTCAACCTGCACACCATCGCCGACGAACTCGTCCCGGTGCAGCAGGAGGCGGCGTTCGCCGAACGGGTCCGGGCGGCCGGCGACGACCGGCTGCTCCGGCAGGCGTACGTCGCGCGCCAGGGTCACTGCGCCTTCACCACCGCGGAGATCGTCGCGGGTGTGCGGGCGATCGACAGGCGGGTCACGACCGGCCGCTGGGGCGACGTCGCCGAACCCGCTGCCCTGCAGCGCTCCGCTCTGTCGCTGAACCTCGGCGGGGCCGCCTTCGTCCGCTATCGGCCCGGCCGCCTCGTCGTCGGCCGGCACTCCTCCTGATCGGCTCGCAGATGCCGGCAAGCCCGGCGAAAACCAGGTGATCCCATTCCGTACCCGAGCGGGTCTCCGGCCCGCCGACTCCTCGACTAACCGCTGAGCAGCGAGAACCCCGCCTCCCATGATGGGCAGGCGGGGTTCTCTGCTTCTCGGTGGTGATCACTGTTGCGCCGGTGCTCGGCGGGCAGGAGGCCGGGGGCATTTTGATCTCCCGCCGAACGGGCCGAACCAGAAGAATCTGGGGCAAATGTGATCCCAATGTCATAAAGATCCGCCATCGTGGGAGGAGTGCGAACGTGGCTCGGTGATCAGGTGAGGAAACGGCTGGGCACGTTCAATCTGATCGGGCCCTCCATCGCGCAGTGCGCCGTGGGCGCCGCGCTGGCCTGGCTCGTCGCCGTGCATCTGCTCGGCCACGCGCACCCTCTCTTCGCGCCCATCTCTGTGATGATCTGCGTGGGCATAGGGCTCGGCCAGCGGCTGCGCAGGCTGGCCGAGCTGGTGGTCGGCGTCAGCCTGGGTGTGGGCGTCGGCGACCTGCTGGTGTCCTGGATCGGCTCGGGTCCCTGGCAGCTGGCGCTCGTGATTGCGCTGGCGATGACCGTCGCGTGGCTGTTGAACAGCAGCGAGCTGTTCGTGTCGCAGGTCGGATCGTCCGCGGTGCTGGTCGCCATGCTGGTGCCGGGCGCGGACGTCGGCGGGCTGGACCGGATGGCCGACGCGCTCACCGGCGGCATCGTCGGCATCGTCGCGGTCGCCCTGCTTCCCGCCAGCCCCCTCACCATCGCGGGCAAACATCTGTCCGGCGTGCTGGACGCCTTCTCCACAGTGCTGGAACAGGCGGCGGAGGCGATCGAGAAGGGCGATGCGGACCTGGCCGCAGAGGCACTGGAGTGCGGACGCAGGACCCAGACCGCGGTTGAGGAGTTCGCGGCGGCGCTGGAGAACAGCAAGGAGATCATCAGGATCTCGCCGCTGCGCTGGCATCACCGGGCCAGGCTGGCCGGATATCAGACCGCCGCCGTGCCGGTGGACCTGGCGCTGCGCAACGCGCGGGTGCTGGTCCGCCGCACGCTCGCGGCGATGGGGGAGCCCAGCCCGCCGCCGGTCGCGCTGGCCGAGGTGCTGCGCGAAGTCTCGGAGGCGGCGCTGCTGCTCCAGCTCGAACTGGGGGCCGGGCGCGAACCGATGCTGGCCAGGCAGGCGTTGCTCGCCGTCGCCGCACGGGAGCGGCCCAAGAACCTGGGCTTCTCGGCGAACGTCATCATCGCGCAGCTGCGCTCCATCGCCGTCGACCTGCTTGAGGCGACCGGGATGGATCACGACGAGGCCTCGGCCGCGCTGCTCCCGCTGAACGAGCTGAGCGACGAGAGCACGCGGGGCTGAGGCGCCCCGCACGCCCGGAGGCGGGAGGCCGGAGTGGACTCCTCGGCCGTGATTCGGGGAATTCGCCGGCCGAAACGTCGGTGGCGGTGAGAATTTCGCGCGGTGTCCGGACCGCGGTCAGTTCGGGCAGGCGTCGTGGCAGCCGCCGAAGCGCCCGGTGTCCGGCGGGGTGAAGTGGGTCTCCCGTGTCCCCCGCACCGCCTCGGTCATCGCCTTCTTCCAGACGAGGCCGGGGATCGACGTCCCTCCCACACGGGCGTAGTGACGGCCGCCGATGGTGACGTCGGTCATCGGGTGCCAGAGGGCGCCGCGAACGTCGCCGAGGCTCACGGCCGAGGCCAGGTCAGGGGTGTAACCGGCGTACCAGGCGGTCCGGTGGGCGTCGCCCTCGCCGGGCATGCCCGCCGCGTCGCGGCCGATGCCCTTGAGCGTGCTGCTCGCCAGGACGTCCGACAGCACTCCGGTGACCGCGTCGGCGACCGCCGGGTCCAGGACCTGCACGCAGCGCGGCGGGAAGGTGCGCGGGGCGCCCGAGCCGTCCCGGATCTCGGTGATCAGCCTCGGCTCGCAGAAGCGGCCGCGGGCGGCGAGGCTCGCGTAGGAGTTGGCCACGGAGACGGGATCGGCCTCGGTGGGGCCGAGCGTGAAAGACTCGAACTCGGGGAGCGGGCCCCCATCGGCGCTCCTGAGCCCGAGCCGCAGGGCCGTCTTGACGGTCTCACACAGGCCGACCTGCTCCTGCAAGCGGACGTAGAAGGTGTTCACCGCGTCCCGGGTGCCGGATCGCAGGGTGACGAACCGGTCCCCGCCCTTCTTCCGGTTGTGAAAGGAGACACGCGGATCGCCGACGGCGTTGCCCGCACAGTTCTTGAACGTCGCGAGGCCCCGGGCGCGGTACTCGTCCCCGACGAAGAAGCCGTCGTCGTATCGCAGACCGGCGGCGAACGCGGCGGCCAGGGTATAGGGCATCGCCGTCGTGCCCTGCTGGAAGCCCGGCCCGTCGGCCGGATCGCGGCTTGTGGCCATGGCTCTGACGGCGCCTTCACCCGGCGCGATCATGACCTGGGTGGCGATCTGTGCGTCCTCGCGGTGAACGTAGGCGTCCATGGCCCCCTGCGCGGCCCGCTGGAGCCGCAGGTCGATCGTCGTCTGGATCGTCAGGCCGTCACGGGTGAGCAGTCGCGGATCCTCGGCGAGAAGCCGCTGTCCGACGTACCGGCAGAGGTAGGGATAGGCGCTCTCCGCGCAGTCGCCGGGCAACTCCTCGATGACGGCGCCCTCGGCGTCCAGCAGCACGCTTTTGCGGGCCACGGGGGAAGCGGGGGCCGTGGCGGTGGAAGCCGAGGCCACATGCTCCTCGCTCGCCATGTCGCCCGCCGAATTCCGCAGCAGCAGGAGAGCCGCGATCGTCGCACCCACCCCGGCGACGCCAAGGAACACCAGTAATGCCTTCATCGTTGCCCTTCGATCGCCAAAGGCCCAGTTTCCGTCATTCTCCGGTCACCGCACCGGCTCAAAACGTCCCTTCCATGATGCGGTTCTCGCGCCACGCGACCAACTCCGTGCGGGCACCCGGCGGGCGTTTCCTCTGCGGATACGCAGACGGCCGGGTATGAGAGGCGCCGTCGAAATCGCGCGCCGATATCAAGAGTGTCGTTTATCGGTTTTCGGCCCTGCGACAAACCATTCACCGGCCACCGGAAGAGTTCGCCGCCTCGCCGGGCGCGGCTCGTCGGCAGCCGGGGCTGTGGCGGGAACGCGTCCTCGGCCGGCCGCGCACGCGTGGGGGCCGATGGTCCGGCCGGGGCGTTCGTCCCCGATACATCGCGGTGTGTAGCCGTCGTGTACCCCACGTCCTGCGGCCGTTCCTAGCGTGGAGGGCGACCCGCCCGACCGACCGGGGATGAGGACGCCCGTGGCCTATCTCTTCGCCTTCTGCCGGCTGCTCACGGGGATCGTCTTCCTCATGTCCGTTGTGAGCAAGTTGCGTGGGCGGACGGCGTACGAGGAGTTCACGGCGGCCACTCGCGCCCTCACACGCCTGCCGGCCCGGCGGGTCAGGCCTGTCGCGGCGCTCGTCGCCGCCGCCGAGGCCGCCGTCGCGCCGCTGCTGGCCTGGGGGCCCACCGTGCTCGCCGGCTTCTGCGTCGCACTGGGGCTGCTCGCGGCCTTCACCGTGGCCATCGTCGCCGCGCTGCGGCGCGGCCGGCGGGTTCCCTGCCGCTGCTTCGGCGCCTCCGCCGTTCCGGTCGGCCCCGGTCATCTCGCGCGCAACGCCGTGCTCGTCGTCGCGGCCGCGGCCGGAGCGGTCCTGGCCGCGACCGAGGCGGTCGTGGCCCGGAGCGGAGCGGTCGTGACCGGGAGCGGAGCCGTCCTCGCGGACCTCGATCCGGCCGGGCTCGCCGCGGTCGCGCTCGCGGCCGGAGCCATGGCAGCCCTGCTGTCGGCGACCGGCGAGATCGCCGATCTGTTCACCAGTACACCCTGACGGAGGTAGTCCCTCATGCCGTTCCTGACAGCGCTCGTGCTGGGCGTCGGCGTCCTGTGCCTGATCGACCTGGTGCTGACGGTCGGGGTGATCCGGCGGTTGCGGGAGCACCAGGCGATGCTGTCGGCGCGACCGGTGGCGTCCCCGCCGATCGTGCTCCCGCCCGGTGCGACGATCGGCGGCTTCTCCGCTGTGAGCACCGACGGCGTCCACGTCTCCGACGGAACGCTGACCGAGCCGGTCCTCGTCGGCGTCTTCTCGCCCGACTGCTCCGCCTGCCACGACCGCCTGCCGCAGTTCGCCGAGCGCGCGCGGACCTACCCCGGAGGACGCGGCAACGTGTTCGCCGTGCTCGTGGGTACGGAGGAGGAGGTGGCGGACCAGCGGCGGACGCTGGAGCCGGTCGCCCTGGTGCTGATCGAGGAGTACGGCACCGGCCTGACGGGGGCGTTGCAAGTGAAGGGCTTCCCGTCCCTCGCCCTGGTCGACGAGCACGGGAGGGTCGTCGCCAGCGGGACCACTCTCGAGGACCTCGGCAAGATTCCCGCGCACGCGTGACGGCACAGTTGCGGGGTCATGCCGGAGCGCGGGCGGTGGTCACCGCCCTCGGCATGGCCTGGCGGGCGAGCAGGGGGCTGACCACCGCCTTCGCCGCCCTCAGCATGCTCATGGCCGCCCTGCCGGTCACGATCGCCTGGTGCACCAAGCTGGTGCTCGACGAGATCGCCGGGGGCCGGCCCGAGGTCGGCGTGACCACGGCTCTGGGCGCCGCGATCGCCGGGTGCGGGGTGCTGACGGCGCTCGGACCGCAGGTCGTCCAGTACGTCAGGGACGAGAGCGGGCGCAGGGTCGGTCTCGTCGCCCAGGACCGCCTCTTCCGGGCCACCGAGCGGTTCGTCGGCCTCGCCAGGTTCGAGGACCCCGCGTTCCTCGACCGGATCCGGATGGCGCAACAGTACGGCGGGGCGACCCCGGGCATGGTGGTCTCCGCCGCGCTGGGCGGCGCCAGGACGGTGATGACCGGTGCCGGGTTCCTCGTCTCCCTTGTGACGATAAATCCGTGGATGGCCGTCCTCGTGGTCGGCGCGGCGGCGCCGTCTCTGGCCGCGGAGCTCTGGCTGTCCCGGCGGCGTGCCGCGATGCTGTGGGGCATCGGCCCGGTCGAGCGCCGCGAGTTCTTCTTCGGTGAGCTGCTCGTCAACGTCCGGGCGGCCAAGGAGCTGAGGCTCTTCGGCATCGGAGCGCACCTGCGCGGGCTGATGAACGCCCAGCGGCGGGCCGCGAACGCCGAGCGGAGCCGTACCGACCGGCGCGAGCTCGGCGCCCAGGCAGTGACCGGGACCACGGCGGCGCTGGCGGCCGGGAGCGGCCTGCTGTGGGTTCTCGTCTCCGCCGCGAACGGCACGGGCGGGGTCGGCGACGTGGCGCTGTTCGTCGCGGCCGTCGCCGGAGTCCAGGCGGCGGTGAGCGGGCTCGTCGTCGAACTCGTCACCGCGCACCAGCAGGTGCTGCTGTTCGGCCACTACCTCGCCGTCCTGGACGCCGAGCCGGACCTGCCGGTCCCGGCCCGGCCCCGGCGGGCCGGCCCGCTGCGCCGGGGGATCGAGCTGCAGGACGTGTGGTTCCGCTACTCGCCCGGCCACCCCTGGGCCCTGCGCGGCGTGAGCCTGACCATCCCGTACGGCACGGCGGTGGCGCTCGTCGGGAGAAACGGCGCGGGCAAGAGCACCGTGGTCAAGCTCCTGTGCCGGATGTACGACCCCGGACGCGGCTCGATTCTCTGGGACGGGGTCGATCTCCGGGAGATGGACCCGGCTGAGCTTCGCGCCCGGATCGGGGCGGTGTTCCAGGACTACATGGAGTACGACATGACCGCGGCCGAGAACATCGGCCTCGGCGATCTCGCCGCGCTGGACGACCGGGGGAGGATCGAGGCGGCCGCGCGGCGGGCGGGCGCGCACGGCGCCGTGAGCGGCCTGCCCCGGGGGTACGACACCATGCTGTCGCGGGTCTTCGCCGATCCCCCCAAAGACGGCGGCGCGGAAGACGACGGCGCCGTGACGGGCGTCCACCTGTCGGGCGGGCAGTGGCAGCGGCTCGCCCTCGCCCGCGCCTACCTCCGGGGTGAGCGGGACCTGCTGATCCTGGACGAGCCCAGCTCGGGACTCGACGCCGAGGCGGAGCACGAGATCCACCAGGGCCTGCGGGAGCACCGCCGCGGGCGCACGAGCGTGCTGGTCAGCCATCGGCTCGGCGCCGTGCGCGACGCGGACCACATCGTGGTCCTCGACGGCGGACAGGTCGCCGAGCAGGGCACGCACGCCGGGCTGCTGACGCGTGGCGGGATCTACGCCCACCTGTTCACCCTGCAGGCGGAGGGATACCGGCAGCGGGAGGACCGGGACGCGGGCGCCGCGCACGACCGGCTCTCGGGGGCACGATGACGCCGGTCCTGCTCGTCCTGCTCGCGACGGCGCTCCCGGCCGCCGCCGTGACGGCGGTCCGGCGGACCCTCCGTGTCGTGGAGGTGCACGGGGAGAGCATGAAGCCCGGCCTGCGGCCCGGCGACCGGGTCCTCGTACGGAGGCTGCGTCCCGGCGTCCCCGGCGGGCTCGGCCGGCGCGTACGGCGCGGGGACATCGTCGTCATCGCCCGCGTGGGCCCCGGGGAGGGTTTCACGCTCGACGGCGGCACGAACCTGGTGATCAAGCGGGCCGCGGCCGTGGCCGGGGACCCGATGCCTCCGGATTTCGAGACGTTGGGAGTGGCCCGCGTGCCGCCGGGGCGGCTGCTCGTCCTCGGGGACAACCCGTCGCGGAGCACCGACTCCCGTCAGTGGGGCCTGCTTCCCGAAAGCAGGATCACGGGCGTCGTTCTCCGGCGGCTGAACGCGTGAACCAGGTGAACGCGATACAGGAGCTCGTGTATCGGAATGGTATGTCCGTCATCGAATCCGCTCCTAATGTCGACGAATGTAAAGGAGTCCCGCATAGGAGGAACCAAATGACGCGGACGATTCAGCGGCTGGCGGACCGGATGGTCGCCCGGCTGGTCCCGGCCACCCGCGCTGAGGCGATCAACTGCTGGTACGAGGGCTCGACCTGCGTCCGCCGCTACTGCTGCAGCGGGTCGGAGATTCCCGGCGGCCGCTACTGCACCGGGTACGAGTACCTCTGCTAGACGAGCACGGCGGAGCGCCCCATCGCACAGCGCCCCATCACACTGGGGGCGCTCCGCCCTCGCATTTTCTCTTTCACCGGATTCCTCGTTTTTCCGAGGCCGAGGCGATTTCCCTGGCGTACAGGCGGGTGAGATCGTTCATCCGGTAGTGGTCGGGGGCCACCGGTTTCATCAGGCGGAGATCGGCCAGCCTGCCGAGCGCCGCCCACGCCGTACGCCGGTCGCACCCGAGGAGCTCTGCCGCGATCGCCGACCGGCAGTCGGCCACGCCTCGCTCGCCGAGCCGGTGGAACAGGGCGAGCGCGCAGCCGTCCGCCGTCCCCTCGCACTGCCGCAGGGCCTGGTAGTCGAGGTCGAGGGCGCCCCGCACGGAAAGGTCACCGCAGGTCAGCAGGTCGAGCCGGTGCTCCTCGTCGGCCAGCATGTCGGCGAACGCCGCCAGCGTCCACTCCCGCCGCACGGCCAGTCGCTTGCCCGCGATCCGCAGCGCGAGCGGCAGGTTGTCGCAAAGCCGGGCCACTCTCCGCACCTGCTCGGGGTCGACCCGGTCCCGGCCGCAGAGCCCGGACAGCAGCTCGTACGCCGCGTCGTCGGTGAGGGGAGCGAGCGGCAGGTGGACGACATCGTCGAGCGCCGCGAGCACCGCCCTGCTGGTGACCACGAACTGGCAGCCGGGACAGGCGCCGATCAAGGGACGCAGCTGCCCTTCGCCGGTCGCGTTGTCGACGAGGACCAGCACACGCTTGGCCTCCGTGGCGGTCCTGAACTGCAGCACCGCGTCGTCGAGGTCCGGGGCGATCCGGTCGCCCGGCAGCCCCAGCAGGCTCAGCAGCCGCGCCAGCGTCTCGTACGCGCCGGGCCTGGGAAGGGACCGCAGGTCGACATGGAGCACACCACCGGGAAAATCCGGCGCCGCCGCCCGGACGGCACGCAGGGCCAGGGCCGACTTCCCCACTCCCGCAGGACCGTGTACGCCGACGGGCCGCGGGGGAGAGGCGGCGATCGCGGCCACGAGCTCTTCCAGCTCCGGGTCCCGGCCCACGAGACATCCCGGACCCGCGGCCGGCGCCGCCTTGGGCGCGGGCGACGGGTGGGACCGATCGCGGGCGGGAGTAACGGGGATCGCCAAGAGCGCGGCGTCCCGGTTGAGTATGCTCCGGTGCAGCCCGGCCAGCTCCGGCCCGGGCTCGACGCCCAGCTCCTCCGCCAGGAACGTGCGCGCCCGCCCATAGGCGGACAACGCCGCCGCCGAGTCTCCGCTGCGGTACAACGCGAGCATGAGGGTGCCCCACAGCCGCTCCCTGGTGGGGTGGGCGGCCACCATCTCACGGAGCTCCGGCACCGCGTCGGCGTGCTCGCCCAGCCTGAGGCGGGCCTCGGCCCGCGCCTCCAGGGCCAGGCAGCGCTGCTCGGCGAGCGCGTCCAGGCGCGGGCCGAGCGCCGCCGTCCTGGGCACGTCCTCGGCCGGTGCGCCCCGCCAGCACGTGAGGGCCGCCGACAGGTGCCGCAGCGCCGCCTCCGGCCGCCCGGCGGACAGCGCCTGCCTGCCCTGGCGCAGGGCGTCGGCGAACTCGGTCACGTCGAGCTCGCCGGCCCGCACGGCGAGGACGTAGCCCGGCGGCCGGGCCGTCAGCCGGTCGCCGTCTCCCAGCGCGGATCGCAGCCGGTTGACGTAGGTGCGGACGTTGGCGACGGCGGAGCGGGGCGGCTCCTCGTCCCACATGGCCATGACCAGCCGGTCGATCGACACGACCCGGTCGGGTTCGAGCAGCAGCGCGGTCAGCAGGGCGCGCTGCTTGGGCGAGCCGAGCGGGACCGGCCTGCCGTTCCTCCTGACCTCGATCGGGCCCAGCAACCGGAACCGGAGGCTCATCCCGCCCTCCGCAGGCCCGAGGGGGCGGACGGCGGTTCCCAGCCGGATGATCGATGCACGAAAGGACCTCCGTAGGCGTCTCGGGAGGAGCGTCTGAGGAAAGCACAACGAAGATCGCCGCCCGCATGGGCTCCCACAAGGTGCGGGAGCGTCCGGAACAGTCCCGGACGCCGCAGGAAGTAAGGCGGGTTCCCGTTCTCACGAAGGCCGTGCGCGTGATTAGCGGAGGGCCGTGCGGGAACCGACTACCGCATGACGGGTACGGGCGACGGGGGCCTGTCCGACCTCATCATCCGGGTGGCGACCCGCCTGTTCGCCGGGCTGGGCTACGACGGTACGGACATGCGGCAGATCGCCGACGCCGCGGGCGTCGACGTGACCATGATCAGGCGGCAGTTCGGCGACAAGCGGACGCTCTATCTCGCGGTCATGGATCGCATGAACCGCTATCACAACGCCGTCCTGGAGAAGGGCGTCAAGGACCTCGTCAGCGCACCGCCAGAACGCAGGATCGCCGCCTTGCACGCGCTCCTCGACCGATACATCGACTTCTGCTGCCGGCAGCCGGAGTATCCGGCGCTCTACACCTTCAGATGGCTCTCCGACGCCAGCGACGTCCCCGAGCTGGAGTCGATGTACGCCGCGCCGGCGGCGCAGTTCGTGAGCGACAGCGTCGCTCCCCTGGTGACCGCCCCGGACGTGGACGTGGACTACATGATCAGCTCGGTCATCTGGTGCGTCCACAGCTTCGTGCAGAGCGGCGTGTACGACCGGTCGGGCCGGCGTTACGGCCACGACCATCCCGGAGCGCTGTGGCACTTCCGCAGGCACCTGCACCAGATGGTCCATCGCACCCTCCGCCTGCCGGGAGAGCCCCCGCCGGTCGAGCGTCCGTCTCACGGGTGAAGCCCCGCCCGCGCGCCGGACATCGACCCGGGACGGGCGTGGTAGTAATGAGACCCGCGGAGGAGGCCGTACAGACAGAGTTGGTGCAACCATGACCGAGCGGTACCTCGGCGTTCTCGGCATCGGCGAGGCGCTGGGCGTGAGCCGGCACGCGGTGCACAAGTGGCGCTCGCGCTACCCCGCCGACTCGGCGCACCCGTTCCCCGAGCCCGATGTCGAGGTCGACGGGACTCCCGGCTGGCGCCCCGACCGGCTGACGGAGATCACGGAGTGGCGCAACGGCCTGCCGGGCCGCGGTACCGGTGGCGGGCGCCCCACCGCCGCGCGCCAGGAATATCTCAGGGAAGCGGCGGCGCGAGGCATGGACCGGGACGAGGCGCTGCGCGCGCTCGCCACGCTCGCCGAAGAGTTTCCCGAGATGACCGAGCCGGAGATCTGCGCATGGCTCATCGGGCACTGGCGGCGCTGACACGTCCCCGCGCACCAGGTCGGCCGGGGCGTCGGGCTTCCCACAGAAGTACGGTTCCGTGAACTACACTTCTGTGAAGGAGGTGCCCGTGATTCCCAAGCCCGAGCGGATGTTCGACCGAGTGCGGGAGTGGCAGGGGCTCGCCTCCTTCGCGTCGGCGGGTGCGATGAGCGGGGCCACGCTCGGAATCGTCAGCGGACGCCGTAGGCAGGGAAAAAGCTTCCTCCTGCAGGCTCTGGCGGAGGAGACCGGTGGCATGTACTTCGCCGCCACGGAGGCCACGGAGGCGGAGTCGCTCCGGCTCTTCGCGGACGCGCTCGTACGGCATACGCGGGAGGTGCCGGAGCGTCCATTCCGCGATTGGAACGACGCGATCGCGGAGCTGTTCCACACGTTCCGAAGCCGGCCGACCCTGGTGGTCGTGGACGAGTTTCCCTTCCTGTCCAGAGTCACGCCGAGCCTCCCCTCCATCGTCCAGCGTGAACTCGGCCCGGGCGGCAGCGGGCGGGACAGCTCCGCCCGACTGATCCTCTGTGGCTCCGCGATGGCGGTCATGGGCGGGCTGCTCGCGGGGCAGGCACCGCTGCGGGGGCGGGCCGGGCTCGAACTGGTCGTCCGACCCTTCGGCTACCGCGACGCCGCGCGGTTCTGGGGGCTGACGGACCCGCGCCTGGCCGTGCTCGTGCACTCGATCGTCGGGGGCACTCCCGCGTACCGGTATGAGTTCACACAAGGTGACACGCCCGCCGGCCTGGCGGATTTCGATTCCTGGGTGGTCAGGAGCGTTCTCAACCCGCAGAAGCCTCTCTTCCGTGAGGCCCGGTATCTCCTCGCGGAGGAATCGGATATTCGCGATCCGGCGCTGTACCACTCGGTGCTGGCCGCCATCGCCAGTGGAAACACCACGAACGGTGGCATCGCGAGTTACATAGGCCGCAGGTCGGATCAGATCACCCATCCGCTCAACGTCCTCGAGGACTGCGCGCTGATCGCCCGTGAGCCGGACGTCTTCCGCCAGGGCCGTTCCCGCTACCGCATCGTCGAGCCCCTGATCACCTTCTACGAGGGTGTGATGCGGCGGCGCTGGCCGGAGCTGGAGGCGTACCGCGGCGAGACGGTGTGGGGGTCGGTGCGTGAGACCTTCCTGGCCCAAATCGTGGGCCCGCATTTCGAGGCTCTGTGCCGCGACTACGCCATGGGCGTCGGCGAAGAAGTGTTCGGGGGTTTCCCCGCCACAGTGGGCGCGGGCACGGTGAACGACCCGGAGAACCGCACCCAGATAGAGATCGATGTGGCGGTCTTCTCTCCCCCTGATGGAGACCGGGCGGGCAGGCTGTTGTCCCTGGGGGAGGCGAAGTGGGGGGAGACGATGAGCCACCACCACGTGGGGCGGCTCACCCGGGCCCGCGACCTCCTCGCCGCCAAGGGCTACGACACCCGCGACACGGTCCTGGCCTGCTACGGCGGTTCCGGCTTCACAGCCGACTTGCGGGCCTCGGCCGCCTCGGACGACCGCCTCCGTCTCATCGGCCTCGACGAGATCTACGGCAGCTGAAGCCCGGTCGCTCAGGCCGGCCTCGGCTTCGGCCGCATCCCCGCCGTACGGCGGTTCCGCACGCCCCACGCCAGGCGGGACGTCCGGTCGCCCCGGGCGGTCACTTCTTGCAGATGTTCTGCGTGGCGGTGCGGGCGGTGGGGGTCGCCTGCGGCGTGGGCGCCGCAGGCGTCGCGGAGCCCTCCGGCGCGGCCACGGTCACCTTCTTCACGTCGTGGTTCCGCTGGCCCACGACGACCTCGATGCCGGTCACGTCCGGTTGCTCGCGCAACTCCGCGCCCGGGATGGCGGCGGCCACCGTACGCGCCGAGTCCTCGCGGCCGGGCGGGTAGCGGATGACGGTGGTGGCGAAGTCGCGCCGGGCCGTGTTGCCGGGCGTCGAGGGCACCATGAAGCCCGCTTCGACGAGGCGGGCCTTCGTGGTCGCGCCGAGGCCGGTGACGGACGTCCCGTTGAGCACCTTGACCGAGATCCGGGCGGGCGGGATCGTGAGCGCCGTCGGCGAGGTCGTGGGGGTCGCCGAGGCCGCGGGGCTGCCCGAAGGAGACACCGAGGCCTTCGCCGACGGCTTGACGAGGGCCTGGTCGGCGTCGATCCGCCGGAACAGTTCGCGGGCGGCGGCCTTGTCCCACAGCACCGCCGACTCGCCCGTCGGCGCCTGGTAGTTCACGTCGGCCAGCGGCACGGTCGCGAACGACACGTCGTCGGTCGAGACGGCCTTGAACTGGTCGACCATGCCGAGCAGGTTCTTCTGCAGGTCCGGGTCCACCTTGATCGTCCTGAAGGTGGAGTCGAGGAACCCCTTGAGCCTGATCGGATTGGCCAGCGTGCCGCCGCTGAGCGCCTTGTTGAGCAGCGCGGAGATGACCTGCTGCTGCCGGTCGATGCGGTCGAGGTCGGAGCGCGCGGTGGCCCTCGTGCGGGCGTAGGCGAGCGCGTTGACGCCGTCCAGCGTGTACGTCCCCGGCTGCAGGTTCAGCTTGGTCTTCGGGTCGTCGATGGTCACCGGCGTGCAGACGGTCACCCCGCCCAGCGACTCCACCACGCCGATGAACCCGAGCACGTTGACCTCGATGTAGTGGTTGATGCGCAGCCCCGTCGCCTGCTCCACCGTCTTGACCGCCAGCTTGGCGCCGCCGAACTGGTACGCCGCGTTGATCTTGTGCTCGCCCTTGCCGGGAACCGTCGTCCAGGTGTCCCGCGGCAGGCTGACGACGGTGACCTTGCTGTGGTCCTCCGACAGGTGGATCACCATCATCGTGTCGGTGCGCTCGCCGACGTCGCGGCCGAGATGGAGCTGGTTCTGCTGGCGCCTGCTCAGGTTGTCGCGCCGGTCCACGCCCACGAGCAGGATGTTCATCGCGCCCCGGGACCCGGCGTCGCTCGTGCCCGCTTCCACCGACTCGATCTGGTTGAACGCGTAGTTCTGCGCCAGCCACGTGACGCCGGAACCGATCAGCACTGCTCCGGACAGCGAGCCCGAAATGACCAGGGATCGGAGGTTCGACCTCCGCTGGCGGGCGCGTTGCGCCGTCAGCCTCACCCCGCCGTACCCGTCGCCCCCTACGCGGACGCCGGAGTCCTCCCCATCGTCGCCGGGCATTCCCGTCCTCCGGTTGCCTTCTCCACCCCTCCGTACAGTAGCGTGAGCGCCGCCATGAAGCCCTTTCCCGACTCGCGACAGTCGAGCCAGAATCCCGCGCGGAACTGGCCACCGATCTCGGTGATCATGCCGGTACTGAACGAGGAGCGGCACCTGCGCGACGCCGTGCGGCAGGTTCTCGAACAGGACTACGAGGGCCCGCTCGAGGTCGTCATCAGCGTGGGTCCCTCCCACGACCGCACGCAGGAGGTGGCCGACGCGATCGCGGCCGCGGACCCCCGCGTCGTCGTCGTGCCGAACCCCACCGGCCGCACCCCCAACGCGTTGAACGCCGCCATCGCCGCGTCCCGCAACCCCGTCGTCGCGCGGGTCGACGGGCACGCCATCCTGCCCCGCGACTACCTCCGTACGGCCGTGGAGACGCTGGAGCAGACCGGGGCCGACAACGTCGGCGGCATCATGGCCGCCGAGGGGATCACGCCGTTCGAGCACGCGGTGGCCTGCGCCATGACCTCGAAGATCGGCGTGGGCAACGCGCGGTTCCACACGGGCGGGGAGGCCGGCCCGGCCGACACCGTCTATCTGGGCGTCTTCCGCCGCAGCGCCCTCGACCGGGTGGGCGGCTACGACGAGCACTTCCTGCGCGCGCAGGACTGGGAGATGAACCACCGCATCCGGGAGACCGGCGGGCTGGTGTGGTTCCAGCCGAGGATGCGCGTCACCTACCGTCCCCGGCCCAACGTGCGCGCCCTGGCCAAGCAGTACTTCCACTACGGCCGCTGGCGGCGGGTCGTCTCCCGCACCCACCAGGGCACGATCAACCTGCGCTACCTCGCCCCGCCCGCCGCGGTGGCGGCGATGGCGCTGGGACTGGTGGTCTCGCCGTTCTTCTGGCCCGGCCTGCTGATCCCCGGCGGCTACCTCGCGGCGATCCTCGCGGGCTCGGTCCTCACCGGCCGCGGACTGTCCGGCGCCGCGCTCTTACGCCTGCCGCTGGTGTACGCCACCATGCACGTCTCGTGGGGGACGGGCTTCCTGACCAGCCCCCCGAAGCTCAGCAAGCCACGTCCCAAGCCCGAACGGGCGAGTCTAGAGGACCTCTTCGAAGACTGAGGTGTCCAGCGTGAAGCCGATCGGGTGGGGGACGTGGATCTCCCGCCCGAACGGCACCGTCGAGGTCACCTGGTACTGACCCTCCTTGGGGTCGCTGTAGACCGTGACCGAGGCCGGCTTCGTCAGCGGGTCCACGAGGAGAAACACCGGGACCCCGCCTCCGGCGTAGATCGCCGGCTTCTTGACGCGGTCGTCCTCCCGGCTGCCCTTCGACACCACCTCGGCGACCAGCATCAGCCCCGAGGACAGCAGCTCACGTTCCCCCCAGCGCGGGCAGTCCCTGGGGGCGAGGACGAAGTCCGGCTCGACCGGGTCCCGGCTGCCGTCGATGCACACGTCCACGTTGCCCGCCCAGGCGCGCCAGTCGCGCTCGTCCATGAGGGGAATGAACGCGCGGAACAGGCGCATGGCGGCTTGGCCGTGTTCGGGGGTGCCCACGGGGCTCACTATCAGTCTCCCGTCGATGATCTCGGTCCGCAGACCCGGAAGTGGGGGCAGCGAATCGAACAGCTCACGGGGAGTGCCGGGCAGCGGCCGCTCGGGTACGGGTGCCAGAGCGGGACCGTGGGGTTTGCGTGAGATCGCGACCATGGGCGTATCCCTTCGTGTCCGCGTCGATACGCTGAGTTGACGCGGCCAGTATTTCAGTCGCGGGCGGCAGGGGCGAGGGCTTCGAGGCCGAGGGAGCGGGCGCGCGCCTCGGCCCGGGCGGCGGCACGCCGTACGGCCTCCTCGAAGCGGGCCAGCGGGTCCGGATGGTCGGCGCCGAGCAGGTAGGCGCGCAGGGCCCGCCGGGCGGCGGCCATGTCGTCGCCTCCCGGGGCGTCGAGACGGCGCAGGATGTCCGGCAGCTCGGCCAGGTCGGCCCCGAGCAGGTACGCCGCCCCCGCGGCCGGGTAGCGCTCGCGGAACCGGTCCTCCGGCAGGCCCGCCACGTTGGCCACGACGTACGGCTTGCCGCTGGCCACGAAGTCCGACACCACGCTGGAGATGTCCGAGATCAGCACGTCCGCCTCGTTGAAGCACTCGTACAGCGACAGCTCGCGGCCGGTCACGACGAGGTGCGGCATGCCGGTGCTCTCGTGCAGCAGAGTCATGATCTTCCGGTGCGCCGCGCGGGCGGCCGGCGAGCGGTGGCCGGTCAGCGGGTGCGGCTTGTAGATCACCCGCACCGGCCGGTCCAGCAGGGCGCGCACGATCGCGGGGCCCATGGCGACCAGCGAGCTGTGGAACAGGTCGTCGCTCCAGCCCTCCCAGGTGGGCGCGTACAGGACGGTCCGGTACGGCGCCGCCCCCTCGGCGTACGGACTGGTCCGCCGCACCCCGGCGAGCTGGGGGCGGCCGACCTCCTCGACGGCCTCGTCCCGCACGCCCACCTGGGCACGCAGGTAGCGGTCCCGCCCGGCGGGCCCGGCCACCCAGACCTCGTCGTACACCTTCGTGTACGGGTTGAAGGACGCCTCCTTGTCGCTGTCGCCGTGGCCGATGAACACGCTCCGCACGCCCGCCACCCTGAGCATGTGGATGTTGTTGCCGACGTTGGCGGGGAACAGCGCGACCCGCACGCCGTCGAGCGCGCGGAAGTTCATGAGGTCGACGGAGGCGGGGACGCACACCACCGGCAGCGTCGTCGGCCCGAGGGCCGTGACCAGCGCCCGCTCGCGCAGCACCACCAGCGTCCTCGGCGTGATGCGCTCCAGCGTCCCGAGCCACATCGTGGCCTGGTAGGCCGCCGTGACCGGCCCGGAGAAGTACATGACGACCTCGGGCCGGTAGGCGGCGACCCAGTCGTCCACGACCGCGAGGACCCGGCGCCGGTCGCCCAGGTGCCTGGCCCGCCGCGCGTGCGTCAGCAGCGCGGCCACCGCGACGACCTCCAGCGCCAGGGCCGCGGCGGCGCCCGCCGCGCCCGTCCAGCCCAGGCCCGCCGACGCCCCGGCCGCGGCCGGCACGACCGCGAGCGCGTCCAGGTAGAGCAGCCTGGCGCCCCGCCAGGTGAGCAGCGCGCGGGACGGCGCGGGCGAAACCCGCAGCGCGGGCAGGTCGATGTTGCGGGTCACGACCGGCATCTGGTTGTGCCGGCGGTCGACGTGCTCGGCGAGCCACGTCTGCACCGCCCGCAGACCGTGGAACAGGAACAGCCCGGCCGCGAACGCCGCGAACCACCACGGCCGCCCCGGGGCCAGCCGCGCCAGCAGCACGACGACGGCCGTCTCACGCGACAGGAAGCGGACCGTGGCCCCGAGATGGGCCCGGCTCAGCGTCCCCGCCGCCCGGCCGGGCAGCGCGATCTCCGCGGCGTACGACAGCGGCACGAGCACCGCGAAGGTCGCGGGCAGCGGCCACACGGCGGCCGCGAGCATGGCCGGGTACGACGCGAGCGTGATCGCGGTGAACGCGCTCCTGCGCCCACCGGCCATGCCTCTCAGCGCCGGCCGCCGGACCAGCCTGACCAGTGCGTTCGGGGCCCTGCGCCCCCTGATGATTCCCCCCATGGGCGAGCGCTCGTCCCTCCGTAGATGGTTGCGGTCATCGGCTGAGCCGTACGTCCACGACCTGTCCCGTGAGGCGGGACAGCAGCACGTCGAGGCTGGTGCGGGCGACGGCGGCGGGGGAGAGAAGCGTTCCGGCGGGTTCGTCGCCGAACGCGCGCAGCCGCATGGGGGTGGCGGTGCGCTCGGGGTTGACGCAGTTGACGCGGACACCCTGGCAGGCCCACTCGTCGGCGAGCGCCTGGGTGAGGTTGACGACGGCGGCCTTCGTGGAGGAGTAGAGGCTGTAGTCGGCCCGGCCCCGGGTGTAGGACGAGGAGGTGTAGAGCAGCAGGTGGCCGCGGGTCTCCATCAGGTATTTCACGGACGCGCGGGCGATGTTGACCGGTCCGAGGTAGTTCACCCCGATGGTCTCCTCGATCGTGTGCTGCCCGGACTCGCCGAGCTTGCCCATGTGCAGCACGCCCGCCGTGTTGACGACGTAGTCGATCCGGCCGGTCTGGGCGTAGACCCGGGCGAGCGCGTCCTCCACGGCGGCGACGTCCTCGACGCGCACGCCGTTCTGGCTGCGGGAGAACGAGTGGACGCTCGCGCCGTAGTCCCTGGCCAGCGCGACGATGTCCGCCCCGATGCCGTAGCTGCCGCCGAAGACCACGAGCGTGCGGCCCGCGAGCCCGGCCCGGTAGGCCTCCTCGTCCAGGGCGGGCGCCGTGTTCTCGGCGAGCTGGAAGAGCTTGTCGGCGATGAAGACGTCGACCGGATGGGTGACCTTCATGTTGTGCTCGCTGCCGGGCACGATGTAGATCGGCACATCGGGCAGGTACCGCAGCACGACGCCGCAGTCGTCCGTCGTGGGCAACGAGGGGAACTCGGGGTCGGCCAGGGCGCGCTCGTACGCCGCCCGGATCACCGACAGCCGGAAGCACTGCGGGGTCTGCCCGCGGCGCAGGCGCGAGCGGTCGGGGATGTCGCGGATGATGTCGCCGCGCGGGCCGGGCGCGGCCACCACGATCGTGTCGGAGGACGGGATCGCCACCTCGACCGCCTCGTAGCGTTCGAGGGCGGCCACGCACTCGCTGATGATGCGCGGCTCGATCAGCGGCCGCACCGCGTCGTGCAGCAGCACGTCGCACTCCTGCTCGCCCAGCGCGTGCAGTGCCCGCCAGGTCGTCTCGGTGCGGCTCGCGCCTCCTTCGAGCACCCTGCCGACCTTGGTGTAGCCGTTCCTCCTGACGAGCTCCTCGGCCTCGGCGACGAAGCCGGGGGCCATCAGGACGACGACCTCGTCGATCTCCGGATGGCCGTCGAACACGTCGAGGGTGTGCTCCAGGATCGTCTTCCCGGCGATCTTCAGAAGCTGTTTCGGGGTGTTGAGGCCCACGCGCTGGCCGACGCCGCCGGCCAGCACCACCCCCACCCTGCGCAGACGCGATTCGGCGATCATGATGTCCTCCCCGGAGGAGACCATACCCGTGCCGGAAGCCGGAGAAGGTGATTGCCACCTAGTGATCACTCGGTTACTTTGCGAGGTGAGCACGTGCGGTCAACGTGAAACGGGTTTCCATATGGGGGCGGATCCGAGCAAGCCCGGTACGTCACGGGACACAGAGACGGTGGCGGTCGTCCTCGCGACCTCGCCGGCCGCCGGGCTGCCCTGGTCCGACGGCGCCCGGTCCGAGGGCAGCCTCCTGGAGCGGCTCACCGCCCAGCTCCTCACGCTCCCGGTCCGCGAGGTGCTGGTCGTGGTGCGGAGCCAGGACGCCCAGGCAGGAGGCTGGGAGAAGGGCGCGGAGAGCGGCCCGCGGCACCAGATCTGCGTCAGCGACGGGCTCGCCGAGGACCTGCGGATCGTGGCCAAGACAGCCCGCGCCTCGACCTCCCCGGTCGCCGTGCTGGCGGCCGACGTGGTCGCGCACACCGAGGCGCTGTCGCTGCTGCTCGGCCATCCCGCGCGCCCGACCGGCGCGATCGTCGCCAGCGGCGACCCGGCCCCGCTGCGTCCGCCCGTACGGACCGAGTGGGGCCGCGTCGTGTCGGCGGGCACGTCCTTCCACGAGGTCGAGTGGGCCAACGGCACCTTCCGCGGCGTCCTGCAGGTGGGGGAGTCCCACCTCGCCGGACTGGCCGACATCGCCGAGGACCTGGCCGACCTGGCCCAGCGCCGCCATCTCGGGCGGGTCGGCGACGGCGAGGTGCCCGAGCTGCTGCTCACCGGCCTGGTACGGGCCGGCGTCCAGGTGCACGCGGTCGCCCTGGGCACCCTGCACTGCGGGAGAGCCGGCACCCGCCCGGCCGCCGAGCGCGCGGTGCGCGAACTCGCCGACGTCGACGAGGCGCAGGCCAGGCTCGGCGCCGCCGTGAAGAGCGGCGACGGCTTCTTCACCACCCACTGCGTCAGCTCGTGGTCGCGGCACCTCATCCGCCCGGCCGCCCGCCTCGGCCTGACCCCGAACACGGTCACCGGCATCTCGGTCGGGTTCGCCGCCATCGCCGCGATCTGGTTCTCCGACGGCAACCGGGCGGGGCTCGTGGTCGGCGCCGTCGCGCTCTACCTGTCGTTCGTGCTCGACTGCCTGGACGGCCAGCTCGCCCGGTACACGCGCCGGTTCTCCCCCCTCGGGGGCTGGCTCGACGCGATCTGCGACCGGCTCAAGGAATACCTGGTGTACGTGGGGCTGGCGGCCGGATACGCCACCCTGCCGGACAAGGCGTGGGAGATCTGGGCCCTGGCCGTGGCCGCGATGGTCCTGCAGACGATCCGCCACATGGTCGACTTCTCCTACGCGGGAGCGGTGGCCGACCGGGCCAGGGCGGCGGGCCGGCGGGCGGCCGCTCCGCGGTCGATGGCCGTGCCGTGGGACGAGGCGCCCGCGGCGGCGGCCGCCAAGGGCACCGGATCGGTGCTGGCGCTGTCGCGGCGGCTCGACGCGCTGAGCGGCGCGAAGCGCGTGGCCTACTGGGCCAAGAAGATGATCGTGCTGCCGATCGGAGAGCGGATGGCGCTGATCTCGGTCACGGCCGCGCTGTTCGACGCGCGGGTGACGTTCCTCGCGCTGCTGGGCTGGGGCACGGTGGCGCTGGCCTACACGGCCGCCGGGCGGATGGCGAGGTCCTTCGCATGAGCGAGCGTAGGCTCCGGGCCGAAGGCGAGGAGGTGGCATGAGCCGTCGCCCGCACGAGACCGACCGGAAGAGCCGCGGCGCGATCGCCGTGCACATGATCCCGGTGCCGCGCAGCGTCGTGGTGGCCTACCGGGACGACGGCCCGCTGTCGAAGGCGATGGGGCTGCTCGTCGCCGGGCAGCTCCCGCCGCTGCCGCCCGCGATCGCGGGGGCCTTCGTGACCGCCGTGCTGCTGGTGCTGGGCATCGCCGGTGCCGACGACTTCGCGGTCTTCGCCCCGGCGGTGGCCCTGCTGCTGGCCGGGGCGGGCAGCGCCCACCGGCACGACGGCCGGCTCGACTGGCTGGCGCCTCCGATCCTGCGGCTGACCGAATACGGCTTCATCGCCTCGGCCGGGTTCGCCCGTTCCGTTCCGCCCGTGCTCGTCGTCGCGCTGCTCGGCGCGATGGCCTTCCACCACTACGACACCGTCTACCGGGTGCGCCAGCACGTGTATCCGCCGCCGTGGCTGGCGACGGCCGGGCTGGGCTGGGACGGCCGGATGCTCGTCGTCGCCCTCGGCGGCCTGCTCGACGTGATGACCGCCGTTTTCGTGCTGCTCGCGCTCTATCTCTGGGGTCTGTTCGGCTGGGAGAGCCTGACATGCTGGCTCGCCGCCCCCCGGACGCCGGACGAGGCCGTGGAACCGGCACCCGCTGATTAACGTCAGACCAACGGTGGATTACCCAAGCGGGGTGCCGAGCCAACTAACCTTTGGGGTTACTGTCTGACGCTCGACCTCAAGGAGTGCGGGAAATTGCTCGGAATGGTGCTGGCCGCCGGAGCCGGACGTCGCCTGCGGCCGTACACCGACACGCTGCCGAAGGCGCTGGTGCCGGTCGACGGTGAGACGACGATCCTCGACATCGCCCTGCGTAACCTGGCGGCCGTGGACCTCCGCGAGGTCGTGGTCATCGTGGGCTACCAGGCCCAGGCCGTCCGGGAACGGCAGGCCGACCTGGAGCGGCGCCACGGGGTGAAGCTGACGCTTGTCCACAACGACAAGGCCGAGGAGTGGAACAACGCCTACTCGCTGTGGTGCGCCCGCGACTACTTCTCGCAGGGCGCGCTGCTGGTGAACGGCGACACCGTCCACCCCGTGTCGGTGGAGCGGACCCTGCTGGCCGCCGAGAACACCTCCGACATCCTGCTCGCCGTCGACGACGTGAAGTCGCTGGCGGACGAGGAGATGAAGGTCACGCTGGAGGACGGCCGGCTGAAGCGGATCACCAAGCTGATGGACCCCGCCGAGGCGTACGGCGAGTACATCGGCGCCACGCTGATCCGGCCGGCCGCGGCCGAGCGGCTGGCCGACGCGCTGAAGGCCACCTTCGAGCGCGACCCGCAGCTCTACTACGAGGACGGCTACCAGGAGATGGTCGAGCGCGGCGAGAAGATCGCCGTCGCGCCGATCGGCAAGGTCGAGTGGGTCGAGGTGGACAACCACGACGACCTCGCGAAGGCCCGTGAGATCGCGTGCCGTTACTGATTTCCGCGGTCTTCTGAGGAGTTCGCATGCCGATTCTGGCAAGGATGCTCCCCGCGCCTCTCACGATGGAGGTGCGGCGGGGCGCGATCGCGCAGCTCGGCACCCTGCTCGCCGACAGCAGGGTGGCCACCTCCGGCCGGGTCGCGGTCGCGGTCGGCGTCGGGCAGGGCGACCGCATCGCGGAGGTCATCGCGCCGTCGCTGGGTGAGGCCAAGGTGCTCCGGGTGGCGGACGGCACCGTGGACGCGGCCGTGTCCCTCGGCGCGGACCTGCGCAAGGGCAACTACGAGGCGGTGGTCGGCGTCGGCGGCGGCAGGACGATCGACGCGACCAAGTACGCCGCGTCGCTCGCCGGCATCCCCATGGTCGCCGTGGCCACCAACCTCTCGCACGACGGCATCTGCTCGCCGGTGGCCTCCCTCGTGTACGAGGGCGGCAAGGGCTCGTTCGGCGTGCCCATGCCGCTCGCGATCATGGTGGACCTCGAGTTCGTCCACGACGCCCCGCCCGCACTCGTACGGTCCGGGATCGGCGACGTGCTCAGCAACCTGTCGGCCATCGACGACTGGCAGCTCGGCGGCACCGAGCGGGGCGAGCCCATAGACGGGCTGGCCATCTCCATGTCGCGCACGGCCGCCGAGGCCGTGCTCGGCCGGCAGGACACGATCGAGTCGGACGCGTTCCTGACCGTGCTCGCCGAGGCGCTGATCCTGTCGGGGATGTCGATGGTCATCGCGGGGTCAAGCCGTCCGGCGAGTGGTGGCGACCATGAGATCCTTCATGCCGTGGATCAGCTTTTCCCCGGCACTTCCAATCACGGTGAGCTGGCGGGCATCGGCGCGGCGTTCTGCTTCTTCCTCCGCGAGGACGCGCACCGGCTCGACCAGGTGACCGGCTGCCTCAGGCGGCACGGCCTGCCCGTCGTACCCGGCGACGTCGGCCTCACGACCGACCAGTTCGCGGCCGCGGTGATGCTGGCCCCCAGCACCCGGCCCGGCCGCTACACCATCCTTGAGCACCTCCGGCTGTCGGAGCACGAGGTCCGGGGGAGAGTTGAGGACTATGTCCGCGCCGTCGGTCGCTGAGCTCCGCGCGGT
The DNA here is from genome assembly GCF_014161445.1 of Microbispora sp. H13382. Taxonomy (GTDB): domain Bacteria; phylum Actinomycetota; class Actinomycetes; order Streptosporangiales; family Streptosporangiaceae; genus Microbispora. Next base: position 112,611 of record NZ_JABBXA010000005.1, read on the forward strand.
CGCCCAGCCGCAGACCACCATGGACCGCCGCAGCGGCGAGCACTGGGCAGGCCTGCTGTACATGCGGCGCCTGTCCATCTACGCCACCTGGCTGCTGGCCAAGACCCCCATCTCGCCGAACCAGGTCACCGGCCTGATGATCGTGTGCGGGGTGGCGGCGGGCGCCGTGCTGGCCCTCCCCGGCTTCTGGGCGGCGCTGGGCGCGGCCCTGCTCATCCAGGTCTACCTGCTGCTCGACTGCTCCGACGGGGAGCTGGCCCGGTGGACCGGCCGCACCTCGATCACCGGGGTCTACCTCGACCGGGTCGGGCACTACTTCGCCGAGGCGGCGCTGCTGATCGGGCTGGGCTTCCGTGCCTCCGAGACGCTGCCCGACTGGTACACGGTCATGGGCGTGGCGGCGGCGCTCGGCGCGATCCTGATCAAGTCGGAGACCGACCTGGTCGATGTCGCCCGCGCCCGGTCGGGCCTGGTGGCGACCAGCGAGGCGGCGGCGCAGCAGTTCACCTCGCCCCGGCTCGCGCTGGCCCGCAGGTTCGCCGCGGCGCTGCGGTTCCACCGGGTGATCCAGGCCGTCGAGCTGTCGCTGATCGTCGTGGTCGCGGCGGTGCTCGACAACTGGTTCTCCGCCACGCGGATCCTCGTGGTCGCCTGCGTCGTCATCGCGGGAGTCCAGCTCCTGCTGCACCTGGTCAGCATCCTCGCGTCCCGGCGGCTCTCATGAGCGTGTCGTTTCCCGCATGGCATGCCGATCAGCCGTACATTCGCGGTTGGGTAGGGGTTTGTTGGCAGTTCCGATACCCTTGTCCCACGGTAAACCAGGCAGATCCCGGATTGCCCGGCCATACAGACTCGGTGATCATGAAGTCGTGTGTAGTGCGCCCCATGTCGAGGCAGTGACGCGGTGAAAATCTCCTGTGTCATCCTCACCATGGGCAACAGGATCGCCGAGCTCGACCGGGCGGTGGAGTCCGCGCTCACCCAGACCGACGGCGACATCGAGGTGGTCATCGTCGGTAACGGCGCGGACGTGCCGCGGCTGACCGCCCAGCCGCTCGCCGGCACCGCCGCCACGATCAAGACCGTGCGGCTGGAGCGCAACGCGGGCATCCCCGAGGGCCGCAACCGCGGCGTGCAGGAGTGCTCCGGCGACATCGTCCTGTTCCTCGACGACGACGGCTGGTACGCCAACGCCAAGGTCGCCGCGCACGTCCGGGAGCGGTTCACGCACGAGCCCGACCTCGCGGTGATCAGCTTCCGGGTGATGGACCCCGAGGGCGGTTCGGTGCAGCGGCGGCACGTGCCCCGGCTGCGGGCCGGCGACCCCGAGCGGTCCTCCCCGGTGACGACCTTCCTCGGCGGCGCCTGTGCCATTCGCAAGTCGGCGTTCCTGCAGGTGGGCGGGTTGCCGGAGAAGTTCTTCTACGCCCACGAGGAGACCGACCTCGCCTGGCGGCTGCTGGGCGAGGGTTACCGGATCGAGTACGACGCCGAGACGGTGATGTACCACCCGCTGGTGCTGCCGTCCCGGCACACGGACTTCTACCGGCTGAACGCCCGCAACCGGGTGTGGCTGGCCCGGCGCAACCTGCCGTGGCCGCTCGCGCTGCTCTACCTGCTCAACTGGGTCGTGCTCACGCTCGTACGCGAGCGCTCGATGCCCGCGATCAAGGCGTGGTTCCGCGGCTTCTTCGAAGGGCTGCGCGAGCCGGCCGGCGAGCGCCGTCCCATGGCTTGGCGCACCGCCTGGCGCATGCTCCGCCTCGGCCGTCCGCCCATCGTCTAGGTGCACTGACCACGGACGTCGGTGTCGGCGTCCGGCGGCGCGCCCTGGCCGGGGCCGCGTGAGGTGGCAGGCTGTCGATGCCCTGCGGAAAACATAGTCAGCCCCAAACTGTAAGATTTCGGGCGTTTGCTGCCTGATCTTCAGGGGTGTGGGATTGCCCGTTTTCCATCGCGAACGGCTCCGCGTCTTCGTCGACTCACAGGTCTTCCAACGTGCGGTCATCGCCGTCATCGCGCTGAACGGGATCGCGCTCGGGCTGGAGACGTCACCCGAGCTGGCCGACGGCCACGCCACGACCTTCCTCGTGATCGACCGGGTCATCCTCGCCGTTTTCGTCGTCGAGATCATCCTGCGGATCGTCGTCCACGGCAAGGCGTTCTTCCGTGACCCGTGGAGCTGGTTCGACCTGATCATCGTCGGCATGGCCCTCGTGCCGGCCTCGGAGTCGGTGTCGATCCTGAGGCTCTTCCGGTTCCTGCGCGTACTGCGGCTGATCTCCGTGGTGCCGGGCATGCGCCGGGTCGTTTCGGCGCTGTTCGCCGCGCTTCCGGGGCTGGCCTCGGCCGTGGTCCTCCTGCTGCTGTCGCTCTACACGGCGTCCGTGATCGGCGAACAGCTCTTCCGCGAGGCGGCCCCGCAGTACTTCGGGGATCTCGGGCGATCGCTGTTCACCATGTTCACGGTGCTCACGGTCGAGAACTGGCCGCAGGTGGCCGAGGACGTGATGGCGAAGGAGCCGCTGGCGTGGATCTTCTTCGCCACGTTCATCGTGATCACGGCGTTCTTCGTGCTCAACCTGCTCATCGGTGTGATCGTTTCCGCGATGGAGGCCGAGGTCAACGCCCAGCGGTGGAAGGAGGACCAGGAGCTGGAACTGGAGCAGCACATCGTGGTCATGAACGAGATCAGGGCGCTGAGCGAGAAGGTCGACCGGCTGGCGGCCGCCCTGCCGGTGTCCGCGGACGCCCGTCCCGGGCAGGCCGGTGCCTCCTCGGGGAGGGACCGCTGCACCTGCGGCCATGATCAGTTACGCGGGGGCGAGGTACCACAGGCCGAGGCGGACGACCGGCGCCAGGGCGGGTGAGGGCGCCGGGAGCACGGCGTCACGCGCGTCCCGGCTCCTCGAAGGCCATCGACACGCGCTCGGCGGTGGCCGTCATCAGGGCCCGCCGGGGCAGGCCGAGCTCGCTCAGCTCCTTGGCGATCGGGTGGTTGCCGAGGCGGATGAGCGCGCCGCCCGGCCGCCAGCGGACGCCCCGGGCACGGGCCGTCCAGGGGATGCGGCGGGTGACTCCGTCCAGGTGGGCGTAGGCGTCCGGCACGGGAAGGGTCTCGCCGAGCAGCGGCACGGGCGTCGCCGGAACACCGGGCCTGAGCAGCAGGTCGACGACCATCCGCCCGTCCTTGCGCAGCAGGCACCGCTTGTACGGCGAGCCGAGCCGCAGGTCGACGTCGGCGAGTTCCTTGGGGAAGCCCCAGATGGTCCTTCCGGCCTCCAGCGTGAAACCCTGGTCGACCGGGAGCCAGTGGACGAAGGCGCCCGTGCCCGCCCCGCGCAGGTCCTTCAGCCCGGCCAGCGGCCCGCGCCTCGGCGGGGGGCCCGCGTCGGCCGGCCGTACGAGGAAGGTCACCCCGAACTCGTTGTAGGAGCCCAGGTCGGAGTCGTGATAGCGGACGAACACCAGCGAGCACAGGGCCTTGCCCGGCAGGACCTCGGTGACGTCCATCCCGGAGTACGCGAGGACCGCGCGGGCGGCGTCGGCCCGCACCAGGTAGGCGGCGAGGCACACCGAGGCGTCGCGTACCTCCACCGGCGTCTCGACCCCGCGCCCCTGGACGACATGGCTTGCCATGGTTCCAGTACAGCAAGCCCGGCGGCCCGGCGACAGTCGTACGGCGGCAAGGTTGTCCCAGACCTGGTTTCCGGCGGATGTCGAAATGCGGATGTCGAAATCAGGCGCGGCCGTTCGTGTAGAGGGTGAACGGGGCCCGCGTCCGGCGGGCCCCGCGGAGGAGGTGTACGAGACGGTGAGGCACTACCTGCTCAGCATCCAGCAGCCCGACGGTGGGACGCCCCCGCCGGAGGTCCTGGAGCCGATCATGCGGGACCTCGCGGCCCTCAACGGGGAACTGCGGGCCGCGGGCGCGTGGGTCTTCTCCGGAGGGCTGCACGATCCGGCCACGGCCACCGTCGTGCGGGCGCGCGACGGCGAGGAGCTCGTCACCGACGGGCCGTACACGGAGGGCAAGGAGCACGTCGGCGGGCTGACGATCATCAGGGCGCCCGATCTCGACGCGGCGCTGGAGTGGGGCCGCAAGCTCGCCCGCGCCACCACGCTCCCGGTGGAGGTGCGCCCGTTCGCCGGGGTCGTGGAAGGCGATGACGACCTCGCGTAGTGCGGCGTCCCCGGACGTCGAGCGGGTGTTCCGCGAGGAGTACGGCCGCGCCGTCGCGGTCCTGGTCCGCCACTTCGGCGACATCGACGTCGCCGAGGAGGCGGTCCAGGACGCGTTCGCGGAGGCGGTGCGGCGCTGGCCCCGCGAGGGGATGCCGCCCAGCCCGGCCGGCTGGATCATCACCACCGCCCGCAACCGGATGATCGACCGCCACCGGCGGGAGTCCCTGCGTGCGGACCGGCACGCGCGGGCGGTCCAGCTGCACGCCGCCGAGGACGAACCGGACGAGGAGGGGCCGGATGAGGAGGGGCCGGTGCACGACGACCGGCTCCGCCTGATCTTCACCTGCTGCCATCCGGCGCTCGCCCCCGCCGCCCGGGTCGCGCTGACGCTGCGCCTGCTGGGCGGCCTCACCACGGGCGAGATCGCACGGGCGTTCCTGGTCCCGGAGCCGACCATGGCCCAGCGGCTGGTCCGGGCCAAGGCCAAGATCCGCGACGCCGGCATCCCGTACCGCGTCCCACACGAGGCCGACCTGCCGGAGCGGCTCAGGGCCGTGCTCGCCGTCGTCTACCTGGTCTTCAACGAGGGGTACACGGCGAGCGCGGGCGACCGGCTGGTCCGCGAGGACCTGTGCGCGGAGGCCGTCCGGCTCGGCCGCCTGCTGGCCGCGCTGATGCGCGGCGAGCCGGAGGTCATGGGGCTGCTCGCGCTCATGCTGCTCCTCCACGCGCGGCGTGACGCCCGCACCACCCCGGCCGGCGACCTCGTGCCGCTGCCCGATCAGGACCGCGGCCGGTGGGACCGCCTCCTCGCCGCCGAGGGCCAGGACATCGTGCGGGCATGCCTGCGGCGCGGCCGGCCGGGGCCGTACCAGATCCAGGCGGCGATCAACGCCGTCCACGCCGACGCGCCGACGGCGGCCGCCACGGACTGGCGGCAGATCCTGAGCCTGTACGACCACCTGCTCGCCCTCGCCCCGAGCCCGGTGGCCGCGCTGAACCGCGCGGTCGTGGTCGCCGAGGTCGACGGGCCCGACGCCGCGCTCGCCCTCGTGGACGCTCTCGACCTGAACGGCTACCACCTGTTCCACGCCGTCCGGGCCGACCTGCTGCGGCGGCTCGGCCGGGCCGAGGAGGCCGCGCGGGCGTACGAGGCGGCGATCGCCCGCACCCGCAACGCCTCCGAGCGGGCCTTCCTGGACCGCCGCCTGCGTCAGGTCCGGGAGCGGTTGAGGTAGAGCAGGACGGCCAGCACGCGGCGGTGGTCCTCCTCCGAGCCGTGCAGGCCGAGCTTGGCGAGGATCGAGCTGACGTGGGTCTCCACCGTCCGGTCGGTCAGGTAGAGCCGCCGGGCTATGCCGACGTTCGTACGGCCCTCGGCCATCAGCGCGAGCACCTCGCGTTCACGGGCGCTGAGCGACGCGAGGGGGTCGGCGGCCCGGCGTACGCCGATGAGGCGCGAGACGACCTCGGGGTCGAGGGCGGAGCCGCCGGCCGCCACCCGGCGCAGCGTGTCGAGGAAGTCGTCCACGTCGAAGACCCGGTCCTTGAGCAGGTAGCCGAACCCGCCGCGGGACACCAGGTCGACCGAGTGCCGGGTCTCGACGTGCTGGGAGAGCAGGACGATGCCGAGGCCGGGATGGGCGTCGCGGATCCGCCGGGCCGCCCGCGCGCCGTCGTCGGTGTGGTCGGGCGGCATCCGGATGTCGGCGATGACCAGGTCGGGATCGGCGGCGTCGACGGCGGCGACCAGCCCGGGGGCGTCCTGGGCCTTGGCCACGACCTCGTACCCGGCGTCGGCGAGCAGCCGGGCCAGCCCCTCCCTGAACAGGGCGGAGTCCTCTCCGATCACGACGCGCACGGCAGCACCGCCTCCACCGTCGTCCCGCCGCCCTCCGGGCTGGACAGCCGCAGCGCACCGCCCGCCGCGCGGACGCGGTCGGCGAGTCCCGCCAGCCCCGCGCCGGGCCGCATCTCGGCGCCGCCCCGCCCGTCGTCGCTGATCCGCACGGTGACCCGGTCGCCGGCCCGGCTGACGCGCACGCCGATGGCGGCGGGGCCGGCGTGCTTGACGGCGTTCGTCATCGCCTCGCTCGCCACGTAGTAGGCGGTCGTCGCCACGTCGTCGGGCAGGTCGTCGGCGGAAACGTCGAGCGCCACGGGCACCGGCACCTTGCCCGCCAGCGTGACCAGTGCGGTGCCGAGACCGTCGTCGAGGCTGCTCGGCCGCAGGCCGTGGGCGATCTGCCGCAGCTCGGTGACCGCGGCGGCCAACTCGGCCACCCACTCGTCGAGCAGGGCTCCGACCTCGGCGGTGCCGTCGCCGAGGTGGCGCTGGGCGAGCCGGATCGCCATGCCGAGGGACACCAGGCGCTGCTGGGCCCCGTCGTGCAGGTCGCGTTCGAGCCGCCGCCGCTCCTCGTAACCGGCGTGCAGCAGCCGGGTCCGGCTGGCCTCGGCCTCCTCGAGCGCCCGGCTCACCTCGATCCGCAGCCGGACCACCTCGATGAGCAGGGCGCTTACGCCGGCCGCCTCGCGCAGCAGCTCACGGCTCCCGGTCCGGCCGCGCACGATCGCGCCGATCTCGTGACCCCCGAGCCGTACGGGTGTCACGGGGGAGTCGCCGGGATCGACGGGGGCGCCGGCCGCGTCGACCAGCCCTGTGGCACCCGGGATCCGGTAGCCGACGCGCAGCGCCGGGTCGCGCAGCGCCTCGCGCAGCGCCGCCTCCAGCTCCTCCGGCCGGGCCTGCCCGGCGTGCATGCGGTCGCGCAGCCGCGCGACGGCGGTCAGCACGGCCTGCCGGGCCGGGTAGAGCCGCCGGTCCACCCGGCGCTGGAGCCGGACGCGCAGCGGAGACAGCGCGGCGGCGCAGACGGCGGTGGCGGCCGCCGCCGCGACGGGTGAGCCGCGTCCGGCGCCGAAGCCGACGAGGAACGAGGCGGCCATGTAGAAGCCCAGCAGGGCCGCGGTCACCAGGCCGTAGGTGACCGCGGCGCTGATCGCCCGGTCGACGTCGTACAGGTCGTGGCGCAGCACCGCGATCGCGGTCGCCACCGGGATCGCCACGGCCGTCGCCGCGAGGCCGAACACCACCAGGTCGGGGCCGCCGAGGAACAGATAACCGGCCCAGCACAGCAGCAGCGTGAGCGGCAGGAATCCGGCGCCGAGGGCGAACCACTTGACTTGTGCCCGGCTCACCTCGTCGGCCGCCCGGCGGTAGCGGACGACCATCGCCGCCGCCGACGCGATCAGCAGCCCGAGGAAGACCGGCAGCAGCGCCACTCCCACGATCTCCAGCATCGGCACGTACGCCCGCGGAGGCCGCAGCAGGTGGGGCGTACTCTCGAACGGCGGCGGATACGTGTCGGGGACGCACGCCGCGATCAGCATGAACAGCACGGGCACGACCAGCAGCCCGGCGACGGCCCAGCGCCAGCGCCGCCCCGGCAGCCTGCCGTCGGGGAAGACGAGCATGAGCAGCGCCGAAGGCACGTACAGGAACATCCAGTCGCCCTGCGACAGCGCCGCGTAGACCTCGGTGAACAGCCCCCGCCGCACGGCCAGGCTCGCGTACGAATCGCCGACCGCGAGGTAGACGGTCGTCGCGCCGGCCAGCACCAGCAGCAGGCCCACCACGCCGCGCGGACGCCGGGTGGCGACCAGCACGCCGAGCACGACGGAGGGCAGGGCGAGCGCGATGCCGATCACGAGCGCCATGCCGTCCGGCGCCACCGTCCCGTCGCCCGCGACGGCCGGTACCACCGGGGCGACCATCAGCGCGAACACCAGCATCGCGGCGGCGTACGTGAGCAAACGGGGGAGTGCCACGAGCACACCGTAGGCCGCGCGGCGGCCGGGGTGAATACGTGCCAGCACGGAGATCGGACCAGAGCCGGCCCGGATCCGCCGGTGGGGCCGGCGCGCCCACACTGCGAGACATCGGCATCCGGTCCCGCAGCTCAGGAGGCACAGTGAAACGCTCCGTTCCCCTCGTCATCGGCCTGGTCCTGGCCGGCCTGTTCGGTCTCAGCGACGTGATCTCGGTGCCCTTGGGCGACGGTGAGCACCCGCCGTTCGCGGTGGCTCTCGCCGGCGGCGTGCTCGGTCTGATCACCGTGGTCGGCGTCGTGCTCGCCTGGCGCGGCAGCCGCGCCGGGGTGGTGGCCGTGATCGTCACCCGGCTGCTGTCGGCGCTCAGCGCCGTGCCGGCGTTCTTCGCCGAAGGGGTCCCGGCGCCGGCGGTCGCGGTGGCCGCGACCGGGATCGTGCTCACCCTCGTCTGCGTGGCGCTCCTCGCCCCGGCGCTGCGCTCCCGCGCATGACCCCCCACCTGCTCGACCGAGGAGAACCCGTGGAAACGGCTCCGTCGCACACTCGTCATCTGCCGCTCGCCCTGGCGCTGTTCACCGCGCCGTGGGGCTTCGTCGTCGCCAACGGCGCCTACGCCTGGGCCACCCGCGCCGGAGGTGACGACAGCACCGGGGCGAACACACTCGCCCTCGTGGCGGCCCACCCCGGCCTGTATCGCCTCAGCACCGTCGCCGCCATGCTGGGCAGCCTGCTCATGGTCCCGGCCGCCCTCGGCGCGAGGCGCCTCATCGGCGACCGGAGCCGCAGGCTCGGGGCCCTCGGCGCGACCCTCGTGGCGGGCGGGTATATCTGCTACTTCGCGGTCGCCTTCGCGGGGATCACCGGCATCGTCATGGCGGAACGCGGGGGCGGTGTCGCCGATTACGCGGCGGTCATCGACGGCGCCCAGAGCGAGCCGACGGGCATCTGGGTGTTCCTGCTCTTCGCGCTCGGCAACCTCGTCGGCACGCTGCTGCTCGGGCTGGCCCTGCTCCGCGCCCGTGTGGTGCCGCTGTGGGCCGCCGCCGGGGTCATCGCGTGGCCGCCGCTGCACGTGATCGGGCTCGTGGCCGGCACCGAGTGGTTCGAGGTCGCGGGCGCGATCGCCCAGGCCGCCGGCCTTGCCGTCACGGGTGCGCGCCTGCGGTCCGCGTCCCGGCCCTGAGCAGGGTCAGGCCGGGACCGTACGGCCGGGGTTCAGGGCCGGCACCGTGTTCGCGGCCTGGGCCCACTGCTCCAGCAGGGCGACGAACTCGCCGGCCACGGCGGGCCAGTGATGGTGGTTCAGCGCCTCGACGTAGCCCCTGGCGCCCATCGCGGCCCGCCGTTCGGCGTCCTCGCGCAGGCGGAGCACGGACTGCACGACCGCGCCGGCCACCGCGCCGACGTCGCCGAACGGGACGATCGTCCCGCAGTCGACCCGCCCGACCAGGGACGCCGCCCTCGGCAGCGGGGTCGTGACGACGGGGATGCCGCGGGCCATGTACTCGACGACCTTCGTGGGCGTCGAGTCGCGGTAGTTCGGCACGTCGTGCAGCAGGGACAGCCCGGCAAGGGCGCCCTCGGCCATCCGCAGCGCGTGGTTGTTGGGGACGTACCCGAACCAGTCGAGCAGCCCCGCGCGCTGCGCGTCGCGCAGCATGGGGCGCACCGCCGCGTCGGCCGGTCCGATCAGGTCCAGGCGGATGCCGTACGGCCGGAGCCGCCGGGCGACCTCCACCATCTCGGCCGCGCCGCGCGCCAGGGAGATGTGCCCCACGTAGACGACCCGGGAGTCCCCCGGCGGCGCGGGCGGCGTCGGGGGCACGTACGTGTGGTTGGGCACCACGGGGTGGGGGCCGGGGAAGCGCTCACGGTAGGACTCCTCGGCGAGGATCAGGTGGAGACGCCGCTCGGCACGGCCCTCGACCGCGCGGATCAGGGGCGGCAGGACGCTCCGCAACGGCCCCGGCAGGTACGCCTTCGCCCGCAGCGCGCCGATCGTGTCCTCGTGGACGTCCCAGACCGTGGGCGGCCGTCTGCGCGGCAGCGCGAGCAGCAGCTCGATGTCGTGCACGAGCAGCAGGTCGGCGTCCCGCACGGCCCTGCGCAGGGCGGAGGCGGCGGCCCGCAGCGCCTTACCGCGGTGCAGGCCGACCGCCCTCGGCACGTCGACGGCCCGGATGCCCGGCCGCGGCGTCACGTTGCAGTGCGTGAAGGGCGCGACGAAGGTCACCTCGTGCCCGGCGTCGAGCAACGCCCGGATCTGCCGGTGGGTGATCCGCGCGTCCTCCGGGTGATGGACTGTCGTGCCGACGCATACCCTCATAGGGGGAGGCTGACCGTGCCGTCCGAAATGACCGGATGCCCCGGGTGAATGCCTCCCGAAATAAGGCTTAACTTCCGGTGCTCACCGGCTTCGGCGCCTGTCCGCTCGGCCGCCGGTACAGCCACGTCAGCCGGGGTTCGAGCAGCCACTTGAACGCCGTACGGGTCACCGGCAGGCAGAGCACGATGGCCAGGGCGAAGCCCGAGGCCGCGATAGCCGCTACCCCGAGCGGGCCGTACAGCCAGGGGAAGCTGACCCAGCCCATCTCCTTGGCGATCATCACCGGCACGCCGTGCAGCAGGTAGCAGTAGAGCGTGCGGGTGCCGAGGTCGGTGAACCACGTCTGGCGCCGGGGGATGAGCGACATCACGGCCGCCGACATGGCCAGCGCGGCCACCAGCAGGCCGGTGCGCAGCAGCATGCCCTTCCACCAGGCCAGGTGGAGGTCCTTGTAGCTGTCCTTGTAGTAGATCGGGCCGAGCTTCACGGAGTAGTTCTTCACCAGGAAGACCGCCACACCCGCGGCGCCCAGCAGCACGACCACCGACAGCATCATCACCCAGCGCTGCTTGAGGAAGTCGAAGACCTCCGGCTTGAGCACGAGGCCGAGGACGAAGAACGGCAGCAGGCCGAAGAACCGGTCCATGCTGAAGTCGCCGGACAGTTGGGAGAACCCGGCGAAGAGGTAGACGGCCACCGAGATGGCGAACGGATATTTCATTCGCTTCCACACGGGTGTGGAGAGCCGCCAGAACAGCAGTGCGAGCAGATACCAGTTCAACCACGCCGGATCCATGATGGTGAGGCTGAACTTGTGCCCGAAGGCGGTGCGCAGGAGGGCGTACCCCACCTCGACGATCACGTACGGCACCAGGAACGTGTCGACCAGCTTGTTGGTCTTCGCGTTGGAGTTCCAGAAGTTCCTGGACAGGTAACCGCTGATGATGACGAACAGCGGCATGTGGAAGACGTAGATGAACAGGTACGTCGCCCGCGCGGAGTCGGCCGCGAGCGTCGGGACCAGCGCGTGCCCGATGGGCACCAGGGCGATGCCGACGAACTTCACGTTGTCCAGGTAGGGGTCGCGGGGCTTCTTGGCCCGGGGCGCGGCCTCCTGCTCGGGCTCGTCCACCCGGCGGTCATCCTGGCCCCCACCGCGGGCGAATGCGTCGTCCGGACGGAGGGGCACCTCGGCCCAGGCGGGCAGCGGGGCGCGCAGCGGCCTGCCGAGCGGGCCGGTCTGGCGGGGGTCGCCGGCGCCGTCCTGGGAAGAGCGCCGCCAGGGGTCCCACTGGGCGGGGTCGGCCTCCTGGCCGGGCCACGCGGGAGCGGGCGCCTCCGGCGCGGACGCGGGGCCGAAGGCCGCGTTCGAAGCGGCCCCGGGGAAGGCGTCCGGGAAGTCCCGCACGCCGCGCCGGCCGTGGGTGGTCTCGGGGAACGGCGGTGCGGCGCCGAAGGGGTCGTCCGGCGGGAAGGCCGGGCCCACGCCGGACGGGGGAGTGTCGAGGAAGGGGTTGGCCGTCCTGTCCGCGGCGGCGGCCGGCTGCTGCGGGAGTCCCGGGGGTTCGGGGAAGCTCGGTGGAGGCTCGGGGAAGCCCGGAGGCTCGGGGAACGGCGGCGCGGCGCCGAAGGCCGGCGCCGGGAAGGCCGGGGAGTCGCCGAAGGGCGGCGTCGGGGCGTCGGAGCCGCCCCGCAGGCCCGAGGCGTCCCGCTGGCCGAAGCCGGGCTGGGGGCCGGCGCCGGGGAAGGCGTCCGACAGGTTGCGGGGACCGTGTTCGGGGAACGCCTGCGGCCAGGCGGGGCCGTCGGCGGCGGCCGCCGCGCGCGGGGCGCCCGGACGCTCCTGGCCCCCGCCCGCGGAGAAGTAGTCGAAGCCCTCAGGCTGCGGGGCTGACGCGGGCGGCATGCCCAGGCGGGAGGCGCCCGGCTTGCGCGGCTTCCGTACGGGCAGGGGCTGCTTCTCGTACGGCTTGTCGTAGGGGGCGGAGCCTGCCGCGCTCCCCAAGGCGCTGCCTGCCGTGCTTCCCGGGGCGCTTTCGTCGCTTCCGTGGCGTCCGTGTGCGGGCGCGGCCGTGCTCTCGTCGCCGGGGGCCGGGAGACCGCTCTCGTGGCGCCCGTGCTCGGGCCGCTCGCTCGCCGGGCCGCCTGACCCGCCCGCGCCCTGCTCCGCCCCCGGATCGCCCGCGGGCTTCGGCTCCCGCCGCGGCAGGCCGCCTTCTGGAGCGGGCCAGTCTCCGGTGATCCGGCCTATCACTCCGGTGGGAGCCTCTTCGGCATCGGGGTCGTTGCCTTGCGGGGATCCGGGAACCGGGGGGTGATGGCGGGTGTCACTCACGGGAGAAACGCTCAGCTATCTGTTGGAGGCTCGGGGGAACGGCCACGCCTCGGGTGCGTCGCCGCGTCCATTCGGACACTAGCGAAGGCGCCCCGGCGCATCAGCCCGAACGGGCGAACAGGGCGCGTTGGCCAGGTGTTCACCCTAACGTTCTTGAAGACTGATGTCGCCTCTGGGGCTGAACGTAACGGGTGTGACACTGTCCTGTTCCTCTGTCAGACCACCGGTGACAGAACGGCCGGGGCGCCTCCGTCCACGTGGACGGCCTGGCAGCCCCGGCCGGGGTGTGGGACAGGGTGTGACGCGTGTCAGCTCGCGCAGATGTTGGTCTCGGCGGTCACCGCGTTGTCACCGACCGGCAGGGGGACGCGCACGCCCTTCCAGTCGGCGCCGACGACGAGCTGGATGATCGGCCCGCGCACCTTGCCCGTGGGCGCGTCCGGCGGAGGCGAGGACGGGGTGAACGGCGTGACCGGGCCGCTCGCCGCCTTGCCGGTCTCCGGGCTGATGGGGTTGACCAGCTTGCCGACCAGGATCTTCGAGTAGTTCCAGCCCTGACCGGTGTAGCGGACCATGGTCTTCGGCTGGTCGGTGCCGTCGGGCTTCCTCGCGTCGCCGATGCCGACGACGTTGAAGCCGAGCCCGGCGAGCTCCTCGGCCACCTCCTTGGCGCGGCCGGAGACGTTGGTGCCGTTGAACACCTGCACCTTGACCTGCTGCGGCTTGGTGACCACCGGACCGGAGGGCGAGGCGGCCGGGCTCGCGGACGCGGTGGGGGCCACCTCGGTGTCGTTCGCGATGGCCCTGAAGAGGTTGCCGGCGGCCGGCTGCTTCCACTGGACGCGGTTCTTGTCGGCGGTGTACGGCTCCCACGGCACGGTGGTGGCCTTGAAGCCCTTCGCCGACAGCTTCGACGCGCTCTGCGCGATCTTGATGAGCTCCTCGGTGTTGAGCGCGTCGTCCATCGTGACGGACTTCGCCGCCGCGGCGATGAAGTTCTGCAGCTTGCCCACGTCGGTGAGCAGGGCGCTGCTGGTCGCCTTCTTCACGACCTGGGAGATGAAGACCTGCTGGCGCTTGATGCGCGAGATGTCGCTGCCGTCGCCGAGGCCGTAGCGCAGCCGCACGTAGCCCAGCGCCGCCTCGCCCCTCACGGTCTGCTTGCCGGCGGGGAGCGTCAGCTTCGCCTTCTTGTCGTTGACGGCCTGCGGCAGGCAGATCTCGATGCCGCCGAGCGCGTTGACGATGCTCTTGAAGCCGGTGAAGTCGACCTTCACGTAGTGGTGGACGCGGATTCCGGTGAGGCTCTCGATGGTCCGCCGCGTGCAGATCATCCCGCCGTCGGAGAACGCGGAGTTGATCATTCCGAGGTGCGCCGGGATGAGCGTCCTGCTGCGGGAGTAACAGGCGGGGATCATCACCATGGAGTCGCGGGGGAAGCTGAGCAGCGTCGCCGCGTCACGGTTGGGCGACACGTGCAGCAGCATGATCGTGTCGGTGCGCTCGCCGTCGTTGACCAGGTGCTGGCCGTACTTCTTGTTGTCTCCCGCCCGGGTGTCCGAGCCCACGAGCAGCACGTTGATCGCGCCGGTCTCGTTGACCGGGCGGTTCTTGTCGAGGTCGTCGGTGGACGCGCCTCTGTTGATCAGGCCGATCGTGCTCCGGTAGACCTTGTAGGCCGTCAGCGTGCCGATGACCAGCACACATGTGAGCACCACGCTGATCCAGCCGCCGATCCCCAGGCCGGAACGGCCGCCGCCTCCGCCGCGCCGGCGCGGCGGTTTGCCGTCCGGGGGCAAGTCGGCGCCGCCGCCGTGCGCGCGGCTCGGGACGGTGCCGGGGGCGTGGCCGGTCTCCTCGTCTTCGCCGCGCCTGCGGCCGCGCCGCCGCGGCGGCTCCTCCTCGTCGTAGGAGGACTCGGGCGGGACGCTCGGCTCGGCGCGCCGCCCGCCGCGGCGTCCTGCCCCGTCGTACGCCTCGGGCGGGTAGTCGTCCCGGGGCGGTCGCTGTCCGCCACGTCTGCCCGGCATCTCCGCGTAGCCGGCGGGAGCGGCGGCCACCGGCATGTCGGCGTACCCGGCGGGCGCGGGAGCCGCTCTGCGGCCTCGCGGGGGCTCGAAGGCCCCGCCGTACGCGGCGTCCTCCGGGGGACCCCACACCCTCTGGTCGGACGGGGGCGGCGGAGGGCTGGTGCGCGCGGAGACGCGCCTGCGCTCGCTCACCGCAGTCCCGCCAGGGAGGCGGCGGCCGGGCGACATGCCGCGTCATCCGGGCGGCATGCGGCGTCAGCTGGGCGACATGGTGTGGCAGCCGGACGAGTGGGCGAGAGGCCGGAAGGATTACTGGTTCGCTCGCACACTTGTCCTCCTTGCCTGGCGATCACAGGTGGCGCTCCGAGGGTAGGTCACGGGAGCGTCTGCGAGTGCCGCGATTGGGAGGATCCGGGCCACGATCATGCCGTGTCACGTCCCCCTGATCCAGGGGCAGAGCATACTAAACACCGACATTCTGGGTATGAGAATGAGTTTGCCTTTACCTGGCTTTGATGATGCGCGCGCCGTTTGGCCAGGTCAAGGGGTTCGTGCCCGTCGGCCGGGCCCTCGCACGGACAGGGCGGCGGCCAGGCAGGCGAGCGGCACCGCGGGCAGCACGTAGCGGTAGTCGAACTGGGCCGTGGCGGACGGGACGAGCAGCAGCGCCCAGGCCGTCACCCAGGCGATGCCCCACTTCGAGGGGGCACGGTTCGAGCGAGCACGGTTCGAGGAGACGCGGTCCTCGGGCGCCCGTCGCGTCCACGCTGCCCGGGATTCGCCCGCTGCCCGGGTCGTGCGCCTCGCCGGGGCCCGGCGTGCGGACCTGGTTTGGACGGCCCAGGCGGCCGGGGGGACCAGGAGGATCACCAGCAGCGCCGTCCCCGGAAGCCATGCGACGTCCTGGTAGGCCCGCATCAGGCCGGCGAACGGCTCGGCGATGCGCAGCGTGAGGGACCCACGCTCGTAACGCTGCGCGAACTCCTTGCCCACCACGGCGGGGTGCCGACCGGGCGGTGGCGGCACGGTCGCCGGGAACTCGTAGTACCCGTACGTCTCGGCGTCGGGGTAGACGGGCCGGCCGGGCGTGAACGACCTGCCGAGCTCGGTCAGCGTTGTGCGGACGAACCCGAACGGCTGGCTGCGGATCGCGAGCGAGGCGAACCTCCCGGCCAGGGTGTCGGTCTCCTTGGTGAACGTGATGCCGGGCAGCCGGACCAGGGGGGACTGCGCGTTCCAGATGTACTCCTGGGACGCCGGCCGGGACGCGGGGGGCCGCGAGTCGCACAGCACGGCGAGGTCGGGCGGCGGCTTCATCACCGAACAGTCGGCGAACGACATCGTCCGCGCGTAGAGGAAGACGCCGTTCGAGCCGACCAGCCCGACGCGCTCGTAGGTCGCGTGGAACCACCCCGCGTAGCCCGCGACCGGCAGGAGCGCGGCCACCAGGAAGGGCACGGTGAGCCTGGCCACCGCCCTGCCCGGGCGCACCGCCCCGGTTGTGCCGTTCGCCCCGCTCTCCCCGCTAGTTCCGCTCGCACGGCGCACGCCGTACGCGAGCAGGAAGAGCGCGAAGACGGCGACCAGCGGAAGCCCGACGGTCCTGGTCAGCGTGGCGGCGGCCAGCACGAGGCCGAGCGCGGCGGCCGAGCGCGGCGTCAGCGGGCGGCGCATCGCCAGGCACACCGCTCCCACGAGCAGGAAGGTGAACAACGAGTCGGAGACGAGCAGGTGCTCCAGCTCGATCTGGTACGCGTCGAGCAGCACCGGGACGCAGGCCAGGACGGCCGCCCACGGGGGACCGCCACGCCGCAGGACGGTCACGTAGAGCATCACGCCGACGAGCAGCCCCAGCACGTGCTGGACGGTCACGACCAGGGCGAAGCTGTGGAACGCCTCCAGCAGCCTCAGGAACATCGAGTAACCCGCCGGGCGGACGAGGTCCGGCCTCGGCCGCATGGCGGTCACCACGTAGGTGTAGGAGTCGGGGAACCACAGCGCGGGCCGGTAGCCGAGCACGGTCACCAGCCGCAGGAGCGCCCCCAGCCCGAGGACCACGAGAAACCACCGGTGCCGGCGCGCCCATCGGGGGAGGTCCTCACGCGCCCACGCCACCGGGTGCAACGGGTCGCGGGGCGCGACACGCCCACGCACCCAGCCATTGAGCCGCCCGTGCGCGAGCGGCGTCGGCGGGCCCGCGGAGGGCGGCTCGCCGGGCCGGGCGGGTCCGGGGCGTTCGTTGGGGTGCCCGCCCTCCCCCTCCGGCCAGGGCGCCGAGCCCCGGCTGTCCGACACCCTCATGCGCCCCCCTGCCTGCCTCCCGGCGTACGCTACCGGCTCCCCGCGACCCCTGTGCGGGGCCGGGACGCGCCTGTGGACAACGGCGACGCGCGGGGCGGGCGGGACACGACGGTGAAGGCGGTGCTCCGGGGCGGGCCGCTAGTCTCGGGTGCATCCCGGTGAACACGTCAGGCCACGCGCGTGGCCGCACACGGCTGCCATCGCAGCGGAAGGCGGCGGGCAGGCTGCTCGCGGCCGTCTCCGTCGTGCCCGCGCTCGCGCTGAGCGGGTGGCTGATCGCCGGGCTTCCGCTGCTGCTGCTCGGGCGGTTCCTGCCGCTGCCCATGGCGGTGCTCGGCGGCGCCGCCGCCCTCCTGCTGTGCGCGTACGGCCTGCGCCGCCTGCCCGAGGCCGCGACGCCGCACCGCCGGGCGACGGCGGCCACCCTCGCCGTGGCGCTCGGATCGGGGGTGTTCAACGGGCTCCTGCACGGCGAGCAGCTGATCGTCCGGCGTGACCCGTCGACCTACGCGCAGTACGCCGTCTGGCTCGCCCGGCACGGGTCGCTGCCGATCCCGGTGGGGGACTTCGGCGGCCCCGACACCGCACTGCGCTTCGACAGCATGGGGTTCTACGCGGTCGACGGCGGGATCGGCCCGCAGTTCATGGCCGGGCCGCCGATGATCCACGCGATCGGGCACTGGCTGGGCGGCGTCCCCGGCCTGCTGCTCGTGCCGCCAGTGCTGGGCGCGCTCGCGGTGCTCACCGTCGCCGGGACCGCCGCGCGGCTCGCGGGCGCGCGCTGGGCGCCCCTGGCCGCCCTCGTGTTCGCGGTCAGCCTGCCGATCCTCTACACGTCGCGGACGACGTTCAGCGAGATCCCCTCGCTCATCCTGCTGTTCGGCGGGATGAACCTGCTGCTCGACGCGCGTGCCAGGCTCCGGGCCGAGCCGCCCGGCGCGGGCCTCCCGTCCGCCGCGCTCGCGGGGCTGTCGTTCGGGCTGGCGCTGCTGGTGCGCATCGACGGCCTGCGCGACGTGCTGCCCGTGCTCGCCTTCGCCGGGGTGCTCGTCGCGCTCCGGCGGACACCCCGCGCGAGGCCCTTCCCCGAGGGACGGCTGGGCGTGCCTCTGCTGACCGGCCTGCTCGTGGGCGGTGTGTGGGGGTTCACCGGCGGTTACGTCCTCGCCCGGCCCTATCTGGAGTACCTGTCGGGCTCGCTCATGCCCCTGCTCGCGATCTGCGCCGTCGTCGTGGCGCTCACGGTCGCCGGCGCGGCTCTCGCGCCCCGGATCGCCGCCCGCGCCCGCCGCCTCCCGGGTGCGGGATGGCTGCCGAACGCCGCCGCGGCCCTGGTCGTGCTGGTCATGGCGGGCTTCGCCGTACGGCCCTGGGTGCAGACCGTGCGTCGTGACGCGGTCACGCCCGAGGACCTGCTCACGGCCGACTTCATCGAGAAGACGCAGGTCGCGGGCGGCCTGGTGCCCGACAAGTCCCGGCTGTACTACGAGCACTCCCTCGACTGGCTTCTCTGGTACGTCGGGCTCCCCGCCGTCGTGCTGGCGACCGTGGCGGCGGCCGTGCTCGCGCGCCGCCTGACCAGGGGCGGCCTGATGAAGGGAGAGGCGTTCGACTGGCTGCTGCCGCTGGCGGTGATCGGGTGGACGACGGTGACGACGCTCTGGCGTCCCGCGATCACCCCCGACCACCCCTTCGCCTCCCGCAGGCTGGTGCCGATCGTCATCCCCGGTCTGGTGCTGCTCGCCGTCTGGGGGCTGCGGTGGCTTTCGCGGCGGCTCACGCGTACGCGCTGGTTCGCCGCCCGTCCGGGCCGCTCGCGGGCGGCCGTCGCGGCCGGGGCGCTGCTGCTGGCGGTCCCGCCCGCGATCACCTCGATCGGCACCGCGTTCTCGCCGGTGAACCGGGGGGAGGCCGCCGCGGTCGCGGGTCTGTGCCGGGCGATTCCGGCGAACGCCTCCGTGCTCGTCGCCGAGCGTGTCACGGGCGACCGGCTGACGCAGGTCCTGCGCGGCCAGTGCGGGCTGCCGACGGCTCGCGTGGTCTACCCCCCGCGCTCCGACGTGCCGCGCCGGGCCGACGTGCTGCGCCTGGTCGAGGCCGTCCGGCGGACCGGCCGCCGACCCGTGCTGCTCGCCGCCGAGCCCGAGCAGCTCATGGCGTACGGCCCGGCGACGCGGGTGATGAGCCTGCACACCCGGCAGGACGAACGCTCGCTGGTGGACCCGCCCAACGGCACCTGGTCGCTCAACGTCGACGTCTGGATGACCGTTCCAACCGATTAGCTCTAGGGTTCGGCGTGTGGATTCTCCTGCGATGGAGGAATTGTCCTTCGGTGACGATCGGCGGGAGCCGGAATCCGGGGCGGGTCCTCTCCGGAAGCCGCTGGTCATCGCCGGTCTGGCGGTCGTGGTCCTCGGCGGGCTCGCGGCACTCGGCATCGCCGGGTGGCGGTTCTACGAGCAGTCCCGCTGGCCGCTGCCCCCGCCCGGCGGCCCCCGGCCCCAGACCGGGTCCTTCTCGGCCTACCTCTGCGACCGGAGCAGCGTGGAGATCTGGCCGAACTGCCACCACCGCACGGCTACGGCCGGCGACAAACGAGCGATCGAGGCCGAGCTCAAGACGTATCCGGAGATCCGGGACCTCTCCTTCGTGACCAAGGAACAGGCGTGGGAGGAATTCCGGGCCCATGCCGACGAGGGCGAGGGCGGCTCCAAGCTCCTCAGCCTGCTCAGCGCCGACGACATGCCCGAGTCCTATCGGGGCACCCTGGGCCCGGGGGACTGGAACGCGCTCAAGCGTCGCCTGGAGGCGCTGCGGGGAGTCTCGAACACCTACATCTTCGGAGACACTTCCTGGCAGGGCGTCGCCGACATCGGGATCAAGCTCTGTCCCCGGGAGGGCGAGGCCTACAAACCGTGCCGGGGGCGTGCACACGCCTCTGAGCGTGAGAAGGCGGCCGTTCTGAGTCGCGTCAAGGACCTCGACGGGGTGAAGGCCGTCTACTTCGAGGACATCGACCACGCGATCGAGGACTATCGGCGGATTCTCTGGAACGGGCAGGAGAGCGATCTCGACCCGCGCGGCCTGACCGAGACCTTCTACGTCACGTTCGACAGGCCGCCCGCGAGGGCGGACATGGAGAGGGTCTTCGGCCGGATGCCCGGCGTCGCCGAGGTGGTATCGGTCTCATGACCCTTCCCGGAGCTGCCCAGGCCGAGGAGATCACGATCGGCGATAGCCGGGGCCCGCGGAGAGGGCCGCTCCTGGTCGCGGCGGCGGCCGTGCTCGTCGTGGCGCTGGCAGCCGGTGGGGTGTTCGCCTACCGGGCCTCCCGGGAGCCGTCGCTTCCGCCGGACGGGCCGTGGCCTCATACCGGCACCTTCCTGGTGCACCTGTGCGGGCCCCCGTCCCCTTATGACGGGCAGTTGTCCGGCGAATCGCCGACCATGGACGACCACTGCCCGTCGGGCGCGGCGACGGCGGCCCAGCGGCGCGAGATCGAGCGCGTGCTCACGAGCCACGCGGAGACGCGCGGATACCGGCGACTCACGCCGGCCCAGGCGCTCGCCATCGCCCGGCAGGATCGGCGTGTCGGGGACATGCTCGACGAATACCTGGTGAGGCGTGCGGTGTACGGCGGTGTCCTGGCGCCGGGGGACTGGCGGCGGGTCCTCGGCGAGGTGCAGCGGCTGCCCGGCGTCTTCCACGTCGAGTCCTACCGGGACGACTTCTGGTGGGGCAGGGCCGACGCGGCGGTCCGGCTGTGCCGGCAGGACTGCGAGGGCGGCATGGCGGACCGGCGGGCCGTGTTCGACCGCATCCGTGGGCTACCGGGAGTAGCCGAGATCTACTTCGAGGACGCCGAGCACGCCGCCGCGGTCATGCGCCACAGGCAGTGGTGGGAACGGCCCGACATGTTCCAGGCGGACCGGATGCCGGAGGCGTTCCACATCAGGTTCGCCGGTTCGTGGGACCTCGCGCAGGTGCAGCGGGCCCTCACCGGCATGCCCGGCGTCGTGAAGATGGTCCGGCACGTTCGCCCCCTGTAGCGGCGGGGTGAGGAGACTCGAAGTGAGACCGCGATTTGGCGGGGCAGAGTACCCTAGCCGGACGTGACAACGCCCGAGACCTCTGGAAGCGCCGTGACTCCCGCAGAAACCCCGTACGTCACGATCGTCCTGCCCTGTTACAACGAGCAGGATCACGTGATCGCCGAGGTGGAGCGCATCTGCGCCGCCATGGACGCGAGCGGCTACACCTACGAACTGCTGGCCGTGGACGACTGCTCCACCGACGAGACGCTCGCGCGTCTCCACGAGGCCGCGCCGCGCTTCCCGCACATGCGGATCAGGGCCTTCCACCGCAACGGCGGCTCGGGCACCGTACGCAGGATCGGCAGCCAGGAGGCCCGCGGTGAGATCGTCGTGTGGACCGACGCCGACATGAGCTACCCCAACGAGCGCATCCCCGAGCTGGTGCAGATCCTGGAGAAGGACCCGACGATCGACCAGGTCGTGGGCGCGCGGACCACCGAGGAGGGCTCGCACAAGTTCCTGCGGGTGCCGGCGAAGTGGTTCATCCGAAAGATCGCCGAGCGGCTGGCCGGGCAGAAGATCCCCGACCTCAACTCCGGCCTGCGGGCCTTCCGCAGGTCGGTGGCCAGGCCGTACCTGCGGCTGCTGCCTCCCGGCTTCTCCTGCGTCACGACGATCACGCTGGCGTTCATGTCGAACCAGCACGACGTCTACTACCTGCCGATCGACTACGCGAAGCGGGCGGGGAAGTCGAAGTTCAGCTTCGTCTCCGACGCCTACCGCTACATCCTGCAGGTGCTGCGGATGATCATGTACTTCAACCCGCTCAAGGTGCTCATGCCGCCCGCGCTCTGGCTGGTCGGCTTCGGCCTGGTCAAGGGTGTGTACGACGTGATCAGCCACGGGATCGAGTTCTATTTCACCAGCAACACCGTCGTGATCTTCCTGACCGGAATGATCATCGGCTCGCTCGCGCTGCTCGCCGACCTGATCGTGCGATCCAGAGGTGATGTGTGAGGATCGCGATCGTCGGCCCGACATATCCGTACAAGGGCGGCGGGGCGCAGCACACCACCGAGCTGGCCCACCGGCTGCGGGCGGCCGGGCACGACGTCGTCATCGAGTCGTGGCGGGCGCAGTATCCGTCGTTCCTGTATCCCGGGCAGCAGACGATCGACAGCCCCGAGGGCGAGCCGTATCCCGGCACCCGCCGCGACCTCGACTGGCGGCGGCCGGACGGCTGGGTGGCGTGCGGGCGGCGGCTGCGGGGGGCCGACCTCGTCGTGCTCACTGTGCTCAGCCCGGTGCAGGTGCCCGCCTATCTCGGCATCCTGTCCGGCCTGCGCCGCCGGGCGCGGGTCATCGCCCTGTGTCACAACGTGCTGCCGCACGAGAGCAAGCCGTACGACAGGCCGCTGATGAAGGCGTTGCTGCGCCGGGTGGACGGCGTGCTCGCTCACTCGGAGCAGCAGGCGGACCTCGCCCGCGCGCTCACCGCCGCGCCGGTGCGGGTGGCCGCCCTCGCGCCGCACCTGCCCTCGCGCGGAGCGCGGGAGACGGCGGGCCGCACGGCGCACGACAGGCTGCTGTTCTTCGGCATCGTCCGGCCGTACAAGGGGCTCGACCTGCTGCTGGAGGCGCTCGCGCAGGTGCCGGACGTACGGCTCACCGTGGCGGGCGAGTTCTGGGGCGGCCTGGAGGACACCCGCGCCCTGATCGAGCGGCTGGGTCTCGCCGGCCGGGTCGAGATCCGGCCGGGGTACGTGCCCGCCGAGGACGTGCCCGGACTGTTCGCCGCGGCCGACGCCCTGGTGCTGCCCTACCGGTCGGCGACCGCCAGCCAGAACGTGTGGCTCGGTCACGAGCACGGCGTGCCGGTGATCGCCACCCGGGTCGGGGCGCTGCCCGACAACGTACGCGACGGGGTGGACGGCCTGCTGGTGGAGCCGGGCTCGGCCGGCGCGCTGGCGGAGGCGATCAAGCGGTTCTACGAGCCGGGGACGCCCGAGCGGCTGCGGGCGGGCGTCGCGCCCGTCGACCCCGAGCCGCACTGGGCCGTCTACCTGGACACGTTGCTGGCCGCGTCGGACAGCTGACCGGCGGGGGCGGTGCGGCCGCGGGCGAGCAGGAAGCCGAGCCCGGCCCAGGCGACGTCGCCGAGGGTGAACATCACGCGGGACACCACCGCGATCGCCAGCGCCCTCGGCGTGTCGAGCACCGGCGCGAGCGCCACGACCATCGCGCCCTCCCGTACGCCGATCCCGGCGGGCACCACGACCGTGAGGATGCCGGTGGACCAGGCCAGCGCGTACGCCCCGGCCGCGACGGCGTACAGGGACAGGTCCGCGGGCCGCATGCCCCCGACGAGGACCCACAGGTGCACGCCGTACACCAGCCAGCCGGCCATCGTCCAGGCGGCGGCCTTGGCCATCTCCGTCCCGCTGAGCACCCGGTCGAGCGGCTCCCTGCGGACGACGCGCAGGGCGAGGTTGAGCCCCCAGGTCATCACCCGTGGGTGGAGGCAGACGAGGATGAGCGGGACCAGCGCGAGCAGCCACCACGCCTGTCTGGCGATCTGCTGCGACAGCGTGGCCGCGGCGAGCGCGAGCGCGCAGCCCAGGGAGGTCACCAGGCCGAGCGCGGTGGCGCTCAACGTCCGGCGCGGCGGCGCGCCGTGGTCGCGGGCCAGCTCGATCATCGCGGCGAACGCCCAGACCGAGCCGGGGATGTACTTGCCGAGCTGGCCGACGAACAGCACCCGCGCGGCCACGCGCAGCGGCAGCGGCGAGCCGAGCCCGGCGAGGATGTCGCGCCAGGCGACCAGCATGAACCCGAGCCCGGCGAGCACGGCCAGGAACGAGGCGCCGAGCGACCACCACGACAGTCGCGACAGGGCGGCAGAGGTGTCCGTCCAGTTCCGGGCCAGGCCGTACGCCAGGAAGGCGAGCGCGACCAAGGCGAGCAGCACCCGCAGCAGCGGGCTGGAGCGCAGGCGGTTCAGCAGGCGCGGCACGCGCCCAGAGTAAAGCCTGAAGCTACTGATTGGTAGGTTCGCCGCGCGGGTTGTCCACAGGGTCGGCTGATCGCGAGGCGGGGGCGGGGCGGCCACGGGTACTGTTGGGCACCGTGGACGACAGGCAGGACGCGAGGGTGATCGACCGGTGAGCGGGGAACGCGCGGCCCAGCTGGAATACTCCGAGTTCCAGGCCGCGATGCTCGACGAGGACAAGCGCCGGCGTAAGGCCGCGAAGATCATCGCCGTGCTCGCGCACTTCCTGGGCAGGGACGCGGCCAAGCCCGGCGAGGTGCTGTCGGGGCTCACCGTCGGCGACGTCGGGTGCTCGGCCGGATTCATCGCCGACGAGCTGGCCGCCGCGGGCGCGCGCCACACGCTCGGGCTCGACATCGACGTCCCGGGCCTGCGCAAGGCGTCGGACCGCTTCGGCGGGCGGGTCGCGTTCGTCTGCGCCGACGGCTCCCGACTGCCCTTCCCGGACGGCTCGATCGACGTGTTGGTCTTCAACCACATCTACGAGCACGTGGTGGACCCCGACGCCGTGATCGCCGACATGCACCGGGTGCTGTCCGACGACGGCGTGCTCTACCTGGGCCTGGGCAACCGGCTCGGCGTCATGGAGCCGCACTACAAGCTGCCCTTCCTGTCCTACCTGCCGCGCGCCGCGGCCGACCGGTACGTGCGGGCGTTCGGCCGGGCCGACCACTACTACGAGCGTTTCCGCACCCGCCCGGGGCTGCGGCGGATGCTCGCGGACTTCCACGTGTGGGACTACACGTTCCCGGTGCTGGCCGCGCCCGAGCGGTTCGCCGGGGGCGAGCTGTTCCCCGGCGCGGTCGGCCGCGCCGCCAAGGCCACGCTGGAGCGGACCCCGCGCCCGGCCCTGCGGGCGCTGCTGCCGGTCGTCCCGACCTACCTGTGGGTCGCGACCAAGACGCCCCGCCGTCCCCTCGGCGCGCCGCTCCCGCAGCCGCCCGAGCCGGTCCGCACGTCCCGATGAGCCGCCGCAAACTTGTACGCGCGCTGTTCCTGCTCGTGGCCCTGGGGTTCGGCGTCTGGGCGGTGGCGAGCCAGTGGACCGCCGTGGCCGACGGGTTCACCCGGCTGTCGTGGGCGGAGCTCGCCGGCTCGCTGGTGGCGGTGCTCGGCGCGCTGGTCGCGGGGATGCTCATGTGGCGGGCGCTGCTGGCCGACCTGGGCTCCCCGCTGGCGTTCACCGACGCATCCAAGATCTTCTTCGTGGGCCAGCTCGGCAAGTACATCCCCGGGTCGGTGTGGCCGATGCTCGCGCAGATGGAGATGGGCCGCGACCACGGCATACCCCGGCCGCGCAGCGCGGCCGCCTTCTTCCTGACGTACCCGATCTACCTCGGCACCGGCCTGCTGGTGGCCGTCGTGACGCTGCCGGTGCTCGCCGGGCAGTCGGTCGCGAGATTCGCCTGGCTGCTGCTGCTCGTGCCCGTGGCCGTCGCCGCCCTGCATCCGAGGGTGGTCAACGGCGTCATCGCGTTCGGGCTGCGCAAGCTGCGCCGCCCGCCGCTCGAACGGCCCCTCACCCGGCGCGGCGTGCTCGTCGCGTGCGGCTGGGCCCTGGCGGGCTGGGCGGCGTACGGCGTGCACCTGGCGCTGATCGTGCACGGCCTCGGGGCGGGCGGGCCCTCGGCCGTGATCCTCAGCTTCGGCGCGTTCGCGCTCGCCTGGTGCCTGGGGTTCGTGTTCGTGATCGCCCCGGCAGGCGCCGGCGTGCGCGAGGTCGCGATGGTGGCCGCGCTCGCCCCGGTGCTCGACCGGCCCGCGGCGATCGCCGCCGCGCTGTGCTCCCGGCTCATCGTGTCCGTCGGCGACCTGGTGTGCGCCGGCGCCGCCGGTCTGGCCTCCCGCCGTGCGGTCCGTACGCGGAAGGAACCCGTAGTCCGGGCCTGAATCCGTGGACTCGGCGCGGAATGGGCATCCTGAGAGACGACCCTCATGTGATATCGCTCACGTTTCGGGGGACTCCGGAAATAGAGTGACAAGGAGGGGAGCGGGGGAAGGCGTCCGTTCGCGGCGTGGGCCCCCGGGCCCCTGCCGGAACACCGCCGGAACAACGGGACCACGTGGGCGGGGAGCGATCCTCCCGGCCGGCGCGGGCCCAAGGAGGGGAGCGATTCATTTGACACCCCGGGTGCTCGTCGACGCCGCCGCGGTCCCCGCCGACCGCGGCGCCCTGATCAGGTATGTCGATGGATTGGTCGCGGCCCTGCACGAGGCGGGCGCCGACGTCGCGCTGGTCTGCCAGCGAGCGGACGCCGAGCGGTACGCGGCGCTGGCCCCCTCGGCGCGGATCCTCTCCGGACCGCCCGCCATCACCAACCGGGACAAGCGGCTGGCCTGGGAACAGACCGGGCTGCCGATCCTGGCCCGGCACGCCGGCGCCCAGGTGATCCACGCCCCCTACTACTCGATCCCGCTGGGGTCGGGCCTGCCCACGGTGGCCACCGTCCACGACGTCACCTCGTTCACCGACCCCGACCAGCACGATCCCGTGCGGGCCTCGTTCTTCCGGTCGGCCACCCGCACCGCCGTACGCCACGCGAACCGCGTGATCGTGCCGTCGAAGGCCACCATGGACGAGCTGGTCCGGGTGCTGGACGCCGACCCCACGCGGATCGACGTCGCCTACCACGGGGTGGATCCCGCGCTGTTCCACCCCCCGGCGCCCGAGGACGTGCGCCGGGTGGCCGGACGCATCGGGCTGCACGGCCGGCCGTACGTCGCCTATCTGGGCGCCCTGGAGCCGCGCAAGAACGTGCCGAACCTGGTGACCGGCTTCGGCCGGGCGGTCGCGCACCTGTCCTCGCCGCCCGCGCTGGTGCTGGCCGGCGGCCCGGCCTGGGACGAGGAGGTCGACGCCGCCGTCGCCGCGCTGCCGCCCCGGGTGAAGGTCGTGCGTCCCGGCTACCTGCCCTTCGCCGACCTGCCGGGCTTCCTCGGCGGGGCGCTCGTGGTCGCGTCCCCCTCGCGGTGTGAGGGGTTCGGGCTGCCGGTGCTGGAGGCGATGGCCTGCGGGGCGCCCGTGCTGACCACCCACCGCACCTCGCTGCCGGAGGTCGGCGGCGACGCCGTGGCCTACACCGAGCCCGACGCCGACAGCATCGCGCGGGCGCTGCGCGCCCTCCTGGAGTCGCCGGCACGGCGCGCGTCGCTGGCCGCGGCAGGGGTCACGCGGTCAGGCGAGTTCACCTGGCGGCACTCGGCCGAGGCCCACCTCGTCGCGTACCAGCGAGCCGTAGAGGATTGAGCGCCACCTTTCGCGGCGAACCCCGCCGGAGGCGGCACTAGGCTACCCTCGCGGCTGTGAGGGAGAGTTCTGTGCGGTCGCCCGACGGTCTCGAGGCGATCCTTCTGGTGGGCGGCCAGGGCACGCGTCTGCGACCGCTGACGCTCAGCACGCCCAAGCCGCTGCTTCCGACGGCGGGGGTGCCCTTCCTCGCGCACCAGCTGGCCAAGGCGCGGGCGTACGGGGTGCGCCGGGTGGTCTTCGCGACGTCCTATCGGGCGTCGATGTTCACCGAGGCCTTCGGCGACGGCTCGGGCTTCGGCCTGGAGATCGTCTACATGACCGAGGACACCCCGCTCGGCACCGGTGGCGCGATCCGCAACGCCGCGCGGGCTCTGACCTGCCCGTCCGAGGCGCCGGTGCTCGTGCTGAACGGCGACATCCTGTCGGGTCACGACATCGCCGCCCAGGTGGACCTGCACGTCGCGCGGGGCGCCGCGGTGACCCTCCACCTCACGGAGGTGGACGACCCGTCGAGGTTCGGCTGCGTGCCGACCGACGGCGACGGCAGGGTCAGCGCCTTCCTGGAGAAGACGCCCAATCCCGTGACCAACCGGATCAACGCCGGCTGCTACGTGTTCCGGCGCTCGGTCATCGACACGATCCCCGAGGGCCAGGTCGTCTCCGTGGAGCGTGAAACTTTCCCCGGGTTGATCGCGGCCGGTGCGCTGGTGCTCGGCTTCGCCGACAGCTCGTACTGGCTGGACGTGGGCACGCCGGCGGCGTTCGTGCAGGGCTCGGCGGACTTGGTGCTGGGCAAGCTCGGCTCGCCCGCCCTGCCCGGCCCGGCGGGCGAGCGCCTCCTGCTGGACGGGGCGGTCGTGTCGCCCGAGGCCAAGGTCACCGGGGGTACGGTCGTCTGCGCCCGGGCCACGGTCGAGGCCGGGGCGAGCGTACGAGGAAGCGTGCTGTCCGAGGGCTGCCACGTCGCGTCCGGCGCGACCGTCGTCGACTCGGTCGTCGGCGCGGGCGCCCGCGTCGCGTCCGGTGCCGTGCTGCGGCAGGTCGTGGTCGGCGACGGCGCGCTGATCGGCCCCGGCAACGAGCTCACCTCCGGCATGCGCGTCTGGCCGGGGATCACCTTGCCGGAGTGCGCGGTCCGCTTCTCCAGCGACGTCTGACCGTGCGGCAGACTGGGCAGGTGGAGGCGAGCCGAGCACCTGTGTTACCCGCGCCCGGGGCTGCCCTCCGCGAGCGGTGCTGGCGGCCGTCCGCGCCGCTCGACGTCGTGCTGACGCTGTCCCCGCACCGGCGCGGCGGAGGCGATCCGGCCTGGCGGCGCACCCCGGACGGGGCGATCTGGCGCACCTCGCGCACGCCCGAAGGCCCGGGCACGCTGCGCGTGACGGCGAGCGGCGGCGAGGTCCGCGGGCAGGCGTGGGGGCCGGGGGCCGGCTGGCTGCTGGAGACGCTCCCGTCGCTGCTGGGCGCCGACGACGACGTGGCCGGCTTCGCCGCGATGCTCGCGCGGCTGACCCGCGCCGGCGATCCCCGGCACGCCCGGGCCGCCGCGTTCGTCGCGGGCCTGGCCGGCCGCGCCGCCGGGCTGCGGATCGGCCGCTCCCTGCGGGTGTTCGAGGCACTCGCGCCCGCCGTGCTGGAGCAGAAGGTGGTCGGCAGGGAGGCGTGGCGGGCCTGGCGGTTCCTCATGCGCCGCTACGGCGAGCCGGCCCCCGGCCCGGCGCCCGAGGGCATGTACGTGATCCCGCCGCCGCAGGTGTGGCAGGCGATCCCGTCGTGGGACTGGCACCG
Organism: Microbispora sp. H13382; assembly: GCF_014161445.1. Lineage (GTDB taxonomy): Bacteria > Actinomycetota > Actinomycetes > Streptosporangiales > Streptosporangiaceae > Microbispora. The sequence continues at coordinate 141,743 of NZ_JABBXA010000005.1, forward strand.
GGCGGGCGCGGAGGCCGTACGGGCGAGGACGATCGTCAACGCGGCCCGGCACGCCGGGAAGCTGGAGCGCACCACTACCACCACCGCGGAGGCGTCGGCGGAGGCGGACCGTCTGCTGCGGGCGCTGCCGGGGATCGGCGTGTGGACGTCCGCCGAGGTGCGCCAGCGGGCCCACGGCGACCCGGACGCCCCGAGTGTCGGCGACTTCCACCTGCCGGGCATCGTCGGCTACGCGCTGACCGGGCGCAAGGCCGACGACGACGGCATGCTCGAACTGCTCGAGCCGTTCCGGGGGCACCGCCACCGCGTGGTCAGGCTGATCGAGCTCAGCGGCGTCAGGCCGCCGGCGCGCGGCCCGCGCATGGCCCCTCGCGACTACCGGGCCTTCTGACCCCGTCCCGTGCGCCGGCCGCCGCCCTCCCGCGTCCGCAGGGCCTGGTTGATCCCGCAGTCGTCGAGCCCCTTCCTGCACTGGCCGCTGAGGGTGTTGGTGAAGACGGCGACGCTCGTCTCCTGCTGGAGGCCGGCGACCGCGAGACCGCTGTTGCCCGCGGAGGCGTTCACGTTGCGCCTGCCCCCGGACAGCTGGCGGACCGGACTGGTGATCGTGGGGGCGTTGGCCGTGTTGCGGCCGTCCGTGACCTGCTTGGCACGGCCCTTGCCGGACCCGTCTCCGTGCCCGGCGTACGGCACGGCCAGCGCCTGAGCCGGCGACAGCGACATCCCGACGACGAGGGTCGCGACGGCCAGCGGCCGGACCCCCGAGGCCAGACAAAACACGCCAATCACCCTGATTACTGCCATCGATTTCCCGCCGGTTCGTTGATTTCGCCCCGTCGTCATACCCTCCGGCCGCAAACTTCCCGGCAGCCACAGGCCATGACTCCTCCCGCACGGGTCGCCGGGGGCTGAGTGCGCCGGACGGACCCACGCCCCATAGGGTGCGGCGTATGACGGCGAAGCGACCCCCGAACGTCAGTTCCGACAGCGGCACCCGCCGGGCACTCGCACGGGCGCGGGACGGCAAGACGCTCGACCTCGCCGAGGCGGCGATCCTGCTGCGCGCCCGCGGCGACGACCTCGACGCGCTGCTCGCGCACGCCTCGCGGGTCAGGGACGCGGGCCTGGAGGCCGCCGGACGGCCCGGCGTCATCACCTACAGCCGCAAGGTGTTCATCCCGCTGACCCGGCTGTGCCGGGACAGATGCGGCTACTGCACGTTCGCCACCGCCCCGCACAAACTGCCGAGCGCCTTCCTGTCCCCGGACGAGGTGCTGGAGATCGCCCGCCAGGGTGCCGCGATGGGCTGCAAGGAGGCGCTGTTCACGCTCGGCGACCGTCCCGAGGACCGGTGGCACCAGGCGCGCGAGTGGCTCGACGCCCACGGGTACGACGACACGTTGTCGTACGTCCGGGCGATGGCGATCCGGGTGCTGGAGGAGACGGGGCTGCTGCCGCACCTCAACCCCGGCGTGCTGACCTGGAAGGACCTGCAGCGGCTCAAGCCCGTCGCGCCCTCGATGGGCATGATGCTGGAGACCACCTCACGGCGGCTGTTCACCGAGAAGGGCGAGGCCCACTACGGCTCTCCCGACAAGGACCCGGAGGTACGGCTGCGCGTGCTGGAGGACGCGGGCCGCTCCAGCGTGCCGTTCACGACGGGCCTGTTGATCGGCATCGGCGAGACGGTCGAGGAGCGCGCCGAGTCGATCTTCGCGATCCGCCGGGTCGCCAGGGAGTACGGCGGTGTCCAGGAGGTCATCGTGCAGAACTTCCGCGCCAAGCCGGACACGGCCATGCGCGGCATGCCCGACGCCGACCTGCGCGAACTGGCCGCGACGATCGCGGTGACACGGCTCGTGCTCGGCCCGAAGGTCCGCGTGCAGGCGCCGCCCAACCTGATCGGAGAGGAGTACGCGCTGATGCTGCGGGCGGGCATCGACGACTGGGGCGGGGTCTCCCCGCTCACGCCCGACCACGTCAACCCCGAGCGGCCGTGGCCGCAGATCGACGACCTCGCCACGCGGACCGCCGCCGCCGGGTTCACGCTGCGCGAGCGGCTCACGATCTATCCCGAGTACGTGCTCGCGGGGGAGCCGTGGCTCGACCCCCGGCTGCGTGAGCACGTCGCGGCGCTCGCCGACCCCGCCACCGGGCTCGCGCGGGAGGACGCGGTGCTCCTCGGCCGTCCCTGGCAGGAGCCCGACGGCGGCCTCGTCACCGGCGGCCGGGCCGACCTGCACACCGCCGTCGACACCGAGGGCCGCACGGGCGACCGCCGCGACGACTTCGACAGCGTGTACGGCGACTGGGACGCCCTGCGCGAGCGCCTGCCCAGCGGCGGACGGGACGGATCGGTCAGGGCGGACGTGCGGGAGGCGCTGCGGCAGGCCGAGGCGGACCCGGCGCGGCTGACCGACGAGCAGGCGCTGACGCTGCTCGACCTCGCCGGGGACCAGTCGGGGGCGGGGGCCGACGACGCCGGTCTGGACGAGCTGTGCCGGATCGCCGACGGGCTGCGCCGCGAGGCGGTGGGCGACGACGTCACCTACGTCGTCAACCGGAACATCAACTTCACCAACGTCTGCTACACCGGCTGCCGCTTCTGCGCGTTCGCCCAGCGGCGCACCGACGCCGACGCCTACACCCTGTCGCTGAGCGAGGTGGCCGACCGGGCGCAGGAGGGATGGGAGGCCGGGGCGACCGAGGTGTGCATGCAGGGCGGCATCCATCCCGACCTGCCCGGCACGGCCTACTTCGACATCGCCCGCGCGGTGAAGGAACGCTGCCCCGAGATCCACGTGCACGCGTTCTCGCCGATGGAGGTCGTCAACGGGGCCAGCCGTGCGAACCTGTCGGTCGAGGAGTGGCTGCACGCGGCGCGGGAGGCGGGGGTCGACTCGCTGCCCGGCACGGCCGCCGAGATCCTCGACGACGACGTCCGGTGGGTGCTGACCAAGGGCAAGCTGCCCGCCCGGGAGTGGATCGAGGTCATCACCACGGCCCATCGGGTCGGCATCCCGACGACCTCGACCATGATGTACGGCCACGTGGACACCCACGAGCACTGGGTGCGCCACATCCGGCTGATCCGGTCGATCCAGGAGGAGACGGGCGGGTTCAGCGAGTTCGTGCTGCTGCCGTTCGTCCACCACAGCGCCCCGATCTACCTTGCGGGGATCGCCCGGCCGGGGCCGACCTCGCGGGAGAACCGGGCCGTCCACGCGCTGGCGCGGATCATGCTGCACGGCGCGATCCGCAACATCCAGTGCTCCTGGGTCAAGCTGCGCGACGACCTGTGCCGGGACGTGCTCGCCGGAGGCGTGAACGACCTCGGCGGCACGCTCATGGAGGAGACGATCAGCCGGATGGCCGGCTCCGAGAACGGGTCCTACAAGACGATCAGCGAGATCGCGGCCATGGTCGCGCCGACCGGCCGCCCGCTGCGCCAGCGCACCACGTCGTACGGCCGGCCGAGCGAGGAGCGTGCCGAGGCCGCCCGCCGCAGTGACGGCGTGTGCGGATCCGTCCGCGGTGTGCGGTTCCTGGAGACGCCGCAGTTCGGGCGGCAGCCGACCGGGTAGCCCGGCCGCCGCCGCGCGGTTTTCCAAGCCGATTGCAAGATCGCGATCTTAACGTCGGTCGGCATGGAGAGACGGCTGGTGCTCGGTGTCCTGCTGATGACGGTTCTCGGCGGATGCGGGGTCCTGGAGGAGGGCGTGATGAGCGGCTCGGTGAGCGAGGGGCGGTCCGGGCGGGGCGTGGATCCCGGGGAGGCCGAACCCGGGGAGGTCGAACCCGGCGTGCTGAAGGGACGGGTGGTCGACGCGCAGGGCCGCCCGATCGAGGGGGCCGAGATCGTCGCCGACAACCAGGTGCTCTACGACAGCAACGAGGTCGTGCGCACCGGCGGCGACGGCCGCTACCGCGTCGCCACGAACATCGGGGTGACCTTCCACGCGTCGGCGACGATGACCAGGCGGTACAACGGCCGGGAGTACACCCTGAGCCTGGCGCCCGACGACGACGCGCCGTTCGCCGGGCCGAGCGGCGCGATCAGGAACTTCACCTGGAAGCTTTCGGGGGAGAAGCCCGACGGCCTCGGTTTCTACGGGGGCAAGGTGCTGTTCCGCGTCGACCTGAACGACCAGCTCGACGCGGGCACCTTCCTGGAGGACGAGAAGGTGCGGCTCACCCTCGTCCCGGACGGTCCGCTGATCGACGGCTCCGAGGGGAGCCGGATCGTGCGGACGGCCACCCGGAACGGGGACGGCTCGGGCCTGGAGGACGTGCCCATCGGCCGCTACCGGATCACGGCCGACTACGAGGGCCGCCCGCTCGGGGTGAAGCTCCGCGACGGCGGCGACTACGCGCAGGAGGTCGTCGCCGACTTCACTCCCGTCATGACCGGCGTCTACTGGATCGAGCTGGAGCTCGGGCTTCCCCGGGGATGACGGCGCCCGTCTAATTGGACGCCGTGTATATAACAAGTTCTACGTTGCTCTTGCGCTGGGCGCGGGGGTGATGGGCAGAATCGTGACATTCGGCAGCGCACGGTGACCGTTCCAGGAACAGGCGCGGCGCCGCGGAGCGCCGGCGACGAGAGCCCCACGAGAGCCCCACGAAAGCCCCACGAAAGCCACGAGAACTGGGGAGGATCCGCACGTGCCCTCCGGTCGTCACCGGGCCGCCTTCACGGCCGAGCGGCGCCGCAGGCGGGCCGGCTGGAAGGGCGCGGTCGCGGTCCTCACGGTCGCGGTGATCATCGCGGGCGGGGCCTATCTCTTCCTCACCCGGTCGGCAGGAACGTGTTCCGCCCGGGATCCGATCCTCGTGAGCGTCGCGGCGGCGCTGGACGTCGCGCCGCCGGTGATGGACGCGGCCGGGCGGTTCAACGCCTCGGGCGCGGAGGTGGAGGGGCGGTGCGTCCAGGTCCAGGTGGCCGAGCAGCCGCCCGCGCCGGTGCTCCGCACGCTGATCGGCGACCGGGCCGGCGTCCTGCCCGGCCGTCCCGACGGCTGGATCGCCGACTCCTCGGTGTGGGTGCGGCTGGCCCGCAAGCAGGGCGGGCAGGACATCGCCGCCGACGAGACCGTCGTCGCGACCTCCCCGCTGGTCTTCGCCACGCGCCGCTCGCTCGCCGAGCGGTTCGCCGCCGGGGGGACGGCCATGAGCTGGGACATGGTCTTCCCCGCCACGGTGCGGGGACGGCTCCGGCCCACCGAGCACGAGCCGGACATCGTGCGCATCCCCGATCCGTCGGTGTCGGGGGCGGGGATCGCGACCGTCGCGGCGGCCCGCGACATCGTGGGCACGGGCGAGAAGGCGGACCGCGACCTCACGGCGTTCGTGCGGATGGCGCAGTCGGGATCGGCCCCCGACTACCGCAGCATGCTCGGCGCGGTGGACGCGCCGGGTTTCTGGTCGCGGCCCGTGGTGATCGTCCCCGAGCAGTCGGTGTGGGCGCACAACCGCGAGGGCCACGCCGAGCCCGTGGTCGCCCTCCAGCCCAAGGAAGGCACGATCGACCTCGACTACCCGTACGTCGTGACGGCCGCGGATCCCGACCGGGCGGCCGCCTCGCGGCTGTTCGCGGAGTGGCTGCGGTCGGCGGCCACGCAGGAGGCCGTACGGCGGGCCGGGTTCCGCGGCGCCGACGGGCAGCCGCCGTTCCCGGCGGGCGACGACATTCCGACCGTGCAGCCCCGCTCGCGCCCGTCGATCACCGCGGAGGTCATCGACGAGGCGCTGGAAGCGTGGAGCAGGCTGGCTCCGCCGAGCCGGATCCTGGTGCTGGCGGACGTGTCGAAGGAGAACGCCGAGCCGATCAGGGCGGGCGGTGAGACCCGGCTGGACGTCGCGGTCGAGGCCGCCAAGCTCGGCCTGCAGCTGTTCCCGAACGAGACCCACATGGGCCTGTGGGAGTTCGCCCGCGACATCAAGGGCGGCGCGGACCACCGTGAGCTGATCGGCCTCGGCCCGATCACCGAGCCCGACGGCGGCCAGGAGGAGATCCGCAGGACGGCCCTGTTCCGGGTGGCCGACGGAATCAAGGCCCTCGGCGACCGGAGCGGCGCGCTGTACGACGCGATCGACGCGGGCTTCCGCTCGGTGTCGGAGGGCTACGACCCGCTGATGAGCAACGCCCTGCTGGTGCTCACCGCGGGCGTGGACGACGGGAAGGGCGTGTCGCGGCGCGAGCTCGTCGACAGGCTCCGCGAGGAGTGGGACCCGGACAGGCCGGTGCAGATCATCGTGGTCGCGTTCGGCAAGGCGGCCGACCGGGCGGCGCTCGGCGAGATCGTCTCGGCCACCAACGGCCAGCTCTACGTCGCCCAGGAGCCGGGCCAGATCATCGACGTGTTCCTGTCGGCGCTGGCCCGGCGGCTGTGCCACCCCACGTGCACCTAGCACATGCACCTGGAAGGGACGGTCACCTGGTGACGTAGAAGTCGGCCGGGTCGCGCGGCGGCCGGTCCCTCGGCGGCGCGGCGGGATGGCCGATGGCCACGGCGCCCATGGGGTCCCAGTTCTGCGGCAGGCCGAGCACCTTGCGCACCACGTCGCGGCAGAACATCGTGGACGACACCCACGCCGAGCCCAGCCCCTGCACGGCGAGCTGGACCAGGAAGTTCTGCACGCCGGCGCCGGTGGCGACCACGAACATCTCGCGCTCCGCGGCGTTCCTGCGCTCGTCGCGGTAGGTGTGCGAGCCGTCCATGACCAGGCACGGCACCGCCAGGTAGGGCGCGTTCCTGAGCACGTCGCCGCGCCGGATCCGCCGGGCGATCGACTCCTCGGAGAAGCCGTCGGAGCGCAGGTCCTCGATCCAGGCGTCCCGCATCGCGTCGAGCAGTTCCGTGCGCGCTCCCGGGGTCTCGAGCAGCACGAACCGCCAGGGCGTGGTGTGGTGCGGGGCGGGCGCCGCGATGGCGGCCGCCACGGCCCGCCGTACGGCGGCCGGATCGACCTCGCGGGCGGAGAACTCGCGGATCGTGCGGCGGGCGAAGACGACGTCGGCCGAGCCGAACCGGAACATGTCCTCGTCGGCGGGGCGGACGAGCACCCGCCCGCCCGGGCCGTCCTCGTCCGTCACCAGGCCGCCCAGCCCGCGCACGACGGCCACCGGGACGCCGGACAGCTTGCCCTTCGCCAGGTCGCCCGCCGCCGCGATCTCGTCGGCCAGCGCCGTGACGGTGGCGTTGAGCGGATTCCCGTAGGGGTCGACGCCGCCGCGCAGGTCCTCCAGCGGCCGTACGCCGGCGGCGCCGATGGCGACGTCCGTCAGGCCGTGCCGCCAGGGCCGGCCGAAGGTGTCGGAGACGATCACTCCGACGCGCACGCCGAGCCGCTCGCGCAGCCCCCGGCGGATGCGGCCCGCCGAGGCGTCCGGGTCCTCGGGGAGCAGCAGCACGGTGCCGGGGGAGGTGTTCGAGGCGTCGACGCCGGCCGCGGCCATCACGAAGCCGTGCCGCGTCTGCGCGATGACCGTGTCCCCGCGCCGCGCGACCACGCGCGCGGTCTCCTCCTCGATCGCGGCCGTACGGCTGTCGCGCTGTGCTGTCCCGCTGCCGCGCTGTGTTGTGCCGCTATCGCTCTGTGTTGTGCCGCTATCGCTCTGTGTTGTGCCGCTGTCGTGCTGTGTTGTGCCGCTGTCGCTATGGCGGACGCGGCCCTCGGCCTTGCTCACGATCTTGGAGGTGACGACCAGGATGTCGCCGTCCTCCAGATCGGGCGCGGCCCGCGCCACGAGCAGGGCGATGTCGTCGCCGGGCCGCACCTCGGGCAGGCCGGGCACGCCGCTGACGGTGATCTGGGGCATGTGCTCCTCTGACATCTGGATTCAGGACCTGAGTGACTGGGCCAGGGCGAGGGCCGCGGCGGCGATGTCCCTCGTGGCCTCGGGGCCGCTCATCAGGAGCGGGCGGGCCTCCACCGCCACGCCGTCGAGCGCGACGCCCTTGTCCTCCTCGGCCACGAGCCAGCCGTCGAGCAGGGCGGAGCCGTACAGCTCCAGCACGGCCTGGGCGCTCGTCTCCACGCCGATGGCCGTCAGGCAGGCGTCGGCCATGCCGCGCACCGGGGCGCCGCCGATGATGGGGGAGACGCCGACGACGGTCTTGGTCTCCAGGGCCGCCCGGATGCCCGGGATCTGGAGGATCGTCCCGATGCTGACGACCGGGTTCGACGGCGGGAGGATCACGACGTCGGCCGCCGCGATGGCGTCGAGCACGCCGGGCGCGGGCCGGGCCTCGTCCGCGCCGACGAGCACGATCTGCTCGGCCGGCACGGAGGCGCGCAGCCGCACCCACCACTCCTGGAAGTGGATCGCCCTTCTGCCGGCCTCGTCGGAGACGACCACGTGGGTCTCGGTGCGGTCGTCCGACATCGGCAGCAGCCGCACCCCGGGCCGCCACCGGTCGCACAGGGCCTCGGTCACCTGCGAGAGCGGATAACCGGCCGCCAGCATCTGGGAGCGGACGATGTGGGTGGCGAAGTCCCGGTCGCCGAGGCCGAACCACTGCGGTTCCATGCCGTACGCGGCGAGCTCCTCCTTCACCGTGAACGTTTCATCTGCCCGTCCCCAGCCCTGTTCCTCGTTGATGCCGCCGCCCAGCGTGTACATGACCGTGTCGAGGTCAGGGCACACGCGCAGGCCGAAGAGGGTGATGTCGTCGCCGGTGTTGCCGATCACGGTGATGTCGGAATCGGGGGCCGCCGCCTTGAGACCTCGGAGGAACCGGGCGCCGCCGATTCCTCCGGCGAGGGACACGATGCGCATGCCGTCAGTCTTCCATCGGCCGCACGCGGCATCGCCGACACCCACCCCGGGAGCGGTACGAACAGCCATATGTAGGGTGTGTTCGGCTTGTGAGGTTGTTGGGTCTGCCGACGCTTAAGTCAGGCATGTGCGAAACTTCCCCGAGTGCCGTTTGGACCGATGGGGGTAGTCGTGCTCAAGGTCGATACCGGCCGGCTCCGCGAGCCGGCCGCGTGGATGATGCTCGCGGTGGTGATCACCGGCATCCTCGTGAGCATCGCGCGCTTGCTGATCGGCTCCTCGCCGAGCAGCACCTTCGGTGTCCGCGCGGCGATGAGCCTGCACTCCCTCGTGTCCCCGCTCTCGACCGCGCTCGCGGCCGGCGCCGTCCTGCTCGTCGCCAAGGCCGGCGCGCCCACCCCCCGGGCCCGCCTGGTGTCGCTCGGCGCGGCCGGGTCGCTCGGTCTCGGCGTCGTCTTCGGCGTGATCGGCATGCTCGGCGTGCTCGTGGGTGACCTGCTCACGTTCCGCGACCGGTTCGAATACCTGATCACCGGACTGCCGATGATCGCGCTCGCCGTCTTCGGCGCGCTGTTCGCGTCGAGCACGGCCGCGGCGCTGCAGTCCGCCGCGGAACCGGCGGGCGACTACTTCGGCAGGCGCGAGGACGCCCACCCGCCGCTGTCGTACGCTCCGGCGCTGCCGCAGGGCCCCCAGGGCCCCCAGGGCCCCCAGGGCCCCCACGGCCACCAGGGCCACCAGGGCCACCACGGCCCCCAGGGCCAGCAGGCCCCGCAGGGGTACGGCGAGGCCCCCGGAGCGGGCGCGCCGCCTCACGCCCCCACCGTCGGCGCGATGCCGGTCCAGCAGGGACCCGGCCAGCAGGGTCCCGGCCAGCAGGGTCCCGGCCAGCAGGGTCCCGCCCAGCAGCAGTTCGGGCACCCCGCTCCGGGCGATCCGCAGAACGGCCCGCTGCCCGGGCAGAACGGCCCCCAGGGCGCGCCGCACATCGCCTCTCACGCCGCTCCCTCTCACGCCGCTCCCTCGCACGCCGCCGCCCCCGGCGGCCAGCAGGGCGGCCCGGGGCAGGGCCACCAGAACGGCCACCAGAACGGCGCTCAGACCCCGCCGCAGAACCTTCCGCACCCCGGCCAGTACGACGTCCTCCACCAGGGCCAGCCACAGAACCAGCCGCAGAGTCACCCGCAGAACCAGCCGCAGGGGACCGCGTACGGGCAGAGCGAGCCCGCCCAGCCCCAGCTGCCGCCCGCCGAGCACCGGTACGCCGAGCCCCAGCAGTACGCGGAGCAGTACCCCCAGGAGCAGTACGGGCAGGAGCAGTACGGGCAGGAGCGGGGCCAGGGCGCCTTCGGCCAGGAGCGGCCCCAGGACGTCTACGGCCAGGAACACGAGCCGCAGCACTCCTACACCCCCGCCCCGACCGCCCCGCAGCCCCCGCCGTTCGGGCAGCCCGGCGCCCCCGTCCATGGGCAGGGTCAGGCGCAGCAGCCCCGGCCGTCGCTGCAGGATGTCCAGACCGGCGCCCACTACGCCGACTACGGTGCCCAGGGTTACCAGCAGGAGCGGCCGCCGACCGGCGCGTACGGCACGCAGCCCGAGGCGCCGGCGCCCCAGCGCTCCGACTACTCCCCGCCGCAGGGCCCGGTGTTCGACCAGTACGGCTACGCGGGACAGCAGACGGAATCCGGCTCGTTCGGGCAGTTCCCTGCCGTTTCCGCCGGCGCGTCCAACGCCGGGTACGACCAGCCCTCCTACGACCAGCCCTCCTACGACTCCCCCAAGCAGGACCAGCCGTACGGGCAGGGGTCGCCGTTCTCCGGATACTCCGGCCAGGCGTTCGCCCGGCAGGCCGGAGAGCACGCCGCCACGGGCCCGGCCTTCGACGCTCCCCCCGCGTACGAGGGCCCGGCCGACCCGAGGGAGCAGCAGCTCGCGCAGGCCTACCAGCAGGCGCAGAGCTACCAGAAGATCGCCCTGCCGGATCACCCCACCGGTCCGCAGGACCTGCCGGAGTACTACGACAACCCGCTCGGCCACCCCCAGTCCGAGCCCGCGCCGTTCCAGCCGCCGGCGGCCGGCCCCACCGAGCAGACCGTCCGCTTCGACCCCTCCGCCTTCCACGGAGACCCCCTCAGCGACCCGCTGCGCAGGGAGGAGCCGCTCGACCCCACGGCGATCTACACGCCGGACCGGTCGCAGGCAAAGTATGAGGAAGGTTCCGCCCCCGATCAGGCAGGCCGCGGAACCGACCCCAACCTCCCTTGGTATGGTTCCGAACGCTGATAGGACCGTAGATCGGGGCATACGAACCGGGGCGAGCAGGTCTTTCCCCGGGTATCGTTATGCCGCTTGACGCCACACGCGCCACGCGCGTGTAATTACAGACATGTTGTTACGCCTTCCCGAGGGTGGGTATAGGGCAGGCGTTTTTATGGGGGGCTCCATGTGGGCGGGCGAGCGACAGGGAGGTGTGCAATGACCGATCTGGTCATGGCACAGGCGCTCGATGGTGAAGATCTGGGGTGGCAGGAGCGCGCTTTGTGTGCGCAGACCGACCCTGAAGCGTTCTTTCCTGAAAAGGGCGGTTCCACCAGGGAAGCCAAGAGGGTGTGCCGTTCGTGTGAGGTGCGCGCCGAGTGCCTTGAATACGCGCTTCAGCATGATGAGCGTTTCGGCATCTGGGGCGGCCTGTCCGAGCGGGAAAGGCGCAAGATCAAGCGCCAGGCCGTCTGACGACGACGTCGGCGGGGTCGCGCGCTCGGCGTGCGGCCCCGTACGCGTGTCCGGGGCATGTCCGGGATGCTGCTGACATCCTGTTTCGCCTGGATGTGATCGGGTGAGTCCGGGTTGCCGTATCGTGGTCGGCGCTCAGCCGTACGACCCCCCTAGGACTCGACGTGCACTCGGTGACCGCGATCGTCGTCGCCCACGACGGCGCCCGCTGGCTCAAGGAGACGCTGGCGGCGGTGCTGCGCCAGACCCGGCCTCTCGACCGTGTCGTCGGCGTCGACAACGGCAGCCGTGACGGCAGCGGGAAGCTGCTGACCGAGGCGTTCGGGACGGGCAACGTGCTGACCCTGCCCCGGTCCACCGGGTTCGGCGAGGCCGTCCACGAGGTGCTGCGGCGGCTGCCGCCCGCGCCGGGCCAGGAGTGGGTCTGGCTGCTCCACGACGACTGCGCGCCCGACGCGAACGCGCTGCAGGCCCTGTTGTGGGCGGCGGAGCAGGATCCCAAGGCCGCCATCCTCGGCCCCAAGCTGCGCGACTGGCTCGACCGGCGGGTGCTGCTGGAGATGGGCGTGACCGTCAGCAGGTCGGGGCGGCGCGACACCGGCCTGGAGCCGAGGGAGTACGACCAGGGGCAGCACGACGGCATCGCCGACGTCCTGTCGGTCTCCACGGCGGGCATGCTGATCCGCAGGGACGTCTGGGACGAGCTGAACGGCCTCGACACCGCGCTGCCGCTCTTCCGCGACGACCTCGACCTGTGCTGGCGGGCCCGTACGGCCGGGCACCGCGTGCTCAACGTGAGCGACGCGGTGGCCTGGCACGCCGAGGCGGCGGCGCGGCGGCGGCGCAGGATCGCCACCAGCGACGAGCATCCCCGCAGGCTCGGCCGGCGCAACGGCCTGTTCGTCCTCATGGCGAACCTGCCGTTCGGCGCGTTCGTGCGGTCCGTGCTGCGCAACGTCGTCGCGTCGACGCTGCGGGCCCTGCTGTTCCTGCTGGCCAAGCAGCCGGCCAACGCCCTCGACGAACTGGCCGCGCTCGGCTCGGTCATCGGCCGTCCGTTGCGCCTGCGGCGGGCCCGCAAGGCCCGCAGGAAGGGCAGGAAGCAGAGCTGGCCCGCGATCCGGCGCAAGCTCACCCCGCCGGGCGCCGCGCTGCGGCGGCTGGCCGACATGGTGCAGGGCTTCCTCGCCGGAGCCGGCCCGGTCGACTCGGCGGGCCGTCACCACGCGGCCGCGGACCGCGCCCAGGAGGACGACGGCGACGAGCTGCTGACCGACTCCGGCGGAGTCCAGCGCGTGTTCGGCAGCCCCGTTGTGATGCTCGGCCTGATCCTGGCCGCGATCACGCTGGCGGCCGAAAGGACGCTGTTGTCCGGGCTCCTGTCCGGAGGACACCTGGGAGGCGGGGCCCTGGTGCCCGTCACCGGCGGCGCGTCCGACCTGTGGCGGCTCTACGTCGAAGACCACCACGGCACCGGGCTCGGCTCGCAGACCTGGGCCCCGCCGTACGTCGCCGTGCTCGCCGGGCTGTCGGCGGTCGCGCTGGGCAAGGTGTGGCTGGCCGTCGGCGTGGTGCTGCTCGGCTGCGTGCCGCTGGCCGGGATCTCGGCGTACGCGGCGACCAAGCGGATGATCCCGTACACGCCCGCGCGGGTATGGCTGGCCGTCACCTACGCCCTGCTGCCGGTCGCGACCGGCGCGGTGGCGGGCGGGCGGCTGGGCACCGCGATCGTGATCGTGCTGCTGCCCGTCTACGCGGCGCTCGCCACGCGCGTGATCGCCGGGTCGCGGCGGGCGGCCTGGGGCTTCGGCCTGCTCCTGACCGTGGGCACGGCCTTCGTCCCGCTCGTGTACGTGCTCGTGGCGATCCTCGGCGGGCTCGCCGCGGTGTCGTTCGGCGGCATCCGCAGAGGCGTCAGGCGGTCGCTCGTGATCGGCCTCGGCACCCCGGTCGTCCTGCTGTTCCCGTGGCTGGTCCAGGTCGCGAGGGAACCGGGACGCATCCTGCTCGAGTCCGGCCTGCACGACGAGCGTCTCACGGGCCTCCGCCTCGGCGCCGAGTCCCTGCTCATGCTGAGTCCCGGCGGGCCGGGGGTGCCGCCCGTGTGGGCGACGGCGGGCCTGGGCGCGGTCGCGCTGGCCGCCCTGCTGCTGCGGCGCCACCAGATGATCGTCGCGATCGGCTGGGGCGTCATGCTCTTCGGGCTGCTGGTGGCGATCGTGGTCAGCCGGATCGACGACACGGCGTGGCCGGGGGTGCCGCTGGCGTTCGCGGCGACGGGCCTGCTGGTGGCCGCGGGGCATCAGGCGCACAGGATCGCCGAGTTCCGTGCCGGGGGCGGGCTGCGCCGTCTCGGCGCGATGCTCATCGTCGTGGTCGCCTTCGCGACCCCGCTCGCCGCCGCCACGCTGTGGGTGACGAAGGGCGCGGACGGCCCGCTGCGCGGCGACCTTAGCGACCCGGTGCCGGTGCTCGCCGCGCTCCAGTCGGCGCCCGGCGAGGGCACGCTCCTGCTGCGTTCCAGGGACGAAAGGGTCGGCTACACGCTGCTGCGCGGCCGGGGGCCGCTGATCGGCGAGTCCGACCTCGAACCGCCCCGGGAGGCGAGCGCCCGTCTCGCGACCGCGGTCGCCGGGCTCGCCTCGGGCCGGGGCAGCACGTACGTCCAGACGCTCGCGTCGTTCGGAGTGCGCTTCGTGACGGTGCCCGGCTCCGTCGACCCGGCCCTGCGACGGGCGCTCGACTCGCAGCCCGCCCTGATCAGGGTGAGCCTCTCGGAGACGGGCGGCCTGTGGCGCGTGGCGGGTCAGGTGACGGTGCCCCCGCCGCCCGCGACGGCGGGCGCGCTGCACCGGGGCTGGCTGTGGGCCCAGGGCACGCTGCTCGTGCTCGTGCTGGTCCTGGCCTCGCCCGGGGCCCGGACGAGAGAGCCGGAGGGCGACTACGCCGACGTGCCCGTCGAGGAAGGGCCACGGGGCCGCCGCCGGGCGAAGGAAGATCGGGTGCCCGCGTGAGGAGACTGATCGAGAACCGCTTCGGCCTGCTCGCCCTGGTGCTGGTCGCACTGGGCGCGTTGTACGGCGTGGCCTACGTCAGCCGGCCCGCGCCGGTCGCGCAGGCGCGCCCGCAGGCCGTAAAGGCGCCGGTGGAGTCGGTGACCGCCGTGTGCCCGGCGCCGTCCGGCAGCCGGGTGAGCGTGGTGACGCCGGCGGACCCCGAGCGTCCCCAGACCCCCGGGAGCGCCACCCTCTCGGCGATCAAAGCGCCGGGCAAGAACGGCGGCGGCAAGGACGACGTGATCGACCGGGTCGGCCTGCTGTGGCAGCGTGACGTCGCCGCCGGGGGCGGCCCTCTCGTGGTGGACGCCGATGGTTCGATGGCCGCCGGACTGGAGAGCGCCCAGACCGCACGGGAGACGTCGGGAACCCAGCGTGGGCTCGCCGGGGTGCGCTGCGTCGAACCGGGGGCCGAGAGCTGGTTCGTCGGGCCGGGGCCGGCCGCGGCGGAGATGACCCTCTACCTCGCCAACCCCGACTCCGCCCCGGCCAACGTCTCGTTCATGGTCTACTCCGGGGAAGGCCCGGTGCTGAGCGAGCGGGGCAACGGCGTCGTCGTCAAGCCCGGCGAGCACCGCGTGATCAGGCTGCGCGACCTCGCGCCCTCTCCGCTGATCATGGCCCTGCAGGTGAGCACGAGCAGCGGCCGGGTGGCCGCCGCGGTGAAGGCCGTGCTGGGCGAGGGCAGGGGCGTCGACTGGCTGCCCGTCGCCGCGGCCCCCGCCACCCGGGTCGTCGTCCCGGGCGTCCCCGGCACCGCCGGGCAGCGGGAGCTGTACGTCGCCGCGCCGGGGGAGCGGGATACGGTCGTGCGGATCAGGGCCGTGCTCGAGGACGGCTCCTACGCGCTGAAGAACAAGGAGACGCTCGAGGTGCCGGCCGGCTCGGCGTCCTCGCTCGACCTGTCCACCGGCATCGGCGGACAGCCGGCCGCACTGGTGCTGGAGTCCGACGTCCCGATCGTGGCAGGCCTGAAGATCACCGGAACGGGAGCCAGGCAGGACGTCGCCTTCACGGCCGGCGCCGCCTCCGTCGACCTCGGCAGCGTCGTCGCGGACGGCCGGGCCCAAGGCAAGCAGACCTCATGGCTGGTGCTCTCGGCGCCGTTCGCGGCGGCCACCGTGGAGGTGCGGCTGCTGCCCGCGAAGGGCGAGGCGCCGGCCCCGATCGAGGTGACGCTGCCCGCCGCCCGCACCAAGGAGCTGAGGCTCACACCCCCCAAGGGCAGCAAGGGCGGCTTCAGCGTTCTCGTACGGCCGAAGCCCGGCTCGGGGCCGGTGTACGGCGGGCGCGTCCTCGACGAGGCGGCCAAGGACGGCCAGATGGTGACCGCGCAGCCGCTGGCCATGGCCAGGATCTGGGCGCTGGTGCCCCCGACCGTCGACTCACCGGGCGTGGTGCTTCCCTAACGACTCACTGCCGCGCAGCGCCGCTCAGTGCCGGTCGTCGTAGCCGGGGTCGATCGTCTCCGGGGTGAGGCCCAGCAGGCTGGCCACCTGCTCGACGACCACGTCCAGGACCAGCGTGCCGAGCTGCTCGCGGTCGCGGGCCCGCGCCTCGAGCGGCCGGCGGTACAGCACGACGGCGGCGGGCTCGTCCCCCAGGGCCGACTCGGCCCGCCCGAGCGGGATCGGGTCGGAGGACAGCCGGGCGGGCCCGTCCACCAGCTCGGCGGCCGGCGGCACCTCCTCCACCGCGAACTCGACCGACGCGAGCTGGGTGCCCCACCGCGGCTTGAGCCGGTCGACCGCTTCGAGCACCAGGTCGTCGAACCGCTCGCCGCGGGACTTGGCGATGGGAACGTGCGAGGGCGCGAGGGGGCCGCGCATGCCACGGCCGTGCCGGTCGCGCCGGCGCACCCGCCGCGCTGGATCCGGCCTGTCACCGCTCCGATCGCTCACGCAGCCAGCTTAAGGCCCGTCCCGTCGGTGTGGTGGATCCCGCGGGTTGTGTCCGCTTTGCCCACCAACGTCATACCGACTTCAAAGAACGCTGAATTGTGGCGACACGTTCAATAAGAGCGGCGGGGTGGTGGCAATGTGAACGCGGACCGGATACGGTCCCTCCGTGAGCCCCGTCCGCAGCTGTTCCCGTACCGCCTGCAGGCAGCCTGCCGTCTTCACACTCACGTATGTCTACGCCGACTCGACCGCCGTACTCGGCCCCCTGGCGACGTACGTCGAGCCACACTGTTACGACCTGTGCGCGGAGCACGCGGAACGGCTCACCGCGCCGAGGGGATGGGAGGTCGTGCGCCTTCCGTCCGAGTCCGTCGCCCCGAGCGGGGACGACCTGGAGGCCCTGGCGAACGCGGTCCGGGAGGCCGCGCGCCCCGCTCCCGCCGCCGGCGAGCCCGTCGGGCAGGCGGTCGAGGTGGGCCGCCGAGGTCACCTGCGGGTGCTCAAGTCCGCCCAGCCGAACAGGGAGCGATGACACCCCGCGACAACACCCCGCGATGAGATCGCGCGCGGCGCGTTGGAGGGCTCATTGTGTGGGCAATCGGGCGCTATAGGCTCAGGTGCGAAGACTAACGACTTTTAGGGGCGTGCAGTGGCCGACCTCGGCAGGATCTTCAAGGCGTACGACGTACGCGGCGTGGTGCCGGACGAGCTCGACGAGGAGATCGCACAGGCCGTCGGGGCGGCCTTCGTGGAGCTGACCGGTGCGACCTCGGTGGTGATGGCGCACGACATGCGCCCCTCGTCGGGCCCGCTGGCCGCGGCGTTCGCCCGGGGCGCGACCTCCCGGGGCGCCGACGTGGTCAACGCCGGTCTCGGCTCGACCGACATGCTCTACTACGCCAGCGGCAGCCTGAACCTGCCGGGCGTCATGTTCACGGCGAGCCACAACCCGGCCCAGTACAACGGCATGAAGATGTGCCGGGCGGGCGCCGTACCGGTGGGCACCGACACCGGCCTGCTGGAGATCCGCGACCGCGCGGCCGAACTGCTCGCCGCAGGGCTGGGCGGCACGCCGGGCGCGGGCGCGGTGACCGAGCGCGACCTGCTGGAGGGCTACGCCGCCCACCTCAAGACGCTGGTCGACCTGTCGGGCATCCGGCCGCTCAAGGTGGTCGTGGACGCCGGCAACGGCATGGGGGGCTACACGGTCCCCGAGGTCTTCAAGGGCCTGCCGATCAAGCTGACCCCGCTCTACTTCGAGCTCGACGGCAGCTTCCCCAACCACGAGGCCAACCCGATCGAGCCGGAGAACCTGCGCGACCTGCAGAAGGCGGTCGTCTCGCAGGGCGCGGACATCGGCATCGCCTTCGACGGCGACGCGGACCGGTGCTGGGTCATCGACGAGCGGGGCGAGTCGGTCTCGCCGTCCACCGTCACGGCGCTGGTCGCGGTGCGCGAGCTGGCCAAGAATCCCGGCGCCACGATCATCCACAACCTGATCACCTCCAAGGGCGTGCCGGAGATCGTCGCCGAGCACGGCGGCAAGCCCGTCCGCACGCGCGTCGGCCACTCGTTCATCAAGGCGGAGATGGCCCGCACCGGCGCCGTCTTCGGCGGAGAGCACTCGGCCCACTACTACTTCCGCGACTTCTGGTTCGCCGACTCGGGCATGCTGGCCGCCCTGCACGTGCTCGCGGCCCTGGGCGAGCAGGACCGGCCGCTGTCGGAGGTACTGTCCCGCTACTCGCGCTACGCCGCGTCCGGGGAGATCAACAGCAGGGTCGAGGACCAGGCCGCCGCCCTGGCGCGGGTACGTGAGACCTTCGCGGGCCGGGAGGGTGTTACCTTCGACGAGCTGGACGGACTCACCGTCAGCGGTCCGGACTGGTGGTTCAACCTGCGTCCGTCCAACACCGAGCCGCTGCTCCGGCTCAACGCGGAGGCCGCCGACGAGGAGAAGGTCGCCGCCGTCCGGGACGAAGTGCTCGCCGTGGTAAGGAGCTGACGAGTTGAAGATCGACGACTGGCTGCTGGACATCCTCGCCTGCCCGGCGTGCAAGTCCCCGCTCCGCGCGGTGCCCGACGCGGACGAGCTGGCCTGCACCTCGGAGTCGTGCGGGCTGGTCTACCCCGTGCGTGACGACATCCCGGTGCTCCTCGTCGACGAGGCCCGCAAGGCATGACCGCTGCCGGAGGGGCCCGGTTCGAGCCCGACCGGCTCGACGACCAGGCGTACCTGATGGAGGGCGACCCCTCCGGCATGCTGCGTTCCGTCGCGTCGTCGGCCGCCCAGATGCGGGCGGCCTACCGATCGTCCGTGGATAACGGCGTGGCGCGGATAGGGCGGGACGGCCGCCCCCGCGCGATCGTCGTGGCGGGCATGGGCGTCTCCGCCCTCGCCGGCGACGTCCTGGAGGCGCTGTGCAGATACGGCGCCCCGGTCCCGGTGGTGACCGTGCGCGGCCACCGGCTGCCCGGCTGGGCCGGCGCCGCCGATCTCGTCATCGCGGTCTCCCGCTCCGGCAGGACCGAGGAGACCCTCGCCGTGACCGCCGAGGCCGTACGGCGCGGGTGCGCGCTCGTCGGTGTGGGCGCGCCCGACACGCCGCTGTCGGCCCTGGTCGCGCGGGCGGGCGGGCCGTACGTGCCGGTGGGTGGCGCGACCGGGGTGGCCGGACAGCCGAAGGCCACGCTGTGGTCGCTCGTGGTGCCACCGATCCTGGCGGCGGCCGCGCTTGGCCTGGTCTCCGCGGGGGAGAGCGAGTTCGAGTCGGCGGCCAAGCGGCTGGAGGACCTGGCCCATCGCTGCCGCCCGTCGAGCGAGTCGTTCATCAATCCCGGCAAGACGCTGGCGATGGAACTGGCCGGGACGCTTCCGCTCATCTGGGGCACCTCGCCGCTGGCCGCGGTGGCGGCCCGCCGCCTGGCCGACCGGCTCAGCGGGAACGCGGGCTACCCGGCGATCTGGGGAGAGCTGCCCGAGGCCGCGCACAACCAGATCGTGACGTTCCACGGCCCCCTGGCCGGGCGGGACGTCTTCGCCGACCCGTTCGCCGACGAGCCGGGTGAGAGCCCGCGCCTGCGCCTGTTCCTGCTGCGCGACGTGGAGGAGGATCCCCTGGTGGCCGCGTCCCGCACGGCCGCCGTACGGCTGGCCGAGGACCGGGGCGTTCCGGTCTCCGAGATCAGGGCCGAAGGCGGGCACCCGCTGGACCGGCTCGCCGCCCTGGTCGGCCTCTGCGACTACGCGAGTGTCTACCTCGCTCTCGGGTACGGGATGGACCCGGCGTCGGCCGCGGCGGAACTCCGGGCGAGGATTTCCCCTTAGGATCGCTTCGGCCGATCGAATTGAGGAGTTCAACGTGAGTGCGGGTGGCGGTACCAAGGCGATCCTCGCGGCACTCGGCGCCAACATGGCGATCGCCGTGGCGAAATTCGTGGCGTTCGTGTTCACCGGGTCGTCGTCGATGCTCGCCGAGTCGGTCCACTCGGTGGCCGACTCCGGCAACCAGGCGCTGCTGTTGCTCGGCGGCAAGCGCGCCGCCAAGGGGAGAACCCGCAAGCACCCCTTCGGCTACGGCCGTGAGCGCTACTTCTACGCCTTCGTCGTCGCCGTGGTGCTGTTCACGATCGGCGCGCTGTTCTCCCTGTACGAGGGCTGGCACAAGATCAGTGACCCGCACCCCGTGGAGGCGCCGCAGTGGGCGTTCGGCGTTCTGATCTTCGCGATCGTCGCCGAGGGCTTCTCGTTCCGTACGGCGATCAAGGAGTCGAGGGAGCACAAGGGCAGGGAGTCCTGGGTGTCCTTCATCCGCAGGGCCAAGGCACCCGAACTGCCCGTCGTGCTGCTGGAGGACCTCGGCGCGCTGCTGGGCCTGGTCTTCGCGCTGTTCGGCGTCGCGATGGCCGTCGTCACCGGCAACGGCGTGTGGGACGGTGTCGGCACCCTCATGATCGGCGTGCTGCTCGCGGTGATCGCGGTCATCCTGGCCACCGAGACCAAGTCGCTGCTGATCGGCGAGAGCGCGACCCCCGAGGTGGAGGAGAAGATCTGCGCCGCGCTGGAGGCCGCCCCCGAGGTCAGCCGGGTCATCCACCTGCGCACCCTGCACCTCGGCCCGGAGGAGCTGCTGGTCGCCGCGAAGATCGCGGTGCAGCACGACGACACCGCCGGCGAGGTGGCGCGGGGCATCGACGAGGCCGAACGGCGCATCCGTGAGGCGGTTCCGATGGCCCGGGTGATCTACCTGGAGCCGGACCTCTACCGGGCGGACGCCGCCTCTGGGCAGCGCGCCGGCGCATGATCCCTGTTACGGTCCGCCACTTCTCGCTGCGCGCCGTAATTGAAATGTGATGCTGAGTCACTTCAACCTCTGCGGTACCGATCGGTAACTTTGCTTCTGCATTTGACTGATTCCCCCCAGAGGTGACTCATGGCTCAACAGGGACGCGTCCGGCAGGGGCGCGTGCGTTGGAAGCGCTTCGCGCTCGTCTTCGTGCCCGCACTCGCGGTCGCGTCCGTGTTGGTCGGCGCGACCGCCGAGGGGGCGATCGGCGCGTCGTTCGTGGTCTCGGGTGACACGTTCAAGGTCTCCGCGGACACTCTGCAGGGCCAGGGCTTCGTCCAGTACGGCAGCACGGTGGAGAACAAGAAGGGCCAGAAGATCCCGGTCGCCGTCTCCGGCATCCGGAAGGCCACCCTGACCAACATGTGCCAGACGGTCCTGGTGAAGTCGCCCGTCGGCGCCGTGACCATCCGGATCACCGCCGGCACGGGCAAGGACCCGGTCACCGCCGAGAACATGATCGTCGACGCCTCCCAGATCGAGGGCAACGCGGTCTTCACGAAGCTGGAGGCGGGCCGTGACGCCAGCGCCCTCGACCAGCTGCCGGGCGCCGAGGGTGCGGCCGGCATGTTCGGCCAGCAGGCGAGCGGCATCACCATCAAGGACTTCCGGCAGGTCTCCTGGTCGGTCAACGCGGCGACGTTCAAGCTGCCGGGGCTGAAGCTGTCGGTGGAGCCGGGCAAGCACGAGTGCTTCTGATGCGGATGCTTCAGATGGCCGGACACACGATCTCGGGCGGGCGGCGATGAGCGGCTCCTGGCGGCGGTCGCGGCCGTTCTGGGGCGGCCTGCTGGTGCTCGCGGCCGGCCTGGAACTGCTGAGCATTCCGTTCGCGACCCAGGCCCTGCCGCTCGTCATCCAGTCGGGCACGGTCGGCGCCACCTACCTGATCTCGCTGGTGCTGATCATCCTCGGCCTGATGGTCTGGCTCCAGCCCGACAAACGGGCCTTCCTCGGCGTGGTCGCCGTGCTGATCTCGATCGCGTCGTTCATCTACGCCAACCTCGGCGGCTTCCTGATCGGCATGCTGCTCGGCCTGGTCGGCGGGGCGCTGGCGGTCGCCTGGACGCCCGCGGAAACCACCGTGGCCGGCTCGGCGCCAATCCAGCCCGCCGCTCCGCCGGGGCCGCAGGAGGGCGAGATCACCATCACCGGGCGCCGGGTGGTCAGCGGCGACGAGCGGCTGGAGGCCACACGGCCCCAGCGGCCGGCGGCCGAGCCCCCGGGAGAGGGCCCGCGTGTCCTGGTGGCCCGCGTTCGTGACGGGTCCGCGTCCGGGCCGGAGGACGAGAGCCCCGGCGGCGGCCCGGATGACGGTGACGGCCCGATAGACGGCCCTGACGACGGGGGCGTGCGGCCGGACGGTGGCGGGCACGGCGGCGGACGCGGAGACGGGGGTCCGGGCCCGGCGACGAGGGCGCTGGCCATCGCCGTGCTTCCCATCATCCTGGCGGCCGGAACGGCCGTGGCACGGGAGGACCCCGGTCCGGGCGGGCAGGGCGGCTCCCTCCTGCCCGGTGTCGTCCCGAGCGCCGTTCCCAGCGGCCTGTCCGACGTCCTCGACGGAGTACTGCCCAGCGCGGTCCCCACGGCCCTGCCCACGAGCCTGCCCACGAGCCTGCAGGACGCCGTGGGGTCCCTCACGGGCAGGAGGAGTCCCTCGCCGTCGCCCGGGGAGGGCGGCGAGGACGAGCCGGGGGGCTCCTCCACGCGCGGGGGCAGTGGGCCGGGGGCCGTGCGGGTCGCGACCGAGACGGCCGCGGTCCGCGCGCCCTCGCTGACCATGACCGGGATGAAGTTCACCGGCGTGGTCGAGATGCCCACCGCGACCGGCACCGTCAAGATGCTCCGCTTCACCATGGACAAGGCCGTGCTGGAGCGGCCCACCCAGACGATGGGCCCGACGACGCTGACCGGCAGCACGTTCACCTTCGAGGGCAACGTGGTGATCTGCACGACGAAGATGACCGCCAAGCTTCTCGGCCTGCCCCAGGAGTTCACGGCGGAGCACCCGAACCTCCTGGTCAAAGCGCTCAGGTTGGTGCCGTCCCTGAACGTCCCAGTGACGATGACCGACATCGTGAGCGAGCAGCCGTACGTCACGGCCGACTCCCTGCGCGCCGACGACCTGCGTCTCGTGGTCGGCACCTGACTCATCCGCGCCTGGCTCATCGGCGCCTGGCTCATCGGTGCCGCAGCAGCCGCAGGGCCTTCTCCTTCTCGAAGTCCAGCGCCCGGCGCGGCGCCTGGATGCGCCCGATGCGCACGCC
This sequence comes from Microbispora sp. H13382, assembly GCF_014161445.1. Taxonomy (GTDB): domain Bacteria; phylum Actinomycetota; class Actinomycetes; order Streptosporangiales; family Streptosporangiaceae; genus Microbispora. The sequence goes on from NZ_JABBXA010000005.1 coordinate 164,831, forward strand.
GAGGTCGCGCACGGCCTGGGCCACCGCCGGCTCGGACAGTGCCCGGAGCGCGAAGGCCAGTTCGGCCGGCGAGACGTCGAACCGGCGCTCCAGCTCCGTCGCCTGGCGCACCGCCTCCAGTTCGTCGGGCCCGAAGCGCCGATGGGCGCCCCTGTCCCGTACGGGCGGCAGCAGGCCGAGGGCCTCCCGGTAGCGCAGCATCCGGGGGGACATGCCGAGCCGCCTGGCCGCCTCGGTGATACGCATCGTGCCTCCGGTCCCGTTCCCTGGGTCCACGCTAGACAGTCCGGCGGCCCTCCGGCACCCGTCGGCGACGTAATCTCACATTCTTGTGTCAGGTTCGCACGCCTCCGTATGCGTCGGCGCGTCCGCGACACCTAAACTCGCACCGACGGACAATGGAGGAGACACTCATGGACTTCAAGGTCGCCGACCTTTCGCTGGCGGAATTCGGCCGCAAAGAGATCCGCCTCGCGGAGCACGAGATGCCGGGCCTCATGGCGACCCGCAAGGAGTACGCCGCGGCGCAGCCGCTGCGCGGCGCGAAGATCATGGGCTCGCTGCACATGACGATTCAGACCGCCGTACTGATCGAGACGCTGGTCGCGCTCGGCGCCGACGTCCGCTGGGTGAGCTGCAACATCTTCTCCACGCAGGACCACGCCGCCGCCGCGGTCGTCGTCGGCCCGGACGGCACGGTGGACAACCCCTCCGGTGTCCCGGTCTTCGCCTGGAAGGGCGAGACGCTGGAGGAGTACTGGTGGTGCACCGAGCAGGCCCTCCGCTGGCCCGACGGCTCCGGCCCCAACATGATCCTCGACGACGGCGGCGACGCCACGCTGCTCGTCCATAAGGGTGTGGAGTTCGAGAAGGCCGGCGCCGTGCCGGTCGCCGGTGAGGACGACCCCGAGGAGTGGGCGGTCATCCTCGACACGCTCCGCCGTACGGTCTCCGAGGACAAGTGGTGGACCCGCGTGGCCGAGGAGATCAAGGGCGTCACCGAGGAGACCACGACCGGTGTGCACCGGCTGTACGAGATGCACAAGTCCGGCTCGCTCCTGTTCCCGGCGATCAACGTCAACGACTCGGTGACCAAGTCGAAGTTCGACAACAAGTACGGCTGCCGCCACTCGGTGATCGACGGCCTCAACCGCGCCACCGACGTGCTGATCGGCGGCAAGGTCGCCGTGGTCTGCGGCTACGGCGACGTGGGCAAGGGCTGCGCCGACGCGCTGCGCGGCCAGGGCGCCCGGGTCATCGTCACCGAGATCGACCCGATCTGCGCGCTCCAGGCCGCCATGGACGGCTTCCAGGTCACCACCCTGGAGGAGGTCGTCGGCATCGCGGACATCTTCGTCACCTGCACCGGCAACTACGGCATCATCAGCGCCGAGCACATGTCGCAGATGAAGCACCAGGCGATCGTGTCCAACATCGGCCACTTCGACAACGAGATCGACATGGCCGGCCTGACCCGCATCCCGGGCATCCAGAGGATCAACATCAAGCCGCAGGTCGACGAGTGGGTGTTCCCCGACGGGCACTCGATCATCGTGCTCGCCGAGGGCCGTCTGATGAACCTCGGCTGCGCCACCGGCCACCCGTCGTTCGTCATGTCGAACTCGTTCACCAACCAGGTGATCGCCCAGATCGAGCTGTTCACGAAGACCGACGACTATCCGGTCGGCGTGTACGTGCTGCCCAAGCACCTCGACGAGAAGGTCGCCCGCCTCCACCTCGACGCGCTCGGCGTGAAGCTGACCACGCTCAGCAAGAAGCAGGCGGAGTACATCGGCGTGGACGTCGAGGGCCCGTACAAGCCGGACCACTACCGCTACTGACAGGCGGGTCGCACGACGAGGGCGCGGGCCCGGCCCGCGCCTCGTCAGGAGGTAGACGGCGTGATTCAGCCGGACGTCACGGCGGACATCGCGGAGGCCGGAGAGCGGCGCATCGAATGGGCGGCCCGGTCGATGCCGGTCCTGCGGGCGGTCGGCGCCGGTTTCGGCGCCGATCGGCCGCTCGACGGCCTGCGCGTCGCCGCCTGCATGCACGTCACCGCCGAGACGGCGGTGCTCATGGGGGCCCTGCGAGAGGGCGGCGCCGAGATCGCCCTGGCGGCGTCCAACCCCCTGTCCACGCAGGACGACGTCGCCGAGGCGCTGAGAACGTACGGCATCGCCGTCCATGCCCGCGCCGGCGTGGACATGGAGACCTACTACCGGCACATCCACCAGACGCTCGACATCGCGCCGAACATCGTCCTGGACGACGGATGCGACCTCGTCAACACCCTGCACACCGAGCGGGTCGAACTCCTCGACGACGTGATCGGCGGTTGCGAGGAGACCACGACCGGGATCATCCGGCTGCGCCAGATGGCCTCGGAGAACGCGTTGCGCTTCCCGATGGTGGCGGTGAACGACACCCGGACCAAGCGGATGTTCGACAACCGGTACGGCACCGGCCAGTCGACGCTCGACGGCATCATGCGGGCCACCAACGTCCTGCTGGCCGGCCGCACCGTCGTCGTGGCGGGTTTCGGCTTCTGCGGCCGGGGCGTCGCGGAGCGGGCCAAGGGCCTCGGCGCGCGGGTCGTCGTCACCGAGATCGACCCGGTCAAGGCACTCGACGCGGCCCTGCAGGGCTACGACGTGCGGCCGATGAGCCTGGCCGCCGAGACCGGCGACGTGTTCGTGACCGTCACCGGCAACCGCGACGTCATCCGGGCCGAGCACCTGGCCGTCATGAAGGACGGCGCGATCCTCGCGAACGCGGGCCACTTCGACGTCGAGATCGACGTGCGCGCGCTGGAGGAGATGGCGCGCGAGGTGCGCTTCGGGATCAGGCCCAACACCGACGAGTACGTCCTCAACGACGGCCGCAGGCTGCTGCTGCTCGCGGAGGGGCGCCTGGTGAACCTGACCGCGGCCGAGGGGCACCCGGCGGCGGTGATGGACATGTCGTTCGCCGCCCAGGCGCTCGCCGTCGCCTGGCTGGTGCGGGAGTCGGCGCGGCTGACGCCCGGCGTGTACGACGTCCCGGCCGGCATCGACGCCGAGGTCGCCCGCCTGAAGCTGGCCGCGGCCGGCATCTCGATCGACGCGCTCACCGCCGAGCAGGAGGAGTATCTCCACTCCTGGCGTCTTGGGTCCTGACCCCCGGCCATCGATCCTCATTCCCGCACCCGTCTGGTTCGGGCTGGGTGGTAGGTGAAGGCCCAGCGGTCTGTGCCGGTCTTGTGGCGGGTGTAGCGGTCGGGGTGCTGGTAGCGGTCGCGGTTGTGGAACTGGCAGGCCGGGCCCAGCAGTTTGAGGTCGGTCAGGCCGCCGGTGCTCCAGTTGTGGGCGTGGTCGATCTGGCACCTGGTGGCGGGCAGGGGGCAGCCGTCGATCCAGCAGGTGGCGTAGCGGGCGTAGATCGCCCGCCGCTGGGCGGGGGTGGCCAGGCGGACTTTGCGGCCCATGTCCAGGACCTGCCCGTCGGCGTCCATGACCAGGCGCACCAGGGTGGAGGTGCGGGCCAGCCGGTGCACGCTGGAGACGGGCAGCACCTGCCCGGTCGCCAGCAACAACCCCGGCGCCGTTCCCAACGCTGTCCCCAGCAGCGCCCCAGGCAGCCCTCCGGCCGACGCTACCGGTGGCCTCTCCGGCTCTGGTCCCAGCCGCACGCCCCGCGGTGACCCAGACTCTGCTCCCCGCGCGCTGGGCGCCCCCGGCTCTGGTACCCGCGCACCGGACGCTTCCGGCGTCCCCGGTGTTTCCGGCGCTGTGGACGAGCACCGCGCCCTACTGCCGCACCCGCACGCGCCCCCGCCATGCGACTCCCACGAGCGCGACTCCTGCCGCTTCGGCGAGCTGCTCCGCTGTGGCGCGCTCTGCTTTGGCTCCTGCTGCGATTCGCTCCGCTGTGTGCTCTTCGCCTGCGCGCGTCCGATCGCGTCATCGCCGACCTCCATGCCACGGGGCCCGGTCGCCAGCTCGGCACCCTCGACGGCGCTCTGGCCGGCGTTTTCGACGGCAGCCTCTGCGGCTACATCGGCATCGGCGCCTACCGCGGAAGCGGCTTCCTCGGCCGCCTCGGCGTCCTGAGTGTTCTCGGGCTCTTCGGTGTCTTCAGGGCCTTCCGGGCCTTCGAAGGTCTCGGGGGTCTCGGGGTGGCCAGCGCTCTCGGGGCAGTCTGTGGCGGGGTCGGTGGGGAGGGATTCGGCGTTGACCAGGACCAGGAGCTCGGCGGCGATCTTCTCCTCCAGCAACGCCATCAACGCATCCGCCTGACGCACCCTCAATGGCCGGTCATCGCCCTCCGCCTTCGGCCTGGCATACGCATCCAGCAACGCCTGCAACCGGGCGGCATGCTCACGCGGCAGATAGAACTCCCCCTCCAGCCCCCCGCCCTTACCGGAGCGCACCCGCAGGAACCGCCGACCGTAATCGGCCCGCTCGTCACGGTCCTCACCATCGGGGTCCAGCACCGCCCGCAGATAACGCCCCGCCCTGGCCACCTCCGCCGCCCCCGCCCTCCCCGCCAACTCCAGCAGAATCGGCTCAGCCACCGCAGCGTGCTCATCGGACAGACCGGAGATTGCCGCGCAGATGGCCTCCACCACCCCCGCCGCCAACCCACCGGCGGCGAACTTCTCCCGCACCTTCGGCAGGCGGGCCAACTCGATCCCCAGGCTCAGCAGCCGGCCCGCCCCGGCGACGGTCATCCCCGCGGCGGTGCGCAGCCAACTGCGGGTGGAGGCATGCCCATGCCGCCGAGCCTGCCCCGCCCGATGCACCCGCCCCACCCGATCCGCCAGAGCACACGTGATCCGATCCCGCGCGAACACCAACTCCTCAGCCTCAGCCAGACAGACATCCACATCATCCGAAACCCGCGCCAACGCCAACGCCCGCGCCGACTCACGAACAGAACCGATCAGCACCCACGACGACCGGCTCCGAGCAGCGCCAGTAGTCGCATTCGGAGCTCCGGCATCGTCTGCATCCGTCTTGGCGCCGGCGCCGGTCGCTCCGCAATCGCTATGCGTATTGTCCGCGAATTCGGCTTTATTGCTCGCGACCGAGAAATATTCAGGGCGACAGTCGTCGCGGGCGAGCGACCCGTCGGACGACCACAACGGCGAACCGGCTGTCAGCTGATCCCACCAGTCGTCATCGGGACTGTTTGAACGGCCAAGGTGATCAGGATCGAATATTGGCATACCCATCACACCCCCGCTCGCCTATACGAAAACTTGTATGAATCGTGGCACGTCCAGGAGGCGGGAGACAGGTTCGCCGGACGATTTCCTGGAGTCACAGGAAAGGAGAGAAAGTGTCGTTACGGATATGACTGCTCATATCTCGCTAAATCCGGGCGCCGGTCCCGCCCCTGCCCGCTCGGGTCGATTACCGGTGGGGTGAAGCGCGGGGAAGGTCAGGCGTCCCGCATCGCACGCATGCGCCGGATCTCGGCGGTCTGCTCGGCGATCACGTCGGTGGCCCACTGCTCGATGGTGAGATGAGAGCCTTCGGTGAGCACCGTCGTCGCCATGGCGATGGCGCCCTCGTGGTGAGCGATCATCAACTGGAGGAACAGGCGGTCGAACTCCGGCCCTGACGCGGCCTTGAGCGCGGCCATCTGCTCGGTGGTGGCCATGCCCTGCATGCCCTCGTGCTCGGCGTGATGGCCCGGTCGCTGCAGGCGCTCCTGGTCCAGCCACGTGGTCATGGCGCGGATCTCCGGCTCCTGCGTGTGGTGGATGCGGTCCGCGAGCGCCTTGAGCTTCGCTGAGGAGGCGCGGGTGGGGGCCAGGGCCGTCATGTCCAGCGCCTGCCGGTGATGCACGATCATGTCTTGGACGTACCGTACGTCGGCCGCGTTGACGCTTGGGGAGGGTACCGCCGTCGCGGCCTCGGCGGGGCTCAGCGTTCTGGCCTCCTCGCCGGGCCGGCCCGGCGCGATCACGGGGGCGGTCGACACGGGCGCGCTGCTGCTCACGTCCTCGGAACAGGCGCTCAGAGCCAGCACGGCACCGGCCGTGACGATCAGTGCGAACCGCACCCGGCTGGCCTCCCTGCGTAGAGCGTGTGGGAGTCACGACGCTAATCGGGCCGAGATAAGCGGTCAAAGGGCAACATGTGGCAGTTCTATTTACATAGTGATAACTGGCGGGACACTCCGGTCAGACGTGACGATGCGATCATTTATCTCCCCCTTATAGAGGAGGACACCGAGTGTTCACCCTGCGCCGCAGCGGCCGCGCCCTGGCCGTAACAGGAGCGGCGTTCGTCTTGGCTTTATCCGCCGCTCCCGCCCAGGCAGCCGATGTGCTGGCCCCGGACGAGATCGCGATGAGCCCGAACGTCACGCACGTCGCGAACGTACCGACCCCCAGCGCTATCGCCGGCACCATCAACACCGACATGGCCTTCCAGGGCGACTACGCCTACATGGGCAACTACGGTGGCTTCAGCATCATCAACATCAAGAACCCGCAGAAGCCCGAGGTCGTCAGCTCGGTCGTCTGTCCTGGCTCGCAGATGGACATGTCCGTCTACGGCAACCTGCTGATCGGGTCCGTCGACTCCTCCCGCAACGACGACTCCTGCTCCAGCGTCGCGCAGTCGGCCGCGCAGAAGAGCTCGTGGGAGGGCCTGCGCATCTTCGACATCAGCGACAAGGCCAACCCCAAGTACGTCAAGTCGGTCGAGACGGCGTGTGGCTCCCACACGCACACGCTCGTGCCGGACAAGGCGGGCAAGAACGTCTACGCCTACGTCTCGTCCTACAGCCCGTCGGCGTCCTTCCCCGACTGCCAGCCGCCGCATGACCTGATCTCGATCGTCAAGATTCCGCTCGACGACCCCACCGCGGCGTCCGTGGTGAAGGCGCCGGTCCTGTTCCCGGACGGCGGCAACCCCGGCGACAGGATGTCGTACCCGTACGGCACGTCGGCGACGACCGGCTGCCACGACATCACCGCCTACCCGGCCAAGGGCCTCGCGGCCGGCGCCTGCATGGGTGACGGCATCCTGATGGACATCAACGACCCGGAGAACCCGAAGGTCATCGACGTCGTCCGCGACGACGAGTACTTCGCCTTCTGGCACTCGGCGACCTTCAACAACGACGGCACCAAGGTCATTTTCACCGACGAACTCGGCGGCGGCAGCAGGGCCACCTGCAACGAGGCGATCGGCCCGAAGCGCGGTGCCGACGCGATCTACGACATCGCCCCCGGCAACAAGCTCGCCTTCAAGAGCTACTTCAAGATCGCCCGCCACCAGGCCGACACCGAGAACTGCGTCGCCCACAACGGCTCGCTGATCCCGGTCAAGGGCCGCGACATCATGGTCCAGGCGTGGTACCAGGGCGGCATCTCGATCTGGGACTTCACCGACTCGGCGAACCCGCACGAGATCGGCTTCTTCGAGCGCGGTCCGTGGTCGCAGCCCCTGAACGGCGGCTACTGGTCGGCGTACTACTACAACGGCTACATCTACGGCAGCGACTTCAACCTGGGGCTCGACGTCTTCAAGATCAACGACCCCCGCACCAACCAGGCCAACAGCGTGAAGATGGACATCTTCAACCCGCAGAACCAGGGCGAGTACGCCGAGCACGGCAAGGGTGTGCCCGGCGGCCGCTGAGGATCTGTCCGACCAGAGCTAACCAAGCCCGGGTCTGACTGACCAGAGGTATCCGACCCCGCAACGCAAGGAGGCGGGCATCTCCGGTGCGACCTCTCCCTCAACGCACCGGCGATGCCCGCCTCAACCCCACTGCAGGTATGCCCCATGACCTGCAATGACCTCAGGTGCCCCGCGAATCGGCCTCTACACCTAAATCGGCGGAACAAATCCTCCCGATGTCGGCGGAGCCTCTCCGCGCGGCGGTTCCGGCTCCCGTGGCGGGGCCGGCGGCGCGTGGTAGGCGGGGCTCTGAACCCCGTGCCCCTGAACGCCGTGCCCCTGAACGCCGTGCCCCTGAACGCCGTGCCCCTGAACGCCGTGCCCCTGAACGCCGTACGCTTGCGGGCCATACGACGCGGTAGCGGAACGGGCCCGGGCGAGCCGGATCTCCTCGCGGCGCCTGCGTTCGGCCAGCACGGCGGCAAGGTAGGCGTACGGCGGGACCCCCGGCGGGGGCGGCGGCGCCACCTGCGCGCTGACCTGACCGGCCACGCGCAGTCCCATCTCCTCCCGCATCCCCGGGCTGAGCTGGTGCCACCGGGACAGGTACTGCCGGGCGGTGTTGGCCAGGTCGTCGGACAGCCCGGACAGCTCCAGCGTCGCGGCCCACGACGCGAGCGGCGGGGGCATCTCCGGCGGCGGGGCCTGCCGCGGCGTCCGCTCCCCGATGACGATCGTCCCGGCGAACAGGTCCCCGAGGCGCTTGCCGCGCTGGTTGACGAGCGAGGTGATGAGCGCGGGGGCGCCGGAGAACGTCCAGAACTCCAGGAACCCGGCGAGCCCGCGGAACAACGCCTGCCGGAAGCGCTCCGGCCCGCCGTCGTCGCTCACCACGCGCAGGCCGAGGGCGAGCTTGCCCAGCGAACGGCCCCTGCTGATCGTCTCGAACGCGACCGGGTAGCCCACGGTGACCAGCACGATGAACAGGATGAGCAGACTGGTGGCCAGCGACGTGTCGGTCACCAGGGACACCTGTGTGATCAGCACGAACGCCGTGATGATCGCCGCCCACTGGACGGTCCAGTCGATGAGGAAGGCCAGGGCGCGGCTGGAGAGCTGGGCGATGCGAACCTCGACGACGACCGCCTCGCCGGTCACGACTTCGGACACACTGCGCACCCTACTGTGTTCGATTGCCGCACCTCGCCGCTCCCGCCGATAGGGTCCGGTCCGTGGACATCGATGCGTTCGTCGCCGCGAACAAGCCGTCCTGGGACCGGTTGGACGACCTCGTACGGCGGCAGCGCACGCTGCGTGGCGCGGAGGTCGACGAGCTGGTCGACCTCTACCAGAGGGCGGCGACCCACCTGTCGATCGTGCGGTCGGGGTCGGCCGACGCCCTCCTCGTCGGTCGCCTGTCGTCGCTGGTGGCGAGGGCGCGCGCGGCGGTCACCGGCGCCCACAGCCCGGCCTGGCGGGAGGTAGCCCGGTTCTTCACGGTGTCGTTCCCCGTGGTGGCCTACCGCGCACGCCGGTGGTGGATCGGCGCGACTGTGGCCTCACTCGCGGTGGCGTACGTCATGGGTGTGTGGGCGGCGAACGATCCCGCGCTCCAGAGCCTCGTCGGCACGCCGGAGGAGATCCGGCAGCTCGTCGAGCACGACTTCGCCGACTACTACTCCGAGAACCCGGCGGCGTCGTTCGCCGGTCACGTGTGGCTGAACAACGCCTGGCTGTCCGCGCAGGTCGTGGTCTCGGCGATCCTCCTCGGCCTGCCCATCCCGTGGCTCCTGTGGCAGACGATGGCCAACGTCGGGGTCACCGGCGGACTGATGCACGCGCACGACAAGGCGGACGTGTTCTGGGGGCTGATCCTGCCGCACGGCATGCTGGAGCTGACCGCGGTCTTCCTGGCGGCGGGCGCCGGGATGCGGCTGGGCTGGACCGTCATCGATCCCGGCCCGAGGCGTCGCGCGGAGGCGCTGGCCGAGCAGGGCAGAGCCGTGATGAGCGTCGCGCTGGGCCTGGTCGTGGTGCTGCTCGTGTCCGGGCTCATCGAGGCGGGGGTCACCCCGTCGGGCCTGCCGACCTGGGCGCGCATCTCGATCGGCGCGCTCGCGGAGGCGCTCTTCCTGGCGTACGTCATCGTCTTCGGCCGCCGGGCGGAGCGCCGGGACGAGACGGGGGACATCGAGCACGCCCCCGACCTCGCGCCAACCGCCTGAACCACCGCGTGAACCACCGCCTGAACCACTGGTGAACCACCGCGTGAAACTCAGAGCCGGCCGGCGGCCTTCAGAGCGAGATACGCGTCGGCCAGCGCGGGGGCGACGTCCTCCGGCAGGGCGTCCACGACCTCCACACCGTGACGGCGCAGCACGGCGGTGATCTCGCGCCGCTCGCCGCGCAGCCGCTCGGCCGCGGCGGCGTCGTAGACGGCCTCGGCGGTGCCGCGCCCGGCCGCCATGCCGGCGACCCGCGGATCGGCGACCGAGGCCACCAGGACCATGTGCCGGGACGACAGACTGGGCAGCACGGGCAGCAGGCCCTCCCGCATGGCCGCCGCGTTCAGGTCGGTCAGCAGCACCACCAGGCAGCGCCGCCGCGCCCTGGACAGCACGGCCGCCACCATTCCGGCCGCGTCGGCCTCGACCAGCTCCGCCTCGATCGGCGCCATCACGTTCACCAGCGACGACAGCACCTCGGTCCGCGACGCGCCGGACACCTGGGCCCGTACGGCCCGGTCGTAGGCGAGGAAGTCGACGCGGTCGCCGGCCCGGGCGGCGAGGGCGGCCAGCAGCAGCGCCGCGTCCATCGACCAGTCCAGCCGGGGCCATCCGGAAGGGCCGGAGCCGGGCACCGGCGCCACGCCGACCCGGCCCGCCGAGGTGCGGCCCGTGTCGAGCACGATCAGCACGCGGCGGTCGCGTTCGGGCCGCCAGGTCCGTACGACGACGTCGCTGCGCCGGGCGCTCGCCCGCCAGTCGATCGAGCGGACGTCGTCGCCGACCACGTACTCGCGCAGCGAGTCGAACTCGGTGCCCTGGCCGCGCACCAGCGCGGGATGCCGCCCGTCGAGCTCGCGCAGCCGGGCCAGCCGCGCGGGCAGATGCCTGCGGCTGAGGAACGGCGGCAGCACCCGGACCGTCCACGGCACGTGGAACGTGCGCTGCCGCGCCGCCAGGCCGAGGGGCCCGACGGAGCGGACCGTCACGGCGACGGCCTCCCGGTCGCCCCTGCGGGTGGGCGTCAGCGTCGTGACCAGGCGCCGCCGCTCGCGGGGCGGCACGTCGAGCGCCGCCCGCCGCGAGGCGGCCCCGGCCGAGGGCTGCCAGGCGTCGCGCAGGACGCCCCGGACCCGCCGCCGGCCGGGGTTGTCCACGATCAGGCCGATCGCCGCCGACTGCCCGAGCCGCACCCGCCGTTCGCCGTCGCGTTCGAACCGCAGCCCGCGCACGGCCCCCGCGAGCAGCAGGTCGGCCGCCACGAGCACGACGAGCACGAGCAGCGCGGCCAGCACGGCCAGGCCGGGCTCGGGGGCGAGGAGCACGACGATCGCGGCGAGGGCGGCGAGCAGTCCCGCGCGTCCGGTCAGCGCCACGCGGCCCTCACCGGGGAACGGGGACGGTGGCCAGGATGCCCTCCAGGATGCCGTCGGGGGTGGCGCCCTCCAACTCGGCCTCCGGACGCAGCCCCACCCGGTGCCGCAGGGCGGGCCGCGCCAGGGCCTTCACGTCGTCCGGCGTCACGTACGACCGTCCCGACAGCCAGGCCCACGCGCGGGCGGCGGCGAGCAGCGCGGTGGCCCCCCGGGGTGAGACACCGAGCTGCAGCGAGGGCGACTGCCGGGTGGCCCGGGCGACGTCCACAATGTAGCCGAGCACCTCGGCTCCCACGTGGACCTGGGCGACCGCCCGGCGTCCCGCCTCGAGGTCGGCCGCGGACGCCACGGGCTTGATCTCCGACAGGTCGCGCGGGTCGAAGCCGAGCGCGTGCCGCTCCAGCACGGCGATCTCCTGCTCGCGCGGCGGCAGCGGCACGGTCAGCTTGAGCTGGAACCGGTCGAGCTGCGCCTCGGGGAGCTGGTAGGTGCCCTCGTACTCGACGGGGTTCTGCGTCGCCACGACGATGAACGGATCGGGCAGCGCGCGGGCCTCGCCCTCGACGCTGACCTGCCGTTCCTCCATGGCCTCGAGCAGGGCGGCCTGGGTCTTCGGCGGGGTGCGGTTGACCTCGTCGGCCAGCAGCAGGTTGGTGAAGACCGGCCCCTCGCGGAACTCGAACTCCGCCGTCCGCGCGTCGTAGACCAGCGACCCCGTGACGTCGCCCGGCATGAGGTCGGGGGTGAACTGCACCCGCTTGAAGTCCAGCGCGAGCGTGGCCGACAGCGTGCGTACGAGCAGGGTCTTGGCCACGCCGGGCACGCCCTCCAGCAGCACGTGACCCCGGCACAGCAGCGCGATGACCAGGCCGGTGACGATCGGGTCCTGGCCCACGACCGCCTTGGCCACCTCCGCACGCAGCGCCGCGAGCGCGTCGCGCGCGGCGTCCGATTCAGGAATGGTCAAGAGTCTCGTACCTGCCTTTCGAGTGTGTCCAGGTGGGCGGCGAGGGCCACCAGCGCGGTGTCGTCCCCGGGCGGCGGGCCGCACAGCAGCGTCAGCACCGGCTCCGGGTCCCGGCCGGTACGGGCGGCCGCCGCGACGGCGACCTCCTCCGGGGTGGCGGTGCGGCGCAGTCCGAGGCGGGGGGCGAGCCGGTCGGCCGCGGCGGCCCGCAGCGCGAGGGCGGCCCGGTCCCTGGCCCGGCGGGACCTGTAGAGGCGTCCGCGCCCCTCCACGGTCTCCGCCGCCCGCACGACCACGGGCAGGCGCTCGACCACGACGGGCCCGAGCCTGCGTCCCCGCCACAGGGCGACCACGGCCACCGCGACGGCGAGCTGGATGACCGCCCACTTCACGCCGGCGGGGATGAGGTCGCCGAGTGAACGGGCCTCCTCGTCCGTCCCGCCGCCGGTCTCGGCGGAATCGTCCGGCGCGGCGAGCCAGATGAGCTTCGCCCGCGCACCTGCCAGGTTCAGTGCGAGCGCCGCGTTGCCGTCCTCCGCGAGGCGCAGGTTGGTCAGGAACGACGCGTCGCCCAGCACGGTCACCGTGTGCCCGTCCGCGGCGTAGCGGACCAGGGCGTGCCCGTCGCCGGCCGGGTAACAGCCCGTGGCTCCCGGCGGCCCGGTGAGGGACACGCCGCCGGTGTAGGCGTTGCCGGCCCGCACCGCCTCTCGCAGCGTGCACTCCGGGGCCCGGGACCGGGTACGCGCCTCGCCCTCCCTGCTCACACCGGGAGCGAGCACGTCGAGGTACGGCACGGAGCCGACGACGAGCCGGTCGCCGAAAGCCGCGGCGATGCGGCCCGCGGCGTCGCGGTTCAGGAAGCTCGCCTCGGTGACCAGCAGCAGGGTATGCGGCCCGGCGGCGGCCACGGCCGCGGCGGGGGTCTCCACGCGGGCCACCTGCACCCCGTGCGCCTCCAGCAGCCGGGCGAGGGCGGCGCCGCCGTTCAGGGAGGTGTCGGCGGGGTCGAGGGCCCGGCCCCCGGACGGTCCCCCCGACAGCAGTACGGGCAGCGCCGCCACGACCAGCACGAGCGCCGCCAGCAGCGTGACCCGGGCCGTCTGCCGCGCGCGCCCCGACGTCCCGGCGGTCATGCGGCGGCGCCCGTGCGGGCCGACCGCAGGCGTTCGTCCAGCGCGGTGAGCGTCAGGTAGCCCTCCCGGGTGCCGCCCGCTCCGCCGTAGGTCACGTCGTCGAACAGGCGTGCCGCCGCGCGCAGGCCGGCCGCGTGGGGCGGCAGCGCCTGCCCGGCGGCCTCGGCCAGCTCGTCGGCGGTCCGGCCCGGCATCGGGCTGACGACGGCGCGTTCCTCCAGTTCGCGGGCGATGGCGCGCAGCCGCTCCTGGATGGCCCCGGCCCAGCCGCCCTCGGCCGCCAGGCGTTCGGCCTCGGCGCGATGCTCGGCGGCCGTCCGCTCGCGCTGCCCGAACACGGCTCCGCTCTCCGTGCGCCGGCCGCCGGAGAAGCGGCGCAGGGCCCACAGGAGCAGCACGGCCAGGACGGCGAGGAGGACGGTGATCACGATGAGTGACACCACGCCGCCCTCGCCCGTGCCGCCGCCGCTCAGCAGGTCGCCGAGGAACTGCGAGATCTCCCGCCGCAGCCGGTCGAACAGCGGCTCGTGCTGGTAGCCCGCCCGGGACAGTTCGCGTGCCGCCTCCCGCGCGGCCTCGTCGTGGCCGGCGTCGACGGGTGAGGCGAGCAGTGCGGCGGCCCGCACGACCGTCACGCCTGCGGGCCGTAGGGCCCGTACGGTCCGTACGGCGGAGCCCCGTGGTAGGGCGCGGAGCCCGGCCCGGCGCCGTAGCCCGGGTGCCACAGGTCGTCGATCCCCGCGTGCACCCAGCCCTGCGACTGGTTCCGGGCCGCCGCCGTCTGCAGCACGAGGTCGAACGCCTCGGCCCGCATCCGCCGGTCGGCGTACAGCAGACCGGCCACGCCCGCCTGGAACGGGTAAGTGATCATGGAAGCGAGGACCTGCCCGATCGCCAGGAGGATCGCCGCCACGATGGTCCCGGCCGCCGTGCCGCCGCTCAGCATCCCGATGAGCGTGCCGCCGAACGAGAACGGCACCGCCAGCACGCTGCTGATGATGGCCGCGAGCAGGGAGGTGAGCAGCAGGATGCCGAGCACCCGCCAGCTGTCGCCCTTCACCAGCCGCCACGAGCGGGTCATGGCGTCGGTGACGCCGCGGCCCTCCAGCACGACCGCGGGGGCCGCGAGCGACAGGCGCGTGTAGAAGAACAGCAGGTACGGGATGTAGGTCAGGAAGAACAGCAGGCCGACGACGACCGCCGCCGCCGCGGTGGTGTTCGCCGTGCCGTCGAACGCGCCGGCCGCGGCCAGGCTCACGAACACCGCGACGAGCGCGAGCAGCGGCAGCAGGAGGATGAGCCCCTGCAGCAGCACCAGCCCGAACAGCGCGGGCACCCGCGACCGCGCGAGCCGCCACGCCTCGCCCACCGTGATCCGCCCGCCGAACACCGCGCGGCCGAGCACCCGGGTGAGGATGCCGGTGAGGATCGTCGTGCCCACGAACGTCATGACGTAGCCGACGAGCCCGCCGATGAGCTGGGAGGTCCCTCCGGCGAGCGGCCCGCTCACCGCGTCGGCGGCGTACGGGTCGCTCAGGAGCTCGCCGAGCGAACGGAAGGAGAAGGCCTGTCCGATGGCGGTCGGGATCGCGGTGATCGCCGCCACGATCGCCGACAGGCCGAGCGTGGCCTTGGGGTTCGACCGGATCAGCTTGATCGTGCCGTCGAGGATGTCGCCGAGCGCCAGCGGGCGCAGCGGGATGATGCCCGGCCGCGGCGCGTCCGGCGGCCGGTACGCGTACGGCCCGCCGGGAGCGGGGGCCTGGGGGGCGGGCGGATACGCGCCCTGCGGCGGACCGGAGGGGGGAGGACCGGCGGAACCCCCAGGTCCGCCGGGGGAGGCCCAGGATCCGGCGGCCCCGCCGTACGGGGGAGGCTGCTCGGCCGCCCAGCCGGAGGGCACGTCGGGGGTGGAGCCGGGGCCGTCTGTCATGTCCCAATCCTGGCATGATGTACGAGCCTGCCGCGCGATCGTACGCGAGGCTCTCAGGGGATGGCCGAAACGGGGGGTGCGGGAGCACACTTGGAACGTGACCGCACCACGGGATTCCCGCCGGTGTGACCGCATCTGGTCAGATAATCGCGCGCTACGTTTGCTGCGCCTAAACTCCAACCTCTGTCATGGTCGTGTAACACCCAAGTGGCGGCCACCGGTAGCCTGCGGGGGAAACCTGTGACAAACGCCCAAATCTCCCATACGCGTACGAATGAGGGGCCATGAAAGGACGCGTGCTGGTCGTCGACGACGACGCCGCTCTCGCCGAGATGCTCGGCATCGTCTTGCGCGGGGAGGGTTTTGAGCCGTCGTTCGTGTCCGATGGCGACAAGGCACTCGACGCCTTCAGGGACACCCGGCCGGACCTCGTCCTGCTCGACCTGATGCTCCCCGGCGCCGACGGCATCGACGTCTGCCGCCGCATCCGCGCGGAGTCCGGTGTCCCGATCGTGATGCTCACGGCCAAGAGCGACACCATCGACGTCGTGCTCGGCCTGGAGTCCGGCGCGGACGACTACATCGTCAAGCCGTTCAAGCCCAAGGAGCTCGTCGCCCGCGTGCGCGCCCGCCTGCGCCGCACCGACGAGCCGACCCCCGAGATCCTGCAGATCGGCGACATCACCATCGACGTGGCCGGCCACTCGGTCAAGCGCGGCGAGGAGACCATCAACCTCACGCCGCTCGAGTTCGACCTGCTGGTCGCGCTGGCCCGCAAGCCCCGCCAGGTCTTCACCCGCGAGGTGCTGCTGGAGCAGGTCTGGGGCTACCGGCACGCCGCCGACACCCGCCTGGTGAACGTGCACGTCCAGCGCCTGCGCGCGAAGATCGAGAAGGATCCCGAGCACCCCGAGATCGTCGTCACGGTCCGGGGTGTGGGCTACAAGGCCGGTCCGGCCTAAGCCCGCCCGTCGTCGCCATGCCGGTCCCCGCGAGGAAACTGCGTCGCCGGACCCCGGGCCAGATCGCCCGCGGGGTCCGCAGACGCGCGCGCCGCCTCGCGGGCCGGCTGCGGCGCGCCTGGCGGCGCTCGCTCCAGCTTCGCGTCGTCACCAGCACACTCGTGCTGTCGATGGCCGTCGTGGCCGTCCTCGGCGTCTTCCTGTACCAGTCGATCAGCGCATCGGTGCTGACCTCCAGCGAGGTGGCCGCGGTCGAGGAGTCCCGGGCGAACGTCGCGACCGCGAGCGGCTACCTCACCCAACCGGCGGACGTGACCGACAACGCTCAGGACGCCACGGCCCAGGGGCAGACGGTCAACCCGGTCGACGCGGCGGCCAAGGCCCTGACCGACCGTTCCGGAGGCCGCTACGACGTCGTCGTCTTCAACGACGCATCGGTCGGCGAGGGCCGGGCGTCCGGCCAGATCGACTGGTCGAGCATCCCGGCCTCCCTGCGGGAGAAGGTCCAGAGCAGCGAGGAGCAGTCGCTCACCAAGGCGTTCACGAAGATCCGGTACATCGGCGCGAAGCAGCCCGAGAGCGGCATGGTGGTCGGCGCCCGGGTGAACGGCGCCTACGAGATCTACCACGTCTTCCCGCTCGGCGACGAGGAGAAGACACTGCTCACCGTCCAGCGGATGGTCTTCGGCGCGGGAGCCGCGCTCGTGCTGCTGCTCGCCGGTGTCGCCTCCCTGGTCACGCGGCAGGTGGTCACGCCCGTACGGCTCGCGCGCCAGGCCGCGGAGCGGCTCGCCGCGGGCCGCCTCGAGGAGCGGCTCAAGGTGCGCGGGGAGGACGACCTCGCCCGGCTGGCGACGTCCTTCAACGAGATGGCGTCCAACCTCGCTTTGAAGATCCACCAGCTGGAGGAGCTCTCGCAGGTGCAGCGGCAGTTCGTCTCCGACGTCTCCCACGAGTTGCGCACGCCGCTGACGACCGTCCGGATGGCCGCCGACCTGCTGTACGAGGGCCGCGACGACTTCGACCCCGCCTCCGCACGGGCCGCCGAGCTCATGCAGAACCAGCTCGAACGCTTCGAGTCGATGCTCGCCGACCTGCTGGAGATCAGCCGGTACGACGCGGGCGCGGCCACCCTCGACCTGGACCCCGTCGACATGCGCGACGTGGTCCTGCGCGCGGTGGGCGACTCCGAGACGCTCGCCGAGCGGCAGGCCACCCGGTTCGAGCTGCGCCTGCCCAACGAGCCCTGCATGGCCGAGGTGGACGGCCGCAGGGTCGAGCGCATCCTGCGCAACCTGCTCTTCAACGCCATCGAGCACGGCGAGGGCAAGGACATCGTCGTCACGCTCGGCGCCGACCGCGACGCCGTGGCCGTGGCCGTACGCGACCACGGGGTCGGCCTCAAGCCGGGTGAGGAGACGATGGTGTTCGACCGCTTCTGGCGGGCCGACCCCTCCCGCGCCCGGACCATCGGCGGCACCGGGCTCGGCCTGGCGATCTCGCGGGAGGACGCCATGCTGCACGGCGGGTGGCTCCAGGCGTGGGGCGCTCCGGGGGAGGGCAGCCAGTTCCGCCTGTCGCTGCCGCGCGTGGCGGGCGCCCCGCTGCGCGGGTCGCCGCTCCCGCTCGTGCCGCCGGAGGTCGAGATGCGGCGCACGTGGCGCGGCCACGCCACGCCGGTCCTGACCCCGGCCGCCGGCGTCGCGCCGGAGGCGGCGCCGCGGGCGAGGGAGAACGTGGAGGCGGGGGCCTTCGATGCGGAGTGAGCGGCTCGGCGCCCGCCGTCTCACCGCTGTCGCCGGTGCGGCGCTCGTCCTGGTCACCGGCGGGGCGGGGTGCGCCACCGTGCCCACGAGCGGCAGCCCCCGCCCGGCACAGGAGGACCACGGCAAGGACACGCTCAGCCAGCCGTACGTGCGGCTCATCGCCACGCGGCCGAAGAAGGGCGCCCTGCCCGAGGACATCGTCAAGGGCTTCCAGGCGGCCATGGCGGCCTTCGACGACCGGGAGCTGAGCGTCGCCAGGGAGTACCTCACCCCCGGCGCGGCCAAGGCCTGGAACCCGTGGCGGCAGACCCGGATCTACGAGGGCAAGATCGAGTCGGACCGGGCGCAGAACCTCCAGGAGGTCACGCGGACGACGGTGACGCTGAAGGGCACGGCGGTCGCCACGATCGACGAGGAGGGCAGGTCCACCCCGTCCGCCGGTAACTTCGTCGAGCCGTTCACGCTGGTCAAGCAGAACGGCGAGTGGCGGATCGACGTTCCGCCCGACGCCCGCCTGCTGTCGTACGACGACCTGTGGCGCGCGTACCGGAAGGTGGACCTGTACTACCCACCGGCCACCGGGGAGGTCGGCCTCGTGGCCGACCGCGTGTGGGCGCCCGTCGAGCCCAGCCGGGGGGTGCCGGAGACGCTGGTCCGCCGCCTGCTCGCCGGACCGACCTCGTCCATCAGGAACGCGGTCAGCAGCGCGTTCCCGCCGGGAACGCAGCTCAACCGCATCACGGTCGAGGGCGACACGGTCGTGATCGACTTCTCCTCGGAGCTGGAGTCGGTGCCCGCCGACCGTCTCGACGCGCTGAAGGCCCAGCTCGTCTGGACGCTCGGCGAGCTGGTGACCGGCCGGACCGTCGAGATCCGCGCGAACGGCGGTTCCGGGCTGCGCTTCCGGCCCGCCGACTACGCCCGCTACGACCCGAGCGTGCTGAGCGGCTCCGTGCAGGCGTACTACATGCAGGGCGGCAGGCTGCTGCAGTTCAAGGAGAAGGGCGACGGCACGCCGGTGCCCGGCGCGGCCGGCGAGCAGGCCGGGAAGTTCTCCCAGCCGGCCGTCTCCGACCCCGGCGAGTTCCCGCCCCTCGTGGCCGCCCTGGTCAACGGCGACGGCGTCTACGCCGCCCCGATGACACCGGGCAGCCAGTGGCAGCGGTGGATCGCGGGCGGGGACATGAGCCCCCCCTCCTGGGACCGTTACGGGGCCGTCTGGTCGGCCGAGAGGGTCAACCCGCACGAGAGCCGGGTCTGGGTGGCCGAGAACGGCCGGGCCCGCCGGGTGGACGTCAACGAGGAGCTGTCGTACGGGCGCATCGTCAAGCTGCGGGTCTCCCGGGACGGCGCCCGTGTCGCCGCGATCCTCGACGACGGCCTCGGCACCTCCGTGAAGATCGGCACGATCGTCCGCAACGGCCAGCAGACCCGGATCGAGTCCGTACGGACGCTCATCGAGCCGCGCGACGCGCAGAAGATCAAGGACATCGCGTGGCAGGACGCCGCCGACCTGCTCGTGCTGTCCGAGGGCAGGAGCGGCCAGGAACTGGTCATGTGGTCGGTGATGGAGGGCGTCGTCCCGGGCGACGGGCCCATCAAGCTCGACTCGAAGGTCAAGTCGGTCGCCGCCGCCCCCGACCACGTCCTCGCGGCGGCCGACGACGGCCAGGTGCTCACCTACAGCATGGACAAGCACGCCTGGACGCCGCGCGCCTACAACGGCGCCACCAACCCCGTCTACCCCCTCGGCTGAGCCGCGGCGGACCCCTGCCCGAGCTCGCTCCGGAGTGCCGCGTCTCGCGGCGCGTGTGCGATGAGCAGTGCAGTCCCCGCCGCGAGAGACACCAGGGGACCGTGTGGGTAGTAGCCCAGTGAGGCGAGACCGGCGGCGAGGACGAGAATCGTCGCCGCCATGAGGATCCGTGTCCATCTCTTCCAGCAAGTCCCGGCCGTCGCGGCGGCGAAGGGGCCGGCGATACCCACCAATATGAGCGCGAAGATCTCCGCTCCCCACAACGGATGAAGCGGTGAATCCACCGGTGTCCCCAGGTAGCTGAGCGCCGAGACCACCCCGGTCGCGATGATCAGCCAGGCGAAGAGCCGTCCGCCGATTCCGGCTCTGCGCATGTCCGGCAGGAGCGCGACACCGACAGCGAGGAAAGACAGGCCTCCAAGCGCTCCGAACACGACGTAGGGGTCGGCGCCGATCGCCTCGCTGACGGCCTGGTAGGGCGCCGACCGGTACACGTGCGCCACCCACTCCCAGGACCAGCCGTCCCATGCCACCAGGGGAAGGGTCAGCAGCTCCCAGAGGCCGCCGAGGGCGACGAGGCCAAGGCGCCACCGTCGGGAGCGGTCGGCGAAGGAGCAGGGCGGATCGGCGGCCACATCGTCGGTCATGAGGCCATTGCACCATCCCTTTAGGTTGCCCGAAAGATCCAAATGGACAGTCCGATAAGAAGGTGGTGTCGGCGTCCCGCACGCTCGCGCTTCGTTCCTGAGGACGGGCCCCGGTATTTCGTCGGTGGCGGGCGGCATGCTTGGGGGCGTGCCGGCGGCCCTGCTCGACCTGATCCTTCCGCCCCGTTGCGCCGGATGCGGCGCGCCGGGCGCGGTGGCCTGCCCGTCCTGTACGGCCGGGTTGCTGCGGGAACCGGCTCCCCGGCCGCCGGACCCGCCGCCCGCCGGTCTGCCGGACTGCTGGTCGGCCACCGCCTACGACGGAGCGGCCCGCCGGATGATCCTCGCGCACAAGGAACGCGGCCGTACGGCCCTGGTGCCGGCCCTGGCCGCCTCGGTGAGCGCCTGTGTGGCCGCGTGGGCGGCGGGCGGGGGAGCGGACCGCGAGCTGTGGCTGGTGCCGGTTCCGAGCGCCAGGGCCGCCTCTCGCCGCCGCGGGCACGATCCCGTGCGGAGCCTCGCCACGGCGGCGGCCCGCGAGCTGTGCCGGCGGGGCCGTCCCGCCGCCCTCGCGCCCCTGCTCCGCCAGGGCCGGCGCGTGGCCGACCAGGCGGGGCTGGGATCGGCGGAGCGGGCCGTCAACCTGTCGGGCGCCTTCGAGGTCGTGCCGGGCGCGGCGGCGCGGCTCCGGCCCTCCGGCCGCCGTCCGGGGGCCGTCGCCGTGGTCCTGGTGGACGACGTCGTTACGACCGGGACGACGCTGGCGGAGGCGGCCAGGGCGCTGCGCGCCACGGGCACGGAGCCGGCCGTGGCGGTCACGATCGCCGCGACACGCCGGAGACGCCGGATTGGTGAACATCACCGACAGTAAAGACTCGTGCAAGCCTGGGGCATCCCGCGGTGGAGCGGATCGCTGCCGGATTTGCGGCGACTTCCCTGCTCAATCCAGGTGTGGATGCCGCGCTGGCGGGGATTCCCAGAACATGACCGCGAATTTTCCATCGGCCAGACGGCAACCGGGATCACGCAAAGTGATCGTTTAGCCGATCTCCTGGCTGACATTCGAGGCGGTAGCGACTAGCGTTCAGACATGGCACCCGTTCGGGTCCGTGGTTGCGCCGGGCCGACTCCATCGCGGAGTCCGGCCTGGTTAGCCGATGCCAGCCGCAGGCGAAACGGCCCACGTAAGGCGACTCTTGGTCGACCGATCACGGTGCGGCTTAGGAGTAAGTCCTGCCCTCCCGGGGGTCCAGATGTCCCCCGTCAGAGGAGAAGGGTAGTAGTGGCGAGTGAGCTGCGAATCTCTCAGCAGGCGAATGTGGGGACGAAGACCAGGTCGGCCGGACGGGTGTCCAAGGAGCGCGTGCACCACCGTCGATGTGCGAAGGGGGGCTTTGCGTGGAAATCATCGTCAAGGGACGGCACACCACTGTGGGTGACCGGTTCCGCGATCAAGTGACGTCCAAGCTGGCCAGGATCCAGAAGCTCAACAACAAGCTCATCCAGATCGACGTAGAGGTCTCAAAGGAGCCCAATCACCGGCAAAGCGGGCAACGTGAACGGGTGGAGCTGACGATCCACTCGCGGGGCCCCGCCATCCGCGCCGAGGCCTGTGCGGACGACCGGTTCTCGGCGCTGGACATCGCCATCGGCAAGCTGGAGGAGCGGCTGAGGCGCCTCGCCGACCGCCGCAAGATCCACCATGGGAAGAACTATCCTCGCTCGGTCGCCTCGTACACCGCGGTGGCGGAGGTCCAGGGGGAGATCCAGACCCTCCGGGAGGAACCGGAGCCGGCACCGGTCGCCGAGATCCCGGCGGAGACCGCAGCGGAGCGGGGCGCGAGCTTCGAGCCCATCGTGCCCATCGAGATGGACGGCGAAGGACCGCTGATCGTTCGCGAGAAGTTCCACAAGGCCGACCCCATGACGATCGACCAGGCGCTCCTGGAGATGGAGCTGGTGGGTCACGACTTCTACCTCTTCCGGGACAAGGAAGGGGGCCAGCCGAGCGTCGTCTACCGCCGGCGCGGCTATGACTACGGAGTCCTCAGGCTCGTCGAGAGCTAGCTTCCGCGAGGCGCCCCGGCCCGGACATCTGGGCCGGGGCTCCGCACATCCGGGAACAAACCGGGCGGAGAGGGACGGGACGGGCGCAACAAGATCCCTAACCACCCTGGCGCCCGTGTAATGATGGCGATCCAGCGTCCTTGGCCCCCGCAAGGAGGTTCCGTGACCCGACCCGACGAGGCGGCCCGAGCAGCCGGTCGAAGCGAGCCGATCCGTGTGCTGATCGTCGACGATCACGCGCTGATCCGCCGCAGTCTGGAGCTCGCGCTGGCCGCGGAGGCGGACATCGAGGTGGTAGGCGAGGCGAACGACGGCCAGGAGGCGGTCGAGCTCGCGGACCGGTTGATGCCGGACGTGGTCCTGATGGACGTCCGCATGCCGAGGCTGGACGGCATCGGGGCGACCCGGAAGATCAAGGAGTCGGTGCCGAGCACCCGGATCATCATGCTGACGGTCAGCGACGAGGAGGAGGACCTCTTCGAGGCGATCAAGGCCGGTGCCACCGGATACCTGCTCAAGGACGTCCAGATCGACGAGGTGCCCGACGCCGTGCGCGGCGTCCACGAGGGTCAGTCGCTCATCAACCCCGCCATGGCGGCCAAGTTGATCAGCGAGTTCGCGAACATGAGCCGCAAGGAGGCCGAGCGGCCTCCCCAGCTCCCGGTTCCCCGCCTGACCGACCGGGAGATGGAGGTCCTGCGCCTCGTCGCGAAGGGCATGAACAACCGCGAGATCGCCAAGGACCTGTTCATCTCCGAGAACACGGTGAAGAACCACGTCCGCAACATCCTGGAGAAGCTCCAGCTCCACTCGCGCATGGAGGCCGTGGTCTATGCCGTGCGCGAGCGGCTGCTGGAGATCACCTGAGCGGGGTGACCGCGTCGTCCGTCGTCATGGCGTCCGCTGCCGGAACAGGTCCTTAGGGGGCGCCTGGCGACTGCCTGGCCGGTGCCCGCTCGGGACCGCGGGCCACGGCGGCGCGCAACGGGCCCTCCAGGTCCGGTGCGGCGACCCGCTCCACCCGCACGTCGGTGCAGCCGACCCAGCTCGCGGCCTCCCACAGGGCGTCGCTCATCGCCTCCACGGCCCGCCCGCGGCCGCCGCCCGGCTCGAAGCCGACCTGCCGGGCGACCAGCGTGGCGCCCTCACGGGCCGGGTCGACCCGGCCGATGATCCGCCCGCCCGCGAGCACCGGCATCGCGAAGTAGCCGTGCACCCGCTTGTCCCTCGGGACGTACGCCTCCAGGCGGTGGTTGAGGCCGAACACGCGCTCCGCCCGCGCCCGCTCCCAGATGAGCGAGTCGAACGGCGACAGCGGCGTGGTGCGGTGCCGCCCGCGCGGCTCGCTCTCCAGCGCCGCGGGATCGGCCCAGGCGTTCGGCCCGCCCACGTCCGCGCCGCGCCGGGCGGGCCAGCCCGACACGCGTACGGGCACGAGGCCGGCCGCGCCGCTCAGCAGCGCATCGTCGAGCATGGCGGCGTGCCCGCCCTTGACGCGGGTGAAGTCGACCAGGTCCGCCCTGGTCGCCACGCCGAGCGACCGCCCGGCGATCGCGGTCAGCCGGGCCACGCACTCCTCGTCGGGCAGGTCCTGGGCGAGCAGGTCCGCCGGGACCGCGCGCTCTGCCAGCTCGTAGACGCGCCGCCAGCCGACGCGGCGGGTGCAGACGACCTCACCGACGTCGAGCAGGAACTCGATGGCGATCTTGGTGTCCGACCAGTCCCACCACGGGCCCCCATTCTTGGCGCCGCCGATGTCGGCCGTCGTCAGCGGGCCGTCCGTGCGCACCTGCTCCAGGACCTTGTCGACGACGGGCGGCACCTCGTGCCAGCGGAACCGCCGCTCCCGGTAGGCCCGGCGGCGGAAGGCGTACAGCGGCCACTGCTCGATGGGCAGGACGCAGGCGGCGTGGCACCAGTACTCGAAGGCCCGGGCGGGGTCGTCCCAGTAGGCCCGCTCGACCGCGGCGCGCCCGACCGCCCCGAGGCGCGCGTACGCGACGAGCTCGTGGGAGCGGGCGAGGACGGAGATGGTGTCGAGCTGGACGGCGCCGACGCGCCGCAGCATGGCGGAGACACCGCCGCCGCGGGCTGCGGCGCCGAGGAAACCCTGGGCCCGGAGGATGATCCTGCGGGCCTCGTCAGCGGTGAGATCGGCGGTCAGGTCGGTCACAGCCACAGATGCTAGACGCCGTGACCGACAAAACGCTTACGGTGGTTCGGGTTCGGGTCCGGGTCGACCTCAGGAGGTGATCGACCGGTGCTCGAACGGCGAGTGGTGCTCCTGGACCGGAACCTCCCGGGGGGCGTCCACGATCACGTCCGAGAAGATGTCGAACGCGAGCGCGAGGAGCCCGCCGACGGCGCAGATGCCCACGCCGATCCAGACGAAGAGCCAACTCGGGCCGAGGGTCAGCGCCACGCCCCCGACGGTGAAGCCGATGAGGATGATGGAGACGGCGAGCCAAGATTTGGCGCTACCCGCGTGGCTGCCCTGGTGTCCGCTCTGTGCCATACCCCGTTTTCTACCTGATGGCAGAGGTGGTCGGAACATCGGGGGATCCTTGGGCGCGGTTTTCCCCTTATGAGTTACGCGATTGTGCCGCGGCGCTCCGTCGATAGCAGGTGGGTGTGTCTGGTACTGGAACCGCCTACGATGGCTAGCGGGGAAGTATGTCTCGTCCTCACACCCCGGTGATCGGCCG
Organism: Microbispora sp. H13382; assembly: GCF_014161445.1. Lineage (GTDB taxonomy): Bacteria > Actinomycetota > Actinomycetes > Streptosporangiales > Streptosporangiaceae > Microbispora. The sequence continues at coordinate 189,993 of NZ_JABBXA010000005.1, forward strand.
GGGTAGACCTGCGAGGAGCTTTACTAAAAGTGCCAGCCATTCTCGACAAGATCCTTCGCGCCGGCGAAGGCAAGACTCTGCGGAAGCTCAAGCGCATCGCCGAGCAGGTCAACTCCATCGAAGAGGACTTCACGAGCCTGTCCGACGCCGAGCTCCGCGCACTGACCGCCGAGTACAAGCAGCGCCACGCCGAGGGCGAGTCCCTCGACGACCTGCTGCCGGAGGCGTTCGCGACCGTCCGCGAGGCCGCCCGTCGAGTCCTCGGGCAGCGCCACTTCGACGTGCAGCTCATGGGTGGCGCCAACCTGCACATGGGCAACATCTCCGAGATGCGCACCGGTGAGGGCAAGACGCTCACCTGTACGCTTCCCGCGTACCTGAACGCCATCTCCGGCAAGGGCGTCCACGTCGTCACGGTCAACGACTACCTGGCCAAGCGCGACGCCGAGACCATGGGCCGCGTCCACCGCTTCCTCGGCCTGGAGGTCGGGGTCATCCTGGCGAACATGTCGCCGGAGGAGCGCCGCAGGCAGTACAACGCCGACATCACGTACGGCACGAACAACGAGTTCGGCTTCGACTACCTCCGCGACAACATGGCGTGGTCGATGGAGGAGTGCGTCCAGCGTGGCCACAACTTCGCCATCGTGGACGAGGTCGACTCGATCCTGATCGACGAGGCCAGGACTCCGCTCATCATCTCCGGCCCGGGCGAGCAGTCGGGCAAGTGGTACCAGGAGTTCGCCAAGATCGTGCCGCGGCTGCGGCGCGGCACCGAGGGCAAGGACGGCGAGGAGAGCACCGGCGACTACGTCGTCGACGAGAAGAAGCGCACCGTCGGCATCCTCGAGGCGGGCGTGGAGAGAGTCGAGGACTGGCTCGGCATCGACAACCTCTACAAGCCCGAGCACACCCACCTCGTGCAGTTCCTCAACAACGCTCTCAAGGCCAAGGAACTGTTCAAGAAGGACAAGGACTACATCGTCGTCGACGGCGAGGTCCTGATCGTCGACGAGTTCACCGGGCGCGTCCTGCACGGCCGCCGCTACAACGAGGGCATGCACCAGGCCATCGAGGCCAAGGAAGGTGTGAAGATCAAGGACGAGAACCAGACTCTCGCCACGATCACCCTCCAGAACTACTTCCGCCTCTACGAGAAGCTGGCCGGCATGACCGGTACGGCCGCCACCGAGGCCAACGAGTTCCACCAGACCTACAAGCTGGGCGTCGTCCCGATCCCGACGAACCGGCCGATGGTCCGCATGGACCAGCCCGACGTCGTCTACAAGACCGAGGACGCCAAGTTCCAGGCGTGCGTCGATGACATCAAGGCGCGCTACGAGAAGGGCCAGCCGGTCCTCGTCGGCACCACCAGCGTCGAGAAGTCCGAGAAGCTGTCGCGGATGCTCAAGCGCCAGGGCGTGCCCCATGAGGTGCTGAACGCGAAGAACCACGCCCGTGAGGCCGCGATCGTCGCCGAGGCGGGCCGCAAGGGTGCGGTCACCGTGGCGACCAACATGGCCGGTCGAGGCACCGACATCATGCTCGGTGGCAACCCCGAGTTCCGCGCCGACCTGGAGCTTCAGCAGCGCGGCCTGTCGCCCTCCGAGACTCCGGAGGAGTACGAGAAGGCCTGGGCCGAGGCGCTGGAGAAGGCGAAGGAGGCCGTCAAGGCCGAGCACGAGGAGGTCACCGAGTCCGGCGGCCTCTACGTGCTGGGCACCGAGCGGCACGAGTCGCGGCGCATCGACAACCAGCTCCGCGGTCGTTCCGGCCGTCAGGGCGACCCCGGCGAGTCGCGCTTCTACCTCTCGCTCGAGGACGACCTCATGCGGCTGTTCAACTCGGCCCGGGTCGAGATGATCATGACGCGGCTCAACATCCCGGACGACGTGCCGATCGAGTCGGGCATGGTGTCCAAGGCCATCGCCTCCGCGCAGCACCAGGTCGAGCAGCAGAACTTCGAGATCCGCAAGAACGTCCTGAAGTACGACGAGGTGATGAACCGCCAGCGCACGGTCATCTACGCCGAGCGGCGGCGGGTGCTGGAGGGCGCCGACCTGCACGAGCAGGTCCGCGGCTTCGTCACCGACGTCATCGACGACTACGTCAAGGGCGCCACCGCGGAGGGCTTCGCCGAGGAGTGGGACCTCGAGAAGCTGTGGAAGGCGTTCGGCCAGCTCTACCCGATCTCCTTCACCGTCGACGAGCTCATCGAGCGGATCGGCGGCGACCGGGAGGACCTGTCGGCGGAGCTCATCGCCGAGAAGGTCAAGGAGGACGCGCTCGCGGCCTACGACCGCCGCGAGGAGCAGCTCGGCTCCGAGGCGATGCGCGAGCTGGAGCGCCGGGTCATCCTCTCCGTGCTCGACCGTAAGTGGCGCGAGCACCTCTACGAGATGGACTACCTCCAGGAGGGCATCGGCATGCGCGCCTATGCCCAGAAGGACCCGCTGATCGAGTATCAGCGCGAGGGCTTCGAGATGTTCACCGCGATGCTCGACGGCATCAAGGAGGAGTCGGCCGGCTACCTGTTCAACCTCGAGGTCGAGGTGCAGGCCAACCCGATCGTCGAGGAGAACGCCGAGGACGACACGGCGCTCTCCGAGACCGGCTCGATCATCGCCCGGGCGCTGCGGCAGCCGTCGCGGCCGACCGAGATGGTCTACAGCGCGCCGGGAGAGAGCGGCGACGTGGAGGTCAGCCGGGTGCGGTCGACCCCCGAGCAGCGCGCCGCCTACGGCGACACCGAGCGCAACGCGCCCTGCCCCTGCGGCTCGGGCAAGAAGTACAAGCGCTGCCACGGGGACCCGCGCAACCAGCAGGCGTGACGTGACCTGAGAACGGACCCCGCCGGGCCTGCCCGGCGGGGTCCTTCGCGTCACGGGGGCCCCGGTCACGCGGTCTCGAACTCGGTGACGAGCCACTGCACGCCCTGCCGCTCCAGTCGTACGGCGAGCACGTGGCTGCGCGGCCCGCAGTGGACGAGCAGGCACATCTCGATCGCGCCGTCGCGGGGGCGTTGTACATGGGGAAGACCTGTCAGCGGCGGCCGCTCGGCGTCGATCATCTTCCCGGCCCGGACCAGTTCGCGGTAGGCCCGCTCGGTGAGCCGTCCGGCGACGGTCTCCGGAGGCCTGCGGCCCGCCAGGACCTCCGCGAGCGCCTGGCCGAGCCCCCGCAGGCGGCGCTCGTCCGTGGGCGTGCCCGTACGGCGCGGGACCGGGGCCAGGGCCAGCGCGCCGTACGTGCCGGGGCGCGGCGTGATGTGGCCGCCGCCGTCGCGCTCGTCGTACGGAGGATCGGCCGGGGGGACGGACGTGAGCCGTGGCAGGGGGACGGGCTTGGGCATCGGGACTCCGCTCTCGTGCGCAGTGAACCTGACGCCTAATAGAGGTTGCGGTCATCCCTCCTGATACCGGGCACGCCAACTTTGCCGCGTGGCGGGCCTTTGTGCCGAGGTTCGTCCGGGAAATCCCCTCGGGTTGGCGTGAGCCGCTCGGATTCGCGCATGGTCTGATCGACGATTAACGGCATCCGCAACCACGGGAAACACAACAGGGGCGCCCGGGATCACCGGGCGCCCCTGCTCCCTGAGAGGGGACGTGACGCGTCAGGCGCGGGCCCGCGCCGTCTCGGCGCTCTCCCCGGAGTCCACGTCGGGCTCCGGTTCCCGGCCGGGCGTCATGATGTTCAGCTTCTTGATGAGGAAGCTGAAGACCACGTAGTAGAGGACGAAGTAGACGATGCCGATCAGCATGATCAGCCAGAAGTTGTGCGTGTTGTCCTTCGTCGCGTTCAGGGCGGCGTCGATCGCACCGGCGGAGAACCCGAAGCCGAGCCGTCCGTCGAGAGCGGCGACCAGGGCCATCGAGACGCCGGTGAGCAGCGCGTGCACCGCGAACAGGATCGGGGCCACGAAGATGAAGGCGAACTCGATCGGCTCGGTGATGCCGGTGACGAACGAGATCAGGGCCGTGGAGATCATGATGCTGCCGATGGCGGCGCGGCGGTTCGACGGCGCGGCCCGCCACATGGCGATCGCGGCGGCCGGCAGGCCGAACATCATGACCGGGAAGAAGCCCGCCATGAAAGCTCCGGCGCCGTCCTGGCCGGCGAAGTAGCAGTTCAGGTCGCCCGCGGCCTGGGTCGCGCCGACGGTGCACTCCGGCACGGTGAACCAGACGATCGAGTTGACGAAGTGGTGCAGACCGAAGGGGATGAGGCCCCTGTTCACGATCCCATAGATGCCCGCACCGAGTGTCGAGTGAGTGGCCAGCCAGTCGCCGAAGTTGGTCAGGCCCTGCCCGATCGGCGGCCAGACAAGGCCGAAGACGACGCCGAGGATCAGTCCGGCCAGCGCGGTGAGGATCGGCACGAAGCGGCGGCCGCCGAAGAACGCGAGGTAGGCGGGCAGCTTGGTCCGGTAGTACCGCTGCCAGAGGATGGCCGCGACGAGGCCCATGAGGATGCCGCCGAGCACTCCGGTCGGGTTGGCCGATGCCAGGTTGAGCGCTTCGGCCGGCTTGCCGTCCGCTCCCAGGACGGTCTGCGCCACCTTCTTGTGCACCGCCGCGTCCGCGGAGGCGTCGAAGAACATCAGGTGGGTGACCCGGTCCCAGACGAGGTAGCCGACCACGGCCGCCAGGGCGGTCGAGCCGTCGGCCCGCCGGGCGAAGCCGACCGCCACACCGATCGCGAACAGCAGCGGCAGCGCGTCGAACAGGGCGCCGCCCGCGCCGCCGATGACCTGTGCGATCTTGTCGAGCGTCGCGTTGTCCGTACGGCCGAGGAGGTCGTCCTGGCCGATCCGGAGAAGGAGAGCCGCGGCGGGCAGCGCCGCGATCGGGAGCATCAGGGAACGGCCGATACGGGACAGCGCGGTCATCACCGCGTTCTGGTTCGAGGGCGCGGCCGGCAGGCCCGCGTCGGCGGAGGTGGAACTCATCGGGTGTTCCTCCAGGGTGGGGGGACTACTAGAGGCGTCTGGCCGGGGCTCCGAGGAGCGTCCGGAGCTGGTAGCGGTCGGCGCGATAGGTGGAGACGCCGAGTTCGGCGCAGACCCCGCCGGCGAAGGACCGGCGCTGCAGCAGCAGCACGGCCCCGCCCCGGGGCAGTTTGAGCAGGTCGGCGTCGCTCGGATCGGCGACGCCGCCGTCGATGGTCAGCTCCCCGGCGTCCATGACGAGTCCGTAGCGCGACTCGAGCAGGGAGTACAGGGATCGTCCGGTCAGGTCGTAGGTGTCGAGATCGGGCGCGAGCGCGACCGGGATGTGGGCGCGCTCGATGCTCAGCGGTTCCCCGTCCGCCGTGCGCAGCCGCTCGATGAAGTGGACGGCGTCTCCCGGCTGGATGCCGAGCTGCCGTGCGAGGTGGGCACTGGCCCGGACCACCCGCCGGTCCAGGTCACGGGAGCCCGGCTCCATGCCGCGCGCCCGCATGTCGTCGGTGAAGGAGGTGAGTTGGAGCGCCAGCTCGATCTTCGGCCGGGCCACGAACGTGCCCTTGCCGGGGACCCGGTGCAACCGGCCCTCGGACACCAGGTGGTCGACGGCCTGCCGTACCGTCATACGGGACAGGTCATAACGCTGGCTCAGGTCACGCTCGGAGGGGATCGCCGCGCCGATCGGCAGCTCGTTGCTCTCGATGAGGTCGAGCAGGATCTCCCGTAGCTGGAAATACTTGGGCACCGGGCTGTCCGGATCGATCTGGGCCACTGATCCCTCCCCTCTCGCTCTGGATCGTCCGAATAAGTTAAGGTTCTTACTGGTCTAGTCCGGACTAGACCACAGCCGGGAAATGTGTGTCAATGTATGGGCCGGCGACGGATCGATAACGGACAAATCTCGCCAAGCAAGGGATGATCATCGATGACGACCAGAATGCGCGGTGAGATCGCCGAGCAGCCCGCGGCGATCCGGGCGACGCTGGACGCCCTCCTCCCGAGGACCGGCGACGTCGAGGCGGTCGCGCGCGGCACCCGGCACCTGCTGTTCGTCGCCCGCGGGACCTCGGACAACGCGGCGGTCTACGGCCGCTACCTGATCGAGTCGCGGGCGGGCCGGATGGCCGCGATGGGCGCGCCCTCCGTGGCCACCACCTACCGCCGCAGGCTCGACCTCGACGGGGTGCTCGCCGTGGGCCTGTCCCAGTCCGGCCGTACGGAGGAGATCGTCGAGACCCTCCAGTGGGCGAAGGACTGCGGCGCGAAGACCGTCGCGATCACCAACGGCGGCGAGGAGTCGCCGCTGGCCCAGGCCGCCGACCTCGCGCTGTGCACGCTCGCCGGCGAGGAGAAGGCCGTCCCGGCCACGAAGACCTACACGACCCAGCTCGCGGCGCTGGCCGTGCTCGCGATCGGCCTCGGCGCCGACGTGGACGCCGACGACCTGCGCAAGGTGCCGGACGCGGTGGAGAAGCTGGTCTCCGACCCCGGCGACCTGGACGCCGTGGTCGAGGGCCTGGCCGACAAGCCCGGCGTCGTCGTCTCCGGCCGCGGCCTGGCGTTCTCGACCGCGCTGGAGCTGGCGCTCAAGCTCAAGGAGGCGTGCTACCTGCACGCCATGGGCCTGTCGTACGCCGATCTGCTGCACGGCCCGATCGCGGTCGTGGACGCCGAGACCCCGGCGATCCTGGTGGCGGCGGGGCAGGGCCCGACACTGGCGGGCACGGTCGCGCTGGCCGAGCGGGTCACCGGCGCGGGCGCCGCCGCCTTCGGCGTCGGTGGCGGCGAACGGCTCGCCGCCGCCTCGACCGCCGCACTGAACGGTCCGGACCTGCCCGAGTGGGTGGCTCCGTTGGGACTCATCGTCCCCGGGCAGTTGCTCACCGAAGCGCTCGCGCGCAGGCTCGGAATCGACCCCGATTCCCCCCGCGGTCTGAAGAAGGTCACCCAGACCGACTGAACAACAGGAGGATCCCCCATGGCTGCAGACGCCGAGGCGATCATCGCCGGGCTCGGTGGCGCCGACAACATCATCGAGGTGGAGCCGTGCATCACCCGGCTGCGCACCGAGGTGCACGACGCCTCCAGGGTGGACCAGGCCGCGCTCAAGGCGGCCGGCGCCCACGGAGTGATGGCGGCGGGCAACGTCGTCCAGGTCGTGGTGGGCCCCGAGGCCGACACCATCGCCAGCGACATCGAGGACATCATCGGCTGATCCGGGAGGTCACGGCAGGTCCGCCGGTATCCGGCGGACCTATCGGTGACGCCTGCCCGGTCCCAGGGAAGGGCGCTTCATTGACGACTGTTCTCGCCCCGGTCGCGGGGGCGGCCATCGGGCTGGCCGCCGTGCCGGATCCGGTGTTCTCCCAGGCGATGGTCGGTCCGGGGACCGCGATCGACCCCGTACGCGGGCCCGTCGAGGCGGTGGCCCCGATCAGCGGCACGATCGTGAAGCTGCACCCGCACGCGTACGTCGTGGTGGGGGATGACGGCAGGGGCGTGCTGGTGCATCTGGGCATCGACACCGTGCAACTCAAGGGCGAGGGCTTCCGCCTGCTCGCGACCGAGGGGGACCGCGTCGGCGCGGGGCAGCCCGTAGTGGCCTGGAACCCCGCCGCGATCGAGGCCGGCGGCCGCTCGCCGGTCTGCCCGGTGGTGGCGCTCGACGCGCCGGCCGGCGCGGTCGGGAAGGTCGCCGAGGGCGGCGTGAACGCGGGCGACGCGCTGTTCGAGTGGTCGTGACCAGTGATGGAGGCCGCGCTCTTCGACCTGGACGGCACTTTGATCAACACGGAGATCCGCAGCCTGGCCCTGTGGCGGATGCTCCTGGACAACCATGGGATCTTCTACGACGAGACGCTGCTGCGGCGCGTCATGGGCCGCCGCGGGGTGGACGTCGTTCCCGAGGTGCTGCCCGGGACGGATCCGGAGGTCGTGATGGAGGAGATCCGCTCCTACTACGACCATCCGGATCTGCCCGGCATCGTGCCGGTCCCGGGGGCGGCCGAGCTGGTGTCCCGGGTCGCGGAGCAGGGCGCTCCGCTGGCCCTGGTCACCTCGGCCCAGCGATGGTGGGCGGTGGAACGGCTCACCGACATCGGCGTCGTGGAGGTGGTACGGACCATCGTCTCCGCCGAGGACGTGAGCGTGGGCAAGCCCGATCCGTCCGGATATCTCCTGGCGGCCGACCTGCTCCAGGTGGACGCGGCGAAGTGCGTGGTGTTCGAGGACTCGCTCGCCGGAATCGCGGCGGCCCGGGCCGCGGGTATGACCTGCGTCGCGGTGGCCACCACCCATCATCCGGATGAACTGTCGCACGCGGATCTGGTAATCCCCGATATGTCGGGTATTGACTGGCCTTTGACGGAACTACCGGCGGTCTAGACCACCGCCCCAGGAGGAGGAAACGTGGCCGAACGCACAGTCAGCGTCGCGTCCGAGGTCGGGCTGCACGCCCGGCCGGCGGCGACGTTCGTGCAGACCGCGGCGAAGGTGCCCTTCGACGTCACCATCGCGAAGGCGGGCGGCGCGCCGGTGAGCGCGAAGAGCATCCTGTCGGTTCTGGCGCTCGACGTACGGCAGGGGGAGTCGATCGTCATCAGCGCGGATGGCGAGGGCGCCGAAGAGCTGCTCGACGAGCTCGCCCAGATCGCCTCGGCCTCCTGACGCCGATGGACGGGCAGCGGAAGACGGGGACGACGGTGGGGGACGACGACGGCACGCGGTCGCTGGCCGGCACTGTGCTTGCCGGTACGGGGGTCAGCCCCGGCGCCGGGTACGGCCCGGTCCATGTGCTCGTGGGTGAGATCCCCGAGCCCGACAAGGACGCGCGCCACGACGGCGACGCCGCCGCCGAACGCGCCCGCGCCGGACGGGCGGTCGAGGAGGTGGCCGCCGACCTGGAGGCGCGCGGCGCCAGGGCGGGCGGCGAGGCACAGGACGTGCTCGGCGCGCAGGCGTTGATGGCCCGCGACCCGAGCCTGGCCATGGAGGTCGGCGAGCTCGTCGACCGCGGCGTGGCCGCCCCGCGCGCCGTCTTCGACGCGTTCGGCAAGTATCGGGACCTGCTCGCGGCGGCCGGCGGCTACCTGGCCGAGCGCGTGGCCGACCTCGACGACATCCGCGACCGGGTGATCGCCGTGCTCACCGGCCTGCCCATGCCCGGCGTGCCGACGGGCGCCGATGAGCCGTTCGTGCTCGTCGCCAAGGACCTCGCCCCGGCCGACACCGCGCTGCTGTCGAAGGACGTGGTCGCCGCGTTCGTCACCGAGCAGGGTGGGCCCACCAGCCACACGGCGATCCTCGCCCGCTCGATGGGCGTGCCCGCCGTCGTGGGCTGCGCCGGCGCGACCGCGATCGCCCCCGGCACCTCCGTGCTGGTCGACGGCGCCTCGGGACAGGTGCTGCTCGCGCCCGGCCAGGCCCGCGTGGCCGAGGCCCGCGCCGCTGACGAGGCACGGCGCGCGGCGCTGTCGGCGGCCACCGGCCCCGGCGCGACCGCCGACGGCCACCCCGTGCCCCTGCTCGCCAACATCGGCGGCCCCCGCGATCTGGAGAGCGCGCTGGCCAACGGCGCCGAGGGCGTCGGTCTCTACCGCACCGAGTTTCTCTTCCTCGACCGGGAGACCGCGCCGTCGGGGAGCGAGCAGGAGCAGGCCTACCGGGCGGTGTTCGAGGCGTTCCCGGAGGGCCGGGTGGTGGTGCGCACGCTCGACTCCGGCGCCGACAAGCCGCTGGCGTTCCTGCCGCCTCCGGAGGAGGAGCCGAACCCGGCGCTCGGCGAGCGCGGTCTGCGCATGTTCCGCCGGTACCCGGAGATCATGACCGCCCAGCTGGGCGCGCTGGCCGGGGCCGCGGCGGGCGTCTCGGCCAAGGTGCAGGTCATGGCGCCCATGGTGGCCACCGTGGAGGAGGCCGAGTGGTTCGCCGAGGCCTGCCGTACGGCGGGGCTCGCCGGCGCGGGCATCATGATCGAGGTGCCGTCGGCGGCGCTGCGGGCGGCGGACCTCATCCGGGCCGTCGACTTCTTCTCGATCGGGACCAACGACCTCACGCAGTACGCGCTCGCGGCCGACCGCCAGGTCAGCGCCGTCGCCGGGCTGCAGGACCCGTGGCATCCCGCGGTGCTCGACCTGATCGCGATGGCGGCCTCGGCGGCCTCCGCGGCGGGCAAGGGCTGCGGGGTCTGCGGCGAGGCCGCGGCCGATCCGGTGCTCGCCTGCGTGCTCGTCGGCATGGGGGTCACCTCGCTGTCCATGGGCGCTCCCGCGCTGCCCTGGGTGCGCGCGGCCCTGTCGCGGCACACGCTCGCGCAGTGCCGCGACGCCGCCGCCGCGGCGCGCTCGGCCACCTCGGCGCCGGACGCCAAAGCGGCAGCTCGCGCGCAGCTGCCGGGCCTGGACGCGCTCGCGCTCTGACTCTCCGGCATACCCGGTCCGGGCCCGGTAGCCCCCGGGGCACGGATACGGTAAAGAACGTGCCACGAATCAGACACGGTGTCGTCATGCTCGCCCTTCTCGTGACCGGGTGCTCGTCCGTGTCCCCCGCGGCCGTGTCACCGGCAGCGTCCCCGGCAGCGTCGTCGGCGGCACCGTCGTCGGCGGCGCCGTCGCCGTCCGGGGCCGGGTCCCCGTCGGCGTCGCCCGCGGCCCGGCCCTCCGCCGACCGGGCCGAACGGACGCTCGCGGCCATGAGCCTGCGGGACAAGGTCGCGCAGCTGTTCACCATCGTCGTCTGGGGCCCGAAGGCCGGGGCGGCGAGCAAGGAGAACGAGGCACGATACGGCGTGGCGACACCGGCGGAGGTGGTGGAGAAGTTCCGCCCCGGAGGGGTGATCCTGTTCGACTGGGCGGGCAACGTCTCCGGCGCGGGCCAGGTCGCCGCGCTCACCACCGGCCTGCGCGAGGCGGCGGCCAGGTCGGGCGAGGCGCCCCTGATGATCGGCGTGGACCAGGAGAACGGCCTCGTCTCCCGGCTCAAGCCGCTCGTCACCAAGCTCCCCGGCGCGTCGCAGATCGGCGCGACCGGCAAGACGGCGAACGCACGCGACGTCGCCAGGGTGACCGGTACGGAACTGCGCGATCTCGGCATCTCGCTCGACTTCGCGCCGGTCGCCGACGTCAACATCAACCCCCGCAACCCCGTCATCGGCCCCCGCGCGTACGGCTCCGACCCGAAGAAGGTGGCCGCGATGGTCGGGGCGGCCGTCGACGGCTTCCAGGAGGCGGGCGTGGCCTCGGTCGCCAAGCACTTCCCCGGCCACGGGGACACCTCGGTCGACAGCCACACGGGCCTGCCGGTGATCACGCATTCGAAGGCGCAGTGGCGGAAGCTGGACGCGCCGCCGTTCCGCACGGCGATCGAGCACGGCGTGGACGCGATCATGTCGGCGCACGTGGTGATGCCGAAGCTCGACCCTGCGGGCGACCCCGCGACGCTGTCCCCCCGCATCCTCACCGGCCTGCTCCGCGAGGAGCTCGGCTTCGACGGCGTGATCAGCACCGACGCGCTCGACATGGCCGGCGTGCGGAAGAAGTACGGCGACACCGAGGTCGCCGTACGGGCCGTCCTCGCCGGGGCCGACATCCTCCTCATGCCGCCGAACCTGCCCAAGGCGTACGACGCCGTCCTCGACGCGGTGAAGTCGGGACGCATCTCCGAGCGCAGGATCGACGAGTCGGTGCTGCGGATCCTGCGGCTGAAGGACAAACGCGGCGTCTTCGGCCCGATCCACACCGATCCCGGCGCGCTGAGATCCGCCGCGCACCTCAGGATCGCCGAACGCGTCTTCGCGGCCGCCGGATGAGCAGGCGGGCGGGCCGGGCGGCCTAGTATTTGAGGCACGTCGGCTGGGAGGCGCGGTGCTCAAGGGTGTGCTGATCGACTGGGGCGGGGTTCTGACCACGAGCCTGGCCGAGTCCGTCGCGGAGTGGATCGAGGCCGACCGGATCGACCCCCGGCACTACCGGGAGGTGATGCGCGCCCTGGTCGCGCAGGCGTACCGGGCGGGCGCCGAGCCCGGCGTGGAGAACCCGATCCACGCGCTGGAGCGGGGCGAGATCCCCGTCCTCGAGTTCGAGCGCGCCCTGGCGGCCCGGCTGGTGACCCTCGACGGCGGGCCGCCGGAGGCCGACGGCCTGCTGGCCCGGATGTTCGCCGGCTTCCGGCCGGTCGAGGAGATGAACGAGATGCTGCGACTGGCCCGCGCGGGCGGTTACAGCACCTGTCTGCTGTCCAACTCCTGGGGCGACCACTACGCGCGTGAGGGCTGGGAGGCCATCTTCGACGCGGTCGTCATCTCGGGCGAGGTCGGCATGCGCAAGCCCGAGGAGCGGATCTTCCACCACGCGCTCGGCCTGCTGGGGCTGGAGCCGGGACAGTGCGTGTTCGTCGACGACATCGAGGCGAACATCCTGGCCGCCCGCGCGATCGGCCTGGTCGGCGTCCACCACAACGAGCCCGCGGCGACCATCGCCGAGCTGGAGCGCCTGTTCGGCCTGCCTCTCCGCGAGACCGGCACCGCCCGCCTGTAGTTCGCCCGCCCGCACATTCACACCGAGTCGAGGAACGCATGCGCGTGTATCTGCCGTCCACGATTCCCGCGCTGGCGCGCGTCGTCGCCGCGGGAGAGCTGGGTCCGGCCCCGCTGACCGGCTTCGCGGTCACCCCCGCTCTGATCGAGTGGTACGTCTCGGGGGACACCGAGGAACTGGAGTACGTCGCGCTGACCGAGGCCGCCCGGGCCTCCCTGCGCATGCTGGCCGCCGACCGCAAGGACGGCGTCGAGGTGGCCGCGCGGCGGATCGTGATCGCGGCCGAGGTGCCCGACGAGACCGTGAAGGCCGGCGCCGAGCTGGAGGAGCGCGCCCGCGTGCGGGTGCTGGAGGCGGTCCCGCTGCGGCTGGTCGCCGCGGTGCACGTGGACGACCCGGACGCCGTGCCGGACGTGGAGGCCGCGATCGCCGCGCTGCCGTCGGCCGACGCCGGGGACGACGACGCGCGGTTCGTCGTGGACGGCGCGGAGGACCACGAACTGCTGTGGTACGCCACACAGGAGATCCCGGATCTGCTCACCTGACCCACGGCGTTCATGGATATGTCACACCCGGCGTCTAAGCTGGGAGACACGATGACACACATTGTTTGGGACTGGAACGGCACGCTCTTCCACGACATCGACGCCGTCGTCGGCGCGACCAACGAGCTCTTCCAGTCGTACGGCCTGGGGCCGTACGACGCGGAGGGCTTCCGCGAGGTGTACACCCGCCCCATCTGGGTGGCGTACGAGCGGATGCTCGGCCGGCCGCTCAGGGAGGGCGAATGGGAGTTGCTCGACGCGGGCTTCCACGACCACTACCACCGGCTGATGGAGGCGTGCAGCCTCGCCGAGGGGGCGCTGTCGAGCCTGCGCGCCTGGGGTGAGGCGGGCCGCACGCAGTCGCTGCTGTCCATGTGGGGCCACGAGAGGCTGGTCCGCAAGACCGGCGAGTTCGGCATCGACGGCCACTTCACCCGGATCGACGGCTCGCGCTCGGCGACCGGCGGCCACAAGGCCGAGCACATGGTCGAGCACCTGCGCGCGCTCGGTGTCGACTCGGCGAAGGTCGTCGTCATCGGTGACAGCGTGGACGACGCCCACGCGGCCCAGCACGTCGGCGCCCGCGCGATCCTCTACACCGGCGGCATGACCAGGCGGTCGGAGCTGGAGGGCGTCGGGGTCCCGGTGGTGGACTCGCTGGCCAACGCCCTCGACCTCGTCTGACGGCCGCCACCCGGCCCGCTACCCGGCGGCTTCCGGTGGCTTCCGACGGCGAGCCGCCGGAAAGCCACTCGGGTTCACGCGTCCCGGCGGGCCTGGCGTTCCTCCTCCTCCAGCAGCCATCGGGGCTTGGCCCTGCGCGGCGGCCGGTAGAGCCGCTTGACGGCCACACCGCCGACGACGAACGAGGCGAACAGGAACAGGCCCATGATCGCGTCCCAGGTCTCCTGACCGGAGACCCGGGTGTAGGCGAGCATCACGGCCCACATCGCGAGCATGACGGCCCCGGGGAGCTGCGCGAACGGCAGGTTGCGCAGCTCCTTCGGGTTGTCGGTGTCGAAGTAGCGGGCCGCCCAGGTGCTGCCGGCCCCGCTTCGGACGAACCTGACGTGGTTGACGAAGCCGAGGATCGCGAGCAGGGCGGCGGCGAGCACCGCCCACACCGGCGCGTGCGGGTAGCCCGCGACCTCGTCCGGGGCGGCCACCAGGCCGGCCGTGTCGGCCAGGGCGCCCGTCATGCTAACCAAAGAGACTCTTCCATCCCTTCTTGATACCCGACCCCACCGACTTGACGGTGTTCACCACCGGCTTGCGCATGTGGTCGTACGCGGCGATCGCGGTGTCGCCGACGACGCCGCCGACCATACCGCCGATGTAGGCGCCCGCGGCGCCGCAGACGGCGGCGAGCACGACGCCCGGGCTGCACGCCGCCGCGCCGATCGTGGCGCCCGCGTAGGAGCCGCCCGCGACCGCCGCCCCGCGGATGGTCGCCCGCGCGATCTTCTCACCGGTGTTGACGTCCTTGCCCGAGTCGCTGCTCCACTGGGTGAGCGCGCCGTCGGCGAAGGTGGCGACGACGCCGAACCTGCCGACGAACTTGCCCGCCTTACCGAGCCGGCCGCCCCACTTGATGCCGCGCGCCTCGATCCGGTTTGCCTTCGCGTCGTACCACTTGCTGAGCCCCTTCCACAGCCACTTGGTCAGCCAGTTGCCCTCCGGATAGCTGACCGACTTGAGCTTGTAGAGGCCGGCCATGACGCGGCGGCTCTCCTTGAAGTTCTCCCCCCAGGTGTTGAGCATGTCCGCGGGGCCGCCCAGCCCGTACGCCAGCCAGCCCAGAGCGGTGAACTTGCGCGGGTCGACGCTGGCCAGGGTGTTGCTCTTCACCGTGGAGCCGAAGCTCGGGCCGGAGCGGTGCGGGGCGCCGCCCCCACCGCCGGTGTATCCACCGCCGCCGTGGCTCCCACCGCCGCCACCGCCGTGGTGGTTTCCACCGCCCCCACCGCCGCCGTGGTTGAGGACGGCCAGCAGGGCCCGCAGGAGCGCCAGCATGATCGCCAGCCAGCTGCCCCAGAACTTGCCGTCGGGGTCGGTGAAGGTGACGGGGTTGTTGCCGGCGTAGGCGTAGCCGTTCATCTGCTGCGGGTCGTGCGGATCGATGATCGGGTCGACGCTGATGAACCTGCCGGTGGCCGGGTCGTACTCGCGCGCCCCGAGGTGGGTGAGCCCGGTGGAGTCGTCCACGGTGCCGCCGACGAAGCCCTTCTCGCCCGGCCAGGAGCCCGGGGGCGATCCCCGCAGCTGGCCGAAGGGCTTGAACCGGCGCTGGGTCAGCGACTGGTTCGCCGCGTCGATCGCCAGCTCCGCCGTGCCGTTCTGGTCGGCGGCCAGGAACTTCACGCCCGCGGTGGTGCGCACCGCGACCGTCACGGTGTCGTGGGTGTAGTACCTGGTCGCCTGGACCTTGGCCGTGGCCTTGTCCAGGCGCAGCTCCAGCCCCGGGAGGTAGAGCGTGGTGCCGCCGGGGTCGCGCCGGACGAGCCGGTTGCCGTCGGCGTCGTACAGGTAGGAGGTCACCTTCGTGCCCTCGGTCACCTTGGCGAGGTGGCCCTCGACGTCCCACTCCAGCGTCTGGGACGTGGCGCCGATCGCGCGGCCGGTGGTGTTGCCGGTCTCGTCGTAGGCGTAGGACTCGGTGCGGGCGCCCGCGCCGCCGGTCTGGGTCACGCCGGACAGGGCGTGCGGATGCGGCGAGCCGGGGGCCGGGTAGTCGTAGGCCCGGGTCGTGTCGGCCGCGCCGCCGACGCCGTGTTCGACCTCCTTCGTGCGGTTGCCGGTGACGTCGTACCCGAACGACTGCCAGTAGGGCGCGACGCCGCCGACGACGCTCGCGCTCGGCGTGCCCGCGCACGACCGGGTGCCCTGCGTCCAGGCCTCGGTGAGGCGGCGCAGGTAGTCGTAGCCGAAGCACTGGATGTCGGTGCCGCCGCGGGACACGTCGGAGATCGACACGACGTTGCCCACGGCGTCGTAGGTGTAGGTGGCGTCGCGGTCCACGCCCGGCACGTCCTCGCGGTCCACCCGCGACGAGTGGAGGCGCTGCGTGCCGTACTCGTAGGAGTAGGTGAACCAGGTCTTCTTGCCGCCGGTCGACAGCTCGTACTGCTCGGGCTTGCCGGTGAGGCTGTGGATCGAGTCGGTGACGTAAGGCGACAGGCCCGACATGGTGGTGGGCCGGCGCAGGTCGTCGTAGGAGTAGACGACGGTCTCGGCGGGCAGGCCGCCGGCGTCGGGATAGGTGGCCGACTGCACGGTGCCGTCCAGCTTGTAGCGCGTGTCGAACACGTAGCTGCCCGCGAGCGCGCCCTCGGCGGACGGGATCGTCACGGTCGTGCGGATGGCCCGGTAGAGGTTGTCGTAGGCGTTGAACGTGGTCGTGTACGCCTGGCCGTTCACGTACCTGGTGGCGCTGGACGCCTGGCCCTTGCGCACGGTGTCGTAGGTCCACGACGCCATCAGCGGTCCGGTCGCCGAGCCCTCGCGGGTCTCCGTCCTGCGGCCCATGGAGTCGTAGACGTTGAAGATCTTCTTGCCGCGCGCGTCGGTGGTGGTCAGCACGTGGTCGAGGTCGTCGTACGTCGTCTTCGTCGTCCCCTTGTCGGGGTCGCGGACCTCGGTCTCCCGCCCGCGCAGGTCGTGGAAGTGGGTCCACACGTTGCCCGCGGGGTCCTTGACGGTGGAGAGCTTGCCGGCGGGCGTGTAGGTGTAGGTCGTCTTGTCGTAGTCGCCGGTCGGCGAGTCGCCCTTGTACTGACGCAGCTCGACGATCTGGTCGCGGGCGTCGGTCAGCGTGGTCACCGGCGTGTCGCCCGTCGGCGGGTCCACGGTGACCCGGCCGCCGCCGTAGCTGGTGACCGTGCGCCACTTCTCCTTGGTCTCGCCGTTGCCGACCAGGAACCGTTCGAGCGTGACCCGGTTGCGGCCGTCGTAGTCGAACACCTTCTGCGACTCGACGTCGCCGTCGTACGCGCCGAACAGCTTGGTCGAGGGGGCCGCGGTCGAGTAGTACTGCCCGTACTCGCGGGCCACGTTGCCCCGGGAGTCGTAGAACTTGTCGCTGACCAGGCGGCCGCCGTCCGGCCCCGGCTCCTGGGTCTGGCGCAGCCGCAGCCGCCCGTCGTACAGCTCGTACGTCGGCGGGGTCTGGCCGCCCTCGGCGTCGAGCTTCTTCGTACCGATGGCGACGATCTCGCCGTCCACGATGCGGTAGCCGAACTCCAGGTTCGGCGTCTGGCTCGCGGCCTTCGACCGGTCGGGCATCCACACCTTCAGCAGGCGGCCGAGCGCGTCGTACTCCAGGTCGGTGCGCTTGCCGTTGGCGTCGATCTTGACGGTCTCGAACCCGTACGCCGGGTCCTTCTCCTGGCTGGTGACGTGGGCCGTCGAGGAGTCGCCGGGGACCACCGGCGGCCCGGTGACCTTCACACCCGTGTTCAGCCCGCCGGTGTCGGTGTAGGCCGTGGTCGTGACGTGGCCGGCCGCGTTCTTGGTGGTCAGCTCGCGGCCGTAGGCGTCGTACGTCGAGATCTCCTTGGCGACGTACGTCGCGGTGGTGCCGTCGTGCGCGGCGATCGTCTCGACACGGGTGATGTCGCCCTTGGTGGGCGCGGCCCCGAAGGCGCCGTTGTCGTAGAAGGTGCGGTCGTCCTCGACGACCTGCTTCGACCGGTCGGGGGTGGCCGAGCACGCCACCGCGACGGTCTCCACCCTGGACGGATACCTCAGCATCCAGGCGCCGGTGTTCTGGGCGTAGGTGGTGCGGGTGCACCGGTCGTCGGCGGTGGTGGACAGGTCGCCCTTGTCGTCCACCTGGGTGGTGAGACCGGCGACGGGCTCGTACTTGGTCGCACTCTCGGTCTCCCGCCAGCCGCCGCCGTCCATCGCGGTCCACGTGTGCGTCTTGGCGACGTTGACGATGTTGGCGGTGACGGTGCCCCAGCTCCGGGTGCGCTTGGCCGTCTCCTGGTACCACGGGGTGTTGACGGTCTTGACCGCGACCGCGCCGTCCACGCCCTCGTATTCGGTCCGCTTGAGCTCGAACCCCTGCAGCGGGTCCTCGTCGACGGCGCTGCCGCCCTCGCCGTCGGAGACCGTGACCTTCTTGGTCCCGCCGCCGGGCCCGGCCCGGTCGCCGTTCATGCCGCGCAGGTAGCGCGTCTCGACCTGGGAGCGCAGGTCGTTCCAGCCGCCGGTCCGCACCCGTACGCGGCCGTAGCCGCGCCACTGCGACCAGGTCTTGTACTTCTCCTTGGTCATGCCGTCGTCGTCGTCGTAGTGCCAGGCGGCGCCGTCGAGGTACTCGTACGTCGTCAGCGCGTCGGGGGAGCCGCCGGTGCGGTCGCTCTGCACGACCTGGGTGACGACGTACTTGTGGAACCAGTCGGTGATCGGGTCCTCGTACCCGGCGGGCGTCCACTTCACCGGGAAGCAGCGCCGGGTGTTGGTCTCCGGGGTGGGCAGCGAGCCGAGCGCGCAGTCGGCGTCGGAGTAGTTGACGTCGATCTGCCCGCCCGACTCGTCGTAGACCGCCCCGAGGCGGTACTTGACGAACGGCGGGATGTCGTCGCCCTGCTTGTCCACGCGGTTGGGCAGTTGCACGTGGTTGAAAGTGACCGAGGGCAGTGTCACCGGGCTGCCGGTCGCGCGGCCCGTGTGCGCGATCGACTTCACCAGCAGGGCCTGGTCGATGTCCGCGTCGCCCCACAGGTGGTCGAGGGTCCAGTTGTCGACGTCACGGTAGCCGCCGTCGGCCTTGATCACCTGTGTGGTGACGCCGGTCAGCCGCTTGCGGGACCAGAACGTGGGCGCGAGCGTTCCGTGGGTCGCCTTGCACTCGGTGCCGGCGGTGCAGTTCAGGTCGTACGGCACGTCCGGCCACTTCGTGGGGTTCGAGCCGATCTTGCTCGGGTCGCAGTCGAAGGCGTCGGTCTTCAGGCACCGCTCTGAGACGCCGAACACCACGCGCGCCGGGGCCTTGGCGGTGAAGAGCGTGTCGGAGCGCTGGCCGTACTCGATGCGGTCGAGCCAGCCGCCGCGCACGTACGGCGTCTCGTCCTCGGGCTTGAGGTTGCGGCCGTAGTGGTTGCCCTCCTGCTGGTAGTAGTACGTGATGGCGTTGCCGCGCGGGTCCACGACGTAGTCGAGGTTCCACTGGTAGGCCTGCTGGCACCACGAGGCGGCGAAGGTGGAGGCGTGGCACGGCTCGCCCGCGTCGTCGCCGAACACGGGATGGGTCCAGGCCGACTTCGTCTCCGGCTTGCCGCTGCTCCAGCCGGGCAGCCGGTTGAGCCCGAAGAAGAACTGCACGCCGTCGGGGGTGGTGAGCTTCCAGTACTCCCCGTCGTCGTCACCGTTGGCCTTGGCCGTGTCCTTCAGGCGCTCGACCCGGGTGCCGTCGTCGTTCTTCATCCGCCACGTGCCGTCGGAGGCCTGGATCAGCTCGCCGCCGCGTCCGTTCCAGCTGATCACGGCGTTGTCGTACGCCCAGCACTGGTCGCCGGGCGGGGTGCCCCACTGGTCCTTCGGCGCCCCGTCGTCCGCGCAGGGCTTGTAGGCGCGCTTGATGTAGCCGGGCCAGTAGTCGAAGCCCTCGCCCACCCAGGACGGCTGGTTGTTGGTGTTGGACGTGCGGCCGTCCACCGCGCCCGAGGAGTAGCCGATCTCCACCTTGGGCGTCAGCTCACCGGGGACCGGCGGCACCCGCAGGGGATACGACCAGGAGAAGTCGCCCGACTGCTCGGCCACGGTCCAGGTGGCCGACGGCGACAGCTTGGTGGCCTTGTAGTCGCCCTTGTCGCTGGAGTCGCCGGACACCGCGGCCAGCACGGTCGCCTGCTCTCCCGCGAGGGCCGCCGTCCCCGTCGCCGGTGCCGCCTGCGGGGCGGCCGGGATGGTCGCGGTGAGCGTGCCCTTCGCCGCGTCGTTGCGCGCGCGGACCGGCGTCTCCGTACGGCAGGCGGGCTGGTCGGGGGTGGTCAGCACGCAGGCGGGCAGCCGGACCAGCCGCAGCCGGCTGCCGTACGAGCCGCCGAAGTCGTCGGCGAGGGCCGAGTAGTCGACCGTGACACTCGTCGTGCCGCCGGCCGCGACGTCTTTGGCGGCACTGTCTTTGGCGGCACTGTCCTTGGTCGGTGTGTCTTTGGCGGCCGTGTTTTCGGCGGGGGCGAGGGTGAACAGGGCGCCGTCGACGCCCGCGCGCTCGGCGGCGGCGCGGTCGAGCATCCGCACGGCGCCGGGGGAGGTGACCTTCACCTCGCCGGACGGGCGTGGCCGCGTGGCGGGGGCGCCGGCCGGGTCGGGGCGGCGGGGCTTGACGCCCAGCGTCTCGCCGCGGACCACGCGCTCGGCGCTGTTCACCTCCGGGCGTCCCGCGTCCGGGGCCGCCGCCTGGGCGGGCTGGGCGACCAGGGACGCCGCGACGGTGGCGAGCGCCGTGACCGCGGCGACCCCGCGTCTGAACCGCTGCCTCGACCGCTGCCTGAACCGCTGGCTGAACCGCTTCGGGTGGGGGAACCCGTACATGCGCAACCTCCCGCCCGGCCGCCGCGTGGCGGCCGGGCCTGGTTTCGATTTCGAGTCGCCGGTTCTCTACAGGCCGGTGTCGGTGGCCAGCTCGGTGCCGCCGGCCAGCATCTGGATCTGTTCCTCGGTCGCGATGCCCTGGAAGGCCCAGACGTCGTCGATCACGCCCGGCCAGTACTCGCCCCACGCGCCGTCCGCCTTGGTGCGGCCGAGCTGGAGCCCCTTGCCGGCGTTGAAGCCGAGCACGTTGTGGCGCCAGGACACCGTGTCCTCGACCTGTTCGAGCTCGCCGTTGACGTAGAGCCGCATCTCGTCCTGGAAGGCGTCGTACACGATCGCCACGTGGTCCCAGTCGAAGCCGGACTGGAAGGCCGAGTGCTCGGCGGTCGGCCGGGCCGCGCCGGTCGCGTCCTTGTCCGGCATCTCGATCTGGTATCCGCCCGCGTTGGCCGGGTCGGCCGGGTCGGGCCGGTAGCGCAGGGTGAACGCGCTGTTGACCGAGCCCTCCTGGCTGAAGACCGCCGCGGCCCTGGACGGCCGTCCCGCGGTGGTCACCCAGCCCGCGATCGTGAAGCTCTCGTCGGTGCGGACGACCGGGACGGAGGTGGCGGCGTAGTCGCCGTCGCCGTCCAGCGCGAGGCCGCCCGGCGGGGTGCCGACCCAGCCGGCTCCCTGGTCGATCCTGGCGTTGCCGTTCAGCGTGACGTGGCGCCCGGACGGGCCGTCGTCGGCGGCGATGGTCAGCGAGGCGCCGGAGGCCAGCGTCGCGATCTCCGAGTCGCTGACGATCTGGTCGTACAGCCGCACGTCGTCGATGTCGCCGGGGAAGTAGGACTTCAGCGTGCCGTACCAGCCGGCCCCGATCTGCACCGGGCCGGTGGCCTTCCACGGCGTGGTGAAGGCCGTCGTGGAGTTGAGCTTGCCGTTGACGTAGAGCCTGATCTGCTTGTTCGCCGCGTCGTACACACCGGCGAGGTGTGTCCAGACACCGCCCTCGGGCACGGCCGAGGACTGCGCCCGGGTGATCACGTCGTCGTCGTTGTCCTTGTCGTACCGGTTGAAGATCCACCGGTCGTAGTACGACGAGTAGTACAGCTCGAACCCGCTGCGGCGGGAGCCGGCCTGTGTCGCGATGATCGCGGCGTGGGTCGGTTTGGTCGCCGGGAGCTTCGCCCAGGCCGACACCGAGAAGCTCTTGGTGGTGTCGGGCAGGACCGGGCCGCCGGTCTTGAGATAGCCGGTCGTGCCGTCGAGGCGCACGGCCTTGCCGAACCGCCCCGCCGCGCCGAACGTGACGCCGCCCTGCGGACCGGCCGGGTAGGCGCCGCCCGTCTCCTCCGCGCGCGGGGCCCCGGCCGCCTCGTCCATCTTCCAGTAGGCGGTGGCGGCCCG
Source organism: Microbispora sp. H13382 (assembly GCF_014161445.1). Taxonomy (GTDB): domain Bacteria; phylum Actinomycetota; class Actinomycetes; order Streptosporangiales; family Streptosporangiaceae; genus Microbispora. The sequence continues at coordinate 211,949 of NZ_JABBXA010000005.1, forward strand.
TACGGCGGAGGCGGAGTCGTTCAGCTTCCAGCGCGCCGCCACCACCGGGTGCTGGGTGAACAGGTTGCCGACCTCCTCGGGCGTGACGATGCGGTCGAACAGCCGCACGTCGTCGATCTCGCCGGGGAAGAAGGCGTCGAGCTTGCCGTACCAGCCCGTGCCGATCTGCACCGGGCCGGTGGCGTTCCACGGGGTCGTGTAGGCCGTCGTGGCCTGGAGGCTGCCGTTGACGTACAGCTTGATGTTCTTGGCCACCGCGTCGTACACGCCGACCAGATGGGTCCACTCGGCGCCCTGCGGCGCCGCCGTGCCGACGGCCCGGGTGATCGTGCCGTCGGTCGTGTCGTTGTTGTAGCGGTTGAACACCCAGCGGTCGTAGCTGGAGGAGTAGTACAGCTCGAACCCGCTGCGCAGGCTCCCGATCTGGGTCGCGACGATCCCGGCGTGCGTGGGCTTGGTCGCGGGGAGCCGCGCCCAGGCCGACACCGCGAAGCCGCTGCGCGTGTCGAGCACCGGCCCGGCGGTCTTCGCGTATCCCGTGGTGCCGTTGGTCTGCATGGCGGTCTTCGACACGCCGTCCACCCCGAGCGTCACCCCGCCGTACACGGTCGCCGGGTACGCGCCCGAGACGTCGGTCACCTGCGGGGAGTCGATCGGCTCGTCCAGCGCCCACTGGGCCTTGGCAGGGGAGCCCGCCTTCACACGGAACACGTAGCGCCCGATCTCACTGGAGTTGCCCGCCGCGTCGAACGCCTTCACGGTGAGGTAGTTCGGCCCGGCGTGGTCGGGCGCGATGTCGATGGTCACCGCCCCGCCCGCACTGGACGGCTTGCGCTCGTTCGCGGAGGTCGGGTTGGAGTTGATGCCGAACCAGTACTTGACCACGTCGGCCGAGGACGAGGCCGCGGTGAAACGGCCGTAGCGGCCGACGCCGTCGTACCAGGGGTCGGCCTCGTTCTCCGGGTCCGACTGCGGATAGGCCGTCGACGACAGCGTGGGAGCCGCCGGCACGCTCTTGTCGTAGGTGAAGTAGCACGCGGTCGCGTCGCCCGCGTAGCTCCACGGGCTGTACTGGTAGCCGTCCCAGGTGCGGACGTACCAGTTGATGGTCTTCTTCTCGGGAATCGACGCCGGCAGCGTGACCTGGAAGGTCGAGCCGGTGGTCTTCGGGCCGATCTTGCCCGACGACCACTTCTGCGCGCCGTCCCAGGTCGCGCCGAACTCGGCGTACACCTTCTTGGCGTCGGCGGAGTCGGCGTCGTGCAGGACCGCCGAGATGGTGGGGGGCACACGCACGGCGGGGGCGGGGGAGTAGACGCAGGTGCCGCCGGGGTTCATCGACAGGTTCGACATCTTCGGCTGCGGGGGCGGGGTGTTGTAGTTGACCCGCAGGTAGGCGTCGTCGGCGAAGCGCTTCCAGCCGTAGGCGTCGGTCTCGTAGCCCGCGCGCAGGCCGAACGTCGTGGTCGACCACTTGCCGGCCGCGGCGTCCTTGACGGCCTTCGTCGCGTTGAACTCGACGTCGCCGGCCGGGCAGCTGGACGACCAGCCCTTGGCCACGTCACGGGTGTCGAGGTGCTCCAGCCAGTTGTCCTTGGTGGAGTTCCACGTCGAGCCCTCGACGAACCCCTTGGTCCGCCACAGCTGCACGGTGCGGCCGTCGCAGGAGTACGACCAGGTCTCCTTGGCCACGAAATCGGCTGAGATGATGTACTTGCCGGCGTACGCGCTGGTCGGCATGCGGTAGAAGATGCGCTTGACGTCGGACGGCGCGCACTTCGAGTCGCCCGAGCACAGACCCAGGCCCGAGTCGGCCTTGCCACCGAACTTGTAGTACGACTGGCTGGGATAGGTGCGTGACACGTACGCCCAGGCCGACGCCTTGACCGTCTTCCACACCGGGTCGATGTAGACGGGATAGCGGGTGCCGGGATCGTCGAGCAGCGCCCTGTCGGGGGTGAGCGTGAGGTTCCCGCCCTCCACGGCCGCGTTGAGATTGGCGACCTTCGAGGTGTCGGATGGGCCGCGCTCCAGCGGAGCCGAGGTCGCCGCCTTCAGCGCGGGGGCCGGGGCGCCGGAGTCCCACATGACCGCCGCGGGCGCCTCGAACAGCGCCCCGCCGCCGGCGGCGTCGACCGCCTCGACGGCGCCGCCGTCCTTCGTCCGCACGCCCAGCCCCGCGCCCCCGAGGCCGAGCGTGAGCCGGGTCAGCGCGCCGTTCGCGGCGGCCTCCCTGGTCTTGACGACGAGGGTGTGGGAGAAGCCGTCCACGTCGGCCCGTACGACGAGGTCGACGTCCTTCATGACGTCGTGGTAGACGGCCGAGTCGCCCCGCAGTTCGGGTTCGGGGAGTCCTCCTGGCCATTTCAGCGACATCTCGCGGCCGGCCCTGGCGACGCGGGCCAGCGGCGCGTCGCCGCCGCCGGACAGCGACAGCCCGACCGTGCTCGCGCGAGGCCCGATCGAGCCGTCCGGGCGCTTGACCAGCGTCGTGTCGGGCCCGACCCAGGAGTCGCCCTGCCGCACCCGCACGGGGCGCAGATGTTCGACCGTGGTGAACGTGCCGTCGGGGTTGGCGTAGGTCTCCCGATCCTCGCCGCGCTTGGCCAGCACCTCGACCGGGCGGCCGGTCTCGCGGGCGGCCCGCCCGGCCGCCTCGTCCGTGGGCGCTTCCTCCGCCGATGCCGGAGGGTCGGGCTCGGCGGCAGGGGGAGCGGCGTACGCCGCGGTCCCGCCCCGTCCCACTTCGACAGTTACGGTCAGGCCGGCCGCGAGGACCACGGCCAGCACTGTAGAACCCAGCTTTCGGTACACGACGTCTGCCTCATTCTGGACAGGGTGGGACGAGTGCCAAGAACCGCGCGGAGGGAGCAAAAAACGTTTACAGGTGCTGATCGTTAAGAGAAGCGCCGGTGACAGATCTTGTCAATATCTTGTTCGCGCAGTGGTGGACGATTAATATCGCCGGGGCGCGGGCGGAAGGGGGGAAGGCGGGTTCGGGCCGAACCCGCGGTGGATTTGCGGACACTCCACATGCCGCACGGGCCGGGTTCCGGTTACGGCGCCTACCGGTGTAACGGGTGCCCGGAGAGGGCGTGAGGGCGTGTTTCGGCCGGTACCTAGCGCTCTGTCCGCTCTGGGCGGGGTCATCCAGGTGGTTGTGGGTACAGCGGGCACCCCTGCGTGGGCCGTACGCTGAGCACGATCCACACCGCACCCCCACGGAGGCCGCGATCAACCGCCTCGTTCTCTGGAACGTCGACCTCACGCTCGTCGACGTCGCCATCGTCACCCGTGACGCCTACGCGGACGCGTTCCGGCTGGTGACAGGGCGGCCGCTGGTGAAGCTCGCACCGGCGGCGGGCCGCCCCGATTCGGAGATCATCTTCGAGACGCTGGCCGTCAACGGCATCGCGGTCGAGGACGATCACCTGCCCAGGTTCATCGACGCGCTGGCCGTCAGCTTCGCGGAGCGGCGCGGCCGGCTGGCCAAGGACGGCCGTGCGCTGCCCGGAGCCAAGGACGCGCTCAAGGCCGTCTCCCGCCTCGACGGCGTCGTGCAGTCGGTGCTCACCGGCACCATCAAGAGCAACGCCGTGCACAAGCTCAAGGCGTTCGGGCTGGACAAGTGGATCGACGTCGAGGTGGGCGGCTACGGCGAGGAGGTCTATCCGAAGGCCACCCTGCTGCAGGTGGCCCAGGGCCGGGCGAAGGCCGGGTACGGCGTCGCCTTCACCGCCGGCAACACCGTGCTCATCGGCGACTCCACCCGTGACGTCCAGGCGGCGAAGATCGGCGGCGCGGCCATGATCGCGGTGGCGTCGGGCCGGTCCACCACCGCCGAGTTGCAGGAGGCGGGCGCCGACATCGTGCTGCCCGACCTGTCCAACCCCTCCGAGGTCGTCGCCGCCGTCGCTCGCCTCACCACCCCGGCCGACCGTACGGCCCGCTGACCCCAGGACTCGGCGAGCACCGGCCGTACCGCGCGGGCGATGACACCACGCCCGCGCCGCGGGAGCAGGACGGCCACTCAGGCAGCAGGGGCGTCGGAAAGTCCGCCCGGGCACCCGCCCGACGCCGCTCGACGCGGGCTGAACGTTTCAGCGCCGGGGCCGGGGTTCCTTTCGGCCGCCGATCGGCTCGCCGCGTGGGCGGGCGGTGGCGTTCGCCCAGGCTGAGGCGGTCACCGGCGCGGCGCACGACCGGTCACCGCCGCAACGGTGATCACACCGGGTCTCACACCGCGAACGCCGTACCCGGCGACCGATCGCGGTCGCCCACTCGGTCGCCTAATTTCGAGAACGCGCGGCCGGCGGTGCGCCGCGTGGCGTGCCGGTGGCCTCCCGCCCCCGGCCGGCACCTGGACGTGGGCGGCAGTCGCCCGTCGTCGTCTCGCGAAAGGACTTCCCGATGAGACGAGGTCTCGCCACCGTCGCGGCCACCGTCGCGGCCACCGGACTGGCCGCCGCGCTGGTCGCCGCCGGTGGAGTCGCGATGACGACGATGCCGGCCGCGGCCGCCGCCGGATGCAAGGTGACCTACAAAATCGTCAACCAGTGGGGCAGCGGCTTCCAGGGCGACGTGGCCATCACCAACCTCGGCGACCCGGTCGGCAGCTGGAAGCTGGAGTTCGACTTCCCCGACTCCGGCCAGACGATCGCGTCCGGCTGGAACGCCACCTGGACGCAGTCCGGCAGGCACGTGACCGCTACCAGCATGTCCTACAACGGCTCCATCGCCACCAACGCCACGGTCAGTGGTACGGCATTCACCGCGAACCTCACCGGCGCCAACCCCGTGCCCACCACCTTCTGGCTCAACGGTGTCATGTGCAGCGGTCCCGTGACCCTCAGCCCGACCCCCAGCCCCACCCCCACGGCCACGCCCAGTCCGTCGCCGACACCCAGTCCGTCACCGACGCCCACTCCTTCGCCGACCCCCTCGCCGACCGTCACCCCCACACCGGGCACGCCGCGCCCCGGCGTCGGACCGTGCACGCCGGGCGCGGCCTACCCCGACCCCCTGCCGTCGTCGTCGGTGACCGCCACCAAGATCCGGGACGGGTTCAACTTCCTGGAAGGCCCGGTCTGGGACGCCACCACCCAGACCCTGCTGCTGTCGCTCATGCGCGACGGCACCGGATCGGAAGGCGTCCAGCCCGCGGACGTCCTGCGGTTCACCGAGCCGAGCACCTTCGAAACCTTCATCCCCGGCTCCGGCAGCAACGGCCTGGCCCTCAGCCGGGACGGCGGCACCCTGCTGGCCGCGACGCACGACCAGCGCAGCGTCTCCTCCTTCCGCCTGCCCGACCGGACACGCGGCGTGGTCGCCTCGTCCTACCAGGGCCGCGCCTTCAACTCACCCAATGACCTCACCGTCGGCGCCGACGGCACCGTCTACTTCACCGATCCCGACTTCCAGCGCGCCAACCGGCCCGACCAGATGTCCGGCCGCACCGGCGTGTTCCGGGTCAAGAACGGCGTCGTCTCGCTGATCGACGACACCATCCGGGAGCCGAACGGCATCGTGCTGTCCCCCGACGGCAAGACGCTCTACGTCGGCGGCAACGGCACGGGCCGGGTCTACAAGTGGCCCGTCAACCCCGACGGCAGCGTCGGCACCCGCGCCGACTTCGCGTCCCTGAACGGTTCGGACGGCGCGACCATCGACTGTGCCGGCAACCTCTACCAGGCCTCCTTCAACGACGGAAAGGTCCACGTGTACGCTCCGTCCGGCGTACAGCTCGGCACGATCGCCGCCGGGCTGAACACCACCAACGTCGCCTTCGGCGGCCCTGACGGCCGGACGCTGTACATCACCTCGGGCACACCCTCCCGTGGCGGGAACAGCGGCAACTTCGGCCTCTACCGCGTCCGGCTGAACGTCCCCGGCTGGCCGTACTGAGCGTCGTCACAGCGCTTTGAGGAAGCGGGCCGCGACGGGGGCCGCCACCTGTGCTCCGGTGCCGCCGCCCTCGACCACGACGGCGAAGGCCAGGTCGCCCTTGTAGCCGATGAACCACGAGTGCGTGGGCGGGTTCTCGCCGTCCTCGGCCGAGCCGTACTCGGCCGTCCCGGTCTTGCCGGCCGTGTCCGCGGGAAAGGAGACGCCGCTCGCCGTGCCCTCGCTGACGACGGCGGGCATGAGGCGGCGCAGCGCGGACACCACCGCGGGCTCCAGCGCGCGTGGGGGCGTGCCGCCCTCGGGGACGAGCGAGGCCGGGACCAGGCGGGGCTGCCGCCAGGTGCCCGCGGCGACGGCGCCGGCGACCGCGGCCATGTTCAGCGGGCTGGCCAGGACGCGGCCCTGGCCGATGGCGGCGGACGCGAGATCGGTGTCGTCGTGCGGCGCGGGGAAGGCGGCGTCCACGGCGGGCACCCCGATCTTGATGCGGGCGCCGAACCCGAAGTCGGCGGCCACCTTGGCCAGGCGGTCCGCGCCGAGGCGTCGCACCGCCATGTCGCCGAACGTCGTGTTGCACGAGTGGGCGAAGGCGTCGACGAAGCGCAGCGTGCCGTAGTCGTGGAACTCGGAGTTGTGGAACGGGAAGCCGCCGATCGTCTTCTCGGCCGGGCACTCGACGGTCTGGCCGGGTGTGACGCCTCCGGCGACCAGCGCCGACGCGGTCACGATCTTGAAGGTGGACCCGGGCGGATACGCGCCGAGCAGGGCGCGGTTGTAGCCGCCCGGCTTGTTGACCACCGCGAGGACCTCGCCCGTGGACGGGCGCAGCGCGACGAGCGACGCGGGCTTGTCCACACCCTCCAGGGCCTGCGCCCCCGCCCGGTGGACCCGCAGGTCGAGCGTGGTCGGCAGCGGCGTGCCGGGCTTCGCGCCGCCCTCGGCGAGCGTCACGACCCTCGAACCCGTCCGGCTGTCCACCAGGTCCGCCCGGGCGGACGCGGTGCCGTTCAGGCGGGAGCCGTACTGCTCGCGCAGCCCCTCCACGATCTGCTGCACGGAGCCGGGGCTCTCGGGTGTGTCGATGCGGGTGCCGTCGGCGGCGGTGATCGGGGCGCGCTCGGCGGGCACCGTGATGAGCTTCGCGCGCAGGTCGCCGGTCAACCGGGGATGGACCGCCGCCGGGGTCCAGGCCACCTTCCAGGAACGGTCGCGCTCGACCAGCCGCAGCCTGCCGTCATAGGAGACGGGCAGCGGGCCGGTCAGCCGGGCACGGAACCGTACGGTCTCCTCCTGTACGCCCGTCACCTGGAAGCGCTGCCCGGTGAGCTTCAGGTCGTCGTGGAATCGGCGGTAGGTGCTTTCGAAACCGGCCGGCGGATCGGCGGTGAGCGCGCGCATCGCCGCGTAGTCCGAGCGCGACCATGCCGCGAGGAAGTCCCGCGCGGTCTCCTCCGGTGAGCCCTTCGTGCGCAGCACCCACACGGCGGCCCCCGCGGCCACCACCGGCACGAGCACCGCCGCGGTCACGTACGGCCAGCGCCTCCGCTCTCGCATGCGTCCCCCTTCGAATCGAGTGCACGCCAAGAGCAGCAGATGCGCTGGGAGTATGTCCAATATGGATATCAACGTGCTTCATGTGCGGTTCGGATATGCTCCCAGCTCGTGGACCTTGTCCGGCATCTCGGCTACTTCCTCGTCGTCACGGAAGAGCTGCATTTCGGGAACGCGGCCGCGCGGCTGGGGATGGCCCAGCCGCCGCTGAGCCAGCGCATCAGGCGTCTGGAGGAGGAACTGGGCGTGCGCCTGTTCGATCGGTCGAGCCGGCGGGTCGCGCTGACCGAGGCGGGCCGGCTGCTGGTGCCGGAGGCCCGTGAGATCGTCGCCAGAGTGGAGCGAATGCGCGACCTCATGTCCGATCTGGCGCGCGGCGACTCCGCCGTCGTACGGGCGGGTGTTCCCGCCGATCTCGGCGCCGCCGTGCTCGCCGCGCTCATCGCGGGGTTCCGCGAGCGCCGCCCCGACGTACGGCTGTCGGTGACCGAGATGGGCACGGCCGCGCAGGTCGCCGCGTTGCTGGAGGGCAGGCTCGACGTCGGTCTGCTGCGGCATCCGGTCGCCGCGAACGGCCTCGCCTACGGGCCGGTGCTCGTCCGGCATCCGGGCGTACTCCTGGCCGAGGGCGACGAGCTGACCGCCTGGGCGACCGTGCACCTCGGCGACCTGGCCGGGCGGGACCTGGTGCTGTTCCCTAGGGACGCCGAGCCCGGCCTGTACGACGACACGCTGGCCACCTGCCGCCGCGGCGGCTTCGTCCCGGCCGACATCATCTGCACCGACCGCGCGGAGTTCGCCCTCGGACTGGTCCTGTCCGGCACGGCCGTCGCGTTCGGCGTCCCCGCGGAGGTGCCGGGCGTGGTGTGGCGGCCCCTCGCGGGCACGCCCCTGGCCTGGCGCTGCTCCCCGGCCTGGCGGGCCGAGCCGGGCCCGTACGTGCGGGACTTCACCACAGTGGCCGTACAGGTGCTGAAAGGCGGCGCCGGCATGGTGGACGAAGGCGCCCCGCCTCCGCAGCGGGTGGCGCCGCGCCCGGCGACCGGGTTCCTCGCATGAACCCCGCGACGAACTCTGCGACGAACCCCGCGACGAACCCCGTGGAGCGCGTCTTCCGCAACGCGGGGGTCACCGGATGGCTGCACGCGGTCGACATCGACAGCGGGCGCGAGGTGGGCCTGCGGGCTGACGAGCCGGTGGTGCTCGCGTCGGTCTTCAAGGTGCCCCTGCTGCTCGAACTGCACCGCCAGGCCGAGCGCGGGCTGCTCGACCTCGCCGAGCGCGTCCGGGTGCCGGCCGCGGACCGTACGGGTGGGGGCACCGGGCTGGCGGCGATGCTGGACGACGCCACACTGTCGCTGCGCGACCTGGCGTACCTGATGATGGCGGTGAGCGACAACGCGGCGGCCGACGTGCTGCTCGCCCGGGTGGGCCGGGAGGCGGTCAACACGCTGCTCGACGGCCTCGGGCTGACGGCGAGCCGGGTGGTGCACGACTGCCGCGACATGCTCACCAGCCTGTGGGTGGACGCGGGCGTGGCGGACCAGGCCGCGGTGACCCAGGCGTGCGCAGACCCCGAGGTGGTGGCGCGCCTGCGCGCGCTCGACCCGGCGCGGAGCAACCGGAGCACGCCGCGCGAGATGACCCGGCTCCTGGCCATGATCTGGCGGGACGAGGCGGCGGGCGGGGCCTCCTGCGCGGCGGTTCGCCGCCTCATGGCGCTGCAGGTGTGGCCGCACCGGCTGGCCTCCGGTTTCCCGTTCGACGACGTCGCGGTCAGCGGCAAGACGGGCACGCTGCCGACGCTCCGCAACGAGGTCGGGGTGGTGGAGTATCCCGACGGCGGGCGCTACGCGGTGGCCGTGTTCACCCGGTCGCTCAGCACGGCGCAGAACCAGCCGCGCGCCGACGCCGCGATCGGGACCGCTGCCCGGACGGTGATCGACCAGCTCAGGACCCACATATGACAGACCCTTTCTATGTGGGCCGGAAGGGTGACATGCTGCTCAAGCGTCGCCAAGATGGGGGCATGGTCGAGGAAGGCGCTCTGCTCTGGGAACCCACGCCCGACGTCGTACGTGCGGCTCGGATCACCCGTTACCTGGAACGACTGGGTCGTACGGGGGACTACGAGGACGTGTGGAAGTGGTCGGTCGAGTCGCCGGCCGACTTCTGGACATCGATATGGGACTACTTCGGTGTGGTCGGTACACGTGGTGACGGGCCCGTCATCCAGGGAACGATGCCGGACGCCGAATGGTTCGCGGGGTCGGCGCTGAATTACGCCGAGAACGCCCTGCGCGGCCACCCCGGCCGGACGGCGGTGATTTTCCGCAACGAATCGGGCAGTCGCTGGCAGTACTCGCTCGGCGAACTCCGCGAGGAGGTCGCCCGGGTCCGGGCGGGGCTCGTACGGCTCGGTGTCGGGCGCGGCGACAGGGTCGCCGCCTATGTCCCGAACATCCCCGAGGCCCTCATCGCCTTCCTGGCCACCGCCTCGCTCGGGGCGATCTGGTCCTCCTGCTCGCCCGACTTCGGCGCGCCCAGCGTGACCGACCGGTTCGCCCAGATCGAGCCGAAGGTGCTGGTCGCGGTGGACGGCTACCGCTACGGCGGCAAGGCGTACGACCGGTCCGCGGTGGTGCGCGAGATCGCCGGGAAGCTGCCGACGCTGGAGGCGACCGTCTGGATCCCCACCCTCGGCGCCGATGCGATCGACGACGGTTCGAGCTGGGACGACCTGCGCGCCGAGACCGCGCCGCTGGAGTTCGAGCGGGTGCCGTTCGGCCATCCGCTGTGGGTGCTGTACTCGTCGGGCACCACCGGCCTGCCCAAGCCCATCGTCCACGGTCACGGCGGGATCGTGCTGGAGCACCTCAAGTCGCTGTCCTTCCACCAGGACCTCGGCGAGGGCGATGTGTTCTTCTGGTACACCACCACCGGCTGGATGATGTGGAACTACCTCATCGGCGGCCTGCTGGTGGGGTCCACCGTCCTGCTGTACGACGGCAGCGCGGCCCACCCCGACACCGGCGCGCTGTGGCGGCTGGCCGCCGAGGAGGGCGTGACCTACTTCGGCACCGGCGCGCCGTACATCACGGCGTCGATGAAGGCCGGGGTGAAGCCGGAGGGTCTCGACCGGCTGCGCGGGATCGGCTCGACCGGCTCGCCGCTGCCACCCGAGGGGTTCGCCTGGGTCTACTCCGACGTGAAGCCCGACGTGCAGCTCGGCTCGTTCTCCGGCGGCACCGACGTGTGCACCGGGTTCGTCGGCGCGGTGCCGCTGCTGCCGATCCGGGCCGGCGTCATCCCGTGCCGCTGCCTCGGCGCGTCCGTCGAGTCCTTCGACCCCTCGGGTGCCTCGACCGTGGACGAAGTGGGGGAGCTCGTCATCACCCGGCCGATGCCGTCCATGCCGGTCATGTTCTGGAACGACCCCTCGGGCGACCGCTACCGGGAGTCGTACTTCGCCGACTACCCGGGCATCTGGCGGCACGGCGACTGGATCAAGATCCTCCCCGACGGCGGCTGCGTCATCTACGGGCGCTCCGACTCGACCCTGAACCGCGGCGGTGTGCGCATGGGCACCAGCGAGTTCTACCGCGTCGTGGAGCGCTTCGACGAGATCGCCGACAGCCTCGTCATCGACACCGGGCAGCTCGGCCAGGAGGGCAGGCTGCTGCTGTTCGTCACCCTCGCCGACGGCGCGTCCCTGTCCGACGACCTGGTGTCCCGCCTGCGTACGGCCCTGCGCACCGAGTTGTCGCCCCGGCACGTGCCCGACGAGATCCACGTCGTCCCCGGCATCCCGAGGACGTTGTCGGGCAAGAAGCTGGAGGTCCCCGTACGGAAGATCCTGCTCGGCACCCCGGTCGAGAAGGCCGCCAACCCCGACGCCATGGCCAACCCCGAGGTCCTCACCCATTTCGCACCAGAGCAGTAGGACGGCTTCCTGTATAAGTGCGCTTCTAAGAAGTCGACTTCTTAGAAGCGCACTTATACGGGGTCGTCATGAAGGCTGCCGGCGTCTTCAACGGCTTCCTTCGTGCCGGGGATGGGCCACGTTCAGACCGCCACTACGTGGACGTCGTATTTGGGGATCTGGCCGTCCCTGGTAACCAAGGAGAGTCCTTCGAACCGGGCCTGAGCGATCAGCCGCCACCAAAGGACAACGTGTGTGTCGAGGAGCATCTTCACGGCAGCAGACCGAAATCCCTGGCAATGGCGTCGTTGACCTCAGGCGAGTCCCAGTCGTCGGCCATGTGAAGCTGACCTTTCAAAGAGCCTCTGCCGCGGCGGCTCACCTTGGTCGGGAAGGGAATGACCTTGGCAACGGGACGACCGGCACGGCTGATGACGATCTCCTCGCCATGCTCGACCCGGTCGATGATGCGCGACAGGTTCGTCTTCGCCTCGTGAATGTTGTACTGCTCGGTAGCGCCCTCTGACATCGCCAACCTCCTTAGCTAAGTTAGCTAAGCCCGGCCTATCTCTCCTGCCCATTGCTGTACGGCTCAGCGTGAGGCTGGTTCGGGTGATGTGGTCCGGACGAAGCGGTCAGGGGACGAGGGCGTACGCCCGGACGGGGAAGGTGCCCATGCCGGACACGGCGACGGGCGCCGCGTGGAGACGGAACCCGGTGTGCGGCAGCCGGTCGAGCCCGCGCAGGTGCTCGATGATCGGAACGCCCGCGGTGAGCAGGGCGGTGTGGGCCGGGCGGAGTCCGTCGGCCATGTCGTCGATGTTGACGCTGTCGATGCCGACGACGGCCGGTCGCCGGTCGGCCAGCAGGGCGGCCGCGTCCGCCGTCAGGAAGGGGTGGCCCGGGTCGCCGTAGGACGGGCCGCCCCAGTGCCTGTCCCAGCCCGTACGCAGCAGGACCGCGCGCCCCGTGACGTCGTGGCCCTCGAACGCGTCGGCGCCGATGCCGCGCCGGGGGGAGCCGGAGACGTCGACCAGCAGACCGGGGACGTCGACCAGCCGGGACAGGTCGACCTGGGCCAGGTCCTCGCCGTCGGCGAGGCGGTGGAACGGCGTGTCGAGGTAGGTGCCGGTGTTCGCCACCATCGTGATGCGGCCGATGTGGAACTCGGTGCCCGGGGCGTAGCGCCCGCGGGAATCCTCACGCGTCAGGTGGTCGCCGATCTCCGGCCCGGGCAGGCCCGGGTAGGTGAGCATTCCGTGCCGGACCACATGACTGAGGTCGACGACACGGCCGCGCGGGTCAGATGTCACGTGGATCACCCTATGTGATCAGGGTGACGTCGCCAGGACGCGTTCGTACGCCTCCTGCAGCAACTGGGACGCGCGCGGGCGATCGGGCTCGGGACGGGGAATGCCCAGGTGCTCCTCGCGCAGCTCGTCCATGAGGTCGTCCCACAGGGGCGGGCCGCCCTCCTCGAGCAGCCGCGCCCGGATGGCCAGGGCGGGGGTCGTCGGCCGGTGCCGCAGCCCCCACGAGCCGAGCGCTACCATGACGGGAACCGTCTGGATGCCGGCCTCGGTGAGGCTGTAGGTGCCCCGCCGCCCCCGCCCGGCCTCCTCGTGCGTCAGCAGACCACCGGTGACGAGGGCCTTGAGGCGGCTGCTGAGGATGTTCGACGCGATCCCCTCCTCGGAGTTGGTGAGCAGGTCACGGAAGTGCCGGCGCCCGCCGAAGATCACGTCCCGCAGCACGATGAGGCTCCACTGGTCCCCGAGCGCCTCCACCGCCGCGTTGATCGCACAGCCGGATCGCGGTCCTTCTCGCACGGCCACCTCCGAAGTGATTGCGTTTTGCTACCACCTAGCTTACGCTCATCTCCAGTGATTGCAATCCGCAATCACTGGTCGGAACCAGGAGATCAGCCATGTCCCGCGTCAGAGTGCACAACTTCTCCGTCTCCCTGGACGGCTTCGCCACCGGCGAGGGTCAGACCCTCGAAGAGCCGTTCGGCCACGCCGGCGGGCGGCTCCACGAGTGGTTCTTCGAGACCCGGATCTTCCGCGACATGCTCGGGAAGAAGGGCGGTGGTGCCGGGGTCGAGGACGCCGTGGCCCGCACGTGGAACGAGGGCGTCGGCGCGGAGATCATGGGCCGCAACAAGTTCGGGCCCCAGCGCGGCCCGTGGGAGGACCACGAGTGGACCGGATGGTGGGGGCCGAACCCGCCGTTCCACACGCCGGTCTTCGTCCTGACCCATCACCCCCGGCCTACGGTGGAGATGGAGGGCGGCACCACGTTCCACTTCGTCGACGCCACCCCCGAGGAGGCGCTGCGCCAGGCCCGCGAGGCCGCCGGCGGCCTGGACGTGCGGATCGGCGGCGGGCCGACCACCGTCCGTCAGTTCCTGGCCGCGGACCTGGTCGACCACATGCACATCGCCGTCGTCCCGATCACCCTGGGCCGCGGCGAGCGGCTGTGGGACGGGCTCGAGGGACTCGAGAAGCGCTTCCAGATCGAATCGGTGACAGGCCCCAGCGGCGTCACCCACATGACCTTCACACGACGGTAGCTCCCTGAAAGGCTGGCGGACATGACCGAGAACATCACTTCCACGGACGGCACGGCCCTCGCCGTCGACACGATCGGTCAGGGCGCGCCGGTCATCCTCGTCGGCGGCGCGTTCAACGACCGTTCGACCGTGGCCGGGCTCGGCGCCGAACTCGCCTCGGCGTTCACCGTCGTGACCTACGACCGGCGCGGCCGGGTGGGCAGCGACGACAGGAGCGAGGACTACGCGGTCGCCAACGAGGTCGACGACCTGGCGGCCGTCATCGAGCACGCCGGCGGCCGGGCCTCGGTGTTCGGCCACTCCTCCGGCGCCGTCCTCGTGCTCGAAGGGGCCATGCACGGGCTGCCGGTCGACCGGGTCGCCGTCTACGAGCCGCCGTACTGCGCCGACGAGAACCAGCCGAGGCCGCCGGCCGACCTGTACGACCGGCTCAAGGCCCTGGTGGCCGCCGGGGACCGCGACGGCGCGGCCGAGTTGTTCCTCGTCGAGGCGGTCGGCGTCCCGGCCGAGATGGTCGCCGGCATGAAGGCCGGGCCGGAGTGGGCGTTCCTGGCCGACAAGGCGCCCAGCCTGCCGTACGACGTGCTGGTCAGCGCGCCCTGGCAGGTCATGCCGTACGAGCGGCTCGCCGGGATCGGCGTGCCGGTGCTGGCGGTCTACGGCGACCAGACCGCGCCGAACCTCGCGGAGGGGACGAAGGCCGTCGCGGCGACCGTGCCCGGCGCCGAGTTGACCGTGATGCCCGGAGAGGACCACGGCGTGCTGCAGCGGCCGGCCGCACTGGCGGAGATCCTGACGAAGTTCTTCGGCTGAGGCACGTGCCCGCACCCGGCGGTGGGAAATTGTCGGAGCGGACGGATACCTTCGAGACGGCATGCGAATCGACGGCGCGACCAATGAGCTCACCACTGGGCTGATCGGCAGGGAGCATCCTGCCGCGATGCTGCGCGCCGAGATCGCCCGCGCGGTCGGCAGCCACGGCGGCCTGATGCTGGTGGCCGGTGAGGCCGGGATCGGCAAGACCACGCTCGTCACCAGCGCGGCGGAGGAGGCCAGGCGCCTGGGCGCGCTGGTCCTCGGCGGATCGTGCTGGGACTCCGACAACGCCCCGGGCTACTGGCCGTGGGTGCAGGTCCTGCGGGGGATGCGGCGGTGTGCCGCGCCGGGGGAGTGGGCGGCGGCCGAGGAGGCCGGGGGCGCCGGCCTCGCCGCGCTGCTCGGCGAGTCGCCCGGCGGCGACGCCGCCGAGGGCTTCCGGCTGTACGACGCGGTGACGAGCGCGCTGGTCGCGGTGTCGCAGAGCCGTCCCCTGGTGGTCGTGCTGGAAGACCTGCACTGGGCGGACACCGCGTCGCTCAGGCTGCTGGAGTTCGCGGCACAGCACACCTGGTTCGAGCGGGTGCTGCTGGTGGGGACCTACCGGGACGTGGAGGTGGAGGCGGCCGACCATCCGCTGCGGCCCCTCGTGCTGCCGCTGGCGGCGCGGGCGACCACGGTGACCCTCACCGGGCTCGAACGGGACGAGGTCGGCGCGTTGATGGCCCGCGCGGCCGGCCGCGACCCGTCCGCCGACCTCGTGGCCGAGGTGCACCGGCGCACCGGCGGCAACCCCTTCTTCGTGGAGCAGACGGCGCGCCTGTGGCGCAGCGGCGGTTCCGTCACCACGATCGCCCCCGGTGTCCGCGACACGCTGCTGCGGCGGCTGTCCCTGCTGCCCGCGCCGGTCGTGGACCTGCTCGTCACGGCCGCGGTGCTCGGCCGCGAGTTCCATCGCCAGGTGCTGGCCGCCGCCGCCGCCGCTCCCGTGCTCCACGTCGAACGGCTGCTCGACCAGGCGGTGGCCGCCCGGCTCGTCGTGGCGAAGGGGGCGAGTGGCGGGGAGGTGTTCGCGTTCGCGCACGACCTGGTCCGCCAGACGCTCTACGAGTCCCTCGACGAGAAGGCGGCGCCCCGCCGGCACGCCGCGGTCGTCCACGCCGTCGGCCGATCCGCCGGCCTCGCCGAGCATGTGCTCCCCGCCGACATGGCCCGGCACGCCCACCTCGCCGGTGACCACGTCGAGCCGAGCCACGCGGTGGACCGGCTGCTCGCCGCGGCCCGTGACGCCGCCGCCCGCCTGGCCTTCGAAGAGGCGCACGGGCACTACCGCAGGGCGCTCGAACGCGCCGCCGTCGCCGGGGAGCCCCGCCGGCGTGTCCTGATCGCACTCGAGCTCGGCCGCGAGCTCTACAGCGGGGACGACCACGACGGCGGCCGGCGTGCCTTCGAGGAGGCGGCCGCCGTCGCGCGGGCGAGCGCCGATCCCGAGTTGATCGCGCGGGTGGCACTGACCGTCTACGCGACCGGCGTCGCCGAGAGCGGCCTGCTGGCCGCCGACCTGCTGCGGGAGGCGCACGGCGAGCTGGTCCGCGACGGGCGGTCCCCCGATGGCGAGCTCTCCCTCGACCGCCTCGCGCGGGACCTGGCCATCCACGTCGCCGTGCTCGCCCGGCGAGGCGAGGACGACGAGGCGCTGGCGCTCAGCCTGTGGGCCTACCACGACACCATCTGGGGGCCGGGCACCGCGCCGGAGAGGGCGGCGCTCACCGGGGAACTGCTGACCCTGGCCCACCGCACGGGCGACGCGGAGATGGAGAGCATCGCCGCCGCGCTGCGCTGGGTGGCTCTCCTCGAGCAGGGCGACCCCGCCTATCTCGGCCAGTTCCGCGAGTTCGTCGTGCTCGGCGGCCGCGCCGAACTGCCGCGCATCGACATGGCCACGGTCAGCGACCGCAGCATCATCGCCGCCCTCATGGGCGACTTCGACCAGGCGGAGACCCTGCTCGACGAGCTCAACGGGTTCGAGCACGGGCACGACCACTTCGCGTACATGCTGGATCACCATCGCTGGGCGGTGCGGATGCTCCAGGGCCGCTACGACGACCTGGACGAGATCCACCGCGCGCTGCGCAGGAGCCGGCACCCCTGTCCGGGCCTGCTGGAGGCGATGACCGCGCTGCACAGGGGAGACGGCGGCGCCGCGCTGCGCCACCTGCGCGACACGATGGCCGCAGGCGAGCCGCGGCGTTCGATACAGCCTCTGTGGCTGCGGTTCCAGGCCATGGTCGCCGCCTGGTCGCGCGACCCCGAGCTGTGCGAGAAGGCCAGGGCCGCGATCGAGCCGTACGTCGGCGGCTGGGCGGTCTCGATGTACGGCTGGGACGTCGGCGGCCCGGTCGTCCTCCAGCGCGCTCTGATCGACGCGGCGCAGGAGCGTTGGGACGAGGCGGTCGACGGGTTCACCGCCGCCTGGCAGTCCGCCGACCTGCTCCTCGCCCGCCCGTGGTCCGTCGAGGCGCGGGCCCATCTCGGCGAGGCGCTGCTGCGGCGGGGCCGCCCGGGCGACGCGGAGGAGGCCGGGAAGCTGCTGGACGACGCGGAGGGCGAAGCGGCCCAGCTCGGCATGCGGCACGTCGTGGAGCGCGTCCGGCTGGCTCGCCTGCGGGAACGCGCGTCCGTGCGTGGCCGCCCGGTGACGCCGAAGGCGGCCGAGTTCCGGCGGGACGGCGCGGTCTGGACGCTGGGGTTCGGCGGCCACACCGTCCACCTGCCCGACGCCAAGGGGCTGCGCGACCTGCACAGCCTGCTGAGCCATCCCGGGGCCGACCTGCCCGCCGTACGACTGCTCGACCCCGAGGGCGGGGAGCTCGTCGTCGCCGCCCGGGGGATGGGCGGCGACGCGGTCCTCGACGAGGAGGCCAAGGCGCGCTACCGGCGCAGGCTCGCCCTGCTCGACGAGGAGATCGACCGGGCGGCCGAGCGGGGAGACGACGGCAGGGCGGCCGAGTTCGACCGGGAGCGGGCGGCCCTGCTGGCCGAGCTGCGCTCCGCTTCGGGCCTCGGCGGGCGCGACCGCCGCCTCGGTGACGAGGCCGAGCGTGCCCGCAAGGCCGTCACCGCCCGGATCCGTGACGTGCTGCGCAAACTCGATCCGCTTCATCCCGCGATGGCCGCCCATCTGCGTGCGGCCGTCTCCACCGGCGCCACGTGCCGCTACCAGCCCGAGCACGACCTCACCTGGCGCCTGTGACGGTTCACGCTGTTCAGCTGGTGCTGTAGAACGCCGGGTATCCGGCGCAACTGGCGGTGGCCAGCCGCTTGGCCGACGAGATCTTGTCGTTGAACTTCCACCGTGACGAGCTGAGGTTGGGCACCGTCTCACCAGGACGAATGCAGTAGTGCCGGTCAAAGTAGTACTTGTCGTCATACAGCACCCAGGCCACCGCGTCGTTGTTGGACAGGGAACTCGTTTTGTCGCTGAAGCCGCCGAGGTCGGGACTGGAGGTCGGCACGTACACCCAGCCGTAGTAGGGGTTCGACACGAGCTCGCGCATGACCCTGATCGAGCCCTCGTACCCCGCGTCGCCGCGCAGGACCAGGGTGGGCCACTCTTCGTCCGCCGCGTGAGCGGGGGTTGTGGCCCCGGAGACGCCCAGCACCGCCACGGCCGACGCGATGGTCGCGAGCGCGAGACGCGTTCTGATTCGAGACACGATTCCTCCCAGGGGATCGACTGCTTCGGTTTCCTAGAGGAGCGTGCCGAATACAGCTTGGACGCCACTTGGGCTGGCCTTGGCGTCCATTTGTCTGCCAAACCAGGCGCTTCCCCCGGCGGGGCCGGTGTCCAGGCCCGTCGCCGGGCGGGCCTGGGCGGTGGCCGAGCGCCCGTCGTGCTTCGAGGGTGATCGGTGGAAGCGTCTGCCTGGCAGGCGTGCTGTCGCTACTTGCGGTTGTAGAGGCGCATGGTCAGCGCGCCGAAGACCACGATCGAGGCCGCGCCGCAGACCAGCACCCAGATGATCTCCCCGCTGTCCGGGCTGCCCGCCATCAGTGAACGCGTCGCGCTGACCAGGTGGGAGATGGGGTTGACGCCGACGAACGCCTGCAGCCAGCCCGGCATAGTCTGCGGGTCCACGTAGACGTTGCTGAGGAAGGTGAGCGGGAACAGCACCAGCATGCTGGTGCCCATCACCGACTTCTCACTGCGCAGCAGCAGCCCGAACATCGTCCAGATCCACGAGAACGCGAACGAGAAGGCCACCAGCAGCGCGATGGCGGCCAGCACGCCGGCGACGCCGCCCTGCGGGCGGAAGCCCAGCACCAGCCCGACCACGAGGATGACCGTCGCCGCCATCGTGTAGCGGAGCGCGTCGCCGAGCAGATAGCCGACCATTGTCGACGGCCGCCAGATCGGCAACGTACGGAAGCGGTCGAAGACGCCCTTCTCGATGTCCTTGTTGACCTCGACCCCGGTGTACATCGTGATCATCACGACGCTCGTCACCATGATGCCCGGCAGCAGGAACTGCAGATACTCCGTCGGCGACCCCGCCAGCGCGCCGCCGAACAGGTAGGTGAACATCAACGTCATCATGATCGGGAACGCGGTGACGTCGAAGAGCTGCTCGGGCACGTGCTTGATCTTCAGCATCGCCCGCCAGCCGAACGTCAGCGAGGCCGACAGCGCGCTGGGGCGTGGCGGGCGCGCCCCGGGCGCCAGGACCGCGCCCAGCGTCTCGGCCGCGGGGACGAAGGACGTGCCGCTCTCGGTGGTCGTGGTGCTCATGCCGCCTCCTCCTGCGCGTTCTGGTCGGTCGCCGGGCGATTGGTGAGGGCCAAGAAGACTTCGTCGAGGCTGGGCTGGCCGAGGGAGAAGTCGTCGACGACGATGCCGGCCGCGGCCAGTGCCGCGAGGGCGCGCGAGGCCCGCTCCGCTCCGGCGTCCGCGTCCTCGCCGGGGACGCGGGTGGTCAGGGCCACGGGATCGGCTTCGAGGTGAACCTGCGTGTTCAGCTCCCTGGCCAGCACGCGCTCCGCCTCCGGCCGCTGCGCGGCGTC
This sequence comes from Microbispora sp. H13382, assembly GCF_014161445.1. Lineage (GTDB taxonomy): Bacteria > Actinomycetota > Actinomycetes > Streptosporangiales > Streptosporangiaceae > Microbispora. The sequence goes on from NZ_JABBXA010000005.1 coordinate 231,775, forward strand.
CCGCAGCCGCACGTGCACCGACCCGGAGCCGACCGACGACTTGAGCTCGCCGGGGGTGCCCTCGGCGATGACCCTGCCGTGGTCGATGACCGCGATGCGCCCGGCCAGCCGGTCGGCCTCGTCCAGATACTGCGTGGTGAGCAGCACGGTCGTGCCGTGGGCGACCACAATCCTCACGATGTCCCAGACCTGGTTGCGGCTGCGCGGGTCGAGCCCGGTCGTGGGCTCGTCCAGGAACAGCAGGTCGGGGGTGTTGAGGATGCTGGCCGCGATGTCCAGCCTCCTGCGCATGCCGCCCGAGTAGGTCTTGACCTGCCGGCCGGCGGCCTCGGTCAGCCCGAAGGCCTCCAGCAGCGCCATGGCCCTGTCCTTGGCGGCGGGCTTCTTGTGGCCCAGCAGCCTGCCGAGCAGGACCAGATTCTCCATCCCGGTCATCTCCTCGTCCACCGAGGCGTACTGGCCCGTCAGGCTCACCCGGGTGCGTACGGCGTCGGGCTCGCGCAGCACGTCGTGGCCGAACACCCTGGCCTCGCCGCCGTCCGGGCGCAGCAGGGTGGCCAGCATCTTGACCGCGGTGGTCTTCCCCGCCCCGTTGGGGCCGAGCACGCCGTACACCGTGCCCGCGGGCACGGTGAGGTCGAGCCCGTCCACCGCGCGGTTCTCGCCGAATATCTTGACCAGGCCCGATGTCTCTATCGCCAGGTCCGTCGTCCGGTCCCGCATGATCTGTCGTCTCCTTCTGTCCGTTCACCCAACAGGCGCCAGATCGACGGGCGGGGCCCGCTAGATCGGATCTAGCGGGCCCCGGGGGAGCGTGTCGTCAGGCGGGACGGCAGGAGACCGTGGGCCAGGTCCGGTTGCCGTGGTGCTTGATCGTCACGCCCCAGCTGTCGCCGTGGCCGTCGGGCCGGGCGGTCATGACGTTCGTGGTGGGGTTCCACCTGGCGCTGGCGTTCCACGTCGCGATGATCTTCGCGGGACCACGTCCCAGGCGTAGATCTGGCCCTTGTAGTGGGCCATCACGCCGTCGATGTGGTCGATCATCGCCTGACGCAGCGCGCTGCCGGACAGGTTCTGCAGCCACTGCGGCTGCCCCGAGTGCCAGAGCAGGGTGTGGCCGCGCACCTGTTTGCCGTTCTGCGCCGCCCAGTCGTAGACGCGGTCACCCGGGCCGAAGTTGAACACGCCCTGCCGGGGCTCGGTGGCGTCGAGCTTCATCTCGTTCTCGGGCGTCACCATGGTGAACTCGCGCCCGGCGATCGCGGTGTACACCGGGTCGCCGAGCTTGCTCGCGCTGATCGCGGTGCCGAAGTAGCGCCCGGTTTGGGCCGCCGCCGCGCCCAGCGTGTCGGCGGCGGCGTTCGCCCGGGGGGTCCCGGCCACCGCGAGGCCCGTCGCCAGCGCCGCGACGGCGCCGAGTTTCAGAGAACCGTGACATCTGTCGTGGCCGGGTCGTGACAGACGGCGCAGGCCCGGACCGGGGCGGCGGCGGAGGCTTGCCGCATGGACATTCACGAGGGCGCCCCCGCCCTGTCCGTGGCGGGGCTGCGCAAGACGTACGGCGAGACCCGCGCGGTCGACGGAGTCGACCTGGTCGTGGGCCGGGGAGAGGTGGTGGCCCTGCTCGGCCCCAACGGCGCGGGCAAGTCCAGCACGATCGACATGATCGTCGGGCTCGCCCGCCCGGACGCCGGGGAGATCACCGTGTTCGGGGTGACCCCCCGCGAGGCGGTGCGGAAAGGCATGGTGGGCGTGATGCCGCAGGAGGGCGCGCTGCTCGACGACGTGACCGTGGGGGAGACCGTGGCGCTCATCGCGTCCCTCCACAGCGCCCCCCTGCCGGTGGAGGAGGCGCTGCGCCGGGCCGGGGTGGCCGGCCTCGCCGGCCGGAGGGCCGCGCGGCTGTCCGGCGGCCAGAAGCAGCGCGTCCGGTTCGCCATGGCGCTGGTGTCCGGCCCCGGCCTGCTGGTGCTCGACGAGCCGACGGCGGCCCTGGACGTCACGGCCCGGCGCGAGTTCTGGCGGTCGATGCACGCCTTCGCCGCGACCGGCCGCACGGTGCTGTTCTCCACCCACTACCTGGATGAGGCCGAGGCGTACGCGGACCGGGTGGTGCTCATGCACGCGGGCCGGATCGTGGCGGACGGGCCGGTGTCCGCGGTCATGGCCGAGGTGGGCGCGCTGGGTCTGGAGGACGCGTTCCTGCGCCTGACCGGAGATTCGGAGGCCGTGCGATGACCGCGTACCTCACGTTCGAGATCCGGCGGACGCTGCGGGACGCCAAGTTCCTGCTGTTCGCGGTCGCCCTGCCGGTGGGGTTGTATCTGCTGATGGCCGGCCGTTTCATCGACCAGGGGGTCCCGGCGTCGTACGTCATGGGCGGCGTCGCGGTGTTCGGGGCGATCAAGTCGGCGCTCGACGTCGGTGCCCGCACGGCGGTGGAGCGCGGCATCGGCTGGCAGCGCCAGTTGCGGCTGACCCCGCTCAGCGGCGGCGGCTACCTGCTGGCCAAGGCGTCGGTGGCGATGGTCGTGGCGCTGCCGCCGGTGGCCGGGGTGTCGCTGGTGGCCGCGCTGGTCAGCGGGGTGCGCCTGTCTCCCGGCGGATGGGCGCTCGCGGTGCTCGGCGTGTGGGCGGGCACGGTGCCGTTCGCTCTGCTGGGCCTGCTGATCGGACAGTTCGCCACCGCCCAGAACCTGCAGGCGTACCAGGGGGCGGTGGTGCTGGTGCTCAGCTTCGTCGGCGGGCTGTTCATCCCGGTGAGCACGTTCCCGCAGGCGCTCGCGACGGTGGCCAAGGTCCTGCCGAGCTACTGGCTCGCGCAGGTCGGGCACGCCGCCGCCCTCGGCGGTGACAGATGGCGGGCCGCGCTGGTCCTGGCGCTGTACGCGCTCGTGCTCGGCGCCGCCGTGGTCGTCCGGTATCGCCGCGACACCGCTCGGGCCTAGGGTGACTGACGTGGGCGATCAGGGCGTATGGGGGCCTTCCGCCTGGCCGGTGTGGAACCCGGCCCGGGCGGGCTCCCGCACGTCCCGCGTACGCGCTGTTGTCGTGCTGTCGGCCTTCCTCCTGTGGCCGCTCGCGGAGATGCTCCGCGCGGACGGCGGCCGGCCGGACGCGGTGGTCGGAGCCGTCATGCCGCTGTACGCGGCGGGCTGGCTCATCGCCATGATCACCGGGCCCCGCCTGCCGCCCTGGCGGCGGATCGTGCTGGTCGGGGCCCTTCTCGCGCTGGCGGGCGCAGCGGCACTGACGCAGAACGGCCCGGCCTATCTGGGGCGCGCCGGCGTCTTCAGCTTCGCGCTCGCGGTGGCGGCCTGGCTGCTGCCGGCGCTGTGGGCCGTGCTCCTCGGGTCGGTGCTCGGGGTGGCCCAGGCGCTCGTGCTGTGGGCGGCGCCCGGCCCGATCTCCTGGGGGCTTGTGGGCGGGCTCATCCCCGGGATCGTGATCCCGGTGGCCGTGACGCTGCTGATCCGGCTCGTCGTCCAGCTCGGCCAGGCCCGCCGGGAGATCGAGGCGCTGGCGGCGGCGGCCGAGCGCGACCGGCTGGCCAGGGACCTCCACGACGTGCTCGGGCACAGCCTCACCACGATCACCGTGAAGAGCGGCCTGGCCCGCCGGGTGCTGGAGAGCGGCGGCGACCCGGAACGCGCGCTGGCCGAGTTGCGCGACGTCGAGCGGCTGTCGCGGCAGGCGCACGGCGAGGTGCGCCTGACCGTGTCCGGCCGCCGTCGGCCCTCCCTCGCCGCCGAGCTCGCCGGGGCCCGCGCCGCACTGCGGGCCGCCGGGATCACCGCCGTCCTGCCGTCGTCGGCCGACCACGTCCCGGCCGAGCTCGCCGAGCCCTTCGCGTACGTCCTGAGAGAGGGGGTCACCAACGTGATCCGGCACAGCGGCGCGACCCGATGCGACGTGCTGCTCGGGGACTCCTGGCTGGAGGTGCGCGACGACGGCCCCGGGCGGCAGGCGGCGCCACCGGGCAACGGCCTCTCCGGGCTGGCCGAGCGGCTGCGCGCGGTCGGCGGGCGGATCGAGGCGGGCCCGCTTCCCTCCGGTGGCTTCCGGCTCCGGGCGAGCCGCCCGTGATCAGGGTCCTGCTCGCGGACGACCAGGCGCTCGTACGCGGCGCGCTGGCGGCGATGCTCGCGCTGGAGCCCGACATCGAGGTGGTCGCCCAGGTCGGCTCGGGCGAGGAGGTCGTCGAGGCGGCGCGGCGCAGCCGGCCGGACGTCGCGCTGGTGGACGTGCAGATGCCGGGCAAGGACGGGCTGGAGGTCACCGCCGACCTGCGCGCCGCGCTGCCGTCCTGCCGGGTGGTGATCTGCACGACCTTCGGGCGGCCGGGCTACTTCGCCCGCGCGATGGAGAACGGCGCCTCGGGCTTCGTCGTGAAGGACGCGCCGCCCGAGCACCTGGTCGACACGGTGCGGCGGGTCCACGCGGGCCTGCGCGTGGTCGATCCCGCCCTGGCCGCCGAGTCGCTCGCCAGCGGGTCGAGCCCGCTGACCGCGCGGGAGCGCGACGTCCTGCGCGCGGCCCGGCAGGGCGGGACGGTGGCGGAGATCGCCCGGAGCCTGCACCTGTCCGCCGGGACCGTACGCAACCACCTGTCGGCGGCCATCGGCAAAACGGGGGCGAGCACCCGCGCCGAGGCCGCCCTGAGAGCCGACGAGCAGGGCTGGCTCTAGCGGTTATTGCGCGTACGACCAGACGGCGGCCCGGCGGCGGTCCTCCTGGAAGCGAGTGATCGCCAGGACGATCGCGACGGCCAGGGCGGCCGCGCCGATGGTCAGGACGTTGCCGACGATGTCGAAAAGCGCGGCGTCCCGGATTTCCGGCAACTCCTCGGCATCCGCGTACCTGCGGCTCACCACCCGGGTCACGATGGTCACGAGCACCCACGCCAGCCACCAGGCCCAGACAAGGCCGGAACGGCGTGCGGTCGCGAGGTTCCCGCTCTCCTCGATGGCGCCGGGCTTGGACGACGTCCAGATGTCGTCGACGATTTGCTTGGGAAACCAGAAGTTGACGATCGGCACGACCCACCCGAAGATCAGCCAGGGTGTGGCGCGCCGGTGCGGCCACGGGCTGAGCGTCTCGGCGTTCGCCCGGGCCCGGAACAGCCAGACCAGGAACATGACGGCGGTGGCGACGTAGACGACGGTCTCTACCAGCCCGGACAGGGCGTAGAGCACGTCATTGGTCTCGAGAGCGCTGATCGGGACGGAATTCGTGTCGGCCAGAAACCTGTCGACGAGCACGGCCCGCTGCGCGTCGATGCCGGAGGAGATCAGGCACACCACGGAATCGGCGGCCAGCATCATGACGGCCGCCGTCCCCAGGCCCCGAATGGGTCGCAGGGGAGCGGGTGGTGGTGTGGGGTACACAAAAGACTCCTCACAATAGGCCGACAGGTCATCATGCGATAGGGTGCGGAACCCGATTGTGCGCGTTTCTCACCCGGGATGATTCTGTGATCACGTCGGAATCCGCTAATTCGGAATACCGCTGGGGGTGGCGCCGCCCGGCGGCGACCTCCGGGAAAAAGCGAATGACCGGCGAGCGGTGCGAGGGCAAGAATGCGTCCCATGTCCCAGGCCACACTGCGCACCGACCGCATCGAGCTCGTTCCGCTGTCCGACGAGCACCTCGAACACGAAATCGAGCTGGACGCCGATCCCGAGGTCATGCGTTACCTCTCCGGCCGAGCGCGTACCCGTGAGGAAGTCGAGGCGTTGCATCGCCTGCGGCTCGCCGCGGCGGAGCGCGCGCCGGGGCTCGGTTTCTGGGCCGGTCTCGTGGACGGGTGGTTCGTCGGCTGGTGGATCCTGGAGCCGCCCACGCGTGCCGACCAGGGCCCGGTCGAAGGACAGGCCGAGCTCGGCTACCGGCTCCTGCGTCGCTACTGGCGCCAGGGCCTGGCCAGCGAGGGAGCCCGCGAGCTCCTTCGCCACGGATTCGAAGATCTCGGACTGACCCGCGTCTTCGCCGAAACCATGGCGGTCAACACCGCCTCCCGCGCGACGATGAACGCGATCGGCATGCGGTACGTCCGTACGTTCCACGCCGATTGGGAAGAGCCGCTCCCCGGCAGCGACCTCGGCGAGGTCGAGTACGCGATCACCCGCGCGCAGTGGCTCGCCTCCCGTTAGGTTGTCGCCATGGAGGCAGAGGTCGGCGGTGTGGCGGTGCATTACGCCGAGCACGGAAGCGGGCTCCCCGTGGTGGCGTTGCACGGCTCGGGGGTCGACCACCGCGAGATGGCCGGCGCGCTGGAGCCGGTGTTCCGCGACCGGCCCGGTTATCGGCGCGTCTATCCGGACCTGCCCGGAATGGGGCGCACTCCAGTGCCGGAGCGGTTTCGCGGCTCCGACGACGTCCTCGATCTCCTGCTCGGCCTGGTCGACGCCGTTGTGGGCGATGAGGAGTTCGCCGTCGTCGGCCACTCCTTCGGCGGATACCTCGCCGCGGCCGTCGCCGACCGGCGTCCGTCCCAGGTCGTGGGGCTGGCGCTGATCTGCCCTCTCTCTGAGGAGACCCGTGACGTGCCCGCACATGTCGTGCTGCACGCCTCCGCCGACGTGGCCGAAGGTCTGAGCCCGGCCGAGCAGGGCCAGTTCCGGGACTACTTCGTGGTGCAGACGCCGGACACGCTGAGGCGCTTCCGGGAGCACGTGGCCCCGGCCCTGCCCCTCGTCGACTGGGACGGCCTCGGGCGGATGTCCGAACACTGGCGGCTGAGCGACGCCCCCTCGGACACCCCTCCGTACACGGGCCCGGCTCTGATCCTGGCCGGGCGCCAGGACTCCACATTCGGGTACGCCGGTCCCTGGGAGCTGGTGGAGCGGTATCCGCGCGCCACGTACGCCGTCCTGGACCGCGCCGGCCACGCGCTGCCGCACGAGCAGCCCGGGCTGTTCACCGCGCTCGTCACCGAGTGGCTCGACCGAGTGACCGAGCATCGCGCAGCCTGAGTGCCGAAGCCCGTCAGCTAAGTACTTCACGTACTTGACGTACGTGACGGCGGAACGGATACTCAGGGAGAGCGAAGGGAATTGATATGGGAGTGCATTTCGCCAGCTACACGGAGGCTCGCGCGAAGCTGAAGGAGCTTCTCGACGCGGCGGAGCGAGGCCGCAGCGCGACTGTCAGCCGTGATGACCGGACTGCTGCTGTGGTGGACGGCGAGCGCCTCCGTTACTTCCTCACCCGGGTGTGCCCATCCCATGCGCAAGTGGTGGCTGAGGATGGCGGGTGGTCGGTGTTCATTCCAGGGTTGCCGGTCGCCGCGGACGGGCGGACGTTCGACGAGGCCATAAACGAGATGATCGACGCCCTCCGGGAGTACGCCGAGGACTGGCAGGACCACCTGTTGAACGCGGCCAACCACAGGGACAACTGGGGTCTGGTGCAGATGATCTGCCTGAGCAGCGACGACCAGCTACGGGAGTGGCTGACCGGAGTAGCTCCATGACGTGGCCCCAGCCGACCCGAGAGGATCACGAGCGCTTCTGCAAGGCCGAGGGCTGGCGGCGAATCCGGGACGCCAGGGGACGGACGGGCACTCATCACGTCACATATGAGCTCGACCTTCCTGCGGGTGGCATCCTGCGGACGCGAATCTCACATCCGCCTGACCGTACGACCTATGGGCCCAGCCTTTGGGCTCATATCCTGCGGGACCAGCTCCAGGTCTCCGAGGAGGAGTTCTGGGATTGTGTCCGAGACGGGGTCGTGCCCGACAGGGGAGGCTCTCAGACACCGCAAGAGGCGCTTCCCGCAGATCTCGTGCACCTCCTCATTCACCGGGTGGGGCTTACCGATGCCGAGGTCGCGGGGATGTCGAAGGACCAGGCCCTCGCCCGTCTCCAGCGCTACTGGACCGAAGGCGCGTAGCCCTCAGCCGGTGACGGCGCGAAGGGAGCCGGGGTGGCGGCCGGTGAGGCGGTCGAGCCTGGCGGCGGTGACGTCGTCCGCGGGGAGATAGGCGATCAGGAGCTGGCTGTCGTCGCCGGACAGGCCGAGGGTCTCGTAGGCCAGCCGTAGCTCGCCCACATCCGGATGCGTCAGCCGTTCGAGGCCGGTGCGCCTGGACGGGCCGGGCGGGGTCGTCAGCCGGTCGGTGAAGGGGGCGCCGACGGCGAGGGTCAGTTCGTCGACGAGATGCGCGATGTGCGGGTCCGCGCGGGAAATGCCCAGTTTCAGCCCGGCGAGCCGCTCGTCGGCGACGCGGTCCCACTCGGGATAAGCGGCTCTGGCCCGGGGATCGGCGAAGACGTATCGCGCCAGGTTGGGCGGCCGGCGGTCCAGCAACCCGATGGGGCCGGTGAGCCGTTCGTAGCCGTCCGTGTGGGCGAGCACGTCACCGAGCCGGTTGACCACCACCGCCGGGGCGGGTTCGAGCCGGTCGAGCAGCGCCCGGACGGTGGGACGGACGGACTGCGTGGGCGGTCCCTGGCACGGGCCGACGAGCCGGCCGGCGCCGTCGGCCGCCTTGAAATGGTGGAGCAGATGGAGGCGTTCGTCGGCGGACAGGCGCAACGCGTCGGCGAGGGCGGCGAGCACGGGCACCGAGGGATGACGATCACGCCCCTGCTCGAGCCGGGTGAGGTATTCGACGCTGATCCCGGCGAGCGTGGCCAGCTCGGAACGGCGAAGGCCGGGGGTACGGCGTCGTCCGCCGCCGGGCAGCCCGACCTCGGCGGGGGTGACGGCCTCGCGGCGGGCCCGGAGGAACTCGCCCAGGGTGTTGTCGCTCACGATTCGCAGGCTACCGAGTGGCCTCGGTTCGATCGTGGCCCTGCGGGGGCCAGTCTCGGCCCGGCCTCCCTCCGGCGGTCCCTGTCACCGGATCCTTAGCGCTGCTCAAGGTTTTCCACTGTCGTTTCGTGAGGAGCGCTGAAATGGATCTGGGACTCACCGGCCGTACGGTCATCGTGACGGGGGCCTCCGGCGGCATCGGCCGCGAGATCGCCCGCGGGTTCGCCGCCGAAGGGGCCGACGTGGTGCTCACCTATCACCGCTCCCAGGAGGGCGCGGAGCGGCTCGCCAAGGAGATCGACGGACGCTCGCTCGTCGCGCCGTACGCGCTGGACGACGACGGATCGGCCCAAGGCCTGGTCGAGACCGTGCTGGAGTGGTCCGGCCGGATCGACGTGCTGGTCAACAACGCCGTGCACTGGGGCGCCGCCGAGCCGGAGCCGGATCTCCCCTTCGAGGCCGTGTCCGACGAGAGGTGGCAGAAGATGATCCGGGCCAACGTCGAGGGCACGCTGCGGCTCAGCCGTGCGGTCGTCCCGTCCATGCGGGAGCGCGGCTGGGGCCGGATGGTGCACATCTCGTCGAGCATCGCGGTCGACGGCATGCCCGGCGGGGAGTACTACGGCGCGGCCAAGGCGGCACTGCACGGTTTCAGCAGGTCCGCCGCGTTCGGGCTCGGGAAGGGCGGAGACATCCTGTCCAACGTCGTCATGCCCGGCTTCACCAGGACCGAGACCAACGTCGAGATGGTCGAGCAGGCGGGCGGGCACTACAGCGCGCTGGCTCCGATCGGCCGCCTGCTCGACGCCGCCGAGGTCGCGGGCGCCGTCGTCTACCTGGGCTCGGCCGCCAACACCGGCATCACCGGACAGGCGATCAAAGTGACCGGCGGGGCCTGACGGATCAGGGTCGGGTCAGGCCGGGCCGAACCCGGATACGTGATAGCGAAGCACTTCGGCGTCGCGGATCATCGTCACTTGCCCCTCGTCCGGCCCGGAGCCCCGGAAGGCGTGGAGAGCCTCCTCGGATTCCCACCGCTCGTAGACACTGATGCGCGCGGTGTCGATGAGATCGGCGCTGAGCACGAAGTCGAGGCAACCGGCCGCAGCGCGCGTATGCTCAACCACACTGATGCAGCCCCGCAGATAGGCATCCCGAGCATCCGGGTCGACAGTGAGCCAGCCGGCAATGCTGGGTGCTCTCAAGCCAGGGGATGCGCGGCCAGGTACGCGACCGCATCTTCGTTGGTGGCGAGCCACTGGTCGCAAGCGCCCCACTCTTTGCGTTCGGTTCTCGCATCGGAGAGAGCGACGTACGCGACGGCCGGACGGTTGCACGACTCTTTGCCGTGTGCGCTGCACTTGCGCTGCGCACCATCCGTGGACGGATTTCGGAACAGACGTGCATCCCACCGCTGGATGTCGATGATTTTCGAGGTCATTCGCGGCATGGCGATCAGTCTGATCACTCCGCGGACGTCGAGCAAGGGTTCCTCGGTCAGGAGGCGGGAGTGCAATTCTTGTCCGCGTCCGCGTCCGCGTCCGCGCCCCAGTCCCAGTGGGGTTGCAGGACCGGGCCGAGGGAGCGTCCGCGTCGGGTGAGGCTGTACCGGACCCGAGGCGGCCAGTCGGGGAGACGATGACGGTCGACGACCCCGACATCCCCGAGGTGGGCCAGCCGTTCGGACAGGACCTTGTCCGAGAGGCGGGGCAGCGTGCGGCGGAGCTGGCTGAACGTACGGTCGCCTCGGAGGAGTTCGCGGAACGAGTGTCGTCCACCTGCCGCGGAGTGCCGCGAGGGTGATCTCCTGGACTGGATCATCGACGGCGTGGACGTCCGAGGTGATCGGGTGCACGTGGAGGGCACCGCGACAGATGTCGCCCGCGGCGGCCTGGACGGCGTCTGGCGCTACGTGATCGACAATCCCTTCGGGGTGGCCCCTGTGGGATGAGGGTGGATCAGGAGATGGGGCAGCGGTAGTCGGCGTGGCGGTTGGGGGAGCAGCAGACCACGCCGCAGGTGAGGAGAGGCGTCGATCCGGCGGGCCGGCTTCAGCGGCCAGTCGCAGGTCCGCATCGGCGGCAGCGGGGAGCTGGTGAACGGGCCGGGGTCGGCGGGCGGCAGCGGCGGCCGTCGCTCGGCCTCGTTGCGCAGGTCTGCCCCGATCCCGCTCCACACGTAGCAGTGCAGATGACTGGCGCGGGAGTGGCCCCTGCCTGCTCAATCGGTCGTGGCGACGTTCGATTGGAACCTCCCGTGGCTGGGTCGCCTGGCGTACCGCAGCGGAGGTCAGAGCCAGCCGGTCAGCCGGGCCGTCCAGACGAGGGCCGCCGCCAGCGCGGCCGCGGCGAGGACGGTCCGCAGCCGGGCCGGCCAGGCGGGCCGGATGACCAGCGCGAGCACGAGCGACAGGGCAAGACCCGCCCAGTCCTGCCAGGGGTGCCCCCACTCCGCACCGGTGCAGCACTCGCCGTCCGGCCTGGTCGCGAGCGCCGTCATGGCGGGGACGAGCTGCGCCTGGAGCAGCAGGGCGCCGGCCAGGTCCCCGGCCACGTCCCGGCGCCGGGTGAGACAGGCGAGCACGGCCCCGGCCACGGGCGCGGCCAGCACCCACGCGTTCAGCGGGCTGGAGAGGTCGGGCACCAGCGCATTGGGCGTGCCGCGGAGCGCGGAGACCGCGACGTCGCCGACGAGAGCCGCGGCCGTGACGATGAGCCCGTGGACCGCCGCCCGCGCGACGGTCGGCGCAAGCCGCCCGACCGCGACCACCACCAGGAAGTACGCGAACCTGAAGAAGAACGACGAGGCGACCAGGGCCGCGTCGGGCCACTCGCCGCCGTGGTAGGCGACCGCGCCGCTCAGCGCGCCGAGGACCAACCCCACTGCCGCGTACCGCAGACCGACTCCCACCGGCGACCCCCTCGGCCCACTTGCGACAGAAGTTGAAAAATTACACTTCCGCCCTTTACGAGATCGTGATTCACTTTACCCGTTTTGATCACGCTTTCCGTCGAGAGCTGGAGATCCCCGCATGCGCAACGCCTTATTTCGGCGTGCCGTAATCGCGGGCGGCGTCGCCGCCCTGACCCTGACCGCACTCCCCTCGGTCACCGCCACTGCCGACCCGGTCCCGATGGTCGAGGTCTTCACCGGCGACCCGTACGCCAACGTAACCGCCCCCGACTACAAGCTGAGCTACGCGCTCAAGGAGGCCGAGGCGCGGGCCCTGGCGAAGCCCGACCAGTACGCCCAGCCGTATGTGCAGTCGGGCGCCGTCTACATCCCCGTGACCAGCCAGGACGTGATTGCCGAGGCGAGCCAGCCGCTCAGCCTTCCGCCCCAGCTCTCCCCGCCCGACGACGGCAGCGGCGACCCGACGAACGTGCCCGCCCCGGTCGACAAGGACGCCGTTCCGGTCACCGCGCCGACCGCCGCGGCGACGCAGACCGCGAGCGCCGAGCAGAAGCAGGCGGCCGCCCTCGCGGAGGCCACGACCACCACCAGCACGAAGACCACGACCCAGTCGGCCCAGGCCGTCTCCCCGCCGGTGACGAACCCGTGGATCATCTACCCCAAGGTCCAGGTCGTGGCCCACAGCATCACGCAGCTCAACGCGTTCAAGGACGAGGTGCTGACCCTCGGCACCGACGTGCTGCCGGGCGCCGACCAGCTGCTCACGTCCATGATCCAGCCGGAGCGTGACCGCGTCGTCCTGGAGTCGACCCTCGCCTCCGACGAGCTGCGGGCCGCCCTCGCGGCCCGGTACGGCGCCGATGCCATGGCCATCCGCCTCGTGTCCGACCCCGGTGAGGTCCAGCCGTCCTCGGGACGGTGGGACGACGGCCACATCGGCGGCTTCTACGGCGGCGCGCACATCGAGACGTCGGTAGGCGGCTGCACCGACGGCTTCTCCTGGTACTCGGGCAGCACGAAGTACATGCTGAGCGCCGGCCACTGCACCACCCAGGGCGGCGGGGTGTACACATCGGTCGAGTACCTCGGCAGCGTGGTCAAGGACACCTTCGCCAACGGCTCGGGCACCGTCTACATCGACGGGCAGAGCACCTACCACGGCGACCTGTCCCTGATCAAGATCACCAGCAACTACTACGGCGCGCCGCGCATCTACGTCGGCGGCAAGAACAGCAAGACGAGCCGGCCGGTCAGCGCCATGTGGTCGCGCCGCGCCGACTACGGCGACCAGTACTGCACCGGCGGCGCGATGGCCGGGGAACTGTGCGGATGGAAGGTCAACGCGCTCAAAATCAACTTCAAATGGAGCGACGGCCGGATCACCAAGAACATGATCCGGGGCACCAAGCAGGGCCAGTGCATCATCAAGGGTGACTCCGGCGGCCCCGTGTACACCGTGACCTCGGCCGGCAACGTCGTCGCCAAGGGCATCCAGAGCGGCAAGGGCGGCGGCGGCTCCGACAACTGGGGTGGCGCCTTCGACCCGTGCATCGACACGTTCACCGACATCTGGGAGGCCTACTACGGCTTCCCCGGGTTCCTCAGCACGTCGTGACGTGAGGGATGAGCGGGGTCTCGCCACCGGAGTGATCCGGGACCCCGCTCACCACCGTCGCCGGGAGCGACGATCAGCCGGCCAGTCTGATCGTTTCGCAGATGCCGAATTTCCGGACGGCTGAGAAGTTCAGGAGAGAGGACAGCGGTAGTCGGCGTGGCGGTTGGGGGAGCAGCAGACCACGCCGCAGGTGAGGAACCGGCCGCCCGTCAGCCAGATGCCCCACTGCACGTCCACGCCGTTCTGTAGCGCCTCGCGGGCGGTCTCCAGCCGGAAGTCCAGCCCGAGCCGAGCCTCGTCGGCCGGGCGGAGGAATGAGCTCTTCATCGACCGGTAGCGCTCCGCCAGCCACGTGACAGCGTCGTCGGGCGTGGCCGGACTGGCGTCGATCCGGCGGGCCGGCTTCAGCAGCCAGTCGCAGGTACGCATCGGCGGCAGCGGGGAGCCGGTGAACGGGCCGGGGTCGGCGGGCGGCAGCGGCGGCCGTCGCTCGGCCTCGTTGCGCAGGTCTGCCCCGATGCCGCTCCACATGTAGCAGTGCAGGTGCATGACGCTCCGTACAGTGGGGGTGGCCCCCGCCTGCTATCACCGGGCAGGGACCACCGTGCTCCTACAGTGTGGTCAGGCCGGCCGCGCGAAGCTCGGCACCGGTGAACCGGAGAGTCCCGGCATCCGGGTTCTTGCTGTCACGCAGGGCGAAGGCGTCGGCCTCGTTCGGAATCGGGGCCAGCTCGACGCAGGACTCCATGTCCTCCTCCTGCTGGTTGCCGCCGCACAGCCGCCGGAAGCGCACTCCGGCGAGGTCGTGGTCGTACAGGTCCATCGCGTTCCTTCCTGTTTGGTGGTCCCGCCTCGGCGCGTTCGCCGGGCGGGCGTCTTCATCGGGCCTGGCCGAGAAGCAGATCCAGCCACAACCCGCGCGCCCGCGCGTCTGGCAGGCGTTCGGTCTCCCGGATCTCCGGTTTGTTGCCGCTCCGGTCCGTACGGCGGACGAACAGCAGCCCGCCGGACGCGCAGAGTTCGTACGCCAACGGCGAGCAGTGGTCACAGGTGTGCGCCACGACCCGGGCCCGGACAGTCCGCCTGGTCTCGCGCATCCACCGGATCACGACGCGCCCCGGCTGCTCGGGAGCCACGTGCAACCCCGGGCAGCTGTCAGGGAGCCGAGGCAAGGGCGGCCAGGCTCTCCTGCTCGGCGATGACCCGGCAGAGCTCGGCCAGGTCGTCGCCGTCGACAGTCCGGGCGGCGCCCGCGTCCTCGGCTGCCGCGGGGAAAGGTCGTTCGCGGGTCGCCCACAGTCGTCCACGATCGCTCGTCATCACCCGCCAGCCCTCGGTCGGCGTGGTGCTTCTCCGGTCTGTCACAGCTCGGACCTCGATTCCTGATCAGAGGTCCTGCGCCGGACCTCGTTCGGTGCTACCTGCTATGACAGCGCTGCGTAACCTTCCCGGCACAGGTGCGGATGAGGGAAACTGAGGGCGCACAGGGATCACCCCGGATCCGAGCAGAGGTGCAGGCGATGAGCGACGACCTACCCGCATGGGCCGTACGACTGCGCGCCGAGCGGCGCAACCGGTTGTGGAGCCAGCGTGAGATGGCTCGCCGCCTGGTCGAGGCCGCCGACGAGGACATCCGTCCCCGCCTGCCCTCGCGGGAGACCATGATCCGCCGCATCAAGGCGTACGAGGCCGGTCACAACCGCCCCGGCGACCCCTACCGCGTCCTGTACGCCCGAGCCTTCGGCCTCAGCGAAGCGGAACTATTCAGAGAATCGGCTGATGTCTCGTCGCACGGGAGCGACGTGATCGATCTCGTCGCCTGGGTCGAACAGACCAACGTGGGTGACGGCACGATCGGCATGCTCGCGGAGGAGACGCAACGCCTCGGTGAGAGCCACGCGCACGTGCCTCCCTCGCGTGTGTTGTCTGATGTCGTCCGCCTCGAACGGCACACTCGCGCGCTGCTGTCGGGCGGCAGGCAGAGGCTTCGCCAGACCCGCGAACTGTTCCGCATCGAGGCCGATCTGCTGGCTCACGCCTGCATCCTCTTCGGGGACCTGCACCGCAATGGTCCCGCCCTGAGTCACGGCACGGCCGCTGCCATGTGCGCCGACGAAGCCGGCTCGAGCCCAGCCGCCGCGCTCAGCGCCCAGGCGAAGACCGAACGATGGCGGGGGAGGTTCGCCGCGTCGGCGGACCTCGCGCGGCGAGGGTACGAGTGCAGTCCGCCGACCCAGCTTCGCGTTCTGCTCGCGAGTCAAGAGGCCAACGCCGCAGGACTGCTTGGGGACAGGGTCCGGGCACGAGAAGCACTCCAGCGCGCCGAAGAGGCCGTCCAGGGCGGGCTCTCACAGGATTCCGGCGTTTCCCCCTGGTCGTGCCCGCGCCCACGGCAGGCGTTGTACGCGCTCTCGGTTGCCCTGCAGGCCGGGAATCCGGAGGCGGCTCTTCAGGCCGCTCGTGTGGCGGAGTCCGCTTGGGCGTCGGGTGATCCACGCGTGCCCGCCACCTGGGCGCAGATCAGGTTCGGCGCGGCCAACGCCTACGCGATGTTGGGTGACCTCCACGGCGCTGCCGAGCAGATCGAGCCCGTGATGAGCATGCCGCCGGAGTTCCGCATGTCCACTGTGACCAACTACCTGGTGGAGCTGGACGCGCGATTGGACGACCGGCGCTTCCACGGCTCTGGCGCGGCAGCGACCCTCCGGGAGCAGATCCGCGATTTCACCTCAGCCGCCCTGTCGGCGGTCGGTGCCGGGGAGGACGCGTGAGCCCTCTGCCGAAATTCATGGCTGACCGCTGGGGGAGACGGGAGATGCTCCCTCCTGGAAAGGGCCGGATTTACTGGCACGTCCTGTTCCGCGATCACCCAGAGGTCCGGGCGATAGCGAGCGAGGCCCATCGACGACTGGACGGGATCAGTGGGCTGGACCCTGTGCCGTACGAATGGCTGCACCTGACGACCCTCGTCGTCGGCCTGACGGACGAGATCACGGAGGAGCAGATCTCCGCCTTGATCGCCGAGGCCCGCAAGCGCCTGACGGACGTGCAGCCCGCCACCGTAACGCTTGGCCGCGTGCTCTACCACCCCGAAGCTATTGCCCTAGAAGCGCGTCCTGCGCAGGCCCTAATGCCGATGCTCGACGCGGTACGGACCGCAACGCGCACTGCGACCGGTCGTGCAGGCATCCTGGGCACCAATCCCTGGATACCGCACATCACGGTCGCCTACAGCAGCGCGGAGCAGCCCGCCGAGCCCGTCATCGCGGCCCTGGGCCGTCACCTACCGGACTGCGAGGTAGCCATCGACCACATCAGCCTGGTCGTCCAAGACGGCCCCGAATACCTCTGGGACTGGCATCCGCTTGCAGGGATGCCCTTTGGCGCCAGTCCTTCGAATTCGCTCAGTGGTTGATGAGGTCAGTAACCAAATTATCGAAGCTCTTCAATCTCTTCTGCTTGACCATCTCATCCCACTGCTCTAGCTGTGACGGCTGATCTCTGTTCGTCCTTTCGTTTGCAAATTCAGTTACTCCTTCTCCTGTCTCAGTGAGGGCTACGTGATAGACGGTATCCACCCCGCCTACTCCGCCGACAAGTGCCGCTATGCGCGAAGGTAGTGGCTCCGCGGTAACGGCCACAATGTGCGGTGCGCGGCCTCGTCGCGCCGCAATCAAGGTATTGGACTCGTGGCGAACATTCTGTACTCGGTCACTACGGATAGTCCATTTGCAAGAGATTACCGCGTGCAGCATGACTGCATCTCCGTCGAGGCGGCCGACTACAACGTCGGGGTTTGTGGTGTACTCCGTGCCCACTACATCCCGGAGAATTTCATCATTCGCGAGCAAACTTCGAAGCTTGCCGAGATGTTCATACTGGACGTAATCATCAAGCTTTGCATTACGCTTTACTGTCCACTTGCTAGTGTCGAGGCTTTGCAGTAGGTGTTGCTCGGCAGCTCTTTCCAGGGCGTTCCCCGCGCTGCCCTTTTGCTCCTCTGAGGCCAATTCGCGAGATACTCCCAGTTTAGTGTATATGTAGTTTGCTATCCTCAGGCTGGTAGTGCTATGAATATCTGCGATATTTGGACGCCAAGGGCGTCCGCAGATATCAGTAACTTTCTGTCGCGCCGCAGCTTTGGTACCTTTGTCTAGCTCTTGCCATAAAAACAATTCTGTGAGCGAGCTGGGGGCCGTCATGCGATCTCCATGGAAAGCTATTTGTTCTTTGGGTGGCAGTCTTGCTTGCGTGATTGCCTGGCTGCGCAGATGGGACTGACCAGAAGCTCGAAGGCGACCTAAGTCGCCTGTGGCGGCGTTGTTTTCGATTGCCATGTCGCCATCCGGTGGGAGTGCTGCTAATGCTTCGCTATTCGCATCAATCTCGCTGACGGGTCGGCCAGGCAGGCAAGGTGCGACTCAATAAAGGCGATAAGACGGCAGTGTCACTCCTTCAAATATCTGGAGCAGCCCGCCGTGCTCGACTCGAAGTGCTATCCCGCTCAGGCAGATATCTCAGCCGTTATGCAGAGCTATTCGTGAGCTATAGAGGCGCCTAGCTGATCTTAGTCCGCAATTGCTGGAACTGCTCGTGGCGCACATGGGTCTCTTGGCCAAGGAATGCCTTGAACTCTCCGAGTTTGTATGCGGTGAGGGCATTGCCGTCCCGGACTTCGATATCGAAGTCGCGGCGTAGGAGACTGATGCGGCGCTCCAGTTCGTTTGGCTCCAGCTTGATTCCGACGGCTTTTTCGATTTGGGTGGCCGTCATGAAGTCGCCCTTGGCGCGAAGCGCCCGGTAGATCGGGTCGTGCTCCGGTTCGGGATCGAGTTCACGCCGCTCGGCCGTACGGTTCAGTGCAGCGGCAATGGCTACTCCGATGGCCTTGGCAACGGGGGGTGGGAAGGCATTGCCGATCTGCCGGTAGTTCGATGTCTTCTTGCCGGTGAATTCCCACTGGAATTCGCGGTCATTCCAACCTTGGATGCGTGCGACCATCTCACAGGTGAGTTTCGGGCCGATGACAAACTCATCATCCGGGCCAGGGGCATGATTCGCGATGCCCAGAGCATCTACGCCCAACTCGGCCCATGCACGCTTGGCTCGGGTGGGGCCGAGGTCAGCACCACCATGCTTCTTGGAGCCACCGACGATAGTGGGGGCAATGCCGTCGGCCTTATCGGCCCAATCCTCCGCGCCCTTCCAGCCGTTGACCGACATCAAGGGCAGAAGGATTTCGCCCACGGTAGGTGCGGGTCCTACTGGCTGCGGCCAGTGGAAGTGGGCGAAGTCATCCGGCTCCATGGCGACGAGCACGAAGCGCGGGCGTAGCTGAGGGACTCCATAGTCGGATGCCTGAAGGAGTTTCCATTCGGCGGCGTAGCCGAACTCGCGAAGGCGGTCCAGCACGTGCTGCCGATAGCCGGCAAAGCGAGGCATGCTCAGGCCGCGGACGTTCTCCAAAAGGAGCGCCCGAGGCCGAACTAGCCTGACTTGCTCCACGGCCCAGGCGAACAGGTCACGTTCGTCGGTGGCGCCGAGCTGCTTGCCCGCGATGGTGAAGGGTGGGCAGGGAACTCCGCCAGCAAGGAGATCGAGTCGCCACCCATCCCGAGGGGCGTAGTCCTTCGGGTCCCACACGGAAGGGTCGGCGACGTCACCCTGTGCGACCTTCCAGCCCGGCCGGTTGCGTCGCAGGGTGTTGACCGCGTTCTCGTCCAGTTCAATGGCTAGCTCATGCTCGAAGCCAGCCTGCTCTAGGCCAAGAGCTTGGCCGCCGGCGCCGGCGCAGATCTCAATGACCCGAAGTGCCTTCTGGGTGGTCACAAGATCTCCTTTTCGGGGGTTCTGGGGCGACGCTGGGGAGCCAGCAGAGGTATCTTCGCGGAGGAGACAGTGAGTCGTTCGGAACGAGTGTGTCTGACCTTAAGAGAAGCCATGCCCGAGAGCAGGCCCATGAGCGAGGTAGCTACCCAGCTCCGCTGAATGAGGGCCGCTCCAGAAACATGCGTGCCAACCGGCGGACGGACACCAAACCTGAGGTGGCGTTGCGTAGCGCCTTGCACAGGCTGGGCTACCGGTACCGTAAGGATCTTCGTCTCGACCTGGGCGGTGGAGTCAAGGTCCGCCCAGACATCGTCTTCACGGCACGCAAGGTCGTGGTCTTCGTCGACGGTTGCTTCTGGCACGTCTGCCCTGAGCACGGGCGGCAGCCGACTGTCAACGAGTGGTACTGGACGCCCAAGCTGCGGCGAAACATGGAGCGGGATCGCGCGGCTGACACGGCGCTTGCCACCGCTGGGTGGCAGGTGGTGCGTCTGTGGGAGCACGAGCCGCTGACGAGCGCCGTTGCAGCGGTCGTCGCTGCTCTGGGAGCCGAGAGCGAACACGTGCGCGACCCTAGCGGATAGCACTGACACTCTGGGCAGCGACTCATGCCAGGTCATGCCTGTAGGAAGCTCAACAGACGTTGCCTCTCCGAATCGGGAATGTTTTTGTTGGCCTTGATGGTGTTTCTCGCAATGCTATGAATGTATGACTTGTCGAGCTCGAGTGAACGAAGAGTGTACGTGTCGGAATCTGCCACCTTGGCCGGGATCACAGGTAGCCCAAGCTCTCGCAGCTCGCGTACCCGCCGCTCGGCATGGACAGCATCCGCAGTGATTACTCGCAGATAATCTGCCGGCACGGGCTCGCCGAGGCGATCGGCTAGCAAGCTGAAAAGTTCCTGGTGCGTCCGGGAGCTATACGGGATCTTCGTTGCCCAGTCGGGAAGGACGCGCCCGTACTCTCGATCCATCTCGTACTCCAGCGTATGCCGGATTGTGTGCCAGGCTGTCTCCTGCTTAGGGATATTGGCCCTGAGTAGCGATTGAAACGCGACGGCGGAGGCCCTTTTCGCTGTCAAGTAGGCATCAAGTAGATCTTGATGGGATGCGGAATTTTTGAGTTGCTCAACAAGCTCGCTATACGCGTCAACGAGTTCCGGGCGCTGACGCAGCCACTTCTCCATAACCGATCTGTCGCTATGCATAACCGCCCCTAACCTCGCCTGAAGTCACTGTGGTCATACTCCGGCGGGTATCGAAGGATGTGTACGTCTTCGCCTGCTTCTTCTACAGCTTTCAGATCACCTAGCCACTCTCGTAGGAACTGGGCACCGGGCTTGTCCTCCTCGTTGGCGTGAAAAAAGGTCACCTTACTGCCAAGTTTGACCCGTGACCCAGATCGGCTCTGCGGAGCTTCGAGTGAACTATGCAGGTCCAAACCGGCGGCGAAGCGCCGGATATCCGAGACAAAATCGAGAACGATCACCCGATCCTTGCCTCGTGCAAGACGGAGGCCCCGGCCAAGTTGCTGTACGAAGATCCGGCGGCTGTGGGTGACTCTCTGAAAAACGACGATATTAACGTCGGGAACGTCAACGCCCTCGTTAAGTACATCGACCGCACACAGGACTCCGATACGGCCCTCGGCGAAATCCCAGAGCGCTTTGTTGCGCTCCACGGGCTTCATTGCCCTTCCGCTCGCGGACCTGGAGTAAATCGCTTGCGCTCGGGTGATCGCCAGAGCGTTGATCCTGGCTGCAGTCTTCTCTGCGTGGTCGATGGTCCCGCAAAAGACAATGGCGCGAGGGTTCGTCTGCTCCTTCCAAGCCTCGGTTAGTCTCTGCACGACAGCATCGTCCCACTCGTCGACGAATAGAGTTCTATTGATTCTCCTTGGGCTAAATTGGTCGCCGTGAAGTTCCTGGAGAGCCTCCCAATTCACGTTGTCTGTGTACATGCGGTAGTCAACATTGGCGAGGTACCCCTCGCGTAGTCCTCTGACGAGATCGATGTTCACTACAGGGTGGTCAAACCACTTTCCGAGGGCGCTGCCATTCGGGCGCCAGGGCGTAGCCGTCATACCGACAAGGAATGCCCCCCCGTCGCCGGCCGACAGCTCGCCTAGTACGGAGTTGTATGCAAGAGTGCCTAGATGATGACACTCATCTACGATCACCAGATCAAAATGCGGAAGTGCTCGGCCTGACTCTAGGCTGGAGGCAACGCTGTCCACGCATGCGAAGACTAGGTCCAGATCTCTCAACACATCAAAGTCGGGTCGCTCATAACCGTTCCAAACTCCTGTGGACTGAAAGGTGGATAGCATCGGCCAGAACGAACGTTCCAACTGATAGACGAGTTCGTTACGGTGAGCGAGTACAAGTGTCTTTGAGGTGGGTCGTAAGAGCGAGAAACGGCGGTAGAATTCCGCTGCAACAAAGGTCTTTCCTAGGCCTGTCGCAAGTACCACGAGGGCGCTTCTAGCACCTCGAACGAGTTCTCCCATCATTCGGTCGACGGCGTCAGACTGGTAGTTGCGTAGCTCGTAATTATCCAGGCAGCGTTGAGCGATCGGCTCGGGCTCAGCGAGTTCTGCCTGTTTGATGAGCTTCCGGGAGTCCCAAAGCTGTAGCTTGATTCCCTGCGCGAGGAGTTGACGCTGTTGTTGCAGCACCGCGGGCGCGAACCCACTTTTACTTACGATGACAGGGATATCAGCCTCATATCTCCTGGTAGCGGCAAGAGTCTCAGCGACCACTTCCGGACCCACTGCGGTCCGCCAGCGCTTGACCTGGAAGAGCCATCGCTTGCCTGACTTGGTGGCAATGACATCAGCACCGCCATCACCGGAGGTACCCGCGAGACGTACATGCTCGAACCCACGAGCTAAGACCAGTCGCATCACCATGCGCTCGAATGCCTGCCAGCTGGTCCCGCTCAGCAGGAGGTCACTCACTATCCGCTGAGCCATCACAGTCTGCTGTCTAGGAAATCAGCCGCCGCGCGTGCGCGTGTCACAAGCAGTGGTTCCGGCCGCTGATAGCGTAGATAGGAGGCGCAGTCCTCAAGGCAGCGTAGGTACTTGATTGATAGTTCCTCTCGCAGGCCTTCAGCAACGGTAGGCCCCAGATCGTCACTTGGCCAGGGATCCCGCCACACTTGCCCGTCGAACCACACCTGCGGGAATTTCTGAAAAAACATCACCAGGGCGGCCGGATCACAGTAACGCAGGTACTCGCCGGACTGCTTCATGCGGTTGAGTTCGCTGAGGTCCACCCCCGAAGAAATCATCCCTTCCGCCAGTGCTCGCTGCTGCTTCTCGTCCAGGTCCGCATAGAAATCCTCCGCTTCAGGAATTCCGACGAGACGCTCGGCGATCAGTCGGAAGACCTGCTTGATCTCCTCGCGAACGCTTTCGGGTGTCTCGGCAACCAGGTCACCCCATGCTCTCCGGAGGACCTCAGCCATGAGAACCCCAGGCGAGTGGCCTCTCTGCCCGGTCAGAGACGAATAGTTGTCGTAGAAGAACTGCGCGGTCTCTGCCGCTACCATATCCTCTGGCCGCATACCCAATTCCGAGAAGGCCGGGTGCATACGGTCGACGAAGACCGCAATTTTTCCGATTTTCTTATGGCTGAGCACCGGTATCGGTTCCCGGCCGTACCGGGGGACGATCGGACGTTGCATCATCCGGGTAGTGACGTCCACTGGAGAGCTGGTTGTCCCGTCTGCCAGGCTGATAGTCAGTCCTGTTATCGACAGATCGGTCCACTCTTCGGAGGCGGTAAGCAGTTCCTCTTCGCTAGCCGGATGTGCCGCACCGCGAACGAGGGCGCAAGTCCGGCAAGCGTCTTCGCTGGCCTCGTTGGTTTGACCGCAAAATGTGCAATTCCACGGGGTGATTACTTTGGGTATCTGAGAGCTGCCGCACACGTCGCAGCTGACGGCCGACTTAGGGATCTCGGCGCCGCAGTCAGAGTTCAAGCAGTTCTTGCCAACAAGGACGCAATTGCATTCCTCGCAGGTTTCCACTCGAGGGACGTTCTGAAAGCCGCATACCGGGCACTCTAAGAGCTCCTCAATTGGCTTGTCATTTGCGCTCTCGACAAGTTCCCACCACTTGGTATCGTCATAGTAGCCAGCTTCTTGGCTCTGAAATCTAGAAAGGTACTCCCGCTCGATCTCGCGGGGGATTCGTTCGGCCTTTCCTTTGGCTGGGTTGTACTGACCCATGTACATGTCAGCGCGGCCAAAGTTACGTACCTTGCGATATCCCTGAAAGAGTCTGGATACCGGGGATGGATTTGTTTCGCCTGGGCCCCATTTGCTCGGGATCAGTGAGCTGCCGCGAAGGAACTGCATTGCCGCGTACCATTCGTCGCTTGTTCGCTGAAAGTCCTGCTTGGAGAAGTCAACCGGAACATGATCAAGGTGTACCTCGCCAACAATTCTCCCGTACTGTTGGTCGACTGGGTATTCTTTCTCCGCCTTCTTTGTGTTTTCGTCCACATGCTCGAAGAAGGCGGCCTTTTCTCCAATGCGGATCGCGCGGCCGTTACGAATCAAGTCAATGCCGTAGTCGTTCTGGTCGTCGTACCGCTGGATACCAACCCAGCCCCAAACTCGCTCGACGACTTCCCGTGCCTCTGAACCGCCGCACCGGCCACAGGGTTGACCGTCCTCCATCAACGTCCCGTCTCGCAGGCAGCGAATGTTTTTCGTAAGCTCCTTATCGAAGGAGATACGGGCAGGGATGCGGCCATGCCCTGCTCTCTCAACAAAGCGGCTGGCATCCCAGACGCAGTGCTCAAAGGCCGGGTATGAGTCGTTATTGAGAAGAATTTTGGTGCGGCTACCGCCTTCGCCGCGCAGAATAGTCGCATACCTACGGGCTAGCTGCTGGCGAATAACATTCTTTCCCAGTGATGCGAGCTTGCGTATGAATGCGTTGTTCGGGTCACCCTCCGGCCACCAGTTGCGAACTTCAATGATTGTCCCGTGCTCCAGCCCGTGAGGCTTGGCGACCACATCTGCCGGCACCTCAAACGATCCCTGTTCGAGTAGCTTCGGCAAGTCCACGGTCACCTGGAGAGCGTACGAGTCCTCAGCTCGCGCGGAGATGAGCTTTGTGACTCGCCCGAGCTTGCCGGTAGCGATATTGAAGCCCATGCCGAACAGCCCGAGAGTGTCGAACGCGTTTTTTGACGAATAGCCAGCACGTAACGCATTCGCGATCTGCTCCTCAGTCAGGCCCGGCCCCGAGTCCCGCACGCGCACAAAGCCGTCGCCCCGATTGACCTCGGAAGCCCCAGGCACCTCAACGAAGACCTGCCGGAAGGCGGAAGGCTGGCCTAGGGCTTCCGCAGCACGGAAGGAGTCGAGTGCGTTGTCGATGAGCTCGCATAGCGCATCCAGGGGAGTGATAGGGGTCCGCGTGAGTGCCAAGAGGACGTTGGGTGTGGGCTGGATGTCCAAGAGCTTGTGCGTGCTCACGACTGCTCCTTAACCGTGCAACTCAGAGGAGATCATGCACAGGTTACGTATCCCCTGGGGCAAATGCCGTCACGATATGCAAACACTCACGCTTGAGATGCTGGGAAGGTTACCCTCACCTGCGCAGACGCTTGCTGGCTGTACCGCCGGGGCTTCCTCCCGCTAGTTCAGGCCGTGAGTCTCGTGCAGCCTGCGGAAGACCCACCTCGGCTTGCGTGAGCCGGTCGGCTCCGAGGCGGTTTACTCCTTCCCTCGCAACCGTCCATGACTTGAGCGATCGCTTAATTCGGCTTACTCTCGGTTTTGAGCGATCGCTCAAGGCGTCGGAGGTGCGTGTGGCTCGGTTCGTGTACGTGGAGTGCTTGGTCCGGGCCGACATGGAGGCCTTGTGGGAGCGGACGCAGCGGCCTGAGCTGCATCAACGGTGGGATCTGCGGTTCACGGAGATCGACTACCTGCCGCGTGTGGACGGCGAGCCGCAGCGGTTCCGGTATGCCTTCCGGCTCCTGCCCGGGCTGGTCATCACTGGGGCCGGCGTCACGGCCGGGGACCGTCACGATCCCGAACAGAGGACCTCGGCGCTGCGGTTCTCCTCTGACCACCCGCTCTCGCTGATCCGCTCCGGCTCCGGCTACTGGCGGTACGTCCAGACCCATGACGGCGTCCGCTTCATCACCCGGTACGGCTATCGCCCCGGGTGGGGCAGAGCCGTCGACCTCGTGTTCCGGCCGCTCATCGGCTGGGCGACGGCCTGGTCCTTCGACCGGCTCCGCCTCTGGCTGGAGACAGGAAGGACACCCGAGCGCTCCCTGTGGCAGGCCCTCGCCGAACTCTGCCTGCGCACCCTCACGACCGCCATCGCCATCACAACCAGCCCGACCGCCGCCGCCTGCCTGATAGGAGCGGCAGCGATCCTCCTGCCGCCGCTTCCGTCGACCCCGGCTGCCCGCCGATGCCTGCGCCGCCCGCCCGACCGGCAGGCGGCGAAAGCCCCGCACACCCTGATGGAGACCCCATGACCTCGATCTTCGAACGTGCCCTCGGCGCCGACTTCGTCCGCCTGCACCCGCAACTCCAACGACGCTTCGGCGTCAGCGTCGCCGGCGGGCAGGCCTGTGTCGGCACGGGAGTGATGGAGCACATCTGGCACGCCGGGTTCACCCGGCCGTTCCTGGCCCTCGGCGGCACCCGCAACATCCTGGTTCCCGAGCAGGGCCGGCAGGTGCCCTTCACCATCGAGAACTATCCGTACGTCGACTCGTACGGGCGGGAGACGGTCAGCTTCGTCCGCACCTTCGACCTGCCCGGCCGCCCCAGAAGGTTCGACGCGCAGATGGTGTACGACCCCGCGAGAGGCATCGTCGACTACCTCGGCTCGCACCAGCACCTGGCCGTGGACCTGGATCTCCACGTGGACGAGCGCGGGGGCATGGTCTTCCGGTCCGGCGGGTTCCGCTTCCACGAGGGCTGGTTCTCCTGCCGTCTCCCCGCACTCATGACCGGCACCGCCGTGGTCCGGGAGTCGTACGACGACGACGCCGAGGAGTTCCGCGTCGGAGTGACGGTCTCCCACCCCAGGCTGGGGCCGATGTTCGGCTACTGGGGCGCCTTCCGGGCCCGCTACGTCGACGTCACCCAGCACGGCGTGCCCGCTGTCATCAAGCCGCGGCGCGAAGAGGCACGCATATGAATCCCACACCGAGCTCGATCTTCGAACGTGCCCTCGGCGGCGACTTCGCCCGCCTGCACCCGCAGCTGCAGAGCCGCTACGACGTGAGCGTCGCGGGTGGCCGGGCCTGCGTCGGCACGGGGGTGATGACGCACGTCTGGCACGCGGGTTTCACCCGGCCGTTCCTCGTCCTCGGCGCGCTGCGCAACATCCTGGTCCCCGAGCAGGGCCGGCAGGTGCCATTCACGATCGAGAACTACCCGTACGTCGACTCCCACGGCCGGGAGGCCGTGACCTTCGTGCGCAGCTTCGACCTGTCCGGCCGGCGACGACGGTTCGACGCCACGATGGTGTACGACTCCACGAGGAACGGCATCCTCGAGTACGTCGGCTCGCACCAGCACGTGTCCGTGGACCTCGACCTGCGGGTGGACGAGCGCGGCGGGCTGGTCTTCCGCACCGGCGGCTTCCGGCTGCACGAGGGGTGGCTCTCGTGCCGCCTCCCGAAGGCCCTCACGGGGTCGGCCCTCGTCAGGGAGTCGTACGACGACGACGCGGGGGAGTTCCGCATCGAGGTGACGGTCTCCCAGCGGATGCTGGGCCCGTTCTTCGGCTACTCGGGCGCCTTCCAGGTCACCTACGTCGACGTCGCCGAGCACGGCGTGCCCGCTACGGTGAGGCCGCGGCGCGAAGAGGTACGCCGCTGAGGGAGGGGACGATGGGCGACACCCGGACGAGGCTGCTCGAAGGCGCTCTGGAGACCTTGCGCGCCCAGGGCATCGCCAAGGCCTCGGCGCGGGTCATCGCCGCCGCCGCCGGGGTCAACCAGGCGCTCGTCTTCTACCACTTCGGCAGCGTCGACGAACTGCTCGCGGCGGCCCTGCGGTACGGCTCGGAGCAGCGGGTCGCCGTCTATCGGGAGCGGTTCGCGTCCGTGACCTCCTTGAAGGAGCTGCTCGATCTCGGCCGTTCCCTGCACGCCGACGAGCGCGCCGCGGGGAATCTGGCCGTGCTGGCCCAGATGCTCGCGGGGAGCCAGGCCGATGAGCGGCTCGCCCCCGCCACCGCCGGGGGGCTCGCCCTGTGGGTCGCCGAGGTCGAGGACGTGCTGCGACGGGTGCTGGCCGGCAGCCCGCTCGCGGAGTTCGTGGACGTCACCGGGCTCGCCCGCGCCACCGCGGCCGCCTTCGTCGGCCTGGAACTGTACGACGGCGTCGACAAGGCCGGCGCGGAGCAGGCGTTCGACAGCCTGGAGCAGCTCGCCGGCCTGGTCACCGTGCTGGAGGACATGGGCCCGATCGTCCGGCGCACCGTACGCTCCCGCCTCCGCAAGGCCAACGGCGATTGACGAGCCGGCACCGCTTGAGTAGTGCCTGTCCCCGGTCAGAGCCCGGTGCGGTACGCCTCAAGGCGGTCGGCCAGTTCCTTCGGGTGACCGAGCATCGGACAGTGATCACCAGGCATTTCGTCCGGTTGGAAACCGAGACGCTCGGTGACGATCCCGCGCATGAACTCGGCCGGGAAGAAGCGGTCGCCGGCGGCCAGCAGGAACCTAGTCGGCACGTCCGGCCAGGATGCCAGCGGCCACGGGTTGCCGAATGGGGTAGGCGCCTGGTGCCGCTGGTGTCGGGCTACGAACTCGGCGGCCAGGTCTGCCGGGGTGTCGTGCAGCACGAGGGAAAGCGTGTCCTCCTCCGTGCCGCCCGGGGCGCCTCGGCGCCGGTCGGCTTCCTCCCGTGCCGCCCAGTAGCCGGTGTTGCCCCACCATTCGCCGGGCGATTCGGCGGGAGCCGGGATCTGAGCCTGGAGCATCACGAGCAGGTCGGCAGGCACCCGGTCACACACCAACGGGCCGGTGAACCCACCGAACGAGTGGGCGACGACGATCAGATCGGTGCGCCCGCCGATCGCCTCGACCACCGTGTCCGCGTACTCCGCGAGCCCGGCCGACTCCTGATCACAGGGTAGGTCCGGCGCCACCACATCGTGGCCCCGGTCTCGCAGGGCGGCCGAGAGCGGTCCCCAATACCAGGAATCGACCGCCGCAGCGTGGATCAACACGTAAGTCGCCATTAGAAGAAATCCTCTCGAGTTGTCGATCTACTCGTACGGCGTACCGTCCGCGCTCGCCTCCCGCAAGGCCGGCTCCGCCGAGAGGTGAGTCAGCGCAGCGGCGGGACGGCGTTGCGGGCGCGTTCGAGGGCGAGGGCGGGCCACCAGGTGCCGCCGACGGGGTCCACCTGGCGGTGCACCGGATCCTCCGGCCCGGAGCCGCCCCGCAGGCACCGGCCGTTGGACTCTCCGGGGTGGCGGATCCACAGGAAAGCGTCGGCCAGCTTGTCGCCGGTGTCGGTGGTCGGGCGCAGGCCGATGCCTCGCCCCGGAGGATTGCACCACAGCTGGGGGTCGGCGTACTTGCCCTTGGGCGCCTCCCACGTGCCCTTGCCGTTGCGGCTGGTGTCGATGACGAAGTGGGTCAGCGGCGCCCTGGCCGGCACGGCGTCGATCGCGGCGTCCGCACAGGTGCCGCCGCCGTCGGTGGTCAACAGATAGACGCAGCGGGAGAGCCTGTTCCCGTACCATAGGAGATCTTTGGTCGTCTGGAAGTCCGAGCTGTTCAGGTAGAAGCCGTCGGCCCGCCCCACCCCGGCCTTCACCAGCCGGTCGGCCATCTGGACGAAGTCGGGCCAGCCCAGGATGCCGCCGTCGAGATAGACGGCCGTGTGCGCGAGCGCCCCCAGGCGGTCAACCGCGTAGCCGAGCTCGCGGTAACGCTGGGCCATCCCCGCCTTCCCGCCCGACGGGCAGTCGTCGGTGCCGGGCAGCTCGGCGAGGCTGTTCGGTTCGAGCACGACCACCGCCTGGCCCGCGCCGATGCCGGCCGCGACCTGGTCGATCCAGTCCTTGTACGCCCGCTCGTCCGGCGCCCCCCGATCGGAACAGTCGAGCAGGGGGACGTTGTCCGTGAGGAACACCGGCACGGCATCGTGGGCCGCGGCGAGCCGCATCGTGGACGTGACCGTGGTCTCGACCTCAGTGGTCGATCCGTTCAGGTTCACCGAGTGCGGCACCGCGGCCAGCGCGCGCATCAGCGCGGCATCGGCCTTCTTGCCCTGTGCCTCCCAGACGTCCGCCTGGTGCAGCGGGTCGGGCTCCTGCTTGTACGCGAACCGTACGCCGGGCTCACGCAGCGGATTGCCGCCGGTGCCGGCGCCGGAAGCGGACGGGAGCGCGGCGGCCACGGATGCCACGGAGGCCACGGAGGCCGCAGAGGTGGCGGATGCGGCGGCGGACGAGCCGGACGTGGCCGGGCCCGACGAGGTGCCGAACCAGGCGGCGGTCACCGCCGCGACCAGGGCCAGCGCGCCCGCCCCGGTCCCGATCATCAGGCCGCGGCGTCGCCCGCCGGCCCCAGGCAGGGTGACGGCGGACGGTGTCGTCGAACCGGTGAGCTCGTCGAGGATGTCCTGCACGGTCGGCCGCTGAGCCGGGTCTTTGGCCAGGGCGCGGGCGACGAGCGTGCCCAGCGGTCCGTCGAGGCCGGTCAGGTCGGGCGTCCCGTTGACGACCCGGTTGAGCACGACGGGGAGCGATCCGTGGCCGAAGGGGGCGTGGCCGTGCCCGCGTACGTGATCGTGCTCGCCCAGGCGAAGACGTCCGAGGCGGGCGTGAGGGAGCCGCCCTCGAACTGCTCGGGGGACATGAACGAGGGCGTGCCGACGACCGCGCTGCTCATGTGCCCGGCCATGTCGGTCAGGTGGGCGACGCCGAAGTCGATGACCTTGGGGCCGACGGGGGAGAGCAGGACGTTGCCGGGCTTCAGGTCGCGATGGATGATCCCGGCGGCGTGGATGGCGCGCAGGGCGGTCGCGATGCTGACGGCGAGCCCGTCCAGGTTGGAGCCGCGGAGCGGTCCGTCTCGCTCGACGGCCTCGCGGAGGGTCGGTCCGGGCACGTACTCGGTGACCAGATAGACGGTCTCGCCGTCCACCTCCGCGTCCAGCACGGCGGCGGTGCAGAAACGGGCGACCCGCTTGGCCGCCTCCACTTCGCGCCGGAACCGGCGGCGGAAGCCGGGGTCGGCGGCGATCGTGTGGTGGAGCAGCTTGACCGCCACGTGCGTGCCGTCCGGCGCCTCACCCAGGTAGACGGTGCCCATCCCGCCCTCGCCCAGCCTGCGCAGCAGCCGGTAAGGCCCCACCTGGGCCGGGTCACCCGCCCGCAGGCCCGACTCGTGCTGCCCCGGTAAGCCCCCCGGCTCGCCGCCGCCGTTCACATCGCCCCCGCTGGGATGTCCGGAAGGTCAGGTCACTAAGGATCTTATTGACGGCCGCCGGGCGCGGCCATGGCCGGACACGTGCCATCACGGTGAGGCCGTGAGGGGGAGCGAAGCGGCGTCGGCCCTCCCGCCCCGGGCGTCCGGGCCGCGAACCGCCTTCAATCGACCCTGACGACGTATTTGCCCCGCACCCCGCCCGCCTCCAGCGCCCGGTGTGCCGCCGCCGTCTCCTCCAACGGGAAGCACGTGTCCACCGCGGGGCGCAGTCTCCCCTCCGCCACCTCACGGGCGAGGTCGTCGAAGAGTGCCCGCTTGGGGTTGCCGCTGAAGAAGCGCACCCGGCCGCGTCCGTGTACGGCGCTGGCGGCGATGTAGCCGAGTGACGCGGCGAGCCGTGTCAGGTCGAAGGCGATGGTGACCATGCGACCGCCGGGCGACAGCAGGCGCCGGAAGGCCCGCAGGTCGGTGCCCGCGGTGTCGAGGACCACGTCGAACGGGCCCAGTTCTTCCGGCGAGACGGTCCGGTGGTCGATGGCGCGGTGGTCGATGGCGTGGTCGGCGCCGAGCGTACGGACGAAGTCGAGGTTGGCGGCGCGGGCCAGGGCCGTGACCTCGGCGCCGTAGGCCCGTCCGAGCTGGACGGCGGCGTTGCCGACGCCGCCCGCGGCGCCGCGTACGAGCAGCCGTTCGCCGGGGCGCAGTTTGGCCTTGTCGCGCAGCGCCGTGATGGCCGTGGTCGCCACCGGCAGCGCGGCGGCTTCCACCAGGTCCAGCTCGTCCGGGACCCGGCCGAGCCGCTCGGCCCGGACCGTCACATACTCGGCGGCGCTGCCGAATCCGGTGCGGCCCACGATGCCCCACACCCGGTCGCCGACCGCGACGTCCGTCGTGCCGGCGCCGAGCGCGGCGACCTCGCCGGTGAAGTCCAACCCGGCGCGTTGCGGGAACCTCCGTCCGGTGAGGAGACGGAGGCTGCCGGAACGGGCCGCCGTTTCGCCGCCGTTGACGCTGAACGCGCGCACCCGCACGAGCACCTCCCCGGGCGCCGGTTCAGGGCGCGGCACCCGGCCCACGTACAGCACCTCGGGGCCGCCGTAGCGGTCGAAAAGCACTGCTCTCATCATGCGGTCGTCCATCGTTCTCACCTTCGCCACCAGTGGACGTGCGGGGGATCTGGCCCGAGCGTAGGCTCATAAGTGGACGCCGCCGTCCGTTTGGACCGGAAGTGAGAGACAGTGGTGGAGGAATCCTCTCGGATCGCCGACCCGGGGCTGCGGGCCGACGCCCGGCGCAACCTGGGGCGCATCCTCGTCGCCGCCCGTGCGGTCTTCGCCGAGCACGGGATCGACGCGCCCATGGCGACCGTGGCCCGGCGGGCCGGGGTCGGTGTGGCGACGCTGTACCGGCGTTTCCCGACCCGGGACGCCCTGGTGCGGGCCGCGTTCGCGCAGCAGATGGAGACCTGCGCCCGAGCGCTGACCGAGGCACTGGCCGACCCCGACCCCTGGCGGGGCTTCCAGCGGCTGTTCGAGACGATCTGCGAGCTTCAGCGGCAGGAACAGGGCTTCCCGGCCGCGTTCGTCGCGGCCTTCCCGGACAGCACGGCGGAGCACGCGCAGGCCCGGGAACGGGCTGAGCGGGACCTCACGATCCTGGTCCGCAGAGCCAAGGCAGCGGGCGCGCTGCGGGCCGATTTCCACCCGTCCGACCTCGCCGTGGCCGTGTTGTCCCACTGCGGTCTGGTCGCCGCGCTGCCGCATGACAGCGCCGCGTCCCGGCGCCTGGTGGCATACCTGCTCCAGTCGTTCCGCGCCGAGGCGGCTCACGGGGCCCTGCCGCCGCCGAGCGCCCTGTCGCTGCGCGGTTTCCCGATCGCGGCCGACGGCTCCCAGAGACAGCGCCCCTCCAGGGCCTGAGGCGAGAGCGGGCGACGCCCGGTGGTGGCGCTACTGCACGCAGAGCCCGGACACCGTGACGTCGTAGATGTACCAGCTCCCGGTCGGAGTCGTGTACACGTTGGTCACGCCGGTCGTCTGGTAGCCGCTGCAGTCGGCGCCGGCCGCGAGGATGGCGGCCCGGGCCGCTGCCGCGCCGTTCTGCGTGGCCGCCGTCGACGTGCTGCCCTCACCGCGCGCCGTCGCGCTGCGCGGCACCGTGTAGGAGGGTCCCGGCGACGCCGGCGCGCACAGACCGGTCGCCGTCCCGCCGTACACGTAGCCGCCTCCGCTGGGCACGGTGTACTGAAGGCTCGCCGACGAGGTCACGTTCGTGCAGACCTCCCCCAGCTGAGCGGCCAGGCTGTTGAGAGCGCTACGGGCGTTCGCCTGGGCCGCCGCCGACGCCGTGGACTGGGTCTGGCCCCACGCCGTGGAGGTCGCCGTCCGCCAGGTGTCGGCGTGGGCCGCTGCCGGGCTGAGGCCGATCGCCGCCGCGACGACCGCTCCCAGGAGCATCGACCGGCCGGCGAGCCGTCCGCGCCGGTTCCCGCCGCACGGTCCATCGTGCCGGGCCATTCGCGTCTCCCTTGATCAGCGCCTTGTGCATCGACCGTGCAGGATGTGATCTGATCCCCGCTTATGCGCATGATCTCGGGGCGTGAAGTCATCGTAGGTTCGCCGTTTCCCGGCGGCCATCCTCGGCCGCGTGGGCGGCACGGACATGCTGGTGGGCGATCACGGCCGATGTAAGTTTCGGCGCCCTCGCCCCGAGCCCTTCCTGCCCGTCAGGTCCGGTCGCGACGGCCGTTGTCGCGGTCCTCGTCCTTCCCGCTGTGGTCGAGGCCGGTGAACTGACGGATGTACGCGTGATAGGCGTCGGCCCGAAGCCTGGCCGACGGCGATCGAACATCCCGGGCGATGTTCTGGGGGAGGCCGCCGGAACCGGCCCGCCTGGACTGGTAGTCCCGCAGTCGTTCCCGATGCTCGTCCGCCCAGTCGTGCAGCGCCCCGATGCGGGCGAAGTAGAACGCCGCCGCGAGCAGGGGCACGAGGAGAACCGTCGTCGCGACAGGGCCGATGTCGTGCACGAGCACCCCGAGGATCAGGACGGCCCCGGCCGCGCTGCCGGCTCTGATCAGACCCCTCCGGACGCTCGCGCGGTCGGTCCGGGCCTCCTCGGCCCACGCGCGCACGCGCCGCAGCGGAGGCTGGTAGGCCGCGCCCAGCTGTACGACTCGCGGTAGCCGGCCCGCGTACGCCGCCAGGGTCAGCGCGACGACATACCAGGACACCGTCGCGGCGATGTCCGGACGCGCCCAGCCCCACATGATCCAGGGCACCGGGATCGTGGCCGCGCCCCAGGCCCCGAGCCACAGCGCCGCGCGGACGGCCGCTCCCGATCGGGCGGTGGGCGAGAGCCGGCGGCGCTCGTAGTCGGCCCACTGCCGGTCGCGCAGGGTGGAGGCGGCGTCCAGCGCGGTCGATATCCGCTGGTTCTGCCGGTCGACCGCCGCCTGGTGACGCTGCTGTTCCGCCTGCACCGCGGCGAAAGCGGTGAAGTCGGCGCGCACGAGCCATCCGACAGGGGTGTCCGAGCCGCCGTCCCGCGCGCGCAACCAGTCGTACCAGCCGATCTCACCAGTGGGGGGAGGCGTCACGCGCTCGCAGCCGGCGCGCAACCACGTTCTGCTCTCCGGGTAGGGCAGAAGAGCCGCCAGCAGCAGCCCGCGCGCCCCGCTCTCGGCCCATTCCCGGGCTTCCGGCGGCAGTCCGGGAACCCGAGCCGCCAACCGCCGCCACGAATGCCAGGCCTCGTCCCATGCCCGCTGCGTTCCCCGCAGCGCGCTCAGGCCGGTGAACCCGGCCAGGGCTTCCAACAAGCCGCCATCGCAGAGGTCGCGGTAGAGCTCCCATTCCGGGCCGCTTTCCCCCAGACGACCGATCCTGCATGCCTCGGAGAGCGACTGCGGGGTTACGACCGTTCCTCGCCAGACGGCTTCGCCCTGCGGATCGAGCCAGCCCAGCAGGTGAAGCAGTTTGAGGTCGGCCGGGAGTCCGTCGTCGCGGAGCCGATGGTCGACGAGTTCGATCTGGGCGGTCAGGTCGTCGGCGGTGAGACCGTCGAGCTCGTGCAGCCAGGAGCGAAGTCCGAGCCACCCGTCGGAGGGGGTGCCTGGCGTGCCCGCGCCCTCGAAGAACTGACGCCTCGCGGCAGCCCAGTCGAGGCGGATGGCGGCGGCCAGTTCCTCCCGGGTCGTGACCGCCGCACCTGCGAGGACCAGCGGCCGGCGCTGCGGCGCCGGATGGTGGATGTGATTGATCTGGACGTTGCGATCGCCGAGTTGGAAAGGGGCCGGGCCGTGGAAGACGTTTCCCGATACTCCGTCCCTTCCCGATTCGGCGTCGCGGGTCATGCCCTCGGCCCGAAGTGGTTGTCTTGACGGTTGTCGTTGCCGACCTGGAATGCGGTCGGTCCGTTGAAGACGTTCGCCGACACTCCCCCCACCGATGCCTGACGAGCCTGGTCGGCGATGTCGTTCAGCTCGCGGGCGACCCGTTCGCGTTCGGCCTCGCCGAGACTCTCCAGCAGCATCTCGAATCGGGCCGTCCAGGACGCCTCCTGCCGTGCCCGTATCAGCGCCGATTCCTCCGGGGCGAGCGAGGCGAGGTCCGTCGCGGTCTGATCCAGCCGCATCAGTTCCGCCTGCTCACGTTCGGGATCGTCGCGGCCGAGCACGTGCGCCACCCGCTGCCGCACAGTCACCCACACGTCCGTGCCCGCGGCCTGCACCACGGCGGTTCCGCCCGCCGCGGCCACCGCTGCCAGCCATTCGACGAGCATTCCCGGCCTCCTTACAAGATCTGATGACACTGTATATCTGGCCTTGACGAGGTCGCCGGATGTCTGGAAATCGACCGGTGAAGCGAGGCCGCCTGATTCAGATCAGGACCGTCATGGACTCGTCGACCACCTGAAAGCCGAGCCTCTCGTAGAGGCGACGGGCGGGGTTGCCCTCGGTGACCGCCAGGCCGATCGTGGTCAGCCCGTCCGCGGCTGCACGGACCAAGGCGGTCGACAGCATGAGCGCGCCGAGGCCCCGCGGCGACCGCTCGGGGTGCCGGAACACGTCCGCGATCCCCGGCCCCCGGTTGGAGTCATTGACGAAGACGCCGCCCACCACCTCGCCGGGGGAACCGTCGCGTACGGCGAGCACGCTGCACGGAAGCAGCGGGCCGATCTCCTCGCCGTTGAGCAGCGGAACGAGCTCCTCGCGCAGGGCCTTCTCGGCGTCCCGGGGCCGGTGGTCGGGATGGCCGGGCGGGTAGGCCGCGAACCACGCGGGGAAGATGTCGGCGGGCGCCCGGTCGCAGGGCGTGATCTGGAAGCCGTCGGGAGCGGCGCCCTCGACGGGCCGGGCGATCGGCAGATCACACCGCATCACAAAGGCGTGCCGCTGCAGGCGGGCGCCTCGCTCCACCAGGTCCCGGCCGAGCTCGACCGGCGCGGATAAGGCCCAGCCCCCGAGCCGTGACATGATCACGGCAGCGGCGTCCGGGCCGATGTCCTCGACCGCGTAGGCCCAGGGAAGGCCGTCACGGACGCCTTCCAGGTAACTCATCACCGGGACGCCCTCAGCGTCGGTCAACCTCCGCCGCTCCTCGCTCATACGCCGAAGGGTCGCGCAGTCGCGGCCCGGCAGGCAACCATCGCGCCCCGAGATTGCCGAGAGGCGCTATTGCACGCAGAGAGCGGACACCGTCACGTCGTAGATGTACCAGCTTCCGGTCGGAGTCATGTAGACGCTTCCTTCACCGGGTTCGTGCATCCGGCGTGCTTTCCTGGTCGATGCGTCTCGCCGGGCGGAGCAGGGACACGACCAGACCGGCGAGGGCCGCCATCAGGACCGCGCTCACCACCGCGGCCAGGTGGAATCCGTGAACGAAGGCCGCGCGGGCCCTCTCCAGGAGCGAGGGGAGATTCGCGGCCACAGCTGCGGTCAAGCTATCTCGGACGGTTTCTGGGGCCGAGGACATGTCCGCACGGTAAATCGCGGTGATCAGGCTGCCGAGTACGGCGATGCCGAGCGCTCCGCCGACCTGCGGGGCGGTGGAGGAGATCGCCGCCGCCGCGCCGGCCCGCTCGGGCGGGGCCGAACTCACGACCAGGTCGGTCGCCAGCGCCATCATCGGCCCCAGACCGGCGGAGACGACGACGGCTCCGGCTACGAGGACGGCGAGATTCCCGGACACCTGGCTGAGAATGAGATATCCGGCGGCAGATATCGCCAGGCCCGTGCCGATGACGATCGCGCTGCCGGTCCTGCGCGCGATCCTCGGCGCCAGCGTGGATCCGGCGATCACCCCCAGGGCGGCCGGCGACGTCCACAGGCCCGCCTCCAGCGGTGACTTGCCGTACACCAGTTGCAGATACTGCGCGACGGCGTAGTTGGAGCCCCACAGGACGAAGATGCCGAGCGCCAGTGTGGCGGCCGCGACCGCGAACGTGCGGTCGGTGAACAGCCGCAGGTCCACCAGGGGGTTGGCGAGGCGGCGCTGTCGGCGCGTGAACGCGCCGGCGACCGCGATCCCGGCCGCGATCGCGATGAGGGACATCGGCTCGACGCCGTCGGCGGCGATCTGCTTGAGCCCGTAGACGACCGGCAGCACCGCCGCGAGCGACAGCACCGCGCTCAGCCAGTCCAGCCGGCCCGTGCCGGCGTCCCTGTGCTCGGGAAGCGTGAACGGCGCCACGACGAGCAGCGCCGTCATCACGGGTACGGCCAGGAGGAACGCCGACCCCCACCAGAAACGCTCCAGCAGCCAGCCGCCCACCAGCGGGCCGATCGCGGTGCCCGCGGAGACGGCCGAGACGACGATGCCGATGGCCACCGTCCGCTGTCGGGGATTGGTGAACATCGACGTGGTCAGCGACAGCGTGGACGGCATCAGGGTCGATCCGGCGACGCCCATCAGCGCGCGGGCCGCGATCAGGCTCCCGGCGCTCGGGGCGTACGCGGCGAGAACCGCGGCCACGCCGTACGCGGCGGCCCCGATGAGCAGCACGCGGCGGCGGCCGAGCCGGTCACCCAGAGCGCCCATCGTGATGAGCGCTCCGGAAAGGAGGAAGGCGTAGACGTCGGCGATCCACAACAACTGGGTGCTGCTGGCCATCAGGCCCGTGCCGATGGCGGGCAATGCGAGGTTCGTGACGGTCAGTTCCAGAGAGGCGAGGAGGGCGGGCAGTGTCAGGACGGCCAGGCCGATCCATTCCCGCCTCCCCGCGACCAGGTGCGTCTGGGGCATGGAACCCAGGATCAAACCTCGACTATGGTCGAGGTCAAGCCTTAGTCTCCGGCTATGACGATCGCGAAGGAACTCACGGTCGGACAGCTCTCCGCCCGGTCTGGCGTCGCGGTGACCGCGCTGCACTTCTACGAGGAGAAGGGGCTGATCCGCAGCCGGCGCACGCCCGGCAACCAGCGCCGTTACCCCCGTGACACGCTTCGCCGGGTCGCCTTCATCCGTGTGGCGCAACGCGTCGGCATCCCGCTGCGCATGGTCGGCGAGGCCCTGGCCACGCTTCCCGAGGGACGCGCGCCGACGCGCGAGGATTGGGAGCGGCTGTCCTCCGGCTGGCGGGCGGAGCTCGACGCCCGCATCGAGCAACTGGTCAAGCTCCGTGACGACCTGTCCGACTGCATCGGCTGCGGCTGCCTGTCCATCGACCGCTGCGTCCTGCGCAACCCCGACGACCGCCTCGGCGCGGATGGGTCCGGCCCGCGCCGACTGCTGGTCCGCGAGGCGGAGGCCGGCTCGCCAAGGCGGCGGTAGCGTTTTCGGATGCTCGACGCCTGACCGTCAGCGGGCGGCGCCGGTTTCGACTCCCCGATCGCGTACGCCCAGGGGAGGTTGTCACGGACGCCTTCCCGGTAGCTCATGACCGGGATGCCGGCAGCGCCGGTGAGGCTTCGCCGCTCGTCGCCCATACGTCGAAGGAGCGCGCGCGGCCGGACCCGGCAGGCAACCCTTTTATCGGTTCGCGAGCACGTCGCGGAGCGCGGTCGGCTTGCGGCCGAGCAGGTCACCGAGCGCCGGGCCGACCTCGGCGAACTCCCCCTGACGGCCGGCCTCGAACATGCCCAGCAGGAACCGGGCCTGCTGCTCGGGCACGCCGCGCGACACCATGCCCGCGACCCACTCGTCATCCGGGACGGTGACGCGGGTGATCTCGCGACCCGTCAGGTCGGAGGCGATCGCGGCGACGTCCGCGAGGTCGAGCGACTCGGAGCCGGTCAGCGGCGGCGTGATCCCGTCGAGCCGGCCCTCCTCGGTCAGCGCGACGGCGGCCGCCTCGGCGAGGTCGGCGTGGGCGGTCCAGGAGACCGGGCCGTCCTCGGGCGCGGCGAGCGTGCCGGTCTCGAGCGCCTGCCGCACGAAGTGGAGCGCGGTGGTCGCGTAGAAGCCGTTGCGTAGCGCGGTGAACGCCACCCCACATGCGCGCAGGTCCTGCTCCGTCTCGGCGTGGGACGGCATCGGGAGGAAGGGGGAGGCCGGGTTCGCGCCCATGTGGCTGGTGTAGACGATCCTCCCGGCGCCCGCCGCCCTGGCCGCCTCGATCGCCGTACGGTGCGGGCGGGCGTCGGCCGGGCCGGAGACGACGAGCACCTGCGAGGCGCCCTCGAACGCGTACGCCAGGCTCGCGGGGTCGGCGAAGTCGCCCTGCCGTACGCGGGCGCCGCGCTGGGCGAGGTCCTCGGCTCGCGAAACGTCGCGGACGCTGACGCCGATCCGGTCGGCGGGAACGCGCGCGAGCAACCGCTCGACGACGCCTCGGCCGAGCTGACCGGTCGCTCCGGTGATGATGATCACGGTCTACGCCATTGCTATCGCTGATATTGACTTCACGCTAACATCGGAAATTCAGCGATAACAACTTACTGCTATCGTTGGAAGCATGAGCGACTCTGAGAGCGAGACGGCGAGCGGCCGCGACAGGACGCGGGCGCACATCGTGTCGGTCGCGGCGCGACTGCTCGCGAGCGGCGGGCGCGACGCCCTCTCGACCAGGGCGGTGGCCGCCGCGGCGGGGACGCAGGCACCGACGATCTACCGCCTGTTCGGCGACAAGGAGGGCCTGCTCGACGCGGTCGCCGAGTACGGCTTCGGCTCATACCTGTGGGACAAGAAGGCGAGCCCGCCCGCCGACGACCCGGTCGAAGGGCTGCGCGCCGGGTGGGACCTGCACGTCGGGTTCGGGCTGGCGAACCCCGCCCTGTTCTCGCTCATGTACGGCGATCCCGCACCGGGCCGGCAGTCGCCCGCCGCCGTCGCCGCCTTCCGCATGCTGGGGGAGCGCATCCGCGCCATCGCCGCCGCCGGCCGGTTGAAGGTCGGCGAGCGCCTGGCGGCGGACCTCGTGCACGCCGCCGGCTGCGGCACGGTCTTCACGCTGCTCGCCATGCCCGAGGAACGGCGTGACCCGCGCCTGTCCGAGGTGGCCCGCGACGCGGCGATAGCCGCCATCACCACCGACGCCCCCGTGGTCGAGACCCCCGGACCCGCCGCGGCGGCGGTGGCACTACGCGCCGCGCTGCCCGGCGCCACGGCTCTCACCGACGGTGAACGTCACGTGCTCGGCGAATGGCTCGACCGCCTCGCCGCCGACCGATCCGGCTG
Source organism: Microbispora sp. H13382 (assembly GCF_014161445.1). Lineage (GTDB taxonomy): Bacteria > Actinomycetota > Actinomycetes > Streptosporangiales > Streptosporangiaceae > Microbispora. The sequence goes on from NZ_JABBXA010000005.1 coordinate 271,949, forward strand.
AGATCTCGGCGGGAGCGCTCGACAAGGCGGCGTCAGCGTGCCGCGCCGGTCTTGGCGTACTCCAGCAGGAGCTCCCGGCGCAGCCGGGCCAGGTCGGGTCCGCCTCCGGTGGCCGTACGGCTGTAGCGGTCGGTGCCGTGCAGGCCGCGCCAACCGGGCAGCCGCTCCTGGATGAGGTGCATGAGACCGAAGTCCGGGCCGGAGGCCGTGCCGCCCGCGGCGGCCCGCAGGAACGCGGGGGCGGAGGCGAGCATGGCGTCGAGCTGGGCGTGGCCGTCCTCGACCTGCCGGGTCACCTCGTCGATCGCCTCCTGCCTGGTGCGGCCGGTCTCGTGGCGGAGCACCCTGACCAGGTTGTAGGGGGCGCCGATGGCCTCGTCCTGCTCCAGGGTCCGCAGGTCGTTCTCGGTGAGCGCGGTGGCCAGCCCGAGGTCAAGCGCCCGGCGGAAGAGCGGATCGTCGCGGACGGCCGGGTCGATCTGCCTGCCGTACGTCACCTCGAAGAGGTCGAGGGCGAGGTCGGGCCCGGCGCTGCGCAGGCGCAGCGGGAGCTGGTCGCGCAGGCTGGGGACGAACCCGCTGAGCCGATGGCACGCCTCGCGCTCGCACGCCTCCAGCCATTCGGCGAGGTGGTCCAGGGCGCGTGCCCGCCACGAGGGCGGCTGCGTCGCGCGGATCCCCGCCCAGGCCTGGGCGAGAGCGGTGGCGACCGCCCCACCGGCCCCCCGGGCGTCGCCATGCTGACCGAGTTCGCCAAGCTGACCGAGTTCGCCGAGTTCGCCGAGCTCGCGGATGAGAACGGTGAGCCGGTGCCGCAGCCGGACGACCTCCCCGGGGTCGGTGAGCTCGGGGTCCTCCAGGAGGTCGTCGAGCACGTAGCACACCAGCATCCACCGGCCCAGCGTCTCGGCCTGCCCGGCGTCGGCGTCCGGCCACAACCGCGCGGCGGCCGAGGCCATGCCGCTCCACCGCGGATGGCGGGCCTCATCCGGCGTGGCGGCGAGCCCGGTCTGCAGTAACCAGGCGTCCAGCCGCTCCTGCACCCGCTCTCGCAGCTGCCCGGCGACGCCTGCCGGAGCGGGGGACGACGCGGGGGACGGCGCGGGCACGGTGACGAGAGCCGGACCGGCCGGCCTGTCCGTGTTCATGATCGATAGCGCGTAACCGGCCAGCGCGTCGCGTGACCGCGGATCGCCGAGGCCCTCAAGCCGGCCGAGAGCCGCCTCCATGTGAACGTCGACGACCTGCCGGGCCTCGTCCACCGCTCCGCACGACAGGACCAGGCGCCGGGCGGTCTCGGCCTCGGCCGCCGTCAGGCCGCGGCGCAGCAGCCGGGCGAGCGCGGGCTCGCGGGCCAGGGCCCTGATCACGGGGAGCGTGTAGACGCCCTCCACGATGTCGGAGTTGGCCGGCTTTCCGAGGCTCCCGGCCGTCGCGGTCAGGTCGAGGATGTCGTCGCGCACCTGATAGGCCATGCCAAGATGCCAGCCGAACCGCGCCAGCGCGTCCTCCTCCTCAGGGCCCCGCCCGGCCTGCATGGCGCCCAGGCGGCAGGCCAGGGACAGCAGCTCGGCGGTCTTGGCGCCGGTCACCTCCAGGTAGGCCTCCTCGGTGCGGGAGAGCAGGAAGCGGTCGGCCGTCTCGGCGATCACCCCCGCGCAGGCGCGTTCGCCGGCCTCCGCGGCAACCAGCGCCTCGCGTTCGCCCAGCTCCGCGAGGATCCGGCTGCCGTTGACGACCAGGAGGTCACCGGCCAGGACCGCCATGCGCGCGCCCCACACGCTGTTGACGCTCGGCCTGCCCCTGCGCTGCCGTGCGTCGTCGATCACGTCGTCGTGGTAGAGGGACGCCATGTGCAGCAGCTCGACGGCCGCCGCGGCGCGTACGGCGCGGACGCCGGCGGCCCGGTCCGCACCGGCGAGCAGGTAGTACGACAGCAGCGCCAGAGTGGGCCGGATCAGGCGGCCGTGGCCGCCCGGCGGCTGCCTGGTCAGCGTGGCCAGATCCGGCCGGCCCGGCACCCCGGCCAGACCGAGGATCTCCCGCACTCGTCCCAGGTCGGATTCCACGGCGGGGAAAGACTGCGTTGTCATGGGTGGCTCCTGACGGGACTCACGGACGCCGGCTCACCGAGCGGCCGGTGGACACGCGTACGGGCGGCGAAGGCGGAGATGCCGAGGGCCGCCGTGACCAGCGCCCAGCACGCGGCCGGGCCCGCGGCGTTCCAGGGCACCGTGTCCAGGGCCACGGACGAGACGGCCCACTGCATCGGCCCGTAATCGGGCAGGTAGCGCACGACGACGCTGGCCGCGGCCGGAGTGGCGAGCGGGCTCTGCAGGGCCAGGTCGATCGAGCAGATCACGGTGACGAGGACCAGACCGGCCAGATCGGTGGTCAGCACCGCGGCGAGCGCGATGCCGATCCCTCCGTAGATCAGCGCTCCCCCGGCGAGGGCGGCGGTGAGCAGCAGGGGCTGCGCGGTCGGGTGGGTCAGGCAGATCAGGCCGGTGGCGTAGAGCGCGACGCAGAGCGCGACCACCACCAGGGCGGTGAGCTTCGCCGCGATCAGGGACAGCCGCGGGAAACCGGCCCGCACCAGCCGGCGGTCGAAGGACGCCGAGCCCAGGGTGGTCACGAACATCATGAACCCGGTGATCAGCGCCGAGATCTGCAGCGCCCCGGCGAGCTGGTTGAGGACGTTGGCCGGCAGCGTGACGGTCCGGCCGGCGGCCCGGAGGTGGAAGGGGAGCGCGATCTCCAGGGACAGGGCGTAGATGAGGATCGCCCACACCGGGATGAAGACCACGACGATCACCAGTGCCAGCCGGTTGCGCAGGTGCTCCACGAACGTCATGCGCACGGCGGTGGCGTAACAGGTCCACTGACCCCTCATAAGGCACCGGTCCTGTCCGCGACCCTGTCCGCAGCCCTGTCCGCGACCCGCAGCACGCCGCCCTCCAGCCGATGAAGGATGTCGAGGCGCGCCGCGTCGTACGCGAGGTGGGAGACCACCAGCACCGAGCGGCCACGCGCGCGCAGTTCCCCGGCCAGGTCCCAGAACCGCACGTACGTCTCCCAGTCGAAGCCCTGGTAGGGCTCGTCGAGCAGGAGCACGTCCGGGTCGTGCATCAGGGCCAGGACGAGGTTCAGCTTCTGCCGCGTCCCGCCGCTCAGCGTGGCGGGGCGGGCCCGGCGGGAGCCGGAGAACCGCAGCGCCTCCATCAGCTCCTCGGCCCCGCGCAGGTCTTCCAGGCCGTAGGCGACCTGGAAGAACCGCAGGTGCTGCTCGACCGTGAACGCGTCGTGCAGCACCGTCTCCTGCGGGCAGTGACCCACGCGCCCGCCGTGGCGCACCGACCCGCCGTCCGGCCGCAGGTCGCCGGCGAGGACGCGCAGCAGCGTGGTCTTGCCCGCGCCGTTCTCCCCGACGATCCCCATCACCCGGCCGGGCGGCAGATCGAGATCCACCCCGCGCAGGACCGGGCCGCCCCGGTAGCCCTTCCGCACGTCCCGCACCCGCAGCACGGGCTCTTCCGACGGCATCGACTACTTCGGCGCGTCGACGGTGATGAAGGCGACCGTGCCGCTGCCCTGGACGCTGCTCACGCCCTTGCTGGAGCACTGGCTGACGTCCGAGGTGGGAGCCGCCTTCCCGGCGATCCGCCTGCCCTTCATCTTCCCGTCGGTGACCTCGCCGACGAGCATCATGTCGCCGGGGTTGTACGCGTTGATCGCGTCGAGGTTGGGGCGGATCGTGGAGCTGCCCAGCGACTGGCCCTGGCCGTCCTTCCAGCTGATGATGCCCGTGCCGGTGACGTTCTGGACGCCGGTGCAGGACGCCTGCGCGCTGCCCTGGAGGGTGGCCGTTCCCGAGCGGATGTTGGGGAAGCTGCCGTCGGGGGAGGCGCAGCCGGTGAGCGTAAGAACGCCCTTGGCGGTCACCGTGCGGGCCTCCTTGCCCACGGCCGGGTCGCTGGTGATCGGCTGGCCGCCGCCGGTGCTCACCGCGCAGGTCAGCACGGTGTGGCCGCCCGGCTGCTTCGGCGAGGGGTCGGCGACCGGCCTGGTGCGCGCGCCGCCGCCCGACGCGCCTTCGGCCACCGACGGGACGACCGTCAGGGCCAGGCCCAGCACGGCCGCTCCCGCGGCGCCGAGACCACAGGCCAGGTACGTACGAGATCGAGAAACGCTCATGGACATCCCCCCGAGTGATTGCTGACGGTAATCTAACTATCACAATCAGCAACGGCGAGGGTGGCGAGTCAATGCGCCCGACGAGCGGGCACCCCTGGACGCGAGGTGGCCGGCGCCAGGCGTTCGCGGGGGTGATCGCGTCCTGGCCGACAAGGCCTACACCTCTGGGGCCAACCGCGCCTACCTGCGGCGGCGCGGGATCAAGGCCACTATCCCCAGCAAGGCCGATCAGGATGCCAACCGCCGCGCCAAAGGCTCCAAGGGCGGGCGGCCACCCGCCTTCGATCCCGAGATGTACAAGCGGCGCCACGCTGTCGAGTGCGGCATCAACCGGCTCAAATGCCACCGTGCTGTCGCCACCAGGTACGACAAACTCGCCGTCCGCTACGAAGCCACGATACTGATCGCCGCGATCAACGGATGGCTCTGATCGACTTTGATACAGGCCCTACACGCCCTGGGGAAGGCGGAACAGGCGGCCCGGGTCGTACGCCGCCTTGACCTGGGCCAGACGGGCGGCGTTCGCGCCGTAGTACTGCTGCCGCCAGTTCTTGAGCTCGGGGTCGACGTAGTTCACGTACGCGTGGTCGCCGAAGTGGGGCCGCATGGCGGCGTGGGCGGCCCGAGCCCAGGCGGCGGCGCCGCCGAAGTGCGCGAAGTACTGCACGCTGAACAGAGCCTTGCGGTGCGGGAACGCGGTGGCGTCGGGGCGGACCCGGCCGATGGCGCCGCCCATCGCGTCGAGCATCACGGTGTGCCGTCCCGGCGCGGAGACCTGGGCCAGCAGCGCCTTGATCCCGGCGGACGACAGCGGGGTGTAGGCGAAGTGCGACTTGGCCGAGAACGAGTCGCGGACCAGCCTGCCGCTCGGGTTCTGCCCCGGGAGGGTGCCGGGACGGTGGCACTGGGCCACGGACATCGACGCGCAGCCCGCCTCCACCATCATCGCGTGGTCGTACGCCGAGACCGCGACGTACCGGTTCGAGGGGCCGGAGCCGACGCGGTCGACGAGCTTCTGCAGCAGGTTCTCGCACGCCGCCTTGCCGCCGATATACAGCCCGCCGACCATCACGTCGGGCGACGGGTCGTGGCCGAGGTGGCAGTTGGACCACATCGCGTCGGGCGCGGCGGGCGCCCACGCCTGCCAGGCCTTCAGCACGGCCGCGGCCTTCGCCCAGGGCCAGTGCAGGAAGAACAGGGTCACGGGACGCGTCGGATGGGTCCGGAACGTGAACGACGTCGCCACGCCGAAGTTGCCGCCACCGCCGCCGCGCGAGGCCCAGTAGAGGTCGGGGTGCGAGCCCGGCGAGCAGGTCAGCACCTTCCCGTCGGCCGTGACGACCTTCAACGACTCCAGCACGTCGCAGGTCAGGCCGTACTGCCGCGACACCACGCCGATGCCGCCGCCCAGCGTGAGCCCGGCCACCCCGACCGTCGGGCAGGAGCCCGCCGGGATGCTGACGCCGTGCGCGGCCAGCTTGGCGTACACGTCGACCAGCCGCGCCCCGGCGCCGACCGTGGCGTGGCCGCCCGAATACGAAACGCCGCTCATCGGCGACACGTCGATTACGAGGCCGCTGCCCGTGGACCAGCCCGCATAGCTGTGGCCGCCCGACCGGGAGGTCACCGGCACGCCATAGCGCCGGGCGAACGCCAGGCACTCCGACACGTCCGCCGCCGTTCTGCAGTAGGCCACCCCGGCCGGCCGTACGGAGTCGAAGGCCGAGTTGAACACGCGACGCGCGTTGTCGTACGACGTGTCGCCGGGGCGGATCAGCTTGCCGTCCAGCCCCCGGCCGAGCGCGGACCAGTCGGCGGGACGGGGACCCGCGGGGGCGAAAGCCGTGCCCGCGAACGCGCCGGCCCCGGCCAGCGCCGAGACTCGAAGGAAACTCCGTCTGTCGATCATGGTCGTACTCCCGAGGTGGTGATCTACCTCGTTGAGACGCCTGTGGATCTGGTCTGGTTGGTCACATTGCCATCACTACGCTCCTCCTATCCGCAGGGCGAGTGCGGGGCACATCTCCATGGCCTTCTGCGCCTCGCCGGGCAGCCAGGAGGGCACGCCGGTGTCCATGAACACCGGGAGGCGCCGCGGCCCTTCACGGCGGCGGCCGCCAGGCGGACCAGGTCGGGGCCGTCGGGTCGCCGTCCTGCATTTGCCGGCACGCCCGCGCGAGCCCCGGCAGGCCGAGGCGGCACGGCCCGCACTGCCCGGCCGACCGTGCGGCGAGGTGGCCCGCCACCCGCGCGGTCTCGCCGAGCGGGCAGGTGTCCTCGCCGAGGACCACGATGATGCCCGCGCCCAGCTCGCCGCCCCTCAGCGAGCACGGCGAGCTGGGCGAAGGTCTCGGTGTTCGACAGCAGCGTGGGCAGCCCGCGCACCCCGCTGTCGCTGGAGCGGACCTTGCGGCCCGGGGGCAGGCGCGCCTCGCGGTTGACCGCGCGGACCAGCGCGCCGCCCTCCCCGGACACGAACCGCTCCTGGATGCCCGCGACCCACGGACTGGACCGGTCAGTCAGGCCGCGCTCGGCCACTGCGGCGGTGACCGAGGCCTCGGCCAGCTCGCCTGCGCCGACCGCGATCAGGACATTCCGTGAGCCGAGCGCGCTGGCCGTAAGCAGGGCGCCCTCCAGCACCAGGTGGGGCGCCCGGGTGAGCAGGGTCTTGTCCTTCAGGCTGGCGGGCTCGCCCTCGGCGGCGTTCACCAGCACGACGGTCTCGCTGTCGCGGGCGCGTGAGGCGACGGCGCGCAGCTTGCGCGCGAACGGGAACGCGCTCCGCCCCCGGCCCCGCAGGTCCACCTCCTCGGCTCTCTTTAATGTGAAAGGTCGCACCATGTCGTTTGCCGCCAGCACCCTGAGCGCTCTGGTCGCTCTCGTCTTCCTCCTTGCCGGCGCCCAGAAGGTTCTGTTACGGGATCCCGTGACGGCCAACCTGCTCAGGCTCGGCGTAGGCTCGACGATGACCCGCTCGATCGGCACCCTGGAGATCGCCGGCGCGCTCGGGCTCGCGGCCGGCCTCTGGTTCAAGCCGCTCGCCGTCGCGGCCGCGGCCGGTCTCACGCTGCTGTTGATCGGCGCAGTGGGGTTCCATCTCCGCGCCCGCGACTTCGCGCACCGGCGCCACCGCTCCCACGCCGTGGCGCCCGTGGTGCTGGCCGTGGTCACCGGAACGACCATGGCCTTGTTGCTCGCGACTTCCTGAGCGAAGAGCGCGGTGACAGCACAGTTCAGCCCAGGGCACGTCGGGGTGGTGGCTGGAGCCGTTTGGGCCCAGTCAAGGCGATGCTCGACGCCATCAAGGACGGCTCCGTCTCCTCGGAGCGTTCGCACCCCTGACCGCCCGGCGCCGGCGGCCCGCGGGTCTCCCGGCGGCCGGTATCGCCACGGCCTGGCCCGCCAGGGCGAACGTGCCCTCCCTGCGGACCGTGTGCCAGCGCAGCCGCGCGCCCAGGACCGCCGTGGCCACGGACTGGATGACGACCAGATACATCAGCTGCCGGTAGACGAACTGCTGCAGCGGCAGCGCCCACAGCACCGAGGCGCGTTCGCCGTCCAGGCGCAACGCGTACCAGCCGGTGAGGGCCTGCAGTGCGACGAAGCCGGCCCACACCGCGACCACCGGAAGAGGGTCGCCGACGAGCAGGCCGTACATCGCCATGACGTCGACGACGGGGGCCAGCAGCGGCAGGATCACCTGGAACAGCGCGAGATATCCGAGGCATCGGCGGCCGAAGGGCCGGCGCTCCACGATCGCCCCGCGGTGCTTCCAGATCGCCTGCAGCGTGCCGTAGCACCACCGGTACCGCTGCCGCCACAGCTGGCTGAGCGAGGCGGGCGCCTCGGTCCATGCGCGGGCCCGCTCCTCGTAGACCACCCGCCAGCCCCTGCGGCAGATCGCCATGGTCAGATCGGTGTCCTCGGCGAGCGTGTCCGCGCTGACGCCCCCGGCCGAGGCCACCGCCTCGCGGCGGAACGCGCCGATCGCCCCCGGCACCGTCGCCATGCAGCCGAGCAGGTCGAACGCGCGGCGATCCAGGTTGAACCCGACGACGTACTCGATGTGCTGCCAGCGCCCGATCAGCCCTCGCCGGTTGCCGACCTTGGTGTTGCCGCTGACCGCGCCGACCGTCCGGTCCGCGAGCGGTCGTACGAGGTGGCCGATGGTCGGGGGCTCGAAGACGGTGTCGCCGTCGACCATGACCAGGACGTCGTGGGCGGCGTGGGCGATCCCGGTGGTGAGCGCGGCGGGCTTCCCGGCGTTCGGCTGCCGGATCACCCGGACCCCGGGCAGTCCGAGCGAGGCGGCGATCGGTCCCGTCCCGTCGGTGGAGCCGTCGTCCACGACGACGACCTCGACCCGGCCGGGGTAGTCGGTCCTGACCAGGGACCGCACCGTCGCCTCGATCCCCACCTCCTCGTTGTACGCGGGGACGATCACCGAGACCGGCGGCGGGACCGCCCACGGGGGGACGCCGGTGTTCGGGGGCCGTCCCCGCGTCCTGCGGGCGTGCGCCCACGCCAGCGCGGCGAACAGGGCCGACCTCAGCAGGGTGAGCGCGCCGGCCGCGGCGAGGAACCAGCCGAGCGCCTCGACGAGGGCGAAGGAGGCGCGCTGGGCGAATGACAGGACCGTGCCGAGGACGCGCTCGCCGGGGGCGGCGGCCGTGTGCGCCGTGGGGAGCCCGACGGCGTCCGTGAGCGTGGTCGCGGTGTATCCCTTCTTCTCCAGCCGGGTGAGCAGCCGGTCGACGGCGGCCAGCGTCCGGGTGCGGTCGCCGCCCGAGTCGTGGAACATGATCACCGCACCCTCGCCCTCGACCGTGCGCGCGAGGGACGCGAGGACCATCTCGTCCACGGGCGGGCGGCTCCAGTCGCCCGTGTCCACGTCGGTGAACGTCACCAGGTATCCCTCGTCGCCGAGCAGCCGCATCGCCGCGAGCTGCCCGTACCCGACCGCGCCGGGGGCCGAGGAGTACGGCATGCGGGCGAGGCGGGTGTGGATGCCGGCCGCTGCGGCCAGCGTCTTCTGCGTCAGGGACATCTCCACGCGGGCCCGCCAGGCCGGCACAGCGCCCAGGTCGGCGTGGGTGTAGGTGTGGTTGCCGATCTCGTGCCCCTCGGCGACCAGCCGGCGGGCGAGCTCGGGGTGCTCGGCCACGTGCGCCCCCAGCACGAAGAAGGTCGCCTTCGCGTGGTGCTCGCGGAGCAGGTCGAGCAGCCGGGGAGTCCAGCGGGGATCGGGACCGTCGTCGAAGGTGAGCGCCACCGTGCGCGGCTTGGGCCGCGCGCTGAGCGGCCGCGATTCCGAGACGTTGACCAGAGGGCCGCCGGAGCGGATCCGTTCGAGCTCGGCGGAGTCGCCGTAGTCGGCCGGGGGCGGCCGGGTCTCGCCGACGACGTTGTGCGCGTACGCGTTGAGCAGCAGCGCTCCGGACATGAGCAGCGCGGCGATCGCGACGAGGAACCAGTGACCGCGCGGCTCGGGAGGTCTGCGCTGGACTGGTCTGCTCTGGGCCGGTCTGCGCTGACGCCTCACTGGGTCGTGCCGGGAGTCTGCCCGGGCTGCCCGGGAGGCGTCTGGACCGCGCTGGGCCCCGGCGCGGGGGTCCGCGTGAGCTCTCCGGACGGCGCCGTGGCCGGCGGGACCTCCGGTTCGGACGACGGCGCGGGCGCGGACTGCCCGGACGAGGAGATCTCCACGTCCGGCTCACGGCCCGCCGGAGGCGTCGTGCTCGGCTTCAGGCTCCCGCGTGGGGAAGGCGAGGCGGAGGGGACCCTGCTCGGCAGGCCGCGGCCGGAGGTCGCCCGCCGCGCGGCCGCCGTCGAGTGCGGCGTGCCGCTCGCCCGGGGGACACGCCTGTGCTCGGATCTGTGCCCGGAGCTGGGGGACGCGGTGGGGGAGCCCGTGGGGGAGCGTTCCACCACCTGCTGTCCCCGCGTGCCGACCCAGCCCATCGGGGGGAGTTCGGGGCCTGTCAGTGCTCCGCTCACCAGGGTGAGCGTCAGCGCGAGGACGACGATCGCCCCGCCGACCGCGGCGGCTGTCAAGATCTTGGCCCGGCGTCCGCTGTGGTCCACGAAGACGGCCGTACGCGCCGGGTGATGATCTTCCACGAAGCATGATCGTACGCGAGTCGAAAGCAGCTTCGAGAAGTTCGAACCATTTCGTGATCCGAGGGTTCCGGCTTTCCCGATGCCCCGTGCGGAGAACCCCTGGGATGCGTTCGGTTGAGGCTCCCGGCGGGGGTGGGGCTGGTTAAATGGGCGCAGCACCGGCCCCTGGTGTGAACGCACGGACGAAGTTGACGTTTGTGCTGTTATGGGGTGATATCAGGTGCGGTGGTGCCGGGCTTTCGGTCAATGGGGATCGGAAGGGACGCGCCCATCGTGGAGGAGTGGCGCATGCCTGCGACGCCGTACGGCCGAGCTGGATCGGGGGACGTGCTGCCCCCGCCCCGTAGCTTCGGCGAGGAGGGCGGACGCCTCTCCTACGGCGGCTATCTGCGCCTGCCCGAGCTGCTCGCCCAGCAGGAGCAGCGGTCCGGGGCCAGCGACGAGCTGCTGTTCATCACCGTCCACCAGGTCTACGAGCTGTGGTTCAAGCTCCTGCTGCACGAGCTGGAGCGGATCAGGGACGCGATGGTCGAGGGCGCGCTGTGGCGCGCCAGGCACCTGTTCCGCCGCGTCCACGCGGTGGAGAAGGTCATGGTCGACCAGGTCCAGGTGCTGGAGACGATGACGCCGCAGGACTTCCTGGAGTTCCGGTCGGTCCTCGCCCCCGCGAGCGGCTTCCAGTCGGTCCAGTTCCGTGAGCTGGAGTTCCTCTCCGGCGCCAAGGACCCCTCGTACCTCGGCCGGCTCAGGGACGCCGACGACGCGGAAATCGCCAGGTTGCGGCGGCGGCTCGCCGAACCGTCCCTGTGGGATGCTTACCTCATCGCCCTCTCCCAGCGGGGCCTGCCGGTCTCCGACGAAGAGATCATGGAATCCCTGCTGGCCGTGGCCCGTGACCGGGGGTCGTACGACGATCTGTGGGACCTGGCCGAAGATCTCCTCACGCACGACGAGACCACCGCACTCTGGCGGATGAGGCACGTGCAGATGGTGGAGCGCCAGATCGGCACGAAATCCGGTACGGGAGGCTCGTCCGGGGCACCGTATTTGAGGGGACGGACGCGTTTGCACTTCTTTCCCCTGTTGTGGGAACTCCGGGCCTGGCTTTGAATCCTCACAAGGGAGTGAGTAGCGACATGCCGCTCGAAATGGCGCTAGATCGGCAGGAATCGGACGAAGCGTTGGATGAGCTTCTCCGTCTCGCCGCCGAGAGGTGCGCGCACGCGCCGGGAGCGCTGCAGGTGGAGGGCGAGGATCCCCTGGCCTTCCTGAGGCGGTACTACCGCAACGTCCCCGTCGAGGACCTGATCGACCGCGACCCGGTGGACGTGTACGGCCCCGCCATGGCCCACCGCCACCTGGCCCAGCACCGGCCGCAGGGACGCGCGCTGGTCCGCGTCTACACCCCCACCCTCGAGGAGTGCGGCTGGGACCCGGGCCGCACCGTGGTCCAGATCGTCACCGACGACATGCCGTTCCTGGTCGACTCGGTGACGACCGAGCTGGACCGGCACGAGATCGGCACCCACCTGATCGTCCACCCGCAGATGCGGGTGCGCCGGGACATGACCGGCGAACTGCTCGGCGCGGGCCAGGAGGACGTGACCGGGCAGGTCGTCCGCGAGTCGTGGATGCACATCGAGATCGACCGGCAGGCCGATCACGACGTGCTCAAGGAACTGGAGAGCGACCTGCAGCGGGTGCTGCTCGACGTGCGCTGCGCGGTCGAGGACTTCGCCAAGATGCGGGCGCTGGCCGTGCAGACCGCCGAGGACCTGGCGGTCAACCCGCCGCCGCTCGACCCCGCGCAGGTCGAGGACGGCATGGAGCTGCTGCGGTGGCTGGCCGACGGCCACTTCACCTTCCTCGGCTACCGGGAGTACCGGCTGGAGGACACCGACGGCGGCGCCGCGCTGCGCGGCCTGCCCGGCACCGGACTCGGCATCCTGCGGGCCGACAAGGCCGGATCGGCCAGCTTCGCCGCCCTGCCGCCCAAGGTGCGGGCGAAGGCGCGGGAGAAGCAGCTGCTGATCGTCACCAAGGCCAACAGCCGGGCCACCGTCTACAAGCCCCACTACCTCGACTACGTCGGGATCAAGGTCTTCTCGCCCGAGGGCGAGGTGATCGGCGAGCGGCGGTTCCTCGGGCTGTTCACCCACGTGGCGTACAACGAGTCGATCTCCCGGATCCCGGTCCTGCGGCGCAAGCTCGCCGAGGTGCTGGAGCGCGCGGGGCTGTCGCCCGACAGCCACGACGGCAAGGATCTGATGGAGATCCTGGAGACCTACCCGCGCACCGAGCTCTTCCAGATCTCCGTGGACGAGCTGCTGCCCATCGCGCTCGGCGTGCTGCGGCTGCGCGAGCGCAAGCAGGTCAAGCTGTTCCTGCGCCGCGACGACTACGGCCGCTACATCTCCTGCATGATCTTCCTGCCGCGCGACCGTTACACCACCAAGGTCCGCCTGCACATGCAGCGGATCCTGATGAAGGCGCTCGGCGGCACCTCGCTCGACTACAGCACGATGATCGGCGAGTCGGCGCTGGCCCGGCTGCACATCGTGATCCGCGGCGAGCGCGGCAAGCCGCTCGGCGAGACGCCGGTCGACGTCGAGGAGCTGGAGGCGCGGCTGGCCGCCACCACCCGCACGTGGGAGGACGACCTGGCCGCCGCGATCGGCGAGCTGTGCCCGGAGGAGGAGGCGCCAGGGCTGCTGCGCCGCTACGGCTCCGCCTTCCCCGAGGGGTACAAGGCCGACTTCCCGGCCCGTACGGCCGTGGCCGACCTCAAGCGGCTGGAGGCGCTCGGCGAGGACCCGAACGCCATCGGCATGAACCTCTACGAGCCGTACGGCGCGGCGGAGGGGGAGCGGCGCTTCAAGCTCTACCGGCTGGGCGCGCCGATCTCGCTGTCGCGGGTGCTTCCGCTGCTCACGCGGATGGGCGTCGAGGTGGTGGACGAGCGGCCGTACGAGATCGACCGCGACCACGACCCCCAGACCAAGGACGCCTGGATCTACGACTTCGGCCTGCGGTACACCCCCTCGGAGGACGTGCACCGCGACGAGTTCAAGCGATTGTTCCAGGACGCGTTCGCCGTGCTGTGGCGCGGCGAGGTGGAGAACGACGGCTTCAACGCGCTCGTGCTGGCCGGCGGGCTCACCTGGGAGCAGGCCGAGATCCTCCGGGCGTACGCCAAGTATCTGCGGCAGGCCGGGACCACGTTCAGCCAGGCGTACATAGAGAGGGTGCTGCAGGGCAACGTGCGGCTGGCCCGGCTGCTGGTGCGGCTGTTCGAGGCCAGGCTCGACCCGCGCCGGCCGGACGACGCCAGGGCGGAGGTCTGCGACGCGCTGACCGAGGAGATCCTCGCCTCGCTGGACGAGGTGGCGTCGCTCGACGAGGACCGCATCCTGCGGGCCTACCTCGAGATGATCCAGGCGACGCTGCGCACCAACGTCTTCCAGGCCGCACGTGAGGACGGGCGCGAGGCGGGGGCCGCCGGCAGCCAGTTCGTCACCGGCAGGCGCAAGCCGTACATCTCGCTGAAGGTCGACCCGCAGGCGATCAGCGTGCTGCCGCTGCCCCGGCCGAAGTACGAGATCTTCGTGTACTCGCCGCGGGTCGAGGGCGTGCACCTGCGCTTCGGCAAGGTCGCCCGCGGCGGCCTGCGCTGGTCGGACCGCATGGAGGACTTCCGCACGGAGATCCTCGGCCTGGTCAAGGCGCAGATGGTGAAGAACACCGTCATCGTGCCGACCGGCTCGAAGGGCGGCTTCGTCGTCAAGCAGCCCCCGGCCGGTGGACGCGACGAGGTCCTGGCCGAGGGCGTGGCCTGCTACCGCCAATTCATCTCCGGTCTGCTCGACCTGACCGACAACCTGGTCGCCGGGCAGGTCGTGCCGCCGCCCGACGTCGTGCGGCACGACGGCGACGACACCTACCTCGTGGTCGCCGCCGACAAGGGCACCGCGAAGTTCTCCGACATCGCCAACGAGGTGGCCAAGGAGTACGGCTACTGGCTCGGCGACGCCTTCGCCTCCGGCGGTTCCGTGGGCTACGACCACAAGGCCATGGGCATCACCGCCAGGGGCGCCTGGGAGTCGGTGAAGTACCACTTCCGCACGCTCGGCGTGAACGTGCAGACCACCGACTTCACCGTGGTCGGCATCGGCGACATGTCCGGCGACGTGTTCGGCAACGGCATGCTCCTGTCGGAGCACATCCGGCTCGTGGCGGCCTTCGACCACCGGCACGTGTTCATCGACCCCGACCCGGACGCCGCGCGCGGCTTCGCCGAGCGGCGGCGGCTGTTCGAGCTGCCCAGGAGCTCGTGGGACGACTACGACAGGTCGCTCATCTCGGCGGGCGGCGGCGTGTGGCCGCGCACCGCGAAGTCGATCCCCGTCTCGCCGCAGACGCGCTCCGCGCTCGGCCTGCCGCACGGCGTCACCGCGCTCGCGCCGAACGACCTGATCAGCGCGATCCTGCGGGCCCCCGTCGACCTGCTGTGGAACGGCGGCATCGGCACGTACGTCAAGGCGTCGTCGGAGACCCACGCCGACGCGGGGGACAAGGCCAACGACGTGCTCCGGATCAACGCCGCCGACCTGCGCTGCAAGGTCGTCGGCGAGGGCGGCAACCTCGGCTTCACCCAGCGGGCGCGGATCGAGTTCGCGCTGAACGGCGGCCTGATCAACACCGACTTCATCGACAACTCGGCCGGTGTGGACACCTCCGACCACGAGGTGAACATCAAGATCCTGCTCGACCAGGTCGTCCGCGACGGCGACATGACCGACAAGCAGCGCAACGAGCTCTTCCTCGACATGACCGACGAGGTGGGCAGGCTGGTGCTGGAGGACAACTACGCCCAGAACGTCGTGCTCGCGGCGGCCCGCACCCAGGCGCCGGAGATGCTGCACATCCACGCCCGCTACCTGCGGAAGCTGGAGCGCGAGGGCCTGGTCAACCGGGAGCTGGAGTTCCTGCCGTCGGACAAGGTGCTCGCCGAGCGCCGCCAGGCCGGGCTGGGGCTGGCCAACCCCGAGTTCGCGGTGCTGCTCGCCTACACCAAGCTCGTGGTGGACGCGGAGCTGCTGCAGTCGGACATCCCCGACGACCCGTCGCTGGCGTCGTGGCTGGTGTCGTACTTCCCCTCGGCCCTGCGCGACCGCTTCCGCGCGTACATGGACTCCCACCCGCTGCGGCGGGAGATCATCACGACCCGGATCGTGAACGACCTGGTCAACTTCGGCGGGACGAGCCTGGTCTACCGCTTCGGCGAGGAGACCGGCGCGTCGGCGCCCGACATCGTGCGGGCCTACCTGGTGACCCGGGAGGTCTTCGACCTGCCGTCGTTCGTGCGGCAGGTCGAGGAGCTGGACAACGAGGTCGACACCGCGACCCAGCTCGCCATGCTGCTGGAGGGCCGCAAGTTGTCCGAGCGCGGCACCCGCTGGCTGCTCGGCAACCGCCGCCCGCCGCTCGACCTCGCCTCCACCGTCCGCTACTTCGTCGAGGGCGCGAACGGCCTGCTGCCGCACCTGCCCAAGCTGCTGACCGGCCCCGACCTGCTGGCGTACGAGGAGCGCAGGGACTCCTTCGTGGCCAGGGGCGTGCCCGGCGAGCTGGCCGAGCGGGTCGCGGCGATGGTGCCCGCCTACTCCACGTTCGACCTCGTGGAGATCGCGGCGTACACCGGCAGGCCGGTGAGCGAGGTGGCCGAGGTCTACTTCGACCTGGCCGACCGGCTCCAGCTCGCCCGGCTGCGCGAACGGGTGATCGCGCTGCCGCGCGACAGCCGGTGGAACTCGATGGCCAGGTCCGCGCTGCGCGACGACCTGTACGCCGCCCACGCGACGCTGACCAGGGACGTGCTGATCCACAGCCGGCCGGGCCTGTCGCCGGAGGAGCGGCTGGCGAGCTGGACGGAGGCCAACCAGGCCGCGGTGACGCGGTCGCGGCAGACGCTGTCGGAGATCTGGGAGAGCGACACCTTCGACCTGGCGACGCTGTCGGTCGCGCTGCGCGCGGTGCGGACGCTGGTCTCCACCAGCAACCTCCCCCACGCGGAGGCGTGACCGTACTCGGCGATCAGCGGTTGGAGCCGCCGGTGACGATGCCCTCGTAGCCGACGACGTGCGCGGGCGCGGTGGACGCCTTGGGCGGCACCGCGCTCACGTACTGCTGGGTCTCGACGATCTGCCGCTTCTGCCGGATGAACAGGTCCTTGGCGGGGCTCAGCAGCCAGCGGGCCGCGGCGGGGACCGTCACGGGACGCCCCTCGCCGCACTTGAGCCCCTGCGGGACGGGCGTCCAGGAGGACGTGCGGATCAGCGTGTACAGCATCATCGCGCCGCCGTCGCGCGTACGCAGCGCGAAGATCGGGTAGTTGGGCGCCGAGGCGAAGATCGACTCGTAGTTCATGCAGTCGTCGGCCTTCGCCGACTCCTTGGTCTCGCTGATCTCGTCGAAGAATCCGGTGGTCTGCGGGCCCGGGGCGATCAGCCCGGACGCGTAGCCCTTGGGGCCCTCCTCGGCGACCGTGGCGTGCAGCGGGCCCATCAGGTTGGGACTGATGGCGACCGTGGCGTCGCGCGACTCCAGCGCCGTGGCGAACCCGTCCGCGTCGAGGGCGACCGAGGGCGCCTTCGCGCCCGGGTAGAGCAGGGACGCGAAGCTGTTGCGCCACGGCCCGTCCTTGCTCTGCCGTACGAACGTGAACACGGCCGTGCGGACGTCGCCGGACGCGTCGCGCCGCTCCGCGGTGGCCGCGAACCAGACGGCCGGACGGGCGCTCTGCCGGGGCACGAGCACCTCACGGTTGTCCCAGGTGTAGCGGGCGGGCTTGCCCTCGCGGGAGTGGATCTCGGCGATCGTGATGGGACGCTGGCCGTCCTGGGTGAGCAGGAGCGCCCACCGGCCGGCCCCGGCCTGCCTGAGCACGTCGTCGGTGTCCAGGAACGCGTCGAGCGCCCGGGAGGCCTCCTCCAGCGTCACCGCCGGGGGGCTGGGCGACGGGCTCGGGCCGCGTTCCTCGCCGGGGCTCGGCAGCGCGGAGGTGGCCGCCGCCGGGCTCGCCGGCGACCGGGCGGGCTCCCCGCCCGAGCAGGCGACGGTCGCACACGTCACGAGGGCAAGGGCCAGCGCGCTCCGAACGACCCCGTTCACGCCAGCCTCCCCATGCAATCGATTCACATGCTATCGAGGTGCGCTGCCTGACAGGGTCTCCGATTCGCGTACCCTTTACAGACGTGGCAGTCATCGATCCAGCCGAAGAGATCAACGAGCTTGGCGGCACGCTGAAGAGCATTCAGGACGTGCTCGACCTCGACGCCCTGCGCAAGCAGATCGCCGAGTTGGAGGAGCAGGCTGCCGCGCCTGACCTGTGGAACGACCCCGAGCAGGCTCAGCGGGTCACCAGCCGGCTCTCGCACCTGCAGGCCGAGGTCAACCGGGTGGACGGCCTGGGCCGCCGCCTGGAGGACCTGCCGATCCTGTTCGAGCTGGCCGCCGAGGAGGGCGACGAGGACGCGCTGGCCGAGGCCGACAAGGAGCTCGCCGCGCTCAGGTCCGAGGTCGGCGCGCTGGAGGTCCGCACGCTCCTGTCGGGCGAGTACGACGCCCGCGAGGCCCTGGTGACCATCAACGCGCAGGCGGGCGGCGTCGACGCGGCCGACTGGGCCCAGATGCTGCTGCGCATGTACCTGCGGTGGGCCGAGCGCAAGGGCTACCCGGCCGAGACCTACGAGACCTCCTACGCCGAGGAGGCCGGCATCAAGTCCGCCACCTTCGCGGTCAAGGCCCCCTACGCGTACGGCACGCTCAGGGGCGAGCACGGCACCCACCGGCTGGTGCGGATCAGCCCGTTCGACAACCAGGGCCGCCGGCAGACCTCGTTCGCGGGCGTGGACGTGGTGCCCGTGGTCGAGCAGACCGACCACATCGACATCAACGAGGACGACCTGCGCATCGACGTCTACCGGTCGTCCGGGCCGGGCGGCCAGGGCGTGAACACGACCGACTCGGCCGTGCGGATCACCCACCTGCCGACCGGGATCGTGGTCTCCTGCCAGAACGAGCGGTCCCAGCTGCAGAACCGCGCGACGGCGATGGCCGTCCTCTCGGCCAAGCTGCTGGAGCGCAAGCGGCAGGAGGAGGCCGCGGCGATGAACGAGCTGCGCGGCGAGGCGACCACGTCGTGGGGCACGCAGATCCGCAACTACGTGCTGCACCCGTACCAGATCGTGAAGGACCTGCGCACGGGCGTGGAGGCGGGCAACCCCACCGCCGTGCTGGACGGCGACCTCGACGAGTTCATCGAGGGCGAGATCCGCTGGATGCGCCGCCAGGAGTCCGGCGACGCCGCCCAGTAGGCGTATCAGTAACCGCTGATGTGACCGACTGCCACCAGCACCACGACGAGCAGCACGATCAGCGCGATGACCAGGGGCGACAGCCCCATGAACCCGTGGTGGTGAACCTTGGCGCGGCCCTCCCGGCAGACGGGGCAGCGCCCCTCCACCACGGGGCCCGCGCACGCGGCGCAGATCAGATGTTCGCAGCTCATAGCAGCTTTACCGCCCCATCGCCCAAGGGCTAATCGTTTTGTTTCCGTTATGGACGTTCCATGCCAGTGTTACCCCTAGACTGGCCTTCGGCCAAACGGAACGTCGATCCCGAGCAAAGTGACCGGCGACCCCCGGACCGGCCGTCCCACCCCCTAGACTGGCTAGCCGTGATGCGCCCGTGATCCATTTCGATAATGTCACCAAGGTCTACGCGAACCAAAACCGGCCTGCCCTCGACCACGTGAGCGTGGACGTCGACAAGGGCGAGTTCGTCTTCCTGGTCGGTCCTTCAGGGTCGGGGAAGTCCACCTTCCTGCGGCTGGTCCTGAAGGAGGAGCGGCCCAACAGCGGCTCCATCCACGTGGCCGGCAAGGACCTGTCGAAGCTGTCCAACTTCAAGGTGCCGCACCTGCGCCGCCGGATCGGCTGCGTGTTCCAGGACTTCCGGCTGCTGCCGAACAAGAACGTCTACGAGAACGTGGCGTTCGCCCTGGAGGTCATCGGCAAGCCGCGCCGGTTCATCCGTAAGGTCGTGCCCGAGGTCATCGAGCTCGTCGGCCTGGAGGGCAAGGCGCATCGCATGCCGGAGGAGCTGTCCGGCGGCGAGCAGCAGCGGGTCGCCATGGCCCGCGCGTTCGTCAACCGGCCGATGATCCTGCTGGCGGACGAGCCCACCGGAAACATCGACCCCGCCACGAGCATCGGCATCATGAAGGTGCTCGACCGAATCAACAGGACCGGCACGACCGTCCTCATGGCGACGCACGACGCCGCGATCGTCGACTCCATGCGCAAGCGCGTGGTCGAGCTCGAGGACGGCAAGATCGTCCGCGACCAGTCGCGCGGCGTGTACGGCCAGGCGTATTAGGAGTAACTGGGACCATGCGGGCCAACTTCATCTTCTCCGAGGTCTGGATCGGCCTTCGGCGCAACCTCACGATGACCATCGCGGTGATCGTGACCGTGGCGGTCGGCATGGCGCTGCTCGGCGTCGGAATGATGATCAACTCCCAGGTCTCGAAGCTCACCGGCTTCTGGACCGACAAGGTCGAACTGTCGGTCTACCTGTGCACGAAGAACGCGCCTTTCGAGCCCTGTAAGAACAAGGGCGCGGTCACGCAGGAGGAGAAGGCCACCCTCAAGCAGACGATCGAGGCGCTTCCGGACGTCGAGCGGGTGCAGTTCGAGAACCAGGCCGAGGCGTACAAGCACTTCCAGGAGACCGAGAGCAACCGCACCCTCCTGTCGGTGACCAAGGCCGAGGACATGCCGGAGTCGTTCCGGGTGAAGCTGAAGGACCCGGACAAGGCGGCGGCCGTCGCGGCCAGCCTCAAGGGGCAGGCCGGGGTCTCCAACGTCGTCAACGAACGCGACCTGCTCGAATCGGTCTTCGGCTTCATGGACAAGCTGCGTTACATGGCGCTGGGCATCGCCGCCCTCATGTTGTTCGCGGCCATCCTGCTGATCGGCAACACGGTCCGGCTGTCGGCGTACAACCGCCGCAGGGAGACCGGCATCATGCGACTGGTCGGCGCGTCCAACATCTACATCCAGCTGCCGTTCGTGATGGAGGGCCTGATCGCCGGCCTCATCGGCGGCGTCCTGTCCGGCGTGATCCTGATCATCGTCAAGGTCTTCATCTTCGAGTCGATCCAGACGTACATGGCCGCGCCCCTCGGCTGGGACACGGTCGCCGGTGTGATCACCGGCACCATGGCCATCGGTGTGCTGATCTGTGTGCTCGCCTCGTTCGTCACCCTGCGCCGCTACCTGCGGGTGTGATCCCGCAGCGCCGCGCAGCTCGTTTCCGCCCCTCGCGGCGACGGTAGGCTCCCCTTATGCCACGTGAGACCGGGCGCAAGCTGATCGCCCAGAACAAGCGTGCCAGGCACGACTTCTTCATCGAGGACACCTACGAGGCCGGGCTCGTCCTGACCGGCACCGAGGTCAAGTCCCTGCGGGCGGGAAAGGCCAACCTGACCGACGGCTACGCCTCGGTCGAGGGCGGCGAGCTCTGGCTGATCAACGTGTACATCCCGGAGTACAGCCAGGGCACCTGGACCAACCACGCCGCGCGGCGCACGCGCAAGCTGCTGCTGCACCGCAAGGAGATCGGCAAGCTCGAAGCGTCGCTGAAGGAGAAGGGCCTCACGCTGATCCCGCTGTCGATGTACTTCAAGGACGGCCGGGCGAAGATCGAAATCGGCATCGCCAGAGGTAAGAAGGACTACGACAAGCGGCAGACGCTGATGGAGAAGCAGGCGAACCGGGAGATGGCGCGGGCCATGTCGAACGCGGTCCGCCGCCGGGGGGGCCGTTAGGCCGTGTCCTTCCGAAGATTCGGGGCCGTCCGGGCGAGAGCCGTACGGGCCGCGCTCGCGCTGGGCCTGACCGCCCCCCTGCTGACCGGCTGCTTCGAGGAGCCGTCGCCGCACGAGGCGGTGCGCGACTTCCTCGTCGGCTGGCAGACGGGGGACTACGCGGCCGCCGCGCGGCGGGCCGACGGCGACCAGGCGGCGGTGCGCAAGGCGCTGGAGAACGCCCGCCTGCAGTTGGACGCCGCCTCGGTCCGCTTCTCCCTGCGGGGGATCGACCAGGACGGCGACGCCGCGCAGGCCGGCTACCACGCCGAGGTGGACCTCGGGGAGAACAACCCCCTCTGGCAGTACGACGGCAACCTGCCCCTGCACCTGGTCGGCGGCCAGTGGAAGGTGCGGTGGTCGCCGAGCGTCATCCACCCCGACCTGCACCCCGGGCAGCGGCTCGCGGTCGCCACCGTCCCCAAGGGCCGCAAGCCCATCCTCGACCGCAACGGCAACGCGCTGCAGGACGAGACCGTGCTGCACGTCGCCGGGGTCACCCCCGCGAAGGTCAAGGACCCCGGCCGGCTCTGCGACCAGTTGTCGAAGGTCACCGGCTTCGCCCAGGACCGCCTGCTGAGCCGCATCCTGTCGTCGCCCCCGCAGGACTTCGTCCCCCTCGCGACGTTCGGGCGGACGAAGTTCGCCCAGATCAGGTCCAAGCTGGAGGCCATCAGAGGTCTGGAATTCCAGACCGACAACCCGCCGGTCGCGCCCAAGTCGCCCACCCAGATCGTCGGCGTGGTCTCGGCCATCACCCCGGAGGCGGAGCAGCGGCTCGGCGGACCGCAGCGGGCGGGCGACACGCTCGGCCGGGACGGCCTGCAGCAGGCCTACCAGGACCAGCTCACCGGCTCGACCGAGACCCGGGTCGTCGTTCTCGACAACGCCACCGGGCAACAGGTCAAGGAGCTCAAGGCGTGGCCGGGGCGGGAGAACTCGTCGGTCCAGACCACGATCGACAGCCGGCTCCAGAGCGCCGGGGACGCCGCGGTCGCGGGGCCCCGCCCGGCCGCGCTCGTCGCGGTGCAGGCCTCCACCGGCGAGGTGCTCGCCGTCTCCACCAACCAGCTGCACCAGGAGGACGACGCGCTGGCGGGCAAATACGTGGCGGGCAGCGCCTTCTCGATCATCGCCGCGGAGGGACTGCTCCAGTCGGGCCTCGACCCCAAACAGAAGGTGCCGTGCAGCGCCGACCGCACCGTGGGCGGGGCGCGCTTCCAGCAGCCCGGCGTCGACGGTGTGACGACGCCCACCTTCCAGACCGACTTCGCGCAGGGCTGCGTGACCGCGCTGGCGTCGCTGGCCCGGCGGATCAGCGGCCAGCGGCTCGCCGCCAGCGCGACCCAGTTCGGCATCGGCAGCGACTGGAAGCTGCCGCTGAAGACCTTCAGCGGGTCGATCGCCGCCCCCGACGGCGACGCGGCCATCGCGAAGATCATCGCCGGGCAGGGCGCGCGGGTGAGCCCGCTGGCGATGGCCCTCGTCGCCGGGGCCGTCAGGTCCGGCACGTGGCGGCCGCCGGTGCTGGTGGTCTCGCCCCTCGCGCCCGATCCGAGCGCCGAGGGCGGCACCACCCCGGCCACCGCGCGGCCCGTGACGCTCGACCCCGCGGTCACCGCGAAGTTGCGCACGCTCATGCGGGCCGGTGTGTCGTCCGGCGCGGCCTCCGCCGCCTCCGCCCCCGGTGATCCCGTGTACGGCGTGGCCGCCGAGGTCACCCAGACGGAGAAGAAGGAGCGCACGAAGCTCTCGTGGTTCGTGGGCTGGCAGGGGGACGTCGCGGTCGCCGTGCTGGCGCAGAGCGGCGACCTGTCGGCCGCTCCGGCGATCGCGGGGAGCTTCTTCCGCGGGGCTCAGCCCCAGACCTGAAAAAGGCGTGAGGGCGAGCAACCATCCGGGCGGTGACCGGCGTCTTTCTAGGTGACTGGGACCCGCTTGGGGGGTTGCGGGCCCAGTCGCCGTGATGAGGACAGGGCTCCATCTCGGGGGGAGCCCTGCCGTCCGGACCGGCTCGACCCTGCCGGTCGGCCCCCGGGGCGTGCGCCAGAGGCCGCGTCCCGGGGGCTTCGGCGTCCCCCGGCCCACCGGTTCGCCGGCTGCCGGACCGGGGGAAGGAATTGGAGTCGCGTCGTCCGTGTTGTCATGAGTAAGCTTGTGACGCCGGCCCTCCGGGGCCGGGTTGACAACTGCACAGGGGGTGACCGGTTTCGACTTCGACATTGCAAGTCAGGGGAAGCGGGTCGGGGACTGCGGACATAACCCCGTCAACACTGTGACCGCAAACAAATAAGTGCCAATAACAAGAGCACTGAGGTCAGCCAGGCTTCCCTGGCTCTCGCCGCCTAAGCAGCGAGAAACCTCTGTCAGCCCGGGAGTGCCTTCGGCCCGGAACTGACATCGCTAGAAGGCTCAACCGTCCGGCCCGGTCACGGGGCCGTACGGGAAATCAAACAGTGACTGGGCCCGTCGGCGACTCGCCTGTGAGATTGCCGGGGCCGAGAAAATCGCAACAGGCTGCACCCGGAGAAGCCCTGTCTTGGTGTTGAAGGACGCGGGTTCGATTCCCGCCACCTCCACGTCTGTCAGAAGGGGCGGGGAGGAAGCGCATGCTTCCTCCCCGCCCCTTCTGCTTTTCCCGGCCGGGTCAGGTGGTCGTGTGGCCGGGCGCGCGTCCGGCCCGGACGCGGTGCGCGGGGATCGTCATCGCGAGGGTCCCTTCCAGATGCCTGATCTGGACAGGAAGTTAGGGATCGGCGTCCGTGACCCGCGTCACCCTGGGGAGCCCAACCGCGGAGTGGCTCTCAGGCATGACGAGTACCTAGAGTCGGGGCGTATGTGGGAGGGGTCTGCCGTGGGGGAGCCGGAAGCCGTGGGAGAGCGGAAAGTGGTGGTGCGGCGGTCGCTGCCGTCCGAGCCGGCCGTGCGGGGATCGGCCTCGCTGTTCCTGACGGAGGCGGAGCGGCAGGGGGTGCGGGCCGGGCGCAGGATGCTGTACGTCGGCCCGGAGCCCGCGTCGGAGCACGTGGCCGCCGGGCTGCGGGTCGAGCCGGGCACGCCCGTGCTGGCCCGGCGCAAGCTGCTGCTCGCCGGCGACGTGCCGGTGCGGGTCGCCACGAGCTTCCTGCGGCTCGATCTCTTCGCGGACACCCCGTTGTGCGAGCCGGGCTTCCTGTCGCCGAGCCTGCAGGCGCGGATCGAGGAGCTGGGCCACCGGTTCGGGCGGGCGGAGGAGCAGTTGGTCGCCCGGCCGCCCCGGGACGACGAGGCGGCCACGCTGCACCTTGATCCCGGAGAGTGGGTGATCCAGATCGTGCGGGCCGCCTACTCGGCCGAAGACGTACCGATCCACGTGCTGGAGACGGTCTGCGCGGCCTCCCGCCACGTCTTCGACATCGTTCAGGTGAGCGGCGCCGACGAGTTCTGACCGGCGCGGGAGCCTCAAAGAGCTGTGGTACGGCGTAGTACGGGTCGCTTCGATGGAACGATGAGCGCCAGACCCAGACCTGTCGATGTCAGTGTGCGGCAGTTCGTCAGCGACTCCGGCAGCATCACCCGGGGGCTACGGCAAGGGCAGCAGTATGTGTTGACGATCAACGGCGAGCCGCTTGCCGAGATCATTCCGATCAAGCGTCGCCGGGCCGTACCGACCGCGGAGGTGCTTGCCGTTTTCGCCACCGCGCCGGTTCTCGACGCCGACGAACTCCGTGCGGACCTGGACGCCGCGATCGATCAGGAGTTGCCCGCCGATCCGCTGGAGGGGACCGGCCTGTGAGGCATATGGAGGGTGTGCTCGACACCAACGTCGTGGCCGTCCTGCCCCTGTTCGACGCCGCCGAACTCCCGGAAGCATCCCTGATCACCGCTGTGACGCTCGGAGAGTTGTCGGACGCGCCGCATGCCACCACCGACCCGATCAAGCGGGCCCGGAGGATCGCGGTCCTGCAGCATGTCGAGGCGACTTTTGACGCGCTGCCCTACGACGCCGAGGCTGCCCGGATGTACGGCCAGATATGCGCTGCGGTTCGTATCTCTGGCCGCCAGCCACGCGGCAGGGTGGCAGGTCTGATGATCGCCGCGATCGCGGCCGGCAACGGGCTTCCTCTCTACACCGCCAATCCGAAGGACTTCGCCGGTCTCGACGGCATCGTGGAGGTAGTGGCCGTATCGCGGCCTCCGGACGCGACGGCCTAAATGATCAGTTCCAAGGGTCAGTGGTCGTAGCGATCCCGGACTTGCCGGACGGGTGGCGCGGCCCCATAGGCTAAGCCCCCCGTCCGCAATGTCTGGGGGAGTCATGACCAGTAGGTTCACCGAGTTGGTCGTCGACTGCCACGATCCGGAGCGGCTCGCGGCCTTCTGGTGTGCGGTCCTGGACTTCAAGGTGATCGATCGGAGCGAGGGCAAGGTCGAGATCGGCTCCTGGGAGCCGACCGTCGAGGAGGTCCGGGCCCGCCAGATGCCGCCCACCCTGATGTTCATCCGGGTGCCCGAGGGCAAGACCGTGAAGAACCGGCTCCACCTCGACGTCAGCCCGATCGACGGCAGTACCGACGACGAGGTGGCCAGGCTGCTCGGCCTCGGCGCCGCCAAGGTGGACGTGGGGCAGGGCTCCGGCCGGAGCTGGGTGGTCATGGCCGACCCCGAGGGCAACGAGTTCGATGTCCTGCGCACCCTGGCACCGGCCAAGTACATGATCGGCCCGGAGGGTTAGTGGTCGAGTTCCGGTTCGGCGTCTAGCAGGTCCGGCAGCGTCTCGCGTGAGCGGCCGCAGTCCACGATCCATACGTCGTCGCTCCACACTGGAATCGATCATCTAGGTGAGCGGCGTCGACGAGTTCTGAACGGCGTAGGCGTCGATCTCCGCGAGCAGGGCCGATTTGCCCTCGGCGCCGAGGAAGGACGCCTCCACCGCGGCGCGGGCCAGGTCGGCGACGCCCTTCTCGTCGAGGGAGAGCAGCTCGGCCGCCACGGCGTACTCCCGGTTGAGGTCGGTGCCGAACATCGGCGGGTCGTCGGTGTTCACCGTCACCGGCACTCCGGCCGCGACCAGCGCGGGCAGCGGATGCTCGGCCAGGCTGGGCACGGCCCCGGTGCACACGTTGGAGGTGGGGCAGACCTCCAGCGTGATCTCGTGCTCGGCCAGGTGCTCCAGCAGCGCCGGGTCCTGCACGCTGTGGATCCCGTGGGCGATCCGTTCGGCGCCGAGGTCGCGTACGGCCTGCCAGACGTGTTCGGCGCCGGCGACCTCACCGGCGTGCGGCACCGAGTGGAGCCCGGCGGCGCGGGCCGCGGCGAAGTGCGGGGCGAACCACGATCGGGGCACCCCGGTCTCCGCGCCGCCGAGACCCAGGCTGACCAGGCCGTCCGGCCGCTGGTCGAGCGCGATGGCGAGGGTCTGCTCTGCGGGCGGACCCGGGATGCCGGGGATGTCGAAGCACCAGCGCAGGACGGTGCCGAAGTCCGCCTCGACCCTGCGGCGGGCGTCCTCGATCACCTCGCAGAACTCCTGCGGGGCGAATCCCCGGGCCAGGTGGGGCTGGGGCGTGATGGTGAGCTCGGCGTACCGCACCTGCTGGGCGGCCATGTCGCCGCCCACGCCGTGGATCAGCGTCCACAGATCCTCGGGCGTCCTCACCAGGTCCATGATCTGTGGATAGACCTGGAGGAAGTGAGAGAAGTCGCGGAAGTCGTAGAACGTCTCGACCAGTGCGGGGTCGGCGGGCACGGGCGTCGCCCCCTCATAGCGGGCGGCGAGCTCGGCGACGATGTGCGGTGACGCCGCACCGATGTGGTGCACGTGCAGTTCCGCCTTGGGCAGCCCGGCGATGAACCGGGTGAGTTCCGGGGAGATCACGGTCCGACCGTAACAACCAGCTGGGAGCCCTCTCCAAGCCAAATCGCGGTATCTCACACGAGTTTGTCAGGATCGGGCTCATCCCCCGGCCGGCAGTTCGCTGAGCACCACGGCGACCGTCCTCCTGGTGCCGTCCGGACGCATCAGCTCCACCCGCACCCTGTCGCCCGGCTTGAGCGTGGCCAGGATCTGCGCCAGGTCGCTGGCGGTGGGGGTGGCGGTGCCCTGGACCTTGACGATCACGTCGCCGGGGCGGATGCCCGCTTTGTCCGCGCCGCCGCCGGGAGACACGGAGCCGACGGCCACGCCGATCGGTTCGCCGCTCGCGTCGACCGCGGTGCCGACCCGTACGCCGAGGGCCGCCCGGCGGCTGTTGACGACCTGGCCGTACCGGATGATCTGGCGGGCCACGTCGGTCGCGGTGTCGCTCGGGATCGCGAAGCCGAGGCCGGGCGCGGTGCCCTGCTGCGGATCGACGGCCGCCAGCGTCGGGATGCCGATGACCCGGCCGGACAGGTCGACCAGGGCGCCCCCGCTGTTGCCGGGGTTGATGGGCGCGGAGGTCTGGATGGCGTTGGTGATGGTCGCGGCCCCGCCGCCGGCGTGCCTTTCGCCCGTCACGGTGCGGCCCAGGGCCGACACGATGCCCTGGGTCACGCTGCCGGAGAAGCCGAGCGGGTTGCCCATGGCGAGCACGATCTGCCCGACCTTGAGGTCGGCGGAGCGGCCGAAGGTGGCGGGCGTGAGCCCGGTCGCGTTCTCGACCTGGATCATCGCCAGGTCGCCGGGGGGAAAGGAGCTCACCAGCCGGGCCCTCCTCGGCTTGCCGCCGGTGGCCAGCGTGACCTGGAACTCCGTCGCGTCGCCCACGACGTGGGCGTTGGTCAGGATGTGGCCTTGGGTGTCGTAGACGATGCCGGAGCCGAGGGCCTGGCCGGTGGTGATCTGCACGATCGACGGAAGGACCCTCTTGATGACCTGCTCGTAGGTCGTCTCGAGCTCGATCGGGCGGCTGGGCACGGGCGCCGCCGTGGCCGTGCCCGCCGTCGGGGTCGCGGCCGGGGTGGCGGTCTCGCCCGGGGTGGTTCCCGACGCGCATCCCGCCGCGACGAGCGCGGCCACGGCCGGGCCGGCGACCGTACGGAGGACCTTCCGTGAGAGCTGCATAGCCCCCTGTCTACCTGCGTGAACGGCCGCCGCAAGGCGGCGCGCCGGGACCGGCGCAGGTCATGACGGGTGCCGGGGACGGCCGATACCGGAGCCCGCGGAACCCCGGCCTAGCCAGCGAATATTCCTCTAGAATATGGTTCTACAAGGACCTAGCGCTGGAGGAACTTATGGCGATCGGGCTGAGCGAGGAGCACGAGGCGCTTCGCGAGTCGGTGACCGGATGGGCCGAGCGGGCCGTGCCCGCCGACCTCGTGCGGAGCGCGGTGGGCGTCCTCGCCGATCCGGGCACGGAGGAGCGTCCGGCCTTCTGGTCCGCTCTCGCCGGCCAGGGGCTGCTCGGGCTGCACGTCCCCGAGGAGTACGGCGGCTCCGGCTATGGCCTGCTGGAGGCCGCGGTGGCGATCGAGGCGCTGTCGGAGCGGGTGGCGCCCGGGCCGATGGTGCCGACTGTGCTCGCGAGCGCCGCGATCCTCGCCTCGGAGGGCAAGGCGCAGGCCGACCTGCTGCCCGGGCTCGCGGACGGATCGCTGACCGGCGCGGTGGCGCTCGACGGCGCGGTCACCGGTGCGCGCGACGGCGACGCGCTGACGATCGGCGGCACGGCCGCGTACGTCCTCGGCGCGGCGGTCGCCGACGTGCTTGTCCTGCCGGTGGTCACGGACGCCGGCGAGGAGTGGGTGGCGATCGACGCCGCCCAGGCCACGGTCACCACGGTCAAGCCGCTCGACCTCACCCGGGGCGTGGCCAAGGTCGAGCTCGACGGCGTACGGGTGCCCGCCGAGCGGCTGCTGACCGGCCTGACCGGCGCCGAGGTGCGCAACATCGCCGCGATCGTCCTCGGCGCGGACGCGGTCGGGGTGGCCGCGTGGTGCGTGGCCGCCGCCGCCGACTACGCGAAGGTCCGGGTGCAGTTCGGCCGCCCGATCGGCCAGTTCCAGGGCATCAAGCACAAGATCTCGCGAATGCTGGTGGCGCTGGAGCAGGCGCGGGCCACGGTCTGGGACGCCACCCGGGCGGAGGACGCCGAGCGCGACTACGCCGCCGCGATCGCCGCCGTCATGGCGCCCGACGCGGCCGTGCAGTGCGCCAAGGACGCGATCCAGACGTTCGGCGGCATCGGCTACACCTTCGAGCACGACGCGCACCTGTACTACCGCCGGGCGCTGACGATCCGCGCGCTGCTCGGCTCGTCCTCCGAGTGGTCCGACCGGGTGGCCGCGCTCGCACTGGGAGGCGTCGCGCGGGAGATGGAGATCGACCTGCCGGAGGAGTCGGAGCCGCTGCGCGAGTCCATCCGGGCGGAGCTCGCCGAGATCGCCGCCCTGGAGGGCGCCGAGCAGAAGCGGGCCCTGGCCAAGGCGGGCTTCGTCATGCCGCACCTGCCCAGGCCCTGGGGCCGGGCGGCCTCCCCGCTGGAGCAGGTGCTCATCCACCAGGAGGTCAGGGCGGCCAAGATCAAGCCGCCGCAGATGATCATCGGCGCGTGGGTGGTGCCGTCGCTGGTCACGTACGGCACGCCGGAGCAGCAGGAGCGGTTCCTGCCGCCGACGCTGAGCGGCGAGCTGATCTGGTGCCAGCTCTTCTCCGAGCCGGGGGCCGGGTCCGACCTCGCGTCGCTGCAGATGAAGGCGGAGAAGGTCGAGGGCGGCTGGAAGCTCAACGGCCAGAAGATCTGGACGTCGGTGGCGCACGTCGCCGAGTGGGCCATCTGCATCGCCCGTTCCGACACCTCCAAGCCCAAGCACGACGGCATCACCTACTTCCTCGTGCACATGAAGGCGCCCGGCGTCACCGTGCGGCCGCTGACCGAGATGACCGGGGAGAACCTGTTCAACGAGGTGTTCCTCGACGACGTCTTCGTGCCGGACGAGATGGTCGTCGGCGAGGTCGACGAGGGCTGGCGGGTCGCGAGGAACACGCTGTCGAACGAGCGGGTCTCGCTGTCGTCCGGTTCGGGCGGCACCGGCGCCTCGGTGCCCGACCTGCTCGGCCTGGCGGGCCGGCTGGGCCGCGAGCTCACCGCGGCCGAGCGGCAGGACCTCGCCCGCGTCGTCTGCGAGTCCCACTCGATCAACGCGCTGTCGCTGCGGGTGACGCTCAAGCAGCTCGCGGGCAGCGAGCCGGGCGCCGACGCCTCGGTGCGCAAGCTGCTGTCCACCGCGCACGCGCAGCACGTCTCCGAGGTGGCGGTCTCCCTGCTCGGCCCGGCCGCCGTCACCGCCGCCGACTGGAAGCTCGGCGACGCCGGCTACTGGAACCGCGCCGTGCTCGCCACCCGGGCGATGACCATCTACGGCGGCACCACCGAGGTGCAGCTCAACATCGTCGCCGAGCGCATGCTCGGCCTGCCCCGCGACCCCGAGCCGGGCAAGTAGCCCGGGACATAGGGGGGCACATAGGGCGGCTCGTAGCGGTGAAGAGCGCGGCACGGCCGGGTCACGCGGGCGTCCTGAGCCCGCGTGACCCGGCCGTCTCCTGTACGGTCACCGGTCCATGGCACAGGCGGAGGCCGCGAGACCGGCCGTCGGCGCGGACTCACGCCCAGGCGGCGAAACAGCCGCGGACGCGGGGCAGGGGGTCAGCCGTCGTGGTGGCGCGTCCCACGGGCGGGATCGCCGAGGTCGAGCCGGCCCAGTTCGGTTCTGGAGGCGACGCCGAGCTTGGGAAAG
The DNA here is from genome assembly GCF_014161445.1 of Microbispora sp. H13382. Lineage (GTDB taxonomy): Bacteria > Actinomycetota > Actinomycetes > Streptosporangiales > Streptosporangiaceae > Microbispora. The sequence continues at coordinate 302,889 of NZ_JABBXA010000005.1, forward strand.
GCCTTGTGCAGGTGATAGCCCACGGTACGCGGGCTCAGGAAGAGCTGGGCGCCGATGTCACGATTCGTGGCGCCCCGCGCGGCCAGGCGGACGATCTGCAGCTCCTGCGGGGTCAACAGGCCGGCCACGCCCACCGCGCGGACGTCGCTGGACACCTCTCCCGTGGCACGCAGCTCGGCTCGCGCACGCGTGGCCCAGGGATCGGCGCCGGCGCGTTCGAACATGTCCAGCGCCTGCCTGAGGTGGATTCTGGCGTCGGCCTTGCGCCGGTTTCTGCGCAGCCATTCTCCGAACAGGAGTCTGGTGCGGGCCTCCTCGAACGGCCGGCCTCCGTTCAGGTGCAGGCTGACGGACTGGATGTAGTCGCTCTCCGTCTTCTCATCCCGCGTGGCGGTCAGCGCTCTACAGCGCAGGGCGACGGCGCGCGCCCAGGGCTGCCCGGTGGCGGTGGCCCATTCGTCGAACCTGGCGAGCGGTGCCCTGGCCCGTTCGGGTTGCTCGCACCGGACCGCCGCCTCCACCAGATCCGGCACGAACAAGGTGGTCGTGAGCTGGTGGCGAACGGTGCCGGCGATACCCGTCTCCAGGTGGTCCAGTGCGGCCTGCGTCCTGCCCTGTCCGAGGGCGAGCAGGCCCTGCGCCCAGACCGCCCAGGCCAGGCTCGACACGTTGCCATGATCGATGGCGTGGGCGCGAACGCGGCTCGTGAGCTGTTCGCAGGTCCGGTCGTCGCCGGAGACCGCGGCGAGCCACGCGAGCACGCCATGGAGGTGGTCGACGCGGTGGTGCTGCCCGGTGTCCTCGGCGATGCGCACGGCTTCGGTGGCCGACGCCTTCGCGTCCTGGAACCGGCCCAGGTAGAGCTGGCTGCTGGCGAGGTTCTGCAGCGCGTGCGGCAGCCAGCCGATCATCGCCTGGGCCCGGCAGTCGTCGGCCAGGCCGGCGGCCAGGTCCAGGGACGTCTCGTCGTCGCCCACCATGAAGGCCATCGACGCGATGATGAGCCGTTCTCCGGGGCCTGCCGGCTGGGATCGCCTGGCGTCGGCGAGTGCCGCGTGGATGGGCACCAGCCCGCGGGCCGGGTCGCCCGCCAGCAGGGCGGCCAGGCCGGTCATCGCGGAGATGACCGGGTGGAGGGGATGCCCGGGCGGCAGCTCCAGGGCGTGGAGGCGGTCGACGGCCTGCCCGGCCAGTTCGGGCGCACCGGCGAACCAGGCGTCGCGTACGGCTTCCGCCAGCATGGACGCGGCCATGACCGGGTCCGCGGCCGCGATGGGCGCGGCGGCGGTCATGAGGATGCCGTGCGCGACCCGCGGTGAGCCCTGCTCGAACTCGACGGCCGCGCGGACTCCCGCGAGCTTGGCCCGCTCGCGCGGATCGTCGGTGAGCAGGGCCGCCCGGTCGGCCAGCGCGCGCGACCGCAGGAGCTGACCTGCGTCCATCGCCGCCTCGGCGGAGCTGATCAGCCGGCGTACCCGCTCGCGGGGGTCCGGGGTGAGCTGCGCCGCGCGCTGGTAGGCCGCGGTCGTGGCGGCGTGGCCGCTTCTGCGCCTGGCCCGCTCGGCCGCGTGCTCCAGCTCGGCGGCGACGGCTTCGTCGGGTTCTGTGCACGCGGCGGCGAGATGCCAGGCCCGCGCGTCGACGTGCCGGCCGCCGTCGGCGGCTCCGGCCAGTGCGGCGGCCAGTGCCCGGTGCGCGGCCACGCGCCTGGTGAACGAGGCTCCTTGGTAGGCGGCCGCCCTGATCAACGGGTGGCGGAAGGCGAGCTCCCCGTCGACGCGGATGAGCCCGGCACGCTCACCCGGTTCGACCGCGTCAGCGCCGACGCCCAGCCGCTGCGCGGCCGCGAGGATAACGGTGAGGTCGCCGGTGCTCTCCGCGGCCGCCACGAGCAGCAGGGTCCGGGCGGGTTCGGGCAGGGCGTGGATCTGCGTCTGGAAGGCCTCCTGCATCCGTCCGGTGAGCGGGAGTGGACCGAGATGGTAGGCGAGCGGGTCGACGTGCCCGGCCCGCTGTTCGGGAGTGAGCGCCGCAGGAAGCTCGATGAGCGCGAGTGGGTTCCCCTCGCTCTCGGCGAGGATGCGGTCCCTGACGTGCGGCGCCAGCGTGCCGGTGGTCTCACTCAGCAGCGTGGCCGCGTCCGCCGGGCCGAGGCCGCCGAGCCTCATCTCGGGCAGGCCGGTCGGCCGGAATCCGTGGCTGCCGTCCCGGATGGACAGGATCAGCGCCACCCCTTCCGCCTCCAGCCGCCGCGCGGCGAAGAGCAGAGTGTCGGCCGAGGATCGATCCAGCCACTGGGCGTCGTCGACCAGGCACAGCAGGGGGCCGTCGCCGGCGAGCTCGGACAGCAGGGTCAGCGTGCCGAGACCGACCAGGAAGCGGTCGGTCGCGGTGGAAGCGGCCAGCCCCAGGGCTCCTCTGAGGGCGTCCGCCTGCGGGACCGGCAGCCGGTCGAGGCGGTCGAGCCCGGAACGCAGCAACAGGTGGAGCGCGGCGAACGCCAGCTCGGTCTCGCTCTCGATGCCCACCCCGCGCAACGTCCGCATCCCTGTGGCGGAGGCCTTCCGTGCCGCCTGATCGAGTAGCGCCGACTTGCCGATCCCCGCCGGTCCGCGAACCACCAGAGCGCCGCTTCGGCCGTCCCTGGCCTCGGCCAGCAGGTGATCTATGCGATCGGTTTCGGCCCTACGCCCGTACAACACGGCACGATCTTATTGAGGACGTGACGTATGTCCGCTTCGGGATGACCGGTCATGTGACAGATTACGGGCGGGCGGCGCCGCCCTAGCGTCGTCGGCATGGATCTCCCGACGTTCTCCCAGGCGGAACGGGACCGGCGCTGGGATCTCGCCCGCGAGCTCATGGACGCCGAGGGCGTCGACGCGCTCGTCGTTTACGGCGGACGCGGGAACGGCGGGCCGGCGGAGTGGGCGCCCGACGTGTTCTTCACCAACGACTGTCCCGGCGCGATCGTCGTCTTCCCCCGGGTCGGCGAGCCCATCGCGCTGGTCCGGTCTCCCGCGCATCGGCGACCACCTCGTGGCGAGAGCGCGCGGCGACGCGGTATGGATAAGGCCGGAGAACATGCTGGTCGCCGGGCACGCGTACGGCGTGGCCGAGGCGCTGCGCGCACACGGGCTCGACAGGTCGGCGATCGGCGTGCTCGGCCTGGAGGCCTGCCCGCCTTCCCACAGCGATCCGCCCATGCCGTACACGTTGTGGTCGTCGGTGCTCCAGCAGCTTCCCCAGCTGACCTTCAAGTCAGTGGAGCGCGGTTTCGTCACACGAACCCTGCCCCAGTCCGCCGAGGAACTCGCGGTCGTCGGCCATGCCGCCGCCGTCGGGGAGGCCATGGCACGCGCCATGTTGCGGGCGGTACGACCCGGCGTCAGCGAGGCGTCGGTGTTCGCGGCGGGCATGGCCGAGTGCCTGCGGCACGGCGCCATGACTCCGGGCATGTCGATCGCCTCGGGGAGGGAGCCCGTCTCATACGGCCCGCCCGCCTGGTCGTACAGGCCGCAGCGGCCACGCGTGATCGAGGACGGTGACCTGGTCCTGGCCGAGATCTCCTGCTCGTATGGCATGCGCGAGACCCGGCAACGGGTGGCCGTCGCAGTCGGCGGCATTCATCCCGAACTGGAGGCGGCGGCGAGGACCGCCCGCACCCCCTCGTGCACGCCGTCAATCCTCGCGCGGCGGTCGGCGGGTCCGGGGCCCGGCTCGCCACGTTGCCGGAGACCGCGCGCTACGGGCTGCTCGCCGAGCAGCCCACCATCGGCTCCGATCTGCCCCTCGCTCCGGGAATGACCTTCGCCCTCACGCCCACCTGCGCCTACGGCCGCCGGTCGGCCGGCCTCGGCGGCACCGTCGTGGTCGGCGAGGACGCGCCGACCGAGCTCAACACCACCACCACCCACCTCATGAGGAGCACTGGATGACCCGTCACCGTTCCACCCTCGCCGCCGGCCTCGTGGCCGCCGCCCTGATCGCCCTGTTCGCCTACCTGTCACCGGGGCTGGCGCTCTGGCTGACCTTCATCCCGGCGATGGTGATCGCCTACGGCTGCCACCTCGCGACCACCGACCGATGGCTTCCCGACCCCTCCCGGGTGCTGCCGATCTACCTCATCGGCCTGGCCTGGCAGTTCCTCCACTTCGGGGAGGAGTTCATGAACGGGTTCAACTGGCGCTGGCCCACCGAGGTCTTCGGCGCGCATGCCATGTCACTGTCCCTGTTCATCTGGATCAACATGATCTCCTACGCGGCCTTCGCGCTGGGCGCGCTCGCGATCTACCGGGGCTGGCGGGTGCCGCTGCTCATCGCCTGGTTCTTCGCCATCATGGGCGCGATGGGCAACGCGATCGGCCACCCCGTCTACGACCTGGTCTCAGGTGACCTCGCCTTCCCCGGCATCGTCACTTCCCTCGGCTACTGGGTCATCGGCCCGATCCTCGTGCACCGCTTGTGGACGTCCGCCCGCCCGCACGCGGACGTCGCCCCCGGCGCCCGCCCGGTCGCCGCCTCCGTCTGATCGCCGGGTACGCCGACGCGCTCTCGACGGCGGCGTCCTCACTGCAACCTGCACCGAAGGGAATCGTCATGTCCATCTCTCGCATTCCGGAGCGCGAGATCGCCGAGCGGCCCACGGGCTACGGAGGTCCGAACCTGTCGCCGGTGGGTCTCGAACTGGTGCCGCATGAGTTCACGCCCGGCGTGTGGGCGCTCATGGCCAACCTGCCGCCGAAGGACAACAACGGCGTGATCGCGGGGCGGGACGCCGCACTGGTGGTCGACGCCGGGATCACCTCCGGTGTCTCGGCCAAGATCCAGGCCGCCGTCGCCCGTCTCACCGACCGGCCGCTCCGCTACCTGGCCAACACGACGTACCACGGCGACCACACCTTCGGCAACGCCGCGTTCCCCCGGGAGGTCGTGATCGTCTCGTCCGGGGCGAACAAGGCGAACATGACCGACCTGGCGTACGAGAAACAGACCCGCTCGGCCAACATGTACGGCGACGCCGCACTGCTCGACGAGGTCACCGTGTGGCGCACGCCGGACCTGACGTTCGAGTCCTCCGCCGAGATCGACCTGGGTGGACGCGTCGTCCAGCTTCATCACTTCGGCCCCGGCAACGGCCCGGGAGACACGATCGTGTACGTCCCCGACGCCCGTACCGCCTGGACCGGCAACTTTCTCTGCCATGCCGGCACTGCCCACATGCTGCTCCAGGGCGGCCCCGAACCGTACCTGGGCTCGCTGCGCAGGATGCGCGAGGCCCTGCCCGATCTGGAGACCATCGTCCCCGGTCACGGCCCGATGGGAGACGGGCCCGCGGCTGTGGACGCTCTCATCGGCTACCTCGAACGGCTCCATGCCGAGGTGGAGGCGAGTGTGAAGGCGGGTCGCAGTCTGGAGGAGACGTTCGCCGCGTGCACCGATCCGTGGGCGGAGCGCCTCGATCCCCGGCTGTCGGCCGCCCTCGCGCGCTATCCGGTGCCACGGCAACCCGCCCAGCAGGGCATGCTCACCCTCTGCCGTGATCTGCACCGGCTCAACGTCCTGGCCACCTACCGCCTTTACGAAGACCGGTGAGAACCCGCCGCGTACGGCGGTGCCGCGCCGGAGCCTTCTCCGGCGACAGCGGCGGCTCGAATCGTTGTCAGCGTTGACCGGCGGGTCGGCCCAATAGCCTGTACGACATGTGGCGGCCCTTCCGGTTTGTGCGGCTTGGCCTTTTGAGGCGTGAGAGCGCCGCGCGGGGGCCGGCGGTCGTGCGGTTCGGACCGGCCCTGCTCGGCCTGGCGCTCGGCGTGCTCGCGCTCGGGCCCGCCCTGGGGCCGGGGTTCACGCTGCGCTACGACATGGTCTTCGTGCCGGACCCGCCGCTGCGCCTCGGCGACGGCTTCCCCCGCGCCGTGCCGAGCGACCAGGTCGTGGCGCTGCTGTCCGCCGTGATCCCGGCCGAGATCGTGCAGAAGGCGATCCTGCTCGGGCTGTTCGCACTGGCCGCATCCGGAGCGGCGGCCCTGGCCGGCGACGCGCTCCCGGCGTACGGCGGGGGCGCAGGGGACAGAGCCGGGACGCCGGGGGCGATGCTCGTGCCCCGGCTGGCCGCCGCCGCCTTCTACGCCTGGAACGCCTATCTCGCGCAGCGCCTGCTCATCGGCCATTGGGCGCTGCTGCTGGGGTACGCCGGACTGCCCTGGGCCGTGCGTGCCGCGGCGCGCGGCGGGCCCGGGCGGCTCGCCGCGGCCCTCCTGCCCGCCGCCGTGGGCGGATTCCAGGCCATGCTGGTCAGTGCCGTGGCCGTGCTCCCGGTGGCCGCGCTGCGCGCCGGGAAAGGGCGGGCGCGCGCGGCGCTCCAGGCGTCGGCCGTGGTCGTGGTGCTCAGCCTGCCGTGGCTCGTCCCCGCCCTCCGGTCGGACGCCGTGACCGATCCCGCCGGGGTGGCCGCGTTCGCGCCCCGGGCGGACGGGCCGTTCGGGACGCTGGGCAGTTTGCTCACCCTCGGCGGCATCTGGAACTCCCACGCCGTCGTGCCCGGCCAGGGCGGCCCGGGGCTCGCCGCCGCCCGCCTCGCGCTGACCCTCGTCGCGGTCGCCGGTTTCGTACGGCTCGGCGGTGCCACCCGCAGGCCCGTGTGGTGGCGGGGATTGGTGGTGGCGGCGTGCGCGGGTGTCCTGGTCGCCTGCGCCGGGGCCTTCGCGTCCGGTGTGCTGCGGGAGCTCATCGGATGGTGGGCGGGCTTCGGCCCGCTCCGCGACGGCCAGGTGTACGTCGCGCCGTTCGCGCTCGCACAGGCGGTGGGCGTCGCGGTCGTGGCGGCGGCCCTGCGCCGGAACCTGCCCGCTCCGGTGGCGGCGGCCGCCGTGGCGGTGCCGGTGCTCGTGCTGCCGACCTTCGCGCTGGGCGCGTTCGGCAGGCTCGGGACGGCCGAGTACCCCGGCGAATGGCGCCGCGTCCAGGCCGTCGTCAACGGCGACCCCGCTCCCGGCGCGCTGCTGTCGCTGCCCTGGAGCGCCTACCGGGCTTTCTCCTGGAACTCGGGACGGGTGGTCCTCGACCCCGCGACCAAGATGTTCTCCCGGCCCGTGCTGTGGGACGAGACGCTCGTCGTCGGCGTGCCCGGCGGCGGGCGGATCCGGGTCGCGGCCGAGAGCCCGCGGATCCGCCGGATCGAGGCGGTGGCGTCCGCGCTCACCGCGGCCGGGGGCGCGCCGCACGTCGGCCCTCCGGCCTCGTCCGCGGCGGACGGGCTGCGGCGGGAGGGGGTGCGCTACGTGCTCGCGGCCGGGCTTGATGAGAACACGTTCTTGTCTCGGCTGCCGGGGGCGACCCCCGTCTACCGGGGCCGTGAGCTACTGCTGGTACGCCTGTGACCAGCCAAGATCGGGGACCTGTGGCATACTGGACAGTAAGTCTTTTTATCACGGTTTGACCAAGGCTATGGTGTAGGCCCTGTATCACGTTCTACTCTCGGCCTCTATCGCCCGCTCCGGCAAGGAGGAAGCATCCCGTGTTGAAGGTGCTGGCTGCTCTCGCGGTCGGGGCCGTGCTCGCCGGCGTCGCCTCCGTGGCGGTCGTCAACGTGGCAGCGCCCACCGCGGAGCCGCCGAACAAGCCGCTCTACAACTACGGCGACAGGTGAACGCGGCAGACCTGACCCCCGTTCCATAAGGACTCCCGCGAAGACCGAGCCCGTCAGGGGGCGTGGTTTCGCCACGCCCTCATGCGTCCGTGCCCCGATTCGCCCGCACCGCCCTGCCCGCCCCGTTCCGGCGACGCGGTGCTCCCCGAACTCCCGCCGAGACGTGTCACCCGAAGGAGTGGTCGTGGTCGCACAGGGTGCGAAGGCGAAGCCCTCGGGGCGCCCGGCCCCCCTTCCCGAGCCGCCCGACAGGCCGCACCTGACGGCCGCCGGTGCCGCCCCTGCCGCCGTTCCCCCGCTCGACGGCGTACGCGTGGCCGTGCTGAACTTCCGCGAACCGAGCCAGACGGTCGCCGGCGGCGCGGAGGAGTACGCCTGGCGGGTCTCCGCCTACCTCGTCGGCCAGGGCGCGAGCGTCAGCTTCCTCACCAGCCGGGAGCGGTACCAGATGCGCGCCGAGTCGCGCGACGGCATCCGGCTGCGCAGGATGGGCGGCAAGTACCTCGTCTATCTCCTCGTCCCGCTCTGGCTGCTGCTGCACCGCCGCCGGTTCGACGTCGTCGTCGACTGCATGAACGGCATCCCGTTCTTCTCCCCGGTCGTGGCGCGCCGCCGTACGCGGGTGATCTGCGTGGTCCACCACGTGCACGACCGGCAGTTCTACGCCTTCTTCCCGCGCTGGCTGGCGCGGATCGGCTGCTTCATCGAGGGGCCGGTGGCGCGGCTGCTGTATCGCCGGTGCACGACGGTGACGGTCTCCGAGTCCTCCCGGCACGAGCTGCGCGAGCGCCTGCGCTGGCTGGCCCCGATCGAGGTGGTGCCCAACGGCAGCCTGACCGCCAGGCCCGTCGCGAGCGAGCCGGTGTCGGGCGCCCCGGCCGTCGTCTACCTCGGACGCCTGGTCGGGCACAAGCGCGTCGAGCGGGTGGTCGAGCTCGCCGCCGAGCTGGCGCCCACCCGCCCCGGCCTGCACGTGCACGTCGTCGGGAGGGGGCCCGAGCACGACCGGCTGGCCGAGCGGGCGGGCGTGCCCGACGTCGCCGGACGCGTCCACCTGCACGGATTCCTGCCCGAGGCGGAGAAGAACGCGGTGCTCAGCCGCGCCAGGCTCAACGTCACGGCCTCGGAGTTCGAGGGCTGGGGGCTGACCGTGATCGAGGCGGCGGCCCTCGGCGTGCCCACCGTCGCCTACGACGTGGCCGGCCTGCGCGACTCCGTACGGCACGGCGTGACGGGCTGGCTGGTCCGCGACGGCGAGCGGCTCGCCGACGTGGTCGACCTCGCCCTGCGGGAGCTGGACGACCCCCTGACGAGGGCCCGGATGGCCCGGGCGTGCCGGCGCTGGGCGGGCGAGTTCACCTGGGGGAAGACCGGGGCCGCCGTGACCAGGCTGGTCGCGGCCGAACTCGGCCGGCTCCCCGCACGGCTGCCGGGCAGCCGCCATGAGCAGGAGGCCTGAGCGCGCCCGTGTCCGTCGACGTCCCGGTCCAGCCGCGGGAGCCCGCGCGGGAAGAGGTGACCCGCGCGCCTGACGAGAGCGCCGGAGCCCCGGAGCCCGCCCCCGCCGCCCGTCCCGCGCCGCCCGGCCGGACGCTGCGGCACCGGCTCCGGCTGCTTGCGGGCTGCCTGCTGCTGGCGGCCGTCGCCTTCAACACCGCGCCCGGCGCGGTGATCTCCGAGACCAAGCTCGACATGGCGGTGAACCCCCTGGGGTTCCTGTCGCGCGCGCTGCACCTGTGGGATCCGGCCTACTTCGGCCACCTGCAGAACCAGGCGTACGGCTATCTCTTCCCGATGGGGCCGTTCTACGTGCTCTTCCGGGCCATGGACATGCCCGCCTGGGACATCCAGCGGCTCTGGATGTCGCTCGTGCTGTGCGCGGCGTTCCTCGGGACCGAGCGGCTGGCCCGGGCGATGGGGATCGGCTCGCCCGGCACCCGGATCCTCGGCGCGCTCGCCTACGCCCTGGCCCCGCACGCGCTGGCCCTGATCGGGATCAACTCCTCGGAGTTCCAGCCGAGTGCCGTGCTGCCGTGGGTGCTGCTGCCGCTGGTCCGGGGCACCCGGGAGGGCGCGAGCCCGCGCCGGGCCGCCGCGCTTTCGGCCGTCGCGTTCCTGTTCGCGGGCGGCGTCAACGCGGCGGCGGAACTGGCCGTGCTCGTCGTCCCGCTCGTCTACCTGCTCAGCCGCCGCCACGGCGGGCGCAAATGGGCCCTGCTCGGCTGGTGGCTGCTGTTCGTCGGCCTCGTGTCGATGTGGTGGGTCGTCCCGCTGCTGCTGCTCGGGCGCTACATCTTCTCGTTCCTGCCGTTCATCGAGACGGCGTCGGCGACCACCAGCGTCACCTCGCTGGTGAACGCGCTGCGCGGCACGTCGAGCTGGATCTCGTTCCTGCCGGTGGACGGGCAGCCGTGGCTGCCGGCGGCCTACGACCAGGCCACCGTGCCGTGGCTGGTCGCCGCGACGGCGCTGGTGGCCGGGCTCGGGCTGACCGGCGTCGTCCGCAGGGCGACCCCGGAGCGGACGTTCCTGGTCCTGAGCGTGGTCGCCGGCCTGCTGATCGTCACCGCGGGCCACGCGGGCGACCTCGCCCACCCCTGGACCGGCCAGGTCAGGGACCTGTTCGACGGGCCGCTCGCGCCCTTCCGCAACCTGCACAAGTTCGACGCGCTGATCCGGCTGCCGCTGGCGCTCGGCCTGGCCGCGCTCCCCGTCGCCCTGCCGAGCACAGGACCGGCGCGCCTGCGCGGGCCGGTCACCGCTGCGACGGCCGGGCTGCTCGCGCTCACGCTCGTGCCGGTCGGGACGGCCGGGATGACCGCCCGCGGCTCCTTCGCGGACCTCCCCACCTACTGGCGGGAGGCGGCGGCCTGGCTGAACCGCAACGCGGGCGACGGCATGGTCCTCGCCATGCCCGGCTCGGCCCGGGGGGAGTATCTGTGGGGCCGGCCGCTCGACGAGCCCATGCAGTCGCTGCTGACCGTGCGCTGGGCCACCCACGCCAACGTGCCGTGGGGCTCGCCCGGCCTGGCCCGGCTCGTGCAGGCGGTGGACGAGCGCTTCGCCACCGGGCGCGGCTCGCCCGGCCTGACCGAGGCCCTGCGCCGCGCCGGGGTGAGCCACCTGCTCATCCGCAACGACCTGATCAGGGAGACGCTCGGCACCGCCTGGCCCGCCCGGGTGCACCAGACTCTGCAGGACTCCGGGCTGTCCAGGACCGCCGAGTTCGGGCCGCTGGTCGGCCTGACCGCGAGCGGCACCGCCTCGGGCTGGCTCGACCAGCCGTACCCGGCGCTGGAGGTCTACACGATCCCGGGGACGGCCCCGCTCGCCTCGACCGTGCCCCGTGCGGGCACGCTGCACGTGGAGGGCGCCTCCGAGGCCGTGCTCGACCTGGCCGAGGAGGGCCTGCTCACCGACGACCGGCCGGTGCTCGTCGGCGACGAGCCGGGCGCCGCGGCGATCCCGCCCCGCGACACGATCCTCACCGACACGCTGCGGAAACGGGACATCGTGTTCGGCGACGTACGGCGCATCGCGTCGGCCACGCTGCCCGACGACCAGGCGCCGGTGACCACCGACCTCACCGACCCGGCCTGGTCGGCGGCCACCTCGACCGCCCGCTATCTCGACGTGAAGGACGTCACCGCCTCGTCGGCGGACTCCGGCGTCACGGCCGCCGCGGGCCAGCGCGACCCCGGGCGGCAGCCGTACGCCGCGCTCGACGACGACCCGCGCACGGGGTGGCGGTCGGACGGCTGGCACGGCGCGGTCGGGGAGTGGCTGGAGGTGCGCTTCACCGGCCAGGTCGACCTGACCGAGATCTCGGCGGCGTTCGAGCAGGAGGCGGTCGGGCCGCCGGTGGCCGAGGTCGCGCTGGAGACCGAGCGCGGCGTGCGGCGCGTCGCGGTGGCGCGGACCGACGCGCTCCAGCCGCTGCTGCCGGTGCCGGGGAAGAGCCAGTGGCTGCGTATCCGGGTGACCAGGCTCGCGTACGAGCCGAAGACGGCGCTCGGCAGCCGGGTCGGCATCACCGACCTGCGCGTCCCGGGCGTGCGGGCGGTGCGGACGATCTCGGTGCCGGACACCGGCGCGGGCGATCCCGGCACGATGCTGCTGACCAAGCAGGGGGACGCCGACGCGTGCATGCGGGGCTCGGTCACCTGGACGTGCTCCTCGCGACTCCAGATCCTGGGCGAGGACGGCAACGGGTTCGACCGGCTCGTCCCGGTGGCGCGCGACGGCGTGCGCACGCTGCGCGGGCAGGCCGTGCTCACCGACCCCAAGGCGGCTGACCTGCTCACCACGCTGCCGAAGCAGTACCCGCACGTGAGCGCGTCCTCGACGGCGGCCGAGCACGGCGCCGTGCTGGGCCGCCAGGCGATGGACGGCGACCCCTCGACGCTGTGGTTCGCCCAGCCGTTCGACCGGCACCCGACGCTGTCGATCGACCTGGGGACGACCCGGAGCTTCTCGCGGATCCGGGTGCTGTTCCCCGACTCGGCGCAGGGCATCCCGCCGGTGAAGCTCACACTGCGCGCGGGGACAGCGCTCACAGAAACACGGGCCGTGCAGGGCTGGGTGGACCGCGACGGCGTGTTCACCTTCCCCGCGCTGAGGACGCGGACGTTCTCCATCGAGTTCACCGCGCCCGCCTCCCGCGCGATCGAGGTCGCCGAGATCGCCGTCCCCGGGGTGAAACCCCTCGGCGGCCTCGGCGCGATCCCCCTGCGGCTGCCCTGCGGCTACGGCCCCACCCTGCGGGTGGACGGCGACGACGTGCCGACCCGGGTGGTCGAGGGCACCCTCGACGACGTGCTCAACGGCCGCCCGCTGACCTACTCGGGCTGCGCGCCCGTGCACCTGACCGAGGGCCGCAGCAGGGTCAGCGTGGCGCCGGGCGACGCCTTCCGGGTGCGCTCGGTGGTGCTGGACGACGGAAGCGGGCAGGAGCGGAAGGCGGTGACGGCCGCCCCCGCCACGGTGACGTCGTGGGGGCCGCAGGAGCGCCGCCTCCGGGTCGCCGCCGCAGCCCCGTCCTATCTGGTCGTCAACGAGAACTTCAACGCCGGCTGGCAGGCGTACGTCGACGGAGCGCGGCTGACCCCGGCACGGCTCGACGGCTGGCGGCAGGCGTGGGAACTGCCGGCCGGCGGCGGCGAGGTGGTGCTGCGCTACGAGCCCGACCCGGCCTACCGCACGGCGCTGCTCGCCGGGCTGGGCCTGGCCCTCGCGGTGGTGGCCCTGGCGCTGGTGCGCGGCCGGTCGCGGTCGCGCGCCGCCGGGCCGGGCCGCGTCCGCGCGCTGTGGGTGTGGATCGCGGCGCCGCTCGCCGGGCTGTGGGCCGGGGGCGTGCCGGGTGTGGCCGTCGTCGCCGTCGCGCTGGCGGCGTTCCTGTGGCTGCGCGCGATCGCCGGCGCCCAGCACGCGGGTCCGAGCCGCCTGCGGGCTCTCGCCCGCCGCGGCGCCTCCGCGTGGGTGGTGCTCGTCGCGCTCGGCCTCGCCGGCGTCGCCCAGGCCGCGGGGCAGGGCCCGGCCGCCGACGCGCTCTGCCTCGTCGTGCTCGCCCGGCTGCTGGCCGCCGTAGGGGATCAGGGAGAGGTGAGCCGATGACAAGCGCTCTTCCGCGGTCGCCGCGCACGCTGCTTCTGGCGGGCATCGCCTTCCTGGTCACCGTGGGGGTGCTGTTCCACTTCTACGTCTCCCCGCGGACCACGGTGCTGCCGCTTGAGCTGACGAGGATCCAGCGGCTCGTCTCGCCCTCGGCCACCTACCTCGACACCGCCACGTTCCGCCTCCACCGGGGCGTGCCCGTGCAGAACACGGTGGCCGTCTACGGCGATCCGCGGGCCGGGGACGACCGCACGGCCGTGTGGGTGGAGTTCTCCTCGCTCGACACCCGGGACGGCGAGCGCGTCGACTACCACGAGCGCCGCACGGCCTTCGACCGGCGGACCGGCCTCGCCGTCGACTGCTGCGGGGGGTACGTCGACGAGGATCCCGGCGTACGGCAGACCGGGCTCGCCTTCCGCCTGCCCGCCGGGGCGGAGCCGCGCTCGTACGGGATGTTCGACCCGGTGCTGCGGCGGGAGGCGCCGATGCGGTTCGAGCGCGAGGAGACCGTGGAGGGCCTGCGGACCTACCGCTACACCTACGCGGCCGGGCCGGTGAAGACGGCCGACCTGCCCGGACCGGTGCCCGGCAGGTCGGTCGGCATGCCCGGCGAGCCGCGGGTCACCGTGGCGAGATACACCGAGATCACCCGCACGATCTGGGTCGAGCCGGAGAGCGGGCTGACCGTGCGCACGCAGGAGCGGCGGCGCGACACCCTGCGCACGCCCGACCAGGTCGAGCGGCAGGTCGCCTTCGACGCCGACCTGAGGACGAGCGCCGCCGAGGTGCGGGCGTTCGCCGACGAGGCGGCCCGGTTCCGCCGGTGGATCCTGCTGACGCGCGAGTGGATCCCGCTGGCGTGCGGCCTGCTCGCGGTCGTGCTCGCCGCGGTCTACCGGATCGGCACCCGGACGAGGAGGTCAGCGGCGGCGCAGCACCAGCAGCAGGTTCCACGTCACGATCTCGCGAACGCCGGGTAGATGGATCACCGGGGTCGCCCAGCGAGGGTGATAGCGCGGCAGGGCGTCGACGAGGTCGGCGCCGGGGTGCCGCCGGGCCCACGCGAGCGCCCGGGCCACCGACACGGCGTACATGCTCGTGCCGTACACGTTCTTGGGGGAGCGGCCGTGGCGGCGCGTGTAGCGGCGCGCGGCGCGGTGCCCGCCCAGGTAGTGCCACGGCGAGGTCTCGTGGCCGCCCCAGGGCGACAGCCAGTTGGTGAACGACAGGTAGACCAGGCCGCCCGGCCGCGTCACCCGCACCATCTCGTCGCCCATCCGCCACGGGTCGGGCACGTGCTCCAGCACGTTGGAGGAGAAGCACACGTCCACGGAGCCTGTCTTCAGCGGCAGGTCGAGGGCGCTGCCGAGCACCGCGCCGTCGGGGATCGCGCCGGTGCGCGCGCTCATCTCCCCGGCGTCGCAGTCCACGCACACCGGCCGCGCGCCCACGGCGCGCAGCGCGTCGGTGAAGTAACCGGGCCCGCCGCCGACGTCCGCGACGAGCGCGCCGTCCAGGTCGGCGTACGCCGCGAGCTGGGCGACGGTGTCGCGGGCGAGCAGGCCGTAGAAGAAGTCGGGGTCGGTCTGCTCCTTGCGGAAGGCGCTGAACAGGCGAATCGAACGGGCCAGGTCGGCGCGGAACGGCTCGGCGTGCACGACGTCCCTCTCCTGTCGGGTGCGCCGGAGCATAACACCCCTTTTGTCCCACTGCGCTGGGAGAATCCCGATGAGTCAGATCATGCGTACCGGACAGCCCGGCATGGCGCCGGCATGGCGAGCGGGCCTGGCGAATCCTGTCATGATCGCGGCGGTCCTGCTGGTCGCGGCGTCGCTGGCGGTCCGCGTCCCCGTCCTCACGTCGTCCTCCTTCGTCGAGGACGACTTCCTGTTCGTGGGTGACGCCTACGAGCACTCCCTCACGTTCGACTTCCTGTTCCGCGTCCACAAGGGTCACCTGATGCCGGGGGCGCTCGGGCTCACCTGGGTGCTGTCGCGGCTGTCGCCGTACGACTGGCTGCTGGTCTCGGCGGTCACGTTCGCGGTCCAGGCCGCAGCGGCGGTCATGCTGCTGCGGCTGCTCGTGCGGTTGTTCGGCACGCGGCCCGGCATCATGCTGCCGCTCGCCCTCGCCCTGTTCTCGCCGCTGACCATCCCGGCCTTCGGGTGGTGGTCGGCCGCCATCAACGCGGTGCCGCTCCAGCTCGCCATGGTCATGGCCCTCGCCGCCCAGGTGAGGTACGTCAGGGAGGGCGGGGCGCGGCACGCCCGCTGGGCCTTCTTCTGGGTCCTAGCCGGCATGGCGTTCAGCACGAAGGGGGTCTTCGTCCCGTTCCTGCTGTTCGCGCTCACCACGTCGCACCTGCGGCCGTGGGCGGGCCCGTGGCCGGCGCTCATGCTCCGCGAAGCGCGCGCCCACTGGCGGCTGTGGGGGTCGTACGCGGTGCTGACGGGCGCGTACGCGGCGCTGTACCTGGCCCGCCGCGGCACCGCGCCGGGCGAGGGCGCGGCCGTCCCGGCGCCGGGCGACGCGGCTGACCTGCTGGGCCGCCTGCTGGGCGAGGTCTTCCCCGCCGGGGTGGTCGGCGGGCCGCTGTCGTGGGGCCCGGTGCTGCCCAACGGCGGGCTGGCCGACCCGAGCCCGCTGCTGGTGGCCGCCGGATGGGCCGTGCTCGCCGCACTGGTGGCCGCCACCGTGCTGTGGCGGCGGCGGGCCGTGCGGGCCTGGCTGATCCTGGCGGGCTACCTGGTCGCCGCGGACGGCGTGCCCACGGCGATCGCGCGGGGCACCGGGCTCGCCCAGGTCGTCGGCTCCGAGACCCGGTACGTCGCCGACGCGGCGATCGTGTTCGCGGTCTGCCTGGGGCTCGCGCTGCTGCCCATGCGGGACGAGACCGAGCCCTACCGGCGCCCGATTCCCGCCGGGAGCGGGCTGCCGACGGCGGCGGGACTCCTCGCGGGCGCCTACCTCGCGATGTCGATCGTCTCGATCCAGAACTACCGCGACACGCTGTCGGGCGACCGTGTGCGGGCCTACCTTGCCGCGGTGCGGGCCTCGCTCGCCCGGGTGCCGGACACGGCGGTCATCTACTCCAGCCCGCTGCCCGAGGACATCGTGCTGCCCTGGAACGGCAACCGCAGGCTCAGCCACCACCTGCTGGCCCCGCTCGCCCGGCCCGCGCTGCGCGCCCGGATACGGGTGCCCGAGCCGTCGGAGCAGGCGCTCGTCTTCGACGACAAGGGCGGGCTCGCGCCGGTCGAGGTCAAGGCGTCGGTCGGGGTGGTGCCGCCGGGGGGCCGCCCGTGCTTCCCGCTCTTCGGCGACGCGATCTTCTTCCCCGACGTCGTGTCCTTCGGCGGGCCCGGGCCGATCGCCGGGCTGGCCTACACCGCCGAGCGCGCGGGCACCGGCGATTACGAGATGAGCGGGCAGCGGGGACAGTTGCGGTTCCACGCCACCGGCTCCGGCGGCGCGCTGGTGCGCTTCCCGGTCACGGCCGTCGGCAAGGGGCTGCTGATCCGGCTGGACGACCCGTCGGGGGTCTGCCTGAAGGGCTTCGCCTACGGCGACCCCGTGCCCGGCGCGCCCGCCCCTACGGCCGCGGCGACGCCGCGGCCGTCTCCGTCGGTGTCTCCGTCGGTGTCTCCGTCGGTGTCTCCGTCTCCGTCCGCTTCCGTGACGAGGTCGCCAGGCGGGCGAGGCGCCTCGCCGGCTCCTCGACGTACCGGTGGGTGAGCGTGGCGAGCAGCAGCGTGAGCGCGCCGACCACGACCAGGTTGCCGGCGAAGTTCCCGCTCCACGCCTGTTGCTCGGTGAAGTCGTACCAGAGATAGAGGGCCACGAACTGCCACAGGAACACGCCGTACGACACCCGGCCGAGGAAGCGCATCACCCGGCTGCTCAGGAAGCGGCCGTACGGCGAGCCTCCGGCCGGCAGCAGCGCGGCCGGGGTCACCAGCCCGGCCGCCACCGTGGCGTACAGGGCCAGCTCCGACAGGTCGGCCCAGACGCCGTCCACGCCGCTGAAGCGCGTGCCGGTGAGCGGCGAGGCCGCCACGGCGTACGCGAGGGCGGCGACGAGCAGGAACGAGCCCGCGGACGCGCCCACCGCCCGGACGAGGCGATGCGCAGGGCCGCCGGGGTCGCGTTCCTCCCGCGCCCACTCGGAGACGACGGCCAGCGCCATGCCGACCGCGAAGAACACCCAGGCCCGGGGCAGCCAGGCGTTCAGGAAGGGCCGGTAGACCGGGTAGTAGGTGAGCAGCGCCCACGCGAACGACGACGCGGCGAGCACGGCGACGCCGGTCAGCAGCCGCCGCGCGCGGGCGTCGAGGCCGGGGCCGCCGCGCCGCGCGAACGCCGCGAGCACGGCGGCGACCAGCGGCAGCAGCACGTAGAAGGCGGCCTCGACGCACAGGCTCCACATCTGGGCGAGCCCGCGTGGCCCGAGGCCGAACCACCAGGGGTGGATCTCGTAGGTATGGCCGAGCAGCAGCAGTTGCAGCCACGTCTTGACGTCGCCGAGGTGCGGCTTGGACCACAGCACCATCGCCACGACCACGACCAGCCAGTACGCCGGGAGGATGCGCAGGGCGCGCTTGACGAGGTAGTCGCGGGTGCCCGGGGGACGCCCGCCGAGCAGCGCGGCACGCGCGTACGGCCGGTAGAGGAGCAGCCCGGACAGCGCGAAGAAGATGGGGACCGCGACGTCCCCCCGGGCGAGCAGGCTGCTGAAGAAGTTGTCGTGCAGCGCCGCCGCCGACTCGATCGCGACGTGGAAGACGAGGACGGCGAGGGCCGCGAGGGCCCGCACGCCGTCGAGGGCGTCGACGTGACCGGTGGGCACGGCAGTGTCACGAACGGGTTGCGAACCGGCGGGTAACATGTCACGAGTCACCGACGAGCTAGAACCTGTTTCGGTCACTTTTCCATATCCCTCGTGACGTCGGTCACTGCCCCGTCTAACATACAGCGAAATAGAAACCTGTTTCAGGATAAATAGGCGTCAACTGGCCTGCCCCCAGGAGGAGCGATGCGCCGCGCAGTGGGAGTTGTTCTCTTGGCAATCGGGGCGTTCCTCGTCGTCTTCGCGCCACTGCTGCGGTTCCAGGTGGCGGACAAGCTCGTGCAGGCGCCGGCCGACCAGTACAGCGTCGCGAAGCTGACCGCTCCCAACGCGCGTTACTTCAGCATGCGCGACCTGAAGGTCCTCACCGGCGACCTCGACATCACGGTCACCGTCCGGGGCGACGTCAAGGAGTCCAAGGACGACCACGTGGTGTGGGACCAGTTCACCGCCGCCAGCGACGTCACCAACAACAACCCGCGGATCTCGATGACGCAGTTCCGCAGCGCGTTCAACAAGTTCAACGGCCAGGGCGTCACCTGCTGCGGCACCAGCGTCGACAACGGGGAGGGCGCGCAGCCCGTGCAGCTGCAGGGCCAGGTCTTCCTGTTCCCCTTCGGCGTCGAGAAGAAGACCTACCAGGTGTTCAACGCCGACGCCCGTAAGGCGTACGACGCGACGTTCACCGGTGAGGACACGGTCAACGGGCTGCCGGTCTACAAGTTCACACAGCAGATCCCCCCGACCGTCACCGACACGCTCAGCGCGCCCGCCTCCGTGCTCGGCATGAAGGGCACCGGGGACATCCAGGTCGAGCGCGTCTACGACGGCACCATCACGTTCTGGGTGGAGCCGAACACCGGCGTGGCGGTCAAGCAGGAGCAGCAGCGCCACGAGGTGCTGAAGACGTCCGACGGTGTCGAGCGCCTGCCCGCCTTCATCGCCACCGCGTCGTTCACCCCGGAGACCGTCGGCAACCTGGTGCAGACGGCACGCGACAACATGGCCCAGATCACGCTGATCAGGACGACGCTCCCGCTGGTGGCGCTCATCCTCGGGCTCGCGCTCGCCGTCGTCGGGGCGTGGCTGCTGCGGCCCCGCCGCGTGAACTGACCCGGGAAGCGGACCGGTCCGTGAAGCGGGAGAGCGCGCTGAACCCGCCGATGGGCCCGCCGGTGGCGACGCTTCCGGCGGGCACGCCCTCCCGGCGCGCATGCGCGGTCGGGCTGGCGCGGGCCTGCCGGCCCCGGCAGTGGCTCAAGAACGCGCTCGTCTTCGCCGCACCGGCCGCCGCCGGAGTGCTGACCACCGGGGCGGGCCTGCGCGGCTCGCTCGTCGCGTTCGCCGCCTTCTGCCTGGCCGCGAGCGGCTCCTACCTTTTCAACGACGCGGCCGACGTGGCCGCCGACCGGCGCCACCCGCGCAAGCGGCTGCGCCCGATCGCGTCCGGGATCGTGTCCGTACGGCTCGCGCGGGCCGTGGGCGCGGCACTGCTGGCGGCCGGTTTGCTCGCCGGGCTCGCGGGCGGGTGGCCGCTCGCCGCCGTGGTGGCCGCCTATCTCGCGCTCACCTTCGCCTACACCCTCTGGCTCAAGCACCAGCCCGTGGTGGACCTGGTCGCGGTGGCCTGCTGCCACGTGGTGCGCGCGTACGCGGGGGCGGTCGCCGTGGCCGTGCCGGTGACGAGCTGGTTCCTGGTCGTCGTCTCGCTCGGCTCGCTGCTGCTGGTGACCGGCAAGCGGGAGGCCGAGCTCCGCGCCCGGCCCGGGGACGGCCCGATCGCCCGGGCCACGCTGGAGACCTACACCGCGAGCTACCTCGGCCACGTGCGTGTCATGGCCTCGGGGGCGATGATCGTCACCTACTGCCTGTGGGCGCTCCAGGAGCACACCGGGCCGGCCAAGGTGTTCTGCGCGCTCAGCATCGTGCCGTTCGTGCTGGTCGTGCTGCGGCACGCGCTGCTGGTCGACCGCGGAGTGGGGGAGGAACCCGAGGAACTAGTGCTGCGCGACCGCCCGCTCCAGGTCTTCCTCGCGCTGATGCTGGTCCTGCTGGCGTGCGGTATCCAACTGGCATGACTCTGCTGACGGGATGGGGGCGCACGGCGCCCACGCGCGCCACCGTGGCCCGCCCGCGCATCGCCGAGGAGGCGGCCGCGCTGCTGGCGAAGGCGGGAAGCCGTGGCGTCGTCGCCCGCGGCCTCGGCCGCGCGTACGGCGACGCCGCGCAGAACGCGGGCGGGCTCGTGCTCGACTGCACCGCGCTGGAGCGGTCGTGGCAGGTCGACTCCACGGGGCTCGTCACCGCGTCGGCGGGAATCAGCCTGCACGACCTCATGACCGCGCTCGTCCCGCGCGGCTGGTTCGTCCCGGTGACCCCCGGCACCCGGTACGTCACGGTCGGCGGGGCCGTCGCGGCCGACGTGCACGGCAAGAACCACCACGTGGACTCCTCCTTCGGCGCCCACCTGCGCTCGCTGCGCCTGCTCACCGCCGACGGGAGCCTGCGGACGCTCGGCCCCGGCGACGACCTGTTCTGGGCCACCGTGGGCGGCATGGGGCTGACCGGGGTGATCACCGAGGCGACGTTCCGGTGCGTGCCGGTCGAGACCGCGTGGGTGCGGGTGGACGTCGAGCGCACCCGCGACCTCGACGAGACCCTGGCGACGATGACCGCGACCGACGACGGTCACCGCTACACGGTCGCGTGGATCGACCTGCTGGCGCGGGGCGGGCGGATGGGCCGGGGCGTGCTCACCCGGGGCGACCACGCCGTGCCGGGCGACCTGCCCGCCCGCGCGCGCGGGAACCCGCTCGCCTTCGCGCCGCGGCCCCTGCTGTCGGCCCCGCCCCGGGTGCCCGGCGGCCTGCTCAACCGGGGCACCGTCCGGGCCTTCAACGCCGCCTGGTACGGCAAGGCCCCCGCCGCCCCGCGCCGGATCGTCCAGGGCATCGCGCCGTTCTTCCATCCGCTCGACGGCGTGGACGGCTGGAACCGGATGTACGGCCCGCGCGGCTTCGTGCAGTACCAGTTCGTGGTGCCGATCGGAGCGGAGGACACGCTGCGCCGGGTGGTCGAGCGGCTGTCCGGCGCGGGGGTCGTGTCGTTCCTGACCGTGCTGAAGAGGTTCGGGGCGGGGACCCCCGGCATGCTGTCGTTCCCCATGCCGGGGTGGACGCTGGCCCTGGACATCCCGGCCGGGCAGATCGGGCTGGCCGCGATGCTGACCGAGTTCGACGAGTGGGTCGCCGCGGCCGGGGGCCGCCTCTACCTGGCCAAGGACTCCCGCATGTCCGCCGCCACCATGGCCGCGACGTACCCCCGGCTGCCGGAGTGGCGGGAGATCCGGCGCCGGGCCGACCCGGACGGTGTCTTCGTCTCCGACCTCGCCCGTAGGCTGCGCCTGTGCTGAAGGAGTGGTTGTGAGGAACGCACTGGGTTCGGTCGACACCGTCCTGCTGCTCGGCGGGCGCAGCGAGATCGGCCTCGCGATCGTGGAACGGCTGGTCCGGCGGGGCGCCCGCCGGGTCGTGCTCGCCGTCCGCGGTGCTTCCGCACCCAGGGAAAACGGTGCCTCCGCGTCCGTGAAGGACGGCGGCGCCGCCGTGCCGGTGGAGGACCTCGAACGGCTCGGGGCCGAGGTTCACGTGCTGGACTTCGACGCCGCCCGCCCGGAGACGCACGCCGCCCTGATCGAGGAGGCCGCCGCCAGGGCCGGCGACCTCGACGTGGTGATCCCGGCGTTCGGCGTGCTCGGCAGCCAGGCGGTCTACGACGCCGACCCGGTGGCCGCCGCCCGAGACGTCGCGGTCAACTTCGGCGGCCACGTCTCGATCGGGCTGGCCGCCGCCGGGCGGCTGCGCGAGCAGGGACACGGCACGCTCGTCGTGCTGTCGTCGGTGGCCGGGGTGCGGGTGCGCAAGGCCAACTTCGTGTACGGCTCGGCCAAGGCCGGGCTCGACGGCTTCGCCCAGGGACTGGCCGACGCGCTGCACGGCTCCGGGGCCCGGGTCGTGGTCGTCCGGCCGGGTTTCGTGATCGGCCGGATGACGCGGGGGATGACCCCCGCCCCGATGTCGGTGACGGCGGCCGAGGTCGCGGACGCGGTCGTGGAGGCCCTGGACACGCGGCAGGGGACCGTGTGGGTCCCCGCGCGGCTGCGCCTCGCGTTCGCCGTCATGCGCCTGCTTCCCCGCCCCATATGGCGCAGACTCCCCCGCTGACCCTGTGCCGGGCCGGCGGGGGAGCCTCCTCCGATCGGCTGGATCAGCCGGTGACGAGGGTGAGGCCGTACGCCGAGAGGGCCTCGTTGACGGGCTGGAAGTAGGTGGTGCCGCCGGAGGAGCAGTTGCCCGAGCCGCCGGAGGTCATGCCCTGGGCCTGGCTGCCCGAGATGAACGAGCCGCCGGAGTCACCGGGCTCGGCGCAGACGTTGGTCCGGGTCAGCCCGCTGACCGTGCCCTGCGAGTAACGGACGCTGGCGTTGAGCTGCTGGACGGTGCCGCAGCGCCAGCCGGTGGTCGAGCCGGACCGGCAAATCGAGGAGCCGACGGCGGCGACGCTGGAGCCGGCCACCCTCACGTTGCCGTACGACACGATGTTCGTGGGCGTCCAGTTGCTGTTGACCGCGACCCAGGAGTAGTCGTTGCCGGGGAACGAGGAACCCTGGAAGGTGCCCTGCGCGACCCGGTTGTAGCCGGTCGTGGTGTTGCCGGCGCGGCCGCAGTGGCCGGCGCTGACGAAGCCGGGCGTGCTGCCCCTGCGCACCGAGAAACCGATGGAGCAGCGGGCGGAGCTGTTGATGTAGTACGCGTCGCCGCCCTGCAGGTTGTAGAAGGTCTGCGGCTGCTCGTTGGACTGCTCGACGCGTACGGCGGACTTGTCGGCGCCGCTCGCGGCCACGAACGCCTCGGCCTCGGCGGTGTTGGAGGACAGCACGACGACGCTGTTGCTGCGCACGTCGACGTACCAGACGGACGTGGAGGCGGGCGCGCCGGCGGCGGCCCGGTCCAGCGCGGCCTCGGCGGACTCGAGCGTGGCGAGGTTGCGGCCGACGATCTTCGGCTGCGCGCCCGCGGACAGGATCGCGCCGGCCTTGGACGCGTCGGCGGTGGCGACGATGAAGCTCTCGGAGGTGGTGCCGGAGACCCAGGATCCGGCGTAGGCGTCACCGATGGTGGCGCGCACCTTGGCCTCGGTGGCCATGGCCTTCGCCTCGTTCGCGAGGCGGGCGTCGACCTGGGCGGAGGTGAGTCCGAGGTCGCGCTGCATCGCCTCCACCATCGCGGGCGGCGGCTTGACGGCGGAGGAGGCGGGAGAGTTGTTCGGCTCGGCCATGGCGGGGGTGGCGACCGTGGCGAGGGCCGTGACGGCCAGAGCGCATCCGGCGAGTACGGTGCGTCTGTGGAGCATGTGGGGCTCTCCTTGTCTTTGGGGGGTGCCGTCAACGTAACCGACCTCCGCTGTCACGTGGATCTATCAATTCGCCCCTATCACCGAGTTATGGAACCGCCCTCGCTGGGGGATTCGCTGGCCCGGAAATAACCGCCCTCGGACCTCCGGGCGTGCGTGAGCGCGAGAAGAGGCAGGCGCCGCGGCGTACGCCGGCGACCGGGCGGGCGATCAGGCTCGGCCCGAGTCCCACAGGACGGCCGCTATGTCTCGGCGGCGCCGTCCGTGTCCCCGGAGGAAGACGTATCGGTCGAGGCGGTGGTTTCTCGGAAGTTGGCGGTGCGGGTGTCCTGGATCTTCCGGGCTTCCTTCAACTGGGCCTGCAAGTAGAGGATGCGTCTGTGAAGCGCTCGGTCGTCAGGCGGCCGGGTGCTCCTCCACAACCGCACGATCCTGTCCGCGCCCGCGGTGGCGAGCAGATGGCCATGCGGGTGGAAGGCGATCGCGCGGATGGGACCCGTGTGGCCGGTCAGCGGACGCCCCACCTGGTCACCGGAGTTCAGCCGCCAGAACCGGACCATTCCATCGTCTCCGGCGCTGGCCACCAGGTCCGCTGCCGGGTGGAAGGCCACCGCCCGGACGGGACCTATGTGACCGGCCAACGGCTTGGTAGCAGCCTGGCGTGCGGCCACATCCCACAACCGCACCGATTCGTCGTCGCCACCGCTCGCCAGCGTGTGCCCGTCGGGGTGGAACGCGAGCGCCACCACAGCCCCGCTATGGCCTGCCAGCGCCTCTCCAACGGGTTCGTCCATGGTGGTATCCCACAGCCGCACGACGCCGTCGTCGCCGCCGTTGGCGAGCACACGCCCAAACGGCTCGAATGCGAGGGCCCAGCCGGCGCCGTCATGGCTGTGCAGAGGTTCCCGCAACGGCTGCCCCGAGCCGGCGTCCCATAGCCGCACGGTTCCGTCGATGCCGCCGCTCGCCAGTACGCGCCCGTCGGGGTCGAAGGACACCGACCAGACGCTGCCCGTGTGCCCCCGCAACGGCTCACCCACCGGTCGTCCTGAGTCGGCATCCCAGAGCCGGATCTCCTTGTCGCTGCCTCCGCTGGCCAGCAGACCTGTCTTCGGGTGGAAGGCCACAGCCACAACGGCACCCGTATGGCCCAGCAAAGGCTCCCGTAACGGCTTCCCCGCGGCGACATCCCACAACCGCACCGCCCCGTCACCGCCGCCGCTCGCCAGCACGCGCCCGCCGGGATCGAAGGCCACCGACCAGACGGCGCCGGAATGGCTCCCCAGAGGGCCGCCTGCCAATCGGTACAGATCTTCCGGTTCACCCTGCGCTTCGAGGATCGGTCCCTGAGACACTTCCGCCCGTACCTCGGACCGGGTCCTGGCAGCCGGGTGGGGTTCGGCCTGGTCCTGGGCGCTACGGGCGGCGACCCAGAGAGCGTGGAACTCCGTGACATCGCCCTTCAGCGCCTCAACGACGAGTTCCAGGTTGCCCCACCGCGGCAGCTTCTCGCAGCGGACGGCCTCATGCGCCGTGGTATGGCTCATCGCCCCCGTCCGTCTGGCCAGAGTGCGATAACTGGGCTCGCCCGCGTGTACATACAGGGTCCTCAGTCGCTCGCGCAGAGTGGCCAGAGCGGTCTCACGTGGCAGGTGGCTCGGCGATGGCATTTCCATCGCAGCATCCCATGATGCCGGGAGCGAAATCCAGAAATGTCAGGGAATGTAAAGCGAATGACCTCTCCTCCGACTCGGGCTCTGATGTAAGCCCGTTCAGCAGGCGTCCGGATTCATCAGATGGCGTAAGGCCTTGGAGCCCATCGTCAACCGTGCTCCGGCACGCCCCATGCTGGTATCACGCCCACAACACCAGCCATGGGTATGGAGATCCCTGAATGGAGTTCGGTGACATGCTGCCCCACCTGACCGCCCTGGTCACGGCGAGCGCCGTGCTGTTGTCCGTTCCTGCCGCTACTTACATGTTCTCGGCCGACTCAGGGCGCCGTTCCCGGGCGCTGCGCCTGCTGCGGTTACTGTTGTTGCGCCGTTAGTGCTGTGCAATGCGGGAGATACGCGTAATAGCAGGTCCAGCTCGATCGGCAGCCCGTACGCGCAGCTGCGTGGCGGTGTGGCAGACGCCGGCCCGGCCCGCCCAGGCCGGTCGGTCACGAGTCCCGCCGGCGGCCGGCTAAGGAACCGCGCCGTATTCGGGGTTGGTGACGAGCCAGTCCGCGTAGCGGGCACTGCGGCGGACCGCGTCGGCGTACGCGGCCCGGGCGTGGGCGGCGACCACGGGGGCGGCGGCCCGCGCGCCCATCGAGTCGGCGTGCCAGCCGAGCAGGTGCCGCCAGCGCAGCGGCGCACCGGCCAGCGGCATCATGACCAGCCCGGCGGTGAGGCGGAAGGTGGCCTGGCAGAGGGCGACCGCCTTGCCCACCCCGACCAGGTGCAGGCAGGTCGCCACGTCCGTCTCGTAGATGGAGTCGGGGACGAACCCGGCCCGGGCGCAGGCGGCGGCGAAGCAGTCGGCGAAACAGCCGTCGCCGGGGGCGACCGTCCAGTGTTCGTCGGCGAGGCTGGACAGCTGCAGTTCCCTCTCCCCGGCTAGTGGGTGGTCCTCCGACAGGAGCACGAAGACCGGGTCGGTGCCGACCGTGGTCCAGTTCATCGCCTCGGCCGGGGGAGGCGGGCTGTCGCCGCACGTCCCGAGCAGCACGAAGTCGAGCCGGCCGGCCACCGCGAGCGAGGTCAGCTCACCGGCCGACCAGGACGTGCGGGTGGTGACCGGGATGCCGGGCTGGTCGGCGGTCAGGCGCTCGACCAGCCCGCCGAGTATGGGCCCGTTCGTCGCGCCGATGCGATAGCCGGGCAGTTTGACCGAGGTGTTGGCGAACCGTACCGCGTCCTCCTGGAGGTCCCGTACGGCGGGCAGCAGCACCCGGGCGCGGGCCAGCACCATCTCGCCGAGAGGAGTGGGACGGGCGCCGTTGCGGTCGCGTTCGAACAGCGGACCCCCGAGTGAGCGCTCGATGCGCTTGAGCTGAGCGGTTAGGGACGGTTGGGCGAGGCCGAGCCGGGTGGCCGCTTTCGTGACGCTCCCGGCTTCGGCGACCGCGTGCACGATTCTGAGGTGGCGGATCTCCAGATCCATAGGGGGAAGGTACGACTCCCGTGGTATGGCCGCAATCCCGCATTGTCATGAAATCTGACTTTAACGGTGGTCATCGCCGGGTGATCGCCGCCCCGGCGCGCTGGAACGTGTTCTCGCGAGAGTTCCCGCCGCGTCCCCGGCCGTCGAGTTACCGACTGGTAGGAACGCGCCGAACGCAGGTCACTAGAACGCGTTGCAGTTCGCTGGAGGCCGTCGTACGTTCGAAGGCATGCGGACACGTGTCACCGACATGTTCGGTATCGAGTTCCCGATCTTCGCCTTCAGCCACTGCCGGGACGTCGTCGCCGCGGTGAGCCGTGCCGGCGGCATGGGAGTGCTCGGCGCCCTGTATTTCACCCCCGAGGAGCTCGAGATCGAGCTCAAGTGGATCGACGACCACGTGGACGGCCGCCCGTACGGCGTGGACGTGGTGATGCCCGCCTCCTACGCGGGGTCGGACCTCGACGTGGACTCCCCGGCCGACCTTGTGGCGCGGCTGCAGGGGATGATCCCGCAGGGGCATCGGGCCTTCGTGGAGGACCTGCTGGCCCGGCACGGCGTGCCGCCGCTGGACGGATCCGACTCGGGCAAGGTGCTGCTCGGCTGGACCGACGCGACGGCCCGGCCGCAGGTCGAGGTCGCGCTCCGGCATCCCATCGCGCTGCTGGCCAACGCCCTCGGCCCGCCGCCCGCCGACGTCGTGGAGCAGGCGCACGCGAAGGGCGTGAAGGTGGCCGCGCTCGCCTCCACGCCGCGCCACGCCGTCAAGCAGGTCGAGGTCGGCGTGGACGTCGTCGTGGCGCAGGGCACCGAGGCGGGCGGCCACACCGGCGAGATCTCCACGATGGTGCTCATCCCGCAGGTCGTGGACGCGGTGGACGTGCCGGTTCTGGCCGCGGGCGGCATCGGTTCCGGCCGTCAGATGGCCGCGGGCATGGCGCTCGGCGCCGAGGGCGTGTGGACCGGCTCGATCTGGCTGGCGGTGGAGGAGGCCGACACCTCCGAGACCGTACGGCGGCGCATCATCGCGGCCACCTCCCGCGACACCGTCAGGTCGCGGAGCTGGACCGGCAAGCCCGCCCGCCTGCTGAAGAACGAGTGGACCGACGCCTGGGAGTCGGCCGAGTCGCCCGGCACGCTGCCGATGCCGCTGCAGTTCATGCTGATCTCCGACGCGCTGCGGCGGATCGGCAGGTCGGACGCGACCGAGCTGGCCACGTTCCCGGCCGGTCAGATCATCGGCGCGATGAACCAGGTCAAGCCGGCCAAACAGGTCGTCTTCGAGATGGTGGAGGAGTACGTCGAGGCCATGGAACGCCTCGGCCGCATCACCCGGGACGAGTCCCGGGACGAGTGAGGCCCCCGCCCCCCGCTCGCGTGGCGCCCTGCTGCTTTACTGCTGGGGATGTCCCGCGAGCTGGGGGAGGACGCCGCGATGAGCCGTGCCGGTGACGAGACCGTGGCGGAGGCCCCGCCCATCCCGCCGCCGATCATGGGGAACGTCCCCGGTTCCTACGCCCTGAGCGTCTTCAGGGAGCGGCATCCCGTGCTCGTCCGCCAGGTCGCGCGGGCGCTGCCGTACGACCCGGACCGGCGGCGCGCGCTCGACCGGCTGCTCGACGAGGTCGTCCGTGACGTCATGGCGCCGCTGGAGCCGTCGGCGCACGACGGCGCCGCCTGGGCCGAGTGGGGACGCGGGAAGATCGGCCGCCGCTACGTCGACGTGCCGTTCCTGTGGGGCGAGAGCTACTTCTACCGCAAGCTTCTGGAGGCCACCGGATACTTCGGCGACGGCCCGTGGCGCGGGGTCGACCCGTTCGGCCCGATGAAGCAGGCCGAGCTCGAGGGCCCGGTCGTGGACGGGGAACTCGCGGCGCTCGACGAGACGGCGACACTGTCCCCGGACGAGCAGGCCCGGGCGCTCCTGCTCGGCTCGCTCTGGGGCAACCGCGCCGACCTGTCCTTCGGCGTCACGCTCGACGGGGACCACGAGAGGGCGACCGGCCTGGTCGTGGACGACGGCCCACTGCTGTGGTCGCTTCTCGAGGCCGCCGCACCGGGGCGGATCTGCCTGGTCGCCGACAACGCGGGGCGCGAGCTGCTGCCCGACCTCGTGCTCGTCGACCATCTCCTCGCGCGCGGGCTCGCGGGCGAGGTCGTCCTCCACGTGAAGCCCGTCCCGTACTTCGTGTCCGACGCGACCCCGGCCGACGTGCTCGCGTGCCTGCGGCGGCTCGCCGCGGCCCCCGGCCGGGCCGGGGAGGCCGGCGCCCGCCTGTGGGCCGCGACGGAGGAGGGGCGTCTCAGACTGCGGGCGCATCCCTTCGCCTGTGCTCCGCTGCCCTACTCGGACATGCCGGACGACCTGCGCGAGGAGTTCGCCTCGGCCTCGCTGACCGTCATGAAGGGCGACCTGAACTACCGGCGGCTCGTCGGCGATCGGATGTGGCCGGCGACCACGCCGTTCGCCGCGGTCACCGGCTACTTCCCCGGGCCTGTCGTCGCGCTGCGCACGCTGAAGTCGGACGCGCTCGTCGGCGTGCCGGAGCGGACGCTGGCGGAGCTGGACGCGACCGGCCGCCCATGGCGCACCACCGGCACTCACGCCATGGTCCAGGCCCGGCCCTGACCGGCTATCGGCCCTGGTAGACGGGTGGGCGCTTGTCGCGGAAGGCGCGCGCGCCCTCCTTGGCGTCCTCGGAGCCGATGACCGGCCAGCCGATCGCGTCGGAGACCTTGAACGCCTCGGCCTCCGGCATGCCCAGCGTCTCGCGGTAGGCACGCAGGATCGCCTGTACGGCGAGCGGCCCGCAGGCGGCCACCTGGCCGGCGATCTCGCGGGCCGCCGCGAGCGCCTGGCCGTCCGGCACGACCCGGTTGACCATGCCCATCGCGAGCGCCTCGGCGGCCGTGACCGCCCGGCCGGTGAGCAGCACGTCCATGGCGAACGCGTACGGGATCTGGCGGGGCAGCCGGATGGCGCTGCCGCCCATCGGGAACAGCGCCCGCCTGGCCTCGAACAGCCCGAGCGTGGCGCTCTCGGCGACGACGCGCAGGTCGGTGCCGACGAGGAGTTCGGTGCCGCCCGCCACGGCGTAGCCCTCGACCGCGCACACGATCGGCTTGGACGGCAGCGCCTCGGGGTCGCGCAGCAGGCCCTTCCAGTGGTAGTCGGGGATCTCGGCGGCCCGGCGGCGCACCCGCTCGTCCTGCGACGGCGTGCCCATCGCCTTGAGGTCGGCCCCGGCGCAGAACGTGCCGTTCGCCCCGGTCAGGACGCCGACCCGCACCTCGGGCTCGTCCGAGATGTACTGCCAGGCCTCGGCCAGCCCCACCAGCATGTCCTGTGAGAGCGCGTTCCTGGCCTCGGGGCGGTCCATCGTGACGACCACCACGTGACCGTCGCGCTCGATCCGGCAGTGCGGGGTGCTGATGGGCAGGAGCTCCACAGGTGTCCTCCAGCGGGACGGCGTCACCGGTTCGATCAAGCGCTTGTTAGACATCGCGCGCGGGGTTAGTCTGCCCGCAAGAACTAGAACCGATTCTCATCTGAGTCGCTCCGCATTGCCAGATCTTGTCAGCGTCGTGCCGGCGTGCTTCACTTCGCGGCCGCTGACGCCCGGGCTTTGTGGCGCACCCCCATAGGGAGCTGGCACATGGGCTCACTCGGTTTCTGGAGGCTCGCGCAGGCCGACCCCGCGTGGATCGCGGCGGTCGATCCCGACGGCACGGAACACTCCGCGGGCGAACTGCTCGCCCGGGCCAACAGCATGGTCCACGGCCTTCGTGCGCTGGGCCTGCGGCCGGGCGACGGCATCTGCGGCCTGCTGCCCAACGGCGCGGACGGCCTCGTGCTCTACCTCGCCGCCCTGCAGGCGGGGTGGTACTACACGCCGGTCAACTGGCACCTCACCGGGCCGGAGATCGGCTACATCGTCGCCGACAGCGAGGCCGCCGCGTTCCTTGTCCACGAGCGGTACGCCGCCGAGGCTGTCAGGGGCGCCCGGGAGGCCGGTATCGCGGCCGAGCGGTGCTTCTCCTACGGCGAGATCGAGGGCTTCCGCCCGGTGGCCGAGCTGACCGGCGGCATGCCCGAGACCCTGCCCGGCGACCGTACGGCCGGGGCCACCATGCACTACACCTCCGGCACGACCGGCAGGCCGAAGGGTGTGCGGCGCGCGCTCACCGGCCTCGACCCCGACGACGCCGCCGAGCTGATGACGGGCCTGCTGCGGCTGTTCGGCGTGACGCCGGGGCGGCCGAACGCCCACCTCGTCACCTCGCCCAGCTACCACACGGCCGTCACCCAGTTCGCCGGTACGGCGCTGCACATGGGCCACACGCTGGTCTTCATGGACAAATGGGACGCCGAGGAGACCCTGCGCCTGTGCGAGCGGCACCGGGTGACGAACTCCCACATGGTCCCCACGCACTTCAAGCGGCTGCTGTCGCTGCCCGAGGAGACGCGGCGGTCCTACGACCTGTCGTCGCTGCGGTGGATGATCCACGCCGCCGCGCCGTGCCCGGTGCCGGTCAAGTGGCAGATGCTGGAGTGGTGGGGCGACGTGATCTACGAGTACTACGCCGCCACCGAGGGCGGCGGCACGATCGCGACCCCCGAGGACTGGAAGAAACGGCCGGGCACGGTCGGGAAGGCCTGGCCGGGCAGCGAGCTGCTGATCGTGGACGACGAGCTCGCCCCGGTGCCCGCGGGCACGCCCGGCACCGTCTACATGAAGATGGGCATCTCCTTCGAGTACAAGGGCGATCCGGAGAAGACCGCGGCCAACCGGTTGCGTGATTACTTCACCGTCGGGGACATCGGCTACCTGGACGAGGACGGCTTCCTGTTCCTCTGCGACCGTAAGGCCGACATGATCATCTCGGGCGGGGCCAACATCTATCCGGCCGAGATCGAAAAGGAGATCATGGTCCACCCGAAGGTCGCCGACGTGGCCGTCTTCGGCATCCCGGACGACGAGTGGGGCGAGCGCATCATGGCCGTCGTCGAGCCCGCGCCCGGCGCCGTCCCCGGGCAGGAGCTGGCCGCGGAGATCGTCCTCTCGCTGGAGGGCCGCCTGGCCCGCATGAAGTGGCCGAGCGTGATCGACTTCATCGACGAGATGCCCCGCGAGCCGAACGGCAAGCTGCTCAAACGCAAGCTCCGCGCCCCCTACTGGGAAGGCAGGGATCGTGCCATCTGAGGAATCGCCGGTCGCCACCCACGTTCTGGAGTTTCCCGGCGGCTACACGCGGACGACCGGTCCGGTCATCGGGCGGTTCCTCACCGAGCTGCGCGACCGGCGGCTGGTCGGGGTCCGTACGGCCGGCGGGCGGGTGCTGGTGCCGCCGCTGGAGTACGACCCGGACACGGGCGAGCCGGTCACCGGCGAGTACGTGGAGGTCGGACCGGCCGGGACCGTCCAGGCGTGGGCCTGGGTCGGCTCCCCGCGCCCCGGCCATCCGCTCGACCGGCCGTTCGCCTGGGCGCTGGTCAAACTCGACGGCGCGGACACGGCCTTGGTCCACGCGGTGGACGCCGGAAGCCCGAAGGAGCTGCGGCCGGGCCTGCGGGTCCGCCCGCGCTGGCGGGCCGCGACGACGGGCCACATCACGGACATCGAGTGCTTCCTGCCCGAGGTCACCTCGCTCGTCGCGCCGGTGCGGGCCGAGTATCGCGTCATGCCGGGCCGTGCGCTCACCCGCTTCCTCGAAGGCGTGCGCGACGGCAGGTTCCTGGGCGGCCGGTGCGCCGAATGCGCCGCCGTCTACGTGCCCTACCGGGTGTCCTGCCCCGCGTGCGGCTCCGTCGTGGAGGAGGAGGTGGAGGTCGCCGACACCGGCACCGTCACCACCTACGCGATCAACAACCTGCCCGACCCACGGGCCCCCGAGGTGCCGTTCGTCTCGGCGTACGTGCTGCTGGACGGCGCGGACACGCCGATGATCGCGCTTATCGGCGGCATCCCGGCGCACGAGGTGCGGCAGGGCATGCGGGTGCGCGCCGTGTGGGTGCCGCCCGAGGAGCGGACGCCGTCGATGACCAACGTAAAGTGGTTCGAGCCGACCGGCGAGCCGGACGCCGACCTCGACGACTCCATCGGGGGGTCGTGATGAGGGACGTCGCGGTCGTCGCCTTCGCCCAGACCGTCCACACCGGCCACGACACCGGGCTGGCCGAGCCGGAGCTGCTGCTGCCGGTCATCGACGAGGTCAAGCGGGCGACCGGGCTCAAGAGGTTCGGCTTCACCTGCTCCGGCTCGTGCGACTACCTGGCCGGGGCGCCGTTCTCGTTCGTCTCGGCGCTCGACGCGGTCGGCGCCTGGCCGCCGATCAGCGAGAGTCACGTCGAGATGGACGGCGCGTTCGCGCTCTACGAGGCGTGGGTGCGGCTCCAGCACGGCGACATCGACACCGCCCTCGTCTACGGCTTCGGCAAGTCGTCGATGTCGGACATCCGGGAGATCATGACGCTCCAGCTCGATCCGTACTATCTGGCGCCGCTCGGGCTCGACCAGGTGTCGTACGCCGCCCTGCAGGCCTGCGCGGTGAACGCGGACAGAGCGGCGCTGGACGAGATCGTACGGCGCAGCCGGGCCGACGGCCGGGCCAACCCCTACGCCCTCGACCTGCCCGACCCTTCGGGAGAGGAGTTCGAGGTCGAGCCGCTGCGGCCGTACGACGTCGCGCCGGTCACGGACGGAGCGGCGGCCGTGGTGCTGGCCGCCGGGGACCGCGCCCGCGAGCTGGCCGGGCGGCCCGCCTGGATCACCGGCATCGCGCACCGCGCGGAGCCCCACTACCTGGGCATGCGCGACCTGTCCCGATCGGTGTCCACGGCCGAGGCGGGCCGGGCGGCCGGCGTGGGCAAGGGCCCGGTCGACGTGGCCGAGCTGCACACCCAGTTCAGCCACGAGGAGCCCATCCTGCGCGCGGCGCTCGGCCTGTCCGGCGACGTGACGGTCAACCCGTCCGGCGGGCCGCTCGCGGCCAACCCGGTCATGGCCACCGGCCTGATCCGCCTCGGTGAGGCGGCCCTGCGGATCCTCGACGGCTCGGCCGCCCGCGCGGTCGCGCACGCCACCTCGGGCCCGTGCCTGCAGCAGAACCTCGTCGCCGTGCTCGAAGGCGCCGTCCTCGACCAGTCTCTGTAGGAGTCGCCGTGGGAAACCGCTGTGCCGTCGTCGGCGTGGGCCAGACCCGCTACCAGACCAGACGGCAGGACGTGTCGCTGGCCGGGCTGGTCCGCGAGGCCGCCCTGCGGGCGCTGGAGGACGCGGGCCTGACGTTCGCCGACATCGACGCGGTCGTCATCGGCAAGGCGCCGGACCTGTTCGAGGGCGTGATGATGCCGGAGGCGTACCTCGCCGACGCGCTCGGCGGGGCCGGCAAGCCGGTGATGCGCGTGCACACGGCGGGCTCGGTCGGCGGCTCGACCGCGCTGGTCGGCGCGTCGCTCGTCCAGGGCGGCGTGCACGGGCGGGTGCTGGTCGTCGCCTTCGAGAAACAGTCGGAGTCGAACGCCACCTGGGCCCTGTCCACGCACCTGCCCTTCAACGCCTCCCTGGTCGTGGGCGCGGGCGGCTACTTCGCGCCGCACATCAGGGAGTACATGCGCAGGTCGGGCGCGCCGGACCACATCGGCACGCTGGTCGCGGTCAAGGACCGGCTGAACGCGCTGAAGAACCCCTACGCCCACCTGCGCATCCCCGGGATCAGCCGGGAGATGGTCGAGTCGACCCCGATGCTGTGGGAGCCGATCCGCTACCTGGAGACCTGCCCGTCGTCCGACGGCGCCTGCGCGATCGTGCTCGCCGCCGAGGACAAGGTGACCGGCACGCCCGCCTGGATCCACGGCACGGCGATGCGCTCGGAGCCGATCATGCTGGCCGGCCGCGACGTCGTGAGCCCGCGCGCGGGCCGCGACTGCGCCGCCGACGTCTACCGCCAGGCCGGCGTCACCGACCCGCGCCGGGAGATCGACGTCGCCGAGGTGTACGTGCCGTTCTCCTGGTACGAGCCGATGTGGCTGGAGAACCTGGGCTTCGCCGCCGAGGGGGAGGGCTGGAAGCTCACCGAGGCCGGATGCACGGCGCTCGACGGCGACACCCCGTGGAACGCCTCCGGCGGCGTGCTGTCGTCCAACCCGATCGGCGCCTCCGGGCTCATCCGGTTCGCCGAGGCGGCGCTCCAGGTGCGGGGCACGGCGGGGGAGCACCAGGTCGAGGGGGTGCGGCTCGCGCTCGGACACGCGTACGGCGGAGGCGCGCAGTTCTTCGCCATGTGGATCGTCGGCAGCAGTAAACCCTGAGCGCGGGAGGTCCGCCGGATGGAGTTCAACCACGCCGATCTTTTCGAGGGGCTCGCCGACGCCATCGGGGACCGCGTCGCGGTGGTCTGCGGCGACGACCGCCCGACGTACGCCGAGCTCGACGCCCACGCCAACCGGCTGGCCCACCACCTGGCCGCGCACGGCGTCGGCCACGGCACGCACGTGGGCATGCAGCTCTACAACGGGGTGGAGTACGTCGCGGCCCTGCTGGCGACGCTGAAGCTGCGGGCCGTCCCGGTCAACGTCAACTACCGGTACGTCGAGTCGGAGCTGCTCTACCTCTACCGGGACTCCGGCATCGCGGCCCTGCTGTTCGACGTGGAGTTCGACGACCGCGTCGCGGCCACCGCGCCCGAGGTCCCCGGGCTGCGCCACCTCGTCGCCGTCGGCGGCCCCACGGCCGTGCCGGGCGCGGTGCCGTACGAGGAGGGGGTGGCGGGGCAGTCCGAGAGCAGGGACTTCCCGCCCCGCTCCGGCGACGACGTGTACGTCATCTACACCGGCGGCACGACGGGCATGCCCAAGGGCGTGATATGGCGGTCGGAGGACCTCTTCTACGCCTTCGGCGGCGGCAACCCGTACGGCGACCCGCTGAAGACGCCGGAGGCGGTGATCGAGCAGGCGCGCGGCGCGGCGTCCCCGGTGGTCATGATGACGGCGGCGCCGCTGATGCACGGTGCCGCGCAGGTGGGCACCTTCATCGCCTGGTGGATGGGCGGCACGATGGTGTACGTCCGCAGGTTCGACGCGGCCGCCGTGCTGCGCGCGATCGAGCGGGAGAAGGTCGTCAGCCTGAACATCACCGGCGACGCGATGGCCCGTCCGCTCGCCGAGGAGATGGCCGCCGGGTCCTACGACCTGTCGTCGCTGTTCGCGCTCAGCTCGACCGGGGCGATCCTCAGCGGCGCCGTGCGCGCGCGGCTGGAGGAGCTGCTGCCGGGCCGGATGATCCTCGACAACTTCGGCTCGACCGAGTCCGGATACACGGCGTCGGGCGTCGACGGGTCGTCGCCGGAGTCGGGCCTGCGCTACCGGCCCAACGCGGGCGCCGCCGTGGCCGTGCTGGACGAGACGCTGACCCCGGTCGAGCCGGGCTCCGGGCGGATCGGCACGGTGGCCAGGAGCGGCTGGATCGCGTCCGGCTACCACAACGATCCGGGCAAGACCGCCCGCACCTTCGTCACCGACGCCCACGGCGTGCGGTGGCTTCTCACCGGAGACCTCGCGACGGTCGAGGAGGACGGCACGATCCGGTTCTGCGGACGCGGGTCCCAGTGCATCAACACCGGCGGGGAGAAGGTCTTCCCCGAGGAGGTCGAGGCGGTGCTCAAGGGCCATCCCGCCGTGTTCGACGCCGTGGTCACCGGCATCGCCGACGAACGCTGGGGCTCGCGGGTCGCGGCCGTCGTCCAGCCGTACGGCGGGACCGCGCCGACGGCGGAGCAGCTCGACGCGCACTGCCGTACCCGGCTGTCGGGCTACAAGGTGCCGCGGACCTACGCGTTCGTGGAGGAGATCGTCCGCTCCCCGGCGGGCAAGGCCGACTACCGGTGGGCCGGTCAGGTGGCCGCCTCGGCGCGTCCGCCGGAGTAGGCGGCGGCGAGGGCGTGGAAGACCTCCTTCGGCTCCCTGCCGCCGTCCTTCAGCAGCCGGACCACCCCGTAGGAGGCCATGTCGAGGTCCCTGCGCGGGTGGGGGTCGTACGGCAGGCCGTACCCGGCGAAGGTGAACCAGAAGGCGCTGTCCACGCCCTCCTCTTCGAACACGCCGAGCAGTTCGTGCAGGTAGCGGACCTGCTCGCCCTCGTCGCGGGTGAAGTTCCCGGTCAGCCGGGGCCGCCTTCGCGACCGATCCACGATGGCCCACGCCATGCCGCCGCGTGCGCCCGCCCCTGTGTAGGCGCACGTGCCGAACTCGGTGACCGCGACCGGCTTGCCGTGTCCGAAGAGGGAGCGCAGCCCCTCGCGGTAGGTCGCCGCGTTGCGCTCGTCGCGGTAGGCGTCCACCGCGACGATGTCGAACGGACTCCAGTCGACCCCCTCCCAGTCCCCCGAGGCGTACGTCACCCGCCCGCCGAAGACCTCGCGCGCCGCCCGGGCGGTCTCCGTCAGGAAGGGGTTCAGCAGAGCGGGGATCCCGGCGAACCGGGCGTACACCTCGGGGTCGCCCTTCATGAGCCCGGAGATGCGGTCGAAGACGGTGTCGCCGGGGAGGAAGCCGGCGGCGAACATGCTCAGCTCGCATCCGGTGACGAGCACCACCTCCGCGCCGTCGCGCCGCAGCTCCTCGGCCCGCCCGGCGCATTCGGCGAAGAACGGCGCGAGCTCCCGCGTGGTCATCTCGCAAGGGAAGGGCGCGAACCACACCTCCAGCCCGGCGTCGGCGGCGTGCCGCGCGGCGACGTCGAGCCGCTCCGGGTGGCCGCCGGTGACGCGGACGGCCGTGCAGTGCAGCTCCTCGGCGATGACCCGCATCTCCGCGCGGACCGTCTCGGAGTCGAAGGTCTCCCGGCTGATGTGCCCGCCGGGCAGGAAACCGGTGTCGTAGTTGATGCCCCTGCCCCTCATCGCGCGCCCCCCGCCTCCATCTTGACCATCATCATGATCGGCCCGGAGGCGAACGCGCCCGCGAGCACGAGCCCCAACGCGATGGCGACGATCAACATCACGTTGGACAGCCAGACCATGGTGGACACCGGCAGCGTGAACGCGCCGATCAGCCGGGCCACGCAGTCGGCGAGCATCACCCCGCCCCAGATGCCGCTGAAGAGGCGCTCGGCGCGGCGGAACCGGGCGGAGCCCGCCGCGAGCCGTTCCCAGGCGGCCTCCTTCGCCGCGTTCCCACGGGTGATGAACGCGCGCATGCCCGGGGTCATCACCGGGCGCGCGGTGAACGCCGAGAGCATCATGACCAGGCTGATCACGGCGCTGAGGGCCGAGTCCTTGGCGATCATCATGCGGGCGTCGCCGGTGCCGAAGCTCAGCGCGATGCCGGCCAGGTTGACCGCCAGCGTCAGTCCGGCGAGTCCGTTCAGGGTCCGGTCGCGGACGATCCCGGAGATCACCCGGACGGCCGGGATCACGCCGCTCACGGCCAGCGCGGCGACCTCGCTCACGCCGAACGCGCCGTGCAGGACGTAGTAGCAGACGAGCGGCGCGGCGACGTCCAGCGCCAGCGGCGTGAGCAACCGGCCGAGGTTGTTGCGCTGAGGTTGCCCGGCTCGCGGCGGCGCGGTCAGGGTCTGCGTCATCGGCTCCTCCAGGTCGTCTCTCCGCACGCATCAAGCGTCTCGAAAGCCGGAGGAGCCGGGCAGATTCAGCGATCCCGATTACGGCAGTACAAATGTCCCGGTAGCCGTCAGAGCTTCCTGGCGCCCTCGGTGGCCAGAGCCGCCACCGCGCCGAGACCGAGGTAGACGACGCCGCTGCCCCGGTCGAGCCGCCGCCGGGCACGGGCCGAGGAGCGCAGTCGGCCGGCGAGGACCGAGGCCAGTAGCGCGTACGTGCCGTCGCTGGCCATGCCGAGCGCGACCCACACGGCCCCGAGCACGAGCACCTGCGGCGCCACGGCGCCGAGCGCCGGATCGACGAACTGCGGCAGGAACGCCAGGAAGAACATGGCGGTCTTGGGGTTCAGCACGTTGACCACGAACCCCTCGCCGAACAGCCGGGCGTTCGAGGCCACCTTGACCACGGCGTCCTCCGCCTCCGGCCGCCGCATGAGCTTGCGAATCCCCAGGTAGACGAGGTAGGCCGCGCCGAGGTACTTCACGACGGCGAAGGCCGTGGCCGAGGCGGCGAGCAGCGCGGTGATCCCGAGCGCCGCGGCGGCGATGTGCACCAGCGAGCCGGCGTGGACGCCGAGCACCGACACCAGCCCCGCCGAACGGCCCTGGGCCACGCTGCGGGTGACGATGTAGAGCACGGCGGGTCCCGGGACCACGAGCAGCGCCAGCGTGGCGGCGGCGAACAGGGCGAGTGTGGGCAGAGTCGGCATGGCTCGGATGGTACGGACAACGGGCCTGTTCAGGCACTCCTATTTAGCGCTCCTGATCAGAGCACGGTCAGCACGCGGGGGCCGTCCTCGGTGACCGCGATCGTGTGCTCCATGTGGGCGGCCCGGCTGCCGTCCACGCTGTTCAGCGTCCAGCCGTCGCCCGCCGTGCGGTAACCGTCCCGGCCTCCGGCGATGAACATCGGCTCGATGGCCAGCGCGAGGCCGTGCCGCAGGGGATAGCCCCGGCCCGGCCGGCCGTGGTTCGGCACCGACGGGTCCTCGTGCATGCGGCGGCCGATGCCGTGGCCGCCGAAGTCCCTGGGCATGCCGTACCCGGCCTTCTGGGCGATCGTCCCGATCGCCGCCGAGATGTCCCCGATGCGGTTACCCACGGTCGCGGCGGCGATCCCGGCCTCCAGGGCCCGGCGCGTGGTGTCGACGAGCTCCAGGTCGCCGGGCCGCGGCGTGCCCACGATGAACGTGACGGCGGCGTCGGCCGTCCAGCCGTCCAGCTCCGCGCCGCAGTCGACGCCCACGACGTCACCGTCACGCAGCCGGTAGTCCGTCGGGATGCCGTGCACGATCGCGTCGTTGACGGACACGCAGATCACGGCGGGAAAGGGGGTCGGCGCGAAGTGCGGCCGGTAGCCGAGGAACGGCGAGCTCGCCCCCGCCTCGCGCAACACCGCCCGCGCCGTCTCGTCCAGGTCCGTCAGCCGCACCCCGATGGCCGCGGCTTTCCGCACGGCGTCGAGGGTGCGGGCCACCACGCGCCCCGCCTCCCGCATCGCGTCCAGCGCGGCGTCGGTTTTGATTTCCACCATGACACGGTCCTCCCGAGTGGCGCCAATAACTATACCGGTATTAGTATCACGGTCATGGTGAGAGTGCCCCTGACCCCCGAGGAACGCCTGCGGGGGGAGCGGTTCGGCGCCCTGCTCCGGCAGGCGCGCGGCGAGCGCAGCATGGTCGAGGTCGCGGCGGCGGCCGGGCTGTCGGCCGAGACGCTGCGCAAGATCGAGACCGGCCGGGCCCCGACCCCGGCCTTCTTCACCGTCGCCGCGCTCGCCGCCGCGCTTGGCCTGTCGCTGGACGAGCTGGCCGCCGCCTGCGTCGAGGGTCCTCAGGCCGCCGAGTTCCGCCAAGCCGGCTGACGCCCCGGCCCAGCGCGGCGAGTACCCCGGTACGCACCCGGAGATGACTGCATGAGGGCCGGGATCCGTCGTGGAAATCGTCTCCGCTGAATCTTTCACCGCTCGTCACGTGCGGCGGCCTCCCGGCCCCGGCCGCCGTCGCCGGTGTTCGCCGAGGTGAGCGGGGACGGGCCGCCACGCGTCCGGCCACCCAAGGAGAGGGCGGGCCGCCGGAATTCCTGTACAGCGGGCGAAGGAGACCTGACGCTGGGGGCATCGCCGGCGATCAGTCGCAGCCGGCCCGGGCGGTGTGGTCAGCTCACCATGGAGGTGCCGGATGCGATTCCCCCAGGGCCGGTTACGTCGCTCGGCCGTCCTCGTGGCCGTCATGGCCGCGGCGGCCGCCACGACCGGGCTCGTCCCGGGCACGGCCGACGCAGCGGTCTCCTGCGGGGTCACGTACGCGACCTCGCAGTGGGGAGAGGACGGGGGCGGTTTCACGGCCAGTGTGGACGTCGCCAACACCGGTGACCACATCGCGGGCTGGACGCTGACGTTCACCTTCCCCGGCTCGCAGCGGCTCACGTACGGCTGGTCCGCGCAGTGGGCCCAGACCGGCCGCCTGGTCGCCGCCTCGGTCCCGGCGGGCTCGATCTCGCCCGGCGCGTCGGCCGCCGTCGGGTTCGCCGGCACCTGGCGCGGGAGCAATCCGCCGCCGACGGACTTCGCCGTCAACGGCGTGCCGTGCGTGGTCGGCCCGCCCCCCTCCGCCGCTCCCACCCCCGTCCCGTCGCCGAGCCCGAGCGCCACGCCGAGCGTCGTCGTCTCGCCCGCGGACATCGTCGTGCCCGAAGGCGGCTCGGCGCTCATCCACGTGCGGCTCAGCCAGAAGCCGTCGTACGGCTGGGTGACCGTCGACAGCGAGCGGCTGCTCGGCGACCCGGACCTGTCCATCGGCCCCCGGCTGCTCTTCCCCGCCGACCAGTGGAACACCTGGCAGTCCCTCACCGTCTTCGCGGCGGAGGACGACGACACGACGGACGGCACCGCCACGTTCCTGTCCCGGATCAGTCAGTTGCCGGGCAGCGGCGTCGCCCTGTGGACCGCGAGGGAGCTGGACAACGACGTCGCCACGCCGTCGCCCGCACCGAGCCCGAGCTGAACCGTCGCGCAGCGCGGGAAGGGGCCGTCGGGTGGTCACCCTGCCGGCCTCCGCTCAGCGCCGGGAGCTGTCCGCGGGTTCCTCACTTCCTGATTCGCAAGCGAGCGGGCTCCGCCGGATCCCTGTCGACGACCTGGACCGGCGGCCATGCCCATTGCCATACGTCGACGCCCGGCGTACGGGAGAACCGGATCAGCCCGCGGGTGCCTTCGACCGCGACGTGTGGCCAGGACGCGGCGATGCCCGCCCGATCCGCGCCGCCGGAACGCAGCACGTCGGCGAGGACGGCGATCGTGTCGTAGCCCTCGAAGGCGACGAAGGAGGGCGCTTGGGCCAGCCGTTCGCGCAGGTCCGCCTCGACTCGCGCGCCGAGTGGGCTGAGACGTTCGGGCAGGTAGCGCAGGAACGGGACCCCGGCGCCGTCGCCGCCCAGCGACCTCGCCCATTCGGCGAACTCCGGCTGCCCGGCCGGGGCGCCGATCATGATCTCGGTCAGTCGCCGGTCGCGGCGGACCGACCTGACGATCGACACGGCCGGCTCCGGGTGGCCGGCCAGAAGAAGGAGGGCCGTCGCGCCACTGGCGGCGAGCTCGTCGCACACGGCCGCGGGGGTGAGCGCGCGCACGTCGAGTTCGATGACGGTGCCGCCCCGTGGAGCGAGGTGGTCCCGCAGGATGCGGGCCCCGGACGCCCAGTAGACACTCGAGTCGGCGGCTACGGCGATTCGGCCGTGGCCCGCGCCGAGGAGGAAGTCCGCGTACATCCGCCAGCCGTGGGACTGCGCCGGGGCCAGGCGCGCGACCCATCGCGTCGGCCGTTCGGTGAGCGCGTCGAGAACCGCCGACGAGCAGAGGAACGGCAGGCCGAGGGCGTCGGCCCTGGCGGCGGCGGCGCGGGCGACGACGCTGTGATACTCCCCCGCCAGGGCGGCCACGCCCAGGTGAGCCAGTTCGTCCACGGCCGCCGCGGCCCTGTGCGGATCGGCCGCCGTGTCCCGGACCACCAGATCGAGCGGTCTTCCGGCGATCCCACCGGCGTCGTTGACGTCGCCGGCGGCCAGCTCGAGCCCGGCGAGCAGGTGCCGCCCCGCCTCGACCCAGCCGGGCCGGGTCAGCGGGACGAGAACGCCGATCCGGACGGATGATCCGTCGGTCCGCTCCACCCTGGGCGGCGATGGGGGCGTATTCATGTGTCGGTGTCTCCTCTACGACGTGTCGGGACGATCGAAGTATCGCGGGCCACCGTCGGGTCAGGCGGTAGATCATCGGCGGGCATATCACGCGTCTCTGCGGGACAGGAGCGCGGTGACCAGGGCCGTGGTGGCGGGTGGGTCGGGCGGCTCACCGTACGTCGCGGCGTAGACCCGGCGGTCCGATCCCGGCAGCTCGGACACCCGCACGTCCGGGTGGCGGTGGGCCGCCAGCGCCAGCCGGGGGAGGAGTGCCACGCCCAGCCCTGCCGCGACCATGGCCTGCATGGCCACGTAGTCGTCCGTGGTGAACGAGACACGCGGCTCGAAGCCCGCCTCGGCGCACAG
Source organism: Microbispora sp. H13382 (assembly GCF_014161445.1). Lineage (GTDB taxonomy): Bacteria > Actinomycetota > Actinomycetes > Streptosporangiales > Streptosporangiaceae > Microbispora. The sequence goes on from NZ_JABBXA010000005.1 coordinate 345,721, forward strand.
CGCGAGCAGGTGCGCGCGGCACCGCTCGCACCCCGCGATCCACGGCCCGTCCGCGTACGCCGCCAGGTCCCCGGCATCGTCGTACGCCGCGGGGGTGACGAGGAGGCTCGGGTCGTCGAGCAGGTGGATCAGGCGGACGCCGTCGTCCTCGGGAGCGGTCTCGCCGTAGCGGAAGACCACGGCGACGTCCACCCGGCCGGCCCGGAGCAGGCGCAGTGCCTCGGGCGGCTCGGCCTCCATCAGCCGCAGGTCCAGCCCCGGATGGTCCTGCGCGAGCCGCGCGGCGGCGGCCGGGACGAACGTGCCGAGGGCCGAGGGGAACGCGGCCAGCCGTACGCGCCCGGCCCGCAGCCCGACGTGCGCGGACAGTTCCGCGGACGCCGCGTCGAGCCGGCCGAGGATCTCCGCGCCGCGCTCGGCGAGCAGGCGGCCGGCCTCGGTGAGGCGGATCCCGCGGCCCACCCGCTGCACCAGCTTCGCGCCCGTCTCCGCCTCCAGCCGGGCGAGGTGGTGGCTCACGGAGGGCTGCGAGTAGTGCAGCTCCCGCGCCGCCGCGGTCACCGTGCCGGTCCGGGCCACGGCCACGAGAACCCGCAGTCGTACGACGTCGAGCGGCATTCATCGATCCCGTCTATGGATTCGCCCGAAAACTTCAGTTGGACCTATTGTCGGGCCCCGGGCCAGGCTGGGGCTATGACGAACATCCGCGACATCCTGGACGCCCGGCGGCTCATCGCCCCCCACCTGCCCGAAACTCCCATGTGGTCCTATCCCGTGCTCGACGCGGCCGTCGGCGCCGAGGTCCACGTCAAGCACGAGAACGTCCAGCCGACGGGGGCGTTCAAGGTCCGCGGCGGCATCGCGCTGCTGGCCCGCATGGCCGACCGCGCCCGCGGGGTCGTCGCGTACTCGACCGGCAACCACGCGCAGTCCATCGCGTACGCCTGCCGCCTGTACGGCGTGCCCTGCGCGGTCCTGATGCCGGAGAACCCGAACCCCGCCAAGGTCGCGGCGGTCGAGGCGCTCGGGGCGGCCGTCGAGGTCCGGGGCGCGACGATGGTGGAGACCGGGGAGCACGCGCGGGTCTTCGCCGCCGAAGCCGGGCGCAGGCTGATCAGCCCGGCCGACGAGCCGGACATCCTGGCGGGGGTGGGCACGCTCTACGTCGAGATGTTCACCGCCCGGCCGGACCTGGAGGCGGTGTTCGTGCCCGTGGGCAGCGGCAGCGGGGCCGCCGCCGCGTGCCTCGCCGCCGCCGCGCTCGCGCCGGGCTGCCGGGTGATCGCCGTCCAGTCGGCCCAGGCCCCGGCCGCGTACGACTCCTGGCGCTTGGGAGAGCTCGTGACCCGGCCCGTGAAGACCGTCGTGGAGGGGCTCGCGACCGGTTCGGCGTTCGCGACCCCGCAGGCCGTGATGCGGGACGGGCTGACCGACTTCGTCCTGGTGGACGACGACGACATCCTGCGGGCCCAGCGCCTGCTGCTCACCGAGGCCCACACCCTGGCCGAAGGCGCGGGGGCCGCCGCCCTCGCCGGGCTGCTGGCCCGGCGCGAGGAGTTCGCCGGGCGGAAGGTCGCCGTCGTCTGCACGGGCGGCAACGCGGGCCCGGCCGAACTCTCCCGTCTCCTCGCCCCGGCCGACTAGACGACCGATCGGTCGGTCTTATAGTTTGGGCGAGTGACACAAGACGGCCGACGGCTGCGCGGGTTGCGCAGCCGCGAGACGATCCTCCGGCAGGCGGTGGAGCTGGCCTCGGTCGAAGGGCTGGACGGGCTCTCCCTCGGGCGGCTGGCGACGGCGACCGGCGTCAGCAAGTCCGGGCTCTTCGCCCACTGGCGGGACAAGGAGCAACTGCAACTCGACGCCGTGGAGTGGGCCGCCCGGCAGTGGACCGAGCAGGTTGTGGGGCCCGCGCTGCGCGCTCCCGCGGGCGTGCGGCGCCTGTTCACGCTGCACGAGGCACGGCTGGCTTTCTACGGCGCCGGTGTGCTGCCCGGCGGGTGTTTCTTCTTCGCCGTGCAGGCCGAGTTCGACGATCGCCCCGGAGCCGTCCGCGACCGGCTCGCGCGGGCCATGCGCGAGTGGCAGGGGCTGATCCGCCGGCTGGTCGCGGAGGCCGTGACGCTGGGCGAAGTGGACGGCGCCGTCGATCCGGCCCAGCTGGCCTACGAGATCGACGCGCTCGGCGAGATGGTGATCATCCACTCCCGGTTGTACGACGGGGCGCAGGCCCTCGTTCACGCCCGCCGTGGCGTGCTGCAGCGCCTGCGTGCGCTCTGCTCCGACCCCGCGCTTCTCCCGGAGGACTGACATGACCGCAGGTGGCGTTTACGAGCCCGTCCAGGTGCACTTCGACGACCTCGACGCGATGGGGCTGCTGCACAACTCGCGCTACGCCGTGCTCGTCGAGCGGGCCATCGGCGCGTACTGGCACCGGCTCGGCTGGGCGCCCGACCCCGCCCGGTCGGCATTCCCCGACGTGCTCATGGCCGTACGCGAGTTCAAGGTGACCTACCACGCGCCCATCGCGGAGCCGGGCGAGCGGCTGGTGCACTTCTGGCTGGAGCGGATGGGGCGCACCAGCGGGGTGTACGGCTTCCGCGTGCTGTCCGCCGACCGCGCCCCGGACCAGGCCCCGGATCAGGCCCCGGATCAGGCCCCGGATCAGGCCCCGGATCAGGCCCCGGATCAAGCCCCGGATCAAGCCACCGTGCACGCCGAGGGCTACCGCGTCAACGTCAACCTGGATCCAGCCACTTTCCGACCGGCGCCGTTCAGTGACGAGATCCGCGTCGCCGCAGCGCCCCTGCTGAAGACGGCGCCCGCGGTGCTCGCGGAGGCGGCGCCGTGCTGAGGTCGCGCTGGATCGCCGGGCCCGACGCGGAGCAGCGGGGACCACTGGTGGCCGCGCTGACGGACTTCCGGATGGACCGGATGCTCGACCTGCCCGGCATCGCGCGGCGCGGCCTGTCGCTGGGCCGCCTGTGGCCGTCGCTGCCCGGCGCGGTCGGCATGTGGTTGTGGGCGGACCTCCCCGGCCGCCGGGTCGGTTCGCTGTCGGTGTGGCGCGGGGAGAGCGACCTCCGGGAGTTCGTACGGCTGCGTGCGCACGTCGAGATCATGCGCGACTACCGGCATCGGGGCACGCTGCGCTCCCGCACCTGGCAGGTCGGCGAACTGGACAGAGCCGGCCTGTGGCACGCCGCGACCGCATCCTCCGCCTGAGCGGGGCGATCAGGGGCCGAGGTCGTTGCGGGTGGCCTCCTCGACCTCGTGCAGGCTCTGCCGGGTGAGTTCGAGCTCCGAGGTCAGGTCGTCGAGCGCCCGGGCGCCGCCGCCCGCGCCGTCGGCGGTCGCGGTCATGGCGGAGATCTCGACGGCCCGGGCGACCAGGCCCTCCAGGCTGATGGCGCCCGACTGCAGCCGGGCCAGCACCCGCTCCCGCGCGCCCGACAACCGGTCGTACACCTCGCGCTGGGCGTCCAGGGCGGCGATCGACCGGTCGAGCTCGCCCGCGACCTCCTGCCGGGCCGTCCGCCGGGCCTGCGTGAGCCGTGCGCGCTCCTGCTCCAGGAACCGGGGGTCGAAGCGGGCCAGCGCCGACCCGGTGACGGTGGCGTGCCCGGCCAGCCGCCGCAGGGTCGCGACGGTGTCGTCCACCTGCGGGCGCATGGCGGCGATTCGGTCGAGCAGGATCTGCCCGCGCATCGAGGCGGCCAGGTCGGCGAAGGACGCGGCGGCCTGCTCCGCCCGCCGCAGCCACGCCTCCTCCACGCTGCCGCGCGCGACCGGCGGGGCCTCGGGTTCCGTACGGCTCTCGCCCCCCGCGGACTGCCAGGCGGAGGCGAACGCCTTGATGAGCCACACCCCCACCCCGGCGACGGCAACGCCCGCCGGGGGGAGGTTGACGGCCCAGGCCGCGCCGGCGGCCGTGGCGCCCAGGAGCAGCGCCCAGGGGTCGCGCAGTTCGTCGGTGAAGCGGGACACAGGCAGGGGCTCCCGGTCAGAAGTTGGAGATCACGGCGGTGAACACCTCGTCGATGCTCCCCGGCTTGCGCGAATCGTAGGCCGCCGCGTCGGTGGTCTGCGAGATCTGCCGCAGGACGCCGAGGTCGGCGTCGGCGCCGTACGCGATGGTGAACATCCGCACGGTCTCCTGCCCCGCCTCCTTGCGCAGTTCGGGCAGCAGGTTCTCGAGCGAGATGGAGTTGTTGTCCTCGTTCTTGCCGTCCGTCAGGAACACGACCGCGTTGATCGCCTCACCGCTCTGGTGCCGCATCACGTGCTTGTACGACGCGAGGGCCGTGTCGTACAGCCCCGTGCCGCCGCTGGGAATGAGGCCGTTGATGCGGTTCTTGAGCCGCGACTGGTTGTTCGTGCCCAGGGGGACGAGCTCGCGGTAGTCCTTGTCGCCGTCCTGCTTGAGGCTGAACAGCCACAGGCCGACGCGGTCGTTCGGGCCGAACTGCGGCAGCGCGTTGATCGCGGCCTGCTTGGCGAGGTCGAGCTTGGTCTTGCCGGTGCCCGCGACGTCGGCGCCCATCGAGCCGGAGACGTCCATCACCATCAGCACGTTGGCGGGCTTGCGCAGCTCGGCCCAGCTGGCGAGGATCCGGTCGAGCACCTGCGGAGTCGGCGTGCTGAGAGTGGTGGCCGGCTGCTTGGGGTCGAGGCCGTTGGCGGTCGTGACGAGGGCGCCCGGCTTGTTGTCGAAGGACCGGAAGGCGTACTTCTCGAACTCCCGCTGCCGCTCGGGCGCCTGGAGGTACTTCACGAAGTCCGCCGCCGCGGCCTTCTTCGTGGCGTCCGCCCAGGACAGCACGGCGTACGGATGGTCGGAGAAGAGCGTGCCCTCCTTGGGGTAGATCGCCACCAGCGGGACCTTCGGCTTGGCGTGGTCGCCGAGCGTCTTGGGGTCGCCCGTCGGGTTGCCCTGGTTGTAGTCCCACACCGACTTCTCCTCCACCGTCACGGCGGAGATGTACGACATGGCCGTCCCGGAGTCGTCGGCGTGCTGGAGGTTGGACAGGAAGGTCAGGGTGGTGTCGCCGTAGTGGACGATGGACCGCTCGACCCCCTTGACGAAGTCACGCGTCTTCGCCGCGGCGACGTCCCGTTCCGTCAGGTCGCCCGACAGGCCGGTGGCCGCGAAGTACGCCCCGACGGTCGCGTTCAGGCCCGAAGTGGAGAAGTTCGGGTTCGTCTTGCCGAGACGGAACTGCCCCCATTCCGGGTGGTCGTACTTCGCCCAGCCCTTCGGGTCGTTGGCCAGGTCCAGGATGTCGGACCAGCCGATCTTCTTCGACGGCCAGCCGAGCGCCTGGGCCATGGGCTTGGGCATCGCGATGACCAGTGGAGACATGGCGATCGTCGGGTTGTCCGCGGACACCGGGGACGCCTGGTCGCCGCCCTCGACGCGCTGCCGCAGGAGGGTGATCCAGCCGGTGCTCGCCGGCGTCCACACGTCCGGCTTCGGGCCGTCCTGCTGCTCGTCCCAGCCGCGCGCCAGGGCCTGCATCGCCCCGCCGGACGCCTTGGAGTTCACGACCACGTCCACGCACTGCCCGTCCACCTTGTGGCCGTTGTAGCCGTTGGCCATCGTGCGCAGCAGTTCGGCCTTCTCGCTGGAGGCGGCGACGGTCAGCGTGATCCCGTCGTCGTCGCAGGCGCGTTTGGTCGCGTTCCCGCCCTGGTCGTCACCGGCGTTCCCGCCGCCGGACACCCCGCCGAACAGCAGCTTCAACCCGACGATGAGCGCTCCCGCGAAGACGACCGCGACGATGAACGGAGCCACGCTGCGTCGGCGCTTCTGCTGCGGTGGGGGGTACACGATCTCCTCCATTGCTCCGGGATGTCTGTATTCATCCCGACGAACGGCGGTTCACGTTAGTTGCCGATCATCTCGTCTCGCTAACGCATCAGCCCCGTTCCCACGCCATCCACAGATTCCGATGATTCTCCGTAACGACTCGAACACAATAAGTAAAGTTCGCCCCGTGTCGAAGCTCATCCATCAGCAGACCGTCGACTTCTTCCACGAGTTCGGCCGGATACCCGCTGTAGCGGGCGAGCGACTGAAGGAGCTCTTGATGACAGCGTCAGCCGACTACGAGAAGGTCATCGGTGACCGTTATTTCTCCGAGTGGGTGAACAAGGGCCTGGAACAGGGTCGCCAAGAGGGCCGCGCGGAGGGCGAGATCGAGGCGATCCTCGCCGTGCTCGACGCCCGGGGCCTGGACATTCCTTCCGAAGCGCGTGAGCGGATCAGCCGATGCTCCGACCTGCATCTGCTGGAGAAGTGGATCCGCCGGGCGGCCACGGCGAAGTCCGTGGACGACCTTTTCTCCTGATGTCCCCGCCTCCGCGAATGCCGGGGGCCCTTGGGAGCGGCCGAGCGGGCTCAGCGCTGGCGCGACCGGCGTTCGGCCCACACCGACGGGGCGGATGATCCCGCGCCCTTCTCCCCGGCGCCCGTTCAGGGCGAGATGCGGCGGTGGACGAGCTCGGCGAGGGTGGCGTGGACGTCCTCGACCGGCTGGTCGGGACGCAGGGCACGGCGTTCGATGGCGACGGTGAGCACCATGCCGAAGACGGCTGTGGCGGCGGTGCCGGTGTCGAACCCCGGGCGCAGCTCGCCGGCCTCCACCGCGTCCGCGAGAACGCGCTCGTACATCGCGAGCACGCTCGTACGCAGCCGCAGGACGGCGTCCTGCCACGCCGCCCGCCACAACTCGGCCAGCAGCACCCGGGCGAAGGGCCCGTACTCGTCGAAGAAGCGGAGCTGGGCGAGCATGAGCGCGTCGAGCACGGCGACCGGCGAGGCGGCGGGACCGCGCGCGGCCTCGGCGAGGGCGTCGGCGAGCCGCTCGATCCCGTGGTCGAGCAGCCCGGCGAACAGCGCTTCCTTGCTGCCGAAGTTGTAGAAGACGGTGCCCTTGGCCACTCCGGCGCGTTCGGCGATCGCGTCGACGGTCGTGGCGGCGAAGCCCTGCTCGGCGATGAGGTCGGCCGCGGCCCGGTACAGCCGCTGCCGCGTCTCGGCACGCCTGCCGCCCTGGTCCTTCGCCGGGCCGTGCGCTGGGCGGCTCACAGCGCCAGCTCCGGCTTGAGGCGGCGCATCGACCAGGTGCGGCCGCGGTGGACGGCGAGCACGGTGAGCGCGAGACCGAGGGCGACGAACGCGGACAGCACGCCGCAAGCCTGCCACACCACGACGGTGTCGCCGCCGCTGATGAGCCGGCGCATCGCCGACACCACCCAGCTCATCGGCAGCCACGGCGAGATCACCTGGAAGAAGCCGGGGGAGGTCTCGATGGGATAGGTGCCCGCCGACGAGGTGAGCTGCAGCATGAGCAGCGCCAGCACCGCGACCCGTGCGGGCGGCCCGAGCAGCGCGTTGACCGCCTGCACGATCGCGAGGAACGCCGCGGTCACGAGCACGAGGAAGGCCGCCACGCCCGGCCAGCTGCCGGCCCGCAGCCCGAGCCCGAAGCGCAGCACGGCGAGCAGCACCGCCACCTGGAGCGTCCCCATCGCGAGGCCCGGCAGCCAGCCCGCGAGCGCCGTGCGCCAGGCCGGCGCCGACCCGGCGAGCAGCCGCGGGTTGACCGGCCGCAGCACCATGTACGTCACCATCGCGCCGACCCACAGCGCCAGCGGCACGAAGAACGGCGCGAACCCGGTCCCGTAGTTGGGCACCTCGTTGTCCACCTCGGTGGCGAGCCGGACGGGGTCGCTCATCATGTCCGTACGGCTGTCGCGTTCCCCGGCTCCGTAGTCGGGGATCTGGGACGCCCCGTCGCCGAGCTTGCCGGCCAGTTCGCCCGAGCCGTCGGTCAGCTTGACCAGTCCGGAGTCGAGCTTTCCGGCCCCACGCCGCAGCGTGCCGATGCCGTTGTCGAGCGTGCCCGCGCCGGAGGCGAGTGAGGCGAGGCCCGTGGTGAGGCTGCTCGCTCCGTTGTCGAGCCTGGCCAGGCCGGTGGACAGGCCGCGCGCGCCCGCCTTCAGCGTGCCGAGGCCGCGCGACAGTGTGGAGGCTCCGTTCAATGCCTTGCCCGCGCCGTCGCGGAGGCCGGACGCTCCGTCGGCCAGTCGCCTCAGACCCTTGTCCAGCTCGTTGAACTTGTCGCGGGCGTCGTCCAGGGCGGTGCCGAGGCCGGGTGCGGCGGCGGCCAGCTCACGGGCGTCGTCCGCCACCGTCCGCGCCGTACGGGCGAGGTCGTCGAGCTTGCCCTCCTGGGTGCCGAGGCGGTCCTGCAGCCGTCCGGCGGCCGACGCGAGGTCGTCGGCCGACCCCGCGGCCCGTTGCACCAGCGCGCGCAGCTCGGGGTCGGCGGCGGGATGGGCGTCCAGCCAGCGGTCGACGGCACGCAGGTCCTGCCGCGCCGTGCCGGCCGAGCTCCGCACCTCCCGGGGCAGGCCGTCGAGCGCGTCGGCGAAGCCGTCGGCGCCCTCCGCGAGGGTGAGCGCGGCACGCCGGATGCGGTCGCCGTTCTGCTCCAGCACGGGGACGTACGTGTCGGCCGCGCGGTTGACGGTCGGAGACAGGGCGTGCACCTGGCGGTAGGCCTCACGGTTGCCCTCTGCCAGCTTGGCCGCCCCCTTGTTTAGCGCGGACAGGCCCTCGCGCAGGTCGGCCGCGCCGGAGGCCGCCTTCGACAGGCCGGCGGACAAGGAGGCCGAGCCGGTCCTTGCCTGGTGCAGCCCGCTCGTCAGCTGCTTCGACCCGCCGTACAGGGCGTCGGCCCCGGAGGACAGCCGGCCCGTCGCGTCCTGCGCGGACCCCAGCCCCTTGGCCAGTGAGGCGGCGCCGTCGCTCGCGGCGGCGGCCCCGTCGTGGAGCCGGTCGGCGCCGTCGGCCGCCTGGGCGGTCTTGTCGTGCAGCTCGCCGAAGGACAGGAAGATCTGGTCGAGGTAGTCCTTGACCGCGCTGTGCCCGGCCGCCTCCTTGACCTCGCGGAACACGGCGTCCGAGATCGTCCCCATGATGTAGCTGCGCCCGGTGTCCACCCGTACGCCGAGCCGGGCCGGGTGCGGTGTGCCGTCACCGGAGGGCGAGGCGAGGTCGGCGCTGAAGTCGGCCGGGATCGTGAGCGACAGGTAGTAACGCCCCTCGCGGACGCCACTGTCGGCCTCGGCCGCGCCGACCCGGTGCCAGGCGAAGACCCTGCGCTCCTCCAGCTCGGCGGCGAGCTCGCGGCCGGCGTCCACCGTGCTCGGCGGGCCTCCCGTGGCGCCGGCGACGGTGGCCGGACGGTCCTCCACCACGAGGGCCACCGGTACGCGGCTCAGGTTCGCCTGCGGATCCCAGAACGACCACAGGTACAGCCCGGCGTACAGCAGGGGCAACATCACGACGGCCACCAGTGCGGCCCTGGTGAGCCGCGAGCGCATGAACCTGCGCAGTTCGAACCGGCCGGCGAGGGAGGCCCTCATCGACGGGTCCCTTCCTCGGCGTCGTGACGGGCGTCGTCGCGGCGCGCCGCCACCCGCTCGACGGGCAGCGGCAGCAGCGTGGTGGCCACGCCGGCCGCCTCCTCGGTGTCGGTGCACGCCGCGACGACCGTGAGGCCCTCGTCGGCCAGGCCGCGGAGCGTGTCCCACAACGCGTGGCGCCTGCCCGCGGGAATGCCGGTGCCGGCGTCGTCGACGAGGAGCAGGCCCGGCTGGTCGAGCAGCGCGAGCGCCACGCCCAGCCGGACCGCCTGGTCACGGGTCAGTTCTCTGGCCAGCGTCCGATCGCCGTGCGGCAGCGCGCCCGGATCGAGCCCGGCGTGGGCGAGGGCCGACCGCGCGGCGTCGGGGTGCCGCCTGCGCCACAGGAACCCGTGCGGGCGCAGCCGCTCCCGCAGGTGCTCCCGCACGGACAGGGCGTCGTCGAAGGGGTTCACCTGCGGGAAGAGCCCGAGGGTGGCCACCTGCCCGATCCTGCGGGGTGCCACCAGGCCGCCCACGGTGAGCGTCCCCTCGGTGGGCTTCATCCGCCCCGCGAGGGTGAGCAGCAGACTCGTACGGCCGCTGCCCGCCTCACCTGTGACGACGGTGAGCGTCCCGGGAGCCGCGTGCAGTGAGATGTGCCGGTAGACCCAGCCGTGACCACCCCGAACGCCCAGCTCCCGCGCCACCACTTCGACACCCGCGAAGACACCGCCGGAAGCACCGCCGGAAGCACCGCCGGAGATGCCGCCGGACGGTGTGGCGGGAGCTCCGGCAGCGGGTGTGGCATCCACGGTCCGCTGGGCATCCACGTCTGCTCCATTCTTTGCACTGACCAGTCGGTACAAAACAATAGCGCCGAGGGATCGCCGCCCTGTGCCCCGGCACGGTGTGATTTCACCTACACGAGGTGAGGCCCGGCCGGCCGTGACCGGCCCTCGCGGGTGCCGCCCACGCTCGCGAGACACTCGCCCGGCGCAGGTGTTTCATGAAAATTTCACCGAGGAGAACTCGGCGCTTCGGCTCTCACCTGGCCAAACCGGCGGGTGCCCGAATCGGGCCGTCAACTCTCCGACACGGAGCATTGACCCGAGTTCCCGTGGTCCGTAACTTAGGCCGCGTTCGGGTTCATGGATGTTGTTCACATTCATGAATTTCCCCCAGCGGGATCAGGAGTGGCCCACGCGCCACGGCCTCGGTCAGGGGTCCTGCACGATCTGCGAGGAGCTCGGTTTTGAGAAGGAATACCAGAACCGGAGTCGGGGTGATCGGCACCGTCGTCGGGGTCGCCGCCCTGGTCGGCGGCGTCTTCACCGGCGTCTCCAACGCGGCGCCCAGTGCGGGTGCCTACCGGATCGTGAACGGCGCCAGCGGCCTGTGCCTCACCGTTCCCGGCAGCAGCGGCTCCGACGGCGTGCAGCTCACCGTCTCCAGCTGCAACGGCGCGAGCAACCAGACCTGGAACCTGTCGGCCCAGGGCAGCGGCTTCCGCCTGGCCGCCGGCAACAGCGGCAAGTGCGCCGGGGTCGCCGGCGCCTCCACCTCCGCGGGCAAGGCCGTCCAGCAGGAGTCGTGCACCGGCTCCTCGTCGCAGACCTGGGAACTGGTCGCCTCGGGCTCCAACTACCGGGTCGTCAACGCCAACAGCGACAAGTGCCTGAACACCAAGGACAACTCCACGTCCTCGGGCGCGCTGGTGCAGCAGAACTCCTGCGACTCGGCGGCCACCAAGCAGTGGACCCTCCAGCCGACCGGGTCCCAGCCGTCGTCGACTCCCACCGCCACACCGACCAAGACCCCCACGACCAGCCCGACGCCGCCGTCGGGCTGGCCCAGCCCGCAGGGCTCGCAGGCGGTCACCAGCACGATCAGTGTCTCCGGCACCCTCGACGGCGGCCTGAAGCGCTACTACGCCAGCGGCAACATGGGTGACGGCGGGCAGAGCGAGAGCCAGAAGCCGATCTTCGAGCTGGCCAACGGCGCGACGCTCAGGAACGTGATCATCGGTTCGCCCGGCGCCGACGGCATCCACTGCCTGGGCAGCTGCACGCTGCAGAACGTCTGGTGGGAGGACGTCGGCGAGGACGCCGCCACCCTGCTGGGCAGTTCGTCGTCCCAGGTCATGACCATCGACGGCGGCGGGGCGAAGAGCGCATCCGACAAGGTGTTCCAGCACAACGGCCCCGGCACCATGATCATCAAGAACTTCCAGGTGCAGGACTTCGGCAAGCTCTACCGCGCCTGCGGCAACTGCACGAACTCCTACCAGCGTCACGTCCAGATGTCGAACATCGTGGCGACCACCCCCGGCAAGACGCTGGCCGGCATCAACACCAACTGGGGCGACACCGCGCGCTTCTCCAACATCACGATCGTGAACGACTCCAGCCACAAGATCGTGATCTGCGAGAAGTACAAGGGCGTGCCGAAGGGCAGCGAGCCCTCCAAGATCGGTGAGGGCCCCGACGGCACGAACTGCCTCTACAACTCCTCCGACATCACCTACAGGTAACCGCCCCGCGCACCGCGCGCAGGCGGGAACGAACGGAAGGCCCGGTGGTCCCCCCAGCCACCGGGCCTTCTGCGTTGAATTGCCGCGCCTCCGGCGCCCTGAGCCGCCGCTTCGGCTCAGGCCGCGCCGTGCCAGCCGCCGTAGTCGGCGAGGAAGAGGGCCTCGGTCGTGACGACGCGGCGCAGCTCCTCCAGCACGACCCGCTCGTTCGGGGCGTGGATCGAGGCGCCGTCGTCCTCGGCGCCGTACAGCAGGATCTCGGCCTTGGGGAACTGCCGGGCGAGGGCCGCCACCAGCGGGATCGAGCCGCCCTGGCCGACCTGGCGCGGCGCCCGGCCGAAGGCGCGCTCCAGCGCCCGCTCCGCGGCGTTCATGGCCGGGCCGCCCGGCTCGATCTGGAAGCCGGAGCCGCTGACGAAGTCGCCGAAGGAGACCTCGACCCCCCACGGCGCGACCTTCTCCAGGAAGGCCGTCACGTCGTTCAGCGCCTGCCTGGCGTTCCCGCTCGCGGGGATGCGGATCGTGACGCGGGCCCGGGCCACCGCCTGCACCGCGTTGATCGCGCCGGTCACGGTCGGCACGTCCAGCCCGGTCACCGTGATCGCGTACGACGCCCAGAGCCGGTCGGAGAGCGAGCCGTCCCCGACCAGCGAGACGCCGTCGAGCACCCCGGCGAGCGAGCGGAACTCCTCCTCGGACGGCGCCACGCCGGGGAAGGTCCCCGGTTCGAGGCCGGGCACCCGGACGTTCCCCTGGTCGTCGTGCAGGGCGGTCAGCATGCGCATGAGCGCGGCCAGCGCGTCGGGCGCGGCGCCGCCGAACGCGCCGCTGTGCACGGCCTCGGCGAGCGTGCGGACCTCCACGGTGAACGCGGCCATGCCGCGCAGCGACGTGGTGAGCGCGGGGTCGCCCACCTCGGGGTTGCCGACGTCGGCGATGACCATGGCGTCGGCGTGCAGCAGGTCGGGGTTGGCCTCGACGAACGCCTCCAGACGCTCGCCGGCGTACTCCTCCTGGCCCTCGATGATGACCTTCACGCCGACCGGGAACCGGCCGTTGAAGGCGCGCAGCGCGGCCACGTGGGTGATGACGCCGCTCTTGTCGTCGGCCGTGCCCCGGCCGTACATGATCCCGTCGACGATCGTGGGCTCGAACGGCGGGGTGCGCCACAGGGCGAGGTCGCCGGCGGGCTGGACGTCGTAGTGCGCGTAGAGCAGCACGGTCGGGGCCCCGTCCGGCGCGGGCGCCTCGGCGAACACGGCGGGGAAACTGCCCTCGATGGGAATCTGCCGGACGTGCGGGAGACCGGCGGCGCGCAGCAGTCGCTCGACGAGCGCGGCGGCCTCCAGGACCGGGGCCTCGGAGTGGCCGGGGAACGCGACGGACGGGATGGCGGCCAGGCGCTTGAGATCCTCGACCGTCTGCGGCATGCCCTCCTCGACGGCGCGCTCGATCTCCTCAGGTGTCACGGCGTTCTCCCCGGATGTGCGTGGATCTTCCCGGCGTTCGGTGGACCCCATTTGACCACACGGTCCGGCGGGCCCATCTTCCACGTCTGGTCGGCCTCAATCTACCTTGACGGATTTCGTTGCTGTTACATGTCGATGTAGCGGAATCCGAACTTCTTCCACAGTGCAGCCACGTAATCACTTGGCAAAACGCCGAAGTGGCATGCAAACTGTCCCCAGCGACGGATCACCTGAGGGAAGGTTGCGATGACGCGCCCCGACGTACTCAAGGCCGCACAAGACAATCTCTGGATGCACTTCACGCGCCACTCCTCCTACGAGGGAGGGGAGGTGCCCATGATCGTGCGCGGCGAGGGCGCCTACATCTACGACATCCACGGCAAGCGGTATCTCGACGGCCTCGCCGGACTGTTCGTGGTCCAGGTCGGCCACGGCCGCGCCGAGCTGGCCGAGGCCGCCGCCAAGCAGGCCCAGGAGCTCGCGTTCTTCCCGCTGTGGTCGTACGCGCACCCGAAGGCGGCCGAGCTGGCCGCGCGGCTCGCGGAGCTCACCCCCGGCGACCTCAACCGCGTCTTCTTCACCACCGGCGGCGGCGAGGCCGTCGAGTCGGCCTGGAAGCTGGCCAAGCAGTACTACAAGATCAAGGGCAAGCCGCTGAAGACCAAGGTCGTCAGCCGGTCCATCGCCTACCACGGCACCCCGCAGGGCGCACTGTCGATCACCGGCATCCCGGCGCTCAAGCAGGTCTTCGAGCCGCTGGTGCCCGGTGCGATCAAGGCCCCCAACACGAACCTCTACCGCGCCGACGAGATCTCCGGCTTCCCCGGCCTGGAGAAGGACCCCGAGGCGTTCGGCCGCTGGGCCGCCGACCAGGTCGGCAAGGCCATCGAGATGGAGGGCCCGGACACCGTGGCCGCCGTCTTCGTCGAGCCGGTGCAGAACGCCGGCGGCTGCTTCCCGCCGCCCCCCGGATACTTCCAGCGGCTGCGTGAGATCTGCGACGCCCACGACGTGCTGCTCGTGTCGGACGAGGTCATCTGCGCCTTCGGCCGCCTGGGCACGATGTTCGGCGGCCAGAAGTTCGACTACCTGCCGGACATCATCACCTGCGCCAAGGGTCTGACCAGCGGTTACTCGCCCATCGGTGCGATGATCGCCTCGGAGCGGCTGTTCGAGCCGTTCAAGAACGGCACCGAGACCTTCGCGCACGGCTACACCTTCGGCGGCCACCCGGTGTCGGCCGCCGTCGCCCTGGCCAACCTCGACATCTTCGAGAGGGAGGGCCTGATCGAGCACGTCACGGCCAACGAGCCGGTGTTCAAGGCCACTCTCGACCGGCTGCTGGACCTGCCGATCGTCGGCGACGTCCGCGGCTCGGGCTACTTCTACGGAATCGAGCTGGTCAAGGACAAGTCCACCAAGCAGACCTTCAACGAGGAGGAGTCGGAGCGCCTGCTGCGCGGCTTCCTCTCGAAGGCGCTGTACGACGCCGGCCTGTACTGCCGGGCGGACGACCGTGGGGACCCGGTCGTGCAGCTCGCCCCGCCGCTGATCTGCGGCCCCAAGGAGTTCGACGAGATCGAGTCGATTCTCCGTTCGGTGCTCACCGAGGCGTGGGCCCGCCTGTAGACCGTGGAGCTCGTTCGGCCGGGTAGGGGGCGACCGTGACGAGTGACCGCCTGAAAGGACACAACTCATGAAGATCGGCGTGCCCGCCGAGGTCAAGAATCACGAGTACCGCGTCGCCGCCACACCGGCCGGCGTCCACGAGCTCGTCCGTCACGGTCACGAGGTCGGCGTCCAGCGCGGCGCCGGCCTCGGCTCCTCCATCACCGACGAGGAGTACCTCGCGGCCGGTGCCAAGGTCGTCGAGGGCGCCGACGAGGTGTGGGCCGAGTCCGAGATGATCCTCAAGGTCAAGGAGCCGGTCGCGGAGGAGTACCACCGTCTCCGCGCGGACCAGATCCTGTTCACCTACCTCCACCTGGCCGCCTCCCGGCCCTGCACCGACGCGCTGCTCGCCGCCGGCACCACCGCCATCGCGTACGAGACCGTCCAGGTCGGCAACGGGCTGCCGCTGCTGGCCCCGATGTCGGAGGTCGCGGGCCGGCTCGCGCCCCAGGTCGGCGCGTACAACCTGATGCGGTTCAACGGCGGCCGCGGCGTGCTCCCCGGCGGCGTGCCCGGCGTCGCCCCCGCCAAGGTCGTCGTGATCGGCGGCGGCGTCTCCGGCCTCAACGCGGCGCAGGTCGCCGTCGGCATGGGCGCGGACGTGACGATCCTCGACGTCAACATCGACCGGCTGCGCTTCATCGACGCCATCTACCAGGGCCGGCTGAAGACGCTGGTCTCCACGTCGTACGCGATCGAGCGGGCCGTGCTGGAGGCCGACCTGGTCGTCGGCGCCGTGCTCATCCCGGGCGCCAAGGCCCCGACGCTGGTCTCCAACGACCTGGTCTCCCGCATGAAGCCGGGCTCGGTGCTCGTCGACATCGCCATCGACCAGGGCGGCTGCTTCGAGGACTCCCGCCCGACCACGCACGACGACCCGACGTTCCCGGTGCACGAGTCGGTGTTCTACTGCGTGGCCAACATGCCGGGCTCGGTGGCCAACACCTCCACCTTCGCGTTGACGAACGCCACCCTGCCCTACGCCGTCAAGATCGCCGACAGTGGCTGGAAGGACGCGCTGCGCGGCGACGAGGCGCTCGGCCTCGGCCTCAACACCCACGCCGGCGTGCTCACCAACGAGCCGGTCGCGGCGGCGCACGACCTGTCGTACACGCCGGTCGCGGAGATCCTCGCCGCCTGACCGACACGTGGGGGATCAGCGCGGGAGTGCTGGCAAGCGCTGCCCGTCGCGAACGTGGAGTGATTTGTCAGGTACGACCGAGATCGAGGCGTCTGCGCAGGTCCCTCGCGGTGCCGAGCACATGCTCGACCTCGGCCGGAGTGGGCCAGGGGGCCGTGCCCGGCCGCAGCAGCGTGGCGCGCACCAGGCCGAGATGCTCGATGGCGGCCCGGTGCAGTCCGCTCGCCCGGGCGAGCCGCCCAACGGTGTCCGCCGGACCGGTCTCGTCCGCGTCCGGCAGGCCGCCGGCGGCCGGATCGCCCATGAGCGGGTTCCCAGTGACCAGGTCTCCGGTGACCAGATCCCACGTGCCGAGGATCTCGACCAGGTCCGCGGGCTCCGCCGCCGAATCGCCGCGCCTGCGCGCCGCCGCCACGGCGAGTTCGGCGCGCGCGGCCTGCCCGGGCTCCGCGGGCCGGCTCCAGTGGGGCGGGGGCGGGTCGAGCAGGCAGTCCTCGGCGTCCGGGGACGCGCCGAGCAGGGGCAGCAGCGTCCGCAGTTCGACCATCGCGCCGTGGTGCCCGAATTCGGCCGCCCGCCTGAACCAGTGGCGCCCGCCCTTCAGGTCGTTGTGCTCCGCGACGAGCAGCAGCCCGAGGCGGAAGGCGGCCTCGGGGTCGTCGGCCGCGGCCCGCTCGTACCAGTGGGCGGCCGCCTGCCTGTCGTCCATCCGGGCGCAGACGAGGCCGGCCATCCGCCGCGCGTCGGGCCGCCCGGTCCGCGCCGCCCGCTCGAAGCAGGCACGCGCGGTGGATAAGTCACCCCGGCCCAGCGCCAGGTCGCCGAGGCGGAAGGCGGCCCCGGGGTGGTCGGCGCGGGCGGCCAGCCGGTAGAACGCCTCGGCGCCCTTCTCGTCGCGGGCCGTGTGGAGGAGCAGAGCCATGTGATAGGCGGCCTCCGCGTGGCCGCCGCGTGCCGCGTACTCCCACCAGTGCAGCGCCTCGGCCTCGTCGCCCGCGGCGTAGCCCAGGAAGCCCAGGTCGTGGGCCGAGCGCAGGTCGCCGTCCACGGCCGCCCTGAAGTGCCAGCGCCGGGCGCCCATGCCGTCGCCCTGGTCCTCGCACAGCAGGGCCAGTCGCCGGGCCGCGTGGCGGGAGCCGTCCTCGGCCGCCCGCTCGAACCACGTGCGCGCCGCGTCGGTGTCGCCGCGCCGCTCCAGCAGCAGCGAGGCCAGGTTCGTCGCCGCGTCCGCGTCGCCGGTGGCCGCGGCCAGCTCGAACCAGCCGATGGCCTCCTCGGTCGTCCCGTGCGTGCGGTGCCACAGCCCCAGGTTGTAGGCGCTGTCGACGTTGCCCGCCCGCGCCGCCCGTTCCCACCAGTGCCGGGCGCCCAGTCGGTCGTCGCGCTCCGCGCACAGCCGGCCCAGCCGGTGCGCCGCGTCACGGTCGCCGTCGCGGGCCCTGTCGAGCAGGTTCGCCTCGGCCGGGTCCAGGGGTTCAGGGGTACGCGGGACCGGTATCCCGGGCCACGCGGTCGCCTCCGTCGCTCCCACTAGTGTCATGGGAGACAGGGTGACACGTAACCGAGTCGTCACGGAGGGTTATTGGTAAGACGTTGGTGTCATGGGACGCGCTCGAACCTGACGAAGCCCACGTACATTCCCATCCCGCAGGCGTAGCGCAGCCGCCCCTCCGGACGGGCCGCGAGCCGCACCACGCGCTCGCCGGTCACGGGGAGCACGACGTCGCGGTCGTCGATCGCGAGCGTGCGCGTGCAGCCCCGGTTGTCCCTCGTCCTGAAGGCGATCTCGACGGGCCGCCCGGCGGCGGCGACGGCGATGCCGGGCCGGAAACCCTCGGCGGTCGCCCAGACCGTGAGCCGCTGGACGCCGTCGGTCCCGGTGAGGGCGCGTCCCGCGGCGGCGGCGGGGGAGCCGAACTGCGCCTGGGAGAAGTCCGGCAGCCAGCCGCCGAGCCGCAAGCCGGAGCCGACGGTGAAGAGCCCGGCGGCCAGGGCCGCGATCCCCGCCAGGGCGGCCAGCCGGGTCGAGGCAAGCGTGCGCACCAGCAGCCCGAGGGCGGCGAAGGCGGGAGCGGTGCCGAGGGCGAGCCCCGCGAGCACGGCCGCGCCCCCGGACGCGGAACCCGTGGAGACGGCCACGACCTCCATGCCGACCGTGACGCCGCAGGGAACGAAGATCGTGGCCGCGCCCAGCCCGGCCGCCCGCACGAGAGTGGGGGAGCGTGTGCCGCCTCGCGTGCTCTTCAGCGGGGCGGCCGTGCCGGGAGATGCGGTCCCGCACGCGGCGGAGGCCGTGCGGCCGGGTGCGGTGCGCGGCGCGCAGTCGTGCCCGATGCCGACGGACGCGTGGTCCGGCGGGGGCCGCCCGCCCGGGGCGCGTGCGGGCACTTCCCCGGGCGGTGCGCAGCCCGCCTCGTGACGCCGGCGGAGCATCCGTACGGCGAGGACGACCACCACGGTTCCGGCGGCGACGAGCAGCGCCGCCCGGGTGCCCGGGCCGACCTGGACCGCCGCGCCAGCCAGCCCGAGCAACGCTCCGAGGGCGGTGTGGGCGGCGAGTCTGCCGGTCAGGAACGCGGCCACCGGAGGGAGGGCACGGGACGGGCCGGCCGCGTTCCCGGAGGCGTTCCCGGAGACGAGGCCGATGAGAAGGCCGCCCTGGACGGCGGCGCACGACGCCGTGCCCGCGGCGAGGCCGGCGGCGAGGCCCCCGGCGAACAGGGCGGCCGGGTTCACGGTCAGCCGGTGAGCGCGAGGTCGTCCAGCGCGCCGGTCTTCGCCGCCTCCACGAGCGAGCCGAGCTGGTCGAGGCTCATCTCCACCTTCTGGCCGAAGTCGTCGGTGATGACGACCTGACGCTCGGCCGGGGCGGAGGCGTCCACGAACAGCTCGGGGCAGCCGCAGCTGCAGTTGCCACAAAATCGGGCGATGGACTTCACGCCAGTCCTCCTCGTACGGCGGGGCCTTTCCTCGCAACGTAATGTGATCGCATGGAGGCGACCAGTAACAGTTCGCTGACCGGCCGGAGAGAAGTCCGCCACTCCCGGCGGCCGGTCGCGGTGCTCGGTTTCGCCGTGACCCGAATGAAGGAAAGTTGCAGAACCCTCACGAGTTTTGCAGATTATTGACCCGCCTGTGGGTCCGTGCTTAAGGTCCGGACAAGATCCGCATCAGAACAACCCCCCGGAGCGGTCAATGAAACGTCTGACAGCGGTCGCGGCGTTGCTCAGCCTCGCGGCCGTCGCGGCATGCAGCGGCGGCGGCACGAACGGGAACTCCACAGGCGGCGGTGGCGGCGTCTACACCACGGTGGATATCAACAAGCCGTCGCTCGACGTCAACGCGCCGATCAACCCGTGGAACCCCAAGGGCAACGCGTTCTGGGGCTACAACGCGATGAGGATCGCCTGGGCGAAGAACACCCTCACCGACCCGAACCAGTTCTATCCGGGCATCGCGGCGAGCTGGGACATCGCGCCGGACAACTCCTCCATCACCCTGCACCTGCAGCCGGGCAACAAGTGGTCCGACGGGCAGCCCGTCACCGCCGATGACGTGAAGTTCTCCATCGCGCTGGCCTACACCCAGGGCAGCACCGCCTTCGCGGTCGATCCCGGCGCGGCCGGCGCCGCCTCGGACGTCGAAGTCGTCGACGACACGACCATCAAGATCACCCAGGACATGAAGAACCCCAGCGTCACGTTCGTGCGCGGGGTCATGGACGCCTTCGTGGTGCCCCAGCACGTGTGGCAGAGCGTCGTCCCCGCCGACTTCTGGGACATGCTCAAGGCCGCCCGCGGCGACGGCCCGGAGGCGGAGGCGGCGCGCGGGCAGATCAAGGCGCTGTCGGAGAAGGTGCTCGCGTTCGCTCCGCCCCAGGACGTGTCGGCCGGGCCGTTCGTCCTCAAGCGGATGAACCCCGGCGAGGCGCTGCTGGTGAAGAACACGAACTTCTACAACGCCGCCAACGTCGCACCCGACCAGCTCAAGCTGCTCAACACCACCGGGAACGAGCAGATCTGGAACTACCTGACCTCCGGCACGCTCGACAACGCCCCGTTCACCGCGGTGCCCGCCGACGTGATGACGCGCATCAAGGCGACGCCCGGCAACCAGGTCGTCAAGGGCTACTCCCCGGTGGCCGTCTCGCTCGCGTTCAACCAGGCGAAGAAGCCGTACGACAACGTGCACGTGCGGCGCGGGCTGGCCTCCCTGGTCAACCGTGAGGAGGTCACGCGGATCGCCTCGCCGGAGGGCGGCACGGCGGCCGTGATCACCTCGGGCATCCACCAGAAGGCCGCCAGGGAGTGGCTCGGCGCCGGACTCGACGCGCTGGACCCGTACGAACTGGACCCGGCCAAGGCCGACAAGGAGTTCACGGAGGCCGGCCTGCAGAAGAAGGACGGCAAGTGGGCGCTGCCCGACGGCAAGCCCTGGAAGGTGACGATCCACATCCCGGCGCCGTTCTCCGACTGGGTCTCCGCGGCCAAGGCCATCACCAGCCAGCTCACCGCGGCCGGCGTCGACGCCGAGGTGGTGACCACCGCCGACTATCCGCTCTACCTGTCCGAGCTCTCCGAGGGCAAGTACGACCTCGGCTTCTGGCTCATCGCGCTCGGCCCCGCGCCGTACAACATCTTCCAGCGCCTGTACGGCACCTCCAACGGCTGGAACATCCTCGGCGGCAAGGTCAAGCACTCGGCGCCCGGCAAGGACGGCAACTGGATGGGCGGCCCGGAGACGATCGACGTCGACGGCGTCGGCACGGTCAACCCCGGCGAGCTGACCGCCCAGCTCAACAGCGTCAGCGGCGACGAGCAGAAGGCGGTCATCGCCAAGCTCGCCAAGGCGGCCAACCAGGACCTCCCGGTCATCCAGCTGTGGGACTACGTGAACACCCAGTTCGTCAACACCAACCGCTTCACCGGCTTCCCCGAGGACGAGAGCGACCTGCTGCGCCAGCCCTCCGGCGTCTGGATCCAGCTCGGCCTGATCAAGAAGAAGCAGTAGTCCGTGACGGTTCTCCTCCGGCGGCTCGCGGGCCATGTGGCCCGCGGGCTCGTCATGATCCTGGTCGTCACGACGATCAGTTTTCTGATCATCAGGAGCGTCCCCGGCGATCCGCTCGCGGCGCGCTACCAGAAGCTCGTCGAGCAGGGCATGGCCCCCGACGCCGCCCAGCGCGCGGTCGAGGCGTTGTACGGCTTCACGCCGAAGGGCGGCCTGTGGGAGCAGTACCTCGGCTACATGGGCGGCCTGGCCCACCTCGACCTCGGGCAGTCGCTGTCCGTGCCCGGCGCCGGGGTGTCGACCGTGCTGTTCTCGGCGGCCAAGTGGACCGTGATCCCGGTGCTCGCCGGGACGCTGCTGAGCTTCCTCGCCGGCGTCGTCATGGGCGTCTACGCCGCGATCAAGCGGACCGGCGTGCTCGGCGACCTCCTCGCGATCTCCGGATCGCTGCTGCACGGCGTCCCGCAGTACGTGCTGGCGCTGCTGCTGGGAGCGATCTTCACCACGCTGATCCCGATCCTTCCGGCAGGGGGCACGGCCGACATCGTGATCGATCCCGGCTTCACCGCCGACTACATCGGCTCGCTGGTCGAGCACGCCACCCTGCCGGTCGTCACGTACGCGCTGGCCGGTTACGGCGGGTGGATCCTCGCGATGAAGTCGAGTGTGGTCACGGTGCTCGGCGACGACTTCATCCTGGCGGCCGAGCTGCGCGGCATGAAACGGTCGATCATCTTCCGCTACGTCGCGCGCAACGCGATCCTGCCGCTGTTCACGATCCTGGCGCTCTCGCTGGGCCTGCTCTTCGGCGGCGCGATCTTCATCGAGCGCATCTTCAACTATCCCGGCCTGGGGCTGATGCTGATCGACAGCGTCAACAACCGCGACTATTCCCTGATGGGCGGGGCGTTCCTGCTCATCACGACGGCGGTCGTCGTCGCGAACATCGCCGCCGACCTGCTCTACACGGTCATCGACCCCCGGGTGCGCAGTGGAGAGGGGACGGCATGAGCGAGCGAAGCGAGCGAATCAGTGAACACAGCGAGCTGCCCGGCAGGGTCACCTGCGCGCCTCCGGCACGACGCCACCCCGAGCCGCCAGGCGAGGGGGTCGCATGACGAGCACGATCGTGCCGGAGACGGGCGCCGCCGCGGCCGTGCGGCGCAACTTCTGGCGGGGTGTCTGGCGGGTCATGCGGCGCAAGCCGAGCCGGATGGCCGGGGCGGTCATCCTCGTGGTGTTCGCGGTCATGGGGATCTTCGGGCCGCTGCTCTACCCCGACCCGCTGCCCCGCGACACGAGCGCGCTCTACGCCCCGCCGAGCCTGCGGCATCCGTTCGGCACGGACTTCGAGGGCACGGACGTGCTCGCCCTCGTCGTGACCGGAACACGGTACGTCCTGCTGACCGCCGTCGTGACGGCCGTCATCACGGTCGTGGTCGGCGCGGGCATCGGGCTGTTCGCGGGGTTCCGGCGGGGCCGCTGGGACACCGTGCTCATGCGGTTCACCGACATGAAGCTCACGATCCCCGGCCTGCCGCTGCTGCTGGTGCTGTCGACGGTGTGGAAGTTCACCGGCGCCGTCGAGATGGGCCTGGTGCTCGGGCTGCTCGGCTGGGGCGGCGTGGCCCGGGCCGTGCGGGCGCAGACGCTGTCGCTGCGCGAGCGCGGGTTCATCGAGGCCGCCCGGGGGCTCGGCCTGTCCACCACGCACATCGTCGGCAGGGAGCTGCTGCCCGGCATGGCCCCGTACATCGCGATGAACGCGCTCATCGCGGTGACCGGCGCGGTCTACGCGCAGGTGGGCCTGTTCTTCCTGGGCGTGCTGCCGTTCGAGGCGAACAACTGGGGGGTCATGCTCAACCTCGCCGTCTTCGGCGGCGGCGCGCTGACCACGACGGCCGCGCTGCCGTACCTGCTGGCGCCGCTACTGGCGATCCTGCTGCTCACGCTCGGCATCGTGCTGATCGTGGACGCGATGGACGAGATCTTCAACCCCCGGCTGCGGGAGGAGTGAACGTGGCCTCCGAGCAGGGTCCTCCCGGTGTGCGGATCCGCGGGCTGACCGTGGTCTACCGCACCCCGGCGGGAGAGCTCCCGGCGGTGTCCGGCGTCGATCTCGATCTGGCGCCCGGAACGATCACCGGAGTGGTCGGCGAGTCGGGCTCGGGCAAGTCCACGCTCGCGCTGTCGCTGCTCAACGCCGTCCAGCCGCCCGGCAGGATCGCGGCGGGCAGCGTCGAGATCGACGGCCTCGGCGACGTCGTGGCGCTCGGCGGCGAGGGGTTGCGGCGGGCCCGAGGCCGGCACGTCGGGTACGTCTTCCAGGCGGCGCAGAACTCCCTCAACCCGCTGAAGACGGTCGGCAAGCAGGTGCTCGACCTGGGGCGCTCGCACGGCGTCGAGGACATGCGCGGCCTGCTGGCCGACGCCCGGGGCCTGCTCGGCCGGATGGGCCTGGACGGCGCCCGGGTGCTCGACTCCTACCAGCACGAACTGTCCGGCGGCATGCGCCAGCGGGTCGGCATCATGCTGGCCCTGGTGCTGAACGCCCGCCTCGTCGTGCTGGACGAGCCCACGACCGCCCTCGACATGATCACCCAGGCGACGATCCTGCGGATCGTCCGCGAGGTGCACGCCGAGCGCGGGCTCACCACGCTCGTCATCACCCACGACCTCGGGGTGGTCGCCGAGGTCGCCGACCGGCTCGCCGTCATGTACGGCGGACGCGTGGTCGAGCACGGCCCGACCCGCGACGTGCTCGCCGGGCCGCGCCACCCGTACACGCGGGGGCTGCTCGGGGCCATCCCGCGTCTGGTCGGCGACATCGGCGAGGCGCGGGCCCTGCCGGGCCGCCCGCCGACGCTGGCCGACGTCCCGGCCGACGGGTGCGTGTTCCGCGACCGCTGCCCGCTGCGCATGGACGTGTGCGAGACCGGCAGCCCGCCCGTCGTCACCCGGGGCTCCCGGTCGGCGGCCTGCCATGCCGTACGGGACGACGAGGGGGACAGGCGGGCCGTGGCCGCCACGACGGGGGAGGACCAGGCATGATCGGCGGGACCGGCATCACGAAGACGTTCCGGCAGCGCGGCGGCGTGCTCGGCGCGCGGGAGGTCCCGGCGCTGCGCGGCGTGGACTTCGCGATCCCGAAGGGCGGGGCCGTCTCGTTCATCGGCGAGTCGGGCTGCGGCAAGACCACGCTCGGCCGGATCATCGCCGGGCTGGAGACCTGCGACGCGGGCGAGATCGTCATCGACGGCGTGGCGATGTCGTCGCTGAGCCACCGGCGGCGGCAGCCGTACTTCCGCCGGGTCCAGCTCGTCCACCAGGACCCGTACTCCGCGCTGAACCCGACGCGCACCATCCACCAGGCGCTGGCCGCGCCGCTCGCGCTGCGGGCGCGGCAGACGGGCCGGCCGCGCGCGTGGGCGGACGAGCGGGCCGGGGAACTGCTCGGCATGGTCGGGCTCGACCCGGGCTACGTGCTGCCGCGCTATCCCCACCAGTTGTCCGGCGGCATGCGCCAGCGCGTTGTGATCGCCCGCGCGCTGACCGTCGATCCCGAGGTCCTGGTCGCCGACGAGGCCGTCTCGATGATCGACGTGTCGCTGCGCCTGGGCATCCTCGCGCTGCTGAAGGACCTGCGCGAGCGGCTCGGGGTGAGCGTGCTGTTCATCACCCACGACGTGGCGACCGCCCGCTACATCGGCACGGACGGCGAGCTGTACGTCATCTACCGCGGCCAGGTGGTCGAGCGCGGCCCGGTCGAGACCGTCATCTCGGCGCCGGTGCATCCCTACACCCAGGCGCTGCTGTCGGCCATTCCGGTGCTGCACGGGCTGGAGTCGCCGGGCGAGCAGCGGGTCGTGCCGGTGGAGGCGTCGGGAGACCACCCGAGCGACGACACGAGCGGCCACCCGGGCGGCCACCCGAGCGACCACGCGGGGGGCTGCCTGTTCGCGCCGCGCTGCCCGTTCCGTACGGAGCGGTGTGAGCGGGAGCGGCCCGTGCTCGGCCACGACGGCGACACGCCGCAGCGGCACGCCTGCTTCCATCCCGAACGCCGCAGTGTGGTCGCCGTGCCGGTGAGCCGCCGGTGAGCCAGGGCGGCACGAGGGAGACGGATTCCAACGACGGGGACGAGATGACTGACCCACTGGCGGGCCTGTCCACCGAGCAGCGCGAGATGTACACCGAGCAGCTCTTCACCGAGCAGCTCTTCACCGAGCAGCTCTTCACCGAGCAGAGCGAGCTGTTCACCGAGCAGAGTGATCCGCGTTATCGCGAGATCGACCGGCTGCCGACCGAGGAGATCGCCCGGCTGATGAACGCGGCCGACGCCACGGTGCCCGGCGCGGTGGCCAGGGCCATCCCGGCCGTCTCGGCCGCCGTCGACGCCATCGTCGCCCGGATGGGCGGGGGCGGACGCCTCTTCTACGTGGGCGCGGGGACGTCCGGCAGGCTCGGCGTCCTCGACGCGTCGGAGTGCCCGCCGACCTTCGGCACCGACCCCGAGCTCGTGCAGGGCGTCATCGCGGGCGGCGAGGCCGCGCTGACCCGGTCGATCGAGGGCGCCGAGGACGACCACGACGGAGGAATGGCGGCCGTCGCCGACCAGGCCCTGGGCCCGCTCGACTCGCTCGTGGGGATCTCCGCCAGCGGCCGGGCGCCGTTCGTGCTCGGCGCGCTGGGCGAGGCCGCCCGCCGCGGGGCGCTGACCGTGAGCCTGTCGTGCAATCCGGGGTCGCCGCTGTCG
Organism: Microbispora sp. H13382; assembly: GCF_014161445.1. GTDB lineage: Bacteria > Actinomycetota > Actinomycetes > Streptosporangiales > Streptosporangiaceae > Microbispora. The sequence continues at coordinate 371,715 of NZ_JABBXA010000005.1, forward strand.
GAGCGGGCCGAACATCCGATCGAGGTGGTCGTCGGCCCCGAGGTGGTGGCCGGCTCGACCCGGCTCAAGGCGGGGACCGCCCAGAAGCTCGTGCTCAACATGATCTCCACGATCGCGATGATCCGGCTCGGCCGGACGTACGGGAACACCATGATCGAGGTCTCGGCCGTGAACGCGAAGCTCGCGCGCCGGGCGACGCGGATCGTCGGCGACCTCACCGGCGCCGGGCCCGCTGCCGCGCGGGCCGCGCTGGAGGCGGCGGACTGGAACATCAAGGCGGCGGTGCTGATGATCGAGCGCGACCTCGGCCCTGACGACGCCCGCACGCTTCTGCGGGCCAACGGCGACCGGCTGGAGGCCGCCCGCCATGCGGGCGGCGCCGCCTGACGAGCTCCGGCCTTCCGTCAGGAGGGCCTGCCGGCCGGGCGGGGGAGCGGACGGTCGGGGCTTGGCCGTGGGCGGGCCGGCCGGGCGCTCGCGGAGTGGTCAGGCGCTACGGACGCGGCGGTGGGCGTCGCCGAGGTAGTCGGCGAGCGCGTCGCGGGTCGCCCGTAAGGCGGCGTCGGAGGTGTCGAACGTGCGCTGCGCGACGCCGACGAACACGCAGTCGACGATGAGGAGCTGGCTGATCCGGCTGGCCAGCGCGCCCGGCCGGAACGCCGTCTCGCGACCGGCGGAGACCAGGACGTGGCCGGCGATCCCGGCCAGCGACGAGCGCGGGTTGTTGGTGATCGCCACGACCGTCGCACCGGCCTTGCGGGCGACCCGTGCCGGGCCGAGCACGTCGGGTGTCTCGCCGGTGCAGCTCACCCCGACGGCGACGTCCCCCTCGCGCAGCAGCGCGGCGCTGGTGAGCGCGAGATGCGCGTCGGTGAAGTAGTGGCCGGGCAGCCCGATTCGCATGAGCTTCTGCGCCATGTCGGCCGCGACGAGACCGGAGGCGCCCACGCCGTACACGTCCACGCGGCGGGCGCCGGCGACGGCGTCCACCACCGCGCCGAGCCCTTCGGGACTGAGCTGCGCCGCCGTGTCGGCGAGCGCCTGCGACTCGGCCCGGGTGACCTTGGCGATGACGTCGGTCAGCGGGTCGTCCGGGGCGAGGTCGCCCGGCACGAGCCGTTCGGGGGTGTCCCTGGCCACGGCCGCGGCCAGCGCGAACCGCAGCTGTGAGTAGCCGGCGAAGCCCAGCGCCCGTGCGGTCCGCACGATCGTCGCCTCGCTGATCCCCGAGACCGCGCTGATCTCCGTGATCGTGCTGCGGGCCACCATGGCGGGGTCGTCGAGGATGAGACGCGCGATGGTCTGGGCGGCGGGGGTGAGCGAGGGCAGCACCGCACGCACCGTCGCGATCGGGTTGACCGGTGCGGCGCCCTCGTTCTCGTTCATCACCTGCAGCCTCTCCATTGCGCGATCAGCTTAGATCCACCCGCCCGCCGGCGCGGGACAACGGGATCAGAAGTCCACATGTCGAGACATGTGCGACGTGACCCGGCACGTCTGGCGCGTCTCCAACGAGGACCTCCTGGGGCAGATTACACGTCTATGACACTTTCTTTTATCGGCATTGATCTGAAAGTAAGTTTCTGCCAGTGTCGTGATCGCCGCATCCCCCCGGCTTTCGGAGGTCCGATTGAGCTCCCCCTCCCGGCGTTCCATGCTGCGCGGCCTGGCCCTCGCCGCCGCGGCGGCGAGCGTCCCGCTGCCCGCCCTCGCCGCATCCCCCGCTTCCGCCTCGCCCGCCGGGTACGTCCCGCCGCTGCGTCAGATGCGCGGCATGTGGATCGCCTCGGTCGTCAACATCAACTGGCCGTCCAAGCCGGGGCTGACGCCCGAGCGGCAGCAGGCCGAGCTCGCGGCCTGGCTCGACCTGGCCGTGGCGCGCCGGCTCAACTCGGTGTTCGTGCAGATCAGGCCGACGGCCGACGCCTTCTGGCCGTCGCCGTACGAGCCGTGGTCGCAGTATCTGACCGGCGTCCAGGGGCAGGACCCGGGCTACGACCCGCTGGGCTTCGCCGTCGAGGCCGCCCACCGGCGAGGGCTCGCGTTCCACGCCTGGTTCAACCCGTACCGCGTGTCGATGCGGGCGGACCCGGCCGCGCTGCATCCCGATCACCCCGGCCGCCGCCACCCCGAGTGGATCGTCCCGTACGGCGGCAAGCTCTACTACAACCCCGGCATCCCCGAGGTCCGCGCGTTCGTGCAGGACGCGATGATGGACGCCGTCACCCGTTACGACATCGACGGTGTGCACTTCGACGACTACTTCTACCCGGTCAACACCACGGCGTTCGACGACAGCGCGGCCTACGCGGCGTACGGCGCGGGCTTCCCCGACCTGGCCGCCTGGCGGCGGAACAACGTCGACCTGCTCGTCCGGGAGATGCAGCGGCGTGTGCGGCGGGCCAAGCCCGAGGTGATCTGGGGCATCGGCCCTTCGGGCATCTGGCGCAACAAGGCCACCGACCCCCTCGGCTCCGACACCAGCGGCGGCCAGTCGTACGACAACCTGCACGCCGACACCCGGGGCTGGGTGAAGAAGGGCTGGCTCGACTACGTCGCGCCGCAGCTCTACTGGTACATCGGCCAGTCGAACGCCGACTACGCCAAGCTCGTCCCCTGGTGGTCCGACGTGGCCGCCGGCACCGGGGTGCAGCTGTGGATCGGCCAGGCGGCGTACAAGGCGGGGACGGCGGGGCAGCCCGCCGAGTGGTTCCAGCCGGACGAGCTCGCCCGGCACCTCACGCTCAACCGGGACCATCCGGAGGTCGGGGGAGACATCTGGTACAACGCGGCCGACGTCCGCGACGACCGGCTCGGCTCGATCAGCGCGGTCGTGAGCGGGCACTACACGCGGCCCGCGCTCGCGCCGCTGCTGCCCAGGCTCGCGGGCGGCGAGCCGCCGCGCCGTCCCGTGCTCGCCTCGGCCCGGCGCGTGAGCGGGGGCGTGGAGTTGCACGTCGAGGCGACGGGACCCCGCGCCCCGTTCCAGTTCGCCGTCTTCCGGTTCGACCGGCCCGCCCGCCGGCAGGACTTCGCCGACGCGGCGCACCTGGTCGCCGTCGTGCCCGCGGGCAGGCACGTCCGCTGGGTGGACCCCGACGGCGTGCCCGGCCACCGTTACCACGTCACGGCGGTGGACCGGGCGTCCCGGCAGAGCGAGCCGAGCCGCGAACGCAGGGTGAATTGAGCAGGGTGAATTGAGCAGGGTGCATCGAGCAGGGTGAATTGAGGAGGGCGCCCTGAGCGGGGCCCACGGGTCGGGGCGCCCTGGCGGGGCGTGCGGCACGGCGCGCCACGGCTCCCGGCAGACGGTGTCCGGGCTGTCAGGCGGTGTCCGGACTGCCGGGCGGTGTCCGGGCTGTCAGGCCGTGCGGGTGTCGTACGTCGCGCGGTTGGCGAGCACGTCGTCCATGTGCGCCTCGGCCCAGGTCTTGAGGCCGCGCATCATCTGGTGCAGAGACAGACCGAGGTCGGTCAGCTCGTAGGTGACCGTGACGGGCACGGTCGGCGTCGCGGTGCGCGTGATCAGACCGTCACGCTCAAGGGAGCGCAGCGTCTGGGTGAGCATCTTCTGGCTGACGCCGGCGAGCAGGCGGGACAGTTCGGAGTAGCGCATCGGCCGGGGCTCACCGCCGCAGTCGGCGCCTCGCTGACGCGCGCTGTCGCCGCCCAGCGCGGCCAGGACCAGCGTGACCCATTTGTCGGAGATCCGGTCGAGCAGCTTGCGGCTTGGACATGCCGCCAGGAAAGCGTCATATTCCGCCTTGGCCTGCTCCCTCTTCTGGGCCGCCGTCATCGTCGCCATCGACCGCTCCTCTAACCCGGGGGTGCCCTACGCACTCCGAAGTGCGTACTTCCCGTCAGGAAGTTACCTATCCATACTGCAGCAGGGGGGCCGTGAGGCACCACCATTCAGCTCACCACGAAAGACAGAGGCATGAGCACGCTCTCCATTTCGCTTCCCGGCGGCACCTGGACTCTGGGCGACCTGACCGTCACCCGGTTCGGCTACGGCGCCATGCAGCTCGCCGGCCCCGGGGTCATGGGCCCGCCCGCCGATCGTGACGGCGCGCTGGCCGTCCTGTGCGAGGCCGTCGACCTCGGCATCACCCATATCGACACCGCCGACGCCTACGGGCCGCGCGTCACCAACCAGCTGATCCGGGAAGCGCTGCACCCGTACTCCGACTCGCTGCACATCGTGACCAAGGTCGGCGCGATCCGCGACGAGCAGGGAGGCTGGCCCCCGGCCCGCCGGCCCGAAGACCTGCGCCGCGCCGTCCACGAGAACCTCGAAGCTCTCGGCCTCCAGACGCTGGACGTGGTCAACCTCCGGCTCGGCGACGCCCAGGGCCCCCGGCCCGGCTCGCTCGCCGAGGCGTTCGAGACGCTCGTCGACCTCCAGCGGCAGGGCCTGATCCGCCACCTCGGCGTCAGCAACGCGACGGCGGAGCAGGTCGCCGAGGCACGCTCGATCGCGCCGATCGTGTGCGTGCAGAACATGTACAACCTCGCCCACCGTCAGGACGACGAGCTGATCGACGAGCTCGCCGAGCAGGGCATCGCCTACGTGCCCTTCTTCCCGCTCGGCGGCTTCAGCCCGCTGCAGTCCTCGGCGCTGTCGGCCGTGGCGGCCCGGCTGGACGCGACGCCGATGTCCGTCGCCCTGGCCTGGCTGCTGCGGCGGTCGCCGAACATCCTGCTGATCCCCGGCACCTCGTCGGTGGCGCACCTGCGCGAGAACGTCACCGGCGCCGGGCTCTCGCTTTCCGACGAGGACCTCGCCGAGCTGGACAAGATCGGCCGCTGAGAGCCCGCCCTATCGGTCCCGCCCGTTCTGCCGGCCCGTACGGTCAGGCGGTGCGGGCCGGGGCGTACGGGATCAGCGGGCGGGAGCGGGCTCGGCGAGGCAGGCGTTGAGCGCCTTCCACGCCTGCCATGCCCGTGTCGCCCCGAACTGCGCGTTGAAGCGCAGCACGGCCCGCACGTCCTCGTGTGACGCGCCGGCCCCGAGGGCGCGGCCCACGTGGATGCGGAACGTCTCGTCCAGTGTCTGGTAGTGCACGTCGACGCTCATCGTCATGAACGCCCGCTCGCGGACGCTCAACGTGCCCGGCCCCTGGACACCCCGCATGCGCGACTGCAGGTCGAAGTACTCCAGGAAGTACGGGTCGAGCCCGCTCAGCTCGGCACGCACCGGCTGGGGCAGCGGGGTCGGCGCGGCGCCGGGGCCGGTCTCCACCAGTTCCCGGGGCAGTGACTCGGCGTCCGGGCGGGGCAGCCCGGCCGCGGCCTCGATCTCGGCGAGCCGCTCCAGTGCGGCCAGCGCGGCGGCGTACCCGCTGTCGTAGGAGATCAGGCGCAGCAGCGCCCGCATGTCCGCGGTGGACAGGCCGCGCCGCAGGCCCTCGCGGACGTGCATCTCGAACGGCAGGCCGAGGGCCGGTTGGCAGACGTCCGCCACCAGGGCCAGGAAGACCTTCTCGCGGTCGGACAGCTCGGGCACCGCCCAGCAGTGCCCGACGCTGGCGGCGGCCATCTGGGCGAACACCGGGTCCAGCCCGGTGATCACGTCGAAGTCGGTCGGAGTTTCCACGGACACAGGATTCGCTCCCTTTGTGAACGGCTGTAGCGCTACGACTGTAGCGTGATGTCTCTCCTCATACAATGGGCCGGTCATGGAAGCCACCCCGACTCCGACACCTGGGCCCCCGACTCCCGCCGCCCGCCGCCGTCCGAACGCGCGCGGGCAGGGCGAGCGGCTGCGCGAGGAGATCGTCGCGGCGGCCATGCGGATGCTCGACGACCTCGCCGACGACGAGGCGCTGTCGCTGCGGGCCGTGGCGCGCGAGGTGTCGATCGCGGCCACCTCGGTCTACCTGCACTTTCCCGACCGTGACGCGCTCGTGCTCGCGGTGTTGCGGCGCTGCCACGAGGAACTGGTGCGGGCCGGCGACGAGGCCGACGCGGCGCAGGAGGACCCCGCAGGGCGGCTGCGGGCGCGCATCCTCGCGCAGGCCGCCTGGGCACACGAACATCCGGGCCTGTACAAGGTGCTGCACGAGAGCGCGGTCCACCGCCGGCTCGGCATGCCGTTCAAGGAGGTGCTGGTGGCCAGGACCACGGAGGCGGTCCAGCGCTGCATGGACGCCGGGATCGTCCCGCGCGACGACGCCGCCACGGTCGCCATCGACCTGCGCACCGCCGTGAACGGCATGTTGTCGCAGCGGATCAACGAGCCCGACCTGCCCTGGCCGCCCGCGGAGGAGCAGATCGACCGATTCCTCACCAAGCTCGTCGGCCTTCCGCCGAGAGCCGGCTAGCAGTTCTCGCGAGGTGGGCATGCGCGTGCTCGGGCTGATCTCGGGGACCTCCCACGACGGGATCGACTGCGCACTCGTCCGCTGGTCGGCGGACGGCGACCTGCTCACCGGCGTCGTGGAGCACACCGGCACGGTGCCGTACCCGCCCGGCCTGCGGGCCGCGATCGTCGCCGCGCTGCCGCCGAACCGTACGGACATGGGTGAGGTCTGCCGTCTCGACACGCTCGTCGGACAGGCGTTCGCCGAGGCGGCGGCGGGCTGCCCGGCCGCCGACCTCGTCTGCTCGCACGGGCAGACGCTGTATCACTGGGTCGAGGAGGGGCGTGTGCGCGGGACGCTCCAGCTCGGCCAGCCCGCCTGGATAGCCGAACGTCTCGGCGTCCCGGTCGTGTCGGACCTGCGGGGGCGCGACGTGGCGGCCGGAGGACAGGGCGCGCCGCTCGTGTCCGCCTTCGACCTGCCGCTGCTCGCCGGATTGCGCGAGCCCTCCGGGCCGCACGGCTCGCCCGAGCCGCCGGAACCCCCTGATCTGCACCAGCCCACCGAACCCCCTGAGCCGCAGGGGCCGCGGGGGCTGCCCGGATCGCGCGGGCCGGCTGCTTCGCCCGGTCGCGCGGGCGCCCTCAACCTCGGCGGCATCGCCAACCTCACTGTGGCTCCCACGGCCGGCGAGCCGCCGCTCGCCTACGACACCGGCCCGGCCTCGGCGCTGCTGGACGCGGCGGTGCTCGACGCCACCGGCAGGCCGTACGACGAGGACGGCAGGCTGGCGGCGGCGGGGAGGGTGCACGAGGGGCTGCTGGCCGAGTTGCTCGCCGAGCCCTACTACCACCGGGCGCCGCCCAAGACGACGGGCAAGGAGCTGTTCCACGCGGGCTACCTGGAACGGGTGGCCGGGCCGTACGCGCTGGGGCTGCCGGATCTGCTGGCGACGCTCGCGGCGCTCACCGCCGAGACGGTCGCGGCCGAGATGCGGCGGCACCGGCTCGGAACGGTGGTCGTGTCCGGCGGCGGGGTGCGCAACCCGGCCCTGATGCGCGCCCTGCGCGAGCGGGCCGCAGGTGCGCGGCTGCTGCCGAGCGACGACCTCGGCGTGCCCTCGGACGCGAAGGAGGCGATCGCGTTCTCCTACCTCGGCTGGCTGACCGCGCACGGCCTGCCCGGCACGGTGCCCGCCTGCACCGGCGCGGCCGGATCGCGGGTGCTCGGCACGATCACCCCCGGGCGCGGCCCGCTGCGGCTGCCCGGACCGCTGGACGCGCCGCCTCGGAGCATCCGCATGGGCACTGTTGACCCTGACACGGTGTGAGGCGCTGGAATCGGCCACACCATGTTCACCATCGGAGACTTCGCCAGGCATGGCCGCGTGTCGGTCCGCATGCTGCGCCACTACGACGCGATCGGGCTGCTCCGCCCGGCCCACGTCGATCCCGCGAGCGGCTACCGGTTCTACGAGGCGGGTCAGCTCGCCCGGCTCAACCGGATCACCGCGCTCAAGGACCTGGGCTTCACGCTCCGCCAGGTGCGGGAAGTCCTGGACGAGCGGGTGAGCGCCGAGGAACTGCGGGGGATGCTGCGGTTGCGGCAGGCGGAGCTGGAGGCGGCGATGGCCGCCGCGACGGCACGGCTGGCCCAGGTCGAGGCGAGACTCCGGACGATCGAGAGTGAGGGACACATGAACACCGACGACGTGGTGGTCAAGCGCATCCCGGCCGTCCGGGTGGCCGAGCTGAGCGCCGTGGCGCGCAGCTACGAGCCGGAGGACATCAGCCCGGTCGTGGGCCCGCTGTTCGACGAGTTGTGCCGCAGACTGGCCGAGGCCGGGGTGACCCCGGTGGGGCCGGGGATCGCCTACTACGAGGACGTCCCCGGCGGCGACGGCATCCTCGCGCACGCCGCGATGCCGGTCGCGGTGGCGACGGAGGACGGGCACGACTTCGCGGTCGTGGACCTGCCCGCGATCGAACGGGCGGCCACGATCGTGCACCGGGGGCCGATGGACGACGTCCTCCCGACCGCGCAGACGCTGGCGCAGTGGATCGCCGACGGCGGTGACCGCTCCGCCGGGTACGCCAGGGAGCTCTACCTGGAGGCCGGGGAGGACCCCGCCCGGTGGGTCACCGAGCTCCAGGAGCCGCTCGCCGGCTAGAAGGGCCACGTGAAGGCCGCCTTCCACGCACGCCGGTGCGGATCGAGGCCCACCCCCTCGGTTCCGCCGGCCCGGGCCGCCGCGGGCCGGTGGAACCGCCGGTCCGCGCGCCCCGGCGGCCCGCTGCGGCGCCGTCGGGCCCGGACGTCAGCCCACTCCAGGTGTCTCGTGCCCGGCCTCCACCCGTACGGACAGGAAGCGGGCGGCCTCGTCGAGCGCCTCGTCGGCCTCGTCGAGGTGGCCGAAGTGGTTCTGGAACACGTGCGGCACCTGCGCCCAGACCCGCAGCGTGACGTCCACGTCGTCCGCGGCGGCGCGTGCGGCGAGCCGGACGGCGTCGTCCAGCAGGAGTTCGTTCGAGCCGGCCTGTACCAGCAACGGGGACAGGCCCCGCAGGTCGGCGAACACGGGACTCGCCAGTGGGTGGGCGGGGTCCTGGCCGGCCAGGTAGTGGGTGGCGAACGCCTGGATCGCCTCCGGGGTGAAGATCGGGTCGGCCTCCTTCTTCGTGCTCATGCTCTGCCCGCCGAGTGTCAGGTCGACCCACGGGGAGAAGACGACCGCGCCCGCCGGCTGAGGCAGGCCGGCGTCGCGGGCCGCGACCAGGGTGGCGACGGCGAGCCCGCCACCGGCGGAGTCTCCGGCGAGCACCAGTTCCTCCGGTCGTACGCCCTCGTCGAGCAGTGCCCGGTAGGCGGCGAGACCGTCGTCCACCGCTGCGGGGAAGGGGTGTTCGGGGGCCAGCCGGTAGTCCAGCGACGTCGTGCGCAGCCGGGCACGAGACGCCAACTGGGCGGTGATCCCCGTGTGCGTGCCGGGCGACCCCACGACGTAGCCGCCTCCGTGGAGATAGAGCAGCCGCCCGCGACCGGTGGCGGTGGCCGGGGTCAGGTCGAGCGCGGGACGGCCGCCGAGCACCGTCTCGCGCACCGCGACGTCGTCGGGCCGGGGCCGGGACAGGGCGCCGGCGAATCCGGCGCGCTGCTCCGCCAGCGTCGGGTTCGGGTGGACGGGAGCGTTGCGGTGCAGGGCGTCGACGGCCTCGCGCTGCTTGCGGGTCATCCGGACCTCCATGGGGATCGAGGGTGAGAGAATGCATTACTTGTAATGCACTTGTGTGACCCCTCAACCTGATTCCAGAGAAGATGATTCCTTGGAATCCATGAAAGCGGTATCTGTGACGGATGTCACTCGCCTGTTCGTCGACCTCGTCCGCGTGGAGACCCGGCTGTACAACGCGGTGAGCGACCGGCTGCGCGCCGAGCACGGCGTCAGCCTGGGTCAGTTCGAGTTCCTGGAGATCATCGACCGCCGCCCCGGGTGCCGGGTGCTCGACATCGTGCGCGAGGTGGGCATCACCGTCGGCGCCGTGAGCAAGGCGGTCGACCGGCTCGAGAGCGCGGGCTGGTGCGTGCGCGCGGCACATCCGGAGGACCGGCGGTCCTCCGTGCTCAGCCTCACGCCGGAAGGCGCACGGATCCTGGCCGCCGCACGCCCCACCGTCGCGGACGAGCTGGCCGCCCGCACGGCCACCGTCCCCGCCGCCGACCTCGCCCGGACCGCCGTGACACTCGCCGCCCTGCGCGCGGTGCTGGAGGAGCGCCCTCAGGACGGGTCCTCATAGCCAGCCGGGCTTGACCAGGCCCGACTCGTACGCGATGACCACGAGCTGGGCCCGGTCGCGGGCGTGGAGCTTGGTCATCGTCCGGCTCACGTGGGTCTTGGCCGTCGCCGGGGACATGTAGAGCCGGGTGGCGATCTCGTCGTTCGTCATGCCGGTGCCCACGAGCGCGAGCACCTCCCGCTCCCGATCGGTCAGCGCGTCGAGGCTGGTCGCGATGCCCGGCTCCTTGGCGCGGGCGACGTACTCGGCGATGAGCCTGCGCGTCACGCCGGGGGACAGCAGCGCGTCGCCGGAGGCCACAACCCGGACGGCCTGGATCAGCTCGGCCGGCTCGGTGTCCTTGACCAGGAAGCCGCTCGCGCCGCCGCGCAGGGCCTCGAAGACGTACTCGTCCAGCTCGAACGTGGTGAGCATGACGATCTTCACGTCGGTGAGGGCGGGGTCGTCCCCGATGCGGCGGGTGGCCGTGAGTCCGTCGGTGCCGGGCATGCGGATGTCCATCAGCACGACGTCGGGGCGCAGGTCCCGGGTGAGCTGGACGGCCTGCTCGCCGTCCCCGGCCTCGCCCACGACGGTCATGCCCTCCTGCGCGTCGAGCAGGGCCCGGAACCCGGCCCGTACCAGCGCCTGGTCGTCGGCGAGCAGGACGCGTATCAATTCGGCTCCTTCAGTCCGGCGGATGGGGGGAGGGGGAGGCGGGCCTGCACCTGGAAGCCACCGCCCGGCCGGGGGCCGGCCGTCAGCGACCCACCGAGCGCGGCGGCCCGCTCCCGCATGCCGGGGATGCCGTTGCCGCCGCCCAGGCTTGTCTCGGCCCGTGCCGCGCCCGCGCCGTCGTCCTCGACCGCCACGACCAGCTCCTCCGGCGCGTACGCGACGCGGACGGTCACCCGCGAACCGGGCGCGTGGCGCGAGACGTTCGTCAGCGACTCCTGGACGATCCGGTAGCCGGCCCGGTCGACGCTCGCGGGCAGCGGGCGTTCCCGCCCGGCGACCTCCAGCCTGACCTGCAGGCCGCTGCGCCCGGTCAGGTCGGCCAGGTGGGCCATCCCGGCGGTGGGGGAGCGCGGGGCGCCGTCCCTGAGCAGGTCGAGCACGCCGCGCATCTCGGTCAGCACGTCCTTGGACGCCTGCTTGATCGTGCTCAGCGCGGTGCGGGCCTGCTCGGGGTGGTCGTCCAGCAGGTGCAGTGCGGTGGACGCCTGGACGTGGATCAGCGAGATGTTGTGGGCGAGCACGTCGTGCAGCTCCTGGGCCATGGTCAGTCGTTCCTCGCTCGCCTGCCGCCTGGCCTCCTCCCGCTCGACCCGCTCGCGTTCGGCGAGGCGCTCGCGGCGCACGCGGTAGAACTCCGCGACGGTCAGCGTGAGCAGCAGGTACGCCGCGACGGCGGTGTGGTGGAAGAGACTCGCCTGATGGGGGATGAGCCAGGTGGCGTAGGCGACCACGAACAGGAAGAACGCCGTCGACGACAGCCACGCCGCGCGGCGGTGCCCGGACAGCACCGCGTTGAAAATCACGATGATCGGGCTGAGGAACACGGGCCCGTACGCGTAGTCGAACAGCATGTAGACCGAGGTCGCCGTCAGCGTGACGGTCAGCGCGGCGACCGGGTACCGGCGGCGCAGCGCGATCGCGAACGCCCCCACCAGCAGCAGCGCGTAACCCCACCATGTCAGCGGCACCCGCCCGAGGTCGGGGTTGCGCAGCTGCCAGTATTGGGCGCCCATCGACAGGAACACCTGGGCGATCCCGACGATGACCGGCAGGACGGGATCGATGCGGTGATACAACGCGGAACCGGGGCGCACACCCGCACGCTAGGCCATCGTCGCAGGCGGCCGCATCCGCCGGCCGCCGCAGTCGGTCGTACGACGGACGGAGTATGTTCCGCTCGCCTGGTCTCCCCGCGTCGCCCGTCGCCCTGCCTCATCGTGGTCGGCACTGCGAGACGAACATCATTCACGCGAACGGCGGCTCGTTTCCCCGCTAACTCCTCAGTCCCGTTCCTCAGGCCGGCCGCGCAGTGGCCGGACGTCCAAATGCGGACAATCTCGCAGCGATTCTGACCTCCGTGAGTCATGCTGGAGTGATCGCGCGTGTGGTGGAGGTGCCAGGCATGAGGAGCGTCGTCGTCACTTCGCTGGGACTGGTCACGCTGGCGGGCCTCCTCGCCCCGCCCGCCCGGGCCGGCGTGCATCCTCCACCTCCGCAGGAGGTCAAGCGGCCGGTCGCGGAGGGGTACGGCGGGGCCGTGGCGACCGTGGACCTCGACGCGAGCAAGGCCGCGCTCTCGGTGCTGCGCCAGGGCGGCAACGCGATGGACGCGGCGGTGGCGGGGGCGGCGGCGCTGGGCGTGACCGAGCCCTACTCGGCCGGGCTGGCCGGGGGCGGCTTCATCGTCTACTACGACGCCCGCAGGCGGAAGGTGACCACGATCGACGGGCGGGAGACCGCCCCGCGGGCGATGACCTCGACGGCGTTCGAGGGCATCCCGTTCGACGAGGCCGTCACCAGCGGGCTGTCGGTCGGCGTCCCCGGCAGCGTGGCGCAGTGGGACATGGCGCTGCGCCGGTACGGCACGATGCCGCTGCGGCAGGCGCTGCGCCCCGCGATCGAGATCGCCGAGAAGGGCTTCGTCGTCGACCAGACGTTCCACGACCAGACGCAGCAGAACGCCGGCCGCTTCGCCGACTTCACCTCGACCGCCTCGCTCTACCTGCCGGGCGGGCAGCCGCCGCCGGTCGGCTCGGTCTTCCGCAACCCCGACCTCGCGCGCACCTACCGTGAGCTGGGCATCCGCGGCCCGGCCTGGTTGTACGGCGGCGCGCTCGGGCGGGAGATCGTCGCCACCGTGAAGAAGCCGCCGGTGCGCCAGGGGGCCGCCAGGAACGTCAGGACCGGCCTGATGGAGGTCTCCGACCTTACGGCTTACCGGGCGCTCGAACGGCCGCCCACCAAGGTCACGTACAAGGGCCTCGACGTGTACGGCATGGCGCCGCCGTCGTCCGGCGGATCGACCGTGGGGGAGGCGCTGAAGATCCTGGAGGCCCTCCCGAAGGTCGGCCTGCACGAATACCTGGAGGCGTCCCGGCTCGCCTTCGCCGACCGCAACGCCTACGTCGGCGACCCGGCGTACGTGGACGTGCCGCTGGATCAGCTGCTCTCCGACGGGTTCGCCAAGGAGCGCGCCTGCCTGATCGGCCCGCGGGCGATGGCGCACCCCGCCGCGCCCGGGTCGCCCGACGGGTCCTACTCCTCGTGCGCCTCCGCGGCTCCGGCGGCCTCGGCGCCCGAGGAGAAGAAGGAGGGGCCGGAGACCACCCACCTCGTGGTGACCGACCGCTGGGGCGACGTGGCGGCCTACAACATCACGATCGAGCAGACCGGCGGCAGCGGCATCGTGGTGCCCGGCCGCGGCATCCTGCTCAACAACGAGCTGACCGACTTCACCTTCGGCCCGGCGCCGGGCGACCCGAACCTGCCCGCGCCCGGCAAGCGCCCGAGGTCGTCCATGGCCCCCACCATCGTGCTCAAGGACGGCGGGCCGCTGCTCGCCGTCGGCTCACCCGGCGGCGCGACGATCATCACGACCGTGCTGCAGATCCTGGTGAACCGGCTCGACTTCGGCATGTCGCTCCCGGAGGCCGTGGCCGCGCCCCGCGCCTCGCAGCGCAACACCGCCGCCACCCAGGCCGAGCCCGCGTTCACCGAGCGGTACGGCGCGGAGCTGACCGCGCTCGGTCACACGCTGACGGACGTCCCCGGGCCGCCGGCGGGGGAGATCGGCGCGGCGACCGGCCTGGAGTTCCTGCGGAACGGCCGTGTCCAGGCGGTCGCCGAGCCCGCGCGGCGCGGCGGAGGCAGCGCCCTCGTGGTCAGCACACGTCGCTGATCAGGTCAGCCCTCTAGTCAGCCTCGGGCGCCGATGAGCTCGTAGGCCTCCGGCTTCACCTTCCGGGTGCGTGCCCAGTACTCGAAGGTGAAGCCAGGCCAGAGCGTGCGGTTCTTGCCGTGCTCGTCCAGATACCAGCTGGTGCAGCCGCCCTCGCTCCAGACCAGCCGGTCGAGCCGCCGCTGCAGGCGGTCGTTGTAGGCCCGCTGCGCCGACGGCCGTACGTCCAGGGCCTTCGCCTTGGTCTTCGACAGCAGCCGCAGGCAGTCCATGACGTACCGGACCTGCGCTTCGATCATGAAGACGACCGAGGTGTGCGCGAGGCCGGTGTTGGGGCCGAGCAGGAAGAACAGGTTGGGGAAGCCGGCGGTGGTGACGCCGTGGTAGGCCTCGATGCCGTCGCGCCACGCGTCCTGGATCTTGACGCCGCTCCTGCCGACGATCCGCTGCTCGTTGAGGGAGTCGACCACCCGGAAGCCCGTGCCGTACACGATCACGTCGACCTCGTGCTCGCGCCCCGCGGCGTCCACGACCGACCGCTCCCTGATCTCGGTGATCCGGTCGGTGACCAGCTCGACGTTGTCCCTGGTCAGAGCGGGATAGTAGTCGCTGGACTGCAGGATGCGCTTGCAGCCGATGGTGTAGTCGGGCGTCAGCTTCGCGTGCAGCGCGGGGTCGGGCACCTGCCGGGCCAGGTGCCGCTCGGCCAACGCCTGGTGGGCCTTCATCAGCCGGGGGCTGATCGTGAAGCCCACGGCCCGGGCCTCCAGCAGCCAGTAGACGGCGTCGCGCAGCAGGCGGGCGCCGACCGGCGTCTCCATGGCCCGCTTCAGCCGCCCGTCGATCGGCAGGTCCGGTCTGGGCTGGATCCACGGCGGGGTGCGCTGGAAGACGGTGAGCCGGCTCGCCTGCTCGGCGACGACCGGGACGAACTGGACCGCCGACGCGCCGGTGCCGACGACCGCGACGCGCCTGCCGTTCAGGTCCGCGGAGTGGTCCCACCGGGCGGAGTGGAACGCGGTGCCGGTGAAGCGCTCACGGCCGGGGATCTCGGGGAGCGACGGCACGTGCAGGGCGCCGATGCCGGACACGACGGCGTGGGTTTCGAAGGTCTCCCCGTCGCCGGTCGACACTCGCCACAGGGCCCGCTCGTCGTCGTACTCCAGCCCGCAGACCTCGGTGCCGAACCGCAGGTGGGGCTCCAGGCCGTACTTGCGGGCGCAGGCCCGCATGTAGTCCCAGATCTCCTCCTGAGGGGAGAACAGCCGCGACCAGCCGTGGTTGAGCTCGAACGAGAAGGAGTACAGCGGCGAGGGGACGTCGCAGGCGCAGCCGGGATAGGTGTTGTCCCGCCAGGTGCCGCCGAGCTCGCCGGCCTTCTCCAGGATCACGAAGTCGTGGTAGCCGGCCTCCTTCAGCTTGATGGCCATGCAGAGCCCGGCGAACCCGGAACCGATGATCGTGACGCCCGGACTGGGCATGCGTCCTCCCCGTCCTATTGGAACTTCGTCCAATATATTCGCGTCCGTACGCCGGGGTCTAGCAGCACAGCCCAGCAACACGGTCCAGCAGCACAGTCCAGCAAGACAGTCCAGCAGCACAGCCCGGCAGCACAGTGCGGCTTAAGCCCGCGGTGGTGGCGCCTATCCGGTGACGGCCAGAGAAGGCACTTGGCCGTTGTGGGGACGTTTGTGGCTCTCCGTCACCTTACGTCGCATCGGGCGGTTTTCGGGCCGGCCGTTCGCCTGGATGGGGCGCGCGGGCATGACAAAGCCGCCGACGGGCGCGGTCGTCGGCGGCTGGTACAGGTATGTCAGCGAACCAGGAGGTAGGCCACCACAGCGAGGATCACGACGACCGCCGCGCCGACGGCGATCCAAATCGGCAGGCGGGACGGCTGCTCGCTGGAAGCCGCCGTGTCCTGCTGCTGCGCGAAGGCACGGAAAGCCTGGGTGTTTCCGGCCGGGTCGATCTGAGGGTCGGACATGACCAAGACTCTAGCGACACACGATGTGCCCCGGCTGTGATTTGTCGGATTTTGCCCTCTGGTAGCGCTGACTTGCGGCTCCTCCTCGCCGTCGCCCGTGACACCGGCGCGAATACCGGACCGGTGCGACCGGCGGATAGCGTTGTATCCATGCTCCGCACCCTCCTGGCTCCCCGGCTGGTGGCCCTGCACCTGCTGGTCATCGGGGTGCTCGTGTCCTTCACCTTCCTCGGCCGCTGGCAACTCGGCGTCTTCGAGGCGTCGGGCGCCCCACGGCGGGCCCCCGACCCGGCGCCCGTCGCCGTCACCGAACTGACCCAGGTGGGCCGGCACGTCAGCGGTGCCGCGATCAGCCGCAAAGTGACCGCCACGGGGACCTTCGACGCCGCGAACCAGTTGCTGGTGGCCGATCGGGTCGCCGACGTCGGCGCCCCCGGCGGCAGGGCGGCCCGGGGGGGCGGATTCTGGCTGCTCACCCCGCTGCGGCTCGCCGACGGCACGGTCGTCCCCGTCGTACGCGGCTGGGTCGCGACGGCGGCCGACCCCGCCGCGGCCGTGCCCGAGGGCGCCGTCACGGTGACCGGACGGCTGCGGCCGGCCGAGCAGACCGACGACGTGATGCGCAGCGGCAACCTGCCGCGCGGCCAGGTGGCGACCGTGTCGACGGCGGAGCTGATCAACGTGTGGCCGGACGCGCGGGTGCGGGACGGGTTCGTCGTCGTGACCGCCCAGGAGCCGCCGTCCCGCGCGACGCCGGTGGCCGTGTCCGCGCCGACCCAGGGCGGCGGCTTCACCTGGCGGAACCTGGCTTACGCCCTCCAGTGGTGGATCTTCGCGCTGTTCGCCGTGTACATGTGGTTCCACTTCGTCCGCGACGCCCTGCGCGGGCGGCGGAACCGGGAGGAGCGGCGGGAGGCGGAGCCGGCCGGGCCCGCCGCGCACGCCGAGGCCTGACGGGCCCTGGAGCCCGGACCGCCGCCTCGCACGGATATCGTGTGGTGACCGTTTCCCCAGCACCCAGCAGAGGTATTGATCGACGTGGAATCCGCGCTCAACTTCTACCGCGTCATGGCCTACATCGTCGGCGTGATGCTGCTCGTGCTGTGTGCCGGCATGGTCGTCAAGTACGGTTTCGACAACAACACGATGGTCGCGGTCGTCGGGCCGATCCACGGCTTCCTGTACATGGTCTATCTGGTTGCCGCGATCAACCTGGGCCTGATCAAGGCTCGCTGGTCGGTCGGCTACCTGCTGCTCGTGCTCGTCGCGGGCACGATCCCGTTCCTGTCGTTCGTCCTGGAGCGGAACGTCACCGACCGGGTCCGCAGGAGGATCGCGACCGCCTCGTGAGCGCCGCCTCATAGGACACCGGCTCGTTGAACACCGGCTCCTGAACGCGACCGGCCGGGCGCCGTGACGGCGCCCGGCCGGGGGTGTGCGCGAGGTCTGGAGCAGGCCGCTCAGTAGAGCAGCCGCCCAGTAGAACAGCTGCCCAGTAGAACAGTTGCCCAGTAGAACAGTTGCCCAGTAGAACAGTTGCTCAGTGGGACAGGCCGCTCAGCCGCCGATCTGGCGCCGGCGGATGCGCCGCAGCCGTGCCCGCTGCGACTCGTCCAGCATGAAGTAGGCGACGATCGGCGCTCCCAGCGCGCCGATCGCGATCAGCCAGGCCAGGAGCGCCGGCACCGGAAGGATGAAGACCAGCACGGCCACCACCGCCGCGCCCACGTAGTACTTGCCCAGTGGCGACATCGTCAGGCCTTTCGTGTCG
The DNA here is from genome assembly GCF_014161445.1 of Microbispora sp. H13382. Lineage (GTDB taxonomy): Bacteria > Actinomycetota > Actinomycetes > Streptosporangiales > Streptosporangiaceae > Microbispora. The sequence continues at coordinate 389,464 of NZ_JABBXA010000005.1, forward strand.
GGTCCCGCGCGGGGCGTCGTCCCGCGTCGCTGGGAGAACGTCCGAAGTCCGGGCCGAGTTCCGCGAACGGCCGCCGGGAGGAAACGCACGGCCTCGTCGTCCGTCGAACGACGCCGTCGCCGAGGCGTGCACGCGTGTGGTGGTCCCGGGCCGTGGCGACCGGAGCATCGGCCCTGGCCCCCCGCTGAGGCGACCGCGCCGCGGCGCTTGGGAAGGACTGATCGTCTCCCATCCGGCGCCGCGGCGCGGCGCGGTGCAGAGGGCGCGCCCCGGACGGCCCCGGCCCGCGCACTCACGTGGGCCGGGATTCCGGTCCGGAGGCACGGACCCCGGCCTCGGCGGTTCCGCCGCGCCCCCTGCGGCGGAACGCCCGAAAATCAGCCTTCGCCGGACTCCTGCTTGCCCATCGCCTTGCGGATCAGGTCGCGGGCACGATCCATGATCGCGATTGGCGTCCCGATCAGGATGTTCGCGGTCGCCGACTCGACCCCGGGGTGCGGGTGCGTGGGTGCCATCGCCTCGACGGCCTTGACGCCCACGCCCATGGCCTTGCGCTCGGCCTCGGACGTGCTCGCCTTGAGCTCGGAGAACTCGTAGCGCTCCTCGGCGGCGGCGTGGGCGAACACGGCGGCCCGCAGTCTCTCCAGTTCCCGGGAGAACTCCGCCGTCGTCACGTCCATGTCGTCGAGGCGGCTGAGCAGTTCCTTCGCCTCTTCCTCCTCCTGCAGACGGTTGTCCACGATCGTGTCGCCGCCGACCAGCTTGCGCCGCGCGTAGGGGTGGACGATCTCCTCCTCCGCCGTCTCGTGAACGGCGAGCAGGCGGACGAGCCGGCTGAAGGCCTCCTTGCGCTCCTCCCCTTGGCACCTGTCGACCTCGTCGAACAGCTCCCGGATGAGAGCGTGCTGGTGGATCAGGAGATCGATCACGTCGTTCTCCCGCATGGTCTCCGGCCTTGACTGGCGGTCCATTAGCGCCTCCTTCCTGGTCATATCGGGGCTACCCGTAACCCGGGAGCGAAACCCATGACCTGCGGATTCGGTGCGCGAGGGCGCTTGACGCGGCCTTGTGGGACGGGCGCGCGCCCGGCGTGGATCGTGCGGACGGGGCGCCGTCCCCGGCTCAGGCGGACTGCCGGGCGGCCAGCCACTCCTCGTGGGCGGCGAGTAGCCGGGACCACAGCGCGTCCTTCTCCGCGGCGGAGACGTCGTCCAGCGTCATGCCGTAGACGTCCGAGAGCGCGGCGAAGTAGTCCTCCCGGCGCTCCAGCGTCACCGAGGCGCCCGGCCCGCCTCCGGTGGGCGGGAGACCGACGCGCGTGAGCACGAGCCCCCTGAGCAGGTCGACCCCGGCCGCGTCGCGCCGCTGCACGGACGCGACCCGGACGAATCCCGACTCGGGGGATGTGGACAGCCATTCGTGTGTGGTCTGGAAGGCGCCCATCTCCGTCGGTCCCGGACGGAAGTCCATGCCGCTGAAGCTGCCGCGCGGATCGTGGTCGAACCGCCAGCCGCCCGGCTCGGCCTCCGACCGGCGCAGGGCGTACCGGAACGGGCCCTGCCGGTAGACGCCCTCGACCAGCGGGATCGGCTCGTGGATCGCGTCGCCCAGCCCGGCGTCGACCAGCCACCGCCCGCCGGGATTGGCGTCCGTCGGCAGGCCGCTCACCGTCAGGGCCAGGTGGTTGCCCGTGGCCCCGGCGGGCTCCTCGGGCGTGCCCTGGACGCCGCCGAAGTGCGGCGTGACCGCGTAGCCCAGCAGCCGCAGGAGCACCGAGAACGCGCCGTTCAGGTGGCAGCAGTATCCGCCGCGCCCGCGCATGATCCGCTGCCACGACTCGGCCGGGTCGATCGTGGTCGGCCGGCCCAGCCAGATCTCCAGGTTCTCGTACGGAACCCGCTCGACGTGCGCCGCCTGGAGCCGGAACAGCTCCTCCGCACTCGGCGGGCCGCTCGACCGCAGGCCGAGCCGTCGCAGGTAGTCCTCCGCATGCAGCGTCCGATCCACATGGCCACGCTAGCGCGGGCGGCCGACGTTTCCGGTGCACGGGATCTGCACATTTCCGGACGGCAGCTCTGCACAGGGGGGATCTACGCTTCCGTGCATGGCAACCCCGCAGCAACGCCGTGTCCTCGTCGTCGAGGACGACGACACCATCGCCAACGCCGTACGGCTCCGGCTCGTGGCGGAGGGCTTCGACGTCCGCGTCGTGAGCGACGGCGAGGCGGCGCTCGCGGCCTACGCGAAGGCGGAGCCCGACGTCGTCGTCCTCGACCGGCTGCTGCCGGGCCTGGACGGGCTCGAGGTGTGCCGCAGGATGCAGGCGGCCCGGCCGGTTCCGGTGCTCATGCTCACCGCGCTCGGCGAGGAGACCGATGTGCTGGTCGGGCTGGGCGTGGGCGCCGACGACTACATCACGAAGCCGTTCAGCATGCGGGAGCTCGTCGCGAGGATCCACGCGCTGCTGCGGCGGGTGGAGCGGGCGAGCCTGCTGGCCCACGAGGACACGGTGATCAGGATCGGCGACGTCGAGATCAACACGGCCGAGCGCCGCGTGTTCGTCCGGGGGACCGAGGCCCAGCTCACCCGGACCGAGTTCGACCTGCTGCGGCGTCTCGCCGAGCGGCCCGGCCACGTATTCGAGCGCGAGCGGCTGCTGTCGGACATCTGGGGCTTCTCCGAGGCCGCCGCGACCCGGACCGTGGACAGTCACGTCCGCGCGCTGCGCCGCAAGCTCGGCCCGGAGGTCGTCCGTACCGTCCATGGCGTTGGATACGCGCTCGTCCGTCCGTGACGCGCACCGCAACGGAGAAAGCCAGGCGATGAGGCCGCTCGACTTCCTCGGCCGGATCAAGGTCAAGCTCGGCATCGTGATCGTGCTCGCCGTGGTCGCGGCGTTCGTCGTCAACGAGGTCGGCATCAACTCCGGCCTGTCCAGGGATCTCAGGATCGCGATCGCCGTCGTGCTCGCGCTGATCATGGTGCAGCTCCTCGCCCGCGGCATGATCCGGCCGCTGCGCGAGATGGCCGCCGCCGCGCAGACGATCGCCAAGGGCCGGTACGGCCTGCGCGTGACGGCGACGTCCCGCGACGAGGTGGGGGAGCTGGCACGGGCGTTCAACGCCATGGCGGCCGACCTCGCCGAGGTCGACCGGCAACGGCGCGAGCTGGTGGCCAACGTCAGCCACGAGCTGCGCACGCCCATCACCGGCCTGCAGGCCGTGCTGGAGAACGTCGTGGACGGCGTCACGCCGCCCGACCTCGACACCCTGGGCACGGCCCTCGCCCAGACGCAGCGGCTCGGCCGCCTGGTGGCCCAGCTCCTCGACCTGTCGCGGCTCGACTCGGGGGCGCGGCTGATCGAGCCGGAGGAGCTGGACCTGGCGTCACTGTGCCGCCAGGCCGTCTCGGAGGCGGCTCTCGCGCGCGACGACGTGACGGTGGTGAGCGCCGTCCCGCCGGGGACGGCGCTGTCGGCCGACGCGGCCCTGCTCGCCCAGGTGCTGGCCAACCTGCTCGACAACGCCGTACGGCACAGCCCGTCCGGCGGCACGGTCCGGGTGGAGGCGCGGGCCGCCGGGCCGAATCTGGAGATCGGCGTCACCGACGAGGGCCCCGGCATCCCGCCGGCGGAGCGGGCCCGGGTGTTCGAGCGCTTCTCGCGCCTCGACGCCGGGCGGGCCGCCGACGCAGGCGGGGCCGGGCTCGGGCTGGCCATCGCCAAGGAGATCGTCGAGCTGCACGGCGGGTCGATCTCGGTGGCGGACCCGCTCCCGGTCGCGAGACGGCCCGCGGGGAGAGGCCGGGGGACGGCCCCGGGGTGCCGGATGGTCGTGGCGCTGCCGCGTCAGGGGGAGCCGGCGGCGGGGGAGAGCGTGGACGGACCCGTCCACGTCGGCGAACGAAGGGGGAACATGGAAATCGAGGCGGGCGGAGGTCACACCGTCGGACGACACGACGGGGACGTCGTCGGTTCACCCGCAGCCGCCGGGATCGGCCCGGCCCGGGCCGGCGCCACCGCGGCCGGAGGGTCATCCGGAAGCGAAGACGCGGACGGTCACCCCCACGAAGCAACCCGTGGTGGCCGGGCGCGAGCCGAGGAGGACGAGCGCCCCGAGGCCGGCCACACGGAGAGCCCGGAGCCTCTCCGGGCCGCCGGCGTCTCTTCGCCGCCCGGACGCGCCGAAGCCGGTCACCTCGGCGCAGGGGAGCACCGCCCCTCCGGCGACGGCACGGGTGACGGGGACGCCCTCGGCACGCGGGGCGAGGACGCGTGGCCGTCCTCGCCCGTGACCGCCGACGGTGATGGGCGATCCGGGGAGCGGCAGGTGGAGAGCTTCGAGCCCTCCCGCGAGGCCCCGGCTCCGCCTCGGCGGACCGGGACCGCGGAGACCGGTCACGATCGGGCGGGGGACCTCGGCATCTCACCGGACGGCATCGCCGGCAGCGACGGCGGCGAGGACCGGGAGGATCCCCGGCGGCAGGGACTCGTCCGCGCCCGGGCGGACCAGCCGTACCCGGTTCCACCGGCCGGAGGCGCCGGCGTGCCGGGACAGGTGTTCGCACCGCGGGCCGGGGTGCCCTACGACCCTGCCGGGCACGTGGCGCGGGCGGCTCTCGGGGCGGGCGTCGGCATGTTCGCGGGATTCCTCGCCGGGCTGATCGCCCCGGTCTTCCTCGGCGTGGGGAGCCTGGGCATCGTCTCTTTGGCGCTGTTCACCGCCGTCGGGGCGATCGTGGGAGCGGCGCGCGGCTCGTCGACGGCCCGGCGGGCCGCGGCGACGGCCGCGAGCGCGCCCCCGCCGCCGTGGTACACCACCCGGCCCACGCCCGCGACAGGCACCGTGTCCGGTTCCGCCGTGCCGGCGTCCGGTTCCCCCGAGGGGGCATCCGTGCCGGTGGCGGTCACCATGAGCACCGAACCCGGTTCGCGTCCGGGGCCACCGGGATCGTCCGTTCCCACCATGGCCGCGGCCGTCCACAGCGTGAGCGTCTCGCCGCCTCCGGTTCCCGCCACGCCGGGGGGCACTCCTCCGGAGAACCCGGCGGGCCCGCGTGTCCAGGGGCACGCGCAGCCGCGGCAGGTCTCCCCGGAGGCGTCCATGCCGTCCATGCCGTCCATGCCGTCCATGCCGTTCACGCCGTCCACGCCGTCCATGCCGCCGGTGCCCCCCGTGCCCGGCGCGCACGCGCCGGGGCGGTATCCCCCGCCGCCCGCCTACGTGCCGCCGCCGCTGTTCCCGAGGCCGGACCTGCCGGAGGCCCCCCGCTGGCTGCTGCCGGCCGCCGCCGCGGCGGGCCTGGTCGCCGCCGTGACCCTGCCGTACACGTCGGCGGGGCTGGGCCTCGTGCTGACGGCGGTCGCGTTGGGGGCGGCGGCGTTCCCCGCGGTGCTGCCGCTCCGCCGCGGCCGGGTCACCCCGTGGACCCTGGCCTTCGGCCTCCTGGCGTACGCGCTGGTCTCCGTGGCGCTCTTCCGCGACGCCGAATGGCTGGTCGGGCCGGTGCTGCTGGCCGCGTTCGGAGTGGGATCCCTCGCGCTGTCGGGCGGTGGCCGGGGCTGGCTCGCCGTGATCAGGGGAGGGATCTCGGTGGCGCTCGCGGCGCTGCCGACGCCGTGGTTCCTGGCCGGGCCGATCCGTACCCTGGCGCGGCGGCGGCGGATGCTGCCCACGCTGGTCAGCGCCGCCGTGACCGTCGTGCTGCTGGCCGTCTTCGGCCTGCTGTTCTCCTCCGCCGACGCCGTCTTCTCGGCCTTCCTCAGCGACCTGCTGCGGACGCCGGAATGGGCACAGAGCCTGCCGTACCGGGTCTTCGTGTTCTGCGTGTTCGCGGTGCTGGCCGCGGCGGCGGTGCTGGTGGGCCTGCGCCCGGTGGCCGAGCCCGCCGCGCCCGACCTGCGGATGTCCCTCGGGCGCCAGGTGTGGGTGATCCCGCTGGCCGGGCTGAACCTGCTGTTCGCGGCGTTCGTGACCGTGCAGATCACGGTGCTGTTCGGCGGAAGCCGCAGGGTGCTGTCGACGGCGGGGCTCACCTACGCGGAGTACGCGAGGTCGGGCTTCTTCGAACTCGTCACGGTCAGTCTCTTCGTGCTCGGCGTCGTGGCCGCCGCGGTCGCCCTGCTGCGCCTGCGCGGCCGGGCCGACCGCTGGGTGCTCGCCGTGCTGCTCGGCCTGCTGTGCGCGTTCACGCTGGTCATCCTCGCCTCGGCGCTGCATCGCATCGGCCTCTACACCGACGCGTACGGCCTGTCGCGGCTGCGGGCCTCGGTGGTGGCGACGATCTGGTGGCTCGGCGCGGTGTTCGTGCTGGTGCTCGCGGCTGGGGCGGTGCGGCTGTTCGGCGGCGGCACGTCCTGGTTCTTCCGGGGGCTCGTGCTGCTCACCGGGGTGTCGCTGCTGGCGTTCGCGGTCTGGGACCCCGACGCGCGGGTGGCCGAGACCCAGCTCACGATCCGGGGTGTCGAGCGGCTCGACCACGGCTACCTGGGCGATCTGGGGGCGGAGGCCGTGCCGATCCTGGACCGCCTGCCCGAACCGGACCGCAGCTGCGTGCTGAGCGACGTGGTCGCGGTCAACGGCCTCCGCGAGCCGGACCCCTGGAACGGCTGGAACCTCGCCCGCGCCCGCGCCCGTGAGGTGCTGGAGCGCAGGCCCGTCGTGCGGCCCGACGACTGCCCCGCTTCGTCGCGTGTGCCCGGACCGTACGACTGATCTAATCGGGAACGTGACCTTCGATGTGCTGATCAGCGGCGGCCGTGTCGTGGACGGGACCGGAGCCCCCGCGTTCCGCGCCGACGTCGGCGTGCGCGGGGGCCGGGTCGAGGCGGTGGGCCGCCTCGACCCGGCCGAGGCCCACGTCCGGATCGACGCGGCGGGCAGGCACGTGCTGCCGGGGCTCGTCGACTGCCACGCGCACGGCGACGCCGTCGTGTTCGACCCTCTCGTGCAGCACGCCGCGCTGCGGCAGGGGGTCACGACCTTCGTGCTCGGGCAGGACGGCCTGTCGTTCGCACCGGCCACCACCCCGGCCGCCTTCGCGTACGCGAGCCGCTACTTCGCGGCGGTCAACGGCGCGCACCCGCACGTGGACGGGCCGGTGAGCGTCGCCGACCTGCTCGCCGGATACGACGGCAGTACCGCGCTCAACACCGTCTACCTGCTCCCGCACGCGACGATCCGGTTCGACGTGATGGGTCCCGCGGAGCGGGCCGCGGACGAGGATGAGACGCGGTCCATGCTCCGCAGGGTCGAGACCGGCCTGTCCGAAGGGGCGGCCGGCCTGTCGTCGGGCCTGGAGTACGCCCCCGGCCGGTACGCCGACGCCGCCGAGCTGGCCGCGTTGTGCGCGCCGCTGGGCGGCCTGCCGTACGTGACCCACATGCGCGCCTACGGGGCGTCGGCTCCGGTGGGGGTGGCGGAGGTCGTGGAGATCGCCCGGCGGTCCGGTGCGGCCGTGCACGTCTCGCATCTCCACGGCCCGGCGTCCACCCTGCTGCCGCTGGTCGAGGACGCCCGGCGGCAGGACGTCGACCTGACCTTCGACACCTATCCCTACCTGCGCGCCAGCACGATCCTGGCGATGGTGACGCTGCCGCCGTGGGTGCCCGCCGCCGATCCCGGCCGGGCCGTGGCGATGCTGTCCTCGGAACGCGAACGTCTCGCCGCGGAGTGGGCGGATCGCGACGACCTGTGGCCGCGTATCACGCTCTCGCACGCCCCCGGCTTCGAGTGGGCCGAGGGGATGACCCTGCCCGCCGCCGCGGCGGAGTACGGCGCGACGGCGGCGGAGTTCTGCCGGGTGCTGCTGGCCGAGACCCGGCTCGAGGCGGGCTGCGTGCGGGCGCGCCCCGACGAGGGACCGGCGGGGGAGGAGTCGGTGCGGGCGGTCATGCGCCACCCCGCCCACACCGGCGGCTCCGACGGCATCTACGTGGGCGGCCATCCGCACCCGCGCGGCTTCGGCGCGTTCGCCCGCTACCTCGGCCGACACGTGCGCGAGCTCGGCGACCTCACCTGGGAACAGGCCGCCGTGCACCTGGCCTCCCACCCGGCGCGCCGCTTCCGGCTGCCCGACCGCGGCCTCGTACGTGCCGGCCAGGTCGCGGACCTGATCGTCGTCGACCCGGCCACGGTGGCGGACACGGCGACCTACGACGAGCCCCGGTCGCTCGCCGTGGGCGTGGACGACGTGCTCGTCGGCGGCGTGCCGGTGCTTCGCGGCGGCGCACTCACCGGGGCCACCCCCGGCCGCGCCCTGCGCCCCTGAGCCGTCTACGCCTGCTCGACGAGAACCCGGCGCAGCGTGGCCGCCTGCGCTCCTGGGTCGCCTGCGCCTGCTCGGTGAGGACCTGGCGCAGCGTGGCCGCCTACGCCTGCTCGGTCAGGACCTGACGCAGCGTGACGGCGAAGTTGTCCGGGTCGCCCGGCACGCCGTACGTGTCGTCGAGGAACCCGCCGTGGTTGCTCGGGAAGATCACGGGCTTGCCGCCGAGCCGCTCGGCGATCGCCGTGCCCGCGCGGCTGGCCAGCTGTCCCTCCGACTCGACGCCCACGCCGAGGACGACGCGGGTCGGGGCCGCGCGCAGCGCCTCGAAGTCGGGCTCGTAGTGCGTGCAGGTGATCAGGTTCTGCGCGAACATCACGTCGTCCCGCGAACCGTCGTCCTCCGCCGGCAGCCCGAACTCGGCCGGGTTCGGCCGGGGCTGGTCGGCGAAGTCCGCCGGGATCTCGCCCTGGTGACCCACGATCGCGAAGAACTTCACCATCGCCGGGCCGAAACCCTCCCGGTCGTACGTCCGCCGGATGTCGGCCACGGCGGCCAGCGCCTGCTCCCGGTCCGGCAGCACCTGGGCGGTCGGGGGCTCGTGCGCCACGAGCGTGCGCACCTGCTCCGGATGCCGGCTCACCAGCGCGAGGCTGTTGACCGCGCCTCCGCTGCTGGCGAAGATGTCCACCGGCCCGCCTCCGACCGCGTCGATCAGCCGGTGCAGGTCGTCGGCGTGCAGTTCGGGCGTCGACTCCCCGGCGTCGCCGGTCCGCGTGCTCCGCCCGCTCCCGCGCGGGTCGTAGGTCACCACCGTACGGTCCGGGAAGTGCCGCGCCAGGGCGGCGAATCCGGCGGCGTCCATCGGTGATCCGATCAGCAGCAGAACCGGCTCCGTCGTTTCCTCGGCCTCGCGCACGTCGTAGTGCAGAACGCAGCCGGGCACCTCAAGGGTGTAGGTCTTGGGCTCGGTCATGGGTGGTTCCTCCTCGACACGGGTGATCTGCCTGCTCGATCCGCCTGCGGAACGTGAAGCCCGCCGGCGCAGGGGATGGGCCCGGTCGGACTCCCCTGTGACGGCCATCACACCTTATCTCGAACATGTCATCGAACGATGGTCATTCGGCGGGATCGCCCGGCGCGGCGCGACCCGCCGGCCGCCGGGCCGTGGTCATAGGTCCGTGGTCACAGGCCCGTGGTCACAGGGCGGTGGTCACAGGGCGGTGCGCGCCTGTTCCACGTGCCGGGCGATGCCCCGGGCCCCGCTCGCCTTCGCGAGGTCGGCCGCCTCGTCGAGCAGCCGCATGGCGTGGTCCCGGCGGTTCTCCGCGGCGGCGATGTGGGCCAGCCCGACCAGGTTGGCGGCGACACCCGGCAGGAAACCGATCTCCCGGCGCAGCCGCACCGACTCCTCCAGCCGTTCCCGCGCCGCCTCCAGCCGCCCGGCCACGTGCTCGGCGATGCCCAGATGCCTGAGCGCGTAGGACATCGTCAGCGTGTCGCCGGCCGCCGCCGCGAGCTCGTGCGACCGCCGCAACGGAGCCCCGGCCGCCTCGTCGTCGTGCCGCACGACCTGGTGGAAACAGCCGACCCAGAAGAGCGCCTCGCCCTCGCCGCGTACGTCGCCGAGCCGCCGGTAGAGATCGGCGGCCCGCTCGAAGAGCTCGAGCTCGCGGGGGTCCTCCTCGCGGTCCTCCAGGAACCGCGCATGGGCGACCCGGCCGCGGGCCAGGGCGAGGTCGGCCTCCACCGCGTCCAACCCCCGTTCGGCCTCGGGAAGACCCGAGGCGTCGCCGCCGAAGACCGCCTGCTCATAGAGAGCGCCGGCCCGTGCGAGTCGTGGATCCTCGCTCATTTCGGTCCCATCCGTGATCGCCGCGGAACTCGTGCGCACTGCCGGACGGCACTGTAGCGATCCCCTACGACGATTCGGCGCGTTCCAGTTCGTGCGCCGCTGCTCCGGACGGCCCGGAGACGGCCCGGAGACGGCCCGGTGACGGCCCGGTGACGGCCCGGTGACGGCCCGGTGACGGCGCGGAGACGGCGCGGAGACGGCGCGGAGTCCGCCACCGCAGGCGTGGTCCAGTACGATCCACGAGGTGGTCTGAACCGGGACAGCGAGGGGGCGGCGTGGGTTTCGCGGACGGCCCCCCGGAGCGCGCCCCGCAGCACTCCTCGGAGCACTCCTTCGAGCAGTCCGAGCAGTCCGAGCAGGACACGGCGCGGCCGCGGGAGCTCCCGGAGATCGTCGTCGACGCGCGTACGCGTGGTTTCCTGTGGCCGGGCGAGCCGGTCAGCGGACGGGAGTTCGCCGCGGCGGGGCACTCCCTGTTCGACGGCTCGTTCACCTGGCCGGTCATGGTGGCGAGGCGCTCGGCCCTCGACCACAACATCGCGACGCTCGCCGACTTCGCCGGCCGGCACGGGCTCGCCCTCGCGCCGCACGCCAAGACCACGATGTCGCCCCAGCTCGTCCGGGCCCAGCTCGACGCCGGAGCCTGGGGGGTCACCGCCGCCACGGCGAGCCAGGTGCTCGTCCACCGCTCCTTCGGCGTCCCCCGGGTGCTGCTGGCCAACGAGATCCTCGACCGGGGCGCCCTGCGCCTGCTGGCCGGCGAGATCGGCCGCTTCGAGTTCCTCTGCTACGCCGACTCAATCGAGGGCGTGCGCGTGCTCGACGAGACGGCCGGCGAGCTGCCATTCCGGGTGCTGGTCGAGCTGGGCCACCCGGGCGGCAGGACCGGCTGCCGCGGCCAGGGCGAGCTGCTCGAGGTGGCCGGGGCGTTGTGCGAGGCGCCGGGGACCGAACTGGCCGGGGTCGCCGGATACGAGGGCACCCTGCGGACTGCCGACGAGGTCCGCGCGTACCTGCGCGACCTGGCGCGCGCGGCGCGGGCACTGGCGCCGCGGGTGGCCGGTCCCCTGGTGGTCTCCGCCGGGGGAAGCTCGTGGTTCGACCTGGTGGCCGAGGAGCTCGCGCCGCTGACCGCGGAGCTCGGCGCGACCGTGGTGCTGCGCAGCGGCGCCTACATCGCCCACGACGACGGCTTCTACCGCGAGACCACGCCGTACAACCGGCTGACGGGCGAACTGCGGCCGGCGCTGGAGGTCTGGGCCCAGGTCCTGTCCGTGCCGGAGCCCGGCCTCGTGCTGGTCGGCATGGGCAAGCGGGACGTGCCGTACGACCTGCACCTGCCTTCGCCGAAGGCCGTGCGGCGCGGTGGGGGCGAGGAACCGGCCGAGCCGCTGACCGGGGTGACGGTCGTCAAGCTGTGGGACCAGCACGCCTATCTCAGCGGCGAAGCCGGACTGCGCCCGGGAGACCTGGTGTCGTTCGGGCTCTCCCATCCGTGCACGGCTTTCGACAAGTGGCGCGTCATCCCCGTGGTGGACGACGACGACGTCGTGATTGATTTGATCAATACGTATTTCTGATCTTCCGGAGCGGTGACTATGGCTGGCAAGCAGGAGATCCGTACGGCCGAGGGCGCCCCGCCGATCGGGCCGTACTCGCAGGGCGTGGTGGCGGGCGACTTCCTCTACACCTCCGGGATGGGCCCGCTGGACCCGCGGACCGGCGAGGTCGTGGGCGACGACGTGGCGGCCCAGACGCACCGGACCATGCGCAACCTGGGGGCCGTGCTTGAGGCTCACGGCCTGACGTTCGACGACGTGGTGAAGGCGACGGTCCACCTGCAGCATGTGAAGGAGGACTTCGCCGCGTTCAACGAGGCCTACCAGACCTACTTCACCCGGCCCTACCCGGTGCGCACCACCGTGGGCTCCGATCTCCTGGACATCCTCGTCGAGATCGACTTCGTGGCGTACACGGGCCGTTGACGATGGACAGCGCCCTGTACGTCTTCGTCGAGGACCTGCGCGCGGAGGGCGTGCGCGGGCTGCTCGACCGGGCCTCGGCGTACGGCGTGCGAGGCGTCGCGGTGGCCGCGGCCTACCACCAGGCCAGGGATGTGACCCCGCACGGCGCCTCGCGGCTGACGCTGCGCCGCGACGGCGTCCACTTCCCCCCGCCGGACGACCTGTTCGGCGGGCTGCGCCTGACCCCGCCCGTGCAACCGGGAGCGGAGGACCGGCCCCTCGACGAACTGCGCCGGGCCTGCGCGGACCGGGGGATGCGGCTGCACGGCTGGACGGTGTTCCTGCGCAACGCCACGCTCGGCCTGGCCTGCCCGGACGTGACCGTGGAGAACTGCTTCAGCGACCACGGCTCCCCGGCCGACCTGTGCCCCTCGCACCCCGACGTGCGGGCGTACGCGGTGGCGCTGGCGCGGGCCGTCGCGCGGCAGGGGGTGGACACGGTCGTCGCGGAGTCGCTGCACTTCGGGCCCTTCTCAAGCGATCGGTGCTTCGTGGCGCTCGGCCCGATGGACGCCTTCCTGTTCGGCCTGTGCTTCTGCGCCCACTGCATGCGCCGGGCCGCCGACCTCGGGGTGAACGCCGAGGTGGCCAGGCAGGAGTGCGCCAGGATCGTCGCAGGCGTGCTCGACGGCGATCCTCCCGCGGAGGGCGAGGTCACGCGGGCGGCGCTGACGGCCTACGCGGGCCCGGAAGCGGTGGCGTACGCGCGGGCTCGCTCCGAGAGCGTCACGTCGCTGGTCGGCGAGGTGGCGGCGGCCGTGAGGGCCGAAGGCGCACGGCTGACGTTCACGGACGCGACGGGCGCGGTCAAGGGCCAGGCCCACGGACTGCCCTCGGCCGGTCTGGCCGCGCACGACTCCTGGCAGCTCGGGATCGACCTGGTGGCGCTCGGCGACCTGGTCCCGTCGTTCGCGGTCCTCGGGTACGCCAGGGACTCCGCCCGGGTGGCCGACGACGTCGCGGCCTACCGCCGGTCGGTGGGCAAGAACCCCGAGCTGAGGGTCGTGCTGCGCCCCGGCGCCCCGGACACCGACTCCGCCGACCGGCTGGCCGCCAAGGTCCGCGCCGCCCGTACGGCGGGGGCCGGGGCCGTCGACTTCTCCGCGTACGGCCTGGCGCCCTTCGACGCGCTCGGCCGCATCACCGAGGCGCTCGCCTGAAGCCGGGCCGACATACGTACCGAGGTTACGGTCGGCAGGCGAGAACGCCGGGTACGCGGCTGTAGCGGTCGACCCAGCCGGCGAGGCCGGCGTCGATGTAGCCGAGGCACTGCAGGATGGTGTGGTGATCGGCTTGCAGATGGCGGTGGTAGATCAGGCAGTGGTGAGCGATTTTGTTGCGCAGCACGCGTAGGTGGTCGAGGCTGCGGTGCAGTTCCCTGCGCCCGCCTTGGTAGCCGGGGAAGGCCCGGTGCAGGGCCGTACGCCACAGGCGTTGGTCGTAGTTGTTGCCGGGGCCGAGCAGGGAGGCCCAGAAGCCGAAGGGCAGTTCGTTCTCAAGCTGGTCGGCGGTGGCCGTACGGCCTTGCCTGCGCAGTTGATCACGGGCCTCACTGATCTTGCGCTGGGCGCCGAAGTGCAGGTCGGCATCCTCCCACCAGTCGGCCCGCTGGAACAGCCTCATCAACTCGCGGCTGAGGACGCTGCGCAGCGCGACCTCCAGGTACTGCAGTGGGCCGTAGAAGGCCGCGCAGATCTCCGTGTTCCAGCAGTGCAGGCGCAGCGCGGCCATGGTCTGTCCGTCGCACCGTGCCTCGTATTCGGCGATACGAGCGATCGACAGCACCTCCCGCAGCTGTATGGCCTCGGCCTCTTCCATTTCGCGCTCGTGCCCCCTGTGCTACTGTGAGTGACATAAGCCCCGGTGTTGCCTCTGCTACGGTACGCAGCCGGGGCACAGCTTTGTGTGAGCAAGGGTGCCACGGGCGCCTTGTTGCAGGGGTCGTCTCCGAGCAGGCCCTCGCGATCACACGCTCGCTCTGCCGGCACCATGGATCGCTCGGGTCTGGCCCGGTCCGGCTCCCGGCGAGGACCGGGCCGGTCGGCGGCCAGTGCCCCGGGTGTTACGGCCGGTCGGCGACCAGGGCGTCCGCGAGGACGGCGAGGCCGGCCGCGACCCGCGCGGCGTCGCACTCCCGCAGCACGGCGGTGACGTGCTCGGCCGCGAGCGGGGCGAGCAGCGCGTGGGCGAGGTAGCCGGCGTCCGCCTCCGGTCGCGCCTCGGCCAGCAGGATCGCCAGGTGGCGGTGCCAGAAACGGTAGGCGCCGATCCGATAGCGGGCGCCCGGGCTCGCGGTCTCCGACACGCGCAGCAGGTCGAGGTGCCCGAAGAGATAGCCGGCGTAGGCCGCCACGAACGCGCGCACCCGGTCGGCGGGTGAGGCGCCGGGCCCCAGCGGCGGCGGCCCGGACAGGATGCGCTCCTGCAGTTCCCGTTCCTTGTCGTCGAGCAGGGCCGCCACGAGTCCCGACTTGTCCCCGAACCGACGGAACAGCGTGCCCTTGCCCACCCCGGCCTCCGCCGCCACCGCGTCCATCGAGACCGCTTCGACTCCGTGCTCGCGGAACAGCCTCGCCGCCGCCTCCAGCACCCGTCGCCGGTTGCGGGCCGCGTCCGCGCGCTCGCGGGGCGGGTCCGCCATCAGGGAGGTGAGGTCTCTTGACGAACCGGACTGCGGTCCGGTAATTTCCGGGGTGTTCACGCAAACGGACTGTAGTCCAGTTAATTGGAGGACGCAATGACCGCTCTCATCGGCAGGGACGAGCTCAAGGCCGCCATCGACGCGGGCGCCGTCACCGTCGTCGACGCGCTCGGCGGCGACTACTACGCCCGGCAGCACCTTCCGGGCGCGATCCCGCTGACCGAGTCCGAGGTCGCCGAGCGGGCCGCGGAACTGCTGCCGGACAAGAACGCGCCGATCGTCACCTACTGCTCGAACCCGTCCTGCGCCAACAGTCAGGCCGTGGCCAACCGGCTGACCGCGCTCGGGTACACCGACGTGCGCAAGTACCGGGAGGGCATCCAGGACTGGGTCGAGGCCGGTCTGCCGGTCGAGTCGCTGACCACGGCGTCCTGACCACGGCGTCCTGACCACCGGGATCGCTCAGGCGGAGCCCCGGACGACGAGTTCGGTCGGGAGGATCACGGGGTCCGTCGGGCCGCCCTGGAACAGCCCCAGCAGCAGCCGGACCATCGCGGCGGCCTGCTCGATGATCGGGTGCCTGATCGTGGTCAGCGGGGGCTCGGTGTAGCGGGCCGCCTCGATGTCGTCGAACCCGACGACCGCCACGTCGTCCGGCACCCGGCGGCCCGCCTGACGCAGGGTCTGCAGCGCCCCGATGGCCATGAGGTCGTTGGCGACGAAGACGGCGTCCAGGTTCGGGTCGTCCTGCAGCAGATGACGCATCGCGACGGCGCCGGACTCCCGGGTGAAGTCGCCGACGGCGACGATCGACCGCCGGTCGGACTCGCGCAGGGCGTCACGGTAGCCCGTGAGCCGGTCCTGGCCGCCGATCATGTCCTGCGGCCCGGCGATCGTGGCGATGCGCCGCCGTCCGCTGTCCAGCAGGTGGCGCACCGCCTTCACCGCGCCGCCCACGTTGTCGTTGTCCACGTACGGCAGGGGCACCGGCACCGCCGGCCTGCCGTACGAGACTGCGGGGACGCCCATCCGCGCGATGGCGGCGGGCAGCGGGTCGGCGCCGTGCATCGAGATCAGCATGACCCCGTCGACGTGGCCGCTGGCGATGTAGCGCTCGATCCTCGCGTGACTCTGGGCCGAGCCGCCGAGCATGAGCACGACCTGCCGGTCGGCGGCCTCGAGTTCCAGACTGGCCGAGCGGATGACGGTGGAGAACATCGGGTCCTCGGAGAAGACCCTGGTCGGCGGCTCCGACACGACCAGCGCGATCGAGTCGGTCCGCTGGGTGACGAGGCTGCGCGCCGCCGAGTTGGGCACGTATCCCAGCTCGTCCACGGCGCGCATCACGGCATCCCTGATCTGCGGCGTCACCGTCATCTGCCCGTTGACGACCCGGGAGACGGTGGCGCGGGAAACCCCTGCCCGCGCCGCCACCGCCTCCAGAGTGGGTCGTTTCATTCATTCCCCCCTTGCGGTGCCTGACAAATCAAGCGTTCGTCAGGCACTCCCCAGCCCATTGCGTGCGATGACGTCTCGATACCACAGCGCGCTGTCCTTGGGAACGCGTCGCTGGGTCTCGAAGTCGATGTACACGATGCCGAACCTCTTGTGGTAGCCGTAGGCCCACTCGAAGTTGTCCAGGAGAGACCATACGAGATAACCCCTCAGGTCCGCTCCCGCGGCGATCGCGGCGTGCGCCGCCCGCAGGTGTCCGTCGAGGTAGCCGATCCGGTCGTCGTCGTGCACCCGATCGCCGTCGGGCCGGTCGTCGAAGGCCGCGCCGTTCTCCGTGACGAGCAGCCCGACCTCGGGGTAGTCGCGCGACAGCCGTACGAGCAGGGTCTCCAGGCCGGACGGCTCGATGGGCCAGTCCATCGCGGTCGTCGGGCCGGTCGGCGGCTCGAACCGGACGCCCTCGGTGCCGGGGAAGGCGGGGTTGGCCGGCTCGCCCGGCCGGGCCGACACGAAGGACGGGTTGTAGTAGTTGATGCCGAGCAGGTCGATCGGCTGGTGGATGACGGCCAGGTCGCCGTCGCCGATGTGGTCGAGGCCGCCGTGGCGCGCGGCGATCTCCAGCACCTCCTCCGGGTAGCGGCCCCGCAGCGCCGGGTCGAGGAACTGCCGGTTCATCAGCGCGTCCACGCGGGCGGCCTCCTCCTGGCCGTCGTCCGTCTGGATGATCGGCGCGAGGTTGAGGGTGAGCGCGATCTCGGCGGCCCCGGCCGCGCGCAGGGACTGCGCCGCCAGCCCGTGGCCGAGCAGCAGGTGGTGGGCCGCGCGGAACGCGGCCGCCGGGTCGCGTCTGCCCGGGGCGTGGACGCCGGAGCAGTAGCCGAGGAAGGCGGCCACCCACGGCTCGTTCAGCGTGGTCCACGTGCGGACGCGGTCGCCGAGCCGCTCGTGCACGACGGCGGCGTAGTCGGCGAAGCGCTGAGCCGTGTCCCGTACGGCCCAGCCGCCGGCGTCCTCCAGCGCCTGCGGCAGATCCCAGTGGTACAGCGTCGGGTAGGGCGTGATGCCGTGGGCGAGCAGCTCGTCCACCAGGCGGTCGTAGAAATCGAGGCCGGCGGCGTTGACCCGCCCCGCCCCGGTGGGCAGGATCCGCGGCCAGGCCACCGAGAACCGGTACGCCGCCAGGCCCAGACCGGCCATGAGCCGGACGTCGTCGGCGTACCGGTGGTAGTGGTCGCAGGCGACGTCGCCGGTGTGGCCGTCGGCCACGTTGCCCGGGACCTTCGAGAACGTGTCCCAGATCGAGGGGCCCCTGCCGTCCTCGGCGGCGGCGCCCTCGATCTGGTAGGCCGCCGTGGCGGCGCCCCAGACGAAGCCGTCAGGGAAAACCAACTTGGACGATCCGGTCCCCCGAGCAGCCATGGTCGTCGCGGTCATCACTAACCTCCGAGGAAACCCCGCCTTCAGGCGGGGGAGGAATCGGAGCCCTGCGGAGCAGGGCAGGGGTAGGCGTTTCGCCGCCAGGCGAATCGCCATACGAACAAACATGCGATCCGCAACCTGATCGAGTGGCATGATGTGCGGCATGGCGCGGATCGTGAAGCGGGCCTACAAGTACCGCTTCTACCCGACCCCGGAGCAGGCCGGCGAGCTTGCCCGGACCTTCGGGTGTGTGCGCCTGGTCTACAACAAGGCCCTGGAGGAACGGACCCGCGCCTACACGCTGCAGGGCCGCCGTGTGTCCTACGCGGAGTCCTCGGCCGCGCTCACCCTGTGGAAGAAGACACCCGAGTTGGCGTTCCTGGGCGAGGTGTCCTGCGTGCCGTTGCAGCAAGCCCTGCGGCACCTGCACGCGGGGTTCGCGAACTTCTTCGCGCGCCGGGCCAGGTACCCCACGTTCAAGTCGCGCAAGAAGTCGCGGGCCTCGGCGGAGTACACCCGCAGCGCGTTCCGCTGGCGGAACGGCCGGCTGTGGCTGGCGAAGATGGACGACCCGCTGGACATCGTGTGGTCGCGTCCGCTGCCGGAAGGCGCGGACCCGTCCACGGTGACCGTCTCCCGGGATGCGGCCGGGCGGTGGTTCGTGTCCATCCTCGTGGAGGAGAAGATCCCGCCTCTGGCCACCACCGAGCACGTGGTCGGGGTGGACGCGGGGATCAGCGCGCTGGTCACCCTGTCCCGGCCGATCGACGGCCTGACCGACGAGGACGGCAAGGTCGCCAACCCTCGGCATGAGTGGGCCGACCGCAAGCGCCTGGCCAAGGCGCAGCGGTCGCTGGCCCGCAAAGCCAAGGGCAGCGCGAACCGGGCCAAGGCCCGGCTCAGGGTCGCCCGCGTGTACGCGCGGATCAGCGACCGCCGCCGGGACTTCCTGCACAAGCTTTCGACTCGGCTCGTCCGCGAGAACCAAGCGGTCGTGATCGAGGACCTGACCGTCCGCACCATGGTCCGCAACCACTGCCTCGCCCGGGCGATCTCCGACGCCTCCTGGCGACACCTGCGGTCGATGCTGGAGTACAAAACGGCCTGGTATGGGCGGGAGTTGCTGGTCGTGGACCGGTGGTTCCCCTCCTCCAAGCTGTGTTCCGCCTGCGGGGTGCTGGCCGGGTCGATGCCGCTGAACGTCCGGACCTGGCAGTGCGCCTGTGGCGCAACCCATGACCGGGACGTCAACGCCGCCACGAACATCCTCGCCGCCGGGCTGGCGGAGAGGTGAAACGCCTGTGGAGCTGGTGTAAGACCTCAACGAGAGTCCTCTCGGACGGGGCAACCGGCAGCGAAGCAGGAAGTCTGACCGGCAACGGTTGGAATCCGGGCCCTGCAGGGCCGGGAGGATGTCAACCCTTCACAGCTCCCTGCATGATTCCTCCGATGATCTGTTTGCCGAGCAGGACGAAGATGAGCACCAGCGGCAGGGTCGCGACCGCCGTGCCCGTGAGGCCGAGCGTGAAGTCCCGCACGTAGCCGCTGGCGAGCTGCGACAGCGCGACCTGCACGGTTGGATTGTCGGGGGTGAGGACGACCAATGGCCAGAAGTAATCATTCCAGGCCGTCATGAACGTGAGCATTCCGAGCACCGCCGCCGCCGGCCGGGCGGCGGGGAGCACGACGTGCCAGAACAGCCGGGCCGTGCTGCACCCGTCGATCCGGCCGGCCTCCAGCAGCTCGGTGGGCAGCGCGCGGCTCAGGTACTGCGTCATGAAGAACACGCCGAACGCGTTGACCAGCGCCGGGACGATCACGGCGTACATCGTGCCGGTCCACTCCAGCTTGATCATCAGCATGTAGAGCGGGATGATGCCGAGCTGCGTGGGGACCATCATCGTCACGACGGTCATCAGCAGGAGCGCGTTGCGCCCGCGGAAGCGCAGCTTGGCGAACGCGAAGCCGGCCAGCGTGGAGAAGAACATCACCGACACGGTGATCGTCCCCGCGACCACGAACGAGTTGAGCAGCGCCAGCGCGAACGGCGCGGTGTCGAAGACCCGCTGCACGTTGGCGAAGAAGTTGCCGCCGGGCAGCAGTGGCGGCGGCACCTCGGCCAGCGCCGCGTTGTCGTGCGAGGCGACGATCACACTCCAGTAGACCGGGAACGCCGAGAAGAACGCCACCGCCACGAGGGTGAGATAGGTGAGCGGATGCCCGCGTAGCGCCTTAAACATCCAGACCTCCACGCATGCGCCGGACGACGAGGTAGTTGAAGCCCACGACCACCACCACGAGGAGGAACATCATCCACGCCGCCGCCGAGGCGTAGCCGAACTCGAAGCTGCGGAAACCCTTCTCGTACAGGTAGAGGGCGAGGGTCTGGAACTGGCGGTCGGTGCCGCCGGTGGCCGCCGCGCCGTTGCTGACCTGCGCGCCGAACAGCAGCGGCTCGGCGATGATCTGCATCGACCCGATCGTGGTGACGATGACCGTGAAGATGACGGTCGGCCGGATCATCGGGAGCGTGATGCCCCACAGCTGCCTGAGGCTGGACGCGCCGTCGAGGGTCGCCGCCTCGTAGATCTCCTTGGGCACGGCCTGCATGGCGGCGAGGTAGATGAGCGCGTTGTAGCCGGCCCACCGCCACATGATCATGACCGCGATGGCGACGTGCGAGCTGGCCACGCCCGCCTGCCAGTTGATCCGGCCGAACCCGAGCCAGTCGAGGACCATGTTGATCAGGCCGAAGTCGCGCCCGAAGAGCTGGCTGAAGATGACCACCACGGCCACCACGCTGGTCACGTTGGGCAGCAGGAGCGTGATGCGGAACAGCGTCTGCGCCCGCAGCGGCCGGTTCAGCAGGTGTGCGAGCACGAGCGCGAGCAGCAGCTGCGGCACCGCCGACAGGACGCCGATCGACAGCGTGTTGAACGCCGCGTTCCAGAAGTAGCCGTCGGCGAACAGCGCGGTGTAGTTGTCCAGGCCGATGAACGGGTTGTCGCTGCTCAGCAGGTTCCAGTCGTGCAGCGACACCCAGGCCGTGTAGATGAGCGGGAAGATGCCGAAGGCCGCGAAGAGCAGGAAGAACGGCGCGACGTACGCGTACGGCGAGGCCTGCCGGTCCAGCCGGTGCAGGCGGGAGCGCCAGCCCGACGCCGTCGTCGCCGGGGCGGGACCACCCGTGCCCGAAGGGCCGCTGGGGGACGACTGTGCGGCCGGAGGGCCGCCGGGGGAGGGCGCCACGGTCCGCACGGACCCGCCCGGGGGTGTTGCCATGGGAGATCCTCCTTCGGGAGGGCCCCCGAGCGTGGTCGCCCGGGGGCCCTGCCGGCGACGGGCTACTTGATCGCTTCCAGGTCCTTGAGGACCTGGGCCCACGCCTCGTCGGGCGACTGCTTGCCCTGCTCGACCCGGCCGATACCGTTGCCGATGGCCGTACGCACGTCGCCCTCGCGGGGGCCGAGGTGCTGCGGCTTGAGGTTCTTCGCGGCGTCGGAGTAGATCTTGCCGACGGGGGCGTCGTTGAAGAAGTCCTTCGTGAAGTTCTGGATGTCGGGCTGGTCGTACAGCGAGGGGATCGACGGGAAGTTGCCGATCGCCTTGAACACCGCGGCCTGGTTCTGCGCCGAGGTCAGGAACTCGATCAGCTCGGCGGCCTCCTTGGGGTGCTTGCTCTGCTTGGGCACCGTGAGGTGGGAGCCGCCGGAGTTGCCCGCGCCGCCGGGGACGGTGGCGATGTCCCACTTGCCGGCCGAGTCCTTGGCCTGGTCCTGGATGTAGGCGGTCATCCACGCGGGGCAGATCACGGTCGCGAACGAGCCCTTGGCGAAGCCGGTGTTCCACTCGGGCGTGAAGGCCCCGATCTTGGCGGACAGGTCGGCGTCGATCATCTGGATCGACAGGTCCCATGCCTTCTTCACGTCGGGGTTGGTGGCGACGACGATGTTGTCCTGCGCGTCGTACACGCCGACGGGGGCCTGGGCGATGATGGCACGGAAGATCTCGCCGGGGCTGTCGAAGAACTTGGCGTCCTTGGGCGCCTTGGCGGCGAACTTCCTGCCGGTCTCGATGTACTGCTCCCAGGTGGGCCACAGGGCCGACACCTCGTCGCGCTTGCTCGGCAGGCCGGCCTGCTCGAACAGGTCGGTCCGGTAGCACATGGCCAGGCCGCCGACGTCGGTGCCGAGGCCGAGGAGAGCGCCACTGGGGGCCAGGCCCTGCTGCCACTTCCAGTCGAGGTACTCGCCCTGGCGCTTGTCGAGGCCGTACTGCTTGAGGTCGGTGAACTTGTCGGGCTGCGAGGTGAACTGGCTGATGTAGCCCACCTCGATCGCCTCGACGTCCGCGGCGCCCGCCCCGGTGGCCAGGTGCGCGGCGAGGTTCGTGTGGTGGTCGGCGAACGCCGCCTGGCGCTCCTCGATCTCGACGTTCGGGTGCGTCTTCTTGAACTCCTCGTACAGCGGCTTGAAGCCGAAGTCGCCGAAGAGGCCGACGCTGAGTTTGACCTTCTCGGTG
Organism: Microbispora sp. H13382; assembly: GCF_014161445.1. GTDB lineage: Bacteria > Actinomycetota > Actinomycetes > Streptosporangiales > Streptosporangiaceae > Microbispora. The sequence continues at coordinate 411,644 of NZ_JABBXA010000005.1, forward strand.
GACTGGCCGCCGCCGGCCCCGGTGTCGGATCCGCCTCCGCCGCACGCCGTGAGCGTGAGCAGGGAGGCGGCGAGCATGGGGGCGACGAACCGGACGGCCCGGCGGCCCGGGTGGGGAGTGCCCATGAACCCTCCTTGGGTTCCGCATATGTAATCGATCTTGAAGAGAGCGCTCTCGCACAAGAGTGGGAGTCGGCCGTGAGGTCGTCAAGGGCTGGATCAGTAACGATTGCCGTTATCTCCAGACGGTGAAACCGCTGGTGAGAGCGCTCCCACGGCTATCGGCGCAGCGTGCGGGGGTCCCGTCACGGCCCGGCGGGATGGGTCGCCGGAGTGCGGATCGGTCGCCGGGCCGCGGGCCGAACCCGAAGAGAGAGCGTTTTCTCGATCTTCGTGAAACTTTCTCTCCCCGTTGACAAGGGGTTGCATCCCGCTTAACGTCAGCGACGCTGAGAGCGCTTCCAGCGTTGCTGCCGGATTACGGGCCGGCAGGAGTTCCGCCTCCCGCAGTCGTTAACCCCCCAGCGGAGGTCGCACATGCCACTCCGTCCTGTCAGGACCCTCGGCCTCGCCGTCCTGACCGCCCTCACCCTGTCCCTGCCCGCCCTGCCCGCCGGTGCCGCCACGGTCCCGGTCGGCGCGGGCGGCTACACCACCGACCTGCCCGCCGGAGCAAGCGGTCCCGCCAACTCCGCCGGCGCTCCGGTCACGCCCAAGGTCACCTCGAGCGTCACCCGCAAGGTGCCCACCAACGACTGGTGGTCGTCGCTCGCCTTCCAGCGGTACGCCGCGAACCCGTACTCGGAGAACATGTACGGCCACCCGCTGACCTTCCGTGCGGTGGCCGGCGGGCTCGAGGTCAGCTACCCCACCACGCCGTTGATCAGCTCCGACGGCCGGCAGTACGAGTTCCCGCACGCCCGCGACCTCACGCTGGGCGTGACCGGCCTGAACTCGCCCGACACCAAGGTGGACGACTGGTCCGACTGGACCGTCACGCCGTACTGGTCGGACGGCGCGCGCTCGCTGAAGGCGACGATCGGCCACGGCCTGCCGTACGTCTACGCGACGCCGAGCGGCGGCGACGCCCGGGTCGCGTTCGTGGCCACGCCCACGGTCTGGGCCGATCGGGGCAACGTCCTCGGCGTCACCGTCAACGGCCACCACTACGGGATCTTCGGGCCGTCCGGCACCGACTGGAGCCTCAGCGGCACCGTGGCGACCGACGCGCTCGGCGGGAAGAACTACTTCTCGGTCGCCGTGCTGCCCGACGCGTCCGCCTCGACGCTCGACCTGTTCGCGAAGTACGCCTTCAGCTTCGTCACCGGCACGAGGGTGACCTGGTCGTACGACGAGACGTCGGCGCGGCTCACCACCACCTACACGGCGACCACCTCGGCTAAAGAGGGCACGCAGACCGGCACGCTGCTGGCGCTCTACCGCCACCAGTGGCTGGCCACGAGCAGCCCGCTGACGTCGTACACGTACGTCTCGCCGCGCGGCACGATGAAGCTGCGCGAGGGCACGTCGTTCACCACCGCCCAGACGTTCCACGGCGTGCTGCCGTCACTCCCCGACCTCGGCGCGTACGACAGGACGCGGCTCGGGACCTACGTCAGGCAGGAGGCGAACGCCGCCGACCCGTGGAAGGGCGCGACCGACACCTACTGGACCGGCAAGGCGCTCGGCCGCCTCGCCCAGCTCGTGCCGATCGCCGACCAGCTCGGCGACACGACCTCCCGCGACAAGCTGCTCGGCCTGCTCAAGGGGGAGCTGGAGAGCTGGTTCACGGCCGGGGGAGCCGAGCAGTTCCGCTACGACGCCACGTGGGGCGTGCTCACCGGCTACCCGGCCTCGTACGGCAGCGACACCGAGGTCAACGACCACCACTTCCACTACGGCTACTACCTGATGGCCGCCGCGACCGTGGCGAGGTACGACTCGTCCTGGGCGGCGAGCTGGGCGCCGATGGCCAAGCTCCTGGCCGCCGACGCCAACAACGGGGACAGGTCGGAGACCCGGTTCCCGTTCCTGCGCAACTTCGACCCGTACGCCGGCAACGGCTGGGCGTCGGGGCACCAGGGGTTCGCGGCGGGCAACAACGAGGAGTCGTCGTCGGAGGCGATGAACTTCGCGACCGGGGCGATACTCCTCGGCGCGGCGACGGGTGACACCGCCCTGCGTGACCTCGGCGTCTACCTCTACACGACCCAGTCGTCGGCCATCGCGCAGTACTGGTTCGACAAGGACGACGCGGTCTTCCCCGCCGGGTTCGGGCACGACACGGCCGGCATGATCTGGGGCTCCGGCGCGGCGTACTCGACCTGGTGGACGGCCAACCCCGAGGAGATCCACGGGATCAACATGCTGCCGGTCACCGGCGGGTCGCTCTACCACGGGCTCTACCAGGCCGACGTGAAGCAGAACCTGTCCGAGATGGAGGCGAACAACGGCGGCCCGGCCGTCGAGTGGAAGGACGTCGTGTGGCAGTTCCAGGCGCTCGCCGACCCGGCCGCGGCCAAGAGCGCGTGGGACGCCGGATACACGACGCTGGCGCCCGAGTCGGGCGAGTCGCTCGCGCACACCTACCACTGGATCTACAACCTGGCCAGGATGGGCACGGTCGACTCCGGCGTGACCGCCGACAGCACCACCGCCGCCGTCTTCGCGGGCGGCTCCACCCGGACGTACGTCGCGCACAACTTCGGCACGTCGGCCAGGGTGGTGAGGTTCTCGGACGGCAGGACCCTGACCGTGCCGGCCCGGTCCACCGCGACCAGCGCGGGCGGGTCCACCTCGCCGTCCCCGTCGCCCTCGCCGTCTCCGTCACCCTCCCCGTCACCCTCGCCGTCCCCGTCTCCTTCCCCTTCGGGATCCCCGTCGCCCGCTCCGGGCGGGGTGGACGCCCGCTCGACCATCCAGGCCGAGGCGTACCAGGCGCAGAGCGGCACGCAGACGGAGACGACCCAGGACGCCGGCGGCGGCCAGAACGTCGCCTACATCGGCAACGGCGACTGGCTGCGCTACGACAACGTCGACTTCGGGTCGACCGCGGCACGGCAGTTCAAAGCCAGGGTCGCCTCCGGCGCGGCGGGCGGCGTGAGCGGCCTCGTACAGGTGCGGCTCGACAGCCCGACGGCGGCCCCGATCGGCGACTTCGCCCTCGGCAACACCGGCGGCTGGCAGAGCTGGACGACGATCCCCGCGAACATCACGGGCGTCACCGGCAGGCACACCGTCTACATCACCTTCAGCAGCGGCCAGCCGGCCGACTTCGTCAACCTCAACTGGTTCACGTTCGCCACATCCTGATGAAAGGGCCTGACGAACGGCCCTGACGAACGGCCCGCGGTGGGCGGCACGCCGGGAACGGCGTGCCGCCCCAGCGGCGGCTTTCAGCCGGTCGCGCGTCTCAGGCTCTCGCGGTACCGCTGAGGGCTCACGCCGTGTTCCCGCTTGAAGGCCGCGCTCAGCGCGAAGGCGGTGCCGTACCCCACCCGGCGGGCCACCGCCTCGAGCGTCGCGTCCGTCTCACGCAGCAGGTCGGCCGCCTGCGCCAGCCGCAGCCCGGTCAGGTAGGCCATCGGCGGCTCGCCGACGAGCCGCCCGAAGCGCTGCGCCAGCGCGGCGCGGGAGACCCCTGCCCGGCCGGCCAGCTCGGCGACCGTCCAGGGGTGGGCCGGGTCGGCGTGCAACATCCGCAGCGCCGGCCCCACCACCGGGTCGCCGTGCGCCCGGTACCAGCCCGGGGCCCGCGCGCCGGGGCGGGAGAACCAGGTCCGAAGCACGGCGATCAGCAGCAGGTCGAGCAGGCGGTCGAGCACCACCTCCTGACCCGGCTCGTCCTTGACGATCTCGCGGCCGAGCAGCGTGACCAGGGAGCCGTCCCAGGAGTCGCCGCTCAGCACCAGCAGCGTCGGCAGCGCCGCCAGCAGCCGATGGGTGACCGCGCCGCGCATCTGGTAGGTGCCGATGAGCATCACGGCTGAACCGTCGGGGTCGTTGCCCCAGTTGCGCGTGCCAAGGGCCATCTCCGCCGACATGCCGTGGCCGTCCGGCGTGGTGCAGACCTGCCCGGGGTGGATCACGACCTGCGGCGCGGTCGCGGGATCGTCGGCGACCGTGTAGTGGCCGGGCCCGCGCACGACGGCCACGTCGCCGGGCCCCACCCGTACGGCCCGCTCCCCGTCCGGGGTGATCCACGCCTGGTCGCGCACCATCGCGACCAGGCACAGCGGCGCCTCGTCCTGGATGCGCACCGACCAGGGCGGGCTCAGCGTCGCCCGCAGCAGGAACGCCCCGCGCGCCCGGGGCCCGTCCAGGAGATCGGCCAGCGCGTCCATGCCGGGAATCGTAGACGCCCGGATATGCGGCCGAGATCCTCGACGATGTCGCCCGGAGCGGTACGCCGGTTGGCTGATCACCATGATGTACCTCCTCGCCGCCGCCTCCGCCGCCCTGTCCCTGCTCATGACCGCCGGGATGGCGGGCACGTTCTTCGGGTTCTCGGTGGGCGTCATGCCGGGACTGAACGCGGTGCCGGCCTCCTCGGCGATCGACGCGATGAACGCGATCAACGTCAAGATCCAGAACCCGGTGTTCCTGGCGGCGTTCGTCCTCGCCCCGGTCGCCGCCGCCGGGGCGGGCGCCTTCCTGCTGGCCACCCCGCACTCCGGCGCGGCCTGGCCGTTCTTCGCCGCGGCCGCGGTCTACGCCGTCGGCGTGGTCCTGACGACGGCCGCGGTGAACGTGCCGATGAACGACGCCCTGGCCGCCGCGGTGGCCCACGGCGACCTGGCCGAGAGCGCCGCCCGGCTCTGGTCGGACTACTCGTCCCGGTGGACCACGTGGAACACCTGGCGGGCCGTGGCCGGCGGGGTGAGCCTGCTGCTGATGGGTTACGGCGCCTACCGCTGGGGCCGGGGCTCCTGACCTGGCCGCCGCTGTGGGCGCGATGCCCGCGGTTTGCTCGCACCTGGACCGAAAGTCCCACGATCACGGGACTTCGGGATGACCGTGGCGTGTCGTACGGCTCCTGCGGCAGGGCCGGTGATCGCGGTTTGCTTGAGGTGTCAAAGACAGAGCAAAGACGCGAAACGTTGAAAGGGGCCGGTCATGGCCACCATCGAGAGGCGTAACCAGAGGACCCACCTCGACGCCGCCACCACCGCGCCCCAGACAACCACCGCCCCCGCCACCGGCCCCGCCCGGTACGCCTGGGCCGCCGCCCGCATCGCCATCGGCTGGGTGTTCCTGTGGGCCTTCCTGGACAAGATGTTCGGCTTCGGCTTCGCCACCCCCGCCGCCAAGGCCTGGATCAACGGCGGCAGCCCCACCACCGGCTTCCTCAAGGGCACCGCCGACAACACCTTCGGCGGCCTGTTCAACACCCTCGCCGGACAACCCTGGGTCGACTGGCTGTTCATGACCGGCCTGGCCGGCATCGGCACCGCCCTCATCCTCGGCATCGGCATGCGCATCGCCGCCACCACCGGCACCCTGCTCCTGCTCCTGATGTGGGCCGCCGAACTCCCCCTGACCACCAACCCCTTCATGGACGAGCACATCGTCTACGCCATCGTCCTGATCGGCCTGACCCTGGCCGGCGCCGGCACCACCCTCGGACTCGGCAGGGTCTGGGCCGCCACCCCGCTGGTCCGCCGCCTCCCGATCCTCAAGTAACCCCCATCGACTCCGGCGCCCACCCCCAGCCCCCTGGGGGTGGGCACCGGCATGTCCGCTGTCCGCGACGGGAAACGGCGATCGGTCTCCGTAGGGGAGAGCGCTCTCGCTTGAAGTGGCTCACAAGTGATTTGGTTGAGAGAACGCTCTCTTGAATTTCACAGACCCTCTTGACGCCAGTGAGACCCAGAGGGGACAGTGGCGCTCAAGTGGTCCGCGGTCGCGGTGCGCGGGCTCTCACGACCCTCTCCGGACGCCGCCGTCCGGCCTTCCGGCAGACCTCTGCCGTCTCCGCTCCGTGAGGCCGCCCGCACCCCCCATCCCCCGCCGCGACGACCGGACCGAGGAGAGAGGTACTCATGCGTGTGCTCCACTCCCCATGGCGGCGCTCGATGCTGGCGTTGCTCGCCGCGGCCGCCGCGGTCATGGCCCTCGCCGTACGGCCCGCCGACGCGTCCGTCCCGGGGACGCCGTCCGGCTGGTCGCTCGTCTGGTCGGACGACTTCACCGGCGCGGCCGGCTCGCTCCCGTCGTCCACCAACTGGATCATCGACACTGGCCACTCGTACCCCGGAGGTCCCTCGAACTGGGGCACCGGCGAGATCCAGAACTACACGGCCAACCCGGCCAACGTCAGCCTGGACGGCTCCGGCAACCTGCGCATCACCCCGATCGGCAGCGGTCAGAACTGGACATCGGCCCGCATCGAGACCCGTCGTACGGACTTCAAGCCCGAGGCCGGGCGCATCCTGCGCATCGAGGGGCGCATCCAGATGCCGAACGTCACCGGCGACGCCGCCCTCGGCTACTGGCCTGCCTTCTGGGCGCTGGGCTCGCCGTACCGCGGCAACTACCAGAACTGGCCCGCCATCGGCGAGTTCGACATCATGGAGAACGTCAACGGCATCAACTCGGTCTGGGGCGTGCTGCACTGCGGCGTGAACCCCGGCGGGGCGTGCGGCGAGACCAACGGCATCGGCGCCAGCCGGGCCTGCCCGGGCTCGACCTGCCAGTCGGCCTTCCACACCTACCGGTTCGAGTGGGACCGCAGCGTCACCCCCAACCAGCTCCGCTGGTACGTGGACGGCCAGCAGTTCCACAGCATCAGCCAGAGCCAGCTCGACGCCACGACCTGGTCGAACATGACCTCCCACGCCGGATACTTCATCCTGCTCAACGTCGCCATGGGCGGCGGCTTCCCCAACGGCGTCGCCGGGTTCTCCACGCCGACCTCCGCCACCGTGTCCGGACGGCCGATGGTGGTCGACTACGTGGCCGTGTGGCAGAGCGGCGCCACCAGCAGCCCGCCGCCGAGCTCGCCCCCGCCGGGTGGCGTGGACGCCCGCTCGACCATCCAGGCGGAGGCGTACCAGGCGCAGAGCGGCACGCAGACGGAGACGACCCAGGACGCCGGCGGCGGCCAGAACGTCGGCTACATCTCCAACGGCGACTGGCTGCGCTATGACGGCGTCAACTTCGGCTCGACGGCGGCGCGGCAGTTCAAGGCCAGGGTCGCCTCCGGCGCGGCGGCCGGCGTGAGCGGCCTCGTACAGGTGCGGCTCGACAGCCCGACGGCCACTCCCATCGGCGACTTCGCCGTCGGCAACACCGGTGGCTGGCAGACCTGGACGACCATCCCGGCCAACATCGCGCCGACCACCGGCACCCACACCGTCTACCTCACCTTCAGCAGCGGCCAGCCGGCCGACTTCGTCAACCTCAACTGGTTCACCTTCGCCACATCGTGAGACCACGCGGGCGGGGGCCGCGGTGGTCCCCGCCCGTGGGCCACGAGTGACGTCATTCGGTGGGCGTAACGGTCTCCGGTGACGCCGTCTCGCTGGGTGTCGCGGGCGCGGTCGGGGTCTGCGGGGCCCCTGACGGGGGTGCCCCGCCTCCGCCGTGACCCGGCAGCGCCGGCCGGCTCGCGTCCGCGACGATGATCGCCCTCGGGTTGTTCCCCGTCGTGCCCACGACCCAGACCTGGTCGCCCTGCCGGATCCCCTGCAGGCCCTTGTAGTCGGCGACGATCCTGGTCGACTCGTCGACCGTGTAGGTGCGGCCGTTCACCGTGAGGCTGCTGCCCTGCAGCGAGTCCACCGCGCCCGTCTGGCTCGTGAAGGTCTGGTAGTCGCCGGACGGGCTGGGCTGCGCCTGGGCCCCGGCCGGTCCGAGCTGGAGCAGGGCGAGCTCGGTCATGCCGAACTGCTCCGGACCCGGCCGCATCTGGCCCGCCTGGGCGTACCGCAGCTGGTCCTGACCGGGAGCGCCGGCCGCGGCGAGGCCGGCGCCGGTGGCGAGGGTGAGCGCCGCGGCGACTCCGAGGAGGAGCCGGGGCCGCTTGCCGTGAGGTTTCGGCGGCTTGCTGGAAGTGGTCATCGGTGTGCTCCCTCCACTCCCGCGCTGGGGCACGGCATGACGCGGTGCGGCCTGACGTGGCCGGCGCGGCTGGGATGTGCGCGAACGACGTGAGCGGACGTGACCGCGGCGGGTCATGGAACGTCCGCGGCAAAAGGATGGGCCGGGCGTACGCGGCCGCGCGTGGAGCGCGCGGCGCCGGCGAACCCGTCGTGGGGCCGTCACGGGCGCTCCCGCCCGGGCCGCCCGATCGATTCGCCCGATCCGCCGGTCAGCCGCCGGTCCGCGCCGGTCGGCCTGCCTTCGGATCCCCTGGCCGCCCTACCCCATCGAGTACGGCGCTCACCGCCCGCGCGGTAAAGCCATCGTCCAGAGGCAATTGCCGGAATACCACCCGCAGCCAGACCGCGCCGGCGAGCAAATCCATGATCGTCATCGGGTCGGCGTGGTCGTCGATCTCGCCGCGTTCCCGGGCCCGTTCGAAGATCGGGCGCTCCCGGGCGAACCGGTCGGCGAAGAAGCCCTTGGCCGCCGCAGCCAGTTCGGGGTTGTTGGCGGCGGCCCCGAGCGCCGCGACGGCGACGTCCGCCGCGGGGGGAGTGGTGACTAGCCGCGCAAGGTCGTCCAGTAGCGCGTGGAGGTCGCCACGGAGGCTGCCGGTGTCGGGCACGTGGAAGTCGAGCGCCCGCGCCTCCACCAGCGCCGTGCCGAGCAGGGCGGCCTTGGACGGCCACCACCGGTAGATCGTCGTCTTGTTGACCCCCGACCGTTCGGCCACGCCCTCGATGGTCAGCCCTTCGTACCCCTTCTCCGCCAGCAGCAGCAGCGTGGCGTTCAGGATGTCGTCCTTCTTGCGCGGGGCCATGCCGGGAGCCTACTGCAACGGGCCGTTGTGTTTTAATGGCCAAGTGCAACGCAACGGTGCGTTGTTTCAGGAAGGTGTGTGTCATGAGCCTGCCGGTGGTCTTCGTCCACGGCACCCGCGTGAGCGGCACGATGTGGACCCCGGTCCGGGCGCTGCTGCGGGCCCCGTCCGCGGCGCCCGACCTGCCCGGCCACGGCCGCCGACGCGGCCGGCCGTACGACACGGAGGCGGCCTGCGACGTCGTGGCGGAGGCGATCGCCGACCTGGGCGGCCGGGCGCTCGTCGTGGGGCTGTCCCTCGGCGGCTACGTGGGCATCGCCGCCGCCGCACGGCATCCCGGCCTCGTCGCGGGCCTGGTGGCGATGGGGTGCACGGTGCGTCCTGACCGGCCCATCGCACGCGCTTACCGGTTCGTGGGGTGCCTGGCCTCCCGCAACCCGGAGCGGGCCGACCGGGTGAGCCGGGTCGCGCTGCGCCGGATGCTGCCGGGCGCCGTCGGCGAGGCCATGATCGAGGGCGGACTGAGCAGTGAGGTCGTGGCGCCCGTCCTCGCGGCGGTCACGGCGGGGGACCCCCTCGCCTCCCTGGCGGCCTACACCGGGCGGGTCTGGCTGGTGAACGGCGCCCGCGACCCGTTCCGGGCCGACGAGCAGGCGTTCCTGCGGGCCTGCGCCAACGGCAGTCTCACGCACGTGCCGGGCCGGGGTCATCTGACCGTGCTCGCCGATCCCGCCTGGCTCGCCCGCTTCGTCGACGCCGCCGCCGAGGCGGTCTCCGGCTGCCCGGCCTGATCACCCCCGCGCCGTACGCCCGGCTCCGCCGAGTGCGGCGACGAGGGCGAGCGCCAGGTAGACCAGCCCCGAGGCGTACCTGAGCGTGCTCGCGCGCAGCCGCCTGCCGAGTGACCCGGCGGTGAGCGCGTACGCGAGGTCGGAGGCCAGCCCGATGACGGCGATCACCAGTCCGAGAAGGAGGACCTGCCCCGGCACGTCGCCCGAGGGATCCACGAACTGGGGCAGGAACGCCAGGAAGAACAGCACGGTCTTGGGATTCAGCACGTTGACCATGACGCCTTCGAGGAAGACCCGGCGCAGCGGCTGCGGCCTCGGCTCGTCGCCGTCCGAGCCCCGGCGGGTCAGGGCGCGGACGCCGAGATAGACCAGGTAGGCGACGCCGGCCCACTTCACCGCGGTGAACAGCGCCGCGGAGCGCGCGAGCAGATAGGACAGCCCGGCCGCCGCGGCGGCGATGTGGACCAGCGTGCCCGTCTCCACACCCAGGGCCGAGGCGACCCCGGCGCGGCGGCCCTGGGTGACACCCCGGGCGGCGATGTAGAGATGGTTGGGCCCCGGCACGGCCACCAGAGCCGCCGAGGTCGCCGCGAAAACCAGGAACGTCGAGGTATCGATCACGATTGCCGAGGCTAGAAGCGTTCCGTCCCGCGTTCCCGGGCCAATCGGCTGCCGTGTGCGTGGACCAATCCGCTCAGAGCGAGCCGGGTCCCTTGGCGAGGTCCCGTACGATCTGGATCAGCTCGGCCGGGTCGAACGGCTTGGTGAGATAGGCGTCGACACCGATGTCGTATCCCCGCCTGCGGTCGTCCTCCTGGGCCCGGGCCGTGATGAGCATGACCTTGACGTGCCGGGTACTCGGGTCCTCCCGCAACCGCCTGGCCGTCTCCCAGCCGTCCAGACGCGGCATCATCACGTCGAGCGTGATCACATCGGGATCCACGTCGTGGACGCGGTCCAAGCAGTCCTGACCGTCGTAGGCGGTCTCGACCTCGAACCCCTCCAGGGTCAGGTTGACCGCTATGAGCTGCCGGATGACCTCGTCGTCATCCACGACCAGCACGCGTCCCAGAAGCTCGCTCACGGCGGCAAAGCTAGCAATGAGACGGGGTGGGCGCGCGGTTTTCGCTGATCTACGGGCGCACACTCCCGGGCGGCCGTATTGATGTGACGAACGGCCTTCAAGTGCTGGTAGCCTTATCAGCGGTTGAGCCCCCTTAGCTCAGGGGATAGAGCACCGGCCTCCGGAGCCGGGTGCGCAGGTTCGAATCCTGCAGGGGGCACACATAGTGCGTTAAAGCGGGACAAGCCATGCTTGTCCCGCTTTTCGCTGTTCGGGCGGTCACATGCTGCGTGCCTCACTGCTGAACGCCCATCAGGCATGGGAGCTCGTGTCACTGGTCATCGGCCTCGGTGCGCTGCCGACACAGGCACCACGCTGGTCGTCACCTGTGCCGCGCTGGCCTCGGAAAGGTAGACAGGAGGACCACCGTCTCCCCGGCGGGGACCTTTGTCACTACAGCCCCCTCTCGGGGCGTGGTGGACTCCTGATCGGCCCTGCCTGTCCTGAATGCCGGCGGGCCGCAGAAGAGGACCTGTGATTCGGGGGGTGCGGGTTGTTCGACGCCGATCGCTGTACGGAAGGCTTCCCGGTAGCGCGGACCGGGCCCTCAGGGGTAGCGCCGCCCGTCCTGATACAGGGCGGGATGGGAGTGGGGGTGTCCGGCTGGCGGCTGGCACGCGCGGTGGCGAGCACCGGTCAGCTCGGTGTGGTGTCGGGCACGGCGCTCGACGTCACGCTGGCCCGTCGGCTGCAGCAGGGGGATCCGGGAGGGCATCTGCGTCGGGCGCTGGCCCGTTTCCCGGTGCCCGAGATCGCCGAGCGGGTCCTGACCCGCTACTTCGTTCCCGGCGAGGCCGGCAGCGGCAGGCCGTACCGGCCGGTGCCGCGTCTGGGGCTGCGGCACAACCAGGCCGCGGACGAGTTGGCCGTGGTCGCCAACTTCGCCGAGGTCCTGCTCGCAAAGGAGGGGCACCACGGCCTGATCGGGGTCAACTACCTGGAGAAGATCCAGATGGCCACACCGGCCGCGGTCTACGGGGCGATGCTCGCCGGGGTCGACTACGTGCTTATGGGCGCGGGTATACCGGCTGAGATCCCGCGGCTGCTCGACGATCTCGCGGCGCACCGGGCGGCGGCAATCTCGGTGACCGTGGCCGGCGGCGAGACGCCGTACACGGTCGGCCTCGACCCGGCGGCGCTGCTCGGCCGGTTGCTTGCGCCTCTGGCACGGCCCCGGCTGCTGGCGATCGTCTCCTCGCACGTCCTGGCCGCCTACCTTGCGCGCTCGGTCGGCACCAGGCCGGACGGGTTCGTGATCGAGTCGCCGTCGGCGGGCGGGCACAGCGCGCCGCCGCGCGGCCGGTTGCGGCTGGACGGGGCGGGTGAACCTGTGTACGGCCCGCGCGACGAGGTGGACACCGGCAAGGTGGCGGCGCTCGGCCTGCCGTTCTGGCTCGCAGGCGGGTACGGCACGCCCGACGGGCTCGCCAGAGCGCTGGAGATGGGGGCCGCCGGGATCCAGGTGGGGTCGGCATTCGCGCTCTGCCGGGAGTCCGGCCTGGACGACGAGCTCAGGCGGCGACTGCTGCGCGGCGCCGCTGACGGCACACTTGAGGTCCGCAACGATCCGCACGCCTCCCCTGCGGGGTTCCCCTTCAAGGTCGCCCAGGTCCCCGGCACGCTGTCCGACGCCGGCGTCTACGCGCAGCGGACCCGGTTGTGCGACCTGGGCTACCTGCGCACGCCCTATCAGAAGCCGGACGGCGGGGTCGGCTACCGCTGCCCGGCTGAACCGGTGGAGGCCTACGTCCGCAAGGGCGGTCGCGTGGATGAGGCCACCGAGCGCCGGTGCCTGTGCAACGGGCTGCTCGCCGCGATCGGGCTCGGGCAGCGCCGCCCCGACGGGTATTTGGAGCCCCCGCTGCTCACCCTCGGCCAGGACACCGGCTTCCTCGACGGACTGCCGGCCGACTACTCAGCAGCCGAGGTGGTGGACGGCATCCTGCAGGGGACGAGTGCACGGTGACCGGGGCACGGGCTGCGTCGGCGCCGCCCTCGTGTCACCCGACGGCGATCGCCACGAGCGGCCCGACGTCTCGACGCGGCCACGGTGCTTCGACTCGGCAGCCGTGGTCTCGGCGGTCTACCACCTCGTGGCGCTCGGACATCGCCGCATCGCCCGTGTCGCAGGGCTGTCCAACCCTGGAGCACACCCGTGCGCGCATCGCGGCCTACCGCCAGGCCGTGCTCGGTCACGGACTTGGTGAACCACAGGTCATCGAGACCGACTACACCTGTCGAGCACCGCCTGACCGCCGCTTGACCAACCGGGCCTTGAACCCGTCCGCTCCGCTGTTCCGCATCGGAGGGGCGGTCACGACTACGTCGCGGGCAGGGCGGCGGCAAGGAGCACGACGCCGAGTGAGCCGACGAGTGCGGCGGTGGCGAGTGCCCGCGCGGCGGCCGGCCGCCCGATCCGCGTCCGGTTCATCTGGTCGGGGATCACGCCCGACTCGTGCCACTGGGAGCAGGCATTCTCCTACGACGGCGGCCAGACCTGGGAGACCAACTGGACCATGGACTCCACCCGTGTCGGGTGATGCCGTAAGGAAACCTCAGGCCCGAGCGCTCGACGTATGCGTCCGGACCGGCGAGACCATGGCCGGAACGGAAACGCCTGGGGATCGCGGTCGTCGCCGCCGTGCCGCACACGACGGGGGTGATGGATGCCGTCAGCTGCGGAAACTGACACGGGCTTCGACGGTCAGGCTTCGTCCGGATATAACCGCTGGCGGAGTCGGCGCAGATCTGGTTGGTGCCACGCAGGGGGCACATATAGTGCGTCAAAGCGGGACAAGCCATGCTTATCCCGCTTTGAATGTTTTGACCTCGATCGGGTTGTTCAGCCTAACGGTTGGCGCACGTGATCACCCTGCTGGCGCCGGTGGTTGCGCTTGGCGCGTGAGGCGCGGTTGGACGCGCTGGTCGAGCAGGCCACCGTGGACGCTTATGACGACGAGCGGCTCTCCGGGTTCCACGCCGTGATCGAGGAAAATCTGGCGGTGCCGTTCCGGACGACTGTCCTGGGTGTGGAGGTCACCGTCGAGGAGGTCGAGTTGCGCGCGGGGAGCGGGATCGTCGCGATCTGCGTGCGAGGACGGCACCGGCGGGCGATCGGCATCCTCGATCTTCCGCTGCCGGATCCGCCGCCCGAGGGTTCCGAGTGGTTCGAGGCTTACCGGTACGGGTGCCCCTGACGGTGAGCGAGTACCAGTACTACGAGTTCCTCGCGGTCTGGGACGCCCACCGGCTGATCACGAATACGTGAGGGGGATGGTCGGGCCTGGGCCACACGGAGGGACAGGGCGGAGGTCGAGCCGCTCCGGACAAGCCTCCTCGGACGCTGAGCGCGGGATGTGCGGGTGGCAGGTGAAGGGGCGCCCACCATGAGGCCTGGACGATGTCGCCGGGAGCGGGTCATCGGCCAGGGAAGTGCCACGTACGCGCGAGCCGGCCGGCGAGCCTCGCGGAGCGCGCAGGAACGCAAAGGGCTTCGGCAGGAGGGTGTCAGGGCGGGTTCGCCGGCGGCCCGAAGTCGAACCAATAGGACTCCCGCCGGCGGACGGTGCGTCACGTTCTCGACCGGCCCGACTCAGGCGATCAGCGAACCGATTCGCTATAACGGCGGGTCGCTCTGACATGCCGTAGCAAGTCGTGGTCACCCCATAGACATAGGATGTGTATCGAGTAGACGTACAGGCTGCCCGTCGTCTCCTGCGGGCCATCGGAACTCTGACAGGCCCGAGTCCTGGATTGGGCACATATCACTGACGCAGCTGAGGGTGCGCTGGGGAAGCCTGATGGCCGCCGTCCGTACAAGCTACGCTCGAAACTTTCATACCCAACCAACGAGACACACTCACTGCAGAGGCAGGATGTAGTGCACGTTCATCCTATGTATATCGGACAACGGCGACACGCACCTTGACAGGAAGAAGCGCGACCGTAGCATCAAGTGCCCCGGTGGTCGAATCGATACGACCACCTCCATGACCAGGAGACAGCATGCCCCCCGTGAAGCTGTCCGGGCTACGCCGGCGAACCGCTCTCGCCGGTACCGCTCTGCTCGCCGGAGCCCTGCTCACCGCTCCGTCTCTGAGCGGCACGGCCACGGCCGCCCCCTCCACGTACGAGCCGACCTGGGCCTCGGTGGACCAGCACCCGGCCGCCCCGGAGTGGTTCCAGGACGCCAAGTTCGGCATCTACTGGCACTGGGGGGCCTTCGCCACGCCTGAGTACGGCACCGAGTGGTACCCGCGCACCATGTACATCAACGGCTCGAACGAGAACAACCACCACAAGAGCGTCTATGGCGACCCCTCGGTGTGGCCGTACCACAACTTCATCGACGGCGCGCGGGACAAGGCGGGCAACTGGGTGCAGTTCGCGCCCAAGCTCAAGTCCGCCGGCGGCAACTTCGACCCGAACGAGTTCGCGCAACTGGTCTCCGACTCCGGCGCGAAGTTCGCCGGTCCCGTGGCCGAGCACCACGACGGCTTCTCCATGTGGAACAGCCAGGTGAACGAGTGGAACTCGGTCGCCCGCGGGCCCAAGCTCGACCTGGTCGGCCTGTTCGCCGACGCGATCCGCGCCAAGAACCTGAAGTTCATGGTCTCGCTGCACCACCTGTACAACTTCACCGGCTACTACGACCACGTGCCCGCCCAGCCGACCACCACGCTGAAGAAGCTGTACGGGCAGCTCCCCAACGCCCAGGAGCAGCAGCTCTGGTACGACAAGCTGAAGGAGGTCGTCGACAAGTACCGGCCGGACATGATCTGGCAGGACGGCGGCCTCTACCTCGTCGACGAGGCCAAGCGGCTCAACTTCCTGTCGTACTACTACAACCAGGCCAACTCATGGGGTAAGGAGGTCGTCGCGGCGTACAAGGACGGCTTCAACACCAACGGCGAGGTGTACGACTACGAGCGCGGCGGCCCCGCCGACATCCGCTCCCCCTACTGGCTGACCGACGACTCCGTCAGCAACCCCTCGTGGTCCTACACCCCGACACTCACGTACTACAGCTCGGCCGCGCTGGTCCACGCGCTGATCGACCGGGTGAGCAAGAACGGCAACATGCTGCTCAACATCTCGCCCAGGGCCGACGGTTCGATCCCACAGGTCCAGAAGGACCTGTTGAACGCCATCGGCGGCTACGTGAAGCGCAACGGCGAGTCGATCTACTCCACCCGTGCCTGGACCACCTACGGCGAGGGCCCGACCAAGATGGGCGGGGGCAGCTTCGTCGAGCCGCGGGCCGGCACGGCGCAGGACATCCGCTACACCCGCAGCAAGGACAACACCGTCCTGTACGCGACCGTGCTCGGCTGGCCGGGCTCGACCCTCAACCTCGCCTCCCTGGCCACCGGGAAGATGGACCTGTCCAACCTGAGCAAGGCCGAGCTGATCGGCAGCACCGCAGGCACCTACATCGATCTGCCCACCCGCACCCAGGACTCCTCCGGCCTGCACATCACCCTGCCCAACCAGCCGTACTCCGCACTGGCCTACGTGGTGAAGCTCACCTTCAACGGTCCGATGAAGAACTCTCCCAGCACGACGACCGGCGCCTTGCGCGACGTCAACTCCGGCAGGTGCCTGGACGTCGCCAACGTCTCCCAGACCAACGGCGCCCAGACGCAGATCTGGGACTGCAACGGTGGCGTCAACCAGCAGTGGGCGACCACCGGCGCGAGCGAGCTGCGGGTGTACGGCAACAAGTGCCTGGACGTCAACGGCGGCGGCACGGCCGACGGCACCAGCGTGATCATCTGGGACTGCAACGGCCAGAACAACCAGAAGTGGCGCCTCAACTCCAACGGCACCATCACCGCCGTCGGTGCCAACAAGTGCCTGGACGTCTCGGCCTTTGGCACCGCCAACGGCACCAAGGTCCAGATCTGGTCCTGCACCGGCGCGAACAACCAGAAGTGGACCCGAAGCTGACTCTCCGCCGGGCGAGCGCCAAGGGTCACCCATGTCGATGAGCGTCCGGGGAGATCGAACCTTCGCGGCAGCGACGAGAGTGACGGCCCGGGAGTGGCGCTCCTGCCGGACCTGATCGATCTCACGCGGCCCACCTCGCGACCTCTTCGACCAGTCGGCACCCCTACAACCCAGGAAGGACTGCCGATGCACCCTCCCAACGAGCTCGGATCCGCGCCGAGGATGCGCGCCCTCGCCAAGAGAACGGTGACCACGCTGTCCGTGCTGGGCTTGGTCGTGCCCACCCTGGCCACGACCGACGCCGCCTTCGCGGCGACCGCGGTCCAGGTCGCTCCGGTGGCGCTGTCGGACTCGCCCGCCACGATCATCACCAAGGCCGCGGACGTCGTGCCGGCGCCGCGGCAGCTGGCCTGGCAGCGGCTGGAGCAGTACAACTTCATCCACTTCGGCATCAACACCTTCACCGGCAGGGAGTGGGGCACCGGCACCGAGGACCCGAACGCGTTCCAGCCCACCGGCCTCAACACCGACCAGTGGGCGGCCGCGATAAAGGCCGCCGGGTTCAAGGGGGCGATCCTCACCGCCAAGCACCACGACGGGTTCCTGCTGTTCCCGTCCAAGTACAGCAACTTCGGCGTCGCGTCCTCCTCCTGGTCCGGCGGGCGAGGCGACGTCGTGAAGAGCTTCACCGACTCCATGCACAAGTACGGGTTGAAGGCCGGCCTGTACGTCTCGCCGGCCGACCTGCACGAGAACCAGCCCGGCGGGAAGTTCGCCAACGGCAGCCCGTCCAGGCAGGTGACGATCCCGACCGATTCCTCCGAGATCGTCAACGGGGTGACGTTCACCTTCAACTCCGACGACTACAACACCTACTTCGAGAACACGCTCTACGAGCTGTTCACCCGCTACGGCGCCATCGACGAGTTGTGGTTGGACGGCGCCAACCCGACCGGCCGCAACCAGCCCTACAACTTCAAGGACTGGACCACCATGGCCCGCAGGCTGCAGCCCAACGCGGTCATGGAGGGCGACGGCGGGCCGGACGTGCGCTGGGTCGGCAACGAGAACGGCTACGCGCGCCAGTCGGAGTGGTCGGTCGTGCCGACCAACGGCGATCCCGCCACCGCCGCCGACACCGCGCTGCCGGTGCCGGGGTTCAACACCGCCGCCGATGTGGGCAGCGACGCGGTGCTGTCCCAGCGCAAGTCGGACGGGACCAGCTCGTGGAACGTGCTGCGGTGGTCTCCCGCGGAGTGCAACGGGACGCTGTCGGCGCGCCACAACTGGTTCTGGCAGACCGGCGAGACCTGGCGGAGCCCGACCGAACTCCTGGAGATTTACTACGGGTCGGTGGGACGCAACTGCAACTTCCTGCTGAACATCTCTCCCAACCGGCAGGGCCTGCTGGACCAATCGGCGATCGACACCCTGTCGCAGTTCGGCACTACGCTGTCGCAGACGTTCGCTACCAACCTGGCGAACGGCGCCACCGCCGCCAACGACAGCGGGACCTCCACCAGCACGGGTCACGCCCCGAGCCTCGCGCAGGACGGCAACCTGGACAGCTCCTGGCAGCCGACCGGCACGATCGGCGGGCTCGTGCTGACCCTGCCGTCGGCGCAGACCTTCGACGTCATCTCGGTGCAGGAGGACCTGAACATCGGTCAGCGCACCAGGTCGTTCGCGCTCGACTCATGGAACGGCAGCTCCTGGACCCAGATCGCGACCGACACCACGATCGGGCACAAGAAGCTGATCCGCCTGTCCTCTCCCGTCACCACCAGCCAGGTGAGGCTGCGGATCACCGGCGCCCGGGCCAATCCCGCCATCGCCGAGGTCGGCCTGTATCGCCGCCCCGGTGGCAGTACGTCGCCGGCGAGCCCGCTCAAGGGTGTGGGCTCGGGCCGGTGCCTGGACGTCAACGGCGCTTCCCAGACGAACGGGACCCAGGTGCAGATCTGGGACTGCAACGGCGGCTCCAACCAGCAGTGGACCTCCACCAGCGCCGGTGAGCTGCGCGTCTACGGCAACAAGTGCCTGGACGTCTACGGCGCCGGCACCGCCGACGGCACCAGCGTGATCATCTGGGACTGCAACGGCCAGAACAACCAGAAGTGGCGCGTCAACGCCGACGGGACCATCACCGCGGTCGGCGCGAACAAGTGCCTGGACGTCTCGGGCGCCGGCACCGCCAATGGCACCAAGGTCCAGATCTGGACCTGCAATGGCCAGAACAACCAGAAGTGGACCCGGACCTGAGTCCACTCGAGGCCGGCCTGCTGTTGCGGCGTCTGGAAAAAGACTCGAGATCGCGCTGACCGGCTTCTTCGACGCCGTCGACCCCGGCGCCACGTCAGAGACGTTAACGCTAATCATTCAGGAGGTCCTGTGTCGCCCTCGTCACTCAGCCGTCGTCAGCTGCTTCAGGCCGTCGGCGTCGTCGGCGTCGCCTCTGCCACGGGACAAGCGCGCGACGTCACCGCGGCCTCGGCCGCCGAGGCCGCCGACGTCACCGCGGCCCCGGCGGCCGGGGCCGCGGTCGCTCCGGCCAGGGCCGACATCGGCGTGTCCGCGTATCCGTTCGGTCTCGGGCAGGTACGGCTGACCGGCGGTCGCTGGCTTGACAATCAGAACCGGACGCTCGCGTACCTGCGCTTCATCGACGCGGACCGGATGCTGCACACCTTCCGCCTCAACGCCGGGCTTTCCAGCTCGGCTCAGCCTGCCGGGGGCTGGGAGGCCCCGGGCGTCGAGCTACGCGGGCACTCGACCGGCCATCTGCTGTCCGCGCTGGCACAGGCGTACGCGGTCACCGGCGACTCGGCGTTCAAGACCAAGGGCGACTACCTGGTCAGCGCGCTGGCGGCCTGCCAGGCGGCTGCCCCGAGCCGCGGTTACCGCACCGGCTACCTGTCTGCGTTCCCCGAGAACTTCTTCGACCGGCTGGAGAGTGGCCAGCAAGTCTGGGCTCCGTGGTACACCCTTCACAAGATCATGGCCGGCCTGCTCGACCAGTACGTGCTCGCGGGCAACGCCCAGGCCCTCAGCGTGGTCACGAACATGGCCGGCTGGGTCGACTGGCGCACCGGCCGGCTGAGCTACGCACAGATGCAGTCCGTGCTGAACACGGAGTTCGGGGGCATGAACGCCGTGCTCACCGACCTGTACCAGCAGACCGGAGACGCGCGGTGGCTGACGGCGGCACAACGTTTCGACCACGCCGCGGTCGTCGACCCGCTGGCGGCCGGCCAGGACCGGCTCGACGGTCTGCACGCCAACACCCAGATCCCCAAGTGGATCGGCGCCGCACGGGAGTTCAAGGCCACCGGCACCACCCGCTACCGCGACATCGCCGTCAACGCCTGGAACTCCACGGTCAGCGCGCACACCTACGTCATCGGCGGCAACAGCCAGGCCGAGCACTTCCGGGCGCCCGGCGCGATCGCGGGCTACCTGACCAACGACACCTGCGAAAGCTGCAACACCTACAACATGCTCAAGCTCACCCGGGAGCTGTTCACGCTCTATCCGGACCGGGCCGACCTGTTCGACTACTACGAGCGGGCCCTGCTCAACCAGATGATCGGCCAGCAGAACCCGTCCGACCCGCATGGCCACATCTGCTACTTCACCCCGCTCAACCCGGGAGGCCGCCGCGGCGTCTCCTCCAACAACGGCGGTTACAGCACCGACTACGGCACGTTCTGGTGCTGTCAGGGCACGGGCCTGGAGACGCAGACGAAGCTCATGGACTCCGTCTACTTCTACAACGGCACCACCCTGATCGTGAACCTGTTCACGCCGTCGGTCCTCGACTGGACCCAGCGCGGCATCACGGTCACCCAGACGACGTCCTACCCTGCGGGCGACACCACCACGTTGCAGGTCACCGGCAACGTCAGCGGGTCGTGGTCGATTCGGATCCGCATCCCCGGCTGGACCACCGCTGCCACGATCAGCGTCAACGGCGCCCAGCAGAGCGTGGACACCACCCCCGGCACGTACGCCACCCTGACCCGATCCTGGACCAGCGGCGACACGGTCACGGTCCGCCTGCCCATGCGGGTCGTCATGAAAGCCGCCAACGACAACCCGAACATACAGGCGATCACGTATGGACCGGTCGTCATGGCCGGCGACTACGGCACCACAACGCTCAGTGCACCACCGGCCCTGACCACCGCCTCGATCACCCGCACCAGCGGTGGCGCTCTCACCTTCACCGCCACCGCCAACGGGTCCGCAGTCAACCTGATCCCGTTCTCGGACGCCCACGGCATCAACTACAACGTCTATTGGAACACCGCCGGTGGCACCGTCCCAACCGGCTGGGTGCGGATCGCCAACGTCACGACCGGCCTGGTGCTGGACAGCGGCGGGAACGTCGCCTCGGGGTCGAATCTGAAGCAGTGGAACTGGGACGGCAGCACGAACCTGCAGTGGCAACTCCTTGACCTGGGCGGCGGGTGGTACCGCATCGTCAACCGCACCAACGGCATGGTCGCCGACAGCTGGGGAAACACCGCCAACGGCGCCAACGTCAGGCAGGCGGCGTGGAACGGCGGCAACAACCAGCAGTGGCGGCTGAACAGCCTCGGCAACGGCCGCTACCAGATCATCAACCGCGGCACCGGCACCGCCCTCGACGGCATGGGCAACGGCACCGCCGGTTCCACCGTGGCCATGTGGACGCCGAACAACAGCACCAACAACCAATGGACCATCACAGGCATGTGACGGTCTCGAGCCCGCGAAAGCCCATTTCGCACTCGCGCCTCGCCGCGGCTGGCCATCGGTCGCGGCGAGACCCGGTCGTCGTCGCCGTGCCGCTCACGACGGGTGATGCATGCAATCAGCTACGGAAACTGACGCGAGCTTCGACGGTCAGTCCCCGTCCGGATACGACCGCTGGTGGAGCTGGCGCAGATCTGGTTGGTGCCACGCAGGGGGCACCAGACCTTGACCAGCGGATCAAGCCGCTGACCAGGGCGAACGACAGATCATCGGGCGGGTCTCCAGTTTCACGGAGTCCCGCCCGTTCTCGTTGGCGCTCGCTGGTTGTGGACCAGTTGTGGACCGGCTTTCACGGGGTCAACGCGGCCTCGATGCGGAGGTTGTTCTGCTCCTGGCGGCCGTCGAGGCACTTGGCGTAGCGCTTCAGGAGCATGCGACAGCCGTTCTCGATCTCGGCTTCGTCCGCGCATGACTACCTGCACGGACGGGGAGCAAGGCTTCCGCAGCCGGCGCCTCATCGTTTGCCTGTGATTCGGCAGGGGCGCAGCTCGGCGAGACGTTGTCCGGGAGGTAGAGAGCTACGGTGTCCTGTGCGTACGGTTGGCGCATGTTTGAGCTGCGGCCCGCTGTACGGCGCTGGATGGTCGACGCTGCCGTGGCGGTCGTGGTGCTGGCAGCGGCGGAGATCGCCATCGCTACCGGTAGAGAGGCGCACTCCGTTTCCCGTGACTGGTTGGCGTACGTGCTCGGGGTCGTGATGGCCGCGCCGTTGCTGCTGCGGCGGCGGAGTCCCGCGGCCGCGCTGTACATCGTCTCGGCGGTGCTGTTGCTGTTCTACGCGCTGGGTTATCCGGGCTTCCCACCATCAGTGGTGCTGGCTGTGCCGCTGTACGATGCGGTGCTGGCGGGTTACCTGTGGCGGGCGCTGCCGGTGCCGGTCGCGTTTCTGTCCATGGGCTACGTTGTGGCGGTGCGGGACGGCATGCCGCCGCTCGACGCGGTCGCGGTGTTCCTGCCATCGATGGCCTTGGTCGTGGTCGCGATGCTGCTGGGCGCGCTCGTGCGCAGCCGGCGTGCGTACGCCGGGGAGGTGCGCCAACGGCTTCGTCTGGCCGAGGAGCAGCGCCGGCGTGAGGCCGAGCGCCAGGTGGCCGAGGAGCGGCTGCGCATCGCCAGGGAGTTGCACGACACGGTGGCGCATGCGATAGCCACCATCACAGTGCAGTCCGGCGCCGCGCTGCACCTGATCGACCAGGATCCGGCGCGGGCGCGGGATGCGCTCAAGGCCATCCGGCAGACCGGCAAGGCGGCGCTGGGCGAGATGCGCACGACGCTGGGCGTGCTGCGGGCCGACGGCGAGTCCGTCCTGGTGACCGATCGCGACGTCGGCCTCGACCGGTTGCCGGATCTTCTGGCCGCAGTGCGGGCGGCGGGTCTGGAAGTGGGGTTCGACGGCGACATGTCCAGCCGGCGGTTGCCCGAACCGGTCGATCGCGCGGCGTACCGGATCTTGCAGGAGTCGCTGACCAACGTGCTGCGCCACGCCGGATCAGCGGCGCGTGCGCAGGTCCGTCTGGCTTGGGAGCCGGAGTGGATCGCGATCGAGGTGACCGACGACGGTGTGAGCGCCGAAGCGGAAGCGTCGGGGGGCGGGCATGGTCTGGCGGGGATGCGAGAGCGAGCTGAAGGGCTGGGCGGGTGGTTCGAGGCGGGGCCGCTGCGCGGGCGCGGTTTCCGGGTGCGGGTACGGCTACCGCTGGAGGCGGAGTGATCCGGGTGCTGCTGGCCGACGACCAGGCCCTGGTACGGGCCGGCTTTCGATCGTTGCTCGACAGTGCGGCCGATATAGAGGTGGTGGGCGAGGCCGCCAACGGTGGGCAGGCGATCGCCTTGGTACGCGAACTGCGGCCTGACGTCGTGCTGATGGACATCCAGATGCCGGAAGTGGACGGGGTGACGGCGACCCGGAGGATCACCGATGACCCCGGGCTCTGTGGGGTACGCGTGGTCGTGCTCACCACGTTCGCGGAGGAGGCGAATGTCTTCGCCGCGCTTCGTTCCGGCGCGAGCGGATTCCTGGTGAAAGACATCGAGCCTGATGAACTGCTGCATGCGGTGCGGATCGTGGCGCGCGGCGACGCGCTGTTGTCGCCCAGTGTCACGCGGACGGTGATCGCCCGGTCCCTCGGCGTCGCCCCGGAGGCCAGGCCACGGCTGGAGCCACCGGAACTGGTCCTGCTGACCGGTCGGGAGCGCGAGGTGGTAAGGCTGGTGGCGGCCGGGCTGTCCAACGATGAGATTGCGGCGCAGTTGGTGGTCAGCCCGTTGACCGCGAAGACGCATGTGTCACGAGCCATGATCAAGGTGGGCGCGAGGGACCGGGCCCAGCTCGTGGTGTTCGCTTACCAGACGGGGCTGGTCACGCCCGGTTGATACTCCCGCTGGAGTACGCCGACGCAGTACCCGGGGCTGGAAGGTGTCTGCCTACGGCGGACGCGCCACCCCCTCGCGGTGGCGATCATTGCGGGCATGTCTGATGCCGCACTGGGCACCGGGGCGTTCTCCGGCCCGATAGGGAACGCGGAACCCGCCACGGCGAAGAGAGGGCCGCTGTTGATCACCGCCTTGTCGGCGGCGTCGGGTGGCACCGCGATCTATCTGGCTCCGCTCGCCGCGGTGTGGCGTATGTCCTGGCCGTACGGGCTACTGTTCCTCGCCCTCGGAGCGGCGCAACTGGGCACCGGTGCCGGTGTGCTGGCGCGGCCGGTGCCGCGGCGGTTGCTGTTCGCCGCTACGGCCGCGCTGGTCGTGGTCACCTTGTGGGCGCTGACCCGGCTTGCCGGGATCCTTCCCGGACCGGATCCGTGGATGCCGGGGAACTCCGTGATCGGGTTCACCGACTACGTCTGCGCCGGGCTGGAGGGCATCGCGGTGGCCGGTCTGGCCGGGGCGGCGGTGCTCGGGCTGCGCCCGCAGCGGCGCCTGCGGAGGGCGACGGCCACGGCGGCGGTCGCGCCGCTGACGCTGGTCGTGCTGCTGGGCAGCTTCGTGGGAGTCGCCGCGGCCAGCGACGGACTGGCCGGCGCAGGGTCTCCCGCCGACGCGGTGGAGCCATCGAACCTGCCCGCCGGACAGCGCAGCACAGTGGAGTACTGCCGCCCTGACGGCATGCCCCTGGCCATGGATCTCTACATGCCCTCCACCGCCGCGCGGACCGGTGGGCCGATGCCTGCGGTGGTGTACATCCACGGTGGCGGCACCATCCTCGGTGACCGCAAGACCACTGGGCT
Source organism: Microbispora sp. H13382 (assembly GCF_014161445.1). Taxonomy (GTDB): domain Bacteria; phylum Actinomycetota; class Actinomycetes; order Streptosporangiales; family Streptosporangiaceae; genus Microbispora. Next base: position 436,438 of record NZ_JABBXA010000005.1, read on the forward strand.
CGGCGCGAAACTGGCCAACCATGAGGGCGCCCTGTTCACCCCGCTGCGACGCCAACTGAACGCCCGCGGATTCGTGGTGGCCTCGATCGACTATCGAATGCCCCCGGGCGCGCCCTGGCCGGCGTCGATTCAGGACGCCAAATGTGCCGTGCGTTTCCTGCGCGCCCATACCGCCGCCCTGGGCATCGACGCCGACCGGATCGGAGCCTGGGGCGGTAGCGGGGGAGGACAACTCGCGTCGCTGCTCGGCCTCGCGGGGCCGGGAGCAGGATTCGACGACGGTCAGTACCTCGACCAGTCCAGCACCGTGCAGGCCGTGGTGGACATGTTCGGCCCCGCCGACCTCAACGACTTCGACGACGCCCCGCCGTTCATCCGCTTGTGCCTGGCGATCGGCGTCGGGGACTCTGCCGAGACCCGCCGCGCCATGAGCCCCAACACCTACGTCACCGCCAACAGCCCGCCGTTCCTTGTGCTCCACGGCGACCGCGACGAGGACGTCTTTCCCCGCCACTCCTTCGGCTTCGCCAAGCGCCTGCGCGCCGCCGGCGTGCCCACCACCCTGATCGAGGTCCACGGCACCGGGCACACCCTGGACACCCCCGGCCAACGACCGTCCCCTCAGCAACTCACCGACACGGTGACCGCCTTCTTGGTCAACACCCTGGGCTGAGCGGCCCGATTTCACCTACATCGACCACGCACACTCACACGGGAGACCCATCATGACGCTGCCCAACGCGACCGGCATCGCAGCCGGTCAGCAATGGGATTCCGCCCATAACATGAAGATCGGCGGTCTATGCACCGTCCTCGGCGCCGTCGTCTTCGCCACGGCCCGCCTCTTGCACGGCGACACTCCCGCGGCCGACGCCGAAGCCGCACTGGATTTCGTCGCGTCACGACCCACCTACGCCGCAGTGCACCTGGTCGCCGTCTTCGCCTCGATGATCGCGATGGCGGGACTGATCTCGCTGATCAAGTCGCTCACCCACCCTACGGCCCGGATGCTGGGCCGAGTGGGGCTGGCGAGTTCCGCCGTCGGACTCGCGGTGTTCAGCGTCGAAAGCACCAGCGAGGGCCTGGCCCTACCCGAGCTGGCCGAGGCGGCCGCGAAGGCCGCTCCCGGCGGGCGGGCCGAACTGGTGCGTGCCGCGCACGCGGTGGCGATGACGACCCACGGTCCCTCCCTGGTCGCGATGGCGCTGCTGTACGGCGTGCCACTGATGCTGTTCGGAGTCGCGATGACTCTGGACAACTACCCTTCCTGGCTCGGCTGGGCCGGGACAGTCGTCGGCACCGTGACACTGCTCGCCGCGACGGGCCTGTTCCTGTCGCCTCCCCTGTTCCCCGGCGCGTTGTTGTACGGCGTCCTCGGCTCCATGATCGTGCAGCTGTGGTTGCTTGCTGTGGGGGTGACAATGCTGCGCCGTGCGGCGGCCTATGCCCGCCTCGGCGAAGAGCCCTCCGCCCGCATCACCGCCGAAGCCGACCCCATCCAGCGCGATATGTACCCTTCCGGCGCGTCGCGGTGCAGAACCGTGCCGTAGGACGTGCGGGGTTCGCCGGCTGTGTGAGATATCCCTCTCCCCGTCGTCGTGGCACTGGTGGTCCGGGAAGGTGACCATGTAGTGATGACCTCCTCGCCCCGCCCGCCGCACGTCGGTGGCCGACCGGATCCGATAGACGGGACCACCCCGCTCGGCGGAGAGCCCGCCCGTGGGTACCTGCTGGACAACGCGCGCGCCGAGGCGGGCGAGCGATTCGTGTGGCTGGCCGAGCTGTTCGACGGTGTGACGCGGGGGCACTTCGATCGGCTGGGGGTCAGGGCCGGCTCGCGCTGCTGGGAGGTGGGGGCCGGTGGCCGCAGTATCCCGGAGGCGCTCGCGGCGGCCGTCGGTCCGACCGGGTATGTGCTGGCCACGGACATCGACCCGTCGTGGCTGGAGGCAGGCGGCGGGTACGAGGTGCGCCGGCACGACGTCGCCGCTGATCCGCCCCCGGAGCCGGGGACGTTCGATCTGGTGCACGCCCGGCTCGTGCTGGTCCATGTACCCGACCGGGCTCGGGCGCTGGCCACGATGGCGGCGGCGCTGCGGCCCGGCGGCTGGCTGCTGGTCGAGGACGCCGATACCGCTCTGCAGCCACTGGCATGCCTGGACGACAGCGGCCCGGCGCAGCGGCGGGCCAACCGGCTGCGCGACGCGGTCCGGGAGCTGCTGAGGCGCCGTGGCGCGGACCTGCGCTACGGCCGGACACTGCCGCGGGCATTGCGTGAGGCCGGCTTGGTAGATGTCGCCGCAGCGGGCTCTTTCCCGGTCGGCGGCCTGGCCTGCGACCGGCTGGAGGCGGCGACCATCCGGCACGTGCGCGGCGAGCTGCTCGCGGCCGGCCTGGCCGACGACGCCGAGGTCGACGCGCACTTGGCCGCCATCCACGCGGGCGAACTCGACCTGACACTCGCGCCGCTGATCTCGGCCTGGGGACGCCGTCCAGCCGAGCACCCGCCGGCACTCGGTCAACAGACGCACACCGCATAAGCACACCGCATAAGGCAGGTGCCAGGCGGCCCTTCGCCCGAGCGGCCCGGCTGGCCGTCTTCGCCTGGATCTCCCGCTACAACACCCGAAGGAGGCACTCGAGTCCGGGCTACCCCAGCCTCATCGACTACGGGCAGCAGCCCGATAAGGTGCTTATCGCCGCATAACAGCCGGTGTCGACACATCGGGGGAAACTCCGTCGGCACGCCGCTCGCCCTTGGCCAGGTGGGCTTCCATTCCGGCAGCGCGCCGCTCTCAGCACAGTGTCGGAGGGTCGGGTGAGCAGGTGAGTGCACGGGTGGACGTCTGGATCTGGTCAGTACGGCTGACCAGGACTCGTTCGATCGCGTCCGACGCCTGCCGGGGCGGTCACGTCCGGGTCAACGGGGTGCGGGTCAAGCCCGCGCACGTCGTCCGGGTCGGTGACGAGGTCCGTCTGCGGCACGAGGGGCGCGAACGCATTGTGGTCGTCTCCCGCGTCATCACCAAGCGGGTCGGCGCCCCCGTGGCCGCCGAGTGCTACGTCGACAAGAGCCCTCCCCCTCCTCCGCGCGAGGAGGCCGTGACGGTGGCCGTTCGGGCTCGTGGCGCGGGACGTCCCACCAAACGCGAGCGCCGCAGCATCGACAAGCTGCTCGGGCGCACAGCGGTGGAGGGGCGGGACCGCCGGGCACGCCCGGAGTGAATCGGCATGCCGCATCGAACCGGATGCGGGATTCTTGCGTGATCGGCGACAACTTCACCGCCGACACAGGCGGTGGACAGCGCTCCGCGCCTCCGTCTGATCTGGATCGACCGAGGTGCGAGGTGCCCAGCAAGAAGGCATGCCGGGGCTGGCCGATCGGTCGCGGCGGCCCCGTACCGGCCCGACCCGCCTGCCAGCTGAGATCTCACCGGCATCGACGACCACTCCCGGTTCGTGGTGATCGCCGCTGTGGTGGCCGTCGCCTCCGGCCGGGCGGTCTGCACAGCGTTCACCGCAGCGTGTGGGTGTCGCCGTCGCGGTTGCCGGTCGGTTGGGCCATTTCTTCATCGTCTGCTGGAACAGACACTCACCTCCAGCTCTTTGGCGAGCCGGCGGGCCGTCAGGCGCCCCTGCGACTGGAACAGCACAAGGATGGACAGCAGCCGGGACGCGCGCACTCCACTGACGATAGGTGTCAGTGGATGGGCCGTACTGTCCCGGGCATGGCGTTCATCCAGAAGATCACGCAGCCGTTCGCCCCGATCGCGGTCGACGACTGGTATCTCGACTACCCGCCCGGGCGGGTAGTCGAGCCGAGGGGCGAATCCCCGGACCGGGGCGACTATCTGGCCGGCATCCGGTCGGAAGGGGCGGGGCTGTGAACGACTTCGACTTCCTCGTCGGCAGGTGGGACGTGGCCAACCGGAGGCTGCTGAAGCGGGGCGTCGGCAGCGAGGAGTGGGAGGAGTTTCCTGGCCGCTGTGTCGCGTACGGCTTCTTCGACGGCGCGGGCAGCTTCGACACGCTCACGCTGCCCACGAAGGACTTCGACGGCGCGACGGTCCGGACGTACGACGCCGAGCGGGACGAGTGGTCCATCTACTGGGTCAACAGCAGGCGCGGCCTGGATCCGGTCCCGGTCGTCGGCCGCTTCGTCGACGGGGTCGGCACCTTCTATGCCGACGACACCGACGACGGCCGCCCGATCCGCGTCCGGTTCATCTGGTCGGGCATCACGTCCGACTCGTGCCACTGGGAGCAGGCATTCTCCTACGATGGCGGTCAGACCTGGGAGACCAACTGGACCATGGACTCCACCCGCGTCGGGTGATGCCGTAAGGAATCTTGGGCCCGGACCGGCGCGACCAGGCCCGGGGTCTCCGCCGTGGGCGGCCTGACACTCGGACGATAAGGAGACCGCGGGCGCAAGGGATAAGGCATGCACCAGGTACAGCCACGCCGGTCGGCTGTCAGCACGACAGATATCGGGGGCACCAGATCAAGACCAGCTCATACGTCGTGTGAGCTGGTCTTTTCATGTCGTACGACTGTCGTGATCTTGCCGTTTTGCGACGGTGTTCGACGTGCGGCGACGAGGGCTGCGGGCAGCACGCGGGGCAGAGATCGCGCCATAGAGAGCGCAAGGCCCGCGTTGAGGAACAGGTGGGGTGGGCCGCGGGCGGTGCGCGTATGACCGTCCGCGGCCCGGTAAGACCCTCACATCAGCTGCGCAGGCTCCACTGCTGGTTCGCGCCGCCGTTGCACGACCACAGAATGAGCTTCGTACCGTTGGCGGTGCCGGCCGCGTTGGCGTCCAGGCACAACCCGGACTGCACACCGGTGATGGTGCCGTTGGAGTTGAGGTTCCACTGCTGGTTGTTCTGTCCGTTGCAGTCCCAGATGATCACCTGGGTGCCGTTCGAGGTGCCCTGGCCGTAGGCGTCCAGGCACTTGTTGCCGAACACCTGCAGCTGCTTGCCCGACGTGTACGTCCACCGCTGGTTGGTCTGTCCGTTGCAGTCCCACAGCTGCGCCTGAGCGCCGTTGGTCGCCGTGCCGCCGCTGACGTCCACACACCGGCCCGACTGGGCGCCCACGATCGTGCCGCTCTGCTGGCCGTTTCCGCCGCCGTTTCCTTGCCTGACGAGCGATTTCGACTCAGCCGATCGGTTCCCCTGGGCGTCCACGACGTAGAGCCGATAGTCACCGTTCGACGTCGGAACGGCGATGGAGGTCGCGGTTCCGCTTGCCCGAGTCATCGTGTTGCCGACGGCGAAGGACGTCGTACCCGGGGGAGCCAGCCAGACGGTCTTGCTCGAATCGCCGGCGCTCCGGATGGGAATCGATGTCACCCCGGCGGCGACGAACGTGCTGGCGGGCAGGACGTAGTCCGGCAGAGAAAGATTGCTCTGCGGGACGATGTTCCTGTACGCGTCCTCGAGTCCGGAGTTCACGGCGATGCCGTAGGCCTGTGACGGCCAGACATAGTCGGAATACACGAGGATGTCTTGGACCGTGCTGTTCGGCAGGTTCTTGTTGGAAACCTTATTGATGGGGCCGTATGTCTGCGTGATGCTCAGGTCGTGCTTACGCCCGAAGTCGTCGGAGTTGATGAGCCACGTGACGTTCTTGTCCACGCTCAGGACGTTGTCGCGGAAAGTCATGTTCCCCGAGCCCTCGTCCGGGTGGAGTCCGTACTTGTGACCGGACGGGACGCCCTGCAGATAGTTGTTGGTGATCGTGGTTCCCGGCTGGTTGCCCAGCGTGTAGATGGGTGCCGTGTCGCTCAGCCGCTGCACCGTGTCGATGATGTGGTTGTAGCTGATGGTGTTGTTCTTCGCCGTGGTGGTCGGCCGGTTGGGCGCGATCGAGCCTGACGATCCGTCGAAGTTCCACCACCCCCAGCCGAGCGTTATACCGGACCACGGGGTCTTCTCGATGCGATTGTGCTGGATAGACAGGCCGTCGGCGAAGTACGCCGAGATGGGGCTGTGCCCGTTGAACAACACGGCACTGTCGTAGATGTAGTTGTTCTTTATCTCGATGTTCTTGGGCGCGCCTTCGACCTGGGCGGGATACTTCTCGCGATTCGACGAGGTGTAGTCCCCGATGTAGACATGCTGGGGATGACCCACGGAGATGGCGGATCCGGCGATGTCGTTGGTGTAGTTCCCGATCAACTGCGTGTTCACCACGTCGTTGGCCATGGTGATTCCGTCGACGCCGGTGTGCTGTATCCGGTTGTTCTGCAGGACGAGCCCGTCGGCGTTCTCGATCTGGATCATGCCCGGTGCCAGGTCGACATTGCGGTAGTAGTAGGCGTGGAAGTTCTGCTTGGCGTAGGCGAGCGCGCCGAGATTGCCCTGCTGGGCCTGCTTGAGCACCGAGCCCGCCACGTTGAACAGGTTCCAGTCGGAGTGCTGGACCGTGAGGCCGGAGAACGTGATGTTCCGGGCGCGGCTGCTCGTGGAGGTGCCGGCGACCCTGATAAGGGTGGACACATTGTTCGGTGCCCAGACCGCCGCGGTCGTCATGTCTTCCGAGTTCGCCTTGTAGTAGTACAACGTCCGGCTCGTCTTGTCGAAGAAGAACTCGCCCGGCGTGTCCAGGAACTCGTAGGCGTTCATGACCTTGTGGGTGCCGCCGATCTGGGCGTTCCCGTTGAAGGCGCCTTGGGCGATGGCGGCTCCCGGCTGCTGGAACAGAGCTATACGGTTCGAGCCCTCAGTGGTGACCTGCCGGACTCCCACGATGGCCGTGGTCCAGGTCGTCGACGTCTCTATTTCGATGTCGTCCTGATTGGCGGCGATGGCGGGAAAATCGCTCAGGCCGTACTTCGCGCCCGCGCACTGAGAACCCGATTCCCACGCCCAGGACGCCTGTCCTGCCGTGATGGTGTAGGTGCCGTAGCACCCCTGCGAGCCTATTGTTTTCGAAGCCATGTACGCTCGCTTGTCGTTGACATAGAGCGCACGGAGCTTGTTGCCGCGATTCAGCGGGGCTTTCCAGATGTTACCGCTGTGCTGCGTCCATCCGGTCACCTGGACGCCTCCAGTGAGGACCGGCGTCTCGTTCTGGTACGCGGCGTATATGACCCGGAATCCATTCGTGCCGGAGTCGGCCGGCGTGAAGTCGATCGTGCTGCCGACCGGATAGTTGCCCCCGCGGAGGTACACGTAGATGTCGCCTGTCATGGCGGCGTTCACCGTGCGAACGACGTCCCTCGCGCGCTGCAGGGTTCTGAACGGTGACGTGATCGTTCCAGGGTTGGCGTCGTTGCCGTCGGGGGCGACGTAGTAGGTTGCCTGGGTCGCCGCAGAGGCCGGGGTACTACCTGTGAAGGTCGGCAGCAACACAGCGGCGACGAACACCGCAAGCGCTGCTAACGCCTTTCCAGTGGTGGACAGGGCTGACTTCACGCTCTGTTCCTTTCGCTGGTTCCGAGCAGATTTTCGCCGCGAAATCACCCCGCCTCAGCAGAACTCATCGGGGTGTGCCATTGCGCGGGCGTGGCGCCTTGTCTTGCATTTGCCGACATCGATCGGAGGGTCGTGCACCTTTGCGGGCCGGGGGGTCGGCCGCCCTCACGCCATGCACGGCAATCGCCGTAGAGCGTGGGCCTCGGCAGGCTCGTCGTCGGGAAGGCCGAATGTCCTCATCGCGGGATGAGCGGTGCCGGCCCGATTTTTCGCGCACCGAGCATCCGTCATAAGCGGCTCACGGGCCCTCCAGTAGGCGAAGGACGAGCCTGCCGGTGCTGTAGGAGTCCTGGCCGTCCACCCCGGCCCCGCGCTGACGAGGGTCACGCCGCCGGGGCGCGAGGTCGCCTCATATCACGCCCTAAGAGGGTGTTTGATCCCATAAGTTCCGTTTGTTTCGGATTATGCGCCGCGCCAGGTGGGGGTGGATTCGCCGGTGAGTCGGCGGGTCATGAGGTCGATCATGGCGAGGTGGATCATGGCTTCGGAGCGGGCGGGCAGGGCTTCGTAGTCGCGGACCAGGCGGCGGTGGAGCATCAGCCAGCCGAAGGTGCGCTCCACCGTCCAGCGGCGTGGCAGAGGAGTGAATCCCTTGGTGGCGGGGTCTTTGCGGACGACTTCCAGGTCGATGCCGAGCGTGGCGCTGTGTTCGATGACGCTGGTGCGGTAGGCGCTGTCGGCCCAGGTCTTGGTGATCGTGGGGTGGGTGGCGGCGACCTGGGTGAGCAGGTGGCGGCCGGCGGTGGGATCGGACACGCTGGCGGCGGTGACCAGCACCGCGAGCAGCAGTCCGAGGGTGTCGGTGACGATGCTGCGCTTGCGGCCGACGATCTTCTTGCCCGCGTCGATGCCCTGGGTGGCGGCGGGGACGTTGGTCGAGGTCTTGACGCTCTGGGCGTCGATCACGCAGGCGGTCGGTTCGGGGTCACGGCCTTCCGCCGTGCGGACTAATCGCCGTAGCATGCCGCTGAGCTGGGTGAATACGCCGTCTTTCTGCCAGTGGGCGAAGTAGCCGTAGACGGTGGCCCAGGGCGGGTAGTCGTGGGGCAGGTAGCGCCAGGGGATGCCGGTGCGGTCGACGTAGAGGATGGCGTTGAAGATGGCACGCAGGTCGTGCTGGGGAGGGCGGCCGATGTCCAGGCCTCTGCCCCGGCGTTCGGCGCGCCAGGCGGTCAGTACGGGTTCGACGAGCTTCCAGCGGGCGTCGGACAGGTCGCTGGGGTACGGTCGCTGCTCGGTCATGACCGTGGCGTAGCGCTGCGCGAGGGCTTCGCCCAGATGCGTGGAGGACAGGCCAGGCAATTGGGGCCGTGGCGGTCAGGTGCCGTCATGCGTACATGGCGGGCGTCTCAGGATCAAACAGAAGAACATGCCCATAAAGGCACTTGAGGATGTCTCATCCGAACCGCGGGGCGCACAGCCGCTCTGACGCCTCGACGGCGGCCGTGGTAGCACTCACAAGAAGTGGTACTTTTCGCCACCTTTCGGGCTGAAACACCCTCTAAGAATGTGTGGCAGAGGTGGCGCTACCATTTCGAGGGGAAACGTATGACGTATGCCGACTGATGTCTAGCGGTAAGATCGCATCGACAGGGGTGCCTCGCGACAGCCGACGGAGCGCGGGAAGGCGCACCTTCGTCCACCCTCAAGCGCCGCGACGCCGGGTGATCTTCCGCGACATGGTGGACCTCCCGCGGGCCGCGGTGGGACGCCGCCGGTCATGCGTACGATCTGCCAGGTCAGGAGCCGGTGTCGCCGTCTCCGCGCCGGTTGCCGGCGGCAACTTTCATCCGACCGCCTCCACTCGGCCTGAGGAGCGACAGGAACCGAGCTGGTCGACTCGCTGGAGGTCAGGTCGCGGGTACGGCGGCGTAGGCCGGAATCGTGCCGAGGAAGGATCCGTCGGCGACCGGTAGGCCATACCAGAGGTAGTACGGCGGCAACTCGCGCACCGTGAATCGCTGTGGGCAGCCGTCGGGGTTGGTGCACCGCAACATGGTTCGGCCCGACGCGCAGGTGGCGAGCACGTCGGGATCGACCGGGTACAGGCGTGGATTCGCGTTCGTCAGGAAACCGGACACGTCGATGGCCGCCGGGCGTGGCTGCGGTGTGCTGCAGTGCGGGCACTGCAGCAGCGGTACGGTCCAGAATTCGTCCGCGAACACTTCGTCACGCGCCAGGGCCAGCCGGGTCGGGCGCAATGCGCGCAGGACCGTCGTGCTCTCCGGTGCCATGAGGTTGGGGTGACTGTTGGTGAAGTATCTGGCCAGGCGCCGTTCCGCGGCATCGTCGAGTTCGGCCACGTACTTCTCGGGCCCGGGTGTGACGCGCCCGGTAGACGGATCGAACGCCACCAGCCTGTCCGACTTGCCGAAGTAGGGTAAGCAGATCAGTTCCCCCTGGGTGAACCACGATCCGAGGTACTGCGGAGTGTCGACGATCCACGTCTCGCGTGCGGCGGCGACCACATCGCTGATGATCGCGAGGACGTTCCACCGGATCAGCGCGGGCAGCACCGCGTCCGGATGCGCCAACTGCCCGGCATCGAACATCCGCACGACCTGGCGGCGGCCGTCGTGGTGCTCGCCGTTCTCCAGCGCGGTTCGTAGCGCCTGCGCGGCGCGGACATCCGTGCCGCGGTAGCTGATGAAGATGTCCGGCCGCTGTGAACTCCCGCCCTTCGGCATGCCGACGGCACCCCGGGCCCGCTGGAGGAGCGAGGGCTTCCCCTGTGCGGCCAACTCCCGCACCTGGGTCGCCACCCAGGCGGCGATGTCGTCGGCCCCGAGGCGGTCCGGGTACAGCGCGGCACCGCCGGTGCGTGCCGGCGAGACATTGAGCGGAAAGTACGACCGGGACACGGCAAGGACACGGTCATGCCGCCACGGATACGCCATCGCGGTGTACCGATGCGCCGGCGAATGTGGAGTGAGGTCAAGCACCACGGCATCTGCCGTGAGCACAGACTTGGCCAGCGCGAACGGTTGCGTACTCGGGACGACCCGCACCGTGACGTCGAACGGAAGCGACTGAAGGCGCTGCCGGATCAGCTCGGCCATGGCGGCCCCCTCGTTGTCGAGGGTGGGGAACAAGTCGACCTTCATCGCATCCGAGCCTTCCACTCCGGACAGCCGTCGGCGCAGTTCCCCGTGGCATGCGACCGCGGTTGACGCTACCCCCGGCAAGGCCCGCGGCCAAGTGTCACGGTCGGCACGCATGGATCTGCTCGGCGGCTTCGATCAGAGCCGTCTGATGCGTGGGTGACCGTCAGGAGGCGCCGGCCGGACCCGCGGTCGTACTGTTGGACCCGTTGACGAGGAGGGCTTGCGATGCGCAGCGTGACCTATTCGATGGGCGTCTCACTTGACGGCTACATCGTCGGGCCGGATGGCGACTTCGACTGGTCGGCGCCCGACGCGGAGGTCTTCCGATTCGTCACGGACGAGATACGCAAGGTCGGCGTCCATCTGATGGGGCGACGGCTGTACGAGACGATGCTGTACTGGGAGACCGCCGACCAGGATCCGTCGCTCGACGACTCGATGATCGAGTGGACCGCGCTCTGGAAGCCGCTGCCAAAGGTGGTGTTCTCCACCACGCTGGCGGAGGTGCAGGGAAATGCCCGCCTGGCATTCGGCGGGCCGGCGGAGGAGATCGAGCGGTTGCGAGCCGAGCCGGGGGAGGGCGACATCGCGATCGGCGGCGCGACTCTCGCCGCACAGGCGGCCGGGTTGGGTCTGATCGACGAGTACCGGGCCCGGGTCTACCCGGTGCTGGTCGGCGGTGGCATCCCGTTCTTCCCCCAGTGCGAGCGCCAGGTGGATCTCGAACTCGTCGAGGCCCGCACCTTCAGCTCGAGAGTCGTCTACCTCCGCTACCGCGTGGCGCGCTGACCCTGTCGCCGTCCCTGCGCGTGCGCCCCGGCACCCGCGGACCGTGCCGAGCATGATCAGGATTCCGCAGGCGCCCGGCGTAACCGCGTGCCTTGACAGGCAACCATTTGGCTGCCTAAGTTAAAGGCAACCGAATGGCTGCATATCGCAGGTGGCAACCCGGATACGAGGGCGGGCATGGACGAGGTGTTCAAGGCGCTGGCCGATCCGAGCCGGCGCGCGCTGCTCGACTCGCTCAACGCCCGCAACGGGCAGACGCTGCGCGAGCTGTGCGCCGGCCTCGACATGACCAGGCAGTCCGTCAGCAAGCACCTCGCGGTGCTGGAGGAGGCCGGGCTCGTCGCCACCGTACGGCGGGGCCGGGAGAAGCTGCACTATCTCAACGCCGCGCCCGTGCACGAGATCGCCCATCGGTGGATCAGCCGCTACGACCGGGCCAGGGTCCAAGCCCTGGCGGACCTGAAACTCGCCCTGGAGGAGAACCCGATGGACGCGCCGACCTTCGTCTACACCACCTACATCCGCACCACTCCGCAGAAGCTCTGGCAGGCGCTGACCGAGCCCGCCTTCACCCGCCGCTACTGGGCCACGGAGTTCACCACGGACTGGTCCGTCGGCTCACCGATGACCTGGGACAACCACGGTGTGCTGATCAGTGACCCGGAGCAGGTCGTGCTGGAGGCCGAACCCTACAGTCGGCTCTCCTACACCTGGCACGCCATCACCCCGGAGCTCGCCAAGCGCTTCGACTGGGACGAGGAGTTGCTCGCCCGGCTGTCCGGCGAGGCCCGCTCGAAGGTCACCTTCACGCTTGAGGAGACCGGGCAGGTCGTGAAGCTCACCGTCGTGCACGACGGCTTCGAGCCCGGATCGAGCATGGCCGAGATGGTCAGCCACGGCTGGCCGGGCGTGGTGGCGAGCCTGAAGTCGCTGCTGGAGACCGGCGAACCGCTGCCGGACGACGCGTGACCTCCCCGTCAGGGCTCGACGACGTCGCGAGGTGCCGCGCGGTGGTGGTCGCAGGCGTCGGCGAAGCGACTCGATGAGGGCCTGTCCGAGCGACATGGAGCGGCGTGGGCTCGCCTTCGTCGTCGGCGTTCGGCTGTGGTGAGGCGTACCGCACCGCGGCCCCGCGTCGCTAGGGTTCGGTGCCATGGTCACTCCTCTGGAGCCCGACGACCCGCGCGTCCTGGGTGAGTTCACGCTGACGGGACGGCTCGGCGAGGGCGGGCAGGGGGTGGTGTTCCTCGGCCGGTCGCCCCGCGGGGAACCGGTCGCGGTGAAGGTGCTCAAGTCGGGGCTCGACTCGTCGGTGAAGGAGCGGCTAATCCGCGAGCTCGACGCGATGCGGGGAGTCGCGCCCTTCTGCACCGCCCGGGTGCTGACCGCGGTGGTCGACGGACGGATGCCGTACGTGGTGAGCGAGTTCATCGACGGGCCGTCTCTGCAACAGCGGGTCGATTCCGGCGGGCCGCTGGGGGGCGGCGAATTGGAGCGCCTCGCGGTCGGTACGGCCACGGCGCTGGCGGCCATTCACGCGGCCGGGATCGTGCACCGGGACTTCAAGCCCGCCAACGTGCTGCTGGGGCCGGACGGCCCACGGGTGGTGGACTTCGGCATCGCCCGGCAGGGCGCGAGTGACACGATCACGGCGGGCCCGGTCGGCACCCCGGCCTACCTGGCTCCCGAGCAGATCGCCGGAGACCCGGCCACGCCCGCCTGCGACGTGTTCGCCTGGGGAGCCACGATCGTCTTCGCCGCCACGGGCCGAGCGGCCTTCGGCGCCGCCAGCGTCCCGGCCGTCATGCACCGGATCCTGACCGCCGAGCCCGACGCCTCGGCACTGCCCGGGTCGCTGCGCGGGGTGGTCGAACGATGCCTCGCCAAGGATCCCGCGCGCCGACCGGCCTCCCGTGACCTGCTGCTGGAACTCGTCGGGTCCGCCCCCGACCCGCTTCGGGCGGGCGCGGCCGCGGCGACCACCAGGCCGGAAGACGTACGGCAGGGCGGGACGACCGCGATCCTCCCGGCCTTCCCGGGCGCCGGCCCGGCCGGGACATCTCCGTCGGGTTCGGAGACCACCGGGGTGGGCGGCCGCCGGCAGGCTTCCCGTGCCGGGATCGTCGCCGGGGCGGTGGCCGCCGTGGCCGCGGTGTCGGTCACCGCCGCTCTTCTGGGGCCGCGCCTGCTGTCCAGCGGCACGGCCGCCACCTCGCCGCACACAGCCACGACGACCGTCTCGCACACCGCCGGATCACCGGCACCGCCCGCCGACGCCACGCCGGGGGAAACCGTCACAGACTACGACGGCGCACCCCAGGACGACGTCGGCGCGGGGCAGGACGAGACCGCGACGACGGACGAGACCGCGACGACGGACGACACCGCGGGAGACGCCACAGCGACTCCGAAGACCGCTCCCGTGCCGTCGACCACGCCGGGCGGGACCGTTCCGGCCGCGTTCGCCGGCACCTGGGGAGGTCATCTCGAGCCCGACCAACTCGTGGGAACCAGCGAGACCGACGTCCAGATCGTGCTGGAGCCGGGCGGGCGCACCGGAAGCTGGAAGGACACCAACAGCTCATGCCGGGGAAGTCTGACGCTGACGCGCAGCTCCGGCACGGCACTCGTCTTCCGGCTGGGCACGTGCGCCGCGGGCAGGGTCACCCTGATCCAGACCGGCGAAGGGCTCGCCTACCGATGGGACGGCGACGAAGGCGACGTCACCTTCCAGGGCCTCCTGATCAGGGACTGACCAGTCCGTACGGAGACCTCGGGGTCAAGGAACCCGCGGTGCCGGCCGGACCTTCCTGCCCGTCACCACCAGTCGAGCCGGAGGTGCGCGGACACGCTCGGGTCATGCATGTGATTCATGGCAGCTCATGTAGAACATGTGTTTGCGTGATGTGGTGTGCGGTCATTTCACTGGGTTCACCGATTACCGACCCGAGGTGTGAACCCGATGACCGACTCAGCCCCTCCCGTCTCCGACCTCGACCTGTTCGACGACGAGGTGCTCGTCGATCCCTATCCGTCCTACGCGGCGCTGCGCGCTCTCGGAGGTGTCGTCCGTCTGCCGGCGAACGACGTCTACGCGCTCACGAGGTACGACGTGATCCGCGACGCCCTGGGGGACTGGGAGATCTTCTCCTCGGCCGGGGCCATCGGCTTCAACCCGGCGGTCAACGAGGCGCTGAGCGGCACGTCCCTCGCCTCGGACCCGCCGGTGCACACCCGGCTGCGGGCGACCCTGACCGCGAACCTGTCGCCGCGGGCGCTCCGCGGACTCAAGAAGAGCATCGACGCCAAGGCCGACGCGCTCGTCGGGGAGCTGGTCGCCAAGGGTTCCTTCGATGCCATCGACGCGCTGGCCCGCGCCTTCCCGCTCGAGGTCGTCGCGGATCTCATCGGGTTCACCGGCCACGTCCGCGCCAACATGCTGCGCTGGGGCCAGGCGGCGATGCAGGTCATCGGCCCGATGAACCAGCGCACGGCGGAGTGCTTCCCGATCGCGGGCGAGCTGTACGACTGGTGCTCCAACGTCACCGCCGACGACCTGGCGCCCGGCTCGGTGGGACGCGGCATCTTCGAGGCCGAGGCGCGCGGCGACATCCCGCCCGGCACGGCCGGCCACATCATCCACCAGTACCTCGGCGCCGGTGTCGACACCACGATCGCCTCCATCGGGAACATCGTCGCCCTTTTCGCGGCGCACCCCGATCAGCTCGCGCTGGTGCGGGAGAACCCGTCGCTGGTGCCGGCCGCGTTCAACGAGGTGCTCCGCTACTGGGCCCCGGTCCATGCCTGGGGGCGTCGTACGACCCGGAATGTGGAGATCGACGGTGTCCTGGTCCCGGAGGGGGCGAAGGTCGCGATCCTCTTCGGCGCCGGCAACCGGGACCCGCGCCACTACGAGAACCCCGACGAGTTCCTGGTCGAGCGCAACCCGATCGACCACCTGTCGTTCGGTTACGGCCCGCACGGCTGCGCCGGTCAGGGCCTGGCCCGCCTGGAGGCGCACGCGGTCGTCGAAGCCTTGTCGCGCCGCGTCGCGCGGCTCGTCGTCGGCACCGAGGTGCGGGTGCCGAGCAACATCACCCGGAGCATCGAAGAGCTCCCCGTCCTGGAGGTGGTCCCCGCATGAAGATCGTCGTCAACCGTCCCCGCTGTGAAGGGCACGGCCTGTGTGAGGAGGCCGCGCCGCAGCTGATGCACCTGGACGACGACGGCGAGCTCGTCCTCGACCGCGAGGAGATCGGCGAGGCCGATATCCCACTGGCCAACGCCGCCGTCCGGGTCTGCCCGGTCGCGGCGCTGCGCGTCGAATGAGTACGCCGATCAAGCGGGTCGTCGTCGTCGGCAACGGCATCGCCGGCCTCACTGCGGCGGACTCGCTGCGGGAAAGCGGGTTCGACGGTGAGCTGACCATCGTCGGCGACGAGCCGCACGCGGCGTACAGCCGTCCGGCACTGTCGAAGGCGCTCCTGCTCGACGGCGACGACGTGTCGTCCCACGAGCTGCCGCCGGCCACGCACGGGGCGGACGAGATCCTCGGCGTCCGGGCTTCCGGACTCGACGTGGAGCGCCGGCTCGTCAGGCTCGACGACGGCGCCGCGCTGCCGTACGACCGGCTCGTGATCGCCTCAGGCTCCCGCGCACGGCGGCTGTCCGACCTGCCCGAAGAGCTCACCTTGCGGGGACTCGACGACGCCCTGTCCTTGCGCGGCCGGCTCGCCGCGCGTCCGTCGGTCGTCGTGGTCGGCGGTGGACCGCTCGGCATGGAGATCGCCTCGGGATGCCTGGCGGCGGGCTGCGAGGTCACGCTCGTCTCCGAGGGACTCCCGATGACCGCGCGACTGGGGCCCTATCTGGCCGGCGTCTTCGTCAGGGCCGCGCTGGACCGGGGGCTCACCATCGTCGAGTCCGGCGCCGCACGACTCGAGCGGCACGGGGGAGGCGCCCGGGTCGTCCTGAACGACGGCGCCGTTGTCGAGGCCGATCTCCTGGTGTCCGCGGCCGGCGACGTGCCCAACACGGAGTGGCTCGCGGACACGGACCTGGCGACGGAGGGCGGCCTGCGGGTCGACGCGCGCGGACTCGTGCGTCCCGAAATCGCGGCGGCCGGCGACGTGGCGGCGTTCCCCTCGCCTGGCGGCGCGCGGCGCGTTCCGCTCTGGAGCAGTGCGATCGAGCAGGCGAAGGTGGCCGCGGCCGCCCTCGTACGAGGGGACGAGACACCGCCGCTCCGGTTCCAGCCGTACTTCTGGACCGAGCAGTTCGGGCTCAACCTCAAGGCCGTGGGCGATCTTCCGGTCCACGGAGCGCCGGCGTACGTCGAGGGAGGGCCCGGCGGACCGGCCCTGATGCGCTGGTCGCACGCCGACGGCTCCGGCGTGGCCGTGGCGCTGGACTATCGGATCCCGATACCCCGGCTGCGCCGCCTGAGCAGGGCCGGCGCGTAGAGTTCCTCGCGATGAACGGCGAGGGTGCGGGCACCACAGGATCCGGGTTGGATCGGTTGACGACGGTCAACCTCAACCTGCTGGTGCCCCTCCTCGCGATGCTGGAGGAGCGCTCGGTCACCAGGGCCGCCGAGCGCGTCGGTATCTCCCAGTCGGCGATGAGCCACGCCCTGGCGCGCATGCGACGCCTCTTCGGCGACGACCTCCTCGTCCGGCAGGGGAACAACGTCGCGCTGACCCCGCGTGCGATGGAGCTGATCGCGCCGTTGCGGGCGACGCTCCAACAGGCCGCGGATGTGGTCAACTTCCCCGGCTTCGATCCCGCGACGGATCGCCGTGTCATCACCGTCGCGATGACGACCAGCACGGCCTTCGTCCTCGGGGCGCGGCTGGGGCGGCTCGTGGCCGAGCGGGCGCCGAACGCGACGCTCCGCCTGCGCACGTTCACCGTGCCGACCGAGTCCACCTTCACGGAGCGGGGTGTCGACGTCGTCCTGATCTCCGAGGCGATCGCGGCGCCGTACCCGCGCGAGCGCCTGTACGACGACCGCTGCGTGGTGGTGGCCTCGCCGGACACGCCACCGGAGGCGAGCGCGCTCGACCTGCTGACCACGCAGCCGCACATCGTCGTGGACACCGAGCGGAGGGTCTTCCCGTATCCGGTGCTCCATGAGAAGGGCGTCACCTACCGCGTCGGCCAGTTGATCTCCGACTTCCTGCTCGTCCCGTACCTGGTCGGACGCGCCGGCGGGGTTGCCCTCCTGCGCTACCGGGTCGCCTCCGAGATGCGGACGCTCGTCGAGCTGCGGATCGAGGAGTTCCCCTTCCCCCTCCCCGGGCTGGGCATCGACATGGTCTGGAACCCGCATCTGAGCGACCACTACTTCATCGCCTGGCTGCGCCAGCTCCTGTTCGACGCGGCGAGGGCGTGACGGGCACGAACCGGCCGCTGATCCCGGACCCGACCGGGCCGGTCACTCACCATGTGCTTGACGCGCGGCCTGCGCGGTGACGCGTTCGATGGCCTTGACGGCGACATCGGGCTGGTCGACGTAGATGTAGTGGCCGCTGTTCGTGGCCGTGGTCAGTTCGCTGCCGCTGGACAACGCGAGCCACTTGCGCTGGCCCGCGGCCCACGCCTGCTCCAGACGCGGCCCGTACTTGGGGACGGCCGCGAGGTACCGTGTCCCGTGCTGGATCACCTCCACCGGGATGCTCCCGGCGGAACGGACCTTGCCGTCGGGGACGACGAGCTTCTCCGGGTTCTCGCCCTGGAATACCGCGAGGTTCTGTGCGCGCAACTCGGCCGCCGGGCCCGTGGCGGATTCGGGGATCGCCTTCGCGATGTCGTTCGCCATGGTGGGTGGGGTGGCGTCCATCAGGACCAGCCCCTTGACCCTGTCCTGGTGGTCGGGGGCGTACCTGGCGGCGATCAGCCCGCCCAGCGAGTGTCCGGCCAGGACGACCGGGCCCTCACCGGCGACGCGGTCGAGCACCCCGGTCAGGATCTTGCCCGTGCTGGAGAAGCTCTGAGTGCCGTCCGGCTGGTCGCTCGCACCCGCGCCGAGCCGGTCGTAGGAACAGACCCGGTTCTGTTTGCTCAGCGTCTTCTGGATGTCAGCCAGTTTGTCCAGCCCATCGCCTGCCCCGTGCATCAGGATGATGACCGGCCTGCCCTTCTCCGGGTCGCCAGAACAGGACACGTTCACCGACCGCCCCGCGACATCGATCTTCTCGGTCCCGGAGATCGGGGTGGCATCGGGTGTCCGCGTGGCCGAGGCGAGGGGGTCCCAGTTCTCCAACGCGTCGCCGTCGCAGCCGGCGACCCCTACGCCGAGCACGGTGCAGCACAGCGCCGCCACAACGGATGTCCTGATTCTGCGGAGCATGAGGTCCTCCAGTGAGGGAGTCGACGACGAAGTGATGCGCACGGCGGTGCAGCGGGAAAGCGACGGAGCGCCGTGGCCGCGTCGTAACGCTACGGATCGGACGGTCCGGAATCGTCACCGCAGAGTGGACATTCGCCGGTAGCTCGTACGGGGGACACATGCCATCTGCCGAAGCACTCGCTGGAACAGGTCTCCGCGGGATGTTCGCTATGAGCGGGTCGAGACGAGGTTGAGCAGCCTGATCGAGCTGATCGAGCTGATCGAGCTGTTCCGGGTCGAGACGGCCGGTCATGGGTGCCAGGGCGCGCCGGATGTCGTCCTCCACCCGCTTGGCCCGTTCGAGCCCGGCCGGGTTATGTGCACATCGACGACCCGGCCGTCATCGGGGTTCTTGCCGCGAGTCAGGAGCCCCCGCACGCAGCGCATCGCCGACGGGATCCGCCTGATGGGGGTGGGGGACGCGGTCTCAGCCCGCAATGAGCTTCTTCAGCAGGTCGTAGGCTGTATTGACTGCCACTCCCTCCACGAGTTTCGATCCGGCTGCGAGCAGATACGGTGTCAGAGACAGCGTCGGCTCGGCGAAGGCATACACCTCTCCCGGGGCCAGGGCGCGTAATGCGGCCGGGTCCGTATCGTCCCGCCAATCGCTCAGCGTCTCGACCACTTCGCCCAGGCTGTGACTGATATACCGGCTGTTGGAATCCAGCAGTCGAACGCCCTTGAGGGAGAGCCAGTCGTACTTAGTCCTGGTGCCGCCGGGATACGCCATCACGCTTACCAGGTCGGCGGTGCCCGAGAAATGCCAGGGTGGTCGCTTCGCGGGTGCGTGCGGCGATATCAGAGCCGCCTTGTGCTCGCTTTCCACATGCTCGCGTAGTTCATTGAAGCCCCGGGCGTCGAACCTCCACCTGTTCAGGATCGGCACTGCCTCGTATCCTGCGATGTACAGGTCCCAGCGCAATCCAGAACGGATGTCTATATATGCGTGATTGCGTCGGAGGTCTTTGTAGACGATGGATTTGGGCTGTGTGAACAGGATGCTGACGAGGGCGGAGTCCGCTGCTGATTTTTTGAAGCGCGCGGTCACGAGCTCGTCGAGTTCGGCCCATCCGTCCACATCGAACGGGCTGTACATGACAGGTTCGTAGGAAGCCAGAATCCGCCGGTTCAAGTCGATCAATGCGGCGGCTGTCCCCGGGGCGACTTTGGACGGGTTTTTCCGCACGAGCTGCGCGAACGATTCGTCCTGCAAGGCCTGTCCGAGCGCTTTTCGGTAGTCGGGCTCGCGAAGCGGCGGGACGGGTAATAGTTCGACCTCGTCGAACTGCCGTTCCAGATGCTCTTCCACTAACCGTCGACCCTCGGGAGAGGCAACGAACTCCTCGAATGCGGCGACGTGATCCGGATAGTTCTCGGGGCTGTACGGTCGAGTGAACATGCTCATAGATTAAAAGGTTCACCGGGTGTGGCGAGCGGGATGCCGTGTACGTATGACTGGTGTGCGGTGCGCGTGAGTGTTGCGACCCGAACGGTGCGCCTGGGATGGTCCCTACTCCGCGCAGGTCGGACTTCTACCGCATGAGGTGCCCGGCGCACACCTTCCAGGCTCCGGCGCGCTCGCCCTCCTCGCCGCGCTCACCTGGTCGCTGCCGGGTGATGCGCCGCGTCGCTACATTCCGTCGTTGAGGTGCCCAGGGATGACCGGCAAATGGATCGTTCCATATATCGCCAGATGCGAACGCGCCGATTGGCGCGAATGGCAGTGGACTTCTGCGGATCGTCTGCGAGGGCACGGCATGTTCGGCTGATGGGTTAGAAATCCCCTGGTCAGACGCCATGTCGAAAGCATGCGTGGCGCGTTGGGGAAGCGCCCGTGAGCGCTTCTTGACCGCTGATACGATTTACGCCTTTCGGTAACTCTGATCATTACGGGGCAGAAGTGACAACGGGGCCCGGTTATCAGCAGCAGTATCCGCATCAGCCGCCGCAGTGGCAGTCTCCCCATTCCCCTCAGCCGCAATGGGGGTACGGCCCTCCGCCGCAGCAGTGGCACTCACCTCCTCCACCCCCTCCCCCTGGCCGTAAGACCGGGCTGTGGCTGACGCTCGGCGTCGTGTCTCTCGTTCTCGTCGTCGCGGTGGGTGCGGGGGTGGGCCTGGTCCTGAGGGGCGGGCGCTCCGGTGGCGACGCCACGGGTGACGGCGTCACCGACCCGAACACGGTCGTCGTGAAGGACGAGGAGATCACCAAGCTTGTCGAGGGGCACAGCAGGGCGCTGGCCTCGGGTGACGCGAAGGCCTTCACTTCGATCTTCGACCAGGAGAACGCCGCTCTGGTCCGCGGTCAGGCGAGGGTCTTCGCCAACCTGCGCAAGATGCCGTTGGCGGAGAAGTCCTACCAGGTGTTGCGCCGCCAGGGCCGGGCTGAGGACAGTTTCGGGCGGGGCGTGAAATTCACGCAGGACGTCGCGTTCGTCCACCGATTCACCGGCATCGACCTGCGTCCGGTCGCCGAGTGGTACCGCTGGACCATCGAGAAGGCGTCGCCGGACGCGCCTCTCGTCGTGACGAAGGTGACAGGCGCGCCGCCGACGATCAGCGGCGAGGCGTCGAAGACGATGTACTACCCCGGGCCGTGGGACATCTGGCCGGACATCGCGGTGGTCAAGGCGGGGAGCAACCTGGTCCTCGCCAGGCCGGAGGACGCCGCCCTCGCCCGGCGCGTCGCGCCGGCGGTCTCCGCCGCCGCCGCGGGCGACCTCGCCTTCTGGCGGAAGAACGGCGATCCGAACGCCGCCGTGCCGACCGGATTCGTGGTGGCGCTGGTCGAGGGACAGGCCCAGCTCGGCAGGCTGTTCCGTACGGCCAAGGCGGAGGAGGCGGGCATCTCGATCGGGATGCCGAGCTGGGGGGTCGGAGACGACACGGTGAGGGTCGGCGGCACCCGCGTCGTGATGGACACGACCACCGCGTTCTTCAAGGACGAACAGGGAATCAGGGAGATCTCCGAGCACGAGCTGGCGCACTCGCTGATCGCCGGACTCGACAGTGCGGAGTTCAGCTTCCTCGGCAGGTCGAAGTGGATCGTCGAGGGCTTCGCCGAGTACGTGGCCGGCCGCGGCCGGCCGATTACGGAGAACCGGCGATTCCCGGAGGGCCGCGCGTACCTGGAGGGACGGCTCGCCATGCCCTTCGAGGGCACGCTGCCGACCAACGCTGTCTGGGACTTCAAGGGGATGACGAACACCAACTACTTCATGGGGCATCTGGCCATGCGGTTCATCGCCGAGAAGTACGGCGAGCGGAAGCTGGTCGAGGGCGTGGTCGCGGCCTACCGGGCGCCGGGCGATGACAGCGAGGCCGCCATGTTCCAGGCACTCGGGGTGACGAAGGCGGGCTTCGAGCGGCAGTGGGCGGGCTACGTCCGCGCCCAGCTCGCGTGATCGGGGGAGAGGCATGACGGATCGGCACACCGGGGACCCGCACATCGGTTCCAACGCGCCCTCGCCGTACCCCAACGGACAGGAGCAGCCGCACCCGGGCCAGGGACAGCCGGGTGACGCAGGGGGATGGGGCCAGCAGGCGTACGGTCAGCCCGCGCCCGGTCAGTCGGCCTACGGCCAGCAGGCGTACGGTCAGCCCGAGTATGGGCAGCCTGCGCCAGGCCAAGCAGGGTATGGGCAGCAGGCGTACGGGCAGCCGGGTCAGGGCCAGCCGGGTCAGGGGCAGTGGGGAGCGCCCGCGTCACCGGGGCAGGCAGGGCCGGGCCCGCAGACCCCTCCTGCGTATGGCCCGCCCGGCCAGGCCACGACCTGGGGCCCGGGCACCCCCGGCGCCTCGGCACCCTACGGGCAACCGGGTCAGGGCCAGCCGGGCCAGGCATATCCGGGGCCGGGATATCCGGGGCCGGGTCAGTCAGTTCAAGGCCGGCCGGGCCAGGGGTATCCCGGCTCGCCGTACCCGCAGCCCTGGGAACAGCAGCAGCCGGGTCAGGCCGCTCCGGCCCCCGCTCCGCCCGGGCAGGGGCAGGTGCCCTGGTACCCGGATCAGCAGGGCTACGCCGGTCAGCAGGGCTACGCCGTTCAGCAGGGCTACGCCGGTCAGCAGGGGGGCTACCCAGGCCAGGGCTACCCAGGCCAGGGCTACCCTGGCCAGCAGGGCTACGCCGCTCCGGGACATCCCGCCCAGGGGCTCCCGCCACAGCAGCGGCCGCAGGCGCCCGGAGGCAGGGGCAGAACGCTGCTGTTCGTCGCGCTCGGGCTGGTGGTGCTGCTCGCGGTGGGCGCGGGAACCGCCTGGTTCGTCGCGGGCGGAGGTTCCGGCATCGGATCCGGCGGCGGTGGGAAGGAGTGGTCCGTCCCGCTCGCGAACGCCGACAGCATGGACTTCTCCCAGGGGCTCGCGTTCGCGAGCTGGCTCAGCGACACGACGGTGATGAGGGTGCAGCGGGACGGGGTGCTCGCCTACGAGCTGGCCTCGGGCAAGCGCGCCTGGGGCACGCCCTCGCCCGGTGACCAGCTCTGCGGCGCCACTCCCGACCCGACCAACGGCAAGGGCGCCGTGGCGTACGGAAGCGACCAGCTGTGCGACCACCTGGCCGGGATCGACACCACGACAGGGAAGATCACCTGGAAGGTCAAGATCCCGGCGGAGAAGTCCCGGCTGGCCAATCTGCTCGTCGTGCCTCAGATCATGAGCGCGGGCGACGTCGCCGTGGTGTACGCCAACCGCGTCCTGTCCGGCTACCGTCTGTCGGACGGCGGCAAGCAGTGGACCTACCAGTTGCCCGACGGCTGCCACATCAAGGACGTGAACGCGGCGGCGACCCGGGTGGCCCTGCTCCTCGACTGCGCCTTCCAGGGCTCGGGCGGCGTCGTGCAGGCGCTCGACCCGAAGACCGGCAAGGCCGGGTGGCAGTACAAGATGGGCGAGCTGCGCCTGATGAGCACGATGCTGTCGGCCGATCCGCTGATCGTCAGTCAGGAGGACGGTGACAAGAACACCTTCACCGTCCTCGACGGCCGGGGCGGCAAGGCGAGCGAGTTCACGACGGGCAAGGTGGACATGCTCGCGATGAACACGGTGGCGTTCGTGAACGGGATGTTCGAGCAGCGCCGCTATGCCGTGCACGGCGACCGTCTCTACCTCATGACCTTCCCGCAGAACGTGAAGGGCGCGGCGCGATCGAGCGACAAGGCGCTCGCCTTCGACCTCAAGACCGGCAGGCAGGTGTGGCAGTCGTCCGGCACCAAGCCCACGATGCTGACTCTCGTCCGCGCCGACGAGCACGGCCTGCTCGCCCTGGAAGTCGGGGACCGGCGCGATCTGCCTCCCCGGCTCGTGCGCCTGGACGCGGCCACCGGCAAGGCGGCGGAGGTGGCGGAGTTGCCGCAGAAGTACGGCACCGACGGGGAGGACGCACGGGTCTTCGAACGGAACGGCGCCGTCGTCATCGTGCCGTGGACCCCCGTCGCCGTGAAGCACGCCGTGATCTACGTCGGCACCGGGGAGAGCTGAACGCGCGACGTCCGAAGCGGCTGACGTGTCCCACGGGTGTGCCGAGGTCCCGTCCGGGCCGATGGCCGGACGGGACCTCGGAGTCCTCCCGTCAGGGGCTGGTGCAGGCGGCCGCCGGGGTGGCCGACGAACCGTTGCCGATGAAGCCGAAGGTCGTGCTCCCGTTGGCCGCGACCGAGCCGTTCCACGTCTCGTTGCGCACCGTCACGGCCGAGCCGGAGCCGGAGCTCAGGCCTCCCCAAAGCTGGGTGATGGTCTGCCCACCGGGCCAGGTCCACTTCACGGTCCAGCCGTTGATCGCCGCGTTGCCCGCGCGCACCGTGACCTCACCCTGGAACCCGCCGGCCCAGGAGTTCACCACCCGCATCGTCGCCGAGCACGCGCCGGTCGTCCCACCGGACGGCGAAGGGCTGGGCGACACGCTGGGCGAAGGGCTCGGCGACACGCTGGGCGAGGGGCTCGGCGACACGACGGGGGAGGGGCTCGGCGACACGACGGGGGAGGGGCTCGGCGACACGCTGGGGGAGGGGCTCGGTGAGGGACTCGGGCTGGGCGAGGTGACCGGGCCGCCCCATCCGGCCGTCGAGTCCAGCCACGCCGCGCGGCGCAGCGTCCAGTCGCGCAGGTACTGCACCTGCCCCTGCCAGGTGGACGCGGTCGGCGTGTTGAAGAAGCCGATGGTCCGCGTCGTGAGGTTCGGCCAGCGCTGGAAGTTGCGCTGCGCGGCGTTCGCCAGCGGCCCGGAGAGGGCATCGATCCTGCTCTGCAGAGCCGAGTCGGACAGCAGGCCGTGGCGCAGCGTCTGCCAGCGCGACTTGACCTGGTCGACGAAGGCGGGATCCCGCATGAGCTGGCTGAACCAGTCGTTGGCGACCGGCTGCCGGGTCTGCTGATACTGCCAGCCCGCGGCCTGGTCGTTCTGGAAGAACCCGCCCACGCCGAAGGTGAGGTCGTAGTCCCACAGCGGGCCCGCGAAGATCTTGGTGTCCCGGTCCTTGTAGAAGTACGCGCTGCGATAGTTGGCGTCCATGTTCCGGCTCAGCTCGTAGACGATGAGCTGGTCGACGAAGGAGTTCACGTCGATGTACGCCCGGTAGCCGGTGTTCGGGTCGGTGAAGTTCTGCGAGTGCAGCACGTTGTGGAATTCCTGGATGTGGCCCCGCAGCCATTCCTTCTGCTGCGGCTGCAGCGGCGAGGGGTCGGCCACCTCGAGGTAGGTCCAGCAGGTGGCCGCCGTCCCGGTGCACGGCAGCGTCGGCTCCTCCGCGGCCATCCATTCGAACTTCCAGATGTACCCGCCCGTGATCTTCGGCAGGCTCGTGTCGTCCTCGTCCAGCTTCTTCAGGTCGAGACGGTTCTTGCTGTTTTTGATCGTCTCGGTGAGCAGGTAGACGCCCATGTAGTCGTCGGCGCCCACCGGACCGGAGTCGCCGTTCACGTAGAGCTCCACGAACCGATACCGGGGAACCTTCAGCCCCATCTCCTTGCCGAGGTCGTAGACCAGGGCTTCACGGATCAGCGACTTGTCGGGGAACGGCCCGCGCAGCACCCAGTCGGAGTCGGCGGGCATCCCCAGCACCGGGTAGTCGGCGTCGTCGTTGTCGTTGTCCCAGAACTCGAGGCGGTATGGCGCCTTCTCGAAGCTGGCCGACGACTGTCCCCGCAGGTGGAAGCCGGCGCGGGTGGCGACCGCCGGAGCCGCGGCCAGCGACGTCGTCGCTCCGCCGCCCGGCTCGAAGATCATGGTGGTGGCGTCGAGGTACTCCCGGCCGGGCTTGCCCTTGCCGTACGAGTCGATCAGGACCACCGGCAGGTCGTGGGCCGTGGTGGTGTTGCGGGCGACGTACATGGCCGTGCCGGGTTTCCCGGACGCCGTGCCGCCGGCGAAGGCCTGCGCCCGCACCTGCGTGGTGCGGGTGAACTGCAACGGCTGGCCACCGTAGAGCGCCGACTGCGCGGTGGGCGGCGTTCCGTCGGTGGTGTAGCGGATCTGCGCGCCGCTGACCGCGGTGCTCAGCGACACCGACACCTGGCTCTGGAAGGTGCCGCTCGGCACGGAGAAGACGATGTCGCCGGTCAGGTCGTCCGCCGCGGTCGACACGGCGGTGGACACGGTGGCGGACACGGTGGCGGACGCGGTGGCGGACGCGGCGGCGACGCTCGCGACGCGTCCGGCCGGCCGGGCACCGGACGCCGTTTCGGCGCCGGCCGGCGACGGGTACGCGTTGAGCAGTCCCGCGAGGACCACGGCGGCGACCGCGGCCCTCGTGACGCGGCGGGCGGCGGCCGCGCCGGTGCTGCGGAGGGTCAGACGCACGATGCCTCCTGTTCGGGGAGGGGGGAGAGTGTGGGGCCGGCCGGCGACGCCGCGCCGTGGAAATGGCGGCGCAGCGTCCGCCGCCACGGCCCGTCGGGCAGGTCGGGGCGGAGAGCGGCGAGGCCGGTGGCGTACTTGGAGATGCGTGCGGGCCGCATGCCCGCACGCCACAGCATGCGGTCGACCAGCGTGGCGGCCGAGGCGGTCTTGGTCTCGACCACGGCCATGCCGGGCAGCCACAGCGTGGCGTCGCCGTGCCGCCAGGCCAGTGCGGTGTCGACGGTGACCCGGCTCGCGGTGTCCGGCAGCAGCAGGGTGGCGCGCCGGTACTCGGTCACCAGGATCGGGTCGAGTCGGCTTCCGGCGGCGGGACCGATCGACTCGCGGGCGAGCGCCTCGTCGACGAAGTCGCGCCCCGGGTCCACGGTGCCGCAGTCACCGGGGTGATAGGGCAGCCGGTGCTTGGTGATGCTTCCCCGCGCGCCGTTGATCTTGACCTCCAGCCAGCACTGGGCGGAGTCGAGATAGGTGCGGGTGCGCACCTTGAAACGCCGCCGCCTGCGCTGGGCCGCGCGGTGGTAGCTGACCAGCTGCGGGGTGTCGAAATACACCGACCGGTAGCGGAAGCTGCGTTCGCCGTCGATGTCCAGTATCTGGGCGTACGGCATGAGCCGTTCCAGCAGAAGGGGCAGGGACTCCGCCGGAACCAGATACTTGCGGTCCACCCGGGTCTGCAGCGCGGCCCGGTCGACGAGCTCGGCGAGCCCGACCGGGGCCAGCCGCGCCAGGGCCGGCCCGACGGGCGTCGGGGTCATCGACGTGCTCCGGCGTGTGAGGGTGCGCCGGATTCGGTGATCAGCGCGCGGTCGGTTCGTGCGTAGCGGACGTCGACCACGGTGGTCTCGTTGACCAGGTCGAGCCGCTGGACGGTGACGGCGTGCACCCGGGCGTCGAGCAGTTGTTCCAGGTGCGCGACGAGCGCGACGTGGTCGGTGAAGGCCGAATCGAGCACCAGGATCTGGTGCCGGTAGTGCCGGAACAGCCGCCGGTGGTCGCCGAGGAACATCACCACGAGGATGAGCGCCATCAGGCCGCCGCTGAGCCACACCGAGGTGGTGCTCAGGGCGCCGAGGATCCCCAGGGCGAGGGCGGAGAAGTAGTACGCGACCTCGTGCTGGTCGAGCTCGGTCGAGCGCAGGCGGATGATGGACAGCACGCCGAACAACGCCATCCCCAGCCCGAGCCCGGCACCCGTGTCGGTGGCGTTCAGTGCGCTCGCCACAGCGAGGACGCCGATGTTGACCCCGAGGAAGGACACGACCAGGTCGCGTCGGCGGTGCCGGGGGAAATAGAGCCCGAATACGAGCAACACCACTGCGCAGATGTCGATCGCGAACAGAACGAGCTGGGACAGCACGGTCGTTCCTCCTGATTCGCCGCCGGGACGGGCAGGGCGTCACCCGCTTCCTCGCAGGGGTCCGCGGAAGAGTTCGCGAAAGTTTCGTAAAAAGAAAGAAACTTTCGGGAACCCGTGCGGAACGATAGGTGAATCACGAGTGTCGCGTCAATGAACGTCTGGTACGCCGTCCTGCCAAAAACGGAACAACCTGCCTGGTCACCCTTGACAATAGGCATGTACGCCGTTGTTCACCCGGAGTGAAGGGTGATCCGGATCGGGGCGTATCCGGGTGAAACTTTCACTACGCCCGGGCCGGTCCGCACGGCGAATCGTGTGGCGACGGCCGGCCCCCGCGCGCCGGCCCGAGCCGCGGACGACGGCGTGCCCGAATCGCAAGCAGGGGTGGGTGCGGAGAGGCGGGGGCATCGGCGTGCTCTTCCCGCACCTCCGGCTTTCGTCTATGTGCGAGAAATCACTCGCGCTTTTTCGGTTGTGTGCGGAGAAGGCCGCCGATCAGTGGTTGACAGGTGAACATTCAAGCCGCAGACTTACTGAAAATTTGCAGTCAGCGGCTGTTCGGGGGGTGTCGCGTACTGCCGAAAGACGGCTCGGAGAAAAGGACGCTTTCGCGTTTCCCGCTCTTCCGTGGCTGAGAAAGGTTTCAGCATGTCTTCAGGAGGCACGTTCCCCTCCACTGCCTCTGCCGCCGGGAAACGCGTTCTCGCGCTGGCGTTGGGCGTCGGTTTTCTGGCAGGTCTCGCCGGTCCGGCCGCCGGCGCCAGTGCCGCCACCACGGCGGACTCCCCGGCGGTCGTCCAGCAGCAGGCGCCGAGCCTGCCCAGCGGGCGGACCACCTACCGGACCATCACCGACTACAACGACGAGATGCTCGCGCTCAGCGCCCGGCACCCCGGCCTCGTCAAGCACATCACGCTGCCGCACAAGACCCGGCAGGGCCGGGAGGTGTACGGCATCGAGGTCAGCCACGACGTCGACGCCGCCGACGGCAAGCCGGTCCTGTTCATGATGGGCGTTCACCACGGCAACGAGTGGCCCTCCGGGGAGCACACGCTGGAGTTCGCCTACGACCTGATCGGCAACGACGGCAAGGACCCCCGGGTCACCAATCTGCTCGACAAGGCGCGGGTCATCTTCGTCCCGGTCGTCAACGTCGACGGGTTCGTCATCAACCGGCGTACGAGCTGCGGCGTGTCCCCGACGTGCGCGAGCAGCGCCGGCGTCGACATCAACCGCAACTACCCCTTCGGCTGGGGCAGCAACGCCGGTTCCAACGCCACGACCCGTGGCCCGGGGCCCGGCTCCGAGCCCGAAGTGCAGAACGTCATGGACCTGACCAAGAACAACCAGGTCACGGTCCTGATCACGAACCACACCTCCGGCCACACGGTCCTTCGCCCGCCGCTGGAGAAGCGCGCGGGCGACACCCCGGACGAGGCCGTCTACGCCGCCCTCACCGACGCGATCACGGCCGAGAACGGCTACACCGGCATGAAGTCGGGCTTCGACTACGAGACGACCGGCGAGACCCCGGACTGGTCGTACTACGCGACCCGCGGCCTCGGGTTCACCTACGAGATCATGAAGACCCAGTCGACCAACAACACCTATCCCGAGGTGATCGAGGACTACACGGGCACCGGCCGCTACGAGGGCAAGTCGAACCGCGAGGCGTTCATGGTGGCCCTGGAGTACGCGGCCGATCCGGCCGGGCACTCCGTCATCACCGGCAAGGCGCCGAAGGGTGCGGTCCTGAAGGTCTCCAAGGACTTCGACCTGTGGACCGCGCCGATCAGGCAGGCGAACAACGTCGTCGACCCGCCCCAGAGGGTCCCCACCCACCTGGAGTCGACGCTGGTCGCCCCCACCAACGGCAAGTTCGCCTGGCACGTCAACCCGTCCGTACGGCCGGCCCCGGCCTACACCGAGACCGGCGTCGTCGCCACCGGGCCGGGCAACTTCATCAAGGAGAGCTGGACGCTGACCTGCGCCCGTCCGACGGGTGAGGTTCTCGAGACGGTGCACGTGACCGTCGACCGGGGCGAGCAGGTCGACGTGCGGCTGCAGGAGTGCAAGACGCGGTTCAACGGCAACGGCCCGAAGAGCTGACCGACACCACACAGCAGCAGCGAAGCCGGGCGGTCCCCACGGGGGCCGCCCGGTGGTGTTGCACCCGGCGGGCGCTTCGCGATTCATGAGTAGGCGGCCGGCCGGGGGGCGGGCCGCCACCCCACGAGGAAGGGAAGTGTTCCACGATGAGGCACGTCCCGGAGACCGGCCGGTCCCTCGCCGTGCTGGACGCCACCCGGATCGCCGCGAACCTGCGGGCGCTCTTCGACGGCCACCGGCTCTCGCCGTCGCAGCGCCGGATCGCGCGCTATCTACTGGACAACGCGCAGGAGGCCGTCTTCTTCACCAGCGCGGACCTCGCCGAGCGCGCCGGGGTCAGCCAGCCGTCGGTCACCCGCTTCGCCGCCGCGCTCGGATTCCGTGGGTTCCCCGAGTTCCGGGAGGCGCTGCGCATGTCCGTGTTCGGCGATCGGCCGCCGGACACGACGGGCGACCGCTTCAACGAGATCCAGGAGCTGGTCGACTCCGAGATCCGCGACCTGGAGCGGCTGCGTGACGGCCTGGCCGATGCCGGCCAGCTCCGGCGGGTGGCCGGACGGCTGGCCAGGTCGAGCCCCCTCCTGGTCATGGGCATGCGGATCTCCGCGCCGCTGGCGCATCTGTTCGGCTACCTCGCCGAGAAGGTGCTCTCGGACGTACGCGTGCTGGACGTGCCGGGCTCGGTCCTGGAGGACCGGCTGAGCAGGGCGGCCGAATCGGGTGCCGAGTGGGTGCTCGCCATCGGGCTGCCGCGCTATCCGCGTGAGCTGGCGCAGGGGCTCGTCTGGGCGCGGCGCGCCGGGCTGAAGGTCGCCCTCGTCACCGATCAGCCGGTGGGTCGCCTCGCCGAACTCGCGGACGAGGTCCTGCCGGCCCCGGTGAGCTCGGAATTCGCGTTCGACTCCCACGCCGGCCCGACGGTCCTGTGCACCGCGCTGCTGCACTGCATGCTGGACGTCCTCGCCGCCGAGGGGCAGACCCGGCTGGAGGCGTTCGACGACAGGGCCGCGGAGCGTCAGGTCTTCCTCACCGGCTGACCGTTGATCGCGTCGAGCAGACCGGGGAACGCCTCGTCCATGTCGGCGCGGCGCAGCGAGTTCATCCGTGAGGTTCCCACGTAGTACTGCCGGATCAGGCCGGCCTCGCGCAGCACAGTGAAGTGGTGCGTGGCGGTGGACTTGCTGACCGGGATGTCGAATCCCCCGCAGGGGATGTCCGTGCCGGAGGCGTCGAGCTGCGCGACGATGCTCCGGCGTACCGGGTCGACGAGGGCCTCCAGCACCTGCTGGAGGCCGAACTCCGACACCTCTGGGTGTGGGGGCGTACGTGCCATGGCGCCCATGGTACGACACCTGTCGAAGTTTGACAGTGATCGTACCTTCGCCGCACAGTGAACCGCGACCACCACGAGCGGAGGGCGACATGGCGAGGACTGTGCGGCTCGGCACCGAGGCCGCCGGTGTCGTGGAGGTGGCCGGCCCGGATGTGGCCGGGTTCGCGGAGGGCCGGACGGTCAGCGTCCTGCCGGGCTTCTTCTCGCAGAACGACTACGGCGTGTACGCCGAGCGGGCGATCGTGCCGGCGTCCGCGCTGCTGTCCCGCCCCGACGGGGTGGACGCGGTGTCCGGCGCGGCGGTGTGGATGCCCTACCTCACGGCTTACGGCGCGATGGTGGAGGTGGCCGGGATTCGAGCGGGCGACGTGGTGATGATCACCGCGGCGTCCAGCAGCGTCGGCCTGGCCGCGATCCACACGGCCGTCCGCGCCGGCGCCACGCCGATCGCCGTCACCCGCACCCGCGCCAAGAGACGTCGGCTGATCGAAGAGGGCGCCGCCGAGGTCGTCGTCTCCGACGAGGAGGACGTCGCGGGACGCGTGCTGGAGCTGACCGAGGGCAGGGGCGCCGGACACGTCTTCGACGCCGTCGCCGGACCTGGAGTGACGGAGCTCGCCCGGGCCGTCGCCCCCGGCGGGACGTTGCTCCTGTGGGGTGCGCAGAGCGGGCAGCCGACGCCCTACCCGGGATTCGACCTGGGCATGCCCGCGCTGAACATGCGCACGTACACGGTCCTGGAGACCACCAAGGACCCCGAGCGACTGCGCCGCGCCGTCGCCTTCGTGGCCTCGGGCCTGCGTACGGGTGCCTTCCGCCCGGTGGTGGATCGCCTGTTCTCGCTGGAGGAGGTCGTACGGGCTCACCGCCACATGGAGTCCGGCACCCAGATCGGCAAGATCGTCCTCACCGTGGACCACTGAGCCCTGATTCCGTGGCACAACCGTGCACACGTGGGCGAGCTGCCATGCGTGGGTCACGGTGTCGTCCGCGACCCCAAGGCGAGAATCGGGCACGAGGTGGACGTGGCCGTCATCGGCGTCGCTGACGGCGGCAAACCGCCGCTACTGGCCATCGGCGAAGCCAAATGGAATGACACGATGGGGATCGCCCATATCGAACGTCTCCGGCACATCCGCGACGTGATCGCCGCGTCCGGCCATTACGACACCACCCGCACGCGTCTCGTCTGCTTCAGCGGGACCGGATTCAATGGAAAAGCACTCGCCGGGGCGACCGCCTCATCCGATGTACACCTGATCGACCTCCCGGCGTTGTACGGCAGGGCCTGACGCGGCCGGCTCACGGTGGCAGGGAGGCCGTCGGTAGGGTCCCCTGGACGGGATCCGACGAGGGGAATGCGTGAGCGTGGTGGAGCGGACCGGCGAAGCGCGGTTGCACGAGGTGGAGCGGGGGATCTTCGCGTGGGTGCAGCCGGACGGCACCTGGTGGCTGAACAACGCCGGAGCCGTGGCAGACGACGGCGGCGTCCTGATCGTGGACACCTGTGCTACCGAGGCGCGCACCCGGCGGTTCCTCGGCGCGGTCGCCGCGGCGACCGGCGACGCCCCGGTCCGGATGGCGGTGAACACCCACCAGCACGGGGACCACTGCTACGGGAACAGCCTGCTTCCGGACGACGCGGTCGTCTTCGGGCACGCGGCGATGAGAGAGGCGTTGCTGGCCGATCCGCTCATCGACGGATGTCCGCCGATCTGGACGCCGGTGCCCGACTGGGGACACGTGACGCGCCGCCCGCCGTCGGTGGTGTTCACGTCTGAGCTGACCGTCCATCTGGGGACGCGCCGCGTCGAGTTGCGGCATCCCGGTCACGCCGCCCACACCCCCGGGGACGTGGTGGCGTGGCTCCCCGGCGAACGGGTGCTGTTCGCGGGGGACCTGCTGTTCAACGGGCTCACCCCGCTGGTGCTGATGGGGTCGGTCGAGGGGGCGTTGCGGTCGCTGGACTGGCTGGCCGCCTTCGAACCCGCACACGTCGTGCCGGGACACGGGCCGCTCGCCACCGCCTCGGAGCTGCCGGAGGTGCTGGCGGCGCACGAGCGGTACTACCGCTTCGTCCTCGGCGTCGCCCGGACGGGACGGGAGAACGGGCTCACCCCGCTGGCCGCCGCGCGGGCGGCCGACCTGGGCGAGTTCGCCGGATGGGCGGACGCCGAGCGCCTGGTGCTCAACCTGCACCGCGCCTACGCCGAGGCCGAAGGCGGCGAGGTGGATCTCCTCGCCGCCTTCGGCGACGCCATGGCCTGGCACGGTGGGCCGCTGCCGACCTCAGTGTGAGGCCGGCGTCACGACCAGCCCTGCAAACCGGCTCCGTACGGATAGAGGGGGTTGCCGTAGGTGGTGGGGACGGTCTGGCCCGCGTCGACGCGGGCCCGGATCTCCGACCGCTGGGCGGCGGTGGCGCCCAGGTCGTAGGGGAGGTTCCAGTCCTCGACGGCGTCGGCGAGCACGTCGCCGCCGCCCGGTTTGAGGATCTGGTCGAGGCTGCGCGGCAACTGCCACGGCAGGCGCCCGCGCGGCGTGTAGTCGCCGAACAGGAGGCTCGCCGTGGCCGGGCCGATCTCCTCGCCGCCCCGGTACGTCACCACGATGGCGTCGGCCAGGCCGTTCCACTCGCTGATCACGATGGGCCGGGGGAGGGTGAGCACGACGACCACCGGAACGCCCTGGTTCTTGAAGTCCTGGATGACGGCCAGCTGGTCGGCGGGCAGCTGCGGTTGCTCCTTCACCCAGGCGGTGGCGTGGGTGTAGGTCGGCTCGCCGACGGCCACGATCGCGAGCTTGGGGGAGGGACCGGTGTCCTGGTGGACGTTGACGCCCGCCGTGGCCGCCCGCGCCTTCACCGCGTCCAGCAGGGTCTGCGAGCCGTACTCCTGGTGGAAGAAGCTCGTCCAGATGCAGCAGGCCGATCCGTCGGTGGCCCGTGGACCGGCGACCACGACGTTGTCGCCCGCCTTGAGCTTCAGCGGGAGCACGCCGTTGTTCTTGAGCAGCGTGACGGACTGCCGGGCGGCCTGGTTGGCGAGCGCGACGTACGACGGCTGGTGGAACCGGTAGGGCCCGTTCACCGGGTCGCCGTACGGGCGCTCGAACACGCCGAGCGTGAACTTCAGACGCAGGATCCGGGTCACGGCGTCGTTGATCCGCGCCATCGGCACATTGGCGAGGAACGTCGCCATCGTGAACCCGGTGGCTCCGGGGTCGGCCCCGCCCATCACGTCCGAGCCGGCGTTCGCGGCCTTGACCCAGACCGAGGACGGCAGCCAGTCGGTGGTGATGAGACCGGTGTAGCCGAGGTTGTTCCGCAGGTAGTCGAGGATCGGCTTGCTGTCGCCCGCGCCCGACCCGCCCGGGTCGAGGTAGGAGCTCCCGGCGTAGCCCGGCATGATGTTGACGGCGCCGGCCTCCATCGCGGCCCTGAACGGGATCATGTGGTACTTGATCGTCACCGCGTCGTAGGTGATCCCCGCCTCGCCGCCCGCGCCCTCGCCCGGCCAGTGCTTGACGGTCGCCAGCACCGAGGCGGGGTTGAGCTCGGGGCCGCCCTGCAGCCCGGCCACCAGCGCGCGGACCTGGGCGGCGGCGACGTCGGCGTTCTCGCCGTTGCCCTCCTGGATGCGGGGATAGAGGACCTTGGTGCCGACCTCGGCGAGCGGGCCGAGCACGCCGCGCGCCCCGACCTCCAGCTCCTCGCGGCGCTGCGTGTCGCCGAGCTTGTAGTCGAGCGCGTAGTCCTTGCCCGCCGCGAGCGCGCTCTGCAGCGGATAGGTGGTCTGGTATCCGGCGATGGTGTCGCCCGCCGAGACCGGCGGTATGCCGAGCCGGGTCCCGGACGCGTTCAGCAGCACGGCGTGCAGGTCGTTCGGCAACGCGGGGCCGAAGTGCCAGCCCGAGAGCGGGTAGCTCTGGGCGTTGTAGAACATCTGGTACGCCTTCTCTTCCGGCGTCATCCTGCCGAGCAAATCGTTGACCCGGGTCTCGACGGGCAGCCGCCAGTTCTCGTACGGCTCGATCGTCCCGTTCTTGTTGAGGTCGCGGGCGCCGTTGACGACCGCCACGCCGTCGGTGACCTGCTCGACGTCGGGTAGATAGAGGCTGAAGGCGCGGATGTTCGACGTCGTCCTGGCGCCCGACCCGCTCACCGCGACGACGAACCACTTGTACGTCCACCGGTCGGGGATGTCCCAGGAAGGCGTGTAGCTCGTGCCGGTCGGCTCGGCGACCTTGGTGTAGAGGTCGATCAGGTTGCCGGAGGCGGTGAAGTCGTAGTCGGCTCGGCTGACGTTCAGCCAGACCTCGTAGCGCACCGCGCCGGAGACGGCCGCCCAGGAGAACGCGGGCCGCCGGGTGTCGGTGATCATGGCCTTGTCGGCGGGGACGGACAGCGCGAACTGACCTGTGGTCGCCGGGGCCCTGGTCGGCGGGGACAGCAGGGGCGCGGTCGAGGCCGCCGTGTCCACCGTGCCGAAGACCTGGAACTCCCATAGCGAGTAGCCGTAGCCCGTCGCGCGGGCCGTGCCGACGAAGCGGACATAGCGGCCGTCGCCGGTGACGTTCAGGTTCTCGACCCCGCCCTTGCCGCTGGTCGTGGTGTGGATCGGCGTCCATGACGTGCCGTTGGCGGACACCTCGATCCGGTAGCCGGTGGCGTACGCCGACTCCCAGTTGAGCGTGACGCCGGTGATGTGCCCGGCGCCGCCGAGGTCCACCCGCAGCCACTGGTCGTCGGAGTACTGGCTCGACCAGCGGGTCGTCGTGCGCCCGTCGAGCGCCGCCGCCGGAGCGTTGCCGCCCTCCCAGGACGAGGCCGTCACCTGCTTGTACGCCGAGATCGGCGTGCCGCTCGGCGGCGGGTCGGTGGTGCCGCCGCCGCTCGTGTGGACGGCGAACTCCCACAGCGAGTAACCCCAGCCGGTGGCGCGGGCGGTGCCGTACAGGCGGACGTAGCGGCCCGAGCCGGTGACGTCGAGGGTCTGCGTGCCGCCGGTGCCGGTGGTGGTGGAGTAGAGGTCGGTCCAGGTGGAGGCGTTGTCGGAGACCTGGATTTTGAATGCGGTGGCGTAGGCCGCCTCCCAGGTCAGGACGACCTTGCAGATCGTTCTGGCCGAGCCGAGGTCGACCTGGAGCCACTGGGGGTCGGCGGCGGCGCTGGACCAGCGGGTGCCGGGGTCGCCGTCGACGGCGGCCGACGCCGGTGTGCCGGCGTTCTCGGTGGACGAGGCGGTCGCGGGCCTGCCCTGGGCGGCGTCGGCCGTGCCGCACGTGCCGCTCGACGTGGTGCCGTAGACCTGGAACTCCCATAGGGAGTAGCCGTACGCGGTGGCGCGGGCGGTGCCGTACAGGCGGACGTACCGGCCCGAGCCGGTCACGGTGAGGGTCTGCGTGCCGCCCGTTCCGCTCGTGGTGGAGTAGACGTCGGTCCAGGCCGAACCGTCGGCCGACACCTGGATCTTGAATGCGGTGGCGTAGGCGGCCTCCCAGTTCAGGGTGACCTGGCTCAGCGTCGCGGCGGACCCGAGGTCGACCTGGAGCCACTGCGGGTCGCCGAACGCGCTGGACCAGCGGGTGCCGGTGTTCCCGTCGACGGCGGCCGACGCCGGTGTGCCGGCGTTCTCGGTGGACGAGGCCGTCGCGGTCCTGCCCTGCGACAGCAGGACCGGCGCGGCGTGCGCCGGCCCGGACACGGCGGCGCCGGCCACGACGCAGGCCGCGACCAGGGTCAGCCCGCTGAGCACGGCTGTCAGAGCACGGCGGGCGGAATGGAACGTTGGGCGTCTTCTCATGGTGGCGATTCCTCTTCGGGGGGTGAACAGGGCGAGCCCTGACCCAGACAATGATCGCCTTCGATACTTAGGTCAATACTTGAATTTAGTACGCAATGAATTGATCTTGACTGGCGTCGTCCACAAGGTCGCCGGCCGGGAGTCGGCGTTCGCCTGCTTTCCTGCGGCGTCGACGGCTTCGCGTGCCGGTCCTACAGCCGGCTGAACACAGAGGCCAGCGTTTCGATCTCCTGTGCGGAGAGCTTGTCGATGAAGTGGCGGCGCACCGCGGCGTCCAGGCCGGGGTGTGCGGCGGCGATGGCGGCGCGGCCGGTGTCGGTGAGGGTGACGATGACGCCGCCGGTGCGCTCGCGGGTGAGGAGTCCGCGGGTGCTCATGCGGGTGAGCTGGTGGGAGAGGCGGGTGCGATCCCAGCCGAGTGACGCGGCGAGCTCGCTCTGACGCAGGGCGCCTCCCGCCTTCTCGAGGCTGACGAGGATCGACAGGTCCGGCTCGGACAGGCCTGCCGCCTCGGCGGTGTCCGCGATCACGCGGGCCCGGAGGACCTCGTGGGCGCGCTTGAAGGCGACCCAGAAGTCGACGGGCTCCGGCGTGGCCCCGGTCGCGGCCTCGTCCGGCGCGGCGGTCTCTCCATCGCGTGTTGACATATCAACATGCCTCTTCCTAGTGTTGAAATATCAACGCTAACAGACGGCTGTGCTCGCGGCAGCCCTGTCGGCGGCGTCCATGCTTTCCCACCCCTCAGGAGGCGCCATGCACACCCGACCTCTTGGAACCGGCGGTCCTCGGGTCGCCCC
The DNA here is from genome assembly GCF_014161445.1 of Microbispora sp. H13382. Taxonomy (GTDB): domain Bacteria; phylum Actinomycetota; class Actinomycetes; order Streptosporangiales; family Streptosporangiaceae; genus Microbispora. The sequence goes on from NZ_JABBXA010000005.1 coordinate 474,459, forward strand.
TCTCGCCCTGGGCTGCGCCGGCATGTCCGACCACACGGCCCCCGCCGACGAGGCCGACGCCATCGCCACGATCCGCACCGCCCTCGACGCCGGAGTCACCCTCCTCGACACCGCCGACTTCTACGGCATGGGCCACAACGAGGACCTCATCCGCCGCGCCCTCCGCGCCGGCGATCGCGACAAGGTGCTCCTCAGCGTCAAGTTCGGCGGTCTGCGCGGCCCCGACGGAGCCTTCGTCGGCATCGAGGGCCGGCCCGCCCACGTCAGGAACGCGCTCGCCTACTCCCTGCGCCGCCTCGGCGGCGACCACGTCGACATCTACCGCCCAGCGCGCCTCGACCCCGCCACTCCGATCGAGGACACGATCGGCGCGATCTCCGAGCTGGTCCAGGCCGGGTACGTGCGCCACATCGGGCTCTCCGAGGTGGGGCCGCAGACCATCCGCCGTGCCCACGCCGTGCACCCGATCTGCGATGTGCAGATCGAATACTCCCTGTTCAGCCGTGGCCCCGAGACCAACGGCATCCTGGACACCTGCGGCGAGCTGGGGATCGGCGTCACCGCCTACGGGGTCCTCGCGCACGGCCTGCTCACCGGCGCCTACCGGCAACCCGCCGGGGGCGACCCGCGCGCCGGCTGGCTGCCGCGCTTCCACCCCGGCAATCTCGCCACGAACCTCGCCCTCGTCGAGCGGCTGCGGCCGCTCGCCGACGCGCACGGCATCAGCGTCGCGCAACTCGCCACCGCCTGGGTCATCGCGCGGAGCCGCGAGCGCGGCACCATCGTGGCCGTCCTCGGCGCCCGCCGGCCGCACCGCGTCGAGGAGGCCCTGGCCGCGGCAGCCGTCGCCCTGACCGACACGGACCTGCGCGCGATCGACGAGGCCGTCCCGGCCGGCGCGGTGGCCGGCACCCGATACGCCGCACCCCTCATGGCCCTGCTGGACAGCGAGTCGCCATTCACCGAGAGAACAGGCCGCGAATCATGAACACAGCCATGTCACCGCTCGCCGAGCCGGCCCGGTCCGGGAAGCCGATCGGAGTAGGGATCATCGGGCTCGGGGCGGACGGAAGCTGGGCCGAGCGCTCTCACCTGCCGGCCCTGCGCGCCGTCCCGGGTTACGAGCTGAGGGCCCTGAGCACGAGTTCGAAACAGTCGGCGGAGCGCTCCGGACACAAGCACGGAGTGTCGCGCACCTTCGGGACGGCGGCCGAACTGGCCGCCTGCGACGAGGTGGACCTCGTGGTCGTGGCGGTGAAGGTGCCGCACCACCGGGAACTGGTGCGGACGGCGCTGAGCGCCGGCAAGAGCGTGCTGTGCGAGTGGCCGCTCGGCAACGGGCTCGCGGAGGCCGAGGACATGGCGCGGCAGGCGCGCGGCCGCGTGGTGCCGACCGTCGTCGGACTCCAGGCGCGGTCGCACCCGGCCCTCGCCTACGTGCGGGATCTCGTGGCCGACGGCTACGTGGGGGAGGTGCTGTCCACGACGGTCGTCGGCTCCGGCGGCGCCTGGGGCGCCACCGTCGGCCCCGGCGATCACCACGTGCTCGACGCCGCCAACGGCACGACACTGCTGACCGTTCCCTTCGCCCACACCCTCGACGGACTCGCGTCCGTCCTGGGCGAGCCCGAGGACCTGCGGATCCACCTTGCGTTGCGGCGTACGTCGGCCGTGGACACCGGGAGCGGGCGGCCCGTGCCCATGACCGCCGCCGACCAGGTGGTGGCCTGGGGACGGCTGCCGGGCGGCGCGGTGGCCACCTTCCACTACCGCGGCGGCATGTCCCGGGGCGTCAACTTCCGCTGGGAGATCAACGGCACCGAGGGCGACCTCGTCCTCACCGCTCCGATCGGCCATCTCCAGCTCAGCCCGATCACCCTCGAAGGCGGCCGCGGGACAGCGGGACTCGCTCCCCTGACGGTGCCGGACTCATACGTTCGCGTCCCGCGGCTGGACCCCCACGCCGACGCGCCGGCGTACGCGGTCGCGCACGCCTACCAGCGGTTCCTGGACGACCTGCGCGAGGGCGGCACGCCGGGCGTGCCTGATTTCGCGCACGGCGCCGCCCGGCACCGCGGCATCGAATCCGCCATCACGACGGACTGACGGCGAAACCTCAGCCGCCGGGACGTACCAGGCCGCTCTCGTAGGCCAGGATGACGAGCTGGACCCGGTCACGGACGTCCAGCTTGGCGATGGCCCTGGCGACGTGGGTCTTGGCGGTCAGGGGGCTGATGACGAGGCGCTCGGCGATCTCGCCGTTGGACAGGCCGAGCGCGACGAGCCGCACCACTTCCCGCTCACGGGTGGTGAGGGCGTCCAGCCGCTGCCCGGCGTCGGGCGCGAGGTCCTGCCGCCGGGCGAACCGTTCGATGACGCGGCGGGTGACCCCGGGAGACAGGAGCGCGTCTCCGGCGGCCACGGCGGTCACCGCGCGGCGCAGCTCGGCCGGTTCGACGTCCTTGGTCAGGAAACCGCTGGCTCCGGCGCGCAGCGCGGCGAACACGTGCTCGTCGGTGTCGAAGGTGGTGAGGATGACGACCCGGCAGTCCTGGCCCGTGACGATGCTCCGGGTGGCCGTGATGCCGTCCGTCCCCGGCATGCGGATGTCCATGAGGACGAGGTCCGGGCGGATGCTCGCGGCCAGCCGTACGGCCTCGGCGCCGTCGGCGGCCTCCCCGACGACGGCCACGTCCCGCGAGCGGGCCAGCAGGCTGCGGAAGCCGGCCCGTACGAGCGCCTGGTCGTCGGCGAGGAGCACTTTGATCGTCACTCCGCCGAGCCTGCCACAGGGATCTCGGCCCTCACGGCGAAGCCCCGGGGCGCCGGACCGGCGGTGAGCGTGCCGCCGAGGGCGCGTATCCGCTCGCGCATGCCGGTGAGGCCGTTCCCCTCGGTGACGCCGCCGCCGGAGGGGTCGCCCTTGCCGTTGTCGGCGATCTCGACCGTGATCGATCGCGGGTGGCGGCCGACCGTCACCTCGGCCATGGTCGCCCCCGAGTGCCTGAGCGTGTTGGCGAGGGCCTCCTGCACGATGCGGTGGACCGCGACGGAGGCGGTCGCGGGGATCGTGGACAGGTCCCCGTGCTCGTGGAGGGTGACGTCGAGCCCGGCGGCGCGGGCGTCGGCGACGAGCACGCCGATGGAGGACGCGTCGGGCTGGGGCTCGGTGCCGGCGGGGCCCTCCCGCAGGACGGCGATGAGCGCGTTGAGGTCCTTCATCGCCCGGTTCCTGACGTCCTGGGCCAGGCCCAGGGCGGCGGCGGCCTCGGCCGGCTCCTCCCGCAGGGTGTCGGCGGCGACGTTGAGGTGGACGCCGACGACGGCCAGAGTGTGGGCGACGATGTCGTGCACCTCGCGCGCGACGCTCAGGCGCTCCTCCGCGGCGCGGGCGCGGTATTCGGCCTCGCGCAGCAGGTCGCGCCGGCGCAGCGACGTGGCGTAGGCGAGCCCCGCGGCGACGAGGGCCGCGAGCAGCAGCCCCTCGCCGAGGGTGTGCATGAGATACCGGACGAGGTTTCTGTCGATGATCAACCGGGCGTCGACGGCGGAGTAGACGAGCTGGGCGACGCCGACGGCGACCACCCAGCGCGGGCGGGAGGCGGTGGCCGCGGTGAAGTACGCGGCCGCCACCGGCCAGATCCACCCGGCGGGCGAGGGATGCCCCAGGTGGTAGGCGAAGACGGCGGCGACCGACAGCAGCAGCACGGGCATCGGCCACCGGCGCCGGACGAGCAGGAGCGCGCCGAGGAACAGCGCGACAGGGATGACGCCGTCCCACGGCTGTCGCACCCCGGTGGCGAGGGCGACGGCCACGAAGAGGACCACGGTGAGAGCGGCGAGCGCGACGTCGGCGATCCAGCCGGTCTGGCGAACCGGGGCGGCCGGGTGGGCGGAGGCGGGCACTGTGTGCGATGCGGCCATGCGAGGCCTTTCCCGAGGGGACTGGTGACGCCGTAACGCTAGGCCGGGCCGCGTCCGCGCCGCGTCGTCCGGCCACAGGCACCTCGCGCCTTCTCCGTCCGGGGTACGGCTACTCCGCCGGGAGTATTCCGGCTTCGCGGAGACCTGACGCGGGCGAGCCTGTAAACGAAAGCGGGTGCCCCGCGACTCGCGTCACGGGGCACCCCGGGTGAATCAGATCGGTGCCTGCCGCCGGTTCAGGACTGGTTGAACAGCGAAAGGGTCAGGGTGGAGTGGTACTCGCCGGCGGCGACGTCGACGGAGGTGCGCAGGGCGAGGTCGGCGTTGACCTGCGAGGTGCCGATCTCGTCGGCGGAGTTGGCGGTCGAGACCAGCAGCTCCTGGCCCTCCAGACCCACGGCGGGGGCTCCGGTGCCGTCGGAGACGACACTGGAGACCGGCTCACCGGCTGAGACCGCGCCGGTGGAGGAGTCGCTCAGCAGGCGCGGCTTCCAGCCGAGGTATTCGGGGCCGATGGTCTTGGCCGGGTCGCCGGAGGCGACGAACTGGCTCGCCTGGCCCACGACCGCCCAGTACTCGCCGGCGGGGATCTCCTCGGGGGTGCGGGTGTCGGTCACCGTGACCGTCGGCAGGGTGCCGGTGAACTGGCGGGCGGCGGCGTCGGAGCCGCTCTCCTGCAGGGACACCCCGTTGTTGTCGGCCACGGTCATCGACAGCTGACCGGGAGTGGTGGTGGGCTCGATGTTCACCGACACGTCGATGCCGCTGCCGGGATCGTCGGCCAGCGCGGGAGTGGCCACGCCGGCGAGGGTGAGGCCGAGCACCGACGCGGCGAGCGCGGTCCTGTTGATTTTCATGTGATCATTCGCTCCATCTATGAGGGGCGGGGCCGGCCGGCTGTTCGGCCGGCCGGCCCCGGTTGAGCTACGGCGGTGTCCTCGTCGTGGGGACCGTGGTCACCGCCGGTGCGGCCGGCGGCAGCCGGCCGCGGGGTGAGCGGCTCAGCGGCAGCCGGCCGCGGAGTAGGCCGCGTCGTAGGACGAGGTGACCTGCTTGCCGCCGATCGTCGCGGTCCCCTTCACGGTCACCGTGCCCGCGTCGATCTGGGCGGCCCGGGTGTTGAAGGACTGGTAGGCCTGCTTGCCCGGGGCCACATCCGCCACGGTCTTCTTGCCGAACGGGGTGTTCAGCTCGATCGTGGCCGGCGCGTCAGCGTTGTTGACGGCCGTGACCGCCAGATACGCCGAGGTGCCGATGCAGCGGGACGTGGCGGTAACGGTCAGCTTGACATCCGGCGAGTCCTTCGGGCCGCGGATGAGCGTGAAGTCGTCCACGTCGAAGTTCGCCCCGGTGAACACCAGGTAGAGCTTCACGCTCCCGGAGGGGACGTTCGTGAGCGGCGTCGAGACGTCCGCGTACGACTCCCACCCGCCGGTGTTCGGCACGGTGACGCTGCCGAGCACGGGGCCGGTCGGTGAACCGGTCCTGATCTCGAAGCCGCCGCTGGGGTCGGGGGAGGCCACCCGGGCCGTGAACCGGGTGACGCCGGTGAGGTCCACGCCGTCGTACGCCGCCCAGTCGCCGGGGTTGACGTAGCCGAGCACGGTGCCGCCGTGCGCGGGGGCGTGGGGGTAGGTGTCGACGCCGTTCGCCTCGGTCCAGCTCTCGGCCTGGACGGTGACGTCGCCCTCCGCCGGGCCGAGCTCCTTGATACGGATGTTCCGGAACGCCACCTCGTCGCCGTCGCCGTGGTTCTGGATGCCCACGTAGCCCTGCTGGAGGGACCGCTTCGGGTCGGTGTTGAGGAAGTCGTTGATCTTCACGCCGTTCAGGAAGATCTGCAGGCGTTCGCCCTCCACGCGGATCTCGTAGGTGTTCCACTGCCCCGGCGCGTTGAGCGCGGCGTCCCGGGCCTTGAGGTCCGCCGACTGGAAGCCGTAGACCGACCCGGTCGTCTTCTCCGGGGCGTCGGTGGCGTCGATCTGGATCTCGTAGCCGTTGTCGACCGCCGACCACGGGTCGTCCGAGGCGGGGAAGCCGACGAAGACGCCCGCGTTGTCGTCGCCGCGCATCTTCCAGTCGAGCTTGAGCGAGTAGGAGTGGAACTCCTTCGCCTTGTACCAGAACAGCCCTAGGCCGCCGTGGGAGGTCAGGGTGCCGTCGGCGTTGGTGAATCCGCCGGGCCCGGCCTGCTCCCAGCCGGTGGTGCTGCCGTTGTAGAGCGTCGTGTAGCCGGTCTCGGGACGGCAGTCGGCCTTGAGGTCGCCCATGGCGTACCTGATGCCGCCGAGCAGGTGCTGCCGGAACTCCGGCTCGGAGAACGAGGACGCCGTGTGCCCGCCGCCCGTGTAGAACGACCGGCCGCCCTGATACTCCTTGCACCAGGCGATCGGGTGGTCGTCGCCCATCTTCCCGCCCGAGTACGACTTCTCGTCGAGCGTGGCCAGCACGTGCGCGGTGCTGCGGGCGTTGGTCCGGTAGTCGTACCACTCGTCGGTGCGCGTCCACGTCGGCCCGAGGTGGGCGGTCGCCGGGTGCGCCCGGTCCTCCACCTTCACGGTCGCCTGCTGGACGGCGGGGTGGGAGGCGAACCACGCTCCGACCAGGCCGCCGTAGAACGGCCAGTCATACTCGGTGTCCGCCGCCGCGTGGATGCCGGCGTAGCCGCCGCCCGCCTTGACGTACGCCTCGAAGGCCGCCTGCTGGGCGTCGTTCAGCACGTCGCCCGTGGTGCTGAGGAACACCACGGCCTTGTACTTCGCCAGGTTCTCAGCGGTGAAGACGGCGGGGTCCTCGGTCGCGGTGACCTTGAAGCCCAGGTCCTTGATCGCCTGGACGCCCGCCGGGATCGAGTCGTGCCGGAAGCCGGCCGTACGGGAGAAGACCAGGACCTCGCCCTCGGCGCCGCCCGGGGCCGCCGTCGTCCACTTCTGCGCGGCGCGGCCGTCACACGTCCTGATGACGATCTGGGCGGGGTCGGTCGCGTCGAGGCACTTGCCCGACTGGGGGTTCTTGATGGTGCCGTCCGTGCCGACGGTCCACATCTGCGCGCCGACGCCGGAGACGCAGTCCCAGATCTGCACCCGCGTGCCGTCGGCGGTGCCGCCGTTGGACACGTCGAGGCACTTGCCGAGCGAGCGGAGAGTGTTGCCGCTGACGGTCCAGACCTGCGCCCCGGTCCCGTTGCACTCGTACAGCTGCACCTTGGTGCCGTTGGCGGGGTCGGCGTTCGCGACGTCGAGGCACAGTCCGGCGGCGCCGACGATCGGTGCCGGGCTTGCGCCGGCCGGCGGCTCGGCCGTCAGCGTGAAGTCGTCCAGGTCGAACAGCGCGCCGTCGTGGCCCTGGAAGACCAGGAAGAGCTCGGTCGTCCCGGCCGGGGCGTTCGACAGCGGCGCGGACACGTCGGTGAACGTCTCCCAGCCGCCGGTGACGGGCACGCTCACCTTGCCCAGCAGGGTGCCGGTCCGCGACCCCGCGCGCACCTCGAGGGTGCCGCCCTTCCCGCCGGAGGAGACACGGGCGGTGATCCCCTTGGCCTTGCTCAGTTCGTAGGGCTTGAAGGAGATCCAGTCGCCCGCGTTGATGTCACCCACGGTCTTGCCGCCGTGCGCATTGCTCTTCCCGATCGGGTTGACGCCCTGGGAGGCGGTGTAGTGCTCGGCCTGGCGGTGCCGCGGCTGCAGGATGTGCTGGGTGTGGGTGGTCAGCCCGCCCTTGTCGGTGTATTCGGCGTCGAACACCGCGAAGATGTTCGCCGCGTCGTCGTGCTCGCCGTCGACCGGGATGGTCAGCTCGCCCGAGCAGCCGGTCTTCGAGGAGATCTGGTGGCCGTGGCTGTCGTGGCCGAGCACGTAGGTCATCTTGACCTTCGCGCAGTCGATCTCGCCGTCCTCCGGGTCGGTGACCTTGATCGAGAAGGGGACCGGATCGCCCCACTGGAACAGGCTGCCTGCCACGGGCGTCTCGATGGTCACGGTCGGCGCGGTGTTGCCCGCCGTGACGACCACGCTCGCGCTGCCGCTGTTGCCCGCGGGGTCGCGCACGGTGAGCGTCGCGGTGTACGTGCCGTCCTTGTCGTACGTCTTGACCGGGTTCGCCTCGGTGGAGGTGGTGCCGTCGCCGAAGTCCCAGGCGTAGGTGAGCGTGGCGCCCTCGGGGTCGGCGGAGCCGGCCGAGGAGAACGTGACCGTGAGAGGCGTCTTGCCCGACGTCTTGTCGGCCTTGGCCACGGCGATCGGGGAACGGTCGCGGCCCTTGACGTACTCGAAGCGGTACAGCGCCGAGTTGGCGTCGCCGTTGAAGTAGCCGGTGCCGTAGTCGAGCACGTACAACGCGCCGTCCGGGCCGAACGCCAGGTCCATCACCTGGGTGCCGGTCCAGGGGAAGTCCGCGATGTCGCCGCGTGTGCCGTCGGCCTTCACGTCGATCGCCTTGATCCACCTGCGGCCGAGCTCACCGGCGAAGAAGTGGCCGTCCAGGTCCTGCGGGAACTTGACCGCGGACTTCAGGTCGGCGTCGTAGCGGTAGACCGGCCCGCCCATCGGCGACTCGGAGCCGCCGCCGAACTCGGGCGGAGAGCCGGCGTCGCCGCCGTACCTGATCCACGCGGGCTGCGCGGGCGGCAGCGTGCGCTGCCCGGTGTTGCGCGGGGAGGCGTTGACCGGCCCGCCGGCGCAGTCGTACTTCGCTCCGGAGGGACCGGAGGGGAAGGTGAACTTGTTGTAGGTCTCGACCGAGGTGTTGGTGCCCGTGCAGTACGGCCAGCCGTAGTTGCCGGGGCGGGTGACGCGGTTGAACTCGACCTGGCCGCTCGGCCCGCGGTTGGCGTCCGTGGTGCCCGCGTCGGGACCGTAGTCGCCCACGTAGACCACGCCGGTGGCCTTGTCGACGCTGAGCCGGAACGGGTTGCGGAAGCCCATGGCGTAGATCTCGGGCCGCGTGTCCGGGGTGCCCGGCGGGAACAGGTTGCCCTCGGGGATGTCGTAGGTCCCGTCCGGCTTGACCTTGATGCGCAGGATCTTGCCGCGCAGGTCGTTGGTGTTGCCGGAGCTGCGCTGGGCGTCGTACGCCGGGTTGCGGTCGGGCCGCTCGTCGATGGGGGAGTAGCCCGACGAGTCGAAGGGGTTGCTGTCGTCGCCGGTCGACAGGTAGAGGTTGCCGTCGGCGTCGAAGTCCATGTCGCCGCCCACGTGGCAGCAGATGCCGCGGTCGGCCGGCACGTCGAGGATCTTGACTTCGCTGGACTTGTCCAGCGTCCAGTCGGGCTTGATCGTGAACCTGGACAGCCGGTTCACGCCCTTCCAGGCCGAGAAGTCGGACGCGGTGGCCGGGGCGTCGCCGTCGGGGGTGTCGAGGCGGGGGGCGTAGTAGAGGTAGACGAACCGGTTGGTCGCGAAGCCCGGGTCGGCCGCGATCCCCTGGAGGCCCTCCTCGTCGTGGGTGTAGACGTTCAGCGTGCCGACCACGGTGGTGTCGCCGCGGGCGTCGGTGCGCCGCAGGACTCCGTCACGCGCGGTGTGCAGCACCGACAGGTCGGGCAGCACGCTCATCGTCATCGGCTCGCCCATCTCGGCGACGCCCTTGGCCATCTCCACGCGCTGGTAGTCGGCGGCGTCGACGGGCGCCGTGTGTGCCTGGGCCGGCGCGGCCGGGGTGAGCACGGTCAGGCCCGGGAAGGCCAGGAGTAAGGCGCAGGTCTGCGCGATCCGTCTTCTTACGCGATCGGTCGGCCGCCTGGGGGGCATGGGCGGAGGTTCCCTTCGTCGGTGCGGTACGCCCGGCACGATCCCGGGCGCGCGACCCCGCTTCACAGATCCACCTCGGAAGCGGTGATCGCACCGAACGTAAGCTTCTTTTGCTGTGTTGTGAAGTTAGTTCGGTGAAAACTGGATAACTTTCGCCGGGCAAAGCGAAAGTTCCTGTGCCGGCCGACGCCCTGGCGCAGACCGCGTGCCGTGATGGGTCTCCTGGGTAGCAACCCGGGCATGGTCTCCCCAACGGCAGGACGGGTCGAGCGTCCGGTGATGTACCACCACTGGTCCGACATCACCTTCATCCACTGGAGATATCCGCCCGGCATCGTGCAGGCGTTCCTGCCGGACGGGCTCACCGTCGACACCTACGAGGGGTCCGCGTACGTCGGGCTCACGCCGTTCCTGATGCGCGGCGTGCGGGCGCCCGGGCTGCCCCCGCTGCCGGGGCTGTCGCGCTTCCCCGAGACCAACGTGCGCACCTACGCGCGGGACGCCCGGGGGCGGGGCGGCCTGTGGTTCCTGTCGCTGGACGCCGGGAACCTGCCCGCCGTGCTGGGCGCCCGGGCCGCGTACGGGCTGCCGTACTACTGGTCGGACATGTCCGTGACCGGTGCGGGGGAGCGGCGCCGCTACCGCTGCGGGCGCCGGTGGCCGGGCCCCTCCGGGGCGCGGTGCGACGTCGACGTCGACCTCGGGGCCGCGCTGGGCGAGGCCGAGCGGGACGGGCTCGCGGACTTCCTCGTGGAGCGCTACCGGCTCTTCACGGTCGTCGCGGGCCGTCTGGTGACGGCGGAGGTGGAACACCCGCGCTGGCCTCTGCACCGTGCCCATGTGTCCGGACTGGAGCAGGGGCTGCTCGAGGCGGCCGGCCTGCCCGCGCCCGATCACGATCCGCTCGTGCACGCGTCTCCCGGTGTGCCCGTACGGGTCGGCATGTGGCGCCCGGCCGCCCGCCGCGCCGGCTGAGGTCCTTCCGCCGGGCGCGGGGTCAGGCGCCGGGCTCCTCGAAGCGGTCGAGGTAGGCGGCGTACCAGGCCCGCTCCTCCTCCACCAGCGCGTGCCGGTCGGCGTAGACGTGGTCGAACATGAGGTCCACCGGCGGGTCGGGCATGGCGATGACCCCGTCGCGCAGTTCGAGGGCGATGCGGTCGCCCTCCTCCTCGACCTCGGTGAAGAACGCGTCGTCGGCCATGCCCTCCCGCAGCAGGTACGCCCGCAGGCGCGCGATCGGGTCCTTCTTCCGCCACGCGTCCACCTCCTCGGCGGGCCGGTAGCGCCCCGGATCGTCGGAGGTGGTGTGCGGGCCCATCCGGTAGGTGTGCGCCTCGATGAGGAACGGCCCGCCCCCGGAGCGCACGTGCCGCAGCGCGGCCCTCGTCACGGCGAGGCAGGCCAGCACGTCGTTGCCGTCCACCCGTACGCCGGGGAAGCCGAAGCCCCGTGCCCGCTCGTAGATCGGCGCCCGGCTCTGCCGCCCGGCGGGGTGGGAGATGGCCCACTGGTTGTTCTGGCAGAAGAACACCACCGGCGCGTCGAACACGGCGGCGAAGTTGAACGCCTCGCTGACGTCCCCCTCGCTCGCCGCGCCGTCGCCGAAGTAGGCCACGACGGCCGAGTCGTCGCCGTCCCTGCGGACCCCCATGGCGTACCCCACGGCGTGCAGCGTCTGCGCGCCGAGGACGATCGTGTAGAGGTGGAAGCGCGTCTCCCGGGGGTCCCAGCCGCCGTTCGTCGTGCCGCGCAGCATGCCCATGAGTGTGAGGGGAGCGATGCCCCGGCACCAGGCGACGCCGTGCTCCCGGTAGGAGGGGAAGACATGGTCGTCCGGCGCGAGCGCCCGGCCCGAACCGATCTGGGCCGCCTCCTGCCCCAGACAGGGGATCCACATCCCCAGTTCGCCGAGACGCTGGAGGGCGAAGGCCTCCCGGTCGATCCGGCGGACCAGCGCCATGTCGCGATACAGCCCCCGATACTGGCTCTTCGACAGATCCAGGTCGTACTCGGGGTGCGCGACACGCTCGCCTTCGGGCGTGAGCAGCTGGACCAGATCTTCGGCCTCGTCCTGGCGCCGCACGTCGTCTCCTCTCTGACAACGGTGACCGGTGCCGGCGCCTCCATCACCGCGAGGTCGTCGGCGCCGTGCGAAGCCAATCATTCCGGCTGTACGGCCCGCGGGATCACACGGCGTGCCCGCCACGCCGATGAGCTGCGCTTTCTCGTTGCCAGCGGAAAGGGTCAGCCGGTCGCGGTGGCGGGGCGCAGTCCCGCGAAGACGATCGCGAGCGTACGGGCCCGCAGATCCGGCTCCCACCGGGTGTGCAGGGACGCCTGGCACAGGCCTATCAGCAGGGCCATGACCTCCGGCGCCCGGACGTCGGGACGTACGGCCCCGGCCTGCTGGGCCCTGCCGACGAGCACCTCGACGGCCTCACGCAGGGCGAGGACCGGCTTGGCGACGGTCACCGGGATGCCCGCCTGCGCGAGCAGGTCGACGACGGTCTTCTGCTCCGCGGCCTGCTCGACCGTGCGGGTGAAGAAGGTGAAGAACGCGGTGGCGGGGTCGCCCTCCGCCGCGAGCGCGCGGGTCTCCTCGGTCAGCCTGACGGCGATCGCGTGCGTGATCGCCTTCAGCAGGGACTCCTTGGTGGGGAAGTGCCGGAAGACGGTCCCGATCCCGACCCCGGCCTTCTGGGCGATCTCCTCGGTGGAGGCGGAGGGGCCCTTGGCCGCGAAGACGGCCTCGGCCGCCTCCAGGATGCGCGTCCGGTTACGTTGGGCGTCGGCGCGCAGCGCTCTCACCGGCCCGGCGGAGGCGTCCGGCTCGGGAACGCGCTGGTCGTTCGGCATCCCTCGGCTCTCCCACGCCTCGATTGACATCCGGATTCGCCGCTTCATAGCCTATAACCGAAGTGGAGACTCCGATTGTAGGTCACGCCGCAGCGAGGGGTGCAGATGTTCGAGAGGTTCACCGACCGTGCGCGGCGGGTTGTCGTCCTGGCTCAGGAAGAGGCCAGGATGCTCAACCACAACTACATCGGTACTGAGCACATTCTTCTTGGTCTGATCCATGAGGGTGA
>NZ_JABBXA010000050.1 GCF_014161445.1 Microbispora sp. H13382
GACTGATCGCGCAGGGCAAGGGCATGAGCGACCTGCTGGAGCAGCAGGTGCCGCAGTCGATCACCCTGACCTCGGAGACCGTTACCAAGGACAACGCCGAGCAGTACCTGCCGACCGGCTTCGAATCGTGAGACCCGTCCTCGGGATCGGCATGGTCGGCTACGCGTTCATGGGCCGGACCCATTCCCAGGCCTGGCGCAGTGTGGACGCGTTCTTCGACCTGCCGATCAAACCCGCGATGGTGGCGGTGGCCGGCAGGTCCGCCGAGGGGACCGCGCAGGCCGCCGAGAAGCTGGGCTGGGCCCACGCGGAGACCGACTGGAAGCGGCTCCTCGAGCGTGACGACGTGCAGGTCGTCGACATCTGCACTCCCGGTGACAGCCACGCCGAGATCGCCGTCGCGGCGCTGGAGGCGGGCAAGCACGTTATCTGCGAGAAGCCGCTCGCCAACACGGTCGCCGAGGCCGAGGCCATGGTCGCCGCCGCCCGCGCGGCGGCGGCCCGCGGCGTGCGCAGCATGGTCGCCTTCAACTACCGCCGCGTGCCCGCCGTCTCGCTGGCCCGGCGGTTCGTCGAACAGGGCAGGCTCGGGGAGATCCGGCACGTGCGGGCGCAGTACCTGCAGGACTGGATCGTCGACCCGGAGTTCCCCCTGGTCTGGCGTCTGCAGAAGGACAAGGCCGGGTCCGGGGCTCTCGGCGACATCGGCGCCCACATCATCGACACCGCCGAGTTCATCACCGGTGAGCGGCTCGTCGGGGTGTCGGCGCTGACCGAGACCTTCGTCAAGGAGCGTCCCCTGGCCGCCAGCTCGGCCGGGCTCTCGGCCGGCGGCGGCGCCGGAAGGGGCGCGGTCACCGTCGACGACGCCGCGCTGTTCCTCGGCCGGCTCAGCGGCGGCGGCCTGGCGTCGTTCGAGGCCACCCGGTTCGCCACCGGGCACAAGAACGCGCTGCGGATCGAGGTCAACGGATCGCTGGGCAGCCTGTCCTTCGACTTCGAGGCGATGAACGAGCTGTGGTTCCACGACCACACCATCGGCAGTGCCGAGCACGGGTTCCGGCGGGTGCAGGTCACCGAGGCGGACCACCCGTACGCCGGGGCGTGGTGGCCGCCGGGTCACGGCCTCGGCTACGAGCACACCTTCACCCATGAGGTGAAGGACTTCATCGAGGCGGTGGCCGCCGGCACCGACCCCG
>NZ_JABBXA010000051.1 GCF_014161445.1 Microbispora sp. H13382
AGTCGATCGTGTAGCGGCCGGAGGCCAGGCGCTGCCACAACCCGATCCGGTAGCCGCCGGGCACCTGGGTGCCCTCGGTGATCGAGTCGCCCAGCGGCATGACCCGCACCCCGCCGTTGGACTCCGCTCTCGCGACACCCGCTCCCAGCACCGTGCCCAAGGCCACCACAGCCGCGGCCAGGACGATCGCGGCGAGCGTACGACCTCGCCCTTCAGACTTTGTTAGCGCTAACATAGCGTCCCTCGGGCCCGCCTTTCTTCGTTGTCGCGCCAGTATTCGTGGTGGTGCGGCGGAGCAAATACGACGTGACGAGTCCCCGTCAAGCACCGCGGTCCCGCCGTCCCGGCCGTCCCGCCCCGGTCAAGCCGTTCCACCTGCCGTGGCGAGATGCGGACGCGTAACGCGGAGGACCGGCGACGATGAAACGTTCATCGTCACGGCGGCCGTTGAGGGCGCCTTGGAGGGGCATCCGGAAACTTACAGAATCGCCCACCACATCGGCGCAGGGTGCGAGCATGATCGGCGATGGGGCGATCGAAACTTACGGGGAACGCCCTTGACACATTTCGTGATGATTTCCCACACTGCTCCCCAAGGCGGCTTCCTCCTGCCGGGGTCGGTGGTGGGCGGCAGGGGCCGCAGTCTCGGCGCGACGACGGATCGCGTGTGTTTCCCGCGGACGTCTGTCCGCGTTCCCCTCATTGATTTCGCAGTGGAGGCTCAGGCATGGGCGAAAAATCCTCGTCCGGCGGAACCCGCCGGATGCTGGTCGCCGGCGCCCTCGGCGTACTCGGCGCGGTCACCGCGCTGGCGGCATCGGTCCCCGCCGGCGCCGCGGCCGGAACGCTCGGCGCCGCGGCCGCACAGAGCGGCCGTTACTTCGGCACCGCGATCGCGGCCGGCCACCTGAACGACTCGACGTATGTGGCGACCTGGGACCGGGAGTTCAACTCGGTCACGGCGGAAAACGAGATGAAGTGGGGGCCGATCGAGCCCTCCCGCAACTCCTTCAACTGGAGCTCCGCCGACCAGATCGTCAACCACGCGCTGAGCAAGGGCATGAAGGTCCGCGGTCACACGCTGGTGTGGCACG
>NZ_JABBXA010000052.1 GCF_014161445.1 Microbispora sp. H13382
CTAGACGAGTAAGTCCTAAGTCGCTTTGAGGCGGACTGTGGGGAAGGGCGAAGGGTGTCGATGATCCGTTTGTGACGACAGACATCAACACCCTTCTCACCGCACTGTACGTCAAGATCGATGACTGGCTGGGGCGTCCGGCCCGGATCGGACGCCCACCCAAGCTCACCGACGCCGAGTTGCTCACTCTGGCCATCGCCCAGGCCCTGCTCGGCATCCGCTCCGAAGCCCGATGGCTGCGCTTCCTGCCCAACCACCTGCCCGGAGCCTTCCCTTACCTGCCCGGCCAATCCGGCTACAACAAGCGCCTGCGCGCCGCGCTGCCACTCCTCAAACGCGCCATCCGCGCCCTGGCCCGCGACACCGACCTATGGACCGACCCGGTGTGGGTGATCGACTCCACCCCGGTCGAATGCGGCCGCTCCCGGCCCACCGCGCAGCGCTCTGACCTGGCGGGCTGGGCCGGCTACGGCTACTGCCGCTCCCACTCCCGCTACTTCTGGGGCTTGCGCCTGCACCTGATCTGCACCCCGGCCGGCCTGCCGATCACCTGGGCCCTGGCCACCCCCAAGCTCGACGAACGCCAGGTCCTGATGGCCGTACTCGACCACGACCCGCGCCTGCTCGCCGAACGCCCCGGACTGCTCATCGTCGCCGACAAGGGATACGTCTCCGCCGAGCTGGATGCCTACCTGGCCGAACGCGGGGTACGACTGCTGCGCCCGTCCTACCGCAACCGAACACCCCGCCCCGGCGAGCAGCACCTCAAACCCATCCGCCAGCTCATCGAGTCGGTCAACGACACCCTCAAAGGCCAACTCGACCTCGAACTGCACGGCGGACGCAGCCCGCTGGGCGTCGCCGCCCGCGTCGCCCAGCGCATCCTCGCGCTGACCGCCGCCATCTGGCACAACCGCGCCACCAACCAGCCCATCACCCGATCACTGATCGCCTACGACCACTGACCGGGCTTAGGACTTACTCGTCTAG
>NZ_JABBXA010000053.1 GCF_014161445.1 Microbispora sp. H13382
TCAGGGGGTGGTCAGGTCGAATCGGTTGACGGTGACCGCGCCGCCCAGGGACTGGGTGGCGTAGTTGAAGACGGCGAATCGGTAGCCCATGAAGAACTGCCAGGCGTTGCCCATGGTGAAGCCGGGCCCGAGGGCGGTGAAGTTCACGCCGTCGGTGCTGTAGGAGAAGCGGGCCTGCCGCCCGGTGCCCGGACGGATGTCGGCATTGACCCGTAGCCAGATCCGCCCGCCGGAGACGGCCGCGCCGGCGGCCTCGGTGCCGGTGGAGGTGGTCTGCCAGCTGCTGTTCATGGCCAGGCCGTTGGTCATGACCACCCGGGTCTGCCCGTTGTCGCGCCGCAGGCCGATCCAGGCCGACGAATCACGCAGCATCGCCAGTCCGGCCCGGTCGCCGTCGCGCATGCTCGTGTAGTCCAGCTGGATCGTGGCGGTCGAGGACGGCCCCAGGATGCGGTGGGTCAGCGTGTTGCGGGCCGAATACAGATCATTGGTGACGGTGGCGGTCTGCAGCCGCAGCCCGTTGCCGACGCTGAACCTGGTGGTGTCGGGGTTGTGGTTCCACTCCCACTCGGGGCCCAGCTCGGTGCCGGTGAAGGTGTCGCTCCCGGTCGGCGGCTTCACCTGCCGGGGCGGGCGCGGCACGTTGGGGTAGGGGTAGGAGGCGCCCCAGGCGCCGTTCACGGTCTGCACGCTGGGCCAGCCGTCGGCACTCCAGGTGATCGGGGCCAGGACCGGGATGCGGCCGCCGGGGTAGGCGTCCTGGAAGGCCATGTAGTACCAGGCGCCGTTTTGGGTCTGGACCAGGCCGCCCTGGTGGGGCACGCCGCCGCCGGAGACCGGGCCGCCCATGTTGAGCAGCACCTGGCGCATCTCATAGGGGCCGAAGGGGCCGTTGGTGGATTTCAGGACGTACTGGCCGTTGGCCGGGCGGGTCAGCCAGATGTA
>NZ_JABBXA010000054.1 GCF_014161445.1 Microbispora sp. H13382
CAGACCCGGAATCGGAATCGGAATCGGGGGTCTCCTGCGAGACCATCACCAGATCGAGCACCCGGTGCTCGTCCAGGTCCTCGGCCGGCGCCTCATGGACGACCCGGCCCTCACGAACGACCAGCACACGATCGGCCAGGCCCAGCACCTCGGGCACCTCACTGGACACCAGCAGCACCCCGATACCGTCATCGGCCAGCTTGCGCACCAGCGCATACAACTCAGCCCGCGCCCCGACATCCACACCACGAGTCGGCTCATCCAGCAGCAGCAACTTGCGGTCCTCGGCCAGCCACCGCCCCAGCACCGCCTTCTGCTGATTACCACCCGACAACGTGCGGATCGCCCGCCGCGGATCCGGCGGCCGGATGTCCAACGCCTCCGACAACCGCTTGGCCTCAGCGAACTCCGCCCGCCGATCCAGCCAGCCCAGCCACCGCGGCCTGGTATACCGGCTCAAACTCGCCAGCGTGATGTTCTGCGCCACCGGATGATCCAGCAGCAACGCCTGCGCTTTACGCTCCTCAGGCGCCAGCCCCATACCCATCCGCACCGCCCGGGTCGTACTCCCCGGCCGCACCGCCTGCCCGTCCAGCACCACCCGGCCACTGGCCCGCCGCGCCCCGTAGATCGCCTCGATGATCTCGCTGCGACCCGACCCGACCAACCCCGCCAACCCGAGGATCTCCCCCGCCCGGATACTGAACGACACATCCCGCACCCGGCCCGGCACACTCAGGTTCTCCACCCGCAGCACATCCGGCCGCCCCTCATGAGCGCCCCTGCCCGGCCGCGGCGGGAACACATACTCCACATTCCGCCCCGTCATCAACGCCACGATCTGCGAAGTCGGAGTGTCCTTGGCCGCCAGCCCCACCGCGACCGTCCGCCCGTCCTTCA
>NZ_JABBXA010000055.1 GCF_014161445.1 Microbispora sp. H13382
GCGCGTACAGAAGCACGGTGTGCTTACGGACGTCGATACCGGCCAGGCGGGCCGCCTCGGGGTTACCACCCACCGCGTAGGTACGCCGGCCGAACGTCGTGCGGTTCAGCACGATCCAGCCGACCAGTACCACCAACGCGAACACATAGACCAGCAGCGGCAGCCCGAGCACCCGGGTGGTCGACAAGTCCACGATCATCGAGTTGTCCGCCTGCACCAGCTGGGTGCGCTGGTTGGACATCCGCTGCGCCAGACCACGCGCGGCCACCAGCATCGCCAGCGTCGCGATGAACGGCACCATCCGCCCGTAGGTGACCAGGATGCCGTTGAGCACCCCCGCACCGGTGCCCACCAGCACCGCACACACGATCATCACGACCGGCCCGTAGGCCTGCGTGGCCAGCGTCGTCGCCCACACCGACGCCAGCGCCATCACCGCCCCGACCGACAGATCGATGCCACCACCGATGATCACAAAGGTCATCCCGACCGTGATCACACCGATGGTCGAGGCCAGCGCCAAAATGCTGACCAGGTTGGAGGAGGTGGCGAAGTTCTCCGGCCGGGTCACCACACCCACGATCGCCAGCAACACCAGTGCGACGACCAGCCCCAGATGCCGGACCTCACCCAGCCGCCCCAGGCGGCCACCGGCACCCGGCGCTCTCACACCCGGACCGGCCGGCGCGGCCTGATCGACCTCAGTCATGCAACGCTCCTTCAGAGGATGTTTCTGCTTCATCGGACCCAGACCCGGAACCGGCACCAGACCCGGAATCGGAATCGGAATCGGGGGTCTCCTGCGAGACCATCACCAGATCGAGCACCCGGTGCTCGTCCAGGTCCTCGGCCGGCGCCTCATGGACGACCCGGCCCTCACGAACGACCAGCAC
>NZ_JABBXA010000056.1 GCF_014161445.1 Microbispora sp. H13382
CGTGCCCGTTGCCGTTGAAGATCGCGCTGGCGGATCCGCTGCAGTAGTGCACGAGCACCAGCAGCGCCGGCCGGGCCGCGACCCTGTCGGGCACGTAGATGTACATGTTCAGGTTGGTCGGGTTGTTACCGAAGCCGGTGACCCGGGTCAGCGACGCGGCCGCGGCGGGCCGGGCCGCGAGGAGCATGCTCGCGATCACCAGGGGCAGGGCGGCGGCCGCCAGTATCGCTCTGAGCCTTCGTTTCACACCATGTCCTTCCGTGTTTGCGTGTTACCGGATTCCTGTTCGGCCAGGAAGCGGGGTGGTCGGCGGGAGGGGGTCCCGTCAGCCGCGGGTCCACTTCTGGTTGTCGCCGCCCCAGCAGGAGTAGAGCTGGATCTTGGTGCCGTTGCCCGTGCCGCCGCCGGCGGCGTCCAGGCACAGCCCCGACTGGACGCCCTGGATCGTGCCGTCGGAGTTGAGGCGCCACTTCTGGTTGTCGCCGCCCCAGCAGCTGTAGATCTGCACCTTCGCGCCGTTGCCGGTGCCGGCGGCGTCCAGGCACTTGTTTCCGTACACCCGCAGCTCCTGGGCCGAGGTGGACGTCCAGGTCTGGTTGGTCTGGCCGTTGCAGTCCCACAGCTGCACCTGGGCGCCGTCCGCGGTGCTCGCGTTGGCCACGTCCAGGCACCGGCCGGAGCCTGCTCCCCTGATCGCGCCCGCGCCCGGAGAGGTCGGCGTCGCGCTCGGGCTGGGAGTGCCGCCGGGCTGGCCGATGCTGCCGGAGACCGTCTGGAGTGCGGCGTACCAGGCGGCGGCCATCTTGTCGTAGCCGGTCGCGGTGGGATGGATGCCGTCGATCAGGTCGGCGGTGGTCAGCTTGC
>NZ_JABBXA010000057.1 GCF_014161445.1 Microbispora sp. H13382
CGTGCCCGTTGCCGTTGAAGATCGCGCTGGCGGATCCGCTGCAGTAGTGCACGAGCACCAGCAGCGCCGGCCGGGCCGCGACCCTGTCGGGCACGTAGATGTACATGTTCAGGTTGGTCGGGTTGTTGCCGAAGCCGGTGACCCGGGTCAGCGACGCGGCCGCGGCGGGCCGGGCCGCCGTCAGGGCGCCCGCGACCACCAGGGGTAATGCGGCGGCGGCCACTACGGCTTTGAGCGTTCGTTTCACGGGATGTCCTTTCGTACGGCGGGCTCCGCGGCGCGCCGGCGCCCTACCGGGCGGCCGGAACCGTCAGGCCGCGGTGCAGGTCAGCGTCGGCACACCGTTGGCGCCGTTCCAACTGCCGAGGAAGCCGAACTCCGTGCTCGCACCGGCGCCCAGGGCGCCGTTGTAGCTCACGTTGCGGGCGGTCACCTGCGATCCACTCGCGCCGATCGTGGCGTTCCACGACTGCGTGACCGTCTGGCCGTCGCCGAACCGCCAGCTCACGGTCCAGGAGGAGATGGCCGAGCCACCCGCGGTGACGGTCACCGAGGCCTGGAAACCGCCCTGCCACTGCCCGGTGACGGAGTACGCGGCCGAGCACGACTTCCCACCCGGCGACGACGGGCTCGACGAGGGACTGGCACTCGGGCTCGGGCTCGGACTCGGACTCGGACTCGGGCTCGGGCTCGGACTGGAGGTGCCGCCGGGCTGGCCGATGCTGCCGGAGACCGTCTGGAGTGCGGCGTACCAGGCGGCGGCCATCTTGTCGTAGCCGGTCGCGGTGGGATGGATGCCGTCGATCAGGTCGGCGGTGGTCAGCTTGC
>NZ_JABBXA010000058.1 GCF_014161445.1 Microbispora sp. H13382
AGATGTTCGAGAGGTTCACCGACCGTGCGCGGCGGGTTGTCGTCCTGGCTCAGGAAGAGGCCAGGATGCTCAACCACAACTACATCGGTACTGAGCACATTCTTCTTGGTCTGATCCATGAGGGTGAGGGTGTGGCGGCCAAGGCTCTGGAGAGTCTTGGGATCAGTCTCGAGGGGGTGCGCCAGCAGGTCGAGGAGATCATCGGCCAGGGGCAGTCGGCGCCGTCGGGACACATCCCCTTCACGCCGCGGGCCAAGAAGGTTCTTGAGCTGTCGCTGCGCGAGGCGTTGCAGCTCGGGCACAACTACATCGGCACCGAGCACATTCTTCTGGGGTTGATCCGGGAGGGTGAGGGTGTCGCGGCGCAGGTGCTGGTGAAGCTGGGCGCCGATCTGAACCGGGTGCGTCAGCAGGTCATCCAGTTGCTGCACGGGTATCAGGGCAAGGAGCCGGCGGCGGCGGGCGGGCCGCAGGAGTCGGCGCCGTCGACGTCGCTTGTGCTGGATCAGTTCGGGCGGAACCTGACGCAGGCCGCGCGGGAGGGCAAGCTCGACCCGGTGATCGGCCGGGACAAGGAGATCGAGCGGGTCATGCAGGTGTTGTCCCGCCGGACGAAGAACAACCCGGTGCTGGTGGGTGAGCCCGGTGTGGGCAAGACCGCCGTGGTGGAGGGGTTGTCGCAGAAGATCGTCAAGGGTGAGGTGCCCGAGACGCTGAAGGACAAGCAGCTCTACACCCTGGATCTGGGTGCGCTGGTGGCCGGTTCCCGCTACCGCGGTGACTTCGAAGAGCGC
>NZ_JABBXA010000059.1 GCF_014161445.1 Microbispora sp. H13382
GTTTACGCTCCTACGGCTTGTAGGCACACGGTTTCAGGTACTATTTCACGACCCCTCACCGGGGCGCTTTTCACCTTTCCCTCACGGTACTCGTTCACTATCGGTCATCAGGAAGTATTTAGGCTTACCAGGTGGTCCTGGCAGATTCACACAGGATTTCTCGAGCCCCGTGCTACTCGGGACGACTCCCAGCAGTCGGCAGAATTTCGCCTACCCGGCTATCACGGTCTACGGCCGCCCTTCCCAGAGCGTTCGACTACCCCACCGATTTCTCACTGCTCGAAGAGACGGCGGTCCCTTCCGGAAGATCCCACAACCCCGCACACGCAACGCCCGCCGGCTATCACACGCGCACGGTTTAGCCTCTTCCGCTTTCGCTCACCACTACTCACGGAATCACTAAATTGTTTTCTTTTCCTACGGGTACTGAGATGTTTCACTTCCCCGCGTTACCACCAACCGCCCTATACATTCAGACGGAGGCAACACCACATGACTGGTGCTAGGTTTCCCCATTCGGACATCCCCGGATCAACGTCTGGTTGGCGACTCCCCGAGGCTTAACGCAGCCTCCCACGTCCTTCATCGGCTCCTGATGCCAAGGCATCCACCGTGTGCCCTAAACAACTTGGCCACAAAGATGCTCGCGTCCACTATGCAATTCACAAACAACAACCAGACAACCAGCCCACCCCACCACCAA
>NZ_JABBXA010000006.1 GCF_014161445.1 Microbispora sp. H13382
AGGTGCACCCCAGCGAGATCGCCTACGACTACCACACCACCGTGCGGACCCTGGAGGCCATCGGCAACCGCCCGGCCTTCGGCCTCAACTGGGACCCCTCCCACATGGTGTGGCAGGGCCTGGACCCGGCCAACTTCATCCTCGACTTCGCCGACAAGATCTACCACGTCGACTGCAAGGACGCCCGGGTCGCCACCCGCGACGGCCGCCGCGGCCGCCTGGCCTCCCACCTCGCCTGGGCCGACCCCCGCCGCGGCTGGGACTTCGTGTCCACCGGCCGGGGCGACGTCCCCTGGGAGGAGTGCTTCCGCGCACTCAACCACATCGGCTACGACGGACCCATCTCCATCGAGTGGGAGGACGCGGGCATGGACCGGCTGCACGGCGCACCCGAATCCCTCGCCTACATCCGCTCCCTCAACGCCATCACCCCACCCGAGGCCGCCTTCGACGCCGCCTTCTCCTCCGAGAGCTGACCTCTCTCCCCAGCTCCCGTGAGGCCCGGGGCCGGGTCGCGCACCCGCGCGGCCCGGCCCTTCGTCATGTCCTCATCCCCACGCCGCGACCACGTCGCCGGCGTTCCACGCCAGGCCGACGCCCTCCAGGTCGGGCCGGATTCCGGACAGTGACACCACCGCGAGGCCGCCCGCCTCCGGGTCGAACCCCGGCACCTGTACGGCGTCGCGGCGCAGTGCGGCCAGGTCGTGGCCGTCGAACGGCGTGCCGAGCCACTTGATCGAACCCGCGAACAGCACCCGCCGTGCCACCGGCGCCCCGTCCGCGCCGACCAGGTCCACCTCCGGGGAGAACCGGCGGTTCCACCAGCCGCCGACGGCCTCCGCGTCCGGCCAGGGCAGCTCTCCCGCCGCGGCGGCCATGCCCAGGGCCTGTCTGACGACCGGTTCGACGGCCCGGCCGCGCAGACTCGCCCAGCGTCGCCGTACGAGCCGGAAGGCGAGGTCGGGGCGTCCTCGACGGGAGTGTTCCGCCGCGGCGCGCAGGACGCCGAGGTACATCCGCAGGTTGTGGTCCCGTATGCGGTACAGCGCCGGCTTCCCCGGCTGGACGGACAGCGGTTCGTCCATCGCCAGGACGCGCTTCTCGCCGGTGAGCCTGCGCAGGAGAGGGGAGAGCGACCCGGACTGCAACGGACCCTCGCGTCCGCCCGCCGTCGCGGCGATGGCGGCGTGGGTCCTGTCGCCGCTGCCGACCGCTTCCAGCACCCGGCGGGCCTGGTCGGGCGAGGGGAACTCGGCGAGAAGGACGGATTCGGGCACGCCGAAGAGGGCGGACGCGGGGTCCTCGCACTCCTGCCGGATGAACTCCATCGGGGGAGTGCCGTGCGGCCAGGCACGCAGGACCCCGGGCAGCCCCCCGCTGGCGAGGTACGCGTCGATCGCATCGCCTCCGGTCAGGCCCAGTGCCCCGGCGGTCTCCGCGGCATCGAGCGGGTCGAGTGCCATGGTGTCGGCCCGCCCGTAAAACGGCCGGTCTAGGCGGTCAGCCGCTCCATGAGGTGCAGATCGCTGCCGAGCAGGAGCAGGAGAACGGGCTTGACGGACAGGAGTCTGTCCCAGGCCGTCTGCAGCGCGCCGTCGAACAGGTCGTCCTGTTCCGTCAGCCAGGGCATCTCGTCGACGACGACGACGGAGGGGGTCGGCGGGATCGCCGCGTGCAGCACGCGAAACGCCTCCGGCCAGCTTCCACTGGTGACGCGGACGACCTGCTCGGGATCGGCGGGTAGGCACGACTCCCTGAGTTCGGCGCAGAACTCCGCGACCGCCTCAACCGGCGACATCCCCTTCGTGGCGGTGAAGAAGAGGTACGGCACCCCTGCCCTGTCGCAGAACTCCTGAACGAGCCGGGACTTGCCGACCTGCCTGCGTCCCCTGATGGCCATGGCGGAGCCGGCGCCCGTCCGGCTCACCCGGTCGAGGCGCTTGGTCAGGGCGGCCAGCTCTCGCCGCCGGCCGATGAAAGGAACCGCGCCCACCGCACTCCTTGTGTAGATGACATCTACGTAGATGCAATCTACAGGCCTGCCCGGGCGCTAGAGGGTACGGCGGGGTGGGAGCAGGGCGTTGACGCGGTCGGAGTCGGGCCAGACGTAGGGAAGGTCGTCGGGGTCGCCGGGGAACTTCGGGCCGTAGAAGTCAGGATCCTTGCGCAGCAGGGCCGAGCGGTGACTGAGGTGGAGGGCGTGGTCGCCGAGCCACGGCGGCAGTTCGCCCGCCTCCGCGAGGGCCGTCTGGGTTCGGGGTGTCCCGATGCCCCGGCACTCGAGCAGCTCCCTGCTCATCGTCCCGGCGCAGGTGTCGGCCCGGCCCAGGTCGCACCAGGCCGCGACGATCTCCAGGCCGTAGCGGACCAGCGCCTCCTCGTAGCCGGCCCACATGTGCGCCACCGGATGGTGCCGCCAGCCGTACCCGGGGACGGTGAGCGTACGCAGGACCTGCAGGGCCTCGACCCGCTGCTTGCCGAGGCGGAGTGGGTCGAGGACGCGGGCGGTGGCCGAGAAGTCCGGGTACGGCAGGAACGTCTGCATGACGCCGGTCTGGCTACCCGGGTCCGCCGGAGATATCCCCGCACGCAGGGAGATCTCCGGCGGAGGCGGTGTCAGTCGAACAGGACGATCTGCCGGAGCACCTCGCCGCCGCGCAGGGCGGCGACGGCCTCGTTCAGGTCGCCGATCCTGATCCGGGAGCTGATCATGCTCTCCAGGTCGAGCTTGCCCGCCTTGTAGAGGTTCACGAAGCGCGGGAAGTCCCGGCGGACGTCGGCGTCGCCGTACAGCGAGCTGAGGATGTTCTTGCCCTCGAACAGCAGGGAGAAGGCGGTCAGCGGCACCTGGTCGTCCATGGCGCCCGCGCCGACCACGATGACGTCGCCGCCGCGCCGCGTCGCCTGCCAGGCCGTCATGATGGCGGCCGACTTGCCGACCACCTCGAAGCCGTGGTCGAAGCCCTGGCCGCCGGTGAGCGTGCCGATGGCGTCCATGAGCTGGTCGGGGGTGCAGGCGTGGGTGGCGCCCACCTTCTTCGCGAGCGCGTGCTTGGACTCCAGCGGGTCGATCGCGAGGATCGTGGTCGCGCCGGAGATGCGGGCGCCCTGGATCACCGACAGGCCGACGCCGCCGCAGCCGACGACCGCCACGGTCGCGCCGGGGCGCACCTTCGCGGTGTTGAGCACCGCGCCGACGCCCGTCGTGATGCCGCAGCCGATCAGCGCCGCCGCCTCGTACGGCACGTCCGGGTCGACCTTGATCGCGCCCTGCCACGGCACGATGATCTCCTCGGCCCAGGTGCCGCACCCGGCCATGCCGAACGCCGGGGTCTCTCCGCCGAACCGGAAGCGGGGCTCGGTGAAGCTCTTCATCATGTACGTCATGCAGAGGTTCGGCTGACCGACGTTGCAGCTCGGGCAGTCGCCGCAGGCGGGCGTCCAGTTGATGATGACGTGGTCGCCCGGCTGCACGGTGGTCACGCCGTCGCCCACCTCGACGACCTCGCCCGCACCCTCGTGGCCGGGAATGATCGGGAGCGGCTGCGGAAGCATCCCGGTGAGCACCGAGAGGTCGGAGTGGCAGACGCCGGTGGCCCTGACCCGCACCCGGACGTCACCCGGGCCCACCGGCGTCAGCGTGAAGTCGTCTCTGATGTCGAGCTTTTCGTCGCCGACCGCGTGCAGAAGCGCGCCGCGCATGGGGACCTCCTGGTGTTTCCGGGGGTGGAGTTCCGCGCGGTCACTCGTCGTCGAGCGACAGCGCGGCCTTGGGGCAGGACCGGACCGCGTGGCGGACCCGGTCGAGCAGTTCGGCGGGCGGCTCGGGCATCAGCACGTGGAGGTTGTCCTCGTCGTCGACTTCGAAGACCTCCGGTGCCAGGCCCATGCAGACGGCGTTGGCCTCGCACACGTCGTAATCGACCTTGATCTTCATGGCGCGTCCTCCTCCTGGGCGTCACGTCACGCTGGAGTTCACACGCTATCGCCGAGCTTGCGGTGGTCCCAGGAGACGACGCGAACCGGCTCGACCACGTAGGCCACGCGCTTGCGCGCGGTGTGCTCGACGTAGCCCCGCGCCTCGGGGCCGTCGACGGGCATGCCGGTCATCCGCCGGGTGACGTCCAGGCCGATCTCCAGGACGGCCGCGGGGTCGTCGATCGGTCGCGCCTTCCCGTAGACGAGCACGCCGCGCAACTGCGCGTACTCCTCCCCGGTCTCGATCAGGCAGCTCACCCGAGGATCGCGCTCGATGTTGCGGGCCTTCTGCGACTTGCCGTACGTCCAGAACGTGACGCGGCCGTCGTCCAGCCCGTAGAACATCGTGACCAGGTGGGGCGTGCCGTCCGGGTTGATCGTGCCGAGCTGGAGCTTGCGGGCGTCCCGCAGGAGCCCGGCGATCTCTTCCTCGCTCATCGCGATACGGGCGCGCTGGTTCACGAAGCAAAGTAGAACATGTTGCATCAGGGCGGACAAGGGGCAGGCCGAACATCGTTCGGGTCGTTGGGTAGGGTGCGCCTCATGCTGACTCCGATGCCCGACGACCTGCGCCGCGCCGCCGAGGAGGCGCGCGGTTTCATGCCGCTCGCCGAGGGCGAGGCGCTGTACGAGATCGCCTGCGCGTACGGCTCCCGCGGCCCGATCTGCGAGATCGGTACGTACTGCGGCAAGTCGGCGATCTACCTGGGCGCCGGGGCGCGGCGGGCGGGCACGGTGGTCTTCACGGTGGACCACCACAGGGGATCGGAGGAGATCCAGCCGGGCTGGCCGCACCACGATCCCGAGCTGGTGGACCCGAGGACCGGGCGGATGGACTCGCTGCCGTTCTTCCGGGACACGATCGCCGCCGCCGGCCTGGAGGACGAGGTGATCGCGATCGTGGGCGCCTCGGCGACGGTCGCCCGTCACTGGTCGACCCCGCTGGCCGTGCTGTTCATCGACGGCGCCCACTCGGAGGAGCCGGTGACGGCCGACTACGAGGGGTGGGCGCCGCACGTGATGAAGGGCGGCGCGCTGGTCTTCCACGACATCTACCCCGACCCGGCCGAAGGCGGGCAGGCGCCGTACCGGGTCTACCGGCGCGCGCTGGAGTCGGGCGCCTTCCGCGAGGTGCGCGTGACCGGGTCGCTCCGCGTGCTGGAACGCCTCTGACGGAGCGTCCCGGCACGCGTTCAGCCGACGACCGCGACGGCCTCGACCTCGACCAGATGCTCGGGTACGTCCAGCGCCGCGACGCCCAGCAGCGTTCCGGGCGGCACCGGGGTGACCCCCAGCTTCGCGGAGGCCCGGGCGACCCCCTCCAGGAACAGCGGCATCTTGGCGGGAGCCCAGCCGACGACGTAGACGGTCAGTTTCGCCACGTCGTCGAAGGAAGCGCCGGCCCCGGCCAGAGCGGTGGCGACGTTGAGGTAGCACTGCTCGACCTGGGCGGCGAGGTCGCCTTCGCCGACCGTGACCCCGTCGGCGTCCCAGGCGACCTGTCCGGCGACGAAGACCAACTTCGACCCGGTCGCGACCGACACCTGCCGGTAGGCGTCGATCTCGGGGAGTCCCATGGGGTTCAGCAGGGTGATGGCCATGCTGCCACCTCCTCAATAGTCTCTTGTGGTTACTGAGGAACTGTAGGAGAGTGGCGGCTGACAAGGAAGAACGCACTTTTCAGTGACAGGGGAACCTCATGGTGACCAAGCAGTTCAGCGGCTCGCCGGAGGAAGCGGACCTGACGCGCGCGGACTCTCTGGCGCGGGAGATCTTCTCGGACATCGCCAACAAGTGGGCGTTGCTGATCATCGAATCCATCGGCGATCGCACCCGGCGCTTCAGCGAGTTGCGCGACGAGATCGAGGGCGTCAGCCACAAGATGCTCACCCAGAATCTGCGCATGCTGGAGCGCAACGGCCTGGTCGAGCGGACCGTGCACCCCACCGTGCCGCCGCGGGTCGACTACACCCTCACCGAGCCGGGCCGCGCCCTGCGGGCGGTCGTCGACGGAATGTGCGACTGGACCCACCGGTACCTCGGTGACATCGAGGCCTCTCGCAGCCGCTTCGACGGCTGACAGCCGCGTGCGGCCGGCTTGTCAGGCGCGGGCGCGCTCGCAGCCGCACTCGCCGGTGATGCGGGCCTCCCGGCCGCCGGCGTCGCGGAAGATCCCCGAGCCGGGGGTCGCGTGGGCGAGCGCGTCGGCGGCGAGCACCACCGCGGCTGCCGTGTAGCCCGACCGCTCGTCGGGGAAGTGCCGCTCGTTCGCGAACTGCCATCCGGTCCAGTAGGAACCGTCCTCGTGGCGCAGGTGCTGCATGTCGGCGAACACCGCCAGCGCGCGCTCCCGTAACCCGGCGGCGTCGAGCGCGAGCACCAGTTCGCACGACTCCGCGCCGGTCACCCAGGGCTGGTCGGAGACGCAGCGCGCGCCGAGGCCGGGCACGACGAAGGTGTCCCACTCCAGGTCGAGGCGCCGGACCGCCGCCGCGCCGCGTACGGCGCCGCCGAGCACGGGGTAGTACCAGTCCATCGAGAACCGGCTCTTGTCGGCGAACGCCTCCGGGTGGTCGGCGATCACGTGGCCGAGCTGGTCGGCGGCGAGCTCCCAGTCGGGCTGCGGGTCGCCCAGCCGTTCGGCGAGCAGCGCCCCGCACCGCAGGCCCTGGTAAATGGAGGAGGATCCGGTGAGCAGGGCGTACTCCGCCGGACGGCCCTCGGCGTCGCGCTGCCACAGCACCTCGCCGCGCGCGGTCTGCAGGCCGATGACGAAGTCGAGGGCCCGGGTCACCGCCGGCCACATCGACCGGGCGAAGTCCTCGTCGCCGGTCACCAGCAGGTCGTGCCAGACCCCCACCGCGATGTACGCCGCATGGTTGGACTCCCCGGCCGCCTCGGCGGGCTCGCCGTCGCGCACCTTCATCGGCCAGGAGCCGTCCGGTCGCTGGTGCCGTACGAGCCAGTCGTAGCCCTTGCGGGCCTCCTCGCGCAGCCCGGCGACGGTCAGCGCCATCAGGCACTCGATGTGGTTCCACGCGTCGATGTGGCCCTCGGGCCAGGGCACGCCACCCTGCTCGTCCTGGATCGCGGCGATGCTCTCGGCCGTACGGACGACCTGCTCTGGGGTGATGATTCCCGAAACGTCCGGCAGCCGCCTCATGCGGGCTTCCGGACGTAGACCACCACGCTCTTGCCGATCAGGGGGTTGAGCACGGCCTCGGCCAGCCGGGTGGCGAGGGGGCGCTTCATGATGTCCCAGACGAGAAGCTCGTGGTAGGCCTTGGCCAGCGGGTGCCCGTCGTCGTTCACCCCGACCGCGCACTTGATCCACCAGTACGGCGAGTGCAGGCCGTGGGCGTAGTGGTGGCCGCCGACATCGAGCCCGGAGGCCTTCAGCTTCGCCTGGAGCTCCGCCAACGTATAAATCCGGATATGTCCGCCGGGGGCCGTGTGGTAGTCCTCCGACAGGGCCCAGCAGATCCGCTCGGGCAGGAAACTCGGCACCGTGATCGCGGCCCGGCCGCCCGGCTTCAGCACGCGTACGATCTCGCGCATCGCGGCCATGTCGTCGGGGATGTGCTCCAGCACCTCGGCGGCGATGACGCGGTCGAACGACGCGTCGGGGAACGGCATGTCGAGGGCGTCGCCGACCACGGTGTCGCCGGTCGCGCCCGCCGGCACCTCGCCCTCCTTGTCCATGGCCGCGAACATGGCCGCCACGCTCTCCATCTCGGCGGCGTCCATGTCGAAGGCGACCACGTCGGCGCCCCGGCGCAGCACCTCGAAGGCGTGCCGGCCACCACCGGCCCCGAGGTCGAGGACACGGTCGCCCGGTCCGACGGGCAGCCGGTTGAAGTCGACGGTCAGCACTCGCTGCCTGCCTTTCGTCAGTTCTGGGGAGTCACCGCGAGGGGGTGTGGGCGGCGATGGCCTCGTGGTAGGCCTCGACCGTGCGGCGGGCGACCACCGGCCACGCGTAGCGCTCCATGACGCGCTCGTAGCCGCGCCGGCCGAACTCGGCGCGCTCCTCGGGGGAGTCGAGCAGGCGGCGCAGCACGGCGGCCAGCTCCTCGGGGTCGCCCGGCGTCACCTGCACGGCCGCGTCGCCGACCACCTCGGGCAGGGCGCCCGTACGCGAGGCGACCAGCGGCGTGCCGCACGCCATGTGCTCGACGGCCGGCAGCGAGAACCCCTCGTACAGCGAGGGGACCACCGCGACGTCGGAGGTGGCGATGAGCTCGGCCAGCTCCTCGTCGGGGATGCCGTGCACGAACCGTACGCGGTCGTGCAGGGACAGCTCGTTGACGAGCTGTTCCGTGGGCCCTCCGGGGGTGGGCCTGCTCACGACGGTGAGGTTGACCTCTCGCTCGGTGGCGAGCTTGGCGACCGCCCGCAGCAGGGTCGCCACGCCCTTCATGGGCGAGTCGGCGCTGGCCACGGCGACGATCGAGTTGTCCCGCTTCGGCAGTTCCGGCCGGGGGTGGAAGAACCGCGTGTCGACCCCGAGCGGGATCAGCCGCATGTTGGACTGCGGCACGTCGAAGTCGCGGTGGATGTCGGCCAGCGACGACTCGCTGACCGTCAGGATCGGGCTGAGCCGTGGCGCCACGATGCTCTGCATGCGCACGAAGCCGTACCAGCGGCGCATCGACAGCCGCTTCCAGCCCTTGGCGGCCTTCAGCTCGATCCGCCGGTCCACGCTGATCGGGTGGTGGATCGTGCCGACCACGGGGAGCAGCTTCTTGATGCCGAGCAGGCCGTAGCCCAGCGTCTGGTTGTCCTGGACGACGTCGAAGTCGCCCCGCCGCCTCTTCAGCTCGCGGTAGGCCCGCAGGCTGAACGTCAGCGGCTCGGGGAAGCCGGCCGTCCACATCGTGGCGACCTCGAGCGCGTCGATCCAGTCGCGGTATTCGTCGAGCTTCGGCGTGCGGAACGGGTCCTCGTCGCGGTAGAGGTCCAGGCTCGGCACCTTGTTGAGGATCACGCCCTCGTCCAGCTCCGGGTACGGCTGGCCCGAGAAGACCTCGACGTGGTGGCCCAGAGCGACGAGCTCGCGGCTGATGTGGCGCAGGTACACCCCCTGGCCGCCGCAGGTGGGCTTGCTGCGGTAGGACAGCAGCGCGACTCGCAGCCTCTCCGCCAAGAGGCACCCCTTTCCAGCCGGTTTCCCGCCGTGCCCCGTGGGGCTGCTGCCAGGAACACTACCATTTGACCTTAGATGGGGTAGGTGAGGTGGAAAGGGTCCTCGATCGACTGTCACCCTGCCCGACCTGGGGTGTTAGCTTACCCGAACGAGATTCGGTGTAACACGTTCTAGCGGCGCATATGTAGGACGTGGCCGGGCAGGGCGGTACATTCGCCTCTCATAGGCCAAGTTGGGCGCTACGAGGAGGATCCGTTGGCCAGGCGTGCGCTGATCACCGGCATCACCGGTCAGGACGGCTCCTATCTCGCGGAACACCTGCTGAGCGAGGGATACGAGGTCTGGGGCCTGGTCCGGGGGCAGGCCAACCCCCGCGTCCCGCGGGTGCGCCGGCTCCTGCAGGACGTACGGCTGGTCCGCGGCGACCTGCTCGACCAGGGGTCGCTGATCTCGGCCGTGGAGAAGGTGCAGCCGGACGAGGTCTACAACCTGGGCGCCATCTCGTTCGTGCCGATGTCGTGGGAGCAGGCCGAGCTGACCGGCGAGGTGACCGGCATGGGCGTGCTCCGCGTGCTCGAGGCCATCCGCGTCTGCTCGGGGATCACCGCCTCGCGGGGCTCGGCGGCCGGGCAGATCCGCTTCTACCAGGCGTCGTCCTCGGAGATGTTCGGCCAGGTCAGGGAGACGCCGCAGACCGAGCGCACCCCCTTCCACCCCAGGTCGCCGTACGGCGTGGCCAAGGCGTACGGGCACTTCCTCACGCAGAACTACCGCGAGTCGTACGGGATGTTCGCGGTGTCGGGGATCCTGTTCAACCACGAGTCGCCCCGGCGGGGGGCCGAGTTCGTCACCCGCAAGGTCTCGCTCGGCGTCGCGCGGATCAAGCTCGGCATGGCCGCGGAACTGCGCCTGGGCAACCTGGAGGCGCGCCGCGACTGGGGATTCGCCGGCGACTTCGTCCGCGCCATGCACATGATGCTGTCGGCCGCCGAGCCCGAGGACTACGTCATCGGCACCGGGCGCATCCACTCGGTGCGCGAACTGGTCGAGGCGGCGTTCGCCGCCGCCGATCTGGACTGGGAGCGGTACGTCGTCTGCGACGCGGCCCTGCACCGCCCGGCGGAGGTCGACCTGCTGTGCGCGGACCCGAAGAAGGCCCGCACGCAGCTCGGCTGGGAGCCGACGGTGTCGTTCGAGGAGCTCGTGGGGATGATGGTCGAGGCCGACCTGCGCCTGCTCGCCGACGGCGGCGACCCCGAGCAGGACTCCTCCTGGGCCTGACATCCCCCTTGCGGGCCGCGGGCCTGGCCTCGGCCGTCCAGGATTGACACAAAACCTACCAACTGTGCATGCTTTATCGCATGTGGCGATCGGACGGTGCTGCGTCTCCTGACCCGGCGTCTCCTGGCTTGGCGTCTCCTGGCTTGGCGTCTCCTGGCTTGGCGGTCCCCGGTCCGGGATCCTCGGCGCGGCGCGGGCACGAGCGGGCCGTGCTCGGCCTGCTGCGCGCGCACGGTCCGCTGAACCGGGGCGAACTCGGCCGGCGGTGCGGCCTGTCGCGCACGACCCTGCACGAGGCTCTCAGCGGGCTGCTGGCCGCGGGCGCGGTGGTCACGGCGGCGCCGGACGACGGGCCGCGCGGCAGGGGCCGCCCCGCCGGGAAACTGGCCCTCAACACCGCGGTGGGCCAGGCCGTCGGCATCGACTTCGCCCGTCGCGCGGTGCACGTCGCGGCCGTGGACGTGACGTACGAGGTCCTGGGCACGGCGGGGGAGGCCCACGCGCCCGGCCTGCCGTGGCCGGACCGGGTGGCGCTCGCCGAGCGGCTCGTCCGGAGGGTCGTCGGCGGCGAGCCATGGCTCAGGGCGCTCAGGGGCGTCGGCGTGGGCCTGGTGGGCCCGGTGGCCGGGGCGGCAGCGGTGGCCGGCGTCGAGTCCCTCCTCCGGGACCGCTTCGGCGGGCCGGTGCTGCTGGACAACAACACCAGGCTCGCGGCGCTCGCCGAGTCGACGTGGGGCGCGGCCGCCGGCGCCCAGGACGTGCTCTATCTGCGACTGTCGTACGGAGTCGGCGGCGGGGTGGTGGCAGGAGGGGCGCTGCACCGCGGTGCCGACGGGGTGTCCGGGGAGATCGGGCACATCCCGGTGGACCCGGAGGGAAGGCGCTGCGAGTGCGGCGGCACGGGATGCCTGGAGACCGTCGCCTCGATCAGGGCGGTGCTCGACGCGTACCGTGCCCGGGGCGGACGCGGCGACAGCCTGCCCGCGCTGATGGCCGCCGTGGAGGCGGGCGACCCGCTCGCCCTGGGCCTGCTGCGCGACGTCGGCGTCCAGATCGGGCGGGTGCTCGCCGCGTTGTCCAACGCGATCGGGCCCAGGGTGATCGCCATCGGCGGGGAACTGGCCGAGATCGGTGCTCCGCTCCTGGGGCCCGTGCAAGAGGCCCTGCACGCGGGCGCGGTGCCGATCTCGCGCCACCGGCTGACCCTGCGCCGGGCGGCGCTCGGCGACGTCGCGGGCGCCCTCGGCGGCGTCGCGCTGGCGATGGGGGAGTCTCCGCTGCTGTCGCGCTACGCGGCCGCCGAGCCGGAGACCGGCCCCGCGGGCTCGCGCGCCGGCCGGTACGGCGCGGTCGCGGCCGGGCGACGCCTGGCGCTGACCGGCTGACCACGCCGCCGGCGGCTGTGGCGCCCGTCAGCCGAGGGTGACGGGCAGCGTCTTGATGCCGTTGATGAAGTTGGACCTCAGCCGCTTGGCCTCGCCGGCCTGCCGGATGCCGGGCAGGCGCTGGGCCAGCACCTCGAACAGCACCCGAAGCTCCAGCTTGGCCAGGTGGTTGCCGAGGCAGAAGTGCGCCCCGCCCCCGCCGAACCCGATCTGGGGGTTGGGATCGCGGCCGATGTCGAACTCGTCGGGCCGCTCGAACACGTCGGCGTCCCGGTTGGCCGACGCGTAGAAGACCACCACCTTGTCGCCCTCGGCGATCTTCTGGCCGCGGATCTCGCTGTCCGCGGTGGCCGTACGCCGGAACAGGTTGACCGGGGACACCCAGCGGACGATCTCGTCGGCGGCCGTCCTGGCGAGGGAGGGGTCGTCCACCAGGCGCTTCCACTGGTCCGGATGCTCGAAGAGGGTCAGCATGCCGCCGGACGCCGCGTTCCTGGTGGTCTCGTTGCCCGCCACGATGAGCAGCAGGACGAACAGGTCGAACTCGTCCTCGGTCAGCGTCTGCCCGTCCTCGTCGGGCTGCAGCAGCTTGGTGACGATGTCGTCGCGGGGCTCCTGCCTGCGTGCCTCGGCGAGGGTGTGGGCGTACGAGTAGACCTCGAGGGCGGCGGCCTGCCCCTCCTCCGGGCTGGTGGAGTAGTCGGGGTCGTCGCTGCCGATCATGCGGTTGGACCACTCGAAGATCTTGTCCCGGTCCTCGACCGGCGCGCCGAGCAGCTCGCAGATCACGTACAGCGGGAGCGGCGCGGCGATGTCCCGCACGAAGTCGACCTCGGGCTTGTCCCGGACCTCGTCCACCAGCGCGTGGCAGATGTCGCGGATGTGCTCCTCCAGCCGCCCGATCTGGCGCGGGGTGAAACCCCGGTTGACCAGCGAGCGGCGCCGGGTGTGGTCGGGCGGGTCCTGGTTGAGCATCATCAGGCGCTGGAGCTCGCGTTGCTCCTCGGGCATCTCGTCGAACAGCGCCAGCTTGCGGGCCGAGGAGAACAGATCGGAATGGCGGGAGACGTGGACGACGTCCGCGTGCTTGGTGATCGCCCAGAATCCGGGCCAGTCGTCCTGCCCCTCGTGCCAGTAGACGGGCGCGTTGGCCCTGAGCCAGCGGAGCTGCTCGTGCGGGACCCCGCTGCGCGTGTAAAGGTCCTTGTCGACGAGGTTGATTTCCATGCATCCACCTAATCGGGTTCGGCTGCCCTTGGTAAGAGGGATGATCGCCCTGTCGGCGCGGTACGTGTGGTCGACGCCTGCTCGACCTGAAATCGATCTGAAACGTGTTCTAGTACGCGTGCGACGGCCCGTCAAGGGACCCGGAGGTGACGGAGCGCTGGCGCGTCCTATTCCTCCTGGCCGGGCCACCGGCCCGTGCCGGCGTGGCGTTCGCGCAGCCGTTTGACGATCTCCGCCAGCTCGGCACGGGTGTGGATGCCGAGCTTGCGGTAGATGCGGGCCAGGTGGGTGTCCACGGTCCGCTTGCTGATGGACAGCTCCGTCGCGACCTGGAGGTTGCTCAAGCCGCGCAGGACCAGGTCGGTGACCCGCATCTCCCCGGCCGTCAGCGGTGACGGGCCACCGGCATGCCCGCCGCGGGGCCGTCCGCCGGTGCCGGCGAGGCTGCGCTCGGCGAGCGCGGCGAGTCGCACGGCGCCGCGGCCGTCGGCGAGCGCGTACGCCTCGCTGAGCATGTCGTGGGCCCGGCGCGCATCCCCGGCGGCCTGCAGGGCGATGCCCATGCGCACCATCGCGCGGAGGCGTTCCATGCCGCCCTCGGCCCCGTCGAGCACGGTCAGCGCCTCGGTGAGCAGGTCGAGGCGGCGATCACCCTCGGCGGTCGCGCTCATGGTGCTCAGCGCGCGGCCGATGCCGTAGGGGGCGCCCCAGGCCCGGGCCAGCTCCAGTTCCTCCTCGGCCAGGCGGCGGGCGGTCACGCGCTGGCCGAGCCGCATGTAGGCCAGCGCCGCCTGGCCGCGCCAGCCCCCGCAGGCCGGGTTGACCACCCCGGCCGACAGCAGCTGCCGCCCGGCCTCCAGCAGGGCCCGCAGCCCCTCGCGTACGTCACCCCTGGCGATCGAGACCCGGCCCTGGGCCTCCAGCAGGGCTCCGTGCAGGAAGGGATGCACCGGCTCGCGTGCGGCGACCTCGTCGAACAGCGCGTGTGCGACGTCGAGTTCGTCGCGCTCGAGGAGCGCGCGGGCCGCGCAGGACACCGCGGCGGCGTGCAGTCCGAAGGCGTGCGACGCCCGCGCGAAGAGGATGGCCTCACGCGCGTGCGCCAGCGACGCGCGCAGCTCCCCCCTGCGGTAGGCGACGTCCGACAGCAGCGTGACGGCGAGGGCCTGCCCGGTCACCGAGGCGTGCGCCCGCGCGTCGGCGGCCACCTGCTCCGACCAGTACGCCGCCTCGTCCACGCGGCCCGCCCACAACAGCGCGATGACCAGCGTCGGCGGGATCGGCCCGCCCCCGTCGAGGCAGCGCCGGGCCAGGGCCAGGGTGCGCTCGCGGTGCTTTCCCCTGGCCGCGCCGGACAGCGCGGCGGTGGCGAGGTAGTCCTGTGCTCCGGCGCTGGTGCCGGTGCCGAGGTGGCGCATCGCCGCGCGTGAGCCGTACGACTGGCCGGTGAGCAGCGCCTGCGCGCTGAGCCTCAGCAGCACCTCGCGGCGGTCGGGAAGCCGGCCGTCCGGGTCGTCGTCGAGACCGCGGGCGACGTCGCAGAAGGCCGAGGCGGCCTCCGGGGAGTTGAGCGTGAGCAGGGTGGTGGCGAAGGGAGCCAGGGAGTCGGCCCGCTCGCCGACGCCGTCGGCGAGTGCGGTCACGGTGCGGAAGTGCCGCAGGCAGGCGGGGATGTCGAGGTGCACCACGACGGCGCCCAGCTCGGCGGTCACCTGGAGAACGGTCTGGCCCTTGGCCGTGGCGAGTGCCCGGTGGAGGTAGCGGGTCGCGTCCTCCCAGGCGTTCTCGGAGACCGCCTCCCGCGCGGCCTCGCGCAGCACCGACACGGCCCACGGGTCACCGGTGGGACTGGCCGACAGCAGGTGCCGGGCCGACCGCTTGGGTGGCGAGCCGAGGCGGTGCAGCAGCGAGGCCGCCCGCCGGTGCAACTCGTCGCGCGCGCGAGGATCCATCCGCGCGAGGATCGTCGACTGGACGAGGTCGTGCGTGAACCGCTGCGGGGGGCTGCCCTCCAGCAGGCCGGCCCCCGCGAGTGCCTGTCCCGCCTCCTCGGCCGCGACCGCGCCGTACCCGGCCAGCATCGCCGCCGTCTCCAGCCCGGCGTACGGCGCGATGATGGCCAGGCTCTGCAGGAGGGTGAGGATGGACGGATACCTGCCGCCGAGCCATTCGAGGACGGTCTCCGACAGAGCGATGGCGCCGATCCGCTGCACCCTGGGCAGCTCCGAGCGGTCCGGCAGGACGTCGGCGGCGGCCAGCCGTGCCGCCGTCTCCAGCAGGAGCAGCGGGTTGCCCTTGGTGAGGCGGTGACAGGCGCTCACGATCTCGTCGTCCACGGAGGCGCCCAGCGCCGACTCGACGAGCGTGGCGGCGCATTTCCGGCACAGCGCGGAGGGCCTCAGCGACCGCGCGTACGGCAGCGCCAGGATGTCCCGGACCGTCTCGCCGGCGCTGCGGTCGTCCGCGTCGCAGGTCAGGATCATCGCGATGGGCAGGCCGTCGAGCCGCCGGGCGATGTAGGAGCACCACTGCGCCGACTGAGGGTCGGCATGGTTGAGGTCGTCGACCGCGATGATGAGCGGCTGTCCCGCGGTCAGCGAGCGGGTGGCCCGGTAGAGGTCGTCGAGCAGCGTGGCGGGCACGCCCGGCGCGCTCCCGTCGTACGCCACGGCCGTCATCGCGGGCGCGTGCACGTTCGCCTCGAGGACGGCGGCGGGTACGCCGAGCTCGGCCGCCCGTCCCGAGCCGCTCATCATCGGGTCGAACAACTGACGGACGATGCCGAACGCGAAGGAGCGCTCGTCGGCGTGACCCCGGGCGCTCAGGACCACTCCACCCGGCCTGCGCGCCAGCGCGGCGTGCAGCAGCCGGGTCTTCCCGATTCCCCGGGTGCCCTGAATCACCAGTACGGCCGGCCGCCCATCGGAAAGCCCGGCCAGTACGTCGTCGACGACCTCTAGCTCCTTGTCACGGTGCAGTAGTACCGGCCGCCCTGAGGCCATCCCTACCCCCGGACCACATGCTTATTTTTCCGACACACGGATCATGCCGGACAGGGTCGGCCTTCTGTCAATACGTGAAATCTAGTCGAGTAAACACACAATCACCGACAAGTAGTGGTTGATTCCCGTCAGGATTTCCGGTCCGATGACTGGGGTGAATCGCCCATTCGTAGCCGGAACCCTCACGCGTCCGGGAATTCGGGCGGCCGAATCGCCGCGACGGCCCGGCGCCCGATGCCGTCGGAGCCCGTGGGGCATACGTATTCCGCCGCGCGGCCGGCGCATACGCATCGCCGTACGCACCAGTCCGGATTCCGCGTTGTGCGGGCGATGCGTACGTATATATCCGTATGGCGATAAATACGTCTTTACTTCCTCCTGAATCCAATGGAATTCTCCGCTCATCGGCTAATCGCGCAGTGAATGGCGGGGGGCATGGAACGGCCACGGCTAAAGGCGCACTTCACCACCGAAGTCCTCGACGACGCGAAAGTCTTCCTTCTGGCGGAGGGCCAGCACTATCTCGTACGCGGCGCGGGCTCGGGCCGCGTCCTTCCCTATCTCGACGGCCGGCACACGGTGATGGACATCGTCCAGGCACTGGCCGGCGAACTGTCACCGGCCCAGGCGGTCCTCGCCATCCGGCGCTATGAGGCCGCCGGTCACCTGGTCGAGGGCCGGCCGGCCCTGACCGATCCGGTGCTCGCTTTCTGGGACGCGCAGGGCATCGACCCCGCGGCCGTCGTCACGGCCCTGGAGCAGACCTCCTTCCGCGTGTTCGCGGGCACGGGCGTCGACCCCGGACCGGTCGAGGCGCTGCTGCGCGAGCACGGGCTGCGCACGGATCCGCACGGCGACGGCATGGTCGTGGCGGTGGTCGACGACTACCTTGACCCGGGTCTGGAGGAGCTCAACGCCGAGTGCCTGGCGGCCGGGCGGCCCTGGGTGCTGGTCAGGCCGGCCGGCACCGTGGCCTGGCTCGGACCGCTGTTCCAGCCGGGTGACACGGGCTGCTGGGCCTGCATGTCCCAGCGGCTCGAGGGCAACCGGCAGGTCGAGCGTTACCTGGCGGGCAAGCGGGGCGGCGGGCGGCCGACCCATCCGGTGCGCGAGGCTCTGCCGGGCGGCGTGGCGGCGGTGGGCGGGCTGCTCGCGGCCGAGCTCGTGCGGACCGCCGCCACCGGCGAACCCTCGACGCTGCAGGGCAAAATGATCACGGTCGACCTGCGCACGCTCACCACCGCCGAGCACCAGCTGATCCGGCTGCCGCAGTGCCCGGTGTGCGGCGATCCCTCGCTGATCCGCGAGCGCGAGCCGAAGGTGGCGCTGGCCTCGAGGACCGCCCGGCACGTGACCGACGGCGGCTACCGGGTCGAGCAGCCCTCGGCGACGTACG
The DNA here is from genome assembly GCF_014161445.1 of Microbispora sp. H13382. Classification (GTDB taxonomy): domain Bacteria; phylum Actinomycetota; class Actinomycetes; order Streptosporangiales; family Streptosporangiaceae; genus Microbispora. The sequence goes on from NZ_JABBXA010000006.1 coordinate 17,416, forward strand.
CCCGGCTCGAGCGGCACGTCAGCCCTTATCTGGGCGCGGTCACCGGGCTGCGCCCGTGGACCGGCGAGGACAACGGGGTTACCTACAGCTACACCGCGGGTCACAACTTCGCGATGCTCGGCGACAACATGGACCTGCTGCGCCGCAACCTGCGCGGGCAGAGCGGCGGCAAGGGCCGGACCGAGGTTCAGGCCAAGGTCAGCGCGCTGTGCGAGGCGATCGAGCGCTACTCGGGCGTGTGGCGCGGCGAGGAGCCGGTGCTCAAGGCGGCCTACGCCGACATCGGGGAGGGCCTCGCGGTCCACCCGGACGACCTGCTGCTGTTCTCGGACAAGCAGTACGGCGACCGGTCCGCCTGGAACAGCGACCCCTCGCACCGGCTGCACCTGGTGCCCGAGAGGTTCCGCACCGACCTGCCGCTGGACTGGTCGCGGGCCTGGTCGCTGACCGCCGACGAGGAGCGGCTGATCCCCGCCGGATACGCCTGGTACGGCCACCCCGACCTGGAACGTCACTTCTACTGCGTCGGCGACTCCAACGGCAGCGCCTCGGGCAACACCCTGGAGGAGGCGATCCTGCAGGGGTTCTGCGAGGTGGTGGAGCGGGACGCGGTCGCGCTGTGGTGGTACAACCGGGCCCGCAGGCCCGCCTTCGACCTCGACTCGCTCAACGAGCCGTACGTCGACACGCTGCGCGAGTTCTACGCGGACATGGGCCGCAGCCTGTGGCTGCTCGACCTGACCACCGACCTCGGCGTGCCGGCCTTCGCCGGCGTCTCCCACCGGCTCGACCACCCGGTGCAGGACATCATCGTGGGGTTCGGCGCCCACCTCGATCCCCGGATCGCCGCGCTGCGGACGCTGACCGAGGTCAACCAGTTCCTCCCCTCCGTACGCCGCAGGGACGAGAACGGCGAGACGATCTATCACGACGACGACATCGCCACGCTCCGCTGGTGGAAGGGCACGACCATCGAGAGCGATCCCTGGCTGCTGCCCGACCCCGCGCAGCGTCCCCGCACACTCGCGGACCACGTGGTGCCACAGGACACCGACCTCGCGGCCGACGTCGAGACCTGCGTCGCCCGGGCCGCCGCCTGCGGGCTGGAGATGATCGTGCTCGACCAGACCCGGCCGGACCTGGAGCTCAACGTGGCCCGGGTGCTGGTTCCCGGGATGCGCCACTTCTGGCGCAGGCTCGGCCCGGGCCGCCTGTACGACGTCCCGGTGGCCCTCGGCTGGCGGACGCAGCCGGCCACGGAGGAGGAACTCAACCCCACGAGCGTCTTCTTCTGACCCGATAGGGGGAGCGATGCACACCGTTGAGGTGCGGCTGCGCCGTGACGCCGGCCTGTCGGAACCAGGGGAGACGCCGGGGGCGGTCACTTTGACCACGCCGTTCGGCCCGGCCGCGCTGCGGGGCCTGCCCGCGGGCGCGGTCGCCGCGCTGCGCGTGCTCGCGGGCGGCGGTGCGAGCGAGGAGGAGCTGGCCGGGATCGTCACCGGGCACGACGGCGAGGGCGGGCTGCTGCGCTGGCACATGCTGCTGCGCAAGCTGTCGGCCGGGGCGCTGCTGGAGCGGGCCGTGGCGCCGTCCGGCGGTGAGCCGGTGGCCGTGCTGCGTCCCTACGGCGGCGGCCCTCTGCGCCCGGCCGCGCCGCTCGCCGCGGACACCCGGGTGCGCCTGTCGAGGTTCGCCGTCGCGGGGCCGGAGGACGGCAGGCTCGTGGTGCGCGCGCCCCGTAGTCCCCTCGGGGTCGAGCTCGCCCCGGCCGCCGCCCCGCTGCTCGGCCTGCTCGCGGACTGGACGACCCCGGCCGCGCTCGCCTGCCCCGGCCTGCCGGCCGGGACCACGGCGGCCGTCCTCGGATTGTTCGCCGATGCCGGGCTGCTGGTGCGGCCGACGCCGGAGGGAGAGGACCCCGAGCGCGGCGCCGCACCGCTCGCCCAATGGTCGCCGGCCGACCTGTGGCTGCACACCCGCACCCGGGAACCGCGCACGACCGGGCGTTACGGCGGCACCTATCCCCTGAAAGGTGTGTGGGATCCGCTGCCGGCGACGCCGCCCGCCTTCCCCGGTCCCCGGATCGCCCTGGAGCCTCCGGACCTGGACGCGATCGCGAAGACCGAGGCCGGTCTCACCGAGGTGCTGGAGGGCCGCCGCTCGATCCGCGAGCACGACGCCGCCGCCCCGATCACCCTGGACCACCTGGGCGAGCTGCTCTACCGGACGATGCGCCAGCGGCGCACGTTCACCGGTGAGGACGGCCAGGAGCTGGCCGACCGGCCCTATCCGTCCGGAGGCGCCGTCCACGAGCTGGAGGTCTACCCCCTCGTCGTCTCCTGCGAGGGTCTGGAGCCCGGGCTGTGGCACTACGCCGCCGACGCGCACGCGCTGGAACGGGTGGCCGATCCCGGCCCGGCGACCCGGATCCTGCTCGACCGGGCCAGGTCGGCGGCCATGATGACCGAGGACCCCCAGGTCCTGCTGATCGTGACGGCCCGCTTCGGCCGGGTGATGTGGAAGTACGAGACCATCGCGTACTCGCTGATCCTCAAGCACGTTGGCGTGCTGTACCAGACCTTCTACCTGGTGGCCACGGCCATGGGTTTGGCGGTCTGCGGGCTCGGCGGCGGGGACGCGGCGGAGTTCGCCGCGGCGAGCGGCCTCGACCCGCACGCGGAGGGCAGCGTGGGTGAGCTCCTGCTCGGCAGCAGGCCGGGTGCCGCGGCGGGGACGCCGCCGCGATGGCCGACGGGGGGGCCGGCGTGAAGTTCCGGTTGAAGGCCCTGCAGCGGATGCGGGAGCCCGACGAGCTCGACTCCCCGACCCTGCTCGCCTCTCCGCGCGGCTGGATCGCCACGTTCGTCGTGCTGATCGTGGTCGTCGCCGCGGGGGCGTGGTCGTTCGTCGGCCGGTTGCCGGTCACCGTCACCGCCAAAGGACTGCTGACCCGTCCGGCGGGCACCGCCGAGCTGCAGAGCCCCTACACCGGGACCGTGCGGACCATGATGGTGAGCCCCGGCCTGCGGGTGGTGCGTGGTCAGGCGGTGGCGGAGGTCCTGCGGGCCGACGGCACCGTGCGCACCGTGAGCAGCCCGTTCGCGGGCGAGGTCGTCACCACGTCGGCGAGCGTGGGCGCGATGGTCCGCGAGGGCGACGGGCTGCTCGCGATGGAGCGGACCGACGATCCCCACGACCGCCTGGTCGCGATGCTGTTCGTGCCGGGCGACCACGCGCTCGGCATCGCCCCCGGCCGGATGGTCGACCTCGCGGTCGCCGACGCCCCGCCCGGAGTGTTCGGGCTGCTGCGCGGCAAGGTGACCTCGATCAGCCCCTACCCGCTGATGGCGGAGGGCGTCGCCGGCCTCGTCGGCGGGGACCTCGCGGCGCGCGGCTACGTCACCGCGCAGCCGCCCCGCCTGGTGGTCGTCGACCTCCTCCCGGACGCGGCGACCCCCTCCGGCTACTCCTGGACGACCGAGACCGGTCCCCCGACGAAGCTGCGGTCGCAGGTCACGGTGACGGGCACGGTCACGCTCAGCAGCCAGACCCCCTTCAACCTGCTCCTCGGACGCTGAGAAGGAGACGGATGAGCCAGGTCACGGCGCCCCGCGCCGACGCCCAGCCGCCCCGCGCCCCGCGCAGGCGCGCTCATCCCCGAAGGGGCGGCCGGCGCGGGAGCACACCGACCGTCATCCAGATGGAGGCCGTCGAGTGCGGGGCGGCCGCCCTCGCCATGATCCTCGGCCACTACGGCAAATTCGTGCCGTTGGAGGAGCTGCGGGCCGCCTGCGCGGTGTCCCGGGACGGTGCCAAGGCGTCCAGCGTGATCGCCGCCGCACGCAAGTACGGGCTGGAGGCCAAGGGCTTCCAGATGGAGCTGGACGACCTGCGTGACGTCGTCAAACCGGCGATCATCTTCTGGGCGTTCCAGCACTTCATGGTCGTCGAGGGCATCCGTACCCGCTTCGGCAGGCAGGCGGTGGCGGTCAACGACCCCGCGAGCGGTCCCCGCCTGCTCGACTGGGACGAGTTCGACTCGGGCTTCACCGGCATCGTGCTGACCTTCGAGCCCGGGCCCGGGTTCCGGCCCGGCGGCCGCCCCACCCGGGTGGCCGAGGCGCTGCTGTCGCGCCGCATGCCCACCGGCCGGGCGCTGCCGCTGGTGCTGCTGGCGAGCCTGCTGCTGGTCGTGCCCGGGATCATCGCGCCGGCGTTCAGCCGGGTGTTCATCGACCACATCCTCACCGGCCGCAGTCCCGGCTTCATCCTGCCGCTGCTGCTGGCGATGTCGATGACCGCCCTGGCCATGTTCGTGCTGACCTCGGTCCAGCGGCACTACCTGCTGCGGATGGAGATACGGATGGGGCTGGTCAGCTCCGCCCGTTTCTTCCGTCATCTGCTGCGCCTGCCGGTGGAGTTCTTCCTGCAACGCAGGCCCGCCGAGGTCTCCAGGCGGGTGTCGGCCAACGACACGGTCGCCGAAATCCTGTCCAGGGATCTGGCGATCACCGTCGTCAACCTCGTCCTGGTGCTCTTCTACGCGGTCGTCCTGATCCGGTACGACCTGCTGCTCGGCCTCATCGGCGTGGGCATGGCGCTGCTCAACATCGTGGTCCTGCGGCAGGTGTCGAGGGCCAGGACCGACGCGGTGGCCGCTTTGCGGGCCGACCTCGGCAACCTCACCTCGGCCACCTTCAACACGCTGCAGCTCGTGGAGACCGTCAAGGCCACCGGCGCCGAGCCCGGCGCGTTCCAGAGATGGGCCGGTTTCCTGGCCAAGGCCGTGACCGCCCGGCAGCGGCTGGGTGTGCCCAGCGCGGTCATCACGGTCGTGCCACCGCTGCTCGCCGGGGTCAACAGCGGGCTCATCCTGCTCGTCGGCGGCCTGCGGGTGGTGGACGGCGCGGTCAGCGTCGGCCTGCTGGTGGCCTTCCAGAGCCTGCTCGGCGCACTGTCGCGGCCGGTCACCCAGCTCACCAACCTCGGCGGGCGCCTCCAGTACATCTCGGCCGACATCACGCGCCTGTACGACGTGGAACGTCACCCCCGCTCGCCCGTCTTCGACCGTGAGGACAGGCCCTTGGGCAGCCGCCTCGACGGGTCGATCACCTTCGACGAGGTGACGTTCGGCTACAACCCGCTGGCCAAGCCGGTGATCAGACAGGTGTCGTTCTCGGTGGTGCCCGGCCGCCGGGTGGCGATCGTGGGGAGCTCGGGAAGCGGCAAGTCGACGATCGGCAGGCTCGCGGCGGGGCTGTACGGGCCCACCTCGGGCCGGGTGCTGCTCGACGGGCGCGACCGCCAGGAGATCTCGCGGACCGAGCTGGCGGCCTCGATCGCGTACGTGGACCAGGACATCTCGCTGTTCGAGGGCACGGTGCGCGACAACCTCACGTTGTGGAGCGACGACGTCTCCGACGAGGTCGTCACCGCCGCGCTGCACGACGCGGCCATCTTCGACGTCATCTCCGCCCGCCCCGGCGGGCTCAACAGCGGGGTGCGCGAGGGCGGGCGCAACTTCAGCGGCGGCCAGCGTCAGCGGATGGAGCTGGCCAGGGCGCTGGCCGCGCAGCCGACCCTGCTCGTCCTCGACGAGGCGACCAGCGCGCTGGACCCGGAGACCGAGCGGGTGATCGCCGACAACCTGCGCCGCCGGGGATGCGCCTGCCTGATCATCGCTCACCGGCTGTCGACCGTACGGGACGCCGACGAGATCCTCGTGCTGCACGAGGGCGAGGTGGTGGAGCGCGGCATACACGAGGACCTGGTGCGCCTCGGCGGGCACTACGCGCGGCTGATCGAGAACGCCCGGACGGGCGGCGAGGGAGCGGACCAATGAGCGTCTCGACCGTGGCGGAATCCCCGGCGTTCTCGTCGTTCTTCACCGACGCGGCCACGCCCGTCGACTACTCGGCCGACCGGCTGCTCGTGCTCGCCGACCTGCGCGAGGTGCTGCTGGTCGAGCACGGCGCGGTCGACCTGTTCGCCGTACGCCTGGAGAACGGCAGGCCGGTCGGCAGGTGGAACTACCTGTGCCGGGTGCGGCAGGGCACGCTGATGCTCGGCTCGCCCCGGGGACCCAGGCACAGCATCGTCGGGCGGCCGGTGCTCGGCACCCGCGTGTCGCGCCTGCCGCTGGCCCGGCTGGAGGGCCTGTCGGCCCGGCGCGTCCACGGCCCGTCCCGATCGGGCAAGGCGGTCCGCGCCCTGTCCACCCGCGAGTACGGCCTGGCGGTGGGCGAGTTCGTGCGGGGCCTGGATGCCGGGGTGGTGGCGCTCGCCGCGTCGATCCGCGACACGCTGCCCCCGCGCGACTTCGTCCCGCTGGTGCCGCACGAGCCCGTCGTCGTCCGCGAGGGCGAGGCCGTCCGTTCGGTCGACGGCGTCCAGTGGATCACCGTCGAGGACGGCGTGGTCGAGATGCCCGAGGGCGTCGCCGGTCAGCTCAGCGCGGGCGCCGAGGTCTGCGTCACCGAGCGGGACTGGCTGGTGGCGCTCGGCCCGGCCCGGCTGCGCGCCCGGTCGACCCTCGACCTGCTCGGCGAGGGCGCGCTGTGGCACCGGTGGGTCGAGTACACCACCCGCTTCCTCTACACGATCGACCGGCGGGTCGAACGCCGGAACTCCGCCGAGCTGAAGGTGCTGACGAGCCGGGCCGAGCGGGGCGGGGACGTGCTGCGCACCACCGCCCGCGGGTTCGACACGCTGGTGCGCGACACCGAGGCGCGGGTCCGCCTCGCCGACGTCGCGGGGGATCCGCCCGCACTGGCCGCCGCGCGCCTGGTGGCCTCGCACGCCGGCTTCTCGGTGACCGCACCCCCGCAGGGAGGGGCGCACGGCGGCCGGATCGACCCGCTCCAGGCCATCGCGCTCGCCTCCGGCGTGCGCACCCGCAGGATCAGGCTGGACGACCGCTGGTGGCGGCGGGACATCGGGCCGATGGTGGGCTACCTCACCTCCGACGGTGCGCCGGTGGCGCTGCTGCCCATCGGGTCGCGCTACGTCATGGCCGCGCCGGGGGAGGAGCGCGTCACCCCGGTCACGGCGGCGGTGGCCGGCACCCTGACCCGGCACGCCGACGTGCTGTACGAGCCGCTGCCGCCCACCGTCGCCGGGGTGGGCGGGCTGCTGCGGTTCGGGCTCGCCAAGAACCGCAAGGACCTGTGGACCCTGCTCAGCCTGGGCACACTGGTGGCCGTCATCGGCCTGCTGGTGCCCGCCATGACCGGCCTCGTGCTCGGCACGTACGTGGCCAGGGCCGAGCGCGAGATGATCGTGCAGGGCGCGCTGCTGGTGATCGCGGGCTCGCTCGTGGCGGCCGCGCTGTCGGTGGTGCAGAACTTCGCCGCGCTGCGCATCGAGGGCAGGTCGTCGTCACGCCTGCAGGCGGGCGCGTGGATGCGGCTGCTGTCGCTGCCGGCGACGTTCTTCACCAACTACTCCACCGCCGAGCTGGGCACCACGGTCCTCGGCGTCAGCGCGGTGCAGGAGACGCTGTCCGGCGTCATGACGACGGCGGCCCTCGGCCTGTTCGCCGGCCTGGCCAACCTCGTGCTCGTCTACTTCTACGACGTGGGGCTGGCGCTGATCGCGACGGCGCTCGTGCTGGCCGGAGTGCTCGTGTGCGCGGTCGCGGGCTGTTTCGAGGTGCGCCTGCAGCGCCGGCTCTACACGCACGAGCAGCGGCTGTCGTCCCGGGTCTTCCAGCTTCTTACGGCGGTGCCGAAGCTGCGGGTGGCGGCGGCCGAGGACCGGGCCTTCGGGGTCTGGGCGTCGCAGTTCCTCAGGGCGCGCAGCATCGGCGTGTCCGCCCGCCGGGTGCAGAACTTCGTCACGACCTTCAACGCCGGCTTCCCCCTGGTCGCCTCGGTCATCGTCTTCGCCGTGGTGGCCGGGCCGATGCTCGGGCAGGTGGCCGTTCCCGCGTTCCTGGCGTTCTTCGCCGCGTTCAACCTGCTGCTGGCCTCGGTGCTGCAGTTCACCGGCGCGGCGATCACCGCGATGAGCGTGGTGCCCATGCTGGAGCGGATGCGGCCGATCCTGGCGGCCGAGCCGGAGGAGCACACGGGCAAGGCCGATCCGGGCGAGCTGTCGGGCCGGATCGAGCTGTCGCGGGTGTCGTTCCGGTACGGCGAGGACGGGCCGCTCGTCCTGGACGAGGTGGACGTGTCGATCGAGCCCGGTGAGTTCGTCGCCGTCGTCGGCCCGACCGGCAGCGGCAAGTCGACGATCCTGCGGCTGCTGCTGGGCTTCGAGTCGCCGAGCTCGGGCACGGTCCTGTACGACGGCCAGGACCTGGGCGAGCTGGACATCGGCGCGGTGCGTCGCCAGTGCGGGGTGGTCCTGCAGAACAGCGCGCTGCTGGCCGGCGACATCAAGACCAACATCATCGGCAGCACCGATCACACGACCGACGACGCGTGGGACGCCGCCGGCATGGCGGGAATCGCCGACGACATCGCGAACATGCCCATGGGCATGCACACGGTGCTGTCGGAGGGCACCAACACGTTGTCGGGCGGGCAGCGCCAGCGCATCATGATCGCGCGCGCTCTCGTCTCGCACCCCCGCATCGTGCTGTTCGACGAGGCGACCAGCGCGCTGGACAACCCCACCCAGAAGATCGTCACGGAGAGCACCCGCCAGCTCAACGCCACCCGGGTCGTGATCGCCCACCGGCTCTCGACGATCAGGGACGCCGACAGGATCGTGGTGCTCGACCGCGGGCGCGTCGTCCAGCAGGGCAGATACCACGAGCTGCTGGAGGACGCCGGCGGGTTGTTCGCCCGGCTGGCCCGCCGGCAGATCTGACGACCGGAGACGTGTGCGCCGCCGGCGGACCCGGGGTCCGCCGGCGGCGCCTGTGTGCCCGGTAGCGGTGCTCAGTAGCGGGGCTTGCGGCTCATCGCGATGCCGGCGATGAGGAACACCACGCCGAGCCCGCCGTACACGAAGGCGTGGGTGGTGGCGGGCGGCTTCACGCTGGCGTTGGCGATGGCCAGCCCGAGGCCCACCAGGCCGCTGATGTAGCAGAAGATCGCTAGAAAGATCTTCCAGAAGGGGCTCATGACGTACTCCGTTCGGACTCGGCGGGACCACCCGGTGCGGTCCCGGCGACGACGAGGCCGAGCAACATGACCCAGGCGTCGGGGTCGGCGCGGAAACGCCGCCACCGGTCGGCCGCCAGGGCGAGCTCGGGCAGGGACAGGGCCCCGGAGGCGACCAGCGGCGCCAGCCGCTCCGGCCCCATGTGGGGGGCGAACGCCTCGGTGGGGCGGTCGTCGTTGGTGGTGGCGAACGGCCGCAGCACCACCTCGCGGAAGCCCGCGCGGCGCAGGATCCGGGTGAGCTTGCGGCCGATCAGCCGGTCGCCTCCGGCCTGGCGCTGCGCCCCGGCCATGCGGCCGTGGACGCCGGCCAGTTCCGGGTACATCGGGTCGGCCAGGCCCCACAGCATGCTGTCCACCTCGATCACGACCAGCCGCCCGCCCGGCCGCAGCACCCGCAGGGCCTCGGCCACCACCGCCGCGGGGTCGGCCACGTGCTGCAGGACGTACCGCAGCAGGACCGTGCCCACCACGCCGTCCGCCAGCGGCAGCCGTACGGCGTCGCAGCCCATCAGGGGGACCCGGGCGTCCGCCGCGTGCGCCAGCAGCGCGGTGTCGATGTCGGCGGCCACGATGGGCAGGTCCGGCAGCGCGGCCCGCAGCCGCCGCGTGACGGCGCCCGAGCCCGCCCCGAGCTCCAGCAGGGGGGCGGGGACGCCGACGTCGAGCAGGACCCGCAGCTCCTCGTCGAAGGAGAGCTCCGCCTGGGCCTCCAGCCGTGCCAGCTCGCCGGACAGGCCTCCGGCGGTCGTCGTGGCCGGGTCGTAGGAGCCGGCGCTCACCCCGCTCGCCCCGCTCATCTGGGCCTCGGGACCATCAGCATGCCGTGCCGGGGGCGCAGCGTGACGAGGGCCTCGGGCTCGACGGGGAAGCCGGGGACGAGCTCCGGGCGCACGCCGCGCAGCAGTACGGCCAGCACGAGAGTGGCCTCGACCATCGCGAAGTGGCGGCCCACGCACACCCGCGGACCACCGCCGAAGGGGAGGTACTGGTGCCCCGCGTGGGTGTGCTCGGCCGTGAACCGGTCCGGTGCGTACGTCTCCGGGTCGTGCCAGTACCGCGGATCCCGGTGGAGTACGTACGGGCTGACGCACACGAGCGTGCCGGGCGGTATCGGGTAGCCGCCGACGACGTCGGCCTCGACGGAGCGCCGGGAGATGAGCCACACGGGCGGGTACAGCCGCATGGCCTCCTTGATCGCCCGCTGGCAGGCCGCCAGCCGGGGCAGGTCGGCCGCGGTGGCGGTCCGGTCCCCGCCCAGCACCTCGTCCACCTCCGCGCGCACCGCCCGCGCGACATCGGGGTGGCGGTCGAGGAGGTAGAGCGTCCAGGTCAGCGCCTTGGCCGTGGTCTCGTGCCCGGCCATGACGATCGTCAGCACCTGGTCGCGCAGGTCGGTCGCGGTCATCGCGTGCCCCGAGGCCAGCATCGCGCCGAGCAGGTCGTCGCCCTCCTGGCCGGTGGCCCGCCGGGCGGCCACGATCGCCCGCGTGACACCGTCGAGGAACGCCTTCGCCCGGCGGAACCCCTCCCTGCCGCCTCCCTCGGACGCGGGGTCGAAGTGGCCGATGAAACGGTTGACCTCGTCCACCGCCCGTCCGAAGCCGTCTCCGACGCCCGCGATGTCGGCGCCGAGCATGGCCCGTGCGAGGACGGTGAGCGTGAGAGAAGTCAGGTCGTGGTCGACCCGGACCGCCGCGCCCTCCTCACCGGCCCGCCGCCACCGCTCGGTCAGGCCGGCCGCGGCGTCGGTCATGATCTGGTCGAACCGCTCGACCTCGGTCGGGCGGAAGGCCGGGGCGATCATCTTGCGCTGCCGGGCCCACTCCTCGCCGCCGCTGGTCAGCAGGCCGTTGCCGAGCAGAGGACGCAGCATGTCGTCGTCGGGCGTGCGGTCCTTGGTGTAGTTGGCGCCGTTGTCCTTCAGCACGTGCCGGGCCAGGTCGGGCCGGTGCAGCATGTAGACCGGCCCGGTCTCCGTCTCGTGCCTGGTCACGTCGCCGTAGGCGGCCATCTCGGTGACGAAGCGCAGCGGGGCCTCCCGCATCGCGCGCAGACTCTGGGCGCCCTGCGGCCCCGGTGGCAGGGATACGTATCGATTGTGCGTACCGGCCATGCCCACCCCCAGTTTTCAGTAATACGTATTCTCCGGGGAATTGCGCATGCGATTCACGGCCAATACGTACCGGGTGATATTTCCTGATCGGAGCATAGTCTCCGTCGTGCACGGCCTCAATACTTATGCCCCGGCGCGAAAATTAAGTCTGTCCCGGACTTCCCGGCCGTGTAAGACTCCATTTTGAAAGCGGCGAAACACAACGCCGCGAAAAAGCCGGGAGGCATGTCATGTCTTTGGACCCGAGGCAGCGCGCGGAATTCGTGAACGCGTACACCCGCGTTCTGATCACGGCGTGGTCGAGTGAGGAATACTCGGCGCGGCTGGACTCCGACCCCCGCTCGGCCCTGGCCGAGTCCGGTCTGGAGCTGCCCGCGGGAGCCGAGGTCGTGCTCGTCCGTAACATCCCCGAGGGCCACCACGACAGCAACATCGACGTACAGGTCGCGCTCTGGGAGCGGGGCCTCGAGACGGGCCGGTTCGAGCTGCACATCCCCGAGACGCCGCAGGTCGACATGGCCGAGCTGAGCGAGGGCGACCTCGACTCCATCGCGGCCGGCGCGAGCGCGCAGGAAGCGATCGACATCAACTGCTGCTGCTGCCCCTGCTGCTGCTGCACCTGACATCACGACCCACTCGGAGGACCAGGCCATGTCCACGGTCGCCGACCAGGCGAATCCCGTCCACGTGCGCTCCCTGCGCAAGCGGTACGGTCCGGTGAACGCGGTCGAGGAGGTGGACCTCGACGTGCGGAGCGGCGAGGTGTTCGCCCTCCTCGGGCCGAACGGCGCCGGCAAGACCACCACGGTGGAGATCCTGGTGGGCGTTCGCCGGCGGACCTCCGGCGACGTGCGCGTCCTCGGCCGCGACCCGGCCGAGGACGCGCCCGAGTGGCGCGCCCGGATCGGTGTCGTCCCCCAGACGACGGGGGCGTACACCGATCTGACCGTACGCGAGGTGGTCGAGCACTTCGCGTCGTTCTATCCCGCGCCGCTGCCGGTGGCCGAGGTGATCGACATGGTCGGCCTCGGCAAGCAGGCGCGCAAGCAGGCGCAGACGCTCTCCGGCGGCCAGGCGCGGCGGCTCGACGTCGCGGTCGGCGTCGTCGGAGACCCCGATCTGATCTTCCTGGACGAGCCGACGACGGGGCTCGACCCCGTCGCCCGCCGTGAGGCGTGGGACCTCGTCCGCTATTTCACCGGCCGGGGCAAGACCACCGTGCTGACCACCCACTACCTGGACGAGGTCGAGGCGCTGGCGCAGCGCGCGGCCGTCATCGTCAACGGGCGGGTCGTCGAGTCGGGCCCGGTGACGGAGCTGGGCGGCCGGCGCGCGACGCCCGCGGCGGTGAGCTTCGCCAGGACGGACGGGCTCGGCGCGAGCCTGCCCGCGCTGCCGGGCGACGCCGTGGTGGAGGAGGCGGAGGGCCTGGTCGTCGTGCGTACGCACCATCCCACCGAGGCCATGGCCGCGCTGCTGCCCTGGGCGGCCTCCTCCGGCGTCCGCGAACTGCCGGACCTGCGCATCCACCGGCCGTCGCTGGAGGAGATCTACCTGGACCTCATCCGGAGCAACCAGGAAGGCGGTGTCGTGTGATGAGCGCTCCCAACGCGGCCCTCACCAGCGAAGGCGGCGCGGTGGTGCTCGATCCCGTCCGCTCCGCCGTGTGGCGGGCGGCCGTCTCGCGGTCGTCGGTCGAGCTCAAGTCGTTCTTCCGCAACCGGCAGTCGCTGGTCTTCACCCTGCTGCTGCCCGTCGTGCTGCTGGTCGTCCTCGGCTCCATCTTCTCGGGGACCGTGCCCGGCACCCACACCGACTTCAAGCAGATGTTCATCGCGGGCATCATCGCCTGCGGCGTGATGAGCGTCAGCTTCAACGGGCTGGCCATCAGCATCGCGATCGAGCGCGACACCGGGATGATCCGCAGGCTGGCCTCCAGCCCGATGCCGAAGTCCGCCTACTTCGTCGGCAAGGTGGCGAGGGTGGCCGTGACCGGCACCCTGGAGACGCTGCTGCTGCTGGCCGTCGGCGTGCTGGCGTTCGGGCTGCCGCTGCCCTCGACCGCCGCCCGCTGGGAGACGCTCGTGTGGGTGCTGATGCTCGGGGCCGTGGCCTGCACGCTGCTGGCCGTGGCCTTCAGCTCGGTCATCCCCAACGCCCGGTCGGCGTCGGCCATCGTCACGCTGCCGTTCCTGGTGCTGCAGTTCATCTCGGGGGTGTTCTTCCCCTACAGCCAGCTGCCGTCGTGGATGCAGACGGTGGCGGCGCTGTTCCCGCTCAAGTGGATGACCCAGGGGCTGCGCTCGGTGTTCCTGCCGAACGACTTCGCCCGTGTCGAGCCCGCGGGCGTGTGGGAGCTCGACCGCGTCGCGCTGGTGCTGGCCGCGTGGTGCCTGGCCGGGCTCGCGCTGAGCTTCCTGACCTTCCGCTGGCGTGGGCCGAACGTCCGCTGACCACCCCTCGGGTCAGGAGAGCCGGATCCGGAACTCGCCCAGCCGCCGCGGCACGAGCACGGGCGCCCAGGCCGGCGGGTCTCCGTCCGCGCGGATCGCGGGGAAGCGCTCGGCCAGGCCGCGCAGCAGCAGCGCGCCGGCCTGCCGGACGAGGGGCGCGCCCAGACAGAAATGGGTGCCGGCGCCGAAGGCGAGGTGGGGATTGGGAGACCGGGTCAGCACCAGGTCGCCCGGACGGTCGAAGACGTCCGGGTCCCGGTTGGCCGCCGCGACCACCGCGAGCACCCGCGCCCCGGCGGGGATCACCGCGCGCCCGAAGGACACCTCGGCGGTCGTCACCCTCGCCGTGAAGGGAATCGGGGCCTCCAGCCGCAGCAGCTCGTCGACCGCCGTACGGGCCAGGTCGTCGCCGCCGTCGCGCAGGGCGGCCAGCGCCTCGGGACGGGGCAGCAGCCAGAACAGCGCGTTGCCCACCATCTCGGCCAGCGGGCGCCAGCCGCCGACGACGGCCAGCGAGAGGATGCCCAGCATCTCCGGCCGGGTCAGCCGCTCGTCCGCGGCCAGCCGCGCGATCGACCCCCCGGGCCCGCGCGCCACGTGCGCGTCGAGGAAACGGGTCAGCTCGCCCATGGCCGCGCGGCCCTCCCGCGCGGCCTGGGGCCCCGCCAGCGGGTCGAGGTTGACCGAGGCCCGGCGCGCCAGGTCCGCGAAGGCCGTCTCGTCCTCGCGCGGCAACAGCAGCGTCCGGGCCAGCACGCCGGTCGCGAACGGCTCGCCGATATGCCGGGTGACCTCGGCCGCGCCCGCGAGCCCGTCGAGCAGGCCGTCGACGACGGCGGCGAGATCGCCGGCGAGCTCGCGCACCGCGGCGGGTCCGAGCAGGGCCGTGCCGGGGGCGCGCAGCCGGTTGTGGTCAGGGGGGTCGGTGGTCAGCATCGAGGCGGGCAGGTCGTCGTCCCGCACCCGCTCGCGCTGGCCCAGGGCCGCCGAGAACCGGGGATCCTTGAGCGCGCTCGCGCAGTGCTCGTGGGCCGTCAGCAGCCACATCCGGGACGTCACGTCGAAGTGGACCGGGTCGTTGGCCCGCAGCCAGTCGTACGCGGGGTACGGATCGGCCCTGCCGGCCGGCGAGAACGGATGGGCCAGACCGGCGGGAAGCCGGCGGAGAGCTGTCATCGGCGGTCCTTCGGGGCTGAGGACACAAGATCACGGCATCGCCACGCTACTACAGGGCGGCCGCCATCGGGATCAATGCGAGCAACTGCTGACCGAACGGGCCTATGGGAGGCTGCGATGCGGGTCGATGTAGTGGTCGTCGGCGCGGGGGTGAGCGGGCTGACCGCGGCGCGGCGGTTGAGTGACGCCGGGCTGGCCGTCGCGGTGGTCGAGGCCAGGGACCGCGTCGGCGGCCGGGTGCGCACGCACCGGCCGGGCGGCGACGAGCCGGCCCTCGAGCTTGGCGCCCAGGTGGTCCACGGTGACCGCAATCCGGTCTGGGACGTGCTGGAACCGGACGCGGCCGAACCGGTCAGCCCCGGCCGGGCGCTCGTCGCGACGGCGGGCCGGGTGCTGCCGCTGGGCGTGCTCGCCCGGCTGGGCAACCCGCCGTGGGCCGTGGAGCAGAGCCTGCTGGACGGGCAGGGGGAGGACGTGCCCGCGGCCGGGCGGCTCACCCGCGGCGACCAGGCCGAGTGGCTGCGGCAGAACTGGGCGGCCGACCCGGAGTCGCTCAGCACGGCGGGCATGGCGGCGGGACGCCGCGCCGACGACGTCGGCGAGGGCCGCTTCGCCGTCCGCGGAGGGTTCGACCTGCTGCCCGGCGCACTGGCCCGCGGGCTCGACGTGCACTGCGGGAGCCCGGTCAGGAGCATCACGTGGGCGCGCGGCCGGGTGGAGGCCCGCCTCGACGAAGGCGCGGTCATGGCCGCGGCGGCCGTGGTGACCGTGCCTCCGCCCGTCGTCGCCGGCGGGGCTCTCGCGATCGCGGACCTGCCGTCCCGCAAGCGGGCGGCGGCCGAGTCGCTGCGCCTCGGCGACGCGTGGTGCGCGGTGCTCACGCTCTGCCGGCCCGCCCCGGAGTCGGCCGTCGTGTTCGACGCCGAGGGCGGCCTGGGATTCGTGACCTCCACCGCAGGCAGCACACGGGTCCTGGTGGTGGCCAAGGCCGGGGCCGCCGCGCGGGCGCGCGAAGCGGCGCGCGAGGGACCGCCCCCGCTGGGCCGGGTGCTGCCCTGGGCCGGGGACGCCCGGCCCGAGCACGTCGAGGCGGCCGACTGGGGCGCGGACGCCTGGGCGACAGGGGCGTTCACCTACCCCCGCGTCGGCGCCCTGTGGGCACGGGCCGCGTGGGCGGAACCGGTGAGCGAAACGGTGTTCTTCGCGGGCGAGGCCACGGCGGCCGGCGTCCCGATGGTGCAGGCGGCGATGGCCAGCGGAAGGCGCGCGGCCGGAGAGGTCCTGGAGGCGGTAGGGCGATGAGTGTTGCGGTGCACACGGGCTGGTATCTGCTGGCGTTCGAGGAGGAGCTGGCCGAGGGACTGACGCCCCTGCGGCTCGGCGGGCGCAGGCTGCTCGCCGTACGGGACGGGTCGGGTGTCCGCGTGTTCGACGGGCTGTGCCCGCACCGGGGGGCGTCGCTCGGCCACGGCGGCAAACTGGACGGTGACTGCGTCATCTGCCCCTTCCACGGCAAGCGGGTGGCGCTCGGGGACACGGCCAGGCGCTGGTCGGTCGCCGAGTACGCCGTCGAGCGGGCGGGCGCGGCGGTGTTCGTGCGGCTGTCCGCGGACGACGACCGGGGCTTCCAGCGGACCATCAAAGAGGTGGCGGACGGCAACCTGGTCGTCGGTGCGGTGATCCAGCCGGTGGCGGTCCCCTCGGAGTACGTGGTGGAGAACGCCTTCGACGCGGAGCACTTCCACCAGGTCCACCTCGTGCCGCGCGTGATCGGCATGCGCGTCGCGCCCGGCCCCGACGGCGAGCTGGCGATCGAGGGGGAGTTCCGCACCAAGGCCCCGCCATGGGAGCGGGAGCGCCGCCTCGACTTCGCCTCACGGTTCTACGCCCGGGCCTTCAGCCCCAGCCTCGTGGTGACGGAACTGGGCACCGCGGACGCGCCGTACACGATCATCACGGGCGCCGTGCCGACTCCCGAGGGCTGCGTCGGGCGGGTCGCCATCGCGTTGCCGCCGGAGCGGGCCGAGGCGCTCGACGCGCTGGTCCACGGCGCGCGGTACGCCTTCGAGCAGGACCGCGTCGTCTGGGACCATCTCGATCCCGGCGCGCCGCAGCGGTACGACGCCGGCGACCGGCCCGTGCTGGCCTTCCGCCGGTTCTGCGCCACCTTCGGCGCCGTCGCGCCTCCCGGAGCCCCTGCCACGACCGGGACGGGGGGAGCGGCGTGATGCGGGTGCACGCGAGCGGCGCCGGCCCGGCCGTGCTGTGGATCCACGGCTACACGATGGACTCCTCCACCTGGCGCGACCTGTGGGCGCTGCTGCCCGGCAGGCGGCACGTCGGCGTCGACCTGCCCGGCCACGGCGGGTCGGGCCCGATGCCGCCGGGCACGACGCTGCCGGGTCTGGCCGACGAGCTCGCGGCCGTCGCGCGGGCGGAGGGGGCGCAAGACGTCGTCGCGCTGTCCTTCGGGTCGCTGGCCGGGATCCAGCTCGCCATCGACGCGCCCGACGTCGTACGACGTCTCGTCGTCGGAGCGCCCACCATCGCGGGCGCCCCCAGCGAGGCGGGGACGGCCCCGCGCTACCGCGAGCTGATGGCCCTGCGGCGGGCCGGCGCCGACGGCGCCGCCCTGGCGGACGTGTGGATGTCCTCGCCGCCCGACATCTTCCGGGGCACCCAGGCGCACCCCCGGCTGCGGGCGAGCCTGCGGTCGGTCATCGCCAGACACGGCTGGGACGAGCTGCGCACGGGCGCGATGGCGGCCTTCCACCGGCACACGCACACCGACCGGGCGCTCGGCGCGATCCGGGCCGACACGCTGGTCCTCGTCGGGGACGCCGAGATGCCGACGTTCGCGGCCAACGCCGAGCGGCTGGGCGCGGTGGTTCCGCGGTGCCGGGTGGCGCGGATGGCCGACGCGGGTCACCTGTGCATGATCGAGCGCCCGGAGGCCGCCGCGCGGCTCATCCGGCCGCACCTGGAAAGGAGCCGAGACGGTGCCGAGGCGTGAGACGTACGCGCAGGGCGCGCCCTGCTGGGTGGACTACATGGCGGCCGACCCCGATGGCGCGCGCGACTTCTACGCGGGCCTGTTCCGCTGGACGTTCGACGAGCCCGAGGAGTACGGCTACCGCCTGGCGCGGCGGGGCGGGGAGGTCGTCGGCGGGTTCGGCCAGGTGCCGCGGGGACGGGGGATGACGGCCGCCTGGAACACCTACCTGGCGGCGAAGGACGCCGAGGCGGTGGCCGGGCGGGTGGCGGCCCTGGGCGGCACCGTGGTGTTCGGGCCGCTCGGCGCCGGCGCGAACGGGCGGTTCCTGTTCGCGGTCGATCCGGCGGGCGCGTCGGTCGGTTTCTGGCAGGGACACTGGGCGGAGGGCATCGTGCTGGTCGACGAGTCCGGCGCGACCTGCGGCCACGAGCTGTGGGCGGCCGACCCCGCCGCGGCCCGCGTCTTCTACGCCGGGCTCTTCGGCGAGGAGACGCCGCCCGGGCGGGACGTGCGCGGGATGCCGCACGGGGCGTCCCCGCAGTGGGTGTCCTACTTCCTCGTGGACGACGTGCCCTCGGCGGTCTCAGCCGCCGAACGGGCGGGCGGCAGCGTGGCCGGGCAGGGGCACGACGGCCGCGAGGTGGTGTTGCGCGACCCCTGGGGCGCGCTGTTCGGCGTCAGGGACGGCCGGCTCCGCTCCGCGGGCGGAACCAGATGAAGAACGCGGCCACGAGGATCGCCCCCACGACCACGACGACCGCGCCCACGGTCCTGTCGATCATCAGTGACACGACGACCGCGATCGCGTACACCAGCGGCACGATGAGGCGGATGTTGCGCAGTCCCATGGCGTCTCCCCGAGGGAAAAGAATTCGGCGAACGCATCATCGGGCATTTCCGGTGGGCCGTCCAGCGTGATTCCGGTTATTACGCATCGGGATCGCGGGGACGTACGTATGCGTATTTCCGCCGTCAGATATGCAGGCCGGGCCGCAGCACGAGCAGATAGAACGCGACCACCGCCGCATAGGCGAGAAACGCCCACACGGGAAGCCGCCAGTCCGTTTCCGGCCTCTCCCGCCGTTCGTACGGCCGGCCCGCATTGGGCGTCATGAATCCGACCAGCGCCATTCCCGGTCCCCAGCAGCCGAGGATGCCGTAGAAGACCACCTCGGGGTCGCCGCCGAGGGCGGCGGGCACCAGCAGCGCCAGGCCCAGGAAGTAGGGGACCCACAGACGGGTCACGGCCGCCTTGCGGTCGCGCGGGGTGTCCAGCGGCACGCTCGCGGGCAGCGAGTCGAGGTACATCCGGCTGAGCGGCCGGGTGACCAGATAGAGCAGAGCCATCCCGGCGGCGGCGACGAGGAACTGGACGGCGACGGGCACGTGGTAGAGGCGGGCCAGGACGCCGGTGTCGCCCGGTGCGAGCAACGGCATGACCACCAGGTAGCCCAGGAACGCGGCGACGCCGGTCATCGCCAGCCACATCAGCAGCAGCCGGGGATAGGAGGGCCCGCGGCGGCGGTACAGCGCCCAGCAGACGAGGCCGGTGACGAGGCTGCCGACCGGGCCCGCGGCGGCCACCAGCGCCTCCTGCGCCCGTTCCGCCGAGGGCACGTGCAACTCGACGAACTGACCGATGGCAGGATGGAACCCCATCGCGCGGGCGGCCAGCGCGTGCGACCCTTCGTGCAGGAACACCTCGACCAACTGCGCCGTGGCGTACGACAGGGCCAGCGGCCCCCAGGCGGCGCGGAGGGAGGCGGTGCGCGGTGTGGCGGCGTCCCGCCGGGCCGCCGGGATCTCGGGGGTGCGCGTCACCCTGCCATGGAAGCAGAACCCGGGCACCCGGTCCAGGCGCTTTCCCGCGATTGGAATTTTATTCCAATAGGGCTGGAACTTGTTCTAGTGGCGGGTGCGTCTGACATCGCCGTCTTACCTGCGGTTATCGACGTCGTGTCACGGGGCGGATGCGAAGTCTCACCGGCCGGTAAAGGAAATCTAGAAACCCGCCAGTAGCCGCTCGGCGGCGATCTCGATGCGGTGCTGGATCTGTTCGTAGGTGCGCCGTCCGCGCAGCATCTCCAGCAACTCCTGCACCCAGACGCCCGCGAGGGAGCCGGTGAGCGCGAGCTGGTCGTCCGCGGGGATGTCCACCGTGCGGCCGTCGGTGGCGACGCGGAGCAGCAGGCTCGCCATCCGGTCGCCGAACGGCGCCTCCACCTCGGCCATGATCAGGGAGCGGATGAGCGCGTCGGCGAGCTCCGGCTCGCGCATCAAACCCCGCGTGGCCCGCATCAGCACGTCGACGGCGCGGCCGGCCGGGTTCTCGGCGGTCGGCGGACGCCTGTCCATGCTGGATTCCAGCAGGTCGATCTCCTCGCCGACCACCGCCACGACCAGGTCCATCTTCGAGGGGAAGTAGCGGTAGAGCGTTCCCAGGGCGACGCCGGCGCGCTCGGCGACCGTGCGCATCTGCATCGCCTCGACGCCTCCGCGGGAGGCGAGGGCGGCCGCCGCCTGGACGATGCGCCGGCGCCGTTGGTGCTGGCTCCGGGTGCGGACCCCGGGAGTCGCCGGGGCCGGATGGCCGCCCACGCCGGAGGGGCCTTCGGGGAGCGGTGGCGGAGCGTCGGCGAGAGCATGCGAAGTGCGCATAGGAACACGTTATCTGATTTCCGCTCCTTCCGGATGGTTACCCGCCAGTCACAAAAAGCGCTGACGGGCATATGACCGTTGTGTTTCCGTCGCGTGTCGCCGCCGGTTCGCCGGTCGCCCTATGGACAGATATTAGAATCTGTTCTAGTTTCCGGTTTGGGGTGGTGTCTCACCCCCGCAGGCAGATCCGCGGAACACCCGGGAGGTCCGGTGGACTTCGATCTCGACGAGACCCATGCGGAGTTGCGCGCGCTGGCCGCGTCGGTGCTGGACCGGGAGGCGGACCAGGCCAGGATCGAGGCGCACGAGCGCGGCGGCCGGCCGTACGACGCGGGGGCGTGGAAGGCGCTGGCGCAGGCGGGCCTGCTCGGCGCGTGCCTGCCGCCCGAGGCGGGCGGAGCCGGGCTCGGCCCGCTCGCGGCGGCGGTGATCCTGCGGGAGGCGGGAGCCCGCGTCGCGCCGGTCCCGGTGCTGCCCGGCCTGATCGCCGCGCTGACCGTCGCCGGGCACGGTTCCCGCGACCAGCAGCGGGCGCTCGCGCCGTTCGCCGAGGGGGAGGAGGTGCTGACCGTCGCCTTCCGCGAGGCGGGGGCGGCCCCGGGCGACCCACCGGCCGCGATCGCCAGAGGGGGAAGGATCACCGGACGGCCCGGGATCGTCCCGTACGCCGCCGAGGCGTCGGCCATCCTCGTGCCCGCGCGGTCCGCCGACGGCCTCGGGCTGTACCTGGTACGGCCGGGGGACGCGCGACTGCTGCCGGTCACGTCGCCGGCCGGGGAGCCCGCGGCCGCGGTCGTCCTGGACGACACGCCGGGCGAGATGGTGGGGGAGGCGGGCGAGGCGGCGGGTGGCGCGGCCGTCGCCGCGTTGCGGCTGAACACCCTGGCGGGCGTGACCGCCACCGCCTCCGGAGTCCTGGCCGGCGCGCTCGCGCTCACCAAGGACCACATCGCCGCGCGCAGGCAGTTCGGCCGGGTGCTCGCCGAGTTCCAGGCCGTGACCATGCAGATCGCCGACGTCTACATCGCCTCACGCGCGCTCGACGTGGCGATGTGGACGGGGGTGTGGCGGCTGACCGAGGGGCTGCCCGCGGCGCGTGACCTGGCCGTCGCCGCCCGCAACGCGGCCGGAGACGCCGTGCGTGCGCTCTACACCTGCCAGCACCTGCACGGCGGCATCGGCCTCGACCTGACCTATCCGCTGCACCGCTACTTCGGCCTGGGCACGCACCTCGCCCACCTGCTGGGCGGCGAGCAGGCCCAGCTCGACCTGATCGGAGCCCTGGTCTGATGTTCATCGACCTGACGACGGAGCAGCGGCGGCTCCGCGACGAGCTGCGGGACTACTTCGCGACCTGCCTGACCGGCGAGCAGCGCGCCGAGATCGCCCGGGACCCGTTCGGCGAGGCGTACATGGCGCACTGCCGCAGGCTGGGCCGTGACGGCAGGCTCGGCCTCGGGTGGCCGAAGGAGTACGGCGGGGGCGGCTACGGCCCGGTCGAGCAGCAGATCTTCGCCAACGAGGTCACCCGGGCCGAGGTGCCCTACCCGTTGATCACGCTGCAGACGGTCGGCCCGACGATCATGCAGTACGGCACGGACGCCCAGAGGGAGTTCTTCCTGCCGCGCATCCTGGCCGGAGAGTGCCACTTCGCCGTCGGCTACAGCGAGCCGGAGGCGGGCACCGACCTGGCCTCGCTGCGGACGACGGCGGTGCCGGACGGTGACCACTACGTGGTGAACGGGCAGAAGGTGTTCACCTCGGGCGCGCACCACGCCGACTACGTCTGGCTGGCCGCGCGCACCGATCCGGCGGCGAAGAAGCACCGCGGGATCACCATGATGATCGTCGACTGCGCGGACCCCGGGTTCTCCTGGACGCCGATCATCACCATGGACGGACGCCACCACACCAACGCGACGTACTACTCGGACGTGCGCGTCCCGCTCGACATGGTCGTCGGCGAGGTGAACAAGGGCTGGGACCTGATCGTCAGCCAGCTCAACCACGAGCGCGTGACGCTCGGGCCGGCCGGCAACATCGGGCACACCCTCGACCGTTTCACCCGCTGGGCCAAGACCGGCCGGGGCCGTGACGGCGCGCCGCTGTGGGAGCACCCCGGCGTACGGCGGGCCGTCGCCGAGGTGTACGTCTACTTCCGCACGAACGAGCTGCTGAACTGGCAGGTCGCGGCATCGATGGACCTCGGCTGGCTGGGCGCGCCCGACGCGTCGGCCACCAAGATCTACGCCTCGGAGCGGATGCAGGAGGTCGGCCGCATCGTCGGCGACACGCTGGCCCGCTTCGGCGACCCGTACGACGAGGAGACCCGGGACCTGGCCGAACGGGTGGACCGGGGCGCCAAGGGCGCGCTCGTGCTCACCTTCGGCGGCGGGGTCAACGAGGTGCAGCGCGAGCTGATCGCGATGCTCGGCCTCGGCCTGCCCAAGCCTCCCCGCTGACCCGGCCCGCGACTTCTCCCTCCGGGCGAGTGACGATCACTGCACGAAGTAGAAGACGGCCAGCGCGATGACCAGGCAGATCAGGATGCCGACGACCTCCCACAGCCAGTCGTAGTGCCGGTCGCCCTTGGCGCGCCGGCCCTTGCTCGCGCCGCCGTCGCCGGACGGCTTGCCGGCGTGCCTGCGGCCCGGACGCCTGGGGGCGGCGGGCAGCGGAACGGAGACCGCCGCGACGACCGGGTGGACCAGGATGTCCGCCTCCGTCCCGAACGTGTGGGCGGCGTGCTCGCCGTCCCTCTCCGACGGCGGCTCGTCCGGGACCTCGTCCCTGACGTCGTCCCTGACACTGGCCGGAGCGATCGGCTCGGCGGGCGGCAGCGGGAACTCCACGGACTGCGGGAAGGCCGGGGGGAAGGCCGGCGGGAACACCGTGGCCTCCTCGGCGGCGGGGGCCGGGGCGACCATCCCCGACTGCGCGGGGGCCTCGGTGGGCTCGGCGGGCTCGGCCTGCGGCGGCGTGCCGGCGGTCTCGGCCGTACGGAACGCGTCGAAGGGCTCGGCGAAGCGGAGCGTGTCGAACAACGCGTCCAGCGGGTCCCCCGGGCGGGCTGCGGCGGTGCCGCCGAAGGCGTCGAAAGGTTCCGCCGGGCGCGGTGTGTTTCCGGAGGCGTCGAACGGCTCCGCCGAACCCGGCACGGCTCCAGTAGCGTCGAACGGCTCCCCGGGACGGGGCATGGCGCCGAACGCGTCGTAAGGTTCCGCAGGACGCGGCGCGGTGCCAAAGGCGTCGAAGGGCTCCGCGGGGCGAAGCGGTGTGTCAGAGGCCAGGAGGGGCTCTGCGGGGCGAAGCGGCGTGTCGGAGGCCAGGAGGGGCTCCGCGGGGCGGGGCGGGGCGCCGAAAGCCTCGAACGGGTCCGCGCGGTGGGGGGCCTCGGAGACGCCGAACGCGTCGAACGGGCCGGCCTGACGGAAGGCGTCGAACGTGTTCGCGGCGGTCTCCGCGACGGCCGGAGCGGGCGGCGTGGCAGACGGTGTGGCAGACGGTGCGGCGGGCAGTGTGGCAGGCGGTGTGGCGGACGCGGTCTGGGCGGGTTCCTGGGGGGACTCCTGCGGCTCCACGGGCGCGGCCAGGGCCGCCTGCGGCTCCGTCGGCGCGGGCCGGCCGGGACGTCTCCTGCGCAGACGGCCCTCGCCGAGCGGATTGAGCAGCGCTCCCCGCAACCGGGGCATGGGCTCGGTCGTCGCCTCGTGCTTGGCCTTGCGCCGGGTGCCCTGCGGCTGCGCGATGGCGTCGGTCTTGACCACGCACGTGTTGGTGACCTGGTCGGGGTCGCTCAGCGGCAGCGGCCAGGTCGGCGTGGTCGGCCACAGCCTCTTGGTGACCAGTCCGGAGGAGTGTTCCTGACCCGCCGCGGCGCTGCCCGGCTCCTCGTACGGCAGCGCCGTCAGCACCCGATCGCGCACGGACGCGGCAGGCCGGCACCAGGGCAGCCGGGCCAGCACGTCGCCGACGGGGGAGACGCCGATGGCGTCGTAGACCTCCGCGACCGAGGCGGGCACGAACGGCGCCGACCTGGCGGCGGTGACCGCCGTCTCCAGGGTCTGGGCGAAGCGTCGCGTCGCCCCCGAGATCAGCTCCTCGGCGGTGTCTACCGCCACGTCGAGGACCAGTGACAGCTCGGGCGCCGTGAGGCCGCACACCTCCGACAGCAGCAGGACCTCGCGCTGGTGCGGCCGGATGTCCCGGAACACCCGCTCGATCAACGCGGTGGCGGGGTCGGCGACCGAGTCGACCGCCGGCAGCGCGTAACTGACGTCCCGGCGGTAGATCTCCCGGCGCGCCAGCACGTACAGCGCGGCGCGCGAGGGCGGTTCGGCGGTCGGAGCGGTGGTGAAGACGGCCACCACGGCGTCGGCGGCCGGCGTGGTCTGGCCGAGCTGGTCGTGGCAGTACGCGAACAACCCCGAGGCGTGACGCTCGTAGAGCTCGGCGATCAGCTCGCTTCTGGAGCGCTGACCGGTGAGCGGTGGAGTCACGACCGGCTCCTCTGAGTTTCGTGCTGGTCCGTATCGGAGGGACGCGGCGGAGGGATGGGAGAGGCGTGAGAGTAATCATGCCAACACATCGCCGCGCCACGCATCAGGAGATGCCCTATTGATAGATATCTAGGCCCGGATATCGGAGGTTCCCGCCTAGGCTGGCCGCCGGGTGTTCTGTCCGGAACGGGTGGCGTTTGATATCCGGGAGGCTCACGGGGAAGAGCGAGTGGGCCTCCTGATGTTGGGTTGATCGCACACTCTTTCGAAGGGCGAGATGGCGTGATCACGTTCGAAGGCGTCACCAAGCGCTACCGGGACGGAACGGTGGCCGTGGACGACCTCAGTCTGGAGGTGCCCACGGGGGCGATCACCGTGTTCGTGGGCCCCTCAGGCTGCGGCAAGACCACGTCGCTGCGGATGATCAACCGCATGATCGACGCCACCTCCGGCCGCATCACCCTGCACGGCCGCGACGTGCGCGAGATCGACCCGCCCACGCTCCGGCGCGGCATCGGGTACGTGATCCAGCAGGCGGGCCTCTTCCCGCACCGGAAGATCGTGGACAACGTGGCGACCGTGCCGTACCTGCTGGGCTGGAGCAAACAGAGGGCGCGCGCCCGGGCGATGGAGCTGCTGGAGCTGGTCGGCCTCGACCCGGGGCTGGCCGGCCGGTATCCCTTCCAGCTCTCGGGCGGCCAGCAGCAGCGGGTCGGCGTGGCCAGGGCGCTCGCGGCCGATCCTCCGGTGCTGCTCATGGACGAGCCGTTCAGCGCCGTCGACCCGATCGTGCGGGCCAGCCTGCAGGACGAGTTGCTGCGGCTGCAGTCGGAGCTGCGCAAGACGATCGTGTTCGTCACCCACGACATCGACGAGGCGGTCAAGCTCGGCGACACGGTGGCCGTCCTGCGCGTCGGCGGGCGGCTGGCCCAGATGGCCGGCCCGGCCACGCTGCTCACCGAGCCCGCCGACGACTTCGTCCGCGAGTTCCTCGGCCGCGACCGCGGCATCCGGCGGCTGTCGTTCATCTCGGCCAAGGAGGTGCGCCTCCGCCCGGCGCCGTCCGATCTGGCGACCGACGAGGCCGGCAGGCCGCTCGGCTGGCGGACCGCGGACGGGCTCGCGGCGTACGGGACCTTCGACCCGGAGACGGACTCGCTGCGGGCGGCGCTCGACGCGGCCCTGCTGTCGGCGAACGGCGTCGCGGTCGCCGTGGACGAGGAGGGCCGCGTGCGCGGCGTGGCGGGGCGTGACGCGATCGACGAACTGCTCGCCGAGTACGCGCCACCCGCCGCGCCGTCCCCGCCGGTCGCGCCGTCTGCGGACGCCGGGCCGGCCGAGGGGGCGCCCGCGTGAGCCAGGAGCCTCTGGTCCGCTGGGACTGGATCGCACGCAACTGGGCCAACGGAGGCCCCACCGCGATCAGCGCCCTGCTGGAGAACCACGTCGTGATGGCCTTCCTTCCCGTGCTGTTCGGGCTGGTCGTGGCCCTGCCGCTGGGCCTGGCCTGCGTACGGTGGCGCTGGCTGTACCAGCCGACGGCCGCGCTGATGAACGTCACCTACTCGCTGCCGTCCCTCGTGCTGTTCTCGATCTTCCTGTCGGTCACCGGGCTCACCCGGTCGACCGTCGTCATCCCGCTGACGTTCTTCGCGCTCGCGGTCCTGATCCCCGCCGTCGTGGACGGCCTGGCCTCGGTGCCCGACCCCGTACGGCAGTCGGCGGTGGCGATGGGGTTCCGGCCCGCGCGCCGGCTGCTCCGGGTCGAGCTGCCGGTCGCGGTGCCGGTGGTCCTGGCCGGGCTGCGGGTCGCCACCGTGTCCAGCATCAGCCTGGTCAGCGTGGGCGCGCTGATCGGCCAGGGCGGGCTGGGCAACCTGTTCATCGACGGCTGGCAGCGGCAGTTCTACACGCCCATCGTGGTCGGGATCGTGCTCATCGTCCTGCTCGCCGTGCTCGCCGACGGGCTGCTCGTGCTCGCCCAGCGGCTGCTGACCCCCTGGTCCCGGGCGAGGAGGGCGGCGTGAACTTCCTGGCCGACTTCTTCGGCGACGCGTCGCGCTGGTCCGGGCCCGACGGCATCCCCGTCCGGCTGCTGGAGCACCTGGAGTTCTCGGCGGCGGCCTTCCTCGTCGCGGCGTTGATCGCCGTGCCGCTCGGCATGCTCATCGGCCACACGGGCCGCGGCGCGCTGCTCGTCGTGGTCGCGGCGAACGCCGCCCGGGCGTTGCCGACGCTCGGCCTGCTCGTGCTCGTGGTGCTGCTGGCGGGCGTGGGGACCGTGCTGCCGGTGCTGATCCCGCTGATCGTGCTGGCGATCCCGCCCATCCTGGTGAACACGTACGAGGGTGTGCGGGGGGTGGACGCCGACCTGCGCGACGCCGCGTACGGCATGGGCCTGCGCGGGCGGCAGGTGCTGTTCCGGACGCTGACCCCGGTCGCGCTGCCGCTGATCCTGCTGGGCCTGCGCCTCGCCGCGATCCAGGTCGTCTCGACCGCCACCGTCGCGGCGTTCGTCGGTCTGGGCGGGCTCGGCCGGTTCATCATCGACGGCCTGGCGACCAAGACCTATGCGAGCGTCATCGGGGGAGCGGTCCTGGTGGCCGCCCTCGCCCTGGCCGTCCAGTTCGCCTTCCTCCTCCTGGACCGGGTGGTCGTTTCGCCCGGAGTCCGCCAGGTCCGGTAATCTCCCTATTATCCCCTGACAATGAAGGGAATATTCCGTATGAGGCGTATTTTCGGCGTCGCGGCGGTCGCGCTGACCGCGGCGCTCACGTTATCGGGCTGCGGGGGTTCCGACCCGCTGTCCAGCACGGCGACCGCCGCTCCGTCGGCCTCCGGTTCGGGCGGCGCCGCCCCCGTGAAGGTCGTCGTCGGTTCCTTCGACTTCCCCGAGAGCGTCCTGCTCGCCTCGATGTACGCCCAGGCCCTCCAGGCCAAGGGGGTCACCGTGGAGGAGAAGCCGAACATCGGCAGCCGCGAGGTGGTCTACGACCAGGTCAAGAGCGGCGGCCTGACCGTGCTGCCCGAGTACATCGGGTCGCTGCTGGCCTTCGTCGACAAGTCGAGCACGGCCAAGACCAAGGACGAGATCGTCGCGGGTCTCAAGGCCAAGCTGCCGCCGGAGCTGGAGATCCTGGAGCCGTCGGCGGCGGAGGACAAGAACTCCCTGTCGGTGACGAAGGCCACGGCCGACAAGTTCAAGCTGACCACCATCGAGGACCTGGCCAAGGTCGCCAAGGACTTCGTCGTCGGCGGGCCGCCGGAGTTCAAGCAGCGGCAGGAGGAGAACTTCAAGAGCGTATACGGCCTGGAGTTCAAGCAGTGGAAGCCCACCGGGGCGACCACCGCCGACGCGATCAAGAGCGGCACGGTCCAGGTGGGCAACGTGTTCACCACCGACCCCAAGATCGTGCTCAACGACCTTGTGCCGCTGGAGGACAACAAGAACGCGTTCGGGTTCGACAACGTCACACCCCTCGTCTACAAGGCCGGGGTGGACGACACCGTGACCTCCACACTGAACGAGATCTCCGCCAAGCTCGACACGCAGACCCTCCTGTCGTTGATGCAGCGGATCGCCGTCGACAAGGACGACCCGCCCGTGGTCGCCAAGGACTGGCTCACCCAGAACGGCCTGCTGTGACCTGAGCCGGGGGCCCGGCCCGCTCCACTTCCCGGGCCCCCGGCCGCGTTCACCACCTGAGCGGAAGCGTGGCGATGAAGTCGTCGAGCCGCCGGGAGATGATCTCGTGGTCGTGGGCGGAGGGGTGCCAGTCGCAGCCGCCGTAGTCCAGATCCGTGTTGTCGTAGTACCAGAAGCGGACCCGGTCGTCGCCCTGATCGTTGCGATCCTGGACGATCTGCCGCGCCGCGTCGGCGAACGCCGTGGTGTTGGACATGTAGGTGGCGCTGACCACGATGATCGCGCGCTTGCCGTACCGGGCGCGCAGCTTGTCGATGAAGCCGTGGTAGGCGGTCGTGTAGGCGGCGACCAGGGATTCCGGCGTCCACGGCTCGCCCGGGTTGATCGCGGTGGAGAAGTCGTTGATGCCGAGACCGATCACGATCAGTTGCGGATGCCAGGTGCCCGGGTTCTTCCACACGTCGCCGGACACGCCGATGAGGGCGCGGTCGTAGTAGGTGCGGTAGTCGGTGCCGGGCTCGATCCCGTTGTAGTTGCGCACCATGCCGCGGCCGGAGAAGGCGTTGATCTGGTAATCGGCGCCGAGGCCGTGGGCGGTGAGGGCGCCGAAGCTGACGTCGGCGTTGGTGTTCCTGTCGATCTGGCCCGGGGCGGGGCAGTCACGGGTGGCGGACATGTTGCCGTAGCCGGCGGTGTAGGAGTCGCCGATGAACTCGATCTGCCGGCGGCGATCGGCCGGCCTGGGCAGGATGGCGCCGCCGGGGGCGGCGACGAATCCGTCGAACCGGCCGGCGGACCACGGGCTCTCCGTGCGCTTGACGAGCCGCACGCTGTGCACGCCGTGACTCAGGTTCCTGACCCAGTAGGTGGTGCGGCCGGGGGTCACCAGCGTGGCGACGGTGGCGCCGTCGACCTGGACGTCGTAGTCGTTAACCGCGTCGTCGATCGCGATCCCGACCCCGTTGCCGCGGAAGCGGCCCTCGAAGTAGACGCCCGGCCAGCTGTACCGCATCGAGCCGCCGGCCACCTCGACCCGGCCGGCGGTGTGCGCCTTCGCCGGCACGGCCGGCGCCGGTTTCGGCACCGCCGTCGCCCCGGGCGCGGTGGCCGCGTCGGCGGCCCCCGGTAACAGCGTGGCGGTCACTGCCAGCGCGGCCAGCGCCGCTTTCACCTGTGTGCGTCGCACGGTCTCTCCTTCTGCCTGCCGGTGGAAGGGCCGCGGGCCTTCTCGTCCGGCCGGGCGCCGAGCAACCGGCGATGAACGTTTCATGGGCGCGAGTACGGCGGCGGCGTGCCGGGGGCGGCCGCGGCGCGGCGGCACGACCGGCCGCGGAGCCGTGGATCCTCGGCCGGGGCACGGATGACGTGGGGGTCAACGCCCGCCCTTCGCAGGTGATCCGACGAGGTCGGCGGCGAGTCCGCGAACGTTCTCGGGCCGGCGCCGAATGCAGAGTGAGCGCCCCCACCTCGATCGTCAAGACCGCACCCGTCGCCGTACCGGC
The DNA here is from genome assembly GCF_014161445.1 of Microbispora sp. H13382. Lineage (GTDB taxonomy): Bacteria > Actinomycetota > Actinomycetes > Streptosporangiales > Streptosporangiaceae > Microbispora. The sequence goes on from NZ_JABBXA010000006.1 coordinate 47,574, forward strand.
CGCACGGGCGGCACCGGCGGGCCGTGACGCCGCCGCTCGCCCCTAGCGGTGTCGCGCCCGATCAGCGGCAGAGGCCGGCATGATCACGCCGATCTCGCCGGGGTCGTTTCGCCGGCTCCCCGTCAGAGATAGGGCCGCTGGGCGCGCTTGGCCGCGTCGTAGCGTTCGCGGGCGGCCCGCGCCTCGGCGAGCCCGGACACCTCGGCCACCGGCACGTCCCACCACGCCTCGGCGGCGGGCGCGGGGCCGGGGACCGTCTCGACGTGCACCACGGTCGTACGGGGGGACGCGACGGCCGTGGCGAGCGCGGCCCGCAGGGCCCGCGGGTCGGCCGCCGTCAGCACGTCGGCGCCGAGGCTGGCCGCGTTGGTGGCGAGGTCCACCGGCAGCCGCTCCCCGTCGAGCCGGCCGTCCGGGCCGCGCCCGCGGTAGGCCGTGCCGAGCCGGAGCGCGCCGACCGACTCGCTCAGCGCGCCGATGGAGGCGAAACCGTGGTTGTCCACCAGGACGATGACGAGCTTGACGCCCTCCTGCACGGCGGTGGCGATCTCCTGGGCCATCATCAGGTACGACCCGTCGCCCACGAGCACGAACACCTCGCGCTCGGGGGCCGCCAGCTTCGCCCCGAGACCCCCGGCGATCTCGTAGCCCATGCAGGAGTAGCCGTACTCGACGTGGTACTGCCCGGGGTCGGAGGCCCGCCAGAGCCGGTGCAGATCGCCCGGCATCGACCCGGCCGCGTTGACCACCACCCCGCCCGCGGCGATCTCGTTGAGCACACCCAGCACGACCGGCTGGGTGAGCTCGGTCCCGCCGTAGAACCCGTCGATCTCGGCCTGCCACGCGGCGGCCAGCTCGGCCGCCCGGCCGGTCCAGCCGGGGTCCGCTCTCCACTCCACGCCGTCCAGGGCGTCCAGGGCCTCGCGGGCGTCGGCGACGAGCGTCTCGGCCGCGTGCTTGGCCGCGTCGAACGCCGTCACGTTGACGTTCAGGAACCGGGCCTCGCCGAACAACGTCCGGGAGGCGGTGGTGAAGTCGGTGTACCTGGTCCCGATCCCGATGACCAGGTCGGCCTCGCGGGCCAGGGTGTCCGCGGCGCGGGTCCCGGTGTGCCCGACCGCGCCGACCGCGCGCGGGTGGTCGTACGGCAGCGCGCCCTTGCCGGCCTGGGTCTCGGCCACCGGTACGCCGTGCCGTTCGGCGAAGCGGGCCAGTTCGGCGCAGGCGCCGCTGTACTTGACCCCGCCCCCGGCGACGACCAGCGGGCGGCGCGAGGCGCGCAGCAGCCCGGCGGCCCTGGCCAGGGCGGCGGGTTCGGGGACCGGCCGGGGCACGTGCCAGACCCTGCGGGCGAACAGCTCCTCGGGCCAGTCGTAGGCCTCGGCCTGCACGTCCTGCGGCAGCGCCAGCGTCACCGCGCCGGTCTCGGCCGGGTCGGCGAGCACCCGCATCGCCTCCAGCAGCGCCGCCGGGAGCTGCTCGGGCCGGTTGACCCGGTCCCAGAAGCGGCTGACCGGCCTGAGGCAGTCGTTCACGCTGACGTCGTACGACCGGGGGTCCTCCAGCTCCTGCAGCACCGGCGAGGCGACGCGGGTGGCGAACAGGTCACCGGGCAGCAGCAGCACCGGCAGCCGGTTGATCGTGGCCAGCGCGGCCCCGGTGACCATGTTGGTCGCGCCCGGCCCGATCGAGCTGGTGCAGGCGAGCGTGGACAGCCGGCCGGACTGCCGGGCGTAACCGGCGGCGGTGTGGACCATGGCCTGCTCGTTCCGGGCCGGATAGTAGGGCAGCGGGTCGCGGGTGCCCGCGCCCTGTTCGGCCAGGGCCTGGCCGACGCCGGCGACGTTGCCGTGCCCGAAAATGCCCAGGCACCCGGCGACCAGCCGGTGCTCGGCGCCGTCGCGCTCGGTCCACTGCCGGACGAGGAACCGCACCAGCGCCTGCGCCACCGTGAGCCTCGTCGTGTTCCTCACAGGCACCCCCCGGCCGGCCCGTGCTGCCTCAGACGTCCCTGAAGGAACCTTTCCCCGCACGGCGACCGCTCCTTCATCCGTCCTCGGCGCGCGACACTGTTTCGATACTCACCGTTACCGATCGAATGACTTCTGTGACGATGGGGAGAGCGTGCACGCAGACACGGAGGGAGAGTCTCATGTCCAACCGGTACGAGCACCAGCCCGCACAGCCCCCGGCGTACGGCGGGGCACCGGAAGACGGCATGCCGCCGACGGGCGGTCACGCCCCCGGGATGCGCAACGGGCTCGGCGTGGCCGCCCTGGTCCTCGGCATCGTCGGCGCCCTGACCGGACTCGTCCCGCTGCTGTTCTTCGTCGCGGGCACGCTCGGCCTGCTCGCGGTCGTGTTCGGCTTCGCCGGCCGCTCGCGCGCTCGCAGAGGCGCCGCCTCCAACGGAGGCGTCGCGCTCGCCGGCGCCGTCCTCGGCCTTGCCGCGATGGGCCTGGCGACCTGGGGAACGGTCGTCTTCTTGGGCGCGGCCGACGACGCGGTGACGGCCATCGACGACGCGCTGTCGACCGACAGCCCGGTGACCAAGGCGACAAGGAGCGCCACGCCCACCCCGGTCGCGCTGGGGTCGGTGGCGCACGAACCGCCGTTCACGCTGAAGGTGCTGTCGGCCACCAGGGAGAGAACGCTCAGCGACGTCATCGAGAACTACCGGGCGCAGGGCGTGTTCGTCGTGGTGAAGGTGCAGGTGAAGAACATCGGCGAGAACCCGGCCACGTTCGACGGCATGGACTCCGGGCTGCTGGACACCGACGGCAGGCGGTACAACGTGCAGGACATGGTGACGATCGGCCAGAATGCCGATCTGTACGAAGAGATCAACCCCGGACAGCGGACCACCCGGACGCTGGTGTTCGACATACCGGCGAAGGCGACACCGCAGACGATCGGCATGTCCGGGGCGCAGGGCTCGGACGGCGTGTTCCTGTCCGTGCGGTAGGAGGGAGCCGGGGCGTGGGACCTGGGCAGGGGCTGTTCACCGAGGCCATGGGGCAGGTGGCCGCCGGCGTGGCGGTGGTGACGGTCAAGGACGACCGCGACGACGTCGGTACGACGGTCGCGACCCTGATGTCGGTGTCGCTCGACCCGCCGCTCGTGCTGGTCAGTCTCGACTCGGCCGGATACCTCGCCGAGGTGCTGCTGCGCCGGGACCGCTGGTCCGCGAGCGTGCTGGCCGACGGCCAGCAGGCGGTCGCCTCCCGGTTCGCCGCGGCCGGACGGCCGAGCGCCCGGCTCCTGCTGGCCGGGGTCGCCCACCACCGCGGCGCGCACAGCGAGGCGCTGGTCGTGGAGCGCGGGGTGGCGGCGATCGAGGCCGAGACGACGCAGGTCGTCCCGGCCGGTGATCACACGCTGTTCGTCGGGGAGGTCCTCGGCGTCGACTACGTCGACGCCTCCAAGGCCCCGCTCGTACGGCTCCGCTCCCGCTACCGCGCGATCACCTGATCGTCCAGTAGCCCGGCAGCACCAGGGGGCCGTACGCCGGGAGGCCGAGCTGCCCGGCCATCCGCGCCAGCGGTCCCCACGCCTCGAGACGCACCCGGGCGAGCGCGGCCGACCTGTCCTCGCTGGACTCCGGCGGGCGCAGCCGCTCCAGGGGGTGCATGCGCGGATAGGTCCGTACGGGGGCGTCGTCGGCCAGCCCGGCCCGGCGGCGGGCCAGGGAGAGGGCGTCCTCGAGGCCGCCGAGCTCGTCGGCGAGGCCGGCCGCCTTGGCGTCGGCGCCGGTCCACACGCGGCCCCTGGCCAGCTCGTGCGCCCGGTCCGTGGTGAGGCCGCGGCCCTGTGCCACCTTCCCCACGAAGTCGTCGTAGATGCGGTCGAGCCAGGCGTTCACCCGCTCCCACTGGGTCTCGGAGAACGCGGTGGACGGCGAGAACATCCCGGCGTTGGCGCCCTCGGCGACCGACTCGGTCACCACGCCGAGCTTGCCGAGCAGCTCGCCGACGACGGGCTTGCCGCCGAACACGCCGATCGAGCCGGTCAGCGTGCCCGGCTGGGCCACGATCACGTCGGCGGCCATCGACACGAAGTAGCCGCCGGAGGCCGCCAGGTCGCCCATCGACACGATGACCGGCTTGCCCGCCTTGCGCGCCAGCACGACCTCGCGCCAGATCGCGTCCGAGGCGACGTACGACCCGCCGGGGCTGTCCACGCGGAACACGATGGCCTTGACCTTCTCGTCCCGCCGGGCCGCGCGCAGGGCGGCGCAGATGGTGTCGGAGCCCATCGAGCCCCCGCCGCCGAGCGGCGAGCGGCCGCTGCGGCCGAGGCGGATCATGCCGTTGCCGTGGACCAGGGCGACCGTGTCGGCCCCCGGGTGGGGGAGCTTGCCGGACAGCGTGTTCTTGGCGTACCGCGACACGTAGAGCAGGTGCGCGCCGTCCTCGACGGTCTCGCCGTAGACCTCGTCGCGATACTTCAGCCCGTCCACCAGCCCGGCCTCGACGGCCTCCGCCCCGATGAACGGGCCCTGGTCGATCAGCTCGCGCACGCGCTTCGGGTCGAGGCCGCGCGCGTCGGCGATGCCGGCGACCACCTGCTCGGTGATCGACTCGGCGATGCGCCCGGCCGACTCGCGGTGGGCGTCGGTCATGTGGTTCTGGGTGAACGTGTTGGCCGCGGTCTTGTACTCGTGCCGCTGGCCGAGCTGATACTCCACCCCGGCCTTGGCGAGCGCGTCGCGCAGGAACCGCTGCTCCAGCGCCACCCCGGTCAGGCCCACGTCGCCGGAGGGCTGGAGGTAGACCCGCTCGAAGGCGCTGGCCAGGTAGTAGGGGATGGTGCCCGCGCCGAACTCGCCGAACGTCTCGGCGAACGCGACGGTCCGCTTGCCCGCGGCGCGCAGCTTGACCACGGCGGTGCGCAGCTCCTGCACCATGCCGAGGCCGAGGGGATTGCCGCCGATCTTGACGATCAGGGCCGTGACGCGAGGGTCCTTGCGGGCGCGGCGCAGGCCCGACAGCACGTCGGTGAGGCGCGCCTTGCGCATGGACAGCAGGGCGGAGACAGGGTCGGCGGGCGGGCCTTCCGACAGTCCCTCGGTCAGGTCCAGCTCCAACACGAGCGGCGCGGTACGGCGCTGCCGCAGCTTGCCCACCGTTTCAACGATCGTCCTCGTCGCGTCCATAAATGCCACCATAAGCGACGGTTTAGCCGGGATGGCCGGATGATGTTGCACATGCGTCGGCCCCCGCGCCACGTGCGCGGGGGCCGACGCCGGACTACCTGAGGCCGTTGGACGGCGCTACTTGAGCCGTTGGACGGTGTTACTTGAGGCCGCCGGCCATGGCGTCGATCAGCTCGCCGTTGGCGGTGTCACCGCTGAACTCCCAGAAGAAGGCCCCGCCGAGACCCTGGTTCTTGGCGTAGGTCATCTTCCCGGCGATGGTGGCGGGGGTGTCGTAGCTCCACCAGTTCGAGCCGCACTTGGCGTAGGCCGTGCCGGCGACGGTGCCGGTGGCCGGGCAGCTGTTCTTGAGGACCTTGTAGTCCTCGATGCCCGCCTCGTACGTGCCGGGCGCCGCGCCGGTGGCGGTACCGCCGGGAGCGGCCTGGGTGACGCCGGTCCAGCCGCGGCCGTAGAAGCCGATGCCCAGCAGGAGCTTGCTCGCCGGCACGCCCTTGCTCTTCAGCTTCTGGATGGCCGCGTCGGAGTAGAACCCGGCGGTGGGGATGCCGGAGTAGGAGGTGAGCGCCGAGTGCGGGGCCGTCGGGCCCTGCGCGGCCCAGGCGCCGAAGTAGTCGTAGGTCATCACGTTGTACCAGTCGAGGTACTGCGCCGCGCCGCCGTAGTCGGCGGCGTCGATCTTGCCGCCGCTCGTGCCGTCCGCGGTGATCGCGGCGGTGACGAGGTAGCTGGAGCCGAACTTGGCCCGCAGGGCCGCCATCAGGTTCTTGAACGCCGCCGCACCGCTGGAGTCACAGCTCAGGCCGCAGGCGTTCGGGTACTCCCAGTCGATGTCGATGCCGTCGAACACGTCGGCCCAGCGCGGGTCCTTCAGCAGGTTGTAGCAGGAGTTGGCGAAGGCGGTGGGGTTGGCGGCCGCCTGGCCGAACCCGCCGGACCAGGTCCAGCCGCCGAAGGAGTAGAGCACCTTGATGTGCGGATACTGCGCCTTCAGCTTGCGCAGCTGGTTGAACGCGCCGCGCAGCGCGTTGGGGTTGTCCCAGGTGTCGGCCTTGCCGTCCACGCTGTTGGCCGCCGTGTAGGCCATGTCGTAGTCGGCGTAGGAGTCGCCGATCGCGCACTGGCCGTTGGTGACGTTGCCGAAGGCGTAGTTGATGTGGGTGAGCTTGGCGGCCGAGCCGCTGGTCACGATGTTCTTCACGAAGTACTGGCGGCCGTACACACCCCAGTCGGCGAAGTAGCCGAGCACCTTCTTGCCGCCGGGCGGCGGGGGCGTCGGGCTCTTGGTCGGCGACGCGGAGGGCGACGCGGAGGGTGACGCGGAGGGCGAGGCCGAGGGCGATGTGGACGGAGACGCGGACGGCGACGTGCTCGGGCTGGCCGAGGGGGAGCTGCCCGACAGGAGCCTCCACAGGGCCGGGACGTTCGGCGGCTCCCAGCCGGTCAGGGACGTGTGCGCCTGGATGGCCTCGTAGTCCTTGCCGGAGTACGTGACCCGGGCGCCGACGGCGTACCAGGTGTTGGGGGCCCAGGCCGTGTACGCGAGGACGGCCGACTGGCTGTGGGGGACGGCGGCGGGGGCCGCGGCGGAGGCGGTCCCGATCGCGAGCGGCGCGAGGAGCGCGGCACCGGCGATCACGGACCCGAGGAGGATTTTGCGCAACGGAGCTCCTGCTCTTGGGGGGTAAAGGACAGGAAAGTTTCCTATTAATTTGCGAGCGTAAGCATTCCTCGCCGGATGGTCAACGCCCTGTCGGGCCCCTAAACGTCGCTTAAGCCTTCGCTAAGGTCACCGGCCGTGCGCCGGGCCCGGGTGTGGAGGTGCCAGTGCGGAGGCGCGGTGTGGAGGTGCCGGTGTGGAGGCGCGGTGCGGAGGCGCGGTGTGGAGGCGCGGTGTGGAGGCGCCGGTGCGGAGGCGACACAGGAGTCTCCGTCCGGGCCGGTTCCCGCCGGCCCGGCTTCCGTACGATGAAGCCGTGCCCGGCCTCATCCGCTCCATATGGTGCGAGCCCCGTCCCCCCGATCCGCCCCGGCGCGTGTGGCGGGACTGGGTGCTCGTCGGGGTGCTCGCGCCCCTCGCGGTGCTCGAAGGGGTGCTGCGGCCGGACCTTCCGATGCGGCCGTTCGCGGTGGTCGTCACCGTCGGGCTGCTGCCCACGCTGCTGTGGCGCCGGACCCGGCCGCTGGCGATGCTGGCGATCTGCTTCGCCGTCACGAGCCTGGTCCCGATCCTCGTGGCCGGCGCGACGCTCGACGTGTACACGCTGGGATACATGCTGATCCTGCCGTACGCGTTGTTCCGGTGGGGGTCGGGCCGCGAGATCGTGACGGGCCTGGGAATCCTGCTCACCGCCGTCGGTCTCTCCGTGCTCGTCGACCACGCCGCTCCCGCCGACGCGGTCGGGCCGTTCGCCGTCACGCTCGCGACCACCAGCCTGGGCGGCGCGTTCCGGTACCGCGCCGGGGTGAGGGCGCGCGAGCTGGACCAGGTCAAGCTGCTGATGCGCGAGCAGCTCGCCCGCGACCTGCACGACACGGTCGCGCACCACGTCTCCGCGATGGCCATCCGCGCGCAGGCGGGGCTCGCCACGTCGGCGTCGCGCCCGGACGCCGCGGCCGAGGCCCTCCGCGTGATCGAGGCCGAGGCGGCGCGGGCCCTGGACGAGATGCGTGCCATCGTCCGCGTCCTGCGCCGGGACCGGCCGGCGGAGCTGACGCCCGGCCGGCGCATCACCGACATCGAACTCCTCGCGAGCCGGGGCGGCTCCCACCATCCGGCGGTCGAGGTGGAGATCTCCGGCGACCTGGACGGCCTGCCCCCGTCGGTCGAGTCCGCGGTCTACCGCATCGCCCAGGAGTCGGTGACCAACGCCCTGCGGCACGCGCGGCACGCCACCCGGGTCGAGGTGCGCGTCGCCGCCGAGGACGCGGCGGTCCGCCTGTGCGTACGCGACGACGGCGACGGCCCCGCGCGTCCGGCCGAGCCGCCGGGATACGGGATCGTCGGCATGAGCGAGCGCGCGAACCTGCTGGGCGGCACCTGCGTGGCCGGCCCGGACCGCGATCGGGGGTGGACCGTGACCGCGGTGCTCCCCCGGGACGGGGCCGCGACATGAGCGTTCGGGTGCTGATCGCCGACGACCAGGAGATCGTGCGCACCGGGCTCGCGATGATCCTCGACGCCCAGCCGGACATCGAGGTCGTCGCCACGGCCCCCGACGGGCGGCGGGCCGTCGAGCTCGCCCGGCGCCTGCGTCCCGACGTGTGCCTGTTCGACATCCGCATGCCCGGCGTCGACGGGATCGAGGCGACCAGGTCCCTCGCCGGACCGGACGTCGCCGACCCCCTCGCCGTCGTCGTCATCACCACGTTCGACCTCGACGAGTACGTCTACGCCGCCCTGAAGGCGGGGGCCCGGGGCTTCCTGCTGAAGAACGCCGGCGCCGAGATGCTCTCCCAGGCCGTCCACGCCGCCGCCGACGGGGACGCGCTCATCGCCCCGAGCGTCACCGCCCGGCTGCTCGGGACCTTCGCCCGCACCGGTCCCGCCTCGTCGCTCCCGCAGCCCGTCGAGGCGCTCACCTACCGGGAGGAGGAGATCCTCGCCGCCGTGGCGCGCGGCCGGACCAACAGCGAGATCTCCGCCGAGCTGCACATCTCGCTCAGCACGGTCAAGACCCACGTCGCCAGCCTGATGGCCAAGCTCGGCGCCCGCAACCGTGTGGAGATCGCCATCTGGGCCCACCAGACCGGCCGCGTCAGGAGCTGACCGGGGTCCCGCGGCGCTCAGCGCCGGGTCGCCCAGCCCGGCGCCCAGGTCCCGGCCGCGTCGAGGTCGCCAGCCGCGGCGGCGAGGTGGGTGCGGAGGGTGGCCAGCGCGGGGTGGGCGTTGTCGCGGTGCCACAGGAGCGAGTGCGGGTAGACGGGCGTGGGATCGGTCACCGGGATGCGGCGCAGGCCGTGGCCGGCGGGCCAGACGAGGCGGGTGTGCCCGCCCATGAAGGTGGCCAGGGCCGGGGTGTCGGCGACGGTGTCGAGGAGCGCGTCGGAGCCGAAGTTGGGACCGGTCGCCTCGATGGTGAGGCCGAACTCGGCGGCGAGGTCGTCGTAGTAGGCGGCCCACTCGGTGCCGGGGACGATGCCGGGCATCCAGATCCGGTGCCCGGCGAGCTGAGCGACGGTCACCGACCGGGCGCCCGCCAGCGCGTGGGCGGGACCGGTGAGGAGCTGGAGCGGCTCGTCGAGCACCCGGACGGACTCGATGTCCTCGGGCAGCGGCCGGCCGGGCATGGCGACGGCGCGGAAGGACGCGTCGATCGCGCCGGATCGGATGGCGGCGACGGCCCGCTCGATGTCGAGCAGCATCACCACGCCGAGCTCGATCTCGGGGTGCGTGCGGTGGAAGCCGCGCATCAGGCCCGACCCCGCGCCGCGCGAGCTGAGTACGTCGATGCGCAGCGGACGACTGCCCGCGCGCACGGACGCGACGGCCCGGTCGGCGGCGCGCAGCAGTTCCCGGGCGTGGGGCAGGAACGCCTGCCCGTCGATGGTGAGCTCGGCGCCGCGCGGCGTGCGGGTGAACAGCCGCACGCCGAGGTCGCGCTCCAGCGCGGCGATGCGCTTGGAGACGGCCTGCTGCGTGACCGCCAGCTCGGCGGCGGCCTCCTGGAACCGCCCCGCGTCGGCGGCGGCGACGAAGGTCCGGACGGTGTCGAGATCCATGCGGACAACCCTATGGATACAACCGTTGGTTGTGGCCGAGTGGCCTTTCGGTTGTTTGATCTCGGGTCATGGTGCTCGCTTTGATGTTCCGATCGCGGATCGGTTGTGCGGGCGAGTGGCGAGGAGCGTCGGACATGCGGGACGGGCACCGGTTGGGGCGGCGGTTCGGGTGGCTCTGGGCGGCGTACGGAACCAGCGCGCTCGGCACCTGGCTCGCCTTCGGCGCGTTCCCGCTGATCGCGGTCCAGGTGCTGCACGCCGGGCCGGCGGAGGTCGCGGCGTTGTCCTCGGTGGGGGCGGCGGTGGGCGCGGCCGTGGCGGTGCCGCTCGGCCCGTGGGTGGAGTTCCGCCGCAAGCGGCCGGTGCTGATCGGGACGGACCTGGTGCGGTGCGCGGCGCTGCTGACGATCCCCGCCGCGTTCGCGCTCGGCGTGCTCTCCTTCGTCCAGCTCCTGCTGGTCTCCGTGGTCGTCGCGGCGGCCGACATCACCTTCCGCGCCGCCTCCGGCGCGTACCTGAAGACGCTGGTGCCGGCCGAGCACCTGCTCGTCGCCAACGCCCGGTTCGAGTCCACGTCGTGGACGACCACGATCATCGGACCGCCGCTGGGCGGCGCCGCGATCGGGCTCCTCGGCCCGGTGGCGACGGTGGTGGCCGACGCGGTCAGCTACCTGCTCTCGGCCCTGGGCATCCGCGCGACGGGCGGCGGGGAGCCGCGCCCCGAGCGCCGGGAGGCCGCGCGCATGCGGGCCGGGGACCTGCTGGACGGCTGGCGGTACATCCTCGCCGACGCGACGCTGCGTCCGCTGTTCTTCAACACCGCCGTGTTCAACGGCCTGGTGATGGCCGCCGACGCGCTGCTGGCCGTCCTGATGCTCGGCCGGCTCGGGTTCGAGCCGTGGCAGTACGGCCTCGCCTTCGCCGCGCCCTCCGTCGGCGGGCTGCTCGGTTCACGGCTGGCCCGGCCGCTCGTCACCAGGTTCGGGCAGCACCGGGTCCTGGTCGTGTCCGGGGCGCTGCGGGCGCTCTGGCTCGTCGGCCTGGCCTTCGTGGGGCCGGGCACCGGAGGGCTGCTGCTGGTGATGGGCGTCGAGCTCGGGCTCATCTTCTGCTGCGGGGTCTTCAACCCCGTCTGCGCCACCTACCGCCTCGATCGCACCGCGACCGGCCGGATCGCCCGCACGCTGTCCGCCTGGACGGTGACGACGAAGGCCTCGACCGCGCTGCTGACGGCCGTCTGGGGCGTGTTGGGCGGCCTGCTCGGCCCGCGCACGGCCATCGGCCTGGCCGGCGTGCTCCTGCTGGCGACCCCGCTGCTGCTCCCCCGGCGTGCCGCGGCGCCGCTCGCCGAGCCGGAGCCCGCACCGAGCCGCGCCTGAAGGGCCGCCGATGCCGCCTACCTCGTCCCTCTGCGGATCGCCCATTCGGCGACGGCGAGGTTGATCGCCCATCCGGCGCCCATCAGCAGCGCCCGGGGGAGCGGGCCGGGCTCGCCGGCCAGCGCCATCCAGGGCCCGACGGTCAGCAACTGGGTGCCCGCGCCCATGCCGATCGCGTAGCCCCGGGTCATCCAGGCGCGATGACGGGTGACGTCCCGCCGTCGGATCGCGACGAAGCCGAGGACGAGGGACACGATCATCAAGGTGCCGAACGCCAGTCGCAGGCCCACGAGGAGGGCGCTGTCGTTCTGCAGTGCGGGATAGAACAGCGTCATCCACAGCCCCGAGAACGCGCTGACGAGCCCGGACGGAACCACGAGCCGCCCGGCGGCGCGGTGCCAGGCGGGCCTGCGGCGGCGTAACCCGGGGGCGAACTGGAGAGCCCCCACGAGGCTGAAGACGGTGACGGTGATGATGTGCGCGACGACGGGCGCGGGCGTCGCGAAATACCGGGCGCTGTCCTGCGTGATCGGCCCGCCGCCGGTCAGTTGCCCCAGCCGGGCGGCGCCGGCGATCACGGGGACGGCGCTGAGCGCGATCAGCGCGGCGGGCACGAGCCATCCCGTCCTGCGGGTCCTGCCCGTCGAGCCGCTCCGCGCGGGTGTGGGCCGTTCCGTCGATATTCCTTTGGTCATGACCCCGATGATGATTCGCGAGGCCGGTGCGGCTCATCGGCGGAAGGGCCGGATTCGTACCGCCCGATCGGCTGCCGATCGGGCGTACTTTCGGCCGATACGCCCTGCGCGCGGCGCTTCCTACGCTGAATCTCCCCACCGCCGAAGCGACGAGGAGAATGCGATGAAGGCCTTCGTCATACGCTCGTACGGCCCGCCCGACGTCCTGGAGCTCACCGACGTCGGCACGCCCGTGCCCGGTCCCGGCGAGGTGCTGGTCCGGGTGCGCGCCACCTCCGTCCAGCCGTACGACTGGCACCATATGAGAGGCGAGCCGTACGTCGCGCGCCTGATGGGCGGCACGCTCGGCCCGCGCCGGCCGCGGATCGGCATCCTGGGCGCCGACGTGGCCGGACAGGTGGAAGCGATCGGCGCCGGAGTCACCGCCTTCCGCCCCGGCGACGAGGTGTTCGCCCTGCTCACGCAGGGCGGCTTCGCCGAGTACGTGTGCGTGCCGGAGAGCGCACTGGCCAGGAAACCGGAGAACCTGTCGTTCGAGCAGGCGGCCGCGGTGCCGATGGCGGCCGTCACCGCACTGATCGCGCTCGACCAGGGACGGGTCCAGGCGGGGCACGAGGTGCTCGTGAACGGGGCCTCGGGCGGCGTGGGGACCTTCGCCGTGCAGCTCGCCAAGGCCTTCGGCGCCGAGGTCACCGGCGTGTGCAGCGGCCGGAACGCGGACCTGGTGCGGTCGCTCGGCGCGGACGAGGTCGTCGACTACACCAAGGAGGACTTCACCCGGCGCGGGCGGCGCCACGACCTGCTGCTCGACATCGCGGGCACCCGCGGGCTACGGGCCTGCACGCGGGCGCTGAAGCCCCGGGGGACGCACCTCGTCGTCGGCGGGCCGGCCGGACGGTGGCTGCAACCCGTCGGCCACATCGCCGCGACGCTCGCGGTGTCGCCGTTCGTGTCCCAGCGCGTGGTCGTGACCCAGACGGCCTACGGCGAGAAGGCGCGGGGCGACCTGATGCGGCTGACCGACCTCATCGAGGACGGCAAGGTCACCCCGGTGATCGACCGCGGCTACCCGTTCGACGAGATCCCGGCGGCCGTCGGGTACGTGGAACAGGGGCACGCCCGCGGAAAGGTCGTCATCACGCTCTGACCGGCCTCTCCGGGGCCCGCCTCCTCCGTCCCGGCGGCGTCAGAGCTCGGCGACCAGGGGGCCGTCCGGCTCCGGCGCCGGCTTCCCGGCCGCCTCCTCCAGCTGGGCGCGCTCGTCCATCTCCGGGCTCACGGGCGTGGGGCTCTCCACCGGCCGCAGCCACACGACGCCGAGCGGCGGCACGCGCAGCCGGGCCGAGCAGGGCAGCCCGTGCCGCGGCACCTCGACCGACTCGACCGCGCCCATGTTGCCGACGCCGCTGCCGGCGTACTCGTACGCGTCGGTGTTGAGGATCTCCTCCCACCGGCCGGGGGTCGGCAGGCCGAGGTGGTAGTCCTCATGCGGGGCGCCGGAGAAGTTGGCGACGCAGGCGAGCACCGAGCCGTCCGCGCCGTACCGCAGGAACGACAGCACGTTGCCCGAGGCGTCGTCGGCGTCGATCCAGCGGAAACCCTCGTGGGTGTTGTCGCGGGAGTACAGCGCCGGCGACTCGCGGTAGACGCGGTTGAGGTCCCGCACCAGTCGGCGTACGCCCTGGTGGAAGTCGAAGTCGAGCACCCACCAGTCGAGGCCGCCCGCCTCCGACCACTCGGCCCCCTGGCCGAACTCGCCGCCCATGAACAGCAGCTGCTTGCCGGGGTGGGCCCACATGAAGCCGTACAACGCCCGCAGGTTGGCGAATCGCTGCCACTCGTCGCCGGGCATCTTGCCCAGCAGCGACCCCTTCAGGTGGACGACCTCGTCGTGCGAGAGCGGCAGCACGAAGTTCTCCGAGAAGGCGTACATCAGGGAGAACGTCATCTGGTGGTGGTGATACTGCCGGTAGACCGGCTCGCGGGACATGTAGCTGAGCGTGTCGTGCATCCAGCCCATGTTCCACTTGAAGCCGAAGCCGAGCCCGCCGAGGTACGCCGGCCGGGACACGCCGGGCCACGCGGTCGACTCCTCCGCGATCGTCACGATCCCCGGCTCCTCGCGGTAGACGACGGCGTTCATCTCCTTGAGGAACTCGATCGCGTCGAGGTTCTCCCTGCCGCCGTACTCGTTGGGCGTCCACTCGCCCTCGCGGCGGGAGTAGTCGAGGTAGAGCATCGAGGCCACCGCGTCCACCCGCAGGCCGTCGACGTGGAACTCCTTGAGCCAGTAGAGCGCGTTGGCGACCAGGAAGTTGCGCACCTCGTTGCGGCCGAAGTCGAAGACGTACGTGCCCCAGTCGGGGTGGGTCCCGCGGGCGGGGTCGGCGTGCTCGTAGAGCGGCGTGCCGTCGAAGCGGGCCAGCGCCCACTCGTCCATCGGGAAGTGCGCGGGAACCCAGTCCACGATCACGCCGATGCCGGCCCGGTGGAGCTCGTCCACCAGGTGGCGGAAGTCGTCGGGGGAGCCGAACCGCGACGTCGGGGCGTAGTAGGACGTCACCTGGTAGCCCCACGAGCCGCCGAACGGATGCTCGGCGACCGGCAGGAACTCCACGTGCGTGAATCCCATGTCCTTGACGTACTCGACCAGCTCCCTGGCCATGTCGCGGTAGGACAGGCCGGGCCGCCACGAGCCGAGGTGCACCTCGTAGGTGCTCATCGGCTCAACGAGGGCGTCACGTGTCGCCCGGCCGGTCATCCATTCCTGGTCGTGCCACTCGTACGCGGACCTCTCGACGATGCTGGCGGTCGCCGGGGGGATCTCGGTGCGGCGGGCCATCGGGTCGGCCTTCTCCCGCCAGATGCCGTCCAGGCCGAGGATCTGGAACTTGTACCGCGTGCCCTCGCCGATCTCCGGGAGGAACAGCTCCCACACCCCCGTCCGGCCGAGGGAGCGCATCGGGTGGGCGGCGCCGTTCCAGTGGTTGAAGTCGCCGATCACCCGCACGCCCTGCGCGTTCGGCGCCCACACGGAGAAGGCCGTGCCGTCCACGTCCTCGTGGCGCATCACCCGCGCCCCGAGCACCTCCCACAGCCGTTCGTGCCGTCCCTCGCCGATCAGGTGCAGGTCGAGCTCGCCCAGCGTCGGCCAGTGCCGGTACGGATCGTCCGTCTCGTAAGGCGGGGCGTCGGGATAGGTGATGCGCAGGCGGTAGTCGGGAATCTTGTCGAGGCCGGGCAGCGTCACCTCGAAGACCCCGGAGGAGACGTGGCGCATCTCGTGCGCCGAGCCGTCGGCCAGCACCTCGACCTTCTCCGCGAAGGGGCGCAGGGCCCTGATCGTGACGCCGTCGGGCCCGGGATGGGCGCCCAATATCGAGTGGGGGTCGTGGTGTGCGCCCCCCGCCAGCCGGTCCAAATCCATGTCGCCAACCTGCCCTAGATGTTTCCCTCCGAACACCCTGATCTTGTCAGCGGAACGCCGCGATTGGGATGGGCAGCCACGAGGGGCGGTTCCGCGCCTCGTAGACGACCTCGTACACCGCCTTGCTCAGCTCCAGGGCGCGCAGCAGCACGGCGTCGTCGCCGCGGATGTGGCCGCCGCCCTCGGAGTAGCCGGCCAGGAACGCGGCGCGGTTGCGCTCCGACCACTCCCGGGCCCGGCTCTCCAGTCCGTCGGCGTTCGGATGCCCGGCCAGCAGGTGCCGTGCGGCGTAGTCGAACGAGCGGAGCATGCCCGCCACGTCCCGCAGCGGCGAGTCGAGCGCCCGCCGCTCGGCCAGCGGCTGGCCCGGCTCGCCCTCGAAGTCGAGCACCACCCAGTCGGTCATGGTCCGCATGACCTGCCCGAGGTGGTAGTCGCCGTGCACGCGCTGCA
The DNA here is from genome assembly GCF_014161445.1 of Microbispora sp. H13382. Lineage (GTDB taxonomy): Bacteria > Actinomycetota > Actinomycetes > Streptosporangiales > Streptosporangiaceae > Microbispora. The sequence goes on from NZ_JABBXA010000006.1 coordinate 63,405, forward strand.
CCGGGATCTCGTGGCCGAGGTCGGACAGCCGGTCGAACGCCTCGGCGGCCACCGCGGTGTGCTCGCCGAGCCGCGGGACCTCGGCGACCGCCTTGTCCAGGCGGCGGCGGAACCGCTCGGTCATCCGCTTGATCTCGGGCGGCTCGATCGTCCCCGTGGGGAAGGCCCGCGCGAGTTCGCGGTGCACCTGCGCAGTGGCCAGCCCGAGACGCTGCGCCTCGGCGGCGAAGTCGCCTCCGGCGTCCTCCGCCGGCATGCCCTCCGGGCACGCGTAGAGGTCGCGCACGCTGGTCAGGGCCATCGACCAGCCCTCGTTGGCGTTCTGCAGATACTCCTGCATGATCGCCAGAGTGGTCGGCTCGCCCTGGAGCTCGGTCTCGATCCAGCCGTACGGCTTGGCCACGTGGGCTGAGCCCGCCTCGGCGAGTGCCGTGATGATCTCCAGCTCGGGGTTGATCCCCGGGTTGAGCTGGCGGAACAGCTTGAATATGTACTTGTCGCCGTACACCAGTGAGGTGTTCGACTGCTCGGCGGTCAGCACGAGGCTGCGGAGCGAGGTGTCGATCTCCGCCCCATGGGTGCGGTGGAAGCCGAGGCCGTCGAAGCGGCGGTCCCCGGCCATCCCCTCCAGCAGGTGCCCCGTCAGGGCGGAGTCGTGCAGCGCGTCGTAGACGCCGACCTCGCGGCCGTCGCGGTGGCAGGTGCCGATCCGCACGTGGTCGAGCCGGTCGGGCAGGTGCTCGCGCAGCCCGACCGGGATCTGGTAGCGCGTGCGGCGCTCCCCCTGCCGCACACACACGATCAGATGCAGCAGCGCCGGATCACCGGCGGCGACCTCGATCTCGGATTCGATGGACAGTTCGTCGATGGCGCGCCCCTTGCCGGCGAACCACCGTTGTCCGGTGATCCAGCCGGCCAGGAGTCCCTGAAGTGAAGTCGTCACTCCTCCTTTGTGCCGGCCGTCCTGTGCGTGACGGGCAGTGTGAACCAGTAGAACCCATGCCCAGGGAGCGTCAAAAGATACGGAAGCTCGCCGATCGGGGGAAACGGAACTCCGCCCATGCACTCGACCGGCGTGGATCCCTCGAACCTGCGCAGGTCGAGCTCGACCGGCTGGGGGAAGCGCGACAGGTTGTTGACGCACAGCACGCGGTCGTCGCCCAGCTCACGGACGAACGCGAGCACGCTCGGGTTGGACGAGTTCAGCTCGGTGAACTCGCCGAGGCCGAACACCGGGTGACGCTTGCGGATCTCGATCATCCGCTTGGTGAAGTGGAGCAGTGAGCTGGCGCTCTTCTGCTGCGCCTCGACGTTGATCGCCTGGTACCCGTAGATCGGGTCCATGATCACGGGCAGGTAGAGCCGGCCGGGGTCGCAGTTCGAGAAGCCCGCGTTGCGGTCCGGCGTCCACTGCATCGGCGTGCGGACGCCGTCCCGGTCGCCGAGCCAGATGTTGTCGCCCATGCCGATCTCGTCGCCGTAGTAGAGCACGGGCGAGCCGGGCAGGCTGAGCAGCAGCGCGGTGAACAGCTCGATCTGGTTGCGGTCGTTGTCCAGCAGCGGCGCCAGCCGGCGGCGGATGCCGACGTTCGCCCGCATCCGGGGGTCCTTGGCGTACTCGGAGTACATGTAGTCGCGCTCTTCGTCGGTGACCATCTCGAGCGTGAGCTCGTCGTGGTTGCGCAGGAAGATGCCCCACTGGCAGTTCTCGGGGATCTTCGGCGTCTGGGCCATGATCTCCGAGATCGGGTAGCGCGACTCCCGCCGCACCGCCATGAAGATGCGCGGCATCAGCGGGAAGTGGAAGGCCATGTGGCACTCGTCGCCGCCGGTGACCGGGTCGCCGAAGTACTCCACCACGTCGGCCGGCCACTGGTTGGCCTCGGCCAGCAGCACCCGGTCGGGGTAGATGCGGTCCACCTCGGCCCGCACCCGCTTCAGGTACGCGTGGGTCGCCGGCAGGTTCTCGCAGTTGGTGTCCTCCTGCTCGAACAGGTACGGGATCGCGTCGAGCCGGAAGCCGTCGATGCCGAGGTCGAGCCAGAAGCGGATGACCTCCATCATCGCGTCCTGCACCGCCGGGTTCTCGAAGTTGAGGTCCGGCTGGTGGTGGAAGAACCGGTGCCAGTAGTACTGCCCCCGGACGGGGTCGAAGGTCCAGTTGGACGCCTCGGTGTCGATGAAGATGATCCGGGCGTCCTTGTAGCTCTCGTCCGTGTCGCTCCAGACGTAGAAGTCGCCGTACGGGCCGTCGGGGTCGTGGCGGGACGCCTGGAACCACGGGTGCTGGTCGCTGGTGTGGTTCATGACCAGGTCGGCGATGACGCGGATGCCGCGCTTGTGCGCCTCGTCGACCAGCTTGATGAAGTCTCCCAGGTCACCGAAGTCCGGGAGGATCTTCATGTAGTCCGAGATGTCGTACCCGCCGTCCTTGAGGGGGGACTCGTACAGCGGGAGCAGCCAGAGGCAGTCGATGCCGAGCCACTGGAGGTAGTCCAGCTTCTCGATGAGGCCGCGGATGTCGCCGGTGCCGTCGCCGTTCGAGTCGGCGAAGCCCCGGATCAGCACCTCGTAGAAGACAGCCCGTTTGTACCAGCGCTGATCCCGGGGTTCCTCCTCGTTGAAGGTGTTCGGGATGGGCTGTGTGTGACTGGGCTGAGGTGTCGTCGAGCTCACCTGTTGACTCCCCGGATGTGCAGAGCTGCGCTCACGGACGGTGCGCTGACCCGTGGCGGAGCGTGAGGATGTGTGCGGGATGGACGTGCGGATCGAGGCGCACATAGTTCGCCTGCCCCCAGCGGTACGACTCGCCCGACAGTTGGTCGTCCACGACGAACTCGGCATGCCAGTCGAGACCGAGGGCCGGCATGTCGAGCCGGACCGTCGCCTCGTGTGTGTTGTGTGGATCCAGATTGACGACGGCCAGCACGACATCGCCTAGTCCGTGCCGTCGTGTGGCCGTGTCGTAGGCGCCGGGCAGCCGCTTGGAGAAGCAGATCACGTTCGGCTGGTCGACGTTGTGAAACCGTAGGTTACGCAATTCCTGGAGCGCCGGGTGTGCTCTTCTCAACAAATTGAGCTGGGTAATGAACGGGGCAAGGCTGCGGCCCTCACGCTCCGCTTCCGCCCAGTCACGCGGCCTGTACTGGTACTTCTCGCTGTCGAGGTACTCCTCGCTGCCGGGACGCACCGGGACGTTCTCGGCCAGCTCATACCCGGAGTACACACCCCATGTAGGAGCCATCAACGCGGCCAGAACGGCCCGGATCTTGAACGCCGGGACGCCTCCGTGCTGGAGGTACTCGTGCAGGATGTCGGGCGTGTTGACGAACAGGTTCGGCCGCAGGTAGTGCGAGGTCTCGTGGGCCAGCTCCCGCAGGTAGTCCTCGACCTCCGGCTTGGAGTTGCGCCAGGTGAAGTAGGTGTACGACTGGTGGTAGCCGATCTTGGCCAGCGTGCGCAGCATCGGGGGCCGGGTGAACGCCTCGGCGAGGAACAGCACGTCGGGGTCGGTCGAGTTGATGTCCGACAGCAGCCGCTCCCAGAACCGGACCGGCTTGGTGTGCGGGTTGTCCACCCGGAAGATCCGCACGCCGTGGTCCATCCAGTGGCGGACCACCCGCTTGATCTCCGCGTAGATCCCCTCGGGGTCCTTGTCGAAGTTCAGGGGATAGATGTCCTGGTACTTCTTCGGCGGGTTCTCGGCGTACGCGATCGAGCCGTCGGCCCGGATGTTGAACCACTCCGGGTGCTCCTTGACCCAGGGATGGTCGGGGGAGCACTGGAGCGCGAGGTCGAGGGCGACCTCCATGCCCAGCTCGCGGGACTTCGCGACGAACGCGTCGAAGTCCTCGAACGTGCCCAGGTCGGGGTGGATCGCGTCGTGTCCGCCCTCCTGCGCGCCGATGGCCCAGGGCGACCCGGGGTCGTACTGGTCGGGGGTCAGGGTGTTGTTGCGGCCCTTGCGGAACTGCGTCCCGATCGGGTGGATCGGCGGCAGGTAGACCACGTCGAAGCCCATCTGGGCGATCGCCGGGAGCCGCTTGGCCGCCGTCCTGAACGTCCCCGACTTGGGCGCGACGCCCTCCTGCCCGACCACGGCCCCCTCGGAGCGGGGGAAGAACTCGTACCACGAGCCGAACAGCGCCCGCCGCCGGTCCACCCTGACGCGGTTGCGGCCGGATCGGGTGAGCAGGTCGCGCAGCGGGTGCGCGGCGATCAACGCGGCCGTCTCGGGCAGCTGGGTCACCGCGAAGCGCGCCCTTGGGTCCACCGCCTCGTCCCGCAGGCGGGCCGCGAGGGCCAGCAGCGCGGCGCGGTGCCCGCAGGTGCCGCCCGCCTCCGCCGCCGCGCAGTCCGCCGCCCGCACGCCCTTGGCCGCCCGCTCGAACAGCCGGGCGCCCTCCTCGCACATGAGGTCGGCGTCGAGGTTGCGGGGGATCTTGATGCCCGCGTCGTGCATCCAGGTGGCGATCGGGTCGCCCCAGGCCTCGACCCGGAACTGCCACAGGCCCTCGGCGGGGAGCGTCACCTCCACGCTCCACCGGTCGGTGCCCGGCGCGATCTCGCGCATGGGCGTCATCCGGCCCGGCGTGCCGCTCGGGTCGATCAGCACGACGCCGGCGGCGACCGCGTCGTGTCCCTCGCGGAACACGGTCGCGCTGATCTCGAAGGTCTCTCCCGCGGCGGCCTTGGCGGGCCACTGGCCGCAGTCGACGACGGGCTGGATGTCCTGGATGGGAATGCGTCCGATCATCGTCACTTCGTATCCGGGGGCGGCACACCGGGTGCCACCGGGGCTTGCGGGGCAGGAACTACTCGTGGTCAGGCGGGCAGCACGGAGGGCGGGGACCCGCTGGCCGCGGTCCTCTCCTCGTTCATACAGGGGTTGCCCTAATAGTCCACTCTTACCCCTGCCGAACGAAAGACCGCTCGCCGTGTTTGGGACGGTCTCCCGGGGAGATCGATCATTGCGTGCCGCTGGAGATCGTCCGGCGTGCACATCACCAGGTCAAAGGTACTTTGGTGAGGTTTGAACCGGTTTGATGGGGGTGAGAGCGTTCGAGAACTGGCATCGCAGTACGACAAGTTTGATTCGGTCGCGCGTCGTGGCGCTGAGTAACTAGGGTCTGGCCCCGTGAGAGCTATCCGCAGGTTCACTGTCCGAACCGTCCTTCCCTCACAGCTCGCACCTCTGGGCGAGTTGGTCCAAAATCTCCGATGGTCGTGGCACCCCGAGACCATGGACCTGTTCGCCGAGGTGGATCCCGAGGTCTGGGAGCGTGTCGACCACGACCCCGTCGCGCTACTCGGCGCGGTCGAGGCCGGCAGGCTGCGCGAGCTCGCCCAGGACCGGCGATTCCTGCGCCGCCTGGCCGACGCCGCCGACGACCTGCGTGAGTACATGACCGCCCCCCGGTGGTACCAGTCGCTGGAGGGCGCGCCGAAGGCGATCGGCTACTTCTCGCCCGAGTACGGCATCTCCGCCGCCCTGCCGCAGTACTCCGGCGGCCTCGGCATCCTCGCCGGCGACCACCTCAAGGCCGCCAGCGACCTCGGTGTGCCGATCCTCGGCGTCGGCCTGCTCTACCGGCACGGCTACTTCACCCAGTCGCTGTCCGCCGAAGGCTGGCAGCTGGAGCACTACCCGTCCCTCGACCCGGGCGGCCTGCCGCTCACGCTGCTCAAGGAGCAGGACGGCGCTCCGGCCCGCATCAAGATCGGCCTGCCGGAGGGGCGCGTCCTGCACGCCCAGATCTGGGTGGCCCAGGTCGGCCGGGTGCCGCTGCTCCTGCTCGACTCCGACGTCGCCGAGAACGACGCGGTCGCCAGGGACGTGACCGACCGCCTGTACGGCGGGGGCGGCGACCACCGGCTGATGCAGGAGCTGCTGCTCGGCGTCGGCGGTGTGCGGGCCATCCGGGCCTACTGCCGGATCACCGGCCACCCGGAGCCCGAGGTGTTCCACACCAACGAGGGCCACGCGGGCTTCCTGGGCCTCGAGCGCATCCGCGAGCTCACCGAGGCCCGCCTGTCGTTCGAGGAGGCCCTGGAGGCCGTACGCGCCGGGACGGTGTTCACCACGCACACGCCGGTCCCCGCGGGCATCGACCGGTTCCCCGCCGAGATGATCGCCCGGCAGTTCGGCGGCTCGAACGCCTGGCCGACGGTGTCGGTCGACCGCATCCTGGAGCTCGGCGCGGAACCCGAGGGCCCCGACGCCGACCCGTCGGTGTTCAACATGGCGGTCATGGGCATGCGGCTGGCCCAGCGGGTCAACGGCGTGTCCGAGCTGCACGGCCAGGTCAGCCGGGAGATGTTCCAGGGACTGTGGCCGGGCTTCGACGTGGACGAGGTGCCGATCGGCTCGATCACCAACGGCGTCCACGCCCCGTCGTGGGTCGGCCGGGAGATGATGGAGCTCGCCGGCAAGGAGCTGCCCTCGCTGATCGACAAGGCGCAGGGCTGGGAGGGCGTGCACAAGCTCTCCGAGGCCGACATCTGGGGTATCAGGGGCACGCTGCGCGCCCGCCTGGTCGAGGAGGCGCGCCGGCGGCTGCGTAAGTCGTGGCGGCAGCGCGGCGCCAGCGAGGCCGAGCTCGGCTGGGTGGACGAGGCGCTCGACCCGGACGTGCTGACGATCGGCTTCGCCCGGCGAGTGCCCTCCTACAAGCGGCTGACCCTCATGCTCAGCCAGCCCGACCGGCTCCGCAGGCTGCTGCTGGATCCGGACAAGCCGGTGCAGATCGTCATCGCCGGCAAGGCGCACCCGGCCGACGAGGGCGGCAAGAAGCTCATCCAGCAGATCGTCCGCTTCGCCGACTCCGAGGACGTGCGGCACCGCATCGTCTTCCTGCCCGACTACGACATGGCGCTCGGCCAGCTCATGGTGACGGGCTCCGACGTGTGGATGAACAACCCGCTGCGCCCGCTGGAGGCGTGCGGCACGTCCGGCATGAAGGCGGCGCTCAACGGCGGCCTCAACCTGTCCATCCGCGACGGATGGTGGGACGAGTGGTACGACGGCAACAACGGCTGGGCCATCCCCAGCGCCGACGGCGTGGACGACCCCGATCGCCGCGACGAGCTGGAGGCCACGGCGTTGTACGACCTCATCGAGCGTGAGGTCGCCGACCGCTTCTACGACCGGGCCGCCGACGGCCTGCCGCGGCGCTGGCTGGAGATGGTCAAGCACACGCTGAGCTCTCTCGGGCCGAAGGTGCTCGCGGGGCGCATGCTGCGTGACTACGTCACCGACCTGTACACCCCGGCGGCGGCCTCAGCCCGCACGCTCGCGGCCGACGGCTACGGCGACGCCCGGCTGTTCGCGGCCTGGAAGCTGCGCGTGGCCAAGGCGTGGCCGGGCGTACGGGTCGAGCACGTCGAGGCGACCGGCGTGGGGGACACCCCCGAGCTGGGGGCCAGGCTGGAGCTGCGGGCCACGATCGCCCTCGGCGAGCTGTCGCCCGAGGACGTGCAGGTCCAGGCCGCCTACGGCCGGGTTGGCGCGCACGACGAGCTGCTGTCACCCGACTATGTCACGCTCAAGGCCGACTCGGCGGGCGACGACGGCCGGGCGCACTACACGGGCGTCGTGCCGCTGGACCGCACGGGAGCCTTCGGCTACAGCGTGCGCGTGGTCCCGCTCCACCCGCTGATGGCGTCGGTCGCGGAGCTCGGCCTCGTCGCCGTCCCGGAGGAGCCGGTCGGCATGACCAACGGCACCCTGCGCTGATCGGTCACCCCTCTCGCCCGCTTTCGCCGCAGGTGAGAGGGGTAGACCAGCACCATGGCACGGGCCCTGCACGTCGCGATGGTCGCGCCGCCGTGGTACGACGTCCCGCCCCGCACGTACGGCGGCATCGAGGCGGTGATCGCCGGCCTGGTCGGCGGCCTGCGGGCGCGCGGGCACCGGGTCACCGTCGTCGGGGCCGGCCGCGGCGTGGATCTGCGGACCTACGAGGAGCCGCCCTCGGCGCGGATCGGCGAGTCGTATCCGGAGGTGGTGCACGCGGCCCAGGCGGCCCGCCTCCTGCGGGGTCTGGTCGTGGACGTCGTGCACGACCACTCGCTGGCCGGGCCGCTCACCGCCGCCGGGCGGCTCGTGCCGACGGTCGTCACCTGCCACAACGACGTGAGCGGGGAGCTCGGCGACTACTACCGTGGCCTCGGCGCGGAGGTGTCCCTGGTGGCCGTCTCCTCGGCCCAGCGGGCGCACGCGCCCGACCTCAACTGGGTGGGGCGGGTGCACAACGCGGTGGACGCCGCGGCGTGGCCGTTCCGGGAGCGCAAGGACGACTGGGTGCTGTGGCTGGGGCGGCTCAGCCCGGACAAGGGCGCGCACCTCGCGGTCGAGGCGGCGCGGGCGGCCGGGCGCCGCATCGTGCTGGTCGGCAGGCGGGCGGAGCGGGCCGAGCAGGCCTACTTCCGCGAGCGGGTGGAGCCGCTGCTCGGACCCGACGTCGAATACCTGGGGGAGGCGGACGGCGCGCTCAAGAGCGAGCTGTTCTCCCGGGCCCGGTGCCTGGTGCTTCCGCTGTCGTGGGACGAGCCGTTCGGCATGGTCATGATCGAGGCGATGGCCTGCGGCACGCCGGTGGTGGCGCTGCGGCGGGGCGCGGTGCCCGAGGTCGTGGCGGACGGGGTGACCGGTTACGTCCGTGACACGCCCGCCGAGCTGCCGGCCGCGATCGAGGCGGTCTCCGCGCTGGACCCGCACGCCGTGCGGGCCCGCGTGGTCAGGCACTTCGACGTGCCCGTGATGGTCAAGGGCTACGAGCGGGTCTACCGCGAGGTGACGGCCGCCGCGCGGGCCGGTCCTCGAAGGCCCCTCCCGCTCGGGCGCTGATCACCCCTCTATGGTGGGGCCATGGGTGAATTCGTCAGGGTGGAGATCTCCGAGCACATCGCCACGATCACGCTCGACCGGCCGAAGATGAACGCGCTGAACCGGCAGGTCCAGGAGGAGATCGCGGAGGCCGCGCGGCTCGTGGACGCCGATCCGGACACGCACGCGGTCATCGTCTACGGCGGCGAACGCGTCTTCGCGGCCGGAGCCGACATCAAGGAGATGGCGGTCATGTCCTACGCCGACATGGCCGTGCACTCGCGCACCTTGCAGGACTGCTTCACCGCCGTCGCGCGGATCGGCAAGCCGGTGATCGCGGCGATCACCGGGTACGCCCTGGGCGGCGGCTGCGAACTCGCGCTCTGCGCCGACTTCCGGGTGGCCGGGGAGAGCGCCAAGCTCGGTCAGCCGGAGATCACCCTCGGGATCATCCCGGGCGCGGGCGGGACGCAGCGCCTGCCCCGGCTCGTCGGGCCCGCCCGGGCCAAGGACCTGATCTTCACCGGGCGGCACGTGGACGCCGCCGAGGCCCTCGCCATCGGCCTGGTCGACCGCGTGGTGCCCGACGGCGAGGTCTACACGGCGGCGCTCGAACTCGCCGCGACGTTCGCCGAGGGGCCGGCCGTCGCGGTCCGGGCGGCCAAGCTCGCGATCGACCACGGCCTCGAGACCGACCTCGACACCGGCCTGGAGATCGAGCGGCTCCAGTTCTCCGGCCTGTTCGCCACCCAGGACGCCCGGGAGGGCATGACGGCCTTCGCCGAGAAGCGCCGCCCCAAATTCACTGGCCGCTGAGAGGGTCACCCGGCCGCTGTGTGGGTGAGGACGGCGTCGGCCAGTTCCTCGTGCACCTCGGGCGGCAGGGTGTGGCCCATGCCCTTGACCGTCATCAGCCGGGCGCCGGGGATCCGCTCGGCGATCAGGGCGCCGTGGCCCGGCTTGGCGGGCTCGTGCGTGCCCTCGACGACCAGGGTGGGCGCCGTGATCCGGTGCAGGACGCCCACCGGCTCGAAGTCCGGCTTCGCCGCCGCCGCCAGCCGGTGGTTAACCGCCGCGTCGAGGTCCCGCGCCCGGTCGTACAGGCGTTCGGCCAGCCTGCGCGAGGCGTCCTCGTCGAACGGCAGGCCGGTGCCGTGCAGCACGCGGTCCTCCGCGATCATGCGCTCGATCCGCTCGCGCCGGTCCCGCGGCGGCGGCGCGGTGATCAGCTCGCGGTAGAACGCGACGAACTCCGGCGTGGGCTCGGGCAGGCTGCCCTCGGGCTGCGGCTCGCCCATCAGCGCCCGCATGATCACCGCGCCCTCACCGCCGCCGAGCGGCGACGAGCCGATGACGGTGAGCGTCCGCACGCGCTCCGGCCGCTCCACCGCGATCAGCTGCCCGAGCAGCCCGCCCGCCGAATGGCCGACCAGATGCGCGCTGTCCAGCCCGTGCGCGTCCATCACCCGCAGCACGTCGTCCTTGATGTCGTCCCATGTGTACGGATCCTTCTCGAAGTCGACGACGTCGGACATCCCGGTGTCGCGGTGGTCGTAACGGATCACGCGCCGGCCGCCGGCGGTCAGCCGGCCCACGAACTCGTCCGGCCACAGGATCCCCTGCGACATCGAACCCATCACCAGCACGATCGGCGCGTCGGCCGCGGCCCCGAACTCTTCACTCCAGATGTTTGGCATGGGCTAAAGCATGCTGTGCGGGGCCGCCGGCGCCTTCCGTAGAACTACTAGCCGCGCCAGTTCAGTACGCGAGGTGATGCCGAGCTTCGGATAGATCTTGTACAGGTGGTATTCGACCGTGCGCGGGCTGAGGAACAGCCGGGCGGCGATCTCCTTGCTGGTCGCGCCGTCCGCCACCAGGGTGGCGATGCGCAGTTCCTGCGGGGTGAGCGCGTCCAGCGCCGTTCCCCGAACATCCGGCGCCACCTCGGGCGTCGCCGGCGCGTCCTTCTCCCGCCGGACGCTCTCGCCCGCCGCGCGCAGCTCGCTGTACGCACGCCGCGCCCACGGAGCGGCTCCCGCGCGCCGGAACGTCTCCAGCGCCGCGCGCAGGTGCACCCTGGCCTCTCCCGGCCGGTGCGTGCGGCGCAGCCGCTCGCCCAGCAGGAGCCCCGTCCTGGCCGCCTCGAACGGGTTGGCGTGTAGCCGCGACGCCTCGCCGAGCGCCTCGACGGCCCGGTCGTCCGGCAGGACCAGGCCGCGGCACCGGGCGAGCAGCGCCCGCGACTCGGCCGTTCCCGCGTGGGCCGACCAGCGCTCGTACGCCTCCAGCGCCGCCAGGGCGGCGTCGGCGTCGCCCGCGCCGGCGGCGGCCTCGATCCGGTCCGGCGTGCTCCGCCAGACCACGGTCGGATGACCGGTTCCGGAGCCCGCGGTGACGATCGCGGTGAACCGGTCGTGCGCCGCGCCGAACCGGCCCAGGCACAGGTCGAGCATGGCCAGGGCGTACGCCGCGAGTCCGGCGCGCAGGCCGACCCGGTGCGGGACGGCGATGGCCAGCGCCTCCCTGGCGTACCGGCCGCAGGGCTCCTCCTCGCCGCGCAGGGCCGCCACGGCCGCGAGGTTGGCCAGGTGCGCGGCCACGGTGTTGGCGTATCCGGCCTCGCGGGCCAGCTCCAGGCCCTCCTCGGAGACGGCCCGGCTCTCCGCGAGGCGCCCGGCCAGCCGTTCGGCGGTGGCGACGAACTCCAGCACCACGGGCAACTGGCCCGTCATCCCGGAGACCCTGGCCACCCGCCCGGCCCGCTCGGCCAGCTCGGCGGACAGGTCCACCTCGCCGAGATGGCTGGCCGCAGCCGACGCCCACAGGAAATCGGCCGCCTCGCGCAGCTCGCCCGTGCGGCCGAGCGCCCGCCTGAGCAGGGCGTGCCCGTCGCCGCCGGCGAGCGTCGCGCCGATGCCGGCGAGCACGTCGCGCAGGAACCCCTCCGGGAAGGCCGCCGCCCGCCGCCCGAACTCGACGATGGCCGCGGTGTCGCCGACGTACGACGCCGCCTCCGCCGCGTCGGCCAGCATGTCCAGGGTGTCGCCCGCCGACAGGATCCGCACGGCCTCGGCGGCGTCGCCGGAGTTCAGCTCGAACCGCCCCCGCAACTGGGCGATCTCCATGGTCAGCGCGGCGTCCGTCCCGGCGAACTCACGGGCCTCGGCCAGCAGGGACTCCGCCTGGCCGGGACGCCCGCCGAGCCAGGCGGCCACGGCGGCGTCCTTGAGCCGCCGGGCGCGCACGAGCGGTTCGGGGGTGAGCTCGGCGGCCCTGGTCAGGGCGGTGGCGGCGGCGCCGTACCCGCCCCGGTCCCGGTCACGCTCCGCGGCCAGCGCGAGCGCGGCGGCTACCGATTCGTCCTGACCGAGCGCGGCCCCGGCAAGGTGCCAGGCCCGCCGGTCCCCGCCGGACAGCTCGGCCAGCGCCGCGTGCGCCTCGCGGCGTCCGGCGGGGGACGCCGTCTCGTGCACCGCCGACCGGATCAGCGGGTGGCGGAACCGCACGTGCGTCCCGGACACGGCGACGAGCCCGGCGGACTCGAGCTCGGGCAGCGCGGCCTCGCCCGCGCCCAGCCGCCCGGCGGCCCGCAGCACCAGGTCGACGTCGCTCTCGACCGCCGCCAGCAGGGCGGTCAGCCGCGCCCCCGCCGACAGCGCGGCCACCCGGTCGCCGAAGAGCTGGGCACCGCCGGGCAGGGGATCGGGCAGCGGCTCCCGGCCCGCCCGCTGGGCGGGGGTGAGCAGCCGGGCCGTCTCGCGCAGCGCCAGCGGGTTGCCCCCGGTCAGCGCCACGAGGTCACGCCGGACCCGCGCCGCGAGCGTGAAACCGGCGTCGAGCAGTTCGGCGGCGGCCGGTCCGGCCAGCCCGGCGATCTCCAGCGAGGGCAGGCCCTTCACCGGCATGTCGCCGCGTACGGCCAGCGGCATCGCGATCGGCTCGGTGCCGAGCCGCCTGGCGGCGAACAGCAGGGCGTCGGCCGACGGCCGGTCCACCCACTGGAAGTCGTCGACGACGCAGATCAGCCCGTCCGGCGCGGCGGCCTCGGCCAGCAGCGACAGCACCCCGGCCGCCAGCAGGAACCGGTCACCGGAACCGGCCGGGGCCAGCCCGAGCGCGCCGCGCACGGCCTCGGCCTGCGGTTCCGGCAGCGCGTCGAGCAGCCCGGTCACCGGCAGCAGCAACTGGTGCAGGGCGGCGAACGCCAGATCGGCCTCCGCCTCCACCCCCGTGGTCCGCAGCACGCGCATGGGGCCGCCCCGGGAGGCCGCCTGGTCGAGCAGCGCCGTCTTGCCGGCGCCGGCCTCGCCGCGCAGCACCAGCGCGCCTCCGGAGCCCTTCCGCGCCCGATCGATCAGCTCGTCGATCGCGGCCGTTTCCACCGATCTGCCGTACAGCACAACCGCAGACTGTATTGCGCGGCGGCGGACGGCGGATTCCCAGCCACCTCTGAGCGACTCCGCACTTTGCGTCAAGAAACGATCCAAAATGCCGCTATCGTGGCGGCCCATGATGCGGTTGCGAGTGCTGGGCCTGTCGCGGCTGCGGCGGGCGCTGCTGTCCCGGCTCGACTCCCGGTACGTCTCCAAGCCCGACCACCGGCAGGACCTCAAGGACGCCCTGTGGGAGGTGCAGATGCTCCGCCGGGAGGTCGTGGCGCTGCGCGACGAGGTCGACCGGCTGCGGCGGGCCGCCGCGACGCCCGTGAAGCCGGCCGCGCCGCCCAAGGCGACCGCCGACCCCAAGGCCGCCGAGGCGCACCGGCTGGCCACCGAGACCGCCGAGGCGGTGGACACGCTGCTGCAGAACGAGATGCGCATCTGGCAGGCGATCGACGACCTGTCGGCGCGGGTCGGCGCTCCCGGACGGGCGAGGTAGCCGGTCGTGCGCGTGCGGTGGACACGTGACGCGGAGGTCTGGCGCCTGGTCTTCCTGCTCGACGCGGAGGACGAGACCACGGGAGCCTGCACCGACGGTCACCCGATCGAGCTGCGGACCAACTCCTGTCACGTGCGGACCGGGGCCGCCGGCGCGTCCCCGCACCCCGACCTGCTCGCCGTCGCCGCGTGGACCGTCGTCGCGCCGTGGACCAGGCGGCGGGTGACCTTCGACCGGCCGATCTCCCCGGGGCTCGCCGAGGCGCTGCGTACGGGGTGGGGCGTGGACGCCGGGCCGGTCGGGGCGGATCCGCGGACCGGCGCCCGGCTTGCGATCTCCTACAGCGGGGGCGCGGACTCGATGGCGGTGGCCACGATGTTTCCCGACGCGCCGTTCGTGCACTTCCAGCGGGTGAGCCACCCTCGGGTGCCCAACCGGTGGACGCACTACCGCTCCGAGGTGCTGGCGCAGCTCGTCCACAAGGCCGGGCGGGAGGTGCACGTCGTCCAGTCGGACCTCGAGTTCGTGCTGAGCCGGCCCCGGCCCGGGTTCCCCGAGCACCAGGCGGTGACGGCGGGCGCGCTGCTGCTGGCCGACGACCTCGACCTCGGCGGCGTCGCCTTCGGCCACGAACTGGGGTCGCGCTGGCTGGGCGGTGAGCGGTACACCCACCGCTACAGCCCGGACAACCCCATGTGGGCGGCCGACGGCCCGTGGGGCCGCCTGTACGCCGCGGCCGGCGTCGCGATGGTCCTCCCGGCCGGCGGCCTGAGCGAGCCCGTGACCATGCGGATGGCGATGGAGTCCGACCTCGCGCACCTGGTCCGCTGGTGCCTGCGCGGGGACATGGACGGCCCCTGCGCCAAGTGCTCCAAGTGCCTGCGCAAGGAGCTGATCCTGGCGGCCGTGGAGCGGCGGCCGCTGAACACGCCGATCACCGCCGCGATGCCCGCCGCGCGCGTATGGCAGGAGCCGCCGCCGTACGGTGGCCAGGAGACCATCGAATACGGGTGCGCGCACGTCCCGGGCATCGAGGAGACCCCCTTCGCCAGGGCGGCGGAGTTCCTCGGGGCGACCCCGGAGTCCGTACGGTGGCTGGAGCACTGTTATCCGCCCGCGCTCCGGGAGATCCCGGAGCCCTGGCGCGCCCGGGTCGAGGCGTACGTCGGTGAGCACGTCGGGCTGATGACGGAGGACGAGGCGCGCCGGGTGGAGACGTGGGGGGAACGATGAAGATCTACCTGTCGGTGGACATGGAGGGGGTCACCGGGCTGACCGATCCCGAGGAGATGCACCTCGGGGGCCGGGGGTACGAGCGGGGCTGCGAGCTGATGACCGGGGACGCCAACGCGGTCGTCCAGGGCGCCTTCGACGCGGGCGCCGCGTCCGTGCTGGTGAACGACGCGCACGGGTCCACCAAGAACCTCAGGATCGACCTGCTGGACGAGCGGGCCACGCTGGTCAGGGGTCCGGGCAAGCCGCACCGCATGGGGCAGGGCCTGGCGCCCGACATGGCCGCCGCCTGCTTCGCGGGGTACCACGCGCGCGCGGGCGTGCCGCACGGGGTGCTCAACCACACGTGGATGGGCAAGGAGATCCACAACGTCTACCTGAACGGCGAGATCTGCGGCGAGACCCGGCTGGTGGCCGGCTTCGCGGGCTCGATGGGCGTGCCGGTCGCGCTCGTCACCGGCGACGAGGCGGTGTGCGAGGAGGCCGGGGAACTGCTCGGCGACGTCGAGACGGTGGCCGTGAAGAAGGGCATCGACAAGTTCTCCGCCGAGCTGCTGCCCCCCGCGGTCGCCTGGCGGCGCATCCGCGAGGCCACGGCGCGCGCCCTGGGCCGGCTGCCGGACTTCCGGCCCTACGTGGTCGAGCCGCCGTACACGCTGGGCGTGGAGTGGAACTCCACCGCCATCGCCGCGGCCTGCTCGATCGTGCCCGGCGTGCGGCTCGCCGGGCCCCGGCACACGGAGTTCACCACGGGCGACTACCACGAGATCATGGCGTTGTTCGGTATCTTTTCCATGATCGGCGGTCAGGTGGCCTGCGGCAGCGGCCGGTACGGCTGACACCGGATCCCCCCGGATCCGGTTTCCCCCCAAGAAGAAAGAGCAGGCAGGGTGGGCAGTGACGGCGTGACCCGTGAACGTACGGGTGCGCTGACGCGGCGCGCCTTCCTGGTGGGGGTCGGCGCGGCCGGAGGCGCCGGGGCGATGTACGCGGCCATGGGCGCCCTCGGGCTCGCGCCCGACCAACAGCCGAAGGACTACACGCCGCCGAGCCGCTCCGACTTCGCGCTCAGCGGGAGGGGCGCCGGGTCCGTGGTGATCCTCGGCGCGGGGATCGCCGGCCTGGCCACCGCCTACGAACTCGGCAAGGCGGGGTACGACTGCACGATTCTGGAGGCCAGGGACCGGGTCGGCGGGCGCAGCCTCACGCTGCGCGGCGGCGACCGGCTGCCCGAGCTGTCCGGTGAGACACAGGAGGCGAAATTCGGGGAGGGCGTCTACTTCAACGCCGGGCCGGCCCGCATCGCCCAGTGGATGGTCACCCTCGACTACTGCCGTGAGCTGGGCGTGCCCATCGAGTTGTTCGTCAACGAGAACTCCGGCGCGTACGTCTACAACCACGTGATGAAGGCCCCGGTGCGGGCCCGTACCGCGCGTGCCGACACCTACGGCTACATCAGCGAGCTGCTGGCCAAGGCCACCAGGACCGGCGCGCTGGACCGGCGGCTGTCGGCGGCGGACAAGGACCGCCTGCTCCACTTCCTGTCGGAGTTCGGCGACATCGGCAGGCGCTACGTCTACACGGGGTCGGAGCGCAGGGGCTTCGCGACGTACCCCGGCGCCGGCGCGGGGGTGCCGCTCGGCGGCCCGCCGGCCCTGTCGGAGGTGCTCGGCTACGGACTCGGCCGGTCGATCGCGTTCCCGTTCGGTTTCGAGCAGGCCATGCCGATGTTCCAGCCGGTCGGCGGCATGGACGCCATCGCGGTCGCGCTGGCCGACGCCGTCGGCCGCGACCGCATCCGCACCTCGACCGAGGTGAAGAAGATCACCAATCTGCCCGACGGCGTGGAGGTCGAGCACACGGGCGGCCGCACCCGCGCGGACTACTGCGTCGCGGCCCTGCCGCCCCACGTGCTCGCGCGGGTCCCCGGCAACCTGGACGCCCGCGTCGTCGCGGCCCTGCGCACGCCCACCCCCGTGTCGGCCGGGAAGATCGGGCTGGAGTACCGCCGCCGCTGGTGGGAGACCGACGACCGCATCTACGGCGGCATCACCGAGACCGACCTGGACATCGCCCACATCTGGTACCCCTCGTACGGTTTCCACGGCACGCGCGGGCTGGTCGTCGGCTACTACAACCTCGACGAGGACGCCGACGCGTACGGCCGTCTCGCCCACGCGGAGCGGCAGCGGCGGGCGCTCACGCAGGGCAAGAAGATCCACGGCGAGAAGTACCGGTCGGAGCTGCTGTCCAGCGTCTCGATCGCCTGGCAGCGGCAGCCGTACAGCGAGGGCGCCTGGGTCGCCTGGCCCTCCTACGAGGGCGCCTTCGCGCTCCTGCAGGAACCGGCCGGGCGGGTGTACTTCGCGGGCGACTGGCTCACCCACCTCATCGCCTGGCAGGCGGGGGCACTGGAGTCGGCCCGTAAGGTGGTCACCCGACTGCACGAGCGAGCCGTCAAGGAGGGCTGAATGCC
The DNA here is from genome assembly GCF_014161445.1 of Microbispora sp. H13382. Classification (GTDB taxonomy): domain Bacteria; phylum Actinomycetota; class Actinomycetes; order Streptosporangiales; family Streptosporangiaceae; genus Microbispora. The sequence goes on from NZ_JABBXA010000006.1 coordinate 80,819, forward strand.
GCTCGAATGGGTTCCCGCGTCCGACCGGCCGGACCTGCTCGCCGATCCGGTCGCCAAAGCCGTCGCCTCTCTCGATGTGAAGGTGGAGGTCGCCGGGATCGACCCCGAACTCTCCGACACCGCCGCCTTCTGCGAGCGGTACGGCGTGGCGATGGAGGACTCGGCCAACTGCGTCATCGTCGCCGCGAAGCGGGGCGGGGAGACGCGGTACGCCGCCGTCATGGTGCTGGCCACCGGGCGGGCCGACATCAACGGGATCGTGCGCCGTCACCTGGACGCGCGGAAGGCGTCCTTCGCCCCGCAGGCGGAGGCCGTCGAACTGACCGGAATGGAGTACGGCGGCATCACCCCGATCGGGCTGCCCGAGGGCTGGCCGGTGCTCGTTGACGAAAACGTGACCCGGCGGCCGTTCGTCGTGATCGGCAGCGGCGTCCGCCGCTCCAAGCTGGCGCTTTCCGGCGAGGCGCTGGTCGCGGCGGCCCAGGGGGAGGTCCTCGCGCTCACCGTTTGACCGTCCGCCTGGAACCCGTTTGCGTCTCTCCTCCGTTGTGCGGAGCGGAGATGTGGCGCGATGGTTCACTCATGGGCGTTCTTTTAGTCGGTATGGTGCTTAGGCGATGAATCAGGACGACCGACTGGGCCCGTACCGGCTGCTGAGGCGGCTCGGTGAGGGCGGCATGGGCGTGGTTCACCTCGCCCTCGACCCGCAGGGCAGGCAGGTGGCCGTCAAGGTCCTGCGCTCGGAGGTGGCGGGCGACGACGTCGCGCGCAGACGTCTGTCGCGCGAGGTCGAGACCATGCGGCGGGTGCGCGGGCCGAACATCGCGGAGGTCGTCGACGCCGACGTCACCGGGCGCAGGCCGTACATCGTCACCCGCTACGTGCCGGGACGGCCGCTCGACGAGGTCGTCAAGAACGACGGGCCGCTGCCCCTCGGCGCTGTGCTCAAGGTGGCCGTCGGGGTGGCCCAGGCCCTCGCCGCCGTGCACGCCGCGGGGGTCATCCACCGCGACCTGAAGCCGGGCAACGTGCTGATGCTGGACGGCCAGCCGGTGCTGATCGACTTCGGCATCGCGCAGGCGGTCGACGCCACCCGGCTCACCCAGACCGGCATGTTCATCGGCACGCCCGGCTACCTCGCCCCGGAGATCATCGAGGGCCACGAGGCCGGGCCGCAGGTGGACGTGCACGCCTGGGCGGGCACCGTGCTCTACGCCGCCACCGGTCAGCCGCCGTTCGGCAAGGGCACGCTGGAGATGATCTTCTTCAACATCACCTCCGGCCGGGCCAACGTCGAGGCGGCCCCCGCGCCGATCCAGCCGATGCTGCGCGCCGCGTTCAACCGCGACCCGGCCAGGCGGCCGACGGCGGCCGAGCTCGTGCGGCAGCTCGCGCGGCTCATGCCCCAGTCTCCGGGCGGCAGGCCCCGGGTGCCCGACGAGATCACCACGGTGCCCAACGTCGACGACACGGGCGGCCAGCAGGTGCCCGGCTTCGGCTCCGCGGGCGGTCCGCCCACCGGTGGCGCACCGGTGGCGAACCCGTCCCTTCCGGGCAGGCCGGTCGCCGGCGCGCCGTCCACCGGGTCGCCGGTGCCGCCGGTGACCCCGCCCGTGGCGCCCGTGGCGACGCCGCCGGTCACGCCGTCCACCGCGGGCGGCCGGGCCGAGGAGTTCGTCTCGCTGCTGCGCGAGACGCCCCAGGGCGGCCAGGGCGGTCAGGGCGGCCAGGGCGGCGACCCCTTCCCGACCGTACGGGTGACCGGAGAGGACCTGCGCAGGGCGGGCCTCGGACCGTCAGGCCCGCCCGGGAGTCCGGCACAGGGTTCGATACAGGGCCCCGCGGAGGGCGACATCCCGACCAGGATGCCCCCGCCCCGCACCACCGGCCCGTCGGCGTTCCCCGGCGCTCCCGGGACGGGCCCGGCTCCCGTCTCCGGCCCGGTCACCGGCGGGCCCGTGCCGCCGCGCGCCCAGCCGGACGAGTGGCAGACGCCGATGCTGCGCCCGGAGGGTGACATCCCCACGCGCCGGGTGACCTCCGAGGAGGTGCGCCAGGCCGTCACCGGCGACACCATGGGACCGCGCGGCGCGGCGTCCCCTCACCAGGGGATCGGCGAGCACGGGGACGCGGCGGCGCGTGAGCGGGCCCTGTTCGGGAGCGTGCCGGAGATCTACGAGCGGACTCCGCACATCCACCAGCCGAACCCCGCGCCGTTCATGCCGACGGTGCGGGTGCCGCCGCCGACCGTGCCGCCCATGCCGTTCCCGTCCGGGGGGCTGCTGCAGCGCTCGAGGGCGTACGGCGTGACGAGCGCGCTGCTGCTCGTCGTGATGACGTCTCTCGCGGTCATGGCGCCGCTGCTGGTGTGCCTGGTGGCCGTGCCGGTCGCGGTGCTGCTGCGGGCCGCCGACATGGCCCAGCCGCACCTCAACTCCCGCCGTCCGGCCGGCGCCGCGGCGGCCGACGTGCTGCGCGTGCTGAGCCGTCCCGCGGAGCTCGTCAAGTCGATCGGCGTCACGATCGCGCTCGTGCCGTACGCGCTGGTCCTGGGGCTGCCGGTGACGCTGCTGCTCACCGTCCTCTTCGGCGACACGCCCGCGCTCCGGATCGCGGCGCTGAGCTGGGGGGTCGCGACGGCGCTGTGGACGATCTGCGCGGGGCCCGGGGTGGTGGGCCCGAGCAGGCAGATGCGGCGGACGCTCGCCTCGCTGGTGCCCGGCGAGGGAGCGGCCAAGGGACTCGCCTGGGGGGTCGGCGCACTCGCGGTGCTGACGGCGGCGATCGCGATCTCCAGCCTCCTGGGTAAACAGACAGCAGGGCACTTCTGGGGCCCGATCGACGTTCTGTCAATACAGGAACGGCTGGAAGACCTGCGTAACCAGGCGGGGAATGGGTGACGGGGGACGACATGTCGGCTACTGAGGCTCCCGAGAGGATCGGGCCCTACCGGCTGCTGCGGCAGCTCGGCGAGGGCGGCATGGGGGTGGTCCATCTCGGCCTGGACACGGAGGGACGCGAGGTCGCGGTCAAGGTCCTGCACCCGCACGTCGCGACCGACCTCAAGGCCCGCGACCGGCTCACCCGCGAGGTCGAGACCATGCGGCGGGTGCGCAGCAGGCGCGTCGCCGAGGTGCTCGACGCCGACCTGACCGGCGCGGCGCCGTACATCGTGACGCGGTACGCCCCCGGACGGACGTTAGAGCAGACGGTGCTGGAGGACGGGCCGCTCGCCGACGACAACGTGATCCGGCTCGCGGTGGGCCTGTGCGAGGCCCTGGTCGCCATCCACGCGGCCGAGGTCATCCACCGCGACCTCAAGCCGGCCAACGTGATGCTCGTGGACGGCGAGCCGCTGGTGATCGACTTCGGCATCGCCCATCTGGTCAACGCCACGCGGCTGACCCAGACCGGGATGTTCGTCGGCACGCCCGGCTACCTCGCCCCGGAGATCATCCGGGACACCGAGATCACCCAGGCCGCCGACGTGCACGCGCTGGCGGCCACGGTCTTCTTCGCGGCCACCGGCAAGGCGCCGTTCGGCTCGGGCACGTTCGAGTCGGTCTGTTACAACATCCTCGAAGGCAAGGCGCAGGTGGACCTCGCGCCGGCCTGGCTGCGGGGCTGGCTGCGCCTCGCCCTGGCGTCCGACGCCTCGTCGCGTCCCAGCGCCGCGTCGCTGCTGCGGCACAGCCGCTCGCTCGATCCCTCGGTCACCGTGCTCCAGGAGAGCGCCCGCGAGACGCCGCGTGACGGCGGGACGCGCATCCTCGACGGCACGCGGGTGCTCGACGAGGTGGCGCGGACGGACGCGGGCGGCCGGGTGAACGGAGGCGGCGCGAGCCGGACCAGCAAGCTCCCGGCGAACGAGGACAGCTACTCCGACCTGCTGCCGCCGGTGAACTACGTGGAGCCGGAACGGCCCCGCCGGGAGCCCCGGGAGCCCCGGGCGCCCAGGCAGCGCCGCCCGGTGTCCGCGCCGCCGCCGGCGCATCCGCAGGCCCCGCCGTACGGACAGGGGGGCCCGCCCCCGCCGCCGTACCAGCCCGCGGTGTACCCGCCGCCGCCGTATCCCGACCAGCGGGTGGCCGGCTACCCGGAGCCCCGGGTCGCGCCGCCGCCGGCTCCCGCCGCGCCGTACGAACCCGAGCGGAAGCGGACCCCCTACCGGGCGCCGCATCCGGTGCTCGCGGCCCTGCTGCTGGCCACGCTTGTGGCGCTGGCCTGCCTGCTGCCGGTCGTGGTGGGCCTGTTCGCCGTCGTGGCGGCGCTGTGCCTGCGGGTGGGGCAGTACCTGATCGGCGACCTCGCCGACCGCCGGGCCACGCGGGGCGCGAGCGGGACCGACCCGCTCCTCGCGGTGCTCGGCACGCCGTGGGCGCTGATCAAGGCCGGGCTGGCGACGGTGGTCCAGGTCCCGCTGGCCGCGATGTTCGCGATGTGCGTGTGGGGCGGCTTCCACTACCTCGGCGGAGTCAGGCCCGACCCCGCCGCCGCGTACGCCGCGGGAGCCTTCGTGGCCGGGCTGTTCCTCCTCCCCGGAGGGAAGGCCCCCCGCAAGGCCGTGTCCCGGACGCTGAGCGCGGTGATCCGGAGCCCCGGAGCGGGAATGATCGTGACGATCGCGGTCGGCACGGTCGCGCTGTTCGCGGTCATGACGGCGCTGTCCGCGGACGCCTCCTGGGTCCCCTGGCGGCCGCCGTCCGTGGCGGTGGACCACATCGTCGCGGATCTCAAGCAGAGGGGCCAGGACACGGTCGTCAACCTGATCGGCGGCGTGGTCGGGGACTTCATGGACAGGATCGGCCTGCGCTTCCTGACCTTCTGGACCTGACCCACCCGGTCCCGTACGGCGAAGCGGGGGAGACACAACTTGGGTACTCAGGAACAGCTTGGTCCCTATCGTCTGGTCTCCGCGCTCGGCGCCGGGGGGTTCGGAGAGGTCCACCTCGCGCTCGATCCCGACGGGCGTACGGTCGCCGTGAAGGTCCTGCATCCCCACGTCGCCTCGGACGGCTTCGCGATCGCCCGTCTCGCCCGCGAGGTGGAGACGATGCGGCGGGTTCGCGGGGCGCACGTCGCCGAGGTGCTGGACGCCTCGCTGTCGGGGGAGCGGCCCTACATCGTCACGCGGTACGTGCAGGGCAGGCCGCTCAGCACGGTCGTGGCCAATGACGGTCCCGTCGCCGGGGCCGGCCTGCTGCGGCTCGCCCTGGGGCTGGCGGAGGCGCTGGAGTCCATCCACGCGGCCGGCGTCGTCCACCGCGACCTCAAGCCGGCGAACGTGATCGTCTCCGAGGCCGAGCCGTACGTGATCGACTTCGGCATCGCCTGCGCGCTGGAGTCGGCCTCGGTCACCGCGTCGGGCGCGGTGGCCGGAACGCCCGGCTACCTGGCCCCCGAGGTGCTGGAGGGCCGGGACGCCGGGCCGGAGGCCGACGTGTTCGCCTGGGGGGCGACGCTGGCCTTCGCCGCGTCGGGGCGGCAGCCGTACGGGACGGGGCCGGCCGCGGCGATCGCCTACCGGGTCGTCCACCGCGAGCCCGACCTGTCGGGCGTGCCGTCCTGGCTCGTGCCGCTCCTGGAGCGGTGCCTGAGCACCGACCCGGCGGACCGGCCGGCGACGGAGGAGCTGACCGGGCTCCTCAAGGAGGCGGCGCCGGCGCTGGACGGGATCGAGCCGGCGCGGCCCGCGCTGTCCGAGGCGCCGACCCAGGAGTGGCGGCCCGGTGATCGGCGGCCCAGTGGTGAGCGGCAGAGCGAGCGCGGGCCCTCCCGGCGTCCCCGGCGGGGAGAGGTGGACGAGACGCGTGCCGCGCGCCGGGAGAGGCTGCACCGCCGCTGGGTGATCGGCTCCGCGGTGGTCGTCGGCCTTTTCGCCGCCGCCGCGCGCGCCAACCTCCCCGAGGTGTCGCTTCTCCTGCTGGTGCTCTACGGCATCGGCCTGCTGGTGGACGCGGGGTTCGGGCTGCTGGGGAAGTCCAGGCGGCGGCTTGTGGTGGACCTCGCGGGCGGCGCCGGGGCCGTCGCGGTGTGGGCGCTGCTTTCCGCGTTGTTCAGCACGGCGACGCTCCTCATGGCCGTCGGGACCGTCCTGTTCCTGCTCGTGATGCTCGTGTTCGCGAGCTGAACCCGCTGCCGCCCTGCACGTCCCCGGATGCGACCGAGATCCTTGATATCCGCATTATGCGAAGATGTCGAAATGCTGTCCCGAGTAGCGCTGGCCGCGGCGACGGCCGCCGCGACGTTCGTCACGATCCCCCAGGCCGAGGCCGCGGCGGCCAAGCCCGTGATCCGTTACGCGGGTCTCGGGTCCTGTCTTCAGGCCGACGGCGGCCGGCAGCCGTGCGGCCCGTTGAAGCTCTGGCTGAGCAACGGCCGCGTCGTCGCGCTCCCCGGCGCACGCAGGACCGTGGCGCCCGGCGAGTACACCGTCGCCGCCGTCGTCGCGGTCTCCCAGGACGGCGCCCAGGCCGCGTACTTCGCGGGGAAGGACGGCGTGCTCACGATCTGGGAGGCCGCCACCGGCAGGGCACGTGAGATCCCCGCGGTGACATGGCCGGACGACCTCCAGATGAACGCGCTGACGCTCTCCCCGGGCGGCCGGTTCGTCGGCATGCGCGGCGTGAACGCCGCCGAATGGGAGATCGAGCGAATCGCGGACACGACCAGTGGAAAGGTCTTCACGCTGCCGAGGGGGGACCAGTCCTGGGACTTCAGCCCGGACGGGAAGCGCATGATGGCCGGCGACAACCGGACGGCGGTGCTCTACGCGACCGGCACCTGGTCGGTGAAATTGCGCCGGTCCGTCTACATGCGGGGTGACCTCGGCCCCGACGGCGTCACGGTGGCCTCGCCGAAGTGGACGAAGGCCGGCGGTTCCGTCAAGAACGTGGTCCTCACCCGCAACCTGGCCACGGCGAAGAAGAGCAGCATCCCCATCCGGCTTCACGCGGGCGAGGAGGCCTTGAAGGCGCGCTGGGACAGAGCGGGCCACCTCGACGTCCTGACCCGGTCCGACCGTCACGTGCACGGTGACCTGCGCAGGACGCACACCTGGTATCGGGTGAACCGCGCCACGCACCAGTTGCGCCGGCTCGACTCCTTCGTCATCCCGTCCTCGGTGGGGGGCTACGTTCTCGCCGGCTGAAGGCTCGGGCGGCCGGTGACGCCGGGCAAACCGCCGACGGGGTACGGCGAGCCAGCCGGGCCATGTGGCGCAGCACTCTCCGTACGGCCGGGTCGTCCGCCTCCAGCGCCCAGAGCACCTCGGCCAGCCCCGTCCACGCCTCGAGGGTGCCCCTGAGCGGCATGTCCGGCCGGTCGGCCGTACGCAGCGCGTCGTCCAGCGCCGGGCGGGCGGCGGGCGCGTCGTCGCCGAGCAGGTGGAACCGGGCCTGTGCCACGCCGAGCCGCAGCCGCTGGATCTCGGGGATCTTGGCCCCGGCCCGGGCGAAGTGGTCCTCGCCGAGCGCGGGCAACGCCCGTGTCGCCTCCTCGGCGGATTTCAGGACCGCGCTCACGTCGGCAGGGTCACGATCGGCGAGCCGCAGCAGCGCCTCCGCCTGCCCGGTCAGGCCCCAGTAACCGGAAAGGGTCTCGCCCATCCGGGCGACCGACGTCTCGGCCACCGCCGCCATCAGCGGCGCGGCGGCCGCGTAGCGCCCTCGCTGGATCTCCAGGTCGGCGAGGAGCCCGAGGCAGTGCTCCGCGAGCCGGGGATCGGCGGGATGACGGCGGGCCAGCGTGAGGACCCGCTGCGCGGCGGTGAACCGCCCCTCCGCGGTGAGCCGCAGCCCGCGCACGAGAGGGGCACGGGAGACCGCCACCGGGTCCGGCACCGTGGCGATCTCCTCGTCGGCGAGGCGGCCGTAGTGCCGGGCCACCGCCTCGGACCCGGCGAGGGCGGCCACGACGGCGAAGTTCGCGTACGCCTCGGCGCGTTCGACCGGGCCGCCCGCCCGCTCGGCCGCGTCGAGGTGACGCACCACGCTGAGCAGCATCGTGTCCTGCTCCTGCCGGTGGTAGCCGAGCTCGCCGAGGACGGACAGGGTGTGCGCGGCCTCGGCGCCGCGGCCGGGCGTGACCCTCGGCGTCCTTGTACGTCGCCTGTGCGATGAACCAGTCACCGGCTGCCGGCTGCCGCTCCGGCCTGGGCACCCGCGGCGTCGCCGCACAGCGCTAGGGACGCAGTTCCAGTGAGATGTGCGGGGACAGCGCGCGGAGGAACTCGGGGGCGTCGAAGATCTCGCCGGCGGAGGCGACGCCGTCGGTCCTGGTCCGCCCGCTGAGGATGCGGCCGACCGCCTCCACCGCGAGCGGCGCGGTGACGGCGTAGATGTCCTGGCCGCTCGCCATGGCGCGCCGTTCGGCCCCGCCGGAGCGCACGACGACGTCGACGAGGAAGGTCTGCGCGGACCGCCCGTGCTGGTCGACGGGGGCGGGCGCCGGCGTGTCCGGGGCCGACAGGTCCCTGGCCGCCTCGACCGTCATGTAGGTGCGCACGTCGGGGATGGACAGGTGGCTGGGAATGGTGACGACGTCGGCCATCGTGAACTCCCCGATGACGGCACGAGGCCCCATCGGGCCGGGGAAGGGCCACTCCAGGGTCGGCAGGTCGTCGTGGTGATACTCCAGCCGGCCGTTCCTGTAACGGACGCGCCGGCCGGCGCGCCGCTGCCCGGAGACCGTGCCCGATGCGCGTGTCCCGGCGGTGGGGTGCCAACTGCTCAGCCCGTACGCGACGTGCGCCTCGTCGGCCGTGCTCCAGTCGCCCATCGCGGCGGTCGCCAGCAGGTCGCCGAGGCCGCCGTAGAAGGCCATCGCGGGGACGACCACCGCTCCCGCGGCGCGGGCGCGGTCCGTGAAGTGCCGGAAGGTGTCGGCGTTGGCCTCGATCTCGGCCGCCACGTCCACGTAGGGGATCCCCGCGCGCAGTGCCGCCTCGATCACAGGCGCGGCCGTCGTGGCGAAGGGACCGGCACAGTTGATCACCGCCGCCGCGCCGGCCAGTGCGCGGTCGAGCGAGGCGGGGTCGTCGACCGACGCCTGGCGGGCCTCCAGCCCGGATTCGGACGCCAGCTTCGTCAGCTTGCCGGCGTCGCGCCCGGACGGAACCGGAACGAACCCGCGCTCGAGCAGATCCGCCACCACGAACCGCCCGGTGTGCCCGTACGCGCCGAACACCGCCACCGTGAGCCCCGATCCCATGGGTTCTCCTTCTATTTCATGATCTGCCGCGATCTGTTGTGAACATCCTGGCGATCACGGGCATCCCACCGTGAGTGTCTGGAACGCCATCACTCGTACAATTTCGGACGTGATCACTGTCGCGCTGGCCGTCACCGACGGAATGCTGCACTTCGAGCTGTCCCTGGCGTACGAGGTCTTCGGGACCGACCCCGGCTTGGCCGATCCCTGGTATGACCTCGTCGTCTGCGGGCCGGGCGCCGTGCGGGCCGGGCGGTTCCTGCTGGAGCCCGACCACGGCCTCGACCGGCTCCGGCAGGCGCACACCGTGATCGTCCCGGGGTGGGCGGACGTCGACGTCGATCCGCCCGCCGATCTGGTCGACGCGGTGCGCACGGCCCACGAGTCGGGCGCACGCGTGGCCTCCCTCTGCACGGGCGCGTTCGTGCTGGCCGCCGCCGGCCTGCTGGACGGGAAGCGGGCGACCACCCACTGGGCGCACACCCGAGACCTGGCCGCCCGCCACCCTCACGTGCAGGTGGACCCGGACGTCCTGTTCGTGGACGGCGGCAGCGTGCTCACCTCCGCCGGCAAGGCCGCGGCCATGGACCTGTGCCTGCACCTCGTCCGCCTCGACCACGGTTCGTCGGTCGCCAACGCGGTCGCCCGCCGCCTGGTCGTGCCCCCGCACCGGGACGGCGGCCAGTCGCAGTTCGTCACCACGCCGGTGCCGGCCCCGGGCAACCACCCACTCGCCGATCTGTTCCCCTGGGTGATCGAACGGCTGGACCGGCCGCTGACCGTGGAGGACCTGGCCCGCCGGGCGCGGATGAGCTCGCGCAACCTCAACCGCCACTTCAGGTCGGTGACCGGCACCACCCCGCTGCAATGGCTGCTGACCCAGCGGATCCGCCACGCCCAGGAGTTGCTGGAGACCACGGACGACGGCATCGACACCATCGCCGAGGCCACCGGCATGGGCACCGCCACGACGCTGCGCCGGCACTTCAACCGCACGGTGGGCGTGCCTCCGGACGCCTACCGCCGTACCTTCCGCTCGCGGGTCCGCCCCTGATGTCCCGGCAACAGGGACCTCCCCGAGGCCTCTGGAACATAGTTCGGTAGGGTGGGGCCTGGCCGGGTTCTGGGAATTCCTCAACCGAAGGACGCGGCCGTAAAAACCTGGAGGTTTGCACCTAAGCTACCGACGGGTAACATACCGCCTGGGGGGACCAGGGTCATCTCGACACCCGGGCCACCTGCACAGGCGCGCCCGCGAGCACCTGGCAGTCTTGCATCACGTGCGCGTACCCCGCGCCACGTACCGAGAACCGCGGCGTCAGCCGTACGGAAAGGGGAGGTCGGCCACCGGCCATGAACATCGTCGTCTGCGTGAAGCAGGTCCCCGACACGGCGACCGAGCGCAAGCTGAGGTCCGATGACAAGACGCTCGACCGCGACGCCGCCGACGGCGTCGTGAACGAGCTCGACGAGTACGCGGTCGAGGAGGCGCTGCGGCTCAAGGAGGCCCATGGGGGCGAGGTCACCGTCCTCAGCATGGGTCCAGCCAAGGCGACCGAGACCATCCGCAAGGCCCTGGCGATGGGCGCCGACAAGGCGGTGCACCTGCACGACGACGCGCTGCACGGCTCGGACGCCCTGGGCACCTCCTACGCCATCTCCCAGGCCCTGAAGAAGATCGGCTACGACCTGGTCATCCTGGGTTCCGAGTCGACCGACGCCCGCACCGGCATGCTCGCCGCGATGCTGGCCGAGCGGCTCGGCGCCCCGCAGCTCACGCTCGCCAGCAAGGTCGAGGTCGATGGCACCTCGATCCGGGTCGAGCGGATCACCGACTACGGCTACGACAAGGTCGAGGCGTCGCTGCCCGCCGTCGTGTCCGTGGTCGAGAAGATCAACGAGCCGCGCTACCCGTCGTTCAAGGGCATCATGGCCGCCAAGAAGAAGCCCGTCGAGACGCTCGGCGTCGCCGACGCGGAGATCGCGGCCGACCAGGTGGGCCTGGCGAACTCCTGGAGCGAGGTCGTCGAGTTCGCCGCCGCCCCGCCGCGTGCCGCGGGCACCGTGATCAAGGACGAGGGCGACGGCGGGGCCAAGGCCGCCGAGTTCCTCGCGTCGAAGAAGTTCATCTGAGGGGCCCCGTGATGAGTGAGATTCTGGTTCTCGTCGAGCACGTCGACGGTGACGTCAAGAAGGTCACCCTCGAACTGCTGACCCTGGCCCGGTCGCTGGGCACACCGGCCGCCGTATGGGCCGGCCCCGGCTACTCCGACGCCGCGAAGGCCAGGCTCGCCGAGTACGGCGCCGAGAAGATCTACGTGGCGGCGGCCGACGAGATCGGCGACTACGTGGCGGCGCCCAAGGCCGAGGTGCTGGCGCACCTGGTGACCGAGCGCTCCCCGGCCGCGGTCTTCCTCGCCGCGACCGGCGAGGGCAAGGAGATCGCCGGCCGCCTCGCGATCAAGACGGACTCCGGTGTGATCTCGGACGCGGTGGGCGTCGGCGAGGGCTTCGTCGCCGAGCAGTCCATCTTCGGCGGCGGCGTCAACGTCCACAGCCGCGTGACCAAGGGCACGCCGATCATCACGGTCCGCCCGAACAGCACCGCCCCCGTCGCCGCCGCCGCGGCCGGCGCCGAGGAGAAGGTGGAGGTCGCGCTGTCGGACGCCGCCCGCGCGGCCAGGATCGTCGAGCGGGTCGTCCAGGAGAAGGGTGCCCGTCCCGAGCTCACCGAGGCCGCGATCGTGGTCTCCGGCGGCCGGGGCGTGGGCTCGGGCGAGAACTTCGCGATCATCGAGAAGCTCGCCGACGCGCTCGGCGCGGCCGTGGGCGCCTCGCGTGCCGCGACCGACGCCGGCTGGTACCCGCACCAGTTCCAGGTCGGGCAGACGGGCAAGACCGTGTCTCCGCAGCTCTACATCGCGGCCGGCATCTCCGGGGCCATCCAGCACCGGGCCGGCATGCAGACCTCCAAGACCATCGTCGTGATCAACAAGGACGCCGAGGCGCCCCTGTTCGAGATCGCCGACTTCGGTGTCGTGGGCGACCTGTTCCAGGTCGTGCCGCAGCTCACCGAGGAGGTCGACAAGCGCAAGTGACGCGTCCGGCCCGTGCCGTGTGTCCACACGGCACGGGCCCGGAAGTCCCCGACCTGAGCGCCGCCCACGCGTCAGGCGGCCGCGCGGAGGCGGGTCTTCTCGTCCCCCGGCCGGACCGGCAGCGGGATGATCTCCGTACGGGACGCGGGCAGCAGTCGTGCGGCCACGGCGATGACGACGCCGAGGACGACCGCCACACCCATCGCGGCCCGCAGCGACGCCGCGCTGGACAGGAAGCCGATCACCACGGGACCGAGCAGCAGGCCCGCGTAGCCCATGGCGCTCGCCTGCGCGATCGCCGGGCCGGGCTCGGGCGTCGCGGTCCCCGCCAGCGACAGCGCCATCGGTGAGATCGTCGCCACCGACAGCCCGATGAAGAACAGCCCGGCCACGGCCGCCATGGTCACCGGCGCGGCGATGACCACGAGGAACGTGAGCGCGGTGGCGGCGCCGGAGAACGCGACCAGCCCGCGGGCGCCGTAGCGGCCGCGCAGCCGGTCACCGGCCAGCCGGGCGAGCAGCATGCCCGCCTCGAACACCGGGTAGCCGAGCGCGGCGACCGCCTCGGAGGCGTGCAGCGTGCCGATGAGGTACAGGCCGTTCCAGTCGGCGACGACGCCCTCCACCATGAACGCGGCGAAGGTGATCGCACCGAGCAGGTAGACGACCCCGGGCAGCCTGCGCCGGGAGCGGGCGGACGACGCGGCGCCGGCCGTCCGCTGCGCGGCATCGGGCAGGTGCATGCGGCTGAGAGCCAGCGCGGCCGGCACCGACACCAGGGCGACGACCAGGATGTGGGCGGTGAGGGACAGCCCCAGGGCGATGGCCGCCGTGCCGAGCAGGCCCGCCGAGATCGCGCCGACGCACCATCCCGCGTGCATGCCGCTCATGATCGGGCGGCCGTACGCGCGCTCGACGGCCGAGCCCTGGGCGTTCATGCCGACGTCGACCGCGCCGAAGGCCATGCCGAACAACGCGGCGGCCACGGCCAGCACGGGGAAGGACGGCGCGAACGCGACGAGGACCAGTGACGCCGCGCACAGAGGGGCGGCCGCGCGCAGGACGCCGCGGCTGCCGAACCTGGCCAGGACGACGCGCATGACCTGCATGGTGAGCAGCGCGCCGAGCCCCCAGCTGAGCAGGGTGAGCCCGACCGACGACTCCGGCAGGCGGAGCCGGTCGGCCAGCGCCGGGAGGCGCACGGTGAAGGTTCCACACATCAGGCCGGCCAGGACGAAGGTGAGGACTGCCCCGTGACGGGCCTTCCTCAAAGCGCGGGTCATCACAGCTTCCTTTCCAGGTGTGTCAAGTGGGTTTCCGAGCCCGGATTTACGGGCAGACACCAGCAGGTCGCCCTTTCACGGCAATGCCGGAAGGAAGGGCGACCACCAAGTGGGAGTTCGGGGGCTTACAAGAGACGCGCTACAGCAGGGCGAGCAGCCTGGCGCGGATCGCGGCGTAGTCGATGATCGCCGCACAGTGGGTGGCGACCTCCCAGACGCCCTCACAGGCCAGCCGTACGACCTGGGACGCCAGGGGATCGGGCTCGTCGTCCAGGCCGTCCCGCATCCAGCGGGCCATCGCCCCGCGCAGCGGCGCGAGCAGTTCGGGATCGCCGGCCGCGCCCGTGACCACGGCCCATCGTCGCAGCCGGCCGGTCTCCACGGCCTCGAACGTCGCGGCGAGGTACGCCCGGGTGTAGGTGCTCTCCGACTGCGCCTCGATCAGCGCGTCGAAGTCGGCGATCAGGCGCTCGATCATGCCTTTGACGAGCGCTTCCTTGCTGGCGAAGTGGTAGAGGAGGCCGCCCTTGCTGACGCCGGCGCGCTCGGCCACCGCCGCCAGGGTCAGGGCCTGGGCGCCCTGGTCCTGGAGCAGGCCCTCGGCCGCGTCCAGCAGTTCGTCCCTCCTCATGCCGTCCACTGTACCGTCTGGACGGTTTAGTTGCGACACGTTATCGGTGTCCTCCATCTACCCGGATACGCTTGGTGGGCTGAATACGTGTCAGGGAGGGGTCGTGGGAGCTGCGTATCTGGACCATGCCTCGACCACGCCGATGCTGCCCGAGGCGATCCAGGCGATGACGGCCCAGCTCGGACAGGTCGGCAATCCCTCGTCCCTGCACGCGGCCGGGCGCCGCGCCCGGCGGGTCGTCGAGGAATCGCGCGAGACCATCGCCTGCGCGCTCGGCGCCCGCCCGAGCGAGGTCGTGTTCACGGCCGGTGGCACCGAGGCCGACAACCTCGCCATCAAGGGCCTCTACTGGGCGAGGAAGCGGCCCAGGATCCTGATCAGCTCGGTCGAGCACCACGCCGCCCTCGACCCCGCCCACTGGCTCGGCGACAACCACGGCGCCCGCGTCGAGCTGCTGGAGGTGGACGAGCAGGGCCGGGTGCATCCGGAGACGCTGCGCGAGGCCATCGCCCGCGACCCGGACGACGTGGCCCTCGTGAGCGTCATGTGGGCCAACAACGAGGTGGGCACCGTGCAGCCGGTGCGCGTGCTGGCCGCCATCGCGCACGAGTACGGCATCCCCTTCCACACCGACGCCGTGCAGGCGGTCGGTCAGCTTCCGGTCTCGTTCGCCGAGTCCGGCGTCGACGCCATGACCGTCTCCGGCCACAAGGTCGGCGGCCCCGTGGGTGTGGGGGCGCTGCTGCTGGCCCGCGGCGTCGATCCGGTTCCGGTCCTGCACGGAGGCGGGCAGGAACGTGACATCCGCTCCGGCACTCTCGACGCGCCGGCCATCGCCGGATTCGCGGCGGCGGTCGAGACGGCCGTCGCGCGGCAGCCCGCCATGGCCGAGCGGCTGTCGGCGCTCCGTGACGACCTGATCGAGCGCGTACGGCGGGCCGTGCCCGACGTGGTGCTGAACGGCGACCCGGTGAACCGGCTGCCGGGCAACGCCCACTTCTCGTTCCCCGGCTGTGAGGGGGACGCCCTGCTCATGCTCCTCGACGCCAAGGGCGTGGAGTGCTCCACCGGCTCGGCCTGCTCCGCCGGGGTGGCCCAGCCGTCCCACGTGCTGCTGGCGATGGGCCAGGACGGCGTGCGGGCCCGTGGCTCATTGCGCTTCTCTCTCGGTCACACGTCCGTGGAGGAGGACGTCGACCGCGTCGCGGACGTCATCGGGCACGTCGTCGAGCGCGCCCGGCGCGCCGGTTTGTCGTAACTTGCCCTGTTTGTCCCCAGATGGCTCGGGCACGGGCCCGAGTATGACCCAGCAAACGCACAAGACGAGGGTGGCGGGCGTCGACGCCGACCTCGACATGCTGTTCAACCGGGTCGGCGAACTGCGCGAGCTGGCCTCGGACCCGGAGCGGCCGCCTGACGGCGGGCGCGTCTACGACTTCCGCGTCCGCTGGGGCATCGCGATCGCGGGCAGGCTGGAGCGGCTGGCCCACTACCACGCCAGGGGCCGGCTCGCGCCGGACGAGCGCGTGCGGTACGAGGCGCTGCGGGCGCGGTTGCGGGAGGCACTGCCGCTGATGGACCGACTGCCCGTCCCGCGCCCGCGTGTCCCCCTCGTCCGATAGGGCTGGGGTGCCGGACACGCCCTAACGGTCCAGGAATTCCCGGGCCCGGAGCCTGATGCCGGTATACCTCGCCGGGCACGAGGGGTTGGCGCAGGTGAGCCCGATCATGTACGCGTCGGTGGGCTCGCTGTGGAAGACGAACCCGAGGAACAGGGCGTCGCCGATCACGAGGTCGACGCCTCCGCAGGCCCGGCATACGGTGTGCTCGGAGCGCAGACGGGCGCGCACCCGCTCCCGCTGGCTGCCGCCGAGCGGCATGACCTCGGGCCGCGCCATCAGATGCCCACCTCCATGTCGAAGTGGACGTTGTCCTCGCGCCAGCCGCCCATCCCGTCGCCGACCAGCCGGTAGTCGGACAGGAACTCGATGTCGTGGATCCACTTGGCCATCTTGAAACCGAGCTGGTTCTCCAGGCGCAGCCGCAGCGGGGCGCCGTGCTCGATCGGCAGCGGCTCGCCGTTCATCTCGTAGGCCAGCAGGGTCTGCGGGTGATGGGCCAGCTCCAGATCGATGATTTCGTAGAAGTGTCCCTCGCCGGGGGCGCTCGGCTCGTCCCTCCCGTTGTCCTGCATGGTCAGGAAGCAGATGTAGCGGGCTTCCGGCAGCGGCCTGACCAGGTCGAGCAGGTCGCGCAGCGGCAGGCCGGTCCACTCGCCGACGCTCGACCAGCCCTGGATGCAGTGGTGCAGCACGCACTGGGACTGCCGGGTGTTCAGGGCCCGCAGGTCCTCCAGCGTGAGGACCACCGGGTTTTCGACCAGGCCGCCGACAGTGAGCCGCCACGGCGCGAAGTCGTGCACCGCCATGATCTTGTACGTGTCGCTGTCCGGCGGTTTGCCGTTCACCCGGTGCTGGGCGGCCACCGCCGCCTTCGGATAGTGCTGGTGAGAGGTGGCGGGGCGGAGCAGCGCCCTGCGGAGCGCCATGACCACCGCGCCGAGGACGCGCTGGACCATGCGCGGACGCCGCAGGGACCACACGGTCACCGCGATGTTCACGCCGATGATCGCGGCGATGATGACGAGCGAGACCCACAGACCTCCCACCGGCGCGTCCCCGTGCCCGAAGATCATGAGGGAGTTCTCGCGGCCCCAGCCCCAGACGGCGAGCATCAGCAGGTGGACGGCGGTGAAGGCGAGGAAGGCGAGCAGGACGAAGAAGTGCAGGCTGCGCACCCGCTGGCGGCCGCCCCACAGCCGCAGGAACCAGGGGAAGCGGGCGTCGACCGCGGGTGACTGCGCGAGCCCGCTCAGGATCGCGACCGGCGCGAGCACGAAGATCACCAGCGCGTACGCCAGCTTCTGCAGCGCGTCGAACGGCTCGCCGGGCAGGTGCGGGGGAAGCCGGAAGCTCAGGTAGGTGAGGAGGTCGTGCCACGCCTGGGGGAGGATGCCCCAGGACGTCGGGATGTAGCGGCGCCACTGGCCGGTGGCGAACAGCAGCGCGACGTAGGTCACGCCGGCGAGGACCCAGCCGATCGCGACGAAGAAGTGCCAGTGCCGGCCCATGCCGAGATTCCTGTGCCCCGGCAGGGAGATGATCGGGGAGTAGGACTCCTCCTCGTCCAGCGTGTCGTACAGCTTGTCCTTCGGCATGGTCTTGCGGGTGAACCTCGCCCACTCGGAGCCGGGCCTGCTGTCGTCGCGCCCGTACAGCTTGGGGTGGGTGGCCAGGATCTCGATTCCGCTGCGCACCATCAGCGTGATGAACAGCGCGTTGATCCAGTGCTCGACCCGGAGCCATGCGGGAAAGCCGTAGACGTCCACCGTCGCCTCACTCAGTCGTACCAGTCGCGTCGCCGGGGATAGGCCACGTTGACCCCGGTGAGGACGCTGCCGTGCAGGGCGAGGAACAGCGCCGCGACGCCCATGGTCACCGTGCCGAGGGGGCAGTCCCACCGCCCCGCGAGCAGCGGCATGCCGGGCAGGCCGGCGGTGCGGCTGGCGAGGTACACCGCGAGCGCCACCACCGAGACCAGCGAGCCGAGCCGCCATCCGGCCCTGGCCGGGCCGGGCAGCGACATCAGCGCGATCGCCACCAGCGATCCGGTGACGATCAGCGCCCGGTACACGTTCAGATAGGCCGGGTCGGCCGTGCCGCCGTCGATCAGGTAAGCGTGGGCGGCGGCCAGACCGGCCATCAGCGTGACTCCGGCGGCGGTCGTCGTCCTCGGCAGGTCGAAGGCGAAATACTCCAGGAGCGTGGCCAGCCTGCCGAGCCCCGAGTACCGCATCACGACCGTCGTGAGCGGCCCTCGCCCGATCTCGTGACCTCCCGCCGTCACCGCCGCGCCCGTCCGGCCGTAAGGCGCAACAGCGCCCGCTGCAGGCGAAGGACCGCGCGGACGCGCCGCGACGAGCGCAGCGTGTCCAGACGCGCCTGGAGCCGGTCGCCCAGGTCGACGAGCCGTTCTTCGTCCATGAAGCGCTCGACCTCGGGGAACATCTCCTGCTCCTCGTCCAGGTGGGCGTGCGACTCCAGCGCGTCGTGCATCACGCTCAGCTCCCGGTCGAACCGCTCGGTCCGCGGGTCGGCTCGCACCAGGGCCGCGAGCTGGTCGCTGAGCTGGCGGTGCTCGGACCAGGCCGCCGCGATGCCCGGGGTGACATCGCGCGTCGCGGGATAGAAGATCTTCTCCTCGATGCGCTCGTGCATCCACAGCTCGTCGAACAGCTCGTCGGCGAGCGTGCGCCGCCGTCCGGGCTGGGAGCGCGGCGTCTCCTGCGTGCGTCGCATGAGCCCCCGCAGCACCTCGTGGTGCTCCACGAGCACCCGCGTCGCCGTCTTGCGCTCCCGGAGGGCCGGCGCCTGCCGCACCTCGGTGAGCACCTCCGACCTCCTCCTCATGGCTGCACCTCCTGCTGGTGGACCAGCGTGCTGCCCGGGGGAGCGGTAGCCACCGCCGGCGCCCGGCGCACCTCGATCCACCCGTCGCGTACGCGGGTCTGCAGGCAGGGCGCGGGTGCGACGGCCGGGCCGTTCAGGCTCTCCCCGCTGTGCAGCTCGAACTGGGAACCGTGCCAAGGGCAGGTGAGGGAGCCGTCCCTGAGCCACCCCTGGGAGAGCGGAGCGCCCAGATGCGGGCAGGCGTTCTCCAGAGCGTGGATGCGGCCGTCCGCGCGAACCAGGACGACCTCCACGTCGCCCGCCCGCACCCGGCGCGGGCTCTTCTCGGTCAGGTCGCGCTCGGCCAGCACGGGGGTGAAACGGCGTGGTTCGAGCTGTCTGTCCGCCTGATCGACCCCGATCTGGTGGCGGTAGGTGAGCGCGCCGCCCAGGAAGCCGCTGACCGCGATCACGGGGTAGCCGAGCAGGGCGGCGAGCCGCCCCCGCAGGTGGTGTCCCCGGCCCCGCTGCCACCACGACCAGCCGTACATGCCGATGGCGAGCGCGTTGAGTGTGCCGTGGACCAGCCCGACGCGCCGGGCGTTGTCATGCGTGTACTGCCAGTCGTGCAGGCCGGTCACCGCCGCGGCCAGCGCTCCGGCGAGGCCGATTCCCACGGCTGCGCGAGCCGCCCGCTTCTGCCCGGTGAGGTCCAGGACCAGCGCCATCGTCCAGGAGCCGATCGGGACGTCGGTCAGCAGCGGATGGAGGGGATGACCCAGCCAGACCCCGTGCAGGAAGCCGCGGGCGGGGCCCCTGGTGATCCCGAGGAGGTTCTCCGTGAATGCGAAACCCTGTTCGAGCCGATGCCCCGGCCGATCGAGGCGGCCGTCGCCTTCGATCGCGTTCAGCAACCGGTCCAGTGTGCGCTGAGCCATGTCCGACCCCAATCCCGTCGCCGGATCGGCCCCGCAGACTGCGGGAACGGGCGGAACGCGGGCGCTCGCCCGCGCGGTGCCTTTATCGCGACGTGCCCGTGCTCAAATGGGGAAAAACGCGCCTAATGTCCGGATTCAGGTCAGGAAGGGGGCCACCGCGCTCCAGGAGGGGTCCTCGGCCACGTCGACGCGGGCGGGCCCCTCCTTCCACTCGGCGGCGATCTCCTCGACCACGGGCGGGACGGCCGCCGCGGGATCGGCGTACACGTGCAGCACCCTGCTGCGGTCGGCGCTCATGTGGGCCGTCAGCACGGCCGAGCCGGCCTCGGCCAGCCGGCCGGTCAGCCGCTCCTCGAAGTCGCGCAGCGCGTCCAGGGACGCCCCCGACGGCAGCCCGTCGCCGTCGGCCTCGCGGTACGGCAGCGTGACGGCGATGTGCTGGTCGAACAGCGGGAAGTCCACGGGCCTGAGGGGGTAGCGGGCGGCGGCGGTCAGCCGGCCGCCGGTCGCCGTGTGGCCTTCGAGCAGCGCCCACTGCTCCTCCTTGAAGCCCTCCGCGACGTCGGCGACGACGGCGGGCAGGTGGACCGCGGGGAGGGCGTCGATCGGCTCGAACTCCGCGGCCACGATCTCGCCCAGCCATCGGGCCACCTCGTCCTCGCCCAGCAGCCAGTCGAGCGCGAGGAAGGTCGCCTCCGTCCGCGTGTCGTCGTCCACGTCGGGGAAGATCGGGTGGAAGGCGGTGACGTCCACGCGGGGCGTGCCGGGCGGCACGCGCAGCGCCACCACCAGCCGGTCGAGCCCGAACTCCCGCCCGCCGACGTCGACCGTCAGGTCCGCGGCCTGCGGGTTCGCCTGCCGCGACGGGTAGAACTCCCACATGGCGTCCGCAGGCGGCGCGGCCAGGGCCCACCGGTGGGCGAGCGGCCGCAGCTCCGGGTCGTTCGACGCGCTGACCACCAGGGCGTGCACGGCCATGCGGCCGGGAGCGATCTCCCAGACGAGGGACGGATGGAGTGCGGTGACGGCGGGGCCGATCATCTCGGCCAGGGCCCCGGGGTCCTCCGCCTCGACGTACGCGTCGATCTGGGGACGGGCCTGGTCCCACCAGGTCCAGAACGCCGCGATGGCCTCGGCGGGGTCGGTGGACTCGCTCTTGCGCCCGAACAGTCGCATGACCCCGCATCCTCCCAGCCCGCCCGCCCCGATGCCAACGCGGGCGCGCTCCCGCGGGGGGTAACCTCGATGTGTTATGGGTCCCATACGAAAGCTCCGCGTCCTCGCCGCCATGTCGGGCGGGGTCGACTCCGCGGTGGCCGCCGCCCGGATCGCCGAGGCGGGGCACGACGTGACCGGCGTCCATCTGGCGCTGTCGTCCAACCCGCAGTCCTACCGCACCGGCGCGCGCGGGTGCTGCACGCTGGAGGACGCCCGCGACGCCCGCCGGGCCGCCGACGTCATCGGCATCCCCTTCTACGTGTGGGACATGGCCGAACGGTTCCACCGCGACGTGGTCGAGGACTTCGTCAGCGAGTACGCCGCCGGCCGCACGCCGAACCCCTGCCTGCGGTGCAACGAGAAGATCAAGTTCGAGGCGGTGCTCGACCGGGCGATCGCGCTCGGCTTCGACGCCGTCGCCACCGGCCATCACGCGCGGCTGGAGGACGGTGTGCTCCGGCGCAGCGTCGACGAGGCCAAGGACCAGTCGTACGTGCTGGGGGTGCTCACCCGCGAGCAGCTCGCACACGCGATCTTCCCGCTCGGCGGCTCGACCAAGGCGCAGGTGCGCGAGGAGGCCGCGCGGCGCGGGCTGACCGTCGCCGACAAGCCCGACAGTCACGACATCTGCTTCATCGCCGACGGCGACACCCGGGCGTTCCTCGCCGAGCGTCTCGGCTCGTCGGAGGGGCCGATCGTCGACGCGCTCACCGGCCGGGTGGTCGGCAGCCACCAGGGGGCGTACGGCTTCACGATCGGGCAGCGCAAGGGCCTGCACATCGACCGGCCGGCCGCCGACGGCAGGCCGCGCTACGTGCTGTCGATCGAGCCGGTGTCCAACACGGTCACGGTCGGGCCGCGCTCCTCCCTGGAGGTGACCTCCGTCGTGGGTGAGCGGCCGGTGTGGAACGGGCCGCAGCCGGAGCCGTACGAGCCGATCACCTGCACGGTGCAGCTGCGGGCACACGGCGAGGTGTACGGCTGCCGCGCCCAGGTGTCCGGCGATGAGCTGCACATCCAGCTCGACCGCCCGGCGACCGGCGTCGCGGCGGGCCAGGGCGCCGTCCTGTACGACGGTGACGTCGTCATCGGCTCCGCCACGATCGCCTCGGCCGTCTGAGCTACGGAACTTCGACGGACTCCCCGACCGGGATCCGGCGGAAGTCGGCCTTCTGCCTGCCGGCCTCCATGCCGAGCCAGTTGTCGATCAGGGTCGCGCCGATGTCGTTCACGATCCCGTCGTGCGTCGAGTAGGCCCGCGCGGGCCGGACGTAGCGCAGGTAGAGGATCGTCTCGGCCGCCTTCAGCCACGGCGCGTTGGTCGGCACTAGCAGCGTGGGGACCTCG
Organism: Microbispora sp. H13382; assembly: GCF_014161445.1. Taxonomy (GTDB): domain Bacteria; phylum Actinomycetota; class Actinomycetes; order Streptosporangiales; family Streptosporangiaceae; genus Microbispora. The sequence goes on from NZ_JABBXA010000006.1 coordinate 102,992, forward strand.
GCGCCCGGCGGCGTGAGGGCGTCACCGGGATAGAACACCTCGTCGTCCACGAAGAAGCCGACGTTCTGCACCGGCAGGATGTCGGGGAGGTTGTGCGCGTGCCACTCGCCGACCGCGCGCACGTGGAACCCCGCCGTGTCGAAGGCGTCCCCCTGGGTGACGACCTGGAGCTTCGCCGGGATCTGGCCGAGCTGGTCGGCGACGGCCTGGCAGGTGTACACCTCCAGGTCCGGGCTCGCGTCCTTGAACAGATTCACGTCCACGTGGTCGAAGTGCTCGTGCGTGATCAGCACGGCGTCCGCGCCGTCGAGGAGCCCTTCGCCGCTGAACGCGCCGGGGTCGATGACGAGGCTCCGCCCGTCCTTCTCCAGCCGCCAGCACGCGTGACCGAGTTTGGTGAGTTTCATAGTCCCTAAGCTAGTGACCGTGAGCGACTATCCGTGGGCCGAGGCCACGGCCACCGGGGTGGGGTCCTACCCGGGCGAGGACCATCTGGAGGCGGTCAGGACGGCCTTCGGCGAACTGCCCATGCCGTACCTGCCCGAGCTGCCCGCCCGCGGGGTCGGCGCCGACATGATCGGGCGCACGGCGTCCCTGCTGGTGGAGCTGCCGGTGGAGGTGCAGCCGTCCGGCTGGCGGCTCAGTGACCGGCCGGGACGGGATTTCAAGCGGGCCAGGGACCATCTCACCCGCGACCTCGACGGGCTGGAGGAGGTCTCCCAGGGCTACGTGGGGCCGTTCAAGATCCAGGCGTGCGGGCCGTGGACGCTCGCCGGGGCGATCGAGCTCCGGCACGGCGACAAGGTGCTCGCCGACGCGGGAGCCGTACGCGACCTGACCGAGTCGCTGGCCGAGGGACTGGCGCAGCACGTGGCGGAGGTCCGGCGCCGGATTCCGGGAGCCGAGCTCGTCGTCCAGATCGACGAGCCGGGGCTGCCCCGGGTGCTGGCGGGCACGGTGCCGACCGCGTCCGGCTTCGGGCGGCTGCCCGCCGTCGAACCCCCGATCGCGTCGGAACGTCTGAAGACCGTGCTCTCCGCGCCGGCGCCCGCCTTCCCGGTCGTCCACTGCTGCGCGCCGGGCGTGCCGTACGAGGTCATCCGTACGGCGGGGGCGCGGGGTGTGTCCGTGGACGCCGCGCTGCTGCGCCGCCGCGACGAGGACGCCATCGGGGAGACGATCGAGAAGGGGCTCGCGCTGTTCCTCGGCGTCGTGCCGGGGACCGACTCCCGGCTCGCCGACGTCGGCGTGGTGGCCAAGCCGGCGGTGGAGCTGTGGCGGCGGCTCGGCTTCGCGCCGGGGAGGCTCGCCGAGCAGGTCGTGCTCACTCCCGCGTGCGGCCTGGCCGGAGCCTCTCCGGCGTACGCCAGGGCGGCGCTGGCCCGGTGCCGGGAGGCGGCCCTGGTGCTGCGCGAGGACCCCGGTGAGTGAGGCGCGGGGAGTGAGAGCGGGAGCGGGGCCGCGGCGAGCGATCCAAGCGGCCTCCCAGCTCATCCCCAAGTGATTCACAAGCCTTGTCACGTATCTCTTGACGTGCTGGAAGTTCAGACGTTCAGGAGAAGACCCCATGCGAAGCGCCGCGCGCCTTCTGCTCCCTCTCGCCACCGCCGCTCTGGCCGCCGGTCTCGTCGCGGCCCCCGCGGAGGCCTCGGCCTCGTCCGCGGCGGAGACCTGGAAGTGGGGACCGACGGCGTCCTCGGACACCAAGGGCTGGGCGAACGGGTACGTCCGGTCGGGATCGTCGGGCCTGCGCATCGTCGGCGACCTTTATGACGCGGGCGGGGCGAAGACCTGCTCGTGGGTGAAGATCAAGTGGCTGACCGACCGCGGGAAGTACCGCACCGCGACCTCGCGGAACTGCTCTCAGTCCACCCCGCGGACGTTCACGGTGAACGCCGGGTACATGCTGCTCGCCAAGGCCATGGTCTGCCGGGGCAGCGCGACCCGCGTCACCGGCAAGTGCTCTCGCTGGGAGCGGGTCTGGACCCAGGGAGGATGACCCTCGGGCCGGTCCCCTTCCATCCACGGTGACCGGCCCGAGTACACCCGGACAAAAAGGAATGAAAGTGGGCTGCAAGCGGTCTACCGTAATTCTCGATCGCTCAATGAGACGAGGGGCCGCGCGGTCTGGAGCGGCCCTCTCGCCGAGCGGTCCGGCGGGAGTCGCCCACGTCCTCGGCGCGGCTCCCGCCCCCGTCCTTCGCGAACTGTCGGTCGCCGGAGATACGGTTGCCCTGGGTGTCTGACGAGGGGAGACGGGCGACGTGAGCGACAGGGCTGACGAGGCTGACGGGCTCGACGGCGCCGCGCTCGGGGACGCGGCGAACGGGCACGCGGAGGCCGCGAGCGAGGTCGAAAGCGTGACGGGCGCCACCGGGGTGACACAGGGCGCGCCGGCCGAGGCACGGGAGCGGCACGCCGAGCTCACGGAGCTGCTCGAGGACGCCAACTGGCGCTACTACGTGCTCGACTCGCCCACGGTGAGCGACGCCGAGTACGACGGCTGGATGCGGGAGATCCTGGCGCTGGAGGAGGCGCATCCCGATCTGCGCACGCCTGACTCGCCCACCCAGAAGGTGGGGGCGCCGGTCTCCACCGAGTTCGCCCCCGTCACCCATCTCCAGCGCATGGAGAGCCTCGACAACGCCTTCAACGACGCCGACCTCGCCGGCTGGCAGGCCAGGGCGGAGCGGCTGATCGAGGCCGACCCGGGCCCCTATCTGTGCGAGCTGAAGATCGACGGCCTGGCCGTCGCGCTCGTGTACGAGAAGGGCCGCCTGGTGCGCGGCGCGACCCGGGGCGACGGGCGCACCGGTGACGACATCACGCCCAACATCCGCACGCTCGGCGACGTGCCGCACCGGCTCACCGGGGACGGCGTCCCCGATCTGCTGGAGGTGCGCGGCGAGGTCTTCCTGCCGGTCGAGGGCTTCAAGAAGCTCAACGAGCAGCTCATGGACGCGGGCAAGCCGCCGTTCGCCAATCCGCGCAACTCGGCCGCCGGCTCGCTGCGGCAGAAGGATCCGCGCATCACCGCGCAGCGCCCGCTGCGGATGATCGTGCACGGCGTCGGCAAGTGGGAGGGCGGCGGTCCGCTGCCCGCCACCCACTCGGCGGTCTACGAGCGGCTGCGCGACTTCGGGCTGCCGGTCAGCGACCGCTACAGGGTGGTCGAGGGCCTCGATGAGATCCGCGAGTTCATCGAGCACTACAACGAACACCGTCACGACCCGGAGTACGAGATCGACGGTGTGGTGGTCAAGGTCGACCGCATCCCGGTGCAGCGGCAGCTCGGCTCGACCAGCCGCGCACCGCGCTGGGCCATCGCGTTCAAGTACCCGCCGGAGGAGGTCACCACCAAGCTCCTCGACATCCAGGTCGGTGTGGGCAGGACGGGCCGGGTCACGCCGTTCGGCGTGATGAAGCCGGTGGTGGTGGCCGGGTCCACCGTGGAGCGCGCGACGCTGCACAACGGTTCGGAGGTGGCGCGCAAGGGCGTGCTGATCGGCGACACCGTGGTGCTGCGCAAGGCGGGCGACGTCATCCCCGAGATTGTGGGGCCCGTCGTCGACCTGCGGCAGGGCGGCGAGCGGGAGTTCGTGATGCCCACGCACTGTCCCGAGTGCGGCACCGAACTGGCCTACGAGCGCGAGGGCGACGCCGACCTGCGCTGCCCGAACGCCCGGTCCTGCCCGGCGCAGCTGCGTGAGCGGATCTACTTCGCGGCCGGGCGCAACGCGTTCGACATCGACGGGCTGGGCTACGTCGCGGCGACCGCGCTGACCCAGCCGCTGCCGCCGCAGGAGCCGCCAGTCCGCACGGAGGCCGACCTGTTCGACCTGACAATCGAGAAGCTGCTGCCGATCAGGTCGGTGGTCCGCGACCCCGACACGGGCCTGCCGAAGACCGATCCGGAGACCGGCGAGCCGAAGGTGGTCTCTTTCTTCGCCAACATCTCCGGCGAACCGAGCAAGAACGCCGAGCTGATCCTCCAGCAACTGGAGAAGAAGAAGGACCAGCCGCTGTGGCGGGTGCTCGTGGCGCTGACGATCCGGCACATCGGGCCGCCCACGGCCCGCGCGATCGCCGCGGAGTTCCGCTCGATCGACGCCATCGCCAAGGCGTCGGAGGAGGAGCTCGCGGCCGTGGAGGGCATCGGCCCGCGAGTCGCCGCGACCATCAAGGAGTGGTTCGCGGTCGACTGGCACCGGGAGATCATCGAGAAGTGGCGGGCCGCCGGTGTCCGGATGGCCGACGAGTCGCCCGAGGACGAGGGGCCGCGTCCGCTGGAGGGGCTGACGTTCGTCGTCACCGGGACGCTGTCGGACTTCAGCCGCGACGAGGCGAGCGAGGCCATCGGTGTCAGGGGCGGCAAGGTCACCGGCTCGGTGTCCAAGAAGACAAGCTTCCTGGTGGTGGGGGACAACCCCGGCTCGAAGTACGACAAGGCGGTCAAGGCCGGCGTCCCGATCCTCAACGAGGAGGGCTTCCACACCCTGCTGAGTGAGGGCCCCGACGCCGCCCGCGCCGTCGCCGTCACCCCCGAGGAGTGAGCACGCGCCCTGAGAGACGCTGAGGCAGCGCCGGTGGGATCAGGGGCAGCGCTGACAGTGGATTGGCCGACGACTTCCGCAGGTAGTCGACAAACGTAGAACGAATCTAACGTAGAAGCGATCTTAAATTGGTGGCGGGAGTCGTGAGTGGGCGGACGTGCGCCTTGTCCCGGAACAGGATCATCTCTAGTCCTGTTTCATCGAGCATGCCGACTTCTGCCGATGCGATACCCGAAGTGCTGCAGTACGCCGCTTTCACCACCGATCCCGCCGGCGGCAACCTGGCCGGGGTGGTGCTCGACGCAAGCGGGCTCGATGAGGCGGCCATGCTCGCCATCGCCGCCGAGGTGGGCCATCCGGAGACGGCCTTCCTGAACGAGACCGCGCCACCGGCCGGCCGGACTTTCACCGTCCGGTATTTCAGCCCGAAGACGGAGGTGCCGTTCTGCGGGCACGCCACCGTGGCATCGGCGGTCGCGCTCGCCGAACGGATCGGACCGGGGCGCCTGGTCTTCGAGACGCAGGCCGGAACGGTGCCGGTCGAGGTGGTGGCGGACGAAGGCGGTGTGCTGTGGGCGACCCTGACCAGCGTGGAGCCGTACGTCAAGCCGATCGGCGAGCTCGACGTGGCGCAGGCGCTCGACGCGTTGAGATGGCGGATCGACGAGCTCGATCCGGCACTACCCCCACGGATCGCCTACGCGGGATCGCGCCACCTGGTGCTGGCCGCTGCCACCCGCGAGCGCCTCGCCGATCTCGACTACGACTTCTCGCGGCTCGCGCGGTACATGACCGATCGGGATCTCGTCACTGTGCACCTGGTGTGGCGGGAGTCGGCGGACACCTTCCAGGTGCGGGATCCGTTCCCCGTCGGCGGGATCGTGGAGGACCCGGCCACCGGGGCCGCCGCAGCCGCTTTCGGGGCGTATCTGCGGGACCTCGGCGAGGCCGGTCCCGCTGCCGTGCTGACCCTGCGTCAGGGTGTCGACATGGGACGGCCCGGTCTGCTGCGGGTGGAACTGCGAGACGGGGACTCCAGGGTCCGGGTTTCCGGCGCGGCGGTGCCTGTTCCGGCCGAAGGCCGGTCAGGCCCGCGGTGACCCGGCCCACCCGTGCGAACTCGGCATGGGGACCCGGCACCGCCATCGTGGCGGAGGCGTCAGCGAGCCAGGAATCGAGCCGGCTCAGCAGAGCGGGTTCGGCCCTCAGCCCGGCGGCGGTGCCGCTGAACACGGCCTGACAGGGGGCGCGCCAGATCCGTATCTCGGCGACGGCCCCGGTCATGTCGGTCACCCACACGACGTCGAGCCGGCTGATCGGCGTCGCGGCCCGTGTCCGGTCCGGCGCGCCGCAGTCCACGCCGTTGACGAAGTCGGTGGTGCCCTGGCTGTCGGTCACGCTCCGTATGGTGGCCGCGGCGTTGAGGAGTCCCCGGATGGGTTCGAGATCCTCTCGTAGGACCCGGTGAGCGCGCAGCTGAAGATCGGCTCCGTCCGCACGGTAGCGGCAGGCGGTGACCACGGCGAGCGGGCCGGGCAGGAACTCGTCATCGCGGCCACGGTTGCGCGCCATGCCGTCCTCGGGAAACTCCAGATCCGGCCGGTTGTCGACCTCTGCCACCGCCACCGTGTCCGGGCACGTGGGCGCGGGGACCGCCGTCGGGTCTCTCGCGATCTGTTCCCGGTAGAAGAAGAGGAAGCGGTCGACGGGGTCGCCCCACAGAAAGCGGGTCCGGCCCGCGTGGTGGACAAGGCCGCAGTTGCGGTCGAGCAGGAGCAGCGCTGGTGGCCGGTCGCGGTAGCGCACCGCGAACGACAACTGCTCGCCGTATCCCACAGCGGTGCAGGCCTCGCCCATGTGCAGGTCCTTGGGCGGCGTACCGCCCTGAGCGGTCATGAGAGCCCGTGCCGCCGCCTCCGCCTCATCTCGCCTGGGCAACGCGTTGAGTACGGCGATCATCTCGGCGACGCGGGTGCTGAGGGTGCGGTCTCGTCCGGGCCGTGGCGACGGCATCGGCCCTGGACCGCTCCTCGACGGTGCGATCAGCTCGCACAGTGTCACCGAGACGGCGCCCTCGGCGGGCACCAGCGGCCCCGGCCTGTCGGCGGTCCCCCGCACGGACATCACCGCGTTAGGGCAGCCGTCCGCCTCCAGAAACCGGGTGTCCAGCATCTCGACGGGATACGAGGCGGACGCGGCGAGAAGCAGCGCGATCACGGCCCCGCCGGCCAGCCCACGCCCGATCCGGCCCCGCCACGAGATCATGAACCGACTGTACGTCGCTCCCTTCCCGGCAGACCAGTGACTCCGAGCGGCACATACCGGGACCCGCGGTGTGAGGGGGTCCTGCAACCGCGCCGGCCGGCATCGCGGCACAGCTGAATCAGTCCGGCCCGGGACGCACCTCACCGGCCTGGCCGCTCTCGGCCTCATGGAGATCCCGCCGGGCTCGCCCTCCTGACGCGTCGAAGGCGTGCCGTACGGCTGGGAGCCGTACGGCACGCCTGGACTACGCGGGGGTCAGGAGGTGGTGCAGACCAGGGGGGACGGGGTGGAGGGGGTTCCGCTGGAGCTGCCGAGGAAGCCGAACGTGGTGCTCGCGCCAGGGGCGAGGTTGCCGTTCCAGTTCAGGTTCGTGGCCGTGACGCTGCTGCTGCCGGTGAGGTTGGCGTTCCACGCCTGGGTGATGGACTGCCCGCCGGGCATCGTCCACTTCACGGTCCAGTCGTTGATCGCCGAGGAGCCCGCGCTGGTCACGGTGACCTCACCCTGGAAGCCGCCGCTCCACGAGTTGACGACCTTGTAGACGGCCGTACAACCGCGGTTCCCGGTGAACGTCGGCGAGACCGACGGGGACGGCGAGGGAGACTGGGGCGCCGACGGCGAAGCCGAGGGGGACGGCGACGGTGACGGGGACCGGGTCGGGGACGGGGACGGGGACACCGGCGGGGTGTACGGGGCGGCGATCGCCAGGTCGTAGGCCCGCTGCGGCACGAACTGGCCCGCGGGCGCGATGCAGCCGTCGGACTCGCCCGGAGGCTTGACCCACAGGTACGCGGCGATCGCCGAGTCACCGGTGTTCGTCGTGCTCCAGGCACCGGTGGCGCGGCCGGCCGGGTCACACCACTCGCTGCCGACCGGGCCGTTGCCGTTGCGGCTGGTGTCGATCACGGCCTTCAGCCAGGACAGGCCGGTGGCCGCGATGACGTTCTTGGCGTAGGAGACCGTGGCGGTGGTGAACCGGTAGTTGGAGACGTTGAGCGCGATGCCGTCCGCGCTGTTGGCGATGTCGGCGCCCCGCAGCCGGTTGGCCATGTCGGAGGCGCCCACCCAGGCCTCGTTGCCCGCGTCGAAGTAGACCTTGACGTTCGGGGAGGTGGCCTTGAACTTCTTGCCGGCGTACGCCATGGACGCCTGGACCTCGGCCTGCTGCGAGGAGTTCATGCAGTTCGGCATGATCGACAGGGCGTCGGGCTCCAGGACGATGTAGGCCGGACGCCCGCCGAGACCCGCGGCGACCTGGTCGATCCAGGCGCGGTACGACGCGTGGTCGGGCGCCCCGCCCGCGCTCGCGCCGCCGCAGTCGCGGTTCGGCATCTCGTACACGACCATGATTGGGATCTTGCCGGCCGCCGCTGCGGCGCCCACGTACGCGTCGACCTGGCTGCGCACGGCCGAGGGGTTGTAGCTGGCGAACCACCGGCCCTGCGGGACGGCGGCGATGCGGTCCCTGATCACGGCGGCTTTGCTGTCGTTGGGGTTGGCGGCCACCCACTTGGCCGCGTTGGTCGTCGGGTCCACGTAGAAGGCGGAGTCGGCGGCTTGCGCGGCGGAGGAGGCGAGCACGGACGCTCCCACCGCGGCCGTGGCGACCGCTGCGAGCACAGCCGCCGTCAATCTGCGAGACATGGAATACTCCGTCCGGTAATGTGGGAGCGCTCCCACAGTTCTATCGGATGGTAGGGAGCCGACGGTCGGTCCAAGAAGGGCCACTCGGTATTTGTATGGACGGCCAACCTAATAGGCGCAGGCGGGCGGGGGATCGGACCTGTGGAGCACTTGAAACTTTCACCACAAGTCCGGCCAGGCCGTGATATCTCCAGAAATCATGGTGACGCAGTGTGCCCAAGCGGTTTCGCGAAGTGGCCCAGAGGCCGTACCCTCCCATAGTGACCTCTTGGGGGGTTTCTTACCGATGACGCTTTCACGCGGTCTCATGCCGCTCGCCGGGGTGCCACGCGTCCTCCTGCCCGCCGTCGACCTGGGCGAACTGTCCACGCCCGTCGACACCCGGGACACCGGACCGCGCCCGGGCTCGCCCTTGTGGGCCTATCTCACGGCGGTCACCGCCGTCGGGGTCACCGCGCTGGTGATCGCGCAGGTACGGCTCGGCTTCGGCGAGCTGGGCGAGGTGGCCCGCGCCCCGCTGTTCTGGATACTGACCGTCCTGGTGGTGCTGGGCGAGCTGCGCCCGGTGATGTTCAGCTCCTCGACGCTCGTCGGGGGCACGCCGGCCTCCACGATGTTCACCTTCGCCGTGCTGATGTACCAGGGCCTGCCGACGGCGGCGCTGATGCAGGCGATCGCCGTGGTGGTCAGCGGTCTGGTGCACCGCAGGGCCTGGCACCGGGTGTCGTTCAACCTCGCCCAGGTGACCCTGGCCTGCGTGGCCGCGGCCGCGGCCTTCGCCGCGTTCGGCGCGCATCCCGCTCCCGGCACCCCCTGGACGCCCGACGGCGGCGACATCCCCGCCATCGCGGTGGCCGCGGCGGCGTACTTCGCGGTTCGCGCGATCCTGGTCTGCCAGGCGGTGGCGCTGCACGAGCGCCGGCCGCTGGCCCGGGTGATGAAGGCGTCCATCGGCCCGCAGGCCCTCGTCTACGGCGCGCTGCTCGGCCTCGCACCGCTGGTGGTCGTCGTGATGGCGCACTCCACGGCCCTGGTCCCCCTGTTCGTCGCGCCGCTGGCCGCCGTCTACTTCACCGCGACGCTCTCGCTGCGCCGCGACCACCAGGCGACCCACGACGGGCTCACCGGCCTGCCGAACCGCAAGATGCTCATCCTGCGTACGGAGGAGGCCCTGGCCGAGGCGCGCGAACACGAGCGGGTGGGGCTGCTGCTGCTCGACCTCGACCGTTTCAAGGAGGTCAACGACACGCTCGGCCATCCGGTCGGCGACCGGCTGCTGCAGATCGTGGCCCACCGGCTCACTCACAGCGTGCGGCCCGGCGACGTGGTGGCCCGCCTCGGCGGCGACGAGTTCGCGGTGCTGCTCCCGTCGATCAGGGACGCGCAGGCGGCCAAGGAGGTCGCCTCGCGGCTGCGGGTCGCGCTGACCGAGCCGGTACGCCTCGAGGGCATGACCTTCGACCTCGACGCGTCGATCGGGATCGCGCTCTATCCCGACCACGCGCCCGACTTCGAGCTGCTGATGCAGCGTTCCGACGTGGCGATGTACCTCGCCAAGGAGGGCCGCACCGGCGTCGAGTTCTACCTGCCGGGCAAGGACCGCAACTCGCCGGAACGGCTGAGCCTGCTCGGCGACCTGCGGCGCGCGATCGACGCCGACGAGCTGGAGCTCCACTATCAGCCCAAGGTGAGCCTCGAGGACGGCAGGGTCGAGAGCGTCGAGGCGCTGCTGCGCTGGTGGCATCCGGTGCGCGGGCCGATCTCGCCCGCCGAGTTCATCCCGCTGGCCGAGCAGTCGTACCTGATGCGCGAGCTCACCCAGCACGTCATCGGCCACGCGCTGGGGCAGGCGGCCCGGTGGTGGCACGCGGGCGTCGACGTGCCGGTCTCGGTCAACGTGTCGGCCCGCGACCTGCTGGACTCGAGCCTGCCCGAGCAACTGGAGTCCGGGCTGGAGAAGCTGGAGCTGCCGCCCGAGGCCATCCGGCTGGAGGTCACCGAGCGCATCCTCATGACCGACCAGGCCTACAGCGCCGACACGATCCGCACCCTCGCCGGCCTCGGCATCCAGCTGGCCCTGGACGATTTCGGCACCGGATACTCCTCGCTCGTCCGTCTCCAGCGCCTCCCGGTCTCCGAAGTGAAGATCGACGCGTCGTTCGTCCGGCGGCTCGGGGAGTCCCCGGACGACGAGCGCATCGTCCGCTCGATCATCGACCTCGTACGGTCCCTCGGGCTGAGGTCGGTCGCCGAGGGGGTCGAGTCGCCGGAGATCGCGGCGCTGCTGCGGGACATGGGCTGCCACGCGGGCCAGGGGTGGTGGCTGGCCAAGCCCATGCCGGCCGGTGAGGCGACCACGTGGCTGCGCGGCCGGCTCAGTGCGGCCTTCCGGGACCGTCAGAGCGGCGGCGCCCCGTCCCCCGCCGCACTGACCCCCGGGACCCGGTCGTCGCATTAAGACCATGTGACGCGGCGTCGTCGGGTCGGCCGCGCTCGGCGACGAGCCCTAGGATGGGTAGGTCCAATCTCCATCATGAAACGGGTTCGACGACTCATGTCCGCCATAACCCGCGATGAGGTCGCTCACCTCGCCCGGCTGTCCCGGCTGGCACTGGCCGACGACGAGCTCGACCACTTCGCCGCCCAGCTCGACCAGATCGTCGGCGCCGTCGCCCGCGTCGCGGAGGTGGCGGCCGACGACATCCCGCCGTCCTCGCACGCGCTTCCGCTGACCAACGTGTTCCGGCCCGACGACGTACGGCCCGGCCTCTCGCCCGAGGGCGCCCTGTCCGGCGCGCCCGCGGTGGAGGACGACCGCTTCCGCGTGCCGCGGATCCTCGGGGAGGAAGAATGAGTCTGATTCGCAAGACCGCCGCCGAGCTCGGCGCGCTGGTCGCCTCCCGAGAGGTCACCGCCGTCGAGGTCGCCCAGGCCCACCTCGACCGGATCGCCGAGGTCGACGGCCAGGTCAACGCCTTCCTGCACGTCGACGCCGAGTCCGCGCTGGCACAGGCCCGCGCGGTCGACGAGCGCCTCGCCGGGGGCGAGACGCTCGGCCCGCTCGCCGGGGTGCCGGTCGCGCACAAGGACGTGTTCACCACGACCGGCATGCCGACGACCGCCGGCTCGAAGATCCTCGAAGGCTGGCGCCCGCCGTACGACGCGACCGTGACCCGCCGCCTGCGCGAGGCCGGCCTGGTGATCCTCGGCAAGACCAACCTGGACGAGTTCGCCATGGGGTCGTCCACGGAGAACTCGGCGTACGGTCCGACGCGCAACCCCTGGGACCTGGACAGGATCCCGGGCGGTTCGTCGGGCGGCTCGTCGGCCGCGGTGTCCGCCTACGAGGCGCCGCTGTCCACCGGCACCGACACCGGCGGCTCGATCCGCCAGCCCGCCGCGGTCACCGGCATCGTCGGAATGAAGCCGACGTACGGCGGCTCGTCCCGCTACGGGCTGATCGCGTTCGCGTCCTCGCTCGACACGCCCGGGCCGTTCGCCCGCAACGTGCTCGACGCGGCGCTGCTGCACGAGGCGTTCTCCGGCCACGACCCGCTCGACTCGACCTCGATCGACGCGCCGGTCCCGCCGGTCGTGGAGGCCGCGCGCCAGGCCGACGTGGCGGGCATGCGGGTCGGCGTGGTCAAGGAGTTCGGCGGGGAGGGCTACCAGCCCGGCGTCCTCGCCCGGTTCCAGGAGGCCGTCGACCTGCTGGAGTCGCTCGGCGCCAAGGTCGTCGAGGTCTCCTGCCCGACCTTCTCCTACGCGCTGCCCGCGTACTACCTGATCGCGCCGTCGGAGTGCTCGTCCAACCTGGCCCGTTTCGACGCCATGCGGTACGGCCTGCGCGTCGGCGACGACGGCACCCGCAGCGCCGAGGAGGTCATGGCGCTCACCCGGGCGGCCGGCTTCGGGCCCGAGGTCAAGCGGCGCATCATGCTCGGCACGTACGCCCTCTCGTCGGGCTACTACGACGCCTACTACGGGCAGGCCCAGAAGGTCCGCACGCTGATCATGCGGGACTTCGAGGCGGCCTTCCAGCAGGTGGACGTGCTGGTCTCGCCGACCACGCCGACCACGGCGTTCCCGATCGGGGAGCGGGCCGACGACCCGATGGCGATGTACCTCGCCGACCTGTGCACGATCCCGACCAACCTGGCCGGCAACGCGGCGATCTCGGTGCCCTGCGGCCTCGCCGACGAGGACGGCCTGCCGGTCGGACTGCAGGTCATGGCCCCGGTCCTGGCCGACGACCGCTGCTACCGGGTCGGCGCGGCCGTGGAGAAGGCCTACGAGAGCCGGTGGGGCGGCCCGCTGCTGTCCCGCGCGCCCGCGCTCTAGTCGCCGAGGGGAGGGGAACGGCGGCATGATCACCCGCATCGAGATCGACGGCTTCAAGTCGTTCGAGAACTTCGCGCTCGACCTGCCGCCGTTCCTCGTGCTCATCGGCACCAACGCCAGCGGCAAATCGAATCTGCTGGACGCTGTGACGTTCGTTGCCACCACCGCGACGCGTGGAGTGGACGCCGCGGTGGCCGAGGTCCGGGGAGACCCCCGAGGGCTGTTCCGCAGGCGCGGTGACGGAAACCGGGTGGACCGGATGAGATTCGCCCTGGAGATCCTCCTGCCGGGCAGACTGAGTCATCTGTGTCGCTATGAGCTGGACCTCGTCTGGGCTGAGCCCGTAGGTGCGATCGAGGGGATCGTCGCGGAGCGGCAGCGGATCGTGAGGCTGGGGCCGGAGAGCTCGCTGCGTTGGGCGTCCGCGGTCGGAGTCGCCGCGGAAGGACTGCGCCCCTGGCCGGTCCCGCTCAAGGCCGGACATGTCATTGACCTGACCGGCATGCCACCCGTCATCGGGTCAGGAGCCACCAAGCCGGAACAGGCTCGCGCCGAATTGGAGAATCTGGCGAACACCCTCCTCCACTCGCCGTCCCGGCCGGGAACGGACGTGGAGCGGGCGGACGAGACCATTCTCGCCGGAGTGTGGCAGGAGCTGAATCTCGTCCGGTTCCTCCATCTGGAGGCTGGCGCGTTGCGTCGCACCAGTGAGTTGGGCGGTCCCTCGCGGATGGACGCGACCGGGCGCGATCTGCCCAACTACCTGCGATCCCTGATGCTGAGGACCGCGTCGGACAACCGGCCACTGGGTGTGGTGGGCGACATCAAGATGCATCTCACCGGACTGGTCCGGGAGATCAGCGACTTTACGGTCGACAAGGACGACCGCCGAAGGGACGTGCGGCTGGAGTTCTTCTCGCCCTACGAGCAGCGGCTCGATGCCGAGTTCGCCTCCGACGGGACGCTCCGTATGCTGGCGATCCTGGCCTCGCTGCACGACGACGGAGTGGTGGCCGTAGAAGAGCCCGAGAACGGTGTGTTCCCGGAGCGGCTGCGGCAGCTACTCAACCTCGCACGCGGGCTCGTGACCGATCTCCGGCAGTCTGTGGAAGACGACGGCCGCGACAATACCGCTTGGCATCGACAGGCGATCTTCACGAGTCATTCGCCGGTCGTGCTCGACGCGGTGCCGTACGAGAACATCGCGTTCCTCGACATGACGACGGTCATCGAGGACGGGGTGCCCAGCCGGGTGAGCCGGGTGCGACGGTTGCGGGAGGACGCCGGTCCTGTGCGCGTGGCGGGCGAGCGGTGGCCGCGCGTCACGGACTCGGAGCTCGACAGGTTCCGGGCCGGAGTCGAGGAGCCGGTCTGATGCGGAGCCTGAGCTGCGTGCTGATCAGGGAGGGGCCGTCGGATGACTGGTTCCTGCCGATTCTGCTGCGCCGGGCCCTGGAGGAGCTCGTGATCGAGAGCTTCCCGGCCTGCCGGGAGGTGCAGGAGGTACGCAGCCTGCCGAAAGCGGGCAACCAGAGTCCTGAGCCCGTGCTCGCGGCGCTGGAGCGGGAGCGGGGCACCTTCGACGTGGTTCTGTACCACCACGACGGCGCCCCACCGGCGAAGTCGGGTCCTGTGCTGGAGCGGATGCGGCAGACTTGGCGGGCGAGTGACTTCACCGAGCCTCTGGTGGCCGTCGTCCCGATGAGGGAGACCGAGGCCTGGCTGCTCGCGGACCAGGCGGCTCTCGTCAGGGCGCTCAGTGTGCGCAAGCTCGGCCAGGCGCCTGTTTCGGGACCGGAGGTCGAGTCTTGCCCCGATCCCAAGGCGGTCGTCGAGACCCTGCTGCGGGACGAGGCCGGGATCAACCCTAGGAAGACCGGAGTGCTCCGGAACTTCTACGTGTCGGTGGCGGAGAACGCCGGAATCGGCGAACTGCGGAAGGTCCCGGCCTTCCGGCAATGGTGGAATGACATGATCGAAGCATTGGAAGGACTGGGTTACCAGCATGGCTGATACCGCGACGCTCATGCCGTACGACGAGGCGCTGGAGCGCTTCGAGCCGGTGCTGGGGCTGGAGACGCACGTCGAGCTGGGCACCGACTCGAAGATGTTCTGCGGCTGCCCGACGACCTTCGGCGCACCGCCGAACACGCATGTCTGCCCGGTGTGCCTGGCACTGCCCGGCTCGCTGCCGACGGCCAACGAGAAGGCCATCGAGTCGACGATCCGGATCGGCCTCGCGCTGAACTGCAGCATCGCGAAGTGGTGCCGGTTCGCCCGGAAGAACTACTTCTATCCGGACATGCCGAAGAACTACCAGATCAGCCAGTACGACGAGCCGCTGTGCACGGACGGCTATCTGGACGTCGAGGTGGACGGCAAGATCGTCCGCGTGGAGATCGAGCGGGTGCACCTGGAGGAGGACACCGGCAAGTCCACCCACGTCGGCGGAGCGACCGGGCGGATCCACGGCGCCGACTACTCGATCGTCGACTACAACCGGGCCGGCATCCCGCTCGTCGAGATCGTGACCAAGCCGATCGCGGGCACCGACCGGCTCGCCCCCGAGGTCGCCCGCGCGTACGTCACCGAACTGCGCGAGGTGATGCGCTCGCTCGGCGTGTCCGACGTGCGGATGGAGCAGGGTTCGCTGCGCTGCGACGTGAACGTCTCGCTGATGCCGCGCGGCTCGGCCGAGTGGGGCACCCGTACGGAGACCAAGAACGTCAACTCGCTGCGCAGCGTCGAGCGGGCGGTGCGGGGCGAGATCGAGCGCCAGGCGGCCATCCTCGCCGGGGGCGGGCGGATCGTGCAGGAGACCCGCCACTTCCACGAGGACACCGGGCAGACGACCTCCGGACGGTCGAAGGAGGAGGCGCAGGACTACCGCTACTTCCCCGAGCCCGACCTGCTGCCTATCGCGCCCGACCCGGCCTGGGTCGAGTCGCTGAAGGCCGCACTGCCCGAGCTGCCGTCGGCGCGGCGCACGCGGCTCCAGCAGGAGTGGGGCGTGTCCGACCTCGACATGGCCGCCATGCACAACGCCGACGCGATCGACCTGGTCGAGGCGACGGTGGCCGCGGGCGCTCCCGCCGCCGACGCGCGCAAGTGGTGGATGGGCGAGCTGGCCCGGCGGGCCAACGAGTCGGCCACGGCGCTCGCCGACCTGCCGATCACCCCGGCGCAGGTCGCCCGGGTGACCGAGCTGGTGGCCTCCGGCGCCCTGAACGACAAGCTGGCCCGCCAGGTGCTGGAGGGCGTGCTCCTCGGCGAGGGCGGCCCGGACGAGGTCGTGGAGAAGCGCGGGCTCCAGGTCGTGAGCGACGAGGGCGAGCTGTCGGCGATCATCGACCAGGTGCTGGCGGACAACGCCGACGCCGCCGAGAAGGTGCGCGGCGGGAAGATCGCGGCCGTGGGCGCGCTGGTCGGCGGCGTGATGAAGGCCAGCCGGGGCAAGGCGGACGCGGGCCGGGCCCGTGAGCTGATCCTGGAGAAGCTCGGCGTCCAGGGCTAGGAGAACGCCTGGCGAGTGCCGCCCTCTCGGGCGAGGCGCCGCCGGGGCCATCCGCAGCAGGGGCGTGAGGACGGCCGGCCACGGTTCCGCGTGGCCGGCCGTCGGGCTGCCCCGGCCGGTCTGGGGACCGGAATGCCTGGTTTGTGACGGGGTGTGAATTTGCCTGTCGTGCCGGGGAAGGCCGGATGCTGCCAGGCAACGCGCGGAAGGTGTTGCTTTGGGACATATCCAGCAGAGTGTGTTTTAGGGTTAACTGATCGGAGTTGACCTTGAGCTGGAGGAGACCGAGGCGTGCGCAACGCCGGAGCGTCCGTCGACCCGCCTGCGGATCCGTCCGGGGCGTCCGTCGACCCGCCTGCGGATCCGCCCGGGGCGGCGTCCGCTCCTCCGCGTAAACATCCGGTGCGCCGCGTCGCCTCGCTGCCCCGCGGGGTCTCGGCCCTTCCCCGGGGTGTGTCGGCCGACATCTTCGCGGAACCCTCCGCTCCCGCCGTCCCGGCCGCGGCCAAGCCGTCCGGCGTCGGGAGCATCCCGCCGCCGGCTCCGCCGGTCGAGCCGTGGCGGGTGCCGGAGCGCCCGGTGCGCGAGGACCCCGTCGTCGTCCCGCCGCAGGACCTCGGCGACCTGCTCGACCCCGTTCCCCGGAGTCGTACGCTCCGCCGTGCGCTGATCGGCCTGGCGGCGCTGCTCCTGGCGCTCTATCTCGTGCCGGCCGTTTCCATGGCGGGGAAGGTCCTGCCCGGCACCACGGTGCTCGGCGTCGACATCGGCGGGCAGAGCACGACCGAGGCCGTCGCCACGCTGCGCGAACGGTTGTACGCCCAGACGAGGACTCCGCTGATCGTGCGGCAGGGCAACCGGCGCCTCACCGTCGACCCGGTGCAGGCCGGTCTCACGCTCGACGCCGAGGCCACGGTCCGCGCCGCGCAGGCGGGCTTCCCCAGCCCGCCGGAGGTGTGGAGCGCGCTGACCGGCAGCCGTGAGGTACGGCCCGTCGTGTCGGTGGACCGGCGCAAACTCGACGAGACGGTGGCCAGGACCATCGTCGCGCCGCTGGAGAACCCGAGGCGTGAGGGCGACGTCTCGTTCGACGGGGTCACCCCGGTCCCGACCTATCCGCGACCAGGCAGGGTCGTCGACGCGAAGGCGACGGCCGACCAGATCGTCAGGGGGTACCTCGCCCCGGAGGTCGTGGTCGTGGTGCCCACGATGCGGGATCTGCCGCACATCACCCGTGCCGAGGTGCGGCGCGCCCTGGGCTGGGCGGGCCGGGCGGTGGCCGCGCCCCTGACCCTGACCAACGGGACCGCTTCCGTCAGCCTGTCGCCGGCCACACTGGCGCGGCACCTGACGTTCGCGCCCGAAGGCGTGGTCCTGCGGCCGCGGTTCGACGCCGAGGCGGCGATCGCCGGTGTCGAGCCCGCGCTGGTCGGTCACGCGCGGGTGGCCCGCGACGCCACCTTCACGATCAAGGGCGGGCGTCCGGTCCTGGTGCCCGGCAGGCCGGGCGACCGGGTGGACACCGACCGCCTCGCCGCCGACGTGCTCACCGCCCTCGACCGCGGCAGCCGTACGGTCGCCGTGCAGGTCGTGCACGGGCCGCCGCGGGTCACCGACGACGCCGCGCGGCGGATGGGTATCCGGGAGGAGGCCGGCGGCTTCACCACCTCCTACGCCTGCTGCGCCCGGAGCGCGGGCAACATCCGCGCCGCCGCGGCGCTCCTCGACGGCCACCTGGTGGAACCGGGGGAGACGTTCTCGTTCAACGAGGTCGTCGGCCCGCGCACCGCGGCCGCGGGATTCGACGGCATCGGCCCCACGGTGATCCACGGCGGGGCCGGCACCGACGCGACAGGGATGACACAGGTCGCGACCACCATGATGAACGCGGTGGTCCGCGCCGGGCTGCGGGTCATCGAGCACACCCCGCCCGAGGTCCACGCCTCTCACCTGCCGGTCGGCACCGAGGCCGCGGTGTCCTTCCCCGGCCCCGACCTGCGCTGGAAGAACGACTCGCCGTACGGCGTGCTCGTCCAGGCGTCGGCCGACGGCACGTCGCTGACCGTGACGCTGTGGAGCACCAAGCGGTACGACGTGGACCTGCAGGACCCGGTCGTCGCCCAGCGGGTGGCGCTGCCTCCGGTGATCCGTCAGGGACCCGGCTGCATGGCGGCGCAGGGGCAGCCCGGCTTCACCGCCATGGTGACGCGCGTGCTGCGGCAGGAGGGCGAGGTGGTCTCCCGGCAGACCTTCCGCGCCTCCTACCGCCCCCAGGCCGGGGTCGTCTGCCGCTCCGGCTGATCAGGACGAGGTCCGCACCACCAGGATCCGGTCGTCGCCGTCCTTCGGAGAGCCCCGCCCGTCCCGGTTGCTGGTGCTCACCCACAGCGTGCCGTCGGGAGCGGCGGCCACCGCGCGCAGCCTGCCGTACTCGCCGGAGTACAGCGCGGCGGGCCGGCCGGCGCGGCCGGAGGCGTCCACCGGGACCCGCCACAGCCGCTCGCCGCGCAGCGCGGCGGCCCACAGCGCCCCCCGGGCGTACGCGAGGCCGGACGGCGACGCCTCGGAGGTCGGCCAGGTGAGCAGCGGATCGGTGTACTCGGACCGGCCGCCCACCCCCTCGACCTCCGGCCACCCGTAGTTGTGGCCCTTCTCGATGAGGTTGATCTCGTCGTAGGTGTTCTGGCCGAACTCGGTGGCGTACATGTGCCCCCGGTCGTCCCAGGCGAGGCCCTGCACGTTGCGGTGACCGTAGGACCACACCAGCGTGCCGAAGGGGTTGCCCGGGGCGGGGCCGCCGTCCGTCGTCATCCGCAGGATCTTGCCGCCCAGTGAGTTCCTGTCCTGGGCCATGCCGCGTTCGCCGGTCTCCCCGGTCGAGGCGTACAGGTAGCCGTCGGGGCCGAAGGCGAGGCGGCCCCCGTTGTGGATGCCTCCCTTGGGGATCCCGCTGACGATCACCTTCCGGTCCGAGAGCCGCCCGTCGTAGCGGTAGCGGACGATCCGGTTGTCGTCCCCCGCCGTGAAGTAGACGAAGACGAAGCGGTCGGTGGCGTAACGGGGTGAGACGGCCACGCCCAGCAGGCCGCCCTCGCCGCTCGCCGACACCCCCTCGATCACGCCGGCCTCGCGGACCTCGCCGCGCGGTGTGACCCGCAGCAACCGCGCCGAATCACGCTCGGTCACCAGCGCGTCGCCGCCGGGCAGGAACGCGATCGCCCAGGGCACCGCCAGTCCGGTGACCAGCGTGCGCGGCCGGGCCGGGGTGACGTCCATCTCACCGCCATCCGTGGCGCCGCTCGTGGCGCCGCTCGTGGCGGGGAGCGGCGGGGGAGTCCTGCCCCCGCCCGCACCGCCCGCACCGCCCGGCGCGCACGCCGTGGCCGCCGTCATAAGCGCCGCCGACGAAAGGGCCGCCGCCAGGAGCGTGCTGCCCGTGCCATGCCTGTCCGCCATCCCCGATGACCTCCTCACGTACCCATACTCGCGGGCGGGGGCGCAGGTTCCCTAGGTTGTTCCTCGTGAAGATCTGGGTCGCCTCACAGGACATCGCCGACGCCCTCTCCGAGCTCCCCGAAGGGCTCCCTGCCCTCGACTGCGCGGTGTACGACGGAAGGACGCCGCCGCCCGGCCCGCCGGAGGAGGTGGAGATCTGGGTGCCTCCGCTGGTCCCGGTGCCGGACACCCCCGCCCTGCTGGGCCGCATGACCAACCTCCGCCTGCTGCAGACCGTGACGGCGGGGGTTGAGCCCTACCTGCCGCACGTGCCGCCGAAGGCGGTCCTGTGCAACGCCCGCGGCGTCCACGACGCGGGCACGGCCGAGTGGGCCGTGGGCGCGATGGTCGCGGTGCTGCGGGAGTTCCCGGGCTTCGCGGCCGCGCAGGCCAGGCGCGAGTGGGCCTACCACCACACCGGTGTCCTCGCCGACTCCACCGTGCTGATCGTCGGCTACGGCTCGATCGGCGAGGCGCTCGAACGGCGTCTGGCCGGGTTCGAGGTGGAGATCGTGCGGGTGGCGCGCACGGCCCGGGACGGCGTCCACAGCGAGGACGAGTTGCCGGCGCTGCTGCCCGCCGCCGACGTGGTCGTGCTGCTGGTGCCCGCCACGGCCGGGACGGCCGGGCTGGTCGACGCCCGGTTCCTCGCCCGGATGAAGGACGGCGCGCTGCTGGTGAACGCCGCCCGCGGATCGGTCGTGGACACCGACGCGCTGCTGGCCGAGCTGCGGTCGGGCAGGCTGCTGGCGGCGCTCGACGTCGCCCCCGTCGAACCGCTGCCGTCCGATCACCCGCTCTGGACCGCTCCGGGGGTCTTCATCACCCCGCACGTCGCCGGCAGCACGCCCGCGTCCGTACGGCGTATGCGGAGACTCGTGCGGGAACAGGTCGTGCGTCATCTGACGGGCCGTCCACTCGCTAACATGATCACCGGGCATTACTGACCGCTCCATTAAGGATTCCGGAACGTGGCTGCCTCGTGACCTGGGGTGCGTACGCTGAAGCTCAGCGTGCGCGGCTGGTTATCAGATCGGTGACGACTCGCCCGTTGTCCCCCTCTCGATCAGCGGCTGTGCGCACACTGGCAATGTGACAGGGAGAGTAAAGCCGAGTCGAGAACGGGAGGGGCAGTGACGGCACACCCCACCGGATCCGGCGACGCTGAAACGACTCCGGCCTCCGCCGAAATCCCGGAGGACACGACGGCCGGTGGTGAAGCGGCGACAGGTGTAGAGGCGACGCGCGTGAACGTCAGGCGTGACCCCCGGGTCCCAGTCACCACCGCTGCCGGGCTCGGCGCGGTGGCGGTCGTCGTGGCCCTGATCACCGGAGGCTCGGCGCCGGTCGTGACCGCGATCGCGGGGGTCGTCACCGGCCTGCTCGCGGCCACCTCGCTGATCATGGCCGCCACCCGCGTCGTCCCTGCCCACCGGCGCCAGCCCGGCGCCTGGCGCTGGATGGCCGCCGGGTCGCTGACCTGGCTCCTCGGCGTCGGCCTGCGGCCCGTGGCGGACGGCACGCCGTTCGTGCTCACGTTCGCCGACCTGCTCATGCTCGTCGGCTCCGTGCTGCTCGCGATCGGCTGTGGGCTGTCGGTGAAACCACCCGCGTTCACGCGCGGGGTGATACGCCAGGCCGCCGACGCCTACCTGGGCGCGGCGTCGGTCTTCGCCGTGGCCTGGGTCGCCGTGCTCGGCCCGGCGTTCAGGAGGGCGGAGGACACCGGCGCGTTCTTCGTCGCGCTCGCGCTGCCCGTGGTCTGCCTGCTCGCGACCTGTGCGGTGACACCGGCCGTGGTCGCGTCGCGGTCGGGCAACCGGGTGGTCGGGCTCACCGGCGTCGGGGTGCTCACCGCGATAACGGTCGCGGAGATGGCGACGGCCCTCGCCCGTCTCGGCGGCGACACCCCGCCGCTCGCGGCCGGGCTCGTCGTCCCGGCGATGCTGCTCGTCCTCGCGGTCACGCCGTGGGTGCAGGAGGTCCGGCCGGTCAGGCCGCTGCCCGCCGCGCTGACGGCCGCCACCCCGTTGGTGCTCGTCGCCGCCGCCACCGTGATCGCCACCTTGTACGTGCTGGGCAGCAGCCGCGACGCCGCCCTGGCGGTCGTGGCCGCCTCGGTCGTCCTCGTCCTGCTCGGCCGGCTGTTCGTGCTCCTCGTCGAGACCGCGGGCATGCGCCGCCTCGTCGACGTCGGCGAGCAGCAACTGCGCAGGCTCGCCGAGAACACCGGCGACGTCGTGCTCGTGTGCGACCCCGGCGGGGTCGTCCAGGAGGTCGGCCCCGGCCTCGAGACGACGTACGGCTACCGCCCCGAGGACCTCGCCTTCCGGCCGATCTTCGACTACATCCACCCCGAGGACCTGCCGGCCGTACAGGCCCTGCTCGACCGCATGACGGACGAGGACGACGGGCCCGAGCAGGAGGGCGGCACCCGGATCTCCTGCCGGTTCCGGGCCTCCGACGGCACCTGGCGGCCCACGGAGTCCGTCGCCGCCCGCCACGTACGCGACGACGACCTCGTCCTGGTCACGATCCGCGACATCAGCGACCAGGTGGCCCTGCGCAACCAGGTCACCCACCTGACCTTCCACGACGGGGTCACCGGGCTGCCCAACCGGGCCTACCTCGAGGAACGCGCCCGCGACGTGCTCACCCGCCGCGGTGCCGGCGGGACCGCGGTCATCTTCCTGGACCTCGACGGCTTCACCTCCGTCAACGACTCCGTGGGCCACGCCAGCGGCGATCACCTGCTCGGCCAGGCCGCCCGCCGCCTGCGCTCGGCCGTACGGGCCGACGACACCCTCGCCCGGTGGGGCGGGGACGAGTTCGCGGTGCTGCTGGAGGGCGGCGCGTCCGGCGGCACCGACGCGCAGACCGCCATCGACCTGGCCGAACGGCTGGTCCGCGCGGTCTCCAACGAGCCGTTCCGGGTGGCGGACCGGGACATCGCGCTGACGGCCAGCGTCGGCGTGGCGTTCGCCGAGGAGGACCTGCCCCCCGGAGACCTGCTGCGCAACGCCGACGTGGCGATGTCGCGGGCCAAGGAGCTCGGCGGGCGCCGCGTGGAGGTGTTCGCCACCCACATGCACGCCGACGTGCTGCGCCGCCTGGAGATCGCCTCCGACCTGCAGCGGGCGCTGCTGGAGAACCAGTTCGCGATCGAGTACCAGCCCGTGGTCGACCTGGCCACGTCGCAGGTGACCGCCGTGGAGGCACTGGTGCGCTGGTGGCGGGGCGGCACGTTCGTACCGCCGGAGCAGTTCCTCGGGGCCGCCGAGGACACCGGGATCATCGTGCCGCTCAGCGAGTGGATCCTGCGCGAGGCGTGCCGTGAGGTCGCCGCCTGGCGCGCGTCGTCCTGGGACATCGGGCTGGCGCTGAACCTGTCCGCGCGGCAGATCATGGCCCCGCGTTTCGTGGAGACCGTGGCCGAGGCGCTGAGCGAGAGCGGACTGCCCGCCAGCGTGCTGACCCTCGAGGTCATCGAGGAGATGCTGGTCGACGACGCCGGGGACATGATCAGCAGGCTGTCGGAGCTGAGGGCCCTCGGCGTACGGCTGGCCATAGACGACTTCGGCACCGGCTACGCGTCGCTCGCGTTCCTGCGCCAGCTGCCGGTCGACATGATCAAGATCGACCCGTCGTTCGTCTCCGGGCTCGGCCGCGACGACACGCTGACCCTGCTGACGAAGACGATCGTGCAACTCGGCAACGACCTCGGCCTGATCGTCGTCGCCGAGGGCATCGAGCGTCCGGAGCAACTCGACCTGCTGCGCAAGATGGGCTGCACGCGTGGCCAGGGCTACCTGGTGGCCCGTCCCATGACCGCACGCGGCGTCGACTCCCTGATGCCCACCACCACCCTCCAGAACACCGCCTAGTGCGGTGACCGGGAAGGTTTACCGGGTTTGCTCGCCAGTCGACGTAGTCAACTGAGCGCAGAGCGATGGCGAGACGCATGACAAGTAAGCCCAGACAGCCCGAACCTTGAGGTTGCCACGAACATCTAAATGCACATGATGAAGACCTTTGCCCTGGGCCTGGTGGCCATGGCAGTCACAGGAGCGCTGCTGACCCATCCAGCCGAGGCGTCCGTCAGGCAGTACACCCACCCCTGCCAGGGCGTCAGCCACTGCAAGGACGAGAAGACTGACGGTGAGGCGTGGATGGTCATGACGCCGAAGAAGAACTGGAAGAAGGTCATCTACCGCTTCCACCACCTCACCAAGCAGGCGCGCTCCGTCTGCGGCGGCGGCAGCGGCAGCCACACTGGCAAGAAGCTGCACATTGCGATGATCCTCACGGCCCCCCGCAGCTCCGAGAGTAAGATCGTCCAGATCGAGGCCTCGGGACGCACCCCCCGGAAATACTGCTTCTAGCCTCTGTGAACGCCAGATCATTTATCACCTGGGCGGACCGGCGGCGCGCTCCTCCGGCTCGCTCGGGGTTCCCGGGACGGCGGAGGGGCACCGGTGGCATAGCCTGGGGAGTCCGTTGTGGGTGTCTTGGATGGCGAGACGGGCGTCCCAGATGATTTGACGCGGAGGCGGTCCATCGGACATCGTGTAGCCATGCATAGCGGTGGGATTCTCGTAGTACTTCGCAGGCGCGCAGCCTGACGAAGCACTCGGTCCTGCGCGCGCCCCAGCTCCGCACAGCGGATGGGGCATTTTTTATGCCAGGAGTCACGCCAAGCAGCCCAGCCACAGCAAGCTCAGCCACAAGGAACGAGCCGATGACCGAGAAAATGACAGGTGCCCAGGCCCTCGTGCGGGCGCTGGAGCAGGTCGGGGTCGAGACGGTGTTCGGGATCCCGGGCGGCGCCATCCTCCCCGCCTACGATCCCCTCTACGACTCGACCAAGGTTCGGCACGTGCTTGTACGGCACGAGCAGGGTGCCGGCCACGCGGCCGAGGGCTACGCGCAGGCGACCGGCAGGGTCGGTGTCTGCATGGCCACCAGCGGTCCGGGGGCGACCAACCTGGTCACCCCGATCGCGGACGCCTACATGGACTCGGTGCCGATCGTCGCGATCACCGGCCAGGTCGCCACGCCGCTGATCGGGACCGACGCCTTCCAGGAAGCCGACATCTCCGGCATCACGATGCCGATCACCAAGCACAACTTCCTGGTCACCAAGGCCGAGGACATCCCGCGGACCATCGCCGAGGCGTTCCACGTCGCCGCCACCGGCCGCCCCGGCCCGGTCCTCGTGGACATCGCCAAGGACGCCCTGCAGGCCACGACCACCTTCTCCTGGCCGCCGGTCATGCAGCTGCCCGGCTACCGCCCGGTCACCCGGCCGCACTCCAAGCAGATCCGCGAGGCCGCCCGGCTGATGAGCGAGGCGAAGCGGCCGGTGTTCTACGTCGGCGGCGGCGTGCACAAGGCCCGGGCCGCGGCCGAGCTGCTGGAGCTGGCCGAGCTGACCGGCATCCCGGTCGTCACCACCCTCATGGCGCGGGGCACCTTCCCCGACAGCCACCCGCAGCACATGGGTATGCCCGGCATGCACGGCAGCGTGTCCGCGGTCGGCGCCCTGCAGCGCTCGGACCTGCTGATCGCGCTCGGCACCCGGTTCGACGACCGGGTCACCGGGCAGCTGTCCAGCTTCGCGCCGCACGCCAAGGTGATCCACGCCGACATCGACCCGGCGGAAATCTCCAAGAACCGGCACGCGGACGTGCCGATCGTGGGCGACTGCCGCGAGGTGATCGGCGACCTGATCACCGCTGTGCGGACCGAGCAGGCCGAGGGCCGCAAGGGCGACTACGCCGAGTGGTGGCGGATCCTGAACGGCTACAAGGAGACCTACCCGCTGGGCTACGAGGAGTTCGCCGACGGGTCGCTGGCCCCGCAGTACGTGATCGAGCGGCTCAGCGCGCTGGTGGGCCCGGACGCGATCTACACCGCGGGCGTGGGCCAGCACCAGATGTGGGCCGCGCAGTTCATCAGGTACGAGAACCCCGGGACGTTCATCAACTCCGGCGGGGCCGGCACGATGGGCTTCTCGGTTCCGGCCGCCATGGGCGCCAAGATGGGCTGCCCGGACAAGGTCGTGTGGGCGATAGACGGCGACGGCTGTTTCCAGATGACCAACCAGGAGCTGGCCACCTGCGCCATCGAGGGTGTGCCGATCAAGGTCGCCGTCATCAACAACGGCAACCTCGGCATGGTCCGCCAGTGGCAGACGCTGTTCTACGACGAGCGTTACTCCAACACCGACCTGCAGCGCGTCAAGCGAATTCCGGACTTCGTGAAGCTCGCTGAGGCGTACGGTTGTGTCGGCCTGCGGTGTGAGCGTCCGGAGGACGTGGACGAGACCATCCGCAAGGCCATGGAGATCAACGACGTGCCGGTCGTGGTGGACTTCGTCGTGCACCAGGACGCCATGGTCTGGCCGATGGTCGCCGCCGGCACCAGCAACGACGACATCAAGTACGCCCGTGACATGGCGCCGAACTGGGAGGGCGGAGAATGAGCCCCGCCCGAAGCGACAACGACCAGCAGTGCGAGGAGAGGGCATGAGCGAGCGCAGCGAGCGAATCAGTGAGCACAGCGTCTGGCGAATGCCACTCCGGGCCGAAGGCGAGGAGAGGGCATGAGC
Source organism: Microbispora sp. H13382 (assembly GCF_014161445.1). Lineage (GTDB taxonomy): Bacteria > Actinomycetota > Actinomycetes > Streptosporangiales > Streptosporangiaceae > Microbispora. The sequence goes on from NZ_JABBXA010000006.1 coordinate 129,414, forward strand.
CGCCACACGCTGTCCGTTTTGGTGGAGAACAAGCCGGGCGTGCTGGCCCGGGTCGCCGCCCTGTTCAGCCGGCGCGGGTTCAACATCGACTCGCTGGCCGTCGGACCCACCGAGCACGACGACATCTCGCGGATGACCATCGTCGTGAACGTGGAGGACCTCCCGCTGGAGCAGGTCACCAAGCAGCTCAACAAGCTGGTCAACGTCATCAAGATCGTCGAGCTCGACAACAGCCAGTCGGTGCAGCGCGAGCTGATGTTGATCAAGGTGCGGACCGACTCCGAGAGCCGGTCCCACGTCCTCGAACTCGTGAACCTCTTCCGGGCGCGCTGCGTGGACGTGGCCCCGGACGCGGTCACGATCGAGGTCACCGGGACGACCGACAAGCTGGAGGCGTTCGTCCGGGTCCTTGAGCCGTACGGCATCAAGGAGCTCGTGCAGTCGGGCATGGTGGCCATCGGCCGCGGTGCCCGTTCCATCACCGACCGCTCGCTTCGCGCCCTCGACCGCAGCGCATAGCTCCTATGGCAGGCACGTCGCGACGGACAACCCGTGAAAGGCAAGCAAGTGACTGAGATCTTCTACGACGACGACGCCGACCTGTCGATCATCCAGGGCCGCCACGTCGCGGTTCTGGGGTACGGCAGCCAGGGCCACGCCCACGCGCTGAGCCTGCGCGACTCGGGTGTGGACGTCCGGGTCGGCCTGCCCGAGGGCTCCAAGAGCCGGGAGAAGGCCGAGGCGGACGGGCTGCGCGTGCTGTCGCCGGGCGAGGCCGTCGAGGAGGCCGACCTCACGATGATCCTCGCGCCGGACCACATCCAGCGGCACCTGTACGCCGAGCACGTCGCGCCGAACCTCGTCGAGGGCGACGCGCTGTTCTTCGGTCACGGTCTGAACATCCGCTACGGCCTCATCGAGGCCCCGGCGGGCGTCGACGTCGCGATGGTGGCGCCGAAGGGCCCGGGTCACCTGGTCCGCCGTCAGTACGCCGCCGGCCGTGGCGTGCCCTGCCTGGTCGCCGTCGAGCGTGACGCCACCGGCAGCGCCTGGCCGCTCGTGCTGTCGTACGCCAAGGGCATCGGCGGCACCCGCGCCGGGGCGCTGAAGACCACCTTCACCGAGGAGACCGAGACCGACCTGTTCGGCGAGCAGGCCGTGCTGTGCGGCGGCGTCTCCGAGCTGATCAAGGCCGGGTTCGAGACGCTGATCGAGGCCGGGTACCAGCCGGAGGTCGCGTACTTCGAGTGCCTCCACGAGATGAAGCTCATCGTGGACCTGATGTACGAGGGCGGCGTCTCCAAGATGTACTGGTCGGTCTCCGACACCGCGGAGTACGGCGGCTACACCCGTGGCCCGCGCGTGGTCAACGAGGAGACCAAGAAGGAGATGCGCCGCATCCTGGACGAGATCCAGGACGGCCGCTTCGCCCGTGAGCTGGTCGAGGAGTTCGACTCCGGCCAGACCAACTTCAAGCGCCACCGCGAGGAGCTGGCGGTCCACCCGATCGAGCAGACCGGTGCCAAGCTCCGCCCGATGATGAGCTGGCTCAAGGGCGAGCAGGCCTGACGCTCGCGAACGCCTGCGTGACCGCGGCGCCGCGCCCTGCCGACGAGGTGGGGAGCGGCGCCGCGTCGCGTTCGCCGGCTACCAGCCGGACGCTTCAGCACTGCACGGGCTTGAGCCAGGAGCATTCGAGGTCACCGGCGGGCGTTCGCGGGGACGACGGGGCGGCCTCCTGCGGCGAGGACCCGGAAGTCGTGCCGCGCGCGGCCGCCGTCTCGTCCACCGTTTCGTTCACCGTTTCGTTCACAGGGGCCTTCCTGCTGAACTGGGCCAGTCTGACGGCGATCCGGTCCTCCAGATCTCTCGGCGGGCCGGACAGGTAGCCGTTGCTGATGACCGAGAAGACCAGCTGCTCCCCGTCCGCGCTGGTCACGTAGCCCGACAGTGCGGTCACGCCGGTCAGTGAGCCGGTCTTGGCGTGGACGTTCCCGGCGGCCGCCGTGCCGCGCATCCTGCTGCGCAGCGTCCCGCCGACCATGCGGTCCGCCTCCCCGGCGATCGGCAGGGCGGCGTACCAGGTGGGGAACCAGGGCTTGCCGCGCACCGCCGCCAGCAGGGCCGTGATGCCCGCGGGCGTCAGGGCGTCGACCCGGGACAGGCCGGAGCCGTCCCGCAGCCGCAGCGTCTTCACACCGTTCGCCTGCGCGAACGCGGTGGTCACGGCGAGGCCCGCCGCCCACGTCCCCGCGCCGGACACCTCGCGTCCCATCGCCTTGGTGAGGATCTCCGCGTGCATGTTGTTGCTCAGCTTCATGAACGGCACGAACAGCTCGCCGAGGGGCATCGACCGGCGTGAGGCGATCGTGGCCGCCTTCGCCGGGGCGGTCCCGCGCACGGTCGGCCCGAGCACCTTCACGCCATGACGGGCCAGCCCCTCCCGGAACAGCGTGACCGCGTAGAGCGTGGGGTCCCACACCGCGACCCACTCGTCGTACGGCTCGGAGACCGTGCCGCTGACCACGACGGTGTCGGTGCCGTGCTGCCGCTCGACGAGCACGTCCGTCTCGTCGCCGGTGACGGCCCTGTTCACGATCTTCACGTAGCCGGTCGCCGGCGTGGTCGACACCTTGGCGGCCTTGCCGGGGCCGTCTCCGGGCGCGACCGAGACGATCACCGAGCCCGCGTCGTAGTCGGTGTCGGGCGCCGCGGTCAGCGCGGAGATCTGCCCCGCGTAGTAGTACGGCTCGTCGTCCCAGGCCCAGTCGGTGCCGAGCCGCACGTCGTCGAACCAGGTGTCGTCGGCGACCAGCCGTCCCGTGACGAGCTTCACGCCCGCCGCCGCGACCTTGGCGGCGAGTGCGTCGTAGTCGGCGGCGAGCAGGGTGGGGTCGCCCGTGCCCCGCAGCGTGAGATCCCCGGTGACCGTGCGGCCCACGCGGGACGCGGCGAGCACGTCGGTCGTGAAGCGGAAGTCGGTGCCGAGCGTGTCGAGGGCGGCGGCCGAGGTGAGCAGCTTGGTGTTGGAGGCGGGGGCGAACAGCTTGTCCGCGTCGAGCGAGTAGAGGTCCTCGCCGGTGGCGGCGGCGCGTACGGCGACGCCCGCCCGCGCGGGGGCCAGCCGGGAGTCGGCGAGGATCTGGTCGAGGTCGCGGGTCAGGTCCGCGACGCCGGGGGCCGGGTCCCGGGCGCCGGCGGGGGCGCCGGAGCCGGTGATCCCGATGGCCAGGACGGCTCCGGCCAGCAGGGTCGTGATTCGTCGTGACAACCGCACAGTCCGCTCCCGGGTGAGTGGCTTTCCGCGATCGTCGGTGAGCCGCGCCCAGGCATCAATACGAAAATGTACGTATTAGGTGGTGTCTCAGGTCGCGCGATCAGGCCGGGAGCGAGACCAGGAACACGCAGTCGCCGAAGGCCACCTCGTCGCCGGCCCGTACGTGCGCGGGGCCGACCAGGCGCCAGCCGTTCAGCCGGGTGCCGTTCATCGAGCCGAGGTCGACCAGCAGCCACGAGTCGTCGTGCTCCCGCCGCAACTCGGCGTGGACCCGCGAGACGGTCAGGTCGGCGAGGACGAGGTCGCAGGAGGAGCCGCGGCCGACCAGGTAGCGGGCCCGGCCGTCGGCGGGCAGGGCGAGCCGGGGCAGCCGGGGACGCCGCCAGGCGGACTCGATCCGGTTGCTCAGCTCCGACACGGAGGCGACGGCGTCGGTGATCCTTCTACGCCAGCGCCCGCGGTGCGGGAGGTCGGCGACCAGTTCGTCCAGCTCGTTGCGGTTGCGGGCACGAAGCGCCAGGTCCACCCGGCCGACGAAGGTCTCCATGGACAGGCGTCCTTCGGCGGCCCGGTCGCGGAGCTCGCTGAGCGCGCGCTCGCGGTCCCCGTCCGAGGCGCGAACCGGGGGAGAGCTCATGATTGGAAGTATCCGTCGCAGTGGTCCGAGGTGTCCAGAAGACCGCCGTAATCCCCTTCGATCCCGGCCCGGGAGCGGGGTCGCCGGGCGTGGCGTCCCCGCTCCGGTCGAACCGGTGGCGTCTCTACTGCCGGCCGAAGTCCTGGGTCCAGTACGCGCCGGAAGCCACGTACCCGACCCCGATGTCGGTGTAGTTGCAGTTGAGGATGTTCTGCCGGTGCCCGGGGCTGTTCATCCAGCCCTGCACCACCGCCTGGGCCGTGCCGTAGCCCTTGGCGATGTTCTCCGCCGCCGCCCGCCAGGTGTAACCGGCGGCCGTGATGCGGTCGGCGAAGGAGCGGCCGTCCTTCGAGGTGTGGTCGAAGTAGTTCTTCGCGGACATGTCAGCCGAGTGGGCGTACGCGGCGGCGCGGAGCCGCGCGTCGTGCTTCAGCGGGCCGCAGCCCGCCTTGGCCCGCTCGAGGTTGGTGAGGCGCACGACCTCGTTCTCGACGGCGGTGCCCACGGCCGAGCCACTCGTGGGAGAGGCGCTGGGAGTGGCGGAGGCGGGGGCGCTCGTGGTGGGGACTGCGGAGGGGCTCGTGGTGGGGACTGCGGAGGGACTCGCGGCGGGGACCGCGGAGGGGCTCGCCGTGGGGACGGCGGTGGGTGCCGGGGAAGCGGTGGCCGAGGGAACGGGAGTGGGGACGTCACAGTCGAGGCGCACCGGCCTCGACCGTGACACGTGGCCGCGGTAGTCCGTGACCACGCTGTAGTACGCACCGTCCACACAGGTCAGGGCGACGACGACACGCGCGTTCCTGACCACCTTGGAGCCGCTCTTGACCACGCGGTCGGGGCCGGGCCTGCTGCTCACGAGCCGGACGCGGAAACGGGCGTCGTCGACGCAGCCGGCCCGTGAGCCGGCCGCGCGAATCTTGCCGTCCAGGGCGACGTAGGGCTTCGCGGCGGCGACCCGGCAGCCCCTGTGCTGGGCCTCGGCCTGAGCGGGCGCGGCCGCCATGCCGACGGCCGCGACGCTTCCGAGACACAGGACCGCTCCGAGCGCTCTGTTCACGATCATTCCTCCAGTGGGGGTTAGACGCTGGGGAAGTCGTCATTATGGTGCGCAACAGACCGACATGTGGGGATAAATCGGTCAAAACCCGAAAGAATCTACCTTCTCTTAAACATCCCTTATGCCGTATACAGACATCGATGTCGCATAATTCGCAGGTCAACGGCGTGATCGTCGAAGGCCCGCCTTGAGAGCCGCTTAAGGTCGTCCGGAGCCCGCCCCGGGGCTCGGGGCGGGCTCGGCTCAGTCCTCGGTCCTGACCGCTTCGCCGTCCGCGGGCTGCCCGTCGTGCCGCCCGGCGGCCGCCGGGTCCGGGGTCCCGCCCGCACCGACGGCGGCGGCGAGGCGGTCGGCGGTCAGGTTGTATCTGAGGGTCATCAGCACGCCCACGAACGTGATCAGAGCGGGCACCGCGGTCACGCCGATCACCACCGCGACGAGGGCGGTGTCCGGCTGGGTCACCGGGTGCTCGGGATCGGAGGAGATGAAGCCTCCCGCGGTCAGCACCCAGCCGTACGTGGTCGCCCCGAGCGCCGACACCGCGTTCTCCACCGCGGTCCACAGGCCCGTGAAGACCCCGCCCCTGCGCTCGCCGCTCACCACGCCGTCGTACGCGATGACGTCGGCGAGCATGGAGAACTGCAGCAGTTGCAGGCCCGCGTAGCCGATGCCCACGATCATCACGCACAGGTGGGCGTACAGCGAGCCGAGCGCGGGCGTCGCGAGGATCAGCAGGGCGCCCGCGGTGAACAGCGATCCGGACAGGAGCATCGCGCCGCGCTTGTCGAGCTTGCGGGCCAGCCACACCCACAGCGGCATCGTGACCAGCATCGGCCCCACGAGGGCCGCGAAGAGCGTGGTGGTGGCGGAGGTGTCGTCCAGCGCGTAGGCGGCGAAGTAGGGCGCCCCGGCCAGCATCACGCCCGCCCCCAGCGTCTGCGCGGAGCTGAGCCCGAGCAGCCACATGAACGGCTTGCTCGTGCGGGCGGCGGAAAGCTGCTCCCGCAGCGTGCCCTCGGACTTCTGCTGGCCGGTGAAAGGGGCGCGGGCGGTGCCGAAGAACGATCCCAGCATCGAGACGAGCAGGATCACGCCGAAGACGACGCCCATGGTGCGGTACCCGTCGGCCGTCTCGCCGGCGATCGTCGGCGCGAGGATGCCGCTCATCGCGATCGCGATCGCGATGAGCACCATGCGCCACTGCAGCAGCGAGGTCCGCTCGTGGTAGTCCGTGGTCATCTCCGCGGGCATCGCCTTGTACGGCACCTCGTACAGGGCGTAGCCGGTAGCGGCGGCGAGGAAGGCGACGCCCACGTACAGGCCGGCGGTCATGCCGGTGAGCGGCGGCCCGGCGAACATCAGGGCGAACGACACCGGCAGCACCACGGCGCCCGCGAGCAGCCAGGGCCGGCGTGGTCCCCAGCGCGAGACCGTGCGGTCCGACCACCGGCCGACCAGGGTGTTGGCCACCAGGTCCCAGGCCTTGGGCAGGAAGAGCACGACGCCCGCGAACGCGGCCGGCACCGCGAGCACGTTCGTCATGTAGAAGAGCAGCAGCAGCCCGGGGATCGTGGAGAAGTTGGCCGTGCAGAACGAGCCGACGGCGTACCCGAGGCGAACCCCCAGGGGGACCTTCGACGGGGAGGGCGTCGCCGCGGTGGAGACCATGGCGCCATTCAAGCCGAGCAAGCGCCTGTTCGGAAGGACCGTCCCGCAACGGTTCGGCCGCTGCGTGATCTCCCCTCGATCTCCGCCGGAACGCGCCGGCGGAGATCGGAGAGGAACCGGGCGATCAGTCGCGCACGTCGGGACAGACGACGTGGGCGCCGATCTCGATCAACCGGCGTTCCGTGTGGGCGTCGGCGACCCGGGCCATGAGCACCGGCGCCTCGCTGGCCGCCAGTTGCGGCAGCCGGGCGCGCACCCGCCGGTGCAGGTCCTTGACGATGTCGTCGGCTCCGAGGGTGTGCACCTTGACGTGCAGCATGATCCCCCACAGCCCCGCCGCCGTCCGCGACTCGGAGATCCACACGTGGTGGATGTGGGGGTATTCGGGCAGCAGCTCGGCGACCGCCACCCGAAGCGCCGGCAGGATCGGATGGCGCGTCCTCCGGTAGCCAGGGTCCACCACCTGCATCGCCCCCGACAGGTGCTGGCGAGGGGCGGGGACCCACTGCGCGGGCAGCGCGGCGGGCGCCGCCGGCACCGGGGCGGGCGCGGGCGGCGGGGGAGGAGCCTGCCTGCCGACCTGTGCGCGGGTCACGGTCGCCATCGCCCCGGTGGCGTACGCCGTCGGGGCGGCCGTGCCCATGGCCGACAACGCGGGAGTGGGACCGGTGCGGGTCTCCTCCAGATAGCGCCGCAGGTCGTCGATCGGCACGGCGGCGGCCGCGGGACCGGCCGCGTCGATCACGATCTCGCGCACGCCCGTGACGCGCTGGATGTCGAGGACGGTGTCGGCGTCGCACGCCGACAACGAGTGGCTGCCACGGTGCCGGGCGTAGGTCGCCGGTCCCGTGTAGCCCAACAGAACACGCTCGCCGTTCTGCGTCGTGCCGAGCACCACGGAGCGGTCGGGACGGACCGCCACCAGGATGCCCCACTCCGCGAGGGCCGCCAGGAGTTGCCGGGGGCTGCCATGCCGCGCGAGAACGTCGCCCAGGGAGGGGTTCCCGATGCTCATAGCCTGAACGATAGGGACTGGACCATGGCGAATCAGGCTAATCCCGAAGATTAGGTGCGATCAATACCAAGATGGCGACAGTCCGTATGGGATCACGGTCGCCGGGGTACATCGACCGACTGTGCCCGCACGTGAGCGAGCCTCACGCACCCCCCGCGTCCCGGCAGTCTCTCCGCGTTGTTCTCCGAATCCCCAGGGCGCCGGCCGCGCGGGCCGTACGGGGCCGCGGAGGAGGCCGACGAGGCGCTGCGCGATCTGAGACCGGGTCGTCGCGTCGCCGCGACACCGCCGTGACCTTGGATATCTCGTATGCCGGGCGCTCGTGAGAGCTTTCACAAGGCCCGGATAGACTCACGTCGTCCGCGCTGTCGCACTTCACGAAGGACTCAACCCAGTGAACAAGCCCGTCGTACTTGTCGCAGAAGAGCTCTCAGAAGCGGGTCTCGCCGTGCTCGGCGCGGATTTCGAGGTCCGGCACACCGACGGCGCCGACAGGTCGCAGCTGCTGCCCGCCCTCGCCGACGTGGACGCTCTGATCGTGCGCAGCGCCACCCAGGTCGACGCCGAGGCCGTCGCCGCGGCGCCCAAGCTGCGCGTCGTCGCCCGCGCCGGCGTGGGCCTGGACAACGTCGACGTCGAGGCCGCCACCAAGGCCGGCGTCATGGTCGTCAACGCCCCGACGTCCAACATCACCAGCGCCGCCGAGCACACGGTCGCGCTGATCCTCGCCAGCGCCCGCAACGTCGCCCAGGCGCACTCCGCGCTGAAGGGCGGCGAGTGGAAGCGCTCGAAGTACACCGGCGTCGAGCTCGACGAGAAGGTCGTCGGCATTCTCGGCCTCGGCAAGATCGGCCAGCTCGTCGCGCAGCGCCTGCAGCCGTTCGGCGTCGAGCTCATCGCGTACGACCCCTACCTGCAGCCGGCCCGCGCGGCGGCCATGGGCGTCCGCCTGGCCTCGCTGGAGGAGGTGCTCCAGCAGGCCGACTTCATCACGGTCCACCTGCCGAAGTCGAAGGAGACCGTCGGTCTCATCGGCGACCGCGAGCTGCACATGGTCAAGCCGACCGTGCGGCTGATCAACGTCGCCCGCGGCGGGATCATCGACGAGAACGCCCTCTACTCCGCCCTCAAGGAGGGCCGCGTCGCCGGCGCCGGCATCGACGTCTTCGCCAAGGAGCCCTGCACCGACAGCCCGCTGTTCGAGTTCGACCAGGTCGTGGCGACGCCGCACCTCGGCGCCTCCACCCACGAGGCCCAGGAGAAGGCCGGCACCCAGGTCGCCCGCAGCGTCAAGCTGGCGCTCGCCGGCGAGTTCGTGCCCGACGCGGTGAACGTCCAGGGCGGCGCGGTCGCCGAGGACGTCAAGCCGGGCCTGCCGCTCACCGAGAAGCTGGGCCGCATCTTCACCGCGCTCGCGGGCGAGGTGGCCACCCGCCTGGTCGTCGAGGTCCGCGGTGAGATCTCGGCGCAGGACGTGCGGGTCCTGGAGCTGGCCGCGCTCAAGGGCGTCTTCACCGACGTCGTGGAGGACGCGGTGACCTACGTCAACGCGCCGCTGCTGGCCAAGGACCGCGGCGTCGTGGTCGAGCTGGTCACCAGCGCGGAGAGCCCCGACTGGCGCAACGTCGTCACGGTGCGCGGCGTGCTCGCCGACGGCCGTACGGTCTCGGTCTCCGGCACCCTGTCCGGTCCCCGGCAGATCACCAAGATCGTCGAGGTCAACGGCTTCGCGATGGAGATCGAGCCGACCGAGCACCTGGCCTTCTTCACCTACGCCGACCGCCCCGGCATCGTCGGCATCGTGGGCCGCCTGCTCGGCGAGCACAGCGTGAACATCGCCTCCATGCAGGTCTCCCGGGACGTGAAGGGCGGCAAGGCGCTCATCGCGCTGACCGTCGACACGGCGATCCCGTCCGACGTCGTCGAGCAGATCGCTGGGGAGATCGGCGCCGACAGCGGCCGCACGGTCGACCTGGAGGACTGACACCGGGAACCCGCTCACCGGACGGCCCGGCGCCCTGCGCGCCGGGCCGTTCTGTTGTCCCGGCCGACGGACGGCGTCTCACCAAGTGAGATACTAGGTCGTCCTACGAGATTGTGGGGTAGTCTTGCGATGACGAGGCGCCCCGCACTTCTACCTGCCGCGACGGGGCCTGATCAGGGCAGGCCGGCCCGTCGCGGAGCGCCGCGCCGCCGGCCTTCGGCTCGCTCGTGACGCGTGACCCGCGTTCCACCGGCGGCCGACGTTCCCGGATCCGCGCGAGCGGGTCCGCTCTCAGCATTCCTCCGTCAAGAGAGAGAATCGCCATGTACGACATGTATCCCTGGGGTCGTTCCGAAGACGCTGAGAACGAGGCGGCCGAGGCCCTGCAGATCGCGCTCGACCGCCGTGACAACGGGGGCGCTCCGCAGCGCTGACCCCGGCGGGACCGGCGGATGTGATGTGCCAATCTTGATGGCGTGGTGAGCATCGGCGGTGGGGCCGCGAACACGACCAGCCTGCTCCGGCTGATCAACCAGCGGGCGGTGTTCACCGAGATCTTCCGCCTCGGTAAGGCCTCGCGCCCCGAGCTCGCCCAGGTGACGGGACTGTCCAAGCCGACGATCTCGATGGCGCTGGCCGACCTGGAGCGTGCCAGGCTCGTCCGTCCGGTCGGGCTGCGCACCGGCGGCGCCGGCCGTGCCGCGCTGCTCTACGAGATCAGGCCGGAGGCGGGCTGGGTGCTCGCCGCCGACCTCGGCCGCACCACCGTGCGGCTCGCGCTCGCCGACCTCGTGGGCGACGTCGTGGCGCGTGGGCAGGAGCCGTCGCGGGCGCACTCCTACGAGAGTGCGCGCGAGCAACTGGTGCGTATGGCGGCCGAGCTCGTCGCGGAGGCCGGCCTGCAGCCCGGTGACGTCACCGTCACCGTTTTCGGCACCCCCGGGATCCACGACAAGGAGAGCGGGGCGCTGCGGCTCGCGCCGAATCTGCCGGGCTGGGAACGCCCCGGCGCGGTGGACGCGCTGGCCGGTGTCACGGGCTCGCCGTACACGGTGGAGAACGACGTCGACCTCGCGGCCGTGGGAGAGGGCGCCTACGGCCTGGGCAAGGGGATCTCCCACTTCGTCCTCGTGTCCATCGGGACGGGCGTCGGCATGGGCGTGGTCATCGACGGCGGTCTCTACCGGGGCGCCCGGGGAGCGGCCGGCGAGATCTCGTACCTGCCGGTGGGCGAGGACGTCCCCGGTCTCGACCGCAGGCGTGGCATGTTCGAGTCGGTGGCCTCCGCCGACGGCGTCGTCGCGGCGGCGGCACGTCTCGGCATGACGGCGGCCACGGCCAAGGAGGTCTTCGACGCCGCGCGCGGCGGTGACACGGTCGCGCGCGCGGTGGTGGCGGCCGAGGCCGACCACGTCGCGCGCGCCCTCGCCGGGGTGATCGCCGTGCTCGATCCCGAGCTGGTCGTGCTCGGCGGCGGCATCGGCGCGCAGGCCGGCGACCTGCTCGCCGGTCCGGTGGCGGAGCGGCTGCGGACGCTGGTGGCCCTCACGCCGCCGCGGATCGAGGTGTCCGCGCTCGGGGCGGACGCCGTGATCCTCGGGGCGCTGGCGGTCGGGCTGTCGACGGCGCGCGACCTCGTTTTCGAGCGTGCCGTCGCGGCGGGACCCGCCTGACGAGCGCACTTGCCCGGACATGGACCGAATGGTGAGATCGTGTTTCGATCTCCGAGACAACCGGTAAGGTACACGCATGGAGTCGAGCAACATCCGCCTGGCAGTGATCCCCGGTGACGGTATCGGCACCGAGGTCGTCGCCGAAGGCCTCAAGGTCCTCAACGCCGCGGGCGTCAAGTCCGAGACCACCGAGTACGATCTCGGGGCCAGGCGTTACCACGCGACAGGGCAGACGCTTCCCGACGAGGTCCTCGACGAGCTGCGCGGCTACGACGCGATCCTGCTGGGCGCCGTCGGCGACCCGAGCGTGCCGCCCGGCATCCTGGAGCGCGAGCTGCTGCTGCGCCTGCGCTTCGAGCTCGACCACTACGTGAACCTCCGTCCGGTCAAGCTCTTCCCCGGCGTGACGACTCCGCTCGGGGAGGCCCGCCCCGAGGACATCGACATGATCGTCGTCCGTGAGGGCACCGAGGGCCCGTACGCCGGCGCCGGCGGCGTGATGCGCCGCGGCACGCCGCATGAGATCGCCACCCAGGAGTCGTTCAACACGGCGTACGGCGTCGAGCGCGTCGCGCGCTACGCCTTCGAGAAGGCCCTGAGCCGGCCGCGCCGCAAGCTGACGCTGGTCCACAAGACCAATGTGCTGACGTTCGCCGGCGACCTGTGGGCGCGCACCGTTGACCGGCTCAGCGTGGAGTTCCCCGAGGTCGAGACCGACTACTGCCACGTCGACGCCGCCTCCATGTTCTTCATCACCCAGCCGCAGCGGTTCGACGTGATCGTCACCGACAACCTGTTCGGCGACATCCTGACCGACATCGGCGCGGCGGTCGCCGGCGGCATCGGCCTGGCGGCCAGCGGCAACGTCAACCCGGCCCGCACGGCGCCGTCCATGTTCGAGCCCGTCCACGGCAGCGCGCCGGACATCGCGGGCCAGGGCAAGGCCGACCCGACCGCCACGATCCTGTCGGTCGCCATGCTCCTCGACCACCTCGGCCACGCCGAGGCGTCGGCCCGCGTCGAGCAGGCCGTGGCCGACGACCTGATCGAGCGCCAGAGCGCGTGGACCGCGCGCTCCACCCGCGAGATCGGCGACGACATCGCCGCCCGAGTAGCCGGCTGATCCCGGCCGCTCATCCCGACCTCACGCGCATGGCGGCCCGGTATGGGCCGCCATGCGCTTTTTCATACCTGCCGAATGCCCTAGTTTTCCCTTAGCCGTCTCGTCGCACAATTACTACGACGACGAAGAGAGAAGGACCTCGCCATGACCACCCACCTCAGGTTCGACGTGCAGCTCAATCCGCAGGCCCGCAGCGCGGCCGAGCGTGAGCAGGTGCTGGCGAGCCCCGGCTTCGGTCAGGTCTTCACCGACCACATGATCTCCATTGACTGGACCGAGGGGGAGGGCTGGCACGACGCGAAGCTCCAGCCGTACGGTCCGCTCGTCCTCGACCCCGCCACGTCGGTGTTCCACTACGCGCAGGAGCTGTTCGAGGGGCTCAAGGCGTACCGGCAGTCGAACGGCTCGATCGTCGCCTTCCGGCCGTACGCGAACGCGGCGCGGTTCAACCAGTCGGCGCTGCGGATGGCGATGCCGGAGATCCCCGAGGAGGCGTTCGTCGAGTCGCTCGAGCTCCTCGTGCAGACCGACCGCGACTGGGTGCCGACCACCGACGGCCACAGCCTCTACCTGCGGCCCTTCATGATCGCCACGCAGCCCGCCCTCGGGGTGAACCACCCCTCGCGGAGCTACAAGTACATGGTGATCGCCTCGCCCGCCGCGTCGTACTTCACCGGCGGCCTCAAGCCGGTCTCGGTCTGGCTGTCCACCGAGTACACCCGCGCCGCGCCCGGCGGCACCGGGTTCGCCAAGTGCGGCGGCAACTACGCGGCGGCGTTCGTGGCCCAGCGGCAGGCCGTCGAGGAGGGCTGCGACCAGGTGGTCTGGCTCGACGCGTTCGAGCACCGGTGGGTCGAGGAGATGGGCGGGATGAACCTGTTCTTCGTCTTCGGCGACCGCCTCGTCACCCCGGCGCTCACCGGGACGCTGCTGCCCGGCATCACCCGCGACTCGATCCTCAGCCTGGCCGGAGAGCTGGGATACACGGTGGAGGAGGGCAAGGTCTCCATCGAGGATTGGCAGGCGGGCTGCGAGTCCGGCGAGCTCACCGAGGTCTTCGCCTGCGGCACCGCCGCCGTGGTCACCCCCGTCGGCTCGGTCAAGGGCGTCGACCGGAGCTGGACCGTCGGCGACGGCACCCCCGGGCCGGTCACGATGAAAATCCGCGAGGAACTCGTGGGCATCCAGTACGGCAGCCGCCCCGACGCCCACCACTGGATCCACAAGATCTGCTGACGGTCGCGGCGCCGCAGGGCGCTCACCGTCCCGCTGCTCCTTGTCGCGGTGCGCCCCGCCTTAAGGCCGTGGGCGCACCGTGGGGGGCGGTGTGGTCTTCCGGAGCCGTACTCGCGGGCCTGGTTCAGCCGGACAGGCCCGGGCAGGCCGTGCTCTTCCCGAGGGTGGACAGCGACACCAGTCCCCCGATCAGACCGGCGCTCACGCTGACCCTGGCGTCGACCCGGATCAGGGACCGGGCGGGGCACGACGGCGCCGCGGTCGCGACGGGTGCCGGTGCGGCGGGCGCCGGTGCGCTGGGCGTCGCTGTCACGGTGACGGTGACCGTGGGCACCGGGGTCGGCCTGAGCGCGGGCCGCTCGGTCTCGCGCGGACCGGTGACGGTCACGTGCTGGGTGATGTTGCAGACCCGGGAGCGCCGGCACAGCGCGTTCTGCACGTTCGAGGAGCCGCCGGCGGTGTTGGCGCTCGTGTGCTGGTAGCCGCGGTTGCGCGTGGACCCCTCCACGGACAGCTTGGTGTCGGGGCGGTCGCGTGGATCCTTGCCGGTGGGGGCCACCACGTTCCGCTCCGCGCGGTCGCCGCGCCCGTGCCCGTTGTCGGCGGCGGCCCCGAGTGCGCCGACGCCGGTGACCAAGGCGGTCGCAGCCGAAGTGCCGAGGAGAAGGAAACCGGCGAGTCTGCCTTTGAACGCCCCGCCGCCGCGCCGACAAGTCATTCGTCGCCCCCTGCTGTATGAAAGCCGCTGTGTGAAAGCCGCTGTATGAAAACGAGTCCTGGCGAAGAGGTTCGCGAATACGAACCGCTTTGCGAGCGTACTCGCCGAAGGGGCGCTGATCGTGTGTCTCGCATCCGTATGGCAGGTTATTACGGCGTCGTTGCCGGGAGCGACGAATAATTCCGGCGATCTCCCTGCAAACGGCCACGTGATCTGGTCGTGTGGCCGTTTGCGGTCGGGGTCACCAACCAGAAGACGGCGCCGAGATGCGCTGGTTGACGTTGCAGACCCGCTGAGAGAGCCTCTTGCACGCCGCCAACTGCGCGTTGGTCTTGCCGCTCGCGTTGACGGCGACGTTCTGGACACCTCTCTGGTAGATGGGTGCGCTGCCCGCGCTGTAGCTGACGTTGCGCCTTCCGTTTCCGTTGTTGCCCGCTCCGCCGCCGCCATTGGCGGCGGCGGCCGGTTGGGCGGCCATCGCGGCGGTGGCCGCCATGACCACGATGGCGGTGGCCGTCAACCTGCGCACGGTTGCCGTGCCGGTGAGTCTGGCCTTCTCGTGACACTGACACATTTTCCCCGCAGCACCTGCCTTCTGAATCGTGGTGATGGTTGCTTCCCGTTGTTTCCCCCGGCCGGGCGCGTGCTGCGGAATGAGGCCATCACCGGTGGAAACAATTGCGCGTTCTTTGGGTGGCCAAATTTGTTGGCATATGGGGTTTATTCGGCCACGCCCAGGCGTGATCCGTCGCCGCACAGCCGGGCGGGTGCGCCCCCGCGTACGCCGGGACGCCGGTCCGGTGGCGTCCCTCCTGGTCGTCGCATGTGGTCGTGGCCGCCCTGACCTGCGCGAACACTCCCGGACATCTCGTACTATGAGATCGATGTGCCAGAGGGTGACCGGCTGTGGCAAACTGCTCAGCACCATGTACTACGGTCTGCTCATTATCGGCAGGCGCGCCGGCTGAAGGACATCGCCGGCGCGCAGACCTCTCACGTCCGTGAGGGGTCTTTTTGTTTGGGCCTCAAGCCGATCCACAGGCCGATGAGCGCGCGGCGAGACACAACCCCGCGAAGGAGACACAGAGATGGCCGACGATCGTTTCCATGTGTACGACACGACGCTCCGCGACGGCGCGCAGCAGGAGGGGTTGAACCTCACCGTCGCCGACAAGCTGGCCATCGCACGTCACCTGGACGGCCTCGGCGTCGGCTTCATCGAGGGCGGCTGGCCGGGCGCCAACCCCAAGGACACCGAGTTCTTCCGGCGGGCTCAGACCGAGCTCGACCTGAAGCACGCGCAGCTCGCCGCGTTCGGCGCGACCCGCCGGGCGGGCGTGAAGGCCGCCGACGACCCGCTGGTGGCCGCGCTGCGCGAATCCGGCGCGCCGATCGTGACGCTCGTGGCCAAGAGCCACGACCGCCACGTGGAACTGGCCCTCCGCACGACGCTGGAGGAGAACCTCGCGATGATCCGCGACACGGTCTCCCACCTGACGGCGGAGGGCCAGCGCGTCTTCCTCGACGCCGAGCACTTCTTCGACGGCTACCGCTCCAACCCCGCGTACGCGCTGGAGGTGCTGCGCACGGCCGCGGAGGCGGGGGCGTCGGTGGTCGCGCTGTGCGACACCAACGGCGGCATGCTGCCCGACGAGCTGGCCGACGTGGTGCACGAGGCGTCCGGCACCGGAGCCCGCATCGGCATCCACTGCCACGACGACACCGGCTGCGCGGTCGCCAACACGCTGGCCGCGGTCAAGGCCGGCGCCACGCACGTGCAGGGTTGCGCCAACGGGTACGGTGAGCGCTCCGGCAACGCCAACCTGTTCACCGTGGTGGCGAACCTCCAGCTCAAGCGGGGCTTCGACCTCGTGCCGCCGCAGTCGCTGCGCGACATGACCCGTATCGCCCACGCGATCACCGAGGTCACCAACGTCACGCCGAACTCGCACCAGCCGTACGTCGGCACGTCGGCCTTCGCCCACAAGGCGGGCCTGCACGCGTCGGCGATCAAGGTGGACCCGAACCTCTACCAGCACATCGACCCCGCCGAGGTCGGCAACGACATGCGGATGCTGGTCTCCGACATGGCGGGCCGCGCCTCGGTCGAGCTGAAGGGCCGCGAGCTGGGCTACGAGCTCAGCGGGGAGCAGTCCAGGCGGCTGGTCGAGCGGGTCAAGGATCTGGAGGCCAAGGGGCACACGTTCGAGGCGGCCGACGCGTCGTTCGAGCTGCTGCTGCGCGACACGGTCGACGGCGAGCTCCGGCGCTACTTCACGGTCGAGTCGTGGCGGGTGATCGTCGAGCGCCGTCCCGGTGGCGACGTGATCAGCGAGGCGACCGTCAAGCTCCACGCGAAGGGTGAGCGGATCATCGCGACCGGCGAGGGGAACGGCCCGGTCAACGCGCTCGACCGGGCGGTGCGGCTGGCGCTGGAGAAGCTCTACCCCGAGCTCGCCGGGGTCGAGCTGATCGACTTCAAGGTCCGCATCCTGGAGGGCACCCACGGCACGGACGCGGTGACCCGGGTGCTGATCACCTCCAGCGACGCGACCGGAGAGTGGGCCACCGTCGGGGTGGGCGAGAACGTCATCGAGGCGTCCTGGCAGGCGCTGGAGCAGGCGGTGACGTACGGCCTGCTGCGGGCCGGGCACAGCGCCTGACCTGCGATCGGGCCTCCCGTCCGATGGCGTGAGCGGTGCTCACGTTCCGCAGGTGAATGCTGTGGTTTTAGTGACATTTAGTCTAGTTGGTGCTTAGATAGGCAAAGCCCTGAGGCGGTCATCGCCACGATCGGCGACGCCGGCCGCGGTTCCAGCCTCAGCGCCAATGCTCTGGCTCAACGGAGGGTGACGGCAAGAAGCATCTGCGCACGCAACCTCTGTAGGCCCGCGGTGCCCGCGCCCGTCTTCTGATCTGTCCATCGGAGGCGGCCGGGGGTCGTGGGAGCTGAGCCACGTCTGTCACCATGACCAGCCGCGTGACTGCCCCGAGTATGAGAATTCTCCGGCGGCAGTCATCCCCCTCGCTGGTGCACCCGATATGGGAGGGTCTGTGAACACCTCGTCCTATTACGACCAAATCGGCGGCGCACCGGTCGTGCGCGATGTCGTCGACCGCTTCTACGTCCGCGTGCTCGGCGACGACGATCTCAAGCCGTACTTCGTCGACGTCGACATGCCCAGGCTGAAGCGGCACATGGTCGTCCTGCTGTGCTCGGTCCTCGGCGGCCCGGAGCCGTACGAGGGTCGTGACCTGGGCGAGGCCCACGCCGGCATGGGCATCACGTCCGAGCACTACGACAAGGTGGGCGAGCACCTCTTCGCGGTCCTGCAGGACAGCGGCGTCGGCGAGGACATCCTGCGCGACGTCGGCCTCGTCCTCGGCAAGGTGAAGTCGTCCATCGTCGCCGAGCCCGCGGGAACGGCCGACTGAGTGGATACGCAGGCTCTCAAGGACAGCTGGCACCTCGTCTCCCGTTCGGGTGACCAGGTGCCGCTGTACTTCTACTCGGTTCTCTTCCTGATGAACCCGGACGTGCGTGACATGTTCCCGGTGTCGATGGCGCGCCAGCGCGACAAGCTCGTGGCCGCGCTGGGGAGTGTCATCAGCAACGTCGACCGGATCGAGGAGGTCGTCCCGGTCCTGCAGCAGCTCGGCCGCGACCACCGCAAGTTCGCGGTGACCGCGACGCACTACCCCGCCGTCGGTCAGGCGCTGCTCGCCACGCTCGAGCACTTCATGGGGGACCGGTGGACCCCCGCGCTCGCGCACGACTGGACGCAGGCGTACAACCTGGTCGCCCAGGTGATGGTCGACGCCGCCAACGACGCGTCGAAGGTCTCCCCGCCCTGGTGGGAGGCGGAGATCGTCGGCCACGAGATGCGCACCCTCGGCATCGCCGTCATCCGTGCCCGGCTGAACTACCAGTACCCCTTCCGGCCGGGCCAGTCGGCGTCGATCTCCTACGCCGTGCGCCCGCGCATCTGGCGGTTCTACTCGTTCGCCAACGCGCCGCGCCAGGACAACACCATCGACCTGCACGTCCGCATGGTCGACGGCGGCGTGCTCAGCTCCGCGCTCGTCATGGGCGCGCGGCGGGGCGAGATGCTGCGCGTGGGCGCCGCGGTGGGGGAACGGCTGACGCTCACCCCGGACGTCCAGGGCGACCTGCTCATGATCGCGGGCGGCACCGGCCTCGCGCCGATGAAGGCGCTGGTGGAGCAGATCGCCTACGAGGGCCCGACGCGCAGGGTGGACCTCGTCGTCGGCGCCCGGAACTCCAGGGAACTGTACGACTACGAGGCCATGGCCAAGATGGCCGCCGAGCACCCCTGGCTGAACGTCGTGCCGGTCGTCTCCCACGACCCCTTCTACCGGGGCAACCGCGGCTACGCGGTGGACGTCGCGCTGCAGGGATGGCGTGGCCAGCACGTCTACGTCTGCGGCTCGGAGGAGATGGCGCAGGCGACCGTCGGACGGCTGCTTGACGCCGGCGTGCCAACCGAGCAGATCCACTTCGACGAGTTCACGAGCGACAAAGGTCGGGAGTCATGACGGCGGAGATGCCTTGGGGAAGCCCGGCGGGCGAGCGTCAGCCCCTCACCCCGGATCGGGTACGCAAGCAGGAGTTCACGCGCACCTCGCTCGGGCGCCGCGGCTACAGCGAGGACGAGGTGCGCACGTTCCTCTACCGCGTCGCGGAGGACATGGCGACCAGCGACAAGGAGAAGGCGGACCTGCGGGCGTACATCGACCGCATGAAGCAGTGGTACAAGGAACACGGCATGAACCCGGAACAGGCCGCCGCGTCCCAGACCCTGAACGTCGACGCCATCAACATCCTGTCCCGAGCCCAGCAGACCGCCGACGCGCAGATCGCTGAGGCGGAGGACTACGCGCGGCGCATCGTGAGCCAGGCCCGCCAGCAGTACGAGGAACTCCTGATGGAGGCGCAGCGGCAGGCGGAGGAGGCCGCCAACCAGGCGGTCGGCGCCTACCGTGCCTCGGGCAACGGGTTGCAGAGCGCCGAGGCCGAGGAGCTGGAGCGCAGGATCGCCTATCTGCGGACGTTCGCGGACGTCACGCAGGTGCAGTTGCGCGCGGTCCTGGAGGGGCTCGCGCATGAGGTCGACAAGCTCGGCCACGTGCCCGAGCAGGCCAAGCAGCTGGCGGGCGGCTCCTCGTCGCCGTCGGTGTACGGATAGCCGCCCGCCGGTCTCCTGTCGGGGGAGGAGGCCAGGTCGTGACCTACGACAGCGTGCCGGAGGAGCTCGCGCGCAGCGTGACCGATCCGGCCGGGGTGTGAACGATCAGCGTGCGTCCTGAGCAGGTGACCTCCGGCCGGTCGGTTCCCGGAACCACCACGGTCAGCAACGACCCCGCCACGGGCGAGACGATCGCCGGGGCCGGCTCCTTGCGCATGTAGCCCGGCGAGACCCAGCCCTGGTAGGGCGAGGTCTGCCCGCTCACCACTCGCTGGCCGCCGACGGCCTCGCAGGACGGCATCGCGAACTGGACGATCGACGCCTTCCACCCGCCGTCGGCCACCACGATCCGCCCGCCCGAGTTGGACACGACCTTCAGCCCGGGGGCGAGGTGCCACAGGTTGCGGAGCTTCCCGCCGCCGCTGTCGAGTACCGCCAGCACGTCCTCGCGGTGGTTGACCAGCACCGACCGCTTGCGTTGCACGCCGTACGCATTGTCGGTGAAGGTGAACGTCTGCCGGTCCTTGCGCACGGACTCGCCCACCAGCGCGGTGGGAGTGTGCCCGCGGAACTTCCTGCCCACGATCACCGGCACGTTGTGGGCCTCCGGGCTCAGCGTCCACCGCCGGTACGGCGTGTTCTCGTACGAGTGGAAGCCCGCCTCGGTGAGGATCGAGCGGCCCTGGGCGTAGTAGGTGACGCCCATGTGGTCCTCGTGGCCGTGGAACTTCAACGCGGGTCCGAAGCGGATCGAGTAGTAGGCCGACTTGGGGTCGTCCCAGGCCGTGCGGCCGAAGACGTATCCGGCGTCGAAGACCTGCACGGTCGACTTGGCGTGGTCGAAGGCGGCCGGCTGGACGTCGGCGGGCCCGTCGCCGATCGGCACCATGTAGCCGTTGGGCTGGGTGGCGGCGCTGATGTGCCGCGGCAGGCTCTCCCAGCGGGTGGCCAGCGCCGCCGGGACCTTCATCTCGCAGTCCTTGATCGTGTCGACCGCCACCCTGAGCCGGTCGTGCACGTAGATGGCGTAGCGCGGCGCCTGCTCGCGCAGCGCGCCCTGCCCGTCGATGTCGAGCTTCATCGACTTGACCATGCGGCGCACGGCGAGGTTCTTCCACTTCGGGTTCCCGTAGCGGCAGCCGATGCGCAGCAGGCCGATGTCCTGGTCGAGCCCGTGGTTGTGGCCGAGCTCGTAGTGCTTGGGGTCGGACAGCAGCTTGGCGTGCAGGGCCAGGCTGTTCTTCAGCCAGCCGGCCTTCACATACCTGCTCAGGCACACCAGGGCCGGGGCGCGCAGCGCGATCGGGTGCTCGGCCCAGGCGTACGGGCTGGTCGTGCGCCCGCCGTACGGGTTGTCGGCGACCCAGTCCCTGGCGATCTCCTCGGCCCGGCCGAGGTAGTCCTTCTCGCCGGTCGACTCGTAGTCGGCCACGAGCCGGCCCATCCACCGCAGCGACTGGAACACCATCTGCCAGGACCTGTTCTTGTACGGGTCCATGCGCCAGTCGACGTTCTTGCCCACCGTGACGGCGGGCAGGCCGAGGAAGGACAGCTTGCCGCTCATGACGTCGCCGGAGGTAGGGGTAGCGGGCAGCCAGTCCCCCTGGCACTCCGGCGTACGGTGTGGGGCCTGCGCCTGGGCGGGCGTGGCCGCGGCGAGCACGGTCAGCGGGAGGACCGCTGCCAGGGAGAGGGCTGAGAGGCGGCGGAGCACGCCGGTTCCTTCCGAGATCGAATTGGGGCGGCTCATGCTGTCCGAATTCTGGCGATCTGGTCAAGCTGCTTCGGTCACAACTGCACAACTGCTCACAAATGGCCCTGCCGGTTCCGTCAGGCGCGGGCGGGCGCGGTGCTCTCCCAGAGGCTCGGACGGGCGAGCGGGACTCCGGCCGCCACGGCGTCGATCCACGCGCCGGTGGTGGTCACCGCGGCGAAGTTCGACTGCATGACGACCAGGACGTTCTCGTGCACCCGCCGGGCGGACAGGGCGCCGGCGGCGTTCGCCAGCGGCACGGTCCCGGTGGCGTCGGACAGGAACTCGACCGCGAAGCCGAGGTGGAAGGCGTCCCTGGCGGTCGACTCGTCGCAGTTCTGGGTCATGTAGCCCGCGATCGCGACCGTGTCGATCCCGTCGAGTCTCCCGGCCAGGCCGGTCCCGTGGAAGGCCGACGCCTTGGTCTTGTCCACCAGGTGCGCGTACGGCCGGGCCGCGACCTCCTCGCGCAGTTCCCAGCCGTGCGAGCCTTCCGCGAACAGCGGTGAGGCGGCGGGGGCGGTGTGCCGCACCACGATCACCGGGATGCCGTGCCGCTCCGCGGCGTCCATCGCCCGCAGGATCGCCGCCAGGCTCTCCTCCCGGGGCGGATGGGCGATGGGCAGGGCGCCGGTGAAGTACTCGTTCTGGACGTCGACGACGATCAGCGCTCGGTTCATGGATCCGAGGGTGGCGTGGCCGGCCGTACGGGTGTGAGAGCGGCCTCAGCCATCCACCGAGGGATTCCAGCCGAACGACTGGCGGTAGGCGGCGGGGGAGACGCCGACCAGTCGCCGGAAGTGCGGGCGCAGCGCGACGGCGGAGGCGAAGCCGCAGCGCCGGGCGACCTGCTCGACCGGCAGGTCGCTCGTCTCCAGCAGCCGCTGTGCGTGCAGCACCCGCTGGTGCAGCAGCCAGCGGGCCGGGGAGGTACCGGTCGCCTCACGGAACCGCCGGTCGAACGTGCGGCGGCTCATGAGCGCGCGGGCCGCCAGCGCGTCCGCGCCGAGCGGCCGGTCGAGGTGGCGCACCGCCCAGTCCAGTGTCGCGCCCAGCGCCGCGCCCAGCGGGTCGCCCGCGGCGGGGCCCGGCACGGGATGTTCGACGAACTGGGCCTGGCCGCCCGACCGATGAGGCGCGACGACCATCCGGCGGGCGATCGCGGTCGCCGCGTCCGCGCCGAACTCCCTGCGCACCAGGTGCAGGCACAGGTCGATGCCGCCCGCGCTGCCCGCGCTGGTGAGGATCCTGCCCTCGTCCACGTAGAGGTCGTCCGCGCGCACCGACACGTCCGGGTGGAGGCGGGCGAGCAGCCCGGCGTACGCCCAGTGGGTGCTCGCGGCCCGGTTCCCCAGCAGCCCCGCGGCGGCCAGCACGAACGTGCCCAGGCACAGCCCCGCGACGATCGCGCCGCGCTCGTGGGCGGCCCGCAGCGCGTCCAGGGCGGGAACGGGCGGCGGCTCGTCCGGCGGACGGCGGTAGGTCGGCACGATCACCAGGTCGGATCCCGCCACCGCGTCCAGCCCGTGCGGCGTCGCCAGGCGGACCCCGGCGTTCGTCCGCACCTCGGAGCCGCCGTCCCCGCCGACCACCCGTACGTCGAAGGGCGGCAGGCCGGGCCGGTCCTCCCCGAAGACCGAGATCGGCACCGCGGACTCGAACATCGGGGTCCGGTCGAACAGCACGACCGCCACCCGGTGGAACGTCATGGCCGGAATGCTATTTGCCCCGGCCATCGGAGCCGCCCGTGGCCCGAATCGTGCGGGAAGTGGCCGTACGGCCGCTCGCGCCAGGCAGGCCCGCTCTGCCAGCCTGGGGCCATGCCGGCTCCGTTTCCCGAGACGTTCCCGCAGACCCCCGCCGCGGCGGCCGCGCTGGCCGTCGCCGCCCGGTTCTGCTCACCCGCGCTGCTCAACCACTCGATCAGGTCGTACCTGTGGGGCGCCGGGTACGCCGGGGCGCACGGGATCGGCTTCGACGACGAGCTGTACTACGTGTCCTCCCTGCTCCACGACATCGGGCTGACCGAGACCTTCGACAGCCACGAGGTGCCGTTCGAGGACGCGGGAGGACGCCTCGCCTGGGTCTTCTGCACGGCGGCCGGGTGGTCGCCGGACAGATGCGCGCGGGCCGAGAAGATCATCGTGGTCCACATGCGCGACCCGGTCGCCGCGACCGAGGACCCCGAGTCGCACCTGCTGCAGGTGGCCACGTCGTGGGACGTGTCGGGGCAGCGGCCCGAGGAGTTCTCCGCGCACGACCGGGCCGCCGTGCTCGCCCGCTTTCCCCGGCTCGGCTTCGGCGCGGAGTTCCTCGCCGCCTTCGAGGAGCAGGCGCGGCGCAAGCCGGGCTGCGCCGCCGCCGACTCCGTCGCCGGCGGCATCGCCGGCCGGATCGCCGCGAACCCGCTCGACGTCTGACCGGGGGCCGCCTCGATCCCATTTCGGTGCGGACGATCCCCGCCCGGTTGCCGTACGACCGGCGGACGGTGCGGCGTCCGGTGCGGCGCGGTCGAGGCGCCGCCTCCTCAGTCCTGCTTGGGCCCGGTGCTCTCCACGACCTCGAACGACCACAGCTCGGAGTCGGTCGCGGCCGGGCCCTGCCCGTGGCCATGACCCTGCCCGTGGCCATGACCCTGCCCGTGGCCGTGGCCCTGTGCGCCGGCCTCGGCGGCGGCCTGCGCGTGCCCCGACTGGAACGCCCGGCTCTCCTGCCAGCGCCGGAAGTCCTCCTCGCTCCGCCACCGCGTGTAGACGAGGTAGCGGTCGCTGCCCTCCACCGGCCGCAACAGCTCGAACCACTCGAACCCGTCGGCCGACTCGACCATCCCGGCCCGGTTGGCGAACCGCTTCTCCAGTTCGCGCCGCAACTCCTCGGGCACCGTCAGCACGTTGATCTTCACGACCGAAGGCACATCGACTCCCGTACGCTCGACTTCCCCTGTTACCAGACCACCTTAAGTACGCCCAGGGTGCGTACCCCACTTCGTGCCCCTCCCGCCCATGTTTGCCCGTCGCGTCGCCCAGAGCGGCACCTCGCCGCGTTCTCGTCGTCGCTCGTAGCTCCGCTACGAGCTCCTCCTCCGCCTTGCGATGCACCACTCTGGACACCGCTCCTTCTGGCAAACCTTGGCGGTCGCGGCACTAGGCTCGTGACGTGCGTATCGCGAGGTTCTCGATGGGCGACCAGGTCGCCTTCGGCGTGGTGGAAGACGGCGGGCAGGTCATCGCCCGGATCGGCGGGCACCCCTTCCACGGGGTGGAGTTCACCGGTGAGCGGTTCCCGGTGGCCGAGGTCCGCCTGGTCGCCCCCATGTTGCCCAGCAAGATCATCGCCATCGGCAAGAACTACGCCGACCACGCCAGGGAGATGGGCGGCGAGCCCCCGGCGGAGCCGGTCGTGTTCCTCAAGCCCAACACGACCGTGATCGGTCCCTCGGAGGCGATCGCGTACCCGGCGAAGCTGTCGGAGCGGGTCGACTACGAAGGCGAGCTGGCCGTGGTGATCGGCCGGCTGTGCCGTGACGTCCCCGCCGAACGCGCGGGCGACGTCATCTTCGGCTACACCTGCGCCAACGACGTCACCGCACGCGACCTGCAGGCCAGGGACGGCCAGTGGACCAGGGCCAAGGGCTTCGACACGTTCTGCCCGCTCGGTCCCTGGATCGAGACCGAGCTCGACCCGGCCGACCTGGCGATCACCACCACGCTCAACGGCGAGGTCAGGCAGAGCGCCCGCACCTCCCTCCTGCTGCACGACATCCCCGCGCTCGTCGCGTACGTGAGCGCGGTCATGACCCTGCTGCCCGGCGACGTCATCCTGACCGGCACGCCCGCCGGGGTGGGCCCGATGTCCGTGGGCGACGAGGTCGGCGTCTCCATCGAAGGAATCGGAACTCTCACTAACCGGGTGATCTCACGTGACTAGGGTGCGCTTCGCCCCTTCGCCCACCGGCATGTTCCACGTCGGCGGCGCCCGTTCGGCGCTGTTCAACTGGGCGATCGCCGAGCAGTCCGGCGGCACGTTCGTGCTGCGCATCGAGGACACGGACGCGGCACGCAACCGGCCCGAGTGGACCGAGGGCATCATCTCGGCCCTCGCCTGGATCGGCATCAACGGCGGCTCGCCGCACTTCGAGGGGCCGTACTTCCAGTCCGCCTACGAGCAGCAGCACCGCGAGGCCGCGGCCAAGCTGCTCAAGGACGGCAAGGCCTACCACTGCACCTGCACGCGCGACGACGTGAAGGCCAGGACCGGCTCCGAGCACCAGGGCTACGACGGCCACTGCCGCGACCTCGGCCTCACCGAGGGCGCCGTGCGGTTCCGTACGCCCGACGAGGGCGTGACGGTCGTGGACGACAAGGTCCGCGGACGGGTGGAGTTCCCCAACTCGGCGATGGAGGACTTCGTCATCGTCCGCGGGGACGGCTCGCCGCTGTTCATCCTCGCCAACGTCGTCGACGACATGGAGATGCGGATCGACCACGTGGTCCGCGCCGAGGAGCACCTGTCGAACACACCCAAGCAGCAGCTCCTGTGGAAGGCGCTGGGCGCCGAACCGCCGGTCTGGGCCCATGTGCCCGTCATCGTCAACGAGAAGCGGCAGAAGCTGTCCAAGCGCCGCGACAAGGTCGCCCTGGAGTCGTACCGCGACGAGGGCTACCTCGCCGAGGCGATGGTCAACTACCTCATGCTGCTCGGCTGGGGGCCCGGCGACGACCGGGAGATCATGCCGTGGTCGGAGATGATGCCGCTGTTCCGGCTCGAGGACGTGAACCAGGCGCCGGCCTTCTTCGACGAGAAGAAGCTGCGGGCCTTCAACGGCGAGTACATCCGGGCGCTGCCCCGCGAGGTGTTCGTCTCCCGCTGCGAGCCGTGGCTCGACCCGTCCTGGGACCGCTCGGTGTTCGCCCGCGTGGCCGACCTGGTGCAGACGCGGGTCGCCGTGCTGTCGGAGGTCACCGCCAACGTCGACTTCCTGTTCCTGGACGAGCCCGTCTTCGACCAGGCGTCCTGGGACAAGGCGATGAAGCCGGGGGCGGCCGAGATCCTGGCCGGGTACGCCGAGCGACTGGAGACGGTCAGCTGGGACCCCGACTCGCTCAAGACCGCCCTGGAGGAGGTCGGCCTCGCCCACGGGCTCAAGCTCGGCAAGGCGCAGGCGCCCGTCCGCGTGGCGATCACCGGCAGGACCGTGGGCCTGCCGCTGTTCGAGTCGATCGAGGTGCTCGGCCGCGAGCGCTCGCTCGACCGGCTCCGTACGGCTCTCGCCCGGCTGTCCGAGGCTTCCTGACCCGTCAGGGCGCCCCACGGCGGGCGCGCAGAGGCATGTGAGGGCCGACGGCGCCGGGAGTCCCCTGAAGGGGGCCCCGGCGCCGTCCGCGTCTCTACAGGAGGCCGCGGCGGTCCAGCAGCGGGGTGATCTCCGGGTCCCGGCCCCGGAAGTCCCGGAAGGCCGTCATCGAGTCCACGCTGCCGCCCCGCGACAGCAGGGCCCGGCGGAAGGTGTCGCCGTTCTCCCGGCGCAGCCCGCCGTTCTCGTTGAACCACTCGACGGTGTCGGCGTCGAGGACCTCGCTCCAGATGTAGGAGTAGTAGCCGGCGCTGTAGCCGCCCGCCCAGATATGGGCGAAATACGTGGTGCGGTAGCGCGGCGGGACGGCGGCCAGGTCCACCCCCGCCTCCCGCAGCGCCCGCCTCTCGAACTCCTCCACGTCCTCCTCGCCGTCGTACGCCGTGTGCCAGGCCCAGTCGAGCAGGGTGGCGGCGAGGTACTCCAGCGTGGCGAAGCCCTGGTTGAACTTCTGCGTCTCCAGCATCCGGTCGACGAGGTCCTGCGGCATCGGCTCGCCCGTCTCGTGGTGCCTGGCGTACTCGGCCAGGATCTCCGGGTGGACCGCCCACATCTCGTTCACCTGGGAGGGGTACTCGACGAAGTCGCGCGGCACGGCCGTCCCGGAGAACCGGGGGTAGCGCACGTCGGAGAACAACCCGTGCAGCGCGTGCCCGAACTCGTGGAACATCGTGTTGACCTCGTCGAACGTCATCAGGGTCGGCTCGCCCTTGACGATGTTGAGGTTGTTGACCACGACCGGCCTGGTGCCCTCCAGGCCCGACTGCTTAACGAGGCTGTTCATCCACGCCCCGCCCCGCTTGGAGGCCCTGGCGTGGAAGTCGCCGAGGAACAGGCCCAGCGGGGAGCCGTCCTCGTCGCGCACCTCGAAGACCCGCACCTCGGGGTGGTAGCCGTACAGGTCGGGGCGCTCGTGGAAGGTGACGCCGTACAGGCGCATCGCCGCGTTGAAGACGCCCTTCTCCAGCACCGTGCTCAGCTCGAAGTACGGCCGCATGCGCCGGCTGTCGATGTCGTAGCGGGCCTTGCGCACCTTCTCGGAGTAGAACGCCCAGTCCCACGGCTGGATCGGGTGCCCGGCGATCTCCTCCAGGTCCGCCTGCTCCTTGCGCGCGTTCGCCACGGCCGGCGGCACGAGCCGGTCGAGCATCTCGGTGACCGCCCGGGTGGTGCCCGCCGTCTGGTCGGCCAGGACGTACTCCGCGTGGTTCTCGTAGCCGAGCAGCCGCGCGCGCTCCCGGCGCAGCACCGCCAACTCCTTGATCAGCTCCCCGTTGGCCGCGCCCCGCCCGACCGAGGCGCGGTGGATCCGCTCACGCAGGGACCGGTTGGTCAGCTCGGCCAGGGCCGGCTGCCCGGTGGGCAGGACCAGCGAGATCAGATACCTGCCGTCCAGCCCGCGTTCCCTGGCCTGGTCGGCGAGCGCCTGGATCGCGTCCTGCGACAGCCCGTCGAGCTCGGCCACGTCCTCGACCACCACGGCCCGCTCGTTGGTGTCGGCGAGCAGGTTCTGCTGGAAGGCCGTTCCCAGGGCCGACAGCCTTTCGTTGATCTCCCTGAGCCGGGCCTGGTCCTGCGGGCCCAGCGTGGCGCCCGCACGGGTGAAGTCGGTGAGGTAGCGCTTCAGCAGCCACCGCTGCTCGTCGTCGGCCGCCTCGACCGCCTGGATACGGGCGAACAGCTTCGCGTTGAGGTGGATCGCGTCGGCGTGCTTGGCGAGCTTCGGCGTGACGTCCTTCTGGATCTCCTGGACGCCGGGCGTCGTGTCGGAGGACGCCTGGTTGAAGAACACCGCGGACACCCGGTCGAGGAGAGCACCGGACTTCTCCAGCGCCTCGATCGTGTTCTCGAACGTCGGAGGGTCGGGGTTCTCCGCGATCGCCTCGACCTCCGCGAGGTGCTCGGCCATGCCCTGCTCGAACGCCGGCGCGTAGTGCTCCTCCCCGATCTCCTGGAAGGGAGGCAGCCCGTAGGGCAGGGTGCTCGGACTGAGGAAGGGGTTCGCGGCCGAGGTCATCTCTGGCGACTCCTCACGTGGTGCTGGCGTTTGTCCCAGCCTCGCACAGAAGGGCCATGCCCTTCCGCACAGGAGGACCGGACCCCTCGGACAGGGGGCTCGGACCCCTTCGAGCGGAGGATCGGATCACGAGATCGGGGGGCGCGCCGCAATCGTTTTGGTAGTGGGTCGCAAGCTGGGCTATCCTTTCGGAGTCGCAAGCGGGAGCCGCGAGGCCCCCGCAAGCAGATGGGGTATGGGGTAATTGGCAGCCCGACGGATTCTGGCTCCGTTAGTCTAGGTTCGAGTCCTGGTACCCCAGCTGGATCCCCCCAAGGGATTCTGCTGGAAACAGCGCAGTGCACAGTGCAAGGTCCCGTCGTCTAGTGGCCTAGGACGCCGCCCTCTCAAGGCGGTAACGGCGGTTCGAATCCGCTCGGGACTACTTCACTGCACACGGCTCCGTCGTCTAGTGGCCTAGGACGCCGCCCTCTCAAGGCGGTAGCGCCGGTTCGAATCCGGTCGGGGCTACATCATCGAAAACCCTCGGTACTCCCCGTGCCGGGGGTTTTCGCCGTTACGGGGACGCCGCGCCCTGCTCATGGGCACACTCCTCTCTCACATTCGCCTCCTCTGGACGGCCGTTTCGCGGGTCCGTGCCGGGTGCCAGGCTGTACACCGAAAGCGCGGGGGAGGGGCCGGCTCTCCTCCTCGTCCCGGGAGGGGGAGGCGACGCTGGCATGTACGAGGCGGTCGTCGCGCCGCTGTCCCGCCGTTTCACCGTCATCAGCTACGACCGGCGGGGCAACTCGCGCAGCCGGCTCGCCGATCCGGCCACGCCCACATCCGTGGCCGAGCACGCGGACGACGCCGTCGCCGTGCTCGGCCACTACGGCGTCGAGCGCGCGTACGTCTTCGGCAGCAGCGCCGGGGCGATCATCACGGGCGGCCCGGAGGGCGAGAGCATCCGCCGGCTCCAGCGCGTCGCCCGTAAGGGCCTGATGCGCGGCTGGGTGGCCTTCGCGGCCATGACCATGCCCCGGACGCCCGCGTTCCTCCTGTCCCCGGCGGGGTGGTTCGCCGCCGCCGGGGCCCTTCGGGCGGGCATGGCCGTCCTGCCGGTCGTACGACGGGTGCGGGGCGGGGAGCCCGGCGGCATGGAGCGTCTCCTCGGCAACACCCGTCGGATGCTGCGGGTGGAGCTGCCCGCCTCCGGCGACGAGTACGAACCCGACCTGGCCGCGTTGCGCCGGGCTGCGGTGCCCTGGTGCCCGGCCACCGGAAGGGACAGCGTGGGACGCCTCTGCCGTCGGCCCGCGCACGTCCTCGGCGAGCTGGTCGGCGTACGATGCGAGGAGTTCCCGGGAGGGCACGTCCCCTACCAGGAGACGCCCGACGAGTTCGTCCGCACGTTGACCGAGATCCTGGACGGGTTTTCCCCATGACCGACACGGGCGGCACGGTGGAGGGCAGGCCGGTGCGGCCGACCCTGAGCCACGCCTACATCGTCGCCGTCGCGCTCGCCCTCATCGACCGGGCGGGACTGGACAAGTTCTCGATGCGCAAGCTCGGCGCCGAGCTCGGCGTCGACGCCATGGCCGTCTACCGCTACTTCTCCGACCAGGAGGCGCTGTTCGACGGCATCGCCGAGGCGCTGTTCGACGAGCTCGGCGTGGACTCCCTGCCGTGGGAGGCGTCGTGGCGCGAACTGGCGGCGGAGACGGCCCGCCGGATGCGGCACGCTCTGCTGCGGCACCCGCACGCCGTGACGATCTTCGCGACCCGTCCCGTGCGGTCGGCGGCGGCGATCTCCTGCGGCGACCGGGCCATCGCCGTCCTGTGCGACGCCGGCTTCACACCGGTGCTGGCGGTCCAGGCGGTCCGGTGCGTCCAGGAGTTCACCGTGGGGCACGTGCTCGCCCTCACCGCCGCACAGCTGGGCGGGCTGCGGCGCAGCAGGAAGCCCGCTCCGGGCTCTCCCGGCTACAACCTCCTCGCGCTGGGCGCGGACGGGGCCGGGCGCGGCGACCACTTCGAAATGGGGCTGACGGCCCTGCTGGACGGCTTCGAGCGTCTTGTCCGCTGACCCGCCGCGGACGGCGCCTGCCGCCTAGAAGTGCTGGACGTTGGCATCGTCGCAGGAGATGGTGAGCACGCCCTCCATCTCGGCCAGCCTGCTCGTGAGGTCCACGACCGAGCCGGGGCCGTGGATCACCAGGGTCACCGACACCGTACGGGTCTCCTGTCCCCCGCCGGGCTGCTCCAGCGAGAGCTCGTTGACCACGAAACGGCGGCCGGTGCACTCGGCCAGCACCTGCCGCAGGACGCCCCGGCCGTCCACGTACGCCAGGCGCAGCCGTGACTGCGCGTACTTCGAGCGGGGGAGCCGGGTGGCGAGCGGGGTGAGGCCGAACATCACGAGGAAGTTCCCCACAGTGGCCATGAGCGCCAGGAGCCACAGGCCGGCCCCGGCGGCCATTCCGACGCCCGCCGTCAGCCAGACGGCGGCCGCGGTGGTCAGACCCTTGACCGCGTCCCGGCGCACGAAGATCAGCCCGCCGCCGATGAACCCGATGCCGGACACGATCTGTGCCGCCACCCGCGACGGATCGAGCTGCACGTTCTCGCCGAGGACGTCCGCGAAGCCGTACTTGGACACGAGCATGAACAGCGCGGCGCCGAACCCCACGAGCGTGTGCGTGCGCAACCCGGCGCTCTTCTGCCGGATCTCCCGCTCCAGCCCGATGGCCGCCGACAGCACGAGCGCGATGGCGAGGTCCGCGATCTGCTGCCACCCCGCTCCGGGGCTCACCACCAGTGAGATCGGCGTCACGCGACCAGACTAAGTCCGCGTGCCCGAGCCGGTCATCCTGTCGCGACCTCAACGGCGGCGAGGCCGGGACGGACGCCGCCGTCCCGGCCCGAGCGGGGACCGCTAGCGTCCCGACCGCGCCTTGAACAGCGCCCGCTTGGCGGCCTTGACCACCTGCTTGTCCGGATGGGTCTCGCCGATGAGGTCCAGCAGTTCCTCGATGTGGGGGTGGTGGACCTTCCAGATCACGTCGAGCAGCCCGATGAGCGTCTGCGCCGGGCCGATGTCGTGCAGGCTGGACACGAACTCCGGCCGGCCGAGCCCGGCGGAGATCGTCCACATGTCGAGGATCAGCCAGTGGGTGTCCGCCTGGGTCGGCTCCGGAGCGTCCTCGACGTCCATCTGGGTCAGGTGCGTCGCGGCGTACGGCCGCAGCGAGGGCTCCTTCAGCGCCTCCTGCCAGGCCGGGACGGCGGCCTCACCCAGCGAGCCCACCAGGCTGGCGGCCTGCACCCGCACGAGGGCGTCAGACTCCTCCTCGGCGGCGGCTTCGAGCAGCTCGGAGGCGGCTCGCGCCGGGTCGCGCAGCGCGAGCCAGGCGGCGAACTCCTCGTCGGCCTCCTCCTCGGACATGTCGGCGCTGAACGACAGCAGGTCGAGCGCGGTCATGGCGTCGATCGCGGGCCGGGCGTCGATCTCGATGTCCTCGTCGTCGAGCAGGTGGACGAGGCCCTCCATGCCGAGCGGCGTCAGGGTCACCGCGTCTGCCTCGACGGTGGCCATGCCGTACCCGGTCAGCCAGGCGAGCACGGAGGCGAGCGGGTCGCCGGCCGCGGCCCAGGCGTCGGCGCCCAGGTCGTCGTACTCCGCCGCGGCCTCGGCCAGCTCCTCGCGCAGTTCCGGCACCCCCCGCGTGCCGCCGGCCAGCAGCACGCGGATCAGCAGCGCGCGGGTGAGGCCGGACAGGGCCAGCGTGAGGTCGTCGTCGTCGAGCTCCGGGTCGCCGTAGTCGAGCGAGTGGAGGCCGAGCATCCAGGCGTCCAGGACGTCGTCGTCGTCCTCGAAGGGCCAGGCCTCGGTGTCGGAGTCCACGCTGACCGTGTCGTCGCCGTCGGGGGCGAGGAACTCCAGGTCGATCGCGAGGTTCCACAGGTTCCAGATGTTGCGCGCGTCGGGCAGGCCGACCGCGCGCACCGCCTCGTCCACCTCGCTGTCGGTGAGCAGGGTCTCCTCGCCCACCTTGCGGCCGGTGCCGACCCACAGCGCCAGGTCGCGGGCCTGCGCGATGAGCGTCACCCGGCGGGCCGCCTCGGCCAGCTCGGTGTCGGGCCGCAGCCGGATCGTGGGCAGGGCGGCGATCTCGTCGGCGAACGGCTCGAAGTCGCCGAGGCCCTCGTCGGACTCGTCCTCGTCGAGCTCGTCCTCCTCCTCGTCCCAGTCGCGTTCGGCGATGGTGTCCTCCATCGCGTCCACGAAGTCGTCCTCGACCTCGTCCAGCTCGGCGAGCAGGGTCTCCAGGGAGTCCGAGCCCGGCGAGAGCCGGCCGGTGGACGACAGGAACGTCAGGTACGCCCGGACCGCGGGGATCATGCCGTCGGCCGCGGCGTCGGGGTCCTCGACCACCTGGGGCATGCGCTCCAGCAGGACCGTGCGCAGGTCGCCGTGTTTCCACAGTCCGACGTCGGTGCGGGCGATCAGGCGATGCCACAGGGCGACGGGGCCCACGAGATCGGGGTCGCTGCCGGGTGCGTTGTCCGGCGCCCAGAGGATGAATTCTTGGAGCAGGGGACGCAGTTCAGCGGCGGCTGCCTCGATGCGGTCTGTCACCCCGCCAGCCTAGGGCTTTCGGGACACCGCACTCCAATCAGTTCGCGCGTCGCATGGCTTCGGTTATCCGCTCGGCGGCAGCGACGACGGGGGCGGCGTGCATCCGGCCGGGCGTACGGGTGAGCCGCTCTATGGGGCCCGACACGGAGACCGCGGCGATCACCTTGCCGCCGGCGCCTCGGATGGGCGCTGAGACGCTCGCCACGCCCTGCTCGCGCTCTCCCACGCTGTGGGCCCAGCCCCTCCTGCGTACGCTCGCGAGCGTGGCGGCGGTGAACTTGGCGCCGCGCAGGCCGCGGTGCAGCCGGTCCGGCTCCTCCCAGGCGAGCAGAATCTGCGCGGCGGACCCCGCGGTCATGGGCAGCGCGGAGCCGACGGGCACGGTGTCGCGCAGCCCGCTGGCTCGCTCGGCGGCGGCCACGCAGACCCGCTCGTCTCCCTGGCGCCGGTAAAGTTGAGCGCTCTCTCCGGTGAGGTCGCGAAGATGGGTGAGCACCGGGCCGGCGACGGCCAGCAGCCGGTCCTCGCCCGCCGCCGTGGACAGTTCCGACAGGCGGGGCCCGAGGATGAACCGGCCCTGCGTGTCGCGGGAGACGATGCGGTGGTGCTCCAGCGCGACGGCCAGCCGGTGGGCCGTCGGCCTGGCCAGGCCGGTCGCCTGGACGAGCTGTGCCAGGGAAGCGGGGCCCGCCTCCAGGGCGTTGAGTACGAGAACCGCCTTGTCGAGTACTCCGACCCCGCTAGAGTTGTCCATACCCCGATACTGCCGTCTCGGCATACGAGATGCAAACGCAATGTTGGGATTCACCATATACAGTGTCCATATCCCGATATCTCCGTCTCATCATGAGAGACGCGACCGGGGGCTGAACGCGAGGAGGCGTCACACCATGGGTCGCACACTGGCTGAGAAAGTCTGGGAGCAGCACGTCGTACGCCGTGCCGACGGCGAGCCCGACCTGCTCTACATCGACCTGCACCTCATCCACGAGGTGACCAGCCCGCAGGCCTTCGACGGCCTGCGCATGGCCGGCCGCACCGTGCGCCGCCCCGACCTCACGATCGCGACCGAGGACCACAACGTCCCGACCGTGCTCGGGCCGATCTCCGACCCGGTGTCCCGCACGCAGGTCGAGACGCTGCGCAAGAACGCCGCGGAGTTCGGCATCCGCCTGCACCCGATGGGCGACGCCGGTCAGGGCGTGGTGCACATCATCGGCCCGCAGTTCGGGCTGACCCAGCCCGGCATGACGATCGTCTGCGGCGACTCGCACACCTCGACCCACGGGGCGTTCGGCGCCATCGCGTTCGGCATCGGGACCTCCGAGGTCGAGCACGTGCTGGCCACCCAGACGCTGCCCGCCTACCGCCCCAAGACGATGGCCATCGAGGTCAAGGGCGAGCTGCCGGTCGGCGTGACCGCCAAGGACCTGATTCTGGCGATCATCGCGAAGATCGGCACCGGCGGCGGCCAGGGCTACATCGTCGAGTACCGCGGCGAGGCCGTGCGCAAGCTCTCCATGGAGGGCCGCATGACCGTCTGCAACATGTCGATCGAGGCCGGCGCCCGGGCGGGCATGATCGCCCCGGACGAGACCACGTTCGAGTACCTGCGCGGCCGTCCCCACGCGCCCACGGGGGAGGCCTGGGACCGCGCCGTGGAGTACTGGAAGACGCTGCGCACCGACGACGACGCCGAGTTCGACAAGGTCGTGGAGATCGACGCCACGGCCCTCACGCCGTTCGTCACCTGGGGCACCAACCCGGGTCAGGGGGCGCCGCTGGGCTCCGCCGTGCCGTCGCCCGAGCAGTTCGCCGACCCGGTCGAGCGGGCCGCCGCCGAGCGGGCGCTGGAGTACATGGGCCTGACCGCGGGCACGCCGCTGCGTGACATCCAGGTGGACACCGTCTTCGTCGGCTCCTGCACCAACGGCCGCATCGAGGACCTGCGCGCCGCCGCCGAGATCCTGCGGGGCCGCACGGTCGTCACCCGTACGCTGATCGTCCCGGGCTCCATGGGGGTCAAGAAGGCGGCCGAGGAGGAGGGCCTGCACGAGGTCTTCAAGGCGGCCGGGGCCGAGTGGCGCGAGGCCGGCTGCTCGATGTGCCTGGGCATGAACCCCGACACGCTGAAGCCGGGCGAGCGCAGCGCCTCGACCTCCAACCGCAACTTCGAGGGCCGCCAGGGCAAGGGCGGGCGCACCCATCTCGTGTCGCCGCAGGTGGCGGCCGCGACCGCGGTGACCGGCCGGCTGACCGCCCCCGCCGAGCTCTGACCCCGCCCGCCTCAGTCCCAGGAAGAGACCATCATGGAAGCGTTCACCACTCACACAGGCCGGGCCGTGCCGCTGCGCCGCAGCAACGTGGACACCGACCAGATCATCCCGGCGGTCTGGCTCAAGCAGGTCAGCCGTACGGGCTTCGAGAAGGGCCTGTTCGCCGCCTGGCGCGAGGACCCGTCGTTCGTGCTCAACGACCCCGCGTACGAGGGCGCCACGATCCTGGTGTCCGGCCCGGACTTCGGCACCGGCTCCTCGCGTGAGCACGCCGTCTGGGCCCTGCAGCAGTACGGCTTCCGCGTCGTGATCGCCTCGCGCTTCGGCGACATCTTCCGCAACAACTCCACGAAGATGGGCCTGCTGCCGGTCATCCTGCCCGAGGACGTCGTCAAGCGCCTGCAGGACGCGGCCGAGGCGGATCCGAAGAGCGAGATCACCGTGGACCTGGTGGAACGCCAGGTGTGCGCGGGCGACCTGGTCGTCCCGTTCGAGATCGACGACTACACCCGCTGGCGGCTGATCGAGGGTCTCGACGACATCGGGCTGACCCTGCGTCACGCGGACGCCGTCGAGGAGTACGAGAATGGACGGCAGCCATGGCTGCCGACGACCGTCTGAACGAACCTCAGACCGGAGATGAGCTGCTGGCGCGGCGACTGCGTGATGCGCATCGCCGCGTCAGAGCGTTAGCCTTACCACAGGAGGAGCAGGCCCGCCTGGCGCGACGGCTGCTTGCTATCTGTGACGTGGCAAAGCGGGACATAGCCCATGCGGCCGCCCGGCTGGACGCCTTCATCGCCTATCTGGACGGCACATTCGACACGCCGAGCAGGCGAAACATGCCCCCCGGTGATTGAAGTCCCGCGACCTCGTCCCCTAATTTCAAGCGCGTAAGGGGGAGGAAACCGAAATGAACAAGAAAGAGCTCGTCGACGCGATCACAGATCGCGTCGGTGACAAGAAGACGGCTACCGAGGCCGTCAACGCCGTCCTCGACGCCATCCAGAGCGCTGTCGCGAGCGGTGACAAGGTCTCGATCACCGGCTTCGGCGCCTTCGAGATGGTGCACAAGCCGGCCCGTACGGCCCGCAACCCTTCCACCGGCGATCCGATCAAGGTGGAGGAGAGCTGGGCGCCGAGGTTCCGCCCCGGCGCGGATTTCAAGGAGCAGGTCAACGCTGGTGGCAAGGCTGCCAAGAAGAAGTAGCCGGCCCCACCGGTACCAGTGGACGGCGCTCGGAGCCCCCGGGCGCCGTTCGTCGTTTCCCGGCCCGCTGCCGCCTGCCGTGTGAGAGCCCGCGGACCCTGCCTTTGACCTGCGCAAACGTGTGTACTCTTTCAGGTGAGCGAGTCAAGGGGGGCGAATGCGGGGGACCCACCGATCGCGTGCATACGGTTCGACCGGGGGAAGATGCGGTGCAAGTCGGCCACAACCATGAGATCAGTCGCGTCCCGATGGACGTGTTCGACCAGGCGCCGGCCGGAGTCCTGGTGACCCATGGGGAAGACCATCGGCTGCTCTACACGAACGACGCCTTTCAGGCGATGCTCGGGGACCGGCCGATCGGTGTGCCGGTCCGGGAGGGCCTTCGCGACGTCCTCGGGCAGGAGACCCTCGCCGTGCTCGACGAGGTCAGGAGCACGGGGAAGACCGTGCGCCTCGACGAGGTCTCCGTGACCGTGGACCGGAGCGGCGGCCCATGCGAGCGCCTCTTCCGGGTGAGCCTCTCCGGGATCGCCCTTGAGGGCGGCGAGGGCGGGCTGCTGGCCGTGGTCCAGGAGGTCACGGCGCAGGTCCTCGCCCCGGAGCGGATCCGCGTGATGGAGAAGGAGCTGTGCCGCCTCCAGCGCCGCTACCAGAGCATGTTGTGGGTGGACGCGCACATGGTGTGGGTGACCGGCCCGGAGGGCGAGGTCAGGGAGGTGAGCCAGGGCTGGCAGCGCCTGTCGGGTCAGACGCTGGAGGAGAGCCGCGGGTACGGCTGGCTGCACGCCCTGCATCCCGAGGACCGCGAGAGGGCCCTGGACGCCTGGGTCCGGGCCACCGAACTGGCGACCCCGATCTGGGAGCAGGTCTTCCGCGTCGCGAGCCCGGACGGCGTCTACCGGCACATCCGCTTCCGGGCCGTGCCCGTGTACGAGAACGGCGGGGTGGTGGAGTGGGTGGGCGCCTCCGCCGACGTCGAGCAGGAGTGGCAGGAGGAACGGCGCCGCCGGCTGCTGGACCGGGTCGCGGCCGCGGCGACCGACATCACCAACCTGGAGGAGATGTGCCAGGCGCTCGCCGACGTGATCGTGCCTGAGCTCGCCGACTCGTGCGACGTGTACCTGCGTCCCGAGTCGAGCGGTGGGTTCCCGCACGCGCCGGTCGTCACCGAGCGCATCGCCGCCGCCGTCCGTGTGGGCTTGCGGAGGCTGCCGACGCGGCGCAAGGAGTATCACCTCCCCACCGGCGCGCTCGTGCGCGCGGTACGGCGGCGCCGCCCGGTCCACATGTCGTTCCCCCCGGGCTGCCCTCCGTTCCCCTGCCCCGAGCCCGTCAGAACGTGGATGGCCGAGAGCGGGGCGCACAACCTGGCCCTTCTGCCGATCGTCGTCCAAGGCGAGGTGGCGGCCGTGGTCGTGGCCGCTGCCTGCGGGGATCGCCCGCCGATCGCGCCGGACGACGTCGAACTGATGCGGGAGATGGTCGATCACGCGCACGACGCGATCAGCAACGCTCTGCGCTTCCGCCGTACCCAGCGGGTGGCGCTGGCCCTGCAGCACAGCCTGCTGGCCGAGCCGCCCCACGTCCCCGGTCTGGAGCTCGCCGCCCGCTACCAGGCGAGCCCGACCGCCGCCGAGATCGGCGGGGACTGGTACGACGCGTTCGTGCTGTCGTGCGGCGCCGTCAATCTGGTCATCGGAGACGTGGCCGGGCACGACCTCGCCGCGGCCGTGTCGATGAGCCAGGTGCGCAACCTGCTGCGGGCGCTCGCCGTCGACCGCGAACTCGAGTCCCCGGCGGACGTCCTGCGGCGGCTGAACGGCGCCCTGGAGACCCTTGACGGCGAGAGCACGGCGACCTGCGTCCTGACCCGCCTCGAAAGAGCCGGCGACGGCAGGTGGCGGCTGGTGTACTCGGCGGCCGGGCACCCGCCGCCGTTGCTGGTGACCGGCGACGGACAGGGCCGCTTCCTCAGGGACGCGGGCAATCCCCTCCTCGGCCTGTACCACGGGCGGCCGTGGATCAGCGCCGTG
This sequence comes from Microbispora sp. H13382, assembly GCF_014161445.1. Classification (GTDB taxonomy): domain Bacteria; phylum Actinomycetota; class Actinomycetes; order Streptosporangiales; family Streptosporangiaceae; genus Microbispora. The sequence goes on from NZ_JABBXA010000006.1 coordinate 168,269, forward strand.
GAGCCGTTGCCGCCGCGCAGCACCCTGCTGCTCTACACCGACGGCCTCGTCGAGCGGCGGGGAGAGGATCTCGGCGACGGGCTCGAACGGCTGCGGCGGTGCGCGGAGGCGCTCGCCCGCGAACCCCTGGGCCGGTTCTGCGACGAACTGCTCACCGGGATGCCCGTGACGGGCGAGGACGACGTCGCCGTGATCGCGCTGCGAGTGCCGTCGCCGGGCGATGTCTCGTGATCCCCGGCGACGTCTCCTCGTGATTTCCCGGCGGCCGGCGTGGATCTCCACCTGAGCGCCGCCGCCGCCTCACCTCGCTCACACCCGCAGCAGGTGCCGGAGGACCACCAGCACCACTTCGAGGCCCATTTGCATGCCGATCCCCGCCTCGGCGGAACCCATCATCGCGAGGACCAGAGGCACCACGACGGGAAACAGGACACGGGCCGCCCGGACCAGGACGTGCGGCAGCGCGAACGGAACGGAAATCGTGATCGTCATGACGGACCTCCTGTCTCGTGCCGGACGTCCGGCACGGATGAGAACCCGTCACCCGCCGTGACAGCGGACGGCGACCGCCTCGACGACGTCGGAGGCGCGCGTCGCGCCACGCCCGGGAAGGGTGACGGGACGGAATTGTCGCGGACTGCTGCCGAGCGTCATCCCGACCACCTCCTCACGGTCATGCGGCGACGCCCGTGGCACGGCCGATCGCCGATCAACCCCCTCGTTTCGCACCTCTCACGTAAGAGCTTTGGCACTGCGCGGCGTGATCCCACGGAGGGAAGCCACCTGGAGTCACCCCTTAAGCCGGGGAGACCTGTCCTGACCCGTGACGTCTCTCGACGAGGAGGGTCAGTGGCCTGTATCCGCGCAGACGCCTCACCGAACGAGGTGCCCACGCCTCCAGTACACCTCCGCCCAGGTCACCGGGTCAAACCCGCCCCGGTCCAGGGACCGGGAACGTGGAGAGCGTGACGTAACCGACGCGGCCGTCCGTCATGACGAGGGCGACCCGCTGGCCGGGGCGCAGGTGCCGCAACGGGCCGGCGTCGAACGCCTCGCCGTCGAAGGGAATCCGGGTGCCGTCGTCGAGGAAGACCCAGCCCGAGCGGGTCGCGGGATCGAAGCTCTGCACCGTCGCCTGCACGCCGCCAGCCTACCGTCGCCTGCGGAAAATCCTTGTGAACGTGCATCTTCCGGGTGCCGGCATGGCCCGCCATGACCGGGGTGGCGCCGAGGAGCCTGTGGCGCGTACGCGACTTCGGCGCTACGCGGGGGCGCTGACCATGCCGTCGTTCGGCCTGTGGTCGGCCACGGTGCCGCTCTACCTGATCCGCGAGGTCGGCCGAGCCCCGGCGCGTACGGCACGCTGCGTTCTTCTAGCTCTCCTCGTCGGGGTCCGGCCCGGCGATGTAGGAGGCGAGGCCGCGCAGGATGATCTCCAGGCCGAGCTCGAACCGGTAGTCGTTCGACTCGTCCACCATGATGTCGGCGAGCGCCACCAGGTTCGGGAACCGGTCGGGCGGCAGCGAGGCGAAGTAGCCCTGGATCTCCTCCCGCATCTCCTGCGGCGCCTTGCCGCCGCTCTCGGGGTAGCGGTCCTGCCAGAGGACCTCCTCCAGCACGAACCCGTCCAGGTAGGTCGACAGGAGGTCGCCCGCGATGGCCATGACCTCTCTCGGCAGGCCGGCCGCCGCGAAGACGGCCAGCAGTTTCTCCACGTGGGGGAGCAGCTCGGGGGAGAAGGGCACGCGGCCAAGGGAGATCTTGACCGCGTCGCGGTGACTGAGGAGTCTGCGGCGGCCCTGGCGGGCGAAGTCCCTGATCTGCTCCCGCCAGCGCCCGGGGTCGGGATCGGGCAGCTCGTAGCCCTCGAACATGCGGTTGTACATGAGCTGCAGCAGCTCGCCCTTGTCGCGCACGTGGACGTACAGCGCCGAGACGGCGACGCCGAGCTCGGCGGCGACCTGCCGCATGCTCAGCCGGTCGTAGCCCTCACGGTCGAGGACGGTGTAGGCGGCGTCGACGATCCGCTCGCGGGTGAGGGGCACCCTGGCCGGCGTGCGTCGCCTGGGCGGACGCTCCCACGGCGGTGTGGGCATGTCCGGCTGCGTCATGAGGACCTCCCGCTGTTCCGCCCATGTTAGTGAACACCGCTCCGTGTTCACGAACACTGCTCTCAAAGACGAGATATATCTTGTGTGCCTGACAAACGCGATATATCGTGGTGAACATCGAACTTGTAGATGAACACTGATCAGTGGTAGAACAGCGCTCAGTTTACCCTGAACACTGTTCAGTTCCCAAGGAGGGGTGATGTCGGAACCAATCACCGCGACGGCGCCGGCGGCGCCGGTGACCGGAGCGCCGTACCGCTGGCGCTGGGCGGCTCTCTTCGTGATCCTCGCCGGGGAGGTCATGGACCTCCTCGACGCGACGGTCACCAACATCGCGGCGCCGAGCATGCGCGCCGATCTCGGCGGCTCGGAGGGGACCATCCAGTGGATGGGCGCCGCCTACACCCTGGCCATGGCCGTCGGCCTGATCACCGGAGGCAGGCTGGGGGACATCTTCGGCCGCAAGCGGATGTTCCTGATCGGCGCCGCGGGCTTCACCGCCGGGTCGCTGCTCTGCGCCGTCGCCCAGTCGCCCGAGGTGCTCATCGGCGCCCGGGTGATCCAGGGCCTGTTCGGCTCGGTCATGCTGCCGCAGGGACTCGGCATGATCAAGGAGATGTTCCCGCCCGCGGAGACGGGCAAGGCGTTCGGCATGTTCGGGCCGGTCATGGGCCTGTCCGCGGTCGGCGGCCCGATCCTCGCGGGCTGGCTGGTCGAGGCCGACTTCTGGGGCACCGGCTGGAGGATGATCTTCCTCATCAACCTGCCGCTGGGCCTCGCCGCGCTGGCCGCCGGAATGCGCTTCCTGCCGGAGTCGCGGTCGCCGCACCCGCTGCGCCTCGACATGGGCGGGGTGGCGCTCGCGTCCCTGGGCGGCTTCCTGGTGATCTTCCCGCTGGTGCAGGGCCGCGAGCACGACTGGCCCCTCTGGGCGTTCGCCATGCTCGTCGCGTCGGTCGTCGTCTTCGCCGTCTTCGGCCTGTTCCAGTCGCGTCGCAGCCGTTCCGGCGGCGACCCGCTGATCGTGCCGAGCCTGTTCCGCAAGCGCGCGTTCACCGGCGGCCTGTTGACCGGCATCGTGTTCTTCTCCGGCATGGCCGGATTCATGCTGGTCTTCAACCTCTACACCCAGATGGGGCTCGGCTACTCGGCGCTCAAGGCCGGCCTGGCGATGGCCCCGTGGTCGGCCGGCATGATCGTCGGATTCGGGCTCGCGCAGCCGTTGCAGAAGTTCGGGCGCAGGCTCCTCCAGGGCGGCACCCTCGTCATGGCGCTGGGCGTGGCCGGCGTCCTGCTCACACTGAACCTCGCGGGCACGCACCCCGGCCCGTGGCAGCTCGCCCCGGCCCTCGTGGTGGCGGGGATCGGCATGGGCCTGCTGATGTCGCCGTTCTTCGACATCGTGCTGGCCGGCGTGGAGGAGCACGAGACGGGCTCCGCCTCCGGCACCCTGACGGCGGTGCAGCAGCTGGGCAGCGCGTTCGGCTACGCCCTGCTCGGCACGGTCTTCTTCGACCTGCTCGGCGATGTGCCGAGCGCCGGAAGCTTCGACCAGGCGATCAAGGTGACCCTCTGGGTGGTCGCCGGGATGCTGGTGGTGACGTTCGCGGTGGCCTTCCTCCTGCCCCGGCAGGCCCGTGAGAACGCGGAGGCGGCCCACTGACCACGACAGCGGGCACGATCACGCCGGCACGGGGGCCGGCGTGATCGTCGCGTTCCCCCGGCTCAGCCGGGCGTCAGGGACAGACGGGCGGCGACCTCCGCGGTGGCGGGGCCGACGCCCAGGGCCAGGGCGGCACGCAGGTCCTCCACCGTGTCCACGTCCCTGCGCACCGAGGCGATGTCGGGCAGGGCCAGCTCCTTGGCCCCCCGGGACAGGTGCCTGGCCCTCGACTCGCCGCCGAACCCCGGCCGGAAGGACACGCCCGGCCGTACGCCGTAGAACGTCGTGCCCACCTCGGCCGCGTCGGGGACGAACGCCTGGTCGAACTCCAGCGCCGCCGCGAGCACCGTCTCCAGCTCCGCGGGCCGCAGCGCGGGCAGGTCGGCCTGCAGGGCGCCGACGGCGTCGTACGGCGCGAGCCGTACGGCCTCCTCTGCGCCCGCCCGCAGGGCGGTGTTGAGCCCCCGGTCCGGATCGGCGACCACGTGGGCGCCGAGCGCGGCCAGCCGCCGCGCGGGCAGCGGGTCGGCCGTCACGACCACCACGCGCGCCACCAGCGGGCACCGCAGCGCCGCCGTCACGGTGTCGGAGGCCACCGCGACCGCCAGGTCGGTCCGGTACGGCCCCGCCGCCGCGGCGAGCCGCGTCTTGGCCCGGATCAAGGTCTTCACCGGGACCACTATTGACCATCGCGCGAGGTGCATGCCTGTAGCATCCCGCCTCGACATCGCCCATGGCCAACCGGGAGACTTGTGCCGGATCCCGGTGATTTTGGAGACTCTGTGAGCCACCCTAGCGAGCCCTCGCCCGACCCGAACGCCCCCGCAGTGCCCACCCCCGCCGTGGTGAGCCGCCGCGCCGGCCGGCCGCCGCGCTTCTGGGAGGCGCTCGCGGTCGTCGTCGTCAAGCCGCTCTCACGCCTGTTCGTGAAGCGGCGGTGGCGCGGCGGGGAGAACATCCCCCGCACCGGCGGACTGATCATCGCGGTCAACCACCTGTCGTGGTCGGACCCCGTGCTGCTCTCGCACTACCTGTACAACAACGGGCGGTGGCCGACGATCCTGGCCAAGGCGGGTCTCTTCCGGATCCGCGGACTCGGTCACGCTATCGCGCAGCTCCAGGCCATCCCGGTCGAGCGCAACAGCACCGAGGCCACCCAGTCGCTCAAGATCGCCGAAGAGCGGCTGCGGAGCGGCGCCTGCATCCTGTTCTATCCCGAGGGCACCATCACCCGCGATCCTGACCTGTGGCCCATGGCCGGCAAGACCGGTGTCGCCCGGCTGGCCCTCGCGACCGGCGTGCCGGTCGTCCCTATCGCCCACTGGGGCGCCCAGGACCTGCTGCCGTACGGAGCGAAGAAGCCTCGCCTGCTGCCCCGCAAGAGCTTCCACGTGCTCGCCGGACCGCCGGTCGACCTGTCGAAGTACGCCGGGCTGCCCATGCGCGGCTCGGTCCTGCGCGAGGCGACCGCCGACATCACGGCCGCCATCACCGGCCTGCTCGCCGAGATTCGGGACGAGAAGGCGCCAGAGGTCCCCTATGACCCGAAGAACGCGGCCAACGGCTGAGCGGGGCGTACGGTGAGGGAGGAGCGCGCGGAGCAAGAGGAGTGGTGCGGCCAGTGAGCAGGGCGGCTGTTTTCGGAACGGGCTCGTGGGGCACCACGTTCGCGATGATCCTCGCCGAGGCCGGCACCCCCGCGACCCTGTGGGGCAGGCGGGCGGAGATCGTCGACGCGATCAACCAGACCCGGGAGAACCCCGAATACCTGCCCGGGACCCGGCTGCCCGACACGATCCGCGCGACGACCGACCCCGCCGAGGCCATGGACGGCGCGGACTTCGTGGTCCTCGCGGTGCCGTCCCAGACGCTGCGCGGCAACCTCCAGGGGTGGAAGCCCCACATCCCGTCCGAGGCGGTGCTGGTCAGCCTCATGAAGGGGGTCGAGCTCGGCACCTGCAAGCGGATGAGCGAGGTCGTCTGCGAGGTGGCCGAGGTGCCGGAGCAGCGGGTGGCCGTGGTCTCCGGGCCCAACCTGGTCCCCGAGCTGGCCCAGCGGCAGCCCGCCGCGGCCGTCGTCGCCTGCCGCGACGAGGAGGTGGCCGTTCGGCTCCAGGAGGCGTGTCACCTGCCGTGGTTCCGGACCTACACGAATCCGGACGTCGTGGGCGTTGAACTCGGCGGTGCGGTCAAGAACGTCATCGCGCTGGCCGTCGGCGTCGCGGCCGGCATGGGCCTGGGCGACAACGTGCGGGCGACGCTCATGACGCGCGGACTGGCCGAGATCGCCCGGCTGGGCGCGGTGCTCGGGGCGGACCAGCACACCTTCGCCGGCCTGGCCGGCATGGGCGACCTCGTCGCCACCTGCACCTCCCCGCTGTCGCGCAACCGCACCTTCGGCGAGAACCTGGGCCGCGGCATGACGCTGGCCGAGGTCGTCGCGGCCACGAAACAGACGGCCGAGGGCGTCAAGACGTGCGAGTCGGTGCTCGAACTGGCCAGGAAGCACGACGTGGAGATGCCGATCACCGAGGTCGTCGTCGGCGTCGTCCACGACGGCATGACCCCCGGTGAGGCAGCCGTGCTGCTGATGTCGCGCACCCCCAAACCGGAGCGCTACGGCGTCTGATCAGGTCTGATCGGGGATTCGGGCCTCCGCGACGCGCGCGGCTGACAAGCCGTTTTGCGTCTCGAACACGGTAGATTCGGGCATCATGAATGAGGATCGCGAGTCCCCGTCACGCGTGCGCGTGGCAGTCGTCTTCGGCGGCCGCAACTCCGAGCACGCCGTATCCCTGATGGGCGCGGGCAGTGTGCTGGAGGTCATCGACCGGTCGAAGTACGAGGTCATCCCCATCGGCATCGCCCAGGACGGGCGGTGGGTGCTGGCGTCGAGCACCCAGTCCTACGCGATCGAGTCCGGCCGCCTGCCCGTCGTGGACGACTCCGGCACCGCGCTCGCGCTGCCGGGGGACTCCGGCACCCTCGTGGCCCTGGAACCCGGTGAGATCCCGCACGCGCTGGGGCGGGTCGACGTCGTGTTCCCCCTGCTGCACGGCCCGTACGGCGAGGACGGCACGATCCAGGGTCTGCTGGAGCTGGCCGGTGTCCGCTATGTGGGCTCCGGCGTGCTGGCCAGCGCGGTCGGCATGGACAAGGCCTACATGAAGCTCGTGCTGCACGCGGCCGGGCTGCCGGTCGGCCCGTTCGTGGTCGTACGCGACCGTGACTGGCGCCTCGACCGCGGCCGGGTGCTCAAGGAGATCGAGGAACTGGGCTGGCCGGTGTTCGTCAAGCCGTCCCGGGCCGGCTCGTCGCAGGGCATCTCCAAGGCGCACGATCCCGAGTCGCTGGAGGCGGCCATCGAGCTCGCCCGCGAGCACGACCCGAAGGTGCTGGTGGAGGCCGCCATCGTCGGCCGAGAGGTCGAGTGCGCGGTGCTGGAGTCGCTGGACGACGCCGCCCCCGAGGCGAGCGTCCCCGGTGAGGTGCTCGTGGAGGGCGGCCAGGAATTCTACGACTTCGAGGCCAAGTATCACCCCGGGCAGATGGCGCTCCAGGCGCCGGCCGACATTCCGGCCGAGGTGGCCGAGACGCTGCGCGCCATGGCCGTGCGCGCGTTCGAGGCGCTCGGCTGCGAGGGCCTGTCGCGGGTCGACTTCTTCTACACGCCGTCCGGCGAGCTGCTCGTCAACGAGATCAACACCATGCCCGGTTTCACGTCGACGTCGGTCGCGCCGCAGTTGTGGGCCGCCACCGGCCTGCCGTACGCCGGCCTGGTCGACCGGCTGATCCAGCTCGCGCTGCGCCGGCCCGCGGGCCTGCGGTAGTCACTCGGGGATGCTCGACTTGACCGGCCCGGCGAGGTCGACCAGCACGGCCCCGGGCTGGTGGCCCTTCCCGATCGTGACCTCGACGTACGCCACGCGGTTGGTGGACGTGAACAGCGTCGGCCGGCGCGGGTCCTGGAACCAGCCGACGCCGTTGATGTCGCCGACCTCCGCCGTCGGCTCCATCGCGGCAGGCCGGGGCACACCGCAGCGCAGGGCGATCTGGCCGTCGCCCCAGACCGCGACGTACGGCGAGGGGGGTTCGGAGGCGGTCCGGCCGAGGCCGTCGAGCGTCTTCGGCAGCGCCGCGTCGAGCGCGCGGCAGGCCGCGGCCGCCTCGCCGGTCGGCGTGGGCGGCTCCACGTGGACGGTGGACGAGCAGCCCGCGAGCAGGGCGAGCGCCGCCACGATCGCGACTCCCGGCGTCGTGCCCACGGGCCCCTTCGCCTTTCGCATCGTCTCCCCGGCTCGTGTACCGCTCAGATGTGGACGATCGGACACGTCAGTGTACGAGTGATGCCCTGCACGGCCTGGATCTGGGCCACCACGAGCTTGCCGAGCTCGTCCACGTTGTTGGCCTGGGCGCGGACGATGACGTCGTAGGGGCCGGTGACATCCTCGGCCTGTGTGACCCCGGGGATGGAGGAGATCTCCTCGGCCACGTTGGCGGCCCTGCCGACCTCGGTCTGGATAAGGATGTAGGCCTGCACCATGACGCCCTCCGGGTAGAGATCAGTGCCGGAGCGCAACCGTACCTCGAATGCACTAGGGGTGTGCCATCACAGTCGGAGATCTCGGCGAATTCGGAGTAATTCAGCGGATATCGGGACGCCTTCCGCGGACTGCGGCCGTACTGCTGGGCCCCGGCGACGACGCCGCGGTCCTCAAGGCCCCCGACGGGCGGGTTGTCGTGAGCACGGATCTACTGATCGAGGGCAGGCACTTCCGCCGCGACTGGTCGAGCGGGTACGACATCGGCCGTAAGGCCGCCGCACAGAACCTTTCCGACATCGTTGCCATGGGGGCCGATCCCACCGCGCTCGTGGTCGGTCTGGGGTTGCCCGCGGACGTCCCCGCCGACTGGCTGGACGCGCTGACCGACGGCTTCCGCGACGAGTGCGACCTGGTGGGGGCGACCGTGGCGGGGGGCGACATCGCCCGGTCGGAGACCGTCGTGCTCGGGGTGACCGCGCTCGGCGACCTCGGCGGCAGGTCGCCGGTGACGCGGTCGGGCGCGCGTCCCGGTGACGTGGTCGCGCTGGCGGGCCGCCTCGGATACGCCGCGGCCGGACTGGCCCTGCTCGGGGCGGGCGTGACCGGCGGCCCCCCGGAGTTCGCGGCTCTGCTGGAGGCGCACCGCCGTCCCCTGCCGCCGTACCCCTGCGGTCCGCGGGCCGCGCTGCTCGGCGCGACGGCGATGCTCGACGTCAGCGACGGCCTGCTGCAGGACCTCGGGCACGTCGCCGACGCGAGCGGCGTGGCCGTCGCGCTGGACGCCGCCGCCCTGCCCGTGCCGGAGACGCTGACCGCGGCGGCGCGCCACCTGGGCGCGGACCCGCTGGAGTGGGTGCTGACCGGCGGCGACGATCACGCGCTGGCCGCGACGTTCCCTCCGGAGGTACGGCTGCCGCCCGAGTGGACGCCTGTGGGAGTGGTCGACGAGGGCCGCGGGGTGCGGGTCGACGGACAGACCCGGGCCCGAGGGGGCTGGGACCACTTCCGTGGATGATGTGAAATTTGTGACATAGGCGTATTAGATCTGTTATTAAGTATGGCGGTCGGCAACAGGAAGGACCGTCATGGGCCGTCACACGGCAGGACGTAAGGCGCGAGAGGGACAGCCCTCCCCGGCTCAGGACGACCCTCCGGAGAGGGCCGCCGGCCCGGACCACGTGGCCTTCCGTCCTCCGGCGACGCCGACCGGCGCCCCGCCGACCTCTCCCGGGGCCGGCTATCCCGGGCCGCGGCCGAGCGGCGGGGACGCGCCGTGGCCGGTGCCGCCCTCGGACACGTCGTCGGCTGATGTGCCGTGGCCCGCGCCGCCCTCGGACACGTCCGCGAACGGTGTGCCGTGGCCGGTGCCGCCCTCGGACACGTCGTCGGCTGATGTGCCGTGGCCCGCGCCGCCCTCGGAGGCGACGACCCGGATGTTCGCCGCCCTGTCGCCCGAGAGGCTGGAGTCCGAGAGCCAGGCGTCGCCTGAGCGTCTGGTGACCTCCGAGCGTTTGGTGACCTCCGGGGGCGCCGGGGACCGGAGCCGTCCCGGGCAGGGCCGGGACGACCTCACGAAGCAGCCGAGACGTATGCGAAGGCTGGCGCTCGTATCGGGGCTGTCCGTGCTGCTGGCCGTGGGCGTCACAGCCGGCGGCGCACGGCTGATCGCCGGGCGGACCTCCCTGACCATGGAGCAGCCGACGACGGCCTGCCCGATTTCGGAGAACTGCGCCGCGGCGGGCGGGCCGTACGCGGCGCCCGGCTCCGGCCAGGCCCTCGGCGAGACGCCGGCCCCGGGCGAGCCGACCGGCGACCCCGTCCAGAACGGCCAGGATGACCCCGGCAGCACCGGTGCCGGACAGGACGAGGGCCGGAACACCGGGAAGAACGACACCGGCAAGGACACAGGGGAGGACACAGGGGAGGACACAGCGCAGGGCGGTTCGGCGGATCCGCAGGCCACACCGGTCTCCGCGGCGACCTCCGCAGGCCCGGATCGCGACCACGCGTCCGCCCGTACGCGCACCCCGTCCACCGCCGCTCCACGCGCCTCGTCCCAGGCGTCTCCACGGGTGGGCGGTGCTCCCGCCGCCGTCACGGCCGCGGGCGACGGCGCGGCGGCCACCGTGCCCGGTGCCGAGGCCGCGCATGGCGGGACCGGGCCCGGCGACAGCGGGACCGGCGAGGACACGGCGGGCACGGACACGGCGGGCACGGACACGGCGCAGACCGAGTCCGCCCTCGACGGCGACGGTGCGGCGGTGCGGGTGCGCTTCACGGTGACAGACCGTGACGAGAGCGGATACACGGCGCGGCTCGCCGTACGCAACGAGGGGCCTGCCCTGCCCGCCTGGACCATCCGGCTGGCCGTGGGCGGGCAGGTGACGGCGGTCGAAGGGGCTGACTGGGAGCAGCGGGGAGACACCCTGACCCTGAGCTCGCAGACCGCGCTGGGTGAGCGCGGCGCGCTGACGCTGACCATCCACGCCGACGGCGCGTCCGCCGCACCCGCCGACTGCGTGCTCTCCGAGGGCCGGTGCGAGGTGACCGGGCCCGGTTCCTCCCGGCACCGCGGCTGAGCCGTCCCGACCGGGTCCGCCCGGCCGGGGGGCGTGGCGCTGGGCGGGCTGCTGGCCTGCCGTCATCCGCCTCTCCGGCTGGGTGCGGCATGGGGCGGCGCGGCCGTGCGGCTGACCTGCCGGTCTCCGGGCCGTTCGGCCGTGCGGGGGCGGCGCCGGCCGGTCCACGCGGCCCGTCCACGATGGGGGCGTTTTCGGGGGAGGGGCGGGTGTTTTGGTTGGATTGGCCCATGACCACCCCACCACGTGTCCTGACCATCGCGGGCTCGGACTCCGGCGGCGGCGCCGGCATCCAGGCCGATTTGAAGACCATGCTGGCTCTCGGCGTGCACGGCATGAGCGTCATCGCGGCCGTGACTGCGCAGAACTCACTGGGCGTGCAGGGCTACTGGGAACTGCCCCCCGAGGCGGTGCGGGCGCAGCTCGACTCGGTCCTCGGCGACATCGGAGCCCAGGCGATCAAGACGGGCATGCTGGCGTCGTCCGTGCTGGTGGAGACCGTCGCGGAGGCGCTCGCGGGCGTGACCGCGCCCGTCGTGGTGGACCCGGTCGGCGTCTCCAAGCACGGCGACAGCCTGCTCGCGCCGGACGCCGTGGAGACCGTCAAGCGCGCGCTGCTGCCGGTCGCGACCGTGGTCACGCCCAATCTGTGGGAGGTCGAGCAGCTCACGGGAGTCAAGGTCGAGCACGAGGACGACCTGCCCCGCGCCGCCGAGGCCGTGCTGGCGCTCGGCCCGAAGTGGGCGCTGATCAAGGGCGGCCACCTCCCCGGTGCGCCCGTGGACCTGCTCACCGACGGGTCGAGCGAGCACCGCTTCACCGCCGAGCGGCACGACAACCGGCACACCCACGGCACCGGCTGCACGCTCGCCTCCGCGATCGCGTCGTACCTCGCCCTCGGCGAGGACGTGCCCGGAGCCGTACGGCGGGCCAAGGAGTACGTGACAGGCGCGATCGCGCACGGCTTCCCGCTGGGCGCGGGCATCGGTCCCGTGGACCACGGCTGGCGGATGCGGGCGGACGCCTGACGCGACCCCGCGCCGCCCTTCGCGAACCGCGGCGCGGCGGCCGGCCGGCCCGGGAACCGGGCAAGCCGCTGGGCCCGCCGTCCCGGCGGCCGGCCGGTGTCACAACATGCGGGCCAGCGGATCGTCGGCGAGACGGCGCAGGAGGGCCGCCGCCTCGGCGGCCGACGCGGCATGGGCCTCTTGCCGCGTCCCGGACTCCACCGCCGCCGCGAGGGCGTGCAACTCGGGCGAGGGCAGGAGGGTGCCGGCCAGGTCCCGCAACCGCAACGTGACCGGCCGGTCCGGGTCGGCCCCGGCGATCAGGAGCGGAATCCGCCAGCCGGTTGGTGCCGCGCTGTCGCCGGCCGGGCCCGCGGCCCTGGAGTCCAGCCGGACCGGGGCCGTGGCGAGATCGGCCCTGCGCGTCTCCAGGGCGCCTCGGACCTCCAGCACGGTCCCGGTAAGGCGGGCGGCGGACCGGAAGGCCCGCAGCAGCAGGATCGCGAGCATCCCGGTCAGGACGGCCGCGACCAGGCAGAAGGCGCCCTGGACAAGGACATGCAGCTGGCCGAACTCATGTGGCAGGTCATCCGCTGCCGCCGCGGCCGGGCCGAAGAAGATCCACGCCGCTACGGTGAGGAGCACGAGGGAGGCCAGGCTGACGATCACGGCCGTGGTCTTCTGGCCGGGGGATGCGCCCACGCTGAGGGGGATGGTCACCCGTTCCACGGTAGGCGTCGCACCGGACGCGCGAGAGCCCGCCACCGGAACCGGTGACGGGCTCTCGCGAGAGTCAGACGGTCAGCGCGTGACCTTGCCCGCCTTGATGCAGGAGGTGCAGACGTTCATCCGCTTCGGCGTCCCGTTGACCACCGCGCGCACGGTCTGGATGTTGGGGTTCCAGCGGCGGCGGGTGCGGCGGTGCGAGTGGGAGATGTTGTTGCCGAAAATCGGCTTCTTGGCGCAGACGTCGCAGACGGAAGCCACGGTAATCGCTCCTTTGAATCAGTCGATCGGCCCGGCGCCGGTGCAGCGGCTCGTCCGAGCAATGCCGGGACAACCGGCTGGCCACACGAGGATATCCGATGTTCGCCGGTGCACGCCAAACGGGACTCCGGCGGACGGGGATAGTCTCGTACCCGCCAACGGTAGCGCATCGAGGGGCTGGAGCGCGGAAGGAAGGGCGGCCGGATGCTCAAGGAGCTCGATCCCCCCGCGGTGCGCCGCTGGTCGCGCCACTGCGCGGCGGCCCTCGGCCGGGCCAGGGCGGAGATCGACGCGCTCAACGTGTTCCCCGTGCCGGACGGGGACACCGGAACGAACCTGCACCTCACGATCCTGTCGGCGGCCGAGGCGGTGGACGCGCTGCCCGGCGACGCGGACGCGGGCGCCACGTGGGAGGCCCTGACACGCGGCGCCCTGCTCGGCGCGCGGGGCAACTCCGGTGTGATCGTCAGCCAGGCGCTGAGAGGCATGGGCGAGGTGCTCGGGCACGCGCCGGGAGGCGGCGCCGACCTGCGTGACGGCCTGACGAGGGCGGCCGAGATGGCCAGGGCGGCGGTGGTCCGGCCCGTGGAGGGCACGGTGCTGAGCGTGCTGTCCGCCGCGGCGCACGCCGTACGCGACACGCCCGACGACCTGGCCGAGGTGGCCCGCCGGGCGGCGGACGAGGCGCGGCGGGCCCTGCGCCGCACGACGGAGCAGTTGGACGCGCTGTCCCGCAACGGCGTGGTGGACGCGGGCGCGGCCGGCCTGGTGATCATGCTGGAGAGCCTGTCCGAGGTGGTGGCCGAGGCGTACAGCGAGCGGCACGAGGTGCCCGCGCCGGCCGCGCGGATCACGCCGGAGGAACTCGGACGGCAGGACGCGGGCGGCCCCGGATACGAGGTCATGTACCTCCTGGACGCGGGCGAGGTGGACCGGCTGAGGGACGAGCTCGACGCGCTCGGGGACAGCCTGGTGATCGTCGGCGGGGAGGGCCTGTGGAACGTCCACGTCCACGTGGACGACGCGGGCGCGGCGATCGAGGCCGGGCTGCGGGCCGGTCGCCCGTACCGGATCAAGGTGACCTACCTCGGGGGACGGCCGCACGAGCCGCGCCCGGTGAGAGGCGTGGTCGCGGTCGCCGCCGGGGACGGCCTGACGGCGCTGTTCCGGGAGGCGGGAGCGGTGGTGGTGCGGCGTGAGCCGGGCTCGGCCCCGACGGCGGCGGCCCTGCTGCGGGCCGTCCGCGAGGCCGGGACCGAGGTGGCGGTGCTGCCCAACGACGCCGCCGTGTACGACGTCGCCGTGGCCGCCGCGGAGATCGCCAGGGAGGAGGGCGTGACGGTGAGCGTCCTGCCCACTCGGGCGTCGGTGCAGGGCCTGGCCGCGCTGGCCGTGCACGACCCGCTGCGCCGCTTCGACGACGACATCGTGGCGATGACCGACGCCGCCGGGCACACCCGCCACGGCCACGTGTGGGTCGCCGACCGTGCGGCGATGACCAGCGTCGGACTGTGCCGGATCGGCGACGTGCTCGGGGTGGTGGACGGCGAGGTCGCGCTGATCGGCGCGGACCTGGCCGCGACCGCGGTCGAGGTCGTCCGGCGCCTGGTCTCCGGCGGCAGCGAGATGGTCACGCTCGTCACCGGCGCCGGCGCGCCCGAGGCGCTCCTCCACGCCGTACGCGACCATCTGGAGCGCGTCCGCCCGGACCTGGAGATCGTCGTGTACGAGGGCGGGCAGGGCGGCTATCCCCTCCTGATCGGCGTCGAGTAGCCGGATTGTCAGCCGGTACGGGTAGAAACTGGTGACGTGACGAGCTTCGACGAGCCGCTCAAGAAGGTGGTCGGCAGGTCGGCCGCCCCGCTGGAGAGCGCGCTGGGCATCAGCACGGTCGGTGAACTGCTGCGCCACTACCCGCGGCGGTACGCGCAGCGCGGGGAGCTGACGCCCATCGCGTCGCTGGAGCACGACGAGCACGTCACCGTGGTCGCGAAGGTGTCGTCCGCCGTGCGCAGGCCGATGAAGAACCGGCAGGGCACCTGGCTCGACATCGAGGTGACCGACGGCAAGGAGAAGCTGCACCTGGCCTTCTTCGGCAAGGGCGCCTACGTCGCCGAGCAGCGGCTCACTCCCGGCACCGAGGCGATGTTCTCCGGCAAGGTCGGCGTCTTCGTCGGCGGGAGGACCAGGCGCGTCTCGCTCACCCATCCCGAGTACGAGTCGTTCGACGAGACGGAGGAGACGGCCGAGGAGTTCGCCTCCGCGCTGGTGCCGATCTACCCTTCGGCCCAGGGGCTGCCGAGCTGGAAGATCCGCCGTGCCGTGCGCACGGTGCTCGACGTGCTCAGCCTGGACGACCCGGTGCCCGCCGAGATACGGGAGCGCCTGGGGCTGCTGCCGATCGAGGAGGCGCTGCGGCGCGTCCACCGGCCCCGCGGCCAGGCCGACGTCACGCGGTCGCACGACCGGCTGAAGTTCGACGAGGCGTTCGTCCTGCAGGCCGTCCTGGTGCGGCGGCGCATGGCCGCGTCCGCCTGGCTCGCCAGGGCCCGCCCCGGGCGCGACGACGGGCTGCTGCACGACTTCGACGAGCGGCTGCCGTTCCAGCTCACCGAGGGGCAGCGGCAGGTCGGCGAGGAGATCGCCGCGGACCTCGCCCGCGAGCATCCCATGCACCGGCTCCTGCAGGGCGAGGTCGGCGCGGGCAAGACCGTGGTCGCGCTGCGCGCGATGCTCCAGGTGGTCGACTCCGGCGGCCAGGCAGTGCTGCTCGCGCCCACCGAGGTCCTCGCCCAGCAGCACCACCGGTCGATCGTGAACATGCTCGGCGATCTCGCGACCGGCGGGATGTTCGGCGGGACGGCGGTCGCGCTGCTCACCGGCTCGATGGGGGCCGCCGCCCGGCGCGGCGCGCTGCTCGACGCGGCCTCCGGCGCGGCCGGCATCGTGATCGGCACCCACGCCGTGCTGCAGGAGCACGTCCAGTTCGCCGACCTCGGGCTGGTCGTCGTGGACGAGCAGCACAGGTTCGGCGTCGAGCAGCGCGACGCCCTGCGCGAGAAGGGCGGCGGCGGCCGTCCCCACGTGCTCGTCATGACGGCGACGCCGATCCCGCGCACGGTCGCGATGACCGTGTTCGGCGACCTGGAGGTGTCCACGCTGTCGCAGCTCCCTTCGGGCCGGGCCCCGATCACCACCCACGTGGTGCCCGCCGCGGACAAGCCCCACTTCCTCGACCGCGCCTGGCAGCGGGTCCGCGAGGAGGTCGGCCTGGGCCGCCAGGCGTACGTGGTGTGCCCGCGCATCGGCGACCAGGAGGGCGACGAGGGCGACCTGGCGAAGGACGACGACGAGCGCAGGCCGCCCCTGGCGGTGCTCGACGTCGCGCGCATGCTCGCGGAGGGGCCGCTGGCCGGCCTGCGGGTGGAGGCGCTGCACGGCAAGCTCGCGCCCGAGGACAAGGACGCGGTGATGCGCGCCTTCGCCCGGGGTGAGATCGACGTCCTGGTCGCGACCACGGTCATCGAGGTCGGCGTCGACGTCCCCAACTCGTCGGCGATGGTCATCATGGACGCCGACCGCTTCGGCGTCTCCCAGCTCCACCAGTTGCGCGGCCGGGTGGGCCGGGGCGGCCTGCCCGGGCTGTGCCTGCTCGTGAGCGAGGCGCAGGAGGGCACCCAGGCGCGCCGCAGGCTGGAGGCGGTGGCGGCGACCCTCGACGGCTTCGAGCTGTCCCGTGTCGACCTGGAGCAGCGCCGGGAGGGCGACGTGCTCGGCGCCGCCCAGTCGGGGCGCAGGTCGTCGCTCAAGCTGCTGCAGCTCCTGCGTGACGAGGACGTGATCGAGACGGCCCGGACCGAGGCGACCTCCCTGTTGTCCGCCGATCCCGGGCTGTCGGCCCACGCGGCCCTGCGTGCCGAGATCGACACCATGGTCGCCGACGAACGCGCCGAGTTCCTCGAGAAGGCGTGACCGCCATCCCCGCCGCGGCACGCTGCGGGTTCGGGCGAGGGCGCCGCGACATGCGACGGGGGCGGGAAAGTGAAACGGGCGCCGTGTGAACACGACGCCCGTTAAGGACCCAGGGCCCAGCCTTGGGACGGCCTCCCCCCGAATGCCGTCCCTGGCCGGGCCCACCCTCGGGTCAGGTGCCGAGGGCGCCGGCGTGCGGAAGGGCTCACGACCACGCCGGCCGGCCTTCCCCTGGGTCACCGTGAAGGCCGCAGAACTCATGATGCTCATGTGACGGAGCGCGGGATACGGCTCTTACTCATTCGTCGCCGCCGCTTGCCCACTCTTGACCTGGTCGATCTTTCCGCCCCTTCGCCCGCCGTGCCGGGAAGGCCGTCGCGGGCGGGACAATGGTGACGTGACGCGGGTGATCGCAGGGACGGCGGGGGGACGCAGGCTCGCCGTACCGCCGGGGAGATCGACCAGGCCGACGAGCGACCGCACCCGGGAGGGCCTGTTCGCCACCGTGGGCTCCACGCTCGGCACGCTCGACGGGGCCCGGGTCCTCGACCTGTACGCCGGGTCGGGCGCCGTGGGGCTGGAGGCGCTGAGCAGAGGGGCCGCCCACGCGCTGCTGGTCGAGTCGGACGCCAGGGCCGCACGCACGATCAGGGAGAACATCGCGTCGCTCGGGCTGCCGGGGGCGTCCCTGCGGGCCGAGAAGGTCGAGCGGGTGGTGGGCCGTCCGTGCGAGGAGCCGTACGACTTCGTCTTCGCCGACCCGCCCTACGCGGTCTCCGACGAGGCGGTCTCCCGGGTCCTGACGGCGCTGCGCGACAACGGCTGGCTGGCGGAGGGCGCACTCGTGGCCGTGGAGCGGGAGTCGAGGGGTAAGGACCTGGTGTGGCCCGAGGGCTTCACGGAAGACAGGGTCCGTCGGTACGGCGAAGCGGCCGTTTGGTACGGTCGCGCAGCCGGGAACCCGTAAATCTTGGGGGTGCGCCTTGCGTCGCGTCGTCTGCCCGGGATCGTTCGATCCCGTGACCAACGGACATCTGGACATCATCGGCCGGACATCACGGTTGTACGACGAGGTCGTCGTGGCCGTGCTCATCAACATCGAGAAGCACAGCCTTTTCACCATCGACGAACGCATCGAGATGCTCCAGGCGGTGACGAAGGAGTACGGCAACGTCCGCGTGGAGAAGTTCCACGGTCTGCTGGTCGACTTCTGCCGGCAGCAGGGCATCCCGTCCATCGTGAAGGGCCTGCGCGCGGTGAGCGACTTCGACTACGAGTTGCAGATGGCCCAGCTCAACTATCGGATGTCGGGTGTGGAGACCTTGTTCATGTCCACCAATCCGGAGTACTCGTTCCTGTCGTCCAGCAGGCTCAAGGAGATCGCGCGCTACGGCGGGGACGTCTCCGGCCTGGTCCCGGACCTTGTCCACCAGCTGCTCGTGGAGCGGCTCAGAGGCTGAACGAGGGCTGGTATTCTTGCTTTTCAGCCTTGCACGACGGCGGTGATTCGCCATGCCTAACGAGAGCAGGATGAGTCTGCACAGCCTCGATCCCCGAGCCCCATGGGTGATCTCCACCCACGACCTGGGACGTCGACCGGGATCGATGCGCACGCTCAGCCCGGTCCTCCCGGCACCGGCGGATCTCGCGGTCGGAATGATCGGCGTTCCCAAGGACGCCGACGTCGAGCTGGACATCCGGCTCGAAGCGGTGATGGAGGGCGTGCTCGTGACGGGCACGGCGCATGCTCCCCTGATGGGGGAGTGCTCGCGCTGCCTGGACCCGTTGACCTCGGAGATCGAGGTCGACTTCCAGGAGCTCTACTTCTACTCGGCGGAGGACGCCGGAGAGGACGATCTGCTCCTCGACGGCGAACTGCTCGATCTCGAGCCGGTTTTCCGTGACGCGGTGGTGCTCGCACTGCCGCTGAGCCCGGTGTGCGGTGAGGACTGCCCCGGTCTCTGTGCGGAGTGCGGGATCAGGCTGGCGGAAGCCGGCCCGGACCACCGGCACGAAGCGGTCGACGCCCGCTGGGCGGCGCTGCAGGGTTTGGTTGTGGAACAGGAAGACGATCAGGAGGGTTGACGTGGCCGTCCCCAAGCGGAAGATGTCGCGGAGCAACACCCGCGCCCGCAGGTCCCAGTGGAAGGCGGCGGCGGTCGCACTCGTGAGCTGCCCGCAGTGCCGCTCGCCCAAGCGCCCGCACGTGGCGTGCCCGACCTGCGGCACCTACAACCGCCGTCAGGTCGTCGAGCCGTCGGCCTGATCGCGCGTTAGGCGGACATCGGGACGCCGGCCGGATCGTCAAGGCGATCCGGTCGGCGTTACCGTGCTTCACAGGAACGTGCGGTGGCGGTTGGACGGTACGCACCCACATGCACGCCCGCGGCCGTGGTGGACGCCGGGGCCATCGGCTCCCGGCGGACCGGCGTCCACCACGCCTTCGGGCCTTCGGCCGGTCCACCTGCCTCCCGTGCACGGCCCTGCCTGCACATAGGAGTTGGGAGGATTTCATGGCCGCGCCGTCTGTAAAACCCGTCCCCGTCGAGGTCGCCAGGGACGAGCTTTTCCAGGTGCTGAACGTCAGGCTCAGCACCGGCATCCTGGAGCGGGCGCTGACGCACCGCTCGTACGCGTACGAGAACGGCGGGCTGCCGACGAACGAGCGCCTGGAGTTCCTGGGCGACTCGGTGCTGGGTCTCGTGGTGACGGACACGCTGTTCCGCAACCACCCGGACCTGCCGGAGGGCCAGCTCGCCAAGCTGCGCGCCGCCGTGGTCAACATGCGGGCCCTCGCGGACGTCGCCAGGACGCTGGACCTCGGCAAATACCTGCGGCTGGGCCGCGGCGAGGAAGGCACGGGCGGGCGCGACAAGTCGTCGATCCTGGCCGACACGCTGGAGGCCCTGATCGGCACGGTGTACGTCGACAAGGGCCTCGACGAGGCGTTCCGCGTCGTCCACCTGCTGTTCGACCCGCTCATCACGCGGTCGGCGTCGCTCGGCGCCGGGCTCGACTGGAAGACGTCCCTGCAGGAGCTCACCGCCGCCGAGATGCTCGGCGTGCCCGAGTATCACGTGGACGAGAGCGGGCCCGACCACGCCAAGTCGTTCTCCGCCACGGTGCGCGTGGGCGGCAAGGAGTACGGCAAGGGTTCCGGGCGCAGCAAGAAGGAGGCCGAGCAGCAGGCGGCCGAGGCGGCCTGGACCGCGATCCGCGCGCTGCGCGACGCCCGCGAGGGCGCCGGCCCCGTACGCGCCTGAGCCCGGGGGACGGCGCATGCCCGAACTGCCCGAGGTCGAGGTCGTCCGCAGGGGCCTGGAGAGCTGGGTCGCCGGCCGGACCGTGGCCGCGGCCGAGGTCCTGCACCCCCGGGCGGTCCGCCGCAACGTGGGCGACCTGCCCGCCCAGCTCAAGGACCGCACGCTGGCGTCGGCCGAGCGGCGCGGCAAGTACCTGTGGCTGCCCCTGCGGAACGGCGACCAGGAGGAGGCGGAAGAGGCACTGATCGCCCACCTCGGCATGAGCGGCCAGCTGCTCGTCGTCGACCCGCTGTCGCCGGTGGAGAAGCACC
The DNA here is from genome assembly GCF_014161445.1 of Microbispora sp. H13382. Taxonomy (GTDB): domain Bacteria; phylum Actinomycetota; class Actinomycetes; order Streptosporangiales; family Streptosporangiaceae; genus Microbispora. The sequence goes on from NZ_JABBXA010000006.1 coordinate 188,706, forward strand.
TGCGCGTGCGCATGGGCTTCACCGACGGCGGCCTGGAGTTACGGTTCGTCGACCAGCGGACCTTCGGGCACCTCCTGGTGGCGCCCATGGCCGCCGGGCGGGGCCGGCCGGTGCCCGAGCCGATCGCGCACATCGCCGCCGACCCGCTGGAGGACGCCTTCGACGACGAGGAGTTCGCCGTGCGGCTGCGGCTTCGCCGTACGGGGATCAAGCGGGCGCTGCTCGACCAGTCGCTGATCAGCGGGGTGGGCAACATCTACGCGGACGAGGCGCTGTGGCGGGCGCGCCTGCACTGGGCCCGGCCGACCGAGACGCTGACCCGGCCGAAGATCGCCGAACTGCTCGCGGCGGTCCGCGCGGTCATGACCGAGGCGCTCGGGCAGGGCGGCACCTCCTTCGACAGCCTGTACGTGAACGTGAACGGCGAGAGCGGCTACTTCGACCGCTCGCTCGCGGTGTACGGCAGGCGGGACGAGCCCTGCCGCCGCTGCGGGACGCCGATCCGGCGGGAGGCGTTCATGAACCGGTCCTCCTACAGCTGCCCGAAGTGCCAGCCCCGTCCGAGGAACGCCCGCCCGTAGGGACCCCCGCCTGTGGCGGCCGGAGTCGATCTGGATACTTGTAGGCGTGGTTCGGTTGACGGCATGGATCCGGGGACGGGTGCAGGGCGTGGGATTCCGGTGGTGGACCCGGGCCCGCGCGCTGGAGCTCGGACTCGTCGGGTGGGCCTCGAACCTGGCCGACGGGAGGGTCGAGGTCGTCGCCGAGGGCCCGAGGGAGTCCTGCGAGAGGCTCCTGGCGTTGTTACGCACCGGTGACACGCCCGGCCACGTTGAGGGGGTGGTCGAGCGCTGGAGCGACGCGAAGAGAGGTATCGCCGGGTTTGTCGAGAGGTAGGGCTTCCCTCAAACCCCTCAAATCCGGTATATTTATCTAGCGAGAGTGTCCACCGGCAAGTCATCGCGGAGCGTTCAACTTGACCGTCTCCAATGCCGGTGCGACTCTTGAGAGGAACCACGCGCACCCCTCCCGCGGCATGAAGTGCGCGAACCAGTCTGGTCACTCAGCGTGGAGGACCCTTTACTATGGCGAAGGCTCTACTCGGCCACGTCGGCGGTCCTGACCCTCGAATGATCTCGGAAATGCGCCGCCTCCAGCAGCGCATCCGCGACCTCGAGGCAGAACTCAACCGGCTCCAGGCCCAGAACGACGCGCTCGAGGCGCAAACTCGTGATGAGGCCCTGGTCCGGCTGCAGGATCGCGAGCCGGCTCTCACCTGAGGTCCGGCAGGAACGGGAAGGATTGTAGGGACGCCCCGCAAAGGCGTCCCTTGCCATTTCCGCCGCCGTTCCCCGGCAATTGATTCGGCGGCTTATCGATCATAGAGAGTTGGGCGAACCGCCCCGCTTGTCGTTTACGGCCTTCCCCTCACGAGCGTGCCGCCGGTGCCTATCCCGGGTGCCCGGCCGCCGGGAGCTGTAGTCTTTCCCCCCAAACGCCGGGCGGCACCGAGGGGGGCGGACATGTACCTGAAGACGCTCACCTTACGCGGCTTCAAGTCCTTCGCCTCGGCCACCACCCTCCGCTTCGAGCCCGGCATCACCGCCGTGGTGGGTCCGAACGGCTCCGGCAAGTCCAACGTCGTGGACGCCCTCGCGTGGGTGATGGGGGAGCACAGCGCCAAGTCGCTGCGCGGCGGCAAGATGGAGGACGTCATCTTCGCGGGCACCTCCAGCCGCCCGCCGCTCGGCCGGGCCGAGGTCACCCTGACGATCGACAACACCGACGGCGCGCTCCCGATCGACTACACCGAGGTGACGATCAGCCGGCTGATGTTCCGGTCCGGTCAGAGCGAGTACGCCATCAACGGCGACACCTGCCGCCTGCTCGACATCCAGGAGCTGCTGTCCGACTCGGGCATCGGCCGGGAGATGCACGTCATCGTCGGCCAGGGCCAGCTCGACCAGGTGCTGCACGCGGGCCCGGAGGAGCGCCGGGCGTTCATCGAGGAGGCCGCGGGCGTACTCAAGCACCGCAAGCGCAAGGAGAAGGCGCTCCGCAAGCTCGACGCGATGCAGGCCAACCTGACCCGCGTCCAGGACCTCGTGGCCGAACTGCGCCGTCAGCTCAAACCGCTGGGCCGCCAGGCCGAGATCGCCCGCAAGGCGGCCGTCATCCAGGCCGACCTGCGTGACGCGCGGCTGCGCCTGCTCGCCGACGACGTGATCACCCTGCGCGACACCCTGCAGCGGGAGGAGGCCGACGAGGCGGCCGTACAGGCGCGGCGCGCCCAGGTGGAGGCCGAGCTGGCCGAGGGCCAGCGGCGGGAGGCGGAGCTGGAGGCGGCCGAGAACGAGGCCCAGCCGCGCCTCAAGGCCGCCCAGGAGACCTTCTACCGCCTTTCGGCCCTGCGGGAGCGGCTGCGCGGCGTGGAGAGCCTCGCGGCCGAACGGCGGCGTCACGCCGCCGACGCCGCGTCCATCGAACGGCGCGGGCGCGACCCGGAGGACCTGGAGCGTGAGGCCGCCGAGGTGCGGGAGCAGGAGCGGGTGCTTGCGGAGGAGCTCGACGAGGCGCGCGAGCGGCTCGCGGCCGCCGTCGAGGTCCGTGCCGAGGCCGAGGAGGCGCTGGCCGCCGAGGAGCGGCGCCTGGCCGCCGCCGCCCGTGCCGCGGCCGACCGCCGCGAGGCCCTCGCCCGTCTGCGCGGCCAGGTCGAGTCGGCCAGGAGCAGGGCCAGGGCCGCCGGGGACGAGATCGGCAGGCTCACCAAGGCCGTCGAGGACGCCACCCGGCGCGCAGAACAGGCCCAGGACGAGCTCGACGCGCAGGCCCTCGACGAGTCGCCGGCCGACCCCGAGCTCGCGACCGAGCTGGAGGCCGCGCAGGAGGGTGTGGACCTCGCCCGCGCCGCGGTGGAGGAGGCCAGGGCCGTGGCCGAGCAGGCCGAGGCCGTCGTGGAGCGAGCGCGGGCCGAGCTGGCCGCGCCCAGGGACGCGCTGGCCGCCGCCAAGGCCGCCGTGGGCACGGCCCGCGCCGCCGACGCCGAATCGCAGCGCGCCGTCGCCGCTCTCCAGGCGCGGTGCGAGGCTTTGGAGATGAGCCTGGCCGGGGGAGCGGACGGGGCCGCCGCGCTGCTCGGCGCCGGTCTGCCCGGGGTGCTCGGCCCGATCGCCACGCTGCTGGCCGTACGCCCGGGGGCGGAGGCGGCCGTCGCGGCCGTGCTGGCGGTCGACGGGGTGGCCGTCGCCTCGCTCACCGCCGCCGTCGCGGCCGTCGAGCACCTGCGCGAGGCCGACGCCGGCCGCGCCGCCCTGCTGATCGCCGGCGACAGGAACGGGGACGGCGGGCGGCCGGAGGCGCCCGTCGCGGGCGCCGAATGGGCCGCCGACCTGGTCACCGTGCCGGACGAGCTGCGCCCCTCGGTGGACGCGCTGCTGTCGGGCGTGGTCGTGGTGCCCGACCTGCTCACCGCGCGCAAGGTCGTGGACGCCCACCCGGAGCTGCGGGCCGTGACCACGTCCGGCGACCTGCTCGGCGTCCACGCCGCGCACGGCGGCTCCGGTGGCGGCGCCTCGCTGCTGCAGATGCGTACGGCCCTGGACGAGGCCGCCGCCGATCTCGCCACCGCCCGGGCCGGGGCCGAACGGCACGCGGAGGCGCTGACCGAGGCCGTGGCCGTCGAGCGGGAGTGCCAGCTCGCGCTGGAGGCGGCGCAGGCGCGGGTCACGGAGGCGCAGAGCGGCGTGAGCGCCGCCCAGGGCGGCGTCAACGCCGCGCAGAACGGGCTGAACGCGGCGCAGGCCGGGCTCGACCGCCTGCGCGGCAGGCAGCGGGAGGCCGACCAGCGGGCCGCGGCGGCGGCCAAGCAGCTCGCCCGGCTGGAGGCCGCGGTCAAGGCCGCGCAGGACGAGGCGGCCCGGCTCGGCCGGTCCCTGCTGGACGCCCAGGAGTCGCGTGAACAGGCGCAGGCCGCGGTAGTGGAGCTGGAGGAGCAGCTCGCCGAGGCCGAGTACGCCGCCGAGCTGGAGGCGGAGCCGACCACCGACACCAGGGACGAGCTGGCCGCCGCCTGCGGCGTCACCCGGCAGGCCGAGATGGAGGCCCGGCTGACCGTCCGTACGGCCGAGGAGCGGACGCGGGGCATCGCGGGCCGCGCCGACGCCCTGCTGCGCGCGGCGCAGCGCGAGCGGCAGGACCGCGCCCGGGCCGCGGCCGACCGGGAACGCCGCCGCAGGCAGGCGGAGATCGCCGCCGCGGTGGCCGACGGAGCACGCGCGGCCCTGGGCGCCCTGGAGGGCTCGCTCGCGCGGGCCGCCGAGGAGCGCGACGAGGCCGATCGGGCGCGCGGGCAGATCGACGCCGAGCTCAAGCAGGTGCGCCTGCGCGTACGGGAGCTCGGCTCCGAGCTGGACGCCCTGGTCAACCGGGTCCACGGCAGCGAGATGGCCAGGACGGAACGCCGGCTGCGCCTGGAGCAGATGGAGCAGCGTGCCCTGGAGGAGTACGGCATCGAGCTCGAACCGCTCATCGCCGAGTACGGGCCGGGCGTGCCGGTGCCGGGCGACCCGCCGGTGCCGTACGTCCGGGAGGAGCAGCAGAAGCGGGCCAGGACGGCCGAGCGGCAGATGACCCAGCTCGGCAAGGTCAACCCGCTGGCGCTGGAGGAGTTCGCCGCGCTGGAGGAGCGGCACGCCTTCCTCACCTCCCAGCTCGAAGACCTCAAGAAGACCCGGCGCGACCTGCTGCTCGTGGTCAAGGAGGTCGACGACCGGGTCGAGCAGGTCTTCGCGGCGGCGTACGAGGACGTGGCGCGCGAGTTCCAGGGGATCTTCCAGCGGGTCTTCCCCGGCGGGGAGGGGCGCCTGCTGCTGACCGACCCGGAGGACATGCTGACGACCGGTGTCGAGGTCGAGGCCCGGCCGCCGGGCAAGAAGGTCAAGCGCCTGTCGCTGCTGTCCGGCGGCGAGCGGTCGCTGACGGCGGTCGCGTTCCTCATCTCGATCTTCAAGGCCCGCCCGTCGCCGTTCTACGTGATGGACGAGGTCGAGGCGGCCCTCGACGACACCAACACCCAGCGGTTGCTCACGCTGTTCGAGGAACTGAGACAGACTTCACAGCTCATCGTGATCACACATCAGAAGCGCACGATGGAGATCGCCGACGCGCTGTACGGCGTGTCCATGCGCGGCGACGGCGTCACCCAGGTCGTCAGCCAGCGCCTCCGGGAGAAGGTCTAGGAAGAGCGTGTTTCCCGCTCACCCTCGGGGCGCTCATTTCCGCCCCTCCGGATCGCTCGTGTTTCCCGCTCACCCTCGGGGCGCTCATTTCCGCCGCCTTCCCTCGTCGCGCTTGGTCGCTTCGCTCCCGCGCGCTCCTCAGTCCAGATCGGCGGCGCGCCCCTCCGGATCGCTCGAACGAGCTGTGCACTGGCGGGAGTAATGCGGGTGATCTGGGAAACTGCATGGTGTGGACGGTTACCTCGGCATCATCGTGATCGTGGCCATCGTCGCCATATTGGCGGTGGGTGGCCTCTGGCTGCTGTTCCGGCCGAAGGCGAAGGACCTGCCGCCCGCGCCGCCGGCCCCGCCCGAGCCGAAGGCTCCCGTGATCGAGGAGCCCGCGAAGACGGGACTCGGTGAGGAGGACGGCGGCACGACGACCACCCTGCCGCCGCCCGCCCCTCCGATCGAAGAGCTGATCAAGGCCCCCGAGATCGAGGTCCCGCCGCCCTCGGCCGGCCGGATGGTGCGGCTGCGCAGCAGGCTGGCCCGTTCGCAGAACGTCCTCGGACGCGGCCTGCTCGAACTGCTGTCCCGCGACCGCCTCGACGACGACGTCTGGGACGAGATCGAGGAGACCCTGATCACCGCCGACGTCGGCGTCGCGCCGACCAGGGCGATGGTGGAGGAACTGCGGACGAAGGTGAAGGTCCTCGGCACCCGCACCCCGAACGAGGTGCGCAAGCTGCTCAGGGATGAACTGCTCACGCAGATCGCCCCCGACCTCGACCGGACCCTTCACACCAAGCCGCACGGCGAGCGGCCCGCAGTCGTCCTCGTCGTGGGCGTCAACGGCACCGGCAAGACCACGACCTCGGGCAAGCTCGCCCGCGTCCTGGTCGGCGACGGCGGGAAGGTCGTCCTCGGCGCCGCCGACACCTTCCGCGCGGCGGCCACCGACCAGCTGCAGACGTGGGGCGACCGCGTCGGGGCGGGCGTGGTGCGCGGCCCGGAGGGCGGCGACCCGGCGTCCGTGGCGTTCGACGCCGTGGCCAAGGGCATCGAGGACAAGGCCGACACCGTCATCATCGACACGGCGGGCCGCCTGCACACCAAGACCGGTCTCATGGACGAGCTGGGCAAGGTGAAGCGGGTCATCGAGAAGAAGGCCGCCGTGGACGAGGTGCTGCTCGTCCTCGACGCGACCACGGGGCAGAACGGCATGCGTCAGGCGCAGGTCTTCGCCGAGGTGGTCAACGTCACCGGCATCGCCCTGACCAAGCTGGACGGCACGGCCAAGGGCGGCATCGTGATCTCGGTCCAGCGCGAGCTGGGCGTGCCCGTGAAGCTGGTGGGCCTCGGGGAGGGGCCGGACGACCTCGCGCCGTTCGACCCCGAGGTCTTCGTCGACGCCCTGCTCGGCGACTGACGCACGGGAAAGGCCGCGGGCCGGGATCCCCCGGCCCGCCCGCCGTCAGTCGCGCAGGAAGGCGCGCAGCTCCTCCAGGTGCGGGGCGATGTCGATGTCCTGCCCGGACAGCCAGCGTGGGTCGCCGTAGGTGTCGCGGTAGCGCTCGGCGCCGTCGCAGATCAGCGTGACCACGCTGCCGTGCTCGCCTCGCTGCCGCATCTCCCGGATGATCTGCACCGCCGCGGCGATGTTGGTGCCGGTCGAGCCGCCGACCTCCCGGCGGGTGACCTCTCTGACCCAGTGCATGGCCGCGATCGACAGGGCGTCCGGGACCTGCGTCATCCGGTCGATGACCGTCGGCAGGAACGACGGCTCGACCCGCGGCCGGCCGATGCCCTCGATCCGCGAACCGGCGCCGCCGTGCTCCTCACCGGAGACCCAGGACGGGTAGAACGCCGAACCCTCGGGATCGGCCACGCACAGCCGCGTCTGGTGCCGGCGGTAGCGGATGTAGCGGCCGATCGTCGCGGAGGTGCCGCCGGTGCCCGCGCCGACCACGATCCACGCGGGCTCCGGGTGCCGTTCGAGGGTCATCTGCTGGAAGATGCTCTCGGCGATGTTGTTGTTGCCCCGCCAGTCCGTCGCCCGCTCGGCGTAGGTGAACTGGTCCATGTAGTGCCCGCCGGTCTCGACGGCGAGCCGGTGCGACTCGTCGTAGATCGCCCTCGGGTCGTCCACCAGGTGGCACTTGCCGCCGTAGAACTCGATGATCTCCCGCTTCTCCGGCGAGGTGCTCGCCGGGATCACCGCGATGAACGGCAGCCCGAGCAGGCGGGCGAAGTACGCCTCGCTCACGGCGGTGGACCCGCTGGACGCTTCGATGATCGTGGTGCTGGGCCCGATCCAGCCGTTGGCCAGGCCGTACAGGAAAAGGGAGCGGGCGAGCCGGTGCTTGAGTGAACCGGTCGGGTGCACCGACTCGTCTTTCAGATAGAGGTCGACACCCCAGTGCGAGGGGAGAGGGAAGGCGTGCAGATGAGTGTCGCAGCTTCGGTTGGCGTCGGCCTCGACGGCTTGGATGGCGTCGGCCACCCAGGCCCTCGTGACCGGATCATGCCGATCCAGGTGGTTCATGGCGCCACTCTGGCACGTTGTCCGGCATGAACACCAAAGGCCCCAACTGCGCCGACAGACAGTGAAACTTGCCACATTTTACTTTCGATTGAGGCTGCGGTGTTACGCTAATGAGACTTGTTCGGCTTGCGCGTGACCTGGCCGCGCGGGCCTGGTCCTTACATCGACGGTGCTGACCAGGCCGGACGAATTAACAGCGTGCTTAGGCCCCGATCGGCACGATGTCCTTGGCACAACGATGAACGAGCGACCTCGCATGTGTTCCGGCCGGACGGGTAACGGGGGAGAAGTTCCGTAGGGGGAAGAGATGATCTCGACCGACGAGCAGCGGCAGGCATGGTTCGAGCGTGAGGTCGTGCCGGTGACGAGCCAGCTCTACGCGTCCGCCATGCGTCTGACGCGCAACCCCGCCGACGCCGAGGACCTGGTTCAGGAGACCGTCGCCAAGGCGTACACGTCGTACCACCAGTTCCGTGAGGGCACGAACCTCAAGGCATGGCTGCACCGCATCCTCACCAACAACTTCATCAACGACTACCGGAAGAAGCAGCGCTCGCCCAAGCTGTCGGCCGCCGAGGAGATCGAGGACTGGCAGCTGGCCGCGGCCGAGTCGCACATGTCGACCGGGCTGCGCTCCGCCGAGACCGAGGCGCTCGACCAGATCCCCGACAGCGTCGTGATGAACGCCCTGCGCGCCCTGCCGGAGGACTTCCGGGTGGCCGTCTACCTGGCCGACGTGGAGGGCTTCGCGTACAAGGAGATCGCCGACCGGATGGGCACGCCGATCGGCACCGTCATGTCCCGGCTGCACCGGGGCCGCCGGCAGCTCCGGGGGATGCTGGAGGGCTACGCCCGCGAGGAGGGCGTCGTACGCGTCCCCGAGCAGGCCTGCGCGGCCTGACGGCAGGCCTCGGGCGGGCAGCCCATGCGGTGCCCATGCCGTGCCCATGCCGTGCCCATGCCGTGCTCTGGGGCGCTCAGGCGGCGGCGATGAGGGCGATCGCGCCGAGCGCGAACCCCACGCCGGTGATCTGCACGGGGCTCAGCCGCTCGCCCAGTACGTACCGCGCGAGCAGTAGCGTGCTCGCCGGGTAGAGCGACACCAGGACGGCGACCAGGGTGAGCATCCCCCGCTGCGCCGCGAAGAGATAGAGCACGTTGGCGCTCATGTCGAGCACCCCGGCCGTGATCGTCACCGTCAGGCTGCCGGGCACCGGGCGCAGGCTCCTGCGCGTGGCGAGAGCCAGCAGCGCGACCAGCGTGATCGACGCGATCCTCGCCCCCAGCAGGGGCCACGTGCCGGATTCGGCCGGGGCCAGCTTGAGCAGCACGAAGAACCCGCCGAAACCCGCTCCCGACACCAGGGCGGCGATGATCGGTCCCGCCTTCGGGCCGCTCGCGCCGCCGTTCGGCTCGCGGCTGACCAGCAGGACGGCGAGCAGGCCGAGCGCGACGCCAACCAGGGCCAGGGCGGACGGCCGGTCGCCGGTGAGCAGGCCGAAGACCACGGGGACGGCCATGGCGGTCGTCGCCGTGGTCGGGGCGATCACGGACATCATGCCGGTGGCCAGGCCGCGGTAGAACAGCACGATGCCGAAGGCGCCGGCGACCCCGGAGGTCATCCCCCAGGCGAGCGCGGCCGTGCTCGCGTGGCCCGGCAGGATCGGGAGCAGGACGGCGATCAGCAGCAGGCCGCCGAGCTGGGAGAGCACGACGACGGCCAGCACCTTCGAACGCCTGGTGGCGAGCCCGCCGAAGAAGTCGGCCGTGCCGAAGATCACCGCGCATGCCGTCGCGAGCGCCGCCGCCGTCACAGGTCCCCCAAGAGATTGCATCAATAGTGCAATGGATTGTACTTAGAGATCACTATTGTGGACCCATGGCTGATCCTGCGACGATCACCGCGGCCATCGCCGCCAACGTACGGGGCCAGCGGGCCCACCGGGGGATGACCCTCGACGAGCTCGCGGCGCGGTCGAACGTGAGCCGCGGCATGCTCATCCAGATCGAGCAGGGCCGCACCAACCCGAGCGTCAACACGCTCACCCGCATCGCCGACGCGCTGGGCGTCACCCTCGCCCGGCTGGTGGAGGTCGCCGACACCCCGGTCGTCCGGGTCGTGCACGAGTCCGAGGTGGTGACGTTCCGGCACCCCGGGGGAGGATCGGCCCGCCTGCTCGTGGGGACCGACGCGCCCGCGATCCTGGAGCTGTGGGACTGGCGGCTCGGGCCGGGCGAGCACCACGACGGCGACGCGCACCCCGCCGGGACCCGGGAGATGCTCACCGTCCTGGAGGGACGGCTCACGCTGACCGTGTACGGCAGGAGCCACGCTGTGGGGTGCGGTGACGCCGTCGTGTTCAGCGCCGACCGGCCGCACCGATACGCCAACGAGCACGACGAACCGCTGCGCTTCGTGATGGTGGTCACCGAGCCCCCGGAACCACCGGATGTCACAGCGCCGCCGGATGTCACAGCGCCGCCGGATGTCACAGCGCCGCCGGAGGTCACGGTGCCACCAGATGTCACAGTGCGGCCCGAAGGCCGGGAGCCCGCCGGTGGCAGAGAACCTGCAGATGACTGACGAGTAAGGGCTGCGTGGTGACGCTCAGTAGTCGATGATTACAGAATGAATCCGCAAGCGCCGCTCCAAGGTTGGGTACATCCCTTTTTGTGCGTGTCTGCTGTGCAGGGGGCGGTGGCCGGTGAGTGAATCGCGAGTCGCGGTGGAAAAACTTCGCGCGGAACTCGCCGCGCTCGGGGTGGCCGACGCCTACGAGATCGGTGACGAGGCTACTCTCTCCGTCTGGATAGGCCTGGTCGTGACCTTCCGTGAGGGCTTTTACCGTTGGCGCGAGGGTGCCGTGAAGTGCCGGCACCTGGGTACGGACCCCGCAGGATGCGCCATCCGGGTGGCCCGCAGGTACGCCGAACTCAAGGCGGACGTGCCGCCCTGGTGGGAGGAGCTGGAAAAGGTTCTGCGGGGGGGATCGGCCGGAGGCTATCCGTAGCGTTCGTGGCCCCCCGCCTGCTCCGGGGGGTCGTATGCGGATCGGATCCGTGCTGCTGTCGTTGCTGCTGCTCGGTGGATGTGCCCAGGCCAGGACCGTACCGGCCGCGGGGGAGCGTCCCGTGGCGCCGCATCCGCGCTTCGGCACACCGGGGCATTTCGACGCCGACCTGCTGCGCTTCCGGCTGGCGGGGACACAGCGGGGAGCGCCCGGGCCGCGCCTGCCCGCGATCCCGCCGCCCCGGCACGTCGACTGCAGGCAGCACAAATGCGTGGCGCTGACGTTCGACGACGGGCCAGCCGAATACACCGGGCACGTCCTCGACCTGCTCGCCGCCCACCACGCCCGGGCCACGTTCTTCCTGCTCGGGCAGATGGTCACGGACGAGACACGGGACTTCGTGCGGCGGATGGCCTCCGAGGGCCACGCAATCGGCAACCACTCCTGGGACCACGCCTCGCTGCCCGGGCTGTCGTCCGACGGCCTGCGCCGCGAGCTCGACCGGACCCAGGAGGTTGTGCGGAAGGTGACCGGCATGCGGATGCGGCTCATGCGCCCGCCGTACGGCGCGACGAACCAGTCGGTCGACAACGAGACCAGACAGGCGGGCCTCGCGCAGATCATGTGGGCGGTCGACACCCTCGACTGGCTCAACCGCAACCCCACCGTGATCGCCCAGCGCAGCGCCGCGGCGAAACCGGGCGACATCGTGCTCATGCATGACATCCACGCCACCACCGTGCAGGCGCTGCCCCACCTGCTCGACGAACTCGACCGCAAGGGCTTCACGTACGTGACCGTCTCGGAGCTGCTCGGCTCCACCACGCCCGGCAAGAAGTACACCAACCGGTAGACGGGCCACGGCCTGCGCGGTCCCGGTCCCGGGACTGTCGGTGGGGCGTGCAAAGGTGGGTGGCATGGGTTTCAGCGGGTTCCCTGACGAGGCGCTCATCTTCTACGAGGGCCTCGTCGCCGACAATTCGAAGGCGTACTGGACGGCCCACAAGGAGTTGTACGAGACCGGGGTCCGGGCGCCGATGCTCGCGCTCATGGACGAGCTGGAGCCGGACTTCGGGCCCGCCCACCTGTTCCGGCCGCACCGGGACGTGCGGTTCGCCAAGGACAAGTCGCCGTACAAGACGCACCAGGGGGCCTACTGCGGGGTGGGCGTGGAGGGCGTCGGCTACTACGTCCAGGTGGACGCCGACGGCCTCTACGTGGCGGCGGGCTGGTGGATGCCGGGCGACCAGGTGCCGCGCTACCGCGAGGCCCTGGACGACGACACCGCCGGGCCCCTGCTGGAGCAGATCCTCGCGGCCCTGCCCGGCGATCTCACGGTCGGCGGCGAGCGGCTCAAGACCCGCCCCCGCGGCACGCCGGAGGACCACCCCCGGCTCGACCTCCTGCGGCACAAGACGCTGCACGCCGGGCGGCGGTTCGAGCCGGAGCCGTGGCTGCACACCCCCGAGAGCCTCGACCGGGTCCGCTCGACCTGGCGGGCGCTCGTCCCGCTGGTCGACTGGCTGAGGCGCCACCTGTCCTGACCGCCCCCGCCCGGTCAGCCGCGGCCTTTGACGACGCCGCAGCCTATCCGGGCGCCGGCGTCCCCGGTCTTGCGCGTGGCGGCGTCCGGGCCCACGGCGCCGGTGTCGTCGGGGCGGTGGAAGTACCGGTCCGGGATGTGCGCGAAGTTGTCCGGTCCGGCGTGCACCACGAACGCGCTCCCGTTGGCGTCGGCCAGTTGCTCCGGGGTGAACCTGTCGGTCACGAAGGACGCGGAGGCGGTGCCGTCCGCGGCCGCCAGCAGCGGTGGCATGTCTCCGGCCGTGTCGCCGTGCGCTCCCGAGCCGAGGTGGCTTCCGGCACTGGAGAACGCGCTGCCCGTCGCCCGGTCCACGGAGCGGGGATCGCACACGCCGGCGGCGTGGACGTGGAAGCCGTGGAAGCCGGGGGCGAGTCCCCGCATGCCGACGCTGACCCGCGACTTCTTCGCGTCGTACCGCTCGACGTGCACGGTGCCGAGGACGCGCCCCGCGGTGTTCCGGATGACCGCGGTGACCGGCTCGCCGGGCCGGGTCTGCGTGGTGGTGGCCGCTGTGGTGGCCGCCGTGGTCGTGGCGGACAGCACCGGTACGGCCGGCGCGGCCGCGGCGGCCAGTCCCAGGGCGAGCCCGGCGGCCATGGCGAGACGGGTTGTGCGGGGCATGATCGCTCCTCCTCAGACGCTGCACTGCCTGCGCCAGCAGAGCACGGCCGGGTGTGCGGGGGAGCGCGAACGACGTCATCTGTGCCCGCCGTTTACCCGCTCTTGCCGTCTGCATCCCCTCGTCGGCGTCGCCGCCGAAGCGGAAAGCCGAAGCCCCCGCCGATCGAGTCGGCGAGGGCTTCGGGTGAAGGAGCCTTCCGGGTGAAGGAGCTCAGCTGCGCTTGGCGCGGGCGGCCGCGCGACCCCGGCTGGCCGAGTCGAGGACTGTCTTGCGGATGCGCACGGTCTGCGAGGTGATCTCCACGCACTCGTCGTCGCGGATGAACTCCAGGGCCTGCTCCAGGGACAGGACGCGCGGCGGGATCACCTTCTCGGTCTCCTCGCTGGTGGAGGAGCGCATGTTGGTGAGCTTCTTCTCCTTGGTGATGTTCACGTCCATGTCGTCGGAGCGGGAGTTCTCCCCGATGATCATGCCCTCGTACACCTCGGTGCCGGGGGAGACGAACAGCGTGCCGCGCTCCTGCAGGTTGATCATGGCGAACGCGGTGACCTGGCCCGCGCGGTCGGCGACCAGCGAGCCGTTGTTACGGGTGCGCAGCTCGCCGAACCACGGCTCGTACGTCTCGAACACGTGGTGCACGAGGCCGGTGCCGCGGGTCTCGGTGAGGAACTCGGTGCGGAAGCCGATCAGGCCGCGCGCCGGCACCAGGAACTCCATGCGGATCCAGCCGGTGCCGTGGTTGGTCATGTGCTCCATGCGGCCCTTGCGTACGGCCAGGAGCTGGGTGACGGCGCCCAGGTACTCCTCCGGGCAGTCGACCGTGAGGCGCTCGACCGGCTCGTGCACCTTGCCGTCGACGACCTTGGTCACGACCTGCGGCTTGCCGACCGTCAGCTCGTAGCCCTCGCGGCGCATCTGCTCCACGAGGATGGCCAGGGCCAGCTCGCCACGGCCCTGCACCTCCCAGGCGTCCGGGCTCTCGGTGGGCAGCACGCGCAGCGAGACGTTGCCGACCAGCTCCTTGTCGAGGCGGTCCTTCACGAGGCGGGCGGTGACCTTGGCGCCCTTGACCTTGCCGACCAGCGGGCTGGTGTTGGTGCCGATCGTCATGGAGATCGCCGGCTCGTCGACCGTGATCAGCGGCAGCGGGCGCGGGTCTTCGGGGTCGGCCAGCGTCTCACCGATCATGATGTCCGGGATGCCGGCGATCGCGATGATGTCGCCGGGCCCGGCCTCCTCGGCGGGCTTGCGCTCCAGCGCCTCGGTCATCAGCAGCTCGGAGATCTTGACGCGCTGGACGCTGCCGTCGGTGCGGCACCACGCGACCTGCTGGCCCTTGCGGATCGTGCCCTGGTGGACGCGGCACAGCGCGATACGGCCGAGATAGCTGGACGCGTCGAGGTTGGTGACGTGGGCCTGGAGCGGCGCGGACGGGTCGTAGACCGGCGCCGGGATCGTGGTCTTGATCGTGTCGAACAGCGGCTCCAGATCGGGGGAGTCCGGCATGCCGCCGTCGGCGGGGCGCTCCAGCGAGGCCCGTCCGGCCTTGGCCGAGGCGTACACGATCGGGAAGTCGATCTGGTCCTCGGTCGCGTCGAGGTCGATGAACAGCTCGTACACCTCGTCGACGACCTCGGCGATGCGGGCGTCCGGCCGGTCCACCTTGTTGATGCACAGGATCACCGGCATCTTCGCGGACAGCGCCTTGCGCAGCACGAAGCGGGTCTGCGGCAGCGGGCCCTCGGAGGCGTCCACCAGCAGCACGACGCCGTCCACCATCGACAGGCCGCGCTCGACCTCGCCGCCGAAGTCGGCGTGGCCGGGGGTGTCGATGATGTTGAGGGTCATGCCGCCGTGCCTGACCGCCGTGTTCTTGGCGAGAATGGTGATCCCCTTCTCGCGCTCGAGGTCGTTGGAGTCCATGACCCGCTCGTCCACGTCCTGGTTGGCCCGGAACGCTCCGGACTGCCATAGCATGGCGTCGACCAGCGTGGTCTTGCCGTGGTCGACGTGCGCGATGATCGCGATGTTCCGCAGGTCATCGCGGGTGTTCATAGGCATAGTGAAGTCTCGCTCTGGTTCGTCGGGGTGTCGTCCGCGTCCCGGGACTGAAGCGAGACGCACATCCGCCGCATGACACGGCCAAGCCATTTTAGTTGATCCCGATCGCCGCCACGCGCCGACGGCTACGGAACCCTCGGTGGAAACGCCCGCGCGGCGATCGGCATTCCTTGCCGTCGAAACGCTCCGTCTAAAGGCTCTCCGTCAGGGCAGGTGGACCGGCTGTGACGGATGAAGGTCTCGTGCTGCTGATCGCCTGGGCGGAGTTCCTCGTGCCGATCCTCGTCCTCGCCTACCTCCTGCTGCGGCGGCGCACATGATTCCGCCGGCTCGCCTGGTGCCGCCCGCCCTGCTGACGGCACTCCTGTTGTCCGGGTGCGTCAGCCCCGCGTGGGACGATCACGACTACGCGCTCAAGGCCGGGAAGACGGCCGAGTCGGCCGCCTCGGCCGTGCGGTTCGCCCGTTCCGTCGTGGCGTACCGGGACCGCATGACCGGGCCGTACGCCGAGGTGGTGCTGACCGAGGCGGTGCACGACCTGGGCAGCGTGAACGACCAGTTCGGCGGTGTGCAGCCGCCCTCGGACGCCTCCGACCGGATCAGGGACGAGGTGCTGCGCCTCACCGAGAAGGCCGAGAACGAGGTCGAGGACCTGCTCATCCAGACGCGCCGGGACGGGGTGAAGGACCCGGCGGCGGCCGTACGGGACCTGGGCAGGCTCGCGAGCGAGCTGAGCGACCTCGCGGAGAGGCACAAGTGAAGAGGTTCCTCGCGGTCACGCTCGGCATCCTGACGGCCTTCGGCGGGTTCGTGGACATCGGCGACCTGGTCGCCAACGCCGTCGTGGGGTCGAGGTTCGGCATGTCCCTCGCGTGGGTGGTGGTCGTCGGCATCATCGGCATCTGCGTCTTCGCGGAGATGTCCGGCAGGATCGCGGCGGTGTCGCAGCGGCCGGTCTTCGACCTCGTCCGCGAGCGCATGGGCCCCCGCGCCGGGCTGGTCAACCTCGGCGCGTCGTTCTTCATCAACGTGCTCACGCTGGCGGCCGAGATCGGCGGCGCCGCGCTCGCGCTGGAGCTGGTGACCGGCCTCAACTACCTGCTGTGGGTGCCGCCGGTGGCCCTGGTCGCCTGGCTGGTCATGTGGCGGGTGAAGTTCGAGACCATGGAGCGCGTCTTCGGGCTGGCCGGGCTCGCGCTCGTCGTGTTCATCGTCGCGCTGTGGCAGCTCGGGCCCGACTGGGGCGAGCTGACCACGCAGCTCGTCCGGCCGCCGCAGGACGAGGGCGTGCCGACCTACCTCTACTACGCGATCGCGCTGCTCGGCGGGGCGATGACGCCGTACGAGGTGTTCTTCTTCTCCTCGGGCGGCGTCGAGGAGCGGTGGACCCGCAGGGATCTGGTCACGGCGCGGGCCAACGTGTTCGTCGGCTTCCCCCTCGGCGGCGTGCTGTCGCTGACGATCGCGGCGTGCGCGGCGACCGTGTTCATGCCGGTCGCGGCCGAGCCCGACTCGCTCGGGCAGATGGTGCTCCCGGTCGCCCAGGGGCTGGGCAAAGTCGGCCTCGGTGTGGTGATCCTCGGGGTGTTCGCGGCCACGTTCGGCGCGACGCTGGAGACCGCCCTGTCGTCGGGCTACTCCCTGAGCCAGTACTTCGGCTGGCAGTGGGGCAAATACGTGGTGCCGGGCCGCGCCGCCCGGTTCCACGTGACCGTGCTGGCCTCGGTGATCGTCGCGACCGCGCTGATCCTCACCACCATCGACCCGATCAAGGTGACCGAGTATTCGCTGGTCTTCTCGGCCGCGGCCCTGCCACTCACCTACCTGCCGGTCCTCATGATCGCCAACGATCCCGACTACATGGGGGAGAAGGTCAACGGCAGATTCAGCAACGTGCTGGGAAGTTTCTACATGGTGCTGCTGCTCGTCGTGGCGGTCGCGGCCATCCCCCTGATGATCGCGACGAAGGCGGGGCAGTGACGACCCGGCCGGAGGAGGTGAGGACTCGTTGACCGAACCCGCGCGGGTGCTGCACGCCCGCCTGCACCTGCTCGACCGGCAGGTCGTCAGGGAGAGCGACGACCGCCTGCTGTGCAAGGTGGACGACCTGGAGATGCGGCCCGGTGACCGGCCGTACGTCACCGCGATCCTGTCGGGCCCGCTCGCGCTCGGCCCGCGGCTCGGCGGCCTGCCGGGATGGCTGATGACGGAGACCGACCGGCTCTTCCGGCGGGAGGAGCGGCCGGGGCCGTACCGCATCGAGATGAGCCTGGTGACCGAGATCGGCAGTGCCGTACGGGTGGCCGGCCACCGGCAGGACCTGGCGCTGGAGCGCTGGCTGACCAGGAACGTGGTCGGCCGGATCCCGGGAGCGGCAGGGACGGAGGAACAGGGTGATCCCGAAAGCGGCGCACGGGATGCGCCGGAGAAGGCGCTCCGGGTGCGGGAGCGGGGGGAGGACAGGCCGGACGCCATGCGGCTCGGCGGGCTGCTCGGCCGTACGGTCCGCGGCCCGTCGGGGGAGGCCGCCGGTGACACCGTGGACGTCCGCCTCGTCCAGGACGGGCCGCTGCTGGCCGGGGTCCATCATGCGTTCCGGGCGGCCGGGCTGCTGATCGCCCGGCGGCGGGCCGGGCGGCTCTTCGGGTACGAGCGCGGCCCCGGGCTGTGGCGGCCGTCGCTGCTGGGCGCCCTCGTGCGCCGCATGCACGGCGAGATCCGCTACGCCGAATGGGACCAGATCGAGTCGCTCGACGACGAGGAGGTCAGGCTTGGGGTCCCCTGGGAACGGCTGCGGTCGACGGCCGATCTCTGATTGATCCCGTCGCGTGGGGGGTGAAATGGCGGGAAATAAGGTCGAGGGCATGACTCTCGCTGCTGCTTTCGGGGCGATGCTGCGCACGGCGGACGGTGTCCGCATCGACGCGGCGCACACGCCCAACGGCTCACTCGATCTCGGCATCGTGGTCGCGCACGGCTTCACCGGAACGTGGAGGGGGCCGGACACCCGGCGCATCGTGCACGTCCTGTCGCGGTTCGGCGGCGTGGTGTCCTTCGACTTCCGGGGCCACGGACGCTCCGGCGGTCGGTCCACGGTGGGCGACCTGGAGGTCCTCGACGTGGACGCGGCGGTCAAGCACGCCCGCTCGATCGGCTACCGGCGCATCGCCACCGTCGGCTTCTCGATGGGCGCCGCCGTGGTCGTGCGGCACGCCGCGCTGCAGCGGGGGGTGGACGGGGTGGTGTCGGTGAGCGGCCCGGCCCGCTGGTACTACCGCGGCACCAAACCCATGCGGCAGGTCCACTGGGCGATCGAACGCTGGCACGGGCGGCTGGCGGCCCGGCTGGTCAAGCGGACCCGGATCGCGGGCGGCGGATGGAACCCCGTCCCGCTCCCGCCGTACGAGGCGGCGGCGCTGGTCGCGCCCACGCCGCTGCTGATCGTGCACGGTGACCACGACCCGTTCTTCCCCCTCGAGCACGCCCACCAGCTGTACGAGTGCGCGGCCGAGCCGAAGGAGCTGTGGGTGGAGCCGGGGTACGGCCACGCGGAGGCGGCGGCCACCCCTGACCTGGTCCGCAAAATCGGTCAGTGGATCTCGCGAACCAAATCCCCATAAGGGTCGTCTATGAGGGTTGTGCGGATCCGGAACTCCCCGATCCACACCGCCGATTGGGGGATCGGCGCACACCCTCACCGGGTGTGGCCCAGCGTCGCGGGGGCGCGCTGGGCGGTTTCACCGGCCCGGTACGGCACGCATGCCGTACCGGGCCGGAGGGACGCGTTGTTTCAGCTCACGCGTTTCAGCTCACGCGTTCAGCCCAGCCGGGCGATCGACTTGGTCTCCAGGTAGGCCGACAGGCCCTCGGGGCCGAGCTCCCGGCCCAGGCCGCTGGCCTTGAAGCCGCCGAACGGCGTGTTCGGGTCGAGCGTGTGCATCACGTTGACGCCGTACGTGCCGGTGCGCACCCGGCGGGCGACGTCCACCCCGTGATCGGTGTCGGCGGTCCAGACCGAGCCCGACAGGCCGTAGTCGCTGTCGTTGGCGATCCGCACCGCGTCCTCCTCGTCCTCGTACGGGATCACCGCCAGCACCGGGCCGAAGATCTCCTCACGGGCGATGCGCATGTCGTTGGTGGCCCCGGCGAAGACGGTTGGCGCGACGTACCAGCCACGGTCGTACGGCCGGTCGAGGCCGCCGACGACCGGCTTGGCGCCCTCCTCGATGCCCGACCTGATGTAGCCCTCGACCCGTTCCTGCTGCCGCCTGGCCACCAGCGGCCCGATCGCGGTGGCCGGGTCGGCGGGGTCGCCCACCTGCTGGCTTGTCACCATCTCGGCGACGGCCTGGACGACCTCGTCGTAGCGGTTGCGGGAGGCGAGGATGCGGGTCTGCGCCACGCACGCCTGGCCGTTGTTCATGAGCGAGGCCATCGACAGGAAGCCCATGGCGGAGGGCAGGTCGCAGTCGTCGAGGATGATCGCCGCCGACTTGCCGCCGAGTTCGAGCGTGCAGCGCTTGAGCTGTTCGCCGCAGATCGCCGCGATCCTGCGCCCGGCGGCGGTCGAGCCGGTGAAGGCCACCTTGTCGACGCCGGGATGGGAGACCAGGTGCTCGCCCGCCTCGCGGCCGGCCGCGACGATGTTGACCACCCCGGCCGGGATGCCGGCCTCCTTGATCATCTCGGCGAGCGGGTAGGAGTCGAGCGGCGTCTCGGGAGCGGGCTTGAGCACCACCGTGCAGCCCGCGACGAGCGCCGGGGCCAGCTTGGTCATGGTGACGAACTGGGGGACGTTCCAGGGGACGACGGCCGCCACGACGCCGACCGGCTCGCGGCGGACGATCATCGGGCCGAACAGGCCGGGCCGCTCCTCCTCGACGGGGAACGTCGCGCCGAGACCGGCGAAATACTTGAGCATCCCCAGTGGCTGCGGAGCCTGGGCGAGCTGGGAGAACGTGATCGGAGACCCCATCTCCACCGTGATGATCTCAGCCATCTCGGCCTGACGGGCCTCGTAGATCTCCGCCAGCTGTCCCACGACCGCCGCGCGCTCGGCCATCGTCATCCGCGGCCAGGGCCCGTTGTCGAAGGCGTCCCTGGCGGCCGCGACGGCCCGGTCCATGTCGGCGGCGGTGCCGTCCGGCACCCGGCCGACGACCTCCTCACTGTGGGGGGAGATCACCTCGATCGTGCCCGTGCCCGCGGGGGCCACCCAGTCGCCCCCGATGAACAGCGTGTCGTGCTGCAGCATTGCCTGCCTCCTGATCGGGCGCGCCATCGCGCATACAGAGAGACCGAATCATGTTCTGCTCGGCCTTGGCAAGAGTGGACCCGCGAAACGGAATCGACCCAGGTAGGCGCGCCGACGGCGAACGGGGCACGCGGGCGGAAATCCGGCCGCTGTCCGCTTTGAACCCAAGAGTTTCTCCTGTTCCGGTAGCAGACCGTAAAGATCGTCTTCTATAGTTTCGGACCGAATCCGAGTGGAGGTCGCGTGCGGTCGGGACGCTGGGCCAGGCTGGCGGTGGTCACCACCGCGCTGCTTGTCGCACCATCCGTCTCGGGCGCCCTCACCGCCGAGGCGGAACCGGACCAGCAGGCCAAGCTCCGCAAGCTCACCCAGGAGGCCGCCGCGCTCCAGAAGGAGTACCGCGGCGAGATCCTCAGCCTGGAGGACGCGAAGAGGGCCGCGCAGAAGGCCTCCAGCAGGAGCAAGAAGCTGCAGGCCGACCTGCGTCTGGCCCAGCGGCAGGTGGCGGCGTTCGCGCAGTCCTCGTACATGACCGGGGGTGCGGACGCCTCGCAGCTGTTCTCCCTGTCGGCCGACCCGAGCTCGCTGGCGATGCTGTCCTATCTGGGCACCGCCAGGACCGAGCGGCTCAACAGCGTCAAGGACCTCGTCGCCAAGCAGAAGAAGGCGGCCCTCGCGGCCGCCGGCGAGATCGACAAACTGCAGGCGCACATCAAGCAGCTCAAGTCGAGGCGCGGCGAGGTCGAGCGGCTGATGGCGAAGTACGGCTTCCAGGCGCCCGACGCCGGCAGCGGACTGACCCAGCGCATGGTCTCGACGCGCAATGCGATCATGGGGCAGTTCCCGATGCCGTTCGGCGTCGGCTGCCTGCGCCCCGGCGACCCGGGGGAGCACGGCAAGGGCCGGGCCTGTGACTTCATGATGAGCGGCGGCGGCCGCATGCCGGACGCGGTGGCCAAGGAGCGCGGCGACGCCCTGGCCCAGTGGTGCATCCAGCACGCGAGCGAGTACGGGATCATGTACATCATCTGGCAGCAGCGCTTCTACGACATGCGCACCGGCGCCGGATGGAGGATGATGTCCGACCGCGGCGGCATCACCGCCAACCACTACGACCACGTTCACGTGTCGGTGCTCTGATCCTGCAGGAACTCGCGCAGCCAGTGGTAGGACGCCTTCGGCGTGCGCTCCTGGGTCTCGAAGTCGACGTGGACCAGGCCGAACCGCTGGTGGTAGCCCTCGGCCCACTCGAAGTTGTCCAGCAGCGACCAGACGAAGTAGCCCCGCAGGTCCACGTCCGCCTGCCGCATCGCCCGGATGTGGCCGTCGAGGTAGGCGATCCGCTCCTGGTCGTCCAGGCCGTCGTACGAGCAGCCGTTCTCGGTGATGTAGACGGGCGGCAGCGCGTCGCCGTACCGGTCCTTGAGGCCGTCGAGCAGTTCGCGCAGGCCGTCGGGGACGACGGGCCAGCCGAAGGCGGTGGTGGGAACGCCGGTGATCTCCGCGAACCGGAACGGCAGGCCGTCCCCGCCGGGTCCGCCGATCCGGGTGGGGTTGTAGTAGTTGATCCCGATCCCGTCGAGGGGCTGGGCGATCGCCTCCAGATCGCCGGGTTTCACGGGGATCTCGACGCCGAACGCCGTCAGGTCGGGGTAGGCGCCGGTGAGGACCGGGTCGTTGAACAGCCGGTTGTGCAGGATGTCGTAGGTCTCGGCGGCGGCCAGGTCCTCCGGGGAGTCCGAGGCGGGCCGGACCGGGGTGCAGTTGTTGGTGATCAGCACCTGCTGCGCGCCGGCCGCGCGCAGCGCCTGCGTGGCCAGGCCGTGCCCGAGCAACTGGTGGTGGGCCACCGGCAGCGCGTCGAACATGAGCGCCCTGCCCGGGGCGTGGATGCCCAGGCCGTATCCCTCCACCATGTGGACGAACGGCTCGTTGAGCGTGATCCACATGCGTACGCGGTCGGCCAGCCGTTCTGCCACGACGGCGGCGTAGTCGGCGAAACGGCGGGAGGTGTCGCGGCTGAGCCAGCCGCCCTCGTCCTCCAGCGCCTGCGGCAGGTCCCAGTGGAAGAGCGTCGGCACCGGAGTGATGCCGTTCTCGCACAGCGCGTCCACAAGACGGTCGTAGAAGTCGAGCCCGGCCTGGTTGACCGGGCCGCAGCCAGTGGGCATGACCCGCGGCCAGGCGATGGAGAAGCGGTAGGCGTTGACGCCGAGGCCGGCCATCAGCGCCACGTCCTCGGCGTAACGGTGGTAGTGGTCGCAGGCCACGTCGCCCGTGTGCCCGTCGCGGACCCTGCCGGGGGTGTGCGAGAAGGTGTCCCAGATGGAGGGCCCTCTGCCGTCCTCCGCGGCCGCCCCTTCGATCTGGTAGGACGCGGTGGCCGTACCCCAGAGGAACATGATGCCGCCTCTCTCCGCTAATATGAGCAGAACTCATGTTAGTCCGGATGCCCGTGAAGCGGGAGAGAATGGCGGAATGACCACAGGGGGAGTGCTGCGCCGCCGGCCCACCCAGCGCCGCAGTCAGGAGCGGGTCGAGCGCATGCTGGACGAGTGTGCCCAGCTGCTCGACGAGGCGGGGTACGCGGCCCTGACGACCAAGGAGGTCGCCCGCCGGGCCGAGGTGCCGATCGGGACCTTCTACCAGTTCTTCACCGACAAGCAGAGCCTGGTCCGCGCGCTCGCGCTGCGGAACCTGGAGGCGTACCTGGACCGGATCGCGTCCCGGCTGACCGCCGCGCCGCTGTCCGACTGGACCGACGCCGTGGACCTGGTCGTCGACGAGTTCGTACGGATGAAACGGACCACGCCCGGCTTCGGCGTGGTGGACTTCGGCGAGGTGCTCGCCGCTCCCGGCGGTCCGGCCCTGCCCGGCACCCAGCGGATGCTCGACGAGGCCCTGGAGAACAACGTCGTCGTGGCCGACCGGCTGCGCTCCCTCGTGGTGGAGTCGCTCGGGGTGGCGCCGGGCGACGACCTGTCGCGCGCCTTCGTGGTCGCCGTGGAGGCCGCCGACGCCGTGCTCAAGCTGGCCTTCCGCGCCCACCCCGAGGGCGACCCCGACCTCATCGCCGAGTGCAAACGCCTCGTCCGCCGCTACCTCTCCGACCACCTCGCCTGAGCCGCTTCGGTCCTCGCGCGCTACGGCCATGCCCGCGCGCCACAGCGATCTGCCGGCGTGAAGTCTTGAAACGATATCTTTTCGACGTGTCAGATAGTATCGTTTTAGTCTGGCTGGAGGAGGTGCTCGGATGAGTCGAACTGTCATCGATCTAGACGACGACATGGTTGCCGAGGCCATGCGGATCTACGGCACCAGAACTAAGGCCAAGGCGGTGCGGATGGCCATGGAGGAGGCCGTGAAGCGACGTCTGCGACTGGAACTGGCCGAATCGATCAAGAGCGGAGAGCTCGACCTCAGCGAGATCGTGGAGAAGACCGGTCCCCGCAATGCGGACGGCACGCTCCAGCGTTCCTCGAAGGGCGCTGCGTGACCGACTATCTGGTCGACAAGTCCGCGCTCGCTCGCTGGGGCAACCCACCGGTTGCGCAGGTGCTTGACGAACTCAGCGATCGTGGTCTGCTCGCCACCTGCGCCGCGATCGAGTGGGAGATGGTCTACAGCGCCAGGAACAAGCCCGACATGGCGCGTATTCGTTTTCTCCTGCGCGGGTTCAACTACCTCTACTGCGGTGACGAGATCTTCGACCGTGTCCTCGACGTTCAGAGTGATGCCCTGGACCGTGGTTTCCACCGAGGGCTTTCTATGGCAGATCTGATCATCGCCGCCGTCGCCGAACGGCACCGCGCTGTGGTGCTTCATTACGATGGCGACTTCGACATGATCGCTTCAATCACAGGCCAGCACACTCAGTGGGTTGTAGAGCCAGGAACGGCCGACCGCTGACTACACACGTCGCGTGGGGCTCCGGCACGTCAGGCACTGTGTGAGCAGGCTCGCGGGGCCGGTCGCGGGCGCGATCAGGCGGTGCCCGCGATCGCCCGGATCCCCAGCGCGGACATCAGATAGCTGAGCGCATTGAGGAATGACCATGACGACAGGGCGCAGCAGTACGGCCAGCAGCGCGCCGGCCGAGGCTGTCGGTCGCGTGACCACGTTGCCCGTCAGGTGACGGGCAGCGCGGTGGCGAGCAGGACGATGCCGACGGAGCCGACGAGCGCGGCGATCGCCATGCTTCGCGCGAACACGGCCATGCCCCTGCCGTTGGCCCACCCGTGCACCGTGGCCGCGACCATGACGAGGACGAAGAGAAGCAGCTTGGCCGACAGCGTCCGGCCGTAGCCGGGATAGGTGAGCGACTCCCACGTGACGCCCTTGTGCACCGCCATGGCGATCCCCGTGGAGACCTGCACAGGCAGGAAGAACGCCCCCGTGAACATCCCGAAGCGGCGGCCGACCTCGCGAAGCACCCGGGCGCGCTGGCCCGTGTCGAGGAGACGCCGGGCCAGCGGGAGAACGACGAGGGAGACGGTGAGCTGTCCGCCGACCCACAATGCCGCCGAGGTGACGTGCAGGAAGCGGATGACGGACCACCAGGTCAACGGGTCACCTCGAAGATGCCGTGTGCGCCGGCCTCGCCGTGGCGCATGTCATGGTCGACGAAGGGATAGTGGCCCGGTTCCGGGAAGGCGGTTTCGACGAATCCGCCCTGCGCGGCGGCCAGATCGAGCACCTGGGACGCCCCGTCGCCTTGACCCGGTCGCAGCAGGTAGGCGCCTTCCTTGTAGACGGTGTCGAACTGCGCGCCCACGATGTGGAAGGCCGTGCCCGAGGCGGGTCCGGCGGCGACCACCCACACGCGGACCCGTTCGCCCGGGCGAGCGGTCATCGGAGCGTGGTCGTATCCGGCGGCGGTGCCGTTGAACATCCAGGCGTCGGGCCGGCCGTCGCGCATCTTGGAGACCTGCTCGGTGCCGCCCGGTTGCCCGAGGTAGAGCTCACCCTGTACGAGCACGTACTCCCGGTCGACAGGAGCCAGGTTCGGCGGATCGATGATGACCGCGCCGTACATGCCGTTGGCGATGTGCTGGAGCATCGGCATCGTCGAGCAGTGGTAGAGCCAGGCCCCGGCGTGCTCGGCGCGGAACCGATAGGTGAGGTGTTCACCGGGGCGGATGGTGCGCATCGGCACGTCCGGCGCGAGCGACCCGGCGTGGAAGTCGATGCCGTGCCCCATCGTGTCGTCGTTGACCAGCGTGATCGTGAACACGTCGCCGACCTTGCCGCGCAGCACGGGCCCGGGTACGGTGCCGCCGAAGGTCCACATTCGCTGCCGGACCCCCGGTGCGACCTCGATGTCCTTCCGCACCGCGTGGATCTCCATCCGGTGCTCGGTGCCGCCGGACGCGGGCCGCAGCGTCGCGTCGTACGGACGCCATCCCGGGCTCATCGGAGCGGCCAGGTTCAGCACACCCGGGGCGGTGGCCATGTGATCGGTTCGACCGCTGTGATCCATGCCCGATTCAGGGGCCCGGCCGGTGCCCTTGACGTCGATCCGCATGGTCATGCCGGCCGCCCGGTGTCCCGGCACCGTGCACCAGCCGTCGATCGGGCCGGCGAGCGGGGGCAACTCGAGCGTCGCGGTCTGCCCGGCGCCGAGCATCGGCGTCCGCTGGCCGGTGGCGAGGCGTAGGTCGTGCTGTTGGGCGTCCCGGTTGGTCACCCGCAGCACGAGCCGGGTCCCGGGGGCCGCCTCGATCGTCCCGGGCATGATCCGCATGTTCGCCAGGGTGACCTCCACCGTGCGGACGCCCGCGCCGTTGTCCTGCACGGCGAGCTTCGCGGCCGGCGTGACTCCCCTGCCGTCGCTGAGCGCGAGGGCGACGGCCACCGCCGTGGCCAGCAGGCCGACCGCGACACCCCCGACCGTGGGCGAGACGCGCGGCCCACGCGCGCGGCCCACGGTGACGGCGGCGAGCAGGACGAACGCCGCGAGCGCCGCCACCACGAACCCCCAGGCGATCAGCGACACCCGGCCGGGCACGGGCAGCGCGATCAGCGGCACCGCGACGTTGACCACGGCCAGCCGGATGATCCAGCCGCGCTCCAGCAGAGCCGCGTTCCGCTTCAGCGCGGCGGGTCCGCCGCCGAGCACCACGGGCAGCAGGAAGGTCAGTGCGCCGAGAAGCGTCTGTCCAGCGAAGCCCACCAGGGTGAACGGCACCAGCGGCTCAATCCCGTGTGCCACCTGGTCCGCGGGCCGAGTCGCCACGACCGACAGATCGGCGAGGACGGCCACGACGAACCAGGCCGTGCCCGCTGCGAGCATCCACGCGGCGGGTGTGTGCGGCGGCCGGCGCCGTGCCGTACGGAGGAACGGCACGAGGGCGAGCGCGGCCGCCGCGGCGTAAAGCAGCAGCCCGGCCACCGCGACCCAGCGTGCTCCGCCCAGGAACCCGCCCACCGTCACGGCCAGGCCGGGTACGGCGAGGCGCAGCGAGCGGCGGGCGATCACCCCGCTTCCTTCGGCCACCTGGGTGCGCAGCACCGTCGGCCAGAGCGTGAACAGCGTGCCCAGGACGGCGAGGCCGACCCAGCCGAGCAGGTTGACGTGGACGTGCGCGGCCTGCAGTCGCGTGCTGCTCGTGCCCGGCGGCCATGCGGCGAGCATCAGCCCGCCCAGCGTCCCCCCGGTGACGAGCGCCGCCCCCGCGCCGATGTACCAGGCGACGACGTGCGCGAACCGGCCGCCGAGGGCCCGCCTCGACCAGGAGACGAGGATCGCCACGTGCCAGCCGATGACGCCGACCACGAGCGCCGCCCCGGCGATGCCGAGCCGGACGGGGCCGTACGTGGCGCCGTACAGCACCGCCGCCACCCCGGTGTTCAGGGCGGCGAGCCGGACCGGGCGCACCCACGGGGACGGTTCGCCCCGGCGCAGCAGTGCGATCGCGAAGTGTTCCGTCCAGGTCACGATGGCATTGGTCACCGCGCCGAGCAGGAACACGTGGATCAGCAGCCACCGTGGTGCGGGCAGGTGATCGTGCGTGAGCGTGGCGAGAGCCGCCAGCGCGAGCCAGGCCAGCACGACCCCGTTCGCCCTCGCGTGCCAGGATGCACGCGAACGACGCCGCGTCGGCGGCGTCGGCCCGGGACCCGGGGCGCCGACCCGCACATCGACCGTTCTCATGAGGGGTCCATTCTTCGAGAGCGAGACAGGCGGGACGCGGCTGCCGGGCGGTGAGCGGGCACGGCGTGACGGGCGAACACGGCGCAGCAGGCGAACGCCGGCAGCGCCACCTCCCCCAGCACGCCGCCGACCGTGCGGACGGCGGCCACGCCACCGAGGTCGCCGGCGATCCGGACCAGCAGGGCGGCGTGCAGCAGGGCCAGCGGGCCGTACAGCACCCGGTGATACGGCAGCCGCACCCGCAGGACGGCGGGCAGGATGACCGGCGCGTGGCCGAACACCATGGACATGACGAACCCGAGGAAGACCGCGTGCAGCGCGGCGTCGTACAGGCCGTCCGCCGCGGGACGCCCGAAAATCCCCCATAGCGCCCCGGCCAGGGCCAGCCAGGCGTAACCGGACAGCAGACAGACCGCGGCATAACGCGGCAGGCCGGCCGTGCGCACGGTCCTGCGGGCGATGTCGTGGACGGCCAGCAGCCCCGCCAGAGCGATCATGCCCACCCCGGCCACCCGCCATCCCAGGTCCGGCCGGGGAACCGAGGCGAGGACGCCCGCCCCGAGGACGCCCATGGCGGCCAGGACGCCGTCACCGGCCCGGCGGCCCACGAACCCGACGTGCGCCAGTTCGAGCCGTTCCCCGGCGATCGTGAGGACGAGGAAGGCCGTCAGCCAGGGCACCAGGTCGGCGATCGGGAGTCCGCGCAGCCACAGCAGGCCCCCGACGTACCACGCGATCGCACCGGACATCTGGACGACGACCTCAGGGCAGGGCCGGCGGGCGAGCAGTACGAGATAGACGGCGAGAAACCAACCGGCCGCCGCGGTGAGCAGCAGCTGCCCTGGCCGCGTGAATCCCGCCGCGCCCGCGAGCGCGCCGACGGCGGCCAGAGCCGGTGCGGCATAGCCCCACGGCCGCCCGAGGGCGACCGCGCGTTCGAGAGAGATGAGCGTGCCCAGGAAGCCGAGCGCCATCAGCGGTCCGTGCTGCGTGGCGAGCGCCGCGCTGGGCACGGGCACGCCTACGCCAAGCAGGCTCAGTCCGCCCCAGAGCCCGGCGATGACGGACAGCAGGGCGCCCGCGGGCAGAGGCAGCCTGCTCACGGCCGTTCCCCCGCGCGCTCCGGCATCCGTCATCCGGGCCCTCCGCCGCCACCACACGAACACGGCGTTTCCTCGGACGCGTGCTCCCCGTGGCTGTGCAGTGTGGCCACGCACAGGCCGGGCCGTACGAACGGTTGCAGGCGGACCATGTCGGGCGGGGCGCCCATCTCGGCGAGCGCGCCCTGCATGAGGCCGAGGTGCACGCCACAGACCACCTCGGGGTCGGCCTGGGCGAGTTCGCGGAACGGACAGCGACGCAGTTCGATGCGGGAGCCGTCGTCGACCGGCAGGGGGTCGAAACCGGCGTCGTCCAGCAGTTCCACGATCTCGGCGGTGGCCGCCGCGAGCCCCGCCTCCATCGGCGAGCGATCACCTGCCGCTGCCGTCGTCCCTGTTGTGGTCCGCGCCGGAGGCGCCTGCTCATCCGCCCGGCTGCCGGCTCGTTTCCCCGTTCGCTCGCCGTAGGCGCGGCCGGCCGAGATCGCGGCTGCCCCCCGGTTCTCGTCCAGCCCGCTCAGGTAGGTGAGCAGCACCTCGGCGAGCAGCCGGTAGTTGCGCCGCTCGTCGGCGTCGGGCCCGGCGGTCGCGGAATAGAGCAGGCGGGGCCGGCCCGGCCGTTCTCGGTCTTCCCTGCCGCCGTTCGCGTATCCGTGCTCGACCAGGAGCGCGAGATGGCCGCGCACAGTGTTGGGGTGCAGCCCGACGGCGGCGGCGATCTCGGGGATGGCCATCGGACGCCCCGCCTTTCGCAGGGTCTCCAGGACGGCGACACGACTCACATCCGCGAGCACGCGATGGGCGCGCGGATCGATGTCCGCGCCGCGGTCGCCGGTCACGCTCTCAGTCGCCCGTCGGGTCGCCCGTTGAGTTTCCACGGTCAGTAGTATAAATACAACGGAGACCGTGAAAAACCCTTCCGGAGCCTGATGCGGAAGAGAAGACACTGCCGGCCCAGGACGTAGCCCGGGCCGGAGACGAGGAGCCGTACATGACTGTCACCGGCGAGGACAAGGCGCAGACCACCTCGGCAGACGGATCCCGGGAAGCCTCCGAAACACAGGAAGACCTGGAGACGCGGGAGGCCACCGTCCAGGCGATCCGCGACCACCACCGGAAGCTCGGCCGGACGATGGCGGATCACGCGCTGACCATCGGACGCGCGGTCGACCAGCTTTCGTCCCCGTCCGCCCGGCAGGCGACGCTGGTCGCGTTCTGCAGAGAAGAGGTCCTTCCCCACGCGATCGCCGAGGAGGGCACGCTGTACGCCACGGGCGCGCGGCTGATGGAGACGGCGCTGCTGGTGCGCGCCATGACGGGCGAACACGCCGTGCTGGGCAATCTGGTGGACGCGGTGGAACAGGCCCGCACCCCCGGAGAGATCGCCGGTGCCGCCGCGGCGCTTGACGCGATGTTCCAGTCGCATCTGGAGAAGGAGAACGACATCCTGCTTCCGGCACTCGTCGACGCCGGGGTCGACCTCGGCGCGCTGCTCGCCGGTATGCACGAGATCCTCGGTGAGTCCGGCCACACGCATGGCTCGGAGCAGCACGGCTCGGCGCAGGGGCGGGCGCGGGGGCACGGCGGTTGCTCGTGCACATGCGGCGGCGGTCAGGACGCCGCCGATGCCGGGGACGCGAGTGTGGAGGTCGTGGAGGGTGAGTTGGACGTGCGGCGCCTGGCGCACGTCCAACGGCACGAGGAAATCTTCGCGACCTTCCGCGCCCTCCGGCCGAGGGAGGCGTTCGTACTGGTCAACGACCACGATCCGAAGCCGCTCTACTACCAGTTCGCGGCGCGGCACCCGGGTGAGTTCGACTGGGGCTACGTCGAGTCCGGTCCGGACGTATGGCGGGTGCGGATCGGACGGCTCTGATCACCGGCTACCGGCGTTTCCCCGGCTCGTCAGGGCCGGCACCAGCGCGGAGTGTCGAATGACCACCCCGGCCCCGGGCGGATCCCTGCCTTCGACTCCGGCCGGCCGGCCGCCGACGCGCCCGGTCGCCCCGGGCGCTCATCATGCGTCTTTGGGCCGGAGGTGGTCAGGCGGGGGCGTCGAGGCGGGCGATGTGCTCGTCGTCGAGCTTGACGTCGACGATGATCTCTTCGAGCTGGGCCATCGAGCTGACGCCGACGATCGGGATGATGTCCTGCGCCCGCAGCCAGGCGAGCACGACCTGGTTGCGCGTCGCGCCGAGCTCGCCGGCCACCTCGTCCAGCACCGCCAGCCGCCTCGTGGTGCCCGGGTGGTCGTAGTACTCGGGCATCGGTTTGGCGGTGTACGCGCCCGCGAGCAACGAGGAGTAGACCCACAGCGTCAGGTCGCCCTCGGAACGCACGTAGTCCAGCATCTCGTCGGAGACCTGGGTGTGGCCGCCTTCGGGCACGCGTACCCAGGGCCGGGGGCGGAGGTAGGAGTGGCGGAGTTGCACGTGACGGTATCGAGCGCCGCCGCGCGCCGCCGCCAGTGAGCGGGCCCGCTCCAGCCGCCACACCGCGTGGTTGCTCGCGCCGACCTCCTTGGCCTTGCCTGCGAGCACCAGTTCGTCGAAGGCGGCGACCGTCTCCTCCAGCGGCGTCGACCTGTCGTCGACGTGGGCCCAGTAGACGTCGACGTGATCGGTGCCGAGCCGGCGCAGGCTGCCCTCGATCGCGGCCCGGATCACGCCGGCGGACAGGCCCTCGGCGGCGTCGAGCGTACGGGCGCCGGGCACGGCCGGGCGGGCGCCGCACTTGGTGCTGATCACCACGCTGTCCCGGTTGCGCCGGGAGGCGAGCCACCGGCCGATGGTGGCCTCGCTCTCGTCGCCGGTCGCGCCCTCCAGCCAGAACGGATAGTTGTTGGCTGTGTCGAGCATCGTTCCGCCGGCTTCGACGAAGCGGTCGAGGATGGCGAACGAGGTCGCCTCGTCCACGGTGGTCCCGAAGGGGATCGTTCCCAGAGCGATTCTCATGCCGACCACCTTGCCGCCTGGAGCGCACTCCAGCGCAAGCGGCTTTCAGCGGCGGCGGTCGAGGGCGCTGCGGCCACGCGCCACGATGGTCTCGACGTCCCTCAGATCGTCCATGTCGTGAGCCCTCGCCAGCGCTTCCTTGGCCGCGTCGTAGGCGTCCAGGACCGCGTTCCAGTCGACGTCGCCGGTTCTGTCCGTCAGGCTGTCGATCTCCTCGCCCAGCCGGGTCACGTTCTCCTCCTGGACGCTCTTGGCGTCCTCGAACCGGACGGCTCTCTCGGCGGCCTGCTCCCTGGCGGCTCTGCTCCGTCGTACCCTGGCCGTGACCAGCCCGGCGGCGATCCAGAAGACGACCAGGCCGGCGATGCCGAAGAAGACCAGCCAGCCGGTGGACATGCGGCTGGAGGACCCGGACAGGTCGACGTCCTTGGCGAAGTCCTGGTTCAGCCCGGTGACCTCGGCGTCCTCGAACGTGGCGCCCCGCAGTTCGGCCGAGGACACGTCGGCGTCGGTCAGGGTGGCCTTGCGGAAGACCGCGTCCCGGTACTTGCCGTAGCGGAGGTACGCCCGGTCCAACCTGGCGCCGGTGAAGTCGGCCTGGTCGGCCGTGACGCTGTTCATCTCCGTGTCGCGAAGATCGGCGCCGGCGAGCTCGGCCTGGGTCAGGTCGGCGCTGCCGAGCGCCGCGCCCGACAGGTCCGCGCGGGACAGGTTCGCCCCCACGAGGTCGGCGCTGCCCAGCTTGGCCCGCCGCAGCCGCGCGCCGCGCAGGTCCGCCCCCTTCGCCTCGCGAAGCCTCGTCCCGACGGCGGAGACCTCGCGAAGGATGGCCCGGTTCAGTTTGACGCCCGACAGGTCGAGGCCGTCCAGCCTGGCGCCGGTCAGGTCGGCGCAGCTCAGATCGCCGGGGAAGCTCGTGACCGCGGTCAGGTCCCAGCCCCGGTAGTCCTGACCGCCGCCGGGCTCGCACGACGGGTCCGGCGCCGGCAGGTATCCGGGCACGCCCCTGCTTCCGGCGAGCCGGGCGTCCCTGACGTCGCGCAGGTCGGCCCCGGTGAGGTCGGCCCCCCGGAAGTCCGCGCCGGTCATCACCGACTCGTACAGTTGCGCCCCGCTGAGATCCGCCTGCCGCAGGACCGTCCTGATCAGGGTGGCGCCGTAGAGCTTGGCCCTCGCCGCCCTGACCCGGCTGAGGTCGGCCCGGCGCATGTCCGCGCCGTAGGCGGAGGCGTCGGTCAGGTCGACGCCGACCAGCTTCGCGTCGTCGAACTGCGCGCCGTACGTCTTGGCCCGCGCCATCGTGGCCCCGCTCAGGTCGGCTCCCTCGAAATGCGCGTAGTACGGCGAGGAGTCGTCCATCGTCGCCTCGCGCAGGTCGCTGCCGCGCAGGTCCGCGTAGTACAGCTCGGCCTCGGAGAGGTCGGCCTCGCGCAGTCTGGCCCCGGCCATCCGGGCGTACCCGAGATGGGCTCCCTTGAGAGAGGCTCCGGTCAGGTCGGCCCCGGTGAGCACGCTCCGCAGGGTCAGGCCGTCCAGTTTGGCGCCCCGGAGGTCCGCGCAGGACAGATCGGCGGGCAGTGTGGCCCGGGTGAGGTCCCTGCCGGCGAGATGCGGGCCGCTGCCGGGGCGGCACGGCAGGCGGTCGCCGGGCGTCGCCACGGCTGCCGGGGCCATCGGGATCGACAGCGGGATCGACAGCGCGATCGCAGCGGAAATGGCCACCGTGCTGGCGATCAGGCGGGGGATGCCGGGCATTTCTGTCTCACTGTCTCTCGGGAGCACCACCCGGACGCCGGCCCGGGTCGTACGTGGCAGGACCCGTTATATGGGGGCGAATTGCGGCCCGCTTGCCAAATGCCTACAGCGGAAAGGGCGCATGCGCCCGAGATCCGGTGTGACAGGATCAATGGTGTGGCGGTGTACACACCTGGACAGGTCGTCGAGGAGACCGGGTTCAGCCTCGACACCCTTCGGTACTACGAACGGATCGGGCTGCTGGAGCCGGTCGGCCGCAACGCGGCGGGCCAGCGGCGGTTCAGCGAAGAGGACGTGAGCTGGCTCGGCATGATCCGCTGCCTGCGGGACACGGGCATGCCGATCGCGGAGATGCTGCGCTTCGCCCAGCTCGTACGGCAGGGCGAGCACACCATCGAGGACCGGATCGCGTTGCTGGAGGAGCACGACCGGAAGGTCGAGGAGCAGATCGCCGACCTGCGCCAGAAGCAGGGCGCGATCCAGCGGAAGATCCAGTACTACAAGGACGTGCGGACCATGCGCGACATGCTCCCCGAGCAGGCGTCCTAGCTAGGGCGCGCGTACAGTCCGAACCGTTCCGGAGCCGGCGGGACTGAGGGCCTGGAGTACTGAGGGCCTGGAGTACTGAGGGCCTGGAGTACTGAGGGCCTGGAGTGAGGAGTCACGTGACCTCGCCGCGGGCGCGTAGGGTCGCTACTCCGTCGCCTTCGAGCTCGTCCCAGTAGCCGGTGCGTCCGGTCATCGCCATGATCAGTGCCAGTGTGGGGCCGGCCACGAATGCGCCGGAGCCGGTCGTGAACGGACCATCGGTGGCGACGAGGCGCAGGCCTCGGATTCGGCCCTTGGCGAGGACGACCAGGTCGGAGCGCCGGTAGTAGTCGGCTACCCGGGTGAGCGTCTCGATCGGGTGGTCGCGCCGAATGCCCAATGGCCGGCGGATGTCCTCTCCGTGCACGATCGTCTCGCCCAGCATCGCCATCACGGGCAGGGGCGGCTTGGTCGTGCTGGTCACGATGCGGCGGAACCGGGCGAGCGTCTCGGCCGGGGTCGCGCCCAGTTGCTCGGCCAGTCGCATGGCCACCTGTTTGTCGAAGTCGAAGCGGCAGCGGATGACGCCGGTCATCCACCGCACCGGTGTGAGGCTCGCCCCTGAGGTGATGTGCGCCAGCACCTCGCGCACCGTCAGCCCGGTGCACAGGGACGGTGTGGTCCATTGCTCGCTGGTCAGATCCGCGAGGTCGGCCGCCAGGGCTGCCCGCTCGCTGTGGACCAGGGACCAGATATCGGTCTTGTGATGTCCTGTCGGCTCGGTCATGGTCAACGGCTCACCAGACCGACATGGTTGCCGTCGGGGTCGGCGAACACCGCGATCCGTCCCAGGGGCGTTGGTCTCGGCTCCAAGACGGGGCTGCCGCCCAGGCTTTCCGCCCTCGCCCGTGCGGCCTCGGCGTCGTCGACCGTGAAGTAGACCACGATCCCGGTGTACGGGCTGCCGGGACCGGCCTGGCCGATGCCGCCTGCCGGACGGTCGTTGTCACCACCGACGAGTGCGTAGGTCTCGTCGATCACGTTCACCGTCCAGCCGAACAGCTCCTGGTAGAAGCGTCGTGATCGCGAAGCGTCGGGAGTGGAGATGTCGAACCATCCGGGCGTGGGATGAGATCCGGTCGACGTCATGGCAGTCCTCCTTCACGAGGGCCGGTATGCCCCCTCACCTGGTAGGACTGCCGCCGTAGGGCACAATCGTCGCTCATGCGGGAAAAATCTTCCGGGCTCCGGGCGGATCCGGCGGCGCAGCGCGTTCAGGACGCCGACTTGGCTCGGGCTCGCGCGGGGGATGATGCTGCTTTCGCCCGCCTGGTAGGACCGCTGCGCCAGGAGTTGCATGGGCATTGCTACCGCATGCTGGGCTCCGGTCACGACGCCGACGATGCCCTGCAGGATGCCCTGCTGCGCGCGTGGCGAGGGCTCGCGCGGTTCGAGGGACGTGGCTCGTTGCGTTCGTGGCTCTACACCGTGGCCACCCGTGCCTGCCTGGACCTGGCCGACTCCCGCGGCAAGCGGGCGTTGCCCGCCGACCTCGGCTCATCCAGCGAACGCGCCGTGCTCGACGCCGCCCCGCTGACCGAGGTCGCCTGGCTGGGCCCTTACCCCGATCAGGGCCTCGCCGACGGCCGGGCCGTCCCTGAGGCATGTTACGAGCAGCGTGAATCCGTCGAACTCGCCTTCGTCGCCGCCCTGCAGCACTTGCCGGGCAACCAGCGGGCCGCGCTGCTGCTGTTCGACGTTCTCGGGTTCTCCGCCGCCGAGATCGCCTCCATGATGGGTACCTCGACCACGTCAGTGAACTCCGCCCTGGCGCGGGCCCGCAGGCTCGTGACAGAAAAGATCCCCTCCCTGAGTCAGCGGCAGGCGCTGCGGAAAATCGGCGACGCCAAGGTTCAGCGGCTCGTGGCCGCATTCGCGGCGGCGCTGGAACGTGGCGACATCGACGCCCTGGTGCCGCTGCTGACCGAGGACGTCACCTGGTCCATGCCGCCCCTGGCGACCTGGTACCAGGGGTTGGCGGCCGTCACCGACTTCGCCGTGCAGGTCCCCATGACCAGGTGCCCAAGCTGGCGGTCTCTTCCGACCAGCGCCAACGGCCAGGCCGCCGTGGCGTTCTACATCGGTGGCGACGCCATCGGACCGCACGCCGCCTGGTCGATCACCGTGCTCGCGTTCCGCGGCACGCGCATCTGCCAGATCGTCTCGTTCCTTGGTCCCGAACACTTCCCGGCCTTCGCTCTGCCCGCCTCGCTGCCCTGATCCACGAAGCCGCAGGGCGTCGGCCGAGAATCGCAGTGGCCGCACACCGCCGCCTCTCCGCTCGTACGGGCTCCTGCACTTCTGCCGGTACGCCGCCACCTGCAGGCGGGTCAGGGGGAGCGGTACGCCTCGGCCTGGAGGTTGTAGAGCTCGGCGTAGAGGCCGTCGAGGGTGATCAGCTCCTCGTGGGTGCCGTGCTCGCGGACCTTGCCGTGGTCGAGCACGTAGATGCGGTCGGCGTAGCGGACGCTGGCCAGGCGGTGGGTGATGAGCAGCACGGTCCGGCCGTCGGCGTGCTGCCGGATCCGCTCGAACAACGCGTGCTCCGCCCGGGCGTCGAGGGCGGCCGTGGGCTCGTCGCAGATCAGCAGGGGCGCGTCCCGGTAGAACCCGCGCGCCACCGCGATCCGCTGCCACTGCCCGCCCGACAGTTCGTGACCGTTCTTGAACCTGCGGTCGAGCAGGGTGCGGTAGCCGTAGGGGAGCTCGGCGATGACCTGGTCGGCGCCGGCGACCTCGGCCGCACGGGCCACCTCGGCCTCGCCCTTGTCCATGCCCATCGTGATGTTGTGGCGGGCCGTCAGCGGCCACCGGGTGTGGTCCTGGGCGATGACCGCGATCCTGCGGCGCAGGCTGTCCGGGTCGATCTCGGACAGGTCGGCGTCGTCCCACCGGACGCGGCCGCCGTCCGGCTCGTACAGGCCGGCGAGGATCTTGGCGAGGGTGGTCTTGCCCGAGCCGTTCTCTCCGACGAGGGCCACGACCTCCCCGCGCTCGATGCGGACCGACACCCCGCGCAGGGCAGGCGCCGGTGCGGCGGGATAGGAGAAGGTGACGTCCTCGACCGTGATGCGGCCGAAGCCGTCGGGGGCCGTCCGGTCGCGTGCCGCCGGGATGCGGGCCTCGGCGTGCGCGATGAAGTCGAGGAAGTCGGTGAAGTAGAGACCCTCCTCGTAGAGCCGGTTCGTCGCGTACATGAAGCTCGACAGCGACGTCTGGCCGGACCGGATCGCCAGCACCGCGGTGCCGGCGACCGCGAGCGGCACCGCGCCCGCCGCGAGCAGCAGGCCGAGCGCGACGTAGACCGCGCCCTGCCCCAGGCCGCCGAGCGCCTCGCCGAGGACGCGGGCGACGGTCTGCCGCCGCGCGAGGTCGAGCATGACGCGCTGCTCGCCACGGGCGACCGTGTCGAACATCCGGAGCAGGAAGCCGCGCATGGTGAACGTGCGGACCTCGGCGGCGGTGTCCTTGTCCGCGAGCAGCTCCTCGATGATCCACTTGCGCCGTCTGGCCGGGACGAGCACGAGGGCGGTCGTGTAGCGCATCCTGGCCGCACGTACGGCCGCCCAGGCGTCGGGGACGACCGCGAGCAGGAGCAGGGGCAGCAGCACGGGGTGCAGCACGCCCAGCACGCCCGCCGCCGCCACGATGCCGACCAGGCCCGACAGCGTGTCGATGGCCGTGCTCACGACCATCTCGGCCATCTGCATGCCGCGCATGCGCGCACGCTGCAGCGCGTCGTGGAACTCGGGGTCGTCGAAGCAGACGAGGTCGACCCGGCTGGTCAGCGTGTAGAGGCGCTCTTCCGTGATCCGGCTGACCTGGGGTTCGAGCCGTGACTGGGCCCAACCGGCCCCCGCCTGCAGGGCCGTGCGCGCGGTGGCGGCCAGGCCCACGAGCAGCAGGCTGGGCAGCGCGGCCCGGACCCGATCCGGGGTGGGGCCCGCCTGGAACAGCGCGGTCAGCACGCCGGTGGTGGCGAGGAGGCCGAAGGCCGTGAAGACGCCGCCGAGTGCGCTGAGCGTGACCGTGGCCACGGTGTCGCGGGGGCTCGCCTCCCAGGCGATGCCCAGTGCCTGCCTGACCAGCCGGGGCAGCCGCCGCGCCACCGTGAGGAAGCCCAGCCCCGCCATCGTTCCGTAGTGCCGCGCCCACTGCGGGGACTCGACGTCCGCCATGTCCGGCAGGTCGTCCTCCGACAGGTGATCAGGTCCCCCCTGTTGTGTCACCGTCATGCCTGCAGTGTGAGCGCGAGCGCCGACAATTTCCCGGGCGCGAGTGGCGGCCCTTCCTTTGACGCACGCCCCTAACACGGCGCCAGGGCCCGTATGCAGAGACGTTATCGGCACAAACTTGACGACGTACCGGTGAAAGTGGGTTGATTGGGCCTGCTGACAACGTTGTCAGCCATATGTGTCTTCGGGGGCCCGAAATCCTCCCGATCAGCCTGAAGGGAATGTTGCGATGAGACGACGGTGGATGGCGGCCGTCGCGGTCTCTGTTGCAGGTCTGCTCACTCTTTCCGCCTGTGGTGGCGGTGACAAGCAGGAGAGCGGAGGCGGTCAGGCCGCGAAGAAGGTCGAGGTCTTCTCGTGGTGGACGGGTCCCGGTGAGGCCGACGGCCTCAAGGCGATGCGGGAGATCTTCGCCAAGCAGAACGCGAACTTCGAGTTCTTCGACGCCGCGGTGGCCGGCGGGTCGGGCGACCAGGCCCGCGCGCTGCTGTCCAGCAAGCTGCAGGCCAACCAGCCCCCGGACACCTTCCAGGGTCACGCCGGCGCCGAGCTCCAGGGCTACATCAAGAGCGGCAAGCTGGAGTCGGTGAACTTCCTGTACGACGAGCTGAAGCTGAAGGAGGTCTTCCCGCAGCAGCTCATCGACCAGATTTCGGTGCAGGGCCAGATCTACTCCGTACCGGTGAACATCCACCGGTCGAACGTTCTGTGGTTCAACCCCACGGTCCTCAAGGACGCCGGCATCGACGGCGCGCCGAAGACCGTCGAGGAGTTCGTCACCGACCTCGAGAAGGTCAAGAAGACCGGGAAGATCCCGCTGTCGATCGGCTCGCAGTGGACCCTGGTGCACCTGCTCGAGTCCGTGCTGCTCGGCTCGCTCGGCACCGACGCCTACAACGCCCTGTGGACGGCCAACGCCGACTGGTCCAACGCGAACGTGACGAAGGCGCTGGAGAACTTCAAGACCATCCTGTCGTACGCGGGCAGCCCGCAGGACGACTGGCAGCCGGCGGCCAAGCAGGTCGCCGACGGCGAGGCGGCCTTCAACATCATGGGCGACTGGGCCTACGGCTACTTCCACAACCCGCCGGAGGGCGGCCTCGGCAAGGAGTCGCACAAGGACTTCGACTGGGCCGCGTCGCCGGGCACGGACGGCACGTTCATGTGGCTGTCGGACAGCTTCACGCTGCCGAAGGGCGCGCCCAACCGCGACGGCGCGATCGCGTGGCTGAAGGTGGCCGCCAGCAAGGAGGGCCAGGACGCGTTCAACCCGCTGAAGGGCTCGATCCCGGCCCGCAAGGACGCCGACCAGTCCCTCTACAAGGACTACCTGTCCTGGAGCCTGGAGCAGTGGTCCGGCAGCAAGCTGGCCGGCTCGATCCAGCACGGCGTGGTCGCCAACGACGCGTGGCGCACCGCGATCACCGACGCGGTCGGCCTGTTCCAGCAGGACAAGGACGTCGCCAAGTTCCAGCAGGCGCTGGTCACGGCGGCCAAGAACAGCGGTCAGTGAGCTGATCTCCTCGTACGGCCCACGCTGTGGACACAACGGCGTGGGCCGTACTTGACTTCTGAGAGGTACATGTGACGCGGGTGCGCAGATGGCTGCCCGGGCTGCTCCTGGTGTCGCCGTCGATCATCCTCATCGCGGTCTTCGTGTACGGCCTGCTGGGCTGGAACTTCAAGCTCGCCATGACCGACAAGCACGACGAGATCGCGGAGATCCCCGGCAACTTCGTCGGGCTGGAGAACTTCACCGGCATCTGGAGCGAGGAGCGCTGGGGCCTGTCGGTCCGGCACTCGATCATCTTCACCGTGGTCTTCGTCGTCGGCGCGCTCGTCCTCGGCTGGCTCCTGGCCTTCCTGATGGAGAAGGACATCCGGGCGGAGAGCGGCTTCCGCGCCGTCTACCTGTTCCCGATGGCCGTCTCCTTCATCGCCACCGGGGTGGTCTGGCGGTGGCTGATGAACAGCGCGACGGGTGAGCGGGCGGTCGGGCTCAACCGGCTCTTCCACTACCTCGGAGTCGACTTCCTCCAGTGGCAGTGGTTCCGCGACCCCGACTGGGGCATGGCCGCCATGGCGATCCCAGCGATCTGGCAGATGTCCGGATACATCATGGCGCTGTTCCTCGCCGGGTTCCGGGGTGTGCCCGAGGAACTGCGGGAGGCCGCCCGGGTGGACGGCTGCAGCGAGTGGGGCGTCTACCGGCACGTGGTGCTGCCGATGCTGCGCCCGGTGACGCTGTCCGCGCTGATCATCCTCGGCCACATCTCGCTGAAGGTCTTCGACCTCGTCGTCGCGGTGTCGGGCAAGCAGATCATCACCGACGTGCCCGCGACGTTCATGTGGACGGCGGTTTACGACTCGCACGACCCGGCGAAGGGCGCGACGATCGCGTCCTACATCGTGCTGTCCGTCGTCGTCTTCGTCGTGCCCTACCTGATCTGGGACGCCCGTAAGGGGAAGCGTTCATGACCGCGCACGTCGCCGAGAAGGCCCCGCGCACGGCGCCCGCCCCGGTCCGCGAGCGGGGCAGGACCGCCGCGTGGGTGCGGCTCGTCCTCCTGCTGCTGTTCGTCCTGGTCTTCCTGATCCCGGTCTACGTGCTGCTGGTCACGAGCTTCAAGCCGCTCAGCGAGGCCGACCCGGCGCAGGCGTGGAACCTGCCGAAGGTGTGGACGACCGAGGCGTGGAGCGTCGCCTGGGAGAAGCTCGAGCCCGGCATCGTCAACAGTTTCCTGCTCGCGATCCCCGGCTCGCTGATCTCCGCGGCGCTCGGGTCGCTGAACGGATACGTGCTGTCCAAGTGGCGCTTCCCCGGCGCGGACGTGCTGTTCACACTGTTCCTGTTCGGCATGTTCATCCCGTACCAGGGCGTGATGATCCCGCTGGTGCAGCTCATGGTGGACGTGGGCGACGCGCTCGGCGTGCAGTTGTACGGCGGCATCCCCGGCCTGGTCCTCGCCCACGTGGTGTACGGCATCCCGATCTGCACGCTGATCTTCCGCAACTACTACGTCACGATCCCCGACGAGCTGATCGAGGCGTCCCGCGTGGACGGCGCGGGCATGCTGCGGACGCTCTGGTCGATCGTGCTGCCGGTCTCCGGCCCGGCGTTCGCCGTCGTGATCATCTGGCAGTTCACCTCGATGTGGAACGACTTCCTGTTCGCGGTCTTCCTCACCGGGCCGAGCTCGTGGCCGACCACGGTCATGCTCAACAACATCGCGGGCGCCGTGACGACGCCGTACAGCCAGCAGATGGCGGCGGCGATCCTGGCGTCCATCCCCACGATGGTCATCTACGTGCTGCTCGGCAGGTTCTTCATGCGCGGCCTCATGGCGGGCGCGCTCAAGGGCTGACTCTCAGGAGTCGAGCCGGCCGGCCACCAGCGCGTCCCCAAGGGGAGTGCGCCGGTAGAGCACCCGCCGCCCGACCCGGGCGCCGGCGACCAGCCCGGCCGCGCGCAGCGCGGCCAGGTGGCCGCCGGCCGTGCCGAGCGCCAGCCCGAGGCGGGCGGCGAGCTGCGTGGTGGTCGCCGGGGTCTCCAGCTCGGCCAGGACCCGGGCGCGGGACCTGCCGACCAGCCCGGCGAGCGCCGCCGCGCCGCCCGCCCGTGGGTGCGCCGCCGCCACCCCCCGCGCCGGATACACCAGTGCGTACGGCCACGCCTCGTCGAGGTAGGCGATCACCTTGCGGACGAAGAGGCTGGGCAGGAACAGCAGGCCGCGGCCGCCGAGCCGGTGCCGCTCGTCCCGGTCGCCGGAGGCCGCCACCTCGATGCGGGCCGGTGCGTCGGCCTCTTCCGGCCGCCAGCGGACCCGCGGGCCGAGGTCGCCGAGCGCCGCCGCCCAGCCGTACGTCGCCAGCCGCCCGGCCCGCTGGATCACGTCGCGCTCCAGGATCGCGTGGAAGCGCGGCCACTGCGGTGCGACCAGCTCCGTCCAGGTGCGCTCCAGCCCGTCGGCCAGGAACGCGACCACGTGGTCGTCCGCCAGGATCTCCATGACGTCGGCGGGCGGGGGCGGCCGGCCGTCCAGCGACATAGCGATCTCGGTCCGCGCCCGCTCAAGGGGGGTGGCCCGCATCGCCGCGATCTCCTCGGCGAAGGAGACGTTGATCCCCGTGGGCGGCGGCGCGATGAAGTCGGCGATGTAGGCCCCCTGGCGGAACAGCGCGACCATCGCCCGCGCCCCCGGGCTGCCGGCCAGCAGCCGGGCGAACCGGGGGCGCGCCACCGCGGCCCAGGACGCGTGCGCCCCCGCCTCCAGCCGCCCCGACAGCATCCACATCGCGTGCATGGTCTCGTTGAGCGGGGAGATCGCGAAACGGCTGGCCGCGACGTCCTGCGGGCTCACCTCGATCCGGTACAAACGCCCACCCTTCGGCAGTTTCCGAAACGTTAGCGCGGCCGGAGGCGGCGGGCCGAGCATGTGTGCCGGGAGGTGGGCCGTGACCGTGGCCGCGAACCAGGAGAGATCGACGTTCCGGGCGTGCTTCGCCGTCCCGGAGTTCCGCGTGCTCTTCGGGAGCCAGCTTCTGCTGGTCCTGGGCGACACCGTGAAGATGCTCGCGTTCTCCGTGCTGGTTTACGCGCGCACGGAGTCGCCGGGCCTGGCCGCGCTGGCGTACATGATCGGGTTCCTGCCGCAGGTGGCGGGCGGGGTGTTCCTGCTGTCGCTCGCCGACCGGTGGCGCCCGCGGGCCCTGATGGTCGCGGGCGACCTGCTGCGCGTGGCCACGTGCCTCGTCCTCGGTGTCGGCGACCTGCCGATCGGGGTCATGCTCGCGCTGGTGTTCGCGGCGGGCGTGCCCACGCCCCTGTTCTCGGCCGTGCGCGCCGCCGTGCTGCCGGACGTGCTGGTGGGAGATGCGTACGTGCTCGGCCGCGCGCTGTTCACCACGACCTCGGCGGGCGCGCAGGTGGCCGGGCTGGCCGTCGGCGGCGGTCTGCTCGCC
This sequence comes from Microbispora sp. H13382, assembly GCF_014161445.1. Lineage (GTDB taxonomy): Bacteria > Actinomycetota > Actinomycetes > Streptosporangiales > Streptosporangiaceae > Microbispora. The sequence continues at coordinate 231,750 of NZ_JABBXA010000006.1, forward strand.
GTGACCGGCCCTCTCAGGGCGCTGCTGATCACCGCCGCGCTCTCGCTGGGCAGCGCGGCGGTGGCCCGGTTCGGGCTGCGCGACCGCCCGGCGCGCGCCGCGCACTCCGCCCCGCATCACCGGGCCGGGGCCGTACGGACGACGCTACGGGTCAACCGGGCGCTGCTGGCCGACCGCGCCGTCCGGGGACTGCTGCTCGCCGGATGGCTGCCGCCGATGCTCGCGATCGGCGCGGAGGCCGTCTACGTGCCGTACCTCACGGGCGAGGGGTCGCCGTGGGGCGCGGGGGTCGTGCTGGCCGCCGCGGCGGCGGGCATGGGCGCGGGAGAGTTCGCCGTCGGCAGGTTCGCCCCGCCCGCGGTGCGCGAACGGCTGACCTTCCCGCTGGCGCTCGCGCTGGGAGTGCCGCTGCTCGGGTTCGCCGCCCGCCCGGGGGTCGCCGGCGCGGCGGCGCTGGCCGCCCTGGGCGCGGCGGGGCTGGCCTACAACCTGGGGCTCCAGCGGCGGTTCCTCGACACGGTTCCCGAGGCCGCCCGCGGGCAGGCGTTCGGCCTGCAGACGTCCGGTCTGATGACGGCCCAGGCACTGGGCGCCGCCGCCGCGGGCGCCCTCGCCGAACTGGTGCCCGCCCATCTCGCCATCGCGCTGTCGGGCTGTGGCGTGATCGCCGTGGTGCTCACGCTGCGGCGTGATCTGCGCGGCGCCCTGTCGTCCGGCGTCAGCCCGCCGTACGGTCCCGGAGAGACAGGGGAGGGCGTTCGCCCGAGCCCCGCGGGATGAGCCGCGTGGCCAGTTCGATCCTGCTGATCGGCCCCTCGTCCCCGGACAGGCGCATGAACAACAGATCGGCGGCCGTGCGGCCCAGCCGGGTGGGATCCTGCGCCACCACGGTGACGCCCAGCAGGTCGGCCAGCTCGAAGTCGTCGAACCCGACCAGCGCGAGGCCTCCGGCGGCGCCCGCGTCGGCGGTGTCCGTGAGCGACGCCAGCGCCCGCAGTGTCTCCACGGTGGTGCGGCCGTTTCCGGTCAGCAGGGCGGTCGGGGGATCGAAGGCCGTGAGCAGCCGGGTCAGGTCGGCCCGCATCCGCGCCGGGTCCGGCGGCCCCATGACCACCAGGCCCTCGTCGTACGGCAGGCCGGCCGCGGCCAGCGCCTGCCGGTAACCGCGCAGCCGCTCGGCGGCGGTGAAGATCCCGGGGGAGTCGCCGAGGAAGGCGATGCGGCGGTGGCCGTGCGCGATCAGGTGGGCCGTGCCCGCCCGTGCCCCGCCCGTGTTGTCGCAGAGGACGGTGTCCGCCTCGCACCCCGCGCCGGGCGGGCGGTCGGCGAAGACCGTCTTGATCCCGGCTTCGAACTCGGGCGCGAGATAGGCGTGGTCCCTCCCCGCGGGCACGATGATCAGCCCGTCCACGCGGCGGGCGCAGAAGGCGAGCACGAGGTCGCGCTCGCGGTCCGGGTCCTCCCGGGACGAGCCGCTGAACAGGAGGTAGCCGTGGTGCAGCGCGGCGTCCTCCACCGCCCGGCTGAGGCTGGAGTAGAAGGCGTCGGCGACGTCCTCGATGACCAGGCCGATGCTCGCCGTACGGCCCCGCCGCAGGATGCGCGCGCTGTCGTTGCGACGGTAGCCGAGCCGCTCGATGGCCTCCTGCACACGACCGGCGGTCACGGTGTTGACGCCGGGTTCGTTGTTGACGACGCGGGAGACGGTCTTGAGCGCCACACCGGCCGCGGCGGCCACGTCGTTCATGGTCGGACGGCCGCGTCTCGTCTCTCCCACGCAGGGATCATCTCCCATTTCAGCGCCCTAGACAACGTTGTCAGTTCCATGGTGGGAGATGGTCGTTTTTGTGGGGACGTGGGGGTGCGTCAGGGGAGGTCCGCGCGGCTCGCGCCCCCGGTGGCGCGCAGGTCGGCCTCGATCCCGGCGGCGGTGGCGAGCAGCGGGGGCAGCAGGTCGCGGCGCGCGGACTCCGGCGTGGTGCGGCTGGCGTGCGAGGAGACGTTGACCGCCGCCGCCACCCGGCCGTCGCGGCCCCTGATCGGCGCGGCGATCGACCGCAGCCCTTCCTCCAGTTCCTGGTCCACCATGGCCCAGCCCTGGGCCCGTACCTCGTCGAGCGCGGTGCGCAGGGCCACCGGCGACGTGGCGGTGTGAGGGGTCAGCCGCCGCAGGTCGGCGCGGGCGAGGTAGGCGTCGAGGTCCTCCGGGGACAGCCCCGCGAGCAGCACCCTGCCCATCGAGGTGCAGTACGCCGGGAAGCGGGTGCCGATCGCGATCGTCACGCGCATGATCCGGGCCGTCGGCACGCGGGCCACGTAGACGATCTCGGTGTCGTCCAGCACCGAGACCGACGCCGACTCGTGCACCTCGGCGGCGAGCCGCTCCAGGTGCGGCAGAGCGACCTCGGGCAGGGACAGGCTCGACAGGTAGGCGTAGCCCAGCTCCAGGACCCGGGGCGACAGGGCGAAAAGCCGCCCGTCGGTCCGCACGTAGCCCAGGCCGGCGAGCGTCAGCAGAAACCTGCGTGCCGCGGCGCGGGTGAGACCGGTCTTGCGGGCCACCTCGCTGAGCGTCAGCTCCGGGCTCGTCGCGTCGAACGCCCGGATCACCGCCAGGCCCCGGGCCAGCGACTGGACGTGCTCCTCCGCCATGGCCGCCCACCTCCCGACCGAACCCTAGCGCCGGACGGGGCTCGAAACACCGCGCCGGTAGGGTTTGGCGGGTGACGAGAGGGATCGTGGTTCATCGGGGAGATGCGCTGCTCATCGCCGGGTTCGTCCTGGCGGCGCTCAACCTGAGGCCCGCTCTCGCGGGCGTGTCACCGCTCCTCCCGGCCATCATGCGGGACCTCGGCCTCAGCCCCGCCGGAGGCGGCGCCATCACCACGGTGATGGTGGCGTGCCTCGGCCTGCTCGCCCCGGTCGCGCCCGCGCTGGCCACCCGCATCGGGCTGGACCGCACGCTGCTGGCCGGGCTGCTCGTCCTGGCCGCCGGCGTCGCGCTGCGCAGCGCGGACGGCGTGCCCGCGTTGTACTGCGGCGCGGCCCTGGCCGGTACGGCCATCGCCGTCATGAACGTCGTCATGCCGGGCCTCGTCAAACAGCACTTCCCGGACAGGGTCGGGCTCTTCACCGGCCTGTACGTCTCGGTCATGGTGGGCGGGGCCGCGACGGCCTCGGCGGCGATGGTCCCGCTGGCGGAGCAGGTCGGCTGGCGGGCCGCGGCGGGGTCGGCGGCCCTGCTCGCGCTGCTGGCGGCGGCCCTGTGGCGCGTGGCGCTGACCAGGGCGGCGTCGCTTCCGGCGGCACAGGCCCGGACGAAGGCGGCCCAGCCGGAGGTCTCCCCGGCCGAGGCGGCGCGATCCGTGGCGGGCCCGGAGCAGCCGTCGTCCCCGGAGGCGCGCGGGGCCCGCCGTCCCCGGCCCGGAGACCCCGGCCACCGGCCGTACGCGACCCTGCTCCGCGCGCCGGCGACGTGGCCGGTCATGGCGTTCATGGGACTGCAGTCGCTGACCTTCTACGTCCTGCTGGCCTGGCTGCCCACCGTGTTCCAGGCCGCCGGCCTGCCCGCAGACGAGGCGGGATATCTGCTGGGCCTGACGAACCTCATGCAGATCGCCGCGGCGCTGGTCGTCCCCCTGCACGCGGGCCGGGCCCGATCCCAGACGCCACACGTGGTCGTGGCCGTGCTGCTGACCGTCGGCGGATATCTGGGGGTGCTGCTCGCGCCCACCGTCACGCCGTGGCTGTGGATGATCGTCCTCGGGCTCGGCCAGGGGGCCTCGATCGCGCTCGCCCTGCTGATCATCACGCTGCGGGCGCCTGATCCGGCCTCGGTGACCGCGCTGTCGGCGGTCGCCCAGTCGAGCGGTTACCTGCTGGCCGCGATCGGGCCGCTCGCGTTCGGCCTGCTCCACGAGCTGTCCGGCGGCTGGACCGTGCCCCTGCTCGCCGGGCTGGGGGCGTGCGGCCTCCAACTGGTGTCGGGGATGCTCGCCGCCCGCCCGGCGCGGGCGTAGTCAGCGCGGCAGCCGTTCGAGGTCGATCTCGATGGGGAACGGAGTGCCGACCGTGAGCCGGGTGTGGTGGACGCCGGTCACCTGGTAGCCGGCTCCGCCGGCGTCGAGTTCGTAGGAGTAGACGAACGGCCGCCAGCCGGTGCTCTCGACCCGCCAGAAGTGCGGGATGCCGGCCGCCGCGTAGTGCCGTGGCAGCACGTCGCGGTCGGGGACGGCCGAGTCGGGGCCGGCGATCTCGATGACCAGCCCCACCTCCTCGGCGAGGTAGCAGGTCCTCCGGTCGTCGGAGGCGGCGAGGTCGTCCACCAGGGACACGTCGGGGCGGGCACGCCGCTCCGGCTCCAGCAGGACGTCCATCCGGCTGACCGCCACCAGGTCGCCCGGCGCCTGCGCGTTCAGCGCCGTGCGCAGGCCGTAGGCCACACGTTCGCGGAACCGTGTCTGGGGGCCGGTGGAGATGAGGCCGGCGTCGAGGCTGTCGTCGTCCCCGCCGTCCCGCTGCTCGCCGGCGGCGGGACGGGGCGGGGAGAGCCGATCGGGGACGCCCCCGGCCCCGTCTCCCGGACGAGGCTGCAGCCAGTCATCGAGCACGCTGGTCATGGCAGCAGACTAGCGTCACGGTGCGTGATGACCGAACTACTCGCATCGCCCTAAGCCGGGTCGAGCGGGCGCAATTCGTCCGCGTATCCGACCGAAAGGCGGCGCATGGTCCCGTCCTCGGTGATGGAGTACTGCCCCATCCGCCACAGGGGTGGGGAGTACGCGTGGATCGAGACCGAGCCGGGCGCCTCGCCGGTCAGCCGGTGGATGTGGTCGGGCCCGAAGGAGAAGGCGTCGCCCGCCACGACCTGCGTCTCCAGGTGGGCGCCGCCGATGCGCGGGTTGCACTCCTTCAGCTCACCGGCCACGACGCGGACCGCGCCGGAGGAGACGTCGTGGTCGTGCCAGCCGGTGTCGTCCCCGGGGCGCCAGCACAGCAGCCACACGTCCACGTACGAGTCCCGGTGCAGGGAGACGTAGTGGCGTCCCCCGTCCTCCGCGCCCTCGAAGCCGAGGTGGTGACGCCACAGCTCGGGCCGCCCGGCCAGGTCCTCCACCAGGGCGAGCAGTTCGCGGCGGTCGAGCGTGCGTGCGGGCAGGTCGGCGAAGGAGGCACACAGCGCGCCTTCCTGGATCGTGGGCGTGCTCATTACGGCGACTCCTTCCGGGACAGCAGGCGGCCTGGATTGGCCACGCGGACGGCGTGATCGATGGCTCGTTGTGCGGGGTCGCCGGGGTCCGGCCAGACCGACTCGGCGTACGGCTGGTCGCTTCCGGCGACGAGGACGTCGATCCCGAGTTCGCGGACCACCGCGTCGGCGGCCCGGGGGCCGTAGGACGACGTCTCGAGGAACAGGCCGGGGTCCACCAGGCCGCGCCCGGCGGCGCCCCGGCTCAACTGACGCTCCCTGTGCAGCGGGGCCAGCCCGGCCAGCAGCGCGAAGCACACCTTCAAGCGGGGATGCCGGGGCCGGCCGAACGCCTCGAACGCGTACCAGGCGGCGTGCATCTGCTGCACGTACGGCACGACGGCCGCCCACCACGCGGGGCCCGGGGCCGCGGCGGGGCCCGGGTGGACGAACAGCGGCAGGCCGCGCTCCTCCAGCACGTCGAGCAGCGGGGCGGCCAGGGCCAGTCCCCGGGCGTCGCCGAGCGCGGTCGCCGGAAGCTGCAGCCCGGCCAGGCCTCGGCCGGGGGCCTGGCCGGGGGCGTGGTCGAGGACGTGCGCGAGCCGTACGGGGTCGGGGTCGGTCACCGGGGCGGCGGCCCAGGCGCCGAACGGCGCGGGCAGCGCGCGGGCGTCGGCGTGGTAGGCGTCGATGAGCGGCCACGCCTCCTCCGGAGGCAGATGCTCGATGCCGAGCGGGCTCGACAGGGAGACGAGGGCGAGGTCGAGGTGGGCGTTGCGCTTACGCCGGATCTCCACGTCGTGGTCGGCCGGGTCCGCCTCGTACGGCGGCTCGCCGTCGAGGACGAGCGTCCATCCGTCCAGGAACGGCGGGCGGGTGCGGCGGCGCAGCGCGTCGACGAGGGACGGCGTCCACAGGTGCTGGTGCACGTCCACGCTCATCGGCCCGGCCCTTCCGAGAAGTCCTAATTCCCTACTCAGAATACATGATTATCTGCCGGGTGTGACCCCGGGGCGGATCGCGACCCGCCCCGGAGCCGGTCAGTCGTCGCCGAGGATCATGTTGAGGAGCCAGCTGATCACGCCGACGACGATGGCGCCCCAGAAGGCGGCCATGAACCCGTCGACGTGGAAGGGGAGGTCGAGCTGCTCGGCGAGCCAGCTCGTGAACAGCAGCAGGGCGGCGTTCACCACCAGGGCGAACAACCCGAGCGTGAGCACGTAGAACGCGCAGCCGATCGTCTTGATGACCGGCTTGATGACGGCGTTCACGAGGCCGAAGATCAGCGCGACCGCGAGGAGGGTGCCGATCTGCCTGGCCGTGGAGCCGGCGCTGACGGTGATGCCGTCCACCAGCTTGGTGGACGCCCACAGGGCCGCGGCCACCACGATGATCTTGAGTATGACCTTCACCTCAAGAATCCTTCCATGGCACGGCAAAGAGTGCGCGGTTCCCGTGTGGCCGATGCGGGGCGGACTCGCGCCGAAGGCCGGGTGGGGCGGCAAAAAGCTCGTCCGCTTCCGGCGGTCTTTCTCCCGTGGCGGGGGTATAAGGGGCAAACCTGGGGGAAACCCACGAGTTGGGGGTGAGATCGAATGGACGTGGAAGAGCTCGAGTCGCTCCCCGCGAAGGAGCTGCACGACCGCGCCGTGCGCTACGCCGTACGGCACGGCGACCTGGGCTTCCTGTGGGAACTGCTGAAGGTCATCCCGGCGGCCGAGGCCGCCAGCGGCAACACCGGCGAGACCGCGAACGACCTCAGCAGGGTCTCGGCGCTGCTCAGCGACGCGATCGGGGCGGGCGAGGGCGAACTCGGCGACGCGCTCCGGCCGGTCTACGTCGACTATCTGTCCAAACATCCCGACGCCTGAGCGCGTCCCGTCCCCGGGAGCGCTCAGCAAGCTCTCATCTCCGCACGTCACAATGGCGGCGTGGTCAAGACACAGGTGCTCGTCGTCGACGACGAACCCGAGGTCCGCGACGCGATCGCGCGGGCGCTGCGCGTGGAGGGATACGGCGTGGCGACCGCCGGGGACGGCGTGGACGCCCTCGACGCCATCGACGGCGTCGCGCCCGACCTCGTGGTGCTCGACGTGCTCATGCCGGGCATGGACGGGATCGAGGTCTGCCGTGCGCTGCGCGGCGACGGCAACCGGCTGCCCGTGCTCATGCTGACGGCCCTGGACGGCATCGGCGACAAGGTGGCCGGCCTGGACGCGGGCGCCGACGACTACCTGGTGAAGCCGTTCGCGCTGGAGGAGCTGTTCGCCCGGGTGCGCGCCCTGCTCCGCCGCGCCGCGCCGCCCCCGGAGGCGGGCTTCGCCGACCTGGTCCTGCTGCCCGACAGCAGGCAGGCCCGGCGCGGCCGCCGGCTCATCGACCTGACGAGGACCGAATACGCCCTGCTCGACCTGCTGATCCGCAACGGCGGCCAGGTGCTGACCCGGCAGGTCATCCTGGAACGCATCTGGGGCTACGGCTTCCGGCCCGGGTCCAACCCGCTGGAGGTCTACATCGGTTATCTGCGTAAGAAGACCGAGGCGGGGGGCGAGCCGCGGCTCATCCACACGGTCCACGGCCTCGGCTACGCGCTCAGGGAGCCCGCCGCCTCTCTCGCCGGGGAGGAGCCGTGAAGCTCCGCTGGCGGCTCGCGATGGCCTCCGCGCTGGCCGGCGCGGTGAGCGTGATCGTCGTGATCGTGGCCGCCTACGTCATCACCTGCCGCCGGGTGGAGTGGGCGATGGACCACTACGGGACGTACGAGAGGTACGGCGACCGGCCCCCCAACGGCGTGCTGGCCGCCCTCGCCGACGTGGACGACCTGGGCTGGCCCTTCGTCGTCGTGGCGCTCGGCGGCCTGGTGCTCTCCGGGGCGCTCGGCTGGCTGGCCGCCCGGGCGGCGCTGCGGCCGGTCAACGCGCTCAAGGACGCCGCCGGACGGGTGGCCACCACCCGTGACCTGACCACCCGGATCGACGTGGCGGGAGACGACGAGCTGAGCAGCCTGGCGCGCAGCTTCAACGCGATGCTCGACGCCTTGGAACGCTCCGCCAAGTCGCAAAAGCGCCTCGTCGCCGACGCGTCCCACGAGTTGCGCACTCCGCTCACCGCCCTGCGGACCAACGTCGAGCTGCTGATGAGGGGAGACCTGCCGCAGGAGGTCCACGACGAGGTGAGCCGGGCCGTGGTGAGCGGCCTGGAGGAGCTGACGGCGCTCGTCTCCGACGTGGTCGAGTTGGCCCGCGACGAGGAGCCCGCCGTGCTGGTGGAGAGCGTGCGCCTCGACGAGCTCGTGGAGCGGGAGGTCGCCCGGGCGGCCCGGCACTGGCCGTCGACCGCGTACTCCGTCTCGGTGGAGCCGATGGTGGTGCGGGGCGTGCCCGACCGGCTCGCCCGCGCCGTCGCCAACCTGCTCGACAACGCGGCCAAGTACAGCCCGGCCGGCGGCCTGGTCGAGGTGTCGCTGCGGGGCGGCGTGCTGACGGTGCGCGACCACGGCCCCGGCATCTCCGCCGACGACCTGCCGCACGTCTTCGACCGCTTCTACCGCGCGCCCTCGGCGCGGGCGCTGCCCGGATCGGGGCTCGGCCTGGCCATCGTGGGCCAGGTGGTGGACAGCCACGGCGGCAGCGTGTCGGCCAGCGCCGCCCCCGGCGGCGGCACGCTCGTCCGTCTGGCCCTGCCAGTAGGGTGATGTCATGGGCTCTGTACGCGTCGAGCGGACCGAGGACGGGTTCGTCGCCCGCAACGAGCGTGGCGCCGAGATCGAGATGGGCACGGGTGACGGCCTGTTCAGCCCGGTGGAGCTGCTGCTGGCCGCCGTCGGCGGATGCAACGTCATGACGGTCGAGCCGCTCACCGCCAAGCGGGGCCACCGGCTCGTACGGCTGGCCGTCGAGGTCTCCGCCGAGAAGGAGAGCCCGACCCTCCTGCGCTCGGTCACGGTGACGTACGACGTGGAGCTGCCCTCGGAGGACTCCGGCGAGGTCTTCGAGGCCGTCGCCGAGCGGGTGCACGAGCGTCACTGCACGGTGAGCCGGTCGCTGCAGAAGGGCACCGAGGTCCGGCTGGACCTCGGGAGTTAGCACGGCCGGGCGGGGGGCCGCCCGGATGTAGGCCGGAAATCAACCTGCCGATGACGACTTCATGACAGGGCCCCTTGTAATGTTGAAGCAGGTCCTCGGGAGAGGCCGACAGACTTTCTTGATAAAGGACGCGGATGGGGGAACCGCGTCCGGAAAGCGGGGGACCCGCCGGTGCCTTTGGGGAGGGCATTCCTGGCGGAACCGCTTTGATCCGGAGCCGGGCAGTTGGGGGACTGCCCGGCTCCGGCATTTCCAGGGTCCTTCACCCGTTCTCCTCCCGCCACGGTCTGTGTGCCGGTCGCCTCGCGCGGGGTCTGCCCGGCCGCCGAAGCCACGCCGGCCGCCCTGGGAGCCCCGGCCGCCCTGGGAGCCCCGGCCGCCCTGGGAGCCCGGCCGCCCGGGCACATCTCGCCGGGTGGTGCCCCGACCGCCGCGGACCGCGTCCGGCGTACCCCCTTCACCTGGCCGTCCGCTTCCCTGGCCGCCGGCTCCGCCTTGATTCCCGCCCGCCGGCTCCGCCTTGATTCCCGCCCGCCCGCCCCTCCGTCGGCCTATCGCCCCCATGAGGGCGTCTCCACGGCAGGGAAAGACCCTTTGCATTCGTAAACCCGGGAGGCTTCGTCTCGCCGGGCGTCCACGCTTTTGCGGCGGAATGCTTTCCCGCGTCGTTCCCGGTGATTTCCTTTGTGTTCTCTTGCCGTAAGGCCTTCCGACTTTGCCTCGCGCGGATCGGGCGCCCGGTCACGCAGCGTCGGCATCACCCCGGGCAGAGGGGCCGACCACGGTCCGGCTTGGGATAAACAGGACCATGGGTAGATCTTCTGGGGGTTATGCGGCTTTTACTTTGCTCCGTCCTGACTCGTCCTGTAGTGTCCTGTTTGCCGCCAACCGGTGGCTGGTTTGGACTTGGAGAGGAGATCACCGTGGGTGACCCCACATCGACCTCTGAGCCAAGGCATTTCGGATCACACGTCTGACCCACGACGGCCTTCCGGCCGATCGCCATAGCTTCCGCGCACACGCCTCCGGGTGAACGACCTCTCGTACCCGGACACGTGGCCCGTCTTCGCGGTCTGCCGTTCGCAGGTCCCTAGATGACGCATGGCCATCCTCTGTCGTCTCAACGAAAGATCCCCAGCCCTGATGAAGACTCTGTTTGACCTGCGTGGCAACCGACGCCTCAACGCCGCGGCCGCGCTCGCCGGTGTGGCGGCCGTCACCGCGTCCCTTGTGGCCGCCGCGCCCGCGCCCGTCGAGCAGCCGGTCAACGAGGCCGCCCACGTCTCCGCCGCCGCCCCGGCGCGCGAGCTCGCCTTCGCCATCCCCGCGCATGAGGAGGTCCTGCTCCAGGGCAGCACCACCGGCTCGTACTTCTGGGACGACTCCTCGGGCCGCCAGGGCGACACGGGCCTGCCCGCCATCGGCAAGCCCATGCAGAAGGGCATGTTCGCCAGCCCGAGCTGGCCGCTCGGCACCGAGGGCTACGTCTTCTACAAGGGCAAGAAGGCCAAGTTCTTCATCGGCGACCGCGGCCCGGGCGTCCCGTCGGACAGCGGCATCATGCTGGACATCGACGGCAAGACCTTCGCCGAGCTGACCGGCACCAGCTGGAACGAGGACACGCTGACCGTCAACGGTGACCTCGGTCACATCCCGATCCAGTACGTCGTCACCAAGTGGGGCAACGGACCGGGTACGCGCGGCGAGCCGATGCCGTTCTCCAGCGGCGCCTGGCGGAGCTGACCCCGAAATCCGATCACGTGGCGATGTGCGCGACCTTCGCGGGACTGCTAAGGTTACGGACATCGCAGGCGCCGCTAGCTCAGTTGGTTAGAGCAGCTGACTCTTAATCAGCGGGTCCGGGGTTCGAGTCCCTGGCGGCGCACAGAACGAAAGCCCAGGTCGGCCAGCCGCCCTGGGCTTTCGCTGTTCGTCGGTCGTCTCATCCCCGCAGAAGCCTGGTCATGAACACGCTGTTGGGGTCGGGCCGATAGTCGGCGAAGGGCTCGCAGTATTCGAACCCGAACTTCTCGTACAGCCGTCTGGCTGGCAGGAAGAAGTCGGCCGAGCCGGTCTCCAGGCTCAGGCGGGCGAAGCCCAGCCGCTCGGCCTCGGTGAGGATGTGCCGCAACAGCAGGGAGGCGATCCCGCTGCGTTTGCGCGCCGCGGCGGTCCGCATCGACTTCAGCTCGGCGTGATCGGCGTCCAGCCTCTTGATCGCACCGCAGCCGACGACGGCGGCGCCGTCCAGCACCGACCAGAACCTGATCTCGGGCACGCGGAGACCGTCGAGATCGAGGGCGTGCTTGCTCTCCAGGGGGGTGATCGACCGCATCTCCCGGACGTGTTCCAGGAGGAACTCGGCGATCTGCGGGCCGGACAGGTCGTCTTCGACGATTCTCATCTGTTCGCTCATCCAACGGGGTCGACAGCACTGTCCCGCACTCTAGGCCGCCGCCGTGCGCCTTCCGGTGCCGGCGGCGCTGCCGAAGGCGTTGAGGGGAAACGTGCAGCGGGCAAGGATCCGGTCGATACGCCATAGAATGGACGCGGAGTGCCGGGAAGTCTGGTCGGCGGTCGTCGAAACCGAGCCCGGAAACGGAGCGCCCATGGCCTCTCCCCGCCGACTGTCCCTCCTCGGTCCCACTTCCCGGGCCGAGACCCGCCGCATCGCCGACATCCTCCGCAAGGAGACGATCGGCGGCGCACTGCTCCTGTTCGCCGCCGTCGCGGCCCTCGTCTGGGCCAACTCGCCCTGGTCGGAGGCGTACGCGGGGCTACGCTCGGTCACGGTCGGTCCGGCCGGGTGGCACCTGGACCTCAGCCTCGCCAAGTGGGCCTCGGACGGGCTGCTGGCGGTCTTCTTCTTCGTCGCCGGTCTGGAGCTCAAGCGCGAGTTCGTGGCGGGGGACCTGCGTGATCCCCGGAGGGCCGTCGTTCCGGTCGCGGCGGCCGTCGGCGGTGTGATCGTCCCGGCTCTGCTCTATCTGCTGGTCAACGGACTCCTCGACGACGGCGCGATGCGGGGATGGGCGACCCCGACGGCCACCGACATCGCGTTCGCTCTGGCAGTGCTCGCCGTGGTGGGGCGGCGCCTGCCCGCCGCGCTGCGCACGTTCCTGCTCACCCTGGCCGTCGTGGACGACCTGCTGGCGATCGTGATCATCGCGGTGTTCTACACGTCGCACCTGTCGGTGGTGCCCCTGCTGGCGGCGCTGGCGCCGCTCGGCGTCTTCACCGTGCTGGTGCAGCGGCGGGTGCGCTCGTGGTGGCTGCTGCTCCCACTGGCCGGCCTGACCTGGGGGCTGGTCCACGCCTCGGGCGTGCACGCCACGGTGGCCGGCGTGCTGCTCGGCTTCGCCGTGCCCGTCCTGCGCAGTGAGAAGGCGGGCGGCCCGGAGGCGGGACCGGGGCTCGCCGAGCACTTCGAGCACCGGTTCCGCCCCATCTCGGCCGGGGTGGCCGTGCCGCTGTTCGCGTTCCTGTCCGCGGGGGTGCCGCTCGGGGGGCTGGGCGGGGTGACGAACCTGCTCACTGACCCGGTGCCGCTGGGTGTCATCGCCGGGCTCGTCGTGGGCAAGCCGCTGGGGATCATGGCGGCCACCTGGCTGACCGCCCGCTTCACCCGTGCCGACATCGACGAAGGACTGGCGTGGGTGGACGTCGGCGGGCTGGCGATCCTGTCCGGCATCGGGTTCACGGTGTCCCTGCTCATCGGCGAGCTGGCGTTCGGCCCGGGCACGCCCCGCGACGCCCAGGTCAAGCTGGCGGTGCTGGCCGGCTCGCTGGTCGCGGCGCTGCTGGCGACGGTGGTGCTCCGGCTGCGCGACCGTGCGTACCGGCGGCTCGCCGAGGCCGAGACCGCCGGATCCGAGACCGCCGGATCCGAGACCGCCGGATCCGAGACCGCCGGATCCGAGACCGCCGGATCCGAGACCGCCGGATCCGAGCGTGCCGGGGCCGTGGCCACCGGCGACCGGGCTCCGTACGGCGAGTGACACCGCGCCCGGAGTCCCTCACCACATGACGGGCAGCGTGTCGAACCCTCCGGCCAGCCTGTCGGTGTGCGCCCTGAGCTCCTCGTACGGCACGGCGAGCGCGAGGGTGGGGAAGCGCGCGAACAGGGAGCCGAAGACCGCGCGCAGCTCGACCCGCGCCAGGGACGCCCCGAGACAGTGGTGCGGCCCGTGGCCGAACCCGACGTGCGGCTGGGGATCACGCCGCCGGATGTCGAAGCTGTCGGGGTCGGGGTAGACGCGCTCGTCCCTGTTGGCCGCCGGGGTGGACAGCATGACCAGCTCGCCCGCCCGGATCCGCACCCCGGCGACCTCGACGTCCTCGTGCGCGTAGCGCACCAGCCCGTGCTCGCTGGGCGAGGCGACCCGCATGATCTCCTCGACCGCGCCGTCCAGGAGGGAGGGGTCGCTTCGCAGCGCGTCGCGCTGCGCGGGGTCGCGCAGGAACAGCAGCACTCCGTAGTCGATCTGGTTGACCGTGGTCTCGTGGCCGGCGAACAGCAGGCCGCCCGCGATCCTGGCGACGTCGTCCTCCGGCAGCGCGGCGTTCGCGAGGTCGGAGTAGACGTCCTCGGCCGGGTGGTCCCGCTTCGCCTTCACGATGTCGTAGGTGTAGGTGTTCATCTCCATCTGGGCGGCGGCGGACCGCTCGGGGTGGCGCAGGTCGGTCATCGCCTCGGCCATGGCCCGGAACCTGTCCCTGTCCTCGTACGGCACGCCGAGAAGCTCGCAGATCACCTGGATCGGCAGCGGGAGCGACAGGCCTGCGTGCAGGTCGGCGGGCGGGCCCTGCTCGGCGAGCCCGTCGAGCAGGCGGCCGGTCAGCGCCCCGACCCGGTCCGACAGGTTCCGCATGCGCCGGGCCGAGAACGCGGGGGAGAGCAGGCGCCGCATCTGCGTGTGGACGGACCGCTCCGTGGCGTAGTCGCCGGTCGGGCCGCCGAGCAGGGCGTTGTTCGACAGGCGGGCCGCGCTCGGCGGGTCCGGGTGGGAGCGGCCGAACCTGTCGTCGCCGAACACCTGCCGTATCTCCTCGTAGCCGGTGACGAGCCACGCCTCGTCGCCCATCGCGGTCGTGACCCTGGTTATCGGCGCCCTGCTCCGCAGTTCGCCGAAGCCGGGAGATATCTCCAGGACGTCCGGCCGGTCGAACGGCAGCCGTGGGAGTCCGGGCATGGGTGACCTTCCCTTCGCTCGATGTCGGCCCTTTCGAATCTCTCCCCTGACTCGTTGTCCGGCAAGGGAGTAAAACCATGTCCGGTGTGATCGGAGACGCGACGTTTGCCGCACGCCGCCACGCCGTGCCAGGCCAGGGGACCGACCGGGAACGCCAGTGTGGTTCCGCGGCCCGGCATGACACGGGTGGTACGGGAGGAACGGGACTCAAGTGGTGGTGAAGTCACCGCATCCGGCGGGAGATCTTCGTCGGGGCCGGGGTGGCGGCGCCGCCGAAGGGGGGAGGTCGCTTCTCACTACCAATCGTGTCCGGATGAGCACATCGTTGTCTCCCGGCACAGAGCCTGGAGGTGGTGACGAGTGCGGTTCTCAGCCGAGGACGCTGCCTGGAGACAACTGAGCAGCGAGTACGCCGGTCGCTGGTCGATCTGGAGGAGCGACGCCGGCCGCTGGTACGCGACCCGGCTGACCAGGTCGCTGTCCCGGATCGAGATAGACCGGGGCCTGATCATGACCGCATGCGGTGAGAGCGCGGAGGAACTGCGCGCGCTGCTCACCGCGCAGGACGGCCTGACGGGCCAGCCGCTCTCCTCGTGACGCCCAGGACGTGGGCCCGGCCCGCCGGGCTCACGCCTCGGCGTTAGGCCGGAGACCCGCCGGGGCTCATACGCCGGAGAGCTCGCACACCCGTGGTGAGGAGTCCCCGCCGGGCCCCCTGCGAGCGTCGTGGGACGGATGGGAAAATCCCTCTCATGACAGAACCAGCGGTCCGCGAACCCGTCCCCCCGACCGGCACACAGCACACGATCGCCGCGCACGGATACGAGGCGACCGTCACGGAGGTGGGCGGCGGCCTGCGCGCCCTGACGTACCGCGACCGGCCGCTGGTCATGTCGTACCCCGCCGCCGCGCAGCCCGTCGGCGGCGCCGGGCAGTTGCTGCTCCCCTGGCCGAACCGGGTGCGCGACGGCAGGTACGACGTCGACGGCGAGACCAGGCAGCTCGCGATCACCGAGCCCAGGACCGGCAACGCCGCGCACGGCTTCGCCCGGCTGATGCCCTGGAGGGTCCTCGACCGGGAGGACGCCTCGATCCGGCTCGGGCTGCGGCTGTTCCCCCAGCTCGGCTATCCCCACGTGCTCGACCTGACGGCGTCGTACGCGCTTGGCGAGGCGGGCCTGGAGGTCGAGCTGTCGGCCGTGAACGTGGGAGACGGCGTCGCGCCGTACGGCATGGGCGCGCACCCCTACCTCACCCTCGGCGAGGAGACGGTGGACGACGCCGTGCTGGAGGTGCCCGCGGCCGAGTGGACCCCCGTGGACGAGCAGAAGATCCCGGTCGGCCGCCGCCCGGTCGAGGGCACGGAGTACGACTTCCGCGAAGGACGCCGCATCGGCGGCACGGTGCTCGACACCCCCTACACGGTCCTGAGGCGCGACGCCGACGGGCTGGTGCGGGCCCGGCTCCGGGCGGCCGACGGCTCCCGTGGCGTGGAGTTGTGGGGCGGGCCCGGTGTCGAATGGCTCCAGGTCTTCACCGGGGACACGCTCGCCGAGCCGTACCGGCGGGCCGGAGTGGCGGTCGAGCCGATGAGCTGCCCGCCGAACGCCTTCGCGACCGGCGAGTGCCTGGTGCGCCTCGCGCCGGGGGAGCGGGTCGCCCACCGCTGGGGGATCGCCGCGCTGCCGGCGGCGTGAGAGGGCACGCCAGAAGGTGCGCGAAAGGGTTGTTGCGGGTCACGGCGGACATGTAGCGCGATTCGGACCTGCCGCATCGGTAGTCCGGGACGGGCTGGATTTCAGTTATTTTCACGCCGACACCGCCCGGGCGGAGGTGCCCCGCCGCCGCGAGGAAGGGGCCGGGGACGCCGGACGTGGCGCCGCTGACGTGCTCACACGCGAGGTGGAGGAGAGACGCGCCGCGTTCTTCTCCTTCGAGCCCATCACGGAACGGGCATTGACCGGAAACAATCTTGTTCTTTTGAATTCACATGACTGCGTTGCGTGCCGTATCTTGAGCCGTGGGAGCGCTCCCATGAGCCTAAGGAGGCGCGCGTGACTCTCCCCTTCGGTACGGCGCCGGTCAACCCGGCCCCCGTCTGGACCGCGGAATGCCTCCTGCCCGCCGTCGGCGCCAGCGTGGCGGAGGCACGCGCCCTCGTACGCCGCGAACTGTGCCGATGGGGCCTTGACGAGCTCGTCGACGACTGCTCCCTGATAGTGAGCGAACTCGCCTCCAACGTCGTACGGCACGGCGGCAACGTCTTCACCCTCCGGCTGGGAAGCAACGGCACCTGGGTGTACGGCGAGGTGTTCGACCAGGGCGAGGGCGTGCCGCACCAGCGTGAGGCGGACCTCGACTCCATCGGCGGGCGCGGCCTGCTCATCGTGGACGAACTCGCCGACGACTGGGGTGTGGCGAGTGGGGGCCGGGGCGGCAAGACCGTCTGGTTCCTCGCCGGAGCGGGCGGCCCCCCACTGCTGCCCGTCGTCCCGCACCAGTCCCGCATCGCCGTCGGCTGACCGCGCCTCCCACCGAACCCGGCCCGGCGCCTCAGGAAGTCTTCGCGCCGTCGAGGTTGGCGAGCACGATGGCCGCGATCTCCTCGGGCCCGTGCGCCGAGGCGTCCACGACAAGGTCCGCCACCTCGCGGAACCCCGGCAGTCGCAGGTCGCGCATCTCGGTCAGCATGCGTACCAGGTCGGGTTTGAAGTGCGGGCGATGAGGGCTCGACTTCATCCGCTCGGCGAGCACCTCGGGCGGGCCGTCGAGGAACACCACGAAGGCGGGGGCCAGCGCGCGGCGCGTCTCCACGTCCTCGACCGTGCTGGCGGCGGCCGCGATGACCGGGGCGGGACGGTCCGCGAGCGCGTCCCGCAGCACCAGCGCCTCGCGCGCGTGCAGTTCGTCGGCGCCGACGTCGGCGGCCATCGCCGCGGCGGTCGTGCCGTACTTCGCCTGCAGGTCGGCGTCGCTGTCGCGCATGGGACGGCCGAGCGCGTCGGCGAGAAGCCGGGCGACGGTGCTCTTCCCCGCGCCCATGAGTCCCATCACCACAATGGGGATATCGGTCATGATTCGCATGTTGCCCTATGCGGGCACCTGCATGCGACGTTTGGAATCCGTGGGAGGGATAGAGCAGAAGGCGAAGGAGGAAAGCCATGACCATCGCCGGAAGCATCATCCTCATCATGCTGGGGGCCATCCTCACCTGGGCGGTCGACTTCACCATCGCAGGCCTCGACATCCAGGTGATCGGGGTGATCCTCATGGTGGGCGGTCTGGCCGGGCTGCTCTTCGGCATCTGGCGCCTGACGACGGTCCGCCGCAGGACCACCGTCACCGCCGCCGCCCCCGTGGACGCCACCGCCACCCGCCGCCACGTGTACGAGGAGCGGCGCTACGACGACCCCACCATCTGATCTGACCCCCTCCGACGGACTTCCGACGGTCTGAAGGGAGGCACCGACCATGCCAGGACGTGAGGAACTGCCCTCGACCCTGGAGCGCTCGCCCAAGGAGGCCCAGGAGACCTGGATCAAGGCCCACGACTCCGCCGTCGAGACGTACGGCGAGGGCCAGCGGGCGCACCGTACGGCGTTCGCCGCGCTCAAGCACTCCTTCGAGAAGGTGGGCGACCACTGGGAGAAGAAGGAAAGGCGCGGACCGTCGGACGAGCAGGCGGAGAAGGGCACGCCGAAGCAGGGCGAGACGGCCGAGGGCGTCGACGCGAACGCCTCCAAGCAGCACCTCTACGACGTCGCCGGCCGTCTCGGCATCCCCGGCCGGTCCAGGATGACCAAGGACGAGCTCGTGGACGCCATCAAGAAGGCCAACCGAAAGGCGACCGCCAAGGCTCGCTGACCTGTCTTCCGTGCGCCGCCGGCAGCCCCCGCGAGGGCCGTCGGCGGCGCTCCGTCGGCGGCGCTTTCCCCAAGGGCGGGGTCAGGTGCGGAACGGGCCGGTCACGCAGTAGGTGATGCCGCCGGAGGACGATCCCGAGGTGCCGCGCTGGGAGGAGAAGTAGAGCCGGTTGCCGAGGGGGTTGAAGGCCGGCCCGGTGATCTCCGACGAGCTCTGGCCGTTGATCCTGAGGAACGGGGAGATCTTGTCGTCCGGTGTGATCAGGCAGATCTCCATGTTGCCGCCGTCCTCGGCCACGTAGAGGTCGCCGTAGGTCGAGCCGGTGACGTTGTCGACTCCGGTGAGGGGCGCGGTGCCCGGGCTGACGAGGCTGTCGTCGTAGGCGAGCTCGTAGGTGTTGCCGGTCAGGTCGACCTGCCAGACCCGGTTGTCGCCCTTGGTCGTGAACCAGACGGTGTCATCGGCGTAGTGGCACCCCTCGCCGCCGTTGAACGACTTGGAACCGGACACCTGGCTGCGAGTCGCCGTCGGCGAACCATCCGGGTCCGGGATGTTCGCCCAGGTGAACGAGCCCGATGTGCCGGATCCCGCCACCATGACCTGGAGGGTTCCGGACGACAGATCGCCCCAGGTGGTGGGGATGAACCGGTAGAAGCGCCCGTTGGTCTCGTCCTCGGTGAGGTAGATCACCTTTCGTACCGGGTCGGCGGCGGCCGCCTCGTGCTTGAACCGGCCCATCGCGGGGCGCTGCACCGCCGCACCGCCGAACGGGTAGGTCTCGTACACGTAGCCCAGGCTGACCTCCTCGCACGACAACCACGTGTTCCAGGGAGTCTTCCCGCCCGCGCAGTTCTGCCGGGTGCCGGACAGGATCCGGTACGCCGACGTGGCGGCGCCGCTGGAGTCGAAGTGGATGGCCGAAGCGCCGCCACCGGGGTTGATTTCGGAATTGGAGACGTAGATCCAGCCGCTGCCGTCGGCGAAACACGCGCCTCCGTCAGGGGCGTCGTGCCAGGTGTAGGACGTGCCGGGAACGACCTGGCGGGAGCGGGCGACCACCCGGCTGGTGAAGCCCGCCGGGAGCTGGATGCCGTTGGCGTCGGCGGCCTGCAGCGGGCCGTACGGGCCGGGGGCGTTCTGCGCCGGTGCGGCGAGAGCGGCGCCCTGCCAGAGACTGCCGCTGAAGGCGATCGTGCCGGCGCCGATCACCGACGCGCGCAGGAAGTGACGGCGTTCCATCGCGAGACCTCCTTGGGGGGCGGCCGAGGGGGCTCGGCCGAGGGGAGTCGGCCGAGGAGGCGGCCTCGCTGACAGTAAGCCGGGCGAATGGACATCCGTCTGGCGGAGGAGTTAACGCCGAGCCACATTCCGGTGCTGCGGCCACGTGGGCTTGCGCCCACCGTCGCCGTCGGTCTCGACTCGGTACGGTTTCGGCGTGGTGTGACAGCCGTATCAGAGAAGGAGGGGTGAGCCGGACCGCCGGCCCCGGCCCTCGGTCAGCGGAGCAGGGACAGGACGGCCTCGCGGATCGCGTGCCTGTCGATGCCGGCGTCCTCCAGCTGCTCCTGTGCGGTCGCGCTGCCCGGCATTCCCGACACGCCCAGCTTGCGCACCCGCACCGGCGATCCGGCCAGCGCGGAGAGCACGGCGTCGCCCAGGCCGCCCTCCGGCCAGTGGTCCTCCACCGTGACCACCTTCCCGGTCGCCTCCGCCATCTCGACCAGTTCGGGGGAGTCGAGCGGCTTGATCGAGTAGGCGTCGACCACGGTGACGGAGACGCCGTCCTCGGCGAGCAGGTCGGCCGCGGCCAGGGCCTCGTGCACGGTCACGCCCGCGGCGACGACGGTCGCCTGGCCGCCGGTGCGCAGGATCTTGCAGCCGCCCACGGGGAACTCCTCGTCCGGCCCGTAGATCACCGGCGTCTCGCCCCGCGTCGTCCGCAGGTAGCGGACGCCCTCCATGGCGGCCATGTCCGCGACCAGCCGGGCCGTCTGGTTCGCGTCGCAGGGATACAGCACCGTGCTGCCGTGCACGGCGCGGAACGCCGCGAGGTCCTCCAGGCCCATCTGGGAGGGCCCGTCCTCACCGATCGACACCCCGCCGTGCGACCCCACCAGGCAGATCCCGGCCCGGCTCACCGCCGCCATCCTGACGAAGTCGTACGCCCTGGTGAGGAAGGCCGCGAACGTCGCGGCGTAGGGGGTCCAGCCGCGGGCGTCCATGCCGACGGCGGCGGCGACCATCTGCTGCTCGGCGATGTAGCACTCGAAGAACCGCTCCGGATGCGCCTTGGCGAACGCCTCCAGCTTCGTCGAGTCGGCCACCTCGCCGTCGAGCGCGACCACGTCGCCCCGCGCCGTGCCGAGCGCGGCCAGCGCCTCGCCGAAGGCGGTCCGCGTGGCCACCTGCTCGCCCACCGCGTACTTCGGCAGGTCGAGCGCGCCGTCCGCGTACCGGTACGGCGTGACAGGGGCGTCGGGCGGGGTGACCCGGACGGTCAGGGCGCGGGGCCCGCCGAGCTCGCCGAGCGCCTGTTCGGCGTCCTCCAGCGGCTTGCCGTGCTTGCCCTCGCGGTTCTCCACGGCCGACACGCCGCGGCCCTTGCAGGTCCTGGCGATGATCGCCGTCGGACGGCGCCGGGTGGCCCGGGCGTCGGCGAGCGCGTAGTCGATCTGGCCGGGGTCGTGGCCGTCGATCTCGATCGTGTGCCAGCCGAAGGCGCCGAGTCTGGCCGCGTACGCCCCGAGGTCCCAGCCGTGCCGGGTGGGGCCGTGCTGGCCGAGCCGGTTCACGTCGATGATCGCCGTGAGGTTGTTCAGCCCCTCGTGCCCGGCGTGCTCGAACGCCTCCCACATCGATCCCTCGGCGAGCTCGCTGTCGCCGCACAACACCCAGACGTGGTACGGCAGGCGGTCCAGCCTGCGCGCGCTCAGCGCCAGCCCCACTCCCACGGGCAGGCCGAAGCCCAGTGAGCCCGTGGCCACGTCCACGAACGGCACCTCCGGGGTGGGGTGGCCCTCCAGGCGGCTGCCGCGCCTGCGGAAGGTGAGCAACTCCTCGTCGGTGACGACCCCCGCGGCCTTGAGCATCGCGTACAGCAGCGGGGAGGCGTGGCCCTTCGAGAAGATCAGGTGGTCGTTGGCCGGGTTGGCGGGGTTCTCGACGTCCACGCGGAGGTGACGCGCGAGCAGCACGGCCATCAGTTCGGCCGCCGACATCGAGGACGTGGGATGCCCCGAGCCGGCGGCCGCGGCGGCCCGGACCGAGTCCACCCGGAGCTGGGCCGCGAGTTCGCACAGGAACCGGTAGTCAAGCTCGTCCATCGTCCTCGACTACCCCGGTAAGCCCCTTCGTATCACCGCAAAAGAGTCGTGCCTGGATATATCGGGATCAATCGCTATCCGTGCTCATGTGATCACCGTGCGGCGGTGACTCCGGCATATCCCACGGTGGGGGACGAACAAAGCCTGCGATCCGGAACGGTCAAAACCCGCGATCGGTGTTTGGCCACGTTCCCGGGTGCTTCTGGTTTCCTCGCGAGATCACGATCAAGCGGGTGTGTGCTCCGGGCGCACACCCGCCCGTGGCCGCGGGCGTCAGCGGCGGCGGAGGCCGAAACCGGCGACGGCGGCGAGCCCGAGGCCGGCGGCGGTGACCAGACGGCGGTGCTGCGACATCCACAGCTGCACGCTGCGGCCGTGCGACCGGCGGTCGAAGCTGCCGTGCGCGCCGTAGTCCTTGTCCTCGTCCGCGGGTTCCCACAGGTTGGACACCCCGGTCGGCGCCTTCTCGCCGGTGAGCTGCGACTTCACCCCGGTTCTCGCGAGGTAGCGATCGAGCAGGGCGGGCACGGCCCGCTGGCCCATGATGGTGGCCGCGGTCATCCCGCCGACCCAGTACTCCTTGCGCTCCGGATGCTGGGCGGCGTAGACGAGCGCGTCGGCGGCGACCTCCGGCTGGTAGATCGGCGGCACCGGCTGCGCGTGCCGCCGCATGCGGTTGAGCCCCCAGTCGAACTGCGGGGTGTTCAGCGCCGGGAGCTGCACCACCGTGATCTTCACGCCCGAGTCCTCGGCGAGCAGTTCGGTTCGCACCGACTCGGTGAACCCGACGATCGCGTGCTTGGCGCCGCAGTACGCCGACTGCAGGGGGATCGACCGGTAGGCCAGGGCCGACCCCGCCTGAACGATCACGCCCTTGTCACGCGGCTTCATCATCTCCAGGGCCACGCGGGTGCCCCACACGTAGCCGAGGTAGGTCACCTTGGTCTCGCGCTCGTACTCCTCGGGGGTGATCTCCAGGAACGGCGCGAACACCGTCGTGAACGCGATGTTGATCCAGACGTCGATCGGACCCAGCTCGGCCTCGGCCCGCTGGGCGGCCTGGCGGACCTGGTCGTAGTCGGAGACGTCCGCGGCGAAGGTCTTCCCGGTGCCGCCCTCGGCCCCGACGTCCACGGCGGCGCCCGCGAGGCCCGCCTCTCCACGTGCGATGAGCGCGACCTTCGCGCCCTCCGCTCCGAGCTGCCGGACCACGGCGCGGCCCACACCGCCGCTCGCGCCGGTCACCACGACGACCTTGTCCTTCAGGCTCACCGCGTCATCCTCTCGATTGGGGCCCGCCGCCGAGCCTCTTCTGCCTGCGCACGGCGAACGCCATGTAGATCGCGATGATCGCCATGATCGCCACGACGATCCCGGTCAGCACCCAGATGCGCCCGACGAAGGAGAGCACCAGAACGGCGAAACAGAAGACCAGGGCGAACGACGCGATACGGACGTGGATCACGTCCATCGGCGTCGCCTCGACCATGGGCTTTCCGGTCGGCGAACGTTGTTCTTCGGTCATGGAGGCCCCTCTACCCTCGAATGCGGTTCACTATCGCCGTGGTGGACCGGTCCGGGACGTAACCGAGCACCCGCACCTCCCCGCCCAACTCCCTGACCAGGTCCGCCTCGGGCAGCAGGTCAGGGTGGTAGTCGCCGCCCTTGACGTACACGTCCGGCCGGACGAGCCGCAGCAGCTCGGTCGGGCTGTCCTCGTCGAAGACGGTGATGTAGTCCACGCAGCCCAGCGCCGCGAGCACCGCGACCCGGTCCTCGCACCGGTTGATCGGGCGCTGCGGCCCCTTCAGCCGGGCCACGCCGTCGTCGCCGTTGACCGCGACGACCAGCACGTCGCCGAGCCGGGCGGCCTCCTCCAGGCAGGCGACGTGGCCGCGGTGCAGCACGTCGAAGCAGCCGTTGGTGAAGACGACGCGCTTGCCCTCGGCCCGGTCGCGCTCCAGGCACGCGGCCAGCCGCTCGGGCGGCAGCGCGGTGTCGGGCCGCAGCGCCTGCAGCAGGTCCTCGTGGGAGCAGGCGGCCGTCCCCTGGCGGCGTACCACCACGCTCGCCGCCGCCTGACCGATGTCCGCGGCCCGCTCCGGCTCCGCGCCGGCCGCCAGGGCGAGCGCGAACGCCGAGGTGAAGGTGTCGCCCGCGCCGATGCTCATCGTGTCGGGCGCGGGGGTCGCGTACGTGCGGTGCGGCGGCCTGCCGCGCCGGTGCAACAGTGTGCCCTCGCCGTCCAGCGTGGTGACCACCAGGTCGGCGCCGGTGGCCTCGATGAGGTCCTCCGACCGCGCGGACAGGAACGCGACCCTGTCGTGGTCGTCCCCCTGGCCGAGCAGCCGCCGTACCTCGGCGTAGTTGGGCAGCACGGCCGCCGGACGGCACTCCCGCCAGGCCGCCACGTCGTGGGCGTCCACCACGAGGATCGGCGCGCCGCGCGAGCCCTCGCTGCGGTCGATGCTCAGGTCGCACAGCACCCGGCGGACGTCCGGCGTGCACACCCCGCCTCCGTAGTCGCAGGCGATGATGACGTCCGCGTCCGCCGCGAGCCGGGTGATCTGCTCGATGAGCTCGCGCTCGGCCGCCGCCGGCAGCGGCGCCTCGTCCTCCTCGTCGTACCGCGCCACGATCTGGCCGTCGGTCAGCACCCGGCGCTTGACCGAGGTCCGCCAGCTGCGCACGATCACCAGGCCCTCGATGTCGAGCCGTCCCAGGGTCGCGTTGAGCGTCGCCCCGGCGGGGTCGGCGCCGGTGACCCCCACCATGTGGACCCGTGCGCCCAGGGCGGCCAGGTTCACGGCCGTGTTGGCGGCACCGCCCGGCTGGTCCTCGATCTGCTCGACGGTCACCACCGGCACCGGGGCCTCCTGCGCCATGCGCTTGGTGCGGCCCCGCAGCCACGAGTCGAGCATCACGTCCCCGACGACGACGGCTGTGACTTCACCGAAACGGTTGAGCGTCTCTTCCGTCATACCTCGGCGGCTACCCCCGCAGACGCAGGGGAAACAAGAGGCACGGCAGACCCGGCCGACCGGTTTGGGGCGGTCGCACCGGGGTAACCGGGATCAGACGTCGCACCACACGAGCGCTCCGCCGGGGGTCAGCCGGCGGGCCGGGCGAATGGGGGTGTCCGATGCACGAGGGGACGAGGCGGGTGGCATGAGCGCGCTGCTCGTCGAGGGAGTCGAGCGGATCGCCGTGCTGAGGGCCAACGCCCTCGGCGACCTGCTGCTGGCCCTGCCTGCCATCGGGGCGCTCAGGCGGGCGTATCCCGCCGCCAAGATCACCCTGCTCGGCCGTGAATGGCACGCGCGGTTCCTGCGGGGCCGCCCGGGCCCGGTGGACGAGGTGGTGGCGCTGCCGCCCATCTCCGGCGTCTCCTCCCCGCCGGACGGGACCGCCACCCCCGAGGAGCTGTACGAGGACCTGCGTGAGCGCAGGTTCGACCTGGCCGTCCAGATGCACGGCGGCGGGCGCAACTCCAACCCGTTCATCCGCGGCCTCGGGGCGCGGGTGACGGCCGGCCTGCGCACGCCCGACGCCGCGCCGCTCGACCGCTGGGTGCCGTACGTCCACTACCAGCACGAGACCCTGCGCTACCTGGAGGTGGCCGGCCTGCTCGGCGCCGCCACCAGCGAGATCGAGCCGAGGATCGCGGTCGTCAGGGAGGACTGGACCGAGCTGAACCGCACGCTCGGCAAGGTGCCCCGGGGCCTGGTGGCGATCCACCCGGGCGCGGGGGACCGGCGCAGGAGATGGCCGCCGGAGCGGTTCGCGGAGGTCGCCGACCGCCTCGGACGGCCGGTGGTGGTGACCGGCGTCGAGGAGGAGCGGGAGGTCGTCGAGAAGGTCGTCGCGCAGATGCAGACCCCGGCGAGGGCCGTCGTCGGAGAGCTGTCGCTTGGCGGGCTCACCGCGCTGTACGCCGCCTGCGACCTGCTCGTCTCCAACGACACCGGGCCACGCCACCTGGCGGCGGCGACGGGCACGCCCACCGTGGGCATCTACTGGTGCGGCAACATGATCAACTGGGGTCCGCTGAGCAGGGGGCACCAGCGGCCGCTGATCTCCTGGACGTCGGGCTGCCCGGTCTGCGGGCTCCCCGCCGGCACGGAGGGCATGCGGGAGTGCGGCCACCGCGACGTCTCGTGGGTCGGCGACGTGAGCGTGGACGACGTGCTCGAACAGGCGTGGGACCTGCTGCGATGAGCGCAGTGGCCGAGAAGTCCGGCGCGGCGAGGTCCGCGGCGGACAGGGCTGCGGCGGACAAGTCCGCGGCGGAGAAGGCGAAGGTCTTCGAGACACCGCCCGTCGAGCTGCGGCCGAGCGACCCGAGCGAGCCGGGCATCCGGCGCCGGCGCCGCGGGCGCGGGTTCAGCTACTCCTGGGCCTCCGGCCGGCCCGTGAAGGACCGGGCCACCCTGCACCGGATCAATCGCCTCGCGATCCCCCCGGCCTGGACCGACGTGTGGATCTGCGCCCATCCGAACGGCCACCTCCAGGCCGTGGGCACCGACGCCGCCGGCCGGCGGCAGTACCGCTACCACGACGAGTGGCGCAGGCAGCAGGACGAGGCCAAGTTCGACCACGTGCTGGAGATCGCCCAGCAGCTCCCCGCCTTCCGCGAGCGGGTCGCCCGCGACCTGCGCGGCGACGGCCTGAGCCGCGAGCGCGTGCTGGCCACCGCCGCGCGCATGCTCGACATCGGCTTCTTCCGCGTCGGCGGGGAGGAGTACACCGACTCCTACGGTCTGGCCACCCTGAAGACGTCGCACGTGAAGTGCGGGGACGGCAAGGTCGTGTGCCACTACCTGGCCAAGGGCCGCAAGGAGCGGGAGCAGGTGCTGGCCGACGCCGACGTGTGCGCGGTGCTCACCGCGCTGTCGAAGGGCCGCCGGGGCGAGCTGCTGCGCTACCGCGCCGAGGAGGGCTGGGTGGACGTGCGCAGCGCCGACATCAACGCCTACCTGAAGGACGCCTTCGGCACGGACGTCTCGGCCAAGGACTTCCGCACCTGGCACGCCACGGTCCTGGCCGCGGTCGGGCTCGCCGTCTCCCGCCCCGTACGCAGCGGCGCGGGGCGCAAACGGGCGGTCTCCAGGGTGATGAAGGAGGTGTCGGAGTACCTCGGCAACACGCCGTCGGTGTGCCGCGCCTCCTATGTGGACCCCCGCGTCGTCGCGTTGTATGAGAAGGGGCGGACGATCCCCCTCGAACGGCTGGGCGAGGAGACCGGCGAGGGCCGGCTCGCCA
This sequence comes from Microbispora sp. H13382, assembly GCF_014161445.1. GTDB lineage: Bacteria > Actinomycetota > Actinomycetes > Streptosporangiales > Streptosporangiaceae > Microbispora. The sequence goes on from NZ_JABBXA010000006.1 coordinate 258,664, forward strand.
CCCACGGGCCGGTCGAGGAGGCCGTCATCGAACTCCTGCGCCGAGCGCCCGCACGGCGGCGCTGACCACCTGGGCGGCCGGGACCACCGAGCCCAGGTGGTCGGACGCGTCCGCCTCGTGCAGGATCGGGTGGCGTCCGTCCGCCGTCGACACGAGCACCGAGGGCGTCCGGTAGGCCCCGGCGAGGCGGGTCATCGCGACGTCGCCGCTGATGACCAGCCGGGCCCCGGCGAGCAGCGCGCACAGCTCCCGCAGCGAGGTTCGGCCCGCGAGCACGATCTGCGGCGGCAGCACCGCCCGGGTCGCCACGAGCAGGGCCATCGGCCGTTCCCGAACGCTGCCGGTGATCACGACGGGCAGGCCCTCGTCCGTCAGCACCCGGGCCACCTCGGCGAACCGGTCGGCGGGCCAGCGCAGCGAGGTGCCGCCCGCGCCGGGGTGGATCACGACGCCCCCCGGGGCGGGGCTCGCGGTCAGGGGAGTGGGCAGCGCCATGTCCTCCGGGTCGGCCGGCACGCCGTGCCACTGGAGCAGCCGGCACCACCGCAGCACCTCGTGCTCGCCCGGGTCCCACCACGGCCCCCTGATCCACGGGACGTCCGGGTTCGCGTACGCCCACAGGCGCCTCGTCCCGACACCGAGGAGGACGCGGTGGCTGCGCGGTCCGCGGTCGTGCAGGTTGACGGCGAGGTCCGGCAGGAGCGGCGGGTGAGCGGCGTCCTCCTCGCCGGGCCCGGGCCACGGCAGCGGCGCGAGCCCGTAGGCGGGCAGGATCCGGTCCACCGCGCCGGTGAGCGCGGCGAGCTCGCTCAGCTCCGGCGGGCAGGCGAGGACGACGCGCAGCCCGTGGCGGCGCAGGGCGCGCAACGCGGGCACGACGGTGAGAAGGCCCCCGATGCCGTCGGAACGCAGCACGAGGGCCGTCGACGTCACCGGTTCACCTCGGGAGGCGACAGGATCAAGAGGCGCTCCTTTCCAGCTGCCGGGCGGACAGCACCCGGTCGTAGGCGGCCAGGGTCTCGGTGGCGATGCGGCTCCAGGCGTACCTCGCGCGGGCCCGGTCGGCGCCCGCGATGCCGTACGCCGTGCGCCGCACCCGGTCGTCGAGCAGCTTGCGCAGCGCCCTGGCCAGCACGGCGGGCCGGCGGGGCGGCACGAGGAGACCGGTCACGTTGTTGACCACGGTCTCCTTCTGTCCGCCGACGGCCGAGGCGACGACGGGGACGCCGCAGGCCATCGCCTCGAGCGCCACCATCCCGAACGGCTCGTACCACGGCACGGAGACGACGGCGGTGGCCGAGCGCATCAGCGCGGGCAGCGTGTCGCGCTCGACCCTGCCGAGGAAGCGGACCCGGTCGGAGACGCCGACCTGGGTCGCGAGCCAGCGCAGCCGGGTGACCTCGGGGTCGTGGTGCATCTCGGCGGCCGGGGGACCGCCCGCGACGACCAGCTCGGCGTCCCGCAGATACTGCAGGGCCCTGATGGTCGTCTCCAGGCCCTTGCGCGGCACGAGCCGGCCGACCGACAACAGGCGCGGGCGCTCCGGCCGCTCCAGCGGCTCGACGTGCGGATGGAAGGCGGTGACGTCGACTCCGCAGGGGACCACCCGGGTCGCGCGGCGCGGCACCCGCATGCGGATCAGCTCGTCGATCTCGTCCGTGCAGGTCGCGATGACGCAGTCGGCGCGCCGTCCGATCTCGGCCTCGGCCTCGACGCGCTCGCGCGGGCTGGTGTCGGCCGGGCCCTGGTGCCGCCGCTTGACGCTGCCGAGCGCGTGGAAGGTGTGGACGACCGGAATCCGCAGCTTCTCCGCCGCGGCGAGCGCGGCCAGCCCGCTCATCCAGAAGTGGCTGTGCACGACGTCCGGCCGGTCGAACAGCCAGCGGTCGTGCAGCCACTTCCCGAAGTGGGGGATCCAGGGAAGGATCTCGTCCTTGGGGATCTCGGAGGCGGGGCCCGCGGGGACGTGGACGACGTCCACCCCGGGGCCGAAGGCGACAGTCTCCGGCAGGTCCTCGCGGTCCCTGCGGGTGTAGACGGTGACCTCGTGCCCGGCCCGGGCGAGCTCCCGGGCGAGGGCGGCGACGTGCACGTTCTGACCGCCGGCGTCGACACCGCCGAGGGTGGCGAGCGGGCTGGCGTGCTCCGAGACCATGGCGATCTTCACTGGGGGTTCCTCCATGAGCGGCAGTGGCGAATACCCGGCTCGGGAGTCAGGGAGTCCAGGTGAGCAGGTCCGGCGACCGGGGCGGGGGCGGCGGCAGGTCGCCGTGCGCGGGAAGCGGCGGCGCGGACGCGGCGGTTCCCGGGGACGGAACCGCCCGCGACGACGGCGGCGCACGCATGGCGGGCCGTGGCGGGCGGACGGCGGAGGGCGGGCGCGTGGCCCGCGAGGACGGTGGCGCATGGCCGGTGGGGGATGCCGGAGACGGCCCGTACGGAGGGGACCGCGACGGAGGGGACCGCGACGTGGGGGGCCGTGTTGTGGGGGGCCGTGTCATTGGGGTCGGAGGAGACGGTGCCCGTGGAAGAGGTGCGGTGATCGGTGCCGCCGGTGCCCGCGGTGCTTCGGCCGGGGCGAGGTGAAGGCCGGTCACACGTTCCCAAGACGCTCCTCCATCACGGCATGCTCACGCCAAGGAGGTACCTGCGTCTTAGGCACCAGGAATACCAACAACCATATCCACCCTCGCGCCCGTCAAACCACTGGTTTCGCCCGGCAACGGCCGGGCAGCGCTAGCGATACAGAACCGAGGGGGACACGAGGGGAAGAGATGGAGACGCCGCACTATGTCGCGGCCCGCGTGCAGCGGGCTCTCGCGGAGGACGATCGGACCACCGAGCTGGGCATTCGGGTGGATGTGCGAGGAGAAGAGGTCTACCTGCGCGGACAGGTCTCCTGTGACGAGCGGCGGCACCAGATCGAGAACGTCGCCCGGGAGGCGGCTCCGGGCCTGCGGGTGCACAACGAGATCACCTTGGTGGAGGTGCGGGAGCCGGGAGAGGAGGAGCATCTGTGAGGGAGTTGCGGATCGCCGCCGTCGCGGACATCCATCTGGGCGAGGATCTGCGCGGTCACTATCGCAAGAAGATCGAGGGCATCGAGCGCCGCGCGGACGTGCTGCTGGTAGGAGGCGATCTGACCAGGCACGGCACGGTCCCCGAGGGCCGGGTGGTCGCCGAGGAGCTGAGCGGCCTGCCCATCCCCGTCGTCGCCGTGCTCGGCAACCACGACTACCACTCCGACTGCAACCAGGAGATCATCGACCTCCTCCGCGACGCCGGCATCACCGTACTCGACGACGAGGGGACGGTCGTCCCCGTCGACGGCGTACGGCTCGGAGTCGCCGGAGGCAAGGGCTTCGGCGGCGGTTTCGCCGGGAAATGCGCGAGCGAGTTCGGCGAGCCGGAGACCAAGGCGTTCGTCCGGCACACCAAGGAAATCGCCGAGCGGTGGCGGCGGGCGCTCAAGGAACTCGACGCCGACCACAAGATCGTGCTCAGCCATTACTCGCCGGTCAAGGACACGCTGATGGGCGAGCCGCCGGAAATCTATCCGTTCCTCGGCAGTTACATGCTGGCGGAGGCCGCCGACGCCGAGGGCGCGGATCTCTTCATTCACGGCCACGCGCACGCGGGCACCGAAAAGGGCGTGACTCCCGGAGGTATCCGGGTGCGTAATGTCGCCCTTCCGGTCATCAAGCACGCGTACACCGTCTACTGCCTGAACGGCGACCAATGCTGAGCGTTCAGCCGTGAGACGGCGGCCGGCCCTTGTGGCCGGCCGCCGTCTCGGTGTCCGCGATCAGGGTGGGTGAGGTGCGACTAGGGATTGAAGATACTGACGCCACCGGGGCCGACGAGGAATCCGATGACGATGAGGACGATCCCCCAGAGGATGTCCCGACGGGCCAGGATCACGTAGATCCCGGCGATTACCAGTACCACGGCGATGATCCAAAGCAGAGTAGCCATGGCCCTCCACTGCCCGTACAAAGGGTCTCGTAACATCATTCAGGCCTGAGGCCGATCGAATTTGCCCTCGCAGTACTCATTGTTACGTTTGCTTGACAATATTCGGGCATGTGGTGATACATGACCACTTTCGGCTATTTCCTGTCCAGTGAGGAACATGATCCGAAGGAGCTGGTCCGCCAGGCGAAACTCGCCGAGGAGGCCGGCTTCGAGGCGTTGTGGATCTCGGACCACTATCACCCGTGGCTGGACGAGCAGGGCGAGAGCTCGTTCGTGTGGTCCGTCATCGGGGCTGTCTCGCAGGCGACGTCGCTACCGGTGACCACCGCCGTCACCTGCCCCATCATCCGCATCCACCCGGCGATCATCGCCCAGGCCGCGGCGACCGCCCAGATCCTGCTGGAGGGCAGGTTCCGGCTCGGGGTCGGCACCGGAGAGGCGTTGAACGAGCACATCCTGGGCGACCAGTGGCCCCCGGCCGAGGATCGCCAGCAAATGCTGGAGGAGGCTCTCGACGTCATCAGGGAGCTGTGGACCGGCGAGCTGGTGACCTACCGCGGCGAGTTCTACGAGGTGGACACGGCCCGGCTGTACTCGCTGCCGGACCGGCCCCCGCCGGTCTACATCTCGGGCTTCGGGCCCAAGTCCGTCGAGCTCGCGGGCCGGCTCGGCGACGGCTACATCCACACCGCGCCCGCCGCCGACATGGTGGAGGCGTTCCACAAGGCGGGCGGCGAGGGCAAGCCGTGCGCGGCCGGGCTGAAGGTGTGCTGGTCGGACGACCAGGCCGAGGCGCGCAGGACCGTCCACCGGCTCTGGCCCAACCAGGGGATCCCGGGCGAGGCCGCACAGCTCCTGCCGCTGCCCCGGCACTTCGAGCAGCTCTCACAGCTCGTCACGGAGGAGGCCGCGACCCGGTCCACGCCCTGCGGACCCTCCCCCGAGGCGCACCTGAACGCGATCCGCGAGTACGTGGACGCCGGCTTCGACGAGGTCTACGTCAACCAGATCGGCCCGGACCAGGACGGCTTCTTCGAGTTCTACGCGACGCGGATCCTGCCGCGCCTGCGGGAAGCGGGCTGATCGCGAAGAAGCGCGACCGCGGTGCACGCGGTCGCGCTCTCATGGCGGTTCTTCAGGCGTCGTCCCTGACCAGGCGCAGCGACAGGAGCGGCTGGATGAACCAGAGCCAGCCGGACAGCAGCGCCACACCCGCGCCGACCAGCGCCGTCGGCCACATACCGGTCAGCGCGTCCATGACCAGGGCGGTGGAGCAGGCCATCGACACGGCCAGGGCGAGCCCGCCGACCACGCCGAGCCGGTTCGCCCGCTGCAGCAGCAGCTCCTTGAGACCCGACCGGAACAGGATCCGGTGCTGGGTCGCCGGAGCGATCAGGCAGATGGACGCGACCGCCGCGGACACGACCGCGGTGTAGAACAGCCAGTTTCCGGTGGCGTCGATCTTCTCGAAACCGGCGGAGAACGGGAGCGTCAGCAGGAACGCGAACAGCACCTGCACGCCCGTCGCGGCCACCCGCAGACCTTGCAGCAACTCGCCGAGCTCGCGGTCGACGCGCTCCTTCGGGTGCTCGTCGGTGTTCTCCAACGGCTCCAGCACCTCGCTCATGCCGCCTCCTCGCCCGGCGGCTCGGAGTCGAGTCGTGTCGTGTCGGTTCGCTCGCTCATTCCGCGGACTTCATCAGGCGCGCGTAGGCGAGCTGAAGCCAGTCGGAGATCGCCACGGCCGTCATCGTGGCCCCGGCCAGCCGGGTCACCCTGGGGAAGAACACAGTCCCCGCCGCGTATCCCGTGGCGATCCACTGGGACAGGCAGAACGGGCAGGTCAGCAGCTCGCCCACGGCGTGCTGCAGCCCATGGCCGCGGACCTCTTCCTTGAGCTCCGCCGGGCCGGAGACCCCCTCGTACCGGGTGAAGGGGGCGCGAATGGGGCTGGTGACCGGGTCCTTCGCGAGCGTCCGCGAGAGCCGGTGCGTGAACAGCCCCATGAGCATGAGGTCCATCACCTTGATCTTCTCGGGGCCGGTGCGGCCCGTCAGTTTCGCCGCGGCCAGCAGCGCCCCTACGGCTCCGCCGTACACCGCGAGAACCCGTGTGTACGAGGCGAGTGGACGGCTCTCCTCGCCCTCGTACTCGCGCTTGATCTCCTGGAGGGTCTCGGTCATGAGCGCGCCCTACCCGGGATTGTTTGCGGCGAACATTGCTGGGCAAGCGACGTGAGTGGGTAGTCACAGTCACGAAGTCACCGACGCGATTCTTGAAACGCTCAAGCGCGCCGGGGCCGGTCTCAAGGAGGCCGGGGTGCGCTTCGCCCTGGCCGGAGGCTGCGCCGGCTACGCGAGGGGCGCCGCGCCATCACTGCACGACGTCGACTTCGCCCTGGTCGAGGAAGACGTCCCGCTCGCGCTGAAAACCCTGGAGAGCCTGGGTTTCCGGACCGCGAAACCACCGGAGGACTGGCTGGTCAAGGCGTTCGACGAGGAAGGTGTGCTCGTCGACCTGATCTTCTCACTCGCCGACAGGCCGGTGACCGAGGCGATGATCGCTCGATCCGAGCCGATCAACACCGCCGCGCTGAGCCTGCCCGTCCTCGAAGCCACCGATCTTGTGATCTCCTGGATACTGCCGCTGTCCGAGCACGCCTGCGACTACGGCTCGCTGCTGCCGATGGTCCGCGCCATGCGGGAGCAGGTCGACTGGGACCGGGTCGCCTCGGTCGCCGCGCCGTCGCCGTACGCCTCGACGTTCGTCACGCTCCTGGAGCGGCTGCGCATCATCGCCCCTACGACACCTCGGCCCGACAGCGCCTGGCCCTGAAAGGCCCGCTCCGGCCGCCGCCCGGTCCATGCGGAGGAGGGGCCGGGAGGGGCCTCCGGTGGGAAGAAGAAAGGGGCCGCGCCGCCACGGCGGCGCGGCCCCTTTCCGCCATCACATGGACGAAGTGCGGGGGAAACGCCCGTAGTACTCCCCGACGCGGTCCCGGTAGCCCGGCTCGCTCATCGCCGTCTCGTTGAACTCCGGCGCGTTCTTGATCTCCTGTTTGGTGCGGCTGACGAAGACCTTGCGATCCTGGAAGTCGATCCTCGTCACCACACTCGCGGGCAGCATGACCTTCTTGCCGAAGATCCACGGGCCCGTGTCCACGACGATGTAGCTCTGGCCCGCCTCATAGGTGGCCTCGTCCACGGAGCCGATCTTCCCGTCCACGGCCTGCACGTCGTATCCGGCGATGTCCATCTGCTGACCCGTGCCGCTCACGGTGTCGGAATACGACCAGAGATCCGGTGTCATGGTGCTCACTCCCTTCGTCGTCACTCTCCGTACCCGATGGGGAGAAGGAGAACATCCCGGACACGTAAGGGCAGGACATCATCTGGTCGCCCGCCATCCGGTGCGATCGGTCGCGCCGTGGCGCGGAACACCTCCGGATGCCGCTACTCTTGTGGGGCGGGCGCCGCTAGCTCAGTTGGTTAGAGCAGCTGACTCTTAATCAGCGGGTCCGGGGTTCGAGTCCCTGGCGGCGCACCACATCGAAAGCCCAGGCCGTTCGGCCTGGGCTTTTCGCGTTCCGGTGCCCGGACTTCGTCTCGTGACGTCGGCTCGTCGCCGGAGCTTCCTGACCGCGCGGCCGCCCGTCACCCCGTGCCGGGGAATCGGCGATCCGCCGGGGCATCGGCTCGGCCGGTACGCGGCGGCGCGGCGTCAGCGGGAGGTCTCGTACCAGTGGTAGGGGATCGACCAGTCCCAGTGCTCGGTCTCCTCCTGCTCGCGCGCGAGGTGGGCCGCGTCGGGGGTCCAGGTCAGCGTGCAGGCGACGCCGAACTGGGCGGCCCAGTACCGTCCGAGCCGTACGAATCCCTGGCCGAGAGCGAAGACCATCCGCTTCACCAGCGACAACACCATCGGGCACCACTCCTCGCACGATCAGGCTCGGCACCAATGTGGCCCAGATCACCATGTATCTGGAAATAAAGATTTAATCTGGCTGAATCCTCCATGTAAATGCCCAGAGGGGTACGTGATGCGCCGCAGCGGCATCCGGTCGTACGCGTGACCTTCCGGCGGGAGGATGGCGGGCATGGCACCCTTCGAGATGGGGGAGACCGCCCTGGTGGTGGAGGTCCCCTCGGCCGAGCCCCTGGTCCGGGACCTGCGGGAACGCTACGACTCCTCCGCGGCGTACGGCATGCCCGCGCACGTCACCGTCCTGTATCCGTTCCTCCCGAGAGAACGCCTCGACGACGGCGTGCTCGCCGCGCTGCGCGACCTGTTCGCGGCGCGGCGGCCGTTCGAGGTCGCGTTCGGGGACGTCGGCCGCTTCCCGGACGTGCTCTACCTCGCACCGGAACCGGACGGGCCGCTGCGGGAGCTCACCGAGGCGGTGGCAGGCCGTTGGCCGGAGGCGCCGCCGTACGGAGGCCGGTTCGGCGACATCGTGCCGCACCTCACGGTCGCGGAGGGTCTCGGCGGCCAGCCCGACGCCGGGGTCGCGGCGGACCTGGCGGCCGGACTGCCCGTGACGACGCTCGTCGGCGGCGTGACGCTGCGGGTCTTCGACGGCGAGAGCTGGCGTGCGGAGGCGTTCTTCCCGCTGGGCGAGCCGCCGGTGGCCGAGTTCGCGTTCCCGGGGCCGCTGCGCGAGCGCTTGGTCGCGGCGATCCTGAGCGGGGACAAGACGGCCACCGCGGGCCTGCTGGCGGATTACGAGCACTGCGGCGACCCCCTCCCGGCGGCCGGCCGGTGGACCGCGCTGATCGACTCCGCCGGGCGGCGCGTGGCGCTCCTGGAGACGACCCAGGTGCGGGTGGTGCCGATCCGCGAGGTCGACGAGGCGTTCGCCCGCGACGAGGGCGAGGGGTACGACACCGTCGCCCAGTGGCGGGCCGCCCACGAGCGCTTCTGGACCGGCCCGGAGATGTCCGCCGTCCTCGGCGGACCACCGTTGATCGACGACGACACGCTGATCGTGGCCGAACGCTTCCGTCTGCTCGGATCCCTGTGACCGCCTGTGGATAACGTCACGGAGCCGGTGGCCGGGCCTGACAGAATCGCTCGCACGACCCGACCGGGCGGCCGTCGAGGGCCCCCGGAGGGGCGCCGATCGGGGGAGGGCGAGCGGATGATCGGGGCGAACCGGCGGCGTGGAGCCGGAGAGCGGGAAGACACCCGGCGGCGGAGTCTCGGGCCGCCGGGGGAGGCCGCCTGGAGCTTCCCCTGGTCGTCGCAGTCCCCCGGGCGGGCGGCGGAGGAGCTGGTGGCCGAGCTGCTGTCGGCAGCGCTGGAGGCGACGCGCCGCCACGACGAGACCGAGTTCCGGCGATGCGTGAAGGTCCTCGCACAGGGCCAGGGGCTGCGCGAAGTCGTGGACCGTGCTCTGCTGGACGCGCTGAACCGGCACGTGACACTCGCCTGGGAGCGCGGCTGGCAGCCCGCCGACGTCGTCCGGCTGGTGGGACGGCGGCTTGAGGCCCGGCACGTCCGCCTCGTGACCGACGCCGTCGCGGCCGAGATGCGGGCCTACGCCGCGGCGACGGTGGACGAGCGCTGGCTGGACCAGCTCGCGGCCATGGGCGCGACCGTGTGGTGGAGCCGCGACGAGGAGTACCTGCACGAGGACGGCGACCGGATCGCGATGGTCGCCTGCGCGCTGCGGGTGGTCCGCCTTCTGGCCACGCTGCCGCCGCTGGAACGGCTGTGCCCGGTGCCGGGAACGGCCCGGCGTACGCCGGGCTCCCGCGGCGGCGCCGTGGACGAACGGATGCTCGCCCGGGTGCGGGCACTGCTGGCCAAAGCCGAGTCGACCGAGTTCGAGGCGGAGGCCGAGACGTTCACCGCCGCGGCCCAGTCGCTGATGGCCCGGCACAGCATCGACGCCGCGCTGCTGGCCGCCCGGACGGACGGCCAGGCAGGAGCCGGGCGGCCGGAGGGACGCCGGCTGGGCGTCGAGTCGCCCTACGAGGGCCCGAAGGCGATGCTGCTGGACGTCATCGCCTCGGCCAACCACTGCCGCTCGGTATGGAGCCGGCATTTCGGGTTCGCCACCGTGCTCGGGTTCCCCGCGGACCTGACCGCGGTGGAGGTGCTGTTCACCTCCCTGCTGGTGCAGGCCACGACGGCGATGAGGCTCGCGGGGTCCCGCCGTGACGGCCTCGGCCGTTCCCGCACGCGGTCGTTCCGGCAGTCCTTCCTCGCGGCGTACGCCCAGCGCATCGGCGAGCGGCTGCGGGAGGCGACGGGACAGGCGATGCGGGAGGCCGCCGCCGACACCGGGCGCGACCTGCTGCCGGTGCTGGCGGCCCGGGAGGCCGAGGTCGAGGCGAGGGTCGAGGAGCTCTTCCCGACACTGACGATGGTCGGCGCGGGCCCGATCAGTAACCGGGAGGGCTGGATCTCCGGCCGGGCCGCCGCCGACCGTGCCGTTCTCGACCTACGCGCCAAGGTCACCCGGGGAGGCGGTTGATCCGACCCCGCGACGACACGGCCGCGGCAGGTGCCCGACCGGCCCGGCCGACGTCGACGCCGACGGCACAGGACGCCGCAGTACGTCGGGTTTCAGGCATCGAGCAACTCGTGCGGCCCCCAGCCGTCGGCGTCCTCCACCACCCGCAGGGCCAGCTCCGCGCGGCCGGCCATGTCGAGCGGAGCGACGCCCGAGACCGCGTGACCGTGCGCGAGCCGATCCAGTGCGGCGCCCACGAGCGGCCCTGCCGTCCGCACGGTCGAGGGCAGCGCGATCGATCGCGTCGAACCGCCGTGCAGCACGATGTTGCGCTGGCGGTAGAGGCGCCGGAAGCAACCGCGGAGATAGCGCTCCACGCGCCCGAGGGTCACTGACGGTGCGGCGACCAGCTCGCGCATCCGTCCGAGCGCGGCCGTGGTCACGGGGTCGTCCACGCGCACGACCGGCTCCGCGGTCAGCCACCGGACCATCCGCCGGGCGCGCTCGCGGTTGTTGCCGCCGATCACGTCGAGGTCACGGCACAGGCGAGGATCTTCCTCGCGGATCCGGGCGTCGTAGCTCAGGGCGGTCAGTTCGGCGCGTGGCCAGCCCGCCGCCACCAGCGCGGCGGCCCGGTCCGCGGCCACCGCCCGCCCCTCCTCGCGGTCGGCTTCGTCGGTGTCGCAGAAGAGCAGCGATTCGATGGCGGCCCAGGCCCCTGCCACGGCCGTGCTCGGCGAGCTCTCCGTGAGCGGCGCGGCGAGTTCGAGCGCGTCGTCGATGCGCAGCCCGTGCGCACCGGCGTCGGGCAGGTCGTAGAGCACGCCGACGCGTTCCAGCGACAGCACGGTCACCGCCGGGTCGCCCCGCCGGAAGTCCTGTGGTTCGGCCAGCCCCGAGATGAACACCTTGGGGTAGACGTCCAGCGCCGTCTGCCCCCGCCGGTAACGCACCCTGTTGCGGACCCGGTCGAACAACTCGGTCACCTGCTGCACGGCCGAGACGTGGTCGCGAGCCCGTACGCGGAACAGCAGGCCTCCGCTTGCGCGGACACCCGTGACCTGTGGAAACTCCGTCAGCAGCCGCCGGCGTACCTCCTCCTGCGACAGCCAGTGCGAGGACTTCAGTGCCACCTGCGGCGCGGGCACCCTGTCCTGGAGGACGATCACCCCCTCGTAGTCGAGCTCGCCGCGGGATTCGAGTTCGATGAGGAGATCGATCAGGTCGACCGGGTCGGTCGATCCGGCGAGCCGTGTCTTGATCTCACGCCGGAGGAAATCCTGATGAAAGCCCTCGTCCAGTAGGTGAGCGGCGACGCACCGGGCGGAACGTTCCACATGAACGCGGTCAGAAGTAAGGAGATCGCGCCAACGACGAAGATAGCCGTCGGCCACGAGGTCCGACAGGAGCGCCAGCGCGCGCTGGCTGCGGGCGCCGGGCTTGATCGGCCTGACACAGATCTGGTGCAGGTGCCGGCGGATCAGCCCGTCCCCCAATGCGCTGTCGGTCCTGAGCCTGGGGAGCAGCGACTCCCGGGCGTACCAGGCGAGGGAGGCCTGCGAGAGGACGTGGCGTCCCACCCAGTCGGCCGCCTCCACCGCCTCGCGCAGGGCGAGGACCGTGCCCACGTCCCACAGGCGGCGCTGCCAGGGACGCCACGATTCCAGCAACTCCTGCACCCTGGCGGTGACCAGGGCACCGGTTTCAGGCCTGCTGCTGACGGCTCCCATCGGCGAGGTACCCCTTCGGCTGAGTGACTGTGGCGTTACTGCTTGCGCACAGCCCGCCGGGGAAAGTACTCTCAAGAGGACTTAGGCAGGGGAGTCGCCCGGAAGGGCCGCTCCCCATCGCCTTTTCTGGGGGGTGTGCGGCACCCAGTGTGGCTGATCAGAGACCTCCCGATCACCGTTTTCGCATATCTCCAGCACTCTGCGTGACCGCCTCCGTGTCAGCCGGAGGAGTCGTCGAAGTGGAGTTCCGAGGTGATCCGGTAGCGGTCGCCGCGGTAGATGGACCTCGTGAACTCCACGACACGGCCGCCGGCCTCGCGGGCCGTGCGCTCGATGAGCAGAGCGGGAGCGTGCTGGGGGACGCCGAGCAGTTCGGCCTCGGTCTCGTCGGTGACGGTCGGCTCGATGCTCTGGGTGGCGCGGCGGACGTCGATGCCGAACCTCGTACGCAGGAACCGGTAGAACGACCCGGACACCATGTCCTCGGGCCGCAGGGACTCGACCAGGCGGTGCGGCAGGTGGATGCGCTCGATCGCGATCGGCTCGTCGTCCACTAGGCGTAGCCGTACGACGCGCAGGACCGGGTCGGCGGGCGAGACCTGCAGGCGGTGCGCCAGCCGGGCGGTGGCCGGGGCGGAGTCGAACTCGAGGATGCGGCTGAGCCAGTTCCCCTCGGCGGCGGGGGCGTGGAAGGAGTCGTCGCCGGCCGCGAGGGGCTGGGTGACCTTCCGGCGTCCGGTGAACGTTCCCCGCCCGTGCTCCCGCACCAGCATGCCCTGCCGTACGAGCCCGTCGATCGCCGCGCGGAGAGTCGGGCGGGAGACGCCGAGTTCCCGGGACAGGTCGCGTTCCGAGGGGATGGCGGTGCCGGGCTCCTTGTCGGCGATCAGGTCGAGCAGGACGTCTCTGACCCGGTCGCGCTTGAGGCCCGCTGGGAGTCTCTGCACCCCCCAGACCTTACCAGTAGTTGACCAATCCTCCCCATCTCGGCCTGGCAATAAGCCGAAATATCGCCCCTTGACAGCCTGACTGGTTAAGACCACTCTCCTCTCAACGGTTTACCAATAACTGACCACTGGGAGGACCGATGAGGTTACGCCTCCTCGCCGCGGCGGCCGCGTTCAGCCTCGCGCTCGCCGGTTGCGGCTCGGCGTCCGAGCCCGGGACATCCGGACAGACCGGTACGACCACGCTGACCGTGTGGTTCATGCGCGACAGCCTGTCGGACGCGATCGTGAAGCGGTTCACGGACGACTTCCAGCGGTCGCATCCCGGAATCACCCTGAACGTCCAGAGCCAGGAGTGGGACGGCATCGGGCAGAAGGTCATCAGTGCGCTGGCCAGCAAGGACGCCCCCGACGTCATCGAGGTCGGCAACACCCAGGTCGCCGAGTACGCCGCCAGCGGTGGGGTCAGGGACCTCACCGGCAAGGTCGCCGACCTGGGCGGCGCCGACTGGCTGCCCGGCCTGGCCGAGCCGGGGAAGATCGACGGCAGGCAGTACGGCATCCCCTGGTACGCCGCCAACCGAGTGGTCGTCTACAACAAGGACCTGTTCGCCAAGGCCGGCGTCACCTCCCCGCCGAAGACGCGTGACGAGTGGATCGACGTCACGACCAGGCTGAACAAGGGCGGCGTACAGGGCATCTACCTGCCGGGCCAGAACTGGTACACCCTCGCGGGGTTCGTCTGGGACGAGGGCGGCGACCTCGCCGTGGAAGAGGGCGGCCAGTGGAAGGGCGCGCTCGACACGCCGCAGGCGCTCGCCGGGATGGCGTTCTACGAACGGCTCCAGGCGCTCGGCAAGGGGCCCAGGGACTCCGACGAGGCCAGGCCGCCGCAGGCCGACGTGTTCGGCAAGGGCGACGTCGCGCAGATCATCTCCGCGCCCGGCGGCGCGGTCGCGATCGAGAAGGCCAACCCGGACCTCAAGGGCAAGCTGGGCTTCTTCCCGATCCCCGGCAAGACCGCGGACAGGCCGGGCGCCGTCTTCACCGGAGGGTCCGATCTGATCATCCCCGAGGCGTCCGCGCACCCGGACGAGGCGTACGAGGTGGTCAAGGCCCTGGCCGGGGAGAAGTTCCAGCTCGACATGGCCAAGGAGATGAGCTACGTGCCCAACCGCACCTCGTACGCCGGGGTCCTGAGCGGCGACGAGGCCACCGCGGCGATGGCGGCGGGGGCCGCGGTCGGGCACGCCACGCCCAACTCGCCCAACTGGGCGGCCGTGGAGGCCAGGAACGTCATCAAGGAGTACATGACCAAGGTGCTCACCGGAGGCGACGCGGCCACCGCGGCGAAGGAGGCCTCCGGCGTGATCACCACGATCCTCAACACCAGGTCCTGACATGGCGCGCGCCCTCGCCCGCACGGCCCGTCCCGCCCTCGTCGTCGAGGCGAGAACCCGCAGAAAAGGCGCGTTCTGGCCCTACCTGCTGGTGGCCCCGGCCCTGGCCGCGTTCGCGTGCCTGCTCGTCTACCCGCTGGCCCGCAGCGTCGTGATCTCCTTCCAGCACTTCCGGCTGGGCGAGCTGATCAGGGGCGGGGCGGCCTTCGCGGGCCTCGCCAACTATGCCGAGGCCCTCGGCGGGCCGGAGTTCTGGGCGGTCGTACGGCGGACCTTCCTGTGGACGGCCGCCAACGTCGTGCTGATCATGGTGATCGCCACCGCGGTGGCGCTGATGCTGCCGCATCTGGGGCGCCGTATGCGGCTGGCCGTCATGAGCGGGATGGTGCTCACCTGGGCCACGCCGGTGCTGGCCGCGACGACGATCTTCCAGTGGCTCTTCCAGTCGCGCCTGGGCGTCGTCAACTGGGTGCTGGTGCGGCTCGGCTTCGACTCCTTCCGCGACTACACGTGGTTCGCCGACGGACGGGCGACCTTCGCGATCCTGGTCGCGCTGGTGGTCTGGCAGTCGGTGCCGTTCGCCGCGCTCACCCTCTACGCGGGACTCACCACCATTCCCGGAGAGCTCTACGAGGCGGCCCGGATCGACGGGGCCGGGCCGTGGCAGGTCTTCGGCCGGGTCACGTTCCCCATCCTGCGCCCGCTGTTCGGCCTGATCACGTCGCTCGAGGTCATCTGGGTCCTCACCTGCTTCGCGCAGATCTGGGCGATCAGTAAGGGCGGCCCCGGTGGCGCCACCGCCACGCTGCCGGTCTACGCGTTCCAGATCGCGCAGTCGCTGCACCGGTACGACCTGGGATCGGCCGTCTCCACGCTGACCGTGCTGATGCTGCTCGCGGTGCTGGTCGTCCACCTGCGCCGCATGTTCCGGGAGGAGGGAGCGTGAGGAGGGCCGCACTCAACCTGGCAGCCGTGGGTGTGCTGGCGGTGTCGGTGTTCCCCGTCTACTGGATGGTGATCACCGCGTTCAAGCCGACGGTGGACATCCTCACCGAGACCCCGGCGTTCTGGCCCGCCCGGCCGACCCTCGACCACTTCGCGACGGCCGTACGGGCCGCCGGGTTCTGGACGTTCTGGCGCAACAGCCTGGCGGTCACGCTCGGCGCGGTGGTGCTCGCGCTGGTCGTGGCGCTGCCGGCCGCCTTCGCCGTGGCCCGGCTGCGCTGGCCGGCGCGGCGCGGGTTCATCCTGATGGTCTTCGTCGCACAGACCGCTCCCTGGTCGGCGCTGCTCGTGCCGGTCTACATCATCGCCCGCGACGCGGACATGCTCGACCGGCTGCCGACGCTGACGCTGGTGTACTTCGTCACGACGCTGCCGTTCACGATCGTGACGCTGCGCGGGTTCATCGCGGCGGTCCCGCCCGAGCTGGAGGAGGCCGCGCTGATGGACGGCTGCGGCCGGGCCGAGGCGTTCCGCCGGGTGGTGCTGCCGCTGCTCGCGCCGGGCCTGATGTCCACATCGCTGTTCGGCTTCATCACCGCGTGGAACGAGTTCGCCTTCGCCAACGCGCTCATGATCAAGGACCAGGGCGACCGTACGCTGCCGATCTGGCTGTCCGGGTTCGCCAACGTCTTCGGCACCGACTGGGGCGCCACCATGGCCGCCGCCACGCTGTTCATGCTCCCCGTCCTGCTCGTCTTCCTCGTGCTCCAGCGCCGCGTGTCCTCCGGGATGATCGCGGGCGCGGTGAAGGGATGACCCAGATGATGATTCCGCGGCCCCGCGAGGCGGCCGTGCTCGGGGGAACCGTCACGCTCCACGACGGCCTCGTACGGCACGCGCCCGGCGATCCCCGGCTGGGAGAGGAGGGCTACCGGATCGACGTCACGCCGGACGGCGCGGAGCTGACGGCGGGAGGACCCGCAGGGCGCTTCTACGGCCAGCGGACCCTGGCGGCGCTCGGCCCCGAGGCGCCGCTGTGCCGGATCACCGACCGGCCCGCGCACTCCTGGCGCGGGGTCATGCTCGACGTCGCCCGGCACTTCATGCCCAAGGACTTCGTGCTGCGGCTGATCGACCTGCTGGCGGTCCACCGGCTCAACCGGCTGCACCTGCACCTGACCGACGACCAGGGCTGGCGGCTGCAGATCAAGCGTTATCCCCGGCTCACCGAGGTCAGCGGAGAGCACTACACGCAGGAGGACATCCGGGAGATCGTGTCGTACGCCGCCGACCGGTTCGTCACGATCGTGCCAGAAATCGAGATGCCGGGGCACGCCCAGGCGGCGATCGCCGCCTATCCCTGGCTCGGCAACCACCCGTCACGCCGCCTGCCCGTACGGGACTCGTGGGGGATCAGCCCGCACGTGTTCAACCTTGAGGAGGCGGCGATCGGCTTCTGCCGGGACGTGCTCGACGAGGTCATGGACCTGTTTCCCGGGGAGTACGTCCACCTCGGCGGCGACGAGTGCCCGCCGGACGAGTGGGAGCACAGCGAGGCGGCGCTGCGGCGGATCGCCGAGCTCGGGCTGCCGGGCCCGGACGCCGCGCGGGCGTGGTTCATCTCCACCGTCGGCGCGTACGTGACCTCCCGGGGCCGGCGCCCGATCCACTGGTACGACACACCCGGTGGGCCCCCCGGCGTCACGGCGATGACGTGGCTCGACCACGAGAGCGGACCGCGGGCGGCCCTGGAAGGGCTCGACGTCGTGCTCGCCCCGCACACCAGCACCTACCTCGACTATCCGGCCGACGCCCCCGGCCCGCACGGCCGGATGCTCTCCCTCGCCGACGTCTACGGGTTCACGCCGCCCCCGGCCCCCGAGGGCGCGACCGGCCGGATCCTCGGGGTGCAGTGCCAGCTCTGGACCGAGTACATGCCCACGCCCGAGCACGTCGAGGCGATGGCCTTCCCTCGGCTGTGCGCCTTTGCCGAGGTGGCCTGGGGCACGGCCGGGGACTACCGCGACTTCCTGCGCAGACTCACCCCTCATCTGGAGTCCCTGGGCGTCCGGCCGGGGCCGGTCATCCCCTGAACTCCGCAACCCACCCCCCACGAAAGGAAGACTGCGGTGTCACGAAAGCTCTTATGGGGCGGCCTCGCGGCCGTGCTGCTGGCCGCGCTGGTCGTGGCCCTGCCCGCCCAGGCGGCCCAGTCGCTGCGCCTGCGCTACAAGACGAGCGCCACCGGCGCCACCGCCGACCAGGTGGAGCCCTGGTTCGACCTGGTCAACAGCGGGACCACGGCGGTGCCGCTGAACACAGTGAAGATCCGCTACTACTTCAGGGCCGACTCACCGGCGCAGCAGTACCGCTTCGCCTGCTCGTGGGCGGTGGTCTCCTGCTCCACCGTCACCGGGACCTTCCAGACGATCTCGCCGGGTACGGCCACGGCCGACCGCTACCTGGAGGTCGGCTTCACCTCCGGCACCCTGGCCCCCGGCGCGTCGACCGGCGACCTGCAGCTGCGCTTCTACCGGTCCGACTGGCAGACGATCCGGCAGAGCGACGACTACTCCTTCGGCCCCGCGCGGACGACGTACGGCGACTGGGACAAGGTCACGGTCCACCAGGGCGGCACGCTGGTGTGGGGCACCCCGCCCGCGGGTGCGACCGACCCCTCGCCGTCCCCGTCGCCCTCCACCTCGCCTTCGCCGGGCGGCCCCGGCGGTGGCAGCGGGGTCGTCTTCGACGACTTCGCGTACGCATCCTCGTCGGACCCGCAGATCGCGGCGCACAACTGGACCGTACGGACCAACAGCGGCGGCCCCGGCGTCCCCGGCGCGAGCTGGCCCGCGTCCAACGTGAGCTTCCCCGTCGTGAGCGGGAGCAACAAGGCGCTGCAACTGCGGGCGGCCACCGACGGCACCGCCGGGGGCACCTCGCAGGCCGAGTTCCTGCACCAGCGAAAGTTCTTCGAGGGCACGTACGCCGCACGGGTGAAGTTCGCCGACGCCCCCGACAGCGGACCGGACGGGGACAACATCGTGGAGACGTTCTTCACCATCACGCCCCTCGCGTACGACCTCGACCCGGACTACAGCGAGCAGGACTTCGAGTACCTGCCGAACGGCGGCTGGGGCGCGCAGGGCCCGATCATGTACACCACGACCTGGGAGACCTACCGCAACGAGCCCTGGCTCGCGGTCAACACGCACACCGAGCGGACGGCGAGCTACGCCGGCTGGCACGACCTCGTGCTGCAGGTCTCCGGGGGCACGGTCCGCTACTACATCGACGGCACGCTGTTCGCCGAGCACGGCGGCGACTACTACCCCGAGACGCCGCAGTCGGTGAACTTCAACCTCTGGTTCATCTCCGGCGGGCTGCTGGGCAGCGCCACCCCGCGCGTCTACACGCAGCAGGTCGACTGGTTCTACTTCAGCAAGAACGAGGTCGTGGCCCCGGCCGAGATCACCTCCAGGGTGAACGCCTACCGGGGCGCCGGCACCACGTGGAAGGACACCGTGCCCATGCCGTAGCCGATTGTCGCCCGGGCCCCGGCGGCATCCGGGGCCCGGGCCCCGTGCTCGGTGCGAAAAGCGTCAGTGGAGCAGGTCGGGGTCGGAGGCGAGGATCTGGTCCAGCAGGGGCTGGAAGTTGATCCAGCCGACGACGTCGTTGCCGATCTGGCCGTGCGTGAGCTTGGCGTTCTCGTGCGAGATCGGCACCGTCGGCCCGGCGGCCTTGGCCGCGAGCTGCGCCTGGCAGCTTCGTTCCATCGTGATGAACCACCAGGCCGCAGCCTCCACGCTGTCGCCCACGGTCAGCAGCCCGTGGTTGCGCAGGATGACCGCCTTGTGCGAGCCCAGCGCCTGCGCGATGCGGCGGCCCTCCTCGGTCTCCACGACCACCCCCGTGTAGTCGTCGAACAGGGCGTGGTCCTCGTAGAACGCGCACGCGTCCTGCGTCAGCGGCTCGAGCAGCGTGCCGAGCGCCGACAGGGCCTTGCCGTACACCGAGTGGGAGTGGGCGGCGGCGACCACGTCGGGCCTGGCCCGGTGGACCATCGAGTGGATGGCGAACGCCGCCTGGTTGACGTGGTGGCGGCCCTCCACCACCTGGCCCTCGTGGTTGACCAGGATCAGGTCGCTGACCTTGATCTGCTTGAACGACATGCCGAACGGGTTCACCCAGAAGTGGTCGGTGTGCTCCGGGTCCCGGGCCGTGATGTGGCCGGCCACGCCCTCCTCGAAGCCGAACCTCCCGAACAGCCGCAGCGCCGCCGCGAGCCGCTCCTTGCGGTGGCGCCGCTCGTCCTCCGCGTTGGCGAAGGTCGGCGGCAGCCGGAAAGCGAGCTGGTCGGCGGGCACGGGCTGCAGGTCGGACAGGCTCATCGCGGCTCCCAAGGCTCGTGAGGCGTACCCGTCCAGCCTGTCCTCCGCCGCCGTCCTCTGTCCATGCCGGAGCCGAATCTTCTTCTGTGCCGCAGGCGGCTTCGGTCCTGTCCGACAGGGCAGTGGAGGCCGACCGAATCCGCGTAAGGTGCATGCAGCGGGAGAGACGGGAGGTACCGATGCGGCTGGAGGCCGTCTTCTTCGACGTCGGGGAGACCCTGGTGGACGAGACCCGCGAGTACGGCACCTGGGCCGACTGGCTGGGCGTCCCGCGGCACACCTTCTCCGCCGTGTTCGGCGCCGTGATCGCGCGCGGCGGCGACTACCGGGACACCTTCCAGCACTTCCGGCCCGGTTTCGACCTCCACGCCGAGCGGGAACGCCGGGCCCGGGAAGGCCAGGCCGAGACGTTCGGCGAGGAGAACCTCTACCCCGACGCCCGGCCCTGCCTGGCCGAGCTGCGGGAGATGGGGCTGCGCGTCGGCCTCGCCGGCAACCAGACCGCCCGCGCCGAGACCATCCTGCGCGCCCTCGACCTGCCCGTCGACGTGATCGGCACCTCCGACGGCTGGGGTGTGGAGAAGCCCGACGCGTCCTTCTTCGACCGGCTGGTGGCGGAGGCCGGCTGCCCGGCGGAGTCCGTCCTCTACGTGGGCGACCGCCTCGACAACGACATCCGGCCCGCCCAGAAGTCCGGGTTGCGCACCGCCCTCGTACGGCGGGGCCCGTGGGGCCACATCCTCCGCGACGAGACGGCGGCCCGGGCGTGCCTGTTCCACGTCGACTCGCTGGCCGAGCTTCCCGCGCTCGTCCGCAAACACAACGGCGACTGACGGCTCAACCGGCCTCCGTGAGGTCGATCGCGGCGGCCAGTCCCACCGCCACGTCGAGCAGGTTCCGTACGGCCCGCCGGTAGCGGCCGGGGTGCCAGGCCATGACGGTCTCGGCCCGTTCCCCGGCGAGCGGCACGAACACGACCCCGGTGCGCCGCAGGCTGTGCGCCGACCGGGCGAGCCGGGTGACCCCGACCCCGGCGGCGACCAGGCCGAGCAGGCTCGGCACGCCGTCGGCCCGCTGCACCACCCGCGGCGCGAAGCCCGCCGCGCGGAAGTCCTCGTCGTACTTGCGGTGCCACGGCTCCCACGAGCCGCGCGGCGTGAGCACCCAGGGCTCGCCGGCCAGGTCGGCCAGCCGCAGCTCGGCCCGCCCGGCGAGCGGGTGGCCGGTCGGCAGGACCGCGCAGACGCGCTCGCCGACCAGCGTGACCGTCTTCAGGTCGTCCACGAGCGGCGGCCGGGTGAAGGCCGCGTCGTACCGTCCGTCCCGCAGACCGCCGACGAGATCGGCGATGCCGACCGCCTCGGTGACGAGATCGACGTCCGGGTAGCGTTCCCGAAACGCGCGGACGACCGGCGGCATCATGTAGTTGGCGGTGGAAACGAGGAAGGCCAGGTGCAGCCTGCCGACCTCGCCGCGCTCGGCACGTCGGGCGGTCTCCACGGCGGCGTCCGCCCGGGCCAGCACCGCGCGCGCCTCGGGCAGGAACACCCGCCCGACCTCGGTGAGGCGGGTGCCCCGGGTGTCCCGGTCGAACAGCCGTGTGCCGAGGGCGCGCTCGAGCGCGACGATCTGCTGGGAGAGCGACTGCTGGGCGATGCGCAGCTCCCGCGCGGCCACGGTGAAGCTCAGACGTTCGGCCACGGCGACGAAGTACCGCAGATGACGCAACTCGGGGGTCACAGGCTCTGACTGTAACCGCCGCAGGGAACATGTGTTGGCGCGGCGGTTCTCGTACGGCGGACAGTGGTCCCACTGATCACGGAAAACGAGGAGCGGGACCATGACCGGACGGGTTTGGCTGATCACCGGATGCTCGGCGGGCTTCGGCCGGGAGCTGGCCGAGGCCGCTCTGGCCGCGGGCGACCGCGTGATGGCGACGGCGCGACGTCCTGAGACGCTCGCCGCCCTGGCGGAGCTCGGCGGCGACCGGGTGCGCGCCTCGCGGCTGGACGTCACCGACGTCGCCTCCGTCGACGCGGCGGTGGCCGGGACGCTGTCCGCCTTCGGCCGCATCGACGTGGTGGTGAACAACGCCGGCCACGGGTCGGTGGGAGCCGTCGAAGAGCTGTCGATGAGCGACCTGCGCGCGCTGATGGAGGTCATGTTCTTCGGGGCGGTGACCGTGACCAAGGCCGTCCTGCCGCATCTGCGCCGCCAGGGGAGCGGAACCGTCGTGCAGATGAGCTCGATGGGCGGGCAGCTCAGCATGCCGGGATTCGGCGCCTACTGCGCCGCCAAGTTCGCCCTGGAGGGGCTGTCGGAGGCGCTCGCCGCCGAGGTCGCGCCCTTCGGCGTACGGGTGCTGATCGTCGAGCCGGGCGCGTTCCGCACCGAGTTCGGCGGCCACCGCATGCACCGTTCGAAGCCCATCGACGCCTACCGGGCGTCCGCGGGCGTGACCAGGGCCTTCGTGGACGGCATGGACGGCACCCAGCCGGGCGACCCGGCCAAGGCCGCGCGGGCGATCCTCGGGGTGCTGGACGAGGCCGAGCCGCCGCTGCGGCTCGCCCTGGGCGACGACGCGGTGGACGCCCTCCGCGCCCACCACGAGATGCTCCGCGCGGACCTGGACCGATGGGAGAAGCTGAGCCGGGCGATGAGCATCTAGAGTCGCCGGGGTGAAGCTCGATCACGATGCCGACATCACGCCGCTGCTCGGCCGGGACTGGAGTGCGGTGGACCACCGGGAGGCGCTGGCCGGCCTCGCCAGGCTCGGCTGGACGCCCTGCGGAGTGGGCGACTGGGCCGTCGGGCTGCGTTCGCCCCGCGGCCTGTTCGCGGCGCGGATCTGCCCGTTCGACCCGGCCTATCCGGCCTTCCTCGAACTGTGCCGCCGCTGCCCCGGCAACCCGTACCTGCCGCACGTGGCGCTGGTCGAGGCACTCGACGGCGGCGGCTCGCTCACGGTGCTGGAGTTCCTGGCCCCGGCCGCGCCGGAGGAGGCGGCGGAGGTGGCCCGCCGATGGCGCGAGGGGGAGGGCGACGAGGCGTTCGACGCCGTACGGCGCACCGCCCTCACGGTGGACGAGGAGTGGCGGGCCCGGACGCCCTGGTGGGACGGGATCGACCTCAACCACGGCAACGTCCGCCGGGCGGTGGACGGGAGGATCGCGCTCGTGGACGTCTTCTGCATGGACGGGGCGTCGCTGTACCGCCAGGTGCTCGACGACTCCGCCGTCGTGCGCGAGCGCCTGTCCACCGCCGCGACGAGACACCTGCTGGACATCCCGTACATCGCCCGTGAGAGCTCTCCGGCGGAGATCGAGGCGCTGCGCGCGGCGTGGCGGGCGGGGGCCCGCGTCACATCGTGAGCTCGGGGTGCCTGGCGCGGCCGAGGCCGACCAGCCGTTCGTCCAGCGCCCGGGTGGCCGCCGCGGACGGCAGGACCTTCAGAACGCCGCGGACACGGTCGTGCCCGATCGCGTACCACTGGTCCTCGAGCGCGTCGACCGCCTCCCGGAGATGCTCGGCGGCCTGGTCGCCGTCGGTGGAGGCGTGCGCGGCGGCGAGGTCGGCGAGCAGCACCGAGCGCTGCTTGCCGCCGTTCGGTCCCAGGTCGTCGAGCGCCTTGCGCAGCCGGCGGGCCGCCTCCTCGTGGTTGCCCGCGGTCAGCGCGCTGTAGCCGGCGAAGCCGTCGAGCCTGGCCCGCTCGAAGAAGTCCAGCCAGGACGGGTCGTCGCCGCTCGCGTCGACCATGTGGTCGGCGCGGTCGATGTGGCGCATGCACTCCTTCGGCTCGCCGCAGCGGGCCGAGATCTCCGACGCCACGCAGTGGAGCCACGCCCTGGTCAGCGGGCCGACGCCGTGCCAGGCGTGCGCGAACGCCGCGTCCAGCAGGCCCAGGGCGTCCGTGCGGTTGCCCTCGAACCCCGGCACGAACGCCGCGTGGGCGAGCACGGCGGCGGCGAGCGGGTGGTCGCCGCACTCCCGGCTGGCCGACAGGGCCATCCGGTACAGCCGCGCCGCGGTGGGGCCGTCGTCCAGGTCGAAGAAGGCGACCCGGCCCGACAGCAGGGCAGAGCGCGCGGCCGCCTCGGCCAGCGTGTGCCGGACCGCCCCCTCCGGGGCCCCCCGCAGCAGGCTCATGCCGAGCCGCGTGTGCGCGACCGACGCCTGGAAGATGTCGTCCGGCGGCGAGGTCCAGTAGAGGGCGGCCTGCTTGTCGACGACCCGGGCGAACGCCTCGGCCGACTCGGCGTCGACCCCGCGCCCGCGTTCCACCGCCGCGGGAAGACGCTCGCCGCCCTCACCGAGGAGCGGGGCGAGCACGCCCGCGCCGAAGAGCCCCCGTAGGAACGTGGAGCGGTCGATGCCGTCTGCGGCGATCATGCTCAGCAGCCTCCGTATCTCGTCCACCACCTCCGTGACCGGCCGCATGGCCATCTCGTCGGGGGTGAGCAGTCCCAGTTCGCTCGCGGGCTTGTCGAAAATCGTCACCAGATGCTTGCGATAGCGCGGATCCGGCCACCGCTCGCCGGTTTCCCACCGCCTGACCGTGTTGGCCGTCAGGCCGGTGTCCTTCTCGTCGCACGACCGCATCGACGTACGAATGCGTTCGCACAGCTCCTCGTAGGACCACCCGCGCTGCAGGCGTTCCCACGCGAGCCGGCGATTTTGCGGATGGCGGTGGTTGGCCGGCATGTCGCACCCCCAGCACACTGCGTCAGCGTGACACGCCGACACTACGGGAGATTCTGTGTTCGCGCGGCTACTGGCTGTGATTGGACGTCCTCTGGCTGATACTCCAACCGCTTCAAAAGCGCTTAGCTTGGCCCACTTCCGCGAGCAGCCGTTGGAGATGGGTGACATGACCACGCTGGAGGACATCGCACGAGACCACGCCGGCTGGATCATCTGGCGGTCGGACGTCGGCCGCTGGTGGGCGACCAGGCGCGGGCCGGTGAACCTCGACGCGATCCGCAGGGGATGCGCGATGACGCTCGACGCCGACGACCCCGAGGCCCTCGCCGCGGCGCTGACGGCCCAGGCCGAGCTGACCGCCGCGGTCGCCGCCGACCCCGCGCCCACCGGGTGACGGGGCCGCCGGCGCGGTCAGCGGCCGTGCCGCAGACGGTCCCTGATGTAGTGGACGACGTGGACCGCGCAGGCGCCATTGCTGGCGCCTGCGCGATCGGTGACGGTGAACTCGGCCGGCGACGGGCATGACGAACCGCCCCAACCGCACCGGCGTTCGTGCCCCTTCGTGCCCGGCCGGTAGTCGCCCGCTTCCCAGAACTTGATCTGCAACAGATCCATCCGCCCCTGCCCTCCGCCGCTCAGGCGAGGAGATCGGGGTCGAGGAGGTCGACCTCCAGGGCCAGGCCGACGACGACCGGGAGGCCGCCGGTGAGGTGGTAGACCTGCCACACCTGCCCGTTCGTCAGCACCATCCATTCGACGCCCTCGTTCACCGCGTACATCTGCACCTGCCGCAGGTGTTTGACGCCCAATTTCTGCGTGCACCGCTTGACCTCGATGAACGCGGCCAGCTGCTCGTCCACGCGTATGCCGTAGTCGGCGAATTCGCCTTTTACCTGGTATTCGGTTGTCAGATCTTCGTATTTGTCGTACCCCAGCCCCTCGCAGAGGAAATCGGTGACGAGCAGGCGGGTGTCGCCCTCGTTGGCATCGCGGGCGATGAGATCGCTGAAGGGCTTGCCGTGCCGGCGCCGCTGGTGTGCCTCGGCGCAGGGGGGTTCCCCATCGCATTGCGTCTCGCTATAGTGCGGATTGCAATAGGACGACGGGGGAGTGATGGGACGGGCGGACAGGGATCTGGTCGGGCTCACGGTGCTCGCCCTGCTGTCCGTGCGGCCCGCCCACCCCTACGAGCTGCACCGGTTCGTCATCGACACGCACAAGGACTACATCGGCGGCCTGCCGCGCAGCCTCTACCACGCGGTCGACCGGTTGGCCCGCGACGAGCTCATCGCTCCGGTCGAGACCAGCAGGGAGGGTCGCCGGCCGGAACGCACGGTCTACCGGGTGACCGAGGAGGGGCGGGCCGAGCTGAGCTCCCGGCTGCGTCGTCTGCTGGAACAGCCGGACGGCGACACCAAGGTCTTCCTGGCCGCGGTGTCGCTGATGGGATGCCTTCCCGTCCCCGAGGCGGAGCGGGCGCTGAGCACCCGCGCCGCCACGCTGGAGGGCGCGATCGTCGCCGCCGACGCGCACATCGAGACGCTGGGCGGCTCCGGCCTGCCGCGCGTGCTGGTCCTCGAAGTGGAGTACGACCGGGCGATGAAGGCCGCCGAGTTGGAGTGGGTCCGCGCGACCCTCGCCGAGATCCGATCCGGCCGGATCACCTGGAGCATCGAGACGAACGCCGGACAGCTCGACCGGCAGTGAAGCGCCGGCCGGATGCGCCAACATCCGGCCGGCGCCCGACCCGACCACCGCGAAGCGGCCGATCAGGGCTCGCACTCCGAAGGATAGGCGGCTTCGCGGTCATCCGAGAGGAGTCGCAACCATGTCCGAGACCGTGGTGGAAACCGTGTCCGACGACGTCCACCGCCTGCTGGACGCGCTGACCGCGGCCTGGAACGACGGGGACGCCGCCGCCTTCGCGGAGCTGTTCACCGAGGACGCCGACTACGTGACGTACTTCGGGGCGCGCATGGAGGGCCGCCGGGCCATCGAGGACAGCCACCGGGCACTGTTCGAGGGTCCGCTGAAGGGGTCCCGGCTGGTCGCGCCGGCCGCCGCGGCGCCGCTGCGGAGGATCCGGCTCCTGAGCCCGGACGTGGCGTTGGTCGTGACGACCGGGGGATCGTCCCTGCCGGACGGCGGGTCCGATCCGGGCCGTGACTCGATCATGACGTTCACCGCGGTCAGGAAGGGCGACGGCTGGCGCCTGGCGTCGTTCCAGAACACGCGGATCGGTGCGCCGTGACGACGTCTGCCGGGACCCTGCTGTGCGAGGTGCGCGGCGTCGTCGAGGCGCCGGTCGACCGGGTGGCCGGCCTCATCCTGCGAGTACGGCCGGGGCCCGTGGGGCGGCACAACTGCTTCCTGCTGGCTGAGCACGGCGGAACGCTCACGGGCGGACCGGACCGGTTCGTGCTCGCCGCGCCCGCGCACACGATGACGGTCGAGGTGGGTCCGGACCGGCTGGCCGTGCAGGGCGGCTGGTGGTACCGCGGTGAATACCGCCTCGCCCCCGATCCGGCCGGCACACTGCTGGTCCACCGGGTCCGCAACGTGGCCGAGCGTCTGCGCTGGGGGGTTCCCCTGGCCAACGGATTCTTCCGGCGCTTCGGACCGCGGACGCGCGACGGCTTCGCCGTCCTGCTCGACCGCGTGGGCGGCGAGCTGGGCTGTCCCGTCCGCCTGCTGTGACCAGATGGTCCACCATCCCTCCAGCCCCGGCATGATCGAATGAATGTTTGAATATGCTGGGGCCATGAGGGCTTTTCAGGCGTCGCTGCTGGACTGTGTTCCTGGACTGGGCGAGGGGGTTCCCGGACTGGGCGAGGGTGTTCATGCCGGCCCGCTCGGTTCGTCGGTACGGCGCACTCCGCTCGCCCGGGGCGCCTGGATCGACGTCCGGCCACACTGGATCGAGGGGGCGGACGCGCTCTTCGAACGCCTCCTCGACGCGGTGCCCTGGCACGCCGAGCGCAGGCACATGTACGACCGGGTCGTGGACGTGCCGCGGCTGCTGAAGTTCTACGACGAGGGCGAAGAACTGCCCGATCCCGTCCTGGCCGAGGCGAGGGACCTGCTCAACGCCCACTACGAGGAGCAGCTCGGCGAGCCGTTCCGTACGGCGGGCATGTGCCTGTACCGGGACGGCCGGGACAGCGTCGCCTGGCACGGCGACACGATCGGACGCGGGAGCACGCAGGACACCATGGTCGCGATCGTGTCGGTCGGCACGCCACGCCCGCTGCTGCTGCGCCCGCGCGGCGGGGGAGGCCCGACGCTGCGGCACGAGCTGGGCCACGGCGACCTCATCGTCATGGGCGGGAGCTGCCAGCGCACCTGGGAGCACGCGATCCCGAAGTCCGCCAAGGTGATCGGCGCCCGCATCAGCGTCCAGTTCCGGCCGAGAGGCGTACGGTGACGGCACGCGGCGGGGCGCCCCCGCTCTGACCTGCCCGGCCCGCACCCCGCCGGCCCTCGGCGTCCGGCCGCCCCCGCCTGCCCGGCCGTTGACACGTGCGGTTTCCTGGTACTGCTGGAGCAAGGCCCGGGCAAAGGACGGGCCACGGTCGCACGAGGAAAGGTCGCGGATGATCCCGAACCCCTACGCCCCCGCCCCCACCCGGTACGACGACATGCGGTACCGGCGCAGCGGAAGGAGCGGGGTGCTGCTTCCCGAGATCTCCCTCGGCCTGTGGCACAACTTCGGCGACGGTCACCCCCTCGACGTGCAGCGTGCCGTCCTGCGCCGGGCCTTCGACCTCGGCGTCACCCACTTCGACCTGGCCAACAACTACGGCCCGCCGTACGGCTCGGCGGAGGAGAACTTCGGCCGCCACCTGCGCGCGGACTTCCTGCCCTATCGCGACGAGTTGTTCATCTCGACCAAGGCGGGCTACGACATGTGGCCCGGCCCGTACGGCGAGTGGGGGTCGCGCAAGTATCTGCTGGCCAGCCTCGACCGGTCGCTGAGCCGGATGGGCCTCGACTACGTCGACGTCTTCTACTCCCACCGGCCCGACCCGGACACCCCGATCGAGGAGACGATGGGCGCCCTCGACACGGCGGTGCGCTCCGGCAAGGCGCTCTACGTGGGCATCTCGAACTACTCGGCCGAGCAGACCGAGCGGGCCGCCGCCGTGCTGCGCGAGCTGGGCACCCCGCTCCTGATCCACCAGCCGCGCTACTCGATGCTCGACCGCTGGGTGGAGGACGGGCTGCTCGACACGCTGGAGCAGGCCGGATCGGGCTGCATCGCCTACTCGCCGCTGGCGCAGGGCCTGCTCACCGGCCGCTACCTCGACGGCGAGGTGCCGGCCGACTCTCGGATGGCGATCGGCCACTTCCTCACGCGCGACCGGCTCACCCCGGAGCTGCTGGAGTCCCTGCGCGGCCTCAACAAGATCGCACACGAGCGCGGCCAGACGCTCGCCCAGCTCGCCCTGTCGTGGATCCTGCGCGACCGGCGGATCACGTCCGTGCTGGTCGGGGCCAGCTCGGTCGGGCAGCTCGAACAGAACATCGCGGCCCTCGACGCGCCCCCGCTCACGCCGGAGGAACTGGCCGAGATCGAGAACCTGCTGTAGTCCTCCCGCCGTCACGGCGGCAGGCGGCCCGTCACGACGCGCCGCCCGCCGCCCGCCGCCGGAGGAGGCGAAGCGCGCCTCAGGAGAACGCGTCGACGCCGGTGAGCTCGGCGGACAGGTCCCAGAGCCGGGTCGCCTCCCCGGGGTCGACCGCCCACGGCGCGACCCGTCCGCCGGTCGTGTCGCCGGTGGCGAGTTCGGCGACGTCGCAGTCCTCGCAGTAGACCCCGCCGTGACCGTCGAGCAGGGGGGAGGTCGCCGCCCAGACGGTCGTGGCCGCGCCCTGCTCCGGCGTCTTGAAGTCCTCCGCCGGCGCGCCGCCGGGAGAGACCCAGCCCAGGGCGATCTGCTCCGCACGGGGGATGTGCCGCTGGAGCGGGGTGAGGATGCTGCCGGGGTACAGGGCGAAGGCCCGTACGCCGGCGGCGGCCCCGAGCGCGTCGAGGCGGACGGCGAACAGGACGTTCGCCGTCTTCGACTGCCCGTAGGCCGCCCACTTGTCGTACCCGTCGCGGAAGTGGATGTCGTGCCACCGGATCCCGGACGCGAAGTGAGCACCCGAGGACACCGACACGACCCGCGACCCGGTGGCCAGAGCCGGGCGCAGGCGGTTGACGAGGGCGAAGTGACCGAGGTGGTTGACCGCGAACTGGGCTTCCCAGCCCGGGCCGACGCGGGTCTCCGGGCAGGCCATGATCCCGGCGTTGGCGATGAGGAGGTCGATGGTCCTGCCGGTCTCCACGAGAGTTTCGGCGAACACGCGGACGCCGCGCAGGTCCGCCAGGTCGAGTTCGTGAGTCTCCGTGCGCGGGATGTCGCGCAGCGCCTCCTTCGCCGCCGCCGGTCTGCGCGCCGGGACGATCACCCGGGCCCCCGCCGCGCTCAGCGCCCGCGTCGTCTCCAGGCCGAGCCCCGAGTGTCCCCCGGTGACCAGGGCCGTCCGCCCGGACAGGTCGATTCCCGTGAGCACCTCGCGCGCGGTGCTGCGGGCGCCGAAACCACTGCCGATCCTGTGCTGTGCCGTCATGGGGAGGACGCTAGGAACTAGAGCGTGCTCTAGGTCAAGCTGTACGCTCGCCGGATGACCAGGCATACGGATGCCCTGTCCATCGGGCAGGTCTCCGAGGCGACCGGGCTGAGCGTGCACGCGTTGCGCTTCTTCGAGCGCGAAGGGCTCTTCCTGCGTCCGATCCCCCGATCGGCGGGCGGGCGGCGGGTGTACGACCCGGCGGACGTGGAGTGGCTGGTCCTGTGCAACCGGCTGCGCGACTCCGGCATGTCCATCGCCACGCTGCGCAGGTTCGCCGGGCTCGTCCGGTCGGGGCCGGGCAACGAGTCCGAGCGCCTCGCCCTGCTGGAGGAGCACGAGCGAGCCGTCGAAGCGCGGATCGCCGAGCTGAACGCGAGCCTCGCCGTCATCCACGGCAAGGTGGTCACCTATCGCGGGCACGTGCGCGACGGGACCGCGGCGGGCCTGTGGGCGCCCACGCCGTCCCCCTGATCAGTCCCGGAGGGCGGCTCAGTCGACCTCGGCGCTGCCGTTCACGCGCAGCTTGCGGCGGGCCCGCTCGTAGAAGGTGGTCGTCCCGAGCCGTACGACGCGGGCGGCGGCGCGCAGCGCGGTCACGGTGAGCCGGTCGCCGGGGCCAAGGTGGCCGCCGATCGCGCCGTCGACCTCCAGCGCGAGCTGTCCGCTGGTGGAGAGCACGTCGAGCGTCACCTCTTCGTCCGCCGACAGGACCAGGGCCCGGTTGAACGCCGAGTGGGCGGCGGCGGGGACGACGAGGAAGCCCTCGACGGTCGGGGAGACGATCGGGCCGCCGGCCGAGAAGCTGTACGCGGTGGACCCCGTGGAGGTGGAGACGATCACGGCGTCGGCGGCGTACCGGACGAACGGCTCGCCGTAGACGGAGACGGAGACGGCCGCGAGCCCGTCGCCGGGGATGCGCACGAGGGCGATGTCGTTGAACGCCGTCACCATCCGGCCGTCGTGGCTCGTCGCCCGGACCGCCATGCGCGGCTCGACCGTGTATCTGTGCTCGTCGATCGCCGACAGCGCGGGCGCCAGCTCGTCCACGTCGATCTCCGCGAGGAAGCCGAGGCGTCCCAGGTTCACCCCGAGGACGGGGGTCGGCCGCCCGGCGATCAGGCGCATAGTGCGCAGCATCGTGCCGTCGCCGCCGAGGCTGACGAGGAGGTCGGACCGCCTGACCAGGGTCGCGGCGTCCACCGAGACCGCGCTGCAGTCGATGCGCCCCACCTCGTCGGGTAGCCCGAGCACCGTGACGTCCCGCTTGCGCGCCCACTCGACGATCGTGTCGATCGCCTCCTTGGAGTCGCGCTGCGGATGCAGGACGAGACCCACGGTGCTGACCATGCCCATGCCCCCAACTGTACGGTCAGGCCGGCGCGGCCGGTTTCAGGCAGCGATGGGCAGGTAGACGCGGAACCTCGTGTCGCCGGGGCGCGACTCCACCCGGATGTCCCCGTGGTGCTTGTTGACGACGATCCGATAGGAGATGTCCAGGCCCAGACCGGTGCCCTCACCGACGGGCTTGGTGGTGAAGAACGGCTCGAAGATGCGGGGCCGGACCTCGGGCGGGATGCCGGTGCCGGTGTCGCCGACCTCGACGATCAGGTGGCCGTCCTTCCGCCGGGTACGGAGGGTCAGCGTGCCCGCGCCGTCCATCGCGCCGAGCGCGTTGTCGATGAGGTTGGTCCACACCTGGTTCAGCTCCGCCGCGTACGCGGGGATGGGCGGCAGCGACCGGTCGTACTCCTTGACCGTGCGCACGGCCTCGGGGATCTTGCCCTGCAGCATGGTCAGCGTGGCGTCGAGCAGATCGTGTACGTCGACGGTCTGGTGCGGGGCGCGGTCGAGCTGGGAGTACTGCTTCGCGGCGGCGACCAGACCGGAGATCCGGTTGACCGTGTCGTCGATCTCGCACATCAGCAGCTCGGTGTCGACGGTGTAGGTGAGCCATCGGACCGCCGGCTCCAGGTTGTCCTCGCCCACCGCCCCGGCGATCTGGTCGAGCCAGGCCGCGTCGACGCCCCCGGCCACCAGCGTCGCCGCCAGGTCCCAGCCGCCGACGATGTCGTGGTCGTCCAGCCAGTCGGCCACCGCGTCCTCGGCGTCGGACCGCGCCAGCGGGGACAGCTCGGGGGCGGACGCGGCGCGCTTGACCGCGTCCTCCTGCAGCTCCACCAGGTCGTGCAGCTGGCTGCCGTCCAGCCGCCCGTCGGCGATCATGGCGAGCTTCTGCCGCATGCCCGCGACCCGCCCGCGCAGCGCGGACGTGGCGCGCACGGCGGCGGCCGCCGGGTTGTTCAGCTCGTGCGTCAATCCGGCCGACAGCGAGCCGAGCGCGAGCAGCCGCTCCCGTTCGCCGACGATCGTCTGCGTGGCGCGCATGCCGAGGAACAACCCCTCCAGCAGGTGCATCGCCATCGGGAACCACTCGCGCACGCACGCCCCGATGACCTCGGCCGGCAGCACGAAGAACTCGGCGTCGGTGAGCGCGGTCAGCGTGTTCAGGTAGAGCTGGGAGAACTCGCCGGTGATGTACGCCTGGGTGGCGCCGCCGTACACGCCGCGCTGGTCGGTGCGGCTCACCTCGACCTCGTCGCCCTGCACCCGCCTGCTCATCGCGACCGCACCGCTCAGCAGCACGAAGAAGCAGGTGGCCGGCTCGCCCTCCTGGAAGACGCTGCTCCCCGCGAGCCGCCGCTCCACCCGGCCCGCCTCCGACAGCCGGGCGAGCTGCGCCTCGTTCAGCGCCTCGAACAGGAAGAGCGTGCGCAGCTCGCCGGGCGACAGGGTCGGCTCACTCGGCTGGTCGGTCATCTGTCCTCCAGATAGCGGTGCACGAGCGAGACCGCCATGGCGCCCTCTCCCACGGCCGAGGCGACCCGCTTGACCGAACCGGCCCGCACGTCGCCGGCCGCGAAGACGCCGGGCATGCTCGACTCCAGGTGGTAGGGGTCCCTGGAGGGCGTCCACCCGGGCGGGCGGCGGCCGTCCGCGAGCAGGTCGGAGCCGGTCAGCACGTAGCCGCTTCCGTCGCGGGCGACCACGTCGCCGAGCCAGTCGGTGCGCGGTTCCGCCCCGATGAAGACGAACAGCCACGACGCCGGCACGGACGTCGTCCGGCCGGTCCGCCCGTCGCACAGGATCAGGCGCTCAAGGTGGTCGCGGCCCTCGCCGCCGACCACCTGGGTGCGCGGATGGACCTCGATCGCCGCAATGGCCTCGATCTGGTCGATCAGGTAGCGCGACATCGACCGGGTGAGGTCGTCGCCCCGGATGAGGATGTGCACCTTGCGGGCGAACCGGGAGAAGTACACCGCCGCCTGCCCGGCCGAGTTCGCCCCGCCCACGATGTAGACCTCTTCGCCGGCGCAGCTCGGGGCCTCCGTGGCGGCCGCGCCGTAGAAGACGCCCCGGCCGGTCAGGTCGGCCAGGCCGGGCGCGTCCAGGAGCCGGTACGACACCCCGGTCGCCAGCACGACCGTGTGCGCCGTCACGGCGGTGCCGTCGCCGAAGCGCAGCAGGGTGGCCGAGCCGCTGCGGTCGAGGCCGACGACCTCGCGGGTGGTGAGCAGTTCCGCCTCGAACTTCAGCGCCTGCCTGCGGGCGCGGTCGGTGAGCTGGGCGCCGGAGACCCCGTCGGGGAAGCCCAGGTAGTTCTCGATGCGGCTGCTCTGCCCGGCCTGCCCGCCGGTGGCCCGCTGCTCCACGAGCAGGGTCCGCAGCCCCTCGGACGCGCCGTACACCGCGGCGCCGAGGCCCGCGGGGCCCGCGCCGATCACGGCGAGGTCGTAGACCTCCGAGGCCGGGGTGGTGGCCATGCCGACGTGCGCGGCGAGATCGGCCTCCGTGGGCCGCGCCAGGGCCTTGCCGTCCGTGGTGATCACCACGGGCACGTCCGTCTCGCTCATCCCGGCGGCGGCCAGCAGCCGTGCGCCCTCGGCCTCGTCGGCGCGCAGCCAGCGGTACGGCACGAGGTTGCGGGCCAGGAAGTCGCGCACCGCGAACGACTGCGCCGACCAGCGATGGCCCACGATCTTGGTCTCCGGCATCGTCACGACGGGAGCGGCGAGCCAGGACTCCAGCAGCGCGTCCAGCACCGGATAGAGCTTCTCCTCCGGCGGGTTCCACGGTTTGAGCAGGTAGTGGTCGAGGTCGACGATGTTGATCGCGTTGATGGCCGCGTCCGTGTCCGCGTAGGCGGTCAGCAGCACTCTGCGCGCCAGCGGGAAGACGTCCATGGCGGCCTCGAGGAACTCGATGCCGTTCATCTGGGGCATCCGGTAGTCGGCCAGGATGACGGCGACCTGCTCGCCGCGCAGTTTGATCTCGCGCAGCGCGTCGAGCGCGCTGGGGCCGGACTCGGCCCGGATCACGCGGTAGCGGTCGCCGTATCGGCGGCGGACGTCACGAGCCACCGCCCGGGAGACGGAAGGGTCGTCGTCGACGGTAAGGATCGCGGCATTCTGCACATCTCACACGGTACTGGCGGACCTCTGACAGATGGCACTCCCGGGACATAGGTCCCACAGTGCGGTGACGTTCGCCGGTCGCCCCGCCGCCGGTCGTGGCCAAGGCTGGGGGAGACGAAGGAGGACGCCATGCCGATGACCGTCCGGGACGTCATGAACAGGTTCGTGGTGGCGGTCGAGGCGACGGCCTCCTTCAGCGACGTGGTCACCGCCATGTGCCGGTTCCATGTCGGCGCCGTACCGGTCGTGGACGGGGACCGGCGCGTGATCGGCATGGTGAGCGACGAGGACCTGCTGCTCAAGGACCTGGACCGGCGGCCCGGCGACCTGTTCATCGAGGGCCCGTCCCGCCGCAGGGAGCGCAGGAAGGCGAGGGGCCGCACCGTCTCCCAGATCATGACCAGCCCCGCGATCACGGTCACCGAGGACACCCTGCTGCGCCGGGCCGCCTGGCTGATGCACTGCAACAGGATCAAGGAGCTTCCGGTGGTGGACGGGCAGAGCGGCCGCATCACCGGGCTGGTCAAACAGTCGGACCTGATCAGGGCGTTCTGCCGGCCGGGGGAGGACATCCGTGACGACGTCCTGGAGGTCGTGGCCCGCTATTCGCGGCAGTGCGCCGTACGGGTCGAGGACGGGATCGTCCACCTCGACGGCGGCGTGGAGCGGCGGTCCCAGCTCCGCGCCCTGATCGACGAGGTCTGGCAGGTGGACGGCGTGGTGGACGTCGAGTCCTCCATGACGTACGAGACGGACGACGTGAGCCGGGTCGTCTCCGCGGGCGGGCCGTGGGGGACCGGTCCGGCGGAAGGCGGTGAGAAGTGATGAGCGTCGAGACCATGACGGCGTCCGAGGTGATGACCCGGACGCTCGTCACGGTGGAGCCGGAGGAGTCGCCGCTGATGGCGTGGGAGCTGATGTGGCGGGCCGGAGTCCATCATCTGCCGGTGGTGGACGATTACTGCCGGCTCGTCGGCGTCCTCGCGCGGGAGGACATCGCCGGCAACTGGTCGGGCGGACC
The DNA here is from genome assembly GCF_014161445.1 of Microbispora sp. H13382. Taxonomy (GTDB): domain Bacteria; phylum Actinomycetota; class Actinomycetes; order Streptosporangiales; family Streptosporangiaceae; genus Microbispora. The sequence goes on from NZ_JABBXA010000006.1 coordinate 294,325, forward strand.
CGCCGAGCAGTCCCGGGCGCAGGTGCGCACGCTCGTGCGGGGCATGCGGTGTCCCCGCGCGGCCCCGGACACCCCGCTCTCCGAGATCGCCGCGCTGATGGCCGACTCCGGCTGCGGCGCGGTCCCCGTGCTCGGGCCGGACGACATCCTGCGGGGCCTGGTCACCACCACCGACGTGCTGATGGCGCTGGCCGGGAGGACGCCCCGTCCGTCCGCCGACATCGAGGACGTGAAGGGCGGCCTGTTCCATCTGGAGCCGGTGCCGCCCGTCACCTGTCCATGAGCAGGACGGCCGCTCCCTCGACCCGGTCGGCGGCCAGGTCGGCCAGGGCCCGGTCGGCCGAGTCGAAGGCATAGGGCGTCGTGGTGACCCGTGGATGATGACGGGCCGCCAGCCGCAGGAACTCCCGCCCGTCGGCGCGGGTGTTGGCCGTGACGCTGCGCAGCGTCCGCTCCTGGAACAGGTGGCGCTGGTAGTTCAGCACCGGGATGTCGGTGAGGTGGATCCCCGCCACCGCGAGCGTGCCGCCCCGGTCGAGCGCGCCCAGCGCGACCGGCACGAGGTCGCCCACCGGGGCGAACAGGATGGCCGCGTCCAGGGGCTCGGGCGGCGGATCCGCGCTGCCCGCCGCGGAGGCCGCGCCCAGCCGGAGCGCGAGCTCCCTGGCCGCCGCCGACCTCGTCATCACGTGCACCGTCGCGCCCTCGGCGATCGCGATCTGGGCGGTCAGGTGGGCCGAGGCGCCGAACCCGTAGATCCCCAGCCGCCCGCCCGGCGGCAGGTCGGCGCGGACCAGCGCGCGGTATCCGATGATCCCCGCGCACAGCAGCGGCGCGAGCGTCTCCGCCGGGGTGTCCTCCGGCAGCGGGTAGACGTACGCCGCGGGAGCGGTCAGCAGCTCCGCGTAGCCGCCGTCGGCGTCCCATCCGGTGTAGGCGGACGCCGGGCAGAGGTTCTCCGCGCCACGCAGGCAGTAGTGGCACCGGCCGCAGGTCGAGCGCAGCCAGGCCACCCCCACCCGGGTGCCGACCGGCGGCCCCGCCGTGTCCGGGCCGAGCCCCGCCACCCGTCCCACGACCTCGTGCCCCGGAACCGTACGGGGCCGTCTCGGGGGAAGGTCGCCCTCGGCGAGGTGCAGGTCGGTGCGGCAGACCGCGCACGCCTCGACCCGGACCAGCAGTTCCCCGGGCCCGGGCACGGGGTCCGGCAGCACGGCCCGCTCCAGCGGCCGCGTCGCCACCGGCCCCGGCCGGGCCACGACCCAGGCGTCCATGACGCGGCTATCCGTGCTGGATGCGCCGGCCGCTGATCTCGACGGGCGCGATCCGGACGTACAGCTCGCGCTCGCCGCCCGCCCAGGTCTCGACCGTCGTGTTCACGTCGCCGGTCACATGGTGGGCCCCGCCGCGGACGAGGACGCTCCAGCCCTCCCGGGTGCTCTCGTCGATCTGGTCGACCTCGAAGGCCACCATGAAGTCGGCCCCCTCGACCCCGGTGCGCAGGTCGGCGTCCATCGGGCCGCCGAGAGCGGTGCGGAACAGCACGGCGCCCTGCTCGACGGTGTAGTTGACCGGCAGGATCACCGGCCCGCTGGGGTTGTTGAACGCGATCCTGCCCACGCCGCCCGGGGAGATCAGCCGCAGGCACTCCTCGCGGTCGAGCCTGTCCAGGCGCGGCATGCCGGCGGGCGCGGTGTCTTCAGTCATACGGACCTCCAAAATGATCCTCAGCGGGCGTCGGCGACCAGTCTGCCGTTCCCATCCCTCCGGCGGCACGGCGGTCCGTCACTTCCGGAGGGGCCGAAAGGCCCGTGAACGCCTTGGCCGCCGCTTGCCCCAATCCGTCCTTCACCCGCATGCCCCGAATGGGCACAACGGTCACATGGAAGTGCTGAGCAGCCGCATACTTCTGCGGCCGGCCGATCGGGCCGAGAGTCGCCGTTTCTACCGGGAGGTCCTGGGCCTGGCCGTCAGCCGGGAGTTCGGGGCGGCCGAGGATCCCGGGGTGGTGTTCTTCCTGGGGCAGGGGCTCCTCGAGGTCTCCCCGCGCGGCGCGGACGCCGTGGAGCCGGGCACGGCGATCTGGATGCAGGTGCGCGACGTCCAGAAGGAGTACGACCGGCTGGTGGAGGCCGGTGTGCCGGTGTCCCGGCCGCCCCGGCTCGAACCGTGGGGGCTGGTCGAGATGTGGATCGAGGATCCCGACGGACTGCCGATCGTGCTGGTCGAGATCCCCGAGGGCCATCCGCTGCGGCGCGACCAGCGTTCCTTCGCACCGCGCCCCGCCTGAGCCCGCCCCTCCGGGTGTGACGAATTGAAGAATTCTTCATATTGGAATATGCTGTCCTCGCCGGACGGACGAGAGGACGACATGCACGAGTTCACGGCGGAGCTGCGCGCCCGGCTCGGGGAGACGCGCGAGGAACTGCGGCGGGCGCGGGAGGCCGGCGACGAGCACGGAGTCCAGATCGCCTCCGGCCGGCTGGACAACCTGAAGCGGCTGGCCGCCGACCACGGGATCAGCCTGGAGGCGGCGGGAGAGGCGGAGTGACCCCGATGCCCGTTCCCCTCTATCAGGCCAAGGCCGACTTCTTCCGCACCTTAGGACACCCGGTGCGCATCCGCGTGCTCGAACTCCTGCGGGACGGCCCCCGCCCGGTCCGCGAACTGCTCGGCGAGATCGAGGTGGAGCAGTCGAACCTGTCCCAGCAGCTCGCCGTGCTGCGCCGTACCGGCCTGGTGAGCGCGGTCAGGGAGGGGGGCACAGTGGTCTACTCGCTGGCCACCCCTGACGTGGTGGACCTGCTCGCGGCGGCCCGGCGGATCCTCACCGACATGATCACTGGTCAGGGTGAGCTGCTGGCCGAGCTCCAGGCGGAGGCGGCGAAGTGACCGGCGCGGCCAGACTGCTGTACGGGCGGGTCGCGGGGCTGCTGCCCTCGCCCGCCGACTGGCGACCGGCCCGCCGCAGCCCCGGCCGGGACCTGATCGCCGGTCTCACGGTCGCGGTGGTGGCCCTGCCGCTCGCGCTGGCCTTCGGGGTCGGATCCGGTCTCGGCGCGCAGGCCGGCCTGGCGACCGCCGTCGTCGCGGGCGCGATAGCCGCCGTCTTCGGCGGCAGCAACCTCCAGGTCTCGGGCCCCACCGGGGCGATGACCGTCGTCCTCGTGCCGATCGTGCACACGCACGGCCCGGGCGGCGTTCTCGCGGTCGGCCTGCTCGCCGGGATCGTGCTCGTCGTGCTCGCGCTGGCCCGGGTCGGCAGGTACGCCCGCTACATGCCCACCCCGGTCATCGAAGGTTTCACGGCGGGCATCGCCGTCGTGATCGCGCTGCAGCAGGTGCCCGCGGCGCTCGGCGTGAAGGGCGAGGGGGAGCGGGTGTGGCAGGCGGCCGGCGACGCGGTCGCGAACTTCGCGCGTGACCCGCGTCCGGTGCCGATCGTGATGGCGCTCGTGGTCGCGGGGGCCATGCTGCTGGGGGCGCGATGGCGGCCGGCGGTGCCGTTCTCCTTCCTCACGGTCGTGGCGGCCACGGTCGTGGCCGAGGTCGCCGGGCTGGACGTCGCCCGCATCGGGACCCTTCCGGCCGGGCTGCCCGCGCCGTCGATGGGCTTCCTCGACGCGGGCGCCATCACGTCGCTGCTCCCGGCGGCCCTCGCGGTGGCCGCCCTCGGGGCGCTGGAGAGCCTGCTGTGCGCCTCCGTCGCCGACGGCATGAGCGTGGGGGAGCGCCACGACCCCGACCGTGAGCTGTTCGGGCAGGGCCTGGCGAACGTCGTCTCCCCGCTCTTCGGCGGCATCCCCGCCACCGCCGCGATCGCCCGTACCGCCGTCAACGTCCGCTCGGGCGCGCGCTCACGCCTGGCCGCCCTCGCGCACGCCGTCGTGCTGGCCGTCATCGTGTTCAGCGCGGGCGGCCTGGTGGGGCGCATCCCGCTCGCGGCGCTGGCCGGGGTGCTGCTGGCCACGACGGTCCGCATGGTCGAGGTCGGGTCGCTGCGCGCGATCGCCCGGGCCACCCGGGGCGACGCCGCGGTCATGGTCCTCACCTTCGCCGTGACCGTCGTCTTCGACCTCGTCACCGCCGTCGCGGTCGGCGTCGGCGTCGCGATCGTGCTCGCCCTGCGGGCCGTCGCGCGCAGCGCCCAGATCGAGCAGGTCCCGCTGGAGACCGGCGACCACGGCGACGAGGAACGGCGCCTGCTGGCCGAGCACATCGTGGCCTACCGGTTCGACGGACCGCTGTTCTTCGGCGCGGCCCACCGTTTCCTGCTGGAGCTGTCGGAGGTCGCCGACGTGCGGGTGGTCGTCCTGCGCATGTCGCGCGTTTCCACGATCGACGCCACCGGCGCGGGCGTCCTCGGCGACGTGATCACCCGGCTGGAGGGCAGAGGGATCACCGTGCTGCTGTCGGGCATCCGGCCGGGTCACGACGAGGTCCTCAGCGGGCTCGGGGTGGCCGATCACCTCCGCCGCGACGGGCTCGTCTTCCCGGACACGCCGGCCGCGATCGCCCACGCCAGGACACTGCTCGGACTCCCGTCCGCGCCGCCGCCGGCCCCGGTTGTCACGGCACGCCACCCCGACGTTCCCGCGCCGACGGTGTGATCGGCGTACGACTCCCCGTAGGCTCTCGTTTGTAAGAGTGGTAGCCTTAATTTCCTACCAGCTTTGTGGGAGACTGGGGTGATGAGCGCCTGGCCCCGAGAGAGCCCTATCACCGCCGCCGTCACGGCCGCGCGCTGGGTGCGGTCGGCGGAGGTCGACGACGACCTGGGGCGGCGATGGCGGGCCAACCCCGATCCCCGGGGGCGGTCGTCCGGCGCCGGTGATGCCTCCTCCCTCTACGCCGGCGCGGCCGGCGTCGTGCTGTTCTTCCTCGAACTCGCCGCCGCCACCGGCCACGAGGCGTACCTGCGGGACGCGCTCGCGGGAGCCCGCAGGCTCGCCGCCACCTGGCCGGAGCAGCGTGACCCGACCTTCTACCACGGGCTCGCGGGCACGGTCTTCGTGCTGGCGGAGACGGGGTGGGCCACCGGCGACGAGGACGTCTTCGGGGCGGCCCGAGCCGCCGCCGACCGCCTCGTCCGCGACGCCCGTCCGCTGGGCGACGGCGTCGGCTGGACAGGGGACCCGGCGCAGCGCGGCGACGGGGGGATCGTGCTCGCTCTGCTGCACGCGGCGGGCATCCTCGGCGTCCCGGCGTACGAGGAGGTGGCGATCGAGGCGGGGGAGCGCATCGCGGGCCTCGTCGTCCCCGGGCACCGCTTCGGCGCGGACGCCAGCCCCGACCTGCCCGTGGACGCCGTCACCCCCGGGTTCCTGTCCGGGACGGCGGGCACGGCCTTCCTGCTCGCCCGCCTGTACGGCGTGACCCGCGACGAGCGGTTCCTCGTGGCGGCCCGCCGGGGCGCCGACTTCGTCCGGACGGTCAGCGTGGTCACCGACAAGTGCGCGCTCGTGCCGCATCACCTCCCGCAGGGCCGCAGGCTCAACTACCTCGGCTTCTGCTCGGGTTCCGCCGGGGTGGCCCGGATGTTCTACGAACTGCACCGGGTCACCGGCGACCCGGGTGATCTCGACTGGGTGGAACGGCTCGCGCACGGGATCGTGCAGAGCGGGGTGCCCGGGTCACGGCCGCCCGGCCACTGGGACGTGGCCTGCCTGTGCTGCGGCAGCGCCGGGCTGATCGACTGCTTCGTGGGCCTGTACGCGGCCACGGGGCACGGGCCGTACCTCGACTTCGCGCGCACGCTCGCGATCGACCTGATCGGGCGGGCGACCGCGGGCGACGACGCCGGCTTCCGCTGGTACCAGGCGTACCGGCGGCTGCGGCCCGGAGAGGTCACGGCGGACACCGGATACATGGTGGGAGCCGCGGGCATCGGGACGGCCCTGCTGCATCTGGAGGCCGCGGAGCGGGCCGCGCCGCGCCGGTTGATCCTCCTGCCGGACAACCCGTTCCCGGCCATCCCGATCCCCGCCGCAGTCCTGCGCGGCGAACAGGCGTAGCGGCTGAAAATTTCAGCCGTGCCCGGCCCGTACGCCCAGCTCGTACGCCCAGCTCGGCGGGGGTGACGGGTTCGTCGCTTGCCTTGGCCGGTCTCGTTGACGACGCTTCGGTCCGGCGCGTGTCCGCCGGCCTGCGTGTCGGCCGGACCCGGAGCGCCCGGGACCGCTCCACCGGGGCGTCCCCGATCAGCGACGGCGACGGCACCCGGGCCTCCTTCGGGGCCGGGCCGCGAGCCCGCCCGCCGCGTCCTGATCCCGGTACGTGGCGTGCCCTCCTTCCCTCCAGCCCCCCCGGAAGGGGGGCGCGTCCACATCTGACTTTGCCTGATGGGAAGTTCGTCCAGAAAGTAAAACTTTTGTCTGCAATGTCGAGATTTGGGGTGTTCCTGGTTTAGTGTCCGGTTACCCGACCGTGACCAGTCAGGAGATCCCCCATTTCCAGCTACGCGGACCCCCACAACGACGCCCTCCGGGAGCAGGCGAGCCCGGCGAAGGGCGAGACGCACCACGCGACCGCCGTGTCCCCGCACGGGCAGGACGCCCCCGCCCGCCCCGCCCCGGCGGGCCTCCAGCACACACACGCCGACATCGCGACCGTCGTGAGCGACGTCCTCGGACCGGAGCCGGCCGAGGTGCCCGCCGAACCCGAGGCGGCGGACGCGCCCGCGCCGCAGGCACCCGCGATCCCGGCGGTGGGCTGCCCCACGGCCGACGGCGAGACCGTCCTTTACTCCGGCAAGACGACCGCGTCGTACTTCTGGGACGACGGGTCGGGCATCAACGGCGACACCGGCGCCCCCGCGTCGGGGAAGCCGATGCAGAAGGGCCTGGCCGCCAGCCCGAGCTGGCCGATGGGCACCAAGGGCTATGTGATCTACAAGGGCAAGAAGGCCGACTTCTTCGTCGGCGACCGCGGCCCCGGCGTGCCCTCCAGCAGCGGGGTCATGCTCGACCTCGACGGCAAGACGTTCGCCGAACTCACCGGCGGCACCTGGAACACTGACTCGCTCACCGTCGAGGACGCGGGCGGCCTCGGCCACATCCCGGTGAAGTACGTGATCACCCAGTGGGGCAAGGGCCTCGGCAAGACGGGCGCGCCCAAGCCGTTCTCGACGGGCGCGTACGGCGTCAGGGACCACGCGGAGCCCCCGCCGCCGTGTCCCACCGCGGCTCCCGCTGCCTCCGCGGCTCCCGCCGCGCCCCGGGACGCCGCTCCCGCGTCCACACCTGGCGTGAAGGAGAGCCCGGCCCCCGCTGCCTCCGCCGCCCCCGCTGCCTCCGTGGCGCCCGTGGCCTCCGCGGCGGCCGGCGGCGCGGCCCCGTCCGTGGCCCCGTCCGTGGCCCCGTCCGTGGCCCCCGCGATGCCCGCCGAGCCCGCCACGCGGATCCAGGCGGCCGGGGCCGGGATGTTCCCCTTCTCGGCCACGACAGCGGGGAAGGGCGCCGCGTCCCCCGCGCCCGCGTCCAGCGCGAAGACCGCCGCCAAGACCGCCGCCAAGACCGTGCAGGCGGCGAGGACCGGTGAGGCGACGGCCTCCCCGGCGTTCACTCCGGCGTCGGCCGTGGACGGGCAGCTCGAAGAGGCGGCCGTCCCCGCGTTCTCGGTCGCGATCGTCGTGTGCGCGCTCGTCGCCGTCGGCGCCAAGGCCGTGCTGAGCCGCCCCGCGCACGCCCACCATGCGGGCCGCCACCGCGAGCGATAGGGACGCGCCGCGGCCCTCTACCGTTTGCGCTTGAGCGTCCCGGCCACGCGCTTGAGCACGCGGTCCCACTCCGAGCCGAACGGGTTGTCCTGCACCAGGTAGGTCCAGGTGGCCGTGGGCCGCTTGAGGCCCTGCTCCGCGAGGTCCCGGGTGACGTCGGCCTTCTCGAAGGTCTCCTTGGAACGCCGCTCGACCTCGTCGAGCATGGCCCGGTAGGCCGGAACGGCCTCGCGGTTGAACTCGTCGAGCGGGTTCAGCCGGCCGAGGGCCCGCAGGTGGATGCCCTCGCGCAGGTCGGCGAGGAAGCCGAGGTGCTCGGTCCAGCAACGGTCGAGGTGATACAGCACGATCTGCCGGGCGGCCCGCTCGACAGCCTCCCGGCCCGCCTCCTCGCACAGCTCGCGGTAGCGCTCCGGGCAGGCCTGCTCCAGGGCCCGCGCCCCGGTGTCGCCGTGCAGGACGCGGTCGCGCTGGTCCAGCACCTCCGCCCGCTGGCCCTCCTGCTGCCGCGTGTAGCGCCAGGTGTTGCGGTGGATCTCCAGGTTGACGCCCTCGGCCACGCGCTGGGCGTGCGCCACCAGCCCGGCGGCGTCGGCGCCGGTCACGACGCCGTCGCGGCCGGCCCGAGGCAGCGACTGGTCCGGCGCGTACGCGGTGAGGAGCGTGTCCTCGCCGCTGACGAAGAAGACCGAGCCGCCGGGGTCGCCCTGCCGTCCCGCCCGGCCGCGGAGCTGGTCGTCCAGCCTGCTGCTCTCGTGCCTGCCGGTGCCGATGACGTAGAGCCCGCCGAGACCGGCGACCTCCTGCTCCTCGCCGGGATCGCCGGCGCCGAGCCGGATGTCCGTGCCGCGCCCGGCCATCTGAGTGGAGACCGTGATCGCGCCGCGCCGGCCGGCCTTCGCGATGATCTGCGCCTCCTCGGCGTCGTTCTTCGCGTTCAGCACGGTCGCGCTCAGCCCTCTGGCCTCCAGGGCCCCGGCCAGGCGCTCGGACTCGGCGACGTCGAGCGTGCCGACGAGGATCGGCTGCCCGGTGGCGTGCCGGGTCTCGATCTCCTCAAGCAGCGCCCGGTCCTTGTCCTCCAGCGTGGCGAAGATCCGGTCGGGCTCGTCCACCCGTACGCACGGCTTGTTGGGCGGGATGACCGCGACCCTGAGGTCGTAGAACTCCCGCAGCTGCTCGGCCACGGCGATCGCGGTGCCCGTCATGCCGCACACGCGCGGGTAGCGGCGGATGAGGCTCTGCACGGTCATCGAGTCGAGGATCTCGCCCGTCTCCGACGCCGGCAGGTGCTCCTTGGCCTCCACGGCCGCCTGGAGCCCGTCCGGCCAGCGCTGTAGCACCGCGACCCGGCCGCGCGAGGTGTTGATCAGGTGGACCCGGCCGTCCCTGACGATGTAGTCGACGTCCCTGGTCAGCAGCGCGTGGGCGTGCAGGGCGAGGTTGACCTGGGTCACCACGCCGGGATGCTCGTAGAGGTCGATCCCGAGGGCCTTCTCGACCGTGTCGGTGCCCTTGGGGGTGAGGAAGACGCTGCGCCCCTCCTCGTCGATCGTGTAGTGGTAGCCGCGCGACAGCCGTCGCACGAGGGCCGCCATCTCGGGCAGCGCCGTGCCCGGGTCGGCCGTGCCGGCCAGCACCAGCGGCACGCGGGCCTCGTCCACGAGCACCGAGTCGGCCTCGTCCACGAGCGCGATCTCCGGAGCGGGCACGACCAGCTCGGCCGGGTCCGTGCGCAGGCGGTCGCGCAGCACGTCGAACCCCAGCTCGCTGACGGCCCCGTACGTGACGTCGCACGCGTACGCCGCCCGGCGCTCCTCGGGGGCCGAGGTCTCGGCGATCCACCCGGCCGTGAGGCCGAGCGTCTCGTACAACGGTCCCATCCACTCGGCGTCGCGGCGGGCCAGGTAGTCGTTCACCGAGACCGCGTGGACCCGCGCGCCGCGCAGCGCGTACCCGGCCGCGGCCAGGGCGCCGACGAGAGTCTTGCCCTCGCCGGTGGCCATCTGCACGACGTTGCCCTCCAGCATGGCGAGCACGCCCACGAGCTGCACGTCGTACGGCCGCTGGCCGAGCGCCCGGCGGGCCGCCTCGCGCATCACCGCGCAGAAGTCGGCGCTGCCGACCCAGGCGGGATCCGGCTCCGCGGGACGGAGATCGGCCCGCCGGGCCACCTCGCTCTCGAGTTCGCCCGCCTCGGCGACGATCCGCTGGAAAGGGGCCAGGTCGACACTTCCCGGCTTGTCCAGGAACCGCCTGATCCATGCACCTACCCGCGCCACACCCGCTCCAACGACTCGCCTGCCGGACTGGTTCCACATGCCCGGTTCATGGTCCCACTATCGGCGAAGATTCCGGTGGTGCGGGTACCTGACACTCCCTGACAGGAATAGACGGCAGGATGGCGGCCATGACAACGATCGCGAAGCTCATCGCCGTGACCATCGACTGCGCCGAGCCGAAGAGGCTCGCCGAGTTCTACTCACAGATCACCGGGTTCCCCGTGCAGTACGCCGAGGAGGAGTACGCCGGGATCGGCGACGGCACGTCAAGCATCTACTTCCAGCGCGTGCCCGAGCGGAAGGCCCCCTCCTGGCCCGGCGGGGACAAGCAGTTCCACCTCGACTTCCGGGTGCCCGACGTGGCCAAGGCGGTGGAGGAGTACGTCGCGCTCGGGGCGACCAAGCCGGAGTTCCAGCCGGGCGACTGGGTGGTGCTCGCCGACCCGGAGGGTCACCTTTTCTGCGTGTGCCCGGAGAGGTCCTGATCTGGTCCCTGGCCTTACGGCGACCTGGCTGCTTGAGGACGACGGGGGCGTCAAGCAGCTCGCGCTGTCCGGGGACCGGATCGGGGTGCTGACGGCCGACTGAGCCGCACGTCCTCCGTTCCCGGGATCCGCGCCGCCGCGGATTCCGAGATCTGCCCGGAAAGCCCCACTTGTGTCGCGGGCTCCTTTGCCGCCCGCCGGGTCCCACTAAGCTTGCGTGGTGATTTCTCGACACACCGGCGGGCGCGCATGACCTGGGTGGGAGTGGCGATCGCCCTCGTCGGCGCGCTGGGGTACGCCCTGGGCGCTGCGCTGCAGCAGTTCGAGGCGGTGAGCGAGGGGGCGACCCTCGCGCTCGTCAGAAGGCCCCGCTGGTGGATCGGCGGCATCATCGGTTTCACCGGGGCGTCGCTGCACGCGGTGGCGCTCAGCCTGGCGCCGCTCGTCGTCGTCCAGCCCGTGAGCGTGGCGACGCTCGTTTTCGCGGTGCCGCTCGCCGCCTCACTGCACGGAAGGCGCCCTCGCCGGGCCGAGATCGCCGGGTCGATCGCGGTGGCGGCGGGCCTGCTCGGCCTGATGCTGCTGGTCCCGGCGCACAACGTGACCCCGGTCCTGTCGGACGCGGACGCCCTCGGGCTGATCGCGTGCATCGGCCTGGTGGTCGCCGTCACGTTCACCGCGGCGCGCTGGCTCAAGGGCCCGTCGAAGGCGCTGCTGATGGCGATCGGCGCCGGTGCGGTCACCGCGACCGTGTCCACGTTCGTCCGGGTCGTCGGCGGCGGGCTCGAAGGCGACCTCGGCCACCTGCTGCACTGGTTTACCTTGGCCATCCCGGTGCTGCTGGTCTGCGCCGTGGTGCTGCTGCAGAAGTCGTACGCCGTGGGCTACTTCGGCATCGCCTACGCCGGGGTCCAGGTCGTCGACCCCATCACCTCCGTCACCGCCGGGGCCCTGCTGCTGGGCGAGTCGCTGCCCACCGAAACGGGCAAGGTGATCCCCGCGCTGCTCGCGGCCGCTCTGCTGATCGCCGGGACGATCACGCTCGGACGCCTCGCCCCCGACCATTCCAAGCCCGCCGCCGCACCGGCCGAGCCGGACAGGATCGGCGAACCGGTGGTCGCGTCCGAGGCGGCCTGAGCTCCACGCCGCTCAGGGCCGCCAGTCGAAGACCGGGTCGAACTGCCGCATCGCGACGTTCGGCCCGAACCGGCCCGCCGCGCGCATGGCGGCGTCGCGCAGCGCGACGGCCAGGGGATTGCGCCACCGGGTGAGCCGGCCGATCGCCCGCGACCGCCGGACGATCGGTGTCGTCCGCGCCAGCCGTTCCCGGCTGTAGGCGGCCAGCCCGGCCGCCGGGTCCACGCCGTGTGGCGGCTCGTGTGACGAGACGCGCTCGGCGAGCACGACGGCGTCCTCCATGGCCTGGCAGGCCCCCTGCCCGAGGTTGGGCGTCATGGGGTGCGCCGCGTCGCCGAGGAGCGCGACCCGCCCCGCGTGGAAGGCGGGCAGCGGGGTGTCGAGGCAGTGGACGTCGTGGCGGAGCACGGCCTGCGGGTCCGCGGCGGCCAGCAGCGCGGGGATCGGGTCGTGCCAGCGGCCGAACAGCCGGAGCAGTTCCTCCCTCTCGTCCGCCGCGCGCAGCCCCGCGGGGACCGGCGCGGTGGCGTAGCAGTACACCTGATCGCCGGCGAGCGGCATGACCCCGAAGAGCGGCCCCGCTCCCCAGGTCTCCGACGCGCCGGTCACGGCGGCCAGCGGCGCGGTCACACTGCGCAGCGGCACGATCGCCCGCCAGCTCGTCACGCCCGCGTAGACCGGTGCGGGATGCCCGGGGAACAGGGCGGCGCGGGTCCGGGACCTGATCCCGTCCGCCGCCACGACGAGGTCGGCCTCGATCGTCTCCGCCGCCGCCGCCGCGCCGCTCGCCGCCAGGGTGACGCGCCCGGTCGCGGGGTCGGCCGACTCGACGCGCGTGTTCACCCGCAGGGCTCCCGGCGGGAGGCGTTCGGCGAGGACGCCGACCAGCGACGACCGCGCGAGCAGCACGATCGGGTCGCCGTACCGGGCGGTGGCGTCCTCCGCGGTGGTACGCGACAGCCACCGGCCGTCCGGCACCCGGATGCCGCTGCGGCCCTGGATCGCGGAGAGCTTCCTGACCTCGTCGCCGACGCCGATCACGTCGAGCGCCCTGAGCGCGTTGGGTGCGACCGCCAGGCCGGCGCCCACCGGCTCGATCGAGGCCGCCTGTTCCAGGACGGTCACCGACCACCCCTTGCCTGCCAGGGCGAGGGCCGCCGTCAGCCCGCCGATGCCCGCCCCGATCACCACCGCGTGCGCCATGCCCGCCTCCTCATTACTACAGCTGTAGTAAGCGTACTACAGGCGTAGTCCAGCCCTACGATGTGAGGGTGAGCAGTCAGCGGGCGGTCCTCGTCGCCGACGCGGCCATCGCGATCCTGGCCGAGCGGGGGATGCGCGGCCTCACCCACCGGGCGGTCGACGAGGCCGCCGGGCTGCCGCCGGGATCCACCTCGAACCACGCGCGTACGCGCGCGGCGCTGCTCGAGCTGACGCTGGCCCGGCTCGCGGAGCGCGAGGAGGCCGTCTTCGCCGCCGCGACCGCACCCGAGGCCAAGGTGTCCCGGGACGAGGTGGCCGATCTCCTGGCGAGGATGACGCACGCCGCGGTCACCGTGCACCGGGAGACCACGGTCGCGCGATACGAGCTGGCCCTGGAGGCGACCCGGCGTCCGGAACTGCGCAAGACCTACGACGAGATAGGGCGCCGCTTCCGCGAACTCGCCACCGCGGTGCTGGCCGCCGCCGGCTCGCCCGACCCGGCACGGCACGGCCGCCAGATGGTCGCCTACGTCGAGGGGCTGCTGTTCGACGCGGTCGTCGGCGCGGGAGGCGTGCCGCCCCTCGACGACCTGGACGCCGCCTTCCGGGACCTGCTTCGCGTCGCCACGAGCATGTGATCTACCGGGCGGTCAGCAGGCGGGCGCGGTGGGCGGGCCACTCGTCGTCGAGGATCGAGTACAGGGGGCTGTCGCGCCAGGTGCCGTCCGCGCGGCGGTACTGCCGCCGGAGCACGCCCTCCCGCACGCCGCCGATGCGCTCGATGGCGGCCTGCGACCGCAGGTTGCGGATGTCCGTCTTGAGCACCACGCGGGCGAACCCGAGGGCGAAGGCGTGGTCGAGCAGCAGGATCTTGCACTCGGTGTTGACGGCGGTGCGCCAGTAGGCCCTGCCGTACCAGGTGGAGCCGATCTCCACGCTCTCGTCGAAGCCGCCGACGTCCCAGTAACCGGTCGAGCCGATCGCCCGGCCCGTCTCCTTGAGGACCACCGCGAACTGTGTGGTGCGGGGATCGGCGAGCAGTCTGTCCACCATCCGGCGCGTGTCGTCCTCGGTCTCCGGCACGGGCTCCGGCCGGAACCGCCAGACCTCCTCGTCCCGCGCCGCGAGGAACAGGTCGGGAACGTGGCCGGGGGAGAGCGGCTCCAGGCGTACGACGCGGCCGTCGAGCACGGCCGGCGCGGGCATCTTCGCGGTCATGTTCACGACGTTATCGGCGACGTATCGTGCGAGCGGAGGGCCACTCGGACCCGATAGGGGACGACCACTTCCGGCTCTGTCGACACACATACCGGCTGGTCGGTATGCTTTCCCTGTGAACCCTGACCCGCCCGGCCTCGACCTCGCCCGTCTCGCCGAACACCTCCAGCGTGAGGGCCTGACCCGAGGGCCTCTCACCGCCGAGCTGATCGTTGGGGGCAAGTCCAACCTGACGTACGTCGTCGGAGACGGCGAGAGCACGTACGTCGTGCGGCGGCCGCCCCTCGGGCACGTCCTGGCGACGGCGCACGACATGGGCCGCGAATACCGGGTCATGAGCGCGCTCCAGGACACCGGCGTACCGGTCCCGCGCACCTACCACCTGTGCCGGGACGCCGAGGTCGTCGGCGCGCCCTTCTACGTCATGGAACACGTCCAGGGCGGGCAGCCGCCGCTCACCCCCGCCCTCGCCCACGGGCTGGTGGACGTGCTGGCCGCCCTCCACTCGATCACCCCCGAGAGCGTGGGCCTCGGCGACTTCGGCAGGCCCGAGGGCTTCCTGGAGCGGCAGGTCGCCCGGTGGAAGCGGCAGCTCGACGCATCGCGCAGCCGCGAGGTGCCCGGCATCGACGACCTCTACGAGCGGCTCGCCCGGGACGTGCCCGTCTCCGGCGCGCCGGCGATCGTCCACGGCGACTTCAAGCTCGGCAACACGCTGATCGCCGACGGCGAGGTGCGCGCCGTGCTCGACTGGGAGATGTCCACGCTCGGCGACCCGCTCACCGACCTGGCGCTGTTCCTCCTGTACGGCGAGTTCGCCTCGCTCGACCGCGGCTCGGCCGGGGAGGTGCCGCCCAGCTCCGAGCTGGCCGCCCACTACGGGGAGGCGTCCGGCCGTGACCTGTCCCGGCTCGGCTGGTACGTCGGCCTCGCCTGCTTCAAGCTCGCGGTGATCGCCGAGGGCATCCATTTCCGATACACGAAGGGGCTCACGGTGGGGGAGGGCTTCGCCGAGGTCGGCGACCAGGTCGCCCCGATCGTCGCCCGCGGGCTGATGGAGGTCTAGTGGAGTTCGGGTTCGACGCGACCACGGAGCGCTATCGGGAGCGACTGCTCGCCTTCATGGACGAGTGCGTCTACCCCGCCGAGCACGCCTTTCACGAACAGGCGGTCACCAGCGGGTGGAGTCCGCCGCCCCTGCTGGAGGACCTCAAGGCCGAGGCCCGCTCGCGCGGCCTGTGGAACCTCTTCCTTCCCTCTTCCGAAAAAGCAGGTGAACGCGGCGCGGGGCTGACCAACCTGCGGTACGCGCCGCTCGCCGAGATCATGGGCAGGTCGCCCGCCATCGCGCCGCCCGCCACCAACTGCGCCGCCCCGGACACCGGCAACATGGAGGTGCTCGCGGAGTTCGGCAGCGAGTGGCAGCGCAAGGAGTACCTGGAGCCTCTGCTGGCCGGAGAGATCAGGTCGGCCTTCGCGATGACCGAGCCCGAGGTGGCCTCCTCCGACGCGACGAACATCGCGACCTCCATCAGGAGGGACGGCGGGGAGTACGTCATCAACGGCCGCAAGTGGTACATCACCGGTGCGATGAACCCGAACTGCAAGATCTTCATCGTGATGGGCAAGACCGACCCGGAGGCGCCCAAACACCGGCAGCAGAGCATGGTGCTGGTCCCGCGCGACACCCCCGGCCTGACCGTACGGCGCGGCATGACGGTCTTCGGCTACGACGACGCCGACCACGGCGGCCACGCCGAGGTGGTGTTCGAGGACGTACGGGTGCCGGTGGACAACCTCATCGGCGAGGAGGGCGGCGGCTTCGCCATCGCCCAGGCGCGGCTCGGGCCGGGCCGCATCCACCACTGCATGCGGCTCATCGGCATGGCCGAGCGGGCCGTGGAGCTGATGTGCCGGCGGGCGCTGTCGCGCGAGGCGTTCGGCAAGCCGCTGGCCCGGCAGGGGGTGATCCAGGACTGGATCGCCGAGTCCCGGGTGCGCATCGAGCAGTTGCGCCTGCTCGTGCTGAAGACGGCGTGGCTGATGGACACGGTCGGCAACAAGGGCGCGCACACCGAGATCCAGGCCATCAAGATCGCCGGCCCGGCGACCGTGGAGTGGATCCTGGACAAGGCCATCCAGGCGCACGGCGCCGGCGGCCTGAGCCAGGACTTCCCGCTGGCGGCGCTGTGGGCGGGGGCGCGGTCGCTGCGGTTCGCCGACGGCCCCGACGAGGTCCACAAGCGGTCGCTCGCCTACCGCGAACTCAAGAAACACATGGGGTGATGTGCTGGTGACATGGGATGAGGCATCGGTCGCCGAGCGGGCCAGAGCCTTCCTCGCGGAGCACGACCCGGCGGCCATGGACCGCCTGGAGTTCCTGCGTGCCCGGTTCGACGCCGGGCTGGCGTGGGTGCACTTCCCCGAGGGCCTCGGCGGGCTCGGCGCGCCCCGCGGGCTGCAGGCCGTGGCCGACCGCGAGCTGAAGGGCACGCCCGACAACCAGCCGGGCCGGATCGGCATCGGCCTCGGCATGGCCGCCCCCACGATCCTCGCCTTCGGCACCGAGGAGCAGAAGAAGCGCTTCCTGCGGCCGCTGTGGACGGGCGAGGAGGTGTGGTGCCAGCTGTTCAGCGAGCCCGGCGCCGGTTCCGACCTCGCCACGCTGGCCACCCGCGCCGTACGCGAGGGCGACGAGTGGGTGGTGGACGGTCAGAAGGTGTGGACGTCGAGCGCGCACACCGCGCGCTGGGCCATCCTCGTGGCCCGCACCGACCCGGACGTGCCCAAGCACCGCGGGCTGACCTACTTCGTGTGCGACATGCACGCGCCCGGCGTCGAGGTGCGCCCGCTGCGCCAGATCACCGGAGAGGCCGAGTTCAACGAGGTCTTCCTCACCGGTGTGCGGCTGCCCGACCCGCTGCGGCTGGGCGAGGTGGGCGACGGCTGGCGGGTCGCGCAGACCACGCTCATGAACGAGCGGGTCGCCATCGGCGGCACGCCGAGCCGTCGCACGATGATGGGCGTCGTCGCCGAGACCTGGCGTTCCCGGCCCGAGCTGCGCACCCACGACCTGCACCAGCGGCTGCTCAAGCTGTGGGTGGACTCGGAGGTCATGCGGCTGACCGCCGTACGGCTGCGCGAGCAGCTCGCCGCCGGGCATCCCGGGCCGGAGGGGTCGGGCATGAAGCTGGCCTTCGCCCGGCTGCACCAGGAGCTGTCGGGCCTGGAGGTGGAACTGCTCCGCGAGGACGGCCTGGCCTACGACGACTGGACGTTCCGCCGGCCCGACACGGTCGACTTCATCGGCCGCGAGGCGGGCTACCGCTACCTGCGCGCCAAGGGCAACTCGATCGAGGGCGGCACCTCCGAGATCCTGCGCAACATCATCGCCGAACGCGTCCTCGGCCTGCCCGCCGAGCCGCGCGCCGACAAGGACGTCGCCTGGAAGGACCTCCCCCGATGACGCTGCTGTACACGGAGGTGGAGGAGGAGCTGCGGGCCGCCGTGCGCGCCCTGCTCGCCGACAAGTGCTCCCCGTCCGCCCTGCTCGACCGTGCCTCCCGGACGACGGAGTCAGACACGCCGTACGACGCGGAGCTGTGGAAGGCGCTGGCCCGTGACATCGGCGTGGCCGGGCTGCTGATCCCGGAGGAGCTCGGCGGCACCGCTTCCCGTGAAGGCGGCGCGTCGGCCCGCGAGGCCGCCGTCGTGCTGGAGGAGTTGGGCCGGGCCGTAGCTCCCGTGCCGTACCTGAGCAGCGCCGTCCTGGCCACCCAGGCCCTGCTGACGGCCGCCGGGCAAAACGCGCGGGGAGACGTCGCGGTGGAGCTGCTGGGGCGGCTGGCCGCCGGCGAGGCGACGGCCGCGCTCGCGGTGTCGTTCGCCGCCTCGCCGTACGCGCCGCCGGCCCCGTGGCATCGAGACGGGGCCGTCCTCGGCGGGGACGGCACGGTGACCGGCACGGTCACCGGGGTGATCGGCGCGGAGGCCGCCGACGTCCTGCTCGTTCCGGTACGGCTCGCGCAGTCGGAGAAGCAGGGCACCGGCCTGTGCGCGGTGGAGGCGTCCCCGGCCGCCGGAGAGGCGGTGCGGGTGACGCCGGTCACCTCACTCGACCTGACCCGGCCCGTCGCGACCGTGTCGTTCGACTCGGCGGCCGCTCGCGTCGTCGCCACGACGGACGGCATGGAGGCGCCCTGGGTGGGGGAGGCGCTGGCGCGCGGCGCCGGGCTGCTCGCCTCCGAACAGCTGGGCGTGGCCGAGTGGTGCCTCACCACGACGGTCGCGTACGTGAAGGAGCGCAGGCAGTTCGCCCGGCCGGTGGGGTCGTTCCAGGCGGTCAAGCACCGGCTGGCCGACCTGTGGCTGGAGGTCGTGGGGGCCAGGGCCGCGGCCCGCAACGCGGCCGCCCGGCTGGCGGAGGCGCCCGCGGCGGGGCCGCTCGGCGACGACGCGGCGGTGGCGGTCGCGGTGGCGCAGGCCCACTGCGGAGCGGTGGCGGTGCACGCGGCCGAGGAGTGCGTGCAGCTCCACGGCGGCATCGGGATGACCTGGGAGCACCCCGCCCACCTGTATCTCAAGCGGGCCAAGGCCGACCAGATCGCGCTGGGCACGCCGGGCGACCACCGCGAGGCACTGGCCGGCCCGGCCGACCTCCCGGCACCCGCGTGAGCTGTGTTTCCGGGCCTGCTCAGGGTCGCAGCGCGTTGAGCAGGAGGTCGGCGAAATGGCGGCCGACCTCCTGTCCGGTCAGCGGGCCCTCGGGGTGATACCAGGTGCCGAGGTGGTGGACCGAGCCGAAGAAGAAGTCCACCACCATCTCGGCGGGGATGTCGTCGCGGAAGACGCCGTCGCGCTGTCCCTCGACGACGAGGTCGCGGAACCGCTCGTGGTAGCGGCGCCGCTCGGCCCGCACGCTCTTGTACGTCTCCGGCGAGAGCTGGTGCATCGACCTGAAAAAGATCTTGGAGTCGTCGAGGTTGTCGACGGTCGTCACCACCACGTCCGTCGCCGCCGCGTGCAGCCGCTCGGCCACCGGGCCCTCCGCGTCGGCGAACCGGTTGAGGCGCTCCATCTGCAGGCGCAGCACCCGGGCGTAGATCTCGTGGAGCAGGTCGTCCTTGGAGTCGAAGTAGTGGTACATGGCGCCCTTGGTGACGCCCGCCCCCGCGACGATCTCCTGCACCGACGTGCTCTCGAAACCCCGCTCGGCGAACAGGCGGGTGGCCTCGGCGAGCAGGCGCTGCCGTACCGGCTCCTCAAGGGACCCGTTCGCGGGGCGCTCCCCGTTCGCGCGATCCCCCGTTACGCGGCGGGCCATGCCGACCTCCTTCGTCTCTCGAATCAAGCATACCGACTGGTCGGTCAAGTGTCGGCACTGGCGTAACTGCGCTACTTCCCTCACCTTAGGAGGGTTGGGATTCCCGGTCGGGTATCCCGGAGAAAGCCGCATGCCTAGTGTGGGGGGTTCGCGTGCCCAGTGGGTCCATTTACGTCCCGAGGGACGAGAAGTTCACCGGCGCCTCGCCGCAGAACCTGTACGAGACGTTCTGGTTCGCCGGACGCAAGAACCGCATCCGGATACGGGCCGCCATCACCTTCGCGGGGTTCGTGGTCGGCACCCTGGTGGGCCCGCGGCTCGGGCTGAACATGATCGGCGCCGGCCTCGGGCTGGCCCTCCTCGCGGGCGGCACCGACCTGTTCGTCGCCTGGCGCCTGCACGAGCGCACGGCCGTGTGGCGGGGCAAGCGCCGCGGCGAGGTGCGCACCGGACGGCTGTTGCGTCTCGGGCTGCGCCGGCACGGCTACCGGGTGATGGACGGCCGGGCCGTGCCCGGCGAGGCGTCGATCGACCACCTCGTCATCGGGCCGGGCGGCGTGTGGATCGTGGACAACGAGGCGTGGTCGCCCGACACCCTGATCGCGCGGTACGGCGAGCGGTTGTTCTTCGACGAGAAGTTCGGCACCTCGGTCGCCAAGGGCCTCATCTCGGCCGCCGGGTCGATGGCCGCCCTGCTGACCAAGGAGACCGGCATCGAGGTCTCGATCGCCCCGGTGCTCGCCGTGCACGGCGGGAAGATCAAGGCCAGGGGCGGCGTGCTGCACGGCGAGGGGCTGACCGTCGCCTACCCGCGCAGGGTGGCCCGCTGGATCCGCTCCCAGGGGTCCGCGGGGTTCGACGAGGAGCAGATCGAGCTGCTGGCCCGCACGGCGGCCCGCATCCTGCGCCGCATGAGCTGAGCACGCCGACGCGGGCCGGAATCGATTCGGGCGAAGGGAATCGACTCAGGCCAGCGTCTCGACGAACGCGGCGAGCTGGGCGACGTTGCGGCACTCGTGCATGGGAACGACCGAGCCGTACGACGTGGCGAGCGAGTCCCCGGTGTCCCACTGGGCCCGGGGCTCGGGGTTGAGCCAGTAGGCGTGCCTGGCCTGCCCGGCCAGCCGTTTCAGCGTGCCCAGCGCCGGGGCCTGGTAGTTGGACCGGGCGTCGCCCAGGATCAGCAGCGACGTCCGGGGGCCCACCGCGTCCGGAAACCGTTCGGCGAAGCGCTCGAAGACGTGGCCGTAGTCCGTGCGGCCGAACCTGACGATGTCGGCCTCCTTCGTCAGGCGGCCGATGGCGTCCAGCACGTCCGCGCCCGGGGCGAACAGGCGGGTGATCTCGTCCACGGTGTCCACGAACGCGAACGCCCGCACCTTGGTGAACTGCTCCCGCAGCGCGAACGTCAGCAACAGTGTGAAGTGCGAGAACGTGGAGACCGAGTCGCTGGCGTCGCACAGCACCACCAGCTCGGGCCGGTGCGGGCGCGGCGGGCGCAGACAGGTGGTGAGCGGCACCCCGCCCGTGGACAGCGACGCCCGGACCGTACGCCGGAAGTCGAGCCGTCCGCGCCGTCCGCGCCTGTGCCGGATCGACAGCCGGGTGGCCAGGCGGCGGGCCAGGGGATAGACCTCCCGGCGGAGCCGGGCCAGCTCGTCCTTGGTCGCGCGCAGGAAGTCGACCTGGTCGATCGGCGGCCGGACCGCGGACCTGGCGACCTTCTCGACGCCCGCCTCCTCGGCGATCCTGCGGCGTACGTCGGCGGCGACGGCCTCGGTGAAGGCCTCGATGGTCCGTGAGATGTGCCGCCTGGCGACCTTCTCCGGCAGGCCGCCGCGCTCGTCGAGCATGGCGGCGAGCATCCGGGCCACCAGCGTCTCCGGCGACAGCGCGCGCAGCACGGGGAAGGAGAACCACGACTGCCTGCCGGGGGCCGCCTGGACCTGCCCGAACCGCCCGACCATGGCCCGGGCGAACTCGCGGAACGCGGGATCGGCCGGATCGCCCATCAGCAGCTCCGCCAGCCGCTCCCGCAGCTCGGGCAGCTCGGCGTCCTCGGCGACGGCGGTGCCTTCGGCGCCGCTGATCACCGGCGGGAACCACAGGTCGAAGAGCGTGTCGAAGCCCGGCCGGTGGGCGGGCCGCTTCACCAGCGTCGCGGCGTACGCCTCGCGCAGCGTCTGCCGATCGGACAGGTCGACGACCATGAGCGCGTGGGCCGCGTCCAGTCCCTCGGCCGGGGAGACCGGCAGCCCGGCCGCTCGCAGGGCGTGGACGAACCCGACGTGCCGGTCCACGAGGGACGCGGGAGGCGTGGGAGGCGGGGGAGGCGTGGTCATCACCGGGCGGGCAGGCCGAGTTCCTTGGCGGCCCGCACCTGGTCGGAGTTGTGCTTGAGCACCACGCCCAGCGTCTCGCCGATGAGGGCCTCGTCCAGCTCCGTACGGCCCAGCGCGAGCAGGGTGTGCGCCCAGTCGACGGTCTCGGCGATCGAGGGCGACTTCTTCAGCTCCAGCGCGCGCAGCGTGGCCACCGTACGGGCGAGCTGGTCGGCGATGCCCGCGGGCAGCGCGGGCACCTGGGCGAGCAGGATGTCGCGCTCCCGCTCCGGGGTGGGGTAGTCGAGGTGGAGGTACAGGCAGCGCCGTTTGAGCGCCTCCGACAGCTCGCGGGTCGCGTTCGAGGTCAGCACGACGTACGGCCGTCGTGCGGCGGTGATCGTGCCCAGCTCGGGGATCGTGACCTGGTAGTCGGACAGGATCTCCAGCAGCAGCCCTTCGACCTCGACGTCGGCCTTGTCGGTCTCGTCGATGAGCAGCACGGTGGGCTCCTCGCTCCTGATCGCCTTCAGGAGAGGGCGCTCCAGCAGGAACTCCTCGGAGAAGATGTCGTCCCAGGCGCCGTCGTCGGCCTGGATGCGCAGCAGCTGCTTCTTGTAGTTCCACTCGTACAGCGCCCGCGCCTCGTCCAGGCCCTCGTAGCACTGCAGGCGGATGAGCCGGGCGCCGGTGGCCTGGGCGACGGCCTTGGCGAGCTGGGTCTTGCCCACCCCCGCGGGTCCCTCGGCCAGCAGAGGCTTGCCCAGCGCCCCGGCCAGGAACACCGATGTCGCGATGCCGTCGTCGGCAAGGTAGTCGACGGCCGCCAGCCGCCCGCGGACCTCGTCAGGCGAGGCGAACCACATGTGCGCTCCCAACCGCTGATAACCGAATGTTGTTCTACTCTAGCCCGATTTTGACCGCTCTGAGGTGTGCGATAACCTCTAAGAGCTCTGCGCCGCTAGCTCAGTTGGTTAGAGCAGCTGACTCTTAATCAGCGGGTCCGGGGTTCGAGTCCCTGGCGGCGCACCACATCGGAAAGCCCAGGCCGTTCGGCCTGGGCTTTCCGCGTCTCCCGGGTGGCGTGCAGGGACGCGAGCAGCCGGATGCGTTCGTCGTCCGCGGTGCCGGGCTCGGCCGTGTAGACGAGCAGGACCGGCCCGGGGTTGCCGGGCAGGGGATAGACGTCCCAGGCGAGGGTGATCCCGCCGACCTGGGGATGCCGGAACAGCTTCGTCCCGTGGACCGTCTCACGCACCTCGTGCCGGGCCCAGAGCCGGCGGAAGTCCGCGCTGCGGATGCTCAGCTCGCCGATGATCGTCGTGGCGCGCGGGTGGGTCGGATCGGTCGCGACGGCGGCCCGCAACATGCCGATGTACTGCAGAGCGGTGGTCTCCCAGTCGGGGCAGCGCGCACGGGTCCCGGGATCCTCGAACAGCGCCATGAGCATGTTCCGCCGCCCCGGCGGCAGGGTGGCCGGGTCGCCGAGCAGCGCCTCGGCGAGGGGGTTCCACGCGAGCACGTCGAGGTGCCGGCCGAGCACGACCGCGGGAGTGCCCATGACGTGCAGCAGGCGCCTTGTGCTGTCCGGCACGCGCTCCGGGGCGCGGCGCGTACGGACGGCCGCCGGCCGCCGCGCCGCCCGGGCGAGGGTGAACAGGTGCCGCCGTTCCTCGTCGTCCAGATCGAGCGCGGAGGCGAGGGCGTCGAGCACCTGGTCGGAGGGCCGCACCTCACGGCCCTGCTCCATGCGCTGGTAGTAATCGGTGCTCAGCCCGGCCAGCAGCGCGACCTCCTCGCGCCGCAGGCCGGTCACCTTGCGCCGGGACCCCGGCTCCAGCCCGACGTCCTGCGGGCGCAGCCGGCCGCGCCGGGCACGCAGGAAATCGCCGAGCTCACGGGCGTACGGGTGGTCGACAGCCATGCCGCCAGTCTGCCGGTGCGGTCCGCGCCGAAGGTAGGTCTGGCGTTCCCAGGCAAACGCGTACGACCGAATCCCGGCGACCCCGTCCTAGCGTCGTCGCCATGACCGAATGGAACGCCAGTCACATCCCCGATCAGCACGGCCGGGTCGCCGTCGTCACCGGCGCGAACTCGGGACTCGGCCTGGTCACCGCGACCGAACTCGCCCGGCACGGCGCACACGTCGTGATGGCCGTGCGCGACACCGCCGCCGCCGAACGGGAGGCCGAGGCGATCAGGCGCTCGGCGCCACGGGCCGAGATCGAGGTGCGGGAGCTCGACCTGGCCTCGCTCGCGTCGGTGCACGCGTTCGCGAAGGACCTGGCCGCCGGCTTCCTGGCGATCGACCTGCTGGTCAACAACGCCGGTGTGGTCCTCCTCGGCCCCGCCCGCACGACGGCCGACGGGTTCGAGCTTCAGCTCGGCACCAACATGCTGGGCCACTTCGCCCTCACCGGCCTGCTGCTCGACAATCTCGGCCGGGCGGACGCCGCACGGGTGGTCAGCCTCAGCTCGATCGTGCACAAGAACGCCCACCTCGACTTCGACGACCTGATGTCGCGGCGCGACTTCAACGCCAGTCGCGTGTACGGCCGCTCCAAGCTCGCCACCACCGCCTTCGGCCTCGAACTCGACCGCCGCCTGCGCGCCGCGGGCTCACCGGTCGTCAGCGTCATCGCCCACCCCGGGCTGTCCAGGAGCAATCTCACCCCCCGGGCCTGGGAGTACCGCCCCCGGGCCGGGCGGATCTTCGCCCGGATCGGGCTGCTGGTGACGCAGTCGGCCGAGCGGGGGGCGCTGCCGCAACTCTTCGCCGCGACCGCGCCCGGCGTGCGCGGCGGTCAGTTCTTCGGACCGTCCGGCCTCTTCGAGACGCGCGGCCGGGTCGTGGAGGTCCGCCCCAGCGCGGAGGCGGCCGACCCGAGCGTCGGACGCCGCCTGTGGACCGCCGCCGAGGCCCTGACCGGCGTCACCTACCTCTGACCCCCGCGCACGTCGAGGGTGCGGATCTGGCCGAACTCGCCGTCGTAGCCGGGGTCCTTGGTCACTTCGCCGTTCCGCAGGCGCCCGACCGCCTCGGCGAGCGGCGGCGAGAGGGCGGCGATGTCGCCGAGAGGAAGGTCGCCGAGGATCGCGAGCTCCGGCCCGAGCGCGGCCACGAGCCGGTCGGTCTCGGCGCTCACCTTCTTGCTCTTCGGGCCCACCCCCAGGATCTCGGCCACGAGATCCGGAAGCGGGACGAGGTTGCGGAAGCCCGCCGCGCCGCGCGCGGTCCTGCCGGCCGGGCGGTCGGCCAGGTCCTCGACCCTGCTGAGCACGCCGAC
The DNA here is from genome assembly GCF_014161445.1 of Microbispora sp. H13382. Taxonomy (GTDB): domain Bacteria; phylum Actinomycetota; class Actinomycetes; order Streptosporangiales; family Streptosporangiaceae; genus Microbispora. The sequence continues at coordinate 319,298 of NZ_JABBXA010000006.1, forward strand.
CGTGAGCTTCCTGCCGCACACCGGGCACAGGCCGCCGAGCTCGCGGGTCTCCTCCGGGTCGAGGCGCACGCCGCACTTGCGGTGGCCGTCGACACATCATCGCGGGGTCGGCGGACAGCCCGGTCTCCAGCGCGAAGACGTGCTCGGTGAGGTCGCCGAAGCACTCCTCGAGGCTGTCGAACCCTGATTTCGAGCCGAGCACGCCGAACCACGGCGTCCACACGTGCGCCGGCACCAGGTAGGCGCCCTCGCCGCAGGACAGGACGGCCTCCAGTAGCTCGCGGGAGCTCATGCGCACGGTGGGCCGGCCGTCCACGCCGAGGTCGGCGACCTTGGCCAGGCCGCGGTTGAACTCCTCGACCTGGTCGAATCCGGGCAGGTAGACGAGGTGGTGGATCTTCCGGGAGCGGCCGCCCTGAAAGTAGACGGTGGAGATCTCCACCGACGGCATGTACCGCACGGGCGCGCCTGCCACGCTGTCCGGCAGCGTGGCGGCGACCTCGCGGTCGAGGTCGTCGCGCAGCCGGAACAGCCCCGGCTCGGCCGGCACGAGAGCCGTGCGCAGCCGTTCCAGCCAGGCCGGGTGGGTGAAGTCGCCCGTGCCCATGAGCGTGACGCCCTTGCGCCGGGCCCACCAGGTCAGCTGCTCCAGGTCGCTGTTCTTGCTGCACGCGTACGCGTACCTGGAGTGCATGTGCAGGTCGGCGTGGAAACGCACGGTGACCTCTCCCGTCGGTGTGATCCCGGATCCACCAGCTTGCCGATCAGGAGAGATCGAGACCCGCCCCCTACAGTTCGGCGATGCGGTCCAGCAGCGCCTTCTTCGCCGTGCTGAACTCCTCGTCGGTCAGCACTCCGTTCCGGTGCAGTTCGCCCAGGTCGCCGAGCCGCCGAATCAGCAGGTCGCGTCCGTCGGAGGCAGGCGGCGACAGTGCGGCGGGCGGTTCCGGAGCGTGGCGGGCCAGCCGCGCCAGCACGGCGGCCCCGACGAGGACACTCGTCCCTCCGAAGCGCTGCACCCCCCAGGACAGGCAGCGCCGATCCTCCTCCGGCCGGCCGGTCGGCCCTTCGCCGCGCACGTGGAAACGCAGGCTTCCGTAGGCCAGGCCCGCCTGGGGCTTCCACTCGACGCCGGTCAGATCCGACAGCCGGAACTCCTGTGCGCCGGCCGCCTGCTTGACCGTCTTCGCGAATCCCGTCCACTCCAGGCGGACCCGGACACCGTCGAAGCTCACGGTGCCGTCACCGGCCGTGGCGCTGATCGGCACGGCCGGACCGGGCAACAGGAAATCGGGACAGGGCCCCTCCGGCACCTGGGCCAGCTGCACCAGATCGCGGATCTCACCGGCCATGTACTCCGCCGCTGCCTTGCGCTCCTTGGGCACAGCCAGCCGGTAGGGGTCGGCGGGGGCGGCCAGCAGCCCGGCGCCGACCTCGGTCAGCGGATCCGCGCCGGGCCGCAGCCGCAGCCGCAGGTGCCCGCCTTTGCGGGAGGGCTCGAACACGGCGCCCGCCACGGCCTCCAACGGCACCACCAGGTCCCCGAGGGCCTTGCGCACCTCGTGGACGTCGCGGCCGCTTCCGGGGGTGATCCGCACGGCCTCGACATCGACCGTCCATGAGCCGTCTTCCACGACGATCTCGGTCATGCGATCACACTACGACGAAGGCGGGCCCTCGGACGCGGGCGCCGGGACGAGGCTCCCGGCGCCCGCGTCATAGGACGGTCAGGGGATCAGTAGAGCTTGTTGTCCGGCACCGGCAGGTCGATCTGCTGGGGACCGTGCCAGGTGCCCTTGTCCTTGGGAATGTCGCCGCCGTTCAGCGCGTGGCCGACACCGAGCACGAGCGGAATCTCCACCCGGCTCTTGTGCAGGTCGATGGTGACGGTCGTGCCGGTGGCCCGCTCGCCGCTGTAGTTCGAGTCGGTGCCGGCGATCACCAGTCCGATCCTGTGGCCCTTCTTGAAGACGTACTCCTGCGGCAGCGTCTTCCACTTGACCTGCGCGTACGTGCCGGGGGTCAGCGGCGAAGACCCGGAGAGCGAGTCGCGGTTCTGCGCGTCGACCCAGCCGCGGGCCACGACCTCCAGCGGCCGCGTGGCCAGGTTGGTGACGACCTTCCGGTAGCAGGCGTCGTCGGTGGCGATGCTGTCGCCGTGGCAGTCCTCCACGGCGAGGGTGGTGATGCCCTGTCCACGGCGCCAGTCGACCCGGGTGTCCTCGCCGAAGTCGACGAGAAGCGCGGTCAGGTTCGAGGTCGGCTTGTCGAGCGAGACCCGCAGGTCCACCTCGGGCGTGCCCGACATGCGCAGGTCGCGCGGCAGCTCACCGGTGGTGAAGGCGACCCGTCCGGGCTTGGCCGTGCCGACGTCGGCGACCATCGCGTCCTCCGACTGGCGGATGTCGGTGAAGCTCGCGGTCTCGCCGTTCTTGCCGGGGTTGAGGTTCAGCGAACCATCGGCGGACGGGCGGAAGAAGTGAGTCGAGGCCGCCGGTGTCGGCCAGTCGCGCTGAGTGATCCACTCGGCCGGGCCGACCTGCACGTCGGCGCGGGGCTCCTCCGTGATCCCGTTGTCCACGCCGAGCAGCCAGCGGTCGAACCAGCGGTGCAGCGTGTCGACCCACAGGTCGCGGCGCCCCTCGAAGTCGAAGGGGTCCACGTGCTGATACTGGCCGACCCAGATCTTGCGCGGCACGTTCCGGTCGGCGAGCGCCTGCCACCACACGGAGAAGTTGTCGGGCTTGACGTTCAGGTCGTTGACCGTGTGCACGACGAAGACGCTGGCGTGCACCTTCGACGCGTCGCCGAGCGACCCGGCGACGTAGTCGCGCTCGGCCCAGAAGCCGTTGTAGTTCCCCGTGGCGTCGTCGGCGTCGACGTCCAGTTGAGCCCGCTTCGCCGCGCACTTGGCGGCCGGGTCGGTGTCGACGACCCGGGACAGGTACGACATGTAGTTGTAGTTGTAGATGACGCCGTTGGAGCGCTGGTACTTGTACCAGGAGCTGATGGCGGAGATCGGGACGATCGTCTCCAGGCCCTCGACCCCGGTCGCCGCGACCGCGTTGGCCAGCGTGCCGTCGTACGACTTGCCGATCATGCCGGCCTTGCCGGTGCTCCAGTCGGCCACCGCGGGGGAGCCGTCGTCGTGGTAGGCGGGGGCGCGGCCGTTCAGCCAGTCGACGACCGCCTTGCCGCCCAGCACGTCGGCCTTGCCGCCCACGTCGGGGCAGCCGTCGGACTTCGTGGTGCCGACCATGTCGACGTTGAGGACGGCGTACCCGCGCGGCACGAAGTAGTTGTCGTAGAACAGCGGGAACTTGGCCGGCTCGCCCGCCGCGTCGTACACCTTGCGCTCGGACTCGTTGCCACGCCCGGAGTTGTCGTAGTAGGGGCTCTCGTCGATGATCGACGGCACCTTGAGCCCGGCCCCCGACTCCTTGGGCCTGATGATGTCGACCCTGACCCGGTCGAGGCGGCCGTCGGAGTCGCTGTCGACGCTCGACTCGACGTAGACGTGCTCGCGGACGGCGTCGGCGTAGGAGAAGACCGGCTGGGTCCGTCCCTGGTCGACGGTGATGGCCGGGCCGGTGGCCGCGTGGGCCGGGACCGCGCCGATCGCGGTCACGGCGACCGCGGCGATGGCTGCTCGTAACAGCACGGAGAGCCTCCAGAGGGGGTGTGGAATCCTCCGCAAATCTCCATGCGTACCTTTATGCCGACAAGATCCCTTTATGTGATCGACATCACCTTGGTCCTTCGGTGTGACACAAGTGGCTGTAGTGGGTCAAAAAACGCCGTGAACCCTTGACTGCTCCCCGGTGCACTACGCGATCAAGTGCCTGCTGCCCGACGACGTGCCGTTCAACGAGGGGTCGATGGAGCCGGTGACCATCCACGCCCCCGAGGGCTCGGCGGTCAACCCGATCTTCCCCGCCGCGGTCGGCGACCGGCACCTGGCCTCCCAGCGGCTGGCGTCCGTCATGACCCAGGCGCTCGCCCCGGCGGCGCCGCACCGCGCGTCGTCCGAATGGTTCGTGGGCTGGCCGGTGCTGATCTGCGAGTCGGCCTCACCGAAGACCGGGGACGGCGTCGTGCTGCTCGCCAACGTCGCCGGCGGGGCGGGCGCCACCGCGGCGCACGACGGCGCGGACGCGGTCGACGTCCACATGGCTAACTGCCGCGATCACCCCCGCGGAGATCATCGAGTCGAGCTACCGGTCGCGCGTCGAGCGCTACGAGTTGGTGCCCGACAGCGGCGGTGCGGGACGCACGCGGGGCGGCCTGGGCATCCGCGCCGACTACCGGAACATCTCCGACGACCCCATGCAGTTCCTCTCCGAGGCCGAGCAGAGCAATCCCGGTCACGCCCCCCAGGGGCTCGGCGGCGGTCTGCCCGGCACGTCCGCCTCGATCGTCCTCATCCGGCAGGACGGCGAGGAGACCCCGCTCCCGGCGAAGGGGCAGCACGTCGCCGCCCCGGGCGAGGTGGTGAGCCTGCGCGCCAGCGGCGGAGCCGGTTACGGCGACCCGGCGCTGCGCCCGAGGGAGGCCGTGGAGGCCGATCTGCGCAGCGGGCGGATCACCGCCCGCGCCGCGCGGGATCACTACATCTCGCTGCGGCGGATCGCTGATGGGCGAGCCGCCGGCGCCTCCCGGGCGTACCCGCGAACGCGATGACGGCCGGGAACCCGCCGGCGGCGACCGATACCGGGAAAGGGAGGATCCGTGACCGCATCCAGGCCGCGGCGGGCGACGCTCCCGGACGTGGCGGCGCTGGCCGGCGTCTCCACGGCCGCCGCGGGGCGCGCGCTGGGGGGTTACGGAAGCGTCAGCGAGGACGTACGGCGGCGGGTGGCGGAGGCGGCGCGGCAGCTCAACTACCGCGCCAACCGGCTCGCCGCCAGCGTCCGCACCGGCCGGACCGACACCATCGGAGTGGTGTGCGCCGACATCGAGAGTCCCTTCTTCGCCCGCGCGCTGCGGGGGATCTCCGACGTCGCGCACGAGCACGGCTTCAGCACCCTCGTCACCAACAGCGACGAGGACCTCGCCAGCGAGCGTGAGGCGGTCCAGCTGCTCCTGCACAAGCAGGTGGACGGGATCATCTGCGCGCCCGCCGACGTCACCCAGGTCGACCATCTGGCGCAGGCGCAGACCGGTGGCACGCCCGTGGTCCTGTTCGACCGCGTCAGCGACCACCTGGAGGCCGACGCCGTCGTCGTGGACGGCATGAAGGCCGCCTACCAGGCCGTACGGCGACTGCTCGACCTCGGCCACCGGCGCGTCGCGATCGTCGCGGAGCTGCGCCAGCCGCGGGAGCAGGACTGGGCCAGGTTCCTCACCCCGCAGGCCGAGGTGTCGCTGGGCGAGCTCAGCCCGAGCGAGGCCCGGCTGCTCGGTTACCTGCGGGCCCACTGGGACGCCGGGGTGCCGGTGCGCCGCGAACTCGTGCGGCGCACCGGCACCTACGCCGCCGAGGCCGCCTATCAGCAGACCAAGCGCGTCCTCGCGCTGAAGAACCCGCCCACGGCGATCTTCACGGTGGACAACCTGATGACGGTCGGCGCCTACCGCGCGATCCGCGACCTCGGCATCGCGGTGCCCGACCGGCTCTCTGTGGTGGCCTTCGACGACCTCGACTGGACCGTGCTGGTCTCCCCGGCCCTGAGCGTCATCGCGCAGCCGGTCTACGAGATGGGCGCGGAAGCGGCCCGGCGCCTGATCCGGCGCCTGCGGGACCCGGAGCCGGCGCCGCCCGGCACGCTGTTCATGGACGTCACCCTGGTCGAACGGGAGTCCGTCGCCCCGATCCCGACCTGATCCGGCCGCATGGGAGGGGTACGGGCAGGAAGCCGGAGCCCTGCCCGCACCACGCGTCAGGTCGTCACTCGGCGCGGATGTCGTCGATGTAGAAGGTGCCGGCATTGATCCAGAGGTAAAGGCCGCGCACGTCCTTCAGGTCCTCGGCCGTGCAGGAGAACGAGTCGACGAGGCTGATGTCGACCGTCACCGTGCTGTTCTCGTCCTTCGAGTCGGTCGCAGACCTGCACTCGTGCAGGTCGGGGCCGGCCAGCAGCAAAAGCTCGGTCCAGGTCCACGACGCCCCGGTTTTGAGGTCGTACTTGAGCGTGCCCTTGGCCGACAGGTCGACGGGCTCCGGGAGGCGCGCGCCCCACCAGGTGCCGCCGTCGCCCTCCCAGCGAGGAGCCATGTCCACCCGCGCACTGTGGGTGCCGTCGGTGGCGAACTCGGTGGATTGGGTGACCGTGCCCTCGACCGCCTGCGGCGCCCATCCCTGCACGCCGTCCTCGAAGGAGAACATCCTGACCGCCCTGTCCGGGTCGGGCTTGACGGTCACCGTGATCCGGGCGACGTTCGACAGCTTCCGCGACAAGCTGTCGTCGCTTACCACGTATGTCGCAGTGGCCTGGCGGGTGAACCCGTCGACGGGGGTAAAGACCACCTTTCCGGACGAGTCGGTCGTGAACGTACCGCCGGTCACGGTGACACTCGTCTGGCGTCCCTCGGCCTCCGGATCGAGGTCGACGGAGTCCGGATCGATTAGGTAGTGGTAGGCGATGTCATTGGCCGTGACGTCGATCGTGACCGCCGTCCTCGCGGCCGTGACGGCCGTGTCGTCGTCGGCTACCGGATCGATGAACTCCGGTGGGCGGTTGTTCATCAGGAGGCCGGCGTTGGTGAGGGTCTGGCAGACCGGGCCGGGGCAGTTGACGGTGTAGCCGTCGAGGTCGGGGAGGATGTCGCCGAAGAACTCCTCGTTGATCTGCCAGAAGGCGAAGCCCGCTCCCTTGCCGGATCTGAACGCGTTCGTCCAGGATTGGTAGACGGGGTTGCGCACGGCCTTGTCCAGCAGGCCGAACGCGCTGAGCACCACCGGCTTCCCGATCTCTCGGCCGTCGGCGAGATGCCTGGTGATCCAGGCCGTGCCCCAGGCGGCGTCCTTGCCCCACTTGTCCGGAAAGAGCTGCAGGGACATCAGGTCGATCTCGGGCAGCCTCGCCAGAGCGAGGGTGTCCACGCCCTGACTGCAGTTGTTCGTCAGGTCCGGGCCGCCCGGGTCGGTGCAGTAGAACCCTTCGTCGCCCGCGCTCAGCAGGTGGTTGCGATCGAGCGACTTGACGTGCCGGGACATCTCGTCCGCCCAGGCGGTGATCGTGGCCGCGCTGCAGTCGGGCGAGGTGGGCAAGCCGCCCGTCCCCTTGCACCGGGGCGCGTCGGCCAGTTCCCACGCCATGATCGTGGGATCGTCCTTGTAAGCGACGCCGGTCAGCGTGTTGACCCGGTTGAGCAGATGGCTGATCCAGTCCTTGAACCAGCCTTTGATTGTTGGAGTGGTGAAGAAGTCGTCGTGGTACTGCCCGCCGGCCCAGCGGACGTACTGGTCCATGCCGCCATAGCCCGTCCAGTCGTTGACGAGCGGGATCATCACCCTGACTCCGGACATCGAGGCCCTCCACAGCACGTAGTCGAGCTGCCGGAGGCCGTCCTCTCCGTCGTTGTAGGCGGGTTTGGTCCCGTCCCAGTACTGGAAGTGGCCATCGGAGGTGCCGTCATCCTCACCGATCTCCTTGGAACCGGCGACGCGGATCACCCTCAGGGCGGCCGTCTCCGCGCGGTGGAAGACACTGTCCACCACCTCGTGGCCCCTCTGGGCGAGAAGGTGATCGTTGGCCCCGGCGAAGCGCCAGGGCTTTCCGGTGTCCTTGATCATGAGCCTGGTGCCCACACGCTTCACAAAGGTGGTGCCAAGGCTGTCCGTGGTGGCGGTGCTCGCCGTGGCGGGGGCAGCCACCAGCCCCGCGAGCAGGGCGAGCACAGTGACCGCCGCTGCGGACGTGCGCAGTTGTCGTAATCGACTCATCGACGCTCCTTCGTCTGGGAGAGGCCCGGGCCCAGGGGCGTGCCGACCCGGCTCGTCCTGGTTATCACGAAGACGATCTTGGTGAATAGCGGATTTCCGCCGGGGGCGTCAGCCCCGGGTGCTCTCCCATTCCAGTGCGCCCTTGACGACCTCCGGCCGCCAGCCGCGGATGGGCCTGCCGGTCTCCAGCGAAGTCGCGGTCGCCTTCAGCAGCGCCAGGTAGGACGGCCACACCACGTCGCCCTCCAGCGTGATCCCCTCCTCGTTGAAGAACTCGCCCGTCTTCCCCGTACGGGTGTCGACGAACAGGTTCCCGCCGTCGTTGGCGTAGGCGAAGGGGACCAGACGGCCGTTCCACCAGTCGTCGAACACGTCTTCCCCGATGCCGCAGAGCATCTTCCACTCCGAGCGGATGTCCTTGGCGGACATCAGCTCATAGAAGGGGGCGGGGCCGAAGCCCCAGGAGCCGCCGCCGTCGTGACGCAGCAGTGAGGCGCGCAGGTCGTCGGGGAACCGCAGGCCCATGGCCGCCTCCGACCGGGCGATGTCCAGGGGGCGGGCCGGCGGGCGGAGCCGTTTGAACGTGACGGGCGCTTTCCTGGCCAGCCACCGCTCGACGCGCCGCCACACCGCGTTCACCTCGGCGGTGACGCGCGGCCCCGGCATGCGCACCCGGGGCGTACGGCGCGGCGGCAGGCACCCGCCGGCCCGCAGTTCCTCGGCCGTAGGCTTCTCCGGCGTCGGCTCCACCGTCGGTGTGGGGCTGGGGGAGGGTCGGGGACCGCCGGCGCAACCCGGCCGGACGGTAGCGGGCTTGCCGGCCCAGCGCAGCTCACAGCCCGCCGTCACGACCGGATGCCAGTCGCGCAGCGCGGCACCCCGCTCCAGCGCGCCGGCCAGCGCCTCCAGCATCGCCAGATGCGAGGGCCAGCTCATCGGGCCGTCGTACTTCAGGTTCTCCTGCCACGCGGCCTCGCCCACCCGGCCCGTACGCGGCTCGACGAACAGCTCCCGGCCGCGGGCGTCGCCGCCGACGGCCAGAAGGCTGCCGTGCCACACCCCGTGCTCGGGGTCGGCCGCGTCCAGGTCGCCCTCCATCACCAGGTCCTGGCACTTGCTCCAGTTCTCGGAGTCGATGTCTGACACCCCGAGCAGGGTGTACGACGGAGGGAGCTGGAATCCCGCCCCGGGATTGCCGTCGGCGCCGTCATGCCGCAGGTAGGAGGCGTACAGGTCGTCGGGAAGGCGGCGGCTGTGCGTGGCCTCCCACCGGGCGAGATCCTGCGGATCGGCGCCGAACTCGAGCGTCCGCAGCGTGGCCGAGGCGTGCGCGCCCAGCCAGCGTTCGATTCGGTCCCACGCCTGGTTCACCCGCGCGGCGACCGCCGGATCGGGCGTGCGCGGGGTGTACGTGGGCTCCGCGGTCATGAAGCCGGGCTGCGACAGGGGGAGGCCGGGCTCGGGCGTGCTCCGGTCGCCTCTCCAATAGATCGGCGGGCAGCCGATGGCTTCCGCCTCCTCGGGGGTGAGCGCGTTGGCCTTGATCTTCGCCTCGAACTCGGGATCATCGCAGGACAGCGACGTCGAACCACCGAAGGACATGGACATGCACCTCACCGCGTCCTTCAGGGGGTCCGGCTCGCCCGCGAGCCCTGCCATCAGGAGCGCGGCCACGAGCGCCGGTCGTACGACACGCGCCCACCGGGGTCCGATCACTCGGGCACATTATCGATCTTGCTGGTCGTCCGCAGGTGCCACGTGAGAACGCGCGCGGTCCGCTCGCCCAGCGCGTCGTGCGCCCGCTCGACCAGCGCCGCCAGCTCGCCGCGGAGCGGCTCGGGGGGTCCCGCGTACGCGGTGGCCGCCTGCCGGGTGAGCCAGTCGTCCACACCGGCCCGGGCCCGCGCGCGGAGCGACTCGTCCGGTCCGGTCAGGAGAACCAGGTCCGCCTTGAGCCGGTTCCACATGTCCGTCCGGGTGAGCAGCCGGTGGGCCGCCCGCCGTACGTGCGGGGGACGCCCGCCGTCGAGCAACGGCCACAGCCGGTCCTCGGGCGGGGGCGCGTCGCGCAGCGCCTCGGCGACGTGGCGGACGACGACCGGCGCGGGATCGACGAGCATCGCGGCGAGGTCGACCCGCGCTCCCAGGCGGCACGCGGCGCGTACGGCCTCCGCCCGCACACGGGGGCTCTCGTCGGTCAAAGAGGGCAGGACGATCGGGGCGTCGGCGGGAGTGCCGCACTCACCCAGCCCGGCGACCAGGTGCCGTAGCCCGTGGCCCGGCGGCTCGTCGAGCAGGCGGCGGTAGAACTCCGCCGGGTCGCCGCCCGCCCGCCGGACCGCCCACTGCGCGGTCAGCCGCACGACCGGGGACACGTCGCCGAGCATGCGCTCCCCGTGCTCCGGCGCGCCGAGCCGTACCAGGGCGGTCAGCGCCGTGGCGCGCACTTGTGCGGCTCGGTTCGCCAGTAGCTCCCGCAGCAGGTCGGGACGGTCCATCTCGGCGACCGCCTCCGCGCACAGCGTCCGGGAGACGATGTCCTCCTCGTGCCGCGCCGCGTGGATCAGTTCCGCCTCGCCGATGCGACGGCCGTCGAGGCAGGCCCGATAGGCGAACCGGCGCGTGGGGATGTCGGCGCTGCTCCGCAGGGCCGTGAGGACCTCGTCGCCCGCCCGCGAGAGCGCGTCACGGACCATGCGGACGACCGCTTCGCCGCGTCGCCGCCCCCCGATCCGTACGGCCACCGGCGCGACGGTTCCCAGGGTGGCACCGGTGGGCACCGCGAGCACCTGGTCCAGGACGTCCGCCGCCGCCGACCGCACCTGGGCCACCCAGTCGGCGGCCCGGATCACCAGGATCGGCAGCAGCCGCGGGTCGTGGCGCATGGCCGGATGCCGGACGGCGCGCTCCCGCTCGTGACCGTCATGGGCGCACGCCGCCGCCAGCACGGCGAGCGGGGTGTCCGGTTCGGGGGGCCTGTGGCGCAGGCGCCACAGCCCCCGCGGCTCAGGCACTGGAGCGACTGCGGGTGCGGAGTACCACACCGCACGCCGCGCGGTGTCGAGTTCGGGCCACAGCCAGGGCGGGGCCGATGCCAGGGCGTCGAGAGCGCGTTCGGCGTGCTCGCGATCGCCCGCCGCCTGCGACAGTGCCGTCCACAGGTCCCACAGCGCGTACCGATGGCCCGGCGCGGCCCTGGCGACGAGCGTTTCGACGGCATCCATCCCATCACCATGATCCACGTTGTGGAGGTCCTCGCCGGCCGGGCTCGAACCGGCGCCCACCCGGTCCCAGAGCCGGGCGTTCTACCGCTGAACTACGACGAGGAGGCTCCATCGAGGGCACCGCCGGCCGGGCTCGAACCGGCGCCCACCCGGAGAGAGCCGGGCGTTCTACCGCTGAACTACGGCGGGGCCGGTTCCAGTCTGCTCGCCTGTTCCCCGGCCCCGCCACGGAATTAATCCCTCTCCCGAGGACCGGGCAGGTCGCCGGTCACGACACCGGCCCGGAGCCCGTGCAGGGCGTCCGGAGCCAGATCGGGCCTGACGGGCCGGCCGCTGAACACCCCGGCCCGGCGCAGCAGGGCCGCCCACACCGGATCGGCGACGGCGACCCCGTGGACCAGCTCCGGGGTGGGCCGGAACACCGCGACACGACGCTTGGCCGCGGGCGCGGTCCAGCCCGACCTCTCCGGGTCCAGTTCCGCCGTACGGCAGGCCGCCTCGACGTCCGCACGGGTGCAGGACGCCGTGCCGTCCAGCACCTCCCAGGGCGGCGGCAGCGCGGCCCAGACCCTGGTGCCGGGATCGACGTCGCCGCCGGTCGAGCGGTGCCAGGCCGCCAGGTCCGCGGCCATCAGCCGCATCGCCTTTCCCGGGCAGGACGCGTCCAGCAGCTCAAGCGCGTTCAGGGAGGCCAGGCACGCGAGCCACCCGGCGCGGGCGGCGTTGTAGGCCCCCGCCAGGGAGTTCCACGTGCTGGAGTCGTCGCCGGGCCGGACGACCATCGTCGCCCGGTCCATGGCCGGCCGCCACCGGTCGCCCAGGAGCCGGGCGGCGTGCCGCATGACCGCCGACCACTGACCGAGCAGCCGTCCGCGCTCCTCGTCGGTGAGACGGTCCAGCACGTCCGGCGTGGGCCGGACCTGGGCGATCATCCACCAGTCCGCGTCGTCCCCGCACCGCGCGAGCAGGACCTCCGCGATCTCGTCGAAGGGGTTGTCCCGCCCGGAGAGGCTGAACTCGCGGCGCAGTTTGCGGCGCGCCGTGTAGTACGCCACGAAGCAGGCGGCGTCCGGGTCCCTGACGAACCTGTCCAGGGGGACGCGCGCGCCGAAGCCGGTGACGCCGATCAGCAGCAGCCGTCGCTTGTCCCGCTCGGTCTCGAGAGTGCCCGCCTTCGCGGCGATCCGGCGCAGCATCCGGAACCGGCGGTTGTACTGCCGCTTCGACAGGTCCATCCCGGCGGCCTCCCGGGCCTCGCGGTTGAGCCGGTCGGCCAGGAAGTCGCTCCGGTCGGGCGTCCAACCGATCGAGTGCCCGGCCCTGCTCACGTACGCCCGCAGCGACTCGGGGTCGTCGGGGTCCACCTCCGCCGATCCGCCGAACAGCCGGGCGGCCACCGCCACCTGGCGCGCTCCGCCGACGGGGCGCGCGTAGTCGTCCGGCATCGAGGTGAACCACGCGGCGCCGCGCGAGGAGTGCCGCGCGGCACGGGCGAGTACGTTGCGCTCGCGGCCCGTCAGTCGCCCCGCGAGCGCCTGGAGGACCAGCTCGGCGACGTCCTCGGGCCGGCAGCGGCGGTCCAGCGAGCCGTGCAGTTCGGCCAGCGCCTTCCGACGGGAGCGCTCGGAACCCTTGCGGTGCTTCATGCGCGCCATGATGTCCGCGAAGCCGCCGGGAATCGATCGGTTATCCGCGGGCGGAAAACCGCTGGGCGTACGGCCCGCGGCCGGGGAGACTTCGGGCATGCACGACACCATCGCGGCGGGCCCCGTCACGCTGCGGCCGCTGACGGCCGCGGACGCGGACGAGATGACGGGAGTGCTGGCGGGGGAGGAGCTGTACTCCTTCATCGGCGGAACCGCGCCCACCCTGGCCGAACTGCGCGCCCGGTACGAGGCGCTCGAAGCCCGCCGGTCCCCGGACGGACGGCAGGAGTGGCTCAACTGGGTCATCCGCCGGGACACCGACGGCCGGGCGGTCGGCTACGTCCAGGCGACGGTGGTGGACGAGGGGCGGCGGGCCGAGATCGCATGGGTGGTGGGGAGCGCCTGGCAGTGCCGGGGGTACGCGACGCAGGCCGCCACCGCGCTGGCCGGATGGCTCCGTGACAGGAGGGTCACCCGCATCGAGGCCCACATCCATCCCGATCACGAGGCGTCCATGAAGGTGGCCGGCCGGATCGGCCTGCTGCCCACCGAACACGTCGAGGACGGCGAGCGTCTGTGGATCTGGGAACGGCCGGTCCGCACCGCCGGTTTCCGCTCCACGGCCGGGTAGCCGGAGGCCCATGGCCGGGCCCCCGGCGTACCCCCGCCCCGGCTCACCAGGCCTTGCCGGCCTGCTCCCGGATCGTGTGGTTGATGCGGTTGAAGAAGTTGGTCAGCGCGATGTTCAGGATGATCGCGGACAGCTGCTTGTCGTCGAAGTGGGCGGCGGCGGCGTCCCAGATCTCGTCGGTCACGCCCGGGGCGCCGTCCTGGATCCGGGTGGCGGCCTCGGCCAGCGCGAGCGCCGCCCGCTCCCCGTCGGTGAAGAACGGCGTCTCTCGCCACGCGACCACGTTGTGCAGCCGCTCGTCGGTCTCTCCGTGCTTCTTCGCCGACGCGACCCCGGCGAACACGCACGGGGCGCAGCCGTTGATCTGGCTGGCGCGCAGGTGGACCAGCTCGAGCACGAGCGGGTCGGCGCCACCGGCCTGGATCGCCTTGTTGAGGTGCTGGATCGCGGTGAAGACGTCGGGGCTCACCGTGCTCTTCATGCGTGCTTCCATTGTTCCCGCTCCTTCATCGGTTACCTGAGCCCGTCCGGGCCCGTCATCTCCATGACGGAGCAGAGCCGAGGAAGGTAACGACATGCCCCACAACAGTCCCGAGGACCGGGTGACCGAGGCGTTCGAGGCCGAGCGCGACCGGCTTCGCGCCGTCGCCTACCGGATGCTCGGATCGCACGCCGACGCCGAGGACGTGGTCCAGGAGGCATGGCTGCGGCTGTCCCGGCAGGAGACCGCGACGATCCACAACCTCGCCGGCTGGCTGACCACGGTGGTCGGCCGCATCAGCCTCGACGTCCTGCGATCGCGTCAGGCGCGCGCTGAGGCGTCCTACGACAACCGGCTGCCCGAACTCGTGGTGACGGTCGACGACGGTCCCGCGCCGGAGGACGACGTGGCGCTCGCCGACTCGGTCGGGCTCGCGCTCCTCGTCGTCCTCGAGTCGCTCCGACCGGACGAGCGGCTGGCATTCGTGCTGCACGACCTGTTCGCCGTGCCGTTCGACGAGATCGGCCAGATCCTCGGCAAGTCGACCGCCGCCGCCAAGATGCTCGCCAGCCGCGCCCGCAGGAAGGTGCAGGCGACCGAGCGGCGGACGGCCGTGGGACAGGAGCAGCGCGAAGTGGTCCAGGCGTTCCTGGCGGCGGCTCGCCGCGGCGACTTCGAGGGGTTGCTGCGTGTGCTCGACCCCGGCGTGAGGCTGACCGCCGACACTCCCGACGGTGTGGTCGTCACCCTCGGCGCCACCGCGGTCGCCGCCTCCGCGCGGCTGTCCGCCGGCGCGGCCGCGCGGAGGCGCGTGCTGTTCGTCAACGGCCTTCCCGGAATCGTGGCCTGGCGCGAGGACGGCGCACTGCTCTCGGTCGTCTCGTTCACCGTCGCCGGTGGCCGGATCACCGGCATCACGGTCGTGACCGACCCCGCCAAGCTCGCGTCGCTGGACCTGCCGGACCCGGAGTGAACGCGCCGGCGGCTCCGTGAAACTTCGCGCGCTCCGGCCTGATTCGATGGAGCCCTGGGCGTTCCTGGAGGAGGCGGGCATGGAGACGGCGGAGTGGTACAGGTACTTCGCGGAGCGCGAGGTCAGGGGGCACAGCCCGGCCTACGAGGCGCTCGCCCTCGGGATTGCCGCAGACCCCGGGCTGATCGAACTGATCGACGGCCTGCCGGAGCCGAAGAGGCAGCCGAACCTGCTGCTCGCGGCGGTGCGCTACCTCGGCGGGCCGTACGACGAGTTCGGCCGCTTCCGGGAGTGGACCGTACGCCACTGGGCCGAGGTGCGGGAGACGGTGCTCGCCCGAAGGACGCAGACCAACGAGGCGGGGCGGTGCGCGAGCCTGCTGCCGGTGCTGGCGGCGCTGCCGCAGCCGCTGGCCCTCGTGGAGGTGGGCGCGTCGGCGGGGCTGTGCCTGTACCCGGACCGGTACCGCTACCGGTACGACGACGGGCCCGAAATCGGGCCGGCCGGGAGCCCCGTCCTGCTCACCTGCCGGACGAACGGGAAGGTGCCGGTGCCGGAGCGCCTCCCCGAGGTGGTGTGGCGGGCCGGGCTGGATCTCGACCCGGTCGACGTACACGACGACGAGGCGGTGCGCTGGCTGGAGTGCCTGGTGTGGCCGGAGCAGGAGGACCGGCTGGCGCGGCTGCGCGGGGCGGTGCGGATGGCGAGACAGGACCCGCCGCGTCTGGTACGCGGGGACGCCGTGGCGGCCCTGCCCGGTCTCGTCGCCGCCGCGCCGGCCGGGGTGACGGTCGTCGTCTTCCACAGCGCGGTCATGCCCTACCTGGACGCCGAGGCGCGGAACCGCTTCGTGGCGCTCGTACGGACCCTGCCGGTGCGGTGGATCTCCAACGAGGGCTCGCCCCGGCTGCCCGCACTGGCCGCGAGGCTGACGGCCGGCCTGCCGGACAGGCGGCTGGCGTTCCTGCCCGCGCTCGACGGGGAGCCGCTCGCGATGGCAGGGCCGCACGGCGAGTGGCTCGACTGGCTCGCATGAGGAGCCCCATCCGGTGGGGCGGATACTGAGGATCATGACCGTCTACGACGAGATCGGCAGGACCTACAGCGCCGCCCGCAGGCCCGACCCGAGGCTGGCGGCCCGGATCGCCGCCGCGCTCGGGGACGCCGCGACGGTCGTCAACGTGGGGGCGGGCACGGGGTCGTACGAGCCGCCGACGACCCTGCTCGCGGTCGAGCCCAGCACGGTGATGATCGCCCAGCGGCCGCCGGGGTCGGCTCCCGTGCTGCGCGCCCGGGCCGAGGCCCTTCCCCTCGCCGACGGCGTGGCCGACGCCGCCATGGCCCTCCTGACCGTGCACCACTGGACGGATCTCGCGGCCGGGATCGCCGAGTTGCGCAGGGTCGCGCGGCGCCGCGTGGTGATCCTCACCTGGGATCAGGAGCTCACCCGTGACTACTGGTTCCTCAGGGAGTATCTGCCCGAGGGCGCGGCGCTGGACGACGCCCGCGCCGCCTCGATCGCCGGCCTCGTCCGGCTGCTCGGCGGCGCGCGGGTCGAGGCAGTGCCCATCCCGCACGACTGCACCGACGGGTTCGGCGCCGCCTACTGGCGCAGGCCCGAGGGCTACCTCGATCCCGTGGTCAGGTCCGGCATGTCGGTGCTGGCCCAGCTCGACCAGGCGGTCGTACGGCCGGCCCTGGACCGGCTCGCCGCCGACCTGGAGTCGGGCCGCTGGCACGAGCGCCACCGCGACCTGCTCGGCCTGGAGGAGTACGACGTCGGATACCGGCTGCTCGTCGCCGACCTGTGAGCGGGCGTGGGATCCGCGCACCGGAGGGTAAGGACACCCTGTGGACACGGAGCGGCTGCGCCAGGTCGTGGACGAGATCTTCCACGGCCGTCCCCATGCCACGCGACGCGACCTCTACTCGGCCGCCGCCGCGGACGTCCACGTGCCGGCCGAGACCCTCGCCCTCCTGAACGAGATCCCCGAGGGCTCCTACAGCCGCGGGGAGATGCTGGAGGCCATCGAGGGAGCCGTACGGACCCGGGACGAGGCGGAGCGGAGGGCGCGGCCACCGGAGCAGATCACCGCGCTGGAGGACACGGCCGAGGCCGAGCACGCCATCGCCGACGACACCACGCTGGGCGCGCTGATCCAGGAGAACACCGGTCCTCCACCGGACGCGCCGCGGTTCCGGGAGCCGGGCGAGTGAGGACGCGTGAGCAGACACACGGGAGGCGCGTCGTGCTGACAGTCACCGACCACGCCGTTCAGGCGATCCGCGATCTGATGGTGGGGGAGTATCTCCCCGACGAGGCGGGCCTGCGCATCGCGGCCAAGCCGGGCGAGCCCGCCTCGCTGGAGCTGTCGCTGGTCAGCGCGCCCTTCTCGGGCGACGAGGTGATCGAGAGAGCGGACGTGCGCGTCTTCCTCGAACCGGAGGTCGCGCAGGCCGTCGGCGGCAAGACCCTGGACGCCGAGACCGGTCCCGGCGGCCGCCCGACCTTCCGTCTCACCGAGCAGAGCCATTGAGCGGGGCGATCACGAGCGGCCGATCAGATCCCGTCGGCGTTCCGATCGCCGAACCCGTGCGCGGCAGCGACGGGGCGCCACAGGGCGACGAACACGATCTTCGAGTTTCTGGCCGTGCCGGAGTGTGCGCCGCCGCGACGGTAGTCGTAATCCGTCTCGACAGGGCCGGTGCACCCGCCGGCGAGGTACCGGCGTGCCCACGCGAGGTAGGCCTGGTCCGCGTCGTAGGAAGCGGTGAGCGCCTCCACCAGAGCCGATTTCAGCTCGGGACCGTTGTCGAGCGCACCCACCTTCAGCCGCACCGCCGCGTCGCGCTGCTTACGGCGCTGCGCGGTGATCCGGTCGATGTCCTCGGCCCCCGTGCCGTCACAGGCGCGGACCGCGTCGAGCGCGGTCGCGAGCGCCCGCCGTGCCTGTCCACTGTCGCCCAGCAGGGCGTCGATCTCTGTGGCCTGCCGCAGGCTCTCGTCGGACGAGGTGCGGTCGATCCCGGTGGAGCCGGGTGTCGTCTCCTCGCTCGTGATCGGCGGGGCCGCCGATGACGGGCCGATCCCCGCATCGGTCTGGTGGCCGTTCGTCAGCGAGGTCGTCACGTACACCGCGGCTGCGAGCAGGACCGCGACAAGGACGAGCACCGGAGCCGCCGACCGCCTCCGCCGTTCTGCGGGACGGTACGTGACGACGAGGGGTGGCAGAGCCCTCGGCCGGCGGTTGGCGGTGCACACGGGGTCGGGACAAGTCCCCGACTCCGAATGCCTGCCGCAGTAGGCGCACATGTAACTCGAAGCAGATTCGCTTGCCAATGCCTCTCCTGAGGGAACGGCCGTGCCGATTCGTCGGGCCGTAAGGCGACGACCCCGGCGGACGCTGACCTATCGGGACGTGCCGCCGGTCAGGCCGTCGGCGGCGAACAAGGAATCGGGGGCAGGGTCCGGAACGGGGATGCCCATCATCTTCAGGGTGTGCCGGAGCACGGTCTCGCTGCTGACGACGAAGTCGTAGACGTCCGCCCGTTGCTGCGCGGTCATCACGTTGTCGACCATGTCGAGCAGGCGCTGTGCCTCCTCCTGACGCTCCTGCAGCATCTGCTTCATAAGCGAGGAGATGTCCTGAGGCGTTTCCGCGAGCCCCACCGCATAGGGCGAGATCCAGTCGTCCATGCCCTCCGACAGGAAGTCGCGCCAGACGTCGCGCAACTCGCGCACCCGGACGGCCGTCCGCCTCGCCGACTCGTGCCGCTCCTCGTCCGCCACCCGGCGGGACCAGATCTCCTGCAGTTGGTCGACCAGCGGGAGCGGAGCGCCGACCCGGGTGAAGGCGGTGCACTCCACCTGTGTGCCGTCCTTCTCCTGCGGCAGCCTCATCGTTTTGAGCCGGCGGCCGATCTCCGCTTCCGCCTGCTGCGGTGTGTGCGGCGGGAACTCGCGTGCCGCCCCTCGGACGATGTCGCTCACGGTCCAGCGAACCCGCTCGCGATGGCGCTTGATCGCCCCGGACAGATCGCTGTCCGGCCCGGTCCCCAAGGCGGACCACTGCAGGCGAACGGAGACGGTGAACATGTACGCGTCCCCCAGCGCCGGGGTGTCGAACGTGAACGGAGGGTCGGTGATCTCGGTGTGGGAGGACTCTCCGTCATAGGGGAGGGGGAACAGCCAAGACCTCAGCCAGTCGCGAAAGCGCGTGCCCAGGCCGGGACGGGAGGAGGTGCGGTTGGAGGGAGTGGCGTTCACTGAGCGGTCCTTAGGCGGAGTCGGAAGAGCAACGGTTTCGCGGCTGTGTCGGGAAGGCTCCCGGCCTGCCGCCACCACAGCAGGTGGAAGCCGAGCGACCGGTGCAGCGCGGCGTCGGTGGCGAGATCGGCGACGAGGTCGCCGACCGGTCCGAGCAGGTGCGGCCGCATGTCGACGAGGTGCACCCAGTCGTGAAGCAGGCGCCACACGTAGGCGCCCACGTGTGGGTCCTTCAGGCCGTTTCGCCACAGGACCTCGAGCATGCGGCGGGTGTCGCCCTCGTTTCCCCGGTCCGTGAGCAGGGCCGGGCAGTCGTCGTCCGCCCCGTCGGCCGGCACGAGAGCCAGCCGGGCCAGCGTCTGTGCGGCGACGGCACGCAGCCGGACGGCATCGGAGGAGGCCCATCGGGCGAGTTCCGCGACGATCTCCTGTCGCGCTCCCGAGACGAACAACTCGGCCATCGCCCGTCCGACCTCGCCGGCGAACTGCCCGCTCGCGGCGATCCGGCGCAGGCCCGGCAGGGCGTCGTTGAGGAACAGGCCGCCGAGGGACGTGCCGTACGCGCGGACCGCGACGGAACGCGCGGGCGGGCCGCCGCGGGCCAGGCGGTTGAGACGTTCGCCTACGCGCGGGGCGAACCGGGGGTCCCAGGCCGCGGCCTCCAGTGCCCATGCCGCGAGCCGGTGCCGGTCGAAGCCGGAGGACGCGATCCAAGGCTGGAGGAACTCCCTGTCGATCTCCGCGTAGTCGTAGGTGGCGAGCTTGCCGACGGCCTGCGCCGCCGCGATCCGGACCTCCTGCTCGTCACTCTGC
The DNA here is from genome assembly GCF_014161445.1 of Microbispora sp. H13382. Classification (GTDB taxonomy): domain Bacteria; phylum Actinomycetota; class Actinomycetes; order Streptosporangiales; family Streptosporangiaceae; genus Microbispora. Next base: position 339,218 of record NZ_JABBXA010000006.1, read on the forward strand.
ACGAGTCTGTGCAGCCAGGCGACGAAGGGGCGGCGCAGGGCCGGATGCTCATGCCAGGCCACGTGCAGGACGCTCCCGGCCAGGCGCGGCGTACGCAGGCAGAGGCGGCGCTCGGCCTCGCCCGCCCTGCGGTCGTCATCGGTCTCGGCGAATTCGAGCCAGTCGCTCAGCCTCTCGTCGAACGCCGACCATGACTTGTCGGGCGGCGGGTCCACCCGGTCGACCAGCTCGGCCAGGTCGAGCGCGGCCGTGGTCATCGTGACCATCGAGGTGCCGTCCAGGACCGATGCGGCCAGCAGGAAGGCGCGCACGTAAACGCTCTCCTCCTTGCGCAGCAACTTCTGCGCACGCTCGCGCAGCCGACGGGGAAGGTCGCCGGCCACGTGGAGGAGAACCTCGTCGAGGTCCTCCTCCTCGCCCATGGCCTCGGCGACGGCGAGGGCGAGCACATGGGCCTCGCCGGGCGGGGCGTCCTCCCCCAGCTCCGTCCGCACCTGGGGATGGGCACGTATCCGTGCGGCCAGCTCCTGGGGATCGGCCGCCTTCAGCCGCTGTAAGTGGAAGGCCAGCGAGCGCTCGAAGACCGCGAGGGCGGGCGGACGGGTGTGGGGCACCACGTGGGCGTCGCGCCACTGGGAGGAGAACCGGGCCCGTTCGTCGGCGACGACGACGAACGTGGACCCGGTCCGCTCCGCGAGGTGAGCGAGCCGGCGGAACAACGCGCCCCCGGTGTCGCGCTCAGGCGAAGCGCCGGTGGCGTGCACCAGATACCCGGTGTCGCGGTCGACGTCGGCTTCCGTGAGCTGCCGGGGATCCACACCGGGCGGCCAGATCGCCACCGCGATCCCCGTCGCGTCCTGCCGCGCGTGGCGGACGAGTGCGGCGAGAGCCGTCGTCTCGCGTCCCGTCCCCGGCGCACCGCACAGGACGTGCACCCGTCCGGGCTCCCACCGCTTCTCCAGGAGAGACAGGCTCTCCGTGCGGACCACGTGGGCTGGTGCGTACCGGGCGGCCTCCTCCTTGGTGAGCGGGATCGCCCGGGGGCGCTCCTCCCGAGGGCCGTAGTAGATGACGAAGTCGCCGGCGGCTACCTGCGCATGGCCCCTCTCGCCCAGGTTGTACTGGGTGCCGATCACACCGGCGCCGGAGGAGGCCGTGTGGTCGAGCCGGTCGGCGAACAGCCTCCGCAGGTTCTCGTCGCGGATGTCCCGCTCGCGGTTCTCCTGCCTCAGCAGTTCCTCTGGCGTCAGTCTCTCGTCCCGGCCCTCGGCCTCGTCGGGCCCGCGCTTCGGGGCCCGGCCCGCGACGCCGTCCTGCTCGTCCTTCCCGCCCGCCCCGGGGTCCGAGGCTTCCCGGCCGGGCGGGGTCGCCGTGTCCGTCATCGCTCGCCCGTCCGGTTGTCGGTGATGTACATCGGGCCCTGGCTCTGCTGGATGTGCGCGTTGGGACCGACGTTCCACTGCTGCCCGTACACGCTGGTGGCCGCGGGTGAGGGCGTGCCCGGCGCGGACGGGGACCCCGTCCGCGTCCCGGCGGGCGCCGCGGGACGGGGCTGCGTGCCGCCCGCGAGGTAGAGGTACGCGGGCGAGGCGAAGCCCTTGGCCGGGTCCTCGACGAACACCTCCCGGAACCTGCGCGGTCGCAGGCCGTCGACTCCTGCCTCCACGACCTGATGGACCTCGGGGGACACGAGCAGGGCGAGGTCGGCCTCCTCCGTCTCCCGCAGTGCCGTGCGGAGCACGTCGGCGTTCAGCAGCCGGTTCACCGTCACGAGGGCGGGGCTGGCGTAGCCGAGGGAGGCGCGCTTGAGCAGACCTATGTGCATCGCGACGCGCAGGCGTATCTGGGTGCCCGGGGCGTGGTCCTCGTTGTGCAGGGCGAGACGGTCCTCCAGCGTGCGGATGAAAAGGCCAACCAGACCCGATAGGTCGCATTCGGGCGATATGACCGCTACTTCGCCATCGCCTTCGGGCTGGCGATCCCAGATTCCTCTGTCGAGGCCTGCCGCTTCCGCGCTTTCCTGCAGCATCTCATCCAGATAGTGCTGAACGGCCTCTTGCTGGCGAATTTTCCGGTTCTGGCTGTATTTCTCTATGTCTGCACCGATGACGCATCGGGTGACGAGGGGGGACTGTGACATTCGTTATCCCTCATTCGGCTGTCGGGATGCGATGCCGGGCACCGCCCTGACCTGGCCGGACCAGGGTAGCGCTGGTCGCGTTGTGGTGCGGTGATATCACCGGCATGCCGCATCGAATACCGCTTAATCGGATATCACTGGATCAATCTGCACAGTACGGATAAACGTGGAAGTGTTGGACTGTGGATTGTGTCCTTTTGGGATGGATGGTGGGTGATGGTGTTAATTGGGCTGGCCTTCGGCCCGTCTACTATGCGACAGGAAGGCAGGCCGCAATGTCAGAAAAATGACACTGCCGGGAGATCGCGTGACGATCAGCTGTCGAGCAGCCGCCGGAGCCCGTCGACGTCGAGGATCACGATCCGGCCGCGCACTGTGGAGATGAGACCGCCGGCGCGCAGTGGCCGCAGCTCCTGGGCGACCGTTCCGCGGGCCAGCCCGATCGCGAGGCCCAGTTCCCTCTGGTCGAGCCCCACGTCGACCTGCCGCGCGGTTCCCGGTCTCACGAGGGCGGGCAGCGCCAGGCGCAGCAGGCCTCGCACGACTCGCTGACCTGCCGGTAGGGCGGCCAGCTCGGTGCGCAGTTCCTCACCCTCTCGAAGCCGGTTGAAGGCATGCCGAAGAAGATGGTCGTGCAGCTTCAACGTGCCGACGAGTGCCACGAACGCGTCCGCGGTGATGATCCTGACGTAGCAGGAGTCCACCGCCGTCACCGTGGCCGACCGGGTGTCCCCGCTGAGCACGGCCATCTCGCCGAGGATCTCACCGGGGCCGCGCACCGACAGCACCAGGCGCGCACCGTCGGCGTCCACCCTCGCGACCTTCACGCGTCCGCGCAGCAGCACGAAAACCGCGTCGGCGGGGTCGCCCTGGTTCATCAGCACCGTGCCGGGGGCCAGCACACGCGGCACGCCGGCGTCGGCGAGGCGCTGCCACGCCTGTGCGGGGATGATCGCGGCCAGCCCGTGCACGCGTTCGTCTTCGGGAGCGGTCATGAGCGCCGCACCGTGGCCGGCGGATGCGGGCGGTGCCCACGAAGGGCCGTCACAGGGCCGCGTCGACGAGAACGGCGGTGACGGTGCTCGTCAGGGCGAGCAGGGAAAGCCAGAAGCCCCAACGGACGAGCCGGTACTTGAGCGCGACGATCCTGCTGACGCGGCCTATCTCGTCGGCCACTCCCGCCAGTGCCGTCGTCGAGGCGTCGCGCAGCGCGTCGGCCAGCTGCTGTCCGGCCGGAAAGCGCAGCGCGTCGTCGAAGTAGAAGACCATTCCCCGGTCGCCTGCGCTGGGCTTTCCTCTGCGCGGGTAGACCGCGGCGGAAAGGCAGACGAGAACGACGACGGCGGCGGCGACCCCCAGCCACCACAACCACTCCACCGCGTTCGACAGGTCGAACGGCGACCAACTGCCGGCAAGGAGACCGGCGGCCACGGCGCCGAGCCCGACGCCCACCGTGCCCAGCAGCACCTGAGCCTTGGCGTCGGCCCTCGCGAGTTCCTCACGGGCCTCCCTGAACACCCGGTCCGCGTGTGCCAGCGCGACGCGCTCCCGGTCCTCAGCCGCGGAGCGCCGGGGATCGCGCAGGAGACTCGCAACAAGCTGCCTCATGGTCGACGGGCCCTCCCACCCCGGACGGACCCCCGTACGATAACCCGCGGCGGGCCGGACGGACAGAGTGGTGCGGCGGCCGGGCCGGGCGAGCCCGCCCCGTGCTCACTGGTCGCCCTCGTCCTCCTCGTCGTCGGGCGGCAGGCCGGTGCCGGCCACCGTGTCGGCGAGCTGGTCGTCGTCGAGCCGTCCGGTCGGCGGCTGCCCGAGCGTCCCTCCTCCGGAGGCGCCGCCGCCCGAGATTCCCTTGCCGCCGACGATGCCGGCGGCGTCGAGATCCGCCTGCTCCACCGATCCCTGCCGCGTGGCGCGGATGCCGGGCGTCCGGTTCTTGAACCGCGGGTCGTCCTGCGCGTTCGTCGCCAGCTCCTCGGCGAGCTGCTTCGGGTTCATCTTCTTCTCGTCCATACGGGCCGCCGTACCCGGCGGCCCGCGTGCCATTCACATACTCACAGCTCGGACGGAACCCGCTGCGGCGGGACGTGCCGCTGCTCCTGCCTGCTGCGCAGCGCCTCCAGGCCGACCAGGTCGTCCGGCTCGGCGTCCGGGGTCTCCTGGTCGAACCTCGCCAGGGCCGGGTGCCGCAGGGCCAGCGTGATCGTGATCGCGATGGCCAGGCCGCACACGATGTACAGCAGGCCGATGCCGCGGCCGTCTCCCGTGCCGATGACCTTCCCGACCGTGTCGGCCAGCGGCCCGTCCTGCCGCATCAGCGGTTCGAAGACCAGCCCCACCAGCCAGGCCTGTACGGCCAGCCCGACCGGCTGGGTCGACAGCGCGAGCATCCGGTTGATCGAGATGACGCGGGCGTGGTAGCGCTGGGGCACCTTCGAATGGATGATCGTCAGCCAGATGCCGTCGCTGATCGTCATCATCAGCGACATGCCGAACGCGCCGAGCGTGATCAGGATGAGCGACGGCCGCAGACCGGCGATGGCGCAGAAGATCCCGAGCACTCCGGCGGCCGACAGCATGCCGAACATCCGGCGGTCGCGCGGGCCGCCCCACAGCGTGATGATCAGGCCGCCGCAGACCGCCCCGATGCCCGCGAGCACCGCGACCTGCCCGGTGTCGGCCAGCTCGCCGACCGACAGCACCAGCGGCGCGATCATGATGAACCCGGTGAACAGGAAGAAGTTCACGATGAACATCGTGAAGGCCATCGCCCGCAGGCCCCGCCGCCGGAGCAGGTAGCGGAAACCGTTGCGGATCTCGGCGGAGACGGTCTCCCGGCGCCGCCAGGCCATCGTGGCGGGGAAACGGACCAGCAGGGTCACCGTGAACGCGATCGCGTAGCAGACCACGTTGGCGGTCAGGATGCCCTCGATGCCGATCAGCGCCAGCACGGCGACGGAGAAGAGCGGCACCATGAGCTGGGCCACGGCGTTGCCGAGCTGGACGACGCCGCCGACGTGGTGCAGGTAGGCCTTGGGCGCGAGCTGCGGCCCCGCCGACTGCCAGGCCACCCGTTGCAGGGTCACCGATATCGACAGCAGCACCAGCAGGCCGTACAGCAGGGGCATGCTCAGCACGTCGCCGGCCATCAGCGCGAGCAGCGCGGCCTGCACGGCCAGAGACATGCCGTCGGCGGCGAGCATCGCCCGTTTGCGGTCGTACCGGTCGACCAGCGCGCCGATCAGCGGCGCGAGGATCAGCCCCGGCACCAGCCCGACGATGGCGAACAGGCCGAACTGCACCAGCGAGCCACTCTTCAGGTACGCCCAGATCGGCACGGCGAACTCGGTCATCACCGCGCCGATCATGGAGACGATCTGGCCCGTCGCCACCGTGAAGAACCGGCCGAGGCTGGGCTGCGGCCCGTCCGTGTCGGCCTTCCGGTCGGACGAGACGGCCTCCCGCCACCAGGTGGCCGTGTCACCGGGCGCCGGGACGTGCCACTCCTCGGGACGGTCCACGGAGGTGTGCGCGGTGGTGACGATCGCGGCCAGCTCCTCGGTGCGGTACCGGAGGAAGTAGTGCCCGGCCTCGGCCATCACCACCAGCGCGGTGGTCTCGGAGACGCAGTGCCAGTCGCGGTAGCGCTCCTCGTAGAAGTCGGTCAGCGCGTCGCGGTCGCCCACGATGGAGATCACCGGGGCGCGCAGCTGCGGGCTCTGCTGCTCGACCAGCTCGCTGAAGTAGTCCTCACCGGCCCGCGCGTCCACCCGCATCGTGCTGATGATGTGGTCGACCTGCTCGGGGTCGAGGTCCTGCAGGTCGGCGCCCATCGCGCGCAGCCAGTTGGCGTGCGCGTTGGCGTTGTCCAGCGCCTTGCTGCGGAAGATCCGGCCGAGCAGGCCGTTCAGGCCCTTCGTGGGGGTGGCGAACGGGAAGCTGCCGCCCGTGTAGACCGCCTCGACGCGCCGCCCCGCCGCCTCCAGCCTGCGGGCGATCTCGGCGGTGAGCGCGCTGCCGACGCAGTGGCCGTACAACGCGACCGGGCCGCGCACGCGCTCGATGACCTCGTCGCAGACCCGCTGGGCGGCCTCGTGGAACGGGATCGTGCTCTCCTCGACCCCGAGCTCGTGGCCCGGCAGGGCGACCGAGAACAGCGAGTGCCCGGCCGGCAGCGCGTCGGCCAGCGGCTGGTAGACCATGGCGCTCGCCCCGCCGTACGGGATGCAGACGAGCGACAGCACCGGGGCCTTGACCGGCCGGGTGAGCTCGACGAGCAGGCCGCGCGGGCCCTCCTCGGCGGCGCCCTCCGGCGCCCCGTTGGCGGCGTCGACCAGCGCGGCCAGCTCCCGCACCGTGCGGTTGGCGATCGCGTCGAGGACGGTCACCTGGTAGCCGTCGGCGGGCAGCACCTGCCGGAGCTTGGCGACCATGCGGATGAGCAGCAGCGAGTGCCCGCCGAGCGCGTTGAAGTCGCTGTCGATCGAGATCGCGTCGATGCCGAGGACCTCCCGCCAGACCCCGGCCACCGCGATCTCGGTCTCGGTCTCCGGCTCGGCCAGGTCCTCGCCGACCCGGACGACCGGATCGGGCAGCGCCTTGCGGTCCACCTTGCCGTTGGCGTTGAGCGGGATGGTCTCCAGCGGCACGAACACCGACGGGACCATGTAATCCGGCAGCCTTGCCGTGCAGTGCTCGGCCAGGTCGTCAAGGTCCCGCGCCTCGGGCACGTAGTAGGCGACCAGCCTCTTGTCCTCGGGCGTGAACGCGTGCACGGTGACGACCGCGTCCCGGACGCCGGGGTGGTCGAGGACGGCCGCCCTGACCTCGTCCAGCTCGATGCGGTAGCCGCGGATCTTCACCTGGTCGTCGAACCGGCCGAGGAAGGCCACGTCGCCGTCCCGGGTCCAGGCCACCCGGTCGCCCGTGCGGTACATCCGCCCGCCCTCGAAGAAGGGGTCGGGGAGGAACCGCTCCTCGGTGAGGTCCGGGCGGTTCATGTAGCCGCGGGTCACGCCCACGCCGCCGACGTACAGCTCGCCCGGCACGCCGACCGGCTGCAGCCGCCGGTTCGCATCGAGGACGTACATCCGCATGTTGGGCAGCGGGCGGCCGATCGGCACGACCTCCACGAGCTGGGCGTCCCGCACCGGGTAGATACACGTGCCGACCGACGCCTCGGTGGGGCCGTACTCGTTGACGAGCCGCCCCGGGCCGAGCATCTCCATCCACCGGTTGGCCATCGACCCGGGCAGCGCCTCGCCCGCCACGACGATCACGCCGGCGAGCGCCTCGGCCTGCCGGGCGTCGATCTGGTGGCCGAGCACCTCCAGGTGCCCGGGGGTGCACTTGATGAAGCTGTACGGCCCGCCCGCGACGAGCAGCGCGCCCAGCTCACCCATGTCGAAGTCCTGCTCCAGCACCGTGACCCGCTGCCCGGTGACGAGCGGCGCCCACAGGTTGGGCACCACGAGGTCGAAGGCCACCGAGCCGAACAGCGGCGCTCCGCCGTCGCCCTGGCTCGCCAGGTCCTCCACGGCCCACCACACGTGGTTCACCAGGCCGCGGTGGGTGACCTGCACGCCCTTCGGCTTGCCCGTGGACCCCGACGTGAAGATCACATAGGCCAGCCGGTCGATGTCGTACGGCACGCCCACCGGCTCGCGCGGCCGGTCGTCGAGCACCCCGCTCTCCACGTCCACGTCCACGACCTCGGCGCCGTCGAACAGGTGCGCGTGCCCCGCTGAGGTCAGGACCAGCGGGGTCGCGGCGATCGACAGCATGTCGCGGACGCGCTGCGCGGGAAACTTGGGATCCATCGGCAGGTAGGCCGCGCCCGCCTTCCACACGCCCAGCAGACAGGCGATCAGCTCCGGGCTCCGGTCGAGCAGCACGCCCACCGTGTCCTCCGGGCCGACGCCCCGCTCGCGCAGCAGGTGGGCGACCTGGTTGGCGCGGGCGTGCAGTTCGGCGTAGGTGGTCGTGCGGCCCTCGAAGGAGACCGCGACCGCGTCCGAATCCGCATGGCGCTCCAGCAGCTCGGGCAGGGCCACGTCCGGGTACGGCCGCGCCGAGTCGTTCCACGTTCCGAGGACGAGCTCGCGCTCGGCGTCGGTGACCAGGTCGAGCCCGGCCAGCGGGGCGTCCGGCGCGGCGGCGATCCGCTCGGCCAGCGCCCGGTAGTGCCCGGCCATGCGGGCGATGGAGTCCGCGTCGAAGCGGTCCTTCTGGTAGGTCAGATAGAGCTCGGGGTCGCCCGTGCCGTTCAGGTGCACCAGCAGCGCGAGGTCGTAGGTGAAGTCGTCGACCTCGTGCTCCCAGACCGACGCCTGCAGCCCGGGCCAGCGCCCCCGCTGGTCGCGGAAGACGCGCAGTGAGAAGCCGACGGTCGACAGCGAGAAGTTGCGGGCGTCCCGGTCGCTCAGCGCCCCGGCCAGCTCGGAGAACGGCAGGTGGTTGGTGAGCGCCTCGCCGAGCCTGCGCCGCACCCCGGCGGCGGCCTCGCGGAACGAGGGGTCGCCCGACAGGTCGGCGCGCAGCGGCAGGGCGTTGACGAAGCAGCCCAGCACGGGCTCCAGCTCCACCCGGCGCCGGCCGCCGTCCACCGTGGCGATCGTCAGGTCGCCCTGTCCGGTGTAGCGCGCCAGCAGCATCGAGAAGACGGTGAGCAGGGCCACGAACGGGGTGGTGCCGGGGCCGCCGGCCTCCCGCAGCGCGCGCAGGACCTCGTCCGGCAGCGTGAACAGGTGACAGTCGCTCCGGTTGCCCTCGACGACGGCCTGGCCGTCCCGCGCGATGGGAAGCGCCACCGCGCTCGCGCCGTCCAGCCGGTCGCGCCAGTACGCCAGGCGCCGCTCGCGCTGCTCGCCGCTCAGCTCACGCCGCGACCAGGCCGCGTAGTCGGCGTACTGCAGCGGGGGCGGGGCCACCCCGGCGGGACGGCCCTCGTGGACGGCCGCGTACACGCTGGTCAGCTCGTCCACGATGATGCCGACCGACCACCCGTCGCACGCGATGTGGTGGCAGACGAACATCAGCACGTGGTCCTCGTCGGCCAGCCGGACCAGCGTCGTGCGGTGGACCGGCCCGGTCTCCAGGTCGAAGCGCTCGACGGCGGCCCGGCTCGTGATCTCCCGGGCCCGGCCCTCCCGCTCGGCCTCCGGCAGGGCCCGCAGGTCGACGACGTCGAGCGGCGCCGGCCCGGGGTCGAGGACGATCTGGCGGGGCTCGTGTCCGTCGCCCTCGTAGACCGTACGCAGGATCTCGTGGCGTTCGACCAGGCTGTCCAGGGCGACGGTCAGGGCCCGGACGTCGAGCGGGCCGGTCAGCCGCAGGCCGATGGTGGCGTTCGGCGCCGGGGCGCCCTCCGCGAAGCGGGCGCCGAGCCACATCTGGGTCTGCTCGTAGGAGCAGGGGGCGGGTCCGTCCCCACGGGGGGTGATCACGCTCGCGGCGGCGGCCCTGGCGGCTCTGGCGGCGAGCAGCCGGCGCAGCGCCTCCTGCCTGCGTGGGGAAAGCGACGCTATTAGATGCTCGTTGTCAGTCGTCGGCGATATCGTCACCGAGCGTTCTCCTCTCTGCGCAGTAATGCGCAGGACCAGCTGACCACGCAGAAAAGTGGTTGAACCAGAAAACGCTTTGATCGTCGATTCCGCAGGACCTCGCCGCGTATCTCGCCGCGTTCGAGCCGAGATGCGTGGGAGCGCTCCCACAAAACGGATTATTTCACGATACGGGATGTGAGTCTGGTAACGCAAGCCTCACTTCGACCTGCGATCAGGCGCGAAGAGTAAGGGGAAACCGACCTTCCGTCATCGATTGCGGGCGGCCGAACATGAGTGGTCGTCGGCACTGCCGGCGGACACACGATCATGTCGAGTAATTTGACTGCCGACGTCGAGCGGACGGGATTAAACATGTTTCTTGCGCGTAAGCCGACCCTGGTTCTATGTTGGCCGCCGGAATCTATTGCCGCAGGGGCGCCGCCTATTCGAGGGCCCGCCTGCCTCCTTAATTCGACTTTTTCCCCGTGCTCGGCCGTGGCCGGATCCCGTGCAGAAGGAGGACGCATGGACGACTTCTGGAAGCCCCTGGAAATAACCCCCGACGGCTCCGCCGCCACGCCCGAGGGGCTGGTGGAACGGCTGCGCGAAACGAACGTTGGCGACCTGCTGGTCCGCGAGAAGGCGCTCGTCTTCCGGGGGTTCGGCGTCACACCCGAGACCCTCGACGCCGTCATGGACATGCTGCTGCCCAACCGGCTGGCGTACGTCCACGGCAACTCGCCCCGCACCAAGGTGGGCGGCAACGTCTACACCTCGACCGAGTACCCGCCCGAGTACACGATCTCCATGCACAACGAGCTGTCGTACTCCGCCACCTGGCCCTCCCGGCTGCTGTTCTACTGCGAGAAGGCGGCCGAGAGCGGCGGGGCGACTCCCGTCGTGGACGGCGTGCGCTGGCTGGAGTCGCTCGACGACGAGGTCAGGGAGGCGTTCGCCAAGGGGGTGCGCTACACCCAGAACCTGCACGCCGGCCGTGGGCTCGGCAAGAGCTGGCAGGAGACGTTCGAGACCGAGGACCGCGACGAGGTGGCCGAGTTCCTCGACCGCATCGGGGCGGACTGGCAGTGGCGTCCCGACGGCGGCGTACGGGTCTCGCAGGTCAGGCCCGCCACCACCCGGCACCCCGTGACCGGTGCCGAGGTGTGGTTCAACCAGGCCGACCAGTGGCATCCCGCCTCGCTGGGCGACGAGACCGCCGCCATGCTCGCCGAGCTCATGCCGCCGGAGGAGCTGCCGCAGTCGGTGACGTTCCCCGACGGCGCCCCGATCCCCGGCGAGTACGTCATCCAGGCCCGTGACCGCGGCCTGGACAACGCGGTGGACGTCGACTGGCGGGAGGGCGACCTGCTGCTGATCGACAACGTGCTGGTCGGGCACGGCCGCAGGCCCTTCGCCGGCTCCCGCCGCATCCTCGTCGCCATGTCCGACTGATCACGCTCTCGAAAGGGAAACCGCTGTGGACAAGATCGGGCTGGGGGTCGCCGCGACCTTCACCGCCGAGCCGCTCGGGGACGCCCTGCGGTTCTGGCTCGCCGAACTGGACGTCGAGGGGGACGTCGCCTTCGCTCCGTACGACCAGGTCTTCCCCTCGCTCCTCGACCCGGGCAGTGTGCTCGGCCGGGCCGGCGCCGCAGTCGTCCTCGTCCGCGCGGAAGATCTGGACCGTGACCCTGACGGGGGCCCGGAGGACGGGACCGGCGAGCTGGACGCCGTGGCCACCGACCTCGCCGCCGCGCTGCGGGCCTCGGCGCGCGCGTCCGGCACGCCCCACGTGCTCGTCGTCTGCCCTCCCTCGCCCGAGCACGGCTCGCCCGAGGCCCACGCGCGCTTCGCGGCCGGGCTGGCCCGGGCGTTCGAGGGCGACCGGGCCGTGTCCGTGCTCACCTCCGCCGAGCCGTACGAGCCGGAGCCGGAGGACATCCACGACGCCTTCGCCGACCGGACCGGCAACGTCCCCTACACCGACCGCTACTTCGCCGCGCTGGCCGCCGCGGTTGCCCGCCGCCTGCACGCCGTGACCACCCCGCGTCCCAAGGTCGTCGTCGCGGACTGCGACGGCACGCTCTGGGACGGCGTGGTCGGCGAGGACGGCCCCGACGGCGTCGTCATCGGCCCGCAGCGGTTGGAGATCTGGCGGGAGCTGGCCCGCCAGGTCGCCGCGGGCAGGCTGCTGTGCCTGTGCAGCAAGAACGAGGAGAAGGACGTCCGCGAGGTGTTCACCCGGCATCCGGAGCTGCCGGTCGGCCTGGACGACGTCACCGCGATGCGCGTCGGCTGGGAGGCCAAGCCGGACGCGCTGCGCTCGCTCGCCGCCGAGCTCGACCTCGGGCTCGACTCCTTCCTGTTCCTCGACGACAGCCCGGTCGAGTGCGCCGAGGTCCGGGCCGGCTGCCCCGAGGTGCTGACGCTCCAGCTTCCGGCCGACGCGGCCGGGGCCGCGGACTTCCTGCGGCACTGCTGGCCGCTCGACGTGACGTCCGTGACCGCGGCCGACCGCGAGCGCACCCGGCGCTACCAGGAGGAACGGCGGCGCGACCAGGCCAGGGGCGAGATGTCGCTCGCCGACTTCTTCGCCACGCTCGACCTGCGGGTGACCATCACCCCGGCCGGTCCCGAGCACGAGGCCCGGGCCGTTCAGCTCGCCGAGCGGACCAACCAGTTCAACCTGGGGACGCGCCGCCTGGACGGCGAGGAGAAGTTCGTCGTGGACGTGCGCGACCGCTTCGGCGACTACGGCGTCGTCGGCCTCACCGACGTACGGACGGAGGGGGACACGCTGCGCGCCGGCGCGTTCCTGCTGAGCTGCCGGGCGCTCGGGCGCGGGGTGGAGCACCGCATGCTCGCGCACCTGGGGACGCTCGCGCGGGAGCGCGGGCTGGCCCGGGTGGCCCTGGCTTTCCGGGCGACCGAGCGCAACCGGCCGGCCAGGGACTTCCTCGCCGCCCTGCCCGCGAGGGTGGAGCCGGACGGCGAGGAGACGGCCTGGTACGTCCTCGACGCGGGCGACGCGGCGGCCGTCGTCCACACGCCGGGCCCTGCTGAGGAGAGGGCAGCGGGGCCCGTCCGGACCGTCGAAGCGGCCGCTCCCGCCGGTTGGGCGGCTGTCGAACGGATCGCGACCCGGCTGACCGGCGCCGACGCGATCCTCGACGCCATGCGGGCCGCCCGCCCCGTGACGGAGGTGGCGGGGGCGAGCCCCGTCGAGGCGACCGTCATGCGGTTGTGGGCCGAGCTGCTCGACACGGCGCCGACCTCGGTGGACGACGGCTTCTTCGAGCTGGGCGGCCACTCGCTGCGGCTGGTGCAGTTCATGGCGCGGGTCCGCGCCGAGTTCGGCGTCGAGCTTCCCTTCGACACGCTCTACACCACCTCGTTCACCGTCGCCGAGGTCGCCAAGGTGATCGAGGAGCGGCAGCTCGCCGACACCGACGACGATGAGCTGGCCGGACTGCTCGACGAGCTCGCGGGCCTGTCGGACGAGGAGATCGACGCCCTGCTCGACTCCGGGAACGGCTGATCCGCATGGCGACGATGCTGCTGAGCACCCACGGCACCAACGGCGACGTGCTCCCGTTCGTACGGATCGGGCGCGAGCTGGCCGAGCGCGGCCACGACGTCATCGTCATGACGCACTCCTGGTTCGCCGACCGGATCGCCGCCGCGGGCCTGCGGCACCTGCCCATCGACACGGCGGAGGGCTACGACCGGCACCTGGACGACGCCCGGCGGTACATGCTCGATCCCCTGAAGGACCCCGAAGGCGTGCTCGCGCTCTACCGGCGCAACGGCCTGTTCGAGCTGCTCGCCGACGAGGTCCGCATGGTCGAGGCGCACTACCGGCCGGGCGACACCGTGGTGGTCGCCCGGCACACCTCGGGCATCGCCGGGCTGATGGCCGCCGAGCTCCGCGGGGTCCCGGTGGCGCTGGTGTCGGTCACGCCCCATCAGTACGTCTCGCTGCCGGTGCTCGGGAACCTCTTCCGGCGCGTGCTCGGCCAGGGGTACGACGAGGTCTTCGAGTCGTTCGGCCTGCGTCCGGTCCGCGACTGGGCCGCCTATCTGACGAGTGCCGCGACGCAGCTCGCGCTGTGGCCGGAATGGTTCGACGCCGCGGGCCAGCCGGCGCCGGAGGGCGTCGTGCGCTGCGGATTCGTGCTCGGCGACACGGCGGAGGGGCCGGTCCCGGACTGGACCGACCCGCCCGTGCTGATCACCGGTGGCACCGGGCAGGTGCTGCACGACCGGTTCTACGACGTCGCGGCGCGGGCGTGCCGGCGGATCGGGAGGCGTGCCCTGCTGGTGAACAGGCACCCGGCGTTCCAGCCGGAGTCGCTGCCCGACGGGATCGACTGGGTGCCCTCGGCGCCGTTCGCCTCGTTCATGCCCCGTGTCGCCGCCGTCGTCCATCACGGGGGGATCGGCACGCTCGCCCGGGCGCTGTCGTCGTCGACCCCGCAGGTGCTGCTGGCGCACGGCGTGGACCGGCCGGACAACGCCGAGCGGCTCGACCGCGCGGGCGTCGCGCGATGGCTGCCCGTGTCCCGATGGGACGAGGAGCGGACGGCCCGGCTGCTGGCGCGGGCGCTGGACGACGACGGATACCGGGAGCGGATCGCGCCGCTCGCGGCGAACGCCGCGTCGGAGGACGCCGTACGGCTCGCGGCCGATCACGCCGAGGCGCTGATCGGCACCGACGCGATCATGAAGCGGCCGGATCCGCGCGAGCGGCTGGCGCGGCTCACGCCCCGGCAGCGGGAGCGTCTGGCCCTCATGGCCCGCGCCCGGCGGAGCGTGTAGAGAAGGACCTTCCGGGTACGCCGGGCCCATGGCGGACACGGCGGCGCCGATTTCGCGCTTCGACTACGACAAGGTCGCGATCGTCACCGGAGCCGACTCGGGCATCGGGCGGGCGACGGCGGTGACGCTCGCCGCCCAGGGCTTCGACGTCGGCGTCACCTGTCACCGGGACGAGAAGGGCGCGCGGGAGACGGCCGACCAGGTCGTGGAGCAGGGCCGCCGCGCGGCCGTGCGGCGGCACGACCTGACCGACCCGGTGGCCGCGGCGGCCGTGGTCGACGAGCTCGCCGACGAACTGGGCGGCCTCGGCGTGCTGGTGAACAACGCGGGCACCGGCACGGCCGAGCCACTCCTGGAGATCGGTTACGACCGGTGGCGGTCGGTCCTCGCGGTCGACCTCGACGGGCCGTTCCTGTGCTCGCAGCGCGCCGCGCGCCGGATGATCGCACGCGGCGCGGGCGGGCGGATCATCAACGTGACCAGCGTCCACGAGGACTATCCCCGCCTCGGGGCCGGGCCGTACTGCGCGGCCAAGGGCGGTCTGCGCATGCTCAGCCGCACGCTCGCGCTGGAGCTGGCCAGGCACGGCATCACGGTCAACACGATCGCGCCGGGAGAGATCGCGACCCCGATGACCGGCCAGGAGGACCAGCCGCCGCGGCCCGGGCCCCGGCCCGGCTACCCCCTGGGCCGTCCCGGGGACGCCCGCGAGGTCGCCGCTGTGATCGCCTTCCTGGCCGGGCCGGCCTCGTCGTACGTCACCGGCGCGTCGCTGTTCGTGGACGGCGGGCTCGGCCTGATGGGCCCGCAGGCCGCCGGGGACATCGACAAGGACATCTGGTCCTCCCGCTGACCGGGTGTTGCCCGGCGGCCGGGGCTGGGTGACGATGGCGCCTGAAGACGCTGAAGGTGAGGGCGCCGTGACCAATCCATGGCTCGCGCTTGAGTCCGGGGCCGACGCGGCCGAGCGTACCGGTGAGCTGCGCCGGGCCCACGAACGCTTCCTGTCGGCCGGCGCGGTCGACGGACCCGTACGCGCGGTGGTGGCGGACTCGTGGCGGCGCTCGGCCCGGGCGGTGGACCCGGACGCGCTGGCGCCGCTGGAGCTCACCGACGACGAGCTGGAGGACTACCGCGACGCGCACCCGCTGGCCCGGGTGCTGCCGCTGTTCCGCGACCTGCTGGGCGGCATCGCCGACGACGGGCGGCACCTGCTCGCGGTGTGCGACGCGGCCGGGCGGCTGCTGTGGGTCGAGGGCCATCGTGGGGCGCGGGACCGGGCCGAGCGGATGAACTTCGTCGCCGGAGCCCGATGGGACGAGGCCCACGCCGGCACCAACGCCCCCGGCGTCGCGCTCACGGTCGACCATCCGGTGCAGATCTTCGCGGCCGAGCACTTCGCCGTACCGGTGCAGCCGTGGACCTGCGCCGCCGCGCCGATCCACGACCCGCGCACCGGCCGCCTGCTCGGCGCGGTCGACGTCAGCGGCGGCGACAACCTGGCCAGCCCGTACAGCCTGGCCCTCGTGCAGGCGGCGGCCCGTGCGGCGGAGGCTCATCTGGCGGCTCTCCCCGCGCCGGATCTCGCGCCCGCGGTGACGCTCACCGCGCTGGGCCGGGACGACGCCGTCCTCGCCGAGGGGGCGCGCCGCATCAGGCTCGGACCCCGGCACAGCGAGATCGCCGTCCTGCTGGCCTGCCATCCCGAGGGGCTGAGCAGCGATCAGCTCAGCGCGGAGCTGTACGGCGACCGCATGCTGAACCCCGTCACGCTGCGCGCGGAGCTGTCCCGGCTGCGCCACCGGCTCGGGCCGCTGCTCGACTCCCGTCCGTACCGGTTGCGGGTGCCGGTGCGGGCCGACTTCCAGGCGCTCGCCGAGCACCTGGCCGCCGCCGACGCGGACGCCGCGCTGCGCGCCTACCGGGGGCCTCTGCTTCCCGGCTCGGAGGCGCCCGGCGTCGTCTGGCAGCGCCGCCTGCTGGACGACGGCGTACGTGAGCTGCTGGTGGCCCGCCGCGACCCCGCGCTGCTCGAACGGTGGACGCGCGCGCCGTGGGGGAGGGACGACCTCGTCGCCTGGCAGGCGCTGCTGGCCGCGCTGCCCGCCGGGTCCCCGGCCCGGGCGCGGGCCGCCCGGCGGGTGCGCGACCTCGACGCGGAGTACGGCCTGCCGTTCAGGTGAGGTCGCGCAGCCGGCGGAGGACGACCGCCGCCGCGAGGCGGGGCGGCACGGTGCCCGCGCCGAGCCCGACGTCCACGAGCAGGTCGAACACCTCGGTGCGGCGGGCGGCGACGGCGATCGCCGCGTCGATGAACCCGGGGGAGCGGGCGGCCAGGGCGAGCACGTCCGTGGTGCGCAGGTGCCGCCCGAGCGCCCGGCGCAGACCGCGCCGGTAGGCCCGCAGCGGGTCGCCCGGCGAACCGATCGCGGCCTCGGCGGCGAGCCGCCCCGACAGCAGCGCGTAGTAGATGCCCTCGCCGGTCAGCGGGTTGACGAGGCTCGCCGCGTCGCCCGCCAGCAGCACCCGGCCCGCTCCCGGCACCGGCCGCCCGCTCGACAGCGGCAGGTGGTGGGCCCGCAGGTCGCGCACCTCCCCGGGCGGGTTCTCCATCAGCGCGGGGAGCAGCCGCGCCAGGCGCCCGTGCAGGACCTCGCGGCCCGGCAACCCGGTCTCCCGCATGCGGGGCAGCAGCAGGCCGTAGCCGACGTTGGCCGTGCCGTCGCCCACCGGGAACGACCAGGCGTAGGCCGGCCACGCCTCGCTCTGCATGACGATGACCTGCACGTCGTCGTCCGGCGGCACGTCGGCGTACCCGCGCACCGCGATGGCGGTGTGCCGCTCCGGGCTCGGCGGAACGCCGATCAGCCGCCGTACGGCCGAGTTGGCGCCGTCGGCGGCGACGACCGTGCGGGCGACCAGACGGCCGTCGATCACGACGTGCTCGCCGAGAGCGGTCAGCGTGCGCACCCGGTGGCGGCGAACCTCCACACCGCGCGCACGCGCCGCCTCGACCAGCCGGGCGTCGAAGACCCGGCGGGGGACCACGTGGTTGGGCCGCGCGACGACGGCCGAGACGTGGGCTCCACCGGGCGACGTCACCGACAGGCGCGGCGTCGGCCGGTGGTCGTCGAGCAGGCCGGGCAGCCCGAGCAGCGCGAGCTCCTGCCGCGCGTGCGCCGCGATGCCGTCGCCGCAGGCCTTGTCGCGCGGGAAGGCCGCCCGGTCGAGCAGCAGCACGCGGCAGCCGGGGTCGAGCTGCCTGGCCCGCAGCGCGGCGGCCGAGCCCGCCGGCCCGGCGCCGACCACCACGAGGTCCCAGACATCGCCCACATTCACAGACCGTACGTGGAGAAGAGGTTGGTGGTGGGCCACGACTTCACGGAGTTCGCGGCGGTGTGCAGCTGGGAGTCGATGTCCCCGTAGTTCAGCCCCGAGGCGTCGTCGCGCTGGTCGAACAGCACCACCCAGCTCAGCCCGTCGTAACGCCGGACCATGAGTGTGGAGGTGCCGGCCAGCGACCCCGTGTGCCAGGTGTTGCGGCCTCCGGTGACCGGGCGCACCTGCCAGCCGAGGCCGTAGTACCAGCCGTCGGAGTTGACGCCGATCGACGGCTTGGCGAACGCCTTGGAGATCGACGCCGAGGTCAGCACGCCGGCCGCGTCGAAGAGAGCGGTGAACTTGGCCAGGTCGACGGCCGTGGCGAGCCATCCGCCATGGGCGGCCATGTTCTCGAGGTTGAACCCGCCGTACGGGAAGGGCACCACGGAGTTCGAGGTGTCGATCACGCTCTTGCCGGTGTACTGCGAGAAGTACGGCGCCTCGCCCGATTTGCGGAGACTCTTCCCGGTCCTGCCGAGCACCATCCGCTTGATCTTGAGGGGGGTCAGCACGTTGCTCTGGACGTAGCTCGCGTACGAGACGCCGCTCGCCTTCTCGATGATCTTCTGGAGGAGGACATATCCGTAGTTCGAGTACGCGTACGTCGTCCCGGGGGCGTGGTCGAGCTTGCGGCGGGTGGTGTATTCGATGATGTGCGCCTGGGTGACGGGCAGCGGGACGCCGAGCGCGGCCGCGACGGCCCTGTCGCTGAACATCGGGTCGCCCGACACGTCGAGGTCCCAGCCGCCCAGGTGCTGCAGCAGGTGGGTCACGGTGACGGAGGCGAGGCGCGGGTCGGCGGTCGTGCTCAGCCCCAGCAGCGGCGCGACCTTGGCCGTGAGGCTGAGCTTGCCGTCCTGCGCCAGCTTCAGCACCGCGGCGGCGGTAACCGGCTTGCTCAGGCTCGCGACGCGGAACAGCGAGGTGGGCCCGGCCGCGAACGAGGTGTCCGCCGTCCAGTTGTAGCCCCGGGCGAGCACCAGCTTGCCCTTGTGGACCACGGCAAGGGACGCGTGCGGGATCGTCCGTGCCTGCATGAAGCGCTTCAGCGCGTCGTCGAAGGGCTTCAGCGACGTCGCGCTGCGGCCGGTGACGCTCCACGCGCGGGCCGCGGCGCTCGCGGGCGACGCGGGCAGCCCGGCCGCGAGCCCCGCCGCGGTGCCGCCGGCGAGCAGGCGCAGGGCGTCCCTGCGGGAGACGGAAAACGTTTCCGGAATCATGACGCGTGATCTTAGGGGAGATTTGACCGCTTATGACCACGGTTCTGACCATGCGGATCGGAGGCTGAGTGCGGAACGACGCCCGGAACACGGACGCAACGTCTCGGCAACGTGCCCGCGACTAACGTCCGGGGCGTCAGACCCACACCCTGTCCGGGAGGTCCATCTCATGACCCGTCACGCCGCGCCGGGACAGCCGGACGCCCTCATGGCGTACGAGCAGCGTTACGACCACTGGATCGGCGGCGAGTACGTCCCGCCGCAGCGGGGGCGGTACTTCGAGAATCCCACCCCGGTCACCGGCCAGACGTTCACGGAGATCGCGCGGGGCACCGCCGAGGACGTCGAGCGCGCCCTGGACGCCGCCCACGGCGCCGCGCCCGCCTGGGGCCGTACGTCCGCGGCCGAGCGGGCGAACATCCTCAACCGGATCGCCGACCGCATGGAGCAGAACCTGGAGCGGCTCGCCGTCGCGGAGACCTGGGAGAACGGCAAGCCGATCAGGGAGACGCTGGCCGCGGACATTCCGCTGGCCATCGACCACTTCCGCTACTTCGCGGGAGCGATCAGGGCCCAGGAGGGCAGCCTGTCGGAGATCGACGCCGACACCGTCGCCTACCACTTCCAGGAGCCGCTCGGCGTCGTCGCCCAGATCATCCCGTGGAACTTCCCGATCCTGATGGCCACCTGGAAGCTCGCGCCGGCGCTGGCCGCCGGTAACGCCGTGGTCCTGAAGCCGGCCGAGCAGACCCCGGCGTCGATCCACTACTGGATGAGCCTGGTGGCCGACCTCCTCCCGCCGGGCGTCCTCAACATCGTCAACGGGTTCGGCGTCGAGGCCGGCAAGCCGCTGGCCTCCAGCGCGCGGGTCGCGAAGGTGGCCTTCACCGGGGAGACCACGACCGGGCGGCTGATCATGCAGTACGCCAGCGAGAACATCAAGCCGGTCACGCTGGAGCTTGGCGGCAAGAGCCCCAACATCTTCTTCGACGACGTGTCCTCCGCCGACGACGAGTTCTTCGACAAGGCGCTGGAGGGCTTCACGATGTTCGCGCTCAACCAGGGGGAGGTGTGCACCTGTCCCTCCCGGGCGCTCATCCAGCAGGGCCACTACCGGCGGTTCCTGGAGGCCGCGGTCGAACGGACCGAGAAGATCGTCCGCGGCCATCCGCTGGACCTGGCCACGATGGTCGGCGCCCAGGCGTCCAACGACCAGCTGGAGAAGATCCTGTCGTACCTCGACATCGGCCGGCAGGAGGGCGCCAAGGTGCTCACCGGCGGGCACCGCGCCGATCTCGGCGGCGAGCTGTCGGGCGGCTACTACGTCGAGCCGACGATCTTCGAGGGCGCCAACCACATGCGGGTGTTCCAGGAGGAGATCTTCGGGCCGGTCGTCTCGGTGACCTCGTTCACCGACTTCGACGACGCCATCAAGATCGCCAACGACACGTTGTACGGCCTCGGGGCGGGCGTGTGGACCCGGGACGTCAACAAGGCGTACCGGGCGGGCCGGGCCATCCAGGCCGGGCGGGTCTGGACGAACTGCTACCACGCCTATCCCGCCCACGCCGCCTTCGGCGGCTACAAGCAGTCGGGCATCGGCAGGGAGACGCACAAGATGATGCTCGACCACTACCAGCAGACCAAGAACCTGCTGGTCAGCTACTCGCCCTCGAAGCTCGGCTTCTTCTGATGCCCGAGGTGTCCCGCGTGGACCTCACCCCCGCGGCCGCCGATCTCATCCGGCGGCTGC
This sequence comes from Microbispora sp. H13382, assembly GCF_014161445.1. Classification (GTDB taxonomy): domain Bacteria; phylum Actinomycetota; class Actinomycetes; order Streptosporangiales; family Streptosporangiaceae; genus Microbispora. The sequence goes on from NZ_JABBXA010000006.1 coordinate 360,077, forward strand.
GGGCGGACCACGGCCCGCTGATGTTCCACCAGTCCGGTGGCTGCTGCGACGGCAGCGCCCCGATGTGCTACCTGGAGGGCGAGTTCCGCACCGGCGCCTCGGACGTGCTGCTCGCCTCGCTGACCGTCGACGGCGTCGGCGAGCCGGTCACCTTCTGGATGTCGGCCAGCCAGTTCGACCGCTGGCGGCACACCCACCTGACCGTGGACGTCGTACCCGGCCGGGGTAGCGGCTTCTCCCTGGAGGCGCCCGAGGGCGTCCGGTTCCTGATCCGTTCCCGCCTGCTCACCGACGCCGAACGCGCCGCCCTCGACGGCTGACCGGCTCTCCAACGGCCTCGCCTGGTCCGCGGACAGAAGCCGGATCCCAGACGGGGCGCTGACCGGCCGGGCGCGTTCGGGGGCGCGTCGCCGGGATCGGCACGGTCAGCCCTGCACGGTCGCCGTCGCGTTCTCCGCACGTCCCGGGCGGATGCCCTGCGCCAGGCCGATCAGCCCGGCGGCCATCAGCGCGCTCACCACGAGTTTGGGCGCCGTGCCGCTGGAGACGAAGTCGAGCACCAGGCCGACGGTGAGTACGAGTGGCACCCACAAGGACACGAGGCCGGCGCGCCACGCACCGAAGGCCAGGATCAGGAGCCCGATCATCCAGCCCAGAATCCAGACCATGAACGATGCCACCACCAGCGGGTCCTTGTCGAGGGCGTCGACGACCGGCCGGACCGCGTCCACCTTCACGCCCCCTCCGGCGAGGGCCCCGAAGAAGGCGTTGTAATACCACAGGTGGATCGCCGAGAGGTAGAGAGCGGGAACGACGAAGGCTCCGCCGATGGTGGCCACCAGGCGCTTGCGGCGGCCGACCGCCACGATCAGACCGGCCATCGCCGGCAGGAGCAGCAGGTGCGTCAGCGCGAAGAGGATCGTCTCGACTCGCCAGGCGCCGAGGTCGGAAGCGGCCACGTCCACGTTCGCCGCGGTCTCGGACACTTCGTCCGGGAACATCGCCCAGTAGAAGGCGTTGGCGGCGCTGTAGAGAACGCCGCCACCCGCCATCGCGATCGCCGCGAAACGCCGGCCGTACGGCCTGGTGGTCTGGTCATCCATCGACATCTCCCGTCGTGATCCGTCTGACGACGCAGAGGCTAGGAGCGTCGTACCGCTCAGGTCGTCGGCCGGGACGCTGATCGACGGGTTGATGCAAGCAGGACGCCGCTCCACCCGTGGGTGGATGCCAGGCGGCGGGCGGTTCGAATACGCTCCCTGCCATGGAACGGCTCCGGGGCATTGGGCGGCGTGACCTCGGGACCGTCGCAGCGGGCCTGGCGCTGTTCGGGTTCGGCCTGGCCGAGATCTACGTGCCACTCGCCCCGTACGTCGAGGGCGACGGCCCCGACCCCACCGAGTTGTCCGGCGGGTGGATGGCCGTGCTGACCGTGCTGCTCGCCGGCTATTGCCTCGCGGTCGCGGCCTGTGGCGCGTACCCACGGGCCGCGGTGGTCCTGGCCGGCGTCTGCTTCGTCGCGCAGAGCTTCACGCCACTCCTTCCCGAATCGCCGGCCGCGCCGCTCACGGCGTTGGTCGTCGTCTGCTTCGCGTGCGTCGCCGTGGCCGGCCGCCACGGCCCGGTGATCGCCGCTGTCTCCTACTTCGTCTCGGCCGGGATCGAGACCACGGTCGCGGACGACGCGGACTGGGCCTTCATCGTCTTCGTCGCGCTCGCCGTCATGGGACCGGCCTACGCCGTACGCCTGCGGCGTGCCGAGGCCGAACGTCTGGTCACGCTCGCCGCTGAACGGGAGGCCGCCGCTCGCACCGACGAGCGGCTCCGGGTGGCCCGGGAACTGCACGACATCGTCTCGCACGGCGTCGCCGTGATGGTGCTGCAGGCCGGAGCCGCCCAGGTCATGCTCGGCTCCGACGTCCGGCGGGCCCATGAGTCGCTGGACGCGGTGCAGGACGTCGGTCGTGACGTCGTCACCGAGTTGCGCCGCCTGCTCGTCGTCCTCCGTGGTGAGGGGAGTCTGGAGCGGCTGCCCTCGCTACGGCACCTGGAGCCGCTTCTGGCCGGAGTTCGGGCCGCCGGTGGACGGGTCGACATCACCGCCAACGGCGATCTCGGCAGGGTTCCCGCGGCCGTCGACGTCAGTGGCTATCGGGTGCTGCAGGAGGCCCTCACGAACGCGGTCAAACACGCCCCGGGGGCCACGGTCTCGGTCGCGATCGATGTCGGACGCACCGATCTGAGGATTCACGTCGTCAACGACGGCCCGCGGATCGTCCGCCGGAGCGACGGCAGTGGCCTCGGGCTGACGGGGATCAGCGAGCGTGTGGAACTCTTCGGGGGCACGGCTACCACCGGCCCGGGGGAAGGCGGCGGGTTCGAGGTACGGGTGGAACTACCCTTGAGCGGAAATTCCGCAGCCCCCATGCCGTCGCGTACGGGAGCGTCGGCGTGACGCGCATCCTCATCGCAGACGACGAGGTGCTCGTACGCACCGGCCTGCGGATGATCCTCGGCACTCAGCCCGGCGTTGAGGTGGTCGCCGAGGCCACGGACGGCGAGGAGGCGCTGAGGCTGACCGCCCGGCATGAGCCGGACGTCGTGCTGATGGACATCCACATGCCGAGGCTTGACGGCGTGGCCGCGACGGAGAGGATCCTCGCGGACCGCCCCGACCGCCGCGTCGTCATGCTGACCACGTTCGACCTCGACGAGTACGTCTATCGGTCGTTGCGCGCCGGTGCCTGCGGATTCCTGCTCAAAACCACTCCGCCGAAGGAACTGGCGAGCGCGCTGCACGCCGCCGCGCGCGGAGACGCGCTGCTCTCCCCGCAGATCACCCGCCGTCTGATCGACCACTACACCTCGACGGCGCCGCCGGTCAGCGCCCCGGGTCTGGCCGACCTGACCGCCCGGGAGACCGAGGTTCTGTGCTTGCTGGCCCGGGGGCTGTCCAACCGCGAGATCGCCGGGGAACTCCATCTCGGCGAGGCGACCGTGAAGACGCACATCAACCGCGTCTTCGCCAAGCTCGGTGTGCGGGACCGCGTGCAGGCGGTGGTGCTCGCGTACGAGGCCGGTGTGGTGCGGCCCCGGCGCGAGCCGCCCAACCACTGAATCCCGTCCCTGCTCGGCCGGCAGGCGGCGACGTCGCGATAGGCGGCTCGATGTCGACGAGGAACGCGAGGCCACGAACTTCTCCTACGTCTCCTGGGGGGAAATCGCCCGAGCCCTGTCGCTGAAGGTGAACACGAAGGCCGGAAACGACCCGCGGTTCCGCTGAACCGCCTTCCACGACAGGCGCACGGAGGCCGCGGCGGGGGTGCCGCGGCCTCCGGGACTTCACCGAAACTAGATCTTGCCGGTGCCCGCGTTGGCGAGGACGTTCGCCTTGACCCCGCTGGGGTTGTCCACCGTGTACGAGTACGGGATGGAGGCGACGCTGCCGGAGGTCTGCGGCGTGCCCGAGTTCACGAAGTAGTTGTTGCGGGCGACGATCGACCCGCCGGGCGACGAGCCTTCGGAGGTGTGGGTGGGCTCGGCGACGTTCTCGAAGTAGTTGCCCTCGACGAGCACGCCGGCGCCGCAGGTGGAGGCGATGCCGTAGCTGTAGTCGGTGTAGGACGAGTCCTTGTAGTAGTAGTTGTTGAAGACGTGGACCGGGTTGCCGAAGCGCACCCGGGGGTTGCGCTGGGCGCAGGTCTGGAACGCGTTGTGGTGGTACGTCACCCGCAGGTGCCCGCTGTCCTCGGAGCTGTTGCCGTCGCTGTGGCCGACGAGCGAGCACTTGACGTGGTCGTGGAGCTTGTTCCAGGAGACGGTGACGTAGTCGGAGCCGTGCGTGACGTCGAGCAGGCCGTCGTAGTAGTCCGTGCCGTGGCTGGTGTCGCTCGACAGGTCGTTGTGGTCGAGCCACACGCGCTTGGCGTTGTCGAGGTGGATCGCGTCGCCGTTGCCGTTGCCGGCCCGGACCTTCGAGATCTTCATGTTGCGCACGATCACGTTGTTGACGTCACGGATGTTCAGGCCGCAGCCGGTCAGCCCGGAGTTGGCGCCGACGCCGACGACGGTGGTGTTGCCGCCCACCCGCACGTCCTCCGAGCAGGTGAAGTTGCCGTTCACCTGGACGATCTTCGCGGCGTCGCCCTTCACGGCGGTGGTGAGCGCGGTCAGCGAGGTGACCGTCGTCGTGGCGCCGCCCGCGCCGCCGCTCGTGCCGCCGCCCTGGGTCGCCCAGCCGACCAGTCCGGTGGTGGGCGGGGTGGTCGGGCCGCCCGTGGGCGTGGCGGTCGGCGTGGCCGTCGGGCTCATCGTCGGTGTGGTCGTGGGCGTCTGCGAGGGGGTGGACCCGGTCGGCTGGAGGGTCCACTGCTTGGTGGCCGCCGAGTCGCAGGAGTTCTGCTGCACCAGCGCGCCTGAGGACGTGGAGTTGTCCTTGCTGTTCAGGCACTTGTCGCTGTTGGCGTTGACGACCCGGTAGTTGGAGCCCGAGGCGACCAGTTCCCAGGTCTGCGACGAGGAGCCGGTGCACGACTCCTGCTGGACGGCCTTGCCTGCGGAGGTGGAGGCGCCGGCGATCCCGGCGCACTTGCCGCTGTTGCCGGCGGCCAGGCGGAAGCCGCTGCCCTGGGCCGACAGGTTCCAGGTCTGGTTGCTCGCGCCGTTGCAGCTGGAGACGGTGAGCTGCACGCCGTCGGAGCCGCTGCTGCCGGGAACGGTGAGGCACAGGCCGCTGGCGCCGTTCACGATCCGGTAGGCACCCGCACTGGGCCCCGCACTGGGCGCCGCGTTGGAGACGCCGGTGAAGACGCCGCCGACCAGGGCGGCGACCCCGACGAGGGTGCCGATCACCCCGGCTCCGGTTCTGGTTGTGGTTCTCAAAGCCGAGCTCCTTGCATGTCGTGCAGGACCCCTGACCGAGGGGGTTACTCCTGATCCCGCAGGGGGGCGTTCAAGAATGCGAACAGCATTCATGAGGAGGAACAACACGCATCAAATTACGGACCTGTTGACCACCGGTCAACGACTTCGCCTGCCCGGGTCTCCGGACCGCCCGGGCGCCCACCCCGCTTGGGCAGGTGGAGACGGACAGGAGTCCTCTGAGATCATCGTGAAACGTTCACGCCGGAACACGGGGAAGGATGGCGGATGATCGGGGGATCGAGGATGCCGTTCAGCGAGTGGCTGCGGTCGGAGAGCGAGCCGGACTGGACGGCGGTGGTCACCCACCCCTTCGCCGCGGCGATCTGCCGCGGCACCGCCGACATGCGCCGCTACCTGGAGCAGGACTTCCAGTTCGTGGACGCCTTCACGGCGCTGCTCGGCGCCGCGGTCGCCGCGGCCGACGGCTTCGAGTCACGGGTGGCCGTCGGCCGCTTCCTCGGGCGGACCGTCGCCGACACCGAGCGGGGCTACTTCCACCGCGCGCTCGCCGCCCTCGGGGGTGATCCGGCCCCGCCCGCCCTGGAGCCGGTGACGGCCGAGTTCCGGGCCCTGATGGACGAGGTGCGCCGCGGCCAGGACTATGCGCGGATCCTGGCGGTGCTGTGCGTGGCGGAGTGGACCTACCTCGGCTGGGCCTCGCGGACCACCGAGCCGCCCGAGGGCTTCGTCTACCGGGAGTGGATCGAGCTGCACAGCGGGCCGGAGTTCGAGGCGTGGGTGGGCTTCCTGCGCGGCGAGCTCGACCGGCTCGGTCCCGGCCTCGACGAGCACGGCCGGGCCCGGGTGCTCGACGCCTTCCGCCGGGCGACGGCCCTGGAGCGCCGCTTCTTCGACATGGCGCTCGGTTAGGCACGCAGGGCGAGCGCGGCGAGACGGCGCAGGGACAGGCGCAGGAAGACCGCGCTCACCGGCCCGGCGACCCGCCAGCCGATGCGCCCGGCCAGGCCGAAGGGCACGTGGAGCTGCTCCTCCCAGATGATCCTGCTTCCGCCGCCGGGACGGGGCAGCACGTGGAACCGTCCGACGCCGCGCACGACACGGCCCGTGTGGCGGACCTCCACCTCGTGCGGGGGCCGCCAGCCGGTGACGTCCATCGTGTCCACGAACGACAGCGGGCCGACCCCGGTGGCCGCCGCGAGCCGGCTCCCCCTGCTGCGGCCGTCACCGGCGACCACCCACGCCCGGGTCAGCACCATCCACTCGTGGTGCCGGGGCCAGTCGGTCAGTACGGCGAACACCCGATCCGGGCTCGCCTGCGCGTCCACCGTCACCGAGAGGGTCTCCACTCCGTGGGTTCTACCCCAGGAAGGTGATGTCGCGCGCGGGGGCGTCGCCGGCCGCGAACTCCAGCAGGCGCTCACCCTCGGTGGCCAGCGCGTCGCGGGTGGCGGCGCCCAACGGTCCGAACGGCTCGATCTCCAGGACCGCGGTCTCCCCGGCCCGTTCGATCCGCCCTCGTTCGATTCGCCACAGCCCCGCCACGAAACCGTCGACCAGGATCGTCGCGCGGATGATCCCGTTGACCGTGAAGACCCGCGAGCGGTGCTCCTCGGCGATCACCCGCGTCCGGTCGGCGTGCGAGAGCAGCAGGTTGTCGAACTCCCCCAGGAACCGCACCGGCGCCTCGGCGTCCGCGCCGGGCAGCGGCGCCCCGGGCAGGTCGAACAGCTCCACCCCGTTCTCGTCCCGGTGCGTGACCAGGTCGAGGCCACTGACCACGGAGCGCAGCCCGGTCAGGCCCGACCAGGCCTGCATGTCCTTCACCGACGCCGGCCCGAAGGCGCTCAGGTAACGCAGCACCATGTCGCCGGCGGCCGAGCCGTCGCCGAGGGGGCGGCCCAGCCACGACTCGGCGGGGACGTGCCGGGCCTGGCCCGAGGCGCCCCACACCCCGCGCGGCGGGACCTGCACCAGCGGCACGACCGCGCGTACGGCCTGGGCCAGCGCGTCGCGGCCCGGCCACCGCTCGCCGAGCAGCTCCTCCAGCTCGGCGAAGCTCAGCGGCCGCTCCTCCATCAGCGCGCGGGCGGCGCTCGCCACCTCGCCGAGGTCCACCCCGTCCAGCCGCCTGCCGTACGACGTGCGCAGCAACCGGTCGAGGAGCGGCTGCATGACCGGGCGCAGGGCCAGGCAGTCGTCGGCGCCGACGAGGTGGATGGTGCCGCGCATCAAGGCGATCCGTACGGCGGCGCGGCCGGTGAGCAGATCGGCCAGGTCCTCGTGCCGGAAGTCCAGCAGGCGGTTCCACAGGCCGACGTACGCTGAGAGAGGAGCCTGCGACTGCATGCCCACCAGGTGCTCGATCGCGGCGAGGGCCTTGACGTCGTGCCGGCGCAGCAGCATCTGGCGGTCGAGCAGGGCGCGGTTGAGCTCGCGGCGGGTCAGCACGCCGCAAACATAACGCCCGGCACCGACAGAACCGGGGGGTGCCGCTGATGATCACAATTGACGTCCCGCTGTGGTCCGCACGGCTGCGCGCGCTGCGCCGCGGCCGGCTGTGGAACCGCCGCGATCTGGGACAACGACTGACCGAAGCCGCCGGGGAGGCCGAACCCCGGCTGCCCGCGGACGCGGTCCGCACGTGGGAGGAGGGGGAGCGGCGCCCGGACACCCGCCATGCGGAGCTGCTGTGCCGGGTGTTCGGCGTGGACGAGGCGGACCTGTTCGTCGGCGCGTCCTCGGGCACGACCCTGTGGCACCACGTCACCGGCATTCCGCTGCTGCCCGGGCTCTTCCCCGAGGAGGAGGAGGAACGCGTCGGGCGGGCCGTCGAGCGGCCGTCCCGCGCCGACACCGGCACGGTCCGCTACTTCGAGACGCTGACCGGCGCCTGCGCCGCGCCGGACGGCAGGCCCGCCGATCTCGCCGCCGCGCTGGGGCCGGTCTTCGCGGGGGTCGAGACGTTCCGCGGGGACGCCGCGCCGCGCGTACGGCGGGCGCTGCAGACGCTCGCCACGCGGGACGCGGAGCTGATCAGCCGTATGGAGCACGAGGCGGGCGACGCGCCCGGCGCGCGGGCCTGGTCGGACCGCGCGATCCGCGAGGCGCGCGAGACCGGCGACGCCCTCACCGAGGTCCTGGCGCTGGTCCAGCGGGCCGAGCTGGTCGACGCCGCCGAGCCGGGCGAGATCGTCGAGGCGGCCGTGGCCGCCCGTACGCGTACGGGTGTCCCGGCCGCGGTGGGGCCGCTGTCCCGGCGGCAGGAGGCCCGCGCGCACGCGCTGGCGGGTGAGGTGGATCTGTGCCACCGCTGCCTGGAGGAGTCCCTTGAGGAGTCCCTTGAGGAGCCGGGCGAGACGCGGGCGGAGCTGTGCGCGGGCTGCCTGGTCGACCTCGGCCGGCCGGGCGGCGCGATCGAGCTGCTGGAGGGGGAGCCCGCGCCGGCCGCGCCCGCCTACCTCGCGGCGTACGTGCTGGCCCGGCAGGCGCACGCGTACGCGGAGGCGCACGAGCGGGACCGGGCGGCCGACCTCGCCCGGCGGTCCCTCGCCCTGGCCCGCCGCGCGGGGGCCGCCCGCGCGCTGCGCGAACTGGGCCGCGTCCATCTGCCGCCGCCCGCCGGGACGCGCAGGCGCGTACTCGTGTGACGACACGTCGCTGTTAGGTTGTGGGCGTTTCGCCTGAATCGTGTGAAGGGACGCCCATGCCGGCCGGATCCTCGCTGCCGCCTTCCCTGCTCCGGGCGCTGGCCCGTCCGGTGCCCCCGGGGAGCCTGGCCGACGTCGAGCACGTCGTCTTCGTCATGCTGGAGAACCGCTCGTTCGACCACTATTTCGGCCGGATGCGCGGGGTGCGGGGGTTCGGGGACCGCAACGCCGTGTCCACCCGGGCCTGGCGGCCGATCTTCGAGCAGGACGGCGTGCTGCCCTTCTCCGTACGGGAGGCGGCCGAGCGGGCCGGGGCGGACCCGATGCTGCTCGACACACACGACCACACCTGGCTCGGCACCCAGAACGCCTGGGCCATGGGCTGGAACGACGCCTGGGTGCCCAACAAAGGGCCCGGCTCGATGGCCTACTACGACCGGCGCGATCTGCCCTTCCACTACGAGCTGGCCGACACGTTCACGATCTGCGACGCCTACCACTGCTCGCTGCTGACCTCGACCACGCCCAACCGCAACTACCACATGACGGGTTACACGGGGTACGAGCCCGGCACCCGGCAGCGCGCGCTGGACAACGTCGCGTCCGAGGGGGCGGAGGGGCATCCGGGCTACGACTGGGTCACCGTGCCCGAGCTGCTGACGCGGGCCGGGCACTCCTGGCAGGTGTACCAGGAGTGGGACAACTACGAGTGCAACAACCTCGAGTTCTTCCGGCCGTTCGCGGCCGTGATGGACCGGATCGGGCTGGGGAGCATGCGCTCCTTCTACGAGAAGGTGCGGGCGGCGGAGGACCCGGCGCCGTTGCTCGCGGAGCTGGACAGGCGGGTGGCCGCCCTGGAGCCCGCCGACCGCGATCTCTACGACCGGGCGCTGCGCCGCGCCCCCGCGGGCGGCCTCGGAGACCGGTTCGCCGCCGACGTGGCCGCCGGACGCCTGCCCGCGGTGTCGTACGTCGTGCCCTCGCTGGCCGACTCCGAGCACCCCGAGGGGTCGTCGGCCGTGGAGGGCGGGCAGGTTCTCTACCGGCTGCTCGACGCGCTGGGGTCGCATCCCGAGGTCTGGGCGCGGACCGCCCTGTTCATCACCTATGACGAGAACGACGGCTTCTTCGACCACGTGCCGCCCCCGGTCCCGCCCGACGGCACCCCGGAGGAGTTCGTCGGCGGACGGCCGATGGGCCTCGGGATCCGCGTTCCCATGATCGTCGTGTCGCCGTGGAGCGTGGGTGGCCACGTCTGCTCGGAGACGTTCGACCACACCTCGACCGTACGGTTCCTGGAGCGCCGCTTCGGGATCACTGCTCCCATCGGGGAGTGGCGGCGCCGGGTGGCGGGCGACCTCACCTCGGCGTTCGACTTCGCCACGCCGGCGGCGCCGCCTCCCGTGGCGGCCGCCGCCGCGCCGCGCCCGCTCCCGGCGGGGGACCGGTGGTATCCCCGGGTCCCCGACGAGCAGCGGATGCCGGTCCAGGAGCCGGGGGTCAAGCCCGCCCGCGCGCTGCCGTACCAGCCGGACGCCGAGGCCGTCGTACGCGGCAGGTCCGTGGAGATCACGATGCGCAACTCCGGCGCGGCCTCCGCCCACTTCATCCTGTACGGCCACCTGGGCGAGCTGGCCAAGCCGGCGCACTTCGACGTGCTCGGCACGGTGGAGGAGGTGGTCTACTTCCCCGGCCCGGCCTACGACCTGCTGGTCGTCGGGCCGAACGGGTTCCGCCGGGAGTTCCGCGGCGGGACGGCCGACCCGGTGGAGGTGACCGGCGCGATCGACGCCGCCGCCCGCGCCGTGTCGATCTCGGTGACGAACCGGAGCGCCTTCCCCGCCGAGGTGTCGTTCGCTCCGCTGGCCTACGGCGGAGCGGCGCGTACGGTCCCGATCGCGCCGGGGGACACCGCGCACGTGGAGTGGCCCGCGCCGTCGGGGTGGTACGACCTGATGGTCGGCGTGACCGGGCACGACGGGTTCGCCCGGCGGCTGATGGGACACGTCGAGGACGGCCGCCCGAGCGTCACCGGGTGACGCCCGGGCGGGGAACGCGGGTCAGGCGCGGACGAGCGGCGTGTCCACGAGGTGCTCGGCGAGGAACCACGCCTGCAGCTCGCCCGTACGGACGACCTCGGAGACGAGCAGGTCGTTGGTGCCGTCGTCGCCCATCTCGGCCGCACGGGAGGCGGCGTCGTGCGCCGCGACCAGGATCGTCTCGTGCGCCTCCAGGAGCCGGGAGAGCATGGCGGGCACCTCCTCCACGCCGTCCGGCGGCCGCGGGATCACGGTCATCTCCGCCACCTGACGCGGATCGCCGACCGCGACGCCGCCGAGCGTCTGGATGCGTTCGGCGATCGCGTCGATGATGGGCAGCTGCTCGCCCGCGTGCTTGTCGAGGAGCAGGTGCAGCTGGTAGAAGGTCGGCCCCCGCATGAGCCAGTGGTGCTTCTTGTACAGGTTGTAGAGGATCTGCGTGTCGGCCAGGATCTGGTTGAGCCGCTGGCAGGAGTATTCGCGGGTCTCCCTCGGCAGCCCGACCGGGAAGTCGCGCACCGTCCCGAACGCCTGTATCTCGGTGCCCCTCTGGTGGAGCCAGGGCTGGCTGCTCTCACGCATCTTGGAGGAAGGGTTGACGCTCAAGGTGTCTCTCCTCACTCAGTCGGTTTTATGCCCGATAGAGAGTCTTTCGCCAGGTATGACCTTTAAACACCTTCTTAGGGCTGGTTTCACCCCTGTGACAGGGTGACCTGCGGATTCTCCGACAGCCGGGCGGCGGTGCGCTCCGCCGTACGCTTGGCCCAGCGGCCGGTCGTCGCCAGGGCGACCGACAGCACGATCAGCCCGTACAGGGCGTTGACGCGGAAGGCCGTGTGGGCGGCCGGGACGAAGGCGGCGTTGCCGGAGACCATGGACCCGGCGATGGCCACGCCGAGCGACTGGCCGACCTGCCTGCTGGTCGAGGCGACCGCGGAGGCCACCCCCGCCTGCGCGAGCGGCATCCCGGAGACCGCGGTGTTGGTGATCGGAGGGTTGAGCATGCCGAACCCGACGCCGAAGACCGCGTAGATCCCGAGCAGCAGGGGGAGGGGCGTGGTGAGAGTCACCTGGGACAGCAGCGTCCCGGCGGCCGCCAGGCACACGCCCGCGACGACGAGCGGCGCGCGCGGGCCGCGGGCGCCGACGAGCCGGCCGGAAAGCGGCCCCACGATCGTCGTGATCACCGCGACCGGCAGCGTGCACAGCCCCGCGGCGAGGGCGGACAGCCCGCGATTGCTCTGCAGGTAGAGCGTGTTGAGGAATAGGAAGGCCCCAAGGCCGGCGAACCCCGCCACCGCCATGACGGCCGCGCCGGAGAACGGCGCGCTGCGGAAGAAGCGCATGTCGATGAGCGGTTCCGGCCTGCGCAGTTCGCAGACGACCAGCGCGGCGAGGGCCGCCGCCGCGACGGCGAAGCAGGCCGCGCTCACGGCTGCGCCCGCGGCCGGGCCCTCGATGATCCCGTACGTGAGCGTGCCGAGCAGGACGATGACCAGCACCTGCCCGACGGGGTCGATCCTGCGGGCCGAGGGCGCCTTGGACTCGGGGACGTACCGCCAGGTCAGGAACAGCGCGAGCAGGCCGATGGGCACGTTGATCCAGAAGATGGCCCGCCAGTTCACGGTGTCGGTGAGCAGGCCGCCGACGACCGGTCCGAGCGCCATGCTGACGCCGACCACGCCGCCCCACACGCCGATGGCCTGCGCCCGCTCCCTGCGGTCGGTGAACGTGTTCGTGATGATCGACATGGCCACCGGGTTGAGCATCGACCCGCCGACGGCCTGGAGGATCCGGGCGGCCACCAGCCAGCCCAGGCTCGGGGCGAGGCTGCACAGCAGCGACGCGGCCGTGAAGATCACCAGACCGGTCTGGAACGTGCGGCGGCGGCCCACCCGGTCGGCCGTCGACCCGGCGAGCATGAGCAGGCTCGCGAGCGTCAGCGTGTAGGCGTCCACCGTCCACTGCAGGCCGGAGACCGGCGCGTGCAGGTCGCGTCCGAGCGCCGGCAGGGCGACGTTGACGATCGTGTTGTCGAGCGACACGATGAGCAGGCTCATGCAGCAGATGAGAAGGACGAGTATCCGCCTTCGGCGAGTCATTTGCGACACCACACCACACAACCGTACATATCCGGTCAACTATCGGTTGCGGCAGGGCAAACCGATTGAAATTCTGCTCGCATGCGTGCGACGGCGAACGGTATCGAGATCTGCTACGAGGTGTTCGGCGAGCCCGGAGGACGCCCGGTCGTCCTCATCATGGGGCTCGGGGCGCAGATGATCAGCTGGCCGGAGGAGCTGATCGGGCTGCTGGTGGAGTCGGGCCACCGGGTAGTCCGGTTCGACAACCGGGACGCGGGCCTGTCCACCCACTTCACCCCGGCGGACGACCTCACGCCCCCGGCGTCGTACACGCTGGACGACATGGCCGACGACACGGCCGGCCTGATGGACGTGCTGGGCTGGGAGAGCGCCCACGTGGTGGGCGCGTCGATGGGCGGCATGATCGCCCAGACCCTCGCCATCCGCCACCCCGCCCGGGTGCGTACGCTGACCTCGATCATGTCCACGCCCGGGCCCCGCGTGGGGCGTGCGACCGAGGAGGCCATGGCGGCGCTGACGGCGCCCGCCCCGCAGGACCGCGAGGAGGCGCTCGCCCGCGCCGTCGAGACCGCGCGGGTCATCGGCTCTCCCGGTTACGAGACGGACGTCGAGCGCGTCACCCGGGTGGCCGCTGAGGCCTATGACCGGGCCTTCGACCCCGCGGGCACCACCCGGCAGTTCATCGCGATCCGGAGGTCGAAGGACCGTACGGAGGGACTGCGCGGGCTCTCGGTGCCCGCGCTGGTGATCCACGGCGAGGACGACCCGCTGATCACCCTCGAAGGCGGGACCGCGACCGCGGACGCCATCCCCGGCGCGAAGCTGCTGACCTTCCCGGGGATGGGCCACGACCTGCCCCGCCCGCTCTGGCCGGTCATCGCGGAGGCGATCACGGAGCTGACCGCACGGGGCTGAACACACGGGGCTGAACACACGGGGCTGAACACACGGGGCTGAACACACGGGGCTGACCGGCCGGAGCTGACAGGGCTTCAGATCTCGAGCTTGTCCTCGATCGCGCGGAGCTGGTGCCGGGCCATCGCGAGATTGGCCCGGTTGCGGTCGAGGGCGAGGTAGAGGAACAACCCCTTGCCGCCGCGGCCGGTCAGCGGCCGGATGATGTGATACTGCGAGCCCAGCGTGATCAGGATGTCCTCGATGCCGTCGCTGAGCTTGAGCGCGTCCATCGCGCGGAGCTTGGCCTTGACCACCTCGGTGTTGGCCGCGGCGGCCACCTGGAGGTCGAGGTCCTTGGAGCCGCCGAGCGTGCCCAGCGCCATCCCGCTCCCGTAGTCGGCCACCGCCGCGCCGATCGCGCCGTCGATGGTCAGCATCTCCTTCAGAGAGACGTCCATGTTCGCCATGTCTCTTCTCCTGTTCTGGGTTGTCATCCGCGTTCGACGATGGCGGCGATCTTGTTCGCCGCCCTGCGTCCCTCGATCCGGAGCAGGCCCAGGTTGGCTCCCTGACCTGCGAGAACGGTGAGGACGAGCGTGGGGCCCGCGGCGTAGCACGCGGTGTGCCCCTGGGTGCCGGAGATCAGCGTCTCCTCCAGCCGCCCGATCCTGGCGAGCTCGGTCATCTTCCGGCTCAGCGACAGCAGCGCCGACGTGAGCGCCGCGGTCTGCTCGGTGTCGGCGGCCAGATCCGTGGTCACGAGCATGCCGTCGACCGTGCAGGTGAGCGCTCCCGTGATCTCGGGCGCCCGTTCGCGCAGGACGACCAGTTCCTCGTGTATGTCGTGGCGCAGATCCACCGAGACACCCTTTCCGGCCCGCTTGAGCCACCCGATCACTACAGCGCCTCCAGCGCGTCACGCAGTCTGAGCAGCAGGTTCACGTCGGTCGCGTCGGCGTTCACCTGCGGGAGTTCCGAGGTGGAGCGCCCGGGCCCCGTCGGCCGCTTGGGCGGCGGAGGCGGCTTGGGCGGCGGGGGCGGCTTGGGCGTGCGCTTGGGCAGCGCCGCCGTCTCGGCCGTCACCACCAGGCCGGCCGCCGCGAGCTCCCGTACGGCCAGCAGCGTGGAGTAGGCCGGGCGCCCGAGCCGGCGGGCCAGCTCGACCGGCGTGGCGGTGGAGTCGGCGGCGAGCAGCAGCTCCCACTGCAGCCGGCTGAGCAGCGCGTGCGAGCCCGGGATCCGCCGCAGGGGCGTCACCGGCCGGGCGTCCAGCTCGGACGACGGCCAGGCCCGCTCCAGGCGGGCCCGGCGCCTGGCGCACTCGCGCAGCAGACCCGGCACGTCGAAGAACCAGTGGATCCCGAGCCAGTGGGCCTCGCCGTCCTTGAACCTGGTCCTCACCGTCTTGGGCGTCAGGAGGAAGAAGGCGGCGTCGAGCGTGGCGGACAGCACGCAGAACTCCAGCTCGCCCCGGCTGAGCACCCCTTTGTCCACGAGCAGGGCGCCGCCGTCGCCGCCGGGACCGGCCTCCTGCCGCGCGTGCCGGACCCCGTTCGCGCTGATCCGGCCCGACGCGCCGAGCAGGCCCTCCACGCCGGGCGTGGCCGCGCACTCCACGTACGACACCCGGCCGTGGTCGTAGTAGACCGTGCCCTCCTTGCCCACCCGCAGTGAGCCGGTGGCCTCGTCCTGGGCGAGGCCGGTGAGCACGGCGTCGAGAGTCGGGGCGGCCACCGGTCAGGCTCCCATCAGGAGGCGACCAGCTCGTCGGTGATCGTGCGCAGCCGCCGCCGGGCCAGGGCGAGGTTCGACCGCTCCACGTCCAGGCGTACGCACAGCAGCAGCGGACCGTCGAACATCATCTCCATGGGCCGCACCAGGTGGTACGCCGTGCCCGTGGTGACGATCACGTCCTCGATCCGGAAGCCCGTCTCCTCTGACGCCAGCGCGATCCCGTGGAGCGTGGCGCGGTACGCCTCGCTGAGCCCCGCGGCCGCCCGCCCGGGATCGGGGATTCCCTTTCCCGCGACGGCCATGCCGCTGGTGTGGTCCACCAGAATGGCGCCGAGCGCGCCCGGGATCGACATGGCCTCGGAGAGGCAGTCCTCTATCCCGATCAACCCGTAACTCCTCGCCTCGCCGGTACAGCGCGGCCAACACTAGAGGAGCAGGTGAACGGACCTCCCGGGTCGAAAACAGCTCGGATAAACGGATTAGTCCGGGAGAATAAGAATTCTTCCTCTCGGAGAGGTAATCCAGATTTTCGTGAAATTTCCTCATGTCACCCGGGATGGCGTGCCCACCTCGGTGCGGCGGCCAGAATGGGAGGCGTGGAACGCGTTCTGGTCAGTGCCTGCCTGCTCGGCAGCAGGGTGAGGTACGACGGCGGGGCGAAGACGAGCGACGACGACCTGCTGGCCCGCTGGCGCGCCGAGGGGCGGCTGGTGCGGTTCTGCCCCGAGGTCGAGGGCGGGCTGCCCGTCCCCCGGCCGCCCGCCGAGATCGAGGGCGGCCAGGGCGGCGCCGCCGTCCTGGCGGGCGCGGCCCGGATCCTGACGCCGGAGGGCGACGACGTGACCGCCGCGTTCCTGTCCGGCGCGCAGCAGGCCCTCGCCGTCGCCCGGTCCTTCGGCGTACGGGTCGCGATCCTCAAGGAGGGCAGCCCGTCGTGCGGGTCGCTGCGGATCTACGACGGCAGCCATCGGGGGAGGACCACCCCCGGGCAGGGCGTGACGACCGCGCTGCTGGAGCTGAACGGCGTCCGCGTCTTCGGCGAGGACCGGATCCCGGAGGCCGCCGCCTATCTGGAGGACCTTGTCACGGAGACAGCGTTTACGGAGACAGGGGATCCGAGGTGACGATGACGGCCTTCTCGTCGGGCTTGTGCACCAGGACGTTGTCCACGTAGGACCGCACCGCCGCCTCCAGGCCGACATCCTTGCCGGCGGCCTCCGACATGTACCAGCGGTGGTCGAGCACCTCGTGGAAGAGCTGGGCCGGCTCCAGCTTGCGCCGCAGATCGGCCGGGGTGGCGTTCACCACCGGCTGGAACACCTCGGCCAGCCAGCGGTGGGCCACGATCGCCTCGTCCTCGTGCCGCAGCCCGTTCGACACCCGGAATGAGTCGAGGTCGTTGAGCAGCCGCCTGGCCTGGTTCTCCTCCACGTCGAGGCCGGTCAGGCGCAGCAGCCGGCGCTGGTGGTGCCCGGCGTCCACGACCTTGGGCCGGACGATCAGCCGGGAGGTGCCCGCCTTACGGCGCACCATCATCTCGGCGACGTCGAAGCCGAGGGAGTTGAGTCGCCGTACGCGCTGGTCCACGCGGTGCCAGTCGACCTCCTCGATGATCTCGTCCTCGGTCAGCTCGTCCCACAGCCGGTGGTAGCGCTCGACGAGCTGCTCGGCGAAGGCCAGCGGGTCGATGGTCGGGTGGAGCAGGCCGCCCGCCTCCAGGTCGAGCATCTCGCCGTAGATGTTGACGTGCGCCACGTCGATGTCGTGTGACCGCTGGCCCTCGCTGATCGCCGGGTGGAGCTCGCCGGTCTCGGCGTCCACCAGGTAGGCCGCGAAGGCCCCGGCGTCCCGCCGGAACAGCGTGTTCGACAGCGAGCAGTCGCCCCAGTAGAAGCCGGTCAGGTGGAGCCGTACGAGCAGGACCGCGAGCGCGTCGAGCAGGCGGATCAGCGTGTCGGGCCGCACCGAGCCCGACAGCACCGCGCGGTACGGCAGTGAGAACTGCAGGTGCCGCGTGATCAGGGCGGAGTCCAGTTCGGAGCCGTCCGGGGCGGTCCGCCCGGTGACGACGGCGACCGGCTCGACGGCGGGCGCGTCGTGCCGTGCCAGGTCCCACAGCAGCTGGTACTCCCGCTTGGCGTACCGCGTGCTGATCTCCTTGATCGCGTACACCCGGCCGCTGAGCCGGGCGAAGCGCACCACGTGCCGGGAGATGCCGCGGGGCAGCGTCACCAGGTGGCGGACGGGCCACTCTTCCAGGGGGACGTCCCACGGCAGGCGGATCAGGTCGGGGTCGCTGGGGGCGCCGGTGATCTGCAGGGGCACCAATCGCTCCTTATCTGGGGGCTTCCACACAAGTGTCGCGGATAGAGTCGGGCGCTATGACGCTGGTGGACGAGTTCATCGACTGGTACCTGGCCGAGAACCCGGTCAGGGCGGCCCTCCTGGGGGCCGACGGATACGACCGCACGCTGGGCGACCTCAGCGCGACCGCCTTCACGGCGCGGGAGCGGGCGGCCGAGGAATGGCTGCGCAAGCTGTCGGAGGCGACGCCCGAGAGCCCCGAGGACGAGATCGACAGGGACCTGGTCGCCGCCCATCTGCGCGGGCAGATCGCGCAGGCCCGCTGGCCGGAGTGGCGGCGCGAACCGGCCGCCTACCTCGGGGTGATCTTCGGGTCGATGTTCACGCCGTTCCAGCAGCGCCTCAAGCCGGAGGCCGAGCTGGTCGACGCCGCCGTCGCGCGCCTCGCCGAGGTGCCCGCCGTGCTCGCCGCCTGCCAGGCCAACCTGGACCCCGATCTCGCCGCCGATCTGCTCGTCAAGCGCGGCCTCGACCAGGCCCGTACGG
This sequence comes from Microbispora sp. H13382, assembly GCF_014161445.1. Lineage (GTDB taxonomy): Bacteria > Actinomycetota > Actinomycetes > Streptosporangiales > Streptosporangiaceae > Microbispora. Next base: position 378,233 of record NZ_JABBXA010000006.1, read on the forward strand.
GACGCCGCTTCCTGACCGAGACGCTGCCCGCGCTGGTCGGCGACCCGGATCTGCGGGCGCGGCTGGCCGCGGCCGCCGAGCCCGCCGCCGACGCGTTCGACGGGCTGGTGCGCTTCCTGGAGGGCTTCGAGGCCCACGGCACCTGGCGGATGGGCGAGGAGCTCTACTCCGCGCTGCTGCGCGAGCAGGAGATGCTCGGGTACGGCGCGGCCGAACTGCACGAGAAGGGCCGCCGGGCCTGGGCCGAGCTGGACACGCGGATGAGCGAGGTCGCCGCCCGTCTCGGCTCCGGCAACTGGCGGGAGGCGATGGAGTCGCTCATGGACGACCACCCGCCGACCCTGGAGGCCATGCGCGCCGAGTACGAGGCCGAGACGCTGCGGGCGCGCGAGTTCGTCCTCGAGCGCGGGCTGGTGACCTTCCCCGAGGGGGAGGTGTGCCGGGTCGAGCCCTCGCCGGAGTTCCAGCGGCCCATCATCGCCGTGGCCAGCTACCTCGCCCCGCCGCCGCTGTCGTCCTCGCGTGATGGTGTCTTCTTCGTGCCGTACACGCCGGACGGCTTCACCGAGGAGCAGGTGCGGCAGCGGCTGCGGACCAACTCGCACCCCCAGATGCCGTCGATCAGCGTGCACGAGGGTTACCCCGGCCACCACTGGCACCTGTCCTGGATGGCCGGCAACCCGCACCGCGCCCGCAAGATCTTCCGTACGCCCTACTTCGTGGAGGGCTGGGGGCTCTACGTCGAGAAGCTCATGCACGAGCAGGGCTACTTCGACACGCCCCAGACCGAGCTCGCCCACCTCGACTGCCGCATCTGGCGGGCCGCCCGGATCGTGGTGGACACCGCGCTGCACTGCGACGACATGTCGATCGAGCAGGCGGAGGAGTTCCTCACCACGAAGGCGTCGCTGTCGCCGGGCACGGCCGCTGGTGAGGTCAGCCGCTACTGCGCCTGGCCCACGCAGGCGCCCTCGTACCTCACGGGGGCCCTGGAAATCGAGCGGATCAGGGCCGACTACACGGGTGACCTGCGGACCTTCCACGACACGATCGCGGGCTCGGGCGGTCTCCCGCTCGGTCTCGCCAGGAAGGTAGTGCTCGGTTAGCCGTTCAGGGCGCGTTCGATGACGGCGGTGAGCTGGCCCTCGGTGAGCACCGAGGGCCGGCCCACGCCGAGAGCGCGGACGTAGACCTCGCACAGCCACTCCAGCAGGCGCGTCGCCTCGAACGCCTGCTCCAGGCCGCCGCCGATCGTCACCGCGCCATGGCTGGCCATGAGGGCGGCCTGCCTGCCTCTGATCGCGGCGATGACGTTGTCCGCCAGTTCGGGCGTGCCGTACGTCGCGTACGCGGCGACCCGGACGGCGCCGCCGAGCAGCAGGGCGTTGTAGTGGATCGGCGGCAGTTCGGTCATCGTCGAGCCGACCACGGTCGCGAAGACCGAGTGGGTGTGCACCACCGCCCGGGCATCGGTCGCCTGGTACAGCGCGAGATGCATCGGCGTCTCCGAGGAGGGTTTGCGCTCCCCGTCCACGACCCGCCCTTCCAGGTCGACGACGGGGCAGTCCTCCGGGCGCAGCCGGTCGAGCGCCACACCGGAGGGCGTGACGACGACCAGATCGCCGTCCCGGGCGCTCAGGTTCCCCGATGTGCCGATGACCAGGCCGAGGGCCGCCGCCCGCCGGCCGTACTCGCACAGCTCACGCCGCAGCTCATCCACCCGCTCATCCACTCGGGCGAATCTACACAATCGGCGGTGTTTCGTGATGTCCTGATCTCATGTACGAGGCTTCCGAATGGCGCCGCGAGGGGGACACGATCCGCAGGACCGTGGTCGCCCGAGACTTCCGTACGGCCATCGCGATCGTGAACGACATCGCCGAACAGGCCGAGGCGCTGAACCACCATCCCGACATCGACATCCGGTGGCGGACCCTGCACCTTGCGCTGACCACCCACGACGCCGGCGGTCTGACCGACCTCGACTACAAGCTCGCCGCGCGCATCGACGCCATCGTGGCCGACCACGAGGCCGGGTCGCCGCAGTAACGCTTATGATCTCGCCGGGTAGAGGGCCACGACGGGGATGACGCGGGAGGTGCGTGCCTGGTAGTCGGCGAAGATCGGGACCAGCTCGGCCTGGCGGGCGTACAAGCGGTCGCGCTCCTCCCCGGCCAGCGGCACTGCGGTGGCGGTGAACGTCTCGATCGCCGTCCCGTCGCCCGCCTCGACGGTCACGGTGGGATTCGCCAGCAGGTTGTGATACCAGTCGGGATGGCGCGGCGCGCCCGCGTAGGAGGCGAAGACGAGCAGCCTGTCCCCGTCACGCAGGCACGCGACGGGGTTGGTCCGGGCGGCGCCCGTTCTGGCGCCCGTGGTCGTCAGCAAGATCAGCTGCGTTCCCTCGAACGGCCCGCCGACCTTGCCGCCGTTCGCCCGGAACTCCTCGATGATCTTGTCATTCCACTCGGACATGCTGCGATGGCTCCTGAACCTCGACGTGTCTGCCCCGATAGCGAAGCTATTTGTGATCAACATAGCCAACGGATCGCGGTCCGAGCCGGACGGGGGTCCCTCAGGCGCAAAACCTGCATAAAGCTCATGTCGGGCAATTGGCCCCAATTCTTTTCGGCCTGTGATTCCACCTTATTGGCTTGCCGACTTGCCGTGCTCTTCTGGTGCCTGGAAGAACTGATACAGGTTTTCGAATTCATTGAGGAGGGGTGATGGATCTGTTCGACTGGGATCCTGTTTCTCCTCGTAGTTCGAATAGTGGTGATGATGGCTGGTGGGATCGGCTGACTGCCGATTCTCCTTTGTGGTCGACGGAGGGTTCGCTCGCCCGCGACGGCAGTGTGGAAAACGACGCGGCCGCTGACACCGGGAGCATGGGCAGTGAGGCCGCCGATGATGCGGGGGCGGGTTCTGCCGGGGCGGATGCCGCTGGCTTAGGTGATCGCCGGGGTCGGTCGTCGTGGGTGCTGATCGGTTCTGTTCGTGAGTCGGCGCAGGCGTTGGCGTTGGCGCCGGTTCCGGACGATGTGGATGTCTGTCTGGCTGAGGCTGAGGAGTTGGTGTTCGCGCGGGATCGGATCACCTCGGCGTTGGCGGATCGGGTGGGGCGGGTGCATCGGGCGGGGCAGGCCCGGCGGCAT
>NZ_JABBXA010000060.1 GCF_014161445.1 Microbispora sp. H13382
CCGTGGCCCAACCACTTGTGGGGGGAGCGGTCGAAGGTGGGGCTGGCGATTGGGACGAAGTCGTAACAAGGTAGCCGTACCGGAAGGTGCGGCTGGATCACCTCCTTTCTAAGGAGCACTCGGCCGGCCTTGATGTGCCCATCCCGTTTGGTGGTGGGTGTGAGGTTCGGTCCATGCCGGGTTCAGGGGCGAATGTTCCCTGCCTGGTGCGCTCATTAGTGGAGCACTGGTTATTCAGCTGGTCGTGGTTGCCGGGTCTGCTAGTACCGCCGTGGTCGTGCCTCTTTCGGGGTGGGATCGCGGAGTGGGAATGCGGGTTCTGGGGGCTGGGGCTGGCTGGGCACACTGTTGGGTCCTGAGGGAACGGACCGTTTCTTTCCGGGCTGTTAGCGGTCTCCTCCTTGTGGGGGTGGGCCGCTTCGGTGCGGGGTGGGTTTGTTTTCTCCAGGGCTGGTCTCCTGCCATACCGGCTGGGGTCTTGTGCTTGTGGGTTCGCCTGTTGGGTGGGCTCGCGGGTGGGGGGCTTCGGTGTTTGGTGGTGGGGTGGGCTGGTTGTCTGGTTGTTGTTTGTGAATTGCATAGTGGACGCGAGCATCTTTGTGGCCAAGTTGTTTAGGGCACACGGTGGATGCCTTGGCATCAGGAGCCGATGAAGGACG
>NZ_JABBXA010000061.1 GCF_014161445.1 Microbispora sp. H13382
TGGCCCAACCACTTGTGGGGGGAGCGGTCGAAGGTGGGGCTGGCGATTGGGACGAAGTCGTAACAAGGTAGCCGTACCGGAAGGTGCGGCTGGATCACCTCCTTTCTAAGGAGCACTCGGCCGGCCTGGTTGGTGCTGCCGCACGGTTGTCCGTGTGGTGGCCTCGGGTCTGGTCCATCGTCGCGGTCATCAGCGAGTGTCTGATGCGTGGCGTGCTCATTAGTGGAGCACTGGTTATTCAGCCGGTCGTGGTTGCCGGGTCTGCTAGTACCGCCGTGGTCGTGCCTCTTTCGAGGTGGGGTCACGGAGTGGGAATGCGGGTTCTGGGGGCCGGGGCTGGCTGGGCACACTGTTGGGTCCTGAGGGAACGGACCGTTTCTCTCCGGGCTGTTAGCGGTCTCCTCCTTGCGGGGGGTGGGCCGCTTCGGTGCGGGGTGGGTTTGTTTTCTCCAGGGCTGGTCTCCTGCCATACCGGCTTGGGCTTCTCCTCTTTTGTGGGGTGGGGTTTGGGTGTTTGGTGGTGGGGTGGGCTGGTTGTCTGGTTGTTGTTTGTGAATTGCATAGTGGACGCGAGCATCTTTGTGGCCAAGTTGTTTAGGGCACACGGTGGATGCCTTGGCATCAGGAGCCGATGAA
>NZ_JABBXA010000062.1 GCF_014161445.1 Microbispora sp. H13382
AACAACCCGACCAACCTGAACATGTACATCTACGTGCCCGACAGGGTCGCGGCCCGGCCGGCGCTGCTGGTGCTCGTGCACTACTGCAGCGGATCCGCCAGCGCGATCTTCAACGGCAACGGGCACGACTACGTCACCGCCGCGGACCGGTACGGCTACATCATCGTGGTCCCCGAGGCCACCCGCAGCGAGAAGTGCTTCGACGTCTCCACCCCGGCCGCGCTCAGGCGCGACGGCGGCAGCGACTCCACCGGCATCATGTCGATGGTCTCCTACGCCCGGCAGCGCTACAACGTCGACCCGGGCCGGATCGTCGTCAGCGGCTTCTCCTCCGGCGCGATGATGACCAACGTCCTGGCCGCCCAATACCCCGACGTGTTCTCGGCCGGGTCGGCGTTCTCCGGCGTACCGGCCGGGTGCTTCGCCACCACCAACGGCTCGCTGTGGAACAGCCAGTGCTCCGGCGGGCAGCTCATCAAGACCGCCCAGCAGTGGGGCGACCAGGCGCGGGCGATGTACCCCGGCTACACCGGCCGCTACCCCCGCATGCAGCTGTGGCACGGCACCACCGACACCACCCTCGCCTACCCGAACTTCGGCGAGGAGATCAAACAGTGGACCAACCTGAACGGGCT
>NZ_JABBXA010000063.1 GCF_014161445.1 Microbispora sp. H13382
GTGCCGCCGGGCTGGCCGATGCTGCCGGAGACCGTCTGGAGTGCGGCGTACCAGGCGGCGGCCATCTTGTCGTAGCCGGTCGCGGTGGGATGGATGCCGTCGATCAGGTCGGCGGTGGTCAGCTTGCTGTGCATGTCGACCAGATGGACGCGCTTGCCGCTGTTGACCTTGGACTGCACGATGCCGGGGATCGCCGCGTTGAACGTCCGGGCCGCCGACTCCTGGCCGGAGTTCGACAGGGGGATGATGGTCGCGACGAACACCTCGGCGTTCGGCGCGGCGGCGGTGATGTGGTCGATCAGCGTGGACAGCCGCTGCGGCGCGCCGGAGACGTTGTAGTTCTGCAGGACGTCGTTGGTGCCGATGTGCAGCAGCACGCTGCGCGGGGTGTAGGTCTGCAGCCAGCGGGTGATGTTGGCGTCGATCTGGTCGATCCGCCAGCCGGGGTGTCCCTCGTGGTCGTGGTCGCCCAGGTTGCCCGGCCCGTTGAACTGCGATCCGACGAAGTCGATCGTGTAGCGGCCGGAGGCCAGGCGCTGCCACAACCCGATCCGGTAGCCGCCGGGCACCTGGGTGCCCTCGGTGATCGAGTCGCCCAGCGGCATGACCCGCACCCCGCCGTTGGACTCCGC
>NZ_JABBXA010000064.1 GCF_014161445.1 Microbispora sp. H13382
ATGATCCCGTTCCTGGAGCACGACGACGCCAACCGCGCGCTGATGGGTTCGAACATGCAGCGTCAGTCGGTGCCGCTGCTGAAGAGCGAGGCGCCGCTGGTCGGGACCGGTATGGAGTACCGTGCCGCGACCGACGCCGGTGATGTGATCACGGCGGAGAAGGCCGGTGTGGTGGAGGAGGTCTCGGCCGACTACATCACCGTGATGAACGACGACGGCACCCGGACGACGTACCGGGTGGCGAAGTTCAAGCGGTCCAACCAGGGCACGTGTTTCAACCAGAAGCCGATCGTGGCCGAGGGGGACCGGGTCGAGCGGGGTCAGGTCGTCGGCGACGGGCCGTGCACCGACAACGGTGAGATGGCGCTGGGCAAGAACCTGCTGGTGGCGTTCATGCCGTGGGAGGGCCACAACTACGAGGACGCGATCATCCTGTCCCAGCGTCTGGTGCAGGACGACGTGCTGTCGTCGATCCACATCGAGGAGCACGAGGTCGACGCCCGCGACACCAAGCTGGGGCCCGAGGAGATCACCCGCGACATCCCCAACGCCTCCGAGGACGCGCTGGCCGATCTCGACGAGCGCGGCATCATCCGGATCGGCGCCGAGGTGG
>NZ_JABBXA010000065.1 GCF_014161445.1 Microbispora sp. H13382
TTCCTCCTCGGCGGAGCCGTCCTCGGCGCAGGTGCCCTCATCACGGCCTGCACCAGCAACGAGCCGGCCGCGCAGGCGAGCGCGCCCGCCGCCGCTCCGGCGGCCGCGGCCACGGGCGGCAACGAGGCCCCCGGCGACAAGGTCGTCATCGGCTTCTCGGCTCCGGCGGCCGACCACGGCTGGATCGCGGCGATCAGCAAGAACGCGGCGGACGCGGCCAAGCAGTACTCCGACGTGGAGTTCAAGGCGGTCGAGCCGACCAACGACATCAACCAGCAGATCTCGGCGGTGGAGTCGCTGATCCAGGCCAAGGTCGACGCGCTGGTGCTCCTGCCGAACGACGGTCAGCAGCTGAACCAGGTCGCCCGGCAGGCGATGGACGCGGGTATCCCGGTGATCAACCTGGACCGGGTCTTCCCCGACAAGCTGTCGTACCGGACCTGGCTGGGTGGCGACAACTACGGCATGGGGGTGGCCGCGGGTCACTACATCGGCAAGACGCTGAAGGACAAGGGGGTGGCCGATCCGGTCATCCTGGAGATCCAGGGCATCGC
>NZ_JABBXA010000066.1 GCF_014161445.1 Microbispora sp. H13382
CACCCGGATACCGCCGATGACCGCGGTGAACTGCGGGCTGTCACCGCGCTGCCCGGCGGTCAGCACGACCGCCAGCAGCTTTTGCCCCTGCTCGCAGGCCAGATGCAGCTTGGTGGTCAGGCCGCCACGAGAACGCCCCAGCCCATGATCGGCCGGCTCATGGCCGTACCTGCCGCCGGGCGGCTCGGCCTGCAGATCCCCCTTTTCCGCGCCCCGGCGGCGTGCTGATGCGCCCGGGCGATGCTGGAGTCCACACTGACATCCCAGGTGATGCGCCCCGCCGCGTCCGCCCGCGCCTGCAACGCGGTCAGGATCCGCTGCCAGGTGCCGTCCCGCTGATACCTCCGGAACAGCGCATACACCGCAGGCCAGGACCCATAGCAGTCCGGCACATCACGCCAGGGCGCGCCGGTCCGTACCCGCCAGCGGATCCCGTCGATCAACTGCCGCTTGCTGAACAGTGACGGCCGCCCAGACCGCTTCGGCGCTGGCAGCAGCGGCTCCAGCACCGCCCACTGGGCGTCGGTCAGATCGAACCGCCTCGTCACCG
>NZ_JABBXA010000067.1 GCF_014161445.1 Microbispora sp. H13382
ATACGGAGCATCCGGCATGGCCGACCGCTCCTCGCGCCCGCACCACAGCCCCCGCCGCACCCCCACCCGCACCGAGCGGCGCATCATCAAGGTCCGCGTGCTCCGCCGCTGGGGCCCGGCCCGCATCGCCTACCTGCTGGGCCTGCACCCCTCAACCGTCCACCGCGTCCTTGCCCGCTACCGGCTGACCCGCCTGGCCCACCTCGACCGCGCCACCGGCCGCACCATCCGCCGCTACGAACACCCCGCACCCGGCGATCTCGTGCACGTCGACATCAAAAAGCTCGGCAACATCCCCGACGGCGGCGGCCATCGCGTGCACGGCCGGCAAACAGGCGCCCGCAACAGCTCCGCCCACCGCGACCCCGACCGGCCACGCACCCGCCACGGCCGCCCCAACCTCGGCTACGGCTACCTCCACAACGCCATCGACGACCACTCCCGCCTGGCCTACACCGAGATCCTGCCCGACGAGACCAAGGAAAGCGCCACCGCGTTCTGGTACCGCGCCCAGGCCTTCTTCGCCACCTTCGGGATCACCGTGCGCCG
>NZ_JABBXA010000068.1 GCF_014161445.1 Microbispora sp. H13382
TGGTGGAGATGCAGCGGGGGTTGTTGCTGATCATGTCGATCAGTGACGGGTCCTGTCTGGCGGTGCTGGCGGCGGCGGATTCGGATCTGGGTCTGGTGGCCTATCAGATGACGTTGCTGGTGGAACGCGCGGGTCAGGTGCTGACTCCCGCGGTCCGCGCCGAACTCCAATCCGTGTCCTACCCCCGGAGGTGACGCGATGGATCCATGGGGTCAGGACCCCGGTGCGGACCCGTGGGGACGGCAGCCGGGCGCTCCGATCCCCGAGGAGCCCGCCTCTCCGGTCCGCCCGTTCACCGTGACCGGCGGGCGTACGACGCCCCGCATGCAGCTCGCGCTGGAGGCGCTGGTCTCCTCCGCCACGACCACGCACTACGACCTGTCCACGAGGCCGCCGGAGCATCGGGCCATCGCCTCCCTGTGCCGTCAGGTGCGGTCGGTGGCGGAGGTGTCGGCGTTGCTGCGGATTCCGCTGGGTGTGGTTCGTGTGGTGATCGCGGACATGGCGGCGGAGGGGCTGGTGCATGTGCATCAGCCGCAGTTGGA
>NZ_JABBXA010000069.1 GCF_014161445.1 Microbispora sp. H13382
ACGGCAACAAGGGCGTCATCTCCAAGATCCTCCCGGTGGAGGACATGCCGTTCCTCGAGGACGGCACCCCGGTCGACATCGTCCTGAACCCGCTGGGCGTCCCCGGGCGAATGAACGTCGGCCAGGTCCTGGAGACACACCTCGGCTGGATCGCGGCGCAGGGCTGGGACATCAGCGGGGTGCGGGAGGAGTGGGCCGAGCGCCTGCGCGAGAAGGACCTGGACAGGGTCGAGCCCTGGACCAACGTCGCCACCCCGGTCTTCGACGGTGCCGGGGAACAGGAGATCATCGGTCTTCTGGGCAGCACTCTCGTCGACCGCGACGGCGATCGGATGGTGATGCCCAGTGGCAAGGCGCGGCTGTTCGACGGCCGTTCCGGTGAGCCGTTCCCGCACCCGATCGCGGTGGGCTACATCTACATCCTGAAGCTGCTGCACCTGGTCGACGACAAGATCCACGCTCGCTCGACCGGTCCGTACTCGATGATCACCCAGCAGCCGCTGGGTGGTAAGGCGCAGTTCGGCGGCCAGCGCT
>NZ_JABBXA010000007.1 GCF_014161445.1 Microbispora sp. H13382
CGTCGCGCAGGACGCAGACGCGGTCGCCGAGGGTCATGGCCTCGACCTGGTCGTGGGTGACGTACACGGTGGTGACGCCGAGGCGCTCGTGGAGCTGGTTCAGCGAGGCGCGCATCGAGACGCGGAGTTGGCGTCCAGGTTGGACAGCGGCTCGTCCATGAGGAAGGCCTGGGGCTCGCGGACGATGGCGCGGCCCATCGCGACACGCTGGCGCTGACCACCGGACAGGGCGGCCGGCTTGCGCTTGAGGTACTGCTCCAGGCCGAGCATGCGGGCGGCGTCGTTGACGCGCTTCTGGATCTCCGTCTTGGACATCTTGCGCAGCTTGAGGCCGAAGGCGAGGTTCTCCTCGACCGTCATGTGCGGGTACAGCGCGTAGTTCTGGAAGACCATCGCGATGTCGCGGTCCTTCGGGGGAAGGTGGTTCACGACGCGCTCGCCGATGACGATCTCGCCGCCGCTGATGTCCTCCAGGCCGGCGATCATCCGCAGGGCCGTGGACTTGCCACAGCCCGACGGGCCGACCAGCACCATGAACTCGCCGTCCTTGATCTCGAGGTTGAGGCCGTTCACGGCCTTCACCCCGCCCGCGTAGATCTTGTCGACGTTGTTCAGAACGATTGCAGCCATCCCCAGTCCTTCGCGTTTCCGAGCCAAGATGATGTGGATACGTTTTCATGACTGTCCCGTGAAATACCGCCTATTGTCAAGATTTCGATGACACAGGGCATGGAATCATGGTGGAATCGTTTCCATGAACGGTCCAGCGCAGCGGCGGATAACCATCAAGGAAGTGGCGGAGGCGGCGGGGGTCGGGGTGGCCACCGTGTCCCGGGTCCTGTCGGGCGGCTCGGCGAGCGCCGAGACCCGCGAGAAGGTGCTCGCCGCGGCGGCGCGCCTCGACTACCGGCCGAGCGCGCTGGGCCGCAACCTGAGGCGCCAGCGGACGGGCGGCATCGGTTTGCTGGTCCCCGACATCACCGACAGCTTCTACGCGCGACTGGCCGACGGCGTGCTGTCGTGCGCCCGCTCGTACGGCGAGCCGGTCACGGTGGGGGTCACCGGCGACGACCCCGAACGGGAGGCCGAGCTGATCGGCACGCTCATCGAGCAGAGCATGGACCGGCTGATCGCGGTGCCGTCCGGGGACGGGGACATGTGGGCGCCCGCGCTGCGCGCGGGGCTGAACGTGGTGTTCGCCGACCGGCGGGTGCGCACGGACGTGCCCAGCGTGGTGCCCGACGACCGGGCGGGAGTGCTGACGGCGGTGGAGTACCTGGCCGGGCTGGGACACCGGAAGATCGCCTACCTCGGCCGGCACGCGCAGTCGCAGCGGGTGGCCGCCTTCACCGCCGCGCTCGCCTCGCTGGGGCTGCCCGCCGACCGGGACCTGGTCGTGCATGCCCGGTCGAGCCGCGACTCCGCCTACGCGGCCGCCGCGGGGCTGCTGCAGCACCGGCCGGACGTCACGGCGGTGATCGCGGGCGGCAACGTGCTCGGCGAGGCGGCCGTGCTGGCCGCCCGGGAGCTTGACGTGCGGATTCCCAGGGACGTGTCGCTCATCATGTTCGACGACGTGCCGTGGGCCGAGCTGTGCTCCCCGCCGCTGACGGTGATCGCCCAGCCGGCCCAGGACATCGGCTACCGCGCCGCAGAGCTCGTGCTGCGGCAGGGCAGGCGGCCTCCGACCGTCACGCTGCCCACCCAGCTCGTCGTACGGGCGAGTTGCGGGCCCAGGGTCGCGAGCCCTAGGAGATGACCTTCTCGATCGCCGCGGCGATCTCCGGGGCCTCGGGGACGACGCGGGGGCGGAATCGGGCGACCACCTGGCCGTCGGCGGCGACCAGGAACTTCTCGAAGTTCCACTGGATGTCGCCCGCCTCGCCCTCCGCGTCGGGCACGGCGGTCAGCTCGGCGTAGAGAGCATGCCGTCCCGGACCGTTGACCTCGGTCTTGTCCAGCAGCGGGAAGTCGACGCCGTACGTGGTGGAACAGAACTCCTTGATCTCCTCAGCCGTACCGGGCTCCTGGCCCATGAACTGGTTGCAGGGCACGCCGACGACGGTGAACCCCCGGTCGGCGTACGTCCGCTGGAGGGCGACCAGGCCCTCGTACTGCGGGGTCAGCCCGCACCTGGACGCCACGTTGACCACCAGGGCGGCCCCGCCGCCGAGCAGGCCGCCGAGGGTCGTGCCCTCGCCGTCGATCGTGGTCACCGGAATCTCGAGAACGCTCATGTCCGCACCCTAAACGAGGGTCCCGTCCGCGCTCGCCGCAGGGCGCGCCGCACGGCCGCACGGTAACCCGCGCCTCCGCGGAGGGTCGGCGTTGGGGGGCGGAACGGCAAAGAACCGGCCGCCGCGTGTCGCGATGCCACCGACGAAGCGGCTGTCCGTATTTCAATCCGCGTGAGGACCCGTCGCGGTGCCCGCCGGAAGCTCTTGGTGATCCGGGCGGGCCGAGCGGACGGCAGCGCCCACGCCATGGGCGCGGCCGGACGGAGGGCGTCACGCGCGCCCGCCTTCCGCACGCGACCCGACGACAAGGACCGATTTGGACAGCAGAAGCCTTCTACGCAACGCAGTCGCCGCCCTCATCGCGGCCACCGTGACCGGTGGCGGAAGCGGAGTGGCGTGGGCCGGCGAGTGGACCGCCCTGGATCAGACCGGGGAGACGGCGCAGACCGGGGAGACGGCGCAGACCGGGGAGACGGCGCAGACCGGGGAGACGGCGCAGACCGGGGAGACGGCGCAGACCGGGGAGACGGGCCAGACCGGGGAGGCGGAGCGGACCGCGGAGAGCGTGCGGCCCGTCACCCACCTGGGCGTGTGGACCACGCGGGCGGCGGCGCAGCCGCCCCGGTTCCGCCGGGCGCCGGCGAAGATCCGCAGCAAGGCGTACGCCTTCCGGCTCGTCACCCGCCGCACCTGGTCGGGCCAGCAGTTCCAGTGCCTGGACAGCCTGTGGACCAGGGAGAGCAACTGGGACCACCGGGCCTACAACCAGGGCTCGGGCGCCTACGGCATCCCGCAGGCGCTGCCCGGCCACAAGATGGGATACGCCGGCAACGACTGGAGGTTCAACCCGCAGACCCAGATCAGGTGGGGTCTGCGCTACATCAAGGGCCGCTACGGTTCGCCGTGCGGCGCCTGGGGCCACTTCCGGTCCCACAACTGGTACTGACCCGGGCTCACCCGGGCGGGGGCGCCTGGCGGCCTACCGCCGGGCGCCCCCGCGGCCGGTCGGCTCGCCGGTGCCGCGATCGGCCCGCGCGTCCGCCCGTACGGCCATGGCCTGGACGAGCAGTTCCAGGCCGAACTCGAACTCCTCGTCGTGGTCGCAGGAGTCCAGATGCGGCCGCAACTCGCTGACCACGGGGAACAGCGCCGGATCCACGTCGGCGATCGCCGCGCCGGCCCGCACCGGGGCGAATGTCGGGGTCACCCCGACCTCCCGCAGCAGCGAGCCCACCACGTACGCGATGAACATGCGCAGCATGCGGACGGCCTCCCGGCCGTCGAAGCCCGCGTCGCGCAGGGTCGCCAGGGCGCGCTCCACCGGGAGGAGACCCGCTGTCGAGCCCAGCTGCCTGCTCACCACGACCATCGTGGAACGGGGGTAGTGGTGGGCGATGCGCCGGAAGGCCCGCGCCTGGATGCGCACCCGGTCGGTCCAGTGGGCGGACGGGTCGTCGGTGAAGCCGATCCGCGACAGCACGTCCTCGGCCACGGCGTCGAGCAGCGCGGCCTTGCTGGGCACGTGGTTGTACAGCGACATGACGCCGACGCCGAGCTCGGCGGCGATCCTGCGCATCGAGACGGCGTCGGCGCCCTCTCTCTCGATGAGCTCCACGGCGGCGGTGACGATGCGGTTCCGGTTGAGCATGACCGAATCCTCTCTCACCGCCGACGTCCGGCGTCCATTGACGTACGTACAGCGTACGTGACACGCTCGCGGGGAAACGTACGGTGTACGTCAGAGGAGGTCCCCCCGTGTCGACCCACGAGCTCTACACCATCCCCGCCGAGCTCTCCACGTGGGACGTGGAGATGACCGGCGCGGCCCGTTTCACCTGGGAGTACGACGACGGCCGGGACCGCATGCTCGCCCTCTACCAGAAGGGCAAGGACAAGCAGTGGGACTCCGTCAAGCGGATCGACTGGGACATCGAGGTCGACCCGTACGACGTGCTCGGCGTCCCCGACACCACCCTGGCGATCCACGGCACCCCACTGTGGGAGCGCATGGACCAGCGGCAGCGCGACGAGGTGCGCAGGCACAACGCCGCCTGGCAGTTCTCCCAGTTCCTGCACGGCGAGCAGGGCGCGATGATCTGCTCGGCCCGCATCGTGGAGTCGGTCCCCGATCTGGACTCCAAGTTCTACGCCGCCACGCAGACGATGGACGAGGCGCGGCACGCCGAGACCTACGCGCGGTTCCTGCAGGAGAAGGTCGGTCTGGCCTACCCCATCAACGAGCACCTCAAGGCGCTGCTGGACAGCACACTCAGCGACTCGCGGTGGGACATGCCCTACCTCGGCATGCAGGTGCTGATCGAGGGCCTGGCCCTGGCCGCGTTCGGAGTCATGCGCGACGTCACCACCAAGCCCCTGCCCAAGCAGATCCTGGCGTACGTGATGCAGGACGAGGCGAGGCACGTGGCCTTCGGCCGGATGGCGCTGCGCGACTACTACCGGAACCTGTCCGACGCCGAGTTGCGCGAGCGCGAGGACTTCGTGATCGAGGGGTGCTACCTCATGCGCGACCGGCTGCGCGGCCAGGAGATCTGGGAGAACCTCGGCCTGTCGCGGCAGGAGGTCGGCGAGGCCATGGAGTGCGTGGACCGGTCGGAGTACCTGCGGCTGTTCCGCGCGCTGCTGTTCAGCCGGATCGTGCCGTGCGTGAAGGACATCGGCCTGTGGAGCCCCCGCCTGCGGCAGGCGTACGCCGACATGGGCGTGCTCGACATGGCCGGGCAGAGTCTCGACGCGCTGATGCGGCAGGACGAGGAGATCGCCGACCGGCTCGACGCGGAGCGCTTCGCGCGCGAGGAGAAGGAGCGGGCGGAGGAGGTCGCCGGCACCATCGCCGCCGCAGACTGACCCGCCACCGCCGGCCCGCCGGGACGATCCCCGCGTCCCTGCCGCGCGTCGGACAGTGGATTCAGGGCCACTGTCCCCATTTGATCGGGATCCTTGCCATACTCCGTCTTCGTGACACTGGAGTTGACGCGGAGTGGCCGCAGATCTCGCCGGATCGTGGTCGGGGCCATCGGCCTGGTCGTCTTCCTGCTCGCCGGCCTGGGCTCGTACGCCTTCGCGCGCGCCGATCGCGAACAGGACACGAAATACTGCGGCCACGACTGCATCCCCGGCGTCAGGATCGGCACCGTGGTCGAGGCGTTGCAGGACCAGGGGCACACGTGCGCCGACAGAAGACGGTTCTGGTCCTGTGAGCTGAGAGTCGGGAAAGTCCGGTTCGAAGCGGATCTCTTCCGCGTCGACAACCTGGTGAACTTCTACGAGTACATCAGCAAGGTCGAGGCCAGGATCGTCAATCCGGACAGCACCACGGCGGCGGCCGGGCTGGGCTACATGTCGTGGTTCGCGACCCTGCCGCACCGGGACGACCCTTCGACGGTCAAGAAGGTCAACGGCTGGCTGGCCGAGCAGATCGCGGGCGACGGGGACACGACCTTCATTCTCGACTGGGAGTACACGCTGGAGCGCGAGGCGAACACCCGGTCAATCGAGCTCACCGTGAAGAGGAGATATTGATGGCGGCGCCCCCCGGCTGGCCGTACTCTCCCGACGGCAGGTTCTGGTGGGACGGCGCCGCCTGGCAGCCGGTGCAGCCGCCACCGCCTCTCGGGTCCCCCGCACAGCAGAACCTCGGCGTGCCACCGCCCCCCGGCTCTCCCGCCCAGCGGGGCGTCACCGTGCCGCCGCCCCCCGGGCCCGCGGCGACCGGTCATCCGTCCATCGCCTCGCCCTGGCCGCAGACGCCCGGGCCGCAGGCGGCTCAGCCGTACGCCGTCCAGCAGGGGCCGCCGTACGCGCCGCC
Source organism: Microbispora sp. H13382 (assembly GCF_014161445.1). Classification (GTDB taxonomy): domain Bacteria; phylum Actinomycetota; class Actinomycetes; order Streptosporangiales; family Streptosporangiaceae; genus Microbispora. Next base: position 6,064 of record NZ_JABBXA010000007.1, read on the forward strand.
GCCCGACGCCGGGGCTCCCACTCCTACCGGTGTGGCCCCCCAAGGCCGCCGACGTGGAACGGCGGCGTTCGTGCTGGTCACGGTGGGTACGCTGATCGCGGCGCTGGCGCTGGGCGGAGTCACCGGCGCCGCCGTGGGCCTGGCGACCACCGAACCGGTGACGGACGCCTCCGCGCCCTCCTTCCCCGGGAGGTTCCCCACGGCCAAGCAGCGGTACCTGCCCAAGGTGACGGTCGACATGGTCGCGGTGAACTGGCTGCAGGCGGCCAATTCCTGGACATGCGCGAAGTCGGCGGCACCCGACCCGTTGACCGGCGCCAGGATGGGAATGATCTGCCGGCCGAGCGATGCCGCGAGGCTCCACATGTCCGTCTTCATCTGGTCCGACGGGCCCGACAAAGTGATGTCCGTGATGGCCGACTGCAAGCTCGGCGTCCGGGCGAAGGCGTGCACGAGCCTCTTCGCGAAAATGGCGGACACTCTGCTGTCCCCCGACCGGACCCTGCGCGCGAAGGCGGAGACGTGGGCGGGCGAGAACGCGGACAGGGCGGCGGTGACGGCCATCGGCGGCATCCGGCTGCAGACCAGCCCGCGCCCGCACCGCATGGAGGCCGTGCCGGCGATCTGAGAGTTCCCGGCCGCGCTCAGCCTCGGTGCCGTGCCTGCCGTGCCTGCCGTGCCGCTCGGCCTCACGGCAGGCCGCCGACGGCCCGCTCTCGGTGGGCCGTGTGTTCACACGGCCAGCATCAGCACGAGAACCAGCGCCGCGGCGGCGACGGCCAGCGCGCCGGCCCAGACGGTGCGCCCGTCCAGCCGGTGGTCGAGCGGGTGACCGTACCGCAGCGCCCGTTCGAGGCGGCGGTGGCGGATCCCGGTGCGCAGGAGCAGGACCGCCCCGGCCAGCGCGGCGGCGGCGAAGGGCGCGGCGAGGCCGGGCAGGTCGTGCCGTACGGCGAGTCCCGCCATCACCATGCCGGAGCCCGCCATCGTCACGGCGGTGCGGACCCAGGCGAGCCGGGTGCGCTCGCTGTGCAGACCCGGCCTCGGCACGTCGCTCACTGGCCCGGTCACCTCGACAGGAGGATCACGACGAGGGCCAGAACGGCCACCCCCGCCACGCCGTACCCGAACAGGGGAGCCAGGGCGGGCGGCGGAAGCGCGCGGTCCTGCCGGAGCGCCCGGTCGATGTGCCGCCAGCGGGGGTAGGCCGAGCCGGCGGCCACGGCGGACAGCAGCACGAGCACGATGGCGAGCAGGGTGCGCACCCACGGCACGAAGACGCCCTCGGGAACGACCGCGATACCGATGCCGCCCGCGCTCAGCGCGAGCGAGGTGGTGATCCAGGTGAGGAACGTGCGCTCGTTGGCGAGGACGAAGCGGGGGTCGGGTTCGTTCTCTTCCATGCGAGAACGCTATTTCCGCCCCTTTTCCCCTAGATTTGTCGGGGTTGCCGTTTTATCGACCGTCGGTCGGGCGAAGCACCGGACGGCACGCGTGTGGTGGTGCCGGCCAGGTGCCGCAGCTTCCGCTCCGACTCCGACCCGGCCTCCGCCGCGAACGGGTCCGGGCCACGGGACGCCGGCGCGTCCGCTCGGCGGCGGTCCCGGCACCGGACCTAAAGGCAGGCCTCGCTGACCTGGCGCAGGTAGCCGGCGCCGTCGGTGGCGACCTTCTGCGCCGCGTCCACCGCCGCGTTGGCGTCGTCGACGTTCAGCTTCTGCAGGCTGTCGGCGAGCCCCTGCAGGGCGTCCCTGAGCGTGGTGTCGGCGGCCTTGTTCGCCATGCTCTCCAGGTCGGCGGCGCCGTCCTCGAGCTTCTGGCGCATGGCGGCGGGGTCGTCGACGACCTTGCCGATCTCGCCGATGGTCCGGCTGATCAGCTGCGTCGCCTCGGCGCACGACTGGGCCTTGTCCGCGGTCGCGCAGCCGGTGACCAACAGGACGGCGGCCGCGCAGGCGGCGGCGAACGGGAGGAGTCGCATGCCGGTCACCCTACCCAACCGTCGCCCGCCCGCCGCGGGACCGGAGCGGGACCGGACCGGGCTCCCCTTCGCGGCCCTGCGCCCACATCACCGGCCGCCGTCGATCCCGGGCCCTTCGAGGCCCCGTCTCTCACCGCGCCATGACCTCGGCGACGACCCCGCGGAAGCAGCCGGTGACCTCGCGGGCGAAGGCGCTCCGGGACATCCCGGCCCCGTGCAGGGCGTCTCCGTGGCCGATCACGACCACGGTCAGCACTCCCGCCAGCAGCGACCACCACAGGGCCGAGGCGATCGCCCGCGACAAGCGGGACGACTCCCGGAAGGACCGCCGCAGCCGGTCCCGGTGGAAGGGCACGTGGCGCAGCTCGTCGGCGAGGATCCGGCCCGCGACCTCCGCGGCCAGGAGGTCCGGGACACCGTCGCGCACCGCCCGGTAGTAGCCGAGCGCGACGACCTCGGCGAGCATCAGGACCATCAGCTCGGTGCGCAGTCCGAGGAGCCGCCGCAGCCGGACGAAGGCGGCGTCGGTCCAGTGGCCGGAGATCGTGGCGGCGCCCGCCGACTCCAGGAGCCGGCCCAGCAGGCGGGCGTGCTCGCGCTCCTCCGCCACGAACAGGAGGACCGCCTCCGCGTACACGGGGTCGCCCGCCCGGCGGGCCTTGTCCAGGAGGCGGGCGCCGTCACCGTCCTCCCCCACCTGGAACCGCTGCAGGCTGCGTACGAGGGCGGGCTCCAGACGCGCTCCCGCGCTCCAGTCGGGGTCGCCCCAGGTGCGCCGCAGCAGCGCCGCGCCTTCGAAGTCGCGTAACCAGGCGGTGAAAGCGCCCGTGTCGACCGTCGTCATGACCCACGAACCTACGGAGGCGATGTGCAGATTCCGGGGGGCGGTTCGTAGAGGTTCGGTGCGAGCGGCCCCCGGCCGGGGGAGGCACCGATCACCCGATGAAGCGCCGTAGCATCTGCGGCATGGGGAACTGCGAACACCTGCTCGTGACGGCCGACCCGGAGCCGCTCACGCCGGAAGGCTGCCAGGAGTGCCTGGAGCGCGGCATGCGATGGGTCCACCTGCGCAAGTGCCTGGAGTGCGGTCACATCGGCTGCTGCGACTCCTCTCCCGGCAAGCACGCCACCGCCCACTACAAGGAGACCGGCCACCCGGTGATGCGCTCGTTCGAGCCGGGCGAGGACTGGCGGTGGTGCTTCGTGGACCAGCGCCTGGGCCAGGCCGTGCCCTGACCGCGCAGGTCCTGACCGCGCAGGTCCTGACCGCCGGGTTCTGGGGGCGCTCACCCGCGTTCGAGTGTCGCCTCCTCGAAGTCGAGCTCCTGCATGACCCGGTGGAGGACCTCGTCGTCGATGCGCCGCTCGTCCCGCAGCCGCACGAACACCTCGCGTTCGGCGGCGAGCATCTCCCGGCGCAGTCGCCGGTAGACCGAGGCGGGCGTCTCCTCGCCCTCGGGGCCGGTGCCGCCGCCGAGCCGCTCCCAGGCGTGCAGGGCCTTGCGCTCGGCACGGGCGCGCAGCTGCTCGACCACCTCTTCGTGGACGTCCAGCACGCCGTCGGCGGTCAGCTCCTCGAGCCGCGCCAGGGCCGCGGCCGCGGCGGCCTGCTGGGCGCCCGCCTCCGCGAGGTCGTCACCGTAGCGCTCCCGCGCGGTGGACACGCCCAGCCGCCTGATCAGCCAGGGGAACGAAAGGCCGTGGACGATCAGCGTGCCCACGACGATCGTGAACGTCAGGAACAGCAGCAGGTTGCGCTGGGGGAACTGCTCGGGCAGGGCGAAGGCCGCGGCCAGCGACACCACCCCGCGCATGCCCGCCCAGCTCGTCAGCATCACGTTCTGCCAGGACGGCGTCTTGGGCTCCCGGGCGCGCACTCTCTTCGACAGCATCCGCGGCAGGTAGGTGCTGGGCGGCACCCAGGCGATCCGCACGAGGACGACCACCAGGAACAGCACGATCGCGTACATCGCCAGCTCCCCGGGCCGCTCGTCGTTCAGCCCGGCGATGATCGGGCGCAGCTGCAGTCCGATCAGGGCGAACACGATCGACTCCAGCACCAGGTCGGCGACCTTCCAGACCGCGCCCGACAGCAGGCGCGTGCCGTACGTCGTCCGGCTGAGCTCGTGGCCCAGGTAGATGCCGACGATCACGACGGCGATCACGCCCGAGGCGTGCACGGCCTCGGCCCCGAGGTAGGCGGCATACGGCACGAGCAGCGAGACGCCGTTGGCGATCAGCGCGTCGTCGAGCCGCCGCAGCGCGACACCGGCGACGTACGCGACGGCGAGGCCGATCGCCACGCCGAGGCCTGCGGCCAGGAGGAACTGCCCGCCGATGTCGAGCAGGCCGGCGGCCGCGCCGGCCGTCGCGCCGACCGCGACCCGGTAGGCGGTCAGCGCGGTGGCGTCGTTGAACAGGCTCTCGCCCACGAGGATGGTCAGCGCGCGTCGCGGCAGGCCGAGCCTGCGCCCGATGGCGACCGCCGACACCGCGTCGGGCGGTGCGACGATCGCCCCGAGTGCGAAGGCCGCGGCGAGCGGGAGATCGGGGACGAGCGCGTGCGCGACGAATCCGACCACCAAGGTCGTCGCCAGGACGAGCCCGACGGCCAGGAGGCCGACGGGCCTGGCGGCGTCGCGCAGCCGCAGGTACGAGCTGTCCAACGCCGCCGAGTAGAGCATCGGCGGCAGGAAGACCAGCAGCACGATGTGCGGGTCGAGGCTGTAGTCGGGAACCCCCGGCACGTAGGAGGCGGCCAGTCCGGCCATCACCAGGAGCAGCGGCGCCGACCAGCCGCGCCATTTGGCCAGGGCGGCGACGCCGAGGGCGCCGGCCGGGAGCAGGAGGAACTGCAGTGCCGTTGACGTGTCCATCAGACGACGAGGTTACTTACAGTTGGAACTCCTGCTGACCGGGGCCCTCACCAACCCCGGGAGCCCTCCCAGTTCTCCCCGTTCTCCTCCGACCACGGGATCGGGGAGTCCGATACGGGCTGTCCGGCGCGCCGCCCCCCGCGGCGCTCGCGCTCGGCGTGCGGGTCGGGGGCCTGGCCATTCGGCCACTGGTCCGGCCGCAGGCGCTCGCCCGTGGTGTAGAGCGGCGGTTCGTTCGCGTACGACTCGTTGACGTACGGCCGGACCGCGCCGAGCCCGAGCGGGTCGCTCGGGTCCACCGGCGCGGGCTGCGCGCCCGGAAGGTAGGCCGCCTGAGGGCCGGTCTGCGGGGCGGACGACGCGACGAGGCGGTCCTGGGTGGGCGTGCCGCGGGCGACGAGCACGTCGTTGGGGCCGAGCGCGGCGGGCGCGGGGTAGGCCTCGGGGGCCGGGGCGGGCGGCGGCACCGGCGGGCGGGCGTACTGCCCGGTTCCCGGATAGTCCGGGTACTCGTAGTCGGCCGGTCCGGGCGGCTCGGGGAACCCCGCGTCGCGCGCCCCGCGGCCGTAGCCGTTTTCGGCCTGCCCGTACCCGTTCTCGCCGTGCGCGTAGCCGTCGTGGCCCCTGCCGTAGCCGTCGGGCGCCGGAACGTGACCGTCGGTGGCGGCGTACCCGTCCCGGGCCTGCCCGAAGGGATCCTGCGGCACGTTGTGGGGTACGCCGTAGGGGTCCTGCGGCGCGTATCCGTCACCGGGCTGCCCGGCGTACGCGTCGGGCCCCGCGTAGGCGTCCTGGGCGCGCGCCGCGTACGCCTCCTGGGGTTCGGCCGCGTACGGGTCGTGGACCTGCGTGGCGAACGGGTCGTGGACCTGGGTCGCGTAGTGGTCCTGCCCCTGATCCTGCGGGTGCGCGGGGTAGGTCCCCTGGGGGGCGTAGCCGTCCTGTCCCGCCGCCCCCTGCTGGGGGAACGGACCGGTCCCGGCGTCCTGCTCCTCGCCGCCCGCCTCGGCGAAACCCTCGTCCAGGGTGTCGATCAGCCGTCCCACGTCGTCCATGGGCATGCGGAAACTCGCCGTGCACATCTCGCCCCGCCACAGGCTCAGCACCAGCGTGCCGTCGTGCCACGTGACCCGGAGCACACGGTCCTGGCCTCGCGCGTCGAAGAACACCTCGCCGAACGATGGCAGTGGGACAACTTCCGACATGGCAGACATAGTGCCTTTACCTGCCCTTTTCCGTCCACTCGATCTCGGGAACCCTCGCGAAACGTCCGTTTCGTCCCTTTTCGACCTCACTGGGTAGATCGCCGTTGACCTTGAGAGCACTGACACCCCAGTGTGCCATGCGCGCCGGGAGGGAGTTCCTGGAACGCCAGGATGTGGTGGGACGGACACGCACCGGATGTCGGTGGCACCGGGTAGCGTTCTTCCGTGCCCAAGGACCGTCCCGAGCTCCCGCCCGTCGAAGAACTCCTCGCCACCGCGGTGACCGCGCTGGGCGGCGTCGAGCGCCCGGGCCAGGTCAAGATGGCGCAGGCGGTGCGCGACGCCGTCGAGAGCGAGGAGCACCTCGCGGTGCAGGCGGGCACCGGCACCGGCAAGTCGCTGGCCTACCTCGTGCCCGCGATCAGGCACGCGGCCGAGAGCGGCGACGCCGTGGTGGTGTCCACCGCCACGATCGCGCTGCAGCGCCAGTTGGTGGACCGCGACCTGCCCCGGCTCGCCGACGCGCTGGAGGGCCTGCTGCCGCACCGCCCCGAGTTCGCGATCCTGAAGGGCCGCCGCAACTACCTGTGCCGCCACAAGACGGCCGCCGGCATGCCCGAGGACGAGGACGACCAGCTCTTCGACCCGCGTGAGGTCAGCGCCACCGGCCGGATGGTGCAGCGCATCCAGGAGTGGGCCAACGAGACCGAGACCGGCGACCGCGACGAGATCGTGCCCGGCGTGAGCGACCAGGCCTGGCGGCAGTTCTCGGTGACGGCCAGGGAGTGCCTGGGGGCGCAGCGGTGCCCCAGCGGCGCCGACTGCTTCGCCGAGCTCGCGCGGGAGCGCGCGGGCGAGGCCGACGTCGTGGTGACCAACCACGCGCTGCTGGCGATCGACGCGATGGAGGACTTCGCGGTCCTGCCCGAGCACGACGTGGTCGTGGTCGACGAGGCGCACGAGCTCGTCGACCGGGTGACCTCGGTGGTCACCGGAGAGCTGTCGGAGAGCACAATCGGCCTCGCCGTGCGCCGGGCGGGACGGCTCGTCGAGCAGGGGGTGGCCGACCGCCTGCAGGAGGCGGGAGAGGACCTGCGCGCCCTGCTGGCCGTCGCTCCGCCCGGCCGGGTCGACACGCTGCCGCAGTCGCTCGGGATGACGCTCGCGCTGATCAGGGACGCCGCGTTCGCCTGCATCACCGCCCTCGGGCCGCGCAACAAGGACAAGGACGACCCGGAGAACGCCGGGCTGCGCAAGGCCGCCTTCACCGTGCTGGACGACGTGCACGACACCGCTCAGCGGATGCTCGACGCCTTCGGCCCGGCGGCCGGCGACGACGCGGACGAGTCCGGCGACGCCGCGAACGGCGACCACGCGGGAGACGCCAGGTCCGAGGAGGTCCACCGGGCGGAGGTCGTCTGGCTGGAGGAGGGGCGCGGGCGCGTTCCCCCCACGCTGCGGGTCGCGCCGCTGTCGGTCGGCGGCATGCTGCGCGACAAGCTGTTCGGCGACCGGACCGTCGTCCTCACCAGCGCCACGCTCGCGCTCGGCGGCTCGTTCGACAGCCTGGCCCGCCAGTGGGGCCTGGGCAAGGGCGAGTGGACCGGCCTCGACGTCGGCTCGCCGTTCGACCATCCGCGCCGCGGCATCCTCTACGTCGCCACGCATCTCCCCCAGCCCGGCCGCGACGGCCTGCCCGAGGCGTACGTCGACGAGATCGCCGAGCTCATCGAGGCGGCCGGCGGCCGGACGCTCGGCCTGTTCTCCTCCATGCGGGCCGCCAAGGCCGCCGCGGAGGCGCTGCGCGAGCGGCTGGACGTGCCGCTGCTCTGCCAGGGCGACGACTCGACCTCGCAGCTCGTCAAGCAGTTCGCGGGCGACCCCGCGACGTGCCTGTTCGGCACGCTGTCCCTGTGGCAGGGGGTCGACGTGCCGGGCCCCTCGCTGACCCTGGTGATCATCGACAGGATCCCGTTCCCGCGCCCCGACGACCCGCTCGCCTCGGCCCGGCAGCGCCATGTGGCGGCCACGGGGGGCAACGGCTTCATGGCGGTGGCGGCCACCCACGCCGCGCTGCTGCTGGCGCAGGGCGCGGGCCGGCTGCTGCGCTCGATGGACGACCGGGGCGTCGTCGCCGTGCTCGACCCGCGGCTCGCCACCGCCCGTTACAGCGGGTTCCTGCTCAACTCGCTGCCGCCCTTCTGGCGCACCACCGACCCCGCGAAGGTTCGCGACGCCCTGCGCCGCCTCACCGCCGGCTCCTGAGCGGAGCCGGCGGATCACATCCTCGTGACGGCCCCGAAGGTCTCGCCCGCGTTGAGGCGCCGTACGAGGTCGAGCACGGCGTGCGGCCCGCCGTTCGCGGTGACCCATCGGCTCACCCGGCAGGCCGCCTCCGCATAGGCACGCCGGTCGGCGTCGGCCGCCCGCAGCCAGGCGTCCAGCGTCACCGGCAGCGGCGCGTCCGAGCTCACCAGGCAGCGGTCGGCCGCCGTCTCCGGCGCGAGATAGCGCGGGTCGCCGGAGACCAGCACGGCCAGCCCCTCGTCGAACCACTGCGGCACCTCCACACCGCCCGGTTCCAGCCGGGCGTGCAGTTCGACGTGCGACATCTCGTGGGAGGCGATCACCGGGTCCACGCCCGCGGGCGACAGCATGACCGCGCGGTTCAGCACCGCGACGCCCCGCTCCCCGCCCCCGCCGATGCGGCGGTAGCAGCGGTCGCTGAGGCAGGCGAGGATCCGGGGCGAGGTCTGCCTGCCGCCGAAGAAGGCGCGGACACGCCGCTCCGCCTCCTCCACGGCGGACAGCACCTGCCGCCTCCGGGACGACGGCAGGCCCGATTCCGCGTAGATGCCGGAGGCCAGCCGCTCCAGCCCGTAGCAACCGGGACACGTGGTGGCGGCGACCGAAGGAAAGGCCACCGCCACGACAGCGGCCGCCGCGATCGGCAGGACCACGAGCAGGGCGAGCAGCCACGCCCGTCCACGCCGTGACGGGCCGCCTCTCCTGCCGGCGCGCCCTCGCTTCCACACCATGGCCGGTCCCCCTCGATGCCGGTGGTCGTGCGGCAGAGCCTCGCCGATGTCCGCCCGTCGCACATCGAACCGGGGTATGACCTCCCGTGGCATGAGGCGCCCGCCGCCGGCGAAAGCGGCACGTCGCGGCGGGCGCTCGGTCAGGGAGAGGGAATCGGGGGCAGCGGGCTGAGGTCGGGGCGCTTGGGGGCGAGGCCGTCGCCGGACGAGGTGCCGCGAAGGCGCCGCCCGATCCACGGGCCGAAGTGCTCCCTGAGCCACTGCACGTCCTCGCGGCGCTTGGCCCTCGGGTCCACCTGCTCCCGGGGCGGCCAGGTCTTGCGCCAGTCGTCCTCGCCGGGCACGCCCAGCACGTGCAGGACGCGGGCGGCGACCAGGCGGTGGCCTTCGGCGTTCATGTGCAGCCGGTCGCCGCTCCACGCCCGCCAGTCCCGCAGCCCCTGCATCGACCACATGTCCACCAGGTGGCAGCCGTACAGGTCGGCGATCGACCGGACGTGCATGTAGAAGATCGCGAACTTGCCCCGCACCCGGCGCATGATCGGGGTGTCCCGGGGATCGGTGCCGGTGAAGAGTACGACGTCGGCGCCGGTGGCCCGCAGGTCCCGTACGGCGGCGGCCAGCTTCTTGGCCATCTCATCGGGATCGCTGCCGGGGCGGATGAGGTCGTTGCCGCCCGCGCAGAAGCTGATCAGGTCCGGCTGCAGGTCGACGGCCACGGGCACCTGGTCGGCGACGATCTGGTCGATCAGCTTGCCCCGCACCGCGAGGTTGGCGTAACGGAAGTCCGGCTCGAGTGCGGCGAGCCGCTCGGCGACCCGGTCGGCCCAGCCCCGGTAGCGCACCACCTCCGCGGGCGCCGGAGGGAGCGCGTCCGGGAGGGGGTCGTTGAGCCCCTCGGTGAAGCTGTCGCCGACCGCCACATACGACCGGTAGCCCATGATCCCTTCTTTCGTCACTCGCCCATGTCCGCGATCGCGCGCAGCGCGAGCTCGTACGACCGCATGCCGAACCCCGCGATCGTCCCGGTGGCCACGGCCGCCACGACCGAGGTGTGACGGAACTCCTCCCGCGCGTTCGGGTTGGAGATGTGCACCTCGACCAGCGGGGCCGTACGCTGCGCGATCGCGTCGCGCAACGCGTACGAATAGTGGGTGAAGGCGGCGGGGTTGAGGACCACGGGGGTCCTGCTGTCGGCCGCCTCGTGGATCCAGCTCACCAGCTCGGCCTCGTCGTCGGTCTGCCTGACCTCGACCGACAGGCCCAGCTCGCGGCCGGTCTCGCGGCACAGGACCGCCAGGTCGTCGAAGGTCTGCGCGCCGTAGACGTCGGGCTCCCGGCTGCCGAGACGGCCCAGGTTGGGCCCGTTCAGGACGAGCACCTGCCTCATCGGGCGACCTCCCGGTACGCCGCTTCGAGCAGCTCCTCCGACGGGTTCTCCAGACGGGCGGGCCTGCCGATGTCGTCGAGCACGACGAAACGCAGCACCGCTCCCCTGGCCTTCTTGTCCACCCGCATGTGGTCACGCAGGCGCGGCCAGGCATCGGCGCGGTAGGAGGTGGGCAGCCCGACCGACTCCAGGATGGAGCGCGTGCGGTCCACGACGTCGCGCCCGACGCGGCCGTCGAGCCGGGACAGCTCGGCGGCGTAGACGAGTCCGATGGCCACGGCCTCGCCGTGCCTGATGCGGTAGTCCTCGACCCGCTCGATCGCGTGACCGAGGGTGTGGCCGTAGTTCAGGATCTCCCGCAGGCCGCTCTCGCGCAGGTCCGCCCCGACGACGTCGGCCTTCACCCTGATCTTGCGCTCGACCAGCTCGCGGGTGTGCTCGCCCTCGGGGGTGCGGGCGGCGGCGGGGTCGTCCTCGATCAGCATGAGGATCGTCGGGTCGGCGATGAACCCGCCCTTGATGATCTCGGCGAGGCCCGCGACGTAGTCGTCGGGCGGGACGCTCGCCAGCGTGGCAAGGTCGCACAGCACACCCCTGGGCGGGTGGAAGGACCCGACGAGGTTCTTGCCCTCCGGGGTGTTGATGCCGGTCTTGCCGCCGACCGCCGCGTCCACCATGGCCAGCAGCGTGGTCGGCACCTGCACCACCTGGACGCCGCGCAGCCATGTCGCGGCCGCGAAACCGGCCAGGTCGGTCGTCGCTCCGCCGCCGACGCCGACGACCGCGTCGGAACGCGTGATGCCGTATCGCCCGAACGCCGACCACAGCTCGGCCGCCACGTGGACGGTCTTGGCCTCCTCGCCGTCCGGCACGGGCAGGGCGACGACCTCCAGCCCGGCGCCCTCGAGCGTCTCGCGGACCGGCCTGGCGATCTCGGGAAGCCCGGCGGGGTGGATCACGGCGACGGTGCGCACCTTCGCGTCCAGCAGGCCGGGCAGCTCGGCCAGCACGTCGGTGCCGACGACGACGTCGTAGGGGCTGTCGCCCCGCACGGTGATGCGCGTCGCGGTCACAGCGCCGCCTCGATGTCGGTCGCCACGTCCTCGGGCTCGCGGCCGTCGGTGGCGACGGTGATCGCGGCGAGGCTCTCGTAGATCGGTCGGCGCTGCTCCATCAGCTGCCTGAGCCGGCTGCGCGGGTTGAGCACCAGCAGCGGCCGGGCCGAGGCGAGCCCGACCCGCTTGACCGCCTGGTCGAGCCCGACCTGGAGATACACGACCCGGTGGCCGGCCAGCAGCTTCTGCGTGTGCTCGTGCAGGATCGCCCCGCCGCCCAGCGAGAGCACGCCGGGGTGGGTCTCCAGCGCGTCGCGCACGGCCTGCGCCTCCAGCTCGCGGAACCGCTCCTCGCCGTCCTCCACGAACACGTCGCTGACGTTCTTGCCGGCGACGGCCTCGACGTCGGCGTCGGTGTCGCGGAACGGCAGGCCGAGGCGGTCCGCGAGGATTCGCCCGACCGTGGACTTGCCCGAGCCGGGCGGGCCGATGAGGACCGCGGCGGGGCCTTGTGGCGCCGATTGCATGATCACAAACCCTATTACTTGATGACCAGGGACGACAGGTAGCCCGCCAGGTTGCGCGCGACCTCTTCCACGGAGTCGCCGCCGAACTTCTCGACGGCCGCGTCCGCGAGCACGAGCGCCACCATCGCCTCGGCGACGATCGCGGCGGCCGGGACCGCGCAGACGTCCGAGCGCTCGTGGTGCGCCTTGGCCGGCTCGCCGGTCAGCACGTCGACCGTGGCGAGCGCGCGGGGCACGGTGGAGATGGGCTTCATCGCGGCGCTGACCCGCAGCGGCTCACCGTTGGTCATGCCGCCCTCGACGCCGCCGGCCCGATTGGTCATGCGGCGCACGCCCTCGGGGGTGTTCTCGATCTCGTCGTGCGCCCGCGAGCCGGGGCGGCGGGCCGTCTCGAAGCCGTCGCCGACCGCGACCCCCTTGATCGCCTGGATGCCCATGAGTGCCGCGGCGAGACGGGCGTCGAGGCGCCGGTCCCAGTGGGTGTAGCTGCCGAGGCCCGGCGGCAGGCCGTAGACGACGACCTCGACCACACCGCCGAGAGTGTCGCCGTCCTTGTGCGCCTTGTCGATCTCGGCGACCATCGCCGCGCTCGCGGCCGGGTCGACGCAGCGCACCGGGTCGGCGTCCACCGCCTCCATGTCGCCGGGGCCGGGCAGCACGTCGCTGGGCGCGCTCGCCTCGCCGATGGAGACCACGTGACTGACGATGTCGACACCGAGCGCCTGCTTGAGGAAGGAGCGGGCGACCTGTCCGAGCGCCACCCGGGCGGCGGTCTCCCGCGCGCTGGCCCGGTCGAGCACCGGCCGGGCGTCGTCGAAGCCGTACTTCTGCATGCCTGCGAGGTCCGCGTGGCCGGGGCGGGGGCGCGAGCGCGGCGCGTTGCGCGCCTGGCCCTCCAGCACCGCCGGGTCCACCGGGTCGGCGGCCATGACGGTCTCCCACTTCGGCCACTCGGTATTGCCGATGCGGATCGCGACGGGCGATCCGAGCGTGCGGCCGTGCCGTACGCCGCCGGAGATCGTCACCACGTCCTGCTCGAACTTCATCCGTGCCCCCCGGCCGTATCCGAGACGGCGGCGGCGCAGCGCCTCGGCGAGGTCGGCGGTGGTCACCTCCACACCTGCGGGCAGGCCTTCCAGGATCGCGAGAAGCTCGGGGCCGTGTGACTCCCCGGCGGTCAACCAGCGCAGCATGGTGACAAGTCTTCCATGTGCGTCCCAGTGCGCCGCCCCCTGACACCCCCTTGACCATCCACGGGTGCCCCGAAGCCGGGAAACGGCCGGTCCTATATACCCGGAAAAGCCAGCGCCACGAGCATGCCCGCGAGCATGAACGGGCCGAACGGGAACTCGGTCGTGCGGGTGGCCCTGCGCGCCAGGAGCAGCCCCACGGCGTACAGCGCGCCGAGGACCTGGCCCGCCATCCCGGCGACGATCGTGGCCTGCACGCCGAGCGCCCCGGTGAGCAGTCCGATCAGCCCGGCCAGCTTCACGTCGCCGAGCCCGAGGCCCGTGGGGCGGGCGAACCACAGCACGGCGTAGACCGCGCCGAGCGCGCAGCCCGACGCCACCGCCGGCAGCAGGCGGCCCGACGGCGCGAGCAGGACCAGCAGGATCGGGTACGACGGCAGCGTGATCGCGTCGGGCAGTCGCCAGGTCCGCCGGTCGATCTCCGCGAGGGCGGCCCCCGCGAGAACCGCGTACAGCCACGCGGCGAGCACCCAGCCGTCGTGGACGCGCCAGGCCACCAGCGCCGCGGCCAGCGCGGTCGCGCCCTCGAGCACGTACGGCGGGCGGGGCAGCGGCACGGCGCGGGCCGCCGCGGCGAACGCCGGCAGCACCTCCCGGCGGCGGTCGTCCGGCTCGGGGCCGAACCCGGCGGCGAGGGCACGGGCGTAGGCCCCCGCGATCAGGCCGAGGACGGCGGCGGTGAGGACGACGAGGGACACGCGGCCGACACTAACGCGCGCACGCCCCCCGTTACCCGTGGTGCGCGCTCCTCTGTGGACGACCGCGCTTCTGCGGACGACCCCGCACCTGTGGACGACGGACCCGGCACCGCTCGCCGTAACCCACGGCGAAAAGGCCGAAGCCAGTAGGCTGATCGCGAAAGCACTTCGCCGATGAGGCCGGAAGGACGGCGCAATGACAGGGCCATCCCTGACCGTGCTGGCACCGATTCTCGTCCTGATTGCGGCGTTCGCGGTCGACGCGTGGGTCTACGCGGATGCCAAGGAGCACCTCAGGCGGGGCCACCCCGCGGTCTTCACCCTCGGGCCCGTCCGGATAGCGACGCCCGAGGCATGGTTTCTGGGATGCCTCATCATGTGGGTCGTCTTCTTCCCGCTCTACCTGACGGTCACCGGGCGCAATCCCTTCCGCTAGCGCATGGGCGGGGTCAGGCGCGGCGGCTCCACCAGCGGCGGCGCTTCTCCTCCGCGGTCCCCAAATGGGCCACGGTGGCGCCCGGCACCTCGCGGGCGAGCCGGTCGACGGCGGAGGCGTCCCTCTTGGCCTCCTCCACCGTGGCGAGGGCCTGCAGCATGCCACCCTCGATCACGAACGGGACCGGCCCGGCGACGTCCACGACCACGGCGGCGGCCCTTTCGTGCCGCGCCGCCTGGCAGACCTGCGGCGCGGTGGCCTGCACCGGCCGGGCGTCCGCACGCCACCTGCGCATCGGCTCGGTCCCGGTGAAGGCGAGCACGGCCTCACGGCCGTCCTTGCCGACCAGTTTCGGGAGGGCCATCTCGCTCTCCTTCTCCTGGCGCAGGCCGTGCTCCCCCACTTCCGACTCGGTCAGCAGCGCGACCACGGGGACGAGCAGCCTGGTCCCGGCGAGCACCGCCAGGACGTCGGCCGCCGTCGCCGTCCCGGCCTGGAACGCCGACAACGCCGCCGCGACCGGCGCGTCGGTGCCGCCGTCGTCGTCGGGGCGCAGGGGCTGCGGAATCGATGGCACGTCTCCCGACCCTACCCCCAACCCGGACAGCCCTCCGCACTACAAGATCACGCGAGGTCGGCGATGGCGATCACCGGGCCTCCGCCGGACGGGCCCTGGTGGACCGCCGCCACGGAGACGAACACGGCCGGGTCACCGGTCACGCTCGCCGCCACCCCGCCGACCGTCGCCTTGATCTGGCGGTGCCAGTGGACGTCGGAGTCGTCGAGCATGATGTTGCGCCGCCCGCGTACGCGGCCCGAAGGGTCCGCCTCGCACTTGATGAACAGGTTGACCAGCCGGTCGCCGAGATCGTGCGGGCGCGGACGCTCGGGCAGGTCGACGCCCGCGCTCCGGACGGCCTCCCAGATGCCGTCGGTGTCCAGTGCGTCCTTCATCACCGAGTGGCCGGCGCGGTAGCGCCCGCCGATCCCGCGTACGTTGCCCACGACGACGATCTGGGCCCGGTCGAGTTCGACGCCGCTGGAACACGACGCGACCGACGAGTAGAGCGACAGGTCCTTGTGGATCTGCTCGGCCGACGGCATCTCGATCTCCCCGAGCGCGACCGCGATGCCGAGCGCCGTGGTGGAGTTGGAGATGTCCATCGACTTCAGCGTGTCCTCGGTGACGACCGTCTGGCCGCGTTCCTTCGCGTCGGTGATCGTGGACAGCGTGAGCAGCGGCGTCTTGGTCTGCACGTAGTGGACGTCGGCCGGGTCGTCGATGCCGGCGATCTTCATCGCCTCGCGGACCCCGGCGGCCACCTTCTCGACCATCGCGGGCCTGCCGATGTCCTCGGGAAGGATCACCTCGCTCATCGCCACACCGACGCTCGCCCGAGGCTCGTCGGTCCGCACGGCCTTCGCCGGGTCGATCGTGGCGAAGATCGTCGCATGCGGGCTGAGCACGCCGTCGGTGCCGCCGGACCACACCAGGGGCACCTGCGCGACCTCCTCGGCGGTGCGGGTGCCCTTGCCCACGAGCACCTCGCGGAAGGCGCGGTCGGCGAGGATCCGCGTGTAGTCGTTCACGCCGCCGTTGCCCTCGGTCTTGCCGATCACGGCAAGCACGCGGTCGGCCTCGATCACGCCCTGGTCGATCAGCCTCGCCAGCCCGGAGGCGTCGGTGACGCTCTCGATGGGGACCTTCCGTACCTCGATCGGATCCGGCACTATGCCTCCACCCCTCTGTACACCCTTGTACCTATATTTCCTGACAGCGCGGCACCGATGTGGTGCAGCGAGGTGATCACCGCCCGTCCCCCGCCGCCCTCGGCGAAGCGCACGGCGGCCTCGACCTTGGGCCCCATGCTGCCCCCGGCGAAGTGACCGGCGGCCTGCAGCTCACGCAGGGCGGCGACCTCGATCTCCTCGATCGGGCGGGCATGGGGAGTGCCGAAGTCCACCATGGCGTTCGGCACGTCCGTCGCGATGACGAGGTCGGTGGCGCCGACGGCGGCGGCCAGCACGGCGGCGGCGAGGTCCTTGTCGATCACGGCCTCGACCCCGGTCAGCGTGCCGTCCGCGCCGCGCACGACCGGCACTCCCCCGCCTCCGGCGGCGACGACGGTGTATCCGGCCTCGATGAGCGCGACCGCGGCGGACGCGTCCAGGATCTCCACGGGACGTGGCGAGGCGACCACCCGCCGCCAGCCGCGCTCGAAGCGCCGCCAGGCCTGGCCGTGCTCCTCGAAGCGGCGCGCCTCGCCCTCCCCGAAGTACCGTCCGATCGGCTTCACCGGGTCCTGGAACGCCGGATCGGCCGGGTCCACGAGCGTGCGGGTGACGACGGTCGCGACCCGCGCGTGCCCGAGTTCACGCTGCAGGGCGTTCATGACGAGCGTGCCGATGGTGCCCTGCGTCTGCGCCACGCACCAGTCGAGCGGCACCGGCGGCACGACGTGCGTGCTGAGCTGGTTCTTCAGCAGGATGTTGCCGACCTGGGGGCCGTTTCCGTGCGTGAGCACCACCTCGTGCCCGGCCCGGATGAGCGCCGCCACGTGGGCCATCGCCTCGCCGATCGCCCGATGCTGGTCGGCCGGGGACGCGCTCCCGTCGGGAGCCGTCATGGCGTTGCCGCCCAGTGCGATCAGTACGCGTCCGCCCA
The DNA here is from genome assembly GCF_014161445.1 of Microbispora sp. H13382. Lineage (GTDB taxonomy): Bacteria > Actinomycetota > Actinomycetes > Streptosporangiales > Streptosporangiaceae > Microbispora. The sequence goes on from NZ_JABBXA010000007.1 coordinate 23,185, forward strand.
CACCCGGAAACTATCCAGCCCCACCCGGGCCTTCATTGGCGAGTCTCGCCCACCCCTGCCACATCCATGGGCACATTTCACCAAGCTCGACACCGGGCGGCGACGCCGTTCCCCCGCGAGGCAATGGAAGGCGGTCCGAGCGCGGAGCTTCGGCCGTCCGCGGCATCGGGCCGCCTCTCACCAAGAGTGACTTCTGTCACAATGCTCGCCACTGCCCCCCTTTTATTGGAGACACGCATGGCCACGCCTCAGGTGCGTCCCGGCCTCACCCACGAGCGCGTCGGCGTCTTCGCCGACGCCATCTTCGCGATCGCCATCACGCTGCTCGCCCTGGAGCTCCCGCGCCCGGAGGGTGAGGACTTCCAGCGACTGGGGGCGTTCTTCGGCGACCACTTCGGCTCCTTCATGGCCTTCGCCATCGCCTTCCTGATGCTCTGGTTCGCCTGGCGGGCCCATCACACGCTGTTCGACCAGATCGAGCGGGTGTCCCAGCCGATGCTCCTGCTGCACATCCCGCTGTTGTTCTTCGTGGCCTTCCTGCCGTACACGACGTCGCTCTTCGGCGAGGCCAACGCCGGCCACCTCACGACGAGCGGCAAGGCCCTGGTGACCGGGATGTTCGCCGGCAACGAGGCCATCCTGCTGCTGTCCCAGGCCGCGCTGTTCACTCTGGTGCAGGCGCAGCGCCTGCACCGGCCGGACACCGACCTGCTCCGCCTGCGTGTCAACACCTGGGTCTACTGGGCCATCGGGATCTACTGGCTGCTGAGCGCGGTGGCGAGCGTATGGGCGGTCAACGTCGTGCCCTTCCTGTGGCTGGCGACCCCGCTCGTCGCCTTCGGCACGGTCCGGGTGCTCAAGAGGCGGTGAAGCCGCGCAACACGCTCGCGATCTCATCGACCTCGGTGAGCTTCCCCGACGCGACCGCGATCACCAGGTCGTACGCCGAGTCGTCGTCCGTGTCCACTGCTACACCGTTGTAGGCGAGGAAGACCACGGTGGAGACCCAGGCCACTCGCTTGTTGCCGTCGATGAACGGATGGTTGATGGCCAGCGAGTGCAACAACGCGGCGGCCTTAGCCAGGAGGTCGGGGTATGCCTCCTGGTCGAACATCCGGGCTTGGGGCCGGTGCACGGCCGAATCGAGCAGCCCGAGATCGCGAAGCTGGGGCGTGCCCTCAACGGCCAGTTCGGCCAGGTCCAGAACCTGCTCGACGGTCAGATAGCGGGTCACTGGGCGAGACGGTCGAGCACCGGCTTCCAGCGCCGCACCGCCTCGACACCCAGGCGGTGCACTTCCTCATCGGCGGCGTTCCGGGCGAGGTACTCCTCCACCGCGGCGACCACGATCTGCTGCATGCTCCGGCCTTCCTTCTCGGCGCGCCGCCGGAGGGCCTCGGTCTGCTCGTCGCTCAGGCGAAGCGTCATGGCCATGCCTCCATGGTACGGCGCGGTATCACACTGATACCATCAACGGAGAGTATACGACCGGTGACGATCCGCCATCAAACCGCTCGGTTCAGCTGACGCCGAGGCGGCGCAGGCGGGTCACCGCCTCGTCGATGACCTCGTCCCGCTTGCAGAAGGCGAACCGCAGGAAGTGCCGGCCCCGATCGGGGTGGTCGTAGAAGACCTGCGTGGGGATGGCGACCACCCCGGCCAGCTCGGGCAGCCGCCGCGCCAGCTCCAGCCCGTCCTCGAAGCCGAGCGGCCGTATGTCGGTCTGCACGAAGTAGGTGCCGGCGGGCCGGAGCACGTCGAAACCGGCCTCCGTCAAGCCCGCCACGAGGCGGTCCCGCTTGGCCTGCAGGGCCGTCCGCTGAGCCGCGACCCAGTCCATCTCCTCCCGCAGGGCGTACGCGACCGCGGCCTGCCAGGGGGCGTTCGCGGTGAAGGTGAGGAACTGCTTGACCGCCTGCACGGCGCCGGTGAGCGGCGCCGGGGCGCACACCCAGCCGGTCTTCCAGCCCGTGACGCTGAAGGTCTTGCCCGCCGAGGAGATCATGACCGTGCGCTCTCGCATACCGGGCAGCGTGGCGAGCGGCACGTGCTCGACGCCGTCGAAGGCGAGGTGCTCGTAGACCTCGTCGGTGACCGCGACCAGGTCATGCTCCCGGCACACGCGGGCCACGCACTCCAGCTCCTGCCGGGTGAACACGGTGCCGGTCGGGTTGTGCGGCGAGTTCACCAGGATCGCCCGGGTGCGGGGCGTGACCGCGGCCTCCAGCTCGGCCGGGTCGAAGGTGAACCGCCCCGCGTCGACCCGCAGCGTCACCGCCCTGCGTACGGCTCCCGCGAGCGCGACGGCCGCGGCGTAGGAGTCGTAGTACGGCTCGAACACGATCACCTCGTCGCCCGGCTCGCAGAGCGCGAGGACCGTCGCGGCGATCGCCTCGGTGGCGCCGACGGTGACGAGGACCTCCCCGTCGGGGTCGTAGGCGAGGCCGTACCACTGCTTGCGGTGCTCGGCGACCGCCTGGCGCAGCTCGGGGAGGCCCGGCCCGGGCGGGTACTGGTTGAGGCCGCTCCGCACGGCCTCGACCGCCCGCTCCAGCATGCGCTCCGGCCCATCGGTGTCCGGGAAACCCTGGCCCAGGTTGATCGAGCCCGTCTCCACGGCCAGCTTCGTCATCGTGGCGAACACGGTCGTGCCGAACTCCCGCATCCGCCGCACCAGCGGCTCCCTCACGGCCCTCACCCTATCCGCGACCGCCGAGAGCCGGCACGCGCCAACGGGCGTCCCCGATGCGTCCGGCGATCATTCCTTGGACGACGCAGAGGTGCGGTACGGGTGCGTGGCGCAGTCGACGTACGACGCACCTGGACCCATTACATGGACGACCGTATTTCGCGGAGTGCGGCGCCGCGCCGGAGCGCACCGACAAAGAGATGGCTGCCCGAAACGAGGACAAGCAGAGGAATAATGCGACGTTCCTGTCGATCCTGGAGCGGGAGCCTATAGTGAAGTGACCGGCGGAGCGCGGGAGGTGGGGTGGCCGGCACCTCGGGCGCTGGAGGCCGTCTCCCGTATTTCTTCATCGGTTACGCGCACACGCCTCGTACCCATCCCGGGGACGAGAACCCCAACCTTCTCATGGAAAAGCTCCACAAGAAGCTGTGCCGGGAGAGCATGCAGCCCACACCCATGCCCGTTGGCGTTCCTCCGGGCGTCATGGACATCCTCCCGGGCGTCGAGTGGGACAAGCGCCCGGCCAAAGAGCCAGTGATCGTTCCCGCGTTCCGGGTTCCGGATCCGGACTTCGAACTGCCGGATATGGTGAGGATTTATTCAATTCCATCATCCGGACCTCGGGACGCACTATCTCAAACGAGGCCTCCACGGCTTCATGAAGATCGAGAGATACCGCGACCATTACAAGTCCGCCGTGGATACGCCGTGCGGCTGGAATCCTTACCACCCCGAGGACCTCGGCCCGCCGGCGCCACCCTGCGCGCACCGCTGCCGACGAAGCCGGCGCGGCCGCTGCCGGGCACCGGCCGCCCCCGCGCAGGAGGACCGCGCACCCCGAGGATTTCGCGCCCGACGAGCCGCCAGGACGGAAGGGGAGGCAATGACCGAGTTCCGGGATGGCCACATCGTCACCTTCTACTCCTACAAGGGAGGGACGGGAAGGACGATGGCGCTGGCCAACACGGCCTGGATCCTCGCCTCCAACGGCCTCCGCGTGCTGGTCGTGGACTGGGACCTGGAGTCCCCCGGCCTGCACAAGTTCTTCCGGCCCTTTCTCGACGAAGAGTTGATCAGCGGCACGGCCGGCGTGATCGACCTGATCAGGGACTTCGCCTGGGCCGCGACCCGTTCCGGTCCGCGTCCCGCCGACTGGCACACCCGGTACGCGGACGTGGGACGGCACGTCGTATCGGTCGAGTGGCCCCACTTCCCCGACGGCGGCTCCCTCGACTTCCTGCCCGCCGGGCGGCAGAACCGCGACTACTCCTCGCTGGTGTCCACCTTCGACTGGGACGACTTCTACGAGCGGCTGGGCGGAGGGCAGTTCCTCGACGCCCTGCGGGTGGACATGCGGCGCGGCTACGACTACGTGCTCATCGACAGCCGCACCGGCCTGAGCGACATCGCCGACATCTGCACGGTCCACCTCCCCGACACCGTGGTGCCCTGTTTCACGCTCAGCGACCAGAGCATCGAGGGGGCCGCGCGGGTCGCGGCGGAGATCGCCGGACGGTTACCCGACCGCCGCATCAGGATCCTGCCGATCCCCATGCGCGTGGACCACACGGAGAAGGAGAAGCTCGACGCGGGCCGGGCCTTCGCCCGCAGCCAGTTCGAGGGGTTCCCCAGCGGCGTCGGCCAGGACCAGGCCGGCAGTTACTGGGGCGCCGTCGAGATCCCTTACAAGCCGTTCTACGCGTACGAGGAGACCCTGGCGACCTTCGGTGACCCGCCCGGCTCGCCCGGCTCGCTGCTGGCCGCCTACGAGCGGCTCACGGGCGTCGTCACCGGAGGCCGGGTCTCGTCCCTTCCTCCGCTCGACGAGGACCTGCGGCTGAGTTACCGGGAGCTGTTCGTCCGGCGCCGCCCGTCGCTGTCGAACGACGTCACCCTGAGCTACGCCCCAGAGGACCGGCTGTGGGCGGAGTGGATCGCCGCCGTGCTGACGCAGGCCGGCATCCGGGTCCGTACGCAGGGGGGCGAACGCGAGGACGACGAGAGCGGGCAGGCGCGGACGCCGGAGGCGGCGCGCCGCACGGTCGCACTGCTGTCCCCTGCCTACCTGCGCTCACCGTGGGCCCGGGAGACCTGGCACGCCGCCGAGGGACCCGCGGCGTTGTCTCTGCACCTCCTTCCCGTCCGCGTGTCGGACGTCCGGGTCCCGCAGCCGTACGCCGATCCGCCCCCGCTGGACCTGTTCCGGCTGGACGAGCAGCACGCGGCCGCCGCGCTGCTGCGCGCCCTCGACCGCCCGGCGGGAACCGAGGCCACCGGGCGAGGAGCGACGCCGCGGTATCCCGGCATCCAGCCCGCCATCCTGAACCTGCCGACCAGGAACGCCGCCTTCACCGGCCGGGGCGAGGTGCTGGAGCGGCTGCGGGACCAGCTGGTCCGCGGCAGCCAGGCCGCGGTGACCCAGGCCGCGGTGACACACGTGCAGGAGGGCCGCACCCAGGCCCTGTTCGGACTCGGCGGCGTGGGCAAGACCCAGCTGGCCATCGAGTACGCCCACCGTTTCATGAGCGACTACGACGTCGTGTGGTGGGTGTCGGCCGAACAGCCGGAACTGCTGAACGGCGCGATGGCCGATCTGGCCGAGCGGCTGGGCATCGGGATCGGCGACAACCTGGCGGAGGCGGCACTGGCGGTCAAGGACGCGTTGCGGCGGGGCGAGCCGTACGCCCGCTGGCTGCTCATCTTCGACAACGCCAACAGCGCGGATGACGTGCGGACCTACCTCCCCGGCGGCTCCGGCCACGTGCTGATCACGTCGCGCAGCCGGACCTGGTCCCAGATCGCCACGCCACTGGAGATCGACGTCTTCACCCGAGAGGAGAGCCTGGAGCACCTGCGGCGCCGGGTGGCCGATCTCGGCGACGACGACGCCGACCGGGTGGCGGCCGCGCTCGGCGACCTGCCGCTCGCCATCGAACAGGCCGGGGCGTGGCTGCAGGAGACCGGTATGAGCGTGGACGAGTACGTCGGCAAGCTCTCCACGCGGCCCGTGCGGACGCTCGCGCTCGGGGACTCCCCGACCTACCCGACGCCTGTCGCCGCCACCTGGAACGTGTCGTTCCAGCGCCTGCGGGAGAAGTCACCCGCGGCGGTCCGGCTGCTCCAGCTGCTGGCCTTCTTCGCCGCGGAACCGGTGTCGCTGTCCATGCTGTACGGCGACGAGACCGTGCGCTGCCTGATCCCGTACGACGACTCGCTGCACGAGAAGATCATGATCGGCCGGCTGGTACGTGAGCTGAACAGGTTCGCCCTCGCCGAGGTCGACCAGCGCAACAACTCGGTGCAGGTGCACAGACTGGTGCAGGCCGTGCTGCGCGACCAGATGGACGACGACGAGCGCGAGCGCACCGTCCACGAGGTGCACCGCATCCTCCTGGGCGCCCGCCCGCGCGAGGGCGACACCGACGACCCCGGCAGCTGGCCGCGGTACGACGAGATCTGGCCGCACCTCGCCCCGTCCAACGCGGAGGACTGCGACGAGGAGCAGACCCGGCAGCTGCTGATCGACCGCGTGCGGTACCTGTATCGGCGGGGCGAGTTCGACCGGGCGCTGAACCTCGGCCGCCGCCTGGAGGAGCTGTGGATCAGGAAGCTCGGCGACTACGACCCGCAGACGCTCTACCTGCGGTTCCACATGGGGAACGTCCTGCGTTCCCAGGGCAGGTACCGCGAGGCGTGCGATCTCGACCGGGCGATCCTCGACGACCAGCGCCGGGTCCTGCCCGACCCGCACCCGCACACGTTGCAGACCGCGGGAAGCCTCGCGGCGGACCTGCGGGCTCTCGGTGAGCCGGCCGAGTCGCTGCGGATGGAGCAGGAGACCTACGCCCGCACCAAGGAGCTGTTCTTCGACGACCATCCGCGGGTCCTCGCGGCGGCCGGCAACCTGGCCGTCGCCCTGCGGCACGTCGGTGACTTCAGCGCCGCGCGCCGGCTCGACCAGGAAACCGCGGACAAACGCCGTGAGGTGCTCGGTCCCGCCCACCCCTTCACGCTCCTGTCCGAGACGAATCTCGCCCTCGACATCCGCGAGGCGGGCGAGTACGCGGAGTCGGCCGAGCTGCTGCGCGAGACGCTGAACAGCTACGCCGAGGTGCCCGGCCCCGAGCTCCCCGACACGCTGAACACGGCACGCAGCCTCGCCGTGTCGCTGCGGGAGACCGGCGCGCTCGCGGAGGCGCGGCGGCTCACCGAGACGACCTACGAGCGTTGTCTCCGGCGCTTCGGTCCCGACTCGCCCGAAACCGTCGCCTGCAAGCTGAGCCTGGCCTGCGACCTCGCCGCGGCGGGCGACAGGCGACGGGCGTTCGAGCTCGCCGCCGAAGTCAGGGCCGGCTATGAAAGCACACTGGGCGCGGACAACCCGTACACCCTGATCGCGGCCAACAACGTCACGATCTACCTGCGGCACCTCGGGGAGCCGGCCGAGAGCCGGGCGCTGGGCACTCGGACCCTCGCGACGCTGCGGCGCAGGATCGGGCCCGATCACCCCTTCTCACTCGCCTGCGCCGTCAACGTGGCCAACGCGCTGGGAGACCTGCGGGACCACGCCGAGGCCGAGACGCTGCAGCGGGACACCCTCGACCGGCTGCGCGCGGTTCTCGGGCCCCGCCACCCCACCACGCTGATCTGCGAGGCCGACCTGGCCGTGACCCTGCGCGACGTCAGGCGGACCGACGAGGCGCGGGTGCTGCGCGAGCCCCTGCTCGTCCAGCTCCGCCGGACCCTCGGGGAGGCGCACCCGGTCATCGCCGCGGTAACCGACTGGCGCCGCGTCGACCGGGAGCTGGAGCCCCTCCCCTGGTGACCGGGCCGCGCCGGGTGACCGGGCAGGCCTCAGCGATCAGTCCGTCCCGCAAGCTCTCGAGCGTCGGCTGCGCCTTCGCTCCCCCGTATGGAGCCCGAGCTGGGTCTCTCCTTAGGACCACGAGATCGAGCGGCTTGCGATGATGGAGCAGGAACGGAGGCTGCGGGACCTGGTCGCCGACCGGGACGCGCTGTCGGCGCGGGGGTTCGGTGGCACGGCCGACGTCGTCTCGCACGCCCGCGAGCAGGAGATGCGCGTGCCGGTGCTCTGGCCGCCCGGCTCGTGAAGAGACCGACAAGGAGGGGCTGGAGGGTGAGCCTGACGGCAGACAGGATCCGGCGGGTGGACGCGCTGCGCGGGTTCGCCGTGTGCGGGATCATGCTCGTCAACGCGTGGCAGCAGACGGTGCGGCGGACGCCGACCTCGCTGGACTGGGTGATGACGAACCTGTTCCAGAGCCGCTTCTACCCGATGTTCGCGTTCCTGTTCGGGCTGTCCTTCGCCCTGTTCCTGCGCTCGGCGCGGCGGCGCACGCGGCGGCCGCGCGTCGTCATGCTCCGGCGCCTGGCCGTGCTCGCCGTGCTGGGCGCGGCGCACATCCTGATCGACCCGGGCGAGGTGCTGCTGCCGTACGCGCTGCTGGGGGCGCTCGTCCTGCTCCCGGCGAGCCTCCTGCCCCGGTGGGTGGTGCTGTCGGCAGGCTGCGCCGCGCTGGTCGCCTCCGTGCTCGACTCCCACCCGTACGTGCTGATCACCGCGCTGTTCCTGCTCGGCCTGGCCGCCGCCCCGGGTGTGGAGGCGGGGAGAGGACCGACGCGCCTCGCCGGGGCGGACGGCCTGGGCAGCGGGCCGTTCCTCGCCGTGGTGTGCGGGGCGGCTGCCGTGCTCGCGGCCTGGCTGACCTGGTGGTGGAACCACGCACCGCCCGGCGGCGGGGTCTACCAGGCGGCCGCGCTGTGCGGGGCGGTCGCGTACGCGGCGGCGTTCCTGCTGCTCGCCCGGCGCGCGACCCTGTTCGAAGCGCTGGGGCGGATGACGCTGACCAACTACGTGACGGGCACGACGGTGATCGTGGTGGCGATGCCGCTGCTGGAGGCCGACGGCACGGGGGGCGCCCTCGTGGTGCTCGCCATCGTCACCGTCGCCGCGCAGGCGGTCTTCTGCCGGTGGTGGCTCGCCCGGCACCGGCACGGCCCGCTGGAGTGGGTGTGGCGAACGCTCACCTGGTGGGGCACTTCGCGGGGCACCTGGTGGGGTGTGGAGACGACCGGGCAGACTGTGGTCCGTGACCCGCGTAGCCCTGTGCCAGATCCCCGTCGACCACGACCCGGAGACCAACCTCGCGACCGTGCGTGACGCCCTCGCGCGGGCGCGGGGGGCGGACCTCGCCGTGTTCCCCGAAGCGACGCTCGCCCGGTTCGGCCCACGGATCGTCGAGACGGCCCAGCCGCTCGACGGCCCGTTCGTCACCGGCCTGGCCGAGGCCGCGCGCGAGCACGGCACCGCGGTCATCGCCGGCGTCTTCGAGCCCGCCGCGGACGGGAGGGTCTGGAACACCGCCGTCTGCGTGCGGGAGGACGGCTCGCTCGCCGCGGCCTACCGGAAGATCCACCTGTTCGACTCCTTCGGCGCCAAGGAGTCGAAACTGGTCGCGCCGGGGGACGCGCCGGCGGTGGTGGAGCTGGCGGGGCTCAGGATCGGCCTCATCACCTGTTACGACGTCCGCTTCCCCGAACTGGCCCGCGCGCTGGTCGACCGGGGCGCGGACACGTTCGCGGTGATCGCCGCCTGGGGCTCGGGGCCGCTGAAGGAGGACCACTGGACGACCCTCGTCCGGGCGAGGGCCATCGAAAACACCACCTGGACCATCGCGGTCGGTCAAGCGCCCAACCCCGCCATACCGGACGGGTTCGGTGTGGGCCGCAGCATGCTCGTCGACCCGATGGGGGTCGCCCGCCACGACCTGGGCACGGGCCCCGGCGTGCTGCTCGCGGAGATCGACGCGGCGTGGACCGAGACCGCGCGCGCCACCCTCCCCTCCCTCGAACACCGCCGGCTCGGAGTCGGCAGATCGTAAACTTGGCCCCATGAGCGAGCCGGGACGCAGGACGCGGATGCAGAAGGTGGTTCCGCCGCGGCTGCTCGTGCCGTACCTGTCGGGCCGGCGGACGATCATCTCCGGCTACGTCTACCGCGAGCAGGACTGCGACCGCCTCACCACTCCCGCCGCGCTCGTCGAGGCCCTCGACCTGTGCTTCGACGGATCGGAGCTGACACCGGACGTGCCCGAGCTGTACATCATGCGCTGGGACGCGCGGGACATCGACACCTACGTCGTCCCGTACGGGCCGCACATGGGCGGTGATTGGAGCGATGCACCGCCCTTCACCGGGAACGGCTTCACCGCCTCGCGCGAGCAGGTGGTGCCGCAGTTCCACACGATGCCCATGCCGATCCCGGCCGGCGCGGAGATCGTGCACCTCACCGCGGCCGGGGAGCGTCCCTTCGCCGGGTACGACGGCCTGACCTGGCGGCCGGCGCGATGAGCGAGATCGAGCCGGTCGGCCTGGGATTCGTCGCCCGCTACCGCGACCGTGACTACGCCGCCGCGGTCGGGCCGGGCGGCGACGACGTGGTGCTGTTCAGCGAGACCCCGCAGGAGGGATTCACCGCCGCCGGCGGCTACTGGCGGCTGCGGGTGAACCGGTCCACCCTGGAGCGGCTCACCCTCCTGCGCACGGTCGGCGCCTTCGGGGGCGAGCCGTGCCTCGTGCTCGACGAGGACGACGGCGGAGACGGCGGGGAGGGCGGCCTGCACATCGCCTACACGGGTCACAACGGGCTGAAGGCCGAGGCGCTCGGCTACTGGCTGGTGGACCACGGCGCGTACGAGGTGGTCGTGCCCCGCGACGAGGTGCACGCGATCCGGGTGGAGCGCGTGCCCGTGCCGCTCGCTCCTGACCGGGCGGACGGTCAGGAGACCACTCCGCAGCCCAGCGACCGGTAGCGGGCGAACCCGGCCGCCGTCCGCTTCGCCGCCGGGCGGTCCGGCGACCCCGCGTTCGTGCTCCCGGCTCCGGCGCGGGCGAGGCCCACGGCGTCGATGAGAGCGAATCGGGCACCCCCGCTCGGCCGGCCGGGACGTCGTAGTCCTGGCACGGCCCGGGGGTCACGGACACGTCAGCGGTGGGTGCGATGGCCGCGCCACTGGTCCATCAGCCGGCGCAGTCGCTGCCGGTTCTCCGGATCACGCGTCATGGTCTTGGCCTTCTCGACGTTCTCCCGGCCCTTGGGGCTCTGCAGGTACTCCCTGATGCGCTGGACGATAGATGCCATTTGTAACTCACCATCCCTTTTATGCCGTCACTGGACGGCTACCCACGGACACCGCCGCCAATCACCGGTGCGGGAGCGTACAGAACGGTACGGTGAAGCCCGGGGACGACGTGCGGGTGTCGGTACGCGACCTGAGGGCGAGACGTGGGATCGGATGCACCGGGCACGGGACCGTTGTCGCCGGACTTCAGCGGCATATCCCCCGGGCACATGGATCGTTTCGTCAAGGAACTGGAGCACGCCCGTGGGGTCGTCGGGGAACGCGCCGAGGTCGTCCGGCGGGTGTTCGCCGATCCCGCGGCGGCACGGCTCGCGATCTCACTGGCGACCAGGGACAGCCCGCTGCCGAAGGACACCGCCGCCCGCCTGCTCGCGCTCCCTGGTGTCGCCCCGCGTGACCGGCGGCCCGACCTGGTGACGTTCCTGCGGGGACCTGAACGACCTCGCGGCCGCGGACGCCACGTCCGCCGACGCGTTCGGCCGGATGCTCGCCGCCGCGGCCGGCGCGTACGACAAGAAAGACGGGGCCCACAGCGACGTCGCGGCCCGGTTCGCGTTCGCGATCATGACCGGGACGCCGGGGTTCCGCTTCGCCCCGCCCACGCGCGTCCACCTCGCCGAGGTCGCGGGCGCGTACGCCACGGAGATGACCGAGGGCGAGACGGTCCGGGAGCACGTTCACGTCCTGGAGACGGCCCTCGATCGGGCCTGCGCCCAGTTCGGCGGTGAACCGGTATGGGTGGGCCCCGCGGCTCGCGCCTTCGCCGAGGAGCTCAACGGCCGCCGGGCGCGGCTGAAGAGCGCCGTCCAGCATGTGATCGCCGAACTGGAGGCGAAGCTGCGCGCCACACCCGCCAAGGTCTCCCGCTCCGCCGCGATGAGCGGCTGACGCGGAACGGGCCGGAGTCCCGCGCGCGGCCCTCGGCTGCGCCTCGCGCGGGCACAAGGGCCGGATGCCGTGTGGGCGGTCCTCCGGCTCCGCCCCGGCGTGTCAGACGGTGTCCACCTCCGCGTACGGGAGGCCGCCGGAGAGTTTGGGGTAGCCGGGGCCGCGGTCGAAGAAGGCGGCGGGGCGCGTCTCGCGCAGCCGCTCCCGCAGGCGCTCGGTCGCCTCCGTGTCCACGACGACGTCGTCGCGGGTGCCGGTCAGCACGACGCCGTAATCCTCCCGCGCGCCCTCGAACGAGACCTTCCCGTCGCGGACGTCGGCGGCCACCGTCTCGGCCGGGCGGTCGTAGGGCGAGCCCCAGCCGCCTCCGCCCGTCGTCCGGATGCGGATGACCTGCCCGGCGCGTACGGGGAAGTCGTCGACCAGGCCCTCCATCTCCACACCGTCCACGGTGACCTGGAAGGGACGGCCCGCCCGGCCGCCGTTCACGCCCCAGCACGACAGGATCGAGCGGTCGGCGATCGACATGAAGGAGGCGTCCCGCAACATGCGGATGTGCTTGTCGTAGCCGAGACCGCCGCGGAACTCCCCCGGGCCGCCGCTGTCCACGGCCAGGCCCAGCCGCTCCACCCGGAACGGCCAGCGTGCCTCGGCGAACTCCGCCGGGATGTTGCGGCTGTCGGGCACCACGTGGATGGTGTCCTCCCCGTCGGCGTACCAGCGCCCGCCCGACCCGCCGCCCAGCACCTCGCGCATGAGGTAGGGACCGTCGTCCGATTCGCCGTACACGCCGGTGTAGCGGATGGTCTCCTGGTCGGCCGGCATGCGGCCGCCGGTCGCCTTGGCCAGCACGCCGGCCAGCACCCCGAGCAGGCGCAGGATCACGAACGTACGGGCGTTGGTGGGCGCGGGGAAGATCGGCGTGAGCAGCGTGCCCTTCTCCGGGAAGACCATCTTGATCAGCGGGACGACCCCCTCGTTCACGTCGAGCTCGGCCATCCGCTGGGGAGTGTCGGCGAGGTTGCGCAGGATCGGCGCCAGCCACTTCTTCAGGAAGACCCCGTCGGCGTAGTCGCCCGCGTGGTTGATCGGCCCCTTGGCCTGCGGCGAGGTGCCGGTGAAGTCGATGGTCAGCGGCGTGTCCGCCGAGTGGTCGACGGTGAGCGTGATCCGCTGGGCGTGCAGGCGCGGCTCGTCCACACCGTCGTGTTCGGCGTAGTCCTCCCAGACGTGCACCCCCTCGGGGATCTTGGCGAGCAGCTCGCGGCGGAACGTCTCGGTCGTCTTGCCGATGATCGCGTCGAAGCACGCCTCGACCGCCTCCCGGCCGTACCGGCCGAACAGCTCGCCGAGCCGCCGCGCGCCCATCAGGCAGGCCGAGCACTCGGCGTCGAGGTCGCCGGCGAGGCTGTCGGGCATGCGGGAGTTGCGCGTCATGATCGTGAGCGCGGCGCGGTTGGGCACCCCCTGGTCCCACAGCTTGATCGGCGGGACCATCAGGCCCTCCTCGAACGCGCTGCGCGCGTGCGACGGCATGGAACCCGGCACGGCTCCGCCGATGTCGTCGTGGTGGCCGAACGCCTGGACGAACGCGACGACCGCGCCCTCGTGGAAGACCGGCACCGTCACGCACAGGTCGGGCAGGTGGCCGATGCCGCCCTCGGACAGGTAGACGTCGTTGTGGAAGAACACGTCGCCCGGGCGCATCGTGTCCACCGGGAAGTCGCGGACGATCGGCTGAACCAGCGCCGAGTAGGACCGACCGGTCAGCTTGCGCATCCGCGCGTCGTGGATGCCGGCGCGGAAGTCGTGGGCGTCGCGGATCATGGGCGACCTCGCCGTGCGCGCGATCGCCGTCTCCACCTCCTTCTCCACCGAGGCCAGCGTGCCTTCCACGATCTCCACGAGCACGGGGTCGGCGGTCCTACCGGTCATCGCTCACCACCACGAGGTTGCCGTAGTCGTCCATGGTCGCCGTGAAGCCGGGGTGCACCGGCAGGGTCGAGCCGTACTCCTCGATCACGGCGGGGCCGTGCACGACCGCGCCCGCGCCGAGGTCGCCCCGGCGGTAGGTCACGGTCCGGCCCCACCGTTCGTAGTACACGTCGCGGGTCGCGACCGGGCTCGGCTCGTCCTCCTGGCGGGGCCTGCGCGCGATCTTCGGCCGGACGATCGGGCCGATGCCGGACACCCGGAGGTTGACCCACTCGACGGCGTGGCTGGGATCGTCACGGTAGCCGTATCCGTAGAGCCTCTCGTGCTCGGCGTGGAACCGCTCGGCGACCGCGCCGAGCCATGCCTCGTCCACGGGGCCGTCGGGGGCGGCCACCCGCACCTCGTACGCCTGGCCGTAGTAGCGCAGGTCGGCGCTGCGCGCGTACACGTGCTCGGCGAAGCCCTCGCGGTCGAGCGCGGCCGCGGCCTCGGCCTCCAGGTCGCCGAGGATCTCGGCGACCGCCTCGGGCGAGGGGTCGCGGGAGACGTGCGTGCGGACGTAGTCGTTCTTCACGTCCACGGTGAGCAGGCCGAACGCGGACACGTTCCCGGGGTCCGGCGGGACGATCGCAGCCGGCAGGCCGAGGATGTCGATGAGGCGGCAGGCGAGCAGCGGCCCGGAGCCGCCGAAGGCGACCATCGGGAAGTCCCGCACGTCGAGGCCGCGCTGCACGGTGATCTGCCGGATCGCGTTCGACTGGTTGAACGCGCTGATCTCCAGGATCCCGGTGGCGCAGCGCTCCGGGGTCAGCCCCAGCCGGCCCGCCAGCGCCGTCACGCCCGCCCGCGCGGCGGCGACGTCGAGCGGGATCTCACCACCGAGCAGATGCGGGGGCACCCGGCCGAGGAAGACGTGCGCGTCGGTCACCGTCACCTCGGTGCCGCCCCTGCCGTAGCAGATCGGGCCGGGATCCGCGCCCGCCGACCTCGGGCCGACCTTCAGCGTCCCCTCGGGCGAGATCCAGGCGATCGACCCGCCGCCCGCCCCGACCGTGACGATGTCGATCATGGGGATCTTGCACGGGTAGCGGCCGATGCTGCCCTCGGTCGTCAGCGACGGCTCCCCGTCCACCACGACCGCCACGTCCGTCGAGGTGCCGCCACCGTCGAGGGTGATGACGCTCGGGTGCCCGGCGGTCCCCGCGACGAGCGCCGCGCCGAGCGCCCCCGCCGCCGGGCCGGACAGCACGGTCGTGATCGGCTGGTGCACCACCTCGGCCGCCGACAGCACGCCGCCGTTGCTCTTCATGACCGAGAACGGCCGGCCGAGCCGCTCCGACAGGTTGTCGATGTACCGCCGCATGATCGGCTTGACGGCCGCGTCCACCAGCGTGGTCACCGACCGCTCGTACTCGCGGTACTCCCGCAGCACGTCGCTCGACAGCGACACGACCGCCTCGGGGTGCTCGCGTTCCAGCACCTCGCGCATCCGCCGTTCGTGCCCGGGATTGGCGTAGGAGTGCAGGAAGCACACCCCGATCGCGGTGACGCCGCGCTCCCTGAACCACCGGGCGGCCCGTACGGCCTGCGCCTCGTCGAACGGCCGGACCTCCCGGCCGAGGTGGTCGAGCCGTCCCCCGACGGTACGCACCCGGTGCACGGGCACGATCCGCGGGGGTTTGACCCAGAAATAGGAGTTGCCGTAGCCGTCCGGCACGCTCTGCCGGGCGATCTCCAGGACGAACTCGAAGCCCTCCGTGGTGACGAAACCCAGATGTGACGTGCCGTCCGGGCGGTCCTCCAGCAACTGGTTGGTGGCGACGGTGGTGCCGTGGACGAGGGCGGAGACGGCGTCGAGGGCATGGGACCCCGCGTGGGCCTCGAGCACCTTGTGCACGCCTGCCATGAACCCGTCGGCCGGGTTGGCGGGAGTCGAGGGAGTCTTGGTCGTGACGATCCGGCCGGACTCCTCGTCGACGAGCACGACGTCGGTGAAGGTGCCGCCCGTGTCGACCCCGATGCGGACGCTAGGCATGCTCAGTGTTTACCGACCGCCGCCGATCGGAAGAACCGGCGCACTCTGCCGAAGAATCGCCGTCCTGTCGTCACACCCTGCCCGGACGGGCGACTCAGACGGCGCAGGTGCCGTCGTCGCAGTCCTCGCCCGCCGTGCCTGCCGTCGTGCCCGCCGCCGCTGCCTCCTGGGCCGTACGCGCCTCGACCTCCCGCAGGGCGGCCACGAGCGTCTCGACGGGCTGCGCGCCCGAGACGGCGAACTTCTCCTCGAACAGGAACAGCGGGACGGCGCGGACGCCGAGCGCGCGGGCGCGGGCCAGTTCGGCGCGCACCTGCTCGGCGCCCTCCCCGGTGTCCTCGACGCCGGTCTCGGCGGCGAGCTTCGCCAGCGTGGCGGGGTCGCCGACGTCGAGGCCGTCGGTGAAGTGGGCGCGGAAGAGCCGGTCGGCCATGTCCCCGTCCCGCCCCGCGCGCCCGGCCAGCCAGATCAGCCGGTGCGCCTCGAACGTGCCGGCCGCGACCGCCCGGTCGAATCGGAGCTCCAGCCCGTCCTGCGCCGCCACACCCGTCACGTGACCGGTCATCTGGGCCACCCGGTCGGCGCCGCCGAACTTGCGCTCGAGCGCGCGCAGCAGCGGCTCACCGCTGGAGACGCCGTCCGGGTCGAGCTGGAACGGACGGTGGGCGACCTCGACGTCGCCGTCGAAGGCCCGGACGGCCTGCCGGAGCCGGTGGTGGCCGATGTAGCACCAAGGACACACGACATCGGAGAAGATCTCTACTTTCACGACATGTCCCAACCCGCGGCACCGACCGCCGATTCCCCGGCCGCGCCTGCCGGCGGCTATCGCCGGCGGCTCTGGCGTCCGAGGAGCCAGCCGATGACGGCGCTGCCGAGCGCGACCCCGGCACCGGTCCCGAACGCCGCGAGCATCGTCCAGGCCGGCACCCCCTGACGGGGCGCGGCCGGGGCCTCGCGGGTGAACACCCGCGGCGCGGCCTCCCCTGCAACGGCCTCCCCTGTCACGGGCGCGGTCACGGCGTCAGCGGACTCGGCGGGAACGGCAGGCACGGCGGGAACCGACAGCAGGTGCCGCTCGACGGCGGCGAAGAACTCGCCCGCGGTCTTCTTGGCGACCGAGGCGAGCATCCGCTGCCCCACACCGCCGATCATGCCGCCGACCACGGCCTCGGCGTCGTAGTCGATCCGGGTGCCGCCCCCGGCGTCGCTGAGCCGTACGGCCACGGTCGCCTCGACGGTGCCGGGGGCGCCCTGCCCGCGCGCGCCGAGCGTGAACCGGTCCGGCTCCTCCTGGTCGCGCAGCGCGACCTCGCCCTGGTAGACGCCCTTGATCGAGGCGACCCCCGCGGTCACCGTCATCGCGTACACGTTCTCGCCTGTCGTCTCCAGGCGCTCGCAGCCGGGGATCGTCCGCACCAGGACGCCGGGGTCCTGGAGGGCGTCCCAGACCCGCTTGCGCTCCGCCGCGACCAGCGCGCTGCCCGAGACCTTCATGGGCCACCTCCGATGCCGAGCACCCTAGAAAATCACCTGTCCGGCGAGAACGGCAAGATCTGCCCCGGCACGGCGCGGCGGTCGTGCAGAGTTCACATGCCCTCGCGGCGCGGGCGGGACTACAGGGGCGCCGCGGCCACCTCGGAGGACCTGGAGGAGGGCCTGGGGGGCTGGGACAGCGCGACCTCGCGGCAGGTGTTGCGGCTGACCACCGCGAGCAGCGAGCGGAGCGTCTCCACCTCCTCCGGCGTCAGGCCGTCGGAGATCCGGCGGTGGAGCTCCTCCTCGACGCGGCGGACCTCGGGGCGCAGGGCGTCGCCCTTGGGCGTCGTGCTCACCACGCTGACCCGCCGGTTGGCGGGGGACGGCGTGCGGCTCACGAGCCCGCTGCGCTCCAGCCGCTGCAGGCTCTTGGTCATCGTGGACATGTCGATGCCCAGCGCCGCGGCGAGCTTGTTCTGCGACATCGGGCCGTTCTCCCACAGCCTGCCGAGCACCCGGTCCTGCCCGGGATAGAGGCCGATCTCCGCGAGCAGGGCGGCGAGCAGGACGCGGTGGCCCAGGGCCGCCTGCGCCATCAGGCAGCTCAGGCTGTCGGAACCCTCTCCCTGCGGCACTTCGCACGCCCTCGCGTCGCCGGTCAGCGCATCCACCATCACGACCCCTCCTCCGCGATCAGCCTACCCGTTTGCATATTGGTCGGCCAAGTTGTATGACTTTCATTGGCCGACCAAGTTTGCCGACCAAGTTGACTGGCCACCTTGACACGAAAGGACACGATCATGCCGTTCACCTCCTTCGAGCTGGGTTCCCTCCGTCTGCCGAACCGCCTCGTCATGGCGCCCATGACGCGGTCACGCTCGTACGTGGCCGGAATCCCCTCTCCGCTCACCGCGCTCTACTACGCCCAGCGCGCCTCGGCCGGCCTGATCGTCACCGAGGGCGTCCAGCCGAGCCCCGCCGGGCAGGGCTACATGGACACGCCGGGGTTGCACACCGACGAGCAGGTCGCGGGGTGGCGTGAGGTGACCGACGCCGTCCACGCGGCGGGCGGCAGGATCGTCGCCCAGATCATGCACGCGGGCGGGGCCGGCCATCCCGCGAACACCGGCAGGCTTCCCGTCGCCCCCTCGGCCGTACGGGTCGGGGGGCAGATCTTCACGCCGTCAGGCCTTCAGGACACGCCGGTGCCGGTCGCGTTGTCCACCGCCGAAGTGGAGGCCACGGTCCGCGACTTCGCCGCCGCCGCGCGGCGCGCGGTGGACGCCGGGTTCGACGGGGTCGAGCTCCACGGGGCCAACGGTTACCTGATCCACCAGTTCCTGTCCCGCAACGCCAACCTGCGCGACGACCGCTACGGCGGGACGGTGTCCGGCCGCATCCGGTTCGCGGTGGAGACCGCCCGGGCCGTCGCCGAGGAGATCGGCCCCGACCGGGTGGGCATCCGCCTGTCCCCCCGGAACGGCGCCCAGGGACTGGCCGAGGACGACGCGCACGAGCTCTACCCCGCCCTGGTGTCCGCGCTCGCCGAACTCGACCTGGTCTATCTGCACCTGGTGGCGACCGGCGGCGACGAGCTCAACGCGCGGATCCGCGACCTGTGGCCGAACGCCCTCATCGTCAACGACCCCGCGGCCACCGACCCGGCGTCCGCCGCGGAGCGGCTGCTGGGCTGGGGCGCCGACCTGGTCGCGCTGGGCAAGTCCTTCCTGGCCAACCCCGACCTGCCGCTGCGCCTGCGGGTCGGCGCACCGCTGAACGAGGCGGATCTGAGCACCGCCTTCGGCGGCGACCACCGCGGCTACACCGACTATCCGACGCTCGCCCTCCACCCCGCCGCGGCGTAGCCGGCACACGGGACGCGAAGACCTCCGGTTCGGCGAACCGGAGGTCTTCGCCGTTCCCGCGTCCCGTTCCCCGCGGTTCTCAACCGCGCGGCGTACGGGCGAATCAGCCGTGCGGCGGACGCGCTACTTGTCGGTGTTCGTCCATTCTTGATCCCGTGCCTCCCCAGGAGGCGCTCCCGGCGGGACGGGACCCGTGTCCCTGGCGGCCGGGACGATCCGACCGCAATCGTCGGTACTGCAAGAAACGGGGTTCCGGCCCCCGCGAACCGGGGTCCGGACGGCACTCCGCCCGGCTGTGACGAAGATCGCACGTCGCGGGGCCCTAATGCTCTACAGCTTGTAGTACTACTTGTTATAGGACTACGGGCCGTAGAGCTCCGGTGTGAGGGAGACATGGACGCGCTTGACCTGGCACGGTGGCAGTTCGGGGTGACCACCGTGTACCACTTTCTCTTCGTACCCCTGACGATCGGACTGGGCGTCTACGTCGCCGGACTCCAGACCGCCTGGCTACGTACGGGCAAGGAGCACTACCTCAGGCTCACGAAGTTCTTCGGCAAGCTCTTTCTGATCAACTTCGCCATGGGCGTCGTCACCGGCATCGTCCAGGAGTTCCAGTTCGGGATGAACTGGAGCGAGTACTCGACCTTCGTCGGCGACGTGTTCGGCGCCCCGCTGGCGCTGGAGGCGCTGCTCGCGTTCTTCCTGGAGTCGACGTTCCTCGGATTGTGGATCTTCGGCTGGGACCGGCTGCCCAAGCGGATCCACCTCGCCTGCCTGTGGGCCGCCGTCATCGGGTCCAACCTGTCGGCGTACTTCATCCTCGCGGCCAACGCCTGGATGAAGCACCCGGTCGGCTACGAGGTCGTGGACGGCAAAGCCAGGATGACCGACCTGTGGGCCGTCCTGACCAACTCCACGGCCCTCGCCCAGGTGCCGCACGTGGTCGCCGCCTCGTTCGTCGTGGCGGGCGGGTTCGTCATCGCCGTCACGGGCTACCGCATCCTGCGCGAGCGCGGCCTCGGCCTGGTGCCCGGCCGCGGGAACGCCAGGGCCGTCCAGGACGCGACCGTGCCCATGCGCCGCCTGCCGGACATGTGGCGGACCAGCCTGCGCGCCGCGCTCGTCATGACGGCGATCGCGGGGGCCGTCGTCGCCGGCAGCGGCGACCTGTCCGGCCAGCTGCTGCGCGAGCAGCAGCCGATGAAGCTCGCCGCGGCGGAGGGCCTGCGCCACGACACCGCCGGCGCGCCGTTCTCGATCGCGCCCGGCGTCGAGGTGCCCGGCCTGCTCAGCCTGCTCGCCGCGCACGACCCCGGCGCGACGATCCAGGGCGTCGACGACGTCCAGGCGCGGTACGAGAAGGCCTTCGGGCCGGCCGACTACATCCCGAACCTGCCGGTCGTCTTCTGGTCGTTCCGTGTGATGATCGGCTTCGGCATGGCCACGGTGGGCCTTTCCGTGCTCGGCCTGTGGCTGACCCGGCCCCGGCGCCGGCAGGGTGGCGCCGCGAAGCCGGTGCCCGACTGGTTCGCCCGCCTCTGCGTGCTGGCGCTCCCGCTGCCCACCGCGGCGATCGTCGCCGGCTGGCTGCTCAGCGAGATCGGCCGTCAGCCGTGGACCGTACAGGGCGAGCTCATGACCGCCGCCAGCGTGTCGCCCGGCGTCTCGCTCGGCGAGGTCGCGATCACCCTGGCCGTCTTCACGGTCCTGTACGGCGTGCTGGCGGTGGCCGAGGGCGTGCTGCTGGTGCGTCACGTCAAGGCGGGCCCGGAGCTGCCTCCGGTCGAGGCCGCGCCCGCCGGCGCCGTTCCCGCCCACTCCGACGAGGCGCGGCTCATGCCGACGCTCATGTACTGAGGAGTCACGAGATGACGACCTTCTGGTTCATCGTGATCGCGTTCCTCTGGACGGGCTACTTCGTCCTGGAGGGGTTCGACTTCGGCGTGGGCGCGCTGCTGCCGCTGCTGTCGCGGTCGGAGGCCGACCGCAAGCAGGTGCTGGGCACCATCGGGCCGGTCTGGGACGGCAACGAGGTGTGGCTGATCACCGCGATCGGGGCGATGTTCGCCGCCTTCCCTGCGTGGTACTCCGGCCTGCTGAGCGGCTTCTACCTGGCGGTCTTCCTCGTCATCACCGGCCTGATCGTCCGCGGGGTGGGCCTGGAGTGGCGGGGAAAGGTCCACTCCCGGCGCGAGGTCGCGCTGTGCGACGCCGGGATCGTCACCGGCAGCGTGCTGCCGGCGTTCCTGTGGGGCGCGATCTTCGGCAACCTGTTGTTCGGCACGGCGCTGGCGACCGTGCTCGGTGGGGCCCTGTCGCTGTCGGTGGCCGTGCTGCACGGCGCGGTGTTCGTCGCGCTCAAGACGACCGGCGCGGTCCGCGCCCGCGCCCGCCGCGCCGCGCTGCTCGCGGCCGTCGGCGCGGTGCCTGTCGCGATCGGCACGCTGCCGTCCGTGCCCGGCAAGGGGCCGATGTGGACGCTGGGGACGGCGCTGCTCGCCGCGTCGGCGCTGGCGGCCGGGGTGACGCTGGTGTGGGGCCGCCGTGAGGGCTGGGCCTTCACCGCGACCGCCACGTCGATCGCCGCGACGACGGCCACCGTCTTCGGCGTGCTGTGGTCGGCCCCGCTGCCCGGGCTCACGCTGGCCGAGGCGGCCTCGGCGCCGTACACGCTGACCGTGCTCACCTGGATCGGCCTGATCGCCCTGCCGGGCGTCATCGCCTACCAGGCCTGGACCTACTGGGTCTTCCGCAAGCGCCTCACCGCCCAGGTGTCCTGATCGTCTTCCGCAGACACGGAGCGCACTCGATCTCTCACGGATCGTCCAGAAGGCCTGCGGGAGACCGTGCCGTACGCTGAAGATATGAGCGTGGTTACCTTTCAGGCCGATCCGCGCACCGAAGCCGCGCTGGCCGAACTCACAGCCGATGGGCAGGCGCCCGACGAGGTCATTCGCGAAGCGATCGTGATGGCATGGCGGCTGCGGCGCGCGGAAACGGCGCGCCGGGAGGCCCTCGCCGCCGCGGGTGATCCGGACGATCGCGAGGAAGCGCGAGCGATCATGCGTGACATGGAGTCTCTGCGTGCGTGGTGACGTCCACCGTCTCCGCTCCGCTCGGGACACCATGAAGCACGAGCAGAGCGGCGAGCGGTTCGCCGTAGTGATCCAATCCGACTTCATTCCGGCCCTGTCGACCCTGCTCGTCGCTCCGACCTCCACGAGCGCTCGGCCCACATCCTTCCGGCCTGAGATCGAACTGTTGGGCAAGTCGACGCGAATCGTGCTGGAACAGACCGCCGCGGTCGCACCGGAGCGGCTCGGCTCCTTCGCCGGCCGGCTCTCCCCCGCCGAGTTGCTCGAAGTCGACGAAGCGCTCCACCTCCTGCTTGGGCTGGTCCGCTGAAGGCAGCCCGCGCAGGACTGGCCCCTAGCGCGTGAGACGCAGGTGGTGGAGGTCGGAGGGGGAGATGGGCATCCGGTCGATCGTGATGCCCTCGGCGTCCTCGACCGCAGAGGCGATGACGGCGGAGACGGGAATCACCCCGGCCTCCCCCGCGCCCTTGATCCCGAGCGGGTTCAGCGGCGAGGGCGTCTCCAGGTGGGCCGTCTCGATGCGCGGCACCTCCGTGGCGTACGGCATCAGGAAGTCCATGAACGAGGCGTTCAGCAACTGGCCGTGCTCGTCGTAGACCATCTTCTCGTACAGCGCACCGCCGACGCCCTGGGCGACCCCGCCGTGGATCTGCCCCTCGACGATCATCGGGTTGATCAGCTTCCCGCAGTCGTGGACGACGGCGTACCGCAGGATCCTGATCTCGGCGGTGTCGGGGTCGGTCTCCACGATCGCCGCGTGCATGCCGGCCGCGAAGGTGGATCTGACCGGCGAATAGTAGTCACGGCCCTCCAGCCCGGGCTCCTCGCCCTCGGCCACCGGCGGCCGGTCGTCGGAGGCGGGCCCGGCGAACTGTGTGGCCCGCTTGGCCTCCTCGTCGAAGGCGTACCGCAGCGGGTTGGACAGCACGGCGACGGTCGCCAGCGGGATCGACGCCGACGGCACGCCGGCGACGTGGATCTTCCCGTCGGTGATCTCCAGGTCGCGCGGGTCGGCCTCCAGTGCCTCCGCCGCGATCCGCAGCGCCTTCTCCCTGACCTTCCGGCAGGCGAGCGCGATCGCGTTGCCGCTCATCACGGCCGCCCGTGAGGCGAAGGTTCCCACGGCGTACCCGAAGCGGCGGGTGTCGCCGGTGACCACCGACACCTTCTCGATCGGCACGCCGAGCTCGGTGGCGGCGATCTGCGCGAACACCGTCTCGTGCCCCTGCCCCTGGGAGGTGAGGCCCGTCGAGACGTGCACCCGGCCGTCGGAGGTGATCTGCACGTGCCCGCCCTCGTACGGGCCGACGCCGGTGCCCTCGACGTAGCAGCCGACGCCGATGCCGATCCTGCGCCCCTCGGCCGCCGCGCGGGCCTTCTCCTCGGCGAAGGAGTCCCAGCCGATCAGCTCCTTGAGCATGCGCAGCGCCTCGGGGTAGTCGCCGCTGTCGTAGATCAGCGGACGCCCGTCCTGGAACGTCAGGCCCTGGTCGTAGGGGAACTCGTCCGGCTGGATGAAGTTCGCCGCGCGGACCTGCGTGCGGTCCCTCCCGAGGTACGCGGCGATCTTGTCCATCGTCCGCTCCATGCAGAACACGCCCTGCGGGCGGCCCGCGCCCCGGTAGGGCGTGACCTGCACGGTGTTGGTGTAGATCGAGGAGAACTCGACCCGGTAGGCCCCCACCTTGTACGGCCCGAGCAGCTGGGTCGAGGTGATGATCGGCACGATGATCCCGTACGGCGTGTAGGCGCCGTGGTCGTGCAGGATCTCCACCTCCAGGCCGAGGACGCGCCCGTCGTCGTCGAACCCGACCCGCACGTGCTGGACCTGGCCGCGCTCGTGCGACGACGAGACGAAGTGCTCGCGCCGGTCCTCGGTCCACTTCACCTCGCGGTGCAGCAGCCGGGCCGCCCACGGCACGAGGATCTCCTCGGGCCATGGGTGGACGATCTTGACGCCGAATCCGCCGCCGACGTCCGGCGCGATGACCTCCACCTTGGGCAGCGGCAGCCCGAGCTTGGCCGCGATCGCCATCCGCACGCTCGTGGAGGTCTGCGTGGAGGAGTAGACGCGCAGCGAGCCGTCGTCGGCGTCCCACCGCGCGTACACGCCCTTCCCCTCCAAGGGGGTGCACGCGCTGCGCTCGACGTCGAGGCGGAACTCCAGCCGGTGCGGGGCCGCCTCGACCGCCTCCCGCGCCGTCACGCCGCCGTGACCCGGCACCTCCTGGACGAGGTGCGCGCCGACGTTGCCCGGCACGTCCTCGTGCACGAGGTGGACACCGCGTACGGCCTCCTCGATGCCCACCACCGGCTTGAGGATCTCGTAGCCGACCCGGATCAGCGCGCAGGCGTCCTCGGCGAGGTAGCGGTCGCGGGCGACGACCATGACGACCGGCTCCCCGACGTGCCGGACGATCTCCCGGGCCAGCGGGTACGCCGTACGGCCGTGCGTGAGCGCGGGGTGCGGGATCAGCAGCGGCAGCGGCTCGGCCAGCGCCCCCGGCAGGTCCTCCCAGGTGTAGATCGCGACCAGGCCCTCCACGTCGAGGGCGGCCGACACGTCGACGTCGAGGATCCGCGCGTGGGCGTGCGGCGACCTGACGAAGGCGGCGGCCAGCGCACCCGCGCCGAGGTCGTCGAGGTAGCGGCCCTGACCGGTGATGAGCCGGGCGTCCTCACGCCGCCGGACCGGCTCGCCGAACAGCCTGGTCGTCACCGGTCCTCCTCCGCCTGCAGCTCGGCCGCCCGGTGGACGGCTTTGAGGATGTTCTGGTAGCCGGTGCACCGGCACAGGTTGCCCGCCACGGCCTCCAGCGCCTCCTCCTCGGACGGGGCGGGGTTGTCCCGGAGGAACGCGGTGACGGTGCACAGGAAGCCCGGCGTGCAGAACCCGCACTGCAGGGCGTGGCACTCGGTGAAGGCCCGCTGGACCGGCGACGGTTCGCCGCCGCCGCGGGCCAGGCCCTCCACCGTCGTGATCTCGTGGCCGTCCGCCGTGACGGCGAACGTGAGACACGAACGGACCGGCTCGCCGTCCAGCAACACCGTGCAGGCGCCGCAGACGCCGTGCTCGCAGCCCACGTGGGTGCCGGTGAGGCCGAGGTCGTGGCGCAGGCAGTCGGACAGCAGCCGCCGCCCGGGCACCTCCGCCTCATGCAGGACCCCGTTGACCGTCAGCGTCACCCGATGGCGCGTCTCGTTCACGCTTCCTCCCCGTGGGCCGCCGCGGCGGCGTCCCGCAGCGCCCGTACGGCGAGCACCCCGGTGAGGTGCCGCCGGTAGTCCGCCGTCGCGTGGATGTCGCCCTCCGGCTCGACGCGGTCCCGTACGGCGGCCGCCGCGGCCTCCCAGTCGGCCGACGCGGCGGGCCGCGGTCCGCAGGCCGCGGTCACGTCCACGACCACCGGGACGGGTCCCACGCTCACGCAGGCGACGCGGGCGGCGGCGACCCGGAGGTCCTCGTCCAACGTGACGGCGGCGGCGACCCCGGCCACCGCGTAGTCGCCGTGCCGCCGGGCCACCTCGTGGAAGGCCGTGCCCGACCGGGCGGGCAGCGCCGGGAAGAACGCCGACACGGCCAGCTCGCCCGGCCGCAGCGCCGACTCCATGGGACCGGTGAAGAACTCCGCGGCCGGCACCTCCCGCTCCCCGCCCCGGCTCGCCAGCCGTACGGACCCGCCGAGCAGGGCGAGGACGGCCGGCATCTCGGCGGAGGGGTCGGCGTGCACCAGGCTGCCCACCACCGTGCCGCGGTTGCGGATCACGGGATGGGCGACCAGCCGCAGCGCCTGGCGCAGCAGCGGCAGCGCGGCGGCGGCCTCCGGCGAGCGTTCCACGGCGGCGTGCCGGGCCAGGGCCCCGACGCGTACGCCGGGCGGGCCGGCCTCGATCCCGTCGAGGCCGGGCACGCGGTTCACGTCGACGATGTGGGCGGGCGCGGCCAGCCGCATGTTGAGCAGCGGGATCAGGCTCTGGCCGCCCGCCAGCACCTTCCCGTCCGGCCCGGCCTCGGCGAGGACGTCCAGCGCCTCGCCGAGGGTGGCCGGGCCGTGGTAGTCGAACGGGGGCGGCTTCACAGTGCCCGCACCCGCGGCTCCCGCCGCTCGGACCTCACCGGCGGCTCCCGCCGCTCAGACGGCGGGGTCGCGTTCGAACCCGATCTCCCCACCCGAGACCTCCTTCGCTGGTCTGCGCGCGATGGCGCGCAGCAGGTGATAGCCGGCGAGCACCACGATCGTCCCAAGCGCGATGCCGGCGAGCGAGAAGTCGCCGGTGATCTGGTGGGTGACCGGGCCGATCGCGAGGATGATCCCCGCGCCGATCGGCACCATGTTCACCGGGTCGGCGAAGTCCACCCGGTTCTCCACCCAGATCTTCGCGCCGAGCAGACCGATCATGCCGTACAGGATGACCGTGACGCCGCCGAGCACGCCGCCGGGCGTGGCGGCGATCAGCGCGCCGAACTTGGGGCACAGGCCGAACAGGATCGCGATGACCGCGGCGATGTAGTAGGCGGCCGTCGAGTAGACCCGCGTGGCCGCCATGACGCCGATGTTCTCGGCGTACGTCGTGGTGGGCGAGCCGCCGACCGCGGTCGCGACCGCGGTGCCGACGCCGTCGGCGATGACGGCCCTGCCCATCTGGGGGTCGACGTCGGCGCCGGTCATCTGGCCCACCGCCTTGACGTGGCCGACGTTCTCCGCGATCAGGGCGATCACGGCGGGCAGCACGACCAGCACGGCCGACGCCTGGAACGACGGCGCGTGGAAGTGCGGCAGCCCGATCCAGTCGGCGTCGGCGACGGCCTGGAAGCTCACCCGGGGGTGCGTGTCGATCTTCCCGGTGCCCGCGTTGTAGGCGGTGATGTTCCCCAGGACCTTGTCGGCGAGCCAGGACAGGACGAACCCGAAGACGAGCCCGAGCAGCACGCCGATCCGGCCGAGGAAACCGCGGAACAGCACGATGAACACGAACGTCGCGACCATCGTGATCAGCGCGATCCACGGGTCCTGCGGCCAATAGACGTCGGCCACGACGTACGCCAGGCCGAAGCCGATCAGCATGACCACCGCGCCGGTCACGACCGGAGGGAAGACGCGGTGGATGATCTGCACGCCGAGCACGTGGATCGCCACACCGCACAGGGCGAGCACCAGGCCGGCGACGAGGATCGCGCCGGTCACGACCTGGTCGGCCGCCGGGGTGTCGCCGCCGAACGCCGCCCGCACGGCCACCACGCCGCCGACGAACGACGCCGACGTGCCCAGGTAGCTGGGGATCCGCCCCTGGGTGAACAGCAGGAACAGGATCGTCGCGACGCCCGACATCATCACGGCCGTGTTCGGGTCCAGCCCCATGACGAGGGGGAACACGAAGGTCGCGCCGAACATGGCGATCACGTGCTGGGCGCCGATGCCGACCATGCGCGGCCAGCTCAGCCTCTCGTCGGGTTTGACGACGTCCCCGGGCGCCAGCCCTCTCCCGTCGCCGTGCACTGTCCATCTGAAAGCCATTTACGCCCCTCTTGCTACTGGGCCGTGGGCCGGTCGGCCACCCCGCAGGCGTCCCTCCGCGGCGCTTCTAGACCGTTTGGGGCACTTTAGGACTGGCGTGCGCGACAGACATTGGCATGATCTGCCAAACCCACGGACTCCGGGGCGTCACACCACGCGGATCGTGTACCCGTCTCCGGTGACGACCTGGCCCGCCCGGATTTTGCAGGCCTTGCGCAGCTCCACGCGTCCGTCGACGCGCACCCGGCCCTCGGCGACGAGGTGCTTGGCGGCGCCGCCGCTGTCGGCGATCTGGCAGAACTTGAGGAGATCGCAGAGCGGGATGTGGTCGCCGTCCAGCTCGAAGGTGATGGCAGGGGCCTTCGCATCGTTCACGCCGCCAGCTTAGGCAGTCGCGACGACGACAACGCGGCGAGGCGCCGCCTGGGCGACCGCAGTAGGCAAGAGATCTAAGGGGCACGACCTAGATACCCCGCATGCGCAGCACGTGCAGGGCGAGGGTGAGGTTGAGCCGCAGGTGCGCGTCCTCGGTGAAGTTGCCCAGCATGCGCTCCAGCTTCCCGATCCGGTAGCGCAGCGTGTTGTAGTGGAAGTGCAGCCGGCGCGCGGTCTCGGCGACGTTGAGGTTGGTCTCCAGCAACGCCTGCAGGGTGCGCCGCAGGTCGGCGTTCTCGGCGTCGTCGTCCCCCGCCAGCGGGCCCAGGGTCTCCCGGACGAAGGCGTGCAGCTCGTCGGTGTCGTTCACCAGCGAGAGCAGCCGGTAGACCCCCAGCTCGTCGAAGTGGGCGACCGCGCCCGCCCCATGAAGCTGGCGGCCCACCCTGGCGGCCTTCAGCGCCTGGCCGTACGCGCCGGGCAGGGCGTCCACGCCGGAGGCGACCCGGCTGAGGCCGGTGGAGAACGTGCCGTCGGAGACGGCGGCGAGCGCGTCCCTGGCCACTCTGGCCGGATCGGCGGCCGCCCCGACGATCGCCACGACCTCGTGGGAGAAGCCGGCGACCGCGCCGCGCGGGTCGTGCTTGCGCACCGACGCCTGCCACGCCGCCAGCATGCGGTCCTGAAGCGGCCGTTCCTCGGCGTCGGGGTCGATCTCGGCGACCAGCACGCTCACCGGGCGCTCCAGGTCCCAGCCGAACGCCTGGGCGCGCTCGGCCACCCGCAGCCCGCCCCTGCCGGTGAGCACGTCCCGCAGGAAGTCCGCGCGGTACTTGCTCTCGACGGCGGTGACCGCCTCCTGCTTGGTGATCACCAGCGCGGCGACGGTCGCGGCGCGCTCCAGGATCCCGATGTCGCTGGGAGTCAGCGTGCCGTGGGCGCTGTAGGCCGCGATCCTCCCGTGGTGGTGCCCGCCCGCGACGATCGGGACGGCGGCGTGGTGCCCGTCGCCGCCGGCGGGCGGGGCGGCCGGCGTCCGCGCGAGGGCCGCGTTGATCTCCCGCAGCCGGGCCACCTGCGCGGGCTCCCCCGCGGTGGCGAGGAAGTGGCCTGCGGCGTCGGCCGCCCCCACGGCCACCTGCAGCAGCCCGGCCACCTCCGCCGTGACCTCACGCATCCCGCCCCCCGCGAGCACGATCTGCACGAGCGCCCGGTGCGCCTCCTCAGTGCGGGCGAGGATCGCCGCCTGCCGGTTGAGGATGTCGGTGAGCACCTGGTTGAGGATGTCGTCGAAGCCGACGTCGTTGGGCAGCAGGATGAGCGGGAAGCCCAGCCGGTCGGCCTGCTCGACCATCTCCCCCGGGAGCTCGTCCAGATAGCGGCCGAGCTTGATCGCCAGAGCGGCCAGGCCGCGCTCGTCCAGGTCGGCCACGAGCCGGTCGAGCGACTGCGGCGTGTTGCGCAGCGGGTAGCCCGTGGTGAGCAGCAGCTCGTGCGGCTTCACCCAGGCGAGGATGTCGGGCACCTCCATCACGTTGAGGCGCTGCACGATGCGGTCGAGGCCGCCCCGGCCGGCGATCAGGCGGGCGTCCGCCAGCGTCGAGACTCCGAGCACCTCCCCCACCGACACGCCGTGGAGGATCGTTCCGGTGCTCGCCAGGCGCATCGCGGGCGGGGCCGGGTCGTTCTGCAATGCCGTCTCCGGTCCTGCTTGCCGAAGGGGGTCCCGACGTCCTCGGTCACCGCTCCTCCTCATTGGTCGCTCACCGCTCCTCGTTCGCTACGCGGGCCGCTCGTACCTCGCGGACCACTCCGCTCACTGCGTCGGGCTCGCTCCGGGGACGTCTCACGCCGATTGTGCCCGAGCACCGGTCCTGTCAGGAAGAGCCAAGCATTCGGCCGACTGTTGGCATCTTTCTCCGTACGGAGGGGGGAGACCGGGCTTTAGCGTCGGCAACGACTGGCTTCGGGAGGTCCGGTGAGTGTTGGCACGCGCCCGAGAGCGCGGGCGGCGGCGCCCGCGTCCCGCCCCCCGGCGGCCCCCGCCTACGTGAGCGGCGCCGCGAGTACGGCCGTACGGCCCGCGCTCGAGGCGCCCCGCCGTCCGGCCCGGGTGCTCGCGGCCTTTCCCCTCGCGCTCTACCTGGAGATCAGGAGCGAGACCGAGCCGCACGTCGTCGCCGTGGTGACGGGCGAGGCGACCCGCCTGCCCAACGCCGTGGTGCTCGCCGGGCCCGTCGAAGGGGTGTCGGCGGGCGACGACGCCTGGGTCGGGGAGGGCTCCGTCGAGGTCGGCGGCCTGTCGATCCGCGTGCGCCGCTGGTGGGACCCCGCTCCCCCGCTCGCCCCCGCCGACCCCGTACGGCTCGCGGCCGCGCCCGGACTGCTCGGCCGCGCCCGCGCGGCCTCGCCCCGGCGGCCGGGGCTGGACCCGGGCGGTGCCCCGGCGCTGCTGGAGCACGGCTGCCTGGCGGGTTCGCTGCTGGACAGCATCACCGCGGCCGAGCGGCTGATCGGCCTCGGCCCGGGACTGACCCCGAGCGGCGACGACATGATCGCCGGCCTGCTGGTCGCGCTGCGGCATCTCGGCGCGGCGGCGGACGTGCCGCGCGCCGTCTGGCTCGCGGACTGGCTGGCCGCCGCCGTCACCTACGACGCCCGCACCCGGACCACCCCCGTCTCGGCCACCCTGCTGCACTGCGCCGCGAGGGGCGAGGCGAGCCCGGAGGTCACCGGGGTGCTGCGCGGCGTGGCCGGGCACCAGCCGCTCGATCCGGCCGTGCACCGCCTGCTCCGCCTCGGCCACACCTCGGGCGCCGACCTGGCGTGGGGCGTGCAGATCGGCCTGTCCGCCGTACTCGCCCTTCGGGAGGGCCGGTGAACGACCTGGTCGAGGTACGCCCCGGGGTCTACCGCGACTCCGTGACGCTGATGCGGGTGAGCCGGGCCCTCACCGGACAGCCCGGAGTGACCGTCGCCGTCGTCGCGATGGCCACGGAGCTCAACACGGCTCTCGCCCGCGATCTCGGCTTCGCGGTGCCGCCCGCGACGCCCGGCGACCTGCTGGTGGCGGTGCGGGCCTCCTCCCCCGCGGAGCTGGAGGACGCCGCCGCCGAACTGGAACGACAGCTCGCCGCACGGGCGCCGGCGAGCGGGACGCGGGACGAGGCGCCGCCGCGCACCACCCGGTCGGCGGCGCGGGCCTTCGAGGCGACGCTGGCGCTGGTGAGCGTGCCGGGCGAGCACGCCTTCGCCGAGGCGCTCGACGCCGTGGAGGCCGGGCTCTCTGTAATGATCTTCAGTGACAACGTGCCGGTGGAGCAGGAGATCCTGCTCAAGGACCGGGCGCGGGCCAAGGGTGTGCTCGTGATGGGGCCCGACTGCGGCACCGCGGTCGTCGGCGGGGCCGGCCTGGGCTTCGCCAACGTCCTGCGCCCCGGGCCGGTGGGCGTCGTGGCCGCCTCGGGAACGGGCGCGCAGCAGGTGACGAGCCTGCTCGACCTCGCCGGCGTCGGCGTGTCCCACGTGCTCGGCGTGGGCGGCAGGGACCTGTCCGCCGAGGTGGGCGGGCGCTCGGCGGTGCAGGCTCTGCGCGCGCTCGACGAGGACCCGGCGACCGAGCTGATCGTGCTGGTCTCCAAGCCTCCCGCCCCCGAGGTGGCCCGCGCCGTACGGGACCTCGACCTGGCGACGCCGGTCGTCGCCGCGCTGCTCGGGCCGGGGCAGGACGACCTGACCACCGCCGCGGAGAAGGTGCTGCGCGCCCTCGGCCGCGACGTGCCCGAGTGGCCCTCCTGGCCCGCCCCCGTCACCCCGGCGGCCCGGCCCCCCGCGCCGCACGGCGCGGACGCGGCGGGCGAGGGCGTGGCGGCGCGGCGCGGGCCTCTGCGGGGGCTCTACGCCGGCGGCACACTGTGCGCGGAGGCCGCCCTGGTCGCGGGCGACGGCGAGTTCACCGACTTCGGCGACGACTCCTACACCCGGGGCCGGGCCCATCCGATGATCGACCCGGCGCTGCGCCTGGAGGCGCTGCGCGGCGTCGCCTCCGGCGTCGTGCTGATGGACGTCGTGCTCGGGCACGGCGCCGATCCCGACCCGTCCTCCTGGCTCGCGCCCGCCGTGCGCGAGGCCGTGGCCAGGGGCGTGGACGTGGTCGTGGCCCTCGTCGGCACCGACGGCGACCCGCAGGGGCTGCGTGCCCAGGCCGCCCGGCTCAACGAGGCCGGGGCGGTGGTCTTCACCTCCAACGCCGCGGCCGCCCGGCACGCCCGCCTCCTGGCGGGCGGATGACGGGCGTGGCCGCGCCGACCATGATCGGAGCCCGATGACCCTCTCCATGCTGTACGGCGAGCCGCGGGTGGTCACCGTGGGGGCGCAGGTTCTGGGCGAGGCGCTGGACCGGCAGGCCGTGCCACGGTGTGAGGTCGACTGGCGGCCACCGCTGCCGGGCACCTCCGCGGCCCTCGCCCGGGTGCTCGCCGACCCCCGCCGCGAGGGCGCCAACGCCACCGCCGTCGGCAGGATGCTGTCGGCGCGGCCGATGCTGACCGGCGTGCGTCCGGCACGTGCGGTCCTGGGCCTGCGGGCCGGGGAGTTCTTCCACGCCGGCCCGCCGGTCACCTGGGAGCGCGCCTCCGGCCCGATGCGCGGGGCGCTCGCCGGGGCGATGCTGTTCGAGGGCCTGGCCGCCACTCCCGAGGAGGCGGAGGACCGCCTGGCCTCCGGCGCGGGGATCAGCCTCGACCCCTGTCACCACCACCGCACGGTCGGCCCCATGGCGGGCGTCGTCAGCCCGTCGATGTGGATGCTTGAGGTGACCGACGCCGAGCACGGCGGCACGGCGTACTGCTCGCTGAACGAGGGGCTGGGCAAGGTCCTGCGCTACGGCGCGTACGGACCCGAGGTCATCGGGCGGCTGCGCTGGATGGGCGAGGTGCTCGGGCCGGTGCTGGCGGCGGCGCTGGAGCGCTGCGGCCCGCTCGACCTGCGCACGCTCATCGCCCAGGCGCTGCAGATGGGCGACGAGCTGCACAATCGCAACCGCGCGGCGACGTCCCTGCTGGTACGCGAGATCGCGCCCGCGATCGTGGAGGCCGCTCCGGACCGCGCGGCCGAGGTGCTGCGTTTCATCAATGGAAATGATCATTTCTTCCTGAACGCGGGAATGGCGGCGGCGAAAGTCAGTGCCGACGCGGCCCGCGGCGTACCCGGATCGAGCCTGGTCGTGGCCATGGCGCGCAATGGAACGGATTTCGGAATACAGGTGTCGGGCCTCGGCGACCGGTGGTTCACCGGCCCTGCCGGGGTGCCCGACGGCCTGTACCTCGGGGGGTACGGCCCGGACGACGCCAATCCCGACATCGGCGACTCCACGATCACCGAGACGGCGGGCCTGGGCGGCTTCGCGATGGCGGCGGCCCCCGCGATCGTCCGGTTCGTCGGCGGCGAGGTGTCCGACGCCGTCGCGGCCACGACCTCGATGTACGAGATCACCATGGCCGAGCACCCGGCGTACCAGATTCCCGGGCTGGGCTTCCGCGGCACGCCGGCCGGCATCGACGTGGCGCTCGTGGCCAGAACCGGTTCGCTGCCCGTCGTCAACACCGGAATCGCCGGCAGGATCGCGGGAACCGGGCAGGTGGGAGCGGGTCTGGTGAGCCCGCCGGCCGAGGCCTTCACGGCCGCTCTCGACGCGCTGGCGGATGCGTGAATTCCCTTTGACCGTCATCAGACCGTAATATCGTCGTCAACCTCAGATATCCGATGCAATTCGCACGGTCCGTTCGGGGGATCTTGCGGATCGAGCGTGAATTGGGGACCTTATCTATGACGACGGATCGCCTGCTCGGTATGGTCCCCCCTATGCCAGAGGGTCAGGGACCTGTGGGCCGAGTCCCCTCCGGGGGCGTGCCCGAAGGGCAGGGACGTCTCGTCGGCCGGCGCTACCGGCTGCTGTCCCCGGTGGGCCGCGGCGGCATGGGGATGGTCTGGCACGCCCACGACGTGCTGCTGGACCGGGACGTCGCGGTCAAGGAGCTGCTCCTGCCGTTCGGGCTCGACCCCGCCGGCGCGCAGACGGCGCATCGGCGGGTGCTGCGCGAGGCGCGCTCGGCCGCCCGGCTCAGCCATCCCGGCATCGTCACCGTCCACGACGTCGTGGAGGAGGACGGGCGGCCGTGGATCGTCATGGAGCTCGTCCGCGCCTGGTCCCTGGAACAGGCCGTGCGGCAGAGCGGGCCGCTGCCGGTCGTGCAGGCCGCCGAGATCGGCATCCGGGTGCTCGACGCGCTGCGCCACGCCCACGCCGCCGGCATCCTCCACCGGGACGTGAAGCCCGGCAACGTGCTGCTCACCGCCGACCGCGTGGTGCTCACCGACTTCGGCATCGCCGCCATAGAGGGCGACGTCACGATCACGCAGACCGGGCTGCTGATGGGCTCACCGGCGTACATCCCGCCGGAGCGCCTGCAGGGCCGCCCGATCACCCATGCCGCCGACCTGTGGTCCTTCGGCGCGACGCTGTACGCCGCCGTGGAGGGCCGCCCGCCGTACGAGGGACCGGACGCGGTCGCCGTGCTCGGCGCGGTGCTGACGCAGGAGCCCAACCGGCCTCGCCGGGCGGGGGCGCTGCTGCCGGTCATCGAGGGCCTGCTCCGCAAGAACCCGGCCGACCGCCTTCCGGCCGCGCAGGTCGCGGAGATGCTGGAGCGCGTGCTGCACAGCCACGGCGCCGGGCTGCCTGGCCGCGCGGGGACGCCGTCCTTGGTGCCGACGCCGCAGGACTCCACGCCCGCGGGCCTGCTTCCGCCGCTCGACATCCCCTCGGGGCCGCTGCCCTCGCGCATCATCGAGACGCCCTCGGGGCCGGTCCGCGTGCCGCTCACGGCGGAGAGCGTGCCCGGCGGCGCCGCGGCGCGCCCCGCCGGGTCCCACTCCGTGGACGCCCGGCCCGACGAGCCCGCGTACGAGCCTCCGGGCGCGTTCGGGCCCGTGGCCGCCTTCGGGCAGATGCCCTCCCCCGACATGGCCTTCGACCCGCTGTCGTCCCCCTCGGGGTCGACGCACGCGCCGGAACGGCCGAAGGAGGCCATGTGGCCGACGCCCACCTCGGGTGACATGCCCGGCGATCTGGGCGCGACCGCGCAGCCGCCGCACCGGCCGGGACAGTACGCGTCCCCTGCCGCGCAGGCCTTCCCAGCACAGGCCGGCGCAGCACAGGGCGGCGCGGCGCAAACCGGTGCGGTGCAGGCCGGTGCGGTGCAGGCCACCGGCTCCGAACCGGCCGCGGAGGCCACGGGCCCGCACCGGCCCGGGGTCGGGCGCAGGCGCAAGGAGCGGGCCGACGAGGTCCCCGGCTCCGACGGCCGGTCGAAGCTCCTCCTGGCCGTGGCCGGCGTGGCCGTGGTCGCGGTCATCGTCGCGATCGTGCTCGTGCTGCTGCCGAGCGGTCCGGACGACGACGAGACCGTGGCCGCCCGGCCGGACACCACGACGGCGGCGGCGACCTCCTCGGCCGGGACGAGCGACGCGCCGTCCGAGCGCCCGCTGTCGGCCGTACGCGTGCCCGAGGGCTACCGCCAGGTGACCGAGGGCGGCGTGTCGCTGGCGGTGCCGAAGGAGTGGTCCGCCACGGTCGAGGACGGGGCCGTCAGGCTCACGGGCCCGAAGGACAGCGGGCAGAGCATCACGATCAAGAGGATCCCGGACGGCGGCCTCACGGCGCTGCGGGCCGCCGAGCAGAACCTCGACATCAAGGACTTCACCGACTACACGCAGATCCAGCTGCGCCAGGTGGACTACCGCTACCCCGCGGCCGACTGGGAGTACACCTACACCAACACCAGCGAGGTCACCGTCCACGCGGTGATCCGGTATGTGGAGGCGACCGGCGGGCGCGCCTACGCGATCATGTTCGCCTCGCCCGACTTCGACTGGAACGAGTCCGCCGCACCGGTGCGGCAGGCCCTCTGGAGCACCTTCCGCCCCGCGTGACCCCGGCAGGGGTCACTTCGCGTCGGCGTAGCAGCTGACGGCCACCGCCTCCATCGGGAAGCGGACCGTGGTGTCGCCGAACAGCAGCCGGGTCGCCTCCTCCGCCGCCTGCCCCACGGCCTCGCGGACCTCGCCGGCCAGGCCGAGCGGGCAGTGCACCATCACCTCGTCGTGCTGGAAGAACACCAGCCTCGCCGCGTCGGGCAGGAGCCCCCGCAGCACCGCCAGGAGCGTCAGCGCCCACTCGGCCGCCGTGGCCTGCACGACGAAGTTGCGGGTGAACCTTCCCCGGTCCCTGGCCGCCCGGGCGCCCTCGGGACCCGCCACCAGGCGCCGCCACCGCTCGGACGGGGGCGGGCAGGTGCGGCCCAGCCACGAGCGCACCAGCCGCCCCTCCTCCCCCGCGCGGGCCGCGTCCTCCACGAACGCGTACGCCTTGGGGAACCGCTGCCGCATGACGGCAAGCAGCTTGGAGGCGTCGCCGCTGGTCCCCCCGTACATCGCGGACAGCATCGCGATCTTGGCCGACTCGCGGACCCCGCCGAACGCCTGGGCCAGCGCGGCGTACAGGTCGATCTCCCCGGCGGCCCGCGCGAGCCCCCGGTCGCCGGACAGCGCGGCCAGCACCCGGGGTTCGAGTTGCGCGGCGTCGGCCACCACGAGCGTCCAGCCGTCGTCGGCCACCACGACCCTGCGCATCACCTTGGGGATCTGCAGCGCCCCGCCGCCGCTGGTGGCCCACCTGCCGCTCACCACTCCGCCCACGACGTACTCGGCGCGGAAGCGGTGGCCGCTGACCCACTGCGCGGCCCAGGTCCAGCCGTGGAAGCTGTGCAGGCGGGCCAGCTCCTTGTACGCCAGCAACGGCGCGACGGCCGGGTGGTCGACCGTCTTCAGCACATGGGAGCGGGTGGACGGGATCTCGATCCCCGTGGTCTTGAACGCCCGGACGATCTGCTGCGGGGAGTCGGGGTTGACGAGGTGGCCGAAGGCGGCCGAAACCTCGTCGGCCAGCGCCTGGAGCTTCGCGGGCCGCATGCCGTGGGCGGGCCGGGGCCCGAGCACGTCGGTCAGCAGCGCGTCGTGGACGTCCTCCCGCCACGGCATGCCCTCGTGGGCCATCTCGGCGGCGACCAGCGCACCGGCCGACTCGGCGGCGACGAGCAGGCGGAACCGCCCCGGATCGGGCGTACGCGCGATCCGGCGGCGCTGGTCCTCGAACACCTCGGCGACCATGTCGGCCTCGGGGACGTCATGCCCGGGCGGCGCGGGCTCGAACAGGCTCGCCTGCGTGCCGCCCGCCTGATGCCCCTCTGCGGCCTCGTGGGGGTCGTCGGGCACGGGGAGGCCGTGCAGGCGCGCGTAGGCCGCACGGACCTGCCTGGGCTCTCCGTAACGGCCGTCGGCCGCCAGCAGCAGTCCCTCGGTCAGCGCGACGTCGTGACAGCGCGACAGCCGTACGCCGGCGGACAGGAGCGCCGGGTAGACGCGGCGCGCGTCGGCCCACACCCAGCGGGGCCGTGCGGCGGCCTCCAGCGACCGCACGGCCACGGCGAGATCGGGCACCCTGATCGCGTGCCCCCCGTGCGCCTGCGGCCTCCACGGCGCCCCGGGCACCCCGAATTCACCGGCGCCCCCGGAATCACCGGACTCCCCGAGGTCACCGCGTCCCCCGGAAGCAGGCCCCCCGAGATCACCGAGCCTCCCGAATTCACCGAGCCTCCCGAGATCGCCGAGCCTCCCGAGATCGCCGAGCTGCCCGTGCTCTCCGAGGGGCCGGATCGTCCCGCCTCCTTCGGCGTCGGCCGCGACCACAACGTGCACTCCACCAGCGTGCCAGGCGTCACCGACAGTTCACCCGCCGGTCGGTCCCGCCGCCCGCCCCGTGGCCGGTCCCGCCGTCACGCCCCGTGGCCGGTCCCGCCGCCCGCCGTCCGCGAGGACGCCGTACGAGGTCAGAGCGGGATCTCGACCTCGTCCTCCAGCGGGGGCTCCTCCTCCTGCGGGAGGCAGCCGGTGGCGGCGAAGCAGCGCAGCCGGAGTGTGTCCCCGGTGACCGACAGGTGGAGGAAGCTCTTGAAGAAGGGCGGGGTGTCCCAGTCGGACAGTTCGGAGATGTACCGGTGGAAGACCCGGCCCACCGGCAGGCGGAACGGCATCGGCCAGCCGCCGAGCAGCCGGGCCGCCCACCTCACCCGCGCGCCAATCGGCGCTCCCGGCGTGGGCCGGGGCGGGGCGTTGCCGATCCGCCGGGACATCAGGGCCAGCCCCTCCTCCGGCGTGATGTACAGCCCGCGCAGCCGCAGCCTCCTGCTGTAGAGCAGGCTGTAGAACGACAGCGAGTCGCCGCGCAGCGGATAGCACTTGAAGTCGTCCTCGTGGACGCCGCCGGCGTCCACCCGGGGGATGGTGTGGGTCGCGTGCATGAACGCCCCGCCGCCCCCGGACACGACGTACTGGATGAGCCGCCCCTCCGCCCGGACCGGGTAGCGCTGGTAGTTGTGCACGTCGCCGCCGATGGCCGCGACGTAGTTGTGCGCGGGGTCGCGGACCACCTCGTCCACCGTGCCGCCGCCCTCGATGGGACAGGGATGGTAGGCGTTGTTGACGTAGATCGGCTTGCCGGTGATCAGGATCTTCGGGCGGGGGCCGGCGGAGACCCGGCGCAACCACTCGCCCTGCTCGCGGTCGAGCGTGCCCTTGATGCCGGTGTCGATGCCCACGAGCAGCAGGCGTCCGGTGTCGAGCACCCAGTACGGCCCCGGCAGCGCCGGGCCGGGGTCGGCCCGCATCTTCCTGGCCTCGGCGAGGGCGTCCTCGTCGATCGTCTCGGGCTTCTTCCACAGCAGCCCGCGCAGCCCGCCGGGCGACAACCGGAATCCCCTGCGCTCGGCGGACAGGGGGCGGGCGTCGCAGAAGACCCGCATGAAGCCGCCGAGCCCGTCGTACCAGTCGTGGTTGCCGGGCACGGCGAAGATCGGGGCCGGGTAGTCCTTGTACGCCCGGAAGAACTTGTCGCGGTACTCGTTGCCCGAGCCGGTCGGGTAGATCACGTCGCTCGCGATGACGGCGAACGAGGTGCCCTCGCCGAGTTTGAGCATCCCGGGCACCACCGCGTACTGCGAGGCGTCGCCCTCTCCGGTGTCGCCGAGCACCAGGAACGAGAACTCCTCGCCCAGGTCGAGGCGCACCCGGAAGTCCTCGTCGACGCCGCGCTCGCGCTGCGATGCCAGCCAGCGGCGGCGCACCTGCGGCGAGGGGTCGCCGAACAGCTGGGCGAGGACCTCGTTGCGCGAGCGCCACAGCGTCGCGGGGTTCAGCCAGCTGAAGGAGTTCCGGTCGGGCCGCAGCGCGTCGAAGGAGCCGATTTCCTGGCAGTCCCAGCCCGCTCCGGCCTGCGACACCCGTGACGAGACCTGCTTCCCCCGCGCGGCGGCCGCGCCCACATCGACCATGGGAACAATCTTGGCGTCTCTAGGGGATAAGCACACCCGGGTTGAGGATCCCGGCGGGGTCGAGCCGTTCCTTGATCCCCCGCAGGATCTCGCCGCCCAGGTCGCCGATCTCCGCGGCGTACGCCTCGCGGTGGTCGCGGCCGACGCCGTGGTGGTGTGAGATCGTGCCGCCCGCCTGCACGATCGCCTCGTTCGCGGCGTGCTTGGCCGCCGCCCACTGCGCGAGCGGGTCGGCGGTCTGCGCGGTCACCACGGTGAAGTACAGCGAGGCCCCCGTGGCGTAGACGTGGGAGATGTGGCACATGACCAGGGGCGAGCCCAGCGCGCCGAGCAGGGCGAGCCGTACGGCGTCGTACAGGCGCGGCAGGTTCGACCAGAAGCCGGCGGTCTCCAGCGTCTCCACGGTCGCCCCGGCGGCCAGCAGGGAGTCACGCAGGTAGGGCGCGGAGAACCGGCCCTGCGCCCACTTCTCCCCCGGCTCCGGTCCCAGGTGGACGCCGCCCGCCTCGGCCAGCACGGCGGCGGCCCGGTCCCGCCGGTGGGCCACGTCGCCCGGGGCGCCCTCGAAGCCCGCCACCAGCAGGCAGCCGGAGTCGCGGCCGGCCGCGCCGAGATCGGCGGGCTTCGCCAGCCCGACCATGGTCTCGGTCTCGTCCGACAGCCGCAGCACCGTGGGGGGCGGGCCCTCCTGCGCGAGCCGCCGCACGGCCGCCGTCCCCGCCGCGAAGCTCCCGAACCGCCAGCCCTCGTACGCCCTGACGGCCGGAGTGCGGTGCACCCGCAGCCGCAGCGAGGTGATCACCCCGAGGGCGCCCTCGGAGCCCAGGAACACCTGGCGCAGGTCGGGGCCGGCGGCCGACCTGGGCGCGCGGCCGATCTCCAGCGTGCCCCGGGGC
Source organism: Microbispora sp. H13382 (assembly GCF_014161445.1). GTDB lineage: Bacteria > Actinomycetota > Actinomycetes > Streptosporangiales > Streptosporangiaceae > Microbispora. Next base: position 63,570 of record NZ_JABBXA010000007.1, read on the forward strand.
GTCGCGACGGTCAGACCGGCGACCATGTCGTCGAACCTGCCGTACCCGGCCGAGGCCTGCCCACTGGACCTGGCCGCCGCGAACCCGCCGAGCGTCGCGTACTCGTACGACTGGGGGAAGTGCCCGAGCGTCAGCCCGTGCCCCGCGAGCAGCTGCTCGGCCTGCGGCGCGCGCAGGCCCGGCTCCAGCTCCGCGACCATGGACACGGGGTCGACGGAGACGAGCCGGTTGAGCCTGGCCAGATCCAGCGCGACCACGCCCGCGAAGCCGTGCCGGGCCGCGACGAGCCCGCCGACCACCGAGGTGCCGCCGCCGAACGGCACCACGGCCACCCGGTGCTCCGCGCACAGGCGCAGCACGGCGGCCACCTCGTCGTGAGAGCCGGGGAGCACGACGGCGTCGGGCGCGTCCGAGGCGTCCCCCGCGCGCATGAGCAGCAGGTCGGGGGTGGACTTGCCCCGGGTGTGGCGGATGCGGGCGTCGTCGTCGGCTCGCACGTGCTCGTCCCCCACCACGGTGGCCAGCGCGGCCAGGACGGGCGGCGGCAGCGCCACGGGCGGCAGCCGCACCTCGCCGAACGTCGCCGCCGGCACGGCGGGTGCCCGGACGCCGAGGAGCTCGGCGAGCAGGTCACGCACCGGCGCGGGGAGCTCGGCGGCCTTGGCGGGATCGCCCCAGCCCGACCAGAGCATGGGTTCCGCCGAGGTGAGAGGGGTTTCCATGTCCGTGACGCCTCCAGGTAGGTTACTCAAGAGTAATCCCCAAGTAGTGGAGAGGGCATGAACTCCTCACTCAATGCCGCCAGGCGCCTCTGGGAGCTCGGTGAGGCGCGCACGGACGTCGTCGACGTGCTCGTGGTCGGCCTGGGGGCGACGGGGGCCGGAGCGGCGCTCGACGCCGCCTCACGCGGGCTGTCGGTGGCCGCCGTGGACGCTCACGACCTGGCGTTCGGCACCTCCCGGTGGAGCTCGAAGCTGATCCACGGCGGGCTGCGCTACCTCGCGAGCGGGCAGGTCGGCGTGGCCCGGGAGAGCGCGGTGGAGCGCGACGCCCTGCTGCGCTTCACCGCGCCCCATCTGGTCTCCGCCCACCCGTACCTGCTGCCGCTGACGCCGGCCGTCCCCCGGGCCCGGGCCGCGACCGTCATGGCGGGCTACCGCCTGGGCGACGCGCTGCGGGCCGCCGCGGGCACGCCGCGGCGGCTGCTGCCGGGGCCCACCCGGCTGGGGGCGGAGCGGGCCCTCACGCTCGCCCCGGCCCTGCGCGCGGACGGCCTGCGCGGGGCGCTGCTGTCGTGGGACGGCCGGGTGGTGGACGACGCCCGCCTGGTCGTCGCGCTGGCACGGACGGCCGCCGCCCACGGCGCGCGGATCCTCACCCGCTGCCGGGCGCTGACCCTGGCGGGGGACGGCGCCCGGGTGCGTGACGAGCTGACCGGCGAGGAGTTCGACATCCGGGCCCGCGCGGTGATCAACGCGACCGGCGTGTGGGCCGGTGGGCTGACGCCATCGGTGGCGCTGCGCCCCTCACGGGGCACGCACCTCGTGCTGCGCCCCGGGGCGCTCGGCGCGCTGCGCGCGGGGCTGCACGTGCCGATCCCCGGCGAGCGCGCCCGCTTCGCGCTGGTGCTCCCCCAGGCCGACGGGCGCGTCTACGCCGGGCTGACCGACGAACCGCTGGACGGCCCGATCCCCGACGTCCCCGAGGCGCCCGAGAGCGACGTCGCGTTCCTGCTCGAGGTCCTCGGGACGGCACTGGACCGGCCGCTGTCCCGCGCGGACGTCGCCGGTGCCTTCGCCGGGCTGCGGCCCCTGGTCGACACGACCGACACGACCGACACGACCGACACGACCGACACGACCGGCGCGCGGGCCTCCGCCGGCGGGCCGACGGCCGACCTGTCCCGCCGCCACGCCGTACTGCGCTCGCCGGACGGCGTCGTGACGGTCGTGGGCGGGAAGCTCACCACCTACCGGCGGATGGCCGAGGACGCCGTCGACGCCGCGTGCCCCCACGCGCGTGCGAGCCGTACGGCGCGGCTGCCCCTCGTGGGGGCCGGACCGGTGCGGCCGGGCACGCCCGGGCGGCTGGCCCGCAGGTACGGCTCGGAGGCCTGGGCGCTGCGCGAGCTGATGCGCGCGGACCCGGCGCTGGCCGAGCCGGTGGCGCTGGGGATCACCCGGGCCGAACTGGTGTGGGCCGTGCGTCACGAGGGCGCTTTGGACACCGCCGACCTGCTGGACCGGCGGACGAGGATCGGCCTGGTTCCCGAGGACCGGGCGGCGGCCCTCCCCGCCGCCGAGGCCGCCCTCGCCTACTCCTGACGCGCGGCCGCGTCCGCACCGCCGCTCGCCCTCGGCCTGAGTACGACGCCCTCGTGCCGCGGATTCGGACGGCCACGGCTGCATCCGGACAATTATGGATTTAATGGGGATTTGCAGCCCTGCCTCCGCACCCTCTTCCACAAGTCGCTAAGGTAAGTCTTACCTAAGAAACGCGAGAGAAGGACGGGACCGGATGGCCAACGGGTGCGAGCACCCCGCCGCCTGCCACTCGGGGGAGGCGCCGATCCTGGCGAGCGCGACCAAGAAGGGCCGTTTCTGGCTGCTCATCGAGCACGCGGGGCCCTGGGCCGCGGAGCTGGAGGAGTGCCGGCTGCCCGAGGATGTCCACCGGCTGGTCTCCCGCGCCAGGGCACTGGACATCCGGCCGCAGCTGATCCGCCGGCCCGGCCGCCGCGAGGCCCTCACCGGCCCCCTGCACGTCTACGTCGCCGCCGCCGCGGTGGACCACCCGTGGCTCGCGGAGGGCTTCCTGGAGCGCCCCGACGATCTTGACCTGGGCGCACTCGTGCACGGAGTGGTTCCGGAGTCCTGCATACTGGTGAACGAGCCGATGTACCTGGTCTGCACGCACGGCAGGCACAACGCGTGCTGTGCGCGCCTCGGACTCCCGCTGGCCCGGTTCCTGGACGAGAACCTGCCCGGCGAAGTGTGGGAAACCACACATGTCGGCGGCGATCGATACGCCGCCAACCTCGTATGCTTGCCACACGGGCTTTACTACGGCAGCATGTCTCAGGCTGCTGCGATCGCGGCGGCAAACGCGTACCGGCACGGCGAGGTCGTCCTCGACCGTTTCCGGGGACGCGCGGGTATCCCTGAGCCACTGCAGGCCGCCGAGCACTTCGTCCGGGCGCATACCGGCGAGATCTCGGTCGGCGGGGTGGCCGTGGAATCCTCCCGGTCGGTTGACGACACCACGATCTGCGTCGTGCGGCGCACGACGGAGCGTGGGACGTCGCGATTCCGGGTCGTGGTCGAACCCGCGGTGTTCACGGCACCGTGCGGAATGACTTGCGCCGACGGAATCCCGACCTACAGGTTGGCCGAACTGAGCGAGCTCACGCCGGTATTGACCTGAGGGCTCCTGCCTGGAGCCGGGAACACCACGGCCTATCCCGGCGTTGGCACAAGGGACGCCACAAGCGTCCAAAGCGGCACGAACACTGAAATACCTCTCACCAAAGGTGGTTTCTCATGTCTCAGGTACGTCGGCAGCTCGCCCGCCCGCGCCCCAGCTGGGGTTGGCAGGATGATGCCGCGTGCCGGGGAGAGGACCTGGTGCTGTTCTTCGGTCCTGACGGTGAGCGTCAGCCCGAGCGCGACATCCGGGAGCGCAAGGCCAAGGCCATCTGCGCCCAGTGTCCTGTGCGAGCGGAGTGCCTCGACTACGCGCTCTCCCGGCCGGAGAAGTACGGCACGTGGGGCGGCCTCAACGAGGACGAGCGCGCGTCCGAGCGTCGCCGCCGTATGCGCCGCGCCGCCAGCGCCGGCATCAGCGCCGTCGCCTGAGCGTTTTCCCCTTCCCCGACACGCGTCACCGCTGGGCGCCCCGCGTGCCGTCCCCCGAAGAGGACGGCGCACCCGGGGCGCCCTTCGTGTGCCTTCCGTCCCACCGCGTCCACCTCGTCCCACCGCGTCTCACCGCGGCCGGTGGGCACGGCACGCCGCGGTGGGACGGCGCCGTCCTACGGGCGACTTCTGCCCCGCATCTGTTTGTGGATGACCTTCCACTTGCGGGTCTCCTCGGCGCGCAGCCGGGCGTCGGTCCGGCGGGCCATCCAGGCGGCCTCGCGCCGCAGCCTGTTCCAGCTCTCCAGCCGCCGCTCGGGCAGCTCGCCCGACTCCACCGCGGCCAGCACGGCGCAGCCCGGCTCCTCATGGTGCCGGCAGTCGGAGAACCGGCAGCCCTCGGCCAGTTCCTCGATGTCGCCGAAGACCAGGCCGACGCCCTCGCTCATCTCGTACAGTCCGACCCGGCGGATGCCGGGGGTGTCGATGACGAGCCCGCCGCCGGGCAGCGGGATGAGCTGCCGGTGGACGGTCGTGTGCCTGCCCCGCCCGTCGGCGGCCCTGACCTGCTGGGTCTCCATGACCTCCGCGCCGGCGAGTGCGTTGACGAGCGTCGACTTGCCCGCGCCCGACGGTCCGAGGACCACGGCGGTCCCGGCGGCGCCGAGGTGGGCACGCACCAGCTCCACCCCGTCGCCGGTGAGTGAGCAGACCGGATGGACGTCGACGCCCGGCGCCGCCGCCTCGACGTCGGCAAGGAGATCGCCGAGTCCCTGTTCGAAGAGATCGGCCTTGGTGACGAGCACGACCGGACGGGCGCCGCTCTCCCAGGCGAGCGCCACGAGGCGCTCGATCCTGCCGAGATCGGCGAAATCCGTGGCGTGCATGGACGGCTCGGCCACGAAGACCACGTCGACGTTGGCGGCCAGGACCTGGCCCTGGCCGTCGCCCGACAGCCCTCCGCGCGAGTCGCGGCTCACCCCGCCCCGGACGAAGGCCGTACGGCGGGGCAGCACCTCGGCCAGTTCGTAGCGGCCTCCGTGGGATGAGGACAGGTCGAGCCGGTTGAGCGCGACCCAGTCCCCCACGCACGGAAGCGCGAGCGGGTCGGCCGCCGCGGCCCTGCGTACGCGGGCGCCGAACCGCGCCTGATGGGTTCCGTCGGCGGCGATGACCTCGGCGGCGCCCCGGTCGACCCGGGCCACACGCGCGGGAACGGCGCCGCCGGGCAGGTCGGGGAGCTGCTCCGCGAGCCCCTCGTGCCAGCCGAGAAGAGAAAGATCGTTGAACACTGCTGGTGAACACCCTTCGGAAACCGGGCGTCCCAGCGAGAGGAGACTAGGCGGACACCCGGGAGTTGACGGACGGCATGGTCATCAGAAAGACCCGCATAGTCCTCACCTCCCTGGTCCTGGCCGCACAGATCGCGGCGATGGGGGAACACTAGCAGCCCGTCAGCCGCTCCCCGCAAGCGAATTAATCCGCTTCATCACACCGCAGGCGATTCGGCTGACCGCCCGGTACGGGAACGGCTCCCCGCCACCTTCGCGGGGAGCCGTCGCGGACGATCCGGGTGATCAGGACAGGCCGGGCGCGGGGAACCGGCTCGTCAGCTCGGTGACCTCGCCGTGCACCCGTGCGATCACGTCCTCCGCGTCGCCCTTGGCCACGGCGGTGACGACCTCGTCCATCCACGCGCCGATCTGGCGCATCTCGGCCTCGCCCATCCCACGCGAGGTGACCGACGGCGTGCCGATGCGGATACCGGACGGGTCGAACGGCTTGCGCGGGTCGAAGGGCACGGTGTTGTAGTTGGTCTCCAGGCCCGCCCGGTCGAGCGCCTGCGCGGCCGGCTTGCCCCCGACGCCCTTGGACGTGAGGTCCATCAGGATCAGGTGGTTGTCGGTGCCGCCGGAGACCAGGTCGAACCCGCGGGCGAGCAGCTCGTCGGCGAGCGCCTTCGCGTTCTTCACGATCTGCGCGGCGTACGCCTTGAAGTCCGGCTGGGCGGCCTCGTGCAGGGCGACGGCGATGGCGGCGGTGGTGTGGTTGTGCGGGCCGCCCTGCAGGCCGGGGAACACGGCCTTGTCGAGCGCCTTGGCGACCTCGTCGGTGTTCGCCATGAGCATCGCGCCGCGCGGGCCGCGCAGGGTCTTGTGGGTGGTCGTGGAGATCACGTCCGCGTGCCCGACCGGCGAGGGATGGGCGCCGCCGGCGACGAGGCCCGCGATGTGGGCGATGTCGGCCGCGAGCACCGCGCCGACCTCCTTGGCGATCTCGGCGAAGGCCGGGAAGTCGATCGTGCGCGGGATCGCGGTGCCGCCGCAGAAGATCAGCTTGGGCCGGTGCTCGAGCGCCAGCGCGCGCACCTCGTCCATGTCGATGCGGCCGGTGTCGCGGCGCACGCCGTACTTGACCGAGTTGAACCACTTGCCGGTGGCGGACACCGACCAGCCATGGGTGAGGTGGCCGCCGAACGGCAGGCCCATGCCGAGCACCGTGTCGCCCGGGTTCAGGAACGCCAGGTAGACGGCGAGGTTGGCGGGCGAGCCCGAGTAGGGCTGGACGTTGGCGTGGCTCACGCCGAAGACCGACTTGGCCCGCTCGATGGCCAGCGTCTCGATCTTGTCGATGACCTGCTGGCCCTCGTAGTAGCGCTTGCCCGGGTAGCCCTCGGAGTACTTGTTGGTGAGGACGGTCCCGGTCGCCTCCAGGACGGCCCTGGACACGTAGTTCTCGGACGCGATCAGCTTGACGGTGTCGGCCTGCCGCCGCTCCTCCGCCCTGATCAGCTCGGCGATCTCGGGATCGACGACGTTCAGCGAGTTCTCAGCCATGGCGCCTTCCTTCTCCACGTCGACTCTTCGGCGGCGACCCAGGCGCACGGCCTCCGCGAATTCGCTCCCCGGTGGTGCCCCACCTAGCGACGCGCCACAGCAGCACGTCAGCGCCAGTCGCGATGCCTCCAACCCTATCCGAGCGCGCCTCGCCGGAAAGCCGAGTGCGCCTCAGGCGTCAGATATCGACACATTCCGGAAGACACCCAGGCGGGGGATGTCGACGTCCACCGACTCCGCCTCCTCGGGCACGGACGCGTAGACCGCGTAGAACCGCATCTCCTCACCGGAGCGCACCGCCGTGACCCCGGAGCTGCACACGCACGCGCCGTCCTTCCAGGTGGGGTAGAGGGGCTCCTTGCCCCCCGGCGTCGTCAGGCCGACCCGGGACACCGAGTAGTCGAGCGCACTCCTGCCGAAGTCGTCCATGAAGATCCAGGCGTTCGGACCCCTGTTCGTGAGCGCCCACCTCAGCCGGACGTCGCCGTCGCGCAGCCGGACCGCTTCGGTGATCTGGACCCGCATCGGATTCTTATCGATCTCCATGTCACGGGTGGTCGCGGGCGTGCCCGGAAGGTTGCCCTTCGGCTCCCACGGCCGGACGATGACCAGCGCCGTCGCGGCGGCGGCCAGGGCGAGCACCGCCGCCGCGAGGTACGGCCACAGGCGCCGCCCGCGCCGGCCCGGCGGAGCGGAGGCCGCGAGGGTGGCCGCCGGGGCGACGACCGGGGTCCAGGTGTCCCCGACCACCCGGGTGGCCGTCTCGATCCCGGCGCTCTCCCTGCCGAGCAGGGCGTCGAGGAGCCCTTGGGCGGTGGGGCGCCGGGCCGGGTCCTTGTCCAGCGCCCGCTCCACCAACGGCCGCAGGCGCTCGTCGAGGCCGTCGAGCCGCGGCGGCCGGGACACCACGCGGAAGAGCACCTCGGTGGGGGTGCCGCCGCCGAAGGGCGGGCTGCCGGTGCCGGCGTAGGCGATCACGCACCCCCAGGCGAAGACGTCGGCCGCCGCCGTGATCGGTTCGCCGCTCGCCTGCTTCGGGGCCATGTATGAGGGGGTGCCCACGACGGAACCCGTCCGGGTGGCGTCGGCGTCGGCCAGCCGGGCGATGCCGAAATCGATCACTTTGGGCCCGAGCACGCCGAGCAGGATGTTCGACGGCTTCAGATCCCGGTGCACGACGCCGGCCGCGTGGATGGCGACCAGGGCGGCGGCCGTCGCGACGGCCAGGGCCTGCAGGCTTCCGCCGGTGAGCGGACCCTGATCCCTGATCAGCGAGCCGAGGTCGGGCCCTTCGACGTACTCGGTGACCAGATACGCCTGGTCACCGTCCAGTCCGGAGTCGAGCACGGCCGCGGTGCAGAACGGGGCGACCCGTTGGGCGGCCTGCGCCTCCTGGGCGAACCTGCGCCGGAACTCCGGCCCGGCCGCCAGTTCCGGGCGCATGATCTTGACGGCCACCGGCCGGCCCGACGGATCACGCGCGAGATGGACGATTCCCATCCCGCCCTCACCAAGCCGCCGTAGCAGTGTGTAACCCCCGATCGAGGGCCGCGGCGACGCCGGGGACGTCGACGCGTCGTCAGTGGGAGGAATCGGCGTCGTCACCTGCCTAATGGTGGCGGATAGATCAGTCTTTCGCGTCGAATTCCCGGACTGTACGGACTACGGCGGCGGTCCGGTCAGCCGTCATAGATCGGAACGTCGGCGAAGAGCCCGAACCCGGGGACGTCGACCCCGATCGTCTCCAGGTCCTGCGGTACGCCGGTGTACGTGGCCCAGAGAGGGAGCACGTCACCCGGATGCAGCCACTGGGCCGGAAGGGCGACGCACACGCAGCGGTCGTCCTTGCGCGCGGGCAGGAACTTCGACCCGCTGGGCGGGTCCACGAGGCCCGCGCCGGACAGTTCGTCGCCGAACAGGTCCCTCGGCCACCACGATCCCTCGCTGCCGGTCATCGTGACCGTCCACTGGACGGTCACCGAGGTCCCGCGGCGCTTCACGGCGTCGACCGTGACGTGGAGCGGATGCCCGTTGACCTTGATGTCCCTGGACGCCAGCGGGCCTTTCGGCGGCGTCGTCCCGCCGCCGAAAGGACGCAGTGCGAAGATCAGGACCGCGGCGGCCACCGCGAGCGCCCCGCAGACCGCCGCCACCGGCGCCCAGCGGCGGCCGCCCCGCCTGTCCGTGCCGGCTTCCGCGCCGCCCGCCTTCGCGCCGTCCCCCGCGGCGCCCGCACGGCGGGTCGTCTCGGCGGGGGTCGCCCAGATGTCGCTGACGATCCTCGTGGCGGCCTCGACCGCCACCTCCTCCCGGCCGAGCAGCCGGTCGAGGAGCCGCTGGGCGCTCGGCCGCCGGCCGGGGTCCTTGTCCAGCGCCTGCTCGACCAGGGGCCGCAGGCGCTCGTCGAGCCCGGTCAGGTACGGCACGTGGTGCGCGACCCGGTAGAGGACCTCGGGCGCGGCGCCGCCGCCGAACGGCGGCCTGCCGGTCGCGGCGTACGCGATCACGCAGCCCCAGGCGAAGACGTCGGCCGCGGAGGTCACCGGCTCCCCGCGCGCCTGTTCCGGGGACATGTAACTGGGCGTCCCGATCACGGTCCCGGTCCGCTCGGCCAGCGTGTCGGCGAGCTGGGCCACGCCGAAGTCGATCACCCGGGGGCCGAGGGGCGAGAGCAGGATGTTGGACGGCTTGAGGTCGCGGTGCACGATCCCCGCCCCGTGGATGGCGGCGAGGGCGGTCGCGACGCCGACGGCGAGCGCGTCGAGGTTGGAACCGGACAGCGGGCCCTGCGCGTCGATGACCGACGACAGGTCCGGGCCGTCGACGTACTCGGTGACGAGGTAGTGCCGGTCGCCGTCCCGCCCGGCGTCGAGGAGCGGCGCGGTGCAGAACCTGGCGACCCGCTGGGCGGCCTCCGCCTCCTTGCGGAACCGGGCCCGGAACTCCTCCTGGGTGGCCAGCTCCGATCGCATGACTTTGAGGGCCACCTGGCGGCCCCGCGGGTCCCTGGCGAGATAGACGATGCCCATGCCGCCCTCCCCCAGGCGGCGTACGGGGACATAGGGGCCGATCGTGCGCCGGTGGGTCGCTGTGGGGTCGCCGGCGGAAGGCTGCGCGTCCATCGACGCCATCCTTCCACCGCTGTCGGTATGGATCAGCCTTTACCGGATTTGCGGTGATGGTGCTCGTCCCTGCTGGCACCGCCGAGCGGCCACAGCCGGTCCACCTCCGCGTTCAGGGTCGCCCCGATGAGCACGGCGAGCGCGGTGATGTAGAGCCACAGCAGCACGGCGATCGGCGCCGCGAGCGAGCCGTAGATCGACAGCGGGGTGAACCAGGCCGCCAGCACCTCGCGCAGGAACGCGGCGCACACGATCCAGATCACCAGCGCCAGCACCGACCCCGGGGTCTCGCGCCACCAGCGCGTCCGGTGCGGCACGCTCACGTGGTACAGCACGGTGAGCACCAGCACCGAGCCGATGACGACCACGGGCCAGTAGAGGACGTTCACGAGCACGGCGTATCTGGGCAGGGCGTTGGACATCAGGGTGGGCCCGATGACCAGGACCGGCATGACGACCAGCCCGATCACCAGCGCGGCGAGGTAGAGGAAGAACGACAGCACCCGGGTGCGGATGATCCCCCGGGTCTCCCCCAGCCCGTACGCGATGGATATCAGGTCCACGTAGACGAACAGGGCACGGGAGCCGGACCACAGCGACAGCAGGAAGCCGACGGAGATCAGCGAGACCTGCCCGCCGCTCAGCACGTCGGCGAGCAGCGGCTTCACGACCCGCTCGACGGTGTTGTGGGTGAACAGCAGCTCCGACTGGGCCACGACCCAGCTTCTGATCTCACCGACGGTGGACTCGCCGATCCACCCGCTGAGATGGCCCATGACGCCGAGCAGCCCGAGCACGAACGGCGGCAGCGACAGCAGCGCGAAGAACGCCGCCTCGCCCGCCAGGCCGGTCACCCGGTAGTTGACGCCGGCCATCGTGGTCGCCTTGACCAGGGACCAGATGTTCGTGTCGCGCAGCCACGTCAGGCGCGCCCGGGCGATCGTCATGCCCTTGCGCGTGTTGCGCCGAGGCCTGCGCGACGGCGCGTCCGTGGAGGTCATGGCACCCAATCGGTCATGAGAACTGGGCTGTACCCGCTGCCGGGGCGCTTAGTACGTGACCTGCGAGCGGATTGTCGCCGCCCAGAATAGGGGCCCCTGCCCTCCTCTCGCGAGGATCGCTCACGAACCGTTCACCGTGCCCCCTTGTCATTCGCCCGTGACAGGGGGTGAACAATGGAGACATGATCTGCCCAGCGTGCAGGGAGCACCGGCACGAGGAGTGCCGCGGCGGGTCCTGGTGCGACTGCCAGCACCAGGAGCCGTCCGAGAGGGACCGCGAGGCCGAGCCGCCGGAGAACTGGATGCGCAAGGGGTGACGACCCCGCGTCACATTGCCGTCACAATCCCGCATCCTGGACACGAACTTGGACATCCAGGATCTCAGAGGTATCGTTTGGGACATGCCAGCGGACCCGTTGCTCGTCGTGCGACGCCACGTCGATCTCCTGCGTGTCCGTAGCGCGATCTGTATCGACGCCGGCTGACCGTCGCCCTCCGCTGATCCATTCGGGCGCTCGGCCAGGCGTCGTTTTCGTATGCCCTCACACTCGACGGCGAGGTGAGAGGCCGCCTGCGCCGGGTCCCGCCGAACACCGATCTCAGACCGAGCCTCGGAGAAGGACGTGTGCCCATGAGCACCCCGGCCCGCCCGGCGAACCGCCATCACAAGCGCCCGCGTGGCGAAGGTCAGTGGGCTCTCGGTTACCGTGAGCCGCTGAACAAGAACGAGGAGAACAAGAAGGCCGACGACGGGCTGAACGTCCGCCAGCGCATCATCGACATCTACTCGAAGGGCGGCTTCGACTCCATCGACCCCGCCGACCTGCGCGGCCGCTTCCGCTGGTACGGCCTGTACACCCAGCGCAAGCCGGGCATCGACGGCGGCAAGACGGCCGTCCTGGAGCCCGAGGAGCTCGACGACCGCTACTTCATGATCCGCATCCGGACCGACGGCGGCCAGCTCAGCCTGGAGCAGCTCCGGGTGATCGCCGACGTCTCCAACGATTACGCCAGGGGCACCGCCGACGTCACCGACCGGCAGAACATCCAGCTCCACTGGGTGGAGATCGAGTCGGTGCCGGACATGTGGACGCGCCTGGAGGCCGTGGGCCTGTCCACCACCGAGGCGTGCGGCGACACCCCGCGCGGCATGCTCGGCTGCCCCCTCGCGGGGATCGACGCCGACGAGGTGATCGACGGACGGCCCCAGCTGCAGGAGATCCGCGAGCGGTACATCGGCGATCCGGCGTTCTCCAACCTGCCGCGCAAGTTCAAGACCGCGATCAGCGGCTGCGCCGCGCACTGCACGGTCCACGAGATCAACGACATCGCGTTCGTCGGCGTGCAGAACGAGCAGGGCGAGGCCGGCTTCGACCTGTGGGTGGGCGGCGGCCTGTCGACCAACCCGATGTTCGCCAAGCGGCTCGGCGTGTTCGTCCGGCCCGAGCAGGCGCACGAGGTGTGGGCCGGGGTCACCGGCATCTTCCGCGACTACGGCTACCGCCGGCTGCGCGGCAGGGCGCGGCTGAAGTTCCTGATGAACGACTGGGGCCCGGAGAAGTTCCGCGAGGTGCTGCAGACCGAGTACCTCAAGTACGAGCTGCCCGACGGCCCGGCCCCCGCGGCGCCGCGGGGAGACCGGCGCGACCACGTCGGCGTCCACCTCCAGCGTGACGGCAACTACTATGTCGGCTTCGCGCCCCGGGTGGGCCGGCTCAGCGGCGACCTGCTGCACCGCATCGCCGACATCGCCGAGCGCCACGGGTCCGGCCGGGTGGCGACGACGGTCGAGCAGAAGATGGTCATCCTCGACGTCGCGCCCGACCGGGTGGAGTCCATCGTGGCCGAGCTGGAGGCCGCCGACCTGCGGGTCAACCCCTCCACGTTCCGTCGCCAGACGATGGCCTGCACCGGCATCGAGTACTGCAAGCTCGCGATCGTGGAGACCAAGAACGCCGCGTCGGAGCTGATCGACGAGCTGGAGCGGCGCCTGCCGGACTTCGCCGAGCCGCTGACCATCAACATCAACGGCTGCCCGAACTCCTGCGCCCGCATCCAGACGGCCGACATCGGCCTCAAGGGCCAGCTCGTGGTCAACGACAAGGGTGAGCAGGTCGAGGGCTACCAGGTGCACCTGGGCGGCTCGTTCGGCCTGAGCCCGAGCTTCGGCAGGAAGGTCCGCGGCCTCAAGACCACGGCCGAGGACCTGCCCGACTACGTCGAGCGGGTCGTACGCAACTACGAGAAGCAGAAGAACGAGGGCGAGTCCTTCGCCGAATGGGTCAAGCGCGCCGACGAGGCCGACCTCAAGTGACGACCGAGAGGGCGGCGCCGTTCTACTGCCCGTACTGCGGCGAGGAGGACCTGGAGCCCTACGTGACCGAGGAGGAGAGCCACGGATGGTACTGCAGGTCCTGCGCCCGCGCCTTCCGGGTGAAATTCCTCGGCCTCGGCGTGCGTTCGTGATCCCCGAAGGCTTTCGTCCAATCATCCGATGAATCAGTGAACGACGTGTGAGGAGTAACGATGTCGGTGGCGGAGATAGAGGCAGGACTGGAGCGGCAGCGGGTCACGCTGGACCTTCAGGGCATCGTGGAGTCCGCGGCGCGCTTCCTTGAGGACGCGCCCGCCCGGGAGATCATCCGCTGGGCCGCGGCCACCTTCGGCGACCGCCTCTGTCTCACCTCGTCGATGAGCGACGCCCTGCTGATCGACCTGGTCAGCAGGGTCAAGCCCGGCGTCGACGTGCTGTTCATCGACACCGGCTACCACTTCGCCGAGACCATCGGCACCCGGGACGCGGTCGAGGCGGTCTACCAGGTCAACGTGATCAACGTGAAGCCGTCCAGGACCGTCGAGGAGCAGGACCGCGACCTCGGGCCGCGCCTGTACGGGCGCAACCCCGACCTGTGCTGCTACCTGCGCAAGGTCGAGCCGCTCAACCGGGCGCTGGAGCCGTACCTCGCCTGGGTGTCGGGCATCCGCCGCGACGAGTCGCCCACCCGCGCGAACACCAAGGTCGTGGAGTGGGACGCCAAGCGGCAGATGGTGAAGGTCAACCCCATCGCCCGGTGGACCCAGGAGGACGTCGACAACTACATCGCCGACAACGGGGTCCTGATCAACCCGCTGCACTACGACGACTACCCCTCGATCGGCTGCGCCCCCTGCACCCGCCGCGTGGCGCCGGGCGAGGACCCGCGCAGCGGCCGCTGGGCCGGCCTCGGCAAGATCGAATGCGGCATCCACCTGTGACCGTCCCGCACGAAGGCGCGCCGCTGGTCGCGGTGGCGCACGGGTCCCGCGACCCGCGCGCCGCCGCGACCGTGGAGGCGCTGCTCGACGGCGTACGGCGGGCGCGGCCCGACCTGGACGTCCGCGCCGCCTATCTCGACCACGCCACGCCCTCGCTGCCGCAGGCGCTGTCCGGGCTGGACGAGGCCGTCGTGCTCCCCCTGTTGCTCACCGCCGCCTACCACAGCCGCGTGGACATCCCGGCGGCGCTGCGGGAGGCGGCAGGCCGCGCCCCGCGACTGCGGGCCGTCTGCGGCCCCACACTCGGCCCGCATCCGCTGCTCGTCCGGGCCCTCGAACGCCGCCTCGCCGAGGCCGGCGTGGAGATCGGCGACCCGGAGACGGCCGTGGTGCTCGTCTCGGCCGGCTCCAGCGACCGCCGGGCGAACGCGACGATCGCCGCCGTCGCCCGCGAGTGGGCGCGCACCCGCCCCTGGTGGTCGGTCACCGCCGCCTACGCCTCGGCCACGGCCCCCACGCCCTCGGACGAGGTCGTACGGCTGACGCGTGCGGGCGCCCCGAGGGTCGTGGTGGCGCCGTACCTGCTGGCCCCCGGCTATTTCGCCGACAAGGTGGAGCGCGACACCCTGGAGGCCGGGGCGCACGCCGTGGCCGGCGTCCTCGGTCCCGCTCCCGAACTTGCCGCGCTCCTGCTCGAACGGCACGCCCAGGCCGTGCGCGCCGCCTCCGAGGCCGCCTGACGCCACAGTGGGATCACGCCCGTCGCGTGCGTGCCCGCGCCCGGGCCGTCGACGGTGGTAGCCCTGCGAAGCCGTGCGAGGCCGAAGGCGGCGAAGCGCGGCGGACCGTCATCGGCTCCGGGGTCCGCCGCGCTCACTCTGAACACGCTACGGCGTGCCTGCAGGGATCACGGGCTGGTGCATGTGAGGGTGGGGTTCGACGGCGTACCGGTGCCGAGGAAGCCGAACGTGCTCGAGCCGGACGCGGGGATCGAGCCGTTGTACGAAACGTTCGTCACTCTGACCGCGGAGCCGTTGGCGCTCAGTGTGCCGTTCCACAACTGGTTGATCGTCTGGCCGCCGCTCAGCGTCCAGCCGACGGTCCACCCGTTGATCGCCGAAGTGCCCGCCGTCACCGTGACCTCGCCCTGGAAGCCCCCGGACCACGAGTTCACCGTACGGTAGCTCGCCGTGCAGGCGCGCGACGTCGACGGGCTGGCGGACGGCGACGGCGACGGCGACGGCGACGGCGAGACCGACGGGCTCGCGGATGGCGATGTCGACGGGCTGGCGGACGGAGACGTGGACGGGCTCGCTGACGGAGACGATCCGCCCGGCGGCACGTACGGGCACTTGTTCCGGTACATCGAGACGTTGCCGGGGTCCGCCAGTTGCGGGCACAGGAACTGGGTGTACCGGGTGTCGTTGTCCAGGAAGATCTTCAACCAGGGGATCAGCACCCGCATCTCGGTGGTGTTCGCGCGGGTCGCGAACAGGTGGTCCACGCCGGTGATCTCCACCCACGCGCTCGGCGTCGAGGCCGGGATCGTGGTGTACAGCCCGTTGAGGTAGGACCGCGTGACGGTCGTGTCCCTCTCACCGGAGATGAACATCGTCGGCACGCGGTCGTTGTACAGGCTGTAGTCCCCGACGGGCGAGCCGGGCGCGAGCCCCACCGCGGCCTTCAGCGTGGGCCGCCGGAGCAGCGCGGACAGGACGCCGGCTCCGCCCGCGGAGTGACCGATCACCGACAACCGGTTGGGGTCGACCCGGTCGCGCACCGCGCTGCGCTGGGTGAGGTAGTCCAGCGCGGCGAGCAGCTGGGTTCCCCGGGCGTCCGCGCTGTCGGTGCGGCTGTTGGTCTCGATCCCGATCACGACGAAGCCGAAGGACGCGAGCCAGGGGCCCATCCACGCTTCCTCGTTGGCGAACAGGGCGGAGTAGCCCGGCACGATCGCGACGCCGCCGAAGGTCCCCTGGCTGGTGTCCGTCGGGTAGTAGATCACACCGCTGGCGAAGCCGTTCCCGGCCGGCACGCTGACCTGCGCGGTGGCGAACGTCCCCCGGGTGGCCGACACACTGGCCAGGGTGGGGTCGGGACCCCGCTGATAGGGATTGTCGGCGGCCGATGCCGTGTGAGTCGCGATGGTCACCGAGAGCAGCCCGAGGACGACCACCGTCGCGGCCATCATGCGGTGCATCAAGCGGCGTCCCCGGCCTGGCCGCGGCCCGAGTCCGCCGGCGGCACCGTGTTCCGGAGACTCACTCACATGTCTTCGCACCGTTGTGTTCCTCCTTGTCGAGCTCTGACATAGAACGCCTCACCCCGGGCGCCGGCCACCGTGGTGGAGTGAAGCCCCGCGGTTTCCGGGGTGGAGGCGCCGAGGAGCTCCAGCCCGGTAGTGCGCCTGCCAGGTCGCAGGCGGCTCGCCAAGAGACTGTGCAGGGGTTTCGCCGAGGGCCGGCCCGGCTCGGAGGTGATGCTTGGCGGCGCCGACATCGCCGGTCGGGCGTGCCGGACCTCGATGTGTGGCCCGTAAGGGGCAGCCGTGACGTGGTGCCGTGGGGGTCGCAGGCAATCCGGTCGCTTCCGCGCGGGGCGTCCCGTTGTTAACGCTAACATTCTGTCTGCCGGTCGAGTCCCTCTCCGTCGGGGTGGGTGGCGGTGGTGTCGGGCGGAGCAAATACGAGACAGAGCGCCGCTGTCAAGCGCCCGGCGCACCCGTTCGCGTCGACCCCATGATTCCGAGCGTGGGCTGACTGGGCGTTGTCGCGAGGCGGCTCAACGGATCGGCGTTACCCGTGGTGAAATTTTCATTCATGCCGCGAAGGAACTCGCCGCCGGGCACGGCGGGCTGACCGGACCAGGGAGGCCCGGATCAGTGCAGGCCGTGGTGGCGGCGGTCGGGGAGGTCGTATCCGCCGTAGCCCGGGCTCCGGCGGCGCTCCTGCCACCACTCGCTCCACGCGTGCCAGCCGCGCTTGATCGGCTTGGCCCGGGAGTCGCCGATGATCTTAACGTCGCCCATGAGCACGTACGCCGTGACCTTGACCACGGGAGCGGACTGGCCACGTGGGGCCTCGACCACCTGGACCTTCTTGTCCCCCATGATCGTGACGCCGGAGAGCTGGACGTCGACGCCGTCCGGCACGATGATCTTCACGTCACCCATCACGCACGTGGCGACGATGTCCACCTCACGCCCGCGCACCTCGGCCTCGCGCAGGTCGAGGACCACGTCGCCCATCACGCAGACCGCGCCGAGGCCGTCGTCGATCCGCCACGTGCCGGTCCTCTTGGCGTCGCCCATCACCGCCACGATCCACTTGCGCGTCCTGCTGAGCGGGGCGGCCGGCGCCACAGGAGCGGGGGCGGAGACGGGGGCGGAGACGGGGGCGGCACCCGGCAGGTCGGCGGTGATCTGGGCGAGTTCGCCGTGGGTCTGCGCCAGGTAGGCGGCCTCGGTACGCTCGGTCAGTTCGGCGAGGGTCAGCCGTCCCTCCGTGGACGCCACCCGCAGCCGCTCCACCACGGACTCGCGTTCGGCGTCGGATGCCCGCATTCCACCCGGATCAGTCACGCCCTTCACCGTATCCCGGCCGGTGCCGCTCCCCCATCCTCCTCGGGAACGATCCCGCAACCGTTCCCGGGTGCGGCGGGAGGACGATCCCTGACGACGACGCCGCCCGGGGCTGTGTGAGCATGGAAACGTGACCCGCAGCAGGTTGCTCGAGGCGATAGCGGGAGGGGACGTCGCGCGGGTGGCGGCGATGCTGCACCCGGACACCGCCGTGAACCCCGCTCAGGGAACGACGCCGCTCTACCGGGCGGCCGTCGCCGGTCACCACGACATCGTCAGGCTGCTGCTGGAGTACGGCGCCGACCCCGACCGGCCGAGCGGGGGGCACGAGGAGGGCCTTCCGCTCTGCGCCGCGGCGTGCTGGGACCACGCCGAGACCGTGCAGGCGCTGCTCGACGGCGGCGCCGACCCCGACGCGGCGGAGGAGGGCGGCTGGACGGCCCTGCTGTGGGCCTCGGCCAACGGCAACCTCGAGTCGGCCGACATCCTGCTCGACGCGGGGGCCGACCCCGGCCGGGCCGACGACGACGGCGACACCCCGCTGACGCTGGCCGCGATCTTCGGGGCGTACGGGATCGTCTGGTCGCTGCTCGAGCACGGCGCCGACCCGTCCGCGCCCGGCTGGGACGGCGCGACCCCGCTGGAGATCGCCACACGCCTCGCGGCGGTGGACCTCGAAGCCATGTTGCGCGAGGAGGTCTCCGCGAGGGTGGAGGGCGAGCACACCGTGCTGGTGGCGCACGGCTCCGCGCCGGACGGCACCCGGCGGGTCACGGTCGAGGCGCGAGGCGCCGACGGCGGCTACTCGATCACCCGCCAGCGCGGGCACGCCGCCGTCGCGACGGTCCTGGAGTCGGCGCTCGGCCTGCGACCGCCCGCGGATGCGCTCCTCAGGCGCGTGCTGCCGTACCGCGACCTGGACGAGGACGACGAGACGTGGTGGGCCGCCGTCCACGCGCTGCAGTCCCGCCACGATGAGAAGACCTTCCTCGCGCTGGCCCGGCTGTGCGAGAGCGACGACCCGGTGGAGCGGGAGTTCGGTGTCGACGTGCTCGCGGAGTTCGGCCAGGAGACGCGGCCCGGCCGGGAGGCGGTGCGGGAGACGTGGATCGGCCAGGAATCGGGGCCCGGCCGGGACGCGGGGCGCGCTCCCGACCGGGACCGCACTCTGACGATCCTCCGCGACATGGCCCGGCAAGAGATCGAGCCGGCGGTCGTCGAGGCGCTGCTGCACGCGTTCGGCCACCACGCCGACGAGCGGGCGCTCCCCGAGGTGCTGAGCATCGTCAACAGCCCGGGCCGGAAGCCGACCGCCCACGATCCCATCGCGCTCGCCGCGGTCCTGCCTCCGGACGACGAGGACGGGCTGGCCACGCTGATCCGGCTGAGCGAGTGCCCCGACGACGAGGTGCGCGACTGGGCGACGATGGGTATCGCGGGCCTGGCCGCCGACACCGCCCGCATCAGGGACGCCCTGATCACACGGCTGGCGGACCGCGATCTGACGACGGTGGCCGAGGCCGCGCGGGGCCTGGCCGGGCGCGGGGACCGGCGCGCGCTCGACGGCATCCACCGGGTGCTGTGCGAGGCGGGGGCCGACCAGGACTACGCGCGCGATCTCGCCCTGGAGGCGGCCCAGGAGCTCGGTCTGGAGATCTCGGGCGCCTGACCGGACCCGGACTCCGCCCGGTGTTTGTCCCGGCCGCGCGGAGTGTTGAGATGGAGTCCCAGCAATAACGGACTCCCCGCATCGTGGACGTCCCGCATGGACGAGTCACGGCATCGACCGCAGGAGGACCCAGTGACCCACGACGTGACCAACCAGGTGCCCCAGCTGACCGGCCACGACGTCTCGGCCGATCACGCGCTGCTGGAGGGGCTCGCCAGGGAAGGGGCGGACTGGGCGACCGGAGAGCTGCGTCAGCTCGGCCTGCTGGCCGGCTCGGCGAAGGCGCAGGAGTGGGGGCGGCTGGCCAACGAGCACCCGCCCGTCCTGCGCACCCACGACCGGTACGGCAACAGGATCGACGAGGTCGAGTTCCACCCGGCCTGGCACGAGCTCATGGCGGTCGCGGTCGAGAGCGGCGCGCACGCCGCCCCCTGGACGTCGGCACGGCCGGGGGCACACGTCGCCAGGGCCGCCAAGTTCTTCACCTGGTCCCAGGTCGAGGCCGGGCACGGCTGCCCGATCTCCATGACGTACGCCGCCGTGGCCGCGCTGCGGCACTCGCCGTCGCTGCGGGCGGAGTGGGAGCCGCTGCTGGCCTCCCGGACGTACGACTTCGGGCTGCGCCCGCCGCAGGAGAAGCGGGGCGTGCTGGCCGGGATGGCGATGACCGAGAAGCAGGGCGGCTCCGACGTGCGGGCCAACACCACCCGGGCCGAGCCGCTGGGCGACGGCAGCTTCGCCCTGACCGGCCACAAGTGGTTCAACTCCGCCCCGATGTGCGACGTGTTCCTGGTGCTGGCGCAGGCCCCGGGCGGGCTGTCGTGCTTCCTGCTCCCCCGCGTGCTGCCCGACGGCACCCGCAACGCGATGCGGCTGATGCGGCTGAAGGACAAGCTCGGCAACCGGTCGAACGCCTCCGCCGAGGTCGAGTACGACGGCGCCGTCGCCTTCCTCGTCGGCGAGGAGGGCCGGGGCGTCCGCACGATCATCGAGATGGTGAACATGACCAGGCTCGACTGCGTGATCGGTTCGGCCGCCGGCATGCGGTACGGGCTGACGCAGGCGCTCCACCACGCCCGTCACCGCGAGGCGTTCGGCCGGACGCTGGCCGAGCAGCCGCTGATGCGCTCCGTGCTCGCCGACCTGGCGCTGGAGTCCGAGGCGGCGACCACGCTCATGACGCGCCTGGCGGGGGCGACCGACCGGGCGATCCGGGGCGACGCGGCCGAGGGCCTGTTCCGGAGGGCCGCGCTCGCCGCCGCCAAATACTGGGTGTGCAAGCGGGCGCCGGTCCACGCGGCCGAGGCGCTGGAGTGCCTCGGGGGCAACGGCTACGTCGAGGAGTCGCAGATGCCCCGGCTGTTCCGCGAGTCGCCGCTGAACGGCATCTGGGAGGGCTCGGGCAACGTGGCCGCCCTCGACCTCATGCGGGTGCTGGCCAGGGAGCCGGAGGCGGTCGAGGCGTTCTTCGCCGAGGTGGCGGCGGCCGAGGACAGACGGGTCGCCGACGCGGCCGAGCGGGCGCTCAAGACGCTCGCCTCGGCGGGAGAGGCCGACGCGCGCCGGGTGGCCGAGGAGATGGCGCTGGTCCTGCAGGCGTCCCTGCTCGTACGGCACGCCCCCGCCGCGGTGGCCGACGCGTTCTGCGCCTCGCGCCTGTCCGGCGACTGGGGGCGCGCCTTCGGCACGCTGCCGACCGGCCTCGACCTCGATGCGATCCTCGACCGCGCGGCGCCGGCGTGAGCCGACCGGCCATGCCGGTGAGCCCGGCGCACCGGCGGCGGCGTTAAGGTCACTGTGGATAGGCTCCGCTTACTGAAGGGATATCGCCATGGCGACCACTCGTACCGCGACGACGCAGTGGAAGGGCGCGCTGCTCGACGGTTCGGGCACCGTCTCGCTCGACTCCTCCGGCGTCGGCACCTTCGACGTCTCCTGGCCCTCCCGGGCCGAGCAGGCCAACGGCAAGACGAGCCCGGAGGAGCTGATCGCGGCCGCCCACTCCTCGTGCTTCTCGATGGCCCTGTCCCACGGCCTGGCCCAGGCGGGCACCCCGCCGCAGTCGGTCGAGACCCGGGCGGACGTGACCTTCCAGCCCGGTGAGGGCATCACCGGCATCGTGATCTCCGTACGGGCCCAGGTGCCCGGCATCTCGGCCGAGGACTTCCAGCAGGCCGCCGAGACGGCCAAGGCGAACTGCCCGGTGAGTAAGGCGCTCGCCGGCACGACGATCAGCCTCAAGGCCGAACTCGTCGGCTGAGCGTCAGCGGGGAGCCCCCGCCGGACCCGGTCCGGCGGGGGCTCCCGCATTCCCGGGCGAGAGCAGGGGTCGTCGCGGGTGCACGATTCGCCCCGGCAGTGGAGAATGAGGTTACATGCGCGAGGTTTGGCCTGGAGAGCCCTACCCGCTCGGCGCCACCTGGGATGGTGTGGGCACCAACTTCTCGGTGTTCTCGGAGGCGGCCGAGCGGGTCGAGCTGTGCCTGTACGACGACAGAGGCGGGGAGACCCGCGTCGATCTGCCCGAGGTCGACGGGTTCGTCTGGCACGGGTACGTGCCGGGGATCATGCCCGGACAGCGGTACGGCTTCCGCGTGCACGGGCCCTACCGGCCCGAGCACGGGCACCGGTGCAATCCGTCCAAGCTGCTGCTCGACCCGTACGCCAAGGCGATCGAGGGCTCGGTGCGGTGGAACCAGTCGCTGTTCTCCTACCAGTTCGCCGACCCCGGCCGGCTCAACACCGAGGACTCCGCGCCGTACATGCCGAAGAACGTGGTCGTGAACCCGTTCTTCGAATGGGGCAACGACCGGCCGCCCCGCACGCCGTACCACGAGACGGTGATCTACGAGGCGCACGTGCGCGGCCTGACCATGCGCCATCCCTCCGTCCCGGAGGGACAGCGGGGCACCTACGCCGGGCTCGCGCACCCGGCTGTGATCGACCACCTCCTGTCGATCGGCGTCACGGCGGTCGAGCTCATGCCCGTCCACCAGTTCGTTCCCGAGCACTTCCTGGTGGCCAGGGGGCTGACCAACTACTGGGGCTACAACACGATCGCCTACATGGCGCCGCACAACACGTACGCCAGTTCCGGGCAGCGCGGGGAGCAGGTCCAGGAGTTCAAGGCGATGGTGCGCGCCCTGCACGAGGCGGGCATCGAGGTGATCCTCGACGTGGTCTACAACCACACCGCCGAGGGCGACCACATGGGGCCGACGCTGGGCTTCCGCGGCATCGACAACGTCGCCTACTACCGCCTGCGCGAGGAGGACCGCCGCTACTACCTCGACTACACCGGGTGCGGCAACTCGCTGAACGTCCGCTCGCCCCACGCGCTCCAGCTGATCATGGACTCGCTGCGCTACTGGGTGCTCGACATGCACGTGGACGGTTTCCGCTTCGACCTCGCCGCCGCCCTGGCGCGGGAACTGCACGACGTGGACCGGCTGAGCGCGTTCTTCGACCTCATCCAGCAGGACCCGGTCATCTCGCAGGTCAAGCTGATCGCCGAGCCGTGGGACGTCGGCCCCGGCGGTTACCAGGTCGGCAACTTCCCGCCGTTGTGGACCGAGTGGAACGGCAAGTACCGCGACTCCGTGCGCGACTTCTGGCGCGGCGCCTCCCAGACGCTGCCCGAGTTCGCCTCGCGCCTGGCCGGGTCGAGCGACCTGTACGCCAGCAGCGGCCGCCGCCCGGTGGCCTCGATCAACTTCGTCACCGCCCACGACGGGTTCACCCTCACCGATCTCGTCTCCTACGACCACAAGCACAACGAGGCCAACGGCGAGGGCAACCGCGACGGCACCGACGACAACCGCTCCTGGAACTGCGGCGCCGAGGGCCCGGTGGAGGACCCGGCGATCGTGCGGCTGCGCCGGCGGCAACGGCGCAACCTGCTCGCCACGCTGTTCGTGTCCCAGGGCGTGCCGATGCTGCTGGCGGGCGACGAGTTCGGCCGCACCCAGCACGGCAACAACAACGCCTACTGCCAGGACAACGACGTCTCCTGGATCGACTGGTCGCTGCTGCGGCAGGAGGACGATCTGCTGGACTTCGTCCGCCGCCTGGCCGCCTTACGACGGGCGCATCCCGTCTTCCGGCGGCGCCGGTTCTTCCACGGCCGCACGGTCGGGGGCGGCAGCAGGGACATCGTCTGGCTCACGCCCTCGGGCACGGAGATGACCGACAGCGACTGGCACACGGGATACGCGAAATCGCTGGGGGTCTACGTCAACGGCGAGGCGATCGGCGAGCCCGGCCCGCGCGGCGAGCGGATCAGGGACGAGACGTTCCTGCTGCTGATCAACGCGCACCACGAGAGCCTGACGTTCGCCCTTCCCGGCGCGGAGCTGGGGGCCGCCTGGCGTCCCGTCCTCGACACCGCCGACGAGAGCGTCCGCGACGACCCGTACGCCGAGGAGAGCCTGCCCGCCGGGGCCAAGGTCTGCGTCGCCGACCGGTCCATGCAGATCCTGGTCTGCGCCGGCTGATCTACGCGCGCCGCGCATGGGCGGCCGGTCCCGGGTGGGCACCGTACGGCCGTGCGCGGGCCGCCTTGGCGGGTCTGTGGTGGACCCGTTGTGCCCGTCCCGCCCGGCGTGACCGTTGGGACGAACGCGGCACTGACCCCCATAAGGGACTATCGCGCCCAGTTCGTTACCCTCAGGCGGGTGACCAGGACATCAGTGCAGGCCGGCCTGCCGCCGAAGCCCCGGGCGGCGGTGGTGCGGGACGCCCTCGGGGTGGGCACGGCCGTCGGCCTGTCCGGCTTCGCGTTCGGCGTCACCTCGGCGGGCGCGGGGATGAGCGTCGTGCAGACCTGCGTGCTGTCGCTGTTCGTGTTCACCGGGGCGTCCCAGTTCGCGCTGGTGGGCGCGCTCGGCACCGGCGGGAACCCGCTCGCCGCCGCGGCAGGGGCGCTGCTGCTCGGCGTCCGCAACGCCTTCTACGGGCTGCGGCTGTCGCAGTTGCTGGGGCTCCCCGCGGCGGTCCGTCCGTTCGCCGCGCAGTGGGTGATCGACGAGACCTCCGCCGTGGCCCTGGCCCAGTCCGACCGGCGCCTGGCCCGGCTCGGGTTCACGGTCACCGGGGCCAGCCTGTACGCCGGCTGGAACATCACCACGTTCCTGGGCGCGCTGGGCGCCTCCGCGCTGGGCGACCCGGCGGCCTGGGGGCTCGACGTCGCCGGCCCGGCCGTCTTCCTCGCCCTGCTCCTCCCCATGCTCCGGGGCCGCTCCGCCGCGCCCGACGTTCCCGGGCCCGATGCCTCCGGGGCCGATGCCTCCGGGGCCGATGCTTTCGTCCCCGGCGGCATTGCCGGCGAGCGGCCGGTCGCGAAGACGGGCCCGGCGGGCACAGGTACGCCCGGAGGCACGTCCCGGGGCACGTCCGGGAGCACGGCCTTCCCGCGGCAGGAGGCGGCGGTGGCGGCGCTGGCCGTCGTGCTGGCCCTCGCCTGCGTGCCGTTCGTGCCCGCGGGCGTGCCGGTGCTGGTGGCCGTGCTCGCCGCACCGGCCGTGCTCGCCGTGTCCCGGATCCGTGCCCGCCGCCGTGTCCGCCGCCGTGCCCGCCGCTCGCCTCAAGGAGGACGCCGATGATCTGGGCCGCGATCGTGGTCACCGCCGCCGGGTGCTACGCGGTGAAGCTGCTCGGGCTCTCAGTGCCGGCGGCGATGCTCGAACGGCCGCTCGTACGCAGGCTGGCCGCGCTGGTGCCGATCGCGGCGCTGGCCGCGCTGATCGCCCTGCAGACCTTCGCCGACGGCGGCACGCTCGTCGTCGACGCCCGGGCCGCCGGGCTCGCGGCGGCGGCCGTCGCCCTGCTGCTGCGCGCGCCGTTCCTGGTGATCGTCGCGGTCGCCGTCGTCGTCACCGCCGCCGTCCGCGCCCTCACCGGCTGACCCGCCGCCCCGGCCAGGACCGGCCAGGATCGGGCCGTACGCCACGCGCGTGGCGCGCCCGGTGCCGCGGCGGGACGGTCAGCGGGCGAGGATCTTGTCGAGGTCGTAGCTCACCGGGCGGTCGAGCTGCTCGTAGGTGCAGGACGCGGGAGTGCGGTCCGGCCGCCAGCGGCGGAACTGGGCGGTGTGGCGGAACCGGTCGCCCTCCATGTGGTCGTAGGCCACCTCGACCACCCGTTCGGGCCGCAGCGGGATGAACGACAGATCCTTCTTGGCGTTCCACCGCGACACGGCGCCGGGCAGGCGCTGGCCCTCGGCGCCGCCCGCGGCGACCTCGGCCCAGTGTCCCCACGGATGCTCGCTCAGGTCCCGCACCCGGTACGGCGCGAGCTCCTCGACGAGCTCCTCACGGCGCTTCATCGGGAACGACGCCGCGACGCCCACATGGTGCAGGCGGCCGTCCGGTGAGTAGAGCCCGAGCAGCAGCGACCCGACGACCGGCCCGGACTTGTGCTCGCGGTAACCCGCCACCACGCAGTCGGCCGTCCGCTCGTGCTTGACCTTGAACATCACGCGCTTGTCCGGCGTGTACGGCTGGTCGCCCGGCTTCACGACGATGCCGTCGAGTCCGGCGCCCTCGAACGCGTCGAACCACTCGGCGGCCCGGCCCTCGTCCTGGGTGACCGGCGTGAGCCGTACGGACCGGCCCGCGCCCGCCAGCGTCTCCTCCAGCCGCGCCCTCCGCTCGGAGAACGGCGCCTCCATGAGGTCCTCCGTCGCGGTGGCGAGCAGGTCGAAGGCGACGAACGACGCGGGCGTGTTCTCGGCCAGCAGCCGCACCCGCGACTGCGCGGGATGGATGCGCTGCTGCAGCGCGTCGAAGTCGAGCGACTGTCCCCTGATCAGCACGATCTCGCCGTCCACCACGCACTTGGGCGGCAGCTCCCGCCTGACGGCCTCGACCAGCTCCGGGAAGTAGCGCGTGAAGGGCCGCTCGTTCCTGCTGCCCAGGAAGACCTCGTCGCCGTCCCGGAAGACGATGCAGCGGAAACCGTCCCACTTCGGCTCGTAGTAGAGCGTGCCGTCCTGCTTCGGCAGCGCCTTGACGGCCTTGGCGAGCATCGGCGCGACCGGCGGCACGACCGGCAGCTCCAGGTCGGGAATCTGCGGCTCAACCGGAAGCTTCATCCTGCGTCTCCCTGATGTATCGGCAGAAGAGGAAGCCGTCCTCCTCGAGCACCTGGGCGAGGGTCAGCGGCGTGTGCGATGCGACGCCGTCCAGTATGCGCGCCGCGTCGCCGCCGGTCAGCAGCGGGCTCACGGTCAGCGCCAGTTCGTCGACCAGGCCGGCGGCGGCGAGCTGCGCGTTCACCCGGGGGCCGCCCTCGCACAGGACGCGGCCGAGCCCCCGGTCGCGCAGCTCGCTCACGGCGGTCGCGAGATCGACCGCCTCGTCGCCCGCGACGATCAGGTCGGCCCGCCCCGCCGCCTCCTCGCGCCGGTCCTTCGGCGCCGACTCCGTCGTGATCACGATCGTCCGGGCGTACGGCTCGGTCTCGGTGAACAGCGGGGCCTCGAGGTCGAGGTCGAGGCGGCGGGTGACGACGGCGATGGGCGGCGCCGGGGGCCTGCCCTCCCGCAGGGCCCGCCACGACTCGCGGGGGCGGGCCGGGCGGTATCCCTCCGTGCGGACCGTCGCGGCCCCGGCCAGCACCACGTCGGCCAGGCCGCGCAGCAGTCCGAAGATCCGCTTGTCGGCCCGGCCGGACAGGCCCTCCGAATGGCCCTCGACCCAGGCCGCGCCGTCGGCGCTGGCCACCATGTTGAGGCGCAGCCAGTGGTCGCGCGGGTAGGCGTAGGCGGCGGGGATGTCCGGCTCGTCCTCGGAGTAGGGGTGGATGCGGCGCACGCTTCCTACAGTGGCACACCGCACCGACAAGACCGCCCACGACGCCCCGGCCCACGCTCGTCGCCGCGGCGACCACCCGCGCCCCGCTCCGACTCACCGCCACCGCCACCGCCACCGCCACCGCCACGGGCGCTTTGTCCCGCGGCCGACACGGCCCGAAATTCACGGCCCGGCGGCTTTCTCGTTCTAGTCTTTGCGCCGGTCGGACCAGGCCACGGGACGCGGCGACATCCGGGGGGCGGAAATGCGGGGGCCGAGCAGGCGGGAGATGCTGGCATCGGCGTTGTGGGGCACGGCGGCGATGGCGCTGGGGACGGGCGGGACGGCGGCGCACGCGGACCCGGCCCGGCCGCCGGCCCGCCGGCGAGCCGGTGACATGACCACAGGCCGACGGGCCGGTGACATGACCACCCGCCGGCGGGTCGGCGACATGACCACCGCGCAGTGGGCGGCGTTCGTCCGGGCGGTGCGCGCGCTCAAGGCGCGGGGAACCTACGACGCGCTGGTCGGGACCTACGCGGACGGCTTCGCGACCACCCATGCCAACGGCTACTTCCTGCCCTGGCAGCGCAGATACCTCCTGCACTTCGAGCGGGAGCTCCGGCGCGTCGATCCGGCCGTGTCCGTGCCGTACTGGGACTGGCCCCTCGACGGCCGGGCGCCGGCGCGCTCGGCGGTGCTGTCGAAGGAGTATTTCGGGGGGAACGGAAGCGCCGCGCGCGATCACGCCGTGCTCGACGGCGCGTTCGCGGGGTGGACCGCCAAGATCCCGCGGACTCATCCGCTCCGGCGTTCCTACGCCGACGGCGAGACGATTCCCGCGTGGGGCACCCCCGAGGTCATCGCGAACATGCTGAAGAATCCGAGTTTCCAGGTGTTCAACATGCAGCTGGAAATCCACATCGGAGCCGTGCAGATGGGCATCGGCGGCGATTTGGCCCAGCCCGCCGCCCCGAACGACCCCCTCTACTGGGTCGTCGCCTGCTTCGGCGACCTGCTGTGGCACATGTGGCGCTCCCGGCATCCCGGGGCCCCGATCCGGTCGGCGTACGGGAACGTCACCGAGGAGAGCCGGCTGCCGCGGTACGGCGACACGGTAGCGGGCGTCCTGGACATCGAGAAGCTGGGCTACCACTACGACGGGGCGTGGCCGCGCACCCGCTGACGCCGAGCCCCCTCCCCCTCCGCCCGAGCGGAGAGCCTCACCGCGCGTACAACCGGCGCGGATGGGAACGGCAGGCAGAGGGGGCCGTGGCGATGAGGCTCGATCGTCGGGCGTCCGACGAGCCCGGAGCCGATCGAGCGGAAGCGGGTCGTACCGCCGCGGCCCCGCCCGCACGGAACGCCGGCCGATGTGACGGGGCTGAGGCGGCGGGACCGCTGTGACGGGGGGACAGGACACATGTGCCGCTGGCTGACCTACACCGGCTCGCCGATCGCCCTGGAGAAACTGCTCTACGAGCCGGAGAACTCACTGATCGACCAGAGTCTCCACGCGAGGTACGGCGAGGAGACGGTGAACGGCGACGGGTTCGGGGTCGGCTACTACAGCGACGGCGGCGTGCCGCCCGCGGTGTTCAAGGACACCAAGCCCGCGTGGGGCGACCGCAACCTCCGCGAACTCGCCCGCCACGTCCAGTCGCCGCTGTTCATGGCGCATGTGCGCGCGTCCTCCGGAACGGCGATACAGCAGACGAACTGCCATCCGTTCAGGTACGGCCCCTGGTTGTGGATGCACAACGGCGCGATCCGCGAGTTCGGCCGTCTCAAACGGGATCTCGTCCTGGCCGTCGCCCCGGACCTGTTCCCGGCGATCGAGGGGTCCACGGACTCGGAGGTCATGTTCTTCCTGGCGCTCACGCTGGGGCTGCGCGAGGACCCGCCGGGGGCGGTGGAGCGGATGGCCGGTCTCGTGGAGCGGACGGCGCGCCGGCACGACGTGGACAACCCGCTCCAGATGTCGCTGGCCGCGTCGAACGGGGAGTGCGTGTGGTCCTTCCGCTACTCCAGCGACGGTCGTTCGCGGTCGCTCTTCCACAGCGCGAACACCCAGACTCTCCGGCACCTGCATCCGGAGGTGTTCGGGTCGGTGGATCTCTCCGACGACGCGCGGCTCGTCGTGTCCGAGCCCCTGCGTGACCTGCCCGGCATGTGGCTGGAGGTTCCGGAGTCGACGTACACGGTCGTCAAACCGAGTTTTTTCGATATGCACCCATTCAGACCAGTTACGCCCTGAATGACTCGAGACGGAGAGGAGCGGACGGTGACTCCACGGGAAGGCAGGCAGGTCAGGCAGCGGCCGGTATGGGTCAACCCGTTGTTCGGGGCGACCGACCCCGCCTCCGGGATCACGGCGGTCCCTCCCCGGCGCCGGCTGCCGGAGGGGCCCACGGCACCCGCCACCGTGTCCCGGCTCATCCGCGACGAGCTGATGCTCGACGGGAACCCGCGGCTGAACCTCGCCACGTTCGTCAGCACCTGGATGGAGCCGGAGGCGCACGCGCTCATGGGCGACACGGCCGACAGGAACCTCATCGACAGGGACGAGTATCCCGCGACCGCCGAGCTGGAGCAGCGCTGCATCCCGATGATCGGCCACCTGTGGAACGCCCCCGACCCCGACGCCTCGGTGGGGACCTCCACCGTCGGGTCCAGCGAGGCGTGCATGCTCGGCGGGATGGCGCTCAAACGCCGCTGGATGCGGCGCAACACCGGCCGCTACTCCGCCGGGGCGCGGCCCAACCTGGTCATGGGCGTCAACACCCAGGTGTGCTGGCAGAAGTTCTGCAACTACTGGGAGGTGGAGCCCCGCATGGTCCCCATGGAGGGCGACCGGTTCCACCTGGGCGCCGAGGAGGCCGCCGGGCACTGCGACGAGAACACCATCGGCGTCGTCACCGTCCTGGGCTCCACGATGGACGGTAGCTACGAGCCGATCGCCGGCATCTGCGCGGCGCTCGACGCGCTCGAGGAACGCACCGGGTGGTCCGTGCCCGTGCACGTGGACGCCGCGTCGGGCGGGATGATCGCCCCCTTCCTCGAACCGGACCTGGTGTGGGACTTCCGCCTGCCACGGGTCGCCTCCATCAACGTCTCGGGGCACAAGTACGGGATGGTCTACCCGGGGCTCGGGTGGATCCTGTGGCGGGACCGGGACGCGCTCCCCGGTGACCTGGTGGAGCACGTGGACTACCTCGGCGGAGACGTGGCGACGTTCACGCTCAACTTCTCCCGGTCCGGATCGCAGGTCGTCGCGCAGTACTACAACTTCCTCCGGCTCGGTTACGAGGGGTTCCGCGAGGTGCAGGGCGCCCTCCGGCGGGTGGCGACCCATCTCGCCGAGCGGATCGAGGACCTCGGCTGCTTCCGGCTCCTCACGCGGGGCGACCAACTGCCGGTGTTCGCCTTCACCACCGGCGAGGACGTCACCCGGTTCAACGTCTACGACGTGTCACGGCGACTGCGGGAGTGGGGCTGGCTGGTGCCGGCCTACCCCTTCCCGCCCAACCGGGACGACCTGCACGTGCTGAGGGTGGTGTGCCGCAACGGCTTCTCGCTCGATCTGGCCGACCGCCTGGCGGACGACCTTCGCAGCCTGTTGCCCTGGCTGCACAAGCAGCCCGCCCCCGTGTTCGGCCCGGACGCCGCGACGAGCTTCCACCACTGACACACACCACGGGCACACACCACGGGCACACACTGACGCTGACACGCACTGACGTAGGCCGGTGCGGTGGCGCCGCTCCCCGGACCGGCTCCGGAACGGGGACAGCCCCGGACCGGGAACATCGCGGCGGCGACGATGTCGTCGCCGCCGCGATCGGAAAGCCCGGAACCGGGAGAGCGGGGCCGCCGCGCGTTCCGGCCAGGCCGGTGCCCCCGGTGTGCCCGCGGTGACCGGCGGCGTGGCCGGACGCGCGTGCCTCACGGCCCCGTCGGACGGGCGTCAGCCCCTGGTGGTCGTGGTGGCGCGGGTCCGGCCGGCCGTCTGGCCGACGGTCTCCTTCTCCCTCTCCTGTGCCTGGCGAGCGGACCTGGACAGGTCCTCCAGCTCGTGCGCGGTCTCCTCGAACTCCTGCGCGGCCTCCCGGCTCATCCTGCTGACGAGCCTGCGGCCGCGGACGGCCATGTCCTCGTACACCTCGCCGGCCTTGGCCAGGGCGTAGGGGCCGACGCCGGCGAGGGCGCAGAACGGCTTGGACATGGTGATCCTCTTGACCGGTGTTGTCACTTGGTCACTCTCCATAAATATCGGTCTGGCGGCGGCTTCCACCTGTTTCAACCAGGGGAGAACGGCCCGCTCTCCTCGCCGGGCGCGCGGCCGGGGCCCGGCGGTCAGGAAGGCGGCGTGCCGAGGGACTGCGTCCCGGACCTGATGTTGTCCGCGGCCTGCGCCGGACTGATGTCCGCGGCCCTGGAGGCCTTTCGCAGATCCGTCCAGGTGATGTGGTCGGGATTGCCGTGGTCGTCGTCAGGCTCGCCGCAGCCGCAGCTCAGGCACATCCGGGTGTCTCCCCCCGCTCGGTCTCGTACAAGGCGGCCCCGCCCCCGGCAGCGGTGCGAGGGCGAGGCGCTTGGGTGTTCCAGGTTCGTCCGTGTGCGGTCTTGCCCGGGGACGAGCGCCCGCTCCCCCGTCGGCGAGCGCTCACCAGGACAATCCCCGCACCCGCCTCCAGGGACACCGGGCGGAAATGCAAGAGCCGATCAAGAGCGGAGACAGGCGGACAAAAGCCAGATCGTGCCGGCACACGGGACGGAGGGTCACCCGGCCGCGTCCTCGCCTTCGGCCGGTCTCGCCTTGGACGGCTGCACGCGCCTGGGCTCGCCGGGCATCTTCGGGTAGTTCGGCGGATACGGCATGTCGCCTCGTTCGTCGGCGTCGTACCACTCCAGCAGCGTGCCGATGTCGCAGGCCCGGTCGTCGATCGCCCGCTGCACGTCGCCGAGCTTGGCGAACCGCTCCGGCATCGTCCTGATGTCGAAGTCGCGCGGGTCGCAGTCGGCCAGCTCCTCCCACGTCACGGGGGCGGAGACCCGCGCGTCGGGCCGCGCGCGGACCGAGTAGGCGGCCACCACCGTCCGGTCGCGGGCGTTCTGGTTGTAGTCGATGAAGACCTTCTCCCCCCGCTCCTCCTTCCACCAGGCGCTCGTCGCGAGAGGCGAGCGCCGCTCGACCTCGCGGGCGAAGGCGATCGCGGCGTACCGCACCTCGGTGAAGGTCCAGCGGGGCTCGATGCGCACGTTCACGTGGATGCCCCGGCTGCCCGAGGTCTTCGGGAAGCCCGTCATGCCCAGCTCGTCGAGGATCTCCTTGGCCGTGAAGGCCACCGCACGGGCCTGTTCGAACGAGGTGCCGGGCTGCGGATCGATGTCGATACGCAGCTCGTCGGGGTGGTCGAGGTCGGCGCGGCGCGCGTGCCAGGGGTGGAAGTCGATCGTGCCGAGGTTGGCGCACCACGCGATGGCCGCCACCTCCGTCGGGCAGAACGCGTCGGCCGTGCGCCCGCTCGGGAAGCGCACCGTGACGGTCTCGATCCAGTCGGGATGCCGGGGCATCCGCTTCTGGTAGATCGCGTCGGTGCCGACGCCGTCGGGGTGCCGCTTGAGGTAGGTCGGCCGCTCCCGCAGGGCGCGCAGCACGCCGTCCCCCACGCTCACGTAGTACTCCACCAGGTCACGCTTGGTGGCGCCGATCTCCGGGAAGTAGACCTTGTCCGGGTTGGTGACCTTGACCGTGCGGCCACCCACCTCTATCTCGATGTACGGCGAAGCCATGGATCGACCCTATAGGGAGGAGGGGGTCCGTCCCGGGCTGCCGACGGCGGCCGGACCGGGCGCTCCCACGGCCGCGCCCTACCGGCGCAGGCGCGTGGTCGCGTACGGCGCGCTCGCGTTCGGCTGCGCCGTACGCGACGGGACGGACCACGACGGCCGCCCGTGGGCGGCCTCCTCTCACCGTCCGGCGGCGTCCAGCACGGGTCGGGTGCTTCGCCGCCCTGACGGCGGTGCGGGCGACCGCCTCCGCGCGGGTGCGGCGATCAGCCCCTCGTCAGTGAAGACGCCGGAAGACCGGGGAAAGGATGCCTCGCACCGTGAACATCTGCCGGGAAGATCCCCGGCCGCCGCGGGGTTCCTCAGTTCGTAATCCCCGCGAGGGGCCACAGAAGGCAGGGTGGTGAGCTATGGAGAAGATCGTCAAGAGCGACGCCGAGTGGCGCGCGCGGCTTTCCCCCGAGGAGTACCGGGTCCTCCGGCAGGCGGGGACGGAGCGTCCGTTCAGCGGCGAGTACGTCGACACCAAGACCGTCGGCGTCTACTCCTGCCGCGCGTGCGGGGCGGAGTTGTTCCGGTCGGAGACCAAGTTCGAGTCGCACTGCGGCTGGCCGTCGTTCTACGAGCCGTCCGAGTCGGACGCCGTCACGCTGCACGAGGACGACTCGCTCGGCATGCGCCGGGTGGAGGTCCGCTGCGCCCGCTGCGACTCGCACCTCGGGCACGTGTTCCACGGCGAGGGCTATGCCACGCCGACGGACGACCGGTACTGCATCAACTCCGTGTGCCTGAATCTGCGGCCGGCCGGCTGAGGGTCACTTGGGCTTGGGGTAGGTGACCCGGCAGTCGTCGTCGTCCGGCCCGAGGACGTTGGCGAGGACGGGATTGCCGTTCTCGCCGAACCGGGACTGGACGAACACGACGGGGTTGGCCTCCCCCCGCTCGGCCAGGTACTCCAGGCCGCGCTTGCACAGCGTGATCGCGGTCTTGGAGTTGTCGGCGTTCTCCGGCAGGTTCGTGTAGATGCGCAGGTAGCGGCCGGTGGTGCGGATGTCCTTGACCCGCTTGGCCGTCTTGTCGTTCCACCTGCTGCGGAAGTAGGCCTCCGCCTTCGTGTCGGTGTACTTCGACGGTCCCGACGCCTTGTGCTCGGCGGCCTTTTTGTCCTTTTTCTCCCGCTTGGCGTCGGCCTTCTCGCCGGTGTCGACGCTGGCGACGGTCAGCTCCCCCGCCGGGGAGGCCTGCGGCACGGGCGCGGCGACCGCGCGCTCGGGGGGAGCCGCGTCGGAGCGGGACAACGGCCAGGCGATCGCGGCGGCTCCGACCGCGAAGGCGGCCACCCCCAGCGACACCTCGACGACGTGCGAACGGGCCCGCCTCTTGCGGCGGCGCCCCCTGGAACGTGCCAGCCCGCTTGTCACTCTGCCTCACATAGACGTCGATCCTTCGTCACAGTATGGCAAAGACTTCCGGCGGCCAAGACCGTTTCCGACGTTTCGCGCACGGTCCGCCAGAATGTCCTTTCTGAACGGGTCAGTGGTGCCCGCCGTTCGGAGGGAGGGTGCGTGCCGGCCGTCATGTCCTGGCTCGTGTTCGGGCTGGCCTGCGTCCTGGTCGCGGCGGGCGGGGCGCTTGGCGGCGCCGACCCGATGGACGCGGCGCTCGCGCTCGGTTTCACCCCCCTCGGCGCCTACCTCCTGTCCCGCCGCGAGGGCGGGGCGGTGGGGCCGTGCTGCCTGGTGACCGTGCTCGGCGCGGCGGCCTACTTCGCGGACTCCTACGCCTCGCGGCCGGATCTCCCCGGCGCCCCGTGGGCCGCCTGGGTGGGCGCCTGGGTCTGGGCCCCCGCCCTGCTGACCGTGAGCGGCGTCCTGCTGCTGCTCGTGCCGGACGGCCGCCTGCCCGGCCGGGCCTGGGTGCCGGTGGCGGCGACGGGAGTGGCCGCCACCGCGGCGTTCACGGTCGCGGCCGCACTGGTGCCGGAAGGCGTGGACCGGCCGTTCTCCGTCGAGGCCCTGGCGCCGGTGCGCGACGCGCTGCCGGCGGTCATCGTGATCCTGGCCGCGACCTCGCTCGCCTGCGCGGCCGCGCTCGTCGTCCGTACGGCGCGGGCGCAGGGCGAGCAGCGCACCCAGCTGCTGTGGATCTGCCTCGGCGCCGCCGCGTTCGTGGCGGGGGTCTTCCTGCCGGCCGTCGTCCGGCTGCCCGCCGCCGGCGTGCCGTTCATCCTGGCCCTGCCGGCCTGCGTCGGCGTGGCGATGCTCCGCCACGACCTGTACGGGACCGGCCCGTGGCTGCGCCGCGCGCTGACCCTGGGGCTGCTGGCGGGGGCGCTGGCCCTGCTGTACTTCACGGTCGACGGGCTCACCGGGGCGCACGTCGCCGCCGCGGCGGCCGTGGCGGTCGCGGTCGAGCCGCTGCACCGCTGGCTGCGCCGGGCCTCCGGCCGCATCCTGTACGGCGGCGGGCCCGACCCCGAGGCCGTCCACGCCCGGCTGGGCGCCCGGCTGGCCGCGACCTCGGAGCCCGGGGAGATCCTCGCCGCCGTCGCCGACGCCGTGGCCGAGGCGACCCGGGCCCCGTACGTACGGGCCGAGCTGGGCGCGCCGGGCGAGCCGTTGAAGGTCGTCGAGCGGGGCACACCCGCCCCGCTCGGCGTGTCGGTGCCGCTGCGCTTCCAGGACGAGGTCCTCGGCGCCCTGGGCGCGTCGGGAGGCGACGCACGGGTGCTCGCCCCGCTCGCGTCGCACGCCGGGGCCGCGCTCGCCGCCGCCCACCGCGCCGCGGCGCTGCAGCGTTCGCGCATGCTGCTGGTCACGGCCAGGGAGGAGGAGCGGCGACGGATCAGCAGGGACCTGCACGACGGGCTTGGCGCCTTCCTCGCGGGCATCGGCTTCACCGTCGACGCCGCGGGCAACGCGCTCAAGGCCGACCCGGATCGGGCGCGGGGCCTGCTGACCCAGATCAGGACCCAGGTCGCCGAGGCGGGCGCGGGCGTACGCCGCCTGGTGCGGGGGCTGAGGCCGCCCGAGCTGGCCCAGCTGGGCCTGACCGGCGCCGTGGAGCACACCGCGGCGACGCTGGGCGACGGCGGGGTCGAGATCGAGATCACCGCGGAGGACGTGGGCGGCCTGCCGGCCGCCGCGGAGGTCACGGCCTACCTGGTGGCCCGCGAGGCGCTCACGAACGCGGTGCGCCACGGCGCGCCCCGCCGCTGCGCCGTACGGCTGGGCCGGGTCGCGGGCGGGTTCGAGCTCAGCGTGCGCGACGACGGGCGGGGACTCGGGCCGCAGGCCGTTCCGGGAGTCGGCCTGACCTCGATGCGGGAGCGGGTGGAGGAGCTGGACGGAAAGCTGACGATCGACGCCGCCCCGGGCGGCGGAACGGTGGTGACCGCGTGGATTCCCCTGTGATCAGGCTGCTCGTCGTCGACGACCACCCCGTGGTCCGCGACGGCCTCGGGGCGCTGATGTCGACCGTGGAGGGCATCGAGGTCGTCGCGGTGGCCGAGGACGGCCGCCGGGCGCTCGCGGCCGTCCGCGAGCACTCCCCCGACGTCGTGCTGATGGACATCGCGATGCCGGACATGGACGGCATCGAGGCGACCCGGCGCCTGTCCGCCGGGCCCCGTCCGCCCAGCGTGATCATGCTCACGATGTCGGACGACGACCTGTCTCTGCTGGCGGCCGTCCGCGCGGGGGCGAGGGGCTATCTGCTCAAGAACGCCGCCCAGGACGACGTGGTCGCCGCCGTGCGCGCGGCGGCCCGGGGGCAGGCCGTCTTCGGGACCGGCGCGGCCGAGGCCGTGATCAAGCTGCTGCACGCGCCGCCCCGGGTGTCCCCCCGGCCGTTCCCCGCGCTCACCGAGCGGGAGTACGAGATCCTCGAACTCGTCGCGCAGGGCCTGGGCAACCAGGCGGTCGCGGCGCGCCTGGGCGTCAGCCCGAAGACCGTGGCCAACGCCGTGTCCGGCGTCCTGGTCAAGCTCGGCGTACGCGACCGCGCCGAGGCGGTCGCCGCCGCGCGGGCGGCGGGACTCGCGCCGGGCTGAGCCCGTTCCCGCGGGGTCGGGAGGCGTTCCCGGGCCCGCGGGACCATCGGCTCCTCCGGCCGGGAACGTCGCGGCCCGAATCTGGACGGGCAACGACATCACCCTCCGGAGGAGAACGTCATGGACGCCACCGCGTCGCCCCACACCCCCGCCACCGCGCACCCTCGGGCCGCGCGTACGGACGACCCGGCGGGCGGGAGGCCCGCCGCCGCCTCGGTCGTCGCCGCGCCGCTCGTCGCCGCAGCGGCGTCGCTGACGCTCGGTGTGACGCAGCTCCTGCACACGCAGACGGTGCCGTTCGCCTCGGCGGGCGACTACGTCGCCGAGGGCGCGTACGCCCTCTACCTGGTCGCGGCGATCGGGGCCGTCCTCGCCCTGCGCCGCGTCCACCGCCCGGCGCGGGGCTGGGGGCGGACCGGCGACGCCGGTGCGCTGCTGTACGGCCTCGGCCACGCGGTCGTGGCGGTCCCGGTGACCGCCACCTTCGTCCTCGCCACGAACCCGCCGGACCCGCTCGGCGCGCTGTACGCGCCGGGGATCGTGCTGTGGCTGGCCGGCCTGGTC
This sequence comes from Microbispora sp. H13382, assembly GCF_014161445.1. Lineage (GTDB taxonomy): Bacteria > Actinomycetota > Actinomycetes > Streptosporangiales > Streptosporangiaceae > Microbispora. The sequence goes on from NZ_JABBXA010000007.1 coordinate 101,086, forward strand.
CCGCTCGCGGTCGCGGTCTTCCGCTGCGCGCTGGTTCCCCGCGCGGTCGCCGTGGTCCTCCCGGCGACGCTGCCGCTGGCGATGGCCCTGGGCGCGGCGGGGCCCCTGGTCGAGGCCCTGACCTGGGCCGTCCTGGCGTTCGCGATCGTCAGGGAAGCGCGGCGACGAGTTCGCTGACCGGCTTGCGGGTGCCCGTGTAGAAGGGGATCTCCACCCTGGTGTGCCGCCTCGCCTCGGCCCCGCGCAGGTGGCGCATCAGGTCGACGATGCGGTGCAACTCGTCGGCTTCGAAGGCGAGCATCCACTCGTAGTCGTTGAGCGCGAAGCACGCGACCGTGTTGGCCCGCACGTCGGGGTAGTCGCGGGCCATCTTCCCGTGCTCGGCGAGCATCGTGCGGCGCTCGGAGTCCTCCAGCAGGTACCACTCCAGCGACCGCACGAAGGGGTAGACGCAGACGAAGCCCCTGGGCTCCTCCTCGGCCAGGAAGGCCGGGACGTGGGACTTGTTGAACTCGGCCGGGCGGTGCAGGGCCATGGCCGACCAGACCGGCTCGCTCGCGCGGCCGAGCGTGGTGCGGCGGAAGCGGGTGTAGGTCTCCTGCAGGTCCTCGGGCGAGGGGGCGTGCCACCAGAACATGAAGTCGGCGTCGGCGCGGAACCCGGCCACGTCGTAGCAGCCGCGGGTCGTCACGTCCTTGCCCGCCGCCTGCGCGAGCAGTTCCTCGACCTCGTCGGCCACGCCGTCGCGGGCGGCGGGAAGCTGGTCGCGCAGCCGGAAGACCGACCACATGGTGTATCGAATGACCAGGTTGAGATCGCGTGCCTTGGGCCGCGGGGCAGGCTCCGTCATGCCTCCATTCTGCCGGTACGACGCGGTGGTCCGGCCGCCGGGTGCCTTCCCGGGGGAGGCACCCGGCGGCCGCGGCGGCCGCGCGTCCGGTCAGGCGTCGGAGGCCGCCGCCGCCCGGCCGCCCCGCAGGTGCTCCACGACGAGCTTGGCGGCGGTGCGGGCGGTCGCGACGCAGGCCGGGATCCCGAGGCCCTCGTACGCCGCGCCGCAGACGGCGAGGCCGGGCTGCCCGGCGATCGCGGCGCGCACACGGGCGATCCGGTCGAGGTGGCCCACGTCGTACTGCGGGAGCCCGCCGCCCCAGCGGGTGACCCGGGTGTCCAGCGGCAGGCCCCGCACGCCCATGATCTCGGCCATCTCGTTCATCGCCAGGGCGGTCAGCTCGGCGTCCTCGCGCTGGAGCACGAGCTCCTCGCCCAGGCGGCCGACCGAGCACCGCACGATCACGACGTTGCGGTCGGCCTCGGCCAGGTGCGGCCATTTGACGCTGCTGAACGTCGCGGCCTTGACCGGCCTGCCCTCGACCGGCGGCACGAGGTAGCCGCTGCCCTCCGGCGGCTCGGGGAAGGCCGTACGGGGATAGGCGAGGGTGATGATCGCCATGCTGGCGTACTCGATCCCGGCCAGTTCGGCCGCCGCCTTCGGCACCTCGCGCCGGAGCAGGCGGGAGGCGGGCCGCGCGGGGACCGCCAGGACGACCGCGTCGGCGTCGATCACCTCCTCGTCCCGGGTGGGACCGGTGACCAGCCGCCAGCCGTCCGGCGTCCGGATCAGGTCGCGTACGGTGACGCCGGTGCGGATCTGCGCGCCCGACTCCTTCGCCACGGCGGCGGGCAGCGACCCCAGGCCGCTCCTGAGCGTGGTGAACACCGGCCCGGCGTCCGCGGGCGCCTCGGCGGCGATGCTCCTGGCCGCCTGCAGCAGCGACCGCTCGGTGCGGGCGGCGGCGGCGATCCGCGGCATGGTCGCGTCCAGCGACAGCATCTCGGCCCGGCCCGCGTACACGCCGCCGAGCAGCGGCTCGACCAGCCGGTCGACGACCTCGCCGCCCATCCGGGCCCGGATGTAGGCCGCCACGGAGACGTCGCCGGTCACGAGCGTGGGCGGCAGGAACTGGTCGAGGGGCACCCGGGCGAGCCCGGCCGGCGACAGGACGCCCGAGCGCGCGAGGGCGACCACGTCCGAGGGGACGCCCATCACCTGCTGCCGGGGCAGCGGGCGCAGCGATCCGCGCGACAGGACGGCGGCCCGCGTCGTGCCCGGGTCCACCAGGTCGTCGCCGAGGCCGGCCAGCCGGGCCAGTTCCTTGCCCTCGGGCCGCCGCGCCAGCATCGACTCGGCGCCCGCGTCGACCTCCACCCCCGCCACCTGCGATGCGTAGAGCTTGCCGCCGACCCTCGGCGCCGCCTCCAGCACTGTGATCCGCAGGCCGGCGTCGGCCCGGTTCAGGTGCAGCGCCGCGGCCAGACCCGCGATGCCCCCGCCGACGACGACCACATGACGACCCGCAATCCCGTCCATGGGGAAAAACTATCGGCCCGTGCGCGCGGCTCCCGCACCGGCGCGGGGCGTGTCCGCCGCGAGGCGGGAACTTCGCCGCCACAGAAAGAGCACAGATAGTCACCCACTGGAACAGTCCCTGACAAAGCGGTCGGGAAGGCAAGATTCTCAGAAACTTTTCACCTGTAGGGCAAAAAGTAAGGGTTTGCTGTAATAAAGTTGATGTCGTCGGAGCAGAAGTAGAGTCACTTCTGGCACGCACCCCGATTCCCCGACCCGAAGAGCGGCGTGAAGCGAATGACGGCTCGCCCCGAGAACCCGCACCAGGCGCGGCTCCTGCGCCTCCTGCGTCAGGACGGCGCGCGCTCGCGCGCCGAACTCGGCGAGGTGGCCCGTCTGTCACCGTCGAAGCTCGCACTCGAGCTCGACCGGCTCAACAAGCTGAACCTCCTCGAAACCGGCGGCCTCGCGGCCTCGCGTGGCGGCCGGCGGTCGGGCATCGTGCGGATCGCCTCGCACCTGCGTTTCGTCGGCATCGACATCGGCGCCACGTCCATCGACGTGGGGGTGACGAACGGCGAACTGGAGGTGCTCGGCCACCTGTCGAAGCCGGCGGACGTGCGGGACGGCCCCGAGGCGGTGCTGGAGCAGGCCCTCGATCTCGTCGGCAAGCTGCGGACCGGCGAGACGAGCGAGATCCACGGTGTCGGCATCGGGGTGCCCGGTCCGGTGAGCTTCCTCGACAGGACGCCGGTCTCGCCGCCGATCATGCCGGGCTGGGACCGCTTCCCGGTGCGGGAGACGCTGAGCCGGGAGTTCGGCTGCCCGGTGCTCGTGGACAACGACGTGAACATCATGGCGCTCGGCGAGCTGCACGCCGGGCTCGCCAGGGCCGTCGGCGACTTCCTGCTCGTGAAGATCGGCACCGGCATCGGCTGCGGCATCGTGGTCGACGGCGAGATCTACCGCGGGGTGACGGGCAGCGCCGGCGACATCGGCCACATCCGGGTGTCGGAAGGCGGCCCCCTGTGCACGTGCGGCAACACCGGCTGTCTCGAGGCCTACTTCGGCGGCGCGGCGCTGGCCCGCGACGCCCTGGCCGCGGCGGAGTCGGGCGAGTCCCCCTTCCTCGCGGAGCGGCTCACGCACGAGGGCACGCTGACGGCCGAGGACGTCGCCGCGGCCGCGGCCTCGGGCGACGCCGCCGCCGTACGGATGATCCGCGAGGGCGGCCGGCACGTGGGCCTCGTGCTCGCGTCCCTCGTGAGTTTCTTCAACCCCGGCCTGGTGATCATCGGAGGCGGGGTCGCCGGTCTGGGCCACGCGCTGCTCGCGGAGATCCGCAGCGTCGTCTACCAGCGCTCGCTGCCGCTGGCCACCGGCAACCTGCCCATCGTCTTGTCCGAGCTGGGCGACACGGCCGGGATCGTCGGCGCCACCCGCCTGATCAGCGACCACGTCTTCTCCGCCGAGTGAGCCGCGCGGCACCGCGTGCCGCGCTCCCTCCGGACGCCGAACGGCCGCCGTCCCCTGCCGGGACGGCGGCCGGTCCACGTAATCCTGTCAGCCCTTGAGCAGCTGCGTGAGCAGGCCCTTCACCTCGGTCGCGGCGTACGCGTCCTTGTCGAAGGGGCCCAGCAGCACCGGTCCGTCCGCCGCCGCGTCGGGCAGGCGGCCGTGGCTGCCGCGCACCGGGGCCGGGTCGAGCGGCACCACCGACATCTTGTAGCGCATGCCCATCTTCTTGCGGGCCAGCGCCGTGCCCGCGCGCAGCTTCACCAGCGGGTCGTTCGGATCCATGAACAGCTCCGCCGGGTCGTAACCGGGCTTGCGGTGGATCTCCACGAGCTTCGCGAAGTCGGGCGCCCGGTCGTCGGACAGCCAGTAGTAGTACGTGAACCAGGCGTCCGGGTCCGCCACGGCGACCAGATCACCGGCCCGCTCGTGGTCGAGGCCGTACCTCGCCTTGCCCTCCTGGTCCAGGACCTCGTCCACGCCCTGCAGCTCAGCCACGATGTCCCGTACGCGGGGCAGGTCGGCGGTGTCGTTCACGTAGACGTGGGCGACCTGGTGGTCGGCGACCGCGAAGGCCCGCGAGGCCCAGGGGTCGAGATACTCCATGCCGTCCTGGGTGTAGACCTCCAGCAGCCCGGCCCGGCGCAGCGCGCGGTTGACGTCGACCGGGCGGGAGGCGTTGGTGATGCCGTACTCCGACAGCACGACGACGGTGGCGTCCTCCCGCAGCAGCGGCGCGAGCGCGGCGTCGACCTCCCGGGCCGCCGCGATCGCCTGCGGCGCGTCGGGGCCGAAGCGCTGCAGGTCGTAGTCGAGGTGCGGGATGTAGACCATGAGCAGGTCGGGCCGCTCCTTCGCGAGGATCCGGCGGGCGGCCGCGATGATCCACTTGGACGAGGTGATGCTCGCCGTCGGCCCCCAGTAGGTGAACAGCGGGAACTCGCCCAGCCCGGCCACCAGGTCGTCGTGCAGCGACGGCGGCCTGGTGTAGCAGTCGGGCTCCTTGCGCCCGTCGGCGTAGTAGATCGGGCGCGGGGTGACGATGAAGTCGCTGGAGCCGCCCATGGCGTACCACCAGCACACGTTGGCCGTGCGGATCCCGGGCACCGCGTCCCACAGCTGCTCGCCCTGGATCAGCCGGTTGTGCTGCCGCCACAGGAAGACCTCACCGAGGTCCCTGAAGTACCAGCCGTTGCCGACGATGCCGTGGTCGCGCGGCATCGAGCCGGTCAGCAGGGTGGCCTGCACGGAACAGGTCACGGCGGGCAGCACGGGCTTCAGGGACGCGGCGGCCCCCACTTTCGCCACGTTCGGCATGTGCGCCAGCAGGCGCGGGGTCAGGCCGACGACGTTCACGACGACGACGGGCGCCATCAGATCTCCTTAAGTCCGAGGGCGGCGAGCCGCCGCCGGGTCCAGTCCAGCTCGGCCGCGACGCCCTCGGCGACGTCGACCGGGCCGGGCAGCACGCTCCAGGTGTAGGTCTCGACCTCGAGGTGCCGGGTGAGGGGGGCGGTGAGGCCCCCGTCCGGGGTCATGAGCCGGCCCAGCAGGTCCTCCAGGTACGGAGCCGTCGTGGTGAGCGGCGGCGGAGCCGCGGCGTGCAGGGGCATGTGGAAGTGCGTGCGCCACGGCAGGTCCACCGGGAGCCCCCCGGCCAGCGCCTCGGGCAGGTCGTCGGCGTACCCGGCCGTGCAGCGGGTCTGGTGGAGGTACCGCTCCTCCTCGTACGCCGCCAGGGCGGACTGGCCGCCCGGGGGCGCCTCGACCGCGGCCGACACCTGGAGCTTCACGATCGGCAGTCCCAGGGCGGCGGCGTCGGCGGGCTCCTCGAGACCGACGGCGAGGTGGCAGGCGTCCAGGCAGACACCGAGGTACTCGGGGTCGGCGCCGCCCAGCAGCGCGACGGCCTGCGGGGTGGTCTCCACGATGCAGCCCGGTTCCGGCTCGAAGCCGACGCGGATCGTCTTGCCGGTGCGCTCCGCCAGCGCCCGCAGGCCCCGGGTGAGCGCGCCCAGGTTGGCGTCGACCGCCGCGGCCTTGTCCGGCGTCCACTCCGTGCGCCAGGCGAGGGGCAGCGTCGAGATCGAGCCCTCGGTCACGTCGTCCGGCAGCAGCACGGCGAGGATCTCGGCCAGGTCGAGGGTGTAGGCGAGCCGCTCCGGCTCGGCCCAGTCGGGCCGGTACACCCGGAGCTTCACGACCTGGTCGTGGAAGCCCTGATAGGGGAAGCCGTTGAGGGTGACGACCTCCAGCCCCAGCTCGTCCAGCCGGGCGCGCAGCCGCGCCAGCTCGCCGGGGTCGGCCCGCAGCGCCCGCGCCGCGCGGGACGACAGCCACAGCCCGAGGCCGAGCACCGGGACGCCGGTCAGCGCCCGCACCCGGGCGGCGACCCCGGAGAGCTGCCCGTGAATCCCGTCGAGGTCCTCGGCGGGGTGGACGTTGGTGCAGTAGGCCAGGTGGACGACGGAGCCGGAGGGATGCAGCAGGCGCATTGTCAGCGCGTCCCGCGCAGGATCGTGTTGCCCTCGTAGTCGCCGCCGGACTCGACGTCGTCCAGGTGCAGGCGCCCGCTCTGGCCGTAGAACTCCACCGGGTTCTGCCACAGCACCCGGTCGACGTCCTCGTCGGTGAACCCGGCGGCCAGCATGGCGTCGCCGACCTGGCGGGTCTTCAGCACGTCGCTGCGCCCCCAGTCCGCGGCGGAGTTCACGATCATCCGCTCGGTGCCGTACTCCTTGAGGATCGCCACCATCCGGTCCGGGTCCATCTTGGTGTCCGGGTAGATCGAGAAGCCCGCCCAGCAGCCGGCCTCCAGGACCATGGCGACGGTCAGCTCGTTGAGGTGGTCGACGAGGACCTTGCCCGGTTCCATGCTCTTGACCACGTCCAGCGTGCGGCGGGTCCCGGCCGCCTTGTCGCGGTGCGGCGTGTGCACGAGCACCGGCAGGCCGTGCTCCTCGGCCAGCGCGAGCTGGGCCTCGAAGACGCGGTCCTCCTCCGGCGTCACCGAGTCGTAGCCCACCTCGCCGACCGCCACGACGGAGTCCTTCAGCAGGTAGCGGGGCAGCTCGTCCAGCACGGCGACGCACCGCGGGTCGTTGGCCTCCTTCGGGTTGAGGGCGAGCGTGCAGTGGTGGCGGATGCCGTACTGCGCGGCGCGGTAGGGCTCCCACCCCAGCAGCGCGTCGAAGTAGTCGAGGAAGCTGCCGACGTTCGTGCGCGGCTGGCCGAGCCAGAAGGCGGGCTCCACGACGGCACGGACCCCGGCGGCGTACATGCGCTCGTAGTCGTCCGTCGTGCGGGACGTCATGTGGATGTGGGGGTCGAAGATCCTCATCGGGAATCAGAGCCTCTCGAAAACGTCGGGGGGAACGGGCCGTCCGGCCGCACGGCGCTCGGCGGCGAAGTCGGCGAGCATGCGCCGCAGTTCGTCGTCGAAGCGCCGGTCGAGGCCCTCGACCGACGCGAGCGGAACGGACATGAAGACGCACTTGAGCACGCCCTGACGGAAGGCGTGGTCGTCCAGCCAGGCCGAGCCGTACGGGCCGAGCGCGGCGGCGACCAGCCGGGTGTCGTTGGTGCGCAGGGCGTCGTGGATGAGCGGGAGAGCGGCCGGACCGAGGTCGAGCCGCGCGAGCGCCTCCAGGATCTCCAGCCGCTCCCCCGCGTCGCCCTGCCAGTAGAGCTTCGTGATGGCCGCCACCGGGTCCGGCAGGGTCTTTGTGAGCGCTCTCAACAGCTCGGCACGGGCGTCTGGGCCGCCCTCCCGCGCGGCCCGCGGGAACAGCGCGTAGACGGTCTCCGGGTCGCGCTCAACGTCGGCTACGGCCTGCGCCAGCCAGGTCATGTGCCCTCCTCAGGAATTCGATCGACCTTCGCGCCACGTCGGGCGCCGCGTGGCTGTGCCTGGCCAGCTCGACGGCGACCAGCCCGCCGAAGCCGTCGAGCGCGGCGAGCGCGGGCGGGAAGTCGATCTCGCCCTCGCCGAACTCGAGATGCTCGTGGACGCCTCGCCGCATGTCCTCGATCTGCACGTGCACGAGGTGCGGCAGCGCCCGTTCGACGCATTCGGGCACGTCGTACGGCTCCAGGCAGCGGCAGTGCCCGATGTCGAGGGTGAGGCCGAATCTCGCATGGCCGCCGAGCAGGCCGCGCAGCCGTTCGTATCCGGCCAGGTCCGCCACGAGCATCCCCGGCTCGGGCTCGAATCCGAGCGTGACGCCCACCTTGTCGGCCTCGCCGAGCAGGCGCTCGCACTGCCGGACGAGCCGGTCCCACGCCTCGGCCTCGGGCACCTGCGGCGGCCGGATGCCGCTCCAGAGGTGCACCACGGGCGCGCCGAGGTCGGCCGCGATCCGCATCGCCTCGCACAGGAAGCGCACGCGCGCCTCCGCGTCATCGTGCAGCAGCGTCGGGTAGTGCTTGCGCCGGGGGTCGAGCGCGTACCTGCCGCCCGTCTCGACGGCGAGGGACAGGCCGAGCCGCCGCGCCAGCGCCGCGATCCGCCCGACCTCCGCTGCGGAGGCGCCGGGCATGAGGTGCCCGTGGTCGAGCGTGACCGCCGCGCCGGTGTAGCCGAGGTCGGCGAGCACCTCCAGCGTCTGGTCGAGCGGATGGTCGCGGAAGCCGTTGGTGCAGTAAGCCCAGTTCATAGGCACGCTCACGACGTGGCCACCTTCGCCGACAGCCAGCGGCCGGCCGGCAGCGCGGCCAGCAGCGCCGCCGCCTGGGCGAACCTGCCCCGCCCGGCCACCGCGGCCGCCTGCAGCGGGATCAGGCCGAGGATGCTCATCCGCACCGCCTGCCGCACCTGCTCGGGGTCGGGGTCGGCGCGCAGCGCCAGCTGGGCCCGGCCGGCGGTGGCGAGGTAGCCGGCGATCATCACGGCGGCGCCCAGCCGTCCCGCCGTCTCACCGTGGCGGCAGGCGACCGCCGCCAGCGCCGCGGACGCGCCGGTCGCGGTCAGCGCCTGGACGACGGTCGCGGGGGTCGCGCCGTCCACCTCGGCCCGGCCGAGCAGGGTGATGCCGTAGGTGTGGGCGCCGACGGCCAGCGCCATCGGGGCCGCCGCCCGGGTCCGCGGTCCCGCCCCGAGCAGCACGTCGAGCGCGCGGCAGGCCGCCATCGCGGCCGGGCCCGCCACGGTGTGCTTGAGACGCAGGTCGTAGGCCCACGCGGCGCCGGCGAGCAGGCCCGCGAGCGCGAGCCCGCGCCGTCCGCCGGCGACCGCGGCGGTGGCCACCCCGGCGCCGGTCAGGGCGACGGCGAGGCCGAGCGCCCCTTCCGGGCTGATCCTGCCGGAGGGGATGGGCCGTTCCGGGCGCTCCTTCGCGTCGAGCTTCCGGTCCGACCAGTCGTTGAGCGCCATGCCGGCCCAGTAGAGCAGCACCGACGCGGCGGCGAGGCCGGGCCGTGCCGACCGTCCGGCCACCGCCGCGCCCGCGAGCGTGTCACCGGGGACGGACAGCGCGGCGGGCGCGCGGACCAGCTCCAGCCAGGCCTTCACAGCCGTTCACCCGTGATCGATTGTGCGAAGTCGACCAGCCGGGCGTACTGGGTGGGCAGGTCGTGTCCCGCGCCGCCCAGCGGGTCCTTGAAGAAGTAGCCGAGCTCGGGGAGCACGCCGCTGTGCCCGGCCTCGTGGGCCCGCGCGACGAGGCGGGCGAGGTCGAGGACGAGCGGGGCGGCCAGCGTCGAGTCGCAGCCCTGCCAGGTGAACTGCATGGTCATGCGGACGCCGAGGAACCCCTCGAACGTGATGTGGTCCCAGGCGGTCTTCCACTCGCCGAGGTCGGCGACGTAGTCGATGTGCGTCAGGCCCTCGACCTCCTCGCCCACGATCGCGGGGACGGCCCGCGCCTTGCTCGCCGACTTGCTCTCCCGGGCCGCGGGATCGGCCAGCGTGGCGCCGTCGCCGCCACCGAGCAGGTTGAGCCCCGACCACGAGCGCACGCGCAGCGCGCGGCCGGCGAACATCGGCGCGAGCGCGCTCTTGACCAGCGTCTCCCCGGTCTTACCGTCGCGTCCCGCGTACGGCACGCCGTTGCGCCGCGCCAGTTCGTCGAGGGCGGGAGGCGTCGGGCCGGCGGACGGGGTGAACGCGACGTAACCGCACCCGGCGGTGAAGGCCGCGTAGGCGTACAGGGAGCTGGCGGGCAGCGGGTCCTGCCCCGACGCGAGCGCCTCCTCCAGGTCGGAGAGCCGCGCGTGCGACACCTCGGCGGGAGGCTCGGTCGACGACACGTCCACCACGACGACGTGGGACAGGCCGTGCCGCTCCCGGAAGTCCGTGATGTCGGCGGCCAGCCGCCGCGCGGCATCGGCCTGGCTCTCCTCGCCGGGCACGTAGCCATGCCTGCTCTCGGCCTCCACGGCGTCGAGGTCCGCGGCGAGCAGGGTCGTCAGGACGGGAGGGAACACTCCCGCCTGGGCGAGCATCTCGGCCCTCTTGCGCAGTGGGGTCCCGACCACGTCGTGACCGCCGAACACCAGGTCGCCCAGAGGAGCGAAGCCCCCGGGGAAGCCGGCGGCCTCGATGACGCACCCGGTGGGCGCAGCCGCTCCCGCACGGACCGCCGCCGCCCCGACTACCGCCGTGGTCGCGACGGACCCCCGGGCGCCGACCAGCCAGACACCGATGGGCACTGTAACTCTCCCGTCAACTCGGGTATGAAGGATGACCCCGGAACATTCGGATACTAAGAGGCATCTTTCGTCGCTGACAAGAAAAAGTTTCCAGCAGGCTACGGAAAGTTCAAAGCTCGCGCCCCGGAACGATGATCCCGGGCCCCCGGCCGCCGACCACCCCCGCCGAGTCCCGCCCCTCGGACGGTCGCCGTCGCCGCCCTTCTCCCTGCGCTCCTCCGACTTTGTCCTCAGATAACACAAAGTTCAAAAGATCATGAAGAAACTTCTTCCCTGTCAGACAAAAGTGGCGTAGCTTGCTCGCCAAGTGCACCCGCGGCCTGGCCGCGTCATCGGGGGATCAAGGTTCTTCACGCAGATGGAGTTGGCAAGACGATGAGTGCGTACGAAGAAGAGATGGAGTCGGCGGGCAACCTCGGACGCCGGCTGGGGCTCAGCCGCCGCCAGCTGCTCGCGGCCACGACCGGCATGGCGGCGGCCGCCGCCGTGGCGGCCGCCGGTCCGATGAAGTCGGTCGCGCGTGCGGCGACCACGGGCAACGGCCCGAACGGCATTCTCATCCCGCCGCCGCGGCGCGGCATCATCCTGTACACGGTCCGCGACGCCATCTCCCGTGACCCGCTGTCCAGCAGCCTCCCCTCCGGCTTCCGCGCCGTGTTCGAGGAGCTCGCCCGCATCGGCTACGCGCAGGTGGAGTTCGCCGGCTACAGCCAGCACCGCAACGCCGAGGGCGGCGCCAGCCTGGAGAGCATCGAGGGCGCCAAGCTGCTGCGCGGCTGGCTGGACGACAACGGCCTGGTCGCCCAGGGCAACCACGGCTTCATCCCCGGCTCCTGGCCGCTGAGCCAGGCCGACCTGGACCGCTTCAAGCTCCACCTGGAGATCGCCAACATCCTCGGGATGGCCCACGTCGGCACCGGCAGCGACCCGACCGGCAGCGCCTACAAGGCCGACTGGGACGTCGCCGCGGAGAAGTGGAACGCGCTCGGCGAGATCGCCACCGCCGCGGGTCTCAAGCTGTACACGCACAACCACGACGTGGCCTACAGCTTCCTGCTCGACAGCGGCCCGCTGGACGACCGGGGCCGCCCCACCCGCTCCTCCGGCATCCGCCGCCTGGAGTACTTCCTCCAGATCACCGACCCCAAGCACGTCTGGCTCGAGATGGACATCTTCTGGGCCCACGTCGCGCAGTACAAGCACAAGACCTTCACCGCCCCGGACGGGTCCACCCAGACCCAGGTCTTCAACCCGCTCGGCGTCGTGCAGGCCCAGACCAAGCGGTTCCCGCTGTTCCACGCCAAGGACGGCAAGATCAACACCGGCACGGCCAACGGCTACGACATGGTTCCGTTCGGCACCGGCGACATCGACTACGCGGCGTTCCTCCGCGGCGTCGGCGCCAAGGGTTACCACAACCCGATGTACGAGCAGGACACCGCCCCCGGCGGCACCGCGAACCCGGCGCAGTCCCTGCAGTACGCGGACCTGAGCTACCAGAACATGTCCGCCCTGCGCGGCTGACGACTTCGACGAATGACGAATATGGCGGACCGCCACGCGTTCGACCCGTTCCACCGGCACGCGGCGGCCCGCCTTTCCCTGCCACCCCCCTGAAAAGAAGAGGCGCAGCAGACTTGAAGCGTACTCGCATTCTGGGCGGCGCTCTCGCCGCCGCGTTGACGCTCCCGATGGCGGCGGCGCTCACCGCCGCACCGGCGCAGGCGCACGAAGACGCCCTGCACTGGGAGAACTACGAGAAGGTCACGCTCACCAAGGACGTCGGCGAGCCGATCGACATGGCGATCCTGCCGGACAGCCGGGTGCTGCACACCGCCCGCAACGGCGACATCCGGATGACCGACCCCGCCACCGGCGTGACGAAGATCATCAACAAGATCGGCGTCTACAACAACTCCGAAGACGGTCTGCAGACGATCGGCGTCGACCCCGACTTCGCGACCAACAAGTGGGTCTACGTCTACTACGCGCCCAAGAAGATGACCGCGCCGTACCCGGAGGAGACCCCGACCGGGTCGGCGCCCAACTCCCTGCCCGCAGGCGCGGACGAGTCGTACTGGAACCAGTGGAAGGGCTACAACCAGCTCTCCCGGTTCAAGTGGGACGGTGAGAAGCTCGACCTGTCCACCGAGCAGGTCATCATCAAGGTCGAGACCAACCGCGGGCAGTGCTGCCACGTCGCCGGCGACTTCGACTGGGACGACGACGGCAACCTCTACCTGTCCACCGGGGACAACACCCCGGCCAGCACGCCCGGCGCCAACGGCATGGCCCCCAACAACGACGCCCCCGGCATGAACCCGGGCTTCGACGCCCGCCGCGGCGCCGGCAACTCCAACGACCTGCGCGGCAAGATCCTGCGGATCAAGGTGGGCGAGGACGGCTCCTACACCGTTCCCGACGGCAACCTGTTCCCGAAGGGCACGGCCAAGACCCGGCCGGAGATCTTCGCCATGGGCGTTCGGAACCCGTTCCGCATCGACGTCGACCCGGGGACCGGGACGGTGTCGTGGGGCGACTACGGACCGGACGCCGGCGCCGCCGACCCCAACCGCGGCCCGATGGGGTACGTCGAGTGGAACGTCACCCCGATCAGCAAGCCGCTCAACGCCGGCTGGCCGTACTGCCACGGCGACAACTTCAACTACAACAACTGGGACTACGCGACCTCGAAGCCGCGTGAGTGGTTCGACTGCGGCGCCGGCCCGACCAACACCTCCCGCTGGAACACCGGCCTGGACAAGCTCCCGCCCGCGGTTCCCGCCGACCTGTACTACGGCGACCGCGCGGGCGACCAGCCGGCGGAGTGGGCCGGGCTGACCGAGTTCGACCCGGTGCAGAACGGCCAGGGCCCGATGGGCGGTCCCGTCTACCACTACGACGCCGACAACCCCTCGGCCACCAAGTTCCCCGCGTACTGGGACAAGAAGTTCTTCTTCGCGGAGTTCTCCCAGGACTACCTGGCGGCGTTCACGGTGACGGGCTCCGACGGGCCGGTGACCAAGATCGAGCACTTCCTGCCGAACGCCGAGCTGACCAAGATGGCGATGCCCATCACGGACAACCCGATCGACATCGAGTTCGGCCCCGACGGCGCGCTGTACGTGCTCGACTACGGCGACGGCTTCTTCCGCGCCAACCCCGACTCGGGTCTGTACCGCATCGACTACTCGCCCGGCAACAAGGCCCCGCAGGCGAAGATCACCGTCGACAAGACGTCGGGCAGCAACGCGCCGCTCACCGTCCAGTTCAGCGGCGCCAAGTCCACCGACGCCGAGGCCGGCGACCTGACCTACGAGTGGGACTTCGACGGCAACGGCAGCTTCGACGCCACGGGAGTGACGGCGAGCCACACCTACGACAAGCTCGGGCAGTACACCGCCCGGCTCCGCGTCACCGACGCGGGCGGCAGGTTCGGTCTCACCACCATCGAGATCACCGTCGGTAACACCGCACCCGAGGTCAGCATCGAGACTCCCGGCGACGGCGGCTTCATCGACTGGGGCAACGCGGTTCCGCTGAAGGTCAAGGTGACCGACGCGGAGGACGGCGACAACCCGACCTGCAGCCGGGTGCAGTGGACCTTCGGCCTCGGCCACGACACGCACGCCCACCCGATCACCACCGGCACGGGCTGCACCGTCACCTGGGCGACCCCCGCGGACGCCCCCGAGCACGGCGTGACCGAGAACATCTTCGGCGTCGTCGTGGTGAGCTACCGCGACAACGGCGCCAGCGGCATTCCCGGCGCCTCCAGCGACGCGAGCCTGATCCTCAACCCCAAGCTCATGCAGGCCGAGCACGGGGACGACAGCAAGGGCGTCACCAAGACCCAGGACGAGACCGCCTCCGGCCTCAACAAGGTCACCTCGTTCGACGCCGGCGACTACATCGGCTACGACCCGGTGAACCTCGCCGGGATCACCTCGGTGAAGACCGTGGCCAGCGGCGCGGGCACGCTGTCGCTGCGCTGGAACTCGCCGGCCGCGACCCCGTTCGCGACCGTCGCGATCCCGGCCGGCTCCGGCTGGCAGACGGTGACCACCGCGCTGAACAACGCCCCCACGGGCAGCGGCAAGCTGTACGTCACCTCGACCGGCGGCGTGGAGGTGGACGCGTTCACCTTCGTGGGCGACGGCGTCGCCGACAAGACCCCGCCGACCGTGACCGCCACCCTCAACCCGGCCCAGCCGACCGGTGAGAACGGCTGGTACAAGGGCAACGTGTCGATGACGGTCACCGCGACCGACAACGGCACGGTGGCGAGCCGGCAGTACTCGGTCAACGGCGGCACCACCTGGCTGAACGCCAACAACGCGGTGACGCTGAGCACCGAGGGCACCACCGAGGTCCGCTACCGGGCCACCGACAGCGGCGGCAACGTCTCCCAGATCGGCACCATCACGGTGAAGATCGACAAGGCCGCGCCCGCGCTGACCGTGAGCGGTGTCGAGTCCGGCGACCACGGCAGCTCGACCTCGATCACTCCCGTGTTCTCCGCCACGGACGCCACGTCCGGGGTGGCGAGCGTGACCGCCGCGATCGGCGACCTGCAGGTCACCTCGGGCGAGCCGCTCCCGCTGTGGAAGCTGCCGCTCGGCGAGAACGAGCTGGTCGTGACCGCCAAGGACAAGGCCGGCCACGTCACGGAGAAGAAGTCGACCTTCACGGTCACGACCTCCTTCGACGACCTGGACGCCCTGCTGAAGGCCTTCAAGACCGCCGACACGGTGACGGGTGACACGGGCAACGTCCTGAGCACCCAGCTCGACCAGGCGGTCAAGGAAGCCGGCAAGGGCAAGAAGGACGACGCGATCAAGGCCCTGGAGCGGTTCGTCGGCTTCGCCGGCGACGCCAAGCGGGTGACCGACAAGGCCGTCGGCGACGCGCTCGTCCGCGACGCGCAGGCCCTGATCGAGCAGCTGCGCGGCTAGCCAGACGTCCCGTGGGTTCCGGCCCGGCCCGGCCGGGACCCACGGGACCCCATCCCAGCCCAGGCGCCGGCGACCGCGGTGGCATCGTGATGCCATCGTGATCGCCGGCGCTGAACTATGCCCGCCGGTGATCCGATGTAAGGGCATGAGGCGAATCCGGTACGGCGCGGCGGCCCTGACGGCCGTCGCCTTTCTGCTGACGGGGTGCGGCGGCGCGGAGGACATGTCGAGCAGCAGCGGGGCGGCCGACAGCGGCGGCGCGCCCGCGGCGCCGGCCGCGGACGCTCCCATGAAAGGGCCCACCGCGCAGAGCGCGGAGCGGTCCGCCGCGGACGGCGAAGGCGGCGGACAGGAGAAGACCCGAATCGATCCGGCCGACCGCGCGATCATCTACCAGGCCGAGCTCACCGTCGAGGCCAAGGACGTCACCGCGGCGGCCGACCGCGCGAAGACGATCGTGACGGGCGCGGGCGGGTACGTCGCCGAGGAGCGCAGCGACTCCTATTCGGGCGGCCAGCACGCGGTGGTCACGTTCAAGGTTCCTCCGGCCCGCTACGCCGACGTGCTGGCCCAGCTCGGACGAGACCTCGGGAAACGCAAGTCGATGCGGCAGAACGCGCAGGACGTCACCGAGGAGGTCGCCGACGTCGCCAGCCGGGTGAAGTCGGCCGAGGCCGCGCTCGGGCAGTTCCGCACGCTGCTGTCGAAGGCGAACAAGATCGGCGAGATCCTGGAGATCGAGCGGGAGATCACCAACCGCGAGGCCGAACTGGAGTCGCTGCAGGCCAGGCAGAAGGCGCTGGAGGCGCAGACCGGCATGGCCACCGTGACGCTCACCCTCGTGCTCCCGCCGGAGTCCTCGGCCCGGCCCACGAGGAAGGAGGACCCGTCCGGCTTTCTCGGCGGGCTGCGGACCGGATGGGACACCCTCACCACCTCCACCCTGGTGGCGCTGACCGTGCTGGGCGCGCTGCTGCCCTGGCTGGTCGTGGCCGGGCTGGTGTGGCTGGTCGTCCGGACCGTCATGCGCCGGATGCGCCGCCGTACCGCTCCGCCCGCCGGTGCCGTGCCCCCCGGTGCCACGCCCTACAGTGCCGTCCGCTCGGGTCCCCCCGTGCCTCCCGGACACGGGCCCGCCTCCGCCGCTGACGAGGCCCCGGACGCCCGGGACGAGAGCCGGGCGTCCGGGCACACTCCGCGCGGGTAGGACCTCAGCGGGCCGACGACTCGTGGACGAAGTCGGTGAGCCGGGCGAGCTGGTCGGGGTCGGTCGAGGGAAGCACGCCGTGGCCGAGGTTGAACACGTGCCCCTCGGCCACCCTGCCCCGTTCGAGCACGTCCCTGGCCCGCCCCTCGACGACCTCCCAGGGCGCGAGCAGGATCGCCGGGTCGAGGTTGCCCTGCAGGGCCTTGCCCGCGCCCACGCGGAGCGCGGCCTCGTCGAGCGGCACCCGCCAGTCGACGCCCACCACGTCGGCGCCGGCCTCGCCCATGAGGCCGAGCAGCTCGCCGGTGCCGACGCCGAAGTGGATGCGCGGCACGCCGAGGTCCGCCAGGCCGGCGAAGATCCGGCTGGTGTGCGGCAGCACGTAGGAGCGGTAGTCCTGCGGCGCGACCGCGCCGACCCACGAGTCGAAGAGCTGGACGGCCGAGGCGCCCGCCGCCACCTGGACGCGCAGGAAGGCGAGCGTGATCGCGCCGAGCCGGTCCATCAGCTCGTGCCACAGCTCGGGCTCGCCGTACATCATGGCCTTCGTGCGGTCGTGGCTCTTGGAGGGGCCGCCCTCGATCAGATACGACGCGAGTGTGAAAGGCCCTCCGGCGAAGCCGATCAGCGGGGTCCCGCCCAGCTCCCCGGTGAGCGCGCCGACCGCCTCGGTCACGTACGGGACGTCGTCCGGCTCCAGCGGGCGCAGGACCTCCATGCCCGCCTTGTCGCGGATGGGGGTCCCGACGACGGGACCGACGCCCGGCTTGATGTCGAGGTCGACGCCGATGGCCCTGAGCGGCACCACGATGTCGCTGAAGAAGATCGCCGCGTCCGTGCCGTACCTGCGGACCGGCTGCATCGTGATCTCGACCACGAGGTCGGGTGTGGCGCAGGCGGTGAGCATCTCGACGCCCGCGCGCACCCTGCGGTACTCGGGCAGCGACCGCCCGGCCTGGCGCATGTACCACACCGGGGTGTGCGGGACGGGCTCGCGCCGGCAGGCGCGGACGAAAACGGAATCGGCGAGCTGGGGTTTCACGACACCAGCCTGCCATGCCCGGGGGGCGCCCGGTGCCCGGACCCATGACCTGGGGTTCCAGAACGACGCGAGAAAGGTCGCTCATCGCGTAAGGTGAACCCCATCCCCTCCTGTGAGTCGTCTCACACCTCGGCAATGTGTTCGCCAATCGGCCATCCGGCATCGATTCCAATACCACTTTCGAGACACGCCGAGCGCGATGCGGGGAAATGTCGCCGGGACGTGCCAACGTCGGATCAGTCCCGAGCGACCGCCACGACCGTGGATCCGACGAGAGGCCCCGGAGCGATGACTTCGATGTGGAGTTCCCCCGAACGCCGCACTGAGCGCTGTGCCGGCAGCGACGCCGCGCGCCCCGCCCGCCCGAGCCGCGCGGACGGCTGCGGCGACCGCCGGGACCGCACCCTCGGACGCGGCCCGGCGCGGACGCCCGCCCGGGTGACGGCTCGACTGGCGGCGACGGTTTGACGACCTGCGATGCCCCCCACAGCCACCCCCCTGCTTCGCGCCATCCCGAATCCGACCTACTCTTCCGTCATGACCCTCGGTGAGCCGCCGGCGCCTCCCGCCGCCTTCAGGCGCGCGCTGGAGACGTTGCGCCCTGCCGAGGTACGGCCGGAGATCGAGCTGGAGGACATCCCCGCCCCCCAGCGGCTCGCGCCGTACTCCGGAGCCGTCGGGGCGTCCGTGTACCGTGACGACGACGAACTCGCCGTCGGTCGTCTGATCATGCTGTTCGACCCCGAGGGCCAGCGCGGCTGGGAGGGGCCGTTCCGCCTCGTCGCCTACGTACGCGCCGACATGGAGCCGGAGATGACCACCGACCCGCTGCTGGGGCCGGTGGCCTGGAGCTGGCTGACCGAGGCGCTCGACGCCCACGGCGCGCGGTACGCCGCGGTGGGCGGCACGGTCACCCGCGCCGTCTCGGAGGGGTTCGGCGGCAAGGCGGACGACCCCGTCACCACCGAGATCGAACTGCGCGCCTCGTGGTCCCCGCTCGACGAGGACCTGTCGCCGCACGCGGCCGCGTGGTGCGACCTCATGTGCCTGGCCGCGGGCATCCCCCCACTGCCGCCCGACGTCGCGACGCTGCATCCGCGTCCCGCCCGCCGAGATGATCCGAAAGTTCCATAGCCCGTGACAGAACCCGTAGTCCAGCCCCTGTTGGAGCCGCGCGAGGGAATCCCGCCCGTCATCGAGGACTCCGCCGCGCTCGCGGCCGCCGTGGACGCCTTCGCCCGCGGGACGGGACCGGTGGCCGTCGACGCCGAGCGCGCCTCCGGATACCGCTACAGCGGCCGTGCCTACCTGGTGCAGCTGCGCCGGGCCGGCGCGGGCACCGCGCTGATCGACCCGATCGGCTGCCCCGACCTGTCCGCGCTGGACGAGGCCGTGAGCGACGCCGAGATCGTCCTGCACGCGGCCAACCAGGACCTGCCGTGCCTGGCCGAGCTGGGCTTCCGCCCGCGGCGGCTGTTCGACACCGAGCTGGCCGGGCGGCTGCTCGGCTACGAGCGGGTGGGTCTGGGAACCATGGTCGAGCTCGTCCTCGGCCTGCGGCTGGAGAAGGGGCACTCCGCGGCCGACTGGTCGTCCCGCCCGCTACCGGAGGACTGGCTGCGTTACGCGGCGCTCGACGTGGAGGTGCTGGTCGAGCTGCGCGACGTCCTTCACGAGGAGCTGACCGCCACCGGCAAGCTGGGATGGGCGCTGGAGGAGTTCGCGTCGATCCTGGCCGCCCCCACCCTTCCCCCGCGTACCGACCCGTGGCGGCGCACCTCGGGCATCCACCGCGTGCGCACGCTGCGCGGGCTCGCGGTGGTGCGGGAGCTGTGGACGCTGCGCGACCAGATCGCGCGGGAGGCCGACCTAGCACCGGGACGGGTGCTGCCCGACTCGGCGATCGTCCAGGCCTCCCTCGACCAGCCGCGCACGACCAAGGCCCTCACCGACATCACCCCGTTCGTCGGCCGCAGCGCCCGCCGCCACCTCAACGACTGGCTGGCGGCGGTGAACTGGGCCCGCACGATGCCGGAGCAGGCCCTGCCGCAGCCCGTGGGGCCGGGTGACGGCCCTCCCCCGGCCAACCGGTGGGCCGACCGGGACCCCGCAGCCGCCAGGCGCCTCGCGGCGGCACGGACCGTCGTGGCGGCGCTCGCCGACGAGCACCGCATGCCGACGGAGAACCTGCTCCAGCCCGACGCCGTACGCAGGCTGACGTGGGAACCGCCCGTGCCGATCAGCGAGGAGACCGTGGGCGACCGGCTGCGCGAGCTGGGCGCGCGGGACTGGCAGATCGGCCTGACCGTCCATCCGCTGACCAAGGCGCTCGAACGGCTGGAGATCAAGGGCGAGGTGTGACATGCGGGGATGCGGCCCGGACGTGGAGTCCCCCTTCGGCTACGTCCTTCACCACGTGCAGCTCGCCATCCCGCCCGGCGTGGAGGACGACTGCCGCCGCTTCTACGTGGGCCTGCTCGGCATGACCGAGATCGGCAAGCCCCCCGCGCTCGCCGCGCGCGGGGGCCTGTGGGTGCGGGCCGGCGCCCTGGAGATCCACCTCGGTGTGGAGGAGGACTTCCGCCCCGCGCGCAAGGCGCACCCGGGCATCCTGGTGACCGGCCTGGACGACCTCGCCGCGCGTCTGGAGACCGCCGGAGTCGAGGTCGCCTGGGATCCGCACTTCCCCGGCCATCGTCGCTTCTACGCCCACGACAACGTCGGCAACCGGCTCGAGTTCCTCTCCCCGGAGACCTGACCGGCGCGTACGACCGGCGATTGGAAATGAAGCATTTCGGCCTGGCTCGGTAAGTACAGGTGACCGCAGACGCCAGGAAAGGCCGAGATGCATGACAACTACCCGCGAAGTCGTCGCGGCGGATGATGCGACCCTCATCGGGAGATCGCTGCACGAGCCGGAGGTCTTCGCCGTCCTGTTCGACCGGCACGCACCACTCCTCCACCGCTATGTGACCAGGCGGCTGGGGCCCGGCGAGGCGGAGGACGTCGTGGCCGACACCTTCCTGGCCGCCTTCCAGAGCCGGGACGACTACGACCTGGGCCGCCCCGACGCCCGCCCGTGGCTGTACGGCATCGCCTCCAACATGATCGGGAAACGGCGGCGCGCCGAGGCCGGCCTCTACCGCGCGTACCTCCGCAGCGGCGTCCATCCGGGGGAGATACCGGGCGGGCAGGTGGAGGACGGAGTCAACACCCTGGCCGTCAACCGGCCGCTGGCGCGGGCCCTGATGCGGCTCAAACGGGCCGACCGCGACGTGCTGCTGCTCGTCGCCTGGGCCGGGCTGAGCTACCAGGAGGTCGCCGAGGCGCTCGCGATCCCCCCGGGCACGGTCGCCTCGCGGCTCAACCGGGCCCGCAACCAGATTCGCCGGGATCTACCAGAAGGAGAATGGCAGTGAACGCGCTCACCAGCATGTGGCAGGCCGTACCCGCGGCCTCGCAGGACGACCTCGCCGGGGCCAGGCGGCGGCTGCTGGACGGGATGCACGCCCGGCGGCCCGCCATCGCCGCCTCCCGGCGGCGGGTCGTCACGGCCCCTCGGCTGCTGATCGCGGCCGGCGTCGCGGCGGCGGCCGTCACCGCACCGCTGGTCGCCGGCGGCGGGACCCCGGCGTACGCCGTGACCGAGAACCCCGACGGCACGATCACGGTGGCTCTCAACGAGATGCGCGACCCCGAGGGACTGCGGGCCGATCTGCTGGCGGCCGGCGTCACGGCCGACGTGTCGTTCCTGGCGCCGCACACGCGGTGCGCCGACTCACGGTTCGAGGGCGTGGACCCTTCGTACGGGTCGCGGGGCCACACGGAGGCGCAACTGCGGAACGGCGTGGAACGGTGGCGCTCGTTCGAGGCGGCCCAGGTGGTCGACGTCCGTGAGATCAGGATCCGTCCGGAGTTCATCCGGCCGGGCGAGACGCTCGTCCTGGAGTTCCGCGACAACCAGGACGCGCGGCGGCCCTGGCGGCTCGGCGCCTGGCTGGCCAGGACCGGCTCGCCTGTGAAGCCCTGCACGCCCGTCCCGGACGCCGGCTGAACCTGCCCGCGTCGTCCCGGTACGGCCGGAAGCTCCCGGAGGTACGCGACCGGCAGTGGCCGGCGTACGTCCGGGAGCCTCCTCTCCCCGCAGGGGCGTCTCGGCCGCGCGGCCCGAGGCGCCCCGCGTGATCAGGTCGCGTCGTCGTCGGTGACGACGAGCCGGGCGAAGCCGTCGCCGATCGTCGCGTTGACCGGCGCCGAGGCGACCACCTGGTAGGACTGCGGCGCGGACGCCACCGCGGTGTCGCCGTCGACCGGCACCCGGAAGGACGCCTCCAGGGCCCCGGCCGCGATGACGACCTCCTGCGCCGCCGAGGTGATCACCGGGGCGGCCCCGGTCGCGATCGACTGGACGTTCACCGTCACCGGCGTGTCGCTCTTCTCCGACAGCCGCACGGTCATCGTGGCCGTGCCCGGCCCGTCGCCCTCGTCCACGGTGGCGCCTTCCACCGACACCTGCGGCAGCCTGTCGGTGCGGGCCACACCCGCGGCCATCGTGGTGAAGGCCAGATCGGAGAGGTAGACCGTGCCCTTCCGGCTCGCGCCCGAGATCCGGATCTCGCTGATCTGCTGCGGCTTGACGCCGGTGAGCGAGCTCAACGGGACGCGGACCGTGCGCAGCCAGGTCTTGGGCAGCGGCGAGGCGGTGCCGGGGAACGCCGTGAGCGCGTCGCCGACCTCGGACACCTTGACCGTGTGGGACGCGCCCCGCTTGTCGACGATCTCGACCGCGAGGTCCACGTCGCCTGTCGCCGTCTCGTCCCTCGCCGCGCGGAAGGTGAGCGCGTCGTAGCGGGAGACGTTCTGGTCCGGCGTGTCCAGCGGCACCGTCACCGTGCCCGTGGGGTCGTTCCAGGAGAACCGCAGCACCGGTGTCGAGGCGACGTTGTTCGCGTACGTCGCGGGCGTCCAGGACGGCGCCTGCGAGGTGGTCAGCGTGGAGGCGCAGGACGGCAGGCCGCTCTGCGGCGAGCGGTCGAGCATCCCGGCGCAGACGACCGCGGCGGCCGAGCCGGAGATCCGCGCGGACGTCGACGGCGACGTGAAGGGGGCCACGTCGAGGCGCTTGCCCGCGGGCGCCTGGGCGACGGCGTGCACGACGGCCCGCCCGGCGGAGGCGGCGGTGCCGCCGCTGCCGTCGAACAGCGGCAGCAGGCCCTGCTCGCCGTTTTGGACCAGGCGGAAGAACCCGGCGATGTACGCCGTGCCGACCGCGTACTGCTCGGCGGCGGTCAGCCGTGACGGGGCGGCGCCGCCGCAGACCGGGTCGTCGCGCTTCGACCAGTCGTCGGACGCGGGCGCGTGCGCCACGCCCGGGGTCCACTCGGTGTTGAAGAAGTTGTGGTCGGCGCCCATGACCATCAGCGAGGAGCGGAAGGCCGGGTCGCCGGCGTCGGCGTACCGGGAGTCGTCGTAGAAGTGCTGGCCCTGCTGGTTGGAGACGTCCCCGTCGCAGTACGGCAGGATGACGGCCATCGGCGTGCCGGGCAGGGTCGCCCGCGCGAAGTCGGTCGGCGCGAGCGGGAGCACCGCCCTGATCCCGTACGGCCTGGCCCGGCCGGCGTTCATCAGCGCGGCCTTGACGACGCCCTCGCCCCCGCGCGAGTGGCCCATCAGGCCGACGTCGGCCATGTCGAGGCGGCCCCTGAAAAGGCTCACCAGCTTCGCGTCGCCCACGCCCTTGCCGGCGTCGGCGAGCAGGTCGAGGTGCCGCATGACGACCTCGCCCCGGGCCAGCGCGCCCCGGTCCTCGCTGTAGGGGTTGTCCGCGGCGTTGACCCCGTTGGCGCTGACCGACACGACGACGTACCCGTGACTGGCCAGCACGTCGGCGGGGCCGTCGTAGCCCTGGTAGCTGGCGATGGGCCGCTGCCCGGCCGGGCACGGCCACTGGCTGTTGGACGTCGTCCAGGCCGTGGGGTTGTAGCAGGCCGAGTGGCGGCCGTGCAGGAAGACGACCAGCGGGCGCCTGCCGCGGGCGCCCTCCGGCAGGTAGACCTTCGCCCGGATCTCGGCCTGACGGCCGCCGAGTCCCGCCAGGGCGATGGCGGTGTCGCCGAGGTCGTACTCGTCGTGCCGCACGGCGTAAGGACCGGGCGCGGCCGGATCGACGGGCGTCGGGGCCTTCTTGCCGTGCGACTTGGGGGGCTGCGGGGCGGCCTTGCCGATGCCCGCCACGGTGGTCTCGGGCACCTCGCCGTTCCAGGCGACGTCGACCGACGACGCCGTTGCGACGGCGGGGTCGGGGGTGACGACCGTCAGCGTCATGCCGTCGGGCGACTCCTCGGCCGGGCCGAGGAGGCGGCCGTCCGCCGCGAGTTCGGGGACCGCGTCGCGGACCGGCAGCGGGTTGTTCAGGTGGAGCGTGACCCGGTGGCCGCCGCTGACGGGTTCGACGGTCCAGGTGCCGTCCCCGCCACTCGGGCCGGCCGGTGCCGGCGGCGCGGCGTGCGCGGGTCCCGTGAGGAGGGGGATGGACAGGGTCGCGGCCGTGACGGCCGCGGCGAGCGCCTTGGTCAAGGCGCGCACAGGAGAGCGCATCGGTTCCTTTTTCGAGTGCAATGCCCCAAGAAAGCCACTCTCGTGAGTGGTTCTTGAGGTTTGTGAAGTTGCATCCCGAATGAGATCGTCACCGGCGACATGTACTGATTCCGACCGGTTTCCTGCCGGTTAACGATCTTTCACCGGCCCCGATGGCCCCACCGATCCCCGAGACCGGTTACCGACCAGTAGCATAGGCCTCCGGAAGCTACCGACCAGTAGGAGCGAACCCGTGCCTGCGTCCCGTGAAGTCGTCTTCGTCGACGGCGTTCGGACGCCTTTCGGCAAGTCGGGCCCGAAGGGCCTGTACGCCGAGACGCGTGCCGACGACCTGGTAGTCCGCGTCATCCGCGAGCTGATGCGGCGCAACCCCGGCCTCCCCCCGGAGCGGGTGGACGAAGTGGCCATCGCGGCCACCACCCAGATCGGCGACCAGGGCCTGACGATCGGCCGGTCCGCGGCGGTGCTCGCCGGCCTGCCGAAGTCGGTCCCCGGCTACGCCATCGACCGCATGTGCGCCGGCGCGATGACCGCCGTGACCACGGTGGCGGGCGGCATCTCCTTCGGCGCGTACGACGTGGCCATCGCCGGCGGCGTGGAGCACATGGGCCGTCACCCCATGGGCGAGGGCGTCGACCCCAACCCCCGGTTCCTGTCCGAGCAGCTCGTCGACGGCTCGGCGCTGATCATGGGCATGACCGCGGAGAACCTGCACGACCGCTACCCGTCCATCACCAAGGAGCGGGCCGACGCGTTCGCCGTCGCCTCCCAGGAGAAGGTCGCCAAGGCGTACGCCGACGGCAGGATCCAGCGCGACCTGGTGCCGGTGGCCGCCCGCAAGGCCGCCGAGGGCTGGGGCCTGGCCACGGCGGACGAGGCGCCGCGCCCCGGCACGACGCTGGAGGGCCTGCGCTCCCTCAAGACGCCGTTCCGGGCGCACGGGCGGGTGACCGCGGGCAACGCCTCCGGCATCAACGACGGCGCGACCGGCTGCATCGTGGCCGCCGAGGACGTGGCGCGGGAGCTGGGCCTGACCCCGCGCATGCGGCTGGTGTCCTACGCCTTCGCCGGTGTGGACCCCGAGGTGATGGGCGTCGGGCCGATCCCCTCCACCGAGCGCGCGCTGCGCCTGGCCGGGCTGTCCATCGGCGACATCGGCCTGTTCGAGATCAACGAGGCGTTCGCCGTACAGGTGCTGGCGTTCCTCGAGCACTTCGGCATCGCCGACGACGACCCGCGCGTCAACCCGTACGGCGGCGCGATCGCGTTCGGCCACCCGCTCGCCTCGTCGGGCGTGCGGCTGATGACGCAGCTCTCGCGCGAGTTCGCCGAGCGTCCCGACGTCCGGTACGGGATCACCACGATGTGCGTCGGCATGGGCATGGGCGGCACCGTCATCTGGGAGAACCTGTCATGAGCACCCTCGACACCTGCAAGGCCCTCCTGGAGGGCAAGAACGCCGACGAGGTCGTCACCAAGGCCCTCGTGCGCGACGTCGAGCTGCCGTACGGCGCGGGCACGATGGCGCTGATCACGCTCGACAACGGCCTCGACCACACCAAGCCCAACACCTTCGGCCCGCACGGCCTGCTCGCGCTCAACGAGGCGCTCGACGCCGTCGCCGCGCGGTCCGATCTGGCGGCCGTCGGCGTCGTCGGCAAGCCGTTCATCTTCGCCGTCGGGGCCGACCTCAAGGGCGCGGCGGCGGTCTCCTCCCGCGAGGAGGCGCTCGCCATCGGGCAGCTCGGGCACCACGTCTTCCGCCGCCTGGGCGAGCTGGACGTGCCGTCGTTCGCGTTCGTCAACGGCGCGGCGATGGGCGGCGGTCTGGAGATCGCCCTCCACTGCACCTACCGCACCGTGTCGTCGGGCGTCCCGGCCATCGCGACGCCGGAGTGCTTCCTCGGCCTGGTGCCCGGATGGGGCGGCACCCAGCTCCTCCCCCGCCTGATCGGCCCGGAGAAGGCGCTCAAGGTCATCATCGAGAACCCGCTGTCGCAGAACCGCATGATCAAGGGCCGCGACGCGTTCGCCCTCGGGATCGCCGACGCGATGTTCGAGCCCGCCGACTTCGTCGAAGAGTCGCTGCGGTGGGCCGCCCAGGTGCTGCGCGGCGAGGTGACCGTCGAGCGGGCCGACCACACCGCCGAGGACTGGGCGCCGGTGGTCGACCAGGCCCGTACC
Organism: Microbispora sp. H13382; assembly: GCF_014161445.1. Classification (GTDB taxonomy): domain Bacteria; phylum Actinomycetota; class Actinomycetes; order Streptosporangiales; family Streptosporangiaceae; genus Microbispora. The sequence continues at coordinate 127,584 of NZ_JABBXA010000007.1, forward strand.
CTCGTCGACCTCAGGCTGCGGGGAGCCTCCCCCGCTCCGTACCGGGCGCTCGACCTCGTGGCCCTGGCCCGTACGGCGTCCCGCGACGAGGGCTTCGCCGCCGAGGACGAGGCGCTGGCCGACCTGCTCATGAGCGACGAGCTGCGGGCCGGGCTGTACGCCTTCGACCTGGTGCAGCGCAGGGCCAAGCGGCCGGCCGGCGCGCCGGACAGATCGCTCGCCCGCCCGGTCACCAAGGTCGGCGTGGTGGGCGCCGGGCTCATGGCCTCGCAGCTCGCGCTGCTGTTCGCCCGCCGCCTGGAGGTCCCGGTCGTGCTGACCGACCTCGACCAGGCCCGGCTGGACAAGGGCGTCGGCTACGTCCACGCCGAGGTCGACAAGCTGCTCGGCAAGGGCCGGATCTCCGCCGACCAGGCCAACCGGCTGAAGGGCCTGGTGAGCGGGTCGCTGACCAAGGACGCCTTCGCCGACGCCGACTTCGTGATCGAGGCCGTGTTCGAGGACCTCGCCGTGAAGCAGAAGGTGTTCGCCGAGGTCGAGGAGGTCGTCTCCGGCACCTGCGTGCTCGCCACCAACACCTCCTCGCTGTCCATCACGGACATGGCCTCCGGCCTGCGGCATCCGGAGCGGGTCGTGGGCTTCCACTTCTTCAACCCGGTCGCGGTGCTGCCGCTCCTGGAGATCGTCCGGGGCGCGGCCACCGACGACGCCACGCTGGCCACGGCGTTCGCGGTCGGCAAGACGCTGAAGAAGTCGTCCGTGCTGGTCAAGGACGCGCCCGCGTTCGTCGTCAACAGGCTGCTGACGCGCTTCATGGGCGAGGTCACGGCCGCCGCCGACGAGGGCACCCCGCTGGAGGTCGCCGACCACGCGCTCGACTCGCTCGGCCTGCCGATGACGCCGTTCGCGCTGCTGCAGCTCGTCGGCCCGGCCGTCGCGCTGCACGTGGCCGAGACCATGCACGCGGCGTTCCCGGACCGCTTCGGCGTCTCGGAGAACCTCGCCAAGCTGGTCGCCGCGGGCAAGCCCGGCATGTACGGCGCGGACTTCCAGATCGACCCGGAGGTGCGGGCGCTGTTCGAGGGCGGCTCGTCCCCCTCGACCGCCGACGAGGTGCGGCTGCGCGCGCTGCGGGCCCTCGCCCAGGAGATCAGGCTCATGCTCGACGAGGGCGTGGTCTCCGCGCCGCAGGACATCGACCTGTGCATGATCCTCGGCGCGGGCTGGCCGTTCCAGACCGGCGGCATCACGCCGTACCTCGACCGTACGGGCATCTCGGAGGAGGTCACCGGCTCCCGCTTCCTGGAGCCCGGTGTGGCCTCCGTACCGGCCTGACGCACGGGGCCGCCCGGCCGGCACACGGGTGGCCCGCCTGAGCCTTCCGCCACGGACCCGCGAACCACGAAATCGCGGACCCACCAGGCCCTTCACCACAGGGCCGCGCGGAACACCGGGGCCCCGCACCACAGGGGCCCCGACCCGAGCCGCCGCGCCGTATCGGCGCGGCGGCTCGGCGTCACCGAGGTGGTGGCGGCATTCCCGCTCTGCCGGGCCGGAAGATGTCGTCCCTTCTCTGTACGCTCTATGAGCAGGAAGGGAGCAGGCCATGACAGCGCAGCCGCACGACTTCGTACTGGGTGAAACGCCGTTGCCGGAGAAGAACCTGCGTGCCATACGCGCCGCGTTGGTCATCCCCCAGGACCGCGAGGCGTTCGACGCTGGACTGAAGGCGGTGCTCGACGAGGTCAGGGTCAGCCTGGACCTGAGTGCACTGAATACGTTCGTGCACCGGTGGTGGATTTCCGCCTGTGACTCGGTACGCGATCCCGAAGGCCGTCGGCAGATGCACAACCGGGCCGAACAGGTCCTCGCCGGCGGCCCCCGGACCGAGGGAAAACCCTGGCGCGAGATTCTCGCCGCTCGCGGAATCGACATGTAGGTGTACAAGCTCGTCATCGACCCGATAGCCGAAGAGCAAATCGCCGCGCTCCCTGAGGAAGCGCTGCGCCCGCTCGCGGAACTGTTCACGCTTTTGGAGACCACTCCATGGAGCGGGGAACCCTACAACCGGGCCAAGCCGAGATCGAACATGCTCACCCACACCTTCGGCGAACGGGGACTCGCCACCTACATCGTCCTCGACGAGCAACGTGAGAGCTACCTTGTTCGCATCGAGTGGCCATAGCGTTTTCCGCCGCGTCGCCCTGGCTACGGAAATCTCAGCGGCCACATGCGGTCAGGCCGCGTGCCTATAGGCGGAGTAGGCGAGGTAGCCCGCATCGCCGCCCTGGTACCAAATGGACTCGTCGTCGCCACAGCAAGTTCGTCACCATGGCTCAAGACGACGGATGGACCGTCCAAATCGTCGCTACCCCGAACGCGCTCGACTTCATCGACGTCCCCATACTGGAGAAGCAGACCGGCCGCCCCCGTCCGCAGCCGGTACCGCAAGCCAGACGATCCCAAGCCCCCGAGGCCGACGCCATCATCGTCGCCCCGCGACCTACAACACCATCAACAAGTTCGCCCAAGGCATAGCCGACACCTACCCACTCGGTCTCCTCGCCGAAGCCTCCGGCCTCGGCATCCCCGTCGTTGTCCTACCTTCGTGAACAACGCCCTTGCCTCGCGTATTACCAATCCGCCATAGCCTGGAGGCGCTACGCGCCGAAGGCGTTCACGTAATTGGTCCCGGCCAACTCGAAGCCCACCCACCTGGTGCCGGAACCGATCGGATTGGCTCCTATCCATGGCATCAGGGGTTATCGGTGATGCGCAAACCAGCGGAGCGCCGCCAATCCGACCAGGAGATGGGCTCAGCATGCTGACGCGCAAACACTGGCGGCCATGCTAATCAAGAAGGTTGACTCCACGTCGCGCCGAACAATCCACGAACTCCGGCAGGAGCGTGAACGCGACCCCGGAGCAGGTGGCCGAAGCGGTAACCCGCATCAACTCACACGCCGAGACCTTCCCCTCGTGACCTTGCACGAGGCGGGATATCTCGTTGGGCCCGCAACAGCGCCCATCATCGCTGACGCCCTGAATCAAAACGGCCGATAATACCTTCCCTCGCAGCCACGACCGTCCCGGTTCCATCGGCGTAATGGAAATGACGCAATCGCCACCGCGATGACATCACGGTTCCAGCGGGCAGCAAAAGTGACCGGGTGCAGGGCGCCGATGCCCTGCACCCGATTGTTGCCTGGATCAGCGACCGCGCGTCCTGCGCCGTCCGGGTACACGAACGCTCGCGGCCTTCCGGCCATCGCCTCTGCCCGCACTGAGGGTGACGGTTCCACCCCGGTAGGCGAAGACGACGAGCAGGACGGCCAGAGATACGGCACACGCCACGGCTATGCCGATGCTCACCCAGGGGTGATCGGGCCAGGCCATCACAGCCGTGATCGGTGCGGCGATCGGCAGGAGCACAGTCTTGCCCAGCTTCATGGAGCACACCCTTTCGGTCGGAAACGGCCGAAGGGATCACCCCAAAACCCGGCCCACCCGGCTGCAAGCGGGTAAAGTGGTCAGCGTAAACGCCCAGTTTACGGCTGAGGGAATCGCCCTTCGGCAGGAGTACGCCGGGTCGATGCCCTCGATCCGGCGTACTCAAGAAGTTAAGCGACAAGAGCCGCACTTGACGCCCATACCGCGCATTTCGTTGACTCAGCCGCGAGCAAATGATCCTAAGCGGCTAGTTTGAATCGGGAGTTGACTAGTCTCTTCGTCACAGCCGCATCAGGCCCCTATTAGGGGATGCCACTTTCCAGGCTTAGGCCATGGCTGATTATCTCTCGTGCGGCCGTCCCACAACGGCCGCACGACGCCGTACCGGGACCGCACAAGCGTCATCCAGACAGGAAGGGAAGCAGGGTCCGCACGAAATCTCGTACCGGGCAACACGCCGTTGCCGGAGAAGAATCTGGCGGCCATACGCGCCGCGTTGGTCATCCTGCAGGACCGCGAGGCGTTCGACGCCGTGCTGAAGGCGCCCCGGCGCGGTCAGCATTCGGCCAGCAGACAACGCTCGACCGGCCGGGCCTGCCAGAGGCCTTTCATCCCGCGGAAGCGGTCGATCACGGTGGCGACATCGTCGGGGTCCTTGAGCTTCAGGTGGTAGTAGGACACCTCTGCCGTGAAATCGCTGTCGGTGCGGCACCGCAGGTCCTTGATGGCGTGTTTCGGGTCCTCGAAGTAGAACGTCTCGACCTCCGACGTGCCGCGGATGGCCTCGACGTTCGCGTCCTGCTGCGCGGTAGTAAGGGCCGCAGGGCACCCGGTTCCCTCGCCAGGCTTGGGCAGGCACAGGCGCAACGTCACATGGGCCTCGCCGTACCAGAATCCGTCGCCCTGGGGAAAGACACCGTCCACACCAGGGAGCGCACGGATGGTGCGGGAGAGTTCACGGGATTTCGCTCGGTCGAGCAGGACGCCGACGATGGAGTCGGTCCTGCACGCTGCGGGGGGTTCAGGCCGCGTGCCGGTAGGCGGGGTAGGTGAGGTAGCCCACGTCGCCGCCCTGGTACCAGGTGGACTCGTCGTCCGGCGCGATGGGGAGTCCCTGGCGCAGCCGCTCCACGAGGTCGGGGTTGGCGATGAAGGCGCGGCCGAAGCTGATCAGGTCGGCGCCGAGCCCCAGCCAGTGATCGGCCGCGGCCTTGTCCGCCCGCCGGGGGCCCATCGGGAAGACCGGGTTGACGACGAGCGTGCCGGGCCAGGCCTTGCGCAGCTCGACGAGCACGTCCTCGTCGGTGGTGGCCTCGATGTGGACGTACGCCAGGTCCAGGGGTGCCAGTTCGGCGAGCAGCGCACCGTACAGCTCGGGGACGTCGCTGTCCTCCGCGCCCCAGAAGCCCGCGCCGGGGGAGAGCCGGATGCCCGTCCGGTCGCCGCCCACCGCCTCGGCGGTAGCCGACACCGCTTCCACGGCGAAACGAATCCGGTTGGCGATCGGCCCGCCGTACGCGTCGGTGCGCAGGTTGGCGGTGCCCGACAGGAACTGGGCGATGAGATACCCGTTCGCGCCGTGCAGTTCCACGCCGTCGAAGCCGGCGTCGACGGCCCTGAGCGCGGCCTGCGCGTAGGACAGGGCCTGCTCGGGCACCTCGGCGGTCTCCAGCGCCCTCGGCACGGGCGCCGGCTTGGGTCCTGACGGGGTGAACACCTCGCCGGGAGCGGGGACGGCAGAAGGGCCCACTGGCCGCATCCCCGTGGTGTCGGGGTGGGAGACGCGGCCCCCGTGCATGATCTGGGCGAAGACGCGGCCACCGTTGGTGTGGACCGCGTCGGTGACCGGCCGCCACGACGCGACCTGCTCGTCGGTGTACAGCCCCGGAGTGCCCGGGTTGGACTGCCCCACGAGGCTCGGCTGCACTCCTTCCGTCACGATGAGCCCGGCGGTGGCGCGCTGGGCGTAGTAGGCCGCCATCGACGGTGTGGCCAGGCCGCCCGCGGCGGCGCGGACGCGGGTCATCGGGGCCATCACCACACGGTTGGGCAGGGTCAGCGCGCCGAGCCGGTAGCGGTCGAAGAGGGTCGTCATTCCTGAACGCCTTTCGGAAACCTGCGGATGGTCGTGTCCGCTGGCTGGACACACGACTACGCTAAGACCTGACATTGACGTCAGATGCAAGCGTTCGAGCCGAGGTTTTCCGACAGGAGGCGCGATGCGGATCGGCGAGTTGGCGTCGCAGGCGGGAGTGAGCGTCCGTTCCCTGCGCTACTACGAGGAGCAAGGCCTGCTCACCAGCACGCGCAGCCCCAGCGGCCAGCGCCACTACACCGAGGACGAGGTCGAGCGGGTGCGGTTCATCCAGCGCCTGTACGGCGCGGGGCTGTCGAGCCGGACGATCGCCGAGGTGCTGCCGTGTGTCGACTCGCCGAGCGAGCGGAACTCCGACGAGGCGTTCGAGCGGCTGGTCCAGGAGCGCGACCGGATGAGCCGGCACATCGACGAGCTCGCCCAGGCCCGCGACGCCCTCGACCTGCTCATCGACGCCAACCGCGCGCACCGCGCGCACCTGATGCCTCGCTGACCACGGACATGACGACGGCGGCGCGCCGCCGATCGTGACCTCCGCGACAGACCGCCACGACCCTCCCGTGCACGTACGGGAGGGTCGCCGCGAGGACGGGGTCAGCGCTTGAACAGGCGCGGTGCCAGGTCGATGAGGTTCTTCTGCCACACGTCCCAGCCGTGCGGCCCCGGGGTGACCCCGTCGAACTCGTAGCGGATGCCGAGATCGTTGAGCGTGGTCAGGGACCCCATGAAGAACGGCTGCACGAAGTCGGTCTGGTCGCCGACGTACAGGCGCAGCATCTTCGTCCCGTTGTTGATCGCCGCCACGTCCACGCCGGCGCCGTCGCCGAACCAGGCCGAGAACGCCGCGACGTAGGCGAACCGGCCCGGGTACGCCTTGAGCACCCCGAGCGTCTGCACCCCGCCCATCGAGAGACCGGCCAGGGCCTGGCGCGACGGGTCGCCGGAGATGTTGTAGCGGGCGCGGGCCGCCGGGACGATGTTCTCCAGCAGCTCCTTGTTGAAGTCGGGCACGTTGCCGTTGCCCATCACGACCACCATCGGCACCAGCTTCCCGTCGAGGAACTGGTGGTCGAGGATCTGCTTGGCACGGCCCATCTCGACCCAGTCCGTGTAGCTCTGACCGCTGCCGTGCTGCAGGTAGAGGACGGGATACGGCTCCGCGCGCCTGGCGTCGTAGCCGGGCGGGGTCCACACCAGCGCGGTCCGGTCCTGGTTCGCCACCGTGCTCGCGTACGTCAGGCTCTCGACCTTCCCGCCCCGGCCGGCCGGAACATCCGAGAGCAGGCGTGACCTCTCGCCCGGGATGAAGAAGGAGCTCCAGTTCGGCTCGGAGGTCACCTTCGTCGGGTTCGACGCGTCCTTGACCGCGACCCGGTCCACGATCCACTGGTAGTAGTAGAACCACGGATCCAGCGGACCGATGGTCACCCGCCACCGGTCGCCGTCGCGGGACATCGGAACGCGCAGCCAGCTCCCGCCGGGAGCGTCGTTCGCCCACACCGTGACGTGCTTGGCGTCCTTGAAGTCCGTCGAGGTCTCGAAGGTGACGAAGCCGTCCTGCACGAACGGCGTCGGGGTGGTGCCGGGCGCCGGCGGGGTGAACTCGCCCTTCAGCGGCCCGTGACCGGCGCTCGGACCGTGATCCCGCACCGTGCGGAACAGCCGGGGCACGAAGTCGATCAGATTCTCCTGCCAGGCCTTCCAGTTCGCCCCGGCGTCGGGGTTGACCCCGTCGAACTCGTACCTGATGCCCGCGCGGCTCAACGCCCTCGTGAGGTGGACGGTGGCGTTGTACGCGGGATCGGTCACGTTCCCGGTGTACAGGCGCAGCAGCTTGAGGTCGCGGTTGATCGCCTTGGCGTCCGGCCGGTCGGCGCCGTCCGTCAGCAGACCCGAGAACGAGCCGGCGTAGGCGAAGTCGTTCGGCTTGGTCAGCGCGGCACGCAGCGCCTGCGTCCCGCCCTCGGACACACCGGCGATCGCCTGGTGCGCCGGGTCGCGGAGGACGCGGTAGGCGTCCCCGACCGCCTTGCGGAGGTCCTTCAGATCCTTGTCGCCGGCCGCCCCGTCGCCGATTACGACCACCATCGGCTCCATGGAGCCCTGGGCCGACAGGTTGTCGAGGATCTGCCTGGCACGACCGAGGTCGAGCCAGTCGGTGGCGCTCTGCCCGTCGCCCGCCTGCAGGAACAGCACCGGGTAACCCTTCGGCCCCTTGGCCTGGTAGCCGGGCGGCGTCCACACCAGCGCCGAGCGCTCCTTCTTCTTGACCTGGTAGGTCAGGGTCTCGACCTTGCCGCCCTGTCCCTGCGGCGCGTCCGCCAGCAGGCGCGCCGAGTCACCCGGAACGAGGAAGGTGCTCCACAGGGGCTTGGACGCCACACTGGTGGCGTTCGTCGGATCCTTGAGGCTCTTGGTGTCGTCGCCCGTGACCTGGTAGGAGTACAGCCCCGGCTTGAGCGGGCCGAGGGCCCCCCACCAGACGTCGCCCCGGCGGGTCAGGCCGTACTCCGCCCAGGCGGAGGAGGGGCCGAAGTTCCCCTCGACCGCCAGCTGCGACACCGGGCCCGCGTTGGCCTCGATGTAGGCCGCCGGGATGCTGATCGCCACGTAGCCGTCGTCCGAAACACTCAGCCACGGTGTGTCCGCCACCGCTGGTCGCGGCGCGACCAGAATCGCCGCGACCGCCATGACTCCGGCGGTGATCACCGCCGAGAGCCGGCGCACGCCCTTGCGGCGCAGGCCGCCGTGCTGGAATAACGTCATACCGAAACTCCCATGATGGCCGCAGCGGTCGGTCTGACCCACCGACCTTACTCGTCGGTAGAATGCGCAACCGATTCTGTGACCGTCCATCCGTCGGCACAGGCGCATTCGCTCTCTATTAGTCGCGAGCAATATCGGTCGCGATTCCAACGAGTCAAGTTAATTGATAAGGTCCCGATACACAAGCCTGCTTCGCCCCGACCGGCCAGGACACGGCCGTTGCGCCGGCACCGCCTCGGAGCATGCCGCATCCACGGGAGCCCGGCGGACACGGCACCGATTGGACGCAGGGGTGACCTCCCACATGTCCGCCGCCCGGGCAGCGGACGGCGCCGGGCGGCCGCTGCACGGGAAGTGAAACGGACGGCAGCGGAGCGCTGTCCCCGCCGGAGACGCGACCGGTGCCGACCGCGGCGAACGGTTGCCGCTGCTTGACCGGCGTCTCTGACACCGCCGGAACGGCAGCTCATTCAGAAGACGCCGTTTCCCGGAGACGGCGATCCGGTCGCCCCTCGTCGCACGGCCTCCACCCCGGCAGCGTGCGGTCACCTGAACGCGAATTCGTTCTCTTCGCGGCGGCTCGCGCTGTTCGCACCGCCGGGTTAACCATCCCCCAATAGCGCGCAAGTCGCATACTCTTCCGCGATCGGGTAAGCGGCCCTTCGTGTCAAAGTTCGCGACGACGAGAAGAGGCCGGACATGGAAAGGACACAAGACGAGCTGATCGCCCTGGAAACAGCGGGCTGGGCAGCGCTTTCCTCCACCCCCGAGGCCGCCACCGAGTTCTACGAGCAGGTCCTCGACCGTACCGTCGTCATGCTCCTGCCCGGCGGCATGGTGCTCGACGACCGAGCGGCGATCGTGAAGTCGATGGCGGGGCAGCCATGGTCCTCCCACGAACTCCAGGACGCGCGAGTGGTGCACCTCACCGACGACACCGGGCTGGTCACGTACGGCGTCGTCGCCGAACGGGACGGCGATTCCGCGTACTCGGCGCTGATGAGCAGCCTTTACGTGCGCAGGCAGGACGGCTGGAAGCTCGCCTTCCACCAGCAGACCCCGCATTGAGGCCCACACGAGCACCGGCGCCTGTTCCGGACCGTAGTGCGCGCCGACCTCGTCCAGGTGCCGCCTCGACGACGCGCAGGCGGCGTCGTAGTCCGCGCGCAGGCCGAAGGCGAGCCGGTTCAGCGCGGGGCTGGCGGCGGCCTGCCCGGACTTGACCACGAGTACCTCGGAGAAGCCGAGCACCGACACGGTGACCTTCAGGTCCACGCCCGGCAGCACCTCGGCATACGTCGCGGCTCCCTCAGGGCGCCGGCCGCGTCCCCCCGCTGTCCGACCGGCGATACCCTCTCGTGCGGACGAAACGGGAGGTTACGGGCGTGACGGAACTACTGATGGGGCTCAGCCTCGGCCTGGGGGCGGGTGTCACACCCGGGGCGCTGCTGACCCTCGTCATCACGGCCAGCCTGCGCGGCGGGTTCCGCGCGGGGGTGCGCCTGGCCTGCGTGCCGCTGCTGTCCGATCTTCCCGTGGTGCTGCTCGCCGTGACGGCCGTCGGGGCGCTGCCGCAGGTGCTCCTGCGCGTCCTGGCGGTCGGGGGTGGGCTCTACGTCGTGTACCTCGGCGTGGAGACGCTGCGCGAGGCCCGTACGGCCCTGCTGCCCCGGCCGGGCGATGCGGCGCCCTCCTCGGCCGGGGAGGTCCTGCGCGGCGTCGTGGTGAACCTGCTCAACCCGCACCCCTGGCTGTTCTGGATCGCCGTGGGCTCCCCGATCTTCGTCTCCGCGTGGGACCACGCCCCGGCGTACGCGCTGGCCTTCGTGGGTGGCTTCTACCTGGTCCTGGTGGGGTCCAAGGTGGTGCTCGCGGGGGCCGTGGGGGCCGGCCGGCACCGGCTGACCGCCCGCGGCTACCGCCTGCTGCTGGGCGCGAGCGGCGTGCTGCTGGCCGCCGTCGGCGTCGTGCTCACCGTCCGAGGACTGCTTCCCCGGGCGTTGTAGTCGCCACCCTGCTGCGACGGTGGCCGTACAGGAAGTAGACGACCGCGCCGACGGCCATCCAGACGAGGAACCGGATCCAGGTCTCCACGGGCAGGTTGAGCATCAGGTAGGCGGATGCCAGCACCGACAGGATCGGCACCAGCGGCACCAGCGGCGTACGGAAGGAGCGGGGCAGGTCGGGGCGGGTCCTGCGCAGGATCACCACCGCCACCGCGACGATCACGAACGCGAACAGCGTGCCGATGTTCACCAGCTCCGCGATGGCGCTCAGCGGGATCAGCGCCGCGAGCAGCGCGGTGACCGCGCCGATGACGATCGTGATCCGGTACGGCGTGCGGAACACGGGGTGGACCTGGGCGAGGGAGCGGGGCATCAGGTTGTCGCGGCACATCGCGAACAGCACGCGGCTCTGGCCGAGCATGAGGATCATCACGACCGTGGTGAGCCCGGCGATGGCGCCGATGCTGATCAGCGTCGCCATCCAGGGCTGGCCCACCGCCCGGAACGCGTCGGCGAGCGGGGCCGACGCGCTGAGCTCGGAGTAGTGCTGCATGCCGACGACCACGAGCGAGACCGCCACGTAGAGGATCGTGCACACGACGAGCGAGGCGATGATCCCGATCGGCAGGTCGCGCTGGGGGCGGCGGGTCTCCTCGGCCGCGGTCGCCACGACGTCGAACCCGATGTAGGCGAAGAACACCAGGGCGGCGGCCGTGAAGACGCCGAAGACGCCGTACGCGACCGGCTGCACACCGAACAGCACCTGGATGAGCGGCGCCTTCATGCCCTCGGTCGCGGGCATCGCCTGGGCCGGCGGGATGAACGGCCGGTAGTTGGCTCCCTTGACGAAGAACAGCCCGGCGACGATCACGAGCAGCACCACGGCCATCTTGACCGCCACCATGGCGCCGTTGAACCGGGCCGACATCTTGATCCCGGCCACCAGCACCCCGGTCAGCAGGATCACGATCAGCGCCGCCGGGATGTTGAAGACGGCCTCGTCGCCGGCGATGGACGGCGGCAGGTAGACGCCGAAGTTCTTCAGCAGCGACGCGAAGTAGCCCGACCAGCCCGAGGCGACCACCGCCGCGCCCAGGGCGAGCTCCAGCATCAGGTCCCAGCCGATGATCCAGGCGGGAAACTCGCCGATCGTGGCGTACGCGTAGGTGTAGGCCGAGCCGGCGACCGGCACCGTGGCGGCGAACTCGGCGTAACACAGGGCCGCGAGCGCACACACGACCCCGGCGACCACGAAGGAGATCGCGACGGCCGGTCCGGCCGTGTTGCGCGCCGCCACGCCGGTCAGCACGAAGATCCCGGTGCCCACGATGACGCCGACGCCGAAGACGGTCAGGTCGAGAGCGCTCAGACTGCGCCTGAGCCGATGCTCGCCGCCTTCGGCATCCTCAATCGACTGTTCTACCGGCTTCGTCCGGAACACGCTCATCCGCAGGCTCCTCGTCATGTCGATGACCTGCAAGCTTCCCGGTCACACCGGTATTACTCCTGGTTGTCAATCGGTGGGCTGCACCAGCCGCGCCGGATGGCTCTCCATCACCGGCGACCGGCGTGCCACGGCCTCGGTGATCTGACGGGCGAGGTCCTGCCCGGTCAACCCGATCTCGGAGAGGATCTTGGCCCGCTTGGCGTGGTCGAGGAAACGCTGCGGGATGCCGTAGGTGCGCATCGGCACGTCCACGTCGGCGTCGCGCAGCAGGCGCGCGACGGCGTCGCCCACGCCGCCGACCCGGCCGTTGTCCTCCACCACGACGACCAGCTTGTGCGCCGCGGCGGCCAGCACCAGGGCCCGGTCCAGCGGCTTCACCCAGCGGGGGTCCACCACGGTGGCCGAGATGCCCTGCGCGTCGAGGAGGCCCGCGGCCTCCAGGCAGATCTCGGCCATCGGGCCGACCGCGACCAGCAGCACGTCGGCGTCGCCGGCCCGCAGGACGTCCATCTCGCCGAGCTTGCCGACGGCCTCCACGTCCTGCGGCAGGGCGCCCTTGGGGTAGCGGACCACCGACGGGCCGTCGTCGATGCGGACCGCCTCGGCCAGCAGCTCGCGCAGCCGCGCGCCGTCGCGCGGGACGGCGATCGACAGCCCGGGGATCACCTGCAGGATCGACAGGTCCCACATGCCGTTGTGGCTGGGGCCGTCGTCTCCCGTCACGCCCGAGCGGTCGAGCACGACGGTGACCGGCAGGCGGTGCAGCGCCACGTCCATCAGGAGCTGGTCGAAGGCCCGGTTGAGGAACGTCGCGTAGAGGGCCACGACCGGGTGGACGCCGCCGAGGGCGAGCCCCGCGGCGCTGGTCAGGGCGTGCTGCTCGGCGATGCCCACGTCGTAGATGCGGTCCGGGTAGGCCTCGGCGAACGCGGCCAGGCCGACCGGGTGGAGCATCGCCGCCGTGATCGCGACGACGTCGTCCCGCTCGCCCCCGATCTTCACGATCTCCTCGCTGAACACGTTGGTCCAGCTGTGCGGCTTGGGCCGCTCCTCACCCGTCAGCGGGTCGAACGGGCCGGGGCCGTGGAAGCAGTCCTCGTCGTGGTTCTCCGCGTGGGTGTAGCCGTTGCCCTTGCGGGTCAGCACGTGGACGATGACGGGCCCGCGGAAGCCCCGGGCGCGGCGCAGGGCGGCCTCCACGGCCCCCTCGTCGTGCCCGTCGATCGGGCCGACGTACTTCAGCCCGAGGTCCTCGAACATGACCTGGGGGGTCACGATGTCCTTCAGGCCCTTCTTGATGCCGTGCAACGTGTCGTAGAGCGGCGCGCCGACCACCGGAACCCTGGCGAGGTTGTTCTTCACCAGTTCGAGCACGTGCTCGTAGCCCTGGGTCATCCGCAGGGACGACAGGTGGGAGGCCAGACCGCCGATCGTCGGCGAGTAGGAGCGGCCGTTGTCGTTGACCACGATGATCAGCGGCAGGTCCTTGCGCCCGGCGATGTTGTTCAGCGCCTCCCAGGCCATGCCGCCGGTCAGCGCGCCGTCGCCGATCACGGCCACCACCGTGCGGCCGGTCTCCCCGCGCAGCGTGATCGCCTTGGCCAGCCCGTCGGCGTACGACAGGGCGGTGGAGGCGTGGGAGTTCTCGATCACGTCGTGCTCGGACTCGGCCTGGCTGGGATATCCCGACAGGCCGCCCTCCTGGCGCAGCGTGCCGAACTGCCCGGCCCGCCCGGTCAGCATCTTGTGCACGTACGCCTGGTGGCCGGTGTCGAACAGGATCGGGTCGCGCGGCGAGTCGAAGACCCTGTGGAGGGCGATGCTCAGCTCGACGACGCCCAGGTTGGGCCCGAGGTGGCCGCCGGTCTTCGCGACGGAGGAAACCAGCAGATCGCGGATCTCCGCCGCCAGCGCGGGCAACTCCCCCGCCTCAAGGCGCTTCACGTCGAGCGGGTCCTTGATCGTCTCCAGAATCCCCACCGCGCATCCTTCCGCTCGCCATCGAACGGATCGAGTCTAGTTCCAGGCAGGCCTGGAGGTATCAGGGGTGGCACCGAACCTCCACAAGACCTTTCCCGTGACGACATCGATTCCGCTTTACCCGTTGCCGCCTCCTGCCCTACCCTCATGATCCACGTGGGGAAAGTCCGTATTACTGCGCCTTCGGGCTCCTCGCCACATTCCTGACTCTCTCTGTCCGCTTGGGATGCCCACTCATGATTCGCATAAGCCTCCGCCCGGCGGCCGTCGCGGCCACGGCGGTGGCCGGAGTCCTGTCCCTCACCGGCACCGCGGGGGCGTCCGGCGCGACGGCGGCGCCGACCACGTCCTCGGCGCGGCCCATGCCCACGGGGCCCGGGGCGCTGACGAGGAACCCGCTCTACACCACCGGCGAGTTCGAGTTCTTCGAGTGCACCGAGCTGAGCCGCAGGCCCGGCGACATCGACACCTACCGGGTCTACCTGGACAACCTGCTCGACTGCCTCAACCGGACCTGGACCGAGGAGTTCCGGCAGGCCGGGCTGAAGTTCTCCCCGCCCAAGGTGCGTTACATCACCAAGAGCGTGGCGACGGGCTGCGGCAAGTACCCGGCCGGCTACGCGGCGGGCCTGTACTGCCCCAGGAACGGCACGATGTGGATCCTGCTGTCCAAGGGACAGCTGTCCGACCCCAACGAGTTCAGCCTCTTCACGGTCATCGCCCACGAGTACGGCCACTACGCGCAGGACCGCGCCGGCATCCTGCTCGAGTTCGCCCGGCAGTACCCCAGGCTGAGCAAGAAGCGCATCGGCGACCTCAACCGCCGCATCGAGCTGCAGGCCGAGTGCTTCTCCGGCGCCTTCATCGGCAGCGTCTGGCGCTCGCTCGGCCGTGACCAGGTCGACTGGGACGACCAGCTCAAGTGGATCATCGGCGACAAGTGGCACGGCAAGGCGGCCAGCATCCGCTACTGGCTCAAGCGCGGCTGGTACGGCAACGGCCCGAAGGTGTGCAACACCTTCTCCGCCCCCGCGGCGAAGACGGCCTAGGGAGCGACCCGGGACAGCGCTTCGAGGGGGTCGGCGAGCACCTGGGCGAAGGCCAGCTCGGCGGCCCCCATCAGGGTCGCGTCGTCGCCCAGGGCCGAGGTGCGCAGCCGCACCTGCTCCCGCGTCGCGCGCAGGGTGCCGGTCGCGATCCGGCTGCGCACCTGGGCGGCCGAGCCCAGGTAGATCTCCCGCAGGATGCCGCCGAAGACGACCATCTCGGGATTGAAGATGTTCACCAGGCTGGCCACGCCGAGCCCGAGCCAGTTCCCCACGCGGGCGAGGGCCTCCTGGGCCATCACGTCGCCGCGGTCGGCGGCGTCGACGACGGCGCGGACCGCGTCCCGCCCGATGATCTCGCCGTACCGGCCGGCGTGCTGCATGAGGGCGGGCTCCCCCACCTCGGCCTCCAGGCAGCCGCGCGAGCCGCAGGCGCAGGGGCGGCCGTCCGGGTTGACCACCATGTGGCCCACCTCGCCGCCGTACCCGCCGTACCCCCCGAGGAGCTGGCCGTTCACGATGATCCCGCCGCCGATCCCCACGTCGGCGTGCAGGTAGATCAGGTCGCGGCAGCCCGCGCCGATCCCGCGGGTGTGCTCGGCGAGCGCGCCGAGGTTGGCCTCGTTGCCCACCGCCACCGGCAGCCCGAGCGCGAGCCGCCTGGTCAGCTCCTCCCCCAGCGGCACCTCGAACGCGCCGATGTTGGGCCCGATCCTGACCACGCCGTCGGAGGCCCGGACCACGCCGGAGACCGCCGCGGCCGCGCCGACGCAGATCGTGTCCTCACGCGTCTTGCGCCGCATCTGCCGGGCGAAGCCCGCCAGCGTCCCCACGACCTGCGCCATGTCGAACGGCTGGCGCGCCCGTGCGGTCTCGCGGCGGTCGAGGATCACGCCGCCGAGGCCGATGCGCGCGGCGGCCAGCCGGTCGACCCCCACCTCGAAGGCGAGCACGTAGACGCGGGCCGTCTCCGGGCGGACGACCAGCGACGGCCGTCCCGCCCGGCCGGTGTCCTTGGGCAGTTCCTCCCTGACGAGACCGGCCGCCGTGAGGTCCGCCGTGAGCGCCATGATGGTGCTGCGGTTCAGCCCCATCAGCGCGGTCAGCTCGGCCCGCGAGGTCGGCCCGCCCAGGTGGACGTGCCGCAGGAGCGTCCCGAGATTGTGCTTGCGGATCTCCTCCTGTGAGGGACCGGCGCGCATCATCGGGGCAGCCTCGCGGATTCCGTGGGGGGCGGTCAGGGGGGACGTGAGAGAGCTCAGGGGGCGCAGATCACCTTAGCGGCCCCGATCACGTCATCTTCTGCCGGTCGCCGCCGCACGCTTCCTTGACAGCGCGTCCACGCCCGCGGCGAGCAGGAGCACCGATCCGGTCACGACGAACTTGACGCCGGCGCTGTAGCCCATGAGGCCCATGCCGTTCTCGATGACCGCGACCACCGCGCCGCCGAGCACCGCGTCGAGCGCCCGGCCCTTGCCGCCGAAGAGGCTGGTGCCGCCGATGACGGCCGCGCCCACCGCGAACAACAGCACGTTGCTGCCGCCGGTGTTGGGGTCGACCGAGTTGGCCCGCGACGCCGCGATGATGCCGCCGATCGAGGCCATGAAGGAGCAGATCACGAACGCGGAGATGCGGATGCGGTCCACGTTGATGCCGGCCCGGCGGGCGGCCTCGGCGTTGCCGCCGACCGCGTAGATGTGCCGGCCGTACCCCGTGCGCCGCAGCACGAAGGTCCAGACGATCAGCAGGATCACGATCAGCGGGACGACGATCGGCACGCCCTTGAGCGACACGATCGCCGCGTTGCGGCTGCGCTCCAGGTTGAGCACGTACACCGCGAACCCGGCGACCACGGCGAGCGTCACGATCCGGGCGGCGATCACCGCGACCGGGGTGGCGACCAGGCCGCGGGACACGCGGCGGCGCGCCTGCAGGAACTGCAGGGCGGCGTACGCGGCGACGCCCACGACCAGCGCCGCCCAGCCGGCGACCGGGGGGACGTTCTTGTTCGCGATCGCGAGGATCGTCTCGTCGCGGATCGAGATGTTGGTGCCGTCCTTCACCAGCAGCAGCACGACGCCCTGGAAGGCCAGGAACGCCGCCAGCGTGACCACGAAGGACGGGATGCCGAGCTTGGCCACCAGGGACCCGAGGACCATGCCGATGACGGCGCCGGTGATCATCGCGGCCAGGACCGCGAGATACCAGGGCCAGCCCTGCAGGGTCAGCAGCACGGCGAGCACCGCCGCGCAGACGCCGCTCGCGAAGCCGGCGGACAGGTCGATCTCGCCGAGGAGGAGCACGAAGATCAGGCCCATGGCGATGACGGCGACCGCCGCGCCCTGGGTGAACAGGTTCGCGAAGTTGACCGCCGACAGGAACGCCGGGCGCAGTACGGAGAAGACCACGCAGAGGATGACGAGGCCGAAGACCGCGGGCAGCGCCCCCAGCTCACCGCCCTTGACCCGGTCGATGTAGCCCTTGACGTGCACGCCGATCGAGGAGTCGGCGTTCTCCTGCTTGGGGAGCGTTTCGGTTGTCATGATGCCGCTCCGTTGCCGTTCCTGAGCCCGAGCTCCCCGCTCCGCCCGGAGGTGATGAGTTCCACGACCTGCGAGTGGGTCACCTCGGAGGCCTTCACCTGGGCCGCCATCCGTCCCAGGTACAGCGCCGCGATCCGGTCGGAAACGGCGAAGACGTCGTTCATGTTGTGCGAGATGAGCACCACCGCGAGGCCCTTGTCGGCCAGGCGGCGGACCAGCTCGAGCACCTGGGCGGTCTGCGCCACGCCGAGGGCGGCGGTCGGCTCGTCGAGGATGACGACCTTGCTGTTCCACAGCACGGCCTTGGCGATCGCCACGGTCTGCCGCTGGCCGCCGGACAGGCTGGAGACGTGCTGGCGCAGCGACTTGACGGTGCGGACCGACAGGCCGGCCAGGGTCTTGGCCGCCATCTCCTCCATCGTGTCCTCGTCCAGGACCAGCCCGCTGCGGCGCTCGCGGCCGAGGAACATGTTCTGCACGATGTCGAGGTTGTCGCAGAGCGCGAGGTCCTGGTAGACGATCTCGACGCCCAGCGCCGCCGCGTCCCTGGGCCCGTGCACCTGGACCCGCTCGCCCTCGAAGAAGTACTCGCCCGAGTCGATCGGGTGGATGCCGCCGATGCATTTGACCAGCGTCGACTTGCCGGCGCCGTTGTCGCCGACCAGTGCTGTCACCTCGCCCGGATAGGCCGAGAAGGCGACGTCGTGAAGGACCTGCACGGGGCCGAAGCTCTTGTTGATGCCGCGCAGTTCCAGGATCGGTCCCTGGGACACGTTGGGCTACTCCGTAGATCGATGGGGCCGGTACGGCGCCGTTGTCCGGGCCGCCAATCGTCGCTCCGGGCGGTGCGGGGCGCCCTGTGCCCTTTCGGGACAGGGCGCCCCGCACGGTGCTCGTCGCGGCTCAGCACGTCACCCGCTCAGGGGGTCCGCGTCGCCGTACGCACCCGGTGGATGGATGGGCTTAGCTGATGCCGGCCTCGGTGCACTTGTCGGCGAACTCGCCGGTGCACAGCTCGTCCTTGCTCACGAAGCCGTCGGCCACGACGTCCTTGACGTTGTCGAAGAAGATGGCCTGGGGCTCCAGCAGCACGGAGGGGACGTCACGGTTGCCCTCGGTGTCCTTGACGGTGCCGCTCGCCTGCGGCTGCTCGCCCTTGGCCAGCGAGACCGCGAGCTGCGCGGCGGCGTCGGCCTCCTTCTTGATGGCCTTGTAGACCGTCATGCACTGGTCGCCGGCGAGGATGTTCTGCAGGCCCTGCACGGTGGCGTCCTGGCCGGTGACCGGGACCTTGCCGTTCAGCTTCTGCTTCTTCAGCACGGAGATGGCGGCGTTGCCGAGGCCGTCGTTGGCGGCGAGGACACCGGCGATCTTCGGCTCCTGGGTCAGCATCTGCTCGAAGATCGTGCCGGCCTGGGTGTTGTCCCAGTCGGGAACCGACTGGTCCGGGCCCTTCTTGTACTCACCGGCGTCGTACTTCGGCTGCAGCACGCCGTCGTAGCCCTGCTTGAACAGCGTGGCGTTGTTGTCGGTCGGCGAGCCGTTCAGCTCGGCGACGATCGGCTTGTCGGCCTTCTTGTCGGTCAGGCACTTGACCAGGCCCTCGCCCTGCAGCTTGCCGACCGCCGTGTTGTCGAAGGACACGTAGTAGGAGGCGCTGCCGCCGAGCGTGAGGCGGTCGTAGTCGATCGTCGCCACGCCCTGCGACTTGGCCTTGTCCAGCACGGCCTTGCCGGTGCCGCTGTCCAGGTTGACGATCATCAGGACGGTCGCGCCGTTGGTGATCATCTGGTCGGCGATCGTCTGGAACGCCGTCTTGTCGCCCTGGGCGTTCTGGATGTCGTACTGGACGCCCGCCGTCTTGAAGGCCTCTTCGAGGTACTTGCGGTCGGCGGTCTCCCACCGGGCGGAGGACTTGCTGTCCGGCAGGATGACGCCGATCTTGCCGGGCTTGGCGTCGCCGGCGGCGGCCGAGGGGGCGCCGCTGGTCTCCGCCGAGGTGTCACCGCTCTCGCCCCCGCAGGCGGTGAGACCGAGGGTGAGCGCCGCGGCGGCGGCGCCGATGCTGAGGATCCCCTTGCGCATGATGCGTGGGTCCTTTCTTTGGCTGGGGGTCTATGAGGGGGTGCGGCCGAGCCAGTGCCTCGTCCCGCCGTCTGGGCGAATGCTGCCGGTCAAGGCACTCTGGCCACCCGGTACGGCAGGAGCCGGGTCACGGCGTTCACCGCTCCAGGGAATGTTGTTTGAGACAACGTAAGCCCAAAGCCCAGGTGGTGAAAGACACAGGACGGTAACGTTTGTTGTCCGCGGTAACAATGAAGAAACGCACGATCAACATCGGGCGGCGTTCCGTCCCGACAGGCTCGACAGCGTCAGCGAGGCCATGAGCCGCACGGTCACCGTCAGGGACGGGCGGATCGGCGCTGCGGGTCGAGCGCCTGCGCGAGTCGTCCACCTGAAGGCTCACGACCTAGTGGGCGAGGCTCTGCCCCAGCAGGGCGCAGGCGGAGACGGCGGCCACCGCCAGGACCGCGGTGCGGACCCGTCCGCCGTCGAGATAGCGGCGCAGCGGTCCCGACACCGCGAACCCGAGCAGGACGAAGGGCACCAGCGCCGCCCCCGCGGCCAGCGCGCGCCCCGGGAGCCTGTCGAGGGCGGCGAGGATGACGAGCGACTGGGCGGCGCTCAGGCAGAAGTACGTCGCCAGCGTCGCGCGGATCTGCGGGCCGCGGGCGCTCTGGTAGACCAGGGCGATCGGCGGGCCGCCGATCCCGGTGGCCGTGCCGGTGATCCCCGACAGGAAGCCCGCGACGGTCAGCGTCGCGCCGTTGCGCGGCACGCAGACCGCCCGGGCCGTCAGCGCCACCGCGACCAGCACCATCACGCCGACCAGCGCGCCGAGCGCCGCCGTACTCACGTAGACGACCACGAGGGCGCCGATCGCGCTGCCCGGCAGCCGGCCCAGCAGGGCGAACCCGGCCCCCCGCCACTCGGTCCTGCGCCACTCCCGGGCCAGCGTGAACACCGGCATCGCGAGGTTGACGACCTGGACCGCCCCCGGCATCACCGAGGGATCGAGCAGCGCGATCAGCGGTGCGGCCACCAGGCCCAGCCCGAACCCCACGCCGCCCTGCACGACGGCCCCGATGAAGACGGCCACTCCCCCGATGAGCAGCAGCACCACGTCGTGATCCATGCGCGGACCCTAGCGGCGTCGCCCGGCGTCCCGGCAACCGGTTATCCGGGGCCAGGAACTCGGACAATCACCGTCAGTAAGTGGAATATGTTGCGATGGTAATCAGACAGTCCGTAAGCTCGGCGGCGGCGACATCGCCGTAGCGCTTTTTGTAGACAGGATCGTAGCCTCGCGGTATGGGCAGCGAGCAACGCCACACGACGATCCGGGTCAGCACTCTTACTCGCGACAAGGTCGCGGCAATCGCCAAGCAGGAAGGCAGACCCATGACAGCAGTGATCGACGACGCCGTCGCGGAATACGAGCACAAGAAGTTCTGGGAGGAGATGCGAGCAGCGGTCGAGCGGACCCAGCGAGAGGACCCCGAGGGCTGGGCCGATTACCTGGCGGAGACAGCCGTCTTCGATCGCGCCGCTCCAGACGGTCTCGAGCCGGAGGACTGGTCCTCCCACCTGCCCCCGAAGGAGCATGATGCGGATAACACGCGGTGACCTCTGGCTGGCCGACTACGGTCAACCGATGGGCCGAGAGCAGGGCGGGCCGAGGCCGACGGTGGTGATGAGCGGCCGCGCGGTCAACGACGTGCGGATGGGTCTCGTGTTCAGCGTGCCGCTCACCACCACTGAGCGTGGCTGGCCCAGCCATGTCGAGGTCCCCCCGGGCACGGGTCTGGAGAAGCAGAGCTGGGCGATGGTGGAGCAGTTCCGCGCCATCTCCGTGCAGCGGCTGACCAGGAGGATCGGCTGGGTGGAGGAGCCGACGCTGGAGAAGATGCGCGTCATCCTGAGCCACCTCATCAGGCCGTAGGCGAGCCGCTTGGAGCATCTCCCTATGCCCGGAGGACGCGAGCACGAGCTCCTCGAGCCGTGCCGCGAGGACTCAGGTCCTTCTACGGGCCACGCTTCCGGCCTCAGCGCGGTGCCGGCCCGGGCCGGCAGGTTGACTGCCGGCCCGGGCCGCCCAAGGTGTCAGCTCTTGGCGAGCAGGGAGCGCAGGACGTACTGCATGATGCCGCCGTGGCGGTAGTAGTCCGCCTCACCGGGCGTGTCGAGGCGCACGACGGCCTGGAACTCGACGTCCCCGGCACGGACGGTGACCGTGGCGGGAGTCGAGCCGCTGTTGAGCTCCTCGATGCCGGCGATGTCGAAGGTCTCCTCGCCGGTCAGGCCCAGCGAGTCGGCGCTCTCGCCCTCGGGGAACTGCAGCGGCAGCACGCCCATGCCGATCAGGTTCGACCGGTGGATGCGCTCGTACGACTCGGCGATGACGGCGCGCACGCCGAGCAGCGCGGTGCCCTTGGCCGCCCAGTCACGCGACGACCCGGAGCCGTACTCCTTGCCGGCCAGGACGACCAGCGGGATGCCGGCGGCCTGGTAGTTCTGCGACGCGTCGTAGATGAACGCCTGCTCCCCGCCCTCGGTGAAGTCGCGGGTGTAGCCGCCCTCCACGCCGTCGAGCAGCAGGTTGCGCAGCCGGATGTTGGCGAACGTGCCGCGGATCATCACCTCGTGGTTGCCGCGGCGGGAGCCGTAGGAGTTGAAGTCCCTGACCTCGACCCCGTGCTCGCGCAGGTAGCGACCGGCCGGGGTGTCGGCCTTGATCGAGCCCGCGGGCGAGATGTGGTCGGTCGTGACCGAGTCGCCCAGCTTGGCCAGGACGCGGGCGCCGCTGATGTCCGTCACCGGCTCGGGCTTGGCGGGCATGCCGTCGAAGTACGGCGCCTTGCGGACGTACGTCGACTCCGGGTCCCACTCGAAGGTGTCGCCGGTCGGGATCGGCAGCGACCGCCAGCGCTCGTCGCCCTTGAACACGTCCGCGTAGTCACGCTTGAACATGTCCTGGCTGATCGACTCCGACACCACCGCCGCGACCTCCTCGGGCGACGGCCAGATGTCCTTGAGGAAGACCGGCTGCCCGTCGGTGCCGACGCCGAGCGGCTCGTTGTTCAGGTCGACGTCCATCGTCCCGGCCAGCGCGTAGGCCACCACGAGCGGCGGCGAGGCCAGGTAGTTCATCTTGACGTCGGGGTTGATCCGGCCCTCGAAGTTGCGGTTGCCCGACAGCACGGCCGTGACCGCGAGGTCGTTCTCCTGGATCGCCGCGGAGATCTCCGGCTCCAGCGGGCCCGAGTTGCCGATGCAGGTGGTGCAGCCGTAGCCGACGAGGTTGAAGCCGAGCTTGTCGAGGTACGGCTGGAGGCCGGACCGCTCGAAGTAGCCGGTGACCACCTGGCTGCCCGGGGCGAGCGAGGTCTTCACCCACGGCTTGCGCGACAGGCCCTTGTCCACCGCGTTCTTCGCCAGCAGGGCCGCGCCGAGCATGACGTACGGGTTCGAGGTGTTCGTGCAGGAGGTGATCGCGGCGATCGTGACGACGCCGTGGTCGATCTCGAAGGACGTGCCGTCCGACAGCGTCACCGGCGTGGGCCGGTGCGGGCGCTCGCCGTTGCGCCGCACCGCGTGCGGCACGTCGCCCGCCCCGCTGTGGGCGATCGCCGGAGAGTCCGAGGCCGGGAAGGACTCGGCCGACGCCTCGTCGGCCGGACCCTCGATGCCGTCGTCGGTGACGTAGGTGCGCACCGCCGCGCGCCAGGCCGACTTGGCGTCGGCCAGCGGGATGCGGTCCTGCGGGCGCTTCGGCCCGGCGATCGACGGGACGACGGTCGACAGGTCGAGCTCGATGTACTCACTGAAGACGGGCTCGGGGGCCGAGGGGTCGAGCCACAGGCCCTGCTCCTTGGCGTACGCCTCGACCAGCGCGACCTGCTCCGGAGAGCGGCCGGTGAGCTTGAGGTAGTCGATGGTCTGGCCGTCGATCGGGAAGATGGCGCAGGTGGAGCCGAACTCGGGGCTCATGTTGCCGATCGTGGCGCGGTTGGCCAGCGGCACGCTGGAGACGCCCTCGCCGTAGAACTCCACGAACTTGCCGACCACGCCGTGCTTGCGCAGCATCTCGGTGATCGTGAGCACGAGGTCGGTCGCGGTCGCGCCGGCCGGCAGCTTGCCGGTCAGCTTGAAGCCGACCACCCGAGGGATCAGCATCGAGATCGGCTGGCCGAGCATGGCGGCCTCGGCCTCGATGCCGCCGACGCCCCAGCCGAGGACGCCGATGCCGTTCTCCATCGTGGTGTGGGAGTCGGTGCCCACGCAGGTGTCCGGGTACGCCTTGCCGTCGCGGGTCATGACCACGCGGGCCAGGTGCTCGATGTTGACCTGGTGGACGATGCCGGTGCCGGGCGGGACGACCTTGAACTCGTCGAACGCCGTCTGGCCCCAGCGCAGGAACTGGTAGCGCTCGCGGTTGCGCTCGTACTCCCGCTCGACGTTGCGCTGGAAGGAGTCGGGGTGCCCGAAGAAGTCCACGATGACCGAGTGGTCGATGACCATCTCGGCCGGCGCGAGCGGGTTGATCCTCGCCGGGTCGCCGCCCAGGTCGCGTACGGCCTCGCGCATCGTGGCGAGGTCGACCACGCAGGGTACGCCGGTGAAGTCCTGCATGATCACGCGGGCGGGCGTGAATTGGATCTCCACACTCGGCTGGGAGTTCGGGTCCCAGCCCGCGATGGCGCGGATGTGGTCGGCGGTGATGTTCGCGCCGTCCTCGGTGCGGAGCAGGTTCTCCAGCAGGATCTTCAGGCTGTACGGGAGGCGCGCCGACCCCTCGACGGCGTCCAGCCGGTAGATCTCGTATGACGCGTCACCGACGCGCAGCGTGTCACGGCTGCCGAAGCTGTTCGCGGACACGAAGTTCGCCTCCCCAGGGTTACGGGCTTGTCACAGGTTTCGTGTGCATCCTCCCGCACGCACGGGACACTCCTGACAATTAGGTTGCCCTAACCTGTGCGGCTCGGCGGATGTCTCGACATCAAGATATCCCTCAAGATATCTCGACATCAAGTTACTCACAGGTAGGAAGATCGCCGTGCGGTCGACGTCCGCAAATAGCCAGATTTTTCACGGTTCGCCAAGACGATCGCTCAGGCCGGCATCATCCGCAGGCAGAACAGCGCGATCACCACGATCGACAGGGCCGGGCCGAGGAACTGCTTCTCGAACGCCTTGCCGGTCTTGATGCCGATGTCCCACGGCAGGAGCCAGCGCCCCTTGATCGGCCATAAGACGGGACAGCCTCGCTCGGTCAGACAGTCGCCGATCACGTGCACCAGGCAGCCGACCCCGATGGCCAGGCCCAGCCAGGCGTAGGTGACCCCGAGCGTCAGGAACGTGAAGAACAGCGCCGCCGTGAGCCCCACATTCACGATGGCGGAGGTGAGCGTCCTGCCGGGCACGCCGATGCCCACGGCGCGGATCGCGAGGCCGATCATCAGCACGACCAGGATGTCGCGGCCGATGGCGTAGTGCTCCCCGAGCAGGTGCGCGCCCACGCCGGCCAGGACGCTGAACAGCAGCGAGTGTGTGGCGTGCCGGTGCCCGCCGCTGACGAAGTTCACGCCCTTGCTGAGCAGCCAGGTCACCGGTCCGAACGTCTGGGCGATCGTGGCGCTGGGGTGATCGAGATCGGGCAGCATGGCCGCGCCGGCGCACACGACGGCGCCCGCGACGAGCTCGGGCGGGGTCAGGATCGGCCCCGTCAGCGTCGCCAGCTCCGGGTGCCCCACCGCGTCGGGCAGCGCCATCAAGGCCGGCGCGACCGCCAGCCACACCGCCGCTCCGCTGAGGGCGTGCGAGTGCCCCATCATGACAAGATCACGCTTGCAGACTGTACGGCAAAGCACCGACAAAGTCCGCGAAGCGCCCACCGCCCGGGCACGTGTCGCACGCGACGGCGGCCGGAACGACAAAGACGGGATCGTCCCGCTCCAAGAGCACCCCCCAGCCCTCTCAGAGCAGAACGATCCCGTCTTCGTGTGAGATAACGCTACGGTCTCGGAGCCTGTTCCGCCTACTCAAAAAACTTCCGCGTGAGCTACGTCACTCTTACCTAGGCATTGTCGCCAGAACGGTCGCGATATATCGTTGAACCATCGAGAACAGGTCGCAAACCAGAAGGGGGCACTGCGATGAGTTCGGCACACGCGATGGGCGCGCCCTGGGCCCGCCCGGACTGGAGACAGCAGTTCAGACAGGAGATGCGGCGCGCCATGCGCGACAGGCTCATCAAGGGGGCGGCCATGTGGCATCAGGAACAGGGCGGCGGCCCTCACGAGCACCGGCACAGGGGCGGCATGCGGGGGCGCGGCCCATGGGGCGGTTTCGGGCCCGGCGGCCCCTTCGGGCCGTGGGCGGGCGGCAACTTCCCGTTCGGCCCCCGGGGCTTCGGCCGGCCGAGGAAGGCCAAGCGCGGTGACGTACGGGCCGCGATCCTCGCCCTGCTCGCCGAGCAGCCGCGCAACGGCTACCAGATCATCCAGGAGATCGCCGAGCGCAGCCAGGGCGGGTGGAAGCCGAGTCCCGGCGCCGTCTACCCCGCGCTGCAGCAGCTCACCGACGAGGGCCTGGTGCGCGCGGAGGAGACCGAGGGGCGCAAGACGTTCCAGCTCACCGAGGCCGGGCGCACCTACGTGGAGGAGCACGGGGACGAGGTCCGGGCGCCGTGGGAGGAGATGACGCCGGACATCGGAGACGACGTACACGAGCTGTTCGACCTGTCCAGGCAGGCGGCCTCCGCGCTGTTCCAGATCGCCCACTCGGGCTCCGCGGGGCAGGTCGGGCAGGCGAGGCAGGTCCTGACCGAGACCAGGCGGCGGCTCTACCAGATTCTCGCCGACGGCGACCCGGCGGAGGAGTGACGATGGTCTCCCCCGAGGGCTTCCCCGGCCGGCCCGCCGCCGGAGGCGGCGCACACGCATCCCGTGGCGGCGACGCGCCGGGCGGCGCGTCCGCGGGCCACGCCCCGCCGGGCGGTCCGGCGTACGGCGAGCCGCGGACCGGCGGCCTTCGCATCGGGGACAGGGAGCGCGACGAGGTGACGCGGCTCCTGCACGACGCGTTCGCACAGGGCCGCATCACCCGCGAGGAACTCGACGAGCGCCTCGACGCGACGCTCTCGGCCCGCACGGCCGAGGACCTGCGACGGGTGACCGCCGACCTCCCCGGCGCCTGGCCGGACGACCCGCGGCCGGCGGGCGCCCACGACGGCGGCCGCTGGGCCGGGGGCCCGTGGCGCCCGGGCTCCCCCGGCTCCCCCGGGCTGCCGGGCACGGGGTCCGGGCCGTACGGCGGGCCGTGGACGGGGGCCGCCACGTGGGCCGGTGCGTGGGGCCCGCACGCGGGGCCGCCCTGGGCCACGCGTCACCGCCACGGTCCGGCCTGGGGACCGGCCGGGCGGCGGGGCGCCATGATGCGCACGAGGGGCGGCCCCGCGCCGATCGCGCTCGCCGCCGTGGCGATCCTGGTCGTCGGGCTGCTCACCGGGGTCTGGCCGCTGTTCGTGATCGGCAGGCTGTTGCTGGTCGCCTGGCTGGTCACGACCGTGGTGGGTCTGATCCGGCGTCGTCACCACAGGCAGGGCATGGGATACCGGTGAGCGGCGGGGCGTGGCGCCGCCCGGCGCACGCCCCCCGTTGACCGGAATTGGGCCTTGACCCGGGATCGGGAGCGGCCAACGATCGTCATGTCGCCCTCGGGGGAGTGTTTGCGGCCACGCCGACGAACGGAGGGTGAATTGAAGCCGGCCGAGCCAGAACCCGAGGTGGTGCGGGAGACCGAGACTGCGGGGACGAGGCAGATCAGGATCAGGCTGCTGGACGCGGTGGAGACGGCCGTGTGCAGCAACTCGACGGGGAACTGACCCCTACCAGACGTTCGCGGAAGACCCACGCGCGCCACGAATCCAGATCCGGGCCGGAGCCGGGCGCGCTCCGACCAGCGATTCGGCTTCGGCCGAGGGAGGCTCCATGCCCGGAGAAGCGTTCGAGCACGTCAGACAGGCAGCGGGAGAGGTGCTTCCCGCCGCGGAGTACCGGACCGAGCTCTACGGTCACCTGCGCGGGACCGAGGGCGTGGTGTGGAAGCTGGAACGCGCCCAGCACTTCCACGAGCCCGACACCCCGAGCTGGGTCGCGATGACGAGCGGAGACTGGGACCGGTCGCTCGCGCTGATGGACGAGATGCGCTTCGCCGACGACCTGCCGCCCCGGGCGGAGTTGCGCCGGCTGCGGATCGTCGAGATGCCGCCGACGCCGTACCTGCAGTGGGAGATCGTGTTGCTCGCGGCGCGCACCCGGGCGGGCGAGCGGGCGCGGGCGCTGCACGCCCGGTCCGTACGGCCGCTGGAGAGCCGCGCCCCGCTGCCCGAGCTGCTGATCGTGAACCACGGCCTGATGTACGAGATCCTCTACGACGAGATCGGCGCCCACGTGGGCGGACGGCGGATCACCGACACCCGGGTCGTCGAGGGCTGCGCCCGGGCCGTCGCCGAGCTGTACGCCCGCGCCGAGGACATGGTGGCCTTCCACGACCGTGAGGTTGCGCACCTGCCGCCACCGGTCGCCGGACGCATCCTGTCCCGCCCCGGCCACCCGTGACGGCCCCCGCTCCGCACGGCGGCCGCGATCACAGGTGCGCCGTACGGAGACG
Source organism: Microbispora sp. H13382 (assembly GCF_014161445.1). Classification (GTDB taxonomy): domain Bacteria; phylum Actinomycetota; class Actinomycetes; order Streptosporangiales; family Streptosporangiaceae; genus Microbispora. The sequence goes on from NZ_JABBXA010000007.1 coordinate 155,651, forward strand.
GCCCATCTCGGCCGCGATCGCCTCCAGCGTCCAGTGGGCGTTGAGCCCGCTGGGGTTGGGCAGCACCCACAGCGCCGTCTCGCCGATCGTCTCCTCCTGCGGGCCGACGCGGGCGGCGGGGCAGGCGAAGGCGACGCGGTAGGCCGACACCCCCGCGACCGCCAGGACGCGGGGGTGGACCTCCGCCACCAGCCGCGCGAGCCGCGCTCCGCCTTCGCGGAACTCCTCCGGGGCCAGTTCGTCGGCCCGGGCGGTCGCCCGGGCCACGACGTTGGTGATGCCGAGGCCGTACGACGGGAGCAGGTGCTGCTCGGACGGCGCGAGCCTGCGCAGCACGAGCCCGGACAGGTGCAGCGCGGGCCAGAACCGGTTGCCCGGCCGCGCGAAGTGATGACCGGTGGCGGCCGAGTAGAGGCTGGGGTTGATCCCGCAGAACAGCACGTCGAGCCCGGGACCGAGCACGTCCTCGATCGTCGCGTTCCTGGCCGCCTCGAGGTCGGCCTTGGTGGGGGCCATGCCGTGATGCTAGTGCCCCTCCCGCCGGCTCCTGGTCGCGTTCCACACGGCACTGGTGCGCAGGTGGTTGTCGTAGAGCTCCCGTGGGAGTCCTTGCGTCGGGAGTGGCAACGGCGGGCGGGAATCAGACGGCGAAGAGCAGGGCGGCGCTGATGAGGACGATCACGGCGGTCGCGAAGTGGATGCCGAACGCGACCGCCCGGGTGCCGCCGTTGCGCAGCACGATCAGGGTGTCGCCCAGGGGCAGCAGGGCGACGATCAGCATGTACCAGGCCTCGGCGCGGGCGCCGGCGAAGACCAGCAGAGCCAGTCCCAGCAGGCCGTAGCCCCCGTCCCGCAGCCCCTTGATCGTCAGGTAGGCCACGTCGCCGTCCTTCTTGGCCGGGACGCCGTAGCCGGCGGCCGCGGCGTGCGGCACGAGCAGGAAGCGGGCGCCGATGAACAGGACGAGCAGGTTGAGGACGACGGCGAGGCCGTACGCGATGGGGGTGAGCATGTCTCTCTCCGAGGACTAGCAGCGCTAGGAACGAGAACGAAGCTAGCAGAGCATTGCCACTAACGCTAGCGCTGCTAGAGTTCCAAGCATGTCCATCCAGTCACGCAGGGAGCGCGAGCGCGCCGAGCGCGAGAAGCTGATCGTCACGGCGGCCCGGGAACTGGCCGAGGCCGAGGGCTGGGAGGCGGTCACGACCCGGCGGCTGGCCGAGCGGGTCGAGTACAGCCAGCCGGTGCTCTACAGCCACTTCAAGGGCAAGGACGCGATCATGGCGGCCGTCGCCGTGGAGGGCTGCGCCGACCTGGCCCGGGAACTGCGCGCGGCCCGGACCGCCGCGCCGGACGCCCACCGCGCCCTCGCCGGCGTCGGCGCGGCCTACGTGGCCTTCGCCGACCGGCACCCGGCCCTCTACGACGTGATGTTCAGTCAGGCCGTCCCGCTGCCGTTCGCCACCCCCGAGGCCCCGCCCGCACTGCAGGCGGCCTTCGGCGAGCTGGCCGAGGCCGTCCGCCCGCACGCGGGCGACGACAGCCTGGGCGCGCTGACCGAGACTCTCTGGGCCGCCCTGCACGGCCTGGTGACCCTCATGCGCGGCGGCCGGCTCCCGCGCGAGCACCACGAGCTCAGGCTCGGGCTGCTCCTGGCCCGCTTCACGGGCTGAGCCCGGCGGGCACCGGGGCTCAGCGGAAGGGCTGCGCCAACTGGTCGAGGGCCTGCTCGACGATCTGCGAGAGCGGGCGGGCCTCCTGCTCCTCGATCCACACGTGGGTGGCGATGCGCAACGCGACCAGGAAGGCGGCGGCCATGATCCGCGACTTCAGGTCGGCGGCGGGATCCCCCGGCCGGTCGCGTTCGCCGATCGCCTGGACCAGATCCCGTTCCAGCGCGGCATGGTTGGCGAGCTGCCGGGCGAGCAGGGAGGGGTGGCGCTTGGTGAGCGCGGTGCGCACCGCCCACTCACGGTCGAGCTCGCCCATGTCCTCCAGCATGTCGCGCACGGCCCCGCGCAGCGCCTGCCAGCCCGGCTCCCCCGCCGGCCGTTCTCGGACCGCACGGACCAGGAACCGGACGCGCTCCTCCTCGCCGTACAGGAGGGCGTCCTCCTTGCTGCCGAAGTAGTTGGAGAAGGTCCGGCGCGAGATGTTGGCGGCCTCCACGATGTCGTCGACGGTGACGTGGTCGAGCCCACGCTCCACGGCGAGCCGCAGCGTGGCCTTGTGGATGGCCTGCCGCGTCTCGGCCTTCTTACGCTCGCGCAATCCCGCCGTCGGTTCCATGGTGGGTTCAGCTTAGCCGCTTAAACATTGCCCACCGGGCAAAGTTGCCTGCTGGGCATGTATCGTTGACCGGTAATCCCCTTCGAACTCGCATTGGAGGCTGCGCGTGAGCGCACCCACGCTGCCGGAGACGGGGGCCAAGAGCCACCGGCAGGTACTCGAAGCGCTGAGCGGCCTGCTCCTCGTCCTGTTCCTCGCGATGATCAGCAGCACGATCGTGTCCGTCGCGCTGCCACAGATCATCGGCGCGCTGAACGGCACCCAGTCTCAGTACACCTGGGTGGTCACCGCGGCCCTGCTCACCACGACCGCCTCGACCCCCATCTGGGGCAAGCTGGCCGACCTGTTCAGCAAGAAGCTGCTGCTCGAGGTCGCCATCGGCATCTTCCTCGTCGCCTCGCTCGCCTGCGGCTTCGCGCAGAACACGCCGATGCTGATCGCCTTCCGCGCGGTGCAGGGCCTGGGCATGGGCGCGCTGCAGATCCTGGTCCAGGTGGTCATCGCCGCCATGATCAGCCCGAAGGACCGGGGCAAGTACAACGGCTACCTCGGCGCGGTCATGGCCGTGGCCACGGTCGGCGGGCCGCTGCTGGGCGGCCTGATCACCGACACGTCCTGGCTGGGCTGGCGGTGGTGCTTCTTCCTGCCGATCCCGTTCACGGCGATCGCGCTGATCATCCTGCACCGCACGCTCGACATCGCCACGGTCCGCCGTCCGGGCACCTCGGTGGACTACCCCGGCGCGATCCTCATCGCCGCCGGCGTGAGCATCCTGCTCATCTGGGTCACCTTCGTCCGCAACTCCTTCGACTGGATCTCCTGGCAGACCTTCGCCATGGTCGGCTCCTCGGTGGTGCTGCTCGGCATCGCCGTCTGGGTGGAGTCCGCGGTCCGCGAGCCGGTCGTCCCGCTGCACGTCATCCGGCGGCGCACGCCGGCCCTCGCGATCCTCGCCAGCCTGGCCGTGGGCATGGCCATGTTCGGCGGCGCGGTCTTCCTGGGCCAGTACTTCCAGATCGGCCGCGGCTACACCCCCACCGAGGCGGGCCTGCTCACGATCCCGATGATGCTCGGCGTCCTGGTGTCGTCCACGATCTCGGGGCGGATGGTGTCCCGCAGCGGCCGGGTCAAGCCGTACATCCTCGTCGGCTCGATCGTGCTCACGCTCGGGTTCCTCGTCCTGTCCACGATGGACCACGACACCTCGCTGGTCCTCGTCGGCGGCGGCATGCTCGTGGTCGGCGCCGGCGTCGGCATGTCCATGCAGAACCTCGTGCTGGCCGTGCAGAACACCGTCCCGCTGCGCGAGCTGGGCGCCGCCAGCGGCGCGATCACCTTCTTCCGCTCGCTGGGCGGCACGATCGGCGTCTCGGTCCTGGGCGCCGTCCTGGCCAACCAGGTCACCGCGAACATCACCACGGGCCTGGCCAAGGCCGGCATCCGAGTCCCGGCGTCCCAGAGCAGCGGCGGCGGCAGCCTCAACATGGGGGCGCTCCCCGAGCCGATCCGCGGCATCGTGCGCGCCGCCTACGGCGACGCCACCGGCCACATCTTCCTCATCTCGGCCTGCATCGCGGTCGTCGGCATCCTCGCCGTACTGTTCCTCCCGCAGGTGCGGCTGCGCGACAGCGTGGACCTGCCCGAGCCGGCCGCCGCCGGAGCGGACGCGCCCGCCGCGGCCGAGCCCCGCTGAGCCGCGTCTCCGGGTACGACCCCGGGCCCCGGGCACGGCCCCCCGCCGGTGAGGCGGGAGCCGTGCCCGGGGGCCGTCAGGCCAGAGACACGGCCCGTCAGGTCAGGGACACGGGCCGTCGGGTCACAGACGCGGGCCGTCGGGTCACAGACGCGGGTCGACCGGCTCGGACTCCAGCGCGAGGACGGCGAAGACCGCCTCGTGGATCCGCCAGAGCGGCTCACCCTCCGCCAGGCGCGCCAGCGCCTCGAGGCCGAGCCCGTGCTCCCGCAGCGCGAGCGACCGCTTCCTGCCGGTGAACCTTCGCCGAAGCACGTCGAGCGACTCGGTGTAGTCGGGACCGTAGATGATGCGCAGATACTCCCTGCCACGCACCTTGACACCCGGCTGCACCCGCCCCTCCGGGTGGGCGGCCGGTTTCACCACCATGCCCTCGCCTCCGGCCTCGGTCAGCGCCGTCCACCACGCGACCGCCGCCTCCCGCTCCCGCGGCGAGTCGAGGGAGACGAAGACGTGGCGGGTCGGCGCGACGAGCGGCGAGTCCATCAGCCCGAGCGTCTTCAGGTGCCACTCGTGCGGCTCCTCCACCGCCGTCGCCCTGCCCTCGCACGCGAGGATCTGGAACGGCGCGAGCCGTACGCCGTCGAGGCCCGAGACCGGCCAGCAGTAGCGGGCATAGGCGTCGCGGAAAAGGGCAGCGTTGTGGGCACGGCGGCGGGTGCGGTCGAGCAGAGGGCCTACATCCAGGCCACGTCCCGCCGCCATCTCCAGCGCCGCGACCGCCTCGGGCAGCGCCGCCCGGGCGGCCGCCCCCACCGAGGCGTACTGGTCGCGGATCAGCCCCTCCGCCTTGGCCGACCACGGCAGCAGCTCGCAGTCGAGCACCACCCAGTCGGTCTCCAGCGCCTCCCACAGCGGCGCCGCGGCCTCGCGCAGCCGGTCGACCAGTTCCGGCATGCGGGCGTCGAAGAAGGGCCGCCCGGTGCGGGTGTAGACGCTGCCCGCCGTGCCGTCGGCGACGGCGAAGCAGCGCGCCGCGGCCTCCGGCGTCCGCGCCAGCACGGCGATCGCCCGCGAGCCCATGTGCTTCTCCTCGCACACGACCCGGGACACGCCCGCGCGGGCGAACTCCTCGAACGCCTCGGCCGGGTGCTCCAGGTAGCCGTCCAGCGCGGAGGTCTCCGGCGGCGCCATGGTCGGCGGAAGGTAGACCAGCCAGCGGGGGTCCACGGCGAACCGGCTCATGATCTCCAGCGCGGCGCGGGAGTTCTCCTCCGCGATCCTGATCCGGCCGCCGAACCGCGACTCCACGAAGCGGGTGCCGTCCACGTCGCCGATGTCCAGCACGCCGGGATCGCGGGCGGGGGCCGGCGCTGTGAGGGGCCGCGTGGGCTCGTACCAGACCTTCTCCGCCGGGACCGAGACGAGCTCCCGCTCGGGGTAGCGAAGGGCGGTCAGCCGCCCGCCGAAGACCGCGCCGGTGTCGAGGCAGATCGTGTTGTTGACCCACTCCGGCTCAGGCACCGGGGTGTGGCCGTAGACGACCATGGCACGTCCCCGGTAGTCGTTCGCCCAGGGGTAGCGCACCGGCAGGCCGTACTCGTCGGTCTCCCCGGTCGTGTCGCCGTACAGGGCGAACGCCCGCACCCGCCCGGAGGCCCGCCCGTGGTAGGCCTCCTTCAGCCCGGCGTGCGCGACCACCAGCCGGCCGCCGTCGAGGCGGTAGTGGCTGATGAGCCCGTCCATGAACGTCCTGGCGGCCGCGCGGAACTCCGCCGGCTCGGCGGCGAGCTGCTCCAGCGACCGCTCCAGGCCGTGGGCCACCCGCACCTTGCGGCCGTCGAGCGCCCGGACCAGCTTCTGCTCGTGGTTGCCGGACACGCACAGCGCGGTCCCCGCCTCGACCATGCCCATGACCAGCCGCAGCACCCCCGGCGTGTCCGGGCCGCGGTCGACCAGGTCGCCGACGAAGACCGCCGTACGCCCCTCGGGGTGGACGGCGCCGTCCGGCCCGGCCTCCCAGCCGAGCTTCACCAGCAGCGACTCCAGCTCGGCCCGGCAGCCGTGCACGTCGCCGATGATGTCGAACGGCCCGGTGAGGTGGGTCCTGTCGGTCCACGCCTTCTCGTACGTGACGGCCACGTCGTCGATCTCGTCGCCGCGCAGGACGTGGACCCGGCGGAAGCCGTCCTTGGCTATCTTGCCGAGCGACCGGCGCAGCTCCTTGCGCTGCCGGGTGATCACGTGGGGGCCGAAGGCGCGGTCGGGGCGGGTCGCGTTGCGGGCGCGCGCCACCTCCTCCGCCACGTCGAGCACGATCGCGTCGGCGAGCACGTCGTGCGACCTGGCCAGCTCGATGAGCTTCTTGCGGGCCTCCCACTGCACGTTGGTCGCGTCCACCACGGTCAGCAGGCCCCGGCGCAGACGGATGCCCACGATGTGGTGGAGCAGGTCGAACGCCTCGGGCGTGGCCGTCTGGTCGTTCTCGTCGTCGGCGACCAGGCCACGGCAGAAGTCGGACGAGACGACCTGGGTGGGCGCGAAGTGCCGGGCCGCGAACGTCGACTTGCCGCTCCCGGAGATGCCGACGAGCACCACCAGCGACAGCTCCGGCACGCTGATCTCGGTCACGGCCGTCCCTCCACTCTGCTGAGAACCGCCATCTGGGTGGGCGGGCCCACCTCGGGGTCGTCCACGCCGACCGGCCGCAGATCGGCCGCGTAGCCGTACGTCTCGCAGACGCCCGCCACCCATCGGGCGAACTCCGCCCTGCTCCACTCGAACCGGTGGTCGGGGTGGCGCCGCGCCCCCGCGAGGAGCTCGTACCTGACGTTGTGCTCCACGTTGGGCGTGGTCACGATCACGTGTGCCGGCCGCGCCGTGCCGAAGACCACGCGCTCGAGCGCGGGCAGCCGCGGCGGGTCCACGTGCTCGACGACCTCCATCAGCACCGCGGCGTCGTACCCGGCCAGGCGCGCGTCGGTGTACGTCAGCGAGCCCTGGAACAGCTCCAGCCTGGACCGCTTGGCGTCCGGCATCCGCTCGGCGCGCAGGCGCCGCTTGGCCAGCGCGAGCGCGCGGGCCGACACGTCCATGCCGGCCACCTTGGCAAAGGCCGGCCTGTCCAGCAGCGCCGACAACAGCTGGCCCGAGCCGCACCCGAGGTCGAGCACGGTGCGGGCGCCGAGCTCCTCCAGCGCCGCCACGACGGCCTCGCGGCGCAGCGTGTTGAGCGGCACCCGCGCCTCACCGGCCCCGTCGCCCGGGGCGGACCCGTCGCCTGAGGTGGGACCGCCGTCCGGAGCGGAGCCGTCGCCTGAGGTGGGGCCGTCGCCGTACACGGGGCCGTCGTCTGGGATGGGACCGCCGTCCGGGCGCGGACCGGCGTCGCCGGAAGCCTCGGCATCCGGCTCCCGCACGATGTCGTCAACCACGGCGCGCTCTTCCGCGGTGTCGCCCACCGGGACGTGCTCCTCCGCCGTGTCTCCCTCGGCGGCGTGCTCCTCTTCGACCGGCGGGTCCAGGCTCTCCTCCACGTCGTCCCCGAGTTCGGCGAGACGGGCGAACGCGGTGCGGGTGAGCGCCCATCTCCGGCCGAGGTATCGGCGGGTGATCAGCCCCTTGTCCGGATGGGCGGCCAGCCATCCCTCCCCCGCGCGGACGAGCTTGTCGACCTCGTCGCCCGCCAGCCAGTAGTGCTTGGCGTCGTCCAGCACGGGGAGCAGGACGTACAGGTGGTTGAGCGCGTCGGCCAGGCGCACGCTCCCGCGCAGCGCGAGCCGCACGTACCGGGACTCGCCCCATTCGGGGAAGCCGGGGTCGAGCGGCACGGGCGCGGCGTCTACCTCCCAGCCCAGCGGCCCGAACAGCCGGTGCGCGAGATCGGCCCCTCCCCGGCACGGCAGCGCGGGCAGGGTGATCTCCAGGGGGATCGGCCCGTCCGCGAGGTCCTGCCGCGAGGCGCACCGCCCGGCCCGCGCCGTGCGGAACACGTCCGCGAGCGCCGACGCCAGCAGCGAGGACGCGGCGTACGGCCGGTCGTTGACGTACTGGCCGAGGGAGAAGTCGGGTGAGGACGAGCCCCGGGATCGGGCCAGCCGCACTGGGTCGACCTCCAGCAGCAGCGCCGCGGTGCACCGGTCCTCGCCCGCCTCCGGGTAGAACACCCTGGCGACGCCGAACGACCGCTCGAACTCCTGCACCCGGTCGGGGTGCTTGTGCAGGAGGAAGCCGAGGTCCGTGGCGGGCCGCAGAGTCGTCGAGATCGTGAGGAGCACCCGGCAAAGTGTGCCGGATGCCCCCTTTCGTTAGCGAGCGGAATTCCGCGCGATCCCGGCGCCGCCTCGGGTGGTGTCGCGGGCCGGGCGGCGGGTCACGCCGCCGACACGTGCGGCAGCACCTCGGCCGCGATCAGCTCCAGGTGCTCCAGGTCGTGCATGTCGAGGACCTGGAGGTAGAGCCGCTCGGCGCCCATCTCGGCGAACCGGCCGATCTTGTCCACGATCTCCTGCGGCGTGCCCGCCAGCCCGTTGACGCGCAGCTCGTCGACCCCGCGGCCGATATTGGCGGCCCGCCGGGCGACCTCCGCCTCGTCCCGCCCGGCGCAGACGACCTGCGCCGCCGACAGCAGGACGGTCTCCCGCCCCGCGTCGTCGCACGCCTGCCTGACCCGGTCGAAGGCCGCGGCGGTGTCCTCGGGGAGGTGGAACGGCACGTTGTACTCGTCGGCGAACCGCGCGACGAGCCGCGGCGTCCGCTTGGCGCCCCCGCCGCCGATGATGACGGGCGGCCGGGGCCGCTGCGCCGGCTTGGGCAGCGCCGGGGAGTCGGCCAGCCGGTAGTGCGCGCCCTCGAACGAGAACGGCTTGGCCGCCGCCCACAGCCCGGTCACGATCTCGAGCTGCTCCTCCAGGCGCTCGAACCGCTCCCCCAGGGAGGGGAACGGAATCCCGTACGCCGTGTGCTCCTCCTCGAACCAGCCGGTGCCGAGACCCAGCTCCACACGACCGCCGCTCATCTGGTCCACCTGGGCGACGCCGATCGCCAGCGGACCGGGCAACCGGAACGTCGCGGCGCTCACCAGCGTGCCGAGCCGGATGGTCGAGGTCTCCCGGGCGAGACCGGCCAGGGTGATCCACGCGTCGGTGGGGCCGGGGGCGGGATCGCCGTCGCCCATCCGCAAATAGTGGTCAGACCGGAAAAACGCGTCGAATCCGAGCCGCTCGGCGGCCTGCGCCACCCTGAGCTGATCGTCGTAACTCGCCCCCTGCTGGGGTTCGGTGAAGATCCTCAATTTCATCCGTCCATTATCCCCTCCCCTGAGTCCCCGGCTTGCTAGAGTGCGAGCCGCCTGTGCGCTCCGTGTTCGTATCGCAACTCAGGGTGGTGAGCGTGGACTCCGCACGTCATTCCCGCGAAGCGGGCCGCCCCCCGCGATCCCTCGTCCTCCTGGCGTCGGCCGCGCTCGTCGCGGGGACCGGCGCGGCGCTGTGGGCCCTGCCCCCGGCCCCGCCCGGCGGGTGGAACGTCGCATCCGGCGTCGCGGCCGGGACCAGGCCCCCCGCCGGTGCGCGGACCCCGGCCTCCGCCACGCCGGAGACGCTGGTCGCCGCGCGCCAGACGGTCACGGCGTCGCCCGCACCGTCCGCCGCTTCCCCCGCCGGCGGACCCACGGCCCGTTACCGGGGCTTCCTCGACGCCGCCGGTAGTCCGCACCCCGAACTGCTGGAGGCGGGCGTGCGGTCCTACAGCATCGGCCATGTCGTCGCCGGCCCCGGCGGTTGCGCTCCTCACTGGGCGGGGGTGCGGCCGCGGGGCGGGGAGGCCGTCGCCGCGCGGATCGGGCGGCTGCGGGCCGGGGGCGGCGAGGTGTGGCCGGCGTTCGGCGGGCCGTACGGGCAGGAGCTGTCGGTCGCGTGCGAGGACCCGGAGCGGCTGCTCGCGGCCTACCGGCGGGTCGTCGCCGCGCTGGCCCCTCCCGGCGTCGACTTCGAGCCCGCGGATCCGGCGATTCCGCCCGGGGGGCCGGAATGGACCGGCACGGCGGACCCGGAAGGGGAGGCGGTCGCCCACCGCCGCGCCGCCGCACTCGCCCGCCTGCAGCACGAGGCGCGGACCGGGGAGAGACCGACCGGCGAGGCCGGCTCGCTGCGGGTGACCTTCACGCTTCCCGCCTCCCCGGACGGTCTGAGGCCGGCCGACCGGGAGGCGTTGCGGATCACCAGGGAGGCGGGAGTGGAGATCGAGTCGGTCGGCCTGCTCGTGCCGATGAACACCGGTCCCACCGCGCTCCACGGCCTGGCCGTGGCGGCCCGCGCGGCGCGCCCGCAGATCGCGGCGGCGTTGGGCGTCCCGCCCGACGCGGCGTGGCGGCGCATGGGGCTGGTGCCCGTCCTCGCCGATCCGGGCGACCTGGGGCCGGGCGACGCGGCGCGGCTCGCGGCGTTCCGGGCCCGCAACGGCCTGGCCTGGCTGTCCCTGCGCGGCGCCAGACCGGCCGACGACGTCGTACGGATCCTGGCCAGGCCGTCGTCCCACCCCGGGGCCGGTGTCGCCCGGCCCGAAGCCGCGCCCGGCGACCGCGGCGTCCGCCCCTGGTGATCGTTGTCGCCGGCGCCGCGGTCCACGCGTGAGCGGCCGGCCGGGCGTATCGGTTCGCGGCGGAGGCCGCGATCGGCTCCGGAAGTCCCGGCCCGTGAGTGACGCGACGAGGGGTCTGGTGTCCGGCAGACACACCCGGCGAGTGCGCCGCGCGCCTCAGTCGTGCTCGCCGTGAGCGAAGGGAGCCGTGATGACGACCTTGCCCTGCCGTGGCCCTCGCGCGGCGGCCGCGTGCGCCTCGGCCGCCCGGTCCATCGGGAACACCGCCCGCACCGGGACCCGGAACCGCCCCTCTTTCGACAGTGCGGCCGCGAGGGCGAGACCGTGCCGCCCGTGCGGCTCGCCGCCGAGCGCACCCTGAGAGACGGCGACACCGAGCTCCGGGCCGGTGAAGTCCGCGATGGTGAGGACCGACGCCGGCGTACCGGTGATCGCGACGAGCTCGCGGAGCGAGCCGGCGCCGGCGACGTCGAGCGCGAGATCGGCCCGTCCGCCGGCGACATCGCGGACGCGCTCGGCGAGCCCCGGCCCGTGGGCGACCGGGACCGCGCCGAGCCGGGAGATGAAGGCGTGGTTCTCCGGACGGCCCGTGCCGATCACCCGGGCGCCGCGGGCGACCGCCAGTTGGACGGCGACGCTGCCGACGCCGCCGGAGGCGCCGTCGATCAGGAGCGTCGTTCCCTCGCGTACGCCGAGCCGGTCGAGCGCCCGGGTGGCGGTCTCGACGCTCGTGCCGGCGGCGCCGGCCTCCTCCCACGACATCGAGGGCGGCTTCGCGGCCCAGAACGCCAGCACGGCGAACTCGGCGGCCGCGCCGCCCAGCCGCGAGACGTCGACGGCGCCGAAGACCTCGTCCCCGAGGGCGAAACCGGTGACGCCGTCGCCGACCTCGTCGACCAGCCCGGCGGCGTCGACGCCGGGGATGTGCGGCAGGGGAGCCGCACGCGCGACGGCGACGTGCCGGCGCGCAGCGCGAGGTCGACCGGTGCGACCCCGGCGGCCCTGACTCTGACGCGCACCTCCCCGGGACCCGCGTGCGGTTCGGGGCACTCCCCCACTCTGAGGACCTCGGGGGGACCGAACCGGTCGAGGCGCACTGCAAACATAATCACCTATCAGGCTGTTCCGACTGGGCGTCGACCACGGTATGCAGACAAGCCGGAGCGGATGCCTCGGATCGCCGGAAGTGAGAGGGGCGCGGACCACATTGACTCGGAAATTCCGGACGGACGCGGAGCACAACCGGCGGCGCATCGTGGCGGTCGCCCGTGCCGCGTTCGCCGCGGACGGGCTCGACCTGCCCGTGCACGAGATCGCCCGGCGTGCCGGTCTGGGCGTCGCGACCGTCTACCGGCACTTCCCGTCGCGGCAGGACCTCGTCGGCGCCGTGCTCACCGAGCAGGTGGCCGTGTGCGGCGCCCAGATGCGTGCCGCCCTGGACGATCCCGACCCCTGGCGCGCGCTGCGCGCAACCGTCCACCGGTTCGCCGAAAACCAGGTACGGCACCGCGGGCTGAACGAGGCGCTGCTCGGTTCCCATCCGGCGGGCGCGGCGTTCGCAGGGCAGCGCCGCGCACAGGCCCGAGGTCTCGAGCAGCTCGTCGAGCGGGCCCGGAGCGCGGGCGGCGTCCGTCCCGAGCTGTCGGTCGAGGACGTGCGGATCGGCCTGAGGGCCATCGCCTCCTTCCGCGCCGGTTCACCCGAGGGCGGGATCCTGGCGGTCCGGAGGCTGGCGGACCTCCTGGTCGCCGGCATGTCCCGCTGAGGCGGCGCCGGGATCAGTCCCTGACGAGCAGGGCCACGCACTCCACGTGGTGGGTCATCGGATACTGGTCGAAGGCCCGCAGGTCCTCCAGCCGGTAGCCGTGCTGACCGAACCACGCGACGTCCCTGGCCAGCGTCGCCGGGTCGCACGAGACGTACACCACGCGCGAGGCCTCGAGGGCGGCGACGCGCTCGACCACCGGGCGGCCGAGCCCCGCGCGGGGCGGGTCGGCCACGACCAGGTCGGCCCGGTCGATCCGCAGCCGGTCGAGCGCCTCCTCGACCCTGCCCCGCTCGACCCGCGCCTGCGGCAGGTCGCGCAGGTTGAACCGGGCGTCCTGCGCCGCCTGCGGCTCGGACTCGATGCCGAGCACGGCCCCCTCCGGGCCGACCGCCCCGGCCAGCGCGGCGGCGAACAGGCCGGCGCCGCAGTACAGGTCGAGCGCCCACTCCCCCGGCTCGGGCCGGCCGAAGTCGAGCACCGCGTCGAGCAGCGTGGCCGCCGCACCCGGGTGGACCTGCCAGAACCCGCTGGCGGTGACCCGGAAGTCCCGTTCACCCACCCGCTCGGTGAGCGAGGCCCGGCCGCGCAGCGCGCGTGTGCCCCGCCTGCCCTCGTCGAGCAGGACCGCGGCGTCCACGTCCGGGATGACCGCCCTGCGGCGCGGCTCGGGTTCGACGATCACGGCGCGCTCGCCGCCCGAGGCCGCCACCACCTCGACCGAGGCGGCTCCCGGCCAGGCGAGGCGTTCCGCGCCGACGCCCTCGACGGCGGGGTGCGCGATGAGGCACTCGGTGACGTGCTCGATCTCGTGCGACCGGTGCTTGCGCAGCCCGGCCGTGCCGTCCCGGTCCACGGCGAACCGGACGCGGGTGCGCCACCCGAGGCCGTCCTCCGACCCCGGCACCTCCTCGACCACGACCTTGATGTCCAGGCCCGCCAGCCGCCGGAACTGCTCGGCGACCACGTCGGCCTTGAGCCGGCGCTGCGCCTCCAGCGACGCGTGCTGCCAGTCGCAGCCGCCGCACCGGCCGGGGCCGGCGAACGGACAGGGCGGCGTGACCCGGTCGGGTGAGGGCTCCAGGATCTCGACGGCGTCGGCCCGCAGGAACCGCGCGGTCTCCTCGGTCACCTCGGCCACGACCCGCTCGCCGGGCAGGGCGTGCCGGACGAACACCACCCGGCCCTCGTGCCTGGCCACGCACCAGCCGCCGTTGGCGACGGCGTTCACCGTCAGCTCGAGCCGTCCCTTGTTCATCCGGTCGGCCTCTCTCGTCTCGTCATCGGTCTTGAAATGTGCGGCATGCCGCACCGGTCGCAGGCGGACGGACTGTCACGTCTTGACCTGCGTGTCCTTCGGCGGCGGCTGGTAGGAGCGGCGGGACGCGCCGGGCGCGACCGGCTCCCTGCGGCCCTTGAGACGGTCGGAGGAGGCGAGCTGGAACGGCACGCTCGTGACCATGACCCCGGGCTTGAACAACAGCCGGCCCTTGAGCCGCAACGCGCTCTGGTTGTGCAGAAGGTGTTCCCACCAGCGGCCGACCACGTACTCGGGGATGTAGACCGTCACGACGTCGCGCGGCGAGCGCCGCCGCAGCGACTTCACGTAGTCGAGCACGGGACCGGTGATCTCCCGGTACGGCGAGTCGAGGATCTTCAGCGGTACGTCGATGCCGCGCCGGTCCCACTCCTCCCTGAGCCTGTTCGCCTCGTCGGCGTCCACCATGACGGTCACGGCCTCCAGGCTCGACGGGCGGGTCGCCCTGGCGTACGCGAGCGCGCGCAGCGTCGGCTTGTGGATCTTCGAGACGAGCACGATCGCGTGGTTGCGAGCCGGCAGCATCGACTCGTCGATCTCGCTCTCCTCCGGCGCGGCGAGCTCCTCGGCGACCCGGTCGTAGTGCCGCCTGATGCCCTTCATCATCAGGAACAGCACCGGCATCGCGATGCAGACGATGTACGCCCCGTGGGTGAACTTGGTGGCGAGCACGACGACGAGCACGAGCGCGGTCATGATCGCACCGAAGCCGTTGATCAGCCGCGAGCGCATCATGTGGAAGCGCGCCCTCGCGTCGCTCTCGGTCCTCAGGTGACGGGTCCAGTGCCGGACCATGCCGATCTGGCTGAGGGTGAACGAGACGAACACCCCGACGATGTAGAGGTTGAGCAGCTTGCTCACGTCCGCGTCGAACGCCCAGATAAGCAGGCAGGCCCCGGCCGCGAGGATGACGATGCCGTTGCTGAAGGCGAGGCGGTCGCCCCGGGTGTGGAGCTGACGCGGCAGGTAGCGGTCCTGGGCGAGGATCGACCCGAGCACCGGGAAGCCGTTGAACGCGGTGTTGGCCGCCAGGAACAGGATGAGGGCGGTCACCGCGGCGATCACGACGAACAGGACCGAGCCGTTGCCGAAGACGGCCGACGCGACCTGCGCGATGATCGGCTGCTGGTAGTAGCCGGGCCCGGCCGGGTGACCGTTGATGATGATGTCCCTGGCCGCGGTGGCGGGGTCGGCCACCGTCACCCCGGACTTCAGGCCGAGGAAGATGATCCCGCTGAACATCGTGACCGCGATGAGGCCCATCATCAGCAGCGTCGTCGCGGCGTTCCTGCTCTTGGGCTTGCGGAAGGCCGGCACGCCGTTGCTGATCGCCTCGACACCGGTCAGCGCCGCGCAGCCGGAGGAGAAGGCGCGCAGCACCAGGAACGCCAGCGCGAACCCGGCCAGGTCCGCCTGCTCGGCGACGAGTTTGTAGTCCGCCGTCGGGGCACGTAGCTCCTCGCCCAGTACGACCAGGCGGAACAGCCCCCACAGGATCATGCCGATGACCGCGGCCATGAAGGCGTAGGTCGGAACAGCGAAAGCGACACCCGATTCCCGGATGCCGCGCAGGTTCATGATGGTCAGCAGTACGACGATGGCTATCGCTACCAAGGGGCGATGCTCGGCGACGAAGGGAATCGTCGCGCCCACGTAGTCGGCGCCGTTGGCGACCGACACCGCCACGGTCAGCACGTAGTCGACGAGCAGGGCGCTCGCGACGGTCAGCCCCGCCGTCGGTCCCAGGTTCGTCGTGGCCACCTCGTAGTCGCCGCCGCCGCTGGGGTAGGCGTGCACGTTCTGCCGGTAGGACGCCACCACGACGAGCATGACGAGGACGACCCCCGCCGCGACCCACGGGCTGATGCTGTAGAGGCCGACCCCGGCGATCGACAGGATGATCAGGATCTCCTGCGGCGCGTACGCCACAGAAGACAGTGCGTCACTGGCGAAGACGGGCAGCGCCACACGCTTGGGCAGCAGCTGATGGTGGAGCGCGGTGCTTCGCAGAGCCCGCCCCACGAGGAGCCGCTTGACAAGATCTGGCACCTTGGACACGTCTGTTGAGCCTAGTCCCCCCGTGTCGTGCCCGGGTCATGCGGTGCGCCATGAGGGCGACATACTGTCTGCAATAGGAGACCGCCACAACCCACGGCGGGGGAGCATGCATATTGTGATCATGGGATGCGGACGGGTCGGCTCGACCCTGGCGCACATCCTTGAGGACAACGGGCACTCGGTCGCCGTGATCGACCGTGACCCGCAGGCCTTCCGGCGGCTGCGGGCAGGCTTCCGGGGCCGCAGGGTAACCGGCATCGGCTTCGACCGCGACGTCCTGGAAGAGGCCGGCATCGCCTCGGCCGCCTCCTTCGTGGCCGTCAGCAGCGGGGACAACTCCAACATCATCTCCGCCCGGGTCGCCCGGGAGATGTTCGGCGTGGACAACGTGGTCGCCCGCATCTACGACCCCCGCCGGGCCGAGGTCTACCAGCGGCTCGGCATCCCCACCGTGGCGACGGTCCGCTGGACCGCCGACCAGATCCTGCGCCGGGTGCTGCCCGAGGGCGCGGAACCCCTCTGGCGGGACCCGACCGGTACGGTCGTCCTCGCTGAGGTGGTCTTCCACCAGGGCTGGATCGGCACCCGGGCCAGGGGGATCGAGAACGTCACCGGCGCGCGCGTGGCCTTCCTCAACCGCATGGGCGAGGCGCTCGTGCCGAAGGACGCGACCGTCGTCCAGGAAGGGGACATCCTCCACCTGGTCGCCGCCGAGAACGACATGGACCGCATCAACAAGATGCTGTCCGCCCCGCCGTCCGACGAGGAGCACTGATGCGCGTCACCATCGCCGGCGCCGGAGCCGTCGGCCGCTCCATCGCGGCGGAGCTCCTGGAGAACGGCCACGAGGTCCTGCTCATCGACATCGACCCCCACGCCATCAAGATCGACAGTGTGCCGCGGGCCGAGTGGCTGCTGGCCGACGCCTGCGAGATCTCCTCACTGGACGAGGCCGGGCTGAACAGCTGCCAGGTCGTGATCGCCGCCTCCGGCGACGACAAGGTCAACCTCGTGGTCTCGCTGCTCGCCAAGACCGAGTACGGCGTGCCGCGGGTGGTCGCCCGGGTCAACCACCCCAAGAACGAGTGGCTGTTCAACGAGTCGTGGGGCGTGGACGTCGCGGTCTCCACCCCGCGTCTGCTGTCGGCCCTGGTCGAGGAGGCGGTCAGCGTCGGCGACCTGGTGCGTCTCATGACCTTCCGGCAGGGTCAGGCCAACCTGGTGGAGCTCACGCTGGCCGAGGACGCGCCGGTGGTGGGCCAGCGGGCGGGCTCGGTGCCGTGGCCGGTGGACGCCGCCCTCGTGGCGATCCTGCGCGAGGGCCGGGTGCTGGTCCCCTCGGCCGACGACCCGCTGGAGGTCGGCGACGAGCTGCTGTTCGTGGCCAACCAGGAGGTCGAGCACGAGCTCACCGTCCTGCTGTCGGCCCACGGACGTTCCTGACCCGCACGAACTCAGGCCCCGGGACACGCGCCCGGGGCCTTCCTTCTTCGCGTTCCGTCAGACGGACGGCTGAACGGGCGGCTGGGCGGACGGCTGGAGACCGGGCTCGATCGGGGTGCGGCCCCGGGCGAGCACCCACACCATCGCGGCCAGCGCCGCGACCTGCAGCGGCCAGCCCAAGGCGATCTTGGCCACGCCGAGAGCGGTCACGTGGTCCGCCCAGTAGAGCGGCAGTTGGACCACCACCCGCAGCAGGCAGGGCAGCATGAGCAGCCACGTCAGCCGCGAGCACAGCCGGACCAGCGCGGAGTCGTTGTGCCAGGCCGTCGGGTCGCCGGTCACCGAACCGATCAGGAACCCCACGACCGGCCAGCGGACCACGATCGACAGCAGCATGCCGGCGGCGTAGGCCCCGTTGTAGAGGATCCCCGGCAGGAACACGTCCTTGGCGTCGCCGGTGCGGGTCGCGAAGAACGCGCCGATGCCGATGCCGACAAGGCTGTTGAGCACGAACTGCGGCGTCGTGCGCTGCGCGAGCCGCACCAGCAGGAGCACCACCGCCGAGGCGATGCCGACGATCAGCGAGGCCTTCAGCTGGCTGGTGCCCACCCACGTGCCGGTGAAGGCGATCGTGGGCACGGCCGCCTCGACGATCCCGCGCCTGCCGCCCAGCGCCTTGCTCATCTGGGCACGAACGGCCGCCTCAACGGTGGCGTGCGCCGCAGGGGCCGTCATGTCGGCTGTGCTCATACGGTCTCCAGAGAGATCAAGGGCCACCGGCCGGGCGTAGCTCGTAACGGGGGTTGAACATGACCTTGCGGCCGTCCTGGACGCTGACCAGCCCTTCGGCCCGCACCACCCGGCCCGGCTCGATGCCGGCGATCTTCCGGCGGCCGAGCCAGACCAGGTCGATCACGTCCGACCCGTCGTACAGCTCCGCCTCGAGGGCCGGCGCGCCGCCGCGCGGGCGGAGGGTGACGGTGCGCAGCGTGCCCGCGACGCAGGTGCGCTGACGCTCACCGCACCGGGCGATGGGTGTGGCCCCCTGCTGCTCCAGGTCCTCCTGGAGCTCGGCGGCCTCCAGTTCGGCCTGGCTGGTGGTCAGCCGTCGGAAGAAGCCCCGCAGTCCGCCTCGTCTGGCAGGCTCCGGCGTGCCCATCGGTCACTCACCCAGCTTCCTCCCCCTGCGGGGGATTCGTCGTCCCGGCTTCCAGCCTAGGCCCGTCGTTTCCCACCGCAGCATACGTGAGCCGCAGACGGGCCAGAAGGACGGTCAGGGCAGGGCTTGCTCCTCGATTCGGTCAACCGGCGCGCCGCCCCGCGGCGCAGGTCAGCGGATCTCGCTGATCTCGGGACCGCGTTCGAAGGGCCGGAACTCCTGGCGGCCCCCCTGCTCCTCCATGGCATGCCGCGCCTCGGCCGGCAGGCGGAGCTGGATCGCCTCCCTGGGCGGCATCGGCTCGTCGCCGCGCACGACGACGATGTCGCGCACGACGTCCTCCAGGATTCGCGCCGCCTCCGGATCGACCGCCGCCCTACCGCTGATCACGGCCCGCAGGAACCAGCGCGGCCCGTCGACGCCGACGTAGCGCACCGGCTGCCGTCCCTGCGCCTGGCCCTGTGCGGGCACCTCGGCCGCGATCTCGGGGCCGAACGGGCCGTCCCGCTCCTCGGCCGCTCCGCCCGCGGCCACCACCTCGCGGGCCAGCTCGGCCCGCACCTCGTTCCAGATCCCGCTGCGCTTGGGCGCGGCGAAGGCGTTCACCTGCAGGGCGCTCTCCTCGACCAGGACGATCACACCGTCGACCTGGTCGCCCGCCATGCTGAGCTGGATCTCGAACCCGGGGCCGACGGGCAGGCGCAGGCCCCCCAGGTCCACTCGCTCGGCCTCCGGATAGTCGTCGCCGGAGTCCCAGGGGCCCGTCGTCCGCGCCGGGGCGGGGCTTTCCTCCCGCCCGACGGCTGCTGCGGTCTCCTCCTCCGCGCGTCGCCGGCGTCGCAACACTTGTCTCACTCTCCTCGCATCGTGGCCCGTTCCCGGGCCCCGCGGTGTCAGCTCCCCGTCGAGCCGAACCCGTTCGTGCCCCGTACGGAGCCGGGCAACCGGTCGACCTCGTAGAACGCCGCCCGTTCCACCCGCTGGACGACGAGCTGAGCGATGCGGTCGCCGCGCCGGAGCCGTACCGCGTCCTTGGCGTCGGTATTGATCATCGTCACCCTGATCTCGCCCCGGTAGCCGGCGTCGATCGTGCCCGGCGCGTTGACCAGCGTGACACCGTGCCGGGCCGCCAGGCCCGAACGCGGGTGGACGAAGGCGGCGTAGCCGTCCGGCAGCGCGATGGCGACACCGGTCCGCACGACCGCCCGCTCACCGGGCAGCAGCTCGACGTCCTCCGCCGCGTACAGGTCAGCCCCGGCGTCACCGGGATGGGCGTACGACGGGAGCGGAAGGCCGGGGTCGAGCCGGTGTATCAGGATCTCGACATCGCTCATGAGGCAAGACCCTACCCGTTGCGCTGGGGGGACACCGCCTCTCCCGCTCCGGAGGACGGGCGTGCCGTCTCCGGTTCCTGCCCGCTCTGCCCGGGGGCGGCGGGCTCCGGCTCCTGGGAGGGTGCGGACTTCGGAAGGCCGGCCTCTTCGGCGCCGGGCGGGCCGCCTTCGGCCGGCGGCTCGATCTCGGGCTGGGCGCGGCGCAGCTCGGGCAGCGCGCGGTAGATGACCGCCGTGAGCGGCACGGCCACCACGGCGCCCGCGATGCCGCCGAGCACACCGCCCACCGCGAGGACGAGGATGATCGCCAAGGGGTGGAACTCCAGGGCCCGGCCGACGATGAGCGGCTGGAGCACGTGGTTTTCCAGCTGCTGCTCGACCACGAGGACGCCGACGAAGATCAACGCGTAGACCCAGCCCTGGGAGCCGAAGGTCACCAGCGTCGCGATGCCGCCCGCCAGCAGGATGCCGACGACCGGGACGAAGCTCGCCAGGAAGACGAGCACCGCGAGGGGCGCCCACAGCGGCACCCGCATCCCGGCGAGCACCACTCCGATCACGACTCCGTGGATGGCCGCGACCGCGACCGTGCCGTGCACATAGTGCGAGATCGTCGCCCAGGCCGCCCGGCCCGCCCGGTCCACCCGCGGCGCGGTGCCGCCGAAGGCGCGCAGGAACCAGCCCCAGATCCGTTCGCCGTCCTTCAGCAGGAAGAAGGTCACGAAGAGGATCAGCACGATCGAGGTGAGCACCTCGACGACCGCGGTGGCGCCGCTCAGCACCGTGCTGGTGATCTGACTGCGGTACTGGGTGATCTGGCTGCTGAGCTGGTCCACGAAGTCGGCGATCTGCGCCTCCTTCAGGTGGAGGGGACCGTGCAGCAGCCAGTCCTGGACGTTGCGCACGGTGACCTGGATCTGCAGGACCAGCCGGGGGAACTCCTCGTTCGCCCGCACGCCGATCAGGAATCCGATGCCGACTATCAACGCGAGGCCCAGCAGCATCGTGATCCACGTCGCGTAGATCGGCCGGAGCCCGGCGGAGCGCAGCCGTCGCGTCAGCGGATAAAGCAGGGCCGCGAGCAGCAGCGCCACGACCACCGGCATGACGACGAAGCTGATCCTGCCGATGATCTGCCACAGGAAGTAGACCATCGCGCCGAGCAGCAGCAGCCGCCAACTCCACGCGGCCATCGTGGCCAGGGTCGGCGGAACCCTCTCATGGGTACTGCGGTTAGACGGGATCACGGATCCAGCCTGGCATGTCGGCGGGCACGGCGCGCGGCCGTTTTACCCGTGATTGGGGATCGATTCGGCGCGATCCGCGGCCGGCCGCCGCGCCGCCGCGCCGCGGGATCGCCCCGCGGCGCGGCGGTGGCCGGCGGCGTCGTCGTCAGGCGGTCAGCTCGGCGACCGCGTCGAGCGGGGCGTCACCGGGTTCGAGGACGAACTCCTCGACGTTGCCGGCCGCGCACAGGTCGTCCTGGGCCAGCCGGACCAGCTCCGCCTGGTCCCCCGACACGGTCAGCCGGGAGACCTCGGCCCGCATCGACAGCCGGGCCTCGGACTTCGCCCGGCGCACACGGCGGAGCACCTCCGCCACGGCGTCGAGCACCGCGGTGTCGCCGAGCCCCGCCTCGGGCAGCTCGCCGGCGGACGGCCAGGCGGCGCGGTGCACCGAGCCCTCCCGCCACCACGACCAGACCTCCTCGGTCACGAACGGCAGGAACGGCGCGAACAGCCGCAGCAGCACGCCGAGCGCGCGCCGCAGGGCGGCGACGGCCGAGGCGTCCCCGGCGTACGCGCGGGCCTTGACCAGCTCCAGGTAGTCGTCGCAGAACGACCAGAAGAACCGCTCGGTCCGCTCCAGCGCCCGGGTGTAGTCGTACGCCTCGAACGCCTCGGTGGCCTCGGCGACGACCGCCCGCAGCGCGGCCAGCATGGACAGGTCGACCGGCTCGGTGACCTCGCCGCCGCCCTCGGACCGGAAGCCGAGCACGAACTTCGACGCGTTCAGGATCTTGATGGCCAGCCGACGGCCGATCTTGATCTGCCCGGTGTCGAACGCCGTGTCGGTGCCGGGACGCCCGTTCGCCGCCCAGTAACGGACCGCGTCGGAGCCGTACTCCTCCAGCAGGCCCAGGGGCGTGACGACGTTGCCCTTGGACTTCGACATCTTCTTGCGGTCGGGGTCGAGGATCCATCCCGAGATCGCCGCGTGCCGCCAGGGCAGCCCACCGTGCTCCAGGTGCGCACGCACGACCGTGGAGAACAGCCAGGTGCGGATGATCTCGTGGGCCTGCGGCCGCAGGTCCATCGGGAAGACGCGGCGGAACAGGTCGTCGTCGCGCTCCCACCCGGCGGCGATCTGCGGGCTCAGCGAGGAGGTCGCCCACGTGTCCATGACGTCGGGATCGGCGACGAAGCCGAACGGCTTGCCCCGCTGGTCCTCGGTGTACCCGGGCGGCACGTCGCTGGACGGGTCGACCGGCAGCGCCGACTCGGGCGGGACGATCGGAGCCTCGTGGATCGGCTCGCCCTCGGCGTCGAGCGGGTACCAGACCGGGATCGGCACGCCGAAGAACCGCTGCCGGGAGATCAGCCAGTCGCCCGCCAGGCCCTCGACCCAGTTGTCGTACCTGACCCGCATGTGCGGCGGATGCCACTCCAGCTCCCGGCCGCGCTCCAGCAGCTCCGCGCGCAGCCGCGCGTCCCTGCCGCCGTTACGGATGTACCACTGCCGGGTGGTGACGATCTCGAGCGGCCGGTCTCCCTTCTCGTAGAACTTCACCGGCCGCTGGATCTTGCGCGGCTCGCCGTCCAGGTGGCCGGACTCGCGCAGCATCTCCACGATCCGCTCGCGCGCGCTGTGCACCGTCTTGCCGGCCAGCTCGGCGTACGGCTCGGCGGGCACGCCCTGCGGCGGCTCGGGGAGCAGGCGGCCGTCCCAGCCGATCACCGGCCGGGTCGGCAGGTCCAGCTCGCGCCACCAGGTGACGTCGGTGACGTCGCCGAACGTGCAGATCATCGCGATGCCCGAGCCCTTGTCCGGCTCGGCGAGGTGATGGGCCACGACCGGCACCTCGACCCCGAAGACCGGGGTGCGGACGGTGGTGCCGAACAACGGCCGGTAGCGCTCGTCGTCGGGGTGGGCGACCAGCGCCACGCAGGCCGGGATCAGCTCGGGGCGGGTCGTCTCGATCCACACCATGCCCTCGCCGGGCCGCTCGAAGCCGATCCGGTGGAAGGCGCCGGGCCATTCCCGGTCCTCCAGCTCGGCCTGGGCCACGGCCGTACGGAACGTCACGTCCCACAGGGTCGGGGCCTCGGCGACGTACGCCTCGCCGCGGGCGAGGTTGCGCAGGAACGCGCGCTGGGACGCAGCCCGGGCGCCCGCGTCGATGGTCGCGTACGTCATCGACCAGTCCACCGACAGGCCGAGACGGCGCCACAGCTCCTCGAACGCCTTCTCGTCCTCGGCGGTCAGCCGCTCGCACAGCTCGATGAAGTTCCGGCGCGAGATCGGCACCTGCCGCTTGGCGTCCGGCTTCTCCGGCGGCGTGAAGTCCGGGTCGTACGGCATGGAGGGATCGCAGCGCACGCCGAAGTGGTTCTGCACGCGACGCTCGGTGGGCAGGCCGTTATCGTCCCACCCCATCGGGTAGAAGACCTCGCGCCCCCGCATCCGCTGGTAGCGGGCGATCGTGTCCGTGTGCGTGTAGGAGAAGACGTGCCCCACATGGAGGGACCCGGACACGGTGGGCGGCGGGGTGTCGATGGAGTAGACCTCGTCCCTGCCCCGGGACCGGTCGAACCGGTAGGTGCCCTCGGCCTCCCAGCGCCCTACCCATACCGCTTCCAAGCCGTCGAGTGTGGGTTTCTCGGGCATGGCTGCGGGGAGTCGCTGTTCGGTCATGCCACCACATGGTATGGCGTGGACCGCCACCCCGTGCGGAGACACTAAGGTCGTTATCGAGGAGGAATCATGGCGGACATGGCTCGGGAGGCCAAGCGCGAACTCGGCGCGATGGACAAGCCCGACATGCAGTGGCGTATCGTCGGCGGCCTGCTCGGCCTGGCGGTGGGCTTCTGCTCGCGCAAGGTGCTGTCGTTCGCGTGGGAGAAGGCCACCGGCAAGAAGCCGCCGGCGAGCGCCGACTCCCCCGACATCGGGCTCGGCGAGGCGATCGCGTACGCCGTGGTGATGGGCCTGGGCATGGAGATCACCAGGATCGTCGTCACCCGGTCGGCGGCGAGGAAGTGGCGCAACTGGAAGGACGCCGCCCGGGACCTCACTCCGTAGGAGCGGCCCGCTCCCCGGACTCCAGGGCGGTGAGGAAGTCGCTCGCCCACCTGTCCACGTTGTAGGTGGCGACCCTGCGCCTGAGCGAGCGCATCCGGCGCGCCAGCTCGTGCGGGGTCGCCCGCATCGCCGCCAGCATCGTCCGCTTCATGCCGTCGATGTCGTACGGGTTGACCATGTAGGCCTGGCGCATCTCGTCGGCCGCGCCGGCGAACTCGCTCAGCACGAGCGCCCCGCGCAGATCGTGGCGGCAGGCGACGTACTCCTTGGCGACGAGGTTCATGCCGTCGCGCAGCGGCGTGACGACCATGACGTCGGCCGCCAGGTAGAGAGCCGCCAGCTCCTCCTTGTCGTACGACTGGTGCAGGTAGGAGATCGGCATGCGGCCGAGCACGCCGTGCTCGCCGTTGATGCGGCCCACTCTCAGCTCGATGTCGTTGCGCAGCCGGATGTACTCGGCGACGCGCTCCCGCGTGGGCGTCGCGACCTGGACGAAGACCGCCTCGTCCGGCTTGATCACGCCGTCGTCGAGCAGCTCGCCGAACGCCTTGAGCCGCTGGCCGATCCCCTTGGTGTAGTCGAGCCGGTCGACGCCGAGCAGCACGTGCTCCGGATCGCCCAGCTCGGCGCGGATCTCCCTGGCCCGCTGCTGGACGCGCGGCTCGCGGACGAGCTGGTCGAGCTCGCCGTAGTCGACCGAGATCGGGAACGACTCCGCGCGGACGGTCCGGTCTTCGAGCTGGATCTCGTTGCGGAGGTACTGCACCCCGAGCAGGCGGCGGCACAGGCGCAGGAAGTTGGCCGCGCCGCCCGGCCGCTGGAAGCCCACGAGATCGGCCCCGAGCAGGCCTTCGAGGATCTCGTTGCGCCACGGCAGCTGGTAGAACAGCTCACCCGGCGGGAACGGGATGTGCAGGAAGAACCCGATCTTCAGATCGGGCCGCAGCTTTCGCAGCATCGCGGGCACGAGCTGGAGCTGGTAGTCCTGCACCCACACGACCGCGCCGGGCGCGGCGGCGTCCGCGGCCGCGCGGGCGAACCGGTCGTTGACCGCTCGGTAGGCGTCCCAGAGCACGCGCGAGTAGACGGGCGTCGCGACCACGTCGTGGTAGAGCGGCCACAGGGTGGCGTTGGAGAAGCCCTCGTAGTACAGCTCGACCTCGAGCTGGGACATCGGGATGGGGATGAGATGCATGCCGTCGTGGTCGAAGGGCTTCAGCTCCTCTCCGGCCGCTCCGGTCCAGCCGAGCCAGGCCCCGTCACGGCGTTGCATGACGGGCGCGATGGCGGTGACAAGCCCTCCCGGGCTGCGCCGCCACTCGTTCTCGCCCACGCGATCGACCGGTAGCCGGTTCGCGACGATCAGAAATGAGCTGGTGCCACGCATGCATCTCCTCCAGGTGGTCGCCTGTGACCACCATACGGAAAGTCACCAGTGACCCCCATACCCGTAAGAACGTGCACAATTCCCACCGGTTGTTGTGAGAATGATCTCACGCAGCTCATACGGGGTCGGCAAGTGGTTTAGACCACTGGGTGACACTTCCCTACCTGAAAGATCAGGACGGTCCGAGAGGGCCGATAGGGACGGCACCTGGGCCGATGCCCGTTCTCCCCGGGGGACGGAACCGGATCGGCAGGGGGATCAGCCGGATGCGGAGGGTCCGCCTGGAGACGGGGGCGTCAGCTCGGAGATAGGGGTGGCGGCATGGGGCAGAGCGCGCTGGCGGCGCAGGTCCGCGCGCACGGCGGCGGCGAGCTTCTTGGTGGCGGCCCGGTTCAGCGCGCCGCCGGCCACGGCGCCGGTGAGGAAGGGGCCGAGTGTGGTGAGGTGCCGACCGAGCGTGCGCATCAGGCGGTTGCGCAGCGCGGTCTTGGCGGCGGTCCCGAGCGCGATCGTGGCCGAGCCGGGGGCGAGGGGGTTGACGCCCCGCTGCTTCGACCAGGCGAGCGCGAACGCGGCCGCCCTCTGGGTGCCGTTGCCGGGGACCCGCACGTCGTACACCTCGTGTAGTTCGGCGAGGAGCTTCACCTCGATGGCCGCGACGACCAGCGTCTCGGCCACGATCTGGGCGGGTGCGGACAGCAGGAGCGGCGGAGCGGCGAACTCGGCCGCGGCGAGCGCCCCGCCGACCGCGCCGACCGCCGTCGTCGCCTTGGCGGCGGTGCGGACGAGGTCGTCGGCGAGCTGCTCGCCGGTGAGCCCGTAGTGGTGTTCCCGCAGGGTCTCAAGGTCCCTGACCGGTAACCGCGGAGCGATGTTCATGAATACGTCGGCAAGCCATCGGCCACGGCCGACTCCCCGTTGGCGCGCCTTCCCCGCGGACCGTGCCAGGGCCCCGCTGAGGCGGCCGAGCAGCCGGCGCCGCTCGGCCCCGTCCGTCTCCTCAGAGGCGACGAGCTTGCCGACCAGGTCGGCGACCTCGTTGTTTGAATCATCCGCTGCTGAAGTCACGGACCCTCCCAAGGGTCTCCTAGGCGGCGCACTCGCGGCAGACCTGCTGGCCGTTCTTCTCCGAGGCCAGCTGGCTGCGGTGGTGCACCAGGAAGCACCGCGAACAGGTGAATTCGTCGGCCTGCCGAGGAATCACCCGCAGCGAGAGCTCCTCGTTCGACAGATCCGCCCCCGGCAGCTCCAACGACTCGGCCAGATCGGTCTCGTCGATGTCGATGCTGCCCGACGACTTGTCGCTCCTACGCGCCTGGAGTTCCTGAAGGCTGTCCTCGTTGAGGTCGTCGTCGGTCTTACGCGGGCTGTCGTAGTCGGTAGCCATCTGCTACTCCATCCCCCTCATCTATCTGCCTGCGCCTGTGTCGCGCGTGGATAACGCTCGGAAGGCCGGTGTTGTGCCCGCGGGGGCCGGTAAATTGTGCAATCGGTACCCGCTTGAACGAACACTGAACCTTCCGACACGCGAGGGGCGTCCCGCCGGAGGCTGCGGTTAGCCAAATATGGCGAAAACCACAGTATCGGCGGTATCCCTACCGCGTTCGACGGCACATCCAACCACATGTACGGCGCGCTCGCTCCATCAGCGCGCCGACTGCGGCGTCCCCGGAGATCCCCCGGTTCCGGAGAGTCGTACCGTCACCACGAGACCGCCCCCGTCTCGGGGAACGGCGGCGACCGTACCGCCGTGCGCACGGACGATCGCGCGCACGATGGACAGGCCGAGACCCGCGCCCTTGGCGGACTGGACCCGGTCGGCATTCAGGCGCCGGAACGGCTCGAACAGGCTCTCCACCTCGTACGCGGGAACGTGCGGTCCCGTGTTCGCGACCTGAACAACCGCACCCCCGTCGACAATTCCCGTCCGGACCCATACTTTTCCGGACTCGCCAAGATTGTGCTTGATGCCGTTCTCAACCAGGTTGGAGACGCAGCGTTCTATGAGAACGGGGTCGCCGGTCGTGGCCGCCGGGTGGAGGTCGTGCTCGACCGTGACGCCCTCTTCCCCGGCGAAGGGGGCCAGTTGCTCCACCGCCGTCCTGGCGACCTCCTGGACGTCCACGGGCTTGCGCACCGACAGCTCGCGCTCGCTGCGGGCGAGCAGGAGCAGGCCCTCGATGAGCCGCTCGTTGCGGGCCGTGGTGCCCAGGAGCGTACGCCCGAGCACCTTCAGATCGTCGGAGGCCTCGGGGTCGGACAGGGCCACCTCCAGCACCGTCCGGTTGATCGCCAGCGGCGTGCGCAGTTCGTGCGAGGCGTTGTCCACGAACCGCCGCTGCGCGTCGAAGGCGGTGTTGAGCCTGGTGAGCATGGCGTCGAAGGTGTCGGCCAGCTCCTTCAGCTCGTCGTCGGGGCCCTGGAGGTCGATGCGCTCGTGGGCGAGCGAGGTCTCCGACAGCTTCCGCGCGGTCGCCGTCATCTTCATTACCGGCCGCAGGGCCCGGTCGGCCACTACGTAGCCGAGCATCAGGGCGAAGATCCCCACGCCCAGCAGCGCCAGCAGCGCCCGCTTCAGCAGTTCGCTGCGCGCCGCCGCGGTCACCGCCGCCTGCGACTGGGCGAACTGCCTGTTGACCTGGTCGACCCACTCCTGCGGCACGATCCCGCTCGGGATGTAGATCTTCGGCACGTTCTGCCAGCCGACGTCGATCGCCTGGCCGACCAGCACGTACATGACCATCACCAGCAGCGCGCCGGCGACGAAGACCAGCGCGGCGTACGTAAGGGTCAGGCGCCACCGGATGCTGACGCGGTTCTGCAGCGACCTGATCTCGTCGAGCAGGTTGCCCCGCTGCACCGGGTGGGCGACCAGCGGCGGCGGCCCGTCCCAGGCGGGCGGGCCGCTGGGCGGCGGCACCTGGCTGCGGTAGGGGCCGGTGCCCATCGGGTTCGACATCCTGCGGGTCGGACCCGCCGCCTGCGCTCCGGCCGGAGCCGGCGAGCCCGGCGCGGTCGCGGAGCCCGGCGCGGTCGCGGAGCCCGGCGCGGTCGCGGCGGAGCCCGCTTCGCCGGGCGGCGGAAGGATCTGCGGCGTCCCCCTGTCGGAGGCGTCACGCGGTTCGGTCACAGGACCCCCTCCCCCGGGGAACTCGCGGAGACGGCGGCGGCGCGGGTCGTCACAGCCGGTACCCGACGCCCGGCACGGTCTCGATCACCGGCGGATCGCCCAGCTTCTTGCGCAGCGTCATCATGGTCACCCTGACCACGTTGGTGAACGGGTCGATGTTCTCGTCCCACGCCTTGTCGAGCAGGTCCTCCTGGCTGACGACGGCGCCCTCGGCCCGCATCAGCTCCTCCAGCACCGCGAACTCCTTCTTGGTGAGGTGGATCTCCGCGCCGTCCCTCGTCACCTGACGCCTGCCGGGGTCGAGCCGGATGCCCGCGCGTTCGAGAACGGGCGGCAGCGGCGGCGCGGACCTGCGGCCGAGCGCGCGCACCCGGGCCACGAGCTCCATGAACACGAAGGGCTTGGCCAGGTAGTCGTCGGCGCCGATCTCCAGCCCCTCGACCTTGTCGTCCACGTCACCCGCGGCCGTCAGCATGATGATCCGCGAGGCCGACCGCTGGGCGACCAGGCGGCGGGCCACCTCGTCACCGTGCACCTTGGGCAGGTCGCGGTCGAGCACGATCACGTCGTAGTCGATGTAGCCGGTCTTCTCCAGAGCGGCGGCGCCGTCGTAGGCGACGTCGACAGCCATCGCCTCCCGGCGGAGGCCGGTGGCGATCGCGTCCGCGAGCACCCGCTCGTCCTCCACCACAAGCACGCGCATCAAGTCCTCCTAGCTGGTACGACGTCCTAATTGTGGTCACATTCGACGTAAGCCGCCGGTAAGCGGTTCCAGCGCTCTACGTGACGTAGAGCACAGAAATTCACAGGTTTGCGGTCGGTCCGGACATGGGTAAGGCCCGTGACACCCTCCATTGTCGTGTGCCGGGGAAGGGCGTGCCTCACCGCAGGAGCCGCGCCGGAGCCCCCAGTGACACGTTTCGCCCCCTGAGAAAGAAGGTGAGATGGGCGAGTTCACGACCACGATCGAAACCAGGCTCGACCAGGCCTACAAGGGTCTTGAAGAGGCCACCACGAGCGGGGACGACTTCCTCGCCGACACCCTCACCGCCGAGATCGAGGACCTGCACCGCCTCGCCGAGGATCACGGCATTTCCATCCCGCGCTGACCGCTACGAACACTGACGAGGGGGCCCGCCGATCGGCGGGCCCCCTCGACTGTGTGCCCGGGCGAACTCCGGGCGTCCGCGCCGGGCGGACGCACGCGCGTCGTGCCCGGCGCTCTCTGCGCGCGTTGTGCCCGGCGGACTCCGCGCGAAATCACCGCGAACCCTGGGCGAACCCTGCGCGAACCCCGCATGTACTCGGCGGGAGTTCACAGCGGCTCCTGGTCAGGCGCGCGGCGGCCGCCGGCTCGGCGCCCCGGGCCATAGTCGCGCAGAGCGTGGCACCGCCGGTGTCACGCGAAGTCGTCACGCGAAGTCGTCACGGTCCACGTCGGCCTCGGACATGGCCTCTTTGAGCTTGGCGGCCATCTCGGTGTCCTGTGGGCCGCGTCGCGAGTCGCCCCGCTGTGCGGGCGCGGCCTGCCGCGACAGGGCCGGGTCGTTCTGATCGGTCTTGGGGGCGTTCTCTTCGGGAACGGTCATGTTCTGCTCCTTCCGCCGTCGTCCTGCGCCGCGTACCCGCGAGGCGGCCGGGCATGCCGCCGGGACCTGGGCAATCGACCGACGAGCACAGAGCATCGCGGTTGATGAGCACCGAGCAACGCGACGATGAGCGACCGCGGCGCCGGCCGGATCGACCGGCCGGCGCCGCGCGGACGTTGTCGAAGCCGGGGGCCTTCAGTCGCGTTCGGGGTCGAGGGGGACGAGCAGGTCGTGCAGTTCCTCGAAGAGCCCGGGGGCCGCGCACAACGTCATGTCGGGGCTGACCGGCCTGCCGTTCAGGCCGCCGAGCCGGGCCCCGGCCTCCACGGCGATCAGGCCCGCCGCCGCGTGGTCCCAGTAGTTGGTGCCGCGCTCGTAGTAGGCGTCGACGCGGCCCGTCGCGACGGAGCAGAGATCGACGGCGCACGAGCCGCCGCGCCGGATGTCCCTGACCTGGGGAACGACCTGTGCCAGCACTTCGGCCTGCACCCGGCGACGCCCGGCTTCGTAGCCGAACCCGGTGGCGACGAGGGCCTTGGCCAGCGGGACGCCGGTGTTGCAGCGCAGTCGCTCGCCCCTCAGCCAGGCGCCCCCGCCCTTCGACGCGGTGAACAGCTCGCCGCGCGGCACGTTGTGCACCGCTCCCGCGACGATCTCGCCGTCCACCTCGACGCCGATGCTCACCGCCCAGTCCGGCAGGCCGTACAGGAAGTTGACCGTGCCGTCGATGGGGTCGACGACCCACCGGACGGCGCCCTCGCCGGGGGTGTCGCCGCCCTCCTCGCCGAGGATCGCGTCGTGCGGCCTGGCCTCGGCGATCCTGCCGCGGATCAGTTCCTCCGCGGCCCGGTCGAGGGCGGTGACGACGTCGGTGGGGCTCGACTTGGTGGCGAGCACCTCGGGCCGCGCGGGCCGCTTGGCGAGGAGCATCTGGCCGGCCTCCTCCGCTATGCCGGTCGCCAGTTCCAGCAGTTCCTCCACCCGCGCGCGGTCATGCCGGTACTCCCGCTCGTCCATCCTGGCCTGCCCCCTCCTCGTACGTGCTCGGAAAACGAAGCGCGGCCGGCGCCCGGCTCGGGCGTCGGCCGCATGGAGACATCCTTCCAAATCAGGATGTACCGCCACTCAACGGTCAGCTCAGGGACGGCGGCCGGGTCCACTCCTCGTCCAGGACGTGCTGAGAAAGGAAGGCCAGGACGGTCTCGTACCAGGCGATCGCGTTGCCGGGCTTGAGCACCCAGTGGTTCTCGTCGGGGAAGTAGAGGAACTTCGACTCGACCCCCGAACGCTGGAGGTCCCACCACAGCCGCAGGCCCTCGCCGATCGGCACGCGGTAGTCCTTGTCACCGTGGATCACCAGCATCGGCGTCCTGATCTCCCCGAGCGACCGGTGGGGCGACAGCCGGGCGTACCGGGCGGACCCGAGGACGCCGAACTCCCGCTGCCAGTAGTTCGCGCCGTCGGTGGTGCCCGCGAACTGGTCCAGGTTCCACAGCGAGGCGTGCGTCACGATGGCCCGGAACCGGTCGGTGTGCCCGGCGACCCAGTTGGCCATGTAGCCGCCGAACGACCCGCCCATCGCCGCCGTCCGCTGCTCGTCGATCTCCGGCCGCTTGAGGCACTCGTCGGTGATCGCCATGAGGTCGGCGTGGGTCACCGGCCCCCAGTCGCCCCAGCCCCGCTCGACCATGCCCTGGCCGTACCCGGTGGACAGGCAGGGGTCGGGCAGCAGCACGGCGTAGCCGTGCCGGGCCATGAGCCAGGGGTTCCAGCGCCAGCTCCAGTCGTTCCAGCTCGACAGCGGACCGCCATGGATCCACAGCAGGAACGGCGCCGGGTCCTCGGCGGTCGCCTCCGCGGGGACGACCAGCCAGCCGCGGATCTCGGTCCCGTCCTCGGCCGTCGCGGTCACCTCGGTCAGCGTGCCGGGCAGGTCGAGCGGCGGCGTCGGCGAGGGCAGCGTCGTCACCGAGCCGTCGGCGGCGATCCGCACCGGCCGCGGCGGCGAGTCGATCGCGCCGCGCAGGGCGTAGACCGAGCCGTCGGGGGCCGGGCACAG
Source organism: Microbispora sp. H13382 (assembly GCF_014161445.1). Taxonomy (GTDB): domain Bacteria; phylum Actinomycetota; class Actinomycetes; order Streptosporangiales; family Streptosporangiaceae; genus Microbispora. The sequence continues at coordinate 187,777 of NZ_JABBXA010000007.1, forward strand.
TTCGGCGTACGCACCGTCGTCCGAGGTCACCCGGGTGACCGCGCCGTCGAGGGGGACGCGGAAGACCGGCCGCCGGCCCTGGTGGTCGGCGGCGAAGTAGAGCTCCCGTGACGAGGGCGCCCACGCGACCGCCGCGGGGAAGATCTCCCCGGCGACCGTGCGTCCCTCGCCCGTGTCCAGGTCGACCACCCACAGGTCGAGCGCGACCGGCGCCTCCTCGGTGCCGTGCCGCTCCCGCACGCAGGCGACCAGCCGCCCGTCGGGCGACACCACGACCGGACCGCCGAAGTCGTGCCCGCCGGACGTCGCGAGCGTGCGCCGGGACCCGTCCGCGACGTCGATCGCGACCAGGTCCCAGCGGACGTCGCCGTTCCGGAGCGGCACCCGCCAGGTCGTGACCACGGTCCGCCCGTCCGGGGTGACGTCGAACGACATGTGCTCGTCCAGCGCGCCGCCGGGCTCGGGCGTGAGGTCACGCACGTCCTCCAGGCCCTCGCGCGCGGCGCGGCCGGCGAAGATCCGGGTCTGCGCCGGGCCGAGGTCGTGGTCCCAGTAACGCACCGGATAGCCCTCGTGCAGGATCGCGCTCACCCCGGCCTCCTCGCGGGCCTTGCGGCGCTCCTCCTCGGTGCCGGCGTCGCCGGGGAGCACCGCGGAGGCGTAGACGACCGCGCCGCCGGCCGCCCGCACGCCGGAGACCCCACCTGGGCGGGTGGCGACGCGCACCGGCTCGCCGCGCTCGGGCAGCAGCCACAGGGCGGCGGTGTCGCCGCCGGTCTCCTTGGCCGTCTCGTCGGGCCTGCGGGAGACGAAGAACAGAGTCCCGTCGGGGGTGAACTCGGCCCCCGCCTCCCCCTTCGCCGACCTGGTCAGCCGGCGGGGCTCGCCTCCGGGGTCCTGGGGGATCTCCCACAGCGCGGTGCCGTACGACTTGCCGTCGGGGTTGAGCGACTGGACCACGGACACGAGCCGGGTCCCGTCGGGCGACAGCCGCAGGGAGTTCACGCGCGGCAGGGCCATGTATTCGGGGATGTCCGGAAATTGGCTCACCGCTCGAACCTACTCGCAGACGCGGCAGCCGCCCAACCTTTAAGGCGCGGGCCAGACTGTCGTACCGTCCGCGTAAGGTGTGGCGCATGGGGAGCACCAACGGGTACGACGCCCTGCTCGTCGTCTCCTTCGGCGGGCCGGAGAAGCCCGAGGACGTCATGCCGTTCCTGGAGAACGTCGTGCGCGGCCGGGGCGTGCCGCGCGAGCGGCTGCTGGAAGTCGAGGCGCACTACCAGGGGTTCGGCGGAGTCAGCCCGATCAACCAGCAGTGCCGTGACCTGATCGCCGCGCTCGACGTGGACCTGCCGGTCTATTGGGGCAACCGCAACTGGCACCCGTTCCTGGAGGACACGGTCCGCCGGATGAAGGAGGACGGCGTCCGCAAGGCGGCGGCCTTCGTCACCGCGGCCTACAGCTCCTACTCGTCCTGCCGGCAGTACCTCGACGACATCGCCCGTGCCCGCGCCGCCGTCCCCGGCGCCCCCGAGATCGTCAAGCTCCGTCACTACTACGACCACCCCGGGTTCGTCGCGGCGATGGCCGACCACACCCGCGAGGCCCTCGGCCGGCTGCCCGAGAGCGACCGCGATCAGGCCCGGCTCGTGTTCACCGCGCACAGCATCCCCGTCTCCATGGCCCGGACGGCGGGCCCGGCGGGCGGTGCGTACGAGGCCCAGCTCAGGCGGGCCGCCGAGCTGGTGACGGCCCAGATCGGTGAGGCACGGCTCGGCGAGGGGCGGGCCTGGGACCTGGTCTGGCAGAGCCGCAGCGGCCCGCCACAGGTGCCCTGGCTGGAGCCCGACGTCTGCGACCACCTGAAGGCGCTGCACACCGAGGGCGTGCGGTCGGCCGTCCTGGTGCCCATCGGGTTCGTCTCCGACCACATGGAGGTCGTCTACGACCTCGACGTCGAGGCGGCGGCCACGGCCGAGAAGCTCGGCATGGCCCTCACCAGGGCCTCGACCGCGGGCACCCATCCGCGGTTCGTGTCGATGGTGGCCGAACTACTCGCCGAGCCCGAGCCCGCTCCATGCCCGGCGACCTGCTGCCCGGCACCCGTGCGGCCCGCCCGCCCGGCGGCAGGGTGACGGTCCGGTAAGACTTTCCCCCTCAGGAGGCGTACGCGCGGGCGTAGGCGTCCGCGAGGGACAGGACCTTGTTCACGTAGTCCCAGGAGTGGTTGTAGAACCACACGGCCTTCCTGAGTTTGTCGCCGCCGGCGCCGGCTCCGTTGGCGCACAGGTATTTGGCGGCCGACGGCACCGCGTCGTAGGGGCTCCAGATGTCCGCCTCGCCGTCGCCGTCGCCGTCCACGCCGTACGCCTTCCAGGTGGCGGGCATGAACTGCATCGGCCCGAGCGCCCCCGCCGACGAGGGGCCGTTGTTGCGGCCGTGGCTGCTCTCGACCTGCCCGATGGCGGCCAGGACGGTCCACGAGAGGCCGGGGCAGACGGTGGCGGCCCGCTGGTAGAGGTCCAGGTAGCTCCCGGGCCGCCCCACCAGGGCCTGTCCCGGTGTGGCCGTGGCGTGCGGCCGGGCCGCGGCCTGCCCGACCCGGACTACCTGCGCGCCCTTGCCGAGCAGGCGCCTGACCGCCGTGTCGCTCACCTTGCCCGGGTCGCCGTGGACCAGCACCACGACGCCGGCGGGGAAGCCGAGCCTGCGCCCCAGGTCCTGGCTGACCAGGCCGTCCACCCCGGGCAGTCCGAGCGAGGCCGAGGCCGCGACGCGCAGCCTGGGGCCGCGGTCGATCTGGTAGTCCGCGCCGAGCACCATGCCGAGACGCTTGATCGTGGCCACGTCGGCGACCATCTCGCCCCGGGCGAGCGCGCTCCACACCTCCGGGTGGTCGGCCACGCGCTTGGGCGTCCACGACCGGAACGTGGCCGGGTCGACCGCGAGCAGCCGCAGGGCCGTGCCCGACACGTGGACCGCGCCGCCGTCGGTGACCGCCACCTTCTGTACGTGCCGCAGCTTGGCGATCTTCAGCAGGGTGCCCTCCGGCACCCGCTTCGGGGCGATCGCCAGCAGGTGCGGCGGCGTGACCTGCACGCCGGGCCCGCCGACGACGGGCGCGCTCGACGGCAGCGTGCGGTCGGGCACGAGGCTTCCCGCCGTCGCCCGCGCGGCCGGAGGCGGGTCGCCCGCCCGCGCTCCATCGGTCTCCGCCCGTGCCGCGTCCTGCCCCGGACGGCCGCCGCCCGCCGCCAGCGCGCCCCTGTCCGGCCAGGTGACCAGGAAGGCGGTGCCGGCGGTGATGACGCTCAGGATCACGACGGCGAGGCCGGTCACGATCGGGCGCAGCCGCGCGGAGGCGGCATGAGTGGGTGTCCTCACCTCAGCCCCTGCACCCCCGACGCGGAAAAATCACTTGCCTCATGATATGCGGGTAGGCGATAACCAAACCGGAGACAAACGCCGTCCGCGTGTCCCGGGGGGCGCCCTGGGACCGCCGCCGCTGTCGAACGGCCGGCCCGGACGCACACGCACCACCGTGCGGAAGGGAAACACACCATGGTCGGGCCGTATCGGGGGCTGTTCGGCACGCCCGGAGTCAAGGGCTTCGTCATCTCCGGGTTCATCGGGCGCGCGCCCATGTCGATGCTCGGCATCGGCGTCATCCTGCTGATCTCCGCCGTCACCGGGTCGTACGCGACCGCCGGGGCGGTCGCGGCGGCCGTGTCGCTCGCGTTCGCCGTCGCCGCGCCCCTGTCGGGGCGGCTGGTGGACCGGTTCGGCCAGGCGAAGGTCCTCGTCCCGTTCATCCTCCTGCACGCCGTCTCGATCACCGCCCTGATGCTGTGCGCGCACGCCGGGGCACCGCAGTGGACGCTGTACGCCACGGGCGTGGCGTCCGGGGCGACCGGCCTGTCGCTGGGCTCGATGGTCCGGGCCCGCTGGTCGCACGTGCTCAAGGACTCCGGCCGGCTGCACACCGCTTTCTCGTTCGAGTCTGTGGCCGACGAGATGATCTTCGTCGGCGGGCCGGCCTTCGTGACCGCGCTCACCACGGGCGTCAACGTGTACGCCGGGCTGATCGCCACCATCGCCTTGGCCCTGGCGGGCACCCTCGCCTTCGCCTGCTTCCGCGGCACCGAACCGCCGGCCGTGCGGCACCGGAGCGCGGGCCGGTCCCCGATCGCGATCCCGGGGGTCGCGATGCTGTCGGCCGTCTTCCTCGCCATGGGGGCGGTGTTCGGCTCGATCGACATCATCACGGTCGCCTTCGCCGACGAGCACGGCAGCAAGGCGGCGTCGGGATTCCTGCTCGCCTCGATCGCGGCCGGCAGCATGGTCTCCGGCCTGTGGTTCGGCTCCCGCCAGTGGAAGATCAGCCTGCGCAGCCGGTTCGTCCGCGGCCTGTCGCTGTTCGCGGCCGGGCTCACGCCCGTGCTGCTGATGGACGACATCCGGGCGATGGCTCCCGCGCTCTTCCTCGCCGGCCTGTCGATCTCTCCCACGCTGATCACCGGGTTCTCCCTCGTGGAGCGGATGGTCCCGGCCGGGCAGCTCACCGAGGGCATGGCGTGGATCTCCACGGCCCTCGGGCTCGGGGTGGCCGCCGGCGCGTGGGCGGGCGGGCGGCTGACGGACCTGTTCGGCGCATCCAACGCGTACGGTTTCTCCTACGCCTGCGCGCTGCTCGCGGTGGTGGCCGGCCTCGGCGGCTCCGCGCTGGTCCGGAGGCGTCAGTACACCGGCTGAGCGGCGGGCCGCGTGCCCATAGGCAGCCGGCCCGATCATGAGTAGTGTTCATGTCCACCCCGGGCAGGTGCCGGGGCGAGGAGGATCATGGACGCCTTCGTCAACTGGGCGCGCAACCAGTCGGTCACCCCCGCGGAGGTCCGCACCCCCGCATCGACGGCCGAGGTCGCCGACGCCGTACGGGACGCCGCCAGGACCGGCCGGCGGGTCCGTATGACCGGCACGGGGCACTCGTTCACCGGGGTCGCGCTCACCGACGGCATCCTGCTGCGGCCCGGCGCGCTGACCGGCGTCCTCGACGCGGGCGACGGATGGGTCAAGGTCGCCGCGGGCACCCCGCTCCACGCGCTCAACGAGGAGCTCCACCGGCGCGGCCTGGCGCTGGCCAACATGGGTGACATCACGGCCCAGACCGCCGCCGGGGCGATCCAGACCGGGACCCACGGCACCGGCAGGCACGTCGGCGGCCTCGCCGACCAGGTCGTCGAACTGGAGATGGTCCTCGCCGACGGCTCCGTGACGACGGTGCGCGAGGGCGACCTGTTCGACGCCGCCCGGGTGGGCCTCGGCGCGCTCGGCGTCCTGACCGCGGTCACCTTCCGGGTCGAGCCCGCGTTCCTGCTGCGGGCCCGCCGCGAGCCGATGGCGTTCAGCCGGATCCTCGAGACGCTCGGCGAACTGACGGAGACCGACGACCACCTCGACTTCTTCTGGCTTCCCCACACCGACACCTGCCTGGTCAAGCGCAACAACCGCGACGCCGGACCGGCCCGGCCGCCCGCGGCGTTCAAGCGGTGGCTCGACAACGTCTTCCTGGAGAACACGCTGTTCGGCGCGGCCTGCGCCCTCGGGGCCCGCTTCCCCGGCGCGGTGCCCACGATCAACGGAGTCTCCGCGCGCATGCTCGGGGCGTCGGAGTCCGTCGACGCGTCCTACCGGGTCTTCACCTCGGTGCGCGAGGTCCGCTTCCTGGAGATGGAGTACGCCGTTCCGCGCCACCACCTCGCCCAGGCCCTGCGCGAGACGCGGGACCTCGTGGAGCGGTCGGACTGGCCGATCACCTTCCCCGTCGAGGTGCGGGTCACGCCGCCCTCGGACGCCTGGCTGTCCACCGCGTACGGCAGGCCCTCGGCGTACGTCGCCTGCCACGTCTACCGCCAGGCCCCCGACCCCGCGTACTTCGAGGGCGTGGAGGAGATCATGGTCAGGCTGGGGGGCCGGCCCCACTGGGGCAAGCTGCACACCCGCGACGCGGACTACCTGCGTACCGTGTATCCGAGGTTCGGCGACTTCCTCGCGCTGCGCCGCGAGATGGACCCGGACGGGCTGTTCGCCAACGATTACCTCGACCGCGTACTCGGCGCGTCGCGGGAAGCCTGACCCCATGGCCGCGTAAAGTCCCTCTCCACGGTCCGGCGTCTTCCGCGTGTCGCGTTGCCCGCGCCGGCCCTCGGGCAGGCACATTGCGGAGCACGGGCACACCAGAGCCCGGCGCGCCACTCGAACCCGAGGGAGCAAGCAGGAATGAGACCCTCCCGCAGGTCCGGCCGCACGGCGTACGGCACGGTCACGGCGCCGTGCGCCGCGCCCGTGCCACACGGACGGGCGGTGGGCGCGCACCACCTGAGGAGACACGACCCTCGCTCTCGCCTTCTGGGCCGGATCGGCGGCGCGGCCGCCGTCCGTGGACTGCCGCTCCCACACGACCGACGGGTTGCGGAAAGGTGAACGCGAAAAATGTGACCGGGGTCACAACATCTGCCTCGCCCCCTGGCGAGGCGATGTTCGGACATGCCGGGTACGGTGCTGGAAGGCAACCGGCTCACGCGAGAGACTCAAGGGTCCGGGGGAAGACAGAGCACGACGACGAAGGGACTCGCATGCAGGAGCTCCGTCTCGTCGCGGTAAGTGAGGACGGAACGTACCTCGTCCTGGCGACGGCCGGGCGGGGCACGCGCTTCACGCTGCCCGTCGACGACCGGCTCCGCGCTGCCGTCCGCGGCAACTTCTCCCGTCTCGGCCAGTACGAGATCGAAGTGGAGAGCCCGTTGCGTCCCAAGGAGATCCAGGCGCGCATCCGTGCCGGCGAGACGGCGGAGGAGATCGCGGCCACCGCCGGCATTCCGGTGGAGAGAGTCCGCTGGTTCGAGGGGCCGGTTCTCCAGGAGCGCGAGTACATGGCCCAGCAGGCCCAGCGGGTCTCGGTCCGGATGCCCGGCGAGACGACCCCCGGGCCCACGCTCGGCGAACTGGTCGCCGAGCGGCTGACCCGGCGCGGCGTGCCCGCCGACGAGATCGACTGGGACTCCGCCAAGCGCGACGACAACCTGTGGCGGGTGCGGCTCGGCTTCGTCTGGAACGGCCACACCCGGCACGCCGAGTGGCTCTTCGACCCGCGCCGCCGCCACATCACCCCCAACGACGACGAGGCCATGCGCCTGTCGGCGGCCGAGTACGTCGAGCCGGAGCGGGACGACGCCACCGTGCGGCCCTTCGTGCCCCGCCTGGCGTCCAAGCTCGCCCCGGTGCCGCCGCTGCCGCAGGAGGCCTATCCGGCCCGTGACGAACGCGGTCTCGGCGTGCCTGCCGTACGTCCCGAGCCCGTGCGCTCCGAGCCGGCCGCGCTGGCCGAGCCCGTGCCGCCGCCGCGGCTGAGCCCGCCGCTGCGCGCGGAGCCCGGGCGATCCGAGTCCGGACGGCCGGAACCGTACGCGGACGAGCCCGCGGCGTACCGGCCCGAACTGACCCCGGTGCCCTTCCGGCTGCCGCAGTCGCTCATCGCCGCCCCCGACCCCGTGCCCCCGACCGACGCCAGGGTGGAGCGCGCCGCGGAGACCCCAGCGGAGACCACTGGGGAGCCGGCCGCCGAGTCCGTCCGGGTCGTCCCGCAGGCCGCGGACACTCGGGCCGTTCCGAGCCGTGAGGCCACCGGAGACGGCGCGGGCCGCGAGGACGGTCAGGACGCGGTGGGACGGCAGGCCGCGTCCCAGCCCGTCGCCGATGCCACGCCCGTGCCCGCTGCGGCGGCTGCGGCTGTCGGCGAGGCCACCGTCGCCGGACCGGCGTCCCGCCCGCAGGAGCCCGCCGCGAACGCGGCGCCGGACGCCGACGCCACCACGACGCCAAGCGATGCCGCGGGCACGTCGGCGGACCCGCAGGAGGCCGCGCGCCCCGCGACGCCCGCGGACGCGTTGTCCGCCGAGAACTCCTCGACGCCCACGGGCACCACGACGACCACGACCGTCGGCACCGCGGCGGCGCCGGACCCCGTTCCGGCTGGTACGGAGGCGACGGGCACCGCGACGGCGGACTCCGGGGCGACCGTTTCCGGAGCCGCGGACGTCGTGGCCGCCGGAGGCGGCGCCTCTGGCGGTGCCGGCGCGGCCGCCGCCGCAGCGGTCCCGGACGCTCACGCCCGCACGGACGTCCCCGGCGCGGCTGCCGAGGGCGAGCACCCGGCCGCGCCCGATCCGGGCACGGAAACCGGCACAGGCACAGGCACAGGCACAGGGGTGGACACCGCCATGGCCACGACCGCGGACCCCGCCGGCGGCGCCGCGGACGAGGCGACATCGGCGGTCGCGCTTTCCGCCGCCGTCCCCGCACCCGCTCCGCCCGCGGAGCCCGTAACGGCGCCCGCCCCCCGACCGGCGGCGGACACCGCGACGAGCGTGCCCACGGAGTCCGTGGCGGAGCCCACGACGGAGCCCGCCGCCCCGCCGGCGGCCGACACCGCGGCGAACGTCCCCGCGGAGCCCGCGACGGCCCCTGCCACTCCCGCCCCTGCCGCTCCGGCGGCGGAGGCCCAGCCGGCTGCCACTCAGGCGGAGGCCGCGCCGGCCGCTGAAGCTCCGGCGCAGCCGGCCGCCGAGGCCGCACCCACGCGTCAGGCTCCGGCTCCCGCCCCGGCGGCCCGTACGGGTGACGCCGGGAAGCGCGCGGGCGACGGGCCCAAGGACGGCGCGAAGGAGGCGCAGAAGGACGCCTCGAAGGACGCCAAGCCCGAGACGCCCGCCCCGCCCGTGCCGAAGCCGGCTCCCCCGCGTCCCCGCAAGTCGCGCGGACGCCGGGCCTCGGTGCCGACCTGGGATGAGATCATGTTCGGCGCCCGCAAGCAGGACTGACCCCGCGGGACGCCGGGCCTTCGAGGCCCGCTGAGCGGAGCCGGTGACGGCATCGGCCGTGATCAACCTGGCATGGAAAGGCCGGCGGGGAGTTCGCGAACTCCCCGCCGGCCTTTCGCACGTCCGCGCGGATGCCCGGCTGCGCACGAGGGCCGTCGCCGGCCCCGTCTCTCTGCGTCTCAGGCGAACAGCCCCGTGTCGGACTGTCCGGAACAGTTCCGGACGATCATCAGCCTTGTCCCGCGTCTCGTCGATCGACGATCTTCCGTGGTGTTCCCTCTTCCCCCCACGGAGGTTCTCCTTGCATCGACGATCACGGTGGAAACGCATCCGCGTGCTCGCGGCGGCCGCTCTGGTGACCGCAGGCACGCTGGTCGCGCTCCCCCGGGCAACGCACGCGGCGGTCACGGGGCCACCGCCGCAGGCGTCCGCCTTCGACCACGTCCTCTACTGGAACAGCGTCTTCCTCGACACCATCCGCACCCTTCCCCGGGACGGCGTCGACCCTCAGTACAGCCACGACGGGGACCCGACCCGGCTCGCGCGGGCCGGCGCCATGCTGCACATCGCCCTCCACGACGCGAACTGGCCGGCCGCGCCCGTCACGTACCTGCCGAAGATCACCCAGCAGAACCCGGACGACTCGATAGAGGCCACCATGGACGCGGCGGCACACCGCGTGCTCGAACACCTCTATCCGTACCTCGACTTCGACGCGAACCTCGCGTACGCGCTCGCGCAGATCCCCTCGTCGGTCCCGTCCCGCTACATCCAGGGCGGACGCGCCGACGGCGAGAGGATCGGCGATCTGATGATCGCCGAGCGGTCGGGGGACGGGCCGGCGTTCGACCTCTCCTACACGGAGGGCACGGTCCCCGGCGCGTGGCGGCAGACGGGCTCCGGACCGGCCGTGACGCCCAACTGGGGGAGGCTCAAGCCGTTCGCCATGACGTCTTCAACGCAGTTCCGGCCACCGCCGCCCGGCGGCTTCACCTCCTACGACCAGCTCGTCCGCAGTTCGCAGTACGCGCAGCAGGTCAACGAGGTCAAGGCGTACGGCGGGGCGGGAACACCCACCTCGCGGTCCGCCGACCAGACGCACGCGGCGTTCTTCTGGGCCAACGACGGCAAGGGCACCTACCGGCCGGTGGGGCACCTGTTCTCCATCACCCAGACGGTGGCCAAGCAGAGGAAACTGAAGCAGAACGAGACGGCGGAGCTGTTCAACCTCGTCTCCATGGCGCTGGCCGACGCGTCGATCGTCGCCTGGGGGGCGAAGTTCGACTCACCGGTCGACCTGTGGCGGCCGGAGAGCGCGATCAAGCTGGCCGACACGAACCTCAACCCCGCCGTCACACCCGACCCCTCCTGGGCGCCGCTGTCGGTGAACGCCGCCGGGCAGCACTTCTCGCCGCCCTTCCCCGCGTACATCTCCGGACATGCCACGTTCGCCGGGGCCTGGGCGGGCGTGATGCAGAGGTGGTTCGGGCACAACCTGACCTTCACCGCGTCCACCGACGATCCGAACGCCAACCCGAAGACCAGGACCTTCACGAGCTTCGAGCAGGCCGCCGAGGAGGACGCCCTCAGCCGGCTCTGGCTCGGCGTCCACTACCGCTGGGACGCCGACCGCGGCCTCGACGCGGGGTTCAATCTGGGTGACTTCGTCTACGTGACCAAGCGCGACCAGGGATAGGAACAGGCCACTCCTCCGAGCCCTCCGGGCGGCGAAATCCGCTGACCCGGAGGGCTGCCTCGCGTCACCGATCTTTGTTAGTGTTTCGCCCGGATCGACGCCAAAGCGGGGCTTGGGAGGATCGTCGTGTCAGGGCCCTTAAGCACGCCTCCCCAACCCGAGGGCCTGACCAACCCGGCCGAGTTCGTCGCCGCGCTGGGCCGTCTCCGCCAGTGGTCCGGCCTGACCTACCGGCAGCTCACGGCCGCCGCGAAGACGGCGGGGGACGTGCTGCCCACCAGCACGATCGCAGGGGCCCTGGGACGCACGACCCTCCCCAGGGAGGAGTTCGTCGCCGCCTTCGTCCGCGCCTGCGGGCTCGGCGAGGCCGAGACGGCGCGCTGGGTGGCGCACAGGAAGCGACTCGCCGCGGGCATGACGCTTCCGGCCGATCCGCGGGACGAGGCCACCGGCCCGGACCGCCCACCCGGCCGGCCGGAGCACCCCGGGCCGGCCGGCCGGTCCGGTCACGCCGAACCCGCCGCCCCCGCCGTACCGGACGACCCCGCCGCGGCGGAGGATCCGGCAGGGCCGCTCCGGGACGCCGTACGACCGGAAACCCGGGTGCTGCGGCGGTTCGCCGTGGCGGGCGCGGGCGTCGTGGTCCTGCTCCTCGCCACAGGCGCGGTCCTGCCGGAGCTGCGCGCGTCCCTGACCGGCGGCGGTGCGAAGCCCTCGCCCGCACCCGCCGCCGCGACGGCCGGTAGCGACCGCACACCGTCCTCGGCCTTCCCCGGCGCCGCGACGGCCGGGAGCGACCGTACGCCGTCCTCCGCCGCGACCCCCGGGGGCGGCCGCATGCCGCGCGACGGGTGGTACCGCATGATCCCCTCGCACGTCGCCGGAGCCGACCTGTGCGTCGGGGAGGGACGCGAGCGCAACAAGCGGACCGACCGGCCACTGGCCGTGCAGCGGCCCTGCCGGGACCTCGTCCCCGACACCTACCTGCGGGCGGCCGGCGGCGGCGCCTACGAGATCCAATGGCACCACCCCGAGGAGGGCGTCGGCTGCCTCACGGTCGACGGTGCGTTGACCGGCCAGGACACGCTGCTCGCTCCCGAGAACTGCTCCGGGGCCGCGCACCAGCGGTTCCTGCTGACGCCCTCGGGGCCGGGGTTCACCCTGCGGCCCCTGCACAGCGGGCTGTGCCTCGGAGCGCTGTACGGCGAGGCCGACGTGACTCCCGGCGCCGAACTCGCCCAGAAGTCCTGCACGGGGCGGCCCGACCAGCTGTTCCTCTTCCGCCCTGTGCCCGCTCCGGCCTGGACGCGCGCCGATCACGCCCGCCGGGCCCACGCGTCCTAGCTCGCCGGGGGCCGTGGGGCGAGGAACGGCGCGAGCCACTCGGGGGTGACCTCGGCCGCGAAGGCGACGCCCTGCTCCTCCCCCGCGTCGACCACCGCGTAGCCGCCGCTGCCCGCGCCGACCCCGGCGACCACGGTCAGCAGGCCCGCCATCCGTTGCGGAAGCGTCTGCCGCACCGTCCACCCGACCACCGCGCGGCGCTCCACGACGACCTGACCGCGGCGCAGGGAGCCCGACCTGACCGACAGACGGGCGCCGTCCCAGGCGTGCCCGAGCGAGCGGTAGCGGTCGAAGGCCAGGGGCACCCCCGCGGCGGCGAGCACGGCCGCGATGATCGCGGCGAGGTTCCAGCCCGCGAGCAGGGCGGCCACGGCGACCAGAAGCCACGGCGCGACCGCGCGCACGAGCCTGCGGCGGCGGGCGGCGGGCGGATGACGGCGCAACGGCGCCCGGATCGGCCCCACCGCCTCCGCGGCCACCCCGGTGGCGAACGCCCGGGGCGTCACGGGCAGCAGTTGTCCCCTGCTCCGGGCGTCCCCCAGCCCGGTGACCAGGGCCCACAGCCGTACGACCCCGGCACGCCGCTCGATCAGGCCGTCGGCCAGTTCGTACCCCCTGATCCTGCGCCGCTCCAGCGACACGGCCCTGCGGGTGAACAGGCCGCGCTCGGCGACGAGGTGCCCCTCCCGGGCGCGCAGCGTGAAGTCCCAGTTGAACAGCGCGTACGTCACTCCGCCGGCGACGGGCATGGCCGCCACGAGCACCAGGGCGACGGCGATCAGCAGCCCGGGCCGGTCGAGCGCCCATTCGAGCGCGCGCACGGCCGCCCGTTCGCCGAGGCCCAGCTCGCGCCGCCACTGCCAGGCGAGACCGAAGGCACCGGCGACCAGCGCGAACGGCGTGAAGAGATAGGCGCCGGACAGCGGGCCGTACATCAGCCAGGCGCGCGGCACCCGGGCCAGCACCCGCGGCGGGTCGTCGGCCCCGCCGCCCTCCCCCTCGGCGGGAACGGCTCCCGCAGCCGCGACGGCGGCGCCCCGCACGACCTGCGCGGCCGGGCCGGGACCGCGCTCGGCCTGGCCGGCGTCCTGAGGGGTCCCAGCACCGGCCGGTCCGGGCACCGCCGGGAGGGGCCCGCGGGCGAGCAGCACGGCGCGCAGCGCCTCGGCGCGCTCGGCCGTGAGCGCGTCCAGCACGCCCTCCTGCTCGCCGCCTCCGGCACCGGTGTCCAGCCTGAGCACGGCCAGGCCGAGCACCCGGTGGAGTGGTGAGGCGCTGACGTCGACGCCCCTGATCCGTTCCAGCGGGATCGTGCGCACCGAACGGCCGACCAGTGCCCGGTTCAGCTCCAGCCTGCCGCCCGCGACCCGGTAGGTGAACGTCGCCCACCGGAGCACCGCGTAGATCGCCGAACCGGCGACCCCGGCGGCCGCCCAGCCGAACGACGCGGGCGAGAAGCCCCCGGCGAGCAGCACGCCCGCCAGCGGCAGGACCAGCGAGGGCAGCATGCGGATCGGGTCGATCAGCAGCACCCGCGGGCTCAGCCGCGCGGTCCCGGATGGCTCCGGCGCGCCGGGAGCGGCGGGCGGGCCGCCAGGAGGGACGGCGGTGGAAGGCGGCGGGCCGGTCACGTGGCGTCGTCCCTGAGCTCCTCGGCCCGCCGGGCGAGATCCTCCGCGAGGCGTGCCGCGACCTCGTCGTCCAGCCCGGAGATCGTGGACGATCCGGCGTAGGAGGCCGTGCGGATCTCCACGGTCGCCAGCCCCAGCAGGCGTTCGAGCCAGCCCTGCGCGCGGTCGACCGTCTGGATCCTGCTCACCGGGACGAAGACCCACCGCCTGCTCAGCCACCCCGCCCGGGCGTAGACGACGTCGCCGGACAGCTCCCAGCGGTGTACGACGTACCGCAGCAGGGGTTCCAGGACGACGAAGGGCGCCATGACCACGCCGACGGCGACCGGGAGCAGCCAGGCGTGCTCGGACAGCATGTCCGGGGGCCACCGCGCCCCGCTCAGCCAGGCGGCCGCCCCGGCCGTCCCGCCGACGAGCAGGACGAAGCCGATCAGTGCCTCCACCAGCCACAACACGATGGCGCGGCGCGACACCGGATGGGCCGGATCGCGGAGCGGTGCTGTCACGCCCCCACCCTAGGCAAGCCGTCGGCGATATGTCAGCGGGTGACGGCCGCCCTCAGGGCCCTGTCGGCGCCGCTCCGCACGGCCTGGCGAAACGGCACGGCCGGACGCGGGCGCCCGACGGGTGGACTCGACGGTGCCCCAGGGCCGGCTCCTGGGCGTCCCGGGCCCCGGCGGGGCCGGGAAGACCACAGCGGTGCGGGGTCCTGGCGACGCTCGTGCGGCCGGACGGGGGCGGGGCGTACGTGGCGGGGTTCGACGTGGTCCGGCAGGCGCACCATCCGCGGGCGGCGGCACCGGAGCGGGCCCGGCGGGCGTCGCGGCCGGTGACGGCCGCGCCCCCTCCACGGCGGGCTCGCCCCTCAGCATCGCGGGGTGGAGCCCGGCCGGCGCGGGCGAGGGGTCGGCCCCGAACCGCTTCGCGAACACCGGCCGGGCCTCCTCGTAGGCGGCCACGAGGGGGCCCAGAACGGCGAAGCTCATGCCCGCGCCCCGGATGTCCCCCTGCATGCCTCGATTCTGGCGGAAAGCGCGCGCGAAGCCTCACACCCCCGCACAACGGTCCTCGACGCGCGCGGATCGATTCTGAAGACACCGAGGTCAACGGCCCGTACGGGCTCGATCATCGGTACGGATCACCGCGATCCGGTCGGGGCACCTGTCCAATCCGCGTAGCATCATCGGGCATGGGGTCGCCGAGAAAATCAGCGGTCGTGCGAGCCGCCGTCACGGTGACGGCGTTCACGCTGGCCGCGTCGGGCTGCGGAATCCTGGGCGGGGGGTCGCCGAGGAACCTCGACGTCATCAGCGTGTCGAGCCCGCAGTTCCGCGACGGCGCCCCCCTGCCGGACGACTACTCCTGCAAGGGGGGGCAGGGCAACCCGCCTCTCCGCTGGTCGGGCACGTCGGGCGCCAAGTCGGTGGCCCTCGTGGTCGACGACAGCAGTCCTCTCAGCGGCCCGGAGGTGCACTGGGTGGTGTACGACATCGACCCCGCGACGACGGAGCTGGGCATGAACGACGTCCCCCGGGGCGCCAGGCAGGGCAGGACGACGAGCGGGAAGGTGGGCTATGCGCCCCCATGCCGGGCCGACGGCAGCTACCGTTTCACTGTCTACGCGTTGAACGCGAAGCTCGAGCTGCAGCAGGGGGCCGACCTCGCGCAGACCCTGGAGGGCATCGCGAGTCACACCATCGCCCGTGGGCGCCTCACGGCGAACACGATCGAGTGACATGCTGAGCACCGGAGGTAGTCGTGCTACACCAATCTTCGCCTAGGGTGTGACAACGGTCATTGTGGTCGAGCAGAATCGGATCCAATTGCTGAGCGCAGGTGGTCAAAGGGGGCAGGTCGCGTCGATGGCCGCGCGATCTCACCGGCGCCGCAGAAAGGCCATGGCCTTGAGGGTGGTGCTATGACTGCGGTCATTTCGGGTCTTGTCGCCGTCGTGCTTCTTGTGCTGCTGGTCGTGGCGCTGGGCATGCGGTCGATGAACCGCAGGGAGAGCGCTCTCTCCGCCGAGCGCATCAAGGCGATGGCCGAGAACAAGGGCCCCAAGCCCCGGCGGCCCGCCGAGGAGACGTTCTTCGAGAGCTTCCCCAAGGGGTTCGACGCCTTCGAGGAGCCGGATAAGCAGCGGCCCGCGCCGCGCCCGGCCCCCCGCCCCGGCGGACGGCAGGCCGCGCGGCCCGCGCAGCGCGGCGGCAAACAGCCCGCCGCCGCCCGCGGCAAGCGCGGCGTGGACGAGTGGGGCGAGGCCGACGACTACGACGACGACTACTGGTCGCGCGTACGCGCCGACGACGGCGGCTTCGGGGGGACGATCGCCGCGAAGATGGCCACACCCCGTCCGGTCGACGAGACCGAGGGCGTGGCCGGTGCCCCGGCCCAGGCGGCCGACCCCGACGCCGCGACCGTGCAGGCCCCCCTGCCCTCCCGCCCGTCCCGCCCCTCCCGCCCCTCCCGCGCCGGCGGCTCCGAGCCCGTGATGCCCGCCGCCCCCGTGCCCGCCTCGGCCCTCGCCGACCAGAAGACCGTCACGTTCTCGGCGCCGACGCCCGACCTGCTCGACGCCGCCGCAGCGGCCGGCTCCTCCGCGACCGGTCCCTTCGACGCGAGCCGCGCGACCGGCCCCTTCGACTCCCCCGCGGCGGGCGACCCCTTCGCGACCGCTACCGGGCCCCAGCCGGCCACGCCGGGCGCGTCCGGCAGGTCGGGCAGGTCCGGCCGGTCGTCGCGCGCCGCCCGTCGCGCCGCCGCCGCTGCCGCCGCCGAGACCGGCGGCTCCTACGACAGCCCGCGCGCCACGGGTCCGTTCCCGTCGTCCGCGAGCACCGGCTCGTACGGGACGCAGCCCGCCGACCCGCTGGGAATCTCGGCGAGCACCGGGCCGTTCGGGGCCCCCGCGTACGACACGCCGGCGGGCACCGGGCCGTTCACGGCGCAGGGCGGCACGGGCTCCCACTCCGTCTCCCCCGACGGCCGTTACGACACGGCGCCGTCCTCCGCCATCCCGGCCACCGGATCCTTCGCCGCGGCCTCGTACGACGCGGCCCGCACGAGCGGCGCGTTCGACGCCGCGGCGTCCACCGCCTCGCCGGGCGACGCGCTCGCCGACTCCGCGCCCCGCTCGACCGGCGGCTCCTTCGACGCGTGGGCGGGCTACGAGACGCCGCGTTCCGACACCTACGACCAGTCCGGCGTCGCGACGGGCCCGTTCCGTGCGGCCGACACTCCGCCGTACTCGCCCAACGCGACGGGCGCCGGTCCCGACAGGGGCGGCGCCACCGACCCCGGCTGGCCGGTCGCGGGCAGCTACCCGCCGGTCCCCGCCGCCGCCGCTTCCACGACGGACCCCTCCTGGACGGGCGCCCGCGACGTGCTCGACGACCCCGAACCGCCGCGCGGCGCGTCCTCCTGGCCCAACGCGGACACCTACCAGACCCCGGCCTACGAGGGCTACTCCTCCGGCTACCCCGCCGAGGGCGGCTACGCGGCCGGCTCGACGCCGCCGGCCGCGCCCTCCACCCCGTCGTACGAGGTGAGCGCGGGCTGGGCGACGATCGACGCCTCCGACACGGTGACAGGTTCCGCGCCCGGGACCGCGCCGGGCACCGCCTCGCCATACGAATCGGCGGGCTACGACGCCCCGTCAGGGCAGAGTCGGTACGGCTACGACCCCCAGCAGCCGCAGCAGGGATACGGCGACGCCCAGCAGCCGTCGTGGCCCGAGCAGAACACCGGAGGAAGCTGGCCCTCCTACGACGAGCTGTACGGCGACACCCCCACCTCGGCGAGCGGGCGGCGGGGCAGCCACCGCAACCCGGAGAGCGACTATCCCGACTACTACCGGTGATTTTCCCGTTGCCTGCCTGGTGAGGGCCCTGGTGGCTGACATATCGTCAGCCCATGACAATCAGTGACGACGCGATCTCACGCCGTAACTGGAAGTCCGTGCTCCAGCATGACGTGCCCGCTTCGCTGGTGGTCTTCCTGGTGGCGGTGCCGCTGTCGCTCGGCATCGCGGTCGCGTCGGGCGCACCGGTGGCGGCGGGGCTCGTCGCCGCCGTGGTCGGCGGCGTGGTGGCCGGCGCCCTCGGCGGGTCCGTCGTCCAGGTGAGCGGCCCGGCCGCCGGGCTCTCCCTGGTCGTCGCCGAGCTCGTCCACACCTACGGCTGGCGCGCCACCTGCGCCATCACCGTCATGGCCGGCGTCCTCCAGCTGGGGCTCGGCTGGCTGAAGGTGGCGCGGGCCGCACTGGGGGTCTCCCCCGCCGTCGTCCACGGCATGCTCGCCGGGGTCGGCGTGGTGATCGCGCTGTCCCAGCTGCACATCGTGCTCGGCGGCTCGCCGCAGCGCTCCGCGCTGGAGAACGTCGTGGAGCTCCCCGCCCAGATCCTCGACAACCACACGCACAGCGTCGTGATCGGGGTGCTGACGATCGGGGTCCTGCTCGTGTGGGGGCGCGTCCCCCGGCTGCGTACCGTGCCCGCCCCGCTCGCCGCGCTGATGGTCGCCACGCTGACGGCCGCGGTGACGGGCTGGGACCTGACGAAGGTGGACCTGAAGGGCGGGTTCTCCTCGGTCGAGGCGCCGCTGATGCCGCAGGGCGACTGGCACGCGATCGCCAGAGCCGTCCTGCTCGTCGCCCTCCTCGCCGGGGTGGAGTCGCTGCTGACCTGCGTGGCCTCCAACCGCCTGCACGACGGTCCGCGCGCCGACCTCGACCGCGAGCTGACCGCGCAGGGGGTGGCGAACGTGGTGTCCGGCGCCCTCGGCGGCCTCCCGGTGGCGGGCGTCGTCGTGCGCACGACGACCAACGCGCGGGCGGGCGCGCGCAGCCGCTGGTCCACCGTGCTCCACGGGGTGTGGGTGCTGCTGTTCACCGCGGCCTTCGCCTGGATGATCGCGTTGATCCCGCTGGAGGCGCTCGCGGCGCTGCTGCTGTTCATCGGCGTGCAGATGGTCAACCTCGGGCACGTCCGCAACCTGCGCAGCCACCGCGAGATACCGGTCTACTTCGTGACGATGGCCGGGGTCGTGCTGGTCGGCCTGGCCGAGGGCGTGGCGATCGGCCTCGGGCTGGCCGCCCTGCTGGCCCTGCGCCGCCTGGCCTGGGTCTCGGTCGACGTACGGCAGGCGGGCGAGCGGCGATGGCGGGTCATCGTCACCGGGTCGCTGACGTTCCTCGGCGTGCCCCGGCTGACCGAGGCGCTGCGCGGCATCCCCGCGGGGTCCGCGGTCGAGCTGGACCTGCACCTGGACTTCATGGACAACGCCGCCTTCGAGGCCCTGCACGCCTGGCGGCTGGAGCACGAACGCACCGGCGGCGTCATCGACGTGGACGAGCCGCACGGCGAGTGGTACTCCGCCGCGATCAGCGGCGCCCGCCTGTACCCGGCCAGGATCCCGCCCCGGCACGACCGCTGGTGGCTACCGTGGGCCTACCGGCGCCGCTCCCGTCCGATGGACTCCTGCGCCGGGGACGCCGGTACCTACGAGGTGATCGGCGCGAACGGCGCGGGCGGTGGCGACCATGACTTCGTCACCGCGATTCCCGGACCGCAGGGCGCGCCCGACCTGCTGGAGGGGACGCGGGAGTTCCAGCGCCGGACCGCGCCGATGGTCCGCCCGCTGCTCCACCGCATGGCCCGCAAGCAGTCGCCGTCGCATCTGTTCATCACCTGTGCGGACTCCCGCATCGTGCCGAACATCATCACCGCGAGCGGCCCCGGCGACCTGTTCACGCTGCGCAACATCGGCAATCTCGTGCCGCGCGCGGGCGCCCTCCCCGCGGACGACTCGGTCGCGGCCACGATCGAGTACGCCGTGAAGGTGCTCGAGGTGCGCACGATCACGGTCTGCGGCCACTCGGGCTGCGGAGCGATGGCCGCCCTGCTCGGCGAGGTGCCCGACCTGCCCGCGCTGCGCGACTGGCTGCGGCACGGGCGGCAGAGCCTGGCCCGGTTCGTGGCCGAGGAACGCACCGAGGACGACGCCGGGCCGCTCGACCGGCTCTGCCGGGTCAACGTGATCCAGCAACTCGACAACCTGCGGACCCACCCGTTCGTGGACACCCTCGTAAGGGCGGGCAGGCTGGAGCTCACGGGCCTGTACTTCGACATCGGCGCGGCGCGGGTGCACGTGCTGGAGCAGGAGCGCTTCACGCCGGTTCCCGAACTGCGCACCGGCTGAGCCCGGCCCGGTCTCGGCCGGGGGGAACGGCCGTACGGCGACTCGCCGGGACGTCCTGTGGGCCGCCTTCCGCTGTGAGCGGATCACGTCCGCCGACCGTGAAACGGGGCAGACGCCGGGGGCGGGCGGGCCAAGGATGTCCGTATGAAAATTCTGGTCATCGGCGGTTCGGTGTTCCTCGGACGCGCCATCGTGGAGGAGGCGCTGCGACGCGGTCACGAGGTCACGACCTTCAACCGCGGCAGGAGCGGGACCGACCTGCCGGGTGTGGAGGCGGTCCGCGGCGACCGTGAGGTCGCCGCGGACCTGCGGCGGCTCGCGGACGGCAGGCAGTGGGACGCGGTGGTCGACGTGTGCGGGTTCGTCCCCCGCGTCGTCCTGGAGTCGGTACGCACGCTGTCGGGGCACGCTTCGCATTACACGTTCATCTCCAGCATCTCCGCCTATCGGGACTGGCCCGAGAAGCAGGGGGTCGACGAGACCTTCCCGCTGTACGAGTGCCCGCCGGACGCGGACGCCGAGTTCGGCGACTACGGCGTGCTGAAGGCCGGCTGCGAGCGGGCGGTCGAGCAGCACTTCGACGGCGGCGCACTGGTCATCCAGCCCGGCCTGATCCTCGGACCCCACGAGAACGTGGGCCGGCTGCCCTGGTGGCTCACCCGGATCTCCAGGGGTGGACGGGTGCTCGCCCCCGGCGACCCGGACCTGCCGATCCAGCTCATCGACGCCCGCGACATCGCGGCCTTCACCCTCGACCAGGTGGCGAGGGGTACGACCGGCCGTTACATGACCGGCGGAGTGCAGGGCAACGCCACGTACGGCAGCTGGCTGGACGACTGCGCGGAGGTCACCGGCTCCGACGCGGAGTTCGTCTGGGCCGGCGACCGGTTCCTGCTCGACCAGGGCGTGCAGCAGTGGACCGAGCTTCCCCTGTGGTCGGCCGCCGGGGAGAGCGAGGGCGTGTGGACCCACTCCTCCGCGAAGGCCGTCGCCGCGGGTCTCACCTGCAGACCGGTACGGGAGACCGTGCGCGACACCTGGGAGTGGCTGAAGGACATTCCCGAGGAGCGGCGCAGCTTCGGCGGCGTCCGGCTGAGCCACGGCATCGACCCGGAGAAGGAGGCGCGCATCCTCGCCGCGTGGGACGCCCGCTCCTGACCGCGACCGGCCTTCCCCGCGCGGCGGAGCGCAGCCGCGCGGGGCTTTAGGCTGTCGGTCATGATCTGGGTGGTATTGGCGGTGGCCGTGCTGGTCGTGTTGGGGGCGCTCGGCGTGGCCGGCCGCCTGCCGGGAGTACGCCGGCGGTCCACGCCGCCTCCCTCCGGGGGCGGCCGTCTATCGGGCCGCGGCGGCGGGCAGGCACGGCCCGCGGGACGCGGGACGGCCGGGACCACGCGG
Source organism: Microbispora sp. H13382 (assembly GCF_014161445.1). Classification (GTDB taxonomy): domain Bacteria; phylum Actinomycetota; class Actinomycetes; order Streptosporangiales; family Streptosporangiaceae; genus Microbispora. Next base: position 208,923 of record NZ_JABBXA010000007.1, read on the forward strand.
CCGGGCACCAGGCCCGGGAGCGGCACCGGCCCCGGCACGAGGCGCGGCTCCACCGGCCACGCCTCGGGGACCGGTGGCGGGGGCCGCCGGGCGACGGGCGGCGACGGGGCCGGGCGCGGCGGTGCGGCCACGCAGGCCGGACCGCGTCCCGGTGAGATCTGGTGGGCCGACGTGCCCTACGAGGACGGGCCCGGCCACAAGGTGCGCCCGTGCGTGGTGCTCAGGACCTACCGGGGCGGCGCCGAGGTCCTGAAGATCACGAGCCAGGATCGCAGCGACCGCGACGACCACGTGGAGATCCCCACCCGTGCCTGGGATCCCGACGCCGACCACAACAGCTTCCTCGACCTCACCGGGCCGGTGCGCGTCCCCGTCGCCGACTTCCAGGACAGGGCGGGCACGCTCGACGCGCGCGTCTGGCGGCAGGTCTGCCGTCTCCACGAGATCTCCCCGAACTGACCCCGCCGGGCCCGGGAACGGCCGGTCGGTGAAGACGCCGCCCGGTGGGCCGGGACGTCACGTCAGCGCGGTGACACGGGCCCTTCCGTCTCGCCGCGCGGCGGCAGACCCGCGGCGATTCCGTCGAGCAGCCGGTCCAGGCCGTACGCGAAGCGGTCGTCGGCGGCGGTGTACTCCCGCCCGGCCTCCTTCGTCATCCGCTCCAGCATGGGATAGTTCCCCGTCGCGATGAGCGACTGGATGTAGGAAAGGTGCCGGGCCAGCCGCTGGGCCAGCGTGAGCCCCAGCCGCCGCATCGCCTCGGCCTCGGCCAGTTCGCTCTGGATGTACCCGTGCACGTACGCGAAGACCGCGCCGACGAGGGTCAGCATCTCGTCGACGCTCAGGCCGATACCGTCGAGCATGCCGAGGGCGCTCTCCGTCAGACGCGCGCTGTTCGGGCCGGCCTGCGGCCGGCCGGCCGCGAGCGGTGCGAGCCACGGATGGCGGAGCATGGTGCGCCGGGCCTGCCAGGCCAGCAGGCGGAGTCCTTCGGCCCAGTCGTCCGGCGGCCGCCGGTCCTCCGGCAGGTACTCCCCCACCGCAGTGTCGATCATGAGGTCGAAAACCTCGTCCTTGCCCGTCACGTAGCGGTACAGGGACATCGTGCCCGCCCCGAGATCGGCGGCGAGCCGCCGCATGGAGATCGCCTCCAGCCCCTCGGCGTCGGCGATCCTGATCGCGGCCTCGGCGAGAGCGGCGCGGCTGAAGCTCGGCCGCGGCCCCCGGGCGGGGCGCTCGGGTCGCATCCACAGGTTGTCGTGGCCCGTCATCGTTGGTCGTCCCAGGTCGTCGCGCTATTGCGTACACGGTACCCGGTATGTAGGCTCGCATCGGTAAAGTGAGTACGGCGTACTCAGTTTTTGAACGGCCGGACGAGGGGATTCCCCATGCCCGTAAGCCTCGCCGGAGACGACTTCACGGCTCCCGGTGTCGAACTGTTCGACTTTCCGTCGCTGTGGCCCGGCGCGCCACACTGGCTGACCAAGCCCGTGGTGCTGGCCGCGGTGGGCGTGGTCCTGCTGTGCGCGCTCGCGTGGGGGGCGTTCGCGCGGCCGTCACTGGTCCCCCGCGGCCTGCAGCATCTCGGCGAGTACGGTTACCTGTTCGTGCGCGACCAGGTGGCCCGGCCGTTCCTCGGCGCGGACGCCGAGAGGTGGATGCCGTTCCTGCTCAGCCTCTTCTCGGTGATCCTGCTGTGGAACCTGTTCGGCGTGATCCCGGGAGTGCAGTTCCCGGTGAACTCTCACATCGCGTTCCCGGTGGTGTTCGCCCTGGTCGTGTACGTGATCAAGCTCTATCTCGGCTTCCGGCACCACGGGGTGGGCGGATATCTCAAGAGCCTGATGTTCCCGCCCGGCCTGCCCAAGCCGCTCGCGCTGGTCCTGTTCGCGCCGCTCGAACTGCTCTACACGTTCGTCACCGCGCCGTTCACGCATGCCGTACGGCTGTTCGCGAACATGTTCGCGGGGCATCTGCTGCTGGCGTTCTTCAGCGCGGTCGGATTCTGGTTCCTCGTCGAGCACCCCACGGTGCCCGGGTTCCCGGTGGGCCTGGCCGGCGTGGCCATGGCCGTCCTGATGACGGGCCTGGAGATCTTCATCCAGTTCCTGCAGGCATTCCTGTTCACCATGCTGGCGGCCATGTACATCGGCAACGCCCTGCACCCGGACCACTGAAGGCGGGGTCCGTACTCACCGGTAACTGAGTATCGGCGCTCATGTCCGGCAGGCGTACGCCACGGATCATGACACTCATGACGAAACCGGTGAAACCCTCGACGACGACGGCTTTCTACGTCCAGGCCGTCATCTCATTCGCGATCTCCCTCGCGGCCCTGGCGGCCGGCATCCTCTACCTTCCGGTCACGGCCTGGGTGCGCTCCTTTCTCGCCCTCGGGCTGATGTACGTGGTGACCTCGACGTTCACGCTGGCCAAATGCGTACGGGACCGGCAGGAGGAGTCGAGCGTCGTCAGCCGGGTGGACCAGGCCCGGCTCGACAAACTCCTCGCCGAGCACGACCCCTTCCGGGCCGACTGACAGGACCGGCCGGCCGGGCGGCGGCGGCACAGCTGGACCTCTCATGGGGCCTCGGCAGGGCGGAGCGGGTCGGGGCGCACAGGGAACCATGCGCGACCTTAGCAGCCACATAACACTTCATCCATCTATGTGACGAAGTGTTATCAGTTGCCGCGTGACTTCTTGACACTGATGGCACAACTACCGCCTAATTCCATCGAAAGTATCAGCGATGCCGTAGAAAGCATCACCTGTCCCGCCCCGCTGCCTTCAGGCCGGACCGAGCGCTCCGCGTCTCCGCCCGGCAGACGCGACGTCGTCCCGGCCCGGCTCGTCACCGGTCCGCGGAGGCGGAGCCGCCCCGGGCGCGAACGGGACGTCGTCACCGATAGGGGAACCATGACCGAGGTAGGCAGGGGCATGGGCCGGAGCCAGTTCTCCCGGCGCGCCTTCACCACGGCCGCGACCGCCGCCGCGTTCGCCCCGCTGGTCATGTCGGGCCAGGCAAGCGCGGCGCCCGTGGACAAGACCGCGACCGCACCGACCGGCGTGCTCCCGCGCCGCATCACCCTCTACGCGGAGAACCTGCCGAACGGCGAGATGGGTTACGGCCTGGAGCCGGGTAAGGCGACGATCCCCGGACCGCTCATCGAGATGGTCGAGGGCGAGACCCTCGAAATCGAACTGGTCAACAACTCGGACGTGACCGCGAGCCTCCACGTCCACGGCGTGGACTACGAGGTGACCAGCGACGGCACGCGCATGAACGACAGCGTGGTGGAGCCGGGAGGCCGGCGCACCTACGTCTGGCGCACCCATGCGCAGGGCCGCCGATCCGGCGGGACCATCGAGCCCGGCAGCGCGGGCTACTGGCACTACCACGACCACGTGGTGGGCTCCGATCACGGTACGGGAGGCATCAAGAAGGGCCTCTACGGGCCGCTGGTGGTCCGCCGGAAGGGCGACGTGCTGCCGGACAAGACGTTCACCGTCGTCTTCAACGACATGCTGATCAACAACCGCAGAGGGGAAGGGCCGCACTTCCTCGCCAAGATCGGCGAGCGGGTGGAGTTCATCGTCATCACCCACGGGAGCGCCTTCCACACCTTCCACATCCACGGGCACCGATGGGCCGACAACCGCACCGGCCTGCTGGAAGGCCCTCAGGACCCGAGCCGGATCATCGACACCAAGACCACCGGCCCGGCCGAGTCGTTCGGCTTCCAGGTGATCGCCGGGGAGCGCGTCGGCCCGGGGGCGTGGATGTACCACTGCCATGTCCAGAGCCACTCCGACATGGGAATGGTCGGGGTGTTCATGGTGGCCGACGAGAAGGGCAACGTTCCCGGCCACGACATGGGCGGCATGACCCACAATCCCGACATGGGCACCATGCCGCACTGATCCCGTCCCGCCCTCGTAGGCGCCGGGCGGGCCCGTTCGCGACGCGGGCCCGCCCGGTCGCCCGCGGGGGCGGGACGCCCGTGCCGCCGGACGGCGAGGTCAGTAGCCTGCGGCCATGAACAGCGACATGGACGAGCGTGGGCAACCGGCTCTCGCCGCCGCCGCACCTGAGGCGGCTCTCGACTACTACCTGATCACGTCGGAGACGGGCGCCGAGGGAGTCGTCGTCGAGGAGTTCGCCCTGGCCGACGACTTCAGGACCGTCGGCCTGAACACCGCCGGGTGGACCGCGGCCGACGGCGTGTGGTGGAGTTCGGCGGCCTTCGGGCGCGCGATGCGGGAGGATCCCGGCCTGCGCGCCCGCGCGCACGCGGTGAGCCGCCCCGAGGCCGAGGCGGCCTACCACGGTCTCGGCGGGGGCGAACTGCCCGGCGAGGCGTGGTTGCGCGCCATGTTCCACGACTACCGGCTCCTGCCGGACTCGCCTCCCCTGCGCCTCAGCCCGCCGCAGGTTCCCGAGGGGTTCCACGACACGCGGGTCTACCGCGTGCTGTTCGCCGGCGAGCCCAGCCTTCCCCGCCTCGCGGAGATGGTGACGCTCGCGGCGGAGGCCGGCGACCCGCGGACCAGGGTCGTCGGCACGGGTGCGCTGCGCACGGCCTCGGACGTCTTCACCTGGGACGTACGCCGGATCGGGCCCGGTGCCGCCTGCTCCGTCGACCTCACGGCCCATCTGGGGACCACGTCCGACGAGGCCCTCGGGCCGCTGCTGCGGCGGTTGACGACGGTCATGCGCCACGCGGGACCGGTCCCCGTGACCGTCGAGCGTTTCTCCTGAACGCGCAGGCCGTACGGCGCCGCGGCCGACACCCCGGCCGGCGGCCCGGCCTCGGGGCTACGCCGGCGTTCCCCGCTTGTTCGGTCCCCATCGCGGAGAAGGGAGCCGGTCAGGCCAGGGGCAGCCGGACGACGAAGGCCGCGCCGCCGGTCGGCGACCGCTCGACGTGCACCTGGCCCTCGTGGCCGTACACGATGTTCCGCACGATGGCCAGGCCGAGGCCGGTTCCGCCGCGGTCGCGGGAGCGGGCGGCGTCGAGACGGGTGAAGCGGTCGAAAACCCGCTCACGGTCCTCCTCCCGGATCCCGTCGCCGTCGTCGGCGACGACGAGCTCCGCGGTGTCGGCCGTACGCTGGACCTGGACGATCACGCGGGTCCTGGCGTGTCGCTGCGCGTTGTCGAGCAGCTCGGAGAGCATCCGCCGGAGCCGGGCGTCCAGGCCGCGGACCACGACCCCGGGGTCGGCCCGCACCTTGACGTCGAGCCTGTCGGTGCGCTGGGCCAGCTCGCTCTGCACGAGCTGCCCGAGGTCCAGCAGGGCCGGCTCAGTCGGCTGCGCGGCCGCCTGAAGCCGGGCCAGCAGGTAGAGATCGTCGACCAGCGCATGCAGCCGCTCCACGTCGTTGAGCGCCCGTTCGAGCAGGTCGTCCACATCGATTTCGCCGGGATGCAGCCGGGCCTCCTCCAGCTGTGCCCGCAGCCCCGCGATCGGGGTGCGCAGCTCGTGGGACACGTCGGCCTCGAACCGTCGCTGCCAGTCGATGGCCCGATACAGCTTGCCGCACATGCTGTCGATGCCGTGCTTCACGCTGCGCTCCAGCTCATCGAGTTCGCCAAGGCAGTCACGGAGGTGGCGGAGCGATGTCATCTCTGTGAGGTTCCCTGACCCGCCCGCGACGATTCCCAGCAGAACCTAAAATCGGCACACTCGGTGCTCGTCGTACGAGGGCGCGGGCTGCCGGACCGTTGGGCTCTCGCCGGTGCGGTGACGCCGGTCGACGGGCCGAGCCGCGACGGCGTCACCCGCGTCCCGCGCGGTCACTGCTCGCGCATGCCCCAGGGAGAGCCGTACTCCGTGAGCAGGTCGAGGAAGGGCCGGGGCGGCAGGGCCTCAGGGCCCAGGACGCCGGCCCCGGACCAGACGCCGGTGGCCATCAGTTCGAGGGCCACGACCGGGTTGACGGCGGTCTGCCAGACCACCGCCTGCGAGCCGTACTCACGCATGGACCACTCGTTGTCGACCACGTGATACAGGTAGACCTCGCGCGAGCCGCCGTTCCTGGTGCCCTTGACCCAGGTGCCCGCGCACGTCTTGCCGCGCATGCGATCCCCGAGGGTCGCCGGGTCGGGCAGGCACGCCGCGACCACGTCACGCGGGGAGACCTTGACGGTGGCGCCGTCCTCGGCGACGACCTGGACCGTTTCGGTGCGGTCCAGCCCCAGCAGGTGCAGGGTCCGCAGCGTGTCGATGAACTCCGCGCCCAGCCCGTACTTGAAGGTCACCCGCTCGGCGTCGACCCAGCGGGGCACGAGCAGGACCTCCTCGTGCTCCACGTTGACGCACTCCACCGGGCCGATGCCCTCGGGGAAGTCGAACACCTCCGGCTCGCTGAAGGGCGGGGTGGTGAACCAGCCCCGGCCCGCCTCGTACACGACCGGGGGGTTGAGACACTCCTCGATCGTGGTCCAGATGTTGAAGGACGGCGCGAAGTCGTACCCGTCGACGGTGAGGTCGGCGCCGTCGCGGATGCCGATCTCCTCGATGTGGTCGAAGAGCTCGTCGGCGGCGTACCGGGCGAAGACGTCCGACAGCCCCGGCTCCACCCCGATGCCGACCAGCGCGAGCCTGCCCGCCTTCTCCCACTCGGCGGCCATCTCGAACTGGGCGTCCCCCAGCTTGACCCCGCACACCTCGTGCGGGCGCTCCGGATCGGGCCGCGACAGCGACATCGCCATGTCCAGGTAGTGCGCTCCGGCCGACAGCGCCGCCCGGAACAGCGGCATGACGAACCGCGGGTCGGTGGCGTTGAGCAGGACGTCGCAGCGGTGCTCGGCCAGCAGCGCCGCCACCGCGGCCTCGTCGCTCGCGTCCACCCGCCGGGCGCTGAAGCGCGCGCCCGCCTCCCCGAGTGCGGCGACCGCCGCCTCCGCTCGGGACAGGTCGTAGTCGGTCACGACCATGTGGTCGAAGAAGGACCGGCGGGCCGCGATCCGGGTGATCGCCGTACCCACACCACCGGCGCCGACAAGCAGAACACGCATGACAAAACTCTCCCTTTCCAGGACAAAACGTCTTGGTACGCCCGATCCAACGGCACCGTCACTGATAACGTCAATGGCGTTGGCATAAGCTGCCAGGCGGAGAGGAGGAGCGGCGTGCCCAAGCCCGTGGTCCCGGAACCGGCGCGCAGACGGCGCCGCCCGACGAAGAACGGAGTGGTCCTCTCGGAGGACCTGATCGTACGGACCGCGCTGCGCATGCTGCGCGAGCACGGCTCCGCCGGATTGACCGTACGGCGGCTCGGCATCGCACTGGGCGCCGACCCCAGCACGCTCTACCGCTACTTCGCCGGAATCGACGACCTGACCCTGGCCATCGGCGACATGCTCATCGGGCGTGCCATGGCCGGCTGGCGTGGCACCGGCGACTGGCGCGCCGACCTACGCGAACTGGGCCTGCTCATCCACGCCGCCTACCTCGAACACCCCCAGGCCGCCGTGCTGACCGCCAGCCGCATCAGCGGCAAGTCCCACGAAATCGCGGCCGACGAGGCCATCCTCGGGCTGCTGCGGGGTGCCGGGTTCTCCGACCGTGAGGCGGTGCGCGTCTACCACACCTTCATCGACATGACGCTGGCCTTCGCCGCGCTGGACGCGGCCTCCCTCGCGCTGCCGGAACAGGCACGCAGGGCGGACGAGGAGATCTGGCAGGCGACCTACGCCCGCCTCCCCCCGGTCACCCACCCCAACATCGCGGCGGTCGCGCCTCTGCTGATCGCCGACATGAACGACAGCGCCTACCCCGCCGCCCTGGACATGCTGCTCGACAGCGCCATGTCACGCCTCAACACCGGCTCCGGACACCCCTGACCGCAGAGCCGGACGCGCGACGGCCTTGTGCGCCATCACGTTCGAGGAAGGCACTATCGCGAGGACAGAACGCAGAACTCGTTGCCGTCGGGGTCGGCCATGACCACCCAACCGGCCTCGCCCTGACCGATGTCGATGCGCTCCGCCCCCAGCGAGATGAGACGCTCGACCTCCGCTTGCTGATCGCCGTCGGCGGATGGAGCGATGTCGAAATGCAGCCGGTTCTTCCCGTTCTTCGGCATCAGCGGCGGACCACCCCAGGTGATCTTCGGACCGCCGTGCGGCGAGCGGATCGCGGTCTCCTGGTCCTGGTCCCAGACCAACGGCCAGCCCAGCGCTGCGCTCCAGAAATACCCGACCTCCTGCGAACCGTCGCAGGAGACCGCCCCGATGAATCCGCAGTCGGCGAGGAACTTGTTGTCCGGGCCGATGACGCAGAACTCGTTGCCTTCGGGGTCCGCGAGCACGACGTGATCGTCCTCCGGGCTCTGCCCGATGTCGATGTGCCGGGCGCCGAGTTCGAGCGCCCTGGCCACCGTCTGCTGCTGGTTCTCAAGGGATGTGCTCGTCAGATCGAAGTGCGCGCGGTTCTGACCGGACTTCTGCTCCTGGGTCGGCAGGAATCGAATCCGGAACCCGGTGTCATCGCTCGGCAGGAGCGCGATGTCATCCTCGGCCGTCTCCCAGCCCAGAACACCGGCCCAGAAGCGCGCGAGACGGAGCGGATCGTGCGCGTCGAAGCAGAGCGCGACGAGGTGACAGGTCATGCCGCTCCGCACCTCCAATTCGAATGCAAAGCCGTCGGCAGGGCACGTCCTCCGCGCCCATAAAGAAGACCAAGGCTAGGCGCTCCGGGACACGCCACGCGAAGCATTTTCCGCAGGGCGATCTCGCCGCGTACGCGTTCCCGATCGCCGTGCCTTCCGCGCCCGGTCTCCGAGACGAGGCCTGAGCTGGGGCTTGTGGTTCAGCACGTGCCGGCCGTTTCGGAGGTCTCTCGCGTTCCGCCGCAACAGCGGTGGCGTCTCAGTCGTCCTCCCTGGCAGCCTCCAGGCTTCCCGGCAGCCTCCGGGCGAGGCCTACTGCCGTGCCACGGGCGGCCCGCGCCTCGTCGCCGAGGCGGCCTGACGGGCTCACGGCTGTAGGGCGCTCACCCTGCCGGCGTTCCCTGCCGGGTCACCGCGGCTCTCTGAGCGATCCGCCGTCTGCCAGTGGCGCGGGTAGGCCGGTCGCTGCTCCGGATGCCGGGGCCGCCACCGGTCCAGGTGTGAGCCGGGCTGGGGAGGCCGGCGATCCGAGCGGACCACCGAGGACGCGGGCACGCAGTCGTACTGCGGGCACGGTGTGGTGAAGCACTGCTTGGGCGAGGGCACGCAGACGCGCCCCGGGCCACAGTTGACCGCCGCACACGGCGATCCGGGACTACACGCAGTGGACTCTTGCCCGGCCGGCGCGGCGGCGATGACCGCCCGTGCCGACAGAACTCCCGGCGACTCGTCGGCCCAGGCATCGGCCATGGCGGTTGGCGATGTCGCCACGGCCACGCCCACTATCAGGATCAGTTTTCGGAGCATGTCTCCCCCGGCTGTGGTGATCGCTTCTACCCTCGCGATGCTCGCACCGGCCGCGCCCGCTGACGGCAAAACGGCTCCCAGCAAGTCGCATGACTTGCCGAAAGCCCACGCGGGCGATGACCGGGACTCTGTCGCAGCCCACGAACGCCCATAAGCGCCCGCCGGTGCCGTACCGAACTGGTGCCGCCTCGACGGACTACCCGAAAGGAATGTAACGAGCGCGAAGAACCTATCGATCTACCTAGTGCACCGTGTATCGACTATTCCCGCCTCCCGAGGTCGCCGCCGGAGGATATGCCACGTCGTCAAACATCGGAAAAGACGCGGGGTTCGCCTGTGAAACTAATTCTCATCCGAGTGCGCAGGTCCATCCGACCGCTCTTCGTTCTAATCGTTGTCACACTTGTCACAGTGGCTTTCATATGGATAGATGGAATAAACACCACCTGGGGAAAAGTAATATTGACGGGCCTTGCCGGGGGAGCTTTCACGCGAATCGCGTTCGATTCCGTCAGGGTACTGAAACTGCTCTTCATTTTCGGCAAGTACTCGAGACCGTCGCACACAAAACATTATCGCGACATCCTCGGCCCGCTCATCGGCTCCCAGAAGGAGTACTGTCTTATACTTCGCCCGTTCGGAAGTGATGGCGAAATCATCATCCCCCACATTGGACGCATTCCACAGAACGGCATCAGCGCAACATCCACCATGGAACAGGTCATCGCCCGCAAATGCTACAAGCAGCTCGGCTTCAGAACTTACACAATAGTTGATCAGAACCGACGGCTTGCTCCCCCCGGCCCGGTTTATCTGCGCGCATCGAATGACGAGTGGAAGGTCGCGGCGAAGGAACTCATCCTCCGAGCACACACAATCATGTTGGTTGTCTCGCCTCATCAGGATGTTCGCGAATCCCTCTGGTGGGAGCTGAAATGTATCGTCGAACACGACCTGAAGACGCGGATGCTCCTGCTGTTACCGCCTCCCAGCCAGGACCACGCGGTGTACACGAACGCGAGGCGGCAGACATGTGTGATCTTGGCGGCTCTGGACGACTACCTGTGCTTCAACGATGATCCGGTCGATCTGCACGGCAACGCCAATCCAACTAGACTCAGCGATCGCGTTGAGTATTACGAGAGCAATCTCCCGCCGTTTCTTCATGCCGTCCAGTTCACACCGAGCCGGGATGAGGATGACGAATCCGAGACGACCTGTTGGTCCATCGAGCCCAATAAATCCGGCGTCCTACGCACGAGGGCGACAGTCAAGAACTATGAAGGCGTCATCGAACAAATGCTCACGGCAAACACCCGACGCCTGTCCAAGCTTGGATTCTCATCCCGCTACCCGTGGCCGCGTGGATACAGATCCGCACCGGATCCGGACCGGAAGATGTGAAGGTGGACCAGTCCGCCTGCAGGGCAGGGATCTAATTGCGCGCGCTCTCCACCTGCACGGATTCGCTTTGAATCAACAAGCGACCTGCACGCTTGCGCTCGTTGCCATCGCTTGCCAGCACTTCCCTGAGCCATGTGCCCCGCAGTGCCCCAGACCCGTCGTGCCTCGAATCCGGCTTCCGCTTCTCGACGAGAGCCAGTCACAATGCGGCGCTGCTCCTGCGTGGTGTCCTACGACGCGATCGACGAGGGACAGCACGATCACCAGTGAGGCGGATAATCGGCGTCGTCACGCAGCGATTCCGGCCCTACTGGCCGAAGGAGAAGCGGAGCTGAGCGTTTATCAAGAAATTGAGCCGGTGGCGCAGATGACCGATCACAGCCTGCTCCGGAATTTCTCCAGGCGTCAACAGCGTCCAGCACAGTTTGCATCCGTTCTCGGCCGGCCGTATATCGAACCGGATCTCATCGTCGGGCCTCTCAGGCCACAAGGACGACCAGACCACGAGTTCCGGCTCCACCGCCTGAAGGATGCGGGGCTCAACCTCGCCGGGACGCAGATCAAGCCATCGCCGTCCACCAGGTCGCCATGGGTCGGCCAGACTCTCCCACACGATGTGGGGAGGCGGCGGTTGGTTGCGCTCTCGCGAGCCCAGCTCGATCACTTCGACAGACTAGTAAGGGAATGTGACCAGTGCAGCCCTCGTACGATCGCGTCGGTCCGCGAGGCCAGTGCATTCGCAGGCGCCTGCGCTACCTGCCCGAGGATGTAGCAGAGAAGTGGCGGTCGCCGACCGGTGGCACAAGTTTCCACCTGAAGAGAGGTGAGCCTGTCTGCCCCGAACACAAGCGGGGCCCCGCACGGGAGCACGGTCGTGGTGATGTGCCACGAGCAGGAGTGATCGGAGAGTCGGCCCAGATCAGAGGGTCTTAAGATGGACGAGTCGGCCTGTAGGCCGGGTTCGAATTTCCCACGCTCTCTACCTGCGGCGAATCGCTCTACCTCTTAAGCGACCTGCGGGAACGCTCTCGTTCGTGCTCATCGCTTGCCAGTGTTTTCCGCCGCCATGTGCCCCCGGAGTGCCCCGGCCCGCCCATACAATCCAGACGTGTCAGACTCCCGCATTCGCCGCCGAGCTTTGATGCGTCTCACTCTGTGGTGGGCTGCTTCTTACGTCGCTACGTTGGGAGCGCGCCTCTTTGCCGACAATGCGTCCCTTGCGGACTCTTTGGTGACGAGCACGGGCACGTTGATCTTCGCCATCCCGTTCGGCATCGTCGCATGGTGGCCGGAACTCCGCCGCCGAGAGCCTGAAGACAAGAACTGATTCGTCCTAGCGGACGGCCTGGGGCGATTATCCGGCTCATACCGTGAGCTGGCTTTCGGTGTTCGCCGGTCCTCATCATTTCGCGCTGTTCTCGCGCTCGTGTGCCCTGGCTGTGCCCTGCGAGCCTGGTAGGTCTCGCCTGTCTGAAGCACGACCTTTCACGACCTGCGGCACACCTTCGCGAGCACGGCCCTGGCCGAGGGCGTTCCGATCTCCGAGGTGTCCCGGTGGCACGGTCATGAGTCGATCACCACGACGGTCGATCTCTACGGGCATCTCGTGCCGGAAGCCTTCGAGCGGGCTCGTACGGCGATCGATTCGGCATTCCGGTCCGCCCCGAGGAGGAGGGCCCGGGAATCTGCCCAGATCAGAGGGCGGAAGGTGGACGAGTCGGCCTGTAGGCCGGGTTCTGTGGTCAGCCACAAGGGCTGACCGGCGGCCATCCATCTAGGACCGCCGTTGCCGGCGGCCTCAAGCGGTCTACCCGCGCGGCTCGGGCGGGCAGCCCTCGAACGTCGCGCGCGGGACGTTCCGGAGAACGTCCCTTCTTGACCTTGCTCCGGGTGGGGTTTACCGAGCCGCCCACGTCACCGTGGGCGCTGGTGGTCTCTTACACCACCGTTTCACCCTTACCCCCGTGAAGGGGCGGTCTGTTTTCTGTGGCACTGTCCCGCGGGTCGCCCCGGGTCGGCGTTACCGACCACCCTGCCCTGTGGAGCCCGGACCTTCCTCGGCAGGGCCGAAGCCCTGACGCGGCCGCCCGGCCGGCTCGTCCACCGTGAAGGTAAGCCTAGCGGCTCCCGAATCATTCCCCGGCCCGGCCGGCGGTCATGTGAAGACCCTCTGAGTTCGCCCGGGAGACGGAGACGTGAGGCCGCACCGGCGCAGGTCGCGGGCGGACCGCTCACAGGACTCGCACAGAACCTCTCAGAGACCACGCAGACCGGTGGGCGAGTCTGCGTCCCATGATTGAGTTGCGGCAACTGACGAAGAGGTACGGCGAGGTCGCCGTCGTGGACGGCCTCAGCTTCGACGTACGGCCGGGCGCCGTCACCGGCTTCCTCGGGCCGAACGGCGCGGGCAAGACGAGCACGATGCGGATGATCCTCGGGCTCGACAGGCCGACGAGCGGGAGCGCGACGATCGGGGGGCGACGCTACGCCGACCTGCCCATGCCCCTGCGGGAGGTGGGGGCACTGCTCGACGCGCACGCCGTGCACCCGCGCAGGACCGCGTTCGACCATCTGCTCTCCCTGGCGTACGGCAACGGCATCGGACGGCGCCGGGTTGAGGAGGTGCTGGGGCTCGTTGGCCTGGCCGACGTGGCGGGCCGTCGCCCCGGTGGATTCTCCCTGGGGATGAAGCAGCGGCTCGGCATCGCTGTGGCGCTGCTCGGCGACCCCCCGGTGGTGCTGCTCGACGAACCCGTCAACGGGCTGGACCCCGAGGGCATCCGGTGGATCCGCACGCTGACACGGAGCCTGGCCGCGCAGGGCCGGACCGTCCTGCTGTCCAGCCACCTGATGAGCGAGATGGCCCTCACCGCCGACCATCTCGTCGTCATCGGCCGCGGGCGGCTGATCGCCGACACCGGGCTGGAGGCCTTCGTCCGCTCGGCCGCGCGGCAGGCGGTGCTCGTGCGCACTCCCGACGCGCCGCGGCTCGCCTCCCTGCTCCGGGAGGCCGGCGCCGTCGTACGGCCCGGCGCCGGGGGCGGCCTGACGGTGACCGGGCTGTCCGGCGCCGAGATCGGGGGTCTCGCCGGCGCGCACGGAATCGTCCTGCATGAGCTCACGCCGTGGCGGGCCTCCTTGGAGGAGGCCTATCTGGAGCTCACCGGCGACAGCGTCGAGTTCGCCTCGAGTCCCGCCGGAGCCGTCTCATGACCGCGTACGGCGTGCTGCGCTCGGAGTGGGTGAAGTTCCGCAGCATCCGGGCCATGCTCGGCTGCCTGGCCGGGGCTGTGGTCGCCGCCGGGTCGTACGGCTACCTGTTCGGCATGGCCGCCGCACGCGACTACCTCGCCGCGCCGGCCGCGGACCGGGCGGCCTTCGACCCCACGGAGACGGCCTTCCGCGCTCTCGTGCTGGTGGGAGTGCTCATCAGCGCGGCCGGCGCGCTGACCGTGACCTCCGAGTACGCCTCGGGGACGATGCCGGTCAGCGTCACCGCCGTGCCCAGACGCGGGCTCCTCCTCGCCGGCAAGGGGGCCGTCGTCGCGCTGGCCACGCTCCTCACCGGGCCGCCGCTGGCGCTCCTGTCGCTGACGCTCAGCCAGGCGGCGCTCGCGGCGCGGGGCGTGCCGAGCGTGGGACCCGGTGATCCGGGAGTGCCGGGGGCGCTGCTGGGCGCGGGCCTGTTCACGGGCCTGATCGGCCTGTACGGCATGGCGCTCGGGTTCCTGCTGCGCAGGTCGGCGGGGGCCGTCTCGCTCGGGACGTTCCTGCTGGTCCTGCCCGGCATGGCGGGCCTGTTCCCGGAGGCGGTGGCCAGGTGGATCGTCACCTGGTGGCCGAGCGCGGCGGGCGCGAGGCTCTTCGCGGTCCATCCCGGCACGGAGGGGCTCGCGCCGCTCGCGGGCGCCGGGGTGCTCGCCGCCACCGTGCTCGGCCTGCTCTGCGCCGCCGCCGCCCTCTTCCACCGGCGGGACGCCTGAGGTCCACCGGCGGGACACCTGAGGCGATGTGCCCTGTACGCCGGGCTTAGCACCGCGTACCTATTCTTCCGCTGATCGGCGAAGGGAGGCCGGAGGTGGACGGGCGGCACCTGCTGGTGGTCGACGACGAACCCGTGGTGCGGGAACTGCTGGCGGCCACGCTCCGCTTCGCGGGATACGAGGTGACCTCGGCCGCGACCGGGTCGCAGGCCCTGGACACCGCGCGGGGCACGCCGCCCGACCTCGTGCTCCTCGACGTCATGCTGCCCGACATGGACGGCTTCGAGGTCATGCGCCGTCTCCGGACGCTGCCCCGCCCGCTGTCCGGCGGCCGTCCGGGTCAGGTGCCCGTGCTCTTCCTGACCGCGCGCGACACCACGCAGGACAAGATCAACGGACTGCGTCTGGGTGGCGACGACTACGTGACCAAGCCGTTCGACCTGGAGGAACTGCTGGCCCGGATCGAGGCCGTGCTCAGGCGGGCCGGAGCCGCCCCCGAGGACCGCACGCTGCGGGTGGCCGACCTGGAACTCGACCCGGAGGGCCATCAGGTGGCCCGGGCGGGCACCCCCGTGCGGTTGTCGCCGACCGAGTTCCGCCTGCTGCACTACCTGGTGCTCAACGCCGGGAGGGTAGTGTCCAAGGCGCAGATCCTGGAGCACGTCTGGCGGTACGACTTCGCCGGAGACTCCAGCATCGTGGACACCTACGTGAGCTATGTGCGCCGCAAGATCGACAGAACCGGGCCCAAGCTGATCCACACGATGCACGGGATCGGATACGTGCTGCGCGGGCCACACCCATGACGGCGCGCACGAGGCGTCCGTCGCCGCGCTGGGGGAGCCTGTCGCTGCGTGGACGGCTTCTGCTCACCACCATGGCCCTGCTCGCGGCCGGTCTCGCCGTCAGCGGCGCGGTCGCGGTCGCCACGCTGCGGGCCCACCTCATCGAACGCGTGGACCGGCAGCTCACGCCGATGGCGACGGTGCTGTCGCGGATCCCCGCCCGGCTGATCGCCGGACCGTCCGCGCCGCAGAGCCCGCAACTGCCGGGCACCCTGCCCGGGATGGACCTGATCGACCAGGTGTACATCGCCTACCTGCGCGCGGACGGCGCCGTCGAGCAGGAGGGCGGTCCGTGGCTACAGGACCGGCTGCGGGACGGGCTGCCGGATCGGGGCCCGGCGCTCCCCCGGCTCGACAGCGCCGAGGTCGAGCGGCTGGGCGGGCGGCCGTTCGACGTGACCGGCCCCGAGGGCGGCAAATGGCGGGTCGTCGCCGTCCTGCGGCCCGCCACCGCGTCGACGCCGGCGGCGGCATCCGGCAGCGTCGTCGTGGCGGCGTCGCTCGGCGGGGTGCGGTCCACCGTCGGCCGCCTGACGACGGTCTGCGCGGCGACCGCGGCGGCGCTCGTGACGTCGCTCGCCGTCATCGGTTGGTTCGCCGTACGCCGGGGGTTGCGGCCGCTGCGGCGGATCGAGGAGACCGCCGCCGCCATCGCCGGGGGCGACCTGTCCCGGCGCGTCCCCGCGCTGGCCGCGCCCCGGACCGAGGTCGGCCGGCTGGCGGCCGCCCTGAACGTCATGCTCGGCCAGCTGGAGACGGCCTTCGCCGAGCGGGAGCGGGCGCAGGCCCGGATGCGCCGCTTCGTCGCCGACGTCAGCCACGAGCTGCGGACCCCGCTCTTCGGCATCAAGGGGTTCGCCGAACTGCACCGGATGGGCGGGCTGCCCGACGCCGACCTCACCCTCGACCGTATCGAGAGCGAGGCGGGCCGCCTGGTCCGGCTCGTGGAGGACCTGCTCCTGCTCGCCCGTCTGGACGAGGGCGAGAACGCCCTGCCCATGGATCTCGCGCCCATGGACCTGCGGACGCTCGCCGCCGACGCCCACCACGACCTGCGCGCGCTGGACCCCGGACGGGAGGTCGCGCTGACCGGGCCGGACGGCGGGCCGCCGGGTGCGGCGCCGGTTCACGGCGACGAGGCGCGGCTGCGCCAGGTGGTCTCCAACCTCGTGGGCAACGCCGTCGCCCACACCCCGCCGGGCACGCCGGTGCGGATCGGCGTCGGCACGGCCGGCGGGGACGGGGTCCTCGTGATCGCCGACGAGGGGCCGGGGATGCCCGCGGAGGAGGCCGCCCGGGTGTTCGACCGCTTCTACCGGGTGGACGACTCACGCAGCCGCACCGGCGCCGGAGGCGCCGGGCTTGGGCTGGCCATCGTCCGCTCGATCGTCGCCGCGCACGGGGGCCGGGTGGACCTGCGGACACGGCCCGGCGCCGGAGCCGCCTTCCGCGTCGTGCTGCCGGGCGCCGCGTCGGATGCCCTCACCCGTACGGCCGGGCGCGCTGGCCGCGCGTGACGTCCTTGACGAACACCATCCCGTCGTAGCCGGGCAGGTGGGCCGGGTCCAGCGGGGCGTAGCCGAACCAGGGGGACTCGCGGGGGGCGGGCGGCGCGTCGGCGAGGGCGGCGGCCAGCCGGCGGACGTCGACGACGTAGCGCTCCTGCGGGAGCGCGTACAGGAGCCCTTCGAGCGTGTCCGCCGGCGGGGTGTCCACCCCCTGGTGCCGGATCGTGCCGAGGGCCATGGACAGGAAGGCGTACCCCTCGCCCAGATGCGCGTCCGCGATCGCGCCGGAGCTCCACCACTCGAACGGCACGTCGCCCATCCGCATCGTGCTCCTGTCCCGCTGGAGATGGCTGTTGTGGGCGTACACCAGCACCGGGCCCCGCTCGGCGACGGCGAGGAGGTTGGCGGCGATCATCGAGCTCCGCAGGCCCAGTAGCCGCGGCATGCGGCCCGGTGACGTGTCGGCCATCCAGTAGTGGTAGCGCAGCAGGCCGGTGGCGGCGCGTCCGTACAGGCGCGCCCGGTCCCACTCGTCCTGCGTGGACGTCGCGAGCAGGCGCGGCGTCTCCGCGTCGAGCAGCGCCACGAGATCGTCGGCGAGCAGTCGCAGCTCCCCGGCCTCGGCCGACCGCCCCACGGATCGGGACGGATCCATCATCGTGGCGGGATCGGCCCAGCGGTCGTCGGCGCCGAGCAGGCGGTCGAGCGTTTCCGCATCGCAGGGGAGCATATCCGCGCCCACCCGGGCCGCGAGGTAACCGTGGAGAGCGGTGAGAGCCTGCCGGGGGCTCGCGGCGTGGCTGATCTCCAGCGGGCCGTCGAGACCGGCGAACCGCAGCCGCTCGCCCGCGGGCCGGCCCTCGTTGTACGCGCGCATCCAGCGCACGAGCTCGTGGTTGGCCGAAAACGCACCCCACCCGTGGCTGATGCCGCGCTCCACGACCTCGTCGAGGATGCCCGCGCCCAAGGCGACGTGGTCGTCCACGACCAGGCCCATCAGGCAGTCGCTCTCGAGCGCGATCGTCCGGTAGCCCTCCTGCTCGACGAGCTGCCGGAACAGCTCGTTACGCAGGTCCAGCAGTTCGTTGTCGCCATGGGTGGGCTCGCCGAGGGCGAGCACCCGCGGCCGGGCCGGGAGCAGCCTCATGACGGAGGCGGCGTCGACGGCGTGGACGGTGTCCGTGATGTCGATAGCCATACCTTCAACGGTATCGTTGAACTAATTCGTGAAGACTTCTCCGCCGATCCACCAGGACCAGAGGAAGAAACCCTCAAATCACGGGTTCAAGCCGGTCGGCGGGCGCACGGACCGGTTGGGATGCGAGATGTGCCGGAGTGATCCCTGTGGAGGGGCTCAGGAAAGGTGCGCGGTGTCGTTCAGCGCGCGTACGACCGCGGGCCCGTCGGCGTAGTAGTCGATCACCGACAGGCAGGCCAGGTCGAGGTGCATCCGGTAGAGGGCCTCGGGCGGCGCGCCCAGCGCGAAGCGGACGAGCATCTTGATCGGGGTCACGTGGGAGACCACGACGACGCTGCGGCCCTCGTGGGCCTTCACGATGCGGTCCCTGGCCTGCTCGACCCGCCGCGCGGTCGCCGCGAAGCTCTCCCCGCCGGGCGGGGCGACGTCCGGGTCGGCCAGCCAGTCCGCCAGTTCCCGGGGCCAGCGCTGCTGGATCTCGGCGAACGTGTGCCCCTCCCACGCGCCGAAGTCGGTCTCCCGGAGATCGTCGTCGACAAGCACCGTGAGGCCGGTCCCGGCGGCCACCGCCTCCGCCGTCTGCCGGGCGCGGGTGAGCGGGGAGGTGACGATCACCTCGACCTCGTACGGCTGACGCGACAGGCGCAGGGCCGCGGCCTCGGCCTGGGCGAGCCCGGTGGCGGTGAGCGACGGGTCGCCGAGCCCGGAGAAGCGCTTCTCCACCGACAGCGGCGTCTGCCCGTGCCGGAGCAGGAGCAGGGATGTGGCGACGCGCGTGGCCCGGGGCATCCATCCGTGCCCGCGCCGGTCATGGGAGGTGGCGGTTCCGGCCGCCGTGTCCTCGGTCCTACCGGCTGTGCCCGCGTCCGTCGCGCGTCCGCCGGCGGTCCCCGCAACGGTCGCGCCGGAAGTCACCGTACGCCCATCGGCGACGGCCGGGGCAGGGGCGCCGAAAGCCTCGTCGAACAGCGTGGGCGCGTCGGTGTTGGGCGGCTCGGCCCCGGGCTCGACGGCCGGGACGGCCTCTGGCGCGGAGGTGATCTCGCTCGCCTGCCAGGTCTCCCCCCGGGCCGCGGCGTCCATCGCCTCGTTGGCGAGCCGGTCGGCGTGGCTGTTGCGCTCGCGCGGAATCCACGTCCAGGTGACGCGGAAGCGCCGGGCCAGGCCCGCCGCCTCCAGGGCGAGCGGCCGCAGGCCCTCGTGCTTGACCTTCCAGCGGCCGGCCATCTGTTCGATGACCAGCTTGGAATCCATCCGCACCTCGACCCGCCCGCCCTCGGCGCCGAGTGCGAGCAGTGCCCGGAGCCCGGCGATGAGCCCGCGGTATTCGGCCACGTTGTTGGTCGCGGTGCCGATCGACTCGGCGGCCTCGGCGAGCACCCGCCCGGCGTCGTCCTTGACCACCGCGCCGTACCCGGCCGGGCCGGGGTTGCCCCGCGACCCGCCGTCGGCCTCGACGACGTAACCCCCCGTCGCGCCCATCGCCGCCGTCACAGCCCCGACTCGGCCGTACGCACCAGGATCCGGCGGCACTCCTCGCAGCGGACCACCTCGTCGTGCGCGGCGGCCCGGATGCGGTTGAGGTCGGCGATCGACAGGCTCGTCCGGCAGCCGAGGCACCGGCCGCCGTGCAGCATGGCGGCGCCGACGCCACTCTGCTCGCGCATCTTCTCGTACAGCGCGAGCACGTCGGCCGGGACGTCGGCGGTGATCGCGGACCGGCCGCCGGCCAGCTCGCCGTGCTCCTTGTCGATCTCCGCGAACGCCGCGTCGCGGCGGTCCTCGGCGGCGCGCAACGTGCCGGTCACCTCGTCCCGCTCCGACTTGAGCGTGGCGACCCGGGCGTCGGCCGTCTCCCTGCGTTCCATGATCTCCAGCACGATCTCCTCCAGGTCCGACTGCCTGCGCCGCAGGGAGACGATCTCGGACTGGAGGCTCGCCAGGTCCTTCGGCGAGGAGACCTGCCCGGAGTCGAGGCGCTTGGTGTCCCGGTCCACCCGCACGCGTACGGCGTCGACGTCGGACTCGGCCTTGGCCTGGTCCCGGGCGAGGTCGCCGGCCTCGGTCTCGGCGGCGATGATCTGCGTCGAGACCCGGGCCAGCCTCTTGGACAGCTCGTCGATCTCGGCGAGCTCCGGCAGGCTGCGGCGGCGGTGCCGCAACCGGTCGAGACTCGTGTCGAGCTCCGCGAGATCGAGCAGACGCTTCTGTGCTTCCGGTGCGGCCTTCATCCCAAATCCCTCAAGATGCTCGGGGGTCCAAGTCGGTGATCGTCGCCGTCCAGGCGTCGGTGACGGCGTCGGAGACGCGCGCCTCAACAGTAATGCCCCCGGCCGCCAGCACTGACGTCAGACGCCGGGCGGCGTCCGCGAGCCACGGCCATTCTGTGGCCCAATGGGAGGCGTCGACCAGCGCGGGCCCGTCCGCCTCCAGGTGCTCGCTGGCCGGGTGGTGCCGCAGGTCGGCCGTCAGGAAGACGTCCACGCCCGCGGCCCGTGCCGTCCCCAGCAGCGAGTCGCCCGCGCCGCCGCAGACGGCGACCGTACGCACCGGCCGGTCGAGATCGCCCGCGACCCGCAGTGGGCCGGCCGTACGGGGAAGCCCGGATGCGGCCAGCGCGGCGAACTCCCGCAGCGGCATCGGGGCGGGCAGGTCGCCGACGCGGCCGAGCCCGCGGCGCGGGTCGGCGACGGAGGGCTGGAGGGGCCGCAGGTCCCCGGTCAGGCCGACGGCCCGCGCGAGCGCGTCGGAGACCCCGGGGTCGGCGACGTCGGCGTTGGTGTGCGCGGCGTAGAGCGCGGCGCCGCCGCGGATGAGCCGGTGCACGACCCGGCCCTTGAAGGTCGTGGCGGCGACGCTCGTGGTGCCGCGCAGGTAGAGCGGATGGTGGGTGACGACGAGGTCGGCCCCCCAGTCGAGGGCCTCGTCCACGACCCCGGCGACCGGGTCGACCGCGAACAGGATCTTCCGTACGGCCTGCTCCGGGTCGCCGCAGACGAGGCCCACCGCGTCCCAGGATTCGGCCCACGAGGGGTCGTACAACGCCTCCAGGCGTTCGACCACCTCGGCGAGGGTGCAGGAGATCGATTCCACCCGCGCACACTACAGCCTGCTGGCGGAACGTTCCGGGAAGAGTAACGTCCCCTTTGACGCCCCGCCGCCAGGAAGGATCCCCAGCGTGCCCGTTGATCAGCAGAGCCTGCACGTCAGGTCCGTGGTCGCCGACACCCACAACGACCTGCTCATGGCCGTCTCCGCCCGGCCGCCCGCGGCATGGGCCTCGTTCTTCCGCGAGCAGTGGCTGCCCCAGCTCGTCGAGGGCGGGGTCGACGTGCAGGTGCTGCCCGTGTTCGTGGAGAGCCAGTTCCGCCCGGAGGGCGCGCTGCGCCAGACCCTGCGGATGATCGAGTGCGCCCACGTGCTGGCCGAGGGCAACCCCGACGCGGTGGCGCTGTGCCACGACGGGCAGCAGATCGACGAGGCCCTCGCCCTCGGCAGGATCGCCCTGGTGCTGGCCCTGGAGAGCATGCCGGGGATCGACGAGAGCGTCGAGCTGATCCCGGCCCTGCACCGCCTCGGGGTCCGCGTCGCCTCGATCGCCCACTGGGGCCGTACGGCTCTCGCCGACGGCAGCGGCCAGGACGGCACCGGTTCAAGGCTCACCAGTCACGGAGTCGAGGCGCTGCGCGAGATGGAGCGGCTCGGCATGCTCTTCGACATCTCGCACCTGGGCGCCACGGGCGTCGCGCACGTGCTGGAGATCGCGACCCGGCCCGTCATCGCGACGCACTCCTCCGCGCGCGCCCTGCGCGACCACCACAGGAACCTCACCGACGAGCAGCTCAGGGGCGTCGCCGCGGGCGGCGGCGTCGTCTGCGTGAACTTCCTCGCCGCTTTCCTCATCGAGGACGCCCGCTCGGCCACGGTCGACCATCTCGTGGACCACATCGAGCACATCGCCGGCGTCGCCGGCATCGACCACGTGGGTCTCGGCCCCGACTTCGTACGCGAGGTGTACGCGGACCTCACCCCGCCGTGCTGCGAGGGCTTCAGCTACTCCGGGATCGACGCCAACGCCGCCGTCCCCGGCCTGGAGGGCCCGCGCGGACTTCCGCTGGTGACCGACGCGCTCCTCAAGCGGGGGTTCGCCGACGAGGAGATCCAGAAGATCCTGGGCGCCAACGTGATGCGCCTGTTCCGCGCCGAGCTGGGCCGCACGGCGCGGGAACGGCAGTAGCGGTGGACCCGGAGGCCATGCTGGCCGACCTCGAGGAGCTGGTGCTCTGCGAGTCGTACTCCACGGACCACGAGGCGGTGGCGCGCAGCGCCCGCGTCGTGGGGGCGCTGGGCCGCAGGCTGCTCGGCGCCGAGCCGGACACCCTGGTGATCGACGGGGCCACCCACCTGCGCTGGTCGTTCGGCACCCCGCGGGTCCTGCTGCTGGGCCATCACGACACCGTCTGGCCCGTCGGCACCCTGCGCGAGCACCCCTGGGAGGTGCGGGACGGGGTGGCGCGGGGGCCCGGCGTGTTCGACATGAAGGGCGGTCTCGTGCAGCTCTTCCACGCGGTCGCCTCACTGCCGTCCCCCGAGGGTCTGACCGTGCTCGTCGTCGGGGACGAGGAGCTCGGCTCGCCGACCTCCCGCCCGCTGATCGAGTCGATCGCGTCGCGGTGCGCCGCCGCGTTCGTGCTGGAGGCGAGCGCGGACGGCGGCGCGCTGAAAACGGCCCGCAAGGGCATCTCGCGGTACGAGCTGACCGTGCACGGCCGGGCCGCGCACGCCGGCCTCGAACCCGAGCTGGGGGCCAACGCCGGCGTCGAGCTGGCCCACCAGGTGCTCGCCATCGCGGGCATCGCGGCCCAGGTCGAGTCGTCGTCAAGGGCGGGGGCCACGTCGGTGACGCCCACCATGCTGACCGCCGGGACGAGCACGAACACGGTCCCGGCGCGGGGCCGGGTGGCCGTCGACGTACGCGTGCCCGACCGGGCGGCGCAGCGGCGGGTGGACGAGCTGATACGGGCGCTGACCCCGCGCACTCCGGGTGTCCGGCTGGAACTGCGCGGCGGGCCGAACCGCCCGCCCCTCGATCCCGCCGCCTCCGCCGGGCTCTTCGACGTCGCCGTACGGCTCGCGCGCGAGCTGGGCATGGCGCCGCTGCGCGGGGCGGCCGTCGGCGGCGGCTCGGACGGCAACTTCACCGCCGGCGTCGGCTGCCCGACGCTCGACGGCCTGGGCGCGGTGGGCGGCGGCGCGCACGCCGCCGGGGAGCACGTCGTGGTCGCCGAGATGCCGGGCCGCGCCCGCCTGGTCGCGGCGCTGGCGGCGTACGTGCTGTCGGGCGGGCCGATCGGCCCCGGCGACGACGCGGACCGCGCGGCGCGGGACACGAGGCGGACCGCCCGGGAGACCGCGTGAACCCGGAAGAGCGCGTGAACCGCGTGAACCGCGAGGACCGCGCGGGCGCCGTGGACCCGGGGGACGCCGTCGTCGCCCGGGATCAGGCGGCCGCGGCCGCCGCGGGCCGCGGCCTGCGGATCGCCGAGCTGCGCACGATCGCCGAGTTCGCGCGGGTGGTCCGGCTGTTCGACGGCATCTGGCACCCGGAGCCGTGGAACCCGCCGATCACGGCGGAGTTGATGCGGGCGCTGACCCACGCGGGCGGGTACGTCGCCGGGGCGTTCGACGGTGCGGAACTCGTCGGCGCCGGGGTCGCCTTCCTCGCGGCGCCCGCGGGACGGGCGCTGCACTCGCACGTGACCGGGGCCGTGCGTCCCGGCGCCGGATTCGCGCTCAAGCTGCACCAGCGGGCCTGGGCCCTGGAGCGCGGCCTGAGCCGGATCACCTGGACCTTCGACCCCCTGGTGCGCCGCAACGCCCACTTCAACCTGGCCAAGCTCGCCGCCCTGCCGGAGGAGTACCTGCCCGACTTCTACGGGCCGATGGGCGACGCGGTCAACGCCGGCGACGAGTCCGACCGCCTCCTCGCGGTGTGGCGGCTGGACGACCCGCGGGTGGCGCGGGCGTGCGACGGCCTGCCGTACCGGCCCGCCGGGGCGGACGGCGCGGTGGCCGCGCTCGCCGAGCGGGACGGGCGGCCGGTGGCCCTGGGCACGGACGCCCCGGCGGTGCTCGTCGCCGTGCCCGCGGACGTGGAGTCCCTGCGCCTCGCCGCTCCGGAGACGGCCAAGGCGTGGCGGCACGCCGTACGCGACGTGCTGGGCGGGCTGATGGCGGAGGGCCGTCCGGTGACGGGCTTCGCCGGCGGTTGCTACGTCGTCGGACGGCGCTCCCCCGCGGCGGGGTGAGCCGACACCGCCGCCGCGTACGGGGCGGAGCGGGGAGGGACCGGACAGCGACGTCCCCGGCGACTGCGGCGATCACCGGCAGAGGTAACGTGCCAGATGAGCCGGGTGGGGAGGCCCGGCCGCGGGTCACGAGTCCTTATTGATCATCTGATTACCGGGGGGAATCAGATGAGCGGGTGGCGGGGATCCTCGGTGCGGATCCGCTTGACGGTGCTGGGGAGCGCGGTGATGGCGCTCCTGTGCGCCGTCGCCGTGCTGTTCGTCCTCCTCGTCCTGCGCGGCACCGCCGAGCAGTACAGGACCGACGAGATCACGACCGCCGCCGTACGCCTCGCCTACCAGGCCAAGCGCGACCGGCTGCCTCCGGTGCTCCTCGATCAGGACCTGGCCGGGGTGCAGGTGATCGACCACGGCGGCCGGATCGTCTCCGTCAGCGACAGCCTCGTGGGGCACCCGCGCATAGCCGCGTTCCGGCCGGAGCTGACGAGCCCGGAGACGAGCAAGACGCTCTGCGACTCCCCGGCGTTCCCGGGCCGGTGCGTGGACGTCGTCGCCTTCCGCTTCCACAACAGCGGCGGCCTGTGGACGATCTACGCGGCCGACGACCCCGTGCCGTGGTATGTCAGCGGCCCGCTGCTGGCGGCGCTCCTCGGCGGTTCGCTCCTGCTGGTCGGGGTGACCGCGCTCGGCACCTACCAGACCGTGCGCAGGGCGCTCGGCCCGGTCGAGGCGATCACGAGCAAGCTGGCCAGGATCACCGCCACCGACCTCAGCCAGCGCGTGCCGGTGCCGAAGCACCACGACGAGATACGGCGGCTCGCCGAGACCGCCAACCAGACCCTGGACCGGGCGGAGACGGCCGTCGAGCGGCAGCGGCGCTTCGCCTCCGACGCCTCCCACGACCTGCGCAGCCCGCTCACCGCGATGCGCACGGAGATCGAGGAGGCGCTGCTGCACAGCGAGGACGCGGACTGGCCCGCCACCGGGCGCGCCCTGCTGGGCAGCTGCGACCGCCTGCAGGCGCTCGTGACCGACCTGCTCCAGCTCGCCCGGCTCGACTCCGGCGCCTCACCCCGGCGCGAGCCCGCCGACCTCGGCGGCCTCACCGCCCGTGAGCTCGACCGCAGGCCGCGCAAGGTCGAGATGGTGCGGCACCTGGCGCCCGGCGTCATCGTGGTCGGCAACCGGATGGCCCTGGCGCGCCTGCTCAACAACCTCCTGGACAACGGCGAGCGGCACGCGGCCTCCACGCTGACGGTGACCGTGCGCCGCGAGGACGGCAAGGGCGTGCTGGAGGTGCTCGACGACGGCGCGGGGATTCCGCCGGACAAGCGGGAGCTGGTCTTCCAGCGCTTCACCCGGCTCGACGCCGCCCGGTCGAAGGACGCCGGGGGCACCGGGCTCGGCCTGTCCATCGCCCGCCAGATCGCCCAGGCGCACGGGGGGACGCTCACGATCGAGGACAGCGACCGGGGCGCCCGTTTCGTGTTGCGGCTCCCGCTCGCGCCCGCCCGCTGACCGCCGTCCTAAGTCGTGTCTGGCAAATCAAGCCCTGCTGCGCGTGGCCCAGGCTCGCGACGGGCAGCATTTGTCAGACACTCCCTACTCCTCCTCGGGCACGACGATCACGGTGGGTACCGGAACGCGCAGGGCGTCGGCGACCGCCTCCTCCAGCTCCCCCGGTGTCTTGACGGCGCGGCCCCGCGCGCCGTACGCGGCGGCGAGGGCGGGGAAGTCGGGCGCGTGCAGGTCCACGGCGACCGGCCGCATGCCCCGCTCCCGCATCTCCTCGCGGATCTCCCCGAAGCCGCCGTTGACGGACACGACGACCGGCAGGCTCAGCTCCAGCTGCACCGCCGTGGCCAGCTCCTGCAGGCTGAACTGGAAGGCCCCGTCGCCGGCCAGCGCCACCACGGGGAGGTCGGGCCGGCCGAGCTTGGCGCCGATGGCGGCCGGCAGCGCGAAGCCCAGCGTGCCGAAGCCGGTGGGGAACAGGAACCGCCCGGGCGGGTCCATCGGCATGCCGACGAGCGCCCCGTGGTAGACGAACATCGAGTTGTCGCCCACCACGACGGTCTCCGGCGGCAGGGCCCGGCGCAGCGCCGCGAGCTGGCCGGACCATCTGCGGGTGAGCTCCTCGAGCTCCGCCCTGTGGCCCGTGCCGGGATGCCGCTCCCGGCGCGGCCACGGCACGACGCCCTGCCGGTCGAGCCGCTCGGCCAGCCCGCGCATGGCGAGCTCCGCGTCCGCGACGATCGCCACGTCGGCCACGTGGTCGCCGTGCATCTGCCCGGGGTCGATGTCGATCCGCACGAGGCGGCCGGACAGGGCGAAGGCGTCGTCCCACAGGTCGGCCGGGCCCAGCTCGGTGCCGACGGCCAGCACGACGTCGCACGCGGCGAGCCATCGGCGGACGTCCGCCAGGTGCAGTGTGGCGCCGAGCACCAGCGGGTGGCTCTCCGGCACCGCGCCCTTGCCGTTGACCGTGGTCACGACCCGCGCGCCGAGCCGTTCCGCCAGGCGCATCGCCAGGCTCCCCACCGGCGGGGCCTCGCCGGCCGGGCTCCGCCGGCCCGGGCACTGCGCACCGCCGCCGAGCACGAGACCCGGGTGGCGCGCCGCCTTCAGCAGCCCGGCGGCCGCGTCGAGGGCCCCCGGATCGGGCTCGCGGCGCGTGATCAGGTACGGCGGGACGACCTTGACCTGCCCCTCCAGGTCGAGCAGGTCGAAGGGGATCTCGACGTGGACCGGGCGGGGGCGTCCCTCGGCGAAGCGCCCGAAGGCGCGGGCGACGGCGGCGGGAATCTCCCGCACGGTCGTCACGCGGTGGCTCCAGGCGCACAGCGCGTCGATCGCCCGCGACTGGTCCCTGCTCTCGTGCAGGTAGCCGCGGCCGTCGCGAGGATGGCCGGTCGGGACGCCCGGGGAGACGAGCAGGATCGGGGAGGAGTCGGAGTACGCCTGCCCGAGGGCCGTGGCCGCGTTGACCACGCCGGGGCCGGTGGTGGTGACGACGACGCCCGGCCTGCCGGTCACCCTGGCGTACCCGTCGGCGGCGTATCCCGCGCCCTGCTCGTGCCGTGGCGTCACGCACCGCACGCCCGCCCGGTCGAGCTCCTCGTAGATCGCGAGGTTGTGGGTGCCGGGAATGCCGAAGATCGTGTCGACGCCGTGCAGCCGCAGCGCCTCGACCAGGGCGCGCGCCCCCGTGGGCGTCGTGATCGTCCCCGCCGGGGGGATCGGGTCATGGCCGTCCACGTATCACTTCCCGGGAGAGCGGAGGGGTTTCTCTTGGGTTTCCCAAATGGTTTCCCCTTTTCGCGCGCCGCCCTACCGTTCCGCGTGCCGGATTTTTCCTCCGGTCATCGGAAACGCGGCCGGGGACGCGATCCCACCTCGTGTTCGTCCGATCCGTACGTCAGCACATTCCCGATGGAGTTCACGGCCTGGCGCACCATCCGGTGCATCGCCTCGGCGGTGTGGGAGGCGATGTGCCCGGTGATCAGAAGGCGGTCGGGGAAATCCCGCCGCAATTCGATGGCCTCCTCGCATTCCGGGTCGTAGAAACCGTCGAAGACGGCCATACCGACGCGGCCCTTCTCCAGGCCGGCGTACAGGGCGCCGGGGCTGACGATGGCCGGGCGGGCGGTGTTGACGAGGAGCGCGCCCTCCGGCATCCGGCCGATCACCGTCGAGTCGACCATCGCCCTGGTCTCGCCGGTCTCCGGCACCATGACCACGAGGATGTCGCTGGCCGCGGCCAGGTCGAGCAGGGGCAGGTAGGAGATGCCGAGGTCGCGCTCGGCGTCGGGCCTGCGGGTGCGGCTGAAGTAGGACACGCGGACGCCGAAGCCCCGGCGCAGGATCTCCGCGATCCGCCGGCCGTTCGCGCCCATCCCGATGATGCCGACGCTGCGGGCGGCGAGCTCGTGCGGGAGTTCTTCGGAGCCGTGCCAGCCGGGGACCCGGTCGCCCAGGTGCCGGGGAATGCCGAGGTTGGCGTTGACGATCTGCGCGACCGTGAACGTCGCGACCGCGTCGGTCGCCGCCCCCGGCGTGTTCGTGACGGCGATGCCCAGCCGGTCGGCCGCCGCGACGTCGACGAAGTTCTCGTAGCCCACCCCGAGGAAGGCCACGACCCTCAGCGTCTCGCGCGCCTCGCGCAGCGCCCGCGCCGTCGCCCGCTCCTCGCCGCCGTGCAGGTAGGCGACCGCCCCCACCAGCTCGCGCGCCAGCTGGTCCTCGGTCAGCGGCGACGCGGGCCGCCGTACCGTGAGTCCCTGCCGGGCGAGCGGCTCCAGCAGCGCCGCGTCGATGCCCGTCCCCGTGACCAGGACCGTCCCGCCTTCGCACTCCGCTCCGGCCGCAGGCCGCGGCTGCGCGGGACGACAGTCCGTTATATCCCTTGGAGCCACGATTTGGGACATTTCAAATATCTCTCAGACTTGGGACATATATGTCTGTTTTTCTCTGGGGTATCTCTCCAATCACAACAACCAGGCGGCGTACGAAATACCACGGATGGTCCAGGCGACGGAGCAGGAATCCAATGGTATAAGGGTTGTGGTGGTTCCGTCTCCACCTGAGTCGGAAAAGGAAACCCCTAGGGAGGGTCTGGGGGACCCCGGCCTCGGTCCCGCCCAGCCACACGTGCGTCCGTTTCCGCGCCCACGGCGGTACGGAAAGGGCGCGCGGCAAGGACGGCGCAGCGCAGAGAGGGCCACGAATGAAACTCCAGCCGCGACAACAGCTTCTGGAGCTGTGGGAGGCGGCCGCGCGCGCCTCCTACCGGGACGGCGCCTGGGCGTGGGGAGGCCGGGACGGGTCGAACTCGATCTCCGACGCCGAGCAGCTCCTGTGCTTCATGTATCCGGCCTCCGAACTACCCGGCTTCCGCCTGGACACACCGGACGAGACGGCCGACGACGTGCTGGCCGCGCTGTCCGTCCTCGGCGACGCGGTCGAGATCCCCAAGCTGCTGCTCAAGATCATCGGACAGTACCTGCGCACGTACACCGCGGACGACGGCCGCCCGCTGTTCTCCGGCGGCAGCTACTTCCGCCCGGTGGACGACGAGGCGAAGGTCGCCCCCGAGCAGCTCCAGCTCGACGTGGTCGACTCCTTCTCGATGTCGGTCACGCTCATGCTCGGCACACTCGGCTTCCTGAAGGTCTTCCGGCAGAGCGTGCGGCGCGAGCCCATCCGCCGCGAGATCCGCGAGCTGGAGGACCTGGCCAGCAAGCGGCTGTCGGCCGCGATGGCGGGCCTGCTGCGCAGCTTCACGGTCAACGCGTTCGACCCCGGCTCCACGGCCGGCCGCGCGCTGCTGCGCACCGTCAACCAGACCGGCGCGCCCACCCGCCGGGTGCTCGACGACCTGCGGCGCGAGCTGCGGCCCGTACGGGCCGGTCTGCGGGACCTGACCATCGGCTCGGGCAGCCAGGTCGACCTGGACAACGAGAACCTGCTGTTCGAGTGCGGCTGGACGTGGGGCATCGTGAAGGACGCCCCCGACATCGTCACCCCGCTCGACATCGGGCCCCAGCCCAAGGGCGTGGCCGCCGACACGCCGTTCCTCTACTTCACGGTCAACGCCCTCGTCGGCATCGCCGACCTGTTCACCTCCCGCACCCGCGTCCTGAGCCTGCTCAACGACGACCAGATCACCCTCGCCCAGGCCATCCAGCGCCGCTGGGACCTCACCCAGTCCTACTGGCGCACGATCGCGACGTACGGGCGGGGCACCTGGCCGCTGGAGGACATCCCCTGGCGGACGGTGGACGAGAAGGAGTCGGACTACTACAGCCTCGGCGTCACCGCCATGGTGGTGCAGAGCCTGGTCAACAACCGGGCGGCCGACCTGGACCTCGGCCGGGTCGCCGCCGTGCTGGAGGAGCTGGCCATCCGCGCCAGGATCATCCGCAGGGCCGTGCCGGGCGACCCGCCCGTGCTCATGCACTCCCCCGGCGTCCCGATCAATCTCCACGGCAGCGACGCGCTCGGCCCCCACCTGGTCTGGGTCGTCTCCGACTTCGCCATCACGCTGCTCAAACGCACCATCTGGGCCGCCTCCATCGCGCAGAACACGCGGATGCGCGAGCGGCTGGTCGCCCTCGCCGACCAGATCTGGCGGCACATCATGCTGCGCCGCCACGCGGACGGCCCGGCCGCCGGCCTGTGGGACCAGCCCGGCAACGTCTTCGCCGACATCCAGGCGCGCGACGAGGATCCGTCGTGGTACTTCAGCGAGCGCGTCGTCGAGTTCCTCGTGTCCGCCGCGACGTCCAGCGGGGAGCCGCCGCTGCGCAGCCCCCAGCTCGTCGAGCTGGCCTACCAGATGCTCGGAGAGGCCGAGCACCTGCTGGACCAGGAGCTGGTCACCCGGCCGCTGGTGGCCGGGCAGACGATCCAGCCGAAGCTCCGCACGATCCAGGCCTCGCTGCAGCGGGCCAGGGTCATCGTCAGCGACCGCCCCGCGACCGCGCAGGCCCTGATCAACAGCGCGCTCCTCGACCTCGAACGGCTCGCCGCCGCCCGCGACAGCGCGTCGGAGGCGATCTGAGTTGCTCGTCTTCGCGATCTCGGACAAGGGCGGGACCGGGCGCTCGGTCACCGGCACCAACATCGTGTACCGGCACGCCCTGCAGGGCAACGACGTCTGTTACCTGGACTACGACTTCGGCTCGCCGACCGCCGGAGCCATCTTCAGCGTGAGCGGGGTGGCCCGCGGCACCCGGCAGAACGGCCTGCACGAATACCTGCGGGGCGAGTGCCCGCAGCCGCGGCGTGTGGACGTGTGGGCCGAGTCCGACCGCGAGGGACTGCGCACGCGCCCGCCCGGCGCGGGACGGCTCGTGCTGCTTCCGGGCAGCGAGGGCGGCGGCGAGCTGTCGGCCCTCACCGACGAGATCATCGGCCGCTGCGTCCAGCTGTTCGGGCGGCTGGAGGAGGAGTTCGACCTCTGCATGATCGACGTCAGCGCCGGCCGGTCGTTCACCGCCGAACTGGTCCTGGCGGCGACCGTGCGGATGCCGGCCGTCCCGTTCCGGTGGCTGGTCTTCCATCGCTGGACGCGTCAGCACATCATCGCGGCCGCCGGGCTCGTCACCGGCGCGGACGGGCTGCTCGACGTCGGCACCAGGTTCGGCCACGACGCCGACGACCTGCGCGACCGCATCCGCTACGTGCGCACGGCCGTGCTCGAACCGGACTCGGCGGAGCTCGTCGGGCTGCGCGACGAGCAGCGGGCCTGGCTGAGCGCGTGCGACAGCGAGCTGCGCGAGCTGGCCGGCCGCCACAGCGTCGGCCGTACCGCCATGCTCGGCAAGATCCCGCTGGATCCGGTCCTCCAGTGGCGCGAGCAGCTCATCACCGACGAGGACGTGCTCGCCAGCAAGATCGCGAACGCGGAGACCGCCGCCGCGTTCGACGAGCTGGCCAAGAAGATCGTCGACGACAACGCGTGGGAGGGCCTGTGACGCCGGTGCACGCGACGTTCGGCGAGGTGGCGGCCGAGCGCAGGATCGCCTCCGTCCCCCTCTCCCACGTGTCCGTCGAGCTCGGGCACCTCTACATGGAGGACTTCGAGGCGGGTCCGGCCCGGCTGCGCGAGCAGTTCCGCAAGGTCGCGCCGTGGCTCGCAACGGTCCGCTCCTTATGGCGTGAGCGGGTGCCCGGGGGCCGGGCCCGGGTGAGCACCTGCTTTCTCGTGGACGACTACTTCAGCCGCTTCAGCACTCCCGCCGAGCTGGTGCCGATGGTCCTCGATGCGGCGGCCGAGCACGACCTGACCATCGACTACCTGGCTCGCGAGTCCGCCTGCGCGCAATCCGACGGCGTCGAGCTGGCCCGGCTGGTGGAGGACCGGCTCGTCGACGACCCGCCGCCGGAGACCGACGGGTCGCGCCCGCCGGTGAAGGAGACGGGCTGGCTGTGCAACGGCTCCCGCTCGCCCCGCACCGCGCCCGTGCAGGCGATGGGGAAGGCCCGGCCGTGGGAGCCGCCCGCGCAGAACGCCAAGCGCGGCCACTCGATCTTCGTGGACGTCGAGCTGTGGGACGAGAGGGGGCCGCGGCGCACCTGGTCGTGCCCCTTTCTCGCGGCCGTCTGGCAGCTCCTGCGGCTGGGACTGCTGCGCAGCGACGGCCGGGTGCCGCTCCCTCCGGTGACCCTGGACGGCGGCTGGCCCCGCGACTGGGACGAACTGCCCGCGGTGGTCCGGCTCGACCCCCAGGCCGCGCCGTTCAGCGCGTACACCACGCTGTCCGTCCTCTCCCCCCGGTTCCTGCCCGTCGAGCTGGCCGTACGGACGATCCTGAGCCAGGTCGCGGTGGACGACGAGGTCCTGCGGCAGGTCGCCGGCCGGAGCGAGGGCGAGGGAGTCCGGCTCGAAGAGGAGCTCGTCGACCGCATCTCCTACGTCTTCGTCTGAGGGGCCCGATGCTGGTGATGGGGGAAGTCCACACCGGGCTGCTGCAGAACTCCGGGGAGATCTCCGAGTCGACCTGCCGCCAGGTGCTCGGGATCACGGCCGGGGAGACCGTGCGGGTCTCCCGTCGTCCCATCGTCCACGCTCTGTCGCCCGAGCGGCTGACCGGGGTGGACTGCACGCTGCCCGCCGCCTCCCGTTCCCGTGTCAGGGGCGTGGGCACGGTCGTGTCCCGCTGCGCGGTGACCGGCGGCCGGGTGGCCCAGGGCTCGTCGTACGTCAGGGTGGTGCGCTCTGAGGCCGACCGCAGGCTGCCCTGGTCGCACTACCTCGCGCGGCCGGGCGTCGTGGAGGTCCTGGGGAAGGCGAAGGCGGCCGACCTCGCCGAAGGATTCACCGGCGACCCCACGCCCGGCTCCCCCGACGGCGCCTGCCTCAACCTCGGAGCCGTCAGCGGGCGCTTCCTCGACCTCGTACAGGCCTCCCCGCTGCTGGATCGGCGGGCCCCCTTCAAGATCCCGCGTACGAGTTTGCGGTGGGTGGCCGAGACCGGCGAGCCGTCGATCCGCTTCACCCTGCACACCGAGCAGGAGCGGACCCTGCGCCTGACGCACCCCGGCCCGTTCACCCCCGCCGTGGTCGACCTGTGCGAGGACCTGGCGACGCATGACTGGCTGCTGACGTCGCTGCTGGTCATCGTCGAGCGGGCACGGATCGGGACGACGCCGGGGGCTGCGGCGGTGGCCCGCCTCGCGCCCGCCATCGACCACCTGCTGCACCTGTGGATGCCCGCCGCCCGGGTCGAGGAGTGGCTGACGCCGTTCTGGGACAGCCTGGAGCGGCGGCCGGGGTTCACCCGGCAGTGGCGCTCCCTGGTCGACCGGGTCCGCGACCAGGTCGCGGTGAACACCCTGGCCCTGCTCAGTGCGTCCGCCGAAACCGGACGGAGGTGACCGTGACCGGAGAAACACCCGAGCCGTCGCACGCGCTGGTCCCGAGGATCGTGCGCAAGGTCCTCGTGACTGTGCTCGTGGGCGGCGTGAGCTACCTCGTGAGCAACGCGCTCATCCACGGGCCGAACGAGGACCTGTGGAGCCTGCTGCTCGCGACGTTCATCAGCGGCGTCGTCTTCGTCGTGCAGTTCCTCGCGGACGTGGACGACCAACTCGAGACAGTGCTGCAGGAGCAGCGCAGGCAGCACACGAAGACCCACAATCTGGTGGCCGACAGCTTCTCCAAGATCAACGAGGCGAGCAAGCTGTTCGGCGTCGTGGAGATGTCCGCGCTGGAGACCAGGGGCGTGGCCGAGCTGGTGCAGAACGCCGCCAAGATCCGCGACGACATGCCCGACCTCGTCAAGAGCCTGGTCCACCACGAGGTCACCCGGATGGCGAAGTTCCTCGGCGAGCTGTCCGACGGCAGGTACGCGTTGTACGAGGGCGAGGACCGCGACTGGCTGCTCGCGCTCGCGCGCAACACGCGGATCAGTCTCGACGCGATCAGCCTCACCAGCGTGGACGCCCGCGACACCGAGTTCGGGAGCGGCTTCTGGCACACCGACCTCGGGCAGCGCTACGTCCGGCTCCAGCGCGACCTCGTCCAGCGGGGGGTGCGGGTGCGCCGGCTGTTCGTCGTGGATCGTTCCGAGCGGCTCGACTCCGAGGCGTTCCGCCGGGTGTGGAAGTGGCAGACCACGGTCGGGATCGAGGTGCGCACGCTCCTCCTCACCGACGCGCCGCCCCTGCTGCGCGGCTCGCTGTCGGACTTCATCCTGTTCGACGGGGTCGTCTACTACGAGTCCAACCCCGCCCCTCAGGTCGGCGACGGCATCGCCCCGGTGATCCACAGCACGATCCTCGTACGGGACCAGGAGAGGGTGCGGGAGCGGGTCGAGCGGTTCGGCGAACTGTGGGACGCGGCGACACCCGCGGCCTAGCCGGAAGCAGGCCGGACGCTTCAAACAACGGCGTCAGGCACCGGCGGCGCCGGGGGGAAGGGGCGGTCGGGACGGCAGACGGCGAGCAGTTCCCGCTCCTTCACGCCGGCGGTCCCCGCGACCAGGGCCGCCACCAGCTCCGCCGTGACGGGGGCGAGCGTGATGCCGAGGCCGCTGTGGCCGGTGGCCGCCACGACGCGGCCGTGGTCGTCCACGTGGCCGAGGATGGGCATGTGGTCGGCGCTGCCCGGTCGCAGTCCGGCCCACCGCCGGCCGATCGGCCAGGTTGCCGCGGTGGGCATGAGGGCGGCGACGCCCCGCCGGATCTCCTCGATCGCCTCGGCGGTCACCGTCACGTCCCCCACGTTCTCCTCGTAGGTGACGCCTACCGCCACCCTGCCGTCGTACCGCGGGACGAGATAGGGGAAGTACTCCCGGCCGTCCTGCCTGATCTCCGCGAAGACGTGGTGGCGCAGCGGGTAGGTGACCGCCCCGGGCGGGCGGACGTCGAAGGCCACGCCCTTGATGGGAAACAGGTGCGCGCGATGGCGGGGCAGGAAGACCCCGCTCAGGTGGCCGGCCGCGACCACGGCCGTCTCCGCGGACACCCGGCGGCCGTCGTGGAGGTCCACCTCGACACCGGCGGGCCCGGTCCGCAGGCCGGTGGCGTACACCGCGTTCAGCACCCGGATCGGCGTACGGTCCGACAGCACGGCTCCCGCCAGGGCGGTCATGAGCACCCGCGGGTCGAGCGCGAGCTCCTCCGGCAGTAGAAAGCCGCCGACGACGCGCTCGCTCAGCAGCGGTTCGAGGCGCCTGGCGTCGGCCGCCGTCAGCCGCTCGACGGCGAACGGCGAGTTCTTCCACTGCGGCAGCACCGTGGACTCCAGGCGCTCCATCTCGGCCTCGTCCAGCGCCACCTGGATGTCGCCGCCGTCCAGCACCGGGACCTCGACGCCGGAGGCCGCGTGGAGCTCCTCCAGCCATCCCGTATACATGTCGCGGCTGCGCTTGATGACGTCGCTGAGCGGGCCGAGGCAGGAGGGCTCCGTCTGGGTCAGGATGCCGCCCATCGCGCCGTCGGAGGCGCCGAGCCCGAGACGCTGCCCGGCGTCCACGAGCACCACGCTCGTGCCCCGCGCGGCCAGCCGGTGCGCGATGGCGCAGCCGATCACGCCACCACCGATGATCACGACGTCGCAGGTCTCAGGCACGCGGGCTCCCAGTTCGCCGTCCTCGCTTCGACAGTAGGCGAGGGAGGGCCGTTCAAGAAGGCCACACACCGGTGACCTCGCCGAACTGTACCGCGACGGAATCTTGCCGGCCGGGAAATCCGCCGAGTCGCGACACGCCAGCCCCTTCCCGAGTTATTGGATGAGCCGTACAATTACGGCGCCGGAAGGGAGGGCCGCATGTCCGCCGCGCCGAAGACCACCGCGACCAGCGAGAAGGACGAGCACGTCGCCGGCCGGAGCGCGTACGAGGCCGTCATCGAACGCCTGTCGAAGGCCTCGGTCGACAAGCACTGGGAGCCGTACGTCGACATCCCCTGGGACGACCCCGAGTTCCACGTGGACCGGACCGACCCGCGGTGGGAGCTGCCGCCGGCCGACAGGCTGGGCGGCCACCCCTGGTACCTCGCGCAGCCGCCGGAGGTCAGGGCGCGCATCGGGCTCTGGCGGGTGGCGACCGCCATGAAGATCGGGCTGCAGTTCGAGAACCTGCTCAAGCGCGGGCTGCTCAACTACGCCTACCGGCTGCCGAACGGCTCCCCCGAGTTCCGGTACGTCTACCACGAGATGATCGAAGAGGGTCATCACGGGATGATGTTCCAGGAGTTCGTGAACCGCACGAAGCTCCCCATCCGCGGCATGCCCGGCCCGCTCAGCCTGCTCGCCCAGGTGGTGCCGTGGATTCCGCTGATCTCCACCGAGCTGTTCTTCGTCTTCGTGCTGGGCGGCGAGGACCCGATCGACCACGTGCAGCGCGCGACGCTGAAGAGCGGGCGGATCCGGCATCCGCTCGAAGAGACGATCATGCGCATCCACGTGGCGGAGGAGGCGCGGCACATCTCCTTCGCCCGTCACTACCTGCGCCGGCGGGTGCCGCGCATGCCCCGCTACCGCCGCCTCGTGCTGAGCCTGCTCACGCCGCTGGTCATCGGCCTGATGGCGCGGATCATGCTGTCCCCGCCCGGCTCCATGATCAGGGCGTTCCGGATCCCCGGCGACGTCGTGCGCGAGGTCTACGCGGACAACCCCGAGACGGCCGCGCAGACCCGCGACTCGGTGGCCAGGACGAGGGAGCTCTGTGCCGATCTGGGCATGATGAACCCGATCAGCCGCCGTCTGTGGCGGGCCATGGGCATCTGGGACGAGCCGAAGGCTCGGGCGAGGAGCAAGGCGTGAGGAAGACCGCCGTCGTCACGGGCGGGGCGTCGGGGATCGGGCGGGCCGTCGCCGCCGAGCTCGTACGGCGCGGCGTCCACGTCACGATCGCCGACGTCCGGGGGACCGACGACGCCGCCAAGGAGCTCGGCTGCGCGGGCGTCGTGTGCGACGTCTCCGACGCGCAGGCCGTACGGGAACTCGTCACCGGGGTGGCCGGGGAGCACGGGCGGCTCGACTTCCTGTTCAACAACGCCGGCATCGC
Organism: Microbispora sp. H13382; assembly: GCF_014161445.1. GTDB lineage: Bacteria > Actinomycetota > Actinomycetes > Streptosporangiales > Streptosporangiaceae > Microbispora. The sequence continues at coordinate 246,609 of NZ_JABBXA010000007.1, forward strand.
GGTGGGCGGCCGCGCCGAGGAGTTCACGCTCGACCACTGGAACCGGACGATCGACGTGAACCTGCGCGGGGTGGTCCACGGCGTGCACACGGCGTACCCGCTCATGATCGAGCAGGGCTTCGGGCACATCGTCAACACCGCGTCGCTGGCCGGGCTGACCCCCGCGCCCATGATGCTGCCGTACACGACGACCAAGCACGCCGTCGTCGGGCTGTCGCTCGCGCTGCGGGCCGAGGCGGCGGCGCACGGCGTGCGGGTCAGCGTGGTCTGTCCCGGGTTCACCGACACGCCGCTGCTGGACAACGCCAACCCCGGGCTGCCGCAGACCGAGATCGGCCTGCGCGCCCGCACGTCGGCCGTGCGAGCCCAGGGGCGCCTGTATCCCGTGGAGTCGCTCGCCCGCGACGTGCTGCGCGGCGTGGCCGCGAACCGGGCGCTCATTGTGGCGCCCGCGTCCGCCCGGGCCACCTGGCGGGCCGTACGGCTCTCGCCCGCCCTGGCGGTGCGGGCGGCCGGGACGGCCTTCCGCCGGATCATGCGCTGATTCCCGGCAGGCTCACGGACTGAGCGGCAGGTACTCGAACCAGTCGAACGCGGCGACGTTGGAGCTCGGGCGGCCGTTGGAGCTGGCGTACATGCCGACGTAGGCGCCGGTGAAGCCGCCGGCGACCGCTGTGCTGAGGATCCTGCCGTCCACCGGGTCGCCGAGGTCGGTCCACTCCCCCGCCGTCACGGCGTACCTGGCCTGGTAGGCCTGCCCGCGCGCCTCCACGCCGAGGTACAGCCGCCGCTGGCCCGGCACCCGTACGGAGGCGAGCAGGTCGTCGCCGCCCGCCTTCCTGCGGACGAGTTCGAGGCCGCGCGGGGTCCGCACGAGCAGCACGTGATGGTCGTCGTTCTGCACCAGCGCGAGCCCGGCGCACTCCCCGGCCGCGGGCGTGAAGTCGAGCGCGGCGTGGACGGCGAAGTCCATGTGCTGCTGCCGGCGGGCGACCAGGCTCGGGTTGACCCGCTGGGCCAGCGTCTCCGGCCGCAGCCGCAGCCGCAGCCGGCTGTCGCCGAGGCTCCAGTAGGGCGTGCGCGGGGTGCGCAGGTGGTTCCAGACGGGCGAGAGCCGGCCGGCGTCGAAGTGGTCGCAGGCGGGGACGGCGGGCCAGCGGTGCTCGGGCAGCGCGGGCCCCGCCGCCACGGGCTCGACCCGCGCGGCGACCGGCCAGCCGTCCTCCCAGGTGACCCGGGTGAGGAAGGTCTCCCTGCCCAGGTTGTCGCCCCTCACGTTGCCGGCGCCCAGGTCGCCGGGGGTGCCGTACGGGCGCGTGGCCAGCAGCACCATCCACCACTCGCCGTCCTGGGTCTCCACCAGGTCGGCGTGGCCCGTGCAGGCGATGGGGTGACCGAGGCCGAGATTTCGGTGGGTGAGGATCGGGTTGCGCGGGTTCGGCTCGTACGGCCCGGTCACGTGGTCGGCCCTGGCCACCACGACCGCGTGGTCGTACGACGTGCCGCCCTCCGACGCCAGCAGGTAGTACCTGCCGCCGACCTTGTACAGGTGGGGGCCCTCGGCCCACACGGCGCCCCGCTGGGCGGCCTCCCAGACGACCCGCTCCTCACCGCGCGGATCCAGCGTGGCCGGGTCGAGCTCCAGGAGGTAGACCTCGGTCTCGCCGGGGTAGCGGGCCGCCTCCCTCTCCCTGGTGCCGGTGAACCAGACGCGGCCGTCGTCGTCGAACAGCAGCGAGGGATCCATACCGCGGGTGCCCGGCAGCCATCGGGGCTCGCTCCAGGGGCCCGCGGGGTCGGCGGCGGTGACGATGAAGTTGCCCCGCCCGTCCACCAGCGTGGTGACGACGTAGAAGACGCCGCCGTGATGGCGGATGGTGGCGGCGTAGACCCCGCCCGAGGGCCGCACGCCGTCCAGGTCGAGCTGGGACGGGCGGTCGAGCACGTGCCCGAGCTGCCGCCAGTTGACCAGGTCCCGGCTGTGGAAGATCGGCACCCCGGGGAACCACTCGAAGCTGGATGTCACCAGGTAGTAGTCCTCGCCCACCCGGCACACCGATGGATCAGGGTGGAACCCGGGGATGACCGGGTTCCGGTACTCCCACCCGTCGACTGCGTCGATCATTCGTCCCCTCTCTCTCAAGCGTGACCGGCCCGGTTCCCCTTCCGGGGAACCGGGCCGTCCGGCACGGACACGGTGCGCCAGAGCCTCCCAGCGCGGGGCCTCCCTGCGCCAGGCCCCTACGGCGGATCCGGCTCCGGTCATCGGTGTCCGGCTGGATGCCGGGGCTCAGCGCCGAAGTCGGAGCACGCCCCAGTGGCTGGTGTCCCGGTAGCCCTGCCCGGTGGCGTCGCTCCAGGTCACCGCGCTCGTACGGGCGGTCCCGGCGGCGTCGTTGACCTGGACGTCGAAGCCGAGCAGCGCGCCGTCCTCCAGGGTGACCGTGGGCAGTTTCACGGCCGCCTCGACGACGTATCCGCCGGGGACGACCTTGGCGGCGGCCGTCAGGTTGTCCTTCACGCCCGCGGCGTCGAAGGTGCCGCCGACGCTGGTCTTACCGGAGAAGCTGATCCGGTACTGGCCGTCGTCGTCGCCGTAGCCCCTGGTCTTGCCGTTGCCGGGGTCGACGAAGAACTCGACCGAGTCCTGCTCCCAGGGGTTGGCCGACTGCTCGCTGAGCGTGCCGTCGGCGACCTGCGCCAGCAGGTAGAGCGTCCCGCCGCTCCACAGGGCCCGGGCCCGCGCGGTCGCCCCGGACGTGCCCTGGATCCACGTGGCGGTGCGGATCTCCGGCGCCTCCGCCCAGACCCGGTCGACGGCGCCGTCCACCACGGGCTGCCGCCTGGGCGCCGTGGTGAGCTTCACCGCCGGCACGGCCGTCACCGTGCCGGTCCACGTGGTCTCCGACCCGCCGGAGGCGTCCCTGACCACCACGCCGACGTCGGTGCCGAGGGGAAGCCGCGCCTCCACCCGGTAGCCGCCGGACGTCTTCTTCACGGCCGCGTCCACGCCGTGCGGGTGGCTGCCGTCGCGCCCGACCGCGTACGGCCTGCCGCCCACGGTGAACGTCACCCGGTCGCCCCGGTCGTCGCCCGGGTCGCGCACCTCCGCCAGGACGTACAGCCACTTGGCCGACGAGCGGGCCTGGAACCCGGCCGACACCTGACCCACGCGGGCGATGGGGACGTCGGGCAGCAGGTCCCATTCGAGGTCGCGCCCGCCGTCCACCTTCGGCGTCGCGGCGGGGGCCTCCAGCCTGCGCATCAGCGGCGGCAGCTTCGCCGGGTCCACGATCCCCCAGTACGCCGGCTTGGCCTGGAGCTCGTCGTCGAAGGGCAGCGGCGCGTTCAGCCGGGTGATCGGGAAGGTCGACAGCCACGTGCCGTCGTCGGCCAGGCCCCAGACGGTGACCGAGCTGATCTCGCTCTTGTGCCTGCGGAAGACGTCGAACAGCTCCTTGTAGCGGTAGCCCTGCTCGGCGAGCACCTCCGCGGGGATGGTGTCCCAGGTGGAGACGAAGTCGGGGTAGACGCTCACGTCCAGCTCGGTGATCTGCTGGTCCACGCGGAGCGTCGCGAACTTCTCGATGGTGGCCTCGACCTCGGCGGCGGGCGGCTGCTCGATGTTCAGGTGGAGCTGGTGGCCGACGCCGTCGATCGGCACGCCCTCCGCCCTCAGCTTCTTCACCAGGGCGTACAACGCCTGCCGCTTGCGCGGGAACTCGGTGTTGTAGTCGTTGATGAACAGCTTGGCGGCCGGGTCGGTCTCGCGCGCGACGCGGAAGGCCGTGCGGATGAAGTCGAGGCCGGTGATCTGGAACCACTTCGACCGGCGCAGGCCGTCGGGCTGGTTCTCGTCGATCACCTCGTTGACCACGTCCCAGACCGCGATCTTGCCCTTGTAACGGCCGACCAGGGTCTTGACGTGGTTCTCCAGCCGCTTCAGCAGCAGCGCCTTGTCCTGCGCGGAGGAGGTGAGGTCGCGGTCGCCGTCCTTGAACACCCAGTCGGGCGTCTGGCTGTGCCAGGCGAGCGTGTGCCCGCGGAAGGTCAGCCCGTGCCGGACGGCGTAGTCCACCAGGTAGTCGCCCTCGGCGAAGCTGAACTCGCCCTCGCGCGGCTCGGTCGCGTCCCACTTGAGGTCGTTGCCGGGGGTGACGCCGCCGAAGTGCTTGAGCAGCAGGTCGCCGTGCTCGCCGAGCGTCTGGGCGCGGGAGATCGCCGCCCCCAGGGTGAACGGCACCTCGTCCTTCAGCGAGGGGATGCCGGTCTGGATCGGCTTGGGCTCGACGTACGTCAGCGTGAAGTCGTCCAGGTAGAAGGGGAACGTCCCGTCGTCGGACTCCACGTAGACGCTGAGGAAGTCCACGTCGTAGGCGAGGGTGTAGGTGCCGGTGAGCTGGACCCACTGCCCCGCCGGGACCGCCTTCGGCGCGGCCACCCGCTCGTAGCTGGGCGTGCCGCCGGTCCGGCGCTCGATCGACAGGCCGAGGTTGCCCGAGGTCGTGTCCGGGCCGAGGCGCACCCAGGCCGACAGGGTGTACTTCGCCCCCTTGGCCATCTTGCCCAGCACGCTGATCGCCGGGCCGTCCCACGAGGCCGAGCGGCCGGTGACGGCGAGGCTGCGCGTGCCGCCGTGCGCCGCCTCCGGGCTCGCCGTCAGGGACGCCGAGGCGCGCGGCGACCAGCCCTGCGCCGTGCCGGTCTCGAAGTCGGTGGTGAGCCCGGAGCGCGAGGGGTCGCTGTCGGAGGTGACCACGATGTCGTCGATGTAGTACTTCGCGGTGGCGTCGGAGCTCTCGGCGTAGAGCTGCAGGCCGGTGGAGTCGGCTCCGAAGGAGTAGGTGCCCGACAGCTCGGCCCAGCCGCCGTCGGTCACGGTGGCGGCGGCGACCCGCTCGTAGGTGGTGTCGCCGCCGTCAGGGGTGCGCTGCATGGTCAGCGCGATCGTGCTGGACGGCTCCCCGCTCACCATCCGCGCGTACGCGGTCACCTGGTAGGTGACGCCCTTCTCGAAGGGCGGGCTGATGGACGCCCCGTGCCAGGTGGCGGTGCGGCCGGAGGTGAGCAGGGAGCGCGACCCCGAGTGCGCGGCGTCGGAGGTCGCGCCGACCTCGACCCCGTCGCCTCTGGGCCCCCATCCCTGGGTGGTGCCGTCTTCGAAGTCGTACTTCGCGACCTGCACGGCCGCGGCGGCGGCGGGAGTCGCGTTCGCCACGACCGCCGGCAGTCCCATGAGTGCGCACAGCACGGCCGCGACAGCGGGCCGGACTGCAAACGAACGCAGCACGGCCGCGGCAGCGGGCCGAAGTGAGAGCGATCGCGGGACTACCGCGGCCGTCCGGGAAAGGAGGCTGCGCATCGGGGGGTCTCCTCGTGCCGCGCTAGCGCGCGGACAGGTTGTCGGCGAGAAGCCGGATCAGAGGCTCGCGCCGGGTGCAGTCGGACAGGGCGAAGGAGTCGGCGAGCGCGATCAGCTCGTCGTCGTCCAGCCCGCGGAACAGATCGGCGTACTCGGGGAGGAGCGCCTGTGCGATCAGGATGTGCCGGATGAGATCGTCGGTCTGGTAGCGGGCGCCCCACGGGTAAGGGTCCCAGCTGGGGAACTCGGTGTCGATCAGCCGGTGCAGCGGCGCGAGCTCGCCCGCCGTCTCCTCCATCGTCGAGCCCCACCGGTCGGCGCCGAGCCGCTTCTTCTTCGCCATGAACGGCCCGAACCGCTCCATGTACGACCCGCCGGCGCAGACCAGGCCCTGCAGGCCGACGTCCTTGTAGGTCCAGATGGACCAGCCGGCCTCGTACGCGTCGAAGATCTCCAGCTGGTCGCGCAGGATCTGGTAGCGCTGCTCGTCCACGGAGGGGTCACCGGTGTAGACGGGCCCGAACTCCCCGACCCAGATCGGCGTGCCGGTCTCCCGCTGGAAGGTGGTGCGGCGGGCGAAGGTGCGCTCCAGTTCGTCGCGGTCGCACCACTCGCCCCTGGTGAAGCCCGGGTAGGGGCCGCCGTGGGCGAACCCGGCCAGCGCGTAGTCGTGACAGACGAAAACGGTGTTCTCGTAGACCTCGTGGAAGACCGAGAAGTCGGTGGAGTAGGTGTTGCCGTCGAGGAACAGCACGTGGGCGGGGTCCACCGCGCGCAGCGCCTTGACCAGACGGTCGTAGAAGGGCCCGACCACCCTGCCGCTGGGGTCGCCCGGCTCGTTGATCGGGTTGTAGCCCGCCACCCAAGGGTTGTCCTTGTAGTGGTCGGCCAGCGCCTCCCACAGGTGAACCGCGCGGTCCTGGAAGTGCCGGTGCTGCCAGAAGGAGGCGACGTGGGTGGGGTTGTCGGAGTGCCAGTGCTGGTTCTGCGCCCCCGGGAGCGCGTGCAGGTCGATGACGCTGTAGACGCCGCGCTCACCCAGCATCCCGATCACGCGATCGAGATGGCGGAAGCCGCGCTCGATGATCTCCATCGGCCGGTCGTCCGTCTCGAAGTGACGGTAGTTGACCGGGATCCGCACGCAGTTGACGCCCATGTCCCGCAGCAGGTCGGCGTCGGCCTCGGTGAAGAACGAGGTGAGGAAGCGCTCGAAGAACAGCTCGTAGCGTTCCTCGCCGAGCGCTTCCAGCACCGCCGCGCGCATGGAGGACTCGTTGGCCGCGTAGCCGGTGATGAAGTTCTCCATGTTGAGCCAGCCGCCCAGGCCGACCCCCCGCAGCCGGACCGTGCCGCCCGTCTCGTCTACCAGCCGGGATCCGGACACACGCAGCAGCGTCATCGATTCTCCTCAATCTCCGAAAATCCTCGAAACCGGCGGCGTGGCCGGAGGGCGACGGCCCCGCTTCTCCTCGGCTACCCGCTGCTGAAAAGTTTCGGCCAGTATCCGAATGTTTCGTGGTCCGGAGGATAAGTAAAGCTGAGGTTAAGCGTCAAGGGCGCTGTCGGCTTGATCACGACGATGAACCGTCTCATCAGGAGGAACCGGTTCAGGTATCCCGAAAGTTTCGGCTACGATCTGCTTCATGCCAGTGAAAAGGCGGGTGACCATCGCCCAGATAGCGGAGGAGGCCGGAGTCTCCGTTCCGACCGTGTCCAAGGTGATCAACGGCCGTCCCGAGGTGGCGCCGGAGACCCGTCAGCGAGTGGAGCGCCTCCTGCAGAAGCACGGCTACCAGCGCAGGACGGGACAGGGCGACGGCCCGGTCGGTTTACTGGACCTGGTGTTCGCCGAGATCGAGAGCCCGTGGGCCATGGAACTGGTGCGCGGGGCCGAGCAGGCGGCGCACGAGGCCGCCGCGAGCGTGGTGATATCCGTGCTGCACACGCATGCGGGCCCCGGCCGTGACTGGCTCGAGCGCATCGCGGCGCGGCGGACGGACGGTGTGATCATCGTCAGCTCCCGGCTCTCGGTGCGGCAGCAGGGCCAGCTCAGCGCCCGCTCGATCCCGTTCGTCGTCGTCGACCCCGAGGGCGAGCCGCCACCCGGCGTGGCGTCTGTCGGCGCGACCAACTGGCACGGCGGCCTGGCGGCCACGCGCCACCTCCTCGACCTCGGACACACCCGGATCGGCATGATCGGCGGCCCGCCCGACATGCTCTGCAGCCGGGCCAGGATCGACGGCTACCGCGCCGCGCTTGAGACCGCCGGGGTGTCCATCGACCCCGAGCTCATCCGGTACGGCGACTTCCTGGTCAACTCGGGCCACGACGCCGGTCACGCGCTGCTCTCGCTGGACAACCCCCCGACCGCCATCTTCGCCGGCAGCGACATGCAGGCGTTCGGCGTGTTCGAGGCGGCCAGGCAGCGGGGCCTGCGGGTGCCCGAGGACCTCAGCGTGGTCGGCTTCGACGACCTGCCGCTGTCCCGGTCCGCGTGGCCGCCGCTGACCACCGTGCGCCAGCCGCTGGAGGAGATGGCCGCGCTGGCCGCGCGCATGGTGCTGGCCATGGGCCGGGGCGAGAACACCGAGGCCCGCCGCGTCGAGCTGTCCACCGATCTGGTGATCCGGGAGAGCACCGCAAGTCCCCGGTGAAAGCCCGGCGGAACGATGAAACCGCAACCGGTCCCATGATCGTCCAAAATGGGAGCGCATGGACGAACGGGGGCGCGATGGCCGACGGACACGCTAAGGTTTCTGCGGATATCGCCGGGTTCGCGGGACGGGGCTGACGGTTGCGGAGTTGGGGTGGAGCGGCCGTCACGGCATTCGCCGCGGCACTCGTGCTCCTGGGAGGTTCCGGGTCGGCGGCCCTCGCGGCGCCGGCCCGCGACGAGGCCGGGACTGTGCGGACCACGGCTCATGGGGCGGTTGGGGCGCACGCGGCGGCCGCCTCGGCGCCGATGGTTCCCCGGGCGACCGGGGCGGCGGAGCCGTCCGTCGAGGAGCGGCCCTGCCCGGTCGCCGTGCCGTCCGGCACGACCTGCGGCTACCTCCTCGTCCCCGAGCGGCGCGACGTCCCCAACAGCAGGACCATCAAGGTCGGCTACGCGGTGCACCACGCGCCGGAAGCCTCGGGTCAGCCGGCCGATCCGGTCGTCTACATGAGCGGCGGCCCGGGATCGGCCTCGCTCCAGCTCACCGGATTCCTCACGCAGATGCTCCCCGGCCGCGACGTGGTCGTCCTCGAACAGCGCGGCGGCCGTTACTCCGAGCCCAGGCTGAGCTGCCCCGAGATCGCCCGCGGGATCGTCGACACCCTGCGCGGACCCGGGCCGGGAGCGGCCGAGAACGTCCCACTCGCCCGGCAGGCGCTGGCCTGTCAGTCGCGCCTGGAGGCGGAGCAGGTCGACCTGCGCGGCTACCGGACCACCGAGATCGCGGCCGACGTCGTGGACCTGCGGGCCGCGCTCGGCTACCCGGGGTGGCACCTGTTCGGCGTCAGCTATTCCACCCGCCCGATGCTGCTGGCGGCGGCGCGCGACCCGGAGGGCACCCGGGGGGTCGTGCTGGACTCCCTGCTTCCCGCGCGCGCCCACTGGTACGACGAGGCGTCCGCCGCGCTCTCGGCGACGATGACCAAGCTGGGGATCGCCGCCAGGTTCGACGCCATGGTGAAAGCGCTCAACGCCCGCCCCGCGACGTACGAGACCCGGGACCCGCTCACCCGCGAGCGGCTGACCGTACGGCTCAACGGGGACGACGTGGCGACGATCCTCGCCGAGGCGCTGCACGAGACCGACGTGATCCCGATCGTGCCGGCCCTCGTGGACGGGCTGGCCGCCGGGCGCACCGAACTGCTGCAGCCGCTGGTCGACGCGGCGGGCGACGGGCTGACCTCGCACGAGTGGGGGCTGTACTACGCCGTCCAGTGCCAGGACGAGGTGCCGGACAACACCTTCCCCGAGTCGCGGAGCCCCCGGCTGTTCACCGGGGTCGTCGACGCGGCGGTCTGCGACGCCTGGGGGCTGCCCGCCGCGCGGGCCGAGGCCGACGCGCTGACGCCCGGCGCGACCGCCGCCCTCGCCTCCGCGGGAGGCGAGACGGGAGGCACGGCCACCGGGAGCGCGGAAGGCACGGCGGCCGGGAGCACGGAAGGCACGGCCGCCGGGAGCACGGCCCCGCCGATCCTGGTCCTGGGCGGCGGGTACGACCCCACCACCCCGCCGGAGGCCGCGCGTGAGGCGGTGTCGGCCGTGCCGGGCGCGCGGTTCGCCGAGTTCGCCGGGACCGGGCACGCCGTGTTCCTGTCGAACGGCTGCGCACGCCGGACGATCGCCGCGTTCCTCGACGACCCGGCAGCGACGGCGCGCGCCTGCGATCCCGGCGCCGCGCCGCACGCGCTCGTGCGGCCGGGCGATCTCGCCCTCACCTCCTCGGTCTACCGGCTGCTCCGGTCGCCGATCCCGCTGGCGGTCCCCGCGGCCTTCCTGCTCGTGTCGGTCGTCCAGCTCCTCGCGGCGCTGGTCTCCCTGATCCGCAGGCGCGGCGGCGGGTTGAGCGCGCTCGCGGGCCTGGCGGGCGTCGCGCTGTGCGGGCTGTCGGCGCTCAGCCTGTCGGCCATGGAGGACTGGACCGCACTGGCGATCGGGGTGCCGCACGGCCTGGCGTGGTACGGCCTGCTGGCCCTCGTCTCCACCGGGCTGTCGATCGTCGAGGCGTTCCGGCTGAACGCCGCCGCCGCCCGGATCGTCCCCGCCCTGACCGGTCTGGCACTCATCGCCTGGCTGTACGGCTGGCTGCTCGCCTGATCAAGCAGGCCTCAAGAAAAAGTTAAAAGGAAAGTTTCTTATTAGAGAGGATTGACGGGGCAGCTCACACCGGCTTACCTTCCGATCAACCCCCTGGGGGCGGGGTGTGGAACGTCGGCACTTCGCCTGTCGGAGGTGTGGCTGTGCGCCTTTCCCTGTTCTCCCGGACCGCACTCGCGGTCTGCCTCACGCTCGCCGCCGGGGCCGTGGTGCTCGGCGGCGGCACCGCCGGGGCCGCCGCCGGCGACGAGGCGTGCCGGCCCGACGGGCTCTACCGGACGCCCGGGGTGGACGTCCCCTACTGCCTCGCCTACGACGAGAACGGCCGGGAGAAGATGGGCGCCGGCCATCCGCGCCGCATCATCGGCTACTTCACCGGCTGGCGCGACGGATCCAACGGGCAGACCCGCTACCTCGTCACGGACATCCCGTGGGGCAAGGTCACCCACATCAACTACGCATTCACCCACGTGGGGGCGGACAACAAGATCTCCGTCGGGTCCGGCACGCCGAAGAACCCCGCCGTCGGGATGACCTGGCCGGGCGTGACCGGCGCGGAGATGGACCCCGCCTACTCCTTCAAGGGCCACTTCAACCTCCTCGCCAAGTTCAAGAAGCAGCACCCGGACACCAAGACGCTGATCAGCGTGGGCGGCTGGGCCGAGACCGGCGGCTACTTCGACGACGCGGGGAACCGGCAGGCGAGCGGCGGCTTCTACACGATGACGTCGACCCAGGCGGGCATCGAGACGTTCGCGGACTCCGTCGTGTCGTTCCTGCGCACGTACGGGTTCAACGGCGTGGACGTCGACTACGAGTACCCCACCTCGATGAAGGACGCGGGCAATCCGCTGGACTGGCCGACCGCCAACGCCAGGCGCGCCACCCTCATGAAGGGCTACGCCGCGCTGATGAAGACGCTGCGGGAGAGGCTGGACGCCGCCTCCGCCGCCGACGGCAGGTACTACATGCTGACGGTCGCCGCGCCGTCCAGCGGCTACCTGCTGCGCGGCATGGAGACCTACCAGGTCACGCAGTACCTCGACTACGTGAACATCATGTCCTACGACCTGCACGGCGCCTGGAACAAGTACGTCGGCCCCAACGCCTCGCTGTTCGACGACGGCAGGGACGCCGAGCTCGCCGCCGCCGGCGTGTACGGCACGGCGCAGTACGGCGGCATCGGCTACCTGAACACCGACTGGGCCTACCACTACTTCCGCGGCGCCCTGCCGCCGGGACGCGTCAACATCGGCCTGCCGTACTACACCCGGGGCTTCAGGAACGTGCAGGGCGGCACGAACGGCCTGTGGGGCACGGCCCCCTCGTCCACCTGCCCGGCCGGGGCCGGCCTGACGAGCTGCGGCGACGGCGCGATCGGCATCGACAACCTGTGGCACGACCTCGACACGGCCGGCAAGGAGTCGCCCGCGGGGTCCAACCCGATGTGGCACGCCAAGAACCTGGAGAAGGGCGTCCTCGGCGACTACCTGGCCTCCTACGGCGTCACCGACACGTCGCTGACCGGCGCCTACACGCGTCACTACGACTCCACCCTGGTCGCGCCGTGGCTCTGGAACCCCGCCAAGAAGGTGTTCCTGTCGACGGAGGACGAGCAGTCGGTGGGGGCCAAGGCCGACTACGTGGTCTCCAGGGGCCTCGGCGGCACGATGGTCTGGGAGCTGGCGGGCGACTACGGCTGGAACGCCGCCAAGGGCCAGTATGAGCCGGGGTCCACGCTGACCACGCTGATGTACGACACGTTCAGGACCGCCGCGCCGTACGGGAACGTGCGGGCGACCACCCCGATCCCGGCACAGAAGCTGGACATCTCGGTGGAGTTCCGCGACTTCGCCCTGGGCGACAACAACTACCCGATCAACCCCAAGATCCACATCACCAACAACTCGGGCGTGACGCTGCCGGGCGGGACGGAGTTCCAGTTCGACTACGCCACCTCGGCGCCGGGCAACGCGGCCGACCAGTCGGGCTTCGGCTCGACGATCGTCCGCAGGGACCACACCGCGCAGAACAACGTCGGCGGCCTGAAGGGCGACTACAACCGGGTGTCGCTCAAGCTGCCGAGCTGGCAGACCCTCGCGCCGGGCGCCTCGGTGGACGTCGCCTTCGTCTACTACCTGCCCACCTCCACCCCCTCCAACTGGACGGTCTCCTTCGGCGGCACGACGTACGGGATCACCCAGGACCTGGCCAGGGGCGGCGTGACGGCCTCCCCCTCCGTGTCTCCCCCGGTGTCACCCTCGGTGTCACCCTCGGTGTCACCGTCCGTGTCCCCCTCGGCGTCCCCCTCGGCCTCCCCGTCGGCCGGCGCGTGCACGGCCCCCGCGTGGTCGTCCACGACCGTCTACACGGGCGGCCTCGTCTCGTACGCCGGTCACACCTGGAAGGCGCAGTGGTGGACCCTGGGCGAGACGCCGGGCACCGCGCAGGTGTGGCTGGACCAGGGACCCTGCGCGTCAGCGTCCCCTTCGGCCTCGCCGTCCGCGTCCCCCAGCGCTTCCCCGAGCGCCTCGCCGTCCGCCTCGCCTTCGGCCTCGCCGTCCGTGTCGCCTTCGGCCTCGCCCTCGGCATCGCCCTCGGCGAGCCCGGGTTACCCGGCCTGGACCGCCGGTACGGCGTACGCGGCGGGCGCCCGGGTGACCTACGGCGGCGCGGTCTACCAGTGCCGGCAGTCGCACACCGCGCTGGCGGGCTGGGAGCCGCCGAACGTCCCCGCCCTCTGGACCAGGATCTGACCTTCGCCCGTGCCCGCACGTCCGGCGGCGGCCTCCGCCCGGACGTACGGCCAAGCCTCCGGGCCGTGCCGGACCGGTGACACCGGCACGGCCCGGAGCCGATGCCCGGCGGTCTCCAGCCCATCACCGGGCTGGAGACCGCCGGGCGTCACACCGTCCGGTGTCCTTTCTCACGCCCCCGTGCTTCGGGCACGGCGGGCCACGTGCCGGGTGACCAGCAGCATCCCCCCGACCGAGGCCAGCATGCCGGCGACGATGACCGGCACGACGGCCCCGAACCCGGAGGCGCCGGCGACGAGACCGAAAAGCGGGGGGCCGAGGAGCGCGCCCACGCTGCCCATCTGGGCCACCATCCCGGTGCCCACGTCGGCGTGGTCGAGGCGCTCTAGCACCAGGGGAAGGGCGGCGAAGGCGAGGGCTCCCAGCAAGCCGTTCTCCAGGGAGACGACCCCCGCGCCGGCCGCCGCGACGGCCAGCGGCCCGTCGGCGACGTAGGTCAGCCAGGCGGCCGGCACGACCAGCAGCCCCGACGCGGCGAGCGCGGCGAGCGGCACGCCCCGCCGGAGCAGGACTCCCACGGACAGCCCGCCGAGAACGCCGGCGAACGAGATGGCGGAGGTCAGGGCCCCGGCGGCGCCGGCCGAGCTCGCGTGCCGGTCGATCAGCAGCGTGGGCAGCAGCACGACCACCGGCATCGTCACCAGCACCATCAGGCAGAAGGACACGGTGAGGAGCGCGGGCCACGCCAGCGCCCGCGCGCCGGGCACGGGCCCGGCGACCGCGCCGGAAGCGGACGGCCGCGGCAGCCGCACCCGGACGGCCACCGTCGTCAGCAGCGTCAGCCCCGCGATCAGCAGCACCCAGCCGCGCCAGCCGAGGGCCTCCCCGGCGGCGCCGCCGGCGAGCGTGCTCACTCCGATGCCGACGGGGACGAACGTCGCCCAGACGGACAGGGCGAGACCCCGGTCCCGTTCCTCGGCGAGTTGGAGGATCAGCGCCGGGCAGGCGATGGAGACCACGAGATAGCCGGCGCCCTCGGCGACGCGGGCGGCCAGCAACCAGGCGAAGCTCCCCGCGGCCGCGCTCAGCGCGCTCGCCGCCGCCATCAGCGCCAGGGCGGCGACCAGCGCCCTGCCCGCGCCGGACCGGCGGACCAGATATCCGGCGGGCAGACCGGCGACGGCCCCCACCCCGACCACCGCCGAGATCACCCAGCCCAGTTGCGACAGCGACAGCCCGAGCTGATCGGCCATCGACGGCCCGACCGAGGAGAACTTGCCGTAGCTCATCGCCGCCACGACGCCGGCGAAGTAGATGACGAGGATCGTCAGCCACGGCGAGCGCCGCACCGGCGCCGCGTTCCGCTCGGATCCGCCTACCGTCGGCTGGGGGGTCATGGCTCTCCTTCGTGGCGGTCGTTACAGCGGGCGTACGGTCCCAAATGGCGAATCCGGCTTGTTGTTCACTCAATCAGGAGAAGGCGTACGCCGCCCGGCACATCACCGAAGCCGATCACCACGGCACCGTCCGCAGCGGTCGGGGGTCCACCGTGGGCGTGGGGAGGTTCCGATCAGTGGGACCATGGCTGGGTCTGCGCCCGGTGAAAAGGAAGGCAAGGCAGGTGGACCAGGTCGCCCGGATGTGCAACGACGCCCCGGCCCCGCGCGTCGGTCGGCGAACGACCGGACAGACCGCCCCGCCCCCGGCGGCGGTACGCGCCGCCGTGCCGCGTAACCGTCTGCGGCTGCTCGCCGCGCCGCTGCTGGCCCTGCTCGCGGTGCTGCTGGTCGCGACGCCCGCACGGGCCCACGACGTGCTCGTCGCCAGCGACCCCAAGGACGGCGCGGTTCTCGGCGCGATGCCCGCCGCTGTGACGCTCACCTTCAACCAGGTCGTACGCCGCGACTACGCGAGGATCGCCGTCACGGGCCCGGACGGCGCCCACTACGAGCAGGGCGAGGTCAGGGTGGACGGCCCGCGTGTGTCCATCGGCGTACGGACGGGCACCCCCGCGGGGGCCTACGCGATCGGGTACCGCATCGTGTCGAACGACGGTCACCCGGTCACCGGCACCGTGAAGTTCAGCGTGACCGGTGCGGGCGCGGCCCCCGGGACGGCCGCCCAGCCGACGGATCCGCCGGCGGCCGGGGCGGCGGGCTCCGGCGCGGCGACCGGTCAGGGCGGCGGAAGCTGGGTCTGGGGCCTGCTGGCCGTCACCGCCGCGTTGCTGGCGCTGTGCGCCCGCGTGCTCGTGAAGCACGACCGTCGGATGCGCGAGGGAATGGTCCCGGCTCCCCCGGCAGCGGACACGGCGGCGGGCACGACGGCGGGCACGACGGCGGACACAGCAGCGGACACGGCGGCGGGGCCGGCGCGGGCGGCCTCTCCCGCCGGTACGACGGGCGGCCCTCAGACAAGCGGCCCGAAGACAAGCGGCTCGGCGACGGGCGGCACGGCATGACCGCGACCTCGGAGCGCCGCGTCCCGGCGCGCCGGTCCGGGCCCGGAGCGGAGCGGGCCCGCGCCCGGGTCCCGGCGGCCGGGCTGACCGCCGGCGGCGTCCTCGCGGTCGTGATCGCGACCTGGCTCACGGTGCCCGGGGCGGTGCCGGGGCTCCCCATGCCGGGCACGATCGTGCAGTACGGCCTGCCCGTCGTCCGCCTCGTGCTCGACCTCGCCGCCACCGCGACCGTCGGGCTCAGCCTGCTCCCCAAGCTCCTCGGCTTCGACGACCCGGACAGGACCGAGCCGGTCGCCGCCAGAGCCCGGCACTGGGCCGTGCTGTTCTCGCTGGTCTGGTGCGCGGCGGCGCTGACGTCGGCCGTCCTCAGCGCGGCCGAGATCACTCCGGGCGGCGTTCCCGACGTGGCGGCCTACGTCGACGGCATCGGCGCGGGGCAGGGCATGATCGTGAGCGCGTCGTGCGCCCTGGCCAGCGCCGCCGTGGGGATGCTCGCGGTGCGGTTCGGCGAGAAGGTTCCGGCCGAGTTGCGGGTGCTCGTCGCGGGGTTCGGGCTGCTGCCGCTTCCGGTCACCGGGCACGCCTCGAACTGGTACTGGCACGACCTCAGCATGGTCTCGATGGAGTTGCACGTCATAGGCGCCTGCGCCTGGGTGGGCGGCCTGGTCGCACTCGCCGTCCTGCTGCCGCGCCATCGCGATCTGCTCGCCCGCACGCTGCCCCGGTTCTCCCGGCTGGCGACGTACGCGCTGATCGTCGTGGGGCTGTCCGGGCTCTTCAACGGCCTGGTGGAGCTTCTGCTCACACCCGGTGAGAGCTTCCCCGCGTCGCTGGTCACCACCGGCTACGGCCGGCTCGTGGTCGCCAAGACGGTGTTCACCGCGCTGATCGCGCTGCTGGGGGCCAACATCCGCTGGCGGCTGCTGCCCGCGGTCACACGTCAGGCCCCGGCGGCGTTCGCCGCCTGGGCGGCCCTGGAGCTGACCGTGATGGGCCTCGCGTACGGCGTCGCGGTCGCACTGACCAAGGCCCCGGTGGCCTGACCCACGGCCCTGCCCGGCCACCGGGACACGAGACGATGGCATCGGACACCGGAACGCCGAAGGGGCCGCACCCGCGAGGGAGCGGCCCCTTGACATCAGAGTCGGCAGAACCCGCAGGTGCGGGCGGCGGCCGTCAGGCCGTGGGCTCGGACACGGCGGCGGGCGCGGGCGCCGCCTCCGACGCCGCCTTGGACCCCGCCTTCGACGCGGCATCGAGCGGCGTGTCCGGCTCGGCCGCTATCTGGCTGTCCCCGGCCCGCCTCTCCTGAGCGATCCTGTCCTCCGCCGCGGCGGCCGTCAGGCCCTGGCGGCCGGCGAACCACTCCACCGCGTACCACACGACGGCCAGCGCGACGAGCGCCACCGGCCAGAACTCCGGCGCGTACGGCGGGGCTTCCAGCACCCGGTCCTGCGCCAGCAGCCCGCCGTACACGCCCGCGGTGGCGAGCACCGCGCCCGCGAGCGGCCGCAGCAGCCTGACCGGAACCAGGAAGGCCAGGTCGACGCAGAGGCCCGCGAGCAGGAAGAAGAACGGGATGGTCGACGGCGGGAACCCGCCGCCGACGAGCAGCGGCCAGATCAGGCAGCGGTAGGCCACGTACGACGCGGCGACAGCGGTGGCGGTGAAGCGCCGGCCGATCATGACGCGGGCGAAGACCAGGATCCCGATGCCCACCACGCCCGCGTACACCGCGTAGACGACGTCCGGCACGGGCAGCGAGAACTTCAGGACCATGGCGCGGTCCACGGCCTGCCCCATCTGCTCGGCCGCGAAGTTGAGCAGCGTCGGCTCGGCGTACGGCTGCCCCCGGTCCCAGGAGGCCAGCTCCAGCACGCCGTACTCCTGCTGCAGCTCGGGGAAGTGCGCGTTCTCCAGGAAGAACGCGAACAGGCCGCCCAGCACCAGCGCGCGCCGCCTGCCGGAGATCTCCGCGTAGCGGCCCGAGCCGATGTACCAGCCGCGGATCACGCCGGCGAGCATCAGCGCGGTGCCGATGTACAGCAGCGCGTGCGACGGGCTCCAGGCGGTGATGTCGATGCCGTTGACCCGGTGGTTGATCAGGTCGAGCGGGATCGCGATGAGGAAGACCCCGCTGCCCCACACGATCAGGCGGGAGGCCGTGCGGTCCACCCCGTAGCCGGTGTACCAGTGGACGATGGTGAGCGCCACGGCGATCACCGTGCCGGCCGTGTTGAGCAGGTGCGGCGGGGCCAGGTCGTCGCGCAGCCACTTGAAGTGCCACGACACGTCCCAGCTCGACCCGAGCACCTTGAGGACGAACGCCGCGAGCCAGCCCAGGTAGAGCACCCGGAAGAGGTCCTCCGGCGTCTGCCTGCCCGCCTCCCCTCTCGTCCAGTAGGGAAGGGCCCACTCGATCACGCGAGCGGGGACTTGCTTGAGCGGCGTTCCATTCACGCGCGAAATGATGCCGCTCCCCATGGTGGGGCGCAATCAGGGATTACCCCGATCCATCATCACGATTCGTACCTCTGCTCGGGTGCGGACGGGCGAGGCACGGTCATCCACAGGCGCGGCGGGCTCCTCAGCTGTCTCTCAGGAGTGACGAGTAGCATCTCGACATGGCTTTCCCGGGTGGGCGGCGTGCCCTCGCGATCGTGGTCTCGCTGGTCATCCTGATGGCCGCAGGCGTGACGTGGGCTCTGTGGCCCTCCGACCCCGTGGTGAAGGATCGTGACCTGGTCATCCCCGTCATGGACGGACCGTCGGACGACCAGCGCGTCGACCTCGACGCCACCTTCTATCCCCCCGCCTCCGGCGGCAGGGCTCCTGCGGTGCTGCTCGCCCACGGCTTCGGCGGCAGCAAGGAGAGCGTGCGCGAGCAGGCGGGACGGCTCGCGGGGCAGGGCTACGCCGTGCTCACCTGGTCGGCGCGCGGGTTCGGCCGCTCGACCGGGCAGATCGCGCTCAACTCCCCCGACTACGAGGTCAAGGACGTGCGGGGGCTGATCGACTGGCTGGCCCGGCGGCCCGAGGTGCGTCTCGACGCCCCGGGCGACCCGCGCGTCGGGATCGCCGGCGGCTCCTACGGCGGCGCGATCGCGCTGATGACCGCGGCCTACGACAGCCGGGTCGACGCGATCGTCCCCCAGATCACCTGGTACGACCTCGCCGACGCGCTCTTCCCCGACGCCTCGGGCAAGGGGCCGGTGAACGGCGTGTTCAAGAAGATGTGGGCCGGCATCTTCTTCACCTCCGCCGCCGACCGGCTGGCCCCGGGCGGCGGCTCCGGCGCGGGCGGTCTCGCCGGCCTCGCCGGCGCGGCCGCGCAGCCGCCCGGCGGATCCGGGGGCCGGGAGGCCGGACAGGGGGCCAGGCAGGGGGCCGGACAGGCAGGCCCGGCGACGCCCGGGCCCGACCAGGTGCGGTGCGGGCGGTTCCTGCCGCAGATCTGCGAGATGTACCAGAAGGTGGCCGAGACCGGCCGGGCCACCCAGGATGCGGTCGACCTCCTTCGGCGGTCGAGCCCGGTCTCGGTGCCCGGCAGGATCAAGGTGCCGACACTGCTGCTCCAGGGCCAGCATGACTCGCTGTTCCCGCTCTCGCACGCCGACGCCAACGCCCGCGCCATCGCCGCCACCGGCGCTCCGGTCGAGGTCGCCTGGTTCAACGGCGGCCACGACGGCGGCGACGGCGAGGCCGACTGGCTGTCCGGCCGTACGACCGGCTGGTTCGACCGCTACCTCAAGGGGACGGGCTCCCCGACGGGTGACGGCGGCTCCGCCGCGTTCACCGTGACCAGGGACGGCGGGCGCGACCCGGGCACGCGCCGGCCCGTGCTCCTGCACGCGACCGGGGACCGCTACCCGGGTCTGACGGGCGGGGAGCGGACGACCGTCGCCCTCGACGGCCCCCAGCAGCCGATCGCCAACCCGGCGGGCGGGTCACCCGCGTCGATCTCGGCGGTCCCCGGCCTCGGCGGGCTGCTCGGCGGCACCGGCGGCGGGTCGATCGCGCTGGACATGCCCGGCCAGGCGGCCGTCTTCGAGTCCGCCCCGCTGGCCAAACCCACGCAGGTCACCGGCAGCCCGACCATCACGATCAGGGTGTACGGCACGGGCGAGGCCACGTTGTTCGCCAAGCTCTACGACGTCTCCGGGGGGGCGCTGCCGGTGCTCCCGTCGAGCCTGGTCGCGCCGCTGCGGGTCACCGCGAGCGAGGCGGGCACGCCGGTCACCGTGACGCTTCCGGCCATCGACCGGCGTTTCGACGCCGGGCACAGGATGCGGCTGGTGGTGTCCACCACCGACCTCGGGTACGCGACGCCCGCCGCCCCCGCGGTCTACCGGGTCGCGCTCGACACCCCCGCGCTGGAGCTGCCCGGGGACGCTGCGCTGCGGACGCCCGCCACCGGCCCCGCGTGGTGGACGTGGGCCCTGCCGCTCGTCGCGATCGTGGCCGCCGCCGTGCTCCTGCTGACCGGCAGGGCCAGGCGCGGCACGCACGCGGGCGACGCCCCTGACGCCGAGTCGGCCGGGGTGCCCTTGGTGATCAGCGGGCTGGGCAAGCGCTACCGCAACGGAGAGAAGGCGGTCGACGACCTGTCGTTCCGGGTGGAGAAGGGCCAGGTGCTCGGCCTGCTCGGGCCGAACGGCGCGGGCAAGACCACCACGATGCGCATGCTCATGGGCCTCATCCACCCCGACGAGGGCGAGATCCGGATCTTCGGCCACCGCGTTCGCCCGGGCGCTCCGGTGCTGTCGCGACTGGGCTCGTTCGTCGAGGGGCCCGGCTTCCTGCCGCACCTGTCCGGGCGGGCCAACCTGGAGCTGTACTGGCAGGCCACGGGACGGCCGCCGCAGGACGCCCACATGGAGGAGGCGCTGGAGATCGCCGGGCTCGGCGTGGCGCTGGAGCGCGCGGTGCGCACCTACTCCCAGGGCATGCGCCAGCGCCTGGCCATCGCGCAGGCCATGCTCGGCCTCCCCGACCTGCTCGTGCTGGACGAGCCGACGAACGGCCTCGACCCGCCGCAGATCGCCGAGATGCGCCGGGTGCTCAGGGCGTACGCCGAGCGGGGGCGCACCGTCATCGTCTCCAGCCACCTGCTCGCCGAGGTCGAGCAGACCTGCAGCCACGTCGTCGTCATGCACCGCGGGCGGCTGGTGTCGGCCGGGCCGGTCGGCGACCTGCTCGGCACCGCGGCGGCCGTCAACGGCGGCGGGCCACGTCTGGAGGACGTGTTCCTCGACCTGATCGGAGAGAGCCGTTGAGCCCGAATCGACCGGCCACGGACCTGACCGGAGACGTCCCCGCCGACGGACGCGCCGCGCCGGTCGCCCAGGACGGACCGGACACGCGCGGGGGCGACGCGGGGGGCCGGGCGCCCGGCTACGCGCCGGGGCGCACGCTGCCGCTCCGCGTGGAGTTCGTGCGGCAGTTGCGGCGGCGCCGGACCATGGGGATGTTCGGCGTGCTGCTCGCCCTGCCGTGGGTCCTGGTGGTGGCGTTCCAGTTCGGGCCGGCCGGGCAGGGTCAGAGCAGCCTGCGGCTGTCGGACCTCGCCACGGCGGGCGGGCTCAACTTCGCGGCCTTCGCCCTGTCGGTGTCGGCCAACTTCCTGCTGGTCGTCGCCGTGGCCCTGTTCTGCGGCGACACGGTGGCGAGCGAGGCGAACTGGTCGTCGCTGCGCTACCTGCTCGCGGCGCCGGTGCCCCGCGACCGGCTGCTGCGCCAGAAGCTGGTGGTGGCGCTGACGTACTCGGCCGCCGCGGTGACCGTGCTCCCGCTGATGGCCCTGCTCGCCGGCACGCTGGCCTTCGGGTGGAACGACATCACCGTTCCGGGGACCGGCGAGGTGATCCCCGCCGCCGACGTGCTGCCCAAGTTCGCCGTCGTGATCGGGTACGCCCTGGTCAGCCAGCTGGTGGTGGCCTCGGTCGCCTTCCTGCTGTCGGTGGGCACCGACTCCCCGCTCGGCGCGGTCGGCGGGGCGGTCGGCCTGGTGATCGTCAGCACCATCCTGCAGGCGGTCGAGGCGCTGGGTTCGCTGCGCGAGTTCCTGCCCACCTTCTGGAACACCGCGTGGCTCGACGCGCTCGCGCCCGAGCCCGACTACAGCGGCATGGTGAAGGGCGTGGCGGTCTCCGTGACCTACTCGGTGATCCTCGTCGCCCTGGCGTTCCGCCGCTTCCGGCGCCGGGACGTCGTGTCCTGACGGGACTCCGCGCGTCCCCGGGCATTCCAGCTAGCAGGAAGGCCCGGGGACGGCTGACGGTGGGACGGGAATGGAGGCTGCCAGCGCAGACAGGACGGCGCCGGCAGGAACAGGGTGGTATCGAAGCCGCCCGGGACATCCGGGCCGACGTCCCTCACGCCCGGCGTGGTGGTCCTCGATCGGCCACAGCCGTACGGCCCCGCCGGACGTTCGAGAACGCGACAGCACCACGACCGCAGTCGGAGGTGACCAGGTGCCGAGGACACTCCCGGACCCGACCGCTCCCTGGCCTGGCCGGGCGCCTTCTCCGAAGGCGCTCGCGCCGCCTCGCGGGCGCCGCACGCCGCCTCACGGCCGGGGCGGGCCTGCGGGGGCCGCGACACCGACGGCAGCGTCCCGATGAGCGTCATGTGCCACCACGACCCCGCCGCCACCGGTGATCCGAGCACCCGCGGCCCCGCCTTTCCCGGCGAGGACGAGGCCGCTCTGCCGGTACACGCCGCAGAGAGAATGCCGGCGGGGCTCGCGGACGCCGGAACGTGCTTGGATCGCAGGGCCGAGCAGCGGCGCCGGTTCCTGGCCGGCGCCTCGCACGAGTTGCTCACCCCGCTCGCCGGGCTGCGGGCGCAGTTGGAGGAGGCCCGGCTGCACCCCGCCGAGACCGACGTCACCGAGCTCGTCGATTGCTCGCTGAGAGACGTGGACCGTCTGCAGGCGGTCGTATCCGACCTGCTGCTGCTCCTGAAGGCGGGGGCGAAGCCGCCCCTCGGGAGAAGAGCGGCCGACCTGGCCGAGCTGGTGCGGACGGAGGTCTCCTGCCGGGCGCACCGGTCACCGGTGCTGCTCCGGCTCATCCCCGGCGTGGCGGTCCACGCCGTCGAGCACGAGATCCACCGCCTGCTGGGCAACCTCCTGGACAACGCGCAACGCCATGCCAGGAGCAGGGTGCTGGTGGAGGTGCGCCAGGAGGACGCCCACGCGGAGCTCGCCGTCTCCGACGACGGAGGCGGCGTCGCCGAGGCCGACCGGGAGAGGGTGTTCGAGCCGTTCACCCGGCTGGAGGAGTCCCGTGGCCGCGGCCGGGGCGGCTCGGGCCTGGGCCTGACCATCGCGCGGGAGATCGTGCGAGCGCACGGCGGGACCATCGGCGTGGAGGACGCGGCGGAGGGCGGCGCCCGCTTCGTCGTCCGCCTGCCGCTCGCCGGTCCTCCGCCCGGCCGGGGGGAGTGACCGCTCCGTCAGCCGTCGCCGACCGGGATCACGGCTGTCAGCGCGGTGCCGTGGCCGATCGGGCTGGTGACCTCGATCGCACCGCCGAGCGCCTGCACCCGGTCGATGAGGCCGATCAGCCCGGAACCCCTGCCCGGGTCGGCGCCTCCTTTCCCGTTGTCGCGGATCCAGACCCTCGCCGCGTCGCCCGCCGCCTCGACCTCGACGCACACCAGCGAGGCCCGCGCGTGCTTGGCCACGTTCGTCAGGCACTCGGAGACGATGTAGTAGACCGCCACCTCGACCCGCTCCGGCAGGCGTCCGTCGACCCGTACGTTCAGCTCGACGGGGACGGCCGAACGGCGCGCGAGCATCTTCAGAGCCGGTCCAAGGCCTCCTTTGGACAGGATCGCCGGGTGGATGCCGCGCGACAGCTCTCGCAGGTCATCCAGCACCAGCGTCAGGCCCTCCGCCGTGTGGGACAGCTGTTCCTTGAGCTTCGGCAGATCCGGCGGCACGGCGGTCTCCGCCATGCGCAACTGCAGCCCCAGGGAGACGAGGCGCTGCTGGGCTCCGTCGTGCAGATCGCGTTCGATCCGGTGCCGGGTCTCGTCCGAGGCCGCGACGACGCGGGCGCGCGAGGCGGCGAGCTCGTCGCGGGCCTGGGCGTTGGAGATCGCGGTGGCGACGAGTTCGGTGAAGTCCCGCATGCGCTCCTCGACCCCTTCCGGCTGCGGCTCCCGAGCGCGGAAGAAGGCGATCATCACGCCCCACAGGCGCGCCTCGACGACGATGGGGCTGGCGACCGCGGAGGTGATCTCCTTGTCCTCGGCCCGCCCGTCCAGTTCTCCGGCTGCTCCCTCCTCCACCGTCATCCTGCCGGGCCGTCCCGTCCGCAGGACGAGGGCGGACAGGCCACTGTCCCTGAGCGGGCGGCGCGTGCCCACCGGCGGCGGGGAGCCGCGGTCCGACGCGCTCCAGGAGCTCACCAGGACGACCGTCCGGTCGGGCTCGTAGCGTTCGATCGCGGTGAGGTCCGCCTTAACGATCAGGCCCATCTCACGTGCGACGGCGCCGAAGATCTCCGTCGGCGAGACCCCCCGCGCGACCAGGGTGGCGACCCTTCGCAGGGCGGCCTGCTCCTCGGCGATCCTGGCGAGCTCGTCCCGGCTCACCGCCAGGGCGGTGCTGATGGCCTCGCGGTCGCGCGCCGCAACCAGCACCGCTTCCAGCGAGGGCACCACCCGCTCCCGCAGGCGTCGCATCGTGGCCGTCGGCAGGTCTGCGGGCGCGACGAGCGTGCCGATCCCGGCACCGTCCTCGGTCAGCGGCAGCGCGGTGTGGCGCGGGTCGTCACCGACCGGCCCGAGTTCGATGGCCAGGAACGGCAGACCGAGTCCCTGCGCCAGGCGCCGGGCCACGATCGGCAGCGCCGAGCCCAGATGTTCGGCCCGCAGGAGGAGCCGGGCCGTCCTGGCGTCGAGATCGGCTTCGCGGCGGCGTTCCTCCGCCTCGATGAGCAGCGCTCGCATCAGCACGGCGGCGACGCTGACCAGCACCCCGACGACCAGGAAGATCAGCAGCGGCATCCACGTCCAGGAGCTGAAGACAGTGATCCGGTTGACGGGCTCCACCAGGAAGAAGTCATAGACGAAGCCGCTCGCCAGCGCGGTCAGTATGCCGAGCGGCAGGCCCCACAGGTACGCGACCACGAGAACGCCGACCAGGTAAACTACGTCCAGGGCGCTGGTGGGCGCCACCTGCGCCAGCGCAAGGGACATGAACGTCTCGGCTGCCACGCATGCGGCGCCCGTCAGGATGCCCCACAGGAGGGGCGGGCGGCTCGCGCGTAGCAGCAACGACAGCAACCGCGCGCGCACAAGGCCACATTACTCCCGCTCGGCGGATAGGGGTACGGACGAAAGCCCAGGTCAACGCCGTCGCTCGCCATGCCTGACCGACAGCCCCGGCATGCGAAGAAGGCGGCAGAGCGGTGGACGAGACTCCGACGCGAGTGGTGCTCGCGGACGACGACGTCCTGCTGCGCGAGGGGCTGGCCAGCTTGCTGGAGCGATCGGGGTTCGAGGTCGCCGGCCAGGCGGGAAACGCGGCCGAGCTGCTCGCCCTCGTGCGGGAACGCCGTCCGGACCTGGCCATCGTCGACATCCGGATGCCTCCGGCGCACGCCACGGAAGGCGTCGAGGCGGCCAAGGTCATCCGGGCGGAGTTTCCCGAGGTGGGCATCCTCCTGCTGTCGGCGCACGTCGAGGTCGAGCAGGCGATGGAGCTGCTCGCCACCGGGCACCGGGTCGGCTACCTGCTCAAGAGCCGGGTGACCGCGCTGTCCGACTTCGTCGAGACGCTCCAGCGCATCGTCCACGGCGGCTCGGTCGTCGACCCCAGCCTCGTGGCCGAGCTGTTCAACGCGCGCCGCCGGCGTGATCCGCTGGAGGAGCTGACCCAGCGTGAGCGCGAGGTGCTCTCCCTCATGGCGGAGGGCCGCTCGAACGCGGGGATCGCGCACAAACTCTGGATCACCGAGGGCACGGTCGAAAAGCACGTGCGCAGCATCATGTCGAGGCTGCGGCTGCCGGAGACGGAGGACGACCACCGCCGCGTGCTCGCGGTGCTCGCGTTCCTCGACGCCCGCTGATGACGCCCGCTGATGACGCCCGCTGATGGCGCCCCCTGATCACGCCCCCTGAGACCGGCCCGATGTCGCCGGCCCGGCCCGATTCACGGGGCCGGCTCAGGCCTCCGCGCCCCGCAGGATCTCGCCGATGGCCCGTCCCGACAGGAACGGCTTCGACAGGAAGGCGACGGCCGGGCTGGTCGCGATGAGCTCGGCGAAATCCTGCTCGTCGTACGTCGAGATCAGGATCACCGGCGGCGGCTCCCCGCCGCCCGCTTCGTGCAGACGCCGGGCCAGGTCGAATCCGTTCTCCTCGCCCAGGTCGATGTCGACCAGCACGACGTCAGGCCGGAGCTCGCCGAACCGGCCGAGCGCCTCGGCGATCGTGGACGCGGAACCGACGACAGCGACGCCGTCCGCCTCCAGCAACAGGCGGGCGGCCTCCTTGAAGTGGTCGCTGTCGTCCACGATGAGACACCGCAGGGGCACGTATTCACAGTGACATCGGAGCACGTCCGTGTCATTGCAGCTAGCTGGCATGCCAGGGTGCCGTGCCCACGCCCTTGAGATGGGTGCTGCCAGCGCAGACGGCGTGGCCCCCAGAGGCCATCGTGGGAAGTGTCAGCGGGCGACCGCGCGGTGGGTGAGATCACCCGAGGCTGGAAGGAGGCGGGCGATGCTGACCGACAGCCACGAGGCGTGGGCCGGCGAGGCCACCGGCCGGGGCTCGGCCGCGCCGATGCCGGGCAGGGCCGGCGCGGGCCCGGAGCGGGCCGGCGGCACGTCCCGGATCGTCGTGGCCGACGACGGGGTGGAGCTGTACGTCATGGTGGACGGCCCCGCCGGCGCCGAGACGACGATCGTCTTCTGCCACGGCCTGTCCTCGTGCCTGGACTGCTGGGAGAACCAGCGGACGGCCTTCGCCGGCAAAGCCCGTGTGGTGACGTACGACCAGCGTGGTCACAACCGGTCGGGCCGGGGCGTCGCGGGGTCGGCCACAATCGCGCAGCTCGGCCGCGATCTCCATCGGATCCTCGACGAGGTCGTCCCGGCGGGGCCGGTGGTCCTGGTGGGACACTCGATGGGCGGCATGACGATCATGGCGTTGGCACAGGCGCACCCGGAGCTGTTCGGCCGGCGGATCACGGGCGTCGCGCTGCTGGCGACCTCGGCCGGCGGGCTGGACGGCGTCACCCTGGGCCTCCCGGCGTACGGCGCGCGGCTGCTGCGTCCGCTGGTGCCGGCGCTGCTCAGGCTGCTCGGCGACGACCCGCCCCGCCCCGGGCGCCACGCCGTGGACGAGATCGTGCACCTGCTGGTGCGGCGCTACTCCTTCACCTCCCAGGCGCCGTCGGACGTGCGGGAGGCCGCCGTCCGGCTCATCTGCTCCGCCCCCGCGCAGGTGTTCCGGGATTTCTACCCGGCCCTGATGGCGTACGACGGGTTCGCCGCGCTCGCGGCGCTGCGGGAGATCCCCACCCTGATCTTGGCCGGCGGCGACGACCTCGTCACGCCGGCCGGGCACAGCGAGGCGATCGCGCGCGCCCTGCCTTCGGCCCGCCTCGTGGTGCTGCCGGAGACCGGCCACAACCTGATGCTCGAACGGCCTTTGAGCGTCAACGCCGCGCTCGGCCGCCTGCTCCGCCTGGTCGCCCGGCCAGAACCGGCTCTTCGCGAACTGTCCGCCGTCTGCTGAGGGATCGAGGTGACACGCATGTGCCCACACACCCCGCCGTGCCCGCCCGCGTACGCCCCCGACCACGACGCCGCCCGTCTCGTGGCCTTCCACCCCGAGCAGGGGTGGGGGCTGCTCTGCAACGGTGTCGTCGTGTTCGAGGACACCGGCGAACTCCTGCCCGACGGCCGGAGCCTGCTCCCACACCGGGCCTGCTGTGCACAGGCCGCGTGAGTTCATGGGCGTGACCACGCTCGTCCCCATGGCGCGGCGGCCGGACGGCGCCTTGCCGGGGGAACGGCTCCCGGCGGCGCCGGACGACGTAACGGACGACGGCATGCCGAAGGCCCGCCGGGCCTCCTGGGTCCTCCCCACCGACGGGTCCTCAACGGGCCGGGCGCGCCGGTTCGTCCGCGCCGCGCTGCGCGATTGGGCGGGCAGCGCGGACGGCGAGGTGCCCGATGTGGCCGAACTGCTCGTCAGTGAGCTGGTCGCCAACGTCCTGGGACATGGTCGGGGGGAGCCGATCCTCACGCTCCTGCTGCGGGACGGCGTCCTGCGGTGCGAGGTCGAGGACGAGGCCCGCGTTCCGCTGCGGGCCCGCGACAGGTCACCGGACGACGAGGGCGGCCGGGGCCTGCTGATCGTCGAATCCCTGTCCCGCGACTGGGGCGTGCGCCCGACGCGCAGGGGAAAGGCCGTCTGGTTCGAGCTGGCGGTGCCGCTCTGGGCGACGCGACGGGGCGAAGACCGGCGGGAGAGGCACTAGTCCCAGTGAGGGGGGCGTTCCTCCAGCAGGCGGGAGACGTTGGAGTCAGAGCGCCATTCGCCCCACCCGAGATCGGTGTCGTCGCTCGTCTGGTCAGGCAGCACCGGCAGCCCCTCGTCGAAGAGGTCCACCGGACGCATGTCATCCGGATGCTGCGCACTCACGCACCCAATGCTACTGGCATCGCCGCGTGCCGTGGAGCCGGTGCGGCCACCGTGGGCGGCGCGCCGGGCTCCTTCCCCGGAGGGGAGATTTCGCCCGTCTCGCCGCCGGGCAAAGGTCACGCTCGTACCACCAGACAGCCAACCGCACCCAAAGGTACGATGCGGGAGCAGGGAGCACGCCGGACGAACCCCCCGTGAGGCGGCATGGCAACGCCAGCAGGATGGCGGCAAGAGGGCAACCTGCCCGTGGAGCTGACCAGCTTCGTCGGGCGGACGCGATTGCTCGCGTCACTCAGACAGAGACTGCAGGAGCACCGGCTGGTCACCGTCACGGGCATCGGCGGGGTCGGCAAGTCCCGCACGGCGCTGCGTCTCGCGCACCAGGTGCGGCGGCAGTTCCGGGACGGCGTCTGGTACGTCGACCTGGCCCGGCTGCAGGACCCGGCGATGGTGTACCACACGATCACGGCCGCGCTCGGCATCGCCGACCAGTCGCCGCGTGAGGGCTCCGACACCCTCACCGAGTGGCTCGCCGACCGGGAGCTCCTGCTCATCCTGGACACCTGCGAGCACCTGGTCGACGCGTGCGCCCGGCTCACCCAGGACCTGCTCGGCACGGCGCCGCACCTGCGCATCCTCGCGACGAGCCGGCGGTCTCTGAACGCGCCGGGCGAGTACACGGCCGCCGTGCCACCGCTGTCGGTGCCCGGCGACAACCCCTCGGAGAGCCCGTTCACCAACGAGGCCGTCGAGCTGTTCGGCGCGCGGGCCTCCGCCGTCGTGCCCGACTTCGTGGTGGACGAGGACAACATCACGGCCGTCGCCGAGCTGTGCCGCCGCCTCGACGGGATCCCCCTGGCCATCGAGCTGGCCGCCGTACGCCTGCGCACGCTGTCGGTCGAGCAGATCCTCGCCCTGCTCGCCGACCGGTTCAGCCTGCTCGCCGGGGCCAGCCGTACGGCGCTGCCGCGGCACCAGACGCTCCGCGCGGCGATCGGCTGGAGCCACGAGCTGTGCGAGCCGGCCGAGCGGCTGTTGTGGGCGCGGCTGTCGGTGTTCGCCGGCGACTTCGAGCTGGACGGAGCCCGGCAGGTCTGCGCCGGCGACGCCCTGCCCTCCGAGCGGATCCTCGACGTGATCGGCGGCCTGGTCGACAAGTCGGTCCTGCTGAGCTTCCCCACCCCGGCGGGCCAGCGCTACCGGCTGATCGACACGCTGCGGCAGTACGGCGGCGAGTGGCTGGACAAGCTCGGCGAGACGCAGGACCTGCGGCGCCGCCACCGCGACTACTACCTCCAGCTCGCCGAGCGCAGCGAGCACTCGTGGTCGGGCCCGCGCCAGGTCCACTGGTACACGCGGATGCGCCAGGAGCACGACAACATCCGCGTCGCGCTCGACTTCTGCCTGTCGACTCCGGGCGAGGAGCGCGTCGGCCTGGAGCTGCTGTCGGCCCTGTGGTTCCTGTGGGTCGCCTGCGGTTTCGCCCGCG
Source organism: Microbispora sp. H13382 (assembly GCF_014161445.1). GTDB lineage: Bacteria > Actinomycetota > Actinomycetes > Streptosporangiales > Streptosporangiaceae > Microbispora. The sequence continues at coordinate 276,156 of NZ_JABBXA010000007.1, forward strand.
AGGGCGTGGTCTACCTGGACCGCGCGCTCAAGGCCAGCCCCTCGCCGAGCAAGGAGCGCTGCAAGGCCCTGTGGGTGCTGGCCTACATCCGCAGCGCCCAGGGCGACATGGCGGGCGCGCTCGGCGCGGCCGAGCAGTGCAGCACCGACGCGGTACGCGTGGGCGACTCGGGCGCGGTGCTGCTCGCGACCAAGATGCAGGGCACCGCGGCCATGCTGCAGGGCGACGCGAAGAAGGCCACCGCGCTGCTCGGCGTCGCGATCGAGTTCCACCGCGGCGGACGGGAGCTGAACCCGGGCCTGCTGCCGGCGATCGTCGAGCTGTCCATGGTGCTGCTCGCGCAGGGCGAGTTCGCGGAGGCGGAGACGCTGCTGGTCGACTGCCTGCAGGTCTGCCAGGAACGCGGTGAGCTGTGGCTGCGCTCCTACGCCTGGTACGTCTCCTCCCTGGTGCACCGGGCCACCGGCCGGCGCGACGAGGCGCTGGTGGCGTGCAAGGAGTCGCTGCGCATCAAGCGGCACTTCCACGACGTGCTCGGCATCGTCCTGTGCGTGGACAACCTCGCCACGCTGAGCCTGGAGGCCGGCGACCCGGAGCGGACGGCGGTCCTTCTCGGGGCGGCCCAGGCCAACTGGCGGACCTTCGGGCTGCCGCAGTTCGGGTCGCCTTTCTTCACCACCGAGCACGAACAGTGCGTCAAGGAGTGCAAGAAGCTGATCGGCGACGCCGCCTACGAGGAGGCCTACACCGTCGGAGCCCGGTACAGCCTGGGCGACCTCGTCGAGTACGCGCTGGACGATCTCGACGACTTCCACCTGGACTGACCGGGCCCCGGATCAACCGGCGGGGGTCCCGGCAGAGATCACTGCCACGCGCCGACGTACCGTGAGCTGGTCAGCGAGTAGTCCACGCTGCCGCTGATCCAGTACTTCAGGCCGTTCACGTACGCGTCGACCGCGGGCGAGCCGAGCGCCTCGGTGGCCGGGGTGAGCGCCGCCATCGCGGCCACCGCCTCGTCGCGCATCGCGCCGATCCGGTCCATCGCCTCCTGGACCGTGCAGCCGGTGTGCCCGACGAGCACGCTGACGAGGTTGTTGCGGATGTTCGCCTCACCCCGCTCCTTGGCGTACGAGATGAGGTCGTTGTCCCAGACGACCACGTCGTTGGCGTGCTCGGTCATCTCGTGCACGACCGGGTCGCGCCACTCGTCCACGGTGAGGCGGACCTCGGCGGCCACGTCGATCAGGGCGAAGACGGTCAGCATCGCGCCGGTCCTGCGGCGCATGAAGATGTAGTCGTCGATCGTGGGGACGACGTCGTCCTCCCGGTTGGCGGCCTCCCACACCTGCGCGAACAGGTAGTCCTTGGTCATCGCGCACCAGCGGTCGAGCTGGTCGGCGGTGGCGTGGGCGGCGATCCTGGTCCTGATGTCGAGCAGCGCCCGGGCGAAGACGTTGTCGACCGGTTCCGCGTGCTCCTCGACGACGCCGTAGAGCTGGGGCAGGGCCCGGGCGATCTCGGCCGCCCGCCGGTCCGACTCGCAGTAGGCGTCGTCGAACGCGAACAGCCACACGCACCAGTCCGTGACGAGCTGGCACAGCTCCCGGGAGGCGTACGGGTAGGTCCGGGCACCGAGCCATCCGTAGTGGGCGAGCCGGAAACGCTCGAACTGGTCGTCGTCGGCGATCATACCGGAGGCGGCCAGCCAGGCCAGCGTGTCCCGGTTCACCTCGTCGACGTGCGGGTTCACCGCACTCGGGAAGGGGCAGGTGAGGGAGGGAAGGCGGAGGGGGCGCCCGCTGAGGGAATCCGCTTTCGCAGTAGCCATCCGACAAGCATGGTCCTACCGGTTGGACGACGCCAGACCTCCCCTAATTACGGACACACCAGTCAGCCGGGTCGGCTCGGCCGGTTCAGCCCTCCAGAAGCGTGACGATCTCCGCGTCCCCGAACATGCGTGCGGCGTCGACGGCCGACGGCGTCCCGGCGTAGCGGTCGGCTCCCAGCTCCAGCAACGCCCGCACCACCTCGGGCTCCTTCTTGAACACCGCCCCGGCGAGCGGGGTCTGCCCGCGGTCGTTGGCGAGATCCGGGTCCGCGCCCCGCTCGCCCAGGGCGCGGACCGTGGCCGCGTGCCCGTGGTAGGCCGCCAGCATGAGCAGGGTGTCGCCCTTCTGGTTGCGCAGGTTCACCGGCACGCCCGCGTCGACGTAGGCGCACAGCGCCTCGGCCCGCCCCGACCTCGCGAGGTCGAAAAGCCTGGTGGCGAACTCCTCCAGCTCCGGGTCCGGGTCCATGTTCCCCATAGTCCAACGGTAGGGTCGCCGCTACCGCCCCTGCAGCGAGCACGGTGTCGAGCACGGAATCGACCGGGGATCCCGTAGGTTCAGTAGGTAAAGACTTCGTGAGAAAGGCTGGGACACGTGTCCGACCCCACGGATCTCTATCGGCTCGACGGGGACCTGCCCGAGCTGACCGATCCGGTGCTGCTCTACCACTTCGAGGGGTTCGTCGACGCCGGTGCCGCCGGGCGGCTGGCCCTGGGGCACCTCCTCGCCGAACTGGAGCACCGGGTCATCGCGACCTTCGACGTGGACCGGCTGATCGACTACCGGTCACGCCGCCCGCCGATGACCTTCGACACCGATCACTGGAGTGACTACGACACTCCTGAGCTCGCCGTCTACCTGACCAAGGACGTCACCGGCACGCCGTTCCTCATCATGAGCGGCCCGGAGCCGGACCGGGAGTGGGAGCTGTTCACCGAGGCCGTCGGCATGCTGGTGACCCGGCTCAACGCCGGCAGGCTCGTGACCGTGCACGGGATCCCGATGGGCGTCCCGCACACCCGGCCGCTCGGCCTGACGGCCCACGCCACGCGTCCCGACCTCGTGCACGGGCAGACCAGCCCGTTCGGCAAGGTCCGCGTGCCGGGGAGCCTCGCCGCGCTCATCGAGTTCCGCCTCGGGGCCAAGGGCCACGACGCGCTCGGCTACGCGATCCACGTGCCCCACTACCTCGCCCAGGCGGAGTATCCGCAGGCCGCGGTGACGGCGCTGGAGGCCGTCACCCGGGGCACCGGGCTGGTGTTCCCCATGGACGCCCTCAGGGACGCGGCCGACAAGACCAACACCGAGATCGAGGAGCAGATCGCGGCGTCCGAGGAGCTGGCCGGCGCGATCCGCGGCCTGGAGCAGCAGTACGACGCGTTCCAGTCAGGCGCCGAACGGGAGAGCCTGCTGGCCGAGGAGACGCAGATGCCCACCGGTGACGAACTCGCCGCCCAGTTCGAGGCGTTCCTCGCCGAGCGGGACGACCGCGACGGCTGAGCGCCGGGGAACCGCGAACGGCGCCCCCTGAGCATCCGAATAAAAAGGACCACCTCCCTCCATGTCGCTCTCCGACGCCCCCGAAATCCGTGTCGGACTGGCCGGTTTCGGTCCGGCCGGATCCTTCTTCCACGCGCCGTTGATCGCCGCCACGCCGGGACTGCGCCTGACCGCCGTCGTCACCCGCGACCCGGCCAGAGCCGAGCGCGTCCGCGCGGACCATCCCGGTGCGGACGTCGTCCCGGCCGCGCAGGCCCTGTGGGACCGCTGCGATCTCGTGGTGATCGCGACGCCGAACCGCACCCACGTGCCGCTGGCGGCCGAGGCGCTGAAGGCCGGTCTTCCCGTGGTCGTCGACAAGCCGCTGGCCGGCACCGCCGCCGAGGCTCGCGACCTCGTACGGCTCGCGCGCGACCACGGGCTGATGCTGACGGTCTTCCAGAACAGGCGCTGGGACGGCGACTTCCTGACGCTGCGCCGGCTGCTGCCCGAGCTGGGCGAGGTCCACCGGTTCGAGTCGCGGTTCGAGCGGTGGCGGCCGGCGCCCAAGGGCGGCTGGCGCGAGTCGGGCGGCCCCGAGGAGATCGGCGGCACCCTCTACGACCTCGGCAGCCACCTGGTGGACCAGGCGCTGCGGCTGTTCGGGCCGGTCTCCCACGTGTACGCGGAGACCGACGTCAGGCGGGCCGGGGTGCGCAACGACGACGACGCGTTCGTCGCGCTGACCCACCGGAACGGGACCCGGTCTCACCTGTGGATGAGCGCGGTCGCCGCGAACCTCGGCCCGAGGTTCCGGGTGCTCGGCTCCCGCGCGTCGTACGTCAAGTGGGGACTGGACCCGCAGGAGGAGCGCCTGCGCGCGGGCGAGCGCCCGGGCGGGGGCCCCGGCGAGGAGGCGGGCTGGGGCGCCGAGCCCTCCGAGCACTGGGGCACGCTGGGGGTGGAGGGCGACGCCCGCCAGGTCCGCACCGAACCCGGGGCGTACCAGCGGTTCTACGAGGGCGTCGTGGCCTGCCTGCGGGATGGCGCCGCGCCCCCGGTCGAGCCGGACGACGCGGCCGAGACCATCGCCGTCCTCGAGGCCGCGGTCCTGTCGGCCACCCGCGGCCAGGTGGTGCCCCTCCCTCAGCGGGAGGAGTAGCCACCGGGCCGCCGCGGCCCTGTTCCTCACGGCCGGCAACCACGTCACCGGCCAGGTCGTCACGGTCGACGGGCGGGGAGACCCTCGTCCGACCCGGGCCCCGTCCACGTCATCGCTGTCAGTCGCGCAGGCGGCCGCGCAGTGCCTCGGTGTCGGTGTCCGTCCAGCCGTGGGTGCGCAGCCAGCCGAGGGCGCCGCCGAACCGGGCGTCCAGCGTCGTCAGGAACTGGTCCATGTACTCCGGCCGCGGCAGGTGGCTGTCGGCCGGCTTCGCGTCGAGGTCCGCGCGGTAGGTGTGGCTGGCGCGCAGCCGGGCGAGGATGCCCTCCAGACGTTCGCCGGTGGCGACGTAGTCCTCGATGATCGCCTCCCGGGTGGCGCCCGCCACGGCGAGCGCCAGGGCGCAGACCACGCCGGTGCGGTCCTTGCCCGCCGCACAGTGCACCACGGCCATGCCGTCGTCACGGGCGAGCACGCGCAGGGCGGTCACCACGGAGTCGGGCCGATCGCGCAGGTAGCCGTAGTAGTAGCCGGTCACGCGGAGCTCGGCCAGGTCCTTCTCGTCGCGCTCCCCCTGCCACGGCAGCGCCCTGTCGTCGACGGTGTCGGCCTCGACGTCGGTGAGGCGCCCGCCCTCCGCGAACAGGCTGTGGTGGTGGATGCCGACCTCCGGCAGCAGGGTCAGCGGGCCGGGCCCCTCCAGGCGTACCTCGGTCTCCGATCGCAGGTCGACCACGTGCCGCAGCTTGAGGTCGCCCACGAGCAGCGCGACGTCATCCTCGGTCAGGCCCTGCAGGTTGTCGGCCCGCAGGATCCGGCCGGACACCGTGGTCCCGCCGTCCGCGGTCGGCAGACCCCCGAGGTCGCGTACGTTAGCCGCGCCTCGCAGCACAATCCAACGCTCGTATGCATTCATCCTGCCGAGCCTATCCGTCCCTCTATGACGGAAAGATGAGTGCAGAGTGAAGGTCTGCACCCGCTGTCGCATCGATACCGCTACATGTCTCAAGGTCCCTTCCGCACCTGAGGAGGCTCGAGCACCGCGCCCGCGGCGGTCGCGAGCGTCGGGTCAGGTCCGGGTGACGCGGTCGAGCAGGGCCTGGGCGCGCGAGACGCCGGTTTCGTTGCCGAGGCTGCGGTAGATCTCCAAGGCCTCGGCGACGGGCTCGTGCGCTTCCTCCCTGCGGCCCGCCTCCAGCAGCACCTCGCCGAGCGTGCGCAGGCCGCGTGCCTGCCACCAGCGGTCGCCCAGCTCCGCGAACTCGCCCACGGCCTCGCGCAGCGCGGCGACCGCCTCGTCGGCGCGGCCCAGCCTGGCCAGCGCCGCGCCCTCGGAGGACCGGGTCCTGGCCACGCCCCAGGGGTCCCCCAGCTTCTCGAGCGTCTCCTTCGCCAGGCGCACCCCGGCGTACTCGCGCAGGCCGTTGTGCGGGTCGCCGATCTCGCCCGCGGCGCGCAGGCAGCGGGCCTCCTCCCACTCCTCCCCACGCTCGTGGAACGCCCGGATGGCGAAGCGCAGCGCGTTGCCCGCAAGGACGAACCTCCGTTCGGCCGCCGCGGCGTCCCCGTCCTTCAGCAGTTCGCGAGCCTCGGCGGCCAGCACCTCCCCGAGCACCCGCTGGGTCTGCGCCTCCGAATAGCGGTTGCCCCCGCTCTCGAAGACCGCGAGAGAGTCCTCCAGGAGTTGCCTCGCCTCGGCGAGCCTGCCCTGGGCCAGGCGCAGCTCGGCCAGGTTGCGCTGGGTGCGCGCCTGCCACCAGCGGTCGTCCTCGGCTTTGAACGCGGTGATCGCGCCGGTGAGGTACCCCTGCCCGCGGTCGAGGTTCCCCTCGCCGAACAGCGTCATCCCGACCGTCCGCATGGCCCGCGCCGCCCACCACGACTCCCCCAGACCGGTGAAGATCTCCAGCGCCCGCTCTGCGTCCGCCCTCGCCGCGGCGGATCTCCCGCTGCCGCCGACGACCGCCGCCCGTTCCATCAGCGCGATCCCCACGGCCCTGGAGTCGCCGGTGCGCTCGGCGGCCTCGCAGACCAGGTCGGCGACCTCCCGCCAGTCGGACCAGTAGGCGCGCAGCGAGTGACACAGCGAGCAGAAGGCGCGCCCGGTCGCCCAGGCGAGGTCCCACAGCTCCTGCGACCCGGCCATGTGGACGGCGGACAGCAGGGCGAGCCGTTCGGCCGTGAACCAGGCAGCCGAGGAGACCTCGCCGCTTTCTCCGCTCTCGGCGCCGGAGCGCATGCCGCGCCGCCGCCAGTCCTGCGGCCAGCGCTCGGTGGCGGCGCTCTCCGCCCGGCGGCGGTAGCCGTACAGGACCCGCTCGATGGCGGCGCGGCGGCGGTCCTCGGGCTCCTCCCGTACGGCGACCTCACTGGCGAACAGCCGGACCAGGTCGTGCAGGCGGTAGCGCATCCGGCCGACGGCGTCCCGGCCCGAGCACTCGGCCAGCTGCGCGTCGACCAGGGCCTCCAGCTGGTCGGCGCCGTCGAGCTCCGAGGCGCCGAGCAGGTCGCCCGCCACCCACGCCTGCACGTCCGGCGCGGGCAGCAGGCCGAGCAGGCGCAGCAACCGGCGCTGGATGCCGGTGCAGTCGTCGTAGCTGAGCTGCAGCGAGGCCCGCACGCTGCGGTCGATCTGCGTGCCGACCTCCAGCTGACCGAGCCTGCGCCGCTCGTCGGCGAGCCGGTCGGCCAGTTCCCGCAGGGACCACCGCTCCCTGGTCGCCAGGCGGCCGCCGCAGATGCTGATGGCGAGCGGCAGCCGATCGCACAGCCGTACGATCGCGAGGGCGGAGTCGAGGTCGGCGGCGACGCGCTCGTCTCCGGCGAGCCGGGCGAGCAGCTCGACCCCCTGCGCCTCGGTGAAGACGGCGAGCTGCCGGTCGTAGCGGTTGCGCAGGAACAGCGGCTGCCGGGACGTGACGATCACGGCGCAGCCCGGTTCGGGCGGGATCAGAACCCTGACCTGCTCACCGCTCTGCGCGTTGTCGAGGAATATCAGGACGCGCCGGTCCTTGGTCCACGTCCACCAGAGCTTCTGCAGCTCAGTGATGCCGCCGGGATCGGTGGTCAGCCGGACACCGAGGGACCGCAGGAACGCGGCGAGCACCTCCTCGGGCCGCACCGCCCCGTCCGCGCCCCGCAGGTCGAAGTAGAGCTGGCCGTCGGGGAACTCGCCGATCACCTCGTGGGCGAACCGCGTGGCCAGCGCCGATTTACCGACGCCGGCCCGCCCGTAGAGCGACACGACCAGCGGAGCGTCCTGGTCGCCCGCGGAAGGACGGTTCCGGGCGCCGAACCGCTCGCGCAGCTCGGCGAGCACCTCACGCCGCCCAGTGAAGTGCGCGATGACCGGCGGCAGCTCGGCGGGCGGCGGCGTCCCCCTCGCCGCCCGCCGGCCGGACTCCGCGGACTGGGGCGCGAGCGTGGCCCAGGTCAGGGTGCCGACAAGCGCCGCCACCACCACGGTGATCGCCACCCGGGCGGGCACCGGCAGCGTCCAGATGTCGAGCGAGGTGCCGAGAGCGCTCGCCACGGCCGCCCCCACGCCCGCGAGGGCGGGCGCGGCCAGCGAACCACGCCGGCGGGCGGGCGGCCGGGCCGCCGGGACGTCGTCGTCACGCGTGGACGGGAGCATCCGTCTGGTCCTCCAGGACGTCAAACGGCTCGGAGAACGGTCAACGCTACAGTCAAGATTCAACCAGAATGGGATCGACCGCCGCGCCTGACGGGCAAGTTCTCACCCAGTGTTCGTCAAACAGCCGTAATGTATGGCGTCGCGGAGGCTTCTCGATCATCGGATCCGGTGCGACGATCGGGATCGCCGCCGCCACGGACCCCGCCCCAGGCAGCGACACCCCACATGGAGGACCCGGATGGCACGGCCGGCTCACCGGTTGACCATGGCCGCTCTCGCCCTCGCCGTCAGCGGCACGACCGTGGCGCTCCCCACGGCGCCCGTCCACGCGGAGTCCCCCACAGCCGCGACCGCCCGGCGGCACCCCACGTCCTCCGCCGCGCTGAGACCCGCGGCGGTTGGCGGACACCGGAAGGCCGCGCCGCGGCCCGGCGGTGAGGCGCCCGTACGGCGGCGCCTGGTCGGCTCGTGGACCACCTCGACCTACCGCGTCCCGGCGGCACTCGGCGGGCAGACCGTGCGCATGGTCGTGCGTGCCAGCATCGGCGGCAGCGGGATGCGCCTTCGCCTGTCCAACCTCTTCGGCGCGGCGCCGGTGACGTTCGCGAACGTCCACGTGGGCGTCCAGGCGTACGGCGCGGAGATCCTCACGGGCACCAACCGGCCGGTGACCTTCCGCGGGCGCGCGGCGGTGAAGGTGGCGCCGGGCCAGGCCGTCTGGAGCGACCCGATCCCCGGCCGGATCGCCGGCGGCTCCGCCGTCGTCGTCAGCCTCCACCTGCCCGGCACGGTCGACGGGGTCACCGGGCACGAACGCGCCTACAGCACCACCTATCTGTCGGACCCGGGTGACCACACGGCCGAGGAGAGCGGCGAGGGCTTCACCTACACCAGCACGCAGTGGTACTTCCTCGACCGCCTCGCGGTGGAGGCGGGCGCGGCCACGATCGGTTCTGTGGTCGCGTTCGGCGACTCGATCACCGACGGCGCGGGCCAGGCCGTCGACGCCAACCGCCGGTGGACCGACTATCTGCGGCAGCGGCTGGCCCACGAGGCGCCGTCGCGGCGGATGGGGGTGCTCAACGCCGGCATCTCCGGGAACCGGCTGCTGCGGCCCAACGTCGGCCCGAGCGGCGTCACCCGGTTCTACCGCGACGCGCTGTCCCAGCCGGGGGTGCGCACGGTGGTGGTCTACGAGGGGATCAACGACATCTCCCGGGGTGCGTACACCTCGATCAAACCCATCGTGTACGGGTACAAGCGGCTGATCCGCGAGGCGCACGCCCGCAAGGTCAAGGTGCTGGGCGCCACGCTCACCCCGTTCTACGGCTTCGGCACCTGGACCCCGGAGCGTGAGGAGATCAGGCAGCGGCTGAACACCTGGATCCGCACGAGCGGGGCGTTCGACGGCGTGCTCGACTTCGACCGGGCCGTGCGCGACCCCGAGTTCCCCGAGCAACTGGCCCTCTCGTACGACTCGGGTGATCACCTGCACCTGAGCGACGCCGGGCGGCGCGCGCTCGCCGACGCGGTGAACCTGCGCCTCCTCTGATTTCGGACCGGCCGCGGGATCGCTACGGTGTGACCCATGGTCGCCCCCCTTGAGCCAGATGACCCGCGTACGCTCGGCGGGTTCCGTATCAGCGGACGGCTCGGCGAGGGCGGCCAAGGCGTCGTCTACCTGGGCCACGCGCCCGACGGCGCACCGGTCGCGGTGAAGGTGCTCAAGACAGGGCTCGACCCCGTCGTCCGGGCCCGGTTGTCGCGTGAACTCGACGCCCTGCGCGGCGTCGCTCCCTTCTGCACCGCCCGGGTGATCACCGCGGTGGTGGACGGGCGCGAGCCGTACGTCGTGAGCGAGTTCGTCGACGGCCCCTCGCTCCAGCAGCGGGTGAGCGCGTCGGGGCCGCTGCGCGGCGGCGAGCTGGAACGGCTCGCGGTGGGGACGGCGACCGCGCTGGCGGCGATCCACAGCGCGGGCATCGTGCACCGCGACTTCAAGCCGGGCAACGTGCTGCTGGGTCCGGACGGTCCCCGCGTGGTCGACTTCGGCATCGCCCGGCAGGGCGAGAGCGAGACGATCAACGCGGGCCCGGTGGGCACCCCGGCCTACCTGGCGCCCGAGCACATCGCGGGCCATCCGGCCAGCCCCGCCTCCGACGTGTTCGCGTGGGGGGCGACGATCGTCTTCGCCGCGACCGGCCGGGCGGCGTTCGGCGCCGACAACGTCGCCGCCGTGCTGCACCGGATCATGACGACCTTCCCGGACCTGACGCCGCTGCCGCCGCCCCTGCGCGCGCTGGTCGGACGCTGCCTCGCCAAGGACCCCGCCGCCCGCCCGGCCGCCCGCGACCTGCTGCTCGAACTGGTCGGCACCGCGCCCGGGCCGCTGCCTGCGGGCGCGGGCGTGCACGGCGTCCCGCCCGCCGCGCCCGCACCGCCGCACGGCCCGTCCCTGTCGCCGGTGACGTCGCCGTCGGCGGGCCGGGCCGGAGAGGAGACCGCTCCCGGAGGAGGCCGCGGGAGATCCCGCGCCCGTGTCCTGGCCGGGGCCGGCGCGGTCGTGGCGGCCCTCGGGATCACCGCGGCGCTGCTGGTCCCGCGCCTGGCCACGCTGTCGGCCGGCCCGTCCCCCACGCCTCCGGCGAGCGCCCCCGCGCAGAGCACGTACGCGGGGGACCCGACGCCGACCGGCGCCGCGGCCACCGACGCCCCGACCGGCGGCACGGACGGGACCTACCCCACGACCGCCTCCGCCCAGGAGGCGATCCCGCAGGCGTTCGCGGGCAAGTGGCAGGGTCACATCGCGCCCACCGCCGGCCTTCTCACGAGCGAGTACGACATCGAGATCGAGTTGAAGCGCGGCGAGAAGGCGGGCAGGTGGAAGGAGCCGGCGAACTCGTGCGAGGGCACGCTGCGGCTGACCGGCGGCTCCGGCTCCGCGCTCACGTTCCGCCTGGAGGAGGTGCCGGGATGCGTCCCGGGCGACGTCGTGCTCACCCGCAAGGGCGGCGCCCTCGCCTACCGCCACACCGACGACCTCGGGCTGATCGCCTACGAGGGAACTCTCACCAGGGACTCCTGAGGTCGTCCCGGGCTCATCACCTTTCGGGAGCCCTCGCGGCCCCGACCGCGAAGGGGATCGCCAGCAGTCCGAGCAGGACAAGCTGGGTCTGGCGCTGGTCGAGAGAATTCTGGCATGGGATGGGCAGGTCGCCGTACCAGGGGGTGAACACGGCGGCGGGCGGGCCGCACCGCCACCCGGGCGGCGACAACGGCCACAGCGCCAGTGCCAGGATCACGCCGAAGAGCGCGACCAGCGCACGCTCGGCGTCGGACGTCTCGCTTCCGGGATGCCGCAGGCGGCGCCACTGGCCGTATGCCCAGAAGTAGGCGGCGAGCGCCACGGCGGTGAAGACCCTGGCGGCCCGATCGTGGTTGACGCGACCGGGCGCGCAGTCATAGCAGCCGGTGGGTTCGACGAACACGAACAGCAGCAGCGCCGCCGCCAGGCACATCAGGGCGAGCCACCACGCCGGATGCCAGGCGAACTCCCATTGTCCGACACGCGCGCGGCCCGTCTCCGATTCGCGGTTCATGGCATCGAGGGTGGCGTCCCGCGCTTGTGAGCCGGTTGAAAGGCACAAGGACGAGAGCCGGTGCTCCACCGGTGTGATCGGCGCGGCGCCGGGTAGTGCGAGCGCGTCCACGCACAGGAGGAACTCATGGCAACCGACGTCATCAGCCTGATCAAGGAAGATCACCGCGACGTGGAGTCGCTGTTCGAGCGGCTCCAGAAGATGCCGGAGAACCGGCCGGCACTGCTCGCGGAGCTGGCGGCGAAGTTCGTCGCGCACAGCGAGGGCGAGGAGGACGAGGTCTACCCCGCGCTCGCCAGGCGGCGGCCGGAGGAGAAGGAGGAGGTCCACCACGGCGTGGAGGAACACCACGAGGCCGAGGAGATGATCTCCCAGCTCCTGGAGACCGACCCGGACGGCCCCGAGTTCGACACGCTTCTGCAGGAGCTCATCAAGGCGGTGACGCACCACGTCGAGGAGGAGGAGAACGACATCCTCCCGGTCCTGGAGAAGGCCGTCCCCTTCGAGGAGCGGGTCCGGCTCGGCAAGGCCTTCAGCAAGCGGAAGGCCGAGGTGCTGGCCGCCCCGCTCAAGCCGCGCTCGCGGACCAAGGACGAGCTGTCGCACCAGGCCAAGGAACTGGGGATCGAAGGCGCGTCCGGGATGACCAAGGACGAGCTCGTCGCCGCCGTCAGGCAGAAGAAGCAGCAGGGCTGAGGACCTCCCCCATCGCGGCGCCGGACGTCTCACAGGCAGGCGTACAGCGCCGCGACCATGGGCTCCCACCTCGGGTCGGGCCCCGCCGCGCTGACGACGAGGCGGCTCGGCGTGTAGGCGAGGGCCACCCCCGCGTCCGGGTCGGCGAAGGCGAGCGCCCCGCCCGAGCCGCTGTGCCCGAAGGCGCGCGGGTTCGGCGCGAACGGCCGGATCTCGCAGGGCAGCATGTACCCCAGTGCGAACCTGGTCCGCGCCAGCAGGACCTCGTCGTGTCCCTCGCTGCGGGGCGCTACGGCCCGGCCCAGAACGTCAGGGTCGAGGATGCCGCCCTCGCCTCCGGCGGCGCGCCTCCGGCACGACACGAGCCGGCCGTACAGGGTGGCGAGGGCTCTGGCGGTCGCGTGCCCGTTGGACGCGGGGATCTCGGCGGCCCGCCAGCGCGCCGTGTTCGCCAGACCGGGTGTGAACTGCTCGGCGGGGTTGCCGAAGGCCATCATCGTGATCGAGCCGGGTTCGGACATGGCCTTCGTCAGCGCCGCCGGCGGATCGTCCCCGGCCTGCGGCGGGGCGAGGTACGCGGCGCGGCCCGCCTCCGAGGCGGGCAGGCCGATCCACAGGCCGGGGACGCCCAGCTCGTCGCGGACCAGGTCGCGGACCGGCCGCCCGCCCACCCTGCGCAGGATTTCCCCGACGAGCCAGCCGAAGGTCACCGCGTGGTAGCCGTGCCGCTCCCCCGGCGTCCACCACGGGCTCTCGGCCGCCAGCGCGGCGGTCATCGCGTCCCAGTCGAACAGGGAGCCCGGCGGCAGCTCCCGGCGTACGGCGGGCAGCCCGGCCCGGTGCGCGAGCAGGTCGGCGATGGTGGCGGGGGTGGCGAACCCCGGCCAGTAACGGGCCACCGGGGCGTCCAGGTCGAGCAGCCCGCGCTGGACGTACAGGTGCGCGAGCGTCGCCAGCATTCCCTTGGACGCCGAGAAGACGTTGACGACCGTGTCCCGTTCCCAGGGCCGTACGCCGTCCCGGTCGGCCGTGCCCTGCCAGATGTCCACGACCGGGCGCCCGCCCGCGTACACGGCGAGGGCGGCGCCGCCTCTCGCTCCTCCGCCCGTCTCCCGGAACGCGTCGGCGACGGCCGCGAAGGCCGGATCACACCACATGGACACCCTCCAAATTGTTCAACCTAAGTTGCGAAACCATGGTTGAGTATTTGAGTATCCGAACGTGGTGTCAAGCGATCTGACCCTGCTGTTCACGGCCCTCTCCGCGGCCTGCGACGCCGAGGTGCGCGCCCGGATGGCCGCCGCCGGGCACGACCAGGTGCGCACCGTGCACGGGTACGTCTTCCAGCACCTGCTCGCCGGCCCCGTACGCGTCTCCGACCTGGCCGGCCTGCTCGGCATGACCCCGCAGGGCGCCTCCAAGGTGGCGGCGGAGATGGAGCGCATCGGCTACGTGGCACGCCGGACCGACCCCGGCGACCAGCGGGCACGGATCATCGAGCTGACGCCGCACGGCAGGGCCGCGGTCGAGGCGGGCCGGGCCGCCCGCGAGGCGGTGTCCGCCCGGATGCTCGGCCTTCTGAACGCGCCCGGGGAGTTCCTCGCGTCGCTCAACCGCCTCGGGGAGGAGACCGGCGCGCTGCGCGAACTCCTCGCCCGCCGGCTGCGCCCCTGATCAGGTGAGTGCGGGGACCAGGCGGACGAGGTCGGCGAGGCCGTCGGCGACGATGTCGGCCCGGGCGGCGTCCGGGCGGCCGGCGTGGAGGTAGCCCCAGGGCCCCCGGCGCAGCAGGGCGGTCCGCATCCCGGCGCGCGCGGCGGGCAGGACGTCGTTGTCGAGCCGGTCGCCCACGTACAGGATCTGCCCGGGCTCATGGCCGAGGACCGCCGCGACCTTGGCGAAGAACTCCGGGTCGGGCTTCTCCACGCCCCAGGCGGCCGAGGTGTGGATCCCGTCGACCGGCAGGTCCATCGCGACCAGCGCGTCGTACGCCTGCGGCGGCTGATTGCCCGCGACGACCAGGTCGTAGCCGGCCTCCCGCAGGGCCGTGAGAGCGGGCCGCACGTCCGGGTAGAGGTCGTCGGCGTCGAAGTTCTCGCGCAACCCGCCGGTGTCCTCGCGCCGCCACGCCTCGATCTCGGCGTCGAGGTCGATCCCCGGCCTGACCAGCTCGAACGCCTCCAGGTGCCCACGGTCGAGTGCGGCCATGCCGCCGAGCACGCCCATGAAGGTCAGGCGCGGCACGCCCAGCCGGTCGGCCCACCGGGACCAGATCCGGGTCTCGTCGATGAGCGTCTCCCCCACGTCGAACACGAGCGCCCGGACCATGAACGTCCTCCCCATCCGTCCTGATTACGGCAGCCACTCTACGAGGTGCCGTAACATCCCCGGACGTGAGCGAGACTCGGTATGCCCTGAACGGCATGGTGTGCACCGTCGACCATCTGGCCTCCGCGGCGGGCGTCGCCACCCTCGACAGGGGCGGCAACGCGGCGGACGCGGCCATCGCCGCCAACGCCGTGCTGGCGGTCACCGCCCCGCACATGTGCGGTCTCGGCGGCGACCTTTTCGCCCTCGTCCACGACGGTGCCGTGAGCGCGCTCAACGCCTCGGGACGGGCGGGCTCGGGCGCCGATCCCGCCCGGCTGCGGGCGGAGGGTCTCGGCCGGATGCCCCACCTGTACGACATCCGCTCGGTCCCGGTGCCCGGCTGCGCCGACGGGTGGCTCGCGCTGCACGAGCGCTACGCCCGCCTGCCCCTGGCCGACCTGCTGGCCCCCGCGATCCGCCTCGCGGCCGAGGGCTTCCCCGCCTCCCCGCTGCTCGGGCCCGTCGGAGACTTCGTCGGCACCCTGCCCGGGGCCGGGGACTTCGCGGCCGCCCGCCGCCCCGGGGACGTGATCCGCAGGCCCGGCGTCGCCAGGGTCCTCACCGCGCTCGGGGAGGGCGGGCGGGCGGGGTTCTACCAGGGCGAGTTCGGCGAGGGACTGCTGAAGCTGGGCGGCGGCGAGTACACCGAGGAGGACCTGGCCCGGCCCAACGCCGACTGGGTGGAGCCGCTGAGCGTCGAGGTGTTCGGGCACCGCGTCTGGAGCGTTCCGCCGAACTCCCAGGGCTACCTGCTCCTGCTGGCCCTGGAGATCCTCGCGGAGCTCGGCCCGCCCGCCGACCCGGCCGACCCGCGCTGGGCGCACCTGCTGGTGGAGTCGGCCAGGGCGGCCGGGCACGACCGGCTCGACGTCCTGCACGAGGGGGCCGTGGCGCCGCTCGGCACGGCCGCCGCCCGCAGCGCGCTGGTCGACCCCGAAAGGCGCGCCCCGTTGCCCGACGTCCCCGCCGGGCCGGGCGACACGACGTACCTGTGCGTGGTCGACGGCGACGGCATGGGCGTCTCGCTCATCCAGTCGAACGCGTCGGGCTTCGGCAGCCTGCTCTTCGAGCCCGCCACCGGGATCAACCTGCACAACCGCGGCATCGGCTTCTCGCTCACGCCCGGCCACCCCGCGGAGTACGGCCCGCGTCGCCGGCCACCCCACACGCTGTCCCCGGCGCTGGTCACCCGGCCGGACGGGACGCTGCGCACGGTCCTCGGCACGATGGGCGGCGACGCGCAGCCGCAGATCCTGCTGCAGCTGGTCACCCGCCTGCTCGCGAACGGCCAGACGCCCGGCGAGGTGATCGGCGCGCCGCGCTGGGAGCTCGGCACCGGCGGCACCGGCTTCGACACCTGGCGGTCCGTCCCGCTGGTCGAGGTCGAGGAGGGCGCGCCGTGGGCGGACGGCTTGCGCGAGCGCGGCCACACCGTCGAGACGATGGAGTACGGCTCCAACTTCGGCCACGCCCACCTGATCGACGTCCTGCCGTCGGGCGTGCTCGCCGGGGCGGCCGACCCCCGCGCGCTGATCGGCGCCGCGCTCGGCCGCTGAGCCGCCCGGGTCACCCGGCCCGGGCGGCGGACTCGGCCTGCTGCATGGCCTTGCGGATGCGCTTGTCGGAGACCGGGGTGGGAGTGCCGAGCTGCTGGGCGAAGAAGCTCACCCGCAGTTCCTCGATCATCCAGCGGATGTCCCGTACGGCCTTGGCGTCCCGTTCGTCGGGCTTCAACCGGTCGAGCAGGTCGCGGTACTCGTCCTCGACGTCGTGCACGCGGTGCATCCACTCGCGGTCCCGATGGGGATCGTCGGGGAGCTTGTCGAGGCGGCGCTCGACGGCACGCAGGTAGCGCTGCACGTCGGGCAGCCGGTCGTAGCCCGTCTCGGTGACGAACCCGTCGTGCACCAGCCCGTCGAGCTGGTCGGCGATGTCGGCCTTGAGGTCGGCGACGCCGCCGCCCAGCGCGCCGAGCCGGTTCTGCGCCGCGTGCCAGACCGCCAGGACGCGCTCCACGCGGGAGACGACCTCCTCGGTCGTCTCGAACAGCGAGGCGCGCACGTGGTCGCGCAGCCGCTCGAACCCGGCCTCGTCCCAGACGGGCCCGCCCGCCTGCGCCATGAGCTTGTCGGCGGCGCACGCCGTGCAGTCGTCGAACAGGGCGGCGGCCCCGCCGTGCGGGCTGCGGCTGAGGGCGAGCTTCTGCGCGGTGGTCAGGGTCCGCAGGATGGCCTTGGCCGGGTTGACCACGTTGAGCAGCACCAGCCTCCTGGTGCCCGCCCACATGGCCCGGTCGCGCTCCCGCTCGGTCTCGAACATCCGCACCGCGACGCTCGTGCCCTCGTCCACCAGGGCCGGGTAGGCGCGCAGCCTGCCCTGCTCGAACACCTTCGGCAGCGTGCCGATCGTCCAGCCGTGCAGGCCGTCGCGTTCGAGGTCGTCGGCGGCCCTCGACAGCGTGGCGCGCAGCTTGGGCGCGAGCCGCCGCTTGAGCGCCTCCAGGTCCTTGTCCTCACCCACCGTCCGCTTGCGGTCGTCGATCACCCGGTAGGTGATCCGCAGGTGGGCGGGGAGCTGGTCGAGGGCCCACGCGTCGCGCGGCACCTCCACCCCGGTCAGCGCCCGCAGCTCGCGCTCCAGCGCCTCGAGGATCGGCTCGCCGCCGGGCCGTACGCGTTCCAGCACGGCCTTGGCGTAGTTGGGGGCGGGCACGAAGTTGCGCCGCAGGTTCTTCGGCAGCGACCGGATGAGCGCGGTGACGAGGTCCTCACGCAGACCGGGGATCTGCCAGTCGAAGCCGGTGGGGTCGACCTGGTTGAGCACGGCCAGCGGGATGTGGACGGTCACGCCGTCCGCCTCACCCGTCTCCACCGCGCCGGGCTCGAAGCGGTAGGTCAGCCGCATCCGCTGGCCGTTCTGCCGCCAGGCGTCGGGGTAGTCCCCGGCGCTGACCCCGGCGCTGTCGTTGACCAGCATCTCCGGCGAGAACGTCAGCAGGTCGGGCTTGTCCCGCGACGTCGTCTTCCACCAGCTGTCGAAGTGCCTGCCCGAGACCACGTCGGCCGGGATCCGCCGGTCGTAGAAGTCGAACAGCGTCTCGTCGTCCACGAGGATGTCGCGGCGGCGGGCCTTCTCCTCCAGCCGCTCGACCTCCTCCAGCAGCTTGCGGTTCTCGTGGAAGAACTTGTGGTGGGTCCGCCAGTCGCCGTCGACCAGCGCGTGCCGGATGAACAGCTCCCGGCTCAGCTCGGGGTCGATGCGGCCGTAGTTGACCTTCCGCTCGGTCACGATCGGCACGCCGTACAACGTGACCTTCTCCAGCGCGACCACGGCGGCCTGGTCCTTCTCCCAGTGCGGCTCGCTGTAGGTGCGCTTGACCAGGTGCTGCGCGAGGGGCTCGATCCAGTCCGGCTCGATCTTGGCGTTGACCCGGGCCCACAGCCGGGACGTCTCGACCAGCTCGGCCGACATCACCCACTGCGGCTGCGCCTTGGCCAGGGCCGAGCCGGGGAAGATCGCGAAGCGGGCGTTGCGGGCGCCGATGTACTCCGTGATCGGCCGGCGGCCCTCCTGCCTGCGCTTGTCGACGACGTCCTTGACGCCGATGTGCGACAGCAGGCCGGCCAGCAGCGACTGGTGGACGCGCTGGGGATCGGCGGGCACGCTGTTGGGTACGACGTTCAGCGTCCTGGCCACCTGGCGGAGCTGACTGTCGATGTCCTGCCATTCCCGCACGCGCAGGTAGTTGAGGAACTCCGCCTTGCACAGCCGCCGGAACGCGCCGGACGACAGCTCCTTCTGCTTGTCGCGCAGGTAGTTCCAGAGGTTGAGGTAGGTCAGGAAGTCGGACTCCTTGTCGGCGAACCGGCGGTGCTTCTCGTCGGCCGCCTGCTGCTTGTCGGCCGGCCGCTCGCGCGGGTCCTGGATCGACAGCGCGGCCGCGATGATCATCACTTCGCGGGCGCAGCCGTTCTTCTCCGCCTCCAGCACCATCCGGGCGAGGCGGGGGTCCACCGGGAGCTGGGCCAGCTTGCGGCCGAGCGGCGTGAGCTGCGTCCCCTTCCCGGCCTCCCGGCCCGCGCCCCTGTCCGCGAGGGCGCCCAGCTCGATCAGCAGGTTGACGCCGTCCCTGACCTGGCGGCTGTCGGGCGGCTCCACGAACGGGAACGCCGCGATGTCCCCCAGGCCGAGCGAGGTCATCTGCAGGATGACGCTCGCCAGGTTCGTACGGAGGATCTCCGGGTCGGTGAACTCCGGCCGGGAGAGGAAGTCCTCCTCCGAGTAGAGCCGGATGCACACGCCGTCCGACGTACGGCCGCAGCGGCCCTTGCGCTGGTTGGCCGACGCCTGGGAGATCGGCTCGATCGGCAGCCGCTGGACCTTCAGCCGATGGCTGTAGCGGGAGATCCGCGCCGTGCCCGGATCGACCACGTACTTGATCCCCGGCACGGTCAGCGAGGTCTCGGCGACGTTGGTGGCCAGCACGATCCGCCGGCCCCGGTGGGACTGGAAGACCCGGTGCTGCTCGGCGGCCGACAGCCGCGCGTACAGCGGCAGGACCTCCTCGGGACGGCCCTTGAGCGCGTCGGCGGTGTCGCGGATCTCCCGCTCGCCGCTGAGGAAGACCAGGATGTCGCCCGGCCCCTCGGCGCACAGCTCGTCGACGGCGTCGACGATGGCCTGGGTCTGGTCGTCGTCCTCGTCGACGGGGCGGTAGCGCACCTCGACCGGGTAGGTGCGCCCGGACACCTCGATCACGGGCGCCGGCTCCCCCCCGAGGCCGGCGAAGTGCCGGGCGAACCGCTCGGGGTCGATGGTCGCGGAGGTGATGACCACCTTGAGGTCGGGCCGTTTGGGGAGGAGCTGCTTGAGATAGCCGAGGATGAAGTCGATGTTGAGGCTGCGCTCGTGCGCCTCGTCGATGATCAGCGTGTCGTACTGCAGCAGGAGCGGGTCGGTCTGCATCTCGGCGAGCAGGATGCCGTCGGTCATGAGCTTGACCAGGGTCCCGTCGCTGGAGTGGTCGGTGAAGCGGACCTTGTAGCCGACCGCCTCCCCCAGCTCGATCGACAGCTCCTCGGCGATGCGCTCGGCGACCGTCCGGGCGGCGATGCGACGCGGCTGGGTGTGGCCGACGAGCCCGTGGACCCCCCGGCCGAGCTCCAGGCAGATCTTGGGGATCTGGGTGGTCTTCCCCGAGCCGGTCTCACCGGCCACGATCACGACCTGGTGGTCCCTGATGGCCGCCAGCAGGTCGTCCTTGTGCCGGCTGACCGGCAGTTCGGGGGGGTAGCGGAGGTCGGGGACGGCCGCGCGGCGCGCGGCCACGCGGCGTTCCGCGGCCTCCACGTCCCCCGCGATCTCCTCGACGACGGACTGGCGGGCGGCGCGGTCGCGGACCCGGCGCATGCCGTCGAGACGGCGGCGCAGCCTGCGCCGGTCGCGCAGCATCAGGTCGGGAAGGCGGGCCTGGAGATCGGCGAGCGTGTTCATTCCATGCTCAAGGATAGGCAACGCCCCCCGCCGATCTGCCAGCCGTTTTTCGGCGGCCCTCTTGGGGCGAGGTCAGTGGCGGCGCGGCGGCTGGTACTTGTACCCCACGTTGCGGACGGTGACGATGCGGCCCGCGTGCCGGCCCAGCTTGCGGCGCAGCCGCAGAACGTGCACGTCGACCGTACGGCCGCCCTCGTCGTCGTACCTGTCCCAGACGGCCGCCATGAGCTGGCGGCGGTTGTAGACCCGGCCGGGCGCCGAGCTGAGATAGTCGAGCAGCTCGAACTCCCGGAAGGTCAGTTCGACCTCCTCGCCGCCCGCGCGGACCACCCGCGCGGCCCGGTCCAGGACCAGCTCCTCCTCGTCGTGGGCGGGCCGCCGCGGCGGCGGGGCCGTACGCTCCCGCGCCACCGGCGCGTCCGCCGAGCCCCCGGCGGGCACCAGGTAGCCCACGATCATCAGCACGGCGCCGGTCTCCGGCACCGGCAGCACGCCGAGCACGGACCCCTGCCCGAGATCGGGGGGCTCATGGCCCTGCTCGCGCCTGCGCTCCACAAAGTCGATCACGTTCTGGTGGGACATGCCCTCTCCTTGCCTCGTGGCGTACCGGACGGTGGTGACCGCGGTCGTCAACAGGCGGCGGCGCAGACGCGCAGCAGGTCGATGTGCCGGCGCTGGGTCAACCTCCCCGAGGGGTTCATGGGATCATCATGGCAGCGATATTACCCGCTGTCCAGGTAGGAATAAGGGACTTCTATCGCTCAGGGGACGAGCGCGGCTCCCGCGGCGGCCATCGCCGCGCCGATGATCCCGGCCTCGTTCCGCAGCACGGCGGGCATCAGCGGGGTGTCCCCGAGGTCGACGTACGGCAGGAACCTGTCCGCCTTCTTGCTCACGCCCCCGCCGATCAGGATCAAAGTGGGCGACAGCAGGTCCCGCATGTGCCTGAGGTACTCCTCCACGCGCCCGGCCCACTTCTCCCAGCTCAGGTCCTCCTCTTCGCGCACCCGGTCGGAGGCGCGGTGCTCGGCCTTCCTGCCACGGATCTCGACGTGGCCGAACTCGGTGTTGGGCACGAGCGCGCCGTCCACGAAGAGCGCGCTGCCGATGCCGGTGCCGAAGGTCAGCATGAGCACGACCCCGCGCCGGTCGCGGCCCGCGCCGAAGGTCATCTCGGCGACGCCGGCCGCGTCCGCGTCGTTGAGCACGACCGCCTGCTCGCCGAACAGGTCGGCGCCCTTCACCCCGATCCACGACCTGTCCACGTTGGCCGCCGTCCTGATGACCCCGTCGAGGACCACTCCGGGGAAGGTCACGCCCATCGGGCCGGTCCAGGAGAAGTGCTCCGCGATCTCGCGTACGGCCTGGGCGACGGCCCCCGGCACGGCGGGCCGCGGTGTCGGGATGCGCAGGCGCTCCCGGGTGAGCACGCCGGCGGCCGTGTCCACCGTGGCGCCCTTGATTCCGGAGCCGCCGATGTCGATGCCCAGAACTTCCATGACTTTCCTCCTGGTCCGGCACGGCTACCCAGCCGCCCTCACCTCATGCGCGGTCGCGAGTATCGCACGGCGTGATGGGTCGAGCCGGGTTACGGGAGGACAGGCCGGGTACGCCCGAAATCGGGGCAAATCACCACAAGGGGGACACGCATGATCAGGACACTCCACAAGATGGGACTGCGCTCCAATCACATGTACAGCGCCGCTCTGGGGTCAATCGGCATGTCGATCGCCTCATGGGTCGTCTCGAACAAGTACGAGGCGGCCGGCATCGAACGCGCCGACCGCTGGGCGTTGTTCGTCGGCGAGTGGGCGCCGACCTTCTTCGCGATGGGGGTCGCCCTGCGGATGGAGGAGATGGCCCAGGAGAAGGGGCAGGAGACCCCCGAGTGGCAGGAGCAGAGCAGCGACATCCGCCGCCCCACCCGCGCCGGCGTGTAGCGAGGGCGGGCAAGGGCTTCCACGAGCGGCCCGGAGGGACCGGACGGCCCCTCCGGGCCGCCGCATGACCACCCCCGGCCGTTCCGGGAAGCGTCAGGCCACGGCCCGCAGGTGCTCGTACGCCCAGTCCTCGAAGGTCGTGAGCGGGATGCCGAGGGCCCGCGCGTACTCCGGGCGGGCGGGCTGACCGACCACGTTGATGAATTCGTGTGCGGCGACGCCGTAGCCCGGCATCCCCGCGGCGACCGCCTCCTCCACCGTCATGTCGGGCGCGGTCAGCTCGGTGCCCAGAGCCCGGGAGAGGACCGCGGCGATCTCTCTCATCGGCCGGTGGTCACTGGCCAGTTCCAGTTCGACGCCGTGGAACCGTTCCGGTGCCGCGAAGGCCGCGGCGGCCGCCGCTCCGATGTCGTTGACCGCGACGAGGGAGAGCCGGGTGCCGGGCTTCAGCACGGTCACGATGCCCCCCTCGACGCCGCGGGGAAGCAGGTATCCCGCGGACGGGAGGAAGTTCTCCATGAAGAAGCCCGGCTTGATGATCGTCCAGTGCGTGAAGCCCGCCGCACGCACGCGGTCCTGGGCGCCGGCCTTGGCGGTGAGGGCGGGCTCCAGCGACGCCCAGCGGCCTTCGGCCCAGCCGGGGGTCTCGGTGTGCCGCCCCGCGCCGGTGACGGACGTGTGCACGAACTGCGGCACGCCCGCGGCCAGCGCGCCCTCCACCAGGTTGACGGCCTGAACCAGCTCGCCCTCGAAGTCGAAGGCGCCTGCCCGCAACGCCGGCATCTGCACCGAGAAGATGGCCCGGGCTCCTCGCGCGGCCCTGATCACGGAGTCGCGGTCGCGGAGGTCGCCGGCGACCAACTCGGCGCCGAGCGCTTCGACCGCCCTCGCTCGTTCGGTCGCGGGGTCGCGGACCAATGCCCGGACGGGGACGCCGTTCGCCAGCAGGGCACGGGCGGTGGCGCCCCCCTGCTGTCCGGTGGCGCCGGTGACCAGAACGGGTGCGGAAGCGATTGCCATGTGGCCCTCCTGGGCGAGCACAGAAACGGCGGGGCCCGCCGTTTATGTTTCGGTACAATACGGCGGACCCCGCCACTTAGCAACCGATGAGGTGACACGATGCCCGTCCAGCGCGCGGACGCCCGGCGCAACTACGCGCGCCTGCTCGCCGTGGCCAAGGAGGCGATCGCCGCGGAGGGCCCCGACGCGTCCCTGGAGCAGATCGCCCGCACCGCGGGAGTCGGATCCGCCACCGTGCGCCGGCACTTTCCCGATCGCCAGTCGCTGCTGGAGGCGGTCTTCCGCGAACGGGTCGAGGCCCTGTGCGCGCACGCCCGCGAGCTGACCGGCAGGGCCGACACCCGGGCCGCGCTGCTGGAATGGCTGAGCGCCGTCCTCGCGGACGCCGCGACCATCCGGGGGCTGGCCACCGCGCTGACCCGCGACCGGGCGGCAGGCCCCGACGCGGCGCACGAGCACTGCTGCTCGGCGCAGCTCACCGAGGCGGGCGACCCGCTGGTGCGCCGCGCGGCCGACGACGGCGCGCTGGCACCGGGCGTGACCACCGGCGACCTGCTCGCCCTGATCACCGGCATCGCCCTGGCCATGGAACACCACCCGGACTCCGCCGCCGACGCGCAGCGGCTCCTCGGCCTGTCCATGGCGGGGATCAGCCCCCATCAGGGGTGATGGGAGTAGGCGCTCCGGTGCTCCGTCAGGCTCGGCCCGCATGACAGCAGACCCCGCGGCGGTCGCGCGCTGGCTGCGCACGCGGCCCGCCCGCGCGGCCGGCACCCGGGTCCTGGCCGTCGAGGGCCGCTCGGGCGCGGGCAAGTCGACGCTGGCCGCCGCCGTGGCCGCGGCGCTCACCGCGCCGGTCGTCCGGATGGACGACCTGTACGACGGCTGGGACGGCCTGCAGGCCGGGGTGGACGCCCTGCTGGAGTGGGTGCTGCGTCCTCTGGGCCGCGGGGACCGGGCACGCTGGCGGCGCTACGACTGGACGCGGGGCCGGTACGCCGAATGGCACGAGGCCCCCCGGGCGGACACCATCGTCGTCGAGGGCGTGGGCTGCGGCGCCCGCGAGGCGGGGCCGTACCTCAGCGGGCTGGTGTGGCTGGAGGCCGCCGAGGAGGTCCGGCGGGCGCGGGCGCTCGCCCGCGACGGCGAGGTGTACGCACCCCACTGGCGGCGCTGGGCCGAGCAGGAGGAGCGGTACTACGCCCGCCACGACGTGCGCTCCCGGGCCGGCCTGGTCATCGTCACGGGCTGAACCGCGTCGGAAACGGACCCGCACGCCGGCCTCGTCGTCACCGGCCGAGCCGCCTCGGGAACGAACCCGCTTGTCGCCGTCCCCGGCTGAGGCCCGTCAGGCACGGATGCGCACGCCGACCTCGTCGAGCCGCGTCAGCAGCTCGGCGGGGTCGGCGTACACGCGGAAGGCGCCGGCGCGCTCCAGCTCGTCCCTGCCGTAGCCGCCGGACAGCAGCCCGACGCCCAGCGCGTCCGCACGCCGTGCGGCCAGCAGGTCCCACACGCTGTCGCCGACGACCATGGTGAACCTCGGCTCGACGTCCAGCAGCGCGGCGCCCGCGAGGAACAGGTCCGGATCGGGCTTGGCCCGGCGCACCCGGTCGCGGTGGACGAGCGGCACATCGGGCGGCAGTCCGAGCATGTCCAGCGCGTGCCGGGCGGTGCCGGCCCGGCTGCTGGTCGCGATCGCCCAGCGGACGTCGTTGTCGGACAGGCGCCGCAGCAGCTCGGTCGCGCCCGGCAGCGGGCGCACCGAGTCGATCTGCTCCAGATACGCCTCGGCGTGCGCCCGCTGCAGGTCCTCGATCTGCTCGTCGCTCAGCGAGACGCCGGTCTCCCGCAGCAGCGCGTTGACGAGCAGGCCGCCGCTCATGCCGATCCGGCGGTGGACACGCCACACCGACAGGTCGATGCCGACCCCGCGAAGAGCGGTGCGCCAGGCGATGACGTGCTGGTAGACGCTGTCGATCAAAGTGCCGTCGAGATCGAAGAGGAAGGCCGGGACGGGCGGCTCCGGGTAGTCGAATCGCGTGTTCATCCGGGCAGTTCTCACCGGCCGGCGCCCGCCGAAACACGTCCGGCCGCTTTCACCGCGGCGGGCGGACCGAAACCGTGGAGACCGTGCTCAGCCGAGGCCGGCGCGGTACTCCTCGTCGGTCACCGGCCCGTGCCAGTGGGTCTTGCCGCTCGCCGTGACGGCGATGTGCACCAGCGTGTCGTCGTCGACGGCGCCGTGCCAGTGCTTCTCGCCCGGCTGGACGTGGACCCAGTCGCCCGGCCCGATGAGCGTGCCACCGGTCTCACCCCAGCGCGTCACCACGCCGCGTCCCGACAGCACGTACAGCGCCTGCTCCCCGTCGTGGGTGTGCCACCCCGAGCGGGCCTGCGGGTCGTAGGAGAAACGCTGGGCGCGCAGGCCGTCCGGCTCCACCTCCTTCAGCGTCTCCGCCTCCCACACGCCGTCGGTGAACCTGTCCGGTCCCGGCCGGGTGGCCTTGATCTCGCCTTCGCGTACGAACCTCATCGCGCACTCCCTTCGCCGCGGGCCGCGTCATGCCGGCGCCGCCCGCACCCATCCACGATCGCAGCCGAGGAAGCCCTCCATCGTGAGCCCGGCCTCGCGCAGCAGTTCCCCGAACCGGTCGTCGGTACGGCGCCTGCTGACGAACGTGTGCGTCCATCGCCGGTCCCCCACGACGTACTCCATCGTCGCGTCGAGCAGATCCGGCTCGGGGCGGCTCACGTCCGTCATCCGGACCACCCGTCCGTCGCCGCGCCTCTCCGACGGCCCCACCGTGTCGTACCACTCGGGCGGACGGCGCTGGAGGATCACGCGCCCGTCCGGCGCGACGTGACGGCGGCAGGTCCGCAGGAACGCCCGGCACAGATCGTCGTCGGCGGTGTCGATCACGTACGACATCAGCAGGACCACGTCGAACCTCCGGGACAGGGACAGGTCCTGGATGCGGGACAGGACCGTCTCCGCCCCCTGGATGTGCGCGAGCATCTCGGGCGACTCGTCCACGGCCACCACCTCGTGGCCGAGCGCGAGGAGGGCGTGGGTGATCCGGCCCACCCCCGCGCCGAGTTCGAGGATCGCCGCGCCCTCGGGTATCGCGGCGTGGACGATCCCGGGTTCGCCGTCGGGCGTGAGCGTCGCGTAGTAGTCGACCGCGCACCCGTCCGGAGTGATCGGCCCGGGGCCGGTGCCGTGATAGATCCGTTCTGGCAGCATGATCACCATCCTGCATCACGGACTCACCGATAGTCCGACTGTGGCGATTTGTCCGATTTCTGCCGGGTATTTCTTCCATGATGAGTTCTGCCGGACGGAGGTGACAGGCATGAGCGTTCCGATGCGACGGGAGTCCAGAGGTCTCGTTCCCGACCTGTTCGACCTGCTGGAGGCGCCGATGGCCGCACTGCGGCCGATGGCCGGGCAGCAGATGCGGCTTGAGGACTACGTCGAGGACGACCGGTACGTGCTGCGCGCCGAACTGCCCGGGATCGACCCGGACAAGGACGTGGAGATCAGCGTGTCGAACGGCGTGCTGACCATCCACGCGGAACGGCGCCACGAGGAGCGGCAGGCGCACCGCACCGAGTTCCGGTACGGAGCCTTCACCCGGTCGGTCGTGCTGCCGCAGAACGTGGACGAGAACGACGTGAAGGCCACCTACGACAAGGGGGTCCTCGAGGTGAGCGTGCGGCTCGCCGAGGAGCGGGAGGAGCGCAGGCGAATCCCGATCGAGAAGCCGGGAGCCGGGCAGCCGCAGAGCTGAGGCGGCTCACGCCGGGCCCGTCCGCGCCGCGCGGACGGGCCCGGGTCGTGTCCCGCCCGTCCCGGAGCGCGTCCTGACCGGCTCGGTGCCACCCGGCCCTGCTCGGGTCGGCCCCGCTCACCTGCTCAGGTCGTCGGCCCTGCTCAGGACGACGACGGGGACCGCACGACGGCGACCGGGCACTCGGCGTGGTGCAGCACTCCCCGGCTGACCGAGCCGAGCATCGCCGAGCCCAGCGCGCCCCGTCCGTGGGAGCCGACCACGAGCAGGCCGGCCCCGCGCGAGGCCTGGACGAGCGCGTCGACCGGGTGCCCGTAGACGATCTCCTCCCGCACCGGCACCTCGGGACACCGCCCGCGCGGGTCCGCCAGCTTCTCCCGGGTCACGTGCCGGTGGGCCTCGCGCACCTCCTCCACGTCGTAGGTGATCTCGGGCGCGAGCGGATGGGCGGGCAACTGCCATGCGTGCACGGCCCGCAGCGCGCCGCCGTGCGCTTTGGCCTGTTCGAGGGCGTACGCCAGGGCGGGCTCGCATTCGGGCGAGTCGTCCACGCCCACCACGATCTCTCCCCTGCCTCCGCTCCACCCGGGCCGTACGACGACGACCGGGCAGGGGGCGTGACCGGCGACGTGGGTGCTGACCGACCCGACGACGATGCCGGCGAAGCCGCCGAGTCCCCTGCTGCCGAGCACGATCTCGACGGCCTCCCTGGCCTTGTCGCGCAGGACGCGGGCGGGGATGCCCTCGACGATCTCCGTGCTGATCTTCACGTCCGGCTGCCGCTCGCGGGCCACCGCCTCCGCGGCGGACAGGGCCCGCTCGGCGTGGGAGGTGAGCGGATCGCCGCCGGAGACGGGGAACTTGGGGATGCCGTACGCCCAGTGGTCCACGACGGAGACGAAGCGCAGCGGGCAGCCGCGTCGGGCCGCGTCGTCGGCGGCCCACCGCACGGCGGCCGTCGCGGCGGGCGAGCCGTCGGTGCCGACGATGATCGAGCCGGACATGGACGCTCCTTCCTGGCCTGTGCCTTCCTCACCTGGCCTCTCCATGTCACCACCACCGGCGGCGGCGCTCCAGGGCCGCAGGTCCTCATTACCGGGCCCGATGCCGGGGCCGTCCGGCCGGGAGGGATGCTGGAGTCCTGGAGGTGGTCCGACATGGAATCGAAGCGCTGGACCGTCGAGATCTTCGTGAACGAGGACGACAACGACGACGTCACCACCGCGACCGCCGTGCTGTACACGCCCGCGGGACGACGCCACGAGAGCGTCGGCCGAGCCCGCCGCAACCCGGTCGACCGGCCCGTGCCGGAGATCGGCGACGAGCTCGCGGCCGGACGGGCCCTCGCCGACCTGGGGGCGAAACTCATCGGGGACGGTGCGGAGGACGTGGCCCAGCTCGCAGGCCCCGCCTACGAGTCGTACTGAGGTCCCGGCCCGCGTCCGGCGGCGGCCGACGCCTGCCGGGGCCGGAGCGCCGGAGGACGGGCCCGCCGGCGAAGCCGGATCCCGGGGGCTCCGCGGCGAGCCCCCGGAGTCCGGCCGCACGTCCTCATTCCGCCGGGCCGGCCGGGTCCTCGCCGAGGAGCCCCGCGGCCCGCATCTCCTCCCGCAACCAGGCCATCGCCGCCTGCTCGTACGCGGCCGGGCCCGCTCCCGCGACCGGAGTGCCGTTCGCCGTGCGCGGACCGGCGGGGACGTCGCCGGCCGCGCCGTCAGGCGCACGGCCCCCGCCGGGGCCGGGCGCGTACGGCCGCCCCGCGGCCGTTCCCCTTCGCTTGGCCCCTGTCCCGGGGCCGCCGGACGCTCCGCCCTGGTCGGCCGCCGGGACGCCACCGGCCGCCGCGGCCCGTCGGCGCGGGCCGCCGGGCACGAGACGACCTGCGGGCACCGGCCCGTTGGGCGTCGCGCCTCCGCCGTACGCCGCCTGGGGCGCCATGCCGGAAGACACCCCCGGGCCCGCCTGGCCGCCCTGGCCCGCCCGCCCGGAGTCGCCGCCCGGGCCGCAGGCTTCCGGCACGAGCAGTCCCGCGCCGGTCATCTCGGCCGTGAGCTGCCCGAGCAGCGCGTCCGCCTCGACCGGCTCGGGGGTGATCTGCGCGAGGGCCGGCGCGAGCGCGCGCAGCGCGTTCGGCATGCCCGCGCCGGTGCGGTGGAGATCGCCGAGGTTCAGCGGGACGCAACTCGACCTGATGATGTGGAAGAGGTGGTCGACCCGCCGCGCGTCCCGCCCGCTGAAGGGACCCCGGAAGTCGCCGTGGTGCGCGAGCACCAGCGCCGCCAGGCCGGCGACGTGCGGCGCGGCCATCGAGGTGCCGTCCAGCGCGGCGTACCCGTCCGGGGGCACGGCCGACAGGACGGCCACGCCCGGGGCGCACACGTCTATCTCGGGGCCGTGGCAGGTGAAGCGCGGCGAGAAGTAGCCGTCGCCGGTCACCGGCCCGCGGATCTCGGCCTCGTGGGCGGTGCCGGGCGGGAACGCGTCGGCCTTGCCGACGGCCGCGACGGTCAGCACGCCGGGCAGGGTGCCGGGGAAGCCGACCGGTCCCCCGTCGTTGCCGGCGGCCACCACGCACGCCACGCCCGCCTCGCGCGCCTGCTCGATCTTCGCGGCGACGAGCGGTGAGTGGTGCCTGCTCGCCAGGCTCAGGTTGACCACGTCGATCCGCTGCTCGACGCAGTAGTCGAGCGCCTCGATGAGGTCGCTGAACCGCCCGCCCGGAAAGATCTTGCACGCGTGCACCTCGGCCTCGACGGCGAAGCCGACGACGCCGCGGCCGTCGTCCGCGCCGGAGACTATGGCCGCGCAGTGGGAGCCGTGGTAGGCGGCGTCGACGGACCAGCCGTCCGGCTCGCCGCCCACGAGGTCGACCCCGGCACGGACGCGGTCACGCAGGTCGGGATGCCGGAGGTCGGCCCCGGAGTCGACGACGGCGATCCTGATCCCCGCGCCGCGCAGCGTGGGCGGCAGGCGGTCGAGGTTCATCGCCTGCTGGCCCCAGCCGAAGACCTGCTTGCCGGGGAAGCCGTCGAAGGTCTCCGACAGGCGCATCGGCTCGATCAGGTTGTCGCGGGTCGTGGACAGGGCCGGGCGGTCGATGTGCACGCTCCAGTAGCCGGAGCGCGGCCGGACGGTCACCCCGCTGATCGACTCCGGGGTCTCCCCCACCATCGTGACCACGGCGCGGCCGTCGGCCCCGGTGGACGTCTGGGCGGGCCAGCCGTGCCCGGTCACCAGGACGCTCGCGCCGGGCAGCGGCGTGCCGTCGGCGTCCCTGACCAGGAAGGCGAACGTGCTCTCCACGCCCGGCGGCACCACCGCCGGGGCGGGCCGCCGCCTGCGCGGCGGCCGGGGCACGTCGCTGTAGGTGAGCAACCGGTCGCGCTCGAAGTAGAGCTGCGGATACTGCCGCCGCAGCGCCTCGACGTGCTCGGCGGTCATCTCCGCCACGACCACAGCGGGGAACCCGGGCGCCTGAGCCCCCGGGTTCCCCGCCGTCCCCCGCAGGCGGCGCAGCACGCGCACCTCGGGGTCGTCCTCCAGCAGCCTGCGCACCGTGTCACCGTCGAGAGCCGGCGCGGCCGCTCCCGGCGCCGCCGGATGCGACTGGGGCAGCGCGGCCACCATGTAGCGCCGCGGCCGGGGCTCCACCGGCTGCGGCGCCTGGCGGGATGCCTGCCGCCCCCGCGGGGACGCCGGGCGCGGCTCCTCGCTTCCGTCCTTGGGCTTGTCGTTACTGGTCACCACGTCTCGACTCTCCCCAGCTCAGGCTGGTGTGGCCGACCGCGCCCCGTACGGCGCGGCGGGCGGTTCAGGCTCTGTCATCCCATTCGCCGCTCTCGGGACGGCGGGGGCCCGGACCGGCCGCCGACCGGTCCGGGCCACCGAAGTGATCACGTCACAGCAGTGGAACCGTGGGCCGTCCGGGGGTGACGACGCCGAGCGCGAACTGGATCTGCGCCAGGCACGCGTCGTACCGCCCGGCCCGGTACAGCTGTACCGCCTGCACCAGCAGCGGGATGATCCCCGCGACCTGGGGCGCCTGCGGGAGTGACGCCTGCAGCCAGCCGTACAGCCGCTGGAGCGTCACGGCGCAGTGCGCCTGTAGCGGCGCGACCGGCGCCGGATGCCCCGTCACGACTCCCACGGCCGGGGGCGTCACCGGACCCATCCCGGGACCCATCGACTCCACGGTGTTCCTCCGATCAGAGAGCGGCACCGGCCGGCACCGGGACCTGCTGGTGCGGCTGGCCGTAGGCCTGGCCATAGGCCTGGCCGTAGACCTGCGACAGCGGCTGCGTGGTCATCGGGACCTGCTGCCCGTACGCCGCCTGCACGTGCTGGGGCATCACGGGCTGGGGCATCACGGGCTGGATGCCGAGGTGCAGGGCCTGCTGGCCGGGGTGCTGCGCGTACGCCTGGGTGGCGTACGGCTGGCCGTAGACCTGCGGGATCTGCTGGGCCTGGGCCTGGATGGCCTGCAGGGCCTGCAGAACCTGCGGCGGAAGCACCTGCTGCTGAACCTGCTGCTGGATCTGCTCACGGACCTGGTGCTGGTAGAGCACGCCCTCCAGCATCTGGCGGGCCGCGGGAGCGCCGTACCGCACGCTGCACCGCGCGACCTTGGTCCAGAAGGTCACCGGGCTCACCAGGTGCTCCTGCGGGAGGATCTGCTCCTCCTGCTGCTGGATCATCGCCAGCGGCGACAGCTGCTGCTGCGCCGCCGGGATCTGCTGACCGAGCTGGAGAGGCGAGATCTGCTGCTGAGCGCCGTACCCCAGCGTGGTCGCCATGGACGCGGGGTTCATAGTTGTGAACGTCATTGTCACTCCTTCGGAGCCAGTAGGTCCGGCCCATCGCCGATGTGATTACATCGCGTGACAGATCGGTAGCACAACGTTATAGGCGTAATGAGTGGCTAAGGCGGATTTGAGACTCGATCGCCGACACGTCTCTTTGCCTTGACAAAAATATTCGTCGGAAGCCATGCTTGGGACATGAAGGATGTGGCGGTGATCGAGGACCCGGCGGCGGCGGAGGCCTCCCTGGATCCGATCCGGGTTCGGTTGCTGGCCGAGCTGGCGGAGCCCAACTCGGCGACGATGCTGGCGGCCAAGGTCGGGCTGCCGAGGCAGAAGGTGAACTACCACCTCAAGACCCTGGAGCGGCACGGCCTCGTGGAGCTGGTCGAGGAGCGGCGCAAGGGCAACGTCAACGAGCGGGTCATGCGGGCGACGGCGGCGTCGTTCGTGATCTCTCCCGCCGCGCTGGCGTCGGTCGCGCCCGATCCGTCGCGCGCACCCGACCGGCTGTCGGCGCGCTGGCTGCTGGCCCTGGCCGCCCAGCTCGTGCGCGACGTCGGCACGCTCATCACCGGTGCGTCCCAGGCGCGCAAGAAGCTCGCGACGTTCGCCGTCGACGCGCAGGTGCGCTTCGCCTCGGCCGCCGACCGGGCCGCGTTCGCCGAGGAGCTGTCGGCCGCCGTGGCTGCGCTCGTCAGCAAATATCACGACGAATCGGCCGAGGGCGGGCGCGAGCACCGCCTGATCCTCGCCGTCCATCCCGCCGTCCCCCGGACGGTTTCCCCCCAAAGTGACGAGGAGGCCTGATGGCCCACGAATTCGAGCTCAGCAAGGAAATCGAGCTGGACGCGACGCCCGAGCAGGTCTGGGAGGCCATCGCGACCGGACCGGGCGTGGACTCCTGGTTCATGGGGCGCACAGAGATCGAGCCGGGTGAGGGCGGACGCGGCCGGTTCACCATGTTCGGCGGCACCGAGACCTCCACCGTGACCGCCTGGGAGCCCGGCAAGCGGTTCGCGTTCCGCAGCGACGAGAACCCCGACGGCCTCTTCATGGCGATGGAGTACCTCGTCGAGGGCCGCGACGGCGGCAGCACGGTTCTGCGCCTGGTCCAGCACGGCTTCCTCGGCGACGACTGGGAGACCGAGTACGAGGCGATGGTCACGGGCTGGGACCTGTACCTGCACAAGCTCGCCCAGTACCTCACGTACTTCCGCGGGCGGCCCGTCACGGTCGTGTCCGCCGCCCGCCCCCACGCGCCGGAGAGGGAGAAGGCGTGGGCGGCGATCAAGGACAAGCTGGGCCTCACCGGCACGTTCCGCGAGGGCGACCCGGTGCGGCTCGCGGTGGACGGCCTGCCCCCGGAGGACGGCGTCGTCGACTACGCGGCCCTGCCGGACTTCCTGGGCGTGCGCACCGCCGACGGTCTCTACGGGTTCATCCACTCGGGGCCGACGCGCGGGAACGTGGTGGTCCTCGGGCACCACATCTTCGCCGAGGACACCGGCCAGGAGCGCGCCGAGAGCGCCTGGCAGTCCTGGCTCACCCGGCTCTTCCCCTGAACGCGCCGGACTCCTGACCGCGCCTGTCCGACGACGAGGCCGAACCACGGCCGACCGGCGGAACAGCCTGCAAGGGCCGTCGTCAGGCCCAGATGGCACAGGGGATGCCGTCGGAGAAGACCTCGGGAGGATCGGGCAGGGGCCGGGCCCGCCCCGCGGCCACCAGCAGGGCGGTCCAGGCGGCGGCGCCCGCGTCGAGCACGTCGTCCACCCCCGCCGCCGCCCCTGCCGGGCCGAGGTCGCCCGC
Organism: Microbispora sp. H13382; assembly: GCF_014161445.1. Taxonomy (GTDB): domain Bacteria; phylum Actinomycetota; class Actinomycetes; order Streptosporangiales; family Streptosporangiaceae; genus Microbispora. The sequence continues at coordinate 309,783 of NZ_JABBXA010000007.1, forward strand.
GAGCACGACGCCCGCCGCCGCCAGCAGTTCGCGCCGGCGCTCGGCGCCCGCCCACGTCGTCTTGGGGTGCGGCAGGGGCTCCCCCGCGAGCCGGGCGAAGCTCAGCTCGGGGTGGATCTCGACGACCCGCCTGCCCGCCTCCCGCACCCAGCGCTCGACCTCGAACAGCTTCTCCTTGAGCCCGAACGCCTGGCGGGAGACTCCTTCCCCGGTCAGGCGGCGGTTGACCGCCACGGCCGAGGCGTGGTCGTCCGCCTCCAGCGCGGCGCGCACCGGGGTCATGAACACCGACCGCCACCGGGGGCCGAGCTCCGCGCGCGCCAGCACGTCGGCCCGGCGCCGGCCCCGGCCCGGCGGGCCGCCGGGGTGGGCATCGGGCAGCCCGATCGGCATGTCCACGGCCACGACGGCGACCTCGCCGTCCGCGTCCGCCAAGGCGACCAGATCGGCGACCCGGGTCGCGAAGTAGGCACGCGCCGTACTTCCGTCCCGGGGGCCGGCGGACGGGACCACCCCGATCCAGCCCGCCCTGCACGCGTCGACGCCGAGCACACGAGCACCGTTCATGTGACCATGCTCAGCCCTGGCGGGGGACGACGTGACCGAAGCGGAACAGGTTCGCCGGGTCGTAGACCTCGCGCAGCTTCACCAGCCGCCGCAGCGTCTCCTCGGGCCAGGCCCGGGAGATCTGCTCGGGAGCCAGGGCGCTGCCCTGGAAGTTGATCTGCGCGCCGCCGGTGGACCAGGGCGCGGCGGCCTCCACCACGGCCCGTACGGCGGCGGGCACGGCCGTGTCCATCAGCTCGGGCACCGGCGCGCCGATGGCCAGCAGCGTGAAGGCGGCGTCGCGCCCGCCCACGGCGTTCGGCTCCTTGGGCTGACGGGCGAGCGCGCCGCCGAGCTGGCGCAGCTCGACCACGGCCAGCGGGACCTGCGCGGCCGGCCCGGCGACCGCGAGCAGCGCCTCCACGGTCTCGGCGGTCAGCTCGCGCAGCAGCGCGCCCCGCTCCGCGACCGGCATGGGCTGGGTCGGGTCCCGGTGGATGGAGTCGATCGCCGCGTACGGCAGGGGCCCGACGGCGTCGAGCACCGGCTCGGCAACGGCCCGCATGGGGGCCAGCAGCGCCTCGGCCTCCTGCCCCTCCCCCACGTGGGCGACCCTCAGGTGGACCACGAACTTGCCGCTGAGCTGCGGCGGCAGCTCGGGCAGCGGGGGCAGGCGCAGCAGCGCGACCGAGGTGGTGGTGGTCTCCGGCAGCGTGCCGGTCCAGGTGCGGTAGGCGTGCAGGACCCGCCCGGCGTCCTCGGCGGCGTAGAACAGGCCGCCGCCGTACAGGCCGGTGAGCGGAAGCAGGTCGACCGTGATCGAGGTGACCACGCCGAACCCGGCCTTGCCGCCGCGCAGCGCCCAGAACAGGTCGGGCTCGCGGTCCGCGTCGGCGGTGCGGATCACGCCGTCCCCGGTGACGACGGTGAGCTCCCGCACGTGGTCGGCCGCGAACCCGAAGGTCCGCGCGATCGGTCCGAGGCCGCCGCCGAGCGTGAAGCCGACCACGCCGACGCTGGTCGCCGATCCGCACAGCGGAGCCAGGCCGTACGGCGCCGCGGCGGCGACGACCTCGCCCCACGTGCAGCCCGCCGCGATCGTGGCGGTGCGTGCCGAGGGGTCCACCACGACCTCCCCCATGGCGCGGGTGCTGATCAGGACCGCGCCGTCGGCCGCCTGCACGGCGCCGTGGCCGGTCGACTGCACGGCCACGGGCAGCCCGTGCTCGGCGGCGAGCCGTACGGCGGCGGCCACGTCGCCGGCGTCCCGCGCCGCGACGACCACGGCGGGCCGGTGGCGCACGGCGAGGTTGAACCCGGCGGCCTCCTCCTCGAACCCGGCCTGCCCCGGAGCCAGGACCCGGCCGGCGATCCGTCCCCGCAGCGCGTCTTCGATGGTGCTGTGCATGTCCGTCCTTCGGATGTCGTCGTCTGTGACGGGAACAGTTGTCGCATCGGGGTCTTGGTGTTCGCTTGCGCCGATCGGGCCGGCGTTCCGCCGGGCGCCGGAAGGCCGCCTAGAGATGTCCTAGTGGCTTCCAAGACGTCCCCCGCACGCTGGGGCGATGCCGCCGCCGTCCGACAATCACCAGCCGCCGTACGCCGGGGATCCGGGCCCGCCCGATCCCCGGCGCGATCCGGCGCGCGTCATGCCGGACGTCCGGCCCGACGCGCGCCCCCGCTCCGCCGACGACCCGCGGGCCGGTTCCGCGCGTGCCATCGCACCGGCCGGCACGCTGCTGCTGCGCGAGGTGCCGGCGCACGCGGGCGCGCCGGGGGCCCGTGTCATCGGCCCGGCGCTCGAAGAGGCTCTGCGCGTGCTGCCCGCCGCGCGGTGCCGCCTCTACGTGCTGACCGACCTCGCCCTCCCGGCCGCCGCCGCCCCGCTCGCCGCCGCGCTGCTCGAAACCGCGCTTTTCGAGACCGCGCTTCTCGACACCGGGGCGCCGGCGGAGACCGGGGTCCCCGGGCACGTCCCGCGGTGGGCCCTGCTGCGCGCGCTCGCCGTGGCCGCCCCTCACCGCGGCCGGGGACTGGACCGCCGCCTGCTCGACGACCTGCTCATGGAGTTGCGCGCGGACGGCGTACGCGCCGTGTGGTTCCTCCCCCGCCCCGGTGACGAGGACGTGTCCGCCCTGCTGAGGAGCGCCGGATTCACGGACGGAACCGGCCCCGGTTTCCCTCGCGGGAACGAGCGGACATACGGGTATCATGAGCCAGAAATCCGACCCTGGGCCGCCTGGCTCGTTCGGGAGTTGTGATGCGCACGGGCATCGACGGCGCGCGCTCAGGGGCGCCGCGCCAGGGCCAGGGCCAGGACGGTCGTCAGGGCCCCGCTCTGGACTTCCGCCTCCTCGGCACGCTTGAGGTGGCCGACGGCACGGGGACGATCCTCGATCTCGGGCCCCGCAAGCAGCGTGCCGTGCTGACGCTCCTGCTGCTGAACGCGCCCCACGTCGTGCCCCTCGACCAGCTCATCGACCGGCTGTGGCGGGACGAGCCGCCCTCGAGCGCCACGGGAACGCTCCAGGCGTACATCTCGCACCTGCGCAGGACGCTCGAACCCCGGCGCAGCCCGCGCTCCCCCGCCCGGGTCCTGCGTACGCGGGAGCCCGGCTACCTGCTGGACATCGAGCCGGACCAGGTCGACGCCGAGCGGTTCGGCCGGGCGGCGGAGGCCGCGCACGCCGCCCTGGCGGCGGGCCGCCCCGAGGAGGCCGAGCGGATCCTGGGCCCGGCGCTGGCGCTGTGGCGGGGCGAGCCGCTGGCCGACCTGGCCGACGAGCCGTTCGCCCGGTCCACCGTGGCCCGCCTGAGCGAGATCCGCCTGTCCGCGCTGACCGTACGTGCCGAGGCGTGGCTCGCGCTGGGACGGGCGGCCGAGGTGACGGTCGAGGTCGAGCGCCTGCTCGAACAGGACCCCTACCGCGAGGGCCTGTGGGCGCTGCTCATGCGGGCCCTCTACCGAGAGCGCAGGCAGGTCGAGGCGCTGGCCGCCTACCAGCGCTGCCGCGCCCTCCTCGGCGACGAGCTGGGCCTCGATCCGAGTCCCGAGCTGCGGCGGCTGGAGCAGGCCATCCTCCTCCAGGACGAGTCGCCCGCGGGCGTGTGGGCCCCCGTGGTCGCCGTGCCGCCGGAGCAGGGCCCGGGGGGAGGTGCGGAACCCCCGGAGGACGGCCGGGCGTACGGGAACGCCGATGACGACAGCGCCGGGGACGCGGCCGGAGAGGGGCCGCTCGGAAGAGGGCTGGTGGGGCGGGAGCCGCACCTGAGGCGCATCGCCGAGCGGCTCGACGACCTGCGCCGGGGCGTCGGCGGGGTCTTCCTGGTGAGCGGGGAGTCCGGCATCGGCAAGACCCGCCTCGCCGAGGCCGCCGCGAGCATGGCCGCCGAGCGCGGCGCCGCGGTGGCCTGGAGCAGGTGCGTCGAGGGCAGCGGCGCGCCCGCGTTCTGGCCCTGGATCCAGGCGCTCAACGCTCTGGACGCGCACGGCGCCCCGGGAACCGCCCGGGCTCCGGGAGCGGACGGCATCCGGGGAGCGGGCAACGCTCCGGAGACCGGCCAGGCAATGGCGATCGTCAATGGCGGGCAGACGGGCGGCGATCTCGCCCGGCTCGCCCACCGCCTCCTCGACGGCGACCGGACGGACACGGCCGACCCCGACACCGCCCGCTTCCTGCTGCACGACAGCGTGGCGCGGGCCCTGGCGCGGCGGGCCTCCGCCACACCGGTCCTGGTCGTGGTGGAGGACCTGCACTGGGCCGACGCCGCCTCGCTGAAGCTGCTCACCTTCCTCGGCGCCGACCTGCACCGCGTCCCGCTCCTGGTGCTCGCCACCGTACGGCCCGAGCCGGCGGTGGACAGGCAGGCGCTGACCGAGACGCTCGGCGAGCTGACCCGCCAGCGCGGCACGGAACGGATGACCGTCGCTCCGCTCACTCCCGAGCAGATCGCCGACTACCTGCGCGAGGCGGGCCGGGCCGGACTCGGGCCGGAGCTCGCCGCCGCGCTGCACGACAGGACCGGCGGCAACCCGTTCTTCCTCGGCGAGCTGCTGCGCCTGCTGACCAGCACCCATCCCGGCGACCGGGTGGGCGTGACGGACGTGCTCGCCCTGGCGGTGCCCGACGGCGTGCGCGACGTGATCAACCAGCGTGTGTCACGGCTGCCGGAGGACTCCCAGACCCTGCTGCGGGCGGCCGCCGTGATCGGCAGGGACGTGGACGCCGACGTGCTGGAGACCGCGACCGGGGTCGGCGGCGCCCGGGTGATGATGCTGCTCGAACCGGCCGTCGCGACCGGGCTGCTGCTGGAGGTGGACGGCGGCTGGGACTACCGCTTCTCGCACGCCCTCGTGCGGGAGGCGTTGTACTCCGGGCTCAGCCGCAGGCAGCGCGCCCAGCTCCACGGCCGGGTGGGCGAGGCCATCGAGACCCTGCGGTGGGGCGAGGCCGGCGCGCGGCTGCCCGCCCTGGCCCACCATTTCGGGCTGGCCGCCAGGGTCGGCTACGCGGACAAGGCCGTCTCGTACGCCGTGGAGGCGGCCGGGCAGGCGACGGCCCGGCTCGCCTACGACGAGGCCGTCCTGCACTGGGAGCAGGCCCTCGAGGCCTTCGCCGCCGGGCCCGCGGCGGCCCGCTGCGCCCTGCTGATCGGCCTCGGCAAGGCCCTGCGGGTGACCGGCGACGTGGAGGGGGCGCGCCGCGCGCTGGACGAGGCCGTGACGCTCGCGACCGGCGTCGGCGACGACGACGCCGTCATCGAGGCGGCCACCGTCTTCGGCGGCGTCACCCTCTGGAACTGGCGCTCGTACGGCGTGGTGGACCGGCGCATGGTGTCCGTGCTGGAGGATCAGCTGTCCCGGCTCGGCCCGGAGGCCGTGCGCACCCGCGCGGAGCTGCTCGGCACGCTCGGCGTGGAGCTGTACTACGGCGAACGGCGCGAGGAGGGCCGCCGCCACGCGCTGGAGGCCGTGGAGCTGGCCCGGGGGACCGGCGACCCCCTGCTGCTGGCCCGCACGCTGAACAACTTCGTCATCGCGGCCTGGACGCCCGAGCACGAGGAGGAGCGCTACCGGGCGGCCGAGGAGATGCTGAGTCTTCCCGGCCTGCCCAGGGCCACCGAGATCGTCGCCCGCCTGCACCGCATGCCCAAGTTCTTGAAGGCGGGGCTGCTCGCCGACTACGACGCGGAGCTGGCCCGCTGCCTGCGCCTCACCGCCGAGGTGCGGATGCCGGAGATCGAGACACAGGTCGCGTACGCCGCGGCCGGGCGAGCGGTTCTGGCGGGCGACTGGGCGGAGGCGAAGCGCCTCGCGGACCTCGGTACCGGGAGCTACCGCCGCACCAGCCTCTGGGGGCCGGACGTCCTGAAGCGGATCCACTCGTTCTTCGTCGACTGGGGTCAGGGCCGGGGCGGCGAATTCCTCGCCGAGCTCGTCGACACCGCGGCCGACGAGTCCAACCTGGTCGCGCGGCCCACGGCCGTGCTCGCGGCGATCGAGGCGGGGGACCGCGACCTGGCCCACCGGCTGGTCGACCGCTGGGGAACCGTGGCACCGCAGGACTGGACGTGGCAGTTCGTCGTCTGGCAGTGGGGTCTGGTCGCCGCGCGGCTCGGCCGTCCCGACCCCCACGCCATGCTCGCGGAGCTGCGGCCCATCGCCCACGAGCTGGTGATCATGGGCACCGGCTGCGTCGCCTGGGGCACGCTTCACGACGTGGTCGCCCGGCTCCTGCACCGGGTCGGCGACGTTCCGGCGGCCCTGGCGCACGCGGAGTCCGCGCGGGACGCCCACCGGCGGCTCGGCCTGCCTCATCTCATGAGTCGCAGCGAGGCCCTGCTGCGCGAGATCCGCGAGGGCGCGGCGGACTCCGGGCGAGCCGGCGGCGCGCCCACGTGACGCCGGGGCGCCTGGGCGCAGCCTTGGACCCCGTTCCGGGGTCCTGGACGCGGTTCTCATCCGGTTCCGGGCCCGGCTTCGGGGGCGGCTCTCGGCACGGTTTCGGGCTCGGCAGGTGCGGGACGCTCGCACCTGCGCCGCACCCGCTGTTGTCGAGGTGCTGCGACGGGTTTTCCGCGCCATTGTGGACGTCATGAGCCAGGAACAGGCCGCCCCCGAATACGGGCACGGGCATGGCCACGGGCACGGGCACGGGCATGGCCACGGGCACGGGCACGGGCATGGCCACGGGCACGGTGCGGGAACGTTCCGGGCGCGGATGGCGCATCTGCTGCGCCCGCACTCCCACGAGGCCGCCGACAAGATCGACCCGGTGATGGAGTCGTCCGCCCGGGGGATGCGCGCGCTGTGGGTGTCGCTGGCCGGTCTCGGCGCGACCACGCTGGTCCAGGCGGTGGTGGTGGCGCTGTCCGGGTCGGTCGCGCTGCTGGGCGACACCCTGCACAACGCGGCCGACGCCCTGACCGCCGTGCCGCTCGGGATCGCGTTCCTGCTCGCCCGCCGCCCGCCCACCCGCCGCTACACCTACGGGTACGGCCGGGCCGAAGACCTGGCCGGTGTGGTCATCGTCGTGACGATCGCCGCCTCCTCGATCGCCGCGGCGTACGCCGCGATCGGACGGCTCCTGCAGCCGCAGGAGGTCTCCCACCTGGGGGCCGTGGCGGCGGCGGCGCTGGTGGGCTTCGCCGGGAACGAGCTGGTCGCCCGCCACCGCATCCGCGTCGGGCGGGAGATCGGCTCGGCGGCCCTCGTCGCCGACGGGCTGCACGCCCGGACCGATGCCTTCACCTCACTGGCCGTGCTGGCCGGCGCCGGAGGGGCCGCCCTCGGCTGGACCTGGGCCGACCCCGCCGTCGGCCTGCTCATCACGGTCGCGATCCTGGCAGTGCTGCGGCAGGCGGCGCGGGAGGTGTACCGCCGGCTGATGGACGCCGTCGACCCCGCGCTCGTGGACCGCGCGGAGGCGGCCCTGCGGGGCACTCCCGGCGTGCTCGGCCTGGGCCAGGTGCGGCTGCGCTGGATCGGCCACCGGCTCAGGGCCGAGTGCGAGGTCGTCGTCGACCCCGCGGCCACGGTGGTGGAGGCCCACCGGGTCGCCGCCGAGGCCGAGCACAACCTGATCCACGCGATTCACCGGCTGACGGCCGCCATCGTGCACGCCGACCCGCTGGCCCGCGACGGTGTGGACCACCACGCCGTCCTCGACGGCCACCGGCACGACCCCCCTTCGGCCGGCCTCGTACGGCACCGTCCCGGCTGACCGGCGTTCGAGGGCTTCTCTGTTCAGGGGCGGGGCATCGCCATGGCGTTGGGGAAGGGCAGTCCTCCCTCGTCGACGATGCGGGCGGCGAGCGGGCGCAGGAGCCGCGCGAGCCGGGCCGCGCCGGCCTCGCCCAGGGCGTCCAGCGGCGGCCGCGCGAGGCGTTCGGTGAGGGCCTCGACGGCGTCGCGCTCCCGGCGGCCCCTCTCGGTCATCGCGCCCTCGCGGTCGAGCACGCCGCGCTCGCGCAGCCGGTCGGCCGCGGCCCGCCACTCCTCCTCGGTCCACCCCCGGTAGGCCCGCTGCTCCGGCGGCACGAGCCCGAGCGCCGACGCGACGACGTTGGCCTCGCAGCCGTCCAGTCCAGCGGTGACGAGGGCCGCGACGTGCCCGTCGCCGCGGAACTCGCGCAGCGCGGTGAGCGCGTGCCACAGCGCGGCGAGCGGCTCGCCGGGCGGCGGCAGGGCGGCGTGCGCCGCGAACAGCACCCTCCCGGCGGCGGGACAGGCCTCCACCGCGGCCCCGGCCAGGCCCGCCGCCTCCCGCACGTCCGGGTGGTCGGCGAGGCCGCCGAGGAGGCGGCGCAGGCACCGGCCGGCCACCTTCAGCCGCGCCTCGAGCACCTTCTCCGGCGGGCAGAACCGCCAGGCGTCGGGGATCGCACGGGCGACCATCGCCGGGGCGAAGTTGTAGAACGCGGCGGTGACGACCTGCGGGGAGACCGGGCCGAGCGCGGCCGACCTGGAGGCGAAATACCCCATCCAGAAGCCCTTGAGCCCCGCGGCGGCGTACGCGTCCTTGGCCTCGGGCGCGAAGTAGACCGGTGCGTGGCAGCACTCGATCAACCGCCAGATCTCGTCCATGCCCGCCAGGCTAGATCACCCCGTACGGCTGCCGCCGGGACGGGTGGAAGCCGTACGGGCACGCGTCGGCCGCCCCACCGGGCGCCGGCACCGGCGTGCTTGCCGACGCTCGGCCTGTCGTCGTCGGAGGCGACGGCGCCGAGGTCAGAACCAGCCGCGGTGCCGGGCCATGGCGGCCAGGCCGGCGCGCAGCGCCTGCTCCACCGCGCCGGGGTGGTCGCCGTACCCGACGCGGAAGCGGTTGTAAACGTCGTGGCTGGAGGTGAGGAAGCCGCCCCGCTTGTCGGCCTCCAGGATCACGTCCATCGAGTGCGGCCCCGCGATGAAGGTCAGCTCCAGCTCGTTGAAGTGGCGCCGCCACTCCGGACCGGCGTGATACTCGATCTCCTGGTAGAAGGGCATGGTCGAGCCCCGGAGCGTGCCGCGCTCCAGGTCGGCCCGTTTGAAGTGGAAGCCCATGCGGACCAGTGCCCCCAGCAGGTGGTCCTGGGCCGGCAGCGGGTTGACGTACAGCGGGTCGAGGTCGCCCTTGTCGAGCGCGCCCGCGAGCGCCAGCTCGGTGGCCACGCCGAGCCGCATGCCGGGCAGCGGGCGCCCGCCGACCGCGCTGACCGGGGTCTCCCACGGCACCGGGATCGCGAACGGCAGCGCACGGGTCTCCCCCGCGCGCAGGTCGAACGGTCCCGACACCGGCGCCTTCAGGAAGCTGTAGGTCGCGTGGTATTCCTGGTCCCCGCGCTCGACCTCCACGACGGCGGTGAAGTCCACGGTGATGTCGTCCACCTTGTGGTCGGACGACCCGCCCCTGAAGCGGACCTCGCCGTACAGGGTCTCCCCCGGGCGCACGTGCGGGTCGCGCAGCACCGTGTCGACCTCGACGCCGGCCCCGAACGCGGCCATCAGCTTACGGAACACCGATCACTCCCTTGGTCGCGGACCGTTCACCGCTGCCAACGACCCGTTCCGCCGCCCGGTTCCCGCCCCTCACGAGGCGAGCAGGTCGAAGAGGAAACCGACGGCGAACATGGCGAAGGCGAGCCAGCGCAGCAGATGGAACGGGCGCGTCCGGTCTATCCCGAAGGCGACGGGCCGCAGCAGGCTCCGGTGGACCCACCAGCGCAGGGCCGACCGCGCGTCCCCCGGAGTGACCGCGAGCAGGAGTCCCAGCGCGGCCACGACGCCGAGCGCGACCAGCCGGAAGGCCGAGGCGGACGACTGGACCGACACCGCCAGCCAGATCAGCGCGGCGGCGCCGGCGAGGAGAGAGACGACCTGGATCGCCACGGTCTGTTCGGCCGCCCTCCCGGCCCGGCCCAGCAGGGTTCGCTCACGCTTGGGCAGGAGCCGGCCGAGGAAGTCGTCGATCCGGCCGAGCACGTGATCGTACTGCTCCGGGCAGGGCTCCGCGTGGTCGTGGCGGCATCCGTGCGCCCCGGGAAGCTCGGCGATCACCTCGGTCCAGAAGGCGACCAGTTTCGCGTGATCGACGCCCTCCGGAGCACGCGCGGGAGGCTTCTTGTGGATCCCCCTCACCGGTTTGACCGCCGGTCTGCCCCCGGACGTCACCGTGTAGAAGAAGCCGTCGTACAGCTCCTTCCGCATTTTGGCGTAGCGCTGGACCCTCGCCTCGATCCTGCCCCTGCGCGTCACCCGCTCGTATCGCCGTTCCTGGCGCCCGAGCCAGCGGACGAGCCGGTCGAGGCCGATGAGGTCGAACACGGCCACCAGTCCCGCCGCGAACTGCACGATCTTGCCCAGGCGTCCCCACCACAGCATCGTGTGGCCCCACAGCACGAGGCCGGACGTGGACCGTCCGTCCAGCCAGACGGACACCACGTCGGGCAGGCCGACGTCGAAGGCCGCCATCGATGTCTCCTCCTGAGTCGGCGAGCACGCGTCGAACAATCGGGTGAACGCTCGCCACGCCGGACGAGTGCCTGCGGTGTCCTTTCCGGGCCGTCCCATTCGTCGTACGGACATGATGGGATACGGGCCCGAGGAGGACGGATGAAATACGTGCTGCTCATCTGCGGCGACGAGTCGGCGGCCGAGCACGCCTACGACGGGTGCGGCGGATGGTCCGAGACGATGGCGGAGCGCGGCGTGCTCCGGGGAGGCGCCGGGCTGCGCCCGCCGGGTGACGCCACCACGTTGCGCGTGCGCGAGGGCGAGGTGCTGCTGTCGGACGGGCCGTTCGCCGAGACCAAGGAGCAGCTCGGCGGGTTCTGCCTGATCGAGTGCGCCGACCTGGACGAGGCCATCGAGATCGCCGCCGCCCATCCCGCCGCGGCGTACGGCACGATCGAGATCCGGCCGCTCACAGACCTGTGACGCCGCCGGTCGAGGCCGCCGTCGACCGGGCCTTCCGGGAGGAGTGGGGGCAGGTCGTGGCCACCCTCATCCGCTGGACCGGCGACTGGGACCTGGCCGAGGAGTGCGCGCAGGACGCCTTCGCCCAGGCCCTGCGCACCTGGCGGCGCGACGGCGTGCCGCGCCGCCCCGGCGCGTGGCTGACCACCGCCGCGCGCAACCGGGCCGTGGACCGGCTGCGCCGCGAGGCCACCGGCGCGGCCAAGCTACGGGAGGCGGCGGACATGCTCGCGGCCCAGGACGGCGACGCCGCCGACGAGCCGGGCGTGCCGGACGACCGGCTCCGGCTGATCTTCACCTGCTGCCATCCGGCGCTCGCGCTGGAGGCCAGGGTGGCGCTGACCCTGCGCACCCTCGCCGGGCTCACCACGGCCGAGATCGCGCGGGCGTTCCTGGTCGGCGAGCAGGCGATGGCAAAGCGGCTGGCCCGGGCCAAGCAGAAGATCCGGCACGCGGCCATCCCGTACCGCGTGCCGCCTGCGCACCTGCTGCCGGAGCGCCTCCCGGCGGTGCTCGCGGTGCTGTATCTGCTGTTCAACGAGGGCTACTCCGCGACGGCCGGCGCCGGTCTCGTACGGCACGACCTCGCGTCCGAGGCGATCCGGCTGGCCCGGGTGCTGGTGCGGCTGATGCCGGACGAACCCGAGGCGGCGGGCCTGCTCGCGCTGATGCTGATGCACCACGCGCGCCGCGCCGCGCGGCTGGACGAGGCCGGCGACCTGGTGGTGCTGGAGGACCAGGACCGCGGCCGGTGGGACGCCGGTCAGATCGCCGAGGGCGTGGCTCTGCTGGACGGCGCGCTGGGGCGCGGGCGGCCCGGCCCGTACCAGGTGCAGGCCGCCATCGCCGCCTGCCACTCCACCGCCGCCCGCCCCGAGGACACCGACTGGGCGCAGATCGCCGTCCTGTACGGGCTGCTCGCGCGGCTGGTCCCGTCGCCCGTCGTCGAGCTGAACCGCGCGGTGGCGGTCGGCATGGCGCACGGCCCTGCCGCGGGCCTGGCCCTGGTCGACGCCCTGCGGGAGACACTGCGGGAGTCGGGCGCCCTGGCCGGCTACCACCTGCTGCCCGCCGCCCGCGCCGACCTGCTGCGCCGCCTGGGCCGTACGGCCGAGGCGGCGCAGGCCTACCGGGAGGCGGCCGGCCTGGCGGCCACCGACGCCGAGCGCCGCTATCTCGCCCGCCGCCTCGCCGCCCTCGAATAGGTGTCCGTACGGGCCGTGCCCGTTCGTCGGAAGGACGAACACGTACGGCACGGACGGAAGGCGACGACCGATGGATACGGATGTACGACGGCAGATAGCGGCGGAACGCCGCGAACTGGCGGACCTGCTGGGCGAGTTGCCGCCGCAGTCGTGGGACGCGCCGTCGCTGTGCGCGGGATGGCGGGTGCGGGAGGTGGTCGCGCATATGACGTCGCCCTACCGGCGCTCCGGGCTGAGCGTGCTGGCCGGTCTCGTCAGGGCCCGGGGGAACTTCGACCGGCTGGCCGACCGGCTCGCGCGCGGGGACGCGGCTGCGTTCGGCCCCCGGGAGCTGACCGCGTGCCTGCGGGACAACGCCGAACATCCCTGGCGGCCTCCGGGCGGCGGCTACGCGGGCGCGCTGTCCCACGACGTGATCCACGGCATGGACATCACCGTGGCGCTGGGGATCGACCGGCGGATCCCCGCCGACCGGCTGCGCGTCCTGCTCGACCACGGGATGTCACCCCGGAGCCTCAGGTATTTCGGCGTCGAACTGGACGGCGTCGAACTGCGCGCCGACGACGTCGACTGGTCGCTCGGGACGGGCACCCCGTTGTCCGGCGCCGCGCAGGACCTGGTGCTGGTGCTGTGCGGCCGCCGGCTGCCGGAGGGCCGGCTGCGCGGCGAGCCCGCAGCACGCTTCACCCGCTCCGTCCGCTGAACGCGCCGCTTCGGCCGCTGGTCGCAGAGCCGGGGAGGTCTGTGCCCTTTCGGGCGTCGTGCGCGTTAACGTGCTCGGGATCACGGACCTCTCCGGTCGGAGCGACGAGGCTCCCGGCGAGGTCTCCTCCGCTCTGAGCACTCCTGGAGGCCCTTACATGCCGCCCCGCTCCGGTTTCGATCCCGACCCGCTGATCAGGAAGCACCGCACCGCCGGCGCCACGCTCACCGTGACCGCGGACGGAGCGCCGCTCGCCGGCCGGGAGGTCGTCGTCGCGCAGCGCCGGCACAAGTTCCTGTTCGGCTGCATCGGGTTCGACTTCATCCCGCTGGCCAACGGCGAGATCTCGGCGGGCACCGGCGGGCGGCCGTCGCTGGGCGAGTCCCCCGCGGCCGGGTCCCAGCAGGTCGCCGACCTGTGGTTCGACCTGTTCAACTTCGCCACGCTGCCCTTCTACTGGGGGCAGTTCGAGCCGGTCCGTGGCCGTCCGGACACCGAGCGGCTGCTCACCACGGCGCGGTGGTTCGCCGACCGGGGCGTCCCGGTCAAGGGGCACCCGCTCGCCTGGCACACCGTGACCGCCGACTGGCTGATGGACCTGTCGAACGCCGAGATCGCCAAGGCCCAGGTGGACCGGATCCGGCGTGACATGACCGACTTCGCCGGCGTCATCGACATGTGGGACGTCATCAACGAGGTCGTCATCATGCCGATCTTCGACAAGTACGACAACGGGATCACCCGGATCTGCCGGGAGATCGGCCGGATCCCGATGGTCCGGATGGTCTTCGACGCGGCCCGTGAGGCGAACCCGCACGCCACTCTGCTGCTCAACGACTTCGACATGTCCGCGGCGTACGAGTGCCTGATCGAGGGCGTGCTGGAGGCGGGCATCAAGATCGACGTACTCGGCCTGCAGAGCCACATGCACCAGGGCTACTGGGGCGAGGAGAAGACGCTCGCCACGATCGACCGCTTCGCGCGGTACGGCCTGCCCATCCACTTCACCGAGACGACCATCGTCTCCGGCCACATCATGCCGGAGGAGATCGTCGACCTGAACGACTACCAGATCCCCGAGTGGCCGAGCACGCCCGAGGGCGAGGCCCGCCAGGCCGACGAGGTCGTGCGCCACTACAAGACCCTGCTGTCCCACCCGGCCGTGGAGGCGACGACCTACTGGGGCCTGTCGGACGGCGGCTGGCTGGGGGCGCCGGGCGGCTTCGTCCGCGTCGACGGCACTCCCAAGCCGTCGTACGACGCGCTGCGCTCGCTCGTCAAGGACGAGTGGTGGCTGCCGCCCACGACGATGATGACCGACGACGACGGCCGTGTCCGCTTCGACGGCTTCCTCGGCGAGTACGAGGTCAGCGCGGGCGGCCGGACGGTCACGTTCGCCCTGGACGAGCCCGGAGACGCCGAGGTGGCCGTGTCCCTCTGAGTCCCTCTGACTTTCGCCCCCGGCCGCGGGAGATTTTTCGAGATTTCCTCGTGGAGGATGTCGAGAATCGGGGAGCCGGCTTCTACCCAGGGGTGAGCGCGCCCACGAGGGGCGGGCGGCAGGAGGAGCGAGACATGAAGTACATGCTGCTGATGCAGTTCGGCCCGCAGAGCGGCATCGCCTCGATGGACACCTGGACGCCGGAGGACGTCAAGGCGCACATCGAGTTCATGCACGACGTCAACCGCGGGCTCGTCGAGGCCGGCGAGTTCGTCGACGCGCAGGGGCTGGCGATGCCCGACCAGGCGCGGATCGTGCGGGCCGGAGAGGGCGGCGTCCCCGTCGTCACCGACGGCCCGTTCCCCGAGACCAAGGAGTTCCTGGTCGGCTACTGGATCATCGACTGCGAGGGTCCGGAGCGGGCGTACGAGCTGGCGGGCCACATCTCGGCCGCGCCCGGCCTGAACGGCGAGCCGCTCAGGATGCCGATCGAGGTGCGGCAGGTGATGGCGGCCCCTCCGCAGGAACTGTGACCGCCGCCCACCCACCCGTCGGCGACCTGCTGCGCCCGCTGGCGCCGCAGGTCGCCGGCGTGCTCACCCGCAGGTTCGGCGACTTCGACGCGGCCGAGGACGCGGTCCAGGAGGCGATGCTCGACGCCCTCGCCCAGTGGCCCGCCGAGGGCGTGCCGGACAACCCGAAGGGCTGGCTCGTCCAGGTCGCGTACCGGCGGATGATCGAGCAGGTGCGGGGCGAGCAGGCGCGCCGCCGCCGCGAGGAACTCGTGGCCGCGCGGTCGCCCGCCGACCACTGGACCTCCCCGGCCACCGACCGGGCGCCCGGGACGGACGGGGACGACACGCTCGTCATGTTGTTCCTGGGCTGCCACCCCGCGCTGACGCCCGCGTCCGCCATCGCCCTGACCCTGCGCGCCGTCGGCGGGCTGACCACGGCCGAGATCGGCAGGGCCTTCATGGTGCCCGAGGCGACGATGGCGCAGCGGATCAGCCGGGCCAAGCAGCGCATCAGGGCGTCGCGCGTGCCGTTCCGGATGCCGGAGCCGGAGGAACGCGCCGAGCGGCTCGCCGCCGTGCTGCACGTGCTCTACCTGATCTTCAACGAGGGGTACGCCTCCAGCGGCGGCCCGGGTCTGCACCGCGTCGAGCTGTCCCGCGAGGCGATCCGGCTGGCCAGGACGCTGCATCGCCTGCTGCGAGGTCAGCCGCACGGTGAGTGCGAGGCGGCCGGGCTGCTCGCGCTGATGCTGCTGACCGACGCGAGGCGGCCCGCCAGGACCGGTCCGGGCGGTGTCCCCGTTCCCCTCGCGGAGCAGGACCGGAGCCTGTGGGACCGCGAGGCGATCGCCGAGGGCGTCGCGCTGCTCACCACCGCCCTGCGCCGGGGCGCCGCCGGGCCGTACCAGATCCAGGCGGCGATCGCCGCCGTGCACGACGAGGCGGCGACGGCCGAGGAGACCGACTGGCCGCAGATCCTCGCGTTGTACGGCCTGCTCGAGCGCATGTCGCCCAACCCGATGGTCTCCCTCAACCGCGCCGTCGCCGCCGCCATGGTGCACGGCCCCGCCGCGGGGCTGGCCCTGCTCGAACCGCTGGCGGACGGCCCGCTGGCGGGTCACCACCGTCTGCACGCGGCGCGCGCCCACCTGCTGGAGATGACCGGTGACCACCGGGCGGCCGTCGAGGACTACCGTGCGGCGGCGAGCCGTACGGCCAGCGTTCCCGAGCGCGACCACCTCATCATGCGCGCCGCCCGCCTCACCGCCTCCCTGTGAGCGGTCTCACCGTGGTGCTGCTCGGTCTCTCCGCCACTCGGCTGGTCCTGCCCGGCGTCAGGGGCGGCGGGAAGCCGATCCGGGCGCCAGGCGGCGGGCAAGGAACTCGAGCGCCGCGACGACCTCGGCGACCTGCGCCGGATCATCGGTGCCCAGAGCCGCCGCGAGGGGCTCTTCGACACCGGCCGCCCGCACGGCCTCCACCCGCGCGGAGTGCCCGGGCGCCTGCCTGATCACGACCCGGCGCCGGTCGGCCGGATCGGGGGCCGTGACGACCGCCCCGGCCTCCTTCAGCCGGGCGACGGCCCCCGACACGGCGCTCTGCGGCAGGCCCGTCCGCGACGCGATCTCCCCCACGGAGGTCTCCGGGTGCGCGCGCAGGTCGGCGACGACCACCAGCACCGTCCGGGCACTGGCGGCCTGCGTCGTTCTCGACGCGGCGATGTCCTCGACCGGCATGGCCTCTTCGCCGATCTTCATGAGGGTCCTGCCGAGCAGGAAGAGGTCGACTCCGTTCACCACACCAGAATACATCAGGCTTGATGCATCAAACCCGATGGAATATTGTCCGGATCACCCGAGTGAGAGGACGACCCGTGAACGGCATGCTCCGTACGACCGGCGCCACCGTCTACTACGAGGTGCGCGGCGCCGGCCCCGTGCTCCTCATCTCGCAGAGCGGTGAGGGGGACGCGGACCGGACCGCCGACCTGGTCCGCCATCTCGCCGCCGACCACACCGTCATCACCTACGACCGCCGGGGCCTGTCCCGCAGCGTCCTCGACGACCCCGGCCGGGGCGCGACCATGGCCGACCACGTCGACGACGTCCACCACCTGCTCGCCGCCGTGACCGACCGGCCGGCGAGCATGCTCGGATGCAGCTTCGGCGCCGTCATCGGGCTGCACCTGGCCGTCGGGCATCCGGAACAGCTCGGCACCCTGATCGCGCACGAGCCGGTCGCCCCCTCACTCCTCCCCGCCGCCGAACGGGTCCGTCACGTACGCGAACTGGAGGAGCTGCAGGACCTCTACCGTGCGCGCGGCCTCGCCGACGCGTTCGCCGGGATCGCCGAAACGCTGGGTATCGACCCCGTCGCCCAGGACACCGAACCCGGCCTCACCCCGCGTCCCCTGGACGACCGGCGGCGGGCCGGCTTCGACTTCTTCATCCGCAACGACTTCACCGCGATCGCCCGCGACACGCTGGACATCGCCGCGCTCAGGGACACCACCGTCCGCGTCATCCCGGCCTTCGGCCGCACCACGCCCCGGCACGTCTTCGACCACCGATGCGCGCAGGAGCTCGCGGCGCTTCTCGGCGTCGAGGCGAGGGAGTTCCCCGGTGGGCACAACGGCAACACGACCCACCCCCGCGGGTACGCCACGCGGATCCGCGAACTTCTGGCGACCTGAACCCGCAACCGGCTCGCTCATGGGCGGCGGCGCGCTTGACGTGGGAGGACGCCGCGCTCTAGGTTGCTGCCGCAGTCTGACAGTTTTCGTGCAGCAATCGAAAATTTCTGGGCGGCCGACAGTCCGCGCGGGCCGGGCACCGCACGGCTCGTCCGCGATCCCACCATTCGGAGTCCGTGTGAAGGTCCTCTACATCGGCGGCACCGGGACGATCAGCTCGGCCTGCGTGGCCGAGTCGGCACGCCGGGGTCTCGACGTCCACGTGCTCAACCGGGGCCACACCGCCCGGCGCCGTCCGCTGCCCGACGGGGTCACGACGCTCACCGCCGACGTACGGGACCGTGACGCGCTCCGCCGGGCCCTGGCCGGGAGCGCGTACGACTGCGTCGTCGACTTCCTCGGCTACACGGCTGAGGACGCGGCGGCGAGGGTGGACCTGCTCGACGGCCGCACCGGCCAGTACGTCTACATCAGCAGCGCCTCCGTCTACCACAAGCCGGTGCGGCGGGCGCCGTTCACGGAGTCGACCACCCGGCGCAACCCCTATCTCGGCTACGCCAGGGACAAGATCGCGGCCGAGGACGTCCTGCGCCGCGCGTACGAGGAGCGCGACTTCCCCGTCACGATCGTGCGCCCCTCGCACACCTACGACGACGCGCATCCGCCGCTGCCCGGCGACTGGACGGCGTGGGACCGGGTCGTGCGCGGCGACGAGATCGTGGTGCCCGGCGACGGCACCAGCCTGTGGACGCTGACGCACGCGGACGACTTCGCCGTCGGCCTGGTGGGCCTCATCGGCGCCTGGCAGGCGGTCGGCGAGGACTTCCACATCACCTCAGGCGAGGCGCTCACCTGGAACGAGATCTACGAGGTCGTCGGGCGCACGGCCGGGACGCCGGCCCGGCTCCTCCACCTGCCCGCGGAGTTCCTGCCGATCGTCGCGCCGGACTGGTTCTGGTCCGATTTGATCGTCGGCGATCTCCAGCACACCGCGTTGTTCGACACGACGAAGATCAGGCGCTTCGTCCCGTCGTTCCGGCCGGTCGTCACCTGGGCGGAAGGGGCCAGGCGACTGCACGCCCGGCGGGCCGCTCATCCGGAGGAGACCCTGCCCGACGCCGCGACCGACGCGGTGCTGGCCCGGCTGGCCGAGGGACACCGGCTCGCCGCGGCCGCCGTGGCGCGGCTGGCGCCGGGCACCGCTGACGGCTCGTGACGGAAGGACGCACCCCGATGCCCCACGACGCCCGCGACGACCTGACGGTCCCGGACCCGGCGCTGCGCCGGCCGTTCGGGCGTACCGGCCTGGCGGTGACGCCGGTATGCGTCGGCACCAGTCCCCTGGCGAGCATGCCGGGACTGTACGGGTACGAGGTCGGCGAGGAACGCGCGCGGGCCACCGTGGAGGCCGTGTTCGACGGGCCCTTCAACTTCCTCGACACCTCGAACAACTACGGCGGCGGCAGCGCCGAACGGCGCATCGGCGCCGTGATCCGCCACCGCGGCGTCCCCGCCGGGTTCGTCCTCGCCACCAAGGTCGACGCGGACACCGGCACCGGCGACTTCTCCGGCGAGCGCGTGCGCCGTTCGGCCGAGGAGAGCCTGGAACGGCTCGGCGTCGGCCACGTGCCGCTGCTGTACCTGCACGATCCCGAGTTCCACATCACGTTCGAGGAGGCCATGGCCCCCGGCGGGGCGGTGGAGGCGCTGGTCGCGCTGCGGGACGCCGGCGTCGCCGGTCACATCGGCATCGCGGGCGGCCCGGTCGGCCTGTTGCGCAGGTACGTCGCGACCGGCGTGTTCGACGCCGTGATCAGCCACAACCGCTGGACCCTGGTGAACCGCGAGGCCGGCCCCCTGCTCGACGAGGCCCGCGATCGCGGCGTCGCCTTCGTCAACGGCGCGCCGTACGGCGGCGGGATGCTGGTCAAGGGACCCGACGCCCAGCCCCGCTACGCCTACCGGGACACCGGCGAGCCGGTCCGGAACGCGGTCCGCGCCATGCGACGGGTCTGCGACGCACACGGTGTGCCCCTCGCGGCCGCCGCGCTGCAGTTCTCGCTGCGCGACCCCAGAATCGCGTCCACCATCGTCGGCGTCTCGGAACCCGAGCGGCTCGAGGAGACGCTGCGCCTCGCCGCCACCCCGATCCCACCCGATCTGTGGGACGAGCTCGACCGGCACCTGCCCTCTCCCGCCGCCTGGCTGGACTGATCGTCCGCCCGGCTTCCCGGTTGTCGGTCAGGGTTCCGCGAGGAGTCGGCCTGCCGTCATCGCACCGTGGTCCGGGTCCGCGAAGACTGTGCCATGCGCAAAACCCTCCTCGCGGCGTCCGCTCTCGCCGCGTCGCTCGCCGCCGTGATCGCGCCCCCCGCACTGATCACCCCCGCACTGGCCACCCCCGCACCGGCGCGCTCCGGCAAGGGGCCGGCGGTGACCTTCGCCCTCATCGGCGACACGCCGTACGGCGACGACCAGCGGGCCCGGTTCCCCGCCCTGGTCGACGCGATCAACTCCGACACAGACGTGCGCTTCGTGCTGCACGCGGGCGACGTGAAGAACGGCTCGAGCACCTGTGACGACGCCCGGTTCGCCGACCTCGCCGGGCTGTTCGGCACCTTCGCCGACCCCTTCGTGCTGACGCCGGGCGACAACGAGTGGACCGACTGCCACCGCACCGCGGCGGGCGGCTACCTGCCCACCGAGCGCCTCGACGCGGTCCGCCGCGTGTTCTACCCGGTGGCCGGCCGCACGCTCGGCCGTCACCCCATGCCGGTGCTGTCGCAGGCCGCGGACCGGCGCCACCGCGACTACCGGGAGAACGTGCTGTTCACCAAGGGACGCGTCGTGTTCTCCACCGTCCACGTCGTGGGCAGCGAGAACGACCTGCAGCCCTGGTCCGATCTGCCCGGCGGGGACCGTCCCGAGCTGCGGACGGCGGAGTTCGAGGCACGCAGGAGCGCGGCGCTGGACTGGATCGACACGACGTTCGACCGGGCACGCCGCACCCACGCGCCCGGCGTCCTGCTCATGATGCAGGCCGAGCCCGTGCAGAGCCCCGGCTTCGCCGACATCCGCGCCCGCCTCGTCGCCCAGGCCCGCGCGTACGGCAAGCCGGTGCTGCTCGTGCACGGCGACGAGCACGTCTACGAGGTCGAACCCGGGTACGCCGGGGTGCCGAACCTGACCAGGTTGGAGACCTTCGGCTCCACCGCGAGCCAGTGGCTGCGGGTCACGGCCGACCCCAGGACGCCATCCGTCTTCTCCTGGCAGCCCCAGACGGTGCCCGGGGCCTGACCTCCGCCCTCCCCGGGCGCCGGCTCCTGCCCGGCGCCCCGAACCTGGAGAACGGTCGCGTCCGGTGGGCGGTCCGGACGCGGCGCCGCTCATCTCGGCTCGGGTACCTGGGTCCTAGCCGGACCCGGCTCCTCCCGCAGCAATGCGGTGAGGACGTCGGCGGCGTCAGCATCTCTGCAGGCGGTCGTGACCAGGCAGTAGAGCAGGTCACGGGCCTGGCCGGGAGACTCGGCCCCGACCAGTCTGGCCAGGCCCCGCAGCCGGGTGCCGACCGGAGTGGGCGTGGTGGCCTGGGCCAGGACGGCGGGCCCGAGGGCGGGCAGGAGCGGCGCGGCGAGTGGAAGCGCCTTGCAACGGGCGGGGCAGGCGGCGCACCCGGGCAGTTCGCTGGGCGGGTCGCTACGCAGCAGCGTGTCGAGCTCCCTCCCTACCTGCTCAATGCTCTCTGCGGCCGCGCCCTCGAAATCCTCGGCGTCGCACAATACGGCACACAACCGCCCTATCCAGCGGGCCGCGCGCTCGCGGCGAATCCGCTCGGCGGGCCGAGGGCCCCCAGCGCCCACCGCCGTGTCGCGGGCCGCGACGAGCTCGCCAAACCAGCGGTGGGCGTCCTGGGTGGCGGCGCAGTACATGAGCCCCGACCTGGCCGTCGCGGTCGAGGACTCCCACCGGTCCGCCCTGGAACGCCAGATCGTCCTCCATCGGCTCCACGCCTGCCACGCGGTGTCCGCCCGGCCGTCGATCAGTTCCGTGAGAAAGGGCGCGAGATCGGGGGTCCCGATCCGCTCCGCTCCGTCGATGAAGTCGCAAGGGCTCGCACAGTAGTGGCACCCCGCGTTGCGGTGCAGGTAGGACAGGTCGTTGCTTGGGGCGCCGGTCACGGTGTCCCGCCGGTCGCCCGTCGCGTCGTGCTCGAGAGGGTGCATGCCGACCAGCACCGGCGCGGCCAGACGCGCGTCGTGCACGATGGCCTGGCCGGGCGGGAGGGTAGCCAGGTGGCGGCTCTGCGCCTCGGTGAGGTTGACCGCCACCGACACCGCGGCACGATCGTCCGACGCGACGAGGCGGTGCAGGATCTTGATGTTGGAGTTCTTCAAGGTCTCCGGCGCGAGCTTGGTCGGGATCTGATCGGCGATCAGGAACCCCTCACCGTACGCGCGCATCTCGGCGAGCATGTCCGTGAACATGGTGACCGCCTTCGCCTGCGCGTCCGCACCCTCCAGTCCTGCGGAGGACCGTACGGCGCGAAGCAACCGGTGCGACTCCTCGATGAGAGTGAGATGGCGCAGGCGCTCCTGGGTCGGCCCGAAGGCGCGGGCCTCGGCGTACTCGTAGAGGAAGCACAGCAGCAGCGCCATGACGAAGGACTTCTCCTCGTCATCACCGAGGTTGCGCAGCTCGATCACACAGGGCTGGGTGAAGAGCTCGTCCACCGGCACCGAGCGCCTGGTGTCCAGCGCCATCCCCTTGCTGCCAACCATCAGGCTCTTCAGCCGGGCGCGTAGCGCCGCGCCCATGTTCTGGTGCACCTCTCTGCCATACCGCTTGCGGTCGAGCACCTCGTCGATCTTGCTGTAGAGGTCGCTCAGGGTAGGTGTGAGCGCGCTGAGGTCCTCGGCGGACGGGGCCGGGCCCAGGGCGTCGTTGGCCGAGGAGAAGAGGTTCCACCCTCGCTCGGTGTATACCTCCAGCATCGCCTCCTCCAGCACGTACGGCATACCGGCGTACATGGGGAACGCCGCGTTGAAAACCGCCTTCAGCAGGTCGATGTGACGGACGAGTGACACCCCCGCGACGGGCTCGAAGGGATTCAGGCGGAGCGGCAGCGGGGCGTCCGACCCGATCGAGTAGACGCGGAGCCGGCCACGCAGCGCCGGATGACCGGCCAGTGCCCGGTACTCGGCCTTCACCGGTTCGATCACGAGGAACGGCACGCCGAGGCCGGCGTACGCCTCGGCGAGCAGATTCTTGGCCGTGGTGGTCTTGCCGTATCCGGTCATGCCGCAGATTAGGACGTGCCTGTTGAGCGCCTCGGCGGTCAGGGTCATGGGGTCCAGTCGACGCCCGAGCGGATCGAGCAGGAGGCCGAGCTCGACTGACCGCTCACAGGGTGGCGGGGTGGCGAGCGAGAACTGCCCTATCTCCCGCATCGGCAGCCCCGGGATGTCGTTGCGGGGTAAGTTCACGAGGACGGCCAGTTCGCCGGAGGTGACGCAGGTCGCGAGCGTGTCGAAGGCACCTCCGAGCGGGTGCCCCTGTTCTCCGGCGGCGGGGCGCAGCGTCAGAGTCTGCCCCCTCGTCATGGCCGAGCGGATCAGCCATGGCTCCGGGCGTACGACACGGAGCGGTTCCAGCGAGGTGCTCTCTCCGCTGCAGACGGCCCGCAGAGCGCCGGCCACCGCGTCCAGCGTCGACTCCTCGTCGGCCGCCAGATAGACGGAGGTGCGCCACCAGCCGTCCGCCCTGGCGCGCTGAATTCTCTCCATGTGCCGCGTGAGAAGCTGCTCGCACGCCTCGGCGGAGGCGTCGAGCCGTTCCACGGTGAGAGATGTGCCGCTGCTGTCGGAGTGACTCACCGTGCTGCTGGAACGGCTCTGGAACTGCTGCCCGAGGATGCCCGTGGCGCCCGCGAGCATCAGCGCCGGTTGCGCGAAGCCGGCCGCCGCGCCGGTCAGCAGCCCGGCGAGCCCGCAGAAGGCGGCCAGGCCGTACAGGGAGGCCATCGCCACGGCCGCGCGGTTGTCGCCCTTTTCCGTGGTGGCAGTGGAGACGGAGTCGCTCTCGCCGCGGGTCTCGCCCACGGTCTGGCGGACAAAGGAGTGCACGTCGCTCTTGAGCCTGCGGCACAGGTCCAGCGTCTCATCGGTGTGCCGGGGGCTGATCGGCTCCGCCACCACGACGATGGCGTAGCGCCGGTCACCCACAGCGTTGACGAGCCGGTCGATGCCCTGGAAGGCGGCCGAGCCGACGCGGGCGGAGGGGATTCCAGTGATCATCGCGACGGCGGGCGCCGACTCCAGGAATGCCGACAGCTCCGGGGTGCCCGTTCCGTCGAGCGGCGAGGCCGCACCGAGCTCCAGGCCTGGAAGGTGCGCCCGCATGACACTCGCCTGGGCCGCGAGATAGTCCTCGGTGGAGCCGCGTGACCGCCCGGCGAGGCGGCGTCCGCCGAGATAGATGTGTTGCCGCGGGCCCTCGCTGTGCACGGCGGTGATCACGGAGTGCCCGTGCCAGTGGGCCGCGGCGAGCGCATGGGCCATGCCGTTGAGCGTCTCCTCCCGGGGACGGCCGAGGCCTGTCACCTTCGCCAGTAGCGGACGCAGGGTGTCGTCCGGCGCGCTGATCCGCCAGTAGCCCGGCTGGAAGTCGTCGAGATAACGGCGTTCAAGCAGCGAGACGAGCAGTTGCGGCATCGCTGTGCCGAGGGCGATCGTGTCGATCGCGGCGCTGCCGGGAACACCCCCCGGCGATATCCCCATCGGGCTTCCCGGCGCACCCGCCCCCGGCCCGTCGGCGGAGAACCGGGCCACCGAACCGCCCGGCACGTCGCCCGTCAGGGCGATCTCCCTGCCGTCCGTCATCGGTCTTCCCTTCTTCTCAGCCACGGGGGCAGCTCGGATGCGTCCACGGCGGGCGCCGCCGCCCCGGCCTCATCGCCCTGCGCGCCGGTTTCGCCGGGCTCGTGCTCGACAAGCGAGCGAGGCGAGGCTGGCCGGAAAGTCGGCGCCTCGGCGAGCTGCGTCCGCAGCTCGGGAAAGTGCACAGCACCGGCGGCGAGGTCGCGTTCCGGCTCGTTGCTCTGCCAGATCTGGCCGAACTGCCGCAGAGCATCGGCGTACCAGGGCCAGACGGCGCCCACCCCGCCCAGCAGCACAAGGGCGGTCTGCCGCGGCGGAAGCCCCGCCGCGTGCACCATGCCGGACAGTTCGTCGGTGATCAGGCGGACACTCTCCCAGCTGGACAGCTCGGCGCGGCTCAGGCGCAGCGGGGTATAAAGCCGGGCGGCGTGCGGCCCGGTCCACTCCAGCGGCCGGATCGCGTCCCGGCCACGCAGCCGCGCGCCGAACTCCAGCACCCCGTCCGCCATGACCAGCGGAGAGACCCGCTCACCCGCGCACCGCTCGGTGACTCTGCGCACCAACTCCGCGCACCAGGCGCCCGAACCGTGGGCGGCGTGGACGGGCACCGTGGACAGCCGGGAGATCCGCGGTCCTCCGCCACCGGCGTCCTCGCCGCGGGTCACCCGGTAAACGGCGACCGCCGTCCAGGTCTCCCCGCAGGCGACGGCGACGACGTGACCCGCGTACGGCAGCGCCGAGGGCTCCGCCAGCCACCGGCACACAAGCGCCTCGGCCGGGTCGACGATGGTCGCTCCCGGCATTCCCGCGGCGGCGAATCGCGCGCGTACGGCGTCGGCCGACACGGCACCGCCGGGAGGGGCCGAATCCCTCCCGGCCGGCGGCAGCACCACGCTGACCTGGTATCCCTGCTCGAGGTCGGGTGGCACCCGGCCGAGATAGCTCCACAGCCGGTCGCGGAGCCCGCGCAGAAATCCGTCCGACCACGGATCGACCGGCCATCCGTCCGGCTGTGCCTCCGCCGCCACGCTTCCCCACATGCCCGGCGCGCATGCGTTGGGAACCAGGTGGCGGCACCCGTCTCCAACCGAGGTCAGCCGGGTCTCCACGATCCCGTCGGCGCGGCCGGTCTCCCCGAGCACCACACAGGTCCGGCTGCGCTGCGCGTCCACACCGATGACACCGATCACGTCTTGTGAGCCCCTCCCGCTCTCTCGAGACAGTCGTCCGCAACGTTCCGCAAGTGATCCCTGAGTGCCTCGATGGCGATCACCGCCTGCTGGTCCGGGACGTGGGGCTCGTCGCCGACCGGCAGGCAATCGCGCAGAGCGAGCCGTACCACCGCGCTCTGCCGCCCCGCCAGCTCCGCGGCCGCCGCCGCACCCGCGGACAACGCGCTTGCCTGCGCCTCGGCCAGGTCTTTGGTCTCGGTACGGCCGCTGAACTCCCGGCCGAAATCGACGGCCCGGTCACGCAGTCCACGTAGCAGGGACAGTTGGGTCGGCGGCGCCTTGTCGATGGCACGGTCGACCGCCGCGGCGAACCTTCCGTGGCCGAGCGCGTTCATGGGGACCGGCACGATGAGATCAGCCGGTTGGAGCATGCGCTTCAGCGAGGACCTGGCCTGCTTCGGCAGCCGGTTGTGGCCGCAGTCCTCCGCGCAGCGGTCGATCGCGTCCTTCAATCCCCGGTCGAGGTCGTCGGCGACCGCACGGAACCGCCGGGCCAGTGACAGGCCGTAGCTGTTGTCCCGCCGCAGTGGACCGCGCGCCATCTCGGCGGCGACGGCCGGGCCGCAGGCCTGCGCCGCGGTCCCGGCGTTCCGAAAAGCCGCCCCCACGGCCCGACGCACCTCTTTCCGGAACCGCTCCACCCGGCCCGTCCGTTCCTTACGGAATCGGGCCAGCTCCATAGTCGCCCGGTCGATCTGCTCGTTCTCGCGCCGGGCCAGTTCGTCGAGCATCCGCGCGGTCTCCGCGAGCCGGTGCGAGGTCCGCTCGAGGCGGGCCGCCCGCACGCGGGCGTCCCTCGGCCCGGCCAGTTCCTTCATCAGCCGCCGCACCTCGGGGAGACCGAAGTCCCCCGGGTCGCCGGCGGCGGCCCGGGCGGAGACGAACACGACCTCGGGCGACGTCTCGCCGAAGGACGAGGCGATGCGGTCACGGAAGTAGCCGGCGCGGTCCGTCAGGAAACGCGTCCAGGCCTCCCGGGTGTCCCGCGTCAGGAACACGTTGACCACGAAAAGGACCCCGGCGGCACCGTGCCGTTCGACGTGGGACTGGAGGAAGGACTGCTCGGTCAGCGACATCGGCTGCCGCGAATTGACCACCCATACCAGCAGGTCCGCCTGGGCGGCCGTCCGCCTGGCACGCTCGGTCATCTCCTCGGTGTCGTTGATGCCGGGCGAGTCGATCCACGTCGCCCAGGGCGGGATGGCCCCGGAGCCGACCGTGACGAGCAGCCGGTCGACCCGCCGGACCTCCTCGCGGTAGTCGCCCGTGGCCCCGATCAGGGAGACCTCGCGGGCGATCGACTCGGTGCTGAAGTCGAGGGGGACCTTCCTGTCGGCAATGTAGGCGATGGCGCTCTCGGCGGCCCCGGGACGGATCCAGCACGGCACTCCGGTCTCCGGAAAGTCGCCGGTCGGCAGCAGCGGCCGGCCGATCAGCGTGTTGATGAGGCTCGACTTGCCGCAGCTGAAGTGGCCGCCGAAGACCACCCACACGGTCTTCTCGGCGAGGGACGCGTCGGCGTGGGCGACCACGGTGCTGACGCGGTCGCGTAACTCGGTGCCGCAGTGCCGGGCGAGCTCACCGAGCAGGGGCTCGGCCCTCTTGGTGAACTCGCCGCGGCCGGTGGGGCGTGCGTCGGACCTGGTTGGCACGGCCCGCCTCAGACCTGCTGCGCGATCGTGAGCGCCCGCTGGAGCTCTAGGCGGTGCGCCGCCACCGCGGCCGCCGCCTCCGTCAGGGAGGCCAGGATACGGTCCCGGTCCGCCTGGTCACGCTGGTTGAGCTCGACGGCTTGCCGGATATTGCGTTCCTCCTCCGCGATCATCTTGTTGATCTCCGCGGTGACCGCCTTCTCGATGGCCCTGAACTTTCGCGCCAGCTCGCGTTCGATCTGTGCGATCTTCTCCTCCGGCATCTTGCTGAGCTGCTCGTCGGCCGCCTCCGAGGCCTTCTTCCTGGC
Source organism: Microbispora sp. H13382 (assembly GCF_014161445.1). Taxonomy (GTDB): domain Bacteria; phylum Actinomycetota; class Actinomycetes; order Streptosporangiales; family Streptosporangiaceae; genus Microbispora. The sequence goes on from NZ_JABBXA010000007.1 coordinate 337,408, forward strand.
ACGTCTTCCCAGACCCATGTTGCCGCCGACGATTCCTGTCACGGCCGCGGCGACGAGGGCGACCGGGATGACGACAGGAGCCGCGGTGATGCCCAACACGCCCAGCACGAAGCCCGCGCCAACCGCGCCCACCGCGCCACCGAGCGCGCCGCGCCAGCCGCCCGCGCCGCCGCCGATGGCTCCGGCCACATTGCCGATGAGCAGCGACGCCACGATGCCGACAACGCGGTCTGTGGTGCCGACGATGGCGCTCTCCCCCGGCTTCACCTCCCAGCCGCTCAGCTCGAGATGGATCTCGTCGAACTCCCGCCCGATCGCGGCGATCTCCTTCTCCAGGTCCTCGCCGAGCGACTCGAGCACGGACCGCAGTCGATCGGCCGACTCCTTCTGCCCCCATTCCGCGATGCGTTCCGAGACGAAGCGGCTGGCGAGATCGGCGGCTTCGGCAGCCAGCTTCTTCTGCTGGAAGACTCGACGGACGTCACGCTCCGACGGCAACTCGTTGTCCGCCATGTGTTGCCGCAGGTCCACGCGGATCTTGGCGATCTCGGCGATGAAGCTGGCGCTGAGCTCTGCCTGCGCCTGGGCCTGGTACTGCTCGAAGATCACCGGGATTTTCTGCGGGCGGGCGCGGATGGCCGTCAGGCTGGGCAAGATCGCGGCGTACGCCTCCCGGAGGCGTGCCTGGTCGGCCTGGGCCGCCGTGCGGCGCTGCTTGATCTGCTGCTCAATCGACGTCGCCAGGTCCGTGGCCTGCTTGGCGTACTTCTTCAGGTGCACGTGCAGCCGCTCCCGCCTGAGGAAATCACCCAACCGGCGCTCGAACAGCGCCAGGCCCGACTCCTCCACGCCCCCCTCGTCACCGGTGTAGCGGGCTTCTCTGGCTTTCTCGGCGTCGACGAAGTAGATGTCCCGGGAGGCGAGGTCCTGGCCCGCCCACTGCGGGCCGCCGAGTTGAGCGCGCACGTACCGGTTCCAGACGAAGCCGCGCAGCCGCTCGTCGACCTGCCGCCCGCCCCACAGATTGACCACGGTGAACACACGGGTCCCCTCCGCGACGGCCGCGGCGTCGGTGAGCTCCCCCTGGCCCATCAGGACGTCGCTGCGGAAGACGATGACGGCGGCGTCGCAGCGGGCCGACGCCTCCTGTGTCACCAGCGTGCGGGTGGGGTGATCGTCAAGGCCCGGTGAGTCGTAGACGACCACCCCGGCCTCACACAGCCTGGCGGGAAAGCCCATCTCGAACTCCCTGATGGGCGCGAAGCGCTCCAGGTTCTTCGTCTCGTCGATGTCGAGGGTGGACTCCCTCAGATAGCGGCTGAGCGGCCACTCCTCGGACTTCCCGTCGAAACCCCAGGCTTTGACGGTGGGCGTGTCGGCATACCTGACGCCGGTCAGGATCGCGGTCGCCGGCAGGTCGTCGACGACCATCGGGCCCTTGTGCCCTTGAAGGTCGACCGGGTGGGTGGTGCCGCCCATGAGGGCGTTCAGCAGGGTCGACTTGCCGTTCTTGAACCGGCCCATCACGATGATATTGAAGGTGTCCGACTTCAGGCCTTCCTTGGCGGTGCCGAGGTTGGCTGCGGTCTCCTTCATGCCCAGGGTGCCGGCGACCTTGACGAGACCCTCGATCGCCGTGAGCGCCGAGGTCTTGGCCTGGTCCACGCCCTGCCTCATCATGTCGGCGAGGCCGTTTGCGGGGTGCGACACGCACGGTTCCTTTCTGTGGGGGTGCGGGAGTCCGCTGCTTACAGGTGGGCGGCGTCCAGACGGCGGCGGAGCCCGGTGATGGAGCCGAGCGCGGAGGACGAGGCCGCCTCTCGCGACCCGGAGCGCGGCGCCACATCGGTGAGCCCTCGCTCCAGCGCGTCGAACTCCTCCCGAACGGCGGTCCGGACGGCGTCCGCGGCGCCGCGCATCTGCTCGTGCACCGCGTGCTGCACGGAGGCGAGGCCACGGGTGATGAGGTCCCCGGCGTAGTCGGCGGCCTCCCGCTCGGCCTGGCCGCCGAGCAGATACCGGCCGACCAGGTTTCCCCCGGTCGCTCCGAGTGCGGCCGCCACCGCTGTGCCCAGACCGCCGGTACCGATGGTCAGGGCCACGGTGACGCCGAGCACACCCCCGACAAGGGTGGTCGGCATCTCAGGCGAACGACCGCCCTGTGGCCGTCCGGAAGTGCCGGACCTGCGCACCGTCTCCATCTGGTCATGGCTCAACTGGATACGGAAGCGAACCCGGTCCACGATGACGTCGGGATAGGGGCGCCCGTCCGCACGAGGCACCCGCTCGTTGACCAGGTTCCAGTCGAGGTCCTGGAAGAGGGTCTGCGTACCCCGGTCGATCTGCTCGATTCTTCCGGCGACCGTGGCTACTACCCGGTCGCGCCAGTCTCGCACTCCGTGTTCGATGTAACGTTCCACCACAGCGGCAGGCCGCTGGGCCAGCTCCTGCCGGTGCCCCGCCAGGTACGCGGCGATGCCGCCGAGCAGGTCCTGCTCCAGCATCTGCAACGAGGCGACGATCTGACGCTCGACGGTGGCGAGGTCGGCGTCCACGCGCTTCAGCAGCCTGCCACGCAGCTCGGCTACCGCTTCGCGGACGATTCGCAGGCGGCGGCCGGTCCGGTCGCCGTCCGGCCGGTCGGCCTCGCGGTGCGCCCCCGCGTCCTGTTCCGCCAGGTCGAGTGCGTAGTTCGCCCGTACGACGCGCAGTGCGCCGAGGGCGGGCACACCGGCGGTGAGCCATGCGGTCAGACCGTCCTGGTCCCGCGCCACCCGTTCGGCCAGGAACGGCACCGGAGTGGTGGACGTGAACAGGAAGCAGTGGTCGTCGCCGCTGTCGCCGAACAGCAGCCTGGAGACGCCGCGCAGGGCGATGTCCAGGTCTTCCTCGCTGTGAATGATCTCGGCGCCCACCAGTACGACGGCGTACGTGCCGGCGGGGCGTCCCAGGACCAGCGCGGCGGCCTCGACCGCCTCGGAGGTGAGGAGCTGGCCGCACTGCAACGCGACGACGACACGGTTGGCGGCCAGAGCGGGAACGGGATCCGCGTTGAGGGACTCCAACTCCCGGATGGTCACCGTGGCGTCGGGCGGGGAGATCGCCTCGCGCAGCCGACGCGAGAGCGGACCGGCGTCGGTGCCCGCCGAGGGCAGCACGAGCAGCGCCGGGTCGGCGTCGCTGGGCAGGGCCGCCAGGTAGGCCGTGGTGGCCCGCCACTCGTGTTCCTTGGCGAGCGCCTCGATTTCGGCGAGGATGGCCCCTGTCCCGTCAGGCATGGTCGGCTCCTTCCAGCCAGGCGAACAGATCTGGGGTGAGCGCCCGATGCCAGGGCCACACCTCTCCCGGCAGCACCGCCCGGAGCTGCGCGGCGAGGTCTTCGCGCAGTTCGGCCGCCACGGCCTCACCCCGGAAGAACCCGGGAACCGCCTCGTCGAGTAGTTCGCCGAGCACCCGGGCGTCCTCCTTGAGCGCCGCGAGCGAGCGTCCCGTGGGGCTCAGCACGACCGGACCCGTGAGCGGCTCCGGCGTGTACGGCACCGCCTTCGTCAGGGCGTAAACGAGGGACCTGCGGCTCTCGGCCGAGATCGCCCACCAGCGGTCGGGTGCGTCCAGGCGCGGCGGCATCCCGCGTACCCGGGCGGCGGGGCAGATGAAGACCGCGTAGGCGGGCGTCCCCCAGCGCAGGGTCGGAAGCGGGGCGGAGACGTAGTGCTCCACGGGTACCTCCGCGGATCGCAGTGCGTGCTGGGAGAACTCCTCCTGGATGGTCGCGTAGGGAATGAATCCAACTGCTGTTGCCATGGTCATCTCTCCGCTCGGTTACCGGGGCCCGACCGGGCTCGTCACGTCGGTCACCACGCTCCTGCCGCCCGCCTGCAGCCAGGCGGCTTCCATCGTGGCGGCGTCCACGAACTTTCCGGCCTCACCGGTTCCGCTGTCGTTGACGAAGAAGCCTTCGACGGATCCGTCCGACGGATCGCGGGCCACCCCTGTCACCGTCACTGCGTGGTTCGGCCTGCCGCCCTCCCAGGAGTCCGGGTCCTGCCAGAGCTCACCGGCGTTCGCCGCGATGATGATGCCCCGGCCGTGCTCGACGTTCGCGGCCAGATCCTCCAGCGAGTGGCCGTACTCCACGTGAGCCGGCACTCCGAAGTCTCCGAGGATCCGTGCCTGACCCTCCATGGTCGTGGCACCCGAAGTATCCGGGTTGCCGGTGACCTCGCAGAGACCGTTGGTCACCGCGTGTTCGACCAGATCCCGCTCGGAAACCTCGACCCCGAAGCGGCGCAGCACGCCCTCGCATGAGCAGATGCCGCACGTGCCCTGGAACTCGGGAACCTCGCCCTGCCGGTGGGCGAGCTCGGCGAGCCCGGCGACGTCCCCGATCACCAGCGTCTCGCGCCCGTCCGGGAGCACATCCAGGTGAGCCGGGACGTCGATCCCGCTGTCGGGCGGCGACGGTGGAAGATCCCCCGGGACGTCGCCGGGGAACGGATCGAAGTCGATCATTACCTCTTCCCAGCCTCGGTGAGTTCCTTGCATCTCTGTAGACCCGGTCCGGCGGCGTTCTTTACCGGCTCAGTCCACCGTTTGGGGCACGATTCGACGGGCGACCTTCGCGCAGGCAGACCTGAGCAGGCTTTGCGCGCCCCGCGGCCGGTACGCCACCTCGTGGTTGAGCACGATGCGTGTGAAGACCTCCGACTCCGTGGCCGTCAAGTCGCGGGTGCGGTCGAATGCCTCGCGCAGCACGTGCGGTCCGCCGATCAGATCGGCGCGGTGCGTGAACAGATAGACCCGTAGTTTCGGCACGGCCCGGCAGTGGGCGGTGGCGCACGCAGCAGCGGAGGCGCCGGTACACCGGGACACCTCCTGCCAGGTCATGCGTTCGGAGCGGTCCAAACGGAGCCTGACCACCTCGCGTTCCAGGTCGCCCAGCCACCCTGCCCGCCAGGCCTCCTCGACGACGACGGCAAGCCAGGCGCCGTCCCGCACGGTTTCGGGGGCGGGCTCCGCGACCTCATCCGGGAGCGTCGCCTCCCGTGTCGCGACCCGCTGCCGGGCTGCGGCCTGCCGGGCACCCTCGCGTCCGGCGATGGTCATGACCCAAGTCATGTAGGACGAGTCACCGCGAAAAGTGGCATGACCTCGCCACGCCCTCACCGCCGTCGTCTGGTAGAGCTCCTCGGCCTCGAACTCGGACCGGGTCGCCCGCCGGCAGTAGATCATCACCTGCACCCGTACCTGCGACCAGGCTCGCTCGAAGGTGTCACCCACCCTTGTCTCCTCATTTGCGGCCGGCTCCGGGAAAAATGTTGCCTAAGCGCCTTTCTGGGGACTCATTATGCATAAGTCTAGATTTGTCCAGTTTTCGACATATGGAAGAGGTTGAATGTTGAAGGTATGCTCTCCGCGCCGCACGAAAGGGTCTACCCCAGAATTCTGGGATTGTCAGGAGCGTCAGAATATGTACAGGAAGTGGTCTCCTCATCTGCTCCTCCGGGAACTCGACGCCGGTTTTTCGCCGGGCCTCCCTCCCATCGACGTGCTCAATCACGCGGCACAGACCCTGCTGGCGGCCGTGCCCGCCGACTGCTGGTGCGCCGTGCTACTGGATCCCTCGACCTTCCTGGACACGGGCGGGGAGCACCGGCAGGGATTCCCGGCGCACCTGATGCCGAGACTGCTGGAGATCGAGCACTGCGAGCGCGACTACGACAACATCCGCGACCTTGCTCTCCGGGCCTCACCCGTCGCCGTTCTCAGCGCCTCCGCGCAGGGCCGTATGCACACGAGCAGTCGCTATCGCGACGTGCTTCTCCCTGCGGGGTACGGCGACGAACTACGCGTCCTGCTTCGCGACGAACAGCGCACCTGGGGTGTCCTGGTCCTCTGCCGCGGCACCGACGCACGCCACTTCACCACCGACGACTCGGCCGCCGCCGCCCTCGTGTCCGCGCCCACTGCGGCCGCGCTGAAGAGGTCGCTGCTGCTGACGGGGATCGACATTGAGGCCGCGCACGGCGCGCCGGGCAGCGTCATCCTCAACGCCGACTACGAGATCGTGGGGGCCTCCAAGACCGCGCGGCGATGGCTCGGACACATCGCCGAGAACCACCGCGCCTCTTCGCACGGCACGCCCTATACATTGATCACCGTCGCGGTCAAGGCCGCGACCGGCGGCGGGGCCGCGCACGCCCGCACGCGGACCACGGATGGGACTTGGCTGCACCTGGAGGCATGGCGGCACGATCACGCGGGTGAGCCTGTGACCGTCGTCTCCGTCAGGCCGGCACAGCCGGGCGACCTGGCCCCCCTGGTGCTCGCCGCCTACGGACTCACCGAGCGCGAGCGGTCTCTCGTGCAGATGGTGCTCCTCGGTCATTCGACGAGAGAAATGGCACGACGCGCATACTTGTCCGAATACACGATTCAGGAATACTTACAGAAGATCTTCAAGAAGGTCGGCGTACGCACCCGGGGCGAGCTGACTCGGGAAGTATTCTTTCGTTACTACTTTCCTCACTTGAATGAAGATTTCGTCTCCACGGATGGGCGGATGCTGGACGAGGACCTCACCGACCGCGTCGAGCCACCCCGGCGCCCGTCCTGACGGCACGCGAAATCGTCCAGGCGTCAGCTCCGCGAGGGGTGCTCAGAGGGGTGCTCAGAGCGCGGCGGCAGTCCGCCCATCGGGACACACGGACCTACGAGGCAGAACCTTCGGCGTCCGGGGAGCGGCGCTCACAGGAGACCGGCGTCGCGCACCTTCATCGCCACCTGGACCCGGTTGTCGGTGCCGAGCTTGGCGAAGATCCTGGTGACGTTCGCCTTCACGGTGGCGACGCTCATGTAGAGACGCCCGGCGATCTCCGCGTTCGACCTGCCGTGCGCCACCTCGACCGCGACCTCGAGCTCCCGCTCGGTGAGCCGGGCCAGCTCCTCCTTCGCCCGCGGGAGGGACGGCCCGGATCCGCCGGTCGCCGCGGCGATCACCTGGCGGGCGACGCTCGGCGACAGCACGGGCTCGCCCTTCGCCACGGCGCGGACCGCCTCGATCATCCGCGGCGGCGGGGTGTCCTTCAGCAGGAAGCCGTCGGCGCCGAGCCGCAGGGCCCGCAGCACCATGTCGTCGGCGTCGAACGTGGTGAGCACGAGGATCCGCGGCGGGCTCGGCTGCGCCCGCAACAGCTCGGTGGTGACCAGCCCGTCCTGGTTGGGCATCCGGATGTCCAGCAGCACCACGTCGGGGCGCAGGTCGCGGATCAGGTCCATGGCGCGCAGCCCGTCTTCGGCCTCGCCGGCGATGTCGAAGTCGGGTTCGCCGCCGAGGATGAGACGCAGCCCGGTCCGCACCATCGCGTCGTCATCCACTATCACCAGCCGGGTCACGGTCCACAGCCTCCCATGGCAATCGGACATCAAGGATGAAGCGCCCGTCCTGGATGGTATGGCTGAGGGTGCCGCCGGCCATCCTCGTCCGCTCCGCCAGGCCCACCAGGCCCAGCCTGCCGCCCGGACCGGGGGCCGAGCCGGGGCGCGCGGGGTTCGTCACCCGGATCCGCAGGTCCTCCCCCGGCCGTCCGCCGAGCTCGGCGGTGACCCGGGCGCCCGGCGCGTGCTTACGCGCGTTGGTCAGCGCCTCCTGCACGATCCGGTACGCGTGCCGGCCCGTCTGCGCGGGCAGCGACTCCCGGCCGTCGATGCTGTCGTCCACCTCGACCTGCTGCCCGGCGGCGCGGACCTCGCCGAACAACGCGTCCAGCTGGGTCAGATCGGGCTGCGGCGCCTCCACGGCCCCGTCCTCGCGGAGCGTGCGCAGCACCGCGCGCAACTCGTTGAGCGACTGGTGCGCGTTCTCCTGGATGGCCAGCGCGGCCTCCCGGGTCTGCTCGGGGCCGAGGTCCGTGCGGTACGCCAGGCCGCCGGCCAGCATGGCCAGCAGGGAGATCCGGTGCGCGAGCACGTCGTGCATCTCCTGGGCGATCTTCACCCGTTCCGCCAGCCGCGCCCGGTCGAGCCGCTGGCGCTGCTCACGCTCGGCGGCCCACGCCTGCTCCCGCAGGGACATCTCCAGGTCGCGGCGTCCCCGCAGATAGAGGCCGAACACGGTCAGCCCGCCGAGAATCGTCAGCCCCGTCACCGAGGAGACGACCGTCGCCTGGTCCACGCCGCCCCGTGCCCCGCCGGCCAGCAGGCACGCCGCGGACACGACCGCGACCGGGATGGTCCGGCTCCACCGGCGATGGGTCACCAGGGACACGTACGCGACATACGCGGGGCCGGTCGCCGTGGACGAGAACGTCGTCAGCAGGGCGGTCGCCAGCGCGATCTGCCACGGCCACCGGCGCCGCCACCCCATCAGGGCGAGCCCGATCAGGCCGAGCGTCGTGTCGATCAGCACCTGCGGGAGACGGTCGCCGTCGTGCAGGACGAGCCAGGCCAGCACCACACCGTTGAACAGCATCGGCACCGCGGCGCACAGGTAGCGCAGCGCGACGCCCCGCCTGTCCAGAGGCGGCTGGTAGTCCGGTCGGCCGTGCACAGCCCCACAGCTTAGGGACCACCGCGGACAGGTCTTAGCGACCTGGGTCGACCTGTGGACAGCCGCAGGTATCGCCCGCGGGCGGAAGGTACGGCCCCGCGTCCGATCGCGGCGGACCCCGGTCCGATGCGGCGGCGTCCGCCCTCGCGGTGGACTGAACGGCGTGATCGAGTTCAACCATGTCAGCAAGATCTACGGAACGGTGACGGCGCTCGACGACGTGTCCTTCACCGTAGGGGCCGGAAGCGTCACCGGCTTTCTCGGGCCCAACGGCGCCGGGAAGTCGACGGCCCTGCGCATCCTGGTGGGGCTCGCCCGCCCCTCGTCCGGTTCGGCGACCGTGCTCGGCCTGCCGTACGCCGAGATGGCCGGCCCGGCCCTGCGGGTCGGCACCCTCCTCGACGCCGGGGCGCGGCATCCGGGCCGCACCGGCAGGGAGGTGCTGACGCTCGGCGCGATGACCCTCGGGCTGCCGCGGACGCGGGTCGGCGAGGTGCTCGACCTGGTGGGACTGACCGAGCGGGAGAGCCGGCGGACGGTCGGCGGCTACTCACTCGGGATGCGGCAGCGGCTCGGCATCGCGCACGCCCTGCTCGGCGGTCCCGAGGTGCTCGTCCTGGACGAGCCCGCCAACGGCCTCGACCCCCAGGGCATCCACTGGATGCGCCGCCTGCTGCGCGACCTCGCGGACGCCGGATGCGCCGTGCTGCTCAGTTCGCACCTGCTGCACGAGGTGGAGCAGGTGGCGGACCGCATCGTGATGATCGGCCGCGGCCGCGTGCTCGCCCAGGGCACGGTCGACGAGCTGAGCCGGGGCCGCGGCCTCGAAGAGACCTTCCTCGAACTGACCGCGCACGAGGACCGGAGGAGCACGGGCGCCGGCGCGTTCCCCGGCACCGACGCGGGCCGGGGCGCCGCATGAGCCGCGCCGGGCGTCACCCGAACGACATCGCGGGGGCCGCGCCGAGCCCCCTCACGAAGGACGGCACGATGACCGCGACCACACCGATCCCCTTCCGCAGACTGCTCCTCGTCGAAGCCCGCAAGCTCGTCGACACCCGCAGCGGCAAGATCATCACGATGGTCATGCTCGCGCTGGTGGTCGCGTCCATCGCCGCGCGCGGCGCCGTCGTCGGGCCGAAGTCGCAGACCCTGGTGGGCACCGCCGGGATCGCCCTGGGCACTCTGCTCCCGGTGCTCGCCATCCTCACCATGACCGGCGAGTGGACGCACCGCACGGCGCTGACCACCTTCGTGCTCGAACCGCGCCGCCATCGCGTCCTCGCCGCCAAGAGCCTGCCGCCCCTGCTCGCGGCGGTGGCGCTCTCGCTGTTCGCCATGCTGGTCGCGGTGCCGATCACGGCCGTCGTGGCCGTGGTCAGGACCATTCCCGCCGATTGGGGGGTGCAGCCGATCTGGCTGCTCGGCTGGACGGGGGTGAACGTGCTCGTGGCCGCGCAGGGCCTCGCCCTCGGCGCGCTGCTCCTCAACGCGCCCGCCGCGATCGTGATCAGCCTGTCGACGCCGGTCCTGTGGGCCGTCGTCGGCAGGCTCGGCTCGGTCGGCGCGGGGCTCGCCGAGTGGCTCGACCTCAACACCACCTGCGCTCCCCTGGTGAGCGGCGACATGACCTGGAGCGAGGGCGCCAGGCTCGCGGCGTCGGCGGCCTTCTGGATCGTCCTCCCCATGGCCGCCGGCCTGGTCCGCGTGCTCCGCAAGGAGGTGACCTGACCCGAGCACACCCGTCCCTGCGGGCCTGCGAGGTACGCGCCGGCCCGCAAGGCCGGGCACGGGTGACGTGGTGCGCACCGCCCGCAGGTCGGGCACGGGTGACGAGGTGCGTGCCGGCCCTCAGGGCCGGGCACGGGTGACGAGGTGCCTCTAGAGCCGGTCGAGGAGCGTCGCCACGCGGTCGGTCTCCGCGGCCAAGAGACGCTCCGGCACCGGCTCGAACAGCTCCACGACCGGACGCCCCTCCTTGGCCTCCCACACGCCCGCCACCCGGCTCCGGTGGATGACCACGGGCGAGATCCAGCCGGCCGTCCGGCTCACCTTGGGCCGCGCGGCCTTCGGCAGGAGCGGTTCCAGGTCGCGCGGCGCACCCAGGATGAACTGGTCGAAGCCGGGCAGCAGATGCACGTCCTCGGACGGCGGGCAGGCCAGCAGGTCGTCCAGAAGCTCCGCGGGCAGCACGGCGGGCATGCCCTCCACCTCGACCTGCGCCAGCTCGGGCTCCAGATCCCGGAACCAGCCGCGCAGGACGGCCTTCGGCGTGGCGCCGCGGAACAGCCAGGCGTCGAACATCCGGGGAGTGGCCGGGCCGTGGGCGCCGAGGAAGGCGCGGAGCACCCGCACTCCCCCTTCCTCCGCCGAAAGCGCCTCTCTCCCGCCCGGCAGCCAGCCGGCGGGTGCGGTGAAGGTGACCCTGCCGTCCCGCGGCGGGCCGTAGCACAGCTCGCCCAGGAAGCTGAGCGGCTTGAGCAGCGCGCCCCAGCCGGACGTGAGGGCCTGTCTGAGGTGGACGTCCCCGGTCACCTCCATGACCGCCTCGACCAGCTCCTCCCGGGTCAGCACCCGGCCGGACAACGCACGTGGAACGGCGTCCACGACGGCCTCGATCTCCCCGGCGGACACTCCGTGGCCACGCTGCCAGGAGGCCTTCTCCCAGAACCTCAGCGACCCGAGGGCCGCGCGGTAGGCGGGGAACTCGTCGGCGGGGAGGAGGTGGAGCGTGCCGCGCATCGTCCAGGTCTTGACCAGCGTGCGGTCACGCCACAGGGCGTCCTCGATTTCTCCGGGGCGCGGACTCGCGTGCCGCACGGCGACGGCCAGCGCCGCCGACGAGGCGACCTGGGCCTGCACCCCGCACAGACGCCGCGCGATCGCCACCGCGTCGTCACCGCTCGCGGGCTCGACGAACTGCCGTCTCAGCCTCCAGGAGAGCACCTGCGCCCACGTCGTCTCGGCAACCACGTCACACTTCTACACCTCGGGTGCGACAAGTCGCGCACCCCGAGGTGCACGGTCGTACCGCTCCCGCCGGGCGACCCCGCAGGCCCCGGGCCCGGCAAGGCCCCGGACCCTGGCCCGGTCAGCCGAGCCGGCGCATCAGGTGGTCGCGGGCGGCGCGGTCGCCGGGGGCGCCCCGCTCCGCGAGGCGTTCCGCGACGTACCGCCGGTGGGCCTCGTCCACGTTCCCGCCGTACTTGAACTTGCCGTTGACCTTCTGGACCGCCAGCCGGAGGCCGCGGATGCCCGGCAGGCTCCGGTGGTGCTCGGCGGGGTCGGCGAGATCGTGGTCCAGACGCGCGAGCTGGGCCCGCAGGATGCCGAGTTTCCCGTCGGGATCGTCGACGATCTCCGCGCGGCAGACCAGCTGGACGGCCGCGTAGTACGTGGTGGGGATACCGAGCCGGGGATCCTCGCCGGTGCCCGGCAGCGCCTTCCAGCCCCCCTCGACGTACGCCCAGTCACCGGCCACCGACATGACCACGGCCGGGTTCTCCACGATCGCGGACCAGACCGGGTTCGGCCGGGCGAGGTGCAGCAGGATCGTGGACGCGTCGGCGAGGAGGAACTGCGTGGGCACGATCACCGGCACGTCACGGTCACGCCCGGACGCGATGAGGTGACCGAACTCGTTGGCGCGGACGAAGGCCAGCGCCTCCTCGTCGGCGGCGGAGTCCCAGGGATGGATGAGCACACCCTTACTGTACGCAGAGACATCCGCCCTCCCCACGCGCAGGATTGGCCCGGCCCGCACCTACCTCCCGGTGTCACTATCGCCATCGTGGACATCGACCAGTTCTGGCGCCTGATCGAGCAGTCCGCCCGGGAGACCGAGCGGAAGCAGGCCCGCTTCGAATGGCTGCGGGACCGGCTGGCACAGCGCCGGCCGGAGGAGATCGTCGATTTCAAGGAGCTGCTGTCGGCGACGGAGAAGAAGGCCTACACCTGGCTGATGTGGGGCGCCTTGCTGGGTCTTTTCGGCTACGGCGGCGACGACGGCTTCCGGTATTTCCGCCTGTGGCTCGTCGGTCTGGGGCGTGACGCCTTCGAACGGGTCGCGCGCGAACCCGACGCCCTCGTCGAACTACCCGCGATCCGTCACCTGCTGGGTAAACAGAGCGCATGGTTACGGCGGCCCGATCACCTGGACGGCTCGGCGTGGAGCAACGATGAGTGGCCCGACTTCGAGTGGCTCGAATTCGTGCCCGACGCCGCATGGGAGCAGGCGACCGGTGAGGACGCCGACGGGCTCTACGCGGCTTATCGGGCACGCGGCCACGACCCGTCATGCGTACCTCAGCCGGGGGGCGAGGAATGGGACGTCTACGACTGGGACGAGACGGCCCGCAGGCTGCCGAGAGTCGGCCGGTACCTGAGGGACCCGCACCGCGGCATCGACGACTGAGGCCGGCGCTCACACACGCCGCAGGAGCAGGGTGACGAAACCGAGGGCACTGCGGTAGCCGCCGAGCCACATGTCGCGGTGCTCCCGCATCACGGCGAGCGCCCGGTCACCGTCGGGGCCGGGGTTGTCCGCGGCCCAGCGCGCCAGCGTGCCGGTCCACGACCATTCGTACTCGTCCCACTCCGCCAGGTCGCTCACGTGGGCGTAGACGGTCAGCCACCCCTTGGACTCGGCGGCCTCCACCGTGCCCGCGAGATCCGGGTAGTCGCCGATCGCTTCGAGGACCTCGGGAGCGGGAGGCCGTTCCCAGTACCCCTCCCCCACCAGCGCGAGGCCGCCGGGCCGTACGAACCCGGCGAGAGCCTCCATCGTCTCCGTCAGCCCGCCGAAGGCGTGCGTCGAGCCCACACACAGCCCCAGGTCGTACGGCTGGGCGACGGTGAAGGCGTCGGCGGACATCGTGTGCAGCGTCAGCCGGTCGGCCAGCCCCCGCCTGACGGCCGCCTCGTTCGCGGACGCCACGGCGTGCGGCGAGATGTCGACACCGTCGGCCCGCGCGGACGGGTGGAGTTCGAGCGCCCGGAGCGACCACTCGCCCTCGCCGCAGCCCAGGTCGAGGATGCGGGCCTCCTGCGGCAACGCCGCCCGGCGCAGCAGCCGGTCGAGGGACGCCGCCGAGACGGGCGCGGCGATCGGATGGTCACGATGAGCGATGGCGCTGAGCAGTCGTCGATCCACGTCGCCATCCTCGCAAGGAGGACGGGACCTCCGCATCCGCATATGACGGCCCGGCCCATGCCGGCCAAGCATCACCGGGCGACGAACCGCCGGCGGGCATGCCTTGATCCGCAGGCAGAGAAGTCGGGACAATTTCCTCGCCAGTCGCATCGAATCGCATCCCTTTCACCGCCGCCCGGACGGCGGCGCGAGGCGTGCCGTCCGTACCACCGCGAGCCACGAGTGAGCGGAGGACGGCGGCCACCGCAGGGTCGGCCAACCCGACGACCCGCCCGACAGGAAGGACCGTGATGAGTCACTCAGCGCAACGCCTGGGCGTGGTCGCCGAATCGGCGCCGGGCGAGACACGCGTGGCGGCCACCCCGGCCACCGTCCCGCAACTGGTCTCGCTCGGCTACGAGGTGGTCGTCGAATCGGGCGCCGGCCGGCGGTCGGGCTTCACCGACGACGCGTACGCCCGGGCCGGAGCGCGGATCGGCGACCGCGAGGAGACGTGGAGCGCCGATGCCGTGCTCAAGGTGAACGCCCCGGCGGCGGACGAGATCACGGCGCTGCGCGAGGGCGCCACGCTCGTCTCGCTGATCGGCCCGGCGGCCAACGCCGACCTGGTGGACGCGCTCGCACGACGGCCGATCACCGTCCTCGCGATGGACGCCGTGCCGCGCGTCTCCCGCGCGCAGGCGCTCGACGTGCTGAGCTCGATGGCGAACATCGCCGGCTACCGCGCCGTCATCGAGGCCGCGCACGCGTTCGGGCGGCTCTTCACCGGTCAGGTGACCGCGGCGGGGAAGGTCCCTCCGGCCAAGGTCCTGGTGGCGGGCGCGGGCGTGGCGGGGCTGGCGGCCATAGCCACGGCGGCCAGTTTGGGCGCGATCGTACGGGCGACCGATCCCCGTCCCGAGGTCGCCGAGCAGGTGCGCTCTCTGGGCGCGGAGTTCCTCGACGTCGGGGTCGCGCAGGAGTCGAGCGCGGACGGGTACGCCAGGCAGACCTCGCGCGACTACGACCGCCGCGCCGCCGAGCTGTACGCCGAGCAGGCCGCCGACGTGGACATCGTCATCACCACCGCCCTGATCCCCGGGCGTCCCGCCCCCCGGCTGCTCACCTCCGAGCACGTGGCGCGCATGCGCCCGGGCAGCGTCGTCGTCGACATGGCCGCCGCGCAGGGCGGCAACGTCGAAGGCACCCGCCCCGGCGAGGCGGTCGTCACCGAGAACGGCGTGACCATCATCGGCTACACCGACCTCGCGGGACGGCTGCCGGCGCAGGCCTCGCAGCTCTACGGCACCAACGTCGTCAACCTGATGAAGCTGCTCACCCCCGGCGAGGACGGCCGGCTCGTGCTGGACTTCGACGACGTCGTGCAGCGCGCGATGACCGTCGTCCGCGACGGCGAGAAGACCTGGCCGCCGCCGCCCGTGCCGGTGAGCGCGGCCCCCGCCCCCACCCCCGTAGCCGCGGACCGGGGGACGGCGCCGTCCTCCGCCGGGAGACCGCCGTCCCCGCCAGGACGACGACGTCACCTGGTCACCGCCGCCGTCGCCGCCGCGCTGTTCGTCCTGACCGCGTTCTCGCCGAACGCGCTGATCGAGCACGTCACCGTCTTCGTCCTGTCGATCGTGATCGGCTACTACGTCATCGGCAACGTGCACCACGCCCTGCACACGCCGCTGATGTCGATCACGAACGCCATCTCCGGAATCATCGTCGTCGGCGCGCTGCTCCAGATCGGGCAGGGCGGCACGGTCGTCGCCGTCCTGTCGTTCGTCGCCATCCTGCTGGCGAGCGTCAACATCGTCGGCGGCTTCGCCGTGACCCGTCGCATGCTCGGCATGTTCACGAGGAGCTGACCGTGACCCTCGCCACGGCCGCGCAGGCCGCCTACATCGTCGCCGCCCTCCTGTTCATCCTCAGCCTCGCCGGCCTGTCCAAGCACGAGACCGCCCGCTCCGGCGTCGCCTCGGGCATCTCCGGCATGGTCATCGCGCTGGCCGCGACGGTCGTCCTCGCCGCCGACGGCAGCGGAACGCTCGCGGTGATCCTGCTCGCGGCCGCCATGGCGATCGGCGGCGCCATCGGGCTCTGGCGGGCCCGGATCGTCGAGATGACCGCCATGCCGGAACTGATCGCCATCCTGCACAGCTTCGTCGGCCTCGCCGCCGTCATGGTCGGCTGGAACGGCTTCCTGGAGGTCGAGGTCGGCGGCACCCGGCTCCCCGGCTCGCTGCTCGGCATCCACCATGCCGAGGTCTCCATCGGCGTGTTCATCGGGGCGCTCACGTTCACCGGGTCGGTCGTCGCGTTCCTCAAGCTGTCGGCCCGGATCGACGCCAAGCCCATGATGCTGCCGGGCAAGAACGCCCTGAACCTCGCCGCGCTCGCGGCGTTCGCGGTCCTGACCGTGGTCTTCGTGGCCTCCCCCAACCTCGGGATCCTCGTCGCGCTGACGGTCGTGGCGCTGCTGCTCGGCTGGCACCTGGTCGCCTCCATCGGCGGCGGGGACATGCCCGTCGTCGTCTCGATGCTGAACAGCTACTCGGGCTGGGCGGCCGCGGCGTCCGGGTTCCTGCTCGACAACAACCTGCTGATCGTCACCGGCGCCCTCGTCGGCTCGTCCGGTGCCTACCTGTCGTACGTGATGTGCCAGGCGATGAACCGGTCGTTCATCTCCGTGATCGCCGGGGGTTTCGGCATCGAGGCGGGCCCCGCCGGCGACCGCGACTACGGCGAGCACAGGGAGATCACCGCCGTCGACACCGCCGGCCTGCTGAAGGAGGCCAAGTCCGTCGTCATCACCCCCGGGTACGGCATGGCGGTCGCGCAGGCGCAGTACCCGGTCGCCGAACTCACCCGCAGGCTGCGGGAGCGCGGCGTCGAGGTGCGGTTCGGCATCCACCCGGTCGCCGGTCGCCTGCCGGGGCACATGAACGTGCTGCTCGCCGAGGCCAAGGTGCCGTACGACATCGTCCTCGAGATGGACGAGATCAACGACGACTTCGCCACCACGTCGGTCGTCCTCGTCATCGGCGCCAACGACACCGTCAATCCCGCGGCCGTCGAGGACCCGGACAGCCCCATCGCCGGGATGCCCGTCCTGCGCGTGTGGGAGGCGGACAACGTCGTCGTCTTCAAGCGGTCGATGGCCACGGGGTACGCCGGAGTGCAGAACCCCCTGTTCTTCCGCCACAACACCAGCATGCTCTTCGGCGACGCCAGGCAACGCGTCGAGGAGATCGTCGCCGCTCTCTGACGCCGCCGCCCCCGGGCCTCCCCGGCGCTCCGCGCGGCCGGACGACCGGGCGGCTCAGCCGGTCCAGGAGCTGTTGAGGAACGAGAACGTCATCGCCACCACGAGCGGCCCGATCACGGTGGCGTAGACGATGATCACCGACCTGTGGCGGGCGCCCGCCCGGCCGATGAGCACCCACAGCGGCCACCACAGCAGCGCCGATCTGGGAATCGACATGTAGAACGTGGAGGTGACCAGCGCGCCCAGTTGCAGTCCGACGTAGACGAACTCGGCCCAGCGGCGGGCGAGGAGCAGCCAGACGAGCAGCAGCACCCCGACGATCGCCGCCGCGATCTCGAGCCGGAACATCGGCCCGAACCCTTCGTCCCCGCCGGTCGAGTCCCAGGTGGTACGGAACGCCTCCCAGGGCCAGACCGGTTTCCGGCCCCATCCGGTCTGCTGCGCGTTGTTCCAGGCCAGCCAGTCACCGGTACGGGAGTGCTGGTAGGCGGCGTACGCGAGGAGCGGCGCGAACGGCAGCGCCAGCCAGGCTCCCCGCCGCCAGCCCGCCCAGCCGTCCCTCCGGATGCGGCTCACGACGAACTCGACGATCAGCGCGACGGCCAGGAACAGGCCGGTGATCCGGACGCAGGACGCCCCGGCGGCCAGGGCACAGGCCAGCGGCCAGGCACGGCGGCGGGCCGCCAGCCAGGCGGGCAGCGCGAAGGCGAGGAACAGCGCCTCGGAGTAACCGGCGAACAGGAAGACGGCGGGCGGGCACAGCAGCAGCGCCAGGACGGCCCAGCGGCCCGCGCCGGCGGGCCCCTCCACGTCGGCGAGCCGGGCCAGCGCCACCACAGCCACCGCGCCGGCCACGAACGAGATGACCAGGCCGGCCAGGATCCAGTCGTCGACCACCAGATGCACCAGGCGCATCGCCAGCGGCATGCCGGGGAAGATGGCCGGCAGCCCGGGGTCGGGCTCCAGGTTCGGATCGCCGTCGTACCCGAACTCCGCGATCTTCCGGAACAGGCCGACGTCCCAGTGTTTCCACCGCTCGAGCAGCGGGGCGTGGCTCTGGCCGGACACGATCAGCGCGCCGTAGAGCGCCACGAGGAGCATGCCCGCCCTCGTGCCCACCCACAGCAGCAGCGCGTCCCGGACCGTGGCGCTCTTCCTCAGTGGCTCCGGGGCTCTCCCGGATTCAGGAGTTCTTCCGGGTTCGGGGGGTTGCCGGGGTTCCAGGACGGGGGCCTTCTCATCCGGCCCGGTCCGCTCCCCGCGCTCAGGGTCGTGGCCGGACTCCTGGACGGCAGCCGTCACCTGACGCCCTCCCCTCTCGTCGCGCACCTGCCCGCCCCCGCCGTGCGTCCTCCTGCCTGCCGGCAGGGGCCGCTGCCCGTACGGGCATACGGCAGCCACCCCGTGATCAGGGATGGTGTCAAGAGCCGCAGGAGCGGCACCAGACCGCGGCCCGCCCGGCGGCCGCCCCCGGAACCGCGCCACGCACTGACCTGCGAAGTCACGCCGGCGCGAAGCGGCGCGACCGGCGCCTCGCGTGAAAGTTGCAGCGCCCCCGCCGGCGTCCCGGACGGGGACGTACGGGTCAGCGGGCGGGCGCGGTGCCGATGACGGAGGTGCCGATGACCAACTGCCCGGTGGGATCGCACCCGAGGAGCTCCTCGACGAGCTGGTCGCGCAGGGCCGCGGTGAACGTGATGTGCAGACCGGCCGCGGTGGCCAGCAGGTAGACGGTCTGGCTGAGGTGACCGACGTCCATCAGCAGCGCCCTGTAGACACGGGGAAAGGTGTACTTCCACTGGTTGCGCGCGATCACGCTGGTGTAGAAGATCAGCGCTCCGGCTCCGGCGACCCAGTCCTGGTCGCCGACCGCGGCCACGAGCCGCTCGTCGTCGAGACGGCGGCCGAGGTGTTCGAGGCGGTGGTCGGCCGCGGCGTAGTGATAGGCGCCCGGGGCGAGGCCTTCGACATCGCGGGCGTAGAGGTAGACCTCGGTGGGATGACGGGCGCCGCCGGACGGGCTGGTCTTGAACACCCGCTGCCAGGAGTCGGTCAGCACGCCGCCGGGGTCGAGGGTGACGCCCGCCTGGGTCAGGGGGCCGCCGGCCCGCGGCAGAGGTCCGGCGGCGGTCTTGAGCAGGGCGGCGACGACGTCCAGCGGCAGCGCCGTGCCGCCGAAGTGGCGGCGGCTCCGGCGCCGGTGCAGCACGTCGATCAGGTCGCGGTGCCGCCAGACGCCGGGATCGACGTCGGGCAGCGCGTGGCGGGAGACGGCGGGCAGGGACCAGAACGCCGGTGGCGGCGGGTCGGTGAGGACCTTGGCTTCGAGCTCCTCGTTGTCCTGTTCGGCGGTGCGCATGGCGGTGCCCGCGTGGGAACGACTGGAGAAGTGGTAGGCGCGGGCCAGGGGTCCCCACGGCCGCCATGCCTGTTCGATGGCCTGTTCGCGTTGATGGCGAGGCCCGTTCTCGCGGATCAGGACGTCGTTGTCCGCCAGCACGGTGGCGACCTTGTGCCAGTGGTCGGCCTCGCCGGGATCGTCGGCCATCTCCCGTACGGAGTCGAGTGGGCGGAAGCCGGTGAACCAGCGCAGCACCCGCTCGACCCCGTCGACCAGGGCGAACTGGCGATGGTCGAGGTAGTCGTCCCAGACCAGTTGGCCGGCGTCCCAGAGCAGGGCGCCGCAGGCGGACAGGCGGACGTTCACGATGGCGTCTCTTCTCGGGCGGGGGCGATCGGCTCTTCTCGGGCGGGGGCGGTCCGCCGACGCGGCTCCACGTCCGCGGGCGGCAGTTCGGCGCGCGCGGCCGCCAGGCCGCGGCGGGCCGCCGCGAGGTGCGGATGGTCCGGCGCGGCCCGCCGTAGCGCCTCGACCGCCCGTCCGTAGCAGGCCTCGGCCTGATCGGGCCGGCGGCGGGCGCGGTGCAGTGCGCCGAGGTTGATCAGGGTGATGGCCGACTCCGGATGTCCCGGGCCCAGAACCGCGTCCTTGACGGCCAGTGCGCGCGTGTAGCGGGCCCGCGCCTCGTCCAGGTCTCCCCGCCGGTGTGCCAGGGCGGCGAGGTTGTGCAACGCGGCGGCGACGTCGTGGTGTTCCGGGCCGTACGCCGCCTCGGAGACGGCCAGGGCGTTCCGGAGCAGCGCCTCGGCCTCGGCGGGGCGCCCGCAGCCGTCCACGAGCGCGGCCCAGGCGGCGAGGTCCGCGGCGACCCTCGGATGCCGCTCGCCGAGGAGCCGGGCCCGCACCTGCGTCGCGCGCCGGGCCCACGGCTCGCCTGCCGCGTGGTCGCCGCGCGCGTGTGCGAGCCCGCCGAGGTTGTGACAGACCGTGGCCACGTCCTCGTGTTCGGGGCCGCGCGCCTCCTCCAGGATCTCGAGAGCGCGCCGGTACAGTGCCTCGGCCTGCGGGAAGCGGCCCGTGTACTTGCCCAGCACGCCCCACTCGTTGCAGAGCGCGGCCACCTCCACAGATCGCGGGCCGAAGGTCCGCTCCGCCGCGGGGAGAGTCAGGGCGAACAGCAGCCCGGCCCTGCGGTAGTCGCCGCGCATGCGCCACAGGGTCGCCAACCCGATCTGGGCGCGGACCCGTACCCCCGTCAGGCCGTCGCCGCGCCGGGCCTGGCCGTCACGCCGGGCCTGGTCGCCGCGCCGGGCCTGGTCGACGGCGGCCCGCAGAGCGCGCTCCGCCTCCGTGAAGTCGTTCTCGCCGCGTCGCCTCAAGCCGTGCCGCAGCAGTTCCTCCGCCGGCATCTGCTCTATCGCGTCTACCGCGGAGCCGGGATCCGCCCTACCGCTCACCAACGCCTCCCGAACCACCTCGCCGCACCAGGGGCGGTTGTGCCCCCGGGTGTCCCCCCGCGTTCCGCTGCCACCGGCGTCCGCCCCCGGGCTCGCCGGAGCCCCGGGGCGGACGCACATCGCGTCACGACAGGCCGGGCGCATCACGCGGATGCGCGCGTTCCCGGCCCGTCACGGTGTCACGCCTCGATGAGGATCTCGTTGTGGTTGTAGGTCAGCGCGGCGTCCGGCGTGCTGTAGGCGTCCTCGCGGACCTCGAACACTTCCGACGAACCCTGGGACATAGGTGTCGCTCCTTTCACGAGCTCCGGAGCGGGGATCACCGTGGCAGCACCGCTGCTCAGGCTCTGACGCACGTACGATCCCAAGAGGAAAGATCGTCAGGCCATATCCAGTCTGCGGCGAAATCACCCGGAATTCTGGTCATGCGCCTCCGGCCGCATTCGGGTCCATGGGAGAATCCGCAGGCCCGCCGCCGGAAACAGCGTCGGTCCGGCGGTACCGAGCAGGTACCGAGCAGGTGCCGAGGTTGGCTGTGGCTTCGCTGGGTAGCCGCGTCTCGCATGACGGAGTATGGAATCCACGCCTCCCACGAGCAGATCCCGCCCGCCGCTCTCCTCACCGCGATGGTCGCCGCCGAACGTGCCGGTTTCGGCACCGCCATGTGCTCCGACCACTTCTCCCCCTGGAGCGAGCGGCAGGGCGAGTCCGCCTTCGCCTGGTCCTGGCTCGGCGCCGCCCTGCAGGCCACCGGGCTCACCTTCGGCATCGTGAACGCGCCCGGGCAGCGCTACCACCCGGCGATCGTCGCTCAGGCGATCGGAACCCTCGGTGCGATGTTCCCGGGCCGGTTCTGGGCCGCATTGGGCAGCGGTGAATACAGCAACGAGCACATCACCGGCGGGCCGTGGCCGCGCAAGGAGATCCGCGACGCCCGCCTGCGCGAGTGCGTGGACGTCATCCGCGACCTGCTCGACGGCAAGGAGGTCACCCGTGACGGCCTGGTGACCGTGGACCGCGCCCGGCTGTGGACCCGTCCCGAGACGCCGCCCCCGCTCATCGGCGCGGCGGTGAGCACCGGCACGGCGGCCCGGTGCGCGGAGTGGGCGGACGGCCTGATCACGGTCAACGGCCCCGAGGACCACCTCCGCGAGATGATCGCGGCGTACCGGGAGGCGGGCGGGCGCGGCCCGGTCTGCCTGCAGGTTCACCTGAGCTGGGCGCCGACGGAAGAAGAGGCGGAGGCGATCGCCCACGACCAGTGGCGCAGCAACGTCTTCGGTCCGCCGGTGAGCTGGGACCTGGAACTGGTGGAGCATTTCGACGTCGTCTCCGAGCACGTGACCGTGGAACAGGTGCGCTCCGTGGTCAACGTCTCCTCCGACCTCGGCCGGCACATCGACTGGCTACGCGGGTACGCGGCCCTGGGATTCGACCGCGTCTACCTGCACCACGTGGGCCAGGACCTGTTGCCGTTCATCGAGACCTTCGGCGCCAAGGTCCTGCCCCACCTGCGCGGCAGCGAGTGAGATCGCGGCGCGACGCCCCGACGCCGCCCCGGTTCGGGCGCGCGCCGTAATTGATTGCCCCGAGTTCGCCTGCATAATGCCCGGCCGTCCTGTTTGGGGGCGGAGTTCGCGCTCGACGTTGAGATTCGGCCATTCCGAAGGAGCGGGGTGCGCCCGAAACACCTGAATTGTGATCATGCCCCTGGACCCGACCGGGAAGGGCCCGCACACTGGATGAATCACACGATGCCACCCTGAACGCCTTTGCCACCTCACGGGCGGCCGCCGTGGAAACAGGTCAGGATCGAGTTGCGCCGTATTCGCGACCGGGCGTGAGGGGACAAGGAGCAGTATGCCGAGAACGACGCCATTTGCGAAGAGCGTCCGGGAACGGGCCTTATCGGCAGCCCGAATCGGGTTCGCGGCGACGGTGGTTCTCGCCGTCATACTGGGATTCTGGGGCCTGGAGTCGTATTCACACAGCGCGTCGTACGCGCTCGGCCGGAGCTTCTGGGATATCGCCTACTACGATCTGCAGCTCTTCGTCCTGGGTGCGGCCCCGCTCGACAACCCGGGGCCGTTTCCCTGGCCGTTGCAGGTGGCCCGGTTCCTCGCGCCGGCCGCGACCATCTACGCCTTGTTCGAGGCGGGCCGGGCGGTGTTCGCGAGCGAATGGCAGCGCCTGTCGCAGCGGCGCCGGACCGGGCACACGATTGTCGTCGGTGAGACGCCGATCGCCGACGCCATGGTCGACGGGCTGCGCCGCAACGGGCTGGTGCTGCGCGCCACCGCCGGCGACGCCGAATCGCTGCGCGACACGGGCATCGCCGGTGCCAGGTTCGTCTACGCCTGCGCCGACGACCGCGACGACAGCAGCGTCAACGTGTTGGTCGCGGCGACCGCGAGGCAACAGGCGCGCACGAAGAAGGCCGGCGACCTGTACGTGTACGCGCACGTCAGCGACCCCGCGTACGCGCTCGCGCTGCGCGCCCGCCACCTGAGTCAGCCGGTCACCGGCGCCGACTTCTTCAACATCGACGAGCTGGCCGCCCGGGAACTGGTCCGGCAGGAGGCCGGCTCGTTCCGCGACGGCGAGCCGCTCGTCGTGGTCGTGGGGCTCGGGCCGTTCGGGCAGGCGATCGTTGTCGAGCTGGCACGGATGTGGCAGGTGTCGGCGCGCGCGGACGAGAAACTCGTCGTGGTCCTCGTGGATCGCGACGCCGAGGCCGTCGGGAGGGATCTGCAGCGGCGCTGGGTGGCCGTCGCCGAAACGTGCGAGCTGAGGCCGGTCGCCGACCTCTCCGCGGTGTTCCGCACACCGGCCATGCCCACTCCCCATCGCGTCATCCTGTGCCACGAGGCCGAAGAGGAGGCGGTGCGGGCGGCGCTCACCATGCCGGCCCTGTGGCAGGGCGGGGAGCGTTCGGTCGTCGTACGCCTGGACCGCCTGAGTGGCCTCGCCGACGTGCTCGGCGGCGGTGACGGCAGCCTGCTTGACGACGTCGAGGGTCGGCTGCAGCCTGTCTGCGTGGGCAAATTCGTCGTCGGTGCCGACGCGGGCAAAGCAGAGCGTATCCACGAGGACATCTACGAGCGTCTGGCACAACTGATCCATCACAACTATCTGCGGCACGAGCTGAAGAAGGGCAACGCCATGGGCAGTGCCCCGGCGATGGTTCCGTGGGAGGACCTCGCCGAGGACTACAAGCAGGCCAACCGGGCCCAGGCACGGGACATAGGCAACAAGCTCACCGACGCCGGCTGTACGGTGGCGCCCCGCACCGGCGCCGGGGTCGAGCTGGACGACGACCCCCTGCTCGAGACGCTCGCCGAGCAGGAGCACGAGCGGTGGAGGGCTGAGCGCACGGCGCAGGGGTGGACGTGGGGTGAGCAACGGGACGACGAGGCCAAGCACCACCCGAGCCTCGTTCCGTGGGAGAGGCTGCCCGAGGAGGAGAAGGACAAAGACCGTGCCGTGATCTGCGAGATAGGCGAAGTGCTCGCCCACTGCGGCCTCGAGATAGTCCGCCTCACCCCGGTCCGATAACGTCTGCCACCGCCCCGAACCGGATTCGTCATCGCGTGCCATGGGGCTGACCGGAGGCGCTTCATCAGGGCGAGCGGCGGCATCCTGCGGCGTAGCAGCGTGCGAGGGGTATCGCATTGTCGCTGGTCACAGCGTCGACGGGGCCGGCCATCCGGCCTTGCGGCCAACTCCCCCGCCGTTATCACCATATATCAGATTCGCGCATCTCATGAGGTGCCGGAAAGTGCTTCATACTTGCCCGTTGCGAAGCGACCAGACGAACGATGGAGCAAGGCGATTGCGCTACGTGATGGGTTTCGAGGAAATCGGCGGGACGAATGTCGCGGACGTCGGCGGAAAGGCGGCGCATCTGGGCGAGCTCTCCCGAATCGACGGCGTCCGCGTGCCGGACGGCTTCTGCGTCACGACGGACGCCTTCCAGCGGGTCGTGGCCGAGGCGCCGTCGATCGACGCTCGGCTTGATGCGCTGTCGCGCGTGGAACCGGACGACCGCACGGCGATCCGCACCCTGAGCGCGGACATCCGTCGCGCCGTCGAAGGTGTCGCGGTTCCCGAAGATCTTGTTGCGGCGATCGGCGAATCGCTCGCCCGGCTCGGGGAGCACGCCTCCTACGCGGTGCGTTCCAGCGCGACGGCCGAGGACCTGCCGACCGCGTCCTTCGCCGGCCAGCAGGACTCGTACCTGAACATCGTGGGCCTGGAGGCGATCGTCCGGCACGTCCGGAGGTGCTGGGCCTCGTTGTTCACCGAGCGGGCGGTGACCTACCGGCGCCGTAACGGCTTCGACCACCGGAAGATACGGATGGCCGTGGTCGTCCAGCGGATGGTGTTCCCGGACGCGGCCGGGGTCCTGTTCACCGCGGATCCCGTGACCTCGAACCGGAAGATCGCCACCGTGGAAGCCGGCTGGGGGCTCGGGGAGGCATTCGTCTCCGGCCTGGTCGCCGCGGACGTCTACACGGTGCGCGACGACCAGGTCGTGACCACAGCGGTCGCCACCAAGCCGCGGTTCGTCAAGGCGTCGCCGGGAGGCGGTACCCAGGAGGTGCCGGTCGAGCCGCAGCGGCAGACGCAGCCGGCTCTGACGGATGCACAAGTCGTGCGCCTCGTGCTGCTGGGCCGGCGGATCGAAGCGCACTTCGGCCGGCCCCAGGACATCGAATGGTGCCTGACCGGCGACGAGTTCCACATCGTCCAGAGCCGGCCGATCACCACCCTCTTCCCCATCCCTGCGACCGATGACCAGGACAACCACGTCTACGTCTCCGTCGGTCACCAGCAGATGATGACCGACGCGATGAAGCCGCTGGGACTGTCCCTGTGGCAGCTGACGACCCCACGGCCGATGCACGAGGCGGGCGGACGGTTGTTCGTCGACGTGGCCCCCGTCCTGGCGACATCCGCGGGCCGCGCGCGCCTCCTCGGGACCTTCGGAAACTCCGACCCGCTGGTTCGGGACGCGCTGCAGACCGTCCTCGACCGCGGTTTTGTCCGCGCGCTTCCGGACGAGGGTTCCGGCCCCGCATCCGCCGGCGACGCACCCGCCCCGATCGAGACCGATTCGGCCGTCGTCACCCAGCTGATCGAACGCAGTCAGGCGTCCGTCGCCACCCTGCGGCGCGAGATCCAGGGTCTGTCCGGGCCGGCACTGCTCGATTTCATCCTGGCCGACATCGCTGAGCTGAAGCGCATCCTGTTCGATCCGCGGAGCTCCCAGGTGATCATGGCGGGGATGGAGGCGGCCTGGTGGCTCAACGACCAGCTCGAGACATGGCTGGGCGAGAAGAACGCGGCCGACGCGCTCACGCAGTCCGTCCCTGACAACATCACGTCGGAGATGGGGCTGGCGCTCCTCGACGTCGCGGACGCGATCCGGCCGCACGCGGACGTCGTGGCGTTCCTGCAGCGCGTCGTGGACGAAGGCCGGGAAGGCGACGGCTTCCTGGACGAGCTGGCCGGGCTGTCCGGCGGACGGGAAGCACGTGAGGCCATCCGGGGCTACCTCGACGAGTACGGCATGCGCTGCGCGGGCGAGATCGACATCACCAGGACGCGCTGGAGTGAGCAACCCGCCACGCTCGTGCCCACCATCCTCGGCAACGTCAAGAACTTCGAGCCCGGCGCCGGCAAGCGACGCTTCGAACAAGGACTCCACGAGTCACGACGGAAAGAACAGGAACTGCTGACGCGGTTGCGCGCCCTACCCGACGGGGAGCAGAAGGCCGAGGAGACCAAGCGGATGATCGACCGCGTCCGCACCTTCGCCGGATACCGGGAGTACCCCAAGTACGGCATGGTCAGCCGCTACTTCGCCTACAAGCAGGCGTTGCTGCGGGAAGCCGATCGCCTCGTCCGGTCCGGCGTCCTGCGGGAAAGGGAAGACATCTTCTTCCTCCGGCTCGAGGAGTTGCGAGAAGTCGTGCGCACCGACGATGTGGACGCCGAACTCATCCTGCAAAGGCGGGAGGCGTTCCGGTCGTACGAGGCGCTCACACCACCCCGGGTCCTCACGTCGGACGGCGAGGCCATCACCGGCCGGTATCGGCGTGACGACGCCCCACCCGGCGCGCTGGCCGGCCTCCCGGTCTCGGCCGGGACCGTCGAGGGCCGCGCCCGTGTCGTCACGGACATGGCGCGGGCCGACCTTGAGGCGGGCGACATCCTGGTCACCGCCTACACCGACCCCAGCTGGACCCCCCTGTTCGTCACCGTCGCAGGACTGGTGACGGAAGTAGGCGGCCTTATGACGCACGGGGCGGTTATCGCACGGGAGTACGGCCTGCCGGCCGTCGTGGGGGTGGAGCAGGCCACCCGGTTGATCCGGGACGGGCAGCGGATCCGCGTTCACGGAACCGACGGGTACGTCGAGATCCTCGCCTGAACCGTCGCGTCGGACCCGAACTCCAGTATTACCGGGGCCGGCGCCATTACCGGGGCCGGTGCCGGCGGCGTTTCCCGGCAGTGCGGCTGGTGCCGCCCGCGCGCGTCAAGATGCCCAAGCGGCGGATATATGGCCGGGCCGACCCCGGCCTCCTGCGCAAACGCGTCCTCCTCACCGATTGAGGCGGGTCAACGCGCGGAATCTGTGCCAGAGCCTGTATTGGAGCGCCACCGTCACCGCCCAGCGGAGAACGCGACCGAAAACGTACGCCGCCTGGTCCCAATAGGCACATCCCCGTAGAACGCGTGCTTTTCAGTGGAACGCCGAGAAGCCTCACGCGATTATCCGATTGACAGATCGTCGGAGTGGGGGAGATCGATGGATGTGCTGCTCGGCAACAGACCCGTCTTCGCCAGCACCGATCTCGACGAGGTCCGTGACGAGGTGGCGAGGGTCTTCTGCCCGCATCGGCTGGACCTGACGGGCGCGGCGTCCCTGCTGTCGGCCCGGTTCAACTCCGTCCGGCTCGGCTCGGTCCGGATCAGCTACCTCGACTACGGGGCCGACGTCCGCATCGAACCCGGCGACCTCGACACCTTCTTCCTGGTGATGATCCCGCTGGCCGGGCGCAGCCTGATCCGCAGCGGGAGCCAGGAGATCGTCTCGACCACGGCGACGGCGACCCTCGCCTCTCCGACACAGCATCTCGACATGCGATGGGCGGCGGGCACCCCCAAGCTGATCGTCAAGTTCGAGCGCACGGCGGTCGAGCGCTCGCTGGAGCAGATGCTCGGCGAGCCGCTCGACCGGCCGGTCGTCTTCGATCTGGGCGTGGACCTGGCCGCGGGATGGACGCGCGCCTGGCGGGCGATGGCCGACCTGATCGTCCGCGAGGCCGAGCACGACGACGGGCTGACCGCGCAGCCGCTGGCCGTCGCCCACCTGGAGAACGCACTGCTCACCTCCCTGCTCACGATGCAGCCCTCCAACTACCGGGAACGGCTGGCGGCGCCTCGGCCGCCCGTGCTCCCCAAGGTGGTGCGCCGGGCGCTGGAGTTCATCGAGCAGCACGCCCACCTCCCGATCACCACCGAGGACGTCGCGCGGGCCGTGGCGGTCAGCGGCCGGTCGCTCCAGGAGGGCTTCCGCGTCCACGTGGGCCGCACGCCGATGGCACAACTCAGAGAGGTACGGCTGACCAAGGTGCACGAGGAGCTCGCCGCCGGGGATCCCGCCCGCTACACCGTCACGAGCGTCGCCGCCCGCTGGGGCTTCCTCCACCAGGGCCGGTTCGCCGCGCTCTATCGCCAGAAGTACGGGCGGCACCCGTCGGAGACCCTGAGACGCGGCTGAGGAGGATCCCGCGCCAGATGGACGGAACCCGCGCTGAGCGGATGGATCACCGGGCCGCTTCGGCCGTAATTTCAGCTGAAACCTCAACTTTCAGCGGAAGGAACACCCTCATGCGCAGAGTCCTCGTCGTCGGCGCCGGTCAGGCGGGTCTGCACCTGGCCATCGGCCTGCTGCAGAACGGCTACGACGTCACAGTGATCTCCAAGCGCACCCCCGAGTCGATTCGCGACGGCCGGGTGATGTCGGGCCAGTGCATGTTCGGCACCGCCCGGGCACACGAGCGCGCGCTCGGCCTGGACTGGTGGGCGGACGCCTGCCCGCCCATCGAGGGCATCGAGTTATCTGTCCCGAGCCCCGCGGGCGGCAAGGCTCTCGGCTGGGCGGCCCGGCTGAGGACTCCCGCCCTCTCGGTCGACCAGCGGGTGAAGATGCCGGCCTGGCTGGACGAGGTCGAACGACTCGGCGGCAAGCTCGTCATCCACGACGCCACTCCGGAGGATCTGGAGACCTACGCGGCCCAGCACGACCTGGTCCTGGTCGCCGCGGGGAAGGGGGATATCGCCTCGCTGTTCGAGCGGGACGCGACGCGCTCGACGTACAGCACCCCGCAGCGGGCACTGGCGGTCACCTACGTCAACGGTCTCACCCCCCGGCCCGAGTACTCCACGGTCAGTTTCAACCTGCTGCCCGGCGTCGGCGAGTACTTCGTCTTCCCCGCTCTGACGCACAGCGGCCCGTGCGAGATCATGGTGTTCGAGGGTGTGCCGGGCGGGCCGATGGACTGCTGGGGCGATGTGCGCGGCCCCGCCGAGCACCTGGCGCGCAGCCGCCGGATCTTGGAGAGCTTCTTCCCCTGGGAGGCGGAACGCTGCTCCGGGATCGAACTCACCGACGCCGGCGGGGTGCTGACCGGGCGCTTCAGCCCCACCGTGCGCCGCCCGGTCGCCATCCTGCCATCGGGCGCGCCGGTGCTCGGGGTCGCCGACGTGGTGGTGCTCAACGACCCGATCACCGGGCAGGGCAGCAACAACGCCGCCAAGTGCGCCGCCACCTACCTCCAGGCCATCCTGGAGCGCGGCGAGCAGCCGTTCGACGCGGCCTGGATGCGGCAGACCTTCGATCGCTTCTGGGCGCAGGCCCAGCACGTCACCCGCTGGACCAACGCGCTGCTGGCCCCGGCCGAACCGCACCACCTGGCGATCCTGGGCGCCGCCGGCCAGGTGCCGGAGATCGCCTCCCGCTTCGTCAACGGCTTCGACGACCCCGCCGACTACGCCGAGTGGTTCATGGACGCCGACAAGGCACAGGCCTACCTCGACCGGGTCGCGTCATGAGATCGCTGCGCGAGGCGTTGGGGCAGTTCGCCACCGGGGTCGCGGTGGTCACCACCGCGACCGCGAGTGGGGAGCGGGCAGGGGTGACGGTGAACTCCTTCAGCTCGGTCTCGCTTGATCCGCCGCTGGTGCTGTGGTGCCTGTCGGACCGCGCTCCCAGCGCGCCCGTCTTCCTGCGCGCGGGGCGTTTCGCGGTCAACATCCTGGCCGCCGACCAGGACGAGCTGTCGCGGCGGTTCGCGACACCGGCGCCGGACAAGTTCGCCGGCCTGGACGTGCTCACCACCCCCACCGGGCTGCCCATGCTCGCCGGAACCCTGGCCACCTTCTCCTGCCGTACGGTGACCGTCCACGCCGGCGGCGACCACCACATCTTCGTCGGCGAGGTGGAGCACCACCAGCGGTCAGGAGGGGAGCCGCTGCTCTTCCACTCCGGCCGCTACCGCGAGTTCGCCTCCTCCCCGGGATGGTGAGGAGCGGACGGGCCCTTGCGCCTCCTGCGGGAGCCCGGCACCACGGCCCTTCGGCGGCCGGGGTGCCGCGACGTCAGCCTCGATCGGGCGACGACACGTCCGCGCCGCCCGATACCCGTCCGTACGGCGGCCACATCGGACTCGCCCGGCAACGCTCTTCGTCACGACCGCGTGAGGGGCCGGGTCTCCACTGCGCCGGTGACCGCGAGGTGGCGGCGACGGCTGGGCAGCATCATGGTCGGGTGGGAGATGCCCCAGGCCGCGCCGGCGCAGATCATCTCCTTGATGCGGGCGGCGGTCCGGCCCGTGAAGACGGTGGACGTGACCTGATCGTCGGGGGTCAGGCGCTGGATGATTCCATCGCGGCGTCCGAGGCTGATGCACTGCAAGGAGTAGCCGAGCGTGGTCTCGGGAACCTCGCGACCAGTCAAGCGCGCGGCGATGACGTCGGCTGCCAGCCACGCCATCGGGTTCGCCGAAGCGCAGGACATCCGCAGCGGCTTGCCACCCGCTCCTTCGGCGAGCGCGGCGTCGCCGACGGCGTACACATCGGGGTGCGAGACCGATCGCATGCCGGCGTCGACGACGATCCGGCCGCTGTCGGACACCTCAAGGGTGGTGGCGCCCGCGATCGGGTGCACGGTGAAGCCCGCGGTCCACACGGTCACCTGGGCCCGGATCTTGCTGCCCGCACCGGTGACCACGCCGTTCGCTTCGACGCGCGTGATGTCGGCGTGGTCGTGGACCGTGATGCCGAGCCGGTCCAAGGCGCCGCGCAAGTGGCGCTGGGCCTTGTCGCTGAGCCAGCCGCCGACGCGGCCGCGGGCGGCGATCGCGATCTCAAGGTCCGGGTGGGCTTCGGCGATCTCGGTGGCCGCCTCGATGCCGGTCAGGCCGCCGCCCACGATCAGCACGGTCCCACCGGGCTTCACCTCGCTCAGGCGCGCCCGCAGCCGGAGAGCGGCCTGCTTGCCGGCCACGTTGTAGGAGTGCTCCACGACGCCGGGGACGCCGTGATCGGCGATGGTGCTGCCCAGGGCGTACACGAGGGTGTCATAGGCGAGGGTCTCACCGCCGAGATCGACGGTCTTGCCTTCCACATCGACAGCGGTGACCCGCGCGGTCCGGACCTGTACGCCGGTGCCCGCGAAGAGGTCGCGCAGTGGGCGAGCCCGCAGGTCCTGCCCGCTCGCGAGCTGGTGCATGCGTATCCGTTCGACGAACTCCGGGTCGCCGTTGACCAGGGTGATCTCGATGTCGTCGCGGTGCAGCCGCTTCGCGAGACGCCCGGCGGTGATGGCTCCGGCGTACCCGGCTCCCAGGACGACGATGCGGTGCTTCATGGCTCGCTCCTATCTGGTTGCTTTCACCTCCTGAACCGGACAGGCGCGCGATCCCTGACAGCGAACGAGCGTGATCTGGGTCACCAATTCACCACCAGCGGGCGATGGGGTCCAGCGGCCGCCCACTGGCGCGCGATGCGCTGAAGTTTGTCCGGGTTGACCTGGATATGGATCGACGCCAGACCGTCGGAGGTCGCATCGAGGCAGAACACGCCGATGACCTGCTCGTCGACCTCGGCCAGCACGGCGGGACCGCCGTTGACGACGGCGGCATAGAAGGCGGGACTGCCACCGACGAGGGCTCGCTTGGCATCGCTCGGCTGGAACAGAGCACGCAGGTACTTCGCGATGCCCATCGCTCCGATGACCGGGGTCCTGCGGGCATGA
Organism: Microbispora sp. H13382; assembly: GCF_014161445.1. Classification (GTDB taxonomy): domain Bacteria; phylum Actinomycetota; class Actinomycetes; order Streptosporangiales; family Streptosporangiaceae; genus Microbispora. Next base: position 369,482 of record NZ_JABBXA010000007.1, read on the forward strand.
ACCTTGCCGCCGCCGTCGGCCATGCTGACCGCGTCGTCGGCGAGCAGCCGGATCAGTGGCTCGGTGTCGCCGCTGAGGGCCGCGGCGAGGAACTCCTCCACGATCTTCCGCGCGGCGACCACGTCGATTGCCGTGCGGGATCGTTCGACAGCCAGATGCTGCCTGGCACGCCGGTAGATCTGCTGGCAGTTCGACTCGGTGATGTCCAGGATCTCCGCGATCTCGCGGTGCGCGTACCCGAACGCCTCGCGCAGCACATACACGACGCGCTCGTTGGGGGACAGCCGCTCCATCAGGGTGAGCATCGCCATGGAGACCGACTCACGCTGCTCGAAGGTGTCGGCGGGACCGAGCATCCGATCTCCGTCCAGCACCGGCTCAGGCAGCCACTGCCCCACGTAGGTCTCCCGCCTGGCCCGCGCCGAGGTGAGCTGGTTGACGCAGAGATTGGTGAGCACCTTCGTCAGCCACGCTTCGGGCGTCTCGATCCGTTCCCGGTCCGCCGCATGCCAGCGCAGGTACGTATCCTGCACCGCGTCCTCCGCGTCACCCGCCGACCCCAGCAGCCGGTAGGCGATCGCCTCCAAGCGGCCCCTGGAGCTCTCGAACAGATCGACCTCGTGCGTGCGGAGCGACATCGCCCCATGATCGGTCATGCGCGCAGGTCGCGTCCACACCGTGTCCGCCGTGCCCAGGGGCGGGACCCGCACCGCCACCCGCCCTGACCTGGGCGTACGGTCCACGGCCGTCTGCCATAGACCATGCCGCACCAGCCATGCCGCCACCGGTTCCGGAGCCTCCACATTTGAGGGACCATCTGGGGGGCCACAGCGGGGCGGAGGGGATAGTCATTGGCGTCGGCGCAAGCGGAAGGCTACGCGCGATCAGCGGCACCGCGTACCCCGATAACCGGTCCTGGCATCTTTCCACCGCCGGCCGGGCCACCGACCAGCGGACCCCACCCGTGAGGAACGACACCGCCGCGCACCTGAGCGACGGCGACCATACCCAGGGCGCGGTCCTGGTCGCCGCCGGAGTGAGCCGGTTCCGATTGCGGACCGTTGCCTTCGACGACCCACACGAACTGCGGATAGTCAGGGAGAAATCGGCGTGGAGTCCCTGAAGCTCGGCCGCGACGCCCTCGATGTGAAAGCCCCGCACGATTTGCCGGCCGCGTGAGCACTCCTATTGCGGCCGCTGTACCGCCTCGATGGTCCGCCCTCTGAGGTACCGCCGAGAGTTGACCCACGACCCGAAAACCCGCGCGAGGTGCCGCGACTGATCCCTCGTGATACACATGAGGAATTCGGCGCAGCAAGCCTATTCTGTCCACGTCTACAGGCCAACGCCGGACATACGGTTGATTGGGAGGGTGCATGGCCGCAGCGAGGCGGTGGATCTGGGGCGTGCTGGTCGCTGTCACGGCCATTGCCATCCTGACCGGTTGTTCCTCAACCGCTATCACGTCGGAGGTCTCATGGCCGCAGCCGAGCTGGCATCCTCAGACCGGCCCCGATGCGCGTTTCGCGGCCGACGATCTTTGCCCGAAGGGCCGAGGGCCGAGGGGTCTGGATTGCCGTTCGAAAGCTCCCGGATATAAGGCATGCATGAAGCAGCATCCGGGGAAAAATTCGGCCATGCTGTGCCAGCAAGCGCTTATCGTCCGTATTGAATGCCGATTCGGAGAACGAGCCGCATTCCACATCGAACACGACTGTGCCTCGTCGTTCGAATCCTACGTGTCATGCCGGACGGGAACTCCGAAGCGGTCTGATGACGTGTGCGCCGCAGGCGAGAGAGAGTTCCTGCGTTGCCCAGAGAGTCTCGATCCGGCCGGCGATTTCAACTGCGTGAAGGCACGAGACGCCTACTACGATTGTCGCGGCGACACGCGCGCCGAAGACATATATTGCTCGACGTACATTGAAGTCGTCGGCGTGTGTTCCGCACTGCGGGTGAGGTGCTCCGACCTTCTCGACAAGTACCTCACGTGCACAGATAAAGGGTCCTCCCCCAATGAGTGCGCCTTCGGGTCGTACATGAGGCTCAACTGCCTGCATGACCTGAAATCCGGCATCTTTCTGCAGACCTCGACATGCGACTCCATCTGGAGTGAACACCTCAAAAATTGTTCCGGCACTAAGGGACTGGAGGTCGGCGGTCCTACGCCCTGTACACACGCCGCGAACTGGAACGAAGCGAGCTTTTCGATCTGCGAAAGGCAGGGCGGCTCCCCCGAAACCATCGGCGTGGCTTATGTCAACCCAAAGGACGACAGCAATTACCGATTGCCGATCTGCTGGGCACCTAAAAGCGAGAATCACCATATGAACGAGGAGGCCGAACACGCTATAGGCGAGAGGGTTGTCCGCGCCATACACCGCCTCGGCGAAACCCGCTACGAATCCATGTGATCACTTAGCCGTTCCCGTCCTCGCGCTTGGCGACAGCAGAGCCGATGTATTTCCGGCACGCCGATGGCACGACGAACGCGTCTCTTGTCGCAGTTCGCGATTTCTTCTGATCACGGCTGGCGGTCACCTCGCCGCCTTCAATGGCACGACGGTCAAGGAGTATGCCGCGAGGTGCGGACCTGCCCGCCTCTTCCCTACCCGATCTTTCCGTCTGCCTCGACCCACCGCGAAGCGGCAGCGGGCCGGCGACGGAAGGTCAAGCCCGTACTCGCGATGCTCCTATGACTGTCAAGCCGCTTGAACTGCGGCTTGTGGGGTGGCGTCTGGGGTGATCAGGTCCTTATAGACCTCTCTGGCGACGTAGCGTTTCAGGCAGCGGATGATCTCTTTCTTG
>NZ_JABBXA010000070.1 GCF_014161445.1 Microbispora sp. H13382
CGTCCTTCATCGGCTCCTGATGCCAAGGCATCCACCGTGTGCCCTAAACAACTTGGCCACAAAGATGCTCGCGTCCACTATGCAATTCACAAACAACAACCAGACAACCAGCCCACCCCACCACCAAGACACCCGAGCACAACACTCGAACCGGTATGGCAGGAGACCAGCCCTGGAGAAAACAAACCCACCCCGCACCGAAGCGGCCCACCCCCACAAGGAGGAGACCGCTAACAGCCCGGAGAGAAACGGTCCGTTCCCTCAGGACCCAACAGTGTGCCCAGCCGACCCCGGCCCCCAGAACCCGCATTCCCACTCCGTGAAACCACGGCGGTACTAGCAGACCCGGCAACCACGACCGGCTGAATAACCAGTGCTCCACTAATGAGCCACCAGGCAGGGAACGTTCGCCCCTGAACCCGGCATGGACCGAACCTCACACCCACCACCAAACGGGATGGGCACATCAAGGCCGGCCGAGTGCTCCTTAGAAAGGAGGTGATCCAGCCGCACCTTCCGGTACGGCTACCTTG
>NZ_JABBXA010000071.1 GCF_014161445.1 Microbispora sp. H13382
TTGCCGTCGGCCGACAGCTGGGCGACGCTGATCTGGGTGTTGCCGTAGGCGACGTACATGGTGTCGTCGTCGTCGACGAGCAGGCCGGCGTCGTAGTAGCACTTGTTGATCGTGGTGTGCCGGTTCCAGGGGCCTTCGGCGGAGGTGGCGGTGTAGATGTAGGTCTTGCTGAAGTCGATGCAGCCGCCCCAGTAGAAGGTCTTGTTGCTCTTGCGGTAGTTCAGGAACGACGCCCAGATGCCGTTGACGTAGGCGCGGCCGCCGTTGAGGTCGTATTTGGAGCCGAAGTCCAGCTTGGGCACCGAGTGCCCGGCGTACTCCCAGTTGACCAGGTCATAGGAGCGCAGGATCGGCGCGCCGGGTGAGTAGTGCATCGTGGAGGCCGAGTAGTAGTAGGTGTCGTCGACCCGGAAGATGTCGATGTCGGCCAGGTCCTGCCACAACACCGGGTTGGAGTACGTCGACGACGGCGGCCACGGCCCACCCGACGGACTCACCGACGGCGA
>NZ_JABBXA010000008.1 GCF_014161445.1 Microbispora sp. H13382
GATGCGGGCCGGGCCCCAGCGGCGGAGCACGCGGACCTTGATGATGCGCCGCTCGGTGCGGGTGGGGGTGCGGCGGGGGCTGTGGTGCGGGCGCGAGGAGCGGTCGGCCATGCCGGATGCTCCGTATTGCCGGTAGCGGCCGGCCCAGCGCCGGGCGGTGGTGACGGCGACCTGGAAGCGTTCGGCGGCCCGGCGCAGCGGCCAGCCGTCGTCGACGACGCACCGGGCCAGGCGCAGGCGTCCGAGTTCGGTCAGCGGGGCGTTACGGTGGGGCATGAGGGCCTTTCTGGTTGGCGTGTAGATGTCGCAATCCACACCAAACCGAAGGCCCTCACCCAATTACAAGGTCATCAACGCGTGTCGCCCCGTACCTAACCTCTGTGGTCAGTACAGCTAGGCGGTCCCGGGCAGGTGCGCGGCGGCGTGCGGGCCCGTCCGGTGGACGGGCCCGCACCTGCCACGACCGGTGCCCTCTGACGCCGGCGCCGTGGACCCCTACGCCCTTCGGGATCAGGCCGGAGCGGTTTCGAGGCCGAGCCGCTCTCGTGCCGGACCGGGCGGGGTGTCTGTCAGTCCTTGCTCGACTGCCGCCAGTCCCGTACGACGTCGCGGATCTTGTCGAACACGGCCACCGGGGGGCCGGCCAGCATGTTCGCGGTGGCGGACTCACCGGCGCCCGGGTGGGGCCTGGTCGGCGAGATCGCCTCGGCGGCCCGGACCGCACCGGCCATGCGGCGCAGCCGTTCGGGGGAGGTCTCCTGACGCAGCCGGGGGAACTCCTCCCGCTCCTCGTGCGTGGCGTGGTCGACGACCGCCTTCTCCAGGGCGGCCAGCCGGGTGCCGAACTCGGGGTGGTCGACGCCGAGGTCGTACAGGTCGGACAGGGCGTGCTTGGCCTCGTCCTCCTCGTGCAGCCGGGCCTCGACGACCTCGTCGCCCGCCTTCGACCGCGCCGCCGGGTGCACGACCTGCTCCTCCGCGGCCTCGTGCACCGCCAGCAGCCGTACGAGGTCGTTGAACAGCTCACGTCTGCGCTCGCCCCGCGCGGCCGCGACCTCCGCGAACATCGTCTTGATCTGGTTGTGCTGCGCCAGCAGCAGGTCGATGACGTCCTGTTCCGTAGCTGTGGTCACTGTCGTCACCTTTCGACTCCGGAGACTGGACCCGCCTGCCCGGGCTCGGCCGCCCTACACCCGCACGCTCACCGTTGAGCCGGATGGCGTCGTGATGCGTCATAGAGAGCATGAGGATTTCGCGTGTCGCACTGCTGCCGCTGGCGGCTCTGCCCGTCCTGGCCGTCACGGCTCCCGCCGAGGCGGTCACGGCACCCAGGAAGCTGGTCGTGGAGTTGCGGGAGGAGGGCGGGTTCGCCGGACTGCGCAATCGGATGGCCGTCTACACGGACGGCTGTGCCGTGCTGAGCCGCCGCACCGGACCCACCGTACGCAAATGCCTGACCGCGGCCGAGTGGCGGGGCCTGCGCGGCTCACTCAAACATCTGCGGCTCGGCCGTTCCGAGTCCCGGCCGCAGGGGGCCGACTTCCTCGCCTACAGCCTGACCTACAAGGGCCACCGGGCCACCCGCTACACGCTGCCCCCGACCTGGCGACCGGTCGTGAGCAGGCTGGAGAAGGTCCTGGTCAAATACTGGGCGCCCGACTGACCGTCTCGGCTCAGCTGCGCAGGTAGGAGGCTCCGTTGAGGTCGACGATCGTGCCGCTGGCCCACTCGGCGGCCGGTGACGCCAGGTACAGGACGGCGGCCGCGATCTCCTCGGGCCTCGCCACTCTCCCGAACGGGCTCTGGGCGCGGATCTCGTCGCCCCGCGGCGGCTTGAGGTGCTCCTCGGTCATGTCGGTCTCGACGAAGCCGGGCGCCACGGTCGCCACGGCGATGCCGAGGGGCGCCAGGGCGACGGCGAGCGACTGGCCCAGCGCGTTGAGGCCCGCCTTGCTGGCCCCGTACGCGGGACTGTCGGGTTCGCCGCGGAAGGCGCCGCGCGAGGAGACGTTGACGATCCTGCCGCCCGGAGCCATGTGCCGCACGGCGTTCCAGATGACGTTGGCCGGTCCCACGAGATTGACGGCCAGCGTCTCGCGCCACACCGCCTGCCACTCCTCGTAGGAGGTCCGCGTGATCGGGTGGTGCAGGAAGACCCCCGCGTTGTTGACCAGCACGTCGATGCCGCCGAGGGCGGCCGCCGCCTCCTCGACCATCCGCCGTGCCTCGCCGGGATCGGCGAGGTCGGCCCGGACGACGGCGTGCCCCTCTCCCGGCAGCTCGGCACGGAGCCGTTCGGCCAGTTCGGGGGAGCCGCGGTGGTGGATCGCGACGCGGTCGCCGGCCGCGGCGAAGGCCACCGCGATCGCCCGTCCGATGCCGCGCGACGCGCCGGTGACGAGGACTGCCCGCTCACTCACAGGAGGAGATTAACGTCCGGTCGGTCCTGGTCGTCATGATGCCCGCCGGTTTGTCCCTTCTGTCGCATCGAGGGTGCGTAGGGGGACCTCCAGCCGGGAGGCGAGCTCGGCCACGCTCGTGCCGTACGTCTCGGCCACCGTGACGCCCTCGGGGCCGATGTGGAAGACGGCGCGGTCGGTGTAGAGGCGGCTCACGCAGGCGAGCCCGGTGAGGGGATAGGTGCACTCGGGGACGAGCTTGGGCGTGCCGTCCTTGGCGAACAGGGTCATCATGACGAACACCTGCTTGGCGCCGGTGGCCAGATCCATGGCGCCGCCGACGGCGGGGATGGCGTCGGGGGCGCCGGTGTGCCAGTTGGCGAGGTCGCCGCGTCCGGAGACCTGGAAGGCGCCCAGCACGCACACGTCGAGGTGACCGCCGCGCATCATCGCGAAGGAGTCGGCGTGGTGGAAGTACGACGCCCCCGGCAGCTCGGTGACCGGGAACTTGCCGGCGTTGATGAGATCGGGGTCGATCTCGTCCCCGTGGGCGGCGGGCCCCATACCGAGCATGCCGTTCTCGGTGTGCAGGACGACCCCGGAGGCGGCGGGGAGGTGGTCGGCGACCATCGTCGGCTGACCGATGCCGAGGTTCACGAAGGAACCGGGCGGGATGTCCCGGGCGACGCGCGCCGCGAGCTCGTCGCGCGCGAGGGGGCCGCGGTCCAGGTGCTCCACGGTGCTCACTGGTTTCCCTCCGTCGCGCTCAGGTCCAGGATCCGGTCGACGTAGATGCAGGGGGTGACCACGCTCTCGGGGTCCAGCCCGCCGGTCTCGACGACGTGGTGCACCTGCGCGATCGTCAGCGTCGCGGCGGTCGCCATGACGGGCCCGAAGTTGCGGGCGGTCTTGCGGTAGACGAGGTTGCCCATCCGGTCGCCGACGTGGGCGCCGATGAGGGCGACGTCCCCCCTGATCGGATATTCCAGCACGTGGTCGCGGCCGTCGATCGTGCGCGTCTCCTTGCCCTCGGCCAGCGGGGTGCCGACCCCGGTGGGGCAGTAGAAGGCGCCGATGCCGGCCCCGGCCGCGCGCATGCGCTCGGCCAGGGTGCCCTGCGGGACGACCTCCAGCTCGATCTTCCCGGACCGGTAGAGGCCGTCGAACACCCATGAGTCGCTCTGCCGGGGGAACGAGCAGATCATCTTGCGCACCCGCCCGGCGGCGAGCAGCGCCGCCAGCCCGGTGTCGCCGTTGCCCGCGTTGTTGCTGACGACGGTCAGGTCGGTCGCGCCCTGCCGGATCAGCGCGTCGATGAGTCCGATGGGCATGCCGGCCAGGCCGAAACCGCCGACAAGGACGGTGGAGCCGTCCGCGATGCCCGCCACGGCCTCGTCCGGGTCGGTGAACACGGCGGTCATGAGGCGCTCACGTTCTCGAGGACGACGGCCAGGCCCTGGCCGACGCCGATGCAGATGGCGGCCACACCCCACCGCCGGCGGCGTTCGCGCAGCACGTGGGCGAGCGTGCCGAGGACGCGCCCGCCGGAGGCGCCCAGCGGGTGGCCGATGGCGATGGCGCCGCCCCTGGTGTTGACGATCCCGGGATCGACCTTCCAGGCGTCCAGGCACGCCAGCGACTGGACGGCGAACGCCTCGTTCAGCTCGACGGCGCCGACGTCGTCCCAGCCGATGCCGGCCCGGCGCAGCGCCTGGTCGGCGGCCTCGACCGGCGCGTACCCGAACATCTGGGGTTCCAGCGCGCACGCGGCGCGACCCGCGACACGGGCGATCGGGTCCGCGCCGATCCGGCCGGCGGCCGCCTCCGATCCGAGCACGACCGCCGAGGCGCCGTCGTTCAGCGGGGAGGCGTTGCCGGCCGTGATGGTGCCGCCGGGGCGGAAGGCCGGCTTGAGCCCGGCGAGGATCTCCGGCGTCGTGCCGGGCCTGATCCCCTCGTCCCGGGTCAGGGCGGCGCCCTCGACCGGGACGACCAGGTCGTCGTAGAAGCCGTCGTTCCAGGCCGCGTCGGCCAGTACGTGCGACCGTGCGGCGAAGGCGTCCTGCCGCTCGCGCGAGATCCCGAACCTCTCCTGAAGCTGCTCGTTGGCCTCGCCGAGGGAGACCGTCCACTCCTTGGGCATCCGCGGGTTCACCAGTCGCCAGCCGAGCGTCGTGGACACGGCCGTCACGTCACCGGCGGGGAAGGCCCGCGACGGCTTGGGCAGCACCCAGGGGGCCCGCGTCATCGACTCCACGCCACCGGTCACGACGACGTCGGCGTCGCCGCTCTCGACGGTCCGGGAACCGATCATGGCGGCGTCCAGGCTCGACCCGCACAGCCGGTTCACGGTGGTGGCGGGCACGGTCACCGGCAGCCCGGCCAGCAGGACGGCCATCCGGCCCACGTTGCGGTTGTCCTCGCCCGCGCCGTTGGCGTTGCCCCACACCACGTCGCCGATCTCCGCCGGATCCAGCCCGGGCAGCTTGGCCAGCACACCGCGCAACGCGGTGGCCGCCAGGTCGTCCGGCCGGACGTCGGCGAGTGCCCCGTTGAACCTGCCGAACGGCGTGCGCGCCGCGGCGTAGACGAAGGCCGAGCCCATGACCATCCCTTCTTGTTCGCTATGCGAACGCCGGTTCATTTTGCGAACAACGCGAGCATAGTCCATGCCGCCGATGCGCCACCGGCGCGGGCCGAAACGGGCGTCCGTTGTCCTAGCCTGAAGCGATGTCGATCGACGGCACGGCGGCATACGACCGCCTCACGGGACTGCCTCCACTGGTCGGGCGCGCGGTCGAGGCGGCGCGGCAGGCGGGCTTCGGTCCTTCCTGCCGGCCTGAGCAGGGGCGCCTGCTGTACGCCTTGGCGGCCGGCGCCGAGATGATCGGGGAGACCGGCACCGGATGCGGAGTCGGCCTGGCCTGGCTGGCCTCGGGCGCCCGGCCCGGGGCCCGGCTGGTCAGCGTCGAACGAGACCCGCGACGAGCCTCCCTGGCGGCCCAGGTCTTCCTCGACCACCCGCAGGTGTCGGTGATCCGCGGCGACTGGCGGGAGATCCACCGGGACGGGCCGTACGACCTGCTCGTGCTCGACGGCGGCGGCCAGGGCAAGAGCGGTGAGGAGCCGGCCGATCCGCACCGGCTGCTCAGGCCGGGAGGCACGCTGGTCGTCGACGACCTGACCCCGGCCCGGCACTGGCCGCCGCGCTTCGACGGCGTAGTCGACCGGGCACGGATGCACTGGCTCGGCCATCCGGGGCTGGACGCGTCGGAGCTGCGGCTCGCGCCCGATCTGGCCGCGGTCGTCGCCACCCGTCGCTTCCCCGAGACGTCCGGTACGGTGGATCGCTGAGCGGGCTCGTGCGTTCAGGGCTTGGCGGCGGGGCTCGGCGCAGGAGACCGCACCCATGAGCGCGGCTTCCGGCGAATGCCGCTTTCAGGGCGTGAGGTTGGCATCGGGCTGTTTCAGCGTGCGACGTGGCCGCTGAGCCGGGCGTAGGCGGCAGGGGGCATCCCGACCGCGGCGGTGAAGTCACGGGTCAGGTGGGCCTGGTCGGTGTAGCCGAGTTCGGCGGCCAGCGTGGCGAGGTCGAGGCCCTGGTGGATCCGCTCCGCGGCCTCGTGCAGCCGGAAGCGGCGGATCACCCACTTGGGGCCGACACCGACATAGTCCCGGAACAACCGCTGCAGCGAGCGCACCGACCGCCCCGATCGCGCGGCCAGCTCGTCGACCCTGGTCACGGACATGTCGTCCTCGACCATCGCCACCAGGGCCGCGGCCTCTTCCGCCTGCGGATCCTCGGACGGCCCCAGCCCCTGCAGGAACGTCTCGACGAGCGCGACGGCGGCCTGGGAGTCGGGCTCGGCCAGGACCCGTCCGACCAGGGCCGCGCCGGCCGCTCCGAACATCTCCCCGACCTCCACGAAGCGGCCGGACAGCCGGGACACGGAACCGTCGAGGAACGGCCGGAAGCCGCCCGGGCGGAAGCGGGTGCCGAGCACGCGGCCGCTGCCCCGCATGGTGTAGGAGAAGCCACCCTTGATCACGCCCGCGATCCGGTGGAAATCCCGGGTGATCGTCATGTTCACCGTGGGGTGCGAGATGATGCGCTGTTCGTACGGCTCGCGGAGATCCGTCCACGTGACGACCCAGAAGTGCTCCACGTACGCCGAGATCCCGGGCGACGGCGCCTGCCGGACGAAGTCGAAGGCGTCGAGCCCCGCGTACGGGTTCACCCAGCCGCGCTGTCGCGTTTCTACAAGCCGCGCCTCGGGCGGGCGCGGCACGATGGCTGCCATGCAAGAGATGATGCCGTTGATGACGGGCGCCACCGAACGTACCGCGGGCTTGGTGCGCTCGGTGCGTCAGGAGCAGCTCGGGCTCCTGACGCCCTGCGAGAAGTTCGACGTCAAGGACCTGATCAACCACCTCGAGTGGGTGGCGGAGCTGTTCGAGTCGCTGGCTCGCAAGGGACCGCGCGTCGAGCAGGGACCTTACACGGGCGACTTCCCCGAGCGGGCGGAGCGTGCGCTGGCCGCCTGGTCACGGCCGGAGGCGTGGGAGGGCACCAGCCCCGCCATGGGCATGCCGATGACCACGCTGGCCCACATGTACCTCGTCGACATGGTCGTGCACGGCTGGGACCTGGCCAGGGCGACCGGCCAGGAGTACGAGCCGGACCCGGAGGCCGTCTCACGGGCGTTGGGCTTCACCGAGAACATGGTGGAGATGGGCAGGCGACGCGGCGCCTTCGGAGCGCCGGTGGCAGTCCCGGACGACGCCGCACCGTTCGACCGTCTGCTCGGCGTCATCGGCCGGGATCCGGCCTGGACACCGTGATCAGCTCCGGCGCTGTCGCCGGCCGATGAGCAAGGGCGTCTGCCGGGCGCGCTCCTTGATCCGGAACATCACCGGAACCAGGTTGCTGTCCAGGATGCCGAGCAGCGGATCCCTCCTCGAACAGCTGCGGGCCCTGTCACCAGGCAGGCGGGCCGGCACCGTGGCCAGGGGGTCCGGGGCGGGGGCCGAGGTCGATCGTCTCCACGGGATCCTGGCACGCCGGCTGAGCAGTACCAGGCGGCCGTCCCGGACCTGCAGGACGCGCGAGATCCTCCCGCCGAGCATGCGCCACGCCCGGATCTCCTGCGGTGGCGGCCTCGAGCCGCCCCCGTAACTCAACCGGCCCAGGCGGCGAGGGTCCTGCCCTCGTCGTGGTGTCGCATGCGGGCCAGCGCCTCGCGCTCCAGCCGGCTCATCCACTGGTGCGGCACCCCCACCGTCTCGGCGGTCTGCCGCCGGGTCTGCTCCGCCGTGCCGTCGAGGCCGAACCGCAGCCGTACGATCAGCGCCTGACGGGGCGCGAGTGCGGCCCTGGCCGAGCGGAGCGCGTCCGTCAGGGCGGCCTGTTCCAGCGCCGCCTCCGGACGGGCCCATGTTGCGTGCTCCACCGGTTCGCTCTGCGGGGACGGATCGGGGGACGGAGGGCCGCCGGCCCGCCGGGCGTCGAGGGCGACGCAGTCGCGCGCGAGCAGCCGCCAGGCGAGCACGCGCTCCACCGGCCTCCCGAGTTCCTCGGCCAGGCGCTCCGCGGAGGGCTCGTGACCCGTCTCGCCCACGAGTTTCTCCTCGGCCCGGGCCAGCCGGTGCAACTCATCCCGGACGTGCCCGGGAATGCGGACGAGCCCGCTCGTTTCCTGCCCCTTCTGAATCGCCTTCCGGATCCACCAGGCGGCGCAGGTGGAGAAGCGGAACCCCCGGCTGTGGTCGAAGCGGTCCACCGCCTCGATGAGGCCGAGGTTGCCGTCCTGGATGATGTCGGGGAGCGACGCGCCCCGGTGGAGGTACCGCTTGGCCATCGACACCACCAGGCGGAGGTTGGCGCGGATGAGGTGGTCGCGTGCCCGCAGGCCGTCGGCGGCCAGGATCTCCAGCTCGGCCGCCTCCGGCCGGCCGGGGTCCTCGCCGAGCAGGTGGCGGGCGTACACGCCGGCCTCGATGCGCCGGGCCAGCTCGACCTCCTCCCGCGCGGTCAGCAGCGGGGTCCTGCCGATGCGAGACAGGTACGCATCCAGCAGGCCTGGCTCGAACGCTCCCGGGATGTATCCGTGCTCGTCCACCGTCGCTCCTCCAACCGCCGTGTGCGCGGGCCGCGTGCGGCACCTTCACGGTGACGCGGCGGCGAGCGTGGCGAACGCGGCGATGGGCCTGGAACGGCGTGACGAACGTCCTCAGTCACCGCACGGCCGCCGGGACGCGGTGTCCGGGGCCGCGGGTGCGTCGCCGAAGGTCCCCACCGGAGGGGACCCACGGCCCGGTGGCGGCGGGTGGTTCGAGGTCCTTCGGCCGGGACGTCCGGCCCTGCCGGAGGGGAGGCGCCGGGTGTGTGCTTGAGGCGTCGTCATCGAGACAAGGAGGTCACGATGAACCTCACGGAGCGGAGCCAGGGCCGGTTCCCCTTCCCGGAACTGCTGGAACTGCTGGAGAGCCCGGTCTACGGGTTCCGGCCGTTCGGCCAGATCATCAGAGTCGAGGACCGCGTCGCGGACGGCCGCTACACGCTGCGGGCGGAGCTGCCCGGCATCGACCCCGACAAGGACCTCGAGGTCACCGTGGGCCACGGGATGCTCCACATCCGGGCCGAGAAGACCAAGGAGATCACGGACGCCAGAGAGCCGCGCCGCTCCGAGATCGCCTACGGCGCGTTCTCCCGCTCGGTCACGCTTCCCCCGACGGCCAAGGCCGAGGACGTGACGGCCGTCTACAAGGACGGAGTCCTGGAAATCACGGTCGGTCTGGAGGAGGAGAAGAAGACCGACGACCGCAGGATCCTCGTCCAGCACTGAGCACGGGACACGGCATCGCGACCAGCGCGCGGCCGTAGGAGATGGGCGGGGGAGCGCTCGGCCCCCGCCCAAGCGCCGGACGCGCGACGGGTGCCGGCGGCCGGTCGCCGTCGGCCCGCAGCGTCATGTGAACCACTCAGTCACCGCGCGTCGCCTGGCTGCCAGAGGGCGGTGCGGATCTTTCCGTCGTCCCTGCCGATGACGAGGGCGGGTTTCCCGCCGAGGCGGCTGAGGGCGATCCGCATGACCCCGTGACCGGGTTCGGAGCCAGGGTCTGCCGGCTGCCGTGAGGCTCCACGTCGGCGCCGTCTCCTCGGCCCGCACGTCATCCGTCTGCTCGTCATCGATCTGTTCGTCCTCCTCCGGCACGTCCTCCTCCGGCGTGGAAGGGGAGGGTGGAGGGCTTGCGGGTTCCGAGGGAGACGGCAGAGGGGAGGACACCGGCAGGGAAAGCACGGTCGGTGTCGTGGCGGCGGGTGGCTGGACCTGAACGGCGGCCGGCATGTCGTCCGGCTCGGAGACGGAGTCCCGAGGGACGAGGGCGGCGGCCGCGAACACCGTGATGGCGCCGCCCGTCGCCACGATGCCTGCCGTCAACCCCCAGCGGGCGCGCGGCGGCCAGTGCACCCGATGGAGGAATGGCGACCTCCGGGTGACGCGTAGCGTACGGCCGGGGTGGACGGCCGGAGCGGCGGCAGGACGTGCGGCGGACGCGGTCGCGTTCCGGGTGAGGGCGGAGAGGAGATCGGTGATGGCGGGCCGTTCCCCCGGGTCCTTGGCCAGACACCGGGCGAGCAGCGGACGGAGGAAGTCCGGCACACCGGTCAGGTCGGGACCCTCAGGGCCGAGCAGGATGTTGCGGGGTTTCAGATCTCGGTGCACGATGCCGGCCGCGTGGACGGCGGACAGCGCGGTGAGGGTGGCGAGCGCCAACCGCGTGAGCCCGCCCTCGTCCCTGGGTCCCTCCTGACGGACGAGCTCCTCGAGGGAGCCGCCGTCCACGAACTCGCTGACCACGTACGCCTGGCCCTCGGTGATGCCGGCGTCGAGCACCCGGGCGGTGCAGAAGGCCGCGACCCGCCGGGCGATGGCCGCCTCGCGCAGCAGCCGTTCCCGGTCGCCGGCGCTGAAACGGGCGTGCAGCACCTTGACGGCGACCTTCCCGCCGCCAGGAGCGGTGCCCAGATACACCACTCTCTGCCCGCCCTGGCCGAGGACATCGGTGATCGTGTAGCCGCCGATCGTCCGCGGGTCGTTCGGCCTGAGCGGCTGCGTGTTCCCGGCGGGGCTCACGGCTCGCTGTCCGACGGGCCGGCCGAACCCCGGCTCTGGGCCGGCAACTCAGTCCTCGACAGACAGCGCCGCGCGGAGGGCGGCGGCACGGTGGAAGAGTTCGGGGTGCGCCGCAGCCAGGTCCTGGTACTGAGGGATGACTATTGACATGTCCGCAGGACATCTCCAACCAGCGTGGAACGTGACAACGTCCAGATCATGGCGCAATCCGGACAGAGTTGTATAGATCAATCCCGGCGGGGACTTCAGCAGCACGATCAGTGCGCTTTCACGCGCTGGACCCCCGCGTCACGGCTCGTGTGCTGGCGAGGTCACATAGGCGATCGGGCCGCCCGAGGTGGATCTGAGCCGCTTGCCGAGAACGAGATCGGCGATCCGCAGGTCCTCGGGTGAGCCGCTCCGGACCGTGTTGACAGGAGTGTCGAGGTCGGTGATGTAGCCGGCCAGCCGTGCGTAGAAACGGTGACGCGTCAGCCCGTCGCCGGTCAACTTGCTGTCCCAGTCGCCCAGACCCGTCAGTACCGCCACGACGAAGCCGCCGAGCGTCACGGGTAGAACGCCGGCCCGCGCGATCTTCTCCGGGTTGCCCACCCACCAGCCACGGAGCGCCTCCAGCAGGTGCTCGGGTGCCAGATCGGCATGGAAGCCGATGTAGGGCCGATCCTCGTCAGGGACCGGCTTCGCCACGTCGACGCGCAGCACCGCCATGGTGTTCGTATGCGCGGCCGTGGGCAGAAGGAGGCGCGGTGTCACATGAGAGCGATCAGCGATGCGCCGCGCCACATGCTCAGGGACGACAGGCGTGGCGCCGGGAGGACCGGACACAGGGAGCAGGCCCGCTGCCGCGACTTTGCGCAAAGCGGCGAGCGAGATGCCGAAGCGATCCGCGGCCTGCCGCAGAGTGATGAGGGTCATGGCCTGGCGGGTCAGCAGCCGGGGTACTTGCCGCGGGGGAGGCGGCCGCCGGTGAACTCGGCGGTGAAGTCGTCGGCGAGCTCGACGACGGTGTCCCTGCCCTCCAGCCGGGACAGCCAGCGCTGGGGGAGGGCCGACTCTCCGTGCACCGTACCGAGCAGGTTGCCGCAGAGGGAGCCGGTCGAGTCGCTGTCGCCGGAGTGGTTGACCGCGAGCAGCAGCGCCCGCTCGATGTCGTCGCCGCTCACCAGCGCGCAGTAGACCGCGATCGCGAGCGCCTCCTCCGCCACCCATCCGCCGCCGAGCGTCTCCACCGTCTCGGGCGAGGGCTCCGCCGTACCGGTCAGGGCGACCGCCGCCTCGATCGCGGCGGTGGTCTCCTCGTGCGCGGGCCGCTCGCCGAGCAGTGCGAGGGCGTCGTGGACGGCCTCCTCGAGCGGCGCGCCCGCGGCCAGGAGGCAGATCAGCGCGGCGAAGGCCCCGGCCGCCAGATACCCGGTGGGGTGCCCGTGCGTGATCTGCGCGGAGTCGGCCGCGAGCGTGAAGGCCTCCCGCGGGTCGCGGGTGGCCAGTCCGAAGGGGGCGGAACGCATGACGGTGCCGCAGCCCTTGGAGCCGGGATTGACCGGGCCGGGCATGCCGGGGGCGGCGAGCGGGCCGGGGCCCGCGCGTAGCCCGGACATGCAGGCGTTGCCGGGCGCACGGCGGGAGTACAGCCAGGCCTGCTCGCGCAGCCGCCCGGTGCGCACGAGGTCGTCCGCGGGCGGCGGCACGCGATGCTCCTGGGTGTCCAGCCAGCGCAGGTAGGCGTGGCGCATCACCTGCACCTCGCCGCCGCCGACGCCCCTCTCCCCGACGCGTACGTGGGCGCGGATCAGCCCCTCGACGGTGAACAACGTCATCTGGGTGTCGTCGGTGACCCGGCCGGTCGTGCCATCCCAGTCGGGCGCGAGGTCGGTCAGCCCCGCTTGACCGTGATCGCGGCGGATTGAAGTGATCGAGTCGAACTCGACGGGGGCGCCGAGGGCGTCGCCGATCGCCCCACCCAGCAGACATCCGCGCACCCGTGCACCGAACGGAACATCTCTCACGATGTGCACCGTAGCGGGCCAGGGCACTCGAAAACCCCTCTTGTCGAAAGATCGCCGATCGGATAGGAACGGTGCTCACCTCGTACTCGGGCCGGAACGCGAGGTGAGCGTGAGCGGGAACCGGCACCGGCCTCACGGCGTCCGGAGAAGGGAAATGGGACATCACGTGAACCTCGCGCAACGGCTCGGCGCCGGGCCGGAAGACCGGCTGCTGATCGTGAACGCCGACGACTACGGCATGTGCCGGGCGGCGAACACCGGCATCGCCTCCCTGCTCGCCGCCCGCGCCATCAGCTCGGCGACCCTCATGACGCCGTGCCCGTGGGCTCCCGACGCGGTCCGTACGGCTGTCGCGGGCGGCTACGACGTGGGCGTCCACCTGACGTTCACCAGCGAGTGGGAGGGATACCGGTGGGGGCCGGTGACCCGCGACCGCGCGGTGTCCTCACTCGTGGACGACGCCGGCTACTTCCCAGCCGACTGCCGCACGGTGGAGGAGCGGGCCGACCCCGAGGAGGTACGCGCGGAGATCGACGCGCAGATCCGCAGGGCCGTCGCCCTCGGCCTCGACCCGTCGCACGCCGACAACCACATGGGCAGCCTGTACGGCCTCGCCACGGGCAGGGACTTCCTCGACGTGGTCTTCGCGGCGTGCGCCGAGCACGGCCTGCCGTTCCGGCTGCCCCGGACTCTCGACGGCATGGGCCTGCCGGAGGAGCTGGAGCCGTTCGCGCGGGCCAGGGCCGAGGCCGCCGACGCGGCGGGCGTGGTGATCCTCGACCGGCTGTGGACGCTGCCCTTCGAACTGGCCGAGGGGGAGACGTACGAAACGGTCCGGGACGACATGGCCGGTCTGATCCGGGCGTTGCGTCCCGGGGTCACCGAGATCTACATCCACCCGTTCGAGGACACCGGAGAGCTCCGGCAGATCATGCCGCACCACGCGAAACGCGGCATGGAGCTGCGCCTGTTCACCGATCCGGAGGTCCGCCGCGCCATCGCGGAGGAGGGCGTCCGGCTCATCGGATGGTCCGACTTGCGCACGCTGCAGAGAACCCGATGAAGGCCTCGATGAGGCGCGGTCAGGTGCTGGCCTACGGTGCGGGCAACCTGTCGGTCAACCTGCTCAGCCAGGCGTTCGCGACCTTCGCCACCTTCTACTACGTGGACCACCTGGGGGTCGACCCGTCGCTCATCGGCGTCGCCATGGTGATCCACGGCATCGTCAACGCGCTGCTCAACCCGCTCGTGGGGCACGTCTCCGACCGGACGCGCACGCGCTGGGGCAGGCGGGTGCCGTACATCGCGATCGGCATGGCGCCGCTGGCCGCGTCGTTCACCATGATCTGGATCCCGCTGGTGGACGGCGCGACCCCGAGATTCTGGTATTTCCTGATCGCGGTCCTCGTCTACGACGTGCTGTTCGTCGTCGTGGTCCTGAACTACGTGGCGCTGTTCCCCGAGATGTTCACCACCATCGCCGAACGGGCCGCCGCCGCGTCGTGGCGGCAGATGTTCGCCATCGTCGGCATGATCGTCGGCGTCGCCGCCGCGCCCCTGCTGTACGGCGCGATCGGATGGGCCGCGATGGGCGTGTCCTTCGGCGTCGTCGCGCTGGCCTTCTTCGCGCTGTCGCTGCGCGGCTCGGCCGAGCGAACCCACGTGGAGGGCGAGAGGTTCGGGTTCCTCACCGCGCTCCGCCACACCCTGGCCAACCGCGCCTTCGTCACCTACGTCACGGGCAGCTTCCTGCTGCAGCTCACGTTCGCCCTGCTGCAGGCGGGCATCCCGTTCTTCACCAAGTACGCCCTGGGCGAGGCCGACTCCGCCAACACCGTCATCCTGGGCGCGGTGTTCGTCACCGCGTTCCCGATGGTCTACGTGTGGAGCCGGGTCACCACCCGCCTCGGCCCGCGGCGGGCGATCCTCGCCGCGATCGTCGTGTACGGCGTGGCGCTCGTGCCGTTCCTGCTCGTCGGGACCCTCGCCCTCGCGGCGGTCACCGGGGCCGCGGTCGGGGTCGGTATCGCGGGCATGCTGGTCCTCCTGGAGATCCTGCTCGCCGAGGTGATCGACGACGACGAGCACAGGACGGGCGCCCGGCGCGAGGGGATGTACTTCGGCATGAACGGGTTCATCGTCCGCTGGGCGGTGTCCCTGCAGGCGGTGATCATCACCGTCGTGCTGTCCCGCTCGGGCTATCAGAATGGGGCCGCGGTCCAGCCCGGCTCCGTCGTGACAGGCGTCCGGCTGATGATGGGCCTGGTGCCCCTGGCGGTTCTGGCGGTGGCCTTCGGCTGCTTCCTGCTCTACCCGCTGCGCGACGGCGTGTCGCACCGTTCTCCGGCTTCAGCTCGGGATTCCGCCGCGAGGCGCCCGTCGTCGTGACCGGCCGCTGCCTGCGACCGCCGGGTGGTCAGCGGTCGCCGTCAGGCCGCTGCCGAGCCGAAAGCCGCCGCACGGTGGGCGACCCATTGGGCGTAGGTGAACGCCGGCCTTCCGGTGACCTGCTCGACCGCGGGCGAGATCTCCGCGGTCCTGCCGTCTCTCGCGGCCAGGATGTCGAGGAGCTCGTCGACCACCGGCGCGGGCATGCCATGACGCAGCAGCTGCTCCTTGACCTGTTCTCGCGGCACCTCCTCGAACCGCAACGGCCGCCCGATCGTCGCGGCGATGATGCGCACGCGCTCGATCTGCGTCAGCGACTGCGGTCCGGTGAGCACGTACGCCTCACCGGCACGCCGGTCGAGAAGGGCGCGGACGGCGACCGCGGCGATGTCGCGTGGATCGACCGGAGCCGTCGCGGCACCGCCGTACACCCCGCGCACGACCCCGCCGCCCGCGATCTGCGGCGCCCAGGCCAGGTCGTTGGTCATGAACGCGTCGGGCCGTACGAAGGTCCACGGCAGCCCCGACGCGGCGACGGCATGTTCGACCCGCAGGTGCTGTTCGCCGATCAACCCGGGTGTGGGGAACGTGACGGCCGACGACGACAGCAGCACGACATGCCGCAGGCCGGTCCGCCGCGCCGTGTCGAGGAATCCGCCGACACCGGTGAAGACGGGGAACAGGAACGCCCGCTCGACGCCGGACAGCGCCGCCGGCAGGGTTTCCGGCCGGGTCAGGTCGCCGGCCATGACTTCGACGCCGTCCGGAAAGGAACGACCACCGCGGTCACGGGTCATGACGCGTACCTTCTGGCCCGCGTCGAGCAGTTGACGGACGACGTTGGCGCCGATGTTTCCGGCGCCACCGGTGACCAGGATCATGGTGGACTTCCTTCTCTTCTCTCAGCCCGCCCAGGACCGGAGTTTGTCAGGATTGCGCACGGCCCAGAGGTGCTTGATGCGGTCGCCTGCGACGTCGAACGCCATCACCACCACGATGGCGCCGTCCTGCTCGACCATCAGGCCGGGCTGCCCGTTGACCGTGCGCTCCAGGAAGACGAGGCCGGGCGCCAGCTCGGCAATCGTGATTAGGTAGCGCGCGATGTGCTCGCCGCCTTCCATCGGGCGGAGCACGGCGCTGACCAGGCCGCCGCCGTCGGCGATCCCTCTGGCGTCGGGCGCGAGCAGGCCGACGAGGGCGTCGATGTCCCTGGCTTCCCATGCCTCCTTGAACTTCCTGACGGTGTCCGCCTGACGAGCGGCCGGAGTCGCGGCGGCCCGCGACGCGCGCATCCGCCGGCGGGCCGAGGAGGCCAGCTGGCGGCAGGCCGCGGGCGTGCGGCCGACGATCTCGGCCACTTCGGCGAAGGAGTAGCGGAAGACGTCGTGCAGGATGAACGCGACCCGCTCGGCCGGGGTCATCGACTCCAGCACCACCATGAAGGCCATAGAGATCGACTCGTCCAACGTGACACGGTCGGCCGGGTCGGTCGTGAACCCGTCCGGCCATCCACTGATCCACTCCCCGCGATCGGGCACCGGCTCGGGAATCCATTCCCCCACATAGTGCTCCCGCCGAACCCGCGCCGAGCCGAGCAGGTCCAGGCAGATGCGACCGGCGACTCTTGTCAGCCAGGCGGCGGGAGACTCGATGGCCTCCTGCTGCTGCCGCGACAACGTGTACCAGCGGGTGTATGTCTCCTGGACGACGTCCTCGGCCTCGGTCAGCGAGCCGAGGAGCCGGTAGGCGAGATTGATCAGCTGACGCCGCTCGCTCACGATCACGCGCAGGTCCGGGTCGAGCCGGCAGTCTCCCTGCGTGGCTGGGGTGGTCATGGTGCCCCCGATTCCTTTCTTGGCGCCTGCTCTCACCAGACCGACGAGACAGCCCGGCGAAATGTGAGGTCGGCTCTCGCCTCACATTTCCCGGTGCCGCGTCGTCGTACTGCTGACGACAAGAGCATCCAACTGGCCGGAGCCGGCGTCCCCGCCTGCGGCACATCGCCGGCGTCCCGCGCGCGGGACAGCGAAGGACCCACCGCAATCTTTCCCCTCAGGAGTGACCGAGCATGTCGACAACGACCGAATTCAGCGAGCTGACCGGTGATTACGTCCTCGATACCGCCCGTACGCGGATCGGGTTCGTCGCCCGGCACACGATGGCCAGCCGTGTGAGGGGGCGGTTCGGTGAGTTCGAGGGCGGCGCGCACCTGGACGGCGAGGATCCGTCGAAGTCCGCCGTCCGGCTCGTCATCCACGCCGACAGCGTTCAGACCGGCAGCGCGCGGCGTGACGCGCACCTGCGCGGGAGGTTCCTGCACGTGGACGACCACCCGGACATCACCTTCACCTCAACCGTGGTGGAGCAGACCGGTGGCGCCGGATTCGAGGTCACCGGCGACCTCACCATCCGCGGGGTGATCAGGCCGGTGACCGTGCACTTCGAGCTGACCGGCGTCGAGAACGACCCGCGGGGAGCCTTCCGAATCGGCTTCACGGGCCACCTCACGCTCGACCGCACCCACTGGGGCGTCGACTGGAACGCCGCGACCACGATCCTGGTCAGCCCGAAGGTGCTGCTGGAGCTCGACGCCACCGTGATCCGGCGTATCGCCTCACCATTGTCTGGCAGTTGACCCGTCCGCCTCCAGCCCGAACCGTAGCAGGTCTGTCCACCGGCCCCCCTTTCCCTCCTGCATCCGCCGCGTGGCCAGCTCGTACAATGCGGTCGTGCCGCCGGCGTCGGCGGCGGCGCGGGCCAGGCGTTCTGCGCCTTCGTGGTCGCCGGCCTGGTACCGCCTCCGCACCAGCGCTTGCAGCGAAAAGGTGTGGCCGGCGTTGGCGGCGGTCCGGGCGACGCGTTGGGCACCCTCGTGGTCGCCGGCCTCGTGCCGCATCCGGGCCAGGTCCTGCAGCGCGGAGATGTGGCCGGCGTCGGCGGCGGCCCAGGTGAGGCGTTCTGCGCCTTCCCGGTCGCCGGCCTTCTCTCGTATCCGTGGCAGGCCGTAAAACGCGTCGATTTGGCCGGCGTCGGCGGCGGCCTGGTACAGGCGTCCAGCGCGTTCGAGATCGCCGGCCTGATCGCGCGTCTGTGCCAGGTTGTAGAGCGCGAAGGTGTCGCCGGCGTCGGCGGCGACCCGGGCGAGGCGTTCTGCGCCGTCGTGGTCACCGGCCTGCTCCCGGATCCGCGTCAGCTCCCGCATCGCGAAGGTGTCGCCCGCGTCGGCGACTGCTCGGTACAACGCGAAGGCGTGACGATTGCGCCCGCGATCGCGGGCGGCCTTGGCGAAAGCGCGGTGGTCGCTCACCGAGGCGGCGTGGCGGGTGGCGGCGTTCCAGAAGGTGGCGGGGGGACAGCGGAAGCGGCGGGTGCGGCTGCCGTGCTGTTCGAGGTAGTCGGCGAGGCGATAGACCGGCTCGCCCTGATCTTGTGCGGCGGGGGCGTGACCGGTGCCGGGACGAGGTCTGATCAGGGCCAACGGCGGGCGGGCTCCCCGGCAGGAGCGGTGATCGGTCAGGTAAGCGAAAGCGCGTTCGAGCCAGTCGTCGTCGAGCAGGTGCCATTGCTCGTCGCTGAGATAGCCGGGGGCGGCTTCCGCGAGCAGGAGGCGGGGCAGGGCCGGACCGTGACCGAGCCGGCGGGCGTCGATCGCGGCGTCCAGGACGGCGCGGGCGGCGGGTTCGGCGTTGTCGTAGAGCTCCAGCAGAGCCGGTCCACCGGCCAGGTACTGGGTCAACCGCCCCTCCGGGGCCCGGCGCAGGGCCTCGGCCAGACGGGGATCGCCGGTGTTCGCCGCCTGCCGGCCCGCGGTGTCGAGGTCGGTGTCGGCGAAGGACTCGGGAAGGCGGATGCTGGCGTTTTTGACCAGCTCGCGGGCCTGGGCGTACGGATCGGGCTGACCGGTGTGCGGGACCGCGGTGAGAGCCTTCCAGTAGGCGGGCCACAGGGTGCCCAGCACCAGCACCGGCCCTCGCTCCTGAGCACGCAGCAACTCCCGGAGCCCGCCGGCGACCCGCTCCCCGACGGCTGGATCGGCGGTGAGCAGGTAGTGCTGGGTCTCGTTCAGCCACACCACGGTGTACGGGCCGATCGACCTCAGCTCGGTCAGGACCGCCGCCGGACGGCTCGGCTCGATCGGGTGCCAAAGCCGCCACGGTTCGGGCAGGGTCCGGACCGCTTCCCACAGGGCGCGGGTCTTGCCCGTCGCCGAGTCGCCGACCAGCACGACCAGCCGGGACGCTCCCGCTCGCACGTCGCGGATCACCTGGGCGAGGGTTTCGTCATGCGATCGAGGGATGTAGGCGGGTAACTCCTCCAGCTCCCGACCGATGGCGTCGACGCGAATCGCCGGATGGACCTCCAGGTCCAGCGGCCGGAACTGTCCGATCGGCCTACCCGGTGCCGCTGCGGCCGGGGGTGGCGCGGGAGCGGCGGCCATCGGGAGAGGGCAGGCCGGCGGCCGGCCGTTCTGCACCTCGTCATAGGCCCGCCTCCACGCCGTCATGTCGCCCAGCACCGCGTCGGGATCCCCGCGCTTGTCCTCCGTCACCTTCTTGCGGTAGGCCTCCAGCAGGCGCTCGACCTGTTCGCTCCAGCTCGGTAGCCGCTTACGCGTGCCGTGGACGAGCGACTCGACCGTGGTCTTCGGGATGCCGGAGTGGCGGGACAGCCACTGCACCGAGGGGTTCCAGGCCGCCGCCCGCGCCCGCACCAGGTAGCCGAGGAAGAGCCGCACACCGTCGCCGTGGTCGTCGGGCGGTTTCGCCATGTCGTGGCTCCTTCGCTGTCCTCCACCGACAGGTCCCCGGTACCGCCGGCTACGGCGGCGATTTCAGGCTAAAACCGCATCCGCCGCACTGCACGGCAGCAGCGGTCACGGGGTGACCCCGGATAATCCGGGGTCGATTGACTCATCTCTGTACGTCCGGTTAGCTCTGGTGGCAGCCCGCGACAGCGCACGGAACGGACGGGGACGCGACGACCTCTCGGCCGGGGAGTGACGGATGACAGACGCTCGCATGCGCGCCCTCATCGACCGCCTCGGCGGCCTGGCGTACGGCGGGGACTACAACCCCGAGCAGTGGGATCCGGCCGTGTGGCGGGAGGACGTCCGGCTCATGCGCGAGGCGGGGGTGAACCTCGTGTCGCTCGGCGTCTTCGCGTGGGCGTCGCTCGAACCGGAACCGGGAAAGTACGAGTTCGGCTGGCTCGACGAGATCATGGACCTGCTCCACGGGAACGGGATCGCCGTCAACCTCGCCACCCCCACCGCCGCGCCGCCGGCCTGGCTGTCCCAGCGGTATCCCGAGGTCCTGCCGGTCATGGCCGACGGCGAGCGGTTCGGTTTCGGCAACCGCCTGCACGTCGAGGCGCCGGGCGTGCCGCGCACCTGGATGAACCCCAGCCGAATCCTGGACTTCAAGCGCTTCACCTCCGACACCCTGCTGAAGTGCTTCGTCGCCGAGCGGGACATCGTCAGGTCCTTCCGCGACGACATCCCGGTCGTCACCAACTTCATGCGCTTCTACCGGCACGCCGACTACTGGCGCTGGGCGCCGGAGGAGGACGCGGCGGCCCTCGACATCTACCCCGACCCCGCCGACCCGGACGCGCACGTCTCGGCGGCCTTCCAGTTCGACCTGTTCCGGTCGCTCAAGGGCGGGCAGCCGTGGCTGCTGATGGAGCAGGCCGCGAGCGCGGTCAGCCAGTGGCGGCTCAACGTGGTCAAGGAGCCCGGCCGGATGCGGCTCGGCTCGCTCCAGGCGGTCTCCCGTGGGGCGGACTCCGTCATGTTCTTCCAGTGGCGGGCCGGCCGGGGCGGGCACGAACGCTTCCACTCGGCGATGCTGCCGCACTCCGGCCCGGACTCGCGCACCTTCCGGGAGGTCGCCGAGCTCGGCCGCGAGGTCGGACGGCTGTCACCCGTGGCGGGAACCACCACGCGCGCCGGGGTCGCCGTCCTGTTCGACTGGGACGGCTGGTGGGGGCTGGAGGAGCTGTGGGGCCTGCCCCGCAACGACTTCAGCTACGTGGACACCGTCATGCGGCACTACCGGCCGCTGTGGGAGCACCACTACGCGGTCGACGTCGTGTCGCCGCACAGCGATCTGTCGCGCTACAAGGTGCTGGTCGTGCCCAACGCGTACCTGATGGACGACGAGGGCGTCGGCGCCGTCACCGAGTTCGACCGGCGCGGCGGGACGGTCGTCATGTCCTTCTTCTCGGGCGTCGTGGACGCGTGCAACCGCGTGCGGCCGGACGGCTACCCGGGCGCGTTCCGCCGCCTCATCGGCGCGAAGATCGACGAGTACTGGCCGGCGCGTGCCGGCGAGCGGTTCGCCGTCGAGTTCTCCGACGGGAGCACGGCGACGGCGGACTGGTGGCGCGAGGACATCCACCTCGAGACCGGGACCGCGCTGGCGACCTACGCCGACGGGCTGCTCAGGGGACGCGCCGCCGTCGTCGCGAACGCCTACGGGGCGGGCCGGGTCGTCTACTTCGCCACCCTCCTGGAGGCCGGCGCCTTCGAGCGGGTGCTGATCGGCGAGCTGAGGGTGGCGGGCGTGGCCGACCGCTTCCACGGGCTGCCCGCCCATCTGGAGTGCACGGTCCGCGAGGACGAGCGGCACGAGTACCTCTTCCTCCTCAACCACGACCCCGGGACCCCGTCACCGTCCCCCTGGAAAGCGTGGGTACGGACCTCCTCACCGGCCGGCCGGCGTCAGGGGAGATCACCGTTCCGCCCCTCGGGGCGGCGGTCGTGCGGCGGGTGCGGCAGGCGTGACCGCGGTCCGGCCCCCGGCGGGGCCGTGCTCTCGCGTACGACGAGCTCGTTGGCGAGGTCGATCCTGCTCGTGGCCGGCTCCACGCCGCGGGCGAGGTCGAGCAGCATGTGGGCCGCGACCGTCGCCATGTCGCACAGCGGCTGGCCCACCGTGGTGAGGGCCGGCTCGACCCAGCCGGCGACGGGCACGTTGTCGTAGCCGACCACCGACAGCTCCCCGGGGATGTCGAGACCGAGCCGGCGCGCCGCGCGCAGGACGCCGAGCGCCTGCAGGTCCGACCCTGCGAAGATCGCGGTCGGCCGGTCGGGGCGCGACAGCAGATCCATGGCGTGCTCGTATCCGGCGTCGACGTAGAAGTTGCCGTACCTGACGAGGCCGGGGTCGACGGCGAGCCCCGCCTCGTCGTGGGCGACCCGGAAACCGGCGACCCGTGCCCTGCTGCACATGACGTCCTTGGGGCCGGAGACGACCGCGATGCGGCGGTGGCCCAGCTCCAGGAGATGGCGGGTGGCGAGCAGGCCGCCGTCCCAGTTGTTCGAGCCGACCACGGGCACGGACTCGGCGATCTCGCCGTCGGTGTCGACGACGACGAACGGGACCTGCGCCCGCCGCAGCTTCTGCTGCTGCGACTGCGACGGGCCGGACATGACGAACAGCACGCCGAGGGGCCGATGGTCGAGTACGCCGTCCAGCCACTCCTCCGGTGGCCGGTGCGCTCCTTTCAGCTGGGACAGGACGACCTCGATCCGCGCGGCGGAGGCGACGGTGTCGACCCCTCGGATGATCTCCATCGACCACATGGAGTTCAGCTCGTGGAAGACGAGATCGATCTGCCCCTTGAGCGGCCTGCGGCGGAGGCGGCGGCGGTACTGGTGGCGGGCGAGGCCGGCCTCGACGCGTTCGCGCGTCTCCGGCGACACGTCGGGGCGGCCGTTGAGGACCTTGGAGACCGTGGTCACCGAGACGCCGAGCTCCGCGGCGATGGACGCGATGGTCGTGGGGCGAGGGCCGCGGGCTGGAGAAGGGCTGGTCATCGCTCCGCTCACTGTTTCCGAAATTTTCGCGAAACTCTAGCACCGAACCTGTCCAATATAAGCCGAGACCAGGCCAGAAGTAATGCAGTGAAATGGGCCGTGACGACGGCTGACTCCCCTCTTGACGGGGCTCTGGCCTCAGCCTATATTTCCGCAATATTACTGAGGATCACCGAAAATTTCTGTCGCGTCACCTGCGCGTACGGCGTCGCTCGGCGTGGGTGAGACGGCGGTGCCGCAGCCCTCGCGGCCCCGGGCGCGGGGCCGGCCACGAGCGATGGTCGCGGCCGTCGGCGTGATCTGTCGGCGTGATCTGTCGGAGGGCACCGGAGGCACAGGCATGAGCACCACCAGAACGATCGACGTGTCACCGGGCGCCGGGGGTCCCGGCCGCGCGAGACCCGGTCCCTCCCGTGCGCGACGGCCGCCGGGACGCAGCTGGCGTCAGGCGCTGCGCCGCGACTGGCAGCTCTACTCGCTCGCGGTCCTTCCGCTGCTGTTCTTCCTGATCTTCCGGTACCTGCCGATGATCGGCAACGTCATCGCCTTCCGTAAGTTCCAGCCCGGCGGCAGCGTGCTGGGCGAGGAATGGGTCGGCCTGCGTTACGTGAAGATGTTCCTGAACGACCCGTCGTTCTGGCAGGTGTTCACCAACACCGTGGTCATCGGCGTGCTGACCCTGCTGTTCTGCTTCCCGACGCCGATCGTGCTTGCCCTGCTGATCAACGAGCTGCGCGGCCGGCGGGTCAAGCGGTTCGTCCAGTCGGTGTCCTACCTGCCGCACTTCCTGTCGATGGTGGTCGTGGCCGGGCTCGTCATGGAGATGCTGTCGGTGGACGGGCCGGTCAACCAGCTCCTGCGCGCGATGGGCAACGACCCCGTGGCGTTCCTGCAGGAGGCGGGGTGGTTCCGCACCATCTACGTCTCCTCGGAGATGTGGCAGACCGTCGGCTGGGGGACGATCATCTACCTCGCCGCGCTCACCACCATCGACGAGCAGCTGTACGAGGCGGCCCGGATCGACGGCGCGAGCCGGTGGCGGCAGGTCTGGCACGTGACGCTCCCCGGCATCCGGCCGACCGCGGTCACCCTGCTGATCCTCAACATCGGCACGTTCATGGCCGTCGGCTTCGAGAAGATCCTGCTGCTCTACAACCCGCTGACGTATCCCACCGCCGACGTGATCTCCACGTACCTCTACCGGATGGGCATCGTCTCCAACAGCTTCAGCTACGCCGCGGCGATCGGCCTGTTCGAGGCCGTGATCGGGTTGACCCTGGTCATGTCGGCGAACCTGATCTCCCGGCGCACGGTGGGGACGAGCCTGTGGTGACCGTCGACAGGACCCGGGGTCACCGGGTGTTCCGGGCGGTCAACGCGGTCATCCTGACCGGCGTCGTGGTCGTGACCCTCTACCCCTTCGTCAACATCGTCGCCCGGTCGCTCAGCGACGAGTTCGCCATCCGCGCCGGCAAGGTCAACCTCGTCCCGGTCGGGTTCACCTTCCGTACGTATGAGTTCGTGGCCTCCGACCCGACGTTCTGGATCAACTACCGCAACACCCTGGTCTACACGGTCGTCGCCACGGCCATCGCGATGGTCATGACCACGTGCTACGCGTATGTCCTGTCGAAGAAGCACCTGAAGGGCCGGACGTTCCTGATCGGGATCGCGGTCTTCACGATGTTCTTCTCCGGCGGGCTCATCCCCAACTACATCCTCATCTCCAGCCTCGGGCTGAAGGACAGCATCTGGGCCATCGTGCTGCCGAACGCGGTCAGCGTCTTCAACCTCCTGGTGATGAAGGCGTTCTTCGAGGGCCTACCGGCCGAGCTGGAGGAGGCCGCCGCGATCGACGGCATGAGCACCTACGGCATCCTGCTCCGGATCGTGCTGCCGCTGTCGAAGGCGGTCCTCGCGACGATCGTGCTGTTCTACGCCGTGTCGTTCTGGAACTCGTGGTTCGCGGCCTTCCTCTACATGAGCCAGAACGACCTGTTCCCCGTGACCGTCTACCTGCGCAACCTCATCGCCGGCGCCACCACGGGCACGTCCGTCGGCGCCGACGCCACCGACATGACGGTGGCCACCAACATCAAGTCCGTGACGATGGTGCTCACGGTCATCCCGATCCTGGTGGTCTACCCCTTCGTCCAGCGGTACTTCGTCAAGGGCGTCATGCTCGGCGCGGTGAAGGGATAACACGCCGGACCTCTCATTCCGCATCCACTCAGCCCGTTTTCCCAAGGGAGAGGACCCCCCTTTCATGTATGAGATCAACCGGCGTCAGGCGATGGTCGCCGTGGGAGCCTTCCTCGCGCTCGCCGCCTGCAGCACTGACGGCACCGACGGCGATTCCGGCCCCAAGAAGAGCGGTGACGACTTCGCGGCGAACCGCGAAGGCGCGATGGCCGACTACGCGGCCGGCAAGCCGTTCAAGGCAGCTGCTCCGCTCTCGTTCAGCATCCTCTACAACAACCACCCGTTCTATCCGATCAAGAACGACTGGCCGTTCTGGTCCGAGCTGACAAAGCGGACCAACGTGACGCTGCAGCCGAACGTGGTGCCGCTGAGCGACTACGAGAACAAGCGCAGCCTGCTGATCGGTGCCGGCGACGCCCCGATGATCATCCCGAAGACCTACCCCGGCCAGGAGACCCCCTTCGTCGCCTCGGGCAGCGTCCTGCCGGTCAGCGACTACCTCGACCTGATGCCGAACTTCAAGGAGAAGGTCGCCAAGTGGAACCTGCAGGCCGACCTTGACACGCTCCGGCAGGCCGACGGCCGCTTCTACCTGCTCCCCGGCCTCCACGAGGACTACTGGACGGACTACACGCTGGTGGTGCGCAGCGACATCCTCGACAAGCTCGGGCTGGAGATCCCGCAGACCTGGGACGACGTGCACACCATGCTGAAGGCGATGAAGGAGGAGTATCCCGACTCCTATCCCTACTCGGACCGATGGGGCATCCCCACGCCGGGCGGCGCCATGCTGAACCAGGTCTTCGGCCTGGGCAGCGGCGCCCGCGGCGGCTGGGGCTTCACGACCGGCATCACGTGGGATCCCAACGCGCAGAAGTTCGCCTACACGGGGGCGATGGAGCAGTACAAGCAGATGCTGCAATTCCTCCACACGCTGGTGGAGGAGAAGCTGCTCGACCCGGAGAGCTTCACTCAGCAGGACGATCAGGCGATCCAGAAGCTGGCGTCCGGCAAGTCCTTCGTGATCAGCGGCAACGCCCAGACGCTCGTGAACGAGTATCGCCCGCCGCTGAAGAAGGCCAACCCGAAGGCGAAGCTCATCAAGATCCCGGTGCCCATCGGGCCGCAGGGGCCGGTCAAGGCCGACGCCAACGACAGCCGGTTGGAGAACGGCATCATGATCTCGAAGAAGGCCCGGGACAGCAAGAACTTCGTCGCGATGATGCAGTTCATCGACTGGCTCTGGTACTCCGACGAGGGCCAGGTGTTCGCCAAGTGGGGCGTCGAGGGGACCACCTACACCAGGGACGGCTCCGGCAAGTTCCAGCTCGCGAAGGACGTCGACTTCGTCGGCCTCAACCCCGGCGCACCCAAGCACCTGCAGAAGGACTTCGGCTTCTCCAACGGCGTGTTCGCCTACGGCGGCAGCACCGAGCTGCTCCAGTCGACCTTCTCCGAGGAGGAGATCGAATGGCAGAAGACGATGAACGCCAGGAAGGCGCTGCCGCCGAAGCCGCCGAGCCCGCTCAACGACGAGGAGCGCGAGCAGGCCGCGCTGTGGCAGACCCCGCTGAAGGACCACGCCACCCAGAACACGCTCGAGTTCATCCTCGGCAAGCGGAGCTTCGACGAGTGGGACGCCTACGTCAAGGAGCTCGAGGCGAAGAACATGACGTCCTACGTCAACCTCGTCAACGGCGCGTACGAGCGCTACAAGAAGGAGCACGGCTGACCGGCCCGTGCCGGTCGTGCCTGTCCCACGGCCGGCACGCGCTGTCCGGAACGGCGAGCGAAGGACGATGATGCCCCACCCTGTCCCCGATGTGCCGGACGAGATCTCGAGCCGGCTGACCGACGCCTGGCGGTTCTGCGTCGGCACCGGCCGGTTCGACCTGGCCCTGCGCCGGGACTACCAGGAGTCGCTGGCGCTGGTCCAGCGGGAGATCGGCTTTCGGCACATCCGGGGGCACGGGCTGCTGAGCGACGGGGTGGGCGTCCACCGGCCGTACGAGCACCGGGGGACCCGGCACGTGCGGCACGTGTTCACTTATGTGGACCAGGTGATCGACGCCTACCTCGACCTCGGGATCGCGCCGTTCCTGGAGCTGGGCTTCATGCCCTCCGGGCTCGCGTCCGGCGACCAGACCGTTTTCTGGTGGAAGGGCAACGTCACCCCGCCCCGGTCGTGGCAGGAGTGGGCCGCGCTGGTGCGGGCCACCGTGACGCACCTGGTCGACCGGTACGGGCTCGACCGGGTGTGCACCTGGCCGATCGAGGTGTGGAACGAGCCCAACCTCAAGGAGTTCTGGCTCGACGCGGACCAGGACGCCTACCACCGCCTGTACGAGGTGACCGCGAACACCGTCAAGGACGTGGACGCCTCGCTCCAGGTGGGCGGGCCGGCCATCTCTCCCGGCTCCGACGAGTGGCTGGTGCGCTTCGCCGACTTCGTCGCCGAACGGTCCCTGCCGATCGACTTCGTCAGCCGGCACGCCTACACCTCCGGCCCGGCCCGGCACGTGCCGTTCGGCGTGCACCAGACGCTGGCCCCGCCGTCGCGGCTGCTGGAGCAGTTCGCCACGCCCCGGCGGCAGCTCCGGGGCGGTCCGCTGGCGGATCTGCCCGTGCACATCACCGAGTTCAACTCCTCCTACCGGCCGGACAACCCGATCCACGACACGGCCTTCCACGCCGCGTACCTCGCGCCGGTGCTCGCCGCCGGGGGAGACCTGGCCGACTCCTTCTCCTACTGGACCTTCAGCGACGTGTTCGAGGAGGCAGGGGTGCCGGCCTCGCTGTTCCACGGCGGCTTCGGCCTGCTGACCCACCGCCAGATCAAGAAACCGGCCTATCACCTGTACGCGTTCATGGCGCGGATGGGCGAGGAGGTCCTGGCCCGCGGCGAGGACTACCTGGTCACGAGGGACGGCGACGGCCGGGTCACCGTGCTGGCCTGGGCGCCGGTGGACGTCACCGGCGGCCCGCCGGTCGACGGGCACACCGTGCGGCTGTCGGTGCCGGTCGCCTCCCCGTCCGGCGCCGCCTTCCTGCTGCGCTCGTCGGTGAGCGAGGAGAAGGGCAACGCCTGGCGGGCGTGGTGCGAGATGGGCCGCCCGGCGTCTCCCACCCCCAGACAGCTCGACCTGCTGCGGGAGACCGCGGAGCCGGTCCGCGGTCACCGCGGCTTGCCGATCGAGGACGGGCACGTCCGCCTGGACATCGTCCTCGGCCGCCACGAGGTCACCCTCCTGGAGATCACGCCCGTGGTGGACGAGACCCCGCCCTGGGAGGACGGGCGGGACGAGCGCCGCCTGCTCGGCCTGGACGACCAGGGAGGCCCCCGATGACCGAGACGACGATCCGGCGGTTCGGCCAGGGACCGCTCTCGCGCGTCTCCGCGCTGGTCTACACCCTGCTGGTGGTCGAGCTCCTGCTGCTGGCCACCACCCTGCCCGGCCTGATCGGGCTCGTCCTGCTCGGCCGTGACGCCGCCAACATCCCGCTGGCCGCCGCCTGCGCGCTCCCGGCCGGCCCGGCGCTGTCCGCCGCGCTGTACGCGGTGCACCGCACAAAGCCGGACCTGACCGACCTCCACCCGGCGTCCGCGTTCTGGCGGGGCTACCGGATGAACGTCCGCGGGGTGCTGAAGCTCTATCTCCCGTGGCTGGCGTGGCTGACCGTCCTCGGGTCGACGCTCGCCAACTTCGGCGCGGCCGGCGTTCCGGGCTGGTGGGCGACCCTGCTGGTCGTCGTCGCGCTCGCGACGGCCCTCTGGGGTGCGAACGCCCTCGTGATCACGTCGCTGTTCGCGTTCCGGGCGAGGGACGTCGCCCGCCTGGCCGCCTTCTTCCTGTTCTCCGCGCCCCGCGTCGCGCTCGGCAACGCCTGCCTCCTCGTCGTCGCGGGCGGCGTCACGCTGGTCGCCACCGAGGCCGCGCTGACGCTGCTGGGCTCGGTGTTCGCGTCGGCGCTGCTGCTGAACAGCCGGCCGCTGATCGCCGGGGTCACGGAGAAGTTCACCGTACAGGGCGACTCCCCGGAGAGTTCTCGTGACGATTCCTGAGCCGGCCGGTCCTGATCTGGCCGGTGTCCACGCCGCGTGGCTGCCGCCCGAGGCGTTCCGGGCGATCGGCTCGCGCCACACGCTCGTGTTCGGCGAGGGAGGCCTCGTCGGCACGGTCCACGACGAGGTCGCGCGGGCATGCGCGCGGTACGGCGGACGCGTGCGCCGCGCCGAAGCCGGGCCGTACGACCTCGTGCTCGCGCTCACGGCGGGGGAGCCGCTGCCGGAGGCGGCGGCCGAGGTCCGGCCCGCTGAGGCGGTCGGCGACGAGGGGTACGTGATCGCACGCCGGGACGGTGTCACCGTGGTGCTCGCCGACGGGCCCGCCGGGCTGCTCTACGGCCTGTTCCACGTCGTGCGGCTCGGCGAGCGGGCGTTCGCCGGCGAGCGGCGCGCCGAGCACCACCGGCCGGCGACGCGGCGGCGCATGCTCGACCACTGGGACAACGTCGACGTGCACCCCGTGATGGGCCAGGTCGAGCGCGGCTACGCGGGCGGGTCGATCTTCTGGCGCGACGGCGCCCCGCGCGGCGACCTGGCCCGGGTGCGCGCCTACGCGCGGTTGCTGGCCGCGTGCGGGGTTAACGCGATCTCCGTGAACAACGTCAACGTGCACGCCACCGAGGCCCGCCTGCTGACGGACCGGCTCGGCGACGTCGCGGCGATCGCGGACGTGCTCCGGCCGTACGGGATCAGGGTCCACCTGTCGGTGAGCTTCGCCTCGCCCGTCGCGGTCGGCGGGCTGCCGACCGCCGACCCGCTGGACGAGGACGTGCGCAAGTGGTGGACGGGGGTCACCGGGCGGGTCTATGAGACGATTCCCGACTTCGGCGGATACGTGGTGAAGGCCGACTCGGAGGGGCAGCCCGGCCCGTTCGCGTACGGGCGCGACCACGCCGACGGCGCGAACCTGCTGGCCGAGGCGCTGGCGCCGTACGACGGCGTCGTGCACTGGCGGGCCTTCGTCTACAACCACCGGCAGGACTGGCGCGACCGGTCCACCGACCGGGCCCGCGCGGCGTACGACCACTTCGCCCCGCTCGACGGGCGGTTCCGCGACAACGTGATCCTGCAGGTGAAGCACGGCCCGATCGACTTCCAGCCGCGTGAGCCGGTGTCGCCGGTGATCGCGGCCATGCCCGCCACCCGCCTGGCCGTGGAACTCCAGGTGACGCAGGAGTACACCGGTCAGCAGCGGCACGTCTGCTACCTCGCCCCGATGTGGCGCGAGGTGCTCGGCTTCCGCCCCTGGGGCCCCGGCGGGGCCGCCGTGGCGGACGTCATCGGCGGCGGCGACCTGGTGGGGGTCTCCAACGTGGGCGACGACCCCTACTGGACCGGCCACCCGCTCGCCCAGGCCAACCTGTACGCCTTCGGACGGCTCGCCTGGGAGCCGCGGCTGGACCCTGCGGCGGTCCTCGACGAGTGGATCGACCTCACCTTCGCGCCCGTGGCGAACGGGGACGTCGAGCGGTCGCGGCACACGCTGCACGCGGTCATGGACGACTCCTGGCGCACCTACGAGCGGTACACCGCGCCGCTCGGCGTCGGGTTCATGGTCCGCCCGGGCCACCACTACGGGCCCGACGTGGACGGATACGAGTACACCCCGTGGGGCACCTACCACTTCGCCGACCGGGACGGCGTCGGCGTGGACCGCACCCGCGCCACCGGGACCGGCTTCACCGGCCAGTACCCGCCGCCGTGGTCGGAGGTGTACGAGTCGCTCGCCGGCTGCCCCGACGAACTGCTGCTGTTCTTCCACCACGTCCCGTACGGGCACGTGCTGCGGAGCGGTTCGACCGTGATCCAGCACATCTACGACACGCACTTCGCGGGAGCCGAGCAGGTGATCGAGGCCAGGCGGCGATGGGAGGAGGCCGCGGGGCTGTTCGACCCGTCCCTGCACGCCCGGGTGAAAGATCTCCTCGACGAGCAGGTCCGCTGCGCGCAGGAGTGGCGCGACCAGGTCAACGCCTACTTCTTCCGCAAGTCGGGCGTCCCCGACGCGCACGGGCGGCGCATCCCATGACGCGGCCGCCATGGATGCCCGAGGCGCCGGTGGTTCCGAGAGCCGACGGGCACTGGGTCCCCACGTGGACGGCGATGCCGCAGGCCGCCGAGCCGGACAACATGCCGCCCGCGCCGTTCACGCGGGACGACGCGGTCCTGGCCGACGCCACTGTGCGGCAGACCATCCGGGTGTCGGCAGGCGGGGAGCAGATCCGGCTGCGCGTGTCGAACGCCTTCGGCGGGGCGGCGCTGTCCGTCACGAAGGTCGGCGTCGCGCTGCCGGCCGGCGGGCGGGCCGGGGTGAGCGCGATCAGGCCGGGCACCGCGCGGCCGGTGACCTTCCACGGCCGGTCGTCGGTGACGATTCCGGCCGGCGCGCAGGCGGTCTCCGATCCGCTGTACGCCGGGGTCGCGCCCCGGTCCAACCTCACCGTGAGCGTCTACCTGGCCGACGGGCAGCGTCCGGCGGGCACCACCGCGCATCCGGGCTCGCGGACCACCTCGTACCTCCTGGCGGGCGACCACGCCGCCGCCGTGGACCTGCCCGGCGCGACCCCCGTCGACCACTGGTATCTCCTGAGCGCCCTGGAGGTGTGGGCCGGGCCGTCGGCCGCGGCGGTGGCGGTGGTGGGCGACTCGCTCAGCGACGGCCGGGGCTCGACCACCAACGGCAACGACCGCTGGCCCGACCGGCTGGCCGACCGCCTGCAGTCGCTGCCCGGCACGTGTGGTGTGGCCGTGGTCAACCAGGCCGCCGGCGGCAACCGGGTGCTGGACGACGGCCTGGGTCCCAACGCGCTGGCCCGGCTGGACCGCGACGTGCTCGCGCACAGCGGGGTGGCGTGGCTGATCCTGTTCGAGGGAGTGAACGACATCGGCACGGCCGAGGCGACCGAGGCCGCGCAGAAGCGGGTGGCCGACGAGCTGGTTTTCGCCTACGACCAGATCGTCACACGGGCGCACGCCCGGGGCATCCGGGTGTACGGCGCGACGCTGACGCCGTTCGGCGGCAACACGCCCTACGACGACGCGCGGGGCTGCCGTGAGGCGGCCCGGCAGGCGGTCAACCAGTGGATCCGCACCAGCGGCCGGTTCGACGCCGTCGTCGACTTCGACCGCGCCGCCCGCGATCCGGCCGACCCCCGCCGGCTGCGCGCGGCCTACGACGTGGGCGACCATCTGCACCTGAACCCGGCGGGATACCAGGCGCTCGCCGACGCCGTGCCCGTCGGGCTGTTCCTGCACGAGCCGCTGCCCCCGGGCTTCGGGTTCGGCTGAGCCCGGCGAAGAGGGGATCGAGGCCCTTCCCCGCGGGTGTTCAGTCGCCGGGCCGCAGGGCCCGGGCGCAGACGGTGAGGCCCTCTCTGAGGGTCTCGCGCGTCGCGTCGTCGACCTTCTCGAGCATGACCGCCTCGATGTCGTCGAGGGATGTGTCGCAGCGCCGGAGCACGGACGTCCCCTCGGCGGTGAGGCGGGCGCACAGCATCCGGCCGCCGTCCGGGTGCGGGTCGCGGCGGATCAGGCCGCGCCGTTCCAGGTCGCGGATGACGAGGTTCATCGCCTGCGGCGTGACGAACGCGATGCGGGCCAGCTCCGCCGACGACAGGCCGTCGCGCGTGCGGAGTTCGCTGAGCGCCATGTACTCCGTCGTGGTGACTCCGTGCCGGGCGAGCGCGTCGTCCAGACGGGCGCGGACGCGGCGCTCCAGGCGGAACACCAGATAGCTCAGGCGGGGCGCGGGTGCGGCGCGACGGGTGCGGCGGGCGGTCACCGGACGACCATACCGTGCGATCGCCCGGATGTAAGTTTCGCGCTTTGCTATCAAGTCACTTGATAGCAAGTACCTTGATAAGCAGTGAAAATAAAAATTTGATCTCCGGGCCCTTCGCGCGGCTTCTTGACCGCCGGTCGCGCCTGCTCATATACCGGCTGGCGTCGGTATTTAGAAACAACGAGGAGGAGCG
Organism: Microbispora sp. H13382; assembly: GCF_014161445.1. Lineage (GTDB taxonomy): Bacteria > Actinomycetota > Actinomycetes > Streptosporangiales > Streptosporangiaceae > Microbispora. The sequence goes on from NZ_JABBXA010000008.1 coordinate 32,993, forward strand.
GATGAGGCGATTGCTCGCGGCGCTCGCCGGCGCCTGCGCGGCGGTTGTGTGCGCCGCCGCGGCCCTGGTGTCCGTGCTGGTACCCGCGCACCCCGCCGCCGCGGCCACGCTGACCGAGGTGACGAACTTCGGCGCCAACCCCGGCAACCTGCGCATGCACCTGTACGTCCCGAACGGTGTCCAGCAGAACCCGGCGATCGTGCTGGCCATGCACACGTGCGGCGGCTCGGGGCCGGGTTTCTACTCGTCCACCGAGTTCGCGTCGCTCGCCGACCGGTACGGCTTCATCGTCATCTACCCGTCGGCGTCGAAGAAGATGAACTGCTTCGACAACTGGTCCGAGGCGTCCAAGGTGCGCGGCGGCCAGACCGACCCGGTGTCGCTCATGTCGATGGTGACCTACGTCGAGCAGCAGTACCACGGCGACCCGAACCGGGTGTTCGCGACCGGCGCCTCCTCGGGCGCCATGATGACCAACGCCATGCTCGCCCTGTATCCCGAGGTGTTCAAGGCGGGTGCGGCCTTCATGGGCGTGCCGTTCACGTGCTTCCCCAACGAGGCGGCCTACAACCCGGCGGGCAACTCCTCCCCGTGCGTGGGCAAGACCGCGCAGCAGTGGGGCGACGCGGTCCGCAACGCGAACCCCGCCTACCGGGGGCCGTGGCCCCGGATGCAGCTGTGGCACGGCACCAACGACACCGTCGTCGCCTACGCCGAGCTGGAGGAGGAGGTCAAGCAGTGGACGAACGTGCACAGCCTGAGCCAGACGCCGACCTCCACGGACACGCCGCAGTCCGGGTGGAACCGCCGCCGCTACGCGGACGGCTCCGGGACGGTGAAGGTCGAGGCCTACACCATCCAGGGCGCGGGGCACAGCCTCCCGGCGGGCGGCATGGCCGCCGTCGCCGTCCAGTTCTTCGGCATCACCGGTAGCAACCCCAGCCCGAGCCCGAGCCCCAGCCCGAGCCCGAGCGCCAGCCCGTCCGTGAGCCCTTCGGCATCGCCGAGCGCCTCGCCGTCCGCGAGCCCGTCGGCTCCGCAGCAGGGCGCGTGCCGGATCACCTACAGGGCCAATTCCTGGAACGAGGGCTTCACCGCGGACGTCACGATCACCAACACCGGCGCCGCTCCCGTCAACGGCTGGACCGTCACCTGGACGTGGCCGGGCAACCAGCGGATCGTCAACGCGTGGAACGCCACCGCGACCCAGTCCGGCGCCCAGGTCACCGCGCGCAACGTCTCCTACAACCCCGCCATCCCCGCCGGAGGCAGCACGAACTTCGGCTTCCAGGGGACCTACAGCGGCGCCAACACCACACCGTCCGGATTCGCCCTCAACGGCACGCCCTGCTCCGTCTCCTGACCGGGCCGGCACCGCGCCCGGCCGCGCCGGCATGAGACCCGCCGAGCCGCGCCGTTCGGGGGCCGGCGCGGCCGGGGCGCCGCCGGAGGATCAGACGGCCAGCGTGTCCAGGACGGCGGCGGCCAGCTCGCCGGCGGGCGGCTCGTACCGCTGCGCGAGGGCCTGGAAGGTCTGCTCGGCCTGGATCGCCGGCCAGTCCCGGGGCAGCAGCTCGGCCGGCAGGTGCGGATCCTGCCGGACGAGCTGCAGCCAGTCGGTGTGCAGCAGCAACTGCCGCGCGAGGTCGTCCGGTGCGCCGGGAAGCGGCCGGGGGACGTCCCACTGGGCGAGGAACGCGCGGTAGCGCGCGGCGATCTGCTCGACGTCGAACCCCTTGCCGACCAGGTCGGCCGCCTCGGTCGGCGCGAACGCCTTCGCCGTCAGCACGGTCACGTGATCGCCCAGATCCAGAGAGGCGAGGACACCGGTGACGTCCCTGGCGCCCGGCGCGATCCACAGCCCGCTCTGCAGCAGGCCGAATCCGTTCCAGATGAGCTGGGAGCGCAGGTCGTGCCGGGTGCTGCGGCGGCTGTCGGGAATGGAGAACCCGACGACCGTCCAGGTGCCGTCCCAGTCGCGGTTCACCGCGCCGGTCTCCCACACCCTCCTGCGCCCGTCCTCCAGGACCTCCACGGCATGCGGTGTCAGCCCGAAGTACACCTTCCGTCCTTGCCGGTGCCGTGTCAGCAGGTTCCGCTTCGCCATCCGCGCGAGCGTCGACCGTACGGCCTCCTCGGAGACGCCGAGACGGGCGAAGACGTCGATGACGCTCCCGGAGTAGACGGCGACGCCGCGATGTAGCACGTAGATCCCGAGGAAGCTGAACATCAGGGACTGCGGGCGCGGGGATGGCGCCGTCTGGTCGTCTTCGCCGCCGAGGGTCACAGCAGAAAAGGGTAGACCGTTCCCGACGTCATGCAAATCATTGACGGCCGTCAGAAAGCTGCCATACGTTCGAGGTGTCACGCTCGCCTGCTCGGGCTCGGCGCGCAGGAGAACACGGGAAGGGGCGACCGACGCATGACCACGACGGTGAACGGGCTCGACGAGATCAGGGCGCTGGCCGGTAAGGACCTCGGGCGCAGCGGCTGGCTGGAGATCGCCCAGGAGCGGGTGAACACTTTCGCCGACGCCACCGGCGACCATCAGTGGATCCACGTCGAGCCGGTCAGGGCCGAGGGTGGCCCGTTCGGTGGCACGATCGCCCATGGGTACCTGACCCTGGCCCTGGTCATCCCGATGTTCAATGAGCTGCTGGAGATCGGGGGGGTGACGATGAGCATCAACTATGGGCTGGAGAAGGTCCGCTTCCCCAGCCCGGTCAGGGTCGGTGCCAGGATCCGGCTCGGCGCCGTCGTCGTCTCCGTCGAGGACGTCCCCGGCGGCGTCCAGATGCTGCTCGACTTCACCGTCGAGATCGACGGCGCGGCCAAGCCGGCCTGCGTCGCCCGCGCCGTCTACCGGCACTACGCCTGACCCCTGACTTCCCGACCCGGCGGCCACCCCTGGCCGCCGGGTCGTCCGCGTGCCCGGACCCCGCCTCGTCACCGGGCTCGATCCGCCCTCCGCGCCCCGCCGCCCTCCTGGCCGGGTTTGTGTTCAGCCACAAACCACCGCCTCACTCTCCGTGCGTGCCCCAATTGCCGGTTTAGTCCGTGTGCTGCAGACTTGCCGATCCATAAGCCCCTGACCTGGGGCTTCGCGCCGGAGAGAAAGGCTCAGGTATGACCGTGCCACGGGGGCCCGTCGATTCCTCCCGGGTTCCGCGGTTCGCCGGCCCGGCCACCTTCGCGCGGCTGCCGCGCCTGGACGAGGTCGGGCACGCCGACGTCGCGGTGGTGGGCGTGCCGTTCGACAGCGGGGTCTCCTACCGTCCCGGCGCCAGGTTCGGCCCTTCGGCCGTCCGCGAGGCCAGCCGCCTGCTCCGGCCGTACCACCCGGGCCTGGACGTCTCGCCGTTCGCGGCGGTGCAGGTGGCGGACGCGGGCGACATCGCGTGCAACCCGTTCGACATCCGCGAGGCCGTCGAGACCATCGAGGCGGCCGCGTCCGGGCTGACGGAGAACGGCACGCGCCTGGTCACGGTCGGCGGGGACCACACGATCGCGCTGCCGCTGCTGCGGGCGGCCGCCCGGCGGCACGGCCCGGTCGCGCTCCTGCACTTCGACGCGCACCTCGACACCTGGGACACCTACTTCGGGGCCGAGTACACCCATGGCACGCCGTTCCGCCGCGCGGTCGAGGAGGGCATCCTCGACACCGAGGCGGTCTGCCACGTCGGCACCCGCGGCCCGTTGTACGGCAAGAAGGACCTGGAGGACGACCGGCGCCTGGGCTTCGGTATCGTGACCAGCGCGGATGTGATGCGCCGGGGTGTGGACGAGATCATCGACGCGCTGCGCCAGCGGATCGGCGGCCGTCCGCTCTACCTCTCGATCGACATCGACGTTCTCGACCCGGCGCACGCGCCCGGCACCGGCACCCCCGAGGCCGGGGGCCTGACCAGCCGGGAACTGCTGGAGATTCTGCGCGGCCTGGCCGGATGCGACCTCGTCGGCGCCGACGTCGTGGAGGTCTCCCCGGCGTACGACCACGCCGAGATCACCTCCGTCGCCGCCTCCCACGTGGCCTACGACCTGATCAGCCTGCTCGCACTCAAGGAGGAGCAGTGAGCGACACGAACACAGAGCCGGGCCTGCCCGCCGCCTTCGCCTGGTCCCCGAAGGGCTGGCCCTCGGAGCGTGCGTTCCGCACGCCCGACGCGGCCGAGGTGTGGTGTTACACCGACCGGTTCTCCTACTTCCCGGGCGAGACCGTTCGCTTCCACCTCAGCGCCGGTGTCCCGTCCTTCGACCTGGAGGTGGTCCGCGACGGGCTGGAGCCGCGGGTGGTGTGGTCGCGCACCGGACTGTCGGCGGGCCGGCACGAGGCGCCGGCCGACGCGCACGCCGTCGGCTGCGGCTGGCCCGTGGGGTTCGAACTGGAGATCCCCGGTGACTGGCGCAGCGGCTTCTACATCGTCACGGTGCGCGCGGTCACGCCGTCCGGCGAACTGTGGGAGCGCGAGCACTTCTTCGTCGTCAAGGCCCCGGCCGAGCGGCGTGCCCCGGCCGCGCTCGTGCTGACCACCGGCACGTTGCTGGCCTACAACGACTGGGGCGGCGCCAACCACTACCGCGGCCTGGGCGACGACCCTCGTTCCGACAACGGGTCGCCGCTGGCCTCGACCCAGCGCCCCATCGCCCGCGGCATGATCCGCAAGCCGCTGAGCGCGCCGCGGGAGGCCAACCCCGGCATCCTGCCCATGCACGGCGCTCCCCGCTATCCCTCCTACGAATGGGCGCGCCTGTTCGGGTACAGCCGCCACCACGCCGACGCGTTCTGGGCGACGTACGAGCGGTACTTCGTGGTGTGGGCCGAGCGCAACGGGTACGAGATCGACTACCTGACCCAGCACGACCTGCACTTCGACCCCCACGCGCTGGACGGGTACTCCTGCGTCGTCGTCGTCGGGCACGACGAGTACTGGTCGTGGCGGATGCGCGACACAGTCGACGCGTTCGTCGACGCCGGCGGCAACCTGGCCAGGTTCGGCGGCAACTACCAGTGGCAGGTGCGGCTCAGCGACGACGGCGCCACGCAGTACTGCTACCGCCTGCCGTCCCTCGACCCGGAGGCGGCCACGACGCCGCACCTGGCCACCACGGTGTGGGAGGCCAAGTCGGTCGGACGTCCCGGCGCCACCACCATCGGCCTCAACGGCCTCGGCGGGATCTACAACCGCTACGGCGTCGCCACCCCCCGCTCGTCGGGCGGCTTCACGGTCTACCGGCCGCACCACTGGGCGTTCGAGGGGACCGACCTCTACTACGGCGACCTGCTCGGCGGGCCCCCGTACTTCCTGGCGGCCTTCGAGCTCGACTCGGTCGAGTACACCTTCCGCCGCGGCCTGCCGTACCCGACGTTCGAGGACGGCGCGCCGGAGACGCTGGAGATCCTGGCCCTCGCGCCGGCCGTACGGGGCGAGGAGGACCGCTTCGGCGGCCGGGTGCCGATCGGCGGGCCGGAGGAGGAGGTCTACAACTACAACGCCGACCTCGGCGACGACCTGCCCGACTATGTGCACGAGGGCGAGATGCGGGGGGCCGGCATGATCGCGGCCTTCACCCGCGGCGACGGCGAGGTCTTCAACGGCGGCACCACCGAGTGGTCCCACGTGCTCGGCCTCGGCGACCCCTTCGTCGAGCGCATCACCCACAACGTCCTGCGCCGCTTCGGCGCCGGCAGCCGTTCCGGAGACCACGGGGGAGCCGCATCGTGAACGACAGGCACACTCCGGTGGGCGTCGACGCCGTCCGCGCCGTCACCGCCGGGAACGGCGAGCGCTTCGTGCCGCCGCTGAGCGACTACCACCTGCTGTCCGGCGAGTGGACGGAGGCGGAGTTCCGCGTCTTCGGCGGCGCCGCGAGCTCCTTCACCGGCGGGTACTGGACGGGGGAGCCCGGCGCCGTGCGGTTCGACTCCTGGCCCTACGACGAGATCTGCTTCATCCTCAAGGGCCGCGTCGCCGTGCAGGACGAGTCCGGGCGGCGCAAGGAGTTCGGCCCGGGAGAGTCGTTCCACATCCCGCAGGGCTTCCGCGGCGACTGGATCACCCTAGAGCCGAGCGAGAAGGTCTTCGTCGCGGTCACCCGCTGATCAGCCCATCCTCCTTCAGCCCCGAGCCCGTGGGCGGGCGGTCGCCTGCCCGCGGGTCGCCGAACCCCCAGTGTCGCCGAACCCCCAGTGTCGCCGAACCCCCAGTAAGGAACTCACCATGCCAGGTCATCCCCCCGGGAACGCCGCGACCGCGCCCGGCACCCTCGCCGGCAACGCCATGGGCACCAAGGACCTCGTCTTCACGGTCCTGGCCGCGCTCGCCCCCCTGACCCTCATCGTCGCCGTCGCCCCCCTGCACTTCCTCAAGGGCGGCGCCGCCGTCCCCGGCGGTTACCTGGTCGCCGGGGTGGTCATGGCGCTGTTCGCCGTCGGCTTCATGACCATGAGCCGGTACGTGCGCAACGCGGGAGCCTTCTACGCCACCATCGCGCGCGGCCTGGGCAAGCCGGCGGGCTCCGGTGCGGCGGTGCTCGCCGTCGTCGCCTACAACGCCCTGCAGATCAGCACGTACGGCGCGCTCGGCGTGTACGCGACCGAGACGTTCAAGAACTACTTCGGCCGCGACGTGCCGTGGTGGGTGTTCGCGGTCGTCGGCCTGGTCTTCGTGGGGTGGCTCGGGTATCGGGGCATCCACACCAGTGCCCGGATCCTCGGGGCGCTGCTGGTGCTCGAGACGGCCGTGCTCGTCGTGCTGGCGGCCTACGTGCTGCTGATGGGCGGATCCGGGGACTGGTCCGCCACGTCGTTCGCCCCCACCCGGGTGTTCGACCCGGGCAACGGAGCCATGTTCGCTCTGGTCGCCGGGGCGTTCATGGGCTTCGAAGCCACCGCGATCTTCAGTGAGGAGGCGCGGGGCGGCATCCGCACGGTCCGCCGGGCGACCTACATCGCGGTCGGGTTCATCGCCGTCTTCTACGCCTTCATCACCTGGGTCGTCGTCATGGCCTACGGCGCCGACAAGATCGGCGCAGCCGCCGAGGCCGACCCGGTCAACCTCGTCGTGGCGGTCTTCGACAGGTACGTGCCCGCCCCGATCACCGAGGTGATGCACATCCTGCTGCTGACCAGCGCGTTCGCCGCGCTGCTCGCGCTGCACAACGCGGCCAACCGCTACTTCTTCGCCATGGGCCGGGAGGGCCTGCTGCCCCGCGTGCTCGGCCGTACCCACCCGCGGACCAAGGCCCCCTGGGCGGCCGGCCTCGTCCAGACCGCGCTGGCGGCCGTGGCCGTCGTCGTGTTCGCGGTCCTCGGGATCGACCCCTACCTCGGGCTGCTGCTGTGGGGCAGCGCGCTCGGGTTCCTCGGGATCATCTGCCTGTGGGCGCTGTGCTCCCTGGCGATCATCCGCTTTCTGCGCCGGGAGGCGCCCCAGGCCGGGATCTTCCGCACCACCGTCGCCCCCGGGCTGAGCTTCGCCGCCCTGGCCGTGGTGCTCTTCCTCGTCCTGAGCAACCTGCCGCTGCTGACCGGCGCCGGGACCACCACCAACATTCTGATCATCGGCCTCGGCGTGGCCGGCATCGTGGCCGGCGTCACCAGGGCCCTGTACCTGCGCGCCCGCGCACCCCGGCTCTACGCCGGGCTGGCCCAGACGTCCGTCGACGAGCCGCCCGCCGGGCGGAGGGAGACATCTGTCAGAAATGCCTGATCACGACGTGTCGCCGGCCGGCGGCTGCCGGGGCTATCACCCGCTCGACCTGGCCGATGTGCTCAACGCCCCCCGCTCGGTTCTCGACGACGGAGACTCCTACCCGCTCGGGCCGCGCACGCTCTACGGCCTGCCGTTCCGGTTCGGCGACGAGGGAGGCGCGGACGCGGCGCTGCTCCGCGTGGGCGGGTCCGGCCCGGCGACCGTCACCGTCGCCGTGGGCCGCAGGGTCACGTGGCTGGTGGTCGCCCACGCCCTGGAGTCCCCCGACCTGTTCGACGGGCAGATGGCCGGTCAGCTCTGCGGCCACTACACCCTCGTCTACGACGACGGGACCACCGAGCGGCTGCCGGTGCGCCAGCGCCTGGAGATCGGGCCCACGCCGCGGCTGTGGAGCGACCGGGCCATCCCGCTCGACTGGGGGCAGACCCCGTTCCTGGCCGTCCCCGACGCCCAGCACCGGCTGATGCCGCGCACCCACGGGCGTTTCGACGCCGCCGGGGCCCGGTTCGTCGACATCGACGACCCGCAGGCCCGGTCGCCGTACGTCCTGCCCTACCGGTTCTACCTGTGGCCCTGCCGCAACCCCCGGCCCGAGCGGACGGTCCGCGCCCTGGAGATCCACTCGGCGGGCCCGGCCATCCTCGTCGGCGCGGTGACCACCAGCGAGCTCGACGAGGACCCCTTCGGGCGTACGGTGTGGCGCGACGTCCTGCTCGACCTCGGCCCGTCGGCGGGGCCGATCTCGGAGGATCTGGCGGTGAGCGTCGACCGGGGGTCGGCGACCTACGTCTACCGTACGGCCGGCTCCGTCGACACGGCCGCCGGGGGCACGCCGGCCTGGGGAACGCCCACTGGGGAGCACCACCAGGGCTACGTGCGCGTCGCCGCCACTCCTTCGGCGCGGCTGACGCTCACCCGCGGGGAGACGGTGATCAGCGCCTGCGGCTGGGGGGAACTGCTCGGCGCCGGGGAGTACGGCGACGGCGGGGTCACCTGGCGCGTCCCCGACGCGGGACGGGCCTGGGTGCGCACCACGGTCAGGGACGCGGCCACCGGCGAGCCGGTCCCGTGCCGGATCCACTTCCGCTCCGCCGACGGGGTGCCCTACCCGCCGCACGGCCATCACGGGCACATCAACTCCGACGGCAACACCTGGAACCTCGACATCGGCGGCGACGTCCGCCTCGGCACCACGACCTACTCCTACGTCGACGGCACCTGCGAGGGCTGGCTGCCGCTGGGCGAGGTCACCGTCGAGGCCGCCCGCGGGTTCGAGTACGAGCCGCTGCACACCACGGTCACGATCGAGCCGGGCCAGACCGAGCTCGAGCTGACCCTGGCCAGGGTGACGGACCTGGCCGCCGACGGCTGGTACAGCGGCGACACCCACGTGCACTTCGTCTCGACCCTCGGCGCCGAGCTGGAGGCCCGCGGCGAGGACGTCCGGGTCACCAACCTGCTGCTCAGCCAGTGGGGGCACCTGTTCACCAACACGGAGGAGTTCACCGGCCACCCGCACACCTCCCACGACGGGCACACGCACGTGTTCGCCGGGCAGGAGAACCGCAGCGGCATGCTCGGCCACATCAACCTGCTCGGCCTGCGCCGTCCGATCATGCCGTGGTGCACCGGCGGCGCGGAGGAGGCCGAGCTCGGCGGCGGCCTTGAGACGACCCTGTCCCACTGGGCCGACGAATGCCGCAAACAGGGCGGCACGGTCGTGCTGGCGCACTTCCCCGTGCCCAACGGCGAGGCCGCGGCCCTGCTCGCCACCGGCAGGCTCGACGCCGTCGAGATGATCGCCTACGACGACTACAACATCCGGGAGTACTACCGCTACCTCGACGCCGGCTACCGGATCACCCTGGTGGGCGGCACCGACAAGATGAGCAGCGAGGTCCCGATCGGCCTCATCCGCACCTACGCGCACGTGCCGCATGACGAGGAGTTCGACTACTGGGCCTGGTGCCGGGCCGTACGGCGGGGAGCGACCTTCGTCACCAGCGGCCCGCTCCTGTGGTTCGCCGTCGACGGCCGTGAGCCGGGCCAGGAGGCGCGGGTGCCCGCGAGCGGCGCCGTACGCGTCGACGCCCGCGTCCAGTCGATCTTCGACGTCGACCGGCTCGAGATCGTGGTCAACGGTCACGTCGTCGCCGAGCGCAGGCTCGACGCCCCCGGCCGGACGCTCGAACTGACCGCGGACGTGCCGGTGACCGAGGACAGCTGGATCGCCGCGCGCTGCTACGGACCGGGCGCGGGCGTCGCCCGGCACCACGACGTGTGGGCCAGGCCGATCATGGCGCACACGTCCCCGGTCTACCTGCGTACGGGCGAGGAGTACGCCCGGTCGGACGCGGCCACGATCGACCACATGCTGAACCTCGTCGACGGCTCCCTCGCCTACATCGACGAGCGCAGCCGGCGCCTGTGGCCCGGCCGGGTGTGCCACCGGCACGGGCAGGAGGACCACCTGGCCTTCCTGCGGGCGCCGTTCCTCCAGGCACGCGAACTGCTGCACGAGCGCAGGGCGGCCCTCTGAGGGCACGACAGCGCGAATGAGAACGCCCCGGTGACGCCTCCGCTCGGGCAGGCGGCCGGGGCATTCTCATGTGGAGCAGCCCTATATTCGGCAAAGTATTGACCTCCGTTAGCAATCTGCCTAACCTCCGGACGAGAAGGCGAGCGTCTCGGCTCGCTCCCGGACGAGGAGCTCGGTCATGCCGAACCTGTCAGTCGCACCCCCCAACCGGACACAGCTCCGGCGCGCGGTGACCTCCAGCTTCCTGGGCAGCGTCATCGAGTATTACGACTTCCTGCTCTACGCCACGGCCTCCGCCGTCGTCTTCAACAAGGTCTTCTTCTCCTCCCTCGACTCGCTCGCGGCGACGGTCGCCAGCTTCGGCACGTTCGCCACGGGCTACCTGGCCAGGCCGCTCGGTGGCGTGATCTTCGGTCACTACGGCGACCGGCTGGGGCGCAAGCGCATGCTCGTGCTGACCATGACCCTGATGGCCGTCGCAAGCTTCCTCATCGGCCTGCTTCCCACCTACGCGCAGATCGGCAGCCTCGCGCCCATCGCGCTGGTCGCGCTGCGGATCCTGCAGGGCGTGGCCGTCGGCGGCGAGTGGGGCGGCGCGGTGCTCATGTCCGCCGAGCACGCGACCAGCAGGCGCGGCCTGTGGGCGAGCTTCACCAACGCCGGGGCCCCCTTCGGCATGGTGCTGTCCACGGCGGCGCTCACCGGCACGGCCGCCGTCATGGACGAGCAGGCGTTCCTGAGCTGGGGCTGGCGCGTGCCGTTCCTGATCAGCGTCGTCCTGCTGGCGGTCGGCCTGTTCGTCCGGCTGCGGGTCGAGGAGACTCCGGTGTTCGAGGCGGCCAGGGAGCGGGCGCCCCGGATGCCGCTGCTGGAGGTGTTCCGCGACCACCCGAAGACCCTCCTGCTCGGGGTCGGCGTCGGACTGTCGGCCTTCGTGGCCCAGGGCACCCTCACCACCTATCTCATCGCGTACGGCGTGCGCGCCGGCTTCGCCCGGCAGGCGGTGCTCAACGCGCTCACGCTCTCGTCCGCACTGGCCGTCCTGGGCATCGTCGGCTGGTCGGCGCTGTCCGACCGGGTCGGGCGCCGCCCGGTCGTGCTGGCGGGCGCGGTGCTCATGGCGGTGTTCGGCTTCGCGCTCTTCCCGATGGTGGACTCCGGCAGCACGGCCGTGCTCGCCCTCGCGCTAGTGTTGGGCCAGGCGGTCGTCCACCCGCTGATGTACGGCCCGCTCGCGGCGTTGTACACCGAGCTGTTCACCACTGGGAGCCGTTACACGGGCGCCTCGCTCGGCTACCAGATCGCCGGGCTCGGCGCCGGCCTGGCGCCGCTGCTGTTCGCCCAGCTCGACGCGTCGACCGGCGGCGGGACCACGACGATCTCGGTGATCATCGCCGCGTGCTGCCTGCTGACCGTGGCCTGTGTCCTGGCGCTGCGCGAGACCAGCCGCCACGACCTGACCTCGGTCGCCCCGGTGGCGCCGTCGGGCCAGGGGGCCGACACGGCGAAACCGTCCTCCGCCTGACGAGGGGTGCCGCCGATGCGCAACGCAGGACTGGGAGGCTGGCCGGCGCGCCGGGCCCAGATGAGCCCGGGCCGCACCGCGTTCGTGTTCGAGGACCGGTCGTTCAGTTACGCGGAGGTCCACGAGCGGACGACGAGACTCGCGTCGCGGCTGCGCGAGGCGGGGGTGCGGGCGGGGGACCGGGTCGCCTATCTCGGGCCCAACCACGTCGCCTTCGCCGAGACCATGTTCGCCGCCCACGCGCTCGGCGCGATCTTCGTACCGCTGAACTTCCGGCTGGCCGCGCCCGAGATCGCGTACATGCTGGCGGACTCGGGCGCGTCGGTCCTCGTCTACGCACCGGAATGCGCGGCCGTGGTCCGCGAGATCCCCGGCCCGCCGCTCCCGCACACGGTCGTGGCACTGGAGTCGCCCGCGGAGGGGGAGCGGCACTATGAGACCTGGCTGTCGCAGGGCGACCCCACGCCGGTCGACACCGCGGTCACGCTCGACGACGTCGCCCTCATCCTCTACACCTCCGGCACCACCGGACGGCCCAAGGGCGCCATGCTGACCCACGCCAACCTCGCGTGGAACTGCTTCCACATGCTGATCGGCGTGGACGTGGCGGGCACCGAGGTCACGCTGATCAGCGCGCCGCTGTTCCACGTGGCGGCCCTGAACCAGACGCTGCTGCCGACCTTCCTCAAGGGCGGCACCTCGGTCGTCATGCCGTTCTGGGACGTCGACCGGTGTTACGACCTCATCGAGAAGCACCGGGTCACCTGGATGTTCGGGGTCACCGCGATGTTCGCCGCGTTCGCGCGGTCGCCGCGCTGGCCGCACGCCGACCTGTCCTCGCTGCGCACCCTCATGTCCGGGGGAGCGGCGATCCCGGTCGCGTTGATCCGCGCCTACCAGGAGCGGGGCCTGGTCTTCTGCCAGGGCTACGGGATGACCGAGACCGCGCCGGGCGCGACCTTCCTGGAGGCGGGCGAGAGCGTGCGCAAGGTGGGCTCGGCCGGGGTGCCGGTCTTCTTCGCCGACGTGCGCGTGGTCCGGCCCGACCTCACCCCCGTCGCGCCCGGCGAGCCGGGCGAGGTGCTCGTCCGGGGGCCGAACGTGACTCCCGGCTACTGGCGGAACCCGGAGGCGACCGCCGCCGCGCTCACCGAGGACGGCTGGTTCCGCTCCGGCGACCTCGCCACCCTGGACGACGAGGGCCACCTCCACATCGTCGACCGGGTGAAGGACATGTACATCTCCGGCGGCGAGAACGTCTATCCGGCGGAGGTCGAGAGCGTGCTCTTCGAGCACCCCGCCGTGGCGGAGGCCGCCGTGGTCGGGGTGCCGGACGAGCGGTGGGGCGAAGTCGGCCGCGCCTTCGTCGTGCCGCGCCCCGGCGCCGCCGTCACCCCCGGCGAGCTGCGGGACTTCCTCCGCCCCCGGCTCGCGAAGTACAAGATCCCGGTCTACGTCGACGTCGTCGGCGCGCTGCCGAAGACCGGCTCCGGCAAGATCCGCAAACCCGACCTGCGCCGGCGGCCCCTGCCCGCCGCCCCCGAGGAGTGAGCTGTGATCGTCACCGAATTCGCGCGCAACCAGTGGTACGTGGCCGCCTACGGCCACGAGGTGGGCCGGCGTCAGCTCGCCCGCACCGTCCTGAACGAGCCGATCCTGCTCTACCGCACCGAGGACGGGCGGGCGGTGGCGCTGGCCGACCGCTGCGTGCACCGCCGGTTCCCCCTGTCGGAATCGCCCAGCCACCTGGTGGGCGACCGCGTCGTGTGCGGCTACCACGGCTTCACCTACGGCCCGGACGGCGTCTGCGTCGCCGTGCCCGCGCAGCAGCGGATCCCGCGCACCGCGCGGCTGCGCACCTACCCCGTGGTGGAGCAGGACTCGTTCGTCTGGGTGTGGATCGGCGACCGCGAGCCGGGCGGCACGCTGCCGCCGCGCGCTCCCTGGCTGGTCTCGCCCGACTACGCCACGGTGTGCGGGATGGAGCCGCTGAACGCGCGGTACGGCCTGCTCGTGGACAACCTCCTCGACCTGTCCCACGAGACGTACCTGCACGGCGGGTACATCGGCACTCCCGAGGTGGCCGAGACCCCGATCACCACCGAGGTCGACGAGGACGCGGGGGTCGTCTACGTCAGCCGCCACATGGACGACGCGGCCTGCCCGCCGTTCTACGCCGAGTCGACCGGCATCAAGGGCCGCATCACCCGCTGGCAGGACATCGAGTATCACCCGCCGTGCCTGTACCTGCTGCACAGCCGGGTCGCCCCGGTCGGGTCGCCCCCGCCCGCCGCCGACGGCACGGACCCGCACGCCTTCCACGTCGAGGTCGTGTACGCGATCACTCCGTCGACGGAGAACACCACCTACGACTTCTGGGCGGTGGCGCGCGACTTCGCGCTCGACGACGAGAAGGTCTCCGACTTCCTGCGGGACAGCAACCGCACCGTCGTGCTGCAGGACGTGGCCGCGCTCAACACGCTGGAGCAGGTCCTCGCCCGGGAGCCGGACCGATACCAGGAGCTGTCGGTGAACATCGACACCGGCGGCCTGGCCGCCCGCCGCCTGCTCGCGAAGATGGCCCAAGCCGGGGCCGTACGACCGGAGGCCGCCGCCCGATGAACGCGGACGACGCCGGGGCGCGGGCCGGCCGCACCGTCTACCGAATCCGCTGGCTGCCGGGGACGGACCGGCTGCACGCCTCCTGCTTCTGCGGGGCGGAGCGGGAGTTCGAGGATCCGGTGGCCCTGTGGGACTGGCTGCTCGGCCATCCCGAGGGCCACCGGCCCGGCCGCGCCGCGGCGCAGGACGCGCCGGCCCCGGCCGCCGCGCTCGTCTGAGACACGAGGGGGCTTCGACGACCATGCCCGTCACGGAACCGGAGCTCGACCTGAAGGTGGCGGCCAGGACGCCCGCCGCCGAGGGCGTCGTCCTCCTGCGTCTCGTCCGTCCCGACGGCGGCCCGCTGCCGCCCTGGACACCGGGCGCCCACGTCGACCTGCTGCTCGCCCCCGGACTGGCCAGGCAGTACTCGCTGTGCGGCGACCCCGGCGACCCCTCGGCCTTCCAGGTGGCGGTGCTCCGGGAGCCCGCCGGGCGGGGCGGCTCCGCGTACGTGCACGACCGGGTCGCGGAGGGCGACACGATCCGGGTGCGCGGTCCCCGCAACCGCTTCGGCCTCGCCGCCTCCTCCCGTTACCTGTTCGTCGCCGGCGGCATCGGCGTCACCCCGATCCTGCCCATGGTCGAGGAGGCGGCGCGGCGCGGGGCCGACTGGCGGCTGGTGTACGGCGGGCGCACCCGGGCCTCGATGGCGTTCGCCGACCGGCTCGCGCGGGACCATCCCGGCCGGGTGGAGCTGTGCCCGCAGGACGAGACCGGCCTGCTCGACCTCGACGCGCTGCTCGGCGTCCCGCGTGCGGACACCCTCGTCTACTGCTGCGGGCCCGAGCCGCTGCTCGCGGCGGTGAAGGAGCGGTGCGCCTCCTGGCCGGAGGGCGCGCTGCGGGTCGAGCGCTTCGCGCCCGCGGCCACGGACGACGCCGGGCCTTCGGCCGCGTTCGAGGTGGAGCTGGCCCTGACCGGCACGACGCTGACCGTGCCGGAGGACCGCTCGATCCTGGAGGTGGTGGAGGAGGCCGGGGTCGCGGTGCTGTCCTCCTGCCGCGAGGGCACCTGCGGCACCTGCGAGACCGCGGTGCTCGACGGCGTCCCCGACCACCGCGACCACCTGCTCACCGAGGAGGAGCGCGCGGCCGGTGACGTCATGTTCGTCTGCGTGTCGCGGGCGCGATCTCCCCGACTCGTCCTCGAACTCTGAGGCGATCGCCTACACCTACGGGGTGCTCGCGGGCGCGGTGGTTCCCCGGTGGACGAGGGTGGCGGTCGGGCAGCGGCGTTCGGCGACCGGCTCGCCCGCCATGAGTTCCAGCAGGGATTCGGCGACCAACCGCCCGAACAGGTGGACGTCGAGACTCATCGTGGTGAGCGGAGGGGACGCGAGCCTGCACAGGCTGGAGTCGTCCCAGGCGATCAGGCTGAGGTCGCGGGGAACGTCGTAGCCGAGCTCCCTGGCGGCGGCGAGGCTCGCGACCGCCATCAGGTCGTTGTCGTAGATGATCGCCGTCGGCGGGTCGGGCCGTTCGAGCAGCATCGCCGTGAGCTTCGCCCCGGACTCCTCCGAGTAGTCTCCCTCCACCACGACGGGCTCCACGCCCGCCGAGCGCATGCTGTCCACGAGGGCCTCGGTGCGGATGCGCGTGTGGATCAGAGCGTCCGGGCCGCTGACGCGTGCGATCCGGCGGTGCCCGAGCCTGCTCAGGTGGGCGACGGCGTCCCGCACGGCGCCGGCATCGTCGGTGCGGACGGCGGGGGCGTCGCCCTCCGGCTCGCCCGCGACCACGGTCGGCAGCCCGAGCGCGCGCAGGACGGCGGGTCTGCCGTCGTCCACCGTCCGGTTCACGAGGACGACCGCGTCGACGCTCCGGTTGGCCGCCCACCGGCGGTACGCGGCGATCTCGGCGTCATGGGTGGTGACGACGTGCAGCAGCACGGACTGACCGTGCTCGGCCAGATGCTCCTCGATGCCCGCGATGAACTCCAGGAAGAACGGTTCCGCGCCGAGCAGCCGGGGCGGCCTCGCCAGCACCAGGCCCACGGCTGTGGCCGCGCTCACCGCGTCACCCGCGCATCGCGGCCCGCGGCGTCGTCCTGTCCGGGGTCACCCGCCGCCTGGGTGCGCCGTACGCCGTGCGACGTTTCGCGGATCATCCGCCCTGTCTTCTCCTCGGGAGGCAACGGCAACCTGGTGGGTCTCAGCCCGGTTGACCAGCCTACCGAAGTAAGGGGCGCGTCCGGCTGCGGCGGATCACGTCGAGAACGGCCGCGGAGGACGGGCCGCGGCAGGGTGGCAGGGTCACGAGACAGCGGCGGGCTCGGCGCCGGGTCTCTCGGAAAGGCGCGTGCCCTGGCTGAGGGGCACCAGTTCCGACTCGAGCACGAGTGCGGCGGCGCCGACGGCGGAGGCGGTGGCGGCCGAGCGCGACAGCCGGACGTCCACGACGTGCGCGTCGCGGGAGAAGGCCGTTCGATGGAGTTCCCGCTGGACGACGGGGAGGTAGACCGAGCCGGCGATGGCGAAGCCCGGCCCGGTCAGCACGAGGACTTCGAGATCCATGATGTTGGCCAGGGTCCGGGCGGCCGCCGCGATGTAGCGGGCCGACCTCTCCAGTAGCGCCAGCGCCCCCGGCTCCCCCCTGCGGGCGGCCCGGCTGACGGCGGCGAAGTCGGCGGCGGTCGAGGCCCGTATCCCGCGGGTCCCCAGGCCGACGGCCCTGGTCAGGGCGGGGTCGGCCCGCACGGCCTGCACGACCGCCGCGGCGCCGGCCATCGCCTCCACACAGCCGCGGGCCCCGCACCAGCACTCGGGGCCGTCGATGTCGACGCAGACGTGCCCGAACTCGCCCGCGTTGCCGCTGGGGCCGCGGTAGGTGATGCCGTTGATGACCAGGCCGGCGCCGATCCCGGTGCCCAGATAGACGACCGCCGACGACGTGGTGGTGCCCAGGCCGCCGGACCAGTGCTCGCCCAGGGCGGCGGCGGTGGCGTCGTTGTCGAGCACCACCGGCAGTCCTGTCGCCTGTTCGAGCGCCTGGCCCAGGGGGAACCCCTGCCAGTGCCGCATGGTCGGAGGGGCGAGGCCGATGCCCCGCGTGGGGCCGAGGGGGCCGGGGGAGACCAGGCCGACGCCCAGGACACGCTCGCGCTCCACGCCGATGCTCTCGATCAGACCGGAGATCTCCGCCGCCGTCCTCGACACGACCGTCCGGGGCTCGTCCGCGCCCGCGCCGCGCCTGGTGATGCGGGCCACCACGGTCCCGGAGAGGTCGGTCAGGACATGTGTCACGCCGGCGTGGTCGAGGTGCACACCAACCGCGTAGCGGGAGGTGTGGTTGAGCTGGAGCAGAACCCGCCGCTTCCCGCCGGTCGACTCGGCGTGGCCGGTCTCGACCACCAGGCCTTCCTCGATCAGCCTGCGGACCAGTGCGGAGATGGTGGGGCCGGTAAAACCGGTGGCGGCGGCCAAACCGACGCGGCTGATCGTGCCCGCGGCCCTGATGGCGTCCAGGACGGCGGCCTTGCTGCTCGCGTGCGGCTTCGCCTTCACTCCTGCGCTCACTGCCGTCCCGTCTCGACCTCGATCATTTCGGCCACTGTGAGCCTACAAGCCCTGGCTGCGCCCCTGTGGCGACGCCGGAACAGGCCACGCACGCGGGACGGGCCGGGACAGGGCCTGACTGAAAGTTTCACCCTTCGTTGACTTACTTAAGTCGCCTACTTAAGAATCTCGCACTGTTTATCAGAATCGCCGGGGCAGGAGAGGAAATCAATGAAACTTCGTGTCGCCTGGGCGACAGCAGCCGCGGTCGGGCTCGTCGCCGCCGCCGGTGCGGCGGTCATGACCGGCCCGGCATCCGCCGCCGGCGCGGGCTGCTCGGTGAAGTACAAGGTCGTGAGCGAGTGGCAGGGCGGATTCCAGGGTGACGTGTCGATCACCAATCTGGGGGATTCCTGGTCCGGCTGGACCCTCGAGTTCGACT
This sequence comes from Microbispora sp. H13382, assembly GCF_014161445.1. Classification (GTDB taxonomy): domain Bacteria; phylum Actinomycetota; class Actinomycetes; order Streptosporangiales; family Streptosporangiaceae; genus Microbispora. Next base: position 51,368 of record NZ_JABBXA010000008.1, read on the forward strand.
TCCCCAACGCCGGCCAGGGCGTGAACAACGGCTGGAGCGCCGACTGGTCGCAGTCCGGCTCGCACGTCACCGCCAAGAACCTCAGCTGGAACGGCACCGTCGCCTCGAACGGCTCGGTGTCGGTCGGCTTCATCGGCAAGTGGAGCGGCGGCAACCCGGTGCCTACCGCCTTCAAGATCAACGGCGTCGCCTGCGGCGGCGCCAGTCCCAGTCCGAGCGCCAGTCCGAGCCCCAGTCCGAGCCCCAGTCCGAGCCCCAGTCCGAGCGCCAGCCCCAGCACGAGTCCCAGCCCTGATCCGGGGGGACCCGCGCCGCAGCTGCACGTCTCCGGCAACAAGATCGTCACTGCGGACGGCAAGCCGTACCGGTTGCTGGGCGTCTCCCGCTCGAGCGGCGAGTACGCCTGCGTCCAGGGCAAGGGGACGTGGGACCACGGCCCGGTCGACCAGGGCTCCGTGGACGCGATGAAGAAGTGGAACATCCACGCCGTCCGGCTTCCGCTGAACGAGGAGTGCTGGCTCGGCACCAACGGCTCGCCGAGCGGCGCCGCCTACCAGCAGGACGTCAAGAACTACGTGCAGTTGCTGGTCGCCAACGGAATCACGCCGATCCTCGATCTGCACTGGAACTGGGGCCAGTTCACCGGCGTCTCCTGGGCGTGCACGGACACCGCGGCGACCTGTCAGAAGCCGATGCCCGACGCCAAATACGCGCCGGAGTTCTGGACCGGTGTCGCGAAGGCGTTCAAGGGCGACAACGCGGTGATCTTCGACCTGTTCAACGAGCCGTGGCCGGAGTACGGCACCGGTGACACCACCTCGGGCTGGAAGTGCCTGCGTGACGGCGGTAACTGCCCCGGCTTCTCCTACGAGGTGGCGGGGATGCAGCGCCTGGTCGACGCCGTCCGGGCGACGGGGGCGACCAACATCGTCATGGTCGGCGGCCTGGCCTGGAGCAACGACCTGAGCCAGTGGCAGCAGTACAAGCCGAACGACCCGACGGGCAACCTGGCCGCCTCGTGGCACTCCTACAGCTTCAACGCCTGCTCCAACGAATCCTGCTGGGACAGCCAGATCGCTCCGCTCGCCGCCAAGGTCCCCGTGGTGACCGGTGAGTTCGGCGCGGACAACTGCGGCTACGACTACATGGACAGGCTCACGAAGTGGGCGGACAAGAACGGCGTGTCGTACCTCGCCTGGACCTGGAGCCCGTGGGGCTGCAGCACGGGCGCCGTGCTCATCAAGGACTACGCCGGCACCCCCGAGCCGGGCATCGGTGAGGGCTACAGGGCGCACCTGCTCACCCAGAACCCCTATGCGTGACACCTGTCCCGACCGCAGGTGACACACCCGGACCCGTCACCGCGGCGGTGGCGGGTCCTCCCCGGTTCGATGTCCCCGGCCTATGCCGCCGTCCAGCCTTGAAGGGCATGACGATGCCTCGAAAATCCGTCCTGTACGCCGTCCTGGGCGCGCTCATCGCGGCGCTCGCGTTCACAGCGGCCAAGCCCGCGCTCTCGGCCGCGGCCCCGGTCAAGATCATGCCGCTGGGCGACTCCATCACCGCCGGTCCCGGCTGCTGGCGGGCCCTGCTCTGGGACCGCCTGCAGCGCACCGGCTACACCGGCATCGACTTCGTGGGCACCCAGCCCGGAGGCGGCTGCTCGGTGCCGCACGACGGCGACCACGAGGGGCACGGCGGCTTCTCGGCCACCGGCATCGCCGACAACGACCAGCTGCCGCCGTGGCTGGCGGCCACCAAGCCGGACATCGTGCTCATGCACCTCGGCACGAACGACATGTGGGGCGGCTACATCCCCACCACCACGGTCCTCGCCGCGTACACCAAACTGATCGGCCAGATGCGGGCCGCCAATCCGAAGATGAAAATCATCGTGGCGCAGATCATTCCCATGAATCCGCCGAGCTGCCCCACGTGCGCCGCCGACGTGGTCGCGCTCGACAACGCGATCCCGGCCTGGGCCGCCGGCCTGACCACCGCCCAGTCGCCGATCGTCGTCGTCGACCAGTGGACGGGCTTCGACGCGGCCAGGGACACCGGCGACGGAGTGCACCCGAACGACGCCGGCTTCCAGAAGATGGCCGACCGCTGGTATCCGGCGCTCACGAAGGTGCTCGACGGGATCACCCCGCCGCTGCCGTCACCGAGCCCGTCGCCGTCGCCCAGCGTGTCCCCGTCCCCCGTGGTGTCCCCGTCCCCCGGGGCCGCCGGATGCAGCGCCACGTATCGGGTGGTCTCCCAGTGGTCCGGCGGGTTCCAGGGCGAGGTGAGCGTGCGCAACGACACCGCGGCGGCGATGTCGGGATGGACGGCCACCTTCAGTTTCGGCGGCGGCCAGCAGATCACGCAGGCATGGAATGCCACCGTGAGCCAGAGCGGGGCGGCGGTGACCGCGCGGAACCTGAGCTGGAACGGCGTTCTGCCGGCCGGTGGTTCGACCGGTTTCGGCTTCCTGGCCTCCTGGAACGGCGGCAACACCGCACCGGTCGTGAGCTGCCGGGCCGGCTGACCGGCGCCGCGCGCTGACCGTGGTGAGTCCGAGGCCCGGACTCACCACGAGGGCGCGAAGCGGTCGGCGGTAACCGCGGTGGGCGGCCCGGAACGAGGGCGGCCGTGAACGGCGGTGGTCGGATCCGACCCTGTGGTCACTGAATGCGATTGTGCCGATGCGTCTCGTCATCGATACTCGTCCGGGTGGACGTCGCACGGGTGGATCGCACGGGTAGATCACACTGGGGGAGGCGCAGGGTGATTCGAGCCGGGCGTGGCAGGACCACCACGGGGATCGTCGCGGCGACCGTGCTCCTGGCCGTCCCGTCCCCGTCCCCGTCCGCCGCTGCCGCCGCCGGTGCGGCAGGTGACCGGCCCATCGACTGCCGCGACTGGACGCGGCCCGACGCCCACACGGTGAAGAACGCCAAGCCGGTGTACTCGCTGACGAGCGGGAAGCGGGGCGACGAGGTGGACGTCACGCTCTGGCGCGGCGACGCGGGCCCGGCCGGCGACTGGCACTACTGGGCGGCCCTCACCGGGCGCACCCATCCCGGAGACGCGGTCTGGCTCGAGGTCTGGCCGCCGGGTGGCGGCCCCTGGCATCGGTGCGGCCCCTTCCCGGTGAGCCGCGACGGTCAGGCGGTCTCGTCTGCGATGGCCGTCTGGCGTCGTTTCACCCTCGTCCACGCCTGCGGCCGCCACGACGACGTCAGGGTGTGCGGACGGGACAAGGGCGCGATGGTGGACTGACTCCCGGCGAGGGCCGGCCCCGGGAGTGCCGGCCCTCGCCGAACAACGGATCAGCTCGTCGCGCAGGGCGAGCCGTTGAGCGTGAACTGCTTGGGCGGGGGGTTGGCGCCGTCGTCCCGGCGGCCGAGGAAGCCGAAGGTCACGCTGCCGCCGTTCGCGGCGATCGTGGCGTTGTAGCCGGCGTTGGTCACCGTGACCTTCGACCCGCTCTGGGTGTACGAGCCGTCCCACAGCTGGGTCACGATCTGCCCGTTGCCGAACGTCCAGCCGAGCCGCCAGCCCTTCACGGCCGAGGCTCCCCGGTTGACGATCCGGACCCCGGCCTGGAAGCCGCCGGGCCACTGGTTGGTGACCGTGTACGTCACCGTGCAGGCGGCCGGCGCCGGCGAGGAACTGGGCGACGCGGACGGGGACGGGCTGGGGCTCGGCGAAGGCGAAGGCGAAGGAGAGGGCGACGGGCTGGGGGAAGGACTCGGCGAGGGCGAGGGCGAGGGCGACGGGCCGGTGCCCTCGGGGATCACGACGGTGCTGATCGAGTTGGCGGGGAACGTGCCGGTGAAACCGCCGGCCCCCACCCGCACGTCGGCGTCGCGCCTGACGGCCGACGTGTCGGCCGCGCCGTACCGGTACACCTGGGCGGTCGCCCCGCCGTCGCGTCCCTTGACCGCGACCTCGCTGGTCAGGTCGTCGCCGGTCTTGTTCACCACCACGAGGGTGAGCGCCTTGTCGGAGGCCCGCTCGGCCGCGTACACCGCGAGCCTGCCCTGGTCGGCGCTGGTAGCGCCGACCGCCGTCTCGCCGAACCGGCCGCCCTTGCCGTCGTAGTTGAGGTACATGCGGAAGGCGTACGCTCCCGGCTGGGAGGCCGTGGGCGGTCCCCACAGGGTGGCGAGGTCGAGGCCCTCGCGGCCGAAGATGCCGAGGATGTCGGCCTGGGTGAGGGCGCCGTTGATGTGGTCGAGGGCGCCCCAGTTGTACTCGGTGACGGCGGTCCTGGTGCCGGGATACTCGGCGGCCACCAGTTCCTTCATCCGGGGGATGAGCCTGACCTGGGTGTTGATCCAGCTCTCGTCCGTGTACGACGGGTCCCACAGCGCGCGGGTGGAGCGCAGGCGCAGGGCGTCGGTGGCCGGGTCGCCGCCGGAGCCGAAGGCGACACCGGACGCCTGCGGGTAGAAGTGCTCGTCGAAGTAGTCGAGGACGCGCAGGCCCTGCTCGTCCTCGTACTTCTTCATCTGCCGCAGATACCAGGTGGTGAACGGAAGGCCGCCGCGGACCTCCTTGTCCGGGGGGTTCGACCAGCAGTTGGTCCGGCCGCAGGTCTCCTGGTCGAGGCCGGAGTAGTCCCAGGAGGACCAGCCCCAGCCGACCGGGCCGAGCGTCTTCGCGCCGGGGTCGGCGGCCTTGACGGCGGCGCCGATGAGGTAGGCCTTGTCGCGCAGCTCGACCGAGCTCGCGCCCTCGGGGTGGACGTCCCGGTGCGTGCTGTGCCAGATGTCGGGCTCGTTGTCGAGGTTGTAGAACCGCACGCCGCCGGTCGCGGCGGTGCCGTACCTGCCGGTGAGGTGGCCGATCCAGTCCTTCACGTACGCCGCGCCGGCCTCGACGCTCGTGTCGCGGGGGTCGTTGCCGGTGATCTTCGTGCCGTCGGGCTTCACGCCGTCGCCGCAGTCCGGCCGCCACTGGTCGGTCCGCTGCTGCGGGCCGTACTTGGCGACGGAGAACCCGCAGGAGGCGTCGCGGCCCTTGGGGACCCAGCCGATCAGGGGGACGGTGAGGATGGTGTCGGTGCCGGTGCGGCGGTCCTGCTCGACGAACCGGTCGGCCGTGGAGCCGTCCGGCAGCTTCGACGGGTCCGGGTTGTCCTCGGCGATGTTCTCGAAGTACCAGTCGGAGGCGCGGTTACTGGTGTCGTACAGGTAGTTGTAACGGGTCGTCGCGTTGCCGCCCCACCGGCGCACCGGGAGACGCAGCTCCTTCGCCAGCGCCTCGTCGGCGAAGTTCATGCCGTAGATGTACGGGCTGATGGGGTGCCGCCCGCTGGTCGTGTCCACCGTCAGCGCCGGGCCTTCGGCGGCCGCGAGTGCGGGCGGCTGTCCGGCCGCGCCGATCGACAGGGCGATCGCCGCGGTGAGGGCGATCGGGAGCGTTCGCGTTCGCACGGGTCTCCTCTCGAGTCCCTGGGGGGTTCTGGGGCCGCCGGATGCGAGGGGAGCAGCCCGTCGCGGCCAGGGCATCACGCTGGCCAAGACCCGGGCGGGGAACAAGAACGCGATTCGCCGGAGCGCCGCGGGGACGCGTTGAGCAGCCACACCCCCGGGCCGGCCTATGGAAGTTTCAGGACCCGGCCGCCATCGGCCGGGGGACCGCGAGGGCCTCGGGCGGTGACGAGGCCGGACGGCTCTCCGAGGGCGGCAGCTGACCGTCCGGGGCCACGCCCGACGCGCCACCCGGCCGGACCGGACGTGTCACAGCGTGCGGCGGAGCCAGTCCTCGACGCCCGCCACGTGGACCGTCGCCCACGCCCTGGCCACCTCCGGCCTCCGGGCCGCGATCGCGTCGCAGATCATCACGTGTTGCTCGCGGGTGTCGTCGAGCACCCCCTCCTGGGTGAGGCCGCGCCACACCCGGGCGCGTGTCGTCGGCCCGGAGAGGCTGTCGAGCAGCGAGCAGAGCACGGGGTTGCCCGATCCCGCCGCGATGCGCTGGTGGAACCGCAGGTCGTTGGCGACCAGCTCCTCCACGTTGGGGTCGTCCGGCAGCGCGTCGAGGATCGCGCGCAGCTCCTTGACCTCCTCGTCCGGCATGTTGATCGCGGCCATCGCGGTGGCGGCGGGCTCCAGGACGCGCCGCACCTCCAGGAACTGCAGCACGGTGTCGTCGCGGTGGAAGTCCACGACGAACGACAACGCCTCGAGGAGCAGGTGGGGCTGGAGACTGGTCACATAGGTGCCGTCGCCCTGCCGTACGTCGAGCACGTTGATCAGGGCGAGGGCGCGGACGGCCTCCCGGAGGGAGTTGCGGGACAGGCCGAGCCGTTCGGCCAGGTCGGCCTCCTTGGGCAGCCGGTCACCTGGAGCGAGCTCGCCCGACGTGATCATCTGCTTGATCTTGTCGATCGCCGCGTCCGTGACCGCCACGGAGCCACCTCCACCGTCTCCTCGCGAGCGAGGCGCACACATCCGATGTCCAGCAGTGTAGAGGTGCGCGATGGGCCCGGCTCCAACAGCGTGCTGCCACTTCGCGGCAGTCGGGAGGCGAACGGCATCACGGGGCACGTCCGACCTCCTGCCCCGCCACGCCGCTGTGGGGGCCCGCAATCAGGGTTTGCGGCCGACGCCGCCCTCCACCACCATCCGGGTGGGCACGGAGTCCATGTCGGGGCGCCACCGCTGCACCGGCACCATGCCGGGCTCCACCAGCTCGAAGCCGTCGAAGAACCGCAGGAGCTCGCCGCGGGTGCGGAACGTCGAATCCGCGGGAGTGCCGGCCGTCGCGGCCCTCAGGCCCTCGACGGCCTCGGCGTCGCTCTCCGCCGCCATGTTCGAGATGGCCACATGACTGCCGGGCGCCATGCGGTCGCGCCACCGGGCGACGATGCCGTGGGCGTCCTCCTCGTCGGAGACGAAGTGGAGAACGGTGACGAACAGCACTCCGACGGGCTCGTCGAAGTCGATCAGCCCACGAAGGCCGGGGTGGTCCATCACCGCGTCGGGGCGGCGGATGTCCTCCTCGATGGTCGCCACATGGGCGTCGGCCGTCAGCAGCGCGTCGTTGTACACCTTCACGAGCGGGTCGTTGTCGACGTAGACGACCCGCGCGGACGGGTGGATCTCCCGGGCTATCTCGTGCACGTTCGGCGACGTCGGGATGCCCGCGCCCAGGTCGACGAACTGCCGGACGCCCTCGACGGCCATGTATCTCACCGCCCTGGCGAGGAAGGCGCGGTTCGCCTTCGCGACCGATCGCGTGTCGGGCGCCAGCGACAGGAGCCTGCCGGCGACCATCCGGTCGATCTCGTAGTTGTCCTTGCCGCCCAGCAGGTAGTCGTACACCCGGGCGGAACTGGGCACCGTGGGGTCGGTGCCGACCGGTACCTCCGCCACAGCCGCCTCCCGTTCCGCCGAGTTCTTCCGGCGATCATAGTCCGGGGCCGTGCCGTACGGCAGGCCCCGGGCGGGCGGGATGGTTCACGGCGGCCGCGCCGGCGGAGACGGGCGACCGCCCCCGGGTGGGAGCGGTCGCGGGGAGGTCGCCGACGCGCCGGTATGCCTGGTCAGGCGCGGGTCCAGCGCTGGTTGGCCTGGCCGTTGCAGGTCCAGATGATGACCTTGGTGCCGTTGGCGGTGCCGTTGTTGTAGGCGTCCAGGCACTTGTTCGCGCCGACGGCGGTGATGGTGCCGTCGGCGTTGAGGCGCCACTTCTGGTTGTTCTGGCCGTTGCAGTCCCAGATGATCACCGCGCTGCCGTCGGCCGTGCCGGCGCCGTTCACGTCGAGGCACTTGTTGCCGTAGACGCGCAGCTCACCCGAGCCGGTCGGCGTCCACTGCTGGTTGGCCTGGCCGTTGCAGTCCCAGAGCTGCGCCTGGGCGCCGTTGGCCTGCGAGACACCCGCGACGTCGAGGCAGCGGCCCGACCCGACACCCTTGATCGCGCCGGTCCCGGTGGGGGTGGGCGTGGGGGACGGCGTGACCAGGCCCCCTCCGCTCACGAGGTACATGGCCGCCCCGTGTCCGGGCACCTGCGCGCTGATCGTCCCGGACGAGGAGCCAGTCGTGTGCGCCCACAGGTCGCGTACGGAGTAGGAGGCCGCACTGCCGAGCCCGAGGGCGGAGGCCGTGGTGGACACCGTCGCCGCCGAGGTGCCCCGGTTGAGCAGCACGACCGCCACCGAGCCGTTGGACATCGGCTTGCGCCACACCTCCAGGTTCCCGTTGTCGCTGATCTTGTGGCCCTGCCTGCCGCCCCAGTCCTGGTTGACGGCGATGACCTCGGTGTTGGTGAGGATCGTGCGGGTCTCGGCGCTCATCGAGCGGATGTCGTTGCCCGCGACGAGCGGTGCGTTCAGCAGCGACCACAGGCTGAAGTGCGCCCGCCCCTCGGTCGCCGTCAGCGAGCCGACCCCCACCTCCAGCATGTCGGGGTCGTTCCAGCCGCCCGGCCCCGAGTACGCCTCCAGCCCCACCTGCTGGTCCAGGATGCCCATGACCGAGTTCCAGTTCGCCTGGATGTCGCCGGTCGTGCGCCAGGAGTTGCCGGTCTGCATCCCCCAGGTCCAGACGCTCTCCTGGCCCCAGTTGCACAGGCTGAACAGGATCGGACGGCCGGTGGCGGCGAGCGCGTCACGCATCGCCGTGTACCGCTGCTGCCCGTTCTTGCCCTGGTGGTCGCCGCAGTTGTCGTACTTCAGGTAGTCGATCCCCCAGGAGGCCCACAGGGCGGCGTCCCGCCGCTCGTACCCCAGGCTGGCCGGGTAGCCCGCACAGGTCGTCGTCCCGGCCGAGGAGTAGATGCCGAGCTTCAGGCCCTTCGAGTGGACGTAGTCGGCCAGCGCCTTCATGCCACTGGGGAACTTCTGCGGATCGGGCACCAGGTCGCCGTTCGCGTTGCGGCTCTTGGTGGACCAGCAGTCGTCGATGTTGACGTAGGTGTAGCCCGCCGCCGCCATGCCGCTGGACACCATGACGTCCGCGGTCTGCCGCACGAGCGTCTCGTTGACGTTGCAGCCGAAGCTGTTCCAGTCGTTCCACCCCATCTGGGGCGTACGGGCGAGCCCGTTGTCGAGCGCGGCGGCCGGTGACGTCGCGCCGCCGGCCGCGACGAGGGACCCGGCGGCCAGCACCGCCGCCAGCGTCCATCGAACGATCCTGTGCATCTGACTCCTTAGCCGCCGAAGACCGGTCCGGGTCTGATAGCGATAACATTTCCGGCCACGCGTCGGGGGTGGTTGGTGGTGTGCGGCGGAGCAAATACGACGCCGCCGATCCCGTCAAGAGGTTTCGGGCGGGTGTGCTCCGCCGGACACGGCGCCGCCTGCCCTCATGGGCGCACGGCCATCGGATCGCCGGGCGGGCCGTCCTGAAAGTTTCACGTCCAGGGGGACATGCCGAGGGTTTCGGAACGTTACCGCGACCGCTGCGTCATCGCCGCAGGAAGGCGAATCCCGCGGGGAACGGTGGTGCGAAACTTTCCGGATACGGTCTTGACATGTTTCGTGGCGGTTTTCCACACTGAGCCCGGGCGGCATCCCGCCGGGGCGGTGGTGGGCGGCGAGACCGCCGCCCGTGACGCGGCCCCGGTGCGGGGCCGTGCCGGTTCCGCGCGGTGTCCCGCGTCCCCGTTCGACGTCATCCGACCCGGATGGTGGCACCACAAAAGTTGTTAACGCTAACAAAGCGAGATGTCCAGGAGGCCACGTGTCCCCCTCGTCCTTCAGCCGGCGCCGGCTGCTCCAGGCCGCCGGCGTCGCCGTCGTGGCCTCCGCCGTCGGAGAGGTCGCCGGTGCCACGGCGGCCGGCGCCGCGGTCGCGCCGGCCCGGGCCGACATCGGCGTGTCCGCGTACGCCTTCGACCTCGGGCAGGTGCGGCTGACCGGGGGCCGCTGGATGGACAACCAGAACCGGACGCTGTCGTACCTGCGGTTCGTCGACGTCGACCGGTTGCTGTACAACTTCCGGGCCAACCACAGGCTGTCCACCGGCGGCGCCGCCGCGAACGGGGGATGGGACGCGCCGAGCTTCCCGTTCCGCACGCACGTGCAGGGGCACTTCCTGTCCGCGTGGGCCCAGGCCTATGCCATGCTCGGGGACACCACGTGCCGGGACAAGGCGAGCTACATGGTCGCCGAGCTGGCCAAGTGCCAGGCGAACAACGGGGCCGCCGGCTTCGGCGCCGGTTACCTGTCGGGCTTCCCCGAGTCCGACTTCACCGCACTCGAGGCGCGCACGCTGAGCAACGGCAACGTCCCGTACTACTGCATTCACAAGACCATGACCGGCCTGCTCGACGTGTGGCGTCTCATCGGCGACAACCGGGCCCGCGACGTGCTCCTGGCGCTGGCCGGCTGGGTGGACCAGCGGACGGGCAGGCTCAGCTCCAGCCAGATGCAGAACATGCTGGGCACCGAGTTCGGCGGCATGAACGCGGTGCTGACCGACCTCTACCAGCAGACCGGGGACGGGCGATGGCTGACCGTCGCCCAGCGGTTCGACCACGCCGCGGTGTTCAACCCGCTGGCATCGAACCAGGACCAGCTCAACGGCCTGCACGCCAACACCCAGGTGCCCAAGTGGATCGGCGCGGCCCGCGAGTACAAGGCGACCGGCACCACCCGCTACCGGGACATCGCCGCCAACGCCTGGAACATCACCGTCGGCGCGCACACCTACGCGATCGGGGGCAACAGCCAGGCCGAGCACTTCCGGGCGCCCAACGCGATCGCGGGCTACCTCAGCAACGACACCTGCGAGCACTGCAACAGCGTCAACATGCTCAACCTGACCCGCGAGCTGTGGCTGCTCAACCCCGATCGGGTGGCGTACGTGGACTTCTACGAGCAGGCGCTGCTCAACCACGTCATCGGCGCGCAGAACCCGGCCGACGGCCACGGCCACATCACCTACTTCACGCCGCTCAAGCCGGGCGGCCGCCGCGGGGTGGGCCCGGCGTGGGGCGGCGGCACCTGGAGCACCGACTACAACTCGTTCTGGTGCTGCCAGGGGACCGGGGTGGAGGTCAACACAAGGCTGGCGGACTCCATCTACTTCTACAACGGCACCACGCTGACGGTGAACCTGTTCGCGCCCTCGGTGCTGAACTGGACCCAGCGCGGCATCACGGTCACCCAGACGACGTCCTATCCGGTGAGCGACACCACGACCCTCACCGTCACGGGCGACGCCGGCGGGTCGTGGTCGATGCGCGTCCGCATCCCCTCCTGGACCACCGGCGCCACCATCAGCGTCAACGGCGCCCAGCAGGACGTGGACACCACCCCCGGCGCGTACGCCGTCCTCACCCGCTCCTGGGCCTCCGGCGACACCGTCACGGTCCGCCTGCCCATGCGCGTCGTCATGAAGGCCGCCAACGACAACCCGAACGTCGCGGCGGTCACGTACGGCCCGGTCGCCCTGTCCGGGAACTACGGGAACACCGCCCTGTCGGCGCCGCCCGCCCTGAACACCGCGTCCATCACCCGGACCGGCACCACCGCGCTCGCCTTCACCGCGACCGCCAACGGCTCCACGGTCAACCTGGGCCCGTTCTACGACGCGCACGGGCACAACTACACCGTCTACTGGAACACCGGCGGCAGCGGCGGCGGGGGCGGGACGGCGAGCTACCGGCTGGTCAACGCGGCCAGCGGCCTCGTGCTGGGCGTCCAGAACATGTCCACCGCCGACGGCGGCCTCGCGCTGCAGTGGACCGACAACGGCACCGCCGACCACGACTGGGAGATCATCGTGGACGGCACCGCCGTACGCTTCCGCAACGTCAACAGCGGCAAGGTGCTCGGCGTGGAGAACATGTCCACCGCCGACAACGCCCGCGTCCTGCAGTGGACCGACAACGGCACCGCCGACCACCGCTGGACGATCGCCGACGCCGGCGACGGCTCTCACAAGATCCGCAACGTCAACAGCGGCAAACTCCTGGCCATCCTCAACGGCTCGACCGCGAACGGGGCGCAGGCCGTGCAGGACTCCGACAACGGCGGTGCGGACAACCAGTGGCGGTTCGTGCCGAACGGCGCCCGGCGCATCCAGAACCTGGCCAGCGGGCTGGTGCTGGGCGTGCAGAACATGTCCACCGCCGACGGCGGCCTGGTCATCCAGTGGGGTGACACCGGCACCGCCGACCACCTCTGGACCGCGGTGGTCGACTCGGGCGGCTACCTGCGCCTGCGCAACTCCAACAGCGGCAAGGTGCTCGGCGTGGAGAACGCCGCCACCGCGGCCGGGTCGCGGGTGGTCCAGTGGGCCGACAACGGCACCTCCGACCACCGGTGGCGGCTGCGGCACGGCGCCGACGGGTACTTCCGCATCCAGTGCGCCAACGGCGGCAGGGTCCTCGGCGTCAGCGGCGGCTCCACCGCCCAGGGCGCCCAGGTCGTCCTCGCCGACGACAACGGGGCGAACGACCGCCTGTGGCGGTTCGTCTAGCCGGGCGGGAGGGCGTCAGCGCCGCCAGCGGTAATGGGCGTCGGGCAGGTTCTCCTCGTTGCCGCTGCCGTCGCCCTCCGCGACGAGGGTGAAACCGTGCCGCTCGTAGAACCGCCGGGCGCCCGTGTTGCGCTGGAAGACGTACAGGTCGAGCCCGTGGGGGCGCGCCTCCTTGGCGTGGCCGAGCAGCGCGCTTCCGACGCCGCCGTTCTGGGCGTCGGGAGCGAGATACAGGTGGTCGAGCCAGCCGCCGCACAGCGCGGCGAACCCGGCGACCCGGCCGCGCAGCTCGGCCACCCACACCTGCGACGACGGCAGCATGACGCCGGCGATCCACGCCCGGGTCTCCTCGTCGGAGTGGAGACGGGGCAGGTAGGTCATCCCGGCCCGGGCGGCGAGGAACACCTCGGCGACGTGTCCGGCGTCGCCGGACCCGGCGCGGCGGATCAGCGGCGGGGCGTCGTGGGCGATCACCCCCGCCCTCCTCTCCGTACGGCCCATGGTCCGGCGGCGCCGCTCACGATCCGGCCCCCAGGGCGTCGCGGGCCGCCATCAGGGCGAAGCCGAGCAGGTTGAGGCCCTGCCAGGTCGAGGGGGAGGCGGCGCGTTCGTCACCGGCGGTCAGGCCGATGCCCCAGATCCGGTCGTACGGGCTGGCCTCGACCAGGACCCGGTCTCCGGTCGCGAGCAGGTAACGCGACAGCTCGGGGCTCTGCCCGAACTTGGCGATGCTGCCGCGGACCACGATGTCGAACCGGCGGGCGTCCCAGACCTGCTCGTCGAAGCCGCGTACGGCCCGGCCGAGCTTCTTGGCCTCGCCGGGATGACCGGCGGCGAGGATCTGCTCGGCGGCCCGGTCGTCGCCGAACAGCCAGGCCTTGTGCGCCATCATGTAGTGCTCGGCGGAGGCGAAGGTGTGGCCGTCCTCCGTGAAGGTGACCGGCCACCACTGCGACAGGCAGCCGGGGCCGACGCCTCCGTCCCTGGCGGGCCGGTGACCCCAGAAGTACAGGTAGCGGAGGGCGCGGCCGTCCCGCTCCGCGGCGACCGCCTCGTCCACACTGCGCGGTAACACGATCTGCTCGGACACGTCCACACCGTGCCACAGACGGCCTCGTCCCGGCCATCGGGTTTCGGCGCGCGCCGCCCCGCACCGCCCCCGCCCCGCACCGCCTGCAGGGGGGCGTGGCCGGCGGCCCTAAGCTACGTGGCTGAACCGGCACAGCGGTGCTCTCCGCGGCGAGCCGGTCGTCGCCGAACCACGCTGCTCGCCGGTCCCCAGAGATGCTCCGGGCGCGGTGGCCGTCCCCGGGAGGAGACTGTGTTACCAGGAGGCATGACCCGGAAACGGGCGGTCTGGCTCGTCCTGGCTCATCGCCCCCAGGCCTTCGTTCCCGGGTGGTTCAGAAGCGGCTGCTGGCCACCCCTGCCGGCCCGGCGAAGCGTATGGCGCTGGGCGCGCGTCCCGGGGTGGCTGGGCAACGGGGCTCTCCCGGTGCTGGCGGGCCTGGTCGCCGGGGTCGCCGCCTGGCTTCACGGTCACCGGGAGCAGGCGCCGATGGTGGTCGCCGGCATCGTGATGATCGCCGTGCGGGTGATTCCCTTCGTCTGGCCGCGGCGCGTGCGTCAGACGCATGTCGCCCGGCGAGCGGACCACCCCGAGCTGCACGCGATGGTCGACGAGGTGGCCGGGACCCTGGGAGTGCGACGTCCGTCGCGCGTGTGCTTCGCCGCCATCGCCGAGTCGGGCGCCCGCCGGCTGGGACCGCGGCGTACGGAGCTGTGGATCGGCCTGCCGTACGCGATGGGCTTCGACCGGGCGGAGCTGCGCGGGGTCGTCGCCTTCGAGCTCGCCCTCCTGGACGCGTGCCGGACGTGGTCGCTCGCCGCGCTCCTGGAGCTCTGGGAATCGAAGCCGATCAGGAAGGACGCCGTCCGGGCGGAGGTCGCCGCCGTCGTGAGTGCCCTTGTGCTGTGGGCCGACGAGGCCGGCTGTCTGGTGTCGGACCGCAGGACCATCGCGACCGCGCTTCTCCGCAGTGCGCTCCTGTCCCAGTCGCTCGACTGGTTCGCCGGCCGCTATGCCACGGACCTGCCCCGCTATGGGCTGTTCGCTGTGGACCTCTATCAGGGCTGGCGCTGGAAGGTGTTCGAGGACGACCTGCCGGCCCGGCTCATGCCGCGCTACCGCGAGCTGAGCCTCGCCACCGGGTTCATACTCGATCGGATCGCGGAGCTGGGGGTCGCCCCGTACGAGCCGCTCCGGCCGGCGGAGGACCCGATGGTGCGGGCGCTTCACCCCGCCGTCGAGGAACGGTTCGCGCGATGGCTGCTCCGCCACCACATCGCGGGCCAGACGGTGCACTGGTCCGTCAACTTCGCGGACATGCCGTTCTCGGTCTGGGACGCGTTCGTCGAACAGCTCTGCGATCGCGTCCTGCGGGCCGCGGCCGACCTGTCCGGCCGGCCGGACCCGGCGCTCGACGACCTGGTCGAGATCGTGGCGTCCGGGCGGACCGAGGAGCTCCGGTGGGAGCACAGGGAGCGGCTGTGCGCGCATCCGTCTCCCGGAGTCTGCGCTCTGTTCCCGGTCCTGCACCGCACGCTGCGGATGCGGGGCTACACGTACGTGAACGCGTTGCGCCACCGGGAACTCGCCGGGCCGGACGGAGACGTCGTCGACGTCGTACGGCTGGCGCAGGCGATCGAGCGGGGGGACCGGCCGCCGGGGATCCTCGTGCCCGCGACGACGTCGCGGGCACGAGGATCCCAACCGGATGGGTGACAGGGCCCGAGCCCGCCGGCGACGCCGGATGCGAGACCGTTGAGCATGACCGGCCGTCGCTCAATCCGGGTGTCACTTGGTCCGGGTGTCACTTGTCGTGGTGTCCTGCGGTGGTTCTCGCGGTTGTCTTCCGGCCGCCCCCGGTCCATGCCCGGGGGCGGCTCGGTCGTTCCGGTTTCCCGGCTCCCTCGGGCCGGTCTATTTGTAGCCGGCGGCCACGATGTTGGCCTGCACGGCGTTCTCGGTGGCGTCGGACGGGTAGCCCGAGGTCATGACGCCCTCGTAGAAGGTGCCGGCGGCTCCGTGGCTGTTGTCGCCGCCGATGCCGAGGATGATGGCGCCTTCCTTCTTCATCGGGTTGTAGCCCGGGACGTTGGGCCGCACGCCGTTGTAGAAGGTGCCCAGGCCGCCGGATTGGGCGTTGCCGCCGCGGATGGCCCAGTGGTTGGGCTCGCCCTTGACGATCGCGGTCAGGAAGCGGTGGCTGATGGACGGGTTGCCCGCGTTGTACTTCTGGTTGACGCCGGAGAACAGGCCGTTTTCGAGGTCGGCCATGATCCAGGGGCCGTTGCCGGCGCCGTAGCCCCAGACCTTGTTGTTGCCGAAGTAGATGGCCTCCATGGTGCCGTTGCCGTTGTCGCGGCTGTTGGTCTCGGCGTTGCCGTAGTCGAAGCAGCAGCCGCCGTTGTAGTGGGTGCCGTCGAAGGCGGCGTACATGCCCTCGGGCTGGTCGCCCTTGGCCACGCCGTTGGTGGTGTTGTTGCGGTAGCCCGTGCCGGGGGCGACGTACACGCCGTACGCCTTGTGCCCGCCGACCGTGATCGGCGCGGCGGTCGCGACCGCGAGGTTGTCGTAGCCGCCCGCCGCCGGACCGGAGAACCCGCCGGGAGGAGCCTGGGTGAGCCGGTTGTTACGGCCGGACTGGTCGTAGATGATCGTGATCAGGCAGGTCGTGCCGGCGCAGAACGAGTCCTGCGCGGCGGCGTCGGCGACCCCGCCCGCGCTCAGCACGCCGATGTCGCGGGTGGCGTTGTCGGAGGAGCGGCGCACCTGGTAGAGCGGGCCGCTGTAGCTGCCGTACAGGGCACGGGTCGTGCTGTGCGCCGCCACACACGGCGTGCCGCCCGCGGCGTAGATGTCACACGGCTGCCTGGACGGCGGCGGCGAGGGTGACGTGGAGGGCGAGACGGTGGGCGAGACGCCGGGGGAGGGGGAGGTGACGCCGCCGGTGCAGGTCACGCCGTTCAGCGCGAAGCTCGACGGGACCGGGTTGGAGCCGTTGAACGCTCCGTTGAATCCGAAGCTGGTGCTGCCGCCGGTGGGGATGCCGCCGTTGTAGGAGACGTTGGTCACCGTGACCTGGGAGCCCGACTGGGTGTAGGTGCCGTTCCACAGCTGGGTGATGGTCTGCCCGGCGGGGAACGACCAGGTCAGCTTCCAGCCGTTGATCGGGTCACCGAGGTTGTTAACGCTCACATTCGCGCCGAAGCCGCCCGGCCACTCGTTGGTGACGGTGTAGCTGACCTGGCATCCGGCCGCGGCCGCCGACGCGGCGTGCGTCGCGGCCACCCCGGCGCCGGCCGTCAGCAGCGCGGCGACGGCTGCGGCCGACAGCCGCGACCTCCAGCGAGAAGAGCTCACATGTCGCACAGGTGCTTCCCTTTCCTCGAGAAGTGACGTTCTTTCCGTGAGCGGGGCCTCCTGCTCACGGGCACGCGGGCCGATCTCGCTCGGCCCGCGTGCCGATCAGGGACTCGTGCAGGTGGCGGACGGGGTGGCCGCGCTGCCGTTGGCGGTGAAGCCGAAGGTGGTGGACGAGCCGGCCGCGATGGAGCCGTTGTAGGACTCGTTGCGGACCGTCACGCTGGAGCCGGACCCGCTCTGCGTGCCGTTCCACACGCTGCTGATGGTCTGCCCGCTCGGCCAGGTCCACTTCACGGTCCAGCCGTTCACCGGCGTGCTGCCCGCCCGCACGGTCACCGTCGACTGGAACCCGCCCGGCCAGCTGTTGGTCGTCGCGATGGTCGCCGAACACGCCCCGGGAACAGGCGACGATGACGGCGAGCCACTCGGCGAGGGCGAGGGCGAGGGCGAGGAAGAAGGTGAGGGTGAGGGTGAGGCGGTGCTCTGGAACTGGGTGAAGAACTTCCACACCTCCGCCGGGACCCAGGTCCTGGAGCCGCTGTCACCGGGGGCCCCGTCCTGCGGAGCGGCGATGTGGCCCTCGTCGAACGCGGCCCAGACGACGGGATGCCCGGCGGAGCACCCGGAGTAGGCGGTGATCCTGTGCGTCAGGCTGCCCTGCGCCGGCTCCGGCGGGTTCTGTGTGGTGCAGCCGTTGTTCCTGACGAACCGGTCGCGGAGGGATCGTCCGCCGGAGACGCCGAGCACGCTGTCCCTGATGCCATGGATGCCCATGTATGCGATCGGCTGACTGCCGCCGCTGCATCCGCTGAGCACTCCGCCGGACTGGACCGCGACCGCGCGGAAGACGGTCGCCCGGGCACACGCGATCGCGTAACTCATGGCGCCGCCGTAGCTGAAGCCCGTGGCGAACAGCTGCTCGGTGTCGACGCAGAGGGCTCCCTCGATCTGCCTGATCATGTCGTCGACGAAGGTCAGGTCTTCACCGTTGGAATTGGCCCAGCCGTTGTTGAGTCCCTGGGGCGCGACGAAGATCGTGCTGTTGTTCGCCAGGCGCAGGAGCCCGTAGTAGGCCCACACATCCCGCTGCACGGTCTGGCCGGTCGCGACATCGGTGGCGGTGCCGCCCAGCCAGTGGAACCCGAAGACCAACCGGTAGGGGCGGTTCCTGTCGTACCCGTCGGGCACCCGCAGGATGTAACTGCGGTTCTTCCCGCTGCTCTGGATCGTGTGCGTACCGCTCGCCAGCCCGGGGGCCTTGCCGCATCCGGCCGTCGCCGCTGCGGCGCTGACGGTCCGCGCGGGAGTCCTGGCGGCGCCGGCGCTCAGCGCCGGGCCGACCGTGGCCAGGACGGCGGCCAGTGCCGCGACCGCTATGGCGGTCAACATGGGTTTACGTCTGGACATCGGGCACTCTTTCTGCCGGTCGGATGCCGGCGTACGTCGATAGGGGGATCGGTCGCAGAGGCCCGTCGTGCCGGGGCGGTGGACGAGCCGGTGATGGGGGTTTACCGGTAGGTGATGCCGGAGGCCGAGTAGAGGCAGTTGACGCCGTCGGCGCCGGTGCCGGTCTTGGTGGGTTCGCCGCTGGTCACGCCCTTGTACTTCTCGCAGATGACGACCTTCTTGGTGGGGTCGTTGACGATGGTGATCTGGGAGAAGCGGGCTGTGTCGCCGTAGTTGGTGTTGATGCCGGCCAGGGCTTTGCCGGGTGTGGTGGCGGTGACGTTCTGGATCCCGGCCGTCGGCGGCGGGCGCGCCGGTGATCACGTGCGAATGTGCTCATACACACTCCAGGGGGAGACACGGCGACTACGCCGCCGCATGCGGTGATGCCGGTTGTGGGGGAACTCGGGCCGGTCGGCGCTCCATCGGCGTTGACGAGAGCAACGGGAAGCCAGACCCGGCAGAATCGCGGCCCGATCCATGTGTGGACGCGACGCTCACGGCGTCACAACCGCGAACCCCTGCCGCGCACCACCGACCCCGGCAGGAGGCCGCTTCGGCACTCAGTGTGGAAACGGTGACGGAACCTGTCAAGGGAATCTCGAAAATGTTTCGATGAGGCGCATGGGACCTCGCCCCTCTGGCCTGCGCTGCTGAGCGGCATGACCGGTGAACGTTTCCACACCGCCATCCAGGACCGTCTTCGATGCCTGCAGCCGGCCGGTAGCGCGCAGAACGTTAATGCGAGATCGATGTGAAACTTTCACGCCATCGCCTTGGGATTGACCACGACCCGCCCTGATGGGAGCAGGTGGGACGCGCCCCGGAGGGCCGAGGGCCGACGCTGAGCGGCCCTCGACCTTGACGAGGCTCCCTCGCGTCGTATTTGCTCCGGCGCACCACCACCACACATGCTCCGACAGAGAAGGACCGGTCCCTGCACGTGATTTGTTAGCGTTAACAGCAGGATCTGTCACCTCTGCGGGCTCACGGAACTCCAAGCCGCCTGCGTTGTCGCCGACCGCCTGGAGACGTGAAACGAATCCCCCGGGAGTACGGATGAAGGTCCCTCGCCTGAGGCTCTGGCTCGCCACCGGGCTCGTCGCCGTGACCGGCGCGGCAGGTGCGCTGACGGCGCCCGCCGCGCACGCGGCCACAGGCTGCCGCGTGGACTACTCGGTCACGAACCAGTGGCCGGGCGGCTTCGGCGCGAACGTGAGCATCACCAACCTCGGTGACCCGATCAACGGGTGGCGGCTGAGCTGGTCGTTCGCCGCGGGGCAGACGATCACGCAATTGTGGAACGGCTCGATGACGCAGTCGGGCGCACAGGTCACCGTCGCCGACGCCGGCTACAACGGGACGCTGGCCACCGGCGCGAGCACATCCTTCGGCTTCAACGGTGCCTCGAACGGCACCAACCCGGTGCCGGCGAGCTTCACGCTCAACGGCACGACCTGCACCGGTGGCGTCAACGGTTCGCCCAGCCCGCCCGCGAGCCCCTCCCCGAGTCCTTCGGCCGGCCCGTCATCCCCGGGGACATCGAGCAAGCCCTGTGACATCTACGCCGCCGGTGGCACGCCCTGCGTGGCCGCGCACAGCACGACGCGGGCCCTCTACCGCTCCTACAGCGGCAACCTCTACCAGGTCAGGCGCTCGTCCGACAACGCGACCCGGAACATCGGCGTCCTGGCCGCAGGCGGCACCGCCAACGCGGCGGCGCAGGACTCCTTCTGCGCCGGCACCACGTGTGTCATCACGGTCGTGTACGACCAGTCCGGGCGGGGCAACGACCTGTGGTACCAGGGACCCGGCGGGGCCGGCGGCAGAGCCACCCCCGCGACCGCGACATCCGAGTCGCTGACGGTCGGCGGCAGCAAGGCCTACTCGCTCTACATCAAGCCCGGCAACAGCTACTGGCGGGACGGTCACCTGACCGGCGTTCCGACCGGCAGCGCGCCCGAGGGCATGTACATGGTGACCAGCGGCACCCACGTCAACGGCGGCTGCTGCTTCGACTACGGCAACAGCGAGACGACCAGGAAGGCCGACGGGGCCGGCGCGATGGACGCCATCTACTTCGGCACGAGCTGCTGGTTCGGCGGCTGCTCCGGCTCCGGCCCGTGGGTGCAGGCCGACCTCGAATACGGCCTCTACCCCGGCGGCAGCAGTTCCTGGAATCCCAACCAGAGGGCCTTCACCAGCAAGTTCGTCACCGCGATGCTGAAGAACAACGGCACGTCGCGCTTCGCCATCAAGGGCGGCAACGCGCAGACCGGCGCGATGACCACACTGTGGGACGGATCCCTTCCCCGCGGTTACAGTCCCATGAAGAAGCAGGGCGCGATCATCCTGGGCAGTGGCGGCGACTGCTGCGCCACCAACACCAACCTGAGCCAGGGCACCTTCTACGAGGGAGCCATCGTCTCGGGCTACCCCTCCGACGCGACCGACAACGCGGTGCAGTCCGACGTCACCTCCGCCGGCTACCGCTGATCCGGGAATCGGGCGATGCGTGGCCGGGTGACGGGAGGCCGGATGGCGCGCGCCGAGGGCGCTACGGCGACCGGGCCCGCGGAGCGGGCGCTGGCCGAGATCGACATCCCCCACGCCGGCGACGTACGCGGGAGCGTCACGCTGCCGACGACGGTGGCGGCGGTGCCGGGCGCGGTGGTGAGGTGGACGTCGTCGGACCCGGACATCGTGTCCGACGAGGCGGACGGCGCGATCCCGGCGGGCGTGGTGCGGCGTCCCCCGGCCGGAGCAGCCCCGGCCGAGGTGACGCTGACGGCGCGCGTCACCGTCGACGGCGCCGAGGCGTGCCGCGTCTTCGTCCTGACCGTACGGCCCGCGGTGCGCCTCGCCCCGTTCTCGCGGTACGGCATGGTCAACTTCGCCAGGTCGAACAGCCAGGCGGGACAGCAGATCTACATGGCCACGAGCGTCGGCGACGACCCGACCCGCTGGGTGGCCGTCGACGACGGGCGGATGGTGCTCCAGTCCACCGAGGGCATGCACGCCGTCCGCGACCCGTCCATCGTCCGGTCCCCGGAGGGGGACAGGTTCTACCTCATCGCCACCGATCTGAACGTCGACGGCACGGCGTACGGGTGGCAGGGCTGGGACTGGGCGCAGAGCGGCGCCGGCCGTTGCATCGAGGTCTGGGAGTCCGACGACCTGCGGACCTGGTCGGAGCAGCGGCACGTCCGGGTGGCCCCGGACGAGGCGGGCATGGCGTTCGCCCCGGAGGCCATCTGGGACGAGTCCATCGGGGCGTACGTCGTCTACTGGACGTCGTCCATGTACGCACCCGGGACGTACTACACGCCCGACCCCGACGATCCGAACGGCCGCCGGCCGCTGACCAGAAACCAGACCCTCTACGCCACGACGCGCGACTTCGTGACGTTCACGCCGGCGAGGGTGATGAGCGGCAGGCCCGGCCACGGGACGCTCGACGCGGTCATCATCAGGGACGACGAGGACGGGTCGTACCACCGGTTCGTCACCGACCGCGTCTCCACCGGTCTCGGGGTCACCACGTACATCCCCGGCTGCGCCTCGGAGGACATCTACCAGGAGCGGGCGACGACCGTGCTCGCGCCGCCCGAGGACTGGACGGTCGTCAGAGGCTGCATCACCCACGACACGATGAACACGACCTACGCCGAGGCGCCGATGGTGGTCAAGGCGAACCCCGGCGACGTGCGCGGGAAGGGCTACTACCTCTGGGCGGACCAGAAGTGGGCCGGCGCACCCGCGGGAAACCCCATGGAGCAGCAGCTGAGCCCCTACTGGAGCAAGGACCTCGCGTCGGGCGACTGGACTCCCATCACCTGGCAGACGCCGGACTACGACCTGGCGAACGGCGTCATCCGCCACGGGCACGTCTTCGCGCTGACCCAGGCGGAACATGCCGCCCTGCGCGGCGCGGGCCTGTCGTCGGTCACGGTGAAGACGCCCCCGGCCAGGACCGTCTACACCGCCGGTCAGCCACTCGACCTGACGGGCCTCGTGGTCACGGCGGACTACACGGACGGCGTGAAGGACGAGGTCCTGGCCGAGGGGTACGGCGGTTGCTCCGTGTCGGGATACGACCCGGCGAAACCGGGGGCACAGGCGGTGACCGTCTCCTACACGGTGGCGGGCACGACGAAGACCGCCTCGTTTTCGGTCCGCGTCCTGGGTGTGTGAGCCGCGGTGGGCGTCGATCCGCCCCCGCGTTCAGGTGCTCATGCCCCGAGGGGTCTGCCTTGGCTGTTGAGGAGGATCAGTTTCTCGATGCGCTTGCGGCGCCGGGCGCCGGTGATGCGGAGGGCGAGGACGAGCAGGACGAGCAGGGCGAGGACGGCGAGTTGGGGCCAGGGCAGTGCCCAGATCGAGGTGTCGATGGAGACCCGTTCGGCGGTGACGCCGGGGAGCGGCTGACCCGCGGGGGAGGGGATCGCCATCACGGTCGTGTTGATCACTCCGATGGGCCAGGCGCCGGTCACGTGTGCGGTGAAGGTCCGGCTGCCGCCCGGCATGATCTCCCTGGCTTTGGCGTCGGAGGTGTCGTCCCAGCCGCTTTCGCCCGCGAAGGTGGAGGTCAGGATCCGGGAGTCGGGGGCCAGGCGCACGTTGCCGACGTTGGCGACGGTGTAGGTCACCTCGACCGATCCCGCGGCGAAGGGGTTCCACGACCAGGTGTAGTGGGCCTTGACGTCGCTCACGGCGACTTTGGCCACGTAGGCGCCGCTCACGCGGATGTTGAGGCGGACGCCGACCCGGTTTTGGACGCGTACCTGGCCGGAGACGGTGTCCACGGAGGCGGTCACGCCCGCGGGGTGATCGCCGGGGGTGGCGTTTTGGGGGATGGAGACCTTCACGGGTACCACGGCGGTGGCTCCGGCGGCGATGGTCACCTTGTCGGGGATCTCGATCCAGGCGCCGCCGTCGACGGGTTTGACGTCCGAGGGGCGCATGTCGAAGTAGCCCTTGGAGGTCAGGTAGCCGTCGTTGGCGTCGATCGCGAAGTCGACCTGCTGGGTGGAGCGGTTGATGACGGCGATGTGCTCGGTCGTCTGCTGCCCGCCGGCGAGTTCGACGTCGATGACGCGGCGGCCGTCGGGGCCGTTCGCGCCGGCGGGGACGACCGACCAGGTGACGTCGGCTTGGGAGGGGGTGGCGAAGGCGACCAAGGCGACCATGGCGACCAGCAGGGTCGCGCCGAGGGCGCGAAGCACGGGCGACAGGACGAGGGCGCCCCGCGTGCGGCTCTTGGTCAACAACGGTCTCTCCTGTCTCGCATCATGAACGTCCGGGCCGTGTGCTGAACACTCCCACGGCCACGGACGTCCACAGTAGGCGACGCCGCCCTGACTTCGGTTCAGGACTGGTTGAACAGCGAAAGGGTCAGGGTGGAGTGGTACTCGCCGGCGGCGACGTCGACGGAGGTGCGCAGGGCGAGGTCGGCGTTGACCTGCGAGGTGCCGATCTCGTCGGCGGAGTTGGCGGTCGAGACCAGCAGTTCCTGGCCCTCCAGACCCACGTTGGGGGCTCCGGTGCCGTCGGAGACGACACTGGAGACCGGCTCACCGGCTGAGACCGCGCCGGTGGAGGAGTCGCTCAGCAGGCGCGGCTTCCAGCCGAGGTATTCGGGGCCGATGGTCTTGGCCGGGTCGTCGGATGCGACGAACTGGCTCGCCTGGCCCACGACCGCCCAGTACTCGCCGGCGGGGATCTCCTCGGGGGTGCGGGTGTCGGTCACCGTGACCGTCGGCAGGGTGCCGGTGAACTGGCGGGCGGCGGCGTCGGAGCCGTTCTCCTGCAGGGACACCCCGTTGTTGTCGGCCACGGTCATCGACAGCTGGCCGGGGGTGGTGGTGGGCTCGATGTTCACCGACACGTCGATGCCGCTGCCGGGATCGTCGGCCAGCGCGGGAGTGGCCACGCCGGCGAGGGTGAGGCCGAGCACCGACGCGGCGAGCACCTGCGTGGTCCTGTTGATTCTCATGTGATCATTCGCTCCATAAATGGGGGGCGAGGCCGGCCGGTTCGGCCGGCCGGCCCCGGTTGAGCTACGGCGGTGTCCTCGTCGTGGGGACCGTGGTCACCGCCGGTGCGGCCGGCGGCCGGCCGGGGACGCCCCAGGTGTGGTCAGCCGCAGCTGGCCGCGGAGTAGGCCGCGTCGTAGGTCGAGGTGACCTGCTTGCCGCCGATCGTCGCGGTGCCGGTGACGGTCACCGTGCCCGCGTCGATCTGGGCGGCCCGGGTGTTGAAGGACTGGTAGGCCTGCTTGCCCGGGGCCACGTCGGCCACCGTCTTGGAACCGTACGGAGTGGTCAGCGTCACCGTCGCCGGCACGTCGCCGTTGTTCACGGCCGTCACGGCGAGGTACGCCGAGGTGCCGATGCAGCGGGACGAAGCTGTGACGGTCAGCTTGACCTCCTGCTCCTGGGCGGTGGCGAAGGACCAGGAGTCGACCTCGAAGAGGTCCGCCCCTTCGGGCCCGGCGTAGGTGAAGTACACGTCGTGCACACCCTTGACGCCGTCGAGCGCGGCGGTCAGCCTCGTCCACTCGCCGAGCGGCGCGTCGACGGGGATGGTCGCGACCACGGGCGAGTTACGGCCGTCCAGGCGAACCTCGATCTTGCCGCCGGCGGCGAGCGGGCGCACCTTCGCGGTGACGCCGGCGGCGCCGCCCTCGCCGAAGTCGACCTTCGCGAGCGAGGTCCAGTCGCCGTTGTCGATGTCGTGCACCACGAGGTTCGGAGCCTTCGCACCGAACTCCTCGGAGGCGCCGTCGACCTTCTTCGTCGCGATGCCCTGCTGCCAGGCGATCGTCTCGGCCTCGATCACGCGGTACGGGTCGAGGTTGCGGACCTGCTCGACGCCCTTGTAGTCGCCCCTCACCTCCTTGATCGTGCCGTCCGCGTTGAAGTCGAGCTTGGCGAGGTGCGGGCTGCGGAAGCCCTGGGTGGCGCCGCCCGTGATACGGCTGTTGAGCGTCTGGGCGTGGTAGGTGAAGTAGTACTGGTCGCCGAGCTTGAACACCGACTGGTGGTTGTTGCCGCCGGCGCCGAAGTAGGTGCCCGGGTTGCGGAAGATGATGCCCTTGTACGTCTCGGGCGTCCAGGGGCCCATCGGGCTGTCGGCCATGAGATAGGCGATCGCGCCGGTCGGCGGGCCGTTGGGGTCGACCGGGCCGCCGAACCCGAAGTTCGACGAGTACGAGTAGTAGTACTTGCCCTCGCGCTTGAACACGTGGCCGGCCTCGAAGACGAGTGGCGCGTCGATGACCTCCGCCGAGCCCTTAGTGCTGATCATGTCGTCGCCGAGCTTGATCACACGCGTGGACTTCGGGTGGTTGGTGTTCTCGGCGCTGCGCGACCCGTCGTCGCCGCCGCCACCGAAGTAGAGGTAGGCCTGGCCGTCGTCGTCGATGAACACGCCCGGGTCGAACAGCCAGTTGATGCCGTTGGACGCGCCCGGCGTCGCGCTCGTGATGAGCAGGTTGCCGCGCTCGTCGTGCCACGGGCCGACCGGCGAGTCTCCGACGATGACGCCCGAGCCGCCGCCGTTGTTGGCGAAGTAGAGGAAGAACTTCTCCTTGCCGCCGACGACCTTGCTCTCCATGGCGGGGGCCCAGGAGTTGTTCGCGTAGCGGGCGATCCCGCTCGGGCCCGCGACGGGGATCTCGCCGTGGTCGACCCAGTTCACGAGGTCGTCGGACGAGATGACCGTGATCGTGTTGATGCTGGCATAGGTGTTGGTGGAGGAGACACCGGTGGGACCGGGCTTGTACTCCTGGGTGTCGTTGGTCATGTAGATGTACACGCGGCCGTCGTGGACGAAGGCGTTGCCGTCCGCGCCGAACTTGTGCGAGATGAGCGGGTTGCCCTCACCGGGGTTCTTGCCGAGCGCCTCGATGGTCGTCGACGGCACGAACTCGGAGACGGACACGTCGTCGACCTTGAAGTCCATCAGGTGAGTGTTCGGGTCACTCGCCGGGTTCGACGTCCAGGGCGTCTCGATGAAGAGCCTGGCGGTCGCGACGCTCTGGCCCGCGGGGATCGTGAACGTGCCCTGGATGAGCCCCCACTGCCCGCGCGCCACCGTCACCGTGCCGACGTTGGTGTACGTCGAGCCGCCGTAGTGCATGGTGGCGAAGAACTGCTTGGTCGCCGGACTGTTCGGGTTCTCGTACTTGACCCGTGCCGTGATCGCGTACGTCTTGCCTGCCTGCACCTTGCCGGACAGGTCCTGCATCGGGCCGGATCCGGTCGTCTTGCGCTCGGTGACGAGCACGGCGTTCGACCCGCCGTAGGCGTCCGTCGTGGGCGACAGCGTCGCGCCGTCGGTCGCGTTTCCGTTGTTGACGAACCAGCCGGCGAGGCCGTCCTCGAACCCGCCGTTCACGATGATGTTCGGGGCGGCGGCCTGGACCGGCCCCGTCGTCGCTGCGACCGCGGCGGCCAGCATGGCGCCGGCCACGGCAGCGGCGGCGACCCGTCGCAGGGCTGCCTTTCGAACGCGCTTCAACACCTAATATCCTCCTTGACCTCGGACTTTTCCGGGGGCACGGACGCCCGCCCTGACGATCCGCGACGTGTGAGGGGGCCGGCCGGTCGGCCGGCCCTGGTTGTTCGATGGCGGTGTCCTCGTCGTGGGGACGGTGGTCACCGCCGGTGCGGTCGGCGGCAGCCGGCCGCGGGGTGAGCGGCTCAGCGGCAGCCGGCCGCGGGGTAGGCGGCGTCGTAGGACGAGGTGACCTGCTTGCCGCCGATCGTCGCGGTGCCGGTGACGGTCACCGTGCCCGCGTCGATCTGGGCGGCCCGGGTGTTGAAGGACTGGTAGGCCTGCTTGCCCGGAGCCACGTCGGCCACGGTCTTGGTGCCGTACGGGGTGGTCAGCGTCACGGTCGCCGGCACGTCGCCGTCGTTGACGGCCGTGACCGCCAGGTACGCCGAGGTGCCGATGCAGCGGGACGAGGCCGTCACGGTCAGCTTGACCTCCGGAGCGGCGACCTTGAGCGTGCCGAGCCGGGCCAGCTGATAGCTGAGCGCCCGCTCCGGCGCGTCGATCTGGTTCTGGCTGCCGAACTGCCCCGCCCGGGCCGCCTTGGCGCCGGCGAGCGCGTCCCGCATCGCCGTCCAGGCCTCGGCCGGGTAGTCGCGCTCGTCGAGCGTTCCCGCGTACGCGATGGCCGCGTCGAGCGCGCTCGTGTCGAGCGGCCTGTTCTGCGCGGTCAGCGTGTCGCTGAGCTTGTAGTAGTCGAAGTCGACGTGCCCGCCCTTGTCCTTCGTGGCGTAGTCGAACAGGCCGACGCGGTGTCCCATGAAGTGCGAGAGGCTACCGTCCAGGGTCTGCGGGCCGACGCGGTCGCCCAGCTTGGTCCACTGCAGCCCGTCCAGGCTGTAGTAGAACGTCGTCCACAGCTGTCCGACCGGGGAGCTGAAGTCGAGGTCCGCCTTCACGTACACCTGGGTCGCGTCTCCCAGCGGCACCGTCGTGCCCGGCACGAAGTTCTCGACCGCCGCCTGGTCGATGTCGACCGCGAACGGCTGCCCCCGGTTGACGACCCCGAGCGTGTTCTGACCGTCGACGCGCTTGACCGCGACGTAGGAGAATCCGCGGTTGTAGGCGGCGAGGCCGGCGACGTCGCCGTTCTTCATGGCGGAGATGTCCATCCTGGTCTCGACGGACTGCCGCGGCCCGAACGTCCGCTGCGACAGCGTGTTCCGCGCCTCCTCGAACCAGGTCAGCTCGTCCCGGCCGGACAGCTTGCCGTAGACGTACTTGCCGGTGACCACCTTGCCGGTCGTCAGCCGCAGCCATCCGTCCCGATCGGTCAGTGACCAGTAGCGGTTGTCGGGGGCGTGGTTCCACTCCCACACCGGGTCGAGGCGCGACCCGTTGGGCGCGATCTCCTCCTCGGCCGGGCTCTCGGTCGTCACCGGCTGCCCGACGACCGAGACGTCGTCGATCAGGTACTCCACGCTCGACGACGCCGGCTGCGGGTTGGCCCACGGCGTCTCCACCGCGAACTTGAAGTTGTCCACGTTCGACGTCGCCGGGATCGTGTACTGGCCCGTGACCGTCGTCCACTGCCCGGCGGGTACGTTCCCCGACGCCATCGTCTGGACACCCGCACCCCAGTCGGCCACCAGGTTGAACCGGATGCTGCTCGGGCCGGAGGTGTACTTGATCTTCGCCGACACGGTGTAGGTCACACCGCGCTGCACCTTCCCGTTCAGGTTCTGGTTCGGTCCCGAGCCGTTGAGCGTGCGGTTACTCACCTTCAGCGCCGCCGAGCCCGCGGCCGGGTCGGTCGTGTCGCGGCTGATCGTCGCACCGTACTGCGTGCCCCACGGCGAGACCGTCTCGGACTCGAACCCAGAGTTCTGCAGCAGCTCGACGCCGATGAGCGAGTCGTCGTACCTGGGCGGCTGCGGGATCGTCCACTGCTCGTCCATGTACGGCCTGTGCGGGGCGTCGTTGGCGAAGTCGTCGGAGGCGACGACGCTCTTCTGCTGCTCGAACCTCTCCTCCGCCGGGCTCAGCGTGATCGGCTTGGCGAACGCGCCGCCCACCGGCACGACCCCGTTGTTCCCGAAGACCGGCCAGCCGTCCTGCCAGGTGGCGGGGATGAGCGCCGGGGTGCGCCCGATCGGGAAGTTGTCGCGGAAGAACATGCCGTACCAGTCGGTGCCGCCCCCGCCGCGCGAGATCGGCACGAGGCTGCCCTGCGCGAAGCCGTTGGAGTTGAGCACCCCGCGGGCCTCGTAGGTGTTGGTGCCGTCGGCGGAGGTGTAGCGCCCGAGTAGGTCCTTGGAGCGGAACATGACGACCTGGCGTCCCTGCCCGGACGGCCAGGTGATGATCACCACGTAGTAGTAGCCGTTGATGTGGAAGACCTGCGCGCCCTCGAACAGGCCGCCGATGAACGGCTTGCCGGCGTAGTCGCTCGCCGCGAAGATGCTCGGAAAGTCCCTGTCAATGCCCGACATATCGGACTTCAGGCGCACGGCGCTCGTGCTTCCGGAGCCGTAGAAGATGTACGCCGTGCCGTCGTCGTCGAAGAACAGCGAGGGGTCGTGCAGGCCGCGGCCGAGGGGCGTGCGCTTCCACTTCCCGTTCTCGACGTCGTCGGTGCTGTAGAGGTAGGCGCCGCCGAGGTTGTTGGTGTTGAAGACGGCGTAGAACCTGCCGTCGTGGTAGCGCAGGGACGATGCCCACTGGCCCTGACCGTAGGAGTTCTGCCCGTTGCGCAGCGAGAACGCGTCTCCGATGTCCGCCCGGTCGAACACGTAGTTGACGATCTCCCAGTTCACCAGATCGTACGACTTCATGATCGGCGCGCCCGGGCTCAGGTGCATCGTCGTGCTGATCATGTAGTAGACGTCCCGGTGCTCCTTGTTCTCGGCGGCCGGGACGCGCTCCACGCTGATGTCCGGCACGTCCGAGTTGAGGATCGGCACGGTGTAGGTGCCGTCGCCCTTGTCGGTCGAGGTGTACGACGGCTTCGGCGACCACGTCGTGTCGGCGCTCGCCACACCGCCGGCGGGAACGAGGGCGGCGCTGAGCAGCACGCCGGCGGTCGCGAGCGGGACTGTCCTCGACCGCCGGGGGATCACCGGAGCGATCGCCGCGTATCGGCGCTTTCTGGGCACGAAGACTCCTCTGATGGCGTTGTCAGGCAATACCTGACGATGGGGGGCGTGGATTCCGAGGGCACGGTCGGCGATGGCGAGTGGGCGGACTGCCGGTCCGCGGAGGAGGACCCGTCCCGCATGTGGCCGGCGTGACGGCCCGGGGGGAGGAAGGGCCGGAGCGCGCGGGCGCGGTGAAGGCAGGTCCTACCGGTGGCGCTGCGTGACGCTCATCTGTGGAGTGCGGATAAGGCGGCCATGAGGCGGGGGTTCATGAGGGAGGCGCGGTTCGTGCGGGCGGGTCGACGCGGAACGTTCCCGCCGAGGGGTGGAGGGTGAGCTGGGCACAGGGGGACCGCTCTCATGAGTGGGGGGCTCCTCATGGTGTTAGCGCTAACATTTTTTGTGGGGCGTATCGGTGTTGTGTCGTGACCGTAGGCGGGACGATCCGCACTGTCAAGACTGTGAGACGTGCATCGAAATCGGTAATGTGCTGTCCATAAATCCGAAACGTGCTACGTGGCACGTGGGCGGGGGTGGGAGCCCGTTCATGCCGGTTTGTGGTGTTCGATGACAATCTGGTGACGTGTCCTCTCGATCGTGATCAAGGCCGTACCATCCTTGATGTACGACGAGGGGAGAGTCGTGGACGAGCGTAAGGCGCCGGCGGGTGTCGACCCCTTCACGCCCAGCGTCGCCCGGATGTACGACTACTACCTGGGTGGCAAGGACAACTTCGCGGCGGATCGTGAGGCCGCCGAGAAGATCATCGAGATCCTGCCCAACCTTCCCGACATCGCCCGGGAGAACCGCGAGTTCCTGATCCGGGCCGTCACCCATCTCTCGCGGCAGGGCATCCGGCAGTTCCTCGACGTCGGCGCGGGGCTGCCGACGCAGCGCAACGTCCACCAGGTCGCCCAGGAACTGGCCCCGGATTCCAAGGTCGTCTACGTCGACAACGACCCCATCGTCCTCGTCCACGCGCGCGCCATCCTCGCCGAGAACGAGCGGGTGCGCGCCGTCGAGGCGGACATGCGCGACCCCGACGCGCTGGTGCGGCATCCGGAGATCCGCGAGCACATCGACTTCTCCCAGCCGCTCGCCGTCCTCCTGCTCGGCGTCCTGCACTTCGTACCGGACGACGACGAGGCCATGAAGATCGTCACAGCGCTCCGGGACCCGCTCGTGCCGGGTGGCTATCTGGTCGTGTCGCACGGCTCCCTCGGCGAGCTGAGCGAGGACCAGGAGGAGGAGGGCCGCAAGGTCTTCAGCAGGACCTCCGCTCCCGGCACCACCTCCCGGTCGTACGACCAGATCCTCGCGTTCTTCGACGGCCTCGACCTGGTCGAGCCGGGCGTGGTGCCGCTGCACGAGTGGCGGCCCGACACCGACCACCCCTACGTACGGGAGGGCAGGGCCGGCGCGCTCGGCGGCGTGGGCCTCGTCCGCTGACGCCCGCCCGGGCGCCGGCGGCGCGTCACCGCCTCCCGGCATGTCGTGCACACACGCCGGGCGTCGCGCCCGGCGTGCGTGCGATGGGCGACAGGCCCAGGGCTACCGGGGCTCAGCCGCGGTAGCGGAGGACGGGAACGACGTCGTCGTACGCCGTGTCGTCCCCCGAGCGCCACGCCTTGGTCGCTGCCGCCAGGCGAGCCCTGTCGGTGGTGCGGATGCCGCGCAGGAGCCTGCGGTACCCCCTCTGGTCCCGGCAGATGCCGCAGCAGCAGCACCGGACGCCGGTCCAGCGGAACTCCCAGAAACAGCGCGGACGAAGGGTGGCGAGATCCTCCGCGAGGGTGGCGGGCAGGTCACAGCCGGGCTCGGCCCCGTGGTCGTGGCTGGCCTGACGGGCCAGGTCGCCGTGCCAGAGCCGGACGATGAGCGGCGTGGTCTTGTCGGTGCGGGACATGCGGTGCAACGCCTCCGTGTGCCGGTCGGCGCGCCATACCCGGGAACGGGTACGGCTGACGCCGTTGGACGGTGGCATCACGTGGTCGCCGCACGGACCGGTCCCTTTCGTCGCTCTCGTCGTACAGGATGCCGCAGCCGGCGCCGCTCCGCGAGCCCCCGGCGGCACGCGTTCGTCTTGGAAGCCCTACAGCAAGCCGAGAATCGTGGATCGCCCCGACAGGGGCATTCCCTTTTCCGGTTTCACTCCGGCGGTGATGTGACCCAGGAATACGAGGTAGACGAGGTCGTCGAATGCTGAGTTCTTTCGAAGCCGACTGCAGGGAAGCGCATGAGCTGCTGTCTTCCTGTGAAGGATACTTCGTGGAGAATGCCTCACTGAGCCGAGCATCGCGCGGTGCTCGGCATCCTGCGCAGGACGCTGGGCGAGGAGCACCCGTCCACGCAGGCCCGCCGCCGTCATCTGGGCCTGCTGCGGCGTAGCGACGAGGTTTCCGAATGGGAGTGACAGCGGGATTTGCCGGAAGCGGCGGCGAATGGAGCGGCCGGCCGACAGGGACGTGGTTCGGCCGTTCAGTTGATTCGTCGCGAAACGTATTCCTTGACAGTCACCACGGGCGCCGCCAATGCCCGTGGCGTGAACCAGGCTACGGCGGGTGGCCGCGTCCACCGGCGCACCGCCCTGCGCGTGAAGGCCGCCGTCGGTGATCGGA
Organism: Microbispora sp. H13382; assembly: GCF_014161445.1. Taxonomy (GTDB): domain Bacteria; phylum Actinomycetota; class Actinomycetes; order Streptosporangiales; family Streptosporangiaceae; genus Microbispora. The sequence continues at coordinate 83,922 of NZ_JABBXA010000008.1, forward strand.
CAGCGGCCTTCACGGGCCCGGTGCTCCCATGGATGTCAGGCGGCGGCCTCCTTCAGCTCCACAGCGGAGCGGCGGGGTGCGCGGGGGACCGCGGGGCCGTATCCCAGCCGCAGGATCATCTGGATGTGCCCGCGCCGGTGGTGGGGGTCGCTGCGCCGGCGCATGTCGCGGAGGTCGAGCGGCTGGTTGAGAAACGACGCGGACACTCCGTGGACGGTGGCGGTCAGCAGCACACGTTGCAGAGCCTGGCCCGCGCGCAGCCAGTCGACGGGGCCGTCGCCCGCGGTGGTGAGCACCGCCAGCTGGGGGCGGGACTCGAAGTGGACCGGCCCGCGCCCCCTGTGCGTGCCGAAGTCCCGCACCGGCGCCGGGTCTTCGATGCAGCCGGGCCCCTGCACATAGGACGGGAGGCCGTCGCGGGGCCGTCCGCTCGTCGTCCACTCCCGCAGCTCGGCCAGGTAGTCACCGTTCTTGGACAGCTCGTCGTCGGCGATGGCCACGTGCTCCAGCAGTTCGGCCGAGGCGCACCGGCCGAGCATGACCAGGCCGGCCCCCTCACAGGCGGCCGCTTGGCGCAGGTCGGCGAGCACGTGCTCGGGGATCCGCCGCTCGCTGAACGGTTCCCGGTTGGTCCGGCGCAGGCCGATGCAGTCATAGAGCTCGCGGGTCCGCGAGGGGGCCGGCCCGTACGGCGACACGCGCAGGGCGGCCAGGAGCCGGGGTTCCTCCCCGGTGTTCGGCAGCAGCCAGATCACCGGCCGGTAACCGGCGGTCCGTACGGCGAGCCGGAGGTCGAACAGGGCGGCGCCGCAGCTGACGTGCAGCGAGCGCCCGCGCGGGTCGCTGACCCGCAGCCGCCGGTCGGGGTCGGCGAGCAACTCGGCGAACTCTCCCCGGACCGCTTTGAGCCGCCAGGGCTGGGTGTTGAGCACCGAGGGCGCCTGTCCTGCGGCGGCGAGCAGCCGCTGGAAAGCGGGTTCTGTAGCGAGGGGAGACATCACGGTGCACCTTCCTCATGGAGGTCTTCTGCGGGGGCTCGCTGTCGTCACTCCGGGACACCTCGACCGAGTTGGCCGGGGGCCCGGCGCGCAGTGGGCGCCGGGCCCCCGGCCTGGTCTAACGGGTTCGCTTCCGGAGCCGTGCCAGCTCGGTCCGGAGCCTGTCCTGGACCTCGGCGATGGCCCCGTCCATGGTCGCCGCGTCGGCGTGCGCGTGCAGCGGGCGGCCGTTGACGTCGATCACCGCCCGCGCGGTGCAACGGTCCTGGGGGGCCGGCCCGGGGGAGTAGGTCAGCGTGACCCGAGCCGCGAGGATCGGCCTGTCCGTGAAGCGCGCCAGCGCCGCGACGCGCTCGCGCGCCTCGGTGACCGCCTCGGCGGGGACCTTTCCGCTCGTCGCCACCACCACAGCTTCGGAATCGAATGTCGTGTTCACGGTGTCAGTCTTTTGGCCGTGCCGGTCCGGCGACAGGGCCTTTCGGGTCCGGGCCGGTGAGGACTTCCGTCGCCAGATCCAGGGACCGAGCACCCTTGCCGGGCCTCCCGCCGGGAGTCCGCCCGGCGTGGAACCGATGACCTTGGTCCTCGGGGACGGGGTCCTTGTACGGCGGCCCGGGCGCGTCGTCCGCAGAAGGATGAAGGTGACAAGACAAGCTGGCCGACCGAGCCCACGAGGTGATCCAGATGTCCGACTCCCCGACCGGAGCCGCACTGCCCGCCCCCCTGGCCGACCAGGTGCACGCCGCGATCGACACGCTGGTGACCGGCGCGCTGAAGGCACTGACGGAGTACGAGTCCTTCACCCAGGAGCAGGTCGACCACATCGTCAAGAAGGCGTCCGTCGCCGCGCTGGACCGGCACGCCGCGCTCGCCCGCCTGGCGGTCGAGGAGACCGGCCGCGGCCTGTTCGAGGACAAGGCGGTCAAGAACATCTTCGCCTGCGAGCACGTGACCCACAGCATGGCCGGGCTCAGGACGGTCGGCGTCGTCTCCCGTGACGAGATCAACGGCATCGTCGAGATCGCCGATCCCGTCGGGGTGGTCTGCGGCGTCACGCCGGTCACCAACCCCACCTCGACCACGATCTTCAAGGCGCTGCTGGCGCTGAAGACCCGCAATCCCATCGTGTTCGCGTTCCACCCGGCGGCGCAGCGCTGCAGCGCCGAGGCGGCCAGGATCGTCCGGGACGCCGCCGTCGCGGCCGGCGCGCCCGAGAACTGCGTCCAGTGGGTCGAGGAACCCTCCCTGGAGGCGACCGGCGCGCTGATGCGCCACGAGGGCGTGTCGGTCATCCTCGCCACCGGCGGGAACGCCATGGTCAGGGCCGCGTACTCGGCCGGCAAGCCGGCGCTGGGCGTGGGGGCGGGCAACGTCCCCGCCTACATCGAGCGGACGGCCAAGCTGCGCCGGGCGGTGCACGACGTCGTGCTGTCCAAGACGTTCGACAACGGCATGATCTGCGCCTCGGAGCAGGCCGTCATCATCGACGAGGACATCTACGACGCCGCGCTGGGCGAGTTCGCCCGGCTGCACGCGTACGTCGCGACGCCGGAGGAGAAGGCGAAGCTGGAGGAGTTCGTGTTCGGGGTGACGGCGCACGGCGCCTCCTGCTCCGAGGCGAGGCTCAACCCCGACGTCGTCGGGCGGACCCCGCACTGGATCGCCGGGCAGGCCGGATTCTCCGTGCCGCCGGACACCTCCCTGATCCTCGTGCCGGTGGACGAGGTCGGTCCGAACGAGCCGCTGACCAGGGAGAAGCTGTGCCCGGTGCTCGCGGTGCTGCGGGCCCGCACCCGGGAGGAGGGCCTGACCCTCGCCGAGCGCATGGTCGAGTTCGACGGCCTCGGGCACAGCGCCGTCATCCACACCGAGGACGCCGACCTCGCCGAGAGGTACGGCATCAGGGTCAAGGCGGTGCGGGTGATCTGGAACGCCCCCGCCTCCCAGGGCGGCATCGGCGACATGTACAACGCCTTCCTGCCCTCGCTGACCCTGGGCTGTGGCAGCTACGGGCACAACTCGGTGTCCAACAACGTCTCGGCGGTCAACCTGATCAACATCAAGCGGATCGGGCGGCGCAACAACAACCTGCAGTGGTTCAAGGTCCCCGCGAAGATCTACTTCGAGCCGAACGCGATCCGCTACCTGGCGGACATGCCGGACGTGCACCGCGTCACGATCGTGGCCGACGCCGTGATGACCCGGCTGGGGTACGTCGACCGCGTCACCGACGTGCTGCGGCGGCGCGGCGAGCGGGTGGCCCTGCAGATCATCGACGACGTGGAGCCCGAGCCGAGCGTGGCGACAGTCGACAAGGGCGCCGACCTCATGCGCGCCTTCGGGCCCGACACGATCGTCGCCCTCGGCGGCGGCTCGGTGATGGACGCGGCCAAGGTCATGTGGCTGCGGTACGAGCACCCCGAGGTCGTCTTCGCGGACATGAAGGAGAAGTTCTTCGACATCCGCAAGCGCGCCTTCCGCTTCCCGGCCCTGGGCGAGCGCGCCCGCCTCGTGTGCGTGCCGACCACCTCGGGCACGGGCGCGGAGGTCACGCCGTTCGCCGTGATCACCGACACCGCGACGGGCAAGAAGTATCCGCTGGCCGACTACGCGCTCACCCCCAGCGTCGCGATCGTGGACCCGGTCCTCGCCGCCGACCTGCCCAGGGTGGTCACCGCCGACAGCGGCTTCGACGCCCTCACCCACGCCGTCGAGTCGTACGTCTCGGTGTACGCCAACGACTTCACCGACGGCCCGGCCCTGCACGCCATCAGGATCATCTTCCGGTACCTGGAGCGGGCGGTCACCCGCGGCGCCGCCGATCCGGAGGCCAGGGAGAAGATGCACAACGCCGGCACGATCGCCGGCATGGCCTTCGGCAACGCCTTCCTCGGGATCGTGCACGCCATGTCCCACACGCTCGGTGCCACCTTCCACGTGGCCCACGGGCGTACGAACGCGATCCTGCTGCCGCACGTGATCCGCTACAACGGCACCGTCCCGTCGAAGCTGTCGGGCTGGCCCAAGTATGAGGACTACCGCGCCCCTGAGCGGTTCCAGGAGATCGCCCAGACGCTGGGCCTGCCCGCGGCCACGCCGGCCGAGGGGGTCGAGTCGCTCGCGGCGGCCATCGAGCGCCTGCGCGACGCGGTCGGGATCGAGCGGTCCTTCCAGGACGTGGGCGTCGACGAGCAGGCGTTCCTGGACGCGCTCCCGCAGCAGGCGCTCAACGCGTACGAGGACCAGTGCGCGCCGGCCAACCCCCGGATGCCGATGCTGGATGACATGCAGGCGCTGATGCGGGCCGCCTACTACGGGCGTTCCCCGAAATAGCATCCGCCGTCTCCGTGCCGGGGCCGCCTCGTGCTCACTCCGATCGCAGGCGGCCCCTTCTTGTCGGTGGTGGCCGGCAGCCTCACGACATGACCATGCTGCCCCCCCGACGTCTCCTGGCTCCGCGGCGAATACACCGAGGAGTGCTACAGCTTCATCTACGTCCGTGCCACGCCCGAGCAGGTGGTCGCCCGTCTCGGCGGTCGATGGGAGGACTTCACGCCGGGCCCCTTCCCCGACGACCCGGATCACTACCCGGGCCCCGGGGAGGCTCTCGGCGTCACCGCCATCGGCGACTGGACGTTCGTTTTCGACCCTGACTGGCTCGGCACCTGTGAAGACGTGATCACCAGACTCTCCCAGGGCACTCGCCTCGTCTCCCAAGCCGCCCTCGGCATCAAGTGCATGGACTACTTCTACTGGTATGAGGACGGCGAGATCAGATTCTGCTTCGAAGCCGATGACGGATATGTGATGGAGACCCCGGCAGAACTCACGGACACGATGGCGGAGATCGACAGGCTCTACCCGTCGTTACCCCATCTCTACGATGGGCCGGCCTTCCTGCTCGTCGAGCGTCTGACCGGGATCAGGGTGACGGAGCATCTGCTGAAGGGCTCCACGTTCATGTGGGGCGTCGTCCCACAACCAACCACGTCGTGACGTCGGCCGGCAGTGCGGCTGGTCGTGCGTGCGGCCGTGTTCGCGCCGCCGCCGGGCGCCGCCTCGCCGAGCGACGCCGGCAGCCGGCTCATCGCAGTGTCCCGCCCCGATGCGTACGCCGATCGGAGGGCTTAGCGTAGGGGGCATGATTCGGGTGTTCCTGGTTGACGACCATGAGGTCGTACGGCGTGGTGTGGCGGCGTTGCTGGACGCCGAGGACGACATCGAGGTGGTGGGCGAGGCGGGGACGGCCGAGTCGGCTGTGGCCCGTATTCCGGCGCTGAAGCCGGATGTGGCGGTGCTCGACGTGCGCCTGCCCGACGGCGACGGGGTGGACGTCTGTCGTGAGGTCCGCTCGAAGGTGCCGGGCCTGGCCTGCCTGATGCTGACCTCCTACGCCGACGACGAGGCGTTGTTCAACGCGGTCATGGCCGGTGCGGCCGGATACGTGCTCAAGCAGATCCACGGCTCGGACCTGGTCGGGGCGGTGCGCACGGTGGCCGGCGGGCAGTCGCTGCTGGACCCGCAGACGACCGCGGCCATGCTGCACCGGCTGCGCGACCAGGCCACGAAGAAGGACCCGCTGGCCGCGCTGTCGGACCAGGAGCGGCAGATCCTGGAGCTGATCGGGGAGGGCCTGACCAACCGCCAGATCGGCGAGCGGATGTTCCTGGCGGAGAAGACGGTCAAGAACTACGTGTCCAACCTGCTGAGCAAGCTCGACATGCAGCGTCGCACCCAGGCCGCCGCGCTCGCCGCCCGCCTCAAGGCCGGTCGTCAGGACTGATGGGCGAGCGCCGCGGGCGGCACCCGGGCGGACATCAGGCCGCGGACGCGCACCCCTGATCGCGGACATGCCGGTGCCCACCCCCAGGGGGCTGGGGGTGGGCGCCGGAGCTTGTCGGGGTTACTTGAGGATCGGGAGGCGGCGGACCAGGGTGGTGTTGGTCCAGGTCGTGCCGAGTCCGAGGGTGGTGCCGGCGCCGGTGAGGGTCAGGCCGATCAGGACGATGGCGTAGACGATGTGCTCGTCCATGAGGGGGTTGGTGGTGAGGGGGAGTTCGGCGGCCCACATCAGGAGCAGGAGCAGGGTGCCGGTGGTGGCGGCGATGCGCATGCCGATGCCGAGGATGAGGGCGGTGCCGATGCCGGCCAGGCCGGTCATGAACAGCCAGTCGACCCAGGGTTGTCCGGCGAGGGTGTTGAACAGGCCGCCGAAGGTGTTGTCGGCGGTGCCCTTGAGGAAGCCGGTGGTGGGGCTGCCGCCGTTGATCCAGGCCTTGGCGGCGGGGGTGGCGAAGCCGAAGCCGAAGGTCTTGTCGAGGAAGGCCCACAGGAACACCCAGCCGATGGCGATGCGGGCGGCGGCCCAGGCGTAGCGGGCGGGGCCGGCGGTCGTCCGGGGCGCAGTGGCGGGGGTCGTCTGGGGCGCGGTGGTGGCGGCGTCGAGGTGGGTCCTCTGGTTGCGCCTCTCGATGGTGGCCATGACCGGCCCCTTTCAACGTTTCGCGTCTTTGCTCTGTCTTTGACACCTCAAGCAAACCGCGATCACCGGCCCTGCCGCAGGAGCCGTACGGCACGCCGCGACCGCCCCGAAGTCCCGCGATCATGGGACTTTCGTCGTACGTCCGGCCGTACGGCGCGTACTGGTGCGCCGGTCATTCCGGCGAGGGCGGGTCCAGCCGCAGGTGGCCGGCCTCCGTCCGCGCGTCGGCCTTCCCCGTCACGCCGCGCACGGTGACGTCGCCGTGCTCGCTGCGGATCGTGACCTCGATGTCCCTCGGCACCACGAACCCAGCAGCGCGACGAGCAGCGGCACCGCCGTCGCGGCCCACACGAGGGTGCGGCCCGTCCGCCGATCGCCCGTACACATGCGCATGTCCATGGCGTATTCGTACGGGGTGCCGCCTGCTCGAAGGTTGCAGCCCGCTTACCGGCTGGGCCTCACCGCCACGCCTGGCGCGCGGCCCATCGCTCCACCGTCGTCGTCCCCCGGTGGAGCCACCCCTCCGGGATCGGCGGTGGTGCGGCCGCTGCGGCCGGGGCGTAGAACCCGGCGATTCCTTCGGCCGCCTCCCGGCCCACGACCGGCGTGATGAGCCGGGCGTACTCGGCGGGCTCGACCCACAGGTAGCGCACCGGCCTTCCGGCGGCGGAGGCCGCGGCGGCGGCGAGCCGGTCACCGGTGACCTCCTCCGGGCCCGTCACGACGAGCCGCGCGGGCGGCTCGGCCCCGGCCAACGCCTCACCGACGGCCTCCGCCAGGTCGTCGAGCGACGACCACGGCACGGGGGTCTCCGCCGGCAGCGGATAGACCAGCTCACCGTGCTCGCGGACGCGCCGGGCCGACCAGGGCTGCACCAGGTTCTCCAGGTACGGCCCCGCGGGACCGATCACGGACGCGGCCTCCAGTCGCGCGGGCAGATCCCGGGCGAACAGGACCCGGGCGTCGACGAACGGGACACCCACCGGGTCCGGCGGCAGCGGCATCCCCGGATTGAACACCACCCGCGACACGGCGGCCTCGCAGAGAGCGGCGAGCACCGACGCCGCGTGCCGCAGGGCGATCTCGCCGAACACCTGCGGAAGCTGCACGACGACCGCGTCGGCGCCCTTGTACGCCGTGGCGAGGGAGGCGGCGTCGGCCAGATCGGCGGAGGCGGAGTTCAGCGGCCGGACCTGGTGCCCGAGCGCGCGCAGCCTCCGTACGACGGGAGAGCCCTGGGTTCCGGTCGCGCCGTGCACGGCGACGATCATCTTCGTCATGCGGCCGACGCTAGAGCCGTTGCTTCATCCTTTGAAGTAGGCACCTTTCCTGTAGTAACTACAGCTATGGAAACAAGCCAGGCACCGCGGCCGGTCACGCCCGAAGAATGCGTCGTCACGCGGACGCTGACGTTCGTCGGCAGCAGGTGGACGCCGCTGGTCATCTGGCACCTGCTCGACGGCACCAAGCGATACGGCGAGCTTCGTCAGGCGCTGCCCGGGATCAGCCCCAAGACGCTGGCCGACCGCCTGCAGGCCCTGGAGGAGCGCGGACTGGTCACGCGCACGGTGCATCCGGAAAAACCGCCGCGCGTGGAGTACGCCCTGACGCCCCGGGGTTTCGCACTCGGGAACATCCTCGACGACGTCGCGCGGTGGGGCGAAGAGTGGGAGGACGCGGACTGAGCGACCGCCGTCGATCTTTCAGGCCGATCGATGTGTGGAGGTCTGGACGGCCCAGGCGGGTTCACGGCGGACGTCGCGACCGGAGCGGGCCCAACGACCGGTGGGGAGGGGTCCTGAGTCTCTACCCGCTTCGGTCGTCCCGGCGGGAGGCTGCGATCGACAGTCCCCCGAGAGAAGGAGGTCCGGCCATGACACACGTGCTGGTCGCCTACGGATCCAGACGAGGCTCGACCGCGGAGATCGCGGGCTGGATCGGCGACACCCTGCGCGGGCAGGGGCTCGAGACCGAGGTCGCGGACGCCGGGTCGGTCCGCGACGTGACCGCCTACGACGCCGTGGTGCTGGGCGGAGCGTTGTATGCGGGACACTGGCACAAGGACGCCCGGCGCTTCGCCCGGCGGCACGCCGCGGCCCTGTCCGACCGGCCGGTGTGGCTGTTCAGCAGCGGGCCGCTCGACCGGTCCGCGGACGAGGCCGAGATCCCGCCGGTTCCCCAGGTGGCCCGGGCGTCGGAGGCTCTCGGCGCGGTGGGGCACCGGACGTTCGGAGGGCGGCTCGCCCGCGACGCCAAGGGCTTCATCACCGCGAGGATCGCCGAAAGGACCGGGGGCGACTACCGCGACGCCGACCGGGTGCGCGCCTGGGCGCGAGAGGTCGCCGAGCTTGTGGCGACCGGGCATCGGACGGAGGTCTGACCGGCTCCCCGCCCGCACTCCGCCCGCACTCCGCCCCCGCCCCGCCCGGCGGGCGGCCGGAAGCGGGCACAATGAACGGCGGCAGGACGCGATCGGCCACGACTCGAGGAGCGGCGCGTGAATGGGTGGCCGGAGGCGCTCCGCAGGTCGCCGGCGCGGCTGATCGCGTTGACCTTCGCCCTGTCCGTGCCCTTCTGGCTGGCCGGTGCCGTGATCGGCCGCCTGTCGGAGACGCTGCCCGTCAGTGCGCTGATGGCGTGCTGCCCCCTGCTGGCGGCGATGGCGCTCGTGCGGCGTCATGAGCCGCGCGGAGCCGTGCACGGTCTGCTGCGGCGCGTCGTGGACTGGCGTGCCGTCCCCAACCCCGGCTGGTACGCACTCGCGATCGCGGTGCCGCTGGGGGTGATGGCCGCCTCCTACGCCGTGCTGGTCCTCCTGGGCCGGTCACTGCCCGAGCCGCGGATCGCGCCGGTCGAGATCCCACTGCTGTCCGCCGTGTTCCTCGTCGCCGCCGCCTGCGAGGAGGCGGGCTGGACCGCGTACGCCACCGATGCGCTGCGCGCCCGCCTGAACGTGCCGGCCACCGGCGTCGTCCTGGGCGTGGTGTGGGCGGTCTGGCACCTCATCCCGTACGCGCAGGCCGGCCACGGCCCGCTGTGGATCGCGGGGCAGTGTCTGTACACGGTGGCGCTGCGGGTCGTCATCGTCTGGCTGTACCAGCGCAGTGCGAGCGTGCTCGCCGCGGTCGTCTGCCATGCCGCCTCCAACGTCGGCTGGTCCCTCTTCCCCGACCACGGGTCGCACTACGACCCGGTCGTCAGCGGGACCGTCGCCGCCGGCGTCGCCCTGCTCGTCGTGGCCGCGTGGCCCGGGCGGTCCTCCCGGTGACACCCGGCACGCCGGGCCGACGCGGGCGGTGTGGCAGAGGTGCGGCAGGAAACTGTGGCCGGTTCTGGGATCGGTGCCGCGGACGTCACCGGCGTCCCTGGCCGGCAGCGGGCGCCGCGACATGGGCCACCACCGGCTCGCCGTGCACGGCGCGGCGGTACGCCTCGCGGGCCGCGGCGCGGATGAGTTCCGGACAGGCGGACGCGGTGGGGCGGATGCACACGTAGATGTGCACCATGCCGTCGATGTCCGCCAGGCGCACGTCGTCCACCGTCTCGGTGAACTCCTCCTGCAGGGCCTCCCGCACGGTGCGCCGTGCGACCGGGCCGGTGGCCTGTTCGCGGCTTTCTTCGCCGTCCTGCCGGCGGGGGACCGGACGGGGGTCGGTGCTCAGGATCGTCATGACTCAACCGTGCCGTCGGTCGTCCGGTGCGGGGAGGGCCGAAGGTCCCCGGACCAGGCGCCGGACGTCGCTTCCGGTCCCGGCCGCGATCCGTGCACGCGTCGAGCGCCCGGCCGGTCACACACTGGTCACTCCGTGCGCGGCGAACTGGGCGTGCACGCGTTCCAGCAGGTCCTGGTCCGGGGGCTTGACGTCGGCCAGCGGGTAGGCCAGCCCGAGCCGGGCGTACTTGCCGGCGGCCATGCGGTGGAAGGGCAGGACGTCAACCCGCTCGACGTTGCCGAGCGACGCGACGAACCGGGCCAGGCCCTCGACGTTCTCCTCGGCGTCGGTGTGGCCGGGCACCAGGACGAACCGCACCCAGACCGGGCGGCCCAGGTCGGCCAGGCGGCGGGCGAAGCGCAGGGTCGGCTCCAGGCTCCCGCCGGTGAGCCGCCGGTAGCCCCGCGGGTCGTACGACTTGATGTCGAGCAGCACGAGGTCGGTGTCGGCCAGCAGCGCGTCGCTCGCCCGGTCGCCGAGGTAGCCGGAGGTGTCCAGCGCGGTGTGCAGGCCGCTCTCGTGGCAGCGGCGCAGCAGTTCGCCGGTGAAGCGGGGCTGCAGCAGCGGCTCGCCGCCGCTGACCGTCACCCCGCCGCCGGCGACCGAGATGAACCGCCGGTAGCGGTCCACCTCGGTCATGACCTCGTCCACCGTTACCCGGCGGCCGTCGCGCATGCGCCAGGTCTCCGGGTTGTGGCAGTACAGGCAGCGCAGCGGGCAGCCGCAGGTGAACACCACGAAGCGGGTGCCGGGACCGTCCACGCCGACCGACACGTCCCACGACTCGATGACGCCGCCGCCGGCCGCCGGCTCCGCCTGGCAGAGCTCGGCGGCGGCGTCCTCCCGCAGCCGCGCGGTGGAGTCCTGGGCGAGCCGGGCGACGGTGTCCTGGTGGAGCCGGGCGGTGGCGCCGTTACGCGGTTCGTCGCGCATCACAGCCGCCCGTGGAAGGTGCGGTCGATCACGTCCTGCTGCTGTTCCCGGGTGAGCCGGACGAAGTTGACGGCGTACCCGGAGACGCGGATGGTGAGCTGCGGGTACTTCTCGGGGTGGTCCATCGCGTCGATCAGCGTGGCCCGGTCGAGCACGTTGACGTTCATGTGGAAGCCGCCCGCGTCGAAGTAGCCGTCGAGCACGCCCACGAGGTCGGCGACCCGGTCGTCGGCCGTGCGGCCCAGCCCGTCCGGGGTGACCGTGCTGGTGAGCGAGATGCCGTCCTGCGCCTGCTCGTAGGGGAGCTTGGCCACCGACAGCGCCGAGGCGACCAGGCCGTGCCGGTCGCGGCCGTTCATCGGGTTGGCGCCGGGAGCGAACGGCGTGCCGGCCCTGCGTCCGTCGGGCGTGTTGCCGGTGTGCTTGCCGTACACCACGTTGGAGGTGATGGTGAGCACCGACTGGGTGTGCTCGGCGTCGCGGTAGGACGGGTTGCGGCGGATCTTGTCCATGAACGACCTGACGAGGTCGACGGCGATGGCGTCGGCGCGGTCGTCGTTGTTGCCGTACGCCGGGTAGTCGCCCTCGACCACGTAGTCCACGGCCAGCCCGGTCACGTCGCGGAGCACCCGGACCGTCGCGTGCTTGACGGCCGACAGGCTGTCGGCGGCCACCGACAGGCCGGCGATGCCGCAGGCGAGCGTGCGCTTGACGGGGTAGTCGTGCAGCGCCATCTCGATGCGCTCGTAGGCGTACTTGTCGTGCATGTAGTGGATGACGTTCAGCGCGTTCACGTAGGTCTTCGCGAGCCAGTCCATCATCCGGTCGAACGCCGCCGCGACCTCCTCGTAGTCGAGCACGTCGCCGGTCAGCGCGGGGTAGGCGGGGCCGACCTGCTCGCCGCTGATCTCGTCCCGGCCGCCGTTGATCGCGTACAGCAGGGCCTTGGCGAGGTTGACCCGGGCGCCGAAGAACTGCATCTGCTTTCCGACGGGGGCGGCCGAGACGCAGCAGGCGATGGCGGTGTCGTCGCCGTACCGCGGCCGCATCAGCTCGTCGCTCTCGTACTGGATCGAGCTGGTCTCGATGGACAGGCGGGCGCAGAAGCGCTTGAACGGCTCGGGCAGCCGCGGCGACCAGAAGACCGTCAGGTTCGGCTCAGGGGCGGGGCCGAGGTTGCGCAGCGTCTGCAGGTAGCGGTAGCTGGTGCGGGTGACCAGCGGCCTGCCGTCGGCGCCGATGCCGCCGATCGACTCGGTCACCCAGGTCGGGTCGCCGGAGAAGAGCTGGTCGTACTCGGGGGTGCGCAGGAAGCGGACGATGCGCAGCTTGATGACGAAGTCGTCGACCAGCTCCTGCGCCTCCTGCTCGGTGAGCCGTCCCTCGGCGAGGTCCCGCTCCAGGTAGACGTCCACGAACGTGGAGGTGCGGCCGAGGGACATGGCCGCGCCGTTCTGCTCCTTGACGGCGGCGAGGTAGGCGAAGTAGAGCCACTGGATGGCCTCGCGCGCGGTGGCCGCGGGCCGGGAGATGTCGTAGCCGTAGGAGGCGGCCATCCGCTTCAGCTCGTCGAGGGCACGCAGCTGCTCGGCCAGCTCCTCCCGGTCGCGGATGACCGCGTCCGTGGAGAACTCGCCGTCCAGCGTGCGCAGCTCGGCCCGCTTGGCCTCGATCAGCCGGTCCACGCCGTACAGCGCGACCCGCCGGTAGTCGCCGATGATGCGCCCGCGGCCGTACGCGTCGGGGAGACCGGTGATGATCCCGGCGCGGCGGGCGGCCCGGATCTCCGGCGTGTAGGCGTCGAAGACGCCGTCGTTGTGCGTCTTGCGATACGTGGTGAAGATCTCCTTCACCCGGGGGTCGAGCGTGTAGCCGTAGGCGGCCAGGCCGTTCTCGACCATCCGCAGCCCGCCCGCCGGCATGATGGCCCGCTTCAGCGGGGCGTCGGTCTGCAGTCCGACGATCAGTTCGCGCTCGGAGTCGATGTAGCCGGGCCGGTGCGCGGTGATCGAGGAGGGGGTGCTGGTGTCCACGTCGTATATCCCGCGCCGCCGCTCCTCGGGAAACAGGTCCGACACCTCCGCCCAGACCGCGCGGGTCCGCTCGGTCGGCCCGGCGAGGAAGGACTCGTCGCCCTCGTACGGCGTGTAGTTGGCCTGGATGAAGTCGCGCACATCGACGTTCCCGCGCCAGGTCGTGCCGCGGAAACCGCGCCACGCCACGTGCGCGGGCGCCTGCGCGTCCGCCTGTCGCCTGACCTCGGTGACGGTCATCGTCTACCCCCTTCGTCGGTTCCGCCTCCACTGTCGTCCCTGAGCCGGCCGCCCTCCGCGCGCGGAAGTCATCGATCATGGGGACCAAAGTCACCCGCCCGGTTCGGTGGATAAGTGAGGGTCTTCTGGGTACCGCCGGAAGGACCAAGGTCCCTGACGTCCCCGCCGTCCCACCGGGAGGGTAGGGCGGAAGATCCTCTCCCCCCGGAGGAACGCGATGACAGTCGGCTTGGCAGCCGTCCAGGGAACACGCAGGGGCGGCCGGGCGGTCGCGCTGGTGCTGGCGACGGCAGGGTTTGCGGTGAACTTCTGGGCGTGGGCGCTGCTCAGCCCGCTCAGCGCGACATACAAGGAACTGCTCGGCCTCACTCCGTTCGAGGCGTCGGTCCTGGTCGCGATCCCGGTCATCGTCGGGTCGCTGGGGCGGATCGTGCTCGGCGCGCTGACCGACCGGTACGGCGGGCGGCTGATGTTCGCGGTGGCGAGCATGCTCGGCGTGATCCCGGTGGTCTTCCTCGCCTTCGCCGAGAGCTATCCGGCGTTGCTGGCCGGGGGGCTCGTCCTGGGCCTGACGGGGGCGACCTTCGCGATCGGCGTGCCGTTCGTCAACGCCTGGTTCCCGCCGGAGCGCCGCGGGCTGGCCCTGGGCGTATTCGGGATGGGCAACATCGGCACGGCGATCTCCGGCTTCGCCACTCCCTGGCTCGCGGACCGGTTCGGCCGGCCGGTGCCGTTCTTCGTGGTCGCGGTCGCGCTGGTGGTCGTCGGGCTGGCGTTCCTGGCGTTCGGCCGGGAGGCGCCCGGTGCCCGTCGCGCGACCGAGCCGTTCCTCGCCAGGTTCCTGGCCGCGGGGCGGTTGCGCGTCACCCGCGAACTGGCCGCGATGTACGCGCTGACCTTCGGCGGGTTCGTGGCGTTCGGCGCCTACCTGCCGCTGTATCTGAAGGCGGTCTACGGGCTGTCCACGGCCGACGCGGCCGCGCGGGCGGCCGGGTTCGTCGTGCTGGCCACGCTCGCCCGTCCGGTCGGCGGCTGGCTCGCGGACCGCTTCGGCGGCGAGATCGTGCTCTCCGGGGCACTCGCCGTGGCGGTGGTGTGCGCGGTCGCCGTGTCGTTCGCCCCGCCGATGCCACTGGCGACGGCCGGCTTCCTGGCCATGGCGGCCTCGCTCGGCCTGGGCAACGGTGCGATCTTCGCGCTGCTCGGCCGGGCCGTGCCGGCGCACGCGATCGGCAGCGCGACCGGCGTGGTCGGCGCGGTCGGCGGTCTCGGCGGATTCCTGCCGCCGATCGTCATGGGCCTCATCTACCAGGCCACCGGTTCGTACGCCATCGGGCTCATGCTGCTGGCGGCCGTCGCGGCGGCGGCGCTGGTCTACTGCTGGTTCGTCCTGCGGCCCTCCGGGACCGCCCCCCTGACCCAGGGAGAGGGAATCTGATGTCGAGGATCGACGGGCCGGTCAGCGACGCCCTGCTCGGACTGGGACGGCACCTGCGCCGCGGCGAGGTGTCGCCGGACCTGCGCACGCTCCACCAGGTCGGCGGGCGGCAGGGTGACGTGTTCTACCGCGACCGGTGGAGCCACGACAAGGTGGTGCGCTCGACCCACGGGGTGAACTGCACCGGGTCGTGCTCCTGGAAGGTGTACGTCAAGGACGGCATCATCACCTGGGAGGCGCAGCAGACCGACTACCCCAGCGTGGGCGACGACCGGCCCGAATACGAGCCGCGGGGCTGCCCGCGCGGTGCGGCCTTCTCCTGGTACACCTACTCGCCGACCCGGGTGCGCTACCCGTACGCCCGGGGCGTGCTGGTGGAGATGTACCGCGAGGCGAAGGCGCGGCTGGGCGACCCGGTGGCGGCCTGGGCCGAGATCACGACCGACCCCGTGAAGCGCCGCCGCTACCAGGAGGTCCGGGGCAGGGGCGGGCTCGTCCGCGTCTCCTGGGACGAGGCCGCCGAGATCGTCGCCGCCGCGCACGTGCACACGATCAAGACCTACGGCCCCGACCGGATCGCCGGGTTCTCGCCGATTCCGGCCATGTCGATGGTCTCCCACGCCGTGGGCGCGCGGTTCGTCTCGCTGCTCGGCGGCACGATGCTGTCGTTCTACGACTGGTACGCCGACCTGCCGGTGGCCTCGCCCCAGGTCTTCGGCGACCAGACCGACGTGCCGGAGTCGGCGGACTGGTGGGACGCCTCCTACCTGATGCTCTGGGGTTCCAACGTGCCGGTCACCCGCACCCCCGACGCGCACTACATGGCCGAGGCCCGCTACCGGGGGCAGAAGGTCGTCGTCATGGCCCCGGACTACAACGACGCCGCCAAGTTCGCCGACGAATGGCTGGCCCCGCACCCCGGCACGGACGGCGCGCTGGCGATGGCGATGGGCCACGTGATCCTCCGGGAGTTCTTCGTCGACCGCGAGACGCCCCGCTTCCTCGACTACGTCAAGCGCTACACCGACCTGCCCTTCCTGGTGCGGCTGCGCGAGCACGACGGCGCGTACGTGCCGGACAAGTTCCTCACCTCGGCCGACCTGGGCGAGCAGGGGGAAGAGGCCGCGTTCAAGACCGTGCTGCTCGACGCGCGGGACGGCGAACCGGTCGTGCCCGGAGGCTCGCTCGGCTTCCGGTTCTCCGCCGAGGGCGAGGGCCGCTGGAACCTCGACCTCGGCGACGTCGACCCGCTGCTCACCCTGCTCGCGGACGGCGAGGCCGTCCCGGTCTCGCTGCCGCGCTTCGACGCTCCCGGCGAGGCGGTGATGCGCCGCGGCGTGCCCGCCCGCCGGGTGAACGGTCACCTGGTCACCACGGTCCTCGACCTGATGCTCGCGCAGTACGGCGTGGCCCGCGACGGGCTGCCGGGGGAGTGGCCGGCCGGGTACGACGACCCGGCGCAGCCGTACACCCCCGCCTGGCAGGAGGCGATCACCTCGGTGCCGGCGGACGCGGCGGCGCGGATCGCCCGGGAGTTCGCCCGCAACGCCGAGGAGTCCGGCGGCCGATCGATGATCATCTTGGGTGCGGGGACGAACCACTGGTTCCACTCCGACACGATGTACCGGGCGTTCCTCGCGCTGGTCACGCTGACCGGCTGTCAGGGCGTCAACGGCGGCGGCTGGGCGCACTACGTCGGGCAGGAGAAGTGCCGCCCGGTCACCGGCTGGGCGCAGCTGGCCTCCGGCCTCGACTGGTCCCGCCCGCCCCGGCAGATGATCGGCACGGCGTACTGGTATCTCAACACGGGGCAGTGGCGCTACGACGAGCACACCGCCGACGTCGTGGCCTCACCGCTCGGCGGCGGAACGTTCGCGGGAAGGACCAGCGCCGACCTGCTCGCCCAGTCCGCCCGGATGGGGTGGATGCCGTCCTATCCCACCTTCGGCCGCAACCCCCTCGACCTCGCCGACGAGGCCGAGCGCGCCGGCCGGGAGGCGGGCCCGTACGTCGTGGAGGAGGTGCGTGCGGGCCGCCTCGGCTTCGCCTGTGAGGACCCCGACGCGCCGGAGAACTGGCCGCGGGTGCTCACCGTGTGGCGGGCGAACCTGCTCGGCTCCTCGGCGAAGGGCAACGAGTTCTTCCTGCGGCACCTGCTCGGCGCCTCCGACGCGGTGCGGGCCGAGGAGAACGGCCCGGACCGGCGGCCCGGCGACGTGACCTGGCGGGACGAGGCGCCCCGGGGCAAGCTCGACCTGCTGCTGTCGCTCGACTTCCGGATGACCTCGACGACGCTGTTCTCCGACATCGTGCTCCCGGCGGCCACCTGGTACGAGAAGCACGACCTGTCGTCCACCGACATGCACCCGTTCGTGCACGCCTTCACCCCGGCCATCGACCCGCCCTGGCAGACCCGCACCGACTTCGCCGCCTTCCACGCCATCGCGCGGGCGTTCAGCGCGCTGGCCCGCGACCATCTCGGCGTACGCCGGGACGTCGTCGCCGTGCCGCTGCTGCACGACACGCCGGACGAGCTGGCCAGCCCGCACGGCCGGGTGCGCGACTGGCGGGAAACCGGTGAGGAGCCGGTGCCGGGCCGTACGTTCCCGAAGATCGTGGTGGTCGAGCGGGACTACGGTGCGATCGCCGACAAGCTGGCCGCCCTCGGTCCGCTCGCCGAGCGCCTGGGCGCCACGACGAAGGGCGTGACGTTCGACGTCGCGGCCGAGGTGGAACGGCTGGGCAGGGTCAACGGGACCGTACGCGGGGGAGCGGCCGACGGCCGGCCTTCGCTGGCGACGGACGTCGCGATGTGCGAGACGATCCTCGCGCTGTCCGGCACCACCAACGGCAGGCTGGCGGCCCAGGGGTTCGAGACCCTGGCCCGCCGTACGGGGACCGACCTCGGCGGCCTGGCCGACGAGCATCGCCGGATCACCTTCGCCGACACGCAGGCGCGGCCGACCCCGGTGATCACCTCGCCGGAGTGGTCGGGCAGCGAGACCGGAGGCAGGCGCTACTCCGCCTTCACCATCAACGTCGAGCACCGCAAGCCCTGGCACACCCTCACCGGCCGCCAGCACTTCTACCTCGACCACGACTGGATGCATGAGGCCGGCGAGGCGCTGCCCGTCTACCGGCCGCCGCTCAACACGGCCGCCCTCGCGGCGGGGCCGGGCGGCGAGGACGGCATCGTGGTGCGCTACCTCACCCCGCACTCCAAGTGGTCGATCCACTCCGAGTATCAGGACAACCTGCTGATGCTGACGCTGTCGCGGGGCGGCCCGACGATCTGGATGAGCCCGGACGACGCGGCGCGGGCCGGCATCCGCGACAACGACTGGGTCGAGGCGGTCAACCGGAACGGCGTGGTGGTCGCGCGGGCCGTGGTCTCCCACCGCATGCCCGCCGGGACCGTGTACATGTACCACGCGCAGGAGCGCGTGGTGGACGTGCCCAAGAGCGAGACCTCCGGCAGGCGCGGCGGCATCCACAACAGCCTCACCCGCCTGCTGATCAAGCCGACCCACCTGATCGGCGGGTACGCGCAGCTCAGCTTCGCCTTCAACTATCTGGGGCCGACGGGCCACCAGCGCGACGAGGTCACGGTGATCCGCCGCCGTGCCCAGGAGGTGGATTACTGATGACGCGCGTGATGGCTCAGCTGGCGATGGTGATGAACCTGGACAAGTGCATCGGCTGCCACACCTGTTCGGTCACCTGCAAGCAGGCGTGGACCAACCGGGCCGGCACCGAGTACGTCTGGTTCAACAACGTGGAGACCCGGCCCGGCCAGGGCTACCCCCGCACGTACGAGGACCAGGACAGGTGGAAGGGCGGCTGGGAGCTCAACCGGCGCGGCCGGCTCCAGCTCAAAGCCGGCGGGCGGCTGAAGAAGCTGCTGACCATCTTCGCCAACCCGCTGATGCCGTCCATCGGCGACTACTACGAGCCCTGGACCTACGACTACGACCGACTGTTCTCGGCGCCGGTCACCGAGGACACCCCGGTCGCCCGGCCCCGCTCGCTCATCACCGGCGAACCGACGAAGATCAAATGGAGCGCCAACTGGGACGACGACCTCGCGGGCGCACCCGAGCTGGCTCCGGCCGATCCCGTGCTGCGCAAGGTGTCCGACCAGGTGAAGCTCGAGTTCGAGCGGGCCTTCATGTTCTACCTGCCGCGCATCTGCGAGCACTGCCTCAACCCGTCGTGCGTCGCCTCCTGCCCCTCCGGCGCGATGTACAAGCGCTCGGAGGACGGCATCGTGCTGGTGGACCAGGACCGCTGCCGCGGCTGGCGGATGTGCGTCACCGGCTGCCCGTACAAGAAGGTGTACTTCAACCACCGCACCGGCAAGGCCGAGAAGTGCACCTTCTGCTACCCGAGGGTCGAGGTCGGCATCCCGACCGTGTGCTCGGAGACCTGCGTCGGCCGGCTGCGCTACATCGGGCTGATCCTCTACGACGCCGACCGCGTCGCCGAGGCGGCGTCCACCCCGGACGAGAAGGCGCTGTACGAGGCGCAGAAGAGCGTCATGCTCGACCCCCGCGACCCCGAAGTGGTCGCCGCGGCCCGGGCCTCCGGCATACCGGAGGACTGGCTGGAGGCGGCGAGGAACTCCCCGATCCACAAGCTGATCTTCGACTACGGGGTGGCGCTGCCGCTGCATCCCGAGTATCGGACCATGCCGATGGTCTGGTACATCCCGCCCCTGTCGCCCGTGGTCGACGTGCTGCGCGAGACCGGCCACGACGGGGAGCGGGCCGGCAACCTGTTCGGCGCCATCGACGCGCTGCGCATCCCGATCGGCTACCTGGCCGAGCTGTTCACCGCCGGCGACCCCGAGCCCGTACGCGCCGTCCTGCGCCGCCTGGCCGCGATGCGGTCGTACATGCGGGGGATCAACCTCGCCGGGGAGCGCGAGGAGTCGATCCCGGCCGCCGTCGGGCTCAAGGGCGACCAGATCGAGGAGATGTACCGCCTGCTGGCCATCGCCCCCTACGGCGAGCGGTACGTCATCCCCAAGGCGCACGCCGAGCAGGGCGCCCGGCTGGAGGAGCTCGCCACCGAATGCAGTCTCGACTACGACGGCGGCCCCGGCATGGGCGGCCCCTTCGGCGAGGCGTCCGGCACGCCCGCCCCCGTGGCGGTGGAGAACTTCCACGCCCTCAAGGAGCGACAGGCCACCGACGACCTGGACCGGGCGGACGAGCTGCGCGGCCGGGTCAACCTGCTCAACTGGGACGGCAAGGGCACTCCGGACGGGCTGTTCCCGAAGCGGAAGGACAAGTCGTGAGCGACCGCACGGTTCACCTGACGGCCTCGGTGCTGCTGTCCTATCCGGACGAGCGGCTCGTCGAGGCGCTGCCGCTGCTGAACGCCGCCGTGGCCGGGCTGGCGCCGGGCGAGCCCGCCAGGCGGCTGGCCGCCTTCCTCGGCCACGTGGCCGCGACCCCGCCGCACGAGCTGGCCGAGCACTACGTGGCGACCTTCGACCTCAAGCGCCGCTGCTGCCCTTATCTGACCTACTACACCTACGGCGACACCCGGCGGCGCGGGATGGCCCTGCTGCGCTTCACGCAGGCCTACCGGACGGCGGGGTTCGAGGTCACCGGGGAGCTGCCCGACCACCTGGGCGTGGTGTGCGAGCTGTCCGGCCGCGGCGCCACCGAGCAGGCCGTACGGCTGCTGCGCGAACACCGTCCCGGACTGGAAACGCTGCTGGGTGCCCTGCGGGAGGAGCGCTCACCGTACGCCGACGTCGTCGCGGCGGTGCTGGCGACGCTCCCCCCGCCCACCGAGCGGGAGCGCCAGGCCGCCCTGCGCCTGGCGGAGGAGGGTCCGCCGGCCGAGGAGGTCGGCCTGGAGCCGTACGGGCCTGTGGGAGGTGTCCGGTGAGCGCGCTCGACGTGACCCTGTGGGTGGTGGCGCCCTACGTCGCGCTGACGGTCTTCGTGCTCGGCCACGTCTGGCGCTACCGCTACGACAAGTTCGGCTGGACGACCCGGTCGTCACAGATGTACGAGTCACGGCTGCTGCGGATCGGCAGCCCGCTGTTCCACTTCGGGATCCTGGTCGTGCTCCTCGGCCACATCGGCGGCCTGGTGATCCCCAAGACCTGGACAGAGGCGGCCGGAGTGAGCGAGCACGCCTACCATCTCGCCGCGGTCGCGCTCGGCACGGTCGCCGGAGTCTGCACCGTCGCGGGCCTGGCCATCCTGATCTACCGTCGCCGCACGGTCGGCCCGGTCTTCACCGCCACCACCCGCAACGACAAGCTGATGTACGCGCTGCTCGCCCTGACCATCGCGCTCGGGCTGGCCGCCACCGTCGTCGCCAACATCCTCGGCGGCGGCTACGACTACCGCACCACCATCTCGCCCTGGTTCCGGTCGGTCTTCTATCTCCAGCCGCAGGGCGAGTCGATGGCGGCCGCGCCGATCCTGTTCAAGCTGCACGCGCTCAGCGCGCTCGTCCTGTTCGCCGTCTGGCCGTTCACCCGGCTGGTGCACATGCTCACCGCACCCGTCGGATACCTCACCCGTCCGTACATCGTCTACCGCAGCCGGGACGACCGGCGCGGCTCGCGTCCGCCCCGCCGAGGCTGGGAGCCCGCGGCCGTCCCTGACGACTCGCGTCGACGGTGATCACGGCGGCTCCGTCACCAGTGCGCTGATCCGGTCCACGAGACCGGGCATGTCGGCGTCCGGCACGGGATCCAGCTGCCACTCGGCGAGCCGCAGGGACGCCTCGACCACGGCCTTCGCCCGTTCGTGGCGGCGGTCCATGAACGCGTCGAACACCGGCCGGCCGAGCCTGTCGGCGGCGAGCAGCAGCTCGGCCAGGACGGCGGCGTCCTCCAGGCACTGGGCCGCCCCCTGGGCGATGGTGGGCGGGCAGGCGTGCGCGGCGTCGCCGATCAGGACGACGCGGCCGCGGTTCCACGGACGGTCCACCAGCAGCGACTCGAACCACGTGTAGTTGATGCGCTCGGGGTCGGTGATGTCCTCCCGGATCTCGTCCCACGGCCCGCCGTATCCTTCGGCGAGGGCCCGCATGTGCGCCACCCTGTCGCCGACCGCCTCACGTGGGCGGGCCTTCTCGACGAGATAGGCGTACATGGTGTCCGGGCCGGTCGGGCAGTACCCGGCGGTGAAGCAGGGGCCGCCGTAGATGAGGTCGGTGCGCTCGATCCCGGCGGGACGGCGGGTGTGGACGCGCCATATGCCCAAGCCGGTCGGCCGCGGGGCGTCGTCGATCCCGATCAGCCCGCGCACCGCCGAGCGGATGCCGTCGGCGCCCACGACCAGGTCGTACGTGCCGGTGGTGCCGTCGGACAGCCGCACGTCGACCCGGTCGCCGGTGTCGGTCAGCGTCTCCACGGTCACGCCGAACCTGGTCCGCGCCCCGGCCGCGCGTACGGCGTCGGCGAGGACGGCCGTCAGCTGGGGGCGGTTCACGCCGAGCGCGGCGGGCAGATCGGGGCCGCCGGTGCGGGCGCCGGGGATCTCCGCGAGCAGCGTGCCGTCCGGGGCGCGCAGCCCGAGCGAGTCGAACGGGAATCCGGCGGCGGCGACGCGGTCCCAGACGCCGAGGTCGCGCAGCACCCGCAGCGCGTTGCCCTGCAGGGTGATGCCCGAGCCGAGCGCGGTGACCGCGGGCCGGATCTCCACGATGTCCACGGCGACCCCGGCGCGGGCGAGCGGGATCGCCAGGGCCGATCCGGCGGTGCCGCCGCCGACGATGAGAACGTTGCCTACTGCCGGCATGGTGGTCTCACTTCATGGCGAGGGGGTTGACGGGGGAGCCGGCCGCACCCGTCACCGGGTGCGGGGCGGCGGTGAGGAAGAACTCGTACACGCCGTCGCGCGGCAGCCGGCCCCGGCGCATGCCGTTGCCGGCGGGGCCGCCGGTCGGCGCCAGGTCGCCGGGCAGCGGTTCGACGGTCTGCGGGACGTACGACACCAGCCGGGCCACGTCGAAGATCATATCCCTTGGTCCCGTCCTGCCGTTGATCTTCATCACCGGGACGGGCGCCACCTCGCCGCTCGGCGCCGCCCCGGCGGAACAGCGCCGGGGCCCCGGCGGGCCGTCACAGGCCGACGGCCAGCAGCGCGGCCGAAATCATCAGGTCCGACACCAGGCACGCCTCGGCATACCAGCGGGGAACAACCCGGCCCATGCGGTGGTGGGCGACGTCCCAGGCGGCGTGGGCGAGCCAGCCGGCGGCCAGCACGTAGCGGGCCGCGTCCGGGCCGGCGGCGACCGCGGCCACCGCGACCGCGCCGAAGCCGAGCACGGCGGCGGTCTGCAAGCTCAGCAGCCGCCGGGAGGCGAGCTCGCCGCGGGCGGTTCCCCAGGTGAGGTAGATGACCGCGGCGAGCAGGACCGACCAGGCGCTGACAGAGGCCTGCGCCTCGTCGGGCAGCGGCGCCAGCAGAGACAGGCTGACGACGGTGCCGGCGGCGGCGACCCCCGTCCGCCAGTGGCGGGCGAGCACGCCGGACAGGCCGGTACGCCGGTGGGCGGCGTCGGTGGTGACGGTGACGGTGCTGCTGGTCATCGGGGGGCTCCCTTCGGAACGGGCTGTGGCCGCGACGGAGGTCGGGAGCGCGGCGCCGCGCCGGGGAACTCCCCACGCGGTCGACGCCACGGCTTCGCCGGCCGTCGGCGTCACACTCCCGTCCGCCGCTGCCCGCGGACTGTCCGGGTCCTCGAAGGGCGGACAGCCGGCTGTCAGGGAACGGGCAGCGGGGGGACAGCCTTGGCCGCGAGTGTCATGCCGGCGGCCCGCGGGGGCCGCGGCACACTCGTCAGCGAGAAGGTTCCTCATGATCGAAGCGAATGGGCTGACCAAGCGCTACGGCGGCAAGGTCGCCGTCGACAACCTGAGTTTCACCGTCAGGCCCGGCGTCGTCACCGGCTTCCTCGGCCCGAACGGGGCCGGCAAGTCGACGACGATGCGGATGATCCTCGGGCTGGACGCCCCCGGCGCCGGACACGCCACCGTCAACGGCCGCCGCTACACCCGGCACGCCGCACCGCTCCACGAGGTCGGCGCGCTGCTGGAGGCCCGGGCGGTCCATCCCGGGAGGTCGGGCTACGACCACCTGCTCGCCCTGGCCGCCACCACCGGCATCTCGCGGCGGCGCGTCGACGAGGTGATCGACCTGGCCGGCCTGGGGGAGGTGGCGCACAGGAGGGTCGGCGGATTCTCACTCGGCATGGGCCAGCGGCTGGGCATCGCGTCCGCGCTGCTCGGCGACCCGGCGACGCTGATCCTCGACGAGCCGGTCAACGGACTCGACCCCGAGGGCATCCTGTGGATCCGCACCCTGCTCAAGGGGCTCGCGGCCGAGGGACGCACGGTCTTCGTGTCGTCGCACCTGATGAGCGAGATGGCCCTGACCGCGGAGCAGCTGATCATCGTCGGCCGCGGGCGGCTGATCGCCGACGTCGCGGTGGCGAACTTCGTCCGCGACTCCTCCCGCCTGACCACGCGCGTCCGGTCGCCGCAGGCCGAGTGGCTGCGCGACCTGCTGGCCGGCCCGGATGTGACGGTCACCGGCGACGTGACCGGCGTCCTGGAGGTGCGGGGCCTCGACGGCGAGGCCGTCGGGCGGATCGCCGCGCGGCACGGCGTGACGCTGTACGAGCTGACCCCGGTGCACGTCTCGCTGGAGGAGGCGTTCATGGAGCTGACCCGCGACGCGGTCGAGTATCACGGCGTCACCGGCCGGGGCACGGCCAGTGTGGAAAGGAGCGCGGCATGAGCACCGCGAACGTCACCGCGTTCCGCCGTACGGCGGGGCCGGCGGTGGACCGCCGCCGGGTCACCCAGGGCCGGGTCATGCGGTCGGAATGGATCAAGCTGTGGTCGCTGCGGTCGACCGTGTACACCCTGGTCGCGGCGGTCGGGACGATGATCGGGGCGGGCATGCTGCTCTGCGCGTTCATGGCGGCCCAGGCGGCGCTGCCCGGGTCGCCGCACCAGGCGCTGTTCGACCCGGCCGGCGCCGGCCTGCGCGGGGTGTCCCTCGCCCAGCTCGCCGTCGGCGTGCTCGGCGTGCTGCTGGTCACCGCCGAGTACTCCACCGGCATGATCCGCGCCACGCTGTCCGCGGTGCCACGCAGGCTCCCGGTCCTGTGGGCCAAGGCGGGCGTGTTCACCGTAGTCGCGGCCGTCTTGATGATCGCGGCGTCGTTCACCGCCTTCCTGGGCGGCCAGGCCGTCCTGGGCGAGCGGGGCACCACGCTCGCGGCGGACGGCGTCGCCCGCGCCGTGGCCGGGGCCGGGCTGTACCTGACCGTCGTGGGGCTGCTCGGGGTGGGGCTCGGCTTCATCCTCCGCAACACCGCGGGCGCCGTCGCCGCGCTGTTCGGACTGCTGCTGGTCCTGCCGACCCTCGGCGAGGTGCTGCCGGCCGATTGGGGCAGGCGTGTCGTTCCGTACCTGCCGTCGAACGCCGGTCAGGTCATCATGTCCGTGCGTCCCGCGCCCGGCGAACTGGCGCCGTGGACGGGGTTCGCGATCTTCTGCGGCTACGCCGCGGTGACGATCGTCGTCGCGGCGGTTCTGCTCAAGCGCCGCGACGCGTGACCGGCTCCGCACGGGGCCGGTGGCGTACCTCCTGATCGCGACGACGCCGGAGTCCGGCCGGCGGGCGAGGGCGGCGGTGGACCGCCACCGGGTCACACCGGGCCGGGTCCTACACTTCCGCAGGTGGAAAACGACAAATCGTTCACCGTCACCCCGCGCGTGGTGCGCGCGGCGGCCCTGGCCGACGCCGACCTCGATCCGGACCCGCTCGACCCCGCCCAGGTCGTGTCCGGGGACCCGCAGGTCCGCCACCTGGAGCTGACGTCGGGCACGGACCTGGCGGTGGGTGTCTGGCAGCACGGGCCGGGCGTGAGCACCGACAGCGAGGCGGACGAGGTCTTCGTCGTGCTCGGCGGCAGGGCGACGATCGCGGTCGAGGGCGGCCCGGTGCTCGACGTCGGCCCGGGGGACGTCGTCCTGATGCCCGGCGGCGCGCGCACCGTGTGGACGGTGCACGAGACGCTCCGCAAGGTGTACGCCGTGCGCCCCTGACCGCCGGCCGCCGTGCCGCCGCGCCGCCGACCGTCCCTCGACGGCCTCCGCTGGCGCATCAGCACATCCTGGGGAGCCGGGGCGGGCACGCGCCCGCCCCGGCTCCCGGATCAGCCGGCCGGATCAGCGGGTCGGCTTCAGGACCACCTCGTCACTGCCGGACAGGGCGGGCAGGCCGTCCGCGCCCGGGTCCGTGTACGTGGCGTTGAAGACACCGGAGAGGTTGTCGTTCGCCGGGTCGTGGCCCGAGGGCACCGTGGTCGTGATGCTGCCGGTGCATCCGCTCGCGGTCGTCTGCGGGTGCCCGTGGCTGTCGTGGCCGAGGATGTAGGTCACCCGGACGCGGGAGCAGTCGACCGGCTGGTCGTCGGTCACCTTGACCTCGAACTGCACGACGTCGCCGAAGTGGAACGCCTGCCCGTCGGCCGGCTTGACGAACTCGACGACCGGCGCCTGGTTGCCGACCACGACCTCGACCTCGGCCGTGGCCGAGCGCCCGCGCTGGGG
Organism: Microbispora sp. H13382; assembly: GCF_014161445.1. Taxonomy (GTDB): domain Bacteria; phylum Actinomycetota; class Actinomycetes; order Streptosporangiales; family Streptosporangiaceae; genus Microbispora. The sequence continues at coordinate 110,361 of NZ_JABBXA010000008.1, forward strand.
GCCGCCCACATCGGTGACCTTCAGGGTCGCGCGGTAGACGCCGTTCTCCTTGTAGGTGAAGGTCGGGTTGGCCTCGCGCGAGTCCACCTTGCCGTCGGCGTCGAAGTCCCACGCGTACTGGAGCCGGTCGCCGTCGGCATCCGTGGTCCCCTCGCTGGAGAACGCGATCGTGAGCGGCGCCGTGCCGTTGGTCCTGTCCGCCGAGGCCTTTGGGGCCGGCGAGTGGTTGCCGTTCTCGCCGATGTAGTCGATGCGGGCCAGCTGGGCGTCGGGGTTCTGGTTGAAGTAGCCGTCGCCGTACTCCAGCACGTAGAGCGCGCCGTCCGGGCCGAACTCCATGTCCATGGCGTTGTCGAAGACGAACGACGGCAGGACGGACTCGATCTTCGAGAGCTTGCCGTCCTCACCCAGGCGCATGCCCTTCACCCAGTCACGCGACCACTCGTACAGCAGCGGCACGCCGTCGTAGTACTCCGGCCACGCCACCGGGCTGCGGCCGTGCGCCGCCTTCTTGTCGTAGTGGTAGACGGGGCCGCCCATCGGGGAGATGCCGCCCGTGCCGAGCTCGGGGAACTCGGCGGACGCGCCGTAGCTGTACCACACGTCCGGCTGCTCGACCGGCGGCAGCTCGCGCAGGCCGGTGTTGTGCCGCGAGTCGTTCACCGGCGCCGCGCAGTCGAAGGGCGCGCCCGAGGTGCGGGTGGCGAAGTCGTAGTTGTTGTACGGCAGCTTGGCGGTGGCGCAGTACGGCCAGCCGTAGTTGGACGGCTTGCGGATGATCGTCCACTTGCCGGTTCCGGCGGGCCCGCGGTTGGGGTTGGCGCGGTTCGCGTCCGGCGAGTAGTCGCCGACGTAGAGCTCCCCGTTCTTCTTGTTGATCTCGATGCGGAACGGGTTGCGCAGCCCCATCGCGTAGATCTCGGGCCGGGTCTTCGGGGTGCCCGGCTTGAACAGGTTGCCCTCGGGGATCGTGTAGCCGCCGCCGTCCTTGGGCTTGATCCGCAGGATCTTGCCGCGCAGGTCGTTGGTGTTGCCCGAAGTGCGCCGGGCGTCGTACGCCGGGTTGCGGTTCGGCCGGTCGTCGATGGGGGTGTACCCGTCGGAGGCGAAGGGGTTGGTGTCGTCGCCGGTGGACAGGTAGAGGTTGCCCTCGGCGTCGAAGACGATGTCTCCGCCGACGTGGCAGCAGATGCCCCGGTCGACCGGGACGTCGAGGATCCGCTGCTCGCTCGCCAGGTCGATCTGACCCTTCTTGAACTCGAAGCGGGACAGCCGGATCGCGCCCTTGAAGCGCTCCCAGTCGGCCTCGGTGCCCTCGTTGGGGGCGTCTCCCTCGTTCACGCCGGGCGTCTTGGGGTCGTCGACCGGGGTGTTCAGCGGCGGCGAGTAGTACAGGTAGACCCAGTTGTTGCCCTTGCCGAAGTTCGGGTCGAGCGCGATGCTCTGCAGGCCCTCCTCGTCGTGCTGGTACACGTCGATGGTGCCGGCCTTCGTGTTGAGGCCGGTCGCCGGGTCGTGCATCCAGATGGTGCCGGCACGGGTGGTGTGCAGAACCCTGCCGTCCGGAAGGACGGCGAGGTCCATGGGCTCACCGGGGGTGTCGTTCAGGGTCACCTTCTGGAAGGCGGACTCCGGGGGCGCCTGCGTCTCCTGCGCCGTCGCGATCGACGGCGTCGTCAGGAGCCCCGTCATGACGGCGGCGGCGGCCGCCGCCATCAGCCTGGTCCTCTTGGAGGTACCGTTCACGTGATGCTTCTCCTTGGCCGGAGGGCGTCAGATGGGTGGCCGGGCCGCCACCCGTGCCGCGGCAACGGCAGGGAAGCGTGGCGGTCCGGCCGCTCGATGCCGGGGAGATGCGCCCACGCCGAAATCGGCGAGGTCGCGGCCATGGAGGTCGCACTCGGAAGTGGTCGCCAGGGCGGCCGCACGCATCGTCCCCTTCGTGAGGACGCGTGCGCCGAACGCGTCGTGATCGAACGTTGATCGAACACTGGACAGAACGCTGCCTGACTCCGCCGGCGTGCCACCGCCGGTCGAGCGCGAGACGCCCACATTGTTACGACCGTGCTACCGGATGGTCAATACCGCGTTTGACGTCCGTGGCTGACGTCCGCGTCAGCTAAGACGTACGACCGTGTGGATGTTTTGTGAGCGAAAGCACCAACTTTCGTTGACAACTGGCATAAGTTCGATCTACGGTCACAAAACATGTGATCGACGCGACAGAAGTCGTACCACTCCCGATCGACTCGTCACTCTGGGTGTCCGAGCTTGGCGCGTCGCCCGGGGGCGTACGCCCGGTCGCCCTTTCGCCGTCGCGCCGAGACGGTGAATGGGCGAGTGCCACCCGGGCGGCGCGCTCCCGGGCGGCGCGACCACCCCTGCCGCCCCGCGCGGGTCATCCTCCGCCGCCCTGGAAGGGGACGCGTACGCGGCCCTCGGTGTGCATGAGCTCGAACATCCCGCGGATCGACGCGGCGTCGTTGAGGTGCGGGAACGGGCCGCCCGGGGGAGCGGTGACCCCGAGGAAGGCGCACAGCGGCCCCCATCCCTCGCGTACGTCGAAGACCAGGAGCCGCTCGGCGGGCAGGGCGGCCCGCACCTCGGCGACGTGCCGGTGATAGGCCTCGACCGCCCGCTCCTCGTCCGGCGTGTGACCGGGCCGCCACTCCTCGGCGAAGACCGACCTGCTGATGCGCTCGAAGAGCGGCCGCAGGCTCGTCAGCGCGGCGACGACGGGACGGACGGCCTCGGGGACCGCGTCCTCCCGCATCGGCCCGCGCGAGCTGAGCGAGCCCAGCACGCGGAAGCTGGCATACCAGCTGCGCGGGTCCCGGACCGTGAGGACGACCTTGGCGTCGGGGTAGGACTGCGCCAGCTCCCGCCAGAAGAAGCCGGCGGGCCAGTCCACGCAGGACCGGAAGCCCTCGAAGACCACATCCCAGTCGGCCGGCCCGCCGGAGCGGACGGGCAGCCACCGCTCGGCCAGCTCCGGGTGGAGCATGACCTCGAAGGTGTGGTAGCAGGGCCCGAAGCCGAGTCGTTCCAGGGCCGCCTTCGTCGACGTCGTCCCGGTGCGCGGAAGTCCCGCGCCGATTACCTCCAGCATGCCCAGGCTCCTCGTCGTCGTCGCCGCCGTCCCGTACGGCACGGCCCCTGGTCCCCGCCCGCTCGCGCCGCCGGCTGCGCCGGACTCTCCGGACCATGCCCGTCCGCGAGCCGTTCTCACGGCGCGTCCCAGCGGAGCGACGCTGGAATTTTTCGGAGCTGACATGAAACTTTCCAGAACGACTGACCCGTGGAGCGGTGCTCGCCACCCCTGACCTCCCGCTCCATGGCTCGGCCGGTTCGCCGTGGACCTGCGGCTTGAGCGGCCTGAAAGTTTTATGCAGTCTTCGGAAACATCAGGCGTCGCCGGCGCTCGTCCGGATCGGCGCAACCGGAGGAAGGACAGTCCACGTGAGACGACGCATCGTGGCCTTACTGGCCGCCGTGCTGATGCCCGTGGTCGCGGTGACCACGTTGCTGGTCACCAGACCGGCAGCCGCGGCCTCGCTGACCCGGGTGACCAGCTTCGGCAACAACCCGAGCAACCTGAACATGTACATCTACGTGCCGGACCGGGTGGCCGCCCGGCCCGCGCTGCTGGTCGCCGTCCACTACTGCACGGGCACCGCGTCGGCACTGTTCAGCGGGTACTTCCGCGACTACGTCACGGCGGCCGACCAGTACGGGTTCATCATCGTGTTCCCCGAGGCCACGCGCAGCGGCCAGTGCTTCGACGTGTACTCACCCCAGGCGTTGAGGCGGGGCGGCGGCAGCGACCCGGTCGGCATCATGTCGATGGTCGACTACGCCAAGTCGCGCTACAACGTGGACCCCGGCCGCGTCTACGTCAGCGGCGTCTCCTCCGGCGCGATGATGACCAACGTGCTGGCGGCCGAGTATCCGGACGTGTTCACGGCGGGCTCGGCGTTCAGCGGCGTCCCGGCGGGGTGCTTCGCCACCACCGACGGCTCCACCTGGAACAGCCAGTGCTCCGGCGGGCAGAGCATCAAGACCGCCCAGCAGTGGGGTGACCTGGCCCGCTCGATGTACTCCGGCTACAGCGGCTCCTACCCCCGCATGCAGCTGTGGCACGGCACCACCGACACGACGCTGCACTACAACAACTTCGGCGAAGAGATCAAGCAGTGGACCAACCTCCACGGCCTCAGCCAGACGCCGGCGTCCACCGACAGCCCCTCGTCGGGCTGGACCCGCACCCGGTACGGCAGCACCGGCACGCAGCCGCCGGTCGAGGGCGTCAGCGTCTCCGGTCAGGGCCACTCGCTGCCGCTGGGTGGCATGATCTCCTACGCGATCGACTTCCTCGGCCTCAACAGCACCACGACGACCTCGCCGTCTCCCTCTCCGTCGCCCACGCCGCCGGACAGCCCGTCTCCGACCCCGCCGGTGAGCCCCTCGGCCACCCCGACCGGAGGCCCGCCGGCCACGACCCTGGGCGCTGCCGCCGCCCGCAGCGGGCGTTACTTCGGTACGGCGATCAGTGCGGGCAAGCTCGGCGACTCGCAGTACACCACGATCGCCGGCCGTGAGTTCAACATGGTCACGGCCGAGAACGAGATGAAGATCGACGCGACCGAGCCGAACCAGAACCAGTTCAACTTCACCAACGCCGACCGGGTCTACAACTGGGCGGTGCAGAACGGCAAGCGGGTCCGCGGCCACACCCTGGCCTGGCACCAGCAGCAGCCGGGCTGGATGCAGTCGCTCAGCGGCAGCGCGCTGCGCCAGGCCATGATCAACCACATCAACGGCGTCATGGCCCACTACAAGGGCAAGATCTACGCCTGGGACGTGGTCAACGAGGCCTTCGACGACGGCAACGGCGGCCGCCGCGACTCCAACCTCCAGCGCACCGGCAACGACTGGATCGAGGTCGCCTTCCGCACCGCGCGCGCCGCCGACCCCGACGCGAAGCTCTGCTACAACGACTACAACATCGACAACTGGACCTGGGCCAAGACGCAGGGCGTCTACAACATGGTCAAGGACTTCAAGGCCCGCGGCGTGCCGATCGACTGCGTCGGCCTGCAGTCGCACTTCAACAGCGGCAGCCCCTACAACAGCAACTACCGCACCACCATCTCCAGCTTCGCCGCCCTCGGGGTCGACGTGCAGATCACCGAGCTGGACATCCAGGGCGCCTCCCCCACCACCTACGCCAACGTCGTCAACGACTGCCTGGCCGTCCCCCGCTGCAACGGCATCACCGTGTGGGGCGTCCGTGACCAGGACTCCTGGCGCTCGGGCGACACCCCGCTGCTGTTCAGCGGCGGCAACAAGAAGCCCGCCTACGACGCGGTCCTCAACGCCCTCAACGCCGCCGTTCCGGACACCTCGCCCAGCCCCACCCCGCCGGTGAGCCCGAGCCCGAGCCCGCCGGTGAGTCCGAGCCCCACGCCCCCGGTCAGCCCGTCGCCCGGCGACTCGCCGGAGCCCGGCGGATGCGGCGCGACGATCCGTACGGTCAACTCCTGGCCCGGCGGCTTCCAGTCCGAGGTCACGGTCCGCGCCGGCAACTCGTCGGTCAGGGGCTGGACGGTGAACTGGAGCTGGTCCGGCTCGCAGTCCATCACCCAGCTGTGGGGCGGCCTCAAGTCCGGCTCCGGCGCCTCGGTCACCGTGCGCAACGAGTCGTGGAACGGCACGCTGTCCGCCAACGGCACCACCACCTTCGGTTTCACCGCCAACGGCAGCGCCGACACGCCGACCCTGACGTGCAGCGCCTCCTGACCGGCGAAACCGCGATGACGCGCTCCTGACCAGGAGGAGCGCCACGGGCACCCCCGCCACCCGCGGGGGTGCCCTCGCGCATCTCCCCGTGCATTCACCTGCCGCACAGGGCCGTCTGGATCGCCGCATCGAGGTGCTGCTCGGCGGCGTCGGAGGGGAACGGGGTCCGGGTGACGGCGATCGCGGCGGCACGGCCGTCATCGGTGACCGAGTTCCAGGTCGAGTAGCCGGGAATGTCGCCTCCGTGCCCCCAGCTCTCACCGCCGCATTTCAGGGGCCGGCGGAACAGCCCGAGTCCGTAGCCCTTGCCGGGTGCGCTTGGGGAGACGGCGACAGTGCGGCGCATCTCCTTCAACTGCTCGGGCCTGAGCAGCTTGCCGCGGACGACGGCGCCGAAGAAACGGTTGATCTCGGCCGGGGTGGAGACCATCTGCCCGGCGGCCCAAGCCCAGGAGGGATCCAGGTCGGTCATGTCGACGAGCGGTTTGCCCAGGTCCTGCTGGTAGCCGTCCGGGTGGGGTCCCCTGACGCCTCGCTCGCCGACCGCGGGAAAGTAGGTGTGGCGCAGACCGAGCGGTCTGATCACCCGGTTGGTGATCGCCTCGGCCAGCGGGCGGCCGGTGACCCGCTCGACGAGCAGCCCGGCGACGATGTAGTTGGTGTTCGTGTACTTCCACCGGGTGCCGGGCGAGAAGGCCGGCTTCTGCTGTAAAGCCATGTCCAGTAGCCGGCGGGGTTCGTAGTAGTCGTACCGGTATGGCGCGACGGCCAGGTCCAGGAACGCCGTGTACTCGGGCAGGCCGCTGGTGTGCTGCAGCAGTTGCCGCACGGTGACGCGGTGGCCGTCGTTCCCGTTCCCTCGGATGAGGCCGGGCAGATAGGTCTCGACCGGCTCGTCCAGCCGGACCTTTCCCTCGCCCGCCAGTTGCAGGACGACCACGGAGACGAAGGTCTTGGTGTTGCTGCCGATCCGGACCTCCCCGTCCACCGGCGCCCTGGCTCTGGTCCGCAGGTCACCCACCCCCGCCGTGTAGCTGCGGACACGCCCGTCCCTGCCCCGTACGGAGGCGAGGGCCGCCGGAAAGCCGTCCCTGCGCACCAGGTCGTCCAGCAGCTTCTGCATGACGTCGGCCCCGGGCCGCACCCGGGGCGCCGCCGCGGGCGCGAGGACGGCGAGGACGGCGACGCACGCGCCGGCGCGCCGGCGTAAGCGGGAACGCGCGCACGTGAGACGCGACGTGGAACACCTCATGGCCCACCTCGCAAGCACAGGCATGTGTGCCGGGGCGTACCCATGGGACGCACCTGTAACCGGAACGCTCCGCTCGGGTCCGGCCGGAAGCAAGCAGAGACATCTTGTCTTTCTGTCAGTAGTGCTCAAGACTGTGCAATATCGAACAGATTCGGTCGTACCCGATCCGATATGGGAGAGCCGGGCACCGCCGAGCCGCCGTCATTCCGGAAAACCCCTGAAACGCCGGAATGCTGAGAACGCCTGAGGTGGCAATGAGACACGCCGTCGCCGTGCTCGCGACGCTCGCGGCGCTGGCCGCGCCGACCGCCCTGATCCCCGCCACGGCCGAGGCCGCCCCCGGCCAGGCACCGCCCGCGACGTACCCGGAGGTCGGGAAGGGCACCGCTTTCCTCGACCACGACGCGTTCGTGTCGGGCTACGCCGAGCCGGAGTGGTACAAGGCCAACATCCCGTTCCTGGAGGTGCCCGACCGGGAGATCCAGGACGTCTACTACTACCGCTGGAGCACCTACAAACGGCACATCCGCTACACCGACTCCGCGACCGGCCACGTCATCACCGAGTTCCACAACCCGCCCGGATACTCCGCCCCGCTCGGCGGCATCGTCGCCGCCGCGGGTCACCACGTCTACGAGGGGCGGTGGCTGCGCGACACCCGCCCGGTCGACGACTACCTCACGTACTGGCTGCAGGGGCCGGGCGCCGGTCCCAAGCCGAGGGAGGACTACGTCAACAAGGACACCGACGACTGGGCGCACCAGTACTCCTGGTGGGCGGCCGACGCCGCCTACCAGCGCTACCTGGTCACCGGCGGCGCCTCCTTCGTCGAGGGCCTGCTGCCCGACCTGGTCCGGCAGTACGACAAGTGGGGCGGCCAGTACGACAAGAAGCTCGGCCTGTACTGGTCGGTGCCGGTGTGGGACGCGATGGAGTACACCGCCTCCTCCTACGAGACCGACCCTGCCGACCCCTACCACGGCGGCGCGGGCTACCGGCCGACGCTGAACGCCTACCAGTACGGCGACGCAAGGGCGATCGCCGCCATCGCGACGATGAGCGGCGACAAGGCCCTGGCCGGGAAGTTCGAGAAGCGGGCGGCGTCGCTGCGGGACGCGCTGCACCGTCACCTGTGGGACCCCGAGCGGTCCTTCTTCTACCACAAGGCCCGCGCGGACCTGGACCCTCGGCAGCGGCTGGTGTCCACCCGGGAGCAGATCGGGTTCGTGCCGTGGGCGTTCCACATGGCCGAGCCGGGCACGGAGAAGGCGTGGGCGCAGCTGCTCGACCCGCAGGGGTTCGCCGCGCCGTACGGCCCGGCCACCGCGGAGCGGCGCAGCCCGCTGTTCATGCGGGACGCGCTGAGCGGCTGCTGCCACTGGGACGGGCCGAGCTGGCCCTACTCCACCTCGACGACGCTCACCGCGATGGCCAACCTGCTCGACGACTACGACCAGGACGTGGTCACCGCCGCCGACTACTACGCCCTGCTGCGCGGCTACGCGCTCACGCAGTACAAGGACGGCCGCCCGTACGTCGCCGAGGCGCACCACCCGGACGAGCCGCGCTGGATCTACGACTCCCGGGGACACAGCGAGCACTACAACCACTCCACTTTCAACGACCTGGTGATCAGCGGCCTGATCGGGCTGCGCCCGCAGCCGGACGGCAGGGTCGTGCTGAACCCGCTCGTCCCGGCCGGGTGGGACTACTTCGCGCTGGAGAACGTGCCCTACCACGGGCACAACGTGACGGTCCTGTGGGACCGCGACGGCACCAGGTACGGCCAGGGCGCGGGCATGCGCGTCTACGTGGACGGCAGGCCCGCGGCGCACCGGGCCGGCATCGGCGAGCTGACCGCCCGCGTGCCGGCCGCCGTGACGCCCGGCCGGTCGTCGCGGCCGAGTGACGACGCCGCCAACCCGTACGGCGCCGGCTACCCCAAGCCGTTCGCGTCGTACACCAACGGCATCGACAACGTGTGGGACGCCGTGGACGGGCGGATCTACTACGACGACGTCCCGCACAACCGCTGGACCAACTACCGCTCCCCGAACGACGAGGACCACCTCGGCGTGGACTTCGGCGTTCCGACCCGGGTGAATGACGTGCGGTTCCACGCCTACGACGACGGCGGCGGGGTGAGGGCCCCGGCGTCGTACCGGCTGGAGTACTGGGACGGCGCGGCGTGGCGCGAGGTGCCGGGCCAGACGCGCACCCCCGAACGGCCCGTGGGCGCGGCGTTGAACCGCGTCACGTTCCCGCCCCTGACCACGACGAAGATCCGGCTGGTGTTCGGCAATCCGCCCGGCGCGTACGTCGGCGTGACCGAACTGCAGGCGTGGTCACCCGCCGCGGCCGACACCACGGTGGACGTGGCCGTCGCCGGGCAGGCGCGGCCCGGCGTCCCCGTCGAGGTGACCACCACCTTCGCCAACCGGGGCCGCACGCCCGCCACCCGGGTCACGGCCTCGCTGGCCGTGCCGCCGGGCTGGTCGGCCGAGCCGGTCGACACCCCGCGCACCCCGGTGGTCCGGCCGGGCGGCGAGTTCACCGTACGCTGGCGGGTCGGGCCGCCCGCCGGGACCGCGCCGCGCCCCGGCGCCCACCCGCTGCGCGCGACCGCCGAGTACGACGGGTCGGCGCGGGCCGTGAGCCCCTACGATCAGGTGACCGTGGGGCTCGACCCGGACGCGTACGGGAAGGCGGAAATCCGGGACGACTTCGGCACGGACACCTCGGCGGGCTACACCCTCCATAAGCCCGAGGGCGGCGAGGCGCTGCCGGCGGTCACGGCGGGTGGCGGCCGGTTCGCGGGCGGTGGCACGCGGCCGTTCTTCGGCCTGGTCGCCGGACCGGCGGCGCTGTCGTCCGCCGACGCCATCAGCGTGGTGACGGCGGGGACGTTCGCCGGGACCGGCAGCCCGGAGGACAGCCTGTTCACCGGCTGGGTCAAGGACGCCGGGAACTACGTGACCGCCTGGTACAACAACACCCGCAAGCAGTCGGGCATCAACGTGCGGGTCGGTGGCCGGTTCCTGGACACGCCCGGCGACGCCCCGCTGAGCCTGGAACCGGGCGACCGGTTCGCGCTGGTGCTGTCCGGCGACACGATCACCTCCTTCGCCTACACCGGCGGCCGGTGGCGTCCGCTGCGTACGGCGGACATCGGCGGCGCGCTCGCCACGCCGCAGGCCCGTGACGGCTTCCGCTACGGCTTCGGCCTGCGCGGCACCTCCGGGACGATCGCGATCGCCGGCCTGGAGGGCCGCGCGGCGTAGCACCTTTCGAGCCGTCGTGCGGAGCCCTCCGCACGACGGCTCTCCTTCCGGTCAGGGCGCCCAGGCGGCGGTGACGGCCCAGCTCACGTCCTCGGCGTACGAGGCCGGGTTGTCGTAGGGATGCGCGCCGCCGCCGGAGGCGACCCAGACCTCCTCGGCGTAGTGCCGGACGCTGGTGCCCAGCTCGTTGAGCGACGCCAGGCGCACGCTCCCCGGGGTGCTCCCGGGCTGCGCGCAGAAGGTGGCGTCGCGGCGGAACAGCTCACCGCCGTCCGGGGCGTCCAGACGGACCCGGAAGTTCGCGTGTCTCAGGTAACGGCCCGGATAGTTGCGCGACTCCAGCGAGTAGCAGGTCGGGTCGGCCAGGCCGCGCCGTACGACGAAGGTGGCGTCGGACTTCAGCAGCGCGTCGCTCCCGGCGGTGACCACGTCGGTGCGGGCCAGGCTGTCCCGGTGCCGCAGGTAGCGGTCGGTGAACCCCGCAGTGGTGACCCGGAACGACCGGGCCTGGTCCAGCGGCAGGCCGGCGCCGCTGCGCCACAGTGGGACGGTCACCGCCCATGTGGTGTCGGCGGCGAAGCTCGCGGCGGCGTCCCAGGGGTTGGCGCCGCCCTGCTTCGCGACGTAGACGAGCGCGTTGTAGTGGCGGACGAAGTGGCCGCGCAGGTTGTAGGACTCCAGCCTGGTCCCGCCCTGCCCCTCGCGCGGGCAGAACGTCGCGTCGGCCGCGAACAGGGCCGTGCCGTCCTGCCGGTCCCTGCGCAGCCGGTAGTCCGAGTGGCGCAGATACTCGCCGGGGAAGTCGCGCGACTCGAACGACACGCACGAGGAGTCGGCCAGGCCCGGGCGCGTCCAGAACGTGGCGTCCTGCTTGGCCAGGTCGGCGCTCCCGCCGTCGATCACGTCGGTGCGCGCGAGCCCGTCCTGGTGGCGCAGGTAGCGGCCGGTGTAGCCGGGCGTGGTCACCCGCAGCGACACCGGCTCACCCCGGGGAACGTCGGTGCCCGCCGCGACCGCCAGCAGGCGCCGGTTGGCCTCCCGCACCCGCGCCTCGGTCATCTTCGGCACCCGGCGGTCGTAGGTGTAGAACCCGTTGACCTCGTTCTCCACGTCGTACGGCTCGGTGTAGACCGAGGCGGACAGCCCGCGGGTGTGCACGAGCCGTTCCACCTGCCTGGTGATCTCGACGTACCGGTTGGTCAGCGACCCCTCGTCGGGGTACAGGTCGCCGTAGGCGAATCCGGCGCCGGGCTGGTACTCGTGTCCCTGGACGCGCCGGCCGAGGCCGCCGAACTCGCCGAGCACGGCGATCCGGGTGGCGGTGGGAAGCCGGGTGTCGCCCTCTCCGGGCACCTGGTACCAGTGGTCGTCGATCACGTCGCCGTTCGTGGGCTCCGGGTCGGAGACGCAGCAGTTCGACCCGGAGTCGTGGTCGATCAGCCGGGTCGAGTCGATGGACCGGACCAGGTCGACGATGCGCTGGTTGTCGTACTCGCCCCAGCCCTCGTTGAACGGGACCCACATCACGATCGACGTGATCCCCTTGAGCTGGTCGACGATCCTGCGCAGCTCCGACTCGTAGTTGGCGTGGCTGCGCTCCGGCGGGTCGTCCACCGCGTCCAGCGAGGGCATGTCCTGCCACACCATCAGTCCGAGTTTGTCGGCCCAGTAGTACCAGCGGGCGGGTTCGACCTTGATGTGCTTGCGGACCATGGTGAAGCCCAGGGCCTTCTGCCGCTCCAGGTCGAAGCGCAGCGCCTCGTCCGTCGGCGCGGTGTAGATCCCGTCCGGCCAGTAGCCCTGGTCGAGGGTGCCGAGGTGGAACACGAACTTCCCGTTCAGCACCGGGCGCAGCACGCCGCCGACGACCGCCTTGCCGATCGACCGCATGCCGAAGTAACCGGTCACGACGTCACCGCCGCCGTTCCCCGTGAGCGTGACGCGCAGGTCGTACAGGAACGGGTCGTCCGGGGACCACAGGCGGGCGTTCGGGACGGGGACGCGGATGTGCGAGCCGACCGCGCCGGTGGCCGAGCCGACGACCGTGCCGCCGCTCAGCACCTCGGCCCTGGCCTGGTCGCCGGTGCCCCGCACGACCAGGTCCAGGACGCCGGCGGGCACGTCGGGCGTGGTGTCGAGCCGGGTGACGTGCGCGGCGTTCACCGGTTCGAGCCACACCGTCTGCCAGATGCCCGACGACGCGGTGTACCAGATGCCGCTCGGGTTACGGCGCTGCTTGCCGATGGGGAACGTGCCGCCGTCGATCGGCGAGGACACCCCGACGATCAGCTCGTTGTCCCCGGACCGCAGGGCGGAGGTGATGTCGAAGGAGAAGGCGTCGTAGCCGCCGGTGTGCCGGCCGGCCTGGACGCCGTTCACCCACACCCGGGTCTCCCAGTTGACCGCCCCGAAGTTGAGCATCACCCGGCGCCCGGACCAGCCGGACGGGACGGTGAACGTCCGCCGGTAGAACATGGTGTCCTCGTGGCGCTTGATCCCCGACAGCGCCGACTCGATCGGGTACGGCACGAGCACGCCCTCGGGCAGCGTCCGGCCGACCGGGGGCGAGTCGAGGTTCGGCGCGCCGGTGAACTCCCACACGCCGTTGAGGTTGAGCCAGTCGGACCGGACGAGCTGGGGCCGCGGATAGTCGGGCAGGGCGTTGGCGGGGGACACCTGGGCGGTCCAGGGCGTGGACAGGGGCGGCGTCTTCGGCTGCCAGACGGCGGCGGACGCGGCGGGCACGGTGAGCCCGGTGAGCCCGGTGAGGATCAGGCAGGCCGCCGTGAGCAGGAGGGCGGACGCGGCGGCGAGAGTCCGGCGAAGCTGGATCATCGGCATCAGCCCCGCCGCCACTTCTGGTTGGCGCCGCCGTGGCACTCCCACTGGATCAGCCGGGCGCCGTCGCCGGTGTTCCAGGCGTCGATGTCGACGCACTTGCCGGACTGCGGATTGACCAGGTCGCCCGCCGCGCTGAGCACGAACTGCTGAGCGGGGTTGCCGCTGCAGGTCGCGATCTGGATCACCGCGCCGTTGTCCCTGGATCCCCAGGCGACGTCCATGCACAGGTTGTTCTGCGTGCGCAGCGTGCCGCCGGTGAACGTCCATTTCTGTGCGATGGTGCCGTTGCACGTGTACATCTGCAGCGGGGCGCCGTCGCGGAAGTCGGCGCCGGGTACGTCGACGCACTTGCCGTTGAGGCCGCTGATCAGTGAGCTCGTGTCGCCGCCGGTGGTGGTGAGGCTCAGGCCATACGCGCCGAGGATCTCGTTGACCGGCTGGAAGAAGGTGACGCCGCCGGTGGAGCAGTTGCCCGCGGCGCCGGAGGTGACGCCCTGGGCCTGGTCGCCGGAGATGTAGGCGCCGCCCGAGTCGCCCCCCTCGGCGCAGGCGGAGGTCTGGGTGAGTCCGTAGACCAGTGAGCCGGAGTAGTTCACGGTGACGTTCCTGGCCTGGACGACCCCGCAGCGCCAGCCGGTGGTGCGTCCGGAGCGGCAGATCGAGGCCCCGACCGGGACCTCCTGCGAGCCGGCCACGGGGACGGTGCCGCCACCGTAGTCGTTGACCCAGGGGCGCGGCGTCCAGTCGCCGTTGGTGCGCACCCAGGCGTAGTCGTCGCCGGGGAACGACGAGGCGGCGAATGTGCCCTGGGCGGCGTTGTTGTAGCCCAGCGTCGGGTTGCCGGCGCGCCCGCAGTGCCCGGCCGTGACGAACCCGCCGTTGTTCACGGAGAACCCGACGGAGCACAGCACGTTGCCGTTGATGACATACTGGTCGCCGCCCCGGAGGTCGTACACGAGACGGGGAGCCTGGGCGACGGCGATCCGCGTCGCCGCCGCGTCCGCGGACGCGGCCCGCACGAAGCCTTCAGCCGCGGCCCGGTCGGCCGCCGACACAACGACCGCGTTGGCGGCGGGGTCGACGTACCAGCCGTAGACGCCGGTCCCGGCACGGCCGGCGGCCCGGTCGAGCGCGGCCTTGACGTCGTTCAGCTGCCTGTCACCGCGCTTCACGGAGACGGGGATGGCACCTGCCTCGCGTACACGCTCGGCGTCCCCCGTCTCGCGTACACGCTCGGTGTCGCCCGCGTCGAGGACACCGGCGGCCAGGCGCTGCTGCGCCGGGTCGTACCAGGCGCCCGCGAAGCGGTCGCCGAGCTCGGCGCGCACCCGGCGCTCGACGGCCGCCGCCGCGGCCTCGTGCGTCTGGCGGACCCGCGCCTGTTCGGGGGTCAGGCGCAGATCGCGCTGCAGCGCCTGCTGCATCGTCGCCGCGGTGCCGGTGGAGGGGGCGGCGGGACCCGGCGGGGGGACGGGGGAGGGGGCGGCGTGCACGGGCACGCCCGGGAGGACGAGCGCGACGGCGAACACCGCCACGCCCGTCAGCACGGTCAGTCTCACGGCAGTCCTTCTGGGGGGTGGACGAGACGTGAGAGCGCTCTCTGAAAAGAACCTTTACAGTGGTTGAGTCATCCGTCAAGGCCCAACATTTCCGCACATATCCCGTCACTGATCTCTTTCACCCCGGGGTGGAAGGCATGCCAGGCACACGGCCGGTGTGCGGGCCGACGCGGGAGAGCGTTTGTCCCGTCATGGCTCGGCCGAGGACACGGCAAGGTCGCCGGCTCAGCGCGATCCTCGCGAACGGGACCTGAGAGCGATCTTCCGCGGGGATACTGGGGGTTCGTACGTGCCCCCGACCCCCCGGAGAGTCATGCCGCAGCCGCTGGAGCCGAGCGATCCCGCACGCCTGGGCTCCTGTCGGATCACCGGCAGGATAGGCGAGGGAGGGCAGGGCGTCGTCTACCTCGGCGAGTCGGAGTCCGGCGACCTCGTCGCCGTCAAGCTCTTCCACGCGCGGCTCGGCCAGGACGCCGTGGCCCAGGCCGCCTTCGCCCGGGAGACGGAGCTCGCCCGGAGGGTCGCCCGGTTCTGCACGGCCCAGGTGCTCGAGTCCGGCATGGACGGCGGCCGGCCGTACATCGTGAGCGAGTACGTCCAGGGGCCCTCGCTGAACGAGGTGGTGGCCGCGCGGGGGCCGTTGTCGGGCGGCGCGCTCGAACGGCTCGCCATCGGCACGGCCACCGCTCTGGTCGCCCTGCACGACGCCGGGGTCCTCCACCGCGACTTCAAACCGCACAACGTGCTGATCGGACCGGACGGGCCTCGGGTCATCGACTTCGGCATCGCCCGCGCCCTCGCCGGGACGAGCACGATGACCAGCCAGATCGTTGGGACGCCCGCCTACATGGCGCCCGAGCAGTTCACGGCGGGCGAGCTCGGTTTCGCCCTCGACGTGTTCGCCTGGGCGTCCACCATCGCGTTCGCCGCCACCGGACGCGCGCCGTTCGGCGCCGACGCGATCCCCGCCATCATCAACAGGATCCTGCACCACGAGCCCGACCTGGACGGCGTCGAGGCGCCGCTGCGCGACCTGCTCACGGCCTGCCTCGCCAAGGATCCGGCACGCCGCCCGGCCGCACGGGAGATCCTCGACCACCTGGTGGGCCCGCGCCACGACCCGCGAAGTGCGCCGGCGGCGCCGGCCATGCCGTCCGCGCCCGCCGAATCCGCTTCGGCCGGGTCACCGCCGGGCGGCCCGGCCGCGTCCGCCGTCGCGACCTCCGGCTCGTCCGGGCCGCCCGTGAGCCCGCCCGGCACGCCCGCGCCGGGCACCGCGCCGGGCACCGCGCCGGACACCGCGCCGGGCGGCGGCCGGCGCGGGCGGGTGGGGGCCACCGTCGCCGCCGTGGTCGTGGCCGTGGCGGTCACGGTGGCCGCCGTCGTCGCGCTGCTGCCGTCTCTGCACCCGCCCTTCGCGGGAACCGGCGCCTCCACGACGGAGCGGGCGGCGGCCGGCACGGCCCCGGCAGCCGGCGGTGCCTCATCGCCGTCCGCCGCCCCGTCGCCCGGCCGCACGGCCAAGCCGTCGCGGTCCGCGTCGCCCGTCTCCTCGGGCCGGCCCCGGGTGAGACCGTCCACGGCCGGGCCGGACACCACGCGGCCCGCCCCCACGAGGACGGTCACCGCACGGCCGACCGCCCGCCGCTCGCGGACGACCGCGCCGGTCCCGGCCGACTCGCCGGTGTCGACGCCGGCGCGGCCCTCGCCCACGCCGGCGAAGCGGCTCGTGGAGCTCGGACCGGGACACTTCACCGAGTACTGCGTGACGCTCGGCTGGGAGTGGGTCGAATACCGCGAGACGCCCACGCCCGGCGCGTACTGCGTCAAGCGGAAGGGCGACACGATGTACCTCACCCAGAGCCGGCGCGACGCCGGCTGCCGCTGGCGCTACCCCGATCAGCAGGCCTTCCACCGGTTCAAGGCCAAGTCGAACTACTGCTTCACCTACCGCTGACCGCAGGCGACCTCGCGCACCCGAGACCACGCCCTATCTGAACGGCGGGAGAGCGGCAGGCTTCCGGCCTGCTGTCACCAGGTGTCCGTATCACATACGGCTATTTCTAGGCCATATATGGCTGGACAGCGTTTCAGCCGTGTTAGGCCGGGAGTCATTCCCACTGTCAAACATCCCCAGTGGACGCATCCCTCGACGCCACCACTGGGAGCATCATGGGTCCCGCCCTCGGCCGCCGCGCCTTCCTCCTCGCCTCCGGTATGACCGCCTCGGGCGTCGCGCTGGAGATGGCACTTTCCTCCGCCCCGGCCATCTCCTCGACCGTGACGCCCTCGACGACGGTCCACACCGTCGCCGGACCGCGCCACGGCACCGGCGGATACCGCAGGCTGTCCGACGGCCCCGGCTGGCGGCGGGTGACCCGCACCGAGCTGGCCGAGGCCAAGAAGGGCAGGGCCGACCGCCGTACGGCGCTCGCCTGCTTCGTCCAGTTCACCGACCTGCACATCACCGACGTGCAGAACCCGCAGCGCTATGAGTTCCTGCGGGCCGGGGACACGGGCTCCTGGCGCCCGCAGGAGGCGTTGACCGCCGTCGGCGCCGTCTCATTGATCGAACAGGTCAACGCCCTGCGGTACGGCCCGGCCACCCGGGCGCCGATCGGCTTCGTCATGACCACCGGTGACAACACCGACAACAACTCCCGGATCGAGATGGAGTGGTTCCTCACCGCCATGACCGGCGGCCGCTTCACCCCCAACACCGGCGACCCCGGCGGGTATGAGGGCGTGCAGAACTCCGGCCTCGGCCTCTACTGGCAGCCCGATTCCGGCAAGCGCGACGTCGACAAGCGGGTAGGGTTCCCCCGCCTGGACGGCTTCCTGGAGGCGGTCATCCGCGAGGTGAGCAGCCCCGGCCTGGCCGTACCGTGGTATTCCACCGTCGGCAATCACGACCAGCTCTTCGGCGGTGCCTATTCCACGGCCGGTGGCTTCTTCGCCGATCTGGCCACCGGCTCGCGCAAGCTGTTCGCCCTGCCCGCCTCCGAGGCCGGCGCCGTCTACCAGGCACTGCGCCGGGGCGACCCCACGGGCGCCCGCTTCCGCACCGCGTGGAAGCGCTACAAGGGCAAGGCCCGCACGGTCACCGCCGACGAGCGCCGCGCCCCCTTGAGCCCGCACGCCTACATCGCCGCTCACCTCGACCCGGCCTACACCGGCTCGGGACCCGTCGGCCACGGCTACACCCGGGACAATCTCGACAGCGGCCGGCTGGACTACTCCTTCCGGATCGCCGACGGGGTCGTCGGCATCAGCCTGGACACCACCGATCGCGGCGGCGACTACCGCGGATCGGTCGGCACGCGGCAGCTGGCCTGGCTGGAGCGGACCCTGAAGACCCACGCCGACGACACCGCGCTGATCTTCAGTCATCACCCGAGCTGGGCCATGACCAACCTCGCCCCCCATCCGGCCCGCCCGCACGAGAAGCGCCACGGCGGGCAGGAGTTGCTGGCAGTGCTGAGCAAGCACGGCAACGTGGCCGCGTGGGTCAACGGTCACTCCCATCTCAACAAGATCGTCGCTCACCACGGCTTCTGGGAGGTCTCCACCGCCTCCCACGTCGACTACCCGCAGCTGGCGAGGGTCGTCGAGCTGGCTGACAACCATGATGGGACGCTGTCACTGTTCACCACGCTGGTGGAGTCGGCCGCGCCGCACCGCACCGACTTCACCGATTTGTCCCAAAGCGGCCTGGCCGCGCTCTACCGGGAGCTCTCGTTCAACTCCCCAGGCATGCGGAGCGGGCTGGCGGGCCTGCCCGGCGACCGTAACACCGAGCTTCTGCTGAAGAGGCGCTGACGGTGAGCGACCGGCCCGGCCAGGTCCGGGATTCGGGACGAAGGCGCTCACCTCAAGGTGCGGGTGAGGAAGGCGGCGAGCCGCCGCGCGCGCTCTTCGAGGACGGCGATGCGGTCCCTGCGCGCTCGCGCGCCGGCGCCCAGGGCGTAGGCGACGACGAACGCCGCCGCCGTGGGACCGTAGCTGAGCGGCTGGTGATGCTGCAGCACCGCCGCGGAGGCGAACCCCGCGATGGTGCAGAGCACTCCGGCCAGCATCCGCGCGGGAGGGGACAGTGAGGCGAGGCCGTAGGTCGCGATCAGCGATGCGGCGGGGATCCCGCCCATCGAGCCGGTGAGGAAGAGGGCGCCGGTGCCGGCCCCCGTCACGGCGCTCACGAGCAGGGGGAACCGCCGCCGCCACAGGAGCGGCAGCGTGCTCACCGCGGCCAGGGCGGCCACCCACCACTCCAGGCGATGGTTGAGCACGGCCATGACCATGATGCTCAGGAAGCACCCGATCGCGAGTACCGCGTCGACCACCGTGGGAGGTACACGACGCACACTTCGTCCCGGCGATCCTCTGCCGTGTTTGCGCTGCTCGCAAGGGGGTATTCGGCTGCGCGACCGGGAGGCGGGCCGCATGGATGATCGCCTGTTTTCGGATCGCCGGGACGCGGGCTCGGTGCTCGCGGGGCTCCTCGGGCACTACCGGCGACTGCCCGGCGTCGTCGTCCTCGGCCTGCCGCCCGGCGGCGTGCCCGTGGCGTACGAGGTGGCGACGAACCTGGGCCACCCGCTCGACGCGCTGCCGGTGCGCAAGCTCGGCACGCCCGGCCGCGAGGAGCTCGCGATGGGGGCGATCTCCGGCGGCGGAGTGATCGTGCTCGACGAGGACGTCGTCCGCGGGCTCGGTATCCAGTCCGACACCATCCGGCAGGTGGTGGAGCGGGAGGCCCGCGAGCTGGCGAGGCGGGAGCGGGCCTACCGGGGCGACGCGCCCGCGCCGGAGCTGCACGGCAAAATCGTGATCATCGTGGACGACGGACTGGCGACCGGCGCGGGCATGCGAGCCGCCGTCCGCGCGGTCCGGCAGCGGGAGCCCGCCAGGATCGTGGTCGCCGTGCCCGCCGCGCCGCGGTCGACCTGTCAGGAGCTGTCGGCTCTGGTGGACGAGATCGTCTGCGCGACCACGCCCACGCCCTTCTTCTCGGCGGGGGAGTCGTACTGGAACTTCAGCCGGATCACGGACGACGAGGTGCGCAAGCTGCTGCACGCCGCGGCCGCCCAGGTCTCGGCGCGGGCTCGGGCGGCGCCCGCCCGGACCGGCCTCGCGATCCTGCGCTCGCAGCTCGTTCCCACACAGGAGGGCGTTCCCTCAGACGAGGTGCTGTTCGGCCTCGTCGGTGACGCGCGGTTCGTGCTGATCGGCGAGGCGTCGCACGGCACCCACGAGTTCTACGCCGCGCGCGCCCGCATGACGCGGCGGCTCATCGAGAAGAAGGGCTTCGTCGCCGTGGCCGTGGAGGCCGACTGGCCCGACGCGTACCGGGTGAACCGGTACGTCCGGGGGCGCGGCGACGACGCGTCCGCCGAGGAGGCGCTGCGCGGCTTCCGGCGCTTCCCCACCTGGATGTGGCGGAACGCGGACGTGCTGGAGTTCGCCGGGTGGCTTCGCGAGCACAACGAGCGGCTGGACGAGCGGGCGCGGGCCGGTTTCTACGGGCTCGACCTCTACAGCCTGCACCACTCGGCCGACGAGGTCATCGCGTACCTGGAGAAGGTGGACCCCGGCGCGGCGGAACAGGCCCGCGACCGATACGCCTGCTTCGACCACAGCGACGGCGACGACGGGCAGGCGTACGGCTTCGCCGCCGCCTTCGGCGCGGGGGAGTCGTGCGAGCGGCGGGTGGTCGACCAGCTCGTCGACCTCCAGCGCAACGCGCTGCGCTACCAGCGGGCGCAGGGGCTGCTCGGCGAGGACGAGTTCTTCCACGCCGAGCGGAACGCCGCGGTGGTGGCGGCCGCCGAGCGGTACTACCGCACGATGTTCGGCGGCCGGGTGTCGTCGTGGAACCTGCGCGACCGGCACATGGCCGACACGCTGTTCGCGCTGGCCGAGCACCTCGGCTGGCAACGCGGCGAGCCGGCGAGGATCGTGGTGTGGGCGCACAACTCCCACCTCGGCGACGCGCGGGCGACGGAGATGGGCGCGCGCGGCGAGCTCAACCTCGGCCGGCTGGTCCGCGAGCACAACCCGGAGGACTGCCGGCTCATCGGCTTCACCACCTACACCGGCACCGTCACGGCGGCCGGCGACTGGGGTCACCCGGCCGAGCGGAAGAACGTGCGCCCGGCGCTGCCCGGCTCGGTCGAGGAGCTGTTCCACGAGGTCGGGCACGAGGAGTTCCTGGTCGATCTCGCCCGTCCGGCCGGCGCGGCGGACGCACTGCGGGGGGCGCTGCTCGAACGGGCCATCGGGGTCGTCTACCGTCCGGGCACGGAACGGCGGAGCCACTACTTCCAGACCCGTCTGCCCGACCAGTTCGACGCGGTCGTCCACATCGACCAGACCGGCGCGGTGGAGCCCCTGGAGCGTACGGCCCGCTGGGAGCGCGGAGAGGTCCCGGAGACCTACCCGGTGGCGCTCTGAGGCCAGGACGGCGGGGCGGTGATCCGCCCGAGGAGGTTGGAGTCCGGCTCGCTGACGCCACTGGCCGGTTCGGTTACTGCTTCTCCGGTTTCCCGGAGCCCTCGCCGTCCGTGAACTGGTGGATGTCCGGCCGCATGGCTTTGAGAAAGCACTCGACGAGGGCGTCGGCGTACTCAGGGGTGAGCGGGCCGGAGCGGAGCAGCCAGCGCTGGTAGAGGGGCGCGTACAGCAGTTCGAGCGCCAGGTCGAGGTCGGCATCGGCGGCGAGCTGCCCGGCTCGCCGCGCGCTGCGCAGCCGGTCCTTCTTGGCCTCGTCCACCGGGCCGGCCAGCTTGGCGCGATACTGGGCGGCCAGGGTGGGGTCGTTGATGATCTCGGTGTTGAGCGCGCGGATGGGGCCCTCGAATGCGGGGTCGGCGAACTCGGCCACCGTCGCCCGCATCACCACCTTGAGGTCGGCCTCCAGGTCGCCGGTGTCGGGCAGTGCCATGCTCCGCTCCGGCCCGGCCTCGCTGAGCGCGAGGAAGGCATCCAGGACCACCGCGCCCTTGGAGGGCCACCAGCGGTAGATGGTCTGTTTGCCCACGCCGGCCCGGGCCGCGATGGCCTCGATGGACAGCTTGGCGTACCCCACCTCGTGAACCAGCTCGCGGGCCGCGGTGAGGATGGCCTGCCGGGAGCGCTCGCTGCGGCGGGCGGGATTGGGCTGCTTGACCATGCCCCGGATCGTACCACGGTGATAAGACGAGACGTTGCGTCTTGACTGTGCATGAGGCAAGACGTACCGTCTTGTCTCGTCTCAACGGACCCAAGCAAGAGGGGTGGAGCCCATGACCCGGGTGTGGTTCATCACGGGCGCGTCACGAGGACTGGGCCGGGCGTTCGCGGAGGCGGCGCTACGGGCGGGCGACAGGGTGGTCGGGGCCGCGCGCAACGTCGAACCGCTCGCCGACCTCGCCCAGCGATATCCCGACGACCTGGTGCGGCTGTCGCTCGACGTCACCGACCGCACGGCCGTCCTCGCGGCCGTGGAGCGGGCGGTCGCGGCCTTCGGCCGGCTCGACATCGTGGTCAACAACGCCGGCGCCATGCTCCTGGGCATGCTGGAGGAGGCGACGGAGGAGCAGATCAGAGCCCACTTCGACGTCAACCTGTTCGGCGCGATCTGGGTCACCCAGGCCGTGCTGCCGCACCTGCGGGCCCAGGGCGGCGGGCGCATCCTGCAGGTCACCACGATGGGCACCGGCGGCGGTTTCCCGATGGTCGGCCTGTACGCGGCCGGCAAGTCGGCGCTCGACTCGGTGAGCGAGGCCGTGGCGATGGAGGCCGAGCAGTTCGGCGTCAAGCTCACCATCGTCCAGATGGGCGGCTACGACACCGGCCTCTTCACCACAGGTACCACGATGACGACGCCCGACCCGCTCTACCAGGAGCTGCGCGACAAGCTGATCGAGATGTGGGGCGACGACGCCGGTCCAGCCCCGGACACCGCCGCTCCCGTGATCATGGAGCTGGTGGACCTGCCGGAGCCGCCGCGGCGTCTCATCGTCGGCGCCGCGTCCTACGACATGGTCCAGCAGAACCTTCAGGACCGTGTGGCGAAGTATCGCGCCTGGGAGCACCTCAGCCGCAAGGCGCCCGGATGACGTGGGTGCCGGTGTACGGGCGATAGGTGCCGGCATCGGTCAGGTGCCGCGGCGGGCCCGGAGCGGTTTGCCGGACCGGCGGCACGATTCAGCAGGGCTCCGCCGTGCGGTCGGGTTGCTGAGCGTGCCGTACGCCCCGCGCGGCGGGCCGCGGCCCAGCGAGGTGCTCGCGCAAATGGGCGGAGAGGAGGAGTTCTATGTGAGCTACTTCCAGGAGCCCGGCCGGGCCGAGGCCGAGGCCGAGCCGGACGTCCGCGGCCGGCTCGCCGGCTTCTACGCCTCCCTGCCCGCTTGAACTCCTGCCTGCCCGCCTGAAACGGCGACCGTCCGGGCCGGCCCGCGCGGGCCGGCCCGGACGGTCATGCCGGGATCAGATCAGGTCGAACCGGTCGAGGTTCATCACCTTGTCCCACGCCTTGACGAAGTCCTGCACGAACTTCTCCTTGGCGTCGTCGCTCGCGTAGACCTCCGCGACCGCGCGCAGCTCGGAGTTGGCCCCGAAGACGAGGTCGGCCCGGGTGCCGGTCCACTTGACCTCGCCCGTGGCGGCGTCGCGCGCCTCGAACGTGGTCTGGTCCTCCGAGGCCGGCTTCCACTCCGTGCCCAGGTCGAGCAGGTTGACGAAGAAGTCGTTGGTCAGGACCTCGGGGGTCTCGGTGAGGACACCGAGCTTCGACTGCTGGTGGTTGGCGCCCAGGACGCGCAGGCCGCCGACGAGGACCGTCATCTCGGGGGCGCTGAGGTTCAGCAGGTTCGCCCGGTCGATGAGCAGGTACTCGGCCGGCAGGCGGCTGCCCTTCCCGTAGTAGTTGCGGAACCCGTCGGCGGCAGGCTCGAGCGCGGCGAACGACTCCACGTCCGTCTGCTCCTGCGACGCGTCCACGCGACCCGGCGTGAAGGGCACCTCGACGTCGAAGCCGGCGTCCTTGGCGGCCTTCTCCACGGCGGCGCACCCGGCGAGCACGATCAGGTCGGCGAGGGAGACCTGCTTGCCGCCGGTCTGGGCGGAGTTGAACGACTGCTGCACGTTCTCCAGGGTGCCCAGCACGGCCGCGAGCTGGTCGGGGTCGTTGACCTCCCACCCGACCTGCGGCTGCAGGCGGACGCGCGCGCCGTTGGCGCCGCCGCGCTTGTCACTGCCGCGGAAGGACGCGGCCGACGCCCACGCGGTGGAGACGAGCTGGGACACCGACAGACCCGAGGCGAGGATCTGCTCCTTGAGTGCGGTGATGTCCGCGGCGTCGACGAGCTCGTACGTCCGCTCGGGCAGCGGGTCCTGCCACAGCAGCACCTCGCTCGGGACCTCCGGGCCGAGGTAGCGGGAGACCGGGCCCATGTCGCGGTGGGTCAGCTTGAACCACGCCCGGGCGAAGGCGTCCGCGAACTCGTCGGGGTTCTCCAGGAAGCGCCGCGAGATCTGCTCGTAGATCGGGTCGAACCGGAGCGAGAGGTCGGTCGTCAGCATCGTCGGGGCGTGACGCTTCGACGGGTCGTGGGCGTCGGGGACGGTGCCCGCCCCGGCGCCGTCCTTCGGCCGCCACTGGTTGGCGCCGGCGGGGCTCTTGAACAGCTCCCACTCGTAGCCGAAGAGGACCTCGAAGAAGGTGTTGTCCCACGTGGTCGGGGTGGGCGTCCAGATGACCTCGAGACCGCTGGTGATCGTGTCGCCGCCCTTGCCGGTGCCGTAGGCGTTCTTCCAGCCCAGGCCCTGCTGCTCGATCGGGGAGGCCTCGGGGTCGGGACCGACGTTGTCGGCCGGGCCCGCGCCGTGGGTCTTGCCGAAGGTGTGACCACCGGCGATGAGGGCGACGGTCTCCTCGTCGTTCATCGCCATGCGGCGGAACGTCTCACGGATGTCGCGGGCCGCGGCGAGCGGGTCCGGGTTGCCGTTCGGGCCCTCCGGGTTGACGTAGATGAGGCCCATCTGGACCGCGGCGAGCGGGTTCTCCAGCTCACGGTCGCCGCTGTAGCGCTCGTCGCCGAGCCAGGTGGTCTCGGGGCCCCAGTAGACGTCGTCGTCGGGCTCCCAGGCGTCCACGCGGCCGCCGGCGAAGCCGAAGGTCTCGAAGCCCATCGACTCCAGGGCGACGTTGCCGGTGAGGACCAGGAGGTCGGCCCACGAGATCTTCTTGCCGTACTTCTTCTTGACCGGCCACAGCAGGCGGCGGGCCTTGTCGAGGTTCCCGTTGTCGGGCCAGCTGTTGAGCGGGGCGAAGCGCTGCTGACCGGACCCGGCGCCGCCGCGGCCGTCGCTGATCCGGTAGGTGCCCGCGCTGTGCCACGCCATCCGGACCATGAGCGGGCCGTAGTGGCCGAAGTCGGCCGGCCACCAGTCCTGGGAGGTCGTCAGCACCTCGGCGATGTCCCGCTTGACCGCAGCGAGGTCGAGGGACTTGAACGCCTCACGGTAGTCGTAGTCCTCGCCGAGGGGGTTGGCCACGGCGGGGTTCTTGGCGAGGATCTTGAGGTTGAGCCGCTCCGGCCACCACTGGTGGTTGGCGTTGCCCTGGGTCGGGTGCGGGGCGCGCGTGTGCGCGACCGGGCAGCCGCCTTCACCCTCCGTCTTCGGGTCGACAACGATTGCGTCGTGGTTCTCGGTCAAGGGAATCCTTCTGGAACTAGTCGATCATGGGGCTCAGGAAGCGCGGGCGTTGGAACAGCCGGGGCACAGGCCCCAGTAGATGACGTCGGCCTCGTCGATCGTGAAGCCGTGGTCGTCGGACGCGGTCAGGCACGGCGCCTCACCGGCCGCGCAGTCGACGTCGGCGACGACACCGCACGACCGGCATACGACGTGGTGGTGGTTGTCGCCGACGCGGCCCTCGAACCGGGCCGGGCTGCCGGCCGGTTCGATGCGGCGGACGAGTCCCGCTGCGGTCAGGGCATGGAGGGCTTCGTACACGGCTTGCAGAGAGACGTGGCCCACGCGATCGCGGACCCCGGAGGCGATCGCCTCGACGTCGAGGTGGTCACCGCTACGGACGGTCTCGAGCAGTGCGACGCGGGCGGCCGTCACCCGCAGGCCGGCCCCGCGCAGTTCCTCGGCGGTCGTCGGAGTCCTGGGTGCGATCATGGCGCCTAACCTATCGTCATAAACACGAGGAGTTCAAGAGAACGAAGCGCCCAATTTTTTTGTTCTCTCGGGTGTTGCCTGCTGTTAAGGGTTGCCAGGAGGGCCGGTGCTCCCGCCCTGTGCGCAGGCGCAGCCGCACGGGACGTGGGCGGCGGCGGCGAGCACGGCGGGCGACATGCGCGACTGGCCGGTCCCCGGCGAGGACGCGGGCAGGTCGACGGGCACCGGGTAGACGATGGTCGACCGGCCCTCACCTCCCAGCTCCAGCAGCGTCTGCAGGTAACGCAGCTGGATGGCGGCCGGGTCGGCCGACAGGGTCAGCGCCGCGTCGCGCAGGTTCTGCGCGGCCTGCATCTCGCCCTCGGCGTTGATCACCTTGGCCCGGCGTTCGCGTTCGGCCTCGGCCTGGCGCGCGATGGCGCGTTGCATGGCCTCGGGAATCTCGACGTCCTTGATCTCGACCAGGTCGACCTTCACGCCCCAGGGCTCGGTCTGCTCGTCGAGGACCTTCTGCAGGCTCTCACCCAGCCGGTCACGATCGGCGAGCAGGGCGTCGAGGTCGTGGCGGCCGAGCACGGAGCGCAGGCTCGTCTGGGCCAGTTGGGAGGTGGCGACCGCGTGGTTTTCCACCTCGTTCACCGCGCGGACCGGGTCCACGACCTTGAAGTAGGCGACCGCGTTGACGCGGACGGGGACGTTGTCCCTGGTGATCGCCTCCTGCGGCGGGATGGTGAGGGCGATCGTCCGCAGGTCGACGCGGACCATCCGGTCGACCAGCGGAACCAGGAGCACGGGCCCGGGCCCTGCGATCGGCAGCAGCCGGCCGAGCCGGAAGACGACGGCCCGCTCGTATTCGCGTAGCACCCGCAACCCCGTCAGACCGCCCGCGAGGAGAAGGACCGCCGCGGCGACTGCCCAGATCACGATTCCGACCTCCAGACGGTGGTGTAGCGGTCGCCGTTCTTTGCCGCGCTTTCCGGCTCGGGGAAACCGGCGGGGGTGGCGCGGAGATGGCGGGTCAGCAGCCATCCGGTCAGGCCGGTGGCCGCGAGCGTGGCGGCGGCCAGCACGAGGTCGGGCCAGGCGGGGTGGCGTACCGCCTGGATGAGCGTCAGCGATGCGGCCAGGACGACCAGGACGAGGGCGAGGCCGCGGTGGAAGCGCCCCACCTCCGAGTGCGGCCAGGGCAGCAGCGCCCGGACGATCTCCCGGCCGTCGCGGGAGGGGGTGCAGCCGGCCTTGCCCGGGCAGGCATTGCAGACCGAGGGCTTGGCCCGGTAAAGCCGATGGTGCCGGTCCTGCCCGACCGGCCACAGCAGTTGGTCGGCCGGGCATACCCAGGCGTCGTGTTCCGGCCGGTAGGTGAACCCCCCGGTGCGGTGGCGTTCGGATCGTACGGCGACGTGGCGGGCCAGGCGGTCCAGCCCGGCGGCGGTGGCGAGCAGTCCGGCCGCGTAGCCGTCCGCCAGGACCGCCTCCATGGTGAAGATCATGCTGTGTCCACCGGTTCCCGGATGTCCGACAGCCGGGGCGCGGGGGTGACCCCGGTGACCGGGTCGGCGGTTGCCTGCCGTCCCCGGTGGCGTACGCCGAGCCAGGCGATCCGGCAGAAGGGCAGGACGCCGCCGACGATGAACAGCGCGTCGCCGGGCAGGCGCAGCCACTCGAGCAGGGTGTTGGTGCGGCCGGTGAGGTAGCCCAGGGAGCGCGCCTCGAAATAGCCGGAGGCCACGGACTCGTACAGCTGGAGGAGGCCGAGCGGCAGCAGGGTGGCGAAGCACATCCAGGCCAGGCCGATGTTGAGCGACCAGAAGGAGACTCTGGCCCACTTCTCCGGCCACCGGTCGGCGGGGATCAGGTAGCGCAGCACGAACAGGCCCATGGCCACGGCGAGCATGCCGTACACACCCATCATCGAGCCGTGCGCGTGGTTCGCGGTCAGGCCGGTGCCGATCTCGTAGTAGGAGACGATCGGGAGGTTGATCAGGAAGCCGAAGACGCCCGCGCCGAGGAAGTTCCAGAAGCCCACGGCGACCAGGAACATCACGGCCCAGCGGTGCGGGAACGGCGTGCGTGACTCCATGTGCTGGCGCGCTCCGAGCTGCACGAACGACCAGGCCTCCACGGTCAGGAAGGTCAGCGGCACGACCTCCATCGCGGAGAAGAACGCGCCCAGCGCCAGGTGCTCCACGGGTTCGCCGCTGAAGTACAGGTGGTGCATGGTGCCGATCACCCCGCCTGCCGAGTACAGGATGATGTCCAGGTAGACCACCACCAGGGCGACCCGTTCCCGCACCACGCCGAGCTGGACGAACATGTAGGCGACCATGGCGGTGGTGAACAGTTCGAGGAAGTCCTCCACCCACAGGTGCACCACCCAGAACCGCCAGAAGTCGGTGACGGTGAAGGTGTCGCCGGGGCGGGCCAGCAGGCCGATCGCGTAGACGCCGGGGATCGCCAGGCCGGACAGGAAGAACATCCAGGGCAGGTTGCCGCGGCTGTCCCTCGTCAGCGTCCCGCGCAGCACCCGCCACATCATCACCGCCCACAGCGCCATGCCGCCCGCCAGCAGGATCTGCCAGACGCGGGGGAGGTCGAGCCATTCGAACTGCTGGCTGCCCCAGAAGTCGCCCGGCCGGATGAACCCGTGGATGCTCAGTCCTTCCGCGATCAGGGAGCCGAACGCCACGACGGCCAGGGCCGCCAGCAGCGTCCAGGCGAGCCTGTCGTGCCCGCGCGGCTCTCCTCCGGCCATGAGCGGGGCCAGGAAGATGCCGGCCGCGAGGAAGGCGGCGACCACCCAGAACAGCGACAGCTGCAGATGCCAGGTGCGGGCGAGGTTGAAGGGCAGCAACTCGGCCAGGTTGAGACCGAAGAAGCTCGTGAGGTCGGCCCGGTAGTGCTCCGTCGCGCCGCCCAGCAGCACCTGGGCGAGGAAGAGCAGCGCGACGACGAGGAAGAAGAACGCGGTGACCCGCTGGGCGGGAGTGAGCGCCACGTGATCGGGCGAGTGGAAGTCGAGGGTCTCCGCCTGGCGTCCGCGCCAGCCCAGGTGGCCGCCCCACCGGCCGACGGCGCCGAACAGCGCCCCGATGCCGACCAGCAGGGCGACCAGCGACACCACGCTCCACAGCACGGTGTCGGCGGTGGGCGCATTGTCGACCAGCGGCTCGGCGGGCCAGTTGTTGGTGTAGGAGTAGCCCGCGCCGGGGCGTTCGGCCGAGGAGATCCAGGCCGTCCAGGACAGGAACGCGGTCAGCTGGCGGATCTGCCGCGGGTCGGTGATCGCGTGCGGACGCAGCCCCTTGTCCGTACGAGGGTCGGCGAAGTAGTCGCGATAGTGCCCGGTGAGCGCGGTGAATGCGTCCGCCTGCGCCCGCGTGTAGGTCAGCACCCCCGTACGGGGGTCGTAGCGATTGGTACGGAACTCCTGTCTGACCCGCTCACGAGCCCGATCGCCGCCGCCGTGGGCCCGTAGGGCGGCGGTGGCGGCGCGACGCAGGTAGTCGGCCGTGTAGTCCGGCCCGAGATAGCCCCCGTGCCCGAGCACCGACCCGTACTGCATCAGCCCGTTGGCCAGGAAGACCTTCTGCCCGTCGGCGACGTCGCGGCCGGTGTACAACTCCTGCCCGGATTCGCCGACCACCAGCCGCGGCACGGGCGGGCCCGCGGTGTACGTGCGGAACGCGAGCAAGCCCATGACGAAGAACCCGAACACGGCCACCAGCACCGCTGCCTGAATCCAGCGTCTGGAGACCAGAAGCCCTCTGCGCGTCCCCGTCCCCGGAACCATCGCTCACCGTTTCCGACAAAGGAAGGGGAGAGTGTTCCTACTCCTATCGGGCGCCGGTCGTACCGGTCGAGAGGACACGCCCTCAGCGGGCGGACCCGTGGCACGCGCGAGCCGCCCGGCGAGGGAGAGCACGGGCCGGGACCGGCCCGGCAGGTGACGGGGGACCCGTACGGACAGGCCCAAGGTCCCTGCCCCGCCGGCCCGGCGGCCGGGCATCGTTGGACGAGTCCGGCGGTGATGTCCCGGACCGCGCCCAGAGCACCTGAGGATCGAGATGTGCGAGTACTGCGGCTGCCAGGCCGTGACCGTGATCGGCGAACTGACCCGTGAGCACGATCTGGTGGTCGACCTGATCGGGGACGCGCGCACGGCGCACGCCGCCGGCGACACGGACGCCATGACCGTGATCGCCAGGCGGATCGCCGAGGTGCTCGGCCCGCACACCGAGGTCGAGGAGCACGGCCTGTTCCCCGCGCTGGCGGGCGACTTCCCCGAGCACGTCGCGGTCCTGGAGGCGGAGCATCGGCGGATCGAGGCCGTCCTCGGCGAGGCGGCGGACGGCGCGCCCGGCGATCCCGGCTGGCCGCGCAGGCTGCTCGACGTCCTGAATCTGCTGCGCGCCCACATCCTCAAAGAGCAGGACGGGGTGTTCCCGGCGGCGTTGGCCGGCCTGTCCACCGAGGACTGGGAGGCCGTCGAGGCGGTCCGGGCCCGGGCCGGCACGCTGCTGCGGGCTCCGGGCGGTCAGCGCTGACGGAGCGGGAGGAGTCCCCGGGCCCCACGACCGCGACGGCCGGGTCGCCCAAAGCGACGGCCGGGTGCCCCAAACGGGAGTAGAGCCTCCTGTCGGCTTGCGCAAAAGCGGCCGAAAGCGGTGCCTCCGGCGTACGCACGGGGGTACCAATGCGGCAGTCCGCGGTTTCCGGAGAGGGGAATCCCCCCATGACCACATCGACTGAGCATCATCCGCACACGCAACACGAGCACCGGCACGGCGCCGGGTGCGGCCATGTCGCGGTGCCGCACCGCGACCATGTGGACTACGTCCACGACGGCCACCTGCACCGGATGCACGAGAACCATGCCGACGAGTGCGAGGAGAGCACGCACGCCGTCCACGACGTGCACGACCACGAGCACGGGCCGGGGTGCGGGCACGTGGCCGTGCCGCACGGCGACCACGTCGACTACATCCACGATGGCCACCGCCACGTCCGCCACGACGGTCACTGGGACGACCACTGACCCTGCCCTGACACTGCCCCTGTCCCCGCGCCGCTCCGGCCGGGTGGTGGGGGCGGAGGGCGGCCCGTACCCTGGTCGGTCATGACGATCGTGCGAAGGGACGAGCCGCGTGAGCGCTGAGGAGGCGGCGGCCAGAATCCGGGAGATCTGCCTGGCCCTGCCGGAGGCCGTGGAGAAGCCGTTCGGGGGCCACACCGCGCCCACATACCGGGTGAGCGACAAGATGTTCGCGATGACGAGCGAGGACGGGCGGTCGCTGACGTTCAAGGCCGGGCCGGGGGTGCAGGACGCCCTCGTGGCCTCGGATCCGGAGCGCTTCTTCGTCCCGCCGTACGTCGGCCGCAACGGCTGGGTGGGCGCACGCCTGGACGCCGATCAGGACTGGGACGAGATCGCCGGGCTGATCGAGGACAGCTACCGGCTTATCGCGCCGAAACGCCTGGTCCGGCTCCTCGGCGAACGGCCGGCGACCCCGTGACCGCGGGCGAACGCGTGACCACCCACGAACGGGAGATCACCGCGCCCGTCGACCTGTGCCTGCCCGGGGGGCGGCTCGACCCCGGCGCCGTCGGCTGGACCCGCCGTCCACTCCACCGGGCGAACCTGCGTGGCTGGGGACGGCGCAAGCGCTGGGAATACTGGGGCGTCGTGACGCCTCGCCACATCGTCGGCCTGGTGGCGTCGTCGCTCGACTACGCGGGCGTGTACGGCCTCTACGTGCTGGACCGGGACACCGGCGAGGAGATCACCAAGGACGTGACGGTCCCGCTGGCACGCGGCGCCGTGTTCCCCGAGCGCAGCGGGGCCGGGACGGCCTCGGTCCGCGGCGGCGGCCTGGAGATCCGCGTCGACCAGGACCCGGGCGGCGCCACGATCCGGGCCACGGCCCCCGGAGTCGAGGTGGACCTGCGGGCGGCGTCGCCGCAGGGGCACGAGTCGCTAGGCGTGGTGGTGCCCTGGGGGCCGAACCGGTTCCAGTACACGGTGAAGGACGTGGGCCGGCCCGTACGCGGACGCCTCCGGCTGCCGTCGGGCGAGTACGCCGTCGGCGAGGCGGACTCCTTCGCCGTGCTGGACCACGGCCGCGGCAAGTGGCCGTACGCGGTCACCTGGAACTGGGCGGCCGGCAGCGGGCCCGGCAGGGCCATCCAGCTCGGCGGCAGATGGACCGACGGCACCGGCTCAACGGAGAACGCGTTGTTCCTCGACGGCCGCCTGCACAAGATCGGCGACGAGCTGACCTGGTCCTACGACCGGACGTGCTGGGAGCGTCCGTGGCGGATCACCGGCCCGCGCGTCGAGGTGGAGTTCCATCCGTTCCACGTGCGGGAGGCCCGCACCGAGCTCGGCGTCGTGGGCAGCGAGACGCACCAGTGCTTCGGCCACTTCAGCGGACGGGCGAGGGCCGACGACGGCGCCTGGGTGGACCTGGACGGCCTGGTCGGCTGGGCGGAGGAAGCGCGCAACCGCTGGTAGCGGGGGCGAACCGGCGCCTCACAGCGGCGGGTAGGCGTTGGCCAGGAGCTGGAGGAACTGCGCGCCGAACCACTGTCCCGCCGGCGGGGCGCCCGGGAGCGCGCCGCTGGGCACGTACGCTCCGGTCACGGGGGCGTACGCGGGGTCGCACATCGGGTCGTGCCGGGTGCCGTCGGGAGCGGTGACGTTCACGCTGGAGCCGTCCGAGACACCCGGCTGCTTGATCCAGGCGTACGCGTCGATGCCGGGGGCGGGAATGGCCCGGGGCCGCTCGCCGAGCCCCGCGCCGGCCTGGTTGCACCAGTTGCCGACGCTCTTGCGGCGGTCCACCCGGGATTCGTCGACGAACCGGTTCACGTCGGTGGAGGTGCTCCGGCGGACCGGGCGGTTCGGGCCGCCCCACCCGCTGCGCGAGGTGTCGATCACCATGCCGATGCCGGACGGGAACCCGGCCGCGACGAGCCGCTGCCGGAACGCCTGGGCGAAGGAGAGCTCGTCCACGTAGTCGTTCCACTCGACCCATCGCGACATCTTCACCGGCTGCCCGTTGATCTTCATCTGGGCGTCGTAGTGCGGCTCGGCCAGGGCGTTGTAGCCCCCGACGTTCACCGTGAAGCCGTGCACGGACGACGGCCCCCCGCCGGTCGCGCCCGCGATGCTCGCGAGCAGGCCGGCGGCCCGGCCGAAGTTGTCGGGATAGCCGACGACGCCGTGGTGGGAGGCGTCGAGGTAGACGTACACGTTGGGGATGGCGTGCAGCCGGGTCACCGCGTACCGCACCGCCTCCGGGTAGGCGCCGCTCGCCTGGACGGCGGCGCAGCGGCCGGTGGGGGCGGGCAGGAGCAGCCCGGGCAGGAAGTCGGGCTCGACGATCGCCACGATGCGCAGCCGCTGGTAGGCCGGGTCGGCCAGGATCTCGGCGATCGGGTCGACGTACTCGGTCCGGTAGCGGTTCAGGCCGTCGGCCGCGACGCTGAAGTCCCCGTTGGAGACCAGGCGGGTGCAGTTGCGGTCCGGCAGGTCGTTCAGCACGACCTGGATCGTGAGCGGGCTCGACACACCGGCGTCCTGCAGGACCGCCTCGTTCAGATGCGCGCGCAGCCCGGGCGAGGAGGCCGTCCCCTCGACACGGGCGACGCGGTCGAGCCAGACGGCGGTCGGACTGGCGGCGACCGCCGCGCCGCCAGGCTCCGCCGCGGCCGACGCGTACCACCAGGGGTCGACGTAGCCCTGGGCACCCACGTAGGGGTTGTCGACGCGGGTGTCGGCGGCGGCAGGGGCGCTCGTGAGGACCGCCATGACCGGCAGGAGGACCAGCGCCGCGACCAACGCCTTGAGACGCGTTCCGAGACGCACCGCCATGCCGTGCCTCCTCGACCGATGGCGTGAGATCTTCCTGTTCAGCACGATCACTCACGCGGCGGGCGCGGACAACACCGGATCGGCACGCCGGCCGTCCGCGAAGCCCTGCCGCCCGGTCTGATCTCGGTGGATGCCCGCTCCCGCGATGCCCGCCGCCTGAAAGCTTCAAAGGACGCACGCCCCGGGCGGGGTCAGCGTGCCGGGGCGGCCGGATCCGTGACCCGCGCGCCGGTCATGACGAGGCCGAGGCAGCAGCAGATGGACCACGTACGGCGCCACCATGGGCCACGGCCCCCACTGGGCCAGCACGCCCGCGACCCCCGCGCCGAGCCCGAATCCCGCCGTCTGGCACAGCGCGGCGCGGCGTGCGGCGAGCCCGCCGTCCGCCCCGGCCGACAACTCCTTCACCCAGCTGCTGCCCACCGCCATGGCGATGCCGACCGCGAAACCGGTGATCAGCCGCCCCGCGTAGATGGGCCACGCGCTCTGCCCGCCGAAGCAGAGCACCAGGCTCGCGACGGCCCAGGCGGCGGCGCCGGTCACGTGGGAACGGTGGCAGGCGACGGGGCGGCCTGCGGGCTTTCGGGCATGGGAGGGTCAGACCTTCACGGTGTCAGTGCGTGTCTCAGTCGTCGTCGCGGCCGGCGGTGTGCGGCGAGCCGTGCGTCGCGGTGAGGTGACGGAGCAGGGCCGAGGCGAACGCGGCGGCGTCGCCGGCGAGGAGATGGCTCAGGAGGGCCTCGTGCTCGTCGGCGAGGAGGGACAGCCGCTCCGGCCGCAGGAGTAGCGCGGAGATGCTCATCCGCCGCTGCCGGTCGCCCAGGGTGGCGTAGAACCGGCCGGCCAGCCGGTTCCCCGACGCTTCGACGACGCACCGGTGGAACGCCTCGTCCGCCTCGGCGAACCGGCCGACGTCCGCGGCCTCGGCGAGGGCCCGCTGACGCCGCAGCAGCTCGCGCATCCTCTCGTGGTGATCGCCGCCCAGGCCGGTCCGCGCGATGCGCTCCGCCGCGGACCGTTCGAGCGCCAGCCGCAGCTCCAGCACGTCCGCCGCCTCTCCCGGCGGCACCGGCACCACCACCGCGCCGCGCTTGGGGTGCAGCGCCAGCAGTTCCTCCGACTCCAGCCGGAGGAACGCCTCCCGAACGGGCGTGCGGCTCACGCGTACCCGCTCGGCGATCTCGCCCTCGCTGATCAGGCTTCCGCCGGGAAGCTCGCCGGAGAGGATCAGCTCCTTGGTCACCGCGTACGCGGTGTGGGCGGCGGAGGGGCGCTTCGCGGGATCGGCCATGCGAGGAGCCTACAGTCATAAATACAAGCTTGTATCTATGGTCGAGGGTGCCTCGGAGGCCGCGGCCACGATTTCCGCTCGATCAAGTTAGGCTTGCCTAAGAAATCTGACGAAGGGAACCCCCATGGCGACGACCGAACCGGCGCGGCGCACACCCCGGATCACCACGGGCGTGGTGGTGCGCACCGAGCGGCTGACCCCGCACATGATCCGGGTGGTGCTCGGTGGGGAGGGACTCGCCGGGTTCGGCGCCGGTGAGTTCACCGACCACTACGTGAAGCTGCTGTTCCCGCTGCCGGGCGTGGACTACCCGGAGCCGTTCGACCCGGCGGTGATCCGCGCCGAGCTGCCCCGGGACCAGTGGCCGAAGACGCGGACCTACACCGTACGGGCCTGGGACCCGGAGGCGCGGGAGCTCACCATCGACTTCGTCTACCACGGCGACGAGGGACTGGCCGGGCCCTGGGCGCGGCAGGCCCGGCCGGGCGACGTGCTCCGCTTCGTGGGCCCCGGCGGGGCGTACGCGCCGAGTGCGGAGGCCGACTGGCACCTGCTGGCCGGGGACGAGAGCGCGCTCCCCGCGATCGGCGCCGCCCTGGAGCGTCTTCCGGCCGGCGCGCCCGCCCGGGTGTTCGTCGAGGTGGAGGGCCCGGAGGAGGAGCAGAAGCTGCTGACCGGGGGTGACGCGGAAATCGTGTGGCTGCACCGCCGCGGCGGGCAGGTGGGCGAGGCGCTGGTGCGGGCCGTGCGGGAGTTGGAGTTCCCCGAGGGCGTCGTGCACGCGTTCGTCCACGGGGAGGCGGCCTTCGTCAAGGAACTGCGGCGTTACCTGCGGGTGGAGCGCGGCCTGCCGCTGGAGAGGTTGTCGATCTCCGGCTACTGGCGGCGGGGCCGTGACGAGGACGGCTGGCAGTCCTCCAAGCGGGACTGGAACCGCCGGATCGAGGAAGAGGAGTCCGCCGCCCTCGGCGGCTGACCCGGCCGCCCGGGCGTTTTAGGCCCTCGTTATCCGCTCGTGGTTATGGTGACGCCCGACGACGTCTCGGGGAGCGGTCTCGGGAGTGCCCATGTCCCAGCGAAAGGTCAAGCGTGTGCGCGCCGCCATGCGGCGCGAGGAGGCCAGGCGGCGCGAGGAGCGCAGGCGGCTGGTGCGCAGGATCACCTACGCCGCCGCGGCCGTCGTGACGGTGGTGGCCGTGGCGACGGGGGTGCTGGTGTTCACCACCGCCGGCGCGACGAACACGGCCACGCCGGCGGCGGGGGCCTCGCCGCCTCCGTCGACGGCGGGACCCGCCAAACCGCCGGCCTCACCGTCGGATGCCGCCTCGCCCACGGGCGCCGCCTCACCGTCGGGCGCCGCCTCACCGCCGGATGCCGCCTCACCGTCGGGCGCCGCATCGCCCGAGGCGGCGACGTCCGCCAAGTGAGGCACCGCCGTGACCCGGGCCACGGCACGGGTCACGGCCCGGGTCGTGGGGTCACGGCGTCCTGTGTCCGCCGGTCCCGCGGCGGCCAGGCCGCCCGGACCGCCGCCCGCCATGGGGACGGGGACGTTCACGGCCGCTGCTCCGGGCCGACGATGGGCGTGCGCAGCACGCCGAGCCTGTCGATCTCCACCTCGACCACGTCCCCCGGCCGCAGGAAGCGCGGCGGGTCGCGCACGTAGCCCACGCCCCCGGGCGTACCGGTGGTGAGCACGTCGCCCGGCTGGAGGGTGAACGCATGGCTGATCAGCGACAGCAGCTCGCCGACACCGAAGATCATGTCGCGGGTGTTCCCG
The DNA here is from genome assembly GCF_014161445.1 of Microbispora sp. H13382. GTDB lineage: Bacteria > Actinomycetota > Actinomycetes > Streptosporangiales > Streptosporangiaceae > Microbispora. The sequence goes on from NZ_JABBXA010000008.1 coordinate 147,209, forward strand.
TCCTGGACGGTCTCGCCGTTGACCCGGGTCCGCAGGCGCAGCCCGCTCGCCAGGTCGCCCACCTCGTCGGCGGTGACCAGCGGGCCCATGGGTCCGCTGCGGTCGGCGTTCTTGCCCAGCGTCCACTGCGCGGTGAGCTTCTGCGCGGCGCGGGCGGTGAGGTCGTTGAAGGCGGCGTAGCCGAGCACGGACGCCGCGGCGGTCGCCTCGTCGGCGTCGGTCAGCCGCCGCCCCACGACGGCGGCGACCTCGCCCTCCCAGTCCAGGCCGGGCTCGCCGGCCGGCACCGGGGCGGGGGTCCCGCTCGCCGTGAGGGTCGTGGCCCAGCGGCCGGAGACGGTCGGATGCCGCGGCGAGGTGAAGCCGCCCTCGGCCGCGTGCGAGCGGTAGTTGAGCCCGACGCAGACCACCCGGGCCCACGGCGGCACCGGCGGGGCGAGCTCGGCCTCCGCGACCGGGCGCAGCCCGGTGTCCGTACGGCGGGCCTGCGGCAGCCAGCGGCCGAGATCGGCGTAGAAGTCGCCGACCTCGGCGATCGGGGTGACCCGGTCGCCGATCTGGACGGCGACGTCCACCCGCCGCCCGTCGCGAATGCCGACGAGCTTCACGCGATCCCCTCCAACGGACGAGCGCATGGTCCATCCACGCCGTACCCGCCGGCGAGCTCCGGCGGGTCACCGACAACGGGCGTCACGGGCGGTTCCTCCTCCAGGGCCGAACGTGCCTGGTCACCGGCCGGCTCACACGTGCAGCCGTTCCCGGAGGAACAACGGGACGCCCGGCAGGACGCGAGTGCCGTACGCGCCGGGGCGGGCGGCAACGGCGCCTCGTGGGCGGGCGCGGGGAGCCGAACGCTCACCCCCCGGCCTCCGGCCAGGCGAGGTCGGGCAGGAAGTCCATGTCGTGCTCCCGCGCCGCCGCCGGCATGCGCGGGAAGCCCGGCACGAACGGCGGCCGGTCCACCGTGGGGTGGTCGGCAGGCGTGCTCATCCGCTGGAAGAACCGCTCGAAACCGCCGGTCGCCACACCGAGCACACGGGCCTGCTCCTCGGCCTGACAGGCGTGCGCCGGTCCGGCCGGGACGACGCCGCGCCGGAGGGAGAACGCCTCGGGAGCGCCCGGCGGGATTCCCTTCCACTGCGGGCCGTGCTCGGGGCCGGCCAGATATTCGAAGCTCATCGCGCCTCCAACTCGGCGTGGGCGGACCGGCCGATGACGCGTCAGGTGCGCCGCCGGTCGCCGGGCGCCCTGCCGTTCGAGCGGCAGGTCTTCTCACCAGGGGGTACCCGCCGCCGGCCGCGTTGGCCCAGACCCGCGCGTCTGCCCTCGGCAGACATGGCGACGGGTCGCGGGCCACGGCGAATACAAAAGCCCCATGCGTGTCTCACCGAGCATGAGTTACCGGGATCGGATGAACGAGAAACTGTTCCAGCAACGGACCCTGATGTTGACCGGAGAGGTCGACGACGAGATGGCCGAGCGGGTGTGCGCCGAGATGGTGTTGCTGGCCTCGGCGGACTCCGAACGTGACATCGTCCTGTACATCAATTCGCCGGGAGGGTCGGTGCTGGCCGGGCTGGCGATCTACGACACGATGAAGCTGGTGCCGAACGACGTCGTCACCGTCGCGCTGGGGCTGGCGGCGAGCATGGGCCAGGTGCTGCTGGCGTCCGGCACGCACGGCAAGCGGATGAGCCTCGCGCACAGCCGCATCATGATGCACCAGCCGTCGGCCGGCATCGGCGGCACGGCGATCGACATCGCGATCCAGTCCGAGAACCTCAAGTACATGAAGCGACAGTCCGAGGAGATCCTCGCCGCCGAGACGGGACGCACGGTCGGGGAGATCGCCGCCGACAGCGACCGCGACCGATGGTTCACCCCCGAGCAGGCCCGCGACTACGGGATGATCGACGAGATCGTCGGCTCCTTCCACAGCCTCGCGCCGTTCGCCGTTCCCAACCGGATGGGGTTCTCGTCATGAGCCAGTACACGATCCCGTACGTGGTCGAGAAGACTCCGGTGGGGGAGCGGTCGTTCGACATCTTCAGCCGGCTGCTCAACGAGCGGATCATCTTCCTCGGCACCGAGATCGACGACGGCGTCGCGAACGTCGTGATGGCGCAGTTGCTCCACCTGGAGGCGGAGAGCCCGGACCAGGAGATCAACCTGTACATCAACTCCCCGGGCGGCTCGTCGACCGCGATGCTCGCGATCTACGACACCATGCAGTTCATCCGTGCGAAGGTCGCGACGTACTGCATGGGCCAGGCGGCCTCCGCGGCCGCGGTGCTGTTCGCCGCCGGGGCCCCCGGACGGCGGTTCATGCTCGCCCACTCCCGCGTGCTGCTGCACCAGCCGTCCACGCAGGGGCAGGGCACCATCTCCGACCTCACCCTGCAGGCGGCCGAGGTGATGCGCGTACGCGCGCAGACCGAGGAGATCCTGAGCCGTCACACCGGGGTGGACGTCGCGCGGCTACGCGAGGACACCGACCGGGACCGGGTCTTCAACGCCCGGGAAGCCGTCGAGTACGGCCTGGCCGACGAGCTGCTCTTCACCCGCGAGGCGTCGTAGCGCTCAGGCCGCCAGCAGCTCCACCCGTGGCGTGCCGGAGGGCCTGTGCGCCGCGAGCCGGCGCGACGCGCTGATCCGCCGGACGGCACGGGTGAGCAGCTGCTCGATCGGCAACCCGAGCGCGTCGCAGACCGAATGCAGCATCTCCGACGACGGCTCCTTGCGGCCGCGCTCGACCTCCGACAGATACTGCTTGGACATGCCCACCGCGCGCGCCACGTCGTCGAGCGTGCGGTCCTGGTCGAGCCGCTCGTCGCGGAGGATCTCCCCGTACACCGTGCGCAGCAACGGGTCCGGGCCGTCGGGGATCCCCGGGGCGCGCTCCTTGGCGGCCCGCCGCGTCCGGATGTCGACGACCACTGATCGGTCCGAGGCTGCCATGCCTCGCAGTCTGGCACGTCCGGGTGCGCGGCGGACCGTCTGTTCGCGGACAGGTGAGCGGAAGTCGCCGTGCTCAGGGGCTGACGCCTCTGGCCGCCGGTCCCGATGAGGTGCCCGTCATCACCGACCCCCGCGAGGCGGCCGAAGACCTCGAACCGGCCGTGCTTTCGGCGATTCACCATGCCGCCACGCCGCAGGGTCCTGACGTCCTCAACGCGCTGTTCGCCGCGCTGCACAATCTCGACCTCACCAGGGGGGTATGTGCGCTGACATGGTTCGTGCGGCAGTCCCCCGAGAGATCTGGGATCACTTGGAGAGGCACATGAAGGCAGATACCTACGAATACCTCAGCGACTGGGCCCGCGAGAACATCGCCAAGGGCAGAGCGGAGGGACAGGCCGAGGGCAAGGCAGAGGGCAAGGCCGAGGCGATCCTGGCGGTGCTCGCCGCACGTGACATCCAGGTGCCCGACGAGTTCAGAGACAAGATCCGCAAGTGTCATGACCTGGAGCGGCTGGACGGGTGGATCCGGGTCGCCGCCACGGTCGAGTCCGCGGACGTCCTCATGGACGACGAGCTCTGATGCCCCGCCGCCGGGTCGGTCGGCACCGTACCCCGGCGGCCGGGCTGTTCCCTCGGTGGTGTCAGGCGAGCCGGTGGCCGCCCAGGGAGATCTGCGTCTCGGGCATGGGAGCGAAGAAGTCGAAGTTGGGCGGCGGGCCGACCCTCCGCTCCAGCGTCTTCACCACGTGCCGGGCGTCCTCGTTCGGGCCCGCGAGGTAGAGGGGCTTGCCGTCCTTGCCGAAGGCGATGGCCGACTTGTCCTCCCACGCCCCGAGGTGGTCGGCCGCCCCGGCCAAGTCCGTGGCCGGCTCGAAGCCGAGGTCGCGCGCGTAGTCGACCGCGCCGAAGACGAGGTGCCGGACCAGGTCGAGCGGCGCATCCCGCCACCCGTGCGCGTAGATTCTGAACCACTTGGGGAGGAAGCGGTGCAGCTCCACCTCGCTCATCACGTCGGGGCCGAGGACGTGCTTGACGCCCAGGCAGTAGACGTCGACGAGGTAGGCGCAGACCGACAGCTTGTCCCACCCGTGCTTGCGGGCCACCACCACGCTGACCGTGCCCGCGGTCTCCTGGCCGTCCGGGACGTCGTCCGCCCAGCCGGTCGTGTCCGGCACGCCGAGTCCCTCGCTCCAGCCGGCGTTGATCCAGCACCCCGCGACTTCGGGCTCGCTGGCCTGCCCGCCCGTCTGCTCGGCCACCGCCCTGACGTAGGGCGCGACCGCCGCCGGCGCCATGCCCAGCGCGCGGGCGATCTGCTTGGGGGAGCGGCCCTGTCCGCGGAGCTCGCGGACCTTCTCCAAGATCGAGCTGTCCATAGGGTCCGAAGCCTACCGGCTACCCCTCTCGGGCCGGGGTGCGGAAGACCTGGCGGCCGTGCCATTCGATATGGCTCACGTCGACGGGGTCGAGACCGCTCTGGGGGTTCTTGGCGGGCCGGCCGGCGAGAGCGAGGACCATCCGCTCGGCCGCCGGGCTCCGGCCGACGAACTTGCGGGAGACGGTGATCGTCCGGTCCCGGGTCAGGCCCAGGACGCCCTTGTCGAACAGCTTGTGGTGGATCGCGCACAGGCACAGCCCGTTGGCGACGTCGTCCGGGCCCTGGAAGGCCCACCAGCGGACGTGTGCGGCGTCCAGCCCGACCGCGACGCCGTCCAGCCACCCTTCGTAGGCGCAGAAGGCGCAGCAGTACTCGTACGCCATGAGGACGTTCTGCCGGAAGGCCGGGTCGCGGCGGGCCACGAATGGCACGGCCCGCTCGGCGGGGGTGAACCGATCGGCCAGTTCGAGCCCGACGAAGCGGCAGATGTCAGGATGCAGGGACGGTTCGAAGTTGGCGTCCAGTAACTGCCGCGCGAGCCGTACGACCAACTGGGAGTCGTCGGTCAGGGCGCGCAGGAGGTCGGGATGGAGCCGCCCGGCGGCCTGGGCTTCCCGGAGCCGGCCGAGCTCGGAGCCGGGACTGCCCGGCCCGTGCACGGTGTCGACGAGCCAGACGCCGTCACTGGTGAGGTGATGGAACGGGTATCCGGGACTGGTGTCACGCGGCGGCCCGAACTCCTTGAGCAGGAGCTTGAGGTCCGCCTCGGCGGAGCCGAACGGGATCGGTCGGCCGCCCTCGCGCTGGAAGCGGCCGAGGGCGTAGAGCAGCAGGAGCGGCTTGTGCGGCGCCCGTTCGCCCTGCCGCGTCCAGCGGCGGATCTTCGCGACACGCTCGACCCAGTCCATGACCGACACCATAGGGTGATCACAACGGCGAGGCGGCGGGGACTGGAGGAAGGTGATGGACGAACAGCGGTTCGTGCGGGTCTCGAAGTACCTCGCCAAGCATCTGCGCCACCAGCCCGAGGCCATCGGCGTCGAACTCGACGCGCACGGCTGGGTGGACGTCGGCGCGCTGCTGACGGCGGCGGCCTCGCACGGGTTCCCGATCTCGCGGGCGGAGCTGGAGCAGGTGGTCGCCGGCAACGACAAACGGCGATACGTGATCGACGGCGATCGGATCCGGGCCAGCCAGGGGCACTCGGTGCGCGTCGACCTCGACCTGCCGGTGGTCGAGCCGCCTCCGCTCCTCTACCACGGCACGGTCGCCCGCAACGTGGGGGCGATCCGCGCCGAGGGGCTGCGGCCGATGGCCCGCCACCACGTCCACCTGTCGCCGGACCGGGAGACCGCCACCCGCGTCGGCGCGCGCAGGGGGAAGCCGGTCGTGCTCGTGGTGGACGCGGCGGCGATGCACGCGGCCGGGCACGAGTTCCGGGTGAGCGCCAACGGCGTCTGGCTGGTGGACCATGTCCCGCCGGACTTCATCCAGGGATGAGGACCATGCTCGCCGGATCGGTCATCCGTGTTCGGCGTGCCGGCCGTGGTCGGAGACCTGGGCGTCGAACCAGGCGTGCAGCGCCTTCACCAGGGCGGTCTCGCCGGTGGTGTAGGTGATCCGGGCGCCGGCGGGCATCTGGGTGTAGCGGATGTCGATCCGGGTGTGCCCTTCCTGGAGGTCGTGCAGGCCGGGCATGTGGTCGCCGTGGATGGATGCGGGGTCGCCGAAGTCGCCCTCGCGGAAGGCGGTCACTTCCTCGGTGAGGTGCTGCCGGATGAGGGTGATCTGCCGTACGTCGGAGGGGTCGTCGGCGGTGACGGTCTGCACGCCGCCGGTCGCCGTCTTGCTGAATCGGTGTGTGGTGCGGTCCAGGTCGAAGGGCATCACCGCGCGGCCCTTGGCGGCGACCTCCGCCTGACGGCCGGCCGAGGTCTGGTGCTGCCCGTGGTCCTGGCCGGAGGGTGCGCAGCCGGCCGCGGCCAGCGCCAGAACGGCCAGGAGCAGCCCGGCGCGCCGGTGCTCACGCTTCATCCATCGCCTCCGTGAGGATGCCGAGGGCGCGCAGCACCGCTGCGCGTTCATATTCGGGGACGCGGCCGAGGACGGCGGAGAAGCGATCCGCTCTGGCCCGGGCGAGTCGTGCGGCCGCGTTGGCCCCATCGGGGGTGAGCCGGACCAGGACGCCGCGGCCGTCGTCGGGGGCCGGGGTGCGTTCGGCCCAGCCGCGCTTGATGAGCTGGGTGACCAGGCGGCTGGTGGTGCTCTTCTCCAGGCGGAGCCGATGGGCGAGGTCGTTCTGCCGTAGGGCGCCGTCCCTGGCCAGCTCACCCAGGGCATGCGCCTCCGAGACGGGGATGGGCTGCCCGCAGGGGGTCCGGTCGGGCTGGTGCAGGCCGAAGGCGCGAACGAATCTCGTCACGGCCTCCTGCAGGCGCATCTCCTCCGACATGGTTCGACCATACAACCAAAGTCGTTGTATCGCACAACCAGATATTCGAGTGGCGAAGGGCCCGGGGACGCCCGCTATCGTGCGTGCGTGGAGGATCTGATCATTGCCCGGCGCCTGCGCGTTCCCGTCGACAGCGCGGGGGACGAGACGTCCGATTGGGGCGGGGTGGCCGCCCGGCAGCTCGACGCGGCGCTGCTCAGTGTCGGGTTCACGTGCTCGCCCGCACTGCTCGACCGCCTGGCCCGGCTGCCCGGCGAGCAGGTGATCGACCTCGGCGTGCGCGTTCTGGCCGCGGTCCGCCGTCTGGTCGGCGATCACGTCGAACACAACGCCTACTTCGTCGACTTCCCGAACAACGTCCCGGACACCCTGGAGTTCTGGGCGGGGCTGCTGCGCGAGGCCATGCTCGACCCGGTCGCCGCCGCCCGGCTCCAGCCGGACGTCCTCAACCTGCTGGACCTGCCGCGATACGGGAGCTACCAGCACACGTACGCCGACCTGCTGGCCGCGCACGCCGAGCTGATCCCCCTGGCGAAGGACAGGGTCACCGTGCTGGAGCTGGGCGGGAGCCCGCGCGACGAAGCGCGGGAGCTCTACCTCTCGCTGGCCGGCTCCGAGGTGCCGCTCGCCGCTGAGGACCTGGCGGCTCTGCGCGCGCTGGCCGGCTTCTGTGCCGACTTCTGTGCCGACTTCGGGGCCGACGACCAGCCCGAGCACATCCCCGTACGCGAGAACCGGGCGGTCGTCAACGAAGCGCGGCTGGCCGCCGGGCGACCGCTGCTCGTCGACACCGTGACGGACGTTCTCCGGCTGGCCGCGGCCTGCTCCGGCGGCGACGTCACCCTGACCACCCCCACCCGCTTGCGCTCCTTCCGCCGCGCGGAACGCCGCATCCTGCTGGCCGCCCTGGACGCCGTCCCGGCCGCCAAGCACGGGGACGTGCTCCGCCACCGGGAGCAGTGGAAACGGCTCGGCGAGCGGCTGCACCCCCACGAGTATCCGCAGTTCCCCCGGGCCGCCCAGGTCTTCGACGTGGCCAGGGGTGTGCGTAAGGCGTCGAGCCTCGGCAGTCGCGTCGAGGCCGCGCTGGCCGCGGGCCGTACGGAGGAAGCCGTCTCGCTGCTGGAGCACACGCCCGGCGTACTGCTGCGCCGCCTCGACCACCTGCTGCGCGCGGGCGGCGGCTCCGCCGTACTGGAGGCGGCGGAGAGGGCCGCCGCCCGCGCCTCCGGCCGCGTGCTGCTCTCCCTGCGGGAGCACCTGCAGAACCGGCTCGCCCCCGCGGACCGGGTCTTCACCAACCGGTACGGCAGAGCGTGGACGACGCCCGACACGCGCCCTCCACTCGACGAGGAGGCACTTCACCGGACGCTCGCCATCCTCGACGAGGAGATCGGCCGCCGCCTGCCCGACCTCGGCGAGCTGATCGTCGACCCCGCCGTACTCGACGTGGCGCTGCCCCTGTCGGGCAAGGCCGTCGCGCCCGGGCTCCGGATGCTGCCCCGTGGTTCGCTGTCGACCGTGGACGGGGAGCTGCTCCGATTCTTCGTCCACTGGCGGCAGCGCGAGCGGCGCACCGACTACGACCTGTCCGCGCTCATGCTCGGCGCCGCCTACGACGACCCGGTGCACATCTCGTGGACGTCCTACGCGAACGGCTTCGCGACCTACTCCGGCGACCTCACCGAGGCACCCGACGGCGCCTCGGAGTTCATCGACGTACGTCTCGCCGGCGCCACCAAGCCGATCATCATCCCGCAGGTCCACGTCTATGCCGGGGAGCCGTTCGACGAGGCCGCCGAGGCGTTCTTCGGCTATATGACCAGGGACGCCGAACAGGAGGGCAGGCCGTTCGAGCCACGTACGGTCCGGATGAAGTCCGACCTGCGCGGGTCCGGCCGCGTCGCGCTCCCGCTCGTCTTCCTGCGCGGGGACGACGGCGCGTGGCGGGTGAAGTGGTTGCACCTCTACCTGTCCGGCAGTCCGGGGTTCAACCAGGTGGAGGGCAACCGGGTGACCACGTCGCTGCTCGTGCGCTCGATCGTGGAGCGGGACTACCTCAGGGTCGGTTACCTGGCCGCCCTGCTCCGGGCCAGGTCCTCCGTGTCCGTCGAGGGCGGGCACGTCACGTACATCGGGCTCGATGCGCCCGCCGATCTTCCCGAAGGGGCGCGGGTGTACACGCCCGCCACCCTGCACGAGCTGATCACCGCCTGATATCTTGCTGATCGCAAGGGCATGGAAGGGCTTCCTTCTACCTCTTTTGGACCCGGTCTGCCCGTACGGGCGCCGGGCTGGTTCTAGCTCTTCCGCTTTCCTTGCGCTCCGGCGGGTGAGGCCATTCAGGAGCTTCCTTCTCGCCTGGTTCGATTCCAGGTGGGCCCGTGGGCCTGCTGGTGACATCTAGCTTCTGAGCTCTCCTCACCCGCCCGGTCGCAGCAGTCTTCGACACGGGTTCCGCGGCGAGACGGAGAGTAACGAAAGAATCACAGACCGTTATAGTGAGCTCATCGTCCAACTCGGCGTGGATACGGTCACGCAGTGGCACTAGCCGAACACGAAGCGCTCGTTCGCCTGTTCTGCGAACGACCCGACCTCGCCGCCGACCTGCTGACTCGATCTCTCAGAGTCCAGCTGCCCGACTACGACTACGCGGGCCTCGAATCGGCCGATCTCACCCAGGTCACGCCCACCGAACGGCGCGCCGACTCGGTCATCGTGTTCCGCCGTAAACGGCCGGAAGCCGATCCCCAGCCCGTTCTCGCCGTGATCGTGGAAGTCCAGCGTGGCCCGGACCCCGGCAAGATCTGGTCCTGGCCGATGTACCTCGTCAGCCTGCGTACCCGCCTCGAATGCCCGGTCATTCTGCTGGTTGTGTGCCCCGAAGCGTCGGTCGCCCGCTGGTGCGCCCGTCCGATCGAACTGGGCCATCCCGGTCTGGTGTTGAAACCGCTGGTCGCCGGCCCGAACGAGGTGCCCGTCATCACCGACCCCGGCCAGGCGGCCGAGGACATCGAACTCGCGGTGCTCTCGGCGATTCACCACGCCGCCACGCCGGAGGGCCCCGATATCCTCAACGCCCTGTTCGCCGCGCTGCACAATCTCGACCGAGACCTGGGGGGTATGTACGCTGACATGGTTCGTGCGGCGCTGCCTCGAGAGGTCTGGGATCACTTGGAGGAGCACTTGAAGACCGAAACCTACGAGTACCTCAGCGACTGGGCCCGCGAGAACATCGCCAAGGGCAAGGCCGAAGGCAGGGCGGAGGGCAAGGCCGAAGGCAAGGCAGAGGGCAAGGCCGAAGGACAGGCCGAGGCGATCCTGACGGTTCTGTCGGCCCGAGGCCTCGAGGTGCCCGAGGACATTTCCGAGAAGATCCGGAAATGTCATGACTTCGACCGGCTGGCCGCTTGGCTCCGAGCAGCCGCCACGGTCGACTCCTCTGACGCGCTGCTCGACGACATCTCATGACGCCGTCCGGCGGTGACGTGGGACCCGCCGTGCCGGGCGCCCGGGGACACGGCAGGGCCTCCGACCACGCCGACGGCGATGGCGACACCCCGTGATGATCCGGCTGCGCTGCCGGCGTCCGCCGGGCAGGGGGCTTTGCGGTGAACGTCGTCCCCGGCGGCAATTCGCGTCAATGGCGGCGTTCACCTGTGAGTCCGCCCGGTAGGGCCTACGCGCGGAGGAAGACTTCGTCGAGATGCCACTCGAGGGCCTCCCGGTCCGGCCGGTCGCGCGGCCGGGCGGGGACGCCGATCTCCTGCCCGGCCCGCCGGTAGAACTACTCTCCGTTGCCGAACTCCTCCCGCAGGCGCGGGCTCACCGATAATCGATGCCTGTGGCGCGAGGTCATCCTCAACGACCGCACCGACGAAACCGGGCACGGCCGCCGCGAGATCCGCCGCATGAAGATCTGCACCGTCTGCCCCGGCCTGCCCTTCCCCACGCCGCCCAGGCGATCCAGGTCAAACGCCGCCGCACCGACCACAAGACCGGCAAGACCACCGTCGTGACCATCTACGCCGTCACCAGCCTCCCGCCGGGCCGGATCACCCACGCGTAACTCGCCGCGCTGATCCGCGGCCACTGGAGCGTGGAGGCCCCGCACCATATCCGAGACGTGACCTACGCGAGGACGCCTGCAAGGTCAGGACCGGCGCCGCTCGCCAGAATCCTGGCGAGCATACGCAACCTGGTCATCGGCCTGGCCCGTCTGATCGGCTGGACCAACATCGCCGCCGCCACCGACCACTACCGCAGCCACCCCCGCCGATGCTCTTCAACTACTCGGTGTTACAGCATGAGAACTCCGGCCCTGCCACGCACCCCCAGAAGAAGCTCAACAAGGTCGTAACCTGGCGGATGAATGATCGACAGGGGGGATGCTAGCGTCCGGCACATGACCGTTCGCCGTTCCGTACCCGACATCACGACCTCCGACCCGGCCGCGAGCAGTGCCTTCTATCATCTCCTCGGCTTCCGCGAGGAGATGAACCTCGGCTGGGTCGTCAACCTGGTCTCGCCGTCCAACCCCACCGCCCAGGTCATCCTCATCACCAAGGATGCGGCGGCGTCTGTAAACCCAGACCTCAGCGTTGAGGTCGAGGACGTCGACGCCGTCTACGAGGCTGTACGCGCGACCGGCGCAGAGATCGTGCACCCGATCGCCGACGAGGACTGGGGCGTCCGGCGCTTCTTCGTCCGCGACCCCGACGGCAAGGTGGTCAACGTCGTCAGCCACCGCTGATCAACGTGGCCATCTCTAGTCCGCCTGATCAGCTGGACCAAAATCGCCGCCGCCACCGACGACTACCCCAGCCACCCCGCCGACGGGCTCCAGCTACTGGGTCTTACGACCTGAGAACGCTTCGGCCCTTACACGTCCCCAGGGCAGTTCCTTCCTCGACCCCTGTGACTGGGCGGACCGGGCCTCCCAGCGGGCCGGACGTGGCGGAGTCGTGGATCTCCTACCGGACGGACGGCGGGACGATCGGTAGCGTGATGTACGAGTCGGGGAAGACCTTCTGACGCTGGACGACCAGGTCGGCCTCGGTTGAATCCGTACGGCCGGTGCCGGTATTGCGGTCGAAGCGCGGGAAGTTCGAGCTGGAGACCTCCACCCGGATCCGGTGGCCGGCCTTGAAGACCTGGCTGGTGGCGACCAGATCGATGGTGAAGGTCCCGGACGGCTCGGCGACGCGGACGATGCCGTCGATCACGCTCATCGCCCGGCCGTCCGGATACACGTCCACGAGCTTGGCCGTCCAGTCGGTCGAGGCGGCGGAGGTCTCCGCGTGCAGGGTCACCGTCACCGGGCCGGTGACCTCGATGTCGGAGGCGAGCACCCCGGTCGAGTAGCAGAGCACGTCGGGCCGCCGCTCCACGTCGCGCTGGTCCTGGGGGCCGACGTTGGTGGGGTCGGGCAGCAGGGTCGGGCCGCCGACGGTCGGGACCGGGTCGCGCGGGTCGAAGGTGAAGGTCGCCGGCTCGTGCGTGGTGGGCGGCTCGGGGGAGAGCAGGCCGCCGGTGTGCAAAAAGTAAGGGGTGCCGACCGCGCGCTCCAGCGGCCAGGCCTCCTCGTCCCGCCAGACGTCGTCGCCCATCACGAAGATCTTCACCGCGGGGCCGGTGTCCTCGCCCTTCAGGAACGCGAGCTCCCGCTGCTCCAGCTGGATCGCCTGTGCGGAGGCGGCGCCGCCGAAGAACAGCCGCCCGGTGCCCGTGGCGCCGGGCGCGAGGTGGGACCAGGGGCCGATGACCAGAGGGCCGCCCAGGCGGCGGTGGTTCTCCAGCGTCCCGCCGAGGAACAGGTCGAACCAGCCGGCCACGTGCATGACCGGCACCTCGACGCGGTCGTGGCGCAGGGTCTCGGCCAGGTCCTCCCAGTAGGCGTCGCGCTCCACGTGCGAGGTCCAGTCGCGCCACCAGGGGATGCCCGGGATGTCGCCCACCGGCAGGGTGCGCGCCGCGGCGTCCTGGTCGCCCAGCACGGGAAGAACGGCGGCGAGCCCCGCGCCGGCGTCCTCGCCCGCCTCGGCGGCGTGCAGCAGGCCGAGCATCGTCTGAAAGGCGCCCCAGTTGAGGGCCGAGCCCAGCGCGAAGGCCCCGCCGTGATACTTGAGGCCGTCGTGGAAGTCGTGCGGCGTCATCGAGGCGATCACGGCCTTCAGCCCGGGCGGGCGCGTCGCCGCCGCCTGCAGCGCGCATCCGGCGAGGTAGGACATGCCGCTCATCACGACTTCGCCGTTCGACCAGGGCTGCGCGGTGATCCAGGCGATCGTGTCGTGGCCGTCGGCGCCCTCGTCCGCCCAGGGGCGGAACTCGCCGTCGCTGCTGCCGCGTCCCCGGCAGTGCTGCAGCACCACCGCGAACCCGGCCCGCAGCGCGGGCGTCACGGGCCCCGTCCGGAACGAGTCCTCGCCGTACGGCGTGCGCACGAGCAGGGCGGGGAACGGACCGCCCTCCGCCGGACGGTGGACGGTGCCGCGCAGGACGGTGCCGTCCCGCATCGGCATGGGGGTGTCGTGCTCGACGGTGACCGGGAGCGGGGGGCGGTCGAGCTTCGGCATGAGGCTCCTCAGGGCGAGGTCAGGTCAGGGCGTAGGCGTCGTAGCGTACGGCGGCGGCCGCACGGGCCGCCGAGGCCACGGCGAGGGTGCGGTTGAGCCAGACATAGCGATCGTCGCCGGTCTCGAAGCGGCAGAACAGCCGGAAGTAGTACTCCGCCGGGTCCACGTCCTCGCCCCGCGCGAGACGGCCGAGCACCTCGGGGGTGCCGTGCCGGACTCCGCTGGTGGTGATGTAGACGTACGCGCCGTCGTGGGTGCGCAGCGTGTAGCGGGTGTCGATGCTGATCATCCCGTCGGCGTGCACGACCTGCCAGTCGGCCCCGCCGGGCAGCACCTCGCCCGACAGGCGGGGGCCATCGAAGGTGCCGCCCACGATGTTGATCACACGGCGGTGCCCCCACTGCGAGTCGCCGAGATCGAGCACGGGATCGAGTTCCACGTGGAAGGTGGCGAGCGGTTCCAGGTTCACGAGACGGCACTCCGATCGACGCTCCAGGAGGGGCGTTCGCTGAGCGAGGCGGGGTCGAACCCGGCCGTGCGCTTGTAGGACGCGGCGATCTCCGCCCGTTCGGCGTGGGGGATGACCTGCTCGATGTCGTCGAACCCGCCGGGCGCGCGCTCGTGCGCGAGCTTCATGACGACCTCCGGGCCCATCTCCCGGTTCGACAGTTGCAGCGCCGTCGTGGCCGGGCGGCGCGTCTCCTCGTACGCCGCCAGGTCGCCCCGCGCGAGGGCGTACGCCAGCACCCGGGCGTCGATGATCGCCTGCGAGGCGCCGTTGGAGCCGATCGGGTACATCGCGTGCGCGGCGTCGCCGAGCAGCGTGACGCCGTCGAAGGTCCAGCGGGGGAGTGGGTCGCGGTCCACCATCGGGTACTCGTACGCGGCCTCGGCCCCGGCGATGATCCCCGGCACGTCGAGCCAGTCGAAGCGCCAGTCGGCGAAGTGCCCGCCGATCTCGGCCAGGTCGGCGGGGCGGTTCCAGTTCCCCCGGTCCGGGGCCTCGCCGTCCAGCGGGCGTTCGGCGATCCAGTTGATCAGCGTGCGCTCGCCGGTCTCGATCGGGTAGGCGACGAACTTCTGCGTGCCGTCCCCGGCCATGATCATGGATCGGCCGGTCAGGAACGGCTCGCCGTAGGTGACGCCCCGCCACAGGACCAGGCCGTTCCACGGCGGCGGGCCCTCGCCGGGGTACAGGTGGGCGCGAACGGCCGAGTGGATCCCGTCCGCGCCGATCAGCAGGTCCTCGTCGCCTGGGCCGGTGATCCGGCTGCCGGTCCGTACGGCGTCCGGGCCCAGCCGCTCGACCACGGCCTCCAGCAGGAGCATCTGCAGCGTCCCGCGGTGGACGGAGTACTGCGGCCAGGCGTAGCCCGCGGCCAGGCCCCGGGGCTCGGACCAGATCGGCGTGCCGTACCGGTTGAAGTAGGCGAGTTCGGCTGTGGCCACGCCGATCTCGGCCAGCCGGTCGGCCAGTCCCAGCTCGGTGAGCTCTCGCACGGCGTGGGGGAGGAGGTTGATCCCGACCCCCAGCGGCCGGATCTCGGGGGCGGCCTCGTGCACGGTCACGTCCTCGAACCCGGCCGCGTGCAGGCTCAGTGCGGCGGTCAGCCCGCCGATGCCCGCTCCGGCGATGACGATGTGCACGGGCGCCTCCGGGAGGACGAGAAGTTGTTACGGCCGTAACAATACTCACGGCCCCCGGTGCGGCTGCGCAAGACTTGACGCGTGAACAGCGAGCCCGACACCCGGCCCGACCTCGCCATGGACGTGCCGCCGGACCTGCGGTACGCCGCGTACGCGCGCGAGCGCCTGGCGGCCATGTCGCCTCCGGCCGACGCCGAGGCGTTCGCACTGGCCTACCACCTGCTCCAGCTCGCCTACCTGCTGGTCACCGACCTAGAGACCCGGATCCACCGCCCGCGCGGCCTGACGCTGCCCGGGTTCCGGCTGATGTTCAAGCTCTGGCTGCTCGGCCCCACCCAGCCCGTACGGCTCGCCGAGATCTCGGCCATGTCGCGGTCCGCGGTGACCAACGCCGTCAACACCCTGGAACGCGGCGGGCTGGTCGAACGCCGGCCGGTGCCGGAGGACGGCCGCGCGGTGGTGGTCGCGCTCACCACGGAGGGCGAGGCGGCCGTGCGTGACGCCTTCGCCGAGCAGACCCGCAGGGAGCGGGAGTGGTTCACCTGCCTCGGTCCCGCCGAGCGCGAGCAGATGACGGCCCTGCTGTCGCGCATCCTCCGGGCCCGCCCGGCGGATCTCTGACGGTCAGTCGCCGCGCCGCCGGCTGGCGGCGTCGGTGAGCAGCCCGAGCCCGACGCCCAGCATCCACACGTCCTTGCTGACGCCGATGCCCGCCGGGCTCGGCCAGATGCTGCGGGGCTTGCGCAGGGCGGGCGTACGCAGGTAAAGCGCGAGCAGCCCGCCGGAGAACCCGGTGAGCGCGGCCCCGGCGACAGCCGCCGGCACGACCGGCGCCAGGAGCGCCACGCCCGTCGCGATCTCGGCCGCGGACAGCAGCTTGAGGAACCGGCGCGGCGGAACGGACTTCAGGAACGGGAAGGCGGCGGCGGCCATGCCGTGGAGTCCGGCGGCCTGCTCCTCGTCGCCGTTCCACTTCTCCACGCCGGAGTGCAGGACGTACGCGCCCGTGGCGACCCGGCCAGGCACCTCCCGTGCCCTCATGAGCTTCATCGGCGACTCCTGTCCGTTTCGATCCATACCGTCCGTTCTGCGACGATACCCGCCCGCCTGACGGCGGCAGGCGGGGGGCTGTCAGAAAGGGCGCCGTCACAGGAAGTACAGACGGTTGAGCGAGACGGACCGCGCCGGAGGCGAGCTCAGCGGCTCACCGTCGAGGCTCACCTGCCCGGTGCCCGGGTCGACGCGCACCTCGCCCGTGCGGGCGTTGCGCACCATCGCGGCGGGGCCGATGCCCCGGGTGCCGCGTACGCCGACGCGGGCCCGGCGGGTGGGCAGGCCGTCGCCGGGCCGGTGCGCCGACCCGGCGTGCGCGGGCGTGGCCACGGCCGCCGCCGCGCCGGAGACGAAGGCCACCGACAGGTCGGCGGCGGTCCCGCCGTGGGCCCCGAACTGCGGGCCGAGGACCAGTGGCTCGCTGGAACCGGTGGCGGCGTTGGGGTCGCCCACCACCCCGTACGCCGGAAACCCGGCCTTGAGCACGAGCTGCGGCTTGGCGCCGAAGAACTCCGGCCGCCACAGCACGATGTCCGCGAGCTTGCCGGGCTCGATCGAGCCGATCTCGTGCGCCAGGCCGTGCGCGATCGCCGGGTTGATCGTGAGCTTGGCGATGTACCGCAGCACCCGGGCGTTGTCGTGCCCGGCCGGGTCGCCGTCCAGCGGGCCGCGCTCGGCCTTCATCTTGGCCGCCATCGCGAACGTGCGCCGCGCGGTCTCCCCGGCCCGGCCCATGCCCTGCGCGTCGGACGAGGTGATCCCGATGAGCCCGAGGTCGTGCAGCACGTCTTCGGCACCCATCGTGCCGGCGCGGATGCGGTCGCGGGCCAGGGCGGCGTCGCCGGGCAGGTCCGTCTTCAGCCCGTGACAGGAGACGATCATGTCGAAGTGCTCGGCGAGCGCGTCCCTGCCGAAGGGCAGGGTGGGGTTCGTGGAGGAGCCGATCACGTTCGGGACGCCCGCCAGCCGCAGCACGTCCGGGACGTGCCCGCCGCCGCAGCCCTCGATGTGGAAGGCGTGGACGGTGCGCCCCTCCAGCACGGCGAGCGTGTCGTCGACCGACAGGCACTCGTTGAGGCCGTCGGTGTGCAGGGCGACCTGCACGTCGTGCTCCTCGGCGACCCGCAGCGCGGTGTCGAGCGCGCGGGCGTGCGCGCCCATGTCCTCGTGGACCTTGAAGCCGCAGGCCCCGCCCTCGGCCAGCGCCTCGGTCAGCGGGCCGTCGCCCGAGGAGGAGCCGCGGGCGAGGAAGCCGATGTTGACGGGCCAGGCGTCGAACGCGTTGACGGCGTGCCGCAGGGCCCAGGGGGAGTTCACGCCGACGCCCCACACCGGCCCGAACTCCTGGCCGATGATCGTGGTGACGCCGGAGGCGAGCGATGCCTCCATGATTCGCGGCGACAGGAGGTGGACGTGCGTGTCCACGGCTCCGGCAGTCGCGATGAGCCCCTCGCCGGAGACGATGGCGGTGCCGGTGCCCCACCACGACGTCCACGCCGTCGAGGGTGTCGGGGTTGCCGGCCCGGCCCACCGCCGCGATCCGCCCGGCACGGATGCCGATCGAGACCTTGCGCACGCCCAGCACCGCGTCGATGACGACGACGTTGCTGATCACCACGTCGCAGGTCTCGCGGACCGGCGCGGCCTTCAGGTGCAGGCCGTCGCGGGCCGTCTTGCCGAAGCCCGCGAGGAACTCGTCGCCGGGCCGCTGCGCGTCGCCCTCGACCTCGACCACGAGGCCGGAGTCGCCGAGCCGGACGCGGTCGCCCGCCCGCGGACCGTGCGCGGCGACGTATCCCCGGGCGAATCCGTGGTCGCTCATGGCGTCTCCGTGAGGTAGCCGCACGCCCGGGCCTTCGCGAGGGCGGCCTCCTTGGCGCCGGGCGCGTCCAGCGGGCCGTCGACCAGCCCCGCGAACCCGACCGCCACCCGGGCGCCGCCGATCGGCACCAGCTCGACCTCCCGGGTCGTTCCCGGGTCGAAGCGTACGGACGACCCGGCGGCCACGGCCAGGCGGGTGCCGTACGCCGCGGCCCGGTCGAACGCCAGGCGCGGGTTGACCTCGAAGAAGTGGAAGTGCGAGGTCACGGAGATCGGCACGGGCGCGGTGTTGCGCACGCGCAGCCGTACGGAGGCGGCGGGCGGGTCGTAGCCGTCGCCGGGTCCGAGCACGACCGCTCCGGGAGCGTCGTCGCCGAGGGATCCGCCGCCGAAGGGGTCGGTGACCACCGCGAGCCGGGTGCCGTCGTCGAAGACGGCCTCCACCTGCACCTCGGTGACCACGTCGGGCACCCCCGGCAGCACGTCGCCGGGGCCGAGCACCTCCCGGGCGGCCCGGATCGCCTCGGCCAGCCGCCTGCCGTCGCGCGCCGCCTCGCAGACCGTGTCGGCGATGATCGCGGTCGCCTCGGGGACGTTCAGCCGCAGGCCGCGGGCGCGGCGGGCACGGGCCAGCTCGGCCGTGGTGAAGATCAGCAGCCGGTCCCGCTCCGAGGGGGTCAGGCGCACCGGAGCGCGCCCATCGTCGGAGCCTTTTGGTCACCTTTGAGGTGGCTCATGCTGGAATGTCCCCGCATGGAGGGTCAAGCTACCGCTGGGAAGAGCCGGGTGTCCACGCGTCCCCACCCGTGACCTGGTCGAGCAGCTCCAGCAGGTGGTGGTAGGTCTCGCCGGTGGCGCGGGTCATGCCGATCTCGCACGTGCGGTTGACCGACGCGTGCGCGGCGAAGCCGCCCTCGGCCACGGAGGCGGCCTCGGCACGGGTGGCGGAGGCGGTCAGCTCCGGGTGCAGCATGCCCCGGTCGCCGGCGAAGGCACAGCACTGCCAGCCCTCGGGGACGACGACCTCCTTCGCCACCGCCCCGGCGACCTCGGCGATGGCGGCGTCGAGGCCGAGCCGGGCGGACGAGCAGGTCGGATGCAGGGCCAGCGAGGCCACCCTGCGGCCCTCCGCTGGCTGCGGCAGCCGCGGCAGGACGTGCTCGGCCACGAAGGTCACCGCGTCGAGCACCCGTACGGCGGGGGAGGCGGCGGCCACGAGCCGCTCGAACCCCTCCGTGCAGGAGGCGGCGTCGCTGACCACCGGAAGCCGGCCGCCGCCGGTCGCGCTCAGCAGCGTCTCCCGCACCCGGCGGCCCATCACCTCGTAGCCCTCGCCGAAACCCTTGGAGGACCACGGCGTGCCGCAGCACAGGTTCTCCACGCCCTCGGGCACGTGCAGCCGCACGCCTGCCCGCTCGGCGAGCCGCCGCACGGCGGCCATGACGCCGGGACCGCCGTCGGCGGGGGCGAACAGGGTGTTCAGGCACGACGGCACGTAGACCGCGTCGGCGTCCCGCGTCGGCGCGGCGCGCCGGGGCGTGCCGCCGCGCGGCAGGTCGCGGCTCCACTGGGGGACGGTGTCGGGGTCGCCCACCGCGCGGGCCGCCCGGCTCGCCCCCTCCACGAGCCCGGCCGGGGCCGCGGCGGCCGCGTCCATGGCGAGGTCCATGGCCCGGGTCACCGCGCCCCAGTGCCTGGCGGCGGTCTTCCAGCCCGCCCGCGCCGCACGCCCGTGACGTTCGCCGCGCAGGCGCTTGGTGAGGTCGCCGGTGTTGATCAGCACGGGACAGGCCGTGGCGCACATGCCGTCCACGGCGCAGGTGTCGACAGCGTCGTAGTCGTACTCCTCCTCCAGCCGCCGCGCGAGCGCGTGGTCGCCCGCAGCCCGGGCCGCGGCGATCTCGCGGCGCAGCACGATGCGCTGGCGCGGGGTCGTGGTGAGGTCCCGGCTCGGGCACACCGGCTCGCAGTAGCCGCACTCCACGCACCGGTCGACCTCGGGCTCGACGCTGACGACGGTCTTGAGGTCGCGCAGGTGCGCCCGCGGGTCGTCGGTGAGCACGACGCCGGGGTTGAGGGTGCCCGCGGGGTCGCACAGCCGCTTGACCTCGCGCATGACGTCGTACAGCTCGTCGCCGTACTGGCGGCGCACGAAGGGCGCCATGACCCGTCCGGTGCCGTGCTCGGCCTTGAGGGTGCCGCCGCGGCCGAGCACGGCGGCCACCATCTCCTCGGTGAACTCCTCGTAGCGGTCGAGGTCGGTGTCGAACCGCTCGTTGAGCATGAAGTGCAGGTTGCCGTCCTTGGCATGCCCGAAGATCACGCTGCGCTCGTAGCCGTGCGCGGCGAACAGCTCCGCGAGGTCGTCGCAGAGATCGGCCAGGGCGGGCACCGGGACCGCCACGTCCTCCAGCAACGCCGTCGTGCCGCTGGGCCGGGCGCCGGCGACCGCGGCGTACAGGTTCTTGCGGATGCGCCACAGGGCCGCCCGCCCGGCGGTGTCCCCGCTGAGGCGTGCGGGCGCGGCGAGGTCCAGCCGGGCGAAGACCCGCGCGGCCTCCCGCTCGCGCACGGCGAGCGGCTCGGGCTCGGACTCCTGCCACTCCACCAGCAGCGCCGCGTGATCGCGCACCTCCAGCGTGCGCAGGACGTCGTCGGCGTACGGGTCGGTCGCGGCCACCCGCAGCGACTCCGCGTCGAGCAGTTCGACGGCGGCCGGCCCCGCGGCGACGATCTCCGGCACCGCCGCCATCGCCTCCCGCAGGGCCGGGAAGACGACCAGGCCGGTCGCGGCGAGGCGGTGCGCCGGCACGGTCCGCAGGACGGCCTCCGCGACGAACGCGAGCGTGCCCTCGCTGCCCACCACGAGATGGGCGAGGATCTGGGCCGGCGAGTCGTGGTCGAGGAAGCTGTTGAGGCCGTAGCCCATCGTGTTCTTGAGGGAGAACTGCGCCTCGATCCGGCGTACCGAGTCCGGGTTGCCGCGGACCCGGTCGCGCAGCCGCACCAGGCCTTCGGCCAGGGCGGGTTCGAGGGCACGCAGGCGCGCGTCCGCGTCGGGCGCGCCGGTGTCGACGACGGTCCCGCTGGGCAGCACGAGGACCAGCGACTCCAGCGTCCGGTAGGTGTTGGCGTGGGTGCCGCAGGTCATCCCGCTGGAGTTGTTGGCGACGACCCCGCCGATCGTGCACGCCGACTCACTGGCCGGGTCGGGGCCGAGCTTGCGGCCGTACGCGGCGAGCCGGGCGTTGACCTGCCGCAGCACGGCGCCGGGCTGCACCCGGACGCGGGCGCCGCCGTCGAGCACCTCGACGCCCCTGAAGTGCCTGCGGGTGTCGACGAGCAGGTGCTCGCTCACGCCCTGCCCGCTCAGGCTGGTGCCGCCGGACCGGAAGGTCAGCGGCAGGCCGGTCCGCATCAGCGCCGCCACCTGCGCGGCGCTCTCCGGCACGAGAACGGCCTGCGGGGTCAGCAGGTAGTGCGAGGCGTCGTGCGCCATGCCGAGCCGGTCACTGGCCCGGGCCCGGACGATCCCCGGGACGGCGGCCTCCACCGCCGCGAGAACGGCGGGGTCGGACGGCCGCGGCCGTCGCGGCCGGGCCTGGGCCTCGGCATCGGTAAGGCTCATGATCTCAACGCTTCCGTCCAGGAGGCGCCGGTGCGCCTCTATCGCCGGGGGTCGATGTGGATCTTCGGGCCCGGACCCGCGCCGGCCGGGCGGCGCCCCGCCAGTACGCCGGCGACGTCGTCCAGGCCCACGGTGGCGGCCACGAGCGGGCGGGCGTCGACCGATCCGTCCGCGTACGCCTCGATCGTCCCGGCCAGACCGGCCGAGCCGGCGAGCACGCCCACGGCGGTGACGTCCCGGAACACGAGGTCGCGGGTGTCGATGCGGCTGGGGGACCCCGCGAGACCGATACAGACTACCCGGCCCCCCGGCCTGACCAGGTCGAGCGCGAGCGCCGGGAGGTCCGCCGCGTTGGACGCGTCGACCACGGAGTGCCACGGCAGGGCCGGGAGCGACGCGCGGGTCCAGGCGCCCGCGAAGCCGAGATCGCGAGCCAGCCGCAGCGTGGCCTCGTCGCGGCCCAGCAGGTGCACCTCGGTGCCCCGCGCTCGCGCGAGCAGCGCGACGAGCAGGCCGATCGTGCCCGTGCCCAGCACCAGCAGCCGGTCGCCGGGTTCGGCGGCGGCGCCGCGCACCGCGCGCAGGGCGTTGCCGCCGGGCTCGACGAGCGCGCCCGTCGTCGCGTCGATCGTCTCCGGCAGCGCGTGCAGGGCCCAGGCCGGTACGGCCAGCCGCTCGGCCAGCGCCCCGGGGAAGCCCTTGCGGATGCCGATCTCGGCCCGGTCGGGGCAGACGTGGTGGAGGCCGTCGCGGCAGAGGCCGCAGTGACGGCAGCCGAGCTGGGTGTCGCCGGTGACGCGGCGGCCCAGCCAGCCGGGGTCGACGCCCTCGCCGAGCGCCGTGACGACGCCGCACCACTCGTGTCCGGGACGCAGCGGATACCGGGCGTGGCCGGTGTGCAGGTAGCTCATCGCGCCGGTGAACAGCTCCACGTCGGTGCCGCAGACGCCGACCCGCTCGACGTCCACGACCACCTGCCCCGGCGCGGCGACCGGCGGCTCGACGTCCCTGACCTCGGCCCTGCCGGGGCCGGTGATGACCAGTGCGCGCACGTGCCGCCCCTACCGCGGGCGCGGGACGACGGGAGCGGCGGGCAGGCGGGCGAGGAGCACGGCGCGGTCTCTCCGGCGGGTGTCGAGGCTCATGATCGGGGCGGCACCCAATAGGGCGTGGCCAGGCCGCGTACGCCCACCCGGGCGGTGAACAGGTGCCCGGACCCCGGGTGTTCGGCCACATCGACGCCACTGGCGGACGTGGTGATGACGAGGACGTCGAGGTCCGGCCCCGCGAAGGCGGGGCAGGTGACGTTGGGCGCGCCGACCTCGACGACGGCGAGCAGGCGCCCGCCGGGATCGCGGCACTCGACCCGGCCGCCGCCGAAGACGGCGATCCACAGGTTGCCCTCGGCGTCGGCGCACATCCCGTCGGGCATGCCGCCGGCGAGTTCGAACAGCTCCCGCCGCGGCCCGGTCCGGCCGGTGACCGGGTCGTAGTCGCGCTCCCACACCACGTGCGGGACGCTGTCGATGCTGTACAGGCGGTCGCCCGAGGGGCTCCAGGCCAGGCCGTTCGACAGGGTCAGGTCCTCGTCGAGACGGACGCAGGTCGTGCCGTCGAGGCGGGCCAGCACGTCCTGGCCCTCCCGGTCGTCCAGCGCCATGCTGCCGATCAGGAAGCGCCCGGCCGGGTCCACGGCTCCGTCGTTGAGCCTGCTCCGTACGCCGGGCGGCAGCACGCGGGCGAGCTCGGTGCGGTGGCCGGCGGTGTCGACCCGGGTGAGGACCTCGCGCTCGGCGACGACGAACTCACCGTCGGCCGAGACCGCGACCGCGCCCACGGTGCCGCCGAAGGTGTGCGCGGTGGTGGCGGTGACGGCGCCGGTCGCGACGTCGAGCCGTCCCTCGTGCACCGCCCCCGCGTCGATGTCCACCCACAGCAGGCGTTCCCTGTCGGGGTCCCACACGGGTCCCTCGGCGAGGGCGTACACCTCGCCGGACGCCCGGGCGGCGGTGAACTGCCGGGTCATGCGACCTCCCGTCCGGCGGCGATCGCGCGGATGGACGGCGGGCCGCCGGGAACCACCCGCGGCGGAGCGAGCGGAAGCGCGGTCATATCCCGGATACTAGAGCCGATTTCGGGCGGAGGAAAAGGTCCTCACCGGGATCTTCCGTGCACAGTGCAGGGTTACTCGGCCTCACAAGCGCGCCACGGCATCGGTTTCAGGGGTCGCGGGCGCGGAGGTACGCGTCCAGGTCGGCGGCGCCCGCGAGCATGGCGCGGCCCCGGGCGGACAGGCGGGCCTGCCAGTCGCGCAGGGTCGACTCCAGCGGGGCGACGCCTCCGGCGGAGCGGACCTGGGCGATCAGCGGGGCGATCTGCTCCAGCAGGTAGCCGCCCCTCCTGAGCTGGTGGGCCAGCCGGACGTCACGTACGTCGGCCGCGCTGTAGACGCGATAGCCCGTCCGCGGATCGCGGCGCGGCCGGACCAGCCCGGCGTTCTCCCATTTGCGCAGGGTGGCGGGGCGGAGGCCGAGCCGTCTGGCCAGGGGGCCGATGAACGTGTCGCCGCGTTCCTGCGGCACGTGGTCGTCGGCCTTGGGCGCCAGATCGCGGAGCGCGGACTCGACGGCCTGGAGGGTGCGGCGGT
This sequence comes from Microbispora sp. H13382, assembly GCF_014161445.1. Taxonomy (GTDB): domain Bacteria; phylum Actinomycetota; class Actinomycetes; order Streptosporangiales; family Streptosporangiaceae; genus Microbispora. The sequence continues at coordinate 171,371 of NZ_JABBXA010000008.1, forward strand.
CGTCGAGGAGCTGGCCATGACTCTGGTCGATGAGCCGCAGCGCGTCCTCGGTGGCGCCCCGGTTGACCGCCTGCATGATCGCCGTGGCCGTCTGGTGACCGTGCCCGGGCACGAGGCCGATGAACGCGCGCAGGGCTCGCGCGTGCAGCGGCGTGTAGGTGCGGTAGCCGTGGACGGTGCGTTCGGCGGCGGGCAGGATGCCGGCGTCCTCGTAGTTCCTGATCGCCTGGGTGGACAGGCCGTGCTCGCGCGCCAGGTCCACCGGCCTCATGGCTGCATCATCGATTGAAGGTCCATCGCGATCAGATAGGGGCGTTGCGGCCAAAAGTTTACACCGAGTGTTCAACGATACCGTCAAAGGTATGGAAATCAAGGACACGGCCCGGCCGCTCGACGGCGCGGGAGTCTCGGCGTTCCTGCGGTCGCTTCCCGTCAGGCCCCTGCTGCTCGGCCTGGGCGAGGCCAGGCACTTCGTGGGGGAGCTGGGCGAGGTGCGCAACGAGATCTTCCGGCATCTGGTCGAGCATGAGGGCTACCGGTCGTTCGCCATCGAAAGCGACTGCCTCATGGGCCTGGTGGTGGACGCCTACATCACGACGGGCGTGGGCACGCTCGACGACGTCATGGAACGCGGCTTCAGCCACGGCTTCGGCGCGTCGCCGGCCAACCGCGAGCTCGTGCGCTGGATGCGGGCGTACAACGAGGAGCATGACGAGAAGCTCCGGTTCTTCGGGTTCGACGGCCCTCTGGAGTACTGGGCGGCGAGCCCGCGCCAGGCGCTCACCGCCCTCCACACCCTCCTCGACGGCCCACTTACCGGCGCCGTGGTGACCGGGGAGACTCTCGACACTCTGCTGGGCCCCGACGACCGGTGGTCGAACGAGGCCACGGCCATGGATCCGTCCCAGTCCATCGGCCGGTCCGCCGACGCCCGGCGGCTGCGGCTGATCGCCGACGACCTGGCGGCCCTGCTCGAGACGCAGGCGCCGCAGCTGAGCGCTGAGGACAGGGAGCGGGCGGAACTGTACGCGCGCAGCGCCACCGGCCTGCTCCGCTACCACTACTGGATGGCCGACGCGTCCCCGGCCCGGTGGACCCGGCTGTCGGCCCTGCGGGACGCGATGATGGCCGCCAACCTGCGCGCCGTCGCCGAGCACGGCCCGGCCCTGGTCTTCTCCAGCAACCTCCACCTGCAGCGGAACAAGAGCCTGATGCCGTTCGGCGACCGGCAACTGGAGTGGTGGAGCGCGGGGGCGATCACCGCGACGCACCTGGGCGACCGGTACGCCTTCCTTGCCTCGGCCTTCGGCACGGCCGGCGACGACACCCCGCCCCCGGACACCGTCGAGGGCATCCTGTCCACGCTCCCGTGGGACCGCTGTCTCGTCGACGCCCGCCGCCTGGCCGAGGCCGTCACGAAGCCCGCCCCGCGCGTCTCGCGCGACTTCGCCTATTTCCCGCTGGACCCGGCCCAGCTCGGCATGATCGACGGCGTCGTCTTCCTCAAGCGGGTGGTCACGCCGGCGTGACAGGGCCGCCTGCGTGTCAGGCGTGCCCGGCACGCACGCGTGTCAATCCCGGACCTCTGTGCCGCGGGGACGTCACCTGCCCGCCGTCACGGCCTTCAGCTCGTCGAACGACTCCCGGACGATCTGCGCCAGGTCCGGCTCGCCGGGGCCGCTGATCCAGCGTTCGAACGCGATCTTGAAGGCGGCGACGCCCGCCTCGGCGGCCAGGCTCGCGGCCGGATCCGCGACGCCGCGCCGCCGAAGCGTGTCGGCGAGGGCCGCGGACCACCATGCGAGCTTGATCAGCTCGCGCTCCCGCAGTTCGGCGTTGGCGGCGATGACGGCCTGCCGCCGCAGGGAGCGCTCGCGGCCTTCCTGGAACAGGACGCCGACGTTCTCGAAGGCCGCGGCCACCGCGTCGATCGGCGCCACGGAGTCCGGGGCGCCGGCGACCGCGTTCACGAGGTGCTCCCGCAGCGCGTCCGAGCCCGAGAACAGAACCTCCCGCTTGTCCGCGAAGTGCCGGAAGAAGGTGCGCTCGGTCAGTCCCGCCCGCTTGGCGATCTCCGCCACCGTGGTCTGCTCGTAGCCGCGCTCGACGTAGAGCTCCAGCGCCGCCTCCGCGAGACGGCCGCGCGCGTTCGGCTCCCATCGACCCATGCTCGGATCCTACCTGGATGACAGTCACTGACATCGGTGCTAATTTGATGACAGTCACTGACATAGCCCCTCGCCGGGGAGCGCTCCGGCGTGGAGGGCGACCAACCACTTGGAGTACGTCATGCGCGTATTCGTCACCGGGGCGTCCGGCTGGATCGGCTCCGCCGTCGTTCCCGAGCTCATCGGCGCGGGGCACGAGGTCGTCGGCCTGGCACGGTCCGACGCCTCGGCCGCCGCCCTCACCAGGGCCGGGGCGCAGGCATGCCGCGGCACCATCGACGACCTCGACACCCTGAGGAGCGCGGCCGCCGCGTCGGACGGTGTGATCCACCTCGCGTTCAAGCACGACATCGCCTTCACCGGCGACTTCCGGGGCGCCGCCGAGGCGGATCGCCGCGCGGTCGAGACGTTCGGCGAGGTGCTGGCGGGCTCCGATCGCCCGTTCGTCCTCGCCTCCGGGCTCCTCGGGCTCACGCCGGGGCGGGTGGCGACCGAACGGGACGGGCGTGATTCCGGCGCGGCGCACGGCGACGGCCCGGCAGCCCGGCAGGCCACCGCGCTGCGGACGCTCGACCTGGCGGCCCACGGCGTACGCTCCTCGGTGCTGCGCCTGCCCCCGACGGTGTACGGCGAGGGAGACCACGGCTTCATGGCGGCCCTGGTCGGCATCGCCCGCGACAGGGGCGTCTCCGGTTACGTCGGTGACGGCTCCAACCGCTGGCCCGGGGTGCACCGGCTCGATGCCGCGCACCTGTTCCGCCTCGCGCTGGAGAAGGCCCCGGCGGGATCGGTGCTGCACGCGGTCACCGACGAGGGCGTGCCGATCCGCGCCGTCGCCGAGGTGATCGGCCGCCACCTCGGCCTGCCGGCGGTCTCGATCCCCCGCGAGGAGGCGGGCGAGCACTTCTCCTGGCTGGGCGGCATGATCGGGGCCGACGCCCCGGCGTCGAGCGCGCTTACCAGCGAGCTGCTGGGGTGGCGGCCGGTTCAGCCGGGGCTGCTCGACGATCTCGGCAAGGGACACTACTTCCGCGCTGGCTGATCGGCGACCGGCGGGCACGCGGGTGCGGGATCGTCAGGGCCGGGGGAGCGCGATCGAGGTCGCGATGTGCCCGTCGCTCACCACCCATCGGCCGGACAGGGCGCGGGTCCCCATGGCCGGGTCGTCGACCAGGAGTCGCGCGCTGAACGAGCCGGAGGCGTCGATGTCCACGACCGCCTCGGAGAAGTCGAGCCATCGACCGGTGAGCGGGAACCAGACCTTGTAGACCGACTCCTTGGCGCTGAACAGGATCCTGTCCCAGCAGATCTTGCCGTCCGCGGCGTCCAGCGCCCGGAGGGCGTCGATCTCCCCGGGAGAGGCGATCGTGGGAAGGACGTCCGCGGGAAGGGGCGCGTGCGTCTCCGCGTCGATGCCGACGGCGCGCGCCACGCCGGTGGAGGCGGCGGCCGCCGCGCGATACCCCGAGCAGTGGGTGATGCTGCCGACCGTCCCCGCCGGCCAGACCGGGGCGCCCCGCTCGCCGCGCGGGATCGGCCCCGGCGTCACGCCGATCTGGGCCAGCGCGAGCCGGGCGCAGTGGCGTCCGGTGACGAACTCACGGCGGCGCCGGTCGACGGCCCGCGCGATGAGCGGTCGTTCCTCCGGGAACAGCGTCTCCTCCGGCGCGTCGCCGAACCTCTCGGCAGACGCCACCCATGAGGGCAGGATCTCGCCGATCATGCGGCCGTCCCGGGCACCGCGAACATCCGCTCCACTGTGTGGAGGGTACAGATCCACACGCCGCGGCGGAAGATCGATTGGTGGGCGGGCGGCGCTACCGCTGCTGCTCTCCGGCGGTCAGATGTGTCCCGTCGCGCGCCTCGCGGCGGTTCCTGTACTGGCTCGCGCCCACGGCGATCGCGAGGCAGGCGCAGATGACCACGAGCGACAGCCAGACGGGGATCTTGTACACGTCGGCCAGGAGCATCTTCGCGCCGACGAACACGAGAATGGCCGCCAGGCCGTACCGCAGATACCCGAACCGGTGCATGGCCCCGGCCAGCAGGAAGTACATCGCCCGCAGTCCCAGGATCGCGAACGCGTTGGAGGTGAAGACGAGGAACGGCTCGGAGGTGACGGCGAAGATCGCCGGGATCGAGTCGACGGCGAAGACGATGTCGCTGGTCTCCACCGCGACCAGGACGGCCAGCAGCGGTGTCGCGGCCCAGCGGCCGCGCCCGTCCTGCCGGTCGCCGTCCCGCCGTACGAGGAACCGCTGGCCCTGGTAGGAGTCGGTGACGGGGATGAGCCGGCGCATCAGGCGCAGCACCGGGTTGCGGTCGGGGTGCACCTCGATCGCCGAATGCCTGGCCATCTTCACGCCGGTGTAGAGCAGGAACGCGCCGAAGACGTACAGGATCCAGTGGAAGCGGTCGAGCAGCACGGCGCCCGCGCCGATGAACACCGCGCGGAAGACCAGCGCCCCGAGCACGCCGAGGAACAGCACGCGATGCTGCAGCTCGCGGGGGACCGCGAAGAACGAGAACAGCAGCGCGATCACGAAGACGTTGTCGACGGCCAGGGACTTCTCGATGAGATAACCGGCCAGGTACTCCCCGCCCGCCTCGGGCCCCCACACCAGCCAGACCACGGCCCCGAAGCCGAGCCCGAGCGCGATCCACAGCCCCGACCAGGTGAGCGCCTCACGGGTGCCCACCACGTGGGCCCGGCGATGGGCGAACAGGTCCACGGCGAGCATGGCGAGGATGACCGCCAGAACCGCGGCCCAGATCCACAGGGGCACCGACATCGTCAACCTCCATCACCGCCGCGTACGGCGGGCTCGGCAGGCCGACGGTCTCCCCGTGCCACCAGCAATGGTGACCCTCGCGCCGGGACGCCCTGCGACGGCGGCCGTGATGACGACGCTGAGGAAGCCGGGTACTCCCCCTCGAACTGTGCTCAAGTATTCACGAAATCAGTTTCGTGCGTCAACCGGCGCCCCGAACAGCTCGAGAAACTCGCCGATGTGCCGGTGCCGCTCGATCGGGTGCCGGAACGGGGCGAGCGGGTTGATCGTGTAGTGGTTGCGCCGGCCCACGCGTTCGCGGCGCAGGTAGCCGGCCGCCTCCAGGTCGGAGACGATCGCCTGGGCCGCCCGTTCGGTGATGCCGACGGACTCGGCGACGTCCCGCAGTCGCGCATCGGGATCGCGGGACAGCGCCAGCAGGACGTGCGCGTGGTTGGTGAGGAACGTCCAGCCGCCCGCGGGGGAGGAGGTGCTCATACCTCATTATGCGATGAGCGATTCACGAAACCAGGGTCGGGGACACCCCGCCGGTGCACGGCGACACCGTGATCGTGAACGCGGCGGCAGAATGAGGGCTTCCGCGGATCTTCTGGGAGGCTCACGTGACCATCGACGTCGGACGGGTGCGGGCGGACACGCCGGGGTGTGAGCACGTCGTCCACTTCAACAACGCCGGCTCGTCGCTGCCGCCGCGTCAGGTGACCGACGCCGTGGTGGACCACCTGCGCCTGGAGGAGCGTACCGGCGGCTACGAGGCGGCGGCCGCCGCCCTCGACCGGTCCGAGCGGGCCTATGACGCGCTGGCCGCTCTCGTCGGCGCGGATCGTGACGAGATCGCCCTCGTCGAGAACGCGACCCGCGCCTGGGACATGGCCTTCTACTCCCTGTCCTGGAAGCCGGGCGACCGCATCCTCACGTCGCGCGCCGAGTACGCCAGCAACGCGATCGCCTTCCTGCAGACCGCCCGCAGGCACGGCGTCCAGGTGGACGTGGTGCCCGAGGACGAGACCGGCGCCCTGTCCGTCGACGCGCTGCGGGACATGATCGACGAGCGGGTCAAGCTGATCGCGGTCACCCACGTGCCGACCCAGGGCGGCCTGGTCAACCCCGCGGCGGGTATCGGCGCCGTGGCGCGGGAGGCCGGGGTGACGTACCTGCTGGACGCCTGCCAGTCGATCGGGCAGATGCGCGTCGACGTCCGCGAGATCGGCTGCGACCTGTTGTCGGCGACCGGGCGCAAGTTCCTGCGCGGGCCGCGCGGCACCGGGTTCCTGTACTGCTCGCGGCGCGTGCTCGACCACCTGGAGCCGCCGTTCCTCGACCTGCACGCCGCCACCTGGACCTCCGCGGACTCCTACGAGGTGCGCGGCGACGCCCGGCGGTTCGAGAACTGGGAGGGCTACGTGGCCGGCAAGATCGGCCTCGGTGTGGCGGCCGACTACGCGCTGGACCTCGGGATCGACGCCGTCGAGGAGCGGGTGACCGGCCTCGCGGAGGCGCTGCGCGGGCGGCTGGCCGCCCTCCCCGGAGTGACCGTGCACGACCGCGGCGCACGGCGGTGCGGCATCGTGACGTTCACCGTGGACGGGCACGACAGCCGGGACGTGGCCGCCCGGCTGTCGGCCGCGAAGATCAACGTCTCGGTGTCGGCCGCGTCCTCCGCCCGGTGGGACTTCGAGGCCCGCGGACTGCCCTCGCTGGTGCGGTCCTCGGTGCACTACTACAACACCGAGGACGAACTGGACCGGCTGTGCGAGGCGCTGCCCGGTCCCGTGACCACAGGCGCGTGACTACAGACTCCAGTCGATGACCGGCCCCGCGGGCACGATGCGCAGCGGGTTGATCTTCGGGTGGGTGCCGTAGTAGTGCCGCTTGATGTGGTCGAAGTCCGTCGTACCGCCGAAGGCCGGGTTCGCGTACAGGTCGCGGGCGTAACGCCAGAGGCTGGGATAGTCGGCCAGGCGGCGGAGGTTCGCCTTGAAGTGGGTCACGTACACCGTGTCGAACCGGGCCAGCGTGACCCACAGGCGCACGTCCGCCTCGGTGAGCCGGTCGCCGAACAGGTAGCGGCTGCCGCCGAGGCGCTCCTCCAGCTCGTCGAGGGCCGTGAACAGCGTCGTCACCGCCGCCTCGTACGCCTCCTGGCTCTCGGCGAAGCCGCACTTGTACACGCCGTTGTTGACGTCGGCGTACACGCGCTCGTTGAGCGCGTCGATGTCGGCCCGCAGGTCCTCCGGGTAGAGGTCGACGCCCGGCCCGGCCCACCGCGCGAACGCCTGGCCGAGGTCGAGGCTGATGTCGGGGAAGTTGTTGCTGACGATCCGGCGGGTGTGGCGGTCCCACAGCACGGGCACCGACACGTGGCCGTCGTAGCCGGGCTCGGTCGCCTCGTATGCCTCCCGCAGCAGGGTGAAGCCGTTGAGCTCGTCGGGGCCGTGGCCGGGGCCCTCGCGGAACGCCCAGCCGCGCCCATCGCGCACGGGGTCGACGACGGACATCGACACGACGTCCTCCAGGCCGAGCAGTGCCCGCACGATGACCGAGCGGTGGGCCCACGGGCAGGCCAGCGACACGTACAGGTGGTAACGGCCGGGCTCGGCCGCGTATCCGCTGCTCCCGTCGGCCGTCACGCGGTCGCGGAACCGGTACAGGGGCCGCTCGAAGGACCCGTCCGGCCGGGTGGCCGCCTTCACCGTGTAGTCGCCGTAGGCCGCGAAGTCCACCGGACTCGCGACGGGGGCCGTTGTCGTCACGCCGCCACCGTCCTCTCGTCTCCTGCACGACGAGACTAACGGGAGCCGGTGACGTGACGGCGACCGCGCCGGCTACGGCATCCCGGGGGCGGCGGTGCCGCGCCCGCGTGGCGTGCCGGCGCGGGGCGAGGCGATGCGCCGCCCGCCGTTCGGCCGGGGTCCGGTCAGTGGGCCGGTCCCATGTGCGGCGTCCCGGTGCGGAACCCGCCGGGCTGTACGCGCTGCATCATGGCGAACCGCATCGTCGCCAGGCCGAGAAGCAGGATGAGCGCGCCGACGACCACGTTGCTGATGATCGTCGCAGTGGTCGCCATGCCTCCCCGGATCACCCAGGGGGCGATGATGGTCCAGATACCGAGCAGCGGGGCGACCCAGGAGAGTCCGTAGGTGCGCCCGAACGCCGAGCTGTACGCCATCGCCAGGAGCGCCACGGCGAGGCCCGTTACCAGGTTGTTCACCGCGAGCGGAGTCCGCGTGCCGCTGAATCCGATAATCCACGGCGAGAGCGCTAGATACAGGCCGCTCAGGAGCGTGAGACCGTCGGCGAGCTGCGCCGCGGGATTCGCCGCGGCGGCCTCGTAGCGGGCGCGCATCTGCATGATGTCGGGATGCGTCCCGATGTCGGCACCGTGTGTCATACGTCACACCACCCTTCAGAGGTGTGTGCTTTAGTCCTTATTCCTAGCGTACGCCCGGTTCGTCACGTCTTCCCGTTTTGGAGGGATTGTGTTTGCGGAGGCGGGTGCGACACGCCGGGTCGCGTTTAGCCACTTCACCAGGGGAAAGAGGGTGTTCGTCAGCTTCTGGAACCGAGAGGAGCGTCCGGATGAGCACCGAGGACAAGTTCCGCAACAAGTCGGAAGAGGTCGCCGGCAAGGCCAAGGAGGGGATCGGCAAGGTCACCGACGACGAGAGTCTGGAGGCCGAGGGTCGCGCCGATCAGTCCAAGAGCCACATGAAGCAGGCCGGCGAGAAGGTGAAGGACGCCGCCGGCAAGGTGAAGGACGCCTTCAAGGACTGACCCTGGGGAGACGATCCCGCGGGAGGCGACAGGCCGCACCGGCCCGGGTGAACGGGCGGTTGCCGTCGCCGGGGGACGAGGGAGCCGCCGAGCCGGGCGTGATCGCCCGGCGCTCCCGTCCCCGTGAGGGGGTGGAGGGAGCAGCCGGTCTCAACGGGGGGCCGGCTTTCGCGTTCACGGGCCTGGCTCGGCCGGCCTGTGGCCGTGCGGCGGACGGCCTTCCTTGGGGCGCGGTAGCAGGGCCGGGCGGTTCGGAGAACCGGCGGCCCGAGGAATCGGCGCTCGTGGGAGCCGGCGGCGCCGGCCCGCGATGAACGGGCGTCCCGCCGGTCAGGCCGTGTGCGGCAGCGTGACGCGGAAGGTCGACGTCACAAGAGTCTGGATGAGGCGCACGAGCAGCGCTTCCAGGACCATGATGGCCGCCCGGGAGAGTACGGCGGCGAGGAACTCAGTCACTTGACACCTCGGTAGGACAAATCGGCTTCTAGGGAAGAATGACTCATAAACCTCCCAGAACGGCGTAGTTAAGGTTACCGTTCGGTGAACGATCGGTGACTGTTGCGGGTACACGCCCTGATCATGCGTCCCCTGCCGCGTCCCCGAGCGACGGCCCGGCCGCTGCCCGGTCCGTACGGCCCAGCCGGCCGGACCGGGCGCGGCGGCCCGTACGGGCTCAGCCGGGATAGGGGCGGTTGAACCGGGGCGGGGTGAACGGGACGTACCGAGGAGCGGGGCCGGCGGCCAGCGCCGCCGCGCGGGCGTTCATCGCCGGGGCGGACGTCGCGGGCCAGCGACCGCTCCGCAGCCGGTCGAACATCGTCATGAGCGCCGCTTCCTGCTCCGCCGGGGAGAAGTCGCAGTGGCCGACGGTCTCCGTGTACGTCTGGCGCAGCAGGGAGTTCGCTCCCGCCCGGCGCACGTTCTCCTCGTACGACTGCTGCTGGGCGACGGTGGAGATCTGGTCACCGGTGCCGGACAGGGTCAGGACGGGGATCCGCAGGTCACCCTTCAGGACGATCCCGCGCGAGAAGCGCTTGACGGCGTCCGGATCCGCCGCGACGCGGGGCGCGGCGGCCAGGGTCTTCAGGTCGGCCGCGAGATCCAGGCCCGCCGCCCTGTACAGCTCGCGGACGGCACGCCGGAGTGCGGGATCGGCCAGGCGCAGCTGCTTCTCGTAGTCCACGCCGGTGTTCCAGGACGGGTTCCCGCCGGCCACCGCCATGAGCTGGCGCCGGCTGCTCATGGCCTGCCCGATGTAGGGCAGGGGCCCGCCGGCGAGCGCGAGGTAGGCGCCCTGCTGCAGCGCGGCGGCGTCCCCGCTGTCCGGAGGCGGCGGCACGGACCCGTCGGGGTTGCGTCCCCAGGCCGGCAACTGGCCGATCGCGGCGGCCAGTGCGATCCGGGCCCGTCCCTCCGGGGTCCGCTGCGCCGCGGCCAGGGCGTCGATCCACGCCTTCCTGGCCGACTCGACGTCCGCCGGGATGTCGACGACCGGCAGCCCCGGTGCGACCAGGCGCTCGAGCACGAAGACCGTGTCGAGCTTCTGGTTCCACTGGCCGACGGACCCGCCGAGGCCGCCGCACATCGGGACGGCGGCGTCGAAGGCGCCGGGATGGACCTGGGCGACGCCGGCGGCGACGAAACCGCCCATCGAGGTCCCGGAGGCGATGGCCTTGCGGGCCGGGCCGTAGGCCTGCTCGAAGCGGGCCAGCGCTTCGGCCTGGTTGTCGATGGCGGACCGGATGTCCCAGCCGGTGATCGCCCGGCTCGTCCCGCCGCGGGCCACGCCGTCGGCCAGCAGACGCGCGGTCAGGGGCTCGCTCCGGCCCGGTCCGGCGAAGTCGAGGGCGACCACCACGGTGCCGTTCCAGTGGGCCGGGACGACGAACTCGTACGGCGTGCCGTCCTTGAGGGTGCCGCTGACACAGGTGGGACGGGCGGGGGAGTCCGGCAGGCAGGGTGTGCCGCCGGGAGGTCCGGCGGGGGCAGCGGCGGCGGCGGTTCCGCCTCCGGCGACGGCCGCCAGCGCGGCGGCCAGGCATGCGGTCACTCCACGGCGGATCACAGCGCCAGCCCCTTCGACTCGACCGTCCACCCGTTCTCGCCGCACAGTCCGCAGTCTGGGCCGACGAAGCGCGTCCCGGCGGCCTGGTCCCCGCGCAGGACGTAGTCGAACCAGTCCGCGGCCACCTGCCAGCCCTTGGTGGCTTCCAGACCCGCGATCAGGCCGGTGTGGCCGGCCGCCGTGTCGCTGACCAGGGCGGCGGGGACGTCGAGCAGGGCGTAGTTGTCGACGCTGTTCTGGTAGGCGACGTCGTCCGGACCACCGTTCACCAGCAGAGTCGGGGTGTGCAGGCCGGCGAGACGGTCGCGGCCGTAGCCGCCGAAGACCGGGTCCGCGAAGTATCCGGTGTTGAATCCGGCGACCGCGTCGACGATGGGGTCGGTCCCGGCGGCGAGGGCCTCGACGCCGCCGCAGCTGTGGCCGAGCACGCCGACCCGCGTCGTGTCCGCCCGCCCGTCGAACTGCTTGCGTGCCTGCTTCGACTCGGTGGCCCAGTGGGCGGCCGCGAGGAGCGCCTCGGGGTGCGCGATCGTGTTCTCGGGGGTGTTGGGGACGGGGAACTCGTCCAGCCCGCCGTTGGCCACGACGATGTATCCCTGCGAGGCCAGGCCGGTCAGGAACGTAATGCCTTCCAGGTTGCTCGTCGCGCAGGCGCCGTTGCCGTAGACGATCACGGGCAGGCTGCCCTTCCGCAGCGCCTTGAGATCGGCCGGTCGGTAGACGGTGTGCCCGGGCAATCCCTCGGCGGCCTCGCGGACCGTGGGCAGGATGGCGGTCGCGGGGGCGCCGGTCGCGGGGGGCTTCGGCGGTTGCGGCTTCTGGGCGGACGACGCCGCGGCGGCGCCGGAGCCGGCGAGGACGGCCGCCCCCACGGTCGCCGCCAGCAGGGTCCGCGCGGTCATGGAGCGGGCAAGCACGTTGCGTTTCCTCCACGGTTGATGGACGGGCAGGGGGTGTTGGCTCGGGGCCCGACGAGGTCCGCGAATGGCCGGCGGGGCGCCTGGCAGCTGTTGAGAGACATATAGCAGTCGCCAACGGAGACGATCGTTCAGCGTTCTGTCATCAATGTCAATCCCCCGATCGCCGCTTCGATCACGTGACGGAGCGACCGGGACGTACGCCGGGTGAGGCGCGGTCTCGTCGGCGTCCGCTGCGTGGCTGACCCCGCTCGCGGAGGTGGGACCACCGGCAGGCGGCCGCGGCCACGTGGCGGGCGACGCCCCTGCCGCCTGCCGTGGTGGGGGTGGCGTGCCCGGTCCACGCCCTGACGAACGACATGCACCATGACGCCGGTGCGGGTAAGCGTCATCCGGAACGCGCCGGAGCGCTCCCTGACGCCCAGAGCGAGGGTCAGCAGCGGGGGACGAGGCGCAGCGGCGCCGACCTGGGGCCGAACTCCAGCCAGTTGAACATCTCCACCTCGCCGTCCGGTTCGACGCGGGTGGTGGCGGCGAGCAGCTCGCCCAGCGCGGCCGTCATCTCCAGCCGGGCCATCGCCGCGCCGGGACAGCGGTGCGCGCCCCGGCCGAACGCGAGGTGCCGGTTGGGCCGCCGCTCCAGGTCGAGCCGGTCCGCGTCGTCGAACACCGCCTCGTCGCGGTTCGCCGAGGGGAAGATCATCGCGATCGCCTCTCCGGCGCGCACCGTGCGGCCGCCGAGTTCCACGTCCCGGGTGGCGGTGCGGGCGAACACCCGGTAGGGCGCGTAGAGCCGCAGCAGCTCCTCGATCGCCGCAGGCAGCAGCCCGGGGTCGGCACGCAGCCGGTCCTGGAGCCCTGGGTCGCGGGACAGGTGGACGGCGGCGCTGCCCAGCGCGGCGTGCGGCGCCCCGATGCCGGCCACGATGGTCTGCCGCACGGTGGCCACGACCAGGTCGTGCGGGATCGGCCGAGCCGGGTCGGCGGACGCCCGCAGCAGGCTGGTGACCAGGTCCTCGTCCGGGTCGCGGGGGTCGGTGCGGCGGTCCTCGACGATGGCCCGGGCGATCGCGTAGAGCTCCTCTCCGGCCGCCATGACCCCGGCCCGGTCCATCTCCTGGATGGCGAAGCTGTACTCGACGCCGATCCGGCGGATCTCCAGCACCTGGCCGACCGGCAGGCCGAGGAAGAGCGCGAAGCACTGGGCCGCGTACGGCAGCGCGAACTCCTGGGAGTAGTCGCAGCCGCCGCGGGCCAGCAGCGGCCCCAGCAGCTCGCGTGCCGCCTCCGCGAAGGCCGGTTCGAGACGCCGTACCACGCCGCGGCGCAGCACCCGGTCCATGGGAGCGCGGTAGATCGCGTGCTCGGGTGGGTCGAAGTGCAGCGGCGGCCGCCGCTGGGCGCGCGGCACGTGCGGCACGACGTTCTGCACGGCGGTGCTGAACGTCTCGCTGTCCCGGGCCACCCGTACCACGTCCGGGTAGCGGGTGGCGGCCCAGAAGCCGCCGAAGGCGTCGCTCCACGGCACCGGGCAGCGTCGCCGCAGCTCGGCGTAGACCTCGTGGGAGCTGTCGAAGGTCTCCGGCGCGGTGGGGTCCCAGTCGGAGGCGCGCCCGGGGCCGTCGGCGGTGGTGGTCATGGTGGAATCCCTTCCTTCCCGTCATGGCCGCTCACAGCAGGTGCCTGCGCGCGACCCGGGCGAGCGTCTCGATGGCGTACACGACGACGGCGATCGCGATGACGATCGCGGCGGTGGTGTCGTAGCGCAGCGTGGCGATCGACTCCTGCATCAGGTAGCCGACGCCGCCCGCGCCGGCGATGCCGAGCACGACCGACTCGCGCAACGCCAGGTCGGCCACGAACAGGCCGTTGCCGGTGAACGACGGCACGAACTGCGGCCAGATCCCGGCGGCGAACGCCTGCCATCGGCGGGCGCCGACCGAGGTCAGCGCCTCGTGCGGCAGCGGATCGAGTTGCTCCAGGGAGTCGGCGAAGAACTTGGCCGCCAGCGCGGTGGAGGAGATCCACAGCGCCAGGAAACCGGCGAAAGGGCCGAGCCCCAGCGCGGCCACGAACAGCAGGGCGTACACGAGGTCGGGGACGCCCCGGACCACCACCAGCAGCACTCGGACCACCGCGGACAGCGGCCGCCAGGGAGTGGTGGTGACGGCGGTGAGCAGGGCCAGCACCAGGCCGCACGCGGCGCCCACCGCGGCGGCGCCCAGCGCCATCAGCAGACTTTCCAGCACCGCCATGAGCAGGTGGCCGGAGAACGCGGGCGGCCACATGCCGGTGAGTACGCTCCGCAGGTTCGGCCAGGCGCCGGACAGGCGCGCCGGGTCGGGGTTCAGGGACCACAGCGACACCAGGAAGACCATCCCGGTGGCGACCGCGCCGGCCACCCGCAGCACCCGGCCGCGGTCCCAGCCGACGTCGTGCGGGGCGCGCCCGGCGGGCAGCGCGGCCGTGCCCGTCGGGTCCCCGGCGGACCGGCCGGCCCTGCTCCGGCGGCGGACCGCGCGGCGGCGGATCGTGCCGTGGCGGACCAGGTGGCGGATCGTGCGGCGGCGGACCGCCACCGACAGCAGCTCCAGCAGCAGCACCAGGACGACGATCACGCAGATGATTCCCGCCGCGCGGTGGTAGTTGAGGCTGCCCAGCGCGGTCTGCAGCGCCACGCCGATGCCGCCGGCCCCGACGACGCCGAGCACGGCCGACGCCCGGATGTTGATGTCGAGGCGGTGGAGCACGATGCCGGTCAGCGCCGGGAACACGCGGGGCAGCACGGTGGAGACGGCCACCTGCACCTCGCCGGCCCCGCACGCGCGGGCCGCCTCGGCGGGGACGGGGTCGGCCTCCTCTACGACGTCGGCCAGCAGCTTGGCGATCATTCCGACCGAGTGCACGGCGACGGCGAGCGCGCCGGCCGGCGGGCCCAGGCCGAAGATCCGCACGAACAGGATCGCGAAGGCCAGCGTCGGCACGGCCCGGGTCAGCACGACGGCCACCCGGGCGGCCGGCCGCAGCCAGCGGGGCCCGCGGTGGGTACGCGCGGCGGTGAAGGCCAGCGGCACCGAGGCCAGCGCCGCCAGACCGGTGCCCGCGACCGCGATGAGCAGCGTCTCGGCGACCATCCCCGCGACGTCGCCGGCGCCGGGCAGGTCCGGTGGCCACATCCGGCGCAGCAGCCGCGCGGTGTCGTCCAATCCGGCGGCCAGTGAGGCGGGGGACAGGCCGATCCACCAGAACGTCAGCCAGGTGACGGCCACGGCCGCGACGAGCAGCCCCGTCGCGATGAGGGCGCGGGCGCTCCACGGCGGCCGCAGCGGGCCCGGGTCCGCCGCGGCCGGGGCCCGCGCGACGGGGGTGGTGTCAACCATCGCGCGCCCCCGCCTGAGCATCGCGCGCCCCAGCTTGAGCGTCGCGGGTCCCCGCCGTCTCGTAGACCTCGCGCAGCCGCTCGGCGGTGAGGCCGGCCGCCGGCTCGTCCAGCACCAGTCGGCCGCCGCGCAGCGCCACGACCCGGTCGGCGGTGGCGAGCGCGAGTTGGATCTGGTGCAGGCTGCACACCACGGAGATGCCGTCCTCGACGCTGATCCGTTTGAGGGTCTCGAGCACCAGCGCGCTCGCCGCCGGGTCCAGCGAGGCGACCGGCTCGTCGGCGAGGATCAGCTCGGGACTCTGCAGCAGGGTCCGGGCCACCGCGACCCGCTGCTGCTGCCCGCCGGAGAGCGTGTCGCAGCGCTGGAACCGCCGGTCCGCCAGCCCGACCCGGTCCAGGTGCTCCACGGCGCGGATCCGCAGCGCGCGCGGGTAGCTCATCACGCCGTATCTCGGCAGCCGCAGGGTCGCCAGCGACCCCATCAGCACGTTCTCCAGCGCGGACAGCCGCCCGACGAGCCCGAACTGCTGGAAGACGAACCCGACCCTGGCGCGCAGGGCGCGCAGCCGGCTCCGGGAGCAGGCGGCCGGGTTCTCGCCGAGGGTGTGCACGGTGCCGCTGTCCGGCAGGTGCATGCCGTTGACCAGCCGCAGCAGCGTGGACTTGCCGGCCCCGGAGGGGCCGGTCAACGCGACGAACTGGCCCTGCGGGACGTCCAGTGAGACGCCGTCGAGCACGGTGGTGCCGTGGAAGCCCTTGCCGACATCCGACAGCCGCAGCACGGGGTCGCCGATCGTGGCGGGTTCCTCAGCCACCGGACGTGCAGACCTCGGCCTCGGTGATCTCGCAGATGCGCGTGATCGGCTGGTAGGTGGCGTCGGTGGCCTTGACGAACGTCCAGGCGGTGGAGGTGCCGAGGGTGCAGGCCGCCGCGCCGGCGTACTGGCCCCAGTTCTTCGGGCCCGTGATCTCGCTGCCCTTGCACAGTCCGGCGGAGGCCGCGCCGGTGGCGGTCAGCCCGGTCACCGTCTTGGCGATCTTGTCGCGCATGTCCTGCGGAAGCCACGTGCCGACCACGATCGGCGGCCCGGGGATGAGCGGCGAGGTCCACACCTTGGTGACCTGCCCCGGCTTGAGCTGGCCGCGGGCGGGCAGCAGCTGGTCGATGAACACGTCTCCGACGAAGGCGATGTCGCAGTCGCCGGCCAGCAGCGAGGCGACCGCCGTGTCGTGCCCGTGGGTGAACACCGTCTTGACGTCCTTGGCGACATCGACGCCGGCCTCCCGCAGCGAGGCGAGGGGCTGCAGGTAACCGGTGGTGGAGCCGGGGTCGGTGAAGCACACGTCCTTGCCGGCGACGTCCCCGAGCGAGGTGATGCTCTTGTCGTCGCCGCGGGTCACCCCGTAGGCGTAGGCGCCGGGCTCGCCGCCCGGGGCGGCCAGCGGGACGGCGACGGGCTCGACGTCGGCGCGGCTGCGGGCCAGGTAGTAGCTGAAAGCCCCGTAGACGGCGACGTCCACCCGCTTGGCGACCTGTGCCTCGACGACGGCGGCGTTGCTGGTGACGGCCTGGAACCGCACCGGGACGCCGAGGTCCTTCTGCAACGCGGAGACGATCGGGGCGAACGACGCCTCCAGGTTGTCGCTCTGCTCCGACGGGATGGCGGCGAAGACCAGCTCGTCGGGCCGGCCGCCGTCTGCGGACGCGCCGCGGGTACTGCCGGGGCCGGCACCACAGGCGGACAGGAGTGCGATCGCGGCACCCGCCGCGACGACGCCCAGAGCTGGCTTTCGGAACATCGAGGCTCCTCACATGCAGGGGGTCGGGCCAAAGTAAGCAGGCTCCGGAGCATTGTCAACACTTCTGTGACGACCGTAGAATTTCTGCCGAACATAATTGACGGCGAAAACTGGACGACCGTTCACCGAACTGTTGCGCGTCTTGGGTCGCAGCAGCTTCCCACCCCCTGGAGGCGGACATCAATCCCCGTTCAGTGATCAATCGGGCGCCCCGTGCCGTGACGGTGCTCGCCGCCGCGGCCCTGGCACTCGCCCTCCCGCCGGCCGCCGGTCTGCCGCACGCATCGGCGGCGTCCGGCAAGGCCCAGGGCGGTCAGATCAGCGTCACGGGCGTCCATCCGAGCGGCGCCACCTACGCGATCGAGGTCCCGCCGAACTGGAACGGCACCGTGCTGACGTTCAG
The DNA here is from genome assembly GCF_014161445.1 of Microbispora sp. H13382. Taxonomy (GTDB): domain Bacteria; phylum Actinomycetota; class Actinomycetes; order Streptosporangiales; family Streptosporangiaceae; genus Microbispora. The sequence goes on from NZ_JABBXA010000008.1 coordinate 188,672, forward strand.
CCCGGGTTACGGCGAGGGCGCCGGCCCGCAGCACCTGCCGGCCGACCTCGGTGGCGACACCGCCGCGCGGAGGTGGCTGCTGGCCCACGGGTACGCCCTGGCCGGCACCCGGCCCTACGGGAGCGGCTGGGCCGTAGAGGAGACTCTGCGGGCCTCCGCCGACACGCTCGCCCAGTTCGCCGAGGTCGCCGGGAAGCCCAGGACCACCCTGGCCTGGGGCGGTTCCATGGGAGGCGCCATCGCGGCCGGTCTGGCCGAACGCCGGCCCGACCTGATCGACGGCGCGCTGCCGTACTGCGCCTCGGTGGCCGGGCCGGTGGCGATGCTCAACCAGTCGCTCGACGCGGCCTTCGCGTTCAAGACGCTGCTCGCCTCCGGCGACGACGCGGTGAAGCTCGTCCGACTGGCCTCGGCCGACGAGGAGGCGCGGAGCACCACGGCCGCCCGCGCCGTCCTGGACGCCGCTCAGCGGACTGCGGCCGGCCGGGCCCGCATCGCGCTGGCCGCGTCCTTCGCCCAGGTCTCCACCTGGTCGGTGACCGGCACCGCCGAGCCCGCCGCGCGCGACTGGGCCGCGCAGGAGACGCAGGAGTACGCGGCGTTCATGGCGACGGTGTTCTCTCCCCGCTATCCGCTGGAACAGCGGGCGGGCGGAAACCTCTCCTGGAACACGGGCGTCGACTACCGCCGGGAACTGCGGGAGTCCGGGCGGACGAAGCAGGTGCGCGCCCTCTACGACAGCGCGGGACTGGACCTCGACGCCGACCTCGACGCCCTCGCGGCGGCGCCGCGCGTCTCCGCCGACCCCGGCGCCGTCGCCTACATGGAGGACTACTTCACCCCGCGCGGCTCGCTCGGCGTCCCCGTCCTGACGATGCACGAGCGCGGCGACAACTACCCCACCGTCACCCAGGCCCGTGCCTACTCCGACGTGGTGCGGCGCGCCGGGAAGGGTGCGATGTTGCGCCAGGCGTTCGTCGACCGCCCCGGTCACTGCCGCTACACCGGAGCCGAGTTCGTCGCCGCGGTGCAGACGCTGAGGAACCGGGTCGTCACCGGCCGCTGGACGGACGTCGACGCCCATCAGCTCAACAAGCTGGCCGCACGCCTGGCCGCGGAGGACCCGGCTCTGGGCGCCGCGGAGTTCGTCCACTTCACCCCGGGCCGCTTCCTGCGCCCCCACGTCCCCCCACGGTGATCGGCATGTGCGGCATCACATCGTCTAGAAGCATGACAATCTGATAACGAGCGCGCGATCAATCGTTGTCAATATACTCATGGTGTGAATGATCGGGAGAGGTCCGAGGCAGGGGATGTCGATTTTCCGCGCTTCCAGGTGGGCGCGCCCCCGCAGCACCTGATTACGACGCTTCTCGGGGACTACTGGATCAGCCGGCCCGAGCAGCTGCCGTCCGCGGCCCTGGTGAGGCTGACCGAGGAGTTCGGGGTCTCCGCCGTGGCGGCCCGGGCCGCGCTCAGCCGCCTGACCAAGCGGGATCTGCTGGAGTCCTCCAAGGCCGGGCGGCGCACCTACTACCGCCTGACGGATCGGGCCGCCGCGGTGTTACTGGAGGGGCGGCAGCGGATCATGTCCTTCGGCCTGGAACAGGGCGCGTGGGACGGGAGATGGGTGATGGCGGCGTTCTCCATCTCCGAGGAACAGCGCGACCTGCGGCACGCGCTGCGCGCGAGGCTGCGCTGGCTCGGCTTCGCGCCGCTCTACGACGGGCTGTGGGTCTCGCCGACGGCCGACGCCGACAGTGCGGCCGCGGTGCTCACCGAGCTGGAGATCCCCATGTCGACGATCTTCCGCGCCGAGGCCCTGGATCTCGCGGGCATGCGCGCGCCGCAGGAGGCATGGGACTTCGATCAGCTCCGGCGCACCTACGAGCGGTTCGTGGCCGACTACTCGCCCCTTCTGGAACGCGTCCGCGGCGGCGCGGTCGGCGCGTCCGAGGCGCTGGTGGCGCGTACGAGGATCATGGACACCTGGCGCACGTTCCCCAACCACGACCCCGATCTGCCGGCGGAGCTGCTGCCCGCCGACTGGCCGCGTGCCGCGGCCAGAGACCTCTTCGTGGAGATCTACGACACCCTCGGGCCGCTCGCCGAGTTCCGCGTCAAGCAGATCGTCGCGGAGTTCGAACCCGAGCTGGCCGTGCTGGTCGCCCACCATCGCACCAGCTCCATCCTCGCGTTCAGCTGACCGCTCCCCGGTGACGGGGCGGCGGTCCGGCCGCCCCGCGCGTCTCCCTCGCAAAGCCGCCTCTTGACAGGTGTGCATTCCTAGGTGTGACACTTATCTCCACGACCGCAACATTAAGTGCATCATTGGCCGGTCGCGGAAGGACCACCATGAGAATGCCCAGGACCATCCTCGCGGGTGCGGCCGCCTTGGCCCTCGCCTCCGCCGCAGCCTGCGGCGGAGGCGCCGGCGAGACGCAGCGGCCGGCCGGCGCGACGGCTCTGTACGACGCCCTGCCCGACAGCATCAAGGAGACGGGCGTCATCCGATTCGCCGGGGATTCCCACCCGCCCTATCGGATCGTCGCCGACGACGGCAAGACCGTCACGGGCATCGACAAGGAGTTGCAGGACGCCCTCGGCAAGGTGCTGGGGGTCCGCACCGAGATCTCGATCGTCAGCGGCCTGCCCGCGGCGCTGTCCGGCATGCTCGCCTCCCGGTACGACGCCTTCAACGGTCCGGTGAAGGACAGCGCCGAGCGTGAGAAGCAGTTCGACGCGCTCGTGTGGATGGTCACCCGGACCTCCTACCTGATCCCCAAGTCAGGGTCCTCGGCCGTCGAGAGCTCGGGTGACCTGTGCGGCAAGCGCGTCGCCGGCACCGCCGGCAGCATCGTGGAGGACCAGGCCAAGCGCCTGACCGAGTGGTGCGCCAAGCAGGGCAAGCCGGGACTCGACTTCATCGGCTTCGCCGACACCAACGGCACCATCCTCGCCGCGAAGTCCGGCCGGGCCGACGCGGCCGGCATGACCGAGAGCGCCGCGCTCGACGTGCTCTCCAAGGAGAAGGACGCCTTCACGTACGTGACGCAGACCGAGGAGCAGGGCGCCGGCGTCGACCAGCTGGCGATGCTCGTGCCCAAGTCCAGCGGTCTCGGCCCGGTCATGTTCGACGCGTTCAAGGAGATCTTCAAGAACGGCGAGTACACGAAGATCATGGACAAGTACGGGCTCCAGAAGGTGGCGGTGGAGGAGCCCAGGATGAACACCGCGGCGACGGGATGAGCGTGGCACCGCAGGCCGTGGCACCGCGGACCGTGGACGTCGCCGCCGCCCGTCCGCGCGTCCGCCCCCTGCGCTGGGTGGCCGGAGCCGTCCTGCTCGTGCTCGTCGCGCAGTTCGCCTGGTTCCTCGTCACCAACGAGCGGTTCGAGTGGCCGGTCGTCGGCACGTACCTGCTCGACCCGAACATCCTGCGCGGCCTGGGCATGACGCTGCTGCTCACCGTCATCGTGATGCTGCTGGGCAGCGTGTTCGGGGTGCTTCTCGCGGCGGGCAGGCTGAGCGGCTTCAGGCCGGTGGTCTGGGCGTGCGCCGTATACGTCACGGTCTTCCGCAGCATCCCGCCCCTGGTCCAGCTGATCTTCTGGTTCAACCTCGGCTACCTGCTGCCGCGGATCCCGCTGGGCGTGCCGTTCGGCCCGACGTTCGTCTCGTGGCCGACCAACTCCGTGATCAGCTCGCTGACCGCGGCCATCATCGGGCTCACCCTGCACGAGGCCGCGTACATGGCCGAGATCGTCAGGGCCGGCGTCCTGTCCGTGGACGGCGGCCAGCGCGACGCGGCCCGCGCGATGGGGTTCACGGCCGCGCAGAGCTTCGTCAAGGTCGTGCTCCCGCAGGCGATGCGCGTGATCATCCCGCCCACCGGCGGCCAGTTCATCAGCGTGCTCAAGGGCACCTCCCTGGTCAGCGTGATCGCGCTGTCCGACCTGCTCTACTCGGCGCAGGTCATCTACAACAGGACCTACGAGATCGTGCCGCTGCTGATCGTCGTCTGCGCCTGGTACCTGGCGGTGGTCACCGCTCTGTCGCTCGGCCAGCGGCGTCTGGAGCAGCACTTCGGGAAGGGGCAGCGGTGAGTGACACGCCTGTCCTGCGCATCCGTGACGTGCGCAAGCGGTTCGGCGACCACCTGGCGCTCGACGGGGTGAGCCTGGACGTGCACGAGGGCGAGGTCGTCACCGTCATCGGCCCGTCCGGCTCGGGCAAGTCCACCCTGGCCCGTTGCGTCCACCAGCTGGAGGGCATCGACGGCGGGGCCATGTACCTCGACGGGGAGCTGCTCGGCTACGAGATGCACAGAGGCCACCTGCGCCCGTTGCCGGACCGGCGCGTCGCCGCCCAGCGCGGCCGCATGGGCATGGTCTTCCAGCAGTTCAACCTGTTCGCGCACTGGAGCGTGCTGCGCAACGTCGTCGAGGCGCAGGTGCTGGTCCACGGGCGGAGGCCGGAGGAGGCGCGCGGGGAGGCGCTGCGGCTGCTGGAGCGGGTGGGGCTGGCGGGCAAGGCGGACGCCCATCCCCGGATGCTCTCCGGGGGCCAGCAGCAGCGCGTCGCCATCGCCAGGGCTCTGGCCACCAACCCGCGGATCATGCTGTTCGACGAGCCCACCAGCGCGCTGGACCCCGAGCTGGTGGACGAGGTGCTGAGCGTCGTGCTCGACCTGGCCCGCGGCGGCATGACCATGATCATCGTGACGCACGAGATGAGCTTCGCCCGCGAGGTGGCCGATCGGTGCGTCTTCATGGAGAACGGCCAGATCATCGAGACCGGCACTCCCGAGGAGATCTTCGACAACCCCGCCTCGCCCCGCCTGAGAGCCTTCCTGTCGCGCTTCTCCGGTCGCGCGGCGCACACCCCCGACGAACGCGAGCTGGAGGAGGAGTCCACCTTTTGAGCTTCACGGTAATGGCCGTCGGCGACCTCGTCGTCGACGAGCCCGATCCCGCGTCCTTCTTCGCCCCGGCCCGGGAGACGCTGGGCCGGGGCGATGTGGTGATCGGCCACATCGAGGTGCCCCACAGCACGTCCACCGCCCAGGTCAGCACCGACGTCCCCGCCCCGCCCGCCGATCCCGCCGCGCTGTCCGCGGTCGCCGGCGCCGGCTTCCACGTGGTGACGCTCGCGGGCAACCACGTCTACGACGCAGGCGACCAGGGAGTGGCCGACACGATCGCGTACGCGACCGAGGCCGGACTGGCCACCGCGGGCGCAGGCATGAATCTCGACGAGGCCCGCCGTCCCGCCGTCGTGGAGCGCGACGGGCTGCGGATCGGCGTGCTCGGCTACAACTGCGTCGGTCCCCGCGAGTCCTGGGCGACCAGCCGCAAGCCCGGCTGCGCGTACGTCAAGGTGCTGACCCACTACGAACTCGACCACGCCAGCCCCGGCGGGCCGCCCGCCGTCTACACCTTCGCCGACCCCGCCTCCCTGGAGCGGATGGCCGAGGACGTGGCGGCCCTGGCCGCCGAGGCCGACGTCGTGCTGGTGTCGCTGCACAAGGGCGTCGGGCACACGCCCGCCGTGCTGGCGATGTACGAGCGGCCCGTGGCGCAGGCCGCGATCGACGCCGGGGCGCACGCGGTGTTCGCCCACCACGCCCACATCATGCGCGGCGTCGAGATGTACCGCGGCAGGCCGATCTATCACGGTCTGGGCAACTTCGTGACCGTCACCCACGCGCTGACGCCCACCACGGGCGACGCGGGCGAACGGGCCGAGTGGGCGCGCCGCAGAGTCGAGCTGTACGGCTTCGCGCCCGACCCGGACATGCCGTACTACCCCTTCCACCCCGAGAGCCGGAACACCGCGATCGCGGTCTGCCGGTTCGACCGGGACGGTCTGGTCTCGGCCGGAATCGTGCCGTGCCGGATCGACGGCGCGGGCCGTCCGGTGCCGCTCGGCGACGACGAGGAAGGACGGCGGGTCGTGTCGTACATCGAGCAGATCACCCGGCAGGCGGGCTTGAAGACGGAGTTCCACTGGGAGGGAGACGAGGTGGTGCTGCGTGGCTGACCGTCCGCTCGCCGGCCGCACGGTGATCGATCTGACCACCGCGCTGTCCGGACCGTACGCGACCCTGCTGCTGGCCGGGCTCGGCGCCCGCGTGATCAAGGTGGAGAACCCGCTGACCGGCGGCGACTCCTCCCGCAACAACGCCCCCTATGTCGGTGCGGACGGGCTGACGCTCGCCCGCCACGGGGACGACGACATGTCCGTGTCGATACTCCTGCGGGGCCGCAACAAGCAGAGCGTCACGCTCAACCTCAAGCACCCCAAGGCCCGCGACATCCTGGCCGGTCTGGTCCGGGTGTCGGACATCATGATCGACAATTACAGCGCCGGCGTCACGGCTCGGCTCGGCATCGGCCACGACTGGGCGAGCGCGATCAACCCGCGCATCGTGTGCACGTCGATCAGCGGCTTCGGCGCGCAGGGCGGTCCCGGCTCGGGCAAGGCGATGGACACCATCGTCCAGGCGCTCAGCGGCGTGATGATGACCGCGGGCGCGCCCGGCGAGCCGCCCGTCCGCTTCGGGCTGCCGGTGGGCGACCTGGTCGCGCCGCTGTACGCGGTGATCGGCACGCTCGCCGCGGTCCTGCGGGCCGAGGCGACCGGCCAGGGCCAGCACGTGGACGTGTCGATGCTGGGGGCGCTGACCTCGCTGGTCGCGTGCGAGCCGTTCGACGCCTACGAGAAGCTGGGTCTGCCCATGCGCACGGGGACGACCGTGCCCAGGCTGGCGCCGTTCGGAACGTTCCCCGCCGCGGACGGCTGGTTCGCGCTGTGCGGCCCCACCGACGCGTTCGCCCGCGGCCTGTTCACGGCGATGGGACGCGACGATCTGGCGGCGGACCCGCGCTACGCCACGCGGGACGCGCGCGTGGCCAATGCCGGCGAGCTGCACGAGCTGGTGGCCTCATGGGCGGGGGACCGCCCGCTCGCCGTGGTCCTCGACCTGTTCGCCCGGCACGGCGTCCCCGCCGCCGAGGTGCGTGAGCCCGGCGACGCCGTACGCGACCCGCTCGTGCTGGAGCGCGAGGAGGTCGTGCCGCTGGAGCATCCGCGCCACCGTCCGGGCCAGGGCCGCCACGGGGACCTGTACGGCACCGGCGTCCCGATCCGCTTCTCCGCCTCGGAGGCGGGGCTCGACCGGCCGGCGCCCGGCCTCGGCGAGCACAACGCCGAGATCTACAGCGGCCTGCTCGGCTACTCCGACGACGAGCTCAAGGCCCTGGCCGAAGAGGGAGTGATCTGACATGCCCACGGCGCTGGCCGCGCTGGAGGAGGCGTACACCCGGCGCGGCGCACCTCCGGCCGCCCCGACGGGCGACCGGACCCTGGTCGTCGGCTATGTCGGGGCGGACGTGCCGGTCGAACTGCTGACCGCCGCGGGGGTCCGCGCGGTCCGTCTCACGGGGGACCCGGACTCCGGCTCCGCGCCCGGAGACCGATATCTGGGCCGCGGGGTGGACCCGGCGGCCAGCTCGGTGCTCACCCGGCTGCTCGCCGGGTCCTTCGGCGGCCTGGACCGCGTCGTGGTCTCGCACGACTGCGAGGCGTCCCTGCGGCTGTTCTACGCGCTGCGCGAGCTGCGCCGCGTGGAGCCGGGCACGGGGCTGCCCGAGGTGTACCTCGTCGACATCCTGCACCTGCCGCACCGCACGACCGCCCTGTACAACCGTCGCAGGATCGGCGAGTTCGCGGCCAGGCTGGAGGCCTGGACCGGCCGGCCCCTCGACGTGGCCGGAGCGGTGGCGGCGCACGACGAGCGGCGCCGGCTGCTGGCCGCCGTCGCCGAGCTGCGCAGGGCCGTGCCCGCCCGCCTGACGGGACGGCAGTTCCTCGCGGTGGCCAACGCGGCCCTGCCCGTGGACGAGCACATCGCGCTGCTGGAACGGCTGCTGGCCGAGGCGGGACAGCTCGGGGAACACCCCGGGCGGCGCGTCTTCCTGAGCGGCAGCGACCACGACACACCACATGTGTACGAGGCCGTCGAGTCCGAGGGCTACGTGATCGTCGGCGAGGACCACTCCTTCGGCGAGCTCTTCCTCAGGGAGCCGGTCGGCGCGGGCGGCCTGGACGCGCTGGCCGAGCACTACCACCACGGCGGCCCGACCGCCCACCGGGCCACCGTGAGCGAGCGCGCCGCCCACGCGGCGCGGGCCGTACGGCACTGCCGGGCCGAGCTCTTCGTCGCCTATTCCAGGATCGGCGACGAGGCCCCGGCCTGGGACTTCCCGGCGCAGCGCGCGGCGCTCGACATCCCCGCCGTGCTGCTGGAACGCCAGGAGTACGGGCGTGCCGACCTGACCGCCCTGCGGAAGGAACACCCATGCGCAGTGTGAAAACCCTCGCCACGGCGGCCGAGGCGGGCAGGCACCAGCGTGAGTGGTTCGCCGGCCTGCGGCGCCGGGTCGCCGCCGGCGAGCCGTTCGCCCTGCTGAACGCGGACGTCCCGCACGAGATCTTCCGCACGATGGACATCCCGTACGCGGTCAGCCAATGGTGGGCGTCCCTGGTGGCCGCCAAGCAGCGTTCGGGGCACTACCTGGAGCTGGTGCGGCGGCGCGGCTACCCCGACTACTCCGAGCAGTACAACTCGGTCACCCTCGGCTCCGCCTTCGACCCGGAACCGGAGGCCGCCCCGTGGGGCGGCCTGCCGAAACCGGACATCGTCGTCGGGGACGCCACCGGTGACATCACTCGCAAGGTCTTCGACATCTGGGGTCACGAGCCCGGGGTCACCTTCTATCCGCTGGAGAGCGCCGCCGAGAACGAGGTCCCCGCCAACTGGTGGGAGCTGATGCCGCACCGCTGGGAGCAGGCCGTCGGCCCGGCCAGGCTGGACCTGCTCACCGCGGAGCTGGACAACCTCGTCAGGTTCCTGGAGACCACCACCGGCAGGCGGTTCAGCGAGTCCCGCTTCCGTGCCGTGATGGCTCTGGTCAACGAGCAGGAGGAGTGGAACAGGAAGACCCGCGACCTCATCGCCCGCACCCGGCCCGCCCCGCTCGGCGTCGTCGACAGCATCCCCAGCGTCATGCTCCCGCAGTGGCACCGCGGCACCGAGTGGGCCAGGGACATCGCCAGGCGCTTCTACGAGGAGGTGCGCGACCGGGTCGACGCGGGCCGGGCCGCGTGCCCGGACGAGCGGGCCCGGCTGATGTGGATCGGCCGGGGCCTCTGGTACGACATGGGCTTCTACCAGCGCTTCCAGGAGGAGTACGGCGCGGTGTTCGTCTGGTCGATGTACCTGGCCATCGCCGCCGACGGGTACGTCCGCTACGGCGACGACCCCATGAGGGCGCTGGCGGCGCGCTTCGCCGCCTTCGGCGACCAGCTCTACACCCCGCCGTGGTCCGGCGAGTGGTACGTGAAGGAGGCCCGCCTGCACGGCATCGACGGCGTGGTCCACCTGGTCTCCGACGATCCCCGCGGCAGCTACTTCACCGCCAGGGCGCTGGAGGCGGCCGGGTTCCCGGTGATCGAGATCCACGCCGACAACGTCGACGCCCGCACCTTCGACGACGAGGTGGTCAAGCGCATCGCTCAGTGGCTGGAGAACGTCGTCCTGGCCTGACCCCGATCGTCCCCCGGCTCCGCTCCGCCATGCGGGCCGAGCTCGCCCAAATGTTGGGCAGATCTTTGACGGCCGTCACAAAATCGACATATATTCGCGCCATTCGCCGCACAACTCAGGGGGAATCCCATGGATCTTTCCGGCAAGGTCGTCGTAGTCACAGGTGCGGGCCGCGGGCTCGGCCGCGCGTACGCCGAGGCGCTTGCCGCGGGCGGGGCGGCGGTGGTCGTCAACGACGTGGACGCCGAAGCGGTGGCGCAGGTCGTCGACGCCATCACCGCCGAGGGTGGCGCCGCACGGGGTGTCGTCGCCCCGGTCGGCTCCGCCGAGGCGGCCGGCCGGCTGGTCGACACCGCGGTCAAGGAGTTCGGCCGGCTGGATGTGATGGTCACCAACGCGGGCATCCTGCGCGACCGGGTGCTGTGGAAGATGTCGGACGACGACTTCGACGCGGTGATCGACGTGCACCTGCGCGGCACGTTCACCTGCGCCCGGGCGGCGGCGGTCCGCATGCGCGAGCAGGGGAGCGGGGGCCGGCTGATCCTGATCTCCTCCCCGGCGGGCCAGCGCGGGAACTTCGGGCAGACCAACTACGCGGCGGCCAAGGCCGGCATCGTGGCGATGGCCAGGACCTGGGCGCTGGAACTGGCCAGGGCGAACATCACGGTGAACGCGGTCGTCCCGGTGGCGGCCACGGAGATGACCAAGACCATTCCCGTGTTCGCGCCGATCATCGAGGAGTCCGAGCGGACCGGGCGGCCGTTCCCCGAGTGGCTGCGCAGGGACGAGGGGCTGGGCACGGTCGAGGACGTGGCGGGGCTCGTCGTGTTCCTCGCCTCGGACGCCTCGGCGGGGGTGACCGGCCAGGCGATCGGGATCGGCGGCGACCGGCTCGCGCTGTGGTCGCACCCGGCCGAGAAGGCCGTCGCGTTCGCCGACGGCGGCTGGACGGCCGAGACCATCGCAGCCTCCTGGCGGTCGGGAGTCGGCGCCGAGCCGGAGACGTACGGCATCCCCGCGCCCAAGGTGCCCGCCTCCGACGCCGAGGGGGCCTGACATGGCGGCCATGAACGTCGCCGACCTGGTCGCGATCGACGTGCACACGCACGCGGAGATCTCCAAGGACGGGCACGGATCGCTCAGCCCGGAGCTGTTCGGGGCGTCGGAGGACTACTTCAAGGCCCACGGGCACCGGCAGCCGACCATCGCGGAGATGGCCGCCTACTACCGGGAGCGGACGATGGCCGCGGTGGTGTTCACCGTGGACGCCGAGCACGCCACCGGGCACCCGCGCATCTCCAACGAGGAGGTGGCGGAGAGCTGCGCCGAGCACGCCGACGTGCTGATCCCGTTCGCCAGCGTCGATCCCTGGAAGGGCCGGGCGGGCGTGCGCGAGGCGCGGCGGCTGGTCGAGGAGTACGGCGTGCGCGGCTTCAAGTTCCACCCGAGCATCCAGGGCATCGCCCCCAACGACCCCGTGGCGTACCCGCTGTACGAGGCGATCGAGGGACTGGGCGTCCCGGCGTTGTTCCACACCGGCCAGACCGGCATCGGCGCGGGCGTCCCCGGCGGAGGCGGCATCCGGCTCAAGTACGGCAATCCCATGCTGGTGGACGACGTGGCCGTGGACTTCCCCGAGCTGCGGATCATCCTGGCCCATCCGTCGTTCCCGTGGCAGGACGAGGCGCTGGCGGTGGCCACGCACAAGCCGTACGTCTACATCGACCTGTCGGGCTGGTCTCCGAAGTACTTCCCGCCGCAGCTCGTGCGGTACGCCAACACGCTGCTGAAGGACAAGGTGCTCTTCGGCTCCGACTACCCGGTGATCACCCCGGACCGCTGGCTCGCCGACTTCGACAAGCTCGAGATCAAGCCCGAGGTCCGCCCCAGGATCCTGAAGGACAACGCCGTGCGCCTGCTCGGGCTCGGCGCGCAGGAGAGGACGACGGACGCATGACCACCACGGCGTACGGGCTCGACGAGATCAGGGCGCTGGCCGGTAAGGACCTCGGGCGCAGCGGCTGGCTGGAGATCGCCCAGGAGCGGGTGAACACTTTCGCCGATGCCACCGGCGACCACCAGTGGATCCACGTCGACCCGGTCAGGGCCGAGGGTGGCCCGTTCGGCGGCACGATCGCCCATGGGTATCTGACCCTGTCCCTGGTCATCCCGATGTTCAATGAGCTGCTGGAGATCCAAGGGGTGACGATGAGCATCAACTACGGGCTGGAGAAGGTCCGCTTCCCCAGCCCGGTCAGGGTCGGCGCCAGGATCCGGCTCGGCGCCGTCGTCGTCTCCGTCGAGGACGTCCCCGGCGACGGCGTCCAGATGCTGCTCGACTTCACCGTCGAGATCGACGGCGCGGCCAAGCCCGCCTGCGTCGCCCGCGCCGTCTACCGGCACTACGCCTGACCCCGCTTCCCGCTTCCCGCGGACCACGGACCGGACCCGCGCCGCCGTGCCTGCTCGGTCCGGGCACCTTCCCTGATTCCCCCAGCTGTCAGGAGGTCGAACACCAATGCGCAACGCCGGACTGGGAGGGTGGCCCGCCCGCCGGGCCCGGATGACACCGGACCGGCCCGCGTTCGTCGTCGGGGACCGGTCCGTCACCTACGCCGAGGTCCACGAGCGGACGACACGGCTGGCGTCGCGCCTGCGCGCGGCGGGGGTGCGGGCCGGCGATCGGATCGCCTACCTCGGCCGCAATCACCTCGCCTTCGTCGAGACGATGTTCGCCTCGCACCTGCTCGGGGCGATCTTCGTGCCGCTGAACTTCCGTCTGGCCGCGCCCGAGATCGGTTACATGCTGGACCACTCGGGCGCCGAGGTCCTGATCTACGCGCCCGAGTGCGCCGAGGTGGTCCGCGCCCTGCCGGACACCGCGGCCGCCCTCCGGGAGGTCGTGGCCCTCGATGCTCCGGGGCCAGGGGAGCGGCACTACGAGAGCTGGCTCGCGGAGGGCGATCCCACCCCGATCGACATACCCGTGCGGATGGACGACACCGCGCTCATCCTCTACACCTCGGGTACGACCGGGCGGCCCAAAGGCGCGATGCTCACGCACGGCAACCTCGTGTGGAACTGCTACAACCTCCTGCTCGGCGTCGATGTCACCAGCGACGAGACGACACTGATCAGCGCCCCGCTCTTCCACGTCGCCGCGCTGAACCAGACCTTGCTGCCGACCTTCCTCAAGGGCGGCAGCTCGGTGATCATGCCGTCGTGGGGGGTCGACGAGTGTTACGACCTCATAGAGAAGCACGGGGTCACCTGGATGTTCGGGGTCACCACGATGTTCGCCGCGTTCGCCCGGTCGCCCAGGTGGACCGGTGCGGACCTGTCGTCGCTGCGCCACCTCATGGCCGGGGGTGCGGCGATCCCGGCCGCCCTGATCCGTACGTACCAGGAACGGGGCCTGGTGTTCTGCCAGGGATACGGGCTCACCGAGACCGCTCCCGGCGCCACCTTCCTCGAGGCCAGTCAGAGCGTGCGCAAGGTGGGCTCGGCAGGGGTTCCGGTGTTCTTCGCCAACGTGCGGGTCGTCCAGCCCGACGGCACGGACACGGCGCCGGGACAGCCGGGTGAGGTGCTGATCCAGGGGCCGAACGTGACGCCCGGCTACTGGCGCGACCCGGAGGCGACCGCCGCCGCCTTCTCCGACGGCGGCTGGTTCCGCTCCGGAGACATCGGCGTCCTGGACGAGGAGGGTCACCTGTACGTCGTCGACCGGGTCAAGGACATGTACATCTCGGGCGGGGAGAACGTCTACCCGGCCGAGGTCGAGGCGGCGATCTTCGAGCATCCGGCCATCGCCGAGGTCGCCGTGCTCGGCGTGCCCGACGCCAAATGGGGCGAGGCCGGCCGCGCGTTCGTGGTCCTCCGTCCCGGCGCGAGTGTCACCGCCGGCGAGCTGCGCGACTTCCTCCGATCTCGTCTGGCCGCGTACAAGATCCCAACGTATTTCGACATCACGGACGACCTGCCGAAGACGGGCTCGGGCAAGATCCGCAAGCCCCTGCTGCGACGCCTTCCGCTGCCCGGTGCCGGCACCTCCACTTCTCCGATGTGACCGCGGGCCCCCGGGTCCCGCGACGGGGTGACGGGACGAGGCCGGCCCGCTCGCCGACGGCGAGGCCGGTGGGCCTGCGGCGCGCCGGTCGCGCGGTGCCGCCGCCCGCGGACCCGCGCGAGGCGCCTCCCGTCTTCCCCTCGTGCTTCCCCTGTTACTTGGCGCCGGCCCTGGTACGCCGGGTGGTGCCTGTGGCAGGGGTCTTCGCCGCGCCTCCGGCCGTGGCGGTTCTCCTCGTGGCTGCCGTCTGCGCCGCCGGCTCCGGCATACCCGGGGTTCCGGCGGCGGGCGTCCCCTTCTGCGGACCGCTGAGCGGGGACCAGCGCTGCTCGCGGCCCCTGGCGCGCTGCGCGATCAGAGTTCCCGCGCCGATCGCCGCCGCCACGGGCCATTCCAGGATGCCGAGCGCGGCCAGCGCGCCGAGACCGCCGTAGTACATGATGCGCTCCGGCGGCGGAAGGAACGTCCGGGCCATGTCCACGGCGTGCCCGACGTCGCGGCCGCTGATGTGCGGCATGCCCACGTGTGGCATGTGCATTTCGGGTGCCCGCAGCTGGATCCGCAGGAACGGCAGGTTCAGGTCCAGCTGGGGCCGGTGCCCCTCCTTCATCTCGGTTGGCGGAGCCGGAGTGGGCGTGGGTGTGGGCGGTGTGGTCGTGGTCCGGGCGCGGCCCGCGCGGCCCCGGGTGGTCGTCGTTCCCGTCGCGGCCGTGCCTGCCGCGGTGCCGGTCGTGGTGCCCGCCGTGGCCGTGCCCGGCGTCGTCCCGGTCGTGGTCATGGGTCCTCCCGATTCCGTGTCCCCCGATCGCGGATCTCGGCCTGACCCGCGGAGCTTTAGAAAATGACCTTTCTATCCTCTATCGAGCCTCGTGTGGTTGCTGGTGCTGATAGCGACTATTTGCCCACTTTTGCCGCTGCTTTCGTGCTCGGCGCCTCCTGAGCAAGGATGGCGGGCATGACACGCGTAGGAATCCTGCTGTTCGACCGGGTGGAGGAACTGGACGCGGTCGGTCCCTGGGAAGTCTTCGGCATGTGGGCGAAGCTGTGCCCGGAGGAGGCGGAGGTCGTCGCGTTCGCGCCGCGGGCGGGAGCCGTACGGGCGTCCAAGGGGCTGACCCTGTACGCCGACCGGTCGGCCGCCGACGTCGGCCATCTCGACGTCCTCGTGCATCCGGGCGGTGCCGGGACCCGCCCCCAGCTGGGGGACCCGGAACACCTCGAATGGGTGCGGAACCAGCGCGAACGCGTGCCCCTGATGACCAGCGTCTGCACCGGGTCGCTCGTCTTCGCCGCGGCCGGCCTGCTGGCGGGCCGCCCGGCGACCACACACTGGGGCGCCCTCGACCTGCTCGCCGACCTGGATCCGAGCATCGACGTCCGCCGCGACGAGCGCTTCGTCGACGACGGCGACGTCGTCACCTCGTCCGGAGTGTCGGCGGGCATCGACATGGCGCTCCACCTGGTGGCACGGCTCGCGGGAGTCGAGCGGGCCCGGGAGGTGCGCCGGCGCATGCAGTACGACCCCGCGCCGCCCGTGTAGGGCCGGAGCTCCTCGACGCCGTCCCGGCGTGCGCTCACGGGCGCAGCAGCTGCCGCACCCGTGCGGCCTCCCGCGTGAGGTGGTCGCGCTCCGGCACGCTGGCGGCGGCACGCGAGGCCTCGGCGTACAACTCGGCGGCGTGCTCGAGGTCGCCGGCGCGCTCGTGCAGGTATGCCCGCACCGCGACGTGACGGGGCACACCGGGATCCACGGCGGCCAGCGCCGCCAGACCGGCCTGCGGTCCGTCGGCCTCCCCGACCGCCACCGCTCGGTTGAGCCGCACCACCGGGCTGCCGGTGAGGAGCAGCAGTTCGTCGTACCACTCCACGATCTGCACCCAGTCTGTCTCGGCGGCGCTGCGGGCGTCCGCGTGCAGGGCGGCGATCGCGGCCTGCGCCTGGTATTCGCCCAGCCGGTCGCGGGCCAGCGCGGCCTGCAGGATCGCCACCCCCTCGGTGATCAGGCCGGTGTCCCAGCGTGACCGGTCCTGCTCGGCGAGCGGCACCAGGCGACCTCCCGGGCCGGTGCGAGACGCGCGGCGCGCATGGTGCAGCAGCATGAGCGCGAGCAGCCCCGCCACCTCGGGCTCGTCGGTCAGGGCGGCGAGCTGGCGGGTGAGGCGGATCGCCTCGGCCGCCAGGTCGAGGTCTCCGCCATACCCCTCGTTGAAGACGAGGTAGAGCACGCGCAGCACCGTCCCGAGATCGCCGGGCTGGTCGAGCGGCAGCCCCGCGATCCGCCGCTTGGCCCGGCTGATCCGCTGCGCCATGGTGGCCTCGGGGACGAGGTGGGCCGCCGCGATCTGCCGTGTGGTCAGACCGCCGACCGCGCGCAGCGTCAGGGCGACGGCCGAGCTCTGCGGCAGGGTGGGGTGCGCGCACAGGAAGTAGAGCCGCAGCGTGTCGTCGGCGGCGGGCGCCGGGCCGGCGGGAGGCTCGGCCTCCACGGCGAGCTCCCGCCCCCGCCGCGACGCCTCGGCGCGCGCGGCGTCGAGAAACCTGCGCCACGCGACCGCGACGAGCCACGCCTTCGGGTCGCGCGGCGGATCGTCCGGCCAGGTCTCCAGCGCCCGGATCAGGGCCTCCTGCACGGCGTCCTCGGCCGACGCGAAGTCCGCTCCGCGCCGGACGAGGACACCGATCACCGCGGGCACGAGCTCCCGCAGCAGCGACTCGTTCACTCGGTCACCCTGAGCGACTGGGTGAGGAACGGCCGCACCTCCAGCCACTCGTGGATCGGCTTGCCGCCGGCGCCGGGAGCGGCGGACAACTCCCCGGCCAGCTGGACCGCGCGATCCCACGACTCCACGTCGATGATCATCCAGCCGGCGATGAGGTCCTTGGTCTCGGCGAACGGACCGTCGGTCACCGGCGGGCGCCCCTCGCCGTCGTACCGCACGAACGCGCCCTCGGGCGCCAGCGCCTGTTCGCCGACGAACTCGCCCGTCTCCTCCAGCCGGGCCGCGAAGTCGCGCATGTACTGCACGTGCGCGTCGACCTCCTCCGGCGTCCACTGGTCCATCGGCACGTCGTTCACCGAAGCCGGCGCGCCCCGGTAGTGCTTCAGCAGCAGGTACTTCACGGTGGTTCTCCCTCTCCGTCGCGCGGCCCGTCATGGCCACTGTGTCCCTGGGACGGAGCCGGCACCACATTCTCGACACCCGGAAGCACGCCGACTTCCAGAATCTTCTTCTGGTCGTGGCGGGTGACGCGTGTGGCCGCGGCCGGCCTACCGGTCGAGGACGTGCAGGGCGCGGGAGGCGGTGCTGAGCACCTCCGGCCCGTCCTCGCCGCACACGACCACGTCGGCCACCCGGGCGCCGAAGAGGTCGGGCAGGTAGACGGCGGGTTCCAGGCAGACGGCCATTCCGGCCGCGAACGTCTCCCCGGCCGCCAGCCAGGGCGCCTCGGCCGGGCTCAGCCCGATGCCCCGGCCCGTCCGTGCGGCGGTGTAGTCGCCGTAGCCGCTGCCGTCGACGACCTCGCGGGCGGCCGCATCGGCCTCGGCGCACGCCACTCCGGGGCGTACGCGGTCGACGGCGGCTTCCTGGGCGGCGAGGACGACCGAGTACATGGCGTCGAAGTCCTCGGGCGGCTCCGCGACCGCGAAGACCCGGGCGACCTCGGCGCAGTAGCCGTTCCAGCGTCCGCCGACCGAGACGAGCAGCGCGTCGCCCGGGTTGATCACCCGTTCGCACGGCCGGTGGCGCGCGTCGGCGGAGTGCTCGCCCGCGGCGACGAGAACGGAGGGCGCCCCTTCGCAGCCCGTCTCGGCGAGCATCGCCCGGAGCCTGCGGGCCATCGCCCGTTCGGTGGCGCCGAACCACGTGAGCTCGCGGGCGGCGAGCAGCACGGCGTCGGCCGCGGCGGCGGCCTGCCGCAGCGCGGCCACCTCGGCCGCGCGCTTGCGCAGGCGCAGCGGCGCCAGCACGACCGAGGCCAGCACGAGCTCCGCGCCGAGGCGCAGCGCGAACAGCTCGGCGGCGTGCATCTGGGGGTCCACGGCCACGCGGCGGGCCGCCGGCGGCACGAGAGCCGCGGCCCGCGCGGGATCGGCTGCCGGCGCGGGCGGCCCGTCGAGCGCCACCACGAGGTAGCCCTCCTCGCCGCCCGCCGCCGACAGCGGGTCCGCCCGCAGGTACCGGAAGTCCGGGGAGGGCCGCAGCACGAGGGCGTCGATGCCCGCACCGGCCATCCCGGCGCGTACGTCCTCCAGCACGAGCGGGTCGATCATGACAGGGTGGACGGCTCCGGCTGGTGCAGCCAGCAGGCCACCGGACCGAAGTCGGGTTCCCGCTCCCGGCACACGTCCATCGCGAACGGGCAGCGGGGATGGAACCGGCAGCCCGCCGGGGGATCGGCGGGGTCGGGCACGTCCCCGGGCAGCTCGGCGGGCAGCACTCCGGCGCCGTCGGGGGAGGGGATCGCGGCGAGCAGCGCCCGTGTGTACGGGTGCCGGGGGTCGGCCCACACCTCCGCGGTCGGCCCGGTCTCCACGACCTTGCCGAGGTACATGACCGCGATCCGGTCGGCGATCAGCCGTACGACGGACAGGTCGTGGCTGATGAACAGCAGGCCCGCGCCGGACTCCACGGCGAGGTCGCGCATGAGCCGGGCCACCTGCGCCTGGGCGGAGGCGTCCAGGGCGGAGATCGGCTCGTCCCCGATCAGCAGCGACGGCCGGGCGGCGAGCGCCCGCGCGATGGCGACGCGCTGCCGCTGCCCGCCGGAGAACTCGTGCGGGTAACGGCCGGCGAACGCGCGCGGCAGCCCCACCCGTTCCAGCAGGTCGGCGGGGCTGGTCGCGGTGTCGCCGGCGGTGCGCAGCCCGTCGGCGATCTGCGTGCCCACGCGCCGGCGCGGGTTCAGCGAGGAGTACGGGTCCTGGAACACCATCTGCACGCCGCTGAGCGCCGGATCCCTGCGGCGCAGCCCGAGGGGCGTCACCGGGTGCCCGCCGACGAGGATCCGTCCCGAGGCGGTGCCGTGCAGTCCGCACACCGCCCGGGCCAGGGTGGACTTGCCGCACCCGGACTCGCCGACGAGGCCGACCACCTCACCGGCGGCGACGCGCAGGCTGGCCCCGGCCACCGCCCGCACGACCGGACGGCCCGGCGTCCGGTGCTCCACGACCAGGTCCTCCACGGACAGAAGGGGACCGGTCAGAGGCATGGTCACGGCGAGTTCTCCCCAGGCGGAACGGGCAGGGCGTCGAGCAGCGAACGGGTGTAGGGGTGGCGGGGCTCGCGCAGCACCTGGCCGCGCGTGCCGGTCTCCACGACCAGGCCGTCCTTCATCACGCTCACCTCGTCGGCGACCGCCGACATCACGCCGAGGTCGTGGGTGACGAGGAGGACGGCGAGGCCGAGGTCGTCGCAGAGGCCGCGCAGCAGGCGGAGGATCCCGGCCTGCACGGTCACGTCGAGCGCGGTCGTCGGCTCGTCGGCGATCAGCACCTCGGGCTCGCAGGCCAGCGCGACCGCGATGGCGATCCGCTGCCGCATCCCGCCGGAGAACTGGTGCGGGTAGCGCTTGAGCGCCTCCTCCGGGCCCGGGATGCGCACCTTGGCGAGCAGGCCGGCGGCCCGCTCCCGTGCCTCGTTCCTGCCGAGGCGCAGGTGGTGGCGCATGTGCTCGGTGAGCTGCCGCCCGACCGTCAGCATGGGATGCAGGCTGGTCGACGGGTCCTGGAAGACCATGGCGATCTTCGCGCCGCGCACCTCGTTGAGCTCGCGGGCCGGCATCTCCAGCAGGTCACGCCCGCCGAACTCGATCCGTCCCGAGCTGCGGGAGCCGTGGGGGAGCAGGCCGAGCACGGCGAGACCGGTCATGGTCTTGCCCGAGCCGCTCTCCCCGGCGAGACCGTGCACGCGGCCCGCCTCCAGGCTCAGGTCCACGCCGTGCAGGACGTCGTGGCCGCCGATCGACACCCGCAGCCCCTCGATCGTCAGCGCGGCGCTCACAGTGCACGCTCCTTGATGGCCCGGGCGGTACGTGGGTCGAGCGCGTCGCGCAGCGTGTCGCCGAGGAAGTTGAACGCGAGGACGACCGTCAGGATGGCCAGCCCGGGGAACGTCGCGACCCACCAGCTGTCGAAGACGTCCACCCCCGCGGCGACCATCGCGCCCCACTCGGGCGACGGCGGTTTGGCGCCGAGCCCGAGGAACGACAGGCCCGACAGCAGCAGCAGCGCGGTGCCGATGTCGAGGGTGGCGAGCACCAGGACCGGCCCGGTGACGTTCGGCAGCACGTCCACCCGCAGCGAGCGCCAGGCCGAGAAGCCCAGCAGCCGGCCGCTCAGCACGTACTCCCGCTCCCGCACGCCGAGCACGAGGCCGCGGGTGACCCGCGCGTACGCCGGCCAGGCGACGACGAGCACGGCGAGCACCGCGTTGCCGAGGCTCGCGCCGAGGGCGGCGGCCACGACCATCGCGAGGATGACGGTGGGGAAGGCGAACACGAGGTCGGCCAGGCGCATGATCGTCTCGTCCACCCACCGGCCGAAGTAGCCCGCGCAGGCGCCGAGCAGGCCGCCGATCAGCACCGACAGCACCACGAGCAGCAGCGTGAGCGGGATGGACACCCGGGCGCCGTACATGACCCGGCTGAGGATGTCGCGGCCGAGCTGGTCGGTGCCGAGCCAGTGGCCAGGGCCGGGCGGCGCGAGCCGGGGCAGCTCCTGGGCCAGGGGGTCGTGCGGCGCGAGCACCGGCGCGGCCAGCGCGACCACGATCCAGGCCAGCGCGACGACGACGCCGACGACCGCCAGCGGCCGCCGCCACGCCTCGGGGAGCCGCCTCGCGCGGGTGCGCGCGAACAGGCCGGCGCGCTTCACGAGACCCTCACTCTCGGATCGACGACGCCGTACAGCACGTCGACGACCAGGTTGATGACGAGGTAGACCACGCCCACCACGAGACCGACGCCCATGACGGCGGGCAGGTCGAGGGTGGTGGCGCTCTTGTAGGCGTACTGGCCGACCCCCGGCCAGGCGAAGACGGCCTCCACCAGCACGGTGCCGGACAGCAGGCTGCCGAACGCCAGACCGGCCACCGTGATGACGGGCACCAGCGCCGGGCGCAGGACGTACCGGAACAGCACCACGCGGCCGGGCAGGCCCTTGGCGCGGGCGGCGCGGACGTAGTCCTGCCCGAGCACCTCCAGCACGGCCGAGCGGGTGAACCGCGTCAGCAGGCCGATCGTGTAGAGGGCCAGCACGAGCGCCGGGGCGGCCAGGTGGCCGACGGCCGAGGAGAACACGTCCCACCGGCCCGACAGCAGGGCGTCGACCGTGTAGAGGCCGGTGACCTGCGGCGGCGGGGTCATCCCCGGGTCGATGCGGCCGCTGCCCGGAGTGATCTGGAGCCGGAAGAAGAACACGTAGAACGCCATCAGCGCGAGCCAGAAGGTCGGCACCGAGATGCCGACCAGGCTCAGCACCCGGAGCACGTGGTCCGCGAAACGGTCCCGGCGCAGCGCCGCGACCACCCCGAAGCCGACGCCGAGGACCAGTGAGACGACGATCGCGGCCCCGGCCAGCTCCAGCGTGGCCGGCACGGACTGGGCGAGGTCGTCCAGCACCGGGCGGTGACTCTGCTGGCTCGTCCCGAGGTCGCCGTGCAGCAGCCCGCCGAGGTGCGCGAGGTACTGCTGCGGCAGCGGCCGGTCGAGGCCGTGGTCGGCCCGCCACTGGGCCACGATCGCCGGGTCGCCGAGCGCCCGCTGGCCGAGGTTGGCGGCCACGGGGTCGCCCGGCACCAGGTTGGTCAGCACGAAGGTGACCAGCGTGATCCCCACCGCCAGCAGCAGCGCCGTGACGATCCGCCGGACCAGGAACCGGGCGAGCGGGCTGCGCACCGCCCGGTTCCCCGTACGCCGGCTACTTCGCGCCGAGGTCGGCGACATTGATCGTCCACACGGGGTGGTACTCCACGCCGGTGACGGAGGCCGCCGTCACGATGTTCTGCCCGGGCTGGATCAGCGGCATGAACGGACCGGTCGCGTTGAGCTTCTGCTGGAAGTCGGTGAACGCCTGCTTGCGGTCGTCGTCGGTCACCGCGGCGCCGGCCTTGTCGGCCGCGGCCTGGACGTCCTTGTCCGCGCCCGCCTTCCAGCCGGACCGCAGGCCGACCAGCTTGCCCGGGGCGAACGACAGGTAGTTGCTGGGGTCGGGGAAGTCCGGGCCCCAGTACCACAGGCCCAGCTCCTCCTTGCCGTTGCGGTAGTTGTCCAGGGCGGTGGTGACCGGCGCGGGGGCCAGCTCGACCGTGATGCCGACCTCCTTGAGGTTGGCCTGGATGCGCTCGGCCAGCGGCTGGAAGGACAGGCCGTTCACGGTCAGCTCGCTGGGGTACTCCAGCGTGACCTTGGGGTCGGCCACGCCGCTCGCCGCGAGCGCCGCCTTCGCGCCCTCGACGTCGCGGGCGGCCGCCTGGTCGGCGGGGAGCGCGCCGAGGAACATCGACGGGATGATGCCCGAGGCCTGCGTCGAGCCCTCGCCGGCCAGCTCCAGCAGGCCCTGGTAGTCGATGCCCTTGCGCAGCGCCTCGACGAACTTGGGGTTGGAGGTGACCTTGCTGACGCCCGGGTCCTGGTTGGCGAGCAGGAAGAACACGTACGCCGAGGCGGTCCGCTTGACCTGCAGGCCGCCGGAGACGCCGGAAACCTGGTCGCCGGACAGGTTCAGCGCCACCTGGCTGTCGCCGCGCTGCACGTTGAGCTTCTGCGTGGCCGACTCGACGTTGCGGATGACGACCTTGTCGTAGTACGGCTTCTTCGCGCCCCAGTACTTGGCGTTCGCCTTGAGCACGACCTGGCTGCTCACGTTGAACGACTCGATGGTGTACGGTCCCGAGCCGGCCGAGGCGGAGTTCAGGTACTGCTCGGCCTTGTCGTTCGGGTCGTTCGTCGCGCCGTTCTCCTTGGCGACCTTCGAGTTGAGGATGCCGAGGGCCGGGTTCGGGAGGATGTACGGCAGCGCCGGGTTGGGGGTCTTCGACGTCAGCGTGATGGTCGTGTCGTCGGTCTTGGCGACCTCCACGCCGTCCAGCAGGAACGACGGCGTGCCCTTCATGTCGCGGACCCGCGTGAGGGAGAACACGACGTCGTCGGCCGTCACCGGGGAGCCGTCGGCGAACGTGGCGCCCTGCCGCAGCTTGAGCGTGAGCTCCTTGCCGTCGGGCGACAGCTCGTACGACTCGGCGAGCGACGGCACCGGCTTGGTGACGTCGGAGCCCTCGAACGTGAGAAGCGTGTCGTAGGTCGCCTTGTCGACGATCAGGCCGGTCGGCTCGTAGGTCCGCCCGGGGTCCGCCGTCTTGAGGTCGAACGAGGTGTCGATCACGAGCGTCTTGCCCGCGGCGCCGCTCTGGGTGCTGCTGGACGAGCCGCCGCCGGAGCAGGCCGCGAGGGCGAGGGCGCCGGTGAGCACAACCGGCAGCAGGCCGGCCCTCACCTGCCACGAACGGGTCGTCATTATGTGTCCTCCGAAAACAGGCCAACTCGTGGCCGTATGGACGTTTGGTCGCCGATCGTCCAGGATTGTGCTGCAGAAAGTCCAGCTCATGAGGCCGAACCGAGACGAATCTCCCGTGGAGGAAGAACCAGTGACCGAAATGTCAAGCAACTCGGGGTCCGGAGGCGGGGCCGCTGGACGGATCGGCATCGGCCTGGAGCTGGACGCCACCCACCTGAAGATCCTCGAGGTGCTCAGGGAGAACGGGCGCGTCTCGGTGTCCGCGCTCGCCGAGCGGGTGGGGATCTCCCGGGCCAACGCGTACACGCGGTTCGAGGCGCTGCGCGCCGACGGCGTGATCAGGCGGTTCACGGCGGAGATCGACCACCAGCGGGCCGGCCTCGGCATCGTCGCGCTGATCTTCGTGACCGTGCGCCAGCAGATGTGGCGGCAGTTCCGCGCCCAGCTCGCGCAGATGCCGGAGGTGGAGTACTGCGCCATCACCACGGGGCAGCACGACGCCATGATCCAGGTAAGGATGGCCGACGTGGCCGAGGTGCACGCGATGGTCACCGAACGCCTGGCCAACATCCCGGCCGTCAAGGCGACCGAGACCGTGTTCATCCTGGACGAGGTGCTCAGGCGGCCGTACGTGCTGCCGAGCGATCACGAGCGGGAGCGGGGCCGGGGGACCTCGCGGCGGCCCGGCTCCGCCCCCTCGCCGGAGCCCGAGCAGGGGCAGGGGCACGGGCAGGGGCTGCCGCTCGGCAAGATGCGGTTCGTCGGGGCGGCCGAGGGCCGCGCCGCGCTGCGCGACGAATCGTAGGTTTCAGACCACTTCGGCGCAGATGCTGATGTGGGTGGTGTCGTCGTCCTCGAACTGGAACTCCTCCACCAGGCGCAGCCGGCCGTCCCCGGCCGTCTCGATGCGGCTGGCGCCGCGGCCGCTCGCGCGCTCGCCGGTCTTCAGCAGGTGGACGTAGGAGATCTCGATGCGGTCGGCGTCCCGGGTGCCGACGAACCGGCCGTGGACGACGGTGTCACCGGTGTAGTGCCCCCAGATCACGCCGCCCGACTCCTCGTACGCGAACTCGGTGGGCGCGTCGGCGTTCACCTCGCTGGCAGTGGAGCTGATCATGACGAAGCGGCGGCCGTTGAGCAGGTCTGTGTCGTTCACGAGTTCGCATCGTGCCGTTTCGCACGAGATTCGCAACTCGCTCTGGACGTTCCGTTCACCGGGCCCCGGCCGGGCGTGTGATCCGTCCAGGACACACGCCGCGGCCGGGCCGCGGGGCGGACGGCCGTGTCAGCGGCCGACGATCTCGGCGAGGGCCGCGAGCGCCGCGCCCCGTGCGCCGGCCATGTCGAGGTCCTCCACCAGCGTCACGGTGGTTACCCGCCGCTGCTCCTCGCGCAGCAGGGTGTGTTCGCGGACCTTCTCGAGGAACCACTCGCGGAAGTGCGGGGCCGCCTCCACCACTCCGCCGCCCAGGAAGTACGCGTCCGGGTCGGTGAAGTTGGCCGCGATGGTGAACAGCCTGCCGATGGCCATCGCCTGCTGTTCGAAGACCTTGAGCGCGAGCGGGTCGCCGTTCTCGGCGTAGCCGCGCAGCAGCTTGGCGGCCTTCCCGGCGGACCCGGCCCGGTGGAGCTCGTGATCGGGAAAGCGAGTCAGCCAGTAGGGCAGCAGGTTCTTCTCGATGCCGGTCAGCGAGGCCACGCTCTCGGCGTCCCCGACGAAGCCGCAGTTGCACTCGGGCAGCGGCTGGTCCTCCTCCAGCAGGCCCTGCAGGGGGATGTGGACGTGCCCGAGCTCGCCGGCCATCCCCGCCGCGCCCTTCACCACGTGCCCCGACTGGATGACGCCGCCGCCGAGGCCGGTGCCGACGATGGCGGAGACCGACGAGTGCTGCCAGGCGTCGGGCCCGAAGCGTACGTGATGGGAGTAGAGGGCCGCCGCGTTGCCGTCGTTGTTGTAGACCACCGGCACCCCCAGCCGGGACTCCAGGGCCCCCCGGAAGTCGAAGCCGAACCACCCGGGATCGACGAAGTTGGTCGCGCCCTTCGAGGAGATCACGCCGTCGGCGCTGGCCGGGCCCGGGGTGTCCAGTCCCACCGCGCGCACCGTGGAGCGCGGCGTGCCGGTCAGCTCCAGCACGTTGTCGAGGGCGAGGAGGAGCTGCTCGACCGCGACCTCAGGACCCTCCCGTACGAGGCTGGGCGTCTCCACCATCCGGTCCACGAGGAACCGCCCGGAGGCGTCGAGAACGGTCGCGTTGTTGCTGGTGCCGCCGTTGTCGAGCCCGACGACGACCCAGGACCCTGCATCTGCCATTGGGGGATGTCCTTTGCGTTCGTGCGTGTCAGTGCGAAGACTACGAGAGCCGGCGCCCGCGGGCACAGGTCGGGGCGCAACAGGCGGGAGGCGTGCCGCGCGGGGGCGCGCACGGTGAAAGATTCAGTTCGGGCCGCGGCCGTCTCCGGTCGTCTCCGGCGGTGGCGGTGCCCATGAGCTGCGCCGGATGCCGCCGTCGGCCGGGCGGTCCCGCCCCGGCGCCGAGGGCGTCCGTTGACCGGTCAGGCGACCCGGAGAAAACATCTGCGTCCGGGGGCCGCAGCGTCGCGACCCGTCTGTCCCAGGGCCCGCGGCCCGAGCGCGCGCGCCTGCCCGAGACTGCCCGCCCGTCCGTGCCTGTCCGGCGGGCGCGGCGCGGGCCCGGGCGGCGCGCCGAACGAGCGGATGCGCAGAAATCGAGGTACGCATGAAGCAGTTCCGTCCTGTCCGAGGGGTTCGCCCCGGCGCCGGTGGCCTGCCGGGCTCTCCGGCGGCGCGCCTGGTCGCGGCGCTCGCCGCGCTGGTCGCCGGTCTCGTGGTCGTGCTGGTGCCCGGCACCGCCTCCGCGGCCCCCGTGTGCAAGGTGGACTACACGACCAACCAGTGGCCGGGCGGCTTCACCGCGTCGGTGCGGCTGACCAACCTCGGCCCGGCGGTCAGCGGATGGACGCTGCGCTGGACGGCGGGCACCGGCCAGCAGATCACCAACGCCTGGAGCGCCCAGGTCAGCCAGTCGGGTACGGCGGTGACCGCGGTCAACGTCGGCTACAACGGCTCGCTGGCCACGGGCGGCACGACCGACTTCGGGTTCCAGGGCACCTGGTCGGGCAGCCTCACGACGCCGTCCGACTGGTCGCTGAACGGCGTGTCGTGTGACGGCGGCGGGGTCTCCCCGTCGCCCTCGCCGACGCCGTCCCCGACCGTCGACCACTCGCCATCCCCGTCCCCGTCGCCGTCGCCGTCGCCGACTGTCGACCACTCGCCGTCCCCGTCACCGTCCCCGTCACCGTCGCCCTCCCCGTCACCGTCGCCCTCCCCGTCACCGTCGCTGTCGCCCACGCCGTCCGGCTGCTCGGGCAGCGGCCTGGTCGTCTGCTCCGGCTTCGAGGACCAGTCGGGCACGCCGTCGGGTGAGTGGCAGGTGACCACCCCGAACTGCTCGGGCAGCGGCACCGCCACGATCGACTCCACCACCGCGCACAGCGGCGGCAAGTCGCTGCGGATCAACGGCGGCGGCAACTACTGCAACCACGTCTTCGCCTCGAGCACCAAGAACGTCTCCGCCATCTCGCCCGTGGTCTACGGGCGCATGTGGGTGCGGCACACCACCGCCCTGCCGGCGAACCACGTGACCATGATCACGATGGCGGACTCCAGGGACGGCGGCAAGGACCTGCGGATCGGCGGCCAGGGCGGCGCCCTCCAGTGGAACCGGGAGTCCGACGACGCCACGCTGCCCGAGCAGAGCCCCACCGGGGTCGCGCTGAGCAGCCCGCTGCCCGTCAACCGCTGGGTGTGCCTGCGCTTCCAGGTCGACACCACGAAGCAGGCGATGCGCACGTACCTGGACGACCAGGAGATCAGGGGCCTCACGGTGGACGGCACGCCCACGCAGGACGTGGACGCCCAGTGGCTGCGCCGATCCACCGCGCCGCGGCCCACGACGCTGCGCCTCGGCTGGGAGAGCTACGGCAGCGACTCCGACGTCATCTGGTACGACGACGTGGCGCTGGGATCGAGCCCGATCGGCTGCTGATCACCGCAGGTCAGGGGTAGATAGCCGGGTGTCCGCCAGATGCGGTCAGGCTCGACCGTGGTCCCGTTTTCGTCCGGCGCCCGGCCTTCCGAGGGGAGGCCGGGCGCCGTATCCGAGGGGAGAGGGACATGACCGACGTGCAGCACCCGATGCCGGAACTGATGAAGGAAGGCGACGTCGTCGACCTGCTCGTCCACCAGCACGCGCTGATCAGGGACATGTTCGACGAGGTGGAGCACACCGCGCCGGGCGAGCGCCGTGAGCCGTTCCGGCGGCTGGTGCGCATGCTGGCCGTCCACGAGACGGCGGAGGAGGAGATCGTCCACCCCTACACCCGGCTGCGGGTGGACGGGGGGACCGGCGTGGTGGCCGACCGGCTCAAGGAGGAGCGCGAGGCCAAGGTGATGCTCAGCAGGCTGGACGAGATGGGCCCGGAGCATCCCGGCTTCATGGCCGAGCTGGACAGGCTGCGGATGGCCGTGCTCGCGCACGCGCGGGCCGAGGAGCGGTACGAGTTCACCAGGCTCCGGGCCGAGACGACGGCGGCCGAGCGGCGGGCGATGGCCCTCGGTGTCCGGGCCGCCGAGGCGATGGCGCCCACCCGCCCGCACCCGGGCGTGGAGACGATGACGAGGAACCTGCTCCTGGGCCCGCCCGCGGCGATCATGGATCGGGCGCGGGACCTGATCCGCCAGGCGCTGCGCAGGTAGCAGGCCTGCGAGCCCCCGGCTCGGGCCCGCGCACGTACGGACCCGAGCCGGGGGTTCGCCCGGTCAGTGGGTGCGCAGGCTGTAGAGAGGGTGGGCGCCCTCCAGCTCCAGGCGGTACTCGTCGCCCGACTTGGCGCGGTTCTCGTCGATGACGCGCTCGCTGGGCGGTTCCTCCCCGCCCATCAGCTGCTCCTGCCAGCGCTGGAACCGCTCGTGGGCCTCCTGGACGTAGCCGGTGCCCAGGGTGGTGTAGTCGATCTGCGTGGCGATCAGCTCCCGCAGGTAGTCCTTGTTGGGCTCGAACGTCACCGGCTTGGGCAGCGCCGGGGCCAGCAGCTGCTCCGGGTCGCGCCCGTCGTGCCGGCGGAACAGCTCCGCGGCGATCCGCAGGTGCTCCAGCTCCATGTTGAGATGCAGCTCCCAGATCGTCTTGACCTTCGGGTCGGACTCGGTCTCCATGAAGGAGTGGTAGAGGTAGCACTCGTTGTACTCGTGGTTGAGCAGCTGCTCCCACCACGTCTCGCCCGGGTCGACCAGCGACTCGTAGTGCGTGACGTGCTCTTCCTCGATCAGCCCGATCTCCTGGTAGAGCTGCCGCGCGATCGGCTCCATGTACGTCGGGCCGACGTTCATGTAGAAGTTCATCGTCTGCTGCTCCGCGGACATGACGGTCAGCGCGTGCAGCTTGGAGATCGCCTGTGCGGTCTCGCGGTTGTAGTGCTCACGGACGTTGTCGGCCGGGTGGCGGTGGTGCATCTTCGTCGGCCGGCCCGGCATCACCTCGGTCACCCGGTCGACGATCTTCTCAGCCTTGCGGTGCTCGATCATCTCGTACAGGTTGGCGTAGCGGTACAGGTGATCGAAGTCCTCCAGCACGCCGAACTGGTAGGCCTGCTTGAGATAGGGGTCGGGCTCCATCCGGGCGACCCAGGCGGTCAGGTCCACCGCCACCTGCTCATAGGCGATCGTCGTCTCCAGCACCGAGGCCAGCCCCGGCAGCAGCCAGTTCACCGTCCTCTGCTGCTGTGCCTCGATGTAGCGCACCTCAGCCAGCCGCTGCCTGACCTCCAGATCGGCGTGGTGCCGGGCGAGATGATGGCTGAACATGATCGCCTCGATCTCGATGCCGTTCATCGTGATGATCCGGCACCGGGTGTAGGGATCGGCGCGGTCGGGGTCGATCGGCGTGACATTCAGCTCGCGCCAGTTGCGCAGCTGCCGATCCAGCGGTATCCCCCGCTCCTGCAGCGGATTGAACGTCATCTCGGTGCTCCTCCCCACGATTGGCGCTGGGCGTACCCAAGCCGCGGAATGCGACAAACGTGGACATTCGGAGCTTTGCCCTAGATTGTCATCCGGCCGCGAGGGCCACCCGTCAGCCCGCGGACGACGTCCTGGAGTGCGGGTCGCCGACCCTTTTCGACTGCGGTGAGCCCCGCTCGCGCAGGAAGATCGCGAGCAGGACCATGGAGGCGACCGCGAGGAACTCCGACTGCCAGTTCTGCAGCGTGCGGTTCCAGAAGTCGGCGGAGGTCACGTAGCCGCCCCAGCCGACCGGGTCCTCCAGCCGGGCGAGCTGCTCGTTGTTGTACGCCGCGAGGCCCGCGACGGACTGGGCCAGCCAGGACAGCAGGAAGAGCAGGCCCATCGCGATGCCCAGAGAGTGGCTGAACACCGTCCGCCGCCAGCCGTCCGCCGCCGCCCACGCGGGGGAGCCGGGCTCGGCGTGCCGGCCGGCCTTCTGCTCGGCGTCGGTCTCCAGGCCCTCCTCGCCCCGCTTCTTCGACTCCGGCGAGCCGCGCTGCACGAGCCAGACCGTGATGAGGATGTAGAGGAAGAACTGCAGATACTCCGACTGCCAGTTCTCAGCGACGTCCACCGCGAAGGCCGACGAGGTGACGTAGTCGGCCCAGGTCACGGGAGAGCCGCCGCCCGCCACCCGCTCCTCGCTGAACGCCGCCGCGCCCGCCGCAGACTGCCCGGCGAGGCTCAGCAGGAACAGCAGCAGGAAGCACAGCGCGAGCGCGTTGTCCCTGATGAGGCGCTTCACCGCCGCTACCTCCCCGCCAGGCCGACGACGATCACGTAGGCGAGAACCAGCACGACCGTGACCAGCAGCACCGCATAGAGCGTCCGCGCGCCGTTCACGCCTCCACCTCGCATTCGTACGGCTGTCCCGGCCGGGGTTCGCAGCCCGCGGCCCGCACCCGCCAGCCCTCGGGGAACCGGTGCAGGAAGAGCGTGTCGCCGTCCACCCGCACCCGCGCCTCGTCGCCCCACACGTCGACGCCGCGTACGGCGCCCGTGCGCAGGCCGGCCGACACGATCTGTCTCTCGCACTCGTCCAGCGAGCGCGCCGCCTCGGGGGCCAGGAGCAGACATGCCTGGCCTCCCCGGCCCTGCCCGGCCCCGGACAGGAAGCGCTCCGTCGTCGCGGTGATCGACGCGTCGTCCGCGGACGCGCACCCCGCGGCGACGAGTGTGAGGCAGACGACCGCCGTTGCTCGAATGCCCATGGATCGCGACTACCCGGGGGACGGAAGTGAAACCTGCACACAGTTTTTCGTCAGGCAGATGGGATTATTCGTCGGTTACGCGTAATATGGGCGATTCCGGAAGGAGTTCCGGGTGGGGTCATCTCACCAACGGAGGTGGGATCCTTGCACGACTTCCAGGTGTCGGTGGCGCAGTCGCCCCCCTTCACCCTCATCACCCTCAGCGGTGAGCTCGATGTGCTCACGGTCCCCGCGCTGCGCGAGCAGGTGGCCCCCCTCGTGGCCCGTCCCGCGACGCGCATCCTGTTCGACCTGGAGAGGCTGCGGTTCATCGACAGCGCCGGCATGCGCGTGCTCATCGACGCCTGCGTCCGCAACCCGCCCAAGGACGGAGACGGCGCGGTCTGCGGGATGAGCCCTCAGATGCGCCACCTGTTCTCGCTGCTCGGCCTCAGCTCGCGGCTCACCATGTATCCGACCCGCGCCGACGCGCTGCGCCGTTCGGTGGCCGAGCCTCCCGACGCGGCTCACATGAACTGATCTCCCGGCGTGTGCCCGCGGCCGGTAGCCGCCGGGCCGGGAGCGCCCGCCCCGCAGGCCCGGCATCCGGCTCATCACATGATCGTCTGCCACCAGCCGTCCACCGGCGGCGGGTCGTCGACCGTGACGCGCTCGCCCGGCCGCGGCACCACGAGGCGCACGTCGCGTGCCTTGGCCTCCCGCCACAGCTGGTCGACCGGGTCGTTCCAGGCGTGCGGCGCGAGCGAGAACGTGCCCCAGTGAACCGGCAGCAGCACCCGGGCGCGCACGTCGAGGTGCGTGAGGATCGCCTCCTCGGGTGTCATGTGGATGTCCGGCCAGCCCTTGCTGTAGGCGCCGATCTGGACCACCGACAGGTCGAACGGCCCGTACGTCTCGCCGATCGCGGCGTACCCGTCGAAGTAGCCGGAGTCGCCGGTGTAGAAGACCCGCCGGCGCTCGCCCGCGACGACCCACGAGGCCCAGAGGGTCTGGTCCCGGCGGAACCCGCGGCCGGAGAAGTGACGGCCGGGGGTGGCCACGAACCGGAGACCGGACACCGTGGCCTCCTCGTTCCAGTCCAGCTCGATGATCCGGGACGCGGGCACCCGCCAGCGCTCGAGATGGGCGCCGACCCCGAGCGGCACCAGGAACGGCGCGGACTGCGTGCGGACCAGCAGGCGCACCGTGTCCATGTCGAGGTGGTCGTAGTGGTCGTGCGAGATGACGATCGCGTCGAGCTCGGGCAGCTCGTACACCGGCACCGGCGGAGGGTGCAGGCGGCGCGGCCCGGTGAACGACGCCGGGGAACACCGCTCGCTCCACACCGGGTCGAGCAGCACCCGCCGCCCCTCGATCTCGATCAGCACCGAGGAGTGGCCGTACCAGACGGCGTCGAGGTCCCCGCCCTGGGACGGGCCGGGGGTCATCAGGGGAACGGGGAGGCGCGGCCTGCGCGGCGTCCGGCGGAGGAACTCGCGGGCGACCTGCTTCCTGGTCCCCGGCGGAAGGACGGGACTGGGCGTCGTGTTGCGGAAGGCGCCGTCACGGAACTGTTTCGAGCGCCGCACCCGGCTCGCCCGCTCGCCCGACGGCCGCGCCCCCAGCGCGGCGGGGACGTTCCGCACCGCCCACACCGCCGCCGCCAGGGCGGCCGCTCCCGCGACGAGCCCCACGCGCCGGCCCAGGTCACTACTTCTCGAACCACCGATCTTCAATGGCAATCTCCCTTGCTGGGTTCTGCCGATCAGACTAGGCAATCGCCGCACCGGTGCGCGCCGACGGCGCCTTGCCTGTGGACAACCCGTCAGAGGAGACTGCCTTTGAATGAAAGCATGCAGACCGACCGGCCCGGCGTGGGCCGGTGAGGCGGGGGAGATGAACACCGGCCACAACGCGGACGACGGCCCGGGCGGCCACCTCGGCAACCTCGGCGGCCGTGACGTGCCCGGCGACCGTGACGTCCTCGATGTCGTCGATGTCTTCGGCGACTTCGGCGACGTCGACGGCGAGGCCGCGTCCCGCCTGCTGCGGCTGTTCGAGGGGCACCGGCTGACACCCGTGCAGCGCAGGATCGCCCACTGCCTCGCACGGCACGCCGCCGAGGCGCCGTTCCTGTCGAGCGTCGAAGTGGCCGAGCTGGCCGGGGTCAGCCAGCCGTCGGTGACCCGCTTCGCGATCGCGCTGGGCTACAGCGGATACCCCGGCCTGCGGCGCAGGTTCCGCGAGCTGGGCGTACCGCCCGGCCGGGGACGGGACGGGGCCGGCCGGAACGGGAAAGACGCCGGACCGGACGCGGGCTCTTCCGCGCCCGCGGTCGCCCCTCGGCTTCCCGGCGGCGGCGGGGACGGGCAGGCGCCCGAGGATCACGGTCCTGGCCTCGACTCGGCGACCGGCCCGGGTGGCGAGTACCGGCGGGCCGTGCTGGCGGAGATCGAGAACCTGCGCGCCCTGGCCCGGTCGCTGGACGACCCCGGGCCCGTCGCCGAGGCCGCCCGCCTGCTGGCCGCATCGCGACCGCTTCCGGTGCTGGGCCTGCGGGCCGCCGCGGCCCAGGCCGCCGGGTTCGCCTACTTCGCGGCGAAGATCCACCCCGACGTACGGCCCCTGCACGAGGCGGGGTCGCTTCTGGCCGACCGCGTCGAGCAGGCGGCGGCGGCCGGGGCGACGGCCCTGCTGTGCTTCGCCCTGCCCCGCTACCCGGCCGAACTGGTGGACGCTCTCCGCGCCGCCCGCGCGGCCGGGCTGAACGTCGTCACGGTCGCGGACCGGCGGGTGCCGTCTCTCGCCGGTCTGTCGCACGTCCTGCTCACCGCCGCCGTGGGCACGCGTCTGGTGTTCGACACGGCCTGCGCGCCGATGATGCTCGGCCGGGTGCTGCTGGAGGCCATGTGCGACGAACTGCCCGGGGCGCAGGCCCGCCTGGAGGCGTTCGAGGCGTCGGCCGCGGCCCGTGGGGTATTCCTCATTGACTGAATCTATTCATTCATTCAGGATGAATGGAACCATGCGCCGCGGGCGCGGGTGAAGGGAGGATTCGTGGCTGACGACGGCGACAGCGCCCTCAACCGGGCTCCCGTCCGCGCACCCGTCCGGGCTCCGCGTGGCGGCACGCTCAACACGCGCGGCTGGCAGCAGGAGGCCGCGCTGCGCATGCTGATGAACAACCTGGACCCCGAGGTCGCCGAGCACCCGGAGCGGCTCGTCGTCTACGGCGGCAGCGGCAAGGCGGCCCGCGACTGGCGGTCGTACGACGCCATCGTGCGCGAGCTCACCACCCTGCGGGCCGACGAGACGCTGCTGGTGCAGTCGGGCCGGCCGGTCGGCGTGATGACCACCCACGAGTGGGCTCCCCGGGTGCTCATCGCCAACTCCAACCTCGTCGGCGACTGGGCGACCTGGCCGGAGTTCCGGCGGCTGGAGCGGCTCGGGCTCACGATGTACGGCCAGATGACGGCCGGCTCGTGGATCTACATCGGCACCCAGGGCATCCTGCAGGGGACGTACGAGACGTTCGCGGCGGTCGCGGCCAAGCGGTTCGGCGGCAGCCTCGCCGGGACGATCACCCTCACCGCCGGGCTCGGCGGCATGGGCGGCGCGCAGCCGCTCGCGGTCACGATGAACGGCGGCGTGGCGATCTGCGTCGACTGCGACCCGCGCGGCGTCGAGCGCCGCATCGGCCACCGCTATCTCGACGTGCGGGCCGAGAGCCTGGAGGAGGCGCTGCGCCTGGCGTACGAGGCCAGGGACGCGCGCCGCCCGCTGTCGATCGGGGTCGTGGCCAACGCCGCCGAGGCCGTGCCCGCCCTGCTGGCCGGGGGCGCGGAGATCGACGTCGTGACCGACCAGACGAGCGCGCACGACCCGCTGGCGTACCTGCCGCTCGGCGTCGCGTTCGAGGACATGACCGCGCTCGCGCGCAAGGACCCCGAGGGGTTCACCCACCGGGCGCGCGAGTCGATGGCCCGGCACGTCGAGGCGATGGTCGGCTTCCAGGACGCCGGCGCGGAGGTGTTCGACTACGGCAACTCGATCAGGGGCGAGGCGAGCCTCGCCGGCTACGCGCGGGCGTTCGACTTCCCCGGGTTCGTGCCCGCCTACATCCGGCCGCTGTTCTGCGAGGGGAAGGGCCCGTTCCGTTGGGCGGCGCTGTCCGGCGACCCGGCCGACATCGCGACGACCGACCGCGCGATCCTCGATCTCTTCCCGGACAACGAGCCGCTGGCCCGGTGGATCAGGATGGCGGGGGAGCGGGTGCGCTTCCAGGGCCTGCCCGCGCGGATCTGCTGGCTGGGGTACGGCGAGCGCGACCGGGCCGGGGAGCGGTTCAACGACCTCGTCGCCTCGGGGGAGATCTCCGCGCCCATCGTGATCGGGCGCGACCACCTCGACTGCGGCTCGGTCGCCTCGCCCTACAGGGAGACGGAGGGCATGCTCGACGGCTCCGACGCGATCGCCGACTGGCCGCTGCTCAACGCCATGGTCAACGTGGCCTCCGGCGCATCCTGGGTGTCGATCCATCACGGAGGAGGGGTCGGCATCGGCCGTTCCATCCACGCGGGGCAGGTCACCGTCGCCGACGGCACCGCGCTGGCGGGGGAGAAGATCCGCCGGGTGCTGACCAACGACCCCGGCATGGGCGTGATCCGGCACGTGGACGCAGGGTACGACCGGGCCGCCGAGATCGCCCGCGAGCGAGGCGTACGCGTCCCGATGACCGGGGCGGGGCCGGCCGATGCGGACGCCGATGCCTGAGGGAGCGGCGCGGGTCCTGCCCGAGGAGGTGGCGGACGGCTTCCGCCGCATGTGGCGTGACCTGCTCCCCGTCGGCCGGTACGACGCGACGGGCGGGTACCGCAGGCACGCCTGGACGGCGGCGGACGCCGAGTGCCGGGCCTGGTTCGCCGGGCAGGCGCGCGAGAGAGGCCTGACGTACGAGATCGACCGCAACGGCAACCAGTGGGCCTGGCTGGGCGATCCCGCGGCCGGGAACGCCGTGGTGACCGGCTCCCACCTCGACTCGGTGCCCGACGGCGGGGCGTACGACGGCCCGTTGGGTGTCGTGGGGGCGTTCGCCGCGCTCGACGCCCTGCGGGCGCGCGGCCTGCGGCCGGAGCGGCCGCTGGCGGTGGTGAACTTCACCGAGGAGGAGGGCGCCAGGTTCGGCCTTGCCTGCCTGGGGTCGCGGTTGATGACCGGCGCCGTCCGCCCGGAGACGGCGGGGGCGCTGCGGGACGCGGACGGCGTCACCCTGGCGGCCGCGATGGAACGGGCGGGACGCGACCCGGGGGCCGCCGGGCGCGACGACGAGCGCCTCGCGCTCGTCGGCGCGTTCGTGGAACTGCACGTGGAGCAGGGCCGCCACCTCGCCGGCACGCCGTACCCGGTCGGCGTCGCCTCGGCGATATGGCCGCACGGCCGCTGGCGCTTCGACTTCCACGGGGAGGCCAACCACGCCGGGACCACCCGGCTGGAGGACCGGCGCGACCCCATGCCGGCCTACGCGGCGGCCGTGCTGGCCGCTCGGGCGGGCGCCGAGCGTCTGGGGGCCCTGGCCACCTTCGGCAGGGTCAGGGTCGAGCCCAACGGCACCAACGCCATCGCGTCGCTGGTCACCGCGTGGCTCGACTGCCGGGCTCCCGACGCCGCCCTGCTGGACAGCCTCGTCGAGGAGACGGCCCGGGCGGCCGAAGGGGCCGAGGTTACCCGGGAGTCCTACACGGCGGTCGTGGACTTCGACGCGTCACTGCGCGACCGCGTCGCGCGCGTCCTCGGCGGCGCGCCGGTGCTGCCCACGGGGGCGGGGCACGACGCCGGCATCCTCGCAGGAGAGGTCCCGGCGGCCATGCTGTTCGTGCGCAACCCCACGGGTGTCTCGCACTCGCCGTACGAGCACGCCGAGGAGGTCGACTGCCTCGCCGGGGTCGCCGCCCTCGCCGCCATCCTGGAGGACCTGCTCGCTCCGGCCGCCGACGGCCCCGGCGCGGCTCTCTGAGCGCACCGGCGGCTGAACCCCCCCGGCGCGAGTTGCCCAAGCTGGGTGCCAACTGGGCGAATTTAGCCTTTTAGTGCTACCAGTGCTTGTTTGCTCCCTGATGGGTGACTGAGGCGTTTGATGCCTTTAGCGTGAGAACCAGGGTCCAGATCCAAGGTTCGATGGATCGATTCGAGCTCCGTGCACTCGGACGTCGTCCGCTTTCTCAGCACGGAGCCGACGGAGGGATTCCCATGTTCAGACACGCATTGGCTGCTGCCGTCGTGACGGCTTCGGCCCTCGTCGTCCCTGTCACGATGCAGACGCAGCCCGCCGGCGCCGCCGGCACGACCGAGCAGGTCATCAGGCCGTCGAGCACGGGGGACTGCCCGGGAGGCGAATGCCGCAGGCGCCACCGTCACCGTCACCATCACCGTGAACATCACCGCCGCCACCATCCCGGGCAGCAGCAACAGCAGCAGCAGCAAGGAAGAGGCCAGCAGCAACAGCAGCAACAGCAGCACGGCCGAGGCGGTCAGCAGCAGCAACAGCAACAGCAACAGGGCCGGGGAGGTCAGCAGCAGCAACAGCAGCAGTGACCGAATGACCGGCCATCGTTCCTGATCGGCCCTGTGCCCCGCGTCCATTGCCTCGCGGGGCATTTTCGTCGCCGGTCCCGGCGCACCGAAGGCGGGCGCCGGGAGCGAGCAGGCGGCAGACCGGGAGGGCGTCAGCGGGATCGGCGGTCACCTGAACGGGGAGCGAGCAGGCGGGTGGACCGGGAGGGCGTCAGCGGGATCGGCGGTCGCCGGAGCCGGGGTCGGCCAGGCCGGCCCGGCGCAGGGCCTCGGCCATGGCCCCGCCCTGCGGGGCACCGCCCGAACCCCGCCCGCTGCCGCGGCCAGACCCGCCTCTGCCGCCCTGGTTCTGGCCGCCCTGGGCTTGGCCGCCCTGGTTCTGACGGGGGGAGTTCTGGCGCGGCTGGCCGCGCCGGCCGCCCTGCCGGTCGCCCCGGGCCTCGCCGTCCGGCCCGCCCCTGCGGCCGTTGCCCGTTGTCTCGTCATCCAGGCGCAGCGTGAGCGAGATGCGCTTGCGCTGGAGGTCGACGTCGAGCACCTTGACCCGGACGATGTCGCCGGGCTTGACCACTTCGCGCGGGTCCTTCACGAACGAGTTCGACATCGCGGACACATGGACCAGGCCGTCCTGGTGCACGCCGATGTCGACGAACGCGCCGAACGCGGCGACATTGGTGACGACGCCCTCCAGGATCATGCCGGGCGACAGGTCGGAGGGCTTCTCGACGCCGTCCTTGAAGGTGGCGGTCTTGAACGCCGGACGGGGGTCGCGGCCCGGCTTCTCCAGTTCCTTCAGAATGTCGGTGACGGTCGGCAAGCCGAAGGTGTCGTCGACGAAGTCGGACGGCTTCAGCGTGCGGAGCGCCGAGGTGTTTCCGATCAGCGTGCGCAGGTCGCTCTTGCTGAAGTCGAGGATGCGGCGCACCACCGGGTACGCCTCCGGGTGGACGCTGGAGGCGTCGAGCGGGTCGTCGCCGCCGGGGATGCGCAGGAAGCCCGCGCACTGCTCGAACGCCTTCGGGCCGAGCCGCGGCACGTCCTTCAGCCCGGTCCGGGAGCGGAACGGCCCGTTGGCGTCCCGGTGCGCGACGATGTTCTCCGCCAGTCCGGAGCTGATGCCGGAGACCCGGGTCAGCAGCGGGGCGGACGCGGTGTTGACGTCCACGCCCACCCCGTTCACGCAGTCCTCCACCACCGCGTCGAGCGAGCGCGACAGCTTCACCTCGGACACGTCGTGCTGGTACTGGCCGACGCCGATGGACTTGGGGTCGATCTTGACCAGCTCGGCCAGCGGGTCCTGCAGCCGCCGCGCGATCGATACCGCGCCGCGCAGCGAGACGTCGAGACCGGGCAGCTCCTGCGAGGCGTAGGCCGACGCGGAGTACACCGAGGCCCCGGCCTCCGACACCATGATCTTGGTGAGGTGCGGCATGTGCTTGACCAGCTCGGCGGCGAGCTTGTCGGTCTCCCGCGACGCGGTGCCGTTGCCGATGGCGACCAGCTCCACCTTGTGCTCGGCCGCCAGCCGGGCCAGCACCGCGAGCGACTGGTCCCACTGCCGCCTGGGCTCGTGCGGGTAGATCGTCTCGGTGGCCACGACCTTTCCGGTGCCGTCCACGACCGCGACCTTCACCCCGGTGCGCAGGCCCGGGTCGAGGCCCATGGTCGGCCTCGCCCCGGCGGGAGCGGCGAGCAGCAGGTCGCGCAGGTTGGCCGCGAACACCCGCACGGCCTCCTCCTCGGCCGCCTGCCACAGCCGGGTGCGCAGGTCGATGCCCAGATGGACGAGGACGCGCGTCCGCCAGGCCCAGCGCACGGTGTCGAGCAGCCACTTGTCGGCCGGGCGGCCCTGGTCGGCGATGCCGAAACGCCGGGCGATCCGCGCCTCGTAGTCGTTCGGCTCCTCGGCCTCCGGGTCGAGGGTGAGCGCGAGCACCTCCTCCTTCTCGCCCCGGAACATCGCGAGGATGCGGTGCGAGGGCAACCGGGTGAAGGGCTCGGAGAAGTCGAAGTAGTCGGAGAACTTGGCGCCGGACTCCTGCTTGTCCTCCCGCACCTGGGAGACGAGCCGCCCCCGGGACCACATCCGCTCCCGCAGGTCGCCGATGAGGTCGGCGTCCTCGGCGAAGCGCTCGACCAGGATGGCCCTGGCGCCCTCCAGCGCCGCGGCGGCGTCGGCCACGCCCTCGCGTACGTATCCCTCCGCGGTCGCCTGGGGGTTCAGCGACGGGTCGGCCAGCAGCGCGTCCGCCAGCGGCTCCAGCCCCGCCTCCCTGGCGATCTGCGCCTTGGTCCGGCGCTTGGGCTTGAAGGGCAGGTAGATGTCCTCCAGCCGGGCCTTGGAGTCGGCCTCCATGATCCGCGCTTCCAGGGCCTCGTCGAGCTTGCCCTGAGAGCGGATCGAGTCGAGGATGGCCGCCCGCCGCTCCTCCAGCTCGCGCAGGTAACGCAGCCGCTCCTCCAGCGTGCGCAGCTGGGCGTCGTCGAGCGCACCGGTGGCTTCCTTGCGATACCGGGCGATGAACGGCACCGTCGCCCCGCCGTCGAGCAGGTCGACGGCCGCGGTGACCTGGCTCTCGCGCACGCCGAGCTCTTCGGCGATCCGCTGCTGAATGGACGTCGTCACGATCCTGATCCGCCTTCTTCCGGGAGGGCTCTCATTCTGCCGGATCCGCCGGGTCCCCTCACGCCACCTGTGGACAACCTCCGCCGGCGCCGGACGATCAACGGGCACTCGCGCGGTTCCGCCTGCATACGAGGACCACGGCTCCGGCCGCCCTGTCGTGCTGATCCACGGGTACCCGCTCGACGGCCGCTCCTGGGAGAAACAGACCACCGCGCCCGCCGCCCATCCGGGCCTGCTCCGCAGCCGGTTCCCGGCGATGCGCGGCGCGGGCGGCGCTCACGATTGCCGGGCGGGGCGGCTCAGCGCGCGGTGAGCCTCTCGTACAGGCCGAGACCGGCCGGCAGCAGGAGCGCGAGCGTGAGCAGGCCGTGCGACGCGAACCACCGTCCGCCTCGGGAGGGCTCCTCCTTCGCGGGAATCTCCAGAGCCGGACGGCCGAGCGTGATCTCCGGATGGTGCGCAAGGTAACCGGTGGGGAACGTGGTCACGGTCCCGCAGCCGCACCCGGGGCAGGTCATCCCTGACCAGGGCGGCTGGACGGCCACCTCGTCCCGGACCCACACGACGACGTCGTTGCCGTGCTCGTCGCACCTGCGGTGGACGACGTACTCCTCCTCCCAGACCCGCAGGCAGTGCAAGCACTCGAACGGCCACGTCTCCCTGGTGCTGATCCCCTCCCGCACCGGTACCACCCCCGAACTCAAGACCCCTCTACGAGTCTCGACACCGGGCGAAACCACTGCAAGTGGGGCCAAGGCCACGATCGGTAATGATTGCCCAGCCGGACGGGCGTACCCCGGGATCCGTCAGACCACTTCGAGCAGCTCGTCGACCACGCCGAGCGCCAGCGTCTTGTAGCCCACGGAGTCGAACAGCACCGTGATCCGGTCCTGCTCACGGCTCATCACGATCCCGTGCCCCCACTCCGCGTGCCGTACGTTCGCGTGCATGGGGAACGGCCCGTCGCCGGTCTCCGGCGGGGTGACGGTCCCGGAGCGGCAGGTGTCGCAGTCGCCGCACGACCGCTCGTACGGCTCGCCGAAGTACTCCAGCAGGAAGCGGCGCCGGCAGCCGGTCGTCTCCGCGTAGCCGCGCATCATCTCCAGCCGGGAGTCCTCCATCCGGTGCCGGAGATCGTCGATCTCCACTGCGCGGGCGGCGGCCTCGTCCGGCGGCGGGCCGTCCGGCGCGTAGTGCAGGGCGCCACCGTGGCTGACCTCGACCGCGCCCGCCCGCTCCAGCAGGTTGACGTGCGAGGTCAGCCTGGCGGTCCCGATGTCGAGGAGCTCGCGCAGGTCGGCGGCGGCCACCTCCCCGCCGTGCTCGTGGACCAGCGTCGCGACGCGCCGCATCAGGTTCTCGTCCGCGCGGCCCGAGGCGAAGAACTTGCGCAGCCCCAGGTCCTCGGGCCGGTAGAACAGCACGGTCTCGGCCGGGTTGCCGTCCCGGCCCGCCCGGCCGATCTCCTGGTAGTACGCGTCGAGCGACTCGGGGGGCGCGGCGTGCAGCACGTAACGCACGTCGTGCTTGTCGATGCCCATCCCGAAGGCCGAGGTCGCCACGACGGTGTCGAGGTCGTCGTCCTGGAACCGCTCGTGGATGCGGCGACGTTCCTTCGCCTTCATCCCCGCGTGGTACGCCTCGGCCCGGCGGCCGCGCTCCTTCAGCAGGTCGGCGTACTCCTCGGCCTGGCGCCGCGTCGCCACGTAGACCAGCCCCACGCCGTCCAGCCCGGCGGCGTGGTCGGCCAGGGCCCTGCGCTTGTCGTCGTCGCTCGTGAACCGGTGGACCTCGAGATGCAGGTTGGGCCGGTCGAATCCCCGCACGATCTGCTGGGCCCCGATCAGGCCGAGCGACTCGACGATCTCCTCGCGTACGGTCGGCGCGGCCGTGGCCGTCATCGCGATCACCGGGGGATGGCCCAGACGCTCGATGACCTTGCCGAGCCGCAGATACTCCGGCCGGAAGTCGTGGCCCCAGGTGGACACGCAGTGCGCCTCGTCCACCGCGATCAGGGAGGGCCGGGCCTCGGCCAGCCGCTCGACCACCTCGGGCTTGGCGAGCTGCTCCGGCGAAAGGAACACGTACTCGGCGTCGCCCGCGCTGACCTGATCGAGGCCCGCCTCGACCGAGCCGGCCGAGTTGACCGCGACCGCGCCCGCGGCCCCCGCCTTGAGCAGGCCCATGACCTGGTCGCGCTGCAGGGCGATGAGCGGCGACACGACGATCGTCGGGCCTTCCAGGAGCAACCCGGGCACCTGGTAGACGGCCGACTTGCCGCCGCCCGTGGGCATCACCAGCAGCACGTCGCGCCCCGCGAGCAGGAGCTCCATCGCCTCCTGCTGGCCGGGACGCAGTTGCTGCCAGCCGAAGGCGTCCCTGGCCGTGGCCCGCAGGCGCCTGCCCCTGCGTCCGAACCGCCGGCCGAAGCGGCCCCCGGCCCAGCCGCCGGCCCAGCTTCCCGACCAGTCCCGCGACCAGCCGCCCCCGGCGCCGCCGAGCCTGTCACCGGGTCGTCCGCCGGACAGGCCCCCATATCTCTGCCTGACGCTCATGCCATCGCACTCCCTCGCCCGAACGGCCTGCAACTACCCCCGGGGAAAGGGTCGAACCGGAAGTGGGCCCGGGAGGCGGTGGATCTTTCCCGGGCGGGCGGTACCGTCGGGAGCATGCGACTCGGAGTCCTGGACGTCGGTTCCAACACGGTGCACCTGCTCGTCATGGACGCGCATCAGGGTGCCCGGCCCCTCCCGGCGTTCTCCCACAAGGAGGAGCTGAGGCTGGCCGAGCACCTCGTCGACGGCGACAGGCTCAGTGAGGAGGGCGCGGCGCGGCTCGGGGCCTTCGTGCGTGAAGCGGCCCGCATCGCCGAGGACAAGGGCGTGGAGGACCTGGTCGCCTTCGCCACCTCGGCGGTGCGCGACGCGGTGAACGGTGAGGACGTGCTGGCGCAGATCAAGGCCGACACGCGGGTGGACATCCAGGTGCTGTCGGGGGACGACGAGGCCAGGCTGACGTTCCTGGCCGTGCGCCGCTGGTTCGGCTGGTCCTCCGGGCGGTTGCTGGTGACCGACATCGGGGGCGGCTCGCTGGAGATCGCCTCAGGCATCGACGAGGAGCCCGACGTCACGGTCTCCCTCCCGCTCGGGGCGGGACGGCTCACCCGTGACTGGTTCACCGCCGACCCGCCCGGCCCGGAGGAGCTCCGCGCGCTGCGCCGGCACGTGCGTACCGAGATCGGGCGGACGGCCGGGGCGGTCGCCAGGTACGGCAGGCCCGACCACGCCGTCGCCACGTCCAAGACCTTCCGCCAGCTCGCGCGCATCGCGGGGGCGGCCTCGTCGGGCGAGGGCCCGTACGTCAAGCGGACGCTGACGCATGAGGACCTGGTCGAGTGGACGGCACGGCTGGCGGCGATGCCGGCGGCCCGCAGGGCGGAGCTTCCCGGCGTGTCCGCCGGGCGGGCCGCGCAGCTTCTCGCCGGCGCGGTCGTCGCGGACGCCGCGATGGACCTGTTCGAGCTGCCGGTGCTGGAGATCTGCCCGTGGGCGCTGCGGGAGGGCGTGATCCTGCGCAGGCTCGACGGCCTGCCCATGGGTCGCCCCCCGCTGGCCGATCAGTAAGGTATGAGGGTCATCCAAACGGGGCAAGGCACCAATATCCGGCAATTTCCGTTCCCTCATGTGGCGGGTGGTGTTCCACCGGCCACCGGAGTGCCGTAATCGGGGTCGACCTCTGGAGGAATCTCAATGGTGGAGCTGCTGGGAGCCGTGGTCTCCCTGGCGGCGGTGGCGGTGCTGGTGCTCGCGGCGGTGGTGGCGATCGCGGTCGCGACCCTCGCCTGGCTGGGCGTGATGGCGGTGAGCACCGGGCGCGAGTCCTACGGGCGGGCCATACCCGTCCCGGCGGGCACGGGCACGGACGAGCGCGCGCGGGACTCCCGGGCCGCCGAGGCCCGGGAGACCGGTGCGTCCGCGAACCGGTCCGGTCAAGTGTCCGCGAACGGGTCCGGTCAAGTGTCCGCGAACGGGTCCGGTCAAGCGCTCACGAACGGGTCCGCGAGCGGAGCCGCCAAGGGC
The DNA here is from genome assembly GCF_014161445.1 of Microbispora sp. H13382. Taxonomy (GTDB): domain Bacteria; phylum Actinomycetota; class Actinomycetes; order Streptosporangiales; family Streptosporangiaceae; genus Microbispora. The sequence continues at coordinate 232,415 of NZ_JABBXA010000008.1, forward strand.
TCCGTGATCGGATCCGCCGGCACGCCCGCGAACGGGTCCGGCAACGGACACGCGAGCGGGCACCCGGCGGGCCGGGGCGCGAACCGGCAGATCCGGGCCGTCGCCGCCTCCGCGCGCCGCGTGTAACCGTCGCCGGTAGGCGAGGCCCATGCCGACGTCCCCGTCAGGTCTTCCCTGGCGGGGACGCCGTCGTTCCGGGCGGCGGGCACCCGGGCGGGGATGCCGTCAGCGGCTCTCCCGGTTCTGCCCGGACAACGTCTTGACCAGCTCGGTGAGGTGGGCGACCTGGGTCTCCAGCCCGCGTACGCGTGCCTCGAGCTCGGACAGGGTTGGGGCCTGGAAGCCGTCGGCGATCTGCCTGCTCATCGTTCCTCCCGAGCGGGACCGGCCGGGGGAGACCGGTGTAGGGGTGCAGGGCGTGAGGGTCGTGCGGGACGCTGATCTCTATTCCCCGAATACGTGATTTGGCACCTCTTCTCCTGGGGGAAGATGGAACGGTGAAGGTCGTCGTGCTGGCGGACACCCACGCGCCGCGGCGCTGGAAGTCCTGCCCGCCCGCGGTCGCCGGGCACCTGCGCCGGGCGGACCTGATCCTGCACGCCGGCGACGTCTGCACCGCGGACGTCCTGGTGGAGCTGTCCGCGTACGCGCGGGTCCACGCGGTGCTCGGCAACAACGACGGCCCGGACGTCGCGGCCTGGGGCGCCCCCGAGACGCTCGAACTCGACCTCGGCGGACTCCGGGTGGCGATGATCCACGACAGCGGACAGGCCGCCGGGCGGGCCGCGCGGATGCGGCGCCGCTTCCCCGACGCCGATCTGGTCGTCTTCGGCCACTCGCACATCCCCATGGACGTGGCCGGCGACGGAGTGCGGGTGTTCAACCCCGGCTCGCCCACCGACCGCCGCCGCCAGCCGCACGGCACGATCGGCGTCCTCGACGTCGAGGGCGGCGTGCTCCGGCGGGCCGAGATCGTCCCCGTCACCTGACCTGCCTAAGGGCCGCGCGGCGGGGCATGGGGCCGGTATGAGAGAGAACAGACCACAGACCGACCCGCGTTCGCGGTTCGAGGACGAAGGCATTCCGGACCTGCAGGAGGGCACGCCCGGGCAGCAGCGGGCCGAGGACCCGCAGGAGATGCCACTGCCCGGCGACCGGCCCCTGGGCCTCGACGAGTACGGCACCACGACCACGGAGATGCGCGAGGGCGAGCCCCACGAACTGCGTCTGTCCCGCGAGGAGCCGGACCTGGACGTCCGGTTCGGCACGCGGACCGGTCCCGGGGGCCGCGGTGAGGAGAAGGCCGGGGAGGCCGGCGACGAACTGCTCGACTCCTCCGGAGCCGAGGCCGACGTCCTCGGCGAGGGCGCCGACCAGCCGTACGAGTGGTACGAGACCGGCGACGATGCGGGCGGATACGGGTCGGACGACCCGGCGAACTACGCGACCGTCAACCCGTCCCAGCCGGGCAGGTACGGCACCGGCGAACCCGGCCGGGCCGGACGGCTCGTCGATCCGGACGGCGGCATGGGCGTGGACACCGAGAAGGACCTGATCGCCGAGGACGTCGGGCCCGACCTCGGCGGCTACACGGCGGAGGAGCAGGCGATGCGCGTGGAGGACGAGACGCCGTAGGGGAGACGGCGGCGGCCGGGGGCCGGGCCGCCGTCGCCGCCGCGGGGGCGCGAGCGGGCGAGAAGGAGCCGCGAAAGGACCTCACATTGGTTACGCTGCCTCGATGGCGGGAGTTGAGGAGCCGCGGCACGAATGGCGGGTGCCGCGCGGAATCGTTGCGCTGAAGGCCGCGGGCACCGTGCTGTGCGGTGTGCTGGCGGTCGCCGGCGACGGCGCGCAGCTCTTCCTCGCCGGCGTGGCGGCCCTGGGGATCGGCCTGCTGACCGGCCGCGACCTGGTCGCGCCGGTGCGGCTCGCGGCGGGGGAGGACGGGCTGGTCGTCTCCGGGCTCGCCGGGCGGGAACGCATCTCCTGGAACGATGTGGACCGCATCCGGGTGGACTCCCATCGCCGCTACGGCCTCACGACCGAGCTGCTGGAGATCGACGCCGGCGAGCAGATCCACCTGTTCAGCCGCTTCGACCTCGGTGAGCCGGTCGTCGACGTGGCCGAGACGCTCATGCGCCTGCGTCCCTGAGACGGCCGGTCGACCGGGGACGTCAGGGAATGAGCGTGCGATCGCACGCCGCGAACACTATGGTGCGAACGTGTCCACCTCCGCTCTCATGGGACCGATCCTCCTCGGTGTAGGCGCTGGTTTCGGGCTGCTGGGAGGCGGAATCGTGCTGCAGGCCCGGCGCTTCCGCAGACGGGGACGGCGAGCCCAGGGGCAGATCGTGCGCTTGCGGGCGCGCCGGTCCCATCACACCACGATGTACTACTCCACGGTCCGTTTCACCACGGAGCAGGGCAGGCAGGTCGAGGCCGAGGCGCGGTTCGGGAGCAGCCCCCCGCCCGGGCGGCCGGGCGAGCACGTGCCGATCGTGTACGACCCGGCCCGGCCCGGGCGGGTGCGCGTCGACAGCGCCTGGAGCGACGGAACCCTGCACGGCGGCATCTTCCTCGCCGCCGGCATCGCCGCGTTCGCCATGTGGGCGGGGATGACGATGAACCAGGTGTCCTGACCCGACTCGCCGGACGGCGCTGGCCGTACGGGCCCGGAACGGTTCAAGCCGATCGCAAGCGCGGGGGCCTAAGGTCCGAGCGTGTCACAAAGCGCTCTCATCACCCTGATCCTTTCGGGCATCGGACTCCTCTTCGGCCTCATCGGCGGCGGCATCACGATGAACGCGAGGGAGTTCCGCCGCCGGGCGCAGCGCACCCGCGGCCTGGTCGTCGGGCTGCGGGCGAGCCGTTCCGACGACGGGACCGTCTACTACCCCACGATCCGCTTCACCACGATGTACGGCCAGCAGGTCGAGGCCGAGACCGCCTACGGGAGCAACCCGCCGCCCGCCCGGCCGGGTGAGGAGGTCACGGTGCTGTACGACCCGGCCAAGCCGACGCGGATCCGCATCGACAGCGCGGCGGGAAGCGGGACGCTCCTCGGCGGCATCTTCCTCGCGGTCGGCATCGTGCTGTTCGCCGCGGGGGCGGGGGTGGCGCTGGCCCAGACGTTCTGAGCCGCGGTGTCCCCGCCCCCTCGGGGCGCCGTCATCCGGTGGCGCAGGCCGTCCCGTTGAGCGTGAACGCGGCGGGGGTGGCGTTGGCGCCGCTGTAGGACCCCTGGAAGCCGAAGCTCGCCGTGCCGCCGCCCGCGCCGATGGTCCCGTTCCAGGTGGCGTTGGACGCGGTGACCTGCTGGCCCGACTGGGTGACCGTCGAGTTCCAGTAGCCGGTGACCTTCTGGTTGCCGGCGTAGGTCCACTGGAGCCTCCACCCGTTGACGGGGCTCGACGACCGGTTGGTGATCGTCACGTCCGCGGTGAACCCGCTGCCCCAGTCGTTCACCTTGTACGTCACCACGCACCCGCCGGACGGCGCCGACGGGCTGGCGCTGGGCGACGGACTGGGCGACGGACTGGGGGACGGAGAGGGCGACGGTGACGGAGACGGTGACGGGGAAGGGGACGGAGACGGTGAAGGTGAAGGTGACGGGGAGGGGGAGGGGCTGGAGCCCGCGTAGGTCAGCCCGAAGCCGTACTCGAACAGCGCCTGCTTGCCGTCCCCCGCGTTGATCGGCTGCTGGTCGGCGCTGCGCATCCAGGTCATCGGCAGCTTCGCGGTGGGGGCGTAGTCGCCGAACAGCACGTCGGCCACGCCGCGCCCCTCGGTGCCCGGCAGCCAGGCCGCCACCAGCGCGTTCCACTGGTCGAGCTGACCGGCGATGTCCAGCGGCCGGCCGGAGACGAGCACCACGACCAGCGGCACGCCGGACGCCTTGAGCCGCTGCAGCGTGGCCAGGTCGGTCGAGTCCAGGCCCATCGACCCGGTCCGGTCGCCCTGGCCCTCCGCGTACGGCGTCTCGCCCACCACGGCGATCGCCGCGCGGTAGGACGAGTCGATGCCGCTGCCGTCGCGGTTGTAGGTGACCTGTGTGCCGGAGCCGACGACGTCGCGGATGCCCTGCAGGATCGTGGTACCGGTGGTGATGTTCCCGGACGAGCCCTGCCAGCTGATCGTCCAGCCGCCGCTCTGGTTGCCGATGTCGTCGGCGCTCTTGCCGGCCACGAAGATCTTGCCGCCGCTCTTGCCGAGCGGGAGCACGTTGCCCGCGTTCTTCAGCAGGACCAGCGACTTGCGTACGGCCTCGCGGGCCACGGCGCGGTGCGCCGCGCTGCCCACGGTCGAGGTGTAGGAGCGGTCGGTCAGCGGCTTCTCGAACAGCCCCAGTTTGAACTTCTCGGTCAGGATGCGCCGGTTGGCGTCGTCGATCCGCGACATCGCGATGCGCCCGGCCTGCGCCTCCTGCTTGAGCAGCGAGACGAACCTCTTGTAGTCGGTCGGCACCATCACCATGTCGACACCCGCGTTGATCGCCGTGGTGATCTCGTTAGCGGTGAAGCCGGTCTGGCCGTCGAGCTGGTCGATGCCCGCCCAGTCGGTGACCACGAAGCCCGTGAAGCCCAGCTCGCCCTTCAGCACGTCGGTGAGCAGGTACTTGTTGCCGTGCATCTTCACGCCGTTCCAGGAGCTGTAGGACACCATGACGGAGCCCACGCCCCGCTGCACGGCGGCCTTGAACGGCGCGAGGTGGATCGCGCGCAGGTCGGCCTCGCTCAGCTCGGTGTTTCCCTGGTCCTTGCCGCCCGTGGTGCCGCCGTCGCCCACGTAGTGCTTGGCGGTGGCGAGGATGGAGGCGTTCCCGGCCTTCTGGAAGCCGTCCACGATCGTCGTCATCTGGGTGACGAGCTGCGGGTCCTCGCCGAAGGACTCGTATGTGCGGCCCCAGCGGTCGTTGCGGGCCACGCACAGGCAGGGCGCGAAGGTCCAGTCGATTCCGGTGCCCGCCACCTCCTCGGCCGTCGCCCGACCGACCCGCTCCGCAAGGTCGGGGTCGCGGGCCGCCCCCAGCCCGATGTTGTGCGGGAAGATCGTCGCGCCCACGACGTTGTTGTGCCCGTGTACGGCGTCGACCCCGTAGATCATCGGGATGCCGAGCGGGGTGGACAGCGCCTGCCGCTGGAAGTTGTCGTACATGTCGGCCCAGGACGAGGCGGTGTTCGGCGAGGGCGCCGAGCCGCCGCCGGACAGGATCGAGCCGAGCCGGTACGTCGCGACGTCGGAGATCGTCGTCAGGGCCGACCGGTCGGCCTGGGTCATCTGCCCGACCTTGTCGTCCAGCGACATCCTGGACAGCAGGTCGTCCACCCGTGTCGCCACCGGGAGGGCCGGATCCTTGTACGGGGCGTCCGCCGCCCGCGCGGCCCTGCGATCGGCGGTGAAGACGACGCTCAGCGCCGCCGCGAGCAGCGCCACGAGCGCGGTGACCCAGACGGGTCTCAGCCGGGATGTCATGGTTCCTCCCTCGAAATTCCTGCCGACCGTAGGAATCGGCGGGAATTCGGGTCAATCGACACGACTCCCGGACACTCACCACCAGCCACGCGCGAGGAAACTTTCACGCCGCGCGGCCCGGCCTCCTCGGGCACGCGGCCGCTCGACGGGTGAAGCCCGGCCGGATCCTCGGAGAACTCGATCAGACGATCGCCGGTAGCACGCGTCAGGTGCGGCGGCTCTCGATGCCCCGGACAGGCCTCTTTACAACTACTCAGAAAACACCGCATGCATGGCTAAATGGGTGCAAAATTCCTAGACTCGGACATTACATAAGTAGCAACCCGCCACTGCCACGATCGAACGGTCGTGGTGGTGGCGGGCCCAGCAAGGGAAGAGATATGCAATTTCGGACACGACGCCTCGGTTGGGTGCCTGTGGTCGCGCTAGTCGTGGCCGGCGGACTGTCGGCGGCGCCGGCACTCGCCGATTCGCAGGCCGGCACGACGCTGGCTCAGACGGTGTCGGCTGCGCCGCGCTGGACCAAGACGTACGCATGGAACGTTACAAAAACGGCTGACCCGGCCAGTCTGGACCTGGCTCCCGGTGAAACCGGTGACGTCACCTACGTGGTGGGGTTGACCAGGGACAACGGTACGGAAGCCGCGTACATCGCGGGACAGGTCTGTATCACCAACGGCGGCGCCGTCGCCACAGGGGGCCTGACCTCGGTGATCAACGTCACGAAGCCGCCGAGCGCCACGGTCGTGGCCTCGACGCCGCTCGACACCTCCGGCCATCCGGTCCTGGCGCCGGGCGAGTCCCGCTGTTACGGGTACGAGGTAGCCGTCCCGTCGCCGCCTGAGGCCGGAAAGGCGTACAAGGTGTCGGCCGACACCTCGATCACCAACCACTCGGGACACCTGGGGACCCCATTCGGCCCGAACACGTCCGCCAGCTTCGGCTGGCCGTCGAGCATCACCCCCGTCCACGGCGAGGTGTCCGTGGACGACACGATGCAGGGGAACCTCGGAACGTTCGCCGGCAGCGCCACGACGACCTACACGCGTACGTTCAGCTGCGACGACGCCGGTGTGCGGACGAACACGGCGACCCTGACCCACACCGACGACAACACGGCGGGACCCTCCGCGACCGCGACGGTGGCGGTCACCTGCACCACTCCGCCGCCCGCGGGATGCACGCTCACCATCGGCTACTGGAAGAACCACCCCAAGGCCGTGGCGCCGATGCTGCCGGTCTGGCTCGGCACTCCGGACGGGCAGCTCAGCCATGAGGTGACCACCACGAACGACGCCGTCGCCATCCTGAACTTCAACGGCGCCGCCAGCAACGGCATCAACAAGCTGCGAGGACAGTTGCTCGCCGCGAAGCTCGGCATCGCCGGCGGCGCGGACGGCTCCGCGGTGGCCGGCGCCATCGCCGACGCGGACGCCTTCCTCGCCACCCACGCCCCGAGCAGCTGGAACTCGCTGAGCAAGGCCGACCGGAACGACGTCAACCTCTTGGCCACCACGCTCGACAACTACAACAACGGAATCATCGGCCCGGGTCACTGCGACGACTAGACCTGAGCACGCGCTGTGGAAGGACGGTCGGGGCGGCCACGGGTGGCCGCCCCGACCGCCGACGTCAGGAACGGGCAGATCGTCGTCCGTCTCGATCCGGCCCGACTCCGGCGACCGGCATCGACGATGTGCGAGACCCGCTCCCGCGGCGGCGCGGGCGGTCCGACCCCGGCGTTTCGGGGCAGGTCAGTAGGCATGGCACAGCAAGTCAGCGCCTTCGACGCGCAGTTCCTCAACTTCGAGACGGCCACCAACCTCGCGCACATCGCGGCGCTCACGATCCTCGACCCCACCGGCAGGCCGGGCGGCGCGCTGACCCGCGAGGACCTGATCGCGTTGCTCAAACGGCGGCTCCATCTCGCGCCGCCGCTGCGCAGGCGGCTGGTCCAGGTGCCCTTCGGACTCGATCACCCCTACTGGGCCGAGGACCGCGAGATCGACTTCGACTACCACGTACGGGACCTGGCGCTGCCTCCTCCCGGCGACGACCACAAGCTCGCCGAGCAGGTCGCCCGGCTGCACGCGGCGCGGCTCGACCGGGGGCGGCCGTTGTGGGAGATCTACCTGATCCACGGCCTGGCCGAGGGCAGGGTGGCGATCTACACGAAGGTCCACCACGCCGCCGTCGACGGCGTCACGGGGACCGAGGTGCTGGCCGCGCTGATGGACTTCGAGACCGAACCGGCCGACGTGTCGCTCCCGGCCGACGTGCCGCTCCCGGAGGCCGGGCCGCAGGAGGCCCCCGACGCGGTGGAGATGATCATCAGGGGCGTCGCGCGGGTGCTGGACAACCCGTTCGCCCTGCTGCGTTTCGTGGCCGAGGCGATGCCGCGGCTGGACGAGGTGCCGTTCGTGGCCCAGCTCCCGGGGGCGGGGCTGGTCTCGCGCTTCGTCCGCGGCATCGGCAGCGGAACCGCCGAGAGCCTGCCGGAGCTGCCGCGCACGGTGGTGCCGCGCACGCCGTTCTCCGGGCGGATCACACGGCACCGCCGGTTCGCGTTCGGCCAGCTGCCGCTGGACGAGGTCAAGCGGATCAAGAACGCCTTCGGCGTCACCGTGAACGACGTCGTGATGGCGATGTGCGCCACGGCGCTGCGACGCTGGCTGGTCAAGCGCGACGAGCTGCCCCGTCAGCCGCTGGTCGTCGGCATCCCGGTCTCCACCCGGGGGCAGGCCGCGAACGGATCGGCCGCCAACGAGGTCATGCTGACCATGACCACCCTGCCGACGGACGTGGCCGACCCGCGCGACCGGCTGCTGTCGGTGAACCGCTCGATGCGGCTGATCAAGGAACGGCTCGCCGCGGCGCCGGCGGCCTGGCTCCTGGAGTTCAGCCAGGCGATGCCGGCCGCGCTGAGCGCGCTGGCGGCCAGGTCCGCCTTCCGGATCGCCTCGCGTGCGGCTCCCGCGATGAACCTGATGGTCTCCAACGTGCCGGGGCCCCAGACTCCGCTCTACGTGTGCGGGGCCCGGGTCACCGCGCTCTACCCCATGTCGGTGATCACGGACGTCAGCGGGGGGATCAACATCACCGTTTTCTCCTACGACGGCAGGCTCGGCTTCGGCATCGTCACCGATCGCGACATGGTGCCCGACGTGTGGGACCTCATCGACTATCTCGGGGACTCGCTGGCCGAGTACGGCGCTCTGGCCGGCCGGGCCCAGCGCCGTACGCGCAGGGCGCGGAAGCCGGCGGAGCCGGGTCGCGAGAATTTCCCGCAGACCCGTTGATCTTGTTCGTCCCGCGCCGGAGAGTGGTGGGGGGCGAAGGAGGACGAGGGTGACAGGGGTCAGGACGGCGCTGGTCATCGGGGGCGGGATCGCCGGCCCGGTCACGGCGCTCGCACTAAGCAGGGCGGGGATCGAGGCCACGGTCCACGAGGCGTACGAAACGCCCGCCGACGGCCTCGGCGGCTGGCTGCAGGTGGCGCCGAACGGCCTGGAGGCGCTGCGGATCATCGGGGGCGCCGACGCCGTGGAGGCGAGCGGCCGGCCGATCAGGCGCACGGTCATCGCCGACGGCCGGGGCAGGAAGTTCGGCGTGTACACGGGTGTGCCGGGCCTGCCGCCCGGCCACGTCCTGCGGCGCTCGGAGCTGTACCGCCTGCTGCACGACCACGCGGCGGCGCGGGGCGTGCGAGTCGAGCGCGGCAGGCGGCTCACCGGCGTCGAGGAAACGGACGACGGGGTGACCGCGCGGTTCGCCGACGGGAGCGCCGCGACCGCCGACGTGCTCGTCGGCGCGGACGGCATCCGCTCCACGGTCCGCACGCTCATCGATCCGCAGGCACCGGCCCCGGCGTACGCCGGGCTGATCGCCTTCGGCGGCCGGGCGGACCTCACGGTGCCCGGCCCGCCGGACACCATGCACTACGTCTTCGGCCGGCGGGCCTTCCTCGGCCACTGGACCGGACCGGACGGCCGCGCACTGTGGTTCGGCAACCTCCCGCGACCCGAGCCGATGACCGCCGCGCAGGCGCGGGAGGTGCCCGCGGCGGAATGGCTGGAGGTGCTGCGCGAGGCGTACGCGGACGACGTGCCCGGCGGCGACCTGCTCCGGCACACCGAGGCCGGCGAGCTGTCCGCCCTGGGCGCGCTGGAGATCCTGCCCGCGGTGCCGCGGTGGCACCGCGGCCGGATGGTGCTGGCCGAGGACGCGGCCCACGCGCCCTCGCCCAGCTCCGGCCAGGGCGTCGCGCTCGCGGTGGAGAGCGCGATCCAGCTCGCCCGCTGCCTACGCGACCTGCCCGACGTGCCCGCCGCGTTCTCCGCGTACGAGAGGCTGCGCCGGGGCAGGGTGGAGAAGATCGCGGCGTCCGCGGCGAGGACGAACAGCAGGAAGGCGTCCGGTCGCGTGGCCCGGATGCTCATGAGCGTCACCGCGCCGATCGCCATGCGGACCTTCGCCACCCCGCGCAGGATGTTCGGCTGGATGCACGGCTACCGGATCGACTGGGACGAGATCGTCACGCCCTGACCGGTCACCGAGTGTCAGTGTTTCCGGTGGTTGTCCAGCAGGCCGGGGAGCGCGTCACGCGTGGAAGGCGCCGAGAGGGACGTGCCCGGCGACAAGACCGGTTCCGCCGCCCGTGCCCAACCCGTCAGTGCCCAACCCGTCCGTGCCCAACCCGGACGTGACGCCGGACTCGGCGGGGGTCCCCGTGTCCTGGCCGCCCTCTCCCAGCGTCAGCGCGGCGATCCCAGCGGTGAGCAGCAGGGCGAAGACGGCGGCGATCACGGCGAACACGATCGACTGCCGGGACATGCCGGTGCGCGGCGGGAGCGTGGGGACGGGCCCCTGACTGGGGGCCCGCGTCCGCTGACCCGGTGGCGGCCGGTGAACGGGTGGCCGGTGAGCGGGTGGCTGCAGGCCGGGTGGCGGGCCCGGCACCGCGTTCGGCGCGGTCGCCGCCCGGCGTATGTCCTGACCGTGCGCGGGAACGCCTCCGCCGGGGCCGGTGAGGGCGTGCCCGGCCTCGGCGGGCCGTCCCTCCCCGGGACGCCGTCCGAGCATGGCGGGCCCGGAGGGAGACGGAGCGCCCCACTCCGGGACGCCGGCCGGGCCTCTCGCCCCGGGCCGCTCCGGCCCGGCGGAGCGCGCGCCGTCCACCGCGGCGGAACCGTCCGCGGCCAGGACGGTGAGCGCGTCCCGCAGTCCGGCGGCCGTACGGACCCGCTGGGCCGGATCGCTGGCCATGCCGTGACGCAGGACGGCGGTGAGCGCGGCGGGCACGCCGGGGATGTCGGGGATCGGCAGCCGGTGCAGCGCCATGATGGCCGCGACGTTCACCACGCCGCCGTCCGGGAAGCGCGGCGGCCTGCCCTGAAGCAGGGCGTACAACGTGGCCGACAGCGCGTACACGTCCCCCGCGGTCGTGGGCTCGGTGAGGTCGAACGCCTCCGGCGGGGCGTAGGCGGGCGTGAGCGACTCGCGCGTCACCGACACCTCGCCCCGCGCCGCGCCGCCCTGCCCCGGCATCGTGGCCAGCCCGAAGTCCGACAGCGCGACCATGCCGTAGGAGTTGACCAGGATGTTGGCGGGCTTGACGTCGCGGTGGAGGACGCCCAGGGCGTGGGCGGCGGCCAGCGCGTCGGCGATCTTGACGCCGATGTCGCGCACCTCGCGGGGGCCGAGCGGGCCGCCGTCGCGCAGCCGGTCGGCGAGCGACCCGTTGGGGCACAGCTCCAGCACCATGTACGGCCGGCCGTCCGGGAGGACGCCCGCGTCGTAGACGTCGGCGACGTGCGGGTGGCCGGACAGGGCGCCGGCGGACGTCACCTCGCGCATGAACCTGCGCCGGTCGCGGTCGGAGACGAGCACCCGGTTGTCGATCTTGAGTGCGACCTCCCGGCCCACCGCGAGCTGGCGGGCGCGGTACACGACTCCGAAGCCTCCCTGGCCGAGAACGCCGAGCACCTCGTAGCCCGGCACCAGCGGCCCGCCCGCCTCGCCCACCCCGCACCTCCGACCCGGCGGAAACCGCGATCACAAATCCCGCGTCCGGCACATTACCGGAGTGATCGCCCATCGGCCCCGGTCTTGATCGGGGCGACGCGGGGAACGGACCCTATGCTGTGCTCATGACGGGGCTCACGACGGGCGGCACAGGGGAGCGCGGCCGGAGTCCGGAGCGGCGCAGGGACCTGCTCGACGCGGCCGACCGGGTCATCCGCAGGGAGGGCCCGCACGCGTCGATGGCCGCCATCGCGGCGGAGGCGGGAATCACCAAGCCCATCCTCTACCGTCACTTCGGGGACAAGAGCGGCCTCTACCAGGCTCTCGCGGAACGCCACACGCGTGTCGTGATCGACCTGCTGCGCCCGGAGTTCGCCAAGGCCATGGCCGACCCCCGCGTACGCGCCCGCGCCGCCATCGACGCCTACCTCGAGACCATCTCGGCCAACCCCAACCTCTACCGGTTCCTGTTCCACCGGGCCAGCGCGGAGGACAGTCGCACCCGCACGCGGATGGCCGCCATCGTGCGCGGCGTCGGCGAGGAACTGGGCGCGATGCTCGCGGAGGAGGGCGTCGCCGACCCGGTGCGCGCCCAGGTGCTCGGCCACGCGTTCGTCGGCATGGTGCAGGCGATCGGCGACTGGTGGCTGGAGAACCCCGGACTCGACCGCGGCACGGTCGTGGACAGCGTGGCCGACGTGATCGCCGGCGCGCTCAAGTCCTGACATCGACGGCGCTGCCCGAAAACGCATCAGATAACGCCCAAAAGCGTTTAAGGGCCCCATGGTGGCCTTTGTTGCGCACGACGGGATACATCAATGTCATCCGGCCGGGGTAATTTAGTTGTCCTAACTAACGGTTCGTCCGTCGCTCGCCGCGCGGAAACAGGCCGTGCGCTGTGCGGACCTAGAGGAGGGGAACCACTCCGTGGCCGTAGCGAACCAGTCCCGGGCGGGAGCGACGCCGCAGTCGGCGCCGCCCTCGCGGTACAAATGGATCGCGCTGTCCAACACCACCCTCGGCGTCCTGATGGTGACGATCAACCAGTCCATCGTGCTGATCGCCCTTCCGGACGTCTTCCGCGGCATCCACCTCAATCCGCTCGACCCCGGCAACACGGGCTACCTGCTGTGGATGATGATGGGCTTCATGGTCGTCACGGCCGTGCTGGTGGTGATGTTCGGCCGCCTGGGCGACATGTTCGGCCGTGTACGCATGTACAACCTCGGGTTCGCGGTCTTCAGCCTCTGCTCGGTCATGCTTTCGCTGACCTGGATGGACGGCGACGCCGGGGCGATGTGGCTGATCGGATGGCGGATCGTGCAGGGCATCGGCGGCGCGCTGCTGTTCGCCAACTCCACCGCGATCCTGACCGACGCCTTCCCCGTCCGCCAGCGTGGCACCGCGCTCGGCATCAACTCGATCGCCGCCATCGCGGGCTCCTTCCTCGGCCTGGTCATCGGCGGCGTCCTGGCCCCGGTCGACTGGAAGGCGATCTTCCTGGTCTCCGTGCCGTTCGGCGTCTTCGGCACCATCTGGGCGTACGTCAAGCTGCGCGACAACGGCGTGCGGCGCCGGGCGCGGATGGACTGGTGGGGCAACGCGACCTTCGCCGTCGGCCTCGTCGCGCTGCTGGTCGGCATCACCTACGGCATCCAGCCGTACGGGACCGGCGTGATGGGCTGGGGCAACCCCTGGGTGATCGGCGCGCTCGCCGGTGGTGTCCTGCTGCTGGCGCTGTTCGCCTGGATCGAGACCAGGGTGGACGAGCCGTTGTTCCGGCTCGCGTTGTTCCGCAACCGCGCGTTCCTCGCGGGCAACGTCGCCAGCCTGCTCACCGCCCTCGGTCGCGGCGGCCTGCAGTTCATGCTGATCATCTGGCTGCAGGGCATCTGGCTGCCGCTGCACGGCTACAGCTTCGAGGAGACGCCCCTGTGGGCGGGCATCTACATGATCCCGCTGACCGTGGGCTTCCTGCTGTCGGCGCCCGTCTCCGGCTGGCTGTCGGACCGGTTCGGGCCGCGGATGTTCACGGTCGGCGGCGCCCTGATCACCGCGGCGAGCTTCTACGCCCTGATGGCCCTGCCGACGGACTTCGGCTACGGCGTCTTCGCGCTGCTCATCCTGGTCAACGGCGTCGGGTCCGGCCTGTTCTCCTCGCCCAACCGGGCGGAGATCATGAACTCGGTCCCGGCGGAGTCCCGCGGCGTCGGCGCGGGCATGACCGCGACCTTCCAGAACTCCTCGATGGTGCTGTCCATCGGCGTGTTCTTCAGCCTGATGATCGCGGGCCTGTCGCAGTCGCTGCCGCACACCATGCACGACGAGCTGGTCGCCCAGGGCGTGCCCGCCGCGCAGGCCGAGGGCATCGCCCAGCTGCCGCCGATCGCCGTGCTGTTCGCGGCGTTCCTCGGATACAACCCGTTCCGGGAGCTCCTCGGCGGCGTCCTGGACCGGCTGCCCGACGGCGGCGCCCATCTGACGAGCAAGGAGTTCTTCCCGCACCTCATCGCGGGCCCCTTCCACCAGGGCCTGGTCATCGCTTTCTGGTTCGCCCTGGCCGCGTGCCTGGTGGCCGCCCTGTCGTCGCTGCTGACCGACCGGGTTCGCCGCAGGCACCGCGCCGCCGCCCACGAGTCGCTCGGCTCCGAACTCGCCGCGGTCGCCGGCGAGGCCGGTCTGGCCGGCAACGAGCTCGTCGTCCCGGACGAGGAGTTCGACGCCCGGCGGGCGGCCCGGGACGAATAGGCGCGCAGGCGCGGGCCGCCGAAGTACGCGTGCGGCCGGGGCGGGGACCGGACACGGCCCCCGCCCGCGGTCGTCCCGGCCGTCGCCCGGCGGCGAGTCCGTCCGGCGGCGGGGTCACGTGGGAAGGGCGTCGAGAGGTTCGAGCACCACTACGGGGATGCGGCGCCGCGTCATCTCCTTGTACTTCTCGTAGACGGGGTGCCGCCGGCTCATCGTCCGCCACAGGCGGTCGTACTCCTCGCCGGTGGCCTCGACGGCGCGCACCGTGAGCACGGTGAGACCGCCGTCGCCGCCCACCTCGATCTCCGCGACGGGGTCGTCCCGCAGGTTGAGCCACCAGGCGGGAGTGGCGTCGTCGCCTCCGTTCGAGGCGATGACGACGAACCGCCGGCCGTCCCTGCCGTACCCGACCGGCCGGGTCCTGGGCAGGCCGGTCCTGCGGCCTCGCGTCGTGAGGAGCAGGACGGGGATGCCGCGCATGGTGGCGGGCCTGCGCCCGCCGGTCCTGCGGTAGCTGCGCACCTGCCGGTCGCAGATGTGCCGGATCACCCTGTTGAACAGACGGGAGCGTCGTGCCATGACCGCTCAGCTCCCGAAGACGAGCCGCTGGCGGCGCCGGTAGGAGGGCCGCGCCAGCGTCAGGAGCAGGCTGAGGATCGGCCCGGCCAGCGTGCGGATGTGCGCCATCTCCTCCGGGCTCGCGTACCGGTCGACCCAGGCGAGCTCGAAGCGCGGGTCGCCGCCGCCCTTGAGTGACTTCTCCATCGTCTTCCAGTCGGCCGCCGAGACGTACTTCTCGATGACCGGGAAGATCCTCCGCTCCTCCTCCTCGATGTGCTCGTCGATGAGCTCCGACAGCGTGCGCAGCGCTACCGCCAGGTCGGAGACGGCCTGGCCGCCCGCGAAGGCCCGCGCCGCCACGCGGACCCGCTCGAGCAGGGGGTCGAGCTCGGAGTGGTCGTCGGAGAGGTCGGCGAGGTCGACGGCGGCGCCCGCCGACCGCTCGATGACCGGCCAGACGATCTCGTCCTCCCTGCTGTGGTGGTGGTGGATCGCGCCGCAGATGTCCTCCGCGTAGCGGGCGACGGCGGCGGCGCGGGCGGAGTCCGCCCGCTGGCGTCCCGCCCCGAGGTCCTCGGCGAGCGCGCGGAGCCGGTGCAGGTCGCCGCGCATCGCGCGGTGGATGATGCGGATCCCGGTGAGGTCGGGTGTCTCCACGGTGAGCCTCCATGATGTCCGAATCGGTGTCGGAACCACGGTTGCGCCGCCCGCTAAACGCCTGTTTGGCGGCCACTTGGCGGCTCTGGCCTCACGGTTTCAGCGCGTCGGGCGCCCGCAGCGCCTCCTCACGCCAGTGCGGTGAGTCGAGCTGTCCGGCGACGCGGGCGGCGGTGGCGTAGTGCTCCGCCGCCGCGGCGGGGTCGCCCAGGTGCTCCGCCAGCCTCCCCAGCACGAGGCCGGTGGGGCCGAGCGTGATCGCCACCGTGTGCAGGCCGACCATCTCCTCCCGGAACGGAAGGAGAAGGCGATAGCACTCCTCGGCCACCTCCCGGGCGCCGAGAGCCATCGCGTTGTCCGCGCGGAGCGCCAGGTTGATCGTGTGGTAGACCCACCGCGTCGGCCAGCGGTCCACCGGCCAGGCCGACCGGGCCTCCTCGAGACGCCCGGCGGCGACCAGCGCTCTGACGTAGAACTCGTCGATCTCCCCGGGAATCCGGGCGCGGGCGTCGGCGAGCTCGGCCACCGACTCGTGCGCCCGGCCGCAGGCGAGGCGCACCACGAACCGGGCCAGGCTGCGGAAGGAGACGGCGTTGGGCCCTCCGGCCTCTCCCATCCGGTCCGACAGAACCGTGTAGGCCGCCTCGGCCTGCTCGAACTCTCCCTTCACCAGGAGGCGGAGGGCGTCGAGGAACGCGATGATCGCCAGGACGAGGCCCAGCTGGCCGCTCGTGGAGTATTCCACCGCCCGCCCGGCGTGCCGTTCGGCCGTGGCCCAGTCGTTGCGGCCGAGCGCGACCATGCACAGCGCGTGGTGGCCGAGCGTCTGGTGGCCGAGCAGCCCTTCGCGGGCGGAGACCTCCAGCAGCTCGTGCCCGACCGGCTCCAGTTCGTCGCGGCGGCCCGGCACGAAGGTCGCCCAGTAGCGTGCCGCGAGCGCCAGGCACAGCAGCCGGGGATCGGCGAGGTCGCGGGCGATCTCGACGGCCTCGGCGCTCGCGCTGTCGACGATCTCCTCGTCGTGGCCGCCCATCTCCTGCGCCAGGGCGGCGAGCAGCCGGCACCGCAGCTCGCCCGTCGCGGTGGGCAGGCAGGTGTGGATGGTCTCCACGATGTCGACGTCGAGCTCGTTGTCGTTCTGCCAGATCATGGGGGCGTCGAGGGCGACCGCCACGCGGGCGAGGGCCCCGACGTCGCCGAGTCGTCTGGCCAGCGCCAGGGCGCGTCCGCGGATGGCCGTGGCCCGGATGATGTCGCCCGCGCTCGCCCGCGCCGAGACCAGACGGCACAGCAGTTCGAGCCGGATGTCGTCCGAGGGCTCGGTCGCCAGTTCCAGCGCGTCGAGCGCGCCCTCCAGCAGGCTCGCCGCCTCGCTGTGGGCGTAGACGCCGGACGCCTGCGCCGCCGCCGTCCGCGCGTACCGCGCCGCCTCGCGCGCGGTGGCCGCCGTGGCGGCGGCCAGCGCGTGGTAACCGAGCGCGCCGACGTCGCCCGGGTGCACCCCCTCCAGCGCGGCGAGGACCTTCGCGTGCAGCCGTGTACGGCGCAGCCGGGGGATGTCCTCGTAGAGGGTCTCGCGGACGAGCACGTGGGTGAACCGCACCATGCCCGGAGCCGGCTCGGTGAGCAGCCCGGCGAGCACTCCCGCCTCCAGGCCGTCGAGGACGGTCTCCTCGTCGGCGTTCTGCACGGCGACCAGCACGTCGACATCGGCGTCCCTGCCCATGACGGCGGCGTTGCGCAGGGTCGTCTGGGCGGTCGCGGGGAGGCGGGCGATCCGCCTGCGGATGAGGTCGCGGACCCCGGGTGGCAGCGAGCGGGCCGCCGCGGCTCCCTCCGTCGCCATCAGTCGCGCGGTCTCGGCCACGAACAGCGGGTTGCCGCCGGTCCGTTCCGTGACCGTGTGGACCGTGTGCGGGTCGGCCTCCACCCCGGAGCGCTCCAGCAGCAGGCGGCGGACATCGTCCTCGCCCAGCCCCGCGAGCGTCACGTTCTCCGCCGTCTGCACGGCCAGAGCGGCCCCCGCCGCCATCAGATGGTCGCCCGCCTCCGACGGCCGGTGCGTCAGGACCACCAGAACGGGGACGCCCGCCAGCCTCGCCGCCAGATGACGCAGCAGCTGCAAAGTGGCGTCGTCGGCGCGGTGGACGTCCTCCAGCACGAGCAGCAGCGGCCCCGGAACGCTCTCCAGGTAGTCGCCCACCGCCTGGGCCAGCAGGAACTGACCGGCGCCGGGGGAGTCCTCCCGCAACAGGGGCGCGAGCCGCGCCTCCGTGCCGGGGTCGGGGGGATGGACCGCGAACAGGGTCCGCAGGACCTCGGTCCACGCCCACGCGGGCGGCACGCCGCCGAGCGTCTCGGGGCACCGGCCGACCGCGGCCCGCCAGCCCTCGTCGCCGAGGCGCCGCAGCAGGGCGTCGGCCAGCGTGCTCTTGCCCGCGCCGGGGTCGCCGCCCAGCCAGGCCACGCGGAACCCGTGCCTGGCCTGCTCGGCGGCGGAGACCAGGCGGCCGAGCTCCGCCGTACGGCCGATCATCCGAGCCGGCGCGGCGTCGGCCTTCGGTGCGGCCGATGACTGCGTGGCCGGGGTCTGGGCGGCCGGGGGCGGTGGGGCCGGCGGGGTGGGATTCACCGGCGCGGCGGCGGTCTTCGGCGCGTCGAGGGCTTCGCTGTGCGTGAGGATGCCGGCCTCGAGGGCGCGCAGGGCGGGGCCCGGGTCCATGCCCAGCTCCTCAGCCAGCTTGGCCCGGGTCCTGCGCAGCGCCGCCAGGGCGTCGGCCTGCCGCCCTGAGCGGTAGTAGGCGAGGGCCAGGAGACGTACGGCGTCCTCGCGCAGCGGGTGGTCGGCGACGTGCCGCTCCAGCTCCGGCACGATCTCGGCGTGCCGGCCGAGCGCGAGTTTCGCCTCCGCGCGATACTCGGCGGCCAGCATCCTCATCTCTTCCAGCCGGGCCGCCTCCGGCACCGCCCAGTCCTCGTCGCCGAACTCGGCGAAGGCGGACCCCTTCCACAGCGACAGGGCCTCGTCGAGCGTGCGCAGCGCCTCGGCCGGCTTGCTCTCGCTGAGGAGACTCGACGCCGTGTCCATCAGCGTGGGGAAGCGCCACGCGTCCACGGCGTCGGCGTCGAGGCGCAGCACATATCCGGGTGGAGCGGTCACCAGGACCCTCGCCGGAGTCCGCGGCGCGCGGTCGGGTTCGAGGGCGCGGCGGAGGTTGGAGATGTAGACCTGCAGCGCGCCCAGGGCCTTCGGCGGGGGCTGGCCCTGCCACAGATCGTCGATGAACCGGTCGGTCGAGACCACGTGCCCGCCGGCGCAGACCAGTCTCGCCAGCACCGCCCGCTGGAGCGGCGGTCCGAGGTCGACCGAGTGCCCGCCCACTTCGGCCCGAAACTGGCCGAGAACCCATAAACGCACCATTTCGAGGAGAGCATAGGGATCGTTCCACCCTCGGCATAGTCACAATTGCGGCATCCGCTACAGGGGCGGCCGGGCGAACGATCCGGGTCGCCGAGGGGCCGCAGGGCGGCCCCGGGACCCGCGCGACGCCGCCTACTCCGATCCGGTCCTGCCCAGGGATCCGAAGACGAGCTCGACGAGCGCGCGGGCGATCGTCTCCGGATCGCCCTCGGCGCTTTCCGGCAGGGAGCCGCTGAGCCACAAGCCGGCGAAACCGTGGGCGAGCGACCACGCCGCGATCGTGGTCAGCCGGTCCTGCGCGGGGCTCGGCGACAGCGCGCCGGCGGTGGTGACGAGCACGTGGGCGGCACGCTCACGCGCCGATCGCATCCCCGGATCGTCCGCGCGATACAGCTCCGGACGGAACATCACCTCGAAGTAGGGCCTGTGGTCGATGGCGAAGCGCACGTAGGCCACCCCCACCGCGAAGACGTCGTCCCCGGCCGCGCGTTCCAGGCTGTCGGCGAACAGCTCGAAGCCCTCGGCGGCCACGGCCGTCAGCAGTCCCGTCTTGTCGCCGAAGTGATGCGCGGGCGCGGCGTGCGAGACCCCCGCACGACGGGCCAGCTCACGCAGGCTCCATCCGGCCGGACCGGACTCGCCGATGGCCTGGAGGGCGGCGTCGATGACGGCCCGCCGCAGGTTGCCGTGATGGTAGGCCGGCTCGTTGATCTCGCTCACCTCCGCGCTGGGCTGCCTCTGGGCGGCCCACTCTATCTTGACGTTGACAAGATACTGAATCTCCTTCAATCTAGCCAATGACAAGATTGGAGGAGGGATGGTTCCCTTCATCGCCCTCATCGGGGGTTTCGCCGCCCTGCGGCTGCTGGGCCTGGCCGGCGTCGACATGCTGGACGACTGGCAGCCCGCACTGCGCGGCGCTCTGGCGTTGATGTTCGTCTTCACCGGGGTGCCGCACTTCCTGCCCTCGTGGCGTCGGGACTTCGTCGCCATGATCCCCGCGGCGTTCCCCCGGCCCGCCCTGCTGGTCACCCTCACCGGGGTGCTGGAACTGGCCGGCGCGGCCGGGCTGCTGCTGCCGCCGATCGCGCCGTACGCCGCGATCGGGCTCGCGCTGCTCATGATCGCCATGTTCCCGGCCAACGTGTCGGCGGCGCGGCGCGGCCTCACCCTGGCGGGAAAGCCGGTGACTCCGCTGCCCGCACGCACCGCCCTGCAGGTGCTCTTCGTCGCCGCCGCCGTCGCGGCGGCCGTGTGAACCAGAGCCGATCACTGCCAGGCACGCGGGACGCGCGCCTCGACGAGCCCCAACCGGTGCGCCTATTTCGGGCAGTCCTTCATCGAACTGCTCGGCATCGTCGACCCCGCCGCCCCCGACCCCTGGGGCGTCCACCACCTGCGGGAGACCTACCGAGGCCTGCTGGTGACCCTCGGCTCCCGCGACATCCAGGCGACGGCACGGCGGCTGCGCACGGCGGGGCTGGCCTCCACCGGGATCAGGGCGCTGGAGCGTGAGGTGCAGACCCCCGAGGGACCGCGGACCGTACGCGCCGACAGCGTCCGCATCGACGCCGTCCACACCCCCGAGGGCGCCCTGCAGGCCACGCAGCACTACACCCCCCAGTACGTCCACCAGCCCCGCTATCTCGATCACCCCAACGGCGCGGTCGGCGTGCACAGCGTGCTGCTGGTCGTCCCGGACGACGAGGTGGACACCCACGAGGAGCGCTATGCGCGGCTGCTCGACGCCGACGTGTGGATCGAGGGCCCCAAGCGCGTGCTGTCCCTGCGGCACGGCCGAGTGGAGATCGCCCCGCGAGCCGCCCTCGACGACCTGCTGCCCGGGCACTCCCTTCCCGCAGTGCCCCTGCTGGCCACCCACACCATCGCTGTGAAAGACGTGACCGCCGCGCGCGGGCTAATCGAGGCCGGCGGGATCCCCACCCGGGCCACTCCCGACGGCTTCTACGTCTCGGCCCAGGACGCGTGCGGCGTCCCGCTCGCCTTCACGCAGAGCTGACGGCCCGGCGGCGCCTCCGCCAGGGGGAGGCGCGCCGGGCACCGTCTGCGTCGCGAAGGTGGTGACCGCGGCTCAGCCGTACACCTGCTCAGCCGTAAACCTGGGAGACCCGTCGCTCGTAGGCGCGGCGCCAGGAGAGCCGGTAGAGGATCCGCATGATCACCGGGGCGGTCCTGAAGATGTGTTCGCGGTCGGCGGGGGTGGCCACGTCGACCAGCCAGGCGGCGAGCATCGGGAGGTCACGGCCATGGCTCTTGCCGACCTTCTTGCCCGACTCCTCCCACCAGTGCGCGCTGACGTGCTCCCTGATCAGCGGGACGACCTCGGATTCCTCCAGGTCGAGGTGAGTGTTGAGCAGCCGGTCGAGCGCGCGCAGGTCCGTGGCGACCTCGCGGACGGGCCGGCCGCCGGCGGAGAGCCTGCCGATGACGGCGTCCATCTCCTGGTGGTCGGCCTCCAGCCGGTCCAGCACCGCGCGGGCCTCCGGGACGAGGCCGCGCAGCAACGGCCAGATCGCCTCGTCCTCCTCGGTGTGGTGGTGGTGCAGGGCGCGCAGCAGCAGCGCGAGGTGCTCGTCGACGACCGCGCGGCGCCGCTCGTCGCGGGGGTCGCAGCGGTCGAGGACCTCGGCCAGCCTGCCGAACTCGCGCCGCAGGCCGGCGTGGAAGACGAGGAACGTGACGAGGTCGGGAGCGGGTTCACCCGGTCGGCGCCGGGTCTGCGTCGGTGTTGTCATGGCCCCACGATGGGCCCGCCCCCTTCACCGTCACTCAACGTCCACTTGCGGCGCACTCCCAGCGCGACGCCGTGCGGAAGGACCGCGGCGTCAGTGTGCCGTGAAGGGGAGGTCGGACGCGCCGGGACGCACGAGGCCCTCCTCGTACGCGAGGACGACGGCCTGGACGCGGTCGCGCAGGCCGAGCTTGGCGAGCAGATGGGTGATGTGCGTCTTCACCGTCGCCTCGGACAGGTGCAGGTCACGCGCGATCTCCGCGTTCGACAGCGCTCTGGCCACGGCGCGGAGCACGTCGGTCTCGCGTCCGGTGAGCCTCGCCAGCCGCTCGCCGGGCACGCGCGTCGCGACGGCCTGTTCGGCGAACCGCTCGATCAGCCGCCGGGTCACCGAGGGGGCGAGCAGGGCCTGCCCGGCCGCGACGGTGCGGACGGCGGGGGCGAGCCGGTCGGCGGGCGTGTCCTTGAGCAGAAACCCGCTGGCCCCCGCGCGCAGCGCGGCGTAGACGTACTCGTCGAGGTCGAACGTGGTGAGCATCAGGACCCGTAGCGGGACGGAGTCGTCGGCGAGCAGCCGGCGGGCGGCCGCGAGCCCGTCGAGATGCGGCATCCGCACGTCCATCAGGACGACGTCCGGCCGCAGCAGCCGGCACGCCTCGAACGCTTCGAGCCCGTCGCCGGCCTCGGCGACCACCTCGATGTCGCCGTCGTTCTCCAGGATGGCGCGGAACCCGCCGCGCACGAGCGCCTGGTCGTCGGCGATGACGACGCGGATCATGCGGCGGGCTCCGGCTCCGGCAGCGGGAGGGTGGCGCGCACGAGGTAGCCGCCGCCTGCCCGGGGGCCCGCCTCGAGCCGCCCGCCGAACAACGCGACCCGTTCCCGCATCCCGACGAGCCCGTGCCCCGCCCCTGCCCGGGCCAGCGCGGGCCGCCGGCCGTCGGCGTTGGACACCCGCAGGTCGAGCCGGTCCCGGTCGTAGCCGATGCGGACCGTGGCCGTGGTCGGCCCGCTGTGCTTGAGCGCGTTGGTCAGCGCCTCCTGCACGATCCGGTAGGCCGACAGGTCCAGGCCCGGCGGCAGGTCGCGTCGTACGCCGTGGACCTCCAGGCGCACGTCGAGACCGGACGCCCGCAGTTGCGCGAGCAGGTCGTCGATCCCGGCGAGGCCCGGCTGCGGGTCCACGGCGGTCGCCTCGTCGTCGGCGCGGAGCACCCCGAGCAGTTGCCTGAGCTCGCCCAGCGCCTCACGCCCGCTCTTCTCCACCACGCGCAGCGCCTCCTCCGCGGCGGCGGGATCCCGCCGCAACCGCAGCCGGGCCGATCCGGCCTGCACCACCATCACGCTCACACTGTGCGCGACGACGTCGTGGAGTTCGCGGGCGATGCGGGCCCGCTCGGCGGCCGCGGCGGCCTGTTCGCGCAGCGCCGCCGACTCGGCCAGGGTCAACAGGTCGTCTCCGAGCAACTCGTGCCGGCGCTGCCAGCCCCGCATCGCCCGCCCGGCGGCCCATCCGACGCCGAACACACCGGTGGAGAACGCCACCTCGTTGAGGCTGCGGAAGACCGGGAGCGCGGTGGCGACCAGGGCGACGGTCACGGCCGGCACGAGCAGCGCCCAACGGTCCCGTGGCGGAGTGGCATGACGGGAAGCGCTGTAGACCGCCACGTCGAGGGTCATCGGCCCGCCCCAGAACGGGATGCTGCGGTCGACGACGAGGGTCGGCAGGGCCATCGCCAGCCCGACCAGGATCAGGACCGCCAACGGGGCGCGGCGCCGCCAGATCAGCGGCAGCGGGATCAGCGCGGCCAGAACGGCGCTGACGGCGTACGGCGCGCTGCCCAGATAACCGACGCTTCCATACCGCACCTCGACCTGACCCACGACGACCAGCGCCAGCGCCAGCGCCGCGTCCGCGGGCCGGCCACGTACCCGATCACGCCACACGACCGTCAGTGTAGGCAGGCCTGCGGCGCGGTCACATCGGCCGCAGGTCGGTCCCCGCCGTCGATCGAAGGTCGTAGCCGTGATTTCGGGATCTGCGCGTCACGGCCGATCCGCCGAAGCCCTCCGCGCTCCTACGGTTCGGCCATCACCAGCCGGACGAACCGAAAGGACACGCACGTGACCACCAGTAAGACGAGCCCCCGGCTGCTGGCGGGCTCGATGACCGCGGCGGCGGTCTGCCTCGTGCTCGGGCATCTGTGGAACACGCCCTCGACGCTGCCGGCCGCCGACTACGTCGACGAGGTCACCCGGGCCCACGGCAGGTTCACCGCCGCCACCCTGCTCACCTCGATCGCCGCGGTGCTGCTGGTGCCCGCCGCGTACGGCATCGGCAGGCTCGCCGGCGAGCGCAGTCCGCGCCTTGCCGCCGTCGGCGCGACGCTCGCGGCCGCCGGCGCGGCCGGCCTCGCCGTCGGCGCCTCCACCATCGGGTTCACCATGGGCATGCTCACGGCGCACGACCCGGCGCTCGCGCGCAAGGTCTACGACATGGCCTCGAACGACGGCTTCATCGGCGTGCCCTTCTACCTGGCCCCCCTGCTCACCGTGGGGATGGTGGTGCTCGCCGTCGCGCTGATCCGCACGCGCGCGACTCCGCTCTGGCAGCCCGTCCTGCTCGTCGTCGCGGCGGTCGCGGCGTTCGGCGCCCCGGCCGGCGGCGTCGCCGGTGCCGCCGGGCACGCGCCGCTCGCCGCCGCCCTGGTCGTGTTCGCCGTGATGCTGTGGCGCGGCGGCGGGGTGGTCGTGCCACGGCCCGTGGCGTCCCCCGCCGCGGTCTGAGCACGCGGTCTGAGCGCGCGGGTCAGGGCACGATCCGGTCCCGCTCGCAGGCGATTTTGGCGGCCCACCAGGTCAGCCCGGCCGCCGCGCACCGCTTCCCGGCCGCCTCCAGGTGCGCCCGCGCCGTCTGCGGATCGGCGGTCCGGCCCAGGTGGGCCAGCCGCCCCAGGAAGTAGCCGACCGGGCCGGCGCAGAACGTCCCGGCCCCGAAGGCGATCCTGTCCTCGTACGGCAGGAGCCTGCGATAGGTCCGGGCGCACGCGTCGTGGTCGCCCGCGACGATCTGGGCCTCGCCCAGCAGGCATATCCCGGGCAGTTCGCCGAAGTCACGCGGAAGCGCGTGCCAGCCCTGCTCGCGCGCCGCCGCGGCCGGCGCGCGGTCGCCCCGCCAGTCCCCGAAGAGCACGCCCATCACCTGCCGGTGGGCCGGGAAGGGGGAGTACTGCTCCATCAACTCTTCGACGCCGTCGGTCTCCCGCATCGTGAACTGCCGGGCGAGCAGCGCGGAGGCGAGCACGGTGCTCGTGTACCACAGGTTGAGCCGCTCGCCCGCCTCCGCCGCCGCGGCGTACGCCTCGCCCGCGCCGTCGAAGTCGCCCTCAAGCAGGCGCCGGGCGCCCGCGTACATGAACTGCTGGAACCGCGGCCAGGGCAGGTCGAGCCGCTGGACCAGCACGGCCGCCCGCTCGGCGGCCCGGTCGGCCCCGGCCACGTCGAACAGCTCCATCCGGGAACGTTCCCTGATCATGTGGCCGAGCAGTTCGAACCCGGGCGGCCCGAGCCGGGTGAGCTCCTTGCCGATGGCGTCGATCTCCGGTATGCGCTCCGGCAGGTGCACACCGAGGAAGCGCGCGTTGAGCGTGAACCCGAGCAGCTCCTCGCCCGCCTCGCCCCGCGCGACCAGGCGGCGGGCCATCGCCAGCGCCTCGGCGGTGGCCGTGTCGCACCGGGGATCGGCCGAGCTGTCGTAACGTTCCATCCCCAGGCAGCCGAGCAGCCGGCAGCGCAGCTCGGAGTCCTCCTCGGGCAGGGCGGCCAGCGCGTCCTCGATCCGCCGCACCACCTGCAGCTCCACGTCGCCGTACGCGTACATCTTCCACAGCGCGGGAGCGTCGAGGCTGGTCAGCGCGCGGGCGGCGAGCAGCGGATCACTCGGCCCGTCGGCCGCGAGCACCGCCTCCACCCTGGTCTGCCGGGCCGAGACGCCGTCGCCGGCGGCGAGCTGCGCGCGGACCAGCTCCAGCAGCAGTTCCACGTGCCCGGCCGGGTCCGCGCCGGGCAACGTCCCGTGCGCCTCGACCGCGCGCCGCCACCACTGCGCGGCGTCCTCGTAGGCGTGCCGGCCGGCCGCCTGCCGCGCGGTGGCCGAGGCCCAGCGCACCGCGTCGGCCGCGGCGCCCGGCCCGGCGGCCAGCGCGTGCCTGGCGAGGACCGCGAGGTCGGCCCCCGGCCGTAGCCGGAGCGCCCGCAGCGCGGCCAGGTGGAGCCCGGCCCGGCGGCGCGGCGGGATGTCGGCGTAGACCGTCTCCCGGATGAGGTCGTGGGTGAAGCGCAGGTCCTCGTCGAGGACGCGGATGGCGGTCGCCGCGTCGAGCGCCTCGTCCACGTCCGTGCCCGAGGCGTCCCCGACGACATCGGCCAGCAGCCGCCGGTCCGCGCCCGTGCCGAGCACGGCCGCCGCGTCGATCGCGGGACGGTACGGGGCGGGCAGGTCGAGCAGGCGGCGGCGCAGCACGTCGGCCAGGCCCTCGGGCACCCCGGTGAGCGCCCGCTCGATGCCCTGGTCCTCGGCCAGGCGGAGGGTCTCGCGGATGAACAGCGGGTTGCCCCGGGTGCGCTCGGCGAGCGCCGCCACGGCCGCCGCGTCGCGCAGCCCGGACATCTCGGCGACCGCGGCGGGGTCGAGCCCGGCCAGCGGCAGGCGGAGGGCGTCGTGCCGCCCGAGCAGGCCGAGCGCGTCGTGCACCGCGGCCGGCCCCTCGCCGGACCGTACGGTGACCACGATCGCGACCTTGCCGCGCAGGAGCATCGGGAGGTCGGACAGCAGGCCGAGCGACGCCGTGTCGGCCCACTGGAGGTCGTCGATCACCACGAGCAGCGGCCGGTCGGCCGCGGCCGTCCCCAGGTACGCCGCGGTGGCCTGGTGCAGCCGGAACCGGGCCTCGCCCGCCTCGGCCGGCCGATCGCCGGGCCGCGCGGTGTCGTCTCGACCGGCGGTCTCGTGTCGCGCGGCGGTGCCCTCTCGCGCGGTGGCGCCGTCTCGCGCGGTGTCGCCGAGCAGGACCCGCAGGGCGGCGGCCTGGGCCGGGGGCGGGGGCACCCGGGCCGTGAGATCCCTGACGACCTGCTGCCACGGCCACAGGGCGGGCGCGCCGGAGGTCTCGTGGCACCTGCCCCACGCGACCAGCCAGCCCTCGGCGGCCCGCCGCCCGGCGAACACCTCCGTCAGCCACGTCTTGCCGATCCCCGGTTCACCGGAGATCGCCACGATCCTCGGCCTTCCGCCGGCCACGTCGCGCGCCAGCTCGCCGAGCCGGTCGAGCTGCGTGCCCCGGCCGACGGCCCGCCGTTCCGGCCGGTCCGCCCCCGGCACCTCGACCGGTACGGCGGGGCCCCGCCGCACGTGGCCGGGGCCGTCGAGGGCCGGGTCCTGGGCGAGGATCGCCTCCTCCAGCCGCCGCAGCGCCGGGCCGGGGTCGAGGCCGAGTTCGTCGGCCAGGCGCGCCCGGGCCGTACGCAGCGCCTCCAGGGCGTCCGCCTGCCGTCCGAGGGCGTAGAGCGTGCGGGCGAGCAGCTCCCACAGCCCTTCGCGCAGGGGGTGCGCGGCCACCAGGGCCTCCAGCTCGCCCACCACGTGCGGGTCGCCGACCCGCCCGGCCAGGAGCCGTTCCCGCGTCACGAGGTGGGCCTCGGCGAGCCGCTCGATCTCCGGCCGGAGCCAGGGCACGTCGCCGAACTCCTCGTACGGCATGCCGCGCCACAGGGCCAGCGCGCGTTCGGGCTCGCCGGCCTGGGCCAGGCGGACGAACTCCTCCGCGTCCACCTCGTGCGGCCCGAGCGCGTACCCGGGAGGGCGGCTGAGGAGCACGGACGACGGCGTGCGGGGAGCGCGGCCGGGTTCGAGCACCCGGCGCAGGGTGGAGATGTAGCTGTGCAGCGTGTTCTGGGCGCGCGGCGGCGGCGCGCCGTCGTACAGATCGTCGAGGATCGCGTCCACCGACACGGTCGCGCCCCTGGCGATCAGCAGACGGGCCACCAGCAGCCGGGGCCGTGGCCCGCCGAGGTCGACGGGAACGCCGTCGACGTACGCCTCGACCGGGCCGAGCACCCGGAACATGACCGCCATGCCGGGATTGTGCCACGATCACCGGCCGGCATCGCGGCGTCAGGCGACGGGCATCGCGGGCACGGCTTCGCGAAGGTGGGCGAGGCTCGCCTTCGCGGCGTCCATCGCCCGCCCGACCGGCCCGGTGAGCACGCCGTCCCGCTTGACGACCACGCCGTCGCAGACGACCGTGCGGACCAGCCCGGGGTGGCCG
Organism: Microbispora sp. H13382; assembly: GCF_014161445.1. Classification (GTDB taxonomy): domain Bacteria; phylum Actinomycetota; class Actinomycetes; order Streptosporangiales; family Streptosporangiaceae; genus Microbispora. Next base: position 260,376 of record NZ_JABBXA010000008.1, read on the forward strand.
GCGAGGACGACGGCCGCGCGGGGGTCGAGCACCGGCGCCACGGCGGGGGTGTCGGCCGCGAGCACGATCAGGTCGGCCCTCCTGCCGGGCGTGAGGCCGCCGGTGACGCCCGCGAGCCCGGCCACCGCGGCGCCGTCGGCGGTGACCATCCGCAGCAGGTCGCCGGCGCTCAGCGGCGCCGGGTCCTGGGTGAACCTGTGGTGGGCCAGGGCGGCGCGCATCTGCGTGAACATGTCTCCGGAGGTGGCGACCTCGGTGTCGGCGCTGAGGCCGGTGACGACGCCCGCCCGCAGGAGCCGGCCGGTCGCCGGTGTGCCGAGCCCGGGCATCGTCATCTCGATGAACGGCGACACGCTCGCGGTCGCGCCCGCGCCGGCGGCGGCCTTCAGCTCGTCGTCGCCGGTCGCGCTCGCGTGGACCAGGGTAACCGTCTCGTCGAGCAGGCCTTCGTCGTGCAGCCACCCGACGCTGCCCGTCTTGTCGGCGGAGCCGACGTGCATGGTGACCCGCAGGCCGAGCTCCCGCGCGAGCAGCAGGTCGCGCCGGGTGGCGGCGGGGGCCGACATCTCGGGACCTCGCGCGGCCAGGGCCATCGTGACGCGGGCGGTGTCGTCGCGGAGCACGTCCCTGACGCGGCGGACGTCGGCGGGAAGCTCCGCGTCGCTGTGGTCGCCGACCCAGCGGAGCGAATCGACCTGCGGCCAGCCGTAGGCGAAGACGCCCCGGATCCCGCTGTCGCGAAGCGCGGCCACGGCGGCGTCGCTGTGCTCGGGGGTGTTCTGGATGTGGGACCAGTCGACCAGCGTGGTGATCCCCGACTCCAGCGCGCCGAGCGCGCCGAGCAGGGTGCCCGCGTAGACGTCCTGCGGCCGGAAGTTCGGCCCGAGCTGGAGGAACGCGGCCCCGAGGTAGTCCATCAGGCTCCAGTCGAGCCCGATGTGGCGCAGCGCCGACTGCCAGGTGTGGCGGTGGGTGTCGACCAGCCCCGGCATCACCACGCAGCCGGTGGCGTCCACGACGTCGGCGCCCGGGGGGATCTCGGCGGCGGGACCGACCGAGACGATCACGCCGTCGCGGACGACGACGTCGGCGGGGCCGTCCGGGAAGGCCGGGTCCATGCAGAGCACGTGACCGCCGGTGACGACCAGGTCGTTGCTGAGAGGCATCCTTGGCTCCTTCGGTGTTCGAGGTGATGCCTCTTTGTCCCATCGCGCACTTGTGGCCGACTCCACGCGGGGCGTCGCGCCGCGTCAAGCCGGCCACAAGTCGGCAGGGAGGTCAGGCGGTGGGCGCCGTCGTCTCCAGTTCGTGGACGCGCGGGTCGCCCTGGTCGGCGAAGTAGTCCCCCGGCCGGGTGCCGTCCGGGCCGTCCGCGCTCTTGAGCGCGCGGGCCACGACGGTCCCGAGCACGGCGACGACCAGGTTCACGATCAGCGCGAGGAAGCCGGCGTACACCGTGATCTTGGTGTCGAACCCGAACTGCGACAGCGGGAAGGCCGAGCCGCCGAAGTGGGCGTGGTTGGTGGCCGGGTTGGCGATGTTGTACAGCAGCAGCATCCCGGCCGCCATGCCGGCGGCCCAGCCGGCGATCAGGCCGCCCCGGTGGAACCACCGGGTGTAGAGCCCGAGGCCCACCGACGGGAGCGTCTGCAGGATGATGACGCCGCCGATGAGCTGCAGGTCGATCGAGAACTGCGGGTCGATGAGCAGGATGCACAGCACCGCGCCCACCTTCACGACCAGCGACGCGACCTTGCTGACCGTGGCCTCCTGGGCGGGGGTCGCGTTCCGGTTGACGTACTCCTTGTAGATGTTGCGGGAGAACAGGTTGGCCGCGGCGATCGACATGATGGCGGCGGGCACGAGCGCGCCGATGCCGACGGCAGCGAACGCGACCCCGGCGAACCAGTCGGGGAACATCGCGTCGAACAGCCGCGGCACGATCGTGTTGTTGTCCTTGCCGATGGGGGTGATCCCGGCCGCGATGGCCATGTAGCCCAGCAGCGCGATCAGGCCGAGCAGCAGACTGTAGGCCGGCAGGGCCGACATGTTCCGCTTGATGACGTTCCGGTTGCGCGAGGCGAGGATGCCGGTGACGCTGTGCGGATACAGGAACAGCGCCAGCGCCGAGCCGAACGCGAGCGTGACGTACTGGAGCTGGTTGTTCGCGTTGAGCGTGATGCCGCCGCTGCCCGCGGCGTCGAACTTGGCCTTCGCGGCGTCGAAGACCGAGCCCATGCCCCCCAGCTTCGCCGGGATGTAGATGATCGCGACCAGGATCACCAGGTAGATCAGCGAGTCCTTGACGAACGCGATCAGCGCGGGGGCGCGCAGCCCGGACTGATAGGTGTAGGCCGCGAGGATCGCGAACGCGATGATCAGCGGCAGGTCGCCCGTCAGCCCCATCGTCTTCAGCACCGCCTCGATGCCGATGAGCTGCAGCGCGATGTACGGCATGGTCGCGACGATGCCGGTGATCGCCACGAGCAGCGCCAGGGTGGGGGAGCCGAAGCGCACCCGGACGAAGTCGGCCGGCGTGACGAGGTTGTGCACGTGCGAGACCGACCACAGCCGGACCAGCACGAGCATCACCATCGGGTAGACGACCACCGTGTAGGGCACGGCGTAGAAGCCCATGGCACCCGCGCCGAAGATCAGCGCGGGCACGGCCACGAACGTGTACGCCGTGTAGAGGTCGCCGCCGATCAGGAACCAGGTGATCCAGCTGCCGAAGCTACGGCCGCCGAGGCCCCATTCGTTCAGGCTGGCGAGGTCGTCCGGGCGGCGCCAGCGGGCGGCCACGAAGCCCAGGCCGCTCACGACCAGGAACAGGATCGTGAAGATGACGATCTCGGTGGTCTTCACCGGTTCCTCCTCGTCGCGCGGTAGACGAGGGTGGTCGTGGTGACGCCGAGGATGATGAAGGCGAGCTGTAGCCAGTAGAACAGCGGGATGCCGAACAGCCGCGGTTCCACCGCGTTGAACAGGGGCGGGAGGAGCGGGATCACGATCGGCAGCAGGAGCAGCCAGTTGAGCGGACTGTAGTCCGGGCTTCGGCCGCGGTCGTCGCGGGGGGTCGTCACACGTTCTCCAATCGGACACGGACCAGGCGTGCCCGGCAGCTCCGCGTGACGGGCCGTCACGCGGACCAGCGGGACGGTTACTCGGCGGCAGCGTAAGGAAGCCCGGGTAACAGGGAGATCACCGATCGCCGAACGGTCGTGTTGGCGCGCCCAGCGACGACTACGCAGATGACAATCCGATACCTGACGCTGTCTGACAGGAACGGGCGATAGCCTCCCGCCGGAAGGAGGCGATGCGATGCGGTACGTGGCGCTGCTGCGCGGCATCAACGTCAGCCCCGCCACCACGGTGGCGATGGCCGATCTGCGGGCACTGCTGGAACGGCTCGGATACGGGAACGCGCGCACGCACCTGCGCAGCGGGAACGCGCTGTTCACGGCGGACGGGGACGCCGAGTCGATCTCCGCCGCGATCGGGCGCGGGCTTCAGGAGGAGCTCGGCCTGTCCGCCGCCGTGATCGTCCGTACGGCCGAGCAGCTTCGCGCCGTGGTGGAGCGCAACCCCCTGGAGATCCGGGACCCCGCCCGGTTCGCCGTGGTCTTCCTGGCCCGGCCGCCGGACCGGGAGGGGCTGGCGAGCATCGATCCGGCGGCGTACGCCCCCGAGGAGATGCGGATGGGCGAGCGGGAGCTCTACGTCTACTTCCCGGACGGGCTGCGGCGTCCCAAGCTGCCGCCTCTCATGGAGAAGTACTCGACCGGCCCGGCGACCATGCGCAACTGGAACACCGTCACCCGCCTGCTCTCGCTCGCCGAGGACCTCTAGGAAACTCGGGTGACCGGGGCCGGAACGGCGCGTCACCATGATTGCGATGACGACACCGAACCAGCCGTACCGCTGGAACCTGATCCGGCCCGACCGGCTCGGCACCCTCCTCGACGGGCGCCCCGAGCCCGCCCTGCCTATTCGGACGACCTGGTCGAGTGCGGCGCGAAGATCCTGGCCCGCAGCGGGAACGGCGACGTGCACTTCGTTGGCCGTTCCGCCGACAGCGTCTTCGACCTGCTGTCCGGCGCGCTGTCGGCCACCTCGCGCCCGGACCGTGTGCGACTGCTGCCGTTCTCCTACCGGTTCGAGGAGCCGCTGCGGCCCCATGAGATCCGCCAGTTGCGCGTCAACCTCGCGGCCGCGGGCGTCAGCCCGCACGCCCTCGCCCGCCGCAGGCGGCCGATCGTGTTCGCCGACCTCGTTCACCGGGGATACACCTTCACCCACCTCTACGCGCTTCTGCGCGACTGGATCGACGACGAGCACGAGGCGTGGGACGTGATCCGGCTGAAGCTGCGCTTCCTCGGCGTCACCGAACGCCAGAAGACCAGCCCGAAGACATGGCGCTGGTGGCAGGACTGCGCCTGGACGGCGGAACTGCCCCGCAGCGGCGTCACCAATGTCTCCGTCGACCGCTTCGTCTGGTTCTACCTCGGCGACCATCAGCAGAAGCTGACGGCGTCCTTCCGCCGCACTCGCTGGGCCGACGAGACCGTCGCCCGGCCACGGCACGACAAGAAGACCCTGGACGCCCTGGCGCCACGCCGTCCGGCGGGGTTCACGCGGGACCCAGTAGGGTCGGTGTCCTGATGAGCGCCACTCTTGTCGCGAAGGAGCTCGCCGCCGGGCACGGCGAGCGCGTCCTGTTCGCGGATCTCGATCTGGTCGTCGCGCCCGGGGACGTCGTGGGGCTGGTGGGGGTGAACGGCGCCGGCAAGTCGACGCTGCTGCGCCTGCTGGCCGGCCTCGACGCGCCCGAGCACGGCGGCGTACGGCTCAGCCCGCCCACCGCCAACGTCGGGCATCTGCCACAGGAGCCGGAACGGCGGCCCGGTGAGACCGTCGCCGCCTTCCTCGCCCGTCGCACCGGGGTCGCCGCCGCGCAGCGGGCCCTCGACGCGGCCACCGAGGCGCTCGTGGGCGGCGATCCCGGCGACGCGTACGCCGAGGCCCTCGACCGCTGGCTCGCCCTCGGCGGCGCCGACCTGGAGGAGCGGGCCGCGGAGGTGGCGGCCGACCTCGGGCTCATGGTCGGCCTGGAACAGGAGATGACGTCCCTGTCCGGCGGCCAGGCGGCCCGGGTGGGGCTGGCCTCGCTGCTGCTCAGCCGTTACGACGTGTTCCTGCTCGACGAGCCCACCAACGACCTCGACCTCGACGGCCTGGACCGGCTCGAACGCTTCGTGACGGGACTGCGCGCCGGGACCGTGGTCGTCAGCCACGACCGCGAGTTCCTCGCCCGTACGGTCAACAGGGTGGTCGAGCTCGACCTGGCCCAGTGGCAGGTCCGTGCGTACGGCGGCGGGTACGACGCCTACCTGGAGGAGCGCGAGGTCGCCCGCAGGCACGCGCGCGAGCAGTACGAGGAGTACGCCGACACCAGGGCGTCCCTGGAGGCCCGCGCCCGGGCCCAGCGCGCCTGGATGGAGAAGGGCGTCAAGAACGCGCGCCGCAAGGCCCCCGACGGCGACAAGATCGGGCGGAAGTTCCGCACCGAGGCGACCGAGAAGCAGGCGGCCAAGGCCCGGCAGACCGAGAGGCTGATCGAGCGGCTGGATGTCGTCGAGGAGCCGCGCAAGGAGTGGGAGCTGCGGATGGAGATCGCCGCCGCGCCCCGCTCCGGGGCCGTGGTCGCGACGCTGCGCGGCGCGCTCGCGCGACGTGGCGGCTTCACGCTCGGGCCCGTCGACCTGCAGATCGACTGGGCGGACCGGGTCGCGATCACCGGTGCGAACGGCTCGGGCAAGAGCACCCTGCTCGGCGTGCTGCTCGGCCGGATCCCCCTCGACGAGGGGACGGCGGCGCTCGGTCCCGGTGTGGTGGTCGGCGAGGTCGACCAGGCCCGCGCCCTGTTCGAGGGCGACGAGCCGCTGCTCGGCGCGTTCGGCGCGCTCGTCGACCTGCCGCCCGCCGACGTCCGCACGGTGCTGGCCAAGTTCGGCCTGCGGGCCGACCACGTGCTCCGCCCGGCGGCCACGTTGTCGCCGGGTGAGCGAACGAGGGCGGCCCTCGCCCTCCTGCAGGCCCGAGGGGTCAACCTGCTCGTCCTGGACGAGCCCACCAACCATCTCGACCTTCCGGCGATCGAACAGCTGGAGTCCGCGCTCGACTCGTACACGGGGACCCTGCTGCTCGTCACCCACGACCGGCGCATGCTGAAGGCCGTCCACACGACACGCCGATTGGTCGTCGAGGCCGGCCGCGTCCACGAAGGCTGAAAGCCCGGTCACGTACGCGCTTGCGCCGATGCGCGGCCCAAAACGACCGGTCATATCTCGTTCTCGCCAGATAGATCGCGCGATGTCACCATGTGGGAATGAGGGGCTGGGCCGGCTGGCGCCGCGTCGTGCTGCCCGCCGCAGGAGTGGTCGCGGTCGCCGGGATCGGCTATGGGCTCACCGCGCTCTCCGAGTCGGACGCGGCGGTCAACTGGGCACAGCTCGCCAGCGTGGCCCTCGGTGTTTTCGCGCTCGTCCCTCCCCTGGTCAGCACCTGGCGACGGCGGCAGCCGGGCGGCACGAGCACGATCGAGCAGATCGATCGTGCCGAGCGGACGCTGCGGGTGCTCGTGCACGAGCAGTGGCGCGAGGAGATCGCGATGCGCGATCTCGACGAGCCGGCCCGGCTGCCGGTCCGCTGGAGGATCTCCGGTCTCGACGTGATGGACCAGGACGAGCGCGTCGACGGGCTGCGGCTGCTGCGCTCGTGGTTCGGCTTCGGGCGGGTGCGCTTCGAGGGGCGCACCGACCGGATGCCGGAGATCGCCGGCCGGTTCCGCAAGCTCGCCCGGCGCAGGCTGGTGATCCTCGGCGAGGCCGGCATGGGCAAGACGACGCTGGCCGTGCTCCTGCTCAGGGAGCTGCTGATGGAGCCGCAGCCCGGCGATCCGGTCCCCGTGCTGCTGTCGATGTCCGGGTGGGATCCGGCGGCCGAGCCCGTCCACCGGTGGCTGGGCAGGCGGCTGAGGGAGAACTACCCGGCGCTGCGCGCCCCCGAGCTGGGTCCGGACGCGGCTCGTGGACTGGTCACCTATCGCCGGATCCTCCCGGTCCTGGACGGCCTGGACGAGTTGCCCGACGCGGTGCGGCCGAAGGTGATCAACGCGCTGAACGCCGCCTCGGCCGTCGAGTCGCTCATCCTCACCTGCCGCACGGCCGAGTACGTGACGGCCGTCAACCTCCGCGACGGCGCCGCGCTCGCCGGCGCGGCCGTCATCGAGCCGAGGCCCGTGAAGAGCGCGGACGTCATCTCGTACCTCCGCGACCGGCTCGCTCCCGGGCAACGGCCCGACTGGATCGGCCTGCTGTCCGCGGTGAAGGCCGACCCGGACGGCCCGCTGCCCGAGGCCCTCTCCACGCCGCTTGTCGTGTGGCTGCTGCACAAGGTGTACGTCGAGACCCGCGCGAACCCCGCCCCGCTGTACGACACCGAGCGCTTCCCGACGGCGGCCGCCGTCACCGACCACCTGCTCGACAACCTCGTTCAGGCGAGCTTCGCGGCCACGCCGCCCGACGACGATCCCAACGAACGGCACGAGCACGACCACCCGTTCCGTTCACAGCGGACGTGGGATCCGGACGAGGCCCGCCGGTGGCTGTCGTTCGTCGCCCATCACATGTCGGCGATCGGCACCAGGGACTTCCACTGGTGGCACCTCCACCGTGCGATCTCACGACGCTGGAGCATTCTCGTCGGAGGCGTGACCATCGGACTGTCCGTCGGCGTCACCGTGGGACTGACCAGCGACGCCGTGGTGGCGCTGCGCAGCCCGCACGAAGGCAGCCTCCGGGACGCGCTCCTGTTCGGTCTCGCCGGGGGACCGGTGGGCGGGCTCGTCGGGGGCCTCACCGGCGGGCTCATCCTGGAGCGTCTGAAGGGCTCCACGTTGGAGCCGGCGTACGCCAACCTGCGCTGGCGCGGCAATGCCGGCCGGCTCGCCGGGCAGCTCACGCTCGGGCTGGTCACGGTGCTCCCGGTCGGCATGATCGCGGCGTTTGCGCTGTGGCGGGTCGCGGGGATGTCCTCGCGGGTCGACGGCCTGATCCCCTATGCGCTCGTCATCGGCGCCATCGGCGGTCTCACTCTCGGGCTCAACAAGTGGGTGACGACCCCCCTCACCAACGACCGGCCGCAGGGCCCGCTGATCACGCTGCGGCGGGACATCCAGCTCGTATACGGGCGTTCCCTCACCTTCGGGCTGGCGCTGGGCCTCGCGTTCGGCTTCGCCGGGACGCTCGTGGACGGTTTCTCCGGGCTGCTGCGCGGCGCCGAGGCCGGGGTCGCCTTCGGGCTCGCGGGCGGTGTCGTGTTCACGCTCACGTTCGGGTTCACGGGAGCCAGCTCCATCTACCTCGTCGCCGTCGCCATGCTCCGCGCCCGCGGACGGATCCCGCTACGGCTGATGAGCCTTCTGGAGGACGCCCATCGCGTCGGGCTGCTCCGCCAGGTGGGACCCGTGTACCGGTTCCGGCACGAGAAGCTGCAGGACCGTCTGGCCCACCTTCACGCTCACAGCGATCGGTCTGAGCCGAAATAGCGGGCCACGACCCGCGTGTGCAGCGGGAACGCCAGCTCCTGAGGGCCGTCGATCACCAGCCACTCGCTGGTCTCCGCGGTGCGCGCGACCGGCGGGAGGGCGTCCGCGGTCGTACGCGCCCCGAGGCCGAAGATCAGCACGGTGCCGTCGGGCGCGCTGACCGCGTCGAGCAGCCGGATGCCGGCCGCGTCGGCCACGACGCCCGTCTCCTCGCGGAGTTCCCGTACGGCGGCCTGCTGCCAGGACTCGCCGACGTCGACGAAGCCGCCGGGGAGGGCGAGCAGGCCGCGGTGCGGCTCGACGTCCCGGCGGACGACGAGAAGGCCGTCGTTCACCGGAAGCACCATGACCGCGACCGGCAGGGGGTTGAGGTAGCTGGTGTTGCCGCACTCCTGACAGGTCCTCGGCCAGGGCAGGCCGGGCGCGTAGGCCGCTCCACAGAAGGAACAGTGGGAGTTCCTGATCGCCACGATCGCGAGGGTAGCAGTGCCCGAAAGCGGACGCTGGGCGCGACGGTCGGCTCAGGTGCCGATCCTGGGGTGGCCGGCGTCGTCCGGGTGCGACGACGGCTCGTGGTGCCGGAGCCATGAGCCGGCTCAGGGGAGCATGGGGAGGATCACGGCCGAGGGATGGCGGGGGTCGTGCAGGATCTCCTGGTCCGAGGCGACCATGGGGGTGCCGGCCGTCAGCGGCGCGCCGGTGCCCGGGTTGCGCGCGATGCGGGGGTAGGCCCCGCTCGCCACCTGCACCCGGACGCGGTGGCCGCGGCGGAACCGGTGACCCATCGGCCACAGGTCGATCTCCACCCGGCGCACGCCGTCCTCGTCGGCCGGCAGCTGCGGCGTCAGCCGGCGCACGCCCTCGCAGACGTTCATCGACGCGCCGTCGGGGTGCACGTCGCACACCCGCACGACGAAGTCCGTGTGTTCCCTGCTGGTACGCACGAACAGCTCGGCGCTCACCGGGCCGATCATGTCGGTGTCCCGGTCGAGCGCCTCCGAGGTGTACACGAGCACGTCACGCCGGGCCTCCAGCCGCCGGTTGTCCCTCGGCTCGGAGTTGCCGATCAGCACCGGGCCGCCGATCACCGGCGTCGGGTGCGCGGGGTCGTAGCGGTAACGGTCCGGTTCGCCGCCCGCCGGGTTGTCCGGAGACAGGGCGAAGCCCGGCTGCAGGTGCCAGCGCTCGCGCCGCATGCCGGGCGGGGGCCAGTCCGGTTCGTCCCGCCACCGGCCCGCGCCGGTGACGTACAGGCGGACGGGGGAGTGGCGCAGCCCCGAGGGGTCGCCGAGCAGGTGGGCGCGGAACCACGCCAGGGCGTCGGCGTTGGCCGCCCGCCCGTGGCGGATGTCGGCGTGGTACCACGGCCCGATCGTGAGGTGGGGCCGCCGCCCGGCCGCCCGCAGCGCCGCGTAGTCCTTGAGCTGCCAGGGCAGGAACACGTCATACCAGCCGCCGGTCATCGTGATCTCGGCGCCGACCTCCCCAACCGACGCGGAGAAGTCCCTCTTGTCCCAGTACGTGCAGAGGGCCTCGCCGTGGTGGGCCACCAGTTCCCGGAAGAAAGGCAGCGGCCTGCCCGCCGACAGCACGTCGAGCTCGGGCAGCGGGTGGCCCGACAGGCCCGACAGCACGGCCCGCCGCGTGCGCCGGGGCGCCGTGAACGCGGCCATGCCGCTCAGCCTGCCCTCCAGATGCGCGGTGAGCGTCGTCCAGATCAGCGTGGACTCCAGCGCGAACGACCCGCCGACGTACGCGGCGTCGCGGAAGCACGAGGCGGTCACCTGGACGGCCATCGCCCGCAGGTCGGGGGTCTGCGCCGCGATCGCCCACTGGGTGTAGCCCAGGTAGGAGGGCCCGTGCATGGCGAAGCCGCCGCCGTACCACGACTGCGCCCGCATCCACTCGACCGTCGCCAGGCCGTCCTCCTGCTCGTGGACCAGGGGATCGAGCCGGCCGCCCGAGCCGAAACCGCCCCGGCAGCTCTGCAGCACGACCTGGAACCCGTGCCGGGCGAAGGTCCAGCCGTACATCCAGCCGACCACGCCGCCCCGCCCGTACGGCGTGCGGATCAGGATCGTCGGCGGCCGGTCGGCGCCCACCGGGGTGTAGTGGTCGGCCAGGAGGGTCACGCCGTCCGGCATCGGCACGGGCACGTCGCGGCGCACCCGGACCCGGTGGCCCGGCGGACCGCTCGGGCCTCGCGGCCCCCCCGGTCCGCCCGATCCCTCCGGGACGCCGCGGTGCGATGGCAGTCCGGCCGGCACGCGGACCATGACGCTCCTCCTTTTCCGGCCCGGGCCGCGTCGCGCGCCCGGCCGAGAGTGGAGTTCCGACCAGTAACAGAATATCTATCCGGTGCTCGCGCTTCCAGCGGCGTCGCGTTGCATGATCGCGGCTCCCGCGGCTACCCTTACCGCATGCGAACTCTCGCACCCTCCCAGTGGTGGCGCCGCTAGCAGGCGGCGTTTTCGCATTCTTATTGGAGACCGGCCGCCCCGTGAGAGGCGGCCTTCTGTATGTCCGCCCCGGGGCATACGTAAAAAGGGGCGTGCACAGTGGAGATCAGCGGATATACCACGGCCGGCGGCATCGCGGTCGAGCGCCGGGTACGCGAGGTGCCCGAGGAGGCGCTGGAGGAGATCGTCACGTCGCTGGGGGAGCGGCGCGGCGGCGCCTTCTCCTCCGGCATGGACTACCCGGGCCGTTACAGCAGATGGGCCTTCGGCTACGTCGACCCCTGCCTGGAGATCGTGGCGCGCGGCCGGCGGATATCCGCCCGGGCGCTCAACGAGCGCGGCGAGGTCGTGCTGCCCGCCGTCGCCTCCTGCCTGCTGGCCGCGGGCAAGCCGGACAATGAGCCGACCCCCGGCTACGTCGAGGTGCACGTCGCCGAGTCCGAGGACCTGCTGCCCGAGGAGATGCGCAGCCGCCGTCCCACCGTCTTCACCGCCATCCGCGAGATCATCGCGGCCTTCCGGTCCGACGACCCGCACCTCGGCCTGTACGGCGCCTTCGGCTACGACCTGGCGTTCCAGTTCGAGCCGATCCGCTACCGCCTGACCCGGCCCGGCGACCAGCGCGACCTGGTGCTGCACCTGCCCGACCGGCTCGTCGTGATCGACCGGGTCCGCGAGACCAGCGTGGAGCACTGCTACGAGTTCACCGTGGACGGCGTCTCCACCGGTGGCCTGGAGCGCACCGGCGAGGCGGTCCCCCTGGTCACGCCCCGCGAGATCCCGCCGGACCCGGTGCGGGGGACCTACGCCGACGTCGTCGCCAAGGCCAAGGAGAAGTTCCAGCGAGGCGACCTGTTCGAGGTCGTCCCCGGCCAGATCTTCCACGGCGCCTGCACCGACCCCGCCGCCTTCTACCGGTCGCTGCGCACGGAGAACCCCGCGCCGTACGAGTTCCTGCTCAACCTCGGCGACGGCGAGCACCTGGTCGGCGCCTCGCCCGAAATGTACGTCCGGGTGAGCGGTGACCGGGTCGAGACCTGCCCGATCTCCGGCACGATCGCCCGGGGGGCCAACCCGGTCGAGGACGCAGAGGCCATCCGCACGCTCCTGTCCAGCGTGAAGGAGGAGTCGGAGCTGACCATGTGCACGGACGTGGACCGCAACGACAAGTCGCGCATCTGCGTCCCGGGCAGCGTCCGGGTGATCGGCCGCCGCCAGATCGAGATGTACTCCCGGCTGATCCACACCGTCGACCACATCGAGGGCCGGCTGCGCCCCGAGTTCGACGCCCTCGACGCGTTCCTCACCCATATGTGGGCCGTCACCGTCACCGGCGCCCCCAAGGCGTGGGCCATGCAGTTCATCGAGGACCACGAGGAGACCACGCGGCGCTGGTACGGCGGCGCCGTCGGCTTCATCGGCTTCGACGGCTCGATGAACACCGGCCTGACCCTGCGCACCGCGCAGATCCGCGAGGGCGTCGCCACCGTGCGGGCCGGGGCCACGCTGCTGTACGACTCCGACCCCGAGGCCGAGGAGCGGGAGACCGAGCTCAAGGCCAGCGCCCTCCTCGGCGCGCTCGCCGCGGCCGCCCGCCCCCGGGACGAGGCGCGGGCGGAGCCCAGGGCCGACCTGCCGGGCGAGGGCCACCGCGTGCTGCTCGTGGACCACGAGGACTCCTTCGTCAACACCCTCGCCGACTACTTCCGCCAGCAGGGCGCCTCGGTGGTCACGCTGCGGCACGGCTTCCCGCTGGACAAGCTCGACGAGATCGCGCCCACGCTCGTCGTGCTGTCGCCCGGCCCCGGCTGGCCGTCCGACTTCGGCTGCTCGGCGCTGATCGAGGCGCTGTACGCCAGGAGGCTGCCGGTGTTCGGGGTGTGCCTCGGCCTGCAGGCCATGGTCGAGCAGGCGGGCGGCACGCTCGAACTGCTGCCGTACCCGGAGCACGGCAAGCGCGGCCGGGTCCGCCGCGAGGGCGACAGCGCGCTGCTCGACGGGCTGCCCGGCGAGTTCGTCGCGGCCCGCTACCACTCCCTGCACGCCAAGGAGCCGGGGGTCAGGGGTTTCCGGGTCACCGCGTCCACCCAGGACGGCGCGGCCATGGCGATCGAGGACACCGACAACCTGCGTTTCGGCGTGCAGTTCCACCCCGAGTCGATCCTGACCACGCAGGGCGGCGCCGGGGCGAGGATCATCGCGAACGTCCTGCGGCTTTGCGCGCGCCATGACTGAGTAAAGAGCCGGTCGGGGGAGGCGCCGGCGCGGCGGGGGAGCCGTAGAGTCCACTGCCGTGCCGGAGCCGAGACCCGACGAACTGCTGCCCGTTCCCCTGCCCGACGCGGTGCGGGCGGCCCTGCTCGCGCCCATGGTGGACCAGCACTGTCACGGCGTGCGCCGCGACGACACCACCAGGTCGGGGTTCGAGCAGCTCATCGGCGCGGGCGGCACACCGGCGCCGCCGGGGACCACGCACTTCGACACCCCGGCAGGCGCGGCGATCCGCCGCTGGTGCGCGCCCGTCCTCGGCCTGGAGCCGCACGCCTCGGCCACCGTCTACCTGTCGCGCCGCGCCGAGCTCGGCGCGGCCGAGGTCAACCGGCGGCTGCTGCGCGGCGCCGGGGTGTCGGCCTTCCTGGTCGACGCGGGGCTCGACGTCCCCGGGGTGCTCTCGCCCGCCGAGATGGGCCGGCTCGGCGCGGCCGCCGCCGACGAGATCGTCCGGCTGGAGCAGGTCGAGCAGGACGTCGCCGAGGCCGGGCTGCCCGCCGCCGACTACGCCGGGATGCTGCGGGACGAGCTGGCGGCGCGCGCGGCCCGGGCCGCCGCGCTCAAGTCCGTCGCGGCGCACCGCTGCGGCCTCGGCTTCGACCCCTCCCGGCCCTCCCGCGGCAGCGTGATCGCGGCGGCCGGCCGCAGGCTCGCCGACCCCAAGGCCCGCCTTGACGACCCCGTCCTCGTACGGCACCTGCTCTGGGCGGCGGTCGACGTCGCCAGGGAGCGGAGCCTGCCGCTGCAGTTCCACTGTGGTCTGTCCTGCTGGGGTATGTCCGGCACGGGCCCGGGCGACGCCGGGGTCGCCGGCCACCTGGCCGATCCCGCGCTGCTGACGGGGTTCGTGCGCGCCCTCGCCCCGCTCGGGGTGCCGGTCGTCCTGCTGCACTGCTACCCCTACCACCGGCAGGCGGCGTACCTGGCGGGCGTCTTCCCGCACGTGTACGTCGACGCGGGGCCCGCCGTCGCGCACACCGCCGCGGGCTCCGCCCACGTCCTGCGCGAGCTGCTCGAACTCGTCCCGTTCCACAAGCAGATGTACGGCTCCGGCTGTCACGGCGCCGCCGAGCTGTGCTTCCTGGCCGCGCTCTGCCACCGCCGGGGCTTGGCCCGTGTGCTCGGCGACCGGATCGCCGAGGGCGAGTGGAGCCCGGCCGACGCGGCCCGGATCGCCCACATGATCGGCGCGGGCAACGCCCGCCGCGTTTACCGCCTCTGACGCTCTGGATCGGTCCAAGCCGAAATGATCCTCCTTTATGAGGATGATTTGCTATCTACGGCTACGGAATAATCGCGCCCGATGGCTGCTATAGAGATAAAAAATTTGATTAAGTCGTTCGGGCCGGTGAAGGCCGTGGACGGCGTTTCGTTCAGCGTGGAGGCCGGATCCGTCACCGGATATCTCGGCCCCAACGGAGCCGGTAAGACGACGACGCTCCGCTCCCTGCTCGGCCTGGTGACGCCCGACTCGGGTGAGGCGCTGGTGAACGGCGAGCGCTACGGCACGCGCCCCCGTCCGGTGACCGAGGTCGGCGCCGTGCTCGAGGCCACGAGCTTCCACCCCGGCCGGACCGCCCGCAACCACCTGCGCGTCCTCTGCACGGCGGCCGGGCTGCCCGACGCCCGCGCCGACGAGGCGCTCGAACAGGTCGGCCTCGTGGACGCCGCGGACAAGCGCGTGGCCGGTTACTCGCTGGGCATGCGGCAGCGGCTCGCGCTCGCCTCGGCCCTGCTCGGCCGGCCCCGGGTGTACATCCTGGACGAGCCCGCCAACGGCCTCGACCCGGCGGGCATCGAGTGGCTGCGCGGGTTCCTGCGCCACCTCGCCCACGACGAGGGGGCGGCGGTGCTCGTCTCCAGCCACGTGCTGGCGGAGGTCGAGCAGACCGTCGACAACGTCGTGATCATCGCCAGGGGCCGCCTGGTCCGCCAGGGAAGCCTCGCCGAGCTCACCAGCAACGGAGGAGAGGTGACCCGGGTGCGCACCGCCCAGGCCGCCGACCTCGTCCCCGCGCTGGAGGCGGCGGGCGCCGCGATCGAACGCGTGGACGACGGCCTGCTGCGGGTGCGCGGGCTGGACGCCGAGACCATCGGCCGGGTCGCCATGGACCGGCGGATCGTGCTCACCGAGGTGGCGCAGGAGCGGTCCGACCTGCAGAAGGTCTTCCTCGACCTCACGGAGGGGCGATGAGTCACATCCCCGGCCTCGTCAGGGCCGAGCTGCGCAAGCTGTTCACCACCCGGCTGTGGTGGATCATGCTGATCGTCACGTTGCTGCTCGTCGGGGTGAGCCTGGGCTTCCTCATGGCGTTCGCGGGGGTGAGCCAGAACGGCAGCGCGCTGCCCGCGCTGGACACCGCGCAGTGGACGGAGATCGCCTGGGCCGGCGGATCCAGCGCCGGGATCTTCGTGATGATCCTCGGTGTCGTCATGATGACCTCCGAGTACCGCTACCAGACGATCACCGGAACCTTCCTCGTCACCCCCCGGCGGGGCCTGGTGATCGTCGCCAAGCTGGTGGCCGGGCTGATCGTGGGGGCGCTGTTCGGCCTGGCCGTGCTGGTCTTCCAGGCGGTGACGGTGATCCCGGCCGTGACGCTCGCCGGAGGCGAGTTCTCGCTGTCGGCCTCGCGGGTCCCGCAGATCAGCGTCGGCATCCTCGCGACCCTGGCGTTGTACGCGCTGTTCGGCATCGGCCTGGGGGCGCTCGTCCGCAACCAGATCGCGGGCATCGTGGCCGCCGTGGTCTGGTCGTACGTGGTCGAGAGCATCTTCACGGCGATCCCGGCGCTGCACGGCGTGGGCAAGTGGCTGCCGGCCGGCGCGGCCCAGGCGCTGATGAGCATCGACGTGGACACCGGCCTGGGCCGGCCCGAGTGGCTGCCCGCCTGGGCGGGCGCCCTCGTCCTGGTCGCCTACGGCCTGCTGTTCGCCGCGGTGGCCACCGCCACCACGGTCCGCCGCGACATCACCTGACCTGTTCACAGCAGAGGGCGACCCCCGGACTCCCGGTTGGCCGGGTCATCTGACCCGGCTGATCGGGGGCCGGGTCGCGATCGTGGGCCCGAGCTGGTTTGCTTGGACGGTCACCAATCGGCACCACTTCACGGGGATTGTGCATGCGCAGCGTCGAGCCCGAGGTCTTCCTCGTCGCCAAACCGTCCGTCGACTACGACGAGCTGGCCCGCTACCTCCACGAGATCGGCGGGGAGAGCTGGCTGGAACGGCTGGAGCGCGGCGAGTTCGACGCCCAGAACCTCGCCGAGTTCGCCGGGCGGCTGTGCTACCGGTCGTTCGAGCCGGGGCTGAACCCGAACGTCACGAGGGTGCGCACCGACCAGGAGGCGTACCTGCGCAACATCCTCGCGTCCGCGCACGGCAGCGTGCTGGAGCACATCAGCTTCAGCTTCGTGCTGCACAACGTCTCACGGGTGTTCACCCACGAGCTGGTGCGGCACCGGCCCGGGGTGGCGATCTCGCAGGAGTCGCTGCGGTTCGTCCGGCTGAGCGACATCCCGTTCTGGTTCCCCGAGTGGGCGCGTGAGGACGCCGAGCTGATGAAGCGGGCGACCGAGATGCTCGACCGGATGGAGGAGTTCCAGAACTGGATGGCGGGCCACTTCGGGCTGGACGAGGACGGCGTGCCGTTCGCGGAGAAGAAGCACCGCACCTCGTTCATGCGCCGCTTCGCGCCCGAGGGCGTCGCGACGGGCCTGGTCTGGACGGCCAACGTGCGCACCCTGCGGCACACGATCGAGGCCCGTACGGCCGTCGGCGCCGAGGAGGAGATCCGCGTCGTCTTCGGCCGGATCGGGGAGATCATGCGGGAGGAGGCCCCGGCGCTGTTCGGCGACTACGTGGTCGAGGACGGCGCCTGGGTCCCCGGGTACCGCAAGGTCTGATCCGGCGCGGTCGCCCGGAGAGGGCGGCCGCGGGGCCGCGCCGGCGGGTCAGAGAACGGCGGCCCGCACGCACAGCACGTCCGGCAGGTGGCGGGCGATCAGCGACCAGCTCTCGCCCGCGTCGGCCGAGCCGTACACCTCGCCGTCCCGGGTGCCGAAGAACACGCCGGCGGGCCCGGCGCACATCGCGTCCCTGAGCACCGAGGCGTGCAGCGGGCCCTCGGGCAGCCCGGCGGAGAAGCCCTGCCAGGTGGCCCCGGCGTCGTCGCTGCGGAACACCTGGTACCGGTGGCCGAGCGGCGTCCGGTCGACGTCGCCGTGCAGCGGGAAGACGTACAGCCTGTCGGGGTCGTCCGGGTCCACGGCGATCGGGAACCCGAAGTCGGAGGGCAGGCCGGACCCGATCTCGGTCCAGGAGTCGCCGAAGTCGTCGGACCGGTAGACCCCGAAGTGGTGCTGCAGGTAGAGCCGCTCGGGCGCGGCGGGATGCTGCGCCACCTTGTGCACGCACTGCCCGAACTCGGGATACTGCGCGCCTTCCGGGAGGAACGGGGCGCGGATGTTCTTGTTGGACGGCCGCCAGGTGGCCCCCGCGTCGTCGCTGCGGAAGAACCCCACGGCGGAGGCGGCGACCCCGATACGCCGCGGGTCGCTGGGGTGGGGGATCACCGTGTGGAGGCACAGACCGCCGCCGCCAGGCTGCCACCGGGGCCGGGTGGGGTGGTCCCACAGGCCGTCGACCAGGGTGTAGGTCGCCCCGCGGTCCTCCGACCGGAACAGCGCGGCGGGCTCGGCGCCCGCCCACACGACGTCCGGCTCGGCCGGCGACGGCTGGAGCTGCCACACCCGGGCCAGCGCGGCCCCGGTGCGCTCGGGGAAGGCGACCGGCGGGGCCGGTGCCTCCTGCCACGTCTCGCCGAGGTCGTCGGACCACATCACCGACGGGCCGAAGTGGCCGTACTCGATCCCGGCGAGGAGACGGGGCGTGCTCCCGCGGGTGTCGATCGCGACCGAGTGGATCCCGATGGTGGAGAACCGCACCGGCTCGACCTCGAATCTCCCGTCTCCCGAGGAGCGTGCGAGGAACAGTCCCTTTCGGGTGCCGATGGCGAGCAGTGCGGTCATTGGTCCTCCCATGTGGCGATTTCGAGCGCGTTTTCGATTCGATCCTGCCAGGAAGCCCTCCTGTCCGCTCGCGGTTCCGGTCAAGCGGTGCTCTGGACCGGGTCGCGGTGGATCCGCGACAGCGGCACCCCCGAGCACTGGAGGCGCCGTACGGTCTCGTTCACCATCGTGGGCGGGCCGCAGACGTACGTCTCGTGGTCGGCCCAGGAGTGGAACCTCTCGACCACGTCGGGGAGCCGGCCGCGCATCCCGTCGAAAGCGGGGTCGTCGGAGACCACCGGAATCACCCGCAGCCAGGGGAAGGCGGCCTCCATCCTCGCCAGGTCCGGCATGTCGTACAGGTCGCGCGCGTGGCGGGCGCCGAACAGCAGGTGGATGTTCGGGCGGTCGCCGGAGGCGATGACGTGCTCGACGACGGCCTTGATCGGCGCGAGGCCGGTCCCCCCGGCGACGCAGAGGATGTCCCGGTCGGACTCGGGCGGCGTCATCGTGCCCACGGGCGGGCCCAGCAGGAGCTGGTCGCCGACGCGGGTGTGGCGGACCAGCGCCGTGCTCACCCAGCCGCCCGGCACGGCGCGCACGTGCAGGCGCAGCGTGCCGTCGGCGCGGGGCGCGTTCGCGATGGAGAACCGCCGCCACACCCGCGGCCACCTGGCCGTCTGGACCGTGACGTACTGGCCCGGGACGAAGTCCATGGGCTGCGAGGGCCGCAGCGTGAGCACCGAGATGTCCCGGGTGCGCTGCTCGTGGTCGATCACCTCGGCCAGCCACCAGGGCGGGGTCGTCTCGGCGGTGGCGGCGTCGATCATGATCTTCGCCGCCATGGCGTACGCCTCGGTCCAGGCGGCCTCGATCTCGTCCGTCCAGATGTCGGCGGCGAAATGCCTGATGGTGGCGAGAAGGGCGCTGCCCACGGCGGTGTAGTGCTCGGGGGACACGCCGTACTTGCGATGGTCCCGCCCGAGCTGGGCGAGATAGGACGCCAGCCCCTCGGGGCTGTCGAGCATCCAGACGACCCTGGTGAGCGCGTTGAAGAGCCGGTCGCGCTGCACCTCCATGCCCGGCGGGAACATCCCCCGCATGTGCGGGCAGTGGGTGAACAGCCGTCCGTAGAAGTACCCCGCGGCCTTCCCGGCGACGGGTTCGACGACCGAGAAGCTCTCCTTGACGAGGCGCGGATTCAGCGACATCAGTTGTGTCCCACCCTAGGGACCGGAATCGTGCTCCGGTCTGTCGATCCACCTCCCTGACGGTTCCGGGTGACGAGCGCCGGCGGCCCCGGCTCGACCGATCGCTCAACCGGGAGTGTTCCACTCGCTCCGGGGCGCGACAACCGATTCCCCGCAAGGCAACCGACTGTGAACACTTCGTTATTTATCGTGACGCGCAGGCTGTGACTGGTGTGACTGATGTGAAAAAAGACCACTAGAGGAAAGATCTGCGCCATGATGGGCCTGCCTGCTCGCACACCCCAGGAGATGGCCCATGGCGCGTCCCATCGTCGGCATCACCACCTACCTCGAGGCCGCGCGCTGGGGCACGTGGGTCCGTGAGGCGGCGGTCTCGCCCCGGGCGTACGCGCGCGCGGTGGAGAAGGCGGGCGGCGCGCCGGTCCTGCTGCCGCCACTGAGCCCGGTGTCCGCCGGTGACTACGTGCGCCGCCTGGACGCGGTCGTCCTCGCCGGGGGCGCCGAGGTCGACCCCGCGCTGTACGGCGAGGTTCCGGCCGACGAAGCGGACGACGGGCTCGGCGGGCCGCAGCCCCAGCGCGACCGGTTCGAGACGGCGCTGGCACAGGCGGCGGTGGAGGCGGACGTGCCGCTGCTGGCGATCTCACGGGGCATGCACGTGCTCAACGTCGCCCAGGGCGGCACGCTGATCACGTCGCTGCGGGAGGCCGTCGGCCACGACCGCCACGAGACCGCCGGGCACGTGGTCACGGTCAGCGTGTCGAGCAGGCTCGGCAAGGCCGTGGGCGACCGCGCGGAGGTGACCGGCGCGCACCGCAGGGCCGTCCGGCGGCTCGGCACCGGCCTGATCGCGGTGGCCTGGGCGGAAGACCAGATCGTCGAGGCCGTCGAACTGCAGGGGCACCGGTTCGCGGTCGGCGTCCAGTGGCACCCCGAGCGCGGCGCCGACAACCGCCTCGTCGAGGCGCTGGTGGACGCGGCCCGCCCCTGACCCCCGCCGCGGCCGGGGTCGCCGGCGGGCGCTGTTACTGTGCGGGGCATGGCGTTGCATCCCCAGGCGGAGGCCTACCTTAAGCTGTTCCCCTCGGATCTCGGCGTCGAACTCGCCTCCCTCACCCGCGAGCAGATCGCCCAGTTGCGGTCTCTGGACGGCATGGCCGAGCAGCGCGGGCCGAGTATCGGCCTGCCGGAGGTCAGGGACGAGACGGCGGCCGGGGTGCCGGTCCGGATCTACCGCCCGGAGCCGGACGGGCGTCCGCTGCCGGTGCTCGTGTACTTCCACGGCGGCGGCTGGGTCTTCGGCAGCGTCGAGCGCAACGACGCCCTCGCCCGCGACCTCGCCCACCGGACCGGAGCGGTCGTCGTCTCGGTGGACTACCGCCTCGCGCCCGAGCACCCGTTCCCCGAGGCCGCGGAGGACGCCTTCGCCGTGGTCCGCGACGTGCACGCCCGTCCCGCCCGCTACGGCGCGGACCCTCGCAGGGTGGCGGTCGTCGGCGACAGCGCCGGAGGCAACCTCGCGGCGGTGGCGGCCTGGCTGGCAAGGGACGCCGGGCTGCGCATCGTCCACCAGGCGCTGATCTACCCGGTCGTCGACGTCTCGGGCGACACGCCCAGCTATGTGACGTACGCGAAGGGGTTCGGTCTCGAGGCCGCGGAGATGCGGTGGTTCATCGAGCAGTACGCGGGCGGGGCAGACCCCCGCGACCCCCGTCTCGCGCCGCTCCACCTGCCGGACAAGTCGGGCCTGGCGCCCGCGACGGTGATCACGGCGGAGTGCGACCCGCTGTGCGACGAGGGCGCGGCCTACGCGCGGGCGCTCGCCGGGGCGGGCGTCCCTGTGGACTACCGCTGCTTCGAGGGCGCCCTGCACGGCTTCCTCGGCCTGCCCGGGTTCTTCGACCAGGCGCTGGAGGGCCGCGACCTCCTCGCGGCCCGGCTCAGGGACGCGCTGCGCCTGCCCCCAGGACAGGGAGCCGCGTCGTGAGGGAGTACGAGAAGCTGCGCACCGAGTGGGCGGCCGACGGCGTCCTGCGGATCGTGATCAGCGAGCCGTCCCGGCGCAACGCCGTGGACCGCACCGGTCACCGTGAGCTGGCCGAGATCTGGCGCGACGTGGACCGCGACGACGAGGTCAGGGCGGTGATCGTGCGCGGGGAGGGCGAGGCGTTCTCGGCGGGCGGCGACCTGTCGATGATCGAGGAGATGATCCGCGACCACGCCACGCGCCTGGAGGTCTTCGCCGAGGCCCGCGACATCGTCTACAACGTGCTCAACTGCGCCAAGCCCGTCGTCTCGGCGATCCAGGGGCCTGCGGTGGGCGCGGGGCTGGCCGTCGCGCTGCTGGCCGACATCTCGGTCGCCGGGCGGACGGCCCGCATCATCGACGGCCACACCCGGCTTGGCGTCGCGGCGGGCGACCACGCGGCGATCGTCTGGCCGCTGCTGTGCGGCATGGCCAAGGCGAAGTACCACCTCCTTCTGTGCGAGCCGGTGACCGGGGAGCAGGCGGAGGCGATGGGCCTGGTGAGCCTGTGCGTCGACGACGACCAGGTCCACGACAGGGCGCTGGAGATCGCGACCCGGCTGGCCGCCGGCTCGGCCGAGGCGATCCGGCTGACCAAGTACGCGCTGAACAACTGGCTGCGCATGGCCGGGCCGTCGTTCGACGCCTCGCTCGCCATGGAGTTCCTCGGGTTCACCGGCCCGGACGCGGCCGAGGGCGTGCGGGCCCTGCGCGACAAGCGCCCGCCCCGCTTCCGGCCCTGATCCACTCGAGCGCGAGCGGTCAGAAGCTCCTCGGCAGGCCGAGCACCTGAGTGGCCAGATAGTTGAGCAGCAGTTCCTCCGTCACCGGCGCGACCCGGCCGATCCTCGCGTCGGCGAGCAGCCGCGCGACGGGGTACTCCAGCGAGTACGCCATGCCGCCGTGGGTCTGGAACGCGGCGTCCGCGGCCTCCCACGCGGCCTGCGAGGCCGTCAGCTTGGCGATGTTGGCCTCGGTGCCGCAGGGCAGCCCGTTGTCGAACGACCAGGCGGCCTTGTACAGCATCAGCCTGGCCAGCTCGATCTTGGCCTTGACCTGCGCCAGCGGGAACGCGATGGCCTGGTTGGCCCCGATGGGGCGGCCGAAGACCTCCCGCTGCCTCGCGTAGTCCACGGCCACCCGCAGCGCGACCTCGGCGCCGCCGAGCGCACTGGCCGCCAGCAGGATCCGCTCCGGGTTCAGCACGTCCCAGAGCACGGCCACGCCCCGGTCCACCTCGCCGAGCACGCTGGAGGCGGGCAGCCGCAGGTCGTCGACGAAGACCATGTTGGACGGCGTGGTGTTCGCGCCCATCTTCGGGATCGGCCGGTAGGACAGCCGCCCCGCCGCCACGGCCTCCGGCACGTTCACGAGGAACACCGTCAGCCCGTCAGTGCGCGGTTTCGCCTGCGCCGCCGGGATCGTCCGGGTGACGAGCAGCATCCAGGCAGCCCGTTGCACCCCGGTGATCCAGATCTTCTGGCCGTTGACGACGAAGTCGTCGCCGTCCCTGCGGGCGAAGGTCGAGATCGCCAGCGAGTTGGACCCGGCGTCGGGCTCGGTCAGCGCGAAGCAGGTCTCGATCTCGCCCGTGGCCAGCTTCGGCAGCAGCGCGGCCTTCTGCTCGGCCGTGCCGTGCCTGGCCAGTGTGAGCGCCCCGAACCCCGGCGTCAGCACGTACATGAACGCCGAGCCGCCGGCGGAGCCGGAGGCCGACAGGGTCTCGGTGGCCACGGCCAGCTCCAGCAGGCCCTGTCCGCCCCCGCCGTACTCCTCGGGCACGGCGAGACCGAGCCAGCCGCCCTTGGCGAGATCGGCCCAGACCTCCTCCGGCCAGCGCTTGTCCGCCTCGCAGCGCTGCCAGTAGTCCAAGTCGTAGCGCGAGCAGATGTCCGCGATGCCCCGGCGCACCGCCTGCGCGCTCTCCGGCAGCGTGAAGTCCATGCCCGCCACTCTAGAACGCCATTCGGCGGGCTGCGAGATCATCGGCGGGGGCGGCGCGCGTGGTAGACGAAGGCGGGGGGCAGGTTCCGCCACACCGTGCGCCCGGCCACCACCTCCTCGAACGCCCGGCACAGCCCGCGGCGGAACCGCAGGGCCGCGGGCAGGGCGCGGGCGTGGACGTAGGAGAACGTCGTGAACGCGCCCCCCGGCCCGAGCGAGGCGACCACCGCGCGCAGCAGGCCCGCCTGGTGGGCGGGGGGAAACGCCGCCCAGGGCAGCCCGCTCACGATCACGTCGGCGGCGGCCACGCCCCGGCCGGCGAGCAGCTCCGGCAGCCGCGCGGCGTCGTCGACCATGAGCTCGACCCCCGGATAGCGGGCCGCGAGACGGCCGGCCAGCCGCGAGTTGATCTCGACGGCCAGGTGCCGTCCCCGCCCGCCGAGCCGACGCTGGATCTCGGCGGTGAAGGGGCCGGTGCCCGGCCCCAGCTCGACCACGACGGGGTCGCCGCGCTCCGGCACCGGCACGCACACCGCCTCCGACAACCGCCGTGAGCTGGGCGCGACCGCCCCGGTCGCGGCGGGGGAGCGCAGGAACTGCCCGAAGAGGATCGCTGATTCGCTGGTCATGCCGCGACGCTAGGCCCGTGGTCGCGGCCCGGCCGCCCGCCGTCCGGGCCGACATGGCGACCGGTCGGCGGGGCGGCACCGGCCAGAAGGAGGAGTGGGGTCCTCCGGGCGGAGGACCGGTTTCCGCGCGGGCGGACGGTAGCGTTCCCTCATGCGGTGGCCCCCGACGCGCCCGATCCTCACCGGCAGGACCTTCGCGTTCCCGCGCGGCGCGGTCCTCGACATCGGGCTGGCGGTGTGCGGGACCGGGCTCGACGTGCTCGTCAGCGCCGGCTCCTGGAGCGGCTCCGTCCCGGTGTGGGTGGGCATGGGGTTCGCGCTGCTGGCCGGGCTGCCGATGGGCCTGATGCGCCGACGGCCCGGGCCGGTGTCCGTCTACCTGTCCGTGCTGCTGGTGATCTGCGACCAGCTCGGCGCGTTCACCGTCAACACCCTGCAGGTCCTGCTGCCGATCTCGGTGGGCGTGCTGGCCCGGTCACGCGGCTGGCGCTGGACGGCGCCGGCGGCCGTGCTCGCCTCCGCCGCGACGGCGGTGAACCTCGCCGACCCCGGCGTCGCCCTCACGGGCAATACGTGGTTCCACTCCACCGGACTGATCGCGGCGCCCGTGCTGATCGGCCGCTACCTGCGCGGCCAGGAGGGACGCCGCAGGGAGGACCCCGCGCCGCTGCTCGACCTGCTGCTCGCGGGCGGCGGGGTCGCGCTGTCGGTGCTCACCACCTGGCCGTACTGGCACGGCGGCGCACCGCCCGTGTGGGCGGTCGCGCTCGGGGTGATGCTCGCCGGGCTCGCGCTGGGCGTCGTGCGGCACCTGCCCGGCGCGGTCCTGCTGCTGGAGAGCGCCGCGCTGCTCCTGGCCGACCATTACGTGCCGAGGACCGGCAGCAGCCTGCAACTGCTCGCCCTGGTGGCCCTCGGCGTCTTCGCGACCCGCGCCGCCTGGCCGTGGGTGGCCGCGGCGTACGCGCTGACCTGCTCGGTCGCCGCGGTCGTGGTCGTGGACGATCCCGCCGACGTCACCGCCTTCCGGGTGGTCGCGCTGATGACGATGGTGACCGCCCCCGTGGCGATCGGCCGCTACGTGGGCGTGCGGCAGGCCCAGGCCAGGCACGCCGCCGAGCTGGCCGCGGAGCGGGCCAGGGCGGGCCGGCTCGCCGAGCGGGAACGGATCGCCAGGGAGGTCCACGACATCGTGGCCCACCACGTGGGGGCCATGGTGCTGCGGGCGAGCGCGGCGCAGTACGCCGGGGCGAGCGGGCCGGCCGCCGAGGCGCTGGCCGACATCAGGGACACCGGCCACCGCGTGCTGGAGGACCTGCGCGGCCTGCTGGCGGTGCTGCGCGACCCGGGCGAGTCCCTCGGCCCCGACCTCGGCCCGGATCCGGGCGCCGATCTCGCGCTCGCGGACATGCTCGCCGACCCGGACGACGTGCTGCGCGACGCCGTGGCCCGGATGTCGGCGGCCGGCCTGCTGGTGGACCTGCGCCTGTCGGCCGAGGCGGAGCGGGCCCCGCTGGTGGTGCGGGCGTCGGCGGCGAGGATCGTCCAGGAGGGACTGACGAACGTGCTCAAACACGCGGGGCCGGGAGCCCGCGCGGAGGTCAGCGTGGCGATGCGCCCGGACGCGCTCACGGTGGAGGTCCGCAACGGCCCCGGGACATCCCGTCCCCCGGAGGCGCTGCCGTCCCACGGCCAGGGCATCGCCGGCATGCGGGAGCGGGCCCGCGCCTTCGGCGGGCACGTCACCGCCGGCCCGGCCGGGGACGGCGGCTGGCGCCTGACCGCCTCGCTGCCCGTCCCGCGCGAAAGCCGGCCGGCCTGCCGCAAGGTGGGGAGGTTCGCGTGATCCGCGTCGTGGTCGCCGACGACCAGGCCCTGGTGCGTGCGGGCGTCCGGATGATGCTGGAGGCGGCCGGGGACATGGAGGTGTGCGGGGAGGCCGCCGACGGGGCCGAGGCCGTACGGCTCACCGAGCGGCACCGCCCCGACGTGGTGCTGATGGACCTGCGGATGCCGCGCGTCGACGGACTGGAGGCCACCCGCAGGATCCTCGCGGCCCAGCCGTCCGCCCGGATCGTCGTGCTCACGACGTTCTCCGAGGACGAGAACCTCTACGCCGCCCTGGGCGCGGGCGCGCTCGGGTTCCTGGTCAAGGACGACCCGCCCGCCCGGATGGTCGAGTCCGTACGGCGGGCCGCGACGGGGGAGCCCCCGCTCGCGCCGTCCGTGCTGCGGCGCGTCGTCGAACGGGCCCTGGCCGCCGAGCGGCAGGCGGCACCGCTCCCGCCCGGCGTCACCGAGCGCGAGGCGCAGGTGCTCACCCTGGTCGGGGTGGGCCTGTCCAACGCCGAGATCGCCGACCGGCTGCACGTGGGGGTGACGACGGTCAAGAGCCATGTCGCCGCGCTCATCGAGAAGCTGGGGCTGCGCAACCGCACCCAGGCGGCGGTGCTGGCGCACCGGTTCGGCTTGGTCGACACGGGCTTCAACCCCGTGGATCCTCCGGGAAGCGGCAGCAAGGGCGGCATGTAGGGTCTGGGGCGTGAACGCTGCCGAGGACCGGATCTGGACGGTGCCCAACCTGCTGAGCGCCCTGCGGCTGCTCGGCGTCCCCGTCTTCCTCTGGCTCGTGCTGGGTCCCCACGCCGACGGGTGGGCCATCGCGTTGCTGGCGCTCGCGGGCTTCAGCGACTGGCTCGACGGCAAGCTCGCCCGCGCCTGGAACCAGATCAGCAAACTCGGCCGGCTCATCGACCCGCTCGCCGACCGCCTCTACATCCTCGCCACCCTGGTCGGCCTGGTCCTGCGGGACGTGGTCCCCTGGTGGCTGGCGCTCGCGGTGCCGCTGCGCGACGTGCTGATGCTGTGGATTCCGCCCCTGCTGCGGCGGCACGGGTACGGCCCGGCCCTGCCCGTCCACTTCCTCGGCAAAGCGGGCACCGCCGCCCTGATGTACGCGTTCCCGCTGCTGTTCCTCGCCTCGCACGAGGGCTGGTACGCCGAGATTGCCGCGATCTTCGGATGGGCCTTCGCCATCTGGGGAACTGGTCTGTATTGGTGGGCGGGGGTGTTGTATGTCGTACAGGTGCGCCAGCTAACGAAGGGGTGACCCGTGAAGGCCGTCGTCATGGCGGGCGGGGAGGGGACACGGCTGCGGCCGATGACCGCCAACCAGCCCAAGCCCCTGCTCCCCATCATCAACCGGCCGATCATGGAGCACGTGCTCCGGCTGCTGAAGCGGCACGGGTTCACCGAGACCGTGGTCACCGTGCAGTTCCTGGCCGCCCTGATCCGCAACTACTTCGGCGACGGCGACGAACTGGGCATGACCCTCCACTACGCCACCGAGGAGGTCCCCCTCGGCACGGCCGGCAGCGTGAAGAACGCCGCCGACAAGCTCCGCGACGACCGCTTCCTGGTCATCTCCGGCGACGCGCTCACCGACATCGACCTGACCGACATGCTCCGCTTCCACCGCGAGAACCGGGCGCTGGTCACCATCGGGCTCAAGCGCGTGCCCAACCCGCTGGAGTTCGGGATCATCATCGTGGACGAGAACGGCCGCATCCAGCGCTTCCTGGAGAAGCCCACCTGGGGCCAGGTGTTCTCCGACACGGTCAACACCGGCATCTACGTCATGGAGCCGTCGGTCCTCGACGAGATCGCCCCCGGCCAGTCGGTCGACTGGTCGTCCGACATCTTCCCCAGGCTGCTCGAACGCGGTTGCCGGCTGTTCGGCTACGTGGCCGAGGGTTACTGGGAGGACGTCGGCACGCACGAGAGCTACCTCAAGGCCCAGGCCGACGTGCTGGAGGGCAAGGTCAAGGTCGACTTCGACGCCTTCGAGCTGGCCCCGGGCGTGTGGGCCGCCGAGGGCGCGTCGGTGGACCCCGAGGCCGTGCTCAAGGGCCCCCTCTACATCGGTGACTACGCCAAGGTCGAGGCCGGCGCCGAGCTGCGGGAGTACACCGTTCTCGGCAGCAACGCCGTCGTGAAGGAGGGCGCGTTCCTCCACCGCGCCGTGGTCAGCGACAACGTGTACGTCGGCCCGGCCGCCCACCTGCGCGGCTGCGTGATCGGCAAGAACACCGACGTGATGACCGGCGCCAGGATCGAGGAGAACGCGGTCGTCGGCGACGAGTGCGTCATCGAGGCCGAGGCGTACGTCTCCTCCGGCGTGAAGATCTACCCGTTCAAGACGATCGAGGCGGGCACGGTCGTCAACACCAGCGTGATCTGGGAGTCGCGCGGCCAGCGCAGCCTGTTCGGCCCCCGCGGGGTCTCCGGGCTGGTCAACGTCGAGATCACCCCGGAGCTGTGCGTACGGCTGGCCAGCGCGTACGCCACGACGCTGCGCAAGGGCGACACGGTCGTCACCTCCCGCGACGCCTCACGCGCGGCGCGGGCGCTCAAGCGGGCGGTGATCAGCGCGCTGAACTCCAGCGCGATCAACGTGGTCGACCTGGAGGCCGCCGCCCTGCCGGTCGCCCGGTTCAACACCTCCCGCGAGAACGTCCGGGGCGGCATCGCCGTGCGCACCACGGCGGGCGACCCCCAGAGCGTCGACATCGTCTTCATGGACGAGACGGGGGCCGACCTGTCCCAGGCGGCCCAGCGCAAGCTGGAGCGGGTCTTCTCCCGGCAGGAGTACCGCCGGGCCTTTCCCGGCGAGATCGCCGAGCTGACCTTCCCGGCCCGCGCCGTCGACACCTACGCCCGGGAGCTGCTGGCCTGCATCGACATGTCCGGCGTGAAGGACACGGAGATGAAGGTCGTGGTCGACTGCGCGGGCGGC
The DNA here is from genome assembly GCF_014161445.1 of Microbispora sp. H13382. Lineage (GTDB taxonomy): Bacteria > Actinomycetota > Actinomycetes > Streptosporangiales > Streptosporangiaceae > Microbispora. Next base: position 289,328 of record NZ_JABBXA010000008.1, read on the forward strand.
ACCTCCTCGCTCGTGCTGCCGAGCCTGCTGGGCCGGGCCGGGGTCGACGTGCTGACCGTGAACAACCGGCTCGACGACGCCTCGCCCACCGAGACGCTGGCCGAGCGCCGCCGCGACCTGCAGCGCCTGGCGGAGCTGGTGGCCTCGGCGCGGGCCGCCTTCGGCGTGCGGTTCGACCCGGTGGGGGAGCGGGTCTCCCTGGTGGACGAGATGGGCCAGCTCATCAGCGAGGAGCGCGCGCTGCTCGTCGTGCTCGACCTGGTCGCGGCCGAGCGCCGGGGCGGGCGGGTGGCCCTGCCGGTCACCACGACGCGGGTGGCGGAGATGGTGTGCCGCTTCCACGGCGTGCAGGTCGACTGGACGGCGACGAGCCTCGACACGCTGACGCGGGCGGCCCGGCACCCCGACACGATCTTCGCCGGCGACGGCAAGGGCGGCTTCATCGTCCCGGAGTTCGCGCCCACCGTGGACGGACTGGCGGTCTTCCTGCGCCTGCTCGGCCTGGTCGCGCGCACCCGGCTGTCGCTCAGCCAGATCGACGCCCGGATCCCGGAGGCCAAGCTGCTCAAGCGGACCGTCCCCACGCCCTGGGCGCACAAGGGCGCGGTGATGCGCTCGGTCGTGGAGGCGGCCGAGGGCCACCGCCTCGACACCACCGACGGCGTCCGCGTCGTGGAGGACGACGGAAGCTGGGCGCTCGTCCTGCCCGACCCCGCCGAGGCCGTCACCCACCTGTGGGCCGAGGGCCACGACATGGACACCGCCCAGGCTCTCCTGGAACGCTGGGCCCACGTCGTCGAACAAGCAGCCGGTGCTAGATGACATTGAACCGCCGCTGGCTGTAGCGTTGGTCAGTCCGCGCCCAGCCGCGGTCTTGACCTTTGTGCCTGATCAGCGTAAGTTGCGGCATTCGCAGTTTGAGCTAGTCCTAGAGCAAGTCGTGAGAGAGGCCGAGCCGTTCGATGCCCAGCGTCTACTGCACGCAGTGCGGTCATGCCAACCCCGAGGATGCCCGTTTCTGTTCACGATGCGGTTCGCCGCTGAGCGCTCCCGCGCCCGTCGCGGCCGACACGACCTCGACGATCTCGCTCGAGGCGCTCGAGGCGGAGACGGGCCAGACGCTACTGCCGGACAGGTCGGCGGTCGATCAGCTGCCACCCGGCACGGCTCTTCTGGTGGTCATGCGGGGCCCGAACGCCGGCAGCCGGTTTCTGCTCGACAGCGACCTCACTACGGCGGGTCGCCACCCGGAAAGCGACATTTTCCTGGACGATGTGACCGTGTCCAGGAGGCACGTGGAGTTCTACCGGCGCGGTGGCCAGTTCACCGTGCGTGACGTGGGCAGCCTGAACGGCACCTACGTCAACCGGGAGCGCATCGAGGAGTCGCCGCTGCAGGGCGGAGACGAGGTGCAGATCGGCAAGTTCCGGCTGGTGTTCCTCACGCGTGGTCCCGGAGGGCTGTGATCGCTGAGGAGGAGGAGTCATGAGCGCGCAGGCCCTACGGGCGTTCATGAGTATCGGGGAGGTGCTCGCCCTGCTGCAGGGCGAGTTCCCGGACGTGACCGTCTCCAAGATCCGGTTTCTGGAGGGTGAGGGGCTCATCGAGCCCCAGCGGAGCCCGTCGGGGTACCGCAAGTTCACCTACAACGACGTCGAGCGCCTGCGGTACATCCTGCGGGCGCAGCGCGACCAGTACCTGCCGCTGCGGGTCATCAAGGACCAGCTGGACGAGCAGGCGGCCCGTCCGCACGCCCTCTCCGACGGCGCTCCGCCCGTGCGTCTCAGCCGGGAGGAGTTCATCGAGGCCGCGGGCATCGACGAGGAGACCCTGGCCGAGATGGAGAGCTTCGGCCTGGTCGCTGCCGTGGCGCGCCGGTACGACGGGGAGGCGCTGGAGATCGCGCGCAGCGTGGGGGCGCTGTCGCGGTTCGGCCTGCGGGCGCGGCACCTGAGAGCGGTCCGCGCGGCGGTGGAGCGGGAGGCCGGCCTCATCGAGCAGGCGGTGGCCCCGCTGCTGCGGCGCAAGGCGCCCGGGGCGATCGCGGAGGCGGACGAGACCGCACGGGAGATCTCCGGACTTCTCCAGGAAGTGCACAATGCGTTACTGCGTGGGAGTGTTCGCGGCGTTCTGGGGCGGTGACCGGCACATCTGCTCCTCCGTGGGTGTTACGTTGAATGCCTGGTGATATGCCGCGACGCTTGAGACGGAGCCGCCCGTGTTGCAGATGGAGGTCGTGGGGGTTCGCGTTGAGATGCCCACCAACCAGCCGATCGTGCTCCTGAAGGAGACGAGCGGCGATCGGTACCTTCCGATCTGGATAGGCATGACCGAGGCGACCGCTATCGCGCTGGCCCAGGCGGAGGAGCCGCCGCCCCGGCCGCTGACCCACGACTTGTTCCGTGACGTTCTTGAGGCCTTGGGGGTGCGGTTGCGCACCGTCAACATCGTCGCGCTCCGCGATGGAATCTTCTTCGCCGATCTGGTCTTCTCCAACGGCGTGGAGGTCAGCGCCCGTCCTTCGGACTCGATCGCGCTGGCGTTGCGTACGGGTGCGACGATCTACGCGAGTGAGGACGTGATCCAGGAGGCGGGCGTGAGCATGCCCGACGACCAGGAAGACGAAGTGGAGAAGTTCCGCGAGTTCCTGGACAAAATCACCCCGGAAGACTTCGGCCGGGCGGGCTGACGTGCCGGGCGATTTCGGGAGATTACGCTTCACGACGCGCCGGACGGGGTCGTTGACTGACGATGGCCCCGGTCCTACGGTGCAAGGGAAACCACGGTTGTAATTCACGAACCCCCAGATCAGACCGTGGGATGAGAGAAAGCCGGAGGTCCGCAGTGGCGGTCAGCAGCGGCGAGGGTAAGTCGGCCGGCCAGCACGACCCGGTTCGGCAGGCGGCGCGCGAGCGCGCCGGCGAACAGGGTCTGCTGTTCGACGAGCAGCCGACGGCGCTGCCCCAGGGCATCGGATACCGCGGGCCGACGGCGTGCGCGGCGGCCGGGATCACGTACCGTCAGCTCGACTACTGGGCCCGGACCGAACTGGTGCTCCCGACGATAAGGGCCGCCCAGGGATCCGGGTCCCAGCGACTGTACAGCTTCCGCGACATCCTCGTCCTGAAGGTCGTCAAACGTCTTCTCGACACCGGGGTCTCCCTCCAGCAGATACGCACCGCCGTACGGCATCTGCGCGATCGCGGCGTCAACGACCTGGCCCAGATCACCTTGATGAGCGACGGCGTGAGCGTCTACGAGTGCACGAGCGCGGACGAGGTGATCGACCTCCTGCAGGGCGGTCAGGGCGTGTTCGGCATCGCGCTCGGGCGGGTCTGGCGAGAGGTCGAGGGGTCGCTGGCCGAGCTTCCGGGTGAGCGCGCGGAGCCCGCCCCGGATGCGGAGGGGGACCATCCGGCGGACGAGCTGGCCCGCCGGAGAAAGGCCCGCAGGACCGGCTGAGCGCACGCCCCGGCGATCGCCGCAGGCGGCGGGGGCCGGGGTCGTGGCTCGAACGGCGTCAGGCGCGCGCGGCGGGCCCGGCCGCAGGCAGGTCGAACTCGTCGTCGCGCATGCGCAGCAGGGCCACGGAGGCGCCGGCGAAGCCCACGGCCGTGACCAGCAGGCCGACACCCGACGCGACGTGACCGGGCATGAACGGGTGGGTGAACCCGCCCGCCGCGAGGAGGATGCCCGTCCAGGCCGGTGCCGCGCCGCTGCGCCACAGCGCGAGGCCGAGCAGCAGCAGGCCGGCGACGATCCCCAGGATGAACAGCAGGCCCGCCGCCAGTTGCACGGGGTCGTCCTCCATCGCTTTCTGGATCTCCGCCGTGGTCGCCACGTCGAAGCCCCTCGTCACCGTCAGGTACGCGAGGTCGTCGCCGCCGCGGATCAGGGGGAAGCCGGCCAGGTCGCCGAGCAGCGCGAGGAGCGCGCCCGCCGTGGTGAGCAGCGGGGCGCCGCGCCTGGCCACCCAGGCCACGGCCAAGGTGGCCGGGATCAGCCCGACCAGGAACGGCAGGGCGAACCAGCGGGCCGTGCCCGCGAGCTGCTCGTGGGCGGCGTACGCCGCGACCGTGGCCTCGAACGACTCGCCGCCGTCCACGGGGCTGAGGATGTAACTGACACCCATGCCGAGCATGGGGAGCGGGGCGACGACGGCGAGCAGCGTCCGCCAGAAGCCGCGTACGTCCCGCAGCGGTGTGCGCGGGGCGGTGGCGGCGCGGGCACCGGTGTCCGGCTGCATGATGGTCCTCCGGAATCTGAGAGTTGTCCGATCGAGTCCGAGGATGAGCGCGGGCGACTCCCGCCGTCGTGGGGACGGCCTCCCGGTTCCGGTCCCGGCGCCGCCCGCCGACCTGGGAGCACGCTCCTATGGCCGGCGGGAGCGGCGGGGCCCGATGATGAGCCCATGACAGTCAGGCGCGCCGGCCCGGCCGCGGTGCTCACCCTCACGGCCGTCGTGGTCGCGGCGGCGTGGGTGTCGTGGTTTCTCGGCGGGCTCACGTTCGCCGACGCGGCCGACGACTCCTATCTGCTGACCAACAGCGCCCAGGCGCTGACCTTCACCGCGTTCGGCGCGCTGGTGCTCGCCTACCGCCCCGGGCACCGCGTCGGACTCCTGTTCGTGGCGTACGGCGCCTGCTACACGCTGAGCGTGGCCTGCCTCGGGCTGCTCACCGCGGCGGTGGGGCTGCCGGACGGCTGGGCGCGGGTGGTCGAGCTGTTCGGCATCACCGTGTGGATCCCGGCACCGGCCGTCTGCCTCCCGCTGATCGTCCAGTTGTTCCCCGACGGCGGGCCGCTGTCGCGGCGCTGGCGGCCGCTGGCCGTCGCCACCCTCGCCGTCCTGCCGCTCACGCCCGCCCTGACCCTGCCCGCGGCGGCCGGGCTGGCGGGGGGCGGGCCGGCCATGGGCGGGCCGATGCTGCCCGTCGTGGTGGGCGAGGTCGCCCAACGGCTGACCCCGGTGTTCGTCGCCGCCGACGCGCTGGTGCTGCTGGCCTCCCTCGTCACGCTCGCCCTGCGCGTCCGCCGGTCGCGCGGGGTGACCAGGCTGCGGCTGATGTGGCTGTTGTGGGCCGTGGGCCTGTTCGCCGCGCTCAACGCGCAGCGGATCGTGACGACCGACGGACCGGTGCTGTTCCTGCTGACCCTGCCGCTGATCCCGGCCGCGGCCACCGTGGCCATCCTGCGCCACGGCCTGTACGACATCGAGCTGATCGTCAACCGGTCGCTGGTGTACGGGGCGCTCACGCTCGGCGTCGTGCTGGCCTATCTGGGCATCGTCGCGGGGCTGTCCGCGCTGGCGCAGAACCGGCTGTCGGCCACGCCTCTCATCGCGACCGGCGCCGTCGCGCTCGCCTTCGCTCCGGCCCGCTCCGCCGTGCAGTCCGCCGTCGACCGGGTCATGTACGGGCAGCGGCGCGACCCCGCGGCGGCCGCCGCCCGGGTCGGCCTGCGGCTCGGCACCGGCCTCGACGGGGTGCTGCGGGCGGTGTGCGAGGCGCTGCGGCTGCCGTACGCCGCGGTCAGCTCCGACGGGCGGCTGGTCGCCACGTACGGCCGGGCGCCGCGGCTGCGGCACACCGTGTCTCTGGAGGTGGCCGACGGGCCGCCCGCGGACCTGCTCGTCGGGCTGCGGGCGGGGGAGCGCCGGTTGTCCGGCGCCGACCGGCGTGCCCTGGACCTGCTGGCCGCACCCGTCGGCCTGGCGCTGCAGGCGGTGCGCCTGTCGGAGCGACTGGGCGAGTCCCGCACGCGCATCGTGGCCGCCCGGGAGGAGGAACGCCGGCGGCTGCGCCGCGACCTTCACGACGGCCTCGGCACCGTGCTCACGGCGGTGACCCTCAAGGCCGACGCCGCCCACAACCTGCGTGCCACCGACCCGGAACGGAGCGGGCGTCTCCTGCTCGACCTGCGCGCCGACCTCACCGCCGCGATCGCCGACATCCGCCGCCTCGTCTACGACCTGCGCCCGCCCGCCCTCGACGAGCTCGGACTCGCCGGCGCGCTGTGCCAGCGGGCCCAGCAGTCCTGGCGCTGCGAGCACGCCGGGTGCGTGGTGACCGTCGACGTCCCGCAGGACATGCCGCCCCTGTCCGCGGCGGTGGAGGTGGCCGCCTACCGCATCGCCACGGAGGCGGTCACCAACGCGTTGCGTCACGGCCGCGCGACGTCCTGCCGGATCCGGCTGCGCGCCGATCACGCCCTGCACGTGGAGGTGAGCGACAACGGCGCGGGCGGGACCGGCCCCTGGCGGCACGGCGTCGGCCTGCGCTCCATGCACGAGCGGGCCGCCGAGCTCGGCGGTACGCTCACCGCCGGCCCCACCGACCGCGGAGGCCGCGTCCACGCGCGGCTTCCCCTGGAGAAGACGTGATCGCGAAGACATGACCGCGCAGAATGCGACCGCCGGGGAACCGATCAGGATCGTCGTCGTCGACGACCACCCGCTGATGCGGGAGGGCCTGCGCGCGCTGGTCGCGTCGCTGCCCGACATCGTGGTGGTGGGCGAGGCCGGCGACGGCGACGCCGCCCGCCGCGAGGTGCAGCTCACCCGCCCCGACGTCGTGGTCATGGACCTGCACATGCCGGGCGTCAACGGGGTGGAGGCCACCCGGGCCGTCGTGCGCGCCGCGCCCGCCACCAGAGTGCTCGTGCTCACGATGTTCGAGGACGACGAATCGGTGTTCGCCGCGATGCGGGCCGGCGCCCTCGGCTACCTGGTCAAGGGCGCGCAGCAGGAGGAGATCGTCCGGGCGGTCCGTTCGGTCGCGGCCGGTCACGCGGTCTTCGGGCCGAGCGTGGCGCGCCGGATCGTCGACTTCTTCGCGGGCGCGGCGTCCCTCGCGCCGGGCCCCGGTCCCGTCCCCGAGCCCTTTCCCGAGCTCACCGCGCGCGAACGGGAGGTCCTGGACCTCATCGCGGCGGGCCGGTCCAACGCGGCGATCGCCCGGCACCTGGTCATCAGCGGCAAGACCGTCAGCAACCACATCACCGCCATCTTCGCCAAGCTGGCGGTCGCCGACCGGGCCGAGGCGATCGTTCGCGCCCGCCGGGCCGGTCTCGGCGCCGACTTCGCGCAAGGTGCGAGTCGGGGCGATCCGGGGTAGCCGGTAGAGTGGAAGACGGCCGACGACCTCGTGCGGGAGAGACCTCTGGATGTTCAGGGGCGCCGAAGGAGCAAACCTCCCCGGAATCTCTCAGGCATCCGTACCGCACGGACGAGGCGACTCTGGAAAGCAGGCCCGCCGGCCAGGCGGCGCCTCACCGAAGGGGAAAGCCGGGCTCGAGGGCCCGGTGAAGCTCTCAGGTCCGATGACAGAGGGGGAGACCGCTTCACGACCGGCCGCGCCACACAGGGCGCCGGGCGGTCGCCGCAGGTCTCGACCCGTCCAGGAGGCCCCTGTCATGACCGATCGGTCCACGCTCCGCGATCTTTCCGCTCCGCCCTTCGCGACCCGTCACATCGGCCCCTCGGAGGCCGGCCGCGCCCGGATGCTCGAGGCCGTCGGCTACGAGTCGGTGGCCGACCTGCTCGCCGTGGCCGTGCCCGAGGCGATCCGCACGCGCGGTCCGCTGAACCTGCCCGAGGCGGTGGGGGAGGCCGAGGCCCTGGCCGAACTGCGCGCCCTCGCGGGCCGCAACCGGGTGCTGACCCCCATGATCGGCCTCGGCTACCACGACACGATCACGCCGGGCGTCGTCCTGCGCAACGTGCTGGAGAACCCGGGCTGGTACACCGCGTACACGCCGTACCAGCCGGAGATCTCGCAGGGGCGGCTGGAGGCGCTGCTGAACTTCCAGACGGTCGTGTCGGACCTCACCGGCCTCGACGTCGCGGGCGCGTCCCTGCTGGACGAGGCGACCGCCGTGGCCGAGGCGATGACGCTGGCCCGGCGGGCGAGCAAGGTCAAGACCGACGTGTTCGTGGTGGACGCCGACGCGCTGCCGCAGACCAAGGCCGTGCTGGCGACCCGCGCCGAGCCGCTCGGCATCACGCTGGTGGAGTCCGACCTCACCGGTGAGCTGCCCGAGTGCTTCGGGGTCCTCGTGCAGTATCCGGGCGCGAGCGGCCGGGTGGCGTCCTTCCGCGCGGTCGCCGAGCGGGCCCACGCCCAGGGGGCGCAGCTCGTGGCCGCGGCCGACCTGCTGGCGCTGACCCTGCTGGAGTCTCCCGGGGAGCAGGGCGCCGACATCGCCGTCGGCTCCTCCCAGCGCTTCGGGGTGCCGCTGGGCTACGGCGGTCCCCACGCGGCCTACATGGCGGTCCGCGAGGGGCTGCAGCGGCAGATGCCGGGCCGTCTGGTCGGCGTCTCGGTGGACGCCGACGGCCGCACGGCCTACCGGCTCGCCCTGCAGACCCGCGAGCAGCACATCCGGCGCGAGAAGGCCACCAGCAACATCTGCACCGCGCAGGTCCTGCTCGCGGTCATGGCGTCCATGTACGCCGTCTACCACGGGCCGGACGGCCTGAAGAGGATCGCCCAGCGGGTGCACCGCCACGCGGCCGTCCTCGCCGCCGGGCTGCGCGAGAGCGGCGTGGAGGTCGTCCACGACGAGTTCTTCGACACCGTGCTCGCCCGCGTGCCCGGGCGGGCCGCCCAGGTCGTGGCCGCCGCCGCCGAGCGGGGCGTGAACCTGCGCCTCGCCGACGACGACCACGTCGGCGTCGCCTGCGACGAGAAGACCACCACCGGTCACCTGAGGGCCGTGTGGGAGGCGTTCGGCGCCGGGCCGGTAGTGGTGGAGGACCTCGACCGGGTGACGCCCGACGCCGTCCCCGCCGGTCTGCAGCGGACCTCGGACTACCTCACGCACCCCGTGTTCCACGCCTACCGGTCCGAGACGGCCATGCTGCGCTACCTGCGGCGCCTGCAGGACAAGGACATCGCGCTCGACCGCTCGATGATCCCGCTGGGCTCCTGCACGATGAAGCTCAACGCGACCACCGAGATGGAGCCCATCACCTGGCCGGAGTTCGCCTCCATCCACCCGTTCGCGCCGGCCGGGCAGGCCGAGGGGTACGCCGAGCTGATCGCGACGCTGGAGGGCTGGCTCGCCGAGGTCACCGGCTACGACCGGGTGTCGATCCAGCCGAACGCGGGGTCCCAGGGCGAGTTCGCCGGGCTGCTGGCGATCAGGTCCTACCACCGCTCCAGGGGCGAGGACGGCCGTGACGTGTGCCTCATCCCGTCCTCCGCGCACGGCACCAACGCCGCGAGCGCGGTCATGGCGGGCATGCGGGTGGTCGTGGTGGCCTGCGACGGATGCGGCAACGTCGACCTCGCCGACCTCGCCGCCAAGATCGACAAGCACCGCGACGCGCTCGCCGCGATCATGGTGACCTACCCGTCCACGCACGGCGTGTACGAGGAGACGATCGTCGAGATCTGCGAGCGGGTGCACGAGGCCGGCGGGCAGGTCTACGTGGACGGGGCCAACCTCAACGCGCTGGTGGGCCTGGCCAAGCTGGGCGAGTTCGGCGCGGACGTCTCCCACCTGAACCTGCACAAGACCTTCTGCATCCCGCACGGTGGCGGCGGGCCCGGGGTCGGCCCGGTGGCCGTCAAGGCCCACCTCGCCGAGCACCTCCCGGCGCACGTGTCGGCCGCGCCGTACGGCTCGGCGGGCATCCTGCCGATCTCCTGGGCGTACGTCAGGATGATGGGCGGCGACGGGCTGCGGCAGGCCACCGAGCAGGCGATCCTCTCGGCCAACTACCTGGCCCGGCGGCTGGCGCCGCACTACCCGGTGCTGTACACCGGCAGGGACGGCCTGGTCGCCCACGAGTGCATCGTCGACCTGCGCCAGATCACCAAGGAGACCGGCGTCACGGTGGACGACGTGGCCAAGCGCCTGATCGACTACGGCTTCCACGCGCCGACCATGTCGTTCCCCGTCGCCGGAACGCTCATGATCGAGCCGACGGAGAGCGAGGACCTGGCCGAACTCGACCGCTTCGCCGACGCGATGATCGCCATCCGGGGCGAGATCGCCAAGGTGGCGTCGGGCGAGTTCGACAAGACCGACAACCCGCTGCGAAACGCCCCGCACACGCCCGAGTGCCTCACCGCCGACGAGTGGACCCACCCGTACTCGCGGGCGGTCGCGGCCTACCCGGTGCCCGGCCTCCGGGACGACAAGTACTGGTCGCCGGTGCGCCGGATCGACCAGGCGTACGGCGACCGCAACCTCGTCTGCTCCTGCCCGCCCCTCGAGGCCTACGAGGACTGATCAGTTGAGTATGTCGGCCCCGCCCGGCGGCCGGTCTCGTTAAGATCGCGGTGATCGTTCCTCATCACCTGCGACCATGCGAGGCCCCTGTATGACGGCCATCGATTCCGGGCGGCGGTCCGACCGGCTCGACCACGCGCGCCGGCTCGCCGAGAGCGGCGACCTCGACGGCGCGGCCGCGATCTTCGCGGAGCTCGCCGCGGACGAGGCCGCGCCGGACCGCGGCGAGGCCGGCGAGGGCCTGTCCGTCGTGGTCGAGCGCATGGCCGAGCGGCTGCTGGAGGACGGCGAGCCCGAGCGGGCCGCCGACGTCCTGCTGGAGGCGCTGTCGGTCAGCGTGGTGGCCGACCCGGCGCGCCTGCGGGTGCTGCTCGGCATGGCCCATCTGGAGATGGCGTGCGCGCAGTTCGCCGGGGCCGTGGAGGACAGCCGCCAAGAGGGGGCCGACGCCGGCACCGGCGCACTCGCGATCGAACTACTGGCCCGTACGCTGCCGTTGCGCGGCCGCGACGGCGACGCGGAGACCGTGTGGCGCTACGGCCTCGATCACCCCGACGCGGCGCTCGCCGAGCAGGTGCGGCTGCGCCTCGGGCGGGACGTACGCCCCGCCATGGAAGGCGTCGTGGAGGCCTGATCCGCCGGGCAGGGCTCAGCGCTGATTGCGGCGGCTGATGGCGTAGGCGAAGTTGACCGCGATGATCCCGCCCCAGGCGAGCAGGAGCCCCGGAAAGTGCCCGGCTCCGGCCGCGATGGCGGTCAGCGGGATGCCGATGCCGAGTGAGCCGAGGGCCAGGCCCACGGCGCCGTCCTTCTGCTTGGGCTGGTTGCCCGGGGGCTGGTGGTGCAGCTGGGCCGCCACCTCGTTGCGTACCCGCGCGGCGATCTCGACGTCGAGCTTGTCGAGGAACGACTCGACCAGCGCGTCCTCGTACTCCGGGCCGAGGTCGCGGCGGGCCGCCATGACGGCGCGCAGGTCCTCACGGGTCGAGGGCGCCGCAGGCGGCGGGGGGACGGGGCGCCCGGTCGCGGGCGACGGCTGCGATGCGATGTCCGGCACCATCACATTCTGGCCCTTTCCGCGGCGGCCTGCCATCCTCCGATCGGAGGGTCGCCTCCTCCTGCTCCGGTCGGACCCGCTACCGTCACCCGCATGGAGATCGAGACCCCGCACGGCCGCGCCCTGGCCGAGGTGGACGAGGCGTCCGATCCCCGGCTGCTGCTGGTCCTGACCCACGGGTCCGGGGGAGGTGTGGACGCCCCCGACCTGCTCGCCGTACGTGACGCGGTCCTGGCCGCCGGGGGGACGGTCGTCCGGGTGATCCAGCCGTTCCGGCTGCGCGGCGCGCGGGCGCCGGGGTCGGCGGTCAAGCAGGACGAGGCGTGGCTGTCGATCGCCGCCGCGATCCGCGAGCGCCATCCGGGCCTGCCGTTCGTCCAGGGCGGGCGGAGCAACGGCGCGCGGGTCGCCTGCCGCACCGCGCGCGCCGCCGGCGCCGAGGCGGTGGTGGCGCTCGCGTTCCCGCTGCACCCGCCGGGAAAGCCGGAACGCTCACGGGCGGACGAACTGCGGCAGGCGGGGACCCCCGTGCTCGTGGTCAACGGGGATCGGGATCCGTTCGGCGTGCCGGACGAGAAGGACGCCGCACGTCTCGTGGTCCTCCCGGGGGAGGGACACGAGTTCAAGAAGGACCCCGCCCGGGTGGGCGAGGTGGTGGCGCGGTGGCTGTTGCCGCCTAGGCGGCGCTGATGGCCATGTCGGTGGGGCGATGCGGGGCGATGACGCCGCCGTCCGGCAGCAGTTCGCCGGTGTCCTCGAACAGCACGACACCGTTGCAGAGCAGACTCCAGCCCTGCTCGGGGTGACAGGCTATCGTGCGGGCGGCTTCTCGGTCCTTCGCGTCCGCGGTGGGACAGGCCGGTTCATGAGGGCACATCGCCGGGGCTCCGTGTCTTTTCGTTCGTTCGCTCGTTTTGTCTTGCGGGCGTCCCGTGGGCGCCGTCACGAGTGCCCTCGTTCAGGGTGCGAGGGGCTCGGTATGACGAACACCACACTGGACTACACCAGTTTGCGGCTCGGCCGCATCCGTACGACATAGTCCGTTCGGAGCATTTCCGCCGGTCGGGCAGGGGACCCGGCCGCACCCCGAGCAGGCTCGCGCGCACTGATGTGACCTAGTACACAAGAATGCCCCATTGCAGGCAACGGTCCGGCCTCGACACGCCGACGGCCCGGTAACCGGGAGATCACAGATTTCGGTCGCCGGGCGGGATCGATGCGGACGGCCCGGATATCCGGTGCCTCAGCCGCCGAGCCCGGCGATCAGCGCGTCGAGGCCGTGCTCGAAGTCGCGCTCGCCCTCGGCGGTGCGCGCGTCGCGTACCTCGGCGTCCGGATCGGCCCACCCCGACTGCTGGACCTCCACGGCCACGCTGCCGTGCACGTAGGCCCGCAGCGCGCGGACGGCCCGGGCCGGGTCGCCGATCCCCGCCTCGCGCAGCTGCTCGGTCTGCTCCCTGATCGCGATGAGGGCCGACCCCTTCGGGGGCTTGGTCAGGGCCAGCGACAGCACCCCCGGGTGTTCCAGCAGTGCGGCGCGGCTCGCGCGCGCCCAGGCGCGCGCCCTGTCCTGCCAGGTGGCGGCGCCGGCCGGGTCGACCTCCACGGTCGTCACGTGCTCGGCGAGGGCGTCCATCAGCGCCTCCTTGCCTCGCGGCAGGTGGTGGTAGATGGCCATGGCCTCCACCTGGAGGGCGTCGCCGAGCCTGCGCATGGTCAGCCGGCGCAGGCCCTGGCCGTCGGCGATGTGCAGGGCGGCGTCGATGATCCGCTCCCGGGACAGGGGGACGGGCGGTCGCTTGGCAGGCATGGCGATCATGCTGCCATATCGAGCCTTACTTCGTAAAGGGCGACGCACCCTGCGGTACGGGCCTCCGTGCGGAGCGCGTACGCTACCGCTTGCGACGTGAGTTCGATGCGCGAGCCGATACGAAGGGGCTGACGATGGCGTTTTTCCGTCCGCGGGTGAGCCGGGAGGCGGAGGTCCGCTACCACGCGGATCTGGAGACCCGGAAGAACTTCGACCACGTGCTGGACAAGCTCCGGGCGGCGCAGCGGCGGTTCCAGGAGGCGAAGGCGGCGGGCGCGCCGCTCCCCGAGCTCCGTGAGGCGGCCCTGGGCCTCGACGCGGCGCTGACCGAGGCGCTGCGCGCCGCCGAGGCGGGACAGCGTGCCACGTACGGTGTGAAGTCCTACGACAGCAGGATCGCCCGGCGCAAGGCGAGGGCCACCCCCGACGGCGCGCTGTGGACCGACGAGGTGAACCGGCTGCGCACGCTGCGCGAGGCGCACCGCCTCAGCGGCATCCCGCGGGTGCCCCGTGCCGGCAAGACGGGCGACCCCGCCCGCCTGACCCCGCGCGACGTGCGCAAGGGCCTGGCCGCCGCCGGTCGCTGAGCCCGCACGTCTGGCCTGCGCGTCTGGACCGGCCCGGCGTACGGCCCCGCAGGCGCGACGACGGTGATCGCGGCTCCTGACAAGGGAGCCGCGAAGGTCTACGATTCCGCCTCACACCCGAGCCGAGCGTCAGGGGCTCGGGGCCAGGAAGGCAGGTCGTCCCCTTGATCCCCGACTCGCTGTCGTCGTCACCGCTGGAACCCCTGATCACCAGGGAGTACGACACCGAACCCGCGCTCGTCCACGAACGCCTCCGGAGCACCTACGGCCCTGTGGCGCCGGTCGATCTCCTCGGTGTGCCCGTGTGGTTCGTCCTCGGTTACGACGAGGTGCTGCACGTCCTGCAGAACGCGGGCGAGCGCTGGAGCAAGTGCGTGGCCAACTGGCGGGCGTTCGCCGAGGGCCGCGTGCCCGCCGACTGGCCGCCGCTGACCCTGCTCGCGGCGGACAACACCGGGTTCCAGGACGGGGACAGGCATCGCGAGGGCCGCGCGGCCTGGGACGCCGCCCTCCGGCCGTACCAGGACCCCGCTCATCCGCAGGCGCAGGCGATGGAACGCGCCATCCTGCGCTACTGCGACGAGCTCGTCGACGTCATCACGGAGGGCACGTCCACGGGGCTCGCGGACCTGTGCGCGCAGTACGGGCGGCCGCTGCCGCTGATGGTCGCGGGCCACCTGTTCGGCATCAGCATCGACCGCGGCGACAACCTGGTGATGGACCTGTGGCGATTGTTGGACGGCCCTGACTCCGGCGGGGCGTTCCAGCGGCTCTACGCCACCTTCCTGGAACTCACGACGGTCAAGCGGAGACGGCCCGGCGAGGACGTCCCCTCCTACCTGCTCGCCGCCAAGCCGGACTTCACCGACGACGAGCTGGCCCGCGAGCTGTTCCTGCTGCCCGCCTTCCTCGACTTCACCGGCAGTCTGATCTGCAACGCGGTGGTCGAGATGATCACCAACCCGCGGCTGCGGGCGGCGTTGTCGACGGGGGCGATCGAGGAGGTGGTGAACCGGGTCGCGATGCTGAAACCGGCGATCGCCAACGTCACCCTCCGCTACGCCAGGGCGGAGGCGAAGCTGGGGAACTTCACGATCGCCGCGGGCGACCCCGTGCTGCTGTCCGTCGCGGCGGCGAACGCCGACCCGCGGATGGCCTCCGCGCTGAGTGACGACACCGTGCGCAGCACCCGCGCGCACCTGTCGTGGGGCGCGGGCCCGCACCGATGCCCGAGCCGGCGACTGGCCACCCAGATCACCACGATCGCCGTGCGCCGGCTGCTCGAGCGGTTCGCGGCGCTGGGCCTCGCGCTGCCGCCCGACCAGCTGCCCTGGCGCCCTTCTCCCTTCATGCGGGCGCTGCGCGCCCTGCCCGTGCAGTACGAGGTGCGGCCGGCGTCCGGGCCGCGCGACAGGAGCCATGCGGGTAGCTCGGGTATCTCGGGCAGCACGGATAGCTCGGGGAGCACGGGCGGCGAGGGTGGGCGGCAGCCGTCCGGCGCCCCCGCCGCCGGCGACCGCCCGGCCGCCCGGTCCGCGCTGTGGACCTTCCTGCGCAGGCTCCGGGGCGGGCGGCGGGACGACCAGCCGGGGGCCTGAAAGCCGTACGGCCCGCGCCCCCCTCACGGGGACGCGGGCCGTACTCATGTCCGGATCAGGCGGCGCTCAGCCGGCCCAGATCTCAGCTAGCCCAGTCGAGCAGCGGACGGGTGTTGCTCGGGTGGCGCAGCTTGGACAGCGACTCCTTCTCGAGCTGGCGGATCCGCTCCCGGGTCAGGCCCAGGTGCTTGCCGATCTCGTCCAGCGTGTGCGGCTTGCCGTCGGCCAGCCCGAAGCGCAGGCTCATGATCTTGGCCTCGCGCGGCGACAGGTTGCTCAGCACGCCCTTGAGCTGCTCGGCCAGCAGCTGCCGGTCCACGACCTCGGACGCCTCGGGGGAGTCGACGTCCTCGATGAGGTCGCCGATCCGGGTCTCGCCGTCCTCGCCGATGGTCGAGTCGAGGCTGATCGGCTGCCGGCTGGTGCGCAGCAGCTCCTCGATCTGGTCCGGAGTCTTGTCCAGCTCGACGGCCAGCTCCTCCGGCGTGGGCTCCCGGCCGAGCCGCTGGTGCATGTCACGCTCGACGCGCGACAGCTTCGACAGCATCTCCAGCACGTGGACGGGCAGCCGGATCGTACGGGCCGAGTCGGCGAAGCCGCGCTGGATGGCCTGCCGGATCCACCACATGGCGTACGTCGAGAACTTGTAGCCCTTGGTGTAGTCGAACTTCTCGACGGCGCGGATCAGGCCGAGGTTGCCCTCCTGCACGACGTCGAGCAGGGCCATGCCGCGGTCGGTGTACTTCTTGGCGACCGAGACGACCAGGCGGAGGTTGGCCTCCAGCA
This sequence comes from Microbispora sp. H13382, assembly GCF_014161445.1. Lineage (GTDB taxonomy): Bacteria > Actinomycetota > Actinomycetes > Streptosporangiales > Streptosporangiaceae > Microbispora. Next base: position 305,405 of record NZ_JABBXA010000008.1, read on the forward strand.
TGTGGTCCTTGGCCCGCCTGCCGTCCTCGATGACCCACTCCAGGTCCTCGCGGACGCCCGGGGCGAGGCGCTCACCGCTCTCCAGGGCGGTCTCGAGCTTGTACTCGGCGTACAGCCCGGCCTCGATGCGCTTGGCCAGCTCCACCTCCTGGGCGGCGGTGAGCAGGGTGCGGCGGCCGATGGACTTCAGGTAGGTGTGCACCGAGTCGCCCATGACCGACGAGGTGTCGTCGAGGTCGAGCGTCTCGCTCTCCTCCGTCTCGGCCTCGTCGACCTGGAGCTCCTCGTCGTAAGGCTCCTCGTCGGTCTTCTTCGCGGCGCTCCTGGCGGCGGGCGCGCTCTTCTTGGCGGCCTCGGCCTGGGCGGCGCGGCGGGACTTCCTGGCGGGAGCCTTGCCCTTCTGGGTGCCCGCGGGGGCGGTGCCGCCCGGCGTGCCGTTGTCCGTGTCGGCGGCCAGGTTCACGCCCGCCTCGGTCAGCTCGCGCAGGATCGAGCGGCCCTCGACGGGGCTGACGCCGGCCTTGGCGAAGGCCTCGCGCAGCTCCGACAGGGAAAGGCGACCCTGCGCACGGCCTCGCTCCAGCAGCAGGTCGAGCGTCGTCGGGGTCACCTCGCGCTCGGGCGAGGCCGCCACGGCGGTCCGGGGCATGAGGACACCTCCTCCTTGCGGAGTTCATGGTTTCGAATGCTTGCGATCGGGGCGCGGCGTCCGGCGGCTCAGCGCACCAGTATCAATAACGCTCTCGCGCCTGGTTTGTTCCCTCACCCCGCGGGGGAGGGCGGTGGATCCGGCCGGGCGGCCCGGCCGGTAGGTGCTGTCAGTCGGGGATGATGGTGACGCTGACCTCGGGCATCGGCATGGGGTCGGCGTCCTCGATGCGCTCGGAGGTCCAGTAGCCGGCGACCCCGTCCGGGTCGTCCGTGAGCGCCTCCGACACCACGTCGGGGTCGGGAGTGGACCTCGGTCCGGTGAAGCCGCCGCGGCCGGAGTCGGCCGGGAGGATCTCGCGCGATCCCTCGTGGCCGCGACCCGCCGGGCCGAGCTTGGCGGCGGGAGCGTCGCCCGCCTTCGCGACGTCGTCGAGGCGCCCGGCGAACGCGGCGGCGGTGACCGACGCTCCGCCCACGATGACGACGCCGACGAGCACGGCGGAGGCCATCATCTTGTGGGCCGGCGTGAGGCGGATCGGTTGCATGCGGCGTCCCCTTCCCCCGCTCTCATAGACGCACGACGGTCACCCGCGGTTCCGGATCTTCACTTCCGGTTCTTCAGAGCGACCATATCCGGTTTGCCGTTCGGAAGGAGGGGAATCTGGGACACCAGCTCGACGGCACGCGGCGCGGCGTAGGCGGGCAGCCGCTCCTTGGCGAAGCCCCTCAGCTCGTCGAGCGTGACCTCGCGGGTGTCCCCCGAAACCACGACGGCGACCACGATCTCACCCCACTCGGGGTCGGGCCTGCCCACCACCACGACGTCGCGTACGGCCGGGTGCCCGGCCAGGACCTCGGCGACCGCGCCGGCCACGACCTTCCGGCCGCCGGTGTTGATCACGTCGTCGGCCCGGCCGAGCACGGTGAGCCGCCCGTTCTCCATCGAGCCGAGATCGGAGGTGACGAACCAGCCGCCCTCGAAGGGCCGCTCCTCACGCAGCCGGTAGCCCGAGAACAGCACCGAGCCCGAGATCCGCACCCGCCCGTCGCCGCCGATCTTGACCTCGACGCCGTCCAGCGGCACGCCGTCGTACACGCACCCGCCGCTCGTCTCGCTCATGCCGTACGAGGTGACGATCCGGAGTCCGGCGGCGCGGGCCTCGGCGAGCAGGCCGGCGGGAGCGGCGGCCCCGCCGAGCAGGATCACGGGGAAGGCCGTGAGGTCCGCACCCGCGTCGAGCACGCGCCGCACCTGGGTGGGGACCAGTGAGACGTAGTCGGCCCGGCTCGCGATGACCTCGGCGGGGGAGAAGCGGGGATGGACGATCGGCTCGGTGCCGCACAGCAGCGACCGGATGAGCACCTGCGCGCCGGAGATGTGCGAGGGCGGCAGGCAGCACAGCCAGCGGTCGCCCTCGCGGGCGCCGAGCCTGGCCAGCGAGGCCCGGGCCGAGGCGAGCAGCGCCTCGGCCGTCAGCTCCACGCCCTTGGGGGCGCCGGTGGAGCCGGAGGTCGCGATGATCAGCGCCGCGTCGGAGGGCTCCCCGTCCGGCTCGCGCCGCACGCCGTCGGCGGTGACGACGTGGGTCGGCCGCAGCGCGGCGAGCGTCGCCTCCAGCGCGGGCCCGGGCAGATCCGGGGACAGCGGCAGCACGGCGGGCCCGTCGCCGGTCAGGGCCTGCCGTACGGCCTCCGACAGGGCGGGCCCCGGAGGCAGGACGAGGGCGTGCACGGGTCGCTGTCCTGGGCGGTGTCCGGGAGGGCTGAGCACGGTCGTAAGGTTAGTCCCGGCGCGGTGGCCGCAGGTCGCCGCCTGGCAGGTGACGACGAAGGAGCGGGTGTGACGAGCGGGGTCGACTGGAAGCGGTCGGGCGAGTACGAGGACATCATCTACGAGACCGCCGAGGGCATGGCGAAGATCACGATCAACCGCCCCGAGCGGCACAACGCCTTCCGCCCCACGACGTTGTTCGAGCTCCGTGAGGCCTTCGACCGGGCCCAGGAGGACACCGAGGTCGGTGTGATCATCTTCACCGGCGCCGGGGACAAGGCGTTCTGCTCCGGCGGCGACCAGAAGATCCGCGGCGACGACGGCTACGTGGACGACAAGACCCACGGCATCGGCCGGCTCAACGTCCTGGACCTGCAGGTGCAGATCCGCCGCTGCCCCAAGCCGGTCATCGCGATGGTGGCGGGCTACGCCATCGGCGGCGGCCACGTGCTGCACGTCTGCTGCGACCTGACGATCGCCGCCGACAACGCGAAGTTCGGCCAGACCGGTCCCAAGGTGGGCTCGTTCGACGGCGGGTACGGCTCCTGGCTGCTCGCCGAGACCGTGGGCCTCAAGCGGGCCCGCGAGATCTGGTACCTGTGCCGTCAGTACGACGCCCAGACCGCGCTCCAGTGGGGCCTGGTCAACGCCGTCGTGCCGGTGGAGCGCCTGGAGGAGGAGACCGTCCAGTGGGCCCGCGAGCTGCTGGAGAAGTCGCCCCTCGCGCTGCGCATGCTGAAGGGCGCGCTCAACGCGGTGACCGACGGCGCGGCCGGCATGCAGCAGTTCGCTGGCGACGCGACGCTGCTCTACTACATGAGCGAGGAGGCCCAGGAGGGCCGCGACGCGTTCAAGGAGAAGCGCAAGCCGGACTTCTCGAAGTATCCCCGCCGGCCCTGACGGGCTCCGGGAGAGGCCGCGGAATGGCGGCGGCCTCTCCGTTTTGCCGTACGCTTGCGGCTGCGGGAACGGGAGGAGACGGGCGGGTGGACATAAACCGGGCCGGCCGGGGCGTTCTGGAGGCGCGGCGGTGAACCCGGCGACCGCTCTCTCGACCGTCCTGATCGACGAACTGGTGCGGTGCGGGGTCACCGATGTGGTGCTCGCCCCGGGCTCCCGGTCCGCGCCGCTGGCGCTCGCCGCGCACGGCGAGTCGCGGCTGCGGCTGCACGTACGCGTCGACGAGCGCTCGGCGTCGTACCTCGCGCTCGGCCTGGCCAAGCGGTCCGAGCGGCCGGTGGCTCTGGTCTGCACCTCCGGCACGGCGGCGGCCAACTTCCACCCCGCCGTGATCGAGGCGTCGGAGTCGGGGGTCCCGCTGCTCCTGCTGACCGCCGACCGGCCGCCCGAGCTGCGCGGCACCGGCGCCAACCAGACGATCGACCAGGTCAAGCTGTACGGTTCGGCCGTGCGCTGGTTCGCCGAGGTCGGCGTGCCGGAGGAGCGGCCCGGCCAGGTGGCCTACTGGCGGTCCCTGGTGTGCCGGGCCTGCCAGCGCGCCGCCGGCCCGCCGGACCCCGGCCCCGTCCACCTCAATGTGGCCTTCCGCGAGCCGTTGATCCCCGACGGCGACGCGAGCTGGTGCGAGCCCCTCGACGGCGACGCCTCGGGCGCGTGGATGAGGGCGCGGGTCGCGCCGCCGTCCGCCGCCCTGCACATCCCGCCGACCCGGCGCGGCGTGCTGGTCGTCGGCGACGGCGCCGCCAACGTGCGGCGGTACGTCGCCGCCGCGGGCATGGCGGGCTGGCCCGTGCTGTCGGAGCCCAACGGCGGCGGCCGGTACGGCGACCACGCGATCTCGACCTACCACTTCCTGCTGGGCGACCAGGAGTGGGCCGACGCCCACCGGCCGGACGTCGTGGTCACCCTCGGCCGCCCCGGGCTTTCGCGCCCGCTGCTGTCGTGGCTGCGCCGGGCCGAGGAGCACATCGTCGTGGCCCCCGACCTGACCCGGTGGCCCGACCCCACGCGTTCGGCGACCCAGGTGGCCCAGGCCGTGGAGATCCCGATCGCCGCGGGAGGGGACGCCTGGCTGCGTGCCTGGCGGAACGCCGACCGACTGGCCCGCGAGGCGCTCGACACGGTGCTCGACTCCTCCGGGCTGACCGAGCCGCGGCTGGCCAGGGACCTCGCCGAGGTGCTGCCCAACGGGTCGCTGCTGTTCTGCGGCTCGTCCATGCCGATCCGCGACCTCGACCAGGCCATGCGCCCGCGGCGAGGGCTGCGGCTCATGGCCAACCGGGGCGCCTCGGGCATCGACGGCCTGGTCTCCACCGCCGTCGGGGCCGCGCTCGCCCACAACGGGCCGGCGTACGCGCTGATCGGCGACCTGACTCTCCTGCACGACCAGAACGGGCTCATCCTCGGCCCGCGCGAGCCCCGGCCCGACCTGTGCCTGGTGGTGGTGAACAACGACGGCGGCGGGATCTTCTCGCTGCTGCCGCAGGCCGCGATCGAGGACCCGTTCGAGCGGGTCTTCGGCACCCCCCACGGAGTGGATTTCGGCTACCTGGCCGCCGCGAGCGGCCTGCCGTACACGCTGGTGGATGATCCCGAGGAGCTGTCCAGGGCGATCAAGGGGGACGGCCTGCGGCTGGTGGAGGCGCGTACCGACCGGGCGCGCAACGCGGCCGTCCACGCCGCGATGCGCGAGGCCGTACGCGCCGCCATGCGCGGTTGATCGTTTCCAGGTCGGAGGCGGGGGCGCGCCCGTCGTTCTGCGGGCTTACGCCTGTTGGTCCTTGCGGCGGATGCCGCACTCGCGGGGCGACGGCAGAATGGGTGCTGTTTCCCCGCCATGAGGAGTGAGATGCACGTCGACGAGTGGCTGCAGACCATCCCGTCCGTCTGGGTCTACGTGCTCGTGGGCGCCGTCATCGGGCTGGAGAGCCTGGGCATCCCGCTCCCGGGTGAGATCGTGCTGGTGAGCGCCGCGCTGCTGTCGTCCAGAGGAGTCGTGGACCCCCTGGTCGTCGGGATCTGCGCGAGCGGCGGCGCGATCGTCGGGGACTCGATCGGCTACCTGATCGGCCGCAGAGGCGGACGGCCGCTGTTCGACCGTCTGGGGCGGCGCTTCCCCAAGCACTTCGGCCCGGCGCACATCGCCAAGGCGGAGCAGGTGTTCAACCGTCACGGCATGTGGGCGGTGTTCTTCGGCCGCTTCGTGGCCCTGCTGCGGATCCTCGCCGGGCCGCTGGCCGGCGCGCTGCACATGCCCTACTGGCGCTTCCTCGTCGCCAACATCCTCGGCGGCGTGGTGTGGGCCGGCGGGACCACGGCCGCGATCTACTACCTGGGCGTGGTGGCCGACAAGTGGCTCAAGGGCTTCTCCTGGGTCGGGCTGGTGGTCGCCCTCCTGTTCGGGCTGGGCACCACGGTGTGGCTGAAGCGCAAGGCCACCAAGGCGGCCGACGAGGAGAGCGTGCCGGAGACCGTCAGCGCCTCCTGACGCGCCGTCCGTTTTCCGCCAGCCCCGCGGACGGTCGCGAGGCCACCATGAGGGCTATGACGTACGAGATCAGGGCCATCGCGCCCGACGTGCTCGACCAGCTGAGGAAGACCGACGACGCCGGGCGCCGGCCGCGCCGGATCGTCGAGCGCGAGGGCGGCAACCCGCTGCGCTGCTGCCTGCGCCGCTCCCGGCCCGGGGAGGCGATCCTGCTCGCGGCCTACGCGCCGCTGCGCCGCTGGGCGCTGGAGACCGGTGCGGACCCCGGGGCGTACGAGGAGGTCGGGCCGGTTTTCGTCCACGAGGAGCCGTGCGGGGGACCGGCGCAGGGCTATCCCGCGGCCATGGGCGGCCCGCGGCGGGTCTTCCGCACCTACCGCGCCGACGGTTCCATCCTGAACGGGTACCTCGTGGACGCGCACCAGTCGGCCGATCCTCTCGCGGCGTCGATCCTCCTGGACAGGCTGCTGGAGGACCCGGAGGCGGCGATGGTCCACGTGCGGGCCGTGGAGTTCGGCTGCTTCCTGTTCGAAATACGGCGCGTTGTGTTGGAGAATCCCACCACGGACGGCGTGCCGGTTCGTTGAGCCGGACGAAGCAGCGGCAGGGAAGGTCGCCTAGCGTTCGGGCGACGAGCCCGGCGACGGAAGGACCCCTTCGATGGCTGACACCGCAGGACGATGGCGGACACGGCTCGGTGAGCTGATCGCCGAGTACGAGATCCCCGGCGCGGCCCTGGCCTTCCTGCACGAGGGAGAGGTCCGCGAGTTCGCCGCCGGCGTGCTCAACGTCGCCACCGGCGTCGAGGCGACTCCCGACTCCCTCTTCCAGATCGGCTCGATCACGAAGGTGTGGACCTCGACGCAGATCATGCTGCTGGCCGAGCAGGGGCGGGTCACCCTCGACACCCCCGTGCGGGAGATCCTGCCGGAGTTCCGGGTCGCGGACCCGGAGGTGACCAAGAGGGTCACGCTCCAGCACCTGCTGTCGCACACCTCGGGCATCGACGGGGACCTGTTCCTCGACACGGGCCGAGGCGACGACTGCCTGGAGAAGTACGTCGAGGCGTGCGCGGACCTCGCGCAGAACCACCCGCTCGGCGCCACCCAGTCGTACTGCAACTCCGGCTTCTCCGTCGCGGGGCGGGTGGTCGAACGCCTGACCGGCAAGGTGTGGGACGCCGCGCTGCGCGAGCAGATCGTCGAGCCGCTGGGCCTGACCCACACCTGGACCCTGCCGGAGGACGTCCTGCGGTTCCGCGCGGCCATGGGCCACATCGACGGTGCGCCGGCGCCGATGTGGGGCCTGATGCGCTCGGCGGGACCGGCCGGGCTGATCTGCGCCCGCGCCGCCGACGTCGTGGCCTTCGCCCGTGCCCATCTGGAGGGCGGCCTGCTCGCCGATCCCCGCGCGATGTGGGAGCCGCAGGTGGACATCCCGAACCCGCACACCCTGGGCAGGCAGTGGGGGATCGGCTGGATCCTCGACGAGTGGGACGGCCGCCGGGTGATCTCGCACGGCGGCAACACGATCGGCCAGGCCGCCATGCTCTGGGCGGTCCCCGAGGCGGGTACCGTCGCGTGCGTGCTGGCCAACGGCGGCCAGACCGGCGCCTTCCAGCACGCCGTCGCCACCGAGCTGTTCGGCGACCTGCTCGGCCTGGCCGTCCCGCCCGTGCTCGGCCCGCCGGCCGAGCCGTACGAGACCGACGTGGAGCGGTACGCCGGGGTCTACGAGCGAACCGGCACGCGGATCACGATGACCGTGCGCGACGGAGCCCTGGCGACGCACATCGAGGCCACCGGGGCTCTCGCCGGCGCGCAGCCGCCCATGGACCTCGACCTCGTGCCGGTGGACGACGTCACGTTCGTCGGCCGCCCGCAGGGGCAGCCCGACTGGTGGTCCGCGGTGTTCTTCCGGCTCCCCGACGGCACGCCGTACGTCCACCTCGGCGCACGGGCCACGCCCAGGATCGGCTGAGGCGGAGGATGGACGCACGGCCGCGCGCCAGCCTGCGCCGGGTCCTGGAGGATCTCGGCAGCACCGTGCTCGACGTGGCCGCCTCACCCGGTGACCTCGACGCCGAGGTCACCGGGGTGCACATCTACGACCCCCTGGACGAGCCGCTGCTGCAGGAGGGGGCTCTCGTGCTCGCCGTCGGGGTGGACTCGGCCGAGCGGATACGGGCCCTGCTCGACGCGGCCGGTCCGGCGGCCGGAATCGTCGTGAAGCAGCCGGTGGAGGTCGACGATCCGCTCCGCGCGAAGGTCCGGGAGACCGGGGTCGCGGTGCTCGGTCTCACCCGCGCCGCGTCCTGGGCCCAGGTGGCGGCGCTGCTGCGCTCCCTGCTGGCCGAGCTGCGGGACCCGCTCCTGGACGAGTCGCCGGACGGCCTGTTCTCGCTGGCCAACGCCGTGTGCGCGCTGCTGGACGCGCCGGTGACCATCGAGGACCGCTCCTCGCGGGTGCTGGCGTACTCCGAGCGGCAGGAGGAGGCCGACCCCGGGCGGGTGGCGACCGTGCTCGGTCGTCAGGTGCCGGAGCGGTACCGGCGGATGCTGGAGGAAGGGGGCGTCTTCCGCCGGCTCTACCAGAGCCGTGAGCCGATCTACATCGAACTGCACGACGAGGGGATCAACCGGGCGGCGGTGGCCGTCCGCTCGGGCGACGAGATCCTCGGCTCCATCTGGGCCGCGGTGCGCGAGCCGCTCAGCGAGCAGCGGCGGCGCGCCCTCGCCGACGCCGCCAAGATCGTCGCGCTGCAGCTCCTGCGGCAGCGCGCCGGGGCCGACACCAGCAGGCGGCTGCGCGCCGATCTCCTGTCGACGGTGCTCGCCGGCGGCCGCGACGCCGCCGAGGCGGCGGGCCGGCTGGGCGTGGCGAGCGAGCGCCTGTGCGTGCTCGCGGCCCAGCTCACCGAGGAGGCGTACGACGACGCCGCCCGGCTGGAGAGCGACCGGCAGCGGTTCTGCGACGCTCTCGCCCTGCACGTCGGGGCCATCCACCCGAAGGCCGCCGCCGCGCTGGTCGGTTCGGTGGCCTACGCCGTGCTCCCTCTGCAGGCCGGCGGGCAGGAGGAGGCACGGGCCGTACGCGTGGCGGAGAGCTTCCTGACCAGGGTCGGCCCCCGGCACGCGGCCAACATCGGCGTGGGCCGCCTGGCGGCCGACCTCGCCGAGGTGGCCCGGTCGCGGGCCGACGCCGACCGGGCGCTGCGGGTGCTGCGTGCCAGGGGCGCCTCCGGCCAGGCGGCCGGGTACACGAGCGTGCACTTCGAGGCGTTGCTGCTCCAGTTCTCCGATCTGGTCCGGGCGGAGAAGCAGGCGCCCACCGGGCCGTACGAGCGGCTGCTCGCGTACGACGCCGAGCACGGCAGCGAGCTGGTCGCCACGCTGCGGGCCTATCTGGACGCCTTCGGCGACGTCAACGCCGCCGCCGCGCGGGTCCACGTGCACGCCAACACCTTCCGCTACCGCCTCAAGCGGTTGACCGAGATCGGCGGGCTGGACCTGACCGACCCCGACGCACGGCTCAGCGTCATGCTCCAGATGCGCATCTTCGGCCGATAGCACGACGCGCCACGGGGGCGCAGAACCCGTCAGCTCACCCGGCGGTGCACGTCCTCGGGGCTGCCCGACGGGCTCGATCCTGTGACTCCAAGTAATCGTTCGGTGAGCTTGCTGTAAACATCGGTCGATGAAAGAATTCGTACAGGCATTCGAATGAAGGGGGAGATGTGATGGAGCCCATTGAAGTCGCTCCCGCACATCCTCGGCCTTCGAATGCGCCATCCGGCGACTGGTGGGACGAGCTCATCGCCAACTCGTCCCTGTGGTCGTCCGAAGACTCCCTCGCCCGCGATCTGCTCTCCGGGCAACCCGTCCCGGGGGAGGACAGGGGTAATCGCGCCAGTTGCGCAGGAACCGCAGACGCTGGGGTTTCGTCTGTTCGCTCTGCGGGTGCCGGTACGGGCAATGCGGCCGACGACGCCGGTATGGCGGAGGCCACCGCTGGGGAGGCCGACGGCGATGCCACCGGCAATGCGACTGAAAGCGGTGCTGGTGCTGGTGGTCGTGGCGCGGGTGATCGCCGGGGTCGGTCGTCGTGGGTGCTGGTGGGTTCTGTTTGTGAGTCGGCGCGGGCGTTGGCGTTGGCGCGGGTTCCGGACGATGTGGATGTCTGTCTGGCTGAGGCTGAGGAGTTGGTGTTCGCGCGGGATCGGATCACCTCGGCGTTGGCGGATCGGGTGGGGCGGGTGCATCGGGCGGGGCAGGCCCGGCGGCATGGGCATGCCTCCATCCGCAGTTGGCTGCGCACCGCCGGAGGAATGAGCGTCGCGGGTGCGGGCCGGCTGCTGGCCCTGGGGATCGAGTTGGCCCGCCTGCCGCGGGTGCGGGAGAAGTTCGCGGCCGGTGGGTTGGCGGCGGGGGTGGTGGAGGCCATCTGCACCGCCGTTGCCGGCCTGTCCGATGAGCAGGCTGCGGTGGCTGAGCCGATCCTGCTGGAGCTGGCGGGCAAGGCGGGCGCGGCGGAGGTGGCCAGGGCCGGCCGTTATCTGCGGGCGGTGCTGGACCCCGATGGTGAGGACCGTGATGAGCGGGCCGATTACGGGCGGCGGTTCCTGCGGGTGCGCCCCGGCAAGGGCGGCGGGCTGGAGGGGGAGTTCTATCTGCCGCGTGAGCATGCCGCCCGGTTGCAGGCGTTGCTGGATGCGTATGCCAGGCCCAGGGCGGAGGGCGATGACCGGCCGCTGCGAGTGCGTCAGGCGGATGCGTTCATGGCGTTGCTGGAGGAGAAGATCGCCGCCGAGCTTCTGGTGCTGGTCAACGCCGAATCCCTCCCTGCCGACCCCACCCCCGGCCCCGAGACCTCCGAAGACACTCATGACAGCCACAGCGCCCAGAACACCGAGGGGACTGGAGACAGCCAGGACGCCGAAGACGCCGAGATGGCCCGGCACGCCGAGGACGCGCCCGTCAGCCGGGACGGCGAGGACACCGCTGCCCTCGTCGACGAGGGCGACACGCACGACGTCGGCGGCAACGGCCCCGTTGCCGGCACCGGTGACGCCGAGGAGACCGTTCCTGCGGTAGGTGCCGGGGCCGATGCCGATGTAGCCGCAAATGCCTTCGTCGAGAGCGCCGTCAACAGCGCCAACCCTGCAACCGGATCCCGTGACACGCGGTCCGGCGATGACGTGACCGGACGCGCGCAGGCGAAGAGCAGCGAGCGGAGCGAGTCGCATCAGGAGCCACAGCAGAGGGAGTCACAGCAGAGCCCGCCACGGCAGAGCGTGCCGAGGCCGGGGGAGTCACAGCGGCAGGAGTGGCACTCGCGGGTGTCGCGGTGGGGTGAGTGGCGGTCGCCTGATCCTCCTGGGGACACCTGTGCCCATCACGCCCACGCCGGGCCTCGGCCTGCGGGGGACTGCCGCGATGCGCAGCCCCCGCGTGAGAATGACGGCCACGAGCACCAGTGGCACGGCGAGGGCGCGTCCGGATACGGGTGCGGGTGCGGGGATAGGGCGCGGTGCTCGTCCGCAGCGCCGGGGGCGCCCGGCACGCGGGGACCAGAGCCGGAGAGGCCATCGGGACCAGGGCCGGGGGCGTCACCGGGAGCGTCGGCCGGAGGGCTGCCTGGGGCGCTGCTGGGGACGGCGCCGGGGTTGCTGCTGGCGACGGGGCAGGTGCTGCCCGTCTCCGGCGTGCACCGGCTGGCCCGCACCTCCACCCTGGTGCGCCTGGTGATGGACGCCGAGGGACAGGTCCTGGACATGGGCCGCAAGGTCCGATTGGCCACCCCCGCCCAGCGGCGGGCGATCTACGCGCGCTATGCCACCTGCTGGATCGACGGCTGCCCGCTGCCGGCCACCAGGTGCCAGATCGACCACGCCGACAACTGGAGCAGCGGCGGCCTGACCGACCTCAAACTGCTGGGCCCGGCCTGCCAGTTCCACAACCGCGACCGCTACCAGCACCCCGACCGCTACACCCGCCGCAAGACCGGCACAGACCGCTGGGCCTTCACCTACCATCGCCTCGCGGGAGCCCGGAGGCTACGGGAATGACAGCCAACCGAATCCTCTGCTCGCAGGCGGCAGGCACGCGTCGGCGGCATGGGCGGCCGGCATGGGCGGGTGGTATGGACGGGCGGTATGGACGGTGCCGTCAGAGAGAGATCCACTCCGTGGCGACGGTGACCTCGTCCAGCAGCGACGGGATCGGCTCGACCCCGATGCCGGGGCCGGTGGGCACGGTCAGATGACCGTCTTCGAGCTCGAAGGGCGGTGTGATGTCGGTGCTGTAGTAGCGGCGGGAGCCGGAGGTGTCGCCGGGCAGGGTGAAACCGGGAAGCGCGGCCAGTGCGACGTTCGCGGCGCGGCCGATGCCCGTCTCCAGCATGCCGCCGCACCAGACCGCGACGCCGTGCGCTCGGCACAGGTCGTGGATGCGCCGGGCTTCGAGGTAACCGCCGACCCGGCCGGGCTTGATGTTGACGACCGAGCAGGCGCCGAGGGAGATGGCCGCCGCCGCGTGCTCGGCGGACTCGATCGACTCGTCCAGGCAGATCGGCGTGCGGATCGACCGGGCGAGCCGGGCGTGCTGGACCATGTCGTCGTTGGCCAGCGGCTGCTCGATGAGCAGCAGGCCGAAATCGTCCAGGCGCGCCAGGTGGGGAGCGTCGGCAAGGGTGTAGGCGGCGTTCGCGTCGACCTGCAACGGCAGCTCGGGGCCGAATCGCTCGCGTACGGCGCGTACGGGCTCCAGATCCCAGCCGGGCTGGATTTTGAGCTTGATGCGGACATAACCCTCGTCCAGGTAGCCCGTGACGGCGTCGAGCAGTTCGGGGACGGAGTTCATGATGCCGACCGAGACCCCGGCCGGCACCCGGCTCCTGGTGGCGCCGAGGAAGGCGGCGAGCGACTGCCCGGTGGCACGCAGGTGGGCGTCCAGCACGGCCGTCTCCAGGGCCGCCTTGGCCATGCGGTGCCCCTTGATCGGGTGCAGCGCCTCGTTGACGGCGTACGGGCCGGGACGCGAGGGCAGCGCGGGGATCAGGAAGCGGCGCAGCACGTCGGCCGCGCCCTCGGCGTACTCGGAGGAGTACAGCGGCTGGGACATCGCCACGCACTCGCCCCAGCCCTCGGCGTCGGGGGTGACGACGCGCAGCAGCAGCACGTCATGCCGCGTCTCGGTGCCGAACGACGTGCGGAACGGCGCGACCAGCGGCATCGCGATCCGCCGCAGCTCGATCCCGGTGATCTTCATGCCCGTGGTTTTCATGCCCGTGGTTTTCATACCAGTGCGCGGCAGTCGCCGCCGCTCCCTTCGTCGCGGCCGTCCCGGCGGACGACGTAGCAGGACTTGTCGTGAAACCCGGTGACCCGCGCGCCGTCGCGCAGCAGGTCGCCGAGCACTTCGCGCAGGGCCAGCCGCCAGGCCCGGGCCGCGGCCGGATCCGTCACGCGCAGGGTCTCGATGTCTCCGGGTACGGCGACCAGCACCGTCTCGGCGTCGGTGCGGCCCCGCACGGGCCGGCCGCCGTCGTCGTCCAGCCCGGTGACCGCGTCCGGCGGGATCCCCATCGGGGACGGCTCACGCCGTACGGCGGCGAGCACGCGCGGCGAGGTCAGGCGCCAGACCGCGAGCACCCGGTCGCTCTCGTCCCCGGCGTTGATCGCGTCGCCCATGGTGCCGTAAAAGGCGGGCAGGTACTCCTCGGGCCGGGCGCCGAGCTTGGCGAGGTTGAAGTGGGCGTTGCGGCGCACCAGCGGGTCGTACGTCCAGGTGATCGTCTCCAGGCCGCGGTCGAGCGCCCACTCGCGCTGGTGCAGCTTCAACGCGAAACCGGCGCCCTGCCCGGCGAGAGTCCCGGTGATGTGGGAGTGCAGCGCCCGCCGCGGCGGGGCCGCGACGAACCCGACCGACGCGCCGACCAGCCGGTCATGTCGGTAGGCCCCCGCGACGTAGTTGCCGGCGTGGGAGAGCGCGCGCATCATCTCCGCCGTCACCGGAGCGCCCCCGGGATCCGGCCGCCAGATGCCGGCGAACAGCCGGCAGACGTCCTCGAACTCCTCGATGGCGTGCAGTTCCCGCAGAGACAGCTCGCGGGGATGCGGCTCGTGGGCATGCGGCTCGATGGGGCCGCTCATCCGCGCACCGCCTCGACCAGGCCCGTCAGCAGCGCGGCGCGGCGCGGCATCTCGGCCACGACCACGTGCTCGTCGTCGGCGTGCGCGCCGCCGCCGACCGCGCCGAGCCCGTCCAGGGTGGGGCAGCCCACGCCGGCGGTGAGGTTGCCGTCCGACGCGCCCCCGACGGCCGCGCTCGGAAGGGGAGCGAGTCCGAGGCCGGCGGCGACCCGCTGGGCGAGCGCGAACAGGCCGTCCGACGAGGCCGGTTCGAGCGGCGGGCGGTTCGGGCCGCCGAGGACCTCCAGGCGGGTTCCGGGCGTCCGGGGCGACAGCGCCCGCATCAGCGCGTCCACGCGGAGCTGGGCCGTGACGGTCGGCACGCGGACGTCCACGGCCAGGCGGGCCAGCGCGGGCACGGTGTTCACGGTGGTGCCGCCGGACAGCAGCGTCGGCGTGACCGTCGTGCCGTCCGGGTTTGCGTCCGGGTTTGCGTCCGAGGTTCCTTCCGTGCCGCCCTCAGCGGCCATCGCGGCGACGGCGAGGATCTGGTGGGCGAGCTCCACTCCCGCGTTGGCCCCTTTGCCGGGATCGAGGCCGGCGTGGGCGGCCCGGCCGCGCACCACGATCTCGTACGTGGAGATGCCCTTGCGCGCGGTCTTGAGCGCGCCGCCGTCGGCGCTCGCCTCCAGCACGAAGGCGGCGGCGCGCCCGCGGGCCGACTCCTCGACCAGGGCGCGGGAGGACGGCGACCCGAGCTCCTCGTCCCCGGTGACCAGCACGCACACGCCGTCCGGGGAGGGGAGCGCGGCCAGCGCGTGGAACATCTGCACCAGCCCGGCCTTCATGTCGAACACGCCGGGCCCCCGCGCTATCCCGCCGGCGATCGACCACGGCCGCGAGCGGAGGGAACCGATCGGCCAGACCGTGTCGTGGTGGCCGAGCAGCAGCACACGCGGCTCGCCGAAGCTCCACCGCAGGTGCGTCACGCCGTCGATCACGATCGTCTCCGGAGGTGCGCCGAGCAGGCGGCGCCCCTGGCCGGCGACCACGGCGGCGCTGCGGGCCACGGCCTCGTGGTCGGCGGAGAACGACTCGCAGCAGACGAGCTCCTCCAGGTCCGCGAGCATGGCGGAGAGGTTCACAGTGGTGGTCACCGGGGCCTGCCCAGCTCGGCGCGGAACAGCCGCCGCACGTTGCCGCCGAGGATCTTCAGGATGTCGTCTTCTGCCAGCCCCCGCCGCAGCAGCGCCTCGGTGACCAGGGGCAGCCCGCGCGGCCCGTCCAGCCCGGGCAGGGCGGCGCCGGGGTCGATCCCGTCGAAGCCGAAGTCCTCACAGCACGGGGGAGTGACGTCGTGCAGCACCTCGCGGACGAAGTCGGGCCCCAGCCCCACGTGGTCCATCCCGGCAACCGCGGCGACGTGCTCGATGTGCTCCACCAGCCGGTCCAGTGTGTGATCGGCGGGATCCTCGGCGAGGAAGACGGGGAAGAAGTTGACGCAGACGACCCCGCCGGTGGCGGCGACGCCGCGGATCTGGTCGTCGGTGAGGTTGCGGTGGTGATCGCGCAGGGCCCGGGCGGAGGAGTGGGTCGCCATCACCGGGCGGGTGGCCAGCTCCAGCACGTGCTCGACCCCGCGTGCGCCCAGATGGGAGACGTCGAAGATCATGCCGAGCCGCTCCATCTCCCGTACGGCCGCCACCCCGGCGTGGGTGAGCCTGCCGCCGGTGGCGTCCTCGCCGCTGCCGTCCGCCAGCGGCGTGCGCCCCCAGTGGGCGATCGAGGCGACCCGTACGCCGAGCCGGTGCAGGGTGGGCAGCAGTTCGACGGAGGAGTCCAGGCCGGGCATGCTCTCCAGCGCCAGGACCAGGGCGATCACGCCGTCGTCGAGCGCCCGGTCGACCTGCGCGCCGTCCAGGCAGAGCCGTACGGCGTCCGCGTTGCCCTCGGCCAGCGTGTGCGCGCACTCGATCATCCGCAGGGTCTGGCGCAGCGCGCCCTCCGGCCGGTAACGGTCGTCCACGAAGACCGGCAGCACCTGCAGGTCCACGCCGCCGTCCCGCAACTGGGGCAGCCACCGTTCCCGGAAGAACCCCGCCCACCGGGCCGGAGGGCGTTCGGCGACGGCCATCAGCAGGTCGTTGTGCGTGTCCGCGACGACGGCGGTGTGATGAAGGCGCTGGTGGAGGTGGCGCTGGGGCTCGGCTGACACCCCGCTGACGGTACGGCAGGGAAGGACCGGCGTAATTCGTCCGATCCCACCAAAGAACAGGGCAATCTTCGTGGGTCAGGCCAAAGGCCCTACCTTACTTCGTAAAGGCGCACGGCTGAATAAGCTGATCTCGTGGCAGCGCCGTACCGGACGATCAGGGACATCGTCGAGCACGAGATCGAGATCCGACGATCGCGCTTCATCTGCGCGCTCGCCCCTGCGGCCACGGAGGAGGCCGCGCGGGAGTTCGTGGCCGAGCGCAGGCGGCTCTACGCCGACGCGACCCACAACTGCTCGGCGTACGTCATCGGTCAGGGCGTCCGCAGGGCGGACGACGACGGGGAGCCGGGCGGCACGGCCGGCACGCCGATGCTGGAGATGCTCACCCGGCGCGGGTTCGCGGACGTGGTCGCCGTCGTCACCCGTTACTTCGGCGGGGTGCTCCTGGGCGCGGGCGGCCTGGCCCGCGCGTACGGCGGCGCGGTGGGGGAGACGCTCGACCGGGCGCGGGTGGTCGAGATGGTCCCCGCGGCGGTCGTGACCGTGTCGGTCGGCCACGCCCAGGCCGGCAGGCTGGAAAGCGACCTACGCGCCTCGCCGTACGTTCTGCGGGGTGTCGACTATGGCGCGCGGGTCGCCTTCGAGGTGGCGGTGGCCGAGGACCGGCTGCCCGTCTTCGAGGAGTGGATCGCGGCGGTCACCGCCGGGCGGGCCGAGACCACGCTCGGCGGCACGGTCCACCTCGCCCGCTGAGCCGGCGACGCCGGGCCGTCACCCCTCCAGGGCGTACTGCATCACGCGGAGCTTGGCCTGCGCCTCGGCGAGCTCGGCGGCGGGGTCCGACCCGGCCATGATGCCGCAGCCGGCGAACAGCCGGGCACGCCTGCCGGAGACGTACGCGCAACGCAGCGCGATGCCCCACTCGCCGTCGCCGCGCGAGTCGATCCAGCCGACCGGCCCGGAGTAGCCCGCGCGGTCCATGCCCTCCAGTTCGCGGATCACGCGGAGCGCGGCGCCGGTGGGTGTTCCGCCGACCGCGGCCGTGGGGTGCATGGCGGCCACCACGTCGAGCACCGACGCGCCGTCGGACAGCCGCCCGGTGACCCGGCTGGCCAGGTGCTGGACGTTCGGCAGCACCAGCAGTTCGGGGCGGTCGGGCACGTCGAGCGCCGAGCAGAGGGGCGCGAGAGCCTCGCGGACGGAGGCGACCGCGCAGGCGTGCTCGTGGCGGTCCTTCTGCGAGGCGTAGAGGGCGGCGCCGCGGGCGGCGTCGTCGGCGGGGTGGGCGCCGCGCGGCGTCGTTCCCGCGAGGACCAGCGACTCGACCGCCTGACCGGTGTGCCTGACCAGTAGTTCCGGCGTCGCGCCGACGAGCCCGTCCACGGAGAACGTGTAGCACTCGGGGTAGCGCTCGGCCAGCCGTTCCAGCAGCACGCGGGGGTCGATGTCCCGCTCCGCGACGGCCGTCAGATCGCGGGCGAGCACGACCTTGTCCAGCATGCCGTCTCTGATCCGCCGTACGGCTCGCGCGACCCGGTGCTCCCATTGCGGCGCCGACAGGGAACCGTCGCCGTACCGGATGCGGCCGGGTGCGGAGGGCGGGGTGACCAGGTCGAAGGCGTCGTCGCCGATCGTGGTGAGCCAGGCGCGGCCGTTCCGGCGGGCGAGCACCACGCGGGGGACGACCAGCACGGTCCCCTCGGCGTCGGCGTCGAAGGTGAAGGAGCCGAAGGCGACCGGTCCCGAGCCCGGCACGCCGACCTCGTCCTCGATGAGCGCTCCGGCGAACAGCGAGGAGAGCCAGCCGCGCGCCCAGTCGAACCGCCCGGGGCCCGGCGGCACCGTGGCCCGCGCCGCCTCCCCCCAGCCGACGAGTCCCTCACCGTGCCTGATCCAGGCATACGGCGCGGCGTCGGGCAGACGCGCCAGCAGATCGTCAGGGTCGCTCACCGCGACCGTGCGAACCACGAGGGGCCGGATAAGAGCGACACTCACCCGACTCACTCTACGCAGGATCTGAACATGTTCGACAAGAGGCCCCCCATGCGATCGTGCTGCCCCTCTGTCAAGCCGCGATAGGAATCTGGTCATGGAAGGCTCGCCTTCCCTGGTGGCGATAGAGCGTACCTCCACACGATCCCTACCTTTGATCTCCCGGAGGTGCCCATGATCAAGAAGATCACGCCGGTCCTGGTCGCGAGCATCCTGTTCGTGCCGACCGGCGCCCACGCCCGTACGACGTCCGCCGTGATGGCGGCGCTGGGGGACTCGATCAGCGCGGGGTTCAACGCCTGCGGCTGGTACGTCGCCTGCACGTCCCGCTCGTGGTCGGCGGGTGACTTCCCGTCGGTGAACAGCCACTACCTGCGCCTGCTCGCCATGGGGAGCGCAATCAAGGGGCACAACCTGAACTTCGCCGTGCCGGGGTCGACCAGCGCCGACCTGCCGGGGCAGGCGCGGCAGGCCGCCGAGGCCGGCGCGGGCTACGTCACCGTCCTCATCGGCGCGCAGGACGCCTGCGTGGGCTCCGAGAGGGAGATGACGCCCGTGGGAACGTTCCGGCGCAACATCGACGCGGCCTTCGACGTGCTGCGGCCCACCGGTGCGCGGGTCTTCGTCGCGAGTATCCCGGACGTCAAGCGCCTGTGGCGGGTGGGCAAGGACAACGGGTGGGCGCGCGTCTTCTGGGGCATCGGCCACATCTGCCAGTCGATGCTGGCAAATCCGACGTCCACCGCCAAGAAGGACGAGGCCAGGCGCGACCGGGTGCGTGGGCGGGTGATGGACTACAACGAGCAGCTCAGGCAGGCGTGCGCGAGGTACGGCCCGGCCTGCCGCTACGACGGGGGAGCGGTCTTCTCCTATCCCTTCACCCTCAAGCAGGTGAGCGCGTGGGACTACTTCCATCCCAACGCCGACGGGCAGAAGGCCCTCGCCAAGATCACCTTCGATCCCCGATTCTTCTCCGACGCCGTCGAACCCTGATCCCCCGGCGCCCTGACGTGCCTGGGCCGGCCCGGCTGGACTCTACCCCTGCGGGAGGCCTCATGCTCCTCCCAGCGGTCCCGGTCGGCGCGAGGAGAGCGATCATGGTCATGGTGAAGGACGTCGAGGCCCGTGGCATGCACCACTGCGAGACGACGGCGCTGGGAGTGCTGCTGCGGCATGAGGGACTTGATCTGTCCGAGCCCATGCTGTTCGGGCTGGGCTCGGGCCTGTCCTTCGTCTACTGGGACAGCAAGGCCATGCCGTTCCCTTTTCTCGGCGGCCGCGTCAAGCCCTTCGACCTCACCAGGAATCTGGCCGCCAGGCTGGGGCTGACGTTGAGGACGGAGGAGACCACCTCACCCCGTAAGGCGTGGGAGAACGTGGCCGCCCCCATCGACGCCGGCCGGCCGGTCGGCCTCCAGCTCGACTGCTACCACCTGGACTACTTCCGCTCCAAGGTGCACTTCGGCGGGCATGTCGTCGCCATGTACGGCTACGACGAGCACGACGTCTACCTTGTGGACACCGGCCAGCAGGGAGGAGCGGTGCGCACC
Source organism: Microbispora sp. H13382 (assembly GCF_014161445.1). GTDB lineage: Bacteria > Actinomycetota > Actinomycetes > Streptosporangiales > Streptosporangiaceae > Microbispora. The sequence goes on from NZ_JABBXA010000008.1 coordinate 325,163, forward strand.
AGCCGGGCCGGCCTGGCCATGGCACGGGCCGAACGCGGCCCGATGACCGCCAGGAACCGATCCTTCACCATCACCCTGCCCGCTCGCCCGCTTCCCTGGCAGGACCAGATCGTCCCCGCCATCAGGCACTGCGCCGACGCCTTCCTCGCCGCGCCCATCGCGAATCTGGGCCATCGCGGCATCGAGAAAGCCGGCAAGCGGGTGCCCGGATGGCTGCGACGTGCCGGCGAGCCGCGGCGGGACCTGCCGCAGGCCGCCCTCCTCATGGAGCAGGGCGGCACCGGCGGTGCCCTGTTCCGCGCCCTCTATCGCGACTTCCTCGACGAGTGCGCCCGGCTGATCGACGACGACAACCTCCGCGCCGGTCACCGGCTGTACGCCGAGGCCGCCGTCCTGTGGACGCAGGTGTCCGCCCTGATCGCGAAGGCTGGAGAAAGCGGCGACGCGGGGTGCCTCGATCAGGCCGGCGCCATCCTCCACGATCTTTCGCGCATCGAGAGGGACGCCATGCGGGTGCTGCGGCAGGTGTAGCTCACTCGCGGGAGCGGTGCGCGCGGACCTTGTGGCGGTTGCCGCACCGTTCCATCGAGCACCAGCGCCTGCTGCCCGGACGTGATGTGTCGACGAAGACGAGGGCGCAGTTGTCTCCCGCGCACTCCCGCACCCGGTGCGCGTACGGGCCGGTGAACAGCTCGACGGCGTCCCTCGCGACGGTCGCGACCACCCGGGCCCCGGTCGCGGGGGCGGCCCAGGACCTCAGCCCGTCGGCCGTCATCACGGGCGTCAGCGGCGGCGCCGACGCCGCCTCGTTGACCGTGTCCACGTCCGCCTGCCTCGGCATGCGTCCGTGGGCGCGGTCGCCGGCGAGCCCCCACAGGGCGGTGCGCAGGACCTTGGCCCGGACGAGGTCCTCCGCCGTCGCGTCCACCCGTTCCAGGCCGAGCCGGGACACCGCGGCCCACCGGGCGAGGTCGTCCGGCTCGTGCAGCGTCTCGTAGTGGGCGTAGACCCCCACGCCGCCGCTCACGAGGAACTCCAGGCAGAGGGCGCCCGGGTCGAACCGGAAGGAGGCCCCGTCACGCGGATGTAGCGTCAGGCTCATGTAACCACTATAAAGGGTTACATGACTCTCGAATGGAAGCTCGTCATCGACTGCGCCGACCCGCACGCGCAGGCGGCGTTCTGGGCGGAGGCCCTGGGCTACGAGGTGGAGGACAACAGCGCGCTGGTCGGCCGGCTCCTGGACGCCGGCGTGCTGGGGGAGGCGGAGGTGACCCCCGACCGCACGGCCTTCCGGACGCTGCGGGCCGTGCGGCACCCGGACGACCCGTTCGATCCGCACAGTGGCACGGGCCTCGGCCGCCGGATCCTCTTCCAGGCGGTCCCCGAGCCGAAGGCGGGCAAGAACCGCCTGCACATCGACCTGCACGCGGGCCCCGAGCGCAGGGACGCCGAGGTGGACCGGCTCAAGGCGCTCGGCGCCACCGTGCTGCGGACCGTGCAGGAGCCGGGGACCCACCACGTCACCATGGCCGACCCCGAGGGCAACGAGTTCGACGTGCAGTGAACCCCTACAGCCAGCCGTTGTGGCGGGCCAGGCGGGCGGCCTCGATGCGGTTCCTGGTGCCGGTCTTGCCGATGGCCGACGACAGGTAGTTGCGCACGGTGCTCTCCGACAGGTGGAGGCGGGCGGCGATGTCGGAGATCGTCGAGCCGTCCGCCGCCGCGGCGAGGACGTCGCGCTCCCGGTCGGTCAGCGGGCTCGGGCCGGTGCTCAGCGCGGCCGCCGCGAGAGCGGGGTCGATGACCCGCTCGCCGCGCAGCACGCGGCACGGCGTCGGCGAGCTCCTCGACCGGCCCGTCCTTGACCAGGAACCCCCGGGCCCCGGCCTCCATCGCGCGGCGCAGGTAGCCGGGCCGCCCGAACGTCGTGAGGATGAGCACGGCGCAGCCGGGCAGCCGCTCGCCCAGGTCGGCGGCGGTCTCCAGGCCGCCGCGGCCCGGCATCTCGATGTCGAGCAGAGCCACGTCGGGCCGGGTCCGCAGCGCGGCGTCCACCACCTCGTCACCGTGGCCGACCTGGGCGACGACCTCGATGTCCTCCTCCAGGCCGAGGAGCAGGGCCAGCGCGCCGCGCATCATGCCCTGGTCCTCGGCCAGCAGCAGCCTGATCACTCGCCGTCCTCCTTCGCGTACGGCACGGTCACCCGGAGGAGGAAGCCCCCGTCCGGCGGCGCCGTGGTCTCCACGGCGCCGCCGGCGGCCTTCACCCGCTCGCGCAGGCCGGTCAGGCCGTTGCCCCTGCCGTGAAGTTTCGCGGGCGGGCCGTCGTTGCGGATCTCGAGCACGAGGTGTCCGGCGTCCTCGCGCAGGCCGATCGCGCAGGCCGCCGCGCCGCCGTGCCGTACGACGTTGGTGACGCCCTCGCGCACGGCCCAGCCGAGCAGGGCGTCGGTCTCGGGAGCGGGCCGTACGGAGGAGACGCGGACGGTCGCCTCGACGCCGGCGTCCGCGAGGGCGGCCCGGGCGGAGTCGAGCTCGGCGGTGAGCCCTCTGCCGCGGTAACCGGTGACGGCGGCGCGCACCTCGGTCAGCGCCTGCCGCCCGATCCGCTCGATGTCGGCCGCCTGCCCGGCCGCCTCGTCCGCGTCCACCCGCGCGAGCCGGCGTACGGCCTCGGCCTTGACCACCATCACCGAGAGCGTGTGGCCGAGCAGGTCGTGCAGGTCGCGGGAGAAGCGCAGCCGCTCCTCGCTCACGGCGGCCCGGGCCAGCTCCTCCCGGGTCGCCTTGAGCTCGTGGATGGCCTCCCACAGCCGGATGATGATCGCCGGGATGATGCCCGCGGTGAACGTCCCCCAGACCAGCGCGAGCATGCCGCTCAGGTCGGTGCCGGCCCGTACGGCGACGGCCAGAGCGGCGGCGCACTCGGCGAACAGCGCGACCGGCAGGATCCTGCCGCGGATGGTGGTCCCGGTGGCCACGGCCAGCATGGCGACCAGGTAGAGCCAGTTGTTCCCGAACCAGGCCGCCGACGCCAGGACCACCGCCGCGAGCAGTCCCAGCGCCGGCAGGGCGCGCCGCCGGTCGGCGAAGGCGAAGTGCGTGGTGGCCACGTAGAGCCCGGCGGCGGCCAGCGCGGCCGGCCAGGCCAGCCACAGCGGGTGGGAGCGGCCGTGCCCGATGTCCCACACGGGCGCCGCCGTCAGGACGGCCCACATGTACATGCCCCTGGCGTCGGGGCCGCGCTCGCCCTCCCGCAGCGGGTCGAGCCAGGTGCCGCGTTCTGTCGTCATCGGGAACGTCACATTAGCGGTCAGGCCCGGCGGCCGGCGCGGCGATAGCCGTGCACCGCGTAGACGCCGAAGGCGAGCAGCCAGGCCGACAGGGTCGCGACCTGGCGGACGGTGGGGACGTCGCCGAACGCGACCCGCCACGACAGGCCCGCGTAGCTGTTCGACGGGATCCACTCGGCGACGGCGCGCAGCCAGGACGGGAAGTTCGCGATCGGCACCCACAGGCCGCCGAGGACGGCCAGCGTCAGCATGGTCGCGATGTTGGCCATCGCGGCCGACTGGCCCGACAGGCGGTAGCCGTTGCCGAGGCCGAGCAGGGAGAACGGCACGGTCCCCGCCCACAGGAGCACCACGATCGCCAGCCACCGCTGCGGCGCGAGCGTGACGTGGTTGACCAGCACACCGGCCAGCAGCACGGCCGCGATGCTCGGCACGACGCCGACGATCCCTGTGACGACCTTCCCGGCCACGACCTGGGCGGGGGTCAGCGGGGTGAGCCGCAACCGGCGCAGCCATCCCGCCGCGCGGTCCTCGGCGATGCCGCTGCCGTTGTTGAACGCGCCGCCGAGCGCGCCGTACGCCGCCATGCTGACCATCGTGTAGATCGCGGCGTCGTGCCGGTCGCCGGGGGCCAGGCCGAGGTTGGTGAAGACGAGGTACATGACGACCGGCATGACGATCCCGAAGATCACGTAGCCGCCGTCGCGCGTGCTCCTGATCAGTTCGAGCCGTACGTATCCCCACATCACGCGTTCTCCTTCGCGGTGAGGGCGACGAAGGCGTCCTCCAGGTCGGCCGGCACGACCTCCAGCTCGCGGACGGCGCCCGCGCGGGCGAGGGCCATGACGGTGGCGTCGGAGTCGGCGCTGCGCAGGTGGACCCGGCCGCCCCTGATCTCCATGTGGCGCACGCCCGGCAGGGCCGCGAGCCAGGCGGACTCGCCGTCGGCCGTCACGCTCACCGTGGTCAGCGCCGCCGCCCGCTTGATCTCCGCGCTGGTGCCGTCGGCGACCACCCGGCCGTGACCGAGCACGACGACGCGGTCGGCGTGCTCGTCGGCCTCCTCCAGGTAGTGCGTGGAGAACAGGATCGTCTTGCCCCGGCTGGCCAGCCCGCGCATGCCGTCCCAGAACTCGCGCCTGGCCTCCACGTCCAGCGCCGCGGTGGGCTCGTCGAGGACGATCAGGACGGGGTCGCCGCACACGGCCGTCGCGAACCGCACACGCTGCGCCTGCCCGCCCGACAGCCGGTCCACCCGGCGGTCGCGCAGGTCGCCGATCCGCGCGAGCGCGAGCACCTGGTCGAGGGGGAGGGGAGCGGCGTAGGTCCCGGCCACGAAGGCAAGCAACTCGCGGACCGTCACCCGTGGGACGAGGCCGCCCTCCTGCGGCATCGCGCCGACCAGGCCCCGCCGTACGGCCTGCTCGGGGGCGAGGCCGAACAGCACGGCCCGCCCGGAGTCGGGTGCGAGCAGCCCGAGCAGCAGCGCGATGGTGGTCGACTTGCCCGCGCCGTTGGGGCCGAGCAGTGCCACGGTCTGGCCGCGGGGGATGGCGAGCGTGAGCCCGTCCACGGCCCGTACGGGGCCGAAGTGCTTGGTCGCCGAGGTCAGGGACACGGCGTGGGGAGTGTTCGTGGTCACGGTGACGACGGTAGGCGGGCGCCCCCGGTCCGAGTAGATCGATCGATACGGCTCCGGGCAGGACAAATGTCCCACCCGGAAATCTACATCGTAAAGGCGCCGGCTCGCTACGAAACCTGAGCGAGAACCGCCGCCAGATCCACCGGACGGGACAGCATCGGCCAGTGACCGGTCGGCAGCTCACGCAGCTCCCACTCCGGCCCGCTCAGGGACGCGAAGAACGGATGCCCGGCCGCGATCAGCTCCTTGACCTGAGCGAGCGGGAACGAGCAGCTCACGAGCGTCTTCGGCAGCGCGGCGAACGCGGCGGCGTCCCCGCCGAGAACGAGGGGCTGGGTGATCGTGCCGAGCGGCTGGCCGGTGGCCCGGGAGGCCATCAGCCCCCGCTCCCGCTCTCCCAGCCCCTCGAGGCTCGCGCCCGACTCCTCCAGTTCGTCCCAGGAGGGCAGGGGATAGCGCCGGCCGTCCTCGACGCGCTTCTCGACGAACTCCCGCCCGGTGAGATCGATCTGGGCCATGCCGTCCGGCACCGGGCCGCTCTCGACGTACACCACCCGGCTCACGCGGCCGGCCGCGCGGGCGGCGGCTCCGGTGATCGCGGCGGCGCTGCCGCTGTGGCCGACGAGCACGACGTCGTGCAGGTCCTCGGCCTCGATCAGGCCGGTGATGTCGCGGATGTGGGTGTCCAGATCCAGGGCGGGGGAGGCGAGGTGGGCGCGGTCGGCCAGGCCGGTGAGGGTCAGGGGATATGCCTCATGGCCCATCCCGCGGAGTGCGGCGGTCACGTCCCGCCACGCCCACGCGCCGAGCCAGAATCCGGGAACCAGTACGTAAGTCGTCATGCGTCGACGCTAGGCCCGAATCAGGGCAGAATCGGTCCTGATATGTCGACGAATCGCGTTCTCGCCTTCCTGGAGTTGCTGCAGGCCCGGCCCGGGCTCACCGGTCCCGAGCTCGCCGAGCGTCTGGAGGTGGACGTGCGCAGCGTGCGCCGCTACGTCCGCAGGCTGGAGGACCTCGGCATTCCCGTGCAGGCCGAGCGGGGGCGATACGGCGGCTACCGGCTGATGCCGGGCTACCGGCTGCCGCCGCTCATGCTGACCGGCGACGAGGCCGCCGCCGTGGTGCTCGGGCTGCTCGCGGGCCGCCGGGCCGGCCTGACGGTGGGCGAGGGGGCGGCCGAGAGCGCGCTCGCGAAGATCCGGCGCGTGCTGCCCGACGCCCTGCGCGACCGGGTCGGCGCCGTCGAGGACATGGTGGGCCTGACCTCCCGATCCGCCACGGCCTCCCGGCCGAGCGGGGCGACGCTGCTGACACTCGCCGATGCCGCCCGCCGTCGTCGCCGCGTACGGCTGACCTACCGGTCGTACCGGGGCGAAAGCAGTGAGCGGACGGTCGATCCCTACGGGCTGGTGTTCCACTCGGGCCGCTGGTACCTGACCGGCCACGACCACCGCAGGGGCGAGGTGCGGACGTTCCGGCTCGACCGGATCGGCCAGGTGGCGGCGACGGAGGAGGAGTTTCCCGCGCCGGGGGAGTTCGACGCGGTCGCCCACGTGATGGAGTCGCTGGCGGGCGTGCCATACCGGTATGAGGTCGTGGTGGTGCTGGCCACGACGATGGAGGAGGCACGGCGGCGGATCCCGCCGACGGCGGCCGCGCTCGCCCCGGCGGACGGCGGCGTCCGGATGACCGGCCGCGCCGAACGCCTGGACGGAATGGCGCAGATGCTGGCCGGCCTCGGCGTGCCGTTCACCGTGGTGGGGCCGCCGGAACTGCGCGAGGAGGTGCGCGCGCTCGCCCGCCGCCTGTCCGAGTGGGCCGGTCAGCCCTGAGACGCCGGCCGCGTGACCGTGCCTCGCGATCACCCGCCCGGGTTCATGCGTTCTGGCTGAGGGGCGCCGCCGGCCCCTTCTGGGCCCGGGCGACGTCCAGCGCGGCGGCGTCGCGAGGGCCCGGCCGTTCCCCGGCGTCGTGTTCGCCCGTCCGGGCCGCCCCGTACGCGAGCGGGCCGGCGGCCGGGAGACCGCGCCGCCGGGCCACCAGTCCGGACAGCAGGTCCTCCCACCGCGCGCCGATGACGTCGAGGTCGTAGCGGGCCGCCGTCTTCAGGGCGTTGGCGCCCATCCGGCGGCGCAGGTCCTCGTCCTCGATGAGCGCGCAGATGGCGTCGGCCATCGCGTGGATCTTCTCCGGCTTCACCAGCAGGCCGTCGTGACCGTTGGTGATCATCTCCTTGGGGCCGGTCGGGCAGTCGTAGCTGACGACGGGGAGGCCCTTGCTCATGGCCTCCAGGATGACCATCGGCATGCCCTCGTGGCGGGAGCTCAGCACGAACATCGAGGCGTCCGCGAGGACGGCGCCGACGTCCTCGGCCGGGCCCTCGAGGAACACCCGATCGGACAGCCCGCGCTTGTCGATCGACGCCTGGAGCTTCTCCCGCCGGGGGCCGCCGCCGTAGACGCGAAGCGTCCAGTCCGGGTGCCGCTCCGCCACGTGCGCCCACGCGCGGATGAGCAGGTCGTAGCCCTTGCCCCAGGTCAGCCGGCCCACCGTGACGACGGTCTTCGCGGTGAGCGGCGAGACGCCGCCGTTCAGGTGGGGCGTCGCGTTGGGCACCTGCGCCAGCACGGCGGGCCGGTCCTTGCGTGCCTTCTCGAAGGACCGCTCATAGGTGCGCAGGTCGGCCTGCGTGAGGGTGACGACCGCGTCGTGCCTGCCGTACCTGCGGGTGATCTGCTTGCGCACCAGCGGCTGGTGCGAGGACAGGTTGCCGTGCTCCTGCGCGACCGTGATGATCTCCGGGGGCGCGAAGCGCGCGGCGATCAGGTTGAGGCCGGGCCGGGTTCCGATGAGGATGCCCCGGCGGCGGGAGCGGATGTAGCGGACCAGCTTGAGGTCGGTGCGCAGGGTGAACCAGTGGTGGGCCGCCTCGTCCTTGGGCACCAGCCTGCTCGGGAAGCGCGACAGCAGGCCCTTGCGGCGAGGGAGCCGGTCGTCGAGATAACGGACGCGCACTCCGGGAGGAACGGGGAGGAAGGGCTCCTCACGTTCCCGCACGACGCTCACGATCTCGACGTCGTGGGTGCGCGCCAGATATCCGGCGAGGTTGAAGACCGTGCGGATCGTGCCGCCCATGCCGTTGGCGTGCAGCAGCAGGATGCGGATCTCGTGACCGTCGGGCGGCGGCGCCGACCGGGCACGCTGCCGGTCGCGAGCCTCCATCGCCCGTACGACCGCTCTGGCCGCTTTCCTTGCCACCCTGCGGTGAAGAGAAGACACAGTCATGCCCCGTTCGTGTCAGATGAAGATCCCCTTTCCCTATGACGTAACTGGCAGTTCTCTCGTTGTTGTGATCTAAGTCACGTTGTGCGGAAAAGTCGGTATATGGTCGTCCGTTTGCTGGGAGTGTCCTCCAGCGCGGCGGGCACATCATGCACGCCGACCGGCTCGAACACGCCCTCCGGGAGATAGGAGCAGGCCCGGTCGGGGACCCCGATAAGGACATCGCCGCCCGCGCGGGACAGGAACGGGGTGACCCGCCGGGCCAGCGGCTCCTCGTAGTAGACGTCCCCGGCCAGCACGACCTGCTGGGACGGCGCCCCGTCGAGCAGGTCGCCCCCGGCGACCCGCACCGCGACGCCGTTGGCGCGGGCGTTGACGCCGACGGCCGCCAGCGCGTACGGGTCGACGTCGTTGGCGACGACGAGGGCGGCTCCGGCCAGCGCCGCGGCGACCGCGACCAGTCCCGAGCCGCTGGCGAGGTCGAGAACGGTACGGCCCCGCACGATCTCGGGATGGTCGAGCACGTGACGGGCCAGCGCCTGCCCGCCGGCCCAGGGACAGGCCCAGAAAGGCAGCCGCCCGGCGCGCTCCCACAGCTCGTACACGCGGTCGTCCTCGCCCGCGTCCCGCGTGGCGCCCGCGGCGATCACACGCAGTCGTATCTCCGGCACGTACGGCACGGCCGCGAGCCCGGTGTGCGCGCGCACGAAATCCTCGGCGTCCTCGGCGTCCTGCACGGTGGCCGATCGTATCCGCACGGACCAGCCTCCGGGTCACAGAAGCGTGAGCTGCTCGGCCGTCGCGGCCGGTGCGGGCGGGCGGACCGGCCGCTTGCCGAGCCGTCGCGCGCCACGGGCGCCGCGCGGGGCCGACCGGCCGACGCCGTGCTCGCGGGCGAGCGCCCGCACGGTCTCGGCGATCCGTTCCTGGTACGCCCTGGGGGCGTAGGCGCCCCTGCCGTACAGCTCCAGGTAGCGGGGGACGAGCCGGGGGTGCTCACGGGACAGCCAGGCCATGAACCACTCGCGCGCGCCGGGCCGCAGGTGGAGCACGATAGGGGTCACGTGCGTGGCGCCGGCCTCGGCGATGCGGCGGACGGTGGTCTCCAGCGCCCGCGGCGAGTCGGACAGGTAGGGGAGGATCGGCGCCATCAGCACGCCGCACGCGACGCCGTGCTCGTTGAGGGTGGCGCACACCTCCAGCCGCTTGCGCGGCGAGGGGGTGCCGGGCTCGACGGCCCGCCACAGCGGCTCATCGGTGAACCCGGCCGAGACGGCCGTGCTCACGTCGGTCACCTCGGCCGCCTCGGCGAGCAGATCGAGGTCGCGCAGGATGAGCGAGCCCTTGGTCAGGATCGAGAACGGGTTGCGTGCGTCCCGCAGGGCGCCGATGATGCCGGGCATCAGCCGGTAGCGGCCCTCGGCGCGCTGATAGCAGTCGACGTTGGTCCCCATCGCGATGGGCTGCCCGGGCCACCGGGGCGCCGCCAGCTCCCTGCGTACGAGGTCGGGGGCGTTGACCTTCACCACGATCTTCGAGTCGAAGTCCCGCCCGGAGTCCAGGTCGAGGTATTCGTGCGTCCTGCGGGCGAAGCAGTACGTGCACGCGTGCGTACAGCCGCGGTAGGGGTTGATGGTCCACTCGAACGGGACCCGGCTCGCCGAGGGGACCCGGTTGACGATCGATCGCGCGTGGATCTCGTAGAAGGTGACGCCCCGGAACTCGGGGGTGTCGAAGGTCCGCGTCACGGCCGACCGGGCGAACAGGGGTGTCGGCTCCCTTTGTCCGCCTTCGTCGGTCTCGAGGCGCAGCCCGTCCCATCGCACCCTCCGATTAGAACAGAGGTTCGATCGAGATCGCAACAGGCAACGCGTCGTAAATCGCGGGCCTGGAAACGGCTAACGATCTTCATCGTTGGGCAGAACGTCGGCACATACCTTGCGTTCTGGGAGAGTTGCGCGATGGCCTGGTCGCAGGACGAAGAGCGGATGCTGGCGATGATCGAGCGGCACCTCACCGACGAGGATCCGAAGCTCGCGGCCAGGCTCGAGTCGTTCAACCACCGTGTGGAGCGTGGACGGCAGGGACGGGCCCCCGGTCGCCGGCCGGGCCGCTCGACGGTGATCATCGCGGTGAGCTGGCTGCTCATCGCCACGTTGATCGCGACACTGCTGGTCATGGCCCTGCGGCACGACGCCGCCGCTCTCCCGGTGTAGCGCCGGCGTCAGGTCATCCGCGCGGGGTCAGGACAGGCCCTTCAGGAAGCGCGCGGCGACCGGCGCGGCCACGCCGCCGCCCATGCCACCGGCCTCCACGACGACGGCGAAGGCCAGGTCGCCGCGATACCCGATGAACCAGGCGTGCGAGTCGAGTTCGGGGCCGGCGCCGAACTCGGCGGTCCCGGTCTTGCCCGCCGTCCCCGCGGGTAGCCCGGCGGCGTGGGCGGTGCCCTTGGTGACGACCGCTCTCATCATCGACCGCAGGCCCGTGACGACGTTGTCCGGCAGTTCTTTGGGAGCGGTCTTCTGCTTCAGCGAGGGCACCAGTGTGGGTGGCCGCCAGGAGCCGTCGGCCACCGCCGCGGCCACGGTCGCCATCACCAGGGGACTGGCGGTGATCCTGCCCTGCCCGAAGGACTCCGCGGCCAGGTCGGCCTCGCTGGTGGCCTTCGGCATGCTGCCGGCGGTCGCCGGGACGCCGATGCGCAGCGGCTGGTTGAAGCCCAGGTCCGTCGCCAGGTCGTACAGCTTGGCCGCGCCGAGCTTGTCCGCGGCGAGCGGGGCGAACGTGGTGTTGCAGGAGTGGGCGTAGGAGTCGAGGAACGACAGCGACCCGAACGCCTCGTGGTCGGAGTTGCGGATCTTCAATCCGCCGACGACCGCCTCCTTCGGGCAGGTCACCCGGCTCGACGGGGTCAGCCCCTCGGCCAGCAGCCCGGCGGCGGTGATCGTCTTGAACGTGGACCCGGGAGCGTACCTGCCGTCCAGCGCGCGGTTGAATCCGCCCTTGTTGTTGGCGATGGCGAGGATCTCGCCCGTAGAGGGCCTGACCGCGACGAGCGACGCGGGCTTGTCCAGGTCGCGCACCGCGTCGGCGGCGGCGCTCTGCACCTTCAGATCGAGGCTGGTCCGCAGGTCCTTGCCGGGGGAGCCCTCGACGGCGTGCAGGGTCTTCCGGCTCCGGCCCACCACCTGGATCTCGGTGGTGGGGGTGCCGGCGAGCTGCCTCTGGAACGTCTCCTGCAGGCCGCCGCGGCCCACGGCGTCGCCCTTCTTGTAGGCGGTGCCGAGCTTCTCGACGTCCTCGTCCTCCGCCTTGTCCAGGTAGCCCACGAGCTGCTGCACCGAGCCGCCCACGTCGCCGCCGTCGATGCGGCCGCCGTCGGCGCCGGTGATCGCCGCCCGCTGCGGCCACGACGTCTTGAGCGCCAGGTGGTTGGTCCCGTCGAGCGCGGGGTGGACCGCGGCCGGCGACCAGTCGACCTTCCAGTAGTGGTCCTTGACCACCAGCTTCAGCGAGCCCCGGTAGGTCCAGTCGCCGACGTTCTTCACGGTGGCCGTGGCGGTGTAGGACGCGGTCGCCCTGTCGTCCTTCGCCGCGCCGGCCCGCACGTCGCGGACGGCGACCTTCGCCACGGCGAGGTTCTTGGTGAGCTCGGCGTACGCCGCGTCGAAGCCGGGGGCGGGAGCGGCGAGCTCGGCCTTCATCGCCGCGAGGTCGCCCCGCGACCAGGCGGCGGCGAACCGCGCGGCGGTCTCCTGCGGCGTGCCGCGCGTGTGCAGCACGTAGTAGGCGCCGCCGGCGGCGCCCCCCGCCAGCACGACGGCCACGGCGGCCGAGATCGCGACAGTACGTCCTCGCGGCACGCGCACCCCCAATGACGGCCTTGCGGTCGGGACCAGAGCCTAGCGGGGTCAAATCGTTATTTACACTCCAGTTTCCCCGGCGCTCTTGACGCTGGCGCCGTACCGGGGGACGTACTCCTGGCCGGACAGGCGCTGGATCGCGGCCATGACCTCGTCGGTCACCCGCCGGCGGTCCCGGGCGTTGCCCGCGTCGCCGGTGAAGATCAGCGGCTCTCCGAACCGCACGCCGATGCTGTGCAGGCGCGGCACCGACGCGCCGGGCGGAAGCACCTTCTCGGTGCCCAGCATGGCGACGGGCACGATCGGGGCGCCCGTGGTCAGCGTGAGCCAGGCCACGCCGACCTTCCCCCGGTAGAGGCGGCCGTCGGGGGAGCGGGTGCCCTCGGGATAGATGCCGAACAACTCGCCGGCCTTCAACACCTCCACCGCCGCGTCGAGCATGTCCTGGGCGGCCGTGACGTTCTCGCGGTCGATCTCCATCGCTCCCATCGAGCGCATCCACGCCGCCACGAGGGGGTTGCCGGTGAAGTACTCCTTTTTCGCCACGAACCGCACCATCCGCGGCACCACGGCCGGCATGAAGAACGAGTCGAGCACGGACAGGTGATTGGAGGCGAGGATCGCGGGCCCGTGCGCGGGGACGTGCTCGAGTCCTTCCGTCCGCGGCCGCCACAGCGCGTGCATGACGGGAACGCTGAGGAACTTCAGGGCGGGGTAGAGCACGGCCTCTCCTTCTCCGGTCCGACGCACATACCCTAGGGCGACCGGACCCCCTTACAGGTGTAGGGCCCCTGCAACGGAGCCGTTCGTGTTTTGTACGGCTTCACCATGGCTGTTTGTACCTACTAGTATGTACGGCATGAGCACATCGGACCGCCTGATCGAGAGCACCCGTGAACTGCTGTGGGAGCGCGGCTACGTCGGGACCAGCCCACGGGCGATCCAGCAGCGGGCGGGAGCCGGGCAGGGCAGCATGTACCACCACTTCTCCGGCAAACCCGACCTCGCGCTGGCCGCGATCAGCCGTACGGCGGAGGAGATGCGCGCCGGGGTGGAGGAGATCCTGGGCGGCCCGGGCACGGCCGTCGAGCGGGTGTCGGCCTACCTGCGGCGCGAGCGGGAGGTGCTGCGGGGCTGTCCGATCGGCCGGCTCACCCAGGACCCCGAGGTCATGGCCGATCCGGCGCTGCGGCGGCCGTTGGAGGAGACGTTCGGGTGGCTGCGCGACCGGCTCGCGGCGGTGCTGGCCGAGGGACGCGACCGGGGTGAGCTCGACGCGGGCCTCGATCCCGCGCGGACCGCCGCGACGGTGGTGGCGGTGCTGCAGGGCGGTTACGTCCTGGCCCGCGCGGCCGGTTCGCCCGAGCCGTTCCACCAGGCCGTCGACGGGGTGCTCGCCCTGTTGTCCCGCGCTTGAGCGCGCAAGGAGACCCGCCCGTGTACGCGATGCAGTACGAGATCACTCTGCCCGCCGACTACGACATGACGATCGTCCGGGAGAGGGTGGCCACCCGCGGCCACGCCCTTGACGACCGGCCCGGGCTCGGACTCAAGGCCTACCTGGTCCGTGAGCGCGGCGTCGCAGGCTCTGCGGTCAACCAGTACGCGCCGTTCTACCTCTGGAACGACGCCGGGAGGATGGGCGAGTTCCTGGTCGGAGGGGGCGGCTTCCAAGGCATCGTCGCCGACTTCGGCCGCCCGGCCGTGCGGCACTGGACGGGGCTGGCCGTCGAGGCGGGCCGGGCCAGGGGGACGGCGCCCCGCGCGGCGTCGCGGCGGCTGGTCCCGCTGCCCGCCTCGGCCGACCTGACGGAGCGGGTGGCGGCCGCCCTCGCCGGACTGCGTGAGCTGGGCGGCGCCGACGGCCTGCACACCGCGGCCCTCGCCGTCGACCCTCACCACTGGCGGCTGATGACGTTCGCGCTGTGGGAGCGGGAGGCGCCGGGCGCTCACGGCGACGCCGAGCACTACGAGGTGCTGCACCTGTCCGCGCCCGGCCTCACGAGGCTGCCCGCGGGCCGGACCTGGTGACGGCCCCGGAACGAGGCGACGCCCCGCGAGACCGGAGTCTCGCGGGGCGTCCACGTCGAGGGCCGATGTGGCGGTCGCCTCCTCGGCGAGATGCACAACACGGCTCCAGCCGAACGGTATTCCGTGAAGGCGGTGATTGCGGCCCGGGGGACACAAACCACATCGGCCACGAACGACTCTAGCCGACTTCCGCCTCTGCTTTCTCCCGCCCCCCTCATCGGGGTGCGTCATCAGCAGCCCAAGCCCTCGTGCACTATCGTCGGCGGGTGACGAATTCGATCAAAACCGCGCGACTCGTGCTGCGGCGGTGGCGCGAGGAGGACAAGGAGCCGTTCGCGGCGCTGAACGCCGATCCGGTCGTCATGGAGCACTTCCCGGCCACGCTGTCCCGTGAGGAGAGCGACGCGCTCGCCGAGCGCGCCGACGCCGGATTCGACGAGCGAGGGTTCGGCTGGTGGGCGGTCGAGGCGGACGGGGAGTTCATCGGCGTCACCGGACTGCTGGTCCCGAGGTTCACCGCGCACTTCACGCCGTGCGTGGAGATCGGCTGGCGGCTCGCCCGCTCGGCCTGGGGCCATGGGTACGCATCGGAGGCGGCACGGGCGTCGCTTGAGGACGGGTTCGGCCGCCTCGGACTGACCGAGGTCGTCTCGTTCACGGCGGTGCCGAACGTCCGCTCGCAGGCCGTGATGCGGCGGATCGGCATGACCCACGACCCCGCGGGGGACTTCGACCACCCGGTGCTCCCCGAAGGCCACCCGCTGCGCCGCCACGTTCTGTACCGGATCCGGAGGCAGGAGTGAGCGGCATGCGGCTGCTGGTGCTGGGCGGCACGACGTTCGTCGGCCGGTGGGTGGTCACGGCCGCGGTGGAGCGCGGCTGGCACGTCACCACGTTCACCCGAGGGCAGGCCGGATGGGCCCATCCCGAGGCCGTGGCGGTGACCGGCGACCGGCTGCGCCCGGCCGACCTCGCCCCGCTCGCCGACGGCCGATGGGACGCCGTGGTGGACACCTGGGCCGGCGCGCCCCGGGTCGTACGGGACAGCGCCCGCGCGCTCGCCGGGCGCGCGGACAGGTACCTGTACGTCTCCAGCCGGGCGGTGTACGCCCCTCCGACGCCGGTCGGTCTGGACGAGGACTGGCCCACGGTCGAGGCGTCGGCGGACGCCGAGGACATCGACTACGCCCCCAACAAGCGGGGCGGCGAGATCGCCGTGGAGCAGGCCTTCGGCGACCGCGCGGTGCTGGCCAGGGCCGGGCTCATCCTCGGGCCGTACGAGGACCAGGGACGGCTGCCGCACTGGCTGCTCCGGGCCGCGCGGGGCGGGGAGATGCTCGCTCCCGGCCCTGCCGACCAGCCGTTCCGCTACGTGGACGTACGGGATCTCGCGGCCTGGCTCCTCGACGCGGCCGAGGGCGGCGTGCGGGGCCCGGTCAACCTGGTCAACCCGGAGGGGCACGCCACGACCCGGGACCTGCTGGAGTCCGCGGTCGCCGTCACCGGCGGGCGCGCGGAGCCGGTCTGGGTGGATCCGGAGGCGATCGAGGCCGGCGGCGTCGACCGGTGGACGGAGCTGCCGGGCTGGATCCCGCCCGGTCCCGAGCAGGCCGGGCTCATCCGGACCGACGTAGGCCGGGCCCTGGCGACCGGGCTGCGGTGCCGTCCGGTGGTGGAGACCGTCGCCGACACCTGGACGTGGCTGACCGGGTCCGGCGAGATCCCCGTGTCCCCGCCCGGGATCGACCCCGCCAAGGAGCGGGCCGTTGTCGACGCATGGCGGCGATCGGGGCGGGGGACCCCATGACGGACGACCTGCGCGAGGCGGCACGGCGGGCCGCGGACGCGGCGGCCGACCACCTGGCCGCGGTTCCGGACGGCCCGGTGTGGCGGCCGGTGACCGGTCCGGACCTGGACTGGCTGATCCGGCAGCCGCTGCCCGCCACGGGACGCCCGCTGGCGGAACTGCTCGGCGACGTGGACCTGCACGTGTTGCCCTACCCGATGGGCAACGGGCACCCCCGGTTCTTCGGCTGGGTCAACTCGCCGCCCTCGGCGGCCGGCGTCGTGGTCGCACCGCTGGCCGCGGCGATGAACCCGAGCTGCGCCGGGGGCGAGCACGCGGGCGTGCTGCTGGAGCGCACCGCCGTCCGGTGGCTGGCGGAGCTGGCGGGGTTCCCCCACCGGCCGGGCGCCGGGCTGCTGACCAGCGGAGCGTCCATGGCCACCGTCGTCGCGCTCGCCGCGGCCCGGCAGCGCGCCGTCCCGGACGTACGGGAGACGGGCCTGTACGGGCATCCTCCGCTGGCCGTCTACCTGACGGAGGAGGTGCACAGCTGCCTGCGCAAGGCGGCCGAGCTGCTCGGTCTGGGCAGTGGGCACATCCGCACGGTCCCGGTCGACGACGCGTACCGCATGGACACCGCCGCGCTGCGCCGCCTCGTCGCGGCGGACCGGAAGGCGGGGGTGCACCCGTTCTTCGTCGCGGCCAGCGCGGGGACGGTCAACACCGGGGCGGTCGATCCTCTGCGGGAGGTCGCCGAGATCGCACGCGAGAACGGGCTGTGGTTCCACGTCGACGGCGCCTACGGCGCGCTCGGTGTGCTCGCGGAGGAGTGCCGGCCCGCGTACGCCGGGCTGGAACTGGCGGACTCCCTCGCGCTGGACCCGCACAAGTGGCTCGGCGTCCCGGTCGACTGCGGATGCGTCCTGTTCCGCGATCCCTCCGGCCCGCGGGCGGCGTTCAGCCTCGTCCCGCCGTACCTGCGGGACGACGACTCCGGCGAGCTGGGGTGGTACTCCGAGTACGGGCCGGAGCAGACCCGGCCGTTCCGCGCGTTGCGGGTGTGGGCCACGATCGCGCACCTGGGCCGCGACGGCGTCGCCGGACTGGTGCGGCACACCACCCGGCTGGCGCGCGTCCTGGCCGCGATGATCGAGGGCTCAGCCGACTTCGAGCTGCTCGCGCCGGTGGTCACCTCGGTCGTCGCGTTGCGGTACCGGCCCGCGGGCCTCGACGCCGCCGCGGCGGAGAGGCTGAACGAGGCGATCCCCGCCGCGGTGCAGCGGCGCGGGCGCGCCTTCCTCACCGGCACCAGGCTGCGCGGCGCGGCGGCCCTGCGCGCCTGCGTTCTCCACCCGGACACGACCGAGGCCGATTTGGCGGTCCTGCTGGAGGAGATCCGGGCCGCCGCGTGAGTACGCGCCGGCCCATGCCGGACGCCGGGGCGTGACCGGCGTCGAGGACCTCGCGCTGCTGGCCGCCGCCGGGGCGCTCGCCGGGCTGGTCGGCACCGCGGGCGGCATCACCTCCCTCATCTCCTATCCGGCGCTGCTCGCGGCGGGCCTTCCCGCACTCGAGGCGAACGTGGCCAACATCGTCGCGCTCGTCGCCTGCTGGCCCGGCTCGGCCCTGGCCTCGCGGCCCGAGCTGCGCGGGAAGGGGCCCTGGCTGCGGCGGTGGGTGCCGCTGTCGGCGCTCGGCGGGGCGGCGGGGTCGGCGTTGCTGCTGTCCACCTCGCCCGGTGTCTTCGCCCGCGTCGTGCCCTTCCTCGTGGCCGCGGGCTCGCTGGCGCTGCTCGCGCAGCCCCGGCTCGCCGCACGTCACGAGCGACGAGGCTCACCGGATACCGTTCTCCCGCTCGGGCTGACCGCCCTGTCGGTCTACAACGGATACTTCGGTGCGGGATCGGGGGTGATGATCCTCGCCCTCCTCCTGGTGACCGCCGAGCCGGAGTTGCCCGCCGCCAACGCCCTGAAGAACATGCTCCTCGGCGCCGGTGCCCTGGTCTCCGCCGCCGGATTCGCTTTCTTCGGGCCCGTCGACTGGGCCGCCGTCGCGCCTCTCGCGGCGGGCCTGTTCGCCGGGTCCACGCTCGGCCCCCGGGTCACCCGGCGCCTGCCGGCCGGGCTGCTGCGCTGGCTGGTCGCCCTGATCGGCCTCGGCCTGGCGGTCCGCCTGTGGGTCGCGCCGGGCAGCTGATCGCCGATTCGCCGACCGGCAAGAGCCGAGCGTCACGCCGGCGGCCGGGTGAGTTTGGCGGCCACGGCGTCGAGGACCCAGTCCAGGCCGGTCGCGAAGGACGTCTCGGCGTCCACGTCCGTGCCGTCGTACACGGCCTTGGCCAACGCCGGGAAGCGGCCCGTGGCCAGCATTCTCGTCACGTGCGGGCCGGAGGCGCGCTGCCAGTCGCGCTCGGACAGGCCCGTGGCGCGCTCGGCCCGCAGGTGCGCGATCTCGCGCCTGATCGCGCCGGTGAAGTAGGCGCTGACAGTCTCCACGGCGCACATGACGGTGTCGAGGTCGGCGAGGCCGTCGAGGGCGGCCAGCGTGGCCTCGGTCACGGCGAGACCGTTCGGGCCCAGGGCCGGGCGGCCGCCGAGCAGGTCGGCCAGCCATTCGTGACGGAGAGCGGCCTGCCTGGTGCGGTGGGCGAGGACGCGCAGCGCCTCCCGCCAGTCGCCGGGCTGCTCCTCGGGGAGAATCTCGGCTTGGACCTCGTCCACCATGAGGTCGAACAGTTCCTCCTTGGTGGAGATGTATCCGTACAACCGCATCGGACCGGCGTCCAGCCGGGCGGCGACCTTGCGTAGCGACACCGCCTCCAGCCCGCCCTCGTCGGCCAGCGCGATGGCGGCGGCGACGATCCGCTCGCGGTCGAGCGGCACGGGGCGAGGCGGCGGCTCCGGCCGGTCCCACACAGTCATGGTCACACCGTACTGGTGCGATGCGTCGCGGAGGAATACAGTGTATCGATATGAGACAGCGTATCGCCGTGGTCGGGAGCGGCCCCGCCGGCCTTACTTTCGCCCGCGTCCTGCACCGTCATGATCACCCCGTCACCGTCCTCGAACGCGATCCCGCCCCCGACGCCCGCCCCCCGGGCGGCACCCTGGACCTGCACGACGGGCTGGGTCAGCTCGCACTGGACAAGGCGGGGCTGCTCGCGGAGTTCCAGGCGCTGTCTCGTCCCGAGGGGCAGGCCATGCGCATCCTGGACACGGACGGGACCGTCCTGCGCGACTGGCGACCCCGTCCAGACGACCGGGCCAATCCCGAGATCGACCGCCGCCAACTCCGTGACCTGCTGCTCGGCCCTCTCGACGTCCGGTGGGGGCGGGGCGTGACGCAGGTGGTGCCGGGGACCCGGGATGGCGTACTGGTCCATTTCGCGGACGGACGGCAGGAGACGTTCGACCTCGTGGTCGGCGCGGACGGCGCCTGGTCCCGGACCCGCCCGGCGGTCTCGTCGGTGACACCGCACTACACGGGCGTCACCTTGGTCGAGACCTTCCTCGACGACGTCGACGCCCGCCACCCTGACCTCGCCCGGTTGGTCGGCGACGGTTCCGTGGCCGTGTACGGCGTGAACCGAGGTCTTGTCGCCCAGCGCAACAGCGGCGGCCACGTCAAGGTGTACGCCCAGTTCCGCGCGCCTGTGGACTGGCACACGAACCTGGACCTGGCCGACGTCGAGGCCGTGCGATCGAGCCTGCTGGCTCTGTTCGACGGCTGGGCCGCCCCCGTTCTCGACCTCCTCCGCCATGGCACCGCTTTCGCCCACCGCCCCCTCTACGTCCTGCCCGCGTCCCACACCTGGACCCACGTCCCCGGGGTGACGCTACTGGGCGACGCCGCCCATCTGATGCCCCCGTTGGGGGCGGGCGCGAACCTCGCGATGCTGGACGGCGCCGAACTCGCCGAGGCCATCGCCACCGGCCCCGGAGATCTGGACGGGGCCGTCCGCGCATTCGAGGAACAGATGTGGGAGCGGGCCGGCAGGTGGGCGAAGATCACGATGGCAGGTCTGGAACGCCTCGTGAGCCCCAACCCCGCCGACGCCATCGCCCTCTTCGACCACGTCCAGCCATCCTGAGGCGCCCGACTGCCGGGCGCGAGGGTGCTTCACCGCCCATCGCGGCAGGGGCTACCTTGCTGGGGTGGATCTCTTCGCGCGCTCATGGGCGGCATTGCGCAGCGTGGTCGCCGAACTCCCGGACGAGGACTTCGCACAGCCGTCCGGCTGCGCAGGCTGGCTCGTGCGGGACCTGGTGTGCCATCTGGTGATCGACGCTCAGGACGTCCTGATCACCCTCGTGACCCCGGCGGACACGGAACCGACCCGCGACGCGGTCACCTACTGGGACGTCGCCGAGACGCCGCCGAGCGGCGACGACCCGCTCGACGCGCTGATCGTCCGGCTGGCCGCCGCCTACGAGGAGCCCCGGCTGCTCAAGTTCCATCTCGACGACGTCGGCTCCGCCGCGGGCCGCGCCGCCGGACTCGCCGACCCGGATCTCCGGGTCGGCACCCGCGGCGAGGTCCTCACCGCGGGCGACTACCTCTCGGCGTACGTCCTGGAGTGGACGCTGCACCACCTGGACCTCGGCGCGCACCTACCGCACGCACCGGAACCGCCCGCGGAGGGACTCGCCCGGTCCCGCGAGATGCTCGAGAAGATCGCCGGAACCGCCTTCCCCGCGTCGTTCTCCGACAAGGACGCGCTGCTCGTCGGCACGGGACGGCGCGCGCCGACCACCGCGGAGCAGGCGGAACTGGGCGAGCTGGCCGCGAAACTCCCGATGGTCCTCGGCTGATCTGATCAGCCGACGCGGACCCGGCGTATCAGCGGCCGCGTCAGCACGGCAACGGCCCGGTGTCAGGGCGGCCGGAGATCGTGGACGCCATGAACGGATCAGCCATCACGGCCTCGGGGCTGCGGAAGGCATACAAAGACAAGATCGTGCTCGACGGCATCGACCTGGATGTCCGGACCGGCAGTGTTTTCGCCCTGCTCGGACCCAACGGGGCAGGGAAGACGACGACGGTGAACGTGCTGACCACGCTGCTGACCCCCGACGCCGGCACGGTCGTCGTCGCCGGGCACGACGTGGCGACGGAGACCACGGCGGTGCGCGCGGCGATCGGGGTCACCGGGCAGTTCGCCGCGGTGGACGACCTGCTCACCGGCGAGGAGAACATCCTGCTGATGGCGGATCTCCTGCACCTGCCCAAGGCGGAGGGCAGGGGAGTCGCCCGCCGGTTGATCGACCGGTTCGACCTGGCCGAGGCGGCGGGGGAACCGGCGGCGTCCTACTCCGGCGGCATGCGCCGCAAGCTGGATCTCGCCATGACGCTGGTCGGCAGGCCGCAGGTCATCTTCCTGGACGAGCCCACGACCGGGCTCGACCCGCGCAGCCGCCGCACCATGTGGGAGATCATCCGGGAACTGGTCGCCGACGGTACGACCGTCTTCCTCACCACCCAGTACCTCGAGGAGGCCGACCAGCTCGCCGGCCGCATCGCCGTACTCGACCGGGGCCGGCTGGTCGCGGAGGGCACCTCCGACGAGCTCAAGCGCCGGGTTCCCGGGAGTCATGTCCGGCTGCGGTTCACCGGCCGGGACGAACTCGACGCCGCGGCGCGGGTCCTGCCCGGCTCCACGCGGGACGACGAAGAGCTGACCCTGCGTGTGCCCGGAGACGGCGGGGTGAGGTCGTTGCGCACGCTGCTCGACCGGCTCGACGCCCACTCCGTCGACGTCGGGGAACTGTCGGTGCACACCCCGGACCTGGACGACGTCTTCCTCGCCCTCACCGGCGACGCGAACAAGGAGATCGGCGCACGATGAACGTCATCGCGGATTCCGTGACCATGCTGCGGCGCAACTTCCGGCACACCATGCGAAATCCCCTGGCGCTGTTCAACGGCGTCGTCATGCCGGTCTTCCTGATGTTCCTGATGGTCTACGTGTTCGGTGACGCGTTCAGCGTCGGTGTGGACTACGCCGACTACGCGACGCCGGGACTGATGCTGACGACCATCTGCTACGGCATCGGCGCCACCGCGATCGCGGTGAACGCCGATATGACGACCGGATTCATCAACCGGCTCCGCGTCATGGACGTGTCCCGGTCCGCGGTGCTGAACGCGCACGTGATCATGACCCTGCTGCGGAGCCTGGTGGCCATCGTGATCGTCACCGGGGTCGCGTTCCTCATGGGATTCGGGCCGTCGGCGGGTCTCGCGCAGTGGCTCGGCGTGATCGGCATCGTCGTGCTCACGGTCCTGGCGATCGGCTGGCTGGCCGTCGCGTTCGGTCTCGCGGCGAAGACGCCGGAAAGCGCGGGCCTCGCCGGCGTCCCGCTGATGCTCCTTCCTTTCTTGAGCAGCGCGTTCGTGCCGGCGGACAAGATGGGGCCGGGGGTGCGGCAGTTCGCCGAGTATCAGCCGTTCACCCCGATCATCGAAACCCTGCGGGGGTTGCTGGCCGGCACGCCGTCGGCGGGTTCGGCCGTCACGGCGATCGCCTGGTGCGTGGGGCTCGCGCTGATCGGCTACCTGTGGGCGCGCGCGTCGTTCACGAAGCGAGCGTGACCTCGGCCAGCTCGCGCCAATCCCGCCGCCGGCCGTCCCGGGTCGCCTCGGTGAACGCGGTTTCGCCGAGGCGACCCCGCACGGCCGCGGCGATCCTCGCGGCGTCCGGCTGTGAACGATCCGGCATCCCGCGCACGCAGTCGCTCGCCGCGAGCAGCCGCGCGGCCTGCTCGTAGTCTCCCTGGCGAAGGGCGAGATCCGCGATCCCGACCAGCACCCCGGCGGTCGCCGGCGGATACTCGTACTCCGTCACCGCGCGCAACGCCTCGCTCCGGTACGCGCGGGCCCTGCCGAGATCCTCCGTGAGGTAGCCGTGGAGGTCCAGGGCGCCGGCGCGGGCGAAACCGGCCAGTTCCGCGTCGCCCAGCAGCCTGGCCAGGTGCCGGCGTGCCTCGTCCGGCTCGCCGCGCCAGCGCGCCAGCCGCGCCTTCGCCAGCTCGAGCTCGGCGAGCACGCCCGGCCAGGTGATCCCGCCCGCGCACCGCTGCGCTTCGGCCATGGCGGAGGCGCTGGATCGCTCCTCGCCGAGCAGCCAGTACAGCTGCGCCTGCCGCGCCCGCAGGCCGACCACGTCCTCGGTCGCGCCCACCTCCGGTCAGCGCCACGACGGCCTCCTCGTAGTGCTCACACGCGCGGGCGAACTCGCCGCGCATGGCGAGCCGATCGGCCAGGAAGGTCAGCGCCAGCGAGATCCCCCACCGGTCACCCAGCGTGCGGAACTCGGCGAGACCGATCTCGAGGTCGATGTCCACGTCGGTCTCGTCGCCGCCGAGCGTGAGCCGCAACCGGCCACGACTGACCCTGGCCTGCGCACGCACCCATGGATCGTCGCCGACGATGAGCGGCTCGAACGCGGTCAGGAACTCCGCCGGTTCACGCAGCATCCGCTCCAGCGGCGCGACGAACCCGAGCAGCGGGTTACGGTGTTCGCCGAGCTGGGCGAAGCGGTGCGCCGCGTTGATCCACTCCCGCGCCTGATACTGGTCGCCGCCGATCCTGGAGCTGACGAACATCGCCACGACGGCGTACGCCATCGCCCGCACCTCATCGGGCACCGTGCCGTGGACCTCGCTCCGCAGCGAGGCCGCCGCGATGCCCAACTCGGTGCCCTCGGCCCTGTGCCCGCTGAGGAACCAGTACCAGCCCGCGGCCGCGACCAGCCGCATCGCCTCCTGGGCCCATCCCTCGGCGATGGCCCCGCGCAGAGCCGCGTTGATGTTGTCGTGCTCGGCGTCGAGCGTGGACAGCCACTCGAGTTGCTCGGCCCGGCGCAGGTGCGGATCGGCCGTCTCTGCCAGCTCGGTGAAGTAGGCGAGGTGCGCCCGGCGCGCCGTCTCGGTCTCCCCGGCTTCGGCGAGCCGGTGCGCCGCGTACTCCCTGATGGTGTCGAGCATCCGGTAGCGAGGCGTGTCCTCGCCGCCGGCGAGCACCAGCGACTTCTCGACCAACGCGGTCAGCAGGTCGAGCACCTGCTCCCCGGCGAGCGCGCCACCCCCGGCGAGCGCGTCGTTCCCGGGATGCGCCTCGTTCCCGCACACCCGCTCGGCCGCCTCCAGGCTCGCCCCGCCGGAGAACACCGAGAGCCGCCGCAGCACGCGACGTTCGGCCTCGGTCAGCAGATCCCAGCTCCAGTCGATCACCGCGCGGAGCGTCTTGTGCCGGGGCAGTGCCGTACGGCTGCCGCCGGTCAGCAGCCGGAACCGGTCGTCGAGCCGGAGTGCCAGCTGGTCGACGGACATGGTGCGCAGCCGTGCCGCGGCCAGTTCGATCGCCAGCGGGATCCCGTCGAGCGCCCGGCAGATCCGCGCCATGGCCGACAAGGTGTGTGCGTCCGAGCCGATGTCCTTGCGCACCAGATTCGCGCGGTCCCGCAGCAGCCGCACCGCGGGCGAGGACCCGGCCTCGGAGGGGTCCGCCCCCTTCGCGGGCAGAGCGAGCGGCTCGACCTGCCACAGCACCTCCCCGGTGATACCGAGAGGTTCCCTGCTCGTGGCCAGGATCCGCAGCCTCCGGCACTCCTGGAGAAGCCGATCCGCGAGAGTCGCGGCCGCCTCGATCACGTGTTCGCAGTTGTCCAGGACCAGCAGGATCGCGCGGTCCCGGACGGCGGCGATGAGCCGATCCACCGGTTCCCCACCCCGCGCACCACCGAGCAGCGCCTGGTCACGCAGGCCGATCGCGGTAAGGGCGGCCTGCGCCGGCTCACCGCCTGCCGGCACCGAGGCCAGCTCGACCAGCCATGCCCCATCCGGCAGCTCGGCGAGCATCGTCCGTGCGGTCTCCGTGGCCAGCCTCGTCTTGCCGGAGCCACCCGGCCCCGTCAAGGTGACCAGCCGGTGCCCGGCGACCAGACCGGCGACCGTGGAGACGTCGTCGTCCTTGCCGACGAAACTCGTCAGCTCGGCGCGCAGGTTCGTCCTGCCGTTGTCCGCCCGCTCGCCCAGCTCGCCCCGCAGCAACGCGGTGTGCAGCGCGGAGAGCTCGGCCGACGGGCCGGTGCCGAGCTCCTCGGCGAGCCGCTCACGTGTCCGCTGGTACACGGTCAACGCCTCGGCCGCACGTCCCGCATCGGCGAGCGCTCGCATCAGGGCCGCCACGAACCCCTCCCGCAGCGGGTACGCGGCGACCAGCTCGGTCAGCTCGGAGACCAGCTCCGACCCACGGCCGAGGCGGATGTCGGCATCCACCCGATCCCCGAGCGCGGCGACGTGGAGCTCGTCCAGACGCACGACCGCGGCGTCGAACGCGTCGCTGTCCCGCAGCGCGATGTCCGCCATGGCCGTACCGCGCCACAACGCCAGGGCCGAGCGCAGCAGATCCGCCCGCGCCGCGGGCTCGGCGGTACGGGCCTGACCGACCAGGCGCTCGAACCGGCACACGTCCACGGCATCAGGAGCGACGGCGAGCCGGTACCCGCCGGAGTCCGCCTCGATCACACCGTCCGGCAGCACCTTGCGCAGCCTGGACACCAGCGCCTGTAAGGCGTTCACCTCGTCCGCGGGTGGCCGCCGCCCCCAGATCCAGTCCACCAGCCTCGCACGCGTGACGATCCGGCCGGGTTCGAGGGCGAGCGCGGCGAGCAGTGCGCGCAGCCGAATCCCGGGAACCTCCACCACGGCCCCATCACCGTTCCGGACCTCGAACGGCCCGAGCAATCCGACTCGCACGTCAGCAATTGTGCCGAGCCGTGGCGGCGACCGATCAACCGCCACCGCGCGCACTCCGCCCACCTGTGAACGGAGCAGGCGGCGGATGAAGGCCGGCGCTTCGCGGGGCGTGCCGGCGTCGATCAGCGGTCTCGGGGTGTCGGCGGCGGTGTCGGGACGGCGGATTCATTCGCGAGCGAAATCGCGAGTGCGGCTTGACGAATTCCTCGCCGGCGTGCAACTCTGATTGCGGGATCGAGATTGACAAGCTAGATATTGATGGACTTTCGTTTGCATTTTGGTTTATGCTGCCCTTCCATCATGCTCGCCCTCGGCATCCCACTCCTTCGTTTTCGGCTGTGATGTCGTCCGGCGCGCGTGTCGTCAGTCCGCGATCCCCCGGAAGGACATCTGTTGGCAGCCTCGCGCAACGCCTCCGCCGTACCCGCCGGTCCCCGCCGCGTCTCCTTCGCGCACATCCGGGAGCCGCTCGAAGTGCCCGACCTTCTCGCCCTGCAGACCGAGTCCTTCGACTGGCTGGTGGGGAACGAGAGATGGAAGGGCCGGGTCGAGGCGGCTCGCCAGGCCGGGCGCAAGGACATCCCGCTCCAGTCGGGTCTCGAAGAGATCTTCGAGGAGATCAGTCCCATCGAGGACTTCTCCGGAACCATGTCCCTGTCGTTCCGGGACCACAGGTTCGAGCCGCCCAAGTACTCGGTCGACGAGTGCAAAGACAAGGACATGACCTACTCCGCCCCGATGTTCGTCACGGCGGAGTTCATCAACAACACCACAGGTGAGATCAAGAGCCAGACGGTGTTCATGGGCGACTTCCCGCTCATGACGTCGAAGGGCACGTTCATCGTCAACGGCACCGAGCGTGTCGTGGTCTCCCAGCTCGTCCGGTCACCCGGCGTGTACTTCGAGCGGAGTCCCGACAAGACTTCCGACAAGGACCTCTACGGGTGCAAGGTCATCCCCTCCAGGGGTGCCTGGCTGGAGTTCGAGGTCGACAAGCGGGACAGCGTCGGCGTGCGCGTCGACCGCAAGCGCAAGCAGCCGGTCACCGTGCTGCTCAAGGCGCTCGGCTGGACCGGCGACCAGATTCTGGAGCGTTTCGGCCAGTACGAGTCGATGCGGGCGACCCTGGAGAAGGACCACACCTCCGGTCAGGACGACGCGCTGCTGGACATCTACCGCAAGCTGCGTCCGGGTGAGCCGCCGACGAAGGAGTCGGCGCAGGCGTTGCTGGAGAACCTGTACTTCAACCCGAAGCGGTACGACCTGGCCAAGGTCGGCCGCTACAAGATCAACAAGAAGCTGGGCGTCCAGGCCGACATCACCCAGGGCACGCTGACCGATGAGGACATCGTGTCCACCATCGAGTACATCGTGCGCCTGCACGCCGGCGAGGCCGACGTCGAGATCGACGACATCGACCACTTCGGCAACCGCCGTCTGCGCACGGTCGGCGAGCTGATCCAGAACCAGGTCCGCCTGGGCCTGGCCCGCATGGAGCGGGTCGTGCGCGAGCGCATGACCACGCAGGACGTCGAGGCGATCACGCCGCAGTCCCTGATCAACATCCGCCCGGTCGTGGCGTCGATCAAGGAGTTCTTCGGCACCTCGCAGCTGTCGCAGTTCATGGACCACATCAACCCGCTCGCCGCCCTGACGCAGAAGCGGCGTCTGAACGCGCTGGGTCCCGGTGGTCTGTCGCGTGAGCGGGCGGGTTTCGAGGTTCGCGACGTGCACCCGTCCCACTATGGCCGGATGTGCCCGATCGAGTCGCCGGAAGGCCCGAACATCGGCCTCATCGGCTCGCTGGCCTCCTTCGGGCGGGTCAACGCCTTCGGCTTCGTCGAGACGCCCTATCGGAGGGTCGTCGACGGCAAGGTGACCGACGAGATCGACTACCTGACCGCGGACGAGGAGGACAAGTACGTCAAGGCGCAGGCCAACACGGCGCTCAACGCCGACGGCAGCTTCGCCGAGTCGCGCGTCCTGGTGCGTACGAAGGGTGGTGAGACCGAACTCGCGCGTGCGGAGGAGGTCGACTACATCGACGTCTCGCCGCGTCAGATGGTGTCGGTGGCGACGGCGATGATCCCGTTCCTGGAGCACGACGACGCCAACCGCGCGCTGATGGGTTCGAACATGCAGCGTCAGTCGGTGCCGCTGCTGAAGAGCGAGGCGCCGCTGGTCGGGACCGGTATGGAGTACCGTGCCG
>NZ_JABBXA010000009.1 GCF_014161445.1 Microbispora sp. H13382
TCTTCCGATCTGACCGGCGGGGCCGCGGCCGCGGGGGCCCGGCGGCGGGCGGCGCCGCGTGCCTGCCCGCGGCGCGCTCGGCGGCGTGGGCGCGCATCAGCTCGGCACGCAGCCTCTCGCGGAACTCCGGCCTCGGGTCGCCGCTCAGCCGGGAGCGCAGGCCCACCAGGCGCGCGACGGCCCCCCGGGTGCGGGCCGGCGGCTTACGGCGGAACGGACCCCGGTGGCCGGGGACGCCGCGGGTGCGGCTCTTCGACCCGCCGCCCGCCCGGCGCGAGGGTCGCCACCAGCCCATCACCGCTCCCGCCATCCCCCGCTTGACGCCCGGCGGAGATCCGCGCGCTGAGCCGCTGGGAGGCGTTCGCCGCCTCCCGGCCGGCCCGCGGACCCCGCCTGAAGATCCGACCTGTCACATGCCCAACGATGGGGTATGGGTAATGGTTACGGGGATCTCAGCCGAGATCGTCGGGAAGCGCCCGGGCGAGCGCCTTGATCGCCCGGAACTGCAGCGCCTTGATCGCCCCGGACTTCTTGCCCATGATCTTCGCCGTCTCGGCGAGCGACATCCCGTGCAGGAAGCGCAGGATCACGCATTCCTGCTGCTCCGCGCCGAGTTGCTTGATCGCCTGCATGACCCGCTCGTTGACCATGTTCGCGACGACCGCGTTCTCGGGGATGTGCGGGCCGTCCAGGGGCGTGTCGAGTATCTCGGCGGTGGTCACCTCAAGACGGTTGCGGCCCGACTTGAAGTGGTCGGTGACGAGGTTGCGGGCGATCGTGACCAGCCAGGCGCCGAAGTCGCGGCCCTGCCAGGTGAACTCGGCGATGCCCCGCAGCGCCCGCAGGAACGTCTCGCTCGTCAGGTCCTCGGCCAGCGCGTGGCTGCCGACCCGGAAGTAGACGTACCGGTAGACCAGCTCCAGGTAGTGGTCGTAGAGCATGCCGAACGCCTCGCTGTCGCCGGTCTTGGCGCGCAGCACGAGGCTTCGCATCTCGTCGTACTCGTGCTCGCGGTCGGAGAGACCGGCGGAGCGTGCGGATTGCGCTGCTCCTGCGGCGGCCGGAGGGGACAGCCCGGCCAACGGCCACGTATTCGGCATCCGTTATCCCATGGGGGAAGGGGAGTCGGCGTGCTCGAACACTCTAGAAATCAACGGGAGATAACACAATCCGTTCGGGTGGAGGAATCGCGTTCGGGTGAGGAGACGCGGGTGGTGACATTCCCGTACAGGGCGACCGGCTACCGGTGATGAGCCGATGTCCGGCAGCATGGGTGCCACCATGGAAGTCCTCGTCGCACTCCTCGCGTTCGCCGGCGCCCTGCTCGCCGGCATCACCACCGGCGTCCTCGTCGGGCGTCTCCGTGACGAGCCGGCCGGTTGGCTGATCGCGTGGAGCATCGCCACGGGCGCGCTGGCGTTGTCGCTCGGCGCCATCGCCGTCGGTCACCTCACCGGTTTCGGACCCGTGACGTTCCGGGCGTACCAGATCACCGGGTCGCTGCTGGCGCCGCTGTGGCTGACGATCGGCGTCATCCAGCTCCTGTCGGAGAAGGGCGGCGCCCGCTTCGCCGGCTGGCTCCTCGGCGCCGCGCTCACCGTCGTGGGCACGGTCATCATGGTGCTCGACCCCGTCGTCACCGCCGGGTTCGGCAAGTCGCTGCCCGACGGGCCGGCCCACTGGGACCTGTGGCCGGAGTGGCTGCTGCGGGGCGTCCACGGCCTGGTGGTCTTCCTGCTCCTGCTCTGCCTCGCCATGGCGCTGCTGGCCTGGCGTGACGGCGACGACTACGACGTCGACAACATGAACGCGACCGTCGTGCTCGCCCCGGCGGGCATGGCGATCTCGGGCGTACTCGAATTCGGGCTCCCGGGGCTGGTCGTCGTCGTGGTGCTGGCCGCCTCCGCCGGCGGCGTCTGGTACGCCGTGGCCCGTCCGCTCGCGCCGTACGACGACGAGGACGAGGACGACGAGGCTCCCGAGGAGGAGTGGCAGGGACGGCGCGGCGGCCGGGCCGACAACGCCCTGCGCGCCGAGACCCGTGTGCCCTCCGCGCCCTCCGGGCCGCCCGCGCCGCCGCGCGGGGCTGGAGGCCGCTCCGCAGGGCCCGGCGCGGTTCCGCCAGGGGTTCCCGGAGCGCGGGGTGTGCCGGGAGCGGCCGGGGGGCCGGGAGCGCCGCGCCGATCCGGGCTCGGCGACCTGGTGGCCGAATACCGGGCGGGGGAGCAGGGCGAGGTCGACTACGCCGCCCGCATGCGGCCCTCCGACGGCCGCCCGTCCGCCGACGACTTCGGCGGGCCCGCGACCGGCCAGCTTCTCGCCGCCGACCAGTACGGCCAGCCCCACCGGCCCGAGTACGGCATGCCCGCGGCGTCTCCGGCCGAGCCCGACCGGGCGATGCCCGCCACGGGGGCCCTCTACCCCGGGGCGGAGGTCCCCGACCCGGCCGACCTCGCGGCGAGCTTCGGCGTGGGGTTCGGCGGCAGGTCCCGGCCGCCCATGAACCGCCCGGGCGACGGGCAGGGGGACCGGCCGGCGGGCCGGCCCGCCGGTCAGGGGGGCTCGGTGAAGCCGGCCCCCGGCATCTACGGCCTGCTGACCGTCTTCACGCTGCTCGACGGCTCGGGCGAGGCGTTCGACAAACTGGCCGAGGAGACGGTGGAGGCCGTCCAGCGCAACGAACCCGACACGCTGCTGTTCGTCTGCCACGGCGTCAAGTCGGCGCCGCTCCAGCGCATCGTCTACGAGCTCTACCGGGACGAGGTGGGCTACGGCGAGCACCAGCGCCAGCCGCACATGGAGCGGTTCGCGACCGAGCGGGTGAGGTACGTGCTGGCGGCCAACGTCATCGAGCTCAGCGTCAACGCCGCCAAGGTGGTCCCCCTCCCCACCCGCCAGATCCTGTGACCCCTCCCGGACGGGGTCAGCGGGTGAGGGCCTCGCGGAGCCGGTTCTCGTTCACCCGCCAGTAGTCGTGCTGCACGCCGTCGATCAGCACGACGGGGATCATCTCCCAGTACTCCGCCTGGTCCTCGGGCGAGGCGGTGATGTCGCGTTCCTCCCAGGGAACGCCCAGCTCCGCGGCCACGCGCTCGATCACCGCGCGGGCGTCGTCGCACAGATGGCAGCCGGGCTTGCCGAGCAGTGTGATCCGGTGATCTCGAGGAGCCATGCTCTCGATTATTGCGATCCTCGTGGCCCGGAATGGAGACCGGCGTCCCCTCCTGCGACCCTTGGAACGTGGGAGCAGCGCACGATCACTTTGTGCATCGCTTCACAAAGGCACTAACCTGGTATTCATCCGTCGCATCCGCTGTGCGGCCGGGGGCGTAACCGGCCGTCCGTCCCCCTGGAGCCCCGGCAAGTGATCCGCCGTATCCCGCAGGCCCGCGACCGCGGCATTCCCGACGCCACGGTGGCGAGGTTGCCGCTCTATCTGCGCGCGCTCAACGGGATGGCCGAGCGCGGCACGGCGACGGTGAGCTCGGAGGACCTGGCGCTCGCCGCCGGGGTGAACTCCGCCAAGCTCCGCAAGGACCTGTCGCACCTCGGGTCATACGGCACCCGGGGCGTGGGCTACGACGTGCAGTACCTCATCTACCAGATATCGCGTGAGCTTGGTCTCACTCAGGACTGGGCAGTGGCCATCGTGGGCGTGGGAAACCTCGGCCGGGCGCTGGCCAACTACGGCGGGTTCGCCTCCCGCGGGTTCCGGATCGCCGGCCTGCTCGACGCGGATCCGCACGTCGTGGGCGACCGGATCGCCGGTCTCGTCGTCGAGCACACGGACGAGCTGGAGTCGGTGATCCAGAAGCGCGGGGTGTCGATCGTGGTGATCGCCACCCCCGCCACGGCGGCGCAGCAGGTTTGCGACCGTGTCATCGCGGCCGGTGTCACCAGTATTTTGAACTTCGCCCCCGTCGTCCTGGCTGTGCCTGACGGCGTGGACGTCCGTAAAGTCGATTTATCCATCGAACTGCAGATACTTGCGTTCCACGAGCAGCGCAAGGCTAATGGAGGGCCCATCATGGCCGAGGAGTGGCCGGACGGGGTGGTCATGTGAGTGAGCCATCGATCGGAGCGAGCTCATGAGTGTCCTCGTCGTCGGCCTGAGCCACCGGACCACACCGGTCGCGCTGCTCGAACGTGTCACGGTCAGCGGGGACGCGCTCGTCAAGCTGCTGCACGACGTGCAGGCGGACGAGAACGTGTCCGAGGCGCTGGTCGTCTCGACGTGCAACCGCGTCGAGGTCTACGCCGTCGTCGACCGTTTCCACGGCGGCGTCACCGCGGTGACGAACATGCTCGCCGCGCACTCGGGCCTCCCGCAGGAGATGCTCGCGCGGCACCTGTACGTGCACTACGAGGACCGCGCGGTCCAGCACCTGTTCACCGTCGCCTGCGGGCTCGACTCCATGGTGATCGGCGAGGGGCAGATCCTCGGCCAGATCCGCGGCGCGCTGCGCCTGGCGCAGGAGGAGGGCACGGCCGGGACCACGCTCAACGAGCTGGCCCAGCACGCGCTGCGCGTGGGCAAGCGCGCGCACGCCGACACAAGCATCGACCGCGCCGGCGCGTCCCTGGTCGGGGTGGGGCTGACGCTCGCCGAGCGGGTGCTCGGCCCGATCACCGGCCGGCGCGCCCTGGTCGTGGGCGCGGGCTCGATGAGCTCGCTGTCCACCGCGACGCTGTCCCGCGCGGGCGTGACCGACGTCGTCATCGCCAACCGCACCCGCGAGCGGGCAGAACGGCTCGCCGAGACGGTCGGCGGCCGGGCCGCAGACCTGGCCGACGTCCCCGCCGAGCTGGCGGAGGCCGACCTGGTCATCTCCTGCATCGGCGCCGGGACCCGCACCGTCACCCCCGAGATGATCGGGGACCGCGAGCGCCCGCTGTTCCTCCTCGACCTCGCGCTGCCGCACGACGTGGACCCCGGCGTACGGGCCCTGCCCGGCGTGACGCTGGTCGACCTGAAGTCGATGCAGCAGGACGGCGTGGGCGACGTCTCCGACGGCGGCCGGGCCGAGGCGATCTGCGAGGTCAGGCGCATCGTGGCCGAGGAGGTCACCGCCTACCTCGACGCGGCGCGCGCCGCGCTCGTCACCCCGACGGTCGTGGCCCTGCGCAGCAAGGCCGCCGGGGTCGTCGAGGCCGAGATGGGCCGGCTGCTGTCCCGCCTGCCGGACATCGACGGGCGGATGCGCGACGAGATCACCCAGACTGTGCGGCGGGTCGTGGACAAGCTGCTCCACGAACCGACCGTACGGGTCAAGCGGCTGGCCGCCTCACCGGGCGGCGACCAGTACGCGGAGGCGCTGCGCGAGCTGTTCGGCCTCGACCCGAAGACGCCCGATGCCGTTGCGAGCCTGGAGGTGGAACAGTGACCGTCCCCCTGCGGCTCGGCACCCGCAAGAGCCTGATGGCGACCTCGCAGTCGCAGATCGTCGCCGACCGGCTGACCGCGCTGACCGGCCGGGAGGTGGAGCTGGTCGGGGTCACCACGTTCGGTGACGTGTCCCGGGCCCATCTGACCCAGCTCGGCGGCACCGGCGTGTTCGTGAACGACCTGCGCGGCAGGCTGCTCGCGGGCGAGGTCGACTTCGCGGTCCACTCGCTGAAGGACCTGCCGACCAAGCCGGACGAGCGGATCGCGATGGCGGCGATCACGCGGCGGGACGACCCGCGCGACGCGCTCGTCGGCCCGGTCAAGCTGCACGACCTGCCCGCCGGGGCCCGCATCGGCACCGGCTCGCCGCGCCGGGTGGCCCAGCTGCGGCTGCTCCGGCCGGATCTCGAGTACGTCCCCATCAGGGGCAACGCGGAGACCCGCATCGGCAAGGTGACGTCGGGCGAGCTCGACGCCATCGTGCTGGCCGCCGCAGGGCTGGTCAGGATCCGCCGCGACGGGGAGATCGCCCAGGTGTTCGAGGTCGACGAGATGCTGCCCGCTCCCGGGCAGGGTGCCCTCGCCGTCGAGTGCCTGTCCGACCGCGACGACCTCATCGAGCTGCTGAACGCCGTCGACGACCCGCCGACGCGGGCCGCGGTGGACGCCGAGCGCTCGGTGCTCGCCGCCCTCGAGGCCGGTTGCGCGGCCCCGGTAGGTGCTTTCGCCTCCGGTGACGGGCACATTCTCAATCTGACCGCCACCGTCGTCGGCGTCGACGGCGCACGGTCGGTGCGCAAGTCCACCTCCGGACCCACTTCGACGGCCGTGGAGATGGGCCGCGATCTCGCGGCAGCCATGATCGCCGAGGGGGCCGACACGTTGATGGGGGAGCAGGCCCGTTGAGCCCCGCGAATCACAGCACTCAGACCCGG
This sequence comes from Microbispora sp. H13382, assembly GCF_014161445.1. Lineage (GTDB taxonomy): Bacteria > Actinomycetota > Actinomycetes > Streptosporangiales > Streptosporangiaceae > Microbispora. The sequence goes on from NZ_JABBXA010000009.1 coordinate 6,322, forward strand.
TCCGGGTTCGTCGCCTTCGTCGGCGCCGGCCCCGGTGACGAGAACCTGCTCACGTTGCGCGGCGCCGACCTGCTGGGCAGAGCGGACGTCGTCGTGCTCGACCGGCAGGCGTACGGCGCGCTGCTGCGCCACTGCCGCGAGGACGCGGAGGTCGTCGACATCTCCGCCGACGCGGCGGAGAACTCGGTGTCGCTGAAGACCATCCAGGCCGCCAAGGCGGGCCGCACGGTCGTGCGGCTGTGCTCGGGCGACCCGTCCTTCTTCTCCTCGGTCACCGACGAGGTGGCCGCCTGCGCCAAGGCGGACGTGGACTTCGAGATCGTGCCGGGCGTGCCGCCCGCCACTGCCGTGCTGACCTACGCCGGCATCCCGCCGGCGGCGTCGGTGCCGGAGTTCCGGATCGTGGACGCCGCGCAGGTGGACGACTGGGCGAAGCACGCCGCGTGCGAGGGCACGCTGGTGATCTACAACGGCGTCGCGGACGCCGTCCCGATCGGCAAGGCGCTGATCGCCGGCGGCAAGCCCGACTCGACACCGGTGGCGGTGACCAGCGACGGCACGACCACCGAGCAGTACACGGTGGTCTCCACGCTCGGGCGGCTCGGTCCCGACCTCAAGCACGCCGGGATGACCGAGCCCGCGCTCATCGTGGTCGGCGACGCGGTCGGCATGCGCGAGCGCCTGTCCTGGTTCGAGACCAAGTCGCTGTTCGGCTGGCGGGTCCTCGTGCCGCGCACCAAGGAGCAGTCCAAGGGCCTGTCGGAGCAGCTGCGCTCGTACGGCGCGGTGCCCGAGGAGGTGCCGACGATCTCCGTCGAGCCGCCGCGCACGCCGCAGCAGATGGACCGCGCCATCAAGGGCCTGGTCACGGGCCGCTACGAGTGGGTCGCCTTCACCAGCGCCAACGCGGTCAAGGCGGTGCGCGAGAAGTTCGAGGAGTACGGCCTGGACGCCCGGGCCTTCGCCGGGCTCAAGGTCGCCGCCGTGGGCGAGGCCACCTCGCGGGCGCTGGTGGAGTTCGGCGTGAAGCCCGACCTCATGCCGACGGGCGAGCAGTCGTCCGAGGGCCTGCTGGCCGAGTGGCCGCCGTACGACTCGATGCTCGACCCGATCAACCGGGTGCTGCTGCCGCGGGCCGACATCGCGACCGAGACGCTGGTGGCGGGCCTGACCCAGCTCGGCTGGGAGTGCGACGACGTGACGGCCTACCGGACCGTGCGCGCCGCGCCGCCGCCGGCCCCGATTCGCGAGGCGATCAAGGGCGGCGGGTTCGACGCCGTGCTGTTCACCTCGTCCTCGACCGTGCGGAACCTCGTCGGCATCGCCGGCAAGCCGCACAACGTCACGGTGATCGCGGTCATCGGGCCGCAGACGGCCAAGACGGCCGAGGAGTTCGGCCTGCGGGTCGACGTGATGGCCGACCACCCGTCCGCTTCGGCTCTCGCGGCCGCGCTGGCGGACTACGGTGCGAAGATGCGGCACGCCGCGGTCTCGGCGGGCGAGGTGCCCCGCCGGCCGTCCCAGATGCGCAGGGGCGCACGACGGCGCGTGAAATGAACCAGATCGCGTACGGCCCGCGGGAGACGATCCCGCGGGCCGGCGCGATCACGAGCGGGGAGACCATTGTGAACGCCCAATACCCGGTGGCACGGCCCCGGCGGCTGCGCCGTACCGCCGCGATGCGCCGGATGGTCGCGGGGACGCGGCTGCACCCGGCCGAGCTCATCCTGCCGATGTTCGTCAAGGAGGGCATCGCCGAGCCGCAGCCGGTGAGCTCCATGCCCGGGGTCGTCCAGCACACCCGCGAGTCGCTGCGCAAGGCGGCCCACGAGGCGGCCGAGGCCGGCGTGGGCGGGATCATGCTGTTCGGGATCCCGGCGCACAAGGACGCCCGGGGCTCCGGCGCCGACGACCCCGACGGCATCGTCCAGGTGGCGCTGCGCGACCTCGCCTCCGACCTGGGCGACGCGCTCGTGCTGATGACCGACACCTGCCTGGACGAGTACACCGACCACGGCCACTGCGGCCTGCTGACGGCCGACGGCGAGGTGGACAACGACGCGACGCTGGAGCGGTACGCGTCGGCCGCGGTCGCGCAGGCGGTGGCCGGCAGCAGGATGATCGCGCCGAGCGGCATGATGGACGGCCAGGTGGGCGCCATCCGCGCGGCCCTCGACGCCGAGGGCTTCGCCGAGGTCCCGATCATGGCGTACGCCGCCAAGTACGCCTCCGGGTTCTACGGGCCGTTCCGCGACGCCGCGGAGTGCGCGCCGCAGTTCGGCGACCGCAGCGCCTACCAGCAGGACCCGGCCGGCCCGATCGGCGAGGCGCTGCGCGAGGTGCGCCTCGACCTGGCCGAGGGCGCGGACGCCGTCATGGTCAAGCCGGCCCTGGCATATCTGGACATCCTGCGGCAGGTGCGCGACACCGTGGAGGTGCCGGTCGCGGCCTACCAGGTCAGTGGCGAGTACGCGATGGTCGAGGCGGCCGCGGCCAACGGCTGGATCGACCGGGAGCGAGTGATCATGGAATCGCTGATCGCGATCCGCCGCGCCGGAGCCGGCATGATCCTCACCTACTGGGCCACCGAGGTCGCCCGCGGACTATCCTGACACCTCATCAGGGGGGTCCTGCCGCGCCGCGACCGGCCAGAAGGCATTATCAGGTACGTACCGCGTGCATCTTGCGTATCCGCAGGAGGGCGGCGGGGACGCTTGTGGGGAGGAGCGCCATGGTGGGGGTACCGCTGGCCCGACGTGCGAAACGGCGTGCGCATCACGCGCCGCGGAAGTTGACGTCGGTGCTCGAATACGCACAACTGGGCTGGGCGAGCTGTATGGGCGCGCATCCGCTGAGCGAGGGGGGCAGGGCGTGCTCCTGTGACCGGGTCGGCTGTCCCGACCCCGGGATGCACCCGCTGTCGCCCGCGTGGCAGATGCAGGCCACGACGGACACCGCGCTGCTCACGCGGTGGTGGAAGCAGGATCCGGACGCGAACGTGATCCTGCCCACCGGCAGGGTGTTCGACGTGTTCGACGTACCGGCCTCGGCGGGCCGTCCCGCCCTGGCCGCGATGGACGCCGCAGGCTTCGACACGGGCCCGGTCGCCGAGAACGGCGACCGGGTGCTTTTTTTCGTGGCCACGCGAGGGGCGCCCGAGGACGAGGACGAGTGGTGGTCCTGCAGCCTGGACGCGGGACCCGAGACGATCGACAGCACGCCGGGACTGCGCTGGCACTGCCGGGACAGCTACGTGCTCGCGCCGCCGTCCACCACGCCCGTGGGCGGGGTCGTGAGCTGGATCAGGCCCCCTGACGGCCGTCCGCTGCCCGACCCGCTGCGCGTGCTCGACCTGCTCGCCGACTTCTGCGAGTAGTTCCCGGTACGGGCCCCGGACCGGATGGCCCGTAATCTGGAGGGCGTGACTCGCACGCAGACCTCCGAGGACCTGTTCGACCGCGCCCGCCGGATCGTTCCCGGCGGCGTCAACTCGCCGGTGCGCGCCTTCGGCGCCGTGGGCGGCACGCCCCGCTTCATGGCCTCCGGCGAGGGGCCGTACATCACCGACGTGGACGGCAACCGCTACGTCGACCTCGTGTGCTCCTGGGGCCCGATGATCCTCGGCCACCGCCACCCCGCCGTCGTGGCGGCCCTGGAGGAGGCCGTCGCGCGCGGCTTCTCGTTCGGCACCGCGACCGAGGGAGAGGTCCTGCTCGCCGAGGAGATCGTCTCCCGGGTGGCCCCCGTCGAGAAGGTCCGCCTGGTCAGCTCCGGCACCGAGGCGACCATGTCCGCCGTACGGCTGGCCCGCGGGTTCACCGGGCGGGCGAAGGTCGTGAAGTTCGCCGGCTGCTACCACGGGCACGTGGACGCGCTGCTGGCCTCGGCCGGGTCCGGGGTCGTCACCTTCGGCCTGCCCGACACCCCCGGCGTCACCGGCGCCTCGGCCGCCGACACGATCGTCCTGCCGTACAACTCGGTGGAGGCGGTCGAGGAGGCGTTCCGCAGTTTCGAGATCGCCTGCGTGATCACCGAGGCGTGCCCGGCCAACATGGGCGTGGTGCCGCCCGCCGAGGGCTTCAACCGTCGCCTGCGCGAGCTGTGCACCGAGCACGGCGCGCTGCTGATCATCGACGAGGTGCTGACCGGGTTCCGCGTGTCCGCCTCCGGCTGGTACGGCATCGACCCCGTCGAGGCCGACCTCATGACGTTCGGCAAGGTCATGGGTGGCGGGCTGCCCGCCGCCGCGTTCGGCGGCCGGGCGGAGGTCATGGCCGCGCTCGCCCCCGAGGGGCCCGTCTACCAGGCCGGCACGCTGTCGGGCAACCCGCTCGCCTGCGCGGCCGGGCTGGCCACGCTGCGCGCCTGCGACGACGACGCGTACGACCGGATCGACGCGTCCGCCCTGGTCATCGGCCGGGCCGCCTCCGACGCGCTGGCCGCCGCCGGGGTCCCGCACCGCCTCCAGCGGGCCGGGAACCTCTTCTCGATCTTCTTCACCGACACCCCGGTCACCGACTTCGACTCCGCGCGCACCCAGAACGCCGACGCGTACCGCGCGTTCTTCCACAGCATGCTCGACCAGGGCGTCTATCTGCCGCCGTCGGCGTACGAGGCGTGGTTCCTGTCGGCCGCCCACGACGACGCGGCGCTCACGCAGGTGGCCGAGGCCCTGCCCCTGGCCGCCAAGGCCGCCGCTCAGGCCGCCGGCGTCTGAGTCACTTCAGCCTCGTGCTCGGCGTCCGACGGGCGCCGAGCACGAGGAGCAGCGAAGCCGCCGTCAGCGCCAGGCCGTACCAGACGACACTCGTGACGGCCCAGGTGGTCGACGAACAGCCCGCCGAAAAGCGCCCCGAGCGCGATGGACGTGTTGTAGGCCATGGTGTTGAGCGACATCGCGGCTCCGAAGGTGCCGGGCGCGGCGGCCTGGGTGATGTGGCGGGCGTGCGGCGTGAGGTGCCCTTCGAGGTGTCGTCCGCCGGGTTCATGGTCGATCTGGTGCGTCAGGGGCTCGGCGTGGGCATGCTGCCGGCCGCGTACGCGCCGCGCTTTCCCGACCTGCGTGTGATCCGTCTTCGCGACGCTCCGACGCGGGTGGAGCACCTGGTCTGGGGAGACCGGCCGTCGCCGGCGGCCACGGCCTTCCTCGAGCTGCTACGCGCCGATCAGGCGGAAAGCGGCTGAGCCTCCCGAATGGCGCCGCCTTCCGGGCCTCACTTCACCAGCTGATCGAGATCCACCTCGACGGGGAAGGGCACCTGTACCGCCAGGCGCCCGTGGTGGATCCCGGTCGGCGTGTACGCGCCCGTGGCGGGGTCCCGTTCGTACACGTAGACGACGGGACGCTCGTCGTTCTCCTCCACCCGCCAGAAGTGCGGGATGCCCGCCTCGGCGTACCGCAGCGGCTTGAGCTTGCGATCGCGTTCCACCGACTCCGGGGAGACGATCTCGATCACGAGATGGACCTCTCGCGCCCGGTAAAAAGTGCGTGCATTGTCCGCTGCGGCCTCGGCGTCGATGACCATCACATCCGAGCAGGGCCGCGTCCGTTCCCCCAGCTTGACGTCCATCTGCTGAACGGCTGCCAAGTGCGTGGGGGCCTCCGCGTCGAGCCGTTCTGTCAAGCCGCGGATGAGCCGCTCGTGGAACCGCCGCTGGGGGGACATGAAGACGAGTGCTCCATCGATCAGTTCGACGTGTTTGAAGAAGTCGGGCTCGCCGTTCGGGCCCTCATAGGGCAGATGATCGAGGTCGTCCGCGGTCCACCCCCAGGGAGGCGGCGCCGGCCAGTACTCGAGTGCGCTGCTCACGTCGTGCACTTCAGTGTCATCCTCGTCACTCACGGTAGCCGTTCCACTCAATCTCGTGACCCTTACCCATTCTCTCCCGATTGACGTGCGAGGGCGAGGATCAGGGAGAGGCGGGGACGGGGGGTCTCGCGAGGGCCGTACGGGGGCGGGAGTTGGCGAACAGGAGGCCGGCGAGGATGAGGGCGCCCGCGGCGACCGTGAGGAGAGAGACCGGCTCGCCGGTGAACAGTGCGGCGGCGGCGATGCCGAAGACCGGCACGAGCAGGCTGTACGGCGCGACGACCGAGGCGTCGTAGCGGGCCAGCAGCCACCCCCAGACGGCGAAGCCGCCCAGGGTGGACAGGAACGCGGTGTAGAGCACGGCACCCACGCCCTCGGCCGTGAACGACCCCAGTGAGGACGGCCCCTCGGTCGCCAGGGCCAGCGCCAGCAGGGGCGGCGCCGACACCGCGCTCACCCAGACCATGAACCGCAGGGAGTCGGGCGGTGCGGCCCTGCGGGTGGCGACGTTGCCGAGCCCCCACCCGGCCGCCGCGCCGACGCACAGCAGGAACGCGCCGAAGGGGATCGCCCCCGACCTCGCGACCACGTCGGCCGCGATCAGGCCCAGTCCGCCGAAGGCCACCGCCGTCCCGGCGATCCGGCGCCGCCCGAGCCGCTCGCCCAGCAGGGCGGTCGCGAACAGCGCGGTGAAGACCGCCTGCACCTGGAGGACCAGGGAGGTCAGCCCGGCGGGCATGCCGGCGCGCATGCCGAGCAGCAGCAGGCCGTACTGGGCGACGCCGAGCGACGCGCCGGTGGCCAGCACCCACCGCCAGGGCACGCGCGGCCCTCCGGCGACCAGCACGGCGGGGAAGGCGGCCAGCAGAAACCGGAGGGCGGCGTACGTCAGCGGCGGATAGTGCTTCAGGCCCGTCTGCATGACGACGAAGTTGAAGCCCCAGACGGCGGCGAGCGCGACGGCGAGAGCCAGGTGGCGGGGCCGCATGGATCAGGATGCGGCGATCAGCGCGAGGGGTGGCGGTCGCGGCTCTGCCTGGCCTGCCTGGCCAGGGTCTCGAGATAGGACGTCTGCTCGGAACGGACGGGCTTCGTGAAGAGTCGGTTGAAGATTCGCATGCCTATATCGTCGCATCGCTAAACAGTTGAGCGCAAACAAGTTTTTCTAAGCAGAACGGTTTAGACTGGCTACATGTTGGACCTCAACCGGTTGAAGGCCCTGCACGCCGTCGCGGTGTACGGCTCCGTGGGCGCCGCGGCCGAAGCGCTCATGGTCACCCCCTCGGCGATCTCCCAGCAGCTCGCCAAGCTCGAACGGGAGACCGGCGCCGTCCTGATCGAGCGCAACGGGCGCGGGGTGAAGCTGACCGACGCCGCCGGGCTGCTCGCCGACCACGCCGAGCGCATCCTCGCGCTCGTGGAGACGGCGGAGGCCGACTTCGAGGCGCTGCGCGGGGCGGTGGTCGGCAAGCTGAACATGGCCGCCTTCCCCACCGCGGCCCGTGGCATCGTGCCGCGCGCCCTGACTGCGCTCAAGAGACAGCACCCCGATCTCGACCTGCTCGTCTACGAGAGGGAACCGGAGCGGCAGACCCGCGAGCTGGTGCGCGGCGACCTCGACCTCGCCGTCCTGCAGGACTGGCTCAACCGGCCGATGGCGCTGCCCGAGGGGCTGTCGCGTACGACGCTGCTCGACGACGTGGCCGACGTCGTCGTGCCGGCCGATCACCCCCTGGTGCGCGCCGACCGGGTGCGGCTGAGCGACCTCGCGGGCGACAGCTGGATCAGCTCGACCCCCGGCACGGTGTGTCACGACTTCCTGGTGTTCCTGCTGCGCTCCGAGGAGCGGGAACCGCGGATCGTCTGCATGGCCGACGAGTACCCCACCCAGCTCGCGCTGGTCGCCGAGGGCCACGGCTGCGCGCTGATCCCCCGGCTGGGCCGGGGACCGCTGCCCGAGGGCGTCGCCGTCCTGGCCGTCCAGCCGCCGCCGGTGCGGCGGATCTACGCGGTCTGGCGGACCGACGCCGCCCGCCGTCCCGCGATCCGCGCCGCCGTCGACGCGCTGCGCTCCGCGTGCTCCGAGCTGCCCGGCGGGTAGGCTGTCCAGGTCATGATAGAGATGACCATCGTTCACCTGCTCCGGCACGGTGAGGTTCACAATCCCCGTGGGGTCCTGTACGGCAGGCTGCCGGGCTACCACCTGTCCGAGACCGGCCTGCGGATGGCCGAGGTGGTCGCCAAGGCCGTCGAGGGCAGGGACATCGTCACGGTGTGGAGCTCGCCCATGGAGCGCGCCCAGGAGACCGCGGCGCCGTCCGCCAAGGTGCTCGGCCTGGAGGTGGCCACCGACGAGCGGCTGATCGAGGCGGGCAACGTCTTCGAGGGCCTGCGGATGGCCGGCAGCGACAACGTCTTCCGCGATCCGCGGTCCTACCGCCACTTCAGGAACCCGTTCCGTCCGTCGTGGGGCGAGCCGTACCGGGACGTCGTGGCACGCATGAAGGCCGTCGTGGACGACGCGCGGGCGGCGGCGCGCGGCCACGAGGCCCTGCTGGTCAGCCACCAGCTGCCCATCTGGATCATCCGGCTGGCGGCCGAGGGCAGGCGGCTGTGGCACGACCCGCGCCGCCGCCAGTGCGCGCTCGCCAGCCTCACCAGCCTGACCTTCGAGGGCGACCGGCTCATCAGCGTCGGCTACAGCGAACCCGCCGGGGCGCTGCTCAGGGCGTCCGGCACGCAGCCGCAGGGCGAGGCCGCGCTGTTCGACAAGGCCGGCGAGGCGCTCCCGGAGGTCCTGCAGGCCGGTCCGGAGGACGAGGAGACGCCCGGCCCGCGATCCGTCCCCGGCGTGTGACCCGGCGAACGGGGCACCCGCATCGCTCGGTAGGCTTACAGCTCTACCGGTTGTAGTGCAAGGAGAATCTCCTCCCGTGTCCGCCAAGCGCCCTTCCGCCACGCGCGTGACCGTCAAGCGTCTGACCGCGCTCGCCGCCGCGGCCGCGGCCGCGACGGCCCTCGCCGGCTGCGCGGGCGGCCAGGCGGCCCAGCCCCGCTCCGGTGACACGCGCTTCATCGCGGGGGACGGCCGCGTCGAGTTCTTCGCCGCCGCCCAGCGCCACAAGGCTCCCGTGGTCGAGGGGCAGACCCTCGACGGCGGCACGGCCACGCTGACCGCGGGCAAGGTCCACGTGCTGAACTTCTGGGCCTCCTGGTGCGCGCCCTGCCGTGCCGAGGCGCCCGTGCTCAAGGACATCGCGGCGACCACGAAGACCAAGGGCGTGGAGTTCCTCGGGGTCAACTTCAAGGACCTCAAGGCCTCCGCCCAGGCGTACGACCGCTCGGTCGAGCCCGGCTACCCGAGCATCTACGACCAGAGCGGCAAGGTGCTGCTGCAGTTCCAGGGCACGGTGCCGCCCGCCGCCATCCCCTCCACGCTGATCATCGACGCCCAGGGCCGCATCGCCGCCCGCGCGCTCGGCGCGGTCAAGTACGACGACCTGCTCTCGGCCGTCACCAAGGTGACCGATGAGTGACCTCGGCAGCACCGTCGCGACCGGGTCGCTGCTGCTGGCCGCGCCGATCGCCGCGGTCGCCGGGCTCGTGTCGTTCGTCTCGCCCTGCGTGCTGCCGCTGGTCCCCGGCTACCTGTCGTACGTCACGGGCATGAGCGGCGACCCGAAGCGCGGCCGGATGGTGCTCGGCAGCGCGCTTTTCGTGCTCGGGTTCGCGGCCGTGTTCGTGCTGGGAGGCGCGCTGTTCGGCGGCCTCGGCGCGGCGCTGCACGGCAACGCCGACGTGATCACCAGGGTCCTCGGGGTGGTGACGATCGTCCTCGGGCTGGCCTTCGTTGGAGTGATCCCCGGTCTCCAGCGTGACGTGCGCATCCACAAACTTCCGGCGGCCGGGATCGCGACGGCCCCACTGCTCGGGGTCGTCTTCGGCCTCGGCTGGACGCCGTGTATCGGCCCGACGCTGGCGGTGGTGATGACGCTCTCGGTGAACCAGGGCAGCGCGCTGCGCGGCGCCGCCCTCGCCTTCGCGTACGCGCTGGGTCTCGGCCTGCCGTTCGTGCTGGCGGGGCTGGCCTACCGCAAGGCGCTGCACACGTTCAAGGCGGTGCGCCGCCACACCCCGCTGATCACCAGGGTCGGCGGCGGCATGCTCGTGGCGGTCGGCCTGCTGCTCGTGACCGGGCAGTGGTCGGAGATCATCGTCCACCTGCAGGTATGGGTCGGCGGCTTCAGGCCGGTGATCTGATGAGCGCCCCCGACGACCTCGCGTCCGCCGTACGGGACGAGTCCGCGGCACAGGAGCAGGCCGAGCAGCAGGCGCAGGAGCGGACGAAGCCGGTCGGCCTGGGACCGGTCGGCTGGCTGCGCTGGGCCTGGCGCACGCTCACCTCGATGCGCACGGCGCTGATCCTGCTGTTCCTGTTCGCGCTCGGCTCGGTCCCCGGTTCCATCTACCCGCAGAGGGGAGTCGACCCGGCCAGGGTCGCGCAGTACTTCAAGGACAACCCCACCCAGGCCGAGTGGCTCGACCGGTTCTGGCTGTTCGACGTCTTCAGTTCGCCCTGGTTCGCCGCGATCTACCTGCTGCTGTTCGTCTCACTGGCCGGATGCGTGTTCCCGCGCGCGCTGGCGCACGTGAAGGAGATCCGGCGCCGCCCGCCGGCCGCGCCGCGCAACCTCCTGCGCCTGCCGCACAGCGAGACGCTCGACGGCGGCCTCACCCTGGAGCAGGCCGCCGCCACGCTCAGGCGCAGGCGGTTCCGCGTGGTCACCGGCGACGGCTGGGTGGCGGCCGAGAAGGGCTACCTCCGGGAGACCGGCAACCTCCTGTTCCACGTGGCGCTGCTCGCGCTGCTGTTCGCCGTCGGCGCCGGAGGCCTGTACGGCTACCGCGGCAACGTGCTGGTCGTGGAGGGCGACGGCTTCTCCAACGCGGTGGCGGCCTACGACCGCTTCATGCCCGGCAGCCGGGTCAACGCCGAGTCGCTGGAGCCGTTCTCCTTCACGCTCAAGGACTTCCAGGCGACCTACGTGGCCGCGGGGGACAAGCAGGGCCAGCCGCTGGACTACCACGCCAGGCTGACCGTCCAGGACTCGCCGACGTCCGCGCCGCGCGAGGCGGACCTCAAGGTCAACGACCCGCTGGACGTGGACGGCACGCTGACCTACCTGATCGGGCACGGCTACGCGCCCACGTTCCGGGTGACCGACGGCAAGGGCCAGGTGGCCTACGACGGCCCGGTGCCGTGCCTGGCCGACGACCAGGCCACCTACACGTCCGAGTGCGTGATCAAGGTGCCGGACGCGCAGCCGACCCAGCTCGGGTTCCTGGCGCGCTTCCTGCCCACGACCGTGCCGAACGGCGACACGTGGGTGTCGGTCTTCCCCGGCGCCGCGAACCCGACCGTGCAGATCTTCCCGTTCGCCGGCGACCTCGGCCTCAAGTCGGGGCAGCCGCAGTCGGTCTACCAGCTCGACACCACGAACCTGAAGCCACTCGGGAAGATGTCGGCCCAGCCGACCCCGCTCAACGTGGGCGAGACCAAGGAGCTCGCCGACGGCGCCGGGAAGATCGAGTTCACCGGCGTGAAGGAGTGGATCAGCCTTCAGATCACCTACGACCCCGGCCGGGAGCCCGCCCTGCTGGCCGCGGCCGCCGCGGTGATCGGGCTCGTGCTGTCCCTCACGGTCCGCCGTCGCCGCGTCTGGGTGCGGGTGAAGGACGGGACGGTCACGGTGGGAGGATTGGCCCGCACCGAAGGCGGCGGCGCGGCCTTCGCCGAGGAGTTCGCCCAGATCGTCGCGGCCCTGCGCGGCGGGCCCGACGGGTCCCCGGCCGAGCGGCCGGAGGCGACCGGGCCGGACAAGCCCGCCACGACCGAGCGCGGAGCGTCCACGCAGGACAAGCCCGCCACGACCGAGCCCGGGGCGTCCACGCCGGACGCGCCCACCGGAAACGCTGCGCCGGGCGGCCGCCCGGACGAGGAGTGAGTGATGCCCGCCCCGGTAACCCAAGCGGTCAACCAGAGTCTCGCCACGCTGAGCGACCAGCTGATCCTGGTCACCGTCCTGCTGTATCTCGCCGCGATGATCTGCTTCGCGCTGGATCTCGCCTTCGGCCGGGCCCGCACGGTCGTGTCCGCCCGGCGGCGGGAGCTCGTCGGCGCGGGCGGTCCGGCGGTGCCCGATGACACGACCGGCGACGCGACCGGGGACACGACGGAGGATTCAGGCTCGCAGCCGGCGGCGTGGGCCGTCCGTGCGGGGACCGTCGGCGTGGTCCTCACCTGGATCGCGTGGGCCGGCAACCTCGCCGGCATCATCACCCGGGGCATCGCGGTCGACCGGTGGCCGTGGGCCAACATGTACGAGTTCGTGGTGGCCATCTGCTTCGCCGCCGTGACCGCGTTCCTCGCGCTGCTGATCCGTCAGCCGATCCGCTTCCTCGGCGCGTTCGTGACCGTGACGGCGGCGCTCGGGCTGGGCTTCGCCGTGCTGTTCCTGCACGTCCAGGCGGGCCCGGTGATGCCCGCGCTGCACTCGTACTGGATCGCGATCCACGTCACGGCGGCGATCGTGGCGAGCGGGCTGTTCATCGTGGCGGGCGTGTGCGCGATCCTCTACCTGATCCGCAGGGACGGGCGCCCGTCGGTGCTGCCGAGCAGGGAGAGCCTGGAGCGCGTCGCGCACCGCGCGATCGTCATCTCCTTCCCGATCTGGACGTTCGCCGTCATCGCCGGCGCCCTGTGGGCCGACCGCGCGTGGGGCCGTTACTGGGGCTGGGACCCGAAGGAGGTGTGGGCGTTCATCACGTGGGTCGTGTACGCCGCCTATCTCCACGCCCGGGCGACGGCCGGGTGGCGCGGCAAGGCCGTGATGATCATCTCGCTGGTCGCCTTCGGTTGCCTGCTGTTCAACCTGGTCGGCGTCAACATCTTCTTCTCGGGACTGCACTCCTACGCCGACGTGCCCAAGTAAGGGGCCGTTCGCGGCGGGAGGTCTCGTCTCACGCGGGGACTCCCGGCGGGAGGTTCGAGGGGGTGCGCGGGGGGGTCGCGCGGGGTCTCATGTGCGGTCTCGTGCGGGGTCAGTCCTCGTCGCGCAGGCGCCGATCGAGGCTGCGCAGGAACTCGGGGTCGTCGTCGGGTCCGCGGGGCACGTCGCCGCTCTGGGCCCACCCGCCGCTTCCCGCCGCGTACACGGCGTGCTGACGGCGGGGGCGACCCACGAGGAGCCAGGTCAGCGCACCGATGTCCGCCAGGAGGATCACGATGAGGACCCACAGGAACTTCGGGAGATTGCGCACGTCCTGCTCGGGGGTCGTGATCACATCGAAGAGGCAGTAGAGCCAGAGGGCAAGCAGCGCCAGGCCGATAATCACGCTAGGCATGCCCACACGGTAAGCCATGCCGGCCACTGATCGGGTCGGGCTTCGAGGTGACGGGGGCAGCCCGGCATCGTACGGTGGACCGGTACGCGGCACGAGGACGCGGAGCCTGACTGAGGGGTGCGATGGCGGAGCCGGGCGACAGAGGCCGCCACCGGCGGGGGTCGCGGTGGTGGCAGCGAGGGCCCTATTTGTCCTCCCACCGCCGGACGGACGCCCCCGAACGCCCTCGCGATCGTGCTGCCGAGCGTGCTTCCGACCGGGCCTCCGACCGAACCTCCGAGTGGGCGGCGGAACGCGACCGGGACCGGCCCGCGGAGCGACCGCAGGGCCGCCGCGCGGAGCGGGACACCCAGTGGGATGCGCAGCGGGGCGGCGAATGGGCGGCCGGCTGGCCGCCGGAGCGGCCGGTGGACCGGGTCCACACGGTCACCGCACCCGTGGTGGACGACCGGCCGCAGTACACCTGGCAGGACTTCGAGCTCGACGACCTGCCGACGCGGGCCGCGCCCCACCCGCCCGACGCACCCGACCTGCGCGACGGCAGACGGCACTGCGGGCCCCTGGAACGCATCCTGTACCGCGAGTGGGACGCCGCCGAAGGGCCTCCGTCCGCCGACGCCGTACGGGCCGTGGACAGCCTGGCGAGGCTGCCCGAGCAGCTCAAGACCAAGCTCGCCATCGGGCTCGAAGGCATCTACGTCGGGCGCGGAGGGGTGCCCGATCTGGACGACATGGGCTACCTGCGCGGCGCGCCGCTGCCGTCGGGACGGGCCACCTGGGACATCTGCGCCGGCGCGTACGGCGACCGCAAGATCGTGGTAGGGGACCGGCCGTCGCCGACGCCCGACGTGATGATGCACGAAGTCGGGCATGCGCTGGACGACGTGGACGCGGGTCCGGGAGAGTGGGTGTCGGACTCCCCGGAGTTCGCGGCGCTCTACGAGGAGTGCCTGCCGCTGTTCGCATCGTCGTTCCACCGGCAGCCCGGCGGCCTGGGGCGCAAGGAGTTCTTCGCCGACGCGTTCGCGGCGATCGCGTCCCGGCAGCGTCCGGCCCTGGTCGACATGCTGGGCGGCGACACGCGGACGGCCCTCAACGTCATGCTCTTCTTCAACCGGCGTTACGGAATCTAGGTGATTCGGATGTACGTGATCCGGCTCGGCGACGGGACGCTGCGCGTGCCCCGGTCACTGACCACCGATGACGGGCGCCTGATCGGCAACGCGTACGTGGAGGTCGCGCCGGGCGAGCCCGACTACGAACGCTGGCTGGCCGAGTCGATCACCGAGGAGGAGGACGCCGAGCGCCGGCGCCGCTGGCGTGAGGGCGACGACGCGCTCGAGCAGGCGTTCCTGGCCTTCAAGGCGGAGCAGGACTGACGTACCCGGCAAGGGAGCAGGACAGGCCGGGAACGCAGACTCGATGTGGGACTGACTCCGGTGACCCTGCGGCGTCCGGGTAGCGCGCAGGATCACCTGGTGCTGGTACTGCGTCAGACTCGCGGGGAGTCGCCGTTCGGCCTTTCGGCCGTGAGGACGTCCTCACCGCGAAGGAGGGCGTGCACTTCCGATTCACGGAACCGCCTGTGCCCCCCGGGGGTACGGATGCTGCTGATGCGCCCGGCCGCGGCCCAACGGGTCACGGTCTTCGGGTCGACCCTGAAGAGAGCGGCAACCTCTCCAGGAGTCAGCAGTCGCTCGCTGCTACTCTCCACAATCTCTCCCCCTCGCGTCCCGCGTCCTGCAGCGGGCGGACAGGTAACCAGTGTGCCGAGCGAAGCCTGATTTATCCGTGGTTTTCGGAGAAGATCACGGGTTGTTACCGGCTCAGTGCCCGATTGTTATATGATAGAGCCTCTTTGGGGCGCTCATGGGTGTTTCTTTACAAAAGCGCCTTGTTGTGAACACTAGCAGTGCCCGCAGCAGATGCGAAGAGAGACGGGCGGGCCGGGAGGGTGACGTAACCTCGACGCTGTGCATCCGGTTGTCGTTTACACCCTTTCACGCCTCGGGCTGTTCGCCGTCGCTCTCGGCGTCCTGTATCTCGTCGGCCTGCGGTCGTTCCCGCTTCTCCTGCTCGCCGTCCTGGTCAGCGGTCTGGCCAGCTATGTGCTGCTGTCCAAACAGCGCGACGCGGTGAGCGAGCGCATCGCCGGGAAACGGCGGGAGACGGGGAAGAACTAGGTCGCCGGGAACATGCCGACGCGGGCATGGTACTCATGCCCGAGCTCCGTCGTGTCGCTTCCCACCAAAAGACCTGTCTTTACGGTCAGGAAGGCCTTTACCCCGATTCCCCTTTCCCTCGTCGGGTTCCAGCGCAGCGCCCTGCCCCTGACCGGGTCGATCGCCCCGATGCCGGGCCGGTGGACCGCCCCCCGGCCCGCCGTGTCGGCGCCGCGCGGGTTGTCCAGCCAGCGCTGGTGTCCGCCCACGTAGACGGCGGACCCCGTGACCGCGACCGCGTACAGGGAGTCGCCTCCGGTCAGGTTCACCCAGGTCGGGCGGATCGCCTCGCCCTTCGCGTACGTCTCGAACCTGGCGGCCGAGTCGCACAGCTTCGAGGTGCCGCGCGCCGCCCCGCCGGTCGTGACGACCACGAAGTAGCGCCCGTCCGGGGACAGGTCGAGCCCGCGCACGTACGACGGGAAGTCCGGCTTGCACGCCGGGGCGTACGCCTCGGTGTGCCAGTCGGCCACCCGCCCGGTCGTCAGGTCGATCACGCCGAGCTGCGGGCGGCGCAGGCCGTCGAGCGTGGTGAACGAGCCGTCCACCACTAAGCGGTCGCGGACGGCGGCCATCGCGTAGATCCGCGGATCGCCGCGGCGCCCGTCGCCGGGCGTGACGGTGAACCGGGGGTCGACCGCGCCGGTCTCGGCGTCCACCCGGGCCAGCGCGGTGCGCGGGCTCCGGCCGATCCTGCTGAAGTCGCCGCCCACGTAGAGCGCGCCGCCCAGCTGTACCAGGCTGGTGACGTCCCCGCCGTAGACGGGGGCGGAGAAATCGTCGTCGACGGCGCCGTCGGACACGCGGAGGCGGACCAGGGCCCGGGAGGGCACGTTGAAGGCGCCGCCCACGAAGACCGTGTCGCCGGGACCGGCGGCCAGCGCGGCCACCGGCCCGTCGAGGTCCGGCGCGAAGTCGCGCAGGACGCGCCCGGTGTAGAGGTCGAAGGCGAAGACGTTCGCCCGCGGCAGGTCCTCCCCGCCCCGGGCCTCGCGGACCGCGCTGAACTCGCCACCCACCACGACGGTGCGGCCGACCAGCGCGAACGCGGTCACGATGCCGTCGAGCACGTGCGGTGTGGTGTCCACCGGATTCTCCGACACCGCGCGGGGCTGCCGGATGCCGGCGGACGCCGTGGCGGCTGGGAGAAGGGCGGCGCATGTGACGAGCGATGCGACCGGAAGCAGTGCGGTGGTGACGCGCATTCCCCAATTTCTAGCAGACTCAACGTAATCGGAGAACTACGTTCCGCTCATCCGGTGGCGGTGGTGAGGGGGCACGCCCGTCGCGTCCTAGGCTTGCCTGCATGACGCGCGCATCGCTGGACAAGCAGCCGCACGAGGTCGCCGCGATGTTCGATCGCACGGCCCGGCGCTACGACCTGGTCAACGACGTCCTCTCGCTCGGCCAGGACCGCCTGTGGCGGAAGGCCACCGCGGCGGCGATCGACGCGGGGCCCGGCGAGCTGGTTCTCGACCTCGCCGCGGGCACCGGCACCTCGACCGACGCGTTCACCGCGCTCGGGGCGCGGGCGATCGCGTGCGACTTCTCGCTCGGCATGCTCCGCACCGGCGTCGAGCGGCGCGGCGGTTCCGGTCTGTACGGCGGGGGCGTGCGCGGGGTGACGTTCGTCGCGGGCGACGCGCTGCGCCTGCCGTTCCGCGACGAGACGTTCGACGCCGTGACGATCTCCTTCGGCCTGCGCAACGTGGCCGACACCGAACAGGCGCTGGGCGAGATGCTGCGGGTGACCCGCCCGGGCGGCCGGCTGGTGATCTGCGAGTTCTCCAGGCCGACGCCGAAGTCGTTCGACCTCGTCTACTCGCAGTACCTAATGAAGCTGCTGCCGCCGGTGGCCCGGATGGTCAGCTCGAATCCCGAGTCCTACGAGTACCTCGCCGAGTCGATCCGGGCCTGGCCGGACCAGGAGGCGCTGGCGCGGATCATCCAGGGGGCGGGCTGGCGGAAGGTGGCCTGGCGCAACCTCACGCTCGGCATCGTGGCCCTGCACCGGGCGGTCAAAGCGTGATGAGACGTGCTTGGCCATACCCCTCTGACACTTCGCCCCGGATAGGGGTTAGACTGCGGCGCGACAGTTTGTGAAGTTGTTCACAAAGGCACGAAGGTCTAAACCAATTTCGAGGCCTTCCTTCCCTGGAACGGACAGGTCCCCCGTGAGTGAGCGAACCCGCGTGACGCGGAGAGAGGTCGACGCCGACGTCATCGTCGTCGGCGCGGGCCCCGCGGGCGCCACGACGGCCTTTCACCTCGCCCGCGCCGGTCTCGACGTGCTGCTCCTGGAGAAGACGCGCTTCCCCAGGGAGAAGGTCTGCGGTGACGGACTGACCCCGCGGGCGGTGAAGGAACTCGTCGCCATGGGCGTCGACATCGACGCGCCCGGCTGGATCAGGAACAAGGGGCTGCGCGTCTACGGCGGCGGCGTGCGCCTCGAACTCGACTGGCCCGAGCTGTCGAGCTACCCCGACTTCGGCCTCGTGCGCACCCGCGCCGACTTCGACCAGATCCTCGCCAGGCACGCCGAGCGCGCGGGCGTCCGGCTGCGCGAGGGCGTGAACGTTACAGGCCCACTGCTCGACGAGCGCAGCGGCCACGTCGTGGGCGTGACGGCCAAGGCGGACGGCGAGGAGGTGTCCTACCGCTCGCGGCTCGTGGTGGCGGCCGACGGCAACTCGACCCGGCTGTCGATCGCGTTGGGCCTGCACAAGCGTGAGGACCGCCCGATGGGCGTGGCGGTGCGCACCTACTACAAGAGCCCCCGCCACGACGACGACTACCTGGAGACGTGGCTCGAGCTCTGGGACGGTGACCGGCTGCTGCCCGGCTACGGCTGGATCTTCCCCGTCGGCGACGGTACCTCCAACGTCGGCCTCGGCCTGCTGAACACCAGCGAGGCGTTCAAGAACATCGACTACCGCGACCTGCTGCGGCGGTGGATGAAGAACACTCCGGAGGAGTGGGGCTTCACCGAGGAGAACATGACGGGCCCGATCAGGGGCGCCGCGCTGCCGATGGGCTTCAACCGGCAGCCGCACTACGCCCGCGGGCTGGTTCTCGTCGGCGACGCGGGCGGCTCGATCAACCCGTTCAACGGCGAGGGCATCGCGTACGCCATGGAGACCGGCAGGACCGCGGCCGAAGTGATCGTCCAGGCGCTGTCCCGGCCGACGCCCGCCCAGCGTGAGCGCGTATTACTCGCGTATCCCCGTATGCTCAAAGACGCCCATGGCGGATACTTCACCCTCGGCCGCCTGTTCGTGGAGGCGATCGGGAGGCCGGGTGTGATGAGCTTCGCCACCCGGCACGGGATGCCCCATCCCACCCTGATGAGATTCGCCTTCAAGCTGCTCGCTAATCTCACAGACCGGCGGGGCGACGTCTCCGACCGCATAATCAACGCCCTGTCCAAGGTGGCTCCGCCATCATGATCGCCGAAGCCAGCATGACTGAAGCCCGCATGACTGAAGCCCGCATGACCGAGACGATGCGCACGTCGCCCCCGGCCCCGCAGGTGGCCGCCCGGCCGGCCGCGCCCTCCGGCATTCTCGTGATCGCCCAAATTCATCGAGTAAGCGAGGACATGTAGCCATGGAGCTGTATGTGCCGATCGTGGTGCTCGCGGTCCTCGCGGCGGGATTCGCCGTGTTCTCCGTGAGCATCGCGCCATTCACCGGGCCGAAGCGCTGGAACCGCGCGAAGCTGGACGCCTACGAGTGCGGCATCGAGCCCACTCCGCAGCCGGTCGGCGGCGGCCGATTCCCGCTGAAGTACATGATCACCGCGATGTTGTTCATCGTGTTCGACATCGAGATCATCTTCCTCTATCCGTGGGCGGTGGCCTTCGACAAACTCGGCGTGTTCGGGCTGGTCGAGATGGTGCTGTTCATCGTCACCGTTCTCGTGGCGTACGCCTACGTGTGGCGGCGTCGCGGCCTCGATTGGGATTAGCCATGGGTCTTGAAGAGAAACTCCCGAGCGGGTTCATCCTCACCACCGTCGAGCAGGTGGCGGGCTGGGCCCGGAAGAACTCCGTCTGGCCGGCGACCTTCGGTCTCGCGTGCTGCGCCATCGAGCTGATGGCCACCGGCGGCCCGAAGCACGACCTGGCCCGCTTCGGCATGGAGCGTGCCTCCGCCTCCCCGCGGCAGGCCGACCTCATGATCGTGGCCGGCCGGCTGTCGCAGAAGATGGCGCCCGTCCTCCGCCAGATCTACGACCAGATGGCCGAGCCCAAGTGGGTCATCGCGATGGGCGTCTGCGCGTCCAGCGGCGGCATGTTCAACAACTACGCCATCGTCCAGGGCGTGGACCACGTGGTGCCGGTCGACATCTACCTGCCCGGCTGCCCGCCGCGCCCGGAGATGCTGATCGACGCCATCGTGAAGCTACACGACAAGATCCAGAACATGAAGTTCGGCGCGCACCGCGAGAAGCAGATCGAGGAGCTCGAGCTCCAGGCGCTGCGCACGTTGCCGCTGATCGACCAGGGGGCCGGGAAGTGACCACCGAGAACCTGCCCGGGCTGCCCGAGGAGCCCGTCGCCCGCAGGGGCATGTTCGGCGTCAAGGACACCGGCGACACCTCCGGCTACAACCGTCTGGTCGTCCGCCGTCCGCCGAAGCTGTCCAGCAGCCGGCCGTACGGGTCGTACTTCGACGAGGTGGCCGACGCGCTGGAGCCGGCGTTCGCCGACGCGATCGAGCGCGTGGTCGTCGACCGCGGGGAGATCACCTTCCACGTGCGGCGCGAGCGGCTGCCCGAGGTGATGAAGCACCTGCGTGACGACCCGGCGCTGCGGTTCGAGCTGTCGCTCGGCGTCTCGGGGGTCCACTACCCCGAGGAGACCGGTGCGGAGCTGCGCGCCGTCTACCACCTGTGCTCCATCACGCACAACCGGCGCGTCCGGGTGGAGGTCTCCTGCCCCGACGCCGACCCGCACATCCCCTCCACGGTTCAGGTCTACCCCACGCACGACTGGCACGAGCGCGAGACGTACGACTTCTTCGGAATCGTCTTCGACGGCCACCCGGCGCTGACCCGGATCGAGATGCCGGACGACTGGGAGGGGCACCCGCAGCGCAAGGACTACCCGCTCGGCGGCATTCCGGTGGAGTACCGCGGCGCCGAGGTCCCCGCGCCGGACCGGAGGAGGTCGTACTCGTGAGCGTCGACCTGCACGACTGGACGAGGGCAGCGAGGAGAGCGTCGTGAGCACCACCGAGACCGAGGGCCGGATCTACGACGTCGCCGGTCAGGACTGGGACGAACTGGTCAAGACCGTCAGCGAGTCGGCCGAGGAACGCCTCGTCGTCAACATGGGCCCGCAGCACCCGTCGACGCACGGTGTGCTCCGGCTCGTGCTGACCCTCGACGGCGAGACCGTGACCGAGGCCCGCACGGTGATCGGCTACCTGCACACCGGCATCGAGAAGAACATGGAGTACCGGACGTGGACCCAGGGGGTCACGTTCGTCACCCGCATGGACTATCTCGCGCCGATCTTCAACGAGACCGCCTACTGCATGGGGGTCGAGAAGCTTCTCGGGATCACCGACAGGATCCCGGATCGGGCGCAGGCCCTCCGGGTCCTGACGATGGAGCTCACCCGGATCTCCTCCCACCTCGTCGCGATCGCGACGTTCGGGTTGGAGCTGGGCGCGACGACGCCGATGCTGTTCGGCTTCCGCGAGCGCGAGATGGTGCTCGACCTGATGGAGTACATCACCGGTCTGCGGATGAACATGGCGTACGTCCGGCCGGGCGGCGTCAGCGTCGACCTGCCGGCCGGCGCCGTCGACAAGATCGGCGAGTTCCTCAAGATCATGCCGGGGCGGATCAAGGAGATGCGCAAGCTCCTCGACGCCAACCCGGTCTACACCCGGCGCACCAAGGACGTGGCCTACCTCGACCTGACCGGGTGCATGGCGCTCGGGATCACCGGGCCCATGCTGCGCGCCGCCGGCCTGCCGTGGGACCTGCGCAAGTCTCAGCCCTACTGCGGCTACGAGACGTACGAGTTCGAGGTGGCGACACAGAACACCTGCGACGTGTACGGCCGTTATCTCGTGCGCATGGCCGAGATGGAGGAGTCCCTCAAGATCGTCGAGCAGGCGCTCGACCGCCTGTCCGGCCCGCTCAAGGGCGGCCCGGTGATGATCGAGGACAAGAAGATCGGCTGGCCGTCGCAGCTCGCGCTCGGCCCCGACGGCCTCGGCAACTCGCCCGACCACATCGCCCACATCATGGGCAGCTCGATGGAGGCCCTGATCCACCACTTCAAGCTGGTGACCGAGGGCTTCCGGGTGCCGGCCGGGCAGGCGTACGCCTCGGTCGAGTCGCCGCGTGGCGAGCTGGGCGCGCACGTGGTCAGCGACGGCGGCACCCGGCCCTACCGGGTCCACTTCCGCGACCCGTCGTTCACGAACCTGCAGGCGGTGCCCGCGACGTGCGAGGGCGGCATGGTCGCCGACGTCATCTCCGCGGTCGCCTCGATCGACCCGGTCATGGGAGGTGTGGACCGATGAGCGGCAAGCCGCCGGTTCAGGCCGCCCGCGTTGCGAATGAGGAGGGGAGCGCGACCATGAGCACGGGTTACGCGCCCGAGGTCCGCGAGCGTCTGGAGACGGACGCCAAGGAGATCATCGGCCGCTACCCCCGGCCGCGTTCGGCGCTGCTGCCGCTGCTGCACCTGGTGCAGTCGGAGGACGGCTACATCTCCGACGCCGGGCAGGAGTTCTGCGCCGAGATGCTGGGCCTGTCCAAGGCCGAGGTCGTCGGCGTCGCGACCTTCTACACCATGTACAAGCGCAAGCCGGCCGGCGAGTACAACGTCGGCGTCTGCATCAACACGCTGTGCGCGGTCATGGGCGGCGACCAGATCTGGGAAGAGCTCAGCGAGCACGTGGGCGTCGGCCACGACGAGACCACCGAGGACGGCAAGATCACGCTGGAGCGGCTGGAGTGCAACGCCGCCTGCGACTTCGCGCCGGTCATGATGGTCAACTGGGAGTTCTTCGACAACCAGACCCCGGAGTCGGCCAGGCAGCTCGTCGACGACCTGCGCGCTGGCAAGGAGGTCGCGCCCACGCGCGGCCCGCGCCGGCTGTGCACGTTCAAGGAGGCGTCCCGGGTCCTCGCCGGCTTCCCCGACGGCCAGGCCGCCGAGGGCCCGTCGGCCGCCGGCCCGTCGCTGGAGGGCCTGAAGGTCGCCAAGGCCAACGGCTGGGAGGCCCCCAAGGCCGAGGGGAGCTCGGAATGACAACGCGGAGAGAACCCGACGCAGTGAGCGGAGCGGTCCGCGAGGTACGAGCGGCCCGCGCAGCGAACGAGGAGCGGTGAGCGACCAAATGACACAGCTTACGCCGATCCTGACGAGGAACTGGGACCAGGACGACTCGTTCACCCTCGACGGGTACGGCGAGTACGCGGCCGCCAAGAAGGCCCTGGGCATGGACCCCGACGCCGTCATCCAGGCGGTGAAGGACTCGGGCCTGCGCGGCCGCGGCGGCGCGGGCTTCCCCACCGGCATGAAGTGGGGCTTCATCCCGCAGGGCGACGGCAAGGCCCACTACCTCGTCGTCAACGCCGACGAGTCGGAGCCGGGGACCTGCAAGGACATCCCGCTCATGATGGCCAACCCGCACGCGCTGGTCGAAGGCGTGATCATCGCGTCCTACGCCATCCGGGCCAACCACGCGTTCATCTACATCCGCGGCGAGGTGGTCCACGTCATCCGCCGGGTGCAGGCCGCGGTCCGTGAGGCGTACGAGAAGGGTTACCTCGGGACGGACATCTTCGGCTCGGGCTACGACCTCGAACTCGTCGTGCACAGCGGCGCCGGGGCGTACATCTGCGGCGAGGAGACCGCGCTGCTCGACTCGCTGGAGGGCTACCGCGGCCAGCCCCGGCTCAAGCCGCCCTTCCCGGCGGTCGCCGGCCTGTACGCCTCCCCGACGGTGGTCAACAACGTCGAGTCGATCGCGAGCGTGCCGAGCATCATCGCCAATGGCGCCGACTGGTTCGCCGGGATGGGCACCGAGAAGTCCAAGGGCTTCGGCATCTTCTCGCTGTCGGGCCACGTGACCCGGCCGGGCCAGTACGAGGCCCCGCTGGGCATCACGCTGCGCGAGCTGCTCGACATGGCGGGCGGCATCCGCGAGGGCCACGAGCTGAAGTTCTGGACGCCGGGAGGCTCCTCGACGCCGATCTTCACGGCCGAGCACCTCGACGTGCCGCTCGACTTCGAGTCGGTCGGGGCCAAGGGCTCGATGCTGGGCACCCGCGCCCTGCAGATCTTCGACGAGACGACCTGCGTGGTCCGCGCGGTGATGCGGTGGACCGAGTTCTACGCGCACGAGTCCTGCGGCAAGTGCACGCCCTGCCGTGAGGGCACCTACTGGCTCAAGCAGGTGCTCAAGCGGCTGGAGAAGGGCCAGGGCACCGAGGACGACCTGGCCACCATCACCGACATCGCCGACAACATCCTCGGCCGTTCGTTCTGCGCCCTCGGCGACGGCGCGACGAGCCCGATCCACTCGTCGGTGAAGCACTTCCGCGACGAATACCTCAAGCACTTCGAGATCGGCGGCTGCCCGTTCGATCCCGCCGCTTCCACGGTGTGGGGGTCCAAGTGACAGTTCAGACGACGCAGCCGGAGCAGCCGGTCGTGGACATGGTCACCCTGACCATCGACGGCTTCCAGATCAGCGTCCCGAAGGGCACGCTGATCATCCGGGCCGCGGAGCTGCTGGGGATCCAGATCCCCCGGTTCTGCGACCACCCGCTGCTCTCGCCGGCGGCCAACTGCCGCCAGTGCCTGGTCGACATCCCCGACGCGGGCAACGGCCGCGGCTTCCCCAAGCCGCAGCCGTCCTGCGCGATCGAGGTCGCCGATGGCATGGTGGTCAAGACGCAGCTCACCTCGCCGGTGGCCGAGAAGGCCCAGCGCGGCGTGATGGAGATGCTGCTGCTGAACCACCCGCTCGACTGCCCGGTCTGCGACAAGGGCGGCGAGTGCCCCCTGCAGAACCAGGCCATGTCGAACGGCCAGGGCGAGAGCCGGTTCGTCGAGCAGAAGCGGACGTTCGAGAAGCCCATCCCGCTGTCGAGCGAGGTGCTGCTCGACCGCGAGCGCTGCATCCAGTGCGCGCGCTGCATCCGCTTCTCCGAGCAGATCGCCGGTGACCCGCTCATCGACTTCTTCGAGCGCGGGGCCAAGGAGCAGGTGGGCGTCGCCGAGGGCGAGCCGTTCCAGTCCTACTTCTCGGGCAACACCATCCAGATCTGCCCGGTGGGCGCGCTGACCGGCGCGGCCTACCGGTTCCGCTCCCGCCCGTTCGACCTGGTCTCCACGCCGAGCGCGTGCGAGCACTGCGCGTCGGGCTGCTCGCTGCGCACCGACCACCGCCGGGGCAAGGTCACCCGCCGCCTGGCCGGGGACGACCCGCAGGTCAACGAGGAGTGGAACTGCGACAAGGGCCGCTGGGCCTTCACGTACGCCACCGCGCCCGACCGCCTGCGGTCGCCGCTGGTCCGTGACGAGAGCGGCAAGCTCGTCCCGACCTCCTGGCCGGACGCGCTGGCCGTCGCGGCCGAGGGCCTGCTGCGGGCTCGCGGCAAGGCCGGCGTGCTGGTCGGCGGGCGGCTCACGGTCGAGGACGCCTACGCCTACAGCAAGTTCGCCCGGATCGCCCTCGGCACCAACGACATCGACTTCCGGGCCCGCCCGCACTCCGAGGAGGAGGCGCGCTTCCTCGCCCACGCCGTCGCCGGCAAGGGCATCGAGGTCTCCTACGCCGACCTGGAGACGGCCCCGGCCGTGCTCCTGGCCGGGTTCGAGCCCGAGGAGGAGTCGCCGATCGTCTTCCTGCGCCTGCGCAAGGCGGCGCGCAAGCGGGGCCTGAAGGTCTACTCGCTCGCGCCGTTCGCCACGCCGGGCCTGGCCAAGATGCAGGGCACGCTGATCCGCACCGCGCCCGGCGCCGAGGCGGAGGCGCTCGGAGACCTCGTCGGCGGCGACGTGCTGCCCGCCGGCTCGATCGTCCTCGCCGGCGAGCGGCTCGCCACCGCCCCCGGCGCCCTGTCCGCGCTCGTACGGCTCACGCAGGCCACCGGCGCGCGGCTCGCCTGGGTGCCGCGCCGGGCCGGTGAGCGCGGCGCGCTGGAGGCGGGCGCGCTGCCGGGCCTGCTGCCGATCGGCCGCCCGGCCTCCGACGAGGCCGCCCGCGCGGAGGTCGCCAGGGTGTGGGGCGTCGGCTCGCTGCCGGACGCGCCGGGCCGCGACACGGCGGGCATCATCGAGGCCGCGCTCAACGACGAGGTCGACGCGCTGGTCGTGGCGGGTGTGGACCCCTACGACCTGCCCGACCCGGCCCGGGCCCTGGCGGCGCTGGAGAACACGCCGTTCATCGTCAGCCTGGAGATCCGCGCCAGCGCGGTCACCGACCGGGCCGACGTGGTCCTGCCGGTCGCCGCGGTGGCCGAGAAGTCCGGCACGTTCGTCGACTGGGAGGGCAGGGGCCGCTCGTTCGGTGTGGCCACGGCCGTCCCCGGGCTGATGAGCGACCTGCGCGCCATCGCCTCGATCGCCGACCAGATGGACGTCCACCTCGGCCTGCCCGACCCCGCCGCCGCCCGGCGGGAGATGGCCGCGCTCGGCTCCTGGAAGGGCTCCCGCCCGGCCGCGCCCGCGGTGACGGGCCGCGCGGCCAGGGAGCCGCAGGCGGGCGAGGCCGTGCTGGCGACCTGGCACCTGCTGCTCGACGACGGCCGGCTGCAGGACGGCGAGCCCTACCTGGCGGGGACCGCCCGCTCGGTGGCGGCGCTGCTGTCGGAGGCGACGGCCGCCGAGATCGGCGCAGTCGACGGCGGAAAGATCACCATCGGTGACGACGTGGTCGTGCCGGTGCGCGTCGCGGACCTGCCCGACCGTGTCGTGTGGGTGCCGTCCAACTCCGCCGGCCTGTCGGTCACGCGCGACCTGCGCGCGGTCGCCGGAGACGTCGTAAAGATCGGGAGCGTCTCGTGAACAACCCCGGACCCACCTGGAGCGACTTCGGCCACGATCCCCTGTGGATCATCATCATCAAGGCCGTCGCGATCTTCGTGTTCCTGATGCTGGGCGTGCTGTTCGGCGTGTGGACCGAGCGCAAGCTCATCTCGCGCATGCAGCACCGTTACGGCCCCAACCGGGCCGGGAAGTTCGGCCTGCTGCAGTCGGTGGCCGACGGCCTGAAGATGGGCCTGAAGGAAGACATCATGCCACGCACCGTGGACAAGGTGATCTACCTTCTCGCCCCGGTAATCATCGCCGTGCCCGCCTTCCTGGCCTTCTCGGTGGTGCCGTTCGGGCCGGTGGTCTCGATGTTCGGCCACCGGACGCCGCTGCAGCTCACCGACCTGCCGGTCGCGGTGCTGCTGGTCCTGGCCACCGCCTCGATCGGGGTCTACGGCATCGTGCTCGCCGGGTGGGGCTCCCGCTCGCCGTACGCCGTGCTGGGCGGGCTGCGCTCGGCCGCCCAGGTCGTGTCGTACGAGATCGCGATGGGCCTGTCGTTCGTCGCGGTGTTCCTCCAGGCGGGCACGCTGTCCACCCACGAGATCGTGGCGAAGCAGGCGGGCGGCGGCACCTGGGACATCGGCGCGCTGTCCATCCCCATGCCGTCCTGGTACGTGGTCTCGCTGGTCCCGTCCTTCCTGATCTACGCGATCACGATGCTGGGTGAGACGAACCGCGTGCCCTTCGACCTCCCCGAGGGTGAGGGCGAGCTGGTCGGCGGCTTCCACACCGAGTACTCCTCCTCGCTGAAGTTCGCGATGTTCATGCTCGCCGAGTACGTGAACATCTTCACGGTCTCGGCGATGGCGATCACGCTGTTCTTCGGCGGCTGGCGGGCCCCGTGGCCGATCTCCATGTGGGACGGCGCGAACTCCGGCTGGTGGCCGCTGCTGTGGTTCTTCATCAAGCTGGTGATCGCCTTCGGCTTCTTCGTCTGGGTCCGCGCCTCGCTGCCGCGTGTCCGGTACGACCAGCTCATGGCCTTCGGCTGGAAGGTGCTCATCCCGGTCAACCTGGCCTGGATCCTGATGGCCGCCACGTTCAAGGCGCTGCGCCTGCCGGACAGCAACCGTGCGGTCGTCATGACCATCGGCGCGGTCGTCATCGTCGGCGCCCTCGCGATCTGGCTCCGGTTCGACACGGTCAACCAGCGCCGCAAGGAGGCGAAGGCCGCCCAGATCGAGGAGGAGTTCGAGCAGCTGCGGGAGGAGCCGGTCGCGGGCGGGTTCCCCGTGCCGCCGCTCGACGCCCCGCACTATCACGGAGTCGTGCCCGCCGCGCGTCTCAATTCCGACGCCGCCAAGGAGGTGACCAGTGGGAGCAACTGATTGGCTGAACCCGATCAAGGGATTCGGCGTCACCTTCCACCACATGTTCAAGAAGCCGGTGACCGTCAACTATCCCGAGGAGAAGCGGCCCACCGCGCCGCGCTTCCACGGGAGGCACCAGCTGAACCGGTGGCCCGACGGGCTGGAGAAGTGCGTCGGCTGTGAGCTGTGCGCCTGGGCCTGCCCGGCCGACGCCATCTACGTGGAGGGCGGCGACAACACCGACGAGGAGCGTTTCTCGCCGGGTGAGCGGTACGGCCGCGTCTACCAGATCAACTATTTGCGCTGCATCCTCTGCGGGCTGTGCATCGAGGCGTGTCCCACCCGGGCGCTCACGATGACCAACGAGTACGAGCTCGCCGACTCCAGCCGCGAGTCGCTGATCTACACCAAGGAGATGCTCCTCGCGCCGCTGGGGCCGGGCATGGAGCAGCCGCCCCACCCGATGCGCCTCGGCGAGACCGAGGAGGACTACTACCGGTTGGGTCGAAGCAATGGGTGAGTCCATCACGTTCTGGGTGCTCGCGGTCGTCTCGGTGATCGCCGCGCTCGGACTCGTCTTCAGCCGCAGGGCCGTCTACTCGGCCCTCATGCTCGGCGTCGTCATGCTCTCGCTGGCGGTGCTGTACGCGGTTCAGGACGCTCCGTTCCTGGCGGCGGTGCAGATCATCGTCTACACCGGCGCGGTCATGATGCTGTTCCTGTTCGTGCTCATGCTCGTGGGCGTGGACTCGTCCGACTCCCTCGTGGAGACGATCAGGGGCCAGCGGTTCTGGGCCATCGTGGGCGGGCTCGGCTTCGCCGTCCTGCTCGCGGCCGGCATCGGCAACGCGGTCGTCGGCGCCCCCAGGGGCCTGACCGCCGCCACCCAGGCGGGCAACGTGCCCTCCCTGGCCGAGCTGATCTTCACGCGCCACGTGTTCGCCTTCGAGGTGACCTCGGCGCTGCTGATCACGGCCGCGCTCGGCGCGATGGTGCTCGCGCACCGGGAGCGCAGCGAGCCCAAGCCGACCCAGAAGGACCTGTCCCGGCAGCGCTTCGTCGCCTTCGGCAGGACGGGCAAGAACCCGGCGCCGCTGCCCGGCCCCGGCACCTACGCCCGGCACAACGCCATCGACATGCCGGCGCTGCTGCCCGACGGGTCCGTCTCGCCGCTGTCGGTCAACCGGTACATCGCCCGGTACGAGGAGTCCCAGGGCATCCTGCCCCCGGAGGTCGCCCGCGTGCTGGAGCAGGAGGAGGCCGCCCAGCGGGCCAACGGGCACAGCACCCCGACGGTCGCCGACGAGGCCAGGGACGGCGGTCCCGACACCGAGCCCATGGCCGAAGAGGGCCCGGTGGAAGAGGGCGTCGTGGCCGGCCGGGTCGTCAGCGCCCGCGCTGACGCCCGGAGCGAGGAGGACGGCAAGTGACCACGCACTACCTGGTGCTCTCCGCGCTGCTGTTCGCGATCGGCGGCGTCGGCGTGCTCGTACGGCGCAACGCCATCGTGGTGTTCATGTGCGTCGAGCTCATGCTCAACGCCTGCAACCTGGCGTTCGTCACCTTCGCCCGGCAGAACGGCAACCTCGACGGCCAGCTCATCGCGTTCTTCGTGATGATCGTGGCCGCCGCCGAGGTGGTCATCGGCCTGGCCATCATCGTGACGATCTTCCGAACCCGCAGGTCCGCGTCGGTCGACGACGTCAGCCTGCTGAAGTACTAAGAGGTGGCCGTGGAACCCGCTGAGATCATCCAGCACTCCGGCGGAGCGATCGGAGCAGCCTGGCTCATGATCGCTCTGCCCCTGGTGGGAGCGGCGGTCCTCCTGCTGGGCGGCCGGAGGACCGACAAGTTCGGCCATCTGCTGGGCGTGCTCATGGCCGTCGCGTCCTTCGTGGTGGCGGCGCTGTCGTTCGTACAGCTCCTCGGCCTCGCCCCCGGCGAGCGCCGCCGTGGTATCGAGCTGTACGACTTCATCCCGGGCCTGGCGAAGGTGGGCCTGCTGGTCGACCCGCTGTCGATCTCGTTCTGCCTGCTGATCACCTTTGTGGGCTCACTGATCCACATCTACTCGATCGGCTACATGGCGCACGACCCGAACAGGCGGCGGTTCTTCGCCTACCTCAACCTGTTCGTCGCGGCGATGCTCCTGCTGGTGCTGGCCGACAACTACGTGGCCCTGTTCGTCGGCTGGGAGGGCGTCGGCCTCGCGTCGTACCTGCTGATCGGGTTCTGGCAGCACAAGCCGACGGCGGCGACCGCGGCCAAGAAGGCGTTCATCGTCAACCGCGTCGGCGACTTCGGCCTGCTGATCGGTATCTTCACGATCTTCGCGACGTTCCACACGCTGGCCTTCGACGGCGTCCTGGCGAACGCCGACAAGGCGTCCTCCGGCACGCTCACCGCGATCGGCCTGCTGCTGCTGGTCGGCGCCTGCGGCAAGTCGGCCCAGCTCCCGCTGCAGTCCTGGCTCCTCGACGCCATGGAGGGCCCGACCCCGGTCTCGGCCCTCATCCACGCGGCGACCATGGTCACCGCCGGCGTCTACCTGATCGTCCGGTCCGGCCCGATCTTCCTGGGCACCGAGACCGCGCAGCTCGTGGTGACGATCGTCGGCGTCGCGACGCTGCTCGCCGGTGCGATCATCGGTACGGCCAAGGACGACATCAAGAAGGCGCTGGCCGGTTCGACGATGTCGCAGATCGGCTACATGGTGCTCGCCGCGGGCATCGGCCCGGCGGGCTACGCCTTCGCGATCGCGCACCTGATCACGCACGGCTTCTTCAAGGCCGACATGTTCCTCGGCGCGGGCTCGGTCATGCACGCCATGAACGACGAGGTCGACATGCGCAAGTACGGCGCGCTGCGCAAGGTCATGCCGGTGACGTTCGTGACGTTCCTCATCGGCTACCTGGCGATCATCGGGTTCCCGCTGCTGTCCGGCTACTTCACCAAGGACGGCATCATCGAGACCGCGATGGAGCACAACGCCGTCCTCGGCTGGCTGGCCGTGCTCGGCGCGGGCATCACCGGCTTCTACATGTCGCGCCTGGTGTTCATGACGTTCTTCGGCACCAAGCGCTGGGAGCCCACGGCCCACCCGCACGAGTCGCCCGCCGTCATGACGGTGCCGCTGATCATCCTGTCGATCGGCGCGATCGGGCTGGGCGCGTTCCTGATCCTGGGCAACCGGTTCATGACCTTCCTCGCGCCGGCCGTCGGCGCGCCGGAGGAGATGCCGTCGTTCCACCCGTTCAGCCTCACCGGTCTGGTCACGCTCGCGCTCGTCGCGGTCGGCGCGGCCCTCGCCTGGATGAAGTACGGCAGGGCCGAGGTGCCCGTGGTCGCCCCGCGCGGTTCGTTCCTCACCACCTTCGCCCGTCGTGACCTGTACGGCGACGCCCTGAACGAGGCGCTGTTCATGCGTCCCGGCCAGTGGCTGACCCGCCTGGCCGTGTTCTTCGACAACCGCGGTGTCGACGGCCTCGTGAACGGCCTGGCCGCGGGCATCGGCGGCACGTCCGGGCGCCTGCGCCGGGTCCAGACCGGGTTCGTCCGCTCGTACGCGCTGTCGATATTCCTGGGTGCCGCCCTCCTGGCCGGTGCCTGGCTCGTCGTAGGGAACCTGTGATGCCCTGGCTTTCAACCCTGATGGGCGTGTCCGTGCTCGGCGCGCTGGGCGTGACCCTTGTCCGCAACGACAAGCTCGCCAAGCAGTTCACCCTCGTGGTGTCGCTGATCGTGCTGGCGCTGACCGTCGCCATGGCGGTCCAGTTCAGCCCGAACGGCGACAAGTTCCAGTTCGCCGAGACGTACGACTGGATTCCCGCGTTCGGCGTCCACTACGGCGTCGCCGTGGACGGCATCGCCCTGGTGCTGATCCTGCTGTCGGTGATCCTCGTGCCGATCGTGGTGCTCGCCTCCTGGCACGACGCCGAGGCCGGCAAGCGCTCGGTGCGGACGTACTTCTCGCTGCTGCTCGTGCTCGAGGCCATGATGATCGGCGTCTTCGCGGCGACCGACGTCTTCCTCTTCTACGTCTTCTTCGAAGCCATGCTGATCCCGATGTACTTCATGATCGGGTCGTACGGCGGGGCGCAGCGGTCGTACGCGGCCGTGAAGTTCCTGCTGTACTCGCTGTTCGGCGGGCTTCTGATGCTGGTGGCGGTGATCGCGCTCTACTCGATCGCCGGCAAGGGCACGTTCATGTTCACCGACCTGGTCGGGACCATCCAGGACGTGACGACGCAGAAGTGGCTGTTCCTCGGCTTCTTCATCGCCTTCGCGATCAAGGCGCCGCTGTGGCCGTTCCACACCTGGCTGCCGGACGCCGCCGCCCAGGCTCCGGCCGGCGCGGCCGTCCTGCTGGTCGGTGTGCTGGACAAGGTCGGCACGTACGGCATGCTGCGCTTCTGCCTGGAGCTGTTCCCCGACGCCGCGAAGTTCTTCACGCCGCTGGTCATCACGCTGTCGGTGATCGGCATCGTGTACGGCGCGATCGTGGCCATCGGGCAGACCGACATGAAGCGGCTCATCGCCTACACCTCGGTGTCGCACTTCGGCTTCATCGCGATGGGCGTGTTCGCGATGACCACGAGCGCGGGCGCGGGCGCCACGCTCTACATGGTCAACCACGGCTTCTCGACCGGCGCGCTGTTCCTGATCGCGGGCTTCCTCATCTACCGCAGGGGCTCGCAGTTCATCGCCGACTACGGCGGTGTGCAGAAGGTCGCCCCGATCCTCGCCGGGACGTTCCTGGTGGCCGGCCTGTCCAGCCTCTCGCTGCCCGGTCTCAGCACGTTCGTCAGCGAGTTCATGGTGCTGACCGGCACTTACCAGCGGTACGTCGTCCCGGCGGTGATCGCGACGGTCGGCGTCATCCTCGCCGCGATCTACATCCTGTGGATGTACCAGCGGACGATGAACGGCCCGACGGCCGAGTCGGTCAAGTCGCTGCCCGACCTGAACGCCCGGGAGAAGTGGGTGGTGGCGCCGCTCGTCGCGCTGCTGCTCGTGTTCGGCTTCTATCCGAAGCCGCTGCTCGACGTGATCAATCCCGCCGTGAAGGACACGCTGTCCAGCGTGTCGGTCACGGACCCGCAGCCGGCCGTACCCGTTGCTCAGGAGGGCCAGTAGTGAACGGCACCATTGAGGCGCCCACGATCGAGTACGCCCTGCTGGCGCCGCTGCTCGTCGTCTTCGGCGCGGCGATCGTCGGCGTGCTTGTGGAGGCGTTCGCCCCGCGCTACCTGCGCTCGGCGATCCACCTGCCGCTCACGCTGCTGTCGCTGGCCGGCGCGTTCGCGCTGGCCGTGTGGCAGGCGGTCAAGGGCGTGCCCACCCAGCCCGCCGCGATGGGCGCCGTCGCCGTGGACGGCCCGGCCCTGTTCATCTGGGGCACGATCCTCATCCTCGCCTTCGTGAGCGTGCTGCTCATCAAGGACGAGGAGCACTTCGTCGGCTCCGCCGCGGCCGTGCCGGGCTCGGCCGAGGAGGAGCAGTCGCTGGTCGAGCGGGCCACGCACACCGAGGTCTACCCGCTGCTGCTGTTCGCGGTCGGCGGCATGCTGCTGTTCCCGGCGGCCAACGACCTGCTCGTGGCGTTCGTCGCCCTCGAGGTCATGTCGCTGCCGCTGTACCTGCTGTGCGGCCTGGCCCGGCGTCGCCGCCTGCTGTCGCAGGAGGCCGCGGTCAAGTACTTCCTGCTCGGCGCGTTCTCCTCGGCCTTCTTCCTGTACGGCACGGCCCTGCTCTACGGCTTCGCCGGGTCGGTCGACCTCGTGAAGATCAACCAGGCGCTCGGCTCGGTCGGCGGCCAGGACACGCTGCTCTACATCGGCGCGGCCATGCTCGGCGTCGGGCTGCTGTTCAAGATCGGCGCGGCGCCGTTCCAGGCCTGGAAGCCGGACGTCTACCAGGGCTCGCCCACGCCCATCACCGCGCTGATGGCCTCCGGCACCCTGGTGGCCGCCTTCGGCGCGCTGCTGCGGGTGTTCTGGGTCGGTCTCGGCGGTCTCGACTGGGACTGGCGCCCGGTGCTGTACGGTGTGGCGATTCTCACGATGGTGGTGGGCGCGGTCCTCGCGATCACGCAGACCGACATCAAGCGGATGCTCGCCTACTCCTCCATCGCGCACGGCGGCTTCCTGCTCATCGGCGTGATCGCGACCGGCCACACCCAGGCCGAGAACACCTCGGCCCTGTCCGGCCTGCTGTTCTACCTCGTGGCGTACGGCTTCACCACGGTGGGCGCGTTCGCGGTCGTCACGATGGTGCGCGACGCGGGCGGCGAGGCGTGGCACCTGTCCCGCTGGGCCGGGCTCGGCAAGCGCTCGCCGCTGCTGGCCGGGGTCTTCGCGTTCTTCCTGCTGGCCTTCGCCGGTATCCCGCTGACCAGCGGGTTCTTCGGGAAGTACGCCGTCTTCCAGGCGGCCGTCGCCAACGGCGCCACGCCGCTGGTCATCATCGGTGTGGTCGCCTCGGCCGTCGCCGCGTTCTTCTACGTCCGTGTGATCGTGCTGATGTTCTTCAGCGATCCGGCCGCCGACGGCCCGTCCGTCGTGCTGCCCTCGCGGGCGACCGCGGCGGTCGTGGGTATCGCGGCATTGGCTACGGTAGTTCTCGGGGTCTATCCCCAGCCCGTGCTGGACCTCGCGCACACGGCAGCACAGTCCCTGTTCGTCCGATAGGAGATCTCCGTATGGCCGCGCCGCCCGTTGTGGACATTCCTCTCGTAGACGAGCGGCTGGCCGACGACCTCGCAGGCGGGCTCGCTGCGGTGGAGAAGCTGCTGCGCTCGTCGGTCGAGAGCGAGGACGCCTTCGTCACCCAGGCGTCCAGGCACCTCATCGAGGCGGGCGGCAAGCGGTTCCGGGCGATGCTCGTGCTGCTGGCCGCCCAGTTCGGCAACCCGGACGCCCCGGGCATCGTGCCCGGGGCCGTCGTCATCGAGCTGACCCACCTGGCCACGCTCTACCACGACGACGTGATGGACGAGGCCCCGGTGCGCCGGGGCTCCCCGTCCGCCAACGCCCGGTGGGACAACACCGTGGCCATCCTCACCGGCGACTACCTGTTCGCCCAGGCGTCCGAGATCCTCGCCGACCTCGGCGCCGAGCTCATCCGGATCCAGGCGCGTACGTTCTCCCGCCTGGTGCGCGGTCAGATCCGCGAGACGATCGGGCCCGCCGAGGGCTCCGACGCGATCGCCCACTACATCGGCGTGCTGGCCGACAAGACCGGCTCCCTGATCGCCACCTCGGGCCGCTTCGGCGCCATGCTCGCCGGCGCCCCCGCGGAGGTGGTCGATCGCCTGACCGACGCCTGCGAGGCGATCGGCGTGGCCTGGCAGCTCGGCGACGACCTCATCGACGTGGCCGCGCCCACGGCCGACTCGGGCAAGACCCCGGGCACCG
This sequence comes from Microbispora sp. H13382, assembly GCF_014161445.1. GTDB lineage: Bacteria > Actinomycetota > Actinomycetes > Streptosporangiales > Streptosporangiaceae > Microbispora. The sequence goes on from NZ_JABBXA010000009.1 coordinate 41,557, forward strand.
ACCTGCGCGAGGGCGTCCGCACGCTCCCCGTGCTGTACGCCCTGACCTCCGGCGACCCCGCGGACGAGCGGCTGCGCGCCCTGCTGTCCGGGCCGGTGGCCGAGGAGGACGTCGAGGAGACGCTGACGCTGCTGCGGGCCCACCGGGCCATGGACCAGGCTCGCGAGGAGCTCACCCGCTGGATCGGCCGGGCCAAGACCGCCCTCGCCGGCCTGCCCGACATCCCCGCTCGTACGGCTCTCGTCGCCCTGTGCGACTACGTCGTCGAGCGCACCGGCTGACCAGACCGGCCGCCCGGACGCCGGGGTCCTGCTCGGCCGCCGTGGCATGGAGTCTCTAGCGCTGGGCGGCGAGCCATTCGTCGAAGGTGGTCGGCGCGATGCGGGCGCCTTCTCCGGGCAGCAGCACGTCGCCGGCCATCTCCGTCCCGAACAGTCCCGACCAGGTCGGCACGAGCTTGACCGTACGGCCGCGTGCCGCGAGGGTGCGCCTGGCCATGTCGACGAGGTCCTGCGGCTCGGGACCGGCCACGTCGGCGTAGCGCCCCTGCGGGTCGCCCACCGCGACCTCCGCGAGGACGTCGGCCACGTCGGCGGGCGCGATCGGCTGCACCAGCAGCGGCGCGATCGTGGCGACCCCGTCCTGCTCGGTCCACCCCGCCACCATCTCGGCGAAGTCGTGGAACTGTGCGACCGGCACGATCGTCCACGGCACCGGACCGGCGGAGACCCGGCGCTCCTGCTCGCGCTTGCCGGCGTAGTGGGCGTTGCCCTCCACACCGTGGATGCCGATGATCGAGAGCAGCACGTGGTGGCGGACGCCCGCCCGCTCCTCGGCGGCGAGCAGGTTCGCGGTGGTCGTGCCGAAGTACGCCACCGACTCGTCCCGGTCGGCCGCCGCTGAGCTGATCGCGTCGACGACCGCCTCGACGCCGTCCAGGGCCTTGTCGAGCCCCTCGCCCGTCAGGAGGTCCACACCGAGCGAGCGGCTGACGCGGACGACGTCGTGCCCGTCCCGTTCGAGGGCGGCGACGGTGAGTTTCCCGATGTTCCCGGTGGCGCCGGCGACTGCGATTCTCATGGTCTCTCCTTCGCTAGACGCCACGGATGCTATCTCGGACAAAATAGATCTGCAATGTCTTCGATACACTGTCGGACATGAAGCTGCCTGCGAGCACCGAGTGGGTGTTGCACTGCGCCACAGCGCTGGCGCAGCTGGAGCCGGGAGCCACCGCGTCGGCGGCGCAACTGGCGGAGTACTACGACGTTCCCGCGCCCTACCTGGCCAAGCAGTTGCAGGCGCTCGTCAAGGCCGGTGTGCTGGCCGCGATGACGGGCCCCCGCGGTGGGTTCCGGCTCGCGCGGGCGGCTTCCGACATCACGTTGCTGCAGATCGTCGAGGCGGTCGACGGCGCCTCATCGCCGTACGAGTGCCGCGAGATCCGCCAGCAGGGACGGGGGGCGCTGCCTCCCGAGGACTGCCGGCGCATCTGCGTCATCGCCGAGAAGATGAGCGAGGCGCACCGCGCGTGGCGGACCAGCCTCGCCGGGGTGACGCTCGCCGACATCCTCGCCGAGCTGCCCGAGTGGGCGCCCGCTCGCACCCGGTCACGGCTGTCGGCCACTCGCTGACGTCAACGGCCCGCGAGGAGTTCGACGACGGGGGCGAGGGCGTCGGCGAAGAAGCCGTTGACGGTGATGTAGGAGAGGCCCAGCTCGTCGCGGCGGCGCAGCAGCGTGTCGGCCATCTCGCGGGGCGAGCCGCGCAGCACGGCGGCGGCGTCCGGCGCCGGGGTTGTCAGCCCGCCGGGCATCCACGGAGGCGACTCGTCGCCCACCTGGAACAGGTTCATGCTCAGCTCGATGTCGTCGAACCTCGCCCCGGCCATCTCCCGCAGCGTGCCGGCGGGCCCGCGCAGGCCCTCCTCCGGAGCGTCGGCCGGTACGGCGAGCGCGACGATGTCCGCCTCCTGCGCGGCCAGCGCCAGCATGCGGGGACCGGCCCCCGCCACGAGGATGGGCGGCCCCTGGCGCTGCACGGTGATCCTGCTCCCGGCGAAGGCCGCCCGCACCTCGCCGATCACCGAACGGACCAGCGCGACGCGCTCGCCCGCCGTGCCGTACGGCATGCCGAGCGCCCGGGCCTCCTCCTCGGCGGCGGCGCGGCCGGCTCCGACGCCGACCTCCAGCCGTCCCCCGGACAGGAAGTCGAGCCCGGCGAGCTCGTGCGCGAGCTGCGGGGGATTGCGGTAGGGCGCGGCGAGCACGAACGTGCCCACGCGCAGCGTCGTCGTGACCGTGGCGGCGGCGGTCATCGCGAGTAGCGGCGGCAGCGTCCCCAGCGTGTCGGGGACGAGCAGGGTCGAGTAGCCGAGGCCCTCGGCCTGGCGGGCCGTCGCCGTCCACGCGGCGGCGTCGGGGGCCAGGCCGGCGACGATCCCGAAACGGAATTCCTTGCTCATGCCGCCGATCCTCGCCGTTGCGGCCTGTGGCGTCGTCACCCCGCCGGAGGCGGACCCCGTACTCCGGGAGGCGTATCAGACGGTCTCGAGCGCCGCTGTGCGTTCCTGCCGGGACGTACGGGCGGCGCGGATGCTGTCCCAGGTGAACACGCTCAGCGCGAGCCAGACGACCACGAACCCGGCCCACCGGCTGGCGGGCATCGTCTCGTGGGCGATCAGCACCCCGCACAGGAACTGCAGCACGGGGGCGATGTACTGGAGCAGGCCGATGACGGTGAGCGGAACCCGCAGCGCGGCGGCCGTGAAGAGCATCAGCGGCACCGCGGTGATGAGACCGGCCGTCACCAGCAGCAGCGCGTGGCCGACACCGTGATTGGCGAAGGTCCCCGTGCCGTCCGCCTGCAGGACGAGCAGGTAGCCCAGGGCCGGCACCAGCAGCACGAGCGTCTCGATGGTCAGGCTCTCCGCGCTGCCCACCCCCGCCGCCTTCTTGATCAGGCCGTACGTGCCGAAGCTGAAGGCGAGCACGAGGGCGATCCAGGGGAGACGTCCGTAGTCGAGCGTCAGGATGAGGACCGCGAGCGCGCCCAGCCCTACGGCGATCCACTGCCACCTGCGCAGCCGCTCGCGGAAGACCAGAACGCCGAACAACACGCTGACGAGGGGATTGATGAAGTAGCCGAGCGCGCTCTCCACCACGTGACCGGCGTTGACGGCGTAGATGTAGACGCCCCAGTTGACCGAGACCGTGAGGGCCGCGAGGGCGAGGAGGAGGAACTGGCGGCGGGTCATGGTGTGGATCCACGACCAGTGGCGGCGTACGGCGAGGACCGCGACCACCACGACCAGAGACCAGACCATCCGGTGGGCGAGGATCTCCACGGCGCCGGACGGCTTGAGCAGGGGCCAGTAGAGAGGGAACAGACCCCACATCGTGTAGGCGGTGACGCCATACAGGACACCACGGCGCGTATCAGGCATGACCCCCATCTTTGCTGCTTACCTGGATTCAGCACAAATAAGGGTCTCTACGTTTGAGATTTAGAGGCGCTTACGTGAGGAACAAGGCCGCCCGGTGCCTGGTTGGGGTTGGCAGAGCGGAAGGAAGGCTACGTGATGGGCTGGCTGTTCGGCACAGACAAGACGACGATGGTGGACCCCGCGGACGCGCTGCCGGGCCGGGCCGAGGTCATGCCGGTGGCCACCCGCCACCAGGTCCTCGGCGCGCCGCTGGCTCCGCCGTACCCCGAGGGCACGGAGATCGCCGAGTTCGGGCTGGGCTGCTTCTGGGGTGCCGAGCGCAAGTTCTGGCAGACCCCCGGGGTCGTCTCGACCGCCGCGGGCTACGCGGGCGGCTACACGCCGAACCCTACGTACGAGGAGGTCTGCACCGGACTGACCGGGCACACCGAGGCCGTCCGGGTGGTCTTCGACCCGGCCGAGGTGTCGTACGAGGAGCTCCTGAAGGTGTTCTGGGAGGCCCACGATCCGACGCAGGGCATGCGCCAGGGCAACGACGTCGGCACCCAGTATCGATCGGCCATCTACACCCACGGCCCCGAGCAGGCCAAGGCGGCAGCGGCCTCCAGGGAGGCGTACCAAGAGGTGCTCACGAAGGCCGGGTACGGCGAGATCACCACCGAAATCGCCCCCGCCGGCGAGTTCTACTTTGCGGAGGATTATCACCAGCAATACCTCTTCAAGGTGCCCAACGGCTACTGCGGCATCGGCGGCACCGGCGTCTCCTGTCCCGTCGGCCTGACCACTGGTGAGGCCTGACCTGCGGTAACTGACTGATCCTGGCCCTTGGCCGGCCGGGCTGGTCCGGCGGGCCGGGGTCAGGCTCGATGCGTTCGGGGGTCTTGAGGTGTGCGCTTGGGCGGCGTAGCCGTCTCGTGGCATGACGCGCCAGGCGGGCGACGTTCGACCGCTATCAGAATGTGTTCTGAATTAGACTGGTGGCGTGAGCATCAGCAATGCCGACGCCGTCACCTTCTCGGACCTGTCGAGGAATCCCCGTGCCGTCGCCGAACGCGCCGCGCGGCTCGGCCGCGTACGTGTGACTCACCGGGATGCCCAGGACTTCTATCTGACTGCGGCTGACCGTGAGGAACGACGCGAACAGACGCTGGCCACTGCTTCTCGTCTCTTCCTCGCTCTCATGAGGCATGATCCGACCGCCCGCGCGCTGGTCATCGCCATGCCTGAGGTCTTTCCCTGGGTTCGTCACCTCACCTCTGATGAGGTGCGGTCCTTCACTCTTGAACTGGTCGAGGCGCTCTCCGACGCGGCCGAGCTGGATGTCGACGCCACTACGCAGGAAGTCATCGCAGGCTGGCAGGCCACTGCCCGCATCAAGGCCGACCCCGCACATTATGCCCAGGCGCGTGAGGCGACGAGCGGAGACTTCGGACCGGTTGAGGTTTCGGTATGAGTCCGAAGCGTGGAGACCGGGTCACAGTCCCGCCTCCTGGCAACGAATGGGACGTACGGTTCGGTACGAGCGATGCGGTGAAAGGCTGGGAGGAACTATGCCGTCACGCCCTGGCCAACACGCGCCGATGCTTGGAGACGCTGCGCGCCGATCCGCGCTCCCGTACCGATCATGAGCGCCAGCATCGCCTGCGTGGCGACCTCGCGACTCATCGTCACAACGGACAGGACCTCGAGCAATGGGAGTTCGAGGTCACCAGTGGCGGGCGCGTGCGCTACGTGATCGATGACACCGCTCGTACGGTTTGGGTTGTCTATGCCTCGCCCCGTCATCCGAAGGACACCGATGTCTGAGGCCGGCTGACCCGCCGAGATCTGTGACACAGCCAGTCCCGGCGCCGAGGGCAGGAGCAAGTGTGGCGAGGCCAGCGCGATTTATTGCCTGAAGCGGAGCGCTACTACCAGCAATACCTCTTCAAGGTGCCGAACGGCTACTGCGGCATCGGCGGCACCGGTGTCAACGCAGGTGACCCGTCCGCCTGGTGCCCGGCTGGGCTGACGACCTCTACGGACAAGTAGCCGGAATTGCTGAGACCCGGGCGATGGTCAGGCTGGCTCGTAGGGCTCCTCGTGGACGGAGGAGCCATGACGGGGCGAGGTCAACCAGACCTGGCCGCTTCGGCGTCTGGCTTTCCTTTGGCCTGATACGGCGAGTTGTTCGGTTCGATTAATTTAGCCCAGGCGAACAACCAGAGTTCATTTTGTTCGGTACAGTTACATCGGCTTAGCCGAACAAAATCAGGGGAGGCGCCGGTGTCGGGACCGGGGAGGCCGTCCAGGGCGACCGTGTATCAGCGCCTTGACGAGGCCGTTCGAGAGCTCCGTGACCGCCTGGGCGGATTGCCTTCGCCTGCCGAGGCGGAGGACATCTGGTCCGACATCTGGCATCAGGAGGCCCACAACAGTACTGCCATCGAGGGCAACACGCTTGTCCTGCAGGAGGTGGAGAAGCTTCTCGAGGAGGGGCGGGCGGTAGGTGCGAAGCCGCTCAGGGACTACATGGAGGTGAGGGGGTACGGCGATGCCGCGAAGTGGGTGTATGGGCAGGCACTGGAGCCGGGAGACTGGCAGAACGGAGATCTCATCACGCTTCAGGAGGTTCGTCAGATACACCACACCGCCATGTCGCTCGTGTGGGCTGTAGATCCCCACCCGCATGCCACCCCCGCCGAGGGGCCGGGGAACTTCCGGCAGCACGAGATCGCCAGGTTCCCCGGGGGCATGAAGCCGCCGTCATGGCTGGAAGTAGATCCCCAGATGCGGGACTGGGTGAAGACGGTTGATGGCCTTCGGGACGAGTCCGACGAGGCTCTCCCCGAACGCTTGGCCCGCATCCATAACCGATTCGAGCAGGTACACCCGTTCCTAGACGGCAACGGACGGACGGGCCGCCTGGTGCTCAACTTGATACTCTGCAGAATCGGATATCCGCCCGCGATCATCTACAAGCGCGATCGCGACAAGTACCTTCTGGCGATGCGCCGAGCTGACAATGACGAGTTCGGCCCGTTGGGCGAACTCGTCGCACGCAGTGTGACGACAAATTTGTACCGCTTCGTTATGCCGGCGGTGGCCGGTCCGGTCAAGCTTGTCCCACTACCCGCTCTCGCCACGCGAGACGTCACCGAAAACGCACTTCGCGTGGCCGCCGCACGGGGACGGCTCCGTGCGGTCAAGGGGGATGACGGCATGTGGCGTAGCAGCAAGAAGTGGGTGGACGACTACCTCAAGTCGAGGCATCGTAGGTCGTGACGCGTCTGGTGATCAGAAGCCGAACCCACTCCGATAGTGCCTCCACTAAACGGCTACTGCGGTCTCGGCGGCACCGGCGTCTCCTGCCCCATCGGCCTGACCGCGGGTGACGCTTGATCTCGCAGGAACCAGTCGGTCCGGAGCCCGGGCTGCCCCGGGCCGGCACAGCCGCTCTCAGTGGGTTGCGATCAGCTGCCGCGCCGCGCGGCTGTCCGGGGCGGTCCCGCTGATTACACTCGATACATGAGCGTGATGCGCGAGGAACTCCACCACCTGGTTGATCGGCTGCCAGAGGAGAAGGTCGCTCCTCTGCTCAGGCTCGTCCGCGATCAGCTCGAAGAGCCGCCTGTGGTACGCGACCTGCCGTTCATCGGCATGCTCGAAGCGGAGCCGGATTTCGCGGAACGCTCGGAGGAGATTCTCCGCGCGGAGGACAATCACTCTTTGTGATCGTCATCGACTCGGGTCCGTTGGTTGCGGCCGTGAACGTCCGGGACCGCCATCATCAGGCCTGTGCCCGACTTCTGCGGACCCATCCAGGGCCCTTGCTCGTCCCCGCGAGCGTGGTCACCGAGGTATGCCAACTCGTCGAGAAGCGGCAGGGGAGCAAAGCGGAGGCGGCGTTTCTGCGCTCCTTTGGAGCAGGTCTGACCTTGGTGGATCTCACAGAACGTGATCTGCAGCGTATGAGCGACCTGGTGGAGACGTACGTAAGTCTCCCACTCGGGGCGGTTGACGCCTCTGTGATCGCCATTGCTGAGCGACTCGGCGTCACGGAAGTGGCAACACTTGACCGCTGCCACTTCACCGTCGTCCGTCCTCACCACACCGGTGCGTTCATGCTGCTACCGGAACAGCTTTGAGCGCCGTCCCGCCCCGCGGTCCTGAGCAGTGATCTGTTGATCGAACGGCACGGGCGCGAGCCGGCCTCACCGCCGGCGAGGCGTAACCCTTCGAACCGATGGTTCGTAATTGCGGGCCATTGGAGTTTGAGAGCGGGCTCACGTGGTCCATGAGCTTGTCGACGGCGGCCCGGACAGCCAGATTCCCGGCACCTGATCGCGTTGTGGGCTGAGCCTTTGTTTGGACCGGCACTTGAGTCTCAAGTAACCGGAGACTCCAGGATCGATGCCGTGGGCGGCACGTGCTCGTTTCCGCCGTCCGCGACCCATCCGATCCGACTCCGGGAGAGCGCATTCCATGCCGCGATACGTGACGCCGTCCGCTGAGGATGGCAAGCGCCTCATCAACGACTTCATCGACGAGACTTTCGGTGATCTGGACGCCAACCCGGACTTCGTCGCCATGCTGCGTACGGTGGTGCCTGAGATGCCCGCCGCTCCCAGCCCTGAGCAGTTGGGCGCCTGGACGGAGCTGTCCGAGCTGGTCCGTGATGCCGACTTCAAGGCCAGGGTCCGCAGGATGGCCGAGCATCAGGCGGCCGAGAGGGCGGCCGGGGATCAGACCGGCCTGCACCACGAGGTGACCGAGCTGGTCCGGGAACGGGTGCGGCAGGCGCAGACGGACGGGGTCGAGCCGGGTTCGCAGCAGGCGCGAATGGTGCTGGTCGAGCTGATCGCCGGATACACCGTGACATTCGGCCATCTCGACAGTGCCGAGTACCGCCGGAAGCTGCTGACTCGGCTGGAGATCGCCAATGATCCCCGTACGGAGCGGTACTTCGCCCTGCTGTCCACGATCAACGGCTGGCCGGCGCCGCCGAGCCTGGCGCCGGCGTTCGACTGGTTCGCTCAGGCGCTCCGGCACCATCCCGTTCCCTAGAGGTCGGGTACGCGGGGGTCGAGTGCGGCGAGGAGCCAGCGGGCCGCAGGGACCGGATCGGGTTTCGGGGGCGTACCGTTGATCATGGTCAGCAGTTGCCAGTATCGGGAGACCCGAGGGTCGGCCCCGATGCGGATCCGCTCGGCGAGCCAGAGCCGGAACCCGGCGTCGTCGGACCGCCGGTGGGCCTGGGCGAAGACGGCGACCAGCTCGTTCACGATGGGCCGGGCCAGGGCGGAGACCGGCGGAATCCCGTCCGCCAGGGCGCGGCCGACGAGGTCCAGCGTGGCCTGCTCGGCTCGCGCCCAGCTCTCGTGGTCGCCGTGCTCGGCGCCGGAGGAGCGGTCCGTCGCGTGCCGCTCGAACGCCTCGCGTACGCTCTCCCGGAAGTGGGGGTCGCCGACCAGGTGCGCCAGCTCCAGCCACGCGTCGAGCTGCTCGACCGATGGGTCGTCGGGCAGGTCGGGCAGCATCGAGCGCAGGTGCGCGGCGAACGCGGGCTCCATGTCGAGCCCGCGAGTCGCTTCGGCCACGAGATCGGCCACCAGCTGCTGGCGCTGCTCCGCCGGTAGCCGGGCGAGCCGGTTCACGTGGGCGATTCCGGCCGTGCCGGTACGGCGGGTGGTGACGTAGCGCAACACCGCCTGGCGTACCCGCAAGGTCTGGATCTGGTCCTCCATGGCCGCGATCTGCCCGTCGGCGATCTCGTTCAGAGTCTGCGCGTCGGCGAGCACTCGTGTGATCGTCGCGATCTCGACGCCGAGATCTCGCAGCGTACGGACGAGTTCCAGCCGGTCCAGGGCGTCGTGATCGTAGAGCCGGTAGCCGCCGGCCGACCGGCCAGCTGGAGGTACCAGCCCTTCGTCGGAGTAGTACCGGACCGTCGGCACCGGCACCCCGGCGAGCCGCGCCACCTGGCCGATCGTGTAGAGCCCGTCGTCCTTCACACGTCCAGCCTGGCTTATCAGCCGCCCTTTCGGTGGGCCTGTGAGAGAGCACGACCGGTGATGCCGTTGAGAGGTGGGAGGAGCTCTTCAGACACGCCCTGGCGAATACATGGCGATGTCTTGAAGCTCTGCGCGCAGATCCACGCTCCGCGAGCGAATGTCGAACGGCATCGTCGCCTTCGAGTCGATCTCGGAGTTCGAGATCACGAGTGGAGGTCGTGTCCGCTACATCATTCGATGACGAGGCGCGAGCAGTGTGGCTCGTCCATGCATCCCGACGGCATTCCAAGAACACCGATGCGTAGATCGTCCTCGTGTATTTATTGCCTGAGGTGAAGGACCCCACCAGCAACATTTGTTCAAGGTGTCAAACGGCTGCTGCGGGATCGGCGGCACCGGCGTGAGCTGCCCGGTCGGCCTGACCGCCGGTGACGCCTGACTGTAGGACTCGTCGGCCCGGAGCCCAGGTTCCGGGCCGGGGCAGCCGCTCTCAGCGGGTTGCGAACGGCGGGCGCGTTGTGCGGACCGTTCCGGGCAGTCGCCCCCGCTGGGCCGACGAGGCGGTCACCGTCCCGGCGGAACGACAAGACGCTCGACGCCTTGCGGGAGGCCGCCGGCCTCGTCGAGCCGGGTCGTGCGCCCGCCTTATGTATCAGGATCGCCCGTCAGACGGCCGAGGAGCCCTCGTTCGCCCAAGCATGGCTGCGCTCGCCCGCCCTCGAACTGCGCCGTGGTAGATCCTGACGTCTCAAGCTCGGACGCGTGGACCGCCTTTCCGGCACTTCGCGGGTACGGCTGTCCAGAGACCTCTTCCGTTAGTCGTATTCGGCGATCTCGATGAGGTTGTGGTCCGGATCCCGGATGTACAGGCTGGTGATCGGGCCGAGCGCACCGGTCCTGGAGACCGGGCCCTCTTCAATGGGTACGCCCGCGGCGGTCAGATGGGCGGCCACCTGATCCAGGGGCGAACGCGTGATCAGGCAGAGGTCGGCGCTGCCCGGCACGGGGTGGAGGGCGTGCGGCGGGATTTCGTGCCCGGCCTGATGCAGGTTGATCTTGCTTGAGCCGAAGGTGAGCGCGTGGCGGCCGTCTCCGAAGGTCACCGGCTCCAATCCGAGGGCGTCCCGATAAAAGTCGATCGTCCGAGGGATGTCGGCCACCGTCAAAACCAGGTGATCGAGGCTCGCGATACGGACGGCGAAGGTCTCCTTGACTGCCTCCCAGGCGACCGGCGGTAGGAGGTGCCGGTTACGGGCGAAGAACGCATGCAGCTCGGCCCCGTGTTTCGCGCGGATGTCTGCGTTGTGCCGGGCGACGTCGATCTCGTTCGCGGCCGTGATCAGGGTGAAGGCCCGGAGCTCGGTGTCGGAGGGGGCGACCGGCCGGCCCGTAAAGCGGTCCACGAAGCGCAGGGCGGGATAGGTGGCCGCGCGGTCGCAGGAGGCGTAGAGATATACCAGTGCCTCGGCTGGTGCCCCGATCACCTCGACCAGCGCGGCCCGATTGGCGAGGTCGAGGAGCCGGTGGTCGAAGCCGTCTGTGCCGTAGGTCGCGTGACACAGGCCGGCGAGCTGCACCTCTTCGGGGGCGCCCCAGCCCATGAGTTGGGCAGTGACGCGGTGCAGGTGCTCCAAAAGCGTGCCGCCGGGGTGAGAGATCCCGGCGGCGCCCCTGGAGACGAGGAATGCTGTCGAATCCGTAAAGGTATCCGCTGTCATGTTCGTCTTGTATACACCCGTGGGCGAGCACGACGTGGGATGGGCTGGCCGATCACATTCGCGTCGAGCACCCGCCTCTCAGGGAGCCGGTGCCGGATTGGCTCGCGGAGCGTTTGATCTACACCATCGGTATGTCTCGGGAGGAGGTCGCCGCCCTCGACTTGCAGCAGGCGGTCGACCTCTGGGCTGACTTCCGCTCCAGCCCACGCTAGGCGCGAATTATTGCCTGAGGTGAATCGCTACCACCAGCAGTACCTCTTCAAGGTGCTCAATGGCTACTGCGGCATCGGCGGCACCGGTGTCAACGCAGGTGACCCTTCGGCCGGGTGCCCGACCGCGCTGACGACCTCTTCGGAGGAGTAGCCGGGATTGCTGAGACCTCCCCTGCTCGGAGGTCTCGTTTGGTCCTGGGCCACGAACTCGCCCTCCATCGGCACCTGGGAGATGAGGTGACGGGGCGGCTACTCGCCCGACTCGATGCGTGCGCGTGCGACCTCGTAGATCTGCACCCACTTGGGTCGCGCCGGGCTGTACTCGATCATTCGGCAACTGCAGGTAGTAGCTCCAGTTGAGGCATAGAAGCTGTCGGCTGACCCGCGACTGGAGTCCCCAGAATGGGACTGTCCGGGAATCGCCGTCCACCCGGGCATGGCGCTACGGAGCCGGAAACGTCTGGACTGGCAGGACCAGTCGCGTGGCTCCGCCCCCACGCGGTCCCTCGCTCAGCGATAGCCCGATCGTCGGTTGGCTCGGCGCTTCACGAATACGTCAACAAGAGCCACAGCTAGCGCGGCCAGCACGAACGTGACGTTAACCAGTAGGGCGTGCTGGAACGCCGTCGCATAGATGCCTTGAGCCGAACCCACCGCCGCAAGACCGACGGAGGCGCCGATTCGCTGTCCTGTCTGAAGCACGCCGGCGGCAAGGCCGGCCTCGGTAGGCGGCACCGCTGACAAGGTGAGTGTCTGGTTTGGCGAGACGATCAGGCCGTTGCCCAGCCCTGCGAGAAACAGTGGTGCTGCGATCAGCCAGGCCACGTTTTCGCCGGAAGCCAGCAGGATGGCGGGTTCCGTGGCGCCCAATCCAACTGTGACCAGCACCAGTCCGAATGCGACGAGCAGTCGGCCGGATCGGTCGACGAGTCGACCGCTCAGTGCGGCGCTGAATGTTGATCCCAGCGCGAACGCCGCACTCAACAAACCCGCGCGCAGAGCGGAATAATGCAGGCCTTCTTGCAGATATTGAGTGACGATGTAAAAGATTGCGGTGAATCCGCCAAAATACAGCGCCGCGAGCAATACACCCATGGCATATGAGCCTCTACGGAACAGGGAAAGATCAACTATCGGAGTGTGTCGCTGACCGTGCCAACGCTCCCAGCGTACGAACCCGGCCAGTACGACGGACGCGGCCAACACAAAGAGCCACTTGGCCTGTCCCTGCCACTCCCGTCCTTCCACGAGCGGCATTAGCAGCAGCAATATGCCGGCGGCGAGAATTAAAACGCCAACAGGATCCATGCTCTCTCGTTGTCGTTTTACAACCTCCTTCCTGGGCACGTATCGGTACGCCAAGATCATGGCGATGACGCTGATCGGTATACTGACGTGCAAGACATGGCGCCAGCCCGCCTCTTGGCCGGTAAATTGAATAAGCAGGCCGCCCAGCAGTGGGCCGATTGCCGTGGAGAAGCTCATCGTGGCGCCTAGCAGTCCGAACGCCCGCCCCCGTTCCGCGCCCCAGAAAAGCTGCTCGATCAGCCCGGTGATCTGCGGAGCAGTCACACCTGCAGCAGCCCCCTGTGCGACCCGTGCCACGATCAGCCAAGCCGGTCCCGAGGCTGCTCCCGCCGCGGCGCTGGCCAATGCGAAAAGGAGCATGCCGAAGACGAATACGTTGTGCCGGCCATGTGCGTCGCCGAACCGCCCGGCGGGTATCAGCAGCAACCCGAAGGCGAACGCGTATCCAGAAACGACCCACTGGAGGTCACTCGGCGAGGCGTTTAACGCGGTGCGGATAGAGGGTAGCGCCACGTTAACGATGCTGATGTCCAACCATGTGATGAAACCGGCGATCAGGCAGACGGTCAGGGCTTTCCATCGGCGGGGGTCCGAAGGATCTTGCCCATGCTCGCCGGGCGCCCCGCCTGCAGGGGCGACGCCACTCATCTGATCAGGCACCGGAGCAACGCACCATCACACCCATCTCGCGACGGCACCGTACAGTGCCGCTTACTACTGCCACCCATAAAATCGTACCGAGTTGCCCCCACGAAACCGCGCCGAGCCAAACCTTTCCTTGCGAACCCAAAATCCTTAGGTGACCCGGCATCGACGAGACTTCCCGCACCACCGTCGTGGCTGTTGCCGCGAGCGATGAGGCGTGATGACGCTCAATGGATCTCCCCATAGGCGATCGGCGAAAATTTCCACTTGGTTGCTCGACGGCATGCGCAGGCAAGCTTGTGATCTTGGATGGATCATTAACCGAGCTGGGTTGTGCGGCTGTTGAGCCGGGCATAACGTGAAGTTGTGTTGTCGTTGAGGACCCTCCGCTTGCGAAGTAGCCATGGGGGCCATTGCCCCTGGACCGCTACGAGCGTTTAACGAGGGGGATACTTTTGTTATGGAGAAGGTTCAGCCGGTCGCGCTGCTGATCACTCGGGTCATCGTGGGCATCATCTTCATCGCGCACGGGTGGGAGAAATTCACGAGTATCGACGCTACGACCGCGTTCTTCAAGTCGGCCGGTGTACCCCTGCCTGGGGTGTCGACCCTGGCGGCCGCGGCTCTCGAACTGGTCGGAGGCGTGGCTCTTGTGCTCGGGCTGCTGCTGCCGGTGTTCGGCACGCTACTTGTGCTCGACATGCTGTTGGCGATCGTCTTCGTTCACGCAAGCAAAGGCTTCTGGGTATCCCAAGGCGGTTACGAGTTCGTTCTGGCGCTCGCGGCTGCCGGCATCGCCATCGCCTTCAGCGGGGGAGGAGCCCTCGCTGTGGACAGCCGGTGGCGGCGGGGGCGCGAGGCCCAACGATGACACTCCCCACCGGGAGCAGGGATGTTGCGCCCTCGACCGAACTGCGCCGATGGCACGACCACGATCCGGCCAGTTCACCGAGTTCTGCCGTCGCTACTGGCCATAGAGCGCGGTTCATGGTGGCCTCCGTCTGCTGATCCAGTGGGTGTTGCTGGTCGGAGTCATCGCCGTACGGCGGAGCGGCTCGGGCGGCGTCATGGACGAGGAGTCCGTCGTCGAGTAGGGCGTGTGCCCGCGGTCGGCCGCTGTTCTGTGAGCCGCCCGTCACGGGCCAGGTGTAGCACGGCGTAATCGGCGGTGATCCGCCGATGGCAGCGCCACCAGACGGCCTCGCTGGACAGGCCGCCGTCAGGCGGAGAACTGCCCACGTCGCGGAGGCGCCGGCTGCCCGGCGTGGTACGCACGTCCACGACGGCCTCCGCGTCGACGTCGGGAAGGAGGGCGGCGATCAGGGAGTCCACGAGCGGGGTGCCGAACACGCAGGTGATCGCGGGAAGTACCAGCCCGCCTGAGAATCGGGCACTAAAGCATCCATGCCATGTTGGAGGCCTGGGTCGGGTAGATGAATAGCGCGTGCTTCAGCGCGTCAGCGCGGATGTCCGCTCGGATGGCAAGAGCGAAGACGTTCGCGAACTCGTCAGCCTCCGGGCCTAAGAGGTGAGCTCCGAGAATCTTACCGCTGTCCTTCTCAATCAGGATCTTGTACATCGACGCCGGCTCGGCGACCCGCCGCGCCGAGTACCAGCCAGAGGTATCCGCCTGGTTGACGGTAAACGTCAGGCCCTTGGCGTGGGCTTCCTCCTCGGTCATCCCCACCGCGCCCAGTGCGGGAATCGAATAGACCACACTCGCCATGCCGATGTAGTCCGCCGTACGCTGGTTGCCCTCCACGATGTTCTCAGCAACGAGGCCGCCCTCGTACTGAGCGAGGGGCGTCTCGGGCAGACCTCCACTGTTGGCCGCATCACCCGCCGCGTAGACCGCCGGGTTCGAGACGCTCTGCAGGTGGCCGTTGACCCGGATCCCATTGCGATCGAACTCGATCCCAGCGGCGGACAGGTCGAGATCGTCCACCTCGGGTGCGCGACCAGCCGCATGGACAACCATGTCCGCCTCGAACCTCTCAGGTCCCGAATCCGTCAAGGTCGTGACCTTGAAGCTTCCCGGTGCTCCCTCGACGCCCGTGACCTTCGTACCAGTCCGAACGTCGATGCCCACGTCGCGGGTGCGCTCCAATAGCCGCGCCACGAGGTCTTGGTCAAAGTGTTTGAGCGGCCGGGCGCCTTGGTGCAAGATCGTGACTGCTGCCCCGGCTCTGGCCGCGATGTGCCCGAACTCGAAGCCGATGTAGCCGCCTCCGATGAACGCGATCCGCCGAGGCAACTCCTGCAGGTCGAGAAATTGATCGCTGCGGGTGAGGTGGTGCTCGCCCTGGATGCCCAGCCTGGCCGGCCACGCGCCAACTGCTACGACTAGGTGAGCGCCGTCGAGCACATCCTGGCCAACCTCGATCGAACGCTGGTCAAGAAAGCGTGCACGCCCGTGGAAGGGTTCCACCCCTGCCTGGACGAAGCCGTCCTCTCGCTGCCGGGGAAAGGGGTCTGTGAACGTGGCCTTGAAACGGATCAGCTCAGGCCAGTCGATGCGCAGGTCCCCAGCAACGCCTTGACCCTCCATGCGACGTTTCCGATCGATGATCTCGGCCGCTCCCACCAACACCTTCTTGGGGTCACAGCCACGCAGCCCACAGGTACCGCCAAAGGGCCGGGAATCGACGATCGCCACGTTCCGGCCAGCCGCCCGGCATTGCATGGCCACCGCTGCACCGGCTTCCCCCGTTCCGATCACGACGACGTCAAAGGACTTCTTCATGATCCATCCCTCTGGGCTATCCGTTCGATCGGGTGTTTTCGCTGACGGCACCAATTGCCCGACGCTGCTGCGCGGATGTGCTCGCGCGCTGACTTTGCGTGACCGTGCTGTGCCATACCCGGGTCCAGGGGCTCGACACACCCGCCGACTCGGATGCTCGAGCGGCACCGGCGTCCCCTGCCCCGTCGGCCTGACCACCGGCGAAGCCTGACCCGTACGAGCCCGCCCTCATCCGAAGGGCGGGCTTCAGGGGGCGGTCAGTCCATGCCGCGCCGTCCGGGAGTCCAGAACGGTTTCACGATGACGGCCCTGCGAGGCCAGCCGCGTTCCCGGACGAGGTGAGCACGCACGGCTTGGCAACTACGGGCCTCTCCGGCGACGTAAGCGATGCCCGGCGTGTGGGGGAGTTCCAGGGAGCGGACCACGTCAGCAAGATCGGTCGGTCGATACCTCCACGTCAGGCGATCCGCATGTTCCAGTGGGAGACGGTCGTCGGGGCCTTCTACCGAAATCGCGCCATGCGCGATCGCGGACGGCGGCAACGCGCGCAACATCGCTCCGAAGGCGACGGTTGCGGTTTCGTCGCCGACAAACAGGTGGTATCCCGCACCCTCGCGGAGGACGAGCCTGCCTTCCGGTGGGGTGAGAGCCGCCGGGTCACCGACGCGTACTTGCCGCGACCACTGCGCTCCGGGCCCGGCGGACGGATGGTCAAGTATGCACAGGTCGAGGTGGCCGGTGGGGGAGTAGTCCCAGATCGAGTAGGTGCGGAGGAATCCGCGCAGCCACGAGCGGGGCGAGCGGGGGTCGCCGACTCGTAGACGGGTGTGCATGCCTGGCAGCCAGGTCAGGTTGCACAGGTCAGGGCCGGTGATCCGGACGCGGCGCATGCGCTTGGCGATCGGCTCGATTTCTTGGACGGTTCCGTACAGGAACACACTCACTGTGCCAACTCCCAGCGCTCGCCCGTGGGCAGGTCCATCACCGTCAGATCCGTTCCAGCCAGGGCGATCGCGTCTGAGGCGGTGCCGGTGGTGCGGAACAGCTTTGAGAGCGGATCGTATCCATGGGCGTCGTGCAGCGGAATCAGCACCTTCGCGCCAAGTACGGACGCCCCGGCCACGGCCTGGGCGGGACGGAACCCGCGCAGGTCCCAGTGGTTGGTGGCCAGATTGGTGACGACGATCGCGGCGAGTGGTGGCAACTCGGCGACCCGCAGCCCGAGTGGCTCGCCGCGGCGCAGGAACCATCGTTCGGTGAGACCACGGGTCGGTGAGCACCGCGTGGCCGTCCAGTTCGAGCACATGAGTTGACCACGCGGGTAACTGCGATTGCTTGCTCGAGCATGCGGCCGACGCAGCGCATGCGGAGTACTCCCAGTGTGGTTGCCCGATCTGGGTCCCACGCCACATGGGCACGCGTGCCTGTTCGCGTGCCCATGTCAGAAACCCTTGGACCAACGGGCGTCGAAGCGGCGATCTTCCCAGAAGCGGGCGCTGAGCCGGAAAGGGCCTGGCACCGTGACCTCCGTTCTAGGGGTCGTCAGCTCGCCTGCTCCACGTAGCGCTCGTGCTCCCGCGCTTCCACGTCGGCGACCTTGTACCGGACGTGCTTGCCGAACTTCATGAAGCGGGGGCCACCGCCGCGACTGTTCCACGCGTAGACGGAGATGAGGGGCACCCCCAAGCGATCTGCAAGGTCGTTCGTCGGGTCTTGTACGCCGGCCTGCAGCGAGAGGAGGTGACATGGGCGGGATCACTCGCAGGGTGCAAATGACCATGGCGCTGAGCCTGGGGCTCAATCTGGGGGCCTGCTGGCGCTGGGCTCCACGATGGCGGGTAACCCCGGCGGGCCGATCTGCTGAACCTTGATCAGTCGACGCACATCGCGTCATGGGTGGACCGGTAGACCCATGTGCCGCCACCCGGAGAAATAAAGGTCGGATACGTGTTATACCTCCCGGGGGTGCAGTCGTGGCCGACCGCGAGGACGGCCTGCCGGGCCCGCTGTTCGGCCGCCGCGTACCCGGCCGCTGCGGTATCGCCTGCTCCCATAGCGGTGGCGCTGCGGGGAGTGTCATAGCCGTCGGCGTGCGCGGCCACGGGCGAGGTGGTCAGGCCGACCGCCACCACCGCTGAGACGAGGCCGAGCCGGCGGGGCCAAGTGACTTTTCGCATGCTTCTCCTTATGCGGGACGGGCAGGTGATCGATCAACATTGATTTAGCCCGGATCGATACAGCGCGGTATTGACCAATTGGCCACAAGAATCTGGCGACCGTTGTCCTCATGACGGAGAACATGGCTAATACGGCAGCCGCCATTTGCAGGGTGAGCTGGGACAATGCGCCCCACTCTGATCGATCTTGTGACGGGAATGCGGCACAACGAGAGCAGCCATTCGTGATCACGTGTGTGAAAATTACAAGATTGGGAGCGGCTGCCGCCCTCATCGTCAAGGCAGCGTGGATGCGGCGGAGCAGATCAGCGACCCCGTCAAGGTGATCATCACCGGCGGCGCAATGTGGTGGGGATCCAGTGACGCCCGGAGGGGTCTTCACATCGCTCGCCGCGCCCGCATCCATCTCGTTCGGCGGGCATATCTGCGATCAGTAGTGGCGGGGAGCACGGAGGTCAGTCAGACATGGTCAGGTGGCGGGCCAACCGGGGGAGTCTACGGGCGATCTCCCCGTCATCGGCGATATCCCAGTCTTGCTCGCCGAATTCGGCAGCCAGAAGCGGGAACCTACTGCGGACTCCTCGAGCTTTGACGGCGGCGTAGAGAGCGTCCACATTCGCGCCGGTGACCTGCTCATAGGCGTCCAGCGCCACGTAGGAAAGGAGTTCGAAACCCGGGTACTCCTCGTCGGACCACGGCAAGCCGCGACGACGTTCGGCGAACCAGCGTCGCTTCAGGTCGAGGAGGTGCACGACCTGCGGCAGTTCCATGACGCGATCCGGGCAATCGGCGACTTGGTCGTACGCCTCTCGGCCCAAGCTCATGAGCCAGTAGACGAAATACTCGAAGCCGTCCGTTGATTCGCGTCGTAACAGGTGACAGCTCAGCGCGTACATGTCACATGTGCAGCCGCGGTTCGCATTGAGCTTCCACCATATGTGGTACCGGAAAGGTCGATCAGTTCCCAGAACCGGTCCTCATCCATGAGAAGCGATGATGGCACGCCGAAGACTATGAATCCTATTGGCGCGTTCACGCGATTGATTGGCAGAGGCAGTCATCCTGAGCAGTGCACCTGCGGGTGTACGCAAGCCGCCCATCTGGCACAGTTCGGTGTCCGTGATCGCCGTCGCCGAACGACGTGGGCATTGTCCCGGTCGCGAGATCGGGGCGGGGCTGGGCTGAGTCAGTCGACCAGGCCGGCGCGGTAGGCGGCGATGGCCACCTGTACGCGGTTCGTGACGGCGAGCTTGTCGAACAGGTGGGAGATGTGGCTCTTGACCGTGGCCTCGCTCATGTTCAGGCGGGCTGCGATCTCGGTGTTGGAGTGGCCGAGCCCAACCTCGGTGAGCACCTCGCGCTCGCGGCCGGTCAGGGCCTCCAACCGGGCGAGCGCGTCACGGCGGCGCCGAATGGGCTGGTCGGTGGTGAGCCGGTGGATCAGCCGCCGAGTGACCCGCGGGGACAGCATCGAGTCGCCGCCGTGCGCGAGACGGATCGCCCTGATCAGGTCGTGCGGCGAGGTGTCCTTGAGCAGGAACCCGCAGGCTCCCGCCTCCAGGGCGGTGAAGATGTGCTCGTCGCTGTCGAACGTGGTCAGGATGATCACCGCGGGTGCCCGGGCGAGCCGGCGGATGGCCCCGGTGGCGGTCAGGCCGTCGTACCGGGGCATCCTGACGTCCATCAGGACGACGTCGGGCCCCAGGCGGCGGACCGCGTCGACGGCCTGGTTGCCGTCCTCGGCCTCGCCCACGACCTCCACGTCGGGTGCGGACTCGATGATGAACCGCAGCCCCGCACGGATCAGTGGCTCGTCGTCAACCAGCAGTGTCCTGATCATGTGATTCCCTTGGGGATGCGTCCGCGGCGTGCCACGGCAGCCGGCCCTCAAGACGCCAGCCTCCCGCATCGTCCGGCCCGCCGCGCACCGTTCCGCCGATCAGCCGGAAACGCTCCGCCAGGCCCACCAGACCGACCCCGGCGCCGGTCTCCAGACTCGGCTGGGACGATCGTCCGTTGGCGACCACGATCGTGACGCCGTCGTCCCTGCTCCCGGTCGCCGTGACCGTGACCGGGGCCCCGTGGGCGTGCTTGTGCGCATTGGTCAGGCCCTCCTGGACGAGGCGATGCGCGGCCCTGGCCGTTTCCGGTGGCCACGTGCCGATATCGCCGTGCAGGGTTACGGTCCCGCCAGCCGATACCCAGGAGTCCACCAGCCGTCGCAGGTCGGGGAAGCCGTCGTCGTCATCGTCGGGCCCGGCGCGCAGCACGCCGAGGATCTTGCGCAGCTCTTCGAGCGCCTCCTGCGCGCTGACCCTGATCAGCGCCGCCTCCCGCTCGACGCGCTCCGGCCCCGCGCTCGCGTTCACCTCCAGGCCGCCGGCGTGCAGCGAGATGAGCGTCACCTTGTGCGCGAGCACGTCGTGCATCTCCCGGGCGATCCGGCCGCGTTCAGCGGACCTCGCCTGCTCGTCGCGCAGACGCTGCTCGGTCTCGGCGCGTTCCGCGCGCTCGCGCAGCGATCGGGTCAGCTCGCGGCGGGTGGTGGCGTACGCCCCTGCCGCCAGCGTGACCCCGGTGGCGGTCACCGCCGAGATCAGCGCGTCCGTGCCCAACCGGCCGCCGTCCACCCACTGCTGGGCCAGGAACCCCGCCATGCCGATCGCCGCCAGTGCCAGGAAACGCGTGCTCGCGCCGGAGAACAGGCTGATCAGCAGCGGCCCCGGATTGCCCGACAGCACGAACGCGCCCGCCCCGGCGACGGCCACCGCGACCGGCCACCGGCCCCGGAACCACACCGCACCCGTGCCTGCCAGCCCGGCGGCGGCGATGACGGGTCGCGGCAGCGGCGCCCACGGCGTCTTGACCGCCAGGACGGTGAGGAACAGGCAGAGCGCCACGAAGGCCACGCTGATCGCGCGCGGCCCGAGCGCGGCCACCCGCCGCAGCGCCGCGGGGTACGACAGCATCGCTCCAGCGTAGCCAGGGCGGCGGCGCGCCACTTCATACCGGGGTCGGTGCCGGACGCCGGGCGGTCTCCGACTTTCGTCGCAGACGCCTATGGCCGCGATGGCGATGCGGCCGCACCCTCGCCGGCCGCATCGTGGATGGCCTCGACAAGGTCAGGAGTCGTCCCGTGTATGTCTTCCGTTCGATGCTCGTCGCGGTGTGCGCGGCGTTGATGACCCTCGTGCCGCCCTGCGTCGCCTCCCCTGCCGCGGCGGCTACCGATATTCCGGACGAACGTGCTCTGGCAGACTTCTTCGACGCCGCGATGGCGGACGGGCTGGCGGCCAACCACGTGCCGGGCGCGGTCGTCTCGGTGGTGGCCGGTGGGAAGGTGCACTTCAGCAAGGGGTACGGACTGGCCGACGTCGAGAACCGCAGGCCCTTTGACCCGGACACCTCAACGGTCCGGATCGCCTCGATCACGAAGCTGTTCACCTGGACCGCGGTGATGCAGCAGGTTCAGCAGGGCAAGCTGGACCTGAAGGCGGACGTGAACCGCTACCTGACCGCGTTCCGGATCCCCGCGACCTACCCCCGGCCGATCACGCTGCAGGACCTGATGGACCACACGGCCGGGTTCGAGGACCGCACCATCGGCGTGGGGTCGCGGAGCAAGGACGACGTGCCGCCCTTGGCGGACTATCTCGCCGACAACATGCCCGCGCGGGTGCGCCCGCCCGGCGAGGTGTCGGCGTACTCGAACTATGGGGCGGCACTGGCCGGATACATCGTGTCGCGGGTGAGCGGGCAGCCGTATGACGAGTACGTGCGCGACCACATCCTCGACCCGCTCGCGATGCGGCACAGCACGGCCGCCGAGCCCGTCCCCGCCCCCTTGGCCGCGGATCTGGCGCGCAGCTACGACTACGAGGGCGGGGCGTATCGGCGCAAGCCGTTCGTCTTCGACAACCTCGCCCCCGACGGGTCGATCAGCGCCACCGCGAACGACATGGCCCACTTCATGATCGCCAACCTGCTGGACGGACGCTTCGGCGACCGGCGCATCCTCGACGAGCCGACGGCCCGGCTCATGCACCGGCGGACGTTCACGGCCGATCCGCGCATCGACGGGTACGCCCACGGCTTCAAGGAGCAGACGCTCAACGGGCATCGCGTGATCATGCACGACGGCGGCTGGGAGGGCTTCCAGAGTGCGTTGCTGCTGGTGCCCGACGCCGACCTCGGCCTGTTCGTCTCCATGAACAGTCTGGGCGGGGCCGACGCCGCCACCAAGATCATTCCTGCCTTCTTCGACCGCTTCCTGCCCGGAAAGCGCGCCGTGCCCGACGGCGGTGCTTCCGTCGTGCCTGTTGAAGGCTTCTACAAGCTCACCCGGTCCGCCGAGTCCAGCATCGAGAAGGTGATCGCCCTGACCAGTTCCACCCGGCTGCGGGTGGAGGGCGGGAAGCTCACCTTCAGGGGCTCGACGTGGAGCCCGCTGGGGCCCGGGCTGTATCAGCAGAACGGGGGCACGCAGCGGCTGGCGCTGGTGACCGGCGGGAGCGGTGTCGCGTACGTGGCCACGGACGGCCCCGCCTACCAACGCGTCCCCTGGTGGGATACCCCGCCGGTCAATGTCGTCATCGTCCTGCTGTTCGCCGTCACCGCCCTGACCGCCGTGCTCGGCCTGCCGGTGGCCGCTGTGGTCCGCCGGGCCAAGAAGCGCCCCGTTCCGCGTGTCTGGCGCGCCGGGCGTGTCCTGACCGGGCTCGCCGCCGCGGTCGGACTGGTGTTCGTGGTGCTGTTCACGCTGGTCCTGACCGGCGACACGAGCATCCTGTACGGCGTGCCGGCCAACGTCCAGGTCCTCCTGGTGCTGCCGCTGCTGGTCCTCGCACTCACCGTCGCCGCGATCGCCACCACCGTGACGGCCTGGCGGCGCGCGGGCGTCCTGGCCCGCGGCCACCAGGTGGTCGTGCTGGCGGGCCTGCTCGCCCTCCTCTGGTTCTGCCAGCACTGGAACCTGCTCGGCTGGCACCTGTGATCACTTGAGCACTCGACCGCCTGGCTTTCAAGGTGGCCAACGGCTACTGCGGCTTCGGCGGCACCAACGTCAAGCCAGGTGGCCCATCCGGGTGAGCCGCCTGCCCGACGGGGCTGGTCCCGACCGAGGATCGAGGCTCCAGGACCTGTCCAGTGCGAGGCAGGTCAGCGGCGGGGTAGCACGCCCAGGAGGGTTGCGGTCAGGGCCAGCTTCAAGGAGTCCTTAAGCTCCAGGTGGAAGCGGGCGAGGTCGGGCTCGGCCTGGTAGGCCGCCTGCAGGCTGGGTGGGGGTGTGCTGTACGCCGACAGCGCGCCGGCCATGACCATGGTTTGCAGGCTGAACAGTGTTGCGTTCTCGCCCAGCTCCGGCAGGTAGTTATGGATCAGGGCGGTCATGGTTGTCAGGCGGTCCAGGGAGGCGCGCTTGTAGCGTGCTACGACCTCGACGGAGACGTTGTGTTCCAGGACGCTGCCCTGTGCGCCGAAGAGGTCGCACAGCACCATTCGGCTGGAGAGCGAGCGGCTGAGGATCTCTGCCACCGCTGCCGCTCGCTCGGCCATGGGTAGATCTTCGTCGATGCCGGCGGCCAACTCGCCCGACAGTTCCGTCAGCCACTCCTGCAGGAAGCGGTCCAGCAGTTCTAGCAGCACCGCCTCGCGAGACTCGAAGTAGCGCAGCACGTTCGGCTTCGCCAGGCCTACCCGGCGGCTGAGCTCGTTCAGGGTGACCGCGGCCACGGGCATCTCGTGGAGCATCGCCGACGCCATGTCGAGGATCGCCCGCCGGCGGATCTCCCGCTGCTCTTCGGTTCGCGCCCGCTGGAAGCTCACGACCGCCAGCCTAACTTAAGTACCTCCGGTACGTTGACAGCGTACCGAAGGTACTTTAGCGTTGCGGCAGAAGATACCTTCGGTACGTTAGGTGGGAGCACGGCATGGGCAATAAGTGGACGACGGCGAACATTCCGGACCAACGCGGGCGGGTGGCCGTGGTGACCGGAGCCAACACCGGACTGGGATACGAGACCGCCAGGGCGCTCGCCGAGCGCGGGGCGTCCGTGATCCTCGCCGTGCGCAACGTCGAGAAGGGCGAGCAGGCCGCGGCCCGCATGACCGGCGACGTGACCGTGCAGGCGCTGGACCTGACCTCGCTCGACTCCGTCCGGGCCGCGGCGGCGGCGCTGCGGTCCCGGCTCGACCGCATCGACCTGCTGATCAACAACGCCGGCGTGATGTACACCCCGAAGCAGACCACCCGGGACGGCTTCGAGATGCAGTTCGGCACCAACCACCTCGGCCACTTCGCGCTCACCGGGCTGCTGCTGGACCTGATGCTGCCGGTGCCCGGCTCGCGCGTGGTGACGGTCAGCAGCACCGGCCACCGCATCCGGGCCGCGATCCACTTCGACGACCTGCAGTGGGAGCGGTCGTACAGCCGGGTCGCCGCCTATGGTCAGTCGAAGCTGGCCAACCTGATGTTCACGTACGAGCTGCAGCGCCGGCTCGCCACGTACGGCACCACCGTCGCGGTGGCCGCGCACCCCGGCATGTCCAGCACCGAGCTCGCCCGCAACACCCCCGCGGCCCTCCGGCTTCCGCTCACCTGGCTCGCGCCGCTGATCAGCCAGACGCCGGCGATGGGCGCGTTGCCGACCCTGCGCGCCGCCACCGACCCCGCCGTGCTCGGCGGCCAGTACTACGGTCCCGGCGGACGCTTCGAGGTCATGGGCCACCCCCGGCTGGTCACCTCCAGCCCGGAGTCGTACAAGGTAGTCGTCCAGCAGCGGCTGTGGGCCGTCTCCGAAGACCTCACCGGCGTGAAGTTTCCCGTCGTTCAGTCCAAGCAGAACTCGTTTCCCTCGGGATCGGCCATCACGATGTAGCCCGCGCTGGTAGGAGGCGCCGGCTTGTCGCGGCGCAAGCGCCCGTTCGGTCGACGATCATGGGGACGGCTGGCGCAGCGCCGGCCCGCTGACCCGGCTCAGGCCCGGGCGGCGCGTTCGATCGCCACTCCCACGCCGTCGAGCAGGTGGTCAAGGCCGGCGCGGAAGTCGTCGTCCGGGGCGGCCCCCGCGCGGGGGTCGAACACCCCGGCCTCGACGGCGTGGGCCAGTGCCGGGAACCGGGCGGGGTCGGCGAGCTCGGTGAGCAGGGCGGCGTACGTCTCGTCGGCCCTTTTCTCTGGTCCGGCGGGGATGGACGTCAGGAGTTGGGCGGCGCCGCGCACGTAGTGCAGCACCAGCATGACCACAGAGAACCGGGCCCGTGGGTCCAGCGGCGTGCCGCCGAGGGAGCGCAGCGCGGCGTCCAGCCAGGCGAGCTGGCCGGGGTCCATCGGCGGGGAGTTCGCCAGCTGGGCGATCCACGGATGCCGCAGGTAGACGTCGAACAGTTCGACGGCCCATCGGGTGAGTGAGCCGCGCCAGTCGGCCGGCGCTGTGTCGAACTCCGGCGGCGGGCCGGGTGCGGCGGCCAGCATGAACAGTTGCAGGTCGTCCTTGCCGGCCACGTGCCGGTACAGCGACATGGGCGCGCAGCCGAGCCGTTCGGCGAGCCGGGCCATGGACAGCGCGGCCAGGCCCTCCTCGTCGGCGAGGGCGATGGCCGCCGCCACGATCCGCTCCAGGCTGAGCGCGGGCGTGCGTCCCCGCCCCTTCGGCTTGGCCCGTCCCCACAGCACGTTCAGCGCGTGCGGCAGCTCGTTCCCGATGTCGTCCGGCATTCCAGTGAGCTTACCAGTTTGCGTATGGCCTACTCCTTGCGTATATGGTACGCATTGAGCGTATGGGATACGCATCCTCGACCGTCCTCTTGGAGCCGTCATGCACACGACGATCGACAGTCCTCCGCCGGTATCGGTCCGCCGGCGTCCGTGGTGGCGGCGCCGCTGGACGGTGCCGCTCGGCCTGGTCACGGCCGGGTTCCTCGCGTTCTCGCTGCCGCCGTACCTGACCGGGGACCCGTCGCTGTCCCGGGTGCCGCAGCCAGAGGGGTTCGGCCTGCACTACCCGCTGCTCGTGGCGCACGTACTGTTCGCCTCGGTCGCCATGGTCACCGCGTTCTTCCAGGTGTGGCCGTGGTTTCGGCGGCGGCACCGGGTGTGGCACCGGCGTGCCGGGCGGGTCTACGTGTTCGCCGGGGTGCTGCCTGCCGGGCTGACCGGTCTGGTCATCGGGGCGCGTTCCCCGTTCGGGCTGTTCCTCGCGGTCAGCGACGTGCTCCTCGCCCTGCTGTGGCTCGCCTTCACCCTGGCGGGCTGGCGCGCCGCCCGCGCCCGCCGATACGCCGACCACCGGCGCTGGATGCTGCGCAGCGCCGTGCTGACCTACTCCATCATCACCAACCGGGTGTGGACAGGGATCCTGATCATCGCCCTTCCCCCGCTGCAGGACACCGTCTTCCGTGGCGATCCCGACCTGATGGCGTGGACGATCTCCGGCCTGTCCGGCTGGCTCGGCTGGACGATCCCGCTGCTGGTCGTGGAGTGGTACCTGGAGCGCGAGGTGGCCCGCCGCGGCCGCCGCACCGCCCTCGCGACCTGATCCCGGAGGCCGGTCTCAGGCCGACCCCGGAACGACCGCCCGCCCCGGAACCACCGCCGCAGGTGCCGGGGCGTTCGCGTCCGCGGAGGACCTGAACTGTGCACGGCGCTGTCTGTGACGGCTCGTCGTCTCGCGCCCGAAGCGGTGGACGTGGTCGGCGAATACTCCGGTGTGTGAGACTCCCCCTGACCCCGATGGCTGGTTTCCCTGGCACCACTCGGACCGCGCCGAGCAGTATCGGGAGCTACAGCCTTTGCTGTGGCTCTGGCCGGGTGACCAGCGGGACCGGAGCCCCGATCGTTCTTCGTCTCAGTGAAGGTAAGGAGGCGGCGTATGCGGCGAGGGGAGGACGCAGTGGGGGTGAGGGTCAGCGCGCGAACTTATCGCGGGCGGCTGGGGTGACGGGGGTGAAGAAGTTGACGAGGTTGCCGTCGGGGTCACGCAGCAGGAGTGAGCGGTTGCCCCAGGGCATCGTGGTGGGCTCGTTGACGAACTCCTTTACGAAGCCGGACAGATTCCGATGCACGCCGTCCACGTCGTCGACGAGGAACTCGATGATCACAGTGCGGTTGTCGGCTGGCCGGGCAGCGCCAGGCGCGATGAGCGAGACGGTGCGGGTGCTGCCGATCGCCAGGGTCCCGGAGGTGGTTCTGAGCTCGGCGAAGTCCTCGCTGTATCGGGTGGCGCGTACATCCGTGGCTCGCTCGTAGAAGTCGACGAGGCGTGCGACGTCGCCCGTGATGATGCGGATCGATACGAAGTCCATGGTGGTCTCCCTGCTTATGGGCTGTTCTCCGACCGCAGGCTAAGACGAATACCGGACAGAAACCGCCCAGTATCTCCACTAACTTGTATGTCGTGGCCCGACCTACTCACCGCGTGCTCACGCTGTTAGAGCTCCTGCAGTCGGGCGGCACCCGGACGATGGCCGAACTCGCCGACCGGCTCGGCGTCGACGAGCGCACCGTACGGCGGTACGTGGACCACCTGGTCGACCTCGACGTGCCCGTCGAGTCGGTGCGCGGCCGCTACGGCGGGTACCGGCTCGCCCCCGGATACCGCCTGCCTCCGCTCATGCTGAGCGACGACGAGGCGCTCGCCGTGCTGCTTGGCCTGGTCGCCGGTCGCCGGTCAGGGCTGGTGACGACGATGGGCACGGCGAGTGAGACGGCGGCGGCCAAGATTCGGCGGGTCCTGCCCGGGCGGCTCGCCCGCAGGCTCGACACGGTGATCGAATCCCTCGCCTTCACAGCTCCACCCGGCGAGTCCGTCACCCCGGAGACCGCGGTCCTGCTCTCCATCGCGGATGCGGTGCGCCATCACCGGCCGATCTCGATCAGGTACACCGCCGCCGACGGCCGGCGCAGCGAACGGACGCTGCATCCATACGGGCTCGTCGCCCATTCGGGCCGGTGGTACGTCACGGGCGTTGACCCCAAGATCGGTGAGGAGCGGACCTTCCGGCTGGATCGCATCGCGGACGCGAGGACCCTGCCCGGTTCGTTTGAGCCGCCTGCCGGGCTTGATCCGGCGCAGCGCGTTCTGTCGGCCCTCGCCAAGGCTCCGTACCGGCATGAAGTGGTCCTGCTCATCCAGGGGACAGTCGAGCAGATCCGCGCCCGGCTTCCCGCCAGCGTCGCGACTGTGGAGGAGCCCGCATCCGCGCACGACACAGATCGCGACACCGAGGGCTGGCTCCGCGTCGAGTTGCGAGCGGAGCGGCTCGACTGGTTGCCTCCGGTGCTCGCGTCGCTCGACCGGCCGTTCGTCATCGAGCGACCAGACGAACTCCGCGGCCTTGTCGCCGCGCTGGCTGACCGGCTCGCGGCCTCCGCCCGCAGGGTCCCTCCTGCCCCGGGCACAGTTGTCGCGTGAAGCGGAGGGCTTTGTGCGTCGACCGGAACCTTATCCGGGGGATTTACGGTGTGGAGCCGGCATCGCCCCCTGCCGTAGTGAGTCCGGCTTCGTAGGCGGTGACCACGGCCTGTACACGGTCGCGTAGTCCAAGCTTTGACAGGATGTGCCGCACGTGGCTTTTGACCGTCGCGAGCGAGATGAACAGCTCTTGTGCGATCTCGGGGTTGGAGCGGCCTGCGGCGACGAGCCTGAGCACTTGGATCTCGCGGTTGCTGAGCGCTTCGAGCCGCGGTGGCTTGACCAGGCCGAGCGGGGGGTGCCGCACGTAGTGATTCACGATCCGTTCGAGCACCTCTGGCGCTAGCGGGGTCTCTCCCGCCGCCGTCGTGCGCACCGCCTCCACGAGCCGCTCACGCCCTGCATCCTTGAGCAGGAAGCCGGCGGCACCGGCCCGTAGCGATTCGTAGACGTACTGGTCGAGGCCGAAGGTCGTCAGCACCAGGACACGGGTCGGGACGTTCATCGCGGCGATGCGCCGGGTCGCCTCGATCCCGTCGAGGCTCGGCATACGGAGGTCCATCAGAACGACGTCCGGCCGCGTCCTCCGGACGAGCTCAACCGCCGCGGCGCCGTCGGCCGCCTCACCCAGGATCTCGATGTCCGCCAGCTCAAGAATGAGTCGTAACCCATCACGAACCAGTGCCTGGTCATCGGCGATGACGACGGAGGTCATGTCACCGACAGCGGGTCGAGTGGCAGCTCGGCCATCACCTCGAAGCCCCCGCCCGGCGCCGGCCCTGTGCGCAGGTGACCTCCGAGCAGGCGCGTCCGCTCGCGTATCCCGATCAGGCCGTAGCCCGCACCTGCCTGGGACACCGGCCCAGGACCGCTATCGGTCACCCGCAGCCTCAGGGTTTCTTTCCCCCAGAGGACTTCGAGCAGCACGGGCGCGCCGGCTGCGTGCTTACGCGCGTTGGTCAGCGCCTCCTGGCTCAGGCGGTAGGCGGCGAGCTGGACGCTCGGCGGCGTGGGGCGGGGGGTGCCACGTACCACCATGTCCACCTGCATGCCGGACGCGCGCGCCCGGTCGACCAACCTAATCAAGTCCTGCACCCCAGGCTGCGGATGCGACCCATGCTCGTCGCCGTCCTGGCGGAGCGCGCCGAGCACCCGCCGCATCTCACTCAACGCCTCGCCCGCGGATTCGCGGATGGCGGCGATCGGTGCCCTCGCGAGCTGCGGTGCCTTTTCGATGGCCGCCTCCGCTGCATCCGCCTGCAGGGCGATGACGCTGACGTCATGTCCTATGACGTCGTGCAGCTCCCGGGCGATGCGCGCCCGCTCCTCGGCCACCGCGACCCGTTCGGCCCCCGCCCTCTCGCGTCGCAGGTCTTCGGCGAGTTCCTTCATGCGTGCGGTCTGCGCTCGCTGGTGGGCGACCAGGCGCCCGATAGCCGTGGGCGCGGCGACCGCGAGCATCGCGCCGAAGACCGCACCGAAGGGCTCCGGTCCGAGCAATGTCGCCACGGCGCCCGTGATCGAGCCGGTCACGGCTGTCGCGACGGTGACTCCAAGCGCGGCGACCCGTGTCCCGACGGAGTAGTAGAGCAGAACGGTGATCACGTAACCCAGGAACAGGAAGCCATTGGTGGGGATGAGCCATATGAAGGAGCCGGCGAGTGCGGCGATGACCGGATGCCGGCGTCGCCATGCCAGCGGCACCGTGGAGCCGACGGCGACGAGCACGGACACGGGAAGGCTGGCAATAGGTGCGACGACCACCTGCGCGAGGGAGGCGCCGCAAAACAGGGCCGCGAGGATGGCGTCAATGCGCTGAGGGCTCCTGGTCAGGGCGCGGGGCGCAGACCATAGCGACATGGATCAAGACTAACAGGATGAGAAGTGGGCAAACCTGATTATCAGCCCCAGGGCTGATTGAAAAGCCGCCTGCGGTGCGATGTCAAATGTCCAGCTCGGGCGTAGCGTCTGCGGCGTCGTTCACGGTCCCTGAGGAGCTTTCGCATGTCTCCCGAAACCACCACTCCGCCTCGCCCCAGTCAGGCCTCAGTGATCGCCTGGTGGGCCGGACGAGTCCTGCTCCTGCTGCTCGGGCTGTTTGGGCTCGCCGCTACGTCCTATTTCACGTTCTTCGCCGCGCCGGAGGACGGGGGTGTAACGACTCCGATCGACTGGGCGCTCGCCGCATGGTCGTACACGGTTGGCGTCGGCTACCTGTGGGTCGCCGTCCGCATCGGAGCGAACCCCGGACTGCGCACCGCCGCCTTCGTGTTCGTGATCGCGCAGATGGTGTTCAGCGTGATCAAAATCGTCTGGTACGACGAGATGGTCCTGCCCGTTATCGCTGTCGATGCGCTTCTCCTGGCGCTGCTCGCGCTGGGAAAGCGCCGATAGCCCACAGTCCGAACCATACGCTGGGAGCGGCATCGACGTAGGCAGAAATGAGCCGTGCCCTCCCGGCACTTCAGGCCAAGAGCGACGGCTACCTGGCCGGCTCTGGAGAGGGGTGGCTGATTTTTTGCCTCAGATGAACCACTATGCAATACCTTTTCAAGGTGCCGAACGGCGCTGCGGCCTCGGCGGCACCGGCCTTAGTTGCCCCGTCGGCTTGAGTGCCGACGAGTCGTAGCGCGGCGGAGGCCATCGCCTTGGACCTATGGCCTCAAGAGGTTCCGCTTCTCGGGCAGGTCGATCACGCCGAAGAGGGCGAGCAGGCCGAACCCGGCAAGGACGGCGACGAGTAGCCAGGCGATCGGATGGCCGAGGTTCAGCGTCCAGCTGGTGCCTATGCGGGCATGGATGAGGAGTGCGGAGTCACGGCGGTTGACGTAAACCGTCCCCGCGAGGAACCAGTGCCTGTCGTCATCACGTTGCGCGACCCCGGAGTCCTCCGCCTCCTCTCCGGGCAGGGCGGTCAGGCGATGCCCTGCCTGACCCACCTTCATCTCCCAGACCATCCATCCGGCGAGCAGTGCGACGAGCGGCAGACAGGCGGCCACCTGCCACACGACCGCGGGTGTGATGACCTCCCACAGTTGCAGCGCCGAGACGAGCAGGCCCAGGTTCAGGCAGGCGGCCGACAGCAGCGAGAGTGCGGCGACGCCGTGCAGGTAGACGCGATAGCGACGGGCCGATCCCTTGGGCCTTGCCGCGTCGAGGTCGGGGCGGGCACGCAACACGATCAGGACCACAGGGAGGATGAGCAGGGTGAGCGCAGTTTGATACACCACCGGCTCGAAGACGTTCAGCAAAGTGGCGGGCTCACGCTGCGCGGGGGCCACGCCGTATCCGAGGAACAGTGGCACCGTGTCGGGCGGCCCGCCGTACCGTGACCACCCGATGCCCGCAGTGAGCAGCAGGGTTGCCAGGGCGGGCAGACCCCAGGCCCACGGCACCCGGACAGGGTCGGTGCGGAAGGTGGTGTCGACGGTGATGCCCTGACGCCGTTCGGCCGTCCACCCTCCAGCGTCCTTGGCGGCGCGGACCTTGCGATGAGCGCGGTAGTACAGCAGCAGGTCCGCCATGGTCAGAGCGGTCGCGACGGCGCCGAGCACGGCCGGGTGATCCGCGGCGAGCAGCGCGGGGATCGAGGTGATCACGGCGATCGCGGCGACCAGGCCGACCAGGCGGGCGAAGGTCCGTCGTTGGGCGACGATGGCGGGATCGGCCACTCGCTCGGAGGCCACGCGTACGCCGAACGGCAGGGTCGGTCTGGCAAGCACCGGCAGGGCCAGCATGAGGCAGGTGACCAGCGCGACGGTGGCCAGGTCGGCCGCGATGAGCAGCATCACAGCACCTCCGTGAACCCGGTCAGCATCGCTTCGCACCGGCGTATCACGGACCCTCGGTCAAGGCCGTGGACGGTGGCTTCCGCCAACAGCACGCGCATTCGTTCCTCCCAGTCGTCGGTGAATCCCGCCTCGGGCGGCCCGCTGGCGGCGTCTCGTCGCACAACCGCGCCGCTCTTGCGGTTGATACGGATGACTCCCTGCTGTCGCAGCAGGTCGTAGGCCTTGTTCACGGTGTGGAAATTGATGCCGAAGTCAGCGGCCAGCTGCCGGGTCGAGGGGAGCGGGTCGCCTTCCCGCGCTTCCCCCCGGGCGATCGCCTCCACGATGCGATCCCTGATCTGCTGGTAGATCGGGACCTCGCTGTCGAGGTCAAGGGTCAAGTGCACACCACCAGAGTATCTGCTATACAACTTATAGAACAGATAGAGCTCGCCATTGGAAAGGGGCGGCATCGTGATCCAGGTAGAGATCCGCGAGGGGGCCCTGACCGTGTTCTTCGCCCCGTGGGCGCGGCTGTTCACCAGGACGGGTGGGGTGAGCGTGCCCGTGGCGGCGATCCGTGAGGTGCACAACCTCGACCGGCCGCTCGCGGCGGCCACGGGACTGCACTCCGGTCTGCTCGTCAGCGGCTTCGCCAAGGTCGGCACCTGGACGTCCATGACCGGCGTCAAACGGTTGGTCGCCGCTCGCAGGGGCGTCGCCGGTCTGCGGATCGTCCTGAACGGCAGGGTGTCGGGCTACGACGAGCTGATACTGAGCGTCGAGAACGCCGAGGAGATCCGGCGCCACCTGAGGGCGGTGCCGGCATGAGCGACTGGGACATCGCGGTGCGCGGCCTGACGAAGACCTTCGGGCCCGTGACCGCCGTCAGCGATCTCAGCTTCGGTGCCGAACCCGGCACGGTGACCGGTTTCCTGGGCTCGAACGGCGCGGGCAAGACCACCACCATGCGGATGATGCTGGGCCTGATCACGCCGACCTCCGGCACGGCCACCATCGGCGGCAAGCGTTACGCCGACCTGCGCAGGCCGTCGGCGACCGTCGGCGCCGTGCTGGACAGCTCGGGCTTTCACCCCAGCCACACCGCCCTGGACCACCTGCGCGTCTACGCCCGCATGGGTCGGTACGGCCCAGCTCGCGTCGCGCGGGTCGCCGACCTGACCGGCGTGTCGGCATTCGCCGGGCGTACGACGCGCACCCTGTCTACCGGGATGCGGCAGCGCCTCAACCTGGCTACCGCGCTGCTCGGCGATCCGCGGGTCCTGCTGCTGGACGAGCCGAGCAACGGCCTCGACCCCGAGGGCATCGCCTGGCTACGCCACTTCCTGCGTGACCTGGCCGCCGAGGGGCGCACCATCCTGGTCTCCAGCCACGTACTCGGAGAGGTCGAGCAGATGGCTGACCACATCGTGGTGATCCACGACGGGCGGCTGGTCACCGCTGGGCCCATCGTCGAGCTGTGCGGCACGGCTGCGGTGTTGGTGCGCTCACCACAGGCGGACCTGCTCAAGGCATGGCTGCTGGGGGACGAGACCGGAGGCGCGGGACGCGGGGAGTCCCCGCGAGAGGCCGGAGGCGAGGCCCGCGTGGAGACCACGCAACCCGGCGCCCTGCGCATCCACGGCCTGACCACCGCCCAGGTCGCCGCTGTCGCGGCGTCCCGCGGTATCCCGCTGCATGAGATCACCCTTGAACGTCCCACTCTTGAGCGGGCGTTCCTGCACCTCACAGGACGGGCCCGATGACCGCGCTCATCTCGGCGGAGTGGCTGCGCCTGACCACGACGAGGCTGTGGCTGTGGGGCTCGCTGGCCGCGCTCGGCAGCGGAGGGCTCGTCGGCCTGCTCGCGATCGTCGGCCCGGAGAACTTCACCCCGCCGCTTCCGGGCCTGGACACCGCGCAGGGCACCCTCGTGCTGATCGGCCTGCTGGGGCTCACTACGTTCGCCCCCGCCCTGCTCGGGACCGCCGCCGTGGCCTCGGAATACCGGCACAGGACCATCACCACCACGGCGCTGTTCGCCCCGAGACGCTGGACCTGGCTCGCCGCCAAGTTAGTGGCCTATGCCGGAGGCGGACTCGTCTACGGCCTGCTCACGGCAGCGACCGCGGCAGCCGCCCTCTTCGCGGCGGCCGCCATCAAGGGGGTCACCCTGGGCCTGCCCGCGACCACCGTCCTGGCGTTGCTCGGCCGCATCGCGCTGACCATGGCCGTCTACACCCTGCTGGGGGTGGCGGTGGGCGCTCTTCTTCGTAACCAGGTGACCGCGCTCGTGGTGGTCGGCGGTTACTTCTACATGATCGAGACCGCTCTGCTGCTCATCCCAGGGATCCAGGCGCTCTATCCCTATCTGCCTGGCGGTGCCACCGCCGCGCTGACCGGATCCACCTATCTGGCCGAAGCCGTCGCCGACCAGACCGGCACGGCGGCCGCCCAACTGCTTCCCGCGCCGGTCGGCGGTGCCGTACTGCTCGGCTACGCCCTGATCGCCGGCGCGGTCGCCGTCGCGGCCCCACTACGGCGGGACATCGCCTGACCAGCGCCGCGAGGGGGGCGCGAGCGCAACACCGCAATAACCACTGCATCAGGTCCTGCCGGGAGGTGACATCGTGGCGAGTTGCCTGGTGCCCGACGGGGCTGACGACCTCTTCGGAGGAGGGGGGCGGTGATCGCGGTGATGGTGGTCAACGTGGCCTGGGTGGCGGCCAGCGCGGAGATGCTGATCGCCGGATGGTTCCCTGTGTCCGGTCTGGGCACGGCCTTCGTGGTCGTCCAGGCGGCAGTGGTGGCGGGTTTCACCGGCCTGCAGTTCGCCGGGCTCCGCAAGGCCTGAGCGAGCTGCGTGGCAAGGCACGCCGGCTCGCGCGCTTGCGATGTGTCCACAGGGAGTAGCCGGACTGTGAGACCTCCGGGCAGCACCGCGCTGCTCGGAGGTTTCGTGTTTGCGGGGCGTGATTTTGCTACTTGAAGTAGTAAACTGCCGCTATGAGTGCGCCTGAAGGAGCCTTCCCACCAGGAGAAGGGCCCGCGGCCAAGGTCAGCGTTTCCCTGCGGGCCGGCAACATCCGCGCCATCAAGGAACGTGTCGGCGCGCGCGGGTTCTCGGCCTATGTGGATGCCGCTGTGGAGCGGCAGATCGAGCGGGACCTGTTGGAGGAGGCCCTGCAGGCGAACGAGAACGAGAGCGGTCCCATCCCGCAGTCCCTTCGAGACGAAGCTGAGCAGTTGTTCCGCAGCGTGAAGTCCGCTCCGGAGCTGCAGGAGAAGCGTGGATGGCGCGCGCACGAAGCAAGCTGAGTGCGGGGACGGTCATCCTGGACTCCGAGGGACTCTCGAAGTGGTGTCTGGCCGACCAGCGCGTCACGGCGATCGTCCGTGAGGCGCAGAACAACGACTTCCGCGTTGCCGTCAGTGCCCTGACGCCTATCGAGGCCTTCGACGGCCGGGTGACAGACGATCGGTTGCGCTGGCAACTGTCACGGATGCGTGTCGAACCGGTGACCGAGGTGGTTTCCGTCCACGCGCTGGACCTGCTCCGTAAGAGCGGTCTTCACGG
The DNA here is from genome assembly GCF_014161445.1 of Microbispora sp. H13382. Taxonomy (GTDB): domain Bacteria; phylum Actinomycetota; class Actinomycetes; order Streptosporangiales; family Streptosporangiaceae; genus Microbispora. Next base: position 77,551 of record NZ_JABBXA010000009.1, read on the forward strand.
CCATAAATACGCGATCGACGCTGTCGTGGCCGCCACGGCTCTACGCTCCACTCGCCCCGTCATCATCCTCACCTCGGACGAGGATGACATGAGCAAGCTCTGTGGCAAGGCAGTCCGCCTCGTACGCGTGTAGGTGCCGAACGGCTACTGCGGCCTCGGCGGCACCGGCGTCAAGCTAGGTGACTTGTCGAGGTGGGGCGCCTGCCAGACGGGTCTGGCCCCGACAGGAGTAGCTCCACAGATCTCGCCGGACGGATCACTCTCAACTCCTGGGCGTGAGCCGTCCGGCTGTCCGGCCCGGTTCTGTCAGGCCAGGGGGGTGTGTCGTTGAGGGTGTACGGATACTTCAAGGACGACGGCGTGGGCGCCGTCGGCGTCGACGAGGTGTTCTTCGACGGTAGGGCCGGTGATGGTCAAGTGGTGGCGGTGTAACCAGCCGAACAGGTCCTGCCCGGCGTGGACCACGTCTGTGGAAGGCGGAACGACGGCTCGTACGACGGCGCGAGCGGGCAGGGTGAGTTTCTCGCCGCCCCGATCGGTGGTCACCGCCGCCGTGAAGCCGCCGGTCGGCTGCCCGCGCAGCCAGGTCAGCAGGGTCGCCGGCGGTGCCGGGCACAGGGCGGCGAGCTCGGATGGATGGTCGAGGCGCATACGGCGTACGCGTAGGCGGCGAGAGCCCAATGTGGTTTCCTGAGGCAGGATCGAACATCGGCGTGGCAAGGCGGTCCTCGGCGTGAGCCGCGGCGGCGGCGAGGGCGGCGATGTCATGCTTGATGCCCGTCACGATCTCGGTCAGGGCCTGCCGCAGCTGTGCCTCAGGAGCGTCCAGCAGATCGGCGATCTGGCGGTCCTCTCCCCGGCATGTTGACTTTGTCCCTGCGGCAAGGTCCTACCGTTACCGTCCATGACCGGTTCGAACCCTTGGACCCGGCTTACCGGTGTCCTGCTGTTGACCTCGTTGATAGCCATGATCGCCGGTGCGGCCATCGTGGTGCCATCAGGGTTGACCCTGAATTCAGCCGACCCCGATGCTGCACTGGCCGCGGTGGGTGAGCAGTTCGGGCTGCATCTCACCGAGTTGGCCTTCGACGTGCTGGGCTGGCTGGCACTGACCGCGGCCGGGCTCGTGATGTCCGCTCGCTCCGCCCAGGCACCCGGACCGCACCTGGTGACGCTGGCCGGTGGACTACTGGCCGCCTCCGGGCTGGCAGGCCTGCTTCATGACGCCGGGAACCTGGCGCTGACCCAGTTGGCCGCCGACCGCACCGCCCCGGCGGTCGCCACCGTGGCCTGGGCGGTACTGCTCACCGCCAAGTGGGTGGTCAACCTGGCGGGGCTGCTGTGGGTCGCCGCCACCGCCGCCGCAGCGGCCGGCGTCCCGATGCCGACCGGGCTCCGCATCGCCGGTGCGGTCGCCGCGATCTCAGGCTTGGCCGCGGTCGCGCTTCCGTGGACGACCGGGACCGATGGGCTGACGGTGGCGCTGGAACAGCTCGGGTACGCCCTCCACCTGCCGATCATGATTTGGTACGGAGCGCTGGGCTGGCGGTACCTGCGTGACCGGTGACCGGGGCCCGTGAACCTGTACGTCCTCTTCAAGGCGCTGAACAGCTACTCGGCGGGGGCGGCAGCCATGGAGACGGGTCTGGGGCCAGGGACGTGCGGAGTCTCGGCTGTCTAGCGTTGCTTGAGACGGAGTGCCTCTTTGCGGACCTCGGCCTGGACGGACCGCTCGCGCTCCAGCCACGCCGGGTTCTCCGCCTTCAGCGCCTCGATCTCAGCGGTGGTGAGCGGTCCGGTGATTCCGCCCCTGATCAGGCCGGAAATGGAGACCTTCAGCTTCGCGGCGATGACCTGCTTGGGATGCGGGCCGTTGCGGCGCAGGTCGACGAGCCAGGCGGGCGGCGTCGACTGCAACTCGTTCAGCTCGTCCCTGGAGACGACACCCGCCTGGAACTCGGCGGGAGTGGCCGAGAGGAGGACACCCAGCTTCTTGGCCGCGGTCGCGGGCTTCATCGTCTGGATGGTCTTCGGCTTGGGCGAGCTCATAACGCCAAGAGTAGTCAGTCGGAACGGGTTCCCATGACATCGGTAGCCTGAGGAAGTGACTGTTGGAGAGACCGGCAAGGTGTTCCGGCTGGCGTACGTGCCCGGGGTGACACCCGCGAAATGGGTCAACACCTGGACCGAGAGGATGCCCGACGTGCCGGTCACCCTGGTCGCGGTTCCCGCCGCCGAGGTGGTGGGACTCCTGCGAAACGGCGGCGCCGACGCCGGGTTCGCCAGGCTGCCGATCGACCGCGACGGGCTCAGCGTGATTCCTCTCTACGTGGAGACCACGGTGGTCGTGGTGCCCAAGGACCACGCGGTGGCCGCCGCTGACGAGGTGACCATCGCCGACCTCGTCGACGACGAGGTGTTCCACGCCCTGGACGACACCATCGAGTGGACGGTCCGCCCCGGGCGGCCCACGTTCACCCGCCCGGCCACAACGGCGGACGCGGTCGAGCTGGTGGCGGCCGGCACCGGGATTCTCCTGGTTCCGCAGTCGCTGGCACGCCTCTACCACCGTAGGGATCTGACATACCGGCCGGTGCTCGACGCGCCGCAGTCTCAGGTCGCACTGACCTGGCCCACGGACGCGACCACCGACCTGGTGGAAGATTTCATCGGCATCGTCCGCGGCCGGACGGTGAACAGCTCGCGGGGCCGTACCCCTGACTCCCCCGCGGCGGAGAAACCAGCCCGGCGGCAGGCGCAGAAACCCGCGCAGAATGGCTCCGGTCGCCGGGCCGTGCCGACCGGCCGTAAGAGGAGGGGCTACAGGTCTCGGTGACCTGCGCCCTTAACCTGCCGACACAGGCGACCCTTCGGCCAAGCCATAAGCCTCATGCCCGGGCGGCCGCGGCGGGCTTGAGCACTTCCCTGCACCAGCTGCGGAAGTCTGTCGACGTGGGCTTGGCGGTCGCCCAGTCCGCGTCGTAGATGCCGTGGTCCTGTGCGGCCAACGCCTCGGTCACGTCCTTGATCGCCTGATCGTCGGCGCCTCGGGCGCGGAGCAGCGACGCGTAGTCGTCCATGCTCACGCGACGGTAGGCGACCGGACGCCCGAGTTCCTGGCCGATCACCTCGGCCATGCCGTCAGGGGTCAGTCGGTCGGGGCCGAACACGGGGAGGTTCTCCTGCCCGGTCCAGGACAGATCCGTGAGCAGGCCGGCTGCGGTGCCGGCGATGTCCCGCGTCGCGATCGACGCCAGCGGCAGGTCACCCGCACAGGTCAGGGAGAACGCGCCCTGCCCGCAGATCGCATCGAGTTGCCCGAGGAGGTTCTCCATGTAGAAGGGCATGGACAACGCCCGATACGCCGCGCCGGACTTTTCGAGTTCGGCGTCCATCGCGAAGGCCGCCGAGAGGACGCCGGCTGGGGTCGACCAGCCGTGCCCGGCGCTGGAGACTCCGACGACGTGACCGACGTCGTGGCGGGCGATGGCAGCGGCGTGTGCTCGAGGGCATCCGCGGTCCCGAACGCTGATCACTGCTCCGTCCCGGAGACGAGGACGACATGAGCGAGCGTCACCCGATCGGGTCCGCGCCACAAACAGGCATGATGTGATGCTCCACATGCACGAGACGGAACAACAGGTTCCAGGCGATCTCGACCTGCTGGTGAGGATGGAGCAGAACCTTGCCGAGCATGCCTGCCACCTGCACCGCCGCATGGAGCGCTCGACCGTCATGGAGACGGACGACCTCCTGATCGCCGACAGCGGGCTTGACGACGACACGTTCAATATCGTCGCGGCGGCGCGTTTCACCGCGGACACCGCCCCCGCGCGGGTGGCGGAGACTGTCCGTGCAGTGGCCGCAACCGGTCGCCCCTTCTCCTGGTGGGTCGGCCCCGCCTCCACACCGCCAGGCCTCGCCTCGCTCCTGAAGGGCGCCGGTCTGGAGGCGGCCGAGACCGAGGCGGGCATGTGGAAGGACCTGCATGGGGCACTGCCGAAGCCGCACGCCGACAACCTGGACATCCGCCTGGTGACAACTCCGAAGCGGCTCGCCGACTACGCGATGGTCCTGGCCGCGAACTGGGACCCGCCGGCCGCCACGGTGCGCCGGTTCTTCACCGACGCCGCCGAGTGGGCCCTCGCTCCCGACTGCCCCGCCCGGTACCTCATCGGCTACGTGAGCGGCCGCCCGGTCTGCTCGGCCGAGGTCTTCCTCCACGGGGGAGTCGCCGGGATCTACAACATCGCGACCCTCGTGACAGAACGCCGGCGCGGCTACGGTGGCGCCATCACCCTGGCCGCCTTGCACACCGCGTACGACGAGGGCTATCGCACCGCGGTTCTGCAGGCATCTTCGGACGGTGAGCCCGTCTACCGCCGCCTCGGATTCGAAACCTGCGGCCGGTTCACCGAGTACGCCATCGCATGAGGCGCTTCCTCAGGAACGACGGTCGCCGTATCTACGCCGCCTCACCTGGTCGGCGCCCGCACGGCCGTCTCGGGGCGACTCCCCGCTGAGCGTCGCCTCAGCGGATTTCCGATGATGCAACATTTCGGGGTTCTGGTGCGTCTCAGCCGGGATGGACGAGAGGATTCCCGCCCGTGGATGACGTGCCGGATTTCGCGGACTTCGCCGCCGATCGGATCGATGCGTTGTTCCGCTACGCCTACATGCTCACCGGCAACCCGCACGACGCCGCCGACCTCGTTCAGGAGGCGATGGTACGGCTGCGCAGCTCATGGCCGCGCGTGCGGCACAAGCACAACCCGGAGAGCTACGTGAGGACCACGATCGCCCGGCTGCACATCTCCGTCTGGAGACGGCGCAGGCGCGAACATCTGGCATGGGAGGTGCCCGAACAGCCGCAACCGATGGCGGAGCCACCGCTGGACCTCTGGGACGAACTGGTCAAGCTGCCCAAGAGGCAGCGGGCCGTACTGGTCCTGCGCTACTACGAGGACCGATCGGACGCCGAGATCGCCGAGATCCTCGGGATTTCTCCCGGAACCGTACGGAGTCAGGCATCCCGCGCTCTCGGCAAACTGCGCGACACCGTCACCCCGCTGAGGAGACTGCGATGAACGACGTCGAAGAGGCGCTGCGCCGTACGTTCGCCGACGCGGAGGCGCGGATGCCGGCCACTCCGCCGGATCTGCTGCGTCAGGTGACCGTGGGGCAGACCCGGCGCGGACGCCGTGGCCTGGTGGTGGCGACCGCGATGGCCACCTGTCTGGTGATCTGGGCGGCGTCGGCCGTGACGTGGCGGGCTCCCGCGCCGCCACCCGCCATCACGGCCAAGCCCGCGCCGCACATTCATGAACCACGGATCGTGGAGGAGATCGCGCCGCCGCTGGAACAGATACTGCCTTCGGTGATCGCGGAGGTCCCCCGGAAGGTCCCTAACGGGAAGGCCTTCACGCCGAAGCTGTTCATCGATCCACGCACCATGCTCGGGTACGTGTCGAAGAAGGGCTACGATCCTGCGCCTCAATTGTGGGCTTATCACCTGGAATCGCAGACCTTTCAGCGCCTGGCCGTCATCGACTATCCCATCGCGCCGGTGGACTCGCTGGCGGTGGGCGAAGGCGTGATCGTCTGGTTCAAGTACGTGGACCGGGACATCCACATCATGACGGTTCCGGTGACCGGGGGCACTCCCCGCACGGTGGTCTCGTTCCCGGCCGAGCTGGATGTGGACAAGGCGAACGGGGACACCATCTACGGGGTGGACCTGGCGGTCGGCGGCGGCAGGATCTTCTGGTCGTCGACCAAGTCGGGAGGCGTCAACCAGGTTCCGGTGGCGGGCGGCGAACCGTCGTTCGTCCCGGGCACGAAGGGGCTGCGTCTGTTCTCCTGGCCCTGGGCGGGGCGTCCCGCCGATGGTCCGGGGGCCATGACGAATCTGCTCAACCTGAGCACCGGGGAGCGGCTCGAAGATCGAGCGCAGGCGCGGTGCGATGTGGCCTGGTGCCTCACCGGCGACCAGGCGACCCGCCGCGACGGCAGCCAGGTTCTGGACCTGCCGGGCGACAGCCCACGGTCACTCGTGGCCGATCGCTTCGTCACCCTGAGCCAGGTCGACGAGCAGGGACGGAAGGCCACAGTGATCTTCGATCTCGCCACGTCACGGGCCGGCAGGCTGTGGATTCACAACGACCGCAAGGCATCCCCCACCCTCTACACCGATACGGAGATGCTCTACTTCAAGCGCGGTGATAAGTGGGCCGTCATTCACGACCCGGACCGTTAGCCCAGGAAACCTGCGGTCCGCCCCGGCCGCGGTGCAGAGACGCGTCGACCGGCATGGCAGCGGCCGGCGGGCCGGTCACGCGCCCGGCGATGCGACCGACTCCCGCACGCGGATGGGCATCGGCACGCGATGCACCTCGCCCTCCCCGCCGTCGTCCTCACGGTCACGACCGATCTCCGTGAACAGCACGTCGACGGCCTTACGGCCGAGCTCGTAGTGGGGGAGGGCCACCGTCGTCAGCTGGGGGCGCATCCACGCGGCGATCGGGTGGTCGTCGAAGGACACGACGGAGACGTCGGCGGGCACCTTGAGCCCGAAGTCGTCGAGCGCCTGGTAGGCGCCGAGGGCGACCCGGTCGTTGAAGCAGATCAACGCCCGCGGGCGCTCCTTCTGCAGCAGTGCCCGGGTCGCGGCGAGGCCGTACTCCGGTTGCCAGTCAGGGCAGACGTGGCCGCCGGCCGGCTTGACCCCCGCCTCGGCGAGCACCTCGCGAATGCCGATGAGCCGTTCGACGGCCGCGACGCTTCCACCCGGCGGGACGTTGCGCCGTCCGGGGCCGGCGCCGATCAGGTGGATGCCCTCGCGATGGCCGGCGTCGAGCAGAGCTTTCGCGGCGACGCGTCCGGCTTCGATCTCGTCGGGGATGACCGAGGGCAACGGTGACGGCTGTTTGGGGAGCGCGTTGAGCAGGACGGCGGGGGCGGCCGCCATGCCCTTCGGCACCCTGATGGTTCTCGTGTACATCGAGGCCAGGATGATCCCGTCCACCTGACGGTCGTGCATGGCCTGAAGCAGGAGGCGTTCGAGCTCGGCGTCGCCCTCCGTCTCACCGATGAACAGCATGAAGCCGCGCTCCCGCGCGGCCTCGAGTGCTCCTTTGATCATGTCGCCGGCGAGCCGCGACGTCGCGACCGTGTCGGAAATGAAGCCGATAGTCCGAGTTGTCCCAGTTCGCAGGCCTACGGATACGATGTTCGGCCGGTACTGCAATTCGGCCGCGGCCTTGAGGACGCGCTGCTCGACGTCCTGCGAGATGCGCAACTCCCGGCCGCGTCCGGACAACACGAGCGACGCGGTGGTCGGCGAGACGCCGGCGATCTTGGCGACGTCGGCCAGCGTGACCCGTCGTCGGCTCACCGAGTGACCTCCTGCGATGTGGGGGTTGACACCCCGCGACACGTGTGATGAGACTATCGCACTGCTAATCCGATTTAGCAAACCTGAGTCCTGGGGCGTCCGGTGTGTGCCGGCGGGTCCCCGAGCAATCAAGGAGACGCAGATGTCGCGTCGAACTCGCTGGAACGGGGCCGCGCTCGCGGTCGTGATGGGAGGGACGCTGGCGGCGGGCTGCGGGGCGCCCGGCGGCGACGCCCCTCAGCCGGAGGCCACCGGCGCGTCCCTGGCCGCCGCGCCGACCTGCGGCACGGCGCCGGTCACGCTGAACGCCTATATCGAGACCGGCTTCCCCCTGGCGAAGGAGCTCAGCACCGAGTTCTCGAAGCAGTACCCGAACGTCAAATGGAACATCCGCGAGGACCAGTTCGCGGTCATCACCCAGAACGCGCCGCGCGTCCTCGCCGACGACCCGCCGGACCTGATGCGGCTCCCGCAGGTGTCGGAGCTGGTGAAGAACAACCTGCTGAAGAACCTCGACGGCTACGCGAAGGCGTTCGGCTGGGACTCCTGGCCGGCGTCGCAGCTGGAGCAGATGCGGCTCGGCCCCGGCGGGAAGACCCGCGGCGAGGGGTCGCTGTACGCCATGGGGCTGAACTTCAGCATGACCGGCGTGTTCTACAACAAGAAGCTCGCCGACAAGATCGGCATGTCGTCCCCGCCGGCCACCCTGGCCGAACTGGACGACGCGCTCGCGAAGGCCAAGAGCGCGGGCATCCCCCCGATCGCCCAGTTCAACGGGGGCGCCACCGGTGGTCTCGCCTTCCCGCTGCAGGACCTCATGGCCTCGTACGGTCCCTCCGGGCCGATCAACGAGTGGATCTACCAGAAGCCGGGCGCCACGATCGACACTCCCTCCAACCTGCAGGCGACGCGGCACCTGGAGAAGTGGATCAAGGCCGGGTACTTCTGGAAGGACGTCAACGCCGTCGACTACGCGACGATGATGAGCCGCTTCGTCAAGGGCGAGGGCCTGTTCATGTTCAACGGCGACTGGGAGTCGGGGAACCTCGACAAGCAGATGCCGGGCGACGTGGGCTTCTTCCTGATGCCCCCGGCGCAGCAGGGCGGCAAGCAGGCCGCGATGTCGGCGCCCCTCACCTACGGGATCAGCTCCAGGGCGAAGAACGCCGACTGCGCGGCGTTCTTCCTCAACTGGGTGGCGACCGACCCGAAGGCGCGTGAGATCGGCGTGAAGGTCGGCGGGTCGCACCCCATGGGCCCGGCGGACGCCCCCATGCCGGAGGTGGCGGAGGACACGGTCACCGCGAGCACCCTGGCGGCAGGCGCGAAGATCGCCGAGGACAACGGCGCGATGGACTTCATCGCCAACGCGACCGGCGCGATCTACGCCAAGAGCTGGACGCCCCAGCTGCAGAAGCTGGTCGCCGGTCAGCAGACCCCCGAGGCGCTGCTGAAGTCGGTGCAGAGCGACTACACGAGCCAGGTCGGGGGGAGCTGAGCACTGATGACACGGCCGACTCCCGACAGCGCGGTCGACTCCCAGGCGACCCGCACCGGGCCGGCAGCCGTGACGAGCAAGCGGAGCCCCGCCCACGCGGCGGGGCTCCGCACGCCGAGTTGGGTCGGCTGGCTCTTCGTGGCTCCGGCACTCGGCGTCTACGCGGTCTTCGTACTGCGTCCGATCGCGCTCACCGTCCAGTACTCGTTGTACCGCTGGGACGGCATCGGCCCCTCCACCTGGGCCGGGCTGGGCAACTACGTCAGGGTGTTCACCGACCCCGACCTGTTCGCCTCCATCCTCAACGCGATCAAGCTGATCGTCTTCTTCAGCGTGATCCCGGTCGTGCTGGGCCTCGCGATCGCTTCGACGATCCGCCGGATCGCCGCGAGCCGGCTCGCGCTGGTGGCGCGGACGGTCCTGTTCCTGCCACAGGTCATCCCGCTCGTCGCCGCGGGCATCGCCTGGAGCTGGCTGATGTCGTCGACCGGCCTGGTCAACCAGCTGCTGACGTACGCCGGGCTCGGCGGGGTGGCCCGCGCCTGGCTGGGCGACTTCTCCACGGCCCTGCCGGCGGTCGGCGTGATCGGTGCGTGGGTGCTGCTCGGCCTGTGCACGATCCTTCTCCTGTCCGGCATGAGCAAGATCGACGCGGCGCTGTACGAGGCCGCCCGCATGGACGGAGCGGGGCCGCTGCGCGAGTTCGTCTCGATCACCGTGCCCAGCCTGCGGCAGGAGATCGGCGTCTGCGTCACGGTGACCGTGATCGCGGCGCTGGCCAGCTTCGACATCGTCTACGTCTCCACTCAGGGCGGCCCGGGCAACGCGACCATGGTGCCTGGCCTGGAGATCTACTACCTGGCCTTCTCCGAGCGTCAGGTGGGCATGGCGTCCGCACTGGCCGTCGTGCTCATGCTGCTCGTCATCCTCGTCGCCCTTCCCATCCAGTGGCTCACCAAGGACAGGTCCTCATGATCGTCGGACGCCGGGAGACGTGGATCGGAAAGCTGCTGCTCGTCCTGCTGATGGCGGTCACGCTCATGCCGTTCCTCAGCCTGTTCGTCACCGCCCTGCACCCGTCCGGCAGCTACCCCTCGGGCCTGGAGTGGCCGCGCGACCCGCAGTGGGGCAACTTCGTCAGGGCGTTCGAGGCCGCCCGGATGATCGAGCTGGTGAAGTCGAGCACGCTCATCGTGCTCGGCGTGGTTCCCGTGGCGCTGCTCCTCGGGACGCTGGCCGGTTTCGCCATCGGCCACCTGCGGATGGCGGGACGGAACGCGGTGTTCCTGCTGTTCGTGCTCGGGCTGACGCTGCCATTCGAGGGCATCATCACGCCGCTGTACTACCAGGTGCGCGACATGGGACTGCTGAACACCAGGTGGGCCATCATCCTGCCGCTCATCGGGTTGTACATGCCGTTCGCGGTCTTCTGGATGCGGGCGCACTTCGTCAACATGCCCGACGCGCTGTCGGAGAGCGCGCGGATGGACGGCGCGAACGTGTGGCAGCTCTTCTGGCGCATCCACGTCCCGCTGGCCATGCCGGCGCTGTCGTCCCTGGCCATCCTGCTGTTCCTGTGGACCTGGAACCAGTTCCTCCTGGCGATCGTCCTCGTCGACGACCCGCTGAAACGGACGATGTCCGGCGCCCTGGGCGCCTTCCAGGGCCAGTGGGGAACCGACATGCCGCTGCTGTGCGCGGGGTCGCTGCTGATCCTGACCCCCACGCTCGTGATCTTCCTCATCTTCCAGCGCCGCTTCGTCACGGCTCTGCTGCAGGGTTCCCTGAAGGGGTGACGCACGTGGACGGAGCCGCCCCGTTCTACGGGGGAATAGAGGCGGGCGGGACGAAGTGGGTGTGCGCGGTCGCCGACGTCGAGGGAGGCCTTCTCGCGACCGAAGTGATCCCCACGACCACGCCGGAGACGACGATCCGCGCGGCGGTGCGGTTCTTCGAAGGCCATCGGCCGCTCGCCGCGCTCGGCGTCGGCACCTTCGGCCCGGTGGACGTGCGGCCGGGCTCGCCGACGTACGGCCGCATCCTGGCCACGCCCAAGCCGGGCTGGGCGAACGCCGACGTCGTCTCCCCTTTCCGCGCCGCGCTGGGCGTACCCGTCCGTCTGGACACGGACGTCAACGCCGCGGCGCTGGGGGAATGGCGGCGGGGAGCGGGCATGGGGCTCGGCACGTTCGCGTACATGACCGTGGGCACCGGCGTCGGCGTGGGAGCGGTGGTGAACGACGGGCTCGTGCACGGCCTCCTGCACGGACTTCTGCACCCTGAGTTCGGCCACATCCGCATCCCCCGCGACCCGGTCAGGGACCCGTTCACGGGGAGCTGTCCCTTCCACGGCGACTGCCTCGAAGGGCTCGCGTCGGGTGAGGCGATGCGCCGGCGATGGGGGCGTCCCGCCGAGCACCTGGACGACCCCTCGGCCTGGGAACTCGAGGCCGAGTACGTCGCCCTCGCCGTCGTGAACCTGACCTACACGCTGTCGCCCGAGCGGATCGTCGTGGGCGGGGGCGTCGCCAAGCACCCCGCGCTGCTTCCGGCCGTCCGGGCGCGGCTGCTCACCCTCGCGGCGGGCTACCCGGGGGCGCCGGTGCCCGTCGGCCAGGCGGCCATGGACGAGTACGTCGTCGGCCCCTCCCTCGGCGACCGCTCGGGAGTGGCCGGAGCCGTGGAACTCGCGCGCGCGGCGGGGCCCGCGCCGAGTTCACCCCGTTTCCGATGACGCTTTCTGTGACGCGCCGGGAAACGCCCCGCGCGATCGAGTTGGAGGTTCTTCGAATGGCTCCATGGGGGCGGCGAGGCGGCACGCCCGGACCGGAGACCCGGTCCGGCGCGTACGAGGCCCTCGCCGGCGGACGGCGACGTGACGGGGGGACCGCGTGAACGGCGAGCCCGCGCGCTGGACGCGGCGGCACCTCGCCGCACCGGCCGGAGGTGCGGCGACGACGGCACCGGTGATCGGCCTTCCTGCGCCGCCGCGTGTGCTGCCTCACGACGACATCTGGGATCTGTGGCCGATCCAGGAGGAGGACGGCTCGACGTCCGTGGTGCGGGGCCGCGAGCTGTGGATCGCCCTTTCCGCGCCCGCCCTCGGCCACCCCGAGGAGCGTCACGACCGCGCCCGCCTCCGGCTGCTCGCCAGGGATGCCGACGGCTGGACGGACCTCGGCCACGCCTTCGCCGACGGAGCCTCGCCGGGCAGCCGCGAATGGTCGGGATCGGCGGTCCGCAGACCGGACGGCACGGTGTCGGTGTTCTACACGGCGGCGGGCCGGCGGGGGGAGGCCCGCCCGACGTTCGCCCAGACGGTCGTCGAGGCCCGCGCCCGGCTGGTGACCGATGACGGCCGGATCCAGCTGGACCAGGCCGCCGAGCACCGGGAGGTGCTCCGCTCGGACGGCGTGACGTACCTGCCGGCCGACGAGGTCGAGGGAGGGCCCGGGCGGATCAAGGCATTCCGCGATCCCGGCTGGTTCCGCGACCCCGCCGACGGGCGTGAGTACCTGCTCGTCGCCGCGTCCGTCGCGGCGTCCGCCGACGCGGACCACGCCTTCATGGGCGCGGTGGCCCTCGCCGCCGCGACACCGGGCGGCTGGTCGCTGCGGCCGCCCCTCCTCGTGGCCGACGGAGTCAACCACGAGATCGAACGGCCGCACATCGTGGTGCACCGGTCGTCGTACTACCTCTTCTTCTGCACGCATCGTCACTCGTTCCACCCGCCGGGAAGCGCGCCCTCAGGGCTCTACGGCTTCGTCGCCCCCGGCCTCACCGGGCCGTACACGCCGCTCAACGGCTCGGGGCTCGTGCTGCGCAACCCGGTGGAGGAGCCCGACCAGGCGTACGCCTGGCTGGTCCTGCCCGACCTGAAGGTCGTGAGCTTCCTCAACTACCGCTCCACCGGAGGGCCGGATCCGTGGACGGCCGAGCCCGCCGAGGCGAGGGCCGCCTTCGGCGGGACGATCGCGCCCGTTCTCGAACTCACCCTGCACGAGGACGCCACCTCTGTGGTCGTTCCCGTGTCCACGGGAGCAGGGCGTTGAGCACGTCGCGCGGCGCGGCGGCGGGAGTGCTCGCGGCGGCCGCCGTCGCGGCCGCCGCGGCGCGTCGTCACCACACACTCTCGGCCGTCGCGCCGGACCTGAGGACGCCGGCCCTGAGGACACCGGCGCTGTGGCTGCCGCGCCCGATTATCGGCAAGCTGAGCCTGGCCCTCGCCCGGCGGCTCTCGCGCCACACGACGCAGCCGGTCACGGGGGTGGCGGTCACGCGGCACGACGTCCCCGGCGGACGGGACGCCTACGTGTACGAGTCGCCGGGCCGCCGGCGCCCCGGCGGGGCGCTGCTGTGGATCCACGGGGGCGGCACGATCGTCGGCCACCCCGAGAGCGACCACGAACTGTGCAGCCGCATCGCCCGTGACCTGCGGATCATGGTGGTGAGCGCACGATACCGGCTCGCCCCGGAGCACCCTTTCCCCGCAGGGTTCGACGACTGCTTCGCCACGTTGCGCTGGCTGCACGACGCCGCACCCGCGCTCGGTGTGGACGGCGCGCGCGTCGCCGTGGGAGGAGCGAGCGCCGGCGGCGGACTGGCGGCCTCGGTCGTGCAGAAGGCGCACGATCAGGGGCTTCCGGTGGCGTTCCAGATGCTCCTGTATCCCATGTTGGACGACCGAACGGCCCTGGTGCGCGACCATCGTGGACGCGGCAGGATCGGGTGGACGCCGCGCTCCAACACGTACGCCTGGACCTGCTATCTCGGCTGCGGGCCGCGCGTCGCCGAACCCCGCCCCTACGCCGCGGCGGGCCGCCGGGAGGATCTGCGTGGCCTGCCGCCCGCGTGGATCGGCGTCGGCGACCTCGACCTGTTCCACCCGGAGAACCTGCGCTACGCCGAACGGCTCAGGGCGGCCGGCGTACCGGTCGACCTCGCCGTCGAGCCCGGCATGTACCACGGCGCCGACTTCGACCACCACACGACCGTGCCGTCGATGCGCGCGTTCCGCCAGGGCATGCTCGACGCTCTGGCCCGCTGCCCCGCCGGCCTGACGACCCCCGGCGGAGAGTAGGCGGATCGTGAGACCTCCAGGCGGCGGTCGCGCTGCCCGGAGGTCGCGTGTAGGAGCTGAGCCGACGGCCCGGGGGTGGCGTCCGGTCGGGCGCCACCCCCGGTGATTCTCGTCGATCAGGCGATGGTGCAGGGGTTTCCGTTGAGGGCGAACGCGGTGGGCTTGCCCGCGTTACCGGTGTGGGTGGCCTGGAAGCCGATCTCGGTGGAGCCTCCGGGCGCCAGCGAGCCGTTGTAGCTGACGTTCTTCGCCGTGACCTGTCCGCTGGCGGGCGAGTAGGTGGCGTTCCATCCGTTGGTGATGGTCTGCCCGCTCGGGAGGGTGAAGGTCAGAGACCAGCCGTTGAGGGCGGAGGACCCGGTGTTGGTGATGGCGATCTGCTCGGTCAGGCCGTTGTTCCACGCGTTGACGGTGGCGCTGACGCGACAGGCGCCCGATCCGCCGCTGGGCGACGGCGACGGGGAAGGCGACGCGGAAGGCGACGCGGAAGGCGACGACGACGGGGACGACGACGGAGACGCGGAAGGCGAAGGTGAGGGAGAAGGAGACGAATCGGACTGGAACTGGGTGAAGAACTTCCACACCTCTCCCGATGTCCAGGTCCTGGCACCGCTGGTGGAGGTGGATCCGTCGTTCGGAGAGGGGGTGTGGTCTCCGTCGAACGCCGCCCACACGACCGGGTAGCCGGCCCGGCACCCCGAGTAGGCGGTGATGATGTGCGTCAGGCTGCCCTGCGCGGGCTCCCGGGGGGTCGTGGGGGTGCAGCCGTTGTTCGTGACGAACCTGTCACGTAGCGACCGTCCCTGGGAGATGTTGAGCACCGAGTCATGGGTGCCGTGAATGCCCATGTACGCGACCGGCTGAGTGCCGCCGTTGCACCCGCTGAGTTGCGCGCCGGAGTAGACCGCGACCGCACGGAAGATCGTCGGACGGGCACACGCGACCGCGAAGCTCATCGCACCGCCGTAGCTCCACCCCATGGCGAAGCGCTGCGTCGTGTCGACACACAGGTTGCTCTCGACGAGCCTCAGCACGTCGTCGGTGAAGGTCAGGTCTTCACCGTTGGAGTTGCCCCAGCCGTTGTTGATGCCCTGGGGTGCGATGAAGATCGTGCTGTTGTTCGACAGTTGCTTGAGCCCGTAGTAGGCCCAAACAGATCCGTCCGATCCGCCCGTGTCGACGATCTGGGCGGTGCCGTTCAACCAGTGGTACGCGAAGATCAACCGGTAGGGGCGGTTGTTGTCGTAGTTGTCGGGAATCCTCAGGATCCAGCTGCGGCTCTTGCCGCTGGTCGTGATCGTCTGTGAGCCGCTTCTCAACGTCGGGGTCTTGCCGCAGCCGGCGGTCGCCGCCGCGACGGCGACGGCCGAGGACGGCGTGGTCGCGCCGAGACTGTCGCTCAGTGCCATGCGTCCCGTAGCCAGGACGAGAAGCGCGGCGGCCGCGACAGAGGCGAAGATGGATCTCTGTCTCAACTTCACACAACTCCCTTTGTCGTTCGAAAATCGACATGCGTCGGTAGGGAAGTCACTTGTTTTCCTTCACCAGGCGGAGCGTCCGCGGCCGGCGTGTGCATGCCGGCCGAGCGGCCTCCCCGGACGGATTCGAACGCTAAGTGAGCCCACCGTCAGTCGATCCGGAGCTGCGCGGCGACCGACCATCGTCGGCCTGCGCGTGCTCGCCCCTTTCCTGCTGCAGAAGAGCAGGGCGAGGTCAGATGCCCGTTAGCGTCGGCATGGCGCCTGCCGTGTTCTCTTCTCGGCGGTTCTGATGGAGGACGGGCGGAATCTCGGGACGCGACCTCTCATCTGGCGGATACCAGATGAATGCGCCTGCCGGGTGTCGCCGGTCCTGTCAGTTCCGTCTGCCGTGGAGACGACAAATTGTTATCGCTAACAGTGACGGGGGCGGCCACGTGCTCCTCTCTGCCGGTCGACTGGAGGTGGTGGTGGTGGGGAGCAAATATGAAGTCAGGAGTCGTGTCAATGACTTCGCCCGCTCCCCGAGAGTCCCTTGCCTGTGACCGTTCATTCCTTCGGTTTTGACCAGGGAGGAAACCGCGCCTGCCGTCGACCTCGAGATGAAATTTTCATCGTCGACGGATTCACGCCTCCGGCGACGACGCCGCCCGTTTCGCGCCCACGCGCACGACTGGTACCACTGCTCGCGGCTGTCGGGCGTTGTACGCCTTCCGCGCCGGAATGGCGGGTCAGGGTTCCGCGTGCCGGTCGAGTCCGAGCGTGGCGATGAGGTCTTCGTGCAGCTCGAACCAGACACGATGGCAGGAGTCCACGTCGGTGCGGTCGACCCAGGCGGCCTCGCCGGCCCGGGCGCGCGCCAGGGCTGTGGCGAATCGCGTGTCATATCCGCGGAAGCGTCTGAGGACGCGGCCAAGCCGGTCTGCCAGTGGCGTGAGTGCCCGGTCGACACAGGCGAGCTCGTGGAGGACTCCGGCGTCCCAGGCGGGATCGGAGTGGTCGTTGACGGCGAGCCGATCGCCGGCGGTGGGCCGCAGTTGCCAGTCGGTGCAGGCCTGGAGCAGGAGGGCGTTCAGCGGGAGGAACCCGCGGTAGACGTCTCGGACCTCGCCGGCGCCGCCGACGCGGGTGAGCTCGGCCGCGAGTCGGCGCTCGTTCTCGGCCCGGCCCGGTTCGGTCAGCGACCAGCCTCCGGTGCCGGCGAAGGCGGTGTGCTCGACCCAGCCGAGGGCCTCGGCGTCGAGCAGCAGCTCTTCCGTCTCGGCCGGGTCGAGCCCGTACCGACGAGCGATCACCGGGGTGTCCGCGAACCCGGTGATGCGCACGGCGTGCAGGACCAGGAGGCCGGGCGAGGAGTCACACATCACGAGTCGGCGTCCTGTCGTGCGGTCAGGCGGGTGTAGTGCTGCTGGCACGCCTGCGGGGAGTTGAACCCCATCGCGTGCGCCATCTGCGCCCAGGTCAGGCCTGCGCTCCGGGCGATGAACAGCAGGGCGGACTCGAGTCCTTCGACCTCGGCTCGCGCGGCGGGCAGGAGGGCGAGCGCGCTCAGGATGTCGTCCGGGCCGAGATCGGCGTTGCGCCAGACGGCGAACTGCACGAGGTCGACCGCCGACGGCGGGACGGGCGGAGGTCGCCACGGACGGGCGTCGAGCGCGTCCGCGCCCAGGTCCAGAAGACGGTCACGCGCGTCCTGCTCACGCCGGGCCCGGACGTGGTCGGCGTGCATGCCGCGACCGATGTCGTCCTTGCGTTCCATGTGCCCCAGAATGCACAATCAACAAATTGTTGTCAATCATCTGTTGAAGGGTGGAGCGGTGATCGTACCCCTCACGGAGGCTGTCGCCGATACCTGCGGGGGCAAGGCCGGCGCACTCGGCGCGTTGCACCGCGCCGGTCTGCCGGTTCCTGACGGCTTCGTCGTCCCGTTCGCCGCCTACCTCGCCGCTGTCCGCGACCTGGACCCCCGGCGGCTCGCCGGCGAGGCGGACGACGCCGATGCGACGCGGCGGGCGGTCGAGGCCCGCCCGGTCCACGCCGCCGTCATCGACGCGCTGGGACGCGCGCTCGGCGAACTCGGCGATCCGCCCGTGGCGGTGCGATCATCGGCAGCGGGGGAAGACACCGGTCAGGCATCGGCGGCCGGTCAGCACGAGAGCTTCCTCGCCGTGCGCGGAGCCGGTGAGGTGGCCGTGGCCGTACGTGCCTGCTGGGCGTCGCTGTTCTCCTCGCGTGCCATCGCCTACCGAGCTGTCTCCGGCCGCCACGACCGACCATCCGACGATCTTCTGATGGCCGTCATCGTCCAACGCCATCTGGACGCCGAGGTGTCCGGAGTCATGTTCACACCCTCGGACCGGAACGACGCGACCCGGATCGAGGCGTCCTGGGGTCTCGGCCCCAGCGTCGTCGAGGGCAGGGTCACCCCTGACACCTACCGCGTCGCCGAGGACGGGTCGGTCACCCGCACCGTCGCGGACAAACAGAAGCGCCTCGACCGGCGCGGCGCGCGGCTCGTCATCCGCGACGTGCCCGCCGCCACCCGGAACCGGCCGGCGATCGACGACGCGACCGCCGTGCGGCTGGCCGAGTTGGGCGAACGGGCTGCTGCCGTGTTCGGCGGACCGCAGGACATCGAATGGGCGATCGCCGGCGGCCGCACGTGGGTTCTGCAAGCACGGCCGGTCACCGCCACACCCCCACCACCGACAGCGCCTTCCGGCGCCGCGGACATCCCGGCCGCCACGTTCAAAGCAACGCCGGGCAGCCACGGGACCGTGACCGGCACCGCGAGGATCGTCCGTGGTCCCGGCGACTTCGCGCGCGTGCGCCCGGGCGACATCCTCGTCTGCCCCTTCACCGACCCCGCGTGGACGCCGCTGCTGAGCATCGCCGCCGGCGTCGTCACCGAAACCGGAGGCGTGCTCTCCCACGCCGCGATCGTCGCCCGAGAGCACGCCATTCCCGCCGTCCTCGGTCTCGCGAACGCGACGAGCAGGCTCCGCGACGGCACCGTCATCACCATCGACGGCACCACCGGGACCGTCACGGCGACAAAGAGCGACTGACCTCTGCGGCCCCGGGCCGGCTTGGTGTCACGGGTTCCGGCTCGGCATTCCGCCGCCCCACCCACACGTACCGATCGAAAGGAGGCGGGGAAGGGTCCACGCGGACTCCTCCCAGCTACGCATGACAACTCGACGCCTCTACCTGGCACGTCACGGCGCGGCCGACGCGTTCGGGGAACTCACCGGCATCGGACGTCGGCAGGCAGGTCTGCTGGGCGAACGGCTCGCCGGCGTACCGGTCGACGCCGTGTGGCACTCGCCGCTGCCACGCGCCGTCGCGAGCGCGCACGAACTCGCCCGTCACCTGCCGAACGTGCCCGTGACCGAGGCCGCCGAACTCGTCGACCACGTGCCCTACGTCCCCAGCGCGGCCGAAACGCCCCCGTCCTGGGCCGGCTTCTTCGACGGCTACGACGACACCGAGGCAGCCTCGGGCCGGAGGCTCGCCGAGGCCCTGGTCGCCCGGTTCGCGAAGGTCCCCGGCACGACCACGAAAGGAACCCGGCCCGACACACGTGAGGTGTTGGTGACGCACGCCTACCAGATCGCGTGGCTGGTGCGGCACGCACTGGACGCGCCGCCATCGCGGTGGCTCGGGTTGAACAGCGCCAACACCGCTCTGACGGTCATCGACTACCGCGACGGCCTGCCGCCCACGCTCGTGATGTTCAACGACATGAGCCACCTCCCGCCCGACCTACGCTGGACCGGGTTCCCCGAAGGCGTCAGGCCGTGAGGTGGCTCCCGACAGGCCCCGAGGTCGCCGCCTGCGTCAGCGCGCGCGTGGTTGAAAGTTTCATCACGAGCCGTTTCGCGCGCGGTGCGGGCCGGGCCCGTAATGCCAGATGGGTGCGCTCCAGAAGCGCGAAACGCCACCGGGGCTCTCGGTCTCCTCTTGACGGACCCCGGTGAGTCCTAGTTTGCTCCGCCAATATCACCGGCATCGAGACCTGTGGACGCGGCTCCCCGCGTCGTGGAATGTGAGCGCTAACACGCGCCGGCCCCGGAAAGGAGGGTCTCCATGATCGGAGACGGTCCGCGGCTGCGCGCCACCGCAGCGGAATCCGGGCGTGGCCGGCAGGGGCCAGAGTCGCGTTCTTGACGCGGCGCCTCGCCCGGTCGTGTTCGCCCGCTGCACCACCACTGTCAAGTAGCCGAGGGAGAGGAACCCGGATTGCGGAACATGTTAACGCTAACAGACCCGCGGTCGCCATCGGCCCTTCCGTCGCCCTGCCGGGGGCGAGGCCTTGATGATGGGTGGGGCTGGTTTCGAACTCCACGCACGAACCACAACGAACCGGGCCGTACGGAAACGATTCGCGGGCCCGTCGACCTCTTGGCGGCAGAGCCCAGGGATTCGTCCCGATTGATGGACCGTCCCTGCCCGACTGCGTGAGACCACTGCGGTTTCCCTGGCGTGGCCCGCTTCGCCACGCTTTCACCCCCCAAAGGAGGAGAACGAAACAATGGATTCACCCCCCATTCGTGTGACGAGCGGTCGGCGTCGTTCGCCGGCCGGTGTCGGCGTACGCCTCGTGGCGGTGCTGGCCGCGTTGGCGGCGGCCACTGTGACGTGGGCGGTGCCGGCGTCGGCGGCGCCGGCGCCGCTGGTGGGCGCCGGGTCGGGCCGCTGCCTCGACGTGGCGGGCAACACCGACGCGCTGGGCACCGGTCTGCAGATCTGGGACTGCAGCGGTGGGGCCAACCAGGCCTTCGAGTTCACCTCGGCCGGTGAGCTGCGGACCTTCAACGGCACCCGGTGCGTGGACGCCTACAACATGGGCACCACGAACGGCACCAAGGTGGTCATCTGGTCCTGCAACGGCCAGACCAACCAGAAGTGGCAGCAGAACTCCGACGGCTCCATCAGGGGAGTGCAGTCGGGCCTGTGCCTGGACGTGACCGGAGTCGGCACGGCCAACGGGACCGCCGTCCAGCTGTGGTCCTGCAACGGCCAGACCAACCAGAAGTGGAGCACCTCCGGAGGCGGCCCGAGCTCGACGCCGTCCCCGACGGTGACGCCGACCGGCGGCACGTGCGATCTCCCGTCGTCGTACCGCTGGACCTCGACCGGTTCGCTGGCGAACCCGAAGTCGGGCTGGGTCTCGCTCAAGGACTTCACCAACGTCGTCTACAACGGCAAGCACCTCGTCTACGCGACGACGCACGACACCGGGTCGAGCTGGGGGTCGATGAACTTCGGCCTGTTCACGAACTGGTCCGACATGGCCTCGGCCAGCCAGAACACGATGAACTTCTCGGCCGTCGCGCCCACGCTGTTCTACTTCGCTCCCAAGAACATCTGGGTGCTGGCCTACCAGTGGGGCGGGACCGCCTTCTCCTACCGGACCTCCAGCGACCCCAGCAACCCCAACGGCTGGTCGGCGCAGCAGACCCTGTCCACCGCGAGCATCACCGGCTCCGGCACCGGCCCCATCGACCAGACGCTCATCGGTGACGGCCAGAACATGTACCTGTTCTTCGCCGGGGACAACGGCAAGATCTACCGGTCCAGCATGCCCATCGGGAACTTCCCGGGCAACTTCGGCTCCAACTACACCACGATCATGAGCGACACGACGAACAACCTGTTCGAAGGTGTCGAGGTCTACAAGCTCCAGGGCCAGAACAAGTACCTGATGCTCGTCGAGTCGATCGGCTCGCAGGGCCGTTACTTCCGCTCGTACACGGCCACCAGCCTGGGCGGTTCGTGGACCCCGCAGGCCACGAGCGAGAGCAACCCGTTCGCCGGCAAGGCCAACAGCGGCGCCACCTGGACCAACGACATCAGTCACGGCGACCTGGTCCGCAACAACCCCGACCAGACCAAGACCGTCGACCCCTGCAACCTGCAGCTGCTCTACCAGGGTCGCAGCCCCAGCTCCGGCGGCGACTACGGCCTCCTGCCCTACCGGCCGGGCGTGCTGACGCTGCAGCGCTGATGGTGTGATCAAGGGCTCGTGAGACCTCCGGTCGGTGTCGCCCGACCGGAGGTTTCCCGGGCGTCCCCGGCGGAGACGGGCGGCGACGGCACGCGCCGGGACGTCTCCGCCGGGAAATCGTCATCCTCGCGCCCGGTGTCAGACCCCCGGGCGTACGGCGGTGAGGAAGCCGCTCCTCCAGTAGCCCTTGAGGCTGTCGACCCGGACCACCGCTCCGCTGTGCGGGGCGTTGATCACCTTCTTGTGCCCGATGTACATGCCCACGTGGCCGCCGCCGCTGGTGAAGACGAGGTCGCCAGGCTTGAGGTGTGCCAGGGAGACCTTCTTCTTGACGGCGTTGAGCATCGACCACGTCGTACGCGGGAGCTTGATCCCGGCCTTGCGCCAGGCGAACTGGACCAGCCCGGAGCAGTCGAACGCCCGCGGGCCTGTGGCGCCCCACACGTAGGGATCGCCGAGCTGCTTCTTCGCCACCTTGATGGCGCGCTTGGCCTTCTCCTGCTGCAGAGCGGACTTGCTGAGCTTCTTGTCCGCGGCGGCGTTCGGGGTGGCCTCAGCAGTGGTGGCCGCCGTGGTCGCCGTCGTGGTCGCCGCGGCGGTGTCCGGGGTGGCTCCCGTCGCGGGGGGCTGCGGCGGGATGAGCGTCGAGGCGGGCTGTGGTGCCGTGACCGTCCCCGGCGCGGCGGCCGCGGGCAGCGCGCCGAAGGCCGCTACCGACGCGGTCAGCGCGACGCCACCGATCGTGACGCGGGCGATGCGGGACAGAGTGGCGGGGTTGGTAGACAGGGGGTCTCTCCTAGAGTCTTCCGCTTGCGCCTACCGGGTTAGCTGACGGATTCGGGCAGGGAAGTCGCCCTACGGCGCTCGGCGCGCCGATTCACCCCGGACCTTCGTACGAAGGTCGACTGGTTCCCCGGCTCCGTGCCTCCTTGCTGCACGGATTCGGCGTCACCGGCGCCATCGGGGGGCGGAGAGGACATGGCGGCGGTGACTGTGGATTTTCGTTTTCAAGCACGGCGGAGCCGGTTCGCGACGGCGGCGTCATGGGGTACGCCGCCGTCGCAGGGCAAGGAAACTACCAAGCTCCCCTATATTGGGGCAAAGGGCACATAAAGGGTAAGAAGCCCATAAAAAGGATCAAGCCCGCATAGCTGCAGGTCAGGGCCTCGCGCTCGGGGAAAACGTGGTGCTCGTCACACCTGCGCGAGGGCCGGTGGGAAGCCCTCGGCGTCGTGAAGATCACCGCGACGTCGCGCGGGCTGTTCGACTCCGGAGACCCACCGGCGTGCATCGCGGAAGAACGCCGGGCGCCCGGGGCGCGCTCGAGAACGAGCGCCGGCGGTGTCCGCGGACGAGCCGGTCAGCGCGTACGCCAGAACGTGCCGTTGGCCGAGGGGTCGTCGGGGTCGCCCTGCGGCACGGTGAAACCCGCACCCCACAGTGCCGCCGTCCCCGGCCTGCGCGCGATCGAGAACAGGACGGCGTCGGTGCCCGCCTTCCGCGGGAGGGGGACGCTCCTCCACGCCGAGCCCGTCACATGCCACAGAGTGGGGTTCCAGTTGCCCTGCACGACCCACATGCCGCCCTTGCCGTCGGGCTCCACCTCCGTGTACGGCTGCGCGTTGGCGCTGCCGACCGAGGTGGCCCACGACGTGCCGTTCCAGCGCATCACCAGAGTGCGGTTGTAGGTGACGTCGTCACCCTCGTCGTTCGCGCCCTCCCAGGTGACGCCGCCGACGGCCCACACGTTCCCCGGGCTCACGACGGCGATGTCGTCGAGGAACGCGACGGCGTCGGGAGCGGGCAGCTTGATCGCGGGTGTGGGCACCAGCGCCCAGGACTTCCCGTTCCACCGCATGACAGCGGGACGGTCGCCCTTGGTCCCCGCCGCCCAGACGTCGCGGGCCTTGTACACGTCGACGGCGGCGGCGTGGGCCGGCAGACGGACGCTCCTCCACGAGGACCCGTTCCAGTGCCTGGCCGAGGCCGAGGACCCGGCCACCGCCCAGACGTCCTTCGCGCCCGTCGCGTCGGCGTCCGTCGCCGAGAACGCGCCGCCCAGCGAGAAAGCGGTCCACGCGCGGCCGTTCCACCGGGCGGCCTTCCCCTGGCCGAAGACCCACACGTTCCTGTTCGAGGTGGCCGTCACGGCCTTCAGTTCGTACGACGGGGTGCCGGGGACCACCTGCCACGCCCGGCCGTCGTACCACTGGACCAGGCCCCGCTGCTTCCCGTTCGCGACCCGGTGACCGGCCGCCCACACCGACCCGTCGCCCAGGACCGTCACGTCGTCGAGGACGTCGTCACCGGGCAGGGTGTTCACCCTGGCCAGCCGCCACGCGGCGGTCTCCCCGGCCCGGCCGCCCTCGTGGGTCACGCCGGAGGCCGTCACGGCAGGCGCGCACGCCAGCGCGAGCGCCGTCATCCCCGAGACGAACACGGTACGCACAACGCCTCCCCTTCCGTCATGAGGATGACGTCCGGGGGAGAGGATCAGTTCACTCCGTCACCCGGACGATTTGCTCGTTTTCTCCGTCCACGGCTCGTACGTGCTGTCTCCCGGGAGCACCCAGACCCGCGCGTCTGGCCTGGTGATCGTCCGCAGCAACGTCGCCTTGCCGGTCGTCTTCGAGACCCGGTAGATCGCCACGCCGGTCTTGGTCTTCGACCGGACGACCACGCGCCCCGCCTGGTCGAAGTCGAGGTTGTCGATGTACTGCCCGCGCGGCAGCCGCACGGTCACTGTGCCGCCGGCACGGCCGGTACGCAGGTCGAGCATGCGCATCTTCCGGTACTTCGGCCAGGTGCCGACAGGCACCGCCGCCGTGCGGTAGTCGTTCGCGAGCGCCATCGGCGACAGCCGCGTCTTCAACCGCGACCGGGCACGCAGCCCGCGGTCGAACACCGTCACCCGGTCCCCTTCCAGCAGCAGCCGCTTGCTGTCGGGGCTGAATCCCGCGAAGCTCCACATGTCCGTCCCGCCGGGCTTGGACAAGGTCTTGCCTTTCCGCAGGTCCACGAAGACCCCCGTCCCGGGCGCCGAGGTCGTCGTGATCACGTAGCTGCCGTCGTCCGACACCAACGGCCATTCCTCGTCGATGGCGTACGCCTGGATCGCCCGCGACACCACTCTTTCCTTGCCGTCGAGGGTGCGTTCGACGAACAGCTCATCCGACTTGCGGAAGTAGAAGAAATGCCGGCCGTCCCCGCTGATCAGGAAGGGTGCCTGCGCGCCGGGGTTGACCGCGTCGGCGGGTGCCACGGCGAGCGCTTCCGGCACCTTCACCACGTCTCCGTTGGCGAGCACCAGTTCCCAGGTCCGCGTTAACTGCGCGTACGCGATCGTGACCGGCGTGGCGGCCGCTGCGGGCCGTGCGGCTGCCGGTGCGGCGGCTGCCGGTGCGGCGGCCAGGGGCGCGGCGGTCAGTGGTACGGCGGTCAGGAGCAGTGCTCCGAGGGTCATGCGCAATGTCATGCTTTGTGAGATGCCGGAAATCCGGGAAATGTTGTGGGCCTATTACGAGGCCGGTGTTCGGTAGTCCCTGATCGTGATCGCGGTCGCGGCCCTGCGGATCGGCTCGGTGATCCGCTCGATCATGCGGTTCCTCCCCGGCAGATGCGGCATCAGCCGCAACATCAACATCTGGAACCGGATCTGTGCCGCCGACTTCAGCACCATGCCCTTGAGGTTGTTCGCGGCGAGCTTCTGGTTCTCCTCGACGAAGTGCCGCATCTCGCGCTCGTAGGCGGCGAATCCCGCGGCGTGGTCTCCCGCCGCCTCGGCGAGGCAGCCCGCGAGAACGTAGGCGCCCACCAGGGCCAGGCTGGTGCCCTGGCCGGACGCGGGCGAGGCCGCGTAGGCGGCGTCGCCCACGAGTGCCACCCGGCCCGACGACCAGCGGTCCATGCGCACCTGGCTGATCGAATCCAGGTAGAAGTCCGGCGCGTCCTCCATGGCGTCGAGAAGACGCGGGACCTCCCAGCCCTGACCGGAGAAGGCGTCGGCGAGCAGCTTCTTCTGCCGGGCGACGTCTCGCCGGTCGTAGGCGAGCGGCGGCGAGGAGAAGAGGAACATCGCCTTGGCGTCGTCGCCGCCCCCGGTGCTGTACATCCCCGCGCTCCTGCCCGGAGCGGGGTGCATCATCTCGGTGCGGTCCAGGTGGAGGTGGTTGGGCACCGTGAAGATCGAGATGTGGTGCCCGAGATCGTGGACGAACCGGGACTCCTCGCCGAAGGCCAGCGCGCGCACGTTCGAGTGCAGGCCGTCGGCACCCACCACCAGGTCGAACGTACGCGGAGGGCCGCTCGCGAAGGTGACGCGCACCCCTTCGAGAGTCTCGTGCAGGGCGGTGATGGAGTCGTCGAAGACGTACTCGACGTCGTCTCCGGCCGCCGCGTACAGCAGCCCGGCGAGGTCGCCGCGCATGATTTCGACGTCGTCACCCTCGCGGCCGCCGAACAACCGGGCGTCCATCGTGCCCACCTGCCTGCCGCGCGCGTCGACGAAGCGCGCGATCCGCATGTCCGTGCTGTGCCGTCGCACCTCGTCCAGCAGTCCCATGCGGCCGACGACGTCGAGTGCCGCTCCGCGAATGTCGATCTTGTAGCCGCCGTCCCGCAGTGAGGGCGAGCGCTCCACGACGGTCACCGCGAACCCGTGCCCGCGCAGCCAGAAAGCCAGGGTCAGCCCGGCGACGCTCCCGCCGGAGATCAGGATGTTTCTCATGCCAGGAACTGTACAAATGTCTCACTCATCTGTCTAGCACAAATGTCCAAGACGCTTGTCTCGATGGCGGGCTAAGCTCTGGCCATGGGAAACCGGGAAGATCTGCTCGCGGGAGCCAAGCGCTGCCTGGTGGAGAAGGGATATTCCGGCACCACCGCGCGGGACATCGCGGGGGCCGCCGGCACGAGCCTCGCCGCCATCGGCTATCACTTCAGGTCGACGAAGGCCCTGCTCAACGCGGCCCTCATCGAGGCGATGGAGGAGTGGGGAAAGGAGATCGAGCGGACTCTCGCCGCCGACACGTCACTGTCCGGCACTCCCGCTCAGCGGTTCGTGACGACCTGGACACGGATCATCGAGTCCTTCGTCAGGCTGAGACCGCTCTGGGCCATCCAGTTCGAGCTCATCGCCCAGATGGACCGCCTTCCGGAACTGCGCGAGGCGTTCGCGACCGCCAACCGGCAGGCGAGGCTGGGACTGGCGGCGATCTTCGAGCGACTGGATCCGGGCGCGGACGAGCGGAAGGCGATGGCTGTCGGCTCCTTCTACCAGGCACTGCTCGGCGGGATGGCGGCCCAGTGGCTCGTCGATCCGGATCAGGCCCCGTCAGCGGACGATCTTCTCGAAGCGCTGCGCACGATCGGTGCGGGGCTCGGGACGGAATGACACGTGGACGCCGGGCTCGGGGCCGGCTGAGAGCCCGGGGCGGTCCCGGCAGGCGGCGTTCCACGAAATCCGGTCACGATGTCCGGCGGTTTCTGCCGCTACGGCGGCCGTCCCGGCCGCGCTAGGATCCGGCGACGCCGCTGATCGAGTGGGCGTCGGAGGAGGAGTACGGGGTGCGCCGACTCACCGGAGCCCGTACGGCCGGGCTGGTCGCCGGGGGACTGGCCGCCCTTTCCGCGGTCATGGTGGTGGCCGCCGCCGCGAGCCGCTACGCGATACCCGCCGAGTTCCGGGTGCGGCCCGCGGTGCTGACGGGTGACGACGTGGTGGGCATCGCCTATCCGGTCATCGGCGCGTTGCTGGTCGTGCGGCGGCCCAGGCTCCGTGTCGGGTGGTTGATGGTCCTGGGCGGTCTGGCGATCGCCGTGCTGGGGCCCTCGCAGGCGGCCTACGAGTGGCTCGGCTACCACGGCGACCTGCGGGCCCAGTACTACCCCCTGATAGTCAACAACGCCGTCGGCGCCCTCGGGATGCTCGCGGTGGACCAACTGCTGCCGCTGCTGTATCCGGACGGGCGGCTCCCGTCGCGGCGCTGGCGTCCCGTCGCCGTCGCGGTGAGCGCCGTCACGCTGATCCAGTCCGTGGCGTTCGTCTGCCGCGTCGTCCCCGCGGACTCACCGCGCGGGCCGAATCCCCTGGCGGTGGCCTGGATCGCTCCACTGCACGAATGGTTGCGCGACCTGCCGTTCAACTTCTTCTATCCGATCGAAGCGGTGTGCCTGCTGTCGCTCGTCGTCAGGTTCCTGACCGGCGACACCGTGCGGCGGCGGCAGATCGGCTGGCTGCTGTACGCCACCGCCGCCAACCTGATCGTCGAGGTGTGGTGGCACCAGTCGCCGCTGTCGCTCGTCACCAGCGCCGCCGTGCCCGTCGCGATCGCCGTCGCGGTCACGCACTACCGGCTGTACGACATCGACACGCTGGTCAGCAGGACCGTGGTCGTCACCGGAGTTCTGGCGTCGGTCACCGCGATCTACTTCGGCGTCGGGGTGTTGTGGGGGGTCTTCGTCTCGGAGTACGGGCAGATCCAGGGACTGGTGGCGGCGCTGTTCGCGGGGGCGTTCATCCAGCCGCTGCGGCGCCGGCTGCGGCGGCTGCTCGACCGTGTCTTCTACGGCCCCGTCGGGGATCCCGAGGCGCTCAAGCAGCGGCTCACCCGCGAGGTGCACGCCGCCGACCCGGTCACCGCGCTCGCCTCCGTCGCCGCCGCGGTACGTCAGGGCCTGGCGGTCCGGGGTGTGGCCGTCGAGGTGTACGACGGGCGGCCGCGCTACGTCGAGAGCGGCTGTGTCGACGCCGCGCGCGTGGTGCCGCTGGTGTGGCACGGCGAGGACGTCGGCCGGCTGCTGATCGGCGCACCCGGCCCGCGCCGCTTCCCCGCCGCCCACAACGACCGGTTGATCAGTGCGGTGACGCCGTACGTCGCCGACATCGCCCATGCCGTACGGCTCTCCGCGGATCTGCAGCGTTCGCGCGAGCGGATCCTGAGCGCCCGGGAGGAGGAGCGCCGCAGGCTCCGCCGCGACCTGCACGACGGTCTAGGCCAGGCGCTCGCCGCCATGGCGATGACGATCACCATGGCCCGGCGGACGCTGCGGACGTCACCGCAGCAGGCCGAGCGGATCCTGCTCGACCTGCGTACGGCCATGGACGGAGTGGCCGGCGAGATCCGCGAACTCGTCTACGGCCTGCGTCCGCCCGTGCTCGACCAGCTGGCCCTGGAGGGAGCCGTCCGTGCGCTCGCCGCCGAGGCGATGGGGGGCGGCGCGGGCTCGGACACCCCACCCGGCCCGCGAGCGGCCCGGGTGAGCGGGAGCGACGGCGCGATAACCGATCGAGCCACCGCGGTCGCCGTGGCGGACGGGGACGAGAGGGGCCGGGCCGGTGGTCATGCCCCGCGGATCACGGTGTCGGTGAGCGGGGATCTGACGGATCTTCCCGCCGCCGCGGAGGTGGCGGTCTACCGGATCGTCCAGGAGGCGCTGACCAACGTGCTCCGGCACGCGAACGCCACGACCGTGTCCGTGACGCTGCACAACGGCGCGGGGACGCTGACCCTGCGGGTGCGTGACGACGGCGTCGGGCTGCCGGAGTCGCCGCGCGGCGGGGTGGGCCTGGCCTCGATGCGGGAGCGCGCCGCCGAGGTGGGCGGCTTCTGCCTGATCTCCTCCCCGCCCGGCGGCGGCGCCCTCATCGAGGTCTCCCTCCCCGTGCGGACCGCCTCCACCATCCGCTGACCGTCGCAGCGCATATCGTCACGCTCAGTGGGGAGTATTTGGTATGGCTGTAACTATGATCTTCTTGCACCGCACGCTCCGAGTCACCACGCTTTCCCTTCTGGTCCTCCCCATCACCGCTGTCGCGCTCGCCCCGCAGGCCGCGGCCGACGCCGGGGCGCCGGCCCGCCGCATGCTGGCCCAGCTGAAGGTCGCCAAGCCGCTGTCGATCCGCGGGTACAGCCATCGGCGGTTCCAGCCGCGCTGGGCGCATCACAAGGGGGAGTGCGACGCGAGGGAGGCGGTTCTCGCCCGCGACGGGCGGGGCGTGCGCAGGAACGCGGCGTGCCAGGCCGTGAAGGGCGTCTGGCACAGCCCGTACGACGGCAAGGTGCTGAAGAGCGTGAAACAGACCGACGTCGACCACGTCGTCCCCTTGGCGTACGCCTGGCGCTCCGGCGCCAAGCGATGGAGCCAGGCGAAACGGCGCGCGTTCGCCAACGACCTCACCCGTCCCGAGCTGGTCGTGGTGAGCCACTCCGTCAACATGGCCAAGGGAGGCCAGGGACCGCAGAGCTGGCGTCCGCCGCGCCGCCGCTACTGGTGCCGCTACGCGACCTCGTGGATCACGGTGAAGCATCACTACCGGCTCTTCGTCACCCGGAAGGAGAAGGTGG
The DNA here is from genome assembly GCF_014161445.1 of Microbispora sp. H13382. GTDB lineage: Bacteria > Actinomycetota > Actinomycetes > Streptosporangiales > Streptosporangiaceae > Microbispora. The sequence goes on from NZ_JABBXA010000009.1 coordinate 107,355, forward strand.
CCCTGCTCAACATGCTCCGCACCTGCGGACGATGAGCGGGCCCGCGCGGCCGGCGGGCGGGCTCAGCCGCTGCTCGCGCCGCGGGCCTGCTGGATGACCTTGTGGAGGGCCGCCGCCGCCGGGCCGCCGCGTTCGGCCAGCTGGTCGATGCGCTGCTTGTGCGCGCGCCGTTTCGCCCGCGGGAGGACCGTGCCGAGTTCCGCCGCGGCGGCCAGCCCGACGAGGGCCGCCTCGCGGTCACCGACCCGGGACGCCGGCCCGGTGATGGCGTCGGCGAACCGTGCCGCGAGGCGCTTCACCACCCGCGTGTCGCGTACGCGGACGGCGCTCCTGTTGAAGATCAGGAACGGCTGGCGCAGCTCCACCCTGACCCAGCGGCCCGCCTCCAGCTCGTCCCGGACCGCCCGGACCGTGGCCCGGCCGTCCTTGCCGATCCAGTGCCGCCACGGCCGGGGTCCCGTCTCGGCAAGCTGGCGGAGCAGGTCGTCGAGGACCGGGTCGCCGAGCCGGTCCTCCGACACCACGCGCACCTTGCCGTCGTCGTCGGCGATCCGGCCCATGAGCAGCAGATCGGTGAGCGCGGCCGCGCGCAGCAGGTAGGGGAAGCGGTAGTTCGTCACCACCCGCTCCTTGCGGGGGTCGTAGGCCAGTAGATAGAGCTGGGCCGTCAGGGAACCGGGGACGTTCATTGGACTGCCCTCCTCTCAGTCGTCGGGCGGGTCGGCGGCGGGGGCTTCCGGAGGCGGCGTCTGCTTCTTGGCGGGCCTGCCGCGCCGGGGGATGCGACCGGCGCCGCCCGGGAGCCGCCCCGCCTCCGACAGCGCCCGGCGCAGCAGGAACTCGATCTGGGCGTTGGTGCTGCGCAGTTCGTCGCCGGCCCAGCGGGCCAGCGCGTCGTGCACCGCGGGGTCCAGCCGCAGCAGGATGCTCTTTCTTTCGGTCGCCACGGTCTAGTGGTACAGGGAGCCGGTGTTCACCACGGGCTGCACGTCGCGGTCGCCGCACAGGACGACGAGCAGGTTGCTGACCATGGTGGCCTTGCGCTCCTCGTCGAGCTCGATCACGTCGTGCTCGTCGAGGCGGGCCAGGGCGGCCTCGACCATGCCGACCGCGCCCTCCACGATCCGCTGACGGGCCGCGACGACCGCTCCGGCCTGCTGACGGCGCAGCATCGCCTGCGCGATCTCGGGAGCGTACGCCAGCCGGGTGATGCGCGACTCGATGACCTTGACTCCGGCCGAGGCCACCCGCGCCTGGATCTCGACCGACAGGCGGCCCGTGATCTCGTCCGCGTTCTGGCGCAGGGACAGCATGTCGTCGTGCCCGTCGTACGGGTAGCTGCCGGCGATGTGACGGACCGCGGTCTCGGTCTGGAAGGCGACGAACTCCACGAAGTCGTCGACCTCGAAGACGGCCTTCGCCGTGTCCTCGACCTGCCACACGACCACGGCGGCCATCTCGATCGGGTTGCCGTCGGCGTCGTTGACCTTGGCGATGTCGGTCTCGTGGTTGCGGATCCGGGTGGACACGCGGCGCTTCTGGGTGAAGGGAGCCACGAACCGGAGGCCGGGCGTGCGGACCGTGCCCACGTAGCGGCCGAGCAGCTGGATCACGCGCGCCTCACCGGGGGCGACCGCGGTGAGCCCGGTGAAGACGACGAGGGCCGCCAGGAGGAGCAGCACCCCGGCGGCGATCAGCATGGCTCCCAGGGCGCCGCTGCCGCCGGCCGCGAGGACGGCTCCGACCGGGACCAGCGCGAACGCGCTCAGCAGGCCCACCAGGGCCAGGATCAGCATGGGCCATCCCGCGGCTGCTCGCGCCGCCCGCTCGTGGGTCTGGGGGGCCGGCATGTCGACGGCGATCTGCAGGTCTGTCATGTCTTCTCCTCGATGTCTAGCATGACACTAGCAAAGTGATATCACTTTTCGCCAGACCCGAGGAGCCCGGGAACTCGGGACTCAGGCCGTTCCCGCCACGGTGACGACGACCTTGCCGGCGGGGTGGCCTTCCATGAGGTGCCGGATCGCGTCGGGCGCGGCGGGGAGGGGATAGGCGCGGTCTACCGCCGGGACGACGGCGCCGGACTCGATGAGCCGGGTCAGCTCCTCCAGGTGCTCGGCGCGCTCGCGGGAGAACATCGGGCGCAGCCGCTGCCCCCTGAACATCGACCCCGTGAACAACGACAGCAGCGGCGCCCGGAACGTGCGTCCCATGCCACCGGTGAAGCGGTACGCGGTGTGCCCGCCGCCGACGATCACCAGCGTGCCGCGCGGGGTCAGGGCACGCCGCAGCAGGGACAGCGGCCGGTTGCCCGCGGTGTCGACGACGACGTCGTAGCGTGCGCCGTCGCGGTCGATCTCCTCGCGGGTGTAGTCGATGACGTCGTCGGCCCCGAGCGACCGCACGAAGTCCGCCTTCGCCGCCGCGCACACACCGGTGACGCTCGCGCCGAGCGCCTTGGTGATCTGCACGGCGAACGACCCCACGCCTCCCGACGCGCCGATCACCAGCACCCGCTGCCCCGGGCGCACGCCGGCGACGTCGCGTACGGCCTGCAGCGCCGTCATGCCGGAGACCGGCACCGCGGCGGCCTGTTCGAACGTGAGGTTGGCCGGCTTCGGCGCGAGGCGGGCCTGCGGCGCCCTCGCGTACTCGGCGAGCGAACCGTTGGGGCAGGTGCCGTACACCTCCTGCCCGGGCCGGAAGCGGGTGACGTTGGCGCCGACGGCCGTCACCACCCCGGCGACGTCGCGGCCCCGGACGGGAACCTTGGGGCGGCGCAGCCCGAATCCCCCACGCGCGAGGTACGGCGTGCCGGTCATCAGGACCCACACCCCGGGATCCACGGCGGCCGCGCGGACCTCGACGAGCACCTCGTCGTCGCCGATCGAGGGGCGGTCGACGTCACGCAGTTCGAGCACGTCGGCCGGGCCGTACGTGTCCTGGACGATGGCCTTCATTTCGTCTCCTCTGGGAGGTCGGGATACTGGAACACGTCGTCGAGCGGGGCGTTGAACACCCGGGCGATCCGGAAGGCCATCTCCAGGGACGGCGAGTACCGGCCCTGCTCGATGGCGATGACGGTCTGTCTGGTCACGCCGATGCGTTCGGCGAGTTCGGCCTGGGTCATCTCGTCGTGGGCGAATCGCAGCACGCGGATGCGGTTCGTCACGCGTGTGGGCTTCACCACTCCGGAACGCTCCTGCGATAGAGAACGATCTTGGTGATGCCGCCGAGGATCGCCGACAGGACGAAGAAGAGGTAGATCACGTTGGCGATCCAGAACCGGTCCCACTCCGCCATGGCCATGAGCATCGCCGCGATCGCCCCGATGACCACGAACGCCTGACCGGTGTAGTCGCCCAGCCGCCCGATCTCCCTGTCGCGGGCGTCGATGACGCGCGAGGCCCCCGGGTTGACGATCGCCATCCCGATCTCGGCCAGGATCGACGCGCCGATCGCCCCGCCGATCGTCCACAGCATGGCGGCGGCGTACGGCACGTCGGGTAACGGGCCTCCGCCCGCCCGCCTGAGGATGGCGACGACGTACGCCGCGTAGGCGATCACGGCGACGACCAGCCGGATCCAGGCGCGCTTCTCCTCGTGGGTCATGATCGATTCCCTTCGGGTGTACAGAATCTTTGACACCCTCAAGGTAATCCGTCTTTGACTTGATGTACAGAAGTTTTTACATCGAATCCGTTGGCGGAGCCGGGCCTGCCGAGCGGGGAGAACATGCGTCCGCGGGCGCGGGTCAGGCGTCGGCGGGCACCTGCTCGGCGCCGACGACCTTGAGGAACCGCAGGGACTCGTAGGCCGGGGACCCGGGCTCGGCGGTGAAGATGACCACCTGCTGCTCCTGGTCGGGCACGGTGAGCACGTCGAAGTCCAGCTCGATCGGCCCGACGCGCGGGTGCCGCACGGTCTGGTGGAGGTGACGGTCGATGTGGAACCGCTGGGAGTTCCACAGCCGGGCGAAGTCCTCGCTCCCCGCCAGCAGTTCCTCGATCAGGCTCTTCAGCTCGCGGCTGTCCGGATAGCGGGTCACGGCGACGCGCAGGTAGCCGACCGCCGTGACGGCGAACCGTTCCGGGCTGCCCATGCCGAAGTGCCGCCGCTCCGGGTCGGGATGCAGGAAGTAGCGCCGGATGACGTTGCGCTCCTGGCCGGCCAGGGTGGAGAAGTCCTCGAACAGGGCCGCCGCCAGCGGATTCCAGGCCAGCACGCGGCACATGTCGTCCACGACGATCGCGGCGGCGTCGGTCAGCCGGTTGACCAGGCTCAGTGTGCTCGGGCGCACCTCGCTCGCGGGCTCCGCGGACCGGCTCTCCTCCCGCTCCCCGGCCAGGCGGAACAGGTGGGCGCGTTCCTGGTCCGACAGGCGCAGGGCGCGGGCGATGCCGTCGAGCACCCGCCGCGACGGGTGACGGCCCCGCGCCTGTTCCAGCCGTGTGTAGTGGTCCACCGAGATGTACGCGAGCTGGGCGACCTCCTCGCGCCGCAGTCCGGGGGTGCGGCGGCGGCGTCCCAGGGGCAGGCCGACGTCGGCGGGGTCGATGCTCTCCCGCTTGCTCCGGAGGAACCGCGCCAGGCCATGCTTGTCCATGTTTGTGACCGTACGCCGGGCATCGGGTGCGCGGACCCCCTCAGCCACGGACTCTTGGTCCCTGGCTGTGCGGGACGCCGGGGGCGACGGTGGGGTTGGCAGCGACCGGCGGCGAACACGGACGCGCCGCGGTCACCCGACCTCATGGAAGGCACACGATCATGCGGATCTTCGTCACCGGTGCGAGCGGCTACGTCGGCGCAGTCGTGGCCGAGCACCTCGTCAGGGCCGGCCACGAAGTGGTCGCCCTGGCCCGCTCGGACGAGGCGCGCGAGCGGGTCGAAGGGCTGGGCGCCAAGGCGGTGCTCGCGAGCCTGCGGGACCTCGACGTCCTGCGCGGCGCCGCCGCGGCGGCCGAGGCCGTGGTCCACACCGCCGTTGACTACGCCGATCCGGACATGGGCGATATCGAGCGCGACACCCTCGCGGCGCTGCTGGACGGCCTCAACGACGGCGGCGCGTTCGTCTACACCAGCACGGGACTGGTCTACCCGGACCGGCAGGGCGCGACCGTGGACGAGGACCACCCCGTCACCCCCGAGACGTCGGCGCAGCCGTACAAGGTCCTCGGCGAGCGGCAGGTCCTGGCGGCCGGCCACGTGGCGGGCACGGTGATCCGGGCGGCGCTGGTCTACGGGCGCGGCGGATCGGGCCTGCTCCAGGGGCTCATCGGCGCCGGCAGGCAGAACGGGATGGTGCCCTACATCGGCGACGGCGCCAACGAGTGGTCGTCGGTGCACGTCGACGACCTCGCGGAGTTGTACGTCGCCGCGCTGGAGCGCCGCGAGCCCCAGGTGGTCGGCAACGGGGTCGTCGTCAACGCCGCGTCGGCCGAGCGGACCCCGATCCGGCGGATCGCCGAGGCGGTCGCCGGCCTGACCGGCGCCCAGGCCGTGTCGCTGACGATGGAGCAGGCGGTCGCCGCGATGGGGCCGGCCATCGCCGCGCTCACCCGTTCGTCGCCGATGGACGCCTCGCGGGCCCGGCGGCTGTTCGGGTGGGCCCCGGAGCGGCCCGGGCTGATCGAGGAGCTGACGACCGGCTCCTACACGCGGTCCTGATCAACGCCCCCGCCGCGTACGCAGCGCGCGCCGTACGCGCGGGCCGTGCCTGCGCCACCAGGCCCGCGCCCAGAGCACCTGGAACGCGACCGCGGACAGCAGCACCGCCGCGGCGTCCAGCCCGGCGAGCGGGTCCGCGGGGGCGGCCAGCACGCCCACGGCCCGGCCGAGCAGCGTCAGCGTCGCCGGCGCCGTCACCGCGAACGCCACACCCAGGCAGGCCGCGGTGCCCACGACCAGCAGCACCGCGTACGTACGCAGGGCGCGCCGCTCCCGGCGCGGCAGCCCGGCGAGCGGGTCGGGGGAGGGACGGCGGAGCAGCCGCAGCGCCAGATGGCGGACGTAGGCGGAGGCGTCGCCGTACATGTCGCGGCACCCGCTCAGGTCCTGCAGCAGGAAGTAGACGTCGGTGCGCATGAACACGAGGAACTGCGTGGCCAGCATGCCGAGCGAGGTCAGCGCGACCAGCGAAAGCGCGGGCTGGCGACCCACGACGGCGGTCAGGAGGAGCGCGGCCGAACAGGCCGAGGCGTCGGTCGCCATCCCGGCGAGGTAGACCGTCAGGCGGACGCGCCGCCCGGCCAGCCAGACGCCGGAGACCTCGGTCTGGACGGCCAGGAACTGCAGCCGGGTGCCGAGCCGGATCCTGCCCGGCACCCCGGCGGCCCTGGCGGCCGACAGGTGGGCCAACTCGTGCAGGAAGATCAGCGCCCAGCCGACCACGATCTGCGACGCGAGCACGAGCGTGCCGCGCTCGCTCCACAGCAGGTCGCGCCAGCCGGGCAGCGTCTCCCGCCGTACGACCGCCGTCGCGATCCCGGCGGCGATCAGGCCGGCGACCAGCAGGTGGAGCAGCGGGTGCAGCGTCCACCGCACGTGCCGGGGACGCAACCGGGGAAAGGTCGGCGGCCCGGCGGAGGCGGCCGGGGCGCCGGGCTTCTCCACGAAGCCCAGCGTGCCCAGGGCGCGGACGAAGTCGCCGACGTCGAGATCCACGCCCGTCTCGGCGCGCAGCCGCCGTTCCGTCTCCTCGACCGTGGCGCCCGCCGACAGCAGCTCGATGGCCCGCATTCCCTCGTACGGCACGGCGACGAACTCGTCCCCGTCCGGGCGGCCGACGATCCACTGCGAACCGTCCCGCCGGAACGCCAGCTCGCGCAGCCGGACCACGGTGGCCTCTCGCAACGCGGGCCTCCAGGTGCGGGGTCAGGGGCGGATGGTCCCGGTGTCGTGGGAGTAGCCGGGCAGGAGGGCGCGTGTCCTGTCGGAGATCACGGGCGGTGGCAGCGGGGCGACCTCCCGCTCGACGTACGCCCGCACGTCCTCACCACGGCCGTAGAGCTCCTTGATCGCGGTCAGGCAGGGGCCGACGAGGCCGGGGTCGGTGATCCGCCGGGCGCCCACGTGGGCGCCGATCTCGTCGTACAGCACCTCGTAGAGCAGCGTGGGGCCGAGCACGACGATCTCGGGCAGCGGCGCGTGGTGCTCCAGCTCCCGCACGGCGTCCGCGTGCAGCACCCGGGGACGCTCGCCCGCCGTCGCCCGTACGGCGAGGACGTGCAGCTCCCACTGGAGATAGGGGGTGAGCGGCGTCTCCACGATGCGGACCCGGCGGGCCTGGGGCCGGGTCCGGTAGTAGCCGACGAGGAACTCCCGCAGTTCCTCCAGCATGGCGAGCGACCCGTCCCAGTCGCCGGCCATCATCGCCCGCCAGCTCGCCACGTCGGGTTCGAAGAACTCCTGGGCGCGTTCGAGCTTCCACACCCCGTCGGGGGCCCGCTCGAACTCCTCGGTGAACTCGGCCTGGTACGCGTCCGCGGGCAGGACCCGCGCCTCGGCCTGCCGTACGTCGTCGAAGATGGTCCCGGCGTGTGCCACCCTTCCCTCCCTGGGCACTCCCTGGTGCTGGCTCTCGTCGGCCGAGGCGTGCGGACGGCCCCGCGGCACCCCCGCACGCCTCGGGCGGTGCTTCGTCAGTTGCCGACGCTGTTGCTGCTGGTCGTGGTCTCGATCTTGTCGAGCAGCCGGATGGTGATCTTCGTCTTGGCCGGCGAGGCGGTCTCCTCGACGGGTTCGGTCTCGTGCTCGTTCGTGTTCATCCGGTTCCTCTCTCTGGAGGGGACATGGATGTTCTCGCGAGAACGCGTTCATGATTCGCCTTTGACTGGGGGCAGTCAAGGATTTCTCTATTCATTCAACCGGCATCGATTTCGGTCCTCGGCCGGAATGAATTGTGTTTCGGCCCGCCGGCCGGGGCCCGCGTGCCGCACACCGGGCAGCCGGGGCGCGGCGGATGCCTGACCCACACGTGGTGGTCCGCGGCGATCAGGTTGACGCCCTGGATGGTGCCGGCCGGCGGCACGGGCACCCCGGTCAGCAGCCCGAGCAGGGCGTGGGCGACGAGCTGGCCGGACACGCCCGCCGAGGTGGCGATCACGCCCGGCCCGCCGAGGTTCACCGGCGTGCCGGGGCGGCGCCGCGCCTCCTCGCCGCTGCTCAGGCACTCGTAGCAGGCGCCCGCTCCCGGCGCGAAACACCCCACGGTGACGAGTGGGCCGTTGTATCCGCCGCCGGCCCAGGGGATGTTCGCGGCGGCGCAGGCGCGGTTGGCCCACACCCGGATGCCGTGCCCGGTGGGCCGGTCCGCGCACAGGGCGAGCGCGTCGTAGCCCGCGATCAGGTCGTCCAGTTGCCGCCTGCTGCCGATGTGGCGGCGCTCGCCCGTGACCCGGATGTCGGAGTTGACGGTCCGCAGCCGCGCGACGGCCGCCTCCGCCTTCGGGCGCCCTATGTCGTCTTCGCCGAAGAGGACCTGGCGGTTGAGGTTGGACAGCTCGACCACGTCGGGGTCCACACAGTGGATCGTGCCGACGCCGACGGCGGCGAGCGCCCACGCCGCGTGGCTGCCGGTGCCGCCCAGGCCGAGCACCACGACCCGCGCGGACTTCAGCCGCAGCTGGGTCTCCCAGCCGTCGCCGCGCGGCGCGACGTCGACGGCGCGGAAGAACGCGTGGTTCCTGCTGTAGCGGTCGAGCTCGCGCTCGCTCAGCCCGGCGGGCGGCCCGGCCGCGGCGTCCTCCACGTATCGGGTGGCGACCAGTTGCTCGACGATCGACGCGGCGTCCGGCACCTCCGGATGGGACAGGCGCAGCCGCTCGGCGATCTCGTCGCGGGACCGGGTGCCGTCCATCAGCGTGAGGGCCGTCCACACCCAGCCGTACGGGTCCGCGATTTCGGCGGCGATCCCGTAAATCTCACCGCCGATGCGAATGGTGCCGTCGTCGTACCGGTGAGGCCGGTGCTCGAATTTCACGCGGGGCAGTCGCACGTGACGACGTTTAGTGGGCGATAACTAGGTGAGTCAACACCGATTTTCGCGTTGCGGAAAAAGGGGTCGGCCGTAAAACGTTCCCGCATCGCCGGCGTCGCATCGTCGTGTGCTCGCCACCGGATCCGTCACCGACTCTGTCACTGAATCAGCCATGCCGGCCGACCGTGGTGATGAGTTGTCGCGCCCGCACCCGTCACACCTACGACGGGACACGACGAGGCGGGAGGATGACGCGATGAGTGCGGACACGCGGCTGGAGGAGCTGGGCGTGAGCGGTCTGGGCGTGAGCGGTCTGGGCGAGGTCGGCGAGCCGGTGTTCTCGGGGCTGGCGGAGCGGCACCGGCGGGAGCTGCACGTGCACTGCTACCGGATGCTCGGGTCGTTCGAGGACGCCGAGGACACCGTGCAGGAGACGTTCCTCCGTGCCTGGCGGCGGCGGGAGACCTTCGAGGGGAGGTCGACGTTCCGGGCCTGGCTGTACCGGATCGCCACCAACGCCTGCCTGGACCTGCTCGCCAAGTGCCGCCCGGAGCCCGCGACCGGCGGCGAGGTGCCGTGGCTGCAGCCCTACCCGGACCGGCTGCTCGACGAGCTGCCCGCGGGCGACGCGGACGAGCCGGAGACCGTCGCCGTCGCGCGGGAGACGATCGAGCTGGCGTACCTGGTCGCGGTCCAGCACCTCGCGCCGCGCCCGCGGGCCGTGCTGATCCTGCGGGACGTGCTCGGCTGGCGGGCGAAGGACGTCGCGGAGCTCCTCGGGGACTCCGTCAACTCCGTGAACAGCGCACTGCAGCGGGCCCGCGCCGGCATGCGGGAGCACCTGCCCACCGAGCGGCAGGACTGGACCGGCGGCGAGGAGGACGCCGGGACGCGCGAGCTGGTGCGCCGCTACACCGACGCCAGCGTGGCCACGGACGTCGGCGGGCTCGCCGCACTGCTGCGGGACGACGTCCGCTGCTCGATGCCGCCCACGCCGGGCCTGTGTGTCGGCCGCGACGCGGTGGTGAACGACTGGATCGAGAGCGGCTTCGAGGGCATGAAGCACCTGCGCGCCGTCCCCACCTCGGTGAACCGGCAGCCCGCCGTCGCCTTCTACCAGTGGCGCAAGCGGGAGGGCGCGTACCTGCCGCTGACGATCGACGTCCTGCGCGTCACCGGCGGGGCGATCACCGAGATCGTCACGTTCCACGACGACCGGTTCCCGCGGCTCGGGCTGCCGGAGCGCCTGCCTGCGGACGGCACCGAGTAGGCCCGGTGCGGACGCAGTAGGCCCGGTGCGGACGCGGAGTAGGCCCGGTGCGGACGCTCGCGCTGCGAGGTGGCGCGCGTGTCGCGGCACCGGCCTCGTCGCCACGCTCGGGGCGATGGCGGCCACCACCCTCGCGGCCGCGCTCGCCCCGCCGGGCGATTCCTGTGGACGGCCCTGTCGCGGCTGAGGCCTGGCACCTACGCGTGCCGGAGGGCATGGATCGTCACCGCTGGGCATACGTTGGTGACGATGAACGATCAGCCTGCTGTGATCTCACCGCCGCGCCGCCGGGTGCTGGTCGCCGTGCTCGCCGCCGTGGTCGTCCCGCTGACGGGCTGCGGCGGCTCGGCGGGGGAGGCCGCCTCGGTCGCCCCGCGCGAGCGCCTGTCCCCGCCCGCGCCGGCGTCCTCCGCGAGCCCGGCGCCGGAGCCGTCCGTAGGGGACCTGCCCGCCCCGGACGAGGCGGTGCCGAAGGACCCCGCGCGGCTGGCCGAGGCCCTCACCCGTACGGCCGGACGACTGCGCGACGCGATCGACGACTGGAGGCGTACGGGCGACCCCGCGAAGGGGGAGGCGCCCGAGCCCGTGGTCCTGCTGTCCCTGTACGAGCAACGCGTGTACCGCTACCTCGCCCGCAATCCCCAGGTCGCCTCCCGCGCCTACGGGAAACTGCCCAAGGCGGTGGCCGCGCGGACGAAGGACAACGTGACGGCCATCCGCGACCTGCTCTCCCTCGCCCACCCCGTCAGCGGCCCGATCAAGATCAAGGTCAGACCGGCGGAACCGGCCGACGCCCTGCTCGCGGCCTTCCGGCGCGCCGAGCGCCGGTTCGGCGTCGAGTGGGAGGTGCTGGCGGCGGTGATGCTCGTCGAGACCAAGTTCGGCCGGGTGCGCTCGCCGAGCTACGTGGGCGCCAGGGGGCCGATGCAGTTCATGCCGGGCACCTGGAAGGCGTACGGCATGGGCGGCGACATCGACGACACCGGCGACGCCCTGTTCGCCGCGGCCAACTACCTCCACGCCTCGGGTGCGCCCGGCGACTACCGGCGCGCGTTGTACGCCTACAACCACTCCCAGGCGTACGTGGACGCCGTCCTGCTGCATGCCCGCCAGATGAAGCAGGACATCAGGAACTACTACGCCTACTACACCTGGCAGGTCTACGTGATCACCACGAAGGGGGAGCGCCGCCTGACCGGCCCTGACCGCAGGTGATGCCGCGGGAGGGACGGTCCTCGGGGAATCGTCCGTAACCAATGCCGCTTTCCGTGCGACTCATCCTTGGGGGATCGATCGCGTACGGGAGGCGGGTTGTGCGTCGGGTGACGAGTGGTGCGGGGACGAAGCCGGTCGGGATCCTCGCTGTGGTGCCGCTCGTCGTGGCGGCGCTCGGCCTGCTGATTCCGGGCTCGGGGCCGGCGCTCGCGGACGGGGCGGCGTGCGGGTTCGGGCCTCCCCGCTCGGCCTGGGTGGAGACGTCCGTGACCATCGCGGAACGCGGCCACGACACTCCCGTGCTGACAAGCACGACGCGGGTCGGCGTCCCCCGTGACTGGGCGGGGTCCGCCGCTCTGCTCGGCGACGGGAGCGGCGACGGGAGCACGGTCGCCTGCCTGCTGCCGGACGGCGGCACGCCGAGCGTCACGACGTCGGCCGACGGCGCCGAGGTGGTGGTCCAGAGCACGCGGGAGACCCGCCTGGAGCACTACGGCCCCCGTTGGAGCGGGGAGTCCGCCGGGCTGTGGGCGAGCCGCGAGTCCGGCGGGACCTGGTTCGTCGCGCTGCTGCCCTCGACCGCGGGCGCGCCGCCGACCGTGGACCTGCCGCCCGGGCTGGCCGGCGCGCGCTGGCGGACCGTGGTCGTCAGGATGCCGGAGTCCCGGGTGCGCACGGTGACGCCTCTGCCGTCGCAGGTGCTCCCCGGCGGCACCTACGTCTGGCGGGACGCCGCCACCCCGCCGCGCGTCGAGGTCGCCGTGCCGTTGTCCGCGCGGGCGACGTTCCAGCGCTGGGTGGACCTGCGGGGGCAGAACGTGCTCACGGTCGCGACCTACCTGGGCTTCGCGCTGCCGTACCTGCTGCTGGCCTGGCTGCTCGTGCTGCTCCACCGGCGATCGAGCGACCGGCGATCGGGCGACCGGGGCTCGGGCGACCGGGGCTCGGGCGACCGGGGCGAGCGCGCCCTCGTCAGGCTCGTCCTCGGCACCCTGGCGGCGATCACCACGGTGGAGGCGATCACGGTCGTCCTCGTGCTCACCGAGGCGGGCTTCCTGGCCCACCTGATCGGCCTGACGGACGGGGCGGCGGTCGCCATCCTGGTGGCGCCGCTCTGCGCGGCCGCGTGGCGGACGGCACGCACGCGGATCCGGCGCGCCGGCACAGCGCCCACCCGTTCGGGACCCACCCGTTCGGCGCCCACCCGTTCGGCGCCCACCCGTTCGGCGCCCACCCGTTCGGGGCTCACCGCGTTCGCCGCAGTGGTGCTCGGGGGAGTGGTGCTCGTCGCCGTCTGCGCCTACGCGCCCCTGTCCATGCGGTACTTCCCCAGCCCGGGGGAGCCCGCGGTGGTCGCGTCGGGCGTCGCGACGGCGCTGCTGCTCACCGCGGCGGCGTGGGCGGTCGCGGTCCGGGCCGCCCGGATCCCGGGCGGACGGACGCCCCGGGCCGTCCGCGTGCTGCTGCGCTGGAGTGTCCCGGGACTGGCGCTGCTGACCCTGGCGTTCGAGGCCCACGCGGTCGTCGTGCGCATGGGAAGCCTGGCGGACGTGGTCGAATCGCCCTTCCTCCTGCTGCGAAGCGTCGCGTACCTGATGTGGCCGCTGGTGGTGCTCCTGCTTCTCCTGCTGCTGCGCCTGCACGGGCGGCGTACGGAGACCGTCGGGCCGCTCACCACATGGCTCGTCGTCTTCCTGTTCGTCGTGGGCACGATCAGGTGGCCCGGCACGTACGCGGGGATGCCCGTCCCGCTCGCCGCGCTCGTCGGCCTGGCGGTGCTGCCCCTGCTGCTGCGGCTGACGCGACGGGCCGAGGCCGCGGACCCGGGCGTGTCGCGGCGACGGCTGGCGATGATCGTCGAGGAGTACCGGGACCTGGAGGCGCGGGAGAAGGGCCTGCGGCGGCGCTGGGCCGCGGGCGACATGGACGACGACGCCTACCACAGGGAGAACGGGCCGGTCGTCGACCGCATCCGCGGGCTCCGGATGGAGATCGGCCTCGATCCCGACAGGGAGGACGGGATCAGCCCGCTCGACCTGGCGCTGTCGCGCGGCCCGGGCGTGTCGTGGTGGGCCAACGCGCGGCTCGCCGCGAGGTACGCGTCCTACGTGGGGGCGCCCGCCGCCGTGTTCCTCATCTGGGCCACCTGGAGCACCGACAGCCGGGGGCGCGACGGCTGGCTCGACCGGCTCGGCGACCCGAACGGGTTCTACGGCCTGGCCGGCGACCTGATCGGCGGGCTGCTGATCTGGCCGGTGGCGGGCTTCGTGCTGGGCGCGCTGTGGCGTCGTCTGCCCGGCAGACGCGGCTACCTCAAGGGCGTCGTGCCGGTCCTCGCGTACGCCGCGGCGACGGGCGCGCACGCCGTGCTGAACAACGTCATCGGTCAGGCCCCCGTGCGCGGCTCGCTCGTGCGGGTGCTGCTGCTGTTCCTGGTGCTCACCGTCGTCGCCGTCCTCATGGACGCGCGGACCCTGCAGACCCGCCCGGGTGGTCTCGCGTCGCGGCTCACCCCCGTGGCCGTCGTCTACCGGCTCGGTACGGCGGGCAGCGGGGTCGCGCTCATCGTCGCGCAGGCGGCGGCCATCCTCGGCCTGTGGAGCCAGCTGAGGAACGGCATCGACATCACTTCACAGGTGGACACCTCCACCCAGGCGTCGCTCCCCGCCGACGCGCAGCTGCTCCAGGGACGTGCGGGCGATTAGCCGCCGATGCCGACGGAAACCGCGAGGGAAGGGCGGCTCCGGCGCCCGGCGCCGGAGCCGCGGCACGTCCTCAGAGCGCGGGGTAGGCGTTGTTCACCAGCATCACGAACTGCTCGTGGTGCCAGTCGCCGATCAGCGGCGCGTTGGGCAGAGCGCCGGTGGGCCGGAAACCGTCCGTACCGGGGGTGAGGGAGCCGTTGGGGTCGCATCGGTAGTCGATCAGCCGGTCCGAGCCCTCGGGCAGGAGCGGCCCGCCGACCCCGTCCGACTCGCCCGGCCGCTTGATCCACAGGTAGGCGTCGACGCCGGGAGCGGGCGCCGCGACCGGCCGGGTCCCCAGCCCCGCGCCGTTCTGGTTGCACTCCGCGCCCCGCGACGGACGCCGGTCGACGCGGCTCTGGTCCACGTACGTGTTGACGTCGCCGGAGGTGCTCGCGGCCGTGGGCCGGGCGGGCCCGCCCCAGCCGTTGCGGGAGGTGTCGACGACCACGCCGAGCGAGCCGGGGAAGCCCTTGGCGATCAGGGCGGCGCGCATCGCGACGGCGTAGCTCCGTTCGTTCAGGTAGGGGTTCCAGTCGATGAACCTGCTCTGGATGATCGGCTGGCCGCTCACGGTCTGATAGGGGTCGGTGAGGAACGGCTCGTCGAGGGGGATGTAGTCCCCGACGTTCGTGGCGATGCCGTCGAGGCCGTTGAGGCCGCGTGCCGTGCCGCGCACGGTCTCGGTGACGAGGGACGCGAGCGCCGTGAAGTTCGTCTCCCAGCCGGCCCATCCCGCGCTGCCCGCGTCCAGATACGTGTAGACGTTGGGCAGGGGCGCCAGCTTGTCGAGGGCGTACCGGATGCCCATCACGTAGACGCCCGACCCCGCCGCCTGCTCGCACGGGTAGGTGTCCACCGCGCCACCCACGATGAGGTCGATCAGGGCCCGCGGTTCGACGACGGCCGCGACGCGCAGGTTCCGGTACTCGGGCTTGGCCAGGAGGGCGGCGATGGCGTCGACGTACTCGGTCTTGTAGCGGTTGAGGCCGTTCTGCTGCTCGTGCAGCTCGGCGTCGGAGACCCGCGACCGGCAGTCGCGGTCCGGCAGGTTGTGGAGCACGAGCGTGAGGTATCCGGCCCGCTGCTCGACGGCGGTGTCGAGGTGGTCCTTCAGCGTACGGGCGACCCCGGAGCCGCCGGTGACGTCCGCGATCCGGTCCAGCCAGACCGCGGTGGTGGTCGTCTTCAGGCCGCGAATCCTCTGCGCGGTCGCGTCGTCCACCCGCACGGCGGAGGACTCGACGTCGGCCGCCCAGCCCGGGTCGACGTACCCCTTGACGCCGACGAACGGGTTGTCCACCGGCACGTCCGGGCTCGGGCTCGGCGACGGGCTCGGCGAGGTGCCCGCCACCTGGCAGGGCACGCCGTTGACGGCGAAGTCCGTGGGCGGCGGGTTGCTCCCGGTCCAGGTGCCGTTGAAGCCGATCTGGAAGGAGCCGCCCGAGGCGACGGGCCGGTTCCACGACTCGCTCTTGGCCGTGACCCGGGCGCCGGACTGGCTCCACTGGGCCGACCAGCCCTGCGTGACCCGCTGGGAGCCCGGGAAGGTGAAGGTCAGGGTCCAGTCCGTGAGCGGATCACCGCTGTTCTTCACGGAGACGGCGGCCGTGAAGCCGCCCGAACCCGTTCCCCACTGGGTGCTCGTGTAGGTCACCTGGCACGTGACCGCGGCGTCGGCGGACGTCGTGCCCAGGACCGGTCCCGCCACGGCCGGCGCCGCGGCGGGGACGACCGCCGCGACGACCGTCAGGATCCTGCGGACGAAACGATGGTGGCCGAAGGGCATAGGCGATCGTCTCCAGGGGCGTGGTGACAGGTTCCGGCATCCGGCGCCCGTTGCCGGTTCACGCAGGGGCGCCGACGCTCCCAGACTCGGCAATCGCCCGGCTCGTGTACACGAATCGCCGAAGTGGAAATGTCCCTTTCCATGGCAGAAATGCGGGAACCGTATGGCACCTCGCGAAACGTCGTACGAGATGCGCGGGGCGGCGCCTGAATGCGGTGAAATATTCAGAGCCGCCGGCCGGGCCGGTCCACGATGCCGGAGGCGAGCAGGGCGGTCGCCCACACCGACCCCGCTCGGAACGCGGGCGTGGAATCACCCTCGACGTACTCGTCGCGCACCCACACCATGCGGCTGCCGAGGTAGCGGTAGGTGCGGGGATCGAGGATGTGGTAGCTCAGGGTGCCCGGATCAGCACCCCAGTCGAAGCGGATCCCCAGGCCGCGCCGTCCGGCCGCGTCCGCGACGTCCTTGTCGACCACGACATGGGGGATCCTCATCAGCGCCCGGAACATCGCGCCCTCCAGCTTCGGCGGCATGACCACGTGCCGTTCGAGGTAGAGGAAGATCACGCGGAAGGCCCGCGCGTCCGGGGGCTCGACGTTCTTCTTCACGCCCTCCTCGACCGGCAGGTCGATCCAGTGCCGGTCGCCGCTGACGTGGGCCAGCAGGTCGTCCGGGTCCGTGGGGAGCCGGCGCAGCTTCGCGTCGTATTGCTGGGGGGACAGGTCGTCGTCGCCGGGATCCGGCGGCACGTCGCTGACGTGCATCCGGCCGTCCTCTCCGTAGCCGGCGGTCTGCTTCCCGTCGTAGCGGATCCAGCCTTCCTGCGTCGTGCCGGAATCGTCGTTGGCCTGCTTGTCCAGCGTCCTGGTGTAGTGCCACTGGTCCGGCCTGGGGACGGCCCGCCGCGGCCGCGACTCGGCGACCTCGGCCGCCTGCCGCAGCACAGTCGCGGAGTCGAGCCGTACGGTCGCCGGCCGCACGACGCCGCCGGGCTCGTGCGGCCGGGTCGCGATCACGACGGACGCGGCGCCGCCGAGGGCCCCGGCGAGCAGCAGCCTGCGGCCGAACCGGGGGAGGTGCCAGGCGCGGACGCGGCGCAGCAGCCGCGCCCTGGCCGGGACCAGCCACTCGGGACCCGGGTCCGGCACCTCGGCGCGCATCTCACGGAGCAGTCGCAGGTCATCCATGGAGAGGCTCCTCACTTGTCGCGCTGGGGTCGTCGCCGCCGAGCGCCGCGCGGGTCTTCGCCCGCGCCCGGTGTAACCGCGATCGCACGGTCCCCACCGGTATGTCCAGGGCCCTGGCGACCTCCTCGTAGGTGAGGTCGGCCCACGCGACCAGCAGCAGCACGTCACGGTCGCCCGCCGACAGCCCGGCCAGCGCCTTCGCCAGGCCGCGCTGCGCGCTCTGCGCGGACACCCGCTGGTTCACGCGGTCGGCGTACGGCTCGGCGACCTCGTCCACCCCCGTCCTCACCAGTGCCCGGTAGAACCGGATCTCGGTACGGCGGTGCCGTCCGATGAGGTTCGCGGCGATGCCGTACAGCCACGGGCGCGCGTCCGGCTGGGCCGGGTCGTAGCGCTCGCGCTTGCGGAAAGCGGCCAGGAACGTGTCGGAGACGACGTCGTCGGCGAGGGACGCGCCCAGGCGGCGGGCGACGTACCGGTGCAGAGCGGAGGCGTGCCGGTCGAACAGGTCCGCGAAGGCCTCGGGGTCGCGCCGGGACCGCTGGATCAGCTCGGCGTCGTCGACGCGATCGGGCGGTGCTTCGGGGATCACGTGGGGGCTCCATCCATCCGGCTACCCGCTTTCACCCGACGAAGGGAAAAGAGTTCGCGGACGGTTGAAAGCCTTTCCCGCGCGAAGGCCGGTTACGGGCGGTCGCTGAAACAGAGGCAGCCGCCGATCTGGGCCGCCATCTCCAACTGGTCGTAGAACAGCCGGTGACTGAGAATCAGCCCTTCCTCCACCGTGGAGAAGCTGCACGAACGTACGAGGATGGGCCGCCCGGTCCCCTCGAGAACGTCCCCGCCGGGGACGAGAAGCGGCCCCTTGTGCGTGCCGCTGATCGTGAACTCCGCCGCCACGGTGTCTCCGAACATGGTCACCGACTGCGGCGTGATCACCATGTTGGGGTACGCCTCCATCCACTGGCCGTAGTAGGAGGCGATCTCCTCCCTGCTCTCGGCGATGCCGTCCGGGGCCACGAGAACGGCCCGCTCGTCGAAGCACTGCGCCAGGGCGTCGAGGTCATGGCGGTTGATGGCCTGTCTCAGCCTGTCCACGGCACGGAGCACTTCGGACATCGGACGTTCCCTTCCCCCGACGAGAGCGGCCGTATGATGCGCCCGCACCGTGACCGGCATGACAGCGTCCGGACATGGGCGGCATTTTCACGATAACTCAGGTCAAATGGCTCTTAGTGGACCGTGTGAGCCGGTGAGGGATTCCTTCCGTGGTCCCTCTACCGGGGTCTGCTGCTCCCGTTCGCGGGAGTCCGGCCAGCCGGGCACGACCATCGGCAGCGGCTCGCCAGAGGATCAGCCGCCGGGCAGGGCACGGGCGTACGCCGACGTGACGGCCGGTGAAGCGGCGCCCGGGCGGCGGGCCCCCGCCTGCCCGGGACTGCGGGTAAATCCCATTGATCCGTGAGTGGGCCGATGGTTTACGGTATGCGCCCGTGTCTTCCATCTGACCCACCTGGTCGGTCCCCACCCCGGCGCATCGAGTCAGCGGCTGGCCTGGCTGGCCTCCCGGTCCGACGGCGTACCCGCCGGATCGGCGTACCTGCGCCTGTCCACCGCCGCGGGACACGAGCATCTCGCCGAGCTCGACCTGCACGTCCACCCGGCCGAGCGCCGCGCCGGGGTGGGGTCGCGCCTGCTCGCCGCGGCCCTCGCGGAGCCGCATCCCGGATATCGGCTGGTCTCCTGGGAGGGCGTGGTCCCGGACGAACTGGCCGAGACCTTCGCCGCGTCCCGCCGCGCGATGGACGACATGCCGATGGACGGCCTCGACTACAGGCCGGCGCCCTGGGACGTCGCCCGGGTCCGGGCCGCCGCGGAGGCGATCGCGCGGCGCGGCGACCTTCTGCACACCGTCGCGGCCGTGGACGAGGCCGCCGGGACGATCGCGGGCTTCACCGAGCTGGTGGTCCCCGGTGACGAGGGGCGACGGGCAGCACTACGGCACCGGCGTCCTTCCCGAGCACCGCGGGCACGGCCTCGGCCGCTGGATGGAGGCCGAGACGATCAGGCTGGTCCGGGAACGCCACCCGGACCTCGGAGGGCTGCTCGCCGACACCGCCGACGGCAACACCTACATGCGCGGCATCAACGACGCACTCGGCTACGTGCCGACGCACCGGACCGTCCACTACCGGTTCGACCTCTAGTGCCCTCCCGCCGACCTTTGCCCCGGGCAAACTTCGGCGGTCGCGGCACTAGCCACTCGTGAAGCCGTGCCCGAGCGGCGGGCCCAGCCGCAGCTGGAGAGCCGGGTAGCGGGGCGCGTCGAAGCCGAGGGACTGGTACAGCTCGATGCCGTACGCCGTGGCGTTGAGGTCGATCGTCCGGACCTCGGTCTCGGTGCGGTACCAGCCGAGCAGCGCGTCGAGGCAGGCCCGCGCGAGGCCGAGGCGGCGGCGGCGCCGGTCGGTGCAGATGTTGAAGACGTGGCCGTGCAGGCCGCTCGGGTTCGTGGGCCCCGGCGCGTGGGGGTCACAGGTGCCCGCCGCACAGCTCACGACCCCGAGCTCCGGGTCGTCCACCACGAACGCGGCGAAGTCCCCCGGATCGCGCAGCCGCCGCCCGAACCACTCCACGGCCGCCGCCCGCCAGGGCGCGCTCTCGTCCCCGGTGTCCGCGCCCATGTCCTCCAGCATCACGGCGCGCAGGCGGACGAGGGCCGCGGCGTCCGCCGTTCCCGCCCGGCGGACCATCCTCCCCGAGATCGTCATGGTGCCCATTGTGGCCCGGTGGCTCAGCCGGCGCCTTCCGCGGCGGCCGCGACGTCCCGCAGCCGGCCCATCGCGTGGTAGGTGCCGAACACGTCCATGTAGTCGCGCGTCTCCACGATCTCGCCGTTCCGTACGCGCAGGGTCAGCAGGCCGGTGGCACGGAAGGGCCGGCCGTCGGGTTCGACGCTGCCTGTGCCCTCCCACTCCCCGGTGACGACCTCGGGATCGGCCGCCTCGTGCACGACGACGTCGTGGATCTCGGCGAGCCGTACGGGGCTCGCGCCCCACGTCGCCCGGTAGAGGGCGCGGATCTCCTCGCGGCCCTCCAGACGCGCGGGGAACAGCGGCACGCGGAACGGGAACGTGTGGACGGCGTCGGCGGCGTAGAGACCGGCGAGGTCGTCGGCCGACCTGTCGACCATCGCCCGGTGATAGCGGGCCAGCACCTCGCGTGGGGTGAGCGGCATCGGGTGACTCCAATTCACTCAACGGCTGTTGACTCAACGACTGTAGAGCGAACGGCCCGGCATGGTCAACGCCGGTAGAGTCGTCGTGTGGAGGGGACGCCGACGAGCCGGGCCGAGCGCCGGCGCCGCACGGAGGAGCGCATCCTGTCGGCCGCGCGGGCGATCTTCGCCGAGCGCGGCTTCCAGCGCACGACGATCCGGGCCGTGGCGGCGGCGGCGGAGGTCGACCCCGCCCTGGTCATGCAGTACTTCGGGTCGAAGCAGGACCTGTTCGACCAGGCCGTGCGGATCCCGTCGATCCCGCCGCTGGACGGCGAACTGGAGCCGGTCGAGGAACTGCTGGGCAGGATCGGCATGAAGATGGGGCCGCTGCCCGAGGCGACGCTGGCGATGATGCGCTCCATGCTCACCCACCCCGACGCCGCCGAGGAGGTGCGCGGCAAGCTCGACGGCCAGGTGGCGCATCTCGCGGACGCGATCGGGACGGGCGACGCGGAACTGCGGGCCGCCCTGATGGTCAGCACGATGCTGGGCGTGACGATCGCCCACCAGCTGCTCGGCCTCACCGCTCTGCGCGGCGCGTCGCCCGAACGGATCGCCGAGGCCCTGCGCCCGTCCCTGCGCGCCCTCGCCGACGGCTGAGCAGGCCCGTACGGCTACGCCTCGCGGGCGTCGAGAAGCTCCTCCCAGTGTTCCTCGGCCCACGCGCACATGGTGTTCAACGGTTCGATCAGGCTCCGGCCGAGTGGCGTCAGCGCGTACTCGACCCGCTGGACGGCCCCGGGGTAGGCCGTGCGCAGGACGAAGCCGTCGCGTTCGAGGGCGCGCAGCGACTGGGTGAGCACCTTGGCCGAGATGCCGCGCAGGGGGACGCGCAGTTCGGAGAAGCGCCGGGGCCCATGCTCCAGGCAGCGAATGATCATGCCCGACCACTTGTCGCCGAGCCGGATGGGCATCAGGCCGGACGGGCAGAGCGGATCGAACATGTCCGGGTCGAGAGGTTCGGTCACGGCGATCACGCTAACCGGTGACCCGGAGGTAACCGCCCATCCGGATACCGTCCGCTGCTGTGACCGGCCGTGGGGCCGGTCCCCGCGGAGAGGGGCGGACGTGAGCGCGATCGTGGTGTTCGGAGCGGGCGGCAGGGCGGGCCGCGCGGTGGTGCGGGAGGCCCGCGACCGCGGGCATCGGGTGACGGCGGTCGTGCGCGACCCGGCCGCGTACGCCGACCGGGAGGGGCGACCGAGCCTGGAGGCGGACGACGTCGTCGCGGGCGACGTCACGGACGCGGACGCGATCGCCCGGGTCGCGGCGGGGCACCAGGCGGCGGTCAACGCCGCCGCCGATCTGGCCGCCCCGCCGATGGAGTTCTTCCCGGCGGCGGCCCGTGCGCTGCTCGGCGGGCTGGAACGGGCCGGCGTCCGGCGGCTGATCGCGGTCGGCCTGGCCACCGGGCTGCGGACCGCCGCGGGCACGCTGCTCATGGACACGCCGGGCTACCCGCAGGAGTACCGCGAGTTCTACCTCGGTCACGAGGCGGGCGACGCCGTCCTGCGTGAGGCGGTCACCCCGGTGGACTGGCTGGTGATCAGCCCGTCCGGCGACTTCGACCACGACGGGGTCCGCACCGGCGGGTACCGCGTCGCGCCGGGCGACGCCGGGAGCCGGATCTCCTACCCCGATCTCGCGGTCGCCGTGCTGGACGAGGCGGAGCGGCCGCGGCATCACCGCGTCCACCTCGGCGTCGAGCGGGCCTGATCACCGCGATATCGGCGTGACGGGGTGTGATTAGAGCGACCGGCGGCGGGCAGTGCGGCTTCCATGGTCATCTCGGCTTCCCCCGGCGCTCGGCGAAGCGAGCACGGGCTCTGCTCCGCCTGCGTCCGTGAGTTGTTCGACCGGGCCGGCCGCCGGTACATGTACCCGCTCGTCTGCTGCGACGACTGCCGGCCGCCGGCCGGAGTGACGCCCTCCGCCGTCCTGTGCGCGGACTGCGGACGGGAGTGCCGCGGGCCGGACGCCCGTAGGTCCGTGTCCGCCGCGACGGGCTGCACGGCCTGCGGCCCCGGCCTCCGCTGGGAGGGGATCACGGGTCCCGACGCCCTGGCGGCGGCCGTCGCGGCGATCGGAGCCGGGGGAGTGGCCGGCCTGCACGACCTGTTCGCCGACCAGGTCGTCTGCGACGCCAGGTCGGAGCAGGCGCTGGCGCGTATGGACGGCGCGTCGGGACGGGTCCGCGTGCTGGTCCGGAACGTCTCGACGGCCAGGGAGGTGGCGAACCTGTCCCCGCCCGACATCCGCGCGCTGGTCGAGCGGACCGAGCCCGCCACGCTGGTGCGGCTGCGCGAGCCGGTGCTCCCCCGGGCCGTACGGCGCGCGACGCCCGACGTCGACCTGTTCCTGCCGCGCACTCCGCTGCAGTATCTGCTCACCGCGCACGTGGACGGCCCACTGGCCGTGTGGGACCGGCCGGGCGAGCGGGCGGACGAATGGCCGTGCGACGGGACGCTGACCGTGAGCGGGCTGGCGCGTGCGGGACGTCAGAGCCGGATGGCGGGGTTGCCCGCCCACCTGGCGCTGGGCGGCGCCTCCCCCGTCATCCTCAGCAAGGAGCCGTCGCCCATCAGCACTCCGTAGCGCGCGGAGGGCCGCGCGGCGGTCGATC
The DNA here is from genome assembly GCF_014161445.1 of Microbispora sp. H13382. Classification (GTDB taxonomy): domain Bacteria; phylum Actinomycetota; class Actinomycetes; order Streptosporangiales; family Streptosporangiaceae; genus Microbispora. Next base: position 130,443 of record NZ_JABBXA010000009.1, read on the forward strand.
CCTTCCCCGTACGGCGGCGCGGCTCGTCCGAGGAGTCACTGTCGCGCCGGTGGAAACACGTTTACGATCGACGGATGCGTGATCGTCTTCAGCACGACCGCAATCGACCGAGCGTAGCCGGGCCCGGGGCGCAGGCGGCCTGGCTCGGCCATCCGGTGACCGTGGCGGCGATCGGTGTGCTGATCGTCAACGACCGCGTGCTGAAACTCGCGTGGCCGGGTGTGGTCACCGGCAAGCTCAGCGATGTCGCCGGCATGCTCGTCGCGCCCCCGCTGCTCGCCCTGCTCGTGGCGTACGCGGCCCGGGCCGCGCGCCGCGTCCCGCCGGGCGGCCGTACGGCGGCGGGGGCGATCGCGCTGACCGGGGTGTTGTTCGCCTGGATGAAGACGACCGGGAGCGGCGCGGAGGCGGCGACCCGGGCGTGGGCGATGCTCGTGCCGTCCTCGCGGGTGGTGGCCGACCCCACGGACCTGCTCGCGCTTCCTGTCCTCGCGGTCGCGTGGCTGGTGTGGCGGCGCGCGGCCCGGGCCGGGCGCCGGGACGTCTCCCGGGCCCGCGTGCTGGTGGTGCTGCCCGCCGCGGTCTTCGCCGTGACGGCGACCAGCGCGGTGCCCGCCTCGCCGTCCGCCCGGGCCGTCGAGGTGCGGGACGGGGAGATCGTGGTCGTGGTGCCGGACTGGTTCATGATCGCCAGCGGGGACGGCGGGAGGTCGTGGCACGAGTGGAAGGGCTCGCCGGCTCTTTCCGCGTCTCCGTCCGCGTCCGCGTCTCCGTCCGCGTCTCCGTCCGCGTCCGCGTCTCCGTCCCCGTCCTGGTCTCCGGCGACCCGGGCGTGCGTGCCCGCTGACCCGGGGCGGTGTTACCGGGTCACACCGGGTCGGCTCAGGGTCGAGCAGACCACGGACGGGGGAGCGACCTGGACGGTCGCCTGGGAGATCTCCAGAGGCAGACAGGGCTGGCTCGACCGGGTCTACGAGAATCCCGATTCCCTGGGCGAGCCCAGCGGCCCGGCCGTCTCCCTGGCCGTCGCCGTCCAGGAGGTGCCCGGCGGCCACGTCGTCGCCGTGGCGAACGGGACCGACGGGGTCGCCCTGCGCGAGGTGTCGGGACGGTGGCGGCGGCTGGGCTTCCCGGAGCACAACCCCGAAGGGGCTCCGCTGTCGGAGAGCGCCCCGGCTCCCCTCACGTCCCCCGGGAAGCGGATCGGCCCCGAACTGGAGGTCGCCGTCCTCGTGGCGCTCGCGGCGCTGCTGGCGGCCCTCGGCACGACGGCGGGGGCACGCAGGTGGCCGGTCTGGTTCGGGATCTGCGCCGCGCTCCTGTGGACGAGCGTCCTGCTGGTCGTGACGGCGGACGGGATTGAGGACTACATGTCCCTGCTGCTCGCCGCGCCGATGTTCGTCGCCGGCATGGCCGGTGTGCTCACGGTCTGGCTGCGATGGCGGCCGAGGGGGACCCGTCTCCTGCTCGCGGCGCCCGCCGCGTTCGCCGCCGTCTTCCTGCCGTTCCTGGGCTGGAGCGCGGGCCTGCCCGACGACTACGGCGTCGCGGTGCTGCTCGCGGTCCTGCTCTGCGCGGTGGTCCTGGTCGTCGCCGTACGCGCCGCCGTACGGGAGCGGACGCGCAGCCGGAGGGAACAGGCCGCGGTCGCACGATGAGGAAGCGGGCAAAGAGCACGTAAAAGCTCTGTCGTGTCGGGAATGACCGGATTTCGATCCGAGAGATCGAGGGTGGTCCGGGTGAACGCCGTCCCCGCCGTTCACGCGGTCGCGTCTACCCTCGCTCGTCCGCCGGCACACTTCGCAATGTCGGGCATGCCCGACGTATTGGAAGCACCGGCTTCGCCGTGACGCGAGGTCACGGCCGTCCATGCGGGCGTGGCGTGGCGCCGGGGGTGATGGTTCCCGTGTGGGTACGTTCCTGCTCGGGAGGATCGCCATGAGAAAGATCGTCGCTGTCGCCGTGCTCGCTGCGATGACCATGCTCGGGACGGTCGCCGCGGTCGCCTCGGTGGATGCCGGGGCCGGCGGCCACCCGAGGACCGGTCCGAGGGCGGGGATCGCGCCGCAGGCGCCCGCTCCCAGAGGGGGCGTGGAGCGGCAGGAGGTGAGCCGGGGCCAGTACGACGTCCTCGTCGGCCAGTGCCGCTACCGGAAGACTTCCGAGGCGCGGAAACGCTGCCGCGCGGAGGTGCGCGAACGGTACACGGTCGGCGCCTTCAACCCGAACCTCGACTGCCGTACGTACTCCGGGGTCAGCGTCTGCGGCGCGCTCGAACTCACCGCCGCGCAGCGCTCCTGTGTCGAGAAGTCCGTGGCCGGCGGGCTGACCCGACGGCGGGCCGAGGTGGAGTGCTACGCCTTCCGCTGAGGCCGCCCTTTTCGGCGGAATTTCCGGCCGAACCCAATCATTTGGCCAAAACGCAACTTTCCGTGATCTACCCTGCGGGGGTGGACGCCAACAGTCAGGGTGCCGCCGAACTCCTGAAGGCGCTGATGCGTACGGCGGCGCGGTTCAGCGAGATGGGGCGCTCCGTCTCCCGCGACTTCTTCCCCCACGTCCGCGTCGAGCCCGTCTCCGATCTGGCCGGGCCCGCCGTACGGCTCGGCGCCGCGCTGGCGCTGCCGGGGCACGACCTCGTGTTCGAGACCGCGGTCGGGGTCGGCGACGGGACCTTCAGCGTGCGGGGCGATCTCGTGCTCGACGGCGAGGAGGAGATCCTGGTCCTGCCGTCCGTCGAGATCGCCGATCCGGTGGCGTGCGCGGACCTGCTGGACCGGTACGCCGACGAACTGCTGACACCTGCCCGCTGGCACGTGCAGCGGCTCCTGGAGTCCTGCGAAGCGGACTCCTAGCGAGAAGCGCGTCCTGCGAAGCGGACACCGAGTGAGCAGCGCGTCCTGCGAAGCGGACGGCTGACGTCAGAGCGCCTGGAGTCCCTGGATCACCTCGCGGAGGATGCGCTCCTCGGGCAGCTGGGCGACCGTGGCCTGCGGCCGCGCCGTGATCAGCCCCTGGTCGCGCAGGTCGCCGAGCAGGATGCGGACGACGTTGAGCGACAGGCCGAGCTCCGAGGCCAGATCGGCCACGGAGGAGGGAACCCGGCACAGTTGCAGGATCCGCCAGTGCTCGGGGGCCAGCCCGGTGACCCCGCTGTACGCCGAGGGAGACGTCCTGATGATGGTCATCAGGTCGAACTCCGGCCCGGTCGGGCGGGTACGGCCACGGGTGATCGTGTAGGGGCGCAGCAGCGGCCCGTCCTCGTGCGCGGTCACGAGTCCTCCTGAGCGCGTTGCCAGCCTGCCTGGAAGGAGGAGAACAGGTCGCCCCGCTCCTCTTTGAGTTGCGGAGCGAGGTTGGCCTGCCGCACCCGGCGGGGCAGGGAGTCCTCGGCGCCGCCGCCGATCGGCGGTGTGAGGGCCAGGGCCGGGGGCGCGGCCTCCGGCTGCGCGAGGCGCTCGACCACGGGTTCCCTGGTCTCGTTCTCCACCACGATCTCCTTCGGAAGCAGGAGCACGGCGCTCGTCCCGCCGTACGGCGAGGTGCGCAGGGAGACGCGGATGTTGTGCCGCCTGGCCAGCAGCCCGACCACGAACAGCCCGAGCCGGTCGCTGTCGGCCAGGTCGAACTCCGGCGGGTCGGCGAGCCGCGCGTTGAGGTGCGCCAGCTCGTCCGGGGGGATGCCGAGCCCGCGATCCTCGACCTCGACGGCGAAGCCGCGGGCGACCATCTCCCCTCTGACCTGTACGCGGGTGTGCGGCGGGGAGAAGACCGTGGCGTTCTCGATCAGCTCGGCGAGCAGGTGGACGACGTCGGTGACGCCGGCGCCCGCGAGGGAGAACCCGTGCGGCACGTTCACGTCCACCCGCAGGTAGTCCTCCACCTCCTCGGTGGCGGCGCGGGCCACGTCGTACAGCGGGACCGGGTTGCGCCAGCCGCGGCCGGGCACGGCGCCGGACAGGATGATCAGGCCCTCCGCGTGGCGGCGCATGCGGGTGGTGAGGTGGTCGACGCCGAAGAGCCGTTCGAGCAGGTCGGGGTCGCTGATCTCCTTCTCCAGGCCGTCCAGCATGCCGAGCTGGCGCTGCAGCAGCGACTGGCTGCGCCGGGCGAGGTTCAGGAAGACCTTGTTGACGCCCTTGCGCAGCTCGGCCTGGCCGACGGCCGCCTCGATCGCGGTGTGCTGCGCCGAGGCGAACGCGCGTCCGAGGTTCTCGATCTCGACGGTGCCGCTGGCCTGGGTCACCGGCGGGGTCTCGGCCGTCACGTCGACGTCCTCGCCGCGCCGCAGCCGCTGTACGAGCTCGGGCAGTCGCTGCCCGGCCAGGTCGGACGCGGCCCGGTGCAGGGTGCCCAGCTCGCCGGTCACCGTACGGGCGAACCGGAAGGAGATGAACGCGGTCGCGAGCACGGCCGCGAGGCCGAGCGCGCCGACGACGCCGATGTCCCAGAGCACGTCCTCGGCCAGCGGCACGGCGCGGGCGGCGGTGGCGTCGGAGGCCGCGTCCGTCGTCTCGGTGAGCTGGCGGGTCAGGGCCTGGGCCGTCGTCGGCCAGGCGATCGCCTCCGGCGGGAGCGGCTGGCCCGGCCGCACCCTGGCGATGACGTCGTTCTCCAGTGAGATGAACGACGTGTAGACGGCGGTGGAGTTCAGCGTGCCGTACTGCTTGATCAGGCCGGCGTCGAGCTGGCTCGTGCCGAGCTGGTAGAGCAGGCGGCGCTTGCCGACCATGCCGGAGAAGGCGTCCCGCTCGTCCTGCGTCATCCGCCCGGACGCCTGCGCGCCCAGCACGAGCGCGGACTGCTGGCTCACCAGCTCACGGCTGCGGGTGATGAGGATGAGCGCCTTGGTCTGCTCGATGATGTCGATGTTCGGGGAGATCATCAGCCGGTCGTAGACCTGGTGGGCGGTCTCGACGGCGGCGCTGTACTCCTCGATCGCGTCGAGGCGGGTGAGCCGCTGGTCGTCGATCTGGCCGCGCAGGACGTCGAGCCGGTCCAGCTGCCGGAGCAGGTCCTGGACGCGGTCCCACATCGCCGGGGGCGTCTTGTCCTCGGCCTCGGCCGACAGGCGGGTCAGCAGGACCGCGGTGGCGTCGGTCTTGCGGCGCTGCACCTGGAGGTCGGTGCGCAGCGAGGAGGTGCGCCAGGCGAGGTAGCTCACCGACACGAACCGCTCGCTCTGCAGCTGGTTGATGGCCTCGCTGACGGGATAGACGATGTTGTCGTAGACCTTCTGGATGCGCAGAAGCTGCTGCCCCTGCTCGATGGTCAGCTTGGCGGCGAACCCCCAGATCACCACCAGGGCGGTCAAAGGCACCAGCAGGATCGCGAAAATCTTGAATCGGATGGATCGTTTCCGACCAGCCATCAGACCTGCCCGTCGGTTACACATGTGTTAACAGTGGCGAAACCCTAGCAATCTGTGAGCTGGGCCACCAGGGATCGTTCCTAACGACTTGGGCCACACCCCATATCGGGACAGTCTCGACGTTCCGGAGGAAAGCTCTTGCCTCACTGTGTCTGGTTGTCAGACAATCGACCCATGAAATCCAGATCGGGTCCGCTCGCGGTGGTCGCGGCGGCCGTCCTGTGGGGGACCGCGGGCACCGCGGGAACCCTCGCCTCTGCCGGCTCCGTCTCGCTGGCGGCGGCCCGTCTCGTGCTCGGCGGGGCCCTGCTGGGCGCCCTGGCGCTGATCGCGTCTCGCCGGGCGCGGCGCACGGCGCACGGGAACGTTCCGGGAAACGCGATGCGCTGGGCACTGGTCCTGGGAGCCGTCGCCGTCGCGGCCTACCAGCTGTGCTTCTTCGCCGCGGTCGACAGGACGGGCGTGGCGATCGGCACGGTGGTGGCCATCGGCAGCGGCCCCGTCTTCACCGGGCTCCTATCCTGGCTGGCAGGACAGGAACGGCCGAGCGGGCGCTGGGCGCTCGCCACGGCCGCCGCCGTCGCCGGGTGCGCGGTGCTCGTCACCGGCGGAGGAGCCGGCGGCGCGGACGCCGCGGGCATCGCGCTCGCCCTCCTCGGCGGGCTCCTGTACGCCTTCTACGCGGTCGTGGCGGCCCGGGCCATCGGCGGGGGCATGGAGTCGGGGACCGTGATGGGCGTCATGTTCGGCGGCGCCGCCGTGCTCATGCTGCCGGTCCTCGTGCTGACCGGACCGGCCTGGCTCGCGCGGCCGACCGGCCTGCTGACCGCGCTCTACCTCGGCTGCGCCACGACCGCGCTGGCCTATCTCCTGTACGGCCGGGGCCTGCGCACCACCCCTGTCGCCACGGCGGCCACGCTCGCGCTGGCCGAGCCGGCCGTCGCGGCCCTGCTGGGCGTCGTGGCGCTGCGCGAGCACCTGTCCCTCGTCTCGTGGGCCGGCCTGGTGCTGCTCGCCCTGGGACTGGTCGTGGTGGCGCTGCCCGCGAGGGCGGCCGCGCCGGACGCCCCCGCGGTGGAAACGCCCACGGCGGCGGCCGGGACTCGTTAGTAGGCTCGGTCCCGTGACCACCCTGAGACCCGTGTCCACCGTCGAGGCGCTCGCCGCCGCGCTGCGCGAGCGGGTGCTGTCCGGGGACATCGAGCCGGGGGCCGCGCTGCCCGAGCAGGAGCTGTCCGCACGCTACGGCGTGGCCCGCCCCACCGTGCGGGAGGCGCTGGCGCTGCTCGTCCACGAGGGACTGCTGCGGCGCGAGCGCAACCGCAGCGCGTACGTCCCGGTGATCACCCCCGCGGACCTGGACGACCTCATGTACGTGCGCGGGCCGCTGGAGGAACTGATGGCGCAGGCCGTCGCGGGGCGCCGGGTGACGGCGGCGCAGGAGGCGCTGGACCGCCTGTCCGGACTGCCGCCCGGCGCGCCCTGGGCGGCCGTCGTGGCCGAGCACATGGCCCTGCACGAGGCGCTCGTCGCCGCCGCGGGCAGCCCCCGCCTGGAGCGGCTGTACGCCACGCTCGCGGCCGAGACGCGGCTCGGGCTGGTCCGGCTCAGGAACGCGTACGAGGACCCCCACGAGCTCGCGGCCGAGCACGCCGGGCTGCTGCGCGTCATCGCCGAGGGGCCCGCGGACGCGGCGGTCCGCGCGGTGCGCGAGCACCTGCGGTGGCGGCATCCCTGAGGTGTGCGGGCTCCAGGCGGCCGGAGACCCGGATTCCCTTGCACGGCGCCACTTCAAGTCGTCACAATCGCGCCCATGCACGGCAACCCTGTGCCGGACACCTATGTGTACGTCACCGAAGAAGGCGTGACGCGTCACTACGCCGACGGCAGCGTCGAGGCCCTCGCTTGGGAGGACGTGGTCGAGGTCCGCGTCGGCGGCCACAGCCACCGGGAGCCGCCCGGCCATCCGGAGGACGTCTTCATCGTCCTGCTGGACCGTGAGGGCGAGGGCTGCGTGGTCCCCCACTCGGCGACCGACGCGAGCTTCCTGACCCGGCTGCGCTACCTGCCGGACTTCGACCTCGACCGGCTGAGCACCGCGGTCGCGAGCGCGCGTGCGGACTACGTCGTCGTGTGGCGCAGTCCGGAGCCGCCGTCCCCGTTGCCCGACCTCGAATACGACTAGAGACCGCGGCGTCGTGCCGGCCCCGTGAACGCTTCACGCCGGCGAAGCGGGCTCCTGCGCTGTTCCGGATGTAGTTCGGTGAGTTCCGGGCAGCGCCGGCCGTCCAATCGGCATCGCATTTTGAATCGGCGGGTAAGGCCGAGTTCGATTACGGAGTCGATTCGACCAGATAGTACTTTCGAGGCGCAGAGGGGCAGGTATTCGCTGGATTTCGCGAGTCCGCCGCTCCCTTTCGCGGGCGTATGAGGTGGCCGCATAGGCATTTTGTGTATCGGCATATATTGGCGGTATATGCCGTGCTGAGGACTGGTAGTGCCATCTTGGACCGTTCCCGTCAAGTCCTCCAGCTGGGGTCATTGCGACCAATTGTGGACAGGGAGCTTACGTTCCCTACCGGGCCGTCGCTGTCTAACATCATCCTCGTGCGGGCACGCCCTCAAATGGGTGAGTCGTGGGTCAACCTTTGAGACGCGAGGGGCGTCAACCACCTGGACGGTCCGGCTACCTAGGCGCGGTGAGATGGAATCGCAAACGGAGTTGGCGGAATCGGGGGTGTTTCCCCGCAAAGTCCATGTGCGGCTGCCGGTGAGCGTGTCGACGAGATCGTATTCGAAGATTCTCCTGGTGGGAGACCTGCTCTGCGCTGTTGTCGCCCTCGCCGGCGTCGAGCTCACGCGGCTGTGGTTCGGCGCCTTCATCCCGGTGTACGACCTCGCGTTCGGCGCGACCCTGACGATCTCCTGGCCGCTGGTCGTGGGCGTCGCCGGCGGCTACCGCAGACGCACCCACGGCGAGGGGACGGAGGAGTTCCGCTCGGTCGCCCAGGCGGGCCTGGGCCTCATCGCGGCCGTCGCGATCGGGGCGTACCTCACGCAGACGAACGTCGCCCGTAGCTACGTCATGGCGATGCTGCCGCTCGCCACGGTGCTGACGCTGCTGATCCGGCACCGCATGCGCAAGCGGCTGCACCGGCTGCGCATGAAGGGCCGGTACATGCGGCCGGTCGTGGCGGTGGGGCACCGGCAGTCCATCCACGAACTGGTGCTGCAACTCAGGCGGCAGCCGTACCACGGCATGCGGGTGGTGGCCGCCTGCCTGCCGAGCGGGCAGTACCGCAGGCAGCGCTCCGACATCGACGGCGTGCCCGTTCTCGGAGACTTCCGGGACGTGCCCGCCGTGGTCGACAAGGTCGATGCCGAGGCGGTCGCGGTCCTCGCGTGTCCCGAACTCCACGGCGCCGCGCTGCGCCGCCTCGCCTGGGGGATCGAGTCGCGGGGGACCGACCTGTTCGTCGCCCCCGCGCTGATGGACGTCGCGGGACCGCGCATCAGCGTCCGCCCGGTCGCGGGGATGCCGCTGCTGCACGTCGAGCACCCCGACCTCCAGGGCTCCCGGCGGCTCGTCAAGAACGGTTTCGACAGGATCGTGGCGGCCGCGTTCCTCCTCATCCTGCTCTTCCCGATGCTGGCCATCGCGGCGGTCGTGCGCGCCACCAGCCCCGGCCCCGCCCTGTTCCGGCAGACCAGGATCGGCCGGTACGGCCGCGAGTTCCACATGCTGAAGTTCCGGACCATGGTCGTGGACGCCGAGCGGCTCAAGCCGGTCCTGGCCGCGTCCAACGAATCGGACGGTGTTTTGTTCAAGATTCGGAACGATCCACGCATCACTCGCGTGGGCATGCTGCTGCGCCGCTACTCCCTGGACGAGTTGCCCCAGCTGCTCAACGTGCTGCGCGGTGAGATGTCGCTCGTCGGGCCGCGCCCGCCGCTGCCCGCGGAGGTCGAGCGGTACGGCACGGACGTGCACCGGCGCCTGGTCGTACGGCCGGGCATGACCGGGCTGTGGCAGGTGAGCGGCAGGGCGGACCTGTCCTGGGAGGAGTCGGTCCGGCTGGACCTGCGGTACGTGGAGAACTGGTCGCTCCTGCTGGACCTGCAGATCCTGTGGAAGACGTGGTCCGCGGTCACCGGCGGCAGGGGGGCCTACTGACATGAAGGCCCTCGTGCTCGCGGGCGGGTCCGGCACCCGGCTGCGGCCCATCACCCACACCCGCGCGAAGCAACTGGTGCCGGTGGCCAACAAGCCCGTCCTGTTCTACGGCCTCGAGTCGATCGCCGCGGCCGGCATCAGCGAGGTCGGCATCGTCGTGGGCGACACCCAGGACGAGATCGAGGCGGCGGTGGGCGACGGGTCCCGGTTCGGCCTGCAGGCGAGCTACCTCAGGCAGGAGGCGCCACTGGGGCTGGCGCATGCCGTCCTGATCGCCCGCGACTACCTCGGCGACGACGACTTCGTCATGTACCTGGGCGACAACTTCATCGTGGGCGGCATCGAGAGCCTGGTCGGACGCTTCCGGGAGCGGCGGCCGAGCGCGCAGATCATGCTGACCCGGGTCTCCGATCCCCGCCAGTTCGGCGTCGCGGAACTGGCCGGCGACGGCCGGGTCGTCGGCCTGGAGGAGAAGCCGCGCGAGCCGAAGAGCGACCTCGCCCTGGTCGGCGTCTATCTGTTCACCCGGGCGATCCACGACGCCGTGGCGGAGCTCAAGCCGTCCTGGCGGGGGGAGCTGGAGATCACCGACGCCATCCAGTGGCTCATCGACGCCGGCCACGAGGTCGAGCCCGCGGTCATCTCGGGATACTGGAAGGACACCGGGAACGTCGCCGACATGCTCGAGGTGAACCGGCTGGTGCTGGAATCCCTGGAGCGCCGCGTCGACGGCGACGCCGAGGACTGCGAGCTCATCGGGCGGGTGGTGGTCGAAGCCGGGGCCTCGGTGCGCCGCTCCCGCATCGTCGGTCCGGTGGTCGTCGGTGCGGGGACCGTCGTCGACCGTTCGTACGTCGGCCCGTTCACGTCGATCGGCGCCGACTGCGTGGTGAGCGGCAGCGAGATCGAGTACTCGATCGTGCTCGCCCGTTCGTCCATCGAAGGGGTCCGGCGGATCGAGGCCTCGCTGATCGGCCACGACGTGGAGATCACGCCGGCCCCGGACACGCCGAAGGCCCACCGGCTGGTGCTCGGGGACCACAGCAGGGTCCAGATCAGTTCCTGACCGCCGCCGCACAGTTTCCGACCGCTGCCGCTCTCCCGGCCCGTCCGGCACAATCCCTTTCCAGTCCGAGCTCGAAGACAGGTGTGGACCTTCCGTGAAGTTACTCGTCACCGGCGGCGCCGGGTTCATCGGCTCCCACTACGTCCGTACGGTTCTCGCGGGCGGATACCCGGCCTTCGCCGGGGCGTCCGTCACGGTGCTCGACCGGCTCACGTACGCGGGCAGCCTCGCCAACCTCACCCCGGTGGAGGGGCGGTACGACTTCGTCCACGGCGACGTGTGCGACCCGGGCCTGCTCGCCGAGGTGGTTCCGGGCCACGACGTGGTGATCCACTTCGCCGCCGAGTCCCACGTCGACCGGTCGATCGACGGCGCGGCGGACTTCGTGCGGACCAACGTGCTGGGCACGCAGACGGTCATGGAGGCGTGCCTGTCCGCCGGGGTGGGCCGCGTCGTCCATGTCTCCACCGACGAGGTGTACGGGTCGATCGAGACGGGGTCGTGGGACGAGAACGCGCCGCTCGCGCCGCGCTCGCCCTACGCCGCCTCGAAGGCGGGCAGCGACATGATCGCCCGCGCGTACGCGGTCACCCACGGGCTGCCGGTCTCCATCACGAGGTGCGGCAACAACTACGGGCCGTACCAGTACCCGGAGAAGGTCGTCCCGCTGTTCATCACGAACCTGATCGAGGGCAGGCCCGTTCCCCTGTACGGCGACGGCGGCAACGTCCGCGACTGGATCCACGTGGCCGACCACTGCCGGGCCATCCAGCTCGTCGCCGAGGTGGGCGGGCCGGGGGAGGTCTACCACGTGGCCGGCACGGCCGAGCTGACCAACCTGGAGCTCACGCGGCGCCTGCTCGACCTGCTCGGCGCCTCACCCGACCTCGTCAGACGGGTGGAGGACCGCAAGGGGCACGACCGCCGCTACTCCCTCGACGACCGGAAGCTGCGCGCCCTCGGCTACGCGCCCCAGGTGTCCTTCGACGACGGCCTGGAGGCGACCGTGCGGTGGTACGCCGACAACCCGTCGTGGTGGAAACCGCTGCGGGCGGAGGCCCGGTGACGGCGTCGCCATGAGGTGGCTGGTCACGGGCGCCACGGGCATGCTCGGCGCCGATCTCACCACGCTGCTGGCCGGCGAGGGCGAGGACGTCGCCGCGCTGTCCCGGCGCGACCTCGACCTGTGCGACCCGGCGGCCGTCCGGGCGGCGGTCCGTACGGAGAAACCGGACGTCGTGGTGAACTGCGCGGCCTGGACGGCCGTGGACGAGGCGGAGACCCGCGAGCGGGAGGCGCTGGCGGTCAACGGCGACGCCGTGCGCCCGCTCGCCGCCGCGTGTGCCGGCCACGGCGTGACGCTCGTCCACCTGTCGACCGACTACGTGTTCGACGGCACGGCGCGGACGCCGTACGCCGAGGACGAGCCGGTCAACCCGGTCAACGCGTACGGGCGGACCAAGGCGGCGGGGGAGCGGGCCGCCCTGCGGCACGGCGGCTACGTCGTCCGCACCGCCTGGTTGTACGGCGCGCACGGGCCGAACTTCGCCAGGACGATGATCAGGCTCGCCGCCGGGGGCGACCCGGTGCGCGTGGTGGACGACCAGCACGGCCAGCCCACCTGGACGGCCGACCTGGCGGCCCAGATCGTGCGGCTGGTGCGCGCGTGCCCGCCCCCCGGCGTCTACCACGGGACGAACGCGGGCCAGACGACGTGGTACGGCTACGCCCGGGAGATCTTCCGCCTGCTCGGCACCGACCCGGACCGCGTCAGGCCCACGAGCAGCCGGGACTTCCCCCGCCCGGCCCGGCGCCCCGCGTACGGCGTCCTCGGGCACGAGGCGTGGGGAAGGGCGGGGCTGGCCCCGATGCGGGACTGGCGCGAGGCACTGCGCGACGCCTGGCCCCGGCTCGTCGCCTCCGGCGAGTTGTGACGTTCGCGGGCGTCCGCGCGATAACCCATGGACGGCATCCCGTGGCGGCATTCATGGACGGTGGGGATTCGTGGACGGATCGGTGGCGCGCGCCGTGGATCGGGCTGTCCCCCGATGACGGCGCGGGGACGGGCACACAGGCGGTCGGTGCTGGGCACGACGCTGGACGCGCTGACCATGCGACAGGTCGTCGCCGCCTGCGTGGAGACGGTGGACGGCGGCGGACGGCTCGACATCGGCGTGGTGAACGCCGCGAAGATCGTCACCATGCGCGGGGACCCCGAGCTGCGGCGGTCGGTGCTCGACTGCGACCTCGTCCTCGCCGACGGGCAGTCCGTCGTGTGGGCCGCGCGCCTGCTGGGCCACCCGCTGCCGGAACGCGTGGCCGGGATCGACCTGTTCACCGAGCTGCTGGCCGAGGGGGAGCGGCGCGGATACCGGCCGTACTTCCTGGGGGCCACGCCGGAGGTGCTCGCCCTGCTGGTCGAGCGGGTGCGGCGCGACTTCCCGGGCCTGCGGATCGCCGGGTACCGCGACGGCTACTTCCCGGTCGAGGAGTCCGCGCGGGTGGCGGAGGAGATCGCGCTGTCGGGAGCCGACCTGCTGTTCCTCGGCATGACCTCGCCGAAGAAGGAGATCTTCGTCCGAGACTGGGGCGAGGCCACCGGGGCGAAGGTCGTGCACGGGGTGGGCGGCGCCTTCGACGTGCTGTCCGGACGCACCCGCCGGGCGCCGCGCGCCTGGCAGCGCCTCGGGTTCGAGTGGTTGTACCGCCTGCTGCAGGAGCCGGCGCGCCTCGGCCCCCGGTATCTGAAGACCAACGGGAGGTTCCTCCTCCTCGTGGCCGCGGGACTGATTCGTGACCGCGGCCGTCTCGCGAGTTCCGCCGATTCTCTGGAGTGACAACGTGACGCAGCACCGCAGAATCGCCCTGCTGGGCCCGGGCGCGCCGGCCGTCCTGCTGCCGGCCATGCTGGACCTGGCGGTGCGCGGACTGCCGCCCGGATACGTGGACGGGGAGTTCGTGTTCACCCGCAGGGGCGTGCGGCGGCCCGACGGCACGTGGGACGCCGTCGCGGAGGGTCGCAGCCTGCGTTATTCGGCGATCGTCGCGCTCGGCGTGGCCACGCTCCCGGAGGAGCGGCAGCGCGCCGCGCTCGCCGGCGACACCGCCGCCGACCTGGCCGGGCGCCTCGTCGAGCGGCTGCCCGGCGTGCGCGGGCTCGGCGACGCGGCCCTGATCTGCTGGGCGGCGGCGGAGACGGGGCATCCGGGGCTGGACGAGGCGCTGCGGCACCTGGCCGGGATCGACCGGCTCGCGTCCTCGGGTCAGGTGTACACGGTCGAGGCCGCGTGGGAGCTCGCCGCGCTCGTCGCCGCCAGGACGACGATGGGCGCCGGCTCCGAGCTGGACGGCAGGCTGGAGCGCGCCCGTGCCCGGCTGCTCGGCGGGCTGGCGTCCGACCGCCTCTACCGGCACGTGCTCGGCCCGTCGTCCGGGTCGCTCGTGCCCTGGTATCGGGCGCATGTCGGCTGCTTCGCCGACCAGGTGTACCCGCTGCAGGCGCTGGCGCGGCTGCACGCCGCGGTCGGAGACGCCGACGCCCTGGCCGCCGCGGAACAGGTGGCCGCGGGGATCTGCGCGGCCCAGGGCGCCGAGGGCCAGTGGTGGTGGCACTACGACGCCCGCACCGGCGCCGTGGTCGAGGGGTATCCCGTCTACAGCGTCCACCAGCTCGCGATGGCCCCGATGGCCCTGCTCGACCTCGCCGACGCCGGGGGCACGGCCTACTTCGACGAGATCGGCGAGGGCGTGCGCTGGATGAGCGAGCGGCCCGAGTCCGACGAGTCCCTCATCGACGAACGGCTGAGCCTCACCTGGCGGAAGGCGGCCAGGGCGGACCCGAAGAAGCTGGTGCGTGGCCTGCGCGCGGTGGCCACCCGCACCCGTCCGGCGGCCCGGCTCGCCACCCTCGACCGGTTCTACCCGCCGGTCGCCGTCGACCGCGAATGCCGGCCCTACGAGCTGGGCTGGCTCCTGTACGCCTGGCTGTTCGAGCTCCCGCGTTCGTCATGACCCCGGCGCCCGGCTGCTCTCGTCGCGCAGCCAGGTCGTGTAGTCGCCCGCCCGTACGGCGTGGCGCGCCCTGCGCCGCGCCAGCACGGTGACGCAGGTGAAGACGGCCGCCGCCGGGAGCAGCCACGGCTCCCGGGCGGCGATGCGGACCAGGTCGCCCAGGCTCGTGCGCGCGGACGGACCGCCCGGACCGGTCTCGCGCTCCAGTTCGCTCACGCTGGTCGCCGCGCGGACGCGCCGGCGCAGCAGGTCGGCGAACGTGCGGGGGGTCTGGATCCCGGCCCGCGCCTCCGCCACGACCACCCGCTCGCCCTCGCCGAACGCCAGGGAGGCGGCCAGGTCGTCGGCCATGACCGGCGGGAGCGCGCGGATCCGCTCGTTGCCCGCCTCGGTGACCGCGATGACCCCGCGGCCGAACAGCCCCGTGCGCACGTGCGGCAGGCGGGTCCAGATCGCGTAGTACGCGCGGACGCTCCAGGGCCGGCCGGCGAGCGCCAGATCGCGCTCGGGCGCCGCCGCGAGCGGCGTGCCCGGCCCGCCGAGACGGGCCACGAGCGCGCGGGCGCCCGCGGTGCTCACGGTGACGTCGGCGTCCACGTAGAGCCGGGGAAAGCCGCGGGCCGCCCGGTCGCCGAGACGCAGCGCCTCGCGTTTGGAGGGCACCGGCGTGCTCAGCACGCGCACGCCGTGTGCCCGCGCGACCGACTCGGTCTCGTCGGTGCACCCGTTCGCGACGACCACGACGTCGAACTCGCCCGGCCGGGCGTCGCCCAGCAGCCCGGACAACAGACGGCCGAGGACCGGAGCCTCGTTGTGCGCGGGGATCACGACGCTCGTCACACGAGCAGTATGGGCCTCCGCCGGGTCAGGAGGGCCGATATCTCGGGAGGATCCCGGAATCCAGCGCCTCGCGCAGCGTGGGCGCCGCGGCGTCCTTGTCCGACAGGATCGGCTCACCGTCGAGCCGCCAGTCGACGCCGATCTCCGGGTCGAGCGGGTGCACGCCGTGCTCGCGCCCCGGCGCGTACGGCTGGGAGCACAGGTAGAGCACCGTGGCCTGCTCGCTGAGGACGGCGAACGCGTGGCCGAGGCCCTCCGACACGTAGACCGCGCGCCGGGACACGTCGTCGAGCACGAGCCCCTCCCACTTGCCGAAGGTCGGCGAGCCCACCCGCAGGTCCACCACGACGTCGAGCACGGCCCCGGAGACGCAGGTCACGTATTTGGCCTGGCCGGGCGGTACGTCCGCGAAATGGACGCCGCGGAGCACACCGCGACGGGAAACCGAGCAGTTGGCCTGGGCCAGCTCCATGGCGTGCCCGATCGCCTCGCGTAACTCCCCCGCCTTGAAACATTCGAGGAAGTCGCCCCGGGTGTCGCTGTGGATTCGCGGGGTGAAGCTCCACGCTCCCTCGATACTCATCGGCTCCATCAGAACCTCGGCAGGGGACGGTCGCCTTCAGGCGACGGGGGAATGCCGTCCCTGACTGGTTTTCTCTCCGGGCTCATCGCGAGTTCCTTTCACTGGTGGATGAGATGGGCGGTGCTTTCATGGTCATCGTGTGACTCGTCGGGTGCGCGCCTCCCCCGGTGCGGCGTATGACCTCGGGTACCACGTGGTGTGGTGTCTGAAGTACTTCGCCGTGGAGCCCGGCAGGACGCTGGCACTCGTCGGCGAGTCGGGCGTTTGGGGACGGCTGCCGGTGGGACTGTCAGCCCGAGCACCCGACCGCGACGTTCGTCCGCCTTCAGGGCATCGGGCATGTGCGGGTGCACCGGCACCGCCCGGTGCGGGGCCATCATCCGCAAGAAGCGAGGGTCCAAGCGGCGTCGTGAGGCGGTGGCGAGGGTGGCGGCGCTGCACGCCAAGGTCCGCCGTCAACGTCGTGCGGTTGATCCCCGCAACACCTCCCGCACCTGCGCCCGTTGCGGGCACTGCGCGAAGGACAACCGCGTCACCCAAGCCGAATTCGCCTGTACGGCGTGTGGGCATGCCGCGCACGCCGACGTGAACGCGGCCAAGAACATTCTCAGGGCAGGGCTTGCCCTTCGCGACGCTGCGGAAGCGGCCTAGCGAGAAGCCGCTCCCTTCAGGGAGCGGAGGAGTCACGGCCGGAAGCATGACACAGGCGTCTTGTAACGCTCGCAGTCCATCGTCCGACTTATGACTGTCGGACTCCGGTGCTGGGGGGGAAATGCCAACTCAGTTTCTGTCGGTTACGCCTGCCCGGAATTCATCCGGAAAACGGCCGGCGCGAAGTTCTCCGCGCGGCCGGAGGAGGTCCTGATGACGACGTGCCGGCTGTGCGGGTCGGCGAGCCTCGTCGGCGTGGTCGACCTCGGCGCGACGCCGCCGTGCGAGCGGTTCCTCGGCGTGGAGCAGCTCGACGAGCCGGAGACGACCTATCCGCTGCACCTGCGGGTGTGCACGGACTGCTGGCTCGCCCAGATCCCCGCGCTCATCACGCCGCAGGACACCTTCACCGAGTACGCCTACTACTCGTCGTACTCCACCTCGTGGGTGGATCACGCGCGGCGGTTCGTGGCGGACGCGGCCGAGCGGCTGCGCCCCCGGTTCGTGGTCGAGGTGGCGAGCAACGACGGCTATTTGCTGCGGCACGTCGTGGAACGCGACATCCGGTGCCTCGGCATCGAACCGTCGGTCAACGTCGGCCAGGCGGCCAGGGACAACGGGGTCCCGACGCTCACGGCGTTCCTCGGGCCGGAGACCGGCGCCGCCGTACGGGCCGAGCACGGGCCCGCCGACCTCGTCGTGGCCAACAACGTCTACGCGCACATCCCCGACGTCATCGGCTTCACCCGGGGGCTGCGCGCGCTCCTGGACGACCGGGGCTGGGTCTCCATCGAGGTGCAGCACCTGCTCACCCTCATGGAGCTCAACCAGTACGACACGATCTACCACGAGCACTTCCAGTACTACACGGTCGCCTCGGCCGAGCGGGCGCTGGCGAGCGGCGGGCTCGCCCTGGTGGACGTCGAGCTGCTGCCGACCCACGGCGGATCGATCCGGCTGTGGGCCCGCCCGGAGGAACTCGGCGCGGAGCCGAGCCCGCGCGTGGCCGAGGTGCTGGCGGCGGAGAAGGCCGCCGGACTGCACGAGCTGTCCGGCTACGCGCAGTTCGCCGAGCGGGTGGCGCGGGTCCGGCGGGAGCTGCTGACCTTCCTCCTCGACGCCGCCGCGCAGGGCAGGACGGTCGTGGGCTACGGCGCCCCGGGCAAGGGCAACACCCTGCTCAACCACTGCGGCATCCGCCCCGACCTGCTGCGTTACACCGTCGACCGCAACCCCTACAAGCACGGACGGTTCACCCCCGGCGCGCGGATCCCCGTCCTCCCGCCGGAACAGATCGCCGCCGACCGCCCCGACTACGTCCTGGTGCTCCCGTGGAACCTGCGGGAGGAGTTGACCGCCCAGCTCTCGTACGTACGCGAGTGGGGAGGCCGGCTGGTCTTCCCGATCCCCAGACTGGAGATCGTGTGAAAGTCGTCCTCTTCTGCGGCGGCCGGGGCACCAGGATGCGCAGCGACCTCCCCGGTGGGGACATTCCCAAGCCGATGCAGCTCGTCGGCCCCCGTCCGCTGCTCTGGCATGTGATGCGGTATTACGCGTATTTCGGACATCGGGATTTCGTCCTCTGTCTCGGATACGGCGCGCAACACATAAAGAATTTCTTCCTGGACTATCAGGAAACGGCGTCCAACGATTTCGTGCTGCGCAACGGCCGGGTGGACCTGCTGTCCACCGACATCTCCGACTGGTCGATCTCCCTTGTGGACACCGGGGTCGATTCGCCCATTGGGGAGCGGCTTCGCCGGGTGCGCCCCTATCTTGAGGGCGATGAGATCTTCCTGGCGAACTACGCGGACGTGCTCACCGACGCGCCGCTGTCCGAGATCGTCGAGCGGTTCCGGGCCGCGGACGCCGGGGCGTCCATGATGGTGGTCCCGCCGTCCAACACCTTCCACTGCGTCGACGTGGGCGAGGACGGCAGGGTCGGCTCGCTCACGCCGGTCAGCGAGATGCCGCTGTGGGTCAACGGCGGCTTCTTCGTGCTCCGCCAGGAGGTCTTCGACCACATCCCCGAGAACGGCGACCTCGTGGCCGACGGCTGCGCCGAGCTCGCCAAACGCGGCCGGCTGCTCGCCTACCCCCACCGCGGCTACTGGCGGCCGAGCGACACCGTCAACCAGCGGCTGGAGCTGGACCAGGCGTGGGCGCGCGGCGACCGGCCGTGGGCGCTGTGGGAGCACGTGTGATCGGGCTGCGGCCCGGCCGCGTGCGCAGGATCGCGGCACTCGCGGCGCACTGCGACGACATCGCGATCGGGGCGGGCGGCACGCTGCTGACCGTCTGCGCCGCGCACCCCGGCGTCCGCGTGGACGCCCTGGTGCTGTCCGGCGGCGGCACCGGGCGGGAGGACGAGGAACGGGCCGCGCTCGCCGCCTTCTGCCCCGGCGCCGACCTGCGGCTGACCGTGCTGAAACTGCCCGACGGGCGGCTGCCCGCCCACTGGGACGAGGCGAAGAACGCCGTCGAGGAGCTGCGCGCGGCGGGCGACCCCGACCTGGTCGTCGCCCCCCACCGGGGCGACCTGCACCAGGATCACCGGGGTCTCGCCGAACTGGTGCCGACCGCGTTCCGCGACCACCTGGTCCTGGGCTACGAGATCGTCAAGTGGGACGGCGACCTCGGCCGGCCCGCGGTCTACCAGCCGCTCACCCCCGGCGTGGCGAAGGAGAAGGTCGCCCTGCTGCAGAGCCACTACCCCTCACAGCGGCACCGCCCCTGGTACGACCCGGAAGCCTTCCTCGGCCTCGCCCGCATCCGCGGCATCGAGTGCCACGCGCGGTACGCCGAGGCCTTCTACGTGGACAAGCTCACCCTCGACCTGGAGAACTGATGCGGCTACTGCTGACCGGACACCAGGGCTATCTCGGCACGGTCATGGCCCCGGTGCTCGCCGAGGCCGGCCACGAGGTGGTCGGCCTCGACTCGGGGCTGTTCGCCGACTGCGTGCTCGGCCCTCCGCCCGCCGACCCCGAGACGTACGCGGTGGACCTGCGGGACGTCCGGCCCGAGCACCTGGCGGGGTTCGACGCCGTCATCCACCTCGCCGCGCTGTCCAACGACCCGCTCGGCTCGCTGGCCCCCGAGCTGACCTACGACATCAACCACTACGCCTCCTCGCGGCTGGCCCGGCTCGCCAGGGACGCCGGCGTGCGCCGGTTCCTGTACGCGTCCACCTGCTCGGTGTACGGCGCCTCGGGCGGCGACGACCTGCTGGACGAGGACGCGCCGCTCCGGCCGGTGACCCCGTACGCGGAGTCGAAGGTCCGGGTGGAGGACGACCTGACCGCTCTGGCGGACGACGACTTCACTCCCGTCTTCATGCGCAACGCGACGGCCTTCGGCTTCTCGCCGAGGTTGCGGGCCGACATCGTGCTCAACAACCTGGTCGGCCACGCGTGCCTGTCGGGGGAGGTGCGCGTGCTGTCGGACGGCACGCCCTGGCGCCCGCTGGTCCACGCCCGCGACATCGCGGAGGCGTTCGCCGCCGCGCTGACCGCGCCCAGGGAGGCGGTGCACGCGAAGGCGTTCAACGTGGGCACCGAGCGCAACAACCTGACCGTGGCGGAGATCGCGGCCGAGGTCGTCGAGGCCGTGCCCGGCGCCACGCTCGTGATCACCGGCGAGGCGGGCGCCGACCCGCGCTCCTACCGGGTGGACTTCTCCCGCATCAGGGCCGCCCTCCCCGGGTACGAGGCCCGCTGGTCGGTCAAGGACGGCGCGGTGGAACTGGTCGACGCCTACCGCGAGTACGGGCTGACCAAGGAGGACTTCGAGCGCCGCTTCACCCGGCTGGCCCGCCTGTCCGACCGGCGGGAGGCCGGCGCCGTCGACTCCACGCTGCGCCCATGAGCGAGATGCACGCGCTGGTCAGGCGGCTCTACCCGCTGTGCCGCAGCATCACCGGATCCGGCCTGCGGCGCACCCTGGAGATCATCGGCGAGTCGATCCCGCTGGAGATCAGCGAGGTGCCCACGGGCACCGAGGTCCTCGACTGGACCATTCCCAAGGAATGGAACATCCGCGACGCCTACATCAAGGACTCCTCCGGGACCCGGATCGTCGACTTCGCGGCGTCCAACCTGCACGTGGTCGGCTACAGCGTGCCGGTGTCGGCGACCATGACCCTGGAGGAGCTCCGCCCCCACCTGCACACACTTCCCGGCCAGCCCGGCCTGGTGCCGTACCGCACCAGTTACTACGCCGAGACGTGGGGGTTCTGCCTCAGCGAGAACACGCTGGCGGGGATGGGGCCGGGGCCGTACGAGGTGCGGATCGACTCGACGCTCGCCGACGGGCACCTGACGTACGGCGAGCACGTGATCCCGGGCCGCAGCGCGGAGGAGGTCCTGGTCTCGTGCCACGTCTGCCACCCCTCGCTGGCCAACGACAACCTGGCGGGCGTCGCGGTGGCGACCCGGCTGGCGCGGCTGCTGGCGCAGGAGGAGCGGCGCTACACCTACCGCTTCCTGTTCGCGCCCGGCACCATCGGCTCCATCGCCTGGCTGGCGCGCAACCGGGACCGGGCCGGCCGGATCAGGCACGGGATCGTGCTGGCCTGCGCGGGGGACCGGGGACCGATCACCTACAAGCGCAGCCGGCGGGGGGACGCCGAGATCGACCGGGTCTTCGCCCACGTCCTGCGGGACCGCCCGCACACCTTGGTGGACTTCTCCCCCTACGGCTACGACGAGCGGCAGTACTGCTCGCCCGGGTTCGACCTGCCGGTCGGCTGCCTGACCAGGACCCCGTACGCCGGCTATCCGGAGTACCACACCTCGGCGGACGACCCGGACTTCGTCACCGAGGAGGCGATGCGGGACACGCTGGACGCCTGCGTGCGGGCCTTCGGGGTGCTGGAGCGCAACCGCGCCTACGTGAACCTCAGCCCGTACGGCGAGCCCCAGCTGGGCAGGCGCGGCCTGTACGAGTCGCTCGGCGGGCGCAGCGACACGAAACAGGCGCAGATGGCGATGTTGTGGGTGCTGAACCTGTCCGACGGCGCCCACAGCCTGCTCGACATCTCGGAACGTTCTGGTCTGCCGTTCGACGTGGTGGCGGACGCGGCCCAGGCTCTGTCGGTCGCGGGACTCGTGAAGGAGTAGCCGGATGACGCAGTTCGAGACCTCCGCACGACCGAAGGCCCTCGGCCTCACGGTCGGCGAGGTGGTGGAGGTCCGCAGCGTCGAGGAGATCATGACCACACTCGACGAGAAGGGCGAGCTCGACGGCCTGCCCTTCATGCCGGAGATGCTGTCGTTCTGCGGGCGGCGGATGACGGTGCACAAGGTGGCCCACAAGCTCTGCGACACGCTGAGCGGCACGGGCATGCGGCGGATGCGGGACGCCGTGCACCTGACCGGGGCGCGCTGCGACGGCTCGGCCCACGGCGGCTGCCAGACCTCGTGCTCGCTGTACTGGAAGGAGGCCTGGCTCAAACGGGTGGACCCGGGCGCGCCCGTGCCCGAGCCCGCACCCGAGCCCGTACGCAGCCTTCCCCTGCTGGAGATCAACTCCCGCGGGGAGCCGGCGGCGGACGGCGAGGTGCGGTACCGCTGCCAGGCGACCGAGCTGCTGCGCGCCGCTCCCGAACCCCTGCCCTTCAGGGACCTCGGCCAGTACGTCACGGACGTCCGGGTGGGCAACGCCGGCGTCCTGGCCACCCTCCGCACGGTCTTCTTCGGGCTGTTCAACCGATTACAGCGGGCGAGCCGCAGGCTGCCCCCCCGGCTGCGGTTCAAGGACGGCATGGCGTGGGGCTTCGTGCCGCCCGGCCCGAACACCACGACCCCGACCGAGCTGAGCGACCTGCAACCGGGCGAGCTCGTGCGGGTCAAGTCGCGGGATGCGATCGTCGCCACGCTCGACACGAAGCGGCTCAACCGCGGGATGGGGTTCGAGGAGGAGATGGCGCGGTACTGCGGGCGCGTGGCCCGGGTCGCCGCGCGCGTGGAACGGTGCATCGACGAGAAGACCGGGCGCATGCTGCAGATGAAGAATCCCTGCATCATCCTCGACGGCGTCGTCTGCGCGGGTGTGTACAAGGCCAACTGCCCACGGGCGTTCGTGCCGTTCTGGCGGGAGATCTGGCTGGAGCGGGTCACCGAGGAGAACTAGGAGTCGGGGAGTGCCGATGCGAGAGAGCCAGGACGCGGAGTCAGCGGAGTCAGCGGAGCCGGCCGAGCCGCCGGACGGCGAGGCCGGTCACCTCCGGGAGATCGGCCGTAAGGCCGGACGCGGGCTCGGCTGGAGCCTGCTCGGCACCCTGGCGACCCGGGCGGGGTCGTTCCTCATGGGCCTCGTCCTGGCCCGTCTGCTGTCCCCGGAGGACTTCGGCATCTACGCGGTCGCGCTGGCCGCGACCCAGTTCGTCATGGTCGTCAAGGACATCGGCGTCATGGCGGCGGTCGTGCAGTGGCGGGGCAGGCTCGAGGACGTCGCGCCGACCGCCACCACCCTCTCGATGATCTCCGCCGTCACCCTGTACGGCGCGTTCTATGTGGGCGCGCCGTACTTCTCCAGCCTCGCGGGCAGCGAGGAGGCCACCCCGGTCGTCCGGCTCCTCACCGCGGTCATCCTCATCGAGGCCGTGACCGCGGTGCGCAGCGCGACACTGCTGCGCAGGTTCCACGTGGGCAAGAGCGCCAAGGCGATCCTGGCGGGGTTCCTGGTGAACGCTCCGGTGGCCATCGCGCTCGCCGCCGGCGGCGCCGGGCCGTACAGCTTCGCCTGGGGACAGGTGGCCGGCGCCGTGGTCACCGGCGTGTTCATGCTCGTCTACGCCCGGCTGCCGTGGCGGATGGGATTCGACCGCAGCGTCGCCAAGAGGCTGCTGTGGTTCGGCATCCCCTCCGCCGCGGGCATCGCCCTGGAAGTCGTGCTGCTCAACGTCGGCTACATCATCGTCGGCGCCATCATGGGGCCCGACTGGCTCGGCTTCTACCTGATGGCCTTCAACGTGTCGAGCTGGGTCCCCGGACTGATCGGAACGGCGATCCGTTCGGTGTCCATCGCCGGCTTCTCGCGGCTCGCCGAGCGTGACGAGGAGTCGCTGTCGCTCGGCGTGCAGAAGTCGGTGCCCATCCTGGTCACCGCGATCCTGCCGCTGGCCGTGGCCATGGCGGTGCTCGCCCACCCGCTCATCCACTTCCTGTACGGCGACAAGTGGGGGCAGGCGGCCGGCGTCCTGCGGTTCCTCGCGGTGCTGATGGTGGTGCGCATGCTCACCTCCTTCGCCCTGGACATCCTCAACGGGCAGGGCGCCACCCGCTCGACCGTCTGGATGAACCTGGGGTACGGCGTGGCCCTGATCCCCGCGGTGATCGTCGGCACGCACCTCGACGGCATCCGGGGCGCGGCCGTCGGCCAGGCGGCGGCCGCGCTGCTGGTGGCCCTTCCGCTCGCGATGCTCGCCGTGCAGCGCACCGGGGTGCGGCTGCGGCCGATCCTGCCCCAGCTGGTACGGCCGTTCGCCGGGGCCGCGGTGTCGTTCGCGGTCACCGTGGGCCTGGCCGCGCTGACCGGGGGCAGCCAGTTCCTCCAGCTCGTCGTCGGAGGCGCCGGAGGACTGCTGGTCTACGTGCTGATCGTGGTGCCGCTGCACCAGATGAGAACGGTGGGCGGCCACGTTATGGAGCGGCTGCCCGCCGGCCACCGGCATCCGGTGCCGGTCGAGGCGACGGCGAAGGAGCGCTGAGTTGGGAGATTCACGGAGACTCGTCTCCATCGGCATACCGGTCCGCAACGGCGCCGACCGGCTGGAGGAGGCCGTGCGGTCCGTCCTCGCCCAGGACCACGAACGGCTCGAGGTCGTCATCTCGGACAACGCGTCCACGGACGGCACCGAGGAGCTGTGCCGGCGGCTCGCCAGGGAGGACTCCCGCGTCGTCTACCACCGCCAGCCCCGCAACATCGGCATCGTCGGCAACTTCACCGAGGTGCAGCGGCTGGCGCGGGGCGAGTTCTTCCGCTGGATGGGCGACGACGACCATCTCGAGCCGCACTGCGTGTCCCGTTCGATCGAGCCGCTCCTGACCGATGAGCGGCTCATCCTGGTGACCTCGGACACGGCGTACACCAGCCCGGACGGCTCGGTCCACCGGCCGGCCTACCAGGGCACGGGGATGCTCTCCGCCGACCCCGTCGACCGGCTGGCGGAGCTGTGGGACGCGGTCACCACCGAGCACATGCGCCTCGACCCGTTGTACGGCATGATGCGGCGCGCGGCGGTGGTGGGCATCCGCAGACCCGTGATGATCCGCGAGGACGAGGTGTACGCCACCGTGCTCGCCCTGACCGGGCCGTGGGGCCACGTCCCCGAGGTGCTGGCCCACCGCAGCCTGCGCTGGAAGCGGCTGCCGCACATCGCCCGGGCCATCGGCGTGCCGGTGTGGACCGCGCACTTCGCCAACACGCTCCAGTTCCGCGCGATGTACCGGGCGCTGCGCGCCACGGACCTCACCCCCGAGCAGCGCCGCCGGGGCCGGGCCGTGCTGGCCCGCATATACGGGCGCCGCCAGCGCCAGGTGCTGGCCCACCGCGGCCGCAGGCTCACCGGTCTCGCCGTCCGCCTCCTGGGAGGCTGACCCGCGGGCACGGCGGCCGCAATCCACCCACGCGACCAGAAGAAAGGCCGACCCCCTATGACGTCCTCGCCGCGAAGCGGGTTCGACCGGACCGTGATACGCCTCGTCCGGGTGCTGATGCAGCCCGGACGGTCGGTTCTCGCCGTCATGCGCCGCCTGCCCTTCGGCTCGTACGAGCTGCGCTGCGCTCTCGATCTCTACCCCCGGCCGCACTACGCCTACGGCGTCCAGCAGGCGGCCGCGCTGGCCAGGCGGCTCGGCGTCGACCGCATCAGCGTGGTCGAGTTCGGCGTCGCGGGCGGCGCGGGCCTGGTCGAGATGTCCCGCCAGGCGCGGCTGGCCACCGCCGCCACCGGCGTGCGGATCGACGTGTACGGCTTCGACACGGGAGAGGGCCTGCCGAAGCCGACCGACTACCGCGACCTGCCCTATATCTGGCGCGAGGGCGACTTCAGCATGGACGTCGCGGCCCTGCGCGCGCGCCTGCCCGAGGCGCACCTGGTCCTCGGGAACATCACGGACACCGTGGCGGAATTCCTGGACGACAGGCGGCCCGCGCCGATCGGCTTCGTCTCCGTCGACGTGGACTTCTACTCCTCCACGGCCGCCGCGCTGAGGATCTTCACGGGCGACCACAAGTATTTCCTGCCCCGCGTCTTCTGCTATCTGGACGACACCGTCGGCGACGACGACCAGATCCTGCACAACGACTACGTCGGCGAGCTGCGGGCCATCAGTGAGTTCAACGAGGCGAACGAGACCCTGAAGATCGCCCCGATCAACGGCCTGCGTCACAAGCGGGCCGTGCCCGCGCCCTGGAACGACAACATCGTCGCGCTGCACCGCTTCGACCACCCCGACTACGGCCGGTACGTCGGCCGCCCCGACAGCCAGACGGAGCTGCCGCTCTGAATCGGAGAGCTTGGGCGGCGGCTACCGGATTCGTCCGCAGTGTTCCGGCCTTCAGGCCGGGGGTGAAGCGGACTTGCCCGTGTAGCGGGGCAGGGAAAGCTGACTCGCCGTCAGGCGGATCGGCGTCTTAGCAGATCAGACGGGGCGGTTTTGCTGTTCGATGTATTGGCGCAGGACGCTGATCGGTGCGCCGTCCACCGATCCGGCGAAGTAGGAGCCCGACCACAGCTTGTTCGCCCGGTAGTAGTGGCGGGCCAGTTCGGGGAACTCTTGCCGCATCCGGCGGGAGGAGACGCCCTTGAGGCTGTTGACGAGCCGGGACAGGGCGATCTTGGGCGGGAAGTGGACCAGCAGGTGAACGTGGCTGGCCTCGCCGTTGAACTCGGCCAGTTCGGTCTCGAAGTCGGCGCAGACGTCCCGCATGATCTGTTCCATGCGCTCCAGGTGGGCCCCGGTGAATACCCGATGCCGGAACTTGGTGAGGAAAACCAAGTGGGCGTGCAGGACGAAAACACAGTGTCTGCCGGTTCTGATGTCCCCATGGTCGGCCATAGGCCAATGGTAAGATCATGGCGTGCAGCTCCGGTACAACTACCGCCTGTCCCCGACGCCGGGTCAGCGTCAAGCGCTGGCACGGGCCTTCGGGTGCGCCAGGGTGGTGTTCAACGACGCGCTGCGCGCACGGACCGACGCCCGCGAGCAGGGCTTGCCGTACGTCTCGGACGGGGAGTTGTCCAAGCGGGTCATCACCCAGGCGAAGCAGACCCCGGAACGCTCCTGGCTGGGCGAAGTCTCAGCCGTGGTGTTACAGCAGGCGCTTGCCGATCTGAACACCGCGTACCGGAACTTCTTCGACTCGATGAGTGGGAAGCGGCATGGGGCGAAGGTCGCCCCGCCCCGGTTCCGGTCCCGCAAGGACAACCGGCAGGCGATCCGCTTCACCCGCAACGCCCGGTTCCAGGTCACGGCGGGCGGGAAGCTGCGCCTGCCGAAGATCGGCGATGTGCCGGTTCGCTGGTCGCGGGACCTGCCCGCCGGACCGTCCTCGGTGACGGTGGTCAAGGACGCGGCCGGCCGATACTTCGCATCCTTTGTGATCGAGGTCGCCGAGCAGCCCCTGCCATCGGTCGAGCCCGAGGCCGGGATCGATCTTGGGCTGTCGGCCTTCGCGGTCGTGTCCAACGGCCGGAAGATCACCGCACCGCGTTTCCTGCGCCGGGCGGAGAAGAAACTCAAGCGGCTCCAGCGGGCGCTGTCCCGCAAAGTTAAGGGGTCGAACAACCGGGCCAAGGCCCGGCTGGCGGTTGCCCGCCAGCACGCGAAGGTCGCCGACGCGCGCCGCGAGTTCCACCACCAGCTCTCCACCCGGATAGTCCGCGATAACCAAGCGATCTACGTGGAGGACCTGGCGGTCAAGGGGCTGGCGCGCACCAGGTTGGCCAAGAGCGTGCACGACGCGGGCTGGTCGGCGTTCGTCGGGATGCTGGAGTACAAAGCTCGCCTGTACGGGCGCACATTCCACCGGATCGACCGGTGGTTCCCCTCCTCCAAGCTCTGCTCGGAATGCGGGGTAGTGGCCGAGTCGATGCGGCTGAACGTCCGGGAGTGGACTTGCCCATGTGGGGCGGTCCACGACCGGGACGTCAACGCCGCGAAGAACATCCTCGCCGCCGGACGGGCGGAGAGGTTAAACGCCTGTGGAGCGCAGGTAAGACCAGGCCCTGGCCTGGCACAGCGCGAGGAAGCAGGAAGCCTCAGAGGTGCCGCGTGACCGCGCGGCACGGGCTGAATCCCCGGCCTTCAGGCCGGGGAGCGCGTCAACGCCGGAGGACCGCCGCCCGCAGCGCGCCCCAGCCGCGGTGGCGCTGGAACGGCAGCTCGAAGACCGACGCGAACAGCCACGCCGCGAGCAGCGTGAGCGGCACGGTCAGCACGAGGGTGGCCAGGAACATCGTCACGCCCGGGGCGAGACGGGGGGCGAGGACCATGCGGTTCACCACCACCACAATCGGCGCGTGGATGAGGTAGAGGCTGTAGGAGAACGAGCCGAGCCGGCGCAGCGCCCGCGTGTCGAGCAGGCGCACGAGGGGCCGGGGCTTACCGGCCGCCACTGAGGCGAGCAGCAGCCCGACCGCCGGGCCGACGGCCAGGTCGACCCAGAAGTAGTGGTCGACCGTCCACTCGGGACCACGCACGACGATCAGCAGGACGACGGGTGCGGCGGCGGCCAGGGCCAGCCAGGGGAGGCGCGACGGCCACGGCGACGCCTGCCCGTGCGCGTTCCCGGGCGCCGTCATGCCCGGCGTCATACCCGCGGTCATGCGCGCCGCCACCCCCGCGGCGACCGCGCCGATCGCGAAGAGCACCGCGAACTGCGGGGTCAGCCGCATGAACAGGTCCACCGCGGGGACGCTCGGCGCGAGCAGCCCCATGAGGGCCACGACGACGGTCAGGACGGCGAGCAGGACGGCCGCGCCGGCCCGCCGCAGCACGAGGAGCATCAGCGGGAACACGACGTAGAGCTGCGCCTCCACCGCGATGGACCAGAAGGCGCCGTTGGGGCTCGGCGAGCCGAACAGGTCCTGGACCAGCAGGCCGTAGACGACGACGGACTTCACGGTCGGGCTGCCCTGCCCGGGCTGCGGGATCAGCGTCCACGCGACCACGAGGCTGAACAGCAGGGCCGCCCAGTAGGGCGGGAGGATGCGCCAGGCCCGCCGGTAGGCGAACCGGCGCAGGCCGTTCAGCCGCCAGCCCGACCTCGCCGGCGAGACCGCGAGCGAGAACCCCGACAGGACGATGAACATCACCACCGCGAGGTGCCCGTAGACGAGCCAACCGGCCCACGCGGGGCCCGTGTCGGCGGGGAAACCCGGGAAGGACAGCAGCCAGCAGTGGTGCAGGACCACGAACAGGGCCGCGATCCCGCGGATCCCGTCGAGGCCCGGCAGACGCGCGGGCGCGCGTGTCGCCCGGGTGGACGGGGCCGTCGCCTGGTCCGCAGTGGACTCCATCCGCCGCACTCCCGTCGTCGCCCGGACCGGTCGCCGCAACGTATATCGGCGGAAGTTCGCCGAACGTAACCACCCGGCGCGGGACACCGGAACGTTGTAACGTGACAGCCGCGCGTGACGATGTATCCAAGCAGGGTCCGGACGCCTGCTGGCAGGCCGACGGCACTGGACAGGCCGGGGGGATACGTGGAGTTCTGGACGACGATCGCCGGTCTCCTGCGGAAATGGTCGATCGGACTCCCCCTGCTGGCGATCTCGATCCTGGCCGGCACGGTCACCTTCATCGTCGCCCCGACCCGTTACGAGGCGGACACCTCGCTGGTGCTGGCCACGCCTGTCAACGGCGGCGTCTACTCCAGGGACCCGAACCGCCCGCTGCCCCGGGGCAACCCGCTCCTGCAGTTCAACGACGCGCTGAAGACGGCCGCGAGCATCGTCATCCAGTCCATGAACACGCAGGACGTGTGGACGCAGCTCGGCGCGCCCAAGGACGGGCCCACGACGATCACGATCGACGACGGGCGCAGCAACCCAAGGGTTCTGGACATCAGCGGGCCCTACATCTACATCCGCGTCGTGGCGCCGTCCCCGGCGGTCGCCTCCAGCGTTCTGACGAAGGCGCAGCGGCGCGTCCGCGACGAGCTGACGGGGTGGCAGCAGACGCTCGGCGCCCCGCCCTCGACCTATCTCACGGTCGCCAACATCGTGCCGCCCTCCAAGCCGGAGGCCATGCTGTCCACGCGGTGGCAGGTGGCGGCCGGCGCCGGCCTCCTGGTCGCCTGCGCGGGTCTCGGCCTGGTCTACGCCCTGACGCGCAGAGGCGAGCGCCCGCTGCGCCGCAAGGCGCCGCCGCCCCCGCGCGGCTCCGCGCCGCCGGCCGCCGCCGCGCTCCCGGCGGTTCCCGTCGCTTCCGTCGCTCCCGTCGTCTCCGCGTACGAGGACGACGACGTGGACGTGGTCCTGTGGGACACCCAGGAGATCGTCATCGTGACGGAGCCGGTGAAGGGGCAGGACGCGGCCGAGGCGCTGCGCGCCGACGACGACCGTCGCTTCGCGAGTGTGATCAGAGACGCGCGCACGGACGACGACAAGGACTGACGCATGGACTTCTGGGCGACGGTCCTCGTCCTGTTCCGGCGGTGGTACGTCACCTTCCCCGTCTTCGTGCTCGTGCTCGCGGGGGCGGCCGGCGTCTACGTCATGTTCCCGAAGACCTTCGTATGCTCCTCGAGCCTCGTGCTGACCGTCCCCCGCGACGGGGGCAGCCTGCCCGCGGACCCCAAGTTCCCCAACCCGGTGACGAACCCGCTGGTCAACGTCGACAGCGGGCTGGGCCTTTCCGCCTCGATCCTCATCCAGGGCCTCACCACGGGCGAGGTCGCGCAGCAGGTGGGGGTGACGCCCGGCGGACGGACCACGTTCAAGGTCAGCAACGGCACGACGAACCCGGAGCTGATGATCACGCTGCCGTTCGTCGTCATCTCCGCGGAGGCCCCGACGGCGCAGGAGGCCCATGACGTGGTGGCGCGGCTCGGCCGGATCGCCAAGGAGAAGCTGGTCGAGCAGCAGCGGGCGCTCGGCGCGCCACGGGCCACCTACCTCAGGGCGTTCGAGGTCGTGCCGCCGACCACCCCCGAGGAGAAGACGGGGAGCAGGCTGCGGGCGGCGTGCGTCGCGCTGGCGATGGGCCTGTTCCTGAGCATGGCCGCCGCCTTCGCCGTCGAGAGCTGGGCGCGGTCCCGTCGCGCCCGCCGCTCCGGTGCCGCGGAGCCGCAGGCGTCCCTCAACGGATCCGCCTATCCGGCCGGCACGCGGACGAAGTCGGCGCCGCTGCTCCGGCACTGACAGCCGTGACCATCGGGAGTCCCGTGAGGATCGACAGCCCGCTGCACAGCCCACTGCACAGCCCGCTGCCCGGGGCGCGCCGGCGCGCCGACGGCGCGACGCTCGTCTGCCTGTTCGCGCTCGCCCTGCTGCTCATCCCGGCCCGGCTGGTCCTGCGTGGGCTGCCGATGTCGCTGACGCTCGCGGACGTCCTCGCCCTCCTGCTCCTCCTCGTATGGCTCCTGGCGCAGTTCACCACCACCCTCGGAGCCGCCAAGGGCGCCAACCCCGTCCGCACCGCGATCTTCGCGTACGGGATGGCGTTCCTGACCTGCTACGGCTTCGCCAGCCTCGGATACCTGCCCTCGGACGAGCTCAACCTGGCGGACCACTCCCTGGTGCTGTTCGCCGGGTACGTCGGGCTCGTGCTCGTGATGTGTGACGGCGTCAGGGGACGGGACCGGCTCGACTTCGTGCTCAAGACGGTCGTGGTGGCCGGGGCGATCGTGTCGGTCGTCGCCGCGTGCCAGTACCTGCTGGAGTTCGACCCCACGACCTACATGTCCCTTCCCGGGTTCCGGCACACCTCCGTCGAGGGCACCGAGACCGTGATGTCGCGGGCGGACCTGCGCCGGGTGGCCGCGACGCTGGGCCACCCGATCGAGTTCGGCGTCTTCTGCTCGATGGTCCTGCCGTTCGCGGCGCACTTCGCCCTGCAGGCGCGGGACCGGGGCGAGCCGTGGCGGCGCTGGTGGCTGTGCGCGGCCCTCATCGCGGCCGGGCTGATGTTCTCGGTCTCCAGGTCGGCCGTGCTCGGGATGGTCGTGGTCGGCGCGGTGCTGTTCACCGGCTGGCCGCTCAGGCGCTGCCTGGTGAGCCTGGGGGCGCTCGCCGTGTTCCTCGGCCTGATGAAGGTGGCGGCCCCCGGACTGCTCGGCACCTTCTACAACCTGTTCGCGAACGCCGGCTCCGACGACAGCATCCTCTACCGCACGCACGACTACCCGTTCGCGCTGACCGAGGTCACCAAGCATCCGCTGTTCGGCCGGGGCATCGGGACCTGGTATCCCTACAAGCACCAGGTGTTCGACAACCAGTACCTGCTCTCGCTGGTCGAGACCGGCGTGGTCGGCGTGGTGGCCTTCGTCGGCGTCATCGTCTGCGGGGTGGTCGTCGCGCTGCGCGCGCGGCGGCTCAGCGGCGATCCCAACGTCCGCAACCTGGCCCTGACCATCGCCGCCTGCCTGCTGGTTCCGCTCGTCGGCGCGGCCACCTTCGACCTGCTGTCCTATCCCGGCGTAACCAGCCTGATGTTCCTGCTGATCGGGGCCGCCGGCGCGCTGCTGCGCGCGCTGAAGGCCGAGAACGCCGCCGCGGCCCCCGCCCCGCCGGCGGCGGCGGTGCCGGCGGGTGCCGGGCTACGCCCCGAGGCGGTCGCGCAGCTCGGCCCAGGACCCGGCTGACAGGTCCCGGCCGCTGATCGCGCCGACCGGCAGCGGCCACGGAAGCGCGAGATCCGGGTCGTCGTACCTCACGGCGAGATCCTCCGACGGGTCGTGCTCCCGGTCGATGCGGTAGCACACGTCGGCCTCGGTCAGCGCCTGGTAGCCGTGCAGGAGACCCGGGGGCACGTACAGATGCGCGAACGTCTCGTCGTCGAGCAGCACCGACAGGTGGCGGCCGAAGGTCGGCGAGCCGGGCCTGGCGTCCACCAGTACGTCCAGGACGGCGCCGCGGGCGCATCGGACGAGCTTGGCCTCGCCACGCCCTGAACGGCCGTGCATGCCGCGGACGGTGCCCTTGCGGGAGCGTGACTGGCTGTCCTGGATGAAGACGGCGGGGTCGAGCCCGTGCTCGGCGGCGACGGCGGCGTCGAAGGTCCGGGTGAAGAAGCCGCGCTCGTCGTGGTGGGGCGTGGGGACGAACAGCAGCACGCCCTCCAGGGCGAGTCGCGTCACTTTCACATGTCTGTAGTCGCGGCGGACGGGCCGGCCGTTACGCCGCTGCCGCAGTGAGCCGCTCCGCCCGCTCACTGCGGCAGCACCCGCATGCGCCTGGAGGGCCGCAGCAGGGCCACCAGCGAGGCCCGCGCCGTACGCCGGCCGGTGAGCGCGCGCAGCGCCTCGCCGAGAACCACGGCCAGATAGAAGGCGAGGGAGGAGACGGGCCCGCGCCGCCGCCGGAACAGCCGCACCCGGTTCGTCGTGAGCAGCGCGGCCAGCACGGGGTTGACGTTCGCCTCGCCGCCGATGTGCTCGACCACGGCCTCGGGTTCGTACCAGAGCGTCCAGCCCCGGTCGGCCGCCCGCAGTGCGAACTCGGTCTCCTCGCTGTAGAGCAGGAAGGACTCGTCCCACGGCCCGAGGTCGCGTACGGCCGCCACGGAGACGAGCAGGGCGGCCCCGGTGGCCCAGGCGGCGGTGCCGGGCGTCCGGTACCGGCGGGGATCGGTGATCACCTCGCCGAGCCGCCCGACGCGGCCCGCGAGCCGTCCGCCGATCACCGCCTCGGCCAGCGCGCCGCGTACGGTGGGGGCGCGGCGCAGGGAGGGATGCGTGTGGCCGTCCGGGCTGACCAGCCGGGGTACGGCGATGCCGCGGCCGGGGGCGCGCAGCGCGGCCGCGAGACGGGTGAGCGCCCCTTCCCGGGTGCGGCAGTCGGGGTTGAGGATGGCGACCGCGTCGACGCGGTCGAGGTGTCCCTCGCGGTCGAGGGCGGCGATGCCCGCGTTGATGGCCGCCGCGTAGCCGGCGTTGCGGCCCACCGGCACCACCGTCGCCCCGGCCCGCTCGGCGAGCGGCACGGACTCGTCCCGTGACGCGTTGTCGGCGACGACCACCTGCACGAGGTCGGCGCCTCGCGCGCCCGCGGCGAGCGACTGCAGGCAGTCCGCCAGCACGCGCGCGCTGTTGTAGGTCACGACGACGACCGCGATCCGCGGGGTCTCGGACATGCGGTCCTCCGGGGGTCGGGAACTGCCCGCCAGGCGCATGCTAGAGGCGGTGCACCCGGGAGGCAACGCATTCCGCGGTCTCGCCCTGGTGTCGCCGGTCGAACGCGGCCACGCGGGCGTCCCGCGCTCAGCGGACTCGGTCGTAGACCATGGCGATCTCGCCCAGCTCGCCGGTCCGCTGATGCGTGAGCGTCCACTTCGTCGCCGGCAGGCCGTCGTCGAACAGCCGCCGCCCGCCCCCGGCGATCTCAGGGAGGATCATGAGGTACAGCCGGTCGAGCAGGTCCGCCGACAGGAGCGGCTTGATGACACTGGCGCTGCTGTTGACGAGGATGTCGCCCTCGCCGGTGGCTTTGAGGCCGGTGACGACCTCGGCGGCGGGGGCGTTCACCACGCGGGTGCGTTCCCACGGCGCTTCGGTCAAGGTGGTCGAGAGGACCACCTTCTCCGTGTCGACCAGCCACTTGGCGTATCCGCGATCACGCGGGTCGGCGTTCTCGTCCTCGGCGACCGGCGGCCAGTAGCCCATGAATCCCTCGGCGTTGATCCGGCCGAGCAGCGCCGTCGTCGCGTCCTCCCAGATGCGGTTCATGTGGTCTCGTGCGACCTCGGTGGTCACGTAGGGAACGAACGCGGCGAAATCGCCGGGCCCGCCGGGACCGTGGTAACGCCCGTCGAGGGTGAGGCTCAGGTTCGCGGTCACCCTGCGGCCGGTCGAGTGGGTCATTTCGTGCTCCTCGTATCCGTGTGGTGCTCGGTGTCGTGTGGGCCGGCGGCGAGAATCGCCGCGAGTCTGTCGATGCTCTGGCCGAAGCCGATCTCGATACCCGCGATGAAGTCCGCGGATTCGACGGTGCTGTCGCTGACGCGGAAGAGGACGTCGAGGTCGGTGCCGGTGCCGGTGCCGGTGGGCCGGAGGCCGAGGTCGACGTGGGCGGTGAAGGCGAGGCTGCCGTCGGGAAGCAGCGGGGAGAGCCGGTACGCGAGGTGTTCATGGAGGCGCACCTCCTCGACGGTTCCCTCCGCGTGCCCGGCGACCAGGTCGGAGCCGTCGGCGTCGTCGGCGTCACGATACTGCTGGACGATCCGCCCACCCGGCCGTGCCTCGAATACGAGCTCGGAGACGCGCAGGTCGTCGGGCGTCCACCAGCGGGCGAGCAGGGAGGTGTCGGTCAGGTGGCGCCAGACCAGCTCCGGATGCCCCATCAGAGAGCGGTGGAACCTGAACGTGCGGCCGTCGGCCCATCCCGGCTCCTCCGCGGCGAGTCGCTCCGCGTGGAGGCTGAGCCCGTAGCGGTCGTAGGTCTCGCGCGCGCCGCCGGCCTGGTCCGCGGTGTCGGCGAGCCGGCCGAGCGCGGCCGCCAGCTCCCGCAGGGGTTCGGGCCGCAGCGCGTAGACGCGGCGCTGGCCGGTGCGCTGTGAGGTGACGATGCCGGCGCGTTCGAGGGTCTGCAGGTGCTTGGTGGTCTGCGGTTGGCGCGCCCCGGAGAGCTGGGCCAGGACGCCGACCGGCCGGGGCCGCTCGGCCAACAGGCTCACAAGCCGCCAGCGGGCCGGGTCGGCCAGTGCGGTGAGGAGTGCCTCCATGAAGGCAAGTATTCCCCTCGAAGAATATTCGTGTCAAGGAATATATGGAGGAGTGCCTGGCCGTACGCGGCGCTGTAACACGGGCGGATTCGCCGCACGATATTCAAGTCGGAGCCTCGCCGTTCCGAGCCGCAGGGAAAGCGTCCGGCGGATCGTGCGGTGGCGAGCGCGGGCGCGACGGATCGAGACAGACACCTTTCAGCCGGCGGCGAGGGAGAGATCGATGCAGGAGACCCAGGCGTTCACCTTCCGTCGGGAGGACCTGTTCCCGCTGGCCGACAGCCGGCGCGAGGACTTCCTCGGCGCCTCGCCGTTCCGGCACGTGGTGATCGACGATTTCCTGCCGCCCGGCGTGCTGGAGCCGATCCTCGAGGAGTTCCCGGAGCCGCGGGACGCGAGCTGGCAGCAGTTCGACAGCTCGCGCGAGATCAAGCTCGCGCTGGCGGACACCGAGCGGATGGGCCCCGCCACCCGCCACCTGCTCGCCGAGTTCAACGGCCAGGTGTTCGTCGAGTTCCTCGAACGGCTGACGGGGATCACGCAGCTCGTGTCCGATCCGCACCTGGAGGGCGGCGGCCTGCACCAGATCAAGCCCGGCGGGTTCCTGAAGGTGCACGCCGACTTCAACCGGCACCGCAGGCTCAACCTCGACCGTCGGCTCAACGGGCTGCTCTACCTGAACAAGGACTGGAAAGAGGACTACGGCGGTCACCTGCAGCTCTGGGACAAGGACATGGCCCACTGCGAGCACAAGATCCTGCCGGTCTTCAACCGCTTCGTCGTCTTCGCCACGACCGACGATGCGAACCACGGGCACCCCGATCCGCTGACGTGCCCGGACGACCGGGCCCGCCGTTCGATGGCGCTGTACTACTACTCGAACGGCCGGCCGGAGGAGGAGGCGGGCGCGGACCACACGACCGTCTTCAAGCAGCGGCCCGGTGAGCAGTGGAAGAGCAGCTTCCGTCAGACGGTGAAGCGCTGGACGCCCCCGGCGCTGGTGGACCTGCTCAGCCGCGACGGCAAGGCGTAGCCGGACGGGGCGCGGGAGGCTCGCCGCCGGTATTCCCCGCGTGGGACGGACCCGCCCGGTACGGTGATGGCGGCCGGAGATCCGCCCGGATGCACGGCGCCGACATGCCCGCACGACGGGCGCAGGGGGGAGAGCGCGGTGAGCCGCATCACGTCACGCCGGTGCGTCCGCATCGCCCGCGGAATCGGCCCGGCATGCGCCGGGCGGTGACGAGGCGTACGGCGGTCCTGCTCGCGGGAGCCGTACTGGTGACCTCGCAGACCGCGTGCCAGGCGACCACGGACGGCGGCCCGAAGCGTCCGACCCCCTCGGCGACGCCGTCGGCGCGAACCACGCCGAGCCCCGCGCCCTCACCGTCGCGGCCGGCGGCCTGGCCGGGACCGGACAACACCGGAGTGCCGAAGGGGACGAAGCTGCGCCCGTCCGGGTCGATCATCGTGACCAGGGACGGCACGGTCATCGACGGCCTGGAGGTACACGGCGCGATCACGGTCGAGGCCGACGACGTGACCATCCGCAACACCAGGGTCCGCGGTACGCCGGGCTGGTGGGGGATCCTCCAGCGGCAGGGGCACTCGGGGCTGACGGTCGAGGACGTCGAGATCTTCGGCAACGGCAGGGAACGCACGCAGTTCGGCGTTCTGAACCAGGGCGTAATGATCACCGTGCGGCGGGCGAATATCCACACGATTTCCAACGGCATCAGCACCGAGCAGGGCCTGATCGAGGACAACTACGTCCATGATCCGAAGCTCTACAAAGACGATCACGTCGATATGATCATGTCGTCCGGACCGCCCGCCCGGGGAACCGAATTGATCATTCGCCACAATACGGCGGTCAATACGCTCGACCAGACCAGCGCCATCGCGCTGTTCCAGGATTTCGGCGTGATCCGCGACGTGACGGTGGAGGGCAACCTGCTGGCGGGCGGCGGCTGGGCGTTGTACGCCGGGGCGGGCGTCAAGGGCACCTCGTCGCACGTCAAGGTCATCGGCAACGTCTTCAGCCGCAGGGTGTGGCCCAAGGGCGGATTCGCGGGTCCGGTGGCGTACTGGGACGCCCATGGCCGTGGGAACGTCTGGCGGGACAACGTCTGGGAGGGCGGCGGGAAGGTAACGCCCGAATAACACCCTTTGGCGCCTGAATGCGATTTATACGCGGATTGGGACGCATGTAGATTGCGCTGAAAATGGTTCCTTTTGTGAAAACAGCCCACATTGTGTGTCAGGTGTGGCTACCCTCCCGAAGGAGCCTCCCCCTATAGAGGCGGACAGTCGGCATAACCGTGGACCGGAAGGAGTCGACTGTGCGGGTATATAAGGACACCCGGAAAAGCGGGCTGCTGGTCGTGGCGGGTCTGTCCGCCCTCGTCGTCCTCGCCGGCGGCGGATGCGGCGTCAGTGGTCAGGACGCGTCCGACGGAACGGTCACGCTGACGGGCGCCGGCACGCGAGACGGCACGCGAGACGGCGCGGAGCAGGACGCGCGGGCGAAACCGCGGGCGGCCGGCGCCGAGGCGGTCAGGGCCTCGACATCCTCCCGCCGCGACCGCGCAGGGGCGACGCCGGCTCCCACGGGGCGGCGGAACCCGTATCCGGCGGTCACCTGGTGGACCACCCTGCCACCGCGGAGGGGACACCGGCCCACAGCGCGGCCCACAGCGCGACCCACTGTGCGGCCCACTCCGAGGGTGTCCTGGACGGCGAGACCGTCGGCCTCTCCGCGTCCGGGCGTCTCGGCCGGCCCCCCGCCGGAGGCGTCGCCGACCACCCGCCCGACGACTCGCCCGACATTCTGGCCGACCCACCGGCCGACAGTCCGTCCCACGCGCAGCCCTTCTTCCAGCGCCGTCCCCACGCGCAGCCCCTCTCCCGGCGTCGTTCCTTCGCGTAGCGCGACCCCTTCGCGTAGCGCGCGTCCCTCGCCCGACGTGACGCCCTCACCCAGCGCGACACACAGCCCGGTGCACAGTCCGGCGTACAGCCCGTCGCGCACCCCCTCCCCGGACCGGCCCTCGCCGACGCCGTCGAGGTCCGCGTCCGCCCGCCCTTCCCCGGCACCTTCGAACGAGCCGACGCCGCCGCGTACGGGAGCCTGGCCGGGCCCGGGCAACACGGGAGTCCCCGCGGGTGTCACGCTCAAGAGGTCCGACTCGCTCGTCATCACCAAGGACGGCACGGTCATCGACGGCCTGGACGTCTACGGCGACATCACGGTGGACGCGGACAACGTGACCATCCGCAACACGCGGGTCCGCGGGCAGCGGGACTACTGGGGGATCCTCCAGCGTGAGGGCCACTCGGGGCTGACGGTCGAGGACGTCGAGGTCTTCGGCAACGGCAAGGTGCGCACCCAGTTCGGCATCCTCAACCAGGGGAGGATGATCACGATCCGGCGCGTGGACATCCACACGATCTCGAACGGCATCTGCACCGAGCAGGGCGTGGTGGAGGATTCCTACCTCCACGACCCCAAGTACTACTCGGGCGACCACACGGACATGATCATGAGCACCAGCGCGCCGGCCAAGGGCACGCAGCTGATCATCCGGCGCAACACGGTCATCAACACGCTCGACCAGACCGGCGCCATCGCGTTGTTCCAGGATTTCGGCGTGATCCGCGACGTGACGGTGGAGGGCAACCTGCTGGCGGGCGGCGGCTGGGCGTTGTACGCCGGGGCGGGCACCAAGGGCACCTCGTCGAACGTCAAGGTCATCGGCAACGTCTTCAGCCGTCAGGTGTGGCCCAAGGGCGGGCACGCCGGCCCGGTGGCCTACTGGGACCACGAGGGCTCCGGCAACGTCTGGCAGGGCAACACCTGGGAGGACGGCGGGGCCGTGAACCCCGACAAGTCGTGACGACGACGAGCGGCCGGGCCCTCGGCGGGGCCCGGCCGCTCGTCCGGCGTCAGGCGCGCCTGTAGGCGATCACCGACTTCACCAGGCCGGCCAGCCGTTCGAACCGGATCCGCGAGCCGGGGAAGTAGTGTCGCATCTCCGTCACGCTGAGCAGTTCGACGTCCATCACGATGCGCCGTGCGGCCTCCCGATCGGAGGTCGGCGTGTGGATGAGCGGCCAGCGGCGGAGGATCTCCGTCCGGGCCGTCAGCGGGAGGAACTGGAAGCCCGGGAACAGGAAATGCGGCTCGACCGGGAAGTAGCGGTAGGGCGTCTGCACCCAGTGACGGTCGGCCAGTGCGTTCACGGTGTCGGCGAAGATCTGCCGGCGCTGGTGACCACCCACGTGCTCGATCACCGCGTTGGAGAAGACCAAATCGTAGGTGCCGCTCCGGATCGCGGCCGGCAGGTCGCAGGCGTCCGCGACGTCGGCGCGCAGCCAGGACGGCAGGTCAGGCGGCGGCTGCTCCAGGTTGACGATGTGCACGTGGGCCGGTCTGACCGGGGCGCGCAGCCAGGCCCCGGCCGTCCCCCCGAGGTCGATCACGTTCATCCGGTCGAGGTCCGGGAAGCACTCGGCGAACCAGCTCCACCGCCGCGCCCGGGCCTTCGCGCCCAGCGAGTCGGGCGCGTCGACGAAGCGGCTGCGCAGGGCGTTCAGACGGCTCATGGGCGGGGCCTCTCTGATGCGGGGGCTCCTGGGGGCGTGCGGAGACCTTCCGATGCCGAAACGATCATCAGCCCTTGCCCTCGTAGGCGAGCGCGACATCCTCCGGCAGCCGCTCCAGATCGGAGACACGCAGGAAGTCGCGGAGTGTGGTGCCGGTGCACGCGCAGTCGACGTTGGGCGCCTCGCGCCGCGCGATGACGTCGTCCACGTTGACCGTACGGAAGTCGATGCTGAAGCGGGTCTTGCCCGACGTGTTCGGCACCGACGAGTGCAACTGGTTGCCGGAGAAGATCATGACGCCGCCCGGCTCGGGCACGAGCGTCACCCGGGGTTCCAGCTCGATCGGCTCCTCGGGCTTGGGCTGCTCCCGGGTGTCGGTGCCGATGTGCTGCGCCGCGTTGAACCGGCTGGTCCGGTTCCACTCGTAATAGTCGTAGCGGGCGGACCCGTTCTTGACCGGGGTGCTCCAGTAACGCGGATGGAACGTCATCACGTTCTCGGGGACGACCTCGTAGATCGGGATCCACCAGTTGACCTGGCTCAGAGGCGCCGAATACCAGGTGTCCCGGTGCGGGTGGAACGCGTAGGCGATCCCTGTGGTGAGGTAGTCGTCAGAGGTGGACGACCGCATCCTCGGCACGTCGAAATACGTCCGGTCGGCGTCGCAGCCGAAGGAGAGCAGCAGCGCCCGCAGCAGTTCCTTCGCGCGCGGGTGGTGGATGAACTTCGGCTTGAGCTCGGCGAGGATCGCGGCGAACTTCTCCACGGGCAGTTCGTACTGGGCCGTTTCCGGGTCCAACCCGCCGAACGCGTCACCGATCAACTCCCGCGCGAACTCGATCAGCGCCTGGGACTCGGGGCGGGCCGGATACAGGAAGACCTGCCCCTCGTAGAGGCGTGTGCGGCGCTCTTCGTCCGTCAGAAGGGGACCTGAGAAGATAACGGTCACGGTACGGCTATCGCCTTTCTGGAGTCTTCTGTTACCTGCGCTCGGCATACCAGGCCAGCGTCCGTCGCAGCCCTTCTTCCAGGCCGACGGCCGCCTTCCAGCCGAGGATTTCGGCCGCCGGCCCGACGTCGGCGGTCTGGGCCACGTCCAGGGGGCGGTCGGCGACCGCGCCGAACCGCGGCCGCAGTGGGGTGCCGGAGACACGGAAGAGCAACTCCACGGTCTCCCTGACGGAGGTGAGAACCCCCGTACCGACGTCCAGCACCTGCCCGGCGGCCCGGTCGGTCTCACCGGCCAGGACGAACGCGTCGACCACGTCGTCCACGTACACCCAGTCGGCCCGCTTGCTCCCGCTGGTGAGACGTGGCTCCTCGCCGCGCAGAAGAGACAGTGCGAGGTACGGCACCAGCTTCCGGGCGTCCCGCTGGCCGGGACCGTAGACCATGGTCGGTCGCAGCACGGTCACCGGGACGCCCCACAACCGGTGGAACAGCTGTGCGTAGCCGGTGGCCGCCCATTTGGCCATCGCGTACGGCGACGGGGGCGGCGACTGCTCGTTCGCGGGCCGGGGTTCCTCACTGGAGCCACAGAGGATCACCCGGACCCCGGGGAGGGCCGCGGCGTGATGCAGCAGGTTCACCGTGGCGAGGAGATTGCTCTCCAGTGTGGGCAGCACGAGGTCGGCGTCCCTCGCTCCGTCGACCTCACCGGCCAGGTGGAAGACGACGTCCGGGCGGATCTTCTGGAGCAGTGCCCCGGTCGTCTCCCGGTCGCGGAGGTCGGCCGCGTGCCAGATCGCTTGTTCACCCAGGCCTGGGTCCTGCCGGTGCACGGGACCTCGGCTGAGGGTGTGCACCTCGGCGCCCATGCCGGCGAGCCGGAGAGCGAGACGGCTGCCGATGAATCCCGACGCTCCCGTGACCAGGACCTTCCTGCCCACCCATGGTGGTTCTTCCGGCCGTGCGGGTGACGGCGGTCCGGAGGAAGGGGCCCGGGCCATGCGCTCTCCCTAGGTGCTGGATCATGCTGCGTCTCGGCAAGGGAGACGGTCCGGTCGAGACCCGGGTTGACGGCGAGAACAATGTTCGGGCCCGCTAATACAAAAGGGACCCGTCCGAAGACGGGCCCCTTCTCTTGTGGTTCGGTCAGCCGATGGTCCAGGTGTCTCCACCGTGGAGGAGGTCGGCGAGGCTGCCGGTGCCCTTGTCGGCCGTCGCCGCCTGGACCTGCTCGTTGAGGAGGTGGTCGTAGGACGGCCGGTCGACCGAGCGGAAGACGCCGATCGGGACGTGCTTGAAGGCCGGCTCGTCCAGCCTCGACAGCGCGAACGCCAGCGACGGGTCCACGTTGTGGGCGTCGTGGACGAGGATCTCGCTGTCGGCCACCTGCGCGCGGGGCACGACCTGGAGGCCGCCGGTGGGCGACAGCCGTACGGCCTGCTCGTTGTCGCCGGTGCCGAAGACGATCGGCCGGCCGTGCTCCAGCTTGACGGTGATCTCGTCGCGGGTGGCCGGGTCCTTGAGCGTGTCGAAGGCACCGTCGTTGAAGATGTTGCAGTTCTGGTAGATCTCCACCAGCGACGCGCCCCGGTGCTCGGCGGCCTGGCGCAGCACGCTCTGCAGGTGCTTGCGGTCGGAGTCGATGGTCCGGGCGACGAACCCGGCCTCGGCGCCGATCGCGAGGCTGATCGGGTTGAACGGCTTGTCCAGCGACCCCATCGGCGTCGACTTGGTGATCTTCCCGATCTCGCTGGTCGGGGAGTACTGCCCCTTGGTCAGGCCGTAGATCCTGTTGTTGAACAGCAGGATGTTCAGGTTGACGTTGCGGCGCAGCGCGTGGATCAGGTGGTTGCCGCCGATCGACAAAGCGTCCCCGTCGCCGGTGATGACCCACACCGACAGGTCCGGCCGGGAGGCGGCCAGCCCGGTGGCGATGGCCGGGGCCCGCCCGTGGATGGAGTGGAAGCCGTAGGTGTCGAGGTAGTACGGGAAGCGCGAGGAGCAGCCGATGCCGGAGACGAACACGATGTTCTCCCGGCGCAGGCCCAGGTCGGGCAGGAAGGACTGCACCGCGGCCAGGATCGCGTAGTCACCGCAGCCGGGGCACCAGCGCACCTCCTGGTCGGACTTGAAGTCCTTCATGGTCTGCTTGGCGTCGGTGCGGGGGATCAGGGCCAGGCCCTTGCCGTTGAGGCTCCCGTTGAGGGTGTCAGTCACTTTCGATCACGTCCCCGATGACGTCCTGGATGACGGCGGCGAGCTCGGCGGCCTTGAACGGGAGCCCGCGCACCCGGTTGTAGCTGATCACGTCGACCAGGAAACGGGCCCGCAGCAGCATGGCCAGCTGGCCGAGGTTGATCTCGGGCAGCAGCACCTTGTCATAGGCGCGCAGGACCTCGCCGGTGTTGGCCGGCAGCGGGTTCAGGTGCCGCAGGTGCGCCTGGGCCACCTTGTGCCCGGCGGCGCGGACCCGGCGGGCGGCGGCCGCGATCGGCCCGTAGGTGGAGCCCCAGCCGAGCACGAGCACCCGGGCGTCGCCGTCGGGGTCGTCCACGGTCAGGTCGGGCACGTCGATGCCGTCGATCTTGGCCTGGCGCAGCCGGACCATCCGGTCGTGGTTGTCCGGGTCGTAGGAGATGTTCCCGGTGCCGTCGGCCTTCTCGATGCCGCCGATCCGGTGCTCCAGCCCGGGGGTGCCGGGCACCGCCCACGGCCGGGCCAGCGTCTGCGGGTCTCGTTTGAACGGCAGGTAGGTGGTACCGTCCTCGCCGTTCGGCTGCGTGGTGAACTGCACCGAGATGTCGGGCAGCTCATCGATCTCGGGGATGCGCCACGGCTCCGAGCCGTTGGCCAGGTACCCATCCGACAGCAGCATGACCGGCGTGCGGTACGCAAGGGCGATCCGCGCCGCCTCGACGGCCATGGTGAAACAGTCGGAGGGGGTGGCCGGGGCCAGCACCGGCACCGGCGACTCGCCGTTGCGGCCGAACATCGCCATCAGCAGGTCGGTCTGCTCGGTCTTGGTCGGCATGCCGGTGGACGGGCCGGCCCGCTGCACGTCCACGATGATCAGCGGCAGCTCCGTGGTCACGGCCAGACCGACGGTCTCGGCCTTCAGCGCGA
This sequence comes from Microbispora sp. H13382, assembly GCF_014161445.1. Taxonomy (GTDB): domain Bacteria; phylum Actinomycetota; class Actinomycetes; order Streptosporangiales; family Streptosporangiaceae; genus Microbispora. Next base: position 174,705 of record NZ_JABBXA010000009.1, read on the forward strand.
CACCGGGCCCGGAGGTGGTGGTCACGGCCAGCGACCCGCCGAACGCGGCTCCCAGGGCGGCGCCGACGCCGGCGATCTCGTCTTCGGCCTGGAAGGTGCGGATGCCGAAGTGCTTGTGCTTGGACAGCTCGTGCAGGATGTCAGAGGCCGGGGTGATCGGGTAGGAGCCGAGGAACAGCGGCAGCTTGGCCTGTACCGCCGCCGCGATCAGCCCGTAGGCCAGGGCCTGGTTGCCGGAGATGTTGCGGTAGGTCCCCGGCCGCAGGGTGGCCGGCTTGATCTCATAGGAGACCGAGAACGACTCGGTCGTCTCGCCGTAGTTCCAGCCCGCCTGGAACGCCGCGATGTTCGCCTTGGCGATCTCGGGCTTGCGGGCGAACTTGGCCTCCAGGAACGCGATCGTGCCCTCTGTCGGCCGGTGGTACAGCCACGACAACAGCCCGAGCGCGAACATGTTCTTGGCCCGCTCGGCGTCCTTCTTGGAGATGTCGAAACCCTCGAGCGCCTTGACCGTCAGCGAGGTCAGCGGCACCGCGTGCAGCCGCCACTCGGCCAGGGAGTCGTCTTCGAGCGGGTTGCCGTCGTAGCCGACCTTGGACAGGTTGCGCTTGGTGAACTCGTCGGTGTTGGCGATGATGTCGGCGCCCTTGGGCAGGTCGCCCAGGTTCGCCTTCAACGCGGCCGGGTTCATCGCCACCAGCACGTTGGGGGCGTCGCCGGGGGTCAGGATGTCGTGGTCGGCGAAGTGCAACTGGAAACTCGACACCCCGGGCAGGGTGCCCGCGGGGGCGCGGATCTCCGCCGGGAAGTTGGGGAGCGTCGACAGGTCGTTGCCGAACTGGGCCGTCTCCGCCGTGAACCGATCACCGGTGAGCTGCATTCCGTCGCCCGAGTCACCCGCGAACCGGATGATCACACGGTCGAGTTGCTGAACCTGCTTGGTCACAGCTCCTCAGTCCTCCTTGACGCGCCCAGGCCAGCCTGCTTGTGGCACGTTGTCATATCCATGCTAGATCCATCGGGGTCACGCTGGTTTTTCGTAGATGCGCACTTGAGGTGCGGTCTACCGGGACTTTCCACGCCTGTGGCGCGTTCCCGTTCGGTGCCTGGCCGCCGGGGGGGCGGCGCACCGTCAGCCTCGCGAACCTTCCGGGCGACACAGGCCCGACGCGAGCCGGCACAGGTCTAGGTGCAAGCGGGCGACGAGCTTGATTCGGGTCACGATCCTCAACTATATGCGCGGGACCCCCGTGTGACCGCCAAGTGTTCAGCCCTTGAGATCGTGCCGGGGTTATCCTCGAAGTCTGGAGGCGGTATGAGTGGATATTTCGGCTCATATGCCGTGGTCGTCGCCCTCTTCCTCGTCGGCGTAGCGATCTTCGCCGGCGGCCTGTTCGTGAACCGCATGTTACGACCGAGCCGGCCGACCCCCGAGAAGCTCACGACGTACGAGTGCGGAGTCGACCCGGTCGGCGAGGGCTGGGCGCAGTCGCAGATCCGCTACTACGTCTTCACGTATCTCTACGTGGTCTTCGCCGTCGACGCCGTGTTCCTCTTCCCCTGGGCCACCGTCTTCGCCGCGCCCGGATACGGCATGACGACGCTGGTGGAGATGTTCGTCTTCCTCGCGTTCATCGCGCTCGGCATCCTGTACGCCTGGCGCAAGAGGGTGCTGGGCTGGACGTGACCCGACCGGCTACGGGGAGGACAATGGACGGCATGGCGGTGACCGCATGCCCGTGAACGATCTCCCGATGCCCACGGTGGGGCCGGTGTCCCGGCTGGCGCCCAAACCGATGAAGTTCGTGCTGAACTGGGGCCGTCGCTACTCACTGTGGGTCTTCAACTTCGGGCTGGCCTGCTGCGCCATCGAGTTCATCGCCACGTCGATGAGCAGGCACGACTTCATCCGCTTCGGGGTCATCCCGTTCGCCAACGGCCCCCGGCAGGCCGACCTCATGATCGTGTCGGGCACGGTGACGGACAAGATGGCCCCGGCCGTACGCCGGCTGTACGAGCAGATGCCCGATCCCAAGTACGTCATCTCGTTCGGCGCCTGCTCCAACTCGGGCGGGCCGTACTGGGACTCCTACTGCGTCACCAAGGGCGTCGACCAGATCATCCCGGTGGACGTGTACGTCCCCGGCTGCCCGCCCCGCCCCGAGGCGCTGCTGCACGGCATCATGAAGCTCCAGGAGAAGATCGCGGCCGAGACGCTGGAGGACCGCTACCTGCCGGAGGCGGAGTCGTGAGCGCCATCGAGGTTCTGCGCGAGCGGTACGGCTCACGCGTCACCGACTCCTTCGGCCAGGACGTGCTCGACGTGGACCCCGGCGAGTGGGTCGAGGCGATGGCGTTCGCGCGGTCGGCCGGATTCGAGTTCTTCGACTGGCTGACCGCCGTGGACGAACCGCCCGAGGCGTTCGCTGTCGTGGCCCACGTGTTCGACCCGGTCGCGTTCGCGCACCTGCTCGTGCGCACCCGGGTCCCGCGCGCCGACCCCCGCCTGCCGACCGCCACCGGTGTCTTCCGCGGGGCGAACTGGCACGAGCGGGAGACGTACGAGATGTTCGGCGTGGTCTTCGACGGCCATCCCGACCTGCGCCCGCTCCTGCTGCCGGACGGTTTCGAAGGCCACCCGCTGCGCAAGGACTTCGTGCTGGCCGCCCGCGTCGCCAAGGCCTGGCCCGGAGCCAAGGAACCGGGGGAGTCCGGCCACGGCTCGCCGAGCCGCCGAAGGATGTCGCCCCCGGGCGTGCCGCCCGACTGGGCCTCCGGCTGAGAGGGGTGCCATGGCCGAGGTGCTCGACGTCGCGGTCCGGCTGGTCGTCGTGGTGGCGGCGTTCCTGCTGCTGCCGCTGATCGTCGGGCAGATGGAGCACAAGGCCATGGCCCACATGCAGTCCCGCCTCGGGCCGATGTACGCCGGCGGTTTCCACGGCTGGGCCCAGCTCCTCGCGGACGGCGTCAAGTTCGCCCAGAAGGAGGACGTGATTCCGGCCGCCGCCGACCGGCGGGTGTTCGCGATCGCCCCGGCGGTGGCGCTCGTGCCGTACCTGGTCGTGATGGTCGTGATTCCGGTCGGCCCCGGGCTGGCGGCCGTGGACCTCGACGTGGGGCTGTTCTTCGTGCTGGCGGTGATGGGCGTCGGCGTACTCGGCGCGATCATGGCCGGGTGGGCCTCGGCCAACAAGTACAGCGCCCTCGGCGGCATCCGGGCCGCCGCCCAGCTCATGTCGTACGAGCTGCCACTGGTGCTCGCGGCCTCCAGCGTGGCGATGGCCGCGGGCACGTTGTCCCTTCAGGGCATCGCCGAGCAGTGGCGCTGGTGGTGGCTTCCCTGGCAGGCGATCGGCGCCTTCGTCTTCTTCGTCGCCGGGCTGGCCGAGCTGCGGCGGCCGCCGTTCGACATGCCGATCGCCGAATCCGAGCTCATCATGGGCCCGATGACCGAGTACACCGGGTTCCGCTTCGCCCTGTTCATGCTCGCCGAGTACGCCGGGATCGTCGTCCTGTCCGCCCTGACGACCGTGCTGTTCCTCGGCGGCTGGCAGGGCCCGCTCCTGCCCGGACCGGTCTGGACGCTCATCAAGGTCTTCGCCCTGGCCTTCGTCGTCATCTGGGTCCGGGTGAGCTATCCCCGGATGCGCGAGGACCAGTTGCAGAAGTTCGCCTGGACCGTCCTGGTGCCCCTCGCCCTCCTCCAGCTCGCCCTCACCGGCGTCGTCAGGGTCCTCACCGCCTGAGCGGTCTCACAGCGGGCACCTCCACCCCGGCCACCCCGCCGTCGCCTCGTCCTCCCACACCTGCAGTGTCTTCCCACTGAAGCTGGTTTCCGCGTGGCTGCTCGCCCAGTCCACGAGGGCCGCAGTCTGCTGCACCTTGCCGTTCTCGAACCATGAATGGCTCTCCGCCTCGCTCCGCGCCAGCACGTTGTGGTCCACGAAGCATTGGACTACGGCGACGAGAGCCTGGCCGCGCCGTTCTGCTTCACCTGTCTCAGGTGAAGTGGGCGGTTCTATCCGTGTACAACTCGCCAGCATCTGGGTGCAGACGGCGACGGCCAGGAGACTGGCCAGACGACGCCTCATCATTGTTGTAACCTCATGGCGTCCTGCGCCTCTTTGACCCATTCCGTGAAAGTCTTTCCCGAATACCTCGTGTCGGAGTGCCGGCTCATCCAGTCGGCCATCGCCGCGGTGCGAGTGACAACGCCGTTCTTCACCCAGCTTGCATCGTCGGGCGGGTTGATCGCGCCGGCCAGTATCAAACCCTGTAGTACTGGCGCCTCGACATGCAGGACTTGAGCACGAAAGTCGTCCGCGTTGCTCTTAAACGCCTGAAGGGCGAAGTCGGTGTCGAACATGGCGTTGAGCGGCGGGGCAGCCAGGGCGACGAGGATCTGCGTGATCGTTCCCGGGCCGAGTGGGTTGCTGAAGCTCAATGCGCCGAAGCCTCCGCTGATTATCGAGATCGCCGTCTGCGTGCGGGTGGCTTGCTCGTCCTTCAGCTGTTCCTCGGCGAAGTGGTGGTCGCCCTGAATTCTCTGGATCATGCCGTAGAGGCCGCCCATCTCCCGTAGGTAATTCTGATCTGAGGGGTCTCTGATTGTGGCGGCGACGGCAACGCTTATACGCCCGTCCATCTTTCCCTTGTAAGCACCGAACTCTTTCGGTTCCTGCAGTGCCTGCCCGAACAGAGCCTCCAGTTCAGCCGGCCGTACGACAGGAGCCCAGGGATTTGCGGCATCCTCGCCTCTCTGCATCGCGATGGATGCGGTGAACTCATGACTTGCCGAGGCGGCGAAATCGGGGAGGTAGCGGTCGGCGGTGTAGATCAGTGCGTGCCGGATCTCTCTGGGCAGCACCGTCTGCGGGTGAAGCTTGGAGAAGTCGGCGGTGGCTTGTGCGATGTGAACGACGGACCAGGCCGACTCCTTGGCGTCCGTTGACGTGCCCCGCTCCGCCGAGACGGCGGCCTTGAGGAAGGCGGCCGTGGAGGAAGAGGTGTCGATTTTCCCGGGGGGTTCGAGGTAGCCGGGGGCTGCATCCCTGCTGACTGGGTCGAGATAGGCGCTGGAGTACAGGCTCGCGTCGTAGCCGGGGGTGTGCCAGGAGTCGCTGACGAGCATGCGGGCGTATTTGAGGCCGGTGGCCGGATCGCCCAGCACGTGCCGGGCGGCCATCCCGTTTTCCGCGGCCCGTTGGAGGACGGCCCCCACGGCGTCGTACTCCGCCATGAGCCGCTGATGACGTGAGGCGTCGACGTCGGTCTCCAGCTTGCCGCGGGCGGGCGGCCAGATGGTCTTGCCCGCGGCGCGGGCGTCGAGCATGGCGCGAGTCAGGTCGGCGAGCAGACGGGAGTCCCACGACCTGCCCTCGGGGCCGTACTTCACGAGCATTCCGACCGACCAGGGGTCGGAGCTTCCGGTGAGGGTGGCGCGGGTCGCGGCGGGCAGCAACGGGCGGCGGTCCTTGCCCGTGCCGACGCGCATCTGGCTGGCGGCGGCCAGGGACGCCCCGAGCGCCCGCAGTACGCTCACGCTCTCCGCGCTGAACAGCGCGCTACCCGCTCGTTCGTACAGCGCGCGGGCCGCGCGTAGCGCGAGTGGGCCCGCCCCCGCCCAGAAGGCCGCCTGGTAGTCCTTGTCGGCGAGGTGCCGCCGCAGACTCTCCGGCAGTCCCAGGAGAGCGATGCGTGCGTCCTCGGGGTCCTTCGCCGCGAGGGCGGCGGCCAGCGTCTCCGCATCGCGCTCGCCCTGGTATCCGCTCTGCCCCGTCGCCTCCCAGTCCAGCCGTACGTTGGGCGGTCGATTGGAGGTGAGGCCGAGGACGCCGGGAGCCCGGCCCAGCGCGCTCCAGCCCTGCTGCCTCGCCAGTTCGTACGCCCTGGTCGTGCGGGCGTCCATGTCGCGGACGTCGTCGAGCGCGGCGGCGATGAGGCCGGGCAGCGAGGTGACCGCGACTTCGCTCCCCCATTTCTGCATTTTCTGCTGTATGAGCGGACTGTGCCGGGCCAGCAACTCATGAAGCTGTTCCAGTCGTTTGGTCAGCTCCTTGAGATTTTCGGGATCGACTCCGACGAACTCCCCCACGGCGATCCTTCCCGGTGCGGCGGCCTACGAGGCGGCTTTGCGGCGCTCCGCCTCCTCCACACGGGCGATCAGGTGCGGCTGCTCGGCGAGCACGGCGTCGAACAGCCTGGTGAGCTGGGTCCTTCTGGCGTTCCAGCCGGTCGCCCAGCGGTCGGCCGCCGGGCCCTGCCAGGTGTGGTCACCGAACATGGCGGGGACGGCGGTGAGCGCCTGGAGGATCTCCCGCACGGCGATGGCGGCCGCGGCCATGTCCGCCCTGCATTCGGCGATCTCGGATGACGTCACTGGCCCTCCCGTTTCTCACGGCTGACGCACCGTAGAGCCTAAGGAAACACCGATCGCTCAGCCAGGGATATGTGCGACGACAACCGGGATTACCGAATGACTATGGGAGGTAAATGCCGTATTCGGCGAGATCGGCGGTGAGGTTCGGAGGCAGGGATGCGGCGGCCGAGACGTCCTCGGCCGAGACGAAGCCGCCGACCTGGTCGCGTACGCGCACGATCTGCTCGGCGAGCGCGGGCGTCAGTCCCGGCAAGCCGGCGATCACCGAAGCGGGGGCGCGGTTGACGTCGACCAAACCGCCGTCGTCGTACTGCCTCGGCAGGTCGGGCCGCCCTATCCGCAGCTCGCGTGCCAGCACGGGATCGCGCTGCGCGAGTTCCCTGGCCTGTTCCCGCAGGGCGCGGCGGTGCTGCACGAACGCGACCGCCTGCTCGTTCGCGGACGAATCCGGCACGAGGTCGTCGAAGACCTGCTTCCTGACCGCGAGCGAGTGCACGGTGCCGACGAGCCAGGGGCCGAGCATGCCGAGGACCATGGCGAGGGACACGAGGAACGGTGCTTCGGCTTCGTCGTACGCCTCGGCCAGATAGATCCACGTGCCGATGGCCGTGGCGTACCCGGCGGAAGCGGCCCCGTACCACGCGCTGCGCCTGCGCAGAGCGGCGTACAGCATGGTGAGGGGGGTCCCGAAGCCGCAGGTGTACAGCGGGGCGAGCGCCCACAGGTAGCTGGGCGCGCTGGAAGGCCGCTGCATGGGTGGCGGTGGGGGCATCGGCGGGGGAGGGGGCGGTGGCACGGGTGGCTGTGCGGGCGACGCCGGATGGGCGCCGTAAGGGCCCGGCCACTGCTGCCCGTACGGTCCCCCCCGGTGCCGGTACGGATTCTGTGGTCCCTGCCCCTGTGGTCCCTGCCCCTGTGGTCCCTGTGGTCCCTGTGGTCCCTGTGGTCCCTGTGGTCCCTGTGGTCCCTGTCCGCGCGGCCCTCGTGGTCCCTGCGGTCCGTGCCCTTGTGGTCCCTGCGGTCCGTGCCCCTGTGGTCCCTGTCCGCGCGGCCCTTGTGGTCCCTGCGGTCCGTGCCCTTGTGGTCCCTGCGGTCGTTGCGGTCCGGGCGGGTAACCTCCCGGCCCCCCATAGCCGTTCATGGTCCAGACGATACGGATATGTCGGTGTTTGCGCTGCCCCTTCTCCCCACACCCCTGTGGACAACCTTGGGGATGACCGTGTGGATGATGTGGAAAACCGTCGGGATGGAGTCACACGTTCACTCGCCGCCGATAGTGCGCGATGATGAGCGTGTGGCGCGCATTCCAGGAGAAGGGCTGGCCAAGGGCCTGGCCGTGACCATGCGGCACATGCTGCGTAAGTCGGAGACGCAGCAGTACCCGGAGGTCCACCCCGACCTGCCCGCCCGCAGCCGGGGCGTCATCGCCCTGGTCGAGGAGAACTGCACCGTCTGCATGCTGTGCGCCCGGGAGTGTCCCGACTGGTGCATCTACATCGACTCCCACAAGGAGACCCTGCCCGCGCCCGAGGGCGGCCGTCCGCGCGCCCGCAACGTACTCGACCGCTTCGCGATCGACTTCTCGCTGTGCATGTACTGCGGCATCTGCATCGAGGTGTGCCCCTTCGACGCGCTGTTCTGGTCACCGGAGTTCGAGTACGCCGAGTACGACATCCGTGACCTCCTGCACGAGAAGGACAGGCTGGGCGAGTGGGCCGCGACCGTGCCCCCGCCGCCGGCGCACGAGATCGGCGCCGAACCGCCGAAGGAACTGTCGGCCGGTTCCCGCCCGGCGCCGGCCGGCCGTACGGCGCCGCCGGCGCGGGTGAAGGGACCGGCCGAGGGCGCGTCCGCGGCTCAGGAGACGGCTCAGGAGGCGGCCCAGGAGACCGCGCGGGAAACCACGCGGGAAACCACGCGGGAAACCACGCGGGAAACAGCGCGGGAAACAGCGCGGGAGACCGCGCGACCGGCGGCCGAACCCGTGAAGGCCCCGGAGAGCCATCCGCGGCGTGAGCCGCCGAGAGCCATGCGGGACATCCGCTCCATCCGGCCGCCGGGCTCGCTGCCCAGGAAGAACGGATCGTCGCCGGAGAAGAAGGACGGGCCCGAGGGGGAGCGATGACCTCCCAGGCGCCGGGGTTGTGGCCGCCCTCGGGGCCTGAGGTCGTCTTCCTGCTGCTCGGCGCCGTCGCCGTCGGCTCGGCACTGCTGGTCGTCACGACCAGGCAACTCGTCCACGCGGCGCTGTGGCTGGTCGTCTGCTTCGGCGCGCTCGCGGGCGGCTACCTGGTGCTGACGGCCGAGTTCGTCGCCTGGGTGCAGGTGCTGATCTACGTGGGCGCGGTCGTGGTGCTGCTGCTGTTCGGCATCATGCTGACCCGCGCGCCCATCGGGCCCTCCGCCGGCCTCGACTCGGGCAACCGGTGGGCCGCCGCGCTGGTCGCCCTCGCGACCGCCGGCGTGCTCGTCACCGTGGTCGTCACCGGCTTCCGCACGGCGTACGCGCCGCTCCGGCCCGGGCAGGGGTCGGCCGGATCCCTGGGGGCGAGCGTCTTCCGCACCTGGGTGCTGCCGTTCGAGGCGCTGTCGGTGCTCCTGCTCGCCGCGCTGGTCGGCGCGATCGTCCTGTCCCGCACCGACATCAGGGGGCGGGAATGACCTCGTTATCGGCCAGACCCGCGGTCCGGAGGCGGTGAGCGCCATGCACCTCGTCTACCCGGTGGTGGTCTCCGCCCTGCTGTTCTCCATCGGTGTGTACGGCGTGCTGGCCCGGCGCAACGCGATCCTCGTGCTGATGTCGGTCGAGTTGATGCTCAACGCGGTCAACCTCAACCTGGTGGCCTTCGACGTCTGGCTCGGGGACCGTCTGCACGGCGGTCAGGTGCTGACGCTGTTCGTCATCGTGATCGCCGCGGCCGAGGTCGGCCTGGGGCTGGCGATCGTGCTGGCGGTCTTCCGCACTCGGCGGACCGTCGACGTCGACCGGCTGCGCGCGCTCGCCGAAGTCGTACGGACACCCGATCCGGGGCGCCCGGAGGGGGAGGACGCCTCGTGATCGCCGTGGTGGCCCTGATCGTCCTGTTGCCGTTCGCCGCCGCCGTGGCCGGGCTGCTCGCGACCCGCCTGGGCACCCGGAATCTGGGCGCTCGTAGCGGACCGGCGGCGTATCGGCGGGCGGCGTGGTTCGCGATCGTCCCGGGCGCGGTGTCGGCGGCGCTCACGGTGTGGCTCGCCACGGCCCTCGCGCGTCGTACAGCCCCGGCGGGCGGGCGCTTCTGGTCGGAGCTGCTCCCCGGACGGGCCGAGGGCACGCTGACGCTGGTCGAGACGGGAGCGGCGCCGATCTCCCTGACTCTGCGCGCCGACGGATTGTCAGTGCTCGCCGGCATCCTGGTCGTCGTGGTCGCGCTGGCGGTGCAGGTCTACTCGGTCGGGTACATGCGGGACGAGCCCCGCTACCCGTCCTACAGCGCGTTCGTCAGCCTGTTCACCAGCGCCATGCTGCTGGTGGTCTACGCGGGGGACCTGATCGTCCTCTACGTCGGCTGGGAGATCATGGGCCTGTGCTCCTACCTGCTCATCGGGCACTGGTGGGAGGACCGGGCCAACTCCCGGGCGGCGGTCAAGGCGTTCCTGGTCACCCGGCTCGGCGACGTCGGCTTCCTGTTCGGGATCTTCATCCTCGGCACGGCCGCGGGCAGCTTCCGGATCGACGACGTGCTGCGCGCCGACATCCTCCAGCACGCCGAAAACAGGGGCACGCTGATCGCCGCGACGCTCCTGCTGCTCGCCGGGGTCGCGGGCAAGAGCGCGCAGGTGCCGCTGCAGACCTGGCTGCCCGACGCGATGGCCGGGCCCACCCCGATCAGCGCGCTCATCCACGCGGCCACGATGGTGGCCGCGGGGATCTTCGCCGTCGCCCGGCTCTATCCCGCCTTCCTCGCGGCGCCGCCCACGCTCGACGTGCTGGGCGTGGTCGCGGCCGTCGGCATGCTGGGCGCCGCGCTGGCCGCGCTGGCGCAAAGCGACCTCAAACGTGTGCTGGCCTACTCGACGATCAGCCAGCTCGCCTACATGGCCGCCGCGCTGGCGGCCGGGTCCGACCGGGCGGCGATGTTCCACCTGGTGTCGCACGGCGCGTTCAAGGCGCTGTTGTTCCTCTGCGCGGGCCTGGTCATCCACCACGTCGGGTCGAACCTGATCAGTCACATGGGCGGGTTGCGCACCGCCCTTCCCGTGACGTTCTGGACGATGACCGTCGGCTTCGCCGCGCTCGCGGGACTGCCGCCGGCGAGCGGCTTCTTCAGCAAGGACGCGGTGATCTCGGCGATCGAGCACGGGACGGGACCGGCCCAGCCGTTCGTGCAGGCGTCGGCGCTGCTGACCGTGGGGGTGACCGGGGCGTACGCCGCCCGCGCCTGGCTGCGCACGTTCTTCGGTCCCACCCGGATCGAGCCGCTCGCGGAGCCGCCGCCCGGTGTCGCCCATGTCTTCGACGGCAGGGAGGCGCCCGCGTCGATGCTGTGGCCCGCCGGCGTGCTGGCCGTGCCCGCCCTGCTGCTCGGCCTGGCCGGCCCGATGACCGGGGTGGAGATCGAGTGGGGGTCGGCGGCCGTCAGCCTCGCCGTGGCGCTGCTCGGCGCCGGGATCGTGTACGCCCTGTGGCGGGCGGCGCCCGAGCAGGACCCCGCCCGGCTGCTCGGCCCGTTCCGGGTGCCGTGCGAGCGGGCCTTCTACGTCGACGCCGCGTACGCCGCGCTGGTCGCCCGGCCCGTCCTGCGCCTGGCCCGGGGAGTGGTCCGCACGGACGCGCGGCTGGTGGACGGCGCGGTCCGGGGTTCGGGCCGGGCGACGCTCGGCCTGTCCGCCCTGGTGCGGCGCGCCCAGAACGGCAACGCGCAGCTCTACGTCACCGGCCTGCTGGCCGGGATCGTGCTGATCGCGGTCGCGGCGGTGGTGCTCACATGACGCGGCGGGCTCACAGCGGCGGCACGCGGCTTCGCGTGGCGGTGGTGACGACATGAGCTGGCTGCCGATCGCGCTCGTCGCCGTGCCGCTGCTGGGAGCGCTCATCGCCCCCGCCGCCCGGGACAGGGCGGTGACCTGGGGGATCGCGATCTCCGCCGTGGTGCTGGCCCTCGCCGTCACGCTCGCCGCGGTCTTCGACCACGCGCGCCCCGCCGCCATGCAGCTGCGGACCGACCGGCCGTGGATCCCCGGCCTCGGCCTGCGGTTCCACCTGGGGGTGGACGGCGTCTCGCTGCCGCTCGTCGTGCTGACCGCGTTGCTGACGTTCCTGTGCTTCGTCCACCTCGCGGGGCACCCGCCCGCGGGGGGCCGCACGGGCGCGCTGGTCGTCACGCTGCTCGTGCTCGAGGTCGGCATGATCGGCACGTTCCTCGCCCTCGACCTGCTGCTGTTCTTCGTGTTCTTCGAGGTCGTGCTCGTGCCGATGTACTTCGTGATCGCCCTGTGGGGCGGCGCGGGCAGGCGGGCGGCGGCTCTGAAGTTCATCCTCTACACGCTGCTCGGCTCGGCCGTCCTCCTCATCGGCCTGCTCGTGGTCTGGACGCAGGCCGGCACGCTCGACATGGTCGCGCTGGCCGGGCGGCACGGCTCGGGAATCGCCCGGTCGGCGCAGATCGTCGCGTTCCTCGCCATCGGGCTCGGCCTGGCGGTGAAGACGCCCATGTGGCCGCTCCACACCTGGCTGCCCGACGCGCACACCGAGGCGCCGACCGTCGGCTCGGTCCTCCTCGCGGGCGTGCTGCTCAAGATGGGCTCGTACGGCTTCGCCAGGATCGCGATCCCGGTGCTCCCCGAGGGCGCCGCGGCCCTGGCCCCCTGGCTTGGCGCGCTCGCCGTCGTGGGCATCGTGTACGGCTCGCTCGCCTGCCTCGCCCAGCGCGACCTCAAACGGATGATCGCCTACTCGTCCGTCGGCCACATGGGTTTCGTGCTGCTCGGGTTCGCCTCGCTCACGCCGGTGGGCCTGAACGGCGCCCTGTTCGCCAACGTCGCCCACGGGCTCATCACCGGGCTGCTGTTCTTCCTCGCCGGAGCCGTCAAGGAGCGGTACGGCACGGCCGACATGAGGCGGCTGGGCGGCGGCATGCTGCGCCGCCTGCCGTACGTCGCGTCCCTGCTGACCTTCGCCTGCGTCGCCTCGCTGGGCCTGCCCGGCCTCGCCGGGTTCTGGGGGGAGATGCTCGCGCTGCTCGGCGCGTTCCGCCCGGCCGCCGTCGTCTCCCGGCCGCTGTTCCTCGTGTTCATGGCCGTCGGCGGGCTCGGCACGGTGCTCACGGCGGCCTACTTCCTGCGCATGCTCTCCCGGGTGACGCACGGCCGGCCGGTCGAGACGATCCCGCCGGGACCGCCGCTCGCCACCGCCGAAGGCGTACGCGAGGTGCTGAGCGAGGCGGGGGAGGGCGCCGAACCGGTCGAACCGGTCGCGGCAGCAGCCGCGGTGGCCGCCCTGGAGCGGGAGCCCGAAGCCGTGGCGGACGTCGGAGAGGCTGGTGCGACGGGCGCCGCCAGGGCTTTGGGAGCAGGCGCCGCCGATGCCGTCGAGACGGGCCAGGGGAAGCGGCCTTTCCGGGACGTCACCGCCCACGAGCTGGCGGCCTGGCTTCCGCTGGTGGCGCTGATCGTGCTGTTCGGCCTGTGGCCGAAGGCCCTGCTCGCCGTCACCACGCCCGCCGTACAGGCGCTCCTCGGACCGGGGGTGGCGCCATGACGGGCGGGGTGATCCAGTCCATCGACTACGCCGCCGTGGCGGCGCCGCTGGTCCTCGTGCTGGTGGCCGGGCTCGTGCTGCTGCTGGACGCGTTCCTGCCCGCCCGGCCCGGCGGCGCGCGGGCGCTCGGCCTCGTCACGCTCGGCGGCCTGGCCGCGGCCCTGGCCGTGGTGGCCGTCCAGGCCGCGAGCGGCGAGACCCGGCGCACGTTCTGCGTCCCCGCCTCCCTGGCAGGAGAGTCCGCCGCGGCGTCGTGCTCGTTCGTCGCGGACCGCTTCACCCTGGTCGTCGCGGCGATTGTGCTGGCCGCCGGGCTGGTCGTCGTGCTGCTGTCGATGACGGAGATCGCCGGCACCGGGCCGGGAGAGGGCGGCCGGATCCCGGCCGGGGAGTGGTACTTCCTGCTGCTGGCCACGCTGGCCGGGGCCGTCCTGCTGCCGGCCTCCCGCGATCTCCTCATGCTGGTCGTGTCGCTGGAACTCGTGTCGCTGCCGGTCTTCGCGCTGACCGCGCTCAGACGTCATGACGGCCGCGCGTCGGAGGCGGCCCTCAAGCTCTTCCTGGTCTCCGTGGTCTCCACCGCGATCACGTTGTTCGGCGTGTCGCTGCTCTACGGCGTGACCGGCTCGGTCCACCTCGACCGGATCGACGCTGCCCTGCGGACGACCGGGGACACGGTCGGCGGCACGGTGGGCGGCACGGCCGGGGACATGGCCCAGGTCACGGCGGTGGCCACCGTGCTGGTGGTGGCGGGCTTCGCGTTCAAGATCGCCGCGGTGCCGTTCCACTTCTGGGCGGCGGACGTCTACCACGGCGCCCCGATCCCGGTCGCGGCGTTGCTGTCGGTGGTGTCCAAGGCGTCCGGCTTCGCCGGGCTGATCCTGCTGCTGACGTCCGCGCTGCCGGAGAGGGCGGCGCTGTGGGCTCCCGGGGTGGCGGTCGTCGCCGCGCTGACGATGACGGCGGGCAACGTCCTCGCCATGCGGCAGCGTGCCGCCGTACGGCTCCTGGCCTGGTCGTCGGTCGCGCAGTCGGGCTACATCCTCGCGCCGCTGGCCGCCTATGCCGCCGGACCCCGCGTGGCCGTCGGGGCGTCGATCGCCTACCTCGTCTTCTATGCCGCGATGAACCTGATCGCCTTCGCGGTGGTCATGCTGGTGTCGCAACGCGAGGGCGGCGACCTGGAGGCGTACCGGGGGCTGGCGTCGCGGAGCCCGGCCGCCGGGCTGTCCCTCGCCTTCGCCCTCGTCTGCCTGGCCGGGCTGCCGCCGGGGCTCGCCGGCCTGTTCGCGAAGATCGTCGTCTTCCGGGCCGTCGTGGACGGCGGGCTCGGCTGGCTGGCCGTGGTCATGGCGGCCAACACGGTGGCAGGGCTCTACTACTACATCGCCTGGACCGCCCGGCTGTTCGCGCCGCCCGCGGCGGGCGAGAGCCGTACGGTCCCGGCGAGAGCGGCGGCCGGGGCCGCCGTCGCCGTCACGGTCGCCGTCACCGTGGTCTTCTCCGTCGCCCCGCAGGTGGTGCTGTCCATGACAGGGTGAGGCGCGTCACGGGGAACGTTCGTCCAGGCCATGCGCGTTGGTAGGGCTGGACGCACCGAGCCGTGAGGAGGAGGCGTGCACCACAACCGCCTGCGCACCGCGGCCCTGCTGGGGGCGCTGTCCGCGTCGCTCCTGGTGGCCGGGGCCTGGCTGGGGGGTGGCACGGGTGCCCGGATCGCCGTCGTGGCCGCGCTCGTGGTCAGCGGCGTCGCCTACTTCTGCGCCGACAGGATCGCGCTGTCGGCCATGCGGGCCCGGCCCGTGGCCGAGGTGGAGCAGCCGGTCCTCTACCGCGTCGTCCGGGAGCTGTGCACCGAGGCCCGCGGGCCGATGCCCCGTCTGTACGTGTCCCCGACCATGCAGCCCAACGCGTTCGCGACCGGCCGCAACCCGCGTGACGGGGTGGTGTGCGTCACGCACGGCCTCCTCGGGCTGCTGGACGAACGCGAACTCAAGGGTGTGCTCGGCCATGAGCTGTCGCACATCCACAACCGGGACATTTTGATCTCCTCGGTCACGGGCGCGCTCGCCACGATGATCACGTACTTCGGGTACGCGGGCGTGCTCTTCGGCTCCGACGACGACGAGGGCCCGGGGGTCCTCGGCGCCGTGCTGGTGGTGATCCTCGGGCCGGTCGCGGCCACGGTGATCCAGGTGTCGATCGCGCGCTCGCGGGAGTTCGCGGCCGACGACGCGGGCGTACGGCTGACGGGCGACCCGCTGGCCCTCGCCTCCGCGCTGCGCAAGATCGAGATGGAGGTCCGCAGGCTGCCGCTCCCGGAGAACGGCAGGCTCGCCTCGGCCGGCCACATGATGATCGTCAACCCGTTCCGGGGCACCCGGATCAGCAGGTTGTTCGCGACGCACCCGCCGGTCGCCGCGCGGATCGCCCGTCTGGAGCGGATGGCCGGCTACCGGCGGTGACGCGCAGGGACCCGTTCAGGAGTGCTGGGCGACCGGGTCGGTCTCCGCGGCGCCGAGGGCGGGCAGCCCGTCGATGCTCTCCCGGTTGTGCTTGGCGCGGTAGTCCCGCCGCTGCTGGACGTCCTTGCGTCCCGCCCACTCGTCGAGCAGCGTGCGGTCCTGCTCGTACGCCATGAAGGGCACCGAGTAGCCGCACGAGTCGGCGATGCGGTCGCAGCTCACGACGATGACCGAGCGCACCCCCGGATGCGGCCCGAAGAGCGTGAGCAGGTCCGCGAAGCCGGCGTCCCCGGGGGTCACCACGCGGCCGGTGCCGAAGAGACGGACGATCTTCGGTGGCCCGCTGAAGGCGCAGAACATCAGCGTGACGCGGCCGTTCTCACGGATGTGGGCGATGGTCTCCACGCCGCTGCCGTCGAGGTCGAGGTAGGCCACCGTCGTGTCGTCGATGACGGCGAAGGTGTCGGAGTACCCCTTCGGGGACACGTTGACGTGGCCGCCCCGCTCGGGAGCGGTCGCGACGAAGAAGACCGGCTGCGTGGTGACGAACTCGCGCAGCCGGTCGGTGAGCTTCTCGTAAATCTTGCCCATACCGGGACGATAACCCGCATCACTCCCCGGGCAGCCACCACGTCCACAGGCTGGACTTCACCCGGAAGGAGTCCAGCTTGGTGGTGGCGCCGGTGCCGGCGTCGAGGCCGTGGACCACGACTCCGGTCGTCTCGCCGGTCTTCGCCGAGTCCAGGGTCTCCCAGAGCTTGAGGCCGCCGTCAGGGGTCCACTCCAGGCGCCTGGCCGACTCGTTCTTGGGCACGCGGACGTCGACGGCCTCGCCCACGGTGTCGTTCGCGAGGTCGTACACCCGCAGCCGCTGCCTGCCGGAGGTGGTGGTGATCAGCACCGCCACGGAGGAGCCGTCGTCGGCGAGCGCCGTCGGGCTGTTGTTGGCCACCACCTGCGGCACGACCTGGGTGTTCGTCTGCCGCCCGTCCTGGTCGTACACGCTGAACCGGCTGGTGTTCTCGGCGGTCCCCCGGGAGACGAGCAGGTGCTTCCCGTCGGGACTGAAACCCAGGATGGCGGCACCGGCCGGGATCTTGCGCGCCTTCCCCGTACGCACGTTCACGAGGAGGGACGGTGCTTTGTCGTCCGCGTCGTAGTAGTCGATCGTGAGCAGGCCGCCGTCCCGCGACAGGGTCATGCCGAGGTCGCCCGTGCCGATGCCCTTCGGCGGCTTCGACACCGAGCGGGGGAGCACGCGGACCTTGTTCGTGGTCACGTCGCGGACGACGAGCAGGCCGTCCTTCTCCCGGAAGTACGACACGTGCCGCCCGTCGCCGCTCACCGTGAAGGGCGTGCTCGACTGCTTGTCGATCTTCCCCTTGGCTGTGCGCGAATTCACCTGGACGTCCTTGACCACGCTGTCACGGCCGTTGCGGAGCAGCAGGTGCCACGGGCCGCAGGGGAAGTAGTCGTCCTTCTTGTGGCAGGACTTCAGCCAGACGTACCGGACGGGGGACGCGGAGGATGCCGTGGCGGATGCGGCTCCCGTACGTGCCTCCGCCTGCGCGGCGCCGGCCAGGGTGGTCGTCAACGCCATGGTGGCCGCCGCCGAGAGGGCGAGGATCGCGGGCTTTCTCATCGGAGTTCCTTTCGTCCCGCCGGGATCGGATGTCGCCTGGATAGACGCGGTGCGAGGACGGAAGGTTCTGTCACGAATCAGCCACGGCAAGATCTCTACACATTTGGTGGGGAAAGGGATGGAAGATCCCGCCTTCCATGGTGTTTACTGCTCCTATCCATTTGGGGTGGCTTGGTAGACAAGCCAGGTCACGGGGAAGGTGTGGCATGGCAGACAGGGACGAGCGCGGCGTCCACACCCGCCGGGGATTCCTGAGGACGGCGGTCACCGGGATCACCGTGCTGTCGGCCGCGGCGCTGCTGGAGGCCTGCGGCGCGGCGCCGTCGTCACCGGCCGGTTCGAAGGCGCCGGGCGGAAGCGCCGCCGGCGGCACGGACACCGGCAAGGAGATCGGCGTGCTCCGGGTGTCGCTGCCCGGATCGCTGTCGAACCTCTACCCCGGGCAGGAGTCCGGCATCCTCAACTACTACGTCGCCGGGATTTGCATGGAGGGGCTCGTCGGCGTCGACACCACGGGGAAGATCGTCCCCGCCCTTGCGTCGAGCGTCGAGCGCACGTCGCCGACCACATTCGTCTACCGGCTGCGCCCGGACGCCCGGTTCCACGACGGCACCCCGGTCACCGCCGACGACGTGCTGCACTCGATCGAGATGGCCAGGGACGAGAAGGTCTCACCCGCCACGGCCTCCTACTGGGCGAATCTGAAGAAGGCCGAGAAGACCGGGGACGCCGAGATCACCCTGACCGCCACGACCGCCGACGTGGCGTTCGCCTGGCTTCCGTCGAACGTCAACGCCCTGTGGATCGCCCCCAAGGCCGCATGGGAGAGCGCGAAGGGCGGATTCGGCACTCCGCAGTCGCTCCCCGTCGGCACCGGGCCGTACAAGGTCACAGGATTCGTCCCCGACTCCTACGTCGAGTTCACCCGCGTGGACACCTGGCACGGCGCCCGGCCGAAGATCGCGAAGATCCGGTTCGAGTTCGTGCCCGACGAGAACACCCGCCTGCTGGCGTGGCAGGCCGGGAAGGCCGACATGGCGCTCAACGTGCCGCTGGCCCAGTCGCGCCAGTGGGAGGGCGCCTCCGGCACCCGGGTGGTGTACGCGCCCGACCGCTCCTACGCCGGGCTGACCTTCAACACGAAGGCCGCGCCGTTCGACGACGTGCACGTCCGCAGGGCGGTCGCCCACGCGGTGAACCGCCAGGCGATCGTCGACAAGATCCTGCGCGGCCGGGGCCAGGTCGCCACCGCGCTGTCCACGCCCGAGCAGTTCGGCGGCCTGTGGACGCCGCAGGAGGCGACGCGGAAGCTCGCCGCCGTCCCCCAGTACGCGTACGACCTGGAGAAGGCGAAGCAGGAGCTGGCGCAGTCGAAGGTGCCGAACGGGTTCAGCGCGAGCCTGTCCTACCCGAACACCGGCCCGCACCTGGGGACGGCCGCGCAGGCGTTCGCCGCCGACCTGCAGAAGATCGGCATCACGCTCGACGTGAAGGAGCTGCCGATCGAGCAGTGGCTGGCCGAGCTGAACGAGTTCCCGCCGCTGAGCTACATGTGGTACTTCAACACCACCGGCGATCCGGGCGAGCTGGCGAGCTGGTTCCTGGGCGAGGGCAACCCCGCCAAGTACGCGAACGAGAACATCACCGCGACGATGGCCAAGGCCACCGCCGAGGCCGACCCGGCGAAGAGGGCCGGCCTGCTGATCGAGGCCCAGACGGCGCAGGCCGCCGACCTCGCGTACCTGCCCCTGTGGTGGGGCCAGGCGGCGACCGCCTTCGGCAGCGCGATCGGGGTCAGGGACTACACCTCCTACACCCTGCTGGCCGACTGGCCCGGTCAGGTCTACGCGGCCCGATGAGGGTGGCACAGTGAGCCGCGCCGTCCTCGCCTTCGCGCTGCGCCGGGCCGCCGCCACGCTCGCGCTGCTGTTCGCCCTGTCGCTGCTCGTCTTCGCGTTGCTCTACCTCGCCCCCGGCGACGTCGCCCGCAACCTGCTGGGCACCCGCAACGTGACGCCGGAGGCCCTGGCCCGGATCCGCGAGCTGTATCACCTGGACGAGCCGTTCCTCGCGCAGTACTGGTGGTGGCTGTCCCACGCGGTCACCGGCGACTTCGGCACGTCCATCCGCACCGGAGGGCAGGTCGGGCCGCTGCTGCTCGACCGGACCGGCGTCACGGCGGCCACGGCCGGGCTGGCGTTCCTGCTGTCGGTCCTGGCCGGCGTCCCGGCCGGGATCGCCACCGCCGTACGGCGCGGCCGGCCGCTCGACCGGGCGATCGTGGCGGCCTCGGTCGCCGGGGTCGGCGCGCCCGGCTTCGCGGTAGGACTGATCCTGTTGTACGTCTTCGCGCTGGGACTGGGCTGGTTTCCCGTCTACGGCACCGGCGAGGGGTTCCTCGACGCGCTGTGGCATCTCGTCCTGCCGGCGGTGGCGCTCGCCTTCGGGCTCGGCGCCTTCGTCGTGAAGCTGACCCGGGCGGCGGTCATCCGGGAGCTGGACCAGGACTACGTGACGTTCGCCCGGGGCCGCGGCCTGTCCGAGCGGCGGGTGCTGCGCCTCGTGCTGCGCAACGCGGCGATCCCCATAGTGACCAGCCTCGGCCTGATGGTCGCCTACCTGTTCGGCGGGACCGTGCTGATCGAGGTCACCTTCGCGCTGCCCGGGCTCGGGTCGCTGGTGGAGGAGTCGGTGCTGTTCAAGGACATCCCGGTGGTGCAGGCGCTGACGCTCGTCGTCGCGCTGGTCGTGTCGGTGACCGCGCTCGCCGTGGACCTGTCGTACCTCGCGATCGACCCGCGCGTACGGACCAGGGCGGTGCGCCGATGAAATCGATGAAGCGGAGGACGAATACGCGGCCGCCGGTCGTCGCGATCCTGTCCGCCGTCGTGCTCGCGGCCGTAGGAGTCTGCGCGGTGGGCCGGGAACTGGTCGCGCCGCACGCCCTCGACCAGGACGTCTACCTGGGCGTGGTCGGCGCGGGCATCGAGGGCCACCTGTTCGGCACCGACCAGCTCGGCCGCGACATCCTGCAGCTCTCGCTCGCGGGCGCCCGCTCCGCGCTGGCCGGTCCGATCGTGGTCGCCCTGGGGTCGATGGTGATCGGGTTCCTGCTCGGGACCTTCGCGGGCTACCGGGGCGGGATCGTGGACATGCTGGTCGGCCGTTACGCCGACCTGCTGCTGGCGCTGCCGTCCGTACTGCTGGCCATCGTGGTCGCCGGGCTGGTGGGGCGCGGTTACTGGATCACGGTCGCCGTGCTGATCGTGCTGTTCTCGCCGTCCGACGTGCGGCTCGTGCGGGGGGCGGTGATGGAGCAGACGCCCCGGCCCTACATCGAGTCGGCCCGGCTCCTGGGCATCCGGCCGATGCGGATCATGTTCCGGCACATCGCCCCCAACATCGTCCCGATCGTGGTCGCCAACCTCCTGCTCAACGTGGCGTTCGCGCTGGTCGCGCTGTCCTCGCTGTCATACCTCGGGCTCGGTGTGCCGCCCGGGGCGCCGGACTGGGGGCGCCAGCTCGCCGACGGGCGCGCGCTGCTGGGCGACAACCCGCTGGCGGCCGTCGTGCCCGGCGTGCTGATCATCCTCACGGCCACCGTGGTGAACCTGCTCGGCGACTGGCTGTCGGAGACGCTCGACCGGAAGGTGACAGCCCGATGACGCCCTTGCTCCACGCCCGGGACGTACGGGTGACCTCGGCGGCCGGCGTCCTCG
This sequence comes from Microbispora sp. H13382, assembly GCF_014161445.1. Lineage (GTDB taxonomy): Bacteria > Actinomycetota > Actinomycetes > Streptosporangiales > Streptosporangiaceae > Microbispora. The sequence continues at coordinate 195,649 of NZ_JABBXA010000009.1, forward strand.
TCTCGGGCGCCGGCCTGACGGTCGCGCCGGGGGAGACCGTGGCCGTCGTCGGCGAGTCCGGATCGGGCAAGTCGATGACCGCGAGGGCGCTGACCGGCCTGCTGCCCGAGGGCGTGCGCGCCACCGGGCGGCTGGAGCTGTCCGGGCAGGCGTACGACCTGGCCGCCGCACGCACGCCCTGGCAGCACATCCGCGGTTCGCGGATCGCGCTGCTGCTCCAGGACCCGTTCACCTCGCTGTCGCCGGTGCACCGCTGCGGCGAGCAGATCGGCTGGGCGCTGCCGCGCGCCGGCCGCGCCGCGGGGATCGCCCGGCTGCTGGACGAGGTGGGGCTGCCCGCCGAGGTCGCGGGGCGGTATCCCTTCCAGCTCTCCGGCGGCATGCGCCAGCGAGTGGCGATCGCCGCGGCGCTGGCCGCCGGGCCCGATCTGCTGATCGCGGACGAGCCGACCACGGCGCTGGACGTGACGACCCAGCACGAGGTCCTCGAACTCGTCGCCGGGCTGCAGCGGGCGCGTCACATGGGCCTGATCCTGATCACACATGACCTGCGGCTCGCACGGGCCAGGGCCGACCGGATCATGGTGATGTACGCCGGGCGGCTCGTCGAGGAGGGCCCGGCGGCCCAGGTGATGGACCATCCCGCCCACCCCTACACGGCCCGGCTGGCCGCCTGCGACCCGCCCGTCACCCACCGCCTGCCGGCGCTTCCGACGATCCCCGGTGCGGTGCCCCGGCCCTACGAGGTAGGGGGCGCCTGTGCCTTCGCGGACCGGTGCGAACTCGCGGTCGAGGCGTGCCGTACGGCCGAGCCCGCCCTCGCCGAGGTCGCGCGCGGACACCGGGCGGCGTGCGTGCGCCCCTCGGACGTGCGACCGGTAGCCGTTCCCCCTCTCGCTGTCCCCCCTGCCGCGGCCGTCGCCCCGGAGGCGGGCCCGGCGCCCGCCCTGCTGACCGTACGCGGACTGACCAAGAGGTTCCCCGGGGCGTCCGCGCAGGCGCTCGACGCCGTCGACCTGCGGATCGCGGCGGGGGAGGCGGTCGCGGTGGTCGGCGAGTCGGGCTCCGGCAAGACCACGCTCGCTCGGTGCGTGGTCGGCCTGGAACGGCCCGACGGCGGGAGCGTCGAGTTCGGCGGCGGGGCCACCGGGCCGAGGCGGGTGCAGTACGTGTTCCAGGACCCGTACTCCGCGCTGAACCCCGGTCTCACCGTCGGCGCCTCGCTGGCCGAGGCGCTCAAGGCCGCAGGCCGCCCACGGTCGGAGGCGCGGTCGGACGTGCCCGGCCTGCTCGACCTCGTCGGCCTGCCCGCGGCGTACGCCCGGCGCAGGCCCGCAGCGCTGTCGGGCGGCGAGCGCCAGCGCGTGGCGATCGCGCGGGCCCTCGCCCCGGGCGCCGAACTGCTGGTCTGCGACGAGCCCGTCTCCGCGCTCGACGTCTCGGTGCAGGCGCAGGTGCTCAACCTGCTGTCGGACCTGCGCCGCGAGCTGGGGCTGACCCTGCTGTTCATCACCCATGACCTGGCCGTCGCCCGGCAGGTCGCCGACCGCGTGTACGTGATGCGTCGCGGCCGGGTCGTCGAGACCGGACCGGTCGGCGGCGTGCTGGGCGCCCCGGCGCACGAGTACACCCAACGGCTGCTGGCGTCCGTGCCGGCGGCGACACGAGCGGAGTGAAGATCCTGATGACCGAACTACGCGTCGACGTGCTGCCCGTCACGCAGGACGTGGCCTGCGTCGCCGACGGACTCGACGCCGTGCCCGGCGACCTGCTGCGCCGCTGGCGGCTCGCGGGCGGCGTGCAGGTGCGCACGCTTGTCACGGCCCGTACGGAGGGGAGGCTGGCCGGGGCCGCCTTCGAGGTGCACAGGCCACTCACCGCGTACCGGAAGATCGTGGACGTGTGGGCGCCCGACGACGCGGTCGCCGACGTGCTCGTGCGCACCATCGAGGAGCGCGCCTGGCGGGAGGGCGCGGTGGCGGTCAAGCGGTGGTTCGCGGCGCGCGACGCGGCGTGGGAGCGCTCTCTCGGCCGCGGCTACCGGGAGGTGCCGGTGCCCACCTGGGCGGGCCCGGTCGTGGGCGGCCCGGAGATCGGCCACGGGCAGGTGCGCTGGCGCGGGCGGCCGCCCGCGCGGGCGCTGCCGTACATGCGCCAGACGACCGACTTCACCTGCGGGCCCGTGGCGCTGCAGATGGCCCTGGCCGGGCTGGGGCTGGGGGGCGAGCCCTCCCGTGAGGAGGAACTTCGGCTGTGGCGCGAGGCGACCACCGTGGCCGGCTGCGACCCGCTGGGCCTTGCGCTCGCCGCCGCGGGCCGGGGCGCCAGTCCCGAGGTGCTGCTGTCCACCGAGGCGCCGACCCTGCTGGAGCTGTGCCGTACGGACGAGGAGCGCGAGCTGCGGCGCTTCATCCAGACGGGCTTCCGGGCCGAGCTGTCCCGCAGGGGCGTCGGCGTGGAGACCGTCGCCTTCGACCTCGACCGGCTCCGCGCGGTCGTCGAGGGCGGCGGGGTGGCGCTCGTGCTGATCGAGCAGTTCGGCATGCACGACGAGAGCTGCCCGCACTGGATCGCCGTCCACGGGGTGGACGGGGACGTCTTCCACGTCAACGACCCGTGGACGGACACCCACCTGGGGGAGACCTATCTTGACGCGCTCGACCTGCCGCTGCCCGCCGCGACGCTCGACCGGCTCGCGTGGTACGGCCGACCGAGTTACCGGAGCATGATCGCGCTCAACTGACCGTTCAGTCGGAGGGCATCGAGACGAGTGTCAGCAGCCGGGCCGGCTCCGCGCCGGTCCGGTAGCCGTGCTCGGTCTCGGCGGAGAACCGCACGACGTCCCCCGCCCCGAGACGCACCTCGTACGTCGCGACCTCCAGGGTCACCGCGCCGGACAGCACGTAGGCGAACTCCTCCGACCCCCGCCCGTGGGGGGCGCTCTCGTGGGCGTGCTCCGGCGGCAGCGGCGTCTCGTACAGCTCGAAGCGGCGCCGGTCCAGGGAGCTCAGCAGGGTGCGCGCCGCGCCGTCGCCGGCGCGGCGCATCACCTGCGGCTCGTACAGCGGCGTCCGGGTGAGGTCGGCGAAGGACAGGTCGAGCGCCTCGGCCAGCCCCGCCAGCACCTCGACCGTGGGGTTGGCCAGGCCGCGCTCGATCTGCGACAGCAGCGCCTTGCTGAAGCCGGAGCGGTCCGCCAGATCGCGGATGCTGAGACCCCGCGTGTGCCGCGCGTGCCGCACGTTGCTCGCGATCGCCGCCCGCACCTGCTCCGAGAGCGCGCCCACCCGCCCATCACCCCCCTCGAAGTACGCCATTGTTCCACGAAGGGGGCACGTTGGGCATCAGACGCCGGGGTGCAGCACGCGGCTCAGGAACCCGCGGGTCCGCTCGTGCCTGGGGTCGGCGATGACCTGCTCGGGCGGCCCGTCTTCGACGATGACGCCGCCGTCCATGAACACCACGCGGTCGGCGACCTCGCGGGCGAATCCCATCTCGTGGGTGACGACCAGCATCGTCATGCCGTCCTCCGCGAGCTGCCGCATGACCGACAGCACGTCACCGACCAGCTCGGGGTCGAGCGCCGAGGTCGGCTCGTCGAACAGCATCAGCGAGGGGTTCATGGCGAGCGCGCGGGCGATCGCCACCCGCTGCTGCTGGCCGCCGGACAGCTGGGGCGGGTAGGCGTCGATCTTCTCGATGAGGCCGACCTTCTCCAGGTTCTCCCGGGCGACGCGATCGCACTCGTCCTTGCGCCGCTTGAGCACCCGCTCCTGGGCGATCGTGACGTTGCGCCGCACGGTCAGGTGGGGGAACAGGTTGAACTGCTGGAACACCATGCCGATGCGCCGCCGCGCGGCGTCGATGTCCACGTCGGGGTCGGTCAGGTCGACGCCGCCGACGACCACCGTGCCGGAGGTCGGCTGCTCCAGCAGGTTCACGCACCGCAGCAGGGTGGACTTGCCCGAGCCGGACGGCCCGATGACGCAGACGACCTGGCCGCTCTCGACCGTGAAGTCGATGCCCTTGAGGACTTCGAGCCTGCCGAACGACTTGTGCAGGTTCCTGATCTCGACAGTGCTCATCGGCCCGCTCCCTGACGCGCTTCGAGCCGCCTCGCGACGTACCCGAGGGGGATCGTGATCAGCAGATAGGTCAAGCCGCAGACGAGGATCGGCGTGGGGTTGGCGAACGTGGAGGACTGGTCGTTGCCGAACTTGGCCAGCTCGACCTGGGCGGCGGTGACGCCGAGGATCAGCACCAGCGACGAGTCCTTCAGCAGTGAGACGAGCTGGTTGGTGAGCGGCGGCAGCACGATCCTGATCGCCTGCGGGATGATGATCGACACCATCGCCCGCATGTGCGGCATGCCGAGCGAACGCGCCGCCTCCATCTGCCCCTTCGGCACCGCCTGGATGCCCGCCCGGAAGTTCTCGGCCATGTACGCCGCCGAGACGACGCCGAGCCCCAGCGCGGCGCTGCCGTACACTCCGCCGGGCAGTTCGAAGCCGGGGAACGCCAGCGGCAGGCTGCCGATCAGCAGGAAGATGAGCAGCATCGGCAGGCCGCGGAAGATCTCGATGTAGATCGCCGACACCCACCGGTACGGCGCGACCGAGGACAGCCGCATCAGGGCCAGCACCAGACCCAGGACGAAGCCGAGGACGAAGCCCGACACCGTGTAGATGACGGTGTTGCGAAGCGCCACCGTGAACAGGTCGGGCAGGCCCTGGCGTGCGACGTCCAGGTTGAAGAACGACTGGCGGATCGCCGCCCAGTCGGCCAGGGCGGCCAGGACGACGAGGACCACCACCAGCACGGCGTACTGGACGCCCCGGCTGATGCGCTGCTTCTTCCGCGGGCTGAGCCCCTTGCGGGGCTCAGCGGGGGAGGTGTCCTGCTGTTCGCTCACAGCACTCATGATCCGGCGGCGGGCGACTCGGTTTCGGTCTCGGCCGGGCTCTCGGCGCCCGAACCGTCACCGGACGTGGCGCCGGGCTCGGTGCCGAACCACTTCTTGTAGATCTCGTTGTAGGTGCCGTCGGACTTCGCGGCGGCGAGGACCTCGTCGACGACCTTCTTGAGCGCCTCGTTGTCCTTCTTCATGCCGATGCCGTACTGCTCACCGGTGTCGAGGCTCGCGACGTGCTCGAACTTGTCGCCGACGTCGCCCTTCTTCAGCCAGGTCAGCACGACCGGGAGGTCCTGCACGATCACGTCCGCCTGGCCGGTCTGCAGGCCGAGCAGCTCCTTGGGCGAGTCGGCGAACTCGATCGGCTCGAAGCCCTGCTTCTTGACGTAGTCGAGGCCGGTCGTGGACGCCTGCGCGCCGAGCTTGAGATTCTTGGCCTTGACGTCGTCCAGCGAGGTGATCCCGCTGCCCTTCTTGGCCATCAGCGCCTGGGTGGCGTCGAAGTACGGCTCGGAGAAGAGCAGGTTCTGCTGCCGCTCCGGCGTGATCGTCATACCGGCGGCGGCCACGTCGCACTTGCGGGCGTTCAGGGCGGCGCCGCTCTTGATCGCCGCGAAGTCGATGTCCACGATGTCCTGGGTCACGCCCAGCTTCTTCGCGACCAGGTCGACGATGTCCACGTCGAACCCGACGACCTTGTCGCCCTGGTTGAACTGGAACGGCTCGTACGGGATGTTCGTACAGGTCGTGATCTTTCCGGCGTTCACGAGGGCGACGCCGCCCGGGGCGGCCGAGGCCGTCGCCGTGCCCGAATCGGCGGAGTCGCTCCCGCAGGCGGACACGGCGAGCGCCGTCGCCAGCACCGCCGCGCCGATGCTCGCCGCTTTCCGATAGGTGGACCAGGGAGCCACACCGGCCTCCTTGTTGTGGTGCGAAAACAGTCTGAGGCGCAGTTTAAGCGTCCCTTATGACGGATTGGCCACTGCATGGGCCGGAGCCAGTAACGTCTGTGAAACCTGGTGTCAGGGGTTCAGGCCTTCCGTGAGCATGTTGAACCGTTCGAGCATCCGCGCGAGCAGCCGGACGTCCTCCTCCGGCCAGGCGGCCAGCAGTGTGCGCAGCTGGCCCTCGCGGGCGGCCCGCGCGTCGTCGAGCCGTCTGCGGCCCTCGGGGGTGAGAGCCAGCAGATGGGCCCGGCCGTCCTCCGGGTCGGGGCTCCGGCTGATCAGCCCCAGTTCCTCCAGCACCTTGAGCTGGCGGCTGATCGTCGCCCGGCCGACCCGAAGGTAGGCGGCCAGGTCGCTGGACCGCATCGGCGAGCTCTGGTCGATGCGGACCAGCAGGCCGTACGCGCCGGGGTCGAGCTCGGGATGCACCTTGCGTCCCATGCCGGCGGAGAACGCCTTGGCGCGCCGGAGCAGGATGGCGAGCTGCCGCTCGACCGCGCAGTACGCCTCGCGCTCGCCGGCCGTCGGCGGTCGGTGAGCGATCTCCGCCTGCGTCATGGCCTGCCTCCTTCTGCCTGCGGTGGGCAGGGCGTTCAGCCGCGCACCGCCTGGATGTCCAGCTCTACTTTCAGTGTCGCGCCGATGAGCGAGATCCCGGCCTGGACGACCTGGTTGTAGGTCATCGCGAAGTCCTCGCGGCGCAACTCGGTGACCGCGTGGAAGGCCGCCGGCAGCCCGCCCCACAGGTCCGGGCCGGCGCCCAGGTACGTCATGTCGAGATCGACCGGGCGGCTGACGCCGCTCAGCGTCAGCACGCCGTGTACCGTCCACCGGTCCGGGCCCGCCGGCGACAGCCCGGTGCTCCGGTAGGTGATCACCGGGTGCACCGGGACATCGAGGAAGTCCGCGGACCGCAGGTGATCATCGCGCATCCGGCTGCCGGTGTCGATGGACGCCGCGACGATCTCGGCGACCACCGACGACTCCTCCGGGGTGGCGCCCATGTCGATCCGGCCGGAGAACTCGGTGAACCGCCCCTGCACGCTGCTGAGACCGAGATGCCGGGCCGTGGCCGAGATCTTCGAGTGTTCCACGTCGATCGTCCACACGCCGGGCGGCGGGAGCTCGGTGCCGCCCTGCCGGGCCAGCACCAGCGTGCCGGCCTCGGCGGCGCCCGAGGCGGTCGCGATCGCGGTGGACGCGGCCGGCGCGTACCCGATCGCGGTCGCGACCACCGTGTACACGCCCGGCCGCAGCGGGGCGGTGGCGACCTGCCCGTCGGCGTCCGCCTCCGCCCGCGCCACCTGGCGGCCGGTCGTGTCCGTCACCGTGACGACCGCGTGCTGGACGGCCCAGCCGTCCTTGCTGCGGACCATGGCGTGCAGCCCCCCGGGGACCGTCTCCGGGACGCTCATCGCTCGTGTCCCAGCCACACGTCGTACGGCTCGTCGCCCTGGCCGCCCAGGTTCAGCGTGCTCGCCACGGGCGGGTAGCCGCTGGCGACGATGGTGTACTGCCCGCCGGTGAGGTCGGTGAAGGCGTACTCGCCGTCCTCGGCGGTGGTCGCCACGCCCACCACGTTGCCCGCGGCGTCGAGCAGCGTGACCCTGGCCTCGGCCAGCGGCACGCCGTCCTTGACGCGGACCGTGCCGCGCACCCGCGCGCCGGGCAGCAGCACGACGTCGTGCCGGGTCTGGCCGGTGCCCAGCACCTCGACGGGGACGGCGGCCGGACGGTACGCCGCGCCGCTGACCGTGAGCGTGTAGGTGCCGGCCACGACGCCGGAGAAGGAGAAGCCGCCCTCGGCGTCGGTCGCGCTCGTGGCCACGACCTCGCCGCGTACGTCGGTCACGACGACCACCGCCTCGGCGACCGGCGCACCGTCCGTCCCGCGCACGGTGCCGACGAGCCGGCCCGAGGCCGCGAGCACCATGTCGAAGTCCACCGGCTGGTCGCCCACGACCAGCGTCGCGACCTGCGGCTCCCGGTCGCCCGCCGACGCGATCAGCACGTACGTCCCGCCGCCCGGCGTCTGGAGCGCGTAGCCCCCGTCGTCCCGGGTGACCGTACGGCCGAGCTGGTGGCCGCGCACGTCGATCAGCGTGAGCGTGGCGCGGCCCACGGGCACGCCGTCCTGGCCCTTGACGAACCCGCGGATCTCCACGCCGCCCGGGCCGTGCGTGTCCATGGCGACGGCGGCGTACGGCTGGGCCTGCGTGGCGGTGAGAACCTGCGCGTTCAAGGGCTGCGCGTTCAGGGGTCGCGTGAGGGCGTGGCCGTTCGGCGAGGCGACCTCGGCGCCGGCCGTGATCGGCCGCTGCCTGTCGCGCTGCGCGTGACGTCCGGGCGCGGCGCCGTTGCGCTGGTGGGAGATCTCGGGAGTGAGGGTCTCGTCGGGTTCCCGCGCGTCGGCGCGGACGGTGATCGCGCTGGTCCGCAGCGGGATCTCCTTGATGAACAGCACGGCGATCAGCGCCAGGAAGGCGGCCGGCGCGGCGTAGAGGAACAGGTCGCCGACGCCGTGGCCGTACGCGCTCTCGACGACGGCGCGGATCGGGGCGGGCATCGCGGCGAGGTCGGGGATCGCGCCGCTGTCGCCGCCGGTCCCGCTGACGCCCAGCGCCGACAGGCCCTCCTCCAGGTAGTTCTTGACGCGGTGGACCATCACGGCGCCCAGCGCCGACACGCCGATCGCGCCACCGAGGGAACGGAAGAACGCGACGACGGAGCTGCCCGCGCCGAGGTCCTCCGCCCGCACCTCGTTCTGCACGGCCAGCACGAGGTTCTGCTGGCTCATGCCCACGCCCACGCCGACGAGGAACATGAAGACGGCCACGATCCAGTAGTCGGTGTCGTACCGCAGCGTGCCCATGAGCGCGAAGCCGGCGGTGAGGAAGAACGTGCCGGAGACCAGGAAGACCTTCCAGCGGCCGCTGCGGGTGATGATCTGCCCGGAGACGGTCGAGGAGAGCGCCAGGCCGAGGATCATCGGCAGCGTCATGAGGCCGGCCACTGTGGGCGTCTCGCCACGGGCGAGTTGGAAGTACTGGCTGAGGAAGGTCGTCGCGCCGAACATGGCCACGCCGACCAGCACGCTGGCGACCACGGAGAGGCTGACCGTCCGCATCCGGAACAGGCGCAGCGGGACGATGGGCTCACTGGCCTTCGTCTCGACCAGGAGGAACAGCGCCGCGAGCACGACGGCCCCGCCGACCATCGCGCCGGTCTGCCACGACAGCCAGTCGTACTTGTTGCCCGCGAAGGACACCCAGATCAGCAGCAGCGAGACCGAGGCGGCGATGAGGACCGCGCCGCCCCAGTCGATGCGCACCTCGCGCTTGACCACGGGCAGGTGCAGGGTCTTCTGCAGCACGATGAGCGAGATGATCGCGAACGGCACGCCGACGTAGAAGCACCAGCGCCAGCCGAGCCAGTCGGTGTCCACGATGAGGCCGCCGATCAGCGGGCCGCCGATCGTGGCGACCGCGAACACCGCCCCCAGGTAGCCCGAGTAGCGCCCCCGCTCCCGCGGCGGGATCATCGCCGCCATGATGACCTGGGAGAGCGCGGTGAGGCCGCCGACCCCCAGGCCCTGCACCACCCGCGCCGAGATCAGCATCGTGGGGTTCTGCGACAGGCCGGCGATGACGGACCCGATCACGTACACGGTCAGGCCGATCTGGATGAGCGCCTTCTTGCTCGTCAGGTCGGCCAGCTTGCCCCAGATCGGCGTCGAGACCGTCGCCGCGAGCAGGGTCGCGGTGATCACCCAGGTGTAGGTCGTCTCGTCCGCCTTCAGCTCCACCATGATGGTGGGAAGCGCGTTCGCCACGACGGTCGACGACAGGATCGCGACGAACATTCCGAGCAGCAGCCCCGAGAGCGCCTCCAGGATCTCCCGGTGCGTCATTCCCGGGGCCGCCGTTCCTGGCGGCGTCTCCTTGGTCATCGCGTTCGCCATCGCAGTCCTTCCCCGTACGATCAAACTTAGTTTCCCTAAGCAATCATAAACTGATCGTTGCTTCGGGCAATCAAATGGTCATGGGGCGGAGCTGACAAAGGCCCTGAACCGGCAGGCCAGGGCCTTGATCGACGTGTCAGGCTGTGATGCGTATCACCGGTAGTTGACGAACTGAAGGGCGATGTCGAGGTCCTTGCCCTTGAGCAGGGAGATCACCTCCTGGAGATCGTCCTTCTTCTTGGAGCTGACCCGGAGCTCCTCGCCCTGGATCTGCGCCTTCACGCCCTTCGGGCCCTCGTCCCGGATGAGCTTGGAGATCTTCTTGGCGTTCTCCTGGTCGATGCCCTCCTTGAGGGACACCACCAGGCGGTACTCCTTGCCGGACAGCTTCGGCTCGCCCGCGTCCAGGATCTTGAGGGACAGGTTGCGCCTGACGACCTTGTCCTTGAAGACGTCGAGGACCGCGTTGGCCCGCTCCTCGCTGTTCGCCTTGATCTCGATGTCCTTCTGCCCCGACCAGGAGATGCTCGCGCCGGTGCCCTTGAAGTCGAAGCGGTGCCCGACCTCCTTGACCGTCTGGTTCAGGGCGTTGTCGACCTCCTGCCGGTCGATCTTGCTCACCACGTCGAAACTGCTGTCGGCCATCGGTGTCCGTGTCCTCTCTCCGTTGCCCTTCGAGATTAGTGGGCGCGGATGTGATCAGAGGTCCTTCCGCATGACGACGCGGGGCGCCACCTCTATGCCGAGGGACCGTTCGTGCTCGACGAGCCCGGTGAGTTCGGGCCCCCACTCGTGAGGTCGTACGACATGGAAGCCGCGCCGGGCGTACCAGGGGGCGTTCCATGGCACGTCGCGGAACGTCGTCAGCGTCACCGCGGCGGTACCGGCCCGCGTGGCCGCCGCGCAGACGGCGTCGAGGAGCCGGGTCCCGATCCCCCGGTTGCCGTGGTCGGGATGTACGGCGATCTGTTCGAGGTGGGTCAGCCCGTCGACCATCCCGACCAGGGCGAACCCCACCGGCGGCCGGCCCGCCACGATGACACGCCCGGGGTCGTCGCACCCCTCGATGACCGTGGTGCCCGGCGGGAAGACGATGCCGAGCGGCACGAACATCCCGTCCGCCGCTGCCTCGATCTCCGCCAGGGCCGCGAGATCCGCCGGCTCAGCCTCTCTGATCACCGTCCCACTATGGCCGCCTGCCTGCCGCGCCCGCTCCCGGTTTTCTGGAGCCGTCTGCTCGCTGTGATCACGTGAGGAGGCCGTGCCGGAACCCATGTCACGTGCACCCGGGAAGTCCGCTATTCTTCTACCTGTCGCCGCAGCGAGCGGAAGACAAGGCAGGTTGCCCGAGTGGCCAAAGGGAGCGGTCTGTAAAACCGTCGGCTCAGCCTACCCAGGTTCGAACCCTGGACCTGCCACCAGCAGGAAAAGTAGCCCCTGATCAGCAGAGATGCCGGTCGGGGGCTTCTTCGTTTCTTGATCCCTGAGTACCCCCGATTCCCGTGATTGGCTCCGGCTGAGGGCAATGTCGGGGCACGCGATCGGGGGTGCTCCTGCGTGGACGCGCACGCCTCGCCCCCTGACGCTCCCACGTGTTTGGTAGGGCGGCACCTCGTCGTCGCTTGTGGTGCGTTCGGGGATGCCGTTATGGGTTCTCCTTCGCTGGCGACAGACCCTGGAGGGCGGCGTCGGCCGCGTGCAGGACGGTGATCCATGCGGGGTGGTCGAGGTAGGCATGGTCTGGGGCGGTGGGTCCGAGGTCATCGAGAACGCGAAGGAGGGCATTAACCACGAGCTGCACGTGGTCGGCTTCTTGCTCGTCCCGGAAGAGCTGAGGGATCAGTGATCGTGCGCCGGCTTGGTCGATGAACGTGTCGTCGATCAGCCAGTGAACGGCGGCAGTGAGGTCTGGCCACCCGTGTCCTGACCGCCAGTGTTGCTCTTGATATTCGCGGTCGGCGAGGGCTTGTAACGCGTTCAGGACGTCTCCACGTCGCTCTGGCCACTGGACCCGCCGTGCCGCGGAGGCGTGTTCGTGCACGACGCCACGCTACTGAGAGCCGGTACTTGGTAGGGAAAGCCTGGAGAAATATGCCAAGACACCTCCCTGAGCGGATCTCGCACGCATTGGAGTGGACCTGGAAGACCGCAGGTCCCGCGAAGCGCCAATGGCTAAGAGCGGCTTTCGCCAACGTCGGCTACGACCACCGGCACCTCTTCTCCGATCAGGGAGACAACGACTGAACGCTCCGCTGCGCAATGGACTTGCCTGGGTGTGGTGGGCGGGATGCTCCGCCGGCTCCCGCCTCGGCCGGCGGCGCCAGGAATTACCTCGGCATCCGTGAAACTGTCAGGGCCACCGCATAGCCTCGCATCGACTTCTCATAGCGACAGCCGTAGGGATGGCCATGGACAGCAGGGTTCTCTTCGAGACGGTGGCGCCCGTAATCCCCGTCCTTGATCTGGCTGCTGCACTCGAGCGTTACCGTCACCTGGGGTTTTCGGTGCGGAAATCCGAAGAGGACCCTAGATATGGCTTCGTCGCTCGGGGGTCGGTCTCGCTCCATCTGACTGAGTGGAATGAGCACGATCCTGCCCGCACTGCTGCTGCCGTGTATATCTATGTCTCAGACGCCGATGCCGTGTACGCCGAATGGGTCGCGGCGGACGTCGCCGGCCGCCTTGGCGAGCCTCACGACACTCCGTACGGACTCCGGGAGTTCGCCTACGTCGACCCTGACGGAACTCTGCATCGCGTCGGCTCGCCCATGCCGTGATTCGATCACGCGAGTGGCCCCCGCGCCGTGGCCAGCTCCTCGAGCTGCCGGACGACATGCTCTATCGGAGCGCTGGCGTCGATCTCCATGGTCGCGGTAGCCCGCAGCAGCGGCTCGACGACGCGCAGGTTCTCCATGATCGCGTCTCGTTCCTCCGGCCGTTTGCCGTACGGATTGTTGGTCCGCTCCCCGACCCGGGCCAACAGCACCTCCGCGGGTGCGCTCAGCAACACGACGTGGTCGAACAGCGGATAGAACCCGCCCTGGTTACTCTTACAGCCGGCCACGAACAAGGCGCCGTCCGTGTGGCCGACGAGCAGATCAGTCATCGCCTCCTCGCGCCACACCCAGTCCGGCGACCCGTCCGGGAGGGTGACCCAGTGGCTCCAATGGCCGTAGTCCGTGTCCACGACCCGGTGCCCTCGCGAGCCCAAGATCTGCAGAGCGGTCGATTTACCGGTCCCCGACATTCCGGTGATCAATATCTTGGCCGTCTTCATGTCGGGATTTACAGAGCCGTGGAGGCGGTGGTCTCGGGCACGAAGGCGATGCTGTCGAAGTGCTCGGCGAGCACGGTGGGCATGTAGCTGAGTTTGTAGGTGAAGCGCCTCGCCACCGCGCCGCCGTAGCTACGCATGCGGAGGGGCTCACCGAGCCACCTCGCCACAGCTCCGGGCCGTGGCCCGCTCCGCAGGTCGACCACATACTCGCCCGGGGAGGCTGTGGCCAGGTAGCTCTCCACGATCATGGGTTTGCGGACGAGTGGAACGCGGAAGGTGGCCGGAGGCCTGGCCGGGTTCACCTTTCCGAATCGCGGCCGGCGGGCTCGGAACCGGCCTGCTCCAAAGCCGGCGGGCCCATCGCGGTCGGTCATCTGCTGCCTCTCCTGGACGGCTTCGAGCTGAGGGGGTGGCCGCCGAGCCGGGCGGGGCGCCACATCCACAGCACCACCGCCACGAAGGCGATGGCGACCACCACGAAGAAGAGGGCGTACGGGAAGGACCGGCTGCCTTCCGCCGGCTCTTCGAGGGTCGCCGGTTCCACCACCGGAGCGATCGTGTCGATGAGGGTCTTCGCGGCCGCCCTGAGGTCGCCCTGGGGGGCGTGCGCGAGGTCCGCTCTCTGGGTGACCTGAAGCAGGTCCTGCCGCATCCCGTCGCCCGCCGCGTTGTTGACGAGCACGACCAGCCTGCGCCGTGGCAGCGGCAGCTCCTCTGCAGCAAGGCGCTGGTAGCCCTCGTAAGCGCTCACGCTCTCGGGAACGATCGCGGCGTCGGCGGACCTCTGGGCCAGCAGGTCCGCGATCTTCTGGGCAGACTCGGGGCGCAACTGGACGCCCCGATCACGCAGCGCATTCAGCTGCTCCGCGCCGAGGGTGTCGCGAATCAGAACCTCGTCGCCCTTCGCGGGATGGTCGAGGAGCCTTTCGGGCTGCTTGATGTCGTCCCTGACGAGCAGGACGTCGGGGTCGGTCACCCGCAGGTCCGCCAGTTCGCTGAGGCCCAACGCCTGCAGTTCCCCCCGCACGTCCCCGCCGGAGTACCGGCCGCCGCTGATCGCCCGGAGGACGTCGAGGTCGTAGGCGATCGTCACGGCCGGCACGTCGGCGCGCGGCGTGAAGGTCGCGGGATCGAGGGTCTCGACGGCCGGGGCGTAGCCGTCGCGGCGGAGCATCTCGGCGAAGGCCTCGGCGGCGTACCGCTGGTCCGCGGGCGCCTGCACGACCACCGCCACCGGCGGAGGGGAGAACGTCTCCGGGGTGGATTCGCCGGCGTCGCCCAGAGTCAGGAAGACGGCCACGACGGACACCACGACGAGCACGGCCGTTCCCCCTAGGGTCACGGCCAGACGCGCTCGCCGGTTCAGAGTCCGCCAGGTCCACCGGCGCTCGGCCGGTGGCTCGCCCACGAGAGAGGTGAGCATCCGCCGGACGATCTCGGGTGTGCTGGGTGAGCAGACGAGAGCGTCGGCGACGTCCTGGGTGGACTGCCTCCCCATGTCCTCGGGAGGAAAGGCCGCGTCCACGAGCCGTGCGTAGAGGACGCTCGCGTCACTACGGGAGTCGATCACGCTGCGGAAGCAGTTGCGCTGGAGCAGGGCCCGCTGGAGGTGCTGCCGCGCCGTGGGATTCGTGCCCGTGCGAGCCAGTTCCTCGACCGCGCCGCGGACGTCCTTGGCGTACATCAGCGCGTCGGCCAGCGCCTCGATGAAGGGGTTCCCCGCGCCGCTGCGGTACGCCACCGTCGTGTCCGCGGGACCCGCGGACAGGGCGGGAAGGGCGCCAGGCGGGGAGTGATCCGGCACGGGTTCGATCTCGGGCACCGCGCTGCCGGACAGTTCGACCAGTTGGAGTACCTTGGGCCGGTCCTTCTCGATCGACAGCGGCTCGGTGTCGCGGGCGAGCCGTGCCACCATCGTCGCCATGGGGACGTCGGACCGTGTGTAGAACTGGTAGCAGAGTTTCGAGGCCGTCTGGTCGCGGAGGCTCTCGGCCGCGTGTCCCCAGACCACCGTCTGCCCTCCCTCGGGGGCGTACCGCGCGAACGACAGCTTGATGGTGTGCTCGCTCGTGCTGCTGGTCCAGGTGGCGGCGGTGAACCTGGTCCGCGTCCCGTACGGCAGCAGCGCCGCGACGGTGTCCACGAACCGCAGCCGGTCGATCATGGGGACGGCGTCGGCGCCCACCACGCACACCGGCCGGCCGTTCAGCAGCAGCGCCGCCGCCGAGAGCGCGTCCGGCCCGGGAGAGACCGCCTCCGGGTCGTACGGGGGCACGTCGACGGTCAGCGGAGGCCGCGGCTCCAGCGGCAACGCGGCGAAGGCCGTGTAGAGCGCCGTGTACGACACGGGCCGATCGACGAGCTGCTCGTACGGCACGTAGAACCAGCGGGTGTAGGCGATCCTGCGGTTGGCGAAGTCGTGGTGACCGGACCATTCCCGGATCGCCAGGACCACATAGTGGGATATTTCCCCGTTCTCGCTGATCTTCGCGGTCCCGATCGTCACCTGCGGCAGGTCGACGGCGGTGCCCGCGGTGTAACGGTCCCTGAGCTTCTCGAACACCTCGTGATCGAGTCGTCCGTCGCTCCAGTTCAGTAGACCGTATTCGTCATAGCTGCCGGGTCGCTTGCCCTCCAGCGCCCACTCGAATCCGATCACCGGGAGCCGCCGGAGGCGAGGCGCTGCCCGAGCCACAGCATGGGCTCGACGACGTTGATGGGATGGACCTGTCCCCGGATGCGCAGGTCCTTGCCCGCCTCGGGCAGCAGGTTCTGGTAGTCGTGCCAGTCGAACGTCTTGGTCTGCGGCCGTACGAAGAAGCCGATCGACGAGGTGACGAAGAACTCGACGCGGGTGCGGTCGAAGAACTGGTCCAGGGCGTTGACGACCATGTCCGCGTTGCCGCTCGCGGACACCTCGCACAGTGCCCGGAACAGGTCCCGGGCGTCCTCGCTGCTCACGCGGGGAAATCCGTACTCGTCGTCCGGCGCGGGGTCGAGCAGGTTCAGTTTCTCCGCGGTCTCGAGCACGCGGGGGTCGTCGAACTTGGTGATGCAGACGGCGACGTGATGGGGAAGCTTCCCGTCCCGGAGTTCGCCGGTCTCCAGCATCTTCTCGGCCAGGCGGGTGAGCGGCGGGTGCAGGTGATTGAAGGCGTCACCGAGCTCGAACTCCCGGATGGGGTCGAAAAGGAAGACCAGGCCCCGGCTCTTCACCAGGTTGTCCATCAGGCGTCGTCGCGGGTCGTCGACGCCCCCCGAGCCGTTCCCCGTACGGAGGGGGGCCGCGCTGAACAGACCCCCGGGCGCGTCGACCATGCTGATGCCGATCTTCAGCGGCGGGGCGGGCCGGAGCCTGCGCCACCACCGGCGCTTGTGCCGCTCGGTCGGCCCGACCAGCGTCCAGCGGTAGTGCTCCAGGCTCTGGCTCGCCTCGGGGAAGACTCTTCCGCTCGACAGCGCGTTCGTTCTCTCGATGAGGTAGTCGGACGAGGCGGCGTCGGAGCCGATGATCTTCCAGTCGTCCTTCCGTCGCATCAGCGCGATGTTCAGGGCGGCCAGAAGCGTGGTCTTGCCGCTGCCGGGGGCGCCCCACATGGCGATGTCGTGTGCCGGTGGTCCCGGCGCCGGATCGGACTGCATGCCTGGTCTCACTCCGTCTCGTCGAGGAGGGGGAACGGGATGGGGAGGGCGGCGGGCGCACTCAGCCCCAGATCGGTGGCCAGCCCCCGGATGTCGAGGGCGTCGAGATGCGCGACGGCGTCCGCGCCGAGCTGACGCCAGGCCGGGTGCGCGGAGGCGTCCCGGCGGTCGCAGATCGCGGCGAGCAGGGTGTCCGGCCGGCGCTGGACGCGACTCAGGAGTGACTGCCAGTCGTGCGGGTGCGGGCAGGGCAGGATCAACGACCGGTTCGCGCGCACCGGATGCGGCGGGCGGTCGCCGACTGTGAGCAGGACCGTGCGCATGTGCTCCGACGTCGAGAGCCGACGGGCCACGGCGTCCAGCATGTCCTCCAGCTGGGCGGCGTGCGGGTAGTAGGGATAGCCCTCGGTGATCGCGCCGCGCTCCTCCAGCGGCTCCAGAGCGGCGAGGGCGTGCTCGGGCGCGACCTGCCAGGCGGCGACCTCCACCGGATGCTCTCCTTGCGACCGGTCGTCGTAGGAGTGCGCGCCGTACGCCACGAGGGAGACCCGTAGGAGGCCGGCGAGCTCGGCGGACAGGAAACTGACCACCTGGCGCACCCGGCTCAGTCGCTCCTCCACCTTGGCGTCGGGCCCGCACACCTCCACCGCGCAGATCAGATGCGCCGGCCCGGTCCGGGGCGGCAGCTGTGACGGCGCCGCGGCGACGAGGTCGCTCCAGTCGCGCGGGTCACGGGTCAGCTCGCCCAGGCCGGTGAACCGCACCTTTCCCGGCCGCATCAGCTCGGCCGTCAGCAGGTAACGCCCAGGGGTGAGCCTGGCGCTGTGCACCGACAGCAGCCGGGGCTCCCGGCCCTGCCAGGTGACCACGGCGAACGCGGTGCCGTACTCGTCGCCGGGCTCGCAGCGGACGGTCACCTCGGCCCGGGTGCCGGGGACGGCGCCGATCGGGAACAGCTGCTTGCTCCCCAGCCGCAGTCGCCCGCTCGGGTGGTCGGCACGCATCACGACCAGGTCGTACGACCGAGACAGCGGGTCGGAGGCCAGGACGTCCTCGACGATCGCGGTGACCGGCCCGTCGACGGGGTGGACGGCGGCGGGCCGCTCCTCGCTCAGCCAGCCGAGCACACGGCTCGCCTCCGCGCCGTCCGGAAACGAGCAGACGAGGACGACCTCGTCGGCGGACGGCAGGTCGGCGGCCCGGAGCACGGCCTGCCGGGGGGACTCGTCCCCCCACCCGTGCTCGGAGGTCAGGTCGCCCCACGACAGCGACCAGTAGTGGCAGCGAGGCCTGCCGTTGTCGTCCCGGTGGATCCGGAAGACGGTCATCGCGTCGGCTGCGACCTCGACGATCGTGAGGCGGCCGGTGGCGGTGAGCCCCGCAACGGCCCGGGCGACGGCCTTGCGAAGCAGAGCCTTGTCGGGCTCTGGCACGAATCCTCCGGTTATCGTCCTATTCGTCGCCCACGTCCCTTTATGTCAAGTCCACAACTACGAAGAGACGACTTGTCATAACGCTAGGCTTCTTGTTGTGTCGTTGCGTCGAATCATTGTCAGTTTCCCGCAATCTCACGACCGGGATCTACGATAGCCCGCGTCGCGTGCGTTATGCCACGTCGCAATATGGCGCTCCAGGTGGGGCCGCGTAGGCGAGGAGAAACATGAGACGGTTTCTGATTGCGCTGTCCGGAGCGCGGCCGGAGGTGCTCGAACGGTGCCCGACGGAGTACGGGAAGTTCGAGGGCATCGGCGGCGCCGTGCTCACCACGGCCGTCCTCGCGGTCGTCTCGATGACGTTCGCCCTGAACAGCGCCCTGGGCGTCAACGTCGTCCTGGCGGTCATCGCGGCGCTTGTCTGGGGCCTGATGATCCTAAGCCTCGACCGCTGGCTGGTCACCACGATGCGGGCGGACGCCCCGCGCCGCTGGCCGCTGGCCGTTCCGCGCGTTCTCATGGCACTCCTGCTCGGTTTCGTCATCTCCACGCCATTGGTGCTGCAGATTTTCCGGTCCGAGATAGATGCTCAAATCGTGCAAATCAAGCAGCGGCGTGCGGACGTGTTCGTCGCGCAGCAGCAGCAGGGCAACGTCGGCAAGGACGTCGGCCAGCTCCGCAAGGAGGTGGCGGATCTGGAGAAGGTCATTTCCTCCGGTGGCGACGTGCCCATCGACACCGAGCAGGACCCGGGCGTCAAGGCGTTGACCGTCGAGCGCGCCAGACAGCAGAAACTGGCCGACAAGCACTACGACGAGTGGCAGTGCCAGTTGTACGGAGGGCCCTCGTGCCCGAAGAAGGGCGACGGTCCTCTCGCGCAGGACAGCCGGCGCGCGTACGAGAAGGACAAGCGGCGGATCGACCTGATCAACCGGCAGATCGAGAACCGCAAGCGGGAGTTGAGCGCGAGTAGCGAGGAGGCCAAGCAGGCCCGCCTCGCCAGCGCGCAGGAGGCCCTGCCCAAGGCGAAGGCGCAGCTCGACGCGGGGATCAAACGGCAGGCGGACCTCCAGGCGTCCTTCGACGCCGAGAATATGGCGACCAACGGCCTGCTCATCCGCATCCAGGCGCTCAACGAGGTGACCGGCAAGGACGCCAGCCTCAGCGTCACCCGCCTGCTGCTGTTCCTGTTGTTCCTCCTCATCGAGTGCCTGCCGATCGCGGTCAAGCTGATGCAGCGGCCGGGCAACTACGAGAAGGTCCTCGCGCTGGCCGAGAAGCACGAGTTCCGGGACGCGCGGGGCACTTTCGCCTCGTCCGGCACGTCCGGTCCGGGGACGTCCGTCCCGCCCTCGGCCCGCTCCCAGGACGTCTGGCGCATCTGGTCCCGTACGGGCGAAACGGGCCCCCAGCCGGTCGTGACCATTCCCGAGGGCGGCGCGCCGTACCCGGCGGGCCCGACCGGCACCCGCGCGGAGACCGTCGGCGAGACCGACGTGTACGACTCGCTGGAGGACCAGGAGCTGAGACGGATGCCGGACGACAGGACCATGCGGGTGCCGCGGACCGGCGCCGAACGCCACGGGGGAGTCGAGCTGCTGCCCGATGACGACTGACGCTCCCATGGCGAGCCCCGGGCGGATGATCAGAGACCGTTACGAGCTGAGGTCCCAGCTCGGCCGTGGCGGCATGGGCACGGTCTGGCTCGCGAAGGACAGGATGCTCGGCCGGCTCGTCGCGCTCAAGGAAATCGCCCTGACGCCGTACGGGGAGAGGATCGAGGTCCAGCGGGCGAGGGCTCTGCGGGAGGCTCGGTCCCTGGCCCGGATCGGGCATCCCGCGATCGCCGGGATCTACGACGTCTTCGAGGAGGGCGGCTCGCCGTGGATCGTCATGGTCTACGTCGAGGGCGGCTCCCTGGACGACCTGATGCGGCGGCGGCGGTTGTCCGAGGGCGAGATCGCCACCATGGGACGCGAGGTGCTGGCCGGGCTGACGGCCGCGCACGCAGCGCACGTGCTGCACCGCGACGTCAAGCCGGCCAACATCGTCGTGGGGCATGACGGCAGGGCGGTTCTGGTCGACTTCGGCATCGCCCACATCGTCGGCGAGAGCGGGCTCACCTCGCGCAGCACCCTGCTCGGCACCACGGAGTTCATGGCGCCGGAGCGGGTCGACGGGCGAGCGGTGGGACCGGCCGCCGATCTGTGGTCGCTCGGAGTCACGTTCTTCTGCGCGCTGGAAGGCTACTCGCCCTTCCGGCGGGACAACCCCTACGCGACCGTGCACGCCGTCTGCAGCGAAGGACTTCCGCGGCCTCGCCGCCCCGGGCCGTTGTACGACGTGATCGCCGGGCTGCTCAGGAAGGACCCCGGCCTCCGGATGGGGGCGGCCGAACTCGACCGCCGGTTGACGGCGATCCTCGCGCCGCCGCGGTCCACGCCGCCGAGGCGGCCGCCGCACTCACCGCCACAGACACCGCAGCAGCCGCCGCCGTCGTCACCGCGCGTGTCGCCGCGCGGTTCTTCTCCACACAGCTCTTCTCCGCGCGGCTCTTCTCCGCACAGCGCCGCCGCGGCGCTGGCCGCGATGCCGCCCGGTGCGGCCGGACAGGCGTTGGACGCCATGGCGGGCGATCCCTCCCGGGCGGCCGAGGTGCTGGCCCTGCTGCCGCCCGGCCAGGCAGGGCGGGTGATCGGTCACATGACCGCGGCGGGAGCGGCCGCGCTGCTGCGGCAGATGCGGGCGAGCCGGGGCGCGAGCATCCTGGCGGACGTGGCCGATCGGGTCGCCGCGGACATCCTCAACGCGCTCGGCGTCACGCCCGCCGCGGTCCGGCTGGTCGAGGCGATGACGACCCGGCGGGCCCGGCAGGTGCTGGAGTACGTGCCCCCGCCTGTCACCGCGGCCCTGCTCCGGGCGACCACCGACGGCCGCGCCGAGCGCCTTCTGGCCGGGCTCAGCCCCGCCGTACGCGCCCAGATCGCCACCGCCGGCTGAACCCGTGGACGAGGGCCCGGCGGACTTCGCTGTCCGCCGGGCCCCGGGAATCCCTACTGAACGGTGATCTTGTCGACCTCGACCGTGATGCCCTTCACCTGGGGGGTGGAGGTGCCGGTCGTGACGGTGCCGGTGCCCGAGGACACGCCCTTGACCTTGAAGGAGTAGCTGAGCGTGCCGCCGGGGGCGCCCGGCGTGCTGGTGATCCGGTAGTCCTGCGTCGGCGGGCCGCTGATCTGGCTGCCGGCGTTGCCTTCCGCGTTCTCGGCGCCGACGGTCAGGCCGTAGTCCGCCCCCGGGTCACCCGGCAGGTTGGCCGGGTCGTAGGCGTACGAGATGTCCTCGGCGCCGCCCAGCCCGATCCACTGCTGGAAGACCTTGCGGCTGTTCGTGCCGTACAGGTTGACCTGCCATTCGACGACGAGCCACCTGTTCACGCCGTCGGTCAGGGTGGCGACGTAGACGCCCGGCGCCCCTGTGCCGTTCAGGTCGGTCCAGTACGACGCGAGCACGCCGTTCGGCGGGGCCGTGTCGGGCAGCGTCTGCGGTGCGAACTGGATGTCCGCCGCGCCGTTCGTGCCGCCCGCGACCGTGTAGCCGTTGGAGACGACGCCGATCCTGTTGAACGTACGGCCGGCGTAGGTGAACGCCGGGACGGTGAAGTTCAGCGCCTCCTCGTCGCCGATGGGGGTCGGGGCGATGCCGAAGGCCGACAGTGGCAGGTAGCCCGCCGGGCCCACGCCGGGTGCGATGGTCGGCTTGTCCGGCTGCCTGCCCGCGAGCGTGCTCCTGGCCGTCACGATCTGGGTGCCGACCTTGGTCGCGCCGGTCACACCGGTGAGCCGCAGCTTCGCGTCCAGCGTGCTCAGCGCGGTGACGTCGGTGTTCTCCAGGGTGTTGTTCTGGACCGTGACCGTGCAGGTGGACTCGCCGGTGTTCCTGGCGATGGTGCTCGGCGCGCAGGTCTGGTCGATCGGCACGGCGCCCTCCTGCCGGTAGAAGGCCACCGGCAGGTGCTGCTCCCGGTTGCCGCCGACCTGCTTGAGGTTCACCTGGCCGAAGTACTGCCCGTCGGGCAGGTCGGGCGCGGTGATCACAACGGTGATCTTCTGGCTCTTGCCCGGCTTCACCGTGAACAGCGGCGGCAGCACCGTGATGTTCGCCCCGCTGACGGTGGTGCCCGACGCGGTGTAGACCAGCGTCTTGCCGGTGGCGTTGACGAGGGTGCGCTTGGCGGTGATCACGCCCGGCATGACGGGCGCGTTGACCGACGGCAGGTTGAGGTCGATGCGGTTCAGCGGGTCGGCGGCCGAGGCGGCGTAGTTCGCCGCGGTCTCGTCGAGGGTCAGGCCCGCGTCGCCCGCCTTGCTCAGGTCGATGCGGCCGCCGCCGTAGTCGAACGGGTCGGCCGGGGTGCTGCGGTCCTGCTTGGTGACCTTCGTCGTCGCGGTGGTCTCCAGGGCCGACTTGACCTGGCCGGGCGTCCAGTCGGGGTGCAGCGCGAACACGAGCGCTCCCGCGCCCGCGACGTGCGGCGACGACATCGAGGTGCCGGCGATCACCTGGTACAGGTTGCCCGGGGGGCCTTCCAGCGGCGACTCGGGGGTCGGGGTGGTGCCCGCCAGGATGTGCAGGCCGGGCGCGGTGACGTCGGGCTTGAGGAAGTCGCCGCCCGGGCCGCGCGAGGAGAACGTCGTCATCGCGTCGCCCTGCCAGGTGGCCTTCTCACCCTGGGTGAAGCTCGCCGTGCCGCCCGGGTGCGAGCTCAGCCAGGCGAGCAGCACGTCGGTCTCCGGCTTGTCGATGTGGACCGTCGGCAGCCAGTGGTTGTCGGTCATGACGTCGAGCGGGGTGGAGTTGTACAGGATCATTCCCGCGGCGCCGCCCTGCTTGACCGCGAATCCCTTGAGCACCCGGTTCGGGCCGCGCTCGCAGGCGACGATCTTCCCGGCGAACAGCCCTGGAGGCGCCGGGTTGACGCACAACGGGTCGTTGTACGGCGGGGCCGACGCGAGCACCACGGGCAGCGGCGAGGAGACGCCCGCTGTGATCGACGCA
The DNA here is from genome assembly GCF_014161445.1 of Microbispora sp. H13382. GTDB lineage: Bacteria > Actinomycetota > Actinomycetes > Streptosporangiales > Streptosporangiaceae > Microbispora. Next base: position 218,879 of record NZ_JABBXA010000009.1, read on the forward strand.
CCCTTGATCGACGGCCCGCCGGTCAGCGTGATCGTCGACTGGAAGGTGCGGCTCTGCGTCGAGGCCGCCACGGTGGTCACCCACGGGCCGCGGTGGTCCGTCGTCGCCGCGCCCGGCCCCGAGTTGCCCGCCGAGGCCGACACGAACACGCCCGCGGCGTACGCGTCGAGGAACGCGAGCTCGACCGGGTCGCTGTAGGGGTCGGAGCCGCCGCCGACCGAGAAGTTGATGACCCGCACGCCGTCGGCGATGGCCTGCGCGACCGCGGCCGCCGAGTCGGACTGGTAGCAGCCCTCCGCGCCGCAGACCTTGTAGACCGCGACGTGCGCTGCGGGCGCGATGCCGTGGATCGCGCCGCGGTCGATGCCGAGCGGGTCGGCGTGGTCGACCGGCCCGCCCGCCGACGTGGTGGCGGTGTGCGTCCCGTGGCCGTTGGAGTCACGGGCGCTGTCCCCGTACACCTCCCCGCCCACGATCGCGTTGTACGTCTCCAGGAACGGCTGGCCGGAGATCAGCTTGTTGTTGCACCGGAAGGGGTCGGCCGCCGGCGTCAGCGGGTTGTCGCCGAAGTCGCACGTACGCGCGGTGCCGTCCGCCCTCGGCGGGGGAGCCGGAAGCGTTCCGGGGTCGGCGAACGACGGATGCTCCGGCCACGCGCCGGTGTCGAGGATGCCGACGATGACGCCCTTGCCCGACGACTTCGCGCCGCCGAGCCGGTTGTAGACGGTGGTCGCGCCGATGAACTCCGGGCTGGAGTCGGTGAGGGGCTGCTCGCGCCTGTCCTCCTGCACGGCGGCCACACCGGGCAGCTTCAGCAGGTCGGCGGCCTTGTTGGCGGGAAGCGTCAGGGCGACGCCGCCGTAGACCGTGCGGAGCTTCTGCCCGGCCCTGGCGCCGGGGATCTTGTCGCCGAGTTCGCGTAGGAAGGTGTTCTCGACGCTCTCGATGTGCTTCTGGTATTTCGCCGCGTCACCGCTCTTCAGGTTGAGCGCTCTGCCGGTGACCGACGGGCTGGTGCCGGGCAGACCCGGCAGGCCGCCCTTGTAGGCCGCGAGCGAGTCGTAGTCGAGCTTGACGACGACGCTCGTCCGCTCCGGCGACTGCGAGGCGAGCAGCGCGGGGTCGCTCTTGGCGAGCCGGCCGCTGGGGGACTTGGCGCCCTGGACGCGCTCGGCGCCCGTCACGGCGGTGGCGCTCCACGACCGCGACGGGGTGGGGCTGGGGTCGGCGGCGGCGGAGGCCGCCGGGATGATCGCCGTCACGAGGCCGAGGCCGGCGACGACCGCTGTGGTCCGTAAGTAGGCAGGTGGGGGCTTCCTCGACACGACACCTCCATGGAGACCTGTGAGGCCCCGCCGCTCAGGGCGTGGAGGAGCCGCGCCGCCCCCGGGCATGGGAGGGCACGGGCCCTCCCCGTTGGGCGACGGGCGAACGGCCACCCGAGACGGGCGGCCGAAGCTGACTCGGAGTTTAACTAGCGATCGTTTTTCCGGCTAGATCGTTCCATGAAGGGATATTTGGCGCTCTTTGCTGATGACACGGCCTACTGCGAGAAGAGGCGGCCGATGGCGCCGGATTCGAGCACGATCGCCGTGCCGATCGCGATGAAGACGACGGGGACGAGCCAGTGCCCGAACCGCTCGACGAGCTCAATGATCTTCTTGTGCGAGCCGAGCCAGGACCCGGCCGCGCACCAGACGGCGACGAGGACGGCGAACACGGCGACGGTGAGCAGGGCGTCCGCCGGTCCGATGGTGCGAAACAGCGGCGTGTAGATGGAGATGTTGTCCGCGCCGTTGGCCACGGTGATGCCGGCCACCGGCACGACGCCGCCGGCCACCGGGGGCGAGGGATCCTCGTCCCCGTCGGAAGCCCGCAGGGCCGCGACCAGGCCGCGTACGCCAAGGGCGAGGGGGACCAGGCCGAGCAGCCCTGCCCACTCGTCGGGGACGACGGTGAGGCCGAGGGCGGCGACGCCCGACACGAGCACGAGCGCCGCGATGCCGGCGTACTGGCCGGCGACGATCTGCCAGGGGCGGGGCCGGCCCCGGGCGCGCGCCGACAGGAACAGCACGGTCAGGATGACGATGTCGTCGACGTTGGTACCCGCGAAGACCGCACAGGCGGTGCCGAGCGTGGCGGGGATGCCGTCCATGGCAGGTCAGCATAAGATGCCGCGGGCCGCGGAAAGGCTGCGCGCCGCCGTCGGGGAGGGCCGCATCACGCTGGACGAACTGACCGATCGGCTCGACCGTCTGTACGCCGCGCGCACCTACGGCGAGTTGGAGGCCCTGGTCGCGGACCTGCCCGGGACGCGGGCCCCGGAGGTGCGATCGGAGCCGGCCGACGACCTGCTGCTGTTCACCCGCGGCACGCGCGCCGTCAGGAGGACCGGGCGCTGGCGGGTGCCGCCGCGCATCACGCTCGACTGCACCTGGCGGACGGCGGTGGTCGACTTCCGGTACGCGGACTGCCCGCACCGGGAGATCGACATGACCGTCCGCTGCGACTCGATGTTCGGAGACGTCGTCATCCGGGTCCCGATCGGCTGGCGCGTCGTCGCCGACGAGGTGACCTCCGGCGGATGGATCAGGCACAAACGCGTGCACAACACCTCTCCCGTGCCGCCCGACCCCGACGGCGTCGTGCTGCGGCTGTCCGGGCACATCGGCGGCGACATCTGGGTGCGCTACCACCGGATCCCCTGACGACCGGGCCCGATAGGGTGCCCGGATGCCGCATCGCCGACTCGCCGCCCTGGCCGCCGCCGTGGTGGTCGTGGCCGCGGGCCTGGCGGTCCGGGCGCTGCTGCCGGGCGCGGTCGCCAAGTACGCGGGCGACTTCCTCTACACCCTCCTCGTGTACGCGCTGGTCGTCGTGGCCGCGCCGCGCGCCCGGCCGGTCGTGGTGGCGGCCGTGGCGCTCTGCCTGAGCTGGCTGGTCGAGTTCGCCCAGCTCACCGGCGTGCCGGCCGAGCTGTCGGCGCACAGCACGCTGGCCCGGCTGGCGCTCGGCACGACCTTCAACGCCCCCGACCTGTTCTGGTACGCCGCGGGCGCTGCCGCCGGATACGTCGTCCATGTTTCCCTGATCGCGATCCCTTGTTATCGTCACACTGACGATTAAGGAGGTCGTGGTGGCACTGACCGATCTGCTGGGACCCCTCCTGGAGCCCGCCGTCACCCTGGGCGGCGTGTCGACGAGCTGGGCCGAGCTGCTCGGCTTCGTGACCGGAGCGCTCACCGTCTGGCTGGTGGCCCGCCAGAACATCTGGAACTGGCCGATCGGCGTCGCGAACGTCGTCCTCCTGGGCCTCGTCTTCCTGGCCGTGGGACTGTACGCCGACGCGGGCCTGCAGATCGTCTACGTGGTCCTCGGCCTGTACGGCTGGTGGCAGTGGCTCTACGGCGGGGCCGGGCGGACCACGCTCACGGTCACCAGGACCGGCCGCGCCGAATGGGTGTGGCTCGCCCTCGCCGGCGCAGGGGTCACCGGGCTGCTCACCGCCGCGCTCGCCTCCTGGACCAACTCGGCCGTCCCGTTCTGGGACGCCCTGACGACCGCCCTGTCGCTCATGGCGACCTATGGCCAGTGCCGCAAGCGGGTGGAGTCGTGGTGGCTGTGGATCGCGGCCGACCTGATCTACATCCCCCTCTACGCGTACAAGGACCTCTACCTCACCAGCGTCCTCTACGTGCTGTTCCTCGCGCTGTGCGTGGCCGGGCTGGTCGCCTGGCGGCGCGACCTGGCCGCCCGGCCCGTTCCCGTCCCCGGTGATGAACGCGACGGCGACGCGGCGGTGGCACGGTGAGCGCCCGCTACGCGCACGGACTCGTGATCGGCAAGTTCTATCCGCCGCACGCCGGCCACCACCACCTCGTCGACACGGCCGCCGAGCACTGCGCGCTGGTCACGGTGGTCGTGGCCGCATCGAGCGTGGAGAGCATCCCGCTCGCCCTGCGTACGGCGTGGCTGCGCGAGGCCCATCCGCAGCCGCACGTGGTGGTGGCGCCGGTGGTGGACGACGTCGAGATCGACTACGACGACCCGGACGTCTGGGCCGCGCACGTCGAGGCGTTCCGGCACGCGCTGGCGCTCGCCCACGGCGGCGGCGCGCCCGACGTGGACGCCGTCTTCTCCTCCGAGGCGTACGGGCCGGAGCTGGCCCGCAGGTTCGGCGGCGCGCACGTGGCGGTCGACCCGGACCGGAACCGCCATCCGGTCAGCGGGACGATGGTCCGCGACGACCCGGTCGCCGCGTGGCCCTGGCTGAGCCCCGCCGTACGCGCTCACCTCGCCTGGCGGGTGGTCGTCGTCGGAGCCGAGTCCACCGGCACCACCACGCTCGCCCGCGCCCTGGCCGCCCACTACGCCGCACGCGGCGGTGTCTGGTCCGCGACCCGGTGGGTGCCCGAGTACGGCAGGACCTACTGCGAGGAGAAGCTCGCCCTGGCCCGCCGGGCCGCCAAACTGGCGGGAGCGCCCGAGCCCTGGCTCGACGACCTGGAGTGGGAGCCGGAGGAGTTCACGCTGATCGCACACCGGCAGCTCGGCTGGGAGGAGGCGGCGGCGCGGGCCGGCTCGCCCGTGCTGTTCTGCGACACCGACGCGCTCGCCACCGCCCTGTGGCACGAGCGCTACCTCGGCACGGTGAGCACGGACGTCCTGCGCGTCCACGAGCGGGCCCGGCACGACCTGTGGATCCACACGTCCGTGGACGGCGTGCCCTTCGTGCAGGACGGCTGGCGCGACGGCGAGCACGTCAGGCACGAGATGGACCGGCGGCTGCGCGCCGAGCTGGCCGGGCGCGGCCTCCCGCACGTCGTCGTCTCCGGGCCGCCGGGGGAGCGGCTCGCCGCCGCGGCGCGGGCGGTGGACGATCTCGTCGCGGCCGGCCGCCACTTCGCCCCGCCGCTCTGAGCTCGGCTCATATGTGAACCGATATCGGCCGGATGTCCATATAAATATTGGACTTGTTCCGAACCCTCTGGTTTGCTCCTGCGTCTGACAGATCACCGGCGCACGAGAGCGAGGACATGCCATGGGACACCCGGTGACGGTGAAAGCCGCCGCGATGACGGTATTCGTCCTGGTCGGCGCCGCCCCGCCGGCGGCCGCGGAAGCGACCCCGGCCGCCGCGCTGCGGGCGCTGGAGACGTCCTTCAAGGGCCGCATCGGCGCGTACGCGATCGACACGGCGACCGGGAAGACGATCGGCTACCGGGCGGGCGAGCGGTTCGCGCTGGCGTCCACCTTCAAGGCGGTGGCCGCCGCGGCGGTGCTGGCCCGCACCACCGACAGGGAGCTGACGAAGAAGGTCGTCCACTGGACGGCCGACGAGGTGAAGCCGTACTCGCCGGAGACCGGCAAGCACGTGAAGGACGGCATGACGCTCGCCGAGCTGTGCCGGGCGGCGATCATCTACAGCGACAACACCGCCGGCAACATGCTGTTGAAGCGCATCGGCGGGCCGGAGGGGCTCACCCGCTACTTCCGTACGCTGAAGGACCCGATCTCGCGGCTTGACCGATGGGAGACCGAGCTCAACGAGTGGTCGCCCAAGGAGAGGCGGGACACGACCACGCCCGCGTCGATCGCCCGCGACCTGCGCGCGCTCACCGCCGGCGACGCGCTCGGCGCGAAGGACCGCTCACGGCTGCTCGGGTGGCTGCGCGACAACACGACCGGGGACGCGCGCATCCGCGCCGGGCTGCCCAAGACGTGGATCGTCGGCGACAAGACCGGTACCGGCGGCACGTACGGCACCGCCAACGACATCGCCGTCGTCTGGCCGGCGAAGGGGGCCGCCCCGATCATCATGGCGATCTACACCAACCGCCTGGCGGCCGACGGATCCGGTGACGACAAGGTCGTCGCCAAGACGGCGACCGTGCTCGCGCGCGGCCTCGGCCGGCTGCCGTAACACCCGTTTATGGGGCCGATCGCGCTTTACGGCCCCATAACCTTGTCTATAGCCATTTGGGGGAGGATCTAGTGAACGCCACGGGGAAGGTGCTGCGTCTGGCCGCCATGGGAGCGGCGGCGGGCGTGCTGGTCGCGGGCATCGCGCTGCCGGCGGTGGGAGGCGCGGGCGTCGGGCTGGTGTCGGCCGTCGAGGACGTGGGCATCGCGCCCCGGGACCTCGCCGAGCCCCCGCTGGCGCAGGTCTCGGTGATCCAGGATGTGAAGGGTCGCGAGATCGCGCGGTTCTACGAGCAGTACCGCGAGGTCGTCCCGTCCGACCGGATCGCCGACATCATGAAGACGGCCATCATCTCGATCGAGGACTACCGGTTCTACCAGCACGGCCCGATCGACCTCGAAGGCACCCTCCGCGCCCTGGCCACGAACCTGCAGTCGGGCGGGGTGGCCCAGGGCGGCTCCTCGATCACCCAGCAGTACGTCAAGCAGGTGCTGCTCAACGCCGCCGACACCGAGGCGGAGAAGAACAAGGCCCTGGAGGCCAGCTACGCCCGCAAGCTCAACGAGCTGCGCTACGCGATGGGCGTGGAGAAGAAGTACACCAAGGACCAGATCCTGGAGAAGTACCTCAACATCGCCTACTTCGGCGCGGGCGCGTACGGCGTCGAGGCGGCGGCCAAGCGGTTCTTCGGGATCAGCGCGAGCGAGCTGACGCTGCCGCAGGCGGCGACGCTGGCGGGGGCCGTGCAGGACCCCAACGCCACCGACCCCAACCTGGGCAAGACCAGCCGCGACCGGCTGCTCAAGCGGCGCAACGTCGTGCTCGACCGGATGGCCGAGCTCGGCAAGATCACCAAGGAGCAGGCGGCCGAGGCGAAGAAGGCCAGGCTCGGCTACAAGGGGACCCCGCTGCCCGGCGGCTGCGAGTCGAGCAAATATCCGTACTTCTGCGTCTACGTGCGCAACGAGATCCTCAACAACTCCGACTTCGGCAAGACGGCCAAGCAGCGCCTGGCGTTCCTCAACCGCGGCGGGCTCACCATCAGGACCACGATCGACCCCACGATGCAGGCCGCCGCCGACAGGGCGATCGGGAAGTGGGTTCACCCGTCCGACAATCCCGTCGCCGCCGAGGCGCTGGTCCAGCCCGGCACCGGGGCGATCAAGGCGATGGCCGCGAGCCGCCCGTACGGCACGCGCAAGAGCAAGAACCAGGTGTCCTACAACCTTGTGGCCGACGTCGCGCACGGCGGCGGCATGGGTTTCCAGGCCGGTTCGACGTTCAAGACGTTCACCCTGCTCACCGCGTTGAAGCAGGGCATGAAGATCAACGACGGCTTCAGCGCGGGCGCCGGCTACCGCGCCCCGAGCCTGTCGACGTTCACCACCTGCTCGGGCGAGGGCATCGGCGACGTCAATCACACCGTCACCAACGACGAGGGCTCGCCCGGCTGGCTGACCCTGCAGACCGGCACCTGGCACTCGGTCAACACCTTCTTTATGGAGCTCGAGCGGCGGGTCGGGCTCTGCGAGGTGGTCAAGACGGCCAAGTCGCTGGGCATCCGCCGCGCCGACGGCGGCAAGCTCCAGGAGTACGAGACGTTCACGCTCGGCATCAACGAGATGGACCCGGTGACCGTCGCCACCGCGTACGCCGCGATCGGCGCGCGCGGCAAGTACTGCGCGCCGATGGCGATCACCAGGATCACCGACAGCACCGGCAAGAGCACCGACTACAAGCCGAAGTGCCGTCAGGCCATCGAGCCCGAGGTGGCCGACGCGGCGGCGCACATTCTGTCGGGCGTGTTCACCAAGGGCACGATGTCGGCGGTGGGCGGCATCGGCCGCGACGCGGCGGGCAAGACCGGAACCAACGACAACTCCTCCTCCGCCTGGTTCGCCGGGTTCACCCCGGACCTGGCGGGCGCGGTCAGCGTCGGTGATCCGCGCGGCGCCCAGAAGTACAAGCTGAACGGCGTCACGATCGGCGGTCGTTACTACGGGTCGGTGTTCGGCGCCAGCATCCCCGGCCCGATCTGGAAGGACACGATGCTGCGGGCGCTGCGGGGCGTGCCCGCGACGGAGTTCACGCCGATCGACACCGAGCGGTTCGGCGGCTGCGGCGGGAGCTGCCGGGGCCTGGTGTCCGTGACGCCGCCGACGGGGGGCAACGGTCCGACGGGAGGCGGCGGTTCGACGGGAGGCGGCGACACGCCGGTGCAGATCCTGCCGGACTAGTCAGTCGTCCAGCGCGTCGGCGGTGTCGAGGACGCGGAACAGCCGGGTCAGGTTGGTCCAGCGCAGGATGCGCAGCACCTGACCGCCCGGCGCGATGAGCGCCAGGTCGCCGTCCCTCTCGCGCAGGTTGTGCACCAGGCGCACGAGCAGCCCCACGCCCGTGGTGTCGATGAACCGCACCTCGCTCAGGTCGATGGCCAGCCACGGGCCGCGGGCCTCGATCTGCGTGCGCAGCGGCTCGCGCAGGTGCCGTACCGCGTGGAGATCCAGCTCTCCGCGCAGCCCGAGCACCCACCAGCGGGTGGGGGATGAGGGTTGTGCCGTCCACGTCTCCACGGTGGTTCCCTTCGCTCTCCTTGGCGCCGGGGACCACCGGGGAGCGGGACGGGGAGGTCCGGGGCGACCGACGAAGCGCTTCGACCGACACGTCGATGAACGTACGAGCTGAGCCGTACTCAGAGTAACAATCCCCCTCCGGCGCGTCGATCGAGTGGGGTAAAGCTTCTATGGTCAATAAAAAGACGGGTGGCTATTGTCCCGATCCATGGGGGTTTCGCGGGCGCTGAAGCGTCGGCTGCTGATCGGAGGGATCGTCGCGCTGGCCGCCGCGGGATCGGCGCCGCTCGACGAGGAGCTGTCCCGGGCCGTCGCCGTCGCGTACGCCGCGCAGGGCTCCCTTCCGTACTCGTGGGGCGGGGGGCACGCGGCGCGGCCGGGACCGTCGAAGGGGACGTGCCGGGGCTACAGCGGCTCGGTCAAGCCCTGCCCGGCGAGCCGGACGCGTGGCTTCGACTGCTCGGGGTTCACCCGCTGGGTGTACGGCCTGGCCTTCGGCGGCGACGTGCTCGGCCCCGGCAACACCGACGACCACCTCGGCAGACTGCGCCGGGTCGGCGTGCCGCGCCCGGGCGACCTGGTCTTCTACGGCAGGCCGGGCAGGACCCACCACGTCGGGGTGTACGTGGGCGGAGGAAAGATGATCAACGCGTTCGCCACCGGGACGCGGATCCGCATGGACGACGTGAGCGTTCTCGACGACCTGCTCGGTTACTACCACTATCCGGCCTGATCCCTATGCTTGCTCCGTCATGGTGAAATTGCGGGTTCTGGGCCGAATCGCGGCGGAGGTGGGCGGGCGTCCCGCGGACCTCGGGACCTCGCTCCAGCGCGCCGTGCTGGCCCGGCTGGTGGGTGCCCAGGGCCACGTGGTGTCGACCGACCGGTTCGTCGACGACCTGTGGCGGGGGCAGCCGCCGCCGCGCGCGCTGGCCGCGCTCCAGGTCTACGTCTCGAACCTGCGGCGGGCCCTGGAGCCGGACCGCGCCCCCCGCGCCGCCGCCCGCGTGCTGGTCAGCGCTCCCCCCGGATACCGCTTGGCGCTGGAGCCCGGCGACGTGGACGCCTGGCGCTTCCCCCGGCTGGTCGAGGCCGCCGCCGGCCTGCTCGCCGAGGGGCGGCCCGCGAACGCGCTCGAAATCGTGGACGAGGCCCTGGCGCTGTGGACCGGCCCGGCGTACGCGGAGTTCACCGAGGAGGAGTGGGCCATCCCCGAGGTGGTCCACCTGGACGAACTGCGGGCGGTCGCGGTGGAGTACCGCGCCGAGGCCGGGCTCGCGCTCGGCCGCCACGCCGAGGTCGTCCCGGAGCTGGAGCGTCACCTCACCGCGCATCCCCTGCGTGAGAACGCCGTACGGCTGCTCGCGCTCGCCTACTACCGGGCCGGGCGGCAGGGGGAGGCGCTCGCGGCCCTGCGCCGGACGCGCGCCCTGCTCGCCGAGCAACTCGGCGTCGACCCCGGGCCCGCCCTGCGCGCGCTGGAGTCGGACATCCTCGCGCAGGCCGAGTCGCTCGACGCGCCCCCCGTGGTTCCGGAGCCCGTGGTTTCGGAGCTCGTGGTTTCGGAGCCCGTGGTTCCGGAGCTCGTGATCCCGGCTCCCGCGCCCGCCCCGGACCCCGTCCTCCCCCACATGGTCGGCCGTACGGCGGAGCTGTCCCGGCTGGCCGCCGCGGCCGAGCAGGCCGGAGCCGGGTTCCGCATCGTGTGGCTCGGCGGTGAGGCGGGCTCGGGCAAGAGCACCCTGGCCGACGCGCTCGTGCGGCGCCTGGCCGCGGACGGCTGGCAGACCGTGGTGGGCCGCTGCCCCGAGACGACCGGCGGCGTGCCGCCCGCCTGGGCATGGAGCGAGGTGCTGCGGGAGCTGTCCGCGACCTGCCCGCCCGCGCCCGAGACCGCGGCTCGGCTGGCGCCCCTGCTGACCGACGACGCGGCGCCCGTGGGCCAGTTCTGGCTGGCGCGGGCGGCCGGCGACTACCTGGAGGGCGTGCCGGGACCGCTGCTGATCGTGCTGGAGGACGTGCACCGGGCCGACGAGGAGAGCCTCCAGCTCCTGCGTCACCTGGCGGGCCGCCTGACCCGGACGCCGGTCCTCGTCCTGCTGACGCATCGGCCGGCCGAGGCGGGCGACGACCTCACGGCCACCGCCGCGGCGCTCGCCGTGCAGACGGTGGAGCACGTCACCCTGGGCGGCCTGGGCGAGCCGGAGGTGGCCCGCCTGCTCGTGGCACGCTCCGGCACGGAGGTCGACGAGGACACGGTGCGCACGGTCACCGAGCGGACCGGCGGCAACCCGCTGTTCGTGACCGAGACGGCCCGGCTGCTGGCGGTGGACGGCCCGTCGGCGGCCCACGCGCTGCCGCCCGGCGTGCGCGACCTCATCCGCCGCCGCCTCGCCCGGCTGCCCGCGACGGCGCAGACCACGCTGCGCACCGCCGCCGTCCTCGGCCGCGAGGCGGACGCGGACGTGCTGATCGCCCTGCCCGGGGCGGACGAGGACACGGTGCTCGACGGCCTGGAGGCGGGCGTGCTGTCCGGGCTGCTGGAGGAGCCGCGCCCCGGCCGTGTCCGGTTCGCCCACGTGCTCGTCCGCGAGACGTTGTACGAGGACATCCCGCGGCTGCGCCGGGCGCGGATGCACGGCAAGGTCCTGACGGCGCTGGAGCGGGTGCGCCCCGGCGACGTGGGGGCGCTCGGGCACCACGCGCTCGCCGCCGCGACGACCGCGACCGCCCTCACGGCCGCCGAGTACGCGGCGCGAGCCGCCGGGCAGGCGGCCGCGCTCTACGCCCACAGGGATGCGGCCGCGCTGCTGGAGGGCGCGCTGGGCGCGCTCGACCTGCTGAGCGAGGGGACGGACGACGCGCATCGGGACGTCCGCCTCGACCTCCTGTGCCGTCTGGTGTCCGCGCAGGCGCACGCGGGCGACGTCATCACGGCGGTGCGGAACCGCACGAGGGCACTGGCGGTGGCCCGCCGGATGGGCGGCCGGGACGCGGTGGCGCGGGCGGTGTCCTCGCTCGACGCGCCGGTCATCTGGACCATCCAGCCGGACCGCGTGCTCGACACCGATCTCGTCCGGGCGATCGAGGAGTCGCTGCCCGCGGAGGCCGGGGAACTGCGCTGCCGGATGCTCGTCGCCCTCTGCCACGCCCTCGAAGGACACGACGCGGAGCGCATCGAGGCGGCCGGCGGGGAGGCGCTGGCGATCGCGGACGCCCTCGGCGACCCCCGCCTGCGGTGCATGGCGCTCAACGGCCGCTACTGGGTCTGCCTGACCCCCGACAGGCGGGACGACCTGGAGAGGCTCGGACACGATCTGCTGGCCGCCTCGGCCGCCGCCGGGCTCCTCGGCTATCAGACGCTCGGCCACTTCTCGCTGCTCATGGCCGCGCTGGGCCGCAACGACTGGACCACGGCGCGCCGGCACGCCGACAAGGCCATGGAGCTGTCGACGAGCGGCCAGCTCGGCCTGGCCCTCGGCATCCTCGGCTTCCTCGACGCCCTGCACCTGCTGGTCAGGGGGGAGTTCGAGCGGGCCGAGAGCGTCTACTCGCAACTCGGGGAGCAGCTGGCCAGCACCGGTGACGCCAACGGCGCGATGGTGGGAGTGGTCGGCCGCTTCGTGGTCAAGCTGGCGGCGGGACGGGTCCACGACTCGGTCGAGGAGCTCGCCGCCCTGTGGGAACGCCTGCCGCAGGACGTGGGCGAGCTGTACGCGCGGGCGCTCGCCGGCGCCGGCCGCCCGGAGGAGGCCCGCGCGGTCTGGGCTCCCGTACGCGCCCCTCGCCGGGACTACTACTGGCTCGTGTTCATGGCTCTCCGCTCGGACAACGCGATCGAGCAGGGCGACCCGGAGGTGGCCGGGGAGTGTTACCGGCTGCTCCTGCCGTACGACGGCGAGCTGGCCGGCCTGCACTCGGGCTCGGTCACGCTGGGGCCGGTGGCGCACACGCTCGGCGATCTGGCGGCGTTCCTGGGGCGTCCCGGCGACGCCGAGGCCCACTACCTGCGGGCCGTCGAGGTCGCCCGGCAGGTCGGCTCCCCGCACTGGGAGGAGGCCGCCCGCCGTGGGCTTGACGACGCAGCGCTCACGCGGCGCCGAAGATGAGGCGCTCGCGGCGCCGGTGGGCGCGGCGCAGCACCGCCAGCATGACGACCAGGACGGGCCCGGCCAGCGCGCGCAGCTCCGCCATCTCCTCCGGCCGTGCGTGCTGCTCGATCCTCGGCAGCTCGAAGCGCGCGTCGCCGCCCTTGCGGACGTACTGCTCCAGCTCCTCCCAGTCCTTGCCGGACACGTGCCGCATGATGATCGGGAAGATCGTGCGCTCCTCCTCCTCGATGTGCTCGTCGAGCAGGTCCGCCAGCCGGCGCAGCGGCTTGGCCAGCTCGGCCGGGTCGCCCGCGACGGACTGGATCTCCTCCAGCAGCGGGTCGAGCGCGGAGTGGTCCTCGCTCAGCTCGCTCAGGTCGACCTCGGCGCCCGCGGACCGGACGAGCAGGGGCCACAGACGGTCGTCCTCCGCCTTGTGGTGGTGGTGGATGCCGCGGCAGAGCTTGGTGGCGTACTCGCGGATGGCGTTGGCGCGCTCCGGCCCGCACGGCTGCCGGCCCGCGGCGATCTCGGCGGTGACGTCGGCGAGGCGCCGGGAGTCGGCCCGCATCGCCCGGTGCGTGATGCGGAAGCCCAGCAGGTTGGGGGTGTCGGACATCGGAGGACCCTTCGTGAGCGGGGGAACGGCGGTATGTCACGCTCACTGTGCGGGCGGGCACTTGGGGTCGGTTAAGACCCTACTTAAGGCCGATTCCCATGGGACGGGAGATAGGCCTGGGGAAAACCCGATAGTTTGTTCCGTCATGGACAGCCGATGGGTGGGACCGGACGGTTACGAGATCGTTCCCGCGTACCGCCGTGACCGCCAGGTGCTGCGGGTGCGGCGCCACGGCCAGGTGGTCGCCGACTGCCTGTCGGTCGAGGAGGTCGCCCGGTATGTCGACCTCGCCGACCTGTGCGAGGTGATCCCGCTGCCCGCCCGGGCCGGCGACGCCCGTACGGCCGTCAAGTAGCCAGGTCACAGGCGTAACAGCCGCGGGCCCTGGGCACTCACAGTGCCGAGGGGGAATCGATGCGCCTGCCTGCCCTGCCCGTCCGCCTGCCCGTCCGCCTGTTCGTCACCGCCAGCGCGCTCGCCGCCGCCCTCGGCGGCTGCGGGTCGGCGCCCACGGACCCCCCGCCCGAGACGCCGGTGTACGTGCTCAACCTGCGGGACTCCGAGCGGGGCAGGCCCGACCAGCGGCCGGCGAACCTCGTGCTCTCGGAGTTCAGCACGATGAGCGCGGTCACCTGGCGGACCTGGGGACCGACCCGGGCGACCGGCGCGGGCAAGCTCAGCGGCACCTGGTGCCTGCCCGAGTGCGCGGACGCGCCGTACGACGCCACGGTGACGTTGAGCAGCGTGATCCCGGTCAAGGGCAAGGGCTACTTCAGCCGCTACGCGGTCACGGCCGATGTGCCCGTCCGGCACCGTCCCGAGGCCGACCTGTCCGGAGTCCTGCCGACGCCCTGAGCGGCCCGCGACGCGGGTGATTCGAATTCGCGTAGGTCGCCGTGGCCGTGTATGGTTACACCTGTCCGCAACGCGAGAGCGGCAGGCGGACCCGCCCCTATAGCTCAGTCGGCAGAGCGTCTCCATGGTAAGGAGAAGGTCAACGGTTCGATTCCGTTTGGGGGCTCTAGTCGAGAAGTCCTATCCAAGCAGTGTTTCTGACTGATGCTGCCGGGTGGGGCTTTCGGCTTGGTGGGGATGCCTCTTCCCCAGGGGAAGACCGACCTCGATCATGGCTGATCCCGATGCGCGAATAGCCGTACAGGTCGGGTATCCTTGCGTGGCCGGATCCATTTCCGGCCAAGGCGGAGTAGCTCAGTCAGGCAGAGCAAGCGGCTCATAATCGCTGTGTCGCCGGTTCAAGTCCGGCCTCCGCTACTACCCTCCCGGGCCACCTGCACAAGGCGGCCCCGGCGTGGGTTGTCCGTAGTCCCGAACGCAGAAAGGCACTCCCACGTGGCTGCCACAGACGTTAGGCCGAAGATCACGCTGGCCTGCCAGGAGTGCAAGCACCGCAACTACATCACGCGGAAGAACCGGCGCAACGACCCGGATCGGCTTGAGCTGAAGAAGTACTGCCCCAACTGCAAGACGCACCGGGCGCACCGCGAGACCCGCTAGTTCCGGCACGCGGCACGGTCCCGCGCAGGCATCACTTCGGAACCCCATCGCACTTCCGACACCGGCGTTCCCCCGCGGGGACGCCGGTTTGTCGTGTCCGGGTTCTGTTACGGTACGGCCTACCCGCTCAGCAGAAGGAGCCCGGCCCGATGGCTTTGAACCGTGATTTCGTCGGGCGGACGTACGCGTCGTCCGCGCCCTACGAGGTCAGCCGCGTGAAGATCAGCGAGTTCGCCACCGCGATCGGCGACTCCAACCCGATCTACCACGACAGGCAGGCCGCGGTGGCGGCCGGGCATCCGGACGTCGTCGCGCCGCCCACGTTCCCCATCGTGTTCAGCCTTCTCGGGACCGGTGACGCGCTCGCCGACCCCGAGCTCGGGCTCGACTTCTCGATGGTTGTGCACGGCGAGCAGCGGTTCGAGTACGAGAGGCCCATCCACGCGGGCGACGAGCTGGTGTGCGCCTCGACCATCGCGGAGATCCGCAGCGTCGGGCGCAACGAGTTCCTGACCCTGCGCAGCGACGTCTCCACCACCTCCGGCGAGCTGGTCTGCCGGACCTACAACGTCATCGTGGAGCGGGGAGGGGCGGCCTGACATGGCGGCGACGGTCAAGTACGACGAGGTGGAGGCCGGCCAGCAGATCCCGGCCGTCGAATACCGGGTCCGCCGGGTGGACCTGGTGAGGTACGCCGGCGCCTCCGGCGACTTCAACCCCATCCACTGGAACGAGCGGTACGCGAAGGCGGTCGGCCTGCCCGACGTCATCGCGCACGGCATGTACACGATGGCCCAGGGCGGCCGGTTCGTGACGGACTGGGCGGGCGACCCCGGCGCGGTGGTGGAGTACGGCGTCCGCTTCTCGTCCATGGTCGTGGTGCCGGACGACGACAACGGCGCGACGATCACGATCAGCGGGATCGTCGAGGAGAAGCGCGAGGACAAGCGTGTCGTCGTCGCGCTGACCGCGAAGTCCGGCGACTCCCGCGTCCTGTCCAAGGCCCGTGCGGTGGTCCAGCTCTCCTGACCGGCCGATTGGCCGCGGTGGTGCTGGGTAGCGGTCGGATCGTGAGCGATCGAGACAACGCAGCGGACCGCACCGGTGACGTCGCAGGCGTCGCCGCACAGACCCAGGACCCCGGCAAGGCGGGCGACGCCCACGGCGGCGGGCTGCCGCGGCCGCGGGCGGACAACGCCAGGCAGGCCGCCGAAGCCACGGGCCCCGAGATCGACGAGGTGGAGCAGGACGTCGCGCCCGGCGGGACGATCGAGACCGCGCTGACCCCTTCGGGTGAGGCGTCGGTGGTCGCCTCCCAGCTCCTGTGGGACGGCAGCTCGGCCACGTCGAGGATCGACGAGTCGATAGCCGAGGCGGAGCGCGAGGACCGCGGATAGCTATCCTGTTCGTCGGACGTTCCGGGGTGCGAGGAGACCGATGGCTGACCGGCTGGCAGGGGTGCCGCTCGCCCCGTACACCACGTTGCGGACGGGCGGACCGGCCCGGGCGTTCACGCAGGCGGAGACGCAGGACGAGCTGGTCGCGACCGTGGCCGAGGCCGACCGCGCGGACGAGCCCGTGCTGGTGCTCGGCGGCGGCAGCAACCTCGTGGTGTCCGACGACGGGTTCGACGGGCTCGTGGTGCGTGTCGCCACGCGGGGCGTCCACGTGACGGCCGAGGACGGGCGCGCGCTGGTCACCGTGCAGGCGGGGGAGGACTGGGACGCCCTGGCCGCCCGTTGTGTGGCCGAGGGCTGGTCGGGGGTCGAGTGCCTGTCGGGCGTCCCCGGGCTGGTGGGATCCACCCCGATCCAGAACGTCGGCGCGTACGGCCAGGACGTCTCGCAGACCGTCACCGGCGTCCGCGTGTACGACCGGACCACCGGCCAGGTGCGGGACCTCACGGCGGCCGAGTGCGGCTTCGCCTACCGGCACAGCGCGTTCAAGCAGGATCCCGGCCGGCACGTGGTGCTGGCCGTCACCTACGCCCTGGAGCGCTCGCCGCTGTCGGGGCCCGTGGCGTACCGGGAGCTGGCCGTCCGGCTCGGCGTGGAGATCGGCGAGCGGGTGCCGCTGTCCGACGCGCGCGAGGCGGTGCTGGGGCTGCGGCGGGGCAAGGGCATGGTCCTCGACCCCGGCGACCCGGACACGCGCAGCGCCGGGTCCTTCTTCACCAACCCCGTGCTCGGCCCGGACGAGGCGGCGGCCCTGGCGCTGCGGGCCCCCGGCCACCCGCGCTGGGACATGCCCGACGGCACGGTCAAGGTCCCGGCGGCGTGGCTGATCGAGAACGCCGGCTTCCCCAAGGGCTACGAGAAGGGACGGGCCCGCATCTCGACCAAGCACACGCTGGCCCTCACCAACCCGACCGGCGAGGCCGGCGCGGACGAACTGCTGGCGCTGGCCCGAGAGGTGCGCGACGGCGTGCACGAGAAGTTCGGGGTGTGGCTCGTCAACGAGCCCGTGCTGGTGGGAGTACGTCTTTAGCACGGTTAGACTGGGGCAACACCGAAGGGGAGTAGTCCGAAATCCACTGATCGACACACTGGCGGTTCGTTCGCCCGGTCGTGGAGCCCTCGTGGCGGACGAGACCTTCGGCCCGACAGTCATGACCGCATGCTGCCGGGCCGAAGTCGTGCCCGAACTCCCCGGGTGTCGTACGGCGGCCCGGTCGCAAATCCCCCCGAAAGGGACGAAAGGCGACCCGTGCAAGCCCTCTGGATCTCCCTCGTCGTCATCTTCGTAGCCGAGCTGGGTGACAAGAGCCAGCTCATGGCCCTGACCTTCGCGACCCGGTTCAAGACGGGGCCGGTGCTGGCCGGCATCACCGCCGCCACCGCGCTCGTCCACCTCTTCAGCGTCGGCCTCGGCCGGCTCGTCGGCGACGCCCTCCCCACCACCGCCATCTCGATCATCGCCGGTATCGCGTTCCTCGCCTTCGCCGCCTGGACCCTGCGCGGCGACGAACTCACCGAGGAGGAGAAGGGCAAGGCGGCCAAGACCACCCGCAACGCGTTCATCGCCGTCGCCGTGGCCTTCTTCCTCAGCGAGCTGGGCGACAAGACCATGCTCGCCACGATCACGCTGGCCACCCAGCACGGCTGGTTCGGCACGTGGGTCGGCTCCACCGTGGGCATGGTCGCCGCCGACGCACTGGCCATCCTGGTCGGCCGGTTCCTCGGCACCCGGCTGCCGGAGAAGTGGATCAAGTATGGCGCGGCCGCCGCGTTCGCCGTCTTCGGCGTGCTGCTGCTGATCGAGCCCCTGTTCGCCTAATCGAGGAGCGACAGGCGGTGGGCCGCGGCGGCGGCCTCGCCCCGGGTCGACACTCCCAGCTTGGGCAGGATGTTCGACACGTGGACGCTGACGGTCTTGGCCGAGATGAACAGCTCGGCCGCGATGTCCCGGTTGCTGCGCCCGGCCGCCACCAGGCGCAGCACCTCCAGCTCGCGGGGGGTCAGGTCGGCCTGCCGTACGGGTTCCGGCGGTGTGGGACCGGACGGTGCGGGACGGGAGAGGGGGGCGCCGACGCGGCGGGCCAGCGTCTCGATCTGCGCGACCAGCGGGGTGGCGCCCAGCGCGGCCGCGAGCGGGCGGGCCTCGCGCAGACGCGCCGAGGCCCCGTCGCGGTCGCCGCTCGCGGCGGCGGCCATCGCTCCGTGCAGCAGCGCCTTGGCCCGGACGTACGGACGGCCCAGCCGCCGCCACGCCTCGGCCGCGGCGTCGAACTCACCCCGGTAGACCAGGCCGAACGCCTCGTTCACGGGCCCGTCGCCCAGGTTGACGGCCAGGCGGTCGCCCATCTCCCGCACACGCGCCACCGGTTCGGGGGCGACCGGCGCCGCGGCGTCGCAGACGTACCGGACCGAGGCGAGCAGCCGGCCGGCGAGCATCGCCTTGCGCGACAGCGGCGGGTCGTCCAGCGCCGTCTCCAGGGCGGCCAGGGCCTGCAGCGGCTCGCCGCGCAGCAGGTGCCACGCGAGGACCAGGCGGGTGTTGTTCGTCCACTCCTGCGTCTGCTCGTCCCGGTGCGGGGAGAAGGCGCCGACCTCGGCGAGGATGTCCTGCGCCAGGTCCTCCTCGCCCCGCGCGATCGCGATGTCCGCCCGCACCCGCAGCATGTGCCACCGGTTGCGCAGGGTCGGTCCCATCGTCATGGACCGCTCGACGACCTCGACGGCCTCGTCCCAGCGGCCGAGCGACTCCAGAGCCTCCGCCCGGTTGTTGGCGATGAACACCCCCTGGTGGCGGAACCTGCCGTACCGCCGGGCGAGCTTCTCGCCCTCCAGCGCGAGCGCCACGGCCTCCTCGGAGCGGCCGAGGTTGTCGAGGGCGTCGACGTTGTTCGCCAGGGCGCGCAGGATGATGCGCGGCGAGTCGAGCCGGGTTCCGATGGCCAGGGCGCGCTCGTTCATGGCGAACGCCGTCTCCAGGTCGCCGTTGATCGAGTGTCCGAGCGCGAGATTGATCAGGAGGTCGGCCTCCTGGACCTCGTCGCCCGTCTCGCGGGCGATGCGCAACGCCTCCTGGGTGAGCGCGGTGCCCTCGACGATCTCGTCGGAGTTGATCAGTACCGTGCCGAGCCGGGTCAGCACGAGCGTGCGGATGTCACCGGGCAGCGGGACCAGTCGTTCCGCGCGCCGCAGCTCCTCCAGCCCGCCGGGCTTGCCCTTCTGCATCTTGATGTTCGCCATGCGGACCAGCAGCTCGGCCACCCGCTCCGGCGCGGTCCGCTCGTCCAGCTCGGCCAGGGCGCCGCGCACGTACTTGATGCCCTGCTCCATGTCGCCGCCGACGTACGCCGCCTCGGAGGCCCGCTCGAGCACGGTGCAGTGGTCGTGTCCGATCCGCTCGGCGGCGTCGGGGACCTTGTCCCACAGCGTCAGCACGCGGTCGAGCAGCTGGATCTGCTCGGTGTAGGCGAACGACTTGGCCGCCTTCTCCGCCGCTTCCCAGGCCGAGATCAGCGCCCACAGGTCGTCGCGGGCGGAGTACCAGTGGTGGGCGATCTCGATGGCCGCCCGGCCCGGGGGTACGAGGGTGCGGTCGCGGTCGATCTCCTCGGCGTACCGCGCGTGCATCCGCGCGTGCTCGCCGGGCAGCAATTCGTCGTGGACCGCCTCGCGGATCAGGGCGTGCCGGAACGCGTACGCCCCGCCGTCGGCCACCTGCAGCACGTTGGCCGCGATGGCCGGCCGCAGCGCGTTCTCCAGGTCCACGTCGGACACCCCGCTGACCGCCGCCAGCAGGTCGTGCCCGACGCGTACGCCGCCCGCGGCGGCGATCCGGAGCACCCGCTGGGTCTCCTCGGGCAGCCGCTCCACCGAGCCGATGATCAGGTCGTGCAGGGAGTCGGGGAACGAGCACTCGTCGCCGCAGTCGAGCAGCGCCTCCACGAACAGCGGGATGCCGCCGCTGCGCTCGAAGACCCGGTCCACCTTGGCGAACTCGGGCGTCACCCCGAGGATCCCCGCCATCTGCGCGGCGACCTCGTCCTGCGTGAAGCGGGGCAGGTCCACCCGGACCACGCCGTCGACCCGCCCCAGCTCGGCCAGCACCGGCCGCAGGGGATGGGTGCGGTGCAGCTCGTCCGAGCGGTACGTCATGACCATCAGGACGGGAGCCGACTTGAGGTTGCGGCTGAGGAAGGCGATGAGGTCCCGGCTGGAGCGGTCGGCCCAGTGGACGTCCTCGATGACGAGCACCACCGGCCGCCGCTCGGCGAGGCGCTCCAGCAGGGCGAGGATCAGCTCGAACAGCCGGGCGCGGGCCGACTCGGTCTCCCCGTCGCCGCTCGGCTCGCCGAACTCGGGCAGTAGCCTCGCCAGGTCGCGGGCGGCGCCGTCGGGCAGCAGGCCCGCGACCTCGGCCGCGCCGGACTCCCGGACGAGCTGCCGCAGCGCGGCGGTGAACGGCGCGTACGCCAGGCCCTCGGCGGACAGTTCCACGCAGCCCCCGACGAGCACGTGGGCGCCGTCCTGCGCGGCCTGCTCGGCGAACCGGACGGCGAGGCGGGTCTTCCCCACGCCCGCCTCGCCGCCGATGAGCACCGCCGCGGTGGCCTGCTTGCGGGCCTGGTCGTAGGCCTCGCCCAGGGTCTCCAACTCCGCGCCCCGCCCGACGAAAACGGGGCTCACCGCCCGGCGTGTCATGTCGTCAAGCATGTCATGACCCTTTGAGTCGGTTCGCCTGGTTTTACGGTCAGATCTGACTGACTGGCGGGGCTCACGGCGGCTCAAAGGCCCGGCCGGGAGGGAGGGTCCGGCCGGGCCTTCGTACGCGTCTCATGAGGTGCGGAGCTTGCCGAAGGCCGCACGCAGCCGGCGCTGGCCGGAGCGCTGCCGGCCCTTCAGAGCCGCCTGCGCCTCGCGGGCGCGCCGGTGGCCGGCGGCCTCCTCCTGAAGCTCGGCGGCACGGTTGATCATTACCTGGTACTGCAGTTCCGGACCCATCACTGCGTCTCCTTGTTCGGGTCTCTTTCCGTACTCCTCAAGGTTCGGTCTAAGGCGTGGTGCGGCACATCGGGCGGATGCCCTATCTCTGGCATGGGCCGGCGGCGTAGGACTTCTAAGGCGGGTAAGGCGAAGCCTTAGGAGCGCCGGAGTCCCCGGGTTTGGAATCAATCCGAGTGGTCGGGGATGCTGGTCCCGTGCCAACTATGACTACTCCGCTCGCGGAGGTCGCCTCCTCACCCTCGACGTTGCGGGCGTTCCTGCACGGCCTTCCCGGGGTCGACCGGGTCGGTGCGGACGCCCGGGCCGCGATGCTGGGCACGCGATCCATCAAGACGACCGCCAAGAAGCAGGCCATCGACTTGGCCATTCGGATGGTCGACCTCACCACCCTCGAAGGCGCGGACACCCACGGCAAGGTCAGGGCGATGTGCGCCAAGGCGGTGCGGCCCGACCCCGCCGACTCCTCCGTGCCGCCCGTCGCCGCTGTCTGCGTGTACCCCGACCTGGTCGCGACCGCCGTCGAGGCGCTGACCGGGTCGGGTGTGAAGGTGGCGTCCGTCGCCACGTCGTTCCCCAGCGGCCGGTCCTCGCTGGAGGTGAAGGTCGCCGAGACCCGCCTCGCCGTGGCCGCCGGAGCCGCCGAGATCGACATGGTCATCGACCGCGGCGCGTTCCTCGCGGGCGACTACCTCAAGGTGTACGAGGAGATCGTCGCCACCAAGGAAGCCTGTGCCGACGCGCATCTGAAGGTGATCCTGGAGACCGGGGAGCTCGCGACGTACGACAACGTGCGGCGGGCCTCCTGGCTTGCGATGATCGCCGGAGCGGACTTCATCAAGACCTCGACCGGCAAGGTGTCGCCGGCCGCGACCCTCCCGGTGACGCTCGTCATGCTGGAGGCCGTGCGCGACTTCCTCGCCGCGACCGGCCGCAAGGTGGGCGTGAAGCCCGCGGGCGGCATCCGCACCACCAAGGACGCGATCAAATACCTGGTGCTGGTCAACGAGACGGCCGGGCCGGACTGGCTGGACCCCGACTGGTTCCGCCTCGGCGCATCCTCGCTGCTGAACGACCTGCTCATGCAGCGGCAGAAGATGGCCACCGGCCGGTACGCCGGTCCCGACTACTTCACGCTGGACTGAGGGCTGGACTGAGGCATGTTCGAATACGCACCCGCGCCCGAGTCGCGGGACATCGTCGACATCCGGCCGTCGTACGGCCTGTTCATCAACGGCGAGTGGGTCGAGCCGCAGGGCGAGGATCGCCACAAGACCGTCAACCCGGCCACCGAGGAGGTGCTCGCGGAGGTCGCGTGGGCGGGGGAGGCCGACGTCGACCGCGCGGTCCAGGCCGCGGCCAAGGCGTTCCCCGTGTGGTCGGCCATGCCGGGCGCGGAGCGGGCCAAGTACCTGTTCCGGATCGCCCGGCTCATCCAGGAACGCTCGCGTGAGCTGGCCGTCCTGGAGACGCTCGACAACGGCAAGCCGATCAGGGAGTCCCGTGACGTGGACCTCCCGCTGGTCGCCGCCCACTTCTTCTACTACGCCGGCTGGGCCGACAAGCTCTCCTACGCGGGGTTCGGCCCCGATCCCCGTCCGCTGGGCGTGGCCGGGCAGGTCATCCCGTGGAACTTCCCGCTGCTCATGCTGGCCTGGAAGATCGCCCCCGCGCTGGCCTGCGGCAACACGGTCGTGCTCAAGCCGGCCGAGACCACGCCGCTGACCGCGCTGGCGTTCGCCGACATCTGCCGCCAGGCCGACCTGCCGCCGGGGGTCGTCAACATCGTCACCGGCGCCGGCGAGACGGGCGCCGCGCTCGTGAACCACCCCGGCGTGGACAAGGTCGCCTTCACGGGCTCGACCGAGGTCGGCCGCCTGATCGCCCGCGGCCTCGCGGGCACCCGCAAGAAGCTCACGCTGGAGCTCGGCGGCAAGGCCGCCAACATCGTGTTCGAGGACGCGCCGCTGGACCAGGCCGTCGAGGGCATCGTCAACGGGATCTTCTTCAACCAGGGTCACGTGTGCTGCGCCGGATCCCGGCTGCTGGTGCAGGAGTCGGTCGCGGCCGACCTGCTGGAGGCGCTCAAGCGGCGCCTCGGCACGCTGCGGCTCGGCGACCCGCTGGACAAGAACACCGACATCGGCGCGATCAACTCGGCCGAGCAGCTCGCCAAGATCCGCGAGTTGTCGGAGGCCGGGGAGGCCGAGGGCGCCGAACGGTGGTCGCCCGCCTGCCCGATCCCCGACCGCGGCTACTGGTTCCCGCCCACGCTCTTCACCGGCGTGGCCCAGTCGCACCGCATCGCCCGGGAGGAGATCTTCGGGCCGGTGCTGTCGGTGCTGACCTTCCGCACTCCCGCCGAGGCGGTGGAGAAGGCCAACAACACGCCGTACGGGCTGTCGGCGGGCGTGTGGACCGAGAAGGGCTCGCTCATGCTGTGGATGGCGTCCCGGCTGCGGGCCGGCGTCGTCTGGTCCAACACGTTCAACCGGTTCGACCCCACGTCGCCGTTCGGCGGCTACAAGGAGTCGGGCTACGGTCGCGAGGGCGGGCGGCACGGTCTGGAGGGCTACCTTGCGGTGTGATCATCCGACCGGGCGCCCGTCCGGCAGGTGCGACTCCGGGCGTCGTCGCCGTCTCGTCCGCCGGGTCCGCGCGGGGGCGGGCGAGGGCTTCTCCCGGGGCCGCCGCTCCGGCCGCTTCGCCGTACGGCACGGCTGGTTCGCCCACCGCGGCGGCGTGTGCCGGTGCGGCCAGACCTATCAGCCGGCCCGTCCACTGGAGATTGGAAGTTTCGATGAGTGAGCGGCTGTCCGTGCGCAAGACGTACAAGCTGTTCATCGGGGGCGCGTTCCCGCGTTCGGAGAGCGGAAGGTCGTATGCGGTGACCTCCTCCAAGGGCGACTTCCTCGCCAACGCGGCCAGGGCCTCGCGCAAGGACGCCAGGGACGCGGTCGCGGCCGCGCGGAAGGCGTTCCCCGGCTGGTCGGGCGCCACGGCGTACAACAGGGGCCAGATCCTGTACCGAATCGCCGAGATGCTGGAGGGCCGCCGCGCGCAGTTCGTCGCGGAGATCACCGCCTTCGGCGGCGTCGGGGTCAAGCAGGCCGGCGAGATGGTGGACGCGGCGGTCGACCGGCTGGTCTGGTACGCGGGCTGGTCCGACAAGATCGGGGCGGTGCTCGGGTCGGCCAACCCGGTGGCCGGGCCGTACTTCAACCTGTCGAGCCCGGAGCCGACCGGCGTGGTGGCCGTGGTCGCCCCGCAGGTGGGACCGCTGCTCGGGCTGGTCAGTGTGATCGCCCCGGTGATCGCGACGGGCAACACCTGTGTGGTGGTCGCCTCCGAGCGGGCGCCGCTGCCGGCGATCACGCTGGCCGAGGTGCTGGCGACCTCCGACCTGCCGGGCGGGGTGGTGAACGTCCTCACCGGCTCGGCCGCCGAGATCGCCCCCTGGCTGGCGGGCCACATGGACGTCAACGGCATCGACCTGACCGGCGCCGACGCCGAGCTGGCCGTCACATGTGAGGAACTGGCCGCGGAGAACCTCAAGCGGGTGCTCCGGCCGCCGGCCGGTCCCGTGAACTGGCTCGCCGACCCCGGCATCGCGCGGATGACGACGTTCCTGGAGACCAAGACCGTCTGGCATCCGATCGGGGTTTAGCCCTTCGCCAGGGCCAGGAGGAGTTCGGCGTTCGTGCCCGTGTTCTTCAGCGTGGTGAGGAAGCGGTCGAACGCCTCCTGGTCCTGCAGCGCCCGGCGCAGCCGCCACACCAGCGGCAGTTCGGCGGGGTGGAGCAGCAGTTCCTCGCGGCGGGTGCCGGAGGCGACGACGTCGACGGCGGGGAAGACACGGCGGTCGGCCAGGCTCCGGCTCAGCTTCAGCTCCATGTTGCCGGTGCTCTTGAACTCCTCGAAGGCGATGTCGTCCATCTTCGAGCCGGTCTCGACCAGCGCGGTGGCGAGGATCGTGAGCGAGCCGCCGCCCTCGATGTTGCGTGCGGCGCCGAGCACCCCCTTGGGCTGGTGCAGGGCCCGGGCGTCCATGCCGCCCGTGAGCACGCGCCCGCCGCTCGGCGCGGCCATGTTGTACGCCCGGCCGAGGCGGGTGATCGAATCCATGAGCACGACCACGTCACGGCCCGTCTCCACCAGCCGCTTGGCCCGCTCGACGGCCAGTTCGGCCGCGGCGATGTGGTCCTGCGGCGCCCGGTCGAAGGTCGAGGCGATCACCTCGGCCCGGACCGACTCGCGCATGTCGGTGACCTCCTCGGGCCGTTCGTCCACCAGGACGACCATGAGGTGGCATTCGGGGTGATTGGTCGCGATCGCGTTCGCGACGGCCTTGAGCAGCGTGGTCTTGCCGGCCTTCGGCGGGGCGACGATGAGGCCGCGCTGGCCCTTGCCGACCGGGGCGAACAGGTCGATGACTCGTGTGGCCAGGACGCCCCGCGCCGTCTCCAGGCGCAGCCGCTCGTCGGGGTGGATCGGCACGAGGTCGGCGAAGTCCGGCCGCGCCGGATCCGCCGGTCCGCCGTTGACGGTCGTGACGGAGGTGAGCGTGCCGTTCTGGGCGATGCCGCGGACGTGGTCGCCGCGGCGCAGGTCGAGCGCGTCCGCGAGGGCGGCCGGGACGGTCACGTCCTTCGGGCCGGGCAGGTAGCCGTTGGTACGGATGACCGTGTTCCGGCCCGACCGGTCGAGCAGGCCGGTGACCTCGGTGGTTCGGGTGTTCTTGGTACGGGCCGGCGTGGCGCGGGAGACGCCGCGCGGCCTGGGAACGCTGAGAGTGGTGGTGGTCATGGGACTCCTAGGGCTGAGAAAACGTCTGGGGGAGTTCGCGTGGCGGGTTCATCCGGCCGGAGCGGAGCGGGAGGGAACGAGAACCGCAGCGGAGGCCCGCAAGCGGGCTTCGCGAGAACCGGAGTTTCCTCCCGGCGCAGCGTCTCGTACAGATGGACGACGATTGCTGACCAGGCATGCGGTGCGCGTATGGGCTCGAGATGGAGCCAGAACCATACGGCTGTCCTCGACTATAACAGGCTCACCTGTCGCGGTGATTCCTTGAGATCTATCGGGACTGAAGGGCGTCGAGCGCCACGGCCATGGCGATGACCAGGCGGCGGTCGATGCGCGGGTCGCGGATCTCGATGGCGTACCGGTCGCGCAGCCCCCACCTGCGGTCGACGGAGAACGCGATCGAGGCGCCGATGCTGAAGTCGAAGTGGTACGGCAGCCACTCCAGCGAGTCGGAGAACCGGCGCAGCAGGGCGACCGCCAGGTTCCGCTCCTGGCCGGTCAGCGTCGGCAGCCCCGGCTGCTGGACATGCCAGGTCGAGCGGAGCAGCGACCGGCCGAAGTCCTTGCGGAACGTGCCGATCGGCGCCCCCGTGTCGTCGACGACGTCGTACTCGCCGGCGACGTCGAGGACCTTGCGCGCTTTGAAACCGGCCAGTGTCGCCTGCCGGGACTCGTCCGTGTAGAGCGTGACCTGCTCCTTGAGGGCCATCCGCTTCTGCTCGGCGAACGCCACGGCCTCGCCCTCGGAACCGTCGGGGAGAGCCACATGGACGACGTACCTGTTCACCATCATGGTGATCTTCTGGCGCAGGTACAGGCGGGTCTGCGCCTGCAGGGTCGCTATATCCATATGAGTCTCCAAGAACGGTCTGTTGCCTCCCTATATGCCCTCTTCTCAAAGAAGATCACCAGCCGGACACCCCTCAATCGCCGCGCCGGTGACCATAACCACACTTTTCGGCCTTGATGGAACCCGGGAGGATGCCTATAAGGTAAGCCTTACCTAATCTTTACTGTCCTGGCAGGGGGCCCCTGTATGTTTCTCCGGCACCGCGGTATCGGGCTCGGTATCGGCGCCGTCGCAGTCGCACTCTCCCTGGCCGCCTGCGGCACCTCCTCCGGCACGAGCTCCGGCACGAGCGCGGACGCGGGCAAGCCCGCCGGCGAGGCCGCCAAGAAGGCCGTCGCCCAGGGGGGTGCGGACTTCACCACCGCCGCCGCGAAGACCGCTGCGATGGGCACCGGCGCCAAGCCCGGCGAGTGGCCGCGCACCCTCACCCACGCCATGGGCACGACCGAGATCAAGACCCCGCCCAAGCGGGTCGTCGTCCTGGACGTCGGAGAGCTCGACAACGTCGTGTCCCTGGGCATCCAGCCGGTCGGCTTCGCGCCCAGCGAGGGGTCGCCCGAACTGCCGTCCTACCTGAAGCAGGACGCCGGCACCCCAAAGCACGTGGGCACCATCAACAGCCTCAACCTGGAGGCGATCGCCGGGCTGCGCCCGGACCTCATCCTCGGCAGCCAGTTGCGCGCCGCCGACCAGTACGACGAGCTGTCGAAGATCGCCCCGACCGTGTTCTCCATCCGTCCCGGCTTCACCTGGAAGGAGAACTACCTCCTCAACGCGGCCGCCCTCGACAAGACCGAGGAGGCCAGGGCGAAACTCGCCGACTACGACCGCGCGGTGAAGGACCTCGGCGCGAAGCTCGGCGACGACAAGCCCGTCGTCTCGATGGTGCGTTTCCTGCCCGACGGCCTGATCCGCCTCTACGCCAAGGCGTCCTTCATCGGCACCATCCTCGACGACGCCGGCGTCCCGCGCCCGGACAACCAGAACATCCCCGACCTCGCCGCGGAGGTGAGCGCGGAGAACATCGACCAGGCGGACGCGGACGTCATCTTCACCGGTGTCTACGGCGATCCGAAGGCCACCGACAAGTCGGCGGTCCAGGGCAACCCGCTGTGGAAGAACCTCAAGGCGGTCAAGGCCGGCCACGCCTACGAGGTCCCGGACGAGACCTGGTACCTCGGCCTCGGCGTCACCGCCGCCATGGAGGTCGTCGCGGATCTGGACCGGTACCTCACCCGATAGGCGCACGTGGTCCCGTACCGGCTCCCAGAAAGCGAAACGAATGTCCCGTGCCACCAGCCGGCGCGTCGGCCGGACGGCTGGGGGTGCGCTCCTGCTGCTTCTCGCCGGACTGCTGGTCCTCGCCGTGCTGCTCAGCCTCGCGGTGGGCAGCCGGCAGATCGCGCCGGGCGACGTGGTGGACGCCCTGCTGCACGGCGGCGCCGGCGACGACGCCCAGGTCGTACGGTCGTTGCGGGCGCCCCGCACCCTCATCGGCGTGATGGTCGGCGTCGCCCTCGCCGTGGCCGGGACGGTCATGCAGGGCATCACCCGTAACCCCATCGCCGAGCCCGGCATCCTGGGCGTCAGCCAGGGCGCCTCGGTGGGCGTCGTGTGCGCGATCGCGTTCCTCGGAGTGCACTCGCTCAGCGGCTACGTGTGGTTCGCCTTCGCGGGCGCGGGGATCGCGGCGGTCGCGGTCCACGTCATCGCCGCCGGCGGGCGCGGTGGCGCCACGCCGGTCAAGCTCGCCCTGGCCGGCACCGCGATGAACGCCCTGCTCGCCTCCGTGGTCTCCGGCATCGTGACGACCGACGCCAGGGCCCTGGACGAGTTCCGGTTCTGGCATGTCGGCTCGATCAGCGGCCGGAGCGTTGAGATCGCCGGTCAGACCTGGCCGTTCCTGCTCGCCGGACTGCTGCTGGTCGCCGCGGTGGCCCGGGGACTCGACGCGCTCGCGCTCGGTGAGGACGTGGCCAGGGGGCTCGGCCACAACGTCCCCCTGCTGCGGATCCTCGGAGGTCTCGGCGCCACCGTCCTGACCGGCGTCGCGGTCGCCGCCGCCGGTCCGATCGCCTTCACCGGCCTGGCCGTCCCGCACATCGCGCGAGCGCTCATGGGCACCGACCACCGCTGGGTCCTTCCCGCGGCGGCCCTGCTCGGCCCCGTGATGATCCTGGTCGCGGACGTCCTCGGCCGCGTCGTCTTCCCGCCCTCGGAGGTGCCGGTGGCCGTCATGACCGCACTGCTCGGCGTGCCGTTCCTGATCGCACTGGTACGCAGGAAGGGGACGGTGGCGGCGTGACGATCCGCCCCAGCGGCTTCTCCGTCCTGCGCGCGGGGCGGGGCAGTTTCCTGCTGCACCGCAGGGCGGCCCTCGTCGCCACCGTGCTCGGCGCGGCGCTCGCGGTGACCGCCGTCGTCTATCTGTGCGTCGGCGAGTCCTTCGTCAGTCCCACGGAGGTCGTCCGTGTGCTCGCGGGACGGCCGAGCCCCGACGAGTTCGTGGTCGGCACCCTGCGGATGCCCCGCCTCGTGGTCGGTCTTCTGGCCGGCGCCGCCTTCGGCCTCGCCGGAGCCTTCATCCAGACCGTGGCCCGCAACCCGCTCGCCAGCCCGGACGTGATCGGTGTGACACACGGCGCGGGCGCGGCGACCGTCGCCGCGATGACCTTCGGAGTCACGGCCCACACCGCCCTGCCGTACGTCGCGATCCTCGGCGGGACGGCCGCCGCCGCGCTGGTCTACGTCTTCGCCTGGCGCAGGGGCCTGCACGCCACCCGCTTCGTGCTCATCGGCATCGGTATCTCGGTCGCCCTCGGCTCCCTGACGCAGCTGTTCGTCACCAAGGGCGACTACCTGGTGGCCCAGCAGGCCAAGGTCTGGCTCACCGGATCCCTCAACGGCCGCGGCTACGACCACGCCGTACCGCTCGCCGTGATTTCGCTCGTGCTCATGCCGGCGCTGTTCTGGGCGGCCCGGGCGCAGCGCACCGTGTCGTTCGACGACGACACGGCGACCGCTCTCGGCGTACGGCTCGGCCGGGTCCGTCTGTGCCTGATCGTCCTCGGCGTCGTCCTGGCGTCGGTGGCGACGGGCGCGACGGGTCCGGTCGACTTCGTCGCGCTGCTGGCCCCGCAGATCGCCCGCCGCCTCACCCGCACCGCACAGATCCCGCTGGTCGGCTCCGCGCTGACCGGCGCCCTGATCATGGCCGTCGCGGATCTGCTGGCCCGAAAGCTGTTCTCTCCGATCGAGCTGCCGGTCGGCGTGTTCACCGCGGCGGTGGGCGCTCCGTATCTGATGTGGCTCATCGTCCGCACTCGCAGCCGTTCCGGAGGCGCCGCATGACCGGCAACCGCCTGAGGGCCGAAGGGCTCGTGCTCACCTACGAGGACCGTACGGTCGTCGACGGCCTCGACCTGGAGATCCCGGACGGGCAGGTGACCGTCGTCATCGGGCCCAACGCGTGCGGCAAGTCCACGCTCCTGCGCGCGCTGGGCCGGCTGCTCAAGCCGCGGCGCGGCGCGGTCCTGCTGGACGGCACCGAGCTGTCCCGCATCCCCACCAGGCGGGTCGCCCAGAAGATCGGGCTGCTGCCGCAGACCCCGGTGCCGCCGGAGGGGATCACGGTCTCCGAACTGGTCACGCGCGGGCGGCAGCCCCACCACAGGTGGTGGCAGCAGTGGACGGAGGCGGACGAGAAGGCCGTCGGCGAGGCCATGGACCGCACCGCGACCGCCGACCTCGCCGAGCGGCTGATCGACGAGCTGTCCGGCGGCCAGCGGCAGCGGGCCTGGA
Organism: Microbispora sp. H13382; assembly: GCF_014161445.1. GTDB lineage: Bacteria > Actinomycetota > Actinomycetes > Streptosporangiales > Streptosporangiaceae > Microbispora. Next base: position 249,506 of record NZ_JABBXA010000009.1, read on the forward strand.
TCGCGATGGCCCTCGCCCAGGACACCGACCTCCTGCTGCTGGACGAGCCGACGACATACCTCGACATCGCACACCAGGTCGAGGTCCTCGACCTGGTAAGACAGCTCAACCGGGAGCGTGGCCGAACCGTCGTCGCCGTCCTGCACGACCTCAACCAGGCCGCCCGCTACGCCGACCACCTCATCGCCATGAAGGCGGGACGAATCGTCGCGCAGGGCGCGCCGAGCGACATCATCACCGCCGATCTGGTTCACGAGGTCTTCGGGCTCACCTCCGTCGTCGTACCGGACCCGGTCACGGGCGGCCCGCTGGTCGTACCGGGCGCACCCTGGCAGTGCGGATAGGTCCCTGTCACCTCAGGGTCAGGGGATCGGGGTTTTCTCAGGGTTCCTCGCGGAACGTGACTTGTGAGGCGGTCCGTTGAACAGGATGACGAAAGGAGCCGATCGATGTACCGATCGAGGCAGCACAAGATCATCGCTGGCGTCTGCGGGGGGATCGCGGACCGGTACGGCATGTCGCCGACGGTCGTCCGTCTGCTGTTCCTGCTGTCGTGTATCTTGCCGGGTCCGCAGTTCGTGGCCTACCTCATCATGTGGGTGCTCTTCCCCAAGGCCCCGGCCCCCACGTCGGCGGGCTACGACTACTCGTACGGGCGCAGGTAGGCGGCTGCGTCGCCCGGCGCGGCCGCGTCTATGCTCACATCGGGAGAGGTGAGCGATGATGCGGCAACGGCCCCTGACGCTGATCCAGGACGAGCTGGTCGACTACGAGAAGGCCATGGAGCGGATGGCCGCGCTGGTCGAGGAACGGCAGGACGACGCGCGGCCCGACACGTTGTGGCTGCTCAGCCACCCGCCGGTCTTCACGGTCGGCAAGCGGACGCTGGAGACCCATCTGCCCGACCCGTCGGCCGGCATCCCCGTGGTGCCGACCGGCCGCGGCGGGCAGCTCACCTATCACGGCCCCGGGCAGCTGGTGGGCTATCTCATCGTGAAGCTGCGGGCCGGCGAGGGCGTGGTCGACTACATCCGCGAGGTGGAGCTGCGGCTGGTCGAGGCGCTGGCCCGGATCGGCGTCCCGGCCGAGCGCCGCGACACCCCGCCCGGGTCGGAGCTGCTGACCGGGGTGTGGACGCGGGACACCGGGCGGAAGATCGTCTCGATCGGCATGCGGTCGAGCCGGTCGGTCACCAGCCACGGCTTCGCGCTCAACGTGGACGGCGACCTCACGCCGTGGAACCTCGCGATCCCGTGCGGCATGCCGGACGTGGAGATGACCTCGATCGCCCACGAACTCGGACGGGCCTCCATGGAGGAGACCCGCCCGGTCGTCGCGGAGGCGTTCGAGGCCTCCTGACGCAGGCGGTCACAGGGCCCGGGCCGCGTTCTCCAGGCCGCGGGTCACCCGGTCCCGCCAGTGCGGTCAGGGGGCCACCGGGACGTCGTACGCAGTCAGGGCCGCGCGGGCGAGCGCGGCCAGGCGGCGCGTGCGCCCAGGGTCGTCGATCATCAGACGAGCGTACGGCCCGCCGGGGAGGCGGGCCGTACGCGGGGAATCAGGCGACCGGCTCCGGCTCGTCAACGTCGTCGCCGATGTCGTCGACGGTTCGGCGGGGACCGGTGAACCAGTGCTTGGCGGACAGGTGCCACCACAGGGCGATGCCGATGAGCACGGCGCCGACCGCGATGGGGGCGTAGTTCACCGAGGTCCAGGTGAAGTCCGCGTTACCCGGGACGCCCGCCGGGGCGATGGGCAGGACGAAGTAGACCGAGATGATCGCGATTTCGATCACGGCGATCCAGGACAGCGCCTTGTACTTGCGGCCGAGGGTCCACGGCCCCGGCTGGAAGGAGTCCCCGGCACGCAGGCGCAGCCAGATCGGGATGAGGAACGCGAGGTAGAGCCCGATCACCGCGATGGACACCACGGCGAGGAACGCGACGGGGGTCGTCGTGCCCTCAGGTGCGTAGAGCGCGGGCAGCGTGATCAGCAGCGCGACCCCGCAGCCGGCGATGATCGCGTTGACCGGCGTGCGGTTGCGGTCCACCTTCGACCACAGCCGCCAGCCCGGCACCGCGCCGTCCCGGGAGAACGCGTACGTCATCCGCGACATCGAGGTCACGCAGCTCATGCCGCAGAAGAACTGCCCGATCGTGGAGATCCCGAAGACGACGGTGGCGAGCGTGGACGACAGCGACGAGGTGAAGATGGCCCCGACGAAGCCGCCTTCGGCGTTGACGGCGTCCACGTTCGTGGCCGCGAACAGGAACGCGAGCAGCAGGATCCAGCCGCCGATCGCGGAGTAGAAGATCGACTGCCACAGGCCCTTGGCCGCCGTGCGGGCCGCGCCGTGGGTCTCCTCCGACACGTGCGCGCAGGCGTCGAAGCCGGTGATCGTGTACTGCGTGAGCAGGAAGCCCAGCGGCAGCACGTACAGCCAGAACGCCGGGCCCGAGTCGCCGTCGCCGAAACCGGAGTTGTTGAACGTCTCGAACAGGAAACCCACGCTCTGGTGCTTCGCCGGACCGAGGATCAGGATCAGCACGACGGCCGCCGCGCCGAACACGTGCCACCACACCGAGACGTTCTGCAATAGCGAGATCAGCCGGTGGCTGAAGATATTGATCAACGCGTGCAGCACCAGGACCACGGCGAACAGCAGGAAGGTCTGGTGCAGCGCGTTGCCGTTCGCCCAGGAGTCGCTGAAGCGCCCGATCGTGATGTTCAGGAACGTCGCGCAGCCGTAGTCGACGGACGCGGTGACGGCGATCAGCCCGATCAGGTTCAGCCAGCCTGTGAACCAGCCGTGCACGGGCCGGCCCAGCTTGGCGGCCCACCAGTAGATGCCGCCCGCCGTGGGGAACGCGGAGACCAGCTCCGCCATGCAGAAGCCGATGATCAGGATGAACGCCGAGATCAGCGGCCAGCCGACGGAGATCGCCAGCGGTCCGCCGTTGTTCCAGGCCTGGCCGAAGGTCGTGAAGCAGCCGGCCAGGATCGAGATGATGGAGAAGGAGATGGCGAAGTTGGAGAACCCGCTCCAGGTGCGGGCCAGTTCCTGCTTGTAGCCGAGTTCCGCTAGTCGTTTGGCGTCGTCGTCGAGGGCTTGCGCCACTGAGGCCTCCTCTAACCGGCTCTAACTGGTGCGGGGTATCCAGCCGCCGATCGCGTCGTCTGCGACGGGATCTGGCATGCCCGGCTCCTTTGGTCTACCTTCAGACCATTGATCCGATTTTCTGGGTCGGGTGTTACACGGCGGTACAGACTCGGCTGGGAGCTCTACGCGCGGCCGCTATACCCCCACCCGTCTGGTTCGGGCTGGGTGGTAGGTGAAGGCCCAGCGGTCTTTGCCGGTCTTGTGGCGGGTGTAGCGGTCGGGGTGCTGGTAGCGGTCGCGGTTGTGGAACTGGCAGGCCGGGCCCAGCAGTTTGAGGTCGGTCAGGCCGCCGGTGCTCCAGTTGTCGGCGTGGTCGATCTGGCACCTGGTGGCGGGCAGGGGGCAGCCGTCGATCCAGCAGGTGGCGTAGCGGGCGTAGATCGCCCGCCGCTGGGCGGGGGTGGCCAATCTGATTTTGCGGCCCATGTCCAGGACCTGCCCCTCGGCGTCCATCACCAGACGCACCAGGGTGGAGGTGCGGGCCAGCCGGTGCACGCTGGAGACGGGCAGCACCTGCCCGGTCGCCAGCAGCAACCCCGGCGCCGTTCCCAACGCTGTCCCCAGCAGCGCCTCCGGCAGCCCTCCGGCCGATGCTCCCGGTCGCGACCCCGGCTCTGCTCCCGATGACGCCTCCGGTTCTGGTCCCAGCACGCCTTGCGGCGTCCCCGGCTCTGGTCCCGGTGGCGTCCCCGGCTCTGGTCCCCGCGCGCCGGGCGCCTCCCGCGTCTCCGCTCTCGGCCCTCCGGGTCCTCCCGATCTGTCCGGTCCCGTCCCCGGCGCTGCGGACGAGCACCGTGCCCTACTGCCGCACCCGCACCCGCCCTCGCCATGCCGCTGGTGCTCGTGGCCGTCGCCCTCACGCGCGGTCTGCGCATCGCGGCAGTCCCCCGCAGGCAGGTCGGCACTCTCAACGGCGCCCTGGCTGGCGTTTTCGACGGCGGCCTCTGCGGCTACATCGGCAGCGGCGCCTACTCCGGAAACGGCTTCCTCGGCCGCCTCGGCGTCCTGAGTGTTCTCGGGCTCTTCGGTGTCCTCAGGGCCTTCCGGGCCTTCGGAGGTCTCGGGGGTCTCGGGGGTCTCGGAGTGGTCGGCGCTCTCGGGGCGCTCGGGGGTGGGGTCGGTAGGGAGGGATTCGGCGTTGACCAGGACCAGGAGCTCGGCGGCGATCTTCTCCTCCAGCAACGCCATGAACGCATCCGCCTGACGCACTCGCAGCGGCCGGTCATCGCCCTCCGCCTTCGGCCTGGCATACGCATCCAGCAACGCCTGCAACCGGGCGGCATGCTCACGCGGAAGGTAGAACTCCCCCTCCAAACCGCCGCCCTTACCCCGGCGCACCCGCAGGAACCGCCGACCGTAGTCGGCCCGCTCATCACGGTCCTCACCATCGGGGTCCAGCACCGCCCGCAGGTAGCGGCCGGCCCTGGCCACCTCCGCCGCGCCCGCCTTGCCCGCCAGCTCCAGCAGAATCGGCTCAGCCACCTCCGCGTGCTCATCGGACAGACCGGAGATCGCGGCGCAGATGGCCTCCACCACCCCCGCCGCCAAGTCACCCGCGGCGAACTTCTCCCGCACCTTCGGCAGGCGCGCCAACTCGATCCCCAGGGTCAGCAGCCGGCCCGCACCCGCCACAGTCATTCCTCCGGCGGTGCGCAGCCAACTGCGGGTGGAGGCATGCCCATGCCGCCGGGCCTGCCCCGCCCGATGCACCCGACCCACCCGATCCGCCAGAGCACACGTGATCCGATCCCGCGCGAACACCAACTCCTCAGCCTCAGCCAGACAGACATCCACATCGTCCGGAACCCGCGCCAACGCCAACGCCCGCGCCGACTCACGAACAGAACCCACCAGCACCCACGACGACCGACCCCGGCGATCACCTAAGCCAGCGGTACCCGCCCCGGCAGAACCCGCCCCCGCATCATCGGCGGCCTCGCTGCCCATGCTCCCGGTGTCAGCGGCCGCGTCGTTTTCCACACTGCCGTCGCGGGCGAGCGAACCCTCCGTCGACCACAAAGGAGAATCGGCAGTCAGGCGATCCCACCAGTCAGCAGGGATATTCGAATGACGGCGGCGCTCAGGATCGAGGTCGAACAGATCCATCACACCCCCTAGATCCATCGCACCCCCTCGTTGCTTGATTCGAAACCCTGTACTAATTCTTCAGGCTCCGGAGGGGCTGTTCAAGCTGACGAGAGAAACTCCTGGGGTCACAGATGGAGGAGAAAGCCGACGACTATCGCGAGCAGACCGCCGACATCCACGGCCCGAGCCGCCGGAGGTACGTCGCGGTCGCCGATGCTGGAGTGCCAGGCGTCACGGAGGCAGTTCGCCGCGGGTGGGCAGGCCCTGCCAGGAGCTGTGGCTGGCGACCGCGAAGGCGGCCACCGAGATGCCGCGCTTGAGGCGGTCCGCCGGGTGCAGCCCGTCGAGGATCGCGCTGAGGTAGCCCGCGACGAACGCGCCGCCGACCTCGGCGGGGTCGACCGCGGTTACGGGGGCGGCCTGGGTGTCGTAGCGGAGGCCCTCGACGGTGGCGCTGGCTCCCTTGGCGCCCCGGGTCACGACCAGTTCGGGCGTGGACGCGAGCACGGGCTCCACGAGCATGAGCTCGTCCTGGGTCGCGAACAGCACGTCGGCCGAGGCGGCGAGTTCGGTGAGCCCCTGGCGGGCCTCCTCCGCGCTCTCCCAGAGGTTCGCGCGGTGGTTGACGTCCACCGAGACGAGCACCCCGGCGTCCCTGGCGAGCTTGACGGCGTGGTGGACGGCGCTCCACGCAAGGCCGCTCAGGCCGAGGGTGACGCCGGTGACGTGCAGGATCCGCGCCGACTGCACCGCCTCACCGGGCACGTCGCCGGTCGACAGGTGGGACCCGGCCGAGCCCTCGCGGTAGTGGACGGCGTGCGACGAGCGGCCGATGCGCCGCTGGCGGAGGATCAGCCCGGTCGCCGCCGTGTCGTCCACCCGTACGTTGGAGACGTCCACACCCTCGCCGCGCAGGACGGTCAGCGTACGGATGCCGAGTTCGTCGGCGCTGACCCGGCCCAGCCAGCTCACCGTGTGGCCGAGCCGGGCCAGGCCGACAGCCGTCGTCAGCTCGGGCCCCTCCACGTCGAGGCGGATGGTCGTGTCATGCCGCAGCCGGTCCCCGGAGACGACGCCCAATGCCTCTCCGAGCGTGAAAACTTCGGTCATGCCGTGAGTCCGCGGAATTGCACCCGGAAAGCATGACAGACCCTGATCCGCCGGGGAAAGCCCTCGCTCAGGCGCCGAACGCGTCCACGGCGGCCTGGCAGAAGGCCTTCAGGTCGTCCGGCTTCCGGCTGGTCACCAGCGTGTTCGGGCCGCCCGTGCAGACCATGACCTCCTGGTCCACCCAGGTCGCTCCCGCGTTGCGCAGGTCGGTCTGCAGGCTGGGCCACGAGGTCAGCGTGCGCCCGCGCACCACGTCGGCCTCCACGAGGGTCCACGGCGCGTGGCAGATCGCCGCGACCGGCTTGCCCGCGTCGAAGAACTCCTTGACGAACCGTACGGCCTCCGGCCGCATCCGCAGGAAGTCCGGGTTGGCGACCCCGCCGGGGAGGACCAGCCCGTCGAAGTCGGCCGCGGAGACCTCTCCCGCCACGGCGTCCACCGGGAAGGTGCCGGCCTTGTCGAGGTGGTGGAACGCCTGGATCTCCCCGCGTTCCACCGAGACCAGCCTCCGCGTGCCACCCGCCTGCTCGACGGACTTCCACGGCTCGGTGAGCTCGACCTGCTCGACCCCCTCGGGGGCGACGAGGAATGCGATCGTCCTGCCCTGGATCATCGTTGCTCCCCTCTTTTGCTCGTTCTTGACGTCGCGTGCCCGGAAGGATGCGATCTATGCCGTCCGCTGGGTAGGGGACGGACATGCCCGTGCTCGTGGGGACCTCCGGCTGGCAGTACGCCGACTGGCGCGATCTCGTCTACGGGGGCGTGCCCCAGAGGCTGTGGCTGGAGAGCTACGGCGAGATCTTCGCCACCGTCGAGAACAACAACGCCTTCTACCGGTTGCCGAAGCGGGAGACGTTCGAGTCGTGGCGGGAGCGTACGCCGCCCGACTTCGTCATGGCGGTCAAGGCCAGTCGCTTCCTCACGCACATCAAGCGGCTGAAGGACCCGGAGGAGCCGGTCGAGCGGCTGATGGGCGTGGCCGAGGGCCTCGGCCCGAAGCTGGGTCCCATCCTGCTGCAACTGCCGCCGACCCTGCAGGTGGACGCCGGCCGGCTGCGGGCCTGCCTGGCGCGGTTCCCGAGTGCCGTACGGGTCGCGGTCGAGCCGCGGCACGCCTCGTGGTGGACCGACGAGATCCGCGCCCTGCTGACGGAGTTCGGGGCCGCGTTGTGCTGGGCGGACCGTCTCGGCCGGCCGGCCGGGCCCCTGTGGCGTACGGCCGACTGGGTCTACCTGCGCTTCCACGAAGGGCGGGCCGAGCCCTGGCCCAGCTACGGCTCACACGCGTTGCGCAGCTGGGTGGACCGCCTGGGCGAGGCGCCGGACGCCTACGTCTACTTCAACAACGATCCCGGCGGCGCGGCCGTACGCAACGCGATCACCTTCGCGGAGCTGGCACGCGCGCGGGGGAGGGACGTGAGCAGGGCACGGCTTCCCGAGCGGTCCCCCGAGCCCGTCCGGCCATGACCGGACGGGCGAGTGTCACCCCCGGCATGACGGATCAGGCGCGGCGCTCGTCGGCCGCGTGACGCCCACCCGCCACCAGCTGGTCGGGGGACGACTGCTGGGCGGGCACCGACACGCGGTTGTGCGGCGCGGTGGGACGCTCGGCGCGCTCGGCCCGGTCGTCGACACCGTCGCGGTCCCGGTCGACCTTCGGGCGCTCGGCCGCCGTAGAGGCCGCCGTAGACGCCGGCGTGGAGGCTGTCGTGGAGGCCGTCGTCGAGGTCGTCGAGGTCGTCTCCAGGCGGCGCTCCAGGTCGCGCTTCTCCGCCTCCAAGCGGGACACGCGGTCCCGCTCCGCCAGGCGCGCCTCACGCAGCCGGCGGCGCTTCACCGCGGCGCGGCGCATGCCGGCCGTGATGAGCAGCAGGCCGGCGACGAAGACGGCGGTGGTCACGACACCGGCGATGAACAGCTCGAACGGGCTGAGGTTGAACGTGCGGTCCAGGACCGTGATCGGCAGGGTGTTCGCGGTGTCGTTCACCGACACCTCGATCACAGCCGCCGCCGCGATCAGGACCAGAAGCAGGCCCAACAAGACCATCTGTCCTCACTCCCAGTGCGGTTGCGATTGGTTGACGCCCTCTGACTGCCCAGGAGAGCGGAGATCATGTGCCGCGGGTCACAGCACCGCCAAGGCAAAGAATGCGCGTTAACACTCTGGTTACAAACGGGCAAAAGCTACGAAATGCCGAATCGGCACTGTAGGGCGTGGCGGACGAACGCCAGGCCGCCTCGTTCGAAGGGATCGACGTGACCTACAAGGCCGAGTACATCTGGATCGACGGCACGGAGCCGACCGCGAAGCTCCGCTCCAAGACCAAGGTCCTTGCCGACGGCGCCGAGCCGCCGCTGTGGGGCTTCGACGGGTCCAGCACCAACCAGGCCACCGGTCACGCCTCCGACCTGGTGCTCAAGCCGGCGTTCACCTGCCCCGACCCGATCCGGGGCGGCGACAACGTGCTGGTCCTGTGCGAGGTCCTGCACACCGACATGACGCCGCACGCCAGCAACACCCGCTCCCCGCTCGCGGAGGTGGCCGAGCGGTTCGCCGACCAGGAGTCGTGGTTCGGCATCGAGCAGGAGTACACCTTCTTCAAGGACAGCCGTCCGCTCGGCTTCCCGCTGGGCGGCTTCCCCGCTCCGCAGGGCGGCTACTACTGCGGTGTCGGCGCCGACGAGGTGTTCGGCCGTGACATCGTCGAGCTGCACCTCGACCGCTGCCTGGCCGCCGGCCTCAAGGTCTCCGGCATCAACGCCGAGGTCATGCCCGGCCAGTGGGAGTTCCAGATTGGTCCCGCCGGTCCGCTGGAGGTCTCCGACCACATGTGGGTCGCCCGCTGGCTGCTCTACCGCACCGCCGAGGAGTTCGACGTGGCCGCCACGCTCGACCCCAAGCCGGTGAAGGGCGACTGGAACGGCGCCGGCGCGCACACCAACTTCTCCACGAAGGCGATGCGTGAGGGCTACGACCCGATCATCACCGCCTGCGAGGCCCTGGCCGACAACGCCATGGAGCACGTCAAGAACTACGGCCACGGCATCGAGGACCGCCTCACCGGCCACCACGAGACCGCCCGGTGGGACAAGTTCAGCTACGGCGTCTCCGACCGCGGCGCCTCCGTCCGCATCCCGTGGCAGGTCGAGGTGGACAAGAAGGGCTACATCGAGGACCGGCGCCCCAACGCCAACGTCGACCCCTACGTCGTCACCCGCCTGATGGTCGACACCTGCTGCACCGCTCTGGAGAAGGCCGGCCAGGTCTGACAGGTCTGACGGTTCCCCCGTCCTCGTACGGCTCCCGCGTCCGGCGCGGGAGCCGTACGCGTATGTCGTGCATGTACGGTGGCCGCTGTGCCGCACCAGCCAGAACCCCTCGTCATCGGCCACCGGGGCGCCAGCGCCCTGCGGCCCGAGCACACGCTGCCGTCGTATGAGACGGCGATCGCGCTCGGGGCCGACTACATCGAGCCCGACCTGGTCTCCACCAGCGACCACGTCCTGGTGGCCCGCCACGAGAACGAGATCTCGGGGACCACGGACGTGGCGGCCCACCCCGAGTTCGCGGCCCGCCGCACCACCAAGACCATCGACGGCGTGGCGGTCACCGGCTGGTTCACCGAGGACTTCACGCTGGCCGAGCTGCGCACGCTGCGGGCCACCGAGCGCATCCCGGACCTGCGCCCGGGCAACGCCGCCTTCGACGGCCTGGCTCCGATCCCGACGTTCGACGAGGTCGTGGAGCTGGCTGTACGGCACGGCGTGGGCGTCTACCCCGAGACCAAGCACCCTTCCTACTTCGACTCCATCGGCCTGTCGCTGGAGGAGCCGCTGCTCGACGTGCTGGGCCGGCACGGCTGGCGCGACCGGCACGACCCGGTCTTCATCCAGTCGTTCGAGGCGGCCAACCTGCGCGAGCTGCGCGGGAAGACCCGGCTGCCGCTGATCCAGCTGGTCGGCGGCTCGGGCGCGGCGTACGACCGGATGGTCACGCCCGCCGGGCTCGAGGAGATCGCGACGTACGCGGACGGCATCGGCGTGGCGACCTCGCGGGTCGTGCCCACCGGTCCCGGCGGTCGCCTCCTCGCCCCCACGACACTGGTGCGGGACGCCCACAGGGTGGGGCTCGACGTGCACGTGTGGACCGTTCGCGACGAGAACGCCCAGCTCCCGGCCGACTTCCGGCGCGGCGACCCGGCCGGTCCGGCGTACGCGCGGGCGACGGGAGACGTGATGGGCTGGCTAACGATGCTCTGCGACCTCGGCGTGGACGGCGTCTTCGCCGACAACCCCGGCACGGCTCGTGCCGTGCTCGCGGGGCGTTCCCGGCGGATCGCCGCAAGTTGACAATGATTTTCATTTGCGGGACATTTGGAAGGGATGTTTCCCCTGATAACGCCGACTTGAGGAGCCGTCGTGCTCTCGCCGCTTGCCCGTACGCTCTCGTCCGCCGCGCTGCTGGTGCTGTTCGCAGCCGGGTGCGGCGGCGCGCAGAAGCCGTCTGATTCCTCCGATCCCGCGCGGCCGTTGAAGGTGGTGGCGACCACCACGCAGGTCGCCGACTTCGCCCGCAACGTCGGCGGCGACCGGGTCACGGTCCACCAGTTGCTGAAGCCGAACGTCGATCCCCACGACTACGAGCCGTCTCCGGCCGACATGCGGGCCATCGGTGAGGCCGACGTGCTGGTCAAGAACGGCGTGGGCCTGGAGAAGTGGCTGGACGAGACGATCGCGGCCGCCGGGTTCGACGGGACCGTCGTCGACGCCTCCCAGAACGTCCAGATCCGCATGGGCTCCGAGGAGGGGCACGAGGAGGGGCACGGGGAGGAGGGGCACGATCACGACGAGTCCGAGGGCGATCCGCACATCTGGCACAACCCGCTCAACGTCAAAACGATGGCCGCCACGATCGAGACGGCCTTCGCCGCCGCCGATCCGCGCGACGCCGCGGCCTACCAGGCCAACCGGGTGGCGTACGACGCGAAGCTGGACGCGCTCGACGCCGACATCGCGAGGAAGATCGAGTCCGTGCCCGCCGACCGGCGCAAGCTCGTGACCAACCACGACGCGTTCGGCTACTACCTCGACCGATACAAGCTGACGTTCGTCGGATCGATCATCCCGAGCTTCGACACCTCCGCCGAGCTGTCCGCCAAGCAGGTGTCAGATCTCGTCGCCGAGATCAGGGCGACCGGGGTGACGGCCGTCTTCTCGGAGGCGTCGCTGCCGCCCAAGACGGCCGAGGCGATCGGCCGCGAGGCCGGGGTGACGGTCGTGGCCGGCGAGGACGCGCTGTACGGCGACTCGCTCGGCCCCGAGGGCTCGGCCGGTGCGACCTACCTCCAAATGGAGGAGCACAATACCGACACCATCGTCAACGCGTTGAGGGGGACCGCCGCATGAGCGAGCGCACGCCCACCCTGGTGCTCGACCGGGCGAGCGTGGCCTACGGCGACGTCCCGGTCCTCGAGGAACTGCACGGCGTCGTCCACGAGGGCGAGGCCGTGGCGCTGATCGGCCCGAACGGCGCGGGCAAGTCGACGCTGATCAAGGCGTTGCTCGGCCTGGTGCCGGTGGTGCGCGGCCGGATCGAGGTGCTGGGCAGGCCCCCGGCGCAGGCCCGCCGCGACGTCGCCTACGTGCCGCAGGCCGACACGCTCGATCCCGACTTCCCGGTGTCGGTCGAGCAGGTGGTGATGATGGGCCGCTACCGGCGGATCGGGTGGCTGCGCCGCCCCTCCGCCGCCGACCGGGCCGAGACCGCGGAGGCACTGGAGCGGGTCGGGCTGGCCCACCGCGCGCGTGAGCGGTTCGGCACGCTGTCGGGCGGGCAGCGCCAGCGGGTGCTGCTGGCCCGTGCCATCGCCGCCAAGCCCCGGATGCTGCTGCTCGACGAGCCGTTCAACGGCGTGGACGCGGTCAGCCAGCACGCGCTGCTCGAGGCGATCGGCTCGCTGAAGGAGCAGGGCGCCTCCGTCGTGGTCAGCACCCACGACCTCGCCATCGCGCATCTGGCCTGCGACGAGGTGTGCCTGCTCAACCGGCACCAGTTCGGCTTCGGCCCGACCGGCGACGTGCTGACGCCCGAGCGGCTGCGCGCGACGTACGGCGGGCACGCCCTCGAACTGCGCGGCGACCGGGTGATCGTGACCCAGACATGATGTTCTTCGAGCCGTTCCAGTTGCCCTTCATGGCGCGGGCGCTGGTCGAACTGGTCATCCTCGGCGCGCTCGCGGGCACGGTCGGCGTGCTGGTGCTGCTGCGCCGGCTCGCCTTCGTCAGCGACACCCTGACGCACACCGTCTTCCCCGGCGTGGTCATCGGCCACCTCATGGGCGGGGACGGCGGCATCTTCTGGGGGGCGCTGGCCGCCGGGGTCCTCACGGCCGTCCTGCTCACGCTGCTGACGCATCGCCGCCGCGTGAGCGAGGACGCCGCGCTCGCCATGCTGCTGACCACGTTGTTCGCCGTCGGCGTCGTGGTGGTGTCGCGGCAGACGGGCTTCACCTCCGACCTCACGGCGTTCCTGTTCGGGCGGGTGCTGACGGTCAACGAGGAGCAACTCGCCCAGACCGCCGTCGTGACGGTCGTGGTCGTGGCGTTGCTGGCGGTGCTGCGGCGGCCGCTGCTGCTGCGGGCCTTCGACCCCGAGGGCGCCCGCGCGGCCGGCGTCCGCGTGGGCCTGCTCGACCTCGTGCTGAACGTCGCGGTCGCGCTGGTCGTCGTGGCCGCCGTGAAGGCGGTCGGCACGATCCTCGTGATCGCGCTGCTCATCGTGCCGGCCGCGGCGGCCCGGAGCCTGTCCGACCGGCTCGCGGTCATCGTGCCGCTGGCCTGCCTCGTCGGCGCGGCCGGCGGATGGCTCGGGCTCGTCGTGAGCTACGAGGCGTCGGTGGAGCACGGGGTGCGGCTCGCCTCCGGCGCGACCGTCGTGCTCGTCCTGGTCGCGTTGTACGGCCTGGCCCACGCCGCCGGGGCCGTACGCAGGAAGGTGGGCCTGAGCCGCGCCCGCCGTCGCTCGGTCCTGGAGGCGGCGTGAACTGGCTCGACTCGACCGTCAACCGGGCCCTGGTCGAGGCCGTCCTGGTCGGCGTGCTCGGCGGGGTCGTCGGGGTGTTCGTGGTCGCGCGGCGGCTGCCGTTCTTCACGATGGCCCTCACGCACGCGACGTTCCCCGGCATCGTCGTCGCCGCCATGCTCGGGGTGAACCTCTACCTCGGCGGCGGGTTGTTCGGGCTGCTGGTGGTCGCCGCGGTCCTCCTCTTCGGCCGGGGCCGCGGGCAGGACTTCGGCACGGCCACCGGCATCGCGCTGTCGGGCGGCTTCGCGCTCGGTGTGGTGCTGGTGTCGGCGCAGGACGGCTTCACCAAGGACCTGGCGGCGTACACCGTGGGCGACCTCCTGGCCGTGGGCACGGGTGACCTGGTGGCGACCGCCGCCGTCACCGTGGGGGTGCTGCTCCTGCTGGCCCTGGTGGGCAAGGAACTGCTGCTCGCGGCGTTCGACCCGGTGGGGGCGGCGGCGCTCGGACTGCCCACCCTGCTGCTGGACTTCGCCCTGCTCACGATCGTCGAGGTGACCGTCGTCGCCACCGTGCCCGCGCTGGGGACGATCCTCGCCGTGGCGTTGATCGTGGGCCCGGCCGCGACCGCCCGCCTGCTCACCGACAGGCTCGCGGTGTTGTTCCCGGGCGCCGCGGCGATCGGGGTCGCCTGCGCGCTGGCGGGCGTGTGGGTCTCCACGCAGTGGAACGTCGCGACCGGGGCCTCCATCGCTCTGTTCGTGGGCCTGGTGTTCGGGACGGTCTTCCTCGGGACCGCCGTACGCGGCCGGGTCAGGCGGGCCGCGGCCGTCAGGGCTTGAGCAGGACCTTGATCGCGCCGTCCTCCTTCTTCTGGAAGATCTCGTAGCCGTGCGGGGCCTGGTCGAGCGGCAGGCGGTGAGTCGCCAGGTCGCCGACCCCCAGGGGGTCGCCGTCGCCGGTCAGGAGCGGCATGATGTCGTCCACCCACCGCTTGACGTGGGCCTGGCCCATCCTGAGCGCGATGCCCTTGTCGAACATCCGCAGCATGGGCATGGGGTCGGTCATCCCGCCGTAGACGCCGCTGATCGAGATCGTGCCGCCGCGGCGTACGGTCTCGATGGCGTCCTGCAGCGCGGCGAGCCGGTCGAGGCCGGCGCGGGTCATCATGGCGGCGGCGGCCTTGTCGGGCAACATCCCGGTGACCGTCTGGGCGAACTTGCCGACGGTGTAGCCGTGCGCCTCCATGCCCACGGCGTCGACGACCGAGTCGGTGCCCCGGCCTCCGGTCATCGAGCGGACCGCCTCGGGCACGTCGTCGATCTCGTTGCCGTCGAGCACCTCGATGCCGTGCCTGCGGGCCATCTCCAGGCGCTCGGGGACGATGTCCACGCCGATGACCCGGTAGCCGCGGTGGCGCGCGATGCGGGCCGACATCTGCCCGATCGGGCCGAGACCGAAGACGGTGACGCTGCCACCGTCGGGCACCTCGGCCCATTCGACGGCCTGCCAGGAGGTGGGCAGCACGTCGGAGAGGTAGACGAACCTCTCGTCCGGCGGCCCGTCCGGCACCTTGATCGGCCCGAACTGCGCCTGCGGGACGCGCAGGTACTCCGCCTGGCCGCCGGGCACCTCGCCGTACAGCTTGGTGTAGCCGAACAGGGCGGCGCCCGTGTCGTACTCGCGGACCTGGGTGGTCTCGCACTGGGCGTACAACGCGCGGTCGCACATGTAGCAGTGGCCGCACGAGATGTTGAACGGGATCACCACACGGTCACCCGGCTTGATGTGGGTGACCTCCGCGCCGACCTCCTCGACGATGCCCATCGGCTCGTGGCCAAGGATGTCGCCCTCGCCGATGAACGGGCCGAGCACCTCGTACAGGTGCAGGTCGGACCCGCAGATCGCGGTCGTGGTGACTCGGATGATCGCGTCGGTGGGTTCCTTGATGGCCGGGTCCGGGACCTCGTCCACCCGTACGTCGCGCTTGCCGTGCCAGGTAACTGCCTTCATGTTTCCCCTCCAGAAAAAAGGGCCGGGATGTCGCGATCGTTCCCGTATGCCCTACTTCTGGTGGGAGAAACGGCCCTTCCGGGGGTCAGAGGTGCAGTACGCTGCCCTGCTCGTCCACGTGGTCGGCGCTGTCGTCGTCGAACCAGACGCCGCCCGTCGCGAGGTAGCGGAACCGGTGCGCGCCGGGCGGAAGGATCACCGACACGGTGCGGGTGCCGTTCCTGCGCCGCAGCAGTTCGTGGCTGCCGGGCAGCCAGTCGTTGAAGTCGCCGACCACGCTGACCGTCCCCGAGGGGTCGTCAAGGGGCAGGGTGAAGGTGACTCGGGTCTTCTGCCCGAACAGCCGGGTGCGCTTGAGCATGCCGCATAGCCTGGCGTACGGCATCTAAAGGAAGAAACCAGTACACGCAGGACGTAACACAATATTCACGCCCTTTTCAGGGCGCGTGTCCCACCCCGCAGAGGAACCAGGTGGGCAGGTGCCGCCGGGCCTGCCGGGCGAGCAGGTTCTCGTCGTCGGGCCGCCAGTCGTCCAGCGGGACCAGGCCCGGTTCGACGAGGCGGAAGCCGTCGAACAGCTCGTGGATCTGCTCGCGGCTGCGCAGGGTGACGCCGCTGCTGGCCTGCCGGTAGACGGCCGCCCCGTCGTGGGCGTCGCCGGACCGCTCCTCGTCGGTGACATGGGACAGCACGAGATGGCTGCCGGGGGCGACGGACTCCCTGAGCCGGGCCACGAGCTCGGCCGGCTTGTCGTCGTCGGTGAGGAAGTGCAGCACGGCCACGAGCAGGATCGCGACCGGCTCGGCGGGATCGATCAGCGACCGCAGCTCCGGGTGGTCCAGGATCTCCTCGGGCCGCCGCAGGTCCCCCTGCACGGTCACGGTGGCGGCGGCGGTGCCCGACAGCAGGGCCCGGGAGTGCGCGAGCACCACCGGGTCGTTGTCGACGTACGCCACCCGGACGCCGGGGTCCATCTCGTGCGCCACCTCGTGGACGCTGCCCTCGGCCGGCAGCCCGGTGCCGATGTCCACGAACTGCCGGATCCCGGCCTCGGCCACCAGGTGGCGGACGGCCCGGCGCATGAAGGCCCGGTTGCGGCGGGCCAGCGCACGGGCCTCGGGCGCGACCTCCAGAACCCGCTCCGCGGCCTCCCGGTCAGCCGCGAAGTTGTCCTTTCCGCCGAGAAAGTAGTTGTACATGCGCGCGGGATTGGGGACGCGCGCATCGATACCGGGTGGTGGCGGCGCGTCATCGGCCACGTAATATCTCCTCACTCACAGCAGTAAAGAGGACTTGCTGCGAGCATAAGGGCCGCCCGGGAGAAACCCAACGAAGAACGCCATAACTCTGTGACTCCATCTTGTCGCGGGATTCCCGTTCGCCACCGCGAGGCACGCCACCGGCAGCGGCAGGAGGGCGAGCCACAGCAGATGGGCCACCGGCCACTATCGCACCCCGCGCCCCGATCGGTTCACCCGTACGTCCTAGGACCATCGTCCGATATCGCGCGGGGTCCACGGAGATCTATAACGGGCATATGTACGCCGTCAGATTGCATGCCTTCGGTCCCGCCGAGAATCTCGTCTACGAGGAGGTCGAGGATCCCGAGCCCGGGCCGGGCCAGGTCCGCGTCGCCGTACGGGCGGCCGGGGTGCACCTGGTCGACACCACGTTGCGGGCCGGGAAGTACGTGGGCGGCCCGATCCCCGTCCCCGACCTGCCCACGATCCCCGGCCGGGAGGTCGCCGGGGTCGTCGACGCGGTCGGTCCCGAGGTCGATCCCGGCCTGGTCGGCAGGCGGGTGGTGACCCATCTCGGCATGGCCCCCGGCGGCTACGCCGAGCTGGCCGTACGGGACGCGCCGGCGATCCACGAGATCCCGGACGGCCTCGGGTACGGCGAGGCGGTGGCGATGATCGGCACGGGCCGGACCACGATCGGCATCCTCGACGTCGCGGAGATCCGGGCGGACGACGTCGCCCTGGTGACGGCGGCGGCCGGAGGCGTGGGCAACCTGCTCGTGCAGGCGGCGGTGCGGGCCGGCGCCACGGTCGTCGGGCTCGCCGGCGGCGCGGCCAAGGCGAGCCGGGTCCGCGCGCTGGGCGCGCACCACGCCGTGGACTACACCGCTCCCGGCTGGCCCGACCAGGTGCGGGCGCTCCTCGGCGACCGGGAGGTCACGCTGGCGCTCGACGGCGTCGGCGGGGACCTCGGGCGCAGCACCCTGGAGTTGCTCGGCGTCGGCGGCAGGATCGTGCTGTTCGGCTGGGCGGACGCGCGGGGCGGCCCGACCGCGCTGACCACCGAGGACCTGTACGCCCGAGGCATCACGGCGGCGGTGGCGGTCGGCCCCCGGGTGCTGAAGCGGCCGGGCGGCCTGCGGGGCCTGGAGGAGCGGGCGCTGGCGGCCGCGGGGTCGGGCGCACTGGTCCCGCTGGTGCAGAGTTTCCCGCTCAAGGACGCCGCCGCCGCGCACGCCGCGCTGGAGGACCGCGCGACCACGGGCAAGGTCGTCCTCGTGCCCTGACCCTTCAGGCCACGAGCACGGGGTGGGGGAGCACCGAGTTGTGGCAGTAGCCGAGGTCGTTCCACGGGGTGGCGTCCGGCTGGGAGCGGCCGTGCTCGTCGGTGGCCCGGACCCGCACCACGTGCGCGCCAGGGTCAGGACTCCAGGGGAACCGCCAGCGGGTCCAGACGCCGGGGAGGTCCGGTCCGTCGAGGGCGGCCGATCGCCAGGGGCCGTCGTCGATCCGGTAGTCGACGGCCGTGACGCGGTCCTCTCCGGCGTACGCGCGGCCGCGGATCGTCTGCGGAACGGGGCTCAGGCGCGCGGGCCAGGGCAGCTCGACCAGGCACGCGACCGGCGTGGAGGTGATCGGCACGGTCGGTCGGCCCGGCGCGGTGAGCACGTAGTCGTCGGTGTTCCACGGCACGCGCAGCGGCCGGTCGGACACCTCGATGCGGCCCACCCACTTGATGCTCGCCGCGCCGAGCCAGCCGGAGACGACCACGCGGGCGGGGAATCCGTGGTCGGACGGCAGGATCTCGCCGTTCATGGCGAGCGCGAGCAGGGTGTCGGACGCCAGGGCCTTGGCGAGGGGCATCGGGCGGCGTGCGCGCGCCCCGTCGAGCCCTTCGGGCATGACCTCGACGGCGGCGTCCGTGAGCCCCGCCGGTTCGAGCAGGTCGCGCAGCGGGATCCCGGTCCACTCGGCGGTGCCGACCGCGCCGCGGCCCCACTGCACCCCGCCGAAGCGGTGGCCGTGCTCGGCGCCGAAGAGGGCGCGCCGGTTGCCCGCGCACTCAAGGGTCCGGACGACGGACACGAGCGGGAAGCGGCGCCACAGGTCGTCGTAGGTGTAGCGGACGGTCCGGCGTACGCCGCCGCCCTCGACGCGCAGCGTCCAGGATCGCGCGTCGAGACAGGGGGTCGGGGCGTGGTTGCGGACGAAGAACCGGTCGGTGGGAGTGAGCAGGCCGGGCAGACGGTCGGGCCGGGTGCCGTAGTCGAGGCCGGTGCCCGCGTCCTCCATGAGATCGGCGGTCGTCGGCTTCACCACCGCCGTGCGGATGCCGGGTGTCGTACGCATCGGCCCTCCCCTTCCGGGCCGGCGCGGTGACGGGCCCGTCAGCCCAGGTCGTGGCTCGCTCTCCGGGCCTGCCGCTCGGCCCAGGACGCGAGACGTGACCAGCGCCGGGCCGCGACCAGGCGGCTCGCGACGCGCGCGTTGTCGGCCTCGCGGTGCAACTCGGTGATGCGCTCGGTGGCCACGGAGTAGTCGTAGAACATCATTGCCGTCCCGGTGGTCGTTGTAACTGTCCTAATTGCCTTAGTCAGTTACAAAGGTAGGGCAAAGGAGTGTGACTGGTCAAGTCAATTTGGACAGTTACGGTGTGGCGGCTCGCTGTGTGTCATACGCCCGGATCACGGTGTCGAGCAGGCCGGGGAAGAGGGCGTCGAGGTCCTCGCGGCGCAGGGAGCTCATCTTCGCGGTGCCCCGGTAGACCTGCCTGATCACGCCCGCCTCGCGGAGCACCCGGAAGTGGTGGGTGGTCGTCGACTTGCTGACCGCGAGGTCGATCGCCGAACACGACGACTCGCCGCTGCCGGCGAGATAACCCACCACCTGGAGGCGTACGGGATCGGACAGCGCGTGCAGCACGTCCTCCAGCCGGATCTCGGACCGGTCCGGATGGTCGAGCGTCCGAGGGGTCATCGGGCCTCCTTTGTACGACGGTCTTCGTAGTTTGACAGATTGCGTACTACGAGAGCTATCGTACAAGAGTCCCGACGACGAGAGGAGCGCGGCGTGAGCGCGTTGTTCGAGCCCCTGACCCTGCGGAACCTGACCATCCCCAACCGCGTCTGGATGTCGCCCATGTGCCAGTACAGCGCGGCGGTGGAGGGGCCGGAGCAGGGCGTCCCCACCGACTGGCATCTCGCTCACCTGGGCTCCCGCGCGGTGGGCGGGGCCGGTCTGATCGTGGTCGAGGCCACCGCAGTGTCCCCCGAGGGCCGGATCAGTCCCGCGGATCTCGGGCTGTGGAACGAGCGCCAGGAAGCGCGGTTCGGCCGCATCGCCCGGTTCCTCGCCGAGCACGGCACGGTGCCCGGCATCCAGCTCGCGCACGCGGGGCGCAAGGCGTCCGCCGACCGCCCGTGGAGGGGCGGCGCGCCGGTCGGCCACGAGGAGCACGGCTGGCGGCCGGTCGCGCCCAGCCCGATCCCGTTCGCCGAGGGCCACCCGGTGCCGGACGAGCTGAGCGAGGCGGACATCCGGCGGCTGGTGGCGAGCTTCGCGGCGGCCGCGCGCCGCGCGCTCGCGGCCGGTTTCAAGGTGGTGGAGATCCACGGCGCCCACGGTTACCTGATCCACGAGTTCCTGTCGCCGTTCAGCAACCGGCGCACCGACGGGTACGGCGGGTCCTTCGCCAACCGCGCCCGCTTCGCGCTGGAAGTGGTCGACGCGGTGCGCGCCGAATGGCCGGACGAGCTGCCGGTGTTCTTCCGGGTTTCGGCCACCGACTGGCTGAGCGAGAACCCCCGGGGACCCCCGCGAGGGCTGGACCGCCGACGACACCGTACGGCTGGCCAAGGAGCTGCTCGCCCACGGGGTGGACCTGCTCGACGTCTCGACGGGCGGCAACGCGCCGAAGGCCCGGATCCCCGTGGAGCCGGGATACCAGGTGCCGGTCGCGGCGCGGGTGAAGGCGGAGACCGACCTGCCCACGTCGGCCGTCGGCCTCATCACCGAGCCGCGCCAGGCCGAGGAGATCGTCGCCTCCGGGCGGGCCGACGCGGTGATGCTGGGCCGTGAGCTGCTGCGCGACCCCTACTGGCCGCACAACGCGGCGCGCGAGCTGGGGGCGGCCGGGCGCCTGCCCGACCAGTACGACTGGGCGGTCTGAACGCCCGAACGTGGGTAGGGGTGGCCGTATGGCAGAGATCGGTTTCACTCTTATGTGCGAGCAGACGCCCGCGAAGGAGCTGGTGGAGGACGCGGTCGCGGCCGAACGGACCGGTTTCGACTACGCCGTCATCTCCGACCACTACTTCCCGTGGCTGGAGGAGATGGGCCACTCTCCGTACGCCTGGTCGGTGCTGGGCGCGGTGGCGCAGGCCACGGAACGGCTGCCGCTGATGACGTACGTGACCTGCCCGATCATGCGGTATCACCCGGCCGTGGTGGCGCAGAAGGCGGCCACGGTGGGCGTGCTCAGCGACGGCAGGTTCACCCTCGGCGTGGGCGCGGGCGAGAACCTGAACGAGCACGTGGTCGGGCACGGCTGGCCGCCGGTCAACACCCGGCACGAGATGTTCCGTGAGGCCATCGAGGTCATCAAGGAGCTCTTCCAGGGCGGCTACCGCAACTACCGCGGCGAGTACTTCGACATCGACTCGGCTCGGCTGTTCGACCTGCCCGAGCGGCCTGTGCCCATCGCGGTGGCCGCGTCCGGCGAGCAGTCGGTGGACATCGCGGCCGAGCTCGGCGACGGCCTCGTCGCGACCGACCCGGACGGGTCGCTGGTGGAGAAGTTCGCCGCGTCCGGCGGCGAGGGCAAGCCCGTCTACGGCCAGCTCGCCGTCTGCTACGACCCCGACAGGGACGCCGCGATCGAGCGGGCGCACCGCATGTGGCGCTGGGCGGTGACCGGCTGGAAGGTCATGTCGGAGCTGCCCGCGCCGGTCAACTTCGCCGCCGCGACCGAGACCGTGCGGCCGCAGGACGTGGCGGAGAAGGTGCCCTGCGGCGCCGACGTGGACGCCGTGGTCGAGGCCGTGCGGCAGTACACCGACGCCGGCTTCACCCACCTCGCGCTCGTGCAGGTCGGGCGGGAGCGGCAGCGGGAGTTCTTCGAGTGGTCGGAGAAGGAGCTCCTCCCCGCGCTGCGCGACCTGGGAAAGAATTAGAGACTTGATCTAGAGAGTTGCTCTAATTAGAGTCGGCGCATGACATCCACCGCTGTGGTGACGGGCGGCTCGCGCGGCATCGGGCAGGCGGTCGCGGCCCGTCTCGCCCGCGAGGGGTTCCGGGTGGTGATCGTGGCCCGCGATCCCGTGCGCGGGGAGGCGGCGCGGGTGGCCCTGCCGGGCGACGCGGTGCTCGTGACCGCCGATCTGGCCGAGACGGCGTCGGTGCGCGCGGCGGCCGCCGCGCTGCTGGAGGCCTGTCCGCGGATCGACGTGCTGGTGCACAACGCGGGAATCTGGCCGGCCCGGCGTGAGATCACCGGGGACGGCGTCGAGCGGGCGTTCGCGGTCAACCATCTGGCGCCGTTCCTGCTGAACCACCTGCTGGAGGAGCGGCTGCGGGCGAGCGGCACGCGGGTGGTGCAGGTCAGCGCGGGCCTGTACGTCAAGGGCCGGCCCGACCCCGGCCGGACGGTGACCGGACTGAACTTCCACCCCGTCAGGACGTACGCCGACACCAAGCTGTGCAACCTGATGATGGTGCCGCTGTTCGCCCGGCGATGGCAGGATGCCGGGGTGACGATCGACGCGGTCCACCCGGGGGTGATCCGGACCGATCTCGGAGCTCGCGGCGGCGTGCTCGGGCTCGTGCTGAAGGCGGTCAAGCGCACCTGGGGCACCCCGGACGACGGCGCCGAACCCGTCGTACGGCTCGCCCTCGACGGCTCCGGCGGCACCGGGCGCTACTTCGAGATCGGCGACGAGACCCCACTCGCCCCCGTCGCGCGCGATCCCGAGATCGCGCAGGCGCTGTGGCGGCAGGCCGCTGCGCTGACAGAGACGGCGTGACCCGCCAGCGGCGCGGCGAGGAGACGGTGCGGCGGCTGCTCGACGCCGCGCTCGCCGTCTACACCGACGACGGGCCGCAGGGCTTCACGATGCGGGCGGTCACGGCACGCAGCGGGGTCAGCGTCGGCAGCCTCTACCATCACTTCGGCAGTTTCGACGGCCTGGCGACCGCGCTCTACTCCGAATGCATGGCTGACCTGCTCGACGTGCTGATCGCGGCGCTGGAGGGCGTGGACGACCCCCGCTCCGGGGTGCACGCGCTGGTCGAGGCCTATCTCGGGTTCGTGCGGGCGAGCCCGGTCAAGGCGCGGTTCCTCCACGCCTCGCCGTACCTCGGGCACCTGGAGCAGAAGACGGCCGCCGTGGCCAAGGAACCCCGCCTCGACGCGCTGGTGGCGTGGCTGCGCCCGCACCTCGCGTCCGGGGCGGTCGCGGACCTGCCGGTATCGATGATCGAGATGCTGCTGATCGGCCCGGTCGCGGAGGTCGCCCGCCGCTGGGTCGCCGGCGAGCCGGGAGTGGACCTCGACGAGGCCGCCCGGCTGCTGCCCGAGCCCATCTGGCGGTCCCTGAGCGGAGGCCCGTACGGCGCGTGAGATGATCGCGCTCGGCACCGCGGATGGGGAGGAACGGATGTCCGAGCGCACGCAGACGGTGACGGTCGCGGACGGCGGGTTCGACCTGCGCCTGTGGATTCCACAGCGGGGGAGCGGCCCGGGGCTGCTGCTGATCCCGGAGATCTTCGGCGTGAGCGACTATATCCGGGCCGTCGCCGCCGACCTCGCCGAGCTCGGCTACGTCGTGGGCGTCCCGGACCTGTTCTGGCGGCTGAACCCCGGCTGGGCGGCCGCGCACGACGAGGAAGGGCTGCGCGCCTCGCTGGAGCAGGTGGC
Source organism: Microbispora sp. H13382 (assembly GCF_014161445.1). Taxonomy (GTDB): domain Bacteria; phylum Actinomycetota; class Actinomycetes; order Streptosporangiales; family Streptosporangiaceae; genus Microbispora. The sequence continues at coordinate 273,055 of NZ_JABBXA010000009.1, forward strand.
GGACCTCGACCCCGGCAAGGCCGCGGACGACTGCGCCGCCGCGCTCGGCGCGCTCGCCGCGCGGCCCGAGGTGACGGGCCGGACCGGCGCGCTCGGCTTCTGCCTCGGCGGCTCGCTGGCCTACGCGGTGGCGGCCCGCGGTGACGAAAGCGGCCTGTCGGCGGTGCTGTCCTTCTACGGCTCGGCCGTTCCGGACGCGCCGCAGCTGCTGGACGACATCCGCTGCCCGATCCAGTTCCACTTCGGCGGGCGGGACCCCTACATCCCCCGGGACCGGGTGACGATCGTGGAGGAGGCGGCGGCCGGGCGGCCGGGCGTGGAGGTCCACGTGCAGGAGGAGGCCGGTCACGCCTTCCACAACTTCTACGCGCCGATGTTCCACAACCCCGAGGCGGGCCGTGCGGCGTGGGCGCTGGCCATGGACTTCCTGCGCCGTCACCTCCCGGCGGTCTGAGCCTCCCGCTTCCAGGGGAGCGCGGGCAGGCCGCACCGCACGCGCAGGAGCATCCAGAAGGCCGGGGCGAGCAGCAGCACGGCGAGCAGCATCCAGACGGTCTCGGTGTTGCCGACGCCGAACATCTTCAGCGCCGAGGCGAGCAGCACGAACGCGAGGACGCGGCGGATCAGCCCGCCGGGGGCGCGTGAGGAGATCCGCGAGCCGAGGTAGACGCCCGGGATCGAGCCGGCCAGCAGCGCAACCGTGACCGACAGCGTGAACTCGCCGAACATCAGATGACCGAGCGCGGCCGACATGACCAGCGGCACGGCCTGGACGAGATCGGTCCCGACGAGCTGGTTGGCCTTCAACGCGGGGTAGAGCGCCAGCAGGGCCACGATGATCAGTGAGCCGGAGCCGACCGAGGTGATGCCGACCACCAGCCCGCCCACGGCCCCCACCAGCGCGGTCGGCAGCGGCCGTACGGTGACGGCGGGCATCTCGGTCGCGGCCGGTTCACCGGGGGCGGCGGTACGGCGGCCGGTCTCGGGGGTGCGGCCCTCGGCGCGGTCGCGCATCGCGAGATAGCCGCGTACGGCCAGGCCCGCCGCCGCGATGAGCAGCGCGATGCCGAGGCCCTTCTGGATCACGTTCTGCACGCCCTCGCCGTCGCCGAGCGCGCGGGCGAGGAGCACGCCGCAGAACGCCGCGGGGACCGAGCCGGCGCACAACCAGGCGACGAGCCGCAGGTTGACCGTCCCCCGGCGCAGGTGCACGAAGCTCCCCACCGGTTTCATCACGGCGGCGGCGACGAGGTCGCTCGAGACGGCGGCGAGGGGCGGCACGCCGAAGAACGTCACGAGCATGGGCGTCATCAGGGCGCCGCCGCCCATCCCGGTCAGGCCGACGACGACGGCGACCAGGAAGGAACCGATCGCCATGGTGTAGTCGAAATCCACTCGCTTACCCTACCAAACCCATCGGAAATACGGATACCCCCTGGGGCGGGCGACCGTTGACGTGATGGTCGTCGAACGAATACGGTTGCCCGGGCTTATCCGGTTAAGTGGCGGGAGTGCCAGTGGTCGAAGGGCCGGGGATGCGGCGATGACCGTACTCGCGGTGGACATCGGCGGCACGAAGTTCGCCGCCGCGGCCGTCGCGCCCGACGGCGAGATGCTGGCCCGCGCCGAGGTGCCGCTGCGCGGCCCTGCTTCGGCCGACGAGACGCTGTCGGAGGTCGTGGGCCGGATCACCGAGCGCGTCGCGCCCGCCCGCCTGGACGGGATCGGGGTGGGCTCGGCCGGGCCGCTCGACCCCCGCCGGGGCACGGTCAGCCCGGTGAACATCCCCACCTGGCGGGAGTTCCCGCTGGTGGACGCCCTGGGCGAGGTGCTTCCCGGCCGGCCCGTACGGCTCGCGGGCGACGGCCAGTGCATGGCGCTCGGAGAGTGGTGGCGCGGCCTGGGCGAGGACCTCGCGGTGCGGAGCCGGGCCATGCTCGGCATGGTGGTCTCCACCGGCGTCGGCGGGGGCTTCGTCCTCGACGGCGTGCCGTACGTCGGCCCGACCGGCAACGCCGGGCACATCGGGCACATCACGGTCGACCCCGATGGCGAGCCGTGCCCCTGCGGCGGGGCCGGGTGCGTGGAGACCATCGCGAGCGGGCCCGGCATGGTCCGGTGGGCCGCCGCGAACGGCTGGTCCGGCGCGGACGCGCGGGCGCTGGCCGCCGACGCCCGGGCCGGGCACCCCACCGCCGTACTCGCCTTCCGGCGCGCCGCCGGCGCGCTGGCCACCGCCGTGCTCACGGCGTCCGCCCTGTTCGACCTCGACCACGTCGTCATCGGAGGAGGCGTGGCCGCGGCGGGGCCGATTCTCTTCGACCCGCTCAAGCAGGCGATCGAGAGGAACGCCGGGCTCGGCTTCCTGCGGCGCCTGCGGGTGGACCCGACCTCTCTGGGCCGCGACGCCGGGCTGTTCGGCGCCGCCGCCCTCGTCCTGATCCAGGGCAACCCGGGCACCTGACCTGTCCGGGCCTCCCGACACAAGGAGCGTCGAGGGGCACCACGGGCCGCTCAATCCCACCAAATTGACCCTAATTGGCGCGATATCTCCATTTATGGGGCAAAGGTAGGCTGGAGGACTGAATCGACATCGGGGGAACGCGGCCATGACGGGAACGCACAGGTGAAATGGGCCACCGGCTCGGCGGACCCGCGCCACAGAGCCGCGTCCCCCGACCTCATGGCGGCGCTGCTCGAACGCGGCGGCGAGGGCGTCGTGCTGTGCGACGCCGACGGCGTCGTGACGCTGGCCAACCCGGCGGCGGTCCGCCTGGTGCCGCGGCTCGAGCCGGGGCTGCCCCTGCCCGCGCTGCTCGACGTCGTCCCGTCCGCCCCCGAGGGCCGGACCGTGACGTACGGCGGCCGGGAGATCCGGGTCCGCGCGGAGGAGTTGGGCGAAGGCCGAACCGCCTGGTATCTGACCGCGGAAACGCCCCGAGAACCGCAGCAGACGCTGCGTACGAAGTTCCTGCTGGAGGCCGCGCGGCGCCTGTCCGCCTCGCTCAACCCGCACCGGTGCGCCCGGGCCGCGACGGAGCTGGGCACCGACTTCCTGTGCGACGCGGCGATCGTGCTGCTGCCGCCCACCGCCCGCCGCCGGATGGAGTGGGTGCGCGCCGTCTCCGGCAGCTCCGGCCCGGACGAGGGCGTCGTGTCGGCCGCCGCCGCGGCCGAGGTGCCCGGCCTGACCGACGCGCTCGCGGGCCTGCGGGAGGACGCCGCGGGACGGCAGGACCCGGCCGGCACGCCGGACTGGCTGCTGCCGGAGGGATTCGGCCCGGTCGGCCACCTGCTGGTGCTCCCGCTGCCCGGCAACGCCGTGCCGGCCGGTGCGATCGCGCTCGCCCGCCGCGCCGGGCGGCCGCCGTTCGGCGAGGACGACCAGGTGATGGCGCGCGACCTCGCGACCCGGGCCGGCGCCGCGATCTCGGCGGCCTCCCTGTTCCGGGAGCAGAGCACGGTCAACGCCATCCTGACCGGCGACCTGCTGCCGCCCGACCTGCCGGAGATCGAGGGCATGCGGCTGGCCGGCCGACTGCGGGCCTCGCAGCAGGCGGGCGCCATCGGCGGCGACTTCTACGACGTCTACCTGCCCGAGGCCGCGCCGGAGAGCGGGATCGTGCATCGGCCTCCGCTGGTCATCCTGGGCGACGTCTGCGGCAAGGGCGCCCGCGCGGCGGTCCTGGCCGGTCAGGTCCGCCACAGCCTGCGTACGCTGCTGCTGCTGGAAAGCCGTCCCGAGCGGCTGCTCGAACTGCTCAACCGGTCGCTGCTCGCGTCCCCGTCGCCGAACTCCTACGTCACGCTGATCCTCGCGGCGCTGCGGAGCGCCCCCGGCGACCACGTGCTGGTGGACCTGGCCGTCGCCGGGCACCCGCCGCCGCTGGTCCTGCGCCGGGACGGCACGGTTGAGGAGGTCGCCGTCCGTGGTTCGCTCCTCGGCGCGCTGAAGAAGATCAGCCTGTGGCCCGTCACGCTCGACCTGGGGCCCGGCGAGGTGTGCCTGCTGTACAGCGACGGGATCACCGAGGCGTTCGGCGGTCCGAGCGGCCGGGAGATGTTCGGCGAAGAGCGGCTGAAGCGGGCGCTGGCGACCTGCGCCGGCATGCCGGTCGACGCGCTGGTGGAGCGGCTGGAGCAGCTCAGCACCGAGTGGTTGCGGGGCGGGCAGCAGGACGACCGCGCACTGCTCGCCGTGCGCGCGGGGAGGGGGACGTCGCGATGACGCCGGACCTGGAGGCCGCCACCGAGCGCTACCTGGAGCTGATCGGCCGGGCCGACGAGTACGGCGCGGTCGACCTGGTCGTGGGCCTGATCGACGGGGGCGTCCCCGCCGAGGACGTGCTGCTGAGGGTCATCGCACCGGGGCAGCGCCGGGTGGGCGAGCTGTGGGCGTCGAACGAGTGGTCGGTGGCGCGCGAGCACGGCGCGACCGCGGTCAGCGAGCGCGCGGTGGCCGCCGTCAGCGGGCACGTCCGGCCGGCGCCGACACGCGGCCGGGTGGCCGTGGCCTGCGCCGACGGCGAGTATCACGCGCTGCCCACCCGCATCATGGCGGAGGTGCTGCGCCTGCGGGGGTGGGACGTCGACTTCCTGGGCGCCAGCGTGCCCGGGCCGCACCTGATCACCCATCTGCACCAGACGGGGCCCGACGTGGTCGCGCTCGGCTGCACGCTGCCGACCCGGCTGCCCCGGGCCCACGCCACCATCGCGGCCTGCCAGGCCGTGGGCATCCCCGTGCTGGCCGGTGGGGCCGGGTTCGGCGCCGACGGCCGCTACGCCCGGCTGCTCGGCGCGGACGCGTGGGCGCCCACCGCCGACGCGGCGGCCGACCGGCTCGCCGCCGGGCTGCCGTCCTTCCCCGCCGCCTATAACGGCGCGGCCCATCTGGGCGACGAGGAGTACACGTACCTGACCCGGCACCGCGCCGAACTGCTGTCCCGCGTCATGGACACGCTCAGGGAGTCGTACGCCCCGATGGGCGGCTACAGCGCGCGGCAACTGGAGCACACCGGCGAGGACCTCGGTCACCTCGCCGATTTCCTGATCGCCGCGACGTACGTCCACGACGCTTCGCTGTTCACCGATTTCGTCACCTGGACCTGCCGGGTGCTGGTGGCCCGGAACGTGCCGGCGGAGTCCGTCGTGCTCGGCCTGGGCGTCTTCCATGATGTACTGACGGACTGCCCCCGCGCCCGGGCGCTGCTGACCGAGGGCGTCACCGCGGCACGGACGTGTTGCGCGGTCCGGCGAACAGAGACGAGCGTCTGATGCAGGACACGCTCCCGTTCCAGGTGGAGTCGCTTGTCTCCGAGCCCGGTGCCGTACGCCTCGTGATGACCGGTGAGCTCGATTTCGGCGCGGCGGACGAGGCGTCCGCCGCGGTGGACAAGGCGCTCGCCGAAGACCTGCGCCTGCTCGAACTCGACCTGGCCGGGCTGAAGTTCATCGACTCCTCGGGCATGGCCGTCCTGATGAACGCCTACATGGGGGCGGGGGAGTGCGGGGCCGGCTTCCGGATCGTCGCGCTCACCCCCTATCTGCGCCACCTGATCGAGGTCGTCGCCCTCGACGACGTGCTGGGCCTCCCCGATTGAGATCTTGTCCGGCTGAGACAATGTGCGGGTGAGCAGGCGTGCCGTCGCCGTCCGGGTCGAGGGGATCGTGCAGGGGGTCGGCTTCCGGCCCTTCGTGTACGGCCTCGCCACGCGGCTCGGCCTCGCCGGGGTCGTCGGCAACGACGAGCGCGGGGTCTTCATCGAGGTCGAGGGCGGCAGCGCGCCGGTCGAGGAGTTCCTCGCCGCGCTGGCCGGCGATCCGCCGCCGCTGGCGGTGATCGAGCGGATCAGCACGCGCCCGGCGGCCGTCACCGGCCGTGGGACGTTCGTGATCGCGCCCAGCACGGCCTGCGGGGACCGGCGCGCGCTCGTCTCGCCGGACGTGGCGACCTGCGACGCCTGCCTGCGCGAGCTGACCGACCCCGCCGACCGCAGGCACGGCTACGCCTTCACCAACTGCACCGGCTGCGGGCCGCGCTTCACCATCGTCCGCGACGTGCCGTACGACCGGGCGAACACGACGATGACCGGCTTCCGCATGTGCGCGGACTGCGCCGGGGAGTACCACGACCCCGCCGACCGGCGCTTCCACGCCCAGCCCGTGTGCTGCCCCGCGTGCGGGCCCCGGCTGCGCTTCGTCGGTTCCGGGAGCGCCGGCGACCCGGCAGGCGACCCACTCGCGCGGGCCGTGCGGCTGCTGCGGGCGGGCGGGGTGCTGGCGGTCAAGGGGCTCGGCGGCTACCACCTGGCGGCGCTCGCGACGGACGAGCCCGCCGTGGCGGCGCTGCGGTCGCGCAAGCACCGCGAGGACAAGCCGTTCGCGGTGATGGCGGGCGACCTGGACGAGGCACGGCGGCTGTGCGTGGTGGACCCGGCCGAGGAGCGCCTGCTGACCGGGCCCGCCCGCCCCGTCGTGCTGCTGCGGCGGCTGCCGGACGCCTCCGCCGCACTGTCCGTCGCACCGTCCGTTGCACCGGGCAACCGGTGGCTGGGCGTGCTGCTGCCCTACACCCCGCTGCACCACCTGCTGCTCCGGGCGCTGGGCGGGCCCACCGTGTTGACCAGTGGAAACGTGTCCGACGAGCCGATCGCCTACCGTGACGAGGACGCTGTGGAACGGCTCGGCGGCATCGCCGACGCCTTCCTCACCCACGACCGCCCCATCCACATCCGCACGGACGACTCGGTCGTCCGGGTCTTCCGGGGCCGCGATCTGCCGATCAGGCGGTCGCGGGGATACGTGCCGCATCCGCTGGCGCTCGCCCGGGCGGCCCCCCGGCCCGTGCTCGCCTGCGGCGCCGAGCTGAAGCACACGTTCTGCCTGGTCAAGGACGACCGCGCGTTCGTCTCCCACCACATCGGCGACCTGGAGAACTACGAGACCCTGCGGTCGTTCACCGAGGGCGTCGAGCACTTCCGGCGGCTGTTCGACATCACGCCCGAGGTGGTCGCGCACGACCTGCACCCCGAATACCTGTCCACGAAGTGGGCCCTCGACCAGGACGCGGACCTGGTCGGCGTGCAGCACCACCACGCCCACATCGCCTCCTGCCTGGCCGACAACGGCGCGGCCGGGCCGGTCGCGGGGGTCGCCTTCGACGGCCTCGGGTACGGCACGGACGGCACGCTGTGGGGCGGCGAGTTCCTCGTGGCCGACCTGGCCGGGTTCGAACGGGTGGGCCACCTGGCGCCGGTGCCGATGCCCGGGGGCGCGACCGCGATCCGGCAGCCCTGGCGCATGGCGGCGGCCTACCTCGATCTCGCCTACGACGGGGACGTCCCGGAGGACCTGGACGTCGTACGGCGCAACGCCGGACGGTGGGCGGCCGTCGTCGCGCTGGCCCGCCGGGGCGGGAACGCGCCTCCCACCTCCAGCATGGGCCGCCTGTTCGACGCGGTGGCGGCGGTCGCGGGCGTGCGCGACGCGATCAGCTACGAGGGCCAGGCCGCGGTCGAGTTCGAGCAGCTGGCCGACCCCGCGGTGGACGAGGCCTATCCCTGCGACCTCGCCGGAACGGGCACGCGGTTCACCGTGCCGGGCGTGGCACTGGTCCGCGCGGTCGCCGAGGACCTGCGCGCGCGGGTGCCGCGCGACGTCGTCGCCGCGCGCTTCCACAACGCGGTGGCCCGCGTCGTCGCCGACGGCTGCGCCCTGATCAGGCAGGCCCGCGGCCTGTCCACGGTCGCGTTGTCCGGCGGCGTGTTCCAGAACCTGCTGCTGCTCGGCCGGGCCGTGACCCTGCTGGAGGAGCGCGGCTTCACGGTGCTCACCCACCACCGCGTCCCCCCGAACGACGGCGGCGTCAGCCTCGGGCAGGCCGCCGTCGCCGCCGCGCTCGACCGCGCCTGACCTCAGCCGCCCTGGTCGCCCGCGGGCGGTGGAGGACTCTCCTCGTCGATGGGCCCCTCCGGTTCGATGCCGGTGGAGTCCTCGAGCGTGGAGCGGCCGTGCGGCCGGTCGGCCTCGCCTCGCACGCCCTCCTGGTCCCGCCCGGGCTCCCGCTCCCGCCCGGGCTCCCGCTCCCGCTGGGCGGTCTCCTCGCCTCCCCGGCTGAGGCTCTCGCCCGCGCCGAGAGGGGATTTCGCCTCGGTGTCCGTGGCGGGCACGCCCGACTCCTCCTCGGCGGACGGCTTCCGCCCGGGCCCGGGCTCGCCCGCGGCCTCCGGCCGGAACGCCAGATCGCCCGCCCGCTCGGTCTCGCTCATCTTGAAGTCACCTCCCCGGTCAGCAGATCCGCGGCAGCGGGTCGCCGACCAGCACGTCGATGATCCGGGTGCCGCCGAAGGCGGTCTTGAGCAGCACCAGGCCCGGGGGATCGTCCCCGATACGGCCGACGATCGCGGCGCCCTCGCCGAGCGGGTGGCCCCGCAGGGCGGCGAGCGCGGCCCCGGCCGCCTCCCCGTCCACGACCGCGACCATCCGGCCCTCGCAGGCGACGTAGAGCGGGTCGATGCCCAGCAGCTCGCATGCTCCGCGTACGGCGGGCCGTACGGGCACCGCGTCCTCCTCGACCACGACGGCGACGCCGGAGGCCCGGGCGATCTCGTTGAGTATCGTCGCGACCCCGCCGCGCGTCGCGTCCCGCAGGCACCGCACTTCCTCGCCTGCGGCGGCCCGGAGGGCGGCGATCAGACCGTTCAGCGGAGCGGTGTCCGAGGTCACGTCGGCCTCGATGTCCAGCTCGCCCCGGGCCAGCATGATCGTGACGCCGTGCTCGCCGATCGGGCCGGACACGAGGACGGCGTCGCCGGGACGGGCGGTCGCGACGCCGAGACGCGTGTCCCGCTCCAGCAGTCCCACGCCCGCGGTGGTGACGTAGCAGCCGTCGGCCTTGCCGCGCTGCACCACCTTGGTGTCCCCGGTGACGATCGACACCTCCGCCGCCGCGGCGGCCCTCGCCATCGACGCCGCGATCCGCCGCAGGTCCTCGACCGGGAAACCCTCCTCCAGGACGAAGCCGGCCGACAGGTACAGCGGCCGGGCCCCGCACACCGACAGGTCGTTGACGGTCCCGTTGACGGCGAGGTCGCCGATGTCGCCGCCGGGGAAGAACAGCGGGGAGACCACGTAGGAGTCGGTGGTGAACGCGAGCCGCGCGCCGCCCGCGCCGAACACCGCCCCGTCCTCCAGCGGCTCGAGCAGCGGGTTGCGGAAGGCGTCGAGGAAGACCGCCTCGATCAGGGTCTGGGTGGCCTTGCCGCCCGCGCCGTGGGCCATCGTGATGTGCTCCTCGCGCACACGGGCCTTCCGCTGCCGCGCGCGGTCGATGCGTTCGAGGACCTGCCGCTCACGGGTCGTCTCGGTCACCGCGTCGCCTCCCTCACCCGCTGCCGCGAGAAGCGGCCGAAGTTGTAGTAGGCCGCGCAGGCGCCCTCGGACGACACCATGCAGGTGCCGATCGGCGTCTCCGGCGTGCAGGCCGTGCCGAAGACCTTGCACTCCCACGGCTTGAGCACGCCCTTGAGCACCTCGCCGCACTGGCACGCCTTCGGGTCGGCCACCCGGCCGCCGGGGATCGCGAACAGGCGCTCCGCGTCGTACGCCGCGTACTTCTCCCGCATCCGCAGGGCGGAGTGGGAGATGAACCCGAGGCCGCGCCACTCGAAGTACGGCCGGAGCTCCATCACCTCGTTGATCGCCCGCAGGGCCTTGACGTTGCCCGCCCACGGCACGACCCGGGCGTACTGGTTCTCGACCTCCGAGCGGCCCTCGGCGAGCTGGAGCAGCAGCATGTAGACCGACTGCAGGATGTCCAGCGGCTCGAAGCCCGCCACCACCAGCGGTTTGCCGTACCCGCGGGCGATGAACTCGTACGGCCGGCAGCCGATGATCGTGGACACGTGACCGGGGCCGATGAAGCCGTCGAGGCGCAGGTCGGGCGAGTCCAGGATGGCCTTGATCGCGGGGATGATCGTCACGTGGTTGCAGAAGACCGAGAAGTTGCGCACGCCCTCGGCCGCCGCCCGCAGCACGGTCATGGCGGTCGACGGCGCGGTGGTCTCGAACCCGATGGCCATGAAGACCACCCGGCGCTCCGGGTTGCGGCGGGCGATCTTCAGGGCGTCCAGCGGCGAGTAGACCATGCGGATGTCGGCGCCCTGCGCGGTGGAGTCGAAGAACGACCCGCGCCCGCCGGGCACCCGCATCATGTCGCCGAACGACGTCATGATCACGTCCGGCTGCTCCGCGATGTGGACGGCGTCGTCGACGCGGCCCATCGGGATCACGCAGACCGGGCAGCCGGGGCCGTGCACCAGCGTGATCGTCTCGGGCAGGTAGTCCTCCAGCCCGTGCTTGTAGATGGTGTGGGTGTGGCCGCCGCACACCTCCATGAACTTGTACGACCGGCCCGGCTCGCACAGGCTCGCGATCCTGGCGGACAGCGCCCGCGCCTTGTCCGCGTCGCGGTACTCGTCGACGAAGCGCATGGGTCCTTCACCTCTCTGTGGACGAGTCGCCGGTGGACGAGTCGCCGATGGACGAGTCACGCAGCGCGGCCAGTTCGTCCTCGTACGCCTGGCCGATGCCTTCGAGGAACTCCAGCGCGGCCCGGGCCTCGGCCTCGTCGATCTTCGACAGCGCGAAACCGACGTGGATCAGGACCCAGTCGCCGGGCCCCAGGGGCTGGCCGTCGAGCAGGCCGATGTTGACGGCCCGCCGCACCCCGCTCACGTCGACCTTGGCGAGGTCAGTCTGGTCCGGCGGGATCTCCACGATCTCGCCCGGAATGCCCAGGCACATAGGACACCTCCGCAGTGGTGTCGGGGTCGAGCTGGATGGATTCGAGGACGAGGCTGTCCCCGCCCTCCGTGTCGACGTCGATCCCCCCGCACAGTCCGCAGATCGTGAGCGGGTCCGCGCACAGCGCGGAGTGGCCGCACCCCCGGCAGATGAGCCGGGCGGGCTCGATGACCAGGTCGAGCGTCGCTCCTTCGGCGACCGTCCCCGCGGCGGCCAGGCAGAAGGCCTGGTTCAGGGCCGCGGGCGCGATGCGCAGCAGGGCGCCGGCCCGCACCCGGGCCCGGCGCACCCGTCTGCCGTCCGCCCGGTGCTCGACGGTCTCCAGCACCGCCTCGGCGATCCCGAACTCGTGCATCGGGGTCACATCCTTCTGATCCGCAGATAACGTCGGATGTCGGGCAGCGACTGGACGACCAGGACGGCCACCCCGGCCACCAGCAGCACAAGGACCACGCGTTTCAGCATCGCCGCTCCCCTTCCGCGAACTCCGCGAACTCCTTCGCGATCAGTTCGAGCACCAGACCGGCCGCCTCGGGGACGGCGGCCGCGACCGGCGGGCTCAGATCCATCCCCGGCGACACGTCGGCGGGTTCGCAGCCGACCAGCAGGACTCTGCCTCCCCGGGGGAGATCGAGGCCGGAGGCCAGCGTGAGCACCGCGCCGGGGGTCATCGCGTGCGCGTCCACGAGATCCGCCGGCTCGGGAGAGGTGGGTTCCAGGACGCACAGCGTGCCGGGAGCCCGACCCGCCGGGACCGCGTCCACGAGGATCGCGAGGTCGTATCCCGAGGTCAGCTCGTAGGCGAGGTGGATGCCCCGGATGCCGAAGTCGCCGACCGCCACGCCGTCGGGAACGCCGGTGGCGGCGAGGTGACGGGCCACCGCCACGCCGAAACCGTCGTCGCCGAGGAAGACGTTGCCCACACCGGCCACCAGGGTTCTCATGCGGGTTCGACCTCGTCCGGCGCGAAGTAGAGGAAGCGTCCCTGCTCACGCTGGAGATCGGAGCCGGCGTCGTCCTCCAGCGTCACGGCCAGGTGGTGCACCCCGTCCACGTCGAGGAACACCGCCTCGACCCGGGCGATCCGCCCGGTCAGGAACATGTCGTGCGCGTCGGCGCGCCGGGCGCCGGGGCGCAGCCGCACCCGGCTCCCCTTGCCGATCCGCACCCCGGACACGGTCACCGCGTCGTCCTCCGGCGCCGTCCTGGCGGGCACCTCCAGGTGACGGATGGCGCCGTGGAGGCGTTCGAGCAGCTCCGGCGGCAGGTCGGCGGCCCGTTCGAGGATCTCGGCCGCGCGCGGGTCGGTGACCCTGGCCTCCCGCTTCTCCTCCTCGGTCAGCGTCTGCGTGCGCAGCGTGAGCAGCTCGTCGATCTCGGTCGAGTCGAACAGGTCGCCGGGGCTCTCCGGGGCGATGGCCGGGTGGTCGTACAGGATGATCGGCGAGGACAGCACGACGTCGCGGCGGCCGGGCTCGCCCACCAGGACCGGCCAGGTGTTCTCGTTGTGGCACTGCCGCGCCGCCGCCTCGGCCCACAGCGGCGGGTCGAGCAGCGAGACGAAGGCGCCTCCGCTCACCCCGATCAGCAGGTGGGCGGCGACCAGCGAGCGGCGCAGGGCCTCCTCACGCGGCGCGTCCGCCCGCTCCCATTGGGCGGTGTTCTCCACCTCGACCCGCAGCCGCACCAGCCCGTACGGCCCGGGCAGCCGTTCGGCGGAGATCCGCATCTCCGCGTCGAGCGGCTGGTGCTCGCAGACGACCCGGCCCGTCCGCTCGCCGCCGGGACCGGCGATGGGCTCGATGACCCGCTCGCCGGGCACCCGGACCTCGATGGTGCGCTGCCCGCCGACCACCTGGGCCAGGGACAGCGTGGCGCGGGCCTCCCGCTCGCCGGCCTCGTCGAAGCTGAGGTAGTCGTGCCCGCCGACGGTCAGCCGCGGCACGGGCCAGTAGCCGTCATCCTCCCTGCGCTCGACCGTCTTGCCCCTGACGTGCAGGAACCGCAGGCGCACGTCGAGCCGGGCCTCGTCGGGGGCCTCGAGCAGGCACTCGGTCACGCTGGCGGACGGCTCGCCGGGGTAGTTCGGCGGCACGAGCACGCCGAACTGCCAGCGCATGCGGTTCTTGGCCGCCGAGGCGCGGTAGGGGTAGAGCAGGTAGCCCTCGTACAGCACGGCGTCCGCGACGCGGCGGGCCGCCTCCATCGGCGCGGTCACCGCGATCCCTCCTTCAGGCTCGCCTCTTTCAGCAGGGCTTCCACGGCTTCGTCGACGGTGGCGAGCACCCGTTCGGACTTGAAACGGAGGATTTCGCGTACGGTGTCGCGGCGCAGCCGCAGCCACCCGGAGCCGGGGAAGGCGGTGTCGATCGTCTCCCGCCACACCGCGACAGGCAGGCGGTGGCGGGTCTCGCAGTGCCAGGGGACCTGCCGCATGCTCACGCCCCCGCCGGAGCGTGCGAGCACGCTCCCGCTGAACAGCAGCAGCAGCGGGATCTCGCCGTCGTCCAGGGAGGCGAAGTAGCGGCCCGCGGCCACCTCCAGGTCGTAGCCGCACGGCACGGGCAGGTCGATCACCGTGCTCCCGGTGAAGCCGGGCACCATCGTCTGTGCCATGGCGAACTGCACCGGCCGCAGCGTGTCGCCCCACCGGGCCGGCTCGCCGAACAGGTCCGCGAGCAGCGCCGCCTCCTCCGGGCCGTACGGCCTGCGGCGCGGCTCGATCCTGATCTGGCAGCGCAACGCGATGGCGTGGACGCCCTCGGGAGAGGGGTCGGTGACGCGCAGGCGGAAGACGAGCGTGGGCGAGGCCGCGTACGGCTCGGGCCGGGCGTCCAGGCATTCGAAGCGGAGACCATCGTCCAAGGTCAAACCTCTTTCGGAACGCGGGCCCGCCGGCGCAGGGCGGTGAAGAAGCCGTCGATGGCCTCCCACGCCTCCCGTCCGCCGTCGAAGCCCTTCCAGTGCAGCCGTACGAGGCCGACGAGCCGGTAGCAGGCGTCGATCGGCACGAGATGGCAGGAGAACGACCCGTCCGGAGCCCGGTCCACCAGCAGCGCCTCGACGTCGGGCTCGGCGTCCGCCAGCGCCGGGTTGGCCGCGAGCACGCGCTCCCAGGTCGCGAGCGGGAGCAGCGACTCGGTCGCCCCGGCCGGGCTGGGATAGAAGGCCACGGTCCGGCCGAGTGAGGAGTTGCGGAAGAAGAACGCCGTACGCACGGGGATGCCCAGCTCGTCCCAGTCGGCGGGGGAGATGTGGAAGGACGGCGCGTAGAGGAAGCGGTCGGGCACGGCGTGGTACCGCCCCTGACCCGGCCGGACGAACAGCAGGCGGCACCCTCGGCAGGCGCACATCAGCGCCCGGGTCTCCAGGTCGACGACGTGCCCGTGCTCCCCGTCCAGGGGTTCGGCGCACATCTCGCACTGTTCCGCCCGTTCCGCCCCCTCGACCGGGGCCGGTTCGCGTTCGCGGAAGCGGCGCAGGCCGGTGCTCATGACGGGCGCCTGCCGATCTGCAGCAGAGTCACGGCACTCTCGACGTCCACCCGCGTCACCTCGGGGGCCACCCGGGCGATGGCCCGCTCGATCGACTCGGTGACGGTGCTCCGCGACGAGGGGCAGCCGCCGGAGGCTTCCTCCAGGCGCAACCGCACGACGCCGCCCTCCACGCTCAGCAGCTCGGCCCCGTGACCATTGGGGTGGCCGTCGAGCGCGGCCCGCACCCGCTCGGCCGTGGTCAGCGGGTGCAGGTCGTGCAGCACGAGCAGGCCCGAGACCAGCGGGTCCTCCACCAGCCCGCGCAGCGCGCCGGCCGCCCCGGCCTCGGTGACGATCGCCATGACCCGTTCGAGGCCGGCGCCGTACAGGCCGACGACCTCCCGCACAAGCTCCTCGGCCCTGGCCCGGGCTCCTTCGCCGGTCAGCTCCGCGATGAGCCGCTCGATCCGCTCACCGGTGGCGGCGACGTCGTGGGTCATGGCGTCCCCGTGAAGGCGTGCGGGCTGTGCACCACGCGCAGCTGCCTGCCCCGGCCCAGGTACATGTGGACGCCGCAGGGCAGGCAGGGGTCGAAGCTGCGTACCGTGCGCATGATGTCGATGCCCTTGAAGGTCTCCGGCGGGTTCTCCTCGAAGATCGGCGTGTTCTGCACCGCGTCCTCGTACGGCCCCGGCGTGCCGTTGAAGTCGCGCACGCTGGCGTTCCACGGGGTCGGCGGGTACGGGTGGTAGTTGGCGATCTTCCCGTTCCTGATCACCATGTGGTGGGACAGGACGCCCCGCACGGCCTCGGTGAAACCGCAGGAGATCGCCTCGTCGGGCACGGTGAACGGCGACCACGTCTGGGTGTGCCCCTGACGGACCTCACCCAGCGCCTGCTCCACGAAGTGCAGCGCGCACGCGGCGGCGTACGCCTGGAAGTACGTCCTGGCCCGGTTGCGCTCGACGGCGTTGGACAGCAGCTCCCCGTTCCGCCGGGGAATCCGCCACTCGAACGTCTTGTCCGGCAGGCTCGCCGTCCTCGGCAGGTTGATCTCCACACTGTGCCCGGTGGACCTGACGTAGCCGATGTCCACCAGGCCCGACAGCGCGGTGACCCACAGGCGGGCGAGCGGCCCGCCGCCGGTGTCGAGCGCGAGCAGGTCCCGCCCGTCGAACCAGCGGGGCGACATCACCCAGCTGTACTTGTCGGTGAAGTCCCGCTTCTGCGGATGCGGGATCGTGTGCTGGTTCCACGGATGGCGGATGTCCACCGGGTTGCCCAGCGGGTCCTCGGTGACGAACGGCTCCTGGTCGGCCCAGTCGTCGTAGTAGGAGCTGCCGAGCAGGATGCGGATGCCGAGGTTGATGTCCACCAGGTCGTTGGTGACGAGTTTCCCGTCCACCACGATGCCCGGGCTGACGAACATCTTCCGGCCCCAGTCGTTCATGTTGCGGTAGTCGAAGTCGCAGTGCCCGGGGTCCTGGAAGCTGCCCCAGCAGCCGAGCATCACCCGCCGGCGGCCCACCTGCTCGTAGCCGGGCATCGCGTCGTAGACGAAGTCGAACAGGTCGTCGTGCATGGGGACGACCCGCTTCATGAACTCGACGTACCGCATCAGCCGGGTGAGGTAGTCGGTGAACACCTGCACGGTCGCGACCGTGCCCACCCCGCCGGGGTAGAGCGTGGAGGGGTGCACGTGCCTGCCCTCCATCAGGCAGAACATCTCCCGGGTGGTGCGGCTCATCGCCAGCGCCTCGCGGTAGAACGCGCCCTCGAGCGGGTTCAGCGAGCGCATGATGTCGGCGATCGTGCGGTAGCCGTGGTCGGCCGCGTGCGGTGCCTCGGTCCGCTCGGCCCGCGCCAGCACGCCCGGGTTCGTCTCGCGGACCATCTTCTCGCAGTAGTCGACCCCGACCAGGTTCTCCTGGAAGATGTTGTGGTCGAACATGTACTCGGCCGCCTCGCCGAGGTTGATGATCCACTCGCCGATGTGCGGCGGGCGCACGCCGTACGCCATGTTCTGGGCGTAGACCGAGCAGGTGGCGTGGTTGTCGCCGCAGATTCCGCAGATCCGGCTGGTGATGAAGTGGGCGTCGCGCGGGTCCTTGCCCTTCATGAAGATGCTGTAGCCCCGGAACACCGACGAGGTGCTGTAGCACTCCGCGACCTCGCGGTTGGCGAAGTCGACCTTCGCGTAGATGCCGAGACTGCCGACGATCCTGGTGATCGGGTCCCAGGCCATCTCGACGAGTTCGCGTTCCCGGGTCATCGTCAGCTCCAGGGGGCCTTGTAACCGGTGAGCAGTTCGCGGCCCTTCGCGCGCCACTTCGGCTCCTTGTCGACCGTCTTGAACGTGATGCTCCGCAGCGTGCGGATCACCGTGCCGTACGCCGCGCTCGCGGTCGACGAGACACGGGCGCCGGGCGGTTCGTCCATGAACGGCATGAACTTGTCGGGGAAGCCGGGCATCGTGCAGGCGATGCAGATGCCGCCCACGTTGGGGCAGCCGCCGACGCCGTTGATCCAGCCGCGCTTGGGCACGTTGCACTTGACGACCGGCCCCCAGCAGCCGATCTTCACCAGGCACTTCGGCGAGCCGTACTCGGTGGCGAACTGGCCCTGCTCGTAGTAGCCGGCCCGGTCGCAGCCCTCGTGGACGGTCATGCCGAACAGCCAGGTGGGGCGCAGCGCGTGGTCCAGCGGGATCATCGGCGCCTGCCCGGCGAGCTGGTAGAGCAGGTAGAGGATCGTCTCCGACAGGTTGTCCGGGTGGATCGGGCAGCCGGGCACGTTGACGATGGGCAGCCCGGCCTTCGATCGCCAGTCCCAGCCCAGGTAGTCGGCCACGCCCATCGCCCCGGTCGGGTTGCCCGCCATCGCGTGGATGCCGCCGTACGTCGCGCAGGTGCCCGCGGCGAGCACGGCGGTCGCCTTCGGCGCGAGCCGGTCGAGCCACTCGCTGGTCGTCATCGGCTGGCCGGTGTCGGGGTTGTTGCCGAACCCGCACCAGTAGCCCTCACGCTTGATCGACTCGTTGGGAATCGAGCCCTCGATGACCAGCACGAACGGGTCGAGCTCGCCCCGGTCGGCCTTGAAGTACCACTCGATGAAGGTGTCCGCGCCCTGCATCGGGCCGCACTCGAAGTCGATCAGCGGCCAGTGGACCGCGACCTTGGGCAGGCCGGGCAGCGCGCCGAGCACGATCTCCTCGATGCTCGGCTGGGTCGCGGCGGTGAGCGCGACCGAGTCGCCGTCGCAGCTCAGCCCGGCGTTTATCCACAGGATGTGGATGACGGGCTCGTTCTGTCCGTCTGGCTGTCCGTCAGGCGCCGTCATCGCTGTCACCGGCTCTCATACGGGTCAAGGCCTGCTGGGTGAGCTCCCAGAGCGCGTGGTAGACGGTCGTCTGGGCCTCCTGGATCCGGTGGACCGAGGCCGAGGGCACCACGAACAGGTGGTCGATGGTGCCGAGCTCGGCCATCTGGCCGCCGCCGTAACCGGCCAGCCCGACCGTGAGCATGCCGCGCCGGCCCGCCTCCTCGAACGCGGCGATGAGGTTGCGGGAGTTCCCGCTGGTCGACAGGCCGAGCGCGATGTCCCCCGCGAAGGCGGACGCGGCGAGCTGCCGGGCGAAGACCACCTCGAAGCCGATGTCGTTGGCCAGCGCCGTCACGACCGCGATGTCCGCCGTGAGGGCGAACGCGGGAAGAGGGCTGGCGCGACCCCCGGGGTTCATGAAGAGCGTGGCCACGTCCTGGGCGTCGGTCGAGCTGCCCCCGTTGCCGAAGGCGAACAGCCGGCCTCCCGCCGCGAACGACTCCGCCAAGGCCTGCGCGCAGACGGCGATCCGGTCCCCGTCGCGCTCCAGCACCGTCCGGCGCAAGGTGACGATCTCGTCGACCTTCTCCACCGTCGACTGACGTACGGAGGTCATGACGGCGTCGAGGTCGGTGGACTCCGAGTAGAGGAAGGGGTAGAGCGCCTCCATGTCGTCGGTCACGGTCGCCCCACCTCCCGCACGACCGCGATGGCCTCCTTGGCGTGGACCAGGACTGTGTCGCCGGCCCCGGCGTCCACCAGGGCGACGCTGACCACCTCCCGGCCCCGGCCGGTGTCGACGAGCGCGAAGTCCTGCTCCAGGAGCCGTACGACGGTCACCGCGACCGCCTCGTCGGAGCAGGTGACGCACGTCTCGCCGGGGCAGTTCACGAGATCACCCGTGGGTCGAGCACACCCGGCTGCTCGAAGAACACGTGCACCAGCTCCCAGAGGATGTGGTAGGTGGTGACGTGCACCTCCTTGACCACACGGGGATCGGCGGAGCGGGCGATCAGGACGTGGTCGACGGCCGGGCTGCGGCCGATCGGCCCGCCGTCGTCGCCGCCGGTCAGCGCCAGCGTGAGCAGGCCGAGCCGGTGTGCCGTCTCCAGGCCCCGGAGCACGTTCACGCAGCCGCCGTCGGGCGAGACGCCGAGGGCGATGTCCCGCGGCGCGGCGAGACGGCGAAGCTGGTGCGCGAAGACCTCCTCCAGTCCCGCCGTCGCGGCCACTCCCGTGATCGTCGCCACGTCGCTGGTGAGCGAGAACGACGGGAGCGCCCGTTTGCCCACGATCACCGGATGGACGAACTCCACCGAGATGTGCTGGGCGTCGGTCGCGGCCTCGCCGTTGCCGAAGACGATGAGCCGCCCGCCGCCGTGGAAGCGCGTCGCCATCGCGTGGCAGGCCCTGGCCACCGCGTCGGCCTCGTCGGCCAGGCCGAGCGCCGGGCCCACGCGGCGCGCGAAGACCTCCGGAACACGTGCAAGGACCGCCTGGTCCATACCGGACCACTTCCCCTGGATCGCGTCATCCCTCAGGGAAAACCCCTGGTTAACGACCGTACGCCGAGCCGTGACGGGGGGAATCAACAAATGTCGGTGATTTCGTAAAGATCACTACAGTCCGAACACGCCGACGGCCCCGGCCGGGCCGGGGCCGTCGGCGGGACACGGCCTATCCGACGCTCTTGCGGCGGTACAACGCGACGGCGCCCATGACGCCGATCGCGGCGAGCACCACCTGGATGATCAGTTGGATCCAGCCGAACCCGCCCGCGGGGGCGACTCCGAGCGCTCCGGCGATCGCCGTGCCGATGAAGGCGGCGATGATACCGATGACTATGGTCAGCCAGATCGGGATGGCCTGGCGTCCGGGGACGACGAGCCGGCCGAGAGCGCCGATGATGAGTCCGATGATTATGGCGGAGATGATGCCGCTGACGGCCATGCTGCCACCCTCCCTAGTGTTCGGTGCCTCCCTTCTGCCCAGCCAAAACCGGACAAAACCCGACAAATCGGGAGAGAAGGCCGCTCAGGAGCGCGGCGGCGCGGTGCTGTCCCGGACGACGAGGGTGGTCGCGAGCTCGACCCGGTGCTGTTCGAGGTGCCCGCCGTCCGCGAGGGCCAGGACCATCCGCGCGGCGGCGGCCCCCATCTGCACGAGCGGCTGCCTTACGGTCGTCATGGGCGGCCCGGTCCATTGCGTGAACGACAGGTCGTCGAACCCGACGACGCTCAGGTCCTCCGGGATACGCAACCCGGCCCGCCTGGCCGCCTCGTACACGCCGAGCGCCTGCAGGTCGTTGGCGGCGAAGACGGCGGTCGGGGGATCGGGCAGGCGCAGCAGTTCGGCCCCGTCATGCAGGCCGCCTTCCACGTACAGCGTGCTGACGCGCACGAGCGCGGGGTCCACCGGCACGCCGGCCGCGTCCATCGCGGCGCGGTAGCCGTCGAGCCGCGCCCGGCAGCACGGCCACTGGGTGGGCCCGCTCAGCATCGCGATGCGGCGGTGGCCGAGGTCGAGCAGGTGGCGGGTGGCGGCCATCCCGCCGCTCCAGTTGGTCGCGCCGACCGACGGGGTCTGGTGCAGCGGCTCACCGGTCGGGTCGAGCACGACCAGGGGGATCGAGCGGGTGGCCAGCTGCGACTGCTGCTGCACGGTGAGCTCGGAGAAGACCGCGACGACCCCGGTGGGACGGCGGGCGAGCACCTGCTCGGTCCACGCCCTGCCCGGGGTCAGCCTGCCCTCCATCTCGGTCAGCACGACGGCCAGCTCGTGCTCCCGCGCGACCTGCTCGACGCCCTGGATGATCTCCAGTGCCCACAGGCTCTCCAGGGCGTGGAAGACGAGTTCGAGGATCGCCGCGGGTTCGCTGTCGCGCCGCCGGTAGCCGTGCTCCCGCAGCACCGCCTCAACCCGCTGCCGGGTGGCCAGGGCGACTCCCGCATGGCCGTTGAGCACCCGGGACACGGTCGGCGCGGAGACTCCGGCCAGGTGGGCGATCTCGGCCACGGTCAGCCTCTGACGCGGAAGCTCCCCGTCGAGGGCCGGGTCGGTCGAGGTCACGGCGACAGTCTATTTCCCCGGGCTGTTTCCCCGGGCCCTTCGGCCCTACCGCGGACGGCGGCGGGGACGGACCGTGAGAAGCAGGGGCGAAGGTAGGGGGACTGTCGTGTTCGTCGATCGTCGGGACGCCGGGCTGCGCCTGGGCGAGCGGTTGCGTGGACTCCCGGGGGCGGAGGACGCGGTCGTCGTCGGGCTGCCACGAGGGGGTGTGCCGGTCGCGTTCGAGGTCGCCAGGGCCCTCGGCGCCCCTCTGGACGTGATCGTCGTACGCAAGCTGGGCGTGCCGTACCAACCGGAGCTGGGCTTCGGCGCCATCGGCGAGGGCGGGGTGCGGGTGCTGAACCCCGACGTCCTGCGGCTCGCCAACATCACCCGCGACGAGATAGCCGGGGTGGAGCGGCGTGAGCGGGCCGAACTGGAGCGCCGGGCGCGACGTTTCCGGGGCGATCGCACGCCCGTGGACCTGGCCGGCCGTACCGTGATCGTGGTGGACGACGGCATCGCGACGGGCGGGACGGCCCGCGCCGCATGCCAGGTGGCCCGGGCCCACGGAGCCTCCCGGGTGGTGCTCGCGGTGCCGGTCGGCGCCCCCGAGACGATCGCGAGCCTGCGCGGGGACGCCGACGAGGTCGTCTGCCTCGACACGCCCGATCACTTCTACGCGATCGGCGCCTGGTACGACGACTTCACCCAGACGCGCGACGAGGACGTGATCGAGTGCCTGCGGCAGGCCGCAGGCTGATCAGGGACTCTCGGGCCGCCGCATCCAGTTGTGCTCGACCCGGGCGTCGGGCCCGGGGTAGTAGCACGGCGTCTCCTGTTCCTCGTCGAGCCATCGCACCAGGTATGGGGGCGAGCCGTCCGTGTGGTAGAGCGCCACGACGATCCCGACGCGGCCCGCCCTGCCCCGGGTGATGCTCTCGACGATCAGACGGTCGCCGACCGACGCCCTCATCACCGACCCGTTCATCACAGACTCACCGGTGTCGCGACCTCGGTCGTGATCGGCGTCCAGCGGTGCGCGAGGCGCTTGGTGAGGGAGGCCATGGTGGTGTATTCCAGGTCCTCCAGCGGCAGCCGGTGCGGCTCGAACGGCCCGTGACGGCGCAGGTAGTCCATCACCTCGCCGGCCTGCCGCCGGGCTCCGTCGAACGCCGGGTCGTCGAACATGTCGCGCGGGCCGATCAGTTTGCCGTCCTTGATCTGGAAGCCGAGCGCGACCACCCGCGGCGGGCCGTCGAACCGCGACGGGTGCGCCTGCCCGACGGACACCGGCATGAACGGCGCGTGGTGCGAGCCGCGCATGCACCCCGCCACCGAGTACGCGAAGGCGAACGGCTCCAGCGCCTCGCCCACGGCCGGCAGGCCCGACTGACAGCGCACGATCAGCACCGGATCGTCCTTGCCGACGTACTTGCCGGCGATCAGCGACAGCCGCTGGGTGCTGGTGGCCGCCGCGGTCGTGCCCAGCGTCTTGGAACGCACGCTGTGGATCACGTAGCGCGCCGGGGCGCCGATGTACATGAGCATGTCGTAGAGGTCCGCCGGGCAGTCGAAGACGATGCGCCGGTCCTCGTACAGGTCGTACACCTCGAAGGCGAACCCGGCGTGCATCTTCTCGTCGATCACCAGTCCGGCGGTGTTGGACGGGTCGGCGAACATCTTGTACAGCGGCAGGTTCCAGGCGCCCGGCTCGGTCTTGTCCGCGAGGAAGCACAGCACCGGTTCGGACGGCCGCTCCTCGAACTCCATCTCGGCGTAGCCCGGGCCCATGCCGCGCAGGTTGCCGGAGAAGGCGTCCGACAGCAGGTCCTGGCCGGCGCCGTACAGGCCGAGCTCCTTGGCGAGGTGCGTGGTCGCCTGGAAGGTGTCCCAGGCGAAGGAGTGGATCAGCCCCGCCTCCTGGCCGTAGGTGTGGGTCATGATGAGCGAGATGTCGTCGCCGCAGCTGTCCACGTGGCCGTCGATGAGGAGCCCGGAGGACTTGGCCCGCTCGATCTCCCGCCTGGCCTCGGCCATCAGCCGGGGATGGACGGCGGTGTGGCCGACGAATCCCCCCGTGTCGGCCTTGATGATGCTCAACGTGATCATAGGGATCACCTCCATCTCCACGTTTATTCGGACTTGGGGGGATAAATAGGGCATTAGGTCACAAAGCAGGGCGGACTTCCGTACGAGGGGAGGGCCCGCCATGAGAATCAAAGATCTGATGTCCACGCCGGTGGTCATCGTGCCGCCGATCACGCCGGTGCGGGACGTCGCGCGGCACATGGACTACTCGGGGGTCGGTTGTGTCGTCGTCTCCGAAGGGCGGGGCGTCGCGGGGGTCGTGACCGACCGGGACCTCGCCCTGCGCGTGCTCGCCCAGGGCGGGGACGGGGACACGCCGGTCGGCCGGGTGATGTCGGAGAATCCCGTGGTGGTGCGGCCGGAGGACGAGATCGAGGTGGCCTTCGACGTGTTCCGCCACCACGCGTTCCGCAGGCTTCCGGTGGCCGACGAGGCGGGTGTGGTCGGCATCCTGACGATCGACGACCTGCTCCTCCAGATCCACCAGCTCACCGCCGACCTGATCACGCCGGTGGTCAAGGAGATCAGCGAACCGCAGCACCAGAGCGACTAGATGTTCACGACCCTGCGGCGTACGGCGGAGCGCACGCCGCCCGGCCGTGACCGTCACGTCGACCTGCTGCGCGCCGTCGCGATCGCCTTGGTCGTGCTCGGGCACTGGCTGGCCGTCGTGGTGACGTACGGCGATCGCGTCGGCGGCGGCACGGTCCTCGCGTTCGCCCCCTGGGCCCGGCCGCTCACCTGGCTGTTCCAGGTCATGCCGGTGTTCTTCCTGGTGGGCGGCTTCGCCAACGCCGCCTCGTTCGACTCCTACCGGCGCCGCGGCGGCGGCGCGATCGGGTGGTTCCTCGGCCGCACCGACCGGCTGATCCGCCCGACGACGGCGTTCGTGCTCACGCTGAGCGGCGCGGCCCTGCTCGCGGTCCTCCTGGGGACGGACCCCGTCACGGCCGGCCGGGGAGTCTGGCTCGCCTGCCTGCCGCTGTGGTTCCTCGCCGCGTACGTCACGGTCGTCCTGCTCACGCCGGTCCTGCTCGCGCTGCACCGCAGGGCGGGGCTCGCGGTGCCCGTCGTGCTCGCGGTGCCGGTGGCGCTCGGAGACGCGGCCCGGCTGCTCGGCGGCCCGGCCGTTATCGGCGCCGCCGGCTACCTGCTGGCCTGGGCGGCGGTCTACCAGCTCGGCATCGCCTGGCGGGAGGGGGCGCTGCCCGCCCGTCCCCGGGTGGCGGCGCCCATGGCCGCGGGCGGCCTGGCGGCGCTCGTGCTGCTCACCGTTCCGGGGCCGTACCCGGTGAGCATGGTGGCCGATCCCGGCGACCGCCTGCAGAACACCTCGCCGCCCACGCTCGCGCTGCTCGCCCTGGCGGTCGCGCAGACGGGGGGCGCCCTGCTGCTGCACGAGCGCGGCCAGCGCATGCTGCGCCGTACGCGCCCGTGGACGGCCGTCGTCGCGACCAACTCCGTGATCATGACGGTGTTCCTCTGGCACATGACCGCGGTCGTGATCGCCGTGCCCGCCCTCTACATCACCGGCCTGCTGCCGCAGCCGCCGCCCGGATCGGCCGCCTGGCTGCTCCTGCGCGTGCCCTGGCTCGCGTTCCTGACGGCGGCCCTCGTGGTCCTCGTCGCCGTGTTCGGCCGGTTCGAAAGGCGCGCGGGTCCCTGCCCGGCGCCCGGCCGGCCCGTCGGCGTGGGCGCCGCGGCCGTCACTGTCGTGGGCGCCGGCCTGGTCGTCGGGGGCCTCCTCGGCGCGGCGCTCACCGGCTCGGACGGGCTGCCCGCGCCGATGCTCCCGGTCTACCTCGCCGGAGCCGCGCTGCTGCGGGCCGCGCGAGCGTCGTACGGGGCGACTTCGCCAGCCGGGTAGGGCGACTTGTCCGGATAGATCCGTGTCAAGTGACCTTGGTTGGGCAGCAGTGGGGGCGTGTCCGACAGCGGTCTCTCCCCAGGAAGCGGCATCTCCAGCGTGTTCCCCTCGCTCCCCGGCCAGGGCGAGACGACGCCGGAGCCGGCCGGCTCTCCGGCGGCCCCCGACCGGTCCCGGGACGGCGCGAACCCGCAGGACCATGACCATGGCATGCCTCCCGACCGGCCGTTCGGCCTGCCGGGACGCCCGCTGCGCGGCAACCCGTTCATGTTCGGCCTGACCGGCGCCCTGGGCGTGCTCACCGCCTGGCTCCTGGTCCAGGCGATCGCCAGCGCGGGCTCGGCGATGGTGCTGATCGTGGTCTCCCTCTTCCTGGCCATCGGCCTCAACCCCGCGGTCGAGGCGCTCCAGCGGCGCAACCTGTCCCGCCGCCTCTCGATCACGATCGTGTTCGGGTCGGTCATCGCGTTCTTCGTGGTCTTCGGGCTCGCGGTCGTGCCGCCGCTCACGGAGCAGACCACCGGGTTCGTCCGGCAGTTGCCCGACTACGTGCAGCAGCTCCAGAACCATCCGGTAATCCGCTCGGTGGACGAGCGCTACCAGGTCCTCGACAAGATCCAGCAGTACGTCGCGGGCGGCGGGCTCGCCACCCAGATGTTCGGCGGTCTCCTCGGCGTGGCCAGCATTGTGATCAGCGCGCTGTTCAGCGCCTTCACCCTGCTCGTGCTCACGCTTTACTTCCTCGGGTCGCTCAACTCCATCAAGGAGACGGCCTACCGGTTCGTGCCCCGCTCACGCCGTACGCGGGTCCGCCTGCTCGGGGACGAGATCATCAACCAGATCGGCGGCTACGTCGCGGGCAACCTGATCATCTCGCTGATCGCCGGAGTGGTGACCTTCCTGTTCCTGTCCATGATGAAGGTGCCGTACGCGCTCGCGCTGGCCATCTTCGTCGCGGTCACGGACCTGATCCCGCTGGTGGGCGCGGTCATCGGCGCGGTCGTGGCCTCGGGCGTGGGCTTCCTCTCCTCGGTGCAGGTCGGCATCGCCTGCGTGGTCTTCTTCGTCGTCTACCAGCAAGTCGAGAACTACTGGATCTCCCCGAAGGTGTTCAAGTCGTCGGTCGACGTACCGCCCGTGGCGACCATCGTCGGGGCGCTTCTCGGCGGGGCGCTGCTCGGCATCGTCGGGGCCCTGCTCGGCATCCCGCTGGCGGCGGCCCTGCTCCTCCTGGCCCGCGAGGTGGTGTTGCCCCGCCAGGACCGGCTGTAGCGGTTCTCCCGAGAGCGTCGTTGTGTGAAGCTCGGATCATGCGACTGCCGTACCGGATCGCGGGGCTGTGGGTGCGTGTCGTGTTGCTCGTCGTGCTGCTGTGGGGCGCTCTGGTGAGCGTGCTCAGCCTGACGCCGCGCGAGCGCGCCCTCGCGGACTTCCACGAGGCGCTGCGGGCCGGGCAGGTCACGTACGTGATCTACAGAGGGAAACCGTTGGACCTGCGCTGGTCGACGGGCCCCCTGTTCTGGTACCACGTGGACCAGTCCGAGGCCTACACCCGCCGTGACCTCCTCCGCGATCTCGACGCCACCGTCCCCGGCCCGGAGGCCGTGCCGGCTCAGTCTCGCTGGGCGTTCTTCTCAGGCTGGCCGTTTCATGTGCCGGTCCCCGGTGCGGCCTGGCCGGTCGGCGGGGCCTGGATCGCCGCGCTCCTCGTCATGCTCGGTACGGGACGGCCCAGGCTGGGGAACACATGGGCCTGGTTCTGGCTGTTCACGGTCGGCGAGGTGGGCGCGATGCTGTTCCTCCTCCTCGAACCCCGATCCCTGTGGCATGGACTGGAGCCGCAGGAACCGGTTCCCAACCCCATGAGCGGAGGTCGCGGCTGCTTTCTGGCTATCTGTCTCAGCCTGGTGATTCCCGTCCTTGTCGCGGTCGGGCTCTCTTACGTGTTCCACGCCCTGCTCGATCTCCTGCCGTCTGCTCCATGAGACTTCGACGGCGCGCGAGCCTGTAGCTCCAACAAATCGCCTGGTGAGGTTGCTCAAGGTGAGTCGGTTGGGAGAAAATTAATACAGGTTTTCGAATTCGCTGAGGGGGTGTGATGGATCTGTTCGACCCAGATTCTGTCCCCCCTCGTCGTTCGAACAATGCGGACGGCGGCTGGTGGGATCGCCTGACTGCCGATTCTCCTTTGTGGTCGACGGAGGGTTCGCTCGCCCGCGACGGCAGTGTGGAAAACGACGGGGCCGCTGACACCGGGAGCATGGGCAGTGAGGCCGCCGATGATGCGGGGGCGGGTTCTGCCGGGGCGGATGCCGCTGGCGCGGGTGATCGCCGGGGTGGGTCGTCGTGGGTGCTGATCGGTTCTGTTCGTGAGTCGGCGCAGGCGTTGGCGTTGGCGCCGCTTCCGGACGATGTGGATATCTGTCTGGCCGAGGCTGAGGAGTTGGTGTTCGCGCGGGATCGGATCACCTCGGCGTTGGCGGATCGGGTGGGGCGGGTGCATCGGGCGGGGCAGGCCCGGCGGCATGGGCATGCCTCCACCCGCAGTTGGCTGCGCACCGCCGGAGGAATGACTGTGGCGGGTGCGGGCCGCCTGCTGACCCTGGGGATCGAGTTGGCCCGTCTGCCCCGGGTGCGGGAGAAGTTCGCCGCGGGTGGGTTGGCGGCGGGGGTGGTGGAGGCCATCTGCACCGCCGTTGCCGGCCTGTCCGATGAGCAGGCCGCGGTGGCTGAGCCGATCCTGCTGGAGCTGGCGGGGAGGGCGGGGGCGGCGGAGGTGGCCAGGGCGGGCCGTTATCTGCGGGCGGTGCTGGACCCCGATGGTGAGGACCGTGATGAGCGGGCCGATTACGGTCGGCGGTTCCTTCGGGTCCGCCCCGGCAAGGGCGGCGGTTTGGAGGGGGAGTTCTATCTGCCGCGTGAGCATGCCGCCCGGTTGCAGGCGTTGCTGGATGCGTATGCCAGGCCGAAGGCGGAGGGTGATGACCGGCCGCTGCGAGTGCGTCAGGCGGATGCGTTCATGGCGTTGCTGGAGG